>NZ_CP168501.1:0-4800000 GCF_059491305.1 Massilia sp. Masssp94
GAAACAAACCGCCCAATATCCGGATCATAGTAACGGAACCGGTTGTAATGCAATCCGCTTTCGTTATCGTGATACTGCCCTTGAAACCGAACAGGCTGCACCTCCCCGATCTCATCGGGCAATACGACGACCGGCACCTCCTCCCGCACAACCTCGAGCACATTCCCCCAAGCTCGATACCGCGCAGCCCACACAACGCGCCCATCCGCATCGGTCAACTCCCGCGGCGTCCCCAAATGGTCCGTATGCAAATGCCGCATCTCGGCCGGCTCGGCGCCATCCGCACCTGCCACTGAATCCAGCCCCGCCAACGGCACAAACGCATCCTCGCCATACACATACGTCCGCGCATGACTCCCGCGCTCCTCGCACAGCAACCGGTTGCCATCCCAGACAAAGCGGGTCACACCAAACGCATCACGCTTGGAAATCCGGCGTCCGAACGGATCGTAGGCATAGCTGACAGTCTGCGCGCTATCGGTCGGCCCGCGCGCCACCACGCTACGCACCAGCTGATGCCCAGGATTCCACTCGAATCGCATCCGCGTATGCTTGCCGACCAGCTTCTCGACGACATTGCCATGCCCATCGTAGTCGTAACGCTTGTCCTCGTACACGCGAATACGGTTACCTTCGACGCGGCCGACCGGCGCCACGGTGGCATCGAGCAGGTTATGCGCCGGATCGAACGCAAACCGCTCGCTCGACTGCGGCTGCACGGCCGACAAAATGCGCCCGATCGGATCGTAGCTGTAGCGCGTCACACCGTTGCGCTGATCGTCGATCGACACGAGATTGCCCACCTCGTCGTACTCGTACTTGCGCGTGATGATGGTCGATGCCCCCTCGCCCGCCGTCTGCGACAACAGGCGCCCCACCGGGTCGTACCGGAACTGGCTGACGAGCGCCCCCTGCGTGCGGGCCACCATGCGGTGCGCCCGGTCGCGCTCAATATCGGTGATGACCTCGCCGTCCAGGTTCACCTGGTGCAGGTGACCCGAGCCGTAGTACAGGTTGTTCAGGATGCGGCCATCCGGCAGCGTCGTCTGCACGTGAACACGCAGCGCAAGCGAATTATCTGCCCGATACAACCGCAGCCGCACCACGGCTGACGCTACCGCGTCGACGAGCGCGTCAACTAATCTATTTGTTTGAGAAGAATTCTCGCGAAAAATTGACGGCTAAATATCTTGCGAAACCCACACCGCTGAATTAAGGCATCATGAGACATGAGCCTCAATTCGTTTCCCAAGAAATTCATAAAAATTCTCAGCGTACGGCATATCCTCGCCCGACGGGAGCCTTAGATATATCGGACATTCGCCGTTTTTGAAATTTCTATAGTCGAAGAAAAAAACTTCACCAAGATCAGTCTCACTAACAACAAGTTTTGAATCGTCCAGCAGCCCAGCTTTACGATTCATTAGATGTTGAAAAACTATGCCCCCCATTCGCCGACTCAAAAGGAACTCCATAAATACTGTAAATCTCTTCCCCTCCAATTTCGCCGCCTGCATATTGCTTGAGAAACCACCTATATGATTCTGACAACTTTCGATTTAGCGCGTTTTCTGCATTTACCAGCCATTCATCGTCTACCGCATCGGACGATGATCCAAAATCAATGATCGACTGATGGGCCGCGATCAATTTTTTAATCTCCGTCGCCGTTAAAGGTGGATTCATAATTTATTGCGCCCCATCGTTAGTCGCACGGTTCGCCCAATAGCGAGCCTTCCATGCATCAAATGCGGACCGATCAATCCCCGAAGGGATAACGTTGGGATTAATGTGAATTATTTCACTATTTTCTAATGGAATGTCTGCGTCAACTCAGCTATCGCGCTGTCATTTGATTGGAGCATGTGGTGAAGGTGTATGGGCTTCCCATCCGTGCCAATCGGCTCGCGACCTGTCGCCATCCTCTCAATATTCGTTCCGGAAATAACTTTCCCGCTTGCGCACCACGACGTGACTAAATTTTGATCAAAAGTATCATTTCTGGGATAGGCCGTAATTCCTTCAAATTCAGTCTGATTTGGCCAATAAACCCTGCCAGGATTCCCGCCATTTTCAGAAAATCTGCATGGCGTTAAGCCTAGCGGATCGACCCAGCTTATTGGATTGGAAGTATAGGCGAAGGTATTAACTCCGCCCAATAGACCGATCAGATCAATGGAAACAACCCACCCAATATCTGGATCATAGTAGCGGAACAGGTTGTAATGCAAGCCAGTTCGTTGTCGCAATATTGGGTTCAATATGGCGAATGACCCGGTTTCGACCATTTGTCCTGGTTCGGCCAAATTAACACCGCAGCTTGACCCGCCAAGTGCTCACATTAACGTAAAGGTTTTAATTTGCCGCATTGATGTGATTTCGCCATTCTTCAATCAATCCTTTAGCCAGAATGGCATCAATGACCCCGTTATCGATAGTGCCCACATATTGCCCGTCCAATTCAAACTCGAATTCAAGTCCATGCTCTTGCGATAAGCGCTGGACGGAATCGACAATATATTCAACCTCTTCAAGAAGAAGCGCATCGATTTCGCGGGGCAGATGATTAGAGGGCGACGCCGAATAAATCTCATGCACCCCCCCCACTGTTTCAACTAGAGCGTCACCTGGACGCGTCCCCGTGCTTTCCACAGTATCGACAAACTCAGGGGCACGGATAACCCAAGTTCTCAATGACGACATTTTTTCAATTGCATCCCTTACCAATTTCCGAGCTTCATCGTCCACGTCTTGGGCCAGAAAAAAAAGTAATTTCTGCTTTGGGTGCGATTCAACGAACTGGATTTGCATAATATTTATCAAGGCTCAGTCAATTTAGGTGGATAAAAAGGCAGGGCTGATCCGGGGCCGCCGACGTTATAACGGAACCCTCCAGGAAGATGAGCGTTCAAATGACGAGTTGCTGGCAACGGAATTGTCACCGGAGTACTAGCGATATGATGCATCGAAATTTTTTCGCCCATTAAACCGACATCTTCCGGAAAAAACATAACCCATGCCTCATCTACTTTAGGAGTCCTACCCTTAGCGATTGCTGATAAATTATCTCCGCTAAGTATTTCGCCATATCCAATGCTATCCCAGTGATCACGAAGAGCACGCCAATCAGCAGCATTTGTTCGAGTTACTCCCGAGCGTGTTGTATTCGGTTGCCTAGGCAAAGTGTCGGTCCGCGTGGCACCTTTTTCACTTGGCGTTCCCTGACCGGCCCGACACGGGCTCAGACCAAACGGATCAATCCAGGTTACCGGGTTCCAAACATACGTAAATGTGTTCGCCCCACCCAACAGACCGATCGGATCAACTGAAACAAACCGCCCAATATCCGGATCATAGTAACGGAACCGGTTGTAATGCAATCCGCTCTCGTTATCGTAATACTGCCCCTGGAACCGAACAGGCTGCACTTCCCCGATCTCATCAGGCGAAACCACCTCCGGCGAATCCCGCTGCGCAACCTCGAGCACATTACCCCACGCACGATACCGCGCAGCCCACACGACCCGCCCACCCGCATCGGTCATCTCCCGCGGCGTCCCGAGATGATCCGTATGCAGATGCCGCACCTCAGCCCGCGCCGCGCCACCCGAATCTGCGACGGCATCCACCCGCGCCAGCGGCACGAACGCATCCTCGCCATACACGTACGTCCTCGAATGACTCCCCCGCTGCTCGCACAGCAACCGGTTCCCATCCCACACGAACCGCGTGACGCCAAACGCATCCCGCTTCGCAATCCGGCGCCCGAACGGATCATAGGCATAGCTGACAGTCTGCGCCACATCCGAAGGCCCACGTGAAACGACGCTGCGCACCAGCTGATGCGCCGGATTCCACTCGAACCGCATCCGCGTATGCTTGCCGACCAGCTTCTCGACGACATTGCCATGCGCATCGTAGTCGTAACGCTTGTCCTCGTACACGCGAATGCGATTGCCCTCGACGCGGCCGACCGGCGCCACCGTCGCATCGATCAGATTATGCGCCGGATCGAACGCAAAACGCTCGCTCGACTGCGGCTGCACGGCCGACAAAATGCGCCCGATCGGATCGTAGCTGTAGCGCGTCACACCGTTGCGTTGATCATCGATCGACACAAGATTGCCCACCTCGTCGTACTCGTACTTGCGCGTGATGATGGTCGATGCCCCCTCGCCCGCCGTCTGCGACAACAGGCGCCCCACCGGGTCGTACCGGAACTGGCTGACGAGCGCCCCCTGCGTGCGGGCCACCATGCGGTGCGCCCGGTCGCGCTCGATATCGGTGATGACCTCGCCGTCCAGGTTCACCTGGTGCAGGTGACCCGAGCCGTAGTACAGGTTGTTCAGGATGCGGCCATCCGGCAGCGTCGTCCGCACCCGGTTGCCCAGCTCGTCGTACTCATGACGCACCATGGTCGACGTACCCGAGGCATCCGTCTGCTCCATCACCAGCTGACCGATAGCGTCATACGCCATGCTGACAACGGCATCCGCATTGATCGCATGCGTCATGCGCCCCAGCGCGTCGTAGGCGAAGCGCAGCCGCATCTGCTGCGCCTGCGCCGCACCCGTCACGCGCGAGATCACTTTTTCCGTCAGCTGGCCCAGCGCATCGCGCACATACGTCGTCGCGATGGGCGTCAGTTCCGTGCGCGGCGCGCAGCCCAGTTCGTCCTTGCCGACGACGAGGCCGCTGTCGTCGTAGCGGTAGCGCGTCACGCGCGCATCGAAGCTCGTTTCTTCGGCGAGGCGGTCCAGCGCGTCGTAGACGAAGCGGTGCACGTCGCCGTTCTCGTTGATCAGTTCCGCGATCCGGCGCGCCGTGTCGTAGCGGTATTCCAGCACGCCGCCGCGCGCGTCAACGCGTTTCAGCGGCTTGCCGTCGCGATCGAGTTCGTAGGCGGTGCGGTGGCCCGCGGCGTCGACGTGGGCGACGAGGCGGCCCAGCCGGTCGTATTCGTAGCGCTCGGTGGTCCCGTCGGCATGCGTCACGGCGTACAGGCGGCCGAGCGCGTCGTAAGCGTAGGTGCTCGCGTTGCCGTTCGGGTCGAGCGCGCGCACGAGGCGCCCCTGGTCGTCGTAATCGAAACTGCTCGTGCTGCCCGAGCAGTCCGTGTAGCGGATCAGCTGCCCGGCGCGGTTGTACGCGAGCGCCTTGACGCCGCCGCGCGCGTCGATGACTTTCACCGGCAGGCCGCGGTCGTCGTACTGGTACGCCGTACGCTGGCCCAGCGCGTTCGTCACGCTCGTCAGGTTGCCCTGCGCGTCGTAGCGCAGCACGGTCGTCGCGCCGAGGGCGTCGGTGATGAGGGCCGGCTTGTCGAAGCGCGCGTCGTAGACGATGCCCGTGCCCCGCCCGCCCCGCTCGACACGGACGATGCGGCTGCGCTCGTCATAGCGGTAGCGCACCGTGCGGCCGGCCGGGTCGGTCAGTTCGAGCAGGTTGTCGTTCTCGTCCAGACGACGTGTCGTGACGCCGCCCGCCGCATCCACCTGCGCGACCAGGCGCCCGCGCGCGTCGAACCTGTAGTGCTGCACGCGGCCCAGCTGGTCGGTGACGACCGTTTCCTTGTCGAGATAGCGGAATGCCCACCACTGCCCCGTGTTGGTCCAGTTGCGCAATACCTTCCCATCCGGCCCTTCGACGTCGTACTCATAGCGCGACACGAGGCCGTCCGGCTGGCCGTGTTCCACCATCACATGGTTGCGGTAGCCGAACTCGCGCACGGCATCGCCCGCGCGGTTGCGCACGCGCCGCAGGTCGCCCGCGCCGTCATACTCGTAGGACACCAGCGTATGCGCGCTGCCTTCCGGTTCCGCGGGCATCAGCGTCACGCCCAGCAGGCGCATGCCGCCCGCGACGCGTCCGAACTCGAGGGCCAGGCTGTGCCCCGCGCTGTCGTCGATGCGTGCGGGCAGGCGGCGGGCGTCGTACGTGACGCGGATGTGGTTGTCGTTGGCGTCCTGCCAGCCCGTCAGCCGGGCGATACCGTCGCCGTACAGCACGGCGAATTGCGTGCGCAGGCCATTGTTGTCGACCAGCTCGAACGTCGTATCTCCCGTGCGCGCCAGCGTGATCTGTTCGGACGGCGAATGGATCGCGTCACCGACCCGCGGCAGCGAGAACGTGATGCCGCGGTCGAACGCGTCCAGCACGACGACCTCGTCGGCGCTGAGTTGCAGGCTGTCGCTGATGGGCAGCGCCCAGCCCTGGCCCAGCCAGCCGGCGCGGTGCAGCGCCGAGCTGTAGGTGCGCTGCCAGACCAGCGGCAGCGGCGCGGGTAACGCGAAGTCGAGGTCCAGGTCGCCGAGGAGGATCTTGTCGCCCGTGATCGGGTTGACGGGCTGGCCGACGAGGTTGCACGGCGGCTTGCTGGTGGCGATGCCGCGCTTGACCTCCGATGGCTTCTCGGCCGGTTTCTGCGCCTCCACCGGTTCCCTCGCGACGCCCTTGCCCGCGCCGGCTTCGGCCTGTCCCTGTGCCGACGCGAGCCTGGGCTGCAGGTTCGGATGCGCCATCAGCTTGTCGCGGTTCTGGCCGACCCATTCCGCGAACTTCGGCCCCAGCCGGCTCTGCGACAGGTTGCGCACGAGGAGCGAACTTTGCACCTGGCCGCGCGACAGGTACAGCACCAGCGCCGTCAGGATTGCCTTCACGAGCAGCATCTGCCCTTGCGCGAACGATTCCGTCGCCTCGCGCAGCATCGTCGTGCGCCGGGCGGTCGCGTCCGCCGGCAGGTCGCCGGCGTGCCAGGCGGTCGCGAAACCGTGGGCGGCATGCCGGCACAGGTCCGGCACCGTGCTGCTCATGTCCATGACCAGCATCCCGAGACCCATCCAGACGAGGATCTCGCCGCCGATCGCGACGCCCGCCTGCGCGCCCACCGCCGCGCCCGGGATGGCGCCCACGCCGAAGGCCAGCGACCCCAGCGCCCCGCCCGCCGCCGCACCGAGCACGGCGCCGCCGCCCAGGTACAGCGCCATCTGCTTCATGACCTCGTACAACACGTCGACGATCACCGCGAAGTTCAGGTCGGCGAACTGCTGCCTGAGCAGTTCCGCGAAGCGCGGCCGGGATGCGTCGAGCGCCTGCTTGACGGCCAATGCGTTGCGCACGCCGCCCATGTCGGCGCCCGCATCGGCGATGCGACCGAGCGTCGCGCTCGCCTCGTTCGACCAGCGCTGTACGCGCCGCGCGATGTCGAGCCGGGCCTGCGCGCCGGCCTGGGCATAGTGGCGCTGCATGGTGTCGAGGGCGCGCGTCAGATCGGTCCAGTTGCTCGAAAAGTCAGACATGGTGCTCGTAGGAAAACAATTGTGAACGGCGCCAATGGCCGATTTAACGAACAGGAAATTTCTGATAGTATATACATGATTTAACATAAATCTAACAATCCCCCGTGCGGAGGACACATTCGATGCAGGAGCTGCGATATGTCATCAGATTCGCTCGATAACCGGATAAAGGCGCTCGGCGTTGCCGGCACTGCCCTCGACACCGCGGCGCTGCTGAAAGCCGGCTCGGGGAGCGCGGCCCTGGCGTCGGGCGTCGCCGGCCTGGCCGGGCACGCGAGTCCGCAACTCGCGCAGGCACTCCAGGTCGCGTCGCAGGCGCACTCGCTGGCGCAGCATGCCGGCGCGCTGGCCGACCATGCGGGACCAGGCGCGGACCAGCCCGCGGTGCTGGCGCAAGGCGCGGCGGTCGCGGAAAACCTCGCCATCGAAGAACATCCCCTGGCGGGCCAGGCCGTGAGCGATTTCGCCGGCAACGAGCCGCACTACGTGCCGCCCAATGTCGATCCCGCCGGACAGGACGACGCCGCATCGGCCGTGGCATCCCTGCTGGCGAAGTTCAACGACGGCAAGCGCCTGCTGCGCTTCTATTCGCCGCTGCAGGGCGACAAGACCCTGCTGATCGAATCGCTGAGCGGCTCGTCGGCCATGTCCGACCAGTTCGTGTTCAACCTCAGCCTGATCTCGGAAAACGCCGCCATCGACCTGAAAGACCTGATGGGCAAGAACGTCAGCGTGGGCGTGCAGCTCGCGGACGGCAGCGAACACTTCATCAACGGCTACGTGCACTCGTTCGGCTTCAGCCATGCGGACGGCGGCTTCGCGTTCTATCACGCGCAGATCGTGCCCTGGCTCAGCTACCTGAAGCAGCGCGTCAACTCGCGCATCTTCCAGGACCAGAGCGTGCTCGAGGTCCTCGACACGATCTTCAAGGGCGACTACAACGGCCTCGCCGCGTACGAATTCCGCGTCAGCCAGACCTACCGCCCCGAAAACTACATCGTGCAGTACGACGAGACGGACGAGCACTTCGTCTGCCGCCTGATGGAGAAGTACGGGCTGTTCTACTATTTCGACCACAAGCCGAACGGCCACGTGATGGTGATCAGCGACGATTCGCGCTCGGGCGCGTTCTGCCCGCCGCAGCCGGATCACGCCGAGGTCGAATTCAACGGCGGCAACCGCTGGCACGACCGCGACAGCGTGACGGCGTTCGCGGCCGAGCGCAACCTGCAGCCGACCAAGGTGGCCCTGAACACGTTCGACTTCAAGGCGCCCAATGCGATGCAGTACGTGGAGCTGCCCACCGTGACGCAGCAGGGCGACATGCCGGCCATGGAAATCTACGACGGCAACCCCGCGTTCTCGTACAAGGACAAGGACGACGGCCAGCGCGAAGCGCGCCAGCGCCTGGAAGTGCTGGAGTGGCAGGCCAAGGTCTTCACGGGCGCTTCCGACTGCCGCGGCCTCGTCGCCGGCCGCACGTTCAGGCTGCAGGGCCACCACTGGTTCGATCCGGCCACCGAGGGCGACAACGATTTCCTCGTGCTGTCGGTGCAGGTCAGCGCCCGCAACAATTATTTCGAGCGGGGCCAGAGCGACGTCTACCGCAACACGTTCACCGCGATCCGCCGCAAGATCCCCTACCGCCCGCGCCGCGCGCACCCGCCGCCGCGCATGCCCGGGCCGCAGACGGCGACGGTCGTCGGCCCCAAGGGCACGGAGATCCACACGGACCAGTACGGCCGCATCAAGGTGCAGTTCCACTGGGACCGCTACGGCCGCCGGGACGAACGCAGCTCGTGCTGGATCCGCGTCTCGCAGCCGTGGGCCGGCCGTGGCTGGGGCACGATTTCCGTGCCGCGCATCGGGCAGGAAGTCATCATCGACTACCTCGAGGGCGACCCCGACCGCCCCGTCTGCACGGGACGGCTGTTCAATGCGGACCAGCCGGTCCCGTACGGCCTGCCGGACGGCGCCCACATGATGGGTTTCAAGAGCCGCTCCACGCCGGGCGGCGGCGGCTTTTGCGAGATGGTGATCCATGACAGCAAGGGCAAGGAACTGATCAATATCCACTCGCAGAAGGATATGGTCACGACCGTGCAGAACACGCAGGCCACCGTCGTCAACGGGCCGCACCAGACCAACACGGTCAGCACGGGCTACCAGACCAACACGGTCAAGCAGTACATCGTGACGACGGCGCAGACGGGCCACATCCACGACACGGCGAAGACCAACATCGAGCTGACCGCCGAGGACGACTACATCCACGCGACGGCCAAGACCAATATCGAACTGGTGGCGCAGACGGCCCACCTGCACCAGACCGCGAAGCAGAACATCGAGCTGACGTCGCAGACGGAGCACATCCACCTGAAGGCCAACACCGACATCACGCTGGAAGTCGGCAGCAGCAAGATCGTGCTGCAGGCCGACGGCACGATCCTGATCCAGGGCGTGAACGTCAGCGTGATGGGCAGCCGGATCGACCTGAATAAATAAATGAGCCAATGAGCGAGCGCGCCATGTACCACGCCAACCACGCCACCTTCGAACTGCCCGCGCAGTTGAAGGACAAGACGATGCACATGTTCACCTTGCGCGACGATGGTCCGAGCGAATTCAACGTCGTCGTCTCGCACGCGGACGTCAAGCCCGAGGAACAACTGGACCAGTTCGGCGAGCGCCTGACGAAGGAACTGACGCGCGCCTTGCCACGCTTCCAGCTGAAGGCGATGACGGAACGCCTTGTGGACGGCGCGCCGGCGCTGGAACTGGCCTACAGCTGGCGCAACGAAGCGGGTTATATGCACCAGCGCCAGGTCATCACGCTGGTCCAGGGCAGCAAGCCGGGCACGATCGAGGCCATGCTGATGGCGGCGACGTGCCTGCGCGAGTTCAGCGACGAGTGGAACGCCGCGTTCGACGCAATCGTGGACAGCATCAGGCTGCGCCGCCCGCTGCCGAAGGTTCAGGATGGGCCGCCCGCGGCGCCATCCCCTGCCCTGCCGACGATCTTCGCATTGTCCGAACCGCGCAAGACCCTGCACGTGTTCGCGGACAGGCACGAGGCGGGCAGCAAACTGTCGGCGCGCGACGTCAACCAGGACCACTGGGAATTCTATGACGCCGAGGGCACGCGCCTGCAGGCGAACGTCTCCCGGACGAACGCCGGCCTGTCGCTGCTGCGGCCGTCGGGCACGGTCACGCTCGAACGCACGGCGGAACCACCGGGACCGGCACTGGCCGAGCGGCTGCACCTGGCCCAGTACATCCAGGCCAGTTCGTCGTCCGTGCCGTTCTACAGCCTGACGGAGGTGCGCGCGCATCTCGATCGGGTCGCGAACGATCGGGTCGCGGAGCGCTAGATGCCGGCGGCGGCACGGCTGGGAGATCCGATCGGGCACAGCCCGACCATGAGCTGGCTCCTGAAAGGCCTGCTCATCGGCGCGGCCATCGCGGTGGCCGGCGTGGCGATCGTGGGCACGGGCGGCCTCGCCGCAGTCGCCGTCGTCGGCGCGGGCGCGGCGATGGGCGCGGGCCTGGGCGAAGCGATGAGCACGATGAGCTTTGCCGGCAAGGAAGTTACGGGCGCCATCGCGATGACCGGCTCGTCCAACGTGTTCGTCAACGGCCTGGCCGCGGCCCGCGCGCACGTCGACCAGGTCCTGTGCTCCAAGCACCCCGGCCCGATACCGATCGCGACGGGCAGCGGCCAGGTCTACATCAACGGCATGCCCGCCGCGCGCGTGGACGACAAGACGGGATGCAGCGCCGTCATCACGAAGGGGTCGGGCAACGTCTACATCGGCGGCGGCACGGCGCAGACCGACACGATCAATCCGGAAAACCTCGTGCCGGGCTGGGTGCATGCGTCGCTGCTGGTCGTCGGCGTCGGCTCGGCGATCGTCCTCGCCGGGCCCGTGATCGCCGTGGGCGGCCTGGTGGGCGCGTTCGCCGGCGGGATCGGCTGCGGCTGGGTGGGCGGCAAGATGTTCGGCGAAGGCAGCGACGGCCAGAAATGGTCCGCGATCGCGGGGAGCTTCCTGGGCGGGTATCTCGGTGCGAAGGCCGCGCCGGGGGCGTGGGAGTTCGCGCAGCGGGTCCAGGTGTCGGTCGAACCGGGCACGCTGGGCATGAACGGCGGGAACGTCCGCGTCTCGCTGCGTCCGCCTGCGACGGCTGCCGAGCCGCCGGCCACGCCGCCGGTGGAACCGCCGGCACGCGTCTCGGCATCGACGTATGCGCGCCTGCGCGCCAAGACGCCGAGTTCCGCCATTCAAAAACAGGTCAACGAAGGCGTGACCTTGCCGATGCCCGACCGGGCACTACCGGGCCTGACCGTGACGAAGCCGCTGCACGCGGACCATATCGTGTCGATGAAGCAGATCACGGAAATGGAGGGATTCGCCCGGCTGTCGCAGGAAGATCAGCTCGCCGTGCTGAACAATCCGCGCAACTTCATCGGCCTGAGCGAAACGGCGAATACGTCGAAGGGCGCGAAATCGTTCGCCGAGTGGACCGAATACAAGAAAGGCGGCATCGCCGTGGACCCGGCCTTCCGGCAGGAGATGATGCAGAAAGAGGTCGACATGGCGGCCGAGTTGCAACAGCAGATTTATAATCTCCTGGGCGGCGGCTAGCGTGCACCGGCAATCACTGAAAGACGAAGCGATGACAACAACACCCGACAAGAACGCGGTACTGAATGAATTGCAGCAGTTCGTGCAGCCGGCCGCATTGATGGCCTCGCCGGCCGAAGCGGAAGCGGATCCGGCCGTGCCCGTGCAGTGGCTGCGCTTCCTCGACGAGCAGGAACACGGCCGCAGGCTCGCGCTGCTCACGGAATGGAGCGACTTCGCCGCGGAGTGGCCCAGCGTCCAGGATTTCCTGCGGACGATGCTGAAGCACCTGTACGTGATGCGCGAGCAGGACGACACCTTGTCGCTGCTGTATCTCTACACCGTCGGCGGCAAGGACCTGAACTTTTTCCGCGGCCGCGCGCCGATCGCCGACGTGCCG
Source organism: Massilia sp. Masssp94 (assembly GCF_059491305.1). Lineage (NCBI taxonomy): Bacteria > Pseudomonadati > Pseudomonadota > Betaproteobacteria > Burkholderiales > Oxalobacteraceae > Massilia > Massilia sp. Masssp94. Next base: position 12,324 of record NZ_CP168501.1, read on the forward strand.
GAACGCCTGCGCCCGATCTGGGACTGGGTGCCCGCCAAATTCCGCGATTTTTATACGCAGTTGCACGATGGCTGGACCTTCCTGCCGGCGAATTCGATGGGACCGCTGCCGGTCGAGGATTGGGCATTCCTGTCCGACGACAAGTTCGACATCGACGACGACACCGCACGCCGGCTACCCATCGATATCTCGCGAGCCGTCGCCGTGTTTCACAACGGCGCCGGCGATTACCTGTGCCTGAATTGCGTGGGCAACGGTGAAGCGACGGGAGTCATCTGGTGGCACGAAGATCCCGAGAATCCCGAGCCGGTCGATTTCTGGGGCGTGCTGGATGCCTGGGTCGGCATTTTTCTGGAAGAGGCGGACCGCCACGGTGCATGAGCGGATCGCCGCGCTGTGCAAGGAAGGCGATGCGCTGGCGTCGGCAGGCAGCGTCGACGACGCCAAACTGAAATACATGGCGACGTGCACTTCCACGCGCAGCGCTTCGACAAGGCATTCAAGTGTTTTCATAACGCGGTCCAATGTCCGAAAGGGCTCGGCAACCCCTACATTCACTTGCGTCTTGGGCAGCTCTACTTCGAACAGCGTCTCTTCGACAAGGCAGCCGATGAACTGACGCGCGCGTACATGGGTGGGGGGATCGATCTCTTCATGGAAGACGACGCCAGATACCTGGCGTTTCTCGAGACAAGAATCTCGCTGTGAAACGCCCCATCCATTACTGCAAAAGCTGGTCCCGTGCGAAGAAAAAACCGACCGAGCTTTGGCCTGCCGGGAAGGCCGAGGCGGCGCATCTGCATCGGCAACCCTATACGGCACTCGTTGGCAGTGCGGAACGGCCGTATTGTTTCGTGGACGTTGCCGCCAACGTCCTGGTCGTCGGTTTCCTCGACAGCCTGCTGCGCGAATCGCTGACGTATGCATTCAAGGAAGTCGAGGCAGGGAAGCTGTTCATGACGATGGCGGTTCACCGGAAATTCGAGGCCGACACCGACAGCGTGACGGGTGGCGTGACGTACATATTCGATCGAAGCGGCACGATGCGGATCCGGCGCGAATATTTCTGCCCGCATCGCGCGGAAACCGCAGCGTCGTCGTGCGATCCAGCGCCGCTTTACGACATGCGGCCCGAATTCGGACAATACGACGATATCATTCGCGTCGAGAGACAATGAGCGCGCGTTGAGCGACGCCAGCCCGGCACTTTCCGGCACGCCGGGCCGCACCCCGGTTCAGGCTGTCCCGCCCCCTTTACCCTGCGTCTTCGCACGCCGCATCAGCCCCGCCAGCGACACGCCGAGTCCGATCAGCGCGAGGCTCGACGGCTCCGGAACGGCGGCCGCCGGATCGGCGAAGGTCAGTTCCAGGTTGTCGAGATTGAGGATGTGGCTGGGATCGTCCGCGTAGATCGCGAATCCATAAATGTCTTGCGCACTGGTCAGCGCCACATGTCCGCGCAGGCTGCTCCCGCCCGGGCTCGGGTTGGCCAGCAATGCGCTGGCGATGGTCTGGCCATTCTTGTCGTAGGCGACGAGGTTCACGTCCCACGACGAAAAACTGTCGATGCCGATGGCAGTCACGGGCTTGCTCAGCAGCGCAATCGGGTAGGTCGAGCTGATGAAGTGATTGGATGGATTCCCGTCATAAAAGTCGGCCTGCAGCAGCGTCCCCTGGGTAAAACCCAGCCCGAGCGGGGCGTACAGCTGGTCCAGGGGTTGCAGGAAGGTGGAGGCAGTCGGCACATCGTCGGCGGTGCCAAGCACGCCGTCCGCGCCGGGGACATGTTCAAAATCGATGAGGACAGGGCTTGCGAACGCCGGCATGGCGGCAAGGCCGCAGGCCGACAGGAACAGGGAACAAAACAGTTTTTTCATCGGATGGACGGTGACGTTGAGTTGAGGAGACCCTGTACGGGCAGGCTGAAGCGGTAGCGATACTATTGAGTACTTGCACTCATGTCCACAACCCGGCGCAAGCGTGCGCGCCCATCCAAGACGCATACGCGTGTTCGTGAAAATGTGTGAGCCTGTGGCGCGGCCGAGATGCTATCGTTACGCCGCATCCGCTTCAAAACGACATGAACACACGACTGGAAATCTCGATGAAAAACCTGGTGCTGGCCACCGCCATCGGCCTCTCTTCGGCGCAGGCGCTTGCCTGCCCACTGTCCGACTCGCTGGCGAAGCGCTACGGCATCTCGTTCTCGGGTTTCAGCACCGCGGTGCCGGAATCCGTCGCGCCCGACACGGCCCACGGCGGCCCCTTCATCCGCGTGCGCATGCCGGACGCAGTCAATGTGCTGGATGGCTTCCACCACACCATCGTCATGGATCGCAGCACGAAGAAAGCCTGGATTCTCCGCACCGGCGGCTTCGTGGGCGTCTACCAGTGGTTCGGGCCGGTCGACGTCATCGATCCTGCGCTCGACAACTGCCGGCTGGAGCCGACAGACGGCGCGAATCGGGCGGAACGCCATGGATGACTCACTGCACGTGCGCGTGACCGATGACGAGACGATCAGCATCGATGGACGCCTGGTGGCCGGGAATGCCGAACTGGTCGACGCGCTCAGGTCGGCCTTGCGGGACAACCCGAACGTGGCGCTCGTGATCGAACCGGTGAAGCCCGAGTACTACACGGGCGTCGCGAAGGTCATCTACGCAAGCCAGCGCGCCGGGGTACCGGTCGAGAACCTGCGCTACGCGACCGGGACTGCCTAGCATGCGCCGCAGCGTGCCGTTGTTTCGAGGCCGTCAGGCATGCGCCTGCAGGCAACCGCCGTTCCGGTTCAACGATTACGAGACGGTGGAACTCGGCGAAGACAGCCGCGGGGCCGACGTCTCGCTCTCCACCTGCAACGCGTGCGGTACGATCTGGCTCACGTATCGCATCGACGAGCCGCACTATCATCGTTCCGGCCGCTGGTGGCGCGTCGACATCGCCGCCGCGGACGCGAGCACGTTGTCCGCCGCGACAGCCAGAGACCATGTCGAGCGTTCCCCCGCGGGGTTCGTCGGCGGCTCCTTCTTCGACTCGCCAGGCCGCGCCGTCACGGCCCCGATCACCGTCAGGTAAGTCGCGCCCCCATCAACGATCCACCATCGCCATCGCCTTCTCGTTGTACCGCGCCCCCGCGACGCCGATCTGCTCAAGCGCCCCATCCAGCCGGCGCAGGTCCTCGTCATCCAGCTTGAGAACGGCTGCCGCGAGATTCTGTTCGAGATAGGTACGGCGCTTGGTCCCCGGAATCGGCACGATGTCGTCGCCCTGCGCCAGCAGCCACGCCAGCGCAACCTGCCCCGGCAGTGCGCCATGCCGCGCCGCGATCTCCTTCACCAGGCCGGCGATGGCGAGATTGCGGTCGAAGTTCCCGCCCTGCAGGCGCGGGTCGTTCTGGGCGCGGAAGTCGTCCGCCGGATAGTCCTCGGCACGCTTCGCCGTGCCCGTCAGGAAGCCGCGGCCGAGCGGGCTGAACGGCACGAGGCCGATGCCCAGTTCGCGCAGCGCGGGCAGCACGTCGGCGTCGAGGTTGCGCTCCCAGATCGAGTACTCGCTCTGCAGCGCCGACACGGGCTGCACGGCGTGCGCGCGGCGGATCGTGGCGACGCCCGCTTCCGACAGCCCGAAATGCAGCACTTTACCTTCGCGGATCAGGTCCTTGACGGTGCCCGCCACGTCCTCGATCGGCACGTTCGGGTCCACGCGGTGCTGGTACAGCAGGTCGATGCGGTCCGTGCGCAGGCGCCTCAGCGAGGCCTCGACGACTTCGCGGATATGTTCCGGGCGGCTGTCGGCGCCGGCGAAATGGCCCTTGCCGATGACGAAGCCGAACTTGGTCGCGATCTGCACCTCGTCGCGCCGGCCTTCCAGCGCGCGGCCCAGCAATTCCTCGTTCGTGAACGGGCCGTACACTTCCGCCGTGTCGAAGAAAGTGCAGCCCAGGTCGATGGCGCGGTGGATCGTCGCGATCGATTCCGCGTCGTCCGGCGTGCCGTAGGCGTGGCTCATGCCCATGCAGCCCAGGCCGATGGCGGAGACTTGCAGTCCTTGGGATCCCAGTTGTCGAGTCGTCAGCATGTTCTTCATCCTTTTTTGCAAAATGCCGCCCGCGGCGGCCTGGTGACAATGTAGTCGTTGCACCTTGCAAAGAAAACACCAATAATCGGATAATCATTTTCCAAAAATGGAAGATGAGAGGAAAAGCGCGCCATTGGACTGGAACGATCTTAAATACTTTCTCGAAGTGGCGCGCGGCGGCAGCCTGACGCGCGCCGCGGACGTGCTGCGCGTGAGCCAGTCGACCGTCGGCCGGCGCATCGCCGAACTGGAAGCGCGCCTCGCGACGCGCCTGTTCGCCCGCTACCAGACGGGCTACCACCTGACGGACGAAGGCCGCGAACTGCTCGGGCGCGCGGAGGCCGTCGAGGACAACATGCTCGCCTTCGAACGGGGCGCGTCCGGCCTGAGCCCCGGCGTGTCGGGCCTCGTGCGCCTGGCCACGTCGGACAACCTCGCATCCGACCTCGTGATTCCCGCCCTGCCCCGTTTCGTCGCCCGCCATCCGCAACTGCGCCTGGAGATCGTCACGACGACGGCCGCCGTGGAACTGGGCCGGCGCGACGCCGACCTCGCGCTGCGTCTCGTGCGCCCCAGCCACGGCAACCTGAAGGCGCGCCGGCTCGGTGCGATGTCGTATGGCGTGTACGGGCACCGCGACTACCTCGCCCGGCATCCGGCACCCGGCGGCGATCCGCTCGCGGGCCGCGCCATGATCACGTGGGACGAAGCGCACGCGCACCTGCCGGCCGCGCAATGGCTCGCGAAGCGGGCACCGGAGGCGCACGTGGTGCTGGCCGTGTCGACCTTGCGCGCGCAGATCGCGGCCGCGCGCGCGGGGCTTGGCCTCGCCGTCATCCCGGACTTCCTCGTCACGGATCCCGATCTCGTCCGCGTGCTGGCGCCGGGTGATGTGTTCAGCGACGGCGTCTGGCTCGTGCTGCATGCGGATCTCGCCGCGTCGAGCCGGGTGCGCGCCGTCGCCGACTTCCTCGCGGAGACGGTCGAAGCAGCCCGCGCCGCGCTGGCGGGCGAGGCCTAGCGGTTCTGGTAGCCGCCGTACGTCGCGACGGGACTCCACGCCGGCGACACCGGCAGCGCCTTCGGTGCGAGCGGCGCATAGTCGCCCGCGCCGTAGACCACCTTGCCGTTGACGACGGTGAGCACGCTCTCCAGCCGCTTGATGCCCTCCGCGTCCATGGCGAAGTAATCCTGCGGCAGCACGACGAAGTCGGCGTACTGGCCGCGTTTCAGGGTGCCCTTCACTTTCTCCTCACCGCTCATCCACGCGGACCCCGTCGTGATCAGCTTCAGCGCTTCGAAGCGGGTCAGGCGGTCGCCATCCTGCCAGATCTGCAGGCCGCCGGCCGTCTTGCCGGTGACGGCCCAGTACACGGACGGCCACGGGTTGTAGCTGGAGACGCGCGTGCCGTCCGTGCCCAGGCCGACGGGGATGCCCTGCGCGAGCATCTTGCGGATCGGCGGCATCTGGCGCGTCTGTTCGCCGTAGCGCTTCCAGTACGACTCGCCCTGGAAGTGCATGCGGTCCTGCACGGCGATGCCGCCGCCCAGCTTCCTGATGCGCGCGAGGTCGGCGTCGGTCACGGTCTCGCCGTGGTCGATGATGAAGCGCAGGCCGTTCAACGGCGTCTGCGCATTGACCTTCTCGATCACGTCCAGGTCGCGCGCGATGCTCTCGCCATACGTCGCGTGCAGGCGGAACGGCCAGCGGTTCTTCACGAGCAGCGACACGACGGGTTCCAGATCGTGTTCCATCGAGGCCGGCAGGTCCGGACGGGGCTCCAGGAAGTTCTCGAAGTCGGCTGCGCTGGCGACGAGGTTTTCGCCCGCGCCTTCGGCCGAGAAGCCGTTCGGGTACAGCATGTGGTCGTTCTGCTTCGGATGCGTCATCGTCAGCCAGCGCTGGAAGTCTTCCAGTTCCTTGCCGGCCTTTTGCGCGAACAGGTAGTAGGCCGTGCGCACCGTCAGCTTGCCCTGCTTCGCGAGTTCCAGCGACACGCCGTAATCGTCCGGGTAGTTCTGGAAGCCGCCGCCCGCGTCGATGGCGCTCGTCACGCCCAGGCGGTTCAGTTCGCGGTAGAACTGCAGGGTCGAGTTGACCTGGTCGTCGTGGCCCAGCTTGTTCGTCTTCGCGAGGGTCGAGTACAGGATCAGAGCGTTGGGCTTGGCGATCAGCTTGCCGGTCGGCTGGCCGTTCGCGTCCAGTTCGACCTCGCCGTCCTTGTAGTGCGTGTTGCGGTCGTAGCCCAGCGTCGCGATGCCCTTCTTGTTGAGGAAACCGAGGCCGTACAGGTACAGGATGAACACGGGCTTGTCCGGCACGGCGGCATTGATTTCTTCCAGCGTGGGCAGGCGCTTTTCCTCGAACTGCCATTCGTTCCAGCCGCCCACGACCTTCACCCACTGGCCGTCCGGCGTGCGCGCGGCCTGCTCCTTCAGCATCGCCAGCGCGCGTTTCAGCGACGTCACGCCGTCCCAGCGCAACTCCATGTTGTAGTTCAGGCCCTCGCGGATCACGTGCAGGTGCGAGTCGTTCAGGCCGGGAATCACGGTGCGGCCGTGCGCGTCGATCACCCGCGTGTTCGCCCGCTTCAGTTTCAGCACCTTCGCGTTGCTGCCGGTGGCGAGCACCTTGCCGTCCTTGACGGCGATGGCCTGCACGAACTCGCCTTCTTTCGCCATCGTGGCGATCTTGCCGTTCGTGAGGATCAGGTCGGCCTGCGCGAAGGCGGCGCCGGCCGTGAGGAAGCCCGCTGCGGCCAGGGCGGCGCGCAGCGCGGGGATACGAATCGTGTTCATGATGTCTTTCTTCGGTTGCTCAACGGGCGCAGGTTAGCGGATCCTAATGCGTGGCACACCTGCCTTACGACCGGGCCGGCGGGCTTCGTGTTAGCATCCGACGATGGAACGACGAAGCGACTACAAGACCGCCCTCATGATCGAATCCACGATCCACGAGGCCCAGGAACAGAACCGCTCGCCCGCGCGCGCACTGGCGTCGCTGGGCGTGCCGTTCGAGATTGCGATGCGTGTGCTCACGCGCCCGGACGAGCGGCGCCATGCGGTGCCGCCGCCGCGCAGCGCGGATGCCCAGGGCTAAGTTCAGGGATAGCGGACCGGCCGGCCCGGCAGATCCGGTAAGGGAATGAATTCCGTCTCGCCGGGTACCTGCGGGAAGCGCTGGGCTTTCCAGTCTTCCTTGGCCTGCTCGATGCGGTCGGATGAGGACGAGACGAAGTTCCACGTCAGGTAGCGCGGGCCATCCATCGGCTCGCCGCCCAGCAGCATCACGCGGGCGCCCCTGTTCCCGGTCGCCGCCAGCGTGACCGTCGCACCCGGTTTCAGCACGAGCAGCTGGCCTTGTTCGAAGCGGCCGTCGCGGCCCAGGTCGAGCGTGCCGTCCACCACGTACAGCGCCTGTTCCGGATACTCGGCCGGCAGCGTCAGGCGCGCGCCCGGCTGCAGCGCCAGGTCGACGTAGAACAGCGGCGACTGCACGGGCACGGGCGAGCGCTTGCCGAAATAGCTGCCGGCGATGATGCGGGCGGTGGCGCCGTCGCCGTCGAGGATCGGCAGCTCCTGCGAGCCGATGTGCGCGAAGGCGGGATCGCACTCTTCCTTCTCCTTCGGCAACGCCACCCAGCACTGGAGGCCGAACAGGTTGGAGCCGGCCGCGCGCACGTCCGGGCCGGTGCGCTCGGAATGGACGATGCCCTTCCCGGCCGTCATCCAGTTCACTTCGCCCGGCTTGATGTCCTGCACGGTGCCGAGGCTGTCGCGGTGGCGGATCTGGCCGTCCAGCAGGTACGTGACGGTGGCCAGGCCGATGTGCGGATGCGGCCGCACGTCGATGCCCTCGCCCGCGTGGAAAACGTGCGGCCCCATCTGGTCGAGGAAGACGAACGGCCCCACCATCCTGCGATCCTTGTGCGGCAGCGCGCGCCGCACTTCGAAGCCGCCGCCCAGGTCGTGCGTGCGCGGGATGATGATGGTTTCCAGACTCTCGTGTTCGAACGCGTCCATGTCAGCGTGCCTCCGTGGTGATCTGGATGGTCCCGGACAGCGTCTTGTGCACCGGGCATTTGTTGGCGATGTCGGTCAGACGGGCCTTCGTCTCGTCGTCCAGCGCGCCGATGTATTCGATCGTGCGGTGCAGGCCGTAGGCCGCGCCTTCCTGGCCATGCTTGATCGAGACCTTGATCTCGTCCAGCGGATAGCCCTTGCGCCTGGCGTACAGGCTCACGGTCAGCGTCGTGCAGGCCGCCAGCGCGGCGGCCAGGATGTCGTGCGGTTCCGGGCCGCTGTCCTCGCCGCCGAATTCCGGCTTCACGTCCGTCAGGATGCGGTGTTGGCCGATCTCGATCACCTGCTGCAGCGGCCCCGCGCCGCGATGCGTCGTCACTTCCATGGCTCGTTCTCCTCGTCTATTTCTTTTGCGTGGATGTCCGCCACCCGTGTACGCCAGGTCGCGGACAAATTGTACCCGTCTCAGGCTGCCCGGCTGCGCAGTACGTTCACTCGTGCGGCGCTCGTCTCGCGCTGGCGTTCGACGTCGAACAGGGCCAGCAAGCCGCCGAAGATCGCCACGTTCTTCAGGAAGTGGTTCAGCTGGTTCTGGAACTCGGCCGCGTCCACATGCCAGAAGCCGTGGAAGATCAGGGTGACGGGCACCGTGAACAGCGCGAGCGCCAGCGCCGCATATTTCGCCTGGATCCCGGTGACCAGCGCCAGCCCGCCGCCGACCTCGAGCAGGATCGCGCCCGCCAGCAACAACCCCGCCGCCGGGATGCCCAGGCTGTTCATCCATCCGGCCACGTAGCCGAAGCCGATGATCTTGTTGATGCCCGATGCGAGGAACAGTGCGCCCACCAGGGCGCGGCCGACGGGATACAGTTTAGTGGTTTCCATGCTCTTCTCCTCGAATATCGTTGCGTTTGACTCGTTAATGTTCACCAGGTTCAGACCGGCAGGTCGAACAGCAGCACTTCCGCATCCTTCGCGTCCGACAGCGCCACGACGGCCTCGTCGCTGATCTGGACGGCGTCGCCGGCTTCCAGGGCGCAGCCGTTCACCGTGAGGTTGCCCCGCGCCACTTGCACGTAGGCCTGGCGGCCCGGCAGCAACGCATGGTCGGCGCGCTCGCTGCCATCGAGGATCGTCGCGTAGATGGCGGCGTCCTGGCGCAGCGACACGGAACCGTCGCGGCCGTCGTTCGACGCGATCAGGCGCAGCTTGCCGCGTTTGCTGTCCGTGTCGAAGTGCTTCTCTTCGTAGCCCGGTTCGCCGCCCGCCTCGGCCGGGATCACCCAGATCTGCAGGAAGTGCACGGATTCCGTCGCCGAGTGGTTGTACTCGCTGTGGGTGACGCCCGTGCCGGCGCTCATGCGCTGCACGTCGCCGTAGCGCAGGACCGAACCGTTGCCCATGCTGTCCTTGTGTTCCAGCGCGCCGTCCAGCACGTAGGAGATGATCTCCATGTTCTTGTGGCTGTGCGGATCGAAGCCGCGGCCCGGGGCCACGCGGTCTTCGTTGATCACCCGCAGCGGGCCGACGTTCATGTGGGCCGGGTCGTAGTAGTGACCGAACGAGAAGGTGTGCTGCGAGCGCAGCCAACCGAAACTGGCGACACCGCGGTCCGCGCTTTTACGTACTTTCAGCATGATGTTCTCCTTGTGATTGTGATTTGGGTGTTCGAACAGTTCGAACACGCTGCGCTTCCCTGCTGGCTTGTTGCCCTCGAAAGCGCGTTTCCATGGAAAGCATTATGGTCGGTGCCAAGCAAGAAGAAAAACGAGTTGTTTTATGGTCTATCATCGATTTTTTCGACAATCGACCGCCGCGCATGGACGCTACACTGTGTCGGAAGGGATAAACAGGAGACACAGATGCAAGCCAGCTACGTCCACGGGGCGCACTCGCTCCCCCTCATCGGCGACACGATCGGGGCCCACCTCGACCGCATCGCCGAGCGCCATCCCGACCGCGATGCGCTCGTCATCCCGCACCAGTGCGTGCGCTGGAGCTGGCGCCAGCTGCGCGAACGCGCGGACCGGCTCGCGGCCGGCCTGCTGGGCTTGGGCTTGCAGCCCGGCGACCGCATCGGCATCTGGTCGCAGAACCGCGCGGAATGGGTGCTCACGCAATTCGCCACCGCCAAGGCCGGCCTCGTCATGGTCAACATCAATCCGGCCTACCGCCGCGCCGAGCTGGAATACGCGCTGGCCAAGGTCGGCTGCCGCGCGCTGATCCTCGCGCCCGGCTTCAAATCGAGCGACTACCTCGGCATGCTGCGCGACCTCGTGCCCGAACTCGATGGCGCCGCACCGGGCGAACTGCGCAGCGCGACGCTGCCCGGGCTGCGCCACGTGATCCGCCTCGGTCACGAATCCACACCGGGCATGCTGGCCTTCGACACGGTGGCGCAATGCGCGACCCCGGCCGACATGGCGCGCCTGCACGCCGTGGCGCGCACCCTGCAGTTCGACGATCCGGTCAACATCCAGTTCACGTCCGGCACGACGGGCACACCGAAAGGCGCCACGCTCACGCACCACAACATCCTGAACAACGGCTTCTTCATCGGCGAGGCGATGCGCCTGACGGAACGCGACCGCCTGTGCATCCCCGTCCCGCTGTACCACTGCTTCGGCATGGTGCTGGGGAACCTCGCATGCATGACGCACGGCGCCGCGATGGTCTATCCCGGCGAAGGCTTCGATGCCGGCGCGGTGCTCGCCACCGTGCAGGCCGAGCGCTGCACGGCGCTGCACGGCGTGCCGACGATGTTCATCGCGCTGCTGGACCATCCCGGGTTCGCATCGTTCGACCTGGGCAGCCTGCGCACGGGGATCATGGCCGGCTCGCCCTGTCCGATGGAAGTCATGCAGCGCGTGATCCGGCAAATGCACATGGACGAGATCACGATCGCCTACGGCATGACGGAGACGTCGCCCGTCAGCTTCCAGACCTCCGTCGACGACCCGCTCGCGTGCCGCGTGGGCACGGTCGGGCGGATCCACCCGCACCTGGAAGTCAAGATCGTCGACGCGGAGGGCCAGGTCGTCCCGCGTGGGGAAACCGGGGAGCTGCTCACGCGCGGCTACTCGGTGATGCTCGGCTATTGGGGCGACGACGAACGCACGCGCGAAGCGATCGACCCGGCCGGCTGGATGCACACGGGCGACCTTGCCACGCTGGACGCGGACGGCTATTGCCGCATCGTGGGCCGCGCCAAGGACATGGTGATCCGCGGCGGCGAGAACATTTACCCGCGCGAGGTCGAGGAGTTCTTGTATCGCCATCCGAAGGTGCTGGACGTGCAGTGCGTGGGCGTGCCCGACCCGAAATACGGAGAAGAACTGTGCGCGTGCATCGTGCTGCGCCCGGGCGAGCACGCGGATGCGGACGAGATCCGCACCTTTTGCCAGGGGCAGATCGCGCACTACAAGATCCCGCGCTATATCCGGTTCGTGGACGGGTTTCCGATGACGGTGACGGGGAAGATCCAAAAGTTCATGCTGCGCAAGGAGGCGGCGGACGATCTCGGGCTGGGGGGCCATGCATGAAGTGTCTCGTCGTGATCGCCCACCCCGTCCATGACAGCCTGTGCCGCGCGCTGGCCCGGCACGCCATCTCCACCCTGACCGCCCACGGCCACGACGTGGTCGTCGAAGACCTGTACGGCGCCGGCTTCGCGCCGGCGTTGACGGCGACGGAACGCGCGAGCTACTACGGACCCGCGTTCGACGCAAACGCCACCGGGACGCACATCGCGCGCCTGCAGGCCGCCGAGGCACTCGTGCTCGTGTTCCCGACGTGGTGGTTCGGCTTCCCCGCCATGCTGAAAGGCTGGTTCGACCGCGTGTGGGCGCCGGGCGTCGCGTACGACCACGCCGGCGACCTGGGGCCGATCCGGCCGCGCCTGGACAAGCTGCGCCATGCGCTCGCGATCACGTCGCTCGGTTCGCCGTGGTGGGTCGACCGCCTCATCCTCCGCCAGCCCGTGAAACGCGTGCTGAAGACGGCGCTGCTGGGGACGTGCGCGCCGCAGTGCCGGTTCGGGATGCTGTCGCTGTACCGGGCCGAGTCGCTCGCGCCGAAGCAGGTGCAGGCGTTCCGCGCCCGTATCGGAAGGACGTTGTCGAAGTGGGCGCGCGCCTGATACGATGCGCCCCTCGCCCTCGATTGCCCGCACATGCTCAGACTCAGCCTGGACGCCCTCCTCACCGTCGACACGATCGCCCGCCGCGGCAGCTTCTCGGCCGCCGCGAAGGAGCTGTATCGCGTGCCGTCGACGATCTCGTACACCGTCTCCAAGCTGGAGGACGACCTGGGCGTGCAGTTGTTCGAGCGCTTCGGCCCGCGCGTCGTCCTCACGCCGGCCGGCGAAGAGCTGCTGAAGGAAGGCCGCTACCTGCTCAAGGCCGCGGGCGACCTGGAGAGCCGCGTGCGCCGCGTGGCCTCCGGCTGGGAGACCGAATTCACCATCGGCATGGACTCCGCACTCGCCCCGCTCGGCCTGCAGGACGACATCCGCGCCTTTTATGACGTGGCCGACCAGACCCGGTTGCGCATCGTGCGCGAAGCGTTGTCCGGCACGTGGGAAAGCCTGCTCGACCGCCGCGTCGACCTGCTCGTCGGCGCGGCCGGCGAAGGGCCTTCCGGCGGCGGCTACACGGCGGAACCGCTGGGGACGATGTCGTTCGTGTTCGTCGTCGCGCCTTCCCACCCGCTGGCGAGGGTCCGGCATCGCCTGGGCAAGGCGGAGCTGACGGCGCACCGCGCGGTGTCCGTCGCCGACTCCGTCCGGCTGCTGCAGGCGCGCACGGTGGGCCTGCTGTTCGGCCAGGACACCCTGACCGTCCCCGACATGCAGACGAAGTACGAATTCCAGCTGGCGGGCCTCGGCTTCGGCTTCCTGCCCGAGGCGTGGGCGCGCGCCGACATCGCGGCCGGCCGCCTCGTGCAGAAGGAAGTCGAGGAGCCGAAGCCGGACGAGACGCTGTACATGGCGTGGCGCACGGGCGAGGAAGGCGCGGCACTGAAGTGGTGGCGCGAGCGCATGCGCGCGTCGGCGCCGGTGGACCGCATGCTCGCTCTCAACTGCCCGGTCGAGAAGGCAACACCCGATACCGCCAGGTAAGCAAAACCTATACGTTCGTATGACTAGACCGCCCGCGCGCCGCTCCCGACAATGTCCGGGTCCGGATGCGGCGGCGCGCGCTGTCCCTTCCGGCTTCCAGCCACCAACCCGAAGGGACACGCCATGACCATCACCCGCACCGCCAACACCATCACGACCCGCGACGGGACCATCATCCACTTCACCGACTGGGGCCACGGTCCCGCCGTCGTGTTCAGCCACGGCTGGCCGCTGCAGGGCGACGCCTGGGAAGACCAGATGATGTTCCTGGCGAACCATGGCTACCGCGTCATCGCCCACGACCGCCGCGGCCACGGCCTGTCGAGCAAGCCCTGGCACGGCAACCACATGAACGACTACGCGGACGACCTGGCGCAACTGGTCGAAGCACTGGACCTGACCGACGTGACCCATGTCGGCCACTCGACCGGCGGCGGCGAAGTCGCGCGCTACATCGGCCGCCACGGCACCGACCGCGTCAAGCGCGCCGTGCTGGTGGGCGCCGTGACGCCGCAGATGGCCAAGTCGGATGCGAACCCGAACGGCGTGCCGATGTCCGTGTTCGACGGCATCCGCGCCGGCGTGCAGGCCGACCGCGCCCAGTTCTTCAAGGACCTGAGCATCCCGTTCTACGGCTTCAACCGCGAGGGCGCCAAGGATTCGCAGGGCGCGCGCGACACGTTCTGGCTGCAGGGCATGCAGTGCAGCGTGCGCGCCGCCTACGAGTGCATCAAGCAGTTCTCGGAAACCGACTTCACGGAAGACCTCCAAAAGATGACGATCCCGACCCTCGTCATCCACGGCAGCGACGACCAGATCGTCCCGATCGACACCACCGCGCGCCGCGCCGTCGAGATCCTGCCGCAGGGCCGCCTGGTCGTCTACGAAGGCGGCCCGCACGGCCTGGCCTTCACCCACAAGGACCGCCTGAACGCCGACCTGCTCGCGTTCCTGCGCTCCTGATGCAATCACGCCGGCAGCGCCGCGCCCTCCGCGGGCGCGCGCGCCGGCGCGTCGCTGGCGCCGAACAACCCCATCATCGCGACGGCCGGCGCCGCCGTATGCACTTCCAGCACGATACACAGGCCGCCCATCAGGAGGCCCAGCAGCGCGAACGTCAGGTAGTAACGCATCATCCCCTCCCAATCGGGCCGAATCGATCATGAAACCATGGTAGACGCAGATCCGCGCGCGGCACAGTATCCTTTGGTATGAGTAGCGTAAAACCACACACGACATGAGGATACGATGGACCGCTTCGCCGAACTGAAGGCCTTCTGCACCGTCGCCGCCACCGGCGGCTTCTCGCCCGCCGCGCGCCGGCTCGGACTCGTCACCTCGTCCGTCGCGCGCCTCGTCGACGCCCTCGAAGGCCGTCTCGGCGCCGTGCTGCTCAACCGGTCCACCCGCAGCGTCACCTTGACGGACGCGGGCCGCACGTATTACGAGGAAGCCCTGCGCATCCTGGAACGCCTCGACGCGGCCGACGAAGCGGCAGCGGACGGCGCGGCCGGCGTGCTGCGCGTGGCCGCCCCCGTCACCTTCAGCACGCTGTACGTCGCACCGATCCTGCCCGCGCTGCGCGCGCGCCACCCGCGCCTGACGCTCGACCTGCGCCTGGACGACGCGCCCGCCAACCTCGTCGACGAAGCGATCGACGTGGCCATCCGCATCGGCAGCCTCGATCCGCAATCGAACCTCGTCGCGCGCAAGCTCGCCGCCCACGACCGCGTGCTGTGCGCCAGCCCGGCCTACCTCGCCGAGCATGGCGCGCCGGAGACGCCGATCGCGCTCGCGGCGCACGACTGCCTGCAGTTCGCGTTCGGCGCGGGCCGCCGCACGTGGCGCCTGCAGGCCGATGATTCGAAAGCGGACGCGGAAGACGTCGAGGTGCGCGGCGTCGTTCACGCCAATAATTCGGAAGTGCTGCGCCAGGCGGCGCTGGGCGGCCTCGGCATCGCCATGCTCGCGCGCTGGCTCGTGCAGCGCGACCTGCGCGCGGGCACGCTCGTGCGGGTGCTGCCCGGCTACCGCGTCAATCCGGGCCCGATGGACGTCGGGCTGTACGCGCTGTATCCCGCGAGCCGGCGCAACTCGACGAAGATCCGCGCCTTCGTCGACCTGCTGGCCGAGCATCTCGCGGAACAGGACCTGGGCGACCACCTCAGCGGCCAACCTGGCGCACCGCCAGCGTAGCCAGCCGCGGCACGATCTCGCGCCCCAGTTCCTCGACCTGGTCCTCGACGGGCCGCGGCCCCTGCAGGTTGACGAGCATGTGCGCCACGCCCAACGCCGCCATCCGCTCGAAATAGACCAGCAGCGCACGGCGGCCGGCGCGCAGGCCCAGTTCCAGCGGTTCGGCGGGCGCGTCCGGGTCGGCCAGCAGTTCCAGCTGCAGCGACTGCACGAACGGTTTCGATACCCCGCCGGCCCGCTCTTCCAGCGCCCGCTGCCACAGCGCGATGCGGCCCTGCTGGCGCGCTTCCTCGCGGTGGTACGTGGCCCAGCCGTCCGCGTGCGCCGCGATCCATTGCAGCGACTGGCGCGCCGTGCCGACCGCGAGCAGCGGGATGCGCGCGCCCGGTACCGGTGTCGGCGCGTAGCCGCCCGTGCCCTCGAGCAGGTCGGCACGCACCTGCGCATCCGTCGACAGGGCGGCGGCCAACGTCTGCCAGCGCTCGCGGAACAGGACTTCCGGCGCGGTGTCGACGCCGAACGGCGCCAGTTCCTCCGGCCGGTCGCCCGAGCCGAGGCCGAGGATGAAGCGGCCGCCGCTCAGCCGGTCCAGCGACCACGCGGCCTTCGCGACATGCAGCGGATGGCGCAGCGGCAGCACGGCGGCGGCGGTGCCCAATGCGGTGGACGTCGTCGCGCCGGCCAGCAGCGTCAGCCAGATGAACGGATCGTCCAGCACGGCGGCTTCTCTCGTGCCGCCCTGCGGAACGATCAGCGGCACGTCGCGGGCCCACAGCGCGGCGATGCCGAGCGCGTCGGCACGGGCAGCCAGCGCCGCCTCGCGCGCGCTGTCGGCCGGCGCGCCGGGCGCGCGTGCGAGAGGCGTCATCAGGCCCAGCGTGAGGTGGCCCGCGCCGAGCACGCGGTGCCAGGCGCGGTTGTAAGCAAAGATTGTCATGGCGATCTCCTGCGAACGTCCAGCATACCGCGTCGGCGGCGCGCGCGTCGGCGCCTGCCGCGCAAGACACTCTTGCGCCAAAAGCATCAATCGACCGGGCCGTCCGGCGCTACAGTGACGGCCAGCCGGTATCCCTTTGTATAACTAGACGATGGGGCGGCCATGAATCGACAATCGCCGCAACTGAATCAAGGAATCCACGATGAGACTGCGCACCCTCGCCGCCGCCGGCACGGCCTTCGTGGCCGTCGTACTGGGCGGCCTGTATGCCTGGACCCGCCCGGCCGCAATCGCACCCGCCGCCGGCCCGCCGTCGCCACCCTCCGCCGCCGTCCTCGAGGCCGGCGCACGCGTCGTGGCGCTGGGCGACTGCATGGTCTGCCATACCGCGCCCGACGGTCCCGCCTATGCCGGCGGCCTCGGTCTGAAGACGCCGTTCGGCATCATCTACAGCACCAACATCACGCCCGATCCCGAGACGGGCATCGGACGCTGGACGAGCGCCGCGTTCAAGCGCGCCCTGCGCGAAGGCGTGGCACGCGACGGCCATCTG
The DNA here is from genome assembly GCF_059491305.1 of Massilia sp. Masssp94. Taxonomy (NCBI): domain Bacteria; kingdom Pseudomonadati; phylum Pseudomonadota; class Betaproteobacteria; order Burkholderiales; family Oxalobacteraceae; genus Massilia; species Massilia sp. Masssp94. Next base: position 29,232 of record NZ_CP168501.1, read on the forward strand.
CTCTACCCGGCTTTCCCGTACATTCACTATACGCGCATGTCCGACGACGACATCGAACTGGCGTACGCCTGGTTGATGTCGCGCCCGCCGGTGCGCGTAAAACAGCCGGACAACGACCTCGCGTTCCCGTTGAATTTCCGGCCCCTGCTCGCGTTCTGGAATGCCTTGTACCTGCGTCCCGGCGACGGCGCGGCGCCGGGCACGGGCCAGGTCGAACGGGGCCGCTACCTCGTCGATACGCTGGGCCACTGCGCCTCCTGCCACAGCGGCATGAACCTGCTGGGCGGCGAGCGCAGTCCCGCGTTCGAGGGCGGCACCGTCGACGGTTGGCATGCGCCCGCGCTCACTCGCCTCGCGCAAGGCAGCGCACCGTGGACGCGCGCCGAACTCGCGGATTATCTGCAGGGCGGCCTGTCGCTCACGCATGGCGCGGCAAAGGGTCCGATGCGGCCAGTAACGGAACGGCTCGCGGCGGTCCCGCGCGCGGACGTCGAGGCGATGGCCGCCTACCTGGTGACGATCCAGCAGCCCGCCACCGCGACGGCCGTCCCGGCGGTCGCACAAACCGGATCGTCCGGCGCCGCCCTGTTCGCGGCCGCCTGCGCGGGTTGCCACACGCCGTCGGCACCGATGATGCGGCTCGGCGGACGGCCGGGTCTCGACCGCAGCAGCGCCGTGCTGGGCGACGATGCTTCCAATTTCATCCTGACCGTGCTGCACGGGATCCCGTGGGAACGCCCCGCGCCCGGTGGCGCGGCTGCCGCCTACATGCCGCCGTTCGCCGACGTGCTGTCCGACGCCCAGGTCGCCGAGCTGGCCGCGTGGGTGCGCACGGGCGCCGGCCGTCCCGCCTGGCCCGACGTGGCCGCCGCGAGCGCGAAGCTGCGCAAGGAGATGCAACCATGACCCAATCTCATCCCATCAAGGTCGACGTCAACGGCCGCCTGCACGACCTGCGCGCGGATCCCGCCACGCCGCTGCTGTACGTGCTGCGCAATGAACTGAACCTGAACGGCGCCAAGTTCGGCTGCGGCATGGGCCAGTGCGGCGCCTGCACCGTGCAGCTGGACGGCAAGCCCGTGTTTTCCTGCGTAACGCCGCTGGCCGCCTGCGCGGGGCGCAAGGTACGCACCGTGGAGGGTCTCGGCAGCGCCGCGCAGCCGGGCAGGCTGCAGGCCGCGTTCATCGAGCACCAGGCCGCGCAGTGCGGCTATTGCATCGCCGGCATGATCGTGCGGGCGCAGGCCTTGCTGGACAAGGTGCCGCATCCGACCGACGAGCAAATCCGTCGCCACATGGAACCGAATCTGTGCCGCTGCGGCACGCACCACCGCATCCTCGCGGCCATCCGCGCCGCGGCGGGAGAACCCGCATGAATGAAGTCAATCGAGGCCGCCGCGCCTTCCTCGAAGGGGGTGCCCTCGTCCTCGCGTTCGCGCTGCTGCCGCGCGCCGCGCGCGCCGAATTCAACGGCATGGGCGTGCCGCCGGTCGCCAACGCCAGACTGGCTGGCAGCCTGCAGCGCACGCCCTTCCTGGACGCGTGGATCCGCGTGGCGCCCGACGGCAAGGTGACCGTCTTCAGCGGCAAGGTCGAACTGGGCACCGGCGTGCGCACGGCGCTCGCGCAGGTCGCGCTCGAACAGCTGGAACTGCAGCCGGGCGACATCGAGTTCGTGCAGGGCGACACGGCGCGCACGCCGAACGAGGGTTTCACGGCCGGCAGCCACACGATGGCCGACAGCGGCAGCGCGCTGCTGCATGCGTCGAGCCAGGTGGCGGCGCTGCTGCGCCAGGGCGCGGCGGCGCAGTGGCGCGTGGGGCCGGAGACGGTGTTCCTGCGCGCGGGCCGCGCCGTCGGCCCCGACGGCCGCAGCATGCATTACGGCGAAGCGCTGCGCGGCCTGGACGCGGCCGGGTTGCACCGCGCGGCCAGAGAAACGTCGCCATTGCGTCCACCCGCGCGCTACCGCCTGATCGGCAAGCCACTGGCCCGCTTCGACATCCCGGCGAAAGTCACGGGCGGCGCGGCGTACGTGCAGGACATGCGCCTGCCCGGCATGCTGCATGCCCGCGTCGTGCGGCCGCCGCGTCCGGGCGCGAAGCTCGTGCGCGCCGACCTCGACGCCATCCGGCGCCTGCCGGGCGTACGCCAGGTGGTGCGCGACGGCGACTACCTGGCCGTGCTGGCGGACGACGAATGGCGCGCGATCCAGGCGATGAACGCGCTGGCCGCGAACGCGCAATGGCAGGGCGGCGCGCCGCTGCCGCGGGCGGACGCGATCCACGCGACCTTGCAGCAGCTACCCGCGCAGGACATCACCATCCTCGACCGCGGCAAGGTGGACACGCCCGCGGCCGGCCCCGGTATCTCCGTCCGCTACACGAAGCAGTACGTCATGCACGGCTCGATCGGCCCGTCGTGCGCCGTCGCCCGGCTGGACGGGGACATGCTGACCGTCTGGACGCACACGCAGGGCGTGTATCCCCTCCGGGCCGCGCTGGCCGAACTCACCGGCATGCCGCTCGATAAAGTCCGCTGCATCCACACGGAGGGGTCGGGCTGCTATGGCCAGAACGGCGCCGACGACGTGGCGGCCGATGCGGCGCTGCTGGCGCGCGCCGTGCCCGGCGTGCCCGTGCGCGTGCAGTTGATGCGCGACCAGGAAAACCTGTGGGAGCCGTATGCCCCCGCGATGGTGACGACCGTGCGCGCGGCGCTCGACGCGCAGGGCCGCATCTCGCACTGGGATTACGCGCTGTGGAGCGGTTCGCACAACGAACGGCCCGGCAACGCGGGCAAGCTGGTCCCCGCGTGGCTGCTGGCGCAGCCGATTGCGCCGTCGCCGTCGCAGCCGATGCCGATGCCGGAAGGCGGCGGCGACCGCAACGCGCTGCCGTTGTACGCGATCCCCAACGCGCGCGTCGTGAACCATTTTCTGCCGGTGACGCCGCTGCGCAGCTCCGCGATGCGCTCGCTCGGGGCGCACATCAACATCACGACGATCGAAGGGACGATGGACCAGCTGGCGCAGCTGGCCGGCGCCGACCCCGTGCGCCTGCGCCTCGACCATCTGGGGAACGAGCCGCGCGCCCGCGCCGTCATCGAAAAGGCGGCCGCGCGCTTCGGCTGGGGCAAGTCGAAGCCGGCGCCGGGACACGGCTACGGCTTCGCGTTCGGCCAGTACAAGAACATCATGGCCTACGTCGCGATCGCGCTGGAACTCGCGGTCGACAAGGACAAGAACACCGTGCGCATCGTCCGCGTGGCGTGCGCCGCCGACTGCGGCCAGGTCGTGAATCCGGACGGCGCGCGCAACCAGCTCGAAGGCGGCATCATCCAGGCCGCCAGCTGGACCCTGCACGAACAGCTGCGCTACGGCCCGGACGGCATCGCCAGCATGGACTGGAGCACCTACCCCATCCTGCGCTTTTCCGGGGTGCCGGAGCGGATCGACGTCGACCTGCTGGACCAGCCCGGCCTGCCCTTCCTGGGTGTCGCGGAAGCCGCGCAGGGCCCGATGGCGGCCGCGCTCGCGAACGGGCTGGCCAACGCGACCGGCGCGCGCCGCCACGACCTGCCGCTGCTCGGGCGGCCCTTCCCCGCCTGAGGCCGCGATGCTCGCCATTCATTCAAGACCCGCATCGATCATCCTTTCGTATGAGGGGATTGTCCTACAAGGCCGCGATACTGGTTCAGCCGCGGCCCAATTCGCGCCGGCGGCACACTTGAGCGCGCAGATGAATCGAACGACCGTACCTAACGAACCTGCTTGTGCCCCGCCCGCCCCGCTCGCCGCCGGCGCCGCGGCGTCCGAGCCCCATATCGCCGCCTGCCGGCGCGCCTGGCAGCTGCTCTGCGACGCCGGCATGCCCACGCTGGCCGACGTCCCCGTGCTTGCCGCCGACCCGCTGCTCGCCGACGCGCTGCAGGATGCCTTCAACGCGGGCCGTTTGCCCGGTGCGCTGATCGAAGCGGAGATCCGGCGCGCGCTGCTGGACGGCCCGCGCGACGCCACCTTGCTGGCCGCCGTGCTGCTGGCGGCCGTCGCGCTCGACCGCTTCCACGGTGGCCGCCGCGCCATGCTGCTCGCCGAAGCGTGCGCCGTGCGCGCCCGCCATGAGGATGCGCGCGCCGTCGCCGGCGCCGTGCTGCGCGCCCATGCCACGCTCATCCTGTCGCGCTGCGCACCGCTGCGCGAAGCGGCGCTGCTGCAAGCCGAAGCCTGCCGCCTGGAAGCCGGCCGTCCCGACACGCTGGCCCGCAACGCCGTGCTGTGGACGGGCGTGCGCCTGCTGTGCGGCGCGCCGCTGGCCGAGCTGCTCCATTACGCCGACGCCGTCCGTCAGTCGGTCCCGTTTGGCAACGTTTCCGTCGCCACCAGCCAGCTGGACAGCCGCATCGCCCTGTTCCGCGCGCTCGCGGACGGCCCGCGCCCGCCGTACATGCCGACGGTGCCCGCCGACGCCATGCAGTTCGGGTGCTGGCTCGGCAGCCTGCAATCCGCCCGGCTGCGCGGCGAAACGGGCGCGGCGCGTGCGGCGCTGGCCGCTGCACGCCAGCTCGTCACGCCGGTCACGCCGCCGTGCGAGCTGCTGCCGTATCACCTGTTCGGCGCGCTGACGCTGGCGCGGCTCGACCATGTGGCGGGCGCCACGGCCGCGCTACGCGCGCACCGCCGCGCCCTGCAGGCGTGGGCCCGGCGCGCGCCCGACGTGGCCGGCGCGATGGCGCTGCTCGCGCTCGCGGCCGAGCAGGATGCCGCCGGTGGCGCGCGTGCCCTCACCGCCTACGAACGCGCCGCCGCGCAGGCCCAGTCGGCCGGCCAGGCCTGGGTCGCCGCCCTGGCATGGGAAGGCGCCGCGGGCCTGTGCGCCCGCCACGGCCTCGCCGGCGCGCTGCCGGGCTACCGCAAGCTCGCGCTGGACACCTGGCGCGACTGGGGCGCGCACGGCCGCGTGCGCGACCTGATGCTGGCACGGGACGCGGCGCCCGCCGCGCCCGACCACGACCAGCAGACGCGCGCCGCGCGCGCCGGCACGGTCGGAGAACTGGGCATCACGATCGCGCACGAAGTCAACCAGCCGCTGGCCGCGATCCTGCTGCACGCGGCGGCCGCCCGGCGCTGGCTGCGCCGCGGCCAGCCCGACACGACGCGCGCGCTGGAAGCGCTGGAACAGATCTCGGCGTGCGGCCGCCAGGCCGGTGACATCGTGCGCAGCGTGCGCGGTCTCGCGCGGCGCGAGGGCGAAGCAGCCAGCATGTTCGCACTGGACACCGCGGTCGGCGAAGTGGCGCAACTGCTGCGCGCGCTGATGGTGCGCCAGAACGTGCAGCTGGAGACGCGCCTGCTGCTGCCGGAACGCCAGATCCACGCGAGCCGCGCCCAGATCCAGCAGGTGCTCATCAACCTGCTGCTGAACGCGATCGAGGCGCTGGCGGGCGTCAGCGACCGGCCGCGCCGCATCGTGCTGGAATCCGTGCCGGCCGGCCCCGCACTGGTCGAGCTGCGCGTGCGCGACAACGGCCCCGGCATCGCCCCGGCCGACCGCGAGCGCATCTTCGACGCCCTGTATTCGACCAAGGCGCACGGCACGGGCGTCGGGCTGTCGATCAGCCGCGCCATCGTCGAGGCGCACGGCGGCCGCATCGAATGCACGGCCGCGGAGCCGCACGGGGCGCTGTTCCGCGTCGTGCTGCCCGTGCGCAGCATCGCCAGCGTCGTCCCCCCGTCCGAAAGCCGCGACCATGCCTGAGAATCCCGCGCCCGTGATCCGCGTCTGCCGCTACATCGACGACCACCTGACCGAGCCGCTCACCCTGGCGGACCTGGCCGGCCACGCGGGCCTGTCGCGCCATTATTTTTCGCGCCTGTTCCGCGCCACGACGGGCGACCCGCCCATGCGCTACCTGATGCGGCGCCGCATCGAGCACGCGCGCCGGCTGCTGCTGGACCGCCGCCACAGCGTGTGCGAAATCGCCATGCTGTTGCACTTCGCCGACCAGAGCCATTTCTGCCGCAGCTTCCGCCGCAGCACGGGCCTGTCGCCGCTGCAGTACAGCCGCGCGCAGTAATATATTTACATTCTGGAGGAAACCATGAACCTACCCGCCATCGCCGACCTGATCCTCACCAACGGCCGCTTCCACACGCTGGACCGGTCCAACCCGCAGGCGGACGCGGTCGCCATCGCCGGCGGCCGCTTCGTCGCCGTGGGTGACGCCGCCGACGTCATGCGCCACCGTGGCGATGCCACCCGCGTGATCGACCTGGACGGCCACGCCGTCATCCCGGGCCTGAACGATTCGCACCTGCACCTGATCCGCGGCGGCCTGAACTACAACCTCGAGCTGCGCTGGGAAGGCGTGCCGTCGCTGGCCGACGCGCTGCGCATGCTGAAGGAGCAGGCCGACCGCACCCCGAACCCGCAATGGGTGCGCGTGGTCGGGGGCTGGAACGAATTCCAGTTCGCGGAACGGCGCATGCCGACCCTGGAAGAACTCAACGCGGCGGCGCCCGACACGCCCGTGTTCGTCCTGCACCTGTACGACCGCGCCCTGCTCAACCGCGCCGCACTGCGCGCCGTCGGCTACGACAAGACGACGCCGAACCCGCCGGGCGGAGAAATCGTGCGCGACGCCGCCGGCAACCCGACCGGCATGCTGATCGCGCGCCCCAACGCGATGATCCTGTACGCGACCCTGGCGAAAGGCCCGAAGCTGCCGCTGGAGCAGCAGATCAATTCGACCCGCCACTTCATGCGCGAACTGAACCGCCTCGGCCTCACGAGCGCGATCGACGCGGGCGGCGGCTTCCAGAATTATCCCGAGGATTACCAGGTGGTCGAACAGCTGGCCGCGCAAGACCAGCTGACCATCCGCATCGCCTACAACCTGTTCACGCAGAACAAGGGCAAGGAACTCGACGACTTCAAGAAATGGACGGGAATGGTGACGCCGGGCCAGGGCACCGACTGGTACCGCCACAACGGCGCGGGCGAGATGCTCGTGTTTTCCGCCGCCGACTTCGAGGACTTCCTGGAACCGCGCCCGGACCTGCCGGCCGGCATGGAGGAGGAACTCGAGCAAGTGGTGCGCCACCTCGTGTCGAGCCGCTGGCCGTTCCGCCTGCACGCGACCTACGACGAATCCATCTCGCGCATGCTGGACGTGTTCGAGAAGGTCGACCGTGAGATCCCGTTCAATGGCCTGCGCTGGATGTTCGACCACGCCGAGACCATCACCCCGCGCAACATCGAGCGCGTGAAGGCGCTGGGCGGCGGCATCGCGATCCAGCACCGCATGGCCTTCCAGGGCGAGTACTTCGTCGACCGCTACGGCGCGAAGGCGGCCGAATCGACGCCGCCGATCAAGCGCATGCTGGACGCCGGCGTGCCCGTCGGCGCCGGCACGGACGCCACCCGCGTGGCCAGCTACAACCCGTGGACGGCGCTGTACTGGCTCGTCTCCGGCCGCACCGTCGGCGGCCTGCGCCTGTATGACGCAGGTTCGCGCCTCGACCGCCACACCGCATTGGAACTGTGGACCGCGGGCAGTGCCTGGTTCTCCAGCGAACAGGGGCAGAAAGGCCGCATCCAGGCAGGCATGCTGGCCGACCTCGCCGTGCTCTCCGCCGACTACTTCCGCGTCGACGAGGACGCCATCAAGGCCATCGAATCCGTGCTGACCGTCGTGGGCGGGCGCATCGTGTTCGGCCAGGGCGCGTTCGACAAGCTGGCGCCGCCCGCCATTCCCGTGCTGCCCGAGTGGTCGCCCGTGGCGAAGGTGCCGGGCCACTACCGCCCCGTCCAGCAACCGGTCGCCGCAAAGCTGCCGCACCAGTGCCGCGGCGCGTGCTCCGTCCACGCGCATGCGCACGACCGCGCGCGCAAGTCGGATGTGCCGGTGTCGGATTTCAGCGCGTTCTGGGGCGCGTTCGGCTGCAGCTGCTTTGCGTTCTGAGGAGAAGACCATGTCCATGAAACCCAATGACCTGACGCTCGGCGTCGGCCTCGGCCTGCTGGCCGGCTACATCGACACGTCCGCGTTCGTCGGCCTGTTCGGCCTGTTCACGGCGCACGTGACGGGCAACTTCGTCCTCATCGGCAGCGAGCTCGCACGGCCGTCGCACGCCGGCGTGCTGCCGCTGAAATTCCTCGCGATTCCCGCGTTCGCGGCCGGCGTCGTCGTGGCGCGCCTGATGGACGTGCGCTGCGCGCGGCTCGGCCACAATCCGGCCCGCCCGCTGCTGGGCATGCAGTTCGTGCTGCTCGCACTGTTCACGATCGCGGGCCTCGCGGCGTCGCCGCTGGCCGGTCCGGAAGCGCCGCTGGTCCTCGTGACCGGCATGCTGGGCACCGCGGCAATGGGCGTGCAGAACGCCGTCGGCAAGCTGCAGCTGGGCCGCATCGCGCCCACGACGGTCATGACCGGCAACGTGACGGAGCTCCTGATCGACATGACCGACCTGGCCACGGGCCGCGCCACACCGGCCGTCAAGGCGCGCTTCGTGAAGTTCTTCTGGCCCGTGCTCGCGTTCGCGCTCGGCTGCATCTCGGGCGGCATGGCGTGGATGGCGTTCGGATTCTGGTGCTTTGCGCCCGCACTCGCGCTGCTCGCGTGGCTCGTGCTGCTGGACTGGCCGGCGCTGGAAGCGGCACCGGCGGCAGCGTAGCGTCCACGATACGCGAACGTCACGCGTGGGCACGGAGTGCCCACCCTACATTCCGGCGAGTGGTTTTTGCCGCTCGCATCGGGCATCGTAGCAGCCGAACATCGGTTCATCACAACAACACCAAACGAAAGGGAAAACGATATGAACGATATGAACGCCAGGCGCCGGAGCATGCTGGGCGGCGCCGCCGCGCTGCCCCTGGCCATGATGGCTGCCGCCGGTCCGGCGCAAGCGGCCACGGAATCGAAAGGCGGCGCTGCCCGCATGACGTCGAGCTACGTGCGCACCAAGGATGGCGTCGACATCTTCTACAAGGACTGGGGCAGCGGCACGCCGATCGTGTTCTCGCACGGCTGGCCGCTGAGTTCCGACGACTGGGATTCCCAGATGATGTATTTCGTCGAGCGCGGCTTCCGCGTCATCGCGCACGACCGCCGCGGCCACGGCCGCTCCACGCAGGTCGGCTCCGGCCATGACATGGACCACTACGCCGACGACCTGGCGGCCGTCGTCGAGCACCTGGACCTGAAGGGCGCGATCCACGTCGGTCACTCGACGGGCGGCGGCGAAGTCGTGCGCTACCTGGCCCGCCACGGCCAGTCGCGCGCGTCGAAAGCCGTGCTGATCGCGGCCGTGCCGCCGATCATGGTCAAGACGGCGACGAACCCGGGCGGCCTGCCGAAGGACGTCTTCGACGGCATCCAGCAGCAGGTCGCGACGAACCGCGCGCAGTTCTACCGCGACCTGCCGTCCGGCCCGTTCTACGGCTTCAACCGTCCGGGCGTGAAGCCGCAGGAAGGCATCATCCAGAACTGGTGGCGCCAGGGCATGATGGGCGGCGCCAAGGCCCATTACGACGGCGTCGTCGCGTTCTCGCAGACCGACTTCACGGCGGACCTCAAGAAGATCACGCTGCCGGTGCTGGTCCAGCACGGCGACGACGACCAGATCGTGCCGTACGCCGACTCCGGCGTACTGTCCGCCAAGCTCCTGCAGAAGGGTACGCTGAAGACCTACAAAGGTTTCCCGCACGGGATGCCGACGACGCATGCGGACGTCGTCAACGCCGACATCCTCGCCTTCATCAAGGGTTAAGCGGGCAACTGCGCATGGTGGGCACGGGGTGCCCACGCGTCCGTATGCCGATCAGCGGCTGCGCACGCTCGCGATGCCGAGCTTCTCCGCCATGCGCACCAGTTCGGCAAGGGTGCGCGTCTGCATCTTCTGCATCAGGTTGCGCTTGTGGACCTTGGCCATGATCTCGCTGATGCCCATCTCGTCCGCGATCTGCTTGTTCAACAACCCGCCGATGGCGAGGCCGAACACCTCGCGCTCGCGCGGCGTGAGCTGGGCATGGCGGCGCGCCAGTTCGTCCGCTTCGCGGCGCTGCGCGATGCGGCTCGCATCGCTGGCCAGCGCCTCGCCGACGGCGGCCAGCAGCGCGTCCGGATCGACCGGCTTGGTGAGGAATTCGTTGGCGCCCGCCTTCATCGCCGCCACGGACAGCGGGATGGTGCCGTGGCCGGTGAGGAAGATGACGGGCAGCGCCAGGTGGCGCCCGGCCATGTGCTGCAGCACGCTCATGCCGTCCAGCTGCGGCATCTGCATGTCGAGGATCAGGCAGGCGGGCACGGGCGGCGCCGGCTGCACGAGGAAGTCGGCGGCGTCGGCGAACGCGCGCACGTCGTACCCCTCCGCCTCGAGCAGGTGTTCGAGGCCGGAACGCACGTTCGCGTCGTCGTCCACCACGATCACCATCCGCTCGCCCATGCCTGCCTCCTCGTCTGTTGCAGACGCAAGCATAGCGGAAAACACCGGATCGTGCGGAGGGACGGCCATCACCGAACGGCGTCCGGCGGCACCGGGATCGAATCGATCAGCGCCAGCAGGCAGTCGGCGTCGACCGGCTTGAGCAGCAGCGTCAGCGCGCCGACCACGCTCGCGCGGCGCACGAGCGCGGGATCGTCGTCGCCCGTGATGAAGATGACGGGCAGGCTCGGGGCCAGCGCGCGCAGGCTTTCGCGCAGCGCGAAGCCGTCCGGCTCGCCGATGTGGATGTCGAGCACGGCGCAGTGGGCACGCACGGGGTCGCAGGCGTCCAGCGCGGCGGCGGCGCTCGGATAGCCCAGGGCCGCGTAGCCGGCCGCGCGCAGCAGGCCGAGCATGCCGGTGCGGACGGTGTCGTCGTCGTCCACCACGAGCACCGTCTGGCTGCCGTCAGGCTGCGCGATCATGGCCGGCCTTGTTGTCCACCGGTGCGGGCGGCGGCGGCGTCACGCCGCTGATGCGGGTCACGCACTCGCTGCGGAACCAGGACACGGTGACGGGCTCGCCCGAGATCAGGCGCTTGGCGATGGGCACGGCCTGCTCGCCCACGAGCATGCCGAACAGGCCGATCAGCGCGATCGCCGGCGGCGCGGGGGAACGAACCCCCAGCATTGCATAGATGCAGCCGACCAGCAGGCCGACTGCCAAGGAAACCAGGTAGAACTTCATGCATCCCCCTGTGGATGAATGGCGGGAGCGGCCCCGGCGCGGATAGGCGCCAGAGCCGCGGACGCACGCAACGGGATGGCCGGCGCGCGCGAAAAATCAGCGTGCCGGTACCGGCGCCAGCGTTTCGTGGCTGGTGGTGCCGCGTTGCGGTGCCTTGTGCACCATCGTGTACGCGTAGTCGATGCCCATGCCGTACGCGCCCGAATGCTCCTTGGCGATGCCGGTCACGGCGTCATAGGTGTCCTTGTGTGCCCAGTCGCGCTGCCACTCCAGCAGCACCTGCTGCCAGGTCACCGGCACGACGCCGGCCTGGATCATGCGCTGCATGGCGTAGTCGTGGGCTTCCCTGGTCGTGCCCCCCGAGGCGTCGGCGACCATGTAGATCTCGTAGCCGCCTTCCAGCATCGCACAGGGCGAAGGTGGTGTTGCAGACTTCCGTCCACAGGCCGGCGACGACGATCTTCTTGCGGCCGTTGGCGGCCAGCGCGTCGCGCACTTTCTGGTCGTCCCACGAGTTCATCGAGGTGCGCTCGAGGATGGGCTGGTTCGGGAACACGTCCAGCAGTTCCGGGTAGGTGTAGCCCGAGAAGCCTTGCGTCTCGACGGTGGTGATCGTCGTCGGGATGTTGAACGTGCGGGCCGCCTTGGCGAGGCCGACGGTGTTGTTCTTCAGGACCTGGCGGTCGATGGACTGCACGCCGAAAGCCATCTGCGGCTGGTGATCGATGAAGATGATCTGGCTGTTCTGCGGCGTCAGCACTTCGAGTTTTGGATTGCTCATGGGATGATCCTCTGGGAGGGATGAAAAGATGGTTGGTGGTGCACCGGCCAGGCCATGGTAGTCCCGCCCCTCCCGCATTGCCAGTATCCGTTCGTATAGGCGCGCAGGCACGGCGTGCTTTACAATCCGGTCAATGTTCCGTTCCGCCATCGTCTTCCTCCTCGCGCTGTTGTCCGGCAGCGCGCACGCGCTCGACCCCACGCTGTCCATCGCCCAGCTGCACCACGACGCGTGGACGAGCAAGGACGGCATGCCGGGCGACGTGTGGGAGATGACGCAGGACCGGGACGGTTTCATGTGGTTTGCCACGCCGTCCGGCCTGTACCGCTTCGACGGCGTGCGCTTCGAGCACATCCGGTCGCTCGGCGGCGTGCCGCTGCTGTCGAACGTGATCGCGACGGTGCGCGCGTTTCCCGACGGGTCGCTGTGGATCGGGTACCGCTTCAACGGCCTGTCGGTGTATCGCGGCGGCCGCCTGCGCCATTATGCCGAGGCGGACGGCCTCGAGCCCTCCATCGTGTATTCCGTCGTGGCGGACGAGCGTGGGCGCACCTGGGCCGCGACCGGCAAGGGCCTGTTCATGCTCGAAGGCGCGCGCTGGCGCAAGATCGGCGCGGACTGGGGCCTCGCGGGCACGTCCGAAGGCGTGCGCCGCGACCCGTCCGGCCGGCTGTGGGTGAACACCGAGAACGCCCTGTACTACCGCGATCCCGGCGTCGACCGGTTCGTCGCCACGGGCCTCGCGGGCCAGCACTTCAACGTCATCGCCGACCGCGACGGGCGCCTGTGGCTGTGGTACCTGGACCGCATGACGCGCCTGCCGGAGCGCCTCGCCACGCCGCCGCGGCCACGCGACTGGTGGATGACGTCGTACTCGTTCGACGCCATCTTCGACCGCGACGGCAACCTGTGGCATGCCGGCTGCGACGGCCTGTGCCGCCTGGGTCCGGCGGCGCTGGCGCGCGTCGACACGTGGCGCCAGCGCATCGATCCCCGCGAGCGCGCGCCGTCGGGCCTCGTCACCGGCGCACCGATGGTCATGTTCGAGGATCGCGAAGGGAATATCTGGCTCGGCACGCGCGGCGGCGTCGAGCGGTTCCGGCGCAACCGGGTCGTGTCGCTCGACCTGCCGCCCGGCTACTCGAACGTGACGATGGCGCTCGACGACGCGGGCCGCGTGTGGACGGGCGCGGAGAGCATCCGCCGGTTGCGGCTGTGGACGTACGACGCGGCCGGCCTCGCCGAACAGCCCGAGCGGGACGTGCGGGCGCTCGCCACGGCCGCGGACGGCGCCCTGCTGGTGGCACGGCCCGGCGTCATCGAACGGCGCAAGGCCGGCGCCGTCACGCGCATCCCGCTCCCGCGCGACGTCCCCCTGGAAGCGATGGACGCCGGCGTGCGCACGATGCTGGACGATGGATCCGGACTGTGGGCCGGCTTTTCCTACAACCGCACGTACCGCTGGGCAGGCGGCCGCTGGCATCCCGCGCACGAGGCCGGCCTGCCCGACACACAGGCGATCAGCATGGCGCGCGGCGCCGACGGCACGTTGTGGTTCGGCTACCGCGACAGCACGGTATGGGCCCTGCGCGACGGGAAGGCGCGGCGCTACGGTGCCGCGGACGGGCTCGACGTCGGCGTGATCGGCAGCGTGGCCGACGCGGGCGGCGTCGTGCTCGCGGCCGGCGACAAGGGTCTGTCGATGCTGTCCCGCGGCCGCTTCGTCCCGGTACGGCTGGCCGATCCGCAGGCCCTGGCCGGCATCACCGGCATGCTGCTGCGCGCCGACGGCGACCTGTGGCTGAACGGCAGCCGCGGCCTCGTGCGCATCCCGGCCACGCAGTGGCGCGCGTTCCTGAAGGCGCCGGCCGGCACCATCGCCACCTACGACCTGTTCGACGCGACCGACGGCTATCCAGGCATCGCGCAGTTCCGCTCGGGGCAACCGAGCCTGATGGAGACGCCCGACGGCCGCCTGTGGCTGTACGGCACCGACGGCGCCGCCTGGATCGACCCGGCCCGCCTGCCCCGCAACCGGCTGGCGCCGCCCGTGCACATCACGAGCGTGACCGCCGGCGGGCGCACGCTCGATGCAACGGGCGGCTTGATCCTGCCGGCAGGCACGCGGGACCTGCAGATCGCCTACACGGCCCCCAGCTTCACGATGCCGGAGCGGGTCCGCTTCCGCTACAAACTGGAAGGCGTCGACGACGACTGGCGCGACGCCGGCCCGCGCCGCACGGCCTATTACACGCGCCTGGGGCCTGGCCGCTACCGCTTCGCCGTCAGCGCCGCCAACGAGGACGGCGTGTGGAACCCGACGGGGGCCGCGCTCGACGTCACGATCGCGCCCACGTTCGTGCAGGGCGCGCCGTTCAAGGCGCTGTGCGCCGCCCTCCTCGCGCTGGCGGCATGGCTGCTGTACCGTTTGCGCCTGCGCCGGGTCACGCTGCAGCTGCGCCGCCTGCTGCAGGAGCGCGCGGGCGAACGCGAACGCATCGCGCGCACCTTGCACGACACGCTGATGCAATCCGTGCAGGCCCTGTTGATGCTGTTCGAGCACGCGCGCGACCGGCTGCCGCAGGACTGCCCCGACCGCCCGCTGATCGACCGCACGCTCGAACAGGCGCGCAACGCGCTGCGCGAAGGCCGCGACGAGGTCCTCGGCCGGCGCCGTCGTCCCGCTGGGCCACATCCTCGGCGAGCAGTTCGGCGTGCGCTTCGACGTGCGCGTGGAGGGCCAGCGGCGCGCGCTGTGCCGCGACGTGGCCCAGGAGACGTGCTTCATCGCCCGCGAAGCGCTGCAGAACGCGTTCCGGCACGCGCGTGCGAGCGAGGTCGTGCTGGAGGTGGCCTACGGCGAGCAGGCGTTCGAACTGCGGGTGCGCGACGACGGCCGCGGCATCCGCGAGGCCGCCCGGCCCGGCCACTGGGGCCTCGCGGGCATGCGCGAGCGCGCCGCGGCGATCGGCGCGCGGCTCGACATCGGGCCGGGCGCCGAACGCGGGACGGTCGTCGCGCTCACGGTGCCCGCCGGCCAGGCGTACGAGCGGCCGGCGCGGCGGCCGTGGTGGCGCCGCCTCGCCGGCGGTGTCCCGGCCGGCCAGCCGTAGATATGCATATGTGTCATGGTAGCGTCGATCATGTTACGATCAGTGTCCCGTAATGACATCTGCTGCCTTTACGAACGAACGACATCATGATGACTCTCCACGACCTTCGCCACCTCGCCATGCGCCATGCCGGCACGGGCCCGGACTGCATCGTGCCCGGGCTGCGGGTGCGTTCGGTCACGGCGCCGACCCTGCCGATGAGCGGCATCGAAGAGCCGATGTTCGCGCTGATCCTGCAGGGCCGCAAGCGCTCGACGATCGGCGGGCGCACCTACGAGTATGGTCCCGGCGACTGCGTGATCGTGTCGCTGACGATGCCGTCGACGGGCCAGGTGACCCATGCCAGCGAGGCCGAGCCGTACCTCGGCGTCGCGCTCACGCTGCGCCCGGCCGAGATCGCGGGCCTGATCGTCGAAGCGGAAGCCGAGGCGCCGCCGGCCGCGGCGCCGATGGCCGTGCATGCGGCGTCCAGCCAGCTGCTGGATGCCGTCGGGCGCCTGGTGACCCTGCTCGACCACCCGGACGACGCGCGCATCCTGCGGCCGCTGCTGGAAAAGGAGATCCTGTGGCGCCTGCTGTCCGGCCCGCACGGCCCGATGCTGCGCGAGGTGGGGCTGGCCGACAGCCGCGCCTCCCGCATCGGCCGCGCGATCCGCTGGCTGCAGCAGCATTACGCGGAACCCGTCTCGACGCAGCAGCTGGAGGCGGTGAGCGGCATGAGCGCGTCGTCGCTGTTCCGCCACTTCAAGGACTTCACGTCGCTGAGCCCCCTGCAATACCAGAAACAGATCCGCCTGCACGAGGCGCGCGCCCGCCTCGCGGCCGCCAGTTGCGACGTGGCGGCCGTCGCCTACCAGGTGGGCTACGAAAGCCCGTCGCAGTTTACGCGCGAGTACAGCCGCATGTTCGGACGGCCGCCGCGCGACGATCTCCGGCGCGTGCGGGAGGCGGTCGTATGACGGTCACGCCGACCCGGCTCTTCCTGCATTACCTGGGACGACTGGACGCCCTCCTGAAGCAGGTCGAGGCGTTCGACGGGACCGTTGCGGACCGCCGCCTGCACCCGGACATGTTCCCGCTGCTGCAGCAGGCCCGGGTCGCGATCGGGTTCACCTTGCGCGCCACCTGTCCGCTGGCGGGACGCGAGATCGTCTCGTTCGGCGCCGACGCGTTGACGTTTCCCGGCGTCTTCGGCGAGCTCGAACGGACGATGGCGTACCTGGCGGCGATCCCCGATGCGGATTTCGCCGGCATGGACGCGCGGCGCGTGCGCACGACGGCCGGCTTCGCGGAGCTGGACCTGCCGGCCGCCGAGTACTATCAGATGTATGCCGTGCCCAACTTCTTTTTTCACTATTCGATGGTGTATGCGATCGCGCGCCAGGGCGGCGTGCCGGTCGGGAAATCCGGGTTCGACGGCTATCACCGTTATCCCGCCGGTTTTACATTCGACGCTGTGTGACGGGCCATGCATTGTGACGGGGCGACGCTGTCGAGCGTTCTCTGTCACAATGTTGTCATAATCGGCTTCTACACTCCGTTGTCACGAGTGAAATATTCCCGAAAAATGGATATGAAGTTAAAAACGGACGAGGCACTTGCCGCGCTTCCGCCCGATAGCCCACACCTGTTCCTCAACCGCGAACTGTCGCTGCTCGAATTCAATCGCCGCGTGCTCGAAAACGCGGAAGATCCGTCCGTCCCGCTGCTCGAACGCCTGCGCTTCCTGACGATCGTCTCCAGCAACCTGGACGAATTCTTCGAGGTCCGCGTCGCCAGCCTGCTCGCCCAGCACCAGGCGCACGGCGGCCCGGAGCCCGGCCAGGCCGACCTGGACGGCGCCGCCGACGAATGCCGCCAGATCATCGCGCGCCAGTACGCGCTGCTGAACGACCAGATCCTGCCGCAGCTGTCCGCGAACGGCATCCACCTGCTGCGCCGCTCGGACCGCAACGCGGCGCAGAAGGCGTGGGTCAAGCAGTACTTCGACAAGGAGGTGCGCCCGCTGCTCACGCCGGTCGGCCTCGACCCCGCGCACCCGTTCCCGCGCGTGATCAACAAGAGCCTGAACTTCATCGTCGAACTGGCCGGCAAGGATGCGTTCGGGCGCGGCACCGGCATCGCGATCATGAAGGCGCCGCGCGTGCTGCCGCGGCTGATCCGCCTGCCGGACGAACTGTCCGACAAGCCTGGCGCGTCCTACTGCCTGCTCACGTCCGTGATCCAGGCCCACATGGCGGACCTGTTCACGGGGCGCGAGGTGGTGTCGTACTCGCAGTTCCGCGTCACCCGCAACAGCGACCTGTGGGTGGACGAGGAAGAAGTGAAAAACCTGCGCCAGGCGCTGCAAAGCGAACTCCATAGCCGCAACTACGGTTTCGCCGTGCGCCTGGAAGTCGCGCGCGGCTGCCCGAAGCACCTGGCCGACTTCCTGCTCGACCAGTTCTCGATCGACCGCTCGCGCCTGTTCACGGTGGACGGCCCCGTCAACATGGGCCGCCTGCTGGAAATCGCCAACAGCAACGCCCGTCCGGACCTCAAGTTCACGCCGTATGCGCCGGGCTTCCCGGCCAAGCTCGTGAATGCGCACGACACCTTCTCCGTGCTGCGCAAGCAGGACATCCTGCTGCACCATCCGTACCAGTCGTTCCAGCCCGTGATCGAATTCGTGCGCTGCGCCGCGGCCGATCCGAACGTCGTCGCGATCAAGCAGACGATCTACCGCGCCGGCTCGAACTCCGAGCTGATGGATTCGCTGATCAACGCGGCGCTGCGCGGCAAGGAAGTCACCGTCATCGTCGAACTGATGGCGCGCTTCGACGAAGAGGCGAACATCAACTGGGCCGAGCGGCTGGAAGAAGCCGGCGCCCAGGTCGTGTACGGCGTCGTCGGCCTCAAGACGCACGCGAAGATGGCGCTCGTGCTGCGCCGCGAACCGGACGGCCTGCGCCGCTACGCCCACCTCGGCACGGGCAACTACAACCCGACGACGGCGCGCTTCTACACGGACTTCGGCCTGCTCACGTCGGACGAGGAGCTCACCGCGGACGTCAACGAGGTGTTCATCCACCTCACGAGCATGACGCGGCCCACGCAGCTGTCGGCGATGTGGCTGGCGCCGTTCACGCTGCAGAAGGAAATCGTCAAGGCGATCCGCCAGGAAGCGGCGATCGCGCGCGAAGGCAAGCCGGCGCGCATCATCGCCAAGATGAATTCGCTGACCGACGAATCCGTGATCCGCGCCCTGTACGAAGCGTCCGCGGACGGCGTGCGCATCGACCTGATCGTGCGCGGCGCGTGCTCGCTGCGGCCCGGCGTGCCGGGGCTGTCGGAGAACATCCGCGTGCGCTCGATCGTCGGCCGCTTCCTCGAACACACGCGCGTCTACTACTTCCGCAATAATCTCAAGAACGACATCTACCTGGGCAGCGCGGACTGGATGAACCGCAACCTGTTCCGCCGGGTCGAAGTGGCTTTCCCCGTCCGCTCGCCGGCGCTCAAGAAGCGCGTGCTGCGCGAGGGCCTGCAAGTCTATTTGAAGGACAACGTCAATGCCTGGGAACTGGGCAGCGACGGCCGCTACAAGCGCCGCAAGGCCCGCGGCAGCCAGGCGGCCTTCAGCGCCCAGCAATTCCTGATGGAGACGCTGGGCGCGCAAAGCACCGCCCACGGACATAACAAGGAGAACGACCATGGAACTGATCCTGTGGCGCCACGCCGAGGCTGAGCCGCACGTGCCCGACCGCCAGGGCGATCAGTTGCGCGAGCTGACCGCCAAGGGTGCGCGCCACGCGTCGCGCGTGGGCGCATGGCTCGACCGCCAGTTGCCGTCGCACTGCCGCATCCTGTCCAGCCCCGCTGCGCGCTGCGTGCAGACGGCGCAGGCGCTGGGCCGCAAGTTCATCACCGTGGAAGCGCTGAACACGGATTCGTCGGCGGAGCGCATCCTGGAAGCGGCCGGCTGGCCGGACAACAAGAATCCAGTCGTCGTGGTCGGGCACCAGCCGCTGCTCGGCCAGGTGGCGTCGCTGATCTTTGCCGGGACCGCGCAGGACTGGAAGATCCGCAAGGCCAGCGTGTTCTGGATTGCCAGCAAGGGCGAGGAGGATCCGGCGCCGTTCGTCAGGCTGGCGGTGGGGCCGGATATCGTGGGCAAGCTGCGCTGATGGCGCGGTCGGTTCGGGCATAATATTGCTGGAATTAAACCAGACGCCCGATCCCATTCCCATGGCACACATGACCGATATCCGACGCGCCCGTTTTCCCGACGATCTCGATGCCGTCGTCGCCATTTTTCGCGAATACATCGGCAGCACCAGCGTCAGCCTCGATTTCCAGGACTACGAAGAGGAACTGGCCGACCTGCCCGGCAAATACGACGCGCCGACAGGCGGACTGTTCCTCGCCGTTCACGCCGGTGCCGTCGTTGGTTGCGCCGGCTTCCGCGCAGTGGACGACGAGACTTGCGAGATGAAACGCGTGTATGTCCGCCCCGTCGCGCGCGGGCAGGACCTGGGGCGCCGGCTGGTCGAGCGCATCCTGGACGAAGGACGCGCGGCCGGCTACCGCCGTATCTGCCTCGATGTCCTGCCGGAGTTCGAAACCGCCCGGCGGCTGTACGAGTCGCTGGGCTTCGTGCCGGCCCCACCCGTGACCTTCAATCCCGTTGCCGGAACCCGGTTTCTCGGCATGGATTTATAGATCGCGGCGACGGCGCGTGAACGCCTCACGCATTCTGCAGCCGCGCACTCCGCGTCCCGCCACCCACGCCCACCGCCGTGACGATCGCCAGCGCCTGGAACAACGCGATCCCCGCGAACAGCCAGCCCGGATGCCCCGCATCCATCACGAGCCCGAACAGCGCGGGCCCCACGGACAGCCCGGCATCGAGCCCCGAATACACGATCCCATACACCCGCCCCGTCGCATTCTTCGGCGCCGCCGCGCGGATCATCAGGTCGCGCGACGGTCCCGCGATACCGGAGAAGAAGCCGACGAGCGCCATCAGCGGCAACGCGAGCCAGCCGGGCACGACGGCCACGCCCAGCAGCAGCGCCAGCGCGGCGGCCACGGCGAAGGCGATCGCCACCGTGCGGTCGTGGTCCTGCCGCCCGGCCCCGACAAACCCGCCGAGCAGCATCCCGCCCGCCGACGCCAGCATGTAGGCGGTGTACGACCCCGTCGCCAGCTCGCGCGAGATGCCGTACAGCTGCATCAGGCCGATAGACGCAAAGGCCTGGATGCCGCCCAGCGCCACGGCCGTCAGGAAGAAGAACGCGAAGCACATCCACACGGCCCGCAGGCGCAGGAACGACAAGGTGCCCTCGCCGGCCGCAGGTGCCGCGGCAACGACCGGCTTGGGTTCGGGGGCCAGCCGCGCGCGGTTCAGGACCAGGATGGCCAGCACCGCGAACGGCAGGATCGCCGCGCAGGCCAGCGCCATGCGCCAGCTGGAGAACGCCGCGACCGTCGTCATGAACAGGGGCGCCGCGGCCCAGCCGATGTTGCCGCTGATGCCGTGCACGGAAAAGCCGTGCGCGAGCCGGGCGCGCGAGACGCGCTGGTTCAGCAGCGTGTAGTCGGCAGGATGAAAAATGCTGTTGCCGACGCCGGCCAGCAGCGCGCCCCCCATCAGCGCCGCATAGCTGCCGGCGACGGACAGCACGAGGGCCGAGACGCCCAGCATCGTCATGCCGAAGAACAGCACGCTGCGCGCGCCGACCTTGTCGACGACGAAGCCGGCCAGCGCCTGGCCGACGCCCGACACGACGAAGAACGCCGTCAGCAGCAGGCCCAGTTCCGCGTAACTGAGGCCGAACGCGGGCTTCAGCCAGGGGAACAGCGCGGCCAGGATCAGGTGATAGAAATGCGACGTGCCGTGGGCGAGGCCCACCAGGGCGATCACGCGCGCGTCGGCGCGCAGGGTGCTGTCTTGTGACATATTTACTCCAGACGAAAACGCCAGTGTAGGCAAATGGACCACGGCTGAATTACGATAGCAGGACAACTTCTATCGAGAATCGGACATCCGTGAGCATCCCCGTCGTCCACCATACGCAGCCGTTCCCCGACTGCTTCGATCCCACGCCGGCGCGGCCCGTCACCCTGACGGCGCGCGACCTGGAGGCGGCCGACAACGTCGCGCCCCACACGCATACCTTCGGCCAGCTGACGTATGCGCGCGAAGGCGTGATCCGCCTGACGGCCGCCGGCAGCAGCTGGATCGTGCCGCCGTCGCGCGCGATCTGGACGGCGCCCGGCGTCGTGCACGAGGTCACCGTGCTCGAACCCGTGCGCCTGCGCCCCGTGCGCATCCACGCCGCGCGCTCGCCGTTTCCCGGCGAGGATTGCCGCGTGCTGGAAGTATCGACCCTGCTGCGCGAGCTGATCCTCGCACTGGAACAACTGCCGCAGCTGGAGCCCTCGCCGCGCGCGACGCTCCTGTCCGAACTGATGCTGGACGAGCTGGCGCGCTCGCCCGCGCTGCCGATCCGCGTGCCCCTGCCGCGCGACAAGCGCCTGCAAAGCCTGTGCGAACGCCTGCTCGATGAACCCGGCGCCACGCACACGCTGGCCGACTGGGCGCGCCAGGTGGGCGCGTCCGAACGCACGCTGGCGCGGTTGTTCGAGCGGGAACTGGGCATGAGTTTCACCGAATGGCGCCAGCAGGTGCGCCTCGCGCACGCGGCGCCGCTGATCGCGCGCGGGATGCCGCTGTCACGCGTGGCGGAGGAACTGGGCTATACGAGCCAGTCCGCGTTTTCGCACATGTTCAGGAAGACGTTCGGCTGTTCGCCGTCGGCGTTTTTCGCGCAGCGCTGACGTGCAGCACTTCTACAGGAAGGCCCTCGGCGCGTTCGTGCTGCTGCTGGCCGCCGACGCGCTGATCGCGGGTTTCTGCATCCATCGCAGCGCGCCATCCGCGTCGCTCCTGCCGCGGGATCGCACGGCGCCGCACTGGCACGCCGCCGCCATCACGGACGCCCCGTTCGGCGGCGCGTCGACGGTACGCATCCAGGAGGCCACGCGGCAATCGCTCCGGTTCGACTTCAAGGTATCGGACGCCATCCCGCATCCTTGGGCGTGGGCGGCGCTGCAGTTCGACGGGACGGCGGATCTGTCGAGGTACTCGACCGTTTCTTTCCTCGCGAAATGCACGCCCGCCAATTCGCTGATCCTCAACATCACCGTGGTCGACGAAGGTGTCGCCAAGCCCGCCATGACTTTCTTTTCCTGCAACGAAGAGGGCATGCCGGTCTCGCTGGATCTTACGCGCCTGGCCATTCCGGAGTGGTGGTACGACGCCCAACATGTCGACCTTGCGCGCCGCTCCTACCAGCTGGATCGGGTGGCAAAACTCGAATTCGGCGCGAGCCAGTACAGCCCGCGCGAGCTCGATTCGCATGTCGAGATCAGCGGTCTCACGCTGCATGGCCGCGACGACCGCTACCTCGTCGCGCTGGCGGTGATCCTGGTGGCCGGCTGGACCGCCTTCGGCATCGGATTCTTCCGCGCGCAGTCGCGCGCCCTCGGGGCGACGGTGGCGGCCCGGCTCAGGAAGGATCTGTCGTTCGTGGCATACCGCCAGTTGACCGTCGAACGGTTCGAGGACAAGGCAAAGGCCGACATCCTGCGCTTCATCGCCACCCATTACGCGCAGGCCGGACTGGACCTGGACGCCGTCGCCGCCGGCACGGGCGCGACCCGCGGCAAGGTCAATGACGTGCTCAAGACGGAACTCGGCATGTCGTTCGCCGGCTATCTGAAAAAGCTGAGGCTGACCGAAGCGGCCAGACTGCTGACCGACCAGGCCGGTGCGACCGTGGCGGAAATCGCGTATTCGGTCGGCTATGCCAACAGTTCGTATTTCAACAAGGTGTTCAAGGAAGAGTACGGGTGTTCCCCCAGGGAATTCAGGAAGCTGGCAAGCCGACTGAATACGCCTTCAGGCCACTAAAACAATCTGCAGAAATTCATGCAAATTTCTGCATCCGCTGGAATTTTCCGCAATAAGCGTTAGAGGCCCGCCGTGTGGATGCCTACGATTGGGGACCGAGAACAACGATTGGAGGAGCCCATCTTGAACAGGAAGTACCACATCCGAGCCGCCATCCCTGCCCTGCTCGCGGCATGTTTGTCAGGTTGCAGCGGGGGCAGCGGGGTCATCAACGCGCCCGACGCGCAGGCGGGCGCCAGCGGCGCGGCCGCGGCCGCCCCCGTCCTGTCGGTGCCGGCCAGCCTGGGCGTCCACGAAGGCTTGACCGCGACCTTCCTGCTCCCGACGGCGACCGTCGCCGGCGGGCGTACCGCCACGTGGTCCATCGCCGGCAGCGACGCGGCGCGCTTCAGGATCGATCCCGCGACCGGCGCCCTCTCGTTCCGCCAGGCGCCGGACACCGCGCATCCCGGCGACGCCGATGGCCACAACGACTACGACCTGAGCGTGCAGGTCAGCGATGGCCAGCGCACCAGCCAGGCCCCGCTGAAGGTACAAGTGCTTCCCTGGAACGACGGCGGCGCGGCCGGGCTGCCGCTGCCGCTCGCGGCGAGCGACGTGGCCCGCCCCGGCGGCACGACGGGCCAGCCCGGGCTGCGCGTGCTCGACTGGGCCGGCTTCAAGGCCGCCCTGTCCTATACCTTCGACGACTCGCAGCCGTCGCAGATCGATCACTATCCGGACCTGAGCGCGCAGCGCGTCCGCGTCACCTATTACGTCAATCCGGTCGCCAACTGGTATCCCAACTACGACGCCACGTGGAAGGACGCGGTCGCGCAGGGTTCGGAAATCGGCAACCACACGACGCACCACTGCCGGGCCGCGGAACTGACCGACAACGATCCCAATACCTGCCCGGCAAGCCTGGGCAGCGCCGGGGCCGAGTTCGACGACACCAGCGTCTACATCCGCACGAAGCTCGGACAGTCCGCCGTCTGGACGTCCGCCTACCCGTTCGGCGACACGGACTACAAGGCCGCGGCCGCATCGCGCTTCCTCGTCTCGCGCGGCGTGTGGCCGGGCATGGTGGCAGCCGGCACGGGCAGCGACGCGCAGAACCTGCCGCTCGCCGAGTTCCCCAGCGACGCGTCCAAATTCGACACCGCCGCGAGCCAGGGCCGCTGGATGATCTATCTGTTCCACACGCTGCTGCCCACCACGCAGGACTGGGGCGGCGGCGTGGACATCGGCGCGGTCACCGGCAACATGGCCCACGCCAGGGCGCTGGGCACGGTATGGATCGACAGCGTGGTCAACATCGGCGCCTACTGGCGCGGCCAGCAGTTGCTGCAGGCGGCCACGCCCACGGCCAGTGCCGGCGTGACGACCTGGCGCTGGACGCTGCCGGCCAACTTCCCGTCGGGCCGCAAGCTGCGCGTCGTGGTGAACGGCGGCACGCTGTCGCAGAACGGCAAGTCCCTGGCCTGGGATCGCCGCGGCTACTACGAGGTGTCGCTGGATGCGCAGTCGCTGAGCTGGACGCAGTGACGCGTATACAATGATTCCCCCGCGCGGGGAATCACTACATAGGCCCATGCAAGAGTTCTACAAGAAAGCGCTGGTGGCGCTCATCCTCGTCCTGGTGGCCGATGCGCTGGCCGCCTGGTTCTGCATCCGCCAAAGCCACCCGTCCGCCTCGCTCATTCCCAGGGAACGAGGCGGCGTGCACTGGCGCCCGGACGTCATCACGGACGCCATCCTGGGCGGCACGTCGACCATTCGCATCCTGGAACCGGGCCGCGCTGCGCTTCGCTTCGACTTCCGGGTCACGCCCGCCGCCAGTTATCCCTACGTGGCGGCCGAAATGCTGCTGGAAGATGGCCAGGCCAAGGCGGGGCCGGTGGACTTGTCGAAGTACACCACCGTCACGTTCGTCGCCAGATGCGCGCCCGCCAATTCACTGCTGTTCAGCCTGTCCACGTTCGACCCGGCCATCTCGACGCCGGGCCTGTTTCATACCTACCCGTCGCCACAAACCTACTTCTCCTGCAGCGAGCAGGGCACGCCGGTGTCGCTGGACCTGACCCGCCTGACGATTCCGCCGTGGTGGTTCCAGACGTCGAAGGTCGACCCGGCGCGCCAGTCCTACGATCTGGGGCAGGTCGGCAGATTCGTATTCGGCGTCACGCAGAAGAGCCCGCGCGACACCGATTCCAGGGTCGAGATCGGCGAATTCACGCTGCACGGCCACGACGAGCGCTACGCTGTCGCGCTGGCGGTCATCTCGGTGATCGGCTGGGGCGCGTTCGCCGTCTGGTTCTTGCGGGGACACTCGCGGGCGCTCGTCGCCAGCCTGCAGTCGCAACTGAAAATCGACAGGCAGTTCGTCGCCTACCGGCAGCTGACCCTGGAACCGTTCAGGGACAAGGAACAGGCCGCCATCCTGCACTACATCGGCACCCATTACATGAACCCCGACCTGGACATGGGCACGGTGACCGCGCGCATCGGCGCGGACCGCGAAAAGATCAACGAGATCCTGAAGTCGGAGCTCGGCATGACCTTCACGGCCTACGTCAATCAATTGCGGCTGACGGAAGCGGCGCGGCTGCTGACCGAGCAGGCCGGCACGCCCATCGCGGACATCGCGTTTGCCGTCGGTTATGCGAACGTCTCGTATTTCAACAAGCTGTTCAAGGAAGAATATGGCTGCACGCCCGGGGCGTTCCGGAGCCATGGCACCCGTGTGAGGTCTGGCTGACGCCGAGCCGCCGCTCCAGGCCCGCCCGGACGTCCGGCCAGTCGAGGTCGGTGATCGCGAACAGCACGCTGTCGCGCACATGCCCGGTCCAGGTGACTCTTTCGCGCCGCAGCACGCCTTCGCGCACGGCGCCCAGTTTCGCGATGGCGGCCTGGCTGCGCACATTGCGTGCATCCGTCAGCAGCTCGACGCGGCGCATGCCGCTCGCGAACGCGTGCGCCAGCATCAGGTATTTCGCTTCCGCATTGACGGACGTGGAGCGCACGTCCGGATGGATGAACGTGCCGCCGATTTCCACGGTCTGGCGCGAGGACTTGATGTTCAGGAAGCTGGTGGTGCCGACGACGGCACCGCTCGCGACGGCGCGGATGGCGTAGGCGATCCAGCCGCCCTGCGCCACCTGCGCGTTGAGACTGTCCCAGAAGCCGTCGAAGCCGTCGCCCTGCCCGTTGATCGCGAACAGCTGCCACGCGTCGGGGTCGCAATCGAGCGCGCCGCGCACGGGTGCGCGGAGCGTCTCGTCAAAAGGTTCGAGCCGCACGTGGCGGCCTGCGAGGGGGACGGGGTTCATGTCCCCCATGATAGCAGAGCGTTAATGAACTGACGGCTGCGGCGGGGTGATGCCCGCGCCGGCACCCCGCGGCTGGTAGGCCTGCGCGGCCTGGTGGGTATCGTCGTATTCCTTGAAGCTGGCGATCTTGCCGCCGGCGACGCGGAAGATGTGGCACCAGTCGCCGCTGAACTCGGCGCCGGTGGCCTTGACGACGAACGTGCCGTGGCCCTGCACGACCACCTGGTCATCCTGGGCGATGAAGCGGTCCGGCTGGAATTCGCGCGGTTCCTGGCACTCGGCCAGGATGCGGAAGAAGTCGGCCATCTCGCTCACGCCATGGCGTTTGCCGCTGAACGGAATGCCTTCCACTTCGGGCAGCTCCCAGTCGATGTCCTGCGCAGCCAGGCCGAGCAGCGTTGGGATGTCGCCCCTGCCGTACGCGTCGTACGCCTGCTTGATCAGGCTGATGTTGGCTTGCTCGTTCATGATCCTCTCCCTGAAAGTCGATGATCGGACTTTCAGTATCGCTTCCGCACCGGGGATTTCAAGGGTGGTCAGGTGGTCACGCTGAACGGCACGCCCACGTCGTTCCACGCGTCCGCCTCTTTCTCGAACCAGGCGGCGACCGTCGGGTGCTGGCGCAGCCAGCCGCGCGGCGTCTCGATGTCGATGCGGCCCTTCATGCGCAGGCGGACGGCGTCCACGTCGCCATCCACGCGCGCGTGCATGAACACGGCGGCCAGGCGCAATGCGAGCACCGCCTTGGCCAGGTCGGGTACGCCCAATACCTCCCTCACCTTGCGCAGGTTGCCCTTTTGGCCCAGCACGATGAGGCTCATCAGCCGCTGCTCGCGCGCCGTGAAACCGGGCAGGTCGGCGTGTTCGACGATGTAGGCCGCATGCTTGTGCGCGCCCGAGTGCGAGACGGCCTGCCCCACCTCGTGCAGCATGGCGCTGCGCAGCAGGTGGTGGACGACGGCTTCGTCCTGCGGCGCCAGCTTGTCGAACAGGGTCTTCGCGATGGCCGCCGTGCGCGCGGCGCGCTGCGCGTCGACGCCGAAGCGGCGCATGCAGTCCTGGATGGCCAGGTCGCGGCGGTCGTGGCGGTTGGCGCGCAGTTCGAGGTCGGACAGCACCCCGAGGCGCAGGCCGGCGTTAATCGCTGTCATGGCGGCCACCCCCAGCTCCTGCATCACGCCGATCAGGATCGACAGGCCGCCCGTCATCACGATCACGCGCTCGCGTTTCACGCCCGGCAGGTCGAACGCGTCGACGTGGCCGAGCTCGATCAGCCTGTCGCGCAGCGCGAACAGGCTCGCCAGCGACATCGTGCCGTCGCCGATCCGGTTGCGCGAGATGACCTCGCTGATCGCGCGCATCGTGCCCGACGAGCCGTAGACCGCATCCCAGCCATGCTGGCGGTACTGGCCGGCCAGGTCTTCGAACTGGGCACGCGCCGCGTTGACGGCCGTCTCGAACGCGTCCGCGCTGATGTGGCCACCGCGGAAATACGTGGCGCTCTGCGGATGCGTGCCGGTGCTGAACGACTCGACGATGCGGATGTCGTCGCCATCCGCCGCAATGACTTCCGTCGAGCCGCCGCCGATGTCGATGACGAGCCGCCGCTCGGTGCGCCGGCCCAATGCGCGTGCGACGCCCATGTAGATCAGGCGCCCTTCTTCCTCGCCGGAGATGATCTCGATCGGATAGCCGATCGCCTCTTCCAGGCGCGGCAGCACGGCCTCCGCATTGGTGGCCACGCGCATCGTGTTGGTCGCGACGACGCGCACCGCATCCAGCCGGAACTGGCGCAGGATGCCGCTGAAGTCGCGCAGGGTGCGCAGCGCGGTCTCGACCGCCGCCTCCGACAGCGCATTGTCCGGGCCGAGGCCGGCCGCGAGGCGGATCGGGTCGCGCGCCGTGCGCACGATGTGGATCTGGCCCGCGATGGGCTCGCCGATGTGCAGGCGGAAGGAGTTTGAGCCGAGGTCGACTGCTGCGTACATGGATGGGCTCGCGTTGAGTGGCGTTGACGGCAGTATAGCGGCCCCCGACGCTCCCGCGTCTCCCGTTACGTCTTCAGGGAACGCCATCAACGCAGCGCCTCCTTCAGCACGCGCCCTTCCGCGCCCGCCGGACGGCGTACATGCAGGATCTGCGCCAGCGTCGGGGCGATGTCGACGACTTCCGCATAACCTGGCTGTTCGCCCGGCCGGATCCACCGTTTGCCCATGACCAGCAGGGGCACCGACGTGTCGTACTGCCACGGCGTGCCATGGCTCGCGCCCGACGAGCCGCTGCCGAAGATCGTGTACGGCGTCGTCACGACCAGCAGGTCGCCGGACAGCTGGCTGTTCCACGCCCGCTGCATCAGCGTGCCGAGACGCGATTTCGCGGCGACGCCCTGCTCCAGCTGCGTGCGCGTGAAGACTTCCGAGATGCCCGGCTGCGTCAGCAGGAACCTGGCGGCGGCGTTTTCCACGTCGGCACGGACAAGGCCGCGGCGCGCGATCGCCTCGTCGTCCAGGTGCACGTCGGGCAGCAGCGATGTCTTGACGAGCTTCGCGCCGCCGAAGCGCTCGGCCAGCGCGGCGTTCAGGTTTTCGAGCAGGGTCTTCGGATTCACGCGCAGCGCGTCCGCATGCTGCGTGCGCGCGAACTCGGCCGTGTTGGCGAAGCCGTGGTCGGCCGTCAGCACGACGAGGACGTTGTCCAGGCCGACGCGCTTGTCGAGAAACGCGAAGAATTCGCCGATCTTGCGGTCGATCTGCTGCAGGTGGTCGTGCGACATGCGGCTTTCCGGACCGTACGCGTGATTCACGTAATCGTGGCCGGAGAGACTCACGCCCAGCAGGTCCGGCGCGCCGGTCGGATTGCGGCCTAGCTGCTCGCCGTCGACGGCGGCCTCCGCGAACTCGAGGGTCAGTTCATCCACGGCCGGGCTCACCTTCAACCGGCCGTAATAGTCGGCGGCCGGCTTGCCGCTCTCGCTGTAGAACATGAAAGGAAATCGGTTCGGGTTGGACGTCGTCGCCTCCGGATACGGGGCGTCGTCCGCGTAGGCCTTGTCGTCCAGCAGCGGCTTCCACGACTTCGCATAGTAGCGGTCCTGCGGTTTCGAAGCGCGGAAGCGTTCGACCCAGGCCGGATGCTTGTCCATGTAATAGGTGCTGCTGGCAAAGTCACCCGTCTTGTCCATGAACATGTACGCGGTGCCCGTCTTGCCCGCGAGCAGGATCGCGCCGCGGTCCTTGCCGGAGACGGTCACGACCTTGCTGCGGTTGCCGGTGGCATAGCGCAACTGGTCGCCGAGCGTGTCCACGCGCAGGTTCGCGGGCGACGTGCCGTCGTGCGGGTCCGTCTCTTCGTCGATGTAGTGGTAACGGGTGTCCTCGGTGCAATAGACCTGCTTGCCGTTCGAATCGATCCAGTTGTTGCCGATGATGCCGTGCCGGTACGGGTACGCGCCCGTCAGCACGGCCGAGTGGCCGATGGCCGTCACCGTGATCCCGTGCGCCTGGTGCGCATCCGTGAACGACGCGCCCTGCTCCAGCAGCCGGCGCAGGCCGCCGGGGCCGAACTGGTCGCGGTAGCGCTGGACCTGCTCGGCCGGCAGGCCGTCGATGACCATCACGACGACCAGCTTCGGCGGCTTCACCTGCGCGGCGGCCTGGCCGGATCCGGCCGGCTTGTCGGCGCCCGCCGCGGGGGCCAATGCGGGCAGCCACAGCGCGGAACAGGTGATCAGGGTGAGCGAAGTCTTCAGCCAGGACGGTCTCATGCGGTCGGTCTTTCTGTCGGGTTGCTGGTGATTGGCAATCGTACATTGTATTAAGGCCAGATGTCAGTTCCGTGACAGCCGTCAGCCCGCGAAGTGCGCCGCCAGCCCCTGCTCCCGAAAACGCTCGACGACGAAATCCACGAACACGCGCGTCTTGGCGGGCAGCAGCCGCCGGTTCGAATAGTAGAGGAACAGCGGGCCCGTCTCCGCATACCAGTCCGGGAGAATCCGCACGAGGCGCCCGTCCGCCAGCAGCGGCCCCGCGTGCGGCGCGGGCAACAGCGCGATGCCGAGACCGGCGGCGGCCGCATGCGCCATCGCCTCCGGATCGTCCAGCACGGCCACGGGGCGCGGATCGTAAGGCGCCACGCGGCCCGTGTCGTCGCGCAGCGTGAGTACCTGCAGCCGGCCCGTGCGGATCGAGCGGCGCGCGATGCCATCGTGCGCGGCCAGGTCGTCCGGGTGCGCGGGCGTGCCGCGCCGGGCCAGGTAGTCGGGCGACGCCGCGAGCACGATGCGCACCCGCGCCAGCTCGCGCGCGACGACGCCCTGCGGCAGCTCGACACCGCCGCCGATCGCGACGTCGAACCCTTCCGCGATCAGGTCGACCTGGCGGTTATCGAAGTGCAGGTCGGGCAGCACATCGGGATAGCGGCGGCGGAATTCCGCCAGCATCGGCACGAAATGCATGCGTCCGACGGCCGGCGCCATCGCCACCTTCAGCGGCCCCGCAGCGCGGTTGGCGCCCTGGCGCACGACGGCCATCGCGTCCTGGATGCGGTGCCAGGGTTCGGCCACCTCGCGCAACAACTGCTCGCCCTCCTCCGTCAGACTCAACTTGCGCGTGCTGCGCCGGAACAGGCGCACGCCCAGGTTCGCCTCGAGCCGGGCCACGTTCTTGCTGACGCCGGCCGGCGTGAGCCCGAGGCGCCGCGCAGCCGCCGAAAAGCCGCCGTCCTCGGCGCTGTAGATAAAGGAATCCAGATGCTCCATGGCCGACCTTTAACTAAGGGTTGAAAGTCTTGTGCTTTTTGACCGGCTAGTTTGAACCGGGAGTTGGAATGATACTGCAGACATCAACCACCCCAACCGAATGGAGAGCATCATGGCAAACACGAACCTGAAAGACAAAGTCGCCTTCGTCACCGGCGGATCGCGCGGCATCGGCGCGGCCATCGTGGAGCGTCTCGCCCGCGACGGCGCGGCGGTCGCCTTCACGTACCAGTCGTCGGACGCCGCCGCGCAGGCGCTGGCCGGACGCATCGAAGCCGCGGGCGGCCGCGCCCTCGCCCTGCGCGCCGACGTGGCCGATGCGCAGGCGCTCGCCGCCGCCATCGACACGGCCGCCGCGAAATTCGGCCGGCTGGACATCGTCGTCAACAACGCGGGCGTCTTCCTCGGCGGCCACGTGACGGAATTCCCGCTCGCCGACTTCGACAAGACCGTCGCCGTGAACGTGCGCGCCGTGTTCGCCGCGGCGCAGGCCGCCGTGCGCCACCTGCCGGATGGCGGCCGCATCATCAACATCGGCAGCACGAACGCGCTGCGCATGCCGTTCGCCGGCGGCGCGGTCTACGCGATGAGCAAGTCGGCCCTCACCGGCCTCGTAAAAGGCCTGGCGCGCGACCTGGGGCCGCGCGGCATCACCGTCAACAACGTGCTGCCGGGGCCCGTCGACACGGACATGAATCCGGCCGACACGGATTTCGGCAAGTCGCTGCACGGCTTCATGGCCCTGCCGCGCCATGGCCGGCCGGAAGAAGTCGCGGCAATGGTCGCGTGGCTGGCGAGCCCGGAAGCGAGCTTCGTCACGGGGTCGGACCTGGCGGTCGACGGCGGCTTCGCGGCGTGACATTGCCCAGAACCGGGGTCAGTCGACGCGCTTGACGGACTCGCGCACGACGAGGTTCAGCTGCGGCACCTCGATGTCGAGCATCTCGTGCCCGATCATCTTGACGATCGCGCGGCCCAGGCATTTGCCCACGTCGAACAGCGGCTGGCGCACGGTCGTCAGCGGCGGGGTCGTGTACATCGAGCTGTGCAGGTCGTCGAAGCCGATCACGGAGATGTCTTCCGGTACGCGGATGCCGCGCCGGTACAGCGCCAGCCGGGCGCCGTACGCGGTCAGGTCGTTCGCGCAGAAGATCGCGGAAAAGCGCTGGCCCGATTCCAGCAGGCGCTCGACGGCCAGCAGGCCGCTCGACTCCTGGAAGTCGCCGCCGACGATCAGCTGCTGCTGTTCCTTGATGCCGTGCTTCGCCAGCGTGTCGCGGTAGCCGGCCAGGCGGGCCAGCGCATCCTGGTGGTCGGACGGGCCGGTGATGAACGCGATGTTGCGGTGGCCCTGGTCGAGCAGATAGCTCACCGCCTCGCACGCGCCCCAATAGTTATCCAGGCAGAAACCGTACGCGCGCGGCGAGCTCAGGTCGCGGCCGAAGGCGACGATGGGCACGCGCTGCGACAGTTTCAGGATCTGCGCATCCTTCAATTTGCCGCTCAGGATGACGAGGCCGTCCACGCGGCGCGCGATCAGGAGCTCGATGCGCTCGGCCTCCTCGTCCGCATGCCAGTGGCCGGACACGATCAGCGGCGCGTAGCCCGTGCCCTGCAGGGCCTCGTCGATGCCGGCCATGGCGTCGGCGAAGTAGCCCGACACGAGCGACTGCGTCAGGACCCCGATCGTGCGCGAGCTGCCCGTCTTGAGGTTCTGGGCCAGCACGTTGGGCTTGTAATTGAGCTTTTCGATGACGCTTTCGATGGCCTGGCGCTTTTCCTCCGACACCTTGGCGGTGCCGTTCAGGAAGCGCGAGACCGTCGCCGCGGACACGCCCGCCACACGGGCGACCTCGTGGACCGTGACCATCGGCGAACTGCTGGAATCCTTTTTCATGCGTTTCGGCCTGGATCTTTACACGGCGGCTGCCGCGAAGCTCGTGAATATACACCAGACATGCCCGTTTGACATGTAGCATTGATGCTTGGAAGGAAAAAATGGTGTTGACACCCTGCCGATGACGCATGTACGATGAAATCGATTTCAAGCGAATTCCAAGTTCATTCTCATAACGACTACAACGCGCCATGACCGACTCCATCCGTTTTCCTTCCAATTTCACGTGGGGCGTCGCCACCAGCGCCTTCCAGATCGAAGGCGCCTTTGACGCCGACGGCAAGGGCCCTTCGATCTGGGATACGTTCTCGCACGATCCGGCCAACATCATCGACGGCAGCAACGGCGACGTCGCGTGCGACCACTACAACCGCTACCGCGACGACGTGGCGATGATGGCGTCGCTGGGCGTGAACGCCTACCGCTTCTCGATGGCGTGGGCGCGCGTGCAGCCGACCGGCAAGGGCGCATGGAATGAACCGGGCTTCGATTTCTACACGCGCCTGCTGGACGCGCTGGACGAAAAAGGCATCGTCGCGCACATCACGCTGTACCACTGGGACCTGCCGCAGGGCCTGCAGGACGACGGCGGCTGGATGTCGCGCGACACCGCGCACCGCTTCGCCGACTACGCGGCCGAAGTGGCGCGCCGCTTCGGCAACCGCGTGGCCAGCATCGCCACGCACAACGAGCCGTGGTGCACGGCGAACCTCGGCTACGGCAACGGCCAGTTCGCGCCGGGCGTCGCGGATAAAAAACAGGCGATCCAGGTGTCGCACCACCTGCTGCTGTCGCACGGCCTGGCCATGCAGGCGATGCGCGCGGTGAATCCCACCTGCCAGCTCGGCATCGTGCTGAACCAGTGGACCGCGGTACCGGCCACCGACACGGAAGCCGACCGCCGCCTGGCCGCACTGGAATGGGCCAATTCGATCGAGTGGTTCATGGACCCGATCTTCAAGCGCCGCTATCCCGCCCTGTCGCTGGAAGCGCATGGCGCGAACGCGCCGGTCGTGCATGCGGGCGACTTCGACATCATCGCCCAGCCGCTCGACTTCCTGGGCGTGAACTACTACCGCCGCGAAGTCATGAGCGCGGAAGTCCCGCCGCGCAAGCCGGAAGGTGGCCTGGGCTTCACCGACATGGGCTGGGAAATCTACCCGCAGGGCCTCACGGACCTGCTCGTGCAGCTGAAACAGGAGTACCCGGACCTGCCGCCGGTGTACATTACGGAAAACGGCATGGCCGCGGTCGACAGCGTCGGCGCCGACGGCCAGGTCAACGACACCCAGCGCGTGGAATACGTCCGCACCCACCTCGAGGCCCTGAAGGCCGCGATGGACGCGGGCGTGGACGTGCGCGGCTACTTCCTGTGGAGCCTGATGGACAATTTTGAATGGAATTCCGGCTATGAGAAGCGGTTCGGCATCGTGTATGTCGACTACGCGACCCAGCAGCGCATCCCGAAAGCGAGCGCGCTGTGGTACCGCGACTTCATCGCCGGACAGCGCGCCGCATTGCGCGCAGCCTGACCCCCACCGGGGGTGAGGTGAGAAAAACAGGAGACCGAGGAAGACATGAGGGACACCATGGATGATGTGCTTTTCGGCGGCGCGCGCCTGCTCGCCGACATCGGCGGTACGAACGCCCGCTTCGCGCTGCAGCGCGGCCCCGGCCGCATCGAGGAAATCGCGACGCTGGCCTGCGCCGCCCACGCCACGTTCACGGATGCCGTGCGTGCCTACCTGGCCGGCCATCCCGGCGCCGCCCGTGAACTGCGCCATGCCGTGATCGCGATCGCGAATCCGGTCGAGGGCGATTTCATCAAGATGACGAATCACCACTGGCAGTTCTCGATCGACGCCGCGCGCCGCGACCTCGGCCTCGACACGCTGCTCGTCGTGAACGACTTCGCCGCGCTGTCGATGTCGGTGCCCAGCCTCGCGGACGCGGACCTCGAACAGGTCGGCGGCACCCGCGTGAGCCCGGACGCCGTGATCGGCCTCGTGGGCGCCGGCACGGGTCTCGGTGTCGGCGGCGTGATTCCCGACGCCGGCCGCTGGAAGGTGCTGCCCAGCGAAGGCGGCCACGTCGCGTTCTCGCCGTCGAATGCGCGCGAACAGGCGATCCTCGCCTACTGCTGGACGAAATGGGACCACGTGTCGGCCGAGCGCCTGATCTCGGGCCCGGGTCTCGCCACGATCCACGAGGCGCTGTGCGCCATCGACGGCGTCGCCGGCGCAGCGCTCGAACCGGCGCAGGTCGTCGAGCGCGGCCTGGCGGGCGATGCACTGTGCGCGGAAGTGCTGGACGTCTTCTGCGGCGCGCTGGGCACGATGGCCGCGAACGTGGCCGTGACCCTGTGCGCGCGCGGCGGCATCTACATCGGCGGCGGCGTCGTGCCGCGCCTGGGCGAGTTCTTCGCGAAGTCGTCGTTCCGCGCCCGCTTCGAGAACAAAGGCCGCTTCACCGACTTCTGCAGGCAGATCCCGGTGTACGTGATCCACGCGCCCTACCCCGCCCTGGCCGGCGCCGCCGCGATGCTGGACCAGCAATTGGTCGATGCGCGCGTCGCCGCGCAGCGCGCCCCGATCGATTCCGTGACGGCAGCCGGCCATGCGCACGCCTGACCGCATCAGCCACCCCCTGCTGTGGGTACCCACCGGGTACTTCACGATGGCGATGGGCTACATCATGCTGACGAGCGTCACCGCCATCATGTTCAAGAACATCGGCATGGACAATACGCGCGCCGCCGCGTATTCGAGCCTGCTGATCTTCGCCTACACGGCAAAGCCGTTGTTCGCGCCGTTCGTCGAGATGTACCGGACGAAGAAATTCTTCGTGCTGCTGATGCAGGTGCTCATCGCGCTGGGCTTCGCCGGCGCCGGGCTGGCGATGAGCCTGCCCAACTGGATGGTGGTGATGCTGTCCCTGTTCGTCCTGATGTCGTTCATCGGCGCGACGCAGGACATCGCCAGCGACGGCGTCTACGTGACGTCGCTCGACACGCGCACGCAGGCGCTGTACTGCGGCGTGCAGAGCCTGTCGTGGAACGTCGGGCCGATCGTCGCTTCCGGCTTCCTCGTTTACCTGAGTGGGCGCCTGCACACGGAGGTGTTCCACCACGATCCGAAGGTCTTCGGGCCGGACTGGATGGACGCTTGGCGCGTGATCTTCTTCATCGTCGCCGGCCTCGTCCTCGTGATGGCCGCCTGGCATGCGCGCGTGATGCCCGAGGGCGCGCGCGCGGAAAACACGCCGACGAACGTGCGCGGCGCCGCCGTCATCCTGCTGGATTCGTTCGTCACGTTCTTCCAGAAGCGCGACGTGTGGAAGATGATCGCGTTCGCCTTCCTGTTCCGCTTCAGCATCGGCATGCTGGAAAAAATCGGCCCCTTCTTCATGGTCGATTCGGCCGCGAAAGGCGGTCTCGGTCTCTCCAACGAGAGCCTGGGCATCATCTACGGTACGTGGGGCCTGATCGCGGTGCTCGCCGGCTCGCTGCTGGGCGGCATGTTCGTCGCGAAGCGCGGCCTGAAGCGCACGCTGTTCATCCTGTGCTGCGCCGTCAACATCCCGAACCTGACCTTCCTCGCGATGGCCATGGCGCTGCCCTCGGATCCGTGGACCATCGCGGCCGGCGTCATCGTGGAAAAATTCTTCTACGGTTTCGGCTCGGTCGGCTACATGATCTACCTGATGCAGCAGCTCGCGCCGGGCAAGTACACGACGACGCACTATGCGTTCGGCACGGGCCTGATGGGGCTGTGCATGATGGTCACGGGTTCGCTCAGCGGCATGCTGCAGGAATACCTGGGCTACGTCAGCTACTTCGTCGCGGTCATGATCGCCACGATCCCATCGTTCCTCGCCACGTGGTTCGCGCCGTTCCACCACGACGACGGCATGGGCGCCGGCGGCGACAGCGTCAAGCACGCGTCGGCCGCCAATGACGCAAACGCCTCTCACCGCGCGGCCTGAGACCCAGGCCGTCATTTCAGGCCGGGCCGCGTGCCCGGCTTTTTTTCGCCCGCAATCTCGCTTGCCTGAGAGATGTTGCCTAAAACCGGGCTCTGACCCCGAAGTCTCGACTTCGGGGTCAGATCGGGTCGGTCGCCAGCTTCGAGCGCCGCACGGGTGCGCGGACGCCGTAGCGCTGCGCCGACTGGCGCACGAGGTTTTCGAACCACGGCGGCGCGTCCGGCGCGATCACGATGGTGCGCAGCAGGCGGTCGGCGTCGATGGGCACGACGATGCCGGGCTGGCGCAGGTCCGGTGTGGACGCATCGCGGGTGCGGTCGATGATCACGCGCACCTCCTTTTCGTATTCGTAGGCCTTGGTCTTGTAGGCGAAGATGCGCGTGTAGTCGGGCGAGACGTCCAGCTTCGGGTCGCTCCAGTGCTTCACGTATTCCACGCGGGCGATCGAGATCTTGTGCTCGGCGATGTGTTCCACGGTGTCCGCGAGCTGGCCGACCGTCGTCGTCAGCGCCACCGCGCATTCCGACTTGCCATATAACGCCCACATGGCCGCGCTGTCGTCCTGGTTGCGGTGCCAGCAGTTGATGAAGACGGATTCGCGCATGCGCCGCTTGAACTGCTCGTAGTCGTAGTCGATCTCGCCGCGCGCGTGCGCCTCGCTGATCTGGGCGCGCAGCGACGGCGTGAACGCGCCTTCGAACTTGTCGCTGAAATGGTCGGCACGGCAAAAGAACAGCGTGGAATTCTCGAAGAAATCGAACAGCTTGGCCGCGTCGAGATAGCGCCACAGCACAGTGTCGCGGCGCAATGGTTCGCCCGCGCTGCGCCGGTCGGCGCGCGCGAGATCGACGATGGTGCCGGCTGCAATATCCATGGCTTGAAACTCAGGTTTACCTCGGTTGTATACGTGATTGTAGTGCGTGCGCGGCCCCTGTCATCGAACAGCCGTGCGCGTGTAGGACTATGCCGATCCGGCCTTCAGCAGCGGATACGGATTGATGGCCCCGCCCGCCGTGTAGATGCCGTAATGCAGGTGCGGCGGCGTGGTCGCGGCGTTGCCGGTATTGCCGACATAGCCGAGGATGCTGCCCGTCCGCACGCGCATGCCCGCGCGCACGTCGCCGTAGCGGTCCAGGTGGGCATAGTAGTGGCGCTGGCCGCCGGGTCCCAGCACCCAGACGACCTGCCCGCCCAGCCGGTTGGTCCCCACGCGCAGCACGATGCCGTCCGTGCTCGACAGCACGGGCGTGCCCCGCTGCGCGAAGATGTCGATGCCCTCGTGCCTGCGTCCGCCGCTGCGCGCGCCGCCCCACGTATCGGCCAGTTGCGCCGGCTTCACGCCCGCCACGGGCACCGGCAACGCCGCCGGCGCCGGCAGGGAGCCGAGCCGGATCGCGTACGCGACGTCGTCCACCCACGGGCGCAGGATGCCCTCGGCGGCGAGCAGGAGGATGGCGATGAGGAGGCTGCGCAGCAGGGTTCGCATGCCCGGCAGATGGGGATGGCCGTCCCGAATCACAGGGGACACACGTCGTCGAGCCCGCAATCGCCCCCCACATGGGTAGAATAGTTAAACATGAAGCCCGGCGCCGACACAATGCTCATCCACAGAACACATCGGTACGTCAATATCGCAGCAGCCATCAGCATAGCTGTACTGCTCGCAGGCATCTCCACGCTTGCCGTCGGCATCCAGCGCACGGCCGCGTCCTGGCGCTGGGTCAACCACACGCGCGAGGTGCTGCAGCACGTGCAGGGCACGCAAAGCCTGATCAACGAGGCCGATGCGCTGCAGAAATCGCTGCGGCTCGAATACAGCCGGCGCGACGATGCGGATTTCCAGGAGCGCCTGACCGCCCTGCCGCACGCACTCCAAACGCTGACGCAACTGACCAGCGACAATCCGGCCCAGCAGCGTACACTGGCCGACCTGCGCCGGCTGCTGGACGAGTACGTGCGCAACCTGCGCACCGGCATGGAGCGCGCCATGGCCTATCCCAGCAAGGACGACGAGCGGGCCTTGCGCCAGGCGATCGCCCTGCGCATCGCCGCGTTGCTGGCCGAGGAAGAGCGGCTGCTCGTGCTGCGCGACGCGGCCGCGGGCACCGACCGCGCACGCACGATCGCGGCCGCCGGCGCCGTGTCCGTGCTGTCGGTCGCGCTGCTGTTCTTCGTCCGGGCGATGGCGCGCCGCGACGCCGACTTCCTTGCCGACCAGCGGGCCAACCTCGACGCGACCCTGCGCAGCATCGGCGAAGCCGTGATCGCCGTCGACGTGTTCGGCCGCGTGCGGTTCATGAACCGGGTGGCGGAACAATTGCTCGGCTGCGAAGAGGCGCAGGCGCGCGGCCAGTTGCTGACGACGGTATTCCGCATCGCCGGCTCGCGCAGCGACGACGACGCACTGGCCGCCGCGCTGCGGGCGGCGCTGCGCGAGAAGCAGGCCGTGACGGGCATTCCGATTACCGGCAGCAGCTCCGCGCAACCGGAGCGGATGCGCGCGTGGCAGCTCAACTGCCAGCCGCTCCTCGTCGATGGCGAGGTGCGCGGCGCCGTGATGAGCATGCTGGACGTGACGGCGCTGAAGCGCGCCCAGCGCGAACTCGGCGACGCCAACCTGTTGCTCGAACACCGCATCCAGGACCGCACGGAGCAGCTGGCGGAGGCCAATATCGAGTTGCGCGCCTTCGCCCACACGATCGCGCACGACCTGCGCGCGCCGCTGCGCAACGTGCAGGGCTACGCGGCCGCGCTGCTGGAAGACGAGGCGGCCACGCTGAGCGCGAAGGGCGAACGGTTCCTGCGCCGCATCCTCGCCGTCAGCCAGCACATGGACCGGCTCGTGACGGACCTGCTCGCCTACAGCCAGCTGGCGCGCGCGGAGCTGCGCCTGCAACCCGTCGAACTGGACCGCGTCGTGCAGCTCGCGCTGGGCGACATGGAGATGCAGATCGCGGCGGCCGGCGCCCGCATCGAGGCCGCCTCCCCGCTGCCGACTGTGCTCGGCAACGAAGCGGTCCTCGTGCAGGTATTCGAGAACCTGATCGGCAACGCGATCAAGTTCGTCGCCCCGGAGGTGACGCCGCACGTGCGCATCGATGGCCACGTCGATGCCGACGCGGCCTGGGTGCGCATCGCGGACAACGGCATCGGCATTCCGGAAGACAAGCGCGAGCGCGTGTTCGACGTGTTCGAGCGCCTGCACGGCGAAGACCAGTACCAGGGCACGGGCATCGGCCTCGCGATCGTGAAGAAAGGCGTGGAGCGCCTGGGCGGCACGATCCGCGTCGAACCGGCGCCGGATGGGACCGTGTTCCGGCTGTGCCTGCAACGGCCGCGTCCGCAACCCCGGCCGGCCGCCGCGCCGGCGGATGCGCCGCCGGTGGCCTGACGCGGCCTGTCATATTACGGCTACAATAGGAAGCCTTGCACCACGACAAGCCCCGTCCGCGACCCCACCATGCCCCTGCGCTTCCTTCTCCTCGACGACAATCCCGACGACCGCCTGCTCGCCCGCCGCGAACTCGAACGCCATTTTCCGGAGTGCCGGTCGACGGAAGTGGGCGACCGCGCAGGCTTCGAACAGGTCGCCGAAGCCGGCTTCCCGTTCGACCTCGTTATCACCGACTACCAGATGCGCTGGACGACGGGCCTGGACGTGCTCAAGCTGATCAAGGCGCACGTTCCGCAACTGTCCGTCATCATGTTCACCGCGACGGGCACCCAGGAGATCGCGGTGGAAGCCATGAAGCACGGCCTGGACGACTACGTCATCAAGAGCCCGCGCCACTACGCGCGGCTGCCCGTCGCCGTGCGCACCTGCCTCGACCGCACCGAGATCCGCTCGCGCGCCATCCGCAGCGAGACGCGGCTCGCATCGCTGCTCGAGAACATCCAGGTGGGCGTCTTCCGCATTTCCCTCGAAGGGGAGATCGAGGAAGGCAACCGCGCGTTCTGGAGCATGCTGGGCCTCGGGTCCGGCGAATTCACGAAGGCGGCGCACCACCCGCTGATCGAGGACGTGCGGCAGCACATACCGGAACTGAAGGCGACGCTGGATGCGGCCGACCTGCAGCTCGACGCGGGCGACCTCGACATGGGCGGCCGCGCCTTCAAGGTCAAGCTCGTGCGCGTGCGCGTGAACGGGCACGACGCGGTCGACGGCATCGTGGACGACGTGACGTCGCTGCGCCGCGCCGAACTGGAGATCCTGCGCCTGAACGCCGACCTGGAACAGCGCATCGCCACGCGCACGCGCCAGCTGCAGGAGGCGAACGAGGCGCTGGAGACGTTCGGCTTCTCCGTCTCGCACGACATGCGCGAGCCGCTGCGCACGATCCAGGGCTATGCCAATGTCCTCAAGCAGGATTTCGCCGAGGGCCACCTCGACAAGGCGAGCCTGTACATCGGCCGCATCGAGGCCGTCGCGCACCGCGTCGACACGATGGTGTCCGACCTGCTCGAATTCGCGCGCCTGTCGCGCACCGAGATCGCCACCGAAAACGTCGTCGTCACCGAAGCGCTGCACGAAGTGACGGCCGCGCTGCACGCCGAGATCCAGCAGGCGAAGGCCCTGCTGCAGATCGACGTGCCGGACGGCCTGACCGTGCGGGCGCACCGCCAGACGTTCGTGCAGGCGCTGACGAACCTCGTGTCGAACGCCGTCAAGTTCGTGCGGCCCGGCGAGACGCCCGTCGTGCGCATCGGCGCCGGCGCAGCGGGATCGATGGTGCGCGTCACCGTGGCCGACGACGGCATCGGCATCGCGCCGCCGGCCCAGGCCCGCATCTTCAACGTGTTCGAACGCCTGCACAGCGAGGAGGAATACCCGGGCACGGGCATCGGCCTCGCGATCGTCAAGAAGGGCGTCGAGCGCATGGGCGGCCGCGTCGCCGTGGAGTCGGCGCCGGGCAGCGGGGCCACGTTCGCGGTCGACCTGCCCGCGCCGCCGGAGCCTGTGTGACGTTCGCCGCCCTCCTCGTCGACGACAGCCCGGACGACCGGGCGCTCGTCGCGCGCGAGCTGGGGCGGCATTTTCCCGACGTCCGCATCACCGAGGCCGGTAGCCCAGAGACGCTGGCCGCGGCGCTCGATGACGGCCGCTTCGACATCGCCATCACGGACTACCGCCTGCGCTTCACGGACGGCATCACGGTCCTGCGCGAGCTGAAACGCCGCTTCCCCGCGCGTCCCGTGATCATGTTCACGGCGAGCGGCAACGAGGAGATCGCCGTCGAGGCCATGAAGGAAGGCCTCGACGACTACATCACCAAGACGCCCAAGCACTACCCGCGCATCGGCTATGCGGTGCGCGCCTGCCTCGACAACGTGGCGCAGCGCGCGCGGGCCGAACAGGCGCAGGCGCGCCTGGAGATCGCGCTGCGGTCGGCCGGGATGGCGACGTGGCAGTACGATCCGCGCGACCGTACGATCGCCGCCTCCAGCGACCTCGGGCCGATGCTGGGCCAGCCGCCCGGCCATGCGCCGGCGACCGTGGACGCCTGGCTGGCCGACATCCACGACGAGGACCGGCCCCACGTGATCGACGCGTGGAAGGCCGCGTTCGCGGGTGCGGACCACTACCGCATGCAATACCGCTTCCGCGGCGCCGACGGCAACGTGCGCTGGATCGCGTCGAGCGCGCGCGTGCTGCGCGGCGCGGACGGCAAGCCGTCCATGGTGATCGGCACGGCGCGCGAAGTCACGGCCGACATCGAGACGCGCCAGAACCTGGAACGCAAGAGCGGGGAACTGGAACGGGCCGACCGCCAGAAGAACGAGTTCCTGGCGATCCTCGCGCACGAGCTGCGCAACCCGCTGGGCGCCGCGCGCTATTCGATCGCGCTGCTGCGCCAGGCCCCGGACGACGCCGCCGTGCGCGCCCGCGCCACCGACGTGATCGACCGCCAGATCGGCCACATGGCGAAGATGCTGGACGAGCTGCTGGACCTGAGCCGTATCGCCCACAACCGCATCGAACTCGAACGGGCGCCGCTCGACGTGCGCGGGATCGCCGAACTCGCGTGCGAGAACGCCCTGCCCACGCTCGAGGGCAAGGGCCACGACCTGCGCCTGTCGCTGCCGGCGGAACCGGTCATGGTCGTCGGCGACGAGGTCCGTCTCACGCAAGTCGTCGCCAACCTGCTCGTCAATGCCGCCAAGTTCACGCCGACGCCGGGACACATCGAGGTGCGCGTGGCGCGCGAGGACCTGGACGCGGTGATCGAGGTCGCCGACGACGGCATCGGCATCGCGCCGCACCGGCTGGACGGCGTGTTCGAGATGTTCTCGCAGGGCGACACGAAGGCACACGGCGGCACGCCCGGCCTGGGCATCGGCCTCGCGGTCGTGCGCTCGCTCGTCGGCCTGCATGGCGGCACCGTGCGCGCGTTCAGCGCGGGCGCGGACCAGGGCACGCGCATCCGCGTGACCTTGCCCGTCCTCGCGCAATCCGCGCCTGCCGCCGCACCCGGCGCACCGGCGGCGGACGGCGGCGCCCGCGGCCTGCGCGTGCTGCTCGCGGACGACAATGCCGACGCGGCGAACCTGCTGGCGCTGCTGCTGGAGTCCGAAGGACACACGGTCCACACGGGGTTCGACGGCATCACCGCGATGGCACTGGCCGAAGCGCACCGCCCGGACGTGATGGTGCTGGACATCGGCATGCCGGGCGCGAACGGCTACGAGGTCGCGCGCTGGGTACGCGAACAGCCGTGGGGCGCGGCCGTGCGGCTCGTCGCCGTGACCGGCTGGGGCATCGAGCACGACGGCGGCCAGGCGCTGGACGCGGGCTTCGACGTGCGCCTGGTGAAGCCCGTCGACATGGCGCAGCTGCTCGCCGCCGTCAGTGGTTCCCCACCGGGATGAGCGCCGGCTTGTCCTTGTCCTTCAGCAGGAACACGACGAAGCGCGCCGGCTTCGTCTTGCTCGCATTGCGGCCGACTGTGTGCACGTCGCGCGGCCCTTCATAAAAGGTCTCGCCGGCGCGCAGCGTCTTTTCCTTGCCGCCCTCCACACCCATGACGATGGTCCCTTCGAGCACGTAGACGAAGCCGTGTGCGTCGTGGCGGTGCACGGGGTCGGCCGCGCCGGGCGCGTAGTCGACGGTGAGCATCATGACTTCCTTGCCCGGCGCGTCGGACAGGGCCTGGTTCATCAGCGTCTTGACGACGGGTTCGGGCGGGGCCGCGTGGGCGAGCGTGACGCAGGCGGCCAGGGCGAGGGGAAGGTAGCGGAACATGATCGAGATCCTTGTTGGGCGTGAAAACGCCAGTGTAGACAGGGCGCCCGCCCTGCGACAGGCGCCGGCGGGGACGCGCGGCGGTGCCGCAAAAACACCAATCGGCGCGCGGGGCGCTGGCAGGAAATCGGGGATTCTTGTCATTGCCGCTGGAAGGGCGCGGGCCTACCATCGGCGTACTTACGTACCGACAGGACAGCCGTGCCCCGCAGCCTCACTTCCGTTCTTCCCAACCCCGACTGCAACGACGCGCTGGCCTCCAGCTTCGCCACGACGTATGCAGGCGTGGTCGCATTCATGGCCGTCGTCCACGAAGGGAGCTTCGCCCGGGCGGCCGAGCGCCTCGGCATCGGGCGCTCCGCCGTCAGCCGCAGCGTGCTGAAACTGGAGACCCAGCTCGACACGCGGCTGTTCCTGCGCACGACGCGCAGCACGGCCCTCACGGCCGAGGGCCAGCGCTTCTTCGAGGGCT
This sequence comes from Massilia sp. Masssp94, assembly GCF_059491305.1. Taxonomy (NCBI): domain Bacteria; kingdom Pseudomonadati; phylum Pseudomonadota; class Betaproteobacteria; order Burkholderiales; family Oxalobacteraceae; genus Massilia; species Massilia sp. Masssp94. The sequence continues at coordinate 73,913 of NZ_CP168501.1, forward strand.
GCCGGCCCGGCGTCGACCGCATCTTCCAGGCGCTCGACGAGATGCGCGAGCTCCGTACGGGCATCCCCCGTGGGCACCTGCGCATCTCGTCCACCGTGGGCTTCGGGCGCAAGATCGTCGCGCCGCTGCTGAAGGATTTTCATGCGCGCTACCCGGACATCACCGTGGACCTGATCCTCGACGACCGCCCCACCGATTTCACGTCCGACCGCATCGACGTCGCCTTCCGCAACGGCCGCATGGACGACAGCCAGATCGTCGCCAAGAAGCTCGTCCCGATGCGCATGCTCGTGTGCGCATCGCCCGCGTACGCGCGGTGCCACGGCCTGCCGCGCACACCGGACGAACTGGCGGGTCACGGCTGCGTCAACTTCCGCTTCGCGTCGGGCCGCCTGTTCGACTGGGAATTCAAGGTCGACGGCGCCGTGCGCAAGCTCACGCCGCAGGGGTGGCTCTGCTTCAACGACGCCGACCTCGTGCTGCAGGCCGTCCTCGACGGCGACGGCATCGCGCAGATGGCCGGCTACCAGATCCGCGAGCACCTGCGCGCCGGGCGCCTCGTCCCCTGCCTGGCCGAGTACGCGCCGGACGACCGCGGCCACTTCCTGTGCTACCTGAGCCGGCACCACATGCCGATGCGCGTGCGCGTCTTCGTCGACGACATCTCGCAGCGCATCCGCGCCCTCGGCCTCGACGATCCCGACCTGGCGGACGGAGGCCAGCCATGAGCCGGACCGCCTGGGCATGCGCGCTCGGCGCCATCCTGCTGTGGGCGCTGTTCGCGGCCCTCGTGCGGCTGGCGGGCGACGCCCCGCCGCTGCTGCTGACGGGCGTCGCGCTGTGCTGCGGCGGCCTTGCTTCCATCCACCGGTGGCGCGAATGGAGGGTGCCGGCCGCCATCCTGGGTTTCGGGATCGCCAGCCTGTTCCTGTACCACGCGAGCCTCGTGGCCGCGTTCCGGCTCGCGCCGATCGCCGAGGCGAACCTGCTGAATTATCTGTGGCCGCTGTTGATCGTCGTGCTGGCCCAGCGCGCGGTGCCGCTGCGGCGACGCCAGCTGGCCGGCTGCGTCATCGCCTTCGCGGGCGGGGCGCTCGTCATCGCGCCGTCCGCACCCACCGTCACGCACCTCGCCGGCTACGCGCTCGCCGTGCTCGCGGCGTTCACGTGGGCCGTGTATTCGCTGGCACCGTCCCGCCTGCCCGCCTATTCGTCCTGGGCCACGGGCGGTTTCTGCCTCGGCGCCGGCATGCTCGCGCTGGCGGCGCACGCACTGTTCGAAACGCCGTACCGGCCGTCCGGGACGGAGCTCGCCGGCATGGCCGCCATCGGCATCGGGCCGCTCGGTCTCTCGTTCGTCCTGTGGGACCGCGCCATGCGCCTGGGCCGCGCGGCGACGATCGGGTCGCTGTCCTACCTGACGCCCGTGCTGTCCACGCTCGCGCTGGCCGTCACGGGCGCCGTGGCCGCGGGCAGCTGGTGGCGGCTGGGGCCCGCGCTGCTGCTCGTCGTCGCCGGGGTGCGCCTGTCGCGCTGATTGGTGCGCTCATTGGTGCGCTCATTGGTGCTTTTTTGGCACCACCGTGCGGCCGGCCAGCCGCCTACCGGCCGCGCGGCGCGCTGCCTACACTCCTTTCGTACCACAACCACCAAGGAGAACGAGATGTCCCAGCGTATCAACTACCTCAAACAGTCCCCCGCCCTCTTCAAGAAGCTCGTCGAACTGGGCACCCTGATCAACGACGGCAGCATCGAGGAAAGCATCCGCGACCTCGTCGCCATCCGCGCGTCGCAGATCAACGGCTGCACCTTCTGCATCGACATGCACGTGAAGCAGGCCACGATCCACGGCGAGCGCGCGCTGCGCCTGCACCACCTGGCCGCGTGGCGCGAATCGACCCTGTTCGCCCCGCGCGAACGGGCGGCGCTGGCGTGGACGGAAGCGTTGACGACGCTGTCGCGCGAGGGCGTGCCGGACGAGATCTACGAGCGCGTGCGCACCCAGCTCACGGAGCAGGAACTCGTGGACCTGACGTACGAAATCATGGCGATCAATGCGTGGAACCGCATCAACGTCGCGTTCCAGGCGGTGCCGGGTTCGTACGACAAGGACTTCGGCCTGGACCGCGCCAACCTCGCCTGACAGGGAGACATCCATGAATATCGTCGTCATCGGCGGCACGGGCCTCATCGGCAGCAAGCTCGTGACCCTGCTCCGTTCCCGCGGCCATGAAGCGCTGGCCGCGTCCCCCAACTCGGGCGTGAACACGCTGACGGGCGAAGGCCTGGACGCCGCGCTGGAAGGCTGCGACGTCGTCGTGGACGTGGCGAACTCGCCGTCGTTCGCGGACGACGCCGTCCTCGAATTCTTCACGACCTCGGGCCGCAACCTGCTGGCTGCCGCACGCCGGGCGGGCGTGCGGCACCACGTGGCCTTGTCCGTCGTCGGCACGCAGCGCCTCGCCGAGAGCGGCTACTTCCGCGCCAAGATCGCGCAGGAAGAGCTCATTCGCGCGTCCGGCCTGCCGTACACCATCGTGCACTCGACGCAGTTCTTCGAATTCCTCGGCGCGGTTGCAACTGCGGCCGCAGCGGCGGGCCAGGACGACACGATCGCCCTGTCGCCCGCGTTCATCCAGCCCATCGCCTCGGACGACGTGGCGGCGGCGCTGGCGGATGTGGTCCTCGGTGCGCCCGTGAACGGCATCGTCGAGATCGCGGGGCCGGACCGCTTCCGCCTGTCCGACCTCGTGCGCGACTACCTCGCGGCCAGGGGGGACACGCGCACGGTGCGCGCCGACGTCCACGCGCGCTATTTCGGCGCGGAGCTCAAGGAGGACACGCTGGTGCCGCAGGGACCCGCGCGCCTCGGCGCCAGCCGCATCGGCAACTGGCTGCAGGCTCAGGCGCCGGCGAACCGCTTGCGGTAGGCCGACGGCGTCTCGTCCAGGTGACGCCGGAACGCGGTGCACATGCGGTCCTCGTCGCCGAAGCCGCACTGGCGGGCGATCTGGGCGAGATTCGCTTCCGACTGTTCCAGCATGCGCTTCGCCGCGCCGATGCGGAACAGTTCCACCGCCTTCGCCGGCGGGCGGCCGGTCTTCTGCTTGTAGACGCGGGCGAAGTTGCGGGCACTCATATGGACCTGTGCGGCCAGGCGTTCCACGGTGAGACCGGCGTCGTGCAGATTGTCGAGGATCCAGCCGTGCAGCGCGTCGAATGCCGCGTCGTCGCGCACCTGGGCGCGCAGCAGTTCGCTCTCCTGCGCCTGCCCGCCGGCGCGCTTCATGAACACGACCAGTTCGCGCGCGACGTCCATCGCGAGCGCGCGCCCGCAATCTTCTTCGACGAGCGCCAGCGCGAGGTCGATGCCGGCCGTGACGCCCGCCGACGTCCACACGGGATCCTGGCGCACGAAGATCGCGTCGCGGTCCACTTCGAGCGCGGGGAAGCGTTGTTCCAGCACGTCCGCCATGTTCCAGTGCGTCGCCACGCGCCGTCCATCCAGCAACCCGCCCTGCGCGAGCAGGAACGCGCCCGTACACACGGACGTGACGCGGCGCGCGTGCGGCGCGGCGCCGGCGATCCAGTCGACCGTCGTGCCCACGTCCGCGAGCACGGCCGAGATGCCCGGCGCACCGGGCACGAGGATCGTGTCGATCGCGCGCCCCGCGAACTGCGCGGCCGGCAGCGTGTCGAGCGCGACGCCTTCGGCCGTCACCACGAGGCCACCGTCCACGCTGACCGTGTGCCGTTCGTACGGCACGAGGCCCCGCTCCGCCATCCGCTTGGCGGCGCACCAGAACACGGTCTGCGGCCCGGTCAGGTCGAGCAGACCCATGCCCGGGAAGGCGACGAACAGGACGAGGGGAGAAGCAAAGACAGGGGTCATCGTATGTACGGCTTGGTGAATCCTGCGATCTTACTGTGCGTGCGGGCGATGTCAAGCCGCGGAACCGCCTGCACCGGAATCGTGCAGCGCAGCCGTATTCCGCTGGCACGCTTCTTGATACGACTTCCGTGTCGACATCACGGAAGGCGGCCATGACAGACTTTTTCAACGAGATGACGGCGGACGGCGCAGGCGCGGTGCGCGACCACTATCGCGCATTCGACGACTGGCTCAGGCACCAGCCGCCCGAGCGGATCGAACGCAAGCGCGCCGAGGCGGACCTCACGTTCCGCCGCGTCGGCATCACATTCGCCGTGTACGGCGACGGCGCCGGCACCGAGCGGCTGATCCCGTTCGACACGATCCCGCGCATCATACCGGCGCACGAGTGGGCGCGGCTGCAGGCGGGCCTCGCGCAGCGCATCAAGGCGCTGAACATGTTCGTGCACGACATCTACCACGGCCAGGACATCGTCCGCGCCGGCATCATCCCGGCGCAGCAGATCTACCAGAACGCGCAGTACCGCCCGGAGATGCAGGGCATCAGCGTGGCGTCCGACATCTATGCGCACATCGCGGGCGTGGACATCGTGCGCGCCGGCGAAGGCGAGTTCTACGTCCTGGAAGACAACCTGCGCGTGCCGTCCGGCGTGTCGTACATGCTGGAAGACCGCAAGATGATGATGCGCCTGTTCCCGGAACTGTTCGCGCGCCACCGGGTCGCGCCCGTGGAGCACTATCCCGACATGCTGCTGGAGAACCTGCGCTCCGTCGCGCCGGCCGGCGTGCTCGACCCGACCGTCGTCGTCATGACGCCCGGGACCTGCAACTCGGCCTACTTCGAGCATGCGTTCCTCGCGCAGCAGATGGGTGTCGAGCTGGTCGAGGGCAAGGACCTGTTCGTGGACGCCAACGCCGTGTACATGCGGACGATCCGCGGACCGCGCCGCGTCGACGTGATCTACCGCCGCCTCGACGACGATTTCCTCGATCCCCTGGCATTCCGCGCCGATTCCACGCTGGGCGTGCCGGGCCTCCTCTCCGTCTACCGCGCCGGCCGCGTCACGCTGGCGAACGCCATCGGCACCGGCGTCGCCGACGACAAGTCCGTCTACCCGTACGTGCCCGACATGATCCGCTTCTACCTGTCGGAAGAACCGCTGCTGCACAACGTGCCGACCTGGCAGTGCCGGCGGCCAGAAGACCTCGCGTACACGCTGGACCACCTCGACCGGCTGGTCGTCAAGGAGGTGCACGGCGCCGGCGGCTACGGCATGCTGATCGGGCCGGCGGCCTCGAAGCAGGAGATCGAGGATTTCCGGCGCCGCCTCGTCGCCCGCCCGGACGGCTACATCGCCCAGCCGACCCTGGCCCTGTCGGCGTGCCCCACCTACGTGGAAAGCGGCATCGCGCCGCGCCACATCGACCTGCGTCCGTTCGTCCTGTCGGGCAAGACCATCTCGATGGTGCCGGGCGGCCTGACCCGGGTCGCGCTGCAGGAAGGCTCGCTGGTGGTGAACTCGTCGCAGGGCGGCGGCACCAAGGACACCTGGATACTGGAGGAATGATGCTGAGCCGCACCGCAGACCACTTGTACTGGATGGCGCGCTACACCGAGCGCGCCGAGAACACGGCGCGCATGCTCGACGTTGCCGTGCAGACGGCCATGCTGCCGCAGTCCGCCCTCGACACCGAACAGGCGTGGCGCGCCATCCTCGGCATCTCCGAGCTGCAGGGCGCGTTCGACGCCGCCTACGGCACGCTCGACGCGAAGAACGTCCTCGCCTTCATGGTGAGCGATCCGGCCAATCCGTCGTCGATCGTGGCGTGCCTGACGGCGGCGCGCGAGAACGCCCGGGCCGTGCGCGGCGTGCTCACGACAGAAGTGTGGGAAACGCAGAACGCGACATGGATCGAGCTGCGCGACCGCCTCGGCGCGAACCTCGACGCCGACCCGGGCGAGTTCTTCGACTGGGTCAAATTGCGCTGCCACCTGGCGCGCGGGGTCACGCTCGGCACCATGCTGGACGACGAGGCCCTCGTGTTCATCCGCCTCGGCACGTTCCTGGAGCGGGCCGACAACACGGCCCGCCTGCTGGACGTGAAATACCACGGCGCCGGCGCCGCGGCCACGCATGACGTGCTCACGCAGCGCGAGTTCTATTACTGGGCGGCGCTGCTGCGCTCCGTGGCCGGCTTCGAAATCTACCGCAAGGTCTACCGCGATTCGATCACGCCGGCGCGCGTGGCCGAACTGCTGATGCTGCGCGCCGACATGCCGCGCTCCCTGCTCGCCTGCATGGAGCAGGTCGTCGCGAACCTGAAGGCCGTGCGCAACGACGTTTCCGCCGGCACGGAGCGGCTGGCGGGGAAGATGCGCGCCGAGCTGCAGTTCGCGCGCATCGAGGACGTGCTGGCCGCCGGCATCGACGAGACGCTCGGCACCTTCATGGAAAACATCTACGCGCTCGGCAACGGCATCAGCCGCGATTTTCTCGTCCCCCTGGGAGCCTGACATGCACCTGTCCATCCGCCACGAAACCCTGTACCGCTATTCGCAGCCGCAGGCCTACAGTATCGAGCAACTGCATCTGACGCCGCGCGCCGAGCCGCAACAGCAGGTGCTGTCCTGGCACATCGCGACCCCCGGCCATTGCGCCGCTTACGTGGACGCTTACGGCAACGCCTCGCACATGCTGACCTTGAACGCGCCGCACACCGCCGTGCGCATCCTCGTCGAAGGGATCGTCGCGACGGTGCCGCTGCCCGGCGGCCGCCTGCAGGCCCACGACAGCCTGCCGCCGCTGATCTTCACGGTCCCCACCCGGCTGACGCAGCCGACGACGGCGCTGGCCGACGTCGCGGCGGCCTGCCTGCCGGCGCGCGGGAACCCGGTGACGACGGCCGACCTGCTGCGGCTCGCCGCGCACGTCCACGGTGCGATCACGTACCAGACTGGTGCCACCCACGTGGACACGGCCGCCGCCGAGGCGATGCTGCTGGGCGCCGGCGTCTGCCAGGACCATGCCCACGTGTTCCTCGCCTGCTGCCATGCGCACGGGGTACCGGCGCGCTACGTGTCCGGCTACATCGATCCCGGATCGACAGGCCACGCGGCCAGCCATGCGTGGGTCGACGCCTGGGCCGAGGATGCCGACTTCACGGGCTGGGTCAGCATAGACGTGACGCACAATCGCCTGATGACGGACGGGTACACCCGCCTCGCGATCGGCCGCGACTATGAATCGGCCGCCCCCGTGCGCGGCATGCGGCGCGGCGGCGGCGACGAAGTCATGCGGGTCGAGGCGCAGATCGTCCCCGTGTAGAATGACCGCTTTCCTCGACCATTACGGATTTCGCCGATGACTTACTGTGTGGGCATGCGCCTCGATGCCGGCCTCGTGTTCCTTGCCGATTCACGCACGAACGCCGGCGTCGACCAGGTCGGCACCTTCCGCAAGCTGTCCGTCTTCGAAAACCCGGGCGACCGCATGATGGTCATGATGACCGCCGGGAACCTGTCGATCTCGCAGGCCGTGCGCCAGACCGTGTCGGCCTGGGTGAGCGAGAACGGGACGACGATCTGGAACGCGCCGGACATGTACGAGGCCGCGCGCATCGTCGGCGACGCGGTCCGCGCGGTCTACCGGCAGGAGTCGGCCCGGCTGGCCGAGCACGGGGTCGACTTCAACATCAGCATCGTGTTCGGCGGCCAGATCCAGGGCGAGCGCTGCCGCCTCTTCTACGTGTACTCGGCCGGCAACTTCATCGAGTCCCATGACGAGAACCCCTATTTCCAGATCGGCGAGGCGAAATACGGCAAGCCGATCATCGACCGCGTCGTCACGCCGCGCACGTCGCTGGACGATGCGGCCAAGTGCGCCCTGATCTCGATGGATTCGACCTTGCGGTCGAACATCTCGGTCGGCCTGCCCCTCGACCTGCTCGTGTACGAGGACGGCAGCCTGGCCGTCACGCGGTTCGTGACCATCGACGAGCACAACCAGTACTTCCAGCTGCTGCGCACCAGCTGGGGCCAGCAATTGAAGACCGTATTCGAGGGCATGGCCGCACCGGTATGGGATGCCGCGCCGGGCACGACGGACAACGTGCTCTCTTCCGCCAACCTGCACAGCCGGCCAGTGCGTGCAGCGCTGCCGCCGGGCATGACGGCCGGGGCGCCGCCGGCGCCATTACAGTCGGTCGCCGAACAGCCGCCCGTGCCTGCCCAGCATTGACCTCCCCGTCGGGCCCAGCCGCGAAGCGATGATTTTTTCCTGGCGACCGATACCGGGTTCGGTATCGCTCCGGTCGGTTAGTTGCAGAACCGGCGGCGGGTTATCGCGTAAAAGCCAGCAATAACAACGACTTGGCGATGACGGCGCGACGCGCTCCTGCCGCCGCCGGCACCGCGCTGCCCTTTTGACAACGCTACCATGCATGCCCTACATTGCCGGATGCCCTGAATCCACCGGATCCCACATGACCGCACACCGCCCCCGCCCGCCGCGCCTTGCCGCGACCGTCCTCGCCCTCTGCGCCGCCCTCGCCTGCATGGGCGCACGCGCGCAGGAAGAACCGCGCCCCGCCACCGGCCTGTCGACGGCCACCTGGACGCCCGACAACGGCAACGGCACGTTCACGAACCCGCTGTTCTACGACGAGTTCTCCGACCCGGACATGATCCGCGTGGGCGACTGGTTCTACCTCACCGGCACGACGATGCACGCGATGCCCGGCCTGCCGGTGCTGCGCTCGCGCGATCTCGTGAACTGGGAATTCCTCGGCTATGCCGTCGACAAGCTGGACTTCGGCCCGGCCTACCGCCTGGAAGACGGCAAGAGCATCTACGGCCAGGGCATCTGGGCCCCGAGCCTGCGCTACCGGAACGGCACGTTCTACATCTTCAGCAACGTGAACGGCCGCGCCACGCAGATCTTCTCCGCCACCGATCCGCGCGGCCCCTGGACGCACCGCGAGATGAAGCGCAGCCTGCACGACCTGTCCGTCCTGTTCGACGACGACGGCAAGGCGTGGGTCGTATGGGACCACCAGCGCATGCACATCGCGCAGCTGACGGACGACCTGACGGACATCGTGCCCGGCACCGAGAAAGTGCTGTTCGCGCAGGACGCCGGCATGGGTGAAGGCGCGCACATCTACAAGATCCAGGGCAAGTACTACATCCTCTCCGCCAACTACGCGGGCGGCTTCCGCATGCCCGCCGCGCGCGCGGACAAGATCGATGGTCCGTATGAAGTGAACCAGGCCATCAGCAAGGACGAGGACTTCGGCATGGCCAAGGGTTACCGCCTGAAGGACAACAAGACCCCCACCGCGATCGAGCCGCCGGACCCGTCGGCCCGCAACAGCAACTCGCTGCACCAGGGCGGCATCGTGCTGACGCCGGCCGGCGAATGGTGGGGCTTCTCGATGATGGATTTCAATTCGGTCGGCCGCCTGCTCAGTCTTTCCCCGATCACGTGGAAGGATGGCTGGCCGTACTTCGGCCTGCCGGGCAACCTGGGCCGCAATCCGCGCACGTGGGTCAAGCCGAAGACGGCCGCGCCCTCCCCGATCGCGGTACCGTTTGCGCGCAGCGACGATTTTTCGGGCACGGCCTTGCAGCCGCTCTGGCAGTGGAACCACGTGCCGGTCGACGGCCAGTGGTCGCTGACGGAACGCCCCGGCTTCCTGCGCCTGCACGCGCTGCCGGCGACGTCGTTCTGGCAGGCCCGCAACAGCCTGACCCAGCGCGCCATCGGCCCGCGCTCGTCGCCGACGGTAACGCTGGATGCGTCCGGACTCGCGGCCGGCGACGTCGCCGGCCTCGCCCTGCTGAACCTTCCGTATGCGACGCTGGGCGTGGAAAGGACGGCGACCGGCCTGCAAGTGGCACTGTACGACCAGGAAACCGGCCGCACCGTGCGCGTGCCGCTGCCGGCCGGCGCCACGCGCGTGCAGCTGCGCGCGGATTGCGACTTCCTCACGGAGCAGGCGCGCTTTTCCTGGTCCGTCGACGGCAAGGACTTCGCGCCGATCGGCGCGCCGTTCACGATGGTGTTCCAGCTGAAGACGTTCCAAGGCGTGCGCTATGCGCTCTTCAACTACAACCAGTCCGGGAAGACGGGGGGGCACGCGGATTTCGACAGCATCGACGTCTACCAGCCGAATCCGCACGGCCTGATGCGCGCGATCCCGTTCGGACAGCGCATCCAGCTCGCGGAATTCAAGACCGGCCGCAAGGTGGCGCCGTATCGGGTGCAGGACATGGGGCTCGGACGTGTCGCCCTGCAGTCCGGCGCGGCCTGGGTCAGCGTCGACGCGAAGGGTAACGTGGGCGTGCGCAAAGGAAAGCCCGGCAAGGCGGAGAGCTTCCAGTGGATTGAGACGCCGACCGGCGAACTGGTGCTGATGTCGCTCGTGACGAACCGGTTCGTGCGTGTCGATCCGGTCACGCATGCGGTGCGGGCGGACAGTCCGGGGCCGGTGCCGGATGGGAGCGACGGGGTGCGGTTCACGTGGTCCGTGGCCGCGCAATAGAAAAAACCCTGTTCGTGCTTTTCATGCGAGCTCAGGCGGGCATCGACACGAACCCGCCGCTCGTATTGACGAGGCCGACCATGTTCAGCGTAAGCCCCCCACTATTACCGTTTTGGTCGCGAGCGGCGCGCCCATTCGTCGAACGAACAGCAGGATTGTGTAACACGCTCAGTTCCACGACCGATCCGACGGTGACCATGCCAAGGATAGCGGCAATGACGCCCTCGAAGGGCGTTCCGGTGTAACCATTCGCGTTCCAGCAGCAATCTGCTTGGAACATCAGTTTGAAGCGGGTGTCCTGCGCAATCGACAGGCAGTGCCAACCGATGGTGGCGGCACTGGAACAGGTTGCGATTCCGTACTCCACCAGGGGCTGGCAGCTCCGCGGTCCGAGTTTGAGGTTTACTCGGCCATACGCACCTACGCTGCCGAAGACTCTTGACTCACCTCCTCCAAATGCTCGCGGCGTTAAAGAGAGCTTGGTGACAATGCGATATTTTTTTCGTTCCGTCTTGCAACTATAATTTCATTTTTATATTGCCGGCGCCGTCTAATCGGTGAACGAGTCATGTCACAATTGCGCCTCCACGCATTTATTTTGCCAAGCAAGCCATCTCCATCGCTGCTATTTCTGACCAATGTTTACTGTTTGCACGAAGATTCCATTGCCAGCAATGAGTTGACTGTTACGCTAAAGTTCAATACCGGTCATGCCGCATTGGAGTCAACGATTCCGGAAGCTGTGGAGTCTCTGACTGTGCTCTACGGCGTAAATGGTGGCGGCAAAACCAAGTTGCTGCTACAAATTTGCAATACCCTTGCACGTGAGGAAGGGGAAATACCGCTCGGTGTGCTCTGGGAGCGGGACGGAGATTTATATGTTGATCCGGGCAGCCATTTGCATGATGTCACTGTAATTCTTCATGAGCGAGTCGTTACTCATCGCTATGTCGAACATTTTGGACCCGGCTTCGGAACGGTGTTCTACACAACGTCGCCGTTCGAGGCAGCGCGACGTCGCGCAGCGTTTGCGGCAAGCCCTACGCTGGACGTCACGCCATCATTCGCTTCCGACAACCCTTTTGGAGGCGTTGCACTGTTTCGCGCAGCGACGGCATTACCGCGTCATTTGACGTTCATCCAGTCAATGGAAGTTGCGCCCAAGGTCAAAATCCCGTCGCTGCGCTCGCAAGTAGAACGCTACACGTCAAATGTCAAGCGGGGCGAGGCGCCATCTGAGCCAAAGTATGTATCCCTGACACGTGAGGAATATACGCGTATCCGCAACCTCCCCGTTCAATTGGACGACAGCTTGGCGGCCCAATTGTCGATCGAAATGGAGCGTGCCCGCCTTCTTAGTGATGAGGATGCCAAGGATTTGCTGCGCAGATTGGTCACCGAGCTCAAGGATCAGGACCCGCCCCAAGCAGTCCGAAACGTGATAATGCTGCGCTACCCGGCCAGCGGACCAGCCAGCGCACGTATCTATGATGCCATCACTCAGGCCAGGAACAGTGGCCGGATGGGACTTCGGCGCAGAGGCCCTTTTCTGAACTACGTCCAGGACGCTGGCAATTGGGCGGAGGACGTTACCGAAGGTCTACGCCAAGCCGAGGATCTCGGTCTCTTGAAATGGTCCTTTTTGCATTTGAGCAGCGGACAGGTAGCAATGCTTATGCTTTTCGCCTCATTAGCTGGCGCGCTGGAACAACTGGCGAGCAGACACATCCATTCTGTCGTTCTGACGGTAGACGAAGGCGAGATGTTCATGCACCCGGAGTGGCAACGAACCTATCTGTCGCATCTGACAGGGTTCTTGCAACACTATCGCTCGCGCTTTAACGCGATTCATCTTGTTTTGTCCACCCATTCCTTGATTCTCGCCGGTGACGCGCCTCCGAACCGACTGTTCGATGTTCAACACGGAAGGATGAACAATGGATTTGCTGCGGCACCAGACGAGTTGCTAAAAACGGTGTATCACGTCGACGAATTCGCAGGAGAACTTGCCGCCACACAATACTCGCGAATTGCCAGCTATCTGCGCGAAGATGGAACACCCGAAATGGCGCTCGAGGTTCTTGCATTGGTCCAGCAAATCGCGTCGAAACGGTTACGGAAGTACCTCGTCGAAGAGATCACCCGCCGGATTGAGACATATTATGCTCAAGCTTGATGCACTCTCGCGCATTGCCTGCCAAAAGCACCTCGACCTGTTACGGGTACGCTTTGATATCGGCATGACAACAGGCTTGGCGAGCCTCGCAATTACCGACCCAATTGACAAAGGCCTGTTGAATTTTCTTGAAAATATGCTGGACGGTATCCTGATCGGTTCGCCTTCACGGCTTTCGCGGATCGCCCGTCTTGTCCAAGGCCGTTTCCCAGCATTCAGTGCCTATGCGGCGCGCACGCAGAAGGGGAATGCGACAATCGACCTGATTCACAAGAACACGCTTGCCGTCATTGAATCCTGTTTCGACTACGACAAATTTTCGGAGAAGCGGACCGACTGGTGCGCTTACGAACTCGTAAGTGCACATAACCTTCGGATATGTCCGTATTGCCACGCCCATCATATCAACTACTATGTTGACCCCGACGCTACTACGGTGGCGCGGAAATACCGCATTCGCCCTCCGCTCGACCATTTTTTACCTAAATCCACTTATCCCTATCTCGCTGTTTCCTTGTACAACCTGGTGCCGTCCTGCCCGCAATGCAACTCGAGCATCAAATCAGCAGCCGATCCGTTGACACTCGGCCTGCCCAGTCCTCATGACCACACGAGCTCCGTGTCGATACGCTTTTCGGCAAAAGGCTCAATCCCGAGTCTATTCCGTGGAACTGTTGAAGAAATTAAACTTCATGTAACAGGCGTCGGTATTCCGTCTGCCGCATTGGTTGATGCTTTCCTGCTTCAGGAGCGGTACCAGTGGTATCGCCACGAAATCAAAGACCTAATCGAAAAATACGAAGCCTATCGCAATATTCCCAAGGAACTTCACGAAATAGTACCGATGGAGCGCTTTGTTTTGGGTTGTGCCGCAACTGAGGTCGACAAACGATTGATCGGACGATGTCTGAATGACATTTATACGGAGCTCAAAGATGACGAGCTTGCATAGTGAGCTGCGGAGCAAAGTATATCTTTGGTAGGAAAAAAGGGAGGGTGGTCGTTGTGGCAGCGTAGGCGTTAATGGTCCAGCGCAACGTCAGATTCTACGCCGTGCATCTTCCCTGTAGAGATTTACTCAGAATAAAGCAGAACGAACACAAGAGGCGCGTGACGACGTCGCAAACCAGCCATTAAAAAAGGAGCGGCCGGAGACACGGCCGCTCCACGAATACCGGACCGCCAGCAAAACGGCCCGGGGAGACGCAACTAAGTGATCAGAACGAGGTACGCAGGGACATGGTGTAGCTGCGGCCCGGCTTGTTCTCGTCGAAGATCGCGTTGGAGAACGCCGTGTAGTTCTGGCTCTTCGCGTTGTTCAGGTTCCAGACGCTGAGCGTCAGGTCCGCGTTGTAGCCGAAGCCGAACACCTTCTGCAGGTTCATGCCGGCCGACATGTCGACCTGCGAGCGCCCCGTCGAATATGCGTACACGCCATTGCCCAGACCCGTGTTCGTATTGCTGATCAGGCTGGACTGGTACTGGCGCGATACGCGCAGGTTCAGGCCGTCCTTCTCGTAATACACGGTCAGGTTGTTGGTGCGCGGCGGGACGCCGGCCACCGGCGGTGCGCCCGCGGCTTCATCCTTCTGCTTCGTGTACGTGAAGTTGCCCGTGAAGCCGAAGCCTTTCACCGGCAGCATGTCCAGCGGCTGCTGCCACGTGAATTCCAGGCCGCGCACCTTCAGCTTGGAGTCGATCATGTACGGCTCGGTGATGATCACGTGCTTCTTGTCGCGACCGCCGGCGGCGTCCACGGCCGCCTGCTGCGCGTCCGTCAGGCCCACCGTGCCGTAGATCTTGTCCAGGTCGGACAACGTGTAGTCGATCTGGCGCTGGCCCGGGCGGCTCACGATGTCCTTGGCGAAACCGGACAGCGCGACATAGCCTTCGCGGCTGAAATACCATTCCAGGCCCGCGTCCAGGTTGTTGGCCTTGAACGGCTTCAGGTTCGGGTTCGTCACGTTACCCTGGTTCACACCCTGGTCGCCGATCGAGAGCTGGGTCTGGTGCAGGTCCGCCGGGTTGGCGCGCGTGAGCGACTTGGAGCCGGACAGGCGGGCGATCACGTTCTTCGTCAGGTTGTACGAGAGGTTGAACGACGGCAGGATGTTGTGGTACTTGGTCGATTCGTACACCCAGGTCTGCATGTCCGGGTAGCGGCCGCCCTGTTGCAGGCCCTGCGCGGCGTTGCGCGGGTCTGGCGTGTTGACCGGGGCGCCGATCGTCTGCTCCGTCGTCGCGTAGCGCACGCCGGCGTTGTAGCGCAGCGTGCGGCCGAACACGGGGAAGCGGCCATTGGTCGAGAGGTAGAACGCCGACACCTTCTCGCGCAGGTAGCCGCCGTTGGTCGTCGGCGCGGCGAAGAACAGGTTACGGTAGTGCTGGTAGTTGGTGTCCTGGGCAAACTTGTCCCAGTCGATCGTGATGAAGCCGTGATCGCTCTTGTGGACGTACTTCGCCAGGTCGCCGTTCGTGACGGCGGAGCCGAGGTAGGTCAGCGGCGCCGTCTGGCCCTGCGTGTAGCCCGTGCCGTAGCCGGGATAGGTGCCGGCGGGGATCGGACCCGGCGCGAAGCGGCCGTCGCACTGGCCTTGCAGCGCCCGGTCCGGCTGGATGAACTGGTAACTGGTCTGGTTGCCGCAGGTGTAGTTCATCCACGCGTCGGCGTTGCCGTAGTCCGTGTAGCGGCGCGTGATGTCGTCGAACGAGCCGCCCACCTTGATCGCGAACGTGTCGTCGCCCCAGTTCAGGTTCAGGCGCGAGCCCTTGGTCGTGTTGCGGCGCTGGTAGATGTCGCCGCGCAGGCCGGAGAGGCCCTGGCCCGGCTGGTACCAGCCGAACTTGGTCGGGTCGTTGATGTCGATGTTGCTGGACATGACCGGAATCTGTCCGGGCGTCGAGTTGTCGTACTTGACGACGGTCGGCGCCGACTGCGTCGCCACCAGCACGGTCGGCATGTCGCGGTAGAACTCGCTGTCCGTGTAGTTGACGTGGCCGTCGATGGTCAGGCGGTCGGACGCGTGCCACTCGAAGCCCGGATTGATGCTGCGGAAGTGCGTGTTTTCCTTCATCGGGCGGAATTCCAGGCCCCAGAAGGTATTCGCCAGCGTGCCGCCCGTGATCGTGCAATAGGCCGAGCAGTCGGTGCGGTCGAACGTCAGGCCGATCGGGATCGGGGTATTGGCGCGCATGCCGGCGGCCATGTCTTCCTGCTGCATCTTGTTGCCCTTCTGGGCGAAGATCAGGTCCGTGTAGACCATCCAGTCCTCGTTCGGCTGCCACTGGAAGCTCAGCGTCTCGCCGCGGCGGCGACGCTCGCCGTCGTACACCAGGTAGCGCGGCAGGCGGCCCATCAGGCCGTTGTCGATCTGCTGGATCGTCGCGCCCGGGTTCAGCGCCAGCAGCATCGCGCGGTCGATCGGCGCGCCCGGCTTCAGCACGGCCTGCGCGTACGCCGGCAGGGACGACAGGTCCATGCCGCTGGGGACGGTGGTCGGGCTGTTGAAGTAGTCGCCGCCGATCGAGGCCGGGTCGGAGGCGTTGCGCTGGTCCGCATTCAGGCGGAACGTGCGCATGTCGACGGTCTGGAACACGTCGGTGTGGTATTTCGTGTTACCCCAGGCGAAGCCGAACAGCGCGCCGACCTTGCCGAAGCGCGTGTTCCAGGTGTTGCTGACGAGGGCCGACCCCGTGTTGCCCCACTTGCCGTCCTTGTCGCGGTAATTGCCGCTGGCCGTGAACGCCGAACGGAAACCGTTCTTGTCGAACGGGCGCACGCTGCGCATGTTGACGGTACCGGCCACGCCGCCTTCGCTGATGTCCGCCTGCTGGCTCTTGTACACGGTCGCGCTGCGGAACAGTTCGGACGGCAGGAAGTCCATGTCCACTTCGCGGTTGGCGCTGATGTTGCCGCCCCAGCTGCCGGCCGAAGCGGACGCCATCGGGGCGCCGTTCAGCAGCACGCGGGTGAACGCCGGCCCCATGCCGCGGATCGAGATGTTCATGCCTTCGCCGTCGATCGACGCGCGGGTCACGGTGACGCCCGGCACGCGCGACAGCGCGTCGGCGATGTTCGGGTCGGGGAATTTGCCCATGTCCTCGGAGAACACCGTGTCGGTGAGGCCGTTGTTCTCGCGCTTCTCCAGCGCGGACAATGCCAGCGAGCTGCGGTAGCCCGTCACGGTAACGGTCGGGGCGCTGCCCTGCGCCTTCAGTTCGGTGTTGTCCTGCGCCCAGGCGCTGGACACGAGGCCGGCCAGGACGGTCAGTGCAAACGCGTTGCGGCAATACGGTGTCTTGCGCCGGGCGGCGCTGTTCCAGTGGTGCATCATTTGTCTCCTCTCTCTTCTTCTCTGGTGGCCTTGTGGCCTTTTTGGTCCTGCGTCGAGATGGTCGGTGCTGCGTTCATTTTCCGGTGACTGTTCTCCTTGTTCGGTATTTTTTGCGCTCGCCCTAACACAAAATGTTAAACGCTAACATTTTTGGGCACGGTACGAACTGCGCCGGACTATCGATGAAAACACCCCGTAAAGGTTGTTGTTCAAGTACGACGTCTGACATGTAGGTACCATACTTGAGTAAATATCATCGAACCAATAAATTTTTTCTCGTCATCGATACTCGAATTCATATCGCTCTCCTCATAGACGAGGACGCTCCCTCTGAGATTTGCTATCCGCTACCACAAATTGCGTGTTAGGGGTGTTATGCGATAACAACACATAGGATGTCTGACCTTATTCAGGTTGCATGCATCACATGGGTTTGGGTTCAAATGTGTCGTAATTCCCCGTCGACGCAGTGCCGGGGATTCCATCGCCATCGCCCCCCCGGCATCGCGAGCCCGTCGCATGCCGCCGGCAAGGACCAGGAACAGCCGGGCCGCTGCTACGGCATCAACGCCTGCAAGGGCGAGCGCCTGTGTGCCACGGCGAAGAACGATTGCAAGGGCCTGAACCACTGCAAGGGCCAGGGCGTGATCGTCAAGACGCCGACGGCATGCAAGGCGCTCGGCGGCACGCTCACCGAAAATGAGCAGGTCGTCACCGAAGAAGCGCGGGGCGGGCTCCCCGAGCCCGCGCGAACGCCGGCGTGACGCGACCGTTACTGCGCACACCGATCGAACGAGCGAGCCATGTCAAGCGCCCGAAGGCGCTCGTCGCCGCGGGCGATCCCCTGTATGTGTCGGATCACCTCTCGTGGTCGCGCACCGGCCGTTTCAACTCGCACAGGCTGCGGCCTGCTGCTGGACGTGAACAACGTGTACGTCAGCGCCGCGAATCACGGTTTCGATCGTTTCGCTTATCTCGACGGCATCCCCGCGCAGCACGTGCGCCAGGTCCATCTCGCGGGCCACAGCCGGAGCAACCCGCCGCGCGCGTGGAAGCTGGATGCCTTCCCGGATAACCGGGATCTGCGCGAACTGGCGTGGATCGAGTGGTCGCTGGCGACGGCCTTCGTCGCGCGCGCCTGCGCGTGCTTGCGGCTGCGGATGTCGAAGCACTGCAGTTCGCCCGCGCCGAAGGGAGCTCCGGCGCGCGGTGCACGCGGCTCGCCGACTGGATCTGAGATGGGCTGGGCTGGGCTGGGCGGCGCTGCTGGTGCCGCTGATTGCGAAGGGAGGTGGAGACTGGTCGCTGGACCGGATGATCGGGGGTTGGTGGGCTCGGGGAGCCCACCCTACGGCTGCGTCGAATTCGTAAGGTGGGCACCCTGTGCCCACCATGCGTCACGCGATTATTTACCTACGACTTTCACGATGCTCGACAGGTTCTTCGCCAGGTTCGCATCGCCACCGCGGGCCTCGAGCTTGCCGGCACCGTCGTTCCACTGCAGACGGGTCGTCGTGCCCTTGCCCTTCTCGTAATCGTACGACACGCCGTCGTCGTCATACAGGTCGAAGGACGCGTCGCGGCCCGGGTAGACCTTGACCGAAGCGATACCCTGCTTCGTCGCGGTCGACTGGATGTCGGTGCCGAACGGGACGATCGAGCCGGCCTTCACGAACACCGGGATCTGCGAGATCGGTGCGGCAACCTTGACCCACTGGCCGCCGGCGAGCTTCTCGTCGGTCCAGAAGTTGTACCAGTCGGTGCCGGCCGGCAGATAGACGTTCTTCTCCGTCTGGCCCTGCTCCGTCACCGGCGCCACCAGGAACGCCGGACCGAACATGTATTGCGTGCCGATGTTGGCGACGTTCGGGTCGTTCGGGAAGTCCATCCACAGGGCGCGCATGAACGGTGCGCCCGTGTCGTGCGTGAACTTGGCCTGGCTGTAGATGTACGGGATCAGCTGGTAGCGCAGCGTGTCGTAGCGGGCCAGGATGGTTTCCGCCTGCTTGCCGAAGGACCAGATGTCCGTGTGCTTGTGCTGGCCGTGCAGGCGCAGCGTGGGCAGGAACGTACCGTACTGGAACCAGCGGGTCAGCAGCTCCGGATAGTCGTCGTTCTGGCCGACGACGTCGCGCGCATCCGACGGATCGAGCAGCGGCGGCTTGGTGCCGTCGCTCTTGCCCGGGATGCCCTGCCAGCCGCCGATGTCGTTACCCCACAGCGCGATGCCGGAAGCCGTCATGTTCAGGCCCGTCGGGATCTGGCGCTGCAGCGCTTCCCACGTCGCGTTCACGTCCGAGGACCAGAACAGCGCGCCCGTGCGCTGCGAGCCGAGGTAGGCGGCGCGCGACAGGATCAGCACGCGCTTGTTCGGCTTCCACGTGCGCATGTTGTCGGCGAAGCCTTCCACGTGCAGCAGCGGGAACAGGTTGTGGTAACGGTCGCCCGAGCCGATCGAATAGAAGTAGCCGTCCGGGACGAGGTCCGGTTCGGTCTCGTCCAGCCACGGGTAGTCGAAGCCGTGCGACAGGATGTTGTCGCGCGATTTCTCCCAGAACCACTGGCGCGCTTTCGGATTGGTCGCGTCGATCAGGCCGCCGGTGCGGTCCGAACGGAACGGCAGGCCGTCGACGGTCTTGCCGTCCTTGTCCTTCAGCAGATAGCCCTTCGCATCCAGCTCGTTGAAGTAGCGGCCCGCCGTTTCATAGCGCGGCCAGATCGAGACGATCGACTGCATGCCCATGTCGTGCAGCTGCTTGTTCATGCCGTCCGGGTCCGGGAACTCGGCCGGGTTGATGTCCATCTGGCCCATGCGGGTCCAGTAGAACCAGTCGACGACCATCACGTCGAGCGGATATTTTTTCTGGCGATAGGTGTTCGCGACGCGCAGCACTTCCTGCTGGCTGTCGTAGCGCGCCTTCGACTGGATCAGGCCGAACGCGGCCTTCGGCGGGATCGGCGTCTTGCCGGTCAGGCGCGCGTAGCCCGAGTAGATCTCGTCGCTGGTCTTGCCGGTGATGACGAAGAACGACACGCGCTCGCCCACGTTCGACTGGAAGCTCGTGCGCCCGTGGATGCCCGCGTTGAAGCGCGTGACCGACGGGTTGTCCCACACGATGCCGTAGCCCTTCGACGACACCATGAACGGCACGCAGACGGATTCGCCGGTCGGCGCGTCGTACCAGTGCTTGCACTCGAGCGTGCGGCCGCGCAGGTCCAGGGGACCCGTCGATTCCTGGTTCTGGCCCATGCCGTAGTAATGCTCGTCGCGGGCGGCGGCAAACGACGCGCCGACCTGGTAGGTCTTTTCGCCGTTGACGGTCTGTGGCGACATCTCCCAGCCCTGCATCTCGAGGATCTGCTCGCCCTTGGCGTTCTTGACCTGCAGGCCCACCGGCGCCAGCGACGGCGCGAAGTATTTCTCCGGCTGGCTCGGCGTGCGCGCCGGCGGCGCCGCGTTCACGTGCACGGTCATGCCATTGGAGGTGAACGTGTCGCCGTCCTGGCCCGCGGCATGGCGGAACGCGCCGTTGTCCGCGTTCTTCTTCAGGATGCCGTAGCCCGGACCCTTGAGGACTTCGTCCTTGTCGACGGCGATCGTCACGTGGACGATGTTCGGGCCATACGCTTCCACCGACACCCAGGCACCGTTACGGTCCAGGGTGGTCAGCGGAGCGGCGAAGGCCGCGGGTACGATGGCAAGCGCCGATGTTAGCGCAATCAGCGTGCGGTGCAGGGTAAGTCTCATCCAGTCCTCTATCGCAGGTGGTGAATCGGGCGACGCGTTCGCAAGTGGCGGCGATGGGCCGGAGAGGCTGTCATTACGGGCCGTATGACCCGTGGCACGCGCGTGGCGGGCGGTTTCGGACGTCTCCTCGGCACATTACCTGCCGGGAGCGGCGGCGTGCGCGTTATAGTTGAACTGTTATTGTCGCTGTTAGCGGTCACATACGCAATCGCTAAAAACGCCGAAGGAAGGAAAATAATACGTTGCTATACGCTACCATCCAACAATTCGGGGTCAGAGCACATTTCGGCGTAACTTCAGGGTCAGAGCCCTTTTTGGAGCAAGGTCTTGCACGAACATATCCGCGGCGCCGACGGGGGGCGACGGCACTACATGCCGGCAAGATGGCACATCTCGTGGTTCCGTTATTACATGCCGAGATATTGATCCGAAATGTGCTCTGACCCCGAATCCAGCCCGAAATGTGCTCTGACCCCGATTTCGCTGACCCCGATTTCGCTGACCCCGATTTCGAGCGACAAAAAAGGGCCGCCCCTTGGGACGGCCCTTCGAGCGGGCGGCGCACGCAGCGCCGCGCCGCGCCGTCAGCACATCATCAGAACTTGTAGCGCGCGCCCAGCATGTAGCGCGGGCCGCCGGTCGTGACCTGCAGCACCTGCTGGTCGCTGCGGCCGTGCGTGCGCTGGGTCGAGTCGGTCAGGTTGATCGCCTCGAGCGACACGGACAGGTTCTTGTTGACGTTGTAGCCGATCGACAGGTCGGTCTGGCCGTACGGCTCGACGTACTGCGGGTTCGGCTTGCCGTTGTCGGCCACGTTCGCCAGGAACTCGCCGCGCCAGTTGTAGGCCAGGCGCACCGACCACTTGTCGTCCTCGTAGATACCGACCAGGTTGGCGGAGTTCGACAGGCCGACCAGCGCGAACTGGTTACCCGTGCCCAGGTTGTCGTACTTGAGGTCCGACTTCACGTACGTGTAGTTCGCCTGGAAGCCGAGGCCGTTGCTGAACATGTGCTGCCAGTTGACTTCCGCACCCTTCAGCGAGGCCTTCTTCTGGTTGATGTACGTCGTGATCTGGTACGGCAGCGCCGGGTCGCCCGGCACGCCCGTGATCGTGCCGGTGTAGTGCCCTTCCCCATTGATCCCCTTCGACGTCACGCCCGGCTGGCCGTTGAAGTTCTTCAGGATGTAGTCGCGCATGCAGTTCGTGTCGGTCGCCACGCAGCCCGACGCGATCGCAGCCTTCCAGTAGGCGCCGCCCACCGGCGTCAGCGCCGTCGGCGACGGCGACGTGACGACGGTCTGGCCCGCGTAGTCGGACAGGTCCTTGTGGAACAGGCCCAGCGACACCATGCTCTGCTTCGTGTAGTACCACTCGGTCGACAGGTCCAGGTTCTTCGACTTCACCGGCGTCAGCGCCGGGTTGCCGCTGCTGCCCGTCACGCCCGTCACGCCCGCCGTCGAGCTGTACGTGGTACCGCCCTGGATCTGGTCGTAGCGCGGACGGCCGATCGACACGCCGTAGCTCGCACGCACCTTCAGGTCGGAACGCACGTCCATGTCCCAGTCCACGGTCGGCAGGAAGTTGCTGTACTTGCCGTGCTGGGTCTGGAAGACCTGGTTGCCGAAGTCCACCGGCAGTTCGTTCTGCGAGATCCAGCGCACGCCGACCGGCAGCTTGGCGAGACCGGTCGACGCGACGTCGGTCTTCTCGTAGCGGAAGCCGATGCCGGTGTGCATCGGCAGCGCGGTATCCCAGTCGGTGTTGAACTGCATGTACAACGCCTTGGTCTTCTCGATCGTCGTGCGGTCGAAACTCGGGTTCGCGAGGCTCGGGGTGTAGCCGGCCTGGTCGCCCGTGACCTTGATCGCGTTGTCGCGCACCTTGGCGAAGTCGAACAGCATGAACTGGTTGTACAGGCGCGGATCGCCCGAGCCACCCAGCTTGCTGAAGTACTGGCTGATGGTGTCGGCATGCCACAGGCTCTGGTCATAGTCGACGCCCGCGTTGTTCGACGTGCCGCCCGCCCACGTGTCGCGCTGCACCTGCTGGAACACGGAATGGTTGTTGACCTTCGTGTGCGACAGGCCGAAGTTCAGGTTCGACGATTCGAACAGCTTCAGGCTGCCGCCGGCCTGGATCTGGTCGATCTTCATCTTGTTCAGGCCGTCCTGGAACCACGAACCGGACACCTGGTTCGGCGAGGCCTGGTAGTTGGCGCCGCCCGGGATGACGAGGATCGGCATCTCCTGCGTGAAGTCGACGCCGGTCGTGTTGCGGCTGAAGGTGACGGTCGCGAGGTCGTTGTTCGAACCGAACGGGCTGTCCTTCTCGGCCTTGGCCTGCGAGTGGTGCATGTCCAGCGACAGGCGCAGGGCCGGCGAGGCGCGCCACTGCGTGTTGAAGCCGATCGAGTCCAGGGTCGACTTGGTGGCGAAGTTACCGCCGTTCATCGCCAGATCCTGGTTCTTCACCTGCTCTTCATAATAGATCGGCGACGCGAGCGGACCGTTGGTCCAGCTGCTGGTCTGGGCGTTCAGCGGGTGATTGAACCAGACCGACAGTTCGTGGTACTTGGTCTGGATCTTGTTCTGCGCGTACGTGTAGTCCAGCGTGGTCGTCAGTTCCTTGACCGGGCGGAACTGGAACGTCAGCTGGCCGTTGGTACGCTGGCGCTGCGAGCCGCGCACGAAGTACGACAGGTTCTGCGGCGTCAGGTAGATGTCGGACGCCTTCGGCGGATTCGTCACGCCGGCGCCGTTCGCGGGGATCGGACCCGGGTCGTCGCTGACGGTGTTGCCCTTGTACGGGCCGAGCCAGCCGTTGGTGATGGCCGCCTGGTTCACGCCCAGGTTGCGCGACTGGTAGCTGCCGGTGACGGCGAGGCCGAACATGCCGTCGTTCCACGTGGTGCTGTACAGGCCCGAGACTTCCGGCGTGACCTTCTTGCCGGCGTCGATACCCGGCAGGTTGTTGTTCGACTTGTCGTACACACCCTTGACGCCGATGCTGGCCTGGCTGCCCAGGTCGAGCGGACGGCCGGTCATGATGTTCAGCGTGGCGCCGATGCCGCCCGGGGGCGTGTCGGCGCGTGCGCTCTTGTACACCTGGATCTGCGACACGGCTTCCGAAGCGAGGTTCGAAAAGTCGAATGCGCGGCCGGCCTGGTCGGCCAGGCTGGCGGTCGGCATCTGGCGGCCGTTCAGCAGCACGACGTTCAGGTCGGGGCCGACGCCGCGCACGGTGACGTTGGCACCCTCGCCGCGCGAACGGTCGATGGACACGCCGGAAATGCGCTGCAGCGATTCGGCGAGGTTGGTGTCGGGGAATTTGCCGATGTCGTCGGCGACGATGCCGTCGACGATACCATCGGAGTTACGCTTCAGGTTCAGCGTGGACTGCATGCTGGCGCGGATACCCTTCACGACGACGGTGTTCGTCGCGACGCCCTGCACCGGCGCGGTGACGGCCGGGTCGTTGGGCGATGCGATGCCATTGGAAGCACCATTGCTCGCGTCCTGTGCGAATGCCGGTGCGACCAGGGCGGCGCAGGCGCTCGCAACGGCGAGGCTGATCAGGCGGTGCCTGGTGTTCAGGTGGTGGGTAAAGACCCTCTTGGTGTGCAGCACTGTGTCTCCTCTCGTCTCTCGAAAAAAACGCCGCGCCCGCCGGGCGACGACGTCCGTGGTGGTGGTACTACTCCTGGCGTACCCGCTTCATGGATTGACTCTTTGGTCACTGATAGCGGACATCATTTGTTTAAGATTAAGAACAATACTTCCATTGGTCAATCGGTCGAACCAAAGTTTGCACGGTCGAGAGGCGCCCGCGCACCAGTTTGGGCGGTGGTTATTCGTGAGAATGATGTATTACGTAACGTACGTACTACCGTGTCCGATTTTTGTTCAAGAAATCGATTTCATAAAGAAATCAATCACTTCGTTCGGAACCGCTACAAAGCGCATCCCGTTATACTTTTCACCAACCGACAGCGCCGGAGTTATGATTATGCATAATGCATGACCAACAAAATTTTCCAATCTGTTGCATAATCATCACAACCCACTTGATTTTTCCCACCCATGCCCGTCACCGGTGACCAGCAACTCCTCAAGCAACTGAACCGCATGGCACTGGTTCGCCAGGTCAGCATCCAGCCTGGACTGTCGCGCGCGGCGCTGGCCGACGTGCTGGGTTTGACGAAATCCACGATCAGCCTGCTCGTGCGCGAACTGGTCGACGAAGGCTGGCTCACCGAAAGCGAACTGCTCGTGACGGGCGAAGTGGGCCGGCGCGCCACGCCCCTGCACCTGGACCCGTCGCGGCTCGCCCTGCTGGGCGCCGACCTGGGCGTGGACGAGGCCCGCGTCGTCGCGACGAACCTGCTGGGCGAAGTGCTCGACACGCGCATCCTCACGTACGAAGACCCGGCCGATCCCGCCTCGTGCATCCGCCTCGTTGCGCTCGCGCTCGTGAAACTGGCGAAGCGGCTCGCCCGCCCTGCCGGCCACGGCAAGCCGCGGCGCGTGCTCGGCGTGGGCATCGGCCTGCACGGCGCCGTCGACGAGGCCCTGGGCCTGCTGCGCCACGCGCCGCACCTGGGCTGGCGCGACATCGACGTGGCCGGCATCGTGCGGACGCACGTCGCCGGCTCGCCGCTGGACGGGCTGCCGCTGTCCATGCAGAACGAGGCGAACGTGGCGGCGCTGGGCGAATTCGAATTCGCCGACCAGTCGGGCACCGATCCGCTGATCTACCTGTCGATCGGGTATGGCGTGGGCGCCGGCGTGATCGTCAACGACCGCCTGCTGACCGGCCTGCACGGCTATGCCGGCGAGGTGGGCCACGCGATCCTGCAGGCGGGCGGCCCGCTGTGCCAGTGCGGCCGGCGCGGCTGCGCCGACGCGCTGATCGGCCTCGGTTCGCTGCTGGGCCGCGAACGCCCCAGCCATCCCGCGCTCGAGCGGCTGTTCCAGCGCGTGGCCGACGGCGACCCGGCGACGTGCGCCGCCGTGGACGCGGCCGGCCGCCAGCTCGGCATCCTGCTGAACAACCTGTGGGCCGGCTTCGATCCGATGGCGATCGTCATCGGCGGCCCCGCGCTGCAGCTGGGCGACGCCTTCATCGAACCCGCGCGGCACGTGCTGGCCGCCTATGCGCACGCCGCCATGCTGCTGCCGCCCGCCATCCGCACCTCGCATTTCGGCGCCCAGGCCGTCGCCGTGGGCGCCGCCGCGCTGGCGCGCTACCGCGTCACGCGTCCGCTCGACGTGCTGCGCATCGAGCGCGAGACCGGCCGCGGTACGGCCACCCGCCCGGCGGGACTGGCGCTGCCGCACTGACCGCAACAACATCAAGGAACACAATGACTGCTGACACGATCAACGTTGGACTCATCGGCTATGGTTTCGCCGGCCAGGTCTTCCACGCGCCGCTGCTGCGCACGACCCCGGGTCTCGCCATCGCCGCCGTCTCCAGCCGCAATCCGGACAAGGTACGCGCCGACCTCGGCAGCGTCGCCGTCCATGCGGAGCCGGCCGCCCTGCTCGCCGATCCGGACGTCGCCCTCGTCGTGCTGGCCAGCCCGAACGCGACCCACTATCCGCTGGCGCGGGCCGCGCTGGAGGCGGGCAAGCACGTCGTCGTCGACAAGCCGTTCACGGATACGGCCGCGCAGGCCGCGGAACTCGTGCGCCTTGCGGAAGACAAGGGCCTGCTGCTGAGCGTCTACCACAACCGCCGCTGGGACAGCACGACGCGCACCGCGCTGCGCCTGCTCGCCGGCGGCACCCTGGGACAAGTCCGCCACGCGGCCATGCACTTCGACCGCTTCCGCCCGCAGCCGCAGGAACGCTGGAAGGAAGAGGCCGATGCGGGCGGCGGGATCTGGCTGGACCTGGGCCCGCACCTGATCGACGAAGCCCTGCTGTACTTCGGCGAGCCGCTCGCGATCGAGGCGGACCTGCCCATGCTCCGTCCGGGCAGCCGCTGCGAAGACCAGTTCCAGGCGCGCCTGCGCTATGCGGACGGCCTGCGCGTGGACCTCGGCGCCAGCATGCTGGCCGCCGTCGCGCGCCCGCGCGTGGCGCTGCATGGATTGAACGGGAGCTGGGTCAAGCAGAGCCTCGACCCGCAGGAAGCGGACCTGATCGCGGGCCGCCGGCCGGGCGGCGATGCGGCCGCATGGGGCGTGGACACCGAGACCGGCGTGCTGGCCGTCCTGAACGACGGCAAGGTGGCGTCGTCCGCCGTGCCGACCGAAAACGGCGCGTATCCGTCGTACTACGCCGGCATCCGCGACGCGCTGCTCGGCAAGGCGCCGAATCCGGTGCCGGCCCATCAGGCGCTGACCGTCATGCGTTTGCTGGACGCCGGCCGGATCAGCGCGGCGGAACGGCGCGAAGTGCTGTTGTCCGAAGTCCCCGCCCTGAGCCTGCCTTAAGCCTGCCCTGCCTCCAGGTTCGCGCGCACCCGCTCCAGCAAGTCGAGCAGGGTCGCGCGGTCCGCCTCCGCAATCCCCTCCAGCGCCGTCTCGGCCAGCGCGCCATCATGGCGGTGCAGCGCCGCGAACATCGCCTTGCCCGCCTCCGACAGCGACAGCCGCGTGCTGCGCTTGTCAGTCTCGTCCGCGGCCGCGTCGAGCAGCCCGCGGTCGCGCAGGCCGCGGATCAGGCGCGCCAGCTGGGCCTTGTCGCGTCCCGAATGCGCGGCGAGGTCGCTCTGCGTCGCACCGGGCCGGCGCGCGAAGAAGCCCAGCACCTTGATCTCCATGTGCGCCAGGTCGTGCGGCCCGGCACGCAGGCTGCGCTGCTGGGCCGAGCGGTACAGGTGCATGATCGCGTGGACGCGTTCCAGCACCTCGAGCGCGGGCGACGGGGGATTTTGGTTGACTTCATCAACTATGTTTCGCATAATGGGCAGGTAGGTGACATTATCAACTAATTGGAGCAACGATGCAGCAAGCTGAACACCTTCTCGTCCGCCGCGTCCGCCATGAGCTCAAGCTGCGCGAACTGACCGTGGCGCGCATCGAACGCCTGGGCGACGCCTTCGCCGCCATCACCTTCACGGGCGCGGCGCTGGCCGATTTCACGTCCCTGTCGTTCGACGACCACGTCAAGTTCATGTTCCCGGACGCGGATGCAGACGGCGGACAGGTGAGGCGCGACTATACCCCACGGCGCTTCAGCCGCGAAGCCCTGGAGCTGACGATCGAGTTCGCGCTGCACGGCGACGGCAAGGCGTCCGATTGGGCACGCAACGCGGTGGTTGGGCAGCGCGCCCTCGTTGGCGGGCCGAAAGGTTCGATGATCGTGCCGTTGGAACTCGACTGGCACCTGTTGACGGGCGACGCGACCGCCCTCCCCGCCATCGCGCGGCGGCTGGAAGAACTGGCGGGCGGCAGCCGGGCGATCGTGCTGGTGCACGCGGCGCCGGCCGACCGGCGCGTGTTGAGGAGTGTCGCGGACGTGGACCTGCGCTGGTTCGATACGCCGGAGGCGCTCGTCGCGGATCTGCAGGCGCTCGCGCTGCCGCCCGGCCGCGGATTCGCGTGGGGCGGCGGCGAAGCGTCATTGATGGCGCGGGTGCGCCAGGTGCTGAACGAACAAGGCGTGCCGCGCGAGGCGACGCGGGTGTCGGCGTACTGGAAACAGGGCGTCGCCGAACATCACGAGAACCTCGCTTGACGACGTCAGGCTTTGCGCCTGCGCCGCGCCGTCACCAACCCGGCCAGCGACACGCCCATCAACGCCAGCGACCCCGGCTCCGGCACCGTGAACTCGTCCATCGCCCACGCCGTCGGGCTGCTGTTGTAGATGACGAGCGTATCGATGCCGGCCCAGTCCAGCTGGACCCAGCTCGGCGCCGTCGTGTCCAGCGTGAAGGCGCCCGACGTGACCAGCAGCTGGCCGTTGCGCCAGCCTTCGAACGAGATCTCCTGGTCGATCCAGGCCGACGTGAAGTACGCGCCGGTGAACGCCCACGCATTGCCGTCCGCCTTCGAAATCGTCGCGGGCTGGCCGAACCAGTTGTACGCCACGTTGGCCGGCGACACGACGCCCGCCTCGAAGCCGCTGCCCGGGTACGCATCGGCGCGGATCGTCCCCATGTTGTCCCAGGTGAAGCCCGCGTAGCCGGCGTCGATGGGCAGCGACTCGTCGCCCGGCAGGTCGTCGAAATGGATGACCGTCGCATGCGCCAGCGCGCAGGCCATCGTGGCCAGCAGGCCGATGATCGTCTTCTTCATGTTCATCCCTTTCAGTGTGCGATGCCGGCGACTTCGGCATCGCTCAGGGCCGCGTTATAGATGCGCAGTTCGTCGATCGCGCCCTTGTACGGCGTGTCCCAGTAATTCACGCCCAGCGCGAAGGTGCCGGTCGTCGTCGTGAACACGTTCGGGAAGTTCGTGCCGGAGAAGCGCTTGACGCCGTTCACGTACACGTTGACGGCGCCGTTGTTGACGGTGAACGCCACGTGCGACCACTGGTTCACGGGGATGTTCATGCCCAGTCCCGCGTCGTACCAGGCGGCGCCCGACCACAGCATCGACGCGCCGCCCACGCCGCCATGCCCCATCGGCAGGAAGCTGACCCACGAATCGGTCGTGCGCGCGCCGAAGAACGTCGTCGTGAACGCCGTCAATTGCGCGGGCTTCAGCCACATCGCGACGGTGTACGTGTTCGACGAGATCAGGCCGTTCGGCAGGCGCACGCCGGTCGCGCCGTCGAACACGGCCGCGTTGCCGCGCATGCCGGCGCCGTACGTCAGGCTGCCGCCCGCCGTGTCGATCTTGCCGCCGCTGACCGAGCCGGCCGCGAAGGCGCCGTTCGAATCCGCGAGATTGCCGTCGAACGCGTAGTACGCGACGAGGCCGCCCAGCTTGCGCACGGTGACCGTGAACGTCTTCGTCAGAGTGGCCGTGCCCTTCGTGATGCGCGCGGTCAGCGTGACGTTCACGGCGCCGCTGGCCGGCGTCGTCACGACGCCCGTGTTGCTGACCACCGCCGGGTTCGACGACGTCCAGCGGATGACGGCATTGCGGGCCGCGCTCGTCGGCAGCGTGAGGTTGCCCGTGACGGCCGTCGTGGCGCCGAGGCTCAGCTCATTGTAGATGGCGGTCGCGACCTGCATGTCGGTGCGCGGGATCAGGCGGCTGCCGAAGATGGCGATGCCTTCGCGCGACGACGCGGTGAACGTCGTCACGTACGACTTCGACGTCTCGTCCCACTGCGTCAGCAGCACGCCCTTGTACGTCGATGCGCCCGGCAGGTTGATCTCGACCTGGTTGGTGCCCATCCTGCGCCACGTGCCGGACACTGCCCCGGTGATGCTGCCGTTGGCGTTCAGCGTGATCAGCTGCGACTTCTTGATGGTCGCCGTGATGTCCTTGCCGTGGTTGACGTACAGGTAGTCGCCGAACACGAATTCAGGCCGCACGGCCGTCGCCGTCTCGTTCGCGTAGCGGTACGGCGCCACGACGGGCCAGCCGTCCGCGTTCATGAACATCTGGTGCACGCGCACCTCGTGCTGCTCGCCGCGTTCCGGGAAGCGCGTGTGGAAGATGAGGAAGTGCTTGCCGGTCGCCGGGTCGTACCAGGCCGAGTTGTGGCCCGCCGAGACATAGCCCGTGCCGATGCCGGTGCCCGCCTCGCCCAGCTTGCGCTCGAACAGGAAGTTACCCATCATCTTGACGCCGTACGGCGCGATCGACGCGTCGTCGAACAGCGGTTTCGACGGATCCGACTTCACGTTCGCCATCGCATTGCCCTGGGCGTCGTAGTACGGACCGTCCGGACTGGTCGAGCGCGCGACACGCATGTTGTAGCCGCCGTTCGCATCCAGGCCGCCGAACGAGGTAAAGAGGTAGTAGTACGACGTCGCCGGGCTGTACATGATGTACGCGCCTTCGATGCGGGAGTGGTTGCCGCCCGTGAGGCGCTTGCCGTAGCCCTGGTTCGGATACGGGAAGCCGGTGGCGGGGTTCATCTGCATGATGAAGATGCCGCCCGAGTACGAGCCGTAGACCATCCACAGCTTGCCCGCGTTGTCGAAGAAGACGTTCGGGTCGACGGTGTTCGGGTGCTTCAGCGCGTCGTAGACGGTGCCGTCGTAGCTCGGCTGGCCCCACATGCCGGACTTCAGGATCACGCCCTTGTTGACGTACGGGCCTTCCGGACTGTTCGCGACGGCGATGCCCAGCGCGGACCGGGGCGCGTCGCCCTGGCAGGCGTCGTAGTACATGTAGTACTTGCCGTCCGCGAGCTGGCGCACGTCCGGCGCCCACAAGGTCGTCGTGTTCGCCCACGCGAACGTCTCGGCCAGTTCCGTGTAGACGTTCTTCGAGCCGTTCAGGAACAGCGGATTGGTGGCGCTGACGCCGTCCGTCATCTGCGTCCACTTCATGAGGTCCTTCGACTTGGCCGACGCGAGGTGAGAGCCGAACACGTAGAACGTGTCGCCGGCCTTCAGCACGGAAGGATCGTGCACGGACGCGTTCTGGAACGTGGGGAGCGTGGCGCCCGCCTGGGCAAATGCATTGGCGGCGATGAAGCAGGACGCGAATAGCGCGCCCAATCCCGCCAGGGATAAGGGTTTGTTCACTGTAGTCTCCGTCTAATAATTATGGTTGCGGACGGAGAATGCGGCATTTTCAAATGCTTTGCAACAGGGCCGGCAGCGCATCTAAGTCACTGATTCGACCGGATAATTTACAGATTTCAGCAGAGAAACAGCTGCGATTCCAAAAAAACGGATTTAGGGTCGTAAATAAAAAATATGATGATCGCTGAGGGAATCCGCGATAACTTTTTTTGGAATGGAATCGATTCGAAAACCAAAAAAGATATCGCAGGTTTTTTTGCGTGTTACAAAAAATATTTTGCGGCCAGCGTTCCGTCGCGGCCCAGCAGGTACCGGTCGAAGTCGCGCGCGAGGAACAGGCTGCCCGCGTACTCGCTCCTCGCCTCCGCCTCCAGCGCGCCCATCGACAACGGCCCTTCGCCGTCCTGGTAACGGGGACTGAAATGGGTCAGCACGAGGTTCGGCAACCGGGCCGCCTGCGCCATCCGCGCCACCCGCAGCGCGGAACTGTGCATCGGCCCCGGCCCCACTTTCAGCAGCACCTCTTCCGTGTAGGTCGCCTCGTGGATCAGCACGTCGGCCGTGCGTGCCGCCTCCAGCAGCAGCGACGGGGCGTCGTTGTCGCCTCCCACGATGACCGTGCGCGCCTTGCGCGGCGCGAGCAGCCAGTCGGCGGCATGCAGCACGCGGCCGTCGTCCAGCACGACATCACTGCCTTGCTGCAGTTCGCCCCAGGCGGGGCCCGGCGCGATGCCGGCCGCGCGCAGGCGGGCCGTATCCAGCTTGCGCTCCACCGTGCGCTCCGTGAAGCGGTACGCCCAGGACGGGATCCGGTGCGACAGCGCGATGGCGTCCACGGCCAGGTCGGGCAGGACCGGCCTGCCGGCCAGGCCGTCGACGGCGATGAACTCGAGCGGATACGGCAGCCCCAGTTCACTCGTCGCCATCACGCCGTCGATGAAGGTGCGCAGCGCCGGCGGCCCGACGAGGGCCAGCGGGGCCGTGCGGTTCAGCATGCCGGCGCTGGCCAGCAGGCCGGGCAAGCCGTAGCAGTGGTCGCCGTGCAGGTGGGTGATGAAGATGGCGCGCAGGTCGTGCAGCGACAGGGTCGTATGGAGGATGCGGTGCTGCGTGCCTTCGCCGCAGTCGACGAGCGACCAGCCCCCGCGCGGCCCCCGGAGGGCGAGGCCGCTCACGTTGCGGGTCTTGCTCGGGGTGCCGGACGAGGTGCCGAGGAACTGGAATTCCATGCTGGATGGGCCAATAAGTGGTTTCGGTCCGATTATCCCCCGTTTCGGTCGGCCCCAAGGCGGTTTCGTCGCAGCCGGGTTGCCGCCGTCCGGGCCCGGCGGCACAATTCCGGCATGAACACCCTCTTCCGCTTTTTACCCTCCGCGCGGGGCGCGTGCCGCCCGATCGTCCGCCGCCTGGCTGACGACATCGGCCTGACCGTCATCGTGTGCAGCATGACCGCCGTCCTGATCACGCTCGTCAACGGCAGGACGTTCGAACTGTACGACCAGATGGTGTACTCGATCTGCGTCGGCCTCGTGGCGCTGGTGGTCCTCGACGGCGTCCGCCTCACGCTCCTCGACGATCCGGCACGGCGCCGCCGCTGGCTGGTGCCGTGCATCGTGCTGCTCGTCGCGATGGCGCCCGTCGCGCACTACACCGGCATCTCGATGGGCAGCCTGATCCTGGGCCACCCCCTGCCCGACCTGTCCGGGTACCCGAACGAACACGGCCAGAAAGGCATGATCGGGCTGACCTTCCTGGCGATCAGTGCGATGGCCCTCCTGATCCTGAACCGCGAACGAGTCGAGCGCATCAAGCTGGAACGCACCGAGGCCAAGGCGCGCGCCGAGACGATCGAACGCCAGGCCCTGCAGGCGCAACTGCGGCTGCTGCAGGCCCAGATCGAACCGCACATGCTGTTCAACACGCTGGCGAACCTGCAGGGCCTGATCGCCATCGACCCGCAACAGGCGAGCCGGATGCTGGACCACCTGATCCAGTACCTGCGCGCCACCTTGTCCGCCACCCGCGCCGAGACGACGACGCTGGCCCAGGAATTCGAGGCGGCCGAAGCGTATCTCGGCCTGATGGCCGTGCGCATGGGTGCGCGCCTCGCGTACCGCTGCATCCTGCCCGCCGAACTGCGGAGCGCGCGGCTGCCGGCGATGCTGCTGCAGCCGCTCGTGGAAAACGCCATCATCCACGGCCTCGAGCCGAAGATCGAAGGCGGCACCGTGACCGTGGAGGCGAGCGCGCGCGCCGGCCTGCTCGAGATCTGCGTCAGCGACACGGGCCTTGGCCTGGACGACACGCAGACCGCGGCCAAGGGCACCGGCGTCGGCGTAACGACGACCCGCGAACGCCTGCAGGTGCTGTACGGCGCGCGCGCCGCCCTGACCCTCATTCCCGCCCAGCCGCACGGCGTGCTGGCCCGATTGACGCTTCCTTTGGAGACCGCATGAACGCAACGCCACCCATCCGCGCCCTGATCGCCGAGGACGAACCGATCCTCGCCGCCACGCTTGCCGCGACGCTGCGGCGCCTGTGGCCCGACCTCGACATCGCCGGCACGGCGCCGAACGGCGTCGCGGCCGTGCAGCAGGCGCTGGAACTGCAGCCGGACATCCTGTTCCTGGACATCAAGATGCCGGGCCAGACCGGCCTGGAAGCGGCGCAGGAACTGGCCGAACGCTGGGAAGGTGTGCGCCCGTTCCCACACATCGTGTTCGTGACGGCGTACGACGATTACGCGGTACAGGCGTTCGAGCAGGCCGCCGTCGACTACGTGATGAAGCCGGTGAGCGACACGCGCCTGGCGCGCACCGTCGAGCGTTTGCAGGCGCTCGCGGTGCGGGACGCGCCGGCCGCTGACGGCCTCGCGCAACTCGTCGAGCAGATGCGCGCCCTGCTCCCGGCAGGCGCGGCACCGGCCGAGCGCCTGACGGTGATCCGCGCAGCGGTCGGCAACATCATCCGCATGATTCCCGTGCAGGAGGTGCTGTACTTCCAGGCGCTCGACAAGTACGTGAACGTGGCGAGCGCCGAGGGCGACGCGCTGATCCGCCTGAGCCTGAAGGACCTGCTGCCCCAGCTCGATCCGGACCAGTTCCGCCAGATCAGCCGCAGCGCCATCGTCAACATGCGGCACGTGACGAGCGCGAGCCGCGACGATGCCGGCAAGCTGACGCTGCACCTGCGCAACCGGGCCGACAAGCTGCGCGTCAGCCCGTTGTTCGCGCACCTGTTCAGGCAGATGTGATCAGCGCACGTCCAACCGGAACGGCGCGGCCGGCAGGCCGTCGCCGCCGAACAGGTTCACGAACGGCGCATCGGCCCACGCGTAGCGTACGCGCGTGACGCCGGGCGCCGCCGCGCCGCGCAGGACAATCCGGTCGCCGGCGACGCGCGCGTCGGCATAGCGGCATGCCTTGCCCGCGCACACCTCGAAGCCGATCGCGCGGTCGGCCGAATACGTCTTGAGGCCGCCGCCCGTGTCCCTGAACGTCACGACGATGTCCTTGCCCTTGCGCGCCGCCGCGACGGCCGTCGGGCCGCCGGGCGCCATCTGCGCGCCGTACGCGACGGCGCGCGCCGCCCGCGCGAGACGCTCGCCGACGACCGTCTTCTGGGTGGGGTGGATGTCGAAGCGGTCGCCCACGTCGAGCGTGACGGCCAGCCCCGCGTGCGCATCGTGCGCGACGGTGTCGGCCTGCGCCGCGCGCAGCTCGGCCCATGTGGAATCGCCCGGCGCCGTCGCCGTCGCGCCGTACGACGTCAGTTGCACGACGAGGAAGGGCAACGCGGGCTGGCCGAAGCGCTGGCGCCAGTCGCGCATCAGCATGGGCAGCAGGGTGCGGTATTCATCCGCCGCGTCGGCATTCGCTTCGCCCTGGTACCACGCCGCCAGCTTGAATTTGTAGCCGACCAGCGGCGCGATCATGCCGTTGTACAGCGTCGTGTAGCTCGTCAGCATGTCCCACGGTGCCGGCGGCACGGCGAGCCCCTTCAGCGCGCTGCCGCGCCGGACCTTCCACGCGGCCGGCAGCGGGATCGCCTGGCCGTCGCTCAAACCGATGGTGCGGTTGGCCGGTGCGCCCGTCATGCCGCCGCTGCCCAGGACGCGCAGGACGATCACGTTGCGGCCCGGCTTGAACACGCCCGCGGGCACCGGATAGTCGCGCCCCAGCCAGGCCAGCCCGGCGCCGCCCACACGCTGGCCGTTGACCCAGGTGGTGTCGTACGTGTCGACGGGGCCCAGGTGCAGCGCGTACGCCGCCCGCGCCTGCGCTTCCGTCAGCGTGACGGTCGTGCGGTACCACGTCACGCCGTCGACACCGGAGCCCGCCGGCGTGACGCTCTCCCACGCGCTGTCGTCGAAGTCCGGCGCGACGAAGGCACGCTGCGCGGCCGTCGCCGGGTCGTGCGCGCGCCACCAGGCTTCCGTGCGCGCATCCTGGGCGCGCTGCGCCGCCGCGGGATCCGTGCCGTATTGCGTCACGAGGTCGATGCCCGTCTTGTAGTCGCCGAAGGTGCGCAGCGACTCGGCCCCGATCCAGCCCTGGATCGTCGTACCGCCCCAGCTGGCCTGGATGAAGCCGACCGGCACCTTGTAGTCCGCCTGCAGCGAACGGGCCATGTAGTAGCAGACGGCGGAGGCGTCGCCGATGGTGTCCGCGTTCATCGGCGTCCACGCGGCCGGCGCGAGGAGGTCGTCCTGCGGCGCCAGCGCGCTGTTGCGCGGCACGTTCAGGTAGCGGATGCGGTCGTTCTGCGCGGTATAGGTGGCGCCGATCGCGTTCGTCGACGCGCGCTGGAGGAATTCCATGTTCGACTGGCCCGAGCACAGGTAGACGTCGCCGAGCAGGATGTCGGCGCGGCTGACCGTCTGCCCGTCCGAGGTCGCGGTCAGCGCGTACGGCCCGCCCGCCGATTGCGGCGGCAGCTGCACCTTCCACTTGCCCTGCGCGTCGGCGCTGGCGCTCGCCGTCTGGCCGCCCAGGGCCACGGTCACCTTGCCGCCCGCGCCGGCCGTGCCCCACACGGCAATGGGCTGGTCGCGCTGCAGCACGGCGTGGTCGGAAAAGATGCGGGCGAGGCCGAGGTCGGCCGCCTGGGCCGGCAGGCAGGCGGCGAGTGCGAGTAAGAGGAAGGTCTGCTTCATGATGTGTCGTTGTCGATGAAAAAAAACCGCCGCGGCCGGTGCCGCGGCGGTCGATACTGCTCAGTTAGTATAGATCACGCCACGTCCGTTGCCGCTGAAGTAGATGCGCCCGTACGTGCTCCAGTCCCCCGCGATCACGCCGATGCCTGCGTACTGGTGGGCGTCGTCGTTGAAGCGCGCCCACGTTGCGCCGCCGTCGTCGGAATGCCAGATGCCCCACACGCCGCCCCGCGTGCCCACCACGTAGACCGCGGCCGAGTACGACGCGCCTGACTGCGCCTTGCCCAGCGCGATCCTGGTGGCGCCTTGCAGCGCCCCCGTCGAGCCGCTGGCGGCGACCGTCGCGAAGCCGGAGAGCTTGGTCCAGCTCGCGCCCAAATTGGTCGAGTGGTACACGGCGTTGCCGTCGGCCACCCAGAGGTCGCCCGAAGCGTTGGGATTGCCCACCATCGTCGTGAGCCCGAAGTCATTGGGGGCGAAGTTCGCCGCGACCGAACCCTGGACCAGCGCGAACGAATGGCCGCCGTCGGTCGACTGGTAGACCTTGCCCGTCGTGCCGTTCCACGACGCGCCGCCCCCGTCGAAGGCGTACACCTTGTTCGGACTCTGGCGGTCGACGACCAGGCGATAGGCGTTGTTCAGGCCGCCGTTGGGCGCGGGCAGGCCGCTGACCTGGGTCCAGTTCGCACCACTGTTCGAGGTCCAGGACGGGATCGAGTTGGCGGGCGCCCAGACGATGTTGTTGCGCGACGTCGTCACGATGCTCACCGTGTCGGCGAAGTTGGTGGAGGCGCCGGCGGGGAGCGACGCGAAGTTCGACCACGTGTTGCCGCTGTCGCCGGACCAGGCGCCGTAGGCGACCGGCGATCCGCCGGAGATGATGCCGGCGGCGACGATGTAGTTCGGATCGGACCACAGCACGTCGGCGGCGTCGCCATTGCCCCATGCGCTGTTGGGCGCCCTCGTCGGCGTCGTCGCGAGGTCGGTCTGGACCCAGTTGCCGATATCGCCCGCGCTGTTGACGAACTTGTACGACGCGCCGGCCGGCGGCGTGACGAGCGCCAGGGTCGCGGTTTCCTCGAGGTTGTTGACCGGAGCGTCCCAGCTCGGGTTGGTGGCCGACGCGTTCCAGGTTTCCCAGACGCCGCCGCCGTGGATGTGCAGGATGTGATCCTTGTTGGTCGGATCGATCTCGATGTCGTCCACCCAGCCCCTGTACCCGCCGCCCCAATGCGTCATGCCGTCCGCGATTTCGCGCCAGCTGCCGGGGGCGCCGCCATTGTCGGACAGCTGGACGACCGGCTGGCCGGCGCTCCATGTACCGGTCACGGCCAGTGCGATGCGGGCCGTCGAGCCGGTGCCGTAGACCGACACGCCGCCGTAGCCGCCCTGCGTGGTCGTGGCGAGCTGGGTCCAGGACTCGTTGAAGCTTACGCCGCCGAACCGGTAGAGGTAGCCGGGACCGCCGGCGCCCTGCCCGGCGTTCTGGTTGAACACCACGTAGTAGTTGCCGTCGCTGGTGCGCACCATGTGCGGGACGTAGTAGCCGGACACGCTGGACGGCACCGGCACCGGCGTCCACGAGGCGCCGCCGTTGACGGACTTGTACATGGTCGAGGTCAGGCCCGCCTTCTGCACGTAGTCCGGCGCGATGGCGGCGTACATGATCCACGTCGTCGCGCCGCCGCCCACGTTCGAGTTGTCGAACATGATCTGCTCCACGCCCACCGGAGAACTGCCCAGCCCCTGGATCTCGCTGGCCGACAGCACCTTGCTCGACAACCCGGTCTGGGTCCAGGTCTGGCCCGAGTTCGTGCTCTTCCACAGGCCGGCCGTGCGCGAGGCGTAGAACAGCGTCGACGGGTTGGTGGGGTCGGCCTTCAGGCGTTCGCCGATGGCGCGCGCATTCTCGTTGCCGCCCACCGGGAACGGCAGGTCGTAATGCGTCCAGCTGGCACCGCGGTCGCCCGAGACATAGATGCGGCCATTGATCGGGGTGCCTTGCCAGTCGTGCGACGTGATGCCCGTGACCAGGTACACCTTGTTGTCGTTGGTCGGATCGACGGCAATGCTTTCGACGCCGTGGTAGGCACCGTCGCCCCCGCCGAAGCCGATGCCGTCGGTGATGGGCGTCCACGAGCCGCCCCCGTTCCAGCGGTAGGCGCCGCCGACGTCGGTGCGGGCGTACATGACGTTGTAGCTGGTCGGATGGTAGACGAGGCCGGTGACGTAGCCGCCGCCGCCCCACTTCGCGCTCGTGTAGCTCGTGGCCGAGCCGACGGTGGCCGCGACGACGGGGGCTTGCGCCGTGGCCGACGGGCCGGCGGTGCGGTCGCCGCCGCTGCAGCCTGCGACGAGCGCCGCAACCGCGGCCGAGATGATGAACAGGTGCTTCCGATGCATGAGATCTCCTCTATTGGATTGGCTGAGAACGTAGCTCCGCCGTCCTGGCTGCGCCCGCATGCGTGTGCCGGCACTCGTTATGGTGACAACAATCCCGTTCTCTTGGACATCCCCGACCGGAATACATTAATGTGCTGAATCGTTTTTATTAACAAACATTAAAGAGTTTAACGCCCGTATTTTTCAACTGTCAACACAACTCACGGTTACAGGGGACGTAACAGGAAATGAACGACAAAACCGCTGCAAATCGTTCCCGTTCTGCAGCGGTCCTGGGTTGCCTCAAGGTCGTATTGCTCAGTTGCTGTAGATGAGGCCGCGGGCGGCGCCGTTGGCGTAGAGTCGGCCGTAGGTGTTCCAGTCGCCCGCCATCACGCCGGAGTCGCCGAACTGGTGGTTGTCGTCGTTGAAGCGGGCCCAGGTGGCGCCGCCGTCGTCGGAGTGGAAGATGCCCCACTGGCCGTTCAGCGTGCCTTCCACGTAGATCGCGGCCGAGTACGGCGCGCCGGCCAGTGCCTTGCCCAACGCGACCTTGGTGGCGCCCTTCGTGCCGTTGGCGGACGCGAACGCGCCGACCTGCACCCAGTTCCAGCCCGAATTCACCGAGTGGTACAGGGCATTTCCGTCGGTCACCCAGATGTCGCCCTCGGCGTTCGGGTTGACGACCATCGCCGTGTCGCCCCAGGCGTTCGGCGCCATGGCCTGCGCACCCCACATCCCGCTCAGCCCGAAGTTATGGCCGCCATCGTACGAGATGTAGACCTTGCCCGGCTCATTGCTCCACGGCGCACCGCCGGAATCGAACGCATAGACCTTGCTCGGATTCACGCGGTCCGCGACCACGCGATAGGCGCGCTGGAAGCCGTTCCAGACGGCGTTGAACGCCGGCAGGTTGGTCGCCGTCCAGCTTGCGCCGCTGTTCGTGCTGTACGACGGCACCGAATCGGGCGGTGCCCAGACGAGGTTGTTGCGCGACGTGACCGCGATGCTCTGCACGTGGCTCTGGCTGGCCGCGGCGCCGGTCGGCAGGGACGCGAACTGGTTCCAGCTGCTGCCGGCGTCGCCCGACCAGAACGCCTTGACGGTGTGGCCGTTCCTGTTGTCGACGCCGGAGGCGGCGATGTAGGTCGGGTCGGACCACGCCAGGTCGGCCGCGTTACCGCTGCTCCACCAGTTCATGGGGCCGCGCGTCGGCCGCGTCGCGAGGTCCGTCTGCGCCCAGGTGCCGATGTCGCCCGCACTGTTGATGAACTTGTAAGGCGCGCCGGCCGGCGCCGTGACGAGGGACAGCGTCACCGTCTCCTCGAGGTTGGCGACCTTGGGACTCCAGGTGGGCGTGGCGGACGAGGCATTCGTCGTTTCGCAGATGCCGCCGCCGTGGATGTGCATGACGTGGTCGCGGTTGGCGGGGTCGATCGTGACACCCTCGACCCAGCCTGCGCACTCGTCCGCGGCGCTGCCGGTATGCGGCATGTTGGCTTCGGCTTCGTGCCAGGCGAGGCCGTCGTTGTCGGACAACTGGATCAATTGGTTCGAGTCGGCCCAGCCGGTCACGCCCAGCGCGATGCGGGTCGTCGGGCCGGTGCCGGACACGGACAGGCCGGCGAAGCCGACGTTGGCGTCGAACTTGAGCTGGTTCCAGGTGCCGTTGTTGCTGGCGCCGAATTTGTAGAGATAGCTCGGACCGCCGGCGCCCTGGGCCTGGGCGCCCGCGGCCGTATTGGGGTGCGCACGGAACGCCATGTAGAAATTGCCGTCGGCCGAACGCACGACGTGGGGAATATCGTAACCGGCCACGTTGGACGGGACCGCAACGGGCGCCCACGTGGCGCCGCCGTTGGTGGACTTGTACAGGGTCGAGGTCAGGCCCGCCGCCTGCGCGTAGTCGGAGGCGACGGTGGCCCAGACGATCTGGGTCGGCGACGCGTTCTGGCTCTGCACGAACGGGGTATCGTAGATGATCTGCCCGACGCCGTACAGGTTCGGCCCCAGGAGCACCGTCTTGCTCGAAAAGCCCGTGACCTGGTTCCAGGTATGGCCCGAGTCCGTGCTCTTCCAGATGCCGGACTTGCGCGAGCCGTACATCAGCGTCGTCGGATTCTGCGGATCGACCGCCAGGCGTTCGCCATAGGCGCGGGCGTCGTCGTTGCCGCCGATCGCGAACGGCAGGTCGTAGTGCGTCCACGTGTTGCCGCGGTCGCT
The DNA here is from genome assembly GCF_059491305.1 of Massilia sp. Masssp94. NCBI lineage: Bacteria > Pseudomonadati > Pseudomonadota > Betaproteobacteria > Burkholderiales > Oxalobacteraceae > Massilia > Massilia sp. Masssp94. Next base: position 114,967 of record NZ_CP168501.1, read on the forward strand.
GGAGATGTAGATGCGGCCGGGCGTGTCGTTACCCACGCTGTCGCCGGTCATCATGTAGACGAGCTGGTCGTTGTTCGGATCGAGGGCCAGGCTTTCGACGCCGTGGTACCGGCCTTCGCCGCCACCCCAGCCGATGCCGTCGGTAATGGGGATCCACGTCGAGGTGGCAGCATCCCAGCGGTAGGCGCCGCCCACGTCGGTGCGGGCGTACAGCAGGCTCGCATTGCGCGGGTGGTAGACCAGGCCGGTGACGTAGCCGCCGCCGCCCCACTTCACGCTCGTCCAGCTGGTGGCCGAGCCGACGGTCGCGGCGAGGACCGGGGCCGCCGTGCCCGTCGCGCCGGGGGTCGTGCTGCCGCCGCTGCAGCCGGCGAGGAGTGCTGCGAGCAAGGCCGGGATGATGATGTTCGGTTTCCGTGTCATGATGTCTCCAGAGTTATTAGGCGGAACATTAACGCTGCGCGCATATTAATTAATGAATCTTAACGCAGTCTAATACTCACACTTTTCCACTGTCAACAAAAATGGCTGTGTTCGCGCTAGTTATGTGAACTGTAATTCGTTGCAGAGGTCATACGCATCGTCGAGTTAACTCATGAGGAGTGGCGATGCGCGGCCTGACGTTCGACGAATTGTTCGCCATGTTGCTGGCGGTGCAGTTGTCGCCAGACGACCTGGCACGGCTACGGGAATGGATCGGAGGCATCGCGGATCCGGCCGAGTGCATCGCCCTGATCGAGCAGGCGGCGGCGGGCCGGCCGTGTCCGCACTGCGGCTGCGCCCGCAAGCACCGCTGCGGCCAGGCAAGCGGACTGCAGCGCTTCCGTTGCCTCAAGTGTGGGCACAGCCATAACGCATTGACCGGTACGCCGCTGGCGCGGCTGCGCAAGAAGGAGTTATGGCTGCCGTATCTGCAATGCGTGCTCGAATCGCGCACGGTGCGCGATGCCGCGCAAGTCGTCGGGGTGCATCGCACCACCAGCTTCCGATGGCGCCACCGGTTCGTACCCGGTGCGATGCGCGACCGGCCGGCGACATTGTCGGCCATCGTCGAGGCCGACGAAACCTACCGGCTCGAATCGCAGAAGGGGGCACGGAATCTCGCGCGGCCGCCGCGAAAGCGGGGTGGCGTGGCCAAGCGGCGGGGTATCAATCGAGAACACGATTGCCTGCTCATCGCGCGCGACCGCAGTGGCCGTACGCTCGATTTTCATACGGGGCGCGGCCTGGTGACCGTGGCGCAATTGCGTGAGTGCCTCAAACCCGTGCTGCCGGACGACGTCCTCTTGATCACTGACGGCGCCATCGTCTATCGGCATTTCGCGGAGCAGGCCGGCATCACGCATGAAGCGGTGAACGTGAAAGCGGGCATCCGGGCGCGCGGCGCGATCCATGTGCAGAACGTGAACAGCTGGCACAGCCGCTTCAAGACTTGGCTGGTGCGGTTCCGCGGCGTGGCGAGCCGCTACCTGATCCACTACTCGGGATGGCAGCGCGTGCTGGACGATCGTCGGCTCACGAAGCCGGCTCATCTGCTGTTCGCTGCGGTCCAGCTCGGCTAGGCGAGCGGGTTACCGAATTACCGCGAACACAGCCTAAAAAAAGGCGGCCGAAGCCGCCTGAAACATCTGCCGTCAGCAGAAGAGAGATACCTGGTTCGCGTCAGAACGAATAACGCATCTGCGCCGTGTAGCGCGGACCGGTCACGTATGCGCCGCGGACCTTGAAGCCGACGCCCTGCTGCATCAACTGCTTGTACATGGCGTTGTTCAGGTTCTGCGCTTCGAGGCCGAACGACAGGTTCTCGGTGATCTTGTAGAAGATCGACGCATCCACCTGGCCGTAGGCATCCGACCACGTCGGCAGCGCGTACTGCACGTTGTGCTGGCCGAACGTCGGGCTGTCCGGGTTGGTGTCGGTGCCGTCGCCGCCGTTCGTGCCGTTGGCGTTGATGGCCTGCAGCGACTTCGAACGCCAGCTGTACGCCACGCGGGCCGAGATCGGACCACGGTCGAACAGCAGCGCCAGGTTGTACGAGTTCTTCGACAGGCCGTTGAGCGGCAGGTTGCCGAAGGTCTTGCCGTCCACGTCGCAACCGTTCAGGTTCAGGTTCAGGTTGTCCGCGCCGCTGCCGCCCGAGCAGTACGCCTGGTACACCGGGTGGTACAGGTCCTGGCTGCTCTTCACGTACGTGTAGTTCGCCTGCACGCCGAAGCCCGCGAGCCAGCCCGGCAGCATGTCGAAGTACTGCTGGTACGCCAGTTCGATGCCCTTCGCCGTGCCGTTCGCGCCGTTCACAGGACCCGTCGTCACGAAGTCATGCATCGTGCCGTTCACGTCCGGCAGCGAGAAGTTGTAGCTCTGGTTGATGATGACGTCGCTGAGCTTCTTGTGGAACAGCGCGGCCGTGAACGAACCCGTCGGCGCGAAATACCACTCGGCCGTGATGTCGGCCTGCTTGGCCATCGTCGGACGCAGCATCGGATTGCCGCTGCCGGTACCGGTGAGGCTGACGTTGCTGACGTTGACGACGTTGGTCGCGGTGTTGGTGCTCGTGGTGGTCGCTTCCGACAGGTTCGTATAGGCCTGCAGTTGCGAGAAGTCCGGACGCGACATCGCCTTGCCGTACGCGAAGCGGAATTGCAGCTTGTCCGATGCCTTCATGCGCAGGTTCAGCGTCGGCAGCACGTTGCTGTACGAATTGTCGAAGTCCTCCTTCTGCTGGAAGTTCGGGATGTTCGGGATCGGCACGCCGGTCACCGTGGCGCCGGCCGGGATGTTCGGGGCCGTGAAGCTGAACACCGTGTAGCCGTGGGCGACCATGTTCGTCTTCACGTAGCGCACGCCGATGTTGCCGTCGATCGGATACTTCAGGTCGTCGAAGCCGAAACGCAGCTGCGTGTACAGGGCCTTGCTGCGCTCCTTCTGGTCGTTGGTGCCCGACGGATCGGTGCCGAACGTCGCCGGTTTCCAGGCGCCGCAGCTGTCCAGCGTGCCGCCGCTACGCTCGGCGCACAGCACGTTGTAGTACTGGTGCAGCTGCGAATACGTGCCCGGATAGCCGTCGGCCAGCGACGTGTTCGGGAACACGACGGCCGGCACCGACGCCTTGCCGTTGAAGAAGTTCGGGAACGTGTTCAGGTGCGTGCCGGCGGAGAAGCGCGGATCGCCCAGGTAGGCCAAATGGGTCAGCGGCTGCCACGAACCGACCGGGCCCACCTGCCACGGCTGGGTGATCGCCGCCCAGTTATAGCCCGGCACGGAGTTGATCGTCGTCGCATCGCGGTCGGTCAGGCGCACGCCCACGCGCAGGTCGCGCAGCACGGGGTTGTCGAACTCGTACTTGACGTCGGTCTTCCAGGCCTTCTCGTTGGCGACGCTCGCGTCCTGGTGCTCCATCGTGAAGCCCCAGTAGTAATTGTTCGGATTGGCCATGTACGCCTTCGTGGCGTCGTCGAACGTCAGGCGCGCCGGCGTCGTGCTCATGTCCATGCCCATCTGCGGGATCTGCAGGCCGGTGGCGACCGTCGAGTCGAAACTGCCGGTGGTGGCGCGCACCTTCTGCAGGTCGGTCGTCACGGTCCACTGGCTGTTCAGGCGCCAGCGCAGGTTCCACGAAATGTCGGTCGTGGCCGACTTGCGCGTGGAGGTGCGGGTGTCGTCGTTGAAGTTGACGCCGCCGTCGGTCGGATCGGTGAGCACGCCGCTGATCATGGCGCCCTTCGGATCGAACTTGCCGTTCGCGACCTGCAGGTTGTACGGGCTGGACTGGCCGAAGATCGCCTGCTCGTCCCACTTCATCTTGTAGCGCGACTTGAAGTAGGTGAGCGACGACTGGACGTTGCTGTTCGGCTTCCACTGGAACGCGGCATAGGCGCCGTCGCGCTTGCGGTCGAATTCCAGCGAACGGAAGCTGGCGGCGTTCGGCACCCAGACGGTCTGCCCGGGCACGACGTCGGTGCGCGGGTAGTAAGGCGAGACCTGGAAGGCGTCGGTGCGGGTGCCGCTTTGCGACGTGGCCAGGTCGAACAGGGCGCCGAACTCGCCGAAGCGCGTCTTCCAGCGGTCGGAGAACATCATCGAGTACGACGGCTGGGGCTTGCCCTTCTTCAGCGTGGAATACGTATCCTGCGCCGAGACCGACAGCTTGCGGCCCTTGAAGTCGAACGGCATCGCGGTGCGGAGGTTGATCAGGCCGGAGATGCCGCCTTCGATCTGTTCGGCCGACGGGTTCTTGTAGACGTCGATGCCGGCCATCAGCTCGGGCGGCACGTCTTCGAAATTCAGCGAACGGCCACCGTTGGCCGAGAACGAGTCGCGACCGTTCAGCTCGGAACGCACGTAGCTCAGGCCGCGGACCATCACGCCCGAACCTTCGACCGAATAGTGTTCCGGGTCGCCCTTGGCCATGGTGCGGTCGATGGTCACGCCGACCACGCGCTGCAGCACCTCGGTGACCGAACGGTCCGGCAGCTTGCCGATGTCGTCGGCGACGATCGAGTCGACGACCTCGTCGGCGTTCTGCTTGATTTTCTGGGCATTTTCCAGCGAGGCGCGCTGGCCGACCACGATGACCGACGTCGTCCCGCTGTCGGTGGCAGGGGTGGTTTGTGCGTATGCCATGCCGCTGGCGAGCAGCACGACTTGAGACACGCCGACGGCGATAGCCGTTTTCCTGAACTGGTTCACATCATCTCCTTGGTTTGGAATGCGCCGTCGACGCGGCGTGAAACATTATTAACGAATATTCGCGTCAAATTAATGTGGCATTAATTAAGTCTACGCCGCAATGTTTTTGTTAGTCAAATTAAATAGTGACAATGTTCACGGGTGTGGCCGAACAGATACACGCGAAAACTCACACGTCGGGCCGACGCGCGACGGTGCAAGGAGCAACAGGAGGGGAATCAGGGACGGCGGGCGGCCGCGACGAGGCGCTGCATCGTCGCGCGGGCGGTGATGCGGTCGTCGTGCCAGTAGGCGCTGACGGCCTCGCGCATGGCATCCTCGACCGCGGGCGGCAGGGTCATGGAGATGCTGGGGACGAGCGTGCCGCCACGGGAGGCGGCCTCGAAGGCGGCGGCCGACTGCTTCGCGCAGCGGTCGAATTTCGTGAGGTCGACGCCCTGGCGCACCGGAATCGACCCTTTGACGAGGTTGAATGCCTCCTGCACGCCGGGCGCCAGCAGGTCGGCGGCGAAGTCCTGCTGGGCGCGGGTCTTGGCGGGGCTGTTAACCTTGAACAGGGCGAACGAGTCGACCGTATAGGCATAGGCCTTGGCCGTTCCGGGCGCGGGCACGCAGGCAAACTCCAGGCTGCCGCTGCGCTGCGCCGTCTGGAAGATGGGCTTGGCCCAGTCGCCCATGAACTGCATGCCCGCCTCGCCGTTCGCCAGCCGCGACGCCGCCACGTTCCAGTTGCGCCCCATCGCGGCGATGTCGGTGTACGGCTTGATGCGGCGGAACGTCTGCAACGCCTGTTCCATGACCGGGCCGGCCAGTGCGCCGGGGTCCCGCGCCACGAACGCCTTGCGGTAGAACTCGGGGCCGCCGACGCCCAGCACGACGTTTTCGAACAGGAGGAAGTCCTGCCAGGGCTGGCCGCCATGCGTGACGGCGATATACCCGGCCCGCTTCATGGCGTCGGCCGCGGCGAAGAAGTCGTCCCACGTGACCGGCACCTGGGCATGGGCGCGCTTCAGGATGCGCGTGTTAATCCACAGCCAGTTGATGCGGTGGATATTGGCCGGCACGGCGACGTAGCTGCCCTTGTACTTCATGGCGTCGCTGACGACGCGCGGCAGCACCGCGTCCCACTGGCCCGCGCGTGCCGTGGCATCCAGGTTGGCGAGGGCGCCTTCGCGCGCCCATTGCTGGATGACCGGCGCCTTCACCTGGGCCGCGGCCGGCGGATTGCCCGACTGGACGCGCGAGCGCAGCAGGAAGAGCGGAAAGCCGTTCGCGTCGGCCGTCACGGCAAAGTCCTTCCACGTATGTCCCTGGCGCTGCAAGGTCGATTTCAGCACGTTCACGGCGCGTGCGTCGTCGCCCACGTCCCAGAAGTGGAGCACCTCGAGTTCGCCCGCGTGCACGGCAGTGGCGCACCAGGCGGTAACGAGCGCAATTGCCGTGGCGAAGACTTTCATGGCGTGCATCTTAGCCCGAAACGGTCGCCGATGGTAACGCCGTCACAAATCCGTTAATATTAAGAAATGCAACTTTTACTCGCCGAAGACGACCCCATCCTCGCAAACGGATTGACCGCGCAACTGAATGCCGCGGGCTTCACCGTCGAGCACGCACCGAACGGTCCGGTGGCGGAATACCTGCTCACCCGGCAGACCTTCGATATCGCCATCATCGACCTCGGCCTGCCCATGGTCGACGGCCTGACGGTATTGAAGAACCTGCGCGCGACCCGGCCCGACCTGCCGGTGCTCGTCCTGACGGCCCTCGACCGGCTCGACAGCCGCGTGGCGGGCCTGAACGCCGGCGCCGACGACTACATGACGAAACCGTTCGAGTTCCCGGAACTGGAAGCGCGCCTGCGGGCGATCCTGCGGCGCGCACGCACGTCGGCGGCGGCGCCCGCCGACGTCGCGCTGTCCGGCCTCCACTTCGACCGGGCCGCGCGGCGCGCCGTCATCCACGGCGAACCGGTCGAGCTGAGCCCGCGCGAAGCGACCCTGCTCGAACTGCTGCTGGTCCATGCCGACAAGGTCGTCACGAAGGAGCAGATCGCCACGGCGTGGGCCGGCGACGGCACCGAAGTCGGCGCGGGCAACACGGCGGAAGTCCACATCCACCGGCTGCGCCGCAAGCTGGAAGGTTCGGGCCTCGAGATCCGCACCGTCCGCGGACTCGGCTACCTGCTGGCCGTCGAGCGCGCCGATGGACGACCGGCCTGAACGGGGAACCCGCACGCTCTCCCTGCGCCGCCAGCTGGTCATCTGGGTGCTGCTGCCCCAGCTCGTACTGTGGGTCGCAGGCGGTTTCGCCACCTACCGGCTGGCCGTCCGCTACGTCAACCAGGCGGCCGACGCGACCCTGTCCCAGGCCACCCGGGCGCTGGCCCGAAGGGTCAAGCCCATCGGCAACGGCCTGCTGATCGATTTTCCCCGCGCCGCGCAGGAAGTGCTCGAGACGGATCCCAACGACCGGCTGTTCTACATGGTCAGCACGCCGCCCGGCGAATTCATCCTCGGCAACAACAGCATCCCGATGCCGCCCGCGTCCATGCGGCCGCGCCTGAACGATCCGTATTTCTACGACGGCGAGATCAAGTCCGCCGGTCCCGCCGGCGGACGCGGCCTGCGGGAATCGATGAAGGTCAGGATCGCGGCGCTCTATCTCCCTTACGCCGCGCCGGAAGGCAAGGAGCAGTGGATGCTCGTGCAGGTGGCGCGCAACATGGCGCACCGCGAGGACATCTTCAAGCTCATCCTGATGGACACCCTCCTCCCGTTGTCCGCGCTGATTCCGCTGCTGACGCTCATCGTCTGGATCGGCACCGGCGCCGGCCTGGCGCCGCTGCTGCGCCTGCGCAAGGAGGTCGAGGGCCGCTCGCCGCTCGACCTGGCGCCGCTGCGGATCGAATCGGCGCCGCAGGAAGTCCACTCCCTCGTGCGCGCGCTGAACGCCCTGCTCGCGTCCGTGCGCCAGAACGTGAATGCGCAAAAACGCTTCATCGCGGACGCGGCGCACCAGTTGCGCACGCCGCTGGCGGGCCTGAAGAGCCAGACGGCGCTGGCGATCGCGGCGACCGACGACCCCGCGCTGATCGCGCGGCTGAAACTGGTGGACCAGAGCGCGACCCGCGGCGCCCACCTGATCAACCAGTTGCTGATGCTGGCGCGCGCCGATCCCGAGGCCGCGGCGGCCTCCGACAAGGCGCCGCTGGACATGCCCGCGTTCGTCCAGGAGATCGTCGCCGAATACGTGCCGCGCGCGCTGCGGGCGCAGATCGACCTCGGCATGGACGACGCCGAGCCGCCCGCCGCCGCGCCGCTGCGCATCGAGGCCAACGCCCTGCTGCTGCGCGAAGCGCTCACCAACGTGATCGACAACGCGATCAAGTACACGGGCCGCGGCGGCGAGATCACGGTCCGGGTTGCGCCGGATGGCGGCGACGTGCTCGTGACCGTCACCGACAACGGCCCGGGCATCCCGGAAGCGGACCGCGCCCGCGTCTTCGAACGGTTCGTGCGCGCCACGGACCAGGGCGAAGGGTGCGGGCTCGGGCTGGCGATCGTGCGGGACATCGTCGCGCAGCACGGCGGCACCGTCGAGCTGCAGGATGCACGGCCGCGCGGCCTGCGCGTGGCAATCCGCCTGCCCAGGCGGTGATCGCCCCCCCCGGCGGACGTCCGCCGGTTTATACTTGGGCTCGACATCAATGTATTGACGAACGTGCCCACTCCGACCCCTACCCCGCGCGACACGCGGCCGCTCGCGGCGGCGGCCATGCTGATCGTCGCGCTCACGGTGACGCTCGCCGGCCTGCTGGTGTCGAGCTACCACGACACGATCGAACGCGAGCAGACGAATCTGCGCAACCTGGCGGAAGCCTTCGCCGCCCAGACCCATTACGCCACGCTCGCGCTCGACCTGGCCCTCGCGCGCGCGGCGGAGCACGCGCCGCAGGACGGCTCGGACACGGCGGCCGCCTTGCCCGGCGGCGCGCCCGAAGCCATTCCGGCGCGCGTGCGCAGGCTCGGGCCGGACGCGCCGCGCCGCCCGCTGCCTTCCGGCGCGCCGAAGATCGGCATCGCGCTGCCGCCGGACGGCGGTCCCGCCACGATCACCCTGGCGCGGGTGCTGCCCACCGGCCCGGCCGTCATCGAGGCGGACGCCGCCTACTTCCAGCGCATCTTCGATCCCGCCGACCTCGGACACGGCGGCTCCGTCACCCTGCACCAGCGCGACGGCACGATGCTCGTGCGCAGCCCGACGCTTCCCAGGGCCATCGGCCACTCCTTCATCCACACGCCGCTGTTCCAGACGCACCTGCCGCGCGCGGCCGTCGGCGCGTTCGAGGCGACGAGCCCCATCGACGGCGTGAGCCGCCTGTACGGCTACAGCGCCGTCGCCGGCTATCCGCTGCTGATCGTCACGGGGCGCGACCTGTCCGACACGCTGGCCGTGTGGCGCGGCTGGCTGTGGATCGCCGTGCTGGCCTGGGCGCTGCTGTCGGTCACGCTGGCCGCGCTGGCCTGGCGCATGAGCCGCGAGGCGGCGCGCCAGGCCGCGCTGATCGCCCGCCTGCAGGCCAGCGAGCGCCGGCTCGCGGACGGTGCGCGCTACCTGAAGACCATCCTCGATTCGCTCGCCACGCCGCTGTGGGTGCTGGATGCGAAGCGGCGCATCGTCCTGTTCAACCGCGCCTTCCTGCAGTTCACGGGCCGGAACGAGGACGCGGTGACGGGACGGCTCGAAACGGAAGTGCTCGACCCGGCCGGCGCCGATGCGCGCGCCCGGCTGTATGCGGACAGCGCGGCCGACGGCGTGCATGCGCTGGAGGCGGAGATCCGCGACGGCAGCGGCGCCACCCGCACCGCGATCCAGCTCGCCGCGCAGCTCGGGAGCGAAGGCGGCGCCGTCCAGATCGTCAACAGCCTCACCGACATCACGGAACGCAAGCAGGTCGAACTGCGCCTTGCCTACCTGGCCGACCACGACCCGCTGACCGGTTTGCCGAACCTGAACCACCTGCGCCGCGTGCTGGCGGACGCGCTGCGGGGCGAACAGATCGTCCTCCTGCTGATCGCGCTGGAACGCCAGCAGGAAGTGGCCGACCTGCTCGGCATCGAGGCGGGCGACGATGCCGTGCGCCAGGTCGCCGCGCGGCTCGACGGGCTGGCGCCCGCGGCCCTGTGCGTGGCGCGCGTGAAGGCCAACGAATTCGCGGTGGTGCTGCCGGCGGGGCCGGGCCACCGCCCCGTCGACGCCGTCGCGCTCGAACTGCACGCGCTGCTGGCCGAACCCGTGCGCGTGGGCGGGCGCGAATTCCACCTGGCGCCCGTGATCGGGATCGCGACGTATCCGCAGGACGCCGCCTCCGCCAACGAGTTGATGCGCCTGGCCGACATCGCCAAGCACCGCGCCCGCAGCGACGCGGGCGAGCCCGTACATTTCCACTCCGAGTCCACGCACCTCCAGCTGGACGAGCGGCTGACCATCGAGGAACAGCTGCGGTACGCGCTGGCGCGCGGCGAGCTGACGCCGCACTACCAGCCGAAGGTGGACATCGCGACGGGACAGGTGGCCGGGTTCGAGGTGCTGCTGCGCTGGAACAGCCCCGTGCTCGGCCCCGTGTCGCCGGCGCGCTTCATCCCGATCGCCGAGCAGACGGGCCTGATCGTGCCGATCGGGACGTGGGTGCTGCGCACCGCGTGCGCGCAGGCGAGCCGCTGGGCGCGCGAACAGGGCATCGCGACCCGCGTCGCCGTGAACCTGTCGATCCGCCAGTTCTACCAGAAAGATCTATTGAAGGTGATCGCCGATGCGCTGGCCGACGCGGGCCTGCCGCCGCACGCGCTCGAACTGGAGATCACGGAAAGCATCGCGATGAGCCGCGTGGACGTCGTCGAGCGCCTGCTGGGCGGCATCCGCGACCTCGGCGTGGAACTCTCGATCGACGATTTCGGCACCGGCTATTCGAGCCTGGCCTACCTGAAGCGCTTCCCCGTGCAGCGCCTGAAAATCGACCGGGCGTTCGTGCGCGACCTGGGGCGCGACGCCGACAGCGCGGCCATCGTCCGCTCCGTCGTCGCGCTGGGCCACGGCCTCTCGATGCGCATCGTGGCCGAAGGCGTGGAGACCGAGGAGCAGCTGGCGCTGCTGCGCGCGCTCGGCTGCGACGAATACCAGGGCTATCTGTTCGCGCGGCCGATGGACGCATCCGCCGTGCCGGCCCTGCTGGGCCGCCCCGTCACGTCACGCGCGTGAACGCACGGACCGGCGCGGCCGTCCTCCCGCCGGCGGCAACGGGTGCGCGGGTCGCGCCGGCGCGGGGACGTCGGCCGACGCGGCCAGGTCCGCCCACGCATCGAACCCCACTTTCAGCACGCGCAGGCGGTCGTACGCACGCTGCAGCGCCGCCCGTCCCAGCACGAGACGCAGCGGACCGCGGCCGGCGGCGACGGCCTGCATGATGGCCTGGGCGCCGCGCGCGGCGTCGACCTGGGCGGCGCCCCGGCCCAGTGCCGTGCGGCTCGCCATGCCATCGTAGTCGGCAATGCCGGCCAGGCGCGGGACGGCGCCTTCAACGTCGTCGCCGCTGCCCGGATCGACGAGCGTGACGCCGATGCCGAGCGGTTCCACTTCATAGAACAGCGCCTCCGCCAGTGCTTCCAGCGCGGAGCGCGCGGCATGGCTGAAGCCTTCGAACGCGGGCGCCTGCACGGACGCGCGGGCCAGCATCACGATGTGGCCGGCGCGGCGCGCGCGCATGCCGGGCAGCACGCGGCGCGCGAGGTTGATCGGGCCGAACACGTTTTCCTCGAACAGGGCGCGCGTGGCGCCCTCCTCGCCTTCCTCGATCGCGCCCGGATAACGCTGGGCGGCGCTCGTCGCCAGCACGTCGATGCGCCCGAACCGCCGCTCGGCGGCGACGACGGCCGTATCGACGCTGGCGGCATCCGTCACGTCCAGCGCGAGCGCCAGCGCGCGGTCCGGATGGCGGTCGACGAGGGCCTGCAGCTGCGCCGGCGCGCGCGCCGCGAGGACGGCATGCTGGCCGGACGCCAGCACGGCCTCCGCCAGCGCGGCGGCGAGGCCGGTGGTGGCGTCGGCGATGAACCAGACGGGTTGCGTGGATTGCGACATCGTTCCTCCTTGCTGCGTGCGGAGTGCCAGACTTTAGGCACTCCAGGAAGATGATTCTAGATGCTGGACGGGTACGATTGAATAGGCGATTTTCCGAAAGTCTTGCCTAAAATTCCAAGCATCATTCAATCCAGCGGCGGCATGCCGTAGTAATCCGGCGCGCCGTCCGGCACGACGTCGATCCGGTCGAGCACGACGCCGGGGTCGAGCGCGTGCACCGCCAGCGTATGCATGCCGGGCGCCAGGCGCCCCACGCGCCACGCGCGCACCGCCATGTTGGACAGCACGTCTTCCTTCCATTGCTCGCTGCGGCCGACGGTCGTGATGTCGACCACTTCCGGCGCGCCGCCGTCGAGGCTCACGGCGAAGCGCACGCGGTGCGCCGCCGTCAGCGGATGCTCGGGCACGGCGACGAGCCTGATCTGCATGTCGCCGGCGCCCGCCGTCGCGAAACGATACTGCAGCGGCGCACTGGCCGCCAGATCGGAGGCGGCGCGCGACGGCAGGTCGAGCCGCGCGCGCATCGCGCCGCCGGACGTGCCGAGGCCCGGCTGCGGCGTCCAGTCGCGCGTGGCCGCGGCGCTGCCGGCGCGCAGCACGACGATGCCGCCTTCCCCGAAGCGCACGTTCACGGCCTGCTCTCCGCATTGCAGCGACAGGGCCGGGTCGGCGCCGCCGTCGTAGCGCAGCGTAATGCGCTGCTCGTGGCCGTGCGCGGCATCGAGCATACCGCCATTCAGATCCGCCTGCACGGCGCGGGCCCCGGCCCGCACGGACCAGCGCGCATCCTGTCCGCCATAGCTCACCAGGGTCACGGTGCGCGTGGCGGGCTGGCCGCGGCGCAGCACGAGCCGTTTGCCGTCGACGGCAAACGGTGCCGGGTAGACGATGCCGCAGCCGCGCCGGGCCGATACGCTCCACGTCGGATACCCGGGCTCCGCGAACACGGGCAGGCGGCGCGGCGCGATGTCCATGATGCCGCGCCACTTGCCGCCTGCGAGGCCGTTGTACGCGGCCGCGTCGGCGACGAGCGCCGCGTGCGCCGCCTTTGCCTGGCGCGCATACAGGTTGCTGGACGGCCGCTGCTGGCGCGCGTATTCCGCCGCGAGGTCCAGTTTCAGTATGCGCGTGTTCAGGTTCGCGCTCGACCGCACCGGGTACAACACCAGTTCGAAATACGCGTCGCGCAGCGGCGCCGGGATGCGCGCGGCCAGCGCTTCGGCCCGCGCCGTCAGCGCGCGGTAGTCCGCGAGCCGCCGCTCCGCTTCGTCGCCGCCCGTGCGCACATAGGCCGTGGTGCGCACGGGACGCGTGGGTTCCGTCTGGCTCCAGCCCATGAATTCGGGACGGCGTTCCCACGCGAGGCGGTAGTACTCGCGCAGGATGGCCGCCGTTTCCGCGGCGTGGACGCGTCCGAACTGCGCGGCGGCCCACGCTTCCAGGTGGCGCGCGGGATCCCGCTGCAGGACGTCCGCGTCGAACGCCGCGTCGAGGAAGTACTGCGTGAGGTATTCGGCCGGCTTGATGTCGCCCACGTTCAGCACCCACAGGCGGCGCGCACCGGTCGCCCATGCGCGCTCCAGCTGGTCGCGGATCAGTGATGGATGCGTCGTGGCCAGCCACAGGTAGTCGTGCGGCCGGCCCCAGTACGACACGTGGTAATAGATGCCCTGCCCGCCCGCGCGCCGGCCCTCCCTGTCCGTGCCCAGTTGCGCGAGATAGCCGTAGTTATCGTCCGGCCACACGAGCGTCACGTCGTCGGGCACGGCGAGGCCGAGGTTCCAGTAATCCAGCACTTCCTTGTACATCGTGAAGGCTTGCGGGATGCGCGCGGGCGGCTTGCCCTGCGCTTCGCCCAGCATCGCGCGCTGGACCTTGAACACGTCCTGCAACGTGTCGCGCGCCTGTTCGGGACTGGCCGCGCCCTCCATCGCGGAATCATGCACGCCGCGCAGGCCCAGCGACGTCATCGTCTCCATGCCTTTGACTTCGTCGATGCGCGTGCGCCAGTAGTCGACGAGGCGGTCGCGGTTGCGGAACCAGTCGAACGGGCCGCCGTTCCATTCGCGCACGTTATTGCGCATCATCGGCTCCGCATGCGACGTGCCGACGATGATCGCGTAATCGTCGGCCATCCGCGCATTGCCCGCGACCTCGTAGAACGGCCGCGTCGATTCGTGCATCGCGGGCCACACGAGGTTCGCCTTCAGGCGCCACAGCAGCTCGAACACGCGCGCGTACGTCGCCGGACCGATGTCGTGGGCCGGATCGAACGTTTTGGCCGCCCACGGCTGCAGCCCCCAGTCCTCGTCGTTGATGAAGATGCCGCGGTACGCCACCGCCGGCGCGTGCGACAGACGCGGCGCGCCGTCGACGGCCGGGCGGTCCAGGTGCGCCGGCGCGACGTCGGCCCACCATTCCCACGCCGAAACGCCCAGCTCGCGCGACAGGTCGACGACGCCGTACACCGCGCCGCGCCGGTCCGATCCCGCCACGAGCAGCAGCGCGCGGCCGCCCGCCTCGCCCGCCACGCGCAGGTAGCGCTCGGACTGGCCGGCCAGCGGCGCGAGGTCCGCGCCCAGCGCCCGCGCCGCCTCCTGCACGAGAGCCGAATCCGCCGTGCCCACGACGACGCAGCGGCGCGGACAATCCTGCAATCGCGTGGCCAGCGCCGGCGCCGTGCCGCTCACGCGTTCGAGGTCGCGCGCGAGCATGCCGGCCGCGAGCCGCATCGTGGGCTGGCCGGCGTGGACGATGGTGGTGTCGTTGAGCTCGAACGGCTGGGCGCGAACGAGGCTGGCGGTAAAAGTCAGGATGAGGGCGAGGCGGCGCATGGGCGGACATGGTAGTGCGGCGCCGCCGGCGAAACAATCAGAAAATTGATCATTTGCATTTGACCAGCCGGGCCTTCACGCATACACTTCGAATGGTTGCGCTACCATTTTAAATGTTATAACAAGATGCGCAGCTGCCTACCAGGAGGAGACTGTGCAACACACGCATCGCAAGGCCGCACGCCGGCTCGTATCCACGCTCGGCATCACCCTTGCCGCCACCCTGCTTCCCGCCATGTCGCCGCTCGCCGTCCAGGCCCAGGCGGCCGACCGCCTCGCGCCGCGCCAGCGCATCCTGCTGGACGATGGCTGGCGTTTCCACGCCGGCGACCCGGACGGCGGCTCCGCCCCGTACCTGTACGACGTCCGGCCGGAAGTGACCGCGTCGGCGGACGGCAAGGTGGCCGACGCCCGGCCCGAGGAAGCGGCCCGGGTCGCGCGCGCGGACACGCCCGTGCTGAAGCCCTGGATCCTCCCGAGCGGCAATGCATTCATCCGCGATCCGGCCCGCCGCTACCGGCGTCCGGCAACGGAACCGGCCGTCGACGCACCGTTCGCCAAACTGGCATTCGACGACAGCGGCTGGCGCACCGTCACCCTGCCGCACGACTGGGCCATCGAAGGCCCGTTCCTGACGACGGGCCCGTACGGCGGCATGGGCCGCCTCAAGACGTGGGGTCCGGCCTGGTACCGGCGCAAACTGGACATTCCCGCCGCCGACCGCGGCAAGAAGATCTTCCTCGACGTCGACGGCGCCATGTCGTACGCGAGCGTGTGGGTCAACGGCCACCTCGCGGGCGGCTGGCCCTATGGCTACAACTCGTTCCGCATCGACCTGACGCCGTGGCTGCGGCCGGGCGGCGCGAACCAGCTCGCGATCCGGCTCGACAACCCGCCGGAATCGGCGCGCTGGTACCCGGGCGCGGGCCTGTACCGCAACGTGTGGCTGACGAAGACCGCGCCCCTGCACGTGGGCCAGTGGGGCGTGACCGTGACGACGCCGGACGTGTCGGCCGAATCGGCGCGCGTCGCGTGGCAGGTGGCGCTCGACAACGAGGGCGCCGCATCGGTCGACGCGACGGTGACGACGGAGCTGTACGCATTGGACGAACGCGGACGCATCGCGGGCAAGCCGGTGGCGACCGCCGTCTCGGCACCGACGACCGTCGCCGCCGGCGCGAGCGGCACGGTCAGCGGTTCGACGACCGTGAGCAAGCCGCGCCTGTGGGGCCCGCCGCCCACGCAGGTGCCGCACCGCTACGCGCTGGTGGCGACCGTGCGCCAGGACGGCCGTGTCGTCGACCGCACCGAAACGCCGTTCGGCATCCGCACCGTGCGCTTCGATCCGAACCGGGGACTCCTCGTCAACGGCGAGCACATCCCCTTGCGCGGCGTGAACAATCACCACGATCTCGGCGCGCTGGGCGCCGCGTTCAACGTGCGCGCGGCCGAGCGCCAGCTGGAGATCATGCGCGCGATGGGCGCCAACGCCGTCCGCCTGAGCCACAATCCGCCCGACCCGCAGCTGCTGGACCTAGTGGACCGCATGGGCTTCCTCGTGATGGACGAAGTGTTCGATTCGTGGGAGCGCAAGAAGACGCCGCTGGACTTCCACCTGGTCTTCCCCGACTGGCACGAGCAGGACCTGCGCGCGATGATCCGGCGCGACCGCAACCACCCGTCCATCATCATCTGGAGCATCGGCAACGAGGTCGGCGAGCAGTACACCGACAAGGCCGGCGCCGCCGTGGCGCACGAGTTGCACCGGATCGCCCGCGAGGAAGATCCGACCCGGCCGACGACGACCGCGATGAACTACGCCAAGTCGGACATGCCGCTGCCCGCGGAGGTCGACGTCATCGGCCTGAATTACCAGGGCGAAGGCATCCGCCAGGATCCGGAATTCGAAGGGACCGACCGGATCCGCACGCCGCCGCAGTACCCGCTGTTCCATGCGAAATTTCCGGATAAGATGATCCTCAGTACCGAATCCGCGTCGGCCTTCAGCAGCCGCGGCGTGTATTTGTTCCCGGTGCATCCGTCGAACAGCTCGATCGTCCGCGACGGCCGGGGCGGCGACTCGCACAGCCAGCAGGTCAGCGGCTACGAACTGTACGCCGTCGATTTCGGCGCGTCCGCCGACAAGGTGTTCGCGCAGCTCGACCGCAACCCCTACGTGGCCGGCGAATTCGTCTGGACCGGTTTCGACTACCTGGGCGAGCCGACGCCCTATTACGGCGCGCGCAGCTCGTATTCCGGCATCGTCGACCTGGCCGGCTTCCCGAAGGACCGCTATTACCTGTACCAGTCGCGCTGGCGCCCGGACCTGCCGATGGTCCACGTGCTGCCGCACTGGACGTGGCCGGACCGCGTGGGCCAGGTCACGCCCGTGCACGTGTTCACGTCGGGCGACGAGGCCGAGCTGTTCGTCAACGGCAAGTCGCAGGGCCGCCAGAAGAAGGCGCCGTACGCCTACCGCCTGCGCTGGGATGCCGTGCAGTACGAGCCGGGCGAGATCACGGTCGTCGCGTACAAGAACGGCAAGGAATGGGCGAAGGAAACCGTCAAGACGGCCGGCGCTCCCGCCGCGCTGCAGGCGCAGGCCGACCGCACGGCGCTCGCCAGCGACGGGCGCGATCTCGCCTTCGTCACCGTGCGCATCGTCGACAAGGATGGGCTGCCCGCGCCGCGCGCGCACGACCGCGTGCGCTTCACCGTCGAGGGACCGGCGGACCTCGTCGCCACCGACAACGGCGATGCGACGAGCTTCGAATCGTTCCAGGCGAAGGACAGGGCCGCGTTCAATGGCCTCGTGCTGGGCATCGTGCGGACCCGGGCGGGTGCCGGCGGCACGATCACCGTGCGCGCGGACGGTGCCGGGCTGAAGGGTGCTGTCGTGACGTTGCGCAGCCGTCCGGCAACACCGTAACATGCATTTGTTCAAGAACTTTTTCACAAACATAACGTGACGAGGCTCATCGACGGTTGGTGCTAAGCTTGCCCTGCATCGCACCATCGGAGGGCCTCGGTTATGCCGGAAGCACGCCATGAAGTCGTCGTCGTCACGGGTGCCAGCGCGGGGATCGGCCGTGCCGCGGTACAGCAATTCGCCCGCGCCGGCGCACGCATCGCGCTGATCGCGCGCGACCCGGAGCGCCTGGAAGCGGCGCGTGCGGAAGCCGAACGGCTCGGCTCGCCGCAAGCGATCGCCATCTCCGCCGACATGGCGGACCACGCTCAGGTCGAGGCCGCCGCCGAACGGGCCGAGACCGAACTGGGGCCCATCGACATCTGGATCAACAATGCGATGGCGACCGTGTTCGCGCCGTTCGCCGACATTGCGCCGGAAGACTTTCGGCGCGTCACCGACGTCACCTACCACGGCTTCGTGTGGGGCACGATGGCCGCGCTGAAACGCATGCGGCCCCGCAACCGGGGCACCATCGTGCAGGTCAGCTCGGCGCTCGCGTACCGCTCGATCCCGCTGCAATCGCCCTACTGCGGCGCCAAGCACGCGATCAAGGGTTTTACGCAGTCGATCCGCACGGAACTCGAGCATGAACGGAGCGACATCCACATCGCCGTGGTCGACATGCCGGGCGTGAACACGCCGCAGTTCGAGTGGTGCAAGACCACGCTGACGCACCATCCCAAGCCGATCGGCACGTATTACCAGCCCGAGGTCGCCGCGCGCGCCATCTACTGGGCGGCCCATGCGCGCCGGGCCGAGATCTGCGTCGGCGCGCCGACCTTGTCCACCGTGATGGCCGAGAAATTCGTCCCGCGCCTGCTCGACCGGTACCTGGCCCGCAAGGGCGTGGCGGGCCAGCAGGGCCGGCGGCCCATCCCGGCCGACCGGCCGGACAACCTGTGGCGGCCCGTGCCCGGACCGTACGCGGCGCACGGCACCTTCGACGACGGCGCGAGCACGCGCAGCATGCAGCTGTGGGCGACGACGCACCGCGCGTGGCTGCTGGCCGGCATCGGCGCCGCCGGCGTGGCACTGGGCCTGAGGCAGTTGCGCAGACACTGAACACTTAACGAGGACACGACATGAGCAAATCCGTAGGCGACTTCTTCGTCGAACGCCTGTATGAATGGGGCGTCCGTACCATCTTCGGCTATCCCGGCGACGGCATCAACGGCGTGCTGGGCGCGCTGGACCGCGCGGAAGGCAAGATCCAGTTCATCCAGGTGCGGCACGAGGAAATGGCCGCGTTCATGGCCGCCGCGCACGCCAAGTTCACGGGCGAGCCGGGCGTGTGCCTGTCGACGGGCGGCCCCGGCGCGGCCCACCTCGTGACGGGCCTGTACGACGCCAAGTGCGACCACGTGCCGGTACTCGCCATCTGCGGCCAGGCGCCGACGACCGCGCGCGGCGCGCACTACCAGCAGGAGCTGAACCTGGACCGCCTGTTCCAGGACGTGGCGGATTACGTGTACGAGGCGAGCCAGCCGTCGCAGGTGCGCCACCTGCTCGACCGCGCCATGCGCACGGCGCTGGGCCGCAACGGCGTCAGCGTCCTCGTACTGCCGAACGACCTGCAGGAAAAGCCGTACGAAGACCCGCCGCGCAAGCACGGCTCGGTGTTCTCCGGCATCGGCTACACGAAGCCGCGCGTCGTTCCGTACGAGGCCGATCTCGTACGCGCGGCCGACGTGCTGAACGCGGGCAGCAAGGTCGCGATCCTCGTCGGCGCCGGCGCGCTGCAGGCGACCGACGAAGTCATCGCCGTGGCCGAGCGCCTGAAGGCCGGCTGCGCCAAGGCCCTGCTGGGCAAGGCCGCCCTGCCCGACCACCTGCCGTGGGTGACGGGCTCCATCGGCATCCTCGGCACGAAGGCCAGCTGGGAGATGATGAACGACTGCGACACCCTGCTGCTGGTCGGCACCGGCTTCCCGTACGCGGAATTCCTGCCGAAGGAAGGCAAGGCGCGCGCGGTGCAGATCGACATCGACCCGACGATGCTGAGCATACGCTTCCCGGCCGAGGTCAACCTGCACGGCGACAGCGCCGAGACCCTGCGCCTGCTGCTGCCGCTGCTGAAGGAAAAGACCGACACCGACTGGCGCGCGAAGGTCGAAAAGGAAGTGCGCGAGTCGTACCAGACGCTGGAAGAACGGGCACTGGCATCCGCGAACCCGATCAATCCGCAGCGCGTGTGCTACGAGCTGTCGCCGCTGCTGGCGCGCGACGCGATCGTCACGAGCGATTCCGGTTCCTGCGCGAACTGGTATGCGCGCGACCTCAAGGTGCAGCGGGGCCAGATGTATTCGCTGTCCGGCGGCCTCGCGTCGATGGGCGCGGCCGTGCCGTATGCGATCGCCGCCAAGTTCGCGCACCCGGACCGCCCCGTGATCGCGCTCGTCGGCGACGGCGCCATGCAGATGAATAACATGGCGGAGCTGATCACCGTGGCGAAGTACTGGAAGCGGTGGAAGGACCCGCGCTGGATCGTGTGCGTCTTCAACAACCAGGACCTGAACCAGGTGACGTGGGAACAGCGCGTCATGGAAGGCAATCCGAAATTCGAGGCGACGCAGCGGATCCCCGACGTCCCGTACCACCGCTTCGGCGAGTTGATCGGCCTGAAGGGCATCTTCTGCAACGATCCCGACCGGGTGGGCGAAGCGTGGCGCGAGGCGCTGGCGGCGGACCGTCCCGTCGTCCTCGAATTCAAGACGGACCCGGAAGTGCCGCCGCTGCCGTCGCACATCACGCTGGAGCAGGCCAGGCACTTCATGACGACGATCGCCAAGGGCGACCCGAGCGAAGGCTCGATGCTGGCCGGCGTGGCGAAGCAGGTGCTCAGCACCATCCTCCCCGGAGACAGGAAGTGAACACGGTGGCGCCCGCCCACGCGCGCTCCACGGCGCGTGCGCTCGGCGCCGCCACCCTCGGCCTGGCGCTGGGCGCATTGCTGCTGCAACGGCGACGGGCCGCGCCGCCTCCGCCCGCACCTGACCGGACCGCCCACCGCTTGTACCAGGCCGCCGCGCTGCTGGCCGCGTCCGTGCTGAGCGACAGCGCGCTGGAACACTACCGCGGCGGCTTCGAGAATCCCGGCATGTTCGCGCCGCTCGCCAGCGCGGCCGTCGTGCTGGGCTGTGCGCTGCGCGCGAAGCCCTCTTCCGCACCGTATGCGACTGCCTGCGCCATCGGCACGGCGGGTCTCGGCTTCCACGCGTACAACGTGCTGCGCCGGCCCGGCGGGCTGTCGTGGGCGAATCTGTTCTATGCGGCGCCCCTCGGCGCGCCGGCCGCGCTCACGCTGGCCGGCGTGCTGGGTCTCGCCGCCCGTCCCGTCGCCGCCGGCGCGCCCACGCTCGCCGGCCTGCCGTCCGGCCGCGCGCTGTGCGGCCTTGCCGCATTCGGCCTCACCGGCACGAGCGCGGAAGCGGCGCTGCTGCACTTCCGGGGCGCGTTCCAGCATCCCGCCATGTGGCTGCCGGTCAGCGTGCCGCCCGCGGCGGCCGTGCTGCTGGCCGGCGCGGCGCTGCCGGGCCGGCCAGGCCCGCGCCGCCGGACGGATGCGCTGCTGAAGGCGTGCACGTGGCTGGGCGCACTGGGGATGGTTTTCCACGCCCGCGGCATCGCAAGGCAGATGGGCGGCTGGCGCAACTGGAGCCAGAACCTGCTTGCCGGCCCGCCGCTGCCGGCGCCGCCCAGCTTTTCCGCGCTAGCACACGCAGGCCGCGCCGCGCTGGCGCTGCGTGCGGCGCAGGAGCGGCCATGAACGAGGACGCGCCCACGCCGCGCTTTCCCGGCTACGACGTGCTGGCCAGGTGGGACAGCCCGTCGTTCGACGGCATCACCCGCCGGACGCTCGCGGCCCGGCTGGACGAGGTGCCGCCCCGGCGCTGGCTGACGCAGGACGAGTGGGACCTGCTGGACGCGATCCACGCGCGCCTGCTGCCCCAGCCCGACCGCGCGCACCCCATCCCGATCACGCCGTGGATCGACGCCATGCTGCACGACGACCGCGGCGAAGGCTTCCGCCATCCGGACATGCCCCCGCTGCGCGCCGCCTGGCGCCAGGGCCTGGCCGCCGTCGACGACGAGGCGCGCCGGCTGCACGACCGCCCGTTCGTCCGGCTCGACGCGGACGCGCAGGACGCGCTCCTGCATGCCCTCGAAGGCGGCCGCGCCATGTCTCCCCGCTGGCAGGGTCTCGACGCGCAGCGCTTCTTCATCCATCACCTGCTCAAGACGGCGGCCGGCTTTTATTACGCGCATCCCCGCGCCTGGAACGAGATCGGCTTCGGCGGGCCGGCGAACCCCCGCGGGTACGTGCGCCTCGGGTTCGACAGCCGCGACCCGTGGGAAGCGAAGGAGGCGCGGTGACCGCGCCGCGGACTGGCGGCGGCCGCGCCCCCGACGTATTCAAGCGCGGGGGCTGGGTGAGCATGCGCGAATACGGCGACGACGAGGTGGTGGACTTCGCCATCGTCGGCGCCGGCGCGGGCGGCGCCACGCTCGCGTGCAAGCTGGCGGAGGCCGGCTTTTCCGTCGTCGTGCTGGAAGCGGGCCCGTTCTGGCGCCCGCTGGAGGATTTCGCGTCGGACGAGGAAGCGCAACAACAGCTGTACTGGCTGGAAGAACGGCTGTCCGGCGGCGCCGATGCACTGGCCCTCGGCGGGAACAATTCCGGCTGGGGCGTGGGCGGGTCGACCGTCCACTTCAGCATGATCTCGCTGCGCTTCCGGCCCGAGTGGTTCCGATCGCGCAGCCAACTGGGCTACGGCTTCGACTGGCCCATCACGTATGACGAACTGGCGCCCTATTACGACGAGGCGGAGCGGGCGCTGGCCGTGTCCGGCCCGGTCAACTATCCGTGGGGACCGCCGCGCCGCCGCTACCCGTACCGCGAACACGAGATGAACGCGGCGGGCCTCGTGCTCGCGCGCGGCGCGGAAAAGATGGGCATCAGGTGGTCATCCGTGCCGCTGGCGACCGTGTCGGCACCGCGCGGAAAATCGCCGCCGTGCGTGTACCGGGGCTTCTGCAACTTCGGCTGCGCGACGAATGCGAAGCAGAGCGCGCTGATCGTGTGGATTCCGCGCGCGCTGGCGGCGGGCGCGGAAGTGCGCGACCTCGCGATGGCCGGCCGCATCGAACTCGGCGCCGACGGCCGCGCGGCGGGCGTGCACTATCGCCGCAACGACGCCTGGCGCTTCCAGCGCGCGCGCAACGTCGTCGTCTCGGGTTATGCGATCGAGACGCCGCGCCTGCTGCTGAATTCCGCGTGCGGCCGCTTCCCGCAAGGCCTCGCGAACGGCTCGGGCCTCGTCGGCACGCACCTGACGACGCACGCAGGCCCCGGCGTGTGGGCCCGGTTCGACGAAGCCATCCGCTGGTACAAGGGCCCGCCCAACATGGCCGTGTGCGAGCACTGGAATTACACGGACGCGGGCAAGGATTTCCATGGCGGCTATGCGTTCATGAGCCAGGGCCCGCTGCCGCGCGCGTGGGCCCAGCTGCTCGTGACGGAACGGCATCTATGGGGCATGGCGCTGCGCCGCGAGATGGCGGACTACAACCACATGGCGGGCCTCGTCGCGGTCGCCGAGACGGAGCCGCGCGCGTGCAACCGCGTGGCACTGGCGGATGTGCGCGACCGCCACGGCCTGCCCGTCGCGCACGTGACGTTCGAATATTCCGCCAACGACCGCCGCATGCAGGACCACGCGCGCCGCTTCATGGGCGAGATGCTGGCGGCGGCCGGCGGCAAGGACACCTGGACGAGCGACGACACGAGCCACATCCTCGGCACGTGCCGGATGGGCGGCGACCGGGAGACGAGCGTCGTGGATGCGGACGGCCGCAGCTGGGACGTGCCGAACCTGTGGATCTGCGACGGCTCGCTGTTCCCGACGGCGGGCGGCGTGAATCCGTCGCTGACGATCCAGGCCCTCGCCTGCCGCATGGGCGCGCGCATCCGGGCGCTCGCGGCGCGCGGGGAATTGTAGGAAGGACCGGACATGAGCAAGGTAGCCAGCATCTTCGACCTCGAATGCCTCGCGCGCGAACGCCTGCCCGGCGTCGTGTTCGACTACATCCACGGCGGCAGCGAACAGCAGCTGACCGTGCGGCGCAACCTGGACGACATGCGCGCGCTCGCGCTGCGCCAGCACAGCCTGCGCGACGTGTCGCACCGCGACACCGGCGTCACGATGGCGGGCGACCCCGCGCGCATCCCGCTTGCCCTCGGCCCGACGGGCCTCGCGGGCCTCACGTGGGCCAATGGCGAATGCGAGGCGGCGCGCGCGGCGGTGGACTTCGGCGTGCCGTTCTGCCTGTCGACGTGCTCCATCAATTCCATCGAGGACGTGGCGGAGGCGATCAATCAACCGTTCTGGTTCCAGCTGTACCTGATGAAGGACCACAAGGTCAACGAAAGCCTGATGCGCCGCGCCCACGATGCAAATTGCTCGGCGCTCGTGCTGACCATCGACCTGCACACGCAGGGCAAGCGCTGGGCCGACGAAAAGCACGGCCTCGCGGTGCCGCCGCGCCTGACGCCGGCGAACATCATGCAGATGGTGGGCCACCCGCGCTGGCTCGCGAACATGGCGGGCAGCAAGCGCCATACGTTCGGCAATTTCGAGCACGAGATCAAGGAGGCCGGCTCCATCGGCTCGCTGTCGAAGTGGATCGAGGAGCAGTTCGATCCTTCGTTCGACGTGAACACGGCGCGCTGGGTGCGCGAGAAATGGCAGAGGAAGCTGATCCTGAAAGGCGTGATGAATCCGGACGACGCGCGCACCGCCATCGACATCGGCGCGGACGCCATCATCGTGTCGAACCACGGCGGGCGCCAGCTGGACGGCGCGCCGTCGTCGATCTCCGTGCTGCCGGAAATCGTCGATGCCGTGGGCGACCGCATCGAAGTCCTGTTCGACGGCGGCATCCGCACGGGCGGCGACATCGTCAAGGCGATCGGCCTCGGCGCCCACGCCTGCCTGTCCGGGCGCGCGTGGCTGTACGGCCTGGCCGCGCGCGGGCGCGAAGGCGTCGCGTGCGCCCTCACCCTGCTGGAACAGGAACTGCAGGACTGCATGCTGCTCACGGGCCTCGACAACCTGCAGCGCATCGAGCCGGGCGTCGTCACCGCGCAGCCGCCGCTGGGGAGGCGCTGAATGCTGCCGTTCATGTTCGCCACCGGAATCGAGAACAGCGCACCGACGATAGCCGATGGCCGCATCCGCCGCGACCAGATGGAAGAATGCGGCCACTACCGGCTGTGGCAGACGGACTTCGCGCTGGTGGCGCACCTGGGCGTCCGCACCCTGCGCTACGGCGTGCCGCTGCACCGCACGTGGCTGGGGCCGGACCGCTACGACTGGGCATTCGCGGACCAGGCGTTCGGGACACTCCAGCGGCTCGGCATCGACCCCGTCGCCGACCTGTGCCACTTCTGCGTGCCGGACTGGGTCGGCAACTTCCAGAACCCGGATTTCCCGGCGCTGTTCCAGGGCTATGCCCGGGCCTTCGCGACGCGCTATCCGTGGATCCGGCTGTACACGCCCGTCAACGAAATGTACGTGTGCGCGAAATTCTCCGCGCTGTTCGGGTGGTGGAACGAGCAGGCGCGCGATTTCCGGTCGTACGTGACGGCGCTGAAGCACCTGGCCCGCGCCAACGTGCTGGCGATGCACGAGATCGTGACGCTGCGCCCCGACGCCGTGTTCATCCAGAGCGAATCGAGCGAATACTTCCACGCGACGCATCCCGGCGCCGTCGCGGAAGCCGAACGGCGCAACCGGCTGCGCTTCCTGTCGCTCGACTTCAACTACGGCCGCCCGCTCGAGCCGGTACAGCGCGAGTTCGTGCTGGCGCACGGCATGACACCGGACGAATGCCGCTTCTTCGAAGACCACGCGCTGCGCGACCGCTGCATCCTCGGCACCGATTACTACATGACGAACGAACACGACGTCGAACCGGACGGCACGGCGCGCGATGCGGGCGAAACACTTGGGTACGCGATGATCGCGCAGGAATACGCACAGCGCTACGGCCTGCCGCTGATGCACACGGAAACGAACCTCGACCAGGGCCCGCGCGGCGACGAAGCGCGCGAGTGGCTGCGCTGCCAGTGGGCCCACGTGCGCGGTCTGATGCGGAGCGGCGTGCGGGTCGTCGGCTTCACGTGGTATTCGCTGACCGACCAGGTCGACTGGCACTTCGAACTGCGCGAAGACCGCGGCATCGTCAATCCGCGCGGGCTGTACGACCTGGACCGCCGCATCCGGCCCGTCGGGACGGCGTACCGCGACCTGATCGCGGCCTGGGATGGGCGTACTGGCGCAATGCAGGCTTGACGCGGCGGCCCGGCTGCGGTCTACTCCGGGCGCCACCATCACGCCCACGATCCATGACCTTCGCACCGCTGCTCGACATCGTCAACCTGATCCCGCGCGGCCTGATCCTGCCGCCCGCCAGCCTGTTCCTCGTCATCGTCATCGGCCTCGTGCTGTGGCGCCGCCGGCCGCGCGCCGGCCGCGTCGTCGCCGGCACCGGGTTCGCGCTGCTGGCATTCCTGTCGACGACGGGCGGCGCCACTCTCCTCGTCGCGCCGCTGGAGCGGTTGACGACCCCGCTGCAGGAACCCGAACGTGCCGGCGCCCAGGCCATCGTCGTGCTGGCGGCAGGCCGCGTGCGGCATGCCCCCGAATACGGGGACCGCGACATCCCCGACTACGTCGCCCTCGCGCGCCTGCGCTACGCGGCGCACCTGCAGCGCGAGACGGGACTGCCCATCCTCGTCAGCGGCGGCAACGGCGGCGTCGACAAGGGCAACCCCGGCGGCTCGGAAGCCGACAGCATGGCCGCCGCCCTGCGCGAAGACTTCGGCGTGCCGGTGAAGTGGCTCGAGGACCGCTCCGGCGACACGGCGGAGAACGCGGCCTTCAGCGCCGCCATCCTGCGCGCGCACGGCATCCACCGGATCCTGCTCGTCACCGACGCGATGCACATGCCGCGCGCCAGCGCCGTGTTCGCGCGCGCCGGGCTGGACGTCGTCAGCGCGCCCACGATGTTCTTCGGCCGCCAGCCGCTGTCGATCCACGCCTGGGTGCCCAGCGCCGAGGGCATGCGCCGGTCGTGGTATGCGACGTACGAGTGGATCGGCCTCGCCTGGTACCGCGTGCGCGCGGCCGGCGGCCGCTGATTCACCGTCCGGCGAGCGTCGCGCACACCCTGTTGCGCCCGCCCCGCTTGGCGGCATACAGTTGCGCATCCGCGGCGCCGATCAGCGCTTCGGACGACGCGGGCAGCACCGGCGCCTGCGCGGGCACGGACGCGATGCCGAAGCTCGCCGTCGCCTTGACGGTTGCGCCGGGCGCGTCGGCGAAGGCCGCGCGGATGCGTTCCGCGAGCGTCTGCGCGCCCGCGAGGTCCGTCTGCGGCAGCACGAGCAGGAATTCCTCGCCGCCGTAGCGGACCACGCTGTCGACCGTGTCGCGCGTGAGCGACAGCAGCAGGCCGGCGAAATCCGCCAGCACCTGGTCGCCGGCCGCGTGGCCGTAGGTGTCGTTGATGCGCTTGAAATGGTCGAGGTCGCACAGGACCACCGACAGCGGCGTGCCGTAGCGCCTCGTGCGCTCGAGCTCCGCGTTCAACAGGCCTTTTTGCAGGAAGCGGCGGTTGTAGCAGCCCGTCAGCGGATCGCGGTCGGCCAGCTGCTGCAGCTGGATCGAGGCGCGGAACTGTTCGCGCTGGGCGACGTGGAAGCGGCGCGCGGCGATATAGCCGAGCGCATTGCCCATCACGAGCAGCAGCACGAGGGTCAAGAGGTCGTCCGCCCGCAGATTGCCCTGGATGACCAGCAGCGCGGCGAACACGATGCTGGACCCGACGCCGATCGCCACCGCGTAGATGAAACGGTTGGGGATTGTGACGTAGACCGCCATCAGGATCAGTGCCTGCGACATCGCATTCCACGCCAGCACCTCCGGCTGGAACCAGCACACGACCATGAACACGGCCAGCGCGACGACGAGCAGGGTACACGCGGCCCGGATCGACACGCGCACCGACCGCGGGCGGCGGACGATGGCCGCGAAGCAGCCCAGGCCCACGAGCGCCACGACGATGCGCAGGCCCATGAGCATCCACGCGATCGCCGTGGCGCCCAGGGTGGCGAAGTCGGTGGCCGCGAACGCGACGTAGAACGCGGCCGCGAACAGCAGGCTGGCCTTCAGCTGGCGGTTCCGCTCGGGCAGGAAGTGGCGCGTGAAGCGTGACTCGCTGGCCGGGTCCGCGAACTCGGCGCGGCGGCAGTCGATGGCCAGGTTGGGACGTTGGGGATCTTGGGGCAACACGGCGGGATTCGGTGGAAGCGGGGCGAATGGCGGCAACCAGTCATTTTAATTCAAGGTAACTAAATTTGCCATACGGAAATTTACTTACATCGCTTACCGGCTCCCCAGCCGCGGCGCCACCGTCGCCGGCTGTTGCCACGGCGCCTTGAGTGCCGTGCGCGTCGTGTAATCCGTCAGCGCGAGCCCGAACAGCAGCGCGAGCGTGACGGCGCCCGCGACGGCCGCGAGCCGCAGCAGCGCGGGCGCGCGCTTCAGGCGCATGAACACGAACGCCACCAGCAATGCCTTCGCCAGCGCCACCGCGAGGCTGATCGCCGTGTTCAGCCAGCCCAGGCGCAGCAGCGCGCAGGCGGCCGTCGTGGCCAGCAGCGCCATCAGCGCGAGCCACGTGAGCACCAGCGGGCGTACGGTCCGGTCCACGTCAGCCTCCCGAGCGCAGGGACAGGTACAGCAACGGGTACAGGAAGATCCACACCACGTCGACGAAGTGCCAGTACAGGCCGGCCAGTTCCACGGCTTCGGCGCGCGGACTGCGCATCAGCCACAGGCAGGCCGACACGCCGATGAACAGGTGCAGCGCGTGCAGGCCGGTCGCGGCGAAGTACAGCAGGAAGAACAGTTCCATGCCGTGGACGGTGCCCAGGTCCCTGCCGTCGGACGGGTGAAAGCCGGCGCCGGGGAACAGGTGCTCGTCGAATTCCTGGTGCCATTCGACGCCCTTGATGGCGAGGAAGACAATGCCCAGCGCCGCCGTCAGTGCCAGCAGGCGCGCGGCGCGGCGGCGATCCCGCATGTCGTTCCCTTTTTGCGCCGCGTGGCCGGCCAGCGCCATGCAGAAGCTGCTGGTCAGCAGGACGGCCGTGTTGACGGTCCCCAGCAGCATGTCCGTGTGGCGGCTGGCCATTCCGGTCGCTTCCGGGTGGTGCATGCGCAGATACAGGTAGCCGAACAGCAGCGGCCCGAAGAACAGCAGCTCGCTGGACAGGAACACCCACATGCCGAACGAGCGCGCGAAGTCCTGCTGCGCGTGGTCGCGGAATTGCGGTTCCAGGACCGGCGCGTTCATGGCCCCTCCGGCGTGTAGGCATACGGCTCGCGCACGACGACCGGCGGCGTCGCGAAATTGTGTTCGGGCGGCGGCGACGCCGTCTGCCATTCGAGTCCCGTGGCCAGCCATGGATTCGCCGGCGCCCGCGCGCCATGGCGCAGCGACCATGCGAGGTAACCGAGCGGCATCAGGTAGCCGATGGCCAGCGTGACGGCGCCCGCGGACGACAGCACGTGCAGCAGCTGGAATTCTTCCGGATAGCTGTGGTAGCGGCGCGGCATGCCCGCATAGCCCAGCAGGTATTGCGGGAAGAACGTCAGGTTGAAGCCGGCGAAGATCACGAGGGCCGCGATTCTCCCCCACGTTTCCGAATACATCCGCCCCGTGACCTTGGGCCACCAGAAGTGGATGCCGCCCAGGTAGGCCATCACGGAGCCGCCCACCATGATGTAGTGGAAGTGCGCGACGACGAAATAGGTGTCGGACAGGTGCACGTCCAGCGCGAGCGCCGCGAGGAACAGGCCGGTCAGCCCGCCGATCGTGAACAGGCCGACGAAACCCAGCGCGTACAGCATCGGCGCGGAAAAGCGGATGCTGCCCTTGTACAGCGTGGCCGTCCAGTTGAACACCTTGATCGCGGACGGGATCGCGACGAGGAACGACAGTAGCGAAAACACCATCCCCGCGTACATCGACTGGCCGCTGACGAACATGTGGTGGCCCCACACGAGGAAGCCGATGACGGCGATGGCGAGGATCGCGTACGCCATGAAGCGGTAGCCGAACACGGGCCGGCGCGCGAAGCACGGGATGATCTCGCTGGCGACGCCCATCGCCGGCAGCACCATGATGTACACGGCCGGGTGCGAATAGAACCAGAACAGGTGCTGGAACAGCAGCGGGTCGCCGCCCAGCGCCGGGTCGAAGATCCCGACCTGGAACAGCCGCTCGATCGCGACCAGCACCAGCGTCATCGCCAGCACGGGCGTGGCCAGCACGAGGATCAGCGACGTCGCGTAGTTCGCCCACACGAACAGCGGCAGGCGGAACCACCCGAGGCCCGGCGCGCGCAGCGTGTGCACGCTGACGATGAAGTTCAGCCCCGTCAGGATCGACGAGAACCCGAGCACCAGCACCCCGCACAGCGCCGCGACGACGTGCGAGTTCGAGAACATCGACGAGAACGGCGTGTAGAACGTCCACCCGGTGTCGACGCCGCCCGCCAGCAGCGCCCACAGGACGATCGCGCCGCCCGCCAGGTACAGGTACCAGCTCGCGAGATTCAGCCGCGGGAAGGCGAGGTCGCGCGCGCCGATCATCAGCGGCATCAGGAAATTCCCCAGCACCGCGGGGATCGACGGAATCAGGAACAGCCACACCATGATGATGCCGTGCGCCGTGAACAGCTTGTTGTACGTGTCGTCGCTGACGAGGTCACCCTGCGGCGTCGCCAGCTCCAGGCGGATCAATGCCGCCGCCACGCCGCCCAGGAAAAAGAACAGGGTGATGGAGATGGCGTACAGCACGGCGATGCGCTTGTGGTCGCGCGTCGTCAGCCAGTCGGCCAGCCTGTCACCGCCCGCGAGGTAGCTCGTCATGCGCGCTCTCCCTGATGTATTCGATGATGGCCAGGATGTCTTCCTCGCCGATCTGCCCCGCGAACGAGGGCATGATGGGCGCGTAGCCCGCGACGACGTCCTTCGTGGGCACGAGGATGGAATCGCGGACGTACGGCTCGTCCGCCGTCAGTTCGCGGCCGTCCGCGAGATGCACGCGCCGGCCCAGCAGGCCCGTGAGGTTGGGCGCGTGCACGTTCGATCCCGGGTCGTGGCAGCCGCTGCAGCCGTAGCGGCGATACAGTTCGTAGCCGCGCGCCGCCATGCCCGGCTGGTGCGGGCCCGCGTCCAGCCACTGCGCGAACGCCGCCGGCCGCATGACGACGATCCGGCCCAGCATCATCGCGTGCTCCGTGCCGCAGTATTCCGCGCAGTACAGCCGGTATTCGCCCGTGCGGCTGGGCGTGAACACGATGGACGTGTAGCGGCCCGGGACGACGTCCTGCTTCACCCGGAAGTCCGGCACGAAGAAGCTGTGGATCACGTCCTGCGACGTCATCACCATGCGGATCGGCCGGCCCAGCGGCAGGTGCAGCTCGCCCTTTTCCCTGCGGCCGTTGCGGTGCTCCGCCTCCCACATCCACTGCTTCGCGACGACGAACACGGGCATCGCATTGCTGGGGGCCTGGTACAGCTTCAGGTAGTCGATCGCGCCCCATGCGTAGATCCCGAGGAACAGCAGCAGCGGGATCACGGTCCATGCGATTTCGACGGGCAGCCCCTTCTTCGGCACGTGCGTGCGGTCCGCGCTGGAACCGGCCCGGTAGCGGATCGAGAAGCCGACCATCAGCACGAACAGCACCAGCGCGACGGCACCGCACAGCAACAGCAGGCACAGCGCGAGGCTGTCCAGGCGCGTGGCGGAGACGGCGGCGTCGGCCGGGAGCAGGTGGAATTCAGGACGCACGGCGCCCTCCCCGCCGCCACAGCCAGCCCAGGAACAGCAACGGCAACAGCAGCACGCCTGCGCGCACGAACGCCAGCGCACCCGCCGTGTGGCGGCCGGACGTGGGCGCGAAGTGCGCGCACAGCATCAGCACCTGCTCGCCGAACGAGGGCGCCGGTGTCCTGACCGCAGCGCGCAGCGCGGCCGGATCGAAGCGCACGCCGGAGAAGGCGCGCGCGATGCGGCCGTCGGCGTCCAGCACGACGAAGCCGGCCGCGTGGGCCAGCTCGCCAGTGTCCTTGTCCGCCACGGAGCGGTAGCCGAGGGCGTTCTCCAGCCGCGCCAGCGTTTGCGCGTCGCCAGTCAGCAGCGCGAGATCGCGCGCGCCGCCAGGCAGCAGCGCGGCATACGCACGCTTTCTCTCCGCGGCCGCGGCGGCGCCGTCGCGCGGATCGATGGAGAGGCCGACGAGGCGATAGTCCCCGGCCGCGAGCCCGGACAGCGCGAGCGCCTGCAGCACGCCTTCGAACACCGTGCTGCACAGGTTCGGGCACGTGTAATAGCCGGGCACCAGCACCACCGGACGGTCGAACAACGCGGCCAGCCGGACGGGTTGCCCGGCATCGTCGCGCAGCACGGCGTCGAGCGGCAGCCGGGTGCCGGGCACGGGATCGAAGCGCGCGGCCGGGGGCGGCGGCAGTTGCAGGGCCTGCGCGGCGGCCGGACCGCCGGCAAGCATCAGCAGGAAGGCGAGTGCGGCGATCATCTTGCCCCCTTCGCCGCCATCAGCCTCATGGCCTCGTCCAGCGGAATCCGGGCGATGCCGGCTTCGCGGTCGACCCAGCCATAGGCCTGCGTCGCGCGGCGCTTTTCCTCGAGGTAGGCGGCGCGGTCCGGCTGCGGGGCCGGCTGCAGCAGCGGGGCCTTGCCGGCGAATGCGTGAGGCGGCGTGTTCGCGGCCGGCGCCTGCTCGCCCAGCATCAGCGCGGCCGCGCCGAGCGCACAGGCGATGCCGGCCACGATGATGCAGGCACCGACGCGCAGGCCGCGCAGGTCGAGATCGCCGCCCGTGTAGTCAGGCATGGATACGCTCCTTCCTCGTCCTGTCCAGCGCGAGCCACGCCGCCAGTCCGAACCCGGCCGCGACGAGCGGCGCGAGCCACAGCCAGTGGCGCGTCAAATGCTCGACGGACGGCAGCACGAGCCACCAGCAGTCCAGCAGGTGAGCCGCCAGCAGCGCGGCGGCCAGCACGCCCATCAGCGCGGGCGCCGTCTTCGCGTGGCGCGACAGCAGGATGCACAGCGGCCCGGCGAAGTGGCCGACGACGAGCACCCACGCGACGGCCTGCCAGCCGGGCGCGCCGCGGCGCAGGTACCACGCGATTTCGTGCGGCAGGTCCGCGGCCCAGATGATCAGGAATTGCACGTACGCGAGGTAGGCCCACGTCAGCACGTACATCATGAGCAGGTTGCCGAGGTCGGGCAGGCGCTTGCGCGCCGCGCCGCGGTCGATCAGCAGCACGGCCAGCGCGAGCCCGGTCAGCATCTGGCCCGTGCCCGCCAGCCAGCCGAACACGCTGGAATACCACTCGGGCTGCAGCGACATGATCCAGTCCACGGCCGCGAGACTCACGGAGAAGCCGTAGGCGACCAGGCACAGGGCCGCGCGCAAAGGCGACCGCGTGCGGGCGCGCGTCTCGACGATGGCAAGTCCGCACCACAGCAGCAGATAGCCGATGCTGCGGATCGTGAAGAAGACGGGACTCAGCCATATCTGGCGGAATGCGCCGTCCTGCACGCCGTGCTGCCACGGATACAGCAGCGGTGCGCCCAGCAGCACGGGCAGGAACAGGATGCACGCGAGCGGCAGCCAGCGCGCCGCGCGCAGCAGCGGGCCGCGGATCGTTTCGCCCCACGCCCCGCCCGTCAGCTGGTGCAGCCACACGTTGGCGAGACCGCCCAGCAGCGCGCCCGTGATGAACCACCACGCGGCGAGATAGCTGGCCAGCAGCGCGCGCAGGTCGAGGCGCCAGCCGGCGACCGCGGCGACGAGCGCCAGTACGACGAGCGTGCGCGCCTTCATGGCTGCGCTCCCAGGTGCGCGCGCACGTCCGGCGGCAGGCTCGCCGCGTCCGCATGCTGGCTCAGTTGCAGCGCGCGGACGAAGGCGACGATGGCCCAGCGGTCGGCGGGCTCCACGCGGTCGCCGTACGGCGCCATCACGCCGTAGCCGTTCCTGATGACGTCGTAGATGTGGCGGTCGGGCGCATTGCGCAGGCGGTCCTGGTGATACGTCGGCGGCGCCGGGAAGCCGCGCCGCACGACGAGGCCATCGCCGTCGCCGGCCGGGCTGTGGCAAGGCATGCAATAGATCATGTAGCGGTCGTGGCCGCGCTTCAGCAGGGCCATGTCGACGGGATACGGGTTCGTCTGCGCGTCTTCCGCCTGCGCGTCGCGCCGCACGAGGTCCGTGCCCGCGCGGCCGCCCGAACTGTCGGCGAACGCGCCCCGCGCACGCGGTTCCGTGCCGGCGACGGGCGGCCGTACGGACGCGCCGTCCTCGAACAGCGCGCTCGGCGCGTACGTTTTATAGCGCGGCTGGTCGTACATGTCCTGCTTCGCGCCTTCGCAGCCGGCCAATGCGCACAACGACAGCGCAAACAGCAGAAGGAGCGGGATGCGCTTCATGCCGGCACCTCGCGCAGCAGCAGCGGGTGCAGTTCCTCCAGCAGGTCGCGCGCCGGGCCGGGCGCGAACACGGGATCGCGCGCGGGCAGGCACAGGAAGAAGCGGTTGCGGCTCGCCAGTTCGAATTCCTCGACCTCGAACAGCGGATGGTACAGCCGCGGCAACCCGTTCAGCACGAGCATCGCGAGCACGGCCGCCACGGCCGCGCCGAGGATCGTGATCTCGAACGTGGCCGGGATGAACGCGGGCCAGCTGTGCAGCGGCCGGCCGCCGATGTCGATCGGGTAGTCGACGACGGCCGCATACCATTGCAGGAAGTACGTTCCTGCCCCGCCGAGGATCCCGCCCAGCAGCGTGAGCGGCGCGATCCAGCCCTTGTCGGCGCCGACGATGTCGTCCAGCCCTTCGATCGCGAACGGCGAATAGGCCTCCACGCGCGTGTAGCCGTTCGCGCGCGCATGGCGCGCGGCCGCGCACAGGGCGTCCGCGCTGGGGAATTCGGCCAGCAGGCCGTACACGCCCGGTCCGCTCATGCCTCCCCCTTCGCCGATTCGCGTACGAGCTCGCGCATCTCCGCGATCGAGATCAGCGGCAGGAAGCGCACGAACAGCAGGAACAGCCAGACGAACAGCGCGATGGAACCGAACAGCGTGATCCAGTCCCAGCGCGTCGGATAGAACATGCCCCACGCGGACGGCAGGAAGTCGCGGTGCAGCGACGTGACGACGATGAGGAAGCGCTCCATCCACATGCCGCAGTTGATGACGAGGCTCAGCACGAACAGCAGCGCCGCGCTGTGACGTACGCGCCGGAACCAGAACAGCTGCGGCACCAGCACGTTACAGGCCAGCATGGCCAGATACACTGGACCGTACGGCCCTGTGAAACGGTTGACCGTCATGTAGCGCTCGTAGATGTCGCCGCTGTAGAACGACGTGAAGATCTCCGCGAGGTAGCCATAGCTCACGAGCCAGCACGTGGCCAGCAGCACCTTGGCCGCGTTGGCGAGGTGGCGGCCCGTGATGAAATCCTGCAGGCCGAACGCGGCGCGCAGCGGGATCGCGAGCGTCAGCACCATCGCGAAGCCGGAGAACAGCGCGCCGGCGACGAAGTATGGCGGGAAGATCGTCGAGTGGTAGCCGGGCGTGTTCCCGACGGCGAAGTCGAGCGACACGATCGTGTGCACCGACACGACGAGCGGCGTCGCCAGCCCCGCCAGCAGCAAATATGCCCATTCGTAGCGCGCCCAGTGGCGCGCCTCGCCGCGCCAGCCCAGCGCCAGCAGGCCGTACGCGATCTGGCTTTTCCTTTGGCCGCGCTGGCCGGCGCGGTCGCGCAGGGTGGCGAGGTCCGGGATCAGGCCCACGTACCAGAACAGCAGCGACACGGTCAGGTAGGTCGCGATGGCGAAGAAGTCCCAGACCAGGGGGCTGCGCCACTGCGGCCACACGTTCATCACGTTCGGGTAAGGCACGAGCCAGTAGAAGAACCACGGCCGGCCCAGGTGCAGGATCGGGAACAGGCCCGCGATGCCCGCCGCGAACAGCGTCATCGCCTCGGCGAAGCGGTTGATCGACGTCCGCCACTTCTGGCGCAGCAGCAGGAGCACGGCGGAGATGAAGGTACCGGCATGGCCGATCCCGATCCACCACACGAAGTTACCGATGGCGAAGCCCCACGCGACGGGAATGTCGACGCCCCAGATGCCGATGCCCTTCACGAGCAGCCAGGAAACGGCGGCCAGCAGCGCGCACACGCCCGCGGACGCGACGAGGAACGCCGTCCACCAGCGCCAGCCGAACTGGCCGGTAAGGACGATGCCCGCGATCTTGTCCGTGACGCTCGCATAGCCCCAGCCGGGGCGCAGCACGTCGGTGTTCTCCGGGGTACTCATTCCAGCTCCGGATCGGGGTTCAGCACGCGCCTGAGGTAACTCGTGCGCGGGCGCGTGTTGAGTTCTTCCAGCAGGTGGTAATCGAGCGGCGACGCCTTCGCCGCGGCGACGTCGCTGGCGGGGTCGTTCAAGTCGCCGAAGCGGATCGCGCGCGTGGGGCACACGGCCTGGCACGCGGTGACCATCTCGCCGTCGCGGATGCGCCGTCCCGCCTTCTCGGCCTCGATGCGGGCGCGGGTGATCCGCTGCAGGCAGTAGCTGCATTTCTCCATCACGCCGCGCCGGCGCACCGTCACTTCCGGGTTCTGCAGCGCCTTCAGGCTTTCCACTTTCTCGTTGGCGTACTGCAGGAAGTTGAAGCGCCGGACTTTGTACGGGCAGTTGTTGGAGCAGAAGCGCGTGCCGATGCAGCGGTTGTAGACCTGCACGTTGAGGCCTTCGCTGTCGTGCATCGTGGCGCCGACCGGGCACACTTCCTCGCACGGCGCGTGCTCGCAATGCATGCACGGCACGGGCTGGAACAGGGTGCGCGGGCCGGCCACGTAGCGGTCGACGCGGATCCAGTGCATGCTGCGGCCCCGCGCCACTTCCTCCTTGCCGACGACGGGGATGTTGTTCTCGGCCTGGCACGCGATCGTGCACGATGCGCAGCCGATGCACGCATTCAGGTCGATCGCCATGCCCCATTTGTAGTCCTTGTATTCGCGTTCGGGATACATCGACGCCTGCTCCGGCCGCTCGCGCGCCAGTTCGCGCACGTGAACGCGAACTTGAACCGGACTGCGGCCCTGCATGTCGACTTCCTTCTGGCGGACCACGAGATCGTGCGTGCGGCCCGTGCGCTCTACCGTCAGCGCGGGCAGGGAAACGCCGGTGCGCAGCCGGTACGCGTCGAAGCCGACGCCCTCCCCGACGCCGCCCGCCGCGCGCCGGCCATACCCCAGCGGCAGCGTGACGACGCCCTCGGCCTGCCCCGCCACGACGAGCACCGGCGCATCCACCGTCCGCCCGTCCACGCGCAGCCGCGCGACGGCGCCGTCGGCGAGGCCGAGGCGCTGCGCCGTGGCCGGGCCGATGAGCGCCGCGTTGTCCCACGTGAGCGACGTGAGGGGCCGCGGCAACTCCTGCAGCCACGCGTTGTTGGCGAAGGCGCCGCCATCCACGGCCGGGTCGGGCGCGAACAGGGCGACGAGCGGCGGCGCGGCCGGCACGGGCATGGGGCCGGGCGGACGCGCGGCGGGCACGGACACGGGCCGCGCGGCGCTCCCGGCGACGCTGCCCCGGCGCAGGCTGTCGCGCCACGCCGCGTCCGCGCCGCCCCACGTCGCGCGCACGAGCGCGTGGCCGTTTCTCGTCTCCGCGCCGGCCAGCAGCGCGAGGACCTCGTGCGCGGAACGGCCGCCGTACAGCGGCGCGATCAGCGGTTGCACGATGCTCGCCGTGCCGTCGTGCGCCCGCGCATCGCTCCACGCCTCGTAGCAGTGCGCCATCGGCAGGTGCCAGCCGGCCGCGCGCGCGGTCTCGTCGCGGTACAGGCCCAGGTGGGCGGAGAGCGGCACCCGCCGCAGCAGCGCGGCGAAATCGAGGTCCGCGGGCGCATCGTAGGCCGGATTCGCGTCCAGCATGAGCAAGGTGTCGACGCGGCCGGCGCGCAGGTCGCCGGCCAGCGCGGCGATCGACGCGCCGTGGTCCAGCGGGCTGCGCTCGACGGGCTCGATGAAGCCGAGCGGACCGTTCAGGCGCTGGGTCAGCGCATACGCCAGCGCGCGGCCGGCCGGGCTCACGTTCGGGCCGGCGACGACGAGTGCCGCG
This sequence comes from Massilia sp. Masssp94, assembly GCF_059491305.1. Classification (NCBI taxonomy): domain Bacteria; kingdom Pseudomonadati; phylum Pseudomonadota; class Betaproteobacteria; order Burkholderiales; family Oxalobacteraceae; genus Massilia; species Massilia sp. Masssp94. The sequence goes on from NZ_CP168501.1 coordinate 152,897, forward strand.
CCGCGCGCACCGTCCAGCGCCCGCACCACCGCCGCCTCCCACCGGTCCAGCGTCGCATCGGCGGCGCGGCCCGGGTCGGCGCCCACGCCCAGCCTGGACGCGATGCGCATCAGCGCGGCCTCGATCTCGTGCGGCGCCCGCGCGAGGCGCGCGTCGGCATACGCGCCGGTCAACGTGGGCGTCGCCTCCAGCACGTACAGGCGGTTCGCGTCCGGCGCCGCGCCCAGCCGGCGCGGCGCCGTGAACGCCCGCGCATGCGCCAGGCTGCCGGGCAGCGTGCCGAACAAATCGGCATCCAGCGCGAGCACGACCTGCGCCTCGTCCAGCCGGTACACCGGGTCGAGCGGCCGGCCGAACGCCAGCTGCGCCGCGTGCGCGGCACCGTCGTCGTGCAGCGGGTCCCACGCATGCCAGCGCAGGTTCGGCAGCCGCCGTTGCAGCGCCGCGATCTGCGCCGCCAGCGTGGGCGACGTGACGGTGCCCGTCAGGATGTGCAATCCCGCGCCGCCGTCCTGCTCGAAGCGGGGCCGGCGTGCCTGCAGCGCCGCCTCGAACGCGCCCCACGTCGCCATCTCCTCGCCGCGGAACACGGCCTGCGACCGGTCCGGGTCCCACAACTGCAGGATGGACGCCTGCGCGAACACGTCGGTGGCGCCCGCGCTCACCGGATGGTCCGGATTGCCCTCGACCTTCGTCGGCCGCCCCATGTTCGATTCCACGAGCACGCCGTGCGCGAGCCCGTTGCGCACGAACGCGGTCGCGTAAAACATGGGCAGGCCCGGCACGCCCTGCTCCGGCATCGTCGCGTACGGGACGATGGTTTCGGCCGGCGGCCCGCTGCACCCGGCGCTGGCCAGCGCGGCCGATGCGGCCATCAGCTTCAGGAAGCGGCGCCGTGCCGGTTCGTCCTGGGCGATCGGGAAAACAGGATGCGTCTTCATCGGTGGCAGGTGGAGCAATTGGTCAGCGCCTGGGCATCGCGCAAGTGGTACAGGCGGTTCAGCTGGCGGATCTCGTCCGCGCTGAGCGGCTTTTGCGGCGCCATCGACAGCACCTGGTTCAGCGGCCGCACGTGGTTGGGCGCGTCGCGGTGGCAGCGCAGGCACCATTGCATCTCCAGCGACGCCGTGCGCCACGTGATGGGCATCTGGTCCACGCGCCCGTGGCACTCGATGCAGGCGACGCCCTTGGCCACGTGGATGTCGTGTTCGAAATAGACGAAGTCCGGCAGGTCGTGCACGCGCACCCAGTGGAGCGGCTTGCCCGTGCGTGCGCTTTCGTGCAGTGGCGCAAGCAGCGGCGAATCCACGAACAGCTGCGAATGGCAGCTGAGGCAGACCGACGTCGACGGCATCCCGGCCGTGGCCGAGTTCTCCACGGACGTGTGGCAGTAGCGGCAATCGATGGCGTCGTCGGCCACGTGGTGCTTGTGGCTGAACGGAATCGGCTGGGCGACGGGGGCGAAGGTCACGTTACGCGGCGACATGGTCCAGCGGGCCAGCGCGATCCACGTTGCGACCCCGACCAGCAGACCCAGCAGGATCAGCTTGACGAGCAGGACTGCGGAACGGGAGAACGGTGGCGCCATCGTGCATGAGAACGGTAGTGGATCCGGAACACACGAACGCAGTATAGGCTGTCGATCATGCAACACCGCACACGTTACCGCTGGGCAGCAAACATTTGTAGCAAACTAATTAGATTGTGGAATATACGTATAACCAGATTGCATGACAACAACATTGAATGTCGGTTATCATCGTTGACTTACGGAAATACTTCTAATTATCAGACGATGAACTGGTTCAACCGCTTACGCCTCGCGAGCAAGCTGGGCATTACGTTCGCCGCCGTCCTCGCACTCACCGTGCTGGTCGGCGCCATCTCGATTCATCAACTGGCGAAGGTCAACGACACCTCGCTGCGCCTGTCCGGGCACTGGATGCCGGGCATCCGCGTCATCGAAGACATCAAGTCGCAAGTCGCCCGCATCCGCACGCGCGAGCTGCAATACATTATCTCGAGCGATTCGGCCGAGATGGACAAATACGACAAGGTGATCGCGCAAGACCTCGAAGACTTGCGGCGCATGCAGGACGACTACGTCAAGCTGCTCGAATCGCCGGAAGAACAGCAGAGCTACGCGGAATTCCTCGGCCTGTGGCAGCGCTACATGGCGGAAGACGCCAAGGTCCGCGCCGCCGCGCGCCAGAACGACGGCGCCCTGGCCAAGTCGCTGATCCGCGGCGAATCGAACAAGCTGATCGTCGCCATCCGCGCCAACGTCGACAAGGCCGTCGACAACTACACGGCAGGCGGCCGCGCCGCCGCGCTCGATGGTTCGCGCCGCTACGCGGCATCGCGCGTGCTGATCGTGTCGCTCGTCTGCGGCTGCGTGCTGCTGGGCGCCGCCGGCGCCACGCTGCTCACGCGCTGGCTGATGCGCCGCCTGGGCGGCGAGCCGGACTACGCGACCGACATCGTCAAGCACATCGCGGCCGGCGACCTGTCGATGGACGTGCAGACCCGCCCCGGCGACCAATCCAGCCTGCTCGCCGCGATGAAGGCGATGCAGGGCAACCTGGCCCACATCGTCGGCAACGTGCGCGCCGCCACCGGCACGATCTCCAGCGCCTCCACGCAGATCGCGGCCGGTAACCTGGACCTGTCCTCGCGCACCGAGCAGCAGGCCAGCGCCCTGCAGCAGACGGCCGCCTCGATGGAAGAACTGACCGCGACCGTGCGCAACAACGCGGAACACGCGAACCAGGCCAACGCCCTCGCCGACACGGCCGCCGGCGTCGCCCAGCAGGGTAGCACGGCCGTCGCGCGCGTCGTCGACACGATGGGATCGATCCACGCGTCGTCGCAGAAGATCGTCGACATCATCGCCGTCATCGACGGCATCGCCTTCCAGACCAATATCCTCGCGCTGAACGCGGCCGTGGAAGCGGCGCGCGCCGGCGAACAGGGCCGCGGCTTCGCCGTCGTGGCGGGCGAAGTGCGCACGCTGGCCCAGCGTTCGGCCGCCGCCGCCAAGGAAATCAAGGAGCTGATCGGCGCCTCCGTCCAGCAGGTCGAAGCGGGCGCGGGTCTCGTCTCCGAAGCCGGCGCCACGATGCGCGAAGTGCTGCAGACCGTGCAGCAGATGCACGAGCTGATGGTCGAGATCAGCCACGCCGGCCGCGAACAGCGTGCGGGCATCGAGCAGGTGAACAAGGCCGTCTCGCAGATGGACACCGTCACCCAGCAGAACGCCGGCCTCGTCGAGGAAGCCGCGACGGCGGCCCAGAGCCTGCACGAACAGGCCGAGGCGCTCGACCATCTCGTCAGCGTGTTCAAGCTGGAAGAGGCCGCGCGCCGTTCGTCCGGCAGCCGGGCGCTCGTCGTCGGCTGACATTCATGCTCTGTCTGTTCACACCGCGAAACCATCGTAGGGCGGGCATTTGAGGCCGGGGGCCTCAAATGAAACGAGCCCACGCGTTACGCCAACACATGGCGAACGTCACGCGTTACGCCATCGCATCGCGATGTTTGCGCAAACAAATTGTGTTATAAAAGTGTGTAAAAAGGACTTTTCGGAATAGCATTTCTTGAGCGTTTCCGATAATCTCTTGTAGATTGGAAGCTCGGAGCCGGCGTCGCCGGTTCCGGCGGACGATATAACAACCAGCGGATGGTGCCTCGTTCGAGCACTGTCCGTCATTCGAGACAACGCTCATGAACCTGATCTCCCGCCTGGACACCATTGTCTTCCTGTTCTACTTCGTCGTCGTCGCAGGCTACGGCCTGTGGGTCTACCGCCGCAAGAAGAGCGCCAACACCTCCGCCTCGCACGACTACTTCCTGGCCGAAGGCTCGCTCACGTGGTGGGCCATCGGCGCGTCGCTGATCGCCTCGAACATCTCCGCCGAGCAGTTCATCGGCATGAGTGGTTCGGGCTTCCGCATCGGCATGGCCATCGCCGTGTACGAACTGATGGCCGCCGCCACGCTCGTCATCGTCGCCGTGTTCTTCATGCCGGTCTACCTGAAGAACCACATCTACACGATGCCCCAGTTCCTCGAACAACGCTACGGCAAGGCCGTCGCCACGACCATGGCGCTGTTCTGGCTCGGCCTGTACGTCGTCGTCAACCTGACCTCGATCCTGTACCTGGGCGCGCTGGCCATCGGCAGCGTCACCGGCATCGGCGTGCTGCCCTGCATGCTGTTCCTCGCCGTCTTCGCCGCCATCATCACGCTGGGCGGCATGAAGGTCATCGGCTACACGGACGTCATCCAGGTGACCTGCCTCGTCATCGGCGGCCTCGTGACCACGTGGCTGGCCCTGGACCTCGTCGCCAAACTGGGCAACGGCCACGGCGCCCTGCAAGGCTTTTCGACCTTGTACAACTCGACCCGCGACCACTTCGAGATGGTGCTGGGCCGCGACAACCCGAACTACATGGACCTGCCGGGCCTGTCCACGCTGATCGGCGGCATGTGGATCGTGAACCTGAACTACTGGGGCTGCAACCAGTACATCACGCAGCGCGCCCTCGGCGCCGACCTGCCGACCGCCCGCAAAGGCCTGCTGTTCGCCGCGTTCCTGAAACTGCTGATGCCGGTCATCGTCGTCATGCCGGGTATCGCCGCGTTCGCGCTGGACCGTTCCGGCGCGCTGGGCGACGCGATGCGCGTCGGCGGCGAACTGAATCCGGACCGCGCCTACCCCACCCTGCTGGCACTGCTGCCGTCGGGCCTGAAAGGCATCGCGTTCGCGGCACTGACCGCCGCCGTCGTCGCGTCGCTGGCCGGCAAGGCCAACTCGATCGCCACGATCTTCACGCTCGACATCTACCAGAAGCGCCTGCATCCGAACGTCACCGAGCAGAAGATGGTGTGGATCGGCCGCATGACCGTCGTCGTGTCGATGCTGCTGGCCGTGCTGATCGCCCCGCTGATGGGCATCGACAAGAAAGGCGGCTTCCAGTACATCCAGGAATACACGGGCTTCGTCTCGCCGGGCATCCTGGCCATGTTCCTGCTGGGCTTCTTCTGGAAAAAGACCACGTCCAGCGCCGCGATGTTCGCGACCGTGGGCGGCCTCGTGTTCTCGATCATCCTGAAGTTCCTGCCGGGGATGATGGACCTGTCCTTCCTCGCCCCGATCGGCTTCGCCCACGACAACGGCTCGGGCGTGTATGAGATCCCGTTCCTGGACCGCATGTTCATCGTGTTCTGGCTGGTGGTCGCGGGCATGGTCCTGCTCAGCACCGTGTTCGCCCGCGGCAAGGTGAAGGGGCTGATCGTCGACACCAAGCTGTTCAAGGTCGACGGCGCGTTCGCCCTCGGCTCGGCCGTCATCTGCGTCGTGCTGGCCACGATCTACGGCATGTGGTGGTAGAACTCTCGGAGCAATAGAAGGCAGCCTGCGGGCTAGCAAAGGACAGCCCCCCAGGCTGTCCTTTTTTATTTCAGGATGACTCCAGCACCGAACTTCGCTGGACTACGCTGCAGCTTCGGTCATCCGCCCGCGTGGTCGTTGCCACCGTGCGCGGCGATGAACATCGTGACGGCCGAACGGCAGTAGGATTCGATTTCGCTGTCGTCCGCTGCTCTCGCCTGATCGAAGCGTACGATCATCAGGAGATCGGATCCTTTGAAAAGCGCGGCAAACAGGCGGGCGGACCCGCGAGGATCGGGCACGTTCAGAAGCGCCTTCGCGTGCAACTGACGCAACAGGGCCTCGATTTGGGCAATGACATGGGCGGGGCCGGCTTCGTAATGGAGCTTGCTTAACGAGCTTTGATTCGTCTTGTCGGCCATGACCATGGCTTCGACACTGCGGACGTCTGGTCTCAACAGCGTGCGGAGCAGGGATGATCCCACCGCCATCAGTCGATCTTCGGCCGAACCGTCGGCGCCTTCAAGAATGGCCTGTGGTGCAAACAACTGATGGCAGCCGGCCGTGATGGCCGCGCTGAACAGCGCCTCCTTGTTGTCGAAATGCCGATAGATGCTCAGCTTGGATATCTTCGCCCGCTGGGCGACCTTGTCCATTGTCGTCGCTTGAAACCCCAGCTCCACAAAGAGTTCGTTTGCGGCGCTGACTATCGTTTGGCCGAGTGCTTCGTTGGCGGGACGGCCGCGGCGCCCGTGCTTTTTTTCGTTCACGTCGTTTCCAGTACTTGACAGTATCTTAATTCACGATCTAAGATACTGCATGGTATCGGAAATTTGCGAACCACTGTGATCGAAATTGGCCGCGCTTCCCACCACCGGTCTCGCCCAAGCGCATTCCACCGCAAAGTCAGCCTCAACCATCGACAACACGGAGCCCACCACCATGAATGACGTCATCATCATCGGCGGCAGCTTTGCCGGCCTCGCCGCCGCGCTGCAGCTTGGTCGTGCCCGCCGCACGGTCACGGTTCTTGATACCGGCCTGCCCCGCAATCGTTTCGCCGGCCATTCGCATGGGCTGCTCGGCCACGACCACAAGCCGCCGCAGGATATCCTGGCGGAGGCGCGGCAACAGCTGGCGCGCTATCCCATGATCAAACTGGTCAATGCCCGCGCCGAGAGCGTCTCTGGCACCATGGACGATTTCTCCGTCCTCACCGGCGATGGCGAAAGCCTCAAGGCGCGCCGTCTGATCCTGAGCTACGGCGTCGCCGATCAAATGCCTGGTATTCCGGGCTTCGCCGAAGGCTGGGGTACCTCCATCGTGCCTTGCCCCTATTGCGACGGCTTTGAAGTCGCCGGCCGGCATTGGGGCCTCGTCTGGTCCGGCCCCCCGTCGCATAACTATGCCAGGCTGTATCACGACTGGACCGACACCCTGACGGTCTTCGCCGATGGCCATGACATTCCACCGGAGATCCGGGCAGATCTGGCACGCCGCGGCATCCCGGCCGTCGATGGCCGCATCACCGAGATCGACCGTCACGAGAGCAATAACACCATCGTCAAAGTCGATGCCGGCCCCCAGGTCGCGGTCGACATCCTGTTCGCGCACCCGCGCAACAAGCCATCCGCACGCCTGCACGAATCGCTGGGCCTTGCCACGGTCGATACGCCCCAGGGCATCGCCCTCAAAGTCGACGAGCGCCGCGAAACCAGCATGCGGGGCATCTACGCCGCAGGCGACCTCGCCAATCCCCAAATGCCCTCGGTTACCACGGCCTCATGGCAAGGCGCGATGGCGGGCATCTTTGCCCAGCAGTCGATGCTGGTTTGAGGACACCGATTCCCTCCCTGCCCAAGCCAGGATCTCCGCTGAACAGCGGACATTTTTTATCGCCGCCGCAAGGCCGCGCCGATGAACGCGACGACCTCCGCCCGGCACCGCCACGCCTCGCGCAGCGCGTTCATGTAATAAAAGCTGTGCGGCACGTCGTGCCAGATGGTGAGCGTCACGCGGTTGCCGGCCCGGCGCGCGCGTTCGACCGCGCGCGTGCTGTCGTCGAGAATGATCTCGGTGTCCGACACGTGGAAGTGGAGCGGCGCGAGTCCCGCCCAGTCGCCGAACAGCGGCGACACGTCCGGGTGGTCCGGCGCGACGCCTCCCAGGTACGTCATCCTCACCCATGGCCAGATGTTCGGTGACTGCATGCTGTCGCGCGCGGCGTTGGCGGCTGCGGACGGACTGCCGGCCGTCAGGTCGATCGGCGCCGACAGCAGGATACAGCCCGCCGGCTGGGGCCAGCCGTTGTTCCGCGCCCGCATCAGCAGCACGAGCGCCAGGTTCGCACCGGCGGAATGCCCGATCACGACGATCTTGTGCGCCGGGATGCCGGCGGCAAGCAGGCCGGCGTAGACGGCGCAGCAGTCGTCCAGGCCCGCCGGGAATGGAAACTCGGGCGCGAGCCGGTACGGCACCTGCACGACGGGACATCCGGTACGGCGCGCCAGGCCGGCACAGTAACGGCGATCGGCCGCCGCCGCACGCACCGCGAAACCGCCGCCGTGGAGATACAGGATGACGCCGTCGCGCGCCGCCTCGCGCCGCCCGATCCATTCGACGGCCACGCCGCCGGCGTCGGCGACATCGACGCGCACGGGCCGCCTGCCGAGCGTCCCCAGACGGTCGATACGGTGATACGCCGCGCGCATGCGTGCGACGGACGGGATGTCGTCCCAGAGGGGCTTCAGGGTGCGTCGCAGCCCCGCATTCACGATGGTTCGGATCAGCATGCCTTATGTTACATCTTCATGCCCACGCTTGGCCTGCTTACGCACGCCATTGCGCTCGACCATCTTTGCCCATCCTTCTCCGCGCGGCCCGGCCGATACAGGTCACCGTGGCAGCGCGTACACCGCCAGCTGGTCGCCCACCTGGTCCTTGATGATCGGATTGCCGCCGGCCACGAAGGCGACGTACTGACGGCCCTTGTATTCGTACACCGCCGGATTCGCGACCACCGGGGCCTGGACCAGGTCGGACCATAACTCTTTACCCGTCGCAAGCGAATAGGCCCGCACTTTCGCATCCATCGAGGCGCCGATGAAGATCAGGCCACCTGCGGTCACCGCCGGCCCGCCGATGGTCGGCGAGCCCAGGCTCTCCGGCATGTAGAAGCCGTACTGCTGGGATGCGCCGACGGGGCGACGCCAGTTGATCGCGCCGGTCTTCATGTTGATCGAGACCAGTTCGCCGAAGGGCGGTTCCCAGCATGGCATGCCGAGCCAGTTGAGCGCGTTTTCCAGCATGATGCCGAATGGCGCCCCCTTCTGCGGATAGAAGCCCTGCTCCGCGCCGGAGCCCCTGGCCACGCTGTCGTACACGTTGCGTGGCAACAGCTTGAGTTGCTGCACGAGATGCGACGTGTTGACGATCGCCGTCTCGCTGCGCGGGTCAAAAGCGACACCCCCCCACTGGACGGCGCCGGCGCTGAACGGATAGCCCAGCGTGCCGGCATCCCCGACGGTCGGCGGCGTGTACATGCCATCGTAATGCATTGCATCGAACAGGCGCGAACACTGGCCGAAGCCGACCATGTCGGCAATCCACCACACCTTCGGCTTGCGGGACTGGTCCAGCAGCGGCGCAGGCCGGGTAGGAACCGGCTGGGTCCGCGCGTAAACCTCGCCGGGCACATTGCCGGTGGGGACCGGCCGCTCCTCGATCGGCCAGACATCCTCGCCGGTCCTGCGGTTCACGACGAACAGGTAGCCCATCTTGGTGGCCTGCATCAGCGCCGGAATCGTCTTGCCATCGACCGTGATGTCCATCAGCGTCGGTGCCGAATTGATGTCGTAGTCCCAGAGGTCATGGTGCACCCACTGACGCGACCACACCACCTTGCCGGTGTCGATGTCGACAGCGGTGGTGGAGGTCGCCAGCGGGACAGGTTCGGCGCGATTGCCGCCCCAGTAATTGGGCGAAGGCGACGACACCGGCAAGTACACCAGCCCAAGTTCCTCGTCGACCGACATCGCGGTCCACACGTTGGCAGTGCCGCTCTGCCTGACGATATCGTCGGGCAGGACGTTCAGGACCCATTCCAGCTTGCCGGTGCGCGCATTCACCGAGAAGACCCTGCCCGGCGGCGCCTCGGCCAGCGCCCAGTCCTTGCCGGCCCAGCCCATGATGAGGTGGTCGCCCGCCACGGTGGGCGGCTGGAGCACCGACAGCGGCCAGGCATCATTGATGTTGTTCCACTTATTGACGTTGAGTACGCCGTGGTCGGCAAAGCCGGGGCACGGCTTGCCCGTGTCGGCATCGACGGCGAAGAGTCGCGCATCCATGGTGCCGATGTAGACGGTCTTCTGGCAGGCCTGCCCCGCGACCGGATGCCGGGCCTCCCAGTAGGCGACGCCGCGGGTCTTCAACGCGGGCTGCGTGAGCGCCTTCAGGGTCGAATGGGTGTCGAACCGCCAACGCTCCTTCCCGGTTGCCGGATCGAGCGCGATGATCCGGTAGAACGGTGTGCCGATGTACAGGGTCTCGTTGGCATAGATGGGCGTGGCCGACCAGACGGTCGGCGGCTTGCCGCCGCTGCCGTCGGAGACATCCCCGGTATGGTACTGCCATGCCAGCTTCAGCTTGCCGACGTTCGAGGTATCGATCTGCGACAGCGGTGAGTATTTTTGCGCGCTTAATTGCCCGTGGAAGCTGTTCCAGACAGGCTTTGGCGGTGCCAATGGTTGTTGCGCCGGCGCGTCTTGAACATTCCCGGCTGCCGCCGCCCCCTGCGCCGTCGCAGCCGGCAGCCGGCCGATGGCTGCGAGGCCAAGGCTGATGCACAGAGCAGGCACGAGCAACAGCGAGGCGACGGTTGTCGCCGGGTGCCTGTCCGGGCCACTCATCGAATCGACCGCCAGCGCCAGCAGTGCGACGGCCATGGCGGCAACCAGCAAGAACTCATGCAGCAGCCAGGCCGCCGCCAGGGTGCCGAGCGCCATCAGAAGGGCGAGGACCCGCACGAGCCGGGAGCGGCCGGTGCGCCTGCGCGCCAGGACAAAGCCGAGCAACGCCAGCAACAGGGTGGACACGACGACGGCGAGGGCGCCGATCGTTCCGGTCACGCCGGTCATCGGCGCGAAATAATTGAACAGTGCGACGCCGAGCCCGGCCAGCGCCGCGATCGTCAGCGTCGCCCTCGCTACACCATGAAATCTCCGTGTCATGCCCGTACGCGCCTCCAAGAGAATCGGCTCGGTTCATTATCCGTGGCCGGGAAGACGCGAACACGTCACCCATGCCACGCGTGGTCCATCCAGACAAGGTGTAAATTGCCGCTCGTGAATTCAGTTGAAGAAATTATAGAACTCGCTTTCACGGCGGGCCGCCCGATACGGAACCCTGCGGGTGGCCCGGGTGATTGATATGAAACGCGAATCACAGCCTACCGAATCATATATTGGACAACTTGCCGTACCCACGGCACTCTTGGGGTTTTACGATTTCCCGAGGAGACACCATGCCGACTTACCGTTCCCACACCACGACCCAGGGCCGCAACATGGCGGGCGCCCGCGCCCTGTGGCGCGCGACCGGCATGAAGGACGGCGACTTCGACAAGCCGATCATCGCCGTCGTCAACTCGTTCACCCAGTTCGTGCCGGGCCACGTGCACCTGAAGGACCTGGGCCAGCTGGTGGCGCGCGAGATCGAGGCGGCGGGCGGCGTCGCCAAGGAATTCAACACCATCGCCGTCGACGACGGCATCGCGATGGGCCACGGCGGCATGCTGTACTCGCTGCCGTCGCGCGACCTGATCGCCGACTCCGTCGAGTACATGGTCAACGCCCACTGCGCCGACGCGATGGTCTGTATCTCGAACTGCGACAAGATCACCCCGGGCATGCTGATGGCCGCCATGCGCATCAACATCCCGACCGTGTTCGTGTCGGGCGGCCCGATGGAAGCGGGCAAGGTGATCAAGGTCGTCAACAACGACAAGAAGATCATCAAGCTGGACCTCGTCGACGCGATGATCCAGGCGGGCGACTCCAAGATCTCCGACGCCGACGTGGCCGAAGTCGAGCGCTCGGCCTGCCCCACCTGCGGTTCCTGCTCGGGCATGTTCACGGCGAACTCGATGAACTGCCTGACCGAGGCGCTGGGCCTGTCGCTGCCGGGCAACGGCACCATAGTCGCCACCCACGCCGACCGCAAGGAACTGTTCCTGCGCGCCGGCCGCCTGATCGTCGACCTGGCCAAGCGCCACTACGAGGGCGACGACTACACGATCCTCCCGCGCAGCATCGCGACCAAGACCGCGTTCGAGAACGCGATGGCGCTGGACGTGTCGATGGGCGGCTCCACCAACACGGTGCTGCACCTGCTGGCCGCCGCGCACGAGGCGGGCGTGGAATTCACGATGGCCGACATCGACCGCATCTCGCGCAACGTGCCTTGCCTGTGCAAGGTCGCGCCGATGACGAACAAGTACCACATCGAAGACGTGCACCGCGCCGGCGGCATCGTCGCCATCCTCGGCGAACTGGCGCGCGCGGGCCTGCTCGACACGTCGCTGCCGACCGTGCACTCCCCGACGCTGGGCGACGCGATCGAGAAATACGACATCAAGCGCAGCGACGACCAGGCCGTGCATCGACTGTTCCGCGCGGCGCCGGGCGGCGTGCCGACGCAGGTCGCGTTCTCGCAGGCCGAGCGCTTCGACAGCGCCGACCTCGATCGCGCCGAAGGCTGCATCCGCGACCGCGCCCACGCCTACTCGCAGGACGGCGGCCTCGCGGTCCTGTACGGGAACATCGCGGAAAAGGGCTGCATCGTGAAGACGGCCGGCGTCGACGAAAGCATCCTGAAGTTCTCGGGCAAGGCGCGCGTGTTCGAAAGCCAGGACGCGGCCGTGGAAAACATCCTGGGCGATACCGTGCACGCGGGCGACGTCGTCATCATCCGCTACGAAGGCCCGAAAGGCGGCCCGGGCATGCAGGAGATGCTGTACCCGACGTCCTACATCAAGTCGAAGGGTCTCGGCAAGGCATGCGCGCTGTTCACCGACGGCCGCTTCTCGGGCGGTTCGTCGGGCCTCGTGATCGGCCACGCGTCGCCGGAAGCGGCGGAAGGCGGCGCGATCGGCCTCGTCGAGGAAGGCGACATGATCGACATCGACATCCCGAACCGCACCATCAACCTGCGCGTGACGACCGAGGAAATGGCGCACCGCCGCGCGGCGATGGAAGCGCGCGGCGACGCCGCGTGGCAGCCGGTCAACCGCGAGCGCGCAGTCTCGCAGGCACTGCGTGCCTACGCGGCGCTGACCACGTCGGCCGACCGCGGCGCCGTGCGCGACCTGTCGCAACTGAAGCGCTGACCGGCAGCCTGACGAACTTGGCGGCGATGCTGGCCGCGATGGCCAGCACGCCTATGGTTGCGAGCAATGCCTGCAGCATGGTGTCCTCACACAAAGTAGGTTTTGACGAAGAAGGCAACCGTGATCGCGGTCGTCGCGCACAGCGTGACGGCGCGGATCACCCCCGGCGGCGCCCGCCGTCCGATGTGCGCGCCGCCGTACCCCCCGAGTGTCGCGCCGGCCAGCAGCGCCAGCGTCTCCGGCCAGCGCACCGCGCCGGCCGCGATGAACGCGAGTACCGCCACCGTGTTCGCCGCGCTGACCAGCAACGTGCGCGGCGCATTCAACAGTTTCAGGTCGCGGTTGTCGAGCAGTCCCCACATCGCGATCATCATGATCCCCACCGCCCCGCCGAAATAACCGCCGTAGACGCCCAGCGCGAACTGCACGGCCAGCACCGCGCGTGCGTGGATGCGCCAGCGCGCGCGCAGGGCTTCGCCGATGCGCCGCCCGAACGCGAGCGCGATGGACGCCACCAGCAGCAGCCAGGGCAGCACGGCCGTGAACGCGCCGGATGACGTCCGCAGCAACAGCACGGCGCCGACGAGGCCGCCGCACAGGGTCGCGGCCAGCAGCGCGCGCAGCGGCACGGCGCCGACCGGCCCCAGGCCGTCGCGATAGGCCCACGCGCTGGCCAATCCACCCGGAAACAGCGCGACCGTGCTCGACGTATTCGCCTGCACCGGAGGCACACCCGCCGCGATCAGCGCCGGCAGGCTGACGAACGAACCACCGCCCGCCAGCGCATTCATCGCACCGGCCACCACGCCTGCCCCGAACGTAAGAAACATTGTATCCATGTCACGATGGTAGTCGGCGCGGTGCGCTCCCGCAATCCGGCAATTCCGGCGTCACACTTCGGCTGGGGCGAAGGCACAGTCACGCCCGCCATGCCTGCTTGTCAGCATTCCCCTCTGCATTGGCAATGCGTCAAAATCGCGTAGCGAATCGAAAACTCCTTTCGCAACAATGTGTTAGCGATCACTCAAGCAAGTGTTGTTTTCCCCTCGCATCCGCCATATTCCCCGGCAAAAAGCTTGCGGTACGGCAACTTCATCTGACATGATCAGCACCGATGCGGCCGCAGATACCGCAAACACGAAACCTACCCGAACATCGACGGAGCGCCGCGTGCCCCGACTACGCCCCCTGCAAACCTATTCCCCGCTGCTCGTGGCCGTGGCCGCGTCGGGCGTCATCGTCCCGCTGGCCGGCTGGCAGTGGCATGGCTGGCTGTGCGCCGCCCTCCTCCTGGCCGGCGGCGCGTTCGCCGCCCTGCGCGCGCCCCTGCCGCAGGCCGGGCAATCCCCCGGCGCCGACTTCGCCGAACGCCGCGCGTTCAGCGCCGACGTGGCCGGCGTCTGGACGTCGCACATCGATGCGTCGCGCGACCAGATGGAGACGGCCGTCGTCGCCCTCGTCGAGCGCTTCTCCGGCATCGTCACCCGTCTCGGCCAGGCACTGGACGCGTCGGGCACGGCGCGCAACGGCGACAACATCGTCGACGCGTTCGCGGCCAGCGAAAAGGAATTGCGCTCGCTGCTGGACATGCTGGCCGGCGCGGCCGCCAGCAAGCAGCAGATGCTGCAGAAGATCGAAGGCCTGGAAGAAATCACGGCCACCTTGCAGAAGATGGCGGCGGACGTCGCCAGCATCGCGTGGCAGACCAACCTGCTGGCGCTCAACGCGGCCATCGAGGCGGCGCGCGCGGGCGAGGCGGGACGCGGTTTCGCGGTCGTCGCGAGCGAGGTGCGCATGCTGTCGAACCGCTCGGCCGACGCGGGCAAGCACATCGCCGAACAGGTCGGCCGCATCAGCGCCGCGATCGACGTCACGTGCCGCGCGGCCGAGGACTCCATGCGGGCGGAGACGCGCGCCGTGCAGGCGTCCGAACAGATGATCGGCAACGTGCTCGGCTCCCTGCGCAGCGTCACCGACGCCCTCGTGGCCTCGTCCGGCCTGCTCCAGCGCGAGAGCGCCGGCATCCAGGCGGAAGTCGGCGACGCGCTCGTGCAGCTGCAGTTCCAGGACCGCGTCAGCCAGATCCTGTCGCACGTCCGCGACAACATCGCCCGCCTGCCCTCGTGGCTGGACGAGCAACAGCAAGGTGGCGGCCTCGATGCCCGCAGCCTGCTGGCCGAACTCGAAAGCACCTACGCGATGGCCGAGGAACGCACGCTCCACAAGAGCACCGCGAAGCCCGCGCCGCAGCTGGCCGAAGACATCACGTTTTTCTAGACTAGGATTTAACCATGGCAAAAACCATCATGGTGGTGGACGATTCGATCTCGATCCGCCAGGTCGTCGGCATCGCACTCAGGCAGGCCGGCTATGACGTCATCGAAGGCGTCGACGGCAAGGACGCGCTGGCCAAGCTGACCGGCCAGAAGGTCAACCTGATCATCAGCGACGTCAACATGCCCAACATGGACGGCATCGCGTTCGTGCGCGAACTGAAGACCCGTCCCGCCTACAAATTCACCCCGGTCCTCATGCTGACCACCGAGTCGCAGGAAGACAAGAAGGAACAGGGCAAGGCCGCCGGCGCGAAAGCGTGGATGGTCAAGCCGTTCAAGCCGGAAGCCCTGCTCGCCGCCGTCCAGAAGCTGACGTTCGGCTGACCCACCGCGCCGGCGCACGCCGGCCATCCCGGAGCAAAGATGCAATGACGATTATTGGCGAAACGAGCCAAGGGGCCGCCGCATGCCTGGCGGTCGAAGGCGAAATGACGATCTACCGCGCCGCGGAGCTGCATCCCGTGCTGCTGGACGCCGTACGCACGATCGATGCGCCCACGCTCGACCTGTCCCAGGTGACGGAGTTCGACTGCGCCGGCATGCAGCTGTTGCTCGTGGCGCGGCGTGAAGCGCAGCGGCTCGGCAAGGCGCTCGTGCTGCGGGGCGCCAGCCCCGCCGTGTGCGACGCGTTCGCAATGCTCGGCATGACCGCCGAAGGAGAGCCTGCATGAGCATCGACATCGACCAGGTGACACACACCTTCATCGCCGAAAGCCGCGAACTACTGGAGCAGATGGAAAGCGCCCTGCTCGCGGTCACGCGCGACGGCCTCGATGCCGTCAACGCGATCTTCCGCGCGGCGCACACGATCAAGGGATCGGCCGGCATGTTCGGCCTCGACCCCGTCGTGCGATTCACGCACGTTGCCGAGAGCGTCCTGGACAAGGTGCGCGACGGCGCCATTCCCGTCGGCGACGAACTCGTCGCGCTGCTGCTCGCATGCCGCGACCACATCGGCGCCCTCGTCGACGCGGTGGAAAGCGGCACCCTCGACGATGCGGATCTCGCCGCGGCAGGCGCGCCGCTCGTCGCCCAATTGCAGGCCTACCTGGACGGCGGCGCGGCACCGGCGCCCACCGGCGCCGCCGCCGAACCCGAAGCGACCGGCGGCGCGGCCGGCCACTGGCACATCTCGCTGCGCTTCGGCCCCGACGTGCTGCGCAACGGCATGGACCCGCTGTCGTTCATCCGCTACCTGGGCCAGCTGGGCACCATCACCGGCATCGCGACGATCGCCGACGACCTGCCGGCGCTGGACGAATTCGATCCCGAGTCGTGCTACCTCGGCTTCGAGATCGGCTTCCACAGCAGCGCCGACAAGGCGACGATCGACGGCGTGTTCGACTTCGTGCGCGACGACTGCGCGATCCGCATCCTGCCGCCCGAGAACCGCCTCGCCGAATACCTCGCGTGGCTGGACGAGGCGCCGGCGCAGCGCGAGCGCCTGGGCCAGATGCTCGTTCGCTGCGGCAGCGTCACCGCGCACGAACTGGAACACGCGCTGGCGGCGCAGGCAGCCAGCGCCGCGCCGGCGCAACCGATCGGCGCGATCCTCGTCGAACAGGGCGCCGTGCGCGCACCCATCGTCGAGGCGGCCCTCGCGAAACAGCGCCAGGCGCCGGACGCGCCGCGCCAGCAGCAGGAAAGCCGCTCGGTGCGCGTGGATGCGGACAAGCTGGACCGCCTGATCAACCTCGTGGGCGAATTGATCATCGCGGGCGCGGGCGCCAACCTGATCGCGCGCCGCACGCAGATCCCCGAGCTGCTGGAATGCACGTCGACGCTGTCCAGCCTCGTCGAGGAAGTGCGCGACAGCGCGCTGCAGCTGCGCATGGTGAAGATCGGCGCCACGTTCAACCGCTTCCAGCGCGTCGTGCACGACGTGGCGCGCGAGCTGGGCAAGGACATCCGCCTGGTGGTCAGCGGCGAGGACGCGGAACTGGACAAGACCGTCGTCGAGAAGATCGGCGACCCGCTCACGCACCTCGTGCGCAACGCGATGGACCACGGCATCGAGCCGGCCGACGTGCGCGCCGCGCGCGGCAAGCCGGCCCAGGGCACCGTCGCCCTGAACGCCTACCACGACTCGGGCAGCATCGTGATCGAAGTGTCGGACGACGGCGGCGGCCTGAAACGGGACCGCATCCTCGCGAAAGCCGTCGAACGCGGCCTCGTCGAGCCGGGCCGCCTGCTCACGGACAAGGAAATCTTCAACCTGATCTTCGAACCGGGCTTCTCGACGGCGGAACAGGTGACGAACCTGTCCGGCCGCGGCGTGGGCATGGACGTCGTCAAGCGCAACATCGTCGCGCTGCGCGGCAGCGTGGACATCGCCAGCACCGAAGGGCAAGGCACCACCGTCACGGTGCGCCTGCCCCTGACGCTGGCGATCATCAACGGGTTCCAGGTCGGCGTCGGCAAGTCGGTGTTCGTGATCCCGATGGACATGATCGAGGAATGCATCGAGTTCGTCGAACAGCCGGGCTGCGACTGGGTCGATTTGCGCGGCCAGCCCCTGCCCTTCGTGCGCCTGAGGGAACGCTTCGGCGTCAAAGGCGTGCCGGCACGGCGCCGCAGCATCGTCGTCGTGCGCTACGGCGGCAGCAAGGCCGGCCTCGTCGTCGACAGCCTGCTGGGCGAATTCCAGACCGTGATCAAGCCGCTCGGCAAGGTGTTCGCCGGCGCGCGCTTCCTGTCCGGCTCCTCGATCCTCGGCAACGGCGACGTCGCACTGATCCTCGACATGGCGGCCCTGCTGGCCGGCGTCGAACACGAAAGCCAGGCCGCCGCGGCCTGACATTTAACTGAAGTGGAGAGCCACATGCTCAAGAACCTGAAAATCGGCATCCGCCTGGGCCTCGGCTTCGGTGCGGTACTGCTGCTCCTGCTGGCGATCGCGCTGCTGGCCATGAACCGCATGGCGGTCATGAACGATGCCACCGCCTACATCACGGCGGACGCCTACCCGAAAGTCGTCATCGCCAAGGACCTGATCCGCGACGTCGTCGACGCCCCGCGCCAGATGCGCGGCATGCTGCTCACCAGCGACGAAGCGGAAAGCGAGCGCTATCGCAAGGTGATCGAACAGCTACGCGCCGACACGAACGGACGCATCGCCGAACTCACCAAGCTCGTAGCGAGCGAAACCGGCAAGAAGATGCTCAAGCAGATCACCGACAGGCATGCGGCCCTGGAACCGGCGTATGCCCAGTTCTATGGCCTGGTGCGCGGCGACCGCCAGCATGCCGCGGAATTCGTCAGCAAGACCTATGTCCCGCTCAACCGCGAACTGATCGCGGCCGTCGACGAACTGACCAGGCACCAGTCCGACAAGATGCAGAAGAAGGCCGACGAGGCGGGCGCCACGTATGAAGAGACGCGCCGGCTGGTGATCGCGATGACGGCCGGCGCCGCCCTGCTCGCGCTGACGGTGGCGGCGTTCATCACCCTGTCCGTCACCCGTCCGCTGCGCGTCGCCGTGAACGCGGCCGACCGCCTGGCGGCCGGCGACCTCACGGTGCACATCGACAGCCATGCGCGCGACGAGGCCGGCCTGCTGCTGGCCGCGATGAAGAACATGATCGCGAAGCTGACGCAGGTCGTCGGCGACGTGAACGGCGGCGCGCAGTCGCTGGCGTCGGCGTCGGAAGAAGTCAGCGCGACGGCGCAGGCGCTGTCGCAGTCGGCGTCCGAGCAGGCGGCCGGTGTCGAGGAGACGAGCGCCTCGCTGGAACAGATGACGGCATCGATCTCGCAGAACACGGAGAATGCCCGCGTCACCGACGGCATGGCCACGCAGGCCGCGCGCGAGGCGGCGGAAGGCGGTGAAGCGGTGAAGGCGACCGTCGCCGCCATGAAGCGGATCGCGAAGCAGATCGGCATCATCGACGACATCGCCTACCAGACCAACCTGCTGGCGCTGAACGCCGCCATCGAGGCGGCCCGCGCAGGGGAACACGGCAAGGGCTTCGCCGTCGTCGCCGCCGAGGTGCGCAAGCTGGCCGAACGCAGCCAGGTCGCCGCGCAGGAAATCGGCGAAGTGGCGACGAGCAGCGTGGAGCTGGCCGAGCGCGCCGGCGGCCTGCTCGACCGGATGGTGCCGAACATCCGCAAGACGTCGGACCTCGTGCAGGAAATCACGGCCGCGTCGGAAGAGCAATCGGCCGGCGTCGGCCAGATCAACGCGGCGGTCGGCCAGATGAGCCAGACGACGCAGCAGAACGCATCCAGTTCCGAAGAGCTGGCCGCGACGGCCGAGGAAATGAGTTCCCAGGCCGAGCAGCTGCAGCAGGCGATGGCGTTCTTCCGCCTGGCGGGCGGCGACGCGCCGGCGCCGGCGCGCAACCCGGCACGCCGCGCGCCCGCGCATCCGGCCGCGACGCCGAAGCGCAAGGGCATCGCCATGCACAACCCCGCGTACGCCGCCGAGGCGGACCTGGACGAAACCAGTTTCACCCGTTTCTGATACCGCGCAGCCGCCCCGAGGAGACCTGCCATGTTCCGTAACCTGAAAGTCAGCGCCCGCCTGGCACTTGGCTTCGGCACCGTCAGCGTGTTGCTGGCCGCCGTCGTCGCGATGGGCATCCACAGCGTCGCCAGCGTCAGCGACAACGTTGGCGAGATGGCCAACGACAAGTATCCGAAGGTCGTGCTCAGCTACGACGCGATCGGCAACATCCACGAGATCGCCACCGCGATGCGCAACATCGTGCTGACGGAGGATCCGGAAGCGACCCGGCGCGAGCTGGCGCAGTTCGACGAATCGCGCAACGACCAGCGCGCGGATATCGAGAAGCTGCAGAACCTCGTCAAGTCGGCCTCCGGACGCCAGATCATGGAGGGCATGAACCAGCAGCGCCAGAAAAACCTGGTGGTGCAGGACCAGTTCGTGCGCCTCATCCACGAAGGCAAGCGCGCCGAGGCCAGAACACTGCTGACGACGCAGATCCAGCCGCTGCAGGACGCGTACATCAAGGCGATCGAAAAGCTGATCGATCACCAGAATGCGTCGATGGAGCAGTCGGCCACGGACGCGTCGGCCGAATACGTCGAGACCCGCAACCGCCTCACGCTGCTGGGCGCCGCCGCGGTCCTGATGGGCATCGGCATGGCTTTCTGGATCACGCTGAGCCTCACCCGTACGCTGGGCGGCGAGCCGGCCTACGCGGCCGACCTGCTCAAGCGCATCGCGAACGGCGACCTGTCCGGCGACGTGACGCTGCGCCGCGGCGACAACGACAGCATGCTGCACGCCGTCGGCCAGATGGTGGCGAAGCTGCGCCAGGTGATCGCGGGCCAGCGCGCCGTCGTGGAAGCGGCCAACCGGGGCGAGTTCGGCGTACGCGTCGACACGGCCGGGATGCAGGGGTTCCAGAAGGAGATGGGCGATGGCCTGAACCAGCTCGTGACGACGATCGGCGCCAGCATCGACGACGTCGTGCGCGTCATGTCCGCGCTGGCCGAAGGCGACCTGACGAAGCGCATCGACAAGGATTACCAGGGCGCGTTCGCGAAGCTGAAGGATGACTCGAACGGCACCATGGACCGGTTGGCGCAGGTCGTCGGCGACGTCAACGGCAGCGCCCAATCGCTGGCGTCGGCGTCGGAAGAAGTCAGCGCGACGGCGCAGGCGCTGTCGCAGTCGGCGTCCGAACAGGCGGCCGGCGTCGAGGAGACGAGCGCCTCGCTGGAACAGATGACGGCATCGATCTCGCAGAACACGGAGAATGCCCGTGTCACCGACGGCATGGCCACGCAGGCCGCGCGCGAGGCGGCGGAAGGCGGTGAAGCGGTGAAGGCGACCGTCGCCGCCATGAAGCGGATCGCGAAGCAGATCGGGATCATCGACGACATCGCCTACCAGACCAACCTGCTGGCGCTGAACGCCGCCATCGAGGCGGCCCGCGCCGGGGAACACGGCAAGGGCTTCGCCGTCGTCGCCGCCGAGGTGCGCAAGCTGGCCGAACGCAGCCAGGTCGCCGCGCAGGAAATCGGCGAAGTGGCGACGGGCAGCGTGGAGCTGGCCGAGCGCGCCGGCGGCCTGCTCGACCGGATGGTGCCGAACATCCGCAAGACGTCGGACCTCGTGCAGGAAATCACGGCCGCGTCGGAAGAGCAATCGGCCGGCGTCGGCCAGATCAACGCGGCGGTCGGCCAGATGAGCCAGACGACGCAGCAGAACGCATCCAGTTCCGAAGAGCTGGCCGCGACGGCCGAGGAAATGAGTTCCCAGGCCGAGCAGCTGCAGCAGGCGATGGCGTTCTTCAAGCTGGACGCGGGACACAGCATCAAAGCGGCCGCCGGCAAGCCGTTCAAGACAAATACGGCGAAGCGCCATGCCCCGAGGACGATCGGGACGCTGGCACTCGCCCCGGTCGGCGCACCGGACGAAGCCGACTTCGCACGCTTTTAAAAATCAAGGAAATACCATGACAGTTGTAAAGAAGATGATCCTGCTCGTGCTGGCAGCGCTCATCGGTATCGTCGCCCTGGCGGCAATGGGGCGCTACCAGCTCGTCCGCGTCTACGATGCGGCCAGCTATGGCACGGTCAATTCGATTCCCAGCTTCCTCGCGCTCGACGAAGCGTTCGAACAGCTGGCCGTGTACCGGACCCGCGCGTGGCAGCATATCGCCCAGACCGACGCGGACAAACTGGCCGCGATCGACCAGCAGATCGGCGAGAACCGCCGCAAGATCGACGAGGCGCTCAAGAAATACGAGTCGCTCGTTTCGGACGACAAGGACAAGGCGCTGCTCGCGTCCGACCGCGCCAGCCTCGCGGACTACGGCCGCATCGTGGACGAGGTGCTGAAGCTCTCGCGCGGCGGCAAGAACACGGAAGCGCGCGACCTGATGATGGCGAATGTCGCCCTGGCGGACAAGAACTGGGAAGCGTTCGCGAACCACCGCAAGTACAACGAGGAACTGGCGAAGAACGGCGGCGCGCGTGCCATCGCGATCCAGAACTCGGCGGAGACGATGTCGCTCGCCTTTGCCGTCGCCACGCTGGCGGCCGTCGGCCTGCTCGGCTTCTACATCACCCGCAGCCTGCTGGCCCAACTGGGCGGCGAACCGACGTACGCGGGGGCCGTCATGGCCCGCATCGCGGGCGGCGACCTGGACGCCGACATTCACACGAAGCCGGGCGACGACGCCAGCATGCTGGCCGCCGTCAAGGGCATGGTCGCGAAGCTCACTCAGGTCATCGACGGCCAGCGCGCCGCGGTGGAAGCCGCGAACCGCGGGAATTTCGATGCGCGCGTCGACCTGGCGGGCCTGCATGGCTTCCAGAAGGAGATGGGTGAAGGCCTGAACCAGCTGATGGCGACGACCGGCGCCAGCATCACCGATGTGGTGCGCGTGATGGGCGCGGTGTCGCGCGGCGACCTCTCGAACCAGATCGACAAGCCGTATCAGGGCGCCTTCGGCGAGCTGAAGGAATATACGAACAACACCGTGCACAAGCTGACGCAGGTGATCGAGGGCCAGCGCCGCGTCGTGCAGACGGCCAATCGCGGCAACTTCGACGAGCGCGTGGAACTCGCGGGCCTGCAGGGCTTCCAGAAAGAGATGGGCGAAGGCCTGAACCAGCTGGTGGCGACGACGAGTGCATCGGTCGAGGACGTGGTGCGCGTGATGGGCGCGATGTCGGAAGGCGATCTCACCAAGCGCATCGACAAGTCCTACGAGGGCGAGTTCGCCAAGCTGAAGGAATACGCGAACAACACCGTGGACAAGCTGGCGCAGGTGGTGGCCGAGGTCAACGCGGCCGCCGATTCCCTCGCCAGCGCGTCCGAGCAGGTGAGCGCGACGGCGCAGTCGCTGTCGCAGGCATCGGGCGAACAGGCGGCGGGCGTCGAGGAGACGAGCGCGTCGATCGAGCAGATGACGGCATCGATCGCGCAGAACACCGAGAACGCGAAAGTCACCGACGGCATGGCGACCAATGCTGCCAGGGAAGCGACCGAAGGCGGCGCAGCCGTGAAGGAAACCGTGGCCGCGATGAACCAGATCGCCAAGAAGATCGGCATCATCGACGACATCGCCTACCAGACCAACCTGCTGGCGCTGAACGCCGCCATCGAGGCCGCCCGCGCCGGCGAACACGGCAAGGGCTTCGCCGTCGTCGCCGCCGAGGTGCGCAAGCTGGCCGAACGCAGCCAGGTCGCGGCACAGGAGATCGGCGAAGTGGCGACCAACAGCGTGGAGCTGGCGGAACGCGCCGGCACCCTGCTCGACCAGATGGTGCCGAACATCCGCAAGACGTCGGACCTCGTGCAGGAAATCACGGCCGCGTCGGAAGAACAGTCGGCCGGCGTCGGCCAGATCAACGCGGCGGTGGGCCAGCTTGCCCAGACGACGCAGCAGAACGCGTCCAGCTCCGAAGAACTGGCGGCGACGGCCGAGGAGATGAGTTCCCAGGCCGAGCAGCTGCAGCAGACGATGGGCTTCTTCCGCCTCGCGGCCGGCGCGGCTGGCCAGACTGCCCGCACGCGCCCGGCGCCCCGCGCCAAGCGCACGACGCTGCGCGTGGCCGGCGGCGCGCCCACCCAGGCCGCGCCCGACGAAGCCAGTTTCACCCATTTCTGATCCACGGTGACCGTATGACGCACACGAACCAGGCAACGCACGCGGACGGCCAATCCGCCCAATACCTCACTTTCATGCTGGGCGGCGAAGCCTTCGGCATCGGCATCATGGCCGTCAAGGAGATCATCGAGTTCTCCGGCCTCACGGAAGTACCGATGATGCCGGACGCGATCCGCGGCGTCATCAACCTGCGCGGCGCCGTCGTGCCCGTGATGGACCTCGCGGCCCGCTTCGGCCGGCCGCAATCCGTGGCGGGCAAGCGCACGTGCATCGTCATCGTCGAGCTGGAACACGACGGCGAGCGCCAGCTGACGGGCGTCGTCGTCGATGCCGTCAGCGCCGTGCTGGACATCGCGGCCGCCGACATCGAACCGGCGCCGTCGTTCGGTACTCGCATCCGCGGCGACTTCATCGCCGGCATGGGCAAGGTGAACGGCAAGTTCGTCATCCTGCTGAACGTGCAGCAGGTGCTGGCGCTGGACGGCCTGCCCGACCTGGCCGGCGCCGACGCCCTCGCCGCCTGAGCGCCATGCAGAACTGTGCGATCAGCCAGGGCGAGTTCGCGCGCTTCCAGCGCTTCATCTTCGACATCGCCGGCATCTCGATGTCCGATTCGAAGAAGGCGCTGGTCAGCGGCCGCCTCGCCAAGCGCCTGCAGCATTTCGGCCTGCCGTCGTACGACGCCTATTTCCGGCTGCTGACGGACGGCGCGCACAAGGACGAGGTGCAGCTGGCCGTCGACCTGCTGACGACGAACGAGACCTATTTCTTCCGCGAAGCGCGCCACTTCGAGCTGCTGCGCGAAGCGGCCGCAGCGGCGCGCCCGTCGCTGCGGGCGAATGCGCCGTTCCGCGTATGGAGCGCGGCCTGCTCGTCCGGCGAGGAACCGTACAGCATCGCGATGGTGCTGGCCGACGTGCTGGGATCGGCGCCGTGGGAAGTCGTGGCCTCCGACATCAGCACGCGCGTGCTCGAGCGCGCCCGCACCGGCCACTATCCGATGGAACGCGCGACCCACGTGCCGCAGGACTACCTGCGCCGCTACTGCCTGAAGGGCATCCGCGACCAGCACGGCACGCTGCTCGTGGAACGCGGCCTGCGCGAGCGCGTGCAGTTCCGCCAGGTGAACCTGAACACGGCGCTGCCCGGCGACCTGGGCACCTACGACCTCGTCTTCCTGCGCAACGTGATGATCTACTTTAACGGCGACACCAAGCGCCAGGTCGTCACGCGCATCATGCAACGCGTCAAGCCGGGCGGCCATCTGTTCATCGGCCACTCGGAAAGCCTGCAGGAGATGGGCGACGTTCTCCGTGCCGTGATCCCTTCCGTCTACCGTCTACCCTAATCGGCATGAAAACAATCGATGTGATGGTGGTCGACGACTCGGCCGTCGTGCGCAAGGTCGTCGGCGCGGTGCTGGAATCCGCGCCCGGCATCCGCCTGCTGCACGCCGTGGCCGACCCGCTGCTCGCCATCGAGCGCATGAAGCAGGCCTGGCCCGACGTGATCCTGCTGGACGTGGAGATGCCGCGCATGGACGGCATCACGTTTCTTCGCAAGATCATGGCGGAGCGGCCCACGCCCGTCGTCATCTGCTCGACGCTGACGGAAAAAGGCGCGGAGACGACGATGGCCGCGCTCGCGGCGGGCGCCGTGTCCATCATCACGAAACCCAAGCTGGGCCTGAAGGACTTCCTCAGCGAGAGCGCGGACGAACTGATCGCCGCCGTGCGCGCGGCGAGCCACGCGAACGTGCGCAGGCTCGCGGCACGCGCCGCGCCCGCGCCCGTCGCCGTAAAGCTGACCGCGGACGCCGTGCTGCCGGCCGCGCCCGAGACGCGCGCCCTGCTGCGCACGTCCGAGCGCGTCGTCGCCATCGGCACCTCCACGGGCGGCACGCTGGCTTTGGAAGAAGTGCTGACGGCGCTGCCGCGCGTCACGCCCGGCATCGTCATCGTGCAGCACATGCCGGAAAAATTCACTGCCGCCTTCGCCGACCGCCTGAACGGCCTGTGCCAGATCGAGGTGCGCGAGGCGCGCCACGGCGACCGCGTGCTGCCGGGCCGCGCGCTGATCGCGCCGGGCGGCAGGCACATGCTGCTGCGGCGCGACGGCGCCAACTACCACGTGGACGTCTTCGACGGCCCGCTCGTGAACCGCCACCGCCCGTCCGTCGACGTGCTGTTCCGTTCCGTCGCCAGGCATGCGGGCGCCAATGCGCTGGGCATCATCATGACGGGCATGGGCGACGACGGCGCGGCCGGCCTGCTCGAGATGCGCAAGGCGGGCGCGCGCACCGTCGCGCAGGACGAGGACAGCTGCGTCGTCTACGGCATGCCGAAGGAAGCCGTCAAACGGGGCGGCGTCGAGAAATCCGTGCCGTTGAAAGCGATCGACCGCGAGATCCTGCAGCAGCTCGGGGTGCGCTGATCGCGTATCATCGCTCCTGAACAGCCGATCCAGAAGCTGATGCCAGGAGAGTGAGATGAACAAAGGAATGTATGCCGCCGCGCTCGCTGCGTGCCTGACTGCCTGCGGCGGTGGCGGCGGCAATGCCGGCGCGGGGAATACCCCGCTGACGCCGCCCGTGTCCAGCAACGGCAACCTCGACGCGTACGTCGGCACGTGGACCTCCGCGTGCGCGTCGCACGCGGTCGACACGGCCGTCATCGCGCGCGCGGCCGGCGCGAACAATGCGCTCACGATCGCCGTCACGACGACTTACTATGCCAACACGGCCTGCACGGGCGACGTCGTCGCCACGCAGGTGTGGAGCGCCCCCACGACGGCGACCTGGGTCGGCACCGTCGCGTCCTCCATCATGCCGGGATCGGTCTCGGCCTCCATCGACAAGGTGACGGCGCAGCAGCCGCAGCGCAGCGTCACGTTGACGGGCACCTTCGTCAGCCGCAAGATCGTCGACGGCCAGCCCAACTGGTGCATCGATTACGCGGGCGG
Source organism: Massilia sp. Masssp94 (assembly GCF_059491305.1). NCBI lineage: Bacteria > Pseudomonadati > Pseudomonadota > Betaproteobacteria > Burkholderiales > Oxalobacteraceae > Massilia > Massilia sp. Masssp94. Next base: position 179,557 of record NZ_CP168501.1, read on the forward strand.
TTCCGTGTGCGTGCCCGACCGGATCTACGCGGCCGAACCGGCGCCGTTCGACGGCCTGGCCATCGTGGACGGCGAGCTGGTCGAGGTCAAGTCGAACGGCGTCAACTACGACGCCGTCGAGCGTTTCACGAAACGCTGACGGGCAGCGCGGCCAGCCCGCGCAGGCCGGCGATGCCGTTCCAGCGCGGGGCCGCGTCGGGCATGCGGAGCGTCGGCCAGCGGCGCAGCACGGCGCGCAGCACGACGTCGGCCTCCAGCAGCGACAGGCCGGCGCCGATGCACACGTGCGGTCCGCTGCCGAACGACAGGTGGCTGCCGGCGCGGCGCGTGATGTCGAACGTGTCCGGATCGGCGAAGCGGTCCGGATCGCGGTTCGCCGCGCCGATCAGCGCGATCACGAGGTCGCCGCGCCTGAGCGTGGTGCCGTGCAAGGTGAGTTCCGTGGCGACGCGCCGGCCCGTGTACTGCACGGGACTGTCGTAGCGCAGCAGTTCACGGATGGCGAGCGTGATGCCGTCTTCGTCCGCGCGCAGCCGCGCCCACGCGTCCGGGTGCGTGAGCAGCGTGTACAGGCCATTGCCGAGCAGGTTGCGCGTCGTCTCGTGGCCGGCGAACAGCAGCATCGCGCATTGCGCCAGCAACTCGCCGTCCGCGCGCAATTCGCCCGCGGCCTCGGCCTGCAGCAGGCGGCTGACCAGGTCCGTGCCGGGGGACGCCCGGCGCGCCGGCAGCAGCGCGTCGAAATAGCGCACCATCTGCAACAGGCTGCGCTGGGCCGCGCGCAGCTGGTCGGCCGTCGGCTGCAGCGCGCCGATGAAGGCGGCAAGGTCGTCCGACCACGCCATGAAGCGCGCCTCGTCGTTGCGGGCGATGCCCAGCATCAGGCCGATGACGCGCGACGGCAGCGGACGCGCGACTTCGGCGATGAAGTCGAAGCCGGCTTGCGCGTCGAGGCCGTCCAGCAGTTCGTCGGTGAGCCGCTCGACGTCGGCCCGCAAGGTGCGGATCAGGGTCGGATGAAAACCGGCCGCCATCGCCTTGCGCACGCGCTGGTGGTCGGCGCCGTCCAGGAACACCATCGCGCTGCCGAACAGGCGCTGGAACATGTCGAGGCCCGCCTGGGCGCGGCGTCCCGACAGGCTCGCGTCGACGCCGGGTATGCGCTTGACCCAGCCGCCCGTGCGCTGCGACGACAAGCGCGCATCGCGCAGCGCCAGTTCGATGTCCGCGTGGCGCGTCAGCACCCAGGCGCCCTGGAACACGTCCTCGCGCCACAGCACCGGTCCCGCCGCACGCAGGCGGCGATAGGTGGGATACGGATCGTGCAGGAAGGCGGCGTCGAACGGTGCCGCGTCCGCATCCGGCACGACTGGCGCGAAATCTCTCATGCGATTCATTGGATGATGGTCTGCCGGCACATGCCGGGGCCCGCACTTTATCATTTTTCGGCCCGCCGGTCGCGCTTGACGATTAAAAAAGAATGATGCATTCTCTTTTAAAATCTTACCGGAGACGACCATGGGAACGACTGGACGGGACGCCGCGCTGCTGCTGGACCTGGACGCGACGGGGCAGGCGGCGCTGATCCGCACGGGCGACATCGCGCCCGCCGAGCTGCTGGAGGCTGCCATCGCGCGCATCGAGGCGCTGCAGCCGCGCGTGAACGCGCTCGTCGACTTCGACCCCGCGGCGGCACGGCGCCAGGCGGACGGCCGCGAGCCCGGCGGCGTGTTCGCCGGCGTGCCCACGCTCGTCAAGGACCTGCTCGCGGTTCCCGGCTTCCCGACGGGGTTCGGTTCGCGCCTGTTCCGCGGCGCGCGGCTGCCGGGTACGTCGCCGTATGCGCAGGCGCTGCGGCGTGCGGGCCTCGTCGTGCTGGGCAAGAGCACCACGTCGGAATTCGGCCTGCTGGGCACGACGGAACCCCTCGCGACGGGCCCCACGCGCAATCCATGGCGGCACGACCTGTCGGCGGGCGGTTCGTCCGGCGGCGCGGCGGCGGCCGTCGCGGCGGGGATGGTGCCGGTGGCGCACGCGTCCGATGGCGGCGGTTCCATCCGCGGCCCCGCCTCGTTCTGCGGCCTGTTCGGCTTCAAGCCCAGCCGCGGACGCACGGTGGCCGCCGATCTCCCGCCGGATATGCCGACGGCCGCCCTCCTTGCCGACCACTGCGTGAGCCGCTCGGTGCGCGACAGCGCGGCGTGGCTGAAGGCGACCGAAGCGCCCGGCCACGCGGCGCCGCTGCCGGACCTCGCGGCGCTGCGCGACGCGTCGCCCCCCCGCCTGCGCATCGGCGTCTACCGCCGCGACCTGTTCGGAGAACTCCCGTCGCCCGACGCCCTCGCCGCGCTGGACGCCGCCACGCGCCTGTGCACGGACCTGGGCCACGACGTCGTCGAGACGGCGGGCCCGGCCTGCGACGCACCGGCCGTGAGCCGCGCCTTTTTCACGCTCACGGCGGCCGGGCTGGCCGGCATGGCGGACCAGGCGGCGGCGCTGATGGGGCCGGCCTTCGACGCGGGCCTGTTCGAACCCTATACGCGCGACCTGGTCCGGCGCGCGCGGGCGGCATCGGCCGACGAGGTGCGGGCCGCCGGCGCGGCGCTGGCGGCGGCAGGCGCGTCGGCGCGGGCGGCCGGCGCCGGTTTCGATGTGCTGTTGAGCCCCACCGTCCCGTTCACCGCCTTCCCGCTCGGCCGCCACGGCCCCGGCCAGGACCCGGACGACCTGATCGCGTTCACCAACCGGCTGGCCGGCTACACGGTGCCCGCGTCGCTGGCGGGCTGGCCCGCGATGTCGGTGCCGCTGTACTGGTCCGATGCGGGCCTGCCGCTGGGCTGCCATTTCACGGCCGCGCACGACGCGGATGCGCTGCTGCTGCGCCTCGCGTTCCAGCTCGAAGCGGCGGCGGACTGGGCGCCGCGGCTGCGCGCGATGCAGGACGGGCTCGCATGCCGCAACGATTGAAAGACGACGTCCGCGACCGCATCCTGGCCGCGGCCGCGCGCACGTTCGCGCAGCGCGGCTATGTGCAGGCCACGCTGGCCGCCATCGCGCGCGACGCGGACATCGCCCCCAGCAACGTCTACAAGTACTACGGGAGCAAGCAGGCGCTGTTCGACGCCGTCGTCACGCCCGCCATCGCGGCACGCCTGTTCCGTCTCCTGCGCGCGCGCCTGCGCGAGTTCGACATGCTGGGCAGCTGGTCCGACGCGCATGCGGACGGCTCCGCCCACGCGAAGGCACTGCTGGAGTTCTGGGTCGAGCACCGGCTCGCGGTGCTGATCCTCCTGAACGGCGCGGCGGGCACGCGCTTCGCGCCCGTGCGCGAGCGCATGGCGCAGGAGATGGCGCGCCAGGCGGCCCGCTTCGTGCGCCGCCAGACGGCGGCCGCGCCCGACGCTCACTTCGACATGGTGCTCCGCCAGGTCTTTGCGAACACGGTGGCGATGATCGCGGCCATCCTGGAACGGTACACGTCCGGTGCGGACATCGCGCAAGCGTTCGCGACGTTCTGGACCTATCAGCTCGCGGGACTGGAGGCGCTCGTCAGGAACCGCAACCGCGGTACCCGGCAGCGCGCACCGGCTTGCGCTGCCCAGGGGGACACGGGCTACCACGGCGGGCCGGAAAAGGCCGTGCACCACGACGCGTCCGACCATTGCGCGACATGGCGGGCGACCACCGCGTGCCGGAAGAAGGCGTGATCGCGCCGGTTCGCCGAACCGTAAGCCGGCGCGGACTGCGACAGATGTTGCGCAAGCGCGCGACAGATGTGCCGTCCGCGCGGCCCGCGCAGGGGCGCGCGCCCCTGGCGCCGGCCTGGCTTGCAATTTGCTCTCCTATGGATGCCGCCGCAGCGACGGCGGACCACCATCAACATCAGGAGACAGCATGAACTTCAAACGCACACTCGCCGGCATCGGCCTCGCCCTCGCCCTTCCCTTCAGCGCCCACGCCGGCATGCCCGGCATGGAAGGCGCGCACCACGTGGGCCTCACGGTGCCGAACATGGACGACGCCGTCCGCTTCTTCGTCGACGTCGTCGGCTGCGAGGAATCCATCAAGCTCGGTGCGTTCAAATTCGCCGACGACTGGATGAACGTGCACCTGAACGTCAACCCGCGCGCGGAGATCAAGCGCTTCCAGATGGTCCGCTGCGGCCATGGCACGAACCTGGAGATCTTCGAATACTCGGCGCCGAACCAGGGCAAGACGCCGCCCCGCAACAGCGACGTCGGCGGCCATCACCTCGCGTTCTACGTCGACGACATGGACAAGGCCGTCGCCTACCTGAAATCGAAGGGCGTGCGCACGCTGGGCGCGCCCAGCACGTTCACGGACGGCCCGGCGGCCGGCCTGACGTGGATGTACTTCCTCGCGCCGTGGGGCCTGCAGCTGGAAATCGTCAGCACGCCGAAGGGCATGGCCTACGAGAAGACGGCCAGGCGCGCCCTGTGGGATCCGCGCTCCCCGGCCAAATGAAGACGGCGACGATGGCGGTGCTGGCCGCGAAATGCGTCGCGATCTGCGCCACGGTCCTCGTCGCGGTGTGCCTGCCGGGCAGCGCGTGGGCGCATTTCGACGGCCGGGTCAGCGTGCGCGTCGTGCATTTCACGTACGACGCGGCGGGCATGACCGCGTACTACCGCGTGTCGCTCGCGCCATTGGGACCGGCACCGTACGTCGTCGCGAGGAAGGAAAGCGGCCAGTGGTTTCATTACGTGGACACGGCCGCCGTCGATCCGCTGGCGGCGGCGCGCGTTCTCGCCGCCGCGCACACGGTGTCCGTGGACGGCCGGGCGGTGGCGCCGAACGTGCTGGCGGCCGCCGTGCACGTGAAGGGCAGCGTGCCGCCGTTCGCCACGCCCGCGCAGGCGCGCGCGGCGGCCGCGACGCCCACGCCGCTGCCGGCGGCAATGCCCGACATCGGCGACGTCGTGCTGGACGCCGCCATCGCGTATCCCGGCGTGCGCCCCGCGGCGTTCCGCTTCGCCGGCACGCTCGCGCCGGGCAAGCTGTCCGACGCGCCGCTGAACACGATCCTGCTGTCGCACCGCGCCGGCGCGACGGACCAGTACCGCATGGATGCCGCGGCGATCGACGTCAACCCGTCGTGGTGGCTGTCGGCCTGGCAGTTCATCCGCGCGGGGGCCGCCCACATCCTCGAAGGCGCCGACCACCTGCTGCTGGTCGTGTGCCTCGTCGCGGGCGACATGCGCCTGCGCGCGATCGCCCTGCGCATCACGGCGTTCAGCGCGGGCCATGCGTGCGCCATCGCGGCCAGCTTCTACGGCCTGCTGCCCGACCGGCCATGGCTGATCCCCGGCGTGGAGCTGCTGATCGCGCTGTCCGTGCTCGGCACGGCGCTCCTGATGCTGGGCCGGCGCGAACGCGGGGGCGCGCCGGCGCTGGTCTTCGTCGTGGGCCTCGTGCACGGCTGCGGCCTCGCCGTCGGGCTGCGCGACCTGCTGTCCGACACGGGGCCGAACGTCGTCGCGTCGCTCGTGTCGTTCAACGTGGGCGTGGAAGCGGGCCAGCTGCTGGTCGGCGCGGCCGTGTGGCTGCTGCTGGCGGGCGCCAGGGGCCTGGCGCCCGGCCGGGACGACGGGATGCGCCGCTGCGTCGCGCTGGGCGTCGCGCTGGTGTCGCTGGCCTGGGTGATGGAACGGACGGGCCCCGTCTGGGATGCGCTCCAGACGGGCGTCGCGTGAGGGTCAGCGCTGATTGGGCGGGACGATGCCGTACTTCTTCATGTAGCGGTACACGGTGGCGCGTGCCAGGTTGAGCTCTTCCGACACCTTGGTCACGCTCCACTTGTGGCGCACGAGCGCGTCGAGCAGCGGCGCAGCCTCGCAGTCCTCGCCGCCGGACGGGGTCGCGGCGGCGACGGGAGCAGCCGGAAGGCTGGAAAACTGCTCGGTCAATTCCTGCGGCAGGTCGGCCGCCGTGATCGTCTCGCCATCGGACACCGCCAGCGCGAAGCGCAGCACGTTGCGCAGCTGGCGGATGTTGCCCGGCCACGCGAAGCACAGCATGGCGTGCATGGCGTCCAGCGACAGGTGCGCATCCATGCCGAGCAGTTCCGCCTCCTCGGCCAGGACTTTTTCGATCAGGTAGCGCTTGTCCGCGCGGTCGCGCAGCGCCGGCAGGTGCAGGGTCGCGCCGCACAGGCGGTAATACAAATCTTCGCGGAAGCTGCCGGCGCTGATCAGGTTGCGCAGGTCGCGGTGCGATGCCGCGATCACGGTCAGGTCCACGGGGACGGGCTTGTCCGCGCCGAGCGGCAGGACTTCCTTTTCCGACAGCACGCGCAGCAACCGGGTCTGCAGGTGCAGCGGCATGTCGCCGATCTCGTCGAGGAACAGCGTGCCGCCGTCGGACTGCAGGATCAGGCCCTTCATGCCTTTCGCGCGGCCGCCCGTGAACGCGCCGGCCGTGTAGCCGAACAATTCGCTTTCGATCAGCGACTCGGGAATCGCGCCGCAGTTCACGGCGACGAACGGCTTGTGGGTGCGCTCGCTCGACCGGTGCAGGGCCTTGGCGATGACTTCCTTGCCGGTGCCCGTCTCGCCGTGGATCAGGATGTTCAGCTTGCGGTTCAGCAGGCGCTTGGCCTGGTCCAGCAGCCGCCGCATCGTGTTGTCGTCGCCGGCCAGGCAATCCAGTTCCGGATGGTGGGCGGGCGCCGCGCCGTCCGCCGTCTCGACGACGACGCTGGTGCGCGCGGCGGGACGCGGGCGCGGCACCTTCACGCTCGCATAGAACATCTGGTTCGAGCCGCGCGTGACGATCGAGCGCTCGCCCATCGTGCCGGCGCGCGCGAGGCGCAGCAGGTCGTCCGGCGCGAGGTCGAACAGCGCCGTGAGCGGCTGCCCGACGACGTCGCCGGCGGCGCGGCCGAACAGCCGACGCGCGCCCGTGTTGGCGCCCACCACGATGCCGTCGTCGTCATAGGCCAGCATGATCTCGCCGCTCACCTCGACCAGCGCCCACGCCGTGCCGAGGCGCAGGATCCAACGGTCCTGGAAATGGCGCAGGAAGTTCGCGTCCTCGATCATTTCCGCATACATCATCGTCAGGTGCAGCGCGAGATGCTGGCTTTCCTTGTACGTCGGCGACGTCAGCGCGGACAGGTCGAGCACCGCGAGGAATTTACCCTCGGGGTCGAACAGCGGCGCGGCGGAACAGGTCAGCGGGATATGGGTGGGATCGAAGTGGTCGTCCTGGTGGCATGTCAGCGCCGTCTGCTCGGCCACGCAGGTGCCCACGCCGCAGGTGCCGGCCGACCGTTCGCTCCATTCCGCGCCCAGGTACAGGCCGGCCCTCTTGAGGTCCGGCGCGCGCGCGTCGTTGCCGATGTAGTCGACGGTGACGCCCTGCGCATCCGTCAACAGCAGCACGTAGCCGAGGCTGGAGACGCGCTTGTACATCTGTTCCATGCCCACGCGGGCCACCTGCATGAATTCCTCGATCTGTTCCTGGTGCGCGCGCAGCGTGGCGGACGTCACGATGTGCGGCGCCTTCGGGCGCGCCGGATCGAGCCCGTAATCGTTCACGCAGCGGCGCCACGAGTTGTGGATCAACTCGTTGGCGCCGTTCGCGGCGGTACCGTGCATGGCCACCGACATCACGTTGTCGATGTGCCGGTTCTGTGCCTGATTCGTCATTGTCGTCTCCTGCAGCGCCGGCAACTCGTCGTTTGCCGGTCGTGTACTTACGGTTTATGGTACTCCATTTATGAACTGTAAACTCATCCCATGCGTTCGGGTGCGGCGCGGAACGGCTGCAGTTCGTCCAGCGGATCGCTGGCGCCGAACAGCCAGCCGCGGTCCAGGTCCGCCGCCGCATGCTGCACGTCCGCGTGGTAGCTCGACCGCACGAGCGGGCCCACGGCCGCATGCGCGAAGCCCAGCCCCTCCGCGGCGTCGCGCAGGCGCGCGAACGCGTCCGGCGTCACATAGCGGCGCACGGGCAGGTGCGCGCCGGACGGCGCCAGGTACTGCCCGATCGTCACCATGTCCACGCCGTGCGCGCGCAGGTCGTGCAGCACGTCCTCGACCTCGTCGTCGGTCTCGCCCAGGCCCACCATCAGGCCCGACTTGGTTTTCACGCCAGGGTGGCGCTCCTTGAACCGTTCCAGCAACGCCAGCGAATGCGCATAATCGGCGCCGGGCCGAACGGGCCCATACAGGCGCGGCACCGTCTCGATATTGTGGTTCAGGACATCGGGCGGTTCTGCTGCCAGGGCGTCGAGCGCGGCGTCCAGGCGCCCGCGGAAGTCCGGCACGAGCACTTCGATGCGGGTCGCCGGCGCCGCCGCGCGCACCGCGCGGATGCAGGCGGCGAAGTGGCCGGCGCCGCCGTCGCGCAGGTCGTCGCGGTCGACTGAGGTGATCACGACGTAGCGCAGGCCGAGCGCCGCCACCGTGCGCGCGAGCCGTTCCGGTTCCGCGGCATCGAGCGGATCGGGCCGGCCATGGCCCACGTCGCAGAACGGGCAGCGGCGCGTGCACTTGTCGCCCATGATCATGAACGTGGCCGTGCCCTTGCCGAAGCATTCGCCGATGTTCGGGCAACTCGCCTCCTCGCACACCGTCGTCAGCGCGTTCGCGCGCAGGATGGCCTTGATCTCGAAGAACCGCGACGACGGCGCCGGCGCCCGCGTGCGGATCCAGTCCGGCTTCGGCAAGCGCTCGGCCGGCACGATCTTGATGGGAATGCGGCTCGTCTTGGCCGCGCCCAGCTGTTTGGAGGTCGGCTTCATCGCTGCTCCTACACCGCGCCGCGTGCCAGCTCGCCGGCGATGTGCTCGGCCTGGCGGATCGCCAGCGCGACGATGGTCAACGTGGGATTCGCGGCGGAACTCGATGCGAACTGGCTGCCGTCCGAGATGTACAGGTTCTTGACGTCGTGCGTGCGGCCCCATTTGTTGACGACGCCGTCGCGCGCATGCTCGCTCATGCGGTTCGTGCCGAGGTTGTGGCTGGCCGGGTACGCGGGCATGTCGATGACGCGCGTGGCCCCCACCGCTTCGGACAGCTTGCGGAACTGGACCAGGCCGTGCGCCGCGATCGCGTTGTCGTTCTTGTGGTACGTCTTCGACACGATCGGGACCGGCAGGCCGTACTGATCCTTCTCGGTCGGGTGCAGCGTGATGCCGTTCTGTTCGCGCGCCATGTCTTCGCCGCAGACCCAGATCGCCGTCATGTGGTCGTACATTTCCAGCGCCGACGTCACGTCCCGGCCCCAGCCGCCCGGCTTCATGAAGGCCGCCGTGTACGGCAGGCCCAGGGCGAGGCCTTCGAGATAGTAGCCGCCGTTGAAGCCGCGCCGCGTGTTCAAGGCCACCTCGTCGGCGACGACGGCACCGATGTCGAAGCCGCGGTTCATGTACACGGGCTTCTTGTGGATCGCCACGGCGGCGGCCGTCGCGTGATTCATGTAATTGCGGCCCACCTGGCCGGACGAATTCGCGAGGCCGTTCGGGAACATGGCCGACGCGGAGTTCAGCAGCAGGCGCGGCGACTCGATGGAATTGCCGGCGACGGCGACGAGGCGCGCCTTCTGCAATACGTGACGGCCCTGGCTGTCAGCGTACAGCACGCCGTTCACCTTGCCGGACTTGTCGTGCTGGATCTGCAGCACCATGCTTTCCGGGCGCAGTTCCACGCGGCCGGTGTCCAGCGCCTTCGGCACTTCGGTGTACAAGGTGGACCATTTCGCGCCCACCTTGCAGCCCTGCATGCAGAAGCCGATCTGCTGGCAGCCGGGACGCCCGTCGTACGGCTGCGAATTCGATGCGACGGGGCGGATGATCTTGTTGTAGCCGATCTTGCGCGCGCCGGCCGCCACGACCTTGGTCTGGTTCGATTCCGGCATCGGCGGCAAGCCGCTCGCGCGCGTGCCGGCCACGCCCATCTTCTTTTCCGCCAGTTCGTAGTACGGCTCCAGTTCCGCCAGCGTGATCGGCCAGTCGAGGATGTTGGCGCCGTCGACCTTGCCGTAGGTCGTGCGCGTCCTGAAGTCGTGCTCCTGGAAGCGCAGCGCGACGCCCGACCAGTGCACGGTCGACCCGCCCACCGCCTTGACGATCCACGCCGGCAGGTTCGGGTAGGTCTTCGTGTGGTGCCAGCCGCCGGCCGAAATCCGCTTGTCGAGCCACGAGATCTTGTTGAACATGGCCCACTCGTCGTTCTCGAAATCCGCCTGCGTGAAATGCTTGCCCGCTTCGAGGATCACGATCTTGTCCACGCCCCGCTGGGCCAGTTCGTTGGCCAGCGTCGCGCCGCCCGCGCCCGAGCCGATGATGACGATCGCGTCGTCGTCGCCCAATTCGATTTTCTTGCTCATTGCCGTCTCCTGTTTTTTGTTATGGTTTGCGCGTTTACAGCCAGTCGATGTCGTTGAAGCCGCGGTTGATGTAGCCGCCCTGCTCCCACGACGACCCCTCGTAGCCGAGCAGCGGCCACACCGCCTTGTTGTCGTACAGGCTCGTGACCATCTCGCCGCGCACCTTCTGGAAGAACGGCGACGGCTCGATCGCCTTCAGGAGGCTGACGCGCTCCGGCTCGCGCTTGACGGCCGCATAGGGCTTGCCGAAGCGTTTCATGGCGGCCTTGTCCAGGTCGCGCACCCCGTCGCGGAACAGGGCCGCCTGCTTCGGATCCTTCGCGGCCGCGCGCTCGAACGGCTGGATCGCTTCGACGTAGTAGCGGTCCGCCAGTTTGTCGTGCGGGAATACGTCGCGCGCCATGCGCAGCAGGGTCTGCGCCGTGGCCGCGCCCAGCGTCGGAAAGTCCTGCGCCAGGTGTTTGTCGTTCGACGCGGCCAGCGCGGCCGCGGGCCCGGCCGCGCCGATGGCCATGGCGCCGCCGCGCAGGAAGCCGCGGCGCGTGATGGTGACGACCTTCGGCAGCACGCGCATGCCCGTGCATGCGTTCGATGGTTGATCTTTCATGTGAACCTCTTTCAATGGGACAGGGTGGGAAAATGGACCGGCGCGGGGCCGGGCGGCCGCGGGGGGAATGCGTCGGACGCGGCGCCCAGCACGTCGGTGAGCATGTGGTGCAGGCGCTCGGCCAGTACCTCCGCCAGCACGGGCGCGCCGAGCTGCTGGGCGAACGACGTGGTGCAGTCGTCCAGCAGCGCCGCGTCGGCGGATTCCTGCCCGAGCGCGCCGCACAGCAGCGACCAGTCGGGCGGCGCGATCAGCGTCCCCGACGTCATCAGGACGCCCGTGCGGCGCCGCAGCTGGGCCAGGCCGACGATCTTGCGCGTGCCGACGACGACCTCCCACGGCGACAGCCCGCCGTAGCAGGCCCACTTGAGGCGCGCGTCGCCCGGCCGCAGCCGCACTTCCTCGGGCGGGATTGCATACGCGGGAATGCCGGCGTCGCGCAGCAGGCCCGCGTGCAGCGCGCCCAGCCAGCGGTAGCTGGACAGCGTGCTGCGGCCGAGCAGCGGATGGTCGGGCGGCAGCACGACGGACGCGCTGACCATCCACGGCCCCGTCAGCACGGCGCCGCCGCCCGAGCCGCGCTGCACGACGGAGCCGGCCAGCGCATGGCCGGCCACCAGCCGCTCGCGCAGCGCCGTCTGCGAGCAACCCAGCACGACGCCGGGCACCCGGTAGGTCCACAGGCGCACGCGCGGCTCGGTGACGGGTTCGCGCAGCTGGGCCGCGTTCCACGCCTGTTCCTCGTACGAGGTCACGGTGTCGATGAAGACCATCCGGGCATCCATTACAGCTCCTTCGCGGCTTCCAGCCGCCGTTTCAGGTCCGTCAGGAACAGCGCGGCCGGGAAGCCGTCGACGGCCCGGTGGTCGAACACGAGGTGCAGGCCCATCATCGGCGCGACCGCGACCTCGTTCCCGCGCGCCACGGGCCGGGCCGCGACGCGCGTGACGCCGAGGATGGCCACTTGCGGGCTGTTGATGATCGGCGTGAAGCTGTCGATGGCGGTATTGCCCAGGTTCGTCACGGTGAACGTGCCGCGCTGGTAGCTGCCGGCCGACAGCGTGCCCGCGCGCGCGCCTTCCGCCAGCATGCGCGCCTCGCGCCCAAGCTCGGCCGCGCTCTTGCGGTCGGCGTTGCGCAAGACCGGCACCATCAACCCGTCGTCCAGGCTGACCGCCAGGCCCAGGTTCACGTCGTCCAGCAGCTCGATGTCCTTCTCGCGCATGCGGGCGTTCAGGCGCGGGTGCGCGCGCAGGCACAGCGCGACGGCGCGCAGCACGTACGCGGTCAGGCTGACCCGCTCGTCGTCCGGCGCCGCCGCGCGCAGGGCCTGCAGCGCGGTCACGTCCACCTCGACCGACTGCGCCACGCGCGGCACGCGCCAGCCCTGCTCCATGTTGCGTGCGATGGCCCCGCGCATCCCCGTCAGCGGCACCGTCGCGGGTACGGTCACGGCATCCATGGCCTACCCCTCGATCCGCGCCAGCACGGTGTGGCGGCCGAACGTGTCGCCGGCGGCGACCTCGATGGCGGCCAGGCGGCCGGCGGCGGGCGCCGTCACCTCGTGCGTCGTTTTGACCAGTTCCGCGACGACGAGCGTCTGGCCCGCCGTCACGGGCTGGCCCACCTCGACCTGCCAGTCCTGCAGCAGGGCTTCGGTGCCCTCTTCCACATCGTCCCAGACGCCACCGTCCAGTTTCACGTCGATCATGCTTGTGCTCCTTGTTGAAGTTGATGAATGGGTTGCGCGCGCATCAGGCCGCGCACGGCGTCGACGATGGTGTCCACCTGCGGAATGACGGCCTGCTCGAGCGGGCGGCTGAACGGGATCGGCACGTCGGGCACCGCGAGGCGTTTTACCGGCGCGCGCAGCTGGATGGTGTCGAGGTGTTCGGCGACGAGCGCGGCGATCTCGCCGGACAGGCCGAAGCTCAGGTAGTCTTCGTCGGCGATCAGCACGCGGCCCGTCCTGGCGACGGACGCCAGCACGCCGGCGCGGTCGAGCGGGACGATGGTGCGCAGGTCCAGCACCTCGACGGAGATGCCCTCCGCGGCCAGCTGCTCGGCCGCGATGGCGGCCTTCTGCACCATCTGGCTCAGCGTGACGATGGTGACGTCGCTGCCCTCGCGCACGATGCGCGACTCGCCGAACGGGATCGCATAGGCTTCCTCGGGCACGGCGTTCGTGCTGCCCTCGAAGTAGGACATCCACGACAGGCCCATGATCCCCTTGTGGTAGCAGAACACGACCGGGTTGTCGTCGCGGATCGCCTGGACCATGAGGCCTTTCGCGTCGTACGCATTGGACGGCACGACGACTTTCAGGCCGGGCATGTGGGCGAAGCTCGCGTACAGGCATTGCGAGTGCTGGGCCGCGTCGTTGTAGCCGCCGCCGATGCCGGTCGTGATCACCACCGGCAGTTTCAGTGCGCCGCCGGACATGTACGAATTCTTCGCCATGTGGTTGTAGATCTGGTCGAAGCAGACCCCGAAGAAGTCGACGAACATCAGTTCCGCGATGGGACGCAACCCGTCCGCGGCGGCGCCCACGGCCGCGCCCATGAACGCGGTTTCCGAGATCGGCGTTTCCATGATGCGCTCGGGACCGAAGCGGTCGAGCAGGCCCGTGGTGGCCGAAAAGATGCCGCCGTACTTGCCGATGTCCTCGCCCATCACGAACACCGACGGGTCGCGCTCCATTTCCTGGCCGATGGCTTCGGCGATGGCCTGCGCCATGGTGAGCGTGCGCACGGCGCCTTTGCTATTGCTTTGCATTGTCTGTCTCCTTGTTCATTCGGCAAATACGTGTTTCAGGGCGTCCTGCGGATCCGGGTACGGGCTGTTGCGGCCGAACGCGAATGCCGCCTCGATGCGGCCGGCGACGGCCAGGCGCAGGTCGCGGTCCTGCGCGTCGTCGATCAGGCCTTCCGCACGCAGGCGCGCACCGAGGCGCACGATCGGATCGTCCTGGCGCAGCGCGGCGCTTTCGCCTTTCGGCCGGTAGGTCTCGGGGTCGCCCTGGAAGTGGCCGAAGTAGCGGTCCGTCTTGACTTCGATGAGGGTCGGGCCTTCGCCGCGGCGCGCGCGGGCGATGGCGGCACCGGCGGCCGCGTACACCTCGACGGCGTCGTTGCGCTCGACGAGGACGCCGGGCATGCCGTAGCCGGCCCCGCGCACGGCGTTCGACGCGACGGACGTCGACACGGATTTCTCGACCGAGATGCCGTACTTGTTGTCCTCGCAGACGAAGACGACGGGCAGCTTCCACACGGCCGCCAGGTTCAGCGCCTCGTGGAACGCGCCCTGGTTGGCGGCGCCTTCGCCGAAGAAGGCGATCGCGACCCAGTCCTTGCCGAGCTTGCGCGCGGCGAGCGCGGCGCCGCAGGCCTGCGGGGCGCTGGCGCCCACGATGCCGCTGCAGGAAAACTTGGTCGGCACGTGGAACAGGTGCATGTGGCCGCCCTTGCCGCGGCCCAGGCCCGTGTCCTTGCCAAACATCTCGGCCGTCATCGCGTCGAGCGGCACGCCCTTGGCGATGGCGAAGTGGTGCGAGCGGTGCGCGCCGACGACGCTGTCGTCATTGCCCAGGTGCGCGCACACGCCGACGGCGACCGGCTCCTGGCCGGCCGCGAGGTGCATCTCGCCCGGCACGGGGCCGGCGCCGATGTCGAACGCGAGGCCCTTCTGGATCTTCGGGGGCAGCTTGCCCTCGAGGTAAACCTTCGCCATCGTTTCTTCGTACTCGCGGATCTCGATCATCTTCTCGTACATCCAGAGCAGGTGTTCCCGTGTCGGCTGCATGTTGCTGTCTCCTTGTCTGTGGGTTGGTGCATGCACCTACCCCTTCAGCAAATTCGATGCCATGCCCGTTTCCCCCGTCGCGACGGGCAAAAACGCCTGTTTCGGCCGCGCGGACGCGCCAAATGTCGCAGGCACGGGCCGCCCGGCTGCGACATCTGTTTCAGCGCGGACGGCCGCGCACAGCCCTGCAAGAGTGAGCCGCGTGGTGGCACCGTTTTTGCAGATGCGACCAGCGCAGTACCTACAACAATCAATGGAGACGACATGAAAGAGACACACAAGACGCGCAAGCTGCTTGCGCTGCTGGCCTGCGCGGCCGCGGGTTCCACCCACGCGGCCGTGGAATTCGAGACGCCGGGCGGCTGGAAGCTCGGCACGGACGGCTGGATCATCGTGCAGGCGCACCGCCAGAACGGCGACGACGCCGGCACGACGGGCTTTCGCATGACGTCGGGCACGACGCCGAGCCTGTTCGCGTTCACCGTGACCTCGCCCGCCATCGACGGCATCACGTACAGCAGCCGCGTGGGCCTGTACATCAACTCCCAATCGGGCGAAGGCAACTTCCGCAACGCGGGCAACGTCGGCAACACGGGCAGCAAGTCGCTGGACCCGCGCGAGATGTGGGCGAAGGCGTCCGCCTCCTGGGGCGAGATCGTGATCGGCAAGTCTTACGGCATCTACCAGGCGGAACCCGTGCTGGCCGATGCGTCCGTGCTGGCGGGCGGCCTGACGGGCTACGACGTCGTCAACACGACCAACGCGCTGGCCGCGACCTTCAACGCGGGCTATATGTACACGAACTTCAACGCGGGCCTGCGCTACAACTCGCCGAAGACCGTGCCGCTGTCGTTCTCGGTGGCGCTGTACGACCCGAGCCAGATCCGCAACGTGTTCACGGGCGCCGGCGCCGACCAGACGAATTCGCCGCGCGTGGAAGGCGGCGTGTATTGGAACGACCAGCTGGCCGGCGCGAAGTTCAAGCTGTACGGCGACTTCACGTGGCAAACGGCGCGCCACTGCACCGTCGCGGGCGGCGGCGCCTGCGTGCAGGACGACGTCCACACGCGCGGCATCTCGGCCGGCACGACGGTCGACGTGGGCCCGCTGAACTTCCACGTCTCCGGCTTCAAGGCGGACGGCCTCGGGTCCGTGCTGATGCAGGACGTCGACGCGCTGGATGCCGCCGGCCGCGAACGCCGCAGCCGCGGCGGCTTCGCCCAGGTCGTGTGGCATGCGACGGACGCGCTGTCGCTGCGCGCCAGCTACGGCCGCACGCGCATCGACGACACCGCGAGCACGCCGGGCCACCTCGCGCAATCGCGCATCGGCGGCGCCTATTACGCGGTGAACCCGCACGTGACGGTGTATGCCGAACTCGCGCGCTCGACGTTCTCGCTGAACCCCGTCTTCGGCCGGCCGACCAACACCCGCTACGCGACCCTCGGCGGCCGCTTCGTGTGGTAATCCATCCAACGCATTCCGAGGAACCCAACATGCATCCGACCACCCGTTCCAACACGGCGGCCGCCGTCGCCGCCTTCCTGCTCGCCCTGTCGCTCACGCAGCCCGCGGCCGCCCACGACGACGACGACGCCAACTGGACGCAATACCACCGCACGTCGAACGCCTGGCGCTATTCGCCGCTGGACCAGATCACGACGCGCAACGTCAAGCAGCTGAAACCCGTGTGGATCCACCAGCCGGGCGACATCACGTCCGGCCTCGTTTCCACGCCGCTCGTGAAGGACGGCGTGCTGTACTACGTGGGCCCCAACAACCACGTGTTTGCGCTCGACGGCGCCACCGGCAAGCCGCTGTGGCACTACCAGCCGAAGCTGGCGGCCGTCGCGTCCGAAAGTTTCTATGCTTCGCTGGGCCGCAGCCTGACGCTGGGCCACGGCCGCATCTACCTCGGCACACTGGACGGCCGCTTCGTCGCCATCGACGACAAGACGGGCAAGGAAGTGTGGTCCACGCAGCTGACGGACCTGAAGAAATGCTTCGGCTGCCTGTTCTCGTCCTCGCCGGTGCTGGCGGGCGACGTCCTGATCGGGGGCACGACGGGCGGCGACCAGGCGCAGCGCGGCAAGATCTACGCGGTGAACGCCATCACGGGCGCGCAGATGTGGACCTTCGACACGATCCGCGACGATCCCGCCAGCTGGCCCGGCGACACGGGCGAAGTCGCGGGCGGCGGCGCGTGGATGCCGGGCACGTACGACGCCGCGTCGGACACGTTCTTCATCGGCACGAGCAACGCGGCGCCGGACTTCTACGGCGACGGCCGCAAGGGCGACAACCTGTACACGGCGAGCCTGCTGGCGCTCGATCCGAAGACGGGCAAGCTGAAATGGCATCGCCAGGAGATCCCGCACGACACGTTCGACTACGACTCCACGTACGAGGCCCTGCTGCTCAAGAAGGACGGCAAGGACGTCGTCGTCCACCTGAACAAGAGCGGCTTCGTGTTCGTGATGGACAAGGCGGACGGCAAGCTGGAAAACGTGTGGCCCCTGAGCCAGACCTACAACTTCGTCAAGACGATCGATCCGAAGACGGGGGAACTGATCGGCCGGCGCGAGATGCCGGTCGGGAAGGAGACCTTGCTGTGCCCCTACCTGCTCGGCACGCGCAGCTACAACGCGGGCGCGTACAACCCGAAGACGAAGCTGTGGTACACGAACGCGATGGAAGTCTGCCAGAACGTGATCCCGGCCAGGCAGGAGACGTCCGGCATGGGCATCGCGAGCCTGTACCTCGGCGTCGACAAGCTCGAAGCCGTGCCGCCGTCGGACCGTCCCGCCGAAGGCCGCCTCGATGCGCGCGACCCGCTCACGGGCAAGCTGAAATGGAGCGTCAAGTACCCGGTCCCGGGCCTGGGCAGCGTGCTGACGACGGGCGGCGGCCTCGTGTTCAACGGCGACCCGCAAGGCTTCGTGCACGCGTATGACGCCGACACGGGCGCGGAGCTGTGGAAGTTCCAGACCGGCTCCGGCATCCGCGGCGGCATCGTCAGCTATGCGGTGAACGGCAAGCAGTACATCGCCGTGCCGAGCGGCTGGGGTTCGCTGGCGCCCGGCTTCATGGCCTCCGCCTTCCCGGCCGTGAAGCAGCTCACGGGCGGCGCGGCGATGGTCGTGTTCGCGCTCGATTGACGTTCAGCGCGCACGGCGCGCTCGTTTTCACTTCAACGCGGGCGCCGCGCGCGCCCGCTTCACCACCAACGACAATCAAGGAGACTCTCATGTTCAAACCCATCGCCTGCGCCCTCGCGGTCCAGCTGCTGTGCGCATCCGCCGCCATGGCCGTCGCACCGACCATTTCCGGCCCCGCCAAGCCCGACCAGGCCATGATCGACGCGGGCGCGAAGCGCTTCAACCAGAGCTGCGTCTACTGCCACGGCAATGCCGGCTCGGGCGGCAAGGCGGCCCCGCTGCAGGGCCGCGACGACCTGACCAGGGAATACGTCATGGAGACGATCGCCAACGGCAAGCAGCGCGGCGCCTTCAACATGCCGGCGTGGAAAGGCGCGTTCAACGAGCAGCAGATCCAGGAGCTCACCGCGTACATCCTGTCGCTGAAGAACGCCGGCGCGGCGAAATAGGAGGCCGCCATGGCGCGTCTTCGTAAGCATGGCCTGGTCACCCTGGCCTGCGTGGCGGCCACCGCACACGCGCGTACGCTGCCCGAGATGGCGGCGTCGAACGAGTTCGTGATCTGCGCGGCGCCGGACGACATGCCGTTCTCGCGGCGCGACGGCACGCCCGCCGGGCTGTACGTCGACCTGGGCCGGCTCGTCGCGTCCGACCTCGGTCTCACGCTCGGCGTGCGCTGGATCCCGCGCCGCGAACTGGCCCGCCGCGTGGGCTGCGACGCGATCATGGGCGCGGCCGTCGTCAAGGCGGAGGACCACCCGGCGTCGTGGCGCAACGTGCTGACGGTGCCATGGATGCGGGCCGGTGCGGTCGTGGTGGACACGGGCCGCGGTCCCGCCGCCACGCTGGACACGCTGCGCACGGGCCACGTCGCGGTGCCGAGCGGCTCGTGGGCGCACCGCTGGCTCGATGCGCACGGCGTGCCCGTGTGGGTGCGGTTCCGGACCGATCCCGAGATCATCGCCGCCGTGGTGCGGGGCGACGCGGACGCCGGCGTCGTGTCGGACGTGGCGGCCGGCTGGTATCGGTTGCAAGCCGGCACGGGGAGCCTGCGCATACTGGACACGCTGCTAGATCCGGCCGAATTCGCCTTCGACGTGGCGATCGACCTGCTCGACACGGACGCCGCCACGCTGGATCGCGTGAACGGCATCGTGCGTGCGCGCCTGGCCGACGGTGCCATCGCGGCGCTCGGCATGCGCTACGGCGCGTACCGGCCGCCGGCCGGACAGCGCTAGGTCACGACTCCGCGTCCGCGCGCGCGGCCCGCACGCGCTTGCACGCGGGCTCCTTGGGGCCCGCCGCGGCGCACACCCGCGCGCGGCACTGCTCTTCGCCGGCCGCGTTGTAGCGGCGGCACGACGCCAGCTGTTCCGCCGGCGTCGCCTTGCCCCGCTTCGGTTCCATATGGCCGATCAGCGCAGCCAGCAGCACCACGTCGCTGTCCTGCTCGCGCACCGCGCCCGGCTTCGCCTTCGTCTTCTTGTCCTTCGCGGCCTCGCGCGCCCGCTCCTGTGCCTTGGCGTGCGCGACCTTCGCATGCGCTTCCCTGCGTTCGGCCTTCTCCACCTTCGCGGACTTCTCCGGCTTGGCCGCCCGCTCCTTGTGCGGCGCGGGCACGGCCGGCGCCATGTCGGCCAGCGGATTGGTCATGGGCTCGACCGGCGCCGCCGGCTCGTCGTGCAGCACGGCGGCCGCCGGTGCCGGTGCGGGCGCCGGCAGCGCGACCGGCGTGACGGACGGCGTGACCGGTGCGGCCGGTGCGGCCGCGACCTGGACCGGCGCCGCGGCAGGCACGGACCGTTCATCGCTTCCACCGAACAGGAACAGCGCGCCGCACACGGCAACCACGCCGGCGGCCACGCCGCCCCAGGCCAGCGCACGCGAACGCGGGCGCGGCCCGGGTGCCGCCGCTGCCTGTCCGGGCATGCCGTCCAGCGAACTGAGGATGCCCTGCCGCTCCTGAACCGGCTGCTCTTCGGGCGAGAGCAGGCTGGGCCGGCCGCCACGGACCGGGCGATCGCCTTGATGTTGCAAATCAGCTCCTTAAAAAAGTTTGCATTACTTTACAAGAATCAAGACAATTGTGCCTCTAATTTGCTTTTAATCGTGCGCGATTAACACAATTGGTGAGTTTTTGCGTTTTTTCAATCGTGCGCGGGGTTGTCGCTTACCGGATTTATACTTTCGGGAAATATTTCTTCGACAACAATGTGAACAGCTTCCGGAGAGAGCGGTGTGGGTGTTGGCAGTGACGGTGTATTTCGTGTTGGCGTGCGCGATCAGCTGGATGGTGCTGTTCCCGGCCGGCCGCGAATTCGTGCTGGACGCGCTGGCGGGGGCCGGGCTGCGGCTCGGCCGGCGCGCGGGCGCGCTCGCGCAGCAGCGCCTGCGCGACGCGGATGCGCTGGCCGCGAACGGCCGCGCGGCGGCGGACAGCCTGGCCGGCTTCGTGCGGCGCCACTGGATCGCATGCGCGTGCGGCGCGGCGCTCGTCGGGCTGCCGCCGCTGGCCGCCCTGCTGCTCGCGGAACGGCCCATGCTGAGCGGCTACGAGTCGACGGAGCGCGCCGTGAACACGCAGGTGGCCGACCTGCTGCAGGGCGAGCAGCTCGTGCCGCCGCCCCCGCTGCCGCCGCTCGTGTTCACGACGGCCGAAGTGGCGCAGGAACGGCCGCTGCTCGCCTCGGCCAGCCGCGACTGGGCCATGCTGAACGCGGACTACACGCAGCGCCTGCTGACCGTCTTCCGGATCATGAAGGAGCGCCATGGCTACGAGATGGCGATCCTGGAAGGCTACCGCAGTCCCGCGCGCCAGGATGCGCTGGCCGCGCTGGGACAGGGCGTCACGAACGCGCGCTCGTGGCAAAGCTGGCACCAGTACGGCCTCGCCGCCGATTGCGCGTTCGTCCGCGACGGCAAGCTCGTGATCTCGGAAAAGAATCCGTGGGCGATGCGCGGCTACCAGTTGTACGGCCAGGTGGCCGAATCCGTCGGCCTCACGTGGGGCGGACGCTGGAAAATGATGGACTTCGGGCACACGGAACTGCGCCTGCCCGGGGTCATGAAGCATTAATCACACTCTCGTAATCATGCAAAAAATCTGGGATTTCCTGACCACCCGCACCAGCCTCGCCGTCATCGGCTGGGTGGCCTTCGCCGCGCTGCTGTTCCTGGCCGCGCGGCTGCTGCAATGGCCTGCCTCGCTGCCGTGGATCGTGCTCGGCATCGCACTCGCGGTCGGCGCCACCGTCTGGCTGTTCCGCCGCTGGCGCCATGCGAGAAAGGCCGGACAGATCGGCGACATGCTCGAACAACAGGCCAACCAGGACCAACATCGACCCGTCCCCGACGCCACGCAGCGCCAGGAGACGGAAGTGATCCGCAAGCGCCTGCTGGACGCCATCGCGACGATAAAGGGCTCCAAGCTGGGCCAGTTGTCCGGCAGCGCCGCGCTGTACGAACTGCCGTGGTACATGATCATCGGGAACCCGGCGGCCGGCAAGAGCACGGCGATCGCCAGCTCGGGCCTGCAATTCCCCTTCGCCGACAGCAAGATCGTGCAGGGCGTGGGCGGCACGCGCAACTGCGACTGGTTCTTCACGACCGAAGGCATCCTGCTCGACACGGCCGGGCGCTACTCCGTCGTCGACCAGGACCGCGCCGAGTGGTTCGGCTTCCTCGACCTGCTCAAGAAGCACCGCCGCAAGGCGCCGATCAACGGCGTGATCATCGCCGTCAGCATCGCGGAACTCACGCGCAACCGTCCCGAGTTCGCGATCAACCTGGCCAAGAACCTGCGCCAGCGCGTGCAGGAACTGACGGAACGCCTGGAGGTGCACGCCCCCGTCTACGTCGTGTTCACGAAGGCCGACCTGATCGACGGCTTCAACGAATTCTTCCAGGACAGCGAGCGCGCCGAGCGCGAAAAAGTGTGGGGCGCGACGCTGCCCTACGACCAGCACGTGACGAGCGAACGCCTGCTCGACCAGTTCGACGCCCGCTTCGACGAGTTGTACGACGGCCTGAAGGAACTGAGCCTCGCGAACATGGCGCTGCAGCGGCGCGAGAGCATGCCGTCCGGCGTGTTCACGTTCCCGCTCGAATTCGCGTCGATCAAGCCCGCGCTGCGCGCGTTCGTCGCCACGCTGTTCGAGGACAATCCGTTCCAGTTCAAGCCCGTGTTCCGCGGCTTCTACTTCACGAGCGCGCTGCAGGAAGGCGAGACGGTGTCGACGTCGTCGGCCCGCGTCGCGCAGCGCTTCGACCTGCGCCTCGCGCCGCCCGCGCACGAAGACCAGCACCAGCAGCAGGGTTACTTCCTGTTGAACCTGTTCCGCAAGGTGATCTTCGCCGACAAGGACCTCGTCGCGCAATACGCCAGCCCCGCCAAGACGCGCCTGCGCTATGCCGCGTTCTTCGCCGCGACGGCCATCGTCGGGCTCGCGCTCGGAGGCTGGAGCTGGTCGTACATGAACAACCGCCAGCTCGTCGCCAACGTCCAGGCCGACCTGGACCAGGCCATCCGCGTGCAGAGCAAGAGCCTCGACCTGCAGTCGCGCTTCCAGGCGCTCGAGATCCTGCAGGACCGCATCGAACAGCTCGACCGCTATGCCGAACACCGCCCGCTGAGCCTCAGCCTCGGCCTGTACCAGGGCAACCTGCTGAACCGGAAACTGAAGGAAGAGTACTTCGCCGGCGTGCGCGAACTGATGCTGAAGCCCGTCGGGCAATCGCTGGAATCGTACCTCGCCGACGTGAACGGCAACGCGGGCCAGCTGCAGCCGCTGAACAAGCCCGCCGGCACCACCGCGCCCGCCGCCGACGCGCCGCAGCAGTTCAAGGATGCGTCGCCTGCGGACACCGAAGACGCGTACAACGCGCTGAAGACGTACCTGATGCTGGGCGATAAATCGCGCGCCGAGAGCGCCCACCTGAACGACCAGCTGACGCGCTTCTGGCGCAACTGGCTGGAATCGAACCGCGGCGCGATGCCGCGCGAGCAGATGATCCGCAGCGCCGAACGCATGATCTCGTTCTACCTCGCGCAGGTGAACGACCCGTCGTGGCCCGTCATCGACACGCGCCTCGCGCTCGTCGACCAGACCCGCGACAGCCTGCGCAAGGTCGTGCGCGGCATGCCGGCGAGGGAGCGCGTGTACGCGGACGTGAAGGCGCGCGCCGCCACGCGCTATCCGTCGATCACGGTGGCGCGCATCGTCGGCGACCAGGACAAGGACCTCGTCCTCGGCAGCTACGCCATCTCGGGCGCCTTCACGCGCCAGGCGTGGGAAGGCTTCGTGCAGCAGGCGTTCCGCGACGCCGCCAACCGCGAGCTGCAGAGCGCCGACTGGGTGCTGAAAACCGCCGCGCGCGACGACCTCACGCTGGAAGGCAGCCCGGAACAGATCCAGAAATCGCTCGTTGACCTGTACAAGGCGGAATACGCGCGCGAATGGCAGAAGTTCATGCAGGGTGTGACGGTGAAGGATCTGGAAGGCTTCGACGGCGCCGCCGCCGCGATGAACCGCCTGGGCGATCCGCAGAATTCGCCCATCAACAAGCTCGTGTCGACCGTGTACGAACAGACGTCGTGGGACAACCCGACCCTGGCAGGCGCTACGCTGCAGCGCGCGCAGAGCGGCCTGACGGGCTGGTTCCGCGAGACGATCCTGCGCCAGAAGCCGGCCATCGTGAACGTCAGCCTGCCGGCGCCAGGCACACAGCCTGCCAATGCGCCCGCGCTGGGCCCCGTCGGCCGCGAATTCGCCGGCGTGGCCCGCCTGGTGATCGCGCGCGACAAGGACGCGTCGCTGATGCGCGGCTACGTCGACAACCTGTCGAAGCTGCGCGCCCGCTTCAACCAGATCAAGAACCAGGGCGACCCCGGCCCCGGCGCCAAGCAGCTGATGCAGCAGACGCTGGACGGCAGCGGTTCCGAACTGGCCGACGCGCTGAAATACGTGGACGAGCAGATGCTGGTCGGGATGACGGACGCCCAGCGCCAGGCGCTGCGCCCCGTGCTCGTGCGCCCGCTGATGCAGACGTTCGCCGTGATCGTGCAGCCGGCGGAAGCCGAGATCAACAAGGTGTGGGCGGCGCAGGTCGTCCAGCCGTTCAACCGCGACCTGGCGACGAAGTATCCGTTCTCGACGGAGTCCAAGGCCGAGGCGAGCAATGCGGAGATCGGCCAGGTCTTCGGCCCGGACGGCGCCATCGCGAAATTCTTCAACACGACGGTGGGTCCGCTGGTTGTGCGCCGCGGCGATTCGCTCAGCCCGCGCACCTGGGCGGACATGGGCGTGAACCTGGCCCCGAACGTCGTCGCGAGCTTCCCGGGCTGGGTCGCGCCGCTGGCGGCCGGCGGCGTCGCCAATGCCGCGGCGAGCAGCGGCGGCGAGGCGCAGACCCGCTTCGACCTGCAGGCGCTGGGCACGCAGGGCGCCACCGAATTCACGCTGGAGATCGACGGCCAGTCGCTGCGCTGGCGCGGCCAGCCGCAGCCGTGGGTGCACATGGTGTGGCCGAATCCGCAGGGCGTGCCGGGCGCGAAGATCACCGCGCTCACGCCGGAGGGCCGCAACGTCGTCGTGCTGGACGAGCCGGGCCACTTCGGCCTCAAGAAAATGATCGACGCGGCCCAGCGCAAGCGCAAGCCCGACGGCGCGTTCGAGCTGTCGTGGCAGGCCGGCGGCGTCACGGTGACGGCGAACCTGAAGGTCTTGCCGGCCGCGCCGGCGCCCGCACCTGTCCAGGCGTCCACGTCGGGCCAGGGCTTCAAGCGCCTGCGCCTGCCGGAAACGATCACGGCGCCGCGCACCGCCCCTGTGCAGACGGCGCTGGCGGGAGCTGCGCAATGAGCCGCCTCACGACCCCCGTCAGCGTCGGCTATTTCGGCAAGCTGCCCAGCCGCGGCGACTTCGTGCGCGGCAGCGCCAGCCCGGCCCTCCTCAAGGTGCTGGACGACTGGCTGTCGGAAGCGATGGACCTGATGAGCACCAACGCGCGCTGGAAGCTCGCGTACGACACCGCCGCGCCGCTGCACTTCGCGTTCGTCGGCCCGCGCCGGCGCCACGCGATCGGCGGCCACATCGTGGCGAGCAGCGACGAATCGAGCCGCCGCTATCCGTTCCTGATGGCCGGCGCGATGGAAATCGCGGAGCCCGCCGCGTTCCTGCCCACGACGCCGCTCGTGTTCACACGCCTGTGGTGCCGGCTCGAGACCCTGACGGCGGGCGTGCGCAACGCGGGCGATCCGGCCGCGCCGCTGCTTGCGGCCAGCAGCCAGCCGATCGACCTGGACCTGCGCGCCGCCGCATACGACCCGGCGTTCGACGATTTCCTGGAAGTGCAGACGATCGCCGCGCTGGATGCACTGCTGGCGGGCGCCGGCTTCGCCGTCTCCACGCGCCAGGTGCTGCTGGCGCTGGGCATGCTGCTGCAGCCCGTGCTGGCCAGCGGGTCCGGACGCCTGGAAAAAAGCCTCGTGCTGCCGCTGCCGGAAGACCCCATCCACCGCAACCTCGTGGCCGCGTTCTGGATGCACGTGATCGCGCCCTTCCTCGCGCGCGCCGACTTCGAGCTGGCGCTGTTCGTCACGCGGCTGGACGGCCGGCCGGCGCTCGTCGTCGGCTTTTCCGGCGCGTCGGCGCAGACGCTGCGCACCCTCATCGACCCGCAGGCGGGCCTCGACCACCTCATCGGCTTCGCCGACCTCGAATGGGTCGAGGACCAGGTCGACGGCGACTACGCCGTGCGCAAGCTCTCCGCCTGGCTGGCGCAGGGCAGCCTGTCCCTCAAGTCCGCGCTCGATTCCGTCGCCGCGGCATTCATCGGATCCTGATATGCGAATCTTCACCCAGCGCGCCCTCCTCGCGTTCTTCGTCACGTGCCACGCCGGCATCGCCGCCGCGCAGAACACCGCGCCCGCCCCCGCCGCCGCGCAACCGGGCCAGGTCACGGCCAGCGGCACCGTGCCGGACGAGGCGACCAAGGCCGCCGTGCTCGCGAAACTGCGCGAGGTCTACGGCGCCGACCGCGTGGTCGACCAGATCGCCATCGGCCCCGTCGCCATGCCCGCGAACTGGAACGGCTACGTGCAGAAGCTGATCACGCCGGACCTGCGCCAGATCAGCCGCGGCCAGCTCAGGATCGACGGCAGCAACGTCAGCCTGCGCGGCGAAGTCGCGAACGAGGCGCTGCGCCAGCGCATTGCGAGCAACGTCGCCACCAACCTGAACCCGACCTACACCGTCAACAACGGCCTGCGCGTCTCCGCCGCCGAGCAGGCCCTGCTCGACAACACGCTGGCCAACCGCACCGTGGAATTCGAGAGCGGCAAGGCGACCCTGACGCCGACCGGCCGCGCGATCCTCGACGAGATGGTCGCGGCGATGCAGAAGCTGAAGGGCCGCCGCATCGAGATCATCGGCCACACGGACAGCGCCGGCCTGCGCGCCAGCAACGTGAGCCTGAGCCAGGCGCGCGCCGCCACGGTGAAGGCCTACCTGGCCGCGCACGGCATCGCGGAAGAGAACCTGTCCGCCAGCGGCCAGGGCCCGGACCGCCCGATCGCCAGCAACGACACCGCCGAGGGCCGCGCGCGCAATCGCCGCATCGAATTCCGCCTCGCGCAATGATTTTCCATTGAAAGACACCATGTTCACCGCCGACGCCCTGCTCGCCCCGATCTCCGACGCCGCCCCGTGCGGCGCCGACCTCGCCTTCTCGCCCGAACTGGACGCCATCGCCCGCGCACGCCAGTTCGACGACCCGTCGCTCGCGCAGGGCGAATGGGTGACGGACCTGAAGGAGGCCGACTGGGGCTTCGTCGTCGACCGCTGCGCGCGCCTGCTGGCCGAACAGACCAAGGACCTGCGCCTCGCCGTCTGGCTGACGGAAGCCGCCGCCAAGCGCCACCACCTGCGCGGCCTGGGCGAAGGCTTCCGGGTGCTGGCGGGCCTGTGCGAACGCTACTGGGACCTGGGCCTGTATCCGGAAGCGGATGGCGGCGACCAGGAACAGCGCATCGGCAATCTCGCGTGGATCCTGTCGCGCACGCGCGCCCTCGTGCGCGAGATGCCGCTGACCGAAGGCCGCGGCACCGCGTATTCCACCGTCGATTTCGAAGCCGCGCGCCGCCGCGCCGCCGCCGGCGGCGAGGCCGACACGCCGCCGCGCCTGGCCGACATGGAAGCGGCAAAACGCGGCAACTCCAGCGCCTTCATCGAGGGCATGCGCGCGGACGCGGAAAACTGCCTGGACGCGCTCGCGCAACTGGAACGCGCGGCCGACGCTCGCCTGGGCCAGGACAGTCCCGGCTTTTCGCAGGCGCGCGAAGCCGTGCAGGCGCTGCTGCACACGCTGCCGGCGCCCGCGGCCGCACCGCAGGCCGTTGTTCCCGCGGAAGCGCCCGCGGAACCATCCGCTGGAACGCAAGCCGTCGTGACGGCGCCGCAGCCGCAGGCCGTCGTCGCCGGCGCGATCCGCTCGCGCGCGGACGCGATCGCGCAGCTGCGCCTGATCGCGAAATTCTTCCGCGAGACGGAACCGCACAGCCCCGTGTCTTACTTCGTCGAGAAGGCCGCGGCGGCGGGCGAGCAGGACCTGCACACGTGGCTGCGGTCCGTGGTCAAGGACCAGGGGGCGCTGGCGCATCTCGAGGAAATGCTGGGGGTACCGCCGGCGGGGTAAACTCTCCGCACCATGGACTTCAAACGATTGAAAACCTTCGTCCGCGTGGCCCGCACGCTGAACTTCAGCGAGGCCGCGCGGCAAATCCACCGCACGCAATCGAGCGTCACGGAACAGATCCAGGCGCTGGAGGCCGACCTCGGCGTGCCCTTGTTCGACCGCTCGAACCGCAGGCTCGCGTTGACGGACGGGGGCGCGTGCCTGCTCGATTACGCGGACCGGCTGATCCGCCTGGCGGACGAGGCGCGCGCCGCCGTCCTCGCCGCGGCCGGCAGCGCGTGCCGGACGCTGGAGGTGGGCGGCATCGAGACCCTCGCCGCCGCATTCCTGCCGGACGTCGTGGCGCGCATGGCGGCCACCCACCCGGACATCGCCGTCCGCGTGACCGTGGCCCAGACGTCGACACTGCATGCGCAGGTGAAGGACGGCACGCTGGACGCCGCCCTCTTCTTCGGTACGCGCCCGCACGACGACGGCGTTCAATGCGGCGTGATCGCCCATGCGCCCCTCATGCTGATCGTGCCGCCCGGCCATCGGCTGGCGGCGCGTGCGAGCGCCGGCCACGACGACGTCGCACACGAGCGCTTTCTCGTGACGGCGCCGGGCTGCGCCTATCGCCGGATGTTCGAGGCGGCGTTCCGGTCGCGCGTGGACGGAGAACCCGTCATCGCCGGGCAGTCCGACAGCGTGGCGGCGATCGTCCGCATGGTCGAACGGGGCCTCGGTTGCGCCATCGTGCCGCGCATGGTGCCCGCGCTCGCGGACGCGCGCGTCGCGATCGTGCCCTGGCATGGCGAAGGCGCGACGGTGCCCGTCTCACTCGCCTGGCGCGCGCGTGCGTCGTCCGCGATGACCGCGTTACACGAGGCGGTGGCCGCCGTCGAGATGCAGCACTGAACCGGTGGCGTAGCCGTTGCGCATCAGGAAGCGGATGCCGTCGGCGATGTCGTCGGGCCGGCCGATGCGGCCCACGGGCAGCTTCTGCGCCATGGCGTCCAGCCGGGCCGGCGCCTCGGCGCCCGCGACGTGCTGCCAGATCGGCGTGTCGACCCAGCCCGGCGACACGACGTTGACCCGGATCGGCGCCAGCTCGACGGCCAGCGCGTACGCGAGGGACGCGAGGGCGCCGTTGACGCCGGCGACAACGGACCCGCGCGGCGCCGGGCGGTAGGCCGCGATCCCGGACGTGAACGTCATGGAGCCGTGCGCGGCGAGCCGGGACGTGCCGTGCTTCGCCAACAGCAGCGGCCCGAAAAACTTCGAATCGAAGACCTTGCGCGCCGCGCCCAGCTCCAGGTCGGGCAGCAGTTCGTAAGCGCCTTCGATGTCCGCGGCGGTGGACACGATGTGATCCAGGTAGCCGCATTCACCGAACAGGCGGATGATGTCGTCCTCCCGCGTGATGTCGGCAGCGACCGTGTGGACGTCGCCCACGTCGGCCAGCGCGGCCCGCGCCCGCGCCAGGCGGTCGGGCGAGCGCCCCGCGATGACGACGGCGCTGCCGTCCGCGAGCAGCGACCGCGCGAGACTCAGCCCCATCCCCGAACTGCCGCCGACGACCAATACCTTTTCCTTGTTCATTTCCCCTCCCGTGACATCGATGGCGCGATTGTCGGCGCACCGTACCGGAAAGAGAAACGGGAAAAACCGATCGGCGCCATCGGCAACGCCGATGACCGTCAGTCGGCCCCCGAAGTGGACTCCCGCACCACCAGCGTGAACGGCATCAGTTGGTGCCGCCGGTCATAGGCGTGACCCGAGCGCTGGGCGCGGACATGCTCGATCAGCAGCGCGACGGCGCTGCGCGCCATGTCCGTGATCGGCTGGTGGATCGTCGTCAGTTCCGGCCACACGGTCGTCGCGACGGGCGTGTCGTCGAAGCCGCAGACCGTCAGGTCGTCCGGCACCTGCAGGTGCATCCCGTGCGCGACGGCGATGACGGCGGCCGCCATGTCGTCGTTGCTGGCGAAGATGGCCGTCGGCCGGGTCGGTTGCCCCAGCAGCTCGCGCGCCGCCAGCAGGCCGGAACGGTAGGTGAACATGCCCTGCGCCACCCGCTCGGCGGGCACGTCGAGGCCCGCGCCGCGCATCGCATCGATGAATGCCTGGTAACGCAGCTGGGTCGGCGTGTGTTCCGGGTCGCCCTTGATGAAGCCGATGTCCGTGTGGCCCAGCGCGAGCAGGTGCCGCATCATCGTCAGCGCGCCTTCGTAGTCGTCGATGCGCACCGCCGACATCTGCGGTGACGGCCGCGCGGTGGCGACGGCGACGGAGGGGATGCCCAGTTCCGCAAGCATCTTGAGGGCGGACTTCGAATCGCACAGCGGCGGCGGCACGAGGATGCCGTCGGCGCCGTCATCGATCAGGCGGTCGATCGCCTTGCGCTGGCTCTTCAGGTTGTCGCAGTGTTCGAGGATCAGGTGCGCGCCGCTCTGGCCGCACTCGGTGAGCGCGCCGACGAGGAACGCGCTGAGGAAGGCCTCGCTGGGGTTGCTGTACAACAGGCCGACACGGAGTGTACCGATGCGCGCGGCGCGCGCCGCCACATTGACCTCGTAATTGAGTTCGCCGATCGCGCGCATCACCTTTTCCCGGTTCTTGATGCTGACGCTCGTATTGCCGTTGATGACGCGCGAGACGGTCATGGCCGAGACCCCGGCCCGGCTGGCGACGTCCCACACCGTCGCGCCGCCCGCAGAGCGGTCGGTCTTGCCGGGTTCGGTCATCGATTGCCTCCCATGGCGCCAGGCCCGTCGCAAGGCAGCTTGTCCATCTCCGCCAGCGTCCACTGGTCGCGCCAGCGCACCACCGGCTTGCCGTCCTCCCACTCGACCGGCTGCCACACGTAGCGCCCGTCGATGGCATTCTCCTTGCGCCACACGTCGAGCATCAGGATATGCCGCGTGCAGCCGTTGCGCTGTAACGTGAGCGCATATGTCGACTGGCCGCCGAACGTGATCTTCTGCTGTTCCGGCGTGCCGCGCACCGGGTTGCCGAGCGCCGTCCACGGACCCAGCGGGTTGTCCGCGACGTACGACTTCGCCGCGTTCGGCGCCCAGCCCGTCAGGCCCGACGTCACGAGGTAGTATTTGCCGCCGTGCTTGAAGACGGCCGGCGCCTCGTCGTCGCCGTTCGGCTTCACGCGCGCGTACTGTCCGGCCGAACGCAGGTAGTCGTCCGTCAGGCGCGACACGTGCATCGTGTGATTTTCCTCCGACGCGTAGAACTGCCAGGCCTTGCCGTCGTCGTCCACGAACAAGGTCATGTCGCGCGACATCTGCCCGCCCGCGAAGTCGCGCGCGAGGAAGGACGTGGCGGCATCCTTGTCGTCGGGCTTGACATCGACCGGCCATGCACCCGCGTCCGGCCGGAACGAGCCTTGATACACGTACGGCCCCGTCACCTTGTCGGCGACGGCCACGCCGGCGCGCGCCGCGTCGTAGCGCTTGCCCTTCAGCTCCAGGTGGAACCACATGACGAACTTGCCCGTCTTTGCATTGCGGATCACTTTCGGCCGTTCGATGATCGCATCGCGCACGATGTCGCTCGCGGGGTCGTCGGTGACGGCGAGCGCGATGCCCTCGTCCTTCCAGTCGGTCAGGTTGCGCGAACTGTACACGTGCACGCCGACCTGCGCGCGGTTGCCGGCCGTGCCGGCGACCTTGTGCTCGCCAAACCAGTAATACACGCCGTCGTGCTGCAGGATGCCGCCGCCGTGCGCGTTGATGTGCACGCCCTTGTCGTCGGGCCAGATTGCGCCGGGCCGGAACACGTCGCCGGCCTGCGCATGGGTCGCCACGGCCAGGACCGCGGCTGCCAGGAATACTTTCATTGCGTCTCCTCGATTATTCCACCACCAGCCTGTCGCCCACGTAGGCGCGGAAGCGGCGGATGCGTCCCGCGGTGCCGTCCGGCCCCTGGCGCGGCACGTAGCGCAGGCCGGCCACGTCCATCTGCCGCCCCAGGTCGATCACGAGGCGGTGCGGGTATGGGGCCTTGTCCGCCGTGATCCAGTAATCGCTGTTCTGGCCGTTGATGGCGTTCAGCGCGCCGCCGTCTGACTTCGTCGCTTCCTCGCTGTCGACCCAGGCGATGGTCCAGTTGGACTGGTCGAGCGTCTTGCCGTCCTTGTCCAGCAGGGCCAGCTCCGCCACGGCCGCATACGGCTTGCCGTCGAACGCGTCGAGTCCCTCCAGGCAGAACTGGCGGCCTTTCACCGAAGCCGCAAAGCGCACGTCCTGCGTCTGCGAGCCCGGCGCGAATTCGCCGTCGTGCGCCGGCTTCACGCCGTCCAGCTGCAGGCGGACGGTGCTCGGTGGGCGCGGCAGGTCGCGCTCGCGGTGCAGCTGGTCGAGGATCGGGGTCGTACGTCCCGCGATCGTCGGTGTGCCCTGCCCGCGCGGTCCCGTCAGGTCGAGTACCACGACCTCGTTGCGGCCCTTGCGGATCCACGGTCCCGGCAGATACATCGTCTGCGTGGGACCGATGCTCCAGAACCTGCCGAGGCAGCGGCCGTTGACCCAGACGACGCCCTGGCCCCACGCCGACATGTCGAGGAACGTATCGTCGGTGCGCGCGGCATCGAAGGCGCCACGGTAGAACGCCGCGCCCTTGCCCCGGCCTTGTTTGAAGGCGAGCGGCGGCAGGACGCCGTCCGCATCGAAATCGATGGCGCGGATTTCCCAGTTCTCCAGCGGCTGTGCGGTGCCGCCCTTCGCGGTGAACGTGACGGGACCGTGGATGCCCTTGCGGTCATGGATCTCCACGCCGAAGTTGACGCGCGCGATCGTGTACAGCAGGATCTCGAGCACGGCCGGCTTGCCGCGCGCCGGTACGTCGACCTTGTAGCGGCGGTAGCGCGTGTC
Source organism: Massilia sp. Masssp94 (assembly GCF_059491305.1). Taxonomy (NCBI): domain Bacteria; kingdom Pseudomonadati; phylum Pseudomonadota; class Betaproteobacteria; order Burkholderiales; family Oxalobacteraceae; genus Massilia; species Massilia sp. Masssp94. The sequence continues at coordinate 212,034 of NZ_CP168501.1, forward strand.
GAACGTGCCGACCTGCCTGCCGTCGATCGTGATCCACGCGAGGTCGCGCGCGCGCGCCACTTCCACGACGCCCGCCGGACCGGCCGGCAGGGTCACGCGATACGAGACGAGGCCGCGGCTGATGTCGTACTGCTCGATCGGCTTCGGTGATACTGCCTTGATCATGCGCGCGGGCAGCGCGGTCTTCACCGGCACGGACTCGGCCAGCGCGAACGGGGAAATCGCCATGACGGGCATGCGCGGCGGCGGCTCGGGCAGCGTTTCGCCCGGCGCCAGGAACGGCGTCATCGCCGCGCGGTACGCGTCGAATTTCGCGCCGATCCAGCCCGCTTCGCCGATCGGCGCGTCGTAGTCGTAACTCGTCGTGTCGGGCCGGAACGGGCGGTCGCAACCGCCCCACAGGCCGAACGTCGTGCCGCCGTGCGCCATGTACAGGCTGAACGAACCGTTCGCCTTCAGCATCGCGGCGATGTCCTTCGTCGCACCCTCGACGCCGCCGCCGTGGTGCGGCGAGCCCCACGTGTCGAACCAGCCTGAGTAATACTCGCCGCACATGCGGGGGCCCTTCTGCACGGCGTCCAGCGCCTTGAAGCCGGCGGCCGGGTCGCTGCCGAAGTTCGCCACCGTGAACAGTTCGGGGATGTGCGTGCGTGCGACGGCATTCGTCGGATTGCACTGGAACAGCGGGACGTCGAAGCCGGCATCCAGCAGCGCCTGGCGCAGCACGCGCAGGTAACCCACGTCGTCGCCGAAGAAGCCGTATTCGTTCTCGACCTGCACCATCAGGATCGGACCGCCGTGCGTGACCTGCTGCGGGCCGAGCACGCGCCCGACTTCCTTCAGCCAGCGCCGCGCCGGCGCGAGGTAGGCCTCGTCGCGCGTGCGCAGGAAGTCGTCGCCGTCGTGCTTCAGCAGCCACCACGGCAGGCCGCCCATCTCCCACTCGGCGCAGGCATACGGGCCCGGACGCAGGATCACCCACAGGCCTTCCTGCTGAGCGAGCCGGCAGAATTCGGCGGCGTCACGCTGGGCGGCCCAGTCGTAGCGCCCTTCGCGCCACTCGTGGTAGTTCCAGAACAGATAGGCGCAGACGGCATTCAGGCCCATCGCCTTGATGGTCTTCAGGCGGTGCGACCAGTACTCGCGCGGCACGCGCGCGAAGTGCATCTCGCCGCAGCGGATCTGGATCGGCTTCCCGTCCAGCAGGAAGTCGTGGTCGCCGATCGCGAACCGGTGCGAGGCTGCCGCGTGGAGGGTGCCCGTAAACGGCAAGAGCGCAGCAGATGCAGCCGCGCGCTGCAACAGGCGGCGGCGCTGGAAACTGATGGTCATGTGGTCGGTATCCAAAGAAAAAAACCGGCACGGCCGGCCGCGCGGTGCGGTCGTCCGTGCCGGTGCTTGCCGTGATCAGAACTTGTAGCGCAGGCCGAGGCTGAACGAGCGGCCGTTGTCCATGTGCGAGTACTCCCGGCCCGTTTCCATGGTTTGCACTTCGCCGGCGTAGCGGTTGGGCGCCGTGTTCGTGATGTTCGACGCATTGAAGGACAGCGTCAGGTGCTCGTCGATCGCGTAGTTGATCGATCCGTCGACCAGACCGTAGGACCCGATGTAAGTGCTGAACAACGGAATGAGTCCGTTGTAACCCCGGTTCTGGGACGAACGCCAGGTGTACACGAGGCGGGCCGACAGCTTGCTGTCCTCGTACATGCCGGTAAGGCTGTAGCTGTTCTTGGATACGAAGTTCTGCTGCGCGTCGATGAAGATGGGCGCCGTGTTCGTGCCGATATTCAGCGGAGCGGACGTATCGACATACGTATAGGAGCCTGCCACACCGAAGTTCTTCAGCCAGCTATCCTTGTCGTTGAAGAACCACTGCCCGGACAATTCCACGCCGCGCGCATAGCCCTTCGCGGCATTGACGTTCTTCGAGACCATCCACTGGCCACTCGAGCAGCCGTTGCTGGGCCCCGTGTAGGACACCGCATTCTGCGGCATCCCGCAGCTCGAGAGTTGGCTGAAGAAGCCGCTGATGTCCTTGTTGAACAGGCCGAGCGCCAGATAGTTCGTCGGGCTGAAATAGCGCTCGAGCGAGAGGTCGACACTGTCGGCTTTCTGCGGGCTCAGGTCCGGATTGCCCACGTTGGCGGTGCCGTTTCCGAAGTTGTACGAGTAGTTCGGATTCAGCAGGTCCAGATTGGGACGGGTCATGCCGCGGCCATAGCCGAAGCGGGCCAGGAAATCCTTCGCGATGTCGTAGGTGACGTTAAACGCCGGCAGGACATTCGTGTAGGTCGTCGTTTTCGTATTGTCGATCAGCGGGGACGTCGCCTGGGCCGGGTCGGAGAGGACGCGCGCGGTCGCCTGGGACTTGGTGCGGACGACACGTACGCCGACGTTACCCTTGAGGCGCTCGTCGAACGCCGCGAAGTCGGTGGAGACGTAACCGGCCAGCGTATTCTCGTTGAGATAACGACGGCCCAGCTCATATTCCGGGTAGCTGCCCTCGGGGACGATATTCGCTTGCGGGAATTGTGCGGCAACCTGGTTGCCCAGCAGCGCGTCCGGGTTGTACACGACAAAGCCCCCGGTATAGCCGTTCTGATTGCCCAGCATGTTCGTCGGCGCCTGTCCCAGGACGCCCGGCTTGGACGCCGCGGAAATCGCGTTCGAGTAATCGGCGGCGAGCGGCTTGCCGTCCGTCGTCAACCACTTGCCCCCGTTGTAGGGATTCTTGTCAAAGAACCGATTGGTCTGATGCGCAAAGCGCGTGCCGAACTTCAACCTGGTGAAGAAGCCGTCTTCGAACGTATAGATGCCGCTGAGCGCGGTCGCGGCGCCATTGTCGTGGAATTCCTGGTAGCCGTCGCCGCTGTATTTCTGGAAGACGAATTTGGCTGGATCGGACCAATCGTTGCCGTGAATGTCGGTGTAGTGGCCGTCGTTCCAGTTCTGGTTGACGCGAGTAATATCGAAGTACTGGCCGGGTGCGTTGCCCATCTCGACACGGCGGTTGTCCTTGATGCGGTCCGCCCTGATGTAGTTGATATCGCCCTTGAGCGACAGTGCGGGGGTCGGGCTCCACTCGACGCCCGTGGCCACGTTCCAGGTCGTGTACAGGCTGTGCTCATCGCCGCCCCACGTACCGATCGGCTGGTTCAGGAAGGTACCGCCGAGCGCACGCTGGGTAGTCACGACGTCGTTGCTGCCGCCGTTGGCGTTGCGGTTGGCCATGTACTCGTTGATGGTGAACGGCGTGAGCGTCAGGTTCTGGACGTTACCCCCGTAGTCGTTGAAAATGCGGGTAAAAAGATAGTTCTGGTTGTACAGGTAAGAGGTGTAGGCGCCTTCGGTGTAGAAGCGCAAGGTATTGTTGACGCGATAATCGGCCCCGAGGTTCAGGGCTTTGCGCGTGCGCGCGATGCTTTCCACACTGGGCCAGGGACCGAGGGTATTGGCGGAGATAATGTTGGCGGCCTGTGCGGGTGTCAGCTTGGACGTGTCCGGCACTGCGTTGGGAGTAACGGTGCCCGCCGCCGGTATCACGTCCACGGGCGCCAGGTAAGTGATGTCGCTGCGGCCGACATATTTCGACATGGGCAGGGCCACGTTATTGCCCGTGTTCGCGGCCGCCAGGCTCGCGTACTCGGCGCTGTCGCCACGAACCGTGCGCCGGTAATTCATACCGCCATTGGTGCCGGCAGAGTCGTTACGGCTGGTGGTCTTCTGGAAGGCGAAGGCGGCCATCACGCCGATACGCGAACCGCCGCCGAGATCGAAGCGGTTGGCGAGCAGTCCGCTTACTTCAGGTTCTTTCTTCCGGACGAGATCGTTGTAGCGCATATTGCCGTTCAGCACGGCGGTAAAACCCTTGAAATCACTCGGATTGCGGGTGCGCAGGTTGATCAGGCCGCCGATGGCACCTTCGACGTGTTCGGCCGAAGGGTTCTTGTAGACGTCGATGCCGGCGACCATGGCCGGAACCGCGTCTTCGATGTTGAATTCGCGCGAGCCGGCGGTGAAATAGGCGCGTCCGTTGATTTGCGACGCCGTCTGGTTCGACAGGCCGCGGATGGTCATGCCGGAGCCGTTGCCGCCCGGCGAGGCGCCTTCGCCGCCGTAGCGGTAACCCTGCACGCCCGGCAGGCGTGTGAGCGTTTCCGCGACGTTAGGATCGGGCAGCTTGCCGATGTCGTCGGCCGTGATGGAGTCGACGACTTCCATCGCGTTCTTCTTGATCGAAAGGGACGATTCCGCGCTGGCGCGGAGGCCCTTCACGACGACGGTGTTGGCTTCGACCGGCGCGACCTGTGCCAGCGCTTGCGACGCGAAGGCCTGGGACAGGGCCAGTGCGACGAGGGTCATGCGCGGGACGGTGTAGTATTTCTGGTGCATCTTCTTCTCCTCCAAGTAATCCGAATGGACTTGTCGTCTTATTGTTTCGCTGGTTTTACGGCTTGCCATGCAGCCGGCTGCCGTTTTAGATATCGATAACAATGCGAATGGATTATAGGAGTTCGCCGAGTAATAAAAGCAACCATTCGGCGTTATGATTTTTACTAGTGATGCGAGGAAGATACGGTAGAGACGGGCGTTATCGCTAACACGGCCCTAAAACCATGCAGCGTGGATCGGCGCGCACCGACGCCGACCACACCCTGTTTGTTATCGATATCGACGAGCGCAGCCCGCCCGTCCATTTCTACGCGATTGCATACGTGAAATCGCCGCTCTGGTCCGCGCCCACCGCGATCCGCTCGATCGCCGCCCCTTCCGCCATGCGCGCCAGGACGGCCTCGGCAATCTGCGGCAGCAAGGTGCCGTTGAGGATGTTGTCGACGTTGCGCGCGCCGGAATCGACTTCCGTGCAGCGGGCCAGCACGGCCTCCACGAGCGACTCGTCGTACGCGAACGCCGCCTTGTGGTTGGCGGCCACGCGCTGGCCGATGCGTCCGAGCTTGAGTTCGATGATTTGCGCCAGCACGTCGTCCGGGATCGGATAGAACGGCACGACTTTCAGGCGGCCCAGGAACGCCGGCTTGAACTGCTTGACGAGTGCGGGACGGATCAGCGCCTCCAGTTCCTCGGCGCCCGGCACCTCTTCCGGCGCCTTGTTCAGGCAAGCCTGCATCAGCGTGCTCGACGCGACGTTCGACGTGAGGATGATGAGCGTGTTGCGGAAATCGACTTCGCGGCCTTCGGCGTCGTCCAGCACGCCCTTGTCGAAGACCTGGAAGAACAGCTCAAGCACGTCCGGGTGGGCCTTTTCCACCTCGTCGAGCAGCACGACGCTGTACGGGTTGCGGCGCACGGCTTCCGTCAGCACGCCGCCCTCGCCATAGCCCACATAGCCCGGCGGCGAGCCTTTCAGGCCGGAGACGCTGTGCGCCTCCTGGTATTCGCTCATGTTGATGGTGACGAGCTTGCGTTCGCCGCCGTACAGCACGTCGGCCAGCGCCAGCGCCGTCTCCGTCTTGCCGACGCCGGACGGGCCGACGAACAGGAACACGCCCTGCGGCTTGTTCGGATCGTCGAGGTTCGCGCGCGCCGTGCGCACGCGCTGCGCGACCGCGTCGATCGCATGCGACTGGCCCAGCACGCGCTGCTCCAGCAGGTCCTGCAGGTTCAGCACCGTGCGGATCTCGTCCTTGACCATCTTGCCGAGCGGGATACCGGTCCAGCCGGCGACGATGCCGGCGACTACGTGGCCATCCACCTGCAGCGGCACGAGAGGCGCCTCGCCCTGCACGGCCTTCAGTTCGTCGCGCAGGCCGCGCGCGTCCGCTGCTTCGCGGATGCGGTTTACGAGATCGCGCTCGCGCTCCCAGCGCGCGCGCAACGTGGCCAGTTCGTCTTCGGCGGCACCGCGCGCCGCCGACAACTCGCCCAGCCGCGCATCGTGTGCGCCCTCGCCCGCCGCCTGCTCGCGCTCCAGCGCCGCGCGTTCGGCATCGAGGCGCTCCAGCTGGCGCGTGAGGTCTTCGATGCGGGCCGGCGCCGCGTCGCGGCCCAGCGCCACTTTCGCGCACGCGGTGTCCAGCACGCCGATGGCCTTGTCCGGCAGCTGGCGCCCGCTGATGTAGCGGTGCGACAGGCGTACCGCTTCCGTGATGGCCTCGTCGTGGATGCGGACATTGAAATGCTTCTCCATCAGCGGCGCCATCCCGCGCAGCATCGCGCACGCCAGTTCCTCGCTCGGCTCCTCGACCTTCACGACCTGGAACCGGCGCGCCAGCGCGGGATCCTTCTCGAAGTATTTCTTGTACTCGCTCCACGTGGTGGCCGCGATCGTGCGCAGCTCGCCCCGTGCCAGCGCCGGCTTCAGCAAATTCGCCGCGTCGTTCTGGCCCGCCTGGCCGCCCGCGCCGATCATCGTATGCGCCTCGTCGATGAACAGGATGATCGGGTGCGGGCTCTTTTTCACTTCGTCGATGGTGTTCTTGAGGCGGTTCTCGAACTCGCCCTTCACGCTGGCGCCGGCCTGCAGCAGGCCCAGGTCCAGCACGTGAATTTCCACGCCGCGCAATACCTCGGGCACGTCGCCGGTCGCGACGCGCAATGCAAGGCCTTCCACGACGGCCGTCTTGCCGACGCCCGCTTCGCCCGTCAGGATCGGGTTGTTCTGGCGGCGGCGCATGAGGATGTCGACGAGCTGGCGGATTTCCGCGTCGCGCCCGATCACCGGGTCGACCTTGCCGTCGCGCGCGCGCTGCGTCAGGTTCGTCGTGAACTGGTCCAGCGCGGGCGTCTTCGACGGTCCCTGGCGCCGCAGCTCGCCCACCGGGTCGCCGCCCGCGTCCTGCACGGGCGCCGCGACGACGGCCGGTGCTTCGTCGGAGCCGCCCGTCACGTCGTCGAAATGGTGCTTGATGCGGTCCAGGTCGAATTCGGCGAACTGCGGCGACACCCGGTGCGCCAGCTGCGCCAGCTCGGGAGAACTCAGGAGCGCCTGCAGCAGATGGCCGCTGCGGATGCCGGCCTGCTGGCCCGCGCGCAGGTCGAGCGACGCGATGAGCCACGCGTGTTCGAACAGTTTCGGCAACCGCTCCGAGAACACGGGCGTGCGCGTGTTGCCGCTCCTGAAGCCGGCCACTTCCGCGTGCAGGTCCGCCTCGAGCCGCTCGATCGACACGCCGCAGCGCCGCGCGATCACGGCCAGGTCGCACGCGGGCTGTTCCAGCAGCGCGAGGAACAGGTGCTCGATGTCGACCTCGTACTGTCCCAGCGACACGCACAGGCCGGCCGCCCGCGTGGCGGCCGCGCGGCAGGTGTCGTCCAGTTTGCCGATCAGGGTTTTCAGGTTGATGCTCATCGCGTGTCCTCTTTCAGTTGGCATGTCTTAGTTTGCGTGAATCTCATAGCGCACATCGGCGCGGTCTTGTATTTGGGGGCCGTCGACGAGGAACCCGTCCCAGCCCAGGCGTGCGCCGGCCGTCCGCGTGCCGGCCAACGTGCTGCCCCGCACGTCGGCCGCGCGCAGCACGAGCTGCACTTCGTATTCGAGCGACAGCCCGGTGAACATGGTCACCATATTGCCCAGCGCGCGCGCCGCGCGCCCGCCCGGCAGGAAGGCTTCGTAGGACGGCAGGTCCAGCGGACCGATGACGAGGCGCAGGCGCAGGTCGCGCTGCCACACGCGCGTGCCGGCCATGGCGCCGCCGCCCAGCGTGGCGTTGCCGAGGCCGAGCGCCGTCTGCTGCGTGGCCGGCACGTCGTACCAGCGGCCGATGAACTGCTCGGCGCGCACGGGCTGGCCAAAGTACTCGGACAGCACGCGCGCGATCTGCACGCTGGACGCGGGCCGCTGGCGCATCGCGGTGGCGAAGTAGGCGAAGGTTTCGTCCAGCACGCCGTCGCCGTGGTCGGACAGGCGTCGGCGCAGCGCCGTGTGGCCCATGCCGGCCAGCGACAGCAGCAGTGGCAGGAAGCCGTCCCGGCGGCCGCCGTATTTCAGCTCCAGCCGGTACTTGCGCCAGGCCTCGTAGAACAGGGCCAGCGTGCGGGTCGAGAACGTGTCGAGGAAGGCGCGCGGGCCGTCGTCCCGTTCGGCGATCTGCTGCGCGGCCACCCGCTCCGTGTAATGGGCCGGCAAGGCGCCGCTCGAACCCAGCAGGCCCATGAACGTGGGCGTCAGCCGCACGTACTTCAGCTCCCGCGACTGCAAAGCGGCGGCCAGGGCGGCGCTGTTCGGCGCGACCGTGCGCGGTTCCGCGTGCAGCGCCTCGATCTCGCTGGCCGGGAAGGCGAGCGAGGTCGAATTGCTAAAGCGCAGGAAATTCGCCAGCGCGCCCTCCTCCGCCATGCCGCGCTTGCGCAGCCACAGCTCGATCATGCGCACGGCCTGGAAATACTGGAAGCGGTACGGCTGCGCGAACAGCCGCTCGATTACAGCAGGCTCAAATCGCCGCTTCGGGGCGTGCATCGCAGCAGCTCTCCTCCGGTCTTGTTGGAAACGATCACGAGTTGCGTGAAGCTGTTGGCGTGCACGTACAGGCCGAGGAAGCGTTCGACGATGTGGGCGAACGCGTCGACGCCGCTGCCGACGAACGCCTCCTCGTCGATCGTCAGCCGCACCTCGATGCCGCGCACCATGCAGGCGAACGGATTCCCCGGCAGCCATGCCGTCGCGGAGCGGTGCTCGACGGCGAGGATGCCGCCGATCTGGCGCTGCGTCGAGGGTGAGCGCGGCAGGTCGTACAGGGTGAGCATCTCGCGGAACGCGGCGATGCCGCCGCCCGACAGCGACAGATGATTCAGCGACAGGTGCGAGATCAGGCGCCAGTGCGCACCGCGTCCGCGCTCGAAGCGGTACGACGGCGTGGGCTTGCGCAGGAAGCTGATCGACTGCACCGTCGATCCGCCCTCGATGAACAGGTCGCCGCCGCGCACGCCGTACGACAGCAGCGCGGGCAGGTCGCGGTTGGTGCACGTGAGCTCGATGCTCAGCGTGTCCGTCTCCACCTCGGCCGGGTCGAAATCGATGTCGACGAGGGAGATCTGGGTCTCGTAGCCGGGGCTGCGTTCGGCCAGCAGCGGGTCGCGCCGCATGATCCAGTAGTGGCCGCTCTTGTCGGGCATCTGGCCGTGGCGCAGCGAGTAAAACGGCCGAAACTCCACAATGGATTCGCCCTGCGGCGTCTGGCGCACGAGGCGCACGCTGTCGATAGCCTGCACCTCGAACGCGAAGGCGCGGCGCGCGTCCGCCAGCACGGGATAGCTGGCCGTCGTGTGCGTCAGGCGGATCGGTTCGCCGCGCTGGCGGAACAAATTCACCACCGGCGTGCAGCCCAGCAGCAGGTTCGTCGCGGACAACGTGCCCAGCATGCGGGCCGCGTTCGAATCCGCGCGCAGGCCGGACAAGGCCAGGTGCAGCGTGATGGTACGCGTCCCTGCCGGCAGCGCGGCCGTCAATGCGGCCAGGTCGATGTCGAAGAAGTTGAACTTCTCGGGGAAGCAAAAATATTCGGTGAGGAGGCGGTACGCCGTGTGCGAGCGGGCCGGGAAGTCGATCAGCGACTCGTCCTCGCCGAAGCCGGCCGGCTGCAGCGGGATCTTCGACAGCGGGATCCAGCGCCCGTTGCCGTCGGCCTCCGCGTACGCGCACACGCCGCGCATGAACAGCGCGTCGCGCAGCGCGGCGCAGAACGACGGTTCGCCGTCGATGAATACGCGCAGGCTCGCCAGCTTCAGGCCCGCGATCGGATTGGCGCCCGTGGCGCCCAAGGTGATCGACAGCTTCGACGTCGCCTGCGGCGGCGGACGCACGGCGTCGGGCGCGTCGAGGATGGCGTCGAAGCGGGCGCGCGCCAGGTCCAGCGGCGCCACCGTCACGGGGTAGGCGGTGCGGAAGGTGCACGGCGCGCCGCGCACGGGGCGCGTTGCGAGCTGCGTGCCGCGCGGGATCTCGCCGGCGGCGCCGGGCTGCGCGGCGGCGCCGCCGAAGTCCATGCGCGCGATCGAGCACGATGGGAACGGGCGCAGGTAGTGCGGGTACAGGACGTCGAGCAGCGCTTCGGTGAATTCGGGGTAGTCGTCGTCGAGGCGCTTGGCGATGCGGGAATTCAGCAGCGCGAACGATTCGATCATGCGTTCGATGTGCGGGTCTTCGCACACTTCGCCGCCGATGAGCAGCTTGCCGGCGATCCTGGGGTAGCGCTCGGAGAATTCGCGCGAATGGCGGCGCAGGAAACCGAGCTCCTGCTCGTAATACGGTAATAACTGGTCCAACTCAGGCTCCCGGCGCCGCCGCACGGCGGGCCTTGCTGATGGTGTAATGCTGGCTGGAGGGCTGCAGCACGGCGTCGAAGTTCACCGGCTCGTGCGCCGCGCTCACGACCATCAGCGCGGTGATCGAAAAATTCAGGCGGTTCACGGCATCGTCGCGCAGTTCGAGGCGGGCCTGCACGTTGCGCAGGCGCGGTTCGTGGCGCGCGATCGCCGCTTCCAGGCTACGGCAGATGAAGGCGCGATCGTCGGTGCTCGACAGCGACAGGCCCGCGAAATCGTGCAGGCCGTACGCGACGATGGAACGCGCGCATTCGGGAAAGCGCCGGAATGCCTCTTCCGGCATCACGGCGCGGGTATTCAGCAGCGCCTCCAGGTCGCGCGCCACCGAATCCTTCATTTCCTCGAGCGAGACGCGCGGCACGGTGCCCGTCTGGGCCTGGCCGGGACGGTCGATCAGGCGATCGAACAACCCCGGCATGAATCCTTTGGCGGACATCGTGCCGGCGCGCTATCAGGCCGCGATCTTGTTGGCCGACAGGTCCCAGCCGCCCGACGTGTTACCGCCCGTGCCGCCGTTGACCTTCTGCTGGGTGTACTTCCATTTCACCTTGGAGTACTTGATCGACACGTCTTCGGTCAGGATGTTGCCCTGCTCGACGGACGGCGAGACGCTGGAGATCAGGACGTTTTCCAGTTCGATCTCGAAGTACTTGACGCGCTCGCCCTGGCCGTCCGCACGCAGGAACTCGAACTTCGCTTTCGGGATGGTCTTGCCCGACGAGCAGGTCTGCAGCAGGATCGGGGTGGCCAGGTCGGCCAGCTTCGAGACGACGATGTCCTTGTGCTCGGTGCGCTCGGCGGTGTGGCCGCCGCCGGTCGACGCGGTGGCCGATTTCGGTTGCAGGACTTCCCACTGGACGCTCTTGACTTCGATCCAGTCCTTGTGTGCGGTGTCGGCGGATTCGCCTTTGATACCGTCGATTTGCAGGTAGACGTCGATTGCCATGTTGTGTTTTTCCTTTCAGTTCAGTTGATACGGGGGGACTACAAAGTTGATCAGGTGGCCGATGCCGGCAGTTCCGCGACGAGGCGCAGCGATACGGACAGTTCGTCGAGCTGGAAGTGCGGACGCAGGAACGAGACGGCCCGGTAGACGCCCGGACGGCCCGGCACTTCCTGCACCTGAACGCTCGCTTCGCGCAGCGGGAACTGCGCCTTCTGTTCCTGGCTCGCGTTGTCGTCGAGCAGGACGTACTGCGTGAGCCAGCGGTTCAGGAAGTCCTCGACGTTGGCCGCGGCGGCGAAGCTGCCGATCTTGTCGCGCATCATGGCCTTCATGTAGTGGGCGATGCGCGAGACGGCGAAGATGTATTGCAGCTGGGCCGACAGCACGGCATTCGCGTTGGCGGCGTCGCTCGCGTACTTGCGCGCCTTCTGCGCCGACTGCGCGCCGAAGAAGGCCGCGTAGTCCGTGTTCTTGCAATGCACGAGCGAGATGAAACCGAGGTCCGACAGCTCTTTTTCGCGGCGGTCGGTAATGGCGATCTCGGTCGGGCATTTCAGCGCGATCTCGCCTTCATCCGTCTTGAACGTGTGGGTCGGCAGGTTTTCCACGAGGCCGCCGCCTTCCACGCCGCGGATCGCCGCGCACCAGCCGTAGTCCTCGAACGCGCCCGTCAGCTTGGTGCCGAACGCGTAGGCCGCGTTGCACCACAGGTATTTGTGGTGGTCGGTGCCGTCCACGTCCTCGACGTAGTTGAAGCCTTCGGTGGTGGCGCCGTCGGCCGGGTTGTACGGCAGGCGGCCGAGGAAGCGCGGCAAGGTGAGGCCCACGTAGCGCGCGTCTTCCGATTCGCGGAACGCCTTCCATTTCGCGTATTCGACGGTGTCGAAGATCTTCGACAGGTCGCGCGGCTTGCCGAGATCCGAATAGCTTTCGAGGCCGAACAGCTCGGGCGACGCGGCCGTGATGAACGGCGCGTGCGCGGCCGCCGCCACGTGCGACATCTGCTCGATGAAGTACATGTCTTCCGGCTGGCGGGTGATCTCGAAGTCGCCCAGCAGCGCCCCGAACGGCGCGCCGCCGAAGGTGCCGAATTCTTCTTCGTAAACCTTGCGGAACATGGTGCTCTGGTCGAACTCGATGGCGCTCTGGAAGTCCTTCACCAGTTCGCGCTTGGTCGCGTTGAGCATCTTGACCTTCAGGTTCGGGCCCGTCGCCGTGTTGTTGACGAGGTAGTTCAGGCCCGTCCAGCTGGATTCCAGCTTCTGGAATTCCGGCGCGTGCATCACCGCCGACAGCTGCGCGGAGATCAGGCGGTCCAGCTCCGCCACGCGGGCGTCGATGGTGGCGGCCAGGTTGTCGGACACGACCACCGTGCCGTCCATGACCTGGTTGACCAGTTCCGCGATCAGGTCGCGGGCGCGCGCATGTTCGGCGCTGGATTTCGCCACCTTGCTCTGCTCGACGATCTGGTCGAGCAGGTCGGCCTCGGGTGCGAGGGGAGTGTCGGCCGCGAGGGCCGCGTTCTGGAGTGCGGACATGATCACTCTTTCGTCGTCGGCTGGCCCAGCTTGGCCAGGGTTTCGGTGCTGTTCAACACGTCGTTGAGCAGGTCTTCGAGCTTGTCGTTACCGGCCAGCTTGTTGCGCAGGTCGGCCAGCTTCGTGCGGGCCTCGAGCAGCTTACGCAGCGGCTCGACCTGGTTCACGACAGCCTCGGGACGGAAGTCGTCCATCGAGCGGAACGTCAGGTCGACGGCGAACTGGCCGCCCTCGCCCGTGAGTTCGTTGTTCACGCGGTACGTGGCGCGGGGTTCGACGCCCTTCATGACTTCGTCGAAGTTGTCGCGGTCGATGCCGACGAAGCTGCGCTCCTTCAGGCGTTTTTGCGGGACTTCGGAATTCCCGCCGAAATCGCCGACGACGCCGACGACCAGCGGCAGCTCCTTGTTCTCGATCGCATCGCCGATCTCGACGTCGTACGTCATTTGCACGCGCGGCGGGCGGACTTTCTGCAGTTTTTTCTGCACACTGGAATTTCTGGACATGGGATTCCCCTGTGGTTGTTTCGGACGTTATTTCAGTGCGCCGAACGGATCGGCACCGGACGCGCCGGCGGCGACGGCGTGTTTCGCCTTCGGCCTGGCGCGGCCCTTCGCGGCGGCTTTCGCCGGCGGCGCGGCCTGCACGGGCGGCGGCACGAGGATCTGCTCGCCGAGGCTCTCGCGCAGCAGCTTGGCCAGGTCCTGCGACTCCGTCTTGATCGAGCCGGACAGGTTGTTCTGGCGGCTCAGGTCGGCCAGGGCGCGCGTCGACAGGCGCAGGCCGCTGATGGCGATGATGCTGTTCGCCAGGCGGTCGTTCGGATCGCGCACCAGCACTTCCTGGGCGCTGACGATCGCTTCGCCGTACTGGCCGGCGTCGTAGCGGGTCTGGGCGATGCTGGACCACGGCGCCTTGTCGGCCGGGTAGGCGGCGGCCGCCTCCTTCCACAGCGTGACCGCGTCTTCCTTGCGGCCGGCGGTGCTGGCCTCGGTGGCCTTGGCCAGCAGCTCGTCCATCGTGGGCACGGGCGGCTTCTCGGCCAGTTCCGGCTTCGTCGTCGCGCAAGCGGAAAGAAGGAGGGCGCAGGCGGCGGCGCCAACGAAACGGCTCAAGCGGCCAACGGGAAATGCAGGGGTCATGCGGGTCCTCGCAAAAGGGTGAACTAAGTGATGCCTTGGTATTAACTTTGTAAAACTTTTTTTATAGTATCAGAATTATATTATTGATCAACCTCAATTTTATTTACAATCGTACGCGGGTCAGTGACGAGTGAAATGCTCACCAATTTCCACTATTTCCCATTGATTTTCCTTGTAACCTGACGGCATCTGACGTTATGCCAAAGAAATATCACGAATTATCACAAAGAAAATTTGTGTCATAATCGTGCGCTAAATTTCCGTAAGAAATGTTACTGTTCTGCCATTTTCATTTTCAGCAGCGCCAGGGGATAACCAACGCATGAGCGGCAAAATCTTATGGGGCGAAGGACTGTTCCTCCGCCCCCAGCATTTCCAGCAACAGGACCAGTACCACGAGGATCGGCTGCACCGCACGGCGGGCCTGCTGCACCCGTATGCCTGGGGCGTCGTCGCGGTCCAGGTCGACCGCGACGCGCTGGCCAACGACGCGCTGCGCCTGCTCGAACTGTCGGTGCGTTTTCCCGACGGCGAGCTGTATTCCGCGCCGGGCGGCGACGACCTGCCGGACGCCGTCGACCTGAGCCAGCTGCCGCAATCCGTGCAGACGGTGACGTGGCACGCCGCCCTGCCCGGCTTCAAGCCATACGGCGCGAATTTCAGCGGGCACCGGACCGACGGCGACGGCACGCACACCGCGCGTTTCGCGCAGCTGGACCGCGACACGCCGGACCTGTACACGCAGGCCGCGAGCGCGCAGCTGACGTACCTGCGCAAGACGGTGCGCCTCGTGTCGGATGGGGAGCCGCTGGACGCCTACGTGCACGTGCCCGTGCTGCGGCTGCGCCGCGCGGCCACCGGCGGCTTCGAGCTCGATGGGTCGTTCGTGCCGCCCAGCCTGACGATCAGGAGCGCGCCGCTGCTGTTCCTGCAGCTGCGCCGGCTGCTGGATGCGCTGCAGGCGAAGGTCAGTGCGCTGTACGGCCACCACCGCGAACCGAGCCGGCACGTGATCGAATTCCGCTCGGGCGACATGTCGTCGTTCTGGCTGCTGCACACGGCCAGCACGGCGTGCGCGAACCTGTCGCACTACTTCCACAATCCGGCGCTGCATCCGGAACGGCTGTACGAACAACTGCTGTCGCTGGCGGGCAGCCTGATGACGTTCTCGAAGAGCTGGACCCTGGCCGACCTGCCGCCGTACCAGCACGCCGACCCCGGCCCCGCGTTCGCGACGCTGCACCAGATCATCCGCGAACTGCTCGACACCGTGATCTCGTCGCGCTACTTCGCCATCGCGCTGCGCGAAGTGAAACCGTCGTACTGGCATGGCATGCTGGACTCGGAAAAGATCGACGACAAGACGACGTTCTACCTGGCCGTGTCCGGCGACATGGCGGCCAGCGAACTGGTGGACGTGGTGCCGCTGCGGCTGAAGATCGGCGCGCCGGACGACGTGGAAAAATTCGTGCTGTCCGCGATGCCCGGCGTGCGCCTCGTGCACGCGCCGCAGGTGCCGGCCGCCGTGCCGGTGCGGCCGGACGCCGTCTACTTCGCCATCGAAGCGAAAGGCCAGATGTACGAGCGCATGCTGCAGGCGCAGTCGATCTCGATCTACGTCCCCGGCAGCATGGCGGACGTGAAGCCCGACCTCGTCGCCGTGACCTCCTGAACCCGAGAGACCTTCCATGACCACCGCAACCGCACCTTCCCTCATGGCCGCCGGCACCCCGGCGGCGGCGCCGGCGGCGCCGCAGACGCTGCTGGACCTGATGTACGACGGCTTCTACGCCCTGTTCATGCTCAAGAACGGCAACGGCCCGCAGGACGACGCCGCGTTCGCGCGCAAGATGACGCAATTCCTCGACGACTTCGGGCGCAACGCGCGCAAGCACAACGCGTCGCCGGACGACGTCGACGCCGCGAAATACGCGTTCTGCGCCGCGGTCGACGAGATCATCCTGCGCTCGCACTTCACGATCCGCGACGCGTGGGAGCGCCGCCCGCTGCAGCTGCAGCTGTTCGGCGACCAGCTCGCGGGCGAGCACTTCTTCGAACGCCTGGAACAGCTGCGCGCGCGCGGCAGCGCCCACGTGGAAGCGCTCGAAGTCTTCCACATGTGCCTCCTGCTCGGCTTCCAGGGCCGCTACATCCTGGAGGGGACGGAAAAGCTGAACTACCTGACGTCGCGCCTGGGCGACGAGATCGCGCACATGAAGGGCAAGCGCGGCGGCTTCGCGCCGCACGCGGAACGTCCCGACCAGATCCGCCACAAGCTGCGCAGCGACCTGCCGCTGTGGGTGCTGTACTCGGTGTTCGGCCTGATCTGCGTGCTGGGCTACGTGGGACTGCGCACGTCGCTCGGGCACACGAGCGAGGCGCGCATGAATGCGTACAGCGACGTCGTCAAGATGGCGCCGCGGGCGGCGAATCTGACAATCACGCTGCCTTGACATCGATATTTTTCACTCGTCTTCGATGCTGTCCCTTCAAGATCTTATAGCGCTTCGCCAGACCAATCGCATTCTCCGCCTGTCGTTTCCCCACGACGATGGCCCGTCGGCCCAATTGGTACCCCAGCGCCTTCATGCGAAGGAAGCCCTGTCGCGCGACTTCGAATATACGGTGGAGCTGCTGTCCGACGACGCGTCCCTGGCACTGAAAGACTTGATGGGCTGCCTGGTATGCGTCGAACTCGTGCGCGACGACGGATCGCTGCGCTATTTCAGCGGGCATGTATTCGCATTCCGTCTTGTACGCACCGATGGGGCAATTTCGTTTTATGAAGCCGTGCTGGCACCGTGGCTAGCGTACCTGAAGCTGCGTAAAGATAACCATCTTTTCCACGGTAAAACGCTACGCCAGCAAACGGAAGATGTCTTTGCCGATTACGGTGCCCTCCCATCATGGGACTTCCGCGTTGCAGGCGAAGATCCGCCGATGACCGATGCCTGTCAATTCGACGAGAGCGACCACAACTACCTCCACAGGCGCTGGGAAGCCGCCGGCTGGAGCTATTGGTACGAGCACGATGCGTCAGGACACAAACTAGTGCTCTGCGATGATACGACGGCCGTATCGCCAATTGACTTGGCGTCGGCAGTACCGTTCCAGCGTCATGGCGGGGCCATTGAGGAAGACGGCATCGGCGAATGGTCGCCCGCGCGCCGGCTTGTCGGTAGTGCAGCGGCCGTCACCGGATTCGACTTCAAAGACCCAGTGCCGAAGCACGCGCAGGTGCCCACACTCAACCAACAAGGCAACGTACAGCCCGTAGAATCGTACGAATACGCAGGCGCATACCCGTTCCCGGACCGCCTACACGCCGATCGCACCGCACGGCTGCGAATGGAAGAAGTCGAAGCTGGTGGCAAACAATTCACTGGCAAAGGAAATTGCCGACGACTGCAGCCAGGCCGCTGGTTCGAGTTGACTGGCCACTTCGACGACCTGCACGACAGCGACCGTAATATTTTTCTCGTCGTCGACGTCGTGCATGAAGCTTCAAATAACTACCTGCATGCACAAGGCGACAGCCCTGCGTCGCCGGACTACCACAACCGTGTTCGTTGCCTGCGCCGGACGATCCCGTGGCGTCCCGGGCGCGGCTACAACAGCGTCGATACGCGCATTACCGCTCCGCAGACGGCCACTGTGGTGGGGCCGAATGGTCCGGACAGCGTTCACACCGACGAATACGGACGCATTCGCGTGCAATTCCACTGGGATCGGATTGGCAATGGCGACGAACACAGCTCGGCTTGGATCCGCGTGGCGAGTCCCTGGAGCGGCGGCGAACTCGGTGTGGTCGCAGTGCCCCGTGTAGGGTCGGAAGTCATCGTTCAATGGCTTGGGGGATCACCTGACCGTCCCATCGTGACCGGTACCGTGTTCAATGAGACACACATGCCGCCATGGTCGCTGCCGGCACAGCACGCGCTGACTGGCCTGCGCAGCCGGGAACTTGCGCCGCACGGCGGAAATGCGCCGGGCGGCCGTAGCAATCACTTGATCCTGGACGATACCCACGAGCGGATCCAGGCACAGATCAAGAGCGACCATGCGCATAGTCAGCTCGCGCTCGGCCATATCACACGCATTGAGGACAATACCGGCCGTAAGGACGTTCGCGGGGAAGGCTTCGAGCTGGCCACCGAAGCATGGGGGGCCATACGTGCTGGCAAAGGCTTGCTTGTGACAACGGAACTCCGGCGTCAGGCTGCGGGGCATACGAAAGACATGGGCGAAACTGTCGCGCGCCTGAGCGACGGCGTGGCGTTACACCAGCAACTAGCGGAGGACGCCGCTTGCCAACAAGCGCAGACAAGCGGCGCCGACCAGAGCGAAGTAGCTGCTGCGCTGCGCACCCAGCGCGATACGATTCGCGGCGGCGGCGTGCAAGACGAGTTCACTGCGCCCCACTTGGTCCTGTCGAGCCCTGCCGGCATCGCGGCCAGCACGCCAGCAAGCACGCATCTGCAAAGTGGCGAGCACGTGGCAACGACGGCGGGCGGCTACATTACGCTGGCTGCCGGCAAGAGCTTTTTTGCCAGTGTAGCCGGAAAGATCAGTTTGTTTGCCGCCAAGGCCGGCGTGAAGCTGTTCGCTGCGCGGGGCAAGGTCGAGATCCAAGCCCAGAGCGACAACATCGAAATGATCGCCGAGCAGGTGCTGAAATTGATCAGTACTAAAGCAAGCATCGAAATTACGGCGGCGAAGGAGATTCTTCTAAATGCCGGCGGCAGCTATGTGCGCATCAATGGTCAAGGTATCGAACACGGCACGGGCGGCACTTGGGTTGCACACGCTGGCCAACACAAGTTCGAGGGGCCGAGAAATCTGGCCGCCGTTCATCAGACCGAGTTCGAACGTGCGCAACCCAAAAAGTTCAGCCAACAGGTGTTCGTCGATCCGGCTCTTTGGGATCTGCCGTCCGGCGCGCGCACGCTGAAGTACACGTTTCTGTCACCTACCGGTCAGGCTCTTGGCAGTGGCACTCTCGATGGCGAAGGCAAATCGAAACCGTTGTTCACGGAAAGCAGCGAGCCCACGAAGGTCACCATCGACGTCAACAGCGGCAAGTGGGAGCAACTGGTGTTCGACCGGCCGCCAGGTGTCAACGTTCCCGACGGTGCGCCTGAAGTCGTGTTCGACTACGATCATCAACCGGAGGACGAGGCGGCAATCGAAGGGCCTGATGACACGATGACGGCGTGACCAAGCGCCGGCCTTCGACGCACATCGGTGCGATCGTCAAGCTCGACGGGCACGTACTCACCGACGATATTCGAACCAAACCTTAGCAATGAAAATGAATCCCACTTTCAACAACATCGCCTGTTTTCTGGCGCTGGTCGGCGCGAACCTTATGACTGCGTACGCGACCAGCGCGGCACCGGTCCGGATCGCGTTGTCCGTGAACGGCAAGTCATTCCATACGTATGATATGGCGTTCTCTTCGGACGGCAACCAAGTATGCGTTACCGGCAAAGATATCAATGAAATGGGCACGTCGGCGCCCCACCTCATCCTGGTAGATCGGGCGCGTCAGGCAACATTGTGGCAACACATGATTGATCTTCCCGAAAGCGTGGCAACCGCGTATCCCGTCCAGTGCCTCATCGGGAAAGACCGCGTGTACCTGCTGACCAATGACGATACGAGTCTTTCGCCACCTCAATCGACATCGAGCACCTACCTGTATGCATTCGACCTGCACGGCAACCGGCTGGCTTCGATGCGGCTTGCGGTTCCGGGCAAGAGCCAGTATGGGTACACAATGGCTGAATCATCGGACGGCGTAACAGTCGCCGGCTACACGATGGATGCCGACGAGAGGAATGAACAATACGGGACGTTCACGCTTTTCATGGACACGCGGCTGCAGACACGGGGTATCCCTCTGCAACGCCGGAACGGGGCCTTTGCATCGCCATTCAGTGCACGCCTGGTAGAGGACAGCCTATATATCACCGGGACTTTTTTCCCCTCCACGGTACCGACTGACTCGTTAGGCAGCTTCAAGGCTTCGCGTGTGAAGGTGAACGGCGGCTATGTATGGAGTACAACGGTCGCGCATGTCGAGGATGTAGACGTGCGCTTCGCCGTCGCCGCGGACGGAACGACCTATGCGTTAAGCGTTGGCGCCGACTCCACAACATTGTCAACGATCGGTCCGGACGGTAAAGCGCGCGCGCCGTCGACCCAACGCGGCACGTATTGCTCGGTCGGTTCGCTCGCCCGGTATGGTGATGGCGTGGCCGCAGTCCTCAAGCCCTGCAAAGGAAAACCGAACCAGCTCGTCACGATACCCCCTCCAACCGGCAAACAGCCGTTCGTGAAAGCATTTCCGGACGAGCCGTTATACGTCGCGACCAAAGACGCACTGTGGGGCGTGCTTTCGCGCGACACGAAAGGCAAGACTTACCTGACCACGGGCGTTTACGGGGAATTGTAATGGCCTACACATACGACGATAAAATCGAGTTCGCGGCAAGCCTGTATTGTCCGGCACGCATCTACGCCGAACGTACCGGATGCTCGTGGGAATTGATCATCGCCCAGGCTGCCCTCGAGACGGGATGGGGCTCGAAGTGCTTGCCGGGATCGAACAATATCTACAATATCAAGGCAGATCCTGGTTGGCACGGTCCCAAGAAAACGTACAACGTCCCGGAAATCATTAATGGGAAAAAGGTCTGGGTCGATGCCGAATTTCGCGTGTACTCCTCCTATTCGGAGGCCCTGGAAGACAGGATGCGTTTCCTCGAGAAGAACCCGCGCTACCGTGATTTGATGAAACCCGGTATCAAGGGTGATTACGAAAAGGAGGCGCACCAGTTGGTGAAATCGCATTACGCCACCGATCCGAAATATGACGAGCAGCTCATCACCATCATCCGAGGACCAACATTCAGACGCGCGGTTGCGCGCGCCAAAACGCGGGGTTGCGGACCACTGCTGCCGGCTATCGACGTTCTGGTACTCGACGGCGCAAAGGTCGCCATTGCGCAAGCCAGACTCGTGGTCGAATTGGACGACAAGAAGGCTGAAGCTATTACCGACGCCAGCGGGCGCCTTGTCATTCGCCACAAACTGCCGTGCGGGGATCTCCACATCAAGGTATTCGACAGGCTCAAAGAAAAATGGATTTCGCTGGAGCCACTAGCAACGACAACTACGGAAAACGGACAAAGCGTTACGCTCATTGCGCCCGACTTCACCGTTCAGACCAGCACCCGCGAGCACGAAAAACAGAAGCCGCAGCAACTGCGGCCTGCCCCAGCGCAAGCTATGGAAACGGCGGCAGGCAAAGCACCTACGTCGTCAACCAACGGCCCGCCGCCACGCTATAAGATGCACAAAGTTGAAAAGGGGCAAAGCTTGGCAAAGATCGCCGCGCTCCACGGCGTACGCTACCAAGCCATCGCGAAGGCCAATGGCATTACCTCGCCGTTCATCATTCGCCCGGACCAGATTCTGAAAATCCCCGACCTGCATGCGGTAACCGTTGAAGGCGAACACCAGGGCCATACAACGTCTAAGGCGTCGAGCCCATCCTCGCCCCCGGCAACGGGGAGTGGCCTGCCCGTTGCTGCCCTGGGAAAGATTCTGGCGGATGGCCGTAACGAATTGCATACGTTGTACCTGCGCAACGCGCGGGCCCATCCCCAGACGGATCTAATGCAGGTCAGCCGCGCTCCGTGGATGGTGGCGGCGCACAACGAATTCAAGAAGGGCGTGTACCGTCGTTCCGGCGAGGACAATAACGACCCGCGTATCCTGGAATATTTCAAAGCAACACCAAAGGTCGGCAAGCACGCCGCCTCGATCGACGAGACACCGTACTGCGCAGCGTTCGTCAACTGGTGCTTGGGGCAGGCCGGTTTCAAGGGTAACGGTAACGCATGGGCCGCAGCATTTAAGGCTTGGGGACGTCCAACCCGTGACAATAAGCCTGCACTTGGCGCGGTAGCCGTGGTCCGCTTCCCGGGAGGGCAACACCACGTTACTTTCGTCGCGGGCTTGGGTGCCCGCGGCAGACTGATCGCGACCTTGGGCGGCAACCAGGGAAACAATCACGGAGTTACTCACGGACATTGCTCTACGGATAACGTTATCGCCTTCCGCTACCCGGCCGATTATCCCGACTACGACGATGACTACGTCCTGCACGACGTAGCGGGCGAAAACGTACCGATGACGGCCGCATCCACTCACTGACCGGGTCGATACATGAAAAGATTACTATATTTTGCCTTCATGCTGTACTCCTGCGGGGCCGCAGCCTTTGACGGCACGCCCACATTCTCGAAGACAGTCGCTGGTGTTGGACATACGCTGACCTTGAGTCACTGGACATTGAACACGAAAGGCATTCCGTCGTTCGAATACGTCTACGTGCAACACACAACATCGTGCCAGTTCCGACTGGCCGGGCGCGTCGATGGCATTACCGAAGAACGCGACGGCAAGACAATGCTGGAAGTCTACAATCCACAAAACGATGACGGCGGCGCGGCGACGCAGGTCATAATGTTCTTCGACGATACGGTGACCATCACGCTACCGTATCAAGGCCACCTGCGCGACGTTGGCATTAGCGGCACGCTAACTGCGGCCCAACGCGCTCAGGTTTGCACTCGACCGAAAAACAACAAGCTGTCGATCGAGTTCCGTAAATAACTGCCATGCCACAAAAAACCATCATACGCGTCGGCGACAGGACATCCCACGGTGGCACCGTACTGGAAGGCCATCCTCTCGTCACGTCGTTGGGCAAGCCGGTTTCTGGTGTCGGTCATCGCGTCAGTTGTCCTCGGTGTGGCGGCAACCCGGTGATCGCCGAAGGGACCAACTTCGTTAACATGTTCGGCGTACACGTGGCGGTAGATGGCATGAAAACGTCCTGTGGGGCAATTCTCATCGGTAGCGCGCAGGCGCAGACTGCCGAAGGCTAATGACGTTCTTCCATGCGACCGGTGTAATTCGTGGAAGCACTCAACGAACGACAGGGTTACCCCTGCAACGACAACCGGTAAACGGTCGTCTGCCGGTACACCTGCCCCGGATGCAGCATCACGCGCGGCCACGCCGCGCTCATGAGGCCGGGGCGCGCGTGGGCTTCGACACGGAACGCGTCCAGGCGCGGCAGGCCCGCGCCGCTGCTGAAGCGCACGGCCGCCTCGGTCGTGTGCAGCTGGAGGCGGCGCCCGGAGGCCGGGTCGAACACCCGGGCCACTTCGCGCAACTGCCCCTGGCCGCCGGCGAAGTGGTTGCGGACGCAGAAGCAGTGATCGAAGCCGCCGGCGCGCTGCAGCTGGGTGTCGGTCCAGTGCAGGCGCGGGCCGATGGCGGCGGCCTGGCGGAAGTCGAAGGCCGTCCCGCCCACGGCGGCCACGCCGGCGGGCGTGCCGCCCGGCCCCGTTTCCTCGAAATAGTCGGCGTCGATCTGCACCATGTGGTCGCCCACGTCGGCCAGGCTGCCGGAGAGATTGAAGGAAGGATGCGCCAGCGCCGCGAGTGGGATCGGCACGCCGGCCACGGCCTGGTACTCGATCGACAGGGCGCCCTCGTCGTCCAGCCGGTAATGCACGAGCATCCCCGCCCCGTCGCCGCCCGCGGTGAGCGCCAGCGACACGACGCCGTTCGCCTGCCGCCCCTCCCAGCGCGCGGCGCGGCCGCCGGACGGGATGCCGTCGAGGTCCGACTGCACGACATCGGCCATGCGCCCGTAACGGTCGGGCGCGACCCAGGCACGCAATTGCGCGCCCCGTTCGCCGATCGTCACGGTCATGCCGGCCGCGTTCTCGAGCATGAACGAGCGTTCGCCGGCCGACACGGCCGGGGCGCCCGGAATGAGGTGGATCGTCATTGCAGTCTGGCTTCCCGAGGTTCGATAGGAAGCCATTCTCCCGGCCCACGCGTTGTGTTTCAATTACGAAAATCACCAACGGGCCGAACGATTCTCGCCGATGCTACGCGGCGGTGCGTTCGCCCAGCGCCCGGTCGCGCCATGCGCGCGGCGTGCAGCCGAGTTCGCGCTTGAACACGAGGTGCATGTACTGCGTGGACGTGAACCCGCAGCCCAGCGCCACGTCCGCGATGCTGCGTTCGCCGCTTTCCAGTCCCGCCTTGGCCGCTTCCAGCTTCGACTTGAGGATCATGTCGTGCACGCTGCAGCCCAGCTCCTGGCGGAAGTAGACTTCCAGCGAGGAGCGCGACACGCCCACGTACTCCGCCACCTGGTGCGTCTTGATGCCCTGGCACGCGTACTGGCGGATGTAGTGGCAGGCCCGCATCACGTGCGGATGCTTGACGGCCTGGTAGCGGCTCGACGCGAGGACGTTGATGCCGGCCGGCGGCACGAGGATGCGCGTGTTCGACAGGCGCACGCCGTGCAGCATCTGCTCCAGCAGGTGCGCCGCCGTGCGGCCCATCTCGTGCGCGCCCTGGATCACGGAGCTGAGCGGGATGCGGGTCAGCATGCGCACGAGCGGGTCGTTGTCGATGCCGATCAGCGCCACCTGCTCCGGCACCGAGATGCCGGCGATCGCGCAGGCCTGCAGCAGCTGGCGCGCGCGCGCGTCCGTGACCGCGATGACGCCCACCGGCTTGGGCAGGCTGCGCAGCCAGTCGATCTGGCCCTGCACCGCCGCGTCCCACGACGCCGCGCTGGTCTCGCAGCCGCGGAAGATCTCCGCTTCCATCCGGTCGTCGGCCATCAGGGTGCGGAACGCGCGCTCGCGCTCCTGCGCCCAGCGGCTTTCCTGCGCTTCGGGCAGGCTGAACATGGCAAAGCGTTGCAGGCCGACGTCGATCAGGTGGTCGCGCGCCAGCTTGACCAGCTTGACATTATCGGTCGCGACATAGGGCACGCCGGGCGGATACGCGTCCTCGTTCGCATAGGAACCGCCGACGCCGACCACCGGCACCGTGCAGCCGGATAATGCCCGGACGACGGCCGGGTCGTCGAAATCGGCGATGACGCCATCGCCCTGCCAGCGATCCATTCCATTCAGGCGCAGGCGGAAATCCTCTTCCAGAAATAAATCCCAGGCCACGCGCGTACCGCCCAAATGGCCGGCAATTCCGGCAATCACATCGCGATCGAACGTTTTGTTTCCGTTGAATAGCAGCGCTATCCGATAGGCTTTCGTCGTTTTCACTCTTGTCGTCTCCTGTGAAACTATTTTTATTTTGTTTCCGGGCTAAACGGGCCCGGCATGGCATGTTTAGTAAACAGCTCAGTAAACAGATAACGCAGCAACAAGGAGATCAGGCAGCGCAATGCCCGGCAAAGCGGGGCAAACAATGGATGATGTTTTCCAGACGGCGGGAAGATGCGCTCATTGCGAGCGCGCGGCTGGAATGGGTTGGGCACGGGACATGCGCAGTCATGGGATGGTTCCTCGTAGCGTGACCGGGGTGCCGGTGGCGGCGCCCCTTCAGCTCAAGAATAGGATCCCACCCCGGGGCGCCTATAACGTCAGCAAGCGGATTTCTTTCACCGTGCAAAAAGTACGATCAGTTTTGCAGGGAGTGGAAGGCTGGATCAGCCGTTTCCCACCTTTTTTGGCCGCGACTCGGCGTCGATGGACGGCTGGCCAGGTGCCAGCGTCCGGAATGCCTTCGGCGTGCAACCGTACTCTTCCTTGAACAAACGGTTGAAATACGACACGTTGGCATAGCCGACCGAATAGGCGATTTCCGCCACGGTCGCGGTGCTTTTTTCCGTGAGCAGGCGCGCCGCTTCGGTCAGCCGCAATTTATTCACATAACCGGTGAACGTCATGCCGAGTTCCGTTTTCAGCAGCTCATTCACTTTATTCCGGTTGGCACCGGTGCCGGCCACCACGCTTTCCAGTTCCAGTTCGGGATTCGTGTAATTCGTCGCGATATATTTCAGCACCGTCGCGCTTTCCTCGTCCCGATATGGCTGCACGGTTAATTGGCGGTAAGCGACCAGCGGCAGATCCTTTTTCAATCTGGAATTCAGGCTGGCGGCCAGGGTCCTTGTATGGGTCCGGAAAAACCAGATGCCGAACATGATCCAGCCCGTTACGAGAATCACGGCAAGCGCGCCGATATACCGGTAATCCTGCCTGTGCAATTTGATATTGCTGATTTCCACGTGCGCATCGAGGTCGAATGGCGTTCGCGAACTCGAACCGAAGGAAAACTGCGCCACCTTGTCGAGCTGGTAATCCTTGGACGACAGCGGCAGTTTCATCATCGACAGCCACCAGTCGGGGACGGTCAGCCGCCGGATGTCGATGGACACGGGCACGCCTTGTTCGTTACAAGGAAAGAACGTACCGGGCGACCGGTAGGTGAGGTACTGGCCCGGGACCGAGATCTTGTCGTCGAACACGGTCATGCCCAGCATCATCGGATAGGCGGGCAAGCAGCGCGCGGTGAACGTGATGGTCTCGTATCCCCGCAGGTCGACCGTGGCCAGGTTGCCCTTCGCGTCCTTGGCCATGAACCGGATGCCGGCAAACGGAAACTTGCCGTCGTGCGTCAGGCGGTAGTCGAAGGATACCGCGCCGGGTCCCGCACCGCGCAGATTGACTGCCGACGTGCCGTCCAACTCCTTGTCGGACACGGCGACGGGGTCCCAGCGGATGCCGTCCCGGAGCGCCGGCGACAACGTATAGGTCGGCTGGCTCAGGAAAATGAACAAGGCCGCGAGCAGCGCATCCACGACCAGCAGCGCGATCAGAAAGAGCAGCGACTTCTTGTAAAACTCTTGCATGGTCGTACGGCCGTTGAGTGATCTTCGATCGCTCCGATCATAACAGCCCGGTCAATACGAAGGCAAAAAAAGGGGCGGCCCAGGGCCGCCCCATAAAACCTACCATGCCAGGCGGTAGGAGACTACCCAGCCATTGTGGAAGCCATGACGCGCCGCCGCAATTGTGAAAAATGCCAGCACCCCATACGAAATTGCCCAACCTCGACACCTACGACAAATCGTATGGCAGGAAGCGAATTTCGTAATTGCCCGACCCTGTCCCGACACGTCAGAATGCATGACTATCCAGACCTCTATCCATAAGAAAGGCTACGAATGTTCACCCGGAGACTCCTCCCACTCGCGCTGGCGTGCGCACTCGCAGGCGGCGCATGCGCCCCCGCCGCGGCCGCCCAGCCGGACTTCCCGACCGTCCTTTACGGCGCCGCGTACTATCACGAATACATGCCCTACGAGCGGCTGGACAAGGACGTCCAGATGATCAAGGCGGCCGGCTTCAACGTCGTGCGCCTGGGCGAATCGACATGGAGCCTGTGGGAGCCGGAGGACGGCCGCTTCGAGACGGCGTGGATGGACCGCGTCGTCGACGCGATGGGCAAGGCCGGCATCAAGGTCATCATGGGCACGCCCACCTATTCGATCCCCGCGTGGATGGCGCGCCAGCATCCGGAAATCCTGGCGACCAAATTCAACGGCGCGAAGAACACGTACGGCATGCGCCAGAACATGAATACGGATTCTCCCGCCTACCGCTTCTACGCGGAGCGCCTGATCCGCCGCATCGCCGCGCACTACAAGGACAACCCGAACGTCATCGGCTGGCAGGTCGACAACGAGACGGGCAGCTACGGCGCCGCCAACGACGACGTCTTCATCCGCTTCCAGCACTACCTGGAAAAGAAATTCGGCACGCCGGAAAACCTCAGCCGCGCCTGGTTCCTGAACTACTGGGGCCAGGACCTGCATTCGTGGACCGACCTGCCCCGGCCGGACGGCGCCCAGAGCACGGGCTACAAACTGGAATGGTCGCGCTGGAGCCAGATGCGCGTGACGGACTTCCTGCACTGGCAGGCGCAGCTCGTGCGCGAATGCGCGGGCCCGCGCCAGTTCGTCACGCACGATTTCGCCGGCTCGCTGCACGGCGACGTCAACGAAAGCGCCGTCGCGCAGAAGCTCGACGTCGCCGGCGTGAACATCTACCACTGGGGCACGCAGGACCAGTACAACGGCGCTGCCCAGAAGCTCGACGGCGACTTCACGCGTTCGCTCAAGGGCGGCAACTTCCTCGTCACGGAAACGAACGCGCAGACGACCGACTGGAGCTCCTCGTTCCAGTACCCGCCGTACGACGGCCAGTTCCGCCAGGACGTCTACACGCATTTGTCCAACGGCGCCAACATGGTCGAATACTGGCACTGGGCGTCGATCCACGCGAACCAGGAGACGTACTGGAAAGGCGTCCTCTCGCACGACCTGGAGCCGAACCGCGCCTACGCGGAAATGAGCCGCACCGGCAAGGAACTGCAGAAGATCGGCCAGCGCCTCGTCGACCTGCGCATCCACAACGACGTCGCGATCCTGTGGAGCCGCGATTCGCTCAATGCCATCAACGACATGCCGTTCGCGAAGCAGTCGCAATGGGGCTCGGCGGGCAGCAACGCCGACTACGGCTCGGAAGTGCGCCAGATCCACCGCGCGCTGTACGACCTGAATGTCGGCACCGACTTCGTGTTCCCGGACACGGCCGACCTGTCCGCGTACAAGGTCCTGGTCGTGCCGTCGCTGTACATCGCGGACGACGCGCTGCTGCAGCGGATCGCCGAGTTCGTGCGCAAGGGCGGCCACGTCGTGATGGGCTTCAAGAGCGGCTTCGCGAACGAGAACGCCGCGGTGCGCTGGACGATGGCGCCGGGTCCCCTGCGCCAGGTGCTCGGCTTCCACTACCAGGAATTCTCGAACCTCGCACAACCGCTCGCGCTGAAGGGCGACCCGTTCCAGGCCGGCGACGACAACAAGGTGCGCCACTGGGCCGAGTTCCTGCAGCTGGATACGGCGAAGGCGCTCGCCTGGTACGACCACCCGTTCTTCGGGCGCTGGCCGGCCATCACGGCGAACCAGTTCGGCGCGGGCAAGGCCGTCTACGAAGGCACGTATTTGTCGGACAAGCTGCAGAAGGCCGTGCTGCAATCCGTGCTGCAGGAGAAGGGCCTGATCGGGCCGGACCAGCAACTGCCGTCGCACATCCAGGCGCGCACGGGCGTGAACCGGTTCGGCAAGACCATCCGGTATTACTTCAACTACTCGGGCAGCCCCGCGACGTTCACGTACCGCCACAAGACCGGCACGGACCTGCTGACGTCCCGCGCCGTCAAGGGCGACGAGACCGTCACGCTGGCGCCGTGGGATCTCGCGATCGTCGAGGAGAACTGAAAAGGAGCCTCGGAAAACCGTCGCGAGCGGCAGCAATGTTGTCCGAGAAGCGCAGCTGTACGAGTAGTACAGCGAGCATCGCAGGGCAACAGTGCAACGCGCAGCAGGTTTTACGACGCTCCTTAACGGAACAGCAGCTGGGCGTAGTGATACAGGTTTTCCGCCCAGCTGTCCCGGTCATGCCCATACCCGTCCACGTTCCACACGTGGGCGACGCCCTGCTCGCGCAGCTGGCGGTGCACGCCCTGCGCGACGTTGATCAGTCCATCGCGGTTGCCGCACGACAGATACACCAGTTTCAGCTTGCCCTTCGCCTGTGCCGCCTCACCCGCCAGCTTCGCGGGCGCTTCCGTGTTCGGCGCCGGCGAGAAACCCGCCACCCAGTTGAACGCTTCCGGATGCCCCAGGCCGAAATTCAGCGCCTGCCCGCCGCCCATCGACAGGCCGCCGATCGCGCGGTGCGCGCTGTCCTTCAGCGTCGGATACGCGGCGTCGACGGCGGGAACCAGCGAATCCAGCAGGTCGCGCTCGAAACGCGCGAAGCCGGCCGCGTTTTCCGGCGTGAAGACCTTGTTCTCCGGCGGCGCGCGGTCGTCCGCCAGCGCGCGGCCGTTCGGCATCACGACGATCATCGGCACGATCTTGCCGGCGGCCGCGAGGTTGTCGAGGACGTCCTGCGCGCGCACATAGCCGCGCCACTCGTCCTGGTTGCCGCCGATGCCGTGCAGGAGGTACAGCACCGGGTAGCGGTGCGACTTGTCGTAACCGGGCGGCAGCCAGACGTTCGCCGTGCGGCGCTTGTTCGTGACGCTGGACGCGTAGGTGAACGTCTCCACCTTCCCTTGCGCGCGGCCCGGCTGCGCATCCGCGAATCCGGCGGGCGGCGGCGCGAACGCGCGCACGTCGTCGGCGGCGAGGACGATAGTGCGCGCGAAGTTGGCGCGCGCCGTTTCTGCGCTGACCTTGGCGTTGTCCTTGGCGTTGACGTCGGTGTCCTGCGCCTGGGCGGCGGTGCACAGGAGGGCGGCCGCCATGGCGGCGGCAAGCTGAATCTGCATGTCTCGGTTCCTGAATGGATTATTGTTGGATTGTCACGGCCCGGCCATCGTACACGAGATCGGCCGCCTTACCCTCCCGGCCGACGATGACGACCTTGAACCGGCGCCGCGCCTGCATGCCGGGGAACGCGCCGCGGCGCTGCGCGATCGTCAGCTTGCGCGCCGCGTCGTCCCAGTGCATGCCGGTCAGCGCGTATTCGCCGCGCTCGTAGCCCCAGCCCTCGCCCGCATCCTCGTAATACGTATAGTCGCCGTCGGCGCCCGGGTAGATCCGCAGTTCGATCGGCGCATCGGGCTGTTCCGACGCATATTGCACGACGGGGCCCAGCGGGACGATGCTGCCCGCCCGGACGTGCACCGGCATGCGGTCGATCGGCGCGGCCACCGCGACCGTGCGGCCGCCAGCCAGCCGCTCGCCGGTCCGGAAATCGAACCACGTGCCCGCCGGCAGATATACGTCGCGCGTGCGCGCCGCGCCCTCGATCGGCCTGGAGCCCGGCGCGAAATACATCGGCGTCGTCACGGGGCTCACCATGATGCCGTCGCCGAACAGCATCTGCGACTTGAGGTCGTGCGTGCGCGGGTCATTTGGGAACGCGAACGCCACCGGACGGATGAACGATGCGCCGCGCAGGTGTACCAGGCCGGCCTGCGAATAGATTGCCGGCAGCAGGCGGTAGCGCAGCTGGATGGCATCCACGATCGCGTCATAAAACGGCGTGCCCGGCGCGCCGAAGTGCCACGGCTCGCGCGGCGTGTCGGTGCCGTGGCTGCGGAACATGGGCAGGAAGACGCCGAGCTGCAGCCAGCGCGTGTACAGCTCGCGGTAGCCCAGGTCGGCGGCGCCCTGGTCGAAGTCGCCGGCCATGAACCAGGGCCGGCCGCGGGCGACGAAGAATCCACCGATGTCGAACGTGACGTAAGGGTTGCCCGATGCGCTGTAACTCTGGACCGCCGCGACCTGTTGCGCGAACACGGACCACGTGGCCGAGATGTCGCCGGTCCATGCGACGGCCCCCGCCGCCTGGCTGCCGGGATAGGCGGACCGCGTCAGGTTCACGAGGCGTTTGCCGGGCGCGTGCCTGCGCCAGTTGCGCATGAAATGCTGCGCGTCGACGAGCGCGTACGCGTTCAGGTATTGCGGATCCATGACGCGCGCCAGGCCGTCGACGTTGACGTCGTCCGCGCGCCCGGAACGCTTGGCATCCCACGTCCAGTCGGCGACTTCCGGCTCCGTCGAGTCGCACCACCACGCATCGATGCCATGCCGGCCCAGATATTTCCACACGTTGCTGAAATAGACGTCGGCCGCCTCGGGACGGAAGAAATCGACGTACGGCGTGCCGCCGCTCAGGTAGCCGCCGTCCTTCAGTTCCTTGCCCGGTGCATCGAGCGGGCTCGGATTCGGCCAGATCGAGATCATCACGTGCGCGTTCTCGTCGTGCACGGCCTTCGTCATCGCCGCGATATCGGGATAGCGCGCCGCTTCCGGCACCGGGCTGCCCCAGTGGTCCGGCGTCCAGTAATTCCAGTCCTGCACGATGAGGTCGAGCGGGATGCGGCGCTTGCGGAATGCCTTCACCGTCTCGACGACTTCGTCCTGCGTCTTGTAGCGTTCCTTCGACTGCACGTAGCCGTAAGCCCAGCGCGGCAGCATCGTCGCGGCACCCGTCAGCTCACGGTAGCCTTCGACCGCGCCATCCATCGACGGCCCCAGGATGAAGTAGTAATCGAGATCGTCCACGACGTCGCTCGCGACGGACATGCCCGTCTTCCCGTCCGCGAACGTCATGGCGCTGTACGTGTCGAACAGCACGCCGTAGCCGCGCGTCGACACGACGAACGGGATCGCGATGCGCAGGTTGTGCTGGTACAGGCGCCTGGTCTTGCCGCGCAGGTCGAGGTCGGCCGTCTCGTCGAAGCCCAGGCCGTACAGCGCTTCCTCGTCTCCCAGGCGGAACCGCGCCGTCGCTTTCCACGCGTCGCGGTCCTTCATCTGGACATACTTGCCGGCCACCTGCCGGTCGCCGTCGACCGTCTTGACGGTGGACACCGTGGCCGGATCGGGCGTCGACTTGAACACGGCCACCCGCTCGAACGCACGGGGCGCCGCATCGTCCTCGCGCAGCAGCACCGCGCCGGCCGCGTTGCGGAACGCGAGCGCGCCCGTCTTCCGGTTCACCGCGACGCCCGCCTGCGCCGAGCGCAGGATGCGGGCCTCGCCCTCGTCGCTGGCCGTGATCGCCCCGGGCTTGGCGGCGACCGGCACCCGCATGAGGTGGGCGGATGTCGACCAGTCCCCATTGCGCGTCGCCGTGACGTGCACGATGCGGTCGGTGACGAATTCGACCTTCACGCGGGTGTCGTCCACCCGGTATTCGATGCCGCTGCCGGACTCGCGCACGTCCCGGATCGCCGCGAACGCGGCGTCGCGGCACAGCAGCAGCACGCACGCCGCCAGCGCGGCCCGCAGCGGCCGCCGCATCATTGCGCTCCTTGCGTCAGCGTGACCACGGCACCGCCGGAACCGGCGAGCTTGAGCTGCAGGCGGCTCTTGCCCGTCACGCGCGTGGTGCGCGCAGCGAGGTGGTTGCGGTCCTTGCCGTCTTCCAGGATCGCGGCCGAATAATTCGCGCCCGGCGCCAGGAAGTCCAGCGGCACGTCGAGCGTGCGTCCAGATTCGTTCGTCATCGCGCCAATGTACCACGTGTTGCCCTTGCGGCGGGCGGTCACGATGTACTGGCCGATGTCGCCGTCCAGCACGCGCGTCTCGTCCCACGTGGTCGGCACGGCGCCGATGAACTTCGCGCCGTCGGCCCAGGTGCCGTCCGCGTTGCGGTAGGCGTCCGGGCTGTCGGCCACCATGCCGAACGGCGAATCGTACACGACGTACATGGCGACGGCCTGGCCGCGCGTCGTCTGCACGAACGGCTTCACGTTGCGGCGCTGGCCCATGAAGTCCTTCGCCGCGATCGAGCGGAAACCGCCCGGCGTGTAGTCGATCGGACCGAGGATCATGCGCGTGAACGGCAGGGTCACGTTGTGGGTCGCCGTGACGCGTGCGCTCCACTTGTTGTACTCGGCGCCCATCACGCCTTCCTGCGTCATGTAGTTCGGATAGGTGCGCGTGAGGCCGTCCGGCGGATACGCGCCGTGCAGGTCGACCATCAGGTGGTGCTTCGCGGCCTTCGACAGGATCTTGTGGTAGAAGGCCACCATGTCCTGGTCGGTGCGGTCCATGAAGTCGACCTTGACGCCCTTGATGCCCCACGATTCGTACAGTGCGAACGCGTCGTCCATCTGGCGGTCGAGCTGTTTCCACTGCAGCCAGACCCACACGCCGATGTTCTTCTGCTTCGCGTACTTGATGATCTCCTGCATGTCCATCGCGGGGACCGGCTTCAAGGGATTGGACGGCAGCGGTTGTTCGGAGCTGCCTTCGTACCAGCCTTCGTCGATCAGGATGTAGTCGAGGCCCAGGCTGGCCGCGAAGTCCGTATAGGCTTTATAGGTCGCGGTGTTGACCCCGGCGCCCGGCATGTCGACGGCCCAGCCGTTCCACCAGTCCCACGATGCCTTGCCCGGCTTGATCCAGCTGGTGTCCGCGATCGTCGACGGGCTGCCCAGCGTCGCGATCAGGCTGGATTGTGTCAGGCCGCCCGGCGTGTCGGCCACCATCACCACGCGCCACGGCGTCGCGAGGGGTGCGTCGGCCAGCATCGTGCGCACGGCCGGACCATGCACCTGCACGTCGCCGTCGTAATGCGGCGCCAGCACGACCGCGACGCCCAGGCCGCCGTCGCCGCGGCCGGAATAATACGCGCCGGCATAGCCGCGCTTGTCCGCTTCGGCGATGGCGAACGTGGTCTTCTTGTTGCCCGTCTTGCACACGAGCGGTGCGTCGAACGTGTGGTGCGGACGGATCGTCGATGCCGGCACGGGGTCGAACTCGCCCTCGTGCGAGCTGTCGAAGCGGCCCGGATTGAAGCCCCAGCAGCGGTAGTCGGCCGGGAAGTCGAAGCGCGTGGCCTCGCCGTTGATGCCCAGGTCGGCCACCTGCTGGCGCGGCAGCACGTAGCGGAACGCGACGCCGTCGTCGTAGGCGCGGGCGACGAGATTGACCTTGACCGGCTTGTCCTTGCCGGCCAGTTGCAGCTCGACCTGGCTGTAGCGGTCCGCGACGCTGGCGGCCTTGCCGGCGACGGGGTGCCACGTCTCGTCGACGGTCTTGTTCTCGACGCCGGTGACGCGCAGGGTGGTGCCGTCCAGCGCGCCCTGGGTCGTGGATAGGCCGAGCGGGGATTGCGCGATGACGGTCACGCCGTCGCGGATGACCGTGTAGGCCAGTTGGCCGTCGGCGGCTGTGAGTTCGATGCGGGTGCGGTGGTCCGGCGACACGACCGTGTACGGCGCGGCGGCGTGCGCCGGCATGGCGGCGGCGATGGCGGCGAACGCCGGGATCAGGTGTACGTGTTTCATGTTCAGGCGACTTTCAGCGTGATTGCATACGGAAGTGCGGCGCGTTCGCGCGGCAGCGTGACCTGCAGGCCCTCGGCCGTCTGGCGGAACGCGAGCGCGCCGCCGCCCACGAGTTCGACGCGGGACACGGCCTTCTTGAGGTGCTCGCCGCCGGCGCGCATGGTCTTGATGGTCACGGTGCCGTCTTCCGGCCAGCCCATCACGAACGCGTACACGGCATCCTTGCCGGTCGTGAAGCGGATGTCCGCGGCGGAGAACGGCTTGCCCTTGCCTTCGTTGAAGCCGGGGCCGGACATCGGCGCCGCGGCCGCCTCCGCCACCGGGCCTTCGCCATACAGCGCCCACGGGCGCGAATCGTAGATGCCTTCGCCGTTGACGGCCATCCAGCGGCCGATTTCCTCGACGATGGCGCGTTCCTGCTCGTCGATCGTGCCGTCGCCGCGCACGGGCACGGACAGCAGCAGGTTGCCGTTCTTGCTGACGATGTCGATCAGCGTGTGCACCACGGTCTGCGCGCTCTTGTACCCCTTGCGGTCGTAGATGCGGCGGTCGTAGTGCCAGCTGCCGATGCAGGTGCAGGTCTGCCACGGCAGCGGTTCGATGCGCGGGCTCTGGCCGCGCTCGATGTCCCACACCATCGACTTGCGCTGCACCTCGTCGAGGATCTTGCCGTTGACGACGGCTTCGACCTTGCCGTGCTTCGCGACGCTGCGGTTGTACATGTGCGCGGCCAGGCGCATGCCGATGTCGCTGACCGGATACAGGGGCAGCACCGTGTCGTCGTAATACACGAGGTCCGGGTCGTAGTTGTCGAGCAGGTCGACGGTGCGGTTGTACAGCTTGTCCGCATACGCCTTGTCCGGCGGGAGCACACCGCCGCCCCATGCCCAGCGCTGGTCGGTGCTGCCGCCGTCCTTGCTGAGCGGGTGATTCTGCGCGTACAGCGCCTGTGGATCCAGCCCGTTCCACCACTGGCCTTTGCCATCGGCCTTCTTCAGCCGGCCGTCGTACGGCACGCCGGCCAGCGGGCCGGTCTTGTCGGCGCCCTGCGCCGTCTCGTACCAGTTCCATGCGTGGGCCGCGTGCACGGACACGCCGAAGCGCAGGCCGTGCTTGCGGGCCGCGTCGCGCCAGCCGCCGATCAGGTCCTTGCCCGGACCCAGCTTCGTCGAATTCCACTCGGGCTGGTAGCGGCTCTTGTACAGGTCGAAGTTGTCGTGATGGTTCGCCAGTGCGACGAAGTACCTGGCGCCGGCCTTCTTGTACAGGCCCACGAGTTCGTCCGGATTCCAGCGCTGCGCCTTCCACCGCTGGATCACGTCCTTGAAGCCGAATTTCGACGGGTGTCCGTACTTGGCGACGTGGTATTTATAGTGATCGCTGCCCTCCTCGTACATCCCGCGCGCGTACCAGTCGCCGTGTTCGGGTTCGCATTGCGGGCCCCAGTGCGCCCAGATGCCGAACTTGGCGTTGCGGAACCAGTCCGGGGTTTCGTATCTGGACAGCGAGGGCCAGGTCGGTTCGAACGGGCCGGTTGCCATGGGCACGCGGGCGCCGGCGGCGCCGGCATACGGGGACACGGCGAGCGCCGGGATGGCGGCCGCCATGTGCTGCAGGAGTTCACGTCGTTTCATCGGTATCTTTCCAAGGTAGGTGACGGCCGCTCGACAGGCGGCTCTTCGACTATCCACGGGATGGTGCCCGTGGCCCCGGACGCCCGCAATTATCAAATCTGCCAGAAGCCATTACGATTTTCGTATAGGTTCGCCCGTGATTTGCGCCAGGAGTTCGGCATGGTCCGGCATCGCGCCGACCACCTGCCGGATCGTCGCGTGCACCTTGCGGAAGTGGTCCAGCAGGCGCGCCTGGTCCATGCGGTCGAGCAGCGGGTCGGTCCGCTCGGGGCGGATGCCGTGGCCCAGCATCATCGACGCGTACGAATCGGCCTGGAACCCTTCCTTGTCGTAGATGGTGATGCGGCCGGACGTGCGGAACAGGTCGATCTGGTGCTGCAGCGTGTCGGGGATGGGCATGCTGGCGCAATAGCGCCAGAACTCGGAATCGCTGCGGTTCGTCAGCTTGTAGTGCAGGACGATGAAGTCGCGCACGAATTCGTAGCGCTGCGCGACGAGGCGGTTGAATTCGTCGGCGAGTTCCGGATTGCAGTCGCGGTCCGGGAAATACTGGATCAGCCAGCCGACCGCCAGTTCGATGATGTTGATGCTGGTCGATTCGAGCGGTTCGAGGAAGCCGCTCGACAGGCCCACCGCCACGCAGTTCTTGACCCACGACTTGCGCCGCCGGCCCGTCGTGAAGCGCAGCTGGCGCGGCGCGTCCAGCGCCTCGGTGTCCAGGCCGTCCAGCAGCACGCGTCCCGCCTCGTCGTCCGACATGAACGCGTTGCAATACACGTGGCCGTTGCCGTTGCGGTGCTGCAGCGGGATGCGCCACTGCCACCCGGCGGGCTTCGCCGTCGAGCGCGTGTATGGCGTGAGCTTGTCGGCCAGCGCGCTGGGCACGGCCTGGGCGCTGTTACAGGGCAGCATGGCGCTCCAGTCCTCGTAGCCAGCCTGGTACACGCCTTCGATCAGCAGGCCGCGGAACCCCGTGCAGTCGACGAACAGGTCGCCCTCGATGCGGCGGCCGTCCTTCAGCTGCAGCGCGGTGATGAAGCCCGTCTCCGGGTGCTGCTCGACGTGGCCGACCGTGCCCTCGACGCGCTGCACGCCGCGCGCCATCGCGTACTCGCGCAGGTACAGGGCATACAGGCCCGCGTCGAACTGGAAGGCGTACGAATACGCATTGGTGGGGCCGGGCTGGTCGCCGTGCGGCGGCACGAACTTGTTCTGGTGGGCCATCGCCGTCGAGATCGACCATTCCTCGTACGATGGCATGTCCGGATTGTCGCGCGCGAGATGCAGCCAGACCATGAAGGCCGGGCGGTTTTCGATGGCCGGACCGAAATCGCTGAAGCCGTGGAAGAACCGGTTGCCGAGATGGCCCCAGTCGCGGAAGTCGATGCCCAGCTTGAACGTGGCCTTCGTGCGCCGGACGAAGTCGGCGCCGTCGATGCCGAGCGCGTGGTTGTAGTAGCGGATCGTCGGCAGCGTCGATTCGCCCACGCCGACGGTGCCGATCTCCGGCGACTCGACGAGGACGATCTCGCAGGACGCCCCCAGCTTCAGCGCCAGCGGCGCGGCGGTCATCCAGCCGGCGGTGCCGCCGCCCACGATGACGATTTTACGAATGGCCTTGTCGGGCATAGTTTTCTCCAGTTCGGAAACGCAAAAACCTCCCGCGACCGGCCGGGTCGCGGGAGGCGTATGACTCACGGGGCGGCTATCAGAAAGTGTAGCCCATCCGCACCGTGTAGCGGCGGCCCGTGTAGAACGTGCCGCGTTCCATCATGCCGATATTCTGCTGCATGAACTGCTTGTACAGCGCATTGGTCAGGTTGGACGCCTCCACCGAGATGTTCAGGTGCTCGTTGACGTTGTAGTGGACGCCGGCGTCCAGCTGGCCGTAGGCACCGCCCCAGACCGGCAGCGCATAACCGACCGAACTGCCCTGGTGGTAGGTCGGGCTGTCCGGATTGCCGTCGATACCGTCGCTGCCGTTCGTGCCGAAGGCGTTGACCGCCTGCAGGTACTTCGTGCGCCAGCTGTAGGCCAGGCGACCGGACCACGGGCCCTTGTCGTACAACAGGGCCAGGTTGTACGAGTTCTTCGACAGCCCGATCAGCGGCGTGTTGTCCGCGTTCAGCAGGCGGCCGTCCGTGTCGCAACCGGAGAGATCGCGGGCCAGGTTCGCGTTCAGCGTGCCCTTCGGCGTGCACCAGCCGTTCACCAGCGACTTGCCCATGTTCTGGCGGCTGTCGACGTACGTGTAGTTGGCCGACACGCCGAAGCCGGACAGCAGGCCAGGCAGCTTGTCGAAATACTGCTGGTAGCCGATTTCCGCGCCGTTCAGGCGGCCCGACGCGCCGTTGACCGGCGACGTGATCAGGAAGTCATGCGGCGTCCCCGTCGTGTCGTTCACCGTGTACGCCGACGTCTTGCCGATGATGATGTCCTTCAGGCGCTTGTTGAACAGGGCCAAGGTCAGCGAGTTGCCCTTGCCGAAGTAGTACTCGGCCGTCAGGTCGAAGTTGGTCGACGTGACGGGCTTCAGCACCGGATTGCCGCGCGCGCTGCCCTGGTAATCGATCGAGTCCACCACCGACTTGCCGTTTTCCTGGTGCGTGTTCACCTTCTGTTCCAGCGTCGTGTAGGCCTGCATCTGGTAGAAGTCCGGACGCGTCATGCCTTTCGAGTACGCGGCGCGGAACTGCAGCTCGTCGCTGGCCTTCATGCGCAGGTTCAGGCTGGGCAGGACGTTCGTGTACTTGTGGTTGAAGTCGCGCTTGTCCGCCAGGCGCGGGATCAGCGGCACCACGGGCAACGGGTTCTGCGGCGGATCGAACAACGTATAGCCGGTCGCCGCCATGTCGGTACGCACGACGCGCACGCCGACGTTGCCGTCCACCGGGAAGCGCAAGGTGTCGACGCCGAAGCGCAGCTGCGCGTACGCGGCCTTGGTCTTCTCATGCTGGCCGTTCAGTCCCTTGTCGTCGCCGTAGGCGGCCGGGTTCCAGGTTTGCGAGCACGGCTGCTTGCAAACCGCTTGCGTGTAGCTGTGCAGGGTGGTGAAGGACGCCGGCGGGCCGCCCGCCAGCAGCCCCTGGTTCGGGACGACGACGGCCGGCGGCGCCCCCGCCTTGCCGCCGAAGAAATTCGCGAACTGCGCCGTCGCGACGTCGTTCGGCATGCGCAAGTTCGGCTTGCTCAGCCAGGCGAAGTCGGACAGCGGCTGCCAGCCGTTGCCGACGGTATCGACGGACCACGTCTGCGAGATCTGAGCCCAGTCGCTGTCGTGCGTCGAGCGCGTCATCGCGTCGCGGTTGGTGAAGCGCACGCCGAAACGCAGGTCGTTCAGCACGGTGCTGTCGAACGTGAACTTGGCGTCCAGGCGCGCCGCGTTCTGGGTGGCGATCGACTCGTCGCGGTGTTCCTGGGTGAAGCTCCAGTAGTAGTGGTTCGGATCGGCCAGGTAGGCGGTGTCCGCGGCGTCGAACGACAGCGTCGGCGGCGACGTGGTCACGTTCGTGGTCAGCTTCGGCAGGAACGTGCCGATACCCAGCGTGTTGTCGTACCCCACCGACGAGGCGGAAGTGTGCTGCAGGTCGGCGGTCAGGGTCCACTGGTCGGTGGCGCGCCATTGCGTGTTCCACGCGATGTCGGTCGTATCGGACTTGCGGGCCGCGACGCGGCTCTGGGTACCGATGCTGACGCCCGGATTCGACGGATCGCGCACGACGCCCCGCAGCAGTACGCCGCGGCTGTCGAATTCGGCGCCGGCATCCAGCATCGCCGCGGACGGGGGCGTGTTCTGGGACACCGACGTTTCCGTCGTGGTCATGTCGTACTTCGAGCGGAAATAGGTCAGGTAGGACGACAGCTTGTCCTTCTTCCACTGCAGCGCGCCGTACAGGCCGTCGCGGTCGCGGTCGAAGTTATTGGTGGTCCAGCTGGCACCGTTCGTGATCCAGCGCGTGGCGCCGCTCTTGTCGCCCACGACGGCATCGGTGCGCGGGATGTACGGGCTGAGGCTCGTGCCGTCGCTGCGCGTGCGCATGCGCGAATGGGCGACGTCGACCAGCGCACCGAACTGGCCGTAATCCGTGTTCCAGCGGTTGGACAGCAGGCCGGAGAACGCCGGTGCATTCTTGCCGCGCAGTTGCGAACGCGACGCTTCGACCGACACGGCGCCCTTGCTGCCCTTGTAGTCGAACGGCAGCGCGGTACGCAGGTTCACCAGGCCGCTGATGCCGCCTTCGATCTGCTCGGCCGACGGGTTCTTGTACACGTCCAGGCCGGTCATCAGCTCGGGCGGCACGTCCTCGAAACTGAGCGAGCGGCCGCCGTTCGCGGAGAACGAATCGCGGCCGTTCAGTTCCGAACGCACGTACGTCAGGCCGCGGATGGCCACGCCCGTGCCTTCGGCGGCGAAGTGCTGGATGCCGTCGCCCACGCCCTGCTGCGGGTCGACGCGGTTCAGCGTGCGGTCGATCGTGATGCCGGTGACGCGCTGCAGCACCTCGGTCACGGACTTGTCGGGCAGCTTGCCGATGTCGTCGGCGACGATCGAGTCGACGATCTCGTCCGCATTCTTCTTGCGGGCGGCGGCCGATTCCAGTGCGGCCCGTTGGCCCACGACGACGACGGTGGTCGTCTCGTCCTTCTTCACGGCGTCGGCCGCGTGCGCGCCGTGCGCGAACATGGCCCCGCTGGCCATCAGCACGAACTGCGCTGCCCCGGTCGCGATGGCGGTTCTTTGGAACTGCTTCACTTGGTATTCTCCTCTGCGTTTTTGTGCGTCCGTTCTTATCGGAATGCCGAAAGACGGCATGTACCGCTTAATGGCGGTGCAACAATTTTGATTAGGAGCAACCGGTGGAACAATTGTGAAAATCACCAGCACGACACATGAAAATTGCGATGTGTATGGCTTGCGCAACGACTTCACTCATGGCGCTGCGGTTTCGTGCACAGGATCGGCGGGCGGGTCCTGCTGCTCCGCCAGCGTGCGGAAGGCCTTCGGGGTGCACCCGTATTCCTCCTTGAACAGCTTGTTGAAATACGAGACGTTGGCATACCCGACCGAGTACGCGATCTCCGCGACGGTCGTCTCGTTTTTCTCGGTGAGCAGCCGTGCCGCCTCGGTCAGGCGCAGCTTGTTCAGGTAACTGGTGAACGTCATGCCGAGTTCCGATTTCAGCACGTCGTTGACCTTGGTGCGGTTCGTCCCCGTGGCGGCGACGACGCCTTCGAGGTCCAGTTCCGGATTCGTGTAATTCGTCGCGATGACCTTCAGCACCGCCGCCTTTTCCTTGTCGCGGTAAGGCTCCAGCGTCAGCTGGCGGTAGGCGACGAGCGGCAGGTCCTTCTTGAGCTGCGCGTCCACGCTCGCGAGCATCGCGCGCGCGTGGCCGCGGAAGAACCACACGCCGAACGCGACCCAACCCGCCGTCACGAGGCCCGCCAGCCAGGCCAGGTAGCGGTAGTCGCGGCCACGCAGCGTGATCCAGCTGATCTCGACATGGGCCGGAACGCCGCGCGGACTCTGCGGCGTCGCGCCGAACACCATGCGCTCCACGCGGTCGAGCAGGTAATCCTGGCGCGCCAGGTCGCGATGCACCGCGTCGAACCACCATGGGGGTATCGTCAACCGCGTCAGGTCGAGCGTGACCGGCACGCCCGCCTCGTTGCACGAAAAATAGGTCGTGGCGGGCGGATAAGTCAGGTAATTCCCGCGCTGCGACACGTGCTCGTCGAAGCTCGAGACGATGAACATCATCGAATTGGCGGGCGCGCATTTCGCGACGAACGAGATGGTGCTGTACATCGACAGATCGGCTTGCAGGGGCCGGCCCTTGCCGTCGCTTGCCAGCAGGTCCGCGGACGCGTTCGGATCCGGATCGGCCGCCGGCAGGTTCAGGTCGAAGCGCAGCTTGTCGCGTGCCTTGGCGTCGACCTGGACCATCGGCGGGTACCACTGCTTCGCCGTGACGCCGACACGCCAGCGGAGCGCGCCGGCATCGCCGGCCTCCTGCGCCAGCGGCAGCTGCTGCGACAGATAGCTGCGGTCGACGAGCACGATCGCCAGCAGCGCGTCCGCGAGCACGATCAGCATGAACGCGTACAACGCCTTCTTATAAAACTCTTGCATATGGCATGGTGGGTGATTGTCTCCGGCCGTCACCTCTCATGGGGACGTCGCTGGAATCATAACAGCCCACTCACGCCGGATCGCGGTTTCGTCGCTGCGTTGCAGTTACACAACGGAGCGACGCCCCCCCGTCAGGGCGCCGCGCGCGTGCGCAGGGGCTTACCGTGGACGTCGTACGACGCCGCTTCCAGGCGCACCGTCGTCTCCTGCGCCTTGTCGTCCGCCGCGCTGGCCGCGAGGATGACCCGGTAGTCGCCCGCCGCCACGTTCCACCGCTTCGTGGGCGCATCGTAGACGGCCAGCAGGCGCGGATCGATGGTCACGGACGCCTGCGCGGCGGCGCCGGGCCGCACGTCCAACTTCGCGAAGCCGCCCAGGCGCTTCGGCGCCTCCCAGCGCGCGCCCACGGGCGCCACGTAGATCTGCGCCACTTCCTTGCCTGCCCGCTTGCCCGTGTTCGCGACGGTGAACGACGCGGTCACGATGCCGTCGCTGACGGTGGCCTTCAGGCCGGACAGCGTGAAGTCCGTGTAGGACAGGCCGTGCCCGAACGGGAACAGCGGCTTCAGGCCTTTCAGGTCGAACCATTTGTAGCCGACGGCCGCGCCTTCGTGGTAGTCGACGTCGAAGCGGCGCTCGTTCCCGTCAAGATAACCGTCCAGCACGGGACGCGGCAGTTGCGCCGTCGATGCCGGGAACGTGGCCGGCAGGTGGCCGGACGGGTTGGCCTCGCCGAACAGGATGCCCGCGATGGCCTCGCCGCCGCTCGTGCCCGGATACCACGCTTCCAGCACCGCGGCCACATTCGACAGCCACGGCATGGCGACGGGACCGCCCGTCTCCAGTACCACCACCGTCCGCGGATTGGCCGCGGCCACGGCCGCGATCAGGTCGTCCTGGCCGGCCGGCAGGGACAGGTCGGGCGCGTCCACGCCCTCGCCCGTCCACTGGGTCGCGAACACGACGACGGCGTCGGCCTCGCGCGCCAGCGCAGCCGCCGCGGCGCGGTCGGCGCCGTCGGCATACGTGACCGTCGCGCCGGGCGCGCGCCGGCGGATCGCTTCCAGCGGCGCCGACGGGTAATACATGACCGGGCCGGGCCAGGACGTCGGCGCGATGCCCGGCACCGCATTGCCGCCGGCCGGGTACACGAGCGACGAGCCGCCGCCCGCCAGCACGCCCTTGTCCGCGTGGCCGCCGATGACGGCGATCCGCTTCACGGCCGGGGCCAGGGGCAGCGCGCGCGCGGCATTCTTCAGCAGGACCATGCCTTCCTGCGCGTCCTTGATCGACACGGCCGCATGGGCCTTGAAGTCGATAGCCTCCGGCGCCGGCGCCACGGGGTGGTCGACGACGCCGTGCTCGAACATCGAGCGCAGGATGCGGCGCGCCATGT
Organism: Massilia sp. Masssp94; assembly: GCF_059491305.1. NCBI lineage: Bacteria > Pseudomonadati > Pseudomonadota > Betaproteobacteria > Burkholderiales > Oxalobacteraceae > Massilia > Massilia sp. Masssp94. Next base: position 255,831 of record NZ_CP168501.1, read on the forward strand.
CGTCCAGGCGCGCCTGCGGTACCCAGCCATTCGCGACGGCTTCCTTCAGCGGCGCGCCGAAGTAGTCGGCCAGGTCGAACGGCATGCCCGACTGCTGGTCCAGGCCGGCGTTCGCCGCCGGCACCGTGCTGTGGACGGCGCCCCAGTCCGACATGACCCAGCCCTTGAAGCCCCAGTCGCCCTTCAGCACGTCGGTCAGCAGCCAGCGGTTCTCGCACGAGTAGGCGCCGTTGACGCGGTTATAGGCGCACATGACGGCGCCGGGATTGCCCTCCTCGTTCGCGATCTGCAGCGCCAGCAGGTCGGACGTCACCGCGGCCTGCTCGGAGATCAGGACGTTCAGCGTCGTGCGGCCCGCCTCCTGGTCGTTCAGCGCGAAGTGCTTCAGCGTGGAGACCACGTGGTTCGACTGGATGCCCCGGATCTGCGCGCCGACCATGCGGCCGGCCAGCAGCGGGTCCTCGCCGCCGTATTCGAAATTGCGCCCGTTGCGCGGATCGCGCATCAGGTTGACGCCGCCCGCCAGCAGCACGTTGAAGCCATAGGCGCGCGCTTCCGCGCCGATCATCGCGCCGCCCGCGTAGGCGGTGTCGACGTCCCAGGTGGCCGCCGTGTTCAGGCCGGACGGGAGCGCCGTCGCCGGGCGCACGTTCGGGCCGGCCTGGCTGGCGACGCCGAGGCCGGCGTCCGTTTCCCACAGGTGCGGGATGCCCAGGCGCGGCACGCCGTAGATGAAACCCGCCGACTGGTCGTGCGAAGGCGCCGGGCGCTTCATCTTCTTGCCATCATTGTCCATGCCAAAGTAGCCGAAGACGAGCTTCAGTTTTTCGTCCTGCGTCATCTCGCGCAGCACGAGGGCGGCCCGCTCGTCCGCCGGAAGCTTCGCATTCATCCATGGCTCGGCGGCGAGCGCGCTGCCGCAGCAGACGGCGGTGGCGCACAGCAGTGCGATCCTGTTCCTGATGGTGGCGAGACGGTCCACGTGCAGCTCCTCTTGCAAAAAGGGGAGATGGTAGCCGGGTCGGGCCCGGAACGGCACACGAAAATCGCGCGGGTGGCACATGAAATCGCAGCATCGGCAGAAATCATTGCCGCACTCCACCATTTTCATAATTGCGCCGTGCGCGCGCCCGTGACGACAATCCCTTTTATTTCAAGGGGTTTCCCATGCGCAAACTGTTGTTGACACTGTTCTTCCTCGCCGCCGGCGCCCAGGCGCAGACGGCCGTGATTCCGCTCTGGCCGGAAGGCGTGCCGAACGCGAAAGCGAATCCCGGTCCGGAAAAGATCGACGGGACCTTCATCAGCAACGTCTCGCAGCCGTCGCTGACCTATTACCCCGCCGCCGCGGGCCACGCCGCGAAGACCGCGGTCATCATCTGCCCGGGCGGCAGCTACCAGTTCCTGGCGGCCGACCATGAAGGCAGGCAGTACGCGCAGTGGTTGTCCAGCCTCGGCGTCGCCGCCTTCGTACTGAAGTACCGGCTGGCGGACTACGGCCACCCGGCGCCGCTGCAGGACGTGCTGCGCGCGCTGCGCACCGTGCGCGCGCATGCCGCCGACTACGGCGTGGCGCCCGACCATGTCGGCGTGATGGGCAGCTCGGCCGGCGGCCACCTGGCCGCCAGCGCGGCCACGCTGTTCGACGACCCGGCGGGCCGCACGGGCGCCGCGCTGGATGCCGTCAGCGCGCGCCCCGACTTCGCGCTGCTGGTGTACCCGGTGATCACCCTGATGCCGCCGTTCGCGCACGAAGGCTCGCGCTATGCCCTGCTGGGCGCCCATCCGACGCCGGAACAGGTGAAGGCGATGTCGGTGGAGACCCGCGTCACCGCGCAGACGCCGCCCGTCTTCCTCGTCCACGCGCAGGACGACGGCGCCGTCCCGGTCGAGAACAGCATCCTGTTCTTCCAGGCCCTCACCCGCGCCAAGGTACCGGCGGAGATGCACCTGTTCGAGCGCGGCGGCCACGGTGCCGGCATGGGCGCCGGCCACGGCGACTTCTCGCTGTGGCCGAAGCGCGCCGAGGAGTGGCTGCGCGACCATAAGCTGATCCAATAATCGGCGCATCGGAATTCGGGGTCAGAGCGTCGCCGCCGTGCGGCTCCAGACTCTGACCCCTGCTGCTTAGAACTGCATCCGCAAGCCGAGATTGATGCGGCGGCCGTCGTTTTCCAGCGTGAGGAACTGGCTGTCGTTGTTGGCGTACTCGTGCACCTTGGCGTTCGTCAGGTTGATGGCGTCCAGGTACAGCGACAGTTGCGGGGTCAGGTTGTAGCGCAGGCTCGCATCCGTCTGGCCGTAGGCCGCGCGGTTGCGCGGCAACGTGCTGCCGCCGCCGCAATCGATGGAGAAGTGATTGCGCCAGTTATAGCTGGCCCGTGCCTGGAACTTGCTGTTCTCGAAGAACAGCGACGCGTTGTACGACTGGCGCGACAGGCCCGGATAGCCGCAGGTCACGGGTCCCTCCGACGTATCGCGGTTCGCTTCCGCATCCACGTACGTGTAGTTCGCCGTCACGCCGAAGCCTTCCAGCATCGGGTGGATCTTGTCGAACGCAAACTGGCCGGCCAGTTCCGCGCCCTTGATCGTGCCCTTCTGGCCGTTGCGGATACGGGTGTCGTGCACGATCTCGTTCGGATACTGGGGCAGCTTCGTGTCCTGCAGCGATTTCTCCAGGAAGTCCGACACCTTCTTCATGAACAGGGCGGCGCTGACGTAGTTCGTCTTCGACAGGTACCATTCGTACGAAACGTCCAGGTTATTCGAACGCATCGGCTTCAGGTACGGGTTGCCGCCGCCGCTCGTGACATAGCCGGTACGGCCGCCATACGAATTGCTGACGCCCATCTGGTTCAGCGTCGGACGGGTCAGCGTCTTCGACGCGCCGAAGCGCAGCAGCATGTCGGACGTGAGGTCGAACTTCAGGTTGGCGGACGGCAGCCACGCGTTGTAGCTGTTGTCGACCGAATTCGTCTGCATCGGACCCCAGTTCTGGATATAGGTCGTGTCGTTCGGGCTTTGCACGGCCGACAGCAGGATACGGCTGGTGCCCGAGGACTGCGACTTCACGTGCATGTAGCGCAGGCCCAGGTCGCCGGACCAGCCCTCGCCTTCCCACCTCGACTGGACGAACGCGTTCGCCACCTTCTCGCGCACGGCCCACAGCGACGGCTTCGTGTAGTCGATCGCCATCGGGCCGTTCGGGAAGACCGACTTGTCCGCGTAATGGGCCGGGTCGTTCGATTGCGGGATCAGCGACGGCTGGTTCAGGTAAGCCATGTAGTCGTACGGATCGAAGCTCAGGAAGTTCGCCGGCACGCCGCCGCCGCTGCCGAACGGATTGCCCAGCGGCGTCACGGTGAACAGCGACGACGGCAGCGACACGTGGTAGCCGGAGAAGGCGTTCCACGAATCGGAGCTCCACTGGATGTGCTCGACCTTGCGCTGCGAGTACGCGGTACCCATCTGGAGGCCCTTGAACCAGCCCATGTCCGTGTTCCAGGTGGCGTTCAGGCGGCCTTCGTGCAGGTTGTCGTGGTTCGAGGCGATGGTGTTCCCGACGGCGTGGGCGCGCACGGCCGACGGATCTGCGATGCCGTCGCCGAAGTTCACGGTCGGCGTCGAGCCGAACGTCAGCACGTCGCCGTTCTTCGGCACCATGCCGGCCACGATCCACAGGTCGGGATAGCCGATCGCCGTGCGCGACGTCGACAGGTCGGCTTCCAGTTTCCAGTCCGGCGACAGGTTCCACTTCGAATTCAGGCCGTAGGCCAGCGTGGTCGACAGGCGGTCGCCGCCCTTGACGATCATGTCGTTCGAGTTCGCCTCGGTCAGGATGCCCGCCGCGGCCAGGCCCGGGTTGTTGGCGACGAAGTTCGCGCCCGGACGATCGAAACCCGTCACCTGGCCGTTCGCGTCGGTCTTCACGTTCAGCTGGGTCGGATTCATCCAGTCGCTGATGGCGATCACCTTGTTACGCTGGTTCAGGCGCGAATACAGGGCGTCTGCCGTGATCTTCCAGTCGCGCGACGGGTTGTACTGCACCGTCGTGTTGGCGACGAGGCGCTTGCGGCTTTCGTCCTCGTTCTGGAAGCCGTAGCTTTGCGGCATGAGCAGCTTCTTCGTCGTGACGTCGGCGGCCGTGAGCCCCTTGGAATTCAGGTTGCCGTTGATCGTCTTCACGTCCAGCAGGTTCCACGCGTCGTTGAGCGCCTTGTACTGGCGCGAGGCGCGGTCCGTGTACGACAGCGAGCCGGACACGCCGAAGTTCTTTTCCGCGTTCGCGTACGAGTACAGGGCGCTGAGGTTCGGCGTGTTCTTGCGCGAATTCGAGTCCCACGAATCCGACACGTTGACGACGGTCGAGCTGCCGGCCTTGCCGGACAGCGGGCGCGCCGTCTGGATGTCGACCGTCGAACCGATGCCGCCTTCCGGCAGGAAGGCCTGCGACGTCTTGTACACGATGGCCTTGGAGATCAGGTCGGACGACAGCACGTCGAACGAGAACTCGCGGCCACCCGTATCGCTCGTCATCGTGCGGCCGTTGATCAGGACGTTGTTGAATTCCGGACCCAGGCCGCGCACGGAGATGTAGCGGCCCTCGCCGTTGTTGCGCTGGATCTGCACGCCCGTCACGCGCTGCAGCGATTCGGCGATGTTCGTGTCCGGGAACTTGCCCGCATCCTCCGCCGACACGGCATCGACGACGCCGTCCTGCAGCCGCTTCGTCATCAGCGACGAGCTGAGTGACGCGCGGATGCCGCTGACGACCACCTGCTGCACTTCGCCGCCCGCGGGCTGCGCGGTCGCCGTCTGCGCGCCGGCATAGCCGGTGATGCACAGTTCGGCGATGACCGTCGCGAGTACGGTCTTGCTGATCCGGTTCTTGATCATGTTCTTGTCTCCAATCTCCGTTATTTGAATGTGTGATTCCTGCAAGGCGGCGACAACGTTGTCGCAAAACGGCGCAAAAAGGGGGCTCTGGCGCCGTGATCGCCGTGGTCTTTACGCCCACCGAGTTTTATTGTACGTAGCAGTGCGATCGTTGCCTCTATGGCTTCTTTACGCTCTGGCATGCCAAAAACATATAAGACGATGCGCACCGCATGTGCTTCAGTAGTTGACCGCGTAATCCTTCGGGAACGGGCGGCCTGCAAAGGCCTTCTTCTGCGTCCAGTCCTGGGCGGGGCTCGTCCAGTAGGAGTCCGTCGCCGGCAAGCCCAGCGCGAGCAGGCTTTCGGAGGCGATGTACATGCTGCCGTTGTTCGAATAGATGTCGGCCAGTTCCGGGTGGTGGCCGACGAAGCCGAGGGTCAGGTAGCCGTCCTTCGTGAAGTTCGTCGGGTCCGACCACACGGCCTCGTGCACCGCCTGCATGGCCGCCCTGACCTGCCCCTCCGGCAGGCTGGCCGGCAGCTGCTTGCGCCAGGCCAGCAGCGCGAGCGGCTGGAACACGGCCGTGCGGTACGTGAGCGAGCGCCCGATCGGCGGATACGTGCCCGTCGGCGAAATGAAGCGCTCCAGATGCTCGCCGTAGCGCTGCATGCGCTTCGTCGCCTGGGCGCGCAGGTCCGCCGGCTTGCCGTTCCAGAACGGCGCATTGTGCCGCTCCAGCACCTCGAGGATCTCGACCAGCATCGGGTACATCACGTACGAGTTGTAGTAATCGAAGTGGAACGTCTCGCCGTCCTTGATCCAGCCGTCGCCGACGTACCACTCGTTCACCTTGCGGATCGCCACGTTCGTGCGCATCGGGTCGGCCTGCTCGCCGACGGCCAGCAAGAACGCCTCGTTCATCGCCGCGAACAGCATCCAGTTGATGTACGGCGGCTCCACGCGGCGCAGGCCCTTGATCTCGGTGACGATGCGCTGCTTCGTCGTGGCGTCGAGCGGATCCCACAAGGCCTTCGGCGCACGCAGCAGCGCATTCGTGAAATAGGACGAGTCGACGAGCGCCTGGCCATGCTCGCGCCAGGACAGGTAGTCCGGGCTGTTCGGATCGACGGCGTGCGCATACGACTGCAGCGCGAGCTGGCGCAGGCGCGCGCGCAGGCGGCCTTCCGGCGTCGCATCGTCGGGCAGCGCCAGCCACGGCGCGATGCCCGCGATGAGCCGGCCGAAGCATTCCAGGTACGCGACCTGCGGGCTGCGGCCGTCCCACGTGGGGCTCAGCTCCAGCGCGAAGCGTTTTTTCAGCTCGCCCTGCGCCATCGCTTCCAGCACGGGCTCGGCCATCCGGCGCAGCAGGTTCAGCATCCACTCGCGGTCGTTCCCCGCGCGCGGCGCCGGCGTGGCCGCGTCGGCGCCCTTCAGGCCCATGGCACCGGCGGCGGCCGCGAAGCTGCCCATGAAGTGTCGTCGTTTCATGCGTCTCCTTCGTTGATTATTTGTCCACCACCAGGGTATCGCCCACGTAGGCGCGGAAGTGGCGGATGCGTCCCGGCGTGCCGTCCGGTCCCTGGCGCGGCACGTAGCGCAGGCCGGCCACGTCCATGCCGCGTCCCAGGTCGATCACGAGGCGGTGCGGGTAAGCCGCCTTGTCCGCCGTGATCCAGTAGTCGCTGTTCTGGCCATTGATCGCGTTCAGCGCCCCGCCGTCCTCCTTCGTCGCTTCCTCGCTGTCGACCCAGGCGATGGTCCAGTTGGACTGGTCCAGCGTCTTGCCGTCCTTGTCCAGCAGCGACAGTTCCGCCACGGCCGCAAACGGCTTGCCGTCGAACGCGTCGAGCGACTCCAGGCAGAACTGGCGGCCTTTCACGGCCGCGCCGAAGCGCACGTCCTGCGTCTGCGAGCCGGGCGCGAATTCGCCTTCGTGCGCCGGCTTCACGCCATCCAGCTGCACGCGCGCGGTGCTGGGCGGGCGCGGGAAATCGCGCTCGCGGTGCAGCTGGTCGAGGATCGGCGTTTCCAGGCCGGCGATCGTCGGCGTGCCCTGCCCGCGCGGTCCCGTCAGGTCCAGCACGACGACCTCGTTGCGGCCCTTGCGGATCCACGGTCCCGGCAGATACATCGTCTGCGTGGGGCCGATGCTCCAGAAACGTCCCAGGCAGCGGCCGTTGATCCAGACGACACCCTGGCCACACGCCGACATGTCGAGGAACGTGTCCTCCGTGCGCGCCGCATCGAAGCCGCCGCGGTAGAACGCGGCGCCCTTGCCGCGGCCCTTCCTGAACGCCAGCTTCGGCAGAACGCCGTCCGCGTCGAAATCGAGCGCGCGGATTTCCCAGTTTTCCAGCGGCTGCGCGGTGCCGCCTTTCGCCGTGAACGTGACAGGACCATGAATGCCCTTGCGGTCGTGGACCTCGGGACCGAAGTTCACGCGCGCGATCGTGTACAGAAGGATCTCCAGCGTCGCCGGCTTGCTGCGCGCGGGCACGTCCACCTTGTAGCGGCGGTGGCGCGTGTCGAACGTGCCGAGCTGCCTGCCATCGAGCGTGACCCACGCGAGGTCGCGCGCACGTGCCACTTCCACGACGCCCGCCGGGCCGGCCGGCAGGGTCACCCGATACGAGACGAGGCCGCGGCTGATGTCGTACTGCTCGATCGGCCGCGGCGACTGGTCCTTGATCACCCGGGCCGGCAGCGCCGATTTGACGGGCACCGATTCCGCCAGCGCGAACGGCGCCACCGTCATGACGGGCATGGGCGGCGGCGGCGCCGGCAGCTTTTCGCCCGCCGCCAGGAACGGCGTCATCGCCGCGCGGTACGCGTCGAACTTCGCGCCGATCCATCCCGCCTCGCTGATCGGCGCGTCGTAGTCATAGCTCGTCGTATCGGGCCGGAACGGGCGGTCGCAGCCGCCCCACAGGCCGAACGTCGTGCCGCCGTGCGCCATGTACAGGCTGAACGAACCGTTCGCCTTCAGCATCGCGGCGATGTCCTTCGTCGCGCCTTCCACGCCGCCACGGCGGTGCGGCGATCCCCACGTGTCGAACCAGCCGGAGTAGTACTCGCCGCACATGCGCGGGCCCTTCTGCACGGCGTCCAGCGCCTTGAAGCCGGCCACCGGGTCGCTGCCGAAGTTCGCCACCGAGAACAGTTCCGGAATGTGCGTGCGCGCCACGGCATTCGTCGGATTGCACTGGAACAGCGGCACGTCGAAGCCCGCATCCAGCAAGGCCTGGCGCAGCACGCGGAGGTAACCCACGTCGTCGCCGTAGAAGCCGTACTCGTTCTCGACCTGCACCATCAGGATCGGACCGCCGTGCGTGACCTGCTGCGGCCCGAGCACGCGCCCCACTTCCTTCAGCCAGCGCCGCGCCGGCGCGAGGTAGGCCTCGTCGCGCGTGCGCAGGAACGCGTCACCGTCGTGCTTCAGCAGCCACCACGGCAGGCCGCCCATCTCCCACTCGGCGCAGGCGTACGGACCGGGACGCAGGATCACCCACAGTCCTTCCTGCTGCGCGAGCCGGCAGAACTCCGCGGCGTCGCGCTGCGCGGCCCAGTCGTAGCGGCCCTCTCTCCATTCGTGGTAGTTCCAGAACAGGTAGGCGCACACGGTATTGAGGCCCATCGCCTTGATGGTCTTCAGGCGGTGCGCCCAGTACTCGCGCGGCACGCGGGCGAAGTGCATCTCGCCGCAGCGGATCTGGATCGGTTTCCCGTCCAGCAGGAAGTCGTGGTCGCCGATCGCGAAGCGCCGGGAGGCCGCCGCGTGCAGTGTGCCCGTGAAAGGCAGCAGGGCCGCGCCCTGCAGCAGGCGGCGGCGTTGGAAACTGATGGTCATGTGGTCGTAAGAATAAATGAAGAATCAGAGCTTGCCGCGCAGGCCGAACTTGATGGTGCGGCCATCATACTTCGCATAGTCCATGCGGGTGCGGTGGCCGTCGCCGTACTGGCCCGTCGCATCCTCGAAGTAATCGTACGACAGCGTGTTGGTCAGGTTCAGCGCGTCGAGACGCAGTTCCAGGTTCTCGGTCAGCTTGTAGCTGATGGTGCCGTCCAGGTAACCGCGGGCGGCGCGCCAGCGAATCAAATCGTCGCCGTTGTTCTTCGGATTGTCGCCGTGCAGCGAGCGGCCCTTGTAGTTGTACGACAGGCGCATCGCCAGGGGGCCGCGCTCGTAATACGTCGTGAAGCTGTACGCGTACTTCGGCACCGAGTTGACTTCGATTTCCTTGCCGGCGTTCGTGATCCATTTCTGGCTGTTGAACGGATCGATGTGCGTATAGCTGGCCAGCGCGCCCAGGCCCTTGAACGGATCGGGCAGGAAGTTGAAGTCCTGCTGGTACGCGAGCTCGTAGCCTTTCAACGTCTGCTGGCCGGCATTGCCGTAGGTGCGCAACGTCATCGGCAGGTTCGGATCGACGTGGCCGTTCTTGTCCTGGAAGATCGCGCCCAGCGCCGTATCCGGCAGGCCCAGTGCGCCGAACGTGGTCTGCGTCGTGCTCGACACGGTGGCGTCGGTCAGATCCTTCTTGAAGTACGCGGCCGACAGGAGGCTGCCCGGCTTGAAGTACCACTCCAGGCTCGTGTCGAGGTTCTTCGATTGCTGCGGCTTCAGGTTCGGATTGCCGGCGGTGGCCGTGTTGTCGAACGGGTTCGGGATGACGGTCTGCGCGGCGATGATCGACAGCGATGCGCGGCTGATCGTCTTGCCGTACGACGCGCGCCAGATCAGGTCTTCCGTCAGGTCGTACGCGGCGCTGACGGCCGGCAGCACGTTCGTATACTTGCCGTGTTCCTGGTTCGGCAGGTAGGCGCCGCCCGTGCCCGACTTCTTGTAGTTGTCGATGCCCAGCTTCGTCTGCGCCCAGCGCACGCCGGCGTTGATGCGCAGTTCGCGGGAGAGCACTTCGCCCTTGAAGTCGGACTGCACGAAACCGGTGGTGACCTTCTCTTCCGCGCCGAAGCTCTGCGCCGGCGTGAAGGCGGCAGGCGTGTTGTAGGCCAGCGGGTCGTACGTGGAATACGTATAGCTGCGCGTGAACGTGCCGAATTGATGCGGCCAGCCGTCGCCCATGTCCAGGTTCGAGATCGGCAGGGCCGACACCATGTTGCTGCGCAGGCCCGCGTCGCCGAACGATTTCAGCTTGGCCACCATGGCGGTCGTGCCGTTGCGCTTCTCGATCGTCTTCGTCGTGTCGACGTACACGAGGCCGCCCTTGAAGTGGCCCGTCCAGCCGCCCCACAGGTCGTAGTCCTGGTCCAGCACGAGGCGCGCCTGGCGGCCCTTGTCCGTCTCGCGCGTCCAGCCGGTGTTGATGTCGAAGCCCGTGAAGTTGGCGGGGTTCGTGTAGTCGACGTTCGACGACATCGACGGGTACACGTGGTCCGAACCGTAGTCGATGGTGGAATCGACGCCGAAGATCTGGCCCGACAGCGTGTCCTGGTAGCTCTTCGCGTCGCTGTTGTTCGCGGACAGCTGGCCGGTCAGCACGGTGCCCTTTTTCACTTCCCAGCGGCCGTTCAGGGCGAGGTAGCCGAACTTCGTCTTGTCCTCGCCGTACGTGACGCCGCTGCTGTACGACGTATTGCCGAAGGTGCCCGTCAACAGGTTCGACGCCGGGTCGATGTGCACGTCCAGCGGCACGAGCCCATTGTGGCCCGCCTGGCCGGCCGGCGCGGCGCGGTTCGTCGTCTTGCTGTTGCGGATCAGGATGCCGTAATACAGTTCGTCGCGGCTGTTCTGCAGTTGCGAGGCGAGGCCGTCCAGGCTGATATTCAGGCCGCCTTCCTTGTACTGCAGCGACGTCACGAGGCCGTCGCGCGTGCGGCGGTTCTGCGAGCCGTAGAAGCGGTAGATGCGGGGCAGCAGCGCGTTGTCGACCTGGTCGCGGGTATAGCCGGACAGGTTCGCGCGCGGATCGTCGTAGTCCAGCTGCAACGCGAAGTTGCCCAGCACGGGCGAGGCGCTGCCGCGGCGCGAGCTGTTGTAGCCGCCCGTCGCTTCGAAGCCGGAGCGGTTGTTGACGGCCTTCGAGTGCGACGCGCCGGCCAGGAAGCCCCAGTTGCCCCACGTGTTCGAATACAGCGCGAACAGGTTCGGATCGGTCTTCTCCGACATCGTGTTGAAGGCGGCCGACACGCCGTAGCGGACGGTGCGCTTCGGATTGTCGAACGGACGCGGTGTCTGCAGGTCGACGACGCCGCCCATGCCGCCTTCCGGCAGTTCGGCCAGCGGGGATTTGTAGAAGTCGACGCGGCCGAACAGTTCGGATGCGAACACGTCGTAGTTGAAACCGCGCGCCGCGCTGCCGATGGTGCTCGTCGACGTCGTGTTGACCGGCGCGCCGTTCAGCGTGGTCACCGTGTATTCGGTCGGCAGGCCGCGGATCGAGATGCGCTGGCCTTCCGCCGAGCTTTCGTCGCGGTTCAGGATCACGCCCGGCACGCGCTGCAGCGACTCGGCCACGTTCGCCTCGGGGAATTTGCCGATGTCCTCGGCGACGATCGAATCGCGCACGCCGATCGCCTGCTGCTTCAGGTTCAGCGCCTTCTGCAGGCTGGAACGGAAGCCCGTGACGACGACCGTGGTCGCGGCGGGTGCGTCCGCGGCCGGCGGTGCCGGTTCGGTGGTCGGCGCGGCGGGCGCCGTCGCATCCTGTGCCAGGGCCTGGTTCCCATAGGCGGCGGCCAGCGCCACCGGCAGCAGCGTGGCGAGCAACTTCTTGTTCATCTTGTCTCCATTCTTGTGTCGTTATTGGAACATAGGTGCCGGTCTGGGGCACGACTAACGGTGGTCTTTACGCCGGCTGGTGGTCACGTTACCACAAGCGATTATTAAAGGGCAATAGTGCACGCACGAATCAAATCAGGGCGTAACTCATTGTTTTTATTCGATATTGTGAGCCATTTTGGCAAATTCTGTGTCGCACAACCACGACAGGCATGCCAAACGGTCATACCTTTGACGAATTTTGTGATGTACGTTGTCTCATTTTTCCGTCAGACTTCCCACCATGCGTAAAGTCAGCAAACTCAGTGAAGTCGCCCGGCTCGCGGGCGTGGCCCCGATCACGGCATCGCGTGCGATCCGCGGCGCGGGTTATGTGTCGGCCGAGACGCGCGAGCGCATCATGGCCGCCGCCGCGCAGTTGAATTACACGCCCGATCCGCTGGCGCGCCGCATGCGCGGGGACCGCAGCCGCCTGCTCGGCGTGTTCGTCAACAATTACGGCCCCGTCGTGCTGCACGAGATCATCCGCGCGTTGAGCACGCACGCGCGCGCCCAGGGCTACGACCTGCTGCTGTTCAACGCGGAACGCTTCGACAGCCCGGACCGCATGGCGACGTGCGACCTGCTGGGCAAGCTGTGCGACGGATTGATGGTCGTGATGCCCGGTGCGGACGACCGCTTCCTGGACGCCATCGAGCGCCAGCAGGTGGCCAGCGTCGTGATCTGCTTCGATGCGCGCCCCCTCGCGGTGCCCGTCGTCGCGGCGGAAAACCGCCTCGGCGCGCGCGTGGCCGTGAATCACCTGCTGGAACTGGGCCACCGCCGCATCGCCTACATCGCCGGCAATCCGGGCACGGGGCAGAGCGCGGAGCGCGAGCGGGGCTACGTCGATGCGCTGCAGGCGGCCGGCATCACGCCCGATCCGGCGCTCGTCGTCAACGGCGCGTTCGTGCAGCCGGGCGGCTATGCGGCGACGGAACAGCTGCTCGCCCTCCCCGTCCCGCCGACCGCCATCTTCGCCGCGAACGACGAGATGGCGTTCGGCGCCATCGACGCCATCAACAGCCGCGGATTGAAGGTCCCGCATGACATCTCCGTGATCGGCTTCGACGACATCCCGACCGCCAGCTGCGTGTTCCCGAAGCTGACGACGATGCACCAGCCGTTCGATACGATCGCCGCCTATGCCGTGCGCGAAGTGGTGGGCATGATCGCGGGCCAGACGACGGGCCCGGCGCGCATCGCCTTCCCCGCCAGGCTCACCGTGCGCGATTCGACGGGACCGGCGCCGCAGGCGGAATCTATGCCGACGACGCCGCGCCGACCCGCCCGCGCGCGGCGCGTGCCAGTGTCCTGAACATGACCAGGCTGGTCCCCGCCAGCAGGCCGCCGACGAGCAGCGTCAGGCCGTAGAGGTGGCCCGTCGTGTCGAGCAGGGGACCGAGCAGGAAGCTCAGCACGATGTTGGAGGTGGAGAACAGGACGCGCTTGGCGCCGTCGAACTGCAGGAAGCGGGCACGGGGGAACAGCACCATCGGCAGCGAGGCGGACGCCGTGTAATACGTGCCCGCCACCACGGCGTGCAGCACGTAGACGATGGAAAAACTCTGCAGGTCGTGCACGGCGAGGAAGCCGCCGGCGCCCACGCACAGGTACAGGCCCATCGCCCACACCGTCACGCTCGCGGCGCTGTAGCGGTCGACGAGCCAGCCGATCACGTACGACAGTCCGATCGACAAGGTGTACGACAAGGCGAGCAGGCGGCCCAGGGTGGCCTTGTCCATGCCGATCGATTCCGCGTACAGCTGCGAGAACGTATTGAAGGGCATGAACGTGAGTTCGGACGCCGTCAGGGCGAAGAACACGAGCAGGAAGTAGCGGTCCGACAGGCAGTCGCGCCAGTACGCGCGGCCCATCGCGCGCCACGTCATGGCATCCTGGCCATCCACCGACGGCGGGCCGTACTCGCCCTCGTTCAAGCGCAGGCACATGAGCATGACGGCGACGCCGAAGAACAGGCCGATGCCGAGGAAGACTTCGCGCAGATGGTGTTCCGTCAGCCTGAAGAACCACAGGTTGAACAGGATGCCGGCGACGAGGCTGACGATGCGAAACGCCGCGTAGAAGCGCCCGAGCACGGGCCGCGGCACGATGTCGTTGACGAGCCCCGCATACAGCGCGAGCGTGACGAGCGCGACGCCTTCGAACACGGTCCAGAACAGGCAGAACCACGCGAGCACGCAAGCGTCCACGCCGGGTGACAGCGACCCGAGCAACTGGTCGGTGACGCGGCCGAACGTCGCGCAGTTGCCGAGCGCGATCAGCACGAGCGCGGCGACCGGCGTGATCCCCATCAGGAACGGCAGCCGCCTGCCCCAGCGGCTGCGGAAACGGTCGGAGCGGAAGCCGACGATGGGCACGAGCACGGCGCCCAGCAGCGCCGGCAGCGCGGACACGAGCACGGCGATCATCGTGTCGCTGGCGTGGTGCTGGCGCAGCAGTTCCATGACGCCGGGGATGGCCGAGCGGTCGCGGAAGGCGATGGCGAACTCGCCGAACAGCAGCCAGAACATGACGATGGCGAGGCCCGCCGTCGTATAGCGCAACGTACCGACGGCGTGGGCGCTTTTGTCTTCCAACATGGACGCGTTTCCCACTAACAAGGGCTAAAGCATCGCCGCAGCGTAAAAAAAGTGCAAGCTTTTAATTTCCCAAAACCGGGCTCTGACCCCGGTTCTTGGAAATTAACCAAAAAAAAGCCTGCCATCCCTGGGCAGGCCGAACACGGGCACTCGGGCCCGCGAAGGAGAGAAAACAAGGGGCCAACTAAGGGGCCAGTTTCGCCATTTCGGACGCGACCAGCAGCACCGCGCCCACGCCGAAATGCGCCGTCGAGTTGCGGTCCACCACCTGGCCGGGAATCGCGCGGTCGCCGATCGGCTGTACGTAGCCCACCTTGCCGTCCGCCTGGATCGCGGTGCGGGTCAGGTAGTCCCAGCCCTTTGCAGCCACCGGCAGGTACGTGCCGCGGTCGAGCAGGCCGTTGTTGATACCCCACAGCATGCCGTAGGTGAAGAACGCGGTGCCGCTCGTTTCCGGGCCCGGCGCGTGGGCCGGGTCGAGCAGGCTGCGCGTCCAGTAACCGTCCGGCGCCTGGATGCCTTTCAGCGTCTGCGCCATCGCGCGGAAGCGCTCCTCGAACATCGGCCGGTACGGATCGTCGCGCGGCAGGTCCGCGAGCACCTTGGCCAGCGCGGCGAACACCCAGCCGTCGCCGCGCGCCCAGAAGTCCTTCTTGCCGTTCACGCTCCGGTGCTGCGGGTAGACGTAGCGCGCGTCGCGGTAGTACAAATGCGTCTCGGGGTCGTACATCAGACTGTTCGCGTACTCGAAATACGCGACCATCTTGTCGAGGTAGCGGCGGTCGCCCGTCAGGTGGTACATCTTCGTCATCACGGGCATGACCATGTACAGGCCGTCCGCCCACCACCAGTAGTCGACGCGGTCCGTGCCGATCTCGTGCCCCATCACCTCGCGCGCGCGGGCGACGCGGCGCGGGTCCTGCGGGCCGAGTCGATACAGGTCGATATAGCTCTGGAAGCAGACCTGCCAGTCGCCGAACAGCACGTGGTCGTCCGTCTCGCCGTACGTGAGCTTCCACTCGGCCTTGTTGTCGGACCTGGCGCCCTTCCAGCCGTTGTACTCGGCCCACCGCTCGGAATACTGGCGGTACGCCTCGTTGCGCGTGACCTCGTAGGCCGCCAGGTTGCCCGTGTGGTAGACGGCCACGTTCCAGAACGCCGATTCCGTCGGCGGCGTCGTGCGCTGCCAGTAGCCGTTCACCTTGTCGATGACGGCGAGCGCTTCGGCCCGCGTCGGGATCGAGGTGCGTGCTTCCTGCGCGGGAACGGCCGCGCGATTACTCGTCATGTCCGCGCAACCGGCCAGCAGGAGCATGCCGCTCGCCAGGATGGCCGCCATCGTTCGCTTCTTCATGTGGATCCTTCAGGTTTCAAGTCGCTATCGCTACGTTCAGGTCGCCGCTGCCGAGCGGCTGCGCGGACGCCAGCCGGATGCGGTACAGCGCGTCGCCCCATTCATGCTTCAGGCCCGCGTCGTCCAGCGCCAGACGTTCGACGTCGGCACGCAGCGCGCGCGGATCGAACTTCAGGTGCACGGTCCGGCCACCGGCCACGGGCAACGCGACGACGCCCGCCTGCGCCGCATCGGGCTTGCGCGGCGTGACGAAGACGAGGGCCACGGGCGCGGGACGGGCCAGCGCGAACGTCTCGCGCAGGTTCACCGTGCCGGCGGCGCGGTCGAGCGCGATGCGCCGCTCCCACGTCCTGATGCCCGCCTCGGGGCCGTACGCGGTTGCCAGGTCCATCGTCATCCCCATATCGTCGACGCGCACCCGGCTCGCCCGGTCGCGCGCATCCCGGCCAGCCTGCATCCGGCCGCCCACGAGCGGCAGGTTGTGCCAGCCCGATTGCATGGTCCAGATGGTGTACCGGTCCTTGCTGAACGTCTTCGCCGTATAGGCTTCGACGCCGGGGTCCACGAACACGGGCAGGCCGTCGTGGAACACGATGAAGCTGCCGGAATCGTGGTGGCCGTGGCTGCGCGCGTTCGACGCCGCCTGCACGGCCAGGAAGAATCCGTGCGCCGAGCCGCCCTGCGCCCGCGCCGTCATCAGGCCGAGCGCGGGATACCAGGATGCGCGCCGCAGGGCGTCGCGGCCGGGCGTCGCCCGCATGCGCGCGACCTCCAGCACGTCGGCCACGTCGCGCGCGAGCCGGCCCTGGTCGGACAGCGCGATGCCGCGCGCGGGCGCACGGAACGCGCCGAACGCGGCCAGGTCGGCGTCGCCCGTGGCGCGCCCGAAGCGGTGCAGCAGCGGCGGCGAATGGTGCACCTTCGCGTGCGCATCGCCATAGTTCACGTACCAGTCGCCCGCCACGTGCACGTCCAGCACGTAATGGCCCATGCGGCGCACGAACGGGTCGGCCGCCAGGTTCACCGCCCCGCCGGTCGCGGCGTCCAGCGCCATCAGGCTGTCGAGGTAGGGACCGGCGGACAGCGTCCAGTAGCCGGGGCCCTCTTCGCATGCGCCGTCGTCCGAGTAGTCTTCCAGGAAGCCGTCCAGGCAGCGGCAGATCTTCAACGTGGCCGCGATGCGGCGCGCCGGATCCGGCTCCAGCAGCAGGTTCGCTTCGAGCCAGCTGGATGCGATCCAGGACGTCCAGTTGTTCAGCGGTTCCTTCTTGTCCTTCAGGCCCATCCACTTGAAGTCGTCGCGGGTAAAACCCGGATCGAGGATGCGGCGCTTCACCTCCGCCGCGATGCGCACGGTGAGCAGCGGCGACACCGTGCGCAGCTGCTCGCCCACCAGCTCATGGACATAGGCCAGCGTGACGCCCGTCTCCGCCGCGAACAGGTCGATCACGGGTTCGGCAGCATCGGGCAGGCCGACGCCACGCTCGAACATGCCGCTGTGGGCCGGCAGGCCCCAGAACGTTTCCTCGCACACGTGCCAGACACCGTCCGCGATCGCGTGCAGGTAGCGGCCCTGCCCCTGCACGCATTCGGCCAGCACGAGGCCCGCCAGCCGGCTGCGGCGCTCGAAATAGCGTTGTTCGTAATGCGTGCGGTTGCCGTTCTCCGCGAATTCCAGGAACAGGCTGGCCGGCAGTTGCGGCCACTCGGTGCCCAGCCAGGCGTCGGCGCGGGCGATCAGCGCCGCGGCCACGTCGGCCGGCACCTGCGCCCACGCGGCGCGGTCGCCCGCCCGCGGATACGGATGCCACGCCCCGGGCGGCGGCAGGCGGCGGCGCAGCAAGGCCTCGTCGACGACGGCACGCAGGTAGCGCTTGGGCACGCGCGGCGCCGGGGCCGCACCGCCCTGCTCTCCCGCCGGTCCGGCCGCCGCGCGCAGGCCGGGCGCGCCCAGCAGCGCCAGCGCACCCAGTCCGCGGGTCAGCGCATTCCTTCGATTCATGTCGTCTCCCTGATGAGTTGTGACAACGTTACCACTCACGTTCGCAAAAGACAATAGGGTTTCGCTCAACCCGGTGGTCGATTCAGGGAGCGCGGCGGGGTGGTAACGATGCCATCGGGGCCGTCAGCCCTTCGGTGCGGGCCCCGTGGAATCGCGGATGACGAGGCGGGCCGGCAGCTCGATGCGGAAGCCCTCGGCCCGGCCGTTGCGCATGGCGTCGACCAGTTCCGCGACGGCGCGCACGGCGATCTCGTTCAGCGGCTGGCGCACGGTGGTGAGCTTGGGGAAAACGACGGCCGCGCGGATCACGTCGTCGAAGCCGACGACGGAGAGATCGTCCGGCACCTTCAGCCCGGCGTCGGAAATGGCGTCCATGGCGCCGAACGCCATCGCGTCGTTGGCGGCGAAGATCGCGGTGGGCGGTGTCGGCAGTTCAAGAAGCGCCTGCGTCTCGGCAAAACCGCTGGCATCGTTGAAATCGCCCTGGCGCAGATAAGCCGGCTCGATCGCGATGCCGGCCGCGCGCAGCGCATCCTCGTAACCGCGCTGGCGCTCCTCGCTCTGGCCCGTGAACGACGTACCGGCGATGAAGGCGATGCGGCGGTGGCCCAGCCCGAGCAGGTGCTCGACGGCGCTCTTCGCCGCCATGCGGTTGGAGCCGAGGACGACGGGCAGGTCGATCGGGCGCGCGGCGAAGCTCACCAGCACGCACGGGGCGTGCGCGCGTTCCAGCCTGACCAGCAGGCCGTCGTTCGCGTCCGGCAGCAGCAGGAGCAGGCCGTCGCACAGCTTGCGCAGCATCTCGGCCGTGCCGGCGCGGCGCGCATCGTCGAAATGGTCCGCGTTGAAGACGATGAGGTCGAAGCCGAGCCGGCGGGCCTCGTCGTTGATGGCGCTGAGCAGCTCGTGCATCACGAGCGAGCGGAAGCCGTTGACGAACACGCCGACGAGGCCCGAGTTCCCGCCCCGCATCTTCTGCGCGAGCATGTCCGGCGTATAGTCCAGCTTCGCGGCCGCCGCGAGCACGCGTTCGCGCGTCTCCTTCGCCACCCGCCCCACGCCGCGCAGCGCGCGCGACGCCGTGATCAGCGATACGCCCGCCTCTTCTGCCACTTCCGTCAACGTACTTGTCTTCTGCATCCCCCAACGTTACCTGAATGGTAGCGAACAGGCAAGACCAGGGAGGACGGGGACCGGCGCTCAGTGCAGGTCCACCTGCGCCCGCAGCGCCGGGCCGCCATCGACACGAGGGCCGCCGCGGCCACGACCATGAACACCTGGCCGAACGGCAGCTGGCGCCGCGCCAGCTCCGCCACGAGGAACGAGCCGGCGATGCCGCCGAAGCGGCCGATCCGCAGCATCCACGCGGCGCCGGTGGCGCGGCCCCGCGTCGGGTAGTACGCGGCCGCCCAGCGGGAACAGCGCGGCGATCAGCGTGGCCGTCTGCACGGGCAGGCCCGCCTCCTTGAACAGGATCGGCATCCAGTTGATCAGCGCATAGAAGATGGCGAGACCCATGAAGTATGCGAGCCACAGCATCAGGGTGTCGACGGCGTACGAGCGCGCGAACAGCACCTTGACGCCGCCGGTCCGCGCGCGCGGATCCGCTCCGCCGGCGCGCCGCGCGCGACCATGTAGCGCACGGATTCCGGCAACCTGAACGCCATCACGAGCAACAGGACGAACAGCGCGATGCCGCCCAGCGCCAGCACTCTGCGCCGGCCCCATTGCGGGATCATCCACGCGGCACCCAGCGGAAAACCGCAGAACATCGCGTTCGTGATAGCAGCGACGGCGCGATGAAGCCGATGGCGGCCGTGTCGAAGCCGTCCAGCAGCACGATGAAGAAGCACGTGGCGAACACGAGCCACTGGTAAGGCGAAAAGGGATGGCGGTTGATGAATGCCTGGACGTCGAGGTCCTGATGGGTCATGACGGTCTCCAAAGATGCCGGCTTCGCGCCAGCGTAGCAATGCCGCGTTCGATAGTCAATCACCTGTTCGATTATCGAACGTCATTGCCGCGTGCGCAAAAGTGTTGCCGGCTGCCGCCGGATTATCGCCGCGGGCCGGCGCCGCTACAGTGAAGCCATCTTTTCAACGGAGTCCTGACATGGCACACCTTCTCTCACCCACCCGCCTCGGCAACCTGACGCTGTCGAACCGCATCGCGATGGCCCCCGTCACGCGCGCCCGTTCCGGCGCCGACGGCGTCCCGACCGCCGCCAACGCCGCCTATTATGCGCAGCGCGCAGCGGCCGGCCTGATCGTCGGCGAAGCGACCAATGTGTCGCGCCACTCCACCGCGTTCGAACTGGCGCCGGGTCTGCACGACGACGCGCAGGTGGCCGGCTGGCGCCGCGTGATGGAAGCCGTGCACGCGGCCGGCGGCCGCCTGTTCGCGCAGCTGTGGCACAGCGGCCGCGTGAGCTCCTACGCGCTGCTGGACGGCCGCGCGCCGCTGGCGCCGTCCGCCGTCAACGACGACCTGCACCTGCTGCAGCCCTATGCCGCATTGGAAAACGGCTTTTATACGCGCATCGCGGCGTCGCCGGCCCGCGCCATGACCGTGCAGGACATCCACGCGGCCGTCGACGAATTCCGCGTCGCCGCCCGCAACGCCATGCGCGCCGGGATCGACGGCATCGAACTGCACGCCGCCAACGGCTACCTGCCGCACCAGTTCCTGTCGCCGCACACGAACCGTCGCGACGACGAGTTCGGCGGCTCGCTCGCCAATCGCGCCCGCTTCCTCGAACTCGTGCTGCGCGCCGTGCTGGACGAAGTGCCGGCCGACCGCATCGGCGTGCGCCTGTCGCCGTTCGCCGCCTACAACAACGCCACCGATCCCGCCACGGAAGAGACGTACGCCTACGTGGCCCGGATGCTGGGCGAGGCCGGCATCGCGTACCTCCACGCCGCGGATTCGAACGCGTGGGCCGGCGCGCCGGACATGGACCGCATCCTCGCCGTGCTGCGCCCGAATTTCGGCGGCGCCATCATCGCCAACGGCGGCCTCGATCCCGCCGCGGCCGACGCGCTGATCGCATCCGGCATGGCCGACCTGGCATCGTTCGGCCGCAGCTTCATCGCCAACCCCGACCTCGTCGACCGCATCCGCCGCGGCGGCCCGTACAACACGCCCGACCCGTTCACGTTCTATGGCGGCGGCGTGCATGGTTATCTCGACTACGAACCGCTGGCCGCCTGACCGAAAGGAAGTCGCGCCCGCTTCACCACGGGCGTAGATTCCGTCATTGACACAAGGAGTTTTCATGCACACCCCTGCCAAACACGCCCCCGACATCGCGCCGGGCATGATCCGCCTGCTGGCCACGTCGGCCGGCCTGATCGTCGCCAACCTGTATTACGCCCAGACCCTCGTCGGCCCGATCAGCGCCGCCACCGGCCTGTCGCCGGAAGCGGCCGGCCTGATCGTCACGCTGACGCAGGTCGGCTACGCCCTCGGCCTGCTGTTCATCGTGCCGCTGGGCGACCTGCTCGAGAACCGCAAGCTCGTATTCTCCGCCCTCCTTGCCACGGCCGCGGCGCTGGCCACCGCCGCGTTCAGCACGAACGCGTGGATGTTCCTCGTCGCGTCGCTGGGCATCGGCCTCGGTTCCGTCGCCGCTCAGATCCTCGTGCCGTTCGCCGCGCACCTGTCGCACGAAGCGACGCGCGGCCAGGCCGTCGGCAAGGTCGTCAGCGGCCTGCTGCTGGGGATCATGCTGGCCCGCCCGGCCGCGAGCCTGATCGCGGACCACGCCAGCTGGCACGCCGTGTTCGGCGGCGCCGCCGTCGCGGTGTTCGTCCTCGCCTTCGTGCTGCGCGCCAAGCTGCCGCAGCGCGTGCCCGTGCACAGCCTGTCGTACGGCCGTTTGATCGGATCGCTGTGGCATCTGCTGGCGACGACGCCCGTGCTGCGCCGCCGCGCCGCCTACCACGCCGGCCTGTTCGGATCGTTCAGCCTGTTCTGGACCGTTACGCCGCTGATGCTGGAAGGCCCGCAATTCCATCTGTCGCAGACGGGCATCGCGATCTTCGCCCTCGTCGGCATGGCGGGCGCCGTCGCGTCGCCGGTCGCGGGACGCCTCGCGGATGCCGGCCACACGCTGATGGCGACGGCCGCCGCGCTCATCCTCGGCATCGTCGGCTTCGCGCTGCCGCTGTACCAGCCCGAGTCCCGTGTGCTGGCGCTGGGTATCCTCGTCGTGGCGTCCATCGTGCTGGACATGGCCGTCGCCGCCAACCTCGTGCTCGGCCAGCGCGCCATCTTCGCGCTCGGCGCCGAAGTGCGCAGCCGCCTGAACGGCATATATTTCGCGCTGTTCTTCGCCGGCGGCGCGCTCGGTTCCGCAGCCGGCGCCTGGGTCTATGCCCACCACGGCTGGCACGCCGCCCTGCTGGCCGGCATGGCCTTCCCCGCCGCCGCGCTGCTCGTGTGGTTCGGCGAACTGGCCGGCCGCCGCGCAACCACCGGCGCGACCGCATCATGAGCCCGCGCGCTTTGATCATCGGCGGCTCGCTCGGCGGTCTGCTGGCAGCGAACACGTTGAAAACCATCGGCTGGAGAGTCGACGTGTTCGAGCGCTCGCCCCATGCGCTGGACAGCCGCGGCGGCGGCATCGTGCTGCAGCCGGACGTCCTGCACGCCTTCCACTTCGCGGGCATCCGGCCCGCCGGCGCGCTGGGCGTGGCGTCGCGCGACCGCATCTACCTCGACCGCGCGGGCGACGTCGTGCGGCGCGACCACCAGCCGCAGACGCAGACGTCGTGGAACATGCTGCACGGGACCATGCGGCGCGCGCTGCCCGACGACTGCATCCATCCGGGCGAGACGCTGGAACGCATCGAGCAGGCCGGCGGCCAGGTGCGCGCGGTGTTCGCCAGCGGCCGCGTGGAGACGGGCGACCTGCTGATCGGCGCGGACGGCGCGCGGTCGACGGTCCGTTCGCTGATGCTGCCCGCGCTTGCGCCAGACCTTGCGCCGGAATACTCGGGCTACGTCGCGTGGCGCGGCCTCGTGCCGGAAGCGGATCTCGACGCGGACAGCCGCGCGGTGCTGGACGGCGTGTTCGCATTCCAGCACGACGAAGGCGAGCAGATGCTGCTGGAGTACCTCGTTCCCGGCGAGGACGGCGCCACGGCGCCGGGGCAGCGCCGCTGGAACTGGGTGTGGTATCGCAAGGTGCCGCAAGATGGCCTGCCCGCGCTGCTGACCGACCGCACCGGCCGCACGCACACGTTCTCGCTGCCGCCGGGCGCGCTGCCGGATGCGCAGGCGGCCGTGCTGCGCAAGGACGCAACCCGCCTGCTCGCACCGCAATTCAACGCGCTCGTGCAGAAAACGAAGGAGCCGTTCGTGCAGGCGATCCTCGACCTCGCGGTGCCGCGCATGGTGTTCGGCCGCGTGCTGCTGCTGGGCGACGCCGCCTTCGTCCCGCGCCCGCACACGGCCGGCGGCGCGGCCAAGGCGGCGGCCAATGCGCTGGCGCTCGCGCAGGCGCTGCAGCGCACCGATCAACCCATCGAAGCGCGCCTGAAGGAATGGGAAATCCCGCAGCTGCGCGCCGGCCGCAACCTGGTCGACTGGGGCCGGCGCATGGGCGACGGCATCATGGGTGTGCGGCGAGCAGCAGGGTACACAGATTCCCCCGCTGGAATGCAGGGTCCCTGAACGCGAGGAAATCGTCGTTGAAGGTGCCGAACGTCGTCTCGGGACGGTGCTTCAGCCCTTCGTAGAACGTGTCGATGACGTCGTGCGCGAAGCCGGCGCCGCGCGGGTGCGCGGCGAGCACCCTGTCCCGCTCCGCCGCCGGGATGGCGTCCATGCCGCGGCCCACCATGTCCATGCCGGCGCCCGCCTGCACGAGACGGATCTCCGGATGCATGTGCTCGGGGATGCCGGGCGTCGTGTGCAGCGCGATCGCGAGCCAGACTTTTTCGATGTCCTGCTCGGCGATCCCGTGGCCGCGCAGGAAATCGCGCGCCGCGTTCGCGCCGTCGACCTCGAAGCGCTGCCGGCTGCCGTGGTAATGGGGCGTGATGCCGATGTCGTGGAACATGGCGGCGGCATACAGCAGCTCGGGATCGAACGCGAGGCCGAGCTTGTCGCCCAGCAGCGCGCCCCACCAGTACACGCGAGCGGAGTGCTGGAACAGCATGTCGCTCGCCGTGTCGCGCACGTACTGCGTGATCTCGCGCGCGATGCGGCTGTCGGGCAGCATCGGCGCCGTCATTTTGCGGCCGGGAGCACGAGCTTCCGCTCCCCCTCGTCCAGCACGAACACGGCGAGCAGCGTGGCCGGCTTGTCCTTGCTGGCGTTGCGCGTCACCTGGTGGCGGGCGCCCGGATCCTCGTACCAGGACTCGCCCGTGCGGTAGACCTTCGGCGGCGCATCGTCGACGGCGCTGACGATCTCGCCGGACAGCACCTGCGCGTAGATGAAGGACGACTTCGGATGCGTGTGGGGCGCTGCTTCCGCGCCGGGCGCGAACGACACTTCCACCGCCACCAGCGCCTTGCCGGGCACGTTCGGCAGCGCGCGGTGGAATAAAGGTTTCACCGTCTCGTGCGCGCCGGCCGCGGTGCCGAGCAGCGCCAGGCAAAAGGCGATCTTGCGCTTCATCGCCGCCTCCTCAACGCGCGGCCGTCACGGCGGCCGGCTGCGCGCGGAAGCTGATCGCCATGCGGTTGTACGCGTTCATCAGGCCGATGGCGACGGTCAGGTCGGCCAGCTGCTGCTGGCTGAACACGGCCGCGGCGGCGGCGTACTCCGCATCCGGCACGCCCGTCTCGGCCACCCGCGTCACCGTCTCGGCCCAGGCGAGGGCCGCGCGCTCGGCCGTGTCGAACAGGCTCCCCGCCTCGCGCCACGCCGGCACCAGCACGAGCTTCTCGACATTGACGCCTTCCTTCAGCAGGTCGCGCGAATGCATGTCGATGCAATACGCACAGCCGTTGATCTGCGAGACGCGCAGGTAGACGAGGTCGACGAGCACCTTCGGCAGGCCGCAGCCCAGGATGTGGCCGTACACGCCGCCGAGTGCCTTCATGCCGGCCGGGGTGGCCGCGTTGTAATCCATGCGTTGCGTCATTTTATTTCTCCTTGGTTGAACTGGATGAAGACATGATGCGCCTTGCGGTGGCCAAACAACAGTGCCAAGTTTGATCATTTTTAATGTACCATCGGCCATGACCACGCTGTCCATCGGCCTCGACCGGGCCAAGAAAACACCTCTCTCCACGCAGATCTACGCGGCCATCCGCGCCGGCATCGAATCGGGGCAGATTCCGGCCGACGCGAAGCTGCCGTCGTGGCGCGACCTGGCCGCCCAGCTGGGCGTGTCGCGCGGCACGGTGCGCATCGCGTACGAACGCCTCGTCGACGAGCAGCTCGCGACGAGCTTCGGCGCCGCTGGCACCCGCGTCAACGGGCGGCCGGCCACGCCCGGCGTCCCCGGCCATACGCCCGCGCACTTGCCCGATACTTCGCCGATGCCCGAGCTGTTCCCGACCTTCGGCGCAAAGCCGCTGCCGTTCCAGATGGGCGTCCCGGCACAGGACGCGTTCCCCTATAAATTGTGGTCGCGCGTGATGGTGCGCGCGGCCCGGCACACCGCGGCCAGCCCCGTCGGCTACCCGGATCCGCGCGGCGATCCGGACCTGCGGCGCGAAGTCGCCGCCTATCTCGGCATCGCGCGCGGCATCCGCTGCAACCCGTCGCAGGTGCTGATCACGGCGGGCTTCGCGGGCGCGCTGGGGCTCGTCGTGCGCGCGCTCGCGCTGGAAGGCCAGGGCGCGTGGTTCGAAGACCCCGGTTTTCCGCTGACGCGCACCGCCCTGTCGCTCGCGGGGACGACGGTGACGGCCGTCCCGGTCGACGCCGAAGGGCTGGACGTCGCTGCCGGTATCCGCATGGCCCCGGACGCGCGGCTCGCCGTCGTGACGCCGGGCCAGCAGGCGCCGCTCGGCATGACGATGTCGCTCGCGCGCCGCCGCGCCCTGCTGGACTGGGCGCGCGACAACGGCGCCTGGATCGTCGAGGACGACTACCTCAGCGAGCTGCAGCTGGAAGGCCGCGCGGCGCCGGCGCTCGCGTCGCTCGACCAGGGCGGCCGCGTGCTGCACATCGGGACGTTCAGCAAGACGATCAGCCCCGCGCTGCGCCTCGGCTTCCTCGTCGTGCCGGCCGACCTGGCGCGCCGGTTCGGCGACGTCGCGGCCTGCCTCGCGCCGGCGCCCGGCGCAACGATCCAGCGCGCCGTCGCGGACTTCCTGCGGGAGGGCCACTACCTGCGCCACCTGCGCCGCATGAAACGTCTGTATGCGGCGCGGCGCGAGGCCTTGCTGCGCTGCCTGCGCAAGGAGGCCGCGGAGGTGCTGGAGGTGCAGGCGACGGCCGGCATGGCCGTCGTCACGCGCCTGCGCACGGACGTATCCGACGTCGACGTGGCCGCGCGCGCCCAGCGGGCCGGCCTCGCGCCCGTGCCGCTGTCGCCCTGGTATGTGCATACGCCGGCCGCGCGCGGCCTGCTGCTGGGCGTGACCAATATCGACGCGCGCCGTCTCGTGGCCGACTGCCGCCGGCTGGCGGAACTTGCCGCCATGCCAAAATAATCTACCGGTTGACGCATTTGACAATTGACAAACTGTTGTGCCTTAAGAAATACTTTTCGGCATGATAGAACTGAGTGCGATCCGCAAGACCTACCGCCTGGGCGGCAGCGACATCCACGCCCTGGACGGCATCGACCTGCACGTGGCGCGCGGCGAATTCGTCGCCGTGATGGGGCCGTCCGGCTCCGGCAAATCGACCCTGCTGAACGTGCTGGGCGGGCTGGATCGCCCGGACAGCGGCCGCTACCGCCTGGCGCAGGACGAGATCAGCGCCCTCGACGACGACGCCGCATCCGACGTGCGCAACCGCCGCATCGGGTTCGTGTTCCAGTCTTTCCACCTGCTGCCGCGCCTGACCGTGCTGGAGAACGTGCTGCTGCCGCAGCGTTATGCGCGCCAGCCCGACCCGCGGGCGCCCGACCGTGCCCGTGCCCTGCTCGGCCGCATCGGCCTGGGCCAGCGCCTCGACCACCTGCCGGGCCAGTTGTCCGGCGGCCAGCTGCAGCGGGCCGCCATCGCGCGGGCGCTGCTGAACGAGCCGGACCTGTTGCTCGCGGACGAACCGACCGGCAACCTCGATTCCAGCAGCGCGGCCGACGTGATGGCCCTGCTGCGCGAACTGCACGCGGGCGGCCAGACACTCGTGATGGTGACGCACGATCCGGCCATTGCCGCCAGCGCGCAGCGCACGATCCACCTGCGCGACGGCCGCGTCGCGGGCCAGTCATGAAGCGCCTCGTTCCCCTGCTGGCCCTCGTCGCCGTCGCCGCCACGGCCGCGGACACCCGCCCGGTCCTGATCAGCGGCGAAGTGGAAGCGCTGGATTCGCAGACGATCTTCGTGCCGCCGTCGAACGCGTCGCCGGTCGTCGTGCGCAACTTCCTCGCCGAGGGCACGCAGGTCAGGAAGGGCGACGTCGTGCTGCGGATCGACTCCGCCAGCACGACCAATATCGACCAGCTGCGGATGGACCGCGAACGTGCCCGCGCGAAGGCGGACAGCGAGACGGCCACGCTGGAAGTCGCGGCCATCGAGGCGGAGAAAGCGCTGGTCAACGCCCAGGCCGCATTGGACAAGGCCAAGGTCGACGCGGCGCTGCCGAAGCAGCAGATCATGGCGCTCGACTACGACCGCTACCAGGCGGCGCTGGGCCAGGCCACGCGCGACCTCGCGATCAAGCGGGACAACCTGAAGAACGCCCGCGCGGCCGTCGCCCGCCGCAAGGAGGACGGCGCGCTCGAAGTGAAGAAACTGCAGATCAACGAGGCGTTCCAGCTCGCCCAGGTGGCGCAGTCGGAAGTGCGCGCCACGCGCGACGGCGTCGTCGTCCACGGCTACAGCCCGTTCAACGGCGAGCGCATGGACGAGGGCTCCACGGCCTGGCCGGGCAACGCGGCCGGCACGGTGCTCGGCGACGGCCACATGGTCGTCACGGCGTGGGTGCTGGAAGCGGACCGCCCGTACCTGCGCGACCGCCAGGCCGTCGCCCTGCGCTTCGACGCGCTGCCGGGCGTCGTCGTGACCGGGAAGCTGGCCGAGATCACGAGCGCGCCGGAAGCGCGGCCCCGCTGGGGAATCGGCCGCTACTTCCGGGCCCGGATCGCCCTGCCCGACGACCATGGCCTGCCGCTCGTCGCGGGGATGAGCGTGCAGGTGGAGCCGCTGGCGCCCGGCGCCGCGGCCGCGGGCGTCCGCCAGGCGAAGGCCGCCGCGCCCGCCGCGCTGGCGATCGAAGGCGAGATCGCGTCGCGCCGCACGATGCCGGTGTCGCCGCCGACCATCCCGCACGTCTGGAACTACAAGCTGGCGTTCCTCGCGCCGGAAGGCACGATGGTGCAGGCCGGGCAGCCCATCGCCGTGTTCGAATCCACCGAGGTGATGAACCAGCTGATCTCGCTGCAAGGCACGCTGAAGGAACGCGAGCGGGCGCTGGACAAGCTGCAGCTGGACCAGGCCGAGGCCGACCGCGCCGGCGTGCTGGCGCAGGCCGAGGCGCAGAGCAATGCCGAGAAGGCCGCGCGCAAGGCGACCATGCCGAAGGAACTCATTCGCCGCGTCGACTACGACAAGCTGGTGATCGACCGCGCCGAAAAGGCGCAGCTGGCGAAACTGGCGCAGGCCCAGTACGAGGCGCAGCGGCGCGCGCGCCAGGCCGAGCGCGCCGGCCTGCAGTCCGACGCGGCGCAGTTGCGGGCCAAGATCGCCACCCTCGTCAAGGGGCAGTCGGCGTTGACCGTCGTGGCGCCGCGGCGGGGCCTGGTCCTGCATCGCGTCGGCTTCAACGGCGAGAAGTTCGCCATCGGCAGCCAGGTCTGGATAGGCCTGTCGGTCGCGACGCTGGCCGATCCGGACCAGCTGGGCGTCAACGCCCGCGTGCCGGAAGCGCAGGCGGCGGGCGTGCGGAAGGGCCAGGCGGCGCGCGTCATCGTGGCCGGTACGCGGCAGACACTGGCGGCGCACGTGACGGGCCTGGGACGCGCCTTCCACAGCAAATCGGCGGCGCAGGCGGTCGTCATACGCGACGTCGAGCTGGAATTCGACGCGCCCGCGAAAGACCTGAAGCCCGGGGCCGCCGTCCAGGTGGAACTGCTGCCGGGCGTCGACCGCCGCGTTGCTGCACTCCGACCATGAGATTTCCGATGCCACGCCTGTCTACATTCGCCGCCGTGCTGGCGGCCCTGCTGTCCGGTTGCGGCGGCGCGTCGGCGCCGGCCGGCGGCCCCGTCGAAACGCTGGCGCCGCGCGCGTGGACCGAAACGCTGGAAGCGGACGGCCAGATCCAGGCCGCCGCCAACACGCCGTTGACGGTGCCGGGCAGCGGCTGGTCGAGCCGCGTCTTGGTGGACATGGTCGCGGACGGCAGCACCGTCACGAAAGGCCAGGTCGTGGCCCGTTTCGATGCCCCGCAGGCGCGCGCGGAACTGTCGCAGGCCGACCTCGAACTGCTGCGCAAGGCGCTGGCCGAGGAGGCGAATCGCCAGAATGCGGCCGTCGAGAAAGGCGTACTGGCCGGCGACCGCGCGAAGCTCGAGGACGACCTGGGCCTCGCGCGCCGCTATGCGAACGTCGACCTGTCCGTCTTCGCCCGCAACACGATCCTCGATGCGCTGGCCGACGTCGGCTTCCTCACCAAGAAGCGCACCTACCTGGACTGGAAAGGCGGGCAGGCGCAGGCCCGCGCCGCCGCGCAGGACGCCGTGCTGCACTCGCAACGCGACAGCGTGGCGCAGAACGCGGCACAGCAGCGCAGGAGCCTGGACGCGCTGGAACTGGTGGCGCCGCACGACGGCGTGTTCCTGCTGGCCGCGCGCTGGGACGGCGCCAAGCCGCAGGTCGGCGCCAACCAGATGGCGGGCGAGCCGTTCGGCGCCCTGCCCGACCTCGACAAGCTCGTCGCCCACTTCAGCGTGGCCGAGGGCCAGGCCTACGGACTCAAGCCGGGCCTGCCCGTGCGCGTGCGCCTGGCCGGCACGGGGACAGAACTGGACCTCACGGTGACGCGGGTCGGCAGCAGCGCCAGCGTCATCTCGCCCGAGTCGCCCGTCAAGTACAGCGATTTCGACGCCGCCATCGGCACCGACACGGCGCGCAAGCTGGGACTGAAACCCGGCCAGGCGCTGCACGGCACGGTGCACCTCGTGACGCAGGCGGCGGCGCTGACGGTGCCGAACATCGCGCTCGTGCAGGACGGCGCCGCCTACGCCGTGTACACGGCCGATGGCGGCCGCACCGTGAAGCACAAGGTCGAGCTGGGCCGGCGCGGCCCGGTGCGCAGCGAAATCAGGAGCGGCCTCGCGTCCGGCGCGCGCATCCTGCTCCTCCCTCCAAAAACGGACAAGTCATGAACCGTGCACTCCTGCTGGAAGCCGTCGCCGAACTGAAACGCCGCAAACTGCGCACCGGCCTCACCCTGCTGGGCATGATCTTCGGCGTGGGAGCCATCGTCGCCATGCTGGCCGTGGGCGAAGGCAGCAAACGCGAGGCGCTGCGCCTCGTCGCGGAACTGGGCCTGAACAACGTCATCGTCGAGAGCAAGGGCAACACGGACGAACAGTTGAAGGACATCCGCACCCGCTCGCTGGGCCTGTCCGCGGCCGATGCCGCGGCGGCGCTGTCCGTCGTACCGGGCGCGCAGTCGGTGGCGCTGAAAAAGGAGATCAAGGTCGACCAGCTGATCGTCGGCGACCGGGTCGTGAGCGGGCGCGCGTTCGCCGTGTCGCCGGCGTATGCGGACCATGGCGGCCTGCAGCTCAAGGTCGGGCGCTGGCTGCGGCCGTCCGACGGCGCGACGCTGGCCCCGGTCTGCGTGCTGGGCGCGCGCCTCGCGCAGACGCTGTTCGGCGCGGCGCCGGCCGTCGGCCAGCGCGTGAAAGTCAACCACGTGTGGCTGCAGGTGGCCGGCGTGCTGGCCGACCGCACGCCCAGCAAGTCGGAGTTCGAAGGCGTCAAGCTGGGCCTGGACGACGAGCGCCTGTTCGTACCGTGGGAAACGGCCCGCGCGCGCTTCAGCTTCCGCCGCATCGAGGACGAGGTGGACGGCATCAGCGTGCGCCTGGACGGCCAGGTCGCGCCGGACGACGCGGCGCGCGTGCTGCAGGCGGTCATCCACCAGCGCCATGGCGGCGTCGACGACACGAACCTCATCGTGCCCATGGGCCTGTACCGCCAGAACCAGCAGACGCAGCGCATCTTTACCATCGTCATGAGTTCGATCGCGGCAGTCTCGCTGCTGGTGGGCGGCATCGGCATCATGAACATCATGCTGGCCAATGTGCTGGAGCGCCGGCGCGAAGTGGGCCTGAAGCGCGCACTGGGCGCGCGCCGCCGCGACGTGGTGGAACAATTCCTGGCCGAGGCGCTCGTGATCGCCGTCAGCGGCGCCCTGCTCGGCCTCGTGCTGGGCGCCGTAGCCGCGTACAGCATCGCCGCGCTGGCCGGGTGGTCGGTGGCGTGGTCGCCGGTGAGCCTGCTGCTCGCGGTGCTGGCATGCGTGGCGGTCGGGCTCGGGTTCGGCGTCTACCCCGCGCGCCAGGCGGCGGCGCTCGACCCGATCGCCGCCCTGCGCAGCGACGGCTGAAGGTCAGTCCATGTGGAACACGGGCTCCATCATCGCCCAGTGCTCGCCTTCGGCCCGGCTGGCCAGCGGCACCTGGCACGGGCTGCAGAACGTCCACCAGCGCTGCGTTTCCGGATCGGCCGCGATATGCGCCATGTCGGCGGCGAAATCGGTGCCGTGGTATTCCCAATAGCCGAACAACAGGTTTTCCGGCTCGCGCAGGAAGATCGTGTAGTTGCGCACATTGGCTTCCGCGAGGCGGGCCAGCACTTGCGGCCACACGGCCGCGTGCAGCGCTTTGTATTCCGCGATCTTTTCCGGCTCGATGCCGATGACCATTCCCATTCTTTGCATATAAGACTCCTCAATCGATACGGTAGAAACGCAGGGCATTCAGCCCGAACACGGCAAGCCGGTCGGCACCGGCCAGTCCGTCCAGCAGGGACGCGCAGGCGGCGAGCCAGCGCCCATAATCGGCGGCCAGGTGCAGCACCGGCCAGTCGCTGCCCCAGATCAGGCGCTGCGGCCCGAAGCACGCGAGCAGGTGGTCGACGTACGGCCGCAGGCAGTCGACGTCCCAGTCGGCGCCCGCTTCGGTGACGAGCCCGGACAGCTTGCAGCTCACCTGCGGCAGCGCGGCCAGGCGCGCGATGTCGGTGCGCCACGGTTCCAGCACGCCCGCAGCGATCAGCGGCTTGGCGCCGTGGTCGATCACGATGGGTAGAATCGGATGCCGCTGCGCGAACGCGAGCAGCGCGGGCAGATGGCGCGGCAGGACGAGCGCGTCGAAGCTGAGGCCATGGCGCAGCATCGCCGCGACCGAAGGCGCCAGCGCCGGATCGGCGATCCAGTCGTCGTCCTCGATGTCCTGCAGCATCGGCCGCAAGCCCTTGAGCAGCGGGTCGGCCGCGAGCGCGGCGATCCGCCGGGGCGCGTCGGGCGCCTTCAGGTCGGCCCAGCCGACCACGCCGCCGATGAACGGGTGAGCATGCGCCAGGCCGAGCATGAAGCGCGTGTCGTCCTCGTTGGGCATCGATTGCACGAGCACCGTCCTCGCGACGCCGTGCTGCGCGAGCGTCGGCGCCAGGTCGGGCGGGAAGAAATCGCGGTAGATGGCGGCCAGGTCCGGCGGCGGCCACGCGCCGTTGCGGTCGGCCAGCCGCCAGAAGTGTTGATGGGCGTCGACAAGCATCATGCTCCCTCCCGCGCCCGCGGGAGCGTCAGCCCGGGTGCGCCTTCATTTCTCTGACTCGGATCGATTGCAGCAGGGTGCTGCGTGCGGAACTCAGGTGGACACGCATCGCCTCGCGCGCGCCCGCGACGTCGCGCCGCGCCAGGGCCCGCAGGATGTCCAGGTGCTCGTGCACCGCGTACTCGTTGCGCACCATTTCCTGCGTCTTGTCCCACTGGTAGTGGTAGTGGAACACGAGCGACACGAGGTCGAAGAAGCCCTGCGCGAAGCGGTTGTCCAGTTGCCCCATCAGGAAGGCGTGGAAATCGCGGTCGAGCGCGGGAAAATCCTTGTGGTGCGTCGGCATGACGGAGCCCAGCTGCTCGTGCCGCGCGATCAGTTGCAGCAGCTCCGCGAAGGCCGGCGAATCCGGCGGCAGCGCGGCGAAGCGGTCGATCGCGGCGAACTCGAACATCTGGCGCACGTCCGCCAGCTCCATCGCGAACGAGCGGTCGAACGCGCACAGGCGCCAGCCGCCACGCGGCTTTTTCTCGATCAGGCCCGAGTGCGAGAAGCCGATCAGGAATTCGCGCACGCTGATCGTGCTCGTGCCGGCCGCGCGCGCCAGTTCCGTCTCCGAGAACTCGGCGCCGGGCGGCAGGTCGCTGTGATAGATGCGCTCCATCAGCACTTCGCGGATGCGGTCCGCGCCCGTGCGCAGCTCGTCCAGGTCGAAGTAGTCCGTGCGGACGGGCTTGCGCAGCAGCCGGCGTTCCTTCAGGTCGCTGATCAGGCCGCACTCGTGGAAGTGCGCCAGCGCGCTGCGGATCGCCGTGCGGCTGCCCTCGCCCAGTTCGGCCATGTGCTGCTCGGTCGGCAGCGCTTCGCCGACCCCCACGTGGTCGGCAATGTATTGCAGCAGCAGGTTCGCGCTGCGCTTGAAGATGGTTGGAGGTCGGGCCATGAAGTCCGGAGTCGAGAAGGCCGGGTGGACAATCCCCCATTCTACCGGAACTCGCTGCCGCGCTGGGAAGCGGCATCGTTCAAACCTCGACGATGGCCTTGATCACGCCGCTGGCCGGGTCCATCCAGCGCGGCAGCGTGTCGATGAACTCGTCCAGCGTGGCGCGGTGCGTGTTCATCGCCCGCGTCGGCACCAGGCCCGCCTTCATCGCCGCGAGCACCTCGCGGAAATCGTCCACGGTCGCGTTGCGGCTGCCGAGCAGGGTCGTCTCGCGCTTGTGGAATTCGGGATCGGCGAACGAGATCCGATCCAGCACGATCGACACGAGCACGTACGTGCCGCCGTGCGCGACGAACTCCAGGCCCCGCTCCATCGCCTTGATGTTGCCGGTGGCGTCGAACACGGCGTCGAAGAAGTCGCCGCCCGTGATCGCGCGGAGTGCCTCGACGTCGCCCTCGCCCGCCGTCACCGTGTGCGCGACCTTCAGCACGTCGCGGCAGAAGCCGAGGCGGTCGTCGCGCGCGTCCAGCACCGTGACCTGCGCGCCGTTCAGCGCCGCAAACAGCGCGACGGCCACGCCGATCGGCCCCGCCCCGACGACGAGCACGCGCTGCCCTGCCGCGACGGCGCCGCGGCGTACCGCATGCAGGCCGATGGCGAGGAATTCCACCATCGCGGCATCGTCGAGCGAAATGCCTTCCGTCTTGAGGACGAACTGCGCCGGGACCGCGAGGTATTCGGCCAACCCGCCGTCGCGGTGCACGCCCAGCACCTGGATCCGCGTGCAGCAGTTCGTCTTGCCCTTGCGGCAGGCGACGCAGTCGCCGCACGACAGGTACGGCATCACGAGCACCTCGTCGCCCGGCGCGAGGCCGGAGCCGGCGGGCGCCGTGGCCACTTCGCCGGACAGTTCATGTCCCATCACGCGCGGATACGCGAGGAACGGCTGCGTGCCGCGGAAGATGTGCATGTCCGTACCGCACACGCCGATACGGCGTACGCGCAGCAGCACCTCGCCCGGACCGGCCTCCGGCACCGGCTTGAAACCCAGCTGCAGGTCGCCGGGGGATTCGCATACCACGCACTTCATCTGACTCATGTCGTTGCCTTTCGTTTTGTATTCTATAAATTTAAGACATTTATAGTCGTAAAGCAATCGAAAACCGCCATTCCCGCGTATGAAATTGAATAGCCGGCGCGGCCGCGCCGGCGCAGAAGGTCAGGCCAGGCAGTCCGGCCCGATGTCGCGCACGGATTGCACGCCCGTCAGGACCATGCTGGTGCGGATGTCTTTTTCGAGGATGGCGAGCAGGTTGCGCACGCCGGCCGCGCCGCCCGTCGCGAGCGCATAGATGAACGCGCGGCCGATCAGGACGCCGTCCGCGCCCAGCGCCAGCAGCCGGACGACGTCCAGGCCCGTGCGCACGCCGGAGTCGGCGAAGATCGTCAGGTCGCCCTTCACCGCCGCCGCGATGGACGGCAGCGCCTTCGCCGTGGACAGCGCGCCGTCCAGCTGGCGCCCGCCGTGGTTCGACACGACGATGCCGTCCGCGCCGAACGCCTTCGCGTCGCGCGCGTCGCCGGCGTCGAGGATGCCCTTGATGACCATGGGCCCCTGCCACTCGTCGCGGATCCACTGCAGGTCGCTCCAGCTGATGCCCGGATCGAAGTTGGCGGCCAGCCAGCCGATGTAGTCCGCGAGGCCCGTCGCGTGGCCGCGGTACGCGGAGATGTTGCCCAGGTCGTGCGGCCGGCCGAACAGACCGACGTCGAACGCCCAGCGCGGATGCAGCATCGCCTGCAGCACGCGGCGCAGCGGGCCGTGGCGCCCGCTCATGCCGGAATGGGCGTCGCGGTAGCGCGCGCCCGGCACCGGCATGTCGACGGTGAACACGAGCGTGTCGATGTTCAGCTCGCGCGCGCGGCGCAGGTAGTCGCGCATGAAGCCGCGGTCCTTCAGTACGTACAGCTGGCACCACAGCGGCTGCGACGATTGCGCCGCCACCTCGGCCAGCGGGCACACGGAGACGGTGGACTGGATGAACGGGATGTTGCGTTCCGCCGCCACCCGCGCCGCCTGCACCTCGCCGCGGCGCGCGTACATGCCCGCGAGGCCGATCGGCGCCAGCGCCAGCGGCAGGCCGCGCTTCACGCCGAACCACTCGGTCGACAAATCGAGGGTTTCGGAACCCTTCAGCACGCGCTGGCGCAGGCTCACGGCCTGCAGGTCGTCCACGTTGTGGCGCAACGTCGACTCGGTGCCGGAGCCGCCGTCGAGGTAATGGAACAGGAACGGCGGCAACCGGCGGCGCGCCGCCTCGCGATAGTCGGTGGCGGAAGAGATGATCATCAGGCGGCTTTACGTGTTCAGGGTGATGAAGCCGCCGTCGATCGGATAATCGGTTCCCGTGATGAAGGCAGCTTCGTTGCTGCACAAGTATAGCGCGAGCGCGGCCACTTCGTCCGGCCTGCCCATGCGGCCGATGGGCTGCGTCTTCGACAGCTGCTCGAACATCTCCGCCTCCCGGCCCGGATAATTCCGCGCCAGGAAACCGTCCACGAACGGGGTGTGCACGCGGCCCGGCGAGATCGAATTGCAGCGGATCCCGTCCTGCAGGTAGTCTTTCGCGACCGACAGGGTCATCGCCATCACGGCGCCCTTCGCCGTGGAATACGCGAAGCGCTCCTTGATGCCCACCGAGCCCGCCACCGACGCCATGTTGACGATGACGCCGCCGCCGTTCGCGCGCAGCTGCGGGATCGCCGCGTGCAGGCAGTTGTAGACGCCCTTGACGTTGACGCTCATGACGCGGTCGAAGTCCTCTTCGCTCGTCGTGTCGGCCTTGCCGATGTGGGCGATGCCGGCGTTGTTGACGAGGATGTCGAACGGGCCGATCGCGGCCATCAGCGCTTCCACGTCGGCCTGGCGCGACACGTCGCAGGCGTGCGAGGTGACGCGGCCGGCCTCCTCGCGGATCTCGCGCACCGCCTGCAGGCAGGCGGCGTCGTTCAGGTCGACCACATGGACATGCGCCCCCTGGCGCGCGAACAGCTGGGCGATCGCCTTGCCGATGCCGCTGCCGCCGCCCGTGATGACGGCTTTCTTGTCGTTCAATTCAAACACGTTTCGTGACTCCCATGGAAGATGGCGTGGCGCGGGCTTCGCGGCTGGCCTGCCGCAGCGAGGCGCGCGCGAACCAGGCGATGACGACGAAGCACAGCAGCGGCACCGCATAGCCGTACTGCACGTTGTGCGTGACGTCGCTGACGAAGCCGAACAGCAGCGGCAGCAGCGCGCCGCCCACGATGGCCATGATGATCAGGCCACTGCCCATGTCGGCGTGGTGGCCGGCGCCCTGCAGGCCCAGCGAGAAAATGGTGGGGAACATGATCGACATGAAGAACGCGATGCCGATCACCGCGGCAAGGCTGGCGACGCCGGTCGCCACCATCGCCACCGCCGCGAGCACCGTGCACGCCAGCGCGTACATCCACAGCAGCCGCGCCGGCGCCACGACGCGCATCAGGCCCGTGCCGACGAAGCGGCCGACCATGAACGCCATGCCGCAGCCCCACCCGAGGTAGTCCGCCGCCGTCACGGGCGAAACGCCCGCCGACCGGGTGGCGTACAGGATGAAGAAGCTGAACACGCACACCTGCGCGCCCACGTAGAAGAACTGGGCGATCGCGCCGCGGCGGATCGACGGCACGGCCAGCGCCTCGCCGAGCGAGCTCTTGGCCGGCGCATTGTCCGAGCGGCCGCCGACTTCCGGCAGCTTCAGGAACCAGAACACGACGGCGATGGCGAGGATGACGAGCCCCAGCATCATGTACGGCCCCTTCACGCTGGCCGCTTCCGCCGCCAGCGCCGCCTGGCGCGCCGCTTCCGGCATCGCGGCGAGCTGCGCGTCGTCGGCGCCGTGCACGAGGATCAGGCGCGCGCCGATGATCGGCGCCAGCGTGGCGGCGAGACCGTTGAACGACTGCGCCAGGTTGATGCGCTGGGCCGCGCGGTCCGGCCGGCCCAGCAGGGTCACGTACGGATTGGCGGCCGTCTCCAGGATCGTGAGGCCGCACGCGATGGTGAACAGCGCGGCCAGGAACACGATGTATTGCTGCGTGTTCGCGGCCGGGATGAACATCAGCGAGCCCGTGGCGAACAGCAGCAGGCCGCAGATGATCGCCGCCTTGTAGCCGGCGCGGCGGATCAGGAGGCCCGCCGGCAGCGCCATCACGAAATAGGCGATGAACACGGCCGAATCCACCAGCGCCGACTCCAGCACGGTCAGGCTGAACGACCGCCGCAGGTGCGGGATCAGGATCGGGTCGAGATTATGGACGAACCCCCACATGAAAAACAGTGTGGTGATCATCACGAGGGAAAACCGGTACTGCCGCGTCGAGGGGTCCGTCATGTCTGCAATGTCTCCGTATTGGCGCTCGTGCGCCTTTTATTCACGAACGATCACGAACGATCAGCCGTCGATCAGCGCCTCGTTCCACGCGTGGACGGTCTGCGCCTGCTCGCCCAGGCCTTCGATGCCGAGCCGCATGCGGTCGCCCGGTTCCAGGTAGACCGGATCCGGCTTCTGGCCGAGGCCCACGCCCGGCGGGGTGCCGGTGCTGATCACGTCGCCCGGCTGCAGGGTCATGAAACGGCTGATGTAGCTCACCAGGTGCGCGACGGTGAACACCATCGTGCGGGTATTGCCCGTCTGGTAGCGCTTGCCGTTCACTTCCAGCCACATGTCCAGGTTCTGCGGATCGGGCACTTCGTCGGTCGTCACGAGCCATGGGCCGACGGGGCCGAACGTGTCGCAGCCCTTGCCCTTGTCCCATTGGCCGCCCCGCTCCAGCTGGTATTCGCGCTCGGACAGGTCGTTCACGACGCAGTAGCCGGCCACGTAGTCGAGCGCATTCGCTTCGTCGACGTAGCGCGCGCGCTTGCCGATGACGACGCCCAGTTCCACTTCCCAGTCGCTCTTGACGGAACCGCGCGGCAGCACGACGGGGTCGTTGCAGCCGATGATCGAACTGGTCGCCTTCGTGAACAGCACGGGTTCCGCCGGCACGGCCATGCCCGATTCGGCCGCGTGGTCCGAATAGTTCAGGCCCACGCAAATCAGCTTGCCGATGTCGGCGACGACCGGCGCGTAGCGGACCGGCTGTTCGACGACGGGCAGGCGGCTCGGGTCGAGGTCCGACAGGCGGGCGATCGCGCCGGCGGCCAGCTGGGCCGAGGTCAGGTCGGGCAGCACGCCGGACAGGTCGCGGATCACGCCGTCGGCGTCCATCAGGCCAGGTTTCTCGGCGCCCTTCGGGCCATATCGCAGCAGTTTCATGGTATTCCTTTGTTACGGTGATATTGAAAAATCAGGCCGGAGATCAAGTCGACGGCACTGGCGCGGCCGGGTCCAGCAGGCCGGCATCCTTCAGCGCGGTCCACAGGCCGGCCGGCAGCGGCTGGGAAAACCAGTGCGCGTTGCGGCGCAGCTGGTCGATGTTCTGGGCGCCGGGAATGCACGACACGACGGCCGGATGGGCCATCGGAAATTGCAGCGCGGCGGCCTGCAGCGGCACGTCGACGTCGCGGCAGACGGCGGCGATGGCGCGCACGCGCTCGACGACCGCCGCCGGGGCGTCCTCGTAATTGAATTTGTTCGTGCCCGCCAGGATGCCGGAGTTGAACGGCCCGCCGATCACGACGCGCGTGCCTTGCCGCGCGCAGCGGTCCATCAGCGGGGCGAGCGACGCCTGCTCCAGCAGGGTGTAGCGCCCGGCCAGCAGCACGCAGTCGAGCGCGCACACGTCCATGGCATCGGCGATCACCTCCCACTCGTTGACGCCGAGGCCGAAGCCCTTGATCGCGCCCTCGTCGCGCAACTGCGCCAGCGCGCGGAAGCCGCCGCCCTCGGTCAGTTGCCCCCAGTAGTGCGCATGGCGTTCGCCGTGGGTGACGCGGCCGATGTCGTGCACGTACAGCATGTCCACGCGGTCCAGGCCGAGGCGCTGCAGGCTGTCCTCGTGCGAGCGCATGATGCCGTCGTGCGTGTAGTCGTAATGCGGCCGGAACGGCAGCGGCGCCGCCCACCCGCATTCGCCCGGCTGCACGTCCGGATCGGGCCACATCAGGCGACCGACCTTCGTGCTGATCGTGTAGTCGCCGCGCGGCCGCGATCGCAGCGCCGCGCCCAGGCGGTGCTCGGACAGCGTAAAACCGTAGTACGGCGCCGTGTCGAAATAGCGGATGCCCAGGTCCCAGGCGGCGTCGACGAGCGCGTACGCGTCCGCTTCCGCCATCGGGTCGTACAGGCCGCCCAGTTGCGCGCAGCCCAAGCCCAGTCGCGTGACGTTCATGTCAGGCTGCCTCATATCAAGCTGCCTTCAAGGGCAGGCAGCGCGGCCCGATCGGCTCGAACTGCTTGTACGTGAGGATGAATTCCTGGTGGCCCAGGTCTTCCGACTTCGTGCACTCGCCGTTCGCCACGCGGGCGACGAGGTCGACGATTTCGTCGCCGACTTCCTCGATGGTCGCATGGCCCGTGAGGATGCGGCCCGCGTTGACGTCCATGTCGTCCGCCAGGCGCTCGTAGGTCGCCGGGTTCGCGCACACCTTGATGACGGGAGAAATGGCCGAGCCGACCACCGACCCGCGGCCCGTCGTGAACAGCGTGACGTGCGCGCCGCACGCGATCAGTTCCACGATCTCGGCGTTGTCCGAGATATTCGGGAAGCCGAAGCGCGGTTCGCCGTCCGGTACGACGTCCAGCAGGTACAGGCCGCCCGTGGGCGGCTGGTCGCCCGGCTTGATGATGCCGCTGATCGGCGACGCGCCGCTTTTCGCGTATGCGCCCAGCGATTTTTCTTCCAGCGTCGTCAGGCCGCCGTCCGCATTGCCCGGCGCGAAGCTGCCGTGGCCCAT
The DNA here is from genome assembly GCF_059491305.1 of Massilia sp. Masssp94. Taxonomy (NCBI): domain Bacteria; kingdom Pseudomonadati; phylum Pseudomonadota; class Betaproteobacteria; order Burkholderiales; family Oxalobacteraceae; genus Massilia; species Massilia sp. Masssp94. The sequence continues at coordinate 296,180 of NZ_CP168501.1, forward strand.
GATCGTGTAGTAGCGCGACGCCTTCTCGACCGTCTTGACGATCTCGTCGCCCAGTTCCGGCGTGACGGCGCGGCGCTTCATGTGGAATTCGCAGCCGACCAGTTCACCGGTCTCCTCGAACACGCACGCGCTGCCCGCGGCAATCAACCGGTCGAACGCCGCGCCGACGGCCGGATTGGCCGTGATGCCGCTCGTGCTGTCGGAACCGCCGCAGATCGTCGCGACGACCAGTTCGTCGAGGCGCATCGGCACGCGCTCCTGGCGCGCCAGGTCCTCGACGGCCCACTGCACCCATTCGACGCCGCTCTTCACGCCGGAGCGCGTGCCGCCGACGTCCTGGATCGTCACCGTGTGGACGGGCCGGCCGCTGTCGGCGACGGCTTGCGCGACACCGTTCTTGTCGAAGCTCTCGCAGCCGAGCGACACGAGCAGCGCCGCGCCCACGTTCGGGTGCGTCAGCACGCGGCGCATGATCGTGTCGGCGTATTCGTTCGGATAACAGCCCGGGAAGCCGATCAGGTGCACGGGCTGGCCGGGGAACGCATTCACGATCAGTCGCGCGACGTGGTGCGCGCACTCCACGAGGTAGGCGACGACGACGACGTTGCGGATGCCCTTGCGCCCGTCCGCGCGCGGATAACCGGACAGGGCGGCCAGGGTGATGTCGGTGGAGGTGGTCATGGTGCTTTGCTTCCGATGAAATGGTGGCCGTCCTGGTCGAGCGTGAAGGTCGGGATGTAGTCGCTTTCCAGGTTGTGCGTGTGGATGTGCGCGCCGATGGCGACGGGCACCGTGGCCGTGCCGATGATGGCGCCATAGCGCAGCACCTTGTCGCCCGGCGCCAGGTCGCGCCGCGCGACCTTGTGGCCGAGGCGGACGTCGCCGGGTAGCGCAACCTCGCGGCCGTCGATGACGACCGTGGCGCCGGCCTTGAGGTCGACGCGCGCGATGAGGCAGTTATCCTCGCGCGACATGAGCAGCAGGCTGCCCGCCTGCGCTGGGGTGGTGCTGGACATGACGATCCTTTGCGGCTGACTTAAGTAACAGCATAATTGTATTCTATAAATTGAAAACATACGACTATTTGCTTTGTTGCGCTGCAGCACAAAAGGAATCGGCAATCGTAAGTACGCACGCGCAATAAATGTTACTCTTACGCAATTCAAAGCCTTCAGGTCAGTCATCGTCCCTTCATGCATCCCAAGCTGCTCCTTCGTCTTGCGGCCCTGGCGCTCGCGTTCCTGTGCGCGCGCGCGCCGGCACAACACCTGCCGCTGAAGGCCTACGGCCAGGCCGAGGGCCTCGGCAACCTGTCCGTCACGGTGGCGTCCCAGGATGCCGCCGGCTATGTATGGATCGGCACGCAGAACGGCCTGTTCCGTTTCAATGGCACCGGCTTCCGCCGCTACGGTCCGGCGCAGGGCTTTCCCGACAAGATCGTGACGGCGCTGGTCGACGGCCGCGCGACGGGCATGTGGGCCGGGACATACGAGAATCTATACCGGTTCGACGGCAGGCGGTTCCGTTCCGTCCGGTTCGACGGCAAGCCGATCGAGGTCTGGCCGGGCCAGCCCGTCGCCGCGACGGCGGACGGCCGCGTGCTGGTGGTGGCGCGCGACCGGCTTGTGGAGATTACGCCACGCGGCGACGGCGGCGACGTCCGCGCCTACTTTACGCCCGATCAAATCCGCGCCTACCCCGGGCTGGCAACGATCCTGAGCATCCACGCCGACGCGGACGGCGCCCTGTGGATGGGTTGCGGCACGGCCCTGTGCAGCGTCGCCCGCGGCCGCGTGACCGTCCGGGACGGCAAGGACGGATTGCCCGCGGATGCCTGGAGCAGCATCCTGCGTGACGGCGCGGGCACGCTCTGGGTGCGCAGCGCGACGCACGTCTTCGTGCTGCCGGCGGGCGCCACGCGCTTCCAGGAGCGGACGCCGTCCGAGATCCGCAAGCGCCAGCTCCTCACGGAGATGCGCCTGGACGCGGATGGCCGGGTGCTGACGAACGCCGACGACGGGCTGCTGCGCTGGCAGGACGGCCGGTGGCAGCTCTTCGGCCGCCAGAACGGCCTGGACGTCGGCGGCGGCGTCACCGCGATCCTGCAGGACCGCGAACACGGCATCTGGCTGGGCACGCTGGGCCGCGGCCTCGTGCAACTACTCGGCTACGGGAACCTCGAAAACTGGACCACGTCGCAGGGCTTGCCCAACGACGTCATGATCTCGGTGCTGCGCGACCCTCGCGGCATCCTGCACGTCGGAACGCGCTCCGGCCATGCCTGGCAGGTGCCCGGCGAACGCCGCTTCCGCACCGACCCCGCCCAGCCCGCGTACGCGACACAGGAATGGGGCAGTATGGCGCTCGACGCGGACGGCCACCTGTGGGCGGGCACCTACGGCGGCGCGCTGCTGCGGCGCACGCAGGAGGACGGCAGGACCGCGCTGGTCGCGCGGTGGCCGCAGATCAACCAGGTGCTGGCGGACGGCGGCCGCGTCTGGATGGCCACGGAAGCGGGCATGCACGTCTTCCCCGCGACGGCGCCCCTCCCCGCCGTCGGCAACGAACCGGTCACCGATGCGGTGACCGACGGCTGTACCGACGGGCGCGGCCATCTGTGGTTTGCCGGGATGAGCGACGTCAGGCGTTTCGACGGACGGGCCTGGGAGACCCGGTCGTACGACGCGGCGCTGGGCGGTGCCGAAATCCTCAGCCTGGCCTGCGCGCGCGACGGCAACCTGATCGCGACCACGCACGACGGCGTGTGGCGGCTGCAGCGCGGCGGCCGCGCGACGCGGATCGATGCGCCGGTGTTGCGCGACCGGTTCATCCTGAACGCCCGCGAAGACCGCCGCGGCTGGCTCTGGGTCGCGCTGGACGTGGGCTTCGCGGTATGGAACGGCAGGCACTGGCGCACGCTGGACCAGACGCAGGGCCTGGCGTGGAACGATTCGAACGGCCGCGGCACATACGAAGACCGGGACGGTTCGATCTGGCTCATCACCAGCAACGGCCTGTCGCACGTGCTTCATCCGGAACGCCTGTTCGCGTCGGCGCTGCGCCAGCCCGTGATCGAAGAGGCGCTGCGCGGCAACGGTCCGCTGCCGGTGGGCGACGCGCCGATGCCGTGGCGGGCGGACCAGATCGTGTTCCGCCTGGCCCACCTGCAGTTCGACCAGGGCCGGGGCTGGCACTATCGTTTCCGCCTGCTCGGCGTCGACGACGCGTGGAACGACACGGTGCAGCCGGAAGTGCGTTACGCGGCGCTGCCGGGCGGCCGGTACCGCTTCCAGGTCGCCGCCGTCGACAGCGCCACCGGCGAGCAGTCGGCGCCGGTGGAACTGGCGTTCACGATCGCACCGCCATGGTGGCGCAGCGTCCCGTTCTACGTGCAGTGCGCCCTCGGCGTCGCGGGCGCATTCGTCGCGTTCCACCGCCTGCGCCTGCGCGCGCACCGGGCGCGCGAAGCGAAGCTGACGGCGCTGGTGCGCGCGCGCACGCACGAGCTGGAACAGTCGCGCGAGGAAATGCGCCTGCGCGCGCTGAAGGACGGGCTGACCCAGTGCTGGAACCGGGTCGCGATGATGGACATCGTCGCGCGCGAAATCGAACAATGCGCGCGCTCGGGCGAAGGCTTCGCGCTCGTGCTGCTGGACCTCGATTACTTCAAGCGCGTCAACGATACGCACGGCCACCTGGCGGGCGACGCGGTGCTGGTCGAAACGGCGCGACGCCTGCGCGCGGCCGTGCGGCCCTACGACGCGGTGGGCCGCTACGGCGGCGAGGAATTCGTCGTGGTCCTGCCCGGCCTGAACCTGCCGGCCGACGCGTCCCGCATCGACGCCCTGCGCGCCGTCGTGCGCGGCGAACCCGTCGACATCGGCGAAGGCAACACGCTGGCCGTCACCGCCAGCTTCGGCGTCGTCGCCTTTACGCCCGGCACCCCGCCCGATCCGGTCGCCCTGCTCGGCCGTGCCGACGAGGCGCTGTACCGGTCGAAACACGCGGGCCGCGACCGCATCAGCTACGCGGATTGATCGGCCGCGGCCTGGGCCAGCGCGACGAACGCATCGACGAGCGGGCCGCCGCCTTCGGCATGGCGCGCGAGCAGCATTGCCGTGGTGGCGTCCGGATCGGCGAGCGGCCGGTAGACGACGCCGTCCATGTGGATGCCTTCGAATGAGCTGGGCAGCACGGAAATGCCGCAGCCCGCGGCGACGAGGCCGATGATCGTCGACGGCTCGCCCGCCTCCATTGCGATGTGCGGCGTGAAGCCGGCGGCGCGGCACAGGTCGAAGATCTGGTGGTAGATGCCGGTGCCCGTCTTTTCGGGGAAGACGACGAACGCCTGATCGGCCAGGTCCTTCACCGCGATCGTCTTTTTCCGCGCCAGCGGCGCGTCGGCCGGCAGCACGAGCAGCAGCGGATCCCGGCGCAGCATCGTCAGCGCGACCGTGCGCGGCAGCGGCATGGGGCCAGGCCGCACGAAGCCCACGTCCAGTTCGCGCGCCTCGATCTGCGCGAGCTGCGGCTGCGTGGGGATCTCGAGGAACGTCAGCCGCACAGCCGGATACTGCTGGCGGTAGCGCCGCACGACGCGGGCGAACAACGGCGTGAACGGCGTGGAAAACGTGAAGCCGACGCGCAGCTCGCCCGCTTCCCCCAGGTGCGCGCGGCGCGCCGTCTCCTTGGCCTGTTCGGACAGCGCCAGCATGCGCCGCGCGTCCGCGAGGAACAGCCGCCCCGCTTCCGTCAGCAGCACGCGCCGCCGGTTGCGCTCGAACAGCCGCGCGCCGATCTCGTGTTCCAGCGCCTGGATCTGCTGGCTCAGCGGCGGCTGGCCGATGTGCAGCCGCTCGGCAGCGCGCGTAAAGCTCAGCTCCTCCGCCACGGCCACGAAGTAACGCAGGTGCCTGAGTTCCATCTTATATTTTCAAACGATAAGTAACGCCACAAATATATATTGGACAGCCATTTCCGGCAATCCTAGGATGGCCCCATGACCAATCGCACCAACCGCGCCCTGTTCTTCGGCGGCTTCTCCTGCTTCGCCCTGCTGTATTGCGTGCAGCCGCTGATGCCCCTGCTGGCGCACGATTTCGGGCTCACGCCCGCGCAGAGCAGCCTGTCGCTGTCGCTCTCGACGGGCGCGCTGGCGGTGTCGCTGCTGTTCTCGTCCGTCCTGTCCGACCGCCTGGGCCGCAAGACCATGATGGTCGTGGCGCTCGTCGTGGCCGCGCTGATGACGGTGCTGGCCGCGGGCGCGCGTACGTACCCGCAGCTGCTGGCGGCGCGCACGCTTCTCGGCTTCGCGCTGGGCGGCATGCCGGCCGTCGCGATGGCTTACCTCAGCGAAGAGATCGAGCCGGCGGCGCTCGGCGTGTCGATGGGCCTGTACATCAGCGGGAATGCGTTCGGGGGCATGGTCGGCCGGGTGCTGGCGGCCGTGCTGTCCGACTTCGTGTCGTGGCGCGCCGCGTTCGCCGTGATGGGCGTCGCGGGCCTGCTGGCCGCATGGGAATTCTGGCGCAGCCTGCCGGCGTCGCGCAACTTCCGGCCGTCATCGGGCGGCGTGCCGGCGCTGCTGCACGGCCTGCGCGGCCACTTCGGCGACGCCGGCCTGCCCTGGCTGTTCGTCCTGTCGTTCCTGCTGATGGGCTGCTTCGTCAGCGCATACAACGTGATCGGCTTCCGGCTGCTGGGCGCCCCGTTCGGGCTGCGCCAGAGCGTGGTCGGCGGGATCTCGCTGCTGTATTTGCTGGGCATCTTCAGTTCGGTCTGGGCCGGCCGCCGCGCCGACCGCCTGGGCCGGCGCCACGTGCTGTGGACCGTGATGGGCACGATGTTCGCGGGTCTGCTGCTGACCATGGCCCACAACGTGGCCGTCATCGTGGCCGGCATGGCCGTGTTCACGTTCGGCTTCTTCGCGTCGCACTCGATCGCCAGCAGCTGGGTGGGCCGGCGCGCGCGCACGCAGCAGGCGCTCGCGTCCGCGCTGTACCTGTGCTTCTATTACCTCGGCTCCAGCCTCGTGGGCTGGCTGTGCGGCGTGCTGTGGGAACACGGCGGCTGGGGCGGCGTCGTGGCGCTGCTGGGCGTGCTGCTGGGCGCCGCCCTGCTGATCGCGCTGCGCCTGCGCCGGCTGGAACCGGTCGGGCAGGCGCTGGCGCCGGCGTGACGATCCGCTCCCCTGCCACGGTCGGGTAGATGGCGCCGGCTGTTACGATAGCGAACCGTCACCCTGGACCGCTACCGTCATGTTCACCCGCATCCACCACGCCGCGATCATCTGTGCGGACTACCCACGATCCCGGCACTTCTACACTGAGGTGCTGGGCTTGCGCATCGTCGCCGAAAACTACCGCGCGCAGCGCGACTCCTGGAAGCTGGACCTGGCGCTGCCGGACGGCTCGCAGGTCGAGTTGTTCTCGTTCCCGAACGCGCCCGCACGCCCGTCGTATCCGGAAGCGTGCGGCCTGCGGCACCTCGCGTTCGCGGTCGACGACCTGCAGGCCTGCAAGCAGCATCTCGAAGCGCACGGCGTCGCCGTGGAACCGGTACGCACGGACGAATTCACGGGCAGGCGCTTTACCTTCTTCGCCGACCCGGACGGCCTGCCGCTGGAGCTGTACGAGACCTGATCCCGGCCCGCGCAGCTACAGGTAATGCGCCCCGCCCTGCCAGACCAGCTGGAGTCCGGTCACGAGCAGGCAGGCCTGCGAAATCCGGTAGAACCACACGAGGTTGATCCGGCCCTGCAGCCAGATGCCCAGCTTCACGCCCAGCGGCACGAGCGGCGCCAGCACGAAGCTGGTGCCGAGGTTGTCGAGCGACAGCTGGCCCAGCCACGCGTATGGCACGAGCTTGACCGCGTTGACGGCCGCGAAAAACACGCTGATGGTGGCGACGTAGCGCACCTTGTCCATCCGCTGCGGCAGCAGGTAGACCATGGCGGGCGGTCCGCCGGCATGGGCGAGGAAGCTGGTCAGGCCCGAGACCGCGGACCAGAAGGTGCCTTTCGCCAACGAGGGGCCGGCCTGGCGCTGGTGCGCGGCCAGGCCCAGCACGTTGTTGACGGTGAAGGCCACCGCGATGCCCCCGATCAGGATGCGGATGACGTCCTCGCCCAGCATGCCGAACGTGAGGAAGCCCGCGACGATCCCGAGCAGGGCGCCGGGCAGCATGATGCGCAGCGTCGGCTTGTCCCACTTGCCGAAATAGGCGCCCAGGCCGACGAGATCCATCAGGCACAGCACGGGCAGCAGGATCGCGGCCGCCTGGACGGGCGAGATCGCCAGCGCCATCAGCGGCACGCCCACGCCGCCCAGCACGCCCCCGAAGCCCCCTTTCGAGATGCCGGTCAACAGGACGGCCGGTACGGCGACGGCATAGAACAAGGGGTCGGCGATCAGCATGCTGCCCCCTCCGCCACCAGCTGCCGGATCAGGTTCTTCACGGCGGGCGCCCCTTCGCTGCGGCGGAAGAGGGCGGCCAGTTCCGACGTGACGGGGTCTCCGGCCAGCGGCTTGTAGACCACGTCCGGCAGCGCGAGGGTCGTGGCCACCACGTCGGGGACGACCGCGACGCCCTTGCGCAACGATACCTCGGTCAACACCGTCAGCAGATTGCCCGGCGCCGAGACGATGCGCGGCACGAAGCGCCCGCGCCGCCCGACTTCGCGCGTACCGAGGTCCTGTTCGGGCACGACGAAATCGTCGTCCTCCAGCGCGTGGGCGTCGACCGCGGCGGCGCCGGCCAGGCGGTGGCTGGCCGGCAGCGCGATGCAGAAGCGGTTGCGCTGCAGGACGTGCACGCGCAATTCGTCCGGGAGCGCCATCGGCAGGCGCACGAAGCCGATATCGACATGGCCCTCCGCGACGAGGCCCGGCAGCCGCCCCATCGGCTGTTCGTTCGCCTGCAGCTGGACATCCGGCCACTCGGCACGGAAACGCCGCATCTGCCGCTGCAGGATGCCGGCCAGGGCGGCGGAGCCCACATAGCCGATCACGATCCGGCCGAGCTCACCGCGGCCGGCGCGGCGGCCGACGCCGACGGCCTGGTCGAACCGCAGCAGGCTGGCGCGCGCCTGCTCGAGGAACAGCTCGCCGGCCGCGGTCAGGCCCACGCTGCGCTTGGTCCGCTGCAGCAGCCGCGCCTGGAGCGTCCGCTCGATTTCCTGGATCTGCACGGTCAGCGTGGACGGGGCAATGCCCAGCCGTTCGGCGGCGCGCGCGAAATGCAATTCTTCGGCCACCGCCACGAAATAGCGGAAATGTCGCAGCTCCATCCGTCTCCAGCAGGCATGAGTATTCGATAGGAACGAATTATTTCACGTTTTCCCGTTAATGAATGAAATTCCCGGCTGGGGTGTAATGCAGCTTTCATTCGAACTCAGGAGCCCCCGCGATGCCTGCCGACTCCCCGCCACGCCCCTCGTCGACACCGCTGCTGCTGACGGCCTCGCTCGGCTGTGCCGTCACGGTCCTCGACACCAACGTGGTCGGGATCGTCCTGCCGACCATCGCGCGCGAGCTGGCCGCGACGTTCGCCGACATCGAATGGGTCGTGAGCGCCTACCTGCTGTGCTTCGCGGCCCTCCTCCTGCCCGCGGGCGCCATCGCCGACCGGGCCGGGCGCAAGCGCGTGCTGCTGCTGGGCCTCGCCATCTTCGCCGCGGCCTCCCTCGCGTGCGCCGGGGGCGGCGCACGGGCACTGTACCTCGCCCGCGCCGCGCAGGGCGTCGGCGCGGCCTTTCTGCTGGCGCCGTCGCTGGCCGTGATCGGCCATGCGTTCCATGGCGAGCGGGAGCGCGCCCGCGTGTGGGCCTTCTGGGGCACGATCATGGGCCTGACGATGGTGTGTGCGCCGCTGATCGGCGGCGTCATCAGCCGCTGGCTCGGCTGGCGCTGGGCATTTTTCGTCAACCTGCCCGTGTGTGCCGGGCTGGCGCTCGCCGTCCTGCGCCACGTGCCGGAGTCGCGCGGTGCGGCGCAGCGGACGCTCGACGTGCCGGGCATCGTCCTGTTCGCGGCGGCCATGTTCGCCTTCACGTGGACCCTGATCTCCGGCCCCGCCGAGGGCTGGACCAGCCAGGCCGTGCTGGCACGCGCCGCGGCCGCGCTGGCCCTGTTCGCGCTGTTCCTCGCCACCGAGCGCCGGGTCCGCGCACCGATGCTCGACCTGTCCCTGTTCGCGCAGCGGCGTTTCGTCGGCGCCGTCGCGGCCATGCTGGCCTATGCGTCCTGCGCCCAGGTGATGGCCTCCCTGCTGCCGCTCTATTTGCAGAATGCGCGCGGCGCCACGGCGCTGGGAGCCGGCGTCGGCATGCTGCCCTTCGCCCTCGCGATGCTGCTGCTGCCGATGGCCGGACGGCGCCTGGCCGCGTTCATGCCGGGCTACCGGATCCTCGCGCTCGGCCTGATGGTCGTCGCGGCCGGGAACCTCGTCATGACGTGGGCGGCGCACCTGCCGGGCAACCGGCTGCTGGACGGCATCGGCATGGCGATCCTCGGCGCGGGCGGGGGCCTGCTGAACGGCGAGACGCAGAAGGCGATCATGGGCACCGTCGCGCCGGAACGGGCGGGCATGGCGTCCGGCATCAGCACGACGTCGCGCTTCTGCGGCATCCTGCTGGGCTTTGCCGGCATCGGCGCCGTACTGGCGAGCGGCACGCGCGCGGCGCTGCTGGCCAGCGTGGCGCAAGCCGGCGCGACGATCGCGCCGGACCTGGTCGAGCGGGTGATCGCGGGCGACACCGGCGCCCTGCCGGCCGGGCTGCTGCGGCGCAGTGTCGAAGCCGGGTTTGCGCATGGCTTCCTGGCGGCCGGGATGGCGGCGGTGCTGGCGAGTGCGGTCGTCATGCGCTGCATGCACACGCCGACCGCGCGCTGACGTCAGTCCCGACGCCCGTTTGCGGCTGCGTAAGGACCGACCACGACGCCCACGAATCCGCCCGCCTTCTGCGTCGACAGGAAGCGGATATCGAGCTTGTCGGCCAGGGTCGTCGTCGTACCCCCGTCGCGGTAGCGGTAGCTGGCCTCGCCGCCGTTCATGTCCATGACGAGTTCGACCCGTTTCGACGCAACCGGCCGGCTGGCGACCAGCGTCTCCTTGCCGCCCTCCGTCTTGTACAGGGCGACCACGTTCTTCCCGGCGCTGCGCGCCACGCCGAGGAACACGTGGTTGCCGTCGTCCTGCATGGCGACGAGGCCCGCACGGTCGCCATCGTGCTGCGGCACGAAGTCGACGACGGTCGATACGGTCGCGACGTGATGCTGCTGGCGCCGGCCGACGAAGGCGGGCACGCCGCGCAGGTCGCCCAGCGGCGCGCCGGCACGCAGAACCAGTGCCCCGCGTTCGACGGAGTACAGCCGTGCACGCGGAATGCGGATGCCGATCCAGGCCGAGGACAGCGGGCCATCGAATTCGTCGACGTACGCGAAGTTGCCGCTGGTGGGCACCGGTACGGGCGGTTGCGCCGGCAAGGCGGGCTTGGCGACGGCATACGGCACCGTCTTGCCCTGCTCCAGGATCAGCGGCCAGCCATCCTTCCAGTCGACGGGCAGCATGAAGGTTTCGCGCCCGATGTTAAAGAAATTGCCCGGATAAGGCCGCGTCGCCAGGAAGACGGCCCACCATTGTCCGTTCTGCGTCTGCACGAAATCGGCGTGGCCGGCCGTGGTGACGGGATGCGGACGTTTCGGATCCAGGTCGCGCTGCGTCAGGATCGGATTGACGGGCCCCGGCACATAGGGTCCCGTGACGGTGTCGGACCGGAGCACGACTTCGGAGTGGTTGTCGGCGGTCCCGCCTTCGGCGCAGATGAGGTAGTAGTGGCCATCCTTCTTGAAAATGTGCGGGCCCTCGATCCAGATCGGCCGCTTGTCGGGCGCCACGCCGCCGTCGACGAGGACTTTCGGCTTGCCGGCGAACTGCAAAGTGCGCGGGTCCAGCTCCGCGATCCAGATCGCGCGATGGCCCTCGTAGCGCGGCTGGCCTTCCGGGGCATTGTTGTATACGACGTAAAGCTTGCCGTCATCCCAGACGAGGGACGGATCGATCCCCTGCAAGCCCCGGATCGTGACCGGTTGCGACCACGGGCCGGCCGGATCCTTCGCCGTGATGACGAAACTCCCCGTGCCGCCCGGGCAGCTCGAACACGTGGTGACGATATAGAACGTGCCGTCGTGGTAAGAGATGTCCGGCGCATAAATGCCCTGCGATGCGCGCACGCCGGTGAAATCGACCTGGCCGGGGCGGTCGAGCGCGTTGCCGACCTGCGTCCAGTTGACGAGATCCCTGGAGCGGAAGACGGGCAATCCCGGGAAATTCGTGAACGAGGAATTCACCAGGTAGTAATCGTCGCCCACGCGCGTGACCGACGGGTCCGGGTAATAGCCGCTCAATATCGGATTGACGAACTCGCCGGCGCGCGGCCGGACGTTTTCCTGAGACTGGCCCCGGTAGGAAAACCGCTCGAAGCGCGCGACGGTCGCGCCCGGGGCGTCTGCTGCAACTGCTGGCGCCATGGAAGAGGCGGTGCCCAGGGCCAGTGCGCCCAGGAGACACATGGCCCGTACGGAAAATTTTTTCATGTGGATCGAGCTCCCGATGCTGGACCAGCCTGTGCGCTGTTCCGGTTCTTGCGTGGGAGCCACTCTATGTCAACTAATTATCCAAAACCAATGCTTTGTTTGGATTAATTAATACATAAACGGTATCGATCGGGTGCCCGGGCGCCATCCGTACCGAACTGCCCCACCAGCGCCACGAGCCGGTCGGCCTGCTGCTGCAGGCTGTCCGCGGCCGCCGCCGCCTCCTCGACGAGCGCCGCATTCTGCTGGGTGATCCCGTCGATTTGGCCGATCGACGCGTTGATCTGGGCCAGGCCGACACTCTGCTCGGCGCTGGCGGCCGCGATCTCGGCGATCGTGGCCGTCACGCGGCGCACGCTGTCCACCACCTCGTCCATCGTCCTGCCGGCTTCGCCGACCAGTGCCGTGCCGGCGCCCACCTGCGCGGCCGCGTCGCCGATGAGCCCCTTGATTTCCTTCGCCGCCGCGGCGCTGCGCTGCGCCAGGGTCCGCACCTCGCTCGCGACGACGGCGAATCCCCGGCCCTGCTCGCCCGCGCGTGCCGCTTCCACCGCCGCGTTGAGCGCCAGGATATTCGTCTGGAACGCGATCCCGTCGATCACGCCGATGATGTCGACGATCTTGCGCGACGCCGCATCGATCGATGCCATCGACGCCACCACCTGCCCGACCGCGGTACCGGCGCGGCCCGCGACGGCCGACGCGGCGGCGGCGAGGCGATCGGCCGTGCGCGCATTGTCCGCGTTCTGCTGGACCGTGCCCGTCAATTCCTCGATGGCCGCCGCCGTTTCCTCCAGCGCGCTGGCTTGGCTTTCGGTGCGGGCCGACAGGTCGGCATTGCCGCGCCGGATCTCGCCGCTCGCGACCGCGACGTCGCCGGAACTGCCGCGTACCTGCGCCATCACGTCCTGGATCTTCGCGACGAAGCGGTTGAAGCCGTCGGAGATCGTTGCCAGCTCGTCGTTGCCGCCGACTTCCAGGCGGCGCGTGAGGTCGGCCTCGCCGCCGGCCAGCGCCGTCATCGCGGTCCCCAGGCTGCGCAACGGCCGCGTCAGGCGATGCAGCACGGCGACCAGCACCGCCGCCGCGAGCGCTGCGCACAACAGGGCTGCGACCACGGCGTGGCGGACCAGCTCGCGCGCGGAGGCGGTCGCCACGCTCTGCGGGAACGACAGCCTGACGGCCCACGGCGCCGCGCCATACCCCAGCCGCAGCGGCTGCAGCAGGTGGATCGTGCCGGCGCCGTCGCGGTATTCGTAATCCCGGCCGGCGCGCACGTGCGCCAGTCCCGCGGCCGGGACGTCGTCCGCCCTCGCGCCGTTGCGCCTTGCGTCCGGATGGCTCGCGTACACGCCGCCGTTGGAGACGAGCGCCAGGCGGCCGCCGTCGATGGTCTTGATCCCTTTCAGGATGGCGCCCAGCCGCGCCAGCATGAAGTCCGCGCTGGCGATCCCCTGGAAGCGGCCGTCGATGAGGATGGGCGCGGACAGCGTCGTCATCAGGACCTTCTGCCCGTTGACGGGATACGCGTACGGTTCGCTGAAATAGGCGTGCCCGGTGTCGCGCGGCACGTTGTAGACGTCGATCGCGGCCGAGGGGACGGACGGTTCGACGTTGATCGTGCCGCCCGGGCCGCGGCTGAAGTAAGGCATGTAGCGGCCGGTGTCGTCGTACTCGGGCGCCTTGCCTGCGAACTCGGCGTCCCTGCCGTCCAGCGCGTTCGGCTCCCACAGCACGGAGGCGCCGACGAGATCGTCCGAACCGAGCAGCGTGGCCTTGACGAGGGCGCTGACCTGGGGCCGCGACAGCGCGAGGCCGGCGCCGCGGCTCGCGGCCATCGCGCCGGCCAGGTTGCCCACGGCGGACAGGCTGGCGCCGAGGCGGCTTTCCAGCGCATACGCGGCTTCGTGCGCGGACGTACGCGCCTGGCGCATGGCCGCCGCCTCGGCCGCCCGGCTGCCGCTCACGCCGATGACCGTTGCGGTGGCGGCCAGGCTCAGGATCACGAGTGCGGTGGCGGTGGCGCAGATGCGTGCGTTCAGGGACAGCGGGAAGCGGGGCATGGGGTCGTCTCAAGCTGGATAGTGTGAGCCATTCTAGGCATCGATACGGCGGCAGCAGTATCGAAAATCGGCAAGCAGTTCCCTGCGCAGGTCTGCCAGTTTTCGATAACGATGCGCGCGCCCCGCCCCGGATACTGGCATCGACAACAGGGCGGCGCACGCCGCGCCGCCCGCTCGCAGTCGGACAAGGTGCATCATGATCAATATCGAAACAGCGACCTATTACACGGCAACCAAGAAGTACGACCTCAGCTTCCCCAGCCTCGAGGAGGACATCGACGTCGACATCGTCGTCATCGGCGGCGGCTTCAGCGGCGTCAACACGGCACTCGAGCTGGCGGAGAAGGGTTTCAGGAACATCGCCCTGCTGGAAGCGCGCTACCTCGGCTTCGGCGGCACGGGCCGCAACGGCGGCCAGATCATGGCCGGCATCGGCCACGACCTGGACAAGGTCAAGAAGGACGTCGGCGAAGACGGCGTGCGCGCGATCTTCGAGATCAGCGACCTGGGCGCCGACATCATCCAGGACCGCATCGACAAGTACGGCATCATGGCCGACTTTTGCCACGGCTACGGCTACATGGGCTTCAACGGGCGCCAGGGCAAGACGCTGCGCGCGTGGGAAAAGGACTTCAAGTCGTTGAACTCGAAGCACGAGATCCGCTACCTGGAGGGTGCGGACGTCAAGTCCATCATCGGCTCCGACGCGTACCACTGCGCCCTGCTGCACATGGGCGGCGGCCACGTGCACTCGCTGAACCTGCTGCTGGGCGAAGCGCTGGCCCTGACCGGCCATGGCGCGAAGATCTACGAATACTCGCCGGCCGTCGAAGTGACCTACGGCGAACGCATCAAGGTGCGTACCGCCAAGGGCAGCGTCACGGCCAACAAGCTGCTGTGGGCCTGCGACAGCTTCCTCAACCGCATGGAGCCGGAACTGCACCGCTCGACGATCAACACGTTCGCCTTCCAGTGCATGACGGAGCCGCTGTCCGACGCGCTGATCGAGCGCATCAGCCCGATCCGCGGCGCCTACAGCGACATCCGGCCGATCATCGACTACTACCGCGTGACGAAGGAAAACCGGCTGCTGTTCGGCTCCGCCACGCCGCTCCTCGACCATATCCCGAACGACCTGAAAGCGTGGAACCGCGACCTGATGCTGAAGATCTTCCCGTACCTGCGCGACGTGAAGATCGACCTGGCCTGGGGCGGCCCGATGGCCTGCAGCCCGAACCTGTTCCCGCAGATCGGCTCCCTGCCGGGCCGTCCGAACGCGTTCTTCGTACAGGGCTACTCCGGTTTCGGCGTCACGCCGAGCCACATCATCTGCAAGATTCTCGCGGAAGGGATGGCGGAGGGTTCGCCGCGCTATGACCTGATCAGCTCCGTCCGGCGCGCGACCGTGGTCGGCAAGGACCAGTTCCGTCCCCTCATCTGCACCGCCGGCAAGACCTGGCACCAAGTTTCCGGTTATTGGACCGGTCGTCGCTAATCGAAAGGACTTTCATCTATGAGCATTACCCGGATCACCACCTCGCTGCGCCAGCAGGACCTGCACCCGATCGGCTCCGTCGCCAACCTCGGGGCCACCGTCGAAGCGGGCGACGTCCAGGCCTTCGTACGAGGCACGTTCGGCGGCCCGACGGATCCCGTGTCGGCCGGCTACTTCGGCGTCACGCACGGCACGTTCCGCATGACCTATCCGTTCAACGAGCAGGCCACCGTCGTGCAGGGCAGCGTCAAGCTGACCGACGTCGCCGCCGGCACCTCGGTGACCTACAACGTGGGCGACAGCTGGTTCGTCACCCAGGGCACCGAAGTCCTGTGGGAGATCCAGAGCGATTTCTTCGTCAAGCATTTCCTGGCCGTGGTCGACAAATAAGCCAGGCAATCTCTCCACTTCCCCACTATTTCTTTTCCAAAAAAATAGTGTTTTGCCCGCCTGTATCGGCGGGTTTTTTTTGGGCTGTGCTCGCGGCGCAGTTGTCGCCGGACGACTTGGCCCGGTTGCAGGAATGGATCGCCGCGAACAGGCTTGGCAGCCGGGGCGCCCCCTTGATGACGATGCGCTGCCGGTGGTCGTCGCGTAGACGACAGGCTTCGTCGACGCTCCCCGGCCCCGGGCAGGTGACATCCCGCGCATCCGCGCGGAACGAAAAAAGGCCGCGAGCGCTCGCGGCCTTTCTCTCCTGCGCTGGCGTCCGGTCACGCCACCCTGGCATCCCCGGCCACCGGCACCGGCCCCGCCGCGAACAACCGCTGCTTCATGAAACACTTGACCCAGATGGCCGCCACGAGGCCGAAGACACCGATCACGCTGCCGCTGTACAGCACGATGGACCGGGTCATCGCGGGATCCGGCGAGCTGTTCGCGATCACGTAGACGATGCCGGCGATCGCCGCCAGCTGCGGCAGCGGGTAGAACGGCGTGCGGAACGGGCGCGCCAGGTCCGGGCGGCGCGCGCGGAGCACCAGCAGCACGACGTGCGCCAGCAGGTAGACGAGCATCCAGCAGATCGTCGCCGCGATCGTCAGCGGCAGGATGTTGTTGGCGTCGCCCCGCGCCCACACGAGACCCACGACCGGGCAGGCGGCCACGAACAGCAGCGCCGGCACGGGCACCTGCCGCGTGCGCGACACGCGCTTGAAGAGCGGGAACACCTGGCCGTTCAGCGCCATCCCGTGCAGCATGCGCGGCACGGCGCCCAGCACCGCGTTGATCAGGCTCGCGCTGGCGGTCAGCGCGATCACGGCGAACACGATGCGGCCCGCGTGGCCGAACACGGCCGACACGACGTCCAGGTGCGGCGTGACGGATGCCGTCAGGACGGCGCGCGGCAGCACGTGCGCCGTGCCCCATGCGAACAGCAGGTTCACGGCCGAGATGCACGTGAGGCCGACGATCATGGCGCGCGGCAGGTCGCGGCGCGCGTCGCGGGCCTCTTCCACCATCGGCGTGACGTATTCGCAGCCGATCAGGGTCCAGAAGCACAGCACGGCCACCGGCGCGATGGCCGTGTGCACGGTGAACCCCTGCCATACCTGCGCGGCCGGTTGCGCGCCGGCGTGGAAGCCGCCCGCCACGTACAGGCCCACGACGAGGAAGAACGAGACGATCACGAACGTGAGGATCTGCTGCGTCGTCGCGAACACGTCGGTGCCGGCGAGGTTCAGCACGACCAGGATGCCGAGGAGCGACAGCGCCCAACCCATGTTGGGCATCAGGCCGGGGAACAGCTGGCCAATGACGCTATCGAACAGCATCAGCTCCGCCGGCAGGCCGAAGATCGCCGGCACCACGTAGCCGGCGAACACGGCGAGGATCGCCGGGAACTGGCCGACGGTGACTTCCGCATACGTGCTGATGCTGCCCGCCTGCGGCAGCGTCAGCGCCAGCTCCGCATAGCTCAGCGCATTGCAGATCGAGAGCAGGAACGCGAGTCCGTACGCGATGAAGAAGCCGGTGCCGCCGATGCCGACGGCCTGCAGCAGCGATACGGTGCTCGTCTGGCTGACGATGACGCCGATCGCGATCGAGAACAGCGCGAAGAACCCGAGGGTCTTCGCGGCCGGTGGGTGGTACGCCCGTGTTTCCATGTTCATCCGTCCTAGCGCTCGCTGATCGCCCGCAGGTTTTCCGACGTGTAGAACGATTCCTTGAACTTCTGGCCGTCCGGCTCGACGGCCCAGCGCATGTCCTTGCCGGTGCCCGCCGCGTGCTCGTCGATCACGTAGCGGCCTTCCAGCAGGTTGTACTGCGCGAACGCCGTGGCATCGCAGGTGCCGGTCTCGTACACGGGAATCGTATAGCCTTCCTTCACTTTCCACATCTTGCCCTGGCCATCATAATCCTCCGCGGCCACCAGGTTGTAGCTGTCTTCGTCCACGTAGAAGACTTTTTTCGGCGACGAGTGGCGCGTGCCGTTCTTCACGGTCGCCTCGACCACGTAGACGCGGTGCAGCTCGTAGCGGCGCGCATCGTTGCTCACGAAGTCGTTCTGGGCGATCTTGTGGAAGTCGCCGTCGAACTTGTACAGCCCGAACGAATTGTAGGGCACATACAGTTCCTTCTTGCCGACCAGCTTCCAGTCAAAGCGGTCGATCGGGCCGTTGAACACGAACGGCTCGTCGAGCGTGTACTGGTTCTCGAAGCCGATCTGCGGCGCATCGTAGGCATAGGCCGGCATGCGGCGCACGCGGCGCTGGCCCGGGAAGTAATAGAACGTTTCCGTGCCCGGCTTGTTCAGGAAGTTCTTGATCGTGAGGCCTTGCCCGGCCAGCGCTGTCGGCGTGTTGTAGGCGAAGTAGACGAACGATTCCGCGTCCGGCAGCGTGTTGAAATGGCGGCTGCCCTTGGCGCCCCACGGATAATAGTTGGTCTGCTCGGAACCGGCCGTGATCCAGTCGGTGCTGCCCTTGCGCGGCGAGACGGCCGTGTAGTTGTTCTTCCATTCGACGCCGACGCCGCGGTAGCGCATCTTGCTGTCGTAGATGACTTCCGTGCCGGTTTTCGGGAACGGGAACGGATAGCCGGGGACGATCGCGTCGGCCAGCGTCCAGCCGTCCGCGCCGATCTTCGCGACGCCCACGTTCTTCTTCGTGTTCTCGGCCACGAAATCCGGGACGCCGCACGAGCGGTGGCTCGGGTAGACGTCCATGCGGTAGCCCTTGTTGCCCTTCACGAGCGCCACCTGGCCGGGCGTCAGCTTGTCCTTGTACTTGTCGACGTTGCCCGCGTCGATCGAGAACAGCGGCTTCTCGGCCTTGTGTTTCCAGTAGTCGCCGCGGAATTTACCGTAGGCCCAGCCGGACGCCGGCGCTGCGCCGCCGGTCCAGGCGGGGATGGTGCCGTCCTTGTTGCCGGCCTTTTCCGCGCCCGACGGGGTCAGGTCCTTGCCGAGCCGGCTCGCGTCGTCGTCGGCCGCGCCGGCGGCGCCGCAGGCAAGCAGCAGGGTGGCGAGCAGCGCGCTCGCGCGCACAGTGCGGGAATTCCTCATCGATGTTCTCCTGTAGTGAAAATAGGCTGCGGGCGGGACATTCATCGTCCTCTCGGGCAGGTTCGAATCGATGGTAACGAGGCGGTCATCGTCGCCGGTATCGAAATTCGGCAATCTTCCATCGCCCATCTGGCGGATAGGCGGCGCGCGCCCTGCCCGGCAAAGTGGCGGCATGTTCAACCCACCGAGGATCATCATGACCACGTCCCCTACCTGGATTCCCGTCGGCGCGCTCGGCGACGCCTTCGCTCCCGACAACCACTGCCTGCCGCCGGATGCCGGCCTGGATGGCCGCACCCTGCAGTTGCACGGGGAAGATGGCCGCGCCACCACGCTCGCCTTCGGCACCGGCGGCACGCTCGTCCGCGACGGCGTCGCCACGAGGCAGTGCAACGTCACGCGGCCGCGGCCCGGCATCTGGTTCGTCGACTACCTGACGGAGGACGCGCCCCGCGGCGGCATCAGCCTCGTGCTGGACATCGAGCGCGGCAGCTACATCGAGATCGACGGCACGCTGCCGACGCGCGAGGAGGCCCTCGTGCCCCTGCTGACCCGCATCGCCCGCGGCGAAGAACTGACGCCCGTGAAGGCGCGCATCGTGCGCGGCACCATCGACCGGCCGTTCGCGCCGGACGCCGACCTGCCGCAGCCCACCCGCGACCTGCTCGGCAAGCGCGTCGAATACGTGTACAGCCCGCACGAGCGCTACGAGCACATCTACCTGAACGACGGCCTGTACGCGTGGCGCTGCATCGAGGGCTCCGAGCGCGGCCTGGGCGACACCGATGCCTGCCACTATTACCGGATCGACGCCGACCTGTACCTGTTCATCTGGCGCGAAAAGATCATTCCGACGCTGGGCATCGTGATGGTCGACCTGCGCGCCATGAAAACGACCGGCAAGATCATGGGCTATGAAGGCGACGACTTCGCCGGCGTGCGCAACTTCGGCGTCGGCGCCCATGCGCGCGTGCTGTCCGTGATCCCGGCGGAGTGACGGCCATGGCGAACCCGCAAGGACGATTCGCCGGCCAGGTCGCGCTGGTGACCGGCGGCGGCACCGGCATCGGCGAGGCCTGTGCCCACCTGCTGGCGCGCGAAGGTGCGCACGTCGTCGTGCTCGGACGGCGGCGCGAACGCGTCGAGGAAGTGGCACGCGCCTGCGGCGGCACGGCCCTCGCCTGCGATGCGAGCGACGCCGCGGCCATGCGCGACGCCGTGGCGACGGTACGCGCCCGTCACGGCCGGCTCGACGTGCTCGTCGCGAACGCGGGCGGCTTTGGCCAGGGCGCGTGCGGCGACACGACGGACGCGGACTGGCGCCAGGCCTTCGACGCCAACCTGAACACGGCATTCGTCAGCGCGCGCGCCTGCCTGCATGCACTCCAGGAATCGCGCGGCAACATCGTGTTCGTCGCCTCGATCGCGGCGCTGGCGGCGGGACCGGAGGTATGCGGCTATACGACGTTCAAGCACGCCCTGGTCGGCCTCGCGCGTTCGATCGCTCGCGACTACGGCCCGGCCGGCGTGCGCGCCAACGTCGTGTGTCCGGGCTGGGTGCGCACGCCGATGGCGGACGCCGAGATGGCGCCGCTGATGGCCGCGCGCGGCATCGGCCTCGACGCCGCCTACGAGGCCGTGTGCGCGGACGTGCCGCTGCGCCGTCCCGCGACGGCCGGCGAGATCGCGGACGTGTGCGCGTTCCTGGCGTCGCCCGCCGCCGCGATCGTGACCGGGGCCGTGCTCGCGGCCGATGGCGGCTCGACGATCGTCGACGTGCCCACCCTCGCCTTCGCGCGGCTGGAGGCGGCATGAGCGGGCGCAAGGACATCGACTTCGCGGGGAAAACCGCCATCGTGACGGGTGGCGCCAGCGGCATCGGCGAGTCCATCGCCCGGTTGTTCGCGGCCCACGGCGCATCCGTGCTGGTCGCTGACCGCGATGCGGACGGTGCCGCGCGGGTCGCCGCCGGCCTTGCGCACGGCGCGGCCCTGGCCTGCGACCTTGCCCGCGCCGATGCCCCGGCCCGCATCGTGGCGGCGGCGCGCGAGCGCTTCGGCGGCGTCGACATCGTCGTCCACAACGCGGCATATTTCCCGCTGACGGACTTCGCGCACATCGACCGTCCGCTGCTCGAACGCACGTTCGCCGTCAACGTCCACGCCGCGTTCGGCCTGCTGCAGGCGGCCCTGCCCCTGATGCGCGCACGCGGCGGCGGCAGGATGCTCGTGACGTCGTCCGTGACGGGGCCGCGCGTCGCCTATCCGGGCCTCGCGCACTATGCCGCGTCCAAGGCCGCCGTGAACGGTTTCATTCGCGCCGCCGCGCTCGAGGTGGCGGCGGACGGCGTCACGGTCAATGGCGTGGAACCCGGCATGATCCGCACGCCGGCACAGGGCAACCTGGGCGGCGACGACGTCGCGGCGCGCCTGCGTGCACGGATCCCGCTGGGCCGGATGGGCGAGCCGGACGACATCGCGGCGGCGATGCTGTTCCTCGCCTCCGACCATACGGCGTACGTCACCGGCCAGACGATCGTCGTGGACGGCGGTGCGCTGCTGCCGGAGGGGTGATCAATAGGCCAGCCGCGCCAGTTCGCCGCGGCTGGCGATGCCGCACTTGCGAAAAATGTGCGCCAGATGGGTTTTGACGGTGGACGGCGCCATGCCCGCATCGCGCGCCACCTGCTTGTTCGGCATGCCGGCGGCGACGGCCAGTGCGATGTCGAGTTCGCGCGGCGTCAGTTGCGGACACCGTGCCGCGAGGCGACGGCGCGGATCGGCCCCGGCGAGCAGCTGCGCCGCCAGTGCGTGGAAATCGGCCAGCGCGTCCATCTGGTCGTTCGAGAAGCCGGGATGCGGCGCATCGCGCAACAGGCTGACGCCCAGGCGCGGGCCATCCGGGCCGGCGGGCAGCAGCATGTCGAGCGCGTCGCTCAGCCGGTACGGACGCATGAAGTCCTGTTCGTACCGGGCGACCCGGCCGTCCCCGTGATCGAGGCGCTGGCGCAGCCACCCGATCGCGTGCGGCGCTGCGGCGATGCGGTGCGGCGCCAGCGGGTCGTCGCGGTGGTGGCCGGAAAAATAGGCGGCGCAGCGGCGCGCGTCTTCCTCGGCCCACAGCACGCGGCCCGCATTGCCGTCCGCGCCGATCGTGTAGACGACCCAGCCCTGCGCCTGCACCAGCAGGGCAGCCACGCGGCCGATGCGCCGGGCCGTTTCGGCGAACCCGCTACGCACCGGCGAACCCGGCGTCGAGCGCGGCGACGATGACGTCGGCATGCGCTTCCTCCAGCACCAGCGGCGGCGACAGGATGATCTTGGTGCCGACCGGCCGCACGATGGCGCCGTGCTGGCGCGCGATCTCGGCGACGCGGGCGGCGTGGCCGGCCGTGGGATCGAGCGACTCGCGCGTGCGCTTGTCGGCGACCAGGTCGATGGCGAGCATCAGGCCCTTGCCGCGCACCTCGCCCACGACGGCGTAGCGGTCGACGAACGGCTGCAGCCGCGCCAGCAGGTAGTCGCCCATGCGTGCGGCGTTCGCGGCCAGGTTCTCGTCGCGCACGATCTTCAGGTTCGCGAGCGCCGCGGCGCAGCCGACCGGGTGGCCGGAATACGTGTAGCCGTGGAAGATCGCGCCCGCGAAGTCGGCGTTGCCGTCGAAGGCGTCGACGATGCGTTCGTTGAACATCGTCGCGCCGAGCGGGAAGTAGCCGGACGTGATGCCCTTGGCCAGGCACATGATGTCGGGCTTGACACCCCACAGCCGGCTGCCGAACATGGCGCCCGTGCGGCCGAAGCCCGTCACCACCTCGTCCGCGATGAACAGCACGCCATGGCGGTCGCAGACGTCGCGCACCAGCGGCCAGTAGCTGGCCGGCGGGACGATGACGCCGCCCGCGCCCTGCACCGGCTCGGCGATGAAGGCGGCGACGGTATCCGGCCCCTGGAAGACGATTTCGCGCTCGAGCAGCGCCGCGCAGATGCGCGCCAGCTCGTCGGGATCGTCGGTGAACGGATTGCGATAGGTCCACGGCGTCTCGACGTGGAAGCAGCCCGGCAGCAGCGGCTCGTAGCTGCGCCGGAACACGTGGTTGCCGTTGACCGAGGCGCCGCCGAAATGGGTGCCGTGGTAGCCCTGCTTCAGGGAGATGAACTTGGTGCGCTCCGGCTGGCCGGCGACTTTCCAGTACTGGCGCGCGAGGCGCAGCGCGGTCTCGACGGCGTCCGATCCGCCCGAACTGTAGAACACCCGCTTCATGCCTTCCGGCGCCAGCATGTCGACGAGGAGGTTCGACAGCTCTTCCGCGCGCGGGTGCGTGAGGCCGTCGAAGATCTGGAAGTACTCCAGTTCGTCGAGCTGGGCGGCGATCGCCCGTTTGACCTCGGGCCGGCCGTGGCCCACGTTCACGTTCCACAGTCCGGCGATGCCGTCCACCAGCCTGTTGCCGGCGTCGTCGAACACGTGGCAGCCTTCGCCGCGCACGATGCGGATCGGTTCGCGCACCTTCATCTCGTTCGGGTGCAGCATCGGATGCCAGAACTGGTATGCCGGCTCGTACATGGTCGTCTCCCTTCTGCTGGTTTGGAACCAGTCTAGGGAAACGCCACGGCGTCCGTTATCGAAAACCGGCAAAACCGGTCACTGGAACGTCCGGCCGCCCACGCGCTTGACGGTCTCGGACGGCAGTTCGCCGAACAGGCGCTTGTAGTCGACCGACAGTTGCGACAAATGCCAGAAGCCCCAGCGCGCCGCCATGTCGCCGATGGTCTTCGCGCCGCGCGAATTCATCAGGTCGCGGTGCAGGCCGTTCAGGCGCACGATCTTCAGGTAGGCGGCCGGGCTCATGCCGATCACCTGCGTGAAGCAGTATTGCAGCGTGCGGCGCGACGTGAAGGTGCGTTCGCACAGGTCCAGCACCGTCACGGGACGGTCCGGGTTCGCCTCGATGTACTCGCGCGCCTTGGCCACGACGTGCAGCGCCTTCTTCGCGTCCGGCGTGGCGTCGCCGTGGGTGGCGAGGCCCAGGTATTCGTCGACCAGGCCGACCAGCTCGCTGACCAGCTGGTCGCGTGTCTCCGTCAGCGCGAGCTGGTAGGGCTGGTAGGTCATCGTCAACAGCGCGATGCTGAGACGGTGGCGCAGGATCGCGGCGAACGCGGGATTGTGGACGTGGTTGGCGGCGTTCGCCAGTAATTCGGCGGCATCCAGCCGCACCTGGTCGTCCTCGACCGGCAGCATGGACACCGGCATCGTGACGCTCAACATCGTGCAGTTCGGCGGGGTGCTCAGTTCCAGCGTGGCGTGATCGCTGAGCGCCGTCACGTGGTCCATGCCGACCGTGTGGCCACGCCAGCGCGCCTCGCCGTCGAGGTGAGCGAACACGCCCAGCGCCACGACGCCGGTGCGTCCGGGGCCAGTTTCGAATACGGCCTGCGACGTCTTTTCCTCGAACAGCTGGACGTCGCCGATCAGGGCTTCGGTGATCTGGCCGCTGAAGCGGCCCTTGGAGAGCTGGTCGTAGACCTGGTTCCAGCCGGTCAGCACGCGCTCGTGCTGCCAGAGATTGGAGGTGTGGACCGTCTTGCGGCAAGCGTTGATGGCATTGCCGACCTGCGGCACGGCCGTGGCCGTCCCGAAATGCTGTTCCGCGGAGCTCATTGCCTCCTCCCAAGCGTGGATGAATCGACTCTAGCCGGCCGATTTCATTAAGATGTTAGCAAACCCGCGGGCGCGTGTCAGCCGGATTCGCTCGACTGTAATGTTTCGCAAAAAATGCTCCAAAACTGACGCGTGCGCGCAACGCGCAAGCGCAACGCCCGCCGGGGCGCATGCGTCCCGGCGGGCGAAATGTTGAACAGCGATCGTTCAGGATTTCATGATCTTGACCGTCTGGATCGTGGTGAATTCCGCCAGGCCGTGCTTGCCGAATTCGACGCCGATCCCCGACTGCTTCACGCCGCCGAACGGCGCGTCCGGCTGCACGGCGCCATGCTCGTTGATCCACACGCTGCCGCATTCCAGGCGTTTGCCGATCTCGACCGCGCGCGCCGGATCGCTCGACCAGACGGAACCGCCCAGGCCGTTCGGATTGTCGTTCGCCAGGCGCACGGCCTCGTCGACGTCGCTGTATTTGATGACCGGCAGGATCGGGCCGAACTGTTCTTCGTCGACGAGGCGCGCACCGTTCGTCAGCCCGGCGACGATGGCGGGCTCGAAGAAGTAGCCCTTCCCTTCGCGCACCTTGCCGCCGGCGAGCACCTTGCCGCCGTGTTCGCGCGCATCGTCGAGCAGTTCGCGCACGATGTCGAGCTGCGCGCGGTTCTGCACGGGACCCAGTTCGGTACCGGGCTCCAGGCCGTCGCCCACCTTCACCGCGCCGGCCAGCCGCGCCAGTTCGGCGCACAGCGCGTCGTATTGGCTCTCGTGCACGTACAGGCGCTTCAGGCACGCGCAGGTCTGGCCATTGTTGTGGAACGCCACGCCGAACAGCTTCGGCGCCACGGCCTTGACGTCGACGTCGGGCAGCACGATGCCGGCGTCGTTCCCGCCCAGTTCCAGCGTGAGGCGCTTGAGCGTCGCGGCCGCGGTTTCCATGATGCGCTTGCCCGTGCGCGTCGAACCCGTGAAGACGATCTTGTCGACGTCGGGATGGCCCGTCAAAGCCGCGCCGACGGCACCGCCACCCGTCACGAGATTCAGCACGCCCGGCGGCAGGATCGCGTTCGCCAGCTCGACGAAGCGCGCCGTCGCAACGGGTGTGTACTCGGACGGCTTGAGCACGACGGTGTTCCCGGCCCGCAGCGCGGGGATGACGTGCCAGATCGCGATCATGAGCGGCCAGTTCCACGGCGTGATCGATGCGACGACGCCCAGCGGCTTGCGATGCACTTCGACGCGCGCCTGCTCATTGTCCTGGATGACCTCCGGTTCCAGGTCGATGTCGGCGGTGACGTGGGTCCAGGCGATGGCGCCGCCCAGTTCCATGCCGGCGCCCACGCCGTTCAGGCCCCGCAGCGGTTTGCCGGTTTCGCGGGTGACCAGTTCCATCAGCTCGGGCATGTTCGCTTCCAGCGCGTCGCCCAGCGCATGCAGCTTCGCCTTGCGCCCGGCGTCCGGCAGCGCGCTCCACGCGGGAAACGCGGCCCGTGCGGCCGCCACGGCGGCGTCCACGTGTTCCGGGCCGGCGTCGTGCACCTTCGCGAACGGTTCGCCCGTCGCCGGGCTGATGATGGCCAGCGTGGGGCCGGCGTTGACGGTCTGGCCATCGATGATCATCGAATACGTCTTCATGTCCACTCCTCCAGTGATTGATTATTGTGCGTCTCGCGCCACGCCGCGCTTGGAAAACCGGATCACCCGTCCGGCATCCGCGACCACGCTCGT
This sequence comes from Massilia sp. Masssp94, assembly GCF_059491305.1. Lineage (NCBI taxonomy): Bacteria > Pseudomonadati > Pseudomonadota > Betaproteobacteria > Burkholderiales > Oxalobacteraceae > Massilia > Massilia sp. Masssp94. The sequence continues at coordinate 322,223 of NZ_CP168501.1, forward strand.
CAGCGACAGGCGGTCGCCGCGCTGGCGCGCCCTGAACGTTGCGCCGGCATCGCCGCTGTCGAACATCGTGCCGTCCAGGCCCACCGCTTCCACGGTGCCGTCCTGCGTCTGGACGATGCCGGTCACCGAACTTTTCGCGCCGCTGCCGACGGCCTGCCAGTGCGCGCCGCCGTCGGTGCTGCGGTACATGCTGCCGCGCAGGCCGCCGACGAGCAAGGTGCCGTCACGCAGCGCGGCACCGGTCCAGAACGAGCCCTTGTAGCCGGTGTCCAGGTAATCCCACGAGCGGCCGCGGTCCTTCGTGCGCAAGACCATGCCGCGCTCCGCCGCGACGAACAGCGTGCCGTGCGCATCGGCGAACGCGGCCAGCAGGTTGCGGTCGGCGCGGCCGCCGCCGGGCGGCGCCGGCAGGGTCAGGGGTTCCCAATGGGCGCCGCCGTCGTGCGTCGCCAGCACCAGCGACCACAGGCCCACGGCGATGCCTTCCCGCTCGTCGAAGAAGTGGACGCCGAACAGCGGCCGGTCCTCGTTCGTGTCGCTGCGCTGCACGGTCCAGGTCTCGCCGCCGTCGGACGTACGCAGGATCACGCCCCAGTGGCCGACGGCCCAGCCGTTCTTCGCATCGGCGAAGGACACGGCCGTCAGGGTCGACGATACCGGCACCGCGCGCGCCTGGCGGAACGTCTTGCCATGGTCGTCGGACAGCAGCACGACGCCGTAGTCGCCGACGCCGACGATGCGCGCGCCGGCATGCGTCGCGCCGAGGATGGTGGCTTCGCCGGCGTACGCGGTCGGCACGGCCGGCTGCTGCCTGAGCGCGGGCGCCGTCGTGCCTTCCGCATGCGCGCAGGCGGCTGCCAGTGCCAGTACGAGGGAAAGAGAAAAGCGTGTCATGTCGGTTCCTCGATCAGTGGGCAAGAATGCCGGGTGCCTGCACGGGCTTGCGGCGCGGGAAAAGGCGCTCCAGCCAGACCGCGAACGCGGGCAGCGCCGTCATCGCCATCACCATGTTGATCATGAACATGAAGGCGAGCAGCTTGCCCATGTCGGCCTGGAACTTCAGGTCGGAGAACGCCCAGGTGGCGACGCCGATCGCGAGCGTGATCGCCGTGAAGATCGTCGCCGTGCCGACTTCCAGGATCGAGTGCTCGATGGCCTTGACGATGCCCTGCCCCTGCGACAGGTGCAGCTGCAGGCGGTTGTAGATGTAGAACGCGTAGTCGACGCCGATGCCGACCGCCAGCACCATCACCGGCAGGGTGGCCACCGTCAGGCCGATGCCTTCCACTTTCATGAACCAGTAGCCGATGAACGTGCCGACCGTCAGCGGCAGGCAGCACGCCAGCACGGCGCGGAAGTCGCGGTAGACGACGGCGACGAGGATCACGATTGCGGCGTACACGTACAGCATCATCGGCAGCTCGCTGTGCTCGACTTCCTCGTTGACGGCGGCCAGTGCGCCGGCATTGCCCGACGCGAGGCGGATCGTCACGCCCGGCAGCACGTTCGCCTGGCGGAACTGCTTCACCGCCGCGATCACGCGGTTGATCGTCGTCGCCTTGTGATCGGCCAGGAACAGGTGCACGGCCGTCATGCTGCAATCCTTGGTCATGAACCCGCGCACCCGGCCGATCTCGGTCGACAGCGACGCATAGTTGGCCGGGTCGATCGGCACGACGGCCATCTTCGGATTGCCCTCGTTATAGCCTTCGTTGTAGCTGCGCAGCTGGCCCGCGTAGGAGCTCACGGACAGCACGCCCGGCGTATGCTGCAGGGCCCACACGAACTTGTCCTGGTAGGTGCCGATGGCGACGTTCTCGCAGGAGCCCGGCGGCGCCTCGAAGATCACCGTCAGCCAGTCGAGGCCCGTGTCGTAGCCGGTCGAGATGGCGACGGCGTCCTGGTTGAAGCGCGCTTCCGGACGCAGTTCGGGCGCGCCCGGCTGCAGGGTGCCGATCACGCGGTCGCGGCTCTCCCAGGCGGCCAGGCCGAACACGCCGGCGGTGATCACGATGACGACCAGCGCATTGCGCGGCTCGGCCACGCGTGCCAGCGTACGGAGCCAGTTCGAACGCTTCTCGCGCTGTTCCATGGCCTTTTGCGCATATTCCTTCGTGAACGTGAAGTACGACGCGGCGATCGGCAGCATGGCGAGGTTCGTCGTGATCTTGAAGAACACGCCCAGCGACGCGGTGATCGCCAGTTCGCGCACCATCGGGATCGGAATCAGGATCAGGGTGATGAACGAGACGAACGCCGTCACCAGCGCCAGCACGCCGGGGATCAGGAGGCCGGTAAAGCTCGCGCGGGCAGCCTGCTCCGTCGTCTTGCCGTGCGAGAGCTCGCGCATGATGAAGTTGATCTGCTGGACGCCGTGCGACACGCCGATCGCGAACACGAGGAACGGCACCAGCACGCCCAGCGGGTCGAGACCGAAGCCGAGCAGCTTCAGCGCACCGAACTGCCAGACGAGCGACGTCAGCGAACAGACGATGGGCAGCAGGGTAAAACGCACGGAGCGGCAATACCAGTACACCGCCAGTGCGGTCAGCAGCAGCGCGACGACGCAGAACTGCAGCACGGACCGGGCGCCGTCCGCGATGTCGCCGATCTGCTTGGCGAAGCCGATGATCTGGATCTCGAAGTCCTTGTCCTCGAATTTTTTGCGCAGCTGCTGCTCGAGCAGGTGGTTGTACTGGACGTAGTCGATCTTGTTGCCGTCCTTGTCGACCTCCGCCAGCTCGGCGATGATCATCGCGCTGGTCTGGTCGCGCGAGACCAGCGTGCCGACGAAGCCGCCCTGGTTCGTCGAGCGCTGGATGTCCGCGATCAGTTCCGGCGTCAGCAGCTCGGGCGTGATCGTCCCGGCGATCACGGGATCGGCCCGGAAGCCCTCCTCCGTGATCTCGTTGACGAAGCTGTTCGGCGTCCACAGCGACTGCACGCCGAGGCGGTCGATGCCGGGCAGGTAAGTCACGGCCTGGGTGACGTCGAACAGGCGTTTCAGGCCCGGCGCCGTCCAGATCGTGCCGTGGCGCGCCTTGACGACGACGTTCAGGCGGTTCGCGCCCAGCACGTCGTTGCGGTATTTCTGGAACGTGGTGATGTATTCATGGCCGATCGGCAGCTGCTTTTCGAAGCCGGCCTCCATGCGCAGCTGCACGGCGAAATACCCCATCGCCGCGGTGAACAGCGCGAGCCAGAGCAGGAACGGCGTGCGCCAGCGGAAGCACGCGTCTTCCAGGGATTTCAACAGGCGCGGCAGGCGGCCGGGCGTGCCGGGTGACGTGGACACGATGACGCTCCCTTCAGAAGTTACGGGAGACGTAGGCGCCGACGAAACCGCGGTCGCGCAGCGGCTGGTCGAACACGCGCTCGCCGCCCCAGAAGCGGCCATAGTTCACGGCGAACTGCCACGTGGCCGGATTGCGCATGAACGTGAGCGTCAGGTTGGCGGACTTCGCGCCGTTCATGAACAGGCCCATGGTGTTGGGCGTGCGGCCGTTCACGGCCTGGAAATAGTAGATCTCCGGGACCACCTGCCAGCCCGGCACGATGGTGCCGTCGTACACCCAGCTGAAGTCGACGTTATAGCCCCACGACGTCTTCGTGCCGACGGATTCCGGCGTGCCCGCGGCGTTGAACTCCTGGCCCCAGCCCCACAGCCCTGCCGCGACGGGATCGGCGCCGTACATCGATTTCAGGTGCGGGTAGCGCACGACGACGGTTTCGGCCATGAGGGTGGCCGTATCGGCACCGCCCAGCGCCTTGAGGATGCCGCCGTATTCGCTCGGCGTCAGGCTCAGCATGCCCGTCACGTGCCACTGGAATTTCTTCTCGTCGACGTAGCAGTTGCCGCGGTTGTAGCTGCAGCCGCTCGCCGCCGGGTTCAGCGCCACCGGATCCTTCGGCCGGTACGACAGCTCGGTGCCGATCGACCAGTCGCCGACCGGGAAGTTGGCGCTGATGCCGTACAGCGTGCGGCCTTCCGGGAACACCCATGCCGGGCCATTCGCGACGCTGAGCTGCGGCGCCTTGTCGTGGTAGCGCATCGCATAGAAGCCGACGTTCAGCGACGTGCCTTCCGGCTGCCAGCGCAGCGACGCGCCGTACTGCCCGCCGTTCTTCGCCTCGTGCTTCGCGAAGCCATATTCCGCATAGCCCTTGCCCAGGCCGTTCGCGACCGACCAGTAGCTGCCGGTCGGCGGGAAGTAGTTGTCGTTCCAGTTGGCCTGGACATAGCCCTCGAAGTTCAGGCCGTGGCCGAGGCCCGTGGCGAAGCTGGCGATGGGCGCCGGCAGGAACACTTCCTTCAGCTGCGTACCCGGCTGCGACAGGCGCATGATGTCCTGCGCGTTCGTCTGGTTGATCCCGCCCGGCAGGAACAGGCTTTCGCCCCAGCTGATCACCTGGTTGCCGACGCGGACGCGGGCGCGTTCCTCGCCCAGCGAGAATTCCTTGCTGACCCAGAAGTCGAGCAGGCGCGCCTTGAAGCGCAGGTCTTTTGCGGCCGAATCGGTCAGCGAGCCTACGTCCGGCGGGTTCGCGGCGCTGGCGTGGCCGGTGGTGCGGGTCGACGCGAAGTCGCGGATCCAGCTCACGCGGCCGAGGAATTTCCAGTCGTCCGGCAGCTTGAGCAGCAGGTCGTGCGTGCCCTTCAGGTACGTGGTGAACGCGTCGCCGCGGTCGTAGTTCAGGTCCCCCTGGTCGCCCAGGCCGCTGGTCGGCGCCAGGCAGCCGGCCGGTGCGCCGTCGCCCGTGGCGCCGGCCGTGACCAGCGTGCAGGCCTGCTTCTGGGCGCGGATGCCGATGCCGGCCGTGACCGTCGAATCGAAGGAGCCGGAAATCGATCCGGACTGGAACGTGGCCGCCTGGGCTGCGCCGGCCCAGGCAAGGAACACGGCGAGTGCTGCGCGCGTCTGTTTGGTTGTCATCCTGTTTCCCGTCTTGTTATGCATGTTGTGGTTCGCTGTCGATGCCGGCGGCTGCCGGGGTACGATGCATCCTAATGGTGGTGTTTCGGGCGCCGGTATCGAAAACTGGCAATTCGCCGCTCACGCCCGGCACGATGAGGACGCCGAGGATGTGGAGTGCGTTGTCCATGCTGCCGGTGGCCGTCTTGATGCCGCTCGCGCGCGCCTCGGCCGACAGGTGCGACGCCGGGATCGCCCAGAAGATCGGCATCGCGGCGAACAGCAGCACGGTCGCCGTCGACAGCAGTGCCAGCGCGCCGATCGCATTCGGGATCACCGAATACAGGCCGCCCAGCACGCCCGCGACCATCACGCCGGCGAAGAAGATCGACATGACGGACGCGCGCCGGCGCGGCGGGAACCAGTAGGTCAGGTACAGCACGATGCCGGGGAAGAAGCCGGCTTCGAACACGCCGAGCAGGAAGCGCAGCAGATAGAACTGGTCGGGCTCGCGACGAACATCATCGCGACGGAAGCGGCGTCCCACGACAGCATGATGCGCGCGAACGTCTTGCGTGCGCCGTATTTCGCCGGCAGCAGGTTGCTGGGCACCTCGAACAGCACGTAGCCGACGTAGAACACGCCGGCACCCAGGCCGTACATGGCGTCCGTGAAGCCGATGTTGATGCGGTCGAGGAAGGATACGACGTAGCAGATGAAGAGGAACGGGATGATGCGGCGGGATATCTTGCGGTAGAGCGCGTCGTCGGTGCCGTCGGCGGTTGCAAACGGCCCCCCGTTCGCTCGGGCGGTAGCGTGAGCCATGCGTGTCTCCGGATTTTATTATGGAATCCATGGCAGGAGCGCATGAGGTATGTGACAATCTCATAGCGCTCATACCTGTTATGAACGCCATGAGTGCAGCGTCAGAGTCCGCCCATGGCGACGTACTTCAGTTCCATGTATTCCTCCAGCCCGTGGCGCGATCCCTCCCGGCCGATGCCGGACGACTTGACGCCGCCGAACGGCGCAACCTCGGTCGAGATCAGCCCCGTGTTCACGCCGACCATGCCGTATTCCAGGCGGCGCGACACGCGCCAGGCACGCGCGTGGTCCTTCGTATAGAAGTACGCCGCCAGGCCATATTCGGTGTCGTTGGCCAGCGCAATGGCCTCGGACTCGTCGGTGAAGCGGAACAGGGGCGCGACCGGTCCGAAGATCTCTTCCTTCGCCACCGCCATCGCTTGCGTGGCGTCGGCCAGCACCGTGGGCTCGTACCAGCTGCGGCCCAGCGCATGACGGCGGCCACCGGCCAGCACGCGCGCGCCCTTGCCGAGCGCGTCGCCGACCAGTTCCTCGACCTTGGCCACGGCCGCGTCGTCGATCAGCGGACCGACAGTCACGCCGTCGTCGCGGCCGTCGCCGACCTTGAGCAGGCCGACGGCGGTTGCCAGCTTCCCGGCAAAATGGTCGTAGATACCGTCCTGCACGAGGAAGCGGTTGCTGCACACGCAGGTCTGGCCCGCGTTACGGTATTTGGACGCGATGGCGCCGGCGACGGCCGCGTCGACATCGGCATCGTCGAACACGATGAACGGCGCGTTGCCGCCCAGTTCCAGCGACAGCTTCTTGACCGTGTCCGCGCATGCGCGCATGAGGTGGATGCCGATCGGCGTCGAGCCCGTGAAACTCAGCTTGCGCACGACGGGGCTTGACGACATCGCGCCGCCGATGGCGCTCGCCTTGCCCGTCACGACGCTGAACACGCCGGGCGGCACGCCCGCGCGCACGGCCAGTTCGGCCAGCGCCAGCGCCGACAACGGCGTCTGCTGCGCCGGTTTCAACACGATCGTGCAGCCGGCGGCGAGCGCCGGCGCCACCTTGCGCGTGACCATCGCGGCCGGGAAGTTCCAGGGCGTGATGGCGGCGCACACGCCGACCGGTTCGCGCGTGACGACCAGCTGGCGGTCGCGTGCCGGCGACGGGATCACCTCGCCGTACGCGCGCCGGGCTTCCTCGGCAAACCATTCGATGTACGCGGCCGCGTAGGCAATCTCCCCCTTCGCCTCGGGGAGCGGCTTGCCCTGCTCCGCCGTCATGATCGCGGCCAGGTCGTCCTGGCTGGCCAGCACGAGGTCGTGCCAGCGGCGCAGGATGCGGGCGCGTTCGGCCGCCGTCGTGTCGCGCCACGTCTGGTACGCGGTATCGGCCGCCGCGATCGCGCGCTGGGTCTCGATGGCGCCGCAGAACGGCACGTTGGCGATGGTGGTGCCGTCGGCCGGATTGACGACGGGCGCGGTGGCGCCTTCGTCGGCGTCCACCCAGGCGCCGCCGATGAGGCAGGACTGGCGCAGCAGCGCCGGATCGTTCAGTTCGAGCATGGGATTCCTTTCAATATGCGGCGCCGGCCTTGACGCCGTCTGCCTTGAAACGCGCGGCCAGCGCGACGGCGGCATTGCGCAGCAACAGCGCGTCGACGCCGACGAGCACGAAACTCGCGCCGATGTCCCGATAGCTTGCCGCCAGCGCCGGATCGGCCGAGAACACGCCGGCAGCCTTGCCCGCGGCGGCGATCTGGCCGATGGCGCGGGCGACGGCGTCCCTGACCTCGGGGTGGCCTGGATTGCCGAGGTGTCCCAGCGAGGCCGCCAGGTCCGACGGTCCCACGAACACGGCATCGACGCCGTCGACGTCGAGGATGGCGGCCAGGCCGTCCAGCGCGGCACGCGACTCGATCTGCACGATCAGGCATTGCTCGTCGTCGGCACGCGCGACATAATCTGCGACGCCGTTCCAGCGTGCCGCGCGCGCCATCGCCGTGCCGACGCCGCGGATGCCGTGCGGCGGATAGCGCATCGCGCGGACCAGCGCTTGCGCCTGTCCGGCCGTCTCCACCATCGGCACCATCAGCGTCTGCGCGCCGGCGTCGAGCAACTGCTTGATGGCGCCCGGGTCGTGGTCGCGGGTGCGCACGACGGGCCGCACCGGGTACGCGGCCAGCACCTGCAGCTGGGCGATGATGATGCGCAGGTCGTTGGGACCGTGCTCGCCGTCGATCAGCAGCCAGTCGAAGCCCGTGCCGGCCACCAGGTCGGCGACGTACGGCTCGGCCATCCCGAGGAACAGCCCGATCTGCTGCTCGCGCGCGGCGAGCGCACGTTTGAAGAGGTTGCGTGGCATGTCCATGCGGCCTCCTTACACGAAGCGTGCGCCGATCGCGCCCAGCGTGCCGTAGTCGATGTGGAAGGTGTCGCCCGGACGGATCTTGACGGGGCGCGTGAACGAGCCGGCGAGGATGACCTGCCCCGGTTCCAGCGCCACGTCGAACGGCGCGAATTTCTTCGCCAGCCACGCGATGCCGTTGGCCGGGTGATTGAGCACGCCTGCCGCGACGCCGCTTTCCTCGATTACGCCGTTGCGGTACAACAGCGCCGCGATCCAGCGCAGGTCGACGTCCATCGGCTTGATCGGACGGCCGCCCATGATGATGCCGACGTTGGCGGCGTTGTCGGAAATGGTGTCCATCACCTTGCGCGGGCGCCCGGTCTCCGGATCGATGCGGTGGCAGCGCGCGTCGATGATCTCGACGGCCGGGATCACGTAATCGGTGGCCGACAGCACGTCGAGCATGCTCACGTGTTCGCCGGCCAGGCGGTCCTTCAGGATGAACGCCAGTTCCACTTCGAGCATGGGATCGATGAAGCGGTCGCACGGGATGTCGCTGCCATCCTTGAACACCATGTCGTCCAGCAGCGTGCCGTAGTCCGGTTCGTCGATCTGCGACGACATCTGCATGGCGCGCGACGTCAGGCCGATCTTGTGGCCGATGATCCTGCGGCCCTCCGCCAGTTTCAGCCTGATCCACTCGCGCTGGATCGCATACGCGTCGGGGATCGTGATGTCGGGATGGTCGAGCGAGATCTGGCGCACCTGGCGGCGGCTCTTCTCCGCTTCGTGCAGGCGCCAGGCGGCGTGTTCGATGGTGGTTTGGTCGAGCATGTTGGTCTCCTTCCGTGTCACGCGGCGGGCTTCTTGTAGCGCGCGTGGATGTTGTTCTGCTTCCAGGTGCCGGCTTCGCTGAACTCGGCGATTTCCAGCGACAGCGCCAGGCCACGCCGGGCGTACAGGTCGGCGAAGTGTTCCGTCATCAGGCGGAACAGCGCGTCGCCGGTCCGCTGCTTCGTTTCAGGCGACCGGCCGCTGCCGATCTTCAGCGTGGCGTGGACGAACGCGTCGTCCTGGCTGCCATCGGCCACGCACCAGTCCAGCAGCCGGATGGCACGCGAGCGGATGCCGCCCGTCGGGTAGACCCCGCCCTGGGCGATGAGGACGTCGTTGGCCCGCTTCAGCAGCGCGGGCAGCGCGACCTCGTCGTAGATGTTGTCGGTGCACTCGAACGTGAGGTGTGGCATCGCATGCCTCACACGGGCAGGATGGCGTTCAACTGCCCGGTGCCGGACGAGCCGAAGTAAGGCGTCACGATCTCCGCCCTGCCTTCGTAGTCGTCCCAGCCGAGGGCACCGAGCAGCATCGCGGTGTCGTGCATGAAGCCTTCGCCGTGGCACTTGGTCGCGTACTCGGGCAGCATGCCGCAGAAGGTCTTCCAGTCGCCGTTCTTCCACAACTCGACGACGTGCCGGTCGGTCGTTTCGAGGAATGGATCCCAGACCTTGTGCAGGAATTGCTCGGACACGCCGTTCTGCGCGAAGCGGTGCGACAGCGAGCCGCTGGCGAAGATCGCCACGGTGCCGTCGTACTCCACTTCGATCGCGCGGCGGACGGCACGGCCGAATTCCACGCTGTCCGGCAGGTTGTGCGCCATGCACAGCGCCGCCGCGGAAACGATTTTGAAACGCTTGTCCCCGTTCATGTAGCGCATCGGTACCAGCGCGCCGTATTCGAGGCCGAGGCTCGTGTCGTCGTGGGCGCGGGTGTGCACCCCGGCCCGCGTCGCGGTGTCCGCGACCAGCTTGCCCAGCTGTGGATTGCCGTGGTACGCGTACGGCAGGTTCTTGATGAAGTGCGGCAGTTCGTTGCTGGTGTAGATGCCTTCCCAACGCGGTGCGCAGTTGATGTGGTAGCCGCTGTTGACGAGCCAGTGTGTATCGAACACGACGATCGTGTCGACGCCCAGTGCGCGGCAGCGGCGCGCGATTTCCTTGTGGCCGTCGATGGCGGCCTGGCGGCAGCCCTTGTGCGGTCCGTCCTGCTCGGACAGGTACATCGACGGCACGTGCGTGATCTTGGCCGCGAGTGCGAGTTTGCCCATGTCGGTCTCCTCCTTCGTTGTGTCAGACGCCCCAGCGCGGGATGGGATGGTTGCCGTACGAGATGGCGACGTTCTTCGCCTCGCAGAACACCTCGTAGCTGTAGTGGTTGCCCTCGCGGCCCGTGCCGGACGCCTTGACGCCGCCGAACGGCTGGCGCAGGTCGCGCACGTTCTGGCTGTTCACGAACGTCATGCCCGCTTCGATGGCCTTCGCCATGCGCATCACGCGGCCCGTGTTCTCGGTCCACAGGTACGAGGACAGGCCATACACGGTGTCGTTGGCGAGGCGCACGGCCTCTTCTTCCGTCTTGAAGCGGATGATGCAGGGCACGGGTCCGAAGATTTCGTCCTGTGCGATCTTCATACGGTTGTCGACGTCGGCGAACACCGTCGGCTGCACCCAGTTGCCGCCCTTGAGGTGGGCGGCAACGTCGGGCGTGCCGCCGCCGTAGACCAGCTGCGCGCCCTCGCGCTGTCCGAGCTCGATGTAGCCCGTCACCTTGTCCCAGTGGCCGCGGCTGATCAGCGGCCCGATGATGGTGTCCGGATCGAGCGGATCGCCCACCTTCAGCCGTGCCGCGCGGCCGGCGAAGTCGGCGACGAACTTGTCGTAGATCCTGTCGTGCACGAGGATGCGCGACCCCGCCGTGCAGCGCTGACCGTTGTTCGAAAAGATCATGAAGATCGCCGCGTCGAGCGCGCGCTCGTAGTCGGCGTCGTCGAAGATGATGAAAGGCGATTTGCCGCCCAGCTCCATCGAGAATTTCTTCAGGCCGGCCGCCTTGACGATGCGGTTGCCGGTGGCGGTCGACCCCGTGAACGAGATCGCGCGCACGTCCGGATGCGCGATCAGCGGCTCGCCCGCCGTGTGGCCGAAACCGTGGACGACGTTGAACACACCCGGCGGAATGCCGGCTTCCAGTACCAGTTCGCCGAGGCGGCTCGCGGTCAGCGGCGACAGTTCCGACATCTTCATCACGGCCGTGTTGCCGAGCGCGAGGCAAGGTGCCGTCTTCCACGTCGCGGTCATGAATGGCACGTTCCACGGCGAGACGAGCGCGCACACGCCCACCGGTTGCCACAGCGTGTAGTTCAGGTGGCCCGTGTCGGAGTCATATGTTTCGCCGTGCTGGTGCTGGGCCAGTTCGGCGAAATAATAAAAATTGTCGGCGGCGCGCGGGATCAGCGCCTTCTTCGTCTGGCCGATGACCTGGCCGCAGTCGCGCGTCTCCAGCTCGGCCAGTTCAGGCACGTTCGCGGCGATCAGGTCGCCCAGCTTGCGCAGCAGCCGGCCGCGCTCCCTGGCGGGCGTCGCGGCCCAGCCGGGAAACGCCGCCCTGGCCGCGGCGACGGCAAGGTCGACCTCCGCCTGCCCGCCACTGGCGACGGTGGCGAGCACCTCGCCGGTGGCCGGATCGATCGTGTCGAACGCATCCCGGCTGTCGACCAGCTTCCCGCCGATCAGGTGTTGTACGTGTTGGGTCATGGTTTACTCCTTGTCCTGGACGATGGTGTTGACGAGCGTGCCGATGCCCTCGATCCCGGTCTCGACGACGTCGCCTGCCTTCACGTCGGCGAGACCTTCGGGTGTGCCGGTCAGGATCACGTCACCGGGGTATAACGTCATGAACGAGGACAGATATTCGATCAGCGTCGGGATGTCGAAGATCATGTCGGCCGTCGTGCCCCGCTGCGTGGTCATGCCGTTGACGCGCGTCGTGAGCTTCAGATTCATCGGGTCGGGCACGTCGGCGCGGTCGACCAGCCACGGCCCCAGCGGCGTGCAGCCATCGCGGTTCTTCACGCGCAGGTTCGGGCGGTACCAGTTTTCGAGGTAGTCGCGGATCGCATAGTCGTTGGCGACGGTATAGCCGCGCACGATGTCGTAGGCGTGCTCCTTCGGGACGCGGTAGCCCTGCTTGCCGATCACGACGGCCAGCTCGCACTCGTAGTGCATGTAGCTCGCGTCGGCCGGCCGGCGCGTCGACGCGCGGTGGCCGACGATGCCGTTCGTCCCCTTCAGGAAGACCAGCGGCACCTCCGGCGCCTTGAACGCGAGTTCCTTCGCGTGGTCGGCGTAGTTCAGGCCCAGTGCGAAGACGGTGCCGGCCTCGATCGGCGCCAGCCACGCCACCTTGTCTTCGTCGAGCCGGCGGCCGTCGGCGAGGCGCACGCGCCCGTCGGCGGCGTGGGTCACGTCGTGGATGGCGCCCTCGAAGGCGATGCGTCCGTGTTTCATCGTGCGCCTCCTTCGATCGTGAATGCCAGCGTGCCCAGGCCGTGGGCCGACACGCGCACGCGGCTGCCGATATGGGCGCGCGGGGCGCCGTAGCGCACGCCGACCAGCAGCACGTCACCGGCGCGCAGGGTCATGAATTCGGTGACGTCGGCCAGCAGCTGCGCCGGATCGCGCAGGAGGCTGGACAGCGCCCAGCCATCCGCCACGCAGCCGTCGATGTCGATGCCCAGCGCCACGCGCGACAGGTCGCGCAGCGGATGGATGGTGCCCAGCGGGAGCGCGCCATCGAAGCATTTCTCGCGTATCGCCGGGCGGTAGTAACTGGCGTGCGGCAGGCTCAGGTCCGCCGCCAGCACGATGCCGGCCACGGCATCCAGCGCATCGCGCGGCGCCAGGCGTGCGGCCGCCCGGCTCATCACGAGGCCGATCGTGGCGCCCACCTCCACTTCCGTCGCGCCCTGCGGCAGGCGCACGGTCCCGCCGTCGCCGACCCGCGTGCCGGCCGGCTTGATGTACAACACCGGCGCCCTGGGCGCCCCCTTGTAGGGCGCGGCATCGAGGTCGCCGAGCGCCCTCGCCGACGCGCTGTCGTTCAGCACCACGCCGTACACGGTGGCCGTGGGCGCGACGCTATCCCGGATGAATTGCATGAGATTGTCTCCTTCGCGAAAATTCATTAAGATGTTAATCATTAAGATGTTAACGAGTCAACCGGTTTTTCGCGCAGCGTGTCGGGCGAGGGATCGACTACAATACGGCCATGGTCAAGAAAATCGAGTATCGCAACCTGCCCAACATGTTCCTGAAAGCCAGGGAAGTCCTGCTGGGCCAGTTCCGTCCCATCATCACGCACTTCGGGCTCACCGAGCAGCAATGGCGCATCCTGCGCGTGCTTGCCGACGCGGGCGAGCTGGAACAGCGGGAGATTTCGGAGACATGCGTGATCCTCGGTCCGAGCCTGACCGGCGTGCTGTCGCGCATGGAAGACATGGACCTGATCGTGCGCACGCGCATGGAGGAAGACCAGCGCCGCGTGACCGTGCGCATGACGAAGCTGGGCGAGAAGATCGTCGACACGCTGAGCCCCCTGATCACGCAGCAGTACCGCAACCTCGAACAGGCGTTCGGGCCGGCGCTGATCGCGGAGGTCTTTTCCGTGCTGGACAGGTTTGTCGACGCGGACCGGGAAGCGATCCGGCAGGTCGAGCTGCCGGATCGGCGCGCCGTCGACAAGGAGATCGCGCGGCTGATGAAGTAGCGCGCAAGGAAACGCCCCGCGCGTGGCGGGGCCTCGTGCCGCGTTATTGCTGCGGAGACGGCGCCTCCACATTGCGCCGTGCAATCGCGAACGCTGCGCGCAGCACCTGCAGGTCGCCGATGTGGTTCGCCAGCAGCAGGATCAGCTGGGCGTTGAGCATCTTGCTCTGCCCGTCGTCCAGGTCCTGGTGCGTGTCCACCAGCATCTCGTAGAAGGCATCGTGGTCGGCGATGTTCGGCTCGACGTTGAGCAGCGTGTCGGTTCGGGCGTTCATGCGTGCTCCACCTGGCGTTCGGTTTGAGGAATGGCGTGCGGCGCCGCCGCGTTGCCGGTGGCACGCGCCACGGCCGCGCGGACCGCTGCCGTGTCGACGTAGCGCCAGCGGGCGCACACGTGCTGGTCGGGACGCAGCAGGTACAGCGTCCCTGGCCTGGCGTCGTAGCGTGCGGCGAGCACGCCATCGACGTCTTCCAGCATGCCCGGCTGCGCCTGGCCGGCCGGGGCCACGACGAGCGTCTGCACGGGAATGCGTTCGCCGCTCAGCATCTCGAGCTCGCGCAGCGTCCCGGCATCGTTCTCGGCGCCGGCGAAATACAGGCCGGTGAACTCATTCCCCGTCTGCCACAGGAGCCAGTCCGCTGCGCCCTGCATGCGCACCGGCGCATCCGAGGCCGGCGAACCCGGACGCATCGCCGCGCTGAACACATCGCTGTCCGGCGTGTTGAGCGCCGTGTCGCCATACACGGACGGCATCGACAGGCGGCCGCTGTTGACCAGCTTGCGGGCGAACGGGAACTCTTTCGACAGTTGCAGCACGGCGTCGCGGAACAGCCGGCTCACCGCGCTCTTGGGCGTGATGAAGTCGGTGGCGCGCGTCGAGTTCAGGATGTTCTCGTCGGCCGCATACTCGCGTTCGCGGGCATACGTGTCGAGCAGCGCGTCGGGCGCCTTGCCTTCGATGACGAGGCGCAGCTTCCAGGCCAGGTTGTCCGCGTCCTGGATGCCGCTGTTGGCGCCGCGGGCGCCGAACGGCGAGACGCCGTGGGCCGAGTCGCCCGCGAACAGCACGCGGCCGTGGCGGAAGTCGTCCATGCGCAGGCAGCAGAACGTGTAGATGCTGACCCATTCCAGTTCGAACTGCGTGTCCTTCCCGAGCAGCGCCTGGATGCGCGGGATGACGCGTTCCGGCTGTGTTTCCGCGACGGGATCGGCATCCCAGCCGAGCTGGAAGTCGATGCGCCAGACGTCGTCCGGCTGGCGGTGCAGCAGCACCGACTGGCCCGGGTGGAACGGCGGATCGAACCAGAACCAGCGCTCGGTCGGGAAGTCGGCCGTCATCTTGACGTCGGCGATCAGGAAGCGGTCGCGGAACACGCGGCCGTGGCTTTCCAGACCCAGCAGGCGGCGCGTCGCGCTCTTGGCACCGTCGGCGGCGACCAGGTACTGGCCTTCGAGCACGTATTCGCCGTCCGGCGTCTCGACGGTCAGCACGACGTGGTCCGGATGCTGCAGCAGGCCGACGACCTTGCTGCGCCAGCGCAGGTCGATATTCGGCAGTTCCTGCGCGCGTTCGTGGAGGTAGCCTTCCACGTAGTACTGCTGCAGGTTGATGAACGCCGGGCGCTGGTGGCCCTGTTCCGGCAGCAGGTTGAATTCATAGACCTCTTCGTCGCGCATGAACACGCGGCCGACGTTCCAGCTGACGCCCTTGTCGACCATGCGCTCGCCGCATTGCAGGCGGTCGAAGATCTCGAGGGTGCGCTTGGCGAAGCAGATCGCGCGCGAACCGGCGGAGAGCTTGTTGTCGTCGTCCAGCAGCACGACGGGGATGCCCTGCTGCGCCAGGTCGATCGCCGTGGCCAGCCCGACCGGGCCCGCGCCGACGACGATCACCGGATGGCGCCTGGCGTCGCCGGTGGCTGGCGCGTAGTCGAATACGCACCGTTGGTAGTCGATATCCATGTCTACTCCCGGTCAGGCCTGCAGCGAGTGCCACATGTCCTTGTCGCGCTCCGCGGTCCAGATGCGCGGATGCTTGATGCCGCTGGCCTCGTCGTAGGCGCGCGTCACGTCGAACGGCAGGCAGTGCTCGTAGATGAACACGTGGCCGAACTTCGGATCCATCTTGCTGCGCGTGTGCGCCATCGCTTCCTTCAAGGTCATCCTGGCGGCCACGGCTTCCTTCGCGGAATCCAGCAGCGTCGTGACGAAATCCTTCGTGTAGTCGATGCCGGCGTTGACCTCCTGCGGGTTGACCAGGGCGGGACCGCGGCCCGGCACCAGCTTCTCGGCGCCGAGGGCGCGCAGCGCTTCCAGCGTGGCCGGCCACTCTTCCAGCTGGGCGTCGCCCGTGTAGGCGGCGGCGTCGAATTCGACCAGGTCGCCCGAGAAGCAGATCTTCTGCGACGGGATCCAGGCGATGGTGTCGCCCTTCGTGTGGCCCATGCCGATGTGCGCCAGGCGCACTTCGAGCTTGCCCATGAAGATCGTCATCTCTTTTTCGAACACCATCGTCGGCCAGGACAGGCCCGGCACGGATTCGACGCCCGCGAACAGGCGCGGGAAGCGTTCGATCTCCGATTTCATGTCCTGCTCGCCGCGCTCGGCGATCAGTTCGTAGGTCCCGCGCGATGCGATGATCTGCTCGCCGCCTTCCTGGAAGTAGGCCGATGCGCCCAGCACGCGCACGGCGTGGTAGTGGGTCAGCACGACGTACTTGATCGGCAGGTCCGTGACGCTGCGGATATGCTTGATCAGCGACTGGGCCATGATCGGCGTGGCGGTGGTGTCGATCACCATCACGCCGTCGTCGCCGATGATCACGCCCGAGTTCGGGTCACCTTCCGCGGTGTAGGCATAGGCGTTGTCCGACAGCTTGATGAAGCTGGTCTTCTTCTCTTCCAGGTCCGCTTGCGAAGCGAATTTTTTTTCTGCCATGATGCAATCTCCTCGATGATGCCGAGCTTGTTGTCGGTAGGCAGACGATACGAGTTGCCGTATTATCCGTAAATCGGGTAACGTCGATAACCACTATGAACACCATACATAACGCGGACCTCGACCTCAATCTGCTGCCCGTATTCGATGCGTTGATTCGCATCGGCAACGTCAGCCGTGCGGCCGAGGAATTGAACATGTCGCAGAGCGCCGTCAGTCACGCGTTGAAGCGCCTGCGCGCCTTCTTCGGGGATCCGCTGTTCCTCAAGACCGGCAGCGGCATGCAGCCGACGCCGCGGGCGCTGGAACTGCGGCAGCCCATCCTGAACGTGATGGGCACGGTGCGCGGCGAACTGCTGGTGCGCGAAGGCTTCGATCCGACCGTCGCCCGACGGTCCTTCACGCTGTGCCTGACCGACATGGGAGAACTGATCTTCCTGCCGCGGCTGATTTCCCGCCTGCGCGGGGCGGCCCCCGGCTGCACGTTGCGTACGCTGCAGTTGCCGATGGACCGGGTGCCCGACGCGCTGGAAAGCGGCGAGGCCGACCTGGCGCTCGGGTCGCTGCACGCGATGCCGGAGGGGTTGTACCAGCAGCAGCTGTTTACCCGCTCCTTCGTCACCATCGTCAACCGGAGAAACCGCGCCATCGGCGACGTGCTGTCGCGCGCGCAGTTCTTCGCGCTGGAACACATCGTCGTGTCGATGTCGGGGCGCATCGAGGATGCGTACGATGCCGTGGTCGACGAGCTGGCCGGCCCGCGCCGCATCTATCTCACGACGCCGCACTTCCTCACGGTGCCGATGATCATCGAGCAGAATCCGCAGCTGATCGCGACCGTGCCGCGCGAACTGGCGACCAAGTTCGCCGGCTATAACAGCATCCGCATGGTCGACACGCCCGTCGCCGTGCCGCCGTTCGCGATCCGCCAGCACTGGCATCCGCGCTTCCAGCACGATGCGGCGAACACGTGGCTGCGCCGGCTCGTCAAGGAGACGTTCGACACGCACCCGGAGTGAAAACGATCACTCGGCGAAGTGCTCGGCAACCAGCGTGCGCAGCCAGCGGTTGCCCTCGTCCTGGTTGTAGCGCCGGTGCCAGAACATATTCGTTTGCAGCGCCGGCAGCTCGAGCGGCGATGTCACGGCCTCCAGCTGGAACGGCGCCGCGGCCCGCTCGGCCAGCTTTTGCGGCACGGTCGCGACGAGGTCCGTCGTGCTCACGATGTACGGTACGGCCGCGAAGTGCGGCACGCTGAAGCTGGCCGCCAGGTCGATCCCGGCCCGCGCCAGCGCCTCGTTGATGGCGTCGTACGGGCTTTCCATCGACGTCACGACGAGGTGACGCACTCCGCCCAGGCGCTTCATGCCGAGCGTCTCTCCCGCCAGCGGATGGCCGCGCCGGAACAGGTGCACGTACGCCTGACGGAACAGGCGGCGTTGATACAGCACGGCCGGGGCGTCGGCGAACGCGCCGATGGCGAGATCGACGCGGCCCGCCTCCATCTCCGTACGCAGGTCGACGAGGCCGGCCCGCACCGACGCGATGTCGACTTGCGGCGCCAACTGCGCACAGACCTCGACCAGCCGCGGCATGAAATACATCTCGCCGACGTCCGTCATCGCGATCGTGAAGCGGCGCCGGCTCGTGGCCGGATCGAACGCCTGCTCCGGACGCAGCGCCTGCTCCATCAGGCCCAGCGCGGCCGCCACCTGCTCGGACATGCGCTCCGCGTACGGCGTCGGCTGCATCCCCTCGGTCGTGCGCACGAACAGCTCGTCGCCGACGCTGCGGCGCAACCGCGCCAGCGCATTGCTGACGGCCGACTGCGTCACTTTCAGCCGGCGCGCCGCGCCGGAAATCTGGCGCTCGCGGAACACTTCATGAAAGACCACCAGCAGGTTCAGATCCAGTTCGCGCAGCTCCATCCGGGCACCCCATTTACATTGGAAATAGTCATAATTTTTCCATTTATATCGTAAAATCCACGCGACTGCACTACATTGTCCCTGTACGCAACGTCCAGCACAGGAGACAACGTGAGCCTTACCCAAGACCACGCCGGCTACCAGTCCGGCTTCGGCAACGAATTCGCCACCGAGGCACTGCCGGGCGCCCTGCCCGCCCACCAGAATTCCCCGCAGCGCGCGCCGTACGGCCTGTATGCCGAGCAGCTGTCCGGCACCGCGTTCACCGCGCCGCGCGCCGCCAACAGGCGCAGCTGGCTGTACCGCATCCGCCCGTCAGCGATGCACCAGCCATTCAAACAGATCGACAACGGCCGCATCGCCGGCGGCTTCGACGACGTCGCCGCCCCGCCGAACCAGCTGCGCTGGGATCCTCTGCCGATGCCGCAGGTGCCCACCGACTTCATCGGCGGCTGGGTGACGATGGCCGGCAACGGGTCGCCGGCCGCGCAAAGCGGCTGCGCGATCCACCTGTACGCCGCGAACCGCGACATGGGCCACCGCTACTTCTACAGCGCCGATGGCGAACTGCTGATCGTGCCGCAACAGGGCCGCCTGCACGTCGCGACCGAGATGGGCGTGATCGACATCGAGCCGCAGGAAATCGCCGTGATCCCGCGCGGCGTGCGCTTCCAGGTCAGCCTGCCCGATGGCGAGGCGCGCGGCTACATCTGCGAAAACTTCGGCGCCTTCCTGCGCCTGCCGGACATGGGCCCGATCGGCTCGAACGGTCTCGCCAATCCGCGCGACTTCCTGACGCCGCGCGCCGCGTATGAAGATCGCGAAGGCGATTTCGAGCTGGTCGCGAAATTCGGCGGCAATCTATGGCTTGCTTCGATCGGCCACTCGCCGCTGGACGTCGTCGCCTGGCACGGCAACTACGCGCCGTACAAGTACGACCTGCGTCACTTCAATACCATCGGCTCGATCAGCTACGATCACCCGGACCCGTCGATCTTCCTCGTGCTGCAGGCGCCGTCCGACACCCCCGGCGTCGACACCCTGGACTTCGTGATCTTCCCGCCCCGCTGGCTGGCGGCGGAGGACACGTTCCGCCCCCCCTGGTTCCACCGCAACGTCGCCAGCGAATTCATGGGCCTGATCCACGGCCAGTACGACGCCAAGTCCTCCGGCTTCCGTCCCGGCGGCGCCAGCCTGCACAACTGCATGAGCGGCCACGGTCCGGACGAACCCACGTTCACGAAAGCAAGCGACATCGACACGCGCTCCCCGCAGAAAGTCGACGACACGATGGCCTTCATGTTCGAGACGCGCGACGTCATCCGTCCGACCGCGTACGCCCTGTCCTCGCCGCAGATCCAGCCGGATTACTTCCAGTGCTGGCAAGGCTTCAAGAAGCTCTTCAATCCGAATAAGGCGTAATCATGCAACTCAACGAAACCCACGATCCGTCGCTCGCCAGCTGGGTCGATTCGGCCAACACGCCGGACACCGATTTCCCGATCCAGAACCTGCCGTTCTGCGTGTTCCGTCCGCGCGGCAGCGCCCAGGCCTTCCGTGGCGGCGTCGCAATCGGCGACCGGATCGTCGACCTGGCCGCGCTGGGCGACGCGCTCGACGATGCGGGCAAGGAAGCGCGCGCCGCCGCCGTATTGGCTGCGCGGGACAGCCTGAACGACTTGATGGCGGCCGGCCCGCAGGCGTGGTCCGCGCTGCGCCTCGCGCTGTCGCGCCTCCTGCGCAGTGGCGCCAGGCCGCGCCCGGAACTGCTGGTGGCGCAAGCGGACGCGGAATACGCGGTGCCGGCCCGCATCGGCGACTACACCGACTTTTATACGTCGATCCACCACGCGACCGCGGTCGGCCGCCTGTTCCGTCCCGATAACCCGCTGCTGCCGAACTACAAATGGGTGCCGATCGGCTACCACGGCCGCGCATCGACCATCGGTGTCTCGGGCCAGACCTTCACACGTCCGCGCGGCCAGACGCGCGGTCCCACGGATGCGGAACCGAGCTTCGGCCCGTGCAAGCGTCTCGATTACGAGCTGGAAGTCGGCATCTTCGTCGGCCCCGGCAACGACCAGGGCGCTCCCATTCCAGCGGACCAGGCCGAGTCACACGTGTTCGGCCTGTGCCTGCTGAACGACTGGTCGGCACGCGACGTGCAGGCCTGGGAATACCAGCCGCTGGGGCCCTTCCTGTCGAAGAATTTCGCGACGACGATCTCGCCGTGGATCGTCACGCTGGAAGCGCTGGCACCCTACCGCGCCGCGTGGCAGCGCGACGCCGCCGATCCGCAGCCGCTGCCCTATCTCGACTACGCCGACCTGCGCGCGCGCGGCGGCCTCGATATCGAACTCGAAGTGCTGCTGGAGACCGAGACCATGCGCCGCAATGGCGAGGCCCCGGCACGCCTGTCGCAGTCGAACTTCCGTCACTCGTACTGGACCGTCGCCCAGCTGATGGCGCACCACACCGTCAACGGCTGCGCGCTGAACCCGGGCGACCTGCTCGGCTCCGGCACGCAGTCCGGTCCGGAAGCCGCGGAAGCGGGCTCGCTGCTGGAGCTGACCGTCGGCGGCAAGCAGGCGCTCCTGCTACCGAACGGCGAGAAGCGCGTGTTCATCGACGATGGCGACCGCATCGTGCTGCGCGGCTGGGCCGCCGCCCCCGGCCGTCCGCGCATCGGCTTCGGCGAAGCGTCGGGCACCGTGCTGCCGGCGAGGTGACGCATGAAACTGCATACCTACTTTCGCAGCTCGGCGGCCTATCGCGTGCGCATCGCGCTGAACCTCAAGGGCATCGCGGCCGAGATGGCGCCCGTGCACCTGGTGAAAGACGGCGGCGAGCAGTTCAGCGCCGCCTATGACGCCCTCAATCCATCGCATCTGGTGCCGCTTCTGGAAGACGACGGCATGCTGCTGACGCAGTCGCTCGCGATCATCGAATACCTCGACGAAACGCATCCCCAGCCGCCGCTGCTGCCGCCGGATTCGCGCGGCCGCGCACGCGTGCGGGCGCTCGCGCAGGCCATCGCGTGTGACATCCACCCGATCAACAACCTGCGCGTGCTGACATACCTGAGCGACGAGCTGGGCGTGTCGGCCGAACAGAAAGGCGCATGGTACCGCCACTGGGTCGCGCTGGGCCTGCAGGCGCTGGAGACGCAGCTGGCGCGCGATCCGGGGACGGGCCGCTTCTGCCACGGCGACACGCCCACGATCGCCGACTGTTGCCTGGTGCCGCAGCTGTACAACGCGCGCCGCTTCGAATGCGATCTGGCGCCCTACCCGACCGTGGTCGCGATCGCGGAACGGTGCGAGGAACTGGCCGCGTTTGCCGCTGCGCGGCCGGAGCGGCAGGCGGACGCGCAGTAGGCTCGCCGTTACCAGTGTGCTCCGTTCAGCCCGTGATCGGGCCGGACGGCGTCGCGGCCGCATCGTTGCATGGTGTCAGGGCCGGTCACAAATACTCGACGTTGCCATCGACACTGATCGACTGCCCCGTGATGTTCGCCGCGGCCGGTGAAGCGAGGAACAGCGCCATCGCCGCAACGTCCTGCGCCGTCACCATGCGGCGTAACGAGATCTTCTTCAAATACTCGTTTCGCATCTCGTCGACGGTGACGCCAAGTGCCTGTGCCCGCGCCGCGATCACGCCGTCCATGCGGGGGCCTTCGACGACACCGGGCAGGATGGTATTGACGCGGATTCCCACCGGCCCCAGCTCCATCGCGAGCGATTTCATCAACCCCATGATGGCCCATTTCGTCGAGGCATACGGAGTACGATAGGGGTAGCCGAGCCTGCCGGCCACCGACGAGATGGCGATGATGCTTGCGTTATCGGAGGATTGCTTGAGTGCCGGGACGGCGTGCTTCAAGAAATAGAATTGGCTGTTCAAGTTGGTGTCGATCGTTCTTTCCCAATCTCCGGTGGCGATGTCTTCGACCGCCGCGGTAGGGCCGGCGATGCCGGCATTGTTGATCAGGACATCGATGCCGCCAAGCCTCGCAAGCGCTTGCGCGATGACGTGCTCGACCTCGTCCGCCTTGGCGACATTGGCCAAGCCGGTGAAACAGCCGGGATGTCGCGCCTGTATCGACCGCAGCGCCACGGGGTCGACGTCACACACAAAAACGGCGGCCCCCGCTTCCAGGAATGCTTCGGCAACGGCAGCGCCGATGCCGGCAGCCGCGCCCGAGATGAATACCCGCAGTCCCGCTTGAGGTTTCAAGAGTTGAAAAGTCTTCATGGCTGTATGGTTGTTTTAAGAACGCCTGGACCGCCAGGCCGCATGAAACGACTAGATGACGAGTCCGCCGGAGACCTCGATCACGGCACCGTTGATATAACTGGCGTCGTCGGACGCCAGGAAGGCGTACAGATTGGCGACTTCTTCCGGCCGGCCCAGGCGCCGCAGAGGAACCTGGCTGCGCATCTTGTCCAGGACCTCGTCGGGCACCGTGGCGATCATCGGCGTCTCCACAAAACCTGGAGCGATCGCATTGACACGGATGCCCTTGGGGCCCAGCTCTCGGCTCCACGTCTTCGTGAAGCCGATGACGCCGAACTTTGCCGCTGAATAATTGGTTTGACCAAAGTTGCCGTAGATGCCAACGATGGAGCTCGCGTTGAGAATCACGCCCTTCCCTATGGCAGCCATGCAGTCCGCCACTGCCTGCGACAAGAAAAAGACGGCCCGCAGGTTGACGTCGATGACGTCGTCGAATTGTTGCTCGGTCATCTTTTGCAGGCGCGCGTCGCGGGTAATGCCGGCATTGTTGACCAAGGTATCGATCCGTCCGTATTTCTTGCATATGAATCGGACGAGCGTTTCGATGTCGTCGCGCGAGGTGACATCCACCGCGTAGCCTTCCGCCGTACCGCCACCGGCGCGACATTCCGCAGCCACGGCGGCAACGCCCGCCGCATCCAGGTCGCACGCGATAACAGTCGCGCCTTCCCGTGCGAATTTCAGGGCAGTCGCCTTGCCGATACCCTGGGCCGCGCCGGTGATGATGGCGACGTTGTCAAATAGTTTCATCGTATTCCTCGGTTTTCAATCATTGGCAGGTCGCCGAACGGCGACGCTCCCGCTTTCAATGGCTCAAGCACGAGCCTCCAATCCGACCGCCACGCCGGACTCCCTGGCGAACGCGATGGCCAACAGCGGCACCAGCAGCAGCCCCAGGATGGCGGCGACCAGGATCACCAGGAAGCCCGATTCACTGCGTCCCGTCGCCGACTCCGCCATACCGAACAGATAGGGGCCGACGAAACCGCCCAGCAAGCCGACCGTGTTGATGAAGGCCAGTCCGGCCGCGGCCTGGATTCCGCTGAGACGCTTCATCGCGATGCTCCAATAGGACGGGAGGACGCCGCCGGCAAAGAAGGCGGTCACGGCGAGCAGCAGCACCTTGCCCACCAGGCTGGCAGTCAGGATGAAGGCGGCTGCGCCAAGGACCAGTCCGAAACTCAACGCGCCCAGATAGCGCGAATCGCTGGCGACGCGGCGATGAATGCGCGGCAGTACCAGTACGCCGAGCAGGAAGCCCAGGCCGACGCTCGCGGACAACAACCCGACCACCAGGGGAGAATCGATCTTCATCTGGCTGATCATTGCCGGGGCAAAGAAGTACAAGCCGACGAAGGCGACCTGGTTCAGGAAGTAGATCAGGCCGATGAGGATCGTCGTGGGACGCTTGATCGCCGCCACCCAGTCGCTGGAGAAATACTCGGCATGCTGCGGCACGTCGGCCTGCGCCTGGTTCTCCAACGCGGCCGCTTCATCCCTGTTCAGCCAGGCAGCTTCACTTGGGCGATCCGGCATCTTGAAATACAGCACCATGCCCAACAGGATGCTCGGGATGCCTTCGACCAGGAACATCCACTGCCAGCCATGCAGGCCGCCATGGCCATCCAGCTGCAGCAACGCACCACCGATCGGATTTCCCAGGAGAAGTGCCAGCGCCGGCGCGGTGTAGATCCACCCGATGGCGACCGGCCTGTCAGCCGTCCCGAACCACAGCGTCACCATGTACATCAACGCGGGGAACAGGCCGGCCTCCGCGATACCCAGCAAGACACGCATGATGTAGAACGACCGCTCGCCGGCGACGAACATCATGCCGACGGACAGGATGCCCCACGATACGGCGATCCGCGCAATCCAGCGGCGCGGGCCGATACGATGCGCCAGGAGGTTGCTCGGCACCTCCAGCAGGGCGTAGCCGAGGAAGAAGATGCCGGCGCCCAGGCCGTAGGTAGCTGCACTGATACCGACGTCGGCTGCCAGGTGCACTTTCGCGAGTGCGACATTGGTGCGGTCCAGAAAGGACATGAAATAGATCGCGCACATGAGCGGAATCAGTTTCAGGAACGCCTTCCTCGTGGCTCGTCGGTGCAATTCGTTGGAAAGGCTTGGAATCTGGTTCATGATGTCTCCTTGGATAGGCGTTGTTTTATTCTGCGCGGTCCGAGCAGGCTCAGGAATACAGGCCGGCATTACCCTTCAGGCCCAACATCTCCCGCGCCTCGTCGGGCGTGGCGATCTCGAAGGACAGTTCCTCGAGAATCCGCTTGATCTTGCTGACCTGCTGGGCGTTGTTCTCGGCCTTGGTGCCCTTGCTCAGGTAGACGCTATCCTCCAACCCCACCCGCACGTTTCCGCCCATGATCGCCGCCATCGTTACCAGCGCCATCTGGTGGCGCCCCGCTCCCAATACGGAGAAGTGATAATTCTCCCGGCCAAAGAGCCGGTCCGCCGTGTTGCGCATGATCGTCATGTTTTCCGGATCGGGACCGAGTCCCCCCAGGATGCCGAAGGCGGCCTGGATGAAGAACGGCGCCTTCACCAGTCCCTGTTCCACGAAATAGGCAAGGTTGTAGAGATGGCCGACGTCATAGCACTCGAATTCGAAGCGCGTGCCATGCTGGCCCAGCTCCTGCAGGATACG
This sequence comes from Massilia sp. Masssp94, assembly GCF_059491305.1. Taxonomy (NCBI): domain Bacteria; kingdom Pseudomonadati; phylum Pseudomonadota; class Betaproteobacteria; order Burkholderiales; family Oxalobacteraceae; genus Massilia; species Massilia sp. Masssp94. The sequence continues at coordinate 347,725 of NZ_CP168501.1, forward strand.
TTTGATGTCGTCGAAACTGTTCTTGAAGATCGTGCCTTCCATGCCCCGCACGAAGTCCCGCTCCCAGTCGTAGCGCCAGGAGGTGATTTTCGAGGCAATCGGATGGATGGAGAAATTCATTGTGCCCATGTTCAAAGAGCACATTTCCGGCTTGGCGAGACGCGGGTAAGCCAGGCGCTCATCCAGCGTCATGCGAGTACTGCCCCCGGTGGTGATGTTGATCACCGCATTCGTGCGCCGTGCGATTTCCGGCACAAACTGTTCGAACACAGCGGGTGCGGGCGTCGGACGACCGTCCTGCGGATCACGGGCATGCAGGTGAATGATTGCCGCGCCCGCCAACGCGGCATCAATGGCGCTGTCGCGAATTTCCTCAGGGGTAATCGGCAGATATTCCGACATGGACGGAACGTGCGTGGCACCGGTGATGGCGCAGGAGATGATGACTTTTCTTGTCGGCTTGCTCATGAATATGTTCCTGCCATGTGGATGGCGTTCTCGATGCCGGCAGCACATACGTCTCCCTCCCGGGGAACGAATGGGATGTACGCGGCGTGTCTCTGGTTTCTAATAAAGAAGCCCGCCTGCGCGGAGCTCCCGGGTTATGGACCAACGATAGTGAGTCGGATTACGTCAAGTTGCCTTGCTCAACGACTTCAGCGCTTTCTTCAAAAACCGACGGCACGGCATGCCACAGTTCCGATCTGATCTTTTCCAGCGGCGGGAGCGGTGATGGCCTGGGCGACCACGGAATAACGCGACCATATGTAATCGTTTGCCACTGCCGCCAGCAGCAACGGCGCCGCGGCCAACAACCATCCGCAGGCCGGAATGCTCCCGTCCACCTCCTGCTCCGACTGTTGCCAATCCCTGATGTCCACGTCGCTGATCATGCTGGTTCACCTCTTGCCGTGTAGCGGCTGTCTCCGGTTGCTGATAATGCTAGTGTCCTCAAAACGCTCCTGGAAAACTATGTATGACCGCACACATTCAATGGGTTCAAAGTGTGCGGTTATGACATTGCTGGTCCGGAACGCGTTGCGAGAAAAGTTATGCAGGCAATGATCGGGTGGTGCGCGCACGCGCCATTGGCGCCATAGCGGACCGGTGCCCCGGCGCAGTTGCCGCGGCCATGCGGAACACGCTCACCACCGCGGCCAGCTTCGCGGCCTGTTCCTGCATCGCTTCGGACGCTGCCGCCGCTTCCTCGACGAGCGACGCATTCTGCTGGGTCACCTGGTCCATCTGGGCGATGGCCTGGTTGATTTGCTCGATGCCCTGGCCCTGCTCCTGCGCCGCGCCGCTGATCGCGCCGATCATCGTGCTGACCTTGTTCACGCTTGCGACGATCTCCTGCATCGTCGCGCCCGCTTCCTCGACCAGCTTCGCGCCGTCGTTCACGCGTGCGACGGAATCGCCGATCAGGGCCTTGATTTCCCGGGCGGCCGTGGCGGAACGCTGGGCCAGGTTGCGCACTTCGCTCGCCACCACGGCAAAGCCACGGCCCTGCTCGCCCGCCCGGGCCGCCTCGACGGCTGCATTCAGCGCGAGGATATTCGTCTGGAACGCGATGCCGTCGATGACGTCGATGATGTCGACGATCTTGCTCGACGATTCGTTGATCGACGTCATCGAGTCGACGGCGCGCGCGACCACGGCGCCACCCCTTCCCGCCGCCTCGGCGGCGGAATCGGCGAGCCGGCTCGCTTCGCGCGCGTTGTCGGCGCTGTTCTTCACGGTCGACGTCAGTTCTTCCATCGAGGCCGCCGTCTCTTCCAGCGAGCTGGCCTGCTCTTCCGTACGGCTCGACAGGTCGAGGTTGCCGCTGGCGATCTCGCGCGATGCCGTCGCGATCAGGTCCGTGCCCGAGCGCACGTCGGCGACGATGCCGGCCAGGGCGTCGCGCATGCGCTTCATCGCGGCCATCAGGCTCGCCTCGTCGCCAACGCGCACGGGTACCTCCATGCCGAGGTCGCCGGACGCGATGCGCTGCGCCACCGTGACGGCGCTCTCCGGATCGCCGCCGATCGAGCGTTCGACGCTGCGCACGACGAACCAGACGATCGCCGTCAGCAGCGCGCCGATCACGGCCACCCAGGCAGCCGCGCTGGCCAGCTGGGCGTCGAACGCACGGTCGAGGTCGTCGACGTAAAGGCCGGTCAAGAAGTACCAGCCCCACGGTGGATACGCCTGGACGTACGTCAGCTTGGGCTCCGGTTTCTGCGAGCCTGGCTTGACCCACACATATCTGATGAAACCGGCGCCGCTTGCCTTCGCAGCGGCGATGCCGTCCACGTACGGCCTGCGCCCTTCCGGATCGACGTTCTGTCCGACCGGCGTCCCATTCAGTTCCGGCTTGATGGGGTGCATCAGCACGATATTGTCGTTGTAGCTGACGATGTAGCCGGTGGCGCCGAAGCGCAGCGCGCGGATCCGGGCCAGCGCCTCCTTTTTCGCGTCGTCAAGGGATAGCGTGCCCGCGGCGGCGAGGGCCGCGTACTCCTTGGCGATGGACGCGGCGATCTCGCCGGCGTTGGACAACTGGATCTTGCGTTCCTCGAGGCGTAACGTCCGGCTCTGCAAGATATTCACGCTGAACACGGCCAGCAGGCAGATCCAGCTGAGGAATAGAGGAACGAAGAGTTTTTGGCGAAATGTAATTTTCATGATAGTGACCCGTCATTTTGGTGCATCGCCGGCCGACGTAGCGTGGGCGTGCAAACGTCCTCGATCACCCGCTTGCAGATCGTTGAGGTATTTCGGTTGCACCGAACGTATTCGTCAAATTGACTCGATGATTTCCGCAGCTGTGCGAAACCCATCTGCAGCAATCGGGACGCCGCAATAGATGGCTGCATGCAGCAGGACTTCCCGTATTTCCTCTGCCGTGGCGCCGTTATTGAGGGCGCCACGCACATGACCTTTCAGTTCATGTGTGCGCCCGAGCGCAGTCAGCATTGCAATCGTGACCAGGCTTCGCGTCTTCCTATCGAGCTCGGTGCGGCACCACACGGTTCCCCAGGCATTCCGGGTAATGAATTCCTGCAGCGGCATCGTGAAGTCGGTTGCATTGGAGAGCGCGTCGTCCACGAATGACTTGCCCATGACTTCCTCGCGCACCTGCAAGCCATTGTCATACTGTTGATCCATGAGGTTGCCTTACCCGGACGAGTTACCCGAAGGATGCTCAGCCTGGTCTCCAGTTACCTATTGATGGGAATACAGCGTCGTGCCTTTTGCAAAGCCCTTGGCATGGAAAATCCACGACCCCTCGCCACCTTTTCCGTCGTTGGTAAGGATTAACATGTCATTCGTTCCAGGCACGAATCCGATGCTGGTCGACCTCATGTTGTGGCCCGTTTCCCGCTTGGGCAGGAGGATCTGTCCGATGGCGATACCGTTCGGATTGAACACAAGGACGCGTCCTTGCGAATACATCGCGACGTAGATATTGCCGTCACTGTCCGAACGCATCGAGTCGGGCGCAAAACCGCTGAAATAGTAAGGTACCGCCGTGCCGAATGGAGCGATCGTCGTAGCTCCGCTCAACTCGACCTTATGGAGGCGCCCCGCACTCAGTTCGGTGGCCCAGAGGACGCTTCCGTCGGGGCTCAGGCAAACGCCATTTGCAATCGCCATGTGGCTCAGTATGGGCGTGATCGTCTTGAAATCCGGCGAGACGTAATGCACGCCGCCGACCGGATTGTCCGAACTGCCCCGGAAGTCGGTGAAATAAAAGCCGCCGTTCTTATCGAACACCAAGTCGTCCGGCAGGTAGCCTGCGCTCGCGGGAACGATGGTTGTCAGGCCGGAGCCGTCCGGATTCAACCAGAAAATACTCCCGGTATCCACGAAGTTGCCGAGGCCCGAGACAAAGATCCTCCCATCCTTGTGAATGGCAATGCCGGCTGAGCCAAGGGAATTCGGTGGCAGCACGGTGCTGAGAACCTTGTCGGGCGTAAGGCGAAAAATCGTACCGCCAAACACGTCGACAAAAAGGAGGTTGCCTTTCCGGTCAAACGACGCGCCTTCCAGTTGCAGACCCTTGTCCGATACCTTGAAGTATGGGGTGGCCGTGATGGTATGCAGCCCGCGCTCGTTCTGCGGAATCGGGAAAGGACCTCGGATATCCGGAGTATAAGCAAGCCCGCGATCCGGGGTCTTCGTGCTGGCGACGCTGTCAAGCGCCACCAGGGCTCCCAACGACCCGACAAGCCTGGTCAGACAGGCGCGACGACCCGACGACGCCGGCGTAAGTAATTCGTTTTTGCTTCGATTTCCCTGGTCCATGTATTGTCTCCTTCAGGTGGGTGAGTCTCACTCTTGGTTTTCCCGTGGACGGAAGCCACGATGTGTTGGCAGTCCGTGCACAGACAGTATGTGAGGCGAGCGGAGACAGAACAATGTGTGGATGAGCCATAAATACGCGATTTTTATGGCATAGAGTTACTTTTCAGGTGAGGCGCCACAGCCGCAACGCAACGTGGATTTCAAGCGCGCGATTAGGATTGCCCCAGTAGCCGAGCATCTCCTCGATACTGCTCAAGCGCTGTCGAACGGTATTCACATGGATGTCCATGCGCATCGCCGTCGTCCTGGCGTTCTGGTTGCTGTCCATGTAGCACAGCAGCGTCTCGGCCAGTTGCGTATTGCGCTTTTCGTCGTAGGCAACCAGCGGGCCGATCGTCGCCTGGAGAAAGGCCTTCAAACTGGCCTCGTCGTGGGTTTCGAAAATCACGGAGTACAGCGCCATCTCGTTTTGATCGACGATCTGGTTCTTCACGCCCAGCCGTCGCAGCACCGCCAGTCCGCGCCGCATCACCGTGCAGGACGCCGGGATTTCCGCCGGCGACAGGATGGGCCTCGAGAGAATGCCGCTGAAGCTGTCGACGAATTCACGTTTGGCGACGGCTGTGAATTCGGTCAAGATGTGCTGCACTTTGGTTGTCGATACAATCATCGCCAGCGTGCCATCGATCTCATCCAATACGAGTTCGGAAAGCGCCGAGCCGGCGCGCAAACGCCGCGCCAGCGAGTCCGGTCGCAAGCCTTCCGTTTCCACGAGTATCAACGACACGGGTTGCGACAAGTCGAGCCCGAACCGCTTCGCCAGCTCCGAGGTCGAGGCCATGTCATCGCGGTGACCGCCTGACGTCAGCGAACGCACCAGCGTCGACACATCGCGGCTTTTGCCGGCTTCCATGCGTTCCTGCGACAGCAGCACGATCCCGATAATGCTCGAACTGCGTTCGAAGGTGCGCACCGGTATCTCGCCGAGGTCTTCCTTGCGAAACAGGAGCACGGCACCGAGCAGGTCATTGCCGCCGATAACGGCGATCGCGCGGCACAATTCGCCATCGCCTTGATACGCAACGACGGAACGGCCGCCTTGCCGGCTGTTCCGTATGGCATTCGTGATGTCCGCACTGATGGCGCCGTGCGGCGTGTACGTGCTCGCCAGCTTGCCGCTATAACCGGGCGCGGCGGCATGGCTGATGACCTGGAATGCCTCATTCAGCACGACGACGCCGCCATTGAGTAGCTGGGCGATCGTTTCGGACAGCGTGTCCAGCGAAGCGCCTTTCGCCAGCGACGACGTCAATTGCTCGTGCGCTTCGGCGGCATTCTGGATCTCACGCACATGGTGCTCGAGCTCGGCGCGTGCCTGGTCCGCGCGCTGGAATGCTTCGTTGGCCTGCTTGAACGCCCGCGCATTGTTGATTGCCACCGCCGCGTGCGTGGCGAGCGTGCTGAGGATGGCAATGTTCAGGGCTGTGTAGGTGCGGTTGTAGCGGTCGGCGATAAACAGCAGGCCGAGGACTTTTTCATCGAACAGGAGTGGCACGCCGGCCAGCCCCGCGATCCCCTCGTCGCGAAAGGTGTCGTCGATCACCGGATCGTGCGGGAAGCGCTTGTCGAGCAAATAGTTGGGCGTATAAAAAGGCAGACGCGTCGACATCACCACGCTGGCAATGCCCAGCCGCCGGCTGACTTTCATTGTCGTCGTATTGAACGAGATCGCGCCGTCCGACGCCAATACCTGGAACTCGTCCTTGTCGGCGTCGTACACGGTCAGCCAGGCGACATGCGAACCGAGCAGGTTCCTCGCGCGAGTGACGATGGCGCCGAGCAGGCTTCCCACGTCGAGGCGGCTGGTCAGGTCCTTGGCCGATTCGAACATCGCCAGCATGCCTTGCTCGCTCAACTGGTGCAGGTCGAGCCGGTTCTTCACCGCCAATGCCATCCGGGCAACCTCAATCGATCCGGCATTCCCTTCGTCTTCCTTGCCCAAGGCCTCCGCGCGCGCGAGGTGTGCCGAGAATTCCTCGATCGGCGCATTGCGGTGCAGCAACGTGATCAGTTCGGTAGCGAGGTCCGGGGACATTTTCATATGCAAGAGAAACCCTATGGAAGCGTAATCCAAATGGTGCACGCCAACCGCCGGCACCGTTGTCGCGTGGACTTTAGTTTATCCCACTGCAGCCAGCCATGTCATAACCGCACACTTCCAACGTGTTGAATATGTGCAGTCGTACATAGTTTTTCAAAGCTTATTTGGGGACACTAGCATCCAACAAGCACGCGGCAGTCGTACAGGAGACATCATGGAAAACCAGCGAAAACCCAAATGGTCCAGGGATGACATGGCCAGGGCAATTCGCCGTAATGAATTCATCCCTTTCTTCCAGCCCAAGATCGACCTTGCTACCGGCACTGCGTCCTGCGTGGAGATCCTGGCGCGATGGATCCATCCTGACCTGGGCATTCTGCCACCCAGACAATTCATCAGCCTGATTGAACAGGCCGGCTTGATCGACGAATTTACCGATAGCGTCTTTCGGCAATCGCTGCTCGGTGCCCGCGACAACAAGCTCATGGATGGGGTGGGAATGGCCATGAACTTTTCATCGGCCACCCTGGAAAATCCCCGTTTCGCAAGCCGCATATGTTCGATGGTCAACGAGCACGGCATACCGTTTGATCAAATCACCATTGAAGTTACCGAGACCACCTTTCCGGAAAATTTTTCCTCAGTCCTGGCGTCGCTCAGCATCTTGCGCGACAGAGGCTTTCGCATTTCAATCGACGATTTCGGCACCGGCTACTCCTCGCTGAAATTGCTGAGCAAGCTGCCTTTTACCGAGTTGAAGATCGATCGCATCTTCATCGCAGGGATTTCCGAAGACAGAAAACTGACCGGAATTCTGGAGGCCATTGTGCAGTTAGCCAGAAAAATGCACTTGCGCACTGTCGCCGAAGGGATCGAAACGAAGGCACAGCTGGATTTCATTCAGAGCCTCGGTTGTAACGTCGGCCAGGGATTTTATTTTAGCGCCGCAATGAGAAATATCGATGCTGCCATGAGAAACGTCGAGCGCCGGAAAGTTCGCAACGAGGCACTGCTGATCGCAGCCTGAAGGCCTTTTTTGTTGCCGGCCCATTAATCCCGATTACACGCTGCTTATTTTGCCAGGCACCTCGGGTGCCTGATTGCACCCTCATTTTCTTTCGGAGGCATGCGCGTTCAATCGTCGTGGAAATCGCGAATCCACAAAGTCACGTTGAAGATAATTAGACCAACATATTTTGGAGACAATAATGAAAAAACAATTCATGGGGATGGCCTTGTTCGGTTTGTGTGTTGCGCCCGCATTTGCGGAATCGTCGACGACGTTTTTCGGCGCAGTCGATGTCGGGATTCGCCACATTCAATATTCCGGGAGCGGCTCGGCCACTTCGGTGAGTACGTTCGGCAACTCGCCATCACTGTTCGGCGTCCGCGGCACGGAAGACCTGGGCGGGGGCATGAACGCCATCTTCCTCCTCGAAAGTGCATTTACACCGGACACCGGGCAATCCGCGACCGGTGCATTTGGCGTGCCATTCTTTAACCGTAGTGCCTGGGTCGGACTGAACGGCAACTTTGGCGAAGTGCATCTCGGTCGCGACTGGTCGCCGAACTACGTGAACATGTACTCGTTCGACCCGACTTACAACCTTGGCGTGGGCAATGTTTCGCACTATTCCAATCTGCTCAACCAGGGGCTGGTGCCGAACTACTACTGGACTACGAATGCGATCACCTATTCGACGCCGGGTGGACTTGGAGGCATGTATGGATCCTTCCAGGTGTCCGCAGGCGAAGGCGGAAATGGTTGCAACGGCAACACGGTGTGCGGCACCACGATCCGCCGCTCCGTCAGCGGCCGGCTGGGGTATGCGGGAGGTCCGTTCGAGATCGCAGGCGCGCTCGCGCAAACCGATATCACGTCGAATACCCGCGCTACTTCGTCAACAGGAAAGTGGACCCAGGCGAATGCAGGCGTGAGCTATGACTTCAAGGCCGCGAAGATCATGTTATGGGCTAATACGGACAAATTTGTCAATCTGCGCGAATCGCGGGCAAGTATTGCTGCGGTAATTCCGGTCCAGAACGACCATGCCTGGATTTCCGCTGTGGCATCGCGTTCCGACAATGCCGCAAACTCTGCAGGCGTGTACGGAGCACATGGTTTTGCGGCAGGTTATGTACACAACCTTTCCAAACGCACGGCGCTGTACGCGGCAATCGCACGATTGAGCAACCACGGACAAGGGCGATTGAATATCGAAGATATCGGATCTTTTTCGTCAAATACCGTCGCGGGTGGAAGAAGCACGGGCGGGGAAATCGGCATCCGTCATAACTTTTGATTGAGCTTGGCTGCCTGGTCAAAATGCTGGACCGAGGCGAGGATATCGCCTCCAATCAATTTGCCAGGGCGCTTCCAACCTCAAACACTTCATAACATTACTTCCGGCAGGCTAACAGTCACCCCGGATCAAAACGCCTACATCTATCTACGATTGATATCCATGCAATTCAATATGTGTATTTATCCGGGGTCATCCCCTGTGAGGGAGTAGAAATTCGCGTACACATCGCGACGACGAGTGTTGCATGTTAGCGCACAACATTTTTTGATATCACCAAGTCTTCCGCGTCCTTACAGAGCGTAGAACATAGGAATTCAAATATTGTATTGACTGAATCAAAATTAGAATTGGCATTTTGTTAAAGCGAAAAGATACCGTTATATGGCGCCGGCGCGAACCCGCTCTATTCCGCCGGAACAAAAAATATTCAATAAACGGAGATAAGCTTGAAAAACCATAGAACACCATGCCAACCCCGCAGCCGCGTCGGATCCAACGTTTTTACGCTCACGCTGCTGGCAGCGCTCATTTCGAACGCCTACGCACAATCCGCGTCCGAATCGGATAAAACCGCCGGAAAGGAGAATGTCGAGAAAGTCACCGTGACCGGTTATCGCAGTTCGCTGGCCCTGTCTGCGAACGAAAAGCGCGAGAATATCGGCTTGAGCGATACCGTGTTTTCGGAAGACATGGGCAAATTTCCCGATCCGAACATCGCAGACGCGTTGTCGCGCGTACCCGGTGTGACGGTCACCCGGGCGTCGATCGATGGCGAGGGCATGAACGTCTCGATCCGCGGCATGGGCCCGGCATTTACCCGGGTGCTGCTGAACGGTGCGCCGATGGCGTCCGCATCGGCGGGCAGCTGGGGCGGCAATATCAGCGCCAACCGGGAAGTCGACATGGACTTTCTTCCGTCCGAACTGTTCCGCAGCGCGACGGTGTACAAGAGCCAGCAAGCCAGCGTCATCGAGGGCGGCATCGCGGGAACCGTGGACATGCGCAGCGTCCGGCCATTCGATAAAGCCGGCTTCCGGTCGGCCTTTACGCTCAGCGGCAATTACCGCGACAGGGACAAGAAGCCGGGTACGACGGGTTCGGCCCTGATCAGCAATACCTGGAACACCAGCAGGTTCGGCAAGTTCGGGATTCTGGGCGGCGTCGCCTGGGGCATGACCAAGTACCGTACCGACGCATTCGACACGGTCGACATGCGGAACCTCCAGTTGAAATCGTTCCAGGCCAACGCCGCGGACAACCCGAACAGCACGGGGGGCGGGTCGCAATCGACACCGGACAAGGTACCGGCGGGCCTGCCTTTGAACCTGTTGCCGGACTACGCCCGTTCGGTCCTCGTGCCCGGCGCGACAATCGACCGGGCGATGTTATTGGCGCTCAACCCGGGTGCCACCATCCAGCAGATCGACAATGGACTGATGGGCCGCCTGGGCCGGCATCAGGTGTTCGAAGGCCAACGCCGCCGCGCAGGCGAAGTGATCAGCGTGCAATGGCAGCCGAACGAGGACTGGAACCTCTACTTCGACACGGTGTTCGCGCAAAAGCGGAATGAGATGGAATGGCAGGCAATGAACGTGGGCACACGTGCCAATACGCCGATCCCCATCGGCATGGAATTCGATCGCAGCGATTGCACGATCGGTTGCGTCATTACGAAAGCGACCCTGGCCAACACGTTCTGGGGACTGGAATACCGCCCGGATATCGACAAGACCAAGTTCCGCAGCCTTAACCCCGGCTTCGAGTGGCGGCCGAGCGACAAGTGGACGATCGACGGCGCATTCAACTACACGCTCAGCAAGTTCTCCCGCGACATGCCGCAGGTTAAGGTCGCGACGATGGCGGCGCCGTCGGTCATCACCTACGACAACACGACGCCCGGCCAACCGCCGACGTTCACCGGCAACCTGAACCCCAACGATCCAAGCAACTTCGGCTGGTACCAGGCGGGCCAAGGCATGTCGGGCCTGGTCATGGATTTGTACGAACGCAGCAATTCGACGCGCGGCACGCGCCTGAACGTCAAATGGGGCGACGACGACTTCAGTATCAAGGTCGGCGGCACCTACGACGATATCGAACGGCGTTACCGCAGCTATACGGTCGCCGATGCCTGGGCCAACGTTACTTGCGGCAACAACCTCAACTATACGTTCTTCGGTCCGAACACCCAGATCCAGTCCCCCGGTTGCGACGGACGGTACGCCCCGGGGCCGATGACGAATGCCGCCACCGCCTATCCGGGCTACGGTACGGGTTCTTCAGCCGGCCAGACCACGCCGCTGGCGTACCTCGGCTCCCTCGTCCCGAATAGTGCACTGGCAAATTACCTGCAGCCGACGGACCATGGTTTCATTACCCTAGACTGGAACAAGTTCGCCAAAGACACCAATTACCAATATTTCCGCGACAACATTTACAAAGGTTTCTTTAGCGGCAGTGGCGGCTACATCCGTGAAGCCGTGGGTGGCGCCTATGTCGAAACGAATGGCCGGCTGAACGTGTATGGCCGGACCCTGCGCTTCAACGCCGGCGTCCGCTATGCCCGTACGCGGCAGACGATCGGCGACCTCGCGGCCACTGCGGATCCTCGCAACGCGACGCTGCAAAACGGCGGCCTCTATCCTTCCGTTGGAACCTGGTCGTACGAAACCGTGACTTACCACAACCTGCTGCCGTCGGCGACGCTCGCCTATAACATCACGCCGAAGATGATTGCCCGGATTGCCGCGTCGAAATCGATGACGCGGGCGAATCCCGCCGACCTGCGCCAGACCAGGCTCTCCATCGGCGACCAGGGTGCGCGCCAGGGCAGCATCACCAATCCGGATCTCAAACCGTTCCAGGCCAATAACCTGGACCTGGGTCTGGAATACTATATGTCGCGCGACTCCTATCTGGCCTTGGGCGCGTTTGCCAAGGACATCGTCGACCGTCCCGGTACGCATATCGTGCAGTACACGCTCGCCCAGCTGAACCAGATCTATGGCACGGTCGGCCTGACGGCAGCGCAACAGCAATCCGTCGATGCGAGCGGTGGCCCGGACAAGCACCTGGTCGAGATCACCGAGCCCTACAACATCGCGACGAAGCTGAAGATTCGCGGTGTCGAACTCACCTGGCAGCAAGCACTGGATATGTTGCCGGTGAAGGGCTTCGGCTTTACCGGTAACTTTACCTACACCAGGCAGAAAGACGAGACCCCGAATGCGCCGCCCGTCTCCGGCGTGCCGCCACGCACCAACAACCTGACCCTGTATTACGAGCGCAACGGTGTGAACCTGCGCGTGACGCGCCAGTATCAGGCATCCACGGTCGTCAACGTCAACACCGGCCTGACCGTGGCCGGGGGCGCCTACGCATACAGTACCGGGCGCCAGCAGGTGGACTTGTCAGCAGGCATGAATCTGAAAAAGGTCTTCGGTTTCGGTTACAACACGGACCTGACGTTGAGTGTATGGAACGTGAACAACGCGATCAGCCAGACCTACACGCAATTCAACGGCGCCGTGTTCAACCAAAATATCCCTGGCCGCAGTTATACGTTGTCACTGCGTAGTACCTTCTAACACTTTTTGCCGCCCCGCAGTCGCGGGGCGGCGTCCGACTGTCTCCGCACGATGTCAAGGCTCATACTGGATCGCTCTACACTCGGAGCCCGTCCCTCGCGTACGGCCCGCACTTGCCGAAGAAGCGCATGTATCGCCAGACCCGCCATGTCGGCAACTGGATATTTCAGCGTCGTCAGTTCGGGCCAGTTCGATGTTGCAATCGTGGTGTTACCGAAACCCGTAACAGTCAGATCGCCGGGGACAGTCAAGCCGAGACGAAACGCGACCGCGATTGCCGCAGCTGCCATGTCGTCGCTGCTTGCGAAAATCGCCGTTGGACGTTTCGATAAACCGAGCAATCGTTGTGCCGCATCCAGGCCTGATCGATAAGTGAAGTCGCCGCACACGACAAGATGCTCGGAGCCGTCTACCCCATGTTCGTTGACGGCGCGACGATATCCTTCCAGGCGACGGATGCCGACCATATTATCCCTGGGTCCGGATATGAAGCCGATTCGATGATGGCCGAGACGAATCAAGTGGCTTGCCATTTTGTATGCCGCCTCGCGATCGTCGCCATAAACGGCGCTGACATGCTCGTCGCTGAATGCGGACCCAACCACTACGGAAGGCATGTCCGGCTCGCAGAAAGCTCTTGTTACCATTTCGTCCGAATAGGGTGATGGCAAAAAGATCACCCCGTCGACCCGTATGTCCCTGGCGACGACCAGATTCACATTATTGGCGACAGATTGATTAAAGAGATTCAGCAGGAATTCGCTCAGAAAACGGGAATCCTGGTTGTGAACGACACCGATCCGGACAGTTCTGGAACCGGCCAGAATGCGCGCCTGATCATTCGGCGCGTAGTGCAGTGCCTCGAGCGCAGCGGCGACCTTGCGCCGGGTACGCTCGGTGACTGCCGACTCTCCGTTCATGGTTCTCCATACGCTCATGACGGAGACGCCGGCGAATCTCGCGACGTCGGCAAGCGTTGGAATTTCGCCGTGATCAAAACTTCGGCGCGTATCGTCGATCCGAGATTTTTTCATGGTTCGAACCCAGGGAGGTTTCGTGCGGATCTGCGCGCTACCACAAGCAACAACATGTCAAAAAAATGCCCTGTCTGCCTTTCGGTGAACAGGGCATTAATACCCGATTCCGGGCGAGAGGAGACGAGAAACTGAGGTACGAAACCATATTACAGCAACGCACCGAATAACCCGATTCAAATCGTATTCCTGCCGATACAACGAATGAATTGAGTGAAATCCGGTATTGGACCGTTCAATGGACAGGCCGGGAGCGGCGAAGTACCCGGTAGAAAAATCAGCACAAAAAATACCATTATTGTATTTCACCATACAATAAATGCATGGATTAGTATTGATAACTGCACTACCCTAAGTATGATCGGACCAAACGGCATCCACCCCGAACCCGATCTGTTTTTTCAATACGCCAACCGGTACGCTGTGCTCGCGTACGGCAGGTCTTTCCTGGAGGAACCAAAATAAACAATCTTGATAATCTTCACGTCGGCTGACTCATGATTTAAGGAATAAATCGATGTTTGAATTAAGTCAGCTCCGTTGTTTCGTTGCCGTGGCCGAGGAATTACATTTCAGTCGCGCCGCGGAAAGGTTGAATATGACTCAACCTCCCCTCAGTCGCCAAATCAGGCTTTTGGAACACCACGTTGGCGCGCAACTTCTCGAACGAAATAGCAGAGTAGTACGTCTTACCGCCGCCGGGAAAGCGTTTTTACCCGAGGCAACGCAGATTTTACGCTTCGCGGAGCAGGCCTCTTTAAAAGCGCGTCGTGTCGCAAAAGGAGAGCAAGGGGCGCTGACGATCGGTTTCACGTCCGCTTCCGGATATAGCCTGCTTCCGGAAGTCGTCCGTCGCTTACGCGATTGCCGTCCCGGTATTGCACTTTCGCTTAAAGAGCTGGTCAGCACCAGCCAGGTCGAGGCCCTGAATGCCAGACAACTGGACATTGGCCTGATGCGCCCTCACCTTTTGAATAACGAGCTGGAAAGCAAGGTCCTTCTCAGCGAACCGCTCATGCTCGCCGTGCCTGCCGAATCCGTTGATCAGTGGCCAACAGAACCGACGCTCGATTGCCTTCACGGAAAGCCGTTCGTCATGTATTCACCACAGGAAGCCAGACCCTTTTATCACATGCTGAACGCGCGTTTTCAAAGCGCAGGCGTGATTCCGGACATCGTCGAGCATGTCGGCCAGGTCCACACGATGCTGGCGCTCGTGCGCGCCGGACTCGGCGCCGCACTGATCGCCGAAAGCGCGACGAGCCTGCAATTCAATAACGTTGCTTTTCTTCCGATACAAACGGAGCCTGTCGAGACGATTGGCGCCTGGCGGCGGGACAACGACAATCCCGCGCTTGGTCTTTTCCTGGAAGAAGTCTTGCCGTCGTTTGGCTCGAACGAATAGCCGAGGCCAACATTCAATTAGTGGATCAATCGAGTCATTGATTGATTTGGACAGAATAAGCTAGAAGTATAAGATCGTTTCAGCTTGTCAACGCCATCGATCACTTCCAGCTTACTCATGAATAGTGCCGTCAAGAATGCTCCCGTCGTAACCGATCTGCGCGTCGTACCTGTTGCCGGCCAGGACAGTATGCTGCTGAACCTGAGCGGCGCCCATGGCCCCTGGTTCACACGCAACGTTATTATCCTGACCGACAGCAGCGGCAATACGGGCCTCGGGGAGGTACCTGGCGGCGAGAGCATTCGCCGCACGATCGACGATGCGCGAGCGCTCGTCGTCGGCAAATCGCTTGGCGAGTACAACAGCGTGCTGGGCGCCATGCGGACGGCGTTTGCGGACCGCGACGCCGGCGGCCGGGGCACGCAGACCTATGATCTGCGTACGGCCATCCACGCGGTAACCGGCGTCGAATCGGCGTTATTGGACTTGCTGGGCCAGTTTCTGGGCGTTCCCGTAGCGGCCCTGCTGGGAGACGGCATTCAACGCGACGCCGTCGACATGCTCGGCTACCTGTTTTATATCGGCGACCGTGACCGGACAACGCTGGGTTACCGCGCTGAGCCCGCTGGCGAGGATGCCTGGCTGCGGCTTCGTAACCAGCCGGCCCTGACCCCCGACGCAGTCGTGAAGCTTGCGGAGGCGGCCCATGCCCGCTATGGCTTCAATGATTTCAAGCTCAAGGGCGGTGTGTTTTCCGCCAACGAAGAGATGGATGCCGCGATCGCCTTGCATGAGCGGTTTCCCGATGCCCGCGTCACGCTCGATCCAAACGGGGCATGGTCGCTGAGCGAGGCGATCCGGGTCTGCCGCGACCGGGGCAACGTGCTCGCGTATGCCGAGGATCCCTGTGGCGCCGAGAACGGCTTTTCGGGTCGTGAAGTCATGGCGGAGTTCCGGCGCGCGACGGGTCTGCCGACCGCCACCAACATGATCGCGACCGATTTCCGCCAGATGGCACATTCGATCCAGCTGCAGTCCGTCGATATCCCGCTGGCGGATCCCCATTTCTGGACGATGCAGGGATCCGTTCGTGTCGCGCAGCTGTGCGAGATGTTCGGCCTGACCTGGGGATCGCACTCGAACAATCATTTCGATATTTCGCTCGCCATGTTCACCCATGTGGGAGCGGCTGCGCCTGGCCGTGTCACCGCGATCGACACGCACTGGATCTGGCAGGACGGCCAACGCCTGACGAAGGAACCCCTGAAGATCGAGGGAGGCGCGGTACGGCTGCCGCAAAAACCGGGGCTCGGCATCGACATCGATATGGTCGAGCTTGAAAAAGCCCATCAGGATTACAAGAACCTGGGGACGGGCGTCCGCGACGACGCGGCCGCAATGCAATTCCTGATCCCCGGCTGGAAATTCGATAACAAGCGCCCCTGCATGTTGCGTTGATTCCAGCAAGCGCCGGCGCAATGCATTGAACCCTCGAGGCCTTTTCCGCATGTCGCGAATCGAACGGTTGCGTGAATACGCATCGCCGACAGGGTTTGTACTTTTTTATTTTGTTTATAAAAATAAACTTTGGAGACTATATGAACAGCAGCAAGAATCGTTCACGATACGACGCCCGTACGGGCACCCGCATCCTGCAACTCACTATCCTGGCAAGCATGGTGTCCACCGCCTATGCCCAGGAAGCGGCGCCGATGGCCCCGCAGACGGTGACCGTAACGGGTTACCGCGCCTCGCTGGCCTCCTCCGCGCGCGACAAGCGCGAAGCCACCGGCTTCCAGGACTCCATCTTCGCCGAAGACATCGGCAAGTTCCCGGATACGAATATCGCCGAATCGCTGAATCGCATCCCGGGCGTCCAGGTATCGCGTGAAATCACGGGCGAAGGCGTCAACGTCCAGATCCGCGGTCTCGGTACGAGCTTCACGAAAGTGCTGTTGAACGGCGCGCCCGTCGCCGTTGCGTCGACCGGCACGACCGACGCCCAGAGTTCGAACCGCGAGGTCGACCTCGACCTGCTGCCGACTGACCTGTTCACGAAACTGACGGTCAGCAAGAGCCCGACGGCATCGATGCTGGAAGGCGGCGCTGCCGGCGTCGTCGACATGCGCAGCGCGCGCCCATTCGACCACAAGGGCGACTTCAATTCGTTCAACGTCGTCGGCACGCGCAGCCAGGTCGCGGGTAAATGGGGTAACCGGGGTTCGCTGGTATCGAGCCGCACCTGGAACAACACCTGGGGCTTGCTGGGCGGCATTGCCTGGGGCAGCACCAAGGTCCATACGACCGGCTACGAGACCATCGGCTACACGAACCCGAATCTCTCGGCCGCACAAAACAACAGCCCGACGCGCAACAATACCGGCGGCGGCAACTTCACGATTCCGGCCACCGTGCCGTCCAATGCGGGCAACGGACTGACGCCGGGCGCCCCCATCGACCAGGCGTTCCTGCTCGCCCACAACCCGGGCCTGACCATCCAGCAAATCGACAACGCCCTGATTCCGCGCCTGGGACGCAGCATGGCCGAGTACGGCGACAAGGGCAAGATCACCGCCGTCCTGTCCGGCGAATATCGCCCGAGCGACAGCTTGCACTTCTATGTCGACTCGATGTTCAGCGAAAAACACAATACGCTGGAGCGCACGGACACGTCCTGGGTCGGCCGCAACGGCGCCGTCATTCCGCTCAACATGAAAGTGTCGGGTGGCGACTGCGCCAATGGCTGCGTGGTGGAAAGCGGCACGTTCGCCAATGCCCAGTACTTCCTCGAGTATCGTCCCTATAACGAACGTGTACGCCTGATCGGCGTGAACCCCGGCTTCGAATGGAAACTGTCCGACAAACTGAAGATGGACGGCCAGGTGAACTACACGCGCTCGACCTTCACGCGCCAGTCGCCCACCGTCGGTCCCGTCACGGCACAGAATTCGGGCACGACCATCGATTATCAGAACGGCGCGCTCCCGAGCATTACCAGCAACGTCGACACCTATGATCCGGCCAGCTGGGTCCTCAATACCTCGCAAGGCGGTCGCGTCAGCATCAATGCCGAAGAGCGCATGACCAGGACGCAAGGCGTGCGGTCGTCCCTGACGTGGGGCGACAAGGCCTTCAGCATCAAGGGCGGCTTCGCGTATGACGACATCATGCGCCGCATTACCGCACGCGACAACACGACGGCATGGCAGAACCTAGTCTGCGCCAACTCGGCCAATTGCCAGGGCCCCGGTTCGCTCGGCCTGGGCATTGCCAACTACCTGGTCCAGGGTCCGGACAACCTGCTGTCGGTCGACTTCAACCGCTTTGCGGCCGCCACCGGTTACGATGCCCTGCTGCAGTCCGCGCCGGTCGCGGGCTCCTCCAATACGGGTGCCAGCACGGGCTATATCGACGAGAAGACCACCGGCCTGTTCCTGCAGGTCGACGGTACGGTGCCTGTATTCGACCGTTCGCTGCGTTACGACGCGGGTGTGCGCTACGTGCGTACCAAGCAGAATGTCGGCGCCTACAACTCCACGGTGGACCCGCGCAACGCGACCCTGCCCGCGGGAAGCACGCCTTTCCCGAACATCAGCCAATGGGTCTATATCGACAAGACCTACAACAATACGCTGCCCTCGGCCAGCCTGGCCTACGACCTCGCCAAGAACCTGGTGCTGCGCGCGTCGGTATCGCGCAGCATGACCCGTGCGAACCCGGATGCGCTGCGCCCCGGCATCAACTTCTCGTCGCCGTCGGCCGATACCGCGACGCTGGGCAGCCCGGATCTGAAACCGTATATCTCGGATAACTTCGATTTCGGCGTCGAGTATTACATGGGGCGCGAGGGCTATCTGTCGGCCACGGTCTTCCAGAAAAACCTGAACGGGTTCACGTTGAACCAGAACGTGACGGTGCCGTTCAGCGCCCTGGCCGCCTACGGCATCACGTACAGCAACCTGACGCCGACCCAGCAGGGCTCGCTCGATGCGCGCGGCGGCCAGAACGCCGCGACGATCGTCACGACGTCGCAGCGCAACGCCTCGGGCCTGCTGAAGGTGCAAGGACTCGAGCTGGGCTGGGTGCAGCCGCTCGACAAGCTGCTGCCGTGGCGCGGTTTCGGCTTCTCGGAAACGCTCACCATGATCAACCAGAAGGCGAGCGGCGAAGGCTCCGCGGGCTTCGTCGCACTGGGTGTGCCGAAGAAGAGCAACAACTTCCAGGTCTACTACGAAAACCATGGTTTGCTGGCACGCCTGTCGCACACGTATTCGCAGGGCAGCCAGAATTCCGGCCCGAACCAGAACGGCATCACGAACGCCGCCTTGTTCGGCGATGATTTCAAACAGCTCGACTTCTCGTCGCAGGTCGACCTGGCGGAAATCATGGACCGCGACAACTATCCCACGCTGACGCTCGACGTCGTGAACCTGACGAACACGACGCGCCGTGCCTACTTCCAGTACCCGAACGCGACGTACACCAGCTACAAGCCGGGACGTACCCTGGCCGTCGGATTGCGCATGAAGTTCTGATGACCATGCCGTCGCGGTGGCCTGGCAGTCCCACCGCGACAAGACCGTGCATTGCTCCCTCCTGGCTCTCGGGAGTTTGATCGCTCTGCTCACGCGGAGCGATTTTTTTCAATGTGCGAACGACGCATCAGTGTTTTTGATAGAGGGAATCATGCAACACATGTCCGTATTCAAGCGGCGGTTTGCCACGTTCTGGCAAATCGCCTTCGTTCTTGTCCTGTCGCTGGGGACGCCGTGGGCCTGCGCGGCGCCGAGTCTCGGTCTCGGCGTCCAGCTCGTTTCTGCAACCCCGAGCGCAAACAGTATCCCGCTCGTGAGTGACGGCAATGCCGCCCCGCTGTACGTGGACAAGGCGGACCACTGGGGCGTCATGCGTGCGGCAACCGACCTGCAAGGCGACATCGACAAGGTCACGGGCGCGAAGCCGGCGCTGTCGACCGCGACCGCCAATACACGCACCGCCGTCATCATCGGGACGCTGGGCCACAGCACGCTCGTCGATGCATTGGTCAGTGCCGGCAAACTCGACGTGAAAGCGATACGCGGCAAATGGGAATCCTTCGTGATTGCCAACGTCGCCAATCCGATGCCCGGCGTCGAGCGTGCGCTCGTCATTGCCGGCAGCGACAAACGGGGCACGATCTACGGCATTTACGAGATCTCGGAACAAATCGGTGTGTCACCGTGGTACTGGTGGGCCGACGTCCCCGTGAAGAAGGCCAGCGCGCTGTTCGTACGTGCGGGCGCCTGGGTCCAGGGTCCGCCGGCCGTGAAATACCGCGGCATCTTCATCAATGACGAGGAGCCGGCGCTGGGCAAGTGGTCGCGCGAAAAATTCGGCGGCGGGAATTCGAAGATGTACACGCACATGTTCGAGCTGCTGCTGCGCCTGCGCGCCAATTACCTGTGGCCCGCGATGTGGACGAATGCCTTCAACGAGGACGATCCGGACAATCCCCGGCTTGCCGACGCCTACGGCATTGTGATGGGCACGAGCCACCACGAACCGATGGTGCGCTCCCACCACGAATGGCTCGCGCACCGCCGCGACTATGGCAATGGCGAATGGAACTATGCGACGAACGAAGACGGCCTCAAACGCTTCTTCCGCGACGGCATCCGGCGCAACAAGGCCTACGAAAGCATCGTGACCATGGGCATGCGCGGCGATGGCGATACGGCGATGCCGGATGCGGGCGGTCTCGAGGCCAACAAGAAGCTCATCGAGAAAATCATCCACGACCAGCAGCAGATCCTCACCGAAGAGATGGGCGTCGACCAGCGGCAAGTGCCGCAGCTGTGGGCGTTGTTCACCGAGGTCCAGAAGTATTACGACGCGGGGCTCAAGGTCCCCGACAACGTCACCCTCCTGTTCACGGACGACAACGTCGGCAACCTGCGCCGCCTGCCGACGCCGGCGGAGTGCAAGCGCAGCGGCGGTTCGGGCATCTACTTCCACATGGACATGAATGGCGGCCCGTTCTCGTACAAGTGGCTCAACAGCAATCCGCTGCCCAAGATCTGGGAGCAAATGAATCTCGCCCACGAATACGGTGCGAACCAGATCTGGATCGCCAATGTCGGCGACCTCAAGCCGCTGGAAGTGCCGATCGAGTTCTTCCTCCGCCTTGCATGGAGCCCCAAAGGCATGGGCAAGGACGACATCGCCGGGTGGACGCAACGCTGGGCCGAACGCGAATTCGGCGCGCAGCACGCCGCGGAAATCGCCGACCTCGTCGCGAAGTACGCGAAATACAATGCCTGGCGCAAGCCGGAACTGGTGCGGCCCGATACGTTCAGCCTGGTCAATTACCGCGAGGCCGAACGGGTTTCCGAAGCCTGGAACGCGCTGGCGAAACGCGCCACGCTGCTGAAAACCTCGATTCCCGCGGACCAGCAGGACGCGTATTACGAACTGGTGCTGCACCCTATCCTCGCGCTCTCGAATTTCATCGATCTCGAGATCGCGGCAGGCCGCAACCATCTGTACGCCAAACAAGGACGCTACGCCGCGAACGCGCAGGCCGAGCGCGTCCGCGCCCTGTTCAAGCGCGACCAGGACCTGTCCGATTTTTATAACACGCAGGTGGCGGGCGGCAAATGGAATCACATGATGGACCAGACCCACATCGGCTACCGCGACTGGCGTTCTCCACCCGAAAACGTCATGCCGGCGACCTCCTCCGTCCCTGCCGGCGCCGCGGGCGAATTCGGCGTCGCCATCGACGGTTCGGACCAGGCCTGGCCGGGCGGCGAAAACACGCCAACCCTTCCGTATTTCGATTCCATCAACAAGCAGCGCTCGTACATCGACGTGTTCTCGAAAGACGGGCGCCCGCCCCGCTTCACCGCCCTCGCCGACAAACCATGGGTCAAGCTGTCGCAGGCGCCCGCGCCCGACGGGAGCAACGACCAGCGCATCTGGGTCGATATCGACTGGAGCCGCGTTCCGGTCGGGTCGGCACAACTGGGGCAAATCACGGTCAGCGAAGGCAACCAGCGCGTCGTCGTGCGGTCTTACGCGACCATCGCCGTCGGCGACGAGACCAAGGCCGCGGCCGGCGCGTTCGGCGGCCAGACGGGCCCCATCGCGTTCGACGCCCAGGATGCCGTGCGCAACATCCCCGGCAAATATGCCCGCTGGGAATGGTTGCCCGACTATGGACGGGGCCCGGGCGCGATGACTGTGTTCCCGGTCACGGCGCGTAGCGCACCGTTTGCCGACTCGCCGCGTCTCGAATACCCGGTCTATTTTGCGTCGGCAGGCACCTGGCAGGTCGATCTGGTGACGGCGCCCACGCTGGACAATTATCCGGGACGCGAGCTGGCCGTCGCCGTCGCCCTCGACGACGCCACGCCGCAGGTCGTTCGGGTATTTCCGCCGGCAACGCGAGCCGACCAGACGTTCCTTGGAAAATATCACTTCAAGAATACGTCCGAGAATGCACGTACCATGCGCTTCACGGTGAAGGTGCACGGTCCCGGCAAGTACGACCTGAAGATCATCATGGTCGACCCGACGATCGTCGTGCAGAAAATCGTCCTGTCCGATAGTCCGCTGCCCGACAGTTATTTCGGGCCGCCGTCGACCCCGCGCAATCCGCCTGCCCACTGAGCGATTCATCACCCACCGATGAGGACCTGACATGAACCTGCGTTGCATTGCCGTCGCCGTTGCCGTTTGCTGGGGGGCTTGCCTCCCGGCGTTCGCCGAGAATCCGATTATCCAGACCAATTTCACGGCGGACCCTGCACCGCTGGTGCACGGGGACACGGTGTATCTCTACACCTCGCACGACGAAGACGATGCGCAAGGGTTCAAGATGCGCGACTGGAAGCTGTACACGTCGAAAGACATGGTCAACTGGACCGATCGCGGGACGGTCGCCGATCTCTCGATCTTCGCCTGGGCCAACCAGGACAACGATGCCTGGGCGCCGCAAGTCGTCGAACGCAACGGCAAGTTCTACCTGTACGCGCCGGTCACGGTCAGCGGCTCGCCCCGGAACGTGATCGGCGTGGCCGTCGCCGACAGCCCGCTCGGTCCGTTCAAGGACCCGTTGGGGCGTCCGCTGATCGATCGCGGTGAAGGCTATTTCGATCCGACCGTCCTGATCGACGACGATGGGCAAGCCTACCTGTACTGGGGAAATCCGAACCTCTGGTACGTCAGGCTCGACAAGGACATGATCTCCTATTCGGGCAAGATCGAACGGATCGATGCGAAGCCCAAGAACTACCAGGAAGGCCCGTGGGTCTACAAACGGAACGGCAAGTACTACCTGGCCTATGCATCCACGTGCTGTTCGGAAGGCATCGGCTACGCGATGAGCGACACGCCGACCGGACCATGGGAATACAAGGGCCAGATCATGGACCCGACCACCGAATCGACGGGCAACCATCCCGGCATCGTCGATTTCAAGGGCAAGTCCTACGTCTTCGGCTTCAGCTACCGGCTGAATTTCGCGGACACGCCGTTGCACCGGGAGCGGCGCTCCGTCTCGGTCACCGATTTCAGCTATCGGCCGGACGGCACGATTCCGACGCAACCATTCTGGAACGCGACGGGCGTGAAACAGGTCCAGCCCCTGTCTCCGTATGAGCGGGTCGAAGCCGAGACCATCGCATGGGAATCCCGCGTGAAGCGGGACTGGGATCGTCCTTTCGACTGGGTGGCCGGGGTCAAGACCGCGAAGGATTCGCGTGGCGGGATGGTCGTGTATCCGGTCGGCCCGCGTGCTTACGTGAAAGTGGCCGGGGTCGATTTCGGCGCGCGCGGGCCGCGCACGTTCAAGGCGAGCGTGGCCAGCGCCCGCCCGGGTGGCCACATCGACGTCCGGGCCGGATCGCCGCAGGGCACGCTGGTCGCAAGCGTGGACGTGCCGGCCACCGGCGGCGCGGACGCATGGAAGGAACTGGCCGTACCGGCATCCGGCGTCACCGGCGTACAGGACCTGTACTTCGTCTTCAATGCCAACGGACGCCACATCGTCTTCAACGTCGATTACTGGCAATTCGACTAGATGCACAATGCCCGGGCAACATTGCATTGCCCGGGCACCTGCTACGCTTACTTGCCCGGATAATACGGGCTTTCCTGCGGACCGAGATAACTCTGCCGCATCCCGCCCGCGTCGAGTACCAGCCTTTCCAGCACAAGTCCCGGATCGAGCGCCCAGAACTTCACGGTATGCCGTCCGGGGGACGTGATGCGGTGCGTGGTCACGAAGTCCACGGCGTTGTTCGAGACCGCGCGGCTCCAGAACCCCTCGGACTGGTCGGCATGCACGTTGACCTCTTGCGGCGCTTCGTCATCGATCGATACCGCGTAACGGAAGCCACTTCCGGGCTGGAACTTCAGCGTCGGTCCGAGGACCGCATGCAGTTTCACGTCGCCGGCCGAGAACACGTTCACGGTGTAATCCAGATGCATGCCATCCTTGACGGCGAGTGCCGGTGCGGCGCCGGGCGTCGTGGTCATGCCGGACAGCGTGCGCCCATAGCCGGGAATCTTCAGCCACTGCCGTCCCGGCGGCGCGTAGGAGGCCGTATAGTGTTCGGCTTCGATGGCGACGACGCCCTGGCTCTCGACGTGGCCCTGCGCCGAGGCTGGCGTCAGGTCCGCGGGCTTGTGCACGGGCACCCTGACCAGGACTTCGGCGGTGTCGGGTCCCTTGATCGTCAACGTCGCCTGCGTGGTACCGGTGGGAACCGCATTCCAGTCGACGTCCACCATGATGCGCTGGTCCTTCGCGACCCGTCCGCCCGTGTGGCTGAGACGTAGCCACGGATGGCTCGCCGTGATCGTGTAGTCGAACGGCGCGCTACTGCGGTTGAACACCTCGACGTAGCGCGGCTGCTTCTCGAACACGCTGAGCGCCGGCAGCACCAGCGGCTTGGGCGGGAAGACGGGCCATGCCGTCGGCTCGCCCTGGATCGCCACGCCCATGTGGTCCGACCTGTGGATCCCGTTCGGTGCCGCCAGCTGGCCCGGCTCGGGCACGCGCAGTTCCGACACGGCCGGCATCACGTCGCGGTAGGGCTGGTCCCAGGTCGTGTAGCCGAAGTGGGTCTGCGACATCATGTGGTTCCACTTGCCGCCGCTAATGCCCTGCTGGTACTGCTTGACGAGATCGGCGTCGCGCTGGAACAGCCGGCGCACCCGCGCGGCCATGTCGTTGGTGGTCACCCTGCCCTGGCGCGCGTACAGGCGGTTCCTGCCGGCCGAGACGAGCATGTCGACGGCATTGGCGGAGGCGAGGACCGGATACTCGACGAGCTGGAAATAGGCGTCGCGCATGGTCTTCGGCAGCGACTGCCCGACGCGTTTCGCCTCGTCCGCCAGCTGGTTGTAGTCCGCCACGACGCGCTCCGCCTCGTCGTAGGCGGTCAGGCTGTACGTGTCGGGATCGATCTGCTCCGGATGGCGGCGCGCGTTGTAGCGCGTGTAGCGTTCGACGATGGACGCGATCTCGTTCGCGTGCGCCGCGCCGAATTCACGCGCAGCCCATTCGCGCAGGAATTCGGGCAATCGCTCGGCCGGCCATGCCTGCGGGTTCCAGCCGTAGGCGAGGAAAAACTCGGTCGGGATTTCCATCGGCTTCAGGTCGCCCACGTTGACGATCCACAGCCGGTTCGCGCCATACTCGTTGGCCAGGTTCATCTGCTCCCACACCTTCGGGATCTGCGTGACGTTCAGCCACTTGTAGGAGCGGGGCACGCCGACATAGTCGAAGTGATAGTAGATGCCGGCACCGCCGCTGCGCTTGCGCTCCTCGTTCGTCGGCAGGCGCCGGATATTGCCCCAGTTGTCGTCGCACCAGAGCAGCAGCATGTCGTCGGGAACGCGCATGCCCTTCTCGTAGTAGTCCTGCACTTCCTTGTACAGCGCCCACAGCTGCGGCACCTGTTCCGGCGGCTTGCCCAGTTCCTTGCGGATGATGGCGCGCTGGTCGCGGACGATGTTCTGCAGCAGTTCGACGTTGGCGTCCTGCGACATCGGCTCGTCGCCGTCGCCGCGCATGGCCATCGTGATCACCTTGTCGTAGTTGCCGGCATTGCGCAGGCCCTGCGCCCAGAATTCGCGCAGCACCTCGCCGTTGCGGTGATAGTCCCACGGACCCTTGCCGTAGCGGTGCCATTCCTTCTGCGCCCGCATCATGGGCTCGTGGTGCGACGTGCCCATGACGATACCCATCCGGTCGGCCAGTGGCCAGTTTTCCTTGTCGTCGTCGAAGAACGACGAATTCCACATGGCCGGCCACAGATAGTTGGCACGCATCCTCAGCATCAGTTCGAACAGCTTTTCGTAGAACTTGTGATTGAAGCCGCCGAACCGTTCCTTCGCCCAGTTCGACAGGGCGGGCGCCTCGTCGTTCAGGAAGATGCCGCGATACTGGACCGCCGGCTTTTCCGCGATGCGCGTTCCCGCCGGGACGGTGAGCGCCTTGTGATGGACCACCGGAACGTCCGCCCACCAATACCAGGGCGACACGCCGATCTGCTCGGAGACGGTATAGGTGCCGAATATCGTGCCGCGCTTGTCGCTGCCCACGACGACCAGCGCGCGCTGCACGCCGGGCATGGGGTTGTCGACGGCCTGGATGACGAAGCCTTCCCACTGCCCCGCGAGTTCGCGGACGTCGAGCTTGCCTTGCTGCGCCAGGCGGTCGATCAGCGGATTCTTGCCGAGCGTCCCGATGATGATCACGTCGCGCGCGGTGCCCGGATCGCCCTCGATCCACTGCGGCGTCTTGCCGGTGACGCTGCCGATGTCGCGCTGCAGGTCGCGCGCCGCGCGCACCACGCCGGGGAAATCGTCCTTGCCGACCAGGATGGGCGCCACGCGCCCGCTCCCGGCGAGCACGACGCCTGCGCCGGCCTTCTCGTCGAGATCGACGAAATGTTTGATACCGAGTGCCTGCGCCTGCGGCGGGGCCGTTCCCAGGACGGCCGCGATGGCGACGGCAAGCGCGCTCGCGACCCGCCTGTTCAACTTGTGCTTCATGTTTCCTGACTCCTTTGTTAACAAGAGGCGGGCACCACGAGGGAACGTGGTGCCCGCCCATGGACCGCTCACGCGATCCGGCCAGCCTTAGAACGACGTGCGCGCGGACAGCGTATAGCTGCGGCCGGGCTTGTACTGGTCATAGATGGCGTTCGGGAACTGGACATAACTCTGGCTGACAGCGTTATTCAGGTTCCAGGCACTCAACGTCACGTCCAGGTTGTTCTTCATGTCGAACAGTTGTTTCAGGTTGGCACCCAGCGACAGATCGATCGACTGGCGGCCGGACTGGTACGCATATGCCGTCGCGCCATCCGGTGGGCTGATACCCGTGTTCGTCTGCGTGACCATCGAGGATTGATATTGGCGCGAGACGCGGACGTTGAAGCCCCTGCCCTCGTAATAGAGGGTCAGGTTGTTCGTGCGCTCGGGGACGCCTGCCACGGGCGGTGCCCCGGCCGTGGAGTCCTTTTGGTGAACGAACGTCATATTGCCCGTGAAGCCGAAGCCCTTGATCGGCAGCATGTCGAGGGGCTGCTGCCAGGTCAGCTCCAGGCCCCGTACCTTCAGCTTGGTGGCAATGTTCACCGGCTCGGACACCGTGACGATATGGTTGTCCGGACCGCCGTCGTTGTCCACCACCGTCTGCTGCGTCGTCGTCAGGGCGACCGCGTAGCCGTACTTCTGCTGGTACTGCGACAGCGACATCACGTTGCTCATCGTAACCGGACGATCGATCAGGTCCTTGGCAAAGCCTGCCACCGCGACATAGGCTTCCTTCGTGTAGTACCACTCGAGACCGACGTCCAGGTTGTTTGACTTGAACGGCTTCAGGTTCGGATTCGTCACCGTGATCTTGGCCAGGCTGATGTCCGACGTATCGTAGCGGGTCTGCTTCAGCGAATTCGGATCGGGCCGGGTCATCGACCGCGACGCCGCGATGCGCAGGAGCAGGTCGTTGCGCAGGTTGTACACGAGGGCGCCGGCCGGCAGGACGTTGTTGTAGTACCTCGTCTCGTACTCGAACGCGATCTTGTTCGGATACAGGCCGCCGTTCGCCAGCGTCGCATTCCGTGGATCCGTCACGACGTTCGATGCGCCGATCGTCTGTCTCGTCCGCACATAGCGCACGCCGGCGTCGTAGCGCAGGGTATGGCCGAACAGATTCACGCGACCATCGAACTGCACATAGGCCGCCCCCACGGTCTCGCGGAGATAGCCCCCGACATTGCTGGCGGTGCTGCCGGCGGCTGCGCTGTTGACGACCTGGTTCGCCATGTTCTCGAAGTACTGGTAATTCGTGTCCCTGGCGAACTTCGCCCAGTCCAGCGTGACGAAGCCGTGGTTGGTCGCTCTCAGATAATTGGCCACGGCGGCATTCGGCACGACCGAACCCTGGTAAGCCAGCGGCTGCGCACCATTGGCCGACGACCCCGTGCCATAGCCGGGATAGGCCGTGGCCGCAACGGGGCCGGGTGCGACGCGTCCATCGCACGTGCCCTGCATCCCCGTATTCGGCGGCAGGAACGTGGCGTTCATGTTGTTCCCGCACGTGAGGTTCTGCCAGCCGTTCGCCGGCTGCTGGTCGTAGCTGAACGACCGGCGCGCAATGTCGTCGTAGCTGACGCCGGTCTTGACGGTAAAGTCGCTGTCGCCCCAGGCGACGTTGAACCTCGAACCGCGCGTGGTGTTATACCGCTGGTACAGGTTCAGGCGCAGGCCGGACGTGCTGTTGCCGGCCTGGTACCAGCCGAAACCGGCATTCGGGTCGTTGACGTCGATATTGCCCGTGTAGGTCGGCGGCTGGTCCGGCGTCGTGTTGTCGTAGCTGATGACCGATGGCGCGGACTGCGTCGCCACCAGCACGCCCGGCGTGATCCGGTAGAAGGAACTGCGCGTGTAGTTGATGTTGCCGTCGATCGTCAGCTTGTCGGTGGGACGCCATTCGAAACCCGGGTTGGCGCTCTGGAAGTGCGTGTTTTCCTTGATGGGGTGGTATTCCAGGCCCCAGAACGTGTTGGCGAAGATGCCCTTCGTGATCGTGCAGCCGGTGGTGCAATCGCTCCGGTCGAACTCCAGCCCGATCGGAATCGGCGTCGAAGCGCGCGTACCGACGTTCATCTCCTGCTGGACGACGTTGCTGCCCTTCTGGGCAAACATGGTGTCCAGGTAGAGCATCAGGTCCTGGTTCGGCTGCCACTGCGCGCTGATCACCTCGCCCTTGCGATGGCGATCGCCGGAGTTCAGCATATGGCGCCCCAAGCGTCCCATCAGGCCGTTGTCGATCTGCTGGATCGTCGCACCGGGGTTCAGGGCGAGCAACATGGCCCGGTCGATCGGCTTGCCGGGCACGAGTACGGCGCGGGCATAATCGGGCAGCAAATTCAGCGGCAGGCCGGCGGGCACGGTGGCCGGCGTCGATTGCGAGCCGCCGCTGGTGGGATTCGCCTTTTCGCCAGGGCCGACCTGGCTGGACGTCAGCTGGAAATTGCGCATGTCGACCGACTGGAACGCGTCCGTCGAAAACTTGGTATTACCGAAGGCGAATCCGCCCAGCAGGCCGACCTTGCCGAAGCGCGTGTTCCAGGTATTGCTGATCACGCCGGAACCCGTGTTGCCGGGCTTTTTGTCACGGTCGCGATAATTGCCGCTGAGTGTGAATGCCGACCGGAAGCCGCTCTTGTCGAACGGCCGCACGCTGCGCATGTCGACGACGCCGGCAATGCCGCCCTCGATCATGCTCGCCGTGGAACTCTTGTACACCGTGGCGCGGCGGAACAGTTCGGACGGCAGGAAATCCATGTCGACTTCACGATTGGCGCTCGGCGTGTTCCCGTAACCGCCACCGGAGGCCGACGCCATCGGTGCTCCGTTGAGGATCACCCGGGTGAACGACGCCCCCATGCCGCGGATCGAGATGTTCGTTCCCTCGCCGTCGAGGGTACTGCGGGTGACCGTCACGCCCGGGACGCGCGCGAGCGCGTCGGCAATGTTCGGGTCGGGGAATTTACCCAGGTCTTCCGAAAACACCGAGTCGCTCAATCCGATATTGTCGCGCTTTTCCAGCGCCGACATCGCGAGCGACGAGCGAATGCCCTTCACCTCGACCTTGTTCGCGACGGGCACGACATCGCCCTGTACCGGCGCCGTCTGCGCATAAGCGCTCGAAATCAAACCAGCCAGGACCGTCATGGCAAACAGGTCGCGGCCTCCGGAAAGACAGCGCCGCGTATTAAATTTCGAATAATTATTCATTGGTTTTTCAAGTCTCCGCTATTTCCTTTCCATGTTTAAAGCGCGCAAACATGGAAGACTATTTATTAGCATTTCTGCTCTGCTAATTTACGTTAGCCAATATATAAGAACCAATCTTTTGTTTATATTGACCAATACAACTTCCGCATCCACAGGAAGTTTTTGAAATAGGAAATCGTGTGATCTCGAAGGATCGCGGAGAAGCCAACCGAATGAATATTCAAACAGTGGGAAGTCACGCCGGTATCTCGGGAAGCGACGATCCGGCGTGCGTATTGCTAGACCAGCTTGTAATACTGTTCCCACTCCTTGCGTGGCGGCATGCCGGCCAGCAGGGCGTTTGCCAGCTTGTGGTTGGTGATCTGTTTCGTCGCAGGATCGAACGCGAGCCTGGCGTTGACCCGCTGGGCGATCACGCCGAGCCCCA
Organism: Massilia sp. Masssp94; assembly: GCF_059491305.1. Lineage (NCBI taxonomy): Bacteria > Pseudomonadati > Pseudomonadota > Betaproteobacteria > Burkholderiales > Oxalobacteraceae > Massilia > Massilia sp. Masssp94. The sequence continues at coordinate 378,175 of NZ_CP168501.1, forward strand.
TCGTCTGGCACAGGGGTCCCGCGACGGCAAAGCGCGAGCGGCAGGTTTCCTCGCCCATGCAGGCCTTGAGGAAGTTGGCGAAGTGGTTCGACGGACTCCTCGGCACGGCGGGCAGCGCGATATCCCGCGCGGCGTCGCCGAGGATCTGGAGCTCCGAGCCATGCGAACCGCCCTTGAAGGTCAGGCCGTCGCCGTAGATGACCTTCCCGGGCGGAAGCACGGCGCCGGTGGCGCTGCCTTTCGAAGGCGGCGGCACGCTCGGATCCACGATTGCGGTGCCGAAGTTCTTCGGCAGCGGCGGCAGATTGTTCACGCCGTCGTACCAGGTCAGTTCCAGCGGCGGCAGCGCGCCGCGTTGCGGGAACCGGAATGCCAGCGTCGACGCCTGCGGGAAGATGAAGGGGCTGTGCCCTTCCAGCCGCACGGCCTCGACTTCGGTCGGCAGGCCAAGCTGCAGGAACTCGTGGGCGGTATCGAAGATATGCGCGCCCCAGTCGCCCAATGCACCGTTGCCGTAGTCGAACCAGGAGCGCCAGTCGCCGTTGACGTATCCGCGATTGAAATCATGGTAAGGGCCGGTCGCGGTCCAGGCGTCCCAGTCCAGCGTTTCCGGTACCGGTTGCCGCGGCAGATATCCGGACACCGCCATGCCATGCCAGCGGCGCGGATTGTTCATGAACGCCGTGATCGTGCGCACGTTCTTGATGATGCCGGCGTCGACCCACGATTTGAATTGAAAGTAATTCGCCTCCGAATGGCCCTGGTTGCCCATCTGGGCAGCCACCTTGTACTTGCGCTCGGCGGCCATCATCATCTCGATTTCGCGGAAGCTTTGCCCCATCGGTTTCTCGCAATAGACATGTTTTCCCTGCGACATGGCGAGCATCGCGATCGGGAAATGCGAGAAATCGGGCGTGCCGACGCTGACCGCGTCGAATTCCTTGCCCATCTTGTCGAACATGCGGCGAAAATCCTGAAAGCGCGGCACGTTGGGGAACATGTTGAGGATCTCGACGGTATGCGGCGCGCCCATGTCGACGTCGCACAAGGCCACGACGTTCGCGAGCCCGGTCGCGTGCAGCGCCTTGATGACCTGGGCTGCGCGATTGCCGATGCCGACGCAGGCCAGGTTGACTTTGCCATTGGATGCCTTCGCCTGCGCCAGCATCGGCGTGGCCATCGCGGCCAGGGCGCCCTTGACGATCGTACGGCGACGGGTAGAGAAAAGCGGCTGCGGCATGGTGTCTCCTTGTAGTAGTCGGGTTGTCGTTATTGATAGCTGCCGGGCCAGGCGATCTCGCGGCCCTCGTCCATTGCCGCCTGCCCCATCAGCGCGGCGATCCCGGAACGGTAGGCGTGTTCGATCATGTGGGGCATCCGCTGGCCCAGGCGGATCGCGTTGGCGAAGGCGGCCATCGACAGGTCGGTGCCGTCGCCGCCGCCCAGTTCGTGCCGCAGTTGTTGTCCGACCTCGCCGGACTTCGCTTCCGGCTTCCAGCTCGGCGCACCGATAGCGACCGTTTCGGCCCTGCCCTGCCCGATTTGCTTGACGAGTGCCGCGACGGCGGGCGCCGGGGGCGGCTCCTCCGTGTAAAACCTGCCGCTCTCGCCTTCGATCGTTCCCTTGGGTCCCATGATCTGGATTTCCAGCCCGTGGTGACGGTTGCTGGTGAGCGAGTCGTAGACCAGGGTCACACCGTCGCGATAGCGGAACAGCACATTGACGTTGTCGTACACGTCGCGCCCGTCCTTCCAGTGATTGACGCTGCCGTAGCCGACGCAGGACAGCGGCGCGGCGTCGAGATACCAGTTGGCGACCTGCAGGTGATGCGACGCCAGCTCCGTCAGCAGGCCGCCCGAGGTGGCGCGGTACAGCCGCCAGTTCAGCTTGCGCTCCAGGCGCGGGTCCGGCACCGGACGGCGCCAGTCGTTGTTGCGGTGCCAGCTGGCGCGGATCTGCGTGATCGGGCCGATGTGCCCGGAGCGCACCAGTTCGTGCGCATGCAGGAAGGTGGCGCTGAACAGGCGCTGGTGACCGACCTGGAACACCCGCGGGCTGGCGCTCGCCGCCCGCGCGATCGCCTTGCATTCGTCGACCGTGAGCGCCAGGCTCTTTTCGCAAAACACGTGCTTGTCGGCCGCGAACGCGGCCAGGCAGACCGGCGCGTGCTGGTGCAGCGGCGTGGCAACCACCACGCCGTCGATCCCCGGCATCGCCAGCAGCTTGCGGTAATCGGTGAACGCCTTCGGCCTGCCGCCCGCTGCCGCCATGGCGTCGGCCAGGTGCGGCGGATAGTCGTCGCACAATGCCGCGACTTCGACGCCCGGAGTCCGCAGCAGGTACTGCAGCAGCAGGCTGCCACGCGACCCGGTGCCGATCACGCCGATGCGCACCCGGTCCGAGGGCGCGTCGCCTGCCGGCTGGGCGCGGAGCGGCGCCATCCACGGCAGCCCGCTCAGCAACGAGGAGCCTGCCACCACGCCCGCCACGCGCGCCAGGAAGCGCCGCCGTTCCTGCGCCTCATGGCGAATGTCGTCCAAAGATTTACTGCGCATATCGCCATTCCTTTTCTACGCGCCAGGCCCCGCCCTCCAGGCCATAGTCGAACGCCACGGCCTGCGCGCCCCGATAGCGCCGCAACACCTCCGCACGCCGCGCCGCCGGCAGCACGAACAGGGCAGTCGACAACGCCTCGGCATCCGCGGCGCCGGCACAGGCGACGGACACGGTCCTGCAACCGGTCACCGCCTGGCCGTTCGCCGGATCGATGATGTGGGTCTCGCCGGGACGATTGCCCGACGTGGACATCGCGCCGTCGCGCAAGTCGAAGCGGTGCAACGACGTCCCGGGCGCGAACATGTGCTCGACGCCGACCGGCCAGCAGGCGCCGGCGGGATGGCTGCCGATCACGGCCACCGAACTCTCCCCGAAACTGAGGAAGGCCTGTGCGACGTGCCGATCGAGCAGGAGCTGCCTGATGAGGTCGAGTGCGATTCCCTTGCCGATACCGCCCAGGTCGAGTTGCACCCCCGGCTCGGTGAAGCGCACGGTCTGCCCACCGGGATCGAGGTCCAGCAGGTGCATGCCATGGCCGGGACGGCCTGCGCCCTGGGCGATGTCGAATGCGCCCCCGGTCAGGCGGTGATGCCGCATGCAGGCGTCCAGGACCGTCCACAGGGCGTCGCTCACCCGGACGGCCCCTCGGCCGGCGCTCCGGTTGAGCACCGCCAGGTCGCCATCGGCCACGAAGCGGCTCATGATCGACTCCTGTTCGCGCAGCAGTCCCCGCACCTCGTCCGCAAGCCGCTCGCCAGCCTGGTCTGCCGTTGAGGGCAAGACCAGGCTCAGCCGCGTGTTCATCGACGCGAAGGTCCGGTGAAACATCGGGTCGCTTATTTCCCGTGGAGGTCGCGGATCAGGATATTGCGGAAAGCAACCTCGTCACCGTGATCCTGCAGGAGGATGTGCCCGTCGGCCCATTCGCCGAACCCGGGGATGTCGCGAAACTTGCTGGCCGCGACGGCTTCCCGAAAGGCGGCCGAGCCGCGCTCGAATTCCACGGTCTTCCTGCCGTTCAGCCAGAAAGTCACGGTCTTCCCTCGCGACAGGATCCGCACGTGATTCCATTGGCCGACCGGCGCGGGGATCTTGTCCTTTGCGGCTGGAATGAGGTCGTAGAGCGAACCGATGGTCCGGTTGCCGTTGCGTCCCAGTTTGGCATCGGGATGGCGCTTGTCGTCCAGCAACTGGAACTCGAGGCCGATCGCCGAACCCACCGCGGCCGGCTTGCCCGTCACTTTGTCGATCGGTGCCAGATTCGGCTGGGTAAAGACCTTGACCCCGCTGTTCGCGCCGGATGTGAGCCGCGCATCCAGCGTCAGCTCGAAATCGGCATAGCGCTTGCGGGTGATGATGTCGCCACCGCCGCGCGATTCCTCGCCACCTTTCCCTGCCATCGTGAGCAGGCCGTCGCAGGTCCGCCATCCATGTTCCGGGAACCGGTCCGATTTCACGCTGCGCCAGGCGTCGGTCGAGGTGCCGTCCCACAAAACGGTCCAGCCTTCGGCTTTTTGCTGAGGTGTCAGCGCCAGGGCCGTCCTGGTGACAGCGCATTGACCGGATTGCGCCTGAGCGAAAGGCGGGGCGGAAAACATCGCGGCGACGAGGATCGCCGGTAACATGCGGTAGCGAGGCATTACGGTCTCCATGTGTACGAAACGCTAATCAGCAGGGCCGCGAGCACAACATGTGGAAACCCGCAATCGATTCCCTACCCGGATAACAGAATAAATAAAAAGACGTTATCCACGGGCGCATTTGTCAATACAAAGGATTCGATTCAATCGCGAGTTAATGCAACACGATGCTGACCGGCACTCATTCATTCACTCTATTTCAATAAGATAGTTAGAACCAATGTTTTGTGTATATCGATTGGTTCAAAAAAGGTATCGGCGAGGACCTTTTAATGACAAATGAGTCGAATTCGGCCGCCGCCCGGACGGCCCGCACACGTAGATATGCGCGCCTCGAGGCGCAGCGCGGCGTCCAGATCGAGCTGTTGGCTGGGCTCGCCGGCGGCGACATGAAACCGCACCCGGCTACGCGACCATCAGCCAGGCCTCGCTGGCGTGCAGCCTGGTATCGCCCTGCTGGACAGGGCGGTGCGCATGCGCGTTCACGTCGGGCGTCAACCGGAACCTGACGACGACGGCCGCGAGCCGCTGGGCCTGTTCGTGACAATTATCACTCTGACATGCACTTGCTCAACTTGATACAAGAAGAAGTATGCGCAGGATCAGGTTGTGCGGCCGGAATGCTCCGGCCGAACCGCGTGCTCGGAAAGGAGCGGTTCAGACGGGTGTTTCTGCCCGGGCGTTGTCGGCGGGCTGTTCCTGCTGCGGCTGCTGGGCGGCTAGCATCCGGAATGACTTCGGCGTACAGCCGAATTCTTCCTTGAACAGCTTGTTGAAATATGGAACATTCGAGTAGCCAACCAAATACGCGATTTCCGACACGGCGGCGCTGCTTTTCTGAGTCAGCAGCCTGGATGCCTCAGTCAGCCGCAGTTTATTCACGTAAGCGGTGAAGGTCATGCCAAGTTCGGATTTCAGCACTTCATTGATTTTGTAGCGGTTCGCGCCGGTCCCTGCCGCCACGGCTTCGAGATCCAGTTTGGGGTCGGTATAAGTGCTGGCAATATACCGCAAGACCGATGCTTTTTCCTTGTCCTTGTACGGTTCCAGGGTTAGCTGGCGATAGGCGACCAAGGGCAAATTGGTCTTCATTTTTGTATCCACGCTGGCCAACAGCGCGCGCGAATGAGCCAGGAAAAACCACACACCAAATGCCACCCAGCCACCCAGGACAATGACCGCCAGCGCGGCCAGGTAGCGGTAATCCCGGCCATGCAATGTCAGTTCGCTGATCTCAATATACCCGTCGACATTACGTGGAGTGGCCATGCTGGTGCCAAACAGGATTTTCGCGACCTTGTCCAGTTTATAGCCCTGACGCGCCAGGTCCAGCTTCATCGCGGGAAACCACCATTCGGGAATCAGCAGCCGGGCCAGGTCGAGCGTCACCGGCATGCCCTGCTCATTACACGAAAAATACGTTCTAGGTGGGCGGTAAGTCTCGAACTGGCCTGGCTTCGAGATTTTTTCATCGAAGGCGGACATCTCGAACGTCACCGACGTGGCCGGCGCACATTTGGCAACGAAGGTAATGGTACGGAACCTCGACCAATCCTGGAGAATCGGCCGCCCTTTGTCGTCCTTGAAGGTCAGGTCGGCGGCGACAAAAGGATACGCGGCCGCATCCTTGAGCTTGAAGTCGAACCGCAGCCGGTCGCGCGACATGTCGTGCAAGCGCACTGACGACGCTCCGCCAGTTGCCACATCGGAATACGTTCCGTAATGCCAGCGGGAGCTGCCATTTTGCGCCGGCAACAGCGTTTGTGTCGGATAGGTCCGATAAACAAAAACCACCGCCACCAGCGCGTCCACGAGAAGCAGGACAATCAGCGCCAGCAGCGCCTTCTTATAGAACTCTTGCATATAGGTAGGGGCCTGAACTGTCTCGGCGCCGCAGGTGTCGACGGCTACGATCCCGGAATCATAACAGGCGGTATATGGACAGTCCCAGTTATTTTTGCAGCGGACCGTGCTCACGCCGACAGGCCGCAAGTCTTCCTGTCGCCCCAGTGGCCGGCGTTGGCGATGCCGACCCGGTCGCCTGCGCGGGCGCCCGCGCAGGCGAGGCGCAGGCTGGTGGTCAGGGCGGCGGCGACGACGGAATAGCGTTGGTCTTTTCGATAGCAACATCTTCATCGATATGCTCAACGACGGCCCTGAAGCAACGGCCGAGCCAGGCGGCTACACGCATCCCGCCACCGGCGTCATCACTGATTAGGGGCAATAGCCTCCTGGTCGGCCCCAAGGTCTATCTGCATGTTCAGGGCGCAGACGGCACGAATGTGACGATAACGCGTCCGTAACGCGTCAGCGCCGGACTGCCCTTATCGATCACCTTGACGATGAAGTGGGCGGTCTCCGTCTTGCTGACCACGGGCGCCTGCCCCCAAACGGTATGATGGTTTTCCGCATACCCCAGCTTGATCTCCTGCCTGTAGCTGCCAGCTTCGGGATACTGAAACCACAGGTAGCTCAAGCTATCTCCATCGGGGTCGGAACTGCCGGCCGCGCTCAGCATGAAACCCTCGCCGGATTTGACGGTCAGCCGATCGCCCGGCGCAAGCTTTACGACTGGCGGATGATTCGCCCCCTTGTACGGCTTGGTGGTCCACTCCATTCGAGCTGCGAAATCGTTCTGGAAGTCTTTGCGCCAGCGCCAGATGGTGGTCCTGTACCCGGTGGAGACCTTGTCGTGGGCGCGCACGGCGCGGCCAAAATCGCTGTGGACCATCGGCCTGTAACTATCCACTGCGTTGGTCCAGATGGCATGAGGCTCTTGTAATACAGGTACGTTGCCGGTAAAGCCTTCCGGATTGGTATCTTTCAACGCAGGCGTATAGAACTCGTAGCGCCCACCCCAGCCGCCCCAGTCCGGATGCTCGGGTGCGTTCAGGCCGTTCGGTATCAAGGACAGGAAGGATGGCGTATCGCCCTCGACGCCAAAAGAAACATCCGGATACACCGCACCCAGCGGCCCATGCCCCTGTTGAATATGCGCGGCGATCCAGTCGTTGCTCACTTCCGTGCTGTCGAAGCCAGGCTCGGTCGCGTGCATCCCAGTCCAGGTGCCATTGCCATACCCGCCGGGGCTGACGATATAAAACAGATCGGGAAACTGGGTGCGTATCCAGAAACCGGAATCGTCCTGATCAGAGATCGTGTAGACGCGCAACTTCTTCACCAGGTGACCGACCTCCTCCGGTGTCCTGTCGTGGCTGATCCGATACAACGCTTGAGCAAGGGTATTGGCACCGCCCCAGACCGCAACCCAGAGGGGGCGCGTATCATTTTTCTCCAAGGCCTTGATGATGGCGTCCGACCCCGGCGAGTCCTTGCCGTCGCCGACACCTAGCATGCCGTAGACTTGCGAGCCGGAGCGCACCACGGCTTTGAGTGCCTGCGCTTTCGGAAACCCCGGTTCGTGCTTCAACAAGTTGGGTTGGACCCGGCCATAGGCGTCGACGATCGCATGGATGGATTCCGGGGCAATGCGCGACTTCTGATGCGTAGAGGTCGTGGCGACGATACCTTCGATATCGATCTGGTTCGCGTATAGAAGCAAGCGTACGAGCGACTGGCTGTCATCGGGATCGGCCTCGATATCGGTGAGGACAATCAGGCGTTGTCTGGGTTCGGCAGCGCCAAGGGCCGGCACGCAAACCAATACGGCCGTCAGCATCGCTGTAATTGAAAGTAATCGCATCATCTCTGTATTGCTCTGTATTGAATCGGGGCCTGTCTCGCCGGCCGGGCTGTGTGCAAGACCGGAACCGAACCCGGCCAAACGAAACGGCCCGGCGAAGAACGCGCCGAGCCGGACCGCATCCGCTAGAAGCCACTCACGTCATGCGGATGTGCGTGTGGCAGCTTACCGGATTGCGCCCTTCACCAGCGCATCGAGGAGGTCCGGGTCGAGGACTGCGTTATTGCTGCCCCGATCGATCAGGCCGCCCACATCCCAATAGAACGGTAACAAGCCATGGGCCACTGCCGACCTGGTGACGTAGTTGATATAGTAGACGCGCGACTTCTTATGCAGGGCCAGTGCATCGCCCGTCAGATTATTGCGCAGCATTGCGGCGTACTCGCCGAGCACGACCGGAATGCCCTTGTCGACAAACTGCTGCCTGATCTTCGAGAACTGCTGATCGACATAAGCCTCTTCCATCTGGTCGGCATTGTGGGCGGTGTCCGTGGTCGAATGATTGTCCTTGCCCCAGTAATAGAATGCATGGCCCCACCATTCATCTTTTTCCATTAAAGTAAATTGCCACGGGTAGAAGTGCACCTCATACATCAGCTTATTGCTGACAGTGTCGGTCGGCATGGCGGTCCACATCGTCGCTGATTTATCGATGTCCACGGCCGGTCCCTGCACCGCCAGGACACGGTAGGCATTCTTGCCGCCCGTCGCGCGCACCGCATCGATGAAGGTCTGGTGGTAGGACATGAGCACCGGCATCTGGTTGGCCGTATCGACAGCCGGCTCGTTGGCGCCGGCAAATATCAAATGCTCGTCGAAGTCGCGCATTTGCGTGGCAATCTGGGTCCAGAACGCCTTTTGTTTCTCGTTGACGGCCACTTGCTTGTCGGGCTGAACGTTTCTTTCGAGCCAACCGCCATCCCAATGGATGTTCATGAGCACATACATCTGGTTGTCGACGCAATATTTGACGACTTGCTTGACGCGGTCCATCCAGGCCTGGTCGATCTTGCCAGTCTGTTGGTTGGCGTACTGGTCCCAGGCAACCGGGAGCCGGATGGCGTTGAATCCGTCCGCCTTGGCCGCCTTGATCAGCGCCTCGGTGATCAGGGGATTGCCCCAGGCGGTTTCTCCGCCGATCGCCTCCATCGTGTTGCCAATATTTAGCCCCAAACGAATCTTGCTGGCAAGCTGGACAGCGGTGCTGCCCATGCCGGCAGCATCGGGCGCGATCGGATTCTGGTTGTAGTCGGGAAAGAGACCCGCGGCCGGCGTGGTTGGCGCCGGTGTCGTCGGGACTGGCGTCGGCTGGGCTGGCGTGGTGGGCGCTGGCGTCGTTGCGGCTGGCGTCGTTGGCGCCGGCGCCGCAGGCTTCGTGCTGGCCGCGCCGCCGCCACAGCCAACGTTTAATGACAGAATTCCAACTAATATAAGTACACGGCTGAGCTTCAAATTAACCTCGAAATATTCATGCTGACAAATTACCCGTTGGCCTCGAATATTTTTTCGGCCAAGCGCCAACATACCGAGATCCGCGCCACGGCCGTTATCGCTTCCCCAGAAATTGCTAGCAATATGCGAAAAATTGCACAACTTGGGGATTTACAGCTACGGCTTGGGCGAGCGGATCGTCAGGCTGCGTAAGTGCGATAACAGGACGCTGTCAATGTCGCGTGTCGGCGCAAGCCGCGGCTGCATCCGTTCCGTCACAGGCCGCCGCCGCCGCCGCCGGGCGGATGCAAGGAAGTGCAGTATCAATGCGATTTTCCGCACCCTGTAAATGTCTTCACCGCTAGCGTAATTTCGGTCCTTACTCTTCCCGAACCCCTGGGATAGACTTCGCCGGTTTGCTGGACCGGCGCGCCAGCTATGGCGCCGGTGGACGCATGCGTCATGGCGGCCTTCTTCACCACTGATGCATCGACGCGCCAAAAAACATACGACTTTCATGGATACGACTGAATGAACATCATCAAACATAGCCTCGCCGTTCTCGGCCTGATCGCGGCACCGGCTTTTGCCGCCAGCCAAGTCAGCATCAGCATCGACGCCAGTCGACCCGGCCCTGTCATCAACAAGAACGTCTACGGCCAGTTCGCCGAACAGCTCGGCACTGGCGTCTACGGAGGCATGTGGGTCGGCACGAAGTCGAGCATCCCCAACACCCGTGGCTGGCGCAATGACGTCGTCGGCGCGCTCAAGGCCTTGCATGTGCCGCTGGTGCGCTGGCCGGGCGGCTGCTTCGCCGACAGCTACCATTGGCGCGATGGCATCGGTCCGCAGGACAAGCGCCCGAGCAACATCAACGGGGGCCGCGTAGAGGAGATCAACGCCGTCGGCACCCATGAATTCTTCGACTTGATCGACATGCTGGGCGCCGACGCCTACGTCAACGGCAACGTCGGTACCGGCAGCGTGCAGGAGATGGCCGATTGGGTCGAGTACATGACGTCGGACGGCGGTTCGCCCCTGGCCAGGCTGCGCGCCCGGAACGGGCACGCAAAGCCGTTCAAAGTCGCCTACTTCGGTATCGGCAATGAGTTATGGGGCTGCGGCGGCAACTTGAAGCCGGACTACTACGCGAACCTGTACAGTAATTACGAGAATTTCCTGAGGGCGCCCGGAAATTCGAGGCCGAAGATGATTGCCAGCGGCGGCAGTGGTTTCGACACCGCCTGGACCGACGTCCTGAGCAAGGAACTGAAGGGCCGAACGGTGGGCATCAGCGTCCACCAGTACACCATCCCGGGCGGCAGCTGGGCGGTCAAGGGCAAGGACCTTGGCTTCAAGGAAGACGAGTGGATCTCGACCCTTGCCAATACCTTGAAAATGGATCAGCTTATCAAGGATCACGTGGCCGTACTGGACAAGCACGATCCCGAGAAGAAGATCGGGCTGATGATCGACGAGTGGGGCACCTGGTATGACGAAGCGGGTGCCAGAAGCGCCTTATTCCAGCAGAATTCCCTGCGCGACGCGCTCGTGGCGGCACTCAACTTCCACATCTTCCATGATCACGCGGAGCGGGTCCCCATGACCACGATCGCCCAAATGGTCAATGTCCTGCAGGCAATGATCCTGACTGACAAGGAAAAGATGGTCCTGACCCCGACCTACTACACGTTCCAGATGTATGTGCCGTTCCAGGATGCCAGGTCGCTGCCGCTGGCAATCAAGGACAACACGAGCTATACCCTGGGCGCAACGACCATTCCGGGGGTGAGCGCATCGGCGTCACTTGCCAAGGACGGCAAGGTGTATCTGGCACTGGTCAACACCGATCCGCACAAGGCGGTCGACGTCGCCGTCGACGTCGCCGGCGCGAAGGTAAATGCTGCGGCCGGCAAGGTACTGACCTCGGCCGCGATGGATGCGCACAACACGTTCCAGAATCCGCAGGTCATCAAGCCGGCAGCGTTCAGCGCGCGTGCCGCGGGCGGCAAACTATCGATCAAGGTGCCTGCAAAGGCCGTGATGGTGGTCGCTCTGGAGGAGTAAACGCCGCGCGCGCAAGGGCATGGTGATCACCTTCGGCATGTCCGATGGTACCGACGCGGCCCATCCTGAACAGCAGCGGCGGCAGCTCGCCGCTCCGGCAACGGACGCCGCAAGGGCGTCAAACCTCAATCAATCGACCTTGTATTCGGAAACGTATGCGTTCAACACCGGAATCCAGTTTGCCCCCGCCCGCAACTGAAGGGCAGCCGTCATTGCGGCCCGAGAAACGGCGCTACGCGTTGGGTATCGTGCTGCTCATCCATCTTGCCTTGCTGATCGCCATGCTGCTGTCGCCCGCGCGCCGTCCCGCGCCTTCACCGCCGCGCGCCCTGGAAACGGCCCTGATCGAAGAGAAAGTACCGGAAGAAAAAATTCCCGAACCTGCGCGCGCCGACATCGCCCCACCCACCCTCGCGCCACCGCCCCTTCTCGTCCCGCCGCCGCTGCCAGTGCCCGACGTCGTGCCCGACGCTATCCGGGCTCCGGCTCCGGCTCCCGCTCCGGCGCCTGCTGCGGCCCCGGCGCCGGACGCGCCCCCGCCCCGGCCCCGGCCGCGCCCGCGAAGGAGGTCGTGGCCAGCGCGCCTCCCAAGCTGTTTGAGGAATGCGCCGAAGCGTCGGATCGGCATATGGTCGCCGACGTATATCGCCTCGCTGCCGGCAACCAATCGGTGTACGACATGCGCGGGCGTAAGCCGATCAAGCGCGTTTGCCTGGCCCAACTCGATATCGTGCCGCGCTCCTTCCGCGAAGGCTTTCCCGGTATGGGCTCGACGATCGAATGGTTCGGTCTGGATATTCGCTTTACCGTCAATATTGCCGAAACCGGCACCTGGGAGCTGATGCTGTTGGCCGACGATGGTGCCGTTCTCAGCATCGACGATGAAAACGTGATCGACAACGACGGCATCCACGCCCCTACACCCGTGGCGACCAGGATCAAGCTGGAGAAGGGCTTGCACAATTTCCGCCTGCGCTACTTCCAGGGCCCAGGCCCAGATCTTGCGCTGATGCTTGCGTGGAAAAGGCCCGGTGCGGCCGATTACAGCTATTTGCCGCGCAGCCTGATAGGGCGGCCGCCTGCCGGCACGCTGCCGCCGATCCGCCCGAAGGAGTAATCAGGGCCGCTCCACGTTCCACACCTCACTTCCGACATTCATGAAAAAGACACACTGCCCCGCTCTCGTTCTCTTGTCCGTACTGGCTTCGCTGCCCGCGGCGTCATTCGCGCACAACCCGATTATTCAAACGATGTATACCGCCGATCCGGCACCCATGGTCCATAAGGGCACGCTCTACCTGTTTTCCAGCCACGACCAGGATGTCGGCGAAAAAAACAACTTCAACATGAAGGACTGGGTGCTCGCCACGACGACGGACATGGTGAACTGGACCCAGCATGGCGCGATCGCCTCCCTGCGGGATTTCGCCTGGGCCGCCAAGGAGATTTCCGGCTGGGACGGTTTTGATAATGGCGCCTGGGCTCCCCAGGTGATCGAGAGGGACGGCAAATGGTATCTCTACGCCCCGGTGCAAGGCCGCGGCATAGGCGTGCTGGTGGCCGACAATCCCCTCGGCCCGTACACCGATCCCATCAAGAAACCACTGATCGCCGGCCACGCCGGCGGCCTGTACGACAGCATCGATCCGACCGTCTACATCGACGACAACGGCCAGGCCTATCTCGCCTGGGGCAACCCGAATCTGTGGTCGGTGAAGCTGAACAAGGACATGATTTCCTACGACACGAGCGTCGGGGAGAATGGCATCATTCGCCATCCGATGACCGTCAAGGCGTTGGGCGAGCGCAATCCTCCGGACACACAAGGCACGACGCTTCCGAAGCGCGCCTTGCGCGGCACGTCCTACGAAGAAGGTCCCTGGCTCTACAAGCGCAAGAATCTCGCTTACCTGTTTTTTGCAGGTGGTCCCATCCCTGAGCATCTCGCCTACGCCACCGGCCCCACACCGGAAGGCCCGTGGACCTACGGCGGCGTCGTCATGCCCCCGCAAAGTGCGTTCACCAACCATCCGGGCGTGGTCGATTTCAAGGGCAAGACCTACCTCTTCTACCACAACGCCGCGCTTCCAGGAGGCGACGGCTTCAAGCGTTCCGTTGCCGTCGATGAGTTGAAGTTCAACCCGGACGGCTCGGTCCCGATGGTGCAACCGACCAGGGAAGGCCCGGCACCGGTCGCCACCCTCGATCCCTACAAGCGCGTCGAAGCCGAGACCATTGCGTGGTCGTCCGGTGTCAAAATCGAACCCAGCAGCGCCGGCGGCCAGAATGTGCGCGACATCCACGACGGGGCCTACATCCAGGTGCGCAATGTCGATTTCGGCGCGCCCGGCGCGCGCGCCTTCATGGCCAGCCTCTCCAGCACGGCCAAGCCGAAACAGGCCTCCGGGGCGAAGATCGAGATTCGTTTGGGCAAGCTCGACGGCCAGCTGATCGGCACGCTGCCGGTCTCGGGAACCGGCGGCCAATGGAAGCCGCAGTCGGTCCGGGTCTCCGGCGCCTCCGGCGTCCAGGATGTCTTCTTCGTGTTCCGCGGTGCGGCCGGCGAAGAACTCTTCAAGTTCGATTACTGGCAATTCGCGCACCACGACCTGCCGGCGGACCGCGACTCCGGCGCGCCCCGGCCCGGCCCGGCGGCAAAGGCGGATCGTGCCCATAATCCCGTGATCTGGGCCGACGTCCCGGACATCGCAGTCATCCGGGTCGGCAAAACCTACTACATGAGCAGCACGACGATGCACATGAGCCCGGGCCTGCCGATCATGAAGTCGACGGACCTGGTCAACTGGAGCATGGCCTCGTACGCTTATGACACCCTGGCCGACAACGAAGCCTTCCGCCTCGAAAACGGCAAGAACGCCTACGGTGAGGGCTCCTGGGCCAGCAGCCTGCGTTACCACGACGGCATGTTCTATGCCTCGACGTTCTCCGCCACCGCTGGAGGACGCACCCATATCTACGCCACGCGCAATCCGGAGCGCGGCCCGTGGAAAGAAACGAGTTTCGAGCCCGCGCTGGGTGACCACAGCCTGTTTTTCGACGACGACGGTCGTGTCTACATGGTGTTCGGGGGCGGCCGCATCTCGCTCAGGGAGCTGAAACCCGATCTCACTGGCTTCAAGCCCGGCGGCGTCAACAAGGTCATCATCGAAAACGCCAATGCCCTCTTCGGCGCCGACCAGGGCGGACTCAAAGCCGAGGGCTCGCAGCTCTCCAAGATCAACGGCCGCTACTACCTCTTCAACATCGCCTCGCCCAAGACCCGCTGGGCACGCACCGTCATCGTCCACCGCGCCGACAAGATCGACGGTCCCTACGAGGGCCGCATCGCGCTCGATGATCGCGGTATCGCCCAGGGCGGCCTCATCGACACCCCGGAAGGCAAATGGTATGCCTATCTTTTCAAGGACAACGGCGCCGTCGGTCGCGTTCCCTACCTCGTGCCCGTGACCTGGAAGGACGGCTGGCCCGTGCTCGGCCAGGACGGCGAAGTGCCCATGACGCTCGACATCCCCGCCGGCCGACAGGGCCGCTCGGGCGCGTCCGGTATCGTCGCCTCCGACGAATTCGACCGCTCGCCCGGCGCCCCCGCCCTGCCACTCGCCTGGCAATGGAATCACAATCCCGAGCCGCGTAACTGGTCGCTCACCAAGCGCCCCGGCTACCTGAGCTTCGTCACCAGCCGGGTCGATTCCAGCCTGCCTGAGGCGAGGAATACCCTCACCCAGCGCACCTTTGGCCCTGACAGTTACGCCACCACCAGCATCGACGTGAGCGGCATGAAAGACGGCGACTGGACCGGCCTTGCCGCCTTTCAGAAAAAATACGGTTTTGTCGGCGTAAAGATGAGCGCCGGCGCCAGGTCGCTCGTCATGGTGAGCGCCGACTCCGGCCAGCCCGAGGAGGTCGCCTCCATTCCCCTTTCCGGCAAAACCGTTCACCTCAAGGTCGAATGCGAATTCCAGTCCGCGCCTGACGATGCCCGTTTCGGCGTAGACGAGAATGGCGCCAAGACCTATGGCATACCGGGGGCGCCTGAAGTCGCCCGCTTCTCCTACAGCCTCGACGGCAAATCCTGGACCCCGATCGGGCGTCCCTCGCGCCTTACCTATACCTTCCCGCACTTCATGGGTTACCGCTACGCGCTCTTCTATTATTCGACGCAGACCGCCGGCGGCCGCGTCGACTTTGACTACTACCGGATCGGTCAAAGCGGGGGCTCCCGCTGACCGCCGCCAGCGGAGGGCCTTATCGCGCCGGCTCGCGCGCGTCCTTTTTGCATGCATCCCGGAATGCCTTCGGGGTGCATTGGTATTCTTGCTTGAAGAGCTTGATGAAATACGAGGAATTTCTGTAGCCGACCGAATAGGCGACTTCTGCAATACTGGCACCGGTGTTTTCCACCAACAGGCGCGATGCTTCGGTCAATCTGAGCTTGTTCACGTAACCGATGAAGGTGCAGCCTATTTCCGCCTTTAATATGTCGTTGACCTTGTTGCGGTTGACACCGGTTTCCGTCACTACGGTCTCCAGATCCAGTCCTGGATCCGCATAACGCGTCGCCAGCAATCGCAGAATGGCGGATTTTCCTTTTTCCTGGTGTGTCTCCAGCGCCAGCTGCTGGTACGCCACCAGTGGCACGTCCTTCTGCATCCGCGCATGAAGGTCATTGGCCAAAACCACGGCGTACTGCCTGACGAACCAGAACCCGAAACCCGCCCAGGCTACCGTCAGGAATGCGGCGAGAAAATACAGGTAGCCATATTTCCGCTTGTGCATTTCGATATTCGCGATTTCGATACGCGACGGGATGCCGACGCCGCTGGCAGTGCTGGTGCCCACTTCGAACTGCGCAACCTTGGCCAGCGAGTAGCCCAGGTCGGATGGATTGAGCTTGTTCGAGTCGACCCACCATTGCGGAACAGTCAAATGCGCCAGATCGAGTTCGGCGTGAACCCCGTCCTGATCGCAGTTAATGTATGCCGACGGCGAACGGTAGGTCATCAGATCATCCACTTTGGACAGCTTGTCATCGAAGGTGGTGAGACTGATCCGGATGGTACCGGCGGGGAGGCAGCGTGCCTCGAAACTGATCTTGCCGAATCTGGACCAGTCGAGCAATGCCGGTTTACCGTTGCTGTCTCTGAAGAGCAGGCCGCTCGATACATAGGGTTTGGAATTGCTGCCTGACAGGACGAATTCCATGATCAGGCGCGCGGCATCGACTCGCGCATCCAGGCTCGTTGTCGCGTCGTTGCCTTTATGCGTTCGCAACTGCCAGGAAAAATCTGCCTGCCCAAACAACGGGACGCGGTGATGGCTGCGGCTGATGCAAATATACCCGGTCAGTGTACTCATACCGAGAAGCAGGACCAGCCGGACCAATGCTTTTGAATATAGCGGGTGCATGTCAATGAAGGTGGCAGGTCCGACAGTGGCGAACCGGTGGCCTGGCGGTCAAGCCGCATACCAGCGAATAAAGCCGGTCCACACCGGGCCCGGCTTGTCGACGCAGAGGCAGGGGCGGCCCCGCAGGCGGGACCGCCTTTTCCTTTAGTACGTGTAACGCAGGCTCAGGCGGAAGCTGCGGCCCGGCTCGAACCAGGCGCGGGGCATGTTGCCGATGCCTTGCTGCTGCGTCTGACGCACGACCATGTCCGTCAGGTTGCTCGCCGAGAAGTTGCCCGAGATGTGCTCGTTGAACCTGTAGTCCACGCCAAAGTCCAGCTGGCCCGTCGCTTCCTGCCACGTCGGCAGGCCGTAGCCTACGTCCGTCGGCGCCGTGCCACCGTTCGCGGCGGCGCGGGCCGGATCGGCACTCGTGGCGTCCTCACCACCCGTGCCGTTCGCACCCACGCCCTGCAGGAAGCGGCTGCGCCAGCTATAGGCCAGGCGCGCAGACAGCGGACCGCGGTCATACAGGAACATGAGGTTGTACGCGTTCTTCGACAGGTACTGGATCGGCAGCGACGTGAAAGGCAGGCCGTTCGTGTCGCAGCCGTACAGGCTCAGCGAGCTGTTGTTGAACGATCCTTTCGCCGGGCAATACTTTTGGGTGAACGGATGGTACAGGTCCTGCTTGCTGTCGATGTACGTGTAGTTCGCGGAGATGCCGAAGCCCTTGGCCCAGTCCGGCAGCATGCGGTCCAGCCCCGGCACATTGTTGAAGTAGGTCTGGCCCGCCAGTTCCAGGCCCGTCACCGAACCCTTTGCGACGTTGTCCGGCCCCGTGATCAGGAACGTCTGGTCGTTGCCCGCCAGGCTCTTGTAGGTCCTGGTGAATGCCGTGTTCAAGATGATGTCACGCACATTCTTGCGGAACACGGCCATGGTCAGCGACGAACCGTTGCCCGGATACCATTCGAGCGTCCAGTCGAAGTTGTTGGAGCGGACCGGCTTCAGCTTGGCGTTACCCCTGTCGTTGCCCGTGTAGCTGATGCTCTTGATGGTGCCGGCCTCGGCGCCGGTGCCCGACGTGATGTTCTGGTTCAGGTTGATGTACTCGTTCAGGTTGTCGAACGGCGGACGGTACATCGACTTGGCGAACGCGAAACGGGTTTGCAGCTTGTCCGTCAGGTCGGCCTTCAGGTTCAGGCTGGGCAGCACGTCGACGTACTGTTGCGACGCATTCACCGGATCCTTGATCGCGGCGAAGCGCGGGATCACATCCGACGCGTTCGAGCCATACGTCGGATTGAAGATCGTGAAGCCGTGGGACTCGCTGCGCGTGTGGATCACACGCACGCCGAGGTTGCCCTCGACGGGGAAACGCAAGTTGTCGAAGCCGAAGCGCAGTTGGCCGTAGGCGGCTTCGGTGCGTTCCTGCTGGCTGCTGGTCTGGGCCGGATCGTCGTTGTAGGCCAGCGGTTTCCAGCCGCCATCCGCGGTCGAGCAATCATTGTTGGTGCCATAGTATGCGTTGCCGTCCTGGCACTGCATCTGCAGGGCCGGGATGAGTTTCGCATTATTGGCCAGGTTCCGGACGAAGGCCGGGTCCGGAACGACCATCGTTGGCACCTGGGGAATCTTGCCATTGAAGAACGTCGGGAACGTATACGAGGACGTCTGCACCAGGTTGCCGTAGCGCGGATCGCTGAAGTAACTGACGTTGGGGCGTGCTTGCCAACCCTTGTCCGCGAGCAGCGGCAGAGTGCCCGGCACCTTCGTCGCGTTGACGGACCACGGCTCGGCAATGCTCTTCCAGCCACCGATGCCACCGGAGGCGTCGGAGCGGACCGCCGTACGCTTGGTGAGGCGCACGCCAAAGCGCAGGTCGCGCAGCACGTCGTCGTCGAAGTGGAAACGCGCGTCCGTCTTCCAGGCATACAGGTCGCCCTTGGCCTTGGTCATCGACGGCATCATGAAGCTCATGTAGTAGTTGTCGCGATTCGCCAGGAAGGCGCGGTCAGTGTCATCGAACGTCACCTTCGGCAGACTGCCCGACAAGTCGATGCCCAGGTTCGGCACGAACGTGCCCAAGGTCATGACGTTGCCCTCGGAACTATTCGTCGCATGCACCCACTGCAAGTCGCTCTGGATGGCCCAGCGGTCGTTGATTCTCCACTTGACGTTCCAGGCGACCTCGCGCGTCTGCGATTTGCTGGTGTCGAAGCCAGTGTCGGACTGGTAACCCAGGCCGCCGGCCGCGAAGGTGTTCGCGCCCACGCCGCCGATCGGGTAAGTGTAGAGGCCATTCTGCAAAATGCCGGCCTGGTTGAAAACCGGATCGAGCGGCTTGACCAGGTACGGCGACTCGACGGCCGTAAACGTGGCGTTCTCGGTGTTGGCCGACTTGTAACCGGTATGGAAGTACGTCAGTGCCGATTCCATGCCGTTGTTCTTCCACTGCAACGCGCCATAGACACCGGCACGGTCGACCTGGCTCGTGTTGGTGCGGAAAGACGCGGACTTCGGGATCCAGACGGTCTGGCTGTCAACGATGTCGGTGCGTGGGAAATACGCATCCACCTGAACCGTATCGTTGTGGGAATTGGTGCGGTTGGCAGACAGGTCGATCAACGCGCCCCATTGTCCGGTGCTGGTATTCCACCGCTTCGACACCAGGGCCGACAGGCCCGGCGACTTCTTGCTGCCCAGGGCGTTGTAGTTGCCGTTCACCGACAGGGCGACCTTGCCGTCCTTGTAGTCGAATGGCAGCGCGGTACGCAGATCCACCTGACCGCTGACGCCGCCTTCGACCAGCTCGGCGGGCGGATTCTTGTGCACGACCACTGCGGACATGAGTTCCGGCGGGATGTCGCCCCAACTCAGTTCCCGGCCCGGATAGCCGGCCGAGAACGATTCGCGGCCGTTCAGCGTGGACGAACCCCAGGTCAGGCCACGCACCGAAATGCCCGAACCTTCGACCGAGAAGTGTTCCGGGTCGCCGCGCGAACGGTTGCGGTCGATCGTCACGCCCGCGACGCGCTGCAGCACTTCGGTGATCGACTTGTCCGGCAGTTTGCCGGCTTCTTCCGCAACGACGGCATCGATGACTTCCTCGGCGTTCTGCTTGAGTTTTTGCGCCGACTGCATGGCGGCGCGCTGGCCGCTCACGACCACCGTCTGCGTAGGCGGATCGCCGGCAGCTGCCGTTTGCGCATGCGCCGCGCCGCCCCAGACCAGTGCGGCCTGCGCCACCGCCAACGACAGCGCGGTCATCTTGATCGGTTTCCTCACGATCTTCGTCTCAATTCTTGTCATTATTTATATCCTTTTATGTAATGCCTTGGATGCCGTCCGCGGTCATTGGAAGGTGATGGGGCCGGTCAGCGTGAGTTGGGTCGAGTAGGTCAGCTTGTCCGTACCCGCAGTCGCCATCGAGGCGTTCGCGCTCACTGCGGAGAATTCGACTTGCGCGATCGGGTAATCCTGCAACTCGGTCCAGAGGTCGAGTCCCGTCAGGCCGCACGATTCCGCAATCGTGAACTTGTCCTTGAGATCGACGCTGTAGCTCGTGGCGGCTGCAGCGGTCGGCATTACCGTCGCGTGCAGCTTCACGTTGCAGGCCTTGCCGTCCTTGACGGCGAAGTGGCCGAGGTACAGGTTGATATCGACCCCGTTGTTGCCGTTGCCGAACCATTCAGGGTTCTGCGCGAGCTTGAACTTCAGGGCCGTCTGGGCATCGATCCGTGCGCCAGTGGGCGTGTCGCCGTTCTCGACGAGCTTCGCCAGGCCACCCGCGAGCAGCTTGACGCCCATGTAACCCCCCAGTCCATTGCCGGAATCCGGCTGGATGTTGTAGTACCAGGTGAAGCTGTTGCCGTCGGTGGGCACGGTGCGGCCGCACCAGTTCGTGGCACACCACCAACCGTCCGCGCTGCTGCCGGCGTAGGTCTCGATGCTGCCCGACTCATTGGTCTGGTCGATGCTCTTGTAGCCGCTCAGGAACGTCAGCGCATCCGCTTGCGCGGTGCCGATCGGGATGCTCCGGACAACCGTGCCGGGGGCATAGATATCATCGACTACCTGCGCCGTGATTTCGCACAGCCCGTTGTCGACCTTGGTCATCGTGTTGCCGCTGACCGTGCAGACCGATGGCGTGCTGGACGTAAAGGTAACGGCTTTGCCGGCAATGCTGGTCGTGGCGACCAGCGGAACCGGCGTCGAATCCAGCGGCAGCGCCCCTGGATTGCGGAAGGTCACCGTCTGCGACCGTTTGGGGATGCCGAAAATCTGGTTTTCCGACGCGGGGGTGTAGCCGTTGCCACCCGCCTGGTTTGCAGTCACCGAGCACTCGCCCGCTTTGATCAGCGACAGCGTAGCGCCGTTGACGGTGCAGATATCCGGCGTATTCGACGTGAAGGTCACCTCGCCACCGCCGCTCGCCGTCGCCGTCAGCTGGACGGTCGCGACGTCGGGCGGGGCGGCGAGCGTCGGTCCGCCCACGAATGGGAACGAAATGGATTGCGCCATCGCGCCGTCGCTCGAACCGCCGCCGCCGCTGCAGCCGGCCAGCAACATGCCGCAGGCCAGTCCGACTGCCGTCAGCTGGAATCTCATGGTTTGTCTCCTCATTGGAATCTTCCTTTCTTTTTTGTTTGCTGAAGTTGCTCGGCACCGGCTGCGCCGATGACAAGAAAAGATCGCTCCCTGCCCGCTTCGCTCCACATTCGCGGCAGGGAGGCTGGTACTGGTCAAGGATGTACGGACTGGCAGAGCGTCGCCGGCGTTATGAAATCGTTTTCAAAAACGCGGAAAAAAACAGCGCGCGACGATGTACGCGAGGACGGCGAAAGGTTTGCGGACCGGTTGCTGCTGCATGCAATGAGCCTGAGGTGCACGTCTTGTCTCCCTGCTTTTATTATCGATACCGTTCAACCAGCTGCTTCGATGGCGCCGTATTGACATATCTTGATCTTTATATATTTAAAACAATGGTCTCGGTGCTGGGCGGCTCCGAAAAAAGGGGCAGCCAAAGCTGCCCCATAAAACCGCTGCGGAAACCCGCCACGGAGGAGAGCGAAAATGTGTGAAGCCCAGGATCGTCTGCGGCCGGGAGGCGGTTGCGAAACCCAACCCATGTGTGAAGCATAGGCCGTCCGTCATGGACAACGATATCGCCGCTAATCGAATTTCTTGCACTCCGCAGAAATTGCAAGGAATGTCAGCCATAGTAAAAATCGGACGTGACGGGTGGCGTCGGTCAGGCAAGCGGGCCGGAAGAAATGGCTGCCACACCACAGGCCGATCGTGGAACCAAGGGGTGGGATGCCCGGATCAAAGGAATACGTTTCCGTACGGCTCCGTCGACCCCGCCACGGTCAACCGATGGGCAGTGCGTTTCCTGCCGCTGGTCGAAAAGCTGCCACGCAAGCATGCGCGCCAGGGGGGCGATCTGGAGGGAATGGACCGGCCAGCATAAGCCGGGGCCATGCTCGACACGGAAGCGACTTCATCACGTGCAAGATGGCAAAGGGACTTGATGCACGCGGCCTGACGACACCGGCGCTCCGGTTGCAAGCTGCGGATCAGATCGAAAGACCGCCGCGGCACGTTTGCGGTGCCGCAGCGGTCATTGGCGGCGTCTGGGACGTATCACTCAGTTGGTGTAGACCAGACCGCGGCCGGTGCCACTGAAGTAGACGCGCCCGTAGGTGTTCCAATCGCCCGCCATCGCGCCGATGCCGCCGTACTGGTGCGCATCATCGTTGAAGCGTGCCCAGGTCGCACCGCCATCGTCGGAGTGGTACAAGCCCCATACGCCGTTCATCGTACCCACGACGTAGACCGCGGCCGAGTACGGGCTGCCTGCCTGTGCCTTGCCCAGGGCGATCACGCTGGCGCCATGCAGTTGGCCCCGCGCGCCGTCGTCACCGACCGTCGCGAAGCCGTTCAGCTTGGTCCAGGTCGCCCCCGAATTGGTCGAGTGGTACACGGCGTTGCCGTCGGCCAGCCAGAGGTCACCCTCGACGTTGGGGTTGACCACCATCGACGTGAGATCAAAGGCGTTGTGGTACAGGTTCGCCGACACCGAGCCCTGGCTCAGCGTGAAGTTGTGGCCGCCATCGGTCGAGACGTAGACCTTGCCCGCCGGCCCCCAGAATGCGCCGCCCGAATCGTACGCATAGACCTTGTTCGGATTCTTCCGGTCGACGACCAGGCGATAGCCGTTAGCCCAGCCGCCGGGGTTTGCCGGCGCCGGCAGGTTGGTCGCGGTCCAGCTCGCGCCATTGTTCGTGGTATAGGATGGCACCGAGCCGGACGGCGCCCAGATCACGTTGTTGCGAGACGTGGTCACGATACTCCCGTTGTCGGAATCGTTCGCTGCCGCGCCCGCAGGCAGGGTCGCGAAGTTCGACCACGAGTTGCCGGCGTCGCCGGACCAGAAGCCGAAGACGCTTTTTGGTTGCGTTGAGTTGTTGAGGCCGGCACCGACGATGTAGTTCGGATCAGACCACAGCACGTCGGCGTAGTTGCCATTGTTCCAATCGGCGAGAGGGCCCCTGGTCGGCGTCGTCGCGAGGTCGGTCTGGACCCATGTCCCGATGTCGCCTGCGCTGTTGACGAACTTGTACGGCGCGCCGGCCGGCGGCGTGACGACGGCCAGGGTGGCGGTCTCCTCGAGGTTGTTGTTCGGGAAGTCCCAGCTCGGCGTGGCCGACGACGCGTTCCAGGTTTCCCAGACGCC
Source organism: Massilia sp. Masssp94 (assembly GCF_059491305.1). NCBI lineage: Bacteria > Pseudomonadati > Pseudomonadota > Betaproteobacteria > Burkholderiales > Oxalobacteraceae > Massilia > Massilia sp. Masssp94. The sequence continues at coordinate 401,721 of NZ_CP168501.1, forward strand.
GCCGCCGGTGACGTGCATGATGTGGTCGCGGTTGGCTGGATCGATCTCGATGTCGTCGATCCAGCCCCAGAACTGTCCGCCGTAATGCAGCATGCCGCCCGCGATTTCGCGCCAGGTGCCGCCGCCGTTGTCGGACAGCTGGACGACAGGACCGGCGGAGCTCCAGGTCCCGGTCACGGCCAGCGCGATACGGGCCGTCGAGCCGGTGCCGTACACGGACACACCGCCGTAGCCGCCGCCGGTCGTGATGCTGGAGAGCTGGGTCCAGGACTCATTGCCGGCCACGCCACCGAACTTGTAGAGGTAACCGGGACCGCCGGCGCCCTCGCCGGCGTTCTGGTTGAATACCACATAGTACATGCCGTCGCTGGTACGCACCATGTGCGGGACGTAGTAACCGGACACGTTCGACGGGACCGACACCGGCGTCCACGAAAAGCCGCCGTTGACGGACTTGTACAGGGTCGAGGTCAGGCCCGCCACCTGGCCGTAGTCCGGCGCGACGGCGGCATACATGATCCAGGTCGTCTGACCGCCACCCACGTTCGAGTTGTCGAACATGATCTGCTCGACGCCCTTCACGGCGCCGATAGCCTGGATCTGGGCGCCCGTGAGCACGGTGCTCGACAGAGCCGTCTGGGTCCACGTCTGACCCGAGTTCGTGCTTTTCCACAGGCCGGCCGTGCGCGAGGCGTAGAACATCGTCGACGGATTGGTGGGATCGAGCTTCAGGCGTTCGCCGATGGCCCGGCCGCCTTCATTGCCACCCACCGGGAAAGGCAGGTCGTAGTGCGTCCATGTGAGGCCGCGGTTGCTGGAGGCATAGATACGGCCGTTAGACGGGTTGCCGCCGCCGTCTTTCGTATACATGCCGGTAACCAGGTAGACGAGCTGGTCGTTGGCCGGATCGAGGGCGATGCTTTCGACGCCGTGAAACTCGCTCTCGCCCCCGTTGAAACCGATACCGTCGGTAATCGGCGTCCACGACCCGTTCGAATTATTCCAGCGGTAGGCGCCACCGACATCGGTGCGTGCGTACATGAGGCCCGCGGTCGTCGGATGGTAGACGAGGCCGGTGACGTAGCCGCCACCGGCCCACTTCACGCTCGTATAACTGGTGGCCGAGCCGGTGGTGGCGGCGAGGGCCGGTGCGGTGCCGGACGCGCCGGGGGGCGTGCTGCCCCCGCTGCAACCGGCGAGAAGCGCCGCGACCAGCGTTGGGACGATCAAATTATGCTTCCGAAACATATTGTCTCCTCAAATAGGATTGGCTTGACGTTTTCCGGTATCGAACGTAGCTCCGCCGCGCTGGGTGGCGCCACAATCGTTGCGGAAGTCAGCTTCAAATAAAAACGCCTGATTCAAAGCACGTACTAAGTAGTCGCCCAATTTTTGCTGTCAAAGCTAAATTGATCACGCAGCAGGGGTTGGGCGATGAAGCACTTGGAGTTGTCCGAAGACGAGCGGCGCACGCTGCGTGAGATGGGCGTGTTCCACCCGCATCCGCGGACACGGATGCGCGCACAGGGAATTTTGCGGTTGAGTCAGGGATTAACGCTGCAGAAAACGGCGGATGAGTTCGGGGTGCACCTGAACAGCGTCGAGCAGTGGAGGCAACGCTGGAACAAGCTTGGCCTGGCCGGATTGTACGAGGGGCGTCATACCGGTCGACCAAGGAAGTGGACGCCTCAGCAGCAGCAGGCTCTTGGCGAGTTGGCGCATTCCGAGGGCGGAAGCGTGGTTGCACTGCTGCGCCAGATCGAGCAATGCCGAGACCATGCGTCGATCAGCGAAAGCACAGCCAAACGGTATCTCAAGGAGATGAATTTCACGTACAAGCGCTATCGGTACGCTCTAAAAAAAAGCGAAATCAGGTGGCGTTCGAGTACGCCAGAAAAGTGATCAACGCACTGGCCAAGCTCGACCATGAACAACGCTGCGAGCTGCTGTACTTCGACGAATCAGGCTTCAGTCCAAATCCTCCCGTGCAGTACGGCTGGGGCAGGATCGGCGAGACCCGGGCCGTCGAACCGCTCGCGCACCGACAGCGCGTGAATGTGCTTGGAGCCTTGCGTCACGACGGCCAACTGACCTGGAGCACTCAGCAACGGCCGACGACACGCGACGATGTGATCGCATTCTTCGATCGGATTGCACTCCAGCCTTACGCGGTTCCACGCATCGTCTTGATCGACAATGCCGGTATTCACAAGGGCGACCTGATGGAGAAGAAGCGACGCCAGTGGGCCAAACACGGGCTGTATCTGTACTACTTGCCTCCCTATAGCCCGGAGCTCAATCGGATTGAGATCTTGTGGAAGCATGCCAAGCATTTCTGGCGCCGCTTCGTTGCCAGGAACGGCGCAGATTTGCTCGACGAGATTCAATCCTTGATGAGAGGCTTCGGCAGCAAGTTCACGATAAATTTTGCATGACTACTTAGATAGACGTAACGCCGCTGTTCAGCGCCACGTCGGCCTTGCTGCGATCCCCGCTATCCAGGCCGGCCCGGGCGGCACTGAGCCTGAAGCTCAGGATCACGTCGTGCACGCTGCATCCCAGCTCCCGGCGAAACACGGCGTCGAGCGTAGAGCGCGACACGCCCACGTATTGGGCCACCTGTTCGGTCCTGATGCCCTGGCACGCATACTGGCGGATGAAGTGGCGCGCGCGCATCACGTTCGGATGCTTGATCAGCTGGTACTGGCTGGACGCGTGCACGTTGATGCCGGCCGGCGGCACCACGATCGGCGTCTTCGGCGGGCACACCCCGTGCAGCATCTGCCCGATCAGACGGGCGGCCGCGCGCCCGATCTCCTGCGCGTCCTGGATCACGGAACTGAGCGGTATGCGGGTGAGCCTGCGCACCAGCGGGTCGTTGTCGATGCCGATGATCGCCACCTGTTCCGGCACTTCGACGTTGGCGATAATGCAGGCCTGTATGAGCTGGCGTGCACGCGCGTCCGTGACGGCGATGATGCCAACCGGTTTGGGCAAGCTGCGCAACCAGTCAATCTGCCCCTGGACTGCCTCGTCCCACGAATGGACGCTGGTTTCGCAGCCGCGGAATATCTCCGCTTCAAGGCGGTCGCCCTGCATCAGGCTGCGGAAGGCATTCTCGCGCTCCTGCGCCCAGCGGTTTTCCGCGGTGGCGGGAACGCTGAACATGGCGAAACGCTGCAGGCCGACATCGATCAGATGCTGATGTGCCAGTTCGATCAGCTTGATGTTGTCGGTCGCAACGTAGGGTACACCGGCAGGGTAATTCGACGGGTCGGCATAGGAACCGCCAATTGCGACCACCGGTACGCTACAGCGCGACAACGCTTCTGCCACGGCTGGATCGTCAAAGTTGGCGATAACGCCGTCGCCCTGCCAGTGCTCGATGCCCGCAAGGCGCAATCGAAAATCTTCTTCCAGGAAGATATCCCAAGCCGCCCCCGTACTTCCAAAATAGGCGGCAATGCCGGCAATGACTTCGTAATCGAATATCTTGTTCGCGTTGAATAACAGTGCGATCCGCTGTGCTTTCGTCGTGTCCATTTTACTTGTGTGTTTGGAAAACATTTCCGAAACCTCAGCAGGCCGATTCCCAGCATCGGCCGGGTGCCGGGTTCGGGCACCGTGGCGGACGGAAGACGGTCGCGGAATCAGACCCGTGTGCAAAACATAGGCCGTTCCACATGGGCACCGATATCGCTGTCAATCGAATTTCTTGCAAACCGCAGAAATTGCAAGCGATGTTAGCCACAGTAGAAATCGGCCGTGGCGGCCGGCGACATGGAGACTGGCAGGGGATGGGGATGACCACGCCTCGCGCGGCCCTGCAGCGGTTCAGCCGCAGTGTTCAGGCAAGTGGTTCTGACGGAACGCTATCGACGGGCTGTCCCCGCTGCGGCTGCCGGGCGGCTAGCATCCGGAATGACTTCGGCGTACAGCCGAATTCTTCCTTGAACAGCCTATCAAATATGAAACGTTTTTCACTGTGGTTAAGATTGCTTGCAATTTCTGCGGATTGCTAGAAATTCGATTGCCGCCGATATCGTTGTCCACGACGGATTGCCTATGCTTCAGGCTCAGGCCAGGTTCCGCTACCGCCCACGACGCCGGACGCAAAATAAAGCCGGCAGTTACGCTGTCAAGCGTGTGCCTCCTTGATGCCACCTCGCTCTACACGAGTCGGTGAGACGCGAATTTGCGGTTCGATGCACGTTCAAGGCTCACACCAGGCGGCCAAGGCCCGACCTTGCAGTTGCGGCGGTCACGGCAAGCGTGCTGGCCGCCCACACGAACGCAAACTTTCAAACATCCGCATAATGATAGGAATCAAGATGAACACCAAACGCACGGCGCAGCTCGTGTTAGGCGCCTTGCTGGGTGCCGCCGCCTTTGGCAATAGCTGGGCTCAAAAGGCAGAAGGCCTGGCCAGCACCCCGCAAATGGGCTGGAACAGCTGGAACAAATTTGCCTGCGAAATCGACGAGCGCCTGATCCGCGAGACTGCCGATGCCATGGTCAAGCATGGCTTGAAGGACGCCGGCTTCCAGTATGTGAACATTGACGATTGCTGGCAAGGCCAGCGCGACGCCGACGGCAACATCCAGCCCGACCCCAAGCGCTTCCCATCCGGTATGAAGGTGCTGGCAGACTATGTGCACGGCAAGGGACTAAAGCTGGGCATCTACTCGGACGCCGGCGCGACCACCTGCGGCGGCCGTCCCGGCAGCCGCGGCCACGAATATCAGGATGCGCGGACCTACGCCAGCTGGGACATCGATTACGTCAAGTACGACTGGTGTAACACCCCGAGCATGAACGCTGAAGCGGCCTACACCACGATGCGCGACGCGATCGCCAAGGCGGGCCGCCCGATGCTGTTCAGCATATGCGAATGGGGCATGAGCAAGCCGTGGGAGTGGGCCGGCCAGGTCGGCCATTCGTGGCGCACCACACCCGATATCTATAATTGCTTCGACTGCGAATTCAGTCCCGGTCTCTCGACTGGTCTGGGCGTGCTGCGCATCCTCGACAAGCAGGCAAACCTGCGCAAGTTCGCAGGGCCTGGCCACTGGAACGATATGGACATGCTCGAAGTGGGCAACGGCATGAGCGAGGATGAAGACCGCGCCCATCTGTCGATCTGGGCCATGATGGCCTCGCCCCTCATCCTGGGCAACGACCTGCGCTCCATGTCCGAGTCGACCCGCCGCATCCTGACCAACCCCGGCGTGATCGCGGTGAACCAGGACAAGCTGGGTGTGCAGGCGCTGCGCGTCCTCGCCGACGGTCCGCTGGAAGTCTATGCCAAGCCGCTCGACGGCGGCCAGTGGGCGCTGATGTTCCTGAACCGCTCCAACCAGCCTGCCGACGTTCACCACGACTGGAAGAAGCAAGTCCTGATCGATGACCTGAACAACCGGTCAGTCGATTTCAAGCAGACCGTCTACCGCTGGTCCGACCTGTGGAGCAAGAAGACGGGCGACACCAGCGCCAAACTGGAAGCGCGGCTGGCGCCGCACAGCGTGCTGCTGCTGCTCCTGACGGGCCCTGCGAAACCATAATCTCCCCTTCCCCGCCCATCAGGTGCTGTTCCACGACCAGACCGAAGCGACCAACGGGGATCATGGACCTGGCGCGGGGCGTCGTACGGTCTGCGGTCGTCCGGCGACAAGAACCACTCTGGCGTCAGACATGCCGCTTCGCACCTTCAACCACTCGTTGATCCGCTTGACCTCGTCCGCACGCGGCATGCGCCGGCAAGTCGCGCTGAGGAAAGGCACCGGCGCCGCGCCGTCGACGCCGTCCTGAGCGGCCTTGCCCACGAGGACGTCGCCGCACTGCGGGTACTGCGCTTCGAATTCGCGTTTCACCGCGCCGGCCGCCGCCACCCATTCCTGCTGGGCCGCAACCTGGTGGCGCAAGGCTTCGATCGTGGCATCCCTGTCCTGCAGCGCGTCCTGGTTGTTGCGCACGATATCGGCCAGGATGTCGGCCTTCAGGCTGCCGACGTCGATCTTCTGGCTTTCGACGTGCGGCGCCTCGCCCTGGTGCACGAACAGGCGCGCGTTCGTCAGGCCGGCGGATGCCAGCTTCCGCTCGATGGTCTTGATCGCCGTCCTGGCCAGCGGCGTGCCGATCAGGGTGACTTCGATGTCGTGCGTCCCCGGCGCGACGCGGGTCTCCAGCACGTGCACCGACGCCGTATTGAATTCCTTGCGCACGAACTCGCGCGCGCGGCTGCCGAAGACTTCGTTGTCGACGAGGCGCGCCGCGAGCCAGATGCTCGGCAACGCGGTGAGCAGCACGACCGCCAGCAACGCCCGCTTGACGCGGCGCTCCTTGATGGGATCGATGAATTTCCGGTGCGGCAAACGGAGGAAGTCGATGACGATGACGGCCGCGAACGCGATGAACACGCAATTGATCGAGAACAGGTAAAAAGCGCCGCCGAACACCGACCAGTTCGCGTTCGCGAGGCCGTAGCCGGCCGTGCACAGCGGCGGCATCAGCGCCGTCGCGATGGCCACGCCGGGGATCACGTTCGACTTCTCGCGCCGGGTCTGCCCGATGATGCCGGCCAGCCCGCCCGCCAGCGCGATCAGGACGTCCCACAGCGAGGGCGTCGTCCGCGCCAGCAGTTCCGACTGCGCCTCGGCCAGCGGCGTGACGAGGAAATACAGCGTCGAGGTCGACAGGCTGATCGTGGCGGCAATGCCGAGGTTGGCGAGCGCGCGGCGGATCAGCGCGAAGTCGAGGATGCCGATCCCGTAGCCGAACCCGACGATCGGCCCCATCAGCGGCGACACCAGCATGGCGCCGATGATCACGGCAGTGGAGTTGGTGTTCAGGCCGACGGACGCGATCAGGATCGCCAGCATCAGGATCCACAACGTCGCGCCCTGCAACTCCACGCCGGCGCGGATGGCGCGGTCGATCTCGGCGTCGTCCGCCTTGTCGTCGTGGAGGCTGAAACGGTGGGCGATAGCGGCGCGCAGCGATGGCGGCGTGGGTTGGGTGTCGGGTCCGTTCATGAAATCGGCGGGCAACAGAGGATAACCGGAGAATTTTCGCCCACGCGTCGCATTTGTCCAAACATTTCTTGCGGCGATGCATCAAATCGTTGCACGATTGCCGCCCAAGTTCAATCGCTGCGAGTGCGGACTCAGCCGCGTGCCGCGAGCCGGTTTCTGGCCAGCCATGCGCGCACCCGGTTGGCGTCGGCCGCACGGGAAAATTTTCCCTGCGCGTCGAGGAACACCATGACCGTCGGGCGCCCCGCGACAGTGGCGTGCAGGACCATGCAACGGCCGGCCTCGGCGATGTAACCCGTCTTCTGCAGCCGGATCTTCCAGCGCGGGTTTGCCGTCAGCCGGTTCGTGTTGTGGTAGTCGGTATGCTGCCGGCCCTGGCGAATCGTGAAATGCCGGTCCGTCGAATACCGCCGTATGAGCGCATGGCGTTCGGCGGCAACGACGAGACGGGCCAGGTCTTCCGGCGTGGAGACGTTGGCGCTCGACAGGCCGGTCGGTTCCACGAAATGCGTACGCCGCATGCCCAGCGCCCGTGCCTTCGCATTCATGGCCGCGACAAATGCCTTCGTTCCTCCCGGATAGTGCCGCCCGAGCGCCGACGCCGCGCGGTTCTCCGAACTCATCAGTGCAATGTGCAGCATGGCCGAGCGCGACAGGCGCGTACCGACGTGCAGCCGCGACGACGAGTATTTGAGACGGTCGACGTCCGCATCCGTGACGGCCAGCACCTCCGCCATGTCCTGCTTCGCTTCCAGGACGACCAGGGCCGTCATCAGCTTCGTCAGGGAAGCGATGGGCATGACGGCCTGCGCATTCTTCCCATACAGGACGGCCTTCGTCTTCGGGTCGAGGATGAGGACGGCGCTGGACTTCAGCGCCACCATCCTGACCGCCCGCGCCCCCGGCGCCCGATGGCGCCTGTGCGGCCTGGCATGCCGGTGCGTATGTGCCGGTTTCGTCTTGACGACCTTGACGGTGCGCGCAGCGCGCGCCTGGACGCTGGATACCGGCCCTGACAGGAACGCCAGCGCCAGCATGAGAGATGCAAAATATTTCATATCGCCGGATCGGCAGCTGAGGGAACCCGGCAATGGTAGGCAGGCCGACTTAGCAAACCCTTAGCGTCAGGAAATCAATACGGTTCATGTTTACGCCAGGTTCCGGTTACCGGCAGCGCCATCGGTATGCCTCCATACCGCTGCGGCAGGGCGCGTAATGCGACTGCGCCAGCGGCTAAGTATTCGCTAAGTGAGGCCCCCTATCCTTGCGCTCGTCACGCGTTCAGGGAAGGAAGTCGAACATGGCTGGATCGATCCCGCCGCCGCGGTTCGCCGCCGCGCGGCCGGGCAGCATGAGGATCGGACTCGAGTGGATGGTGCTCGACCGCGAGACGTACGATCTGCATCCCGCGGCGCCCGACATCGCGTTCCGGCTGGAAGGGCAGGACGCGGCCTGGGCGGCGACGCCGGACATCGACGCGACGACACTCGACGTGGCCACCTCGGCGCTGGACGGCTACTGCGCGGCGGCGGACGCGCTCGAAGACATGCGGTGCTGCGTGCGGCGGGCCGCCCGCTCGGTCGGGGCCGCGGTCGCGGGCGGCGGCACCCATCCGGTCCGGACAGGCGGCAGGCAACGCAACCATGCCGCGGGCTTCGGCATGCACGTCCAGATCGGTGCGCCGAGCGCCGACGAGGCGGTGCGCATCGGCGCCTGGCTGAATCAGCGCGCGCCACTGTTCATCGCGCTTTCCGCAAGCTCGCCGTACTGGCGTGGGCAGGACTCGGGCTTTTGCAGCGCACGCAACAACGTGGCCGGTAGGTTCCAGGGCAGCGGCATGATGCCGCCCGCGCTGCGCAGCTGGCAGGATGTCGTGCAGCATGTCGCGCGTCTCGCGCGATACGGCCTCGCCACGCGCGTCGAGGACGTCGACTGGGACGTCCGTCCGGATCCCGGGAATGGGGCGGTCGAGCTGCGCGCGCTCGACGCGCCTTTGCGTCCGGCCTATGCCGTGGCCCTCGCGTGCTACGCGCGCGAGTTGTGCGTCGAAGTCGCGGAACGCCCCGGCAGCTGGCCCTGCCGGCGGGCCGCCGACGTGTATCCATGGAACCGCTTCAACGCCACGCGGCGCGGCGTGCTGGGCGCGTGGATCGACCCGTGCACGCGGAAGAAACACAGCATAGCTCACGTGGTGCGAGACGACCTCGCCCGCCTGGCGGCACGCTCGGACGATCCGGACTTCCCGGCCGCGTGCGTATTGATCGATGAGCTGCTGCATAATGGTGGACAGGCACGCTGGCTGACCGCGCACATGGCCGCCGGCGCCCGGCCGGATGACCTGGCGCGGCTGGCGAGCACGATGTTCGACAGCCCGGTGGTGCCCGCATGGAAAGTGGAACGATGAGAGTATTGCTGGTGGAAGACGATCCCATGATCGGCAGCGTCGTGCAGCACGCGCTGCGCGACGCCAGCTACGCGGCCGACTGGGTATGCGACGGCGAAGCGGCGCTGACGGCGCTGCTGGTGCATGAGTACGCGCTGGTCCTGCTGGACCTGAACCTGCCCCGCATGGACGGCATGGAGGTGCTGCGCCGCATCCGCGCGGCGCACAACGGCGTTCCGGTGCTGGTGCTGACGGCGCGCGAAACGACGGAAGACCGCGTGGCCGGCCTCGACGGCGGCGCGGACGACTATCTCGTCAAGCCGTTCGCGATGAGCGAACTGCTGGCGCGCATGCGCGCGCTGAGCCGCCGCGCCGAGGGTACGGGCAGCACCGTGCTGGGCAACGGCATCGTCGAACTCGATCCCGCGACCCACGAGGCGCGCGCCGGCACGGCGACCGTGCGCCTGACGGCGCGCGAATTCCCCCTGCTGCAGGCGCTGCTCGTACGACCAGGCGCCATCCTCTCCCGCCTGGAACTCGAACACAGGGTCTACGGTTGGAACGAAGAGGTCGAGAGCAACGCGATCGAGTTCCTGATCCATTCGATCCGCAAGAAGCTGGGCAGCGACATCATCAAGAACGTCCGGGGCGTTGGATGGATGGTCGCGAAGGGCCGTTGACGGCGTCGTTGCGCTTCAGGCTGTCGCTGTGGATCTCGGCGGCCATCCTGATCGGCGCCGCCGTCGCCGGCCTCTACTCCTACATGGCCGCCACCGCCGAGGCGCACCGCGGCCAGGACACGCAGCTGCGCCAGGTCGGCTACCTCATCAGCAGACTGGACGCCGTGCCGACATCGCCGATGGCGCGCGAAAACGTGGGCGACGTCGATTTCGACGCCCGCCTGGTCGTGCGTTTCATCGACGCGCCCGGCACGCGCATTCCCGAACCGGAAAGGCCCCCGCGTTTCGGCCCGTCCCTGCCCGACGGGTTGCAGACGGTTGCCATCGGCGACGAAACCTGGCGCGTCTTCGTCCGCACCAACGCGAAAGGCGTACGCGTCGCCGTCGCGCAGCAGACGGCGGTCCGCGACGCCGCGGCCCGCTCGAGCGCCCTGCGCACCGTGATGCCCATCCTGTTCCTCGGTCCGGTCCTCATCCTGCTGGCGGCGCTGCTGGTGCGTACGATGTTCCTGCCCCTGCAAAGGCTGGCCGTACAGCTCGGCAAGCGCCGCGGCCACGACTTGCGGGAACTGGACCGGACGCCGCTCCCGTCCGAGGTGTGGCCTTTCGTCAGCGAGATCAACAAGCTGATCGCCCGCACCGCGCGCGCGCTGGCGCTGCAGCGGCGCTTCATCGCGGACGCGGCGCATGAACTGCGTTCGCCGATGACGGCCATGTCGCTGCAGGCGGAACGCCTGGCGGCGACCGAGATGCCGTGCGAGGCGCGCGCCAGGCTCGACGCGCTGTCGGCGGGCCTGGCACGCACGCGCATCCTGCTCGACCAGTTGCTGACGCTGGCACGCTCCCAGGAGGGCGGCGGCGAGCCGTTGACGCAGGTACCGTTGCAGAAGGCGATCCAGGAAGCCTTCGAGGACCTCGTGCCGCTGGCGGAGGCCAAGGCGATCGATCTCGGAATGGTAGGCGATGCCGATGCGTCGGTTACGGGGCGCGCCATGGACATCCGGATCCTCGTCAAGAATCTCGTCGACAATGCGATCCGCTACACGCCGGAGGGCGGACGCATCGACATCCGCGTGACCGCCGCGAGCGACCGCATCGTTCTCGACGTCGACGACACGGGACCGGGCATCGTCCCCGCCGAGCGCGAGCGCGTGTTCGATCCGTTCTACCGCGTGCTCGGCAGCGGCGAGATCGGTTCGGGCCTGGGGCTCGCGATCACGGCATCGATCGTCGACCGGATCGGCGCGACGATCTCCCTGCTCGACCGGCCGGACGGCGAGCGGGGGCTGCGCGCCCGCGTGATTTTCCCCGCCGGTGTGCATGGCCAGGCAGGTCCTCGACGTACCACTTCATCAGCATGACCATCGCCGCGGCCGTCACCGGTGCGGGCCGCCATCACGCTCGACATAACAAGCGAAGATCAGGCGCAATTTGGGCCGTCGCGCCCATCTTGCCGCACTCTTCCGCGCAGCGCCGGCACGCGACGGCCAGACGTTACGTCGCCCAGCGCCGTTATCCGGGCCGATTCTGCAAAACGCTCAGTGTTGCGGCCCTCTACGTTCGATATCGGCAATCAACGCCTCCGTCTCCGCAATTTCCTTGCGCTGTGTAGCGGCGATGCCATCGGTCAGTTCGCGCACGCGGGCATCGCGCATTCGGACGCGTTCGCTCGTCATGATCGCAATCGAATGGGGCGGAATCATCGCCCGCATGTAGGAAACGTCGTCGACCGTCGCCTGGCTGCGCACGAACCACAGCGACACTGCAAAGATCACGCAGGCACCCACGAAGATGGCTACATTGCACCGCCTGTCCTCGTACATGCCCAGTATGAAACCCAGCATCACGATTGCCATCGCCGCACCCATCACCAGTGCCATCCCCGCCCGAGTCTGGCTAAAGTGGACATGCGCGATTTCGTAGGTATTCAAATACATCAGGTCAAACATGACGAGCGTGGAACAAGCAATCATCCAGCCAAAGCGGGTATAAGTAGCCATGTATCCCTCCAGATAAAATTGGGCAAATATTCTTGCTTTCAATGCATGCAAGGATAATAGGGTGAATCGCCGGTTGGTGGCGTACGGGAGTCTCAGCTTATGCGTCGGCCGGACATGGAGTCGCCCCCCGGCTCTTCCGCAGAATGCATCGTCCGCTACGTCAGGTCTGTCATATTTACCGTCCACACGAGCTCGTCGAACCAGTACTCCAGGGTAACGTTGTACCGCGCCGCGGCAGAGCTCCGGTTCCACTCTTAAACACAGGCAGATTCAAGTTCAGCGACCGCATCGGACACGATCGTTCCCGATTACAGGCTTCGTATTGGCTGTGAAGTCCGGGCCCCAGAAACACAAAAGACCCGCAGTTCTCGGAGCTTGCGGGTCTCATGAACGTTAAAGATCACTCAAAACAATTGTCCTGGCGGAGGCGTAAGGGTTCGACTACATCCTGGAGGACCACGCACGCGCAAGCATGTGCGTAGCTTCGAATCTCACCCGCAGGGCACGCGGGCGCCGTGCTCGTCTGTTCTATTCCGGAAATCGGGATTGGGGCCGCCAGTGTAACTGACGGGTGCCCTCCCACACGACCCCGGCATGCGGGTCCGCACCGGGCGGTTCGAGAAGTTGGGATCACGTGAGTCGTGGCATGCCAAGACGATCAAAATAGGCTATCGTCAGTATCCGGTTCAAAGCTTGCGCACTGTTGCGCCACCAGCGTCGGCTGCTGGCTGCGACAACCCGGGCCACATCGGTACTGGCGCCGAGAGACCGCTGTTCCTTGATTGCGAAGTTGACGGCGCCAAGTATAGAACGTTTGCTCTGTGATGCCGCTCTCGCGGGTCAGCTCTGACACCAGCCTGTTCTGTGGCGTCATCATCTGCCGCAGGAGCACTTCTTTCCGTTCTGCTGAATACCGCCTCACACGATCTCTCTTGCCCGTCCCCGAAACGTTTTACTTCATCAGATGACGCGACAATTATTCCGACACCGGGGGACGACGCAGATCAAAGGTTACGCCATCCGCCCTTGCCGCCCGGAATATGTTGCACTAATGTGCAATATTCCATAGGAAACGACGAGGAGTTGGGATGCACGGAAGCGAGACCCCGGTTGAAGCAGTCCGTTCTATCGCATCGAGAACTGCACTCATCCTTGAAACGAACAACCTGCGCGGCGGCGGCAATGTCGAAGAGGCGCTGGCGAGCCTGAAACGTATCGTGGCCCGCCTAGCGCTGCAAACCGTCGCACCTGCCACGCTGGCACAGTGGATCATTACGCACGACGGTATCGATGCTGCCGCGCGTGCCGAAATCGTCCGGCTCGCGGGCCGGATTATCGACTTCGTCCCCATCGACGCCAGCGACAGCTATTACGAAGCCAAGAACGCCGGCTTCGACTACGCTGACCCCGAGCGCTGCGATTACGTGGCATTCTGTGACGCTGACTGCAATCCTGCAACGCGGTGGCTCGAGCACCTGCTTCTCCCGTTCACGGCACCTGCAGAGGATGCCCCGCTTGTCGTCGCCGGCCGTACGAGCTACTCGTCAAGCGCATTCGGCGTCGCGCTGACGTCCATCGACTTCATGTACTTCCCAAGTACGCTGGGAACTGGCGCGACCAGCAATTTCTACGCGAACAACGTCGCATTCCGGCGCGAGGTCTTCGACAAGTATCGCTACCAGGAATTGCCGGGCGTCTATCGCGCCCACTGCCAGGTCATGGGCATACGTCTGCTCGCCGACGGCATCAAGCTGCATTATGCCGTGCACGCACACACCGAGCACCGGCTACCCGACACGCGTCGCGAGCTGTTCAAATTGCGGTGGATTCGTGGGGAGGACAGCGTCAGCCTAACGCCCTACCTGGTGCGTTCGCAGCTGCCCAGCTCGTTCCAATGGCTCGCGCGCAGCGGCCCGATCGGTCCGGGGTGCGTCATGGCCGCCCGCCTGTTCTACAGCCTGAAGGCCCTCAACCGCCAGGATCTGCCGCCCTTGCGCGGGCTGCAGCGCCCGCTGAGCGTGTTGTTGCTGCTGGGCTTGTCGGCAATCGATACATGCGGCGCAATCACGCGCTCCCTCGTTGCCATATTTTCGCCAGCGCCGGACCGAAAGCTCGAAGCGCTGTCTTATCACCGTCACTAATCCATCGACCATGGGGATGAGCATGAACGAATTTTGCAGGGTGGCCTCGCGCGCAGCGATTGCTACGCTCTTGCTGTATGGCGTGAACGTCGCCGCCGCCCCGATCGAACTGAGCGGGCGCGGGGTATACCATTTCGCGTCCGCCAGCGGTTGTCCGGCTGGCGGCGACGCTGCGGAAAACGCCGACTGCAACCGCATCGCGGTCGACCTCCCGGCGGCAAAAGCGGAGGTTGATACGACGAGTCGACAGATTCGCTTTTCGAGCGGGCCGGTCGGCAAGGACATCGTCGTCGGCGACGTGCTGCTGCAAGGAAGCGGCATCGCGACGGACGGGCAGCGCGTGCCGTTGAGCCTACATGTGCTGGTACGGCGCAAGGGCGAGCAATGGGAGATGGAGACGTATGTCCATGCGCCCGTCGAAGGCAACTTCTCCCAAGTGTCGATGGACGCGTACGAGATCGTCGTGCGGGACGGCCCGCATGCGCACACGATCATGGCCCCGGCGGAAGTCGGCAAACTGTTTGCGGACCCGTCGTTGAGAAAACGGCTGGCACGTTCGGTCGTCTCGGTCAGGTCCAGCGACAGCGGCGATCCGGAGACGGCCGGGATCACGGTCGGATTAGGCTTTGGAAAGGTGTCGAAGTCTCTCCTGCGGGCAGGCTTCAAAGCGACCGGCACAAGCAGCCCCGTCGGGGTGGACCAGGCTTTCCGGAGCGGAAACTGGGAAATCAAGCTCGACGCACTGAGTAGCCACATTCCGCGCTGGGTCGTGCAGCGCGAGCTGTTTCTGTTCGGCCTGGAAAACCAGCCCGTTTTGCGCGCAGTGCAGGACAGCGGCTTCAAGAAGCATGATGCGCTCGCGTTTGGGGCCCGCGATGGCAAGGGCTACCTCCGCTTCAATGGCCGCGAAACGCCCTTCGACGGTGCAGTCCGTTCGGGGCACGCCTTCATGCAGGAAAGCTTCATGGGGCTGATCCTCGCCTGGCAGCGCGACCAGAGCCTGCCGAAGTCATGACTCTCCCGCGCCTCGCTGGCGACAGCCCGGCCGGTCTGGCGAACGTCGCGGACGCCCTTGCGGCCCCGCCTGCGACGCATGGCTGGCCAGCGCTACAGGCTTGGCTCGTCGATCGTATCAAGCGGCGCGCGCTGCACCACCTGCACGCGAGTGCGCTGGGCGAGCGGCTATTGCTGAGCATGTACCTCGATGCCGAAGAGGCGTCTCTGGACATCCTGCGCGGCCAATTACATCTCGACGGGGATGGCCAGATGACCCGCCAGATCACCCAGCACCTCGAGGAAGAAGACATCCATACGGTCCTGTACGCCGCGGCGCTGGACGCCCGGGGTCCGCGCCTTTCTTCTCGTCGCGTTCCGGCCGGGCTAAGCCGGCGCAAGCTTGACCGCTGGGGCCGGGTGGCGCGGAAGCACGCGCCGTCGTTCGCCCACGGGTCCGTCGTCCTGTCCTACGCAACGGTGCTGTGCGCGGAACAGATGGCCGTGCGCATTCTGCAGCGCCACTGCGAAGCGATCGGTGCCGGACACGCCCTGTACCCGCTGTTTTCCCAAGTATTGGCGGACGAACGCCGACACGTACGCCTGTGTGCCCATACGCTGCACCGCCTTGTGGCGCCCGCCGAGATGCCGTGCCTGGCACGGGTCCTGGCCGAAGTGCGGAAGATCGAGACCGGATTCGCCATTTCAGGTGCAATCGCCCTGTATGCGGCAGGCCTGGCCTTGCGCATCGCGCCTGGGAACGGTCCCCGGTAATGCCGCGCATTCTGTACCTTGCCACGGCCGATGCGCGCGGCCACTTGATGCGGGCGCAACTGCTTGTGCATGCGTTGCGCCAAGCCGGCGCGGACGTCGACGTGATGACGACCTCGCACGCTGGCTGCGCATTCCTGCGCGGATTCGGCATACAGGCGCGCATCCTGTCGCATGACTACGCGATGCAGTTCGACCCCCGCCAGAACATGCTGCGCCAGGCATCGAACCGCAATGTGGCCGGCTATATGGCGAATCCGACGAAGATACTGCGCGATATCTGGCGGCTACAACGCGCGCTGCGCGCCAACGACCTCCTGATCAACGACTCGTTCCACCCTACCGCAATCGTCATGGGCATGCTGCCACCATGGCGCAGCAAGGTCGTGCACGTGTATGGCGGGAGTCTGCGCGAGGCTGTCCTCGGCAATTTCGATGGCATCGGCCCCGCGTTTTTCGGCCCCTTGTTCCGGCGCTGCGTCGGCTGGCAGATCGACGCGGCGCGAGCGCGCTTCGAGCACGATTTCGCGTATGCCCTGGGCGACGCTGTCGACGTCCGCGATCATCGGCTGCCGACACCTGTCGCGATCGCCGGGCCGCAGCCCCGCTTGGGCCGGGCAGAGGCGGCCGTCTACCTCAACCCGCATTTCCGCGACACCGCCCTCGCTGATGCCTTGTGCGCCGGAATTGCAGACGTAGGCCTGTCGGCACATCGCGTCGGCGAGGGCTATGCCGCAAGCCGTGACTGGCTGAGCGTCGACCCCGACTGGGCCACGCATGCGGCCCATGCTGACGTGATCGTGTCCGCGCCAGGCATGGCGGCACTGTCGGTGGCTACGGTTTATGGCCGGCCGATCGTGCTCGTGCTCACGGACCAGCCCGAACAGGCCAGCAATGCGAGACGCGCCATGCAACTGCGCATCCGGCACCGGACAGTTACGTGGCGCGGTGACGCACTCGACTTTCAGCGCCAGGTCGCTGCGGCGGTGGCCGTCCTGGCAGCCGGCGCGCCCGTATCGGCCACGCTGGCGTCCGGCGTCGCACAGGCGCAAGCCCGGGTCGACGCGTGGACCGACCGCCTTCTCGCGCTGTGCGCGACGCCGGCATGACGCAGCCTACGCGGCAGGCATTGACCGCCTTCGGCGGCATGGCCATCGGACTGGCCATGTTCGTGATCATCGAGCGCCTGGTAGTGCCGCGCTATGACTTTGCCACGCCGGCGGACAGCGCGATTCCATTCGTTCCTCTGACCTGGCCGATCTACATGCTGTTCTTCCCGTTTATCATCGCAATGTCGGCGCTCGCCCGAGAGCGGGACTTCGACAGCTTCAGGTGCGCGGCTACCATGGCGTTCCTCCTGAGTTTCGTCTGCTTCGTGTGGTTCCCGGAGGAGATTCCCCGCCCCGACCAGGCGACGATCGACAACGCGTTCCTGCGCCAGCGCCTCGCACGGCTGTGGATGATGGACCTGGCATCGAACGGCTGTCCGAGCCTGCACGTCAGCATTACGTGCCTTGCGTGCCGGATGGTCTGGCCGACCCCGCATCGCTGGTACGTCGCCGCGACGGGTGTCCTCATCTGCCTGTCGACGCTGACATTGAAGCAGCACACCCTTGCGGACGTGGCCGGTGGCCTGTCGATGGCGCTGCTGTGCGCCGGGCTCACGGCAAGGCTGAAACGACAGGAGGTGTTCCATGGCGCCACGTGAGGCAAATTCCAGCGGTACCGAAGTACGGGGCCGCTTCATTCCCGACGCCCTTCTTTATCGTTCGCGGCCATGGCGCGGACTGGCCGCGCTGGCAGCTGACTGGGCGTTGATCGCGGCCGCGTTCTCGGCCGCGCTCCTGTGGCCGTCCCTGCCGACCTACGTGCTCGCCGCCATCGTGATAGGACGCACGCAACTCGCGCTGGCGGTAATGATGCATGAAAGCGCCCACGGCCTGCTGCTTCCGTCGCAAGCGGCTAACGACGCCGTCGGGCAGGCGTTCGCCGCCGGACCGTTGTGCCTGTCGCTCAAGACCTACCGGGCCGGCCACTTGAAGCATCACCATGCGCCGATGCGGTTCGATGACCCGGTGGCGATCATCTTCGGCGTCAACGACTACCCGATCGGGCGGCGCGAGCTGATCCTGCGGTTGGTCGGCGACCTGTTCGGGGTCGGCAATCTCGTGACCGCAAGAAAATTCATGCGCGGCGATTTCCGGGGCTTGGTGCCTGCCTTCGACAACTGCGCGCGCCATAAGGCGTGGGAACTGTCTACGATGCTGGCCAGTAATGGCCTGATCCTGGGCGCGCTGGCTGCGTGTGGCCATGCATGGTTGTATCTCGGCCTTTGGACCCTACCGTCGCTGACCTTGCTGCAGTTCTTCGGACGCATCCGCGCCATCATGGAACATGCAGGGCTGCCGGAATGCGAAGACCAAAGCCGCAACGCCAGGACGATCGTCCGCCCATCCTGGCAAACCTTCCTGTTCGGCCCGCACGGGATTCATTACCATATTGAACATCACCTATTCGTGCGCATCCCCTTCCATGGTTTGGGCAGGGTGCATCGGCAGTTGGTCGACCAGGGACTGCTGCCGGAGGCGAATCTGTACCCTGGATATCTTGGGGTCTTGCGCGATGTAAGTTCAACGCCGAGCGAGGAGCGCCAGAGCAAGTGATTACGCCAACCTGATGGTTGGAGTTCCCAACGCCAGGCCCGCGACATTCTGTTGCTGCACCGCGTCGGGTCACTTCCAGATGCGCCACCATGGTCGGCTGGCGCGGAGCCGCCGTTCGCATTCCGCTAAATCGTGCAGTGCATAGGTGCGCTCCTCGCGCCCCCATTCGTCGCAAGGGTAAGTCTGAGTGAGTGCTTGTCGGTACAGAGCTAGGGCACGCTCTAGTTGGCCGGCCCGGCCGAGGCAGCTGGCTGCCATGCGTGTGGCCATTGGCCGGTCGGCGGCGCACAGTTCGAAGAGCACCGCCTCCAGCCTCGCCAGCGCGTCGGCTTCCTGGCTGTAGCCCATGTAGTAAAGGGCAACGCTCATGGTGTCCCAGTAATCGCCAGCATGCTCGGATCGTTCATCCTCGCCAAGCGAGTCCCACCATTCGTCCAATCGCTGCAACCAGACAGCAATCTCCGCCCCCCGTTCCTGGCGATGCAGGCATTTGGCCAAGTCATAGATGTAGCGAGCTGGCGAGTGGCGCGAATAGCCACATTCGGCCGCGAAGTGCCAGAGTTTCTCCGCGGCGTCGATGGCGCCAGGGTCATCTTGCAGCAAGAACAGGCAGTGCATCACCCCGTCGTAGTGTTCGGCGAAAGCGCTCGCTGCGATGCCCTTTCGGTGCAGTGCGATCGCGGCGTGGGAATCCGATGTGTTGATGCGGTAGTGTATCGCCAGGTTATTGCACAGCATGGAGTAGACATGCACGTCCGCATCGCGGTACATGCCCTGTCCGGTCGCGAAAAAATGTTCGAACTGCGCCGCGCCGCGCTCGTAGTAACGCGCTGCCAGTGCGTCCACCGCCTGTTTCGGCCAGCCGCTGCCGAGCGCCAGCTCGTCGCGCGTGTCGTATTGCAGTTCGACGCCGATGTGATAGCACCACCCAGCGCAGGCCACCTCCACGAACGGCATCTGCAGAGCGCGCTCGACGCCATGGAGCCGCATGCGGCATTCCCAGATTTTCGGCACCACTTGAGACGACGCCAGCTCGGGGTTGCGTGCCGCCGACTCCAGCAGCGGCAGGGCGGCAGCGTAGTCTTGCGCATTATCGATCAGGTACAAACCTTGGACGGCGTCGATGGCAGATAGCGCCAAATCCGCCGCGCGCGCCAGCCGCATGTGGGTTTCGAAGAACTCGGTCGGGTCTTCCTGGCCAACGACCCACCTGGTTGCGTCGACGATGCTGGCCCAGGCCAGCGCCAGGGGCCAGTATGGGCTGCCGCTCGCCCCAGTATCGGCCAGCTGCGCGAGCGCGACCCGGCAGGCGTGATCGAGCGATATGGCCCGTTCGTTGAACGCGCATTCGAATGCCAGTTCGGCTGCTTGGCTCTGCTGGCCAGCTTCGAGCAGCCAGTCGAGTACGAGTGCGCTGAATGCATCATCGTCGTCACAGGAAAGCGCGTAACGACCAGCGCGTGCCGCATCCAGCGCCTCCGCAAGTGCTCCTTGCTGATACAGTGCGCGCGCCTGCACACGCGCTGCGCGAATGGCGATGTCGCGACGTCGGGGCAGCGGCAACGTGAAAGCGCCCGCCAGTGCATGTACTCGTTCCACGATGGCAGCTACGCCCTGCGGCATCAACGTCACAAGGCTGTCGCCCAAATACAGCCAGTCCTCCGCATCCAGATCTTGCTCGGGCCCGGCCTCCTGGAATGCATGCATGGCCTCGGCGGCTGCGGCCAGCGCCTGTACGCTTGCGCCTTCGCGCGAGTAGCTGTGCGCACGCCAGAGTTCCGCACGACCCTTGTCGTATGCGCGGTAGGGCGAGCGCGTCGCCTGCGCGCACTGGTAAGCATGGCGCCCTTCGATGCAGCGCCGCTCCAGTTCAAAGAGGCCCGCGCGGACGGCGAGCGAGCCGAGATAGCTCCATGCCTCCTGCGACTGCGCGTCGTGCGGCATGCTGCGCAGCAGTGCGTAGGCTGCCTCTGCGTGGAGAAGCACGCGCGCCGGGTTGTCGCTCAGCACCTCGACCCGGGTCAGGGCAAGCGTCAGTTGCGTGTCGTCGTACTCGTCACCCGGCACGGCGGCCAGCACGGCCTGTCCGTCCTGGTCCAGCACCTGCAAGGCGGCATCCGGCTCGCCTGCGCGGCTCCAAAGATTGGCAAGCCGGCGCACGCTCTCGATCGTGTCGGCGCGGTACTGGTGGCGCTGCATGGCAGAGCGTAAGTTGCCTCGAATGATAGGCGGCGCCAGTTCGCTCTGGAGCTGCTGCTCGAGTGCCTCTTCGGTTTCGTCGAGGAATGCTTCCAGCGCGCTGGCGCTAAGGGTAGAAGGCGTCATGTGGATGGGCATGGGTGCTCACTAGAGTCAGCTACGGACGGGTGCCGCAGCACTGAAGGTATGCAGGTGCATGTCATGATTGGCACATAGAGAAGATTGCCAAGTCATTACCAGACGGCAGTGCCCCAGCCGGGCTGAAACCCGCCGCCGGGACAGCCGGGCGGCCATGCAATGTGTCTAGAGGCCAACCGCAGTCCCCCTGTATTAGTCCCCCGATGCGTGCTCCGGCCGCAACTCGAGCACGAACCGGCCGTGTTCGATCGACAGGAAGCGCCGAGTATCGGGTGCGTCGCCGAGCCAACTGAAGCGGATTACGTCGTGCTTGGCATCCACATCGAGCGCGGCACGGGGCGTGCCCTCCTCCGCCCCGGGAATCCGGGGTTCGAATGACTCGAGGCAACTGCTGATGAGGAGGTTATCGCTTTGCCTTAGCGTGCGCCCACTGCTGGTGATCAACAACAGCCTGTGCTCTTCGCCCGCGCCGCAGTAGCCCTGCCCCATTGACAGCGGTCTGGACATCTCCTGAGTCAGCACGACGTAGTAGTGAAGGCCGTCCCGATCGACTACCATGAGCTGCTCGGCCGTGTAAACCCGCTGCAACTGGTCGGCAAGTGTCCGCTCTACCTTGTAGAGGTCATGTCTTGATCCGCCGCGCGCGGTTATTCCGCGGTGACTAAGTATGTAGTGGTCTAATTTGCCCGGACACCTCGATAGGTGGACAATCCACCATCCGAGGAGTTTTACATGACAAGGCAGCGCCGAAAATTCGATACCAGTCTGAAGCTGGAAGTCGTCCGTATGATTAAAGAGCAGGGCTTGAGCGTCCAGCATGTTAGCGAGAGCATGAGCATCGGCCCGAGCGCGGTACGCCGCTGGGTAAAGCAATACGAGGATGAGCAGGCGGGGCAACCAGGCATCGGCAAGCCGCTCACGCCAGAGCAGCAGCGCATTCGTCAGCTTGAGCAGGAAAACCGTCAGCTGCGGGGGGACGTGGAGATATTAAAGAAGGCATCGGCCTTCTTTGCCCGCGAACTGAAATGAGTTACCGACTCATCGACGAGCTGCAAAAGAAGGCCCTCAGCGTTGCCCAGTGCTGCCGGGTGATGGGAGTGAGCCGTTCTGGTTTTTACGAGGCCCGGCGACGTGCCGCCCAGCCCGCCGTGTGCAAGGCCAGCGTGCATGTGCGGGCCGCTTTCGCGGCAAGCCATCAAAGCTACGGCAGCCGCAGGATCGTGGCCGCCCTGGCCAACGACGGGCTGCAAATCGGCCGCCATAAAGTGCGGCGGCTGATGCGGCAAGCTGAGCTGAAACCCGTCTGGAAGCGTAAATTCATTCACACAACCGACAGCAAACATGCCTTGCCGGTAGCCGCCAATGTGCTGGGTCGTCGGTTTAATCCGGTGGCACCGAACGTGGCCTACGCCTCCGATATCACGTATATCCGAACTGGCGCCGGCTGGCTTTATTTGGCGGTCGTGCTCGATCTGTTTTCGCGTCGGGTGGTGGGCTGGGCCATGGCGCCAAGCATGCCTGCCAGCCTGGTGTGCGAGGCCCTGAACATGGCCATCGGGCACCGGCAACCGGCGCCGGGCCTGGTGGTCCATTCCGATCGCGGCAGCCAGTACGCGAGCGCCGAATACCAAGCTTTGCTGGCCAAGCACGGCTATATCTGCAGCATGAGCCGGAAGGGAAATTGCTGGGACAATGCGGTCGCCGAACGCTTCTTTCTGAACCTGAAAATGGAACGGGTCTGGCAACGCCAGTATGCCAATCATGCCGAAGCCAGAATCGACATCGCGGCCTACATCGTGGGCTTCTACAACTGCGAACGGCTGAACTCCGTTCTGGGCAACCTGCCGCCCACCGTCTTCGAGCGGAACATGGCAGCAAAAGAATCTATCGTGGTGTCCGAAATTACTTGACCACTACAGTAGTCATGCAAAATTTATCGTGAACTTGCTGCCGAAGCCACTCATCAAGGATTGAATCTCGTCGAGCAAATCTGCGCCGTTCCTGGCAACGAAGCGGCACCAGAAATGCTTGGCATGCTTCCACAAGATCTCGATCCGATTGAGCTCCGGGCTATAGGGAGGCAAGTAGTACAGATACAGCCCGTGTTTGGCCCACTGGCGTCGCTTCTTCTCCATCAGGTCGCCCTTGTGAATACCGGCATTGTCGATCAAGACGATGCGTGGAACCGCGTAAGGCTGGAGCGCAATCCGATCGAAGAATGCGATCACATCGTCGCGTGTCGTCGGCCGTTGCTGAGTGCTCCAGGTCAGTTGGCCGTCGTGACGCAAGGCTCCAAGCACATTCACGCGCTGTCGGTGCGCGAGCGGTTCGACGGCCCGGGTCTCGCCGATCCTGCCCCAGCCGTACTGCACGGGTGGATTTGGACTGAAGCCTGATTCGTCGAAGTACAGCAGCTCGCAGCGTTGTTCATGGTCGAGCTTGGCCAGTGCGTTGATCACTTTTCTGGCGTGCTCGAACGCCACCTGATTTCGCTTTTTTTTAGAGCGTACCGATAGCGCTTGTACGTGAAATTCATCTCCTTGAGATACCGTTTGGCTGTGCTTTCGCTGATCGACGCATGGTCTCGGCATTGCTCGATGTGGCGCAGCAGTGCAACCACGCTTCCGCCCTCGGAATGCGCCAACTCGCCAAGAGCCTGCTGCTGCTGAGGCGTCCACTTCCTTGGTCGACCGGTATGACGCCCCTCGTACAATCCGGCCAGGCCAAGCTTGTTCCAGCGTTGCCTCCACTGCTCGACGCTGTTCAGATGCACCCCGAACTCATCCGCCGTTTTCTGCAGCGTTAATCCCTGACTCAACCGCAAAATTCCCTGTGCGCGCATCCGTGTCCGCGGATGCGGGTGGAACACGCCCATCTCACGCAGCGTGCGCCGCTCGTCTTCGGACAACTCCAAGTGCTTCATCGCCCAACCCCTGCTGCGTGATCAATTTAGCTTTGACAGCAAAAATTGGGCGACTACTTAGTCTGGAACACGATACTGGCGTCCGCGCGTGCGAGGGTCAATAAAGCAGGCGCGCCGTGGACCTCGGCCGCGTGCACCGCAACTATCACTGCAAGAGAAATTAGCCTGGTTCTCATGGGGTTCTGGGCGTTCTCAAAAGGCTACCCGCGCATTGAGCAGAGACGAATGGCGCGCGATGAAAAGGTCGGCTGGCCTCATGGCCGGGTTCGGCGGAGGTACTGGCGAGCTTGACATGATTGCACTCATTGACGTTGCGATAAAGCAATATGGTTAGCCGAAAGAGTGATGCTCGGCTTTGTGTTGTTGCGCAAGGCGAGCCGAAGAGATTGACTAGCGGGTGCAAGCCTCTCTTGAGCGTCCGATCGAAGGCGACTGGCCCTACATCGGGATTGACGCCACTTGCGTGAAATCGCGCCAAGCGGGTCGGGTGGCTTCCGTGGCGGTGATAATCGCTGCGGCGGTCAACACCGATGACGTCCGTGAAATTCTCGGAGTGGCAACTGGCCCGTCGGGAGCCGAATCATTCTGGACTGATTTCCTGCGCGCTATCGTCGGTGTCCAGGGGCATAGGAATCCGCTAAAGGATCCATTTGTATACAGCTTAGGCGTTTTATCTTGAATAGATAAAACGCCTAAAATCGATACAATGTCCAAAACGGCCGGTGCCCGTTCGGGCTTGCTCGCCGTGGCGCGCCACGAAGGCTCCAACGGCGCAACGCATTACAGAGCTCAACGGGCTCCGCCGGACTTGCCGAGTGAACCGCCTCGGCTAATGTTTCGACCCTCTGGGCCTCGATTCCAGCCTACTGTTTATTTCCCTCCAAAGCCAGCCAGAAGACCTGATCGAGCACATCAGGCGCTTGCACCTTGTTGATCGGCAGGTGTCCGAAGGCCGGAAAGATATCGGACTCGAAGCGCCGCAGGATTTCCTCCGCGGTCTGCGGTTGCCACTTGATGGTCATGGTTCGGTGCCACTGGCGCGCAACGTGCTCGAAAGTATTCTGCTCGGCCAACCGTGTCTGGCGCGCCCGCTCGACCCTGGTGTGAGCCGGGTCGGCGCCCGCAGCCAGCAACTGACGCGCCTCATCGCGCTTGGCTCGAGCACCCACGAGCGAAACGTCCGGAAAGGCTCCGAAACTCAGCCTGTTCTCTTTGCCATCCGCCTGCCGGAATTTCATACGCCAGAGCTTGCCGCCGCTGGGCATGACTTCAAGGTACAAACCGCCTCCATCGGCAAGCTTGTAGGGTTTGTCCTTTGCCTTGGCGTTGCGCACCTGCAGTTGGGTGAGCGGCTGTACCTGTTTGGGCATTTTGGGGGCATCCTGTCCGATCGTGGCACGGACATGCCCCGAAAAATGCCCCCAAAGACGCTAGCTTTTCGGGGACCTCACTGGACAGTATTAGGCAACAAAAAACCCGCCGTCTCTATGAGAACAGCGGGTTCTTTGATGTCCTTAAACCTGCAAGGACTATGTTCTGGCGGAGGCGGTGGGATTCGAACCCACGATACAGGTTTAAGCCCGTATGCTTCCTTAGCAGGGAAGTGCCTTCGGCCACTCGGCCACGCCTCCAGTCAGCTTCAACGTTTATGCGTCAGCGCTGAGTGCACGCATATTAATGGCCACACCCTTTTTGGTCAAGGAAGCACGGCCATTTTTTTGAAAAAAGTTAAGCTTGCTCCAGGTTAAACGCCTTGTGCAGGGCGCGCACGGCCAGCTCCATGTACTTCTCGTCGATCAGGACGGAGATCTTGATCTCCGACGTCGAGATCATCATGATGTTGATGCCCTCTTCCGACAGCGTACGGAACATCTGCGACGCGACGCCCACGTGGCTGCGCATGCCCACGCCCACGGCCGAGACCTTCGAGACCTTGGCATCGCCCAGGATCCTGTCGGCGCCGATTTCGGCCTTCACGCCTTCCAGGACGCCCATGGCGCGCTGGTAATCGTTGCGCGACACGGTGAACGTGAAGTCGGTCTTACCGTCGACCGACTGGTTCTGTATGATCATGTCGACCTCGATATTGGCCTCCGAGATCGGCCCGAGGATGTGGAAGGCGACGCCCGGCTTGTCGGGCACGCCCAGGACGGTGATTTTGGCTTCATCGCGGTGGAAGGCGATGCCCGAGATGACGGCTTGTTCCATGTTGCTTTCTTCCTCAAACGAAATCAGGGTACCCGAGTTGGCTTCTTCTTCGAGCGACATCAGGGGGTCGGTCAGCGACGACAGCACGCGTGTCGGCACGCGGTAGTTGCCGGCAAATTCCACGGAGCGGGTCTGCAGGACTTTCGAGCCCAGCGACGCCAGTTCCAGCATTTCTTCGAACGTGATCTTCGACAGGCGGCGCGCTTCGCTCACGACCCGCGGGTCGGTCGTGTAGACGCCGTCGACGTCCGTGTAGATCAGGCATTCGTCGGCCTTCAGTGCGGCCGCGATCGCGACGGCGGAGGTGTCCGAACCACCACGGCCCAGCGTGGAGATATTACCCTCCTCATCCATGCCCTGGAAACCGGTGATGATGACGATCCTGCCGGCGTCCAGGTCGGCGCGCACGCGGGTGTCGTCGATCGACTGGATACGGGCCTTCGTGAAGGCCGAGTCCGTCTTGATGCCCACCTGCCAGCCCGTGTACGACACGGCATCCTTGCCGCGTGCCAGCAGTGCCATGGCCAGCAGGCCGACCGACACCTGTTCGCCGGTCGATGCAATCATGTCCAGTTCACGCGGGTCCGGCTGCGACATAATCTCTTTCGCCAGGCCGATCAGACGGTTGGTTTCACCGGACATTGCCGAGGGGACGACAACGACTTGATGGCCGGCGTCGTGCCATTTGGCGACGCGGGCCGCGACGTTCTTGATGCGTTCCGTCGAACCCATCGACGTACCGCCATATTTGTGGACTATTAAGGCCATGACTGAAGGGATTTCCGCTTGTAAAAAATCAAATGAGCCTTTTACTCTACATGCTGCGGCGCGGAATCACAAGCCGTCAGGATGCGAAATCTATACCAAATAGGAATATGGTAATACGGAAAGGGTATTAACGCGGGATGGCTGGCGTCGCGCTTTCCCAACGCAGCGCGACGCGCTCCGGGCCCTCGGTCACGTGCCGGCAATCCATGCCGAGCCCCGCCGCGAACAGCAGGTCGAAGGCGGCAATCACGATGGGCAGGCGCCCCCGTTCCCAGGCCGGGATGCCGCTCGCCTGGTAATGCATCTTGAGGCTGCGGCTGGGACGGTTGTGCGCCAGGCGCAGCCGTTCGCCGCCCTTGCGGAAATCGATCTCGAGTCCCTGCTCGCGCAGCCAGGCCGGATCGAACCCGCGTTCGGCCATATCGAAATGCAGCACGCCGCCGTAATCGGGAAACGCAATGGATGCCTCGCCGTTCCAGCGGAACGGCTGGGCGTGCTTGTCGATGATGCCGGCGTCCTCGGGATCGCGCATCCCGGCGAGGTCCGGCAGGCGCGGCACGAGATACAAATGGTCGCGGTGGCGGCGCACGTCGACGTCCGGGTGTTCGACGAGCAATTGCGCGTCCTCGCGCGCGGACAGGATCTGCGCCACCATTTGCGCCAGCCAGGCCGTCGACGGCATCGCGAGGCGGCGCACGGTGAACCAGTGGCGCAGCAGGTTGTCGATGCGGTCGCGGCTCAGCGCGCGCACGCGGACGAGGTCGAGACCATCGCCGGCCAGGCAGGCCCGCAGGTCCTGTTCGCCCAGCTCGTCCAGCAGGCGCTGGGCCGAGCGCGTGTGGGCGCTGCTGCGCGCCACGCGTTGCTGGTAGCCGGGAAACGCGGCGGCCAACGCCGGCATCACCTGGTGGCGCAGCGCGTTGCGGGCATAGCGCGGATCGGTATTGGATTCGTCTTCGACCCACGTGATGCCCCGCTCGCGCGCGACCTGTTCGAGGTCGGCGCGCGCGACACCCAGCAGCGGGCGCGCCATGGCCAGGCGTTCGTCGCCCAGCAGGCCGGGCGCGCGGTTGGCGGGATCCATGCCGGACAGGCCGGCCGGACCGGAACCGCGCAGCAATTGCAACAGCACCGTTTCGACCTGGTCGTCGAGGTGATGGGCCGTCAGCAGCACGCCGGCGCCATGGGCCCGGCACATCTCGCCGAGCGCCGCGTAGCGCAGCTTGCGCGCGGCAGCCTCGATGCCGCTCTTCCCTTTCGCGACGACGACAGCGCGCCAGTCGAACGGGATGCCCAGCGCAGCGGCGGCGGCCGCGCAATGGTCGCGCCAGGCGTCGGCATTCGGGCTCAGCCCATGGTGGACGTGGAAGGCGCGGGCGTTCAGGCCGTGCGCGTGCACGAGGTGCAGCAGCACCATCGAATCGAGGCCGCCGCTGAGGGCGACCGCGACGGGCGGCATGGCATCGGGAAGGTATGCTTCGCGCAGGGCCGCGATGGCCTGCCCGAACTGGGCGACAATCACGGCCGCCCCCTGCGTACGACGGCTCACTCTTCGCGCGGCGTCGTTTCCTTGAACTTGCCGTAGGCCAGCAGCTTGGCGTGGCGGGCATCCAGCAGTTCCCTGGTCTTCATGCCCTGGAACTGGCGCAGCGTGTCGGCCAGCGCGCGCTTGAGCATCTGGGCCATCTGGGCCGGGTCGCGGTGGGCGCCGCCCAGCGGTTCGTTGACGATCTTGTCGATCAGGCCCATCGCCTTCAGGCGGTGCGCCGTCAGGCCGAGGGCGTCGGCCGCGTCCGCCGCTCGCTCAGACGTCTTCCACAGGATCGACGCGCAGCCTTCCGGCGAAATCACGGAATACGTCGCGTACTGCAGCATCAGCACGGCGTCGCCGACGGCGATCGCCAGCGCGCCGCCCGAGCCGCCTTCGCCGATGATCGTGGCGATCAGCGGCACTTTCAGCTCGGCCATCACGTACAGGTTGTGGCCGATGGCTTCCGACTGGCCGCGCTCTTCCGCGTCGATGCCGGGGAAGGCGCCGGGGGTGTCCACGAACGTGAAGATCGGCAGGTTGAATTTCTCGGCCACCTTCATCAGGCGCATGGCCTTGCGGTAGCCTTCCGGACGCGGCATGCCGAAGTTGCGCATCGCGCGTTCCTTCGTGTCGCGGCCCTTCTGGTGGCCGATGACCATGCAGGACTGGCCGTTGAAGCGGGCCAGGCCGCCGATGATCGACTGGTCGTCGGCGAAGGTACGGTCGCCGTGCAGCTCATGGAAATCGGTGAAGATCGCGTTCACATAATCCATCGTGTACGGACGCTGCGGATGGCGGGCGATCTGGGAAACCTGCCAAGGGGTCAGCTTGGCATAGATGTCTTTCGTCAGTTGCTGGCTCTTCTTGGCCAGGCGGTCGATTTCTTCCGAGATGTCGACGGCGGAATCGTCCTGCACGAAGCGCAGCTCTTCGATTTTCGAATCGAGCTCGGCAATCGGCTGCTCGAAACTGAGGAAAGTTGTTTTACTCATTGTACCTCCGGGTGTGTTCGTGGCCGCGGAAGATCATCCGCGCGGCGGCAAGGGCGCTATTCTATACCGGAACCGGATCCAGGCTACGCCACAAATACCATGTGGCAACTGTTCGCCAGGGTTCCCAATTGGCGGCGACCTCGCGCGCATCGCTGCGCGAAACCGGCTCGCCGGAGAAGTAATTCTGGCTGATGCCCTGGATCAGGCCGGGATCGTCCAGGGGCAGGACGTTCGGTCTGAGCAGATTAAATATCAAAAACATCTCGGCTGTCCAGCGCGTGATGCCGCGGATCTGGACCAGCTCGGCGATGACGGCTTCGTCATCCATCTGCGACCATTGGTCGGCATGGACGCGCTTCGCCTTGAAGTGATCGGCCAGGTCGAGGATGTATTCCGTCTTCCGTTTCGACAGGCCGCAGCCCGCCAGTTCTTCCGCGCCGGCCTTGATGACCTGCGACGGCGTCATCTTCGGGCACAGCGTGCGCAGCTTCATCCAGGCGGTCTCGGCGGCCTTGACCGTCACCTGCTGGCCGACGATGGAGCGGGCCAGCGTGGTGAACGGGTCGGGATGGCCACGCAGGTGCATATCGCCGAATTGCGGGATCAGCTTGTTCATGATGCGGTCCCGACGCATGAGCTCGGCCTTCGCCTCCGCCCAGTACGGTGGGACGGAAGGCTGAACGTCCGGCGGCGCCGGGACGGCGCCCGCGAGGTCCTTGGAAAGTGCCATGCTCGTGCGCGGAGGGCCGGTCAGGCGCGACGCCAGTTGGTGCTGCCGTCCGGCTTGTCCTCGAGCACGACGCCGCCCGCGGTCAGCTCGGCGCGGATCGCGTCCGCCTCGGCGAAATTGCGCGCCTTCTTGGCGGCGGCGCGGCGCGCGATCGCGTCGACGATCGCAGCCTCAGTCAGGCCACCCTCGCCCGGCGTGCCGGCCTGCAGGAAGGCTTGCGGGCTGCGTTCGAGCAGGCCCAGCACGGCGGCCAGCGCCTTCAGCTGGCGCGCGGCCGCGACGGATTTGCTCTTGTTGACTTCCGTGGCCAGGTCGAACAGCTCGGCCACCGCCAGCGGCGTATTGAAATCGTCGTCCATCGCGTCGCGGAAGCGCTGCGCATGGGCTTCGTCCCAGTCGACGCTGACCGGCTCGCTGCCGAGGTCCACCTCGGACAAGGCCGTGTACAGGCGCGTCAGCGCGCCCTTCGCGTCGTCGATATGGACGTCCGAGTAATTCAGTGGGCTGCGGTAGTGGGCACGCAGGATGAAGAAGCGGATGACTTCGGCATCGTATTTCTTGAGGACGTCGCGGATCGTGAAGAAATTACCCAGCGACTTGGACATCTTCTCGTTGTCGACGCGCACGAAGCCATTGTGGATCCAGTAGTTCGCCATCGGCGGGCCGAACGCGCCTTCCGACTGGGCGATCTCGTTCTCGTGGTGCGGGAACTGCAGGTCGGCGCCGCCGCCGTGGATGTCGAAGTGTTCGCCCAGCATGGCGCACGACATGGCCGAGCACTCGATGTGCCAGCCCGGACGACCTTTACCCCATTTCGAATCCCATTTGGCTTCGTCGGGCTCGGATTCCTTGGCGGCCTTCCACAGCACGAAGTCGAGCGGATCGCGCTTGCCCGTGTTCACGTCCACGCGTTCGCCGGCGCGCAGGTCGTCCAGCGACTTGCCGGACAGCTTGCCGTAGCCCGGAAAATTCCGCACGGCATAGTTCACGTCGCCGTCCTCGCCCCGGTAGGCGAGTTCCTTCGTTTCCAGCTTTTCGATAATCGACAGCATGTGCGGCACGTACTCCGTCGCGCGCGGCGCGAAATCCGGCGGCAGGATGCCCAAGGCAGCAGTGTCTTCGTCCATCGCCTTGATGAAACGGGTCGTGAGCGACGTCATCGTTTCATTGTTCTCGACGGCGCGCTTGATGATCTTGTCGTCGATATCCGTGATGTTGCGGACGTATTTGACCTCGTAGCCCGATGCCTTGAGCCAGCGGTAGATGACGTCGAACGCCATCATCATCCGGCCGTGACCGACGTGGCAGTAATCGTAAACCGTCATCCCGCACACGTACATGTTGACCTTGCCGGACTGGAGGGGAACGAATACCTGCTTGTCACGCGCGAGCGTGTTGTAGATCTTGAGTTGGCTCATCGGATGTTTGCTAGAGGGTTGGAGCATGACGCTCGAAACGCAGCCTTGCGGCAGTGCCGTGACGTGGCAGGCGCGTCGGGAGTGTCAGGACAGCGAATCTTGGGAACCTTGTTCTTTTTGATAGAATCGGCAGTCCGTCGCAAAGTATAGCATTGATAAAATCCCGACTGGCCGCATATGCCATAGGTTTATTTTTCTGCAAAACCCTTGACAGCACTTTGCGCTATATCCACCGAGAGGAAGCTACGATGCACGTCCTGAAATCGCCCGGCGCCCGCTTTACTGCCCGCTTTGTCGCAGGTGTGGCCGCCCTGACCCTGTCCGCAGCCGCGTTCGCCGCCGACCCGCAAGTCTCGCTGAAAACGTCGATGGGCGAGATCGTGCTGGAGCTGAACCAGGAAAAAGCACCCATCACCGTGGACAATTTCCTCAAGTACGTCAAAGCCGGCTTCTACAAGGGCACGATCTTCCACCGCGTGATCGACGGCTTCATGATCCAGGCCGGCGGCATGGATGCCCAGTTCCATGGACGCAAGACGAACAAACCGATCAGGAACGAGTCCAACAACGGCCTGTCGAACGAAAAGTATTCCGTCGCCATGGCGCGCGAATCGAATCCGGACTCGGCCACTTCGCAATTCTTCATCAACGTGGTCGACAATCCCGGGCTCGATTATCCGAACATGCAGGGCTCGGGCTACACCGTATTCGGCAAGGTCGTGAAGGGCCAGGACGTCGTCGACAAGATCAAGGCCGTCGTCGTGGACGACATCCGGGGCCTCGAAAACGTGCCGGTCACGCCCGTCACGATCCAGTCCGCGACCCTCCTCAAGGGCGATAAAGTAAAATAACGAACTCGCAACTCCAACGATAGGAAAAAACATGACCACCGTACTCATGACCACCAACAAGGGCAACATCAAGGTCGAACTGGACGCCGACAAGGCACCGAAGACCGTTGCCAACTTCCTGGACTACGTGAACAAGGGTCACTTCTCGAACACGATCTTCCATCGCGTGATCAAGGACTTCATGATCCAGGGCGGCGGTTTCGAGCCGGGCATGAAGCAAAAGCCGACCGAGCAGACCGTCGAGAACGAAGCGAAGAACGGCCTCAAGAACGACAAGTACACGATCGCCATGGCCCGCACGATGGCCCCGCACTCGGCATCGGCCCAGTTCTTCATCAACACCAAGAACAATGACTTCCTGAACTACCCGGGCCAGGACGGCTGGGGCTATGCCGTGTTCGGCAAGGTCGTCGAAGGCCAGGACATCGTCGACCAGATCAACAACGTCAAGACGAGCCGTGCCGGCATGCACTCGGACGTACCGGCTGACGACGTCGTCATCGAAAAAATCGAAGTCGTCCAGTAATCTGAACAGGCAGGCATGACGCGCGGGCGCCCTGCTCCGGCGATTGATCCTGGTAGCACATGACCGCGCGCACGCTCGCACTCTTCATTTCCGACCTGCACCTGCAGGCATCCCACCCGCGTACGGCCGAAGCCTTTTTCCGCTTCCTGGCCGAACGTGCGGCGCATGCCGAGCGGCTTTATCTGCTCGGCGACATCTTCGAATACTGGGCCGGCGACGATGACCTCGACGACCCGTTCAACCGCAGCGTCGCCACCGCGCTGCGCCGCGTGAGCGATGGCGGCACGGCCGTCTACTGGCTCGGCGGCAACCGCGACTTCCTCGTCGGCACCGGCTTCGCCGAGGCGGCCGGCCTCACCCTGCTGCCCGAACCGCACGTGGCGACCATCGGCGGTTGCCAGGTCGTCCTCGTGCACGGCGACGCCCAGTGCACGGACGACGTCAAGTACATGGCCTTCCGCGCCCAGGTGCGCGACCCGGCATGGCAGAGCCAGTTCCTCGCCATGCCGCTGGCGCAGCGCAAGGCGATCATCGCCGGCCTGCGCGAAGGCAGCCGCGCGGCGCACGGCGAAAAATCGTACGAGATCATGGACGTCACCCCGGCCGCTGTCGCCGCGCTGCATGCGGACACGGGTACGGACATCATCATCCACGGCCACACCCACCGGCCTGCCCTGCACGAGGCCGGCGGCAAGCGGCGCTATGTGCTGCCCGACTGGGAACTCGACGCGGATCCCGTCCGCGGCGGCTGGATCGCAATCGACGAGGACGGACGCATCCTGCGCTTCGACCTCGACGGACAAACAATCTAACCCCTCTCAATCCTGCTAGGTCACCCTCGTATTGACCGCTGCCGACATGGTGTTATACTTCACTACAACACCACGACTCTACATCACCAACATGGAGGCAGGCATGACATGGACTGCACCGCGACGCAAGGAGGCCGGCAATGACGATCGGCTGGAATGACAACTCTCCAATCTACCGGCAGTTGAAGGACAGGGTGATCGGTATGATGCTCGATGGCGCCCTGAAGGCCGGGGATCCGCTCCCCTCCGTGCGCCAGATCGCAGCGGAATACCAGCTGAATCCGATCACGGTCTCGAAGGCTTACCAGGAACTGGTCGACGACAACTTAGTAGAAAAACGAAGGGGGATCGGTATGTACGTCACGGAAGGCGCGAGCGAGAAACTGCTCGCCAGCGAAAGGGAGCGCTTCCTGCGCGAGGAATGGCCGGCGATGCTGGAGCGAATCCGCCGCCTCGGCCTCAACATCGATCAATTGCTGCGTGAACCGGCCGGAGGCGACAAATGAGCGCCGTAATCGAAGCGAAAAACCTGACGAAGCGCTACGGCAAGCGCACGGCGGTGAACGGCATCGACTTCACCATCCCCGCCGGCCGCATCGTCGGCCTGATCGGTCCGAACGGCTCGGGCAAGACCACCACCCTGAAGGCCGCGCTCGGTCTGATCCCGTTCGAGGGCCAGTTGTCCGTGCTGGGCCTCGACCCGCGCACCCACCGCGACGAGCTGATGCAGGACGTCTGCTTCATCGCCGACGTCGCGATCCTGCCGCGCTGGCTGCGCGTGCGCGACGCCATCGACTTCGTGGCCGGCGTGCACCCGCGCTTCAACCGGGAGAAAGCGGAACGCTATATCGCGAACACGAAGCTGCAGCCGGGCATGAAGGTCAAGGAAATGTCCAAGGGCATGATCGTGCAACTGCACCTGGCCCTCGTGATGGCCATCGATGCGAAGCTGCTCGTGCTCGACGAGCCCACGCTGGGCCTCGACATCATCTACCGCAAGCAGTTCTACCAGAACCTGCTGGAGGACTATTTTGACGAGCACAAGACGATCGTCATCACGACGCACCAGGTCGAGGAAGTCGAGCACATCCTGACCGACCTGATGTTCATCCGCGACGGCCGCATCGTGCTGGCCGCATCGATGGAAGAGATCGGCGAGCGCTATGTCGAAGTGATGGTGCCGCAGGAAAAACTGAGCGCCGCCAACGCGCTGCAGCCGCTCGACCGCCGCACCGTGTTCGGCAAGGCCGTGATGCTGTTCGATGCCGGCCCCGGCGGCGCGTCGCGCCAGCAGCTGGCCGCGCTCGGCGAAACCCGTAATCCCTCCGTCGCCGATTTGTTCGTCGCGACCATGAAAGGAACCTACGCATGAACTCGAACACCATGAAATGGCTGCTCAGGCGCGAGTTCTGGGAGCATAAAGGCTCGATGTTCTGGGCACCGCTGATCGTCGGCTCGCTGCTCGTCGTGCTGCTGGGCTGCACGATCACCTACGGCATCATGCAGCACGGCATTCCCGCGCACGTGACGGTCAACGGCCAGACGCTGGATCACGCCCGCCTCGACCAGATCCTGCCCGAGGAAGCGAAGCTGGTGGTCGCGAAGATCGCCACCGGCATGTACCTGGGCGCATCGGCGCCGCTGTTTGCGATCCTGGTCGGCGTCGTGTTCTTCTACTGCCTCGGTGCACTGTACGACGAGCGCCGCGACCGCAGCATCCTGTTCTGGAAGTCGCTGCCCGTGTCCGATCCGATGACGGTGCTGTCGAAGGCCGCCATGGCGACGGTCGTCGCGCCCGCGATCACGCTCGTGCTGGCCGTCGCCACCTCGCTGGCGCTGCTCGTCATCGCCTGCCTGGCGCTCAGTACGCAGGGCCTGAACCTGTTCGCGTCGCTGCTGGCGTCGTCCGATCTGTACCTGTCGCCGCTGCGCCTCGCCGCACTGCTGCCGGTGTACGTCGTATGGGCGCTGCCGACCGTAGGCTGGCTGATCCTCGTGTCCAGCTGGGCGAAATCGAAGCCGTTCCTGTGGGCCGTCGGCGTGCCGGTCGTCGCGCTCGTCATCATCAAGTGGATCAACGCGGCGCTCGAGAATTTCTCCGGCCAGACGCTGCTGCTGTCGCACTACGCGAGCGACGTCGTCGCCCGCATCCTCGGCGGCATCGTGCCCGGCATCTGGTTCACGTTCCAGCCAGCCCTGCAGACCGGAGTGCGCCCGACCGAGAACGGCGTCGACATGAGCGGGCTCGTGTCCCAGTCGTACCTGTCGCTGGCCGGGATCGATGCCTGGATCGGCGTCGCGATGGGCGTCCTGATGCTGTATGCCGCCATCCGCATGCGCCGCTGGCGCGACGAAGGCTGAGGCCGTGCGCCCCGCCCTCGTCGCCCTCGCCCTGCTGTCCGCGTCGGCTTACGCGCAGGACATCGAGCCGGGCGCAAACCCGAGCGCAAACGGCGAAGGCGTAGTGCACGTGAATGCGATCAAGAATCCGGAGATGCATTCCTACCGCGCCATCGCCGCCGGCCTCGACACCTTCGACGCGCAGCACGCGCTGGCGCCCGCCGTCCCGCAACTGCGGTTCGCCGTACGCAAGCGTGGCGGCGCCCTTCTGGAAGGCGACCTGCCGACGGCGAAGCTGACCGCCGACGCGTTTACTCTGGCACTGCCGGTCGGCACGGACGCGCTGTTCGACGTCCCGCGCAGCCAGCCGGCGTGGGATGCGGACGCGGAGCTGGTGCTGAGCCGCAAGCGCAAGGACGTCCGGGTCTGGCCCTACGTGCGCACGCCCGGCCTGGCCGACAACCAGCGCCGCCTGGGCGACCTGCGGCTCGAATGCCAGGTCTTCGTCACCGTCGCCAAGAAGGAGGCGCCGTTCTGGGTCGTCGCGCTGGCCAACACCGTGTTCCTGACCGGCGACTGGTGCAGCTTCTTCAAGGACCAGGACCGCACATGGTCCGTGAACGTGGAATCGCCGCTCGCGTCCGCCATGCTGCGCGAAGGCGAGCGCACGCTGCCGCTGAAGGTGAAGGGTCGCCAGTTCGAGCTGCCGCTGTATGACGCCGGCTGGGGCAACGATGCCGTCGTCGACCTCGCGTTCGTCGCGCCCGAAGGAGCCACGCCATGAGAACCAGGCCTGTCGCGTTATTGTTCGCGCTCGCTTGCATCCTGCCGGCTGCACACGCCGACGAGCCCGTGCCATCGGTCCAGGTGAAGGGCATCGCGGATCCGGAAATGCGCTCGTACCGCAGCGTCGTGGCCGGCCTCGACGCGTTCGACGCGCATCGCGCGCTGGCGCCGCACGCCCTGCTCCGCTTCCGCATGCGCCACGCGGAAGGCGCGCCGGCGAACGCGGGCGACGGCCTGCGGCTGCGGCTCGCGAGCGACGACGGGAGCTTCCAGGAAGACGTCCCCATCGATGCCGTCGGCCTGCTCACGGTCGGCCGCAACCAGGCCGCCTACGATGCCGACGCCACGTTCATCCTGAACCAGAAGAACGGTTTGTACACGGGACATCCGGAGGTGCGCACGGCAGGCCTGCCGGACAACGTCCGCCGGCTCGGCGACCTGCGCCTGGAGTGCCGCGTCACCATCGCCATCGTCAAGGACCAGATGCCGTTCATGGCGAAGGCTGCCATCAACACGCTGATGCTGACGTCGGACTGGTGCGCCAAGAAGGATTTCAACTACGGCACGCTGGCGCCGCGGCCGGGCGGGCGTGCGGTGCTGCGCGACGGCGAACGGTCGCGCACGCTGGAAACGCAGGGCTGGAACATGATGGTGCCGATCGGCGACACGGGCTGGCCGGACGACGCCCTCGTGCAATTCGACGCGGGTGCAGACGAGCCCGCGCCCGCGAGCACTACTCGAACTGCTGGCGAAACGCCGCGAACTGCGCCTTGAGTTCGTCGACTTCGCTGCGCAGCGCGGCCACTTCCTGCTCCAGCTGCGCCACGCGGGTGCCCGTCGAGCCGCCGGCCGCGCCGGCGGCTGCGCCAGCGCCCGCATCCACGCGCGCGACGTCGATAGCCCCGCCGAGCAATTGCCCGTAGCGGGATTCCTTCGTCCCGGGCGCCCGTTCGAGCCGGACGACGAGCGGTGGGTACTTGTCGATGAGGAATTGCAGCGCGCTTTCCACCTCGGCCACCGATTTGAAATCGTGCAGGCGGCCCGTGCGGCTGCGGATTTCGCCCGCCGTCTGCAGGCCGCGCAGCATCAGCACGGCCAGCACGGCGACCTTGTCCTGCTCGAGCGTCCACTTGATGCGCATGCGGTGCTCGTACTTGATGACGCGCGCGCCGGCCTGGGCGATGCCGTTCACGAGCTTGCGCTGCATGAGGCGCTGCAGGGTGTCGTGGACGACGTCTTCCGACAACTGCATCACGGGGTCGCGGCTGGACAGCTGGTTGCAGCCGTTCATCACCGCATTCAGCGACATGGGGTAATTGTCGGGCGTCAGCGCCTCTTTTTCGGCGAGGACGCCCAGTACGCGGATTTCATTGGGGTCGAGGTCGGATGCCGGGTCGAAGCTGCCCGGGATATCGTCTTGCATCGGTGGTCCTTTAATCTACGAGCCGGTTCAGTTGTGCCTGGTCGAGTTTATCACTCTCGTCGGGGGTATGGCAGCGGATGCCGGCCGCCTTCATCGTCGCGCACATGCGCTCGATCTGCTCGTCCTGCTGGGCCACGTGGTTGATCAGGTTGCGCAGTGCCTTCGACAGCGGATCGTCGCCGTTCGGCGTGACGCCGTACGCGGCGAACATCTGCGCGCTGCGCGTCTGATCTTCCTTGCGCACGATGTGGGCCGGGTTGCCGACGGCCGTCGCGCCGGCCGGAACCGGCTTGACGACGACGGCGTTCGAGCCCACCTTCGCGTATTCGCCGACCGTGAACGCGCCGAGCACCTGCGCGCCGGCCCCCACGATCACGCCGCGCTCCAGCGTCGGATGGCGCTTCGTGCCCGCGACCAGGGTCGTGCCGCCCAGGGTGACGCCCTGGTAGATCGTGCAATCGTCGCCGACGACGGCGGTCTCGCCGATCACGACGCCGAAGCCGTGGTCGATGAAGACGCGGCGGCCGATCGTCGCCCCGGGGTGGATTTCGATGCCCGTGAGAACGCGCGCGAAATACGAGATGAACCTGCCCAGCCAGCGGAAGTTGGCGCGCCAACAAGCATGCGCCCAGCGGTGCATGACGACGGCATGCAGGCCCGGGTAGCAGGTGAGCACTTCCCATGCGTTACGTGCCGCAGGGTCGCGTTCGATGATGCTCTGGATATCTTCGCGCAGGTTGGAAAACATAGTCGTGATTCGTGCAAGTGAAGCAGCATGGTAGCTTATCCGCGCCGTACTTGCTTATGAGGGAATCAATTTTGGAGAGACGTCGTTCCCGCGAAAGCGGGAACCCATGCCGAGTATCAGAAATCGTAATTTCTGATAATAAGATTGGCCCGTAATGTCAGGACTTCGGCCGCTCAGTATGGGTCCCCGCCTGCGCGGGGACGACGGTGGGATTAATGCGGCTCGCGCGCCAGGCGCTGGCGGCGGGCCTCGTACAGGCAGACGCCCGAGGCCACGGAGACGTTCAGGCTCTCGACCGAGCCGAACATGGGAATGGAAACGAGGATGTCGCAGGTCTCGCGGGTCAGGCGGCGCATGCCCTCGCCTTCCGAGCCCATCACGAGCGCCGTCGGGCCCGTGAAATCGCCTTCGTACAAACCCTTGTCGGCATCGTCGGACGTGCCGATCAGCCAGATGCCCCGCTCCTTCAGGTCGCGCATCGTGCGCGCCAGGTTCGTCACGGTGATATACGGCACGGTCTCGGCGGCACCGCTGGCGACCTTGGCCGCCGTCGCGTTCAGGCCGACGGAGCGGTCCTTCGGAGCGATGACGGCATGCGCGCCGACGCCGTCCGCCACGCGCAGGCAGGCGCCCAGGTTGTGCGGGTCGGTGATGCCGTCGAGGATCAGCAGCAGCGG
Source organism: Massilia sp. Masssp94 (assembly GCF_059491305.1). Lineage (NCBI taxonomy): Bacteria > Pseudomonadati > Pseudomonadota > Betaproteobacteria > Burkholderiales > Oxalobacteraceae > Massilia > Massilia sp. Masssp94. Next base: position 441,453 of record NZ_CP168501.1, read on the forward strand.
CGGCCCTTCCACGGCATCGAGCAATTCGTCCAGGTTGCGCGCCAGCGACAGCTGGCTCGCGAACGCGATCACGCCCTGGTGACGGCGGGTGCCGACGATCTTGTCGAGGCGCTCGGCGTCGACGGGCATCACGCGCACGCCGGCCGATTTCGCGTTGGCGATCAGGTCCTGCATGCGGCGGTCCTGGCGGCCGGCATCGACGAAGATCTCTTCCACGCTGGCGGCCTCGTGGCGGAGGCGCGAGGTCACGGCGTGGAAGCCGAAAATCATTTTATTTTTCATGCGTTACTTCTTCTTCCTGGTTTTGGAGGCGCTCTTGGTGGGAGCGCTTTTATTCGCCGCGGTCTTCTTGGACGCGGTCTGGTTTGCCGCGGCCGCTTTTGCGGCCGGCGATCCATTCCTGTTGCCGCGTCGGCTGCGCGTGGGCGGCACGAACACGACGTCTTCTTCGCTCTCGTCGGTGGCACCGAACGTCGATGCGGCCGGCTCGGCCGGCGTCGTGCGGGCTTCCTGCTGCGACACCGGTACGGCGCTCCCCTTCGCCTTGCGGCGACGCGGCGGCTTCGGTTCGCGGGCGTCCAGCGCAGCGGCGCGGGCGCGTTCCAGCGGCGCCGGCGCTGCCTCGCTCGGCTGGGCCAGCACGAGGTCGATCTTGCGCGATTCCAGGTCGACACGCGCGACCTGTACCGTCACACGGCCCGTCAGCTGGTACACCTGGCCCGTGCGTTCGCCGCGCAGTTCGTGGCGGGCTTCGTCGTACTGGAAGTAATCGGTACCGAGACCCGTGACGTGCACGAGGCCTTCGACGAACAACTGGTCGAGCTGGACGAAGATGCCGAACGGCGTCACGCCCGAGATCACGCCCGTAAATTCCTCGCCGAGTTTGTCCTTCATGTAGTAGCACTTGAGCCAGTTCTCGACGTCGCGCGACGCCTCGTCGGCACGGCGTTCGTTGGCCGAGCAGTGCACGCCCAGCGCATCCCAGATCGTCAGGTCCTTCGGATCCTTCTGCTTGCCTTCGGCCTTGTCCTTCGTTGCCTGCTTGCGCACCGCTTTCGACACGGTGGTGTTCAGCTTGGACAGGTCGATGCCGGTCGGCTCGTACTTCTTCCCCTTCAGCACGGCCTTGATGGCGCGGTGCGTCAGCAGGTCGGGGTAGCGGCGGATCGGGCTCGTGAAGTGCGCATAGGCTTCGTACGCGAGGCCGAAGTGGCCGACGTTGTCCGGGCTGTAGACGGCCTGCTGCATCGAGCGCAGCAGCATGGTCTGCAGCAGGGTCGCGTCCGGACGCTCCTTGATGCGCGTCATCAGTTCGGCGTAATCGCGCGCCTGCGGCGTCGTGCCGCCGCCCAGGTTCAGGCCCACCTGCTTCAGGAAGGTGCGCAGCTGGTTCAGCTTTTCCTCGGTCGGCACGGCGTGGATGCGGAACGTGCTCGGCTGGTCGTGGCGGATCAGGAAGTCGGCGGCGCACACGTTGGCGGCCAGCATGCATTCCTCGATCAGGCGGTGCGCGTCATTGCGCGTGCGCGGCAGGATCTTCTCGATCTTGCCCATCGCATTGCAGACGATATACGTTTCCGTCGTCTCGAAATCGATGGCGCCCCGCTCCTGGCGCGCCTTCAGCAGCGAGCGGAACACCTCGTTCAGGTTCAGCAGGTGCGGCACGATGCCGGGACGGCGGCCCGCTTCCGGTCCGCTCGTGTTGCCCAGGATAGCGGCGACCTCGTCATAGGTCAGGCGCGCCGCCGAGTGCATCACGGCCGGATAGAACTGGTAGGCCTTCACTTCGCCGTCGGTCGTCACGACCATGTCGCACACGAGCGTGAGGCGGTCGACGGCCGGGTTCAGCGAGCACAGGCCGTTCGACAGCTTTTCCGGCAGCATCGGGATCACGCGGCGCGGGAAATACACGGACGTCGAACGCTCGATCGCGTCGCCATCGAGCGCATCGTTCGGCTTGACGTAGTGGCTGACGTCGGCAATGGCGACGAGCAGGCGGTAGCCCTTCGCGCGGCCGATCTTGACGGGTTCGCAGTAGACGGCATCGTCGAAGTCGCGCGCATCCGCGCCGTCGATGGTGACGAGCGGCACGTCGCGCAGGTCGACGCGGTCTGCCAGGTCGGCGTCGCGCACCTCGTTCGGCAATTTATTGGCCTGCTTGATGGCGGCCGGCGAAAAGATGTGCGGCACGCCGAACTTGCGCACGGCGATCTCGATCTCCATGCCCGGGTCGTCCAGTTCGCCAAGTACTTCGACGATCCTGCCGGTGGGCTGGCGGAAGCGCGACGGCTGCTCGAGGAGTTCGACGCTGACGACCTGGCCGGCCTTGGCCTTGCCGGGCGCGCCGGACACGAGGATGTCCTGGCCGATGCGCTGGTCTTCCGGCGCGACGACCCAGACGCCGTTCTCGTTCAGCAGGCGGCCGATGACGTGGGTGTTGGCGCGTTCCGTGACTTCGACGATCGTGCCTTCGGCGCGGCCGCGGCGGTCGGTGCCGACGACGCGGGCCAGCACGCGGTCGCCGTGCAGGACCTTCTGCATTTCCTTATCGGGCAGGAACAGGTCTTCACCGCCCTCGTCGGGGATGACGAAGCCGAAGCCGTCGCGGTGCGCGCTGATGCGGCCGGAAATGAAACTCGAGTGGTCCGTGAGCGCATATTCGCCCGCCGGATTGGCGCGCAACTGGCCGTCGCGCTCCATCGCATTCAAGCGGCGCGACAGCACGCCCTCCGCTTCCGGGTTGACTTGCAGGGCTCGGGCCAGGGCGCCGCTGTCGAGCGGCCCCTTGGCCTCACGGAACACGCCGAGGATTTCCTCGCGGCTTGGGATGGTATGAGTTGGGTGCTTCAAATTTGTATTCTTTATCTTCTCAGTGGTGGCGCCGTCCGTTTGACAGCGCGGATCTCGTTACATTGACACGCAGGCACGCGTAGTGTAACGGAGGACCGGCAAATTCGCCTAACGTCGCCCGTGAACCGTGCAGGGAATGTCCGGTTCGGAGGGTCTTTGACATTTGCCATCCATCCGCTATACTCTCGGTCTCTTCGGAAACGGCCCAGCCGGAAACGAAGGCGCTGCGCAGGCGGTGCGCGCCAGGATCGAACGAAAGTTGGTCTAGCGCAAAACGGCAAAGCCTGATATCGTAGCGGAATTCGACGGCAACGTCGAGCAATGCAAGCAAAGCGGTCCAATGCCCACGTGGCGGAATTGGTAGACGCGCATGGTTCAGGTCCATGTGCCGCGAGGTGTGGGGGTTCGAGTCCCTCCGTGGGCACCAGCTGGCGAGCATTGATGGTTGTTTTGTATGCCCACGTGGCGGAATTGGTAGACGCGCATGGTTCAGGTCCATGTGCCGCGAGGTGTGGGGGTTCGAGTCCCTCCGTGGGCACCAAAAGCTACCGTTGTTGTTGTACGTTTTGATGTTTTGCATGCCCACGTGGCGGAATTGGTAGACGCGCATGGTTCAGGTCCATGTGCCGCGAGGTGTGGGGGTTCGAGTCCCTCCGTGGGCACCAAAAGCTACCGCTGTTGTTGTACGTTTGATGTTTTGCATGCCCACGTGGCGGAATTGGTAGACGCGCATGGTTCAGGTCCATGTGCCGCGAGGTGTGGGGGTTCGAGTCCCTCCGTGGGCACCAAAAGCTACCCGGTCTTCGAGACCACCAGGATACTGGCGCAAAACGCCGCAATCTTTGCAAAAGGATTGCGGCGTTTTGCGTTTCAGCGTTCGTCCGCGACCGATACCGGATCCAGATGCGCCGCCAGGAACGCGCCGATGCGCCGCTCGTATTCCTCGCGCGCGTACGCATGCAGGTTCACGTGCGCGGCGCCCTCCACCACCCACAGCGCTTTCGGCTGCGCGGCGGCCTCGTACAACCGCTGCGTTTCGGCCAGGGTCGTGTGCAAATCGGCACTGCCGGACGCGATCAGCACCGGTGCCTTCACCTGTCCCACGAATTTGATCGGGTGCAGCGCATCCGGCTGGATGCCGAGGCGCAGCGGCAGCTGCCACAGCAGCAGCACGGACAGCGGCCCGCCCACCGGCCCCAGCCGCATGCGCAAGCGGTTGGCGACGGCTTCCTCGATCGTCGGATACATCGATTCCAGCACAACGGCATCGACGGGAGGGCAATCGCGGCACAGCACGAGCGACGCCGCGCCGAGCGACACGCCGATCACGCCGATGCGCTGCCCCGGCGCCCGCCGCCGCAACTCCTCGAGCGCGGCCCGCACGCCATCCGCCTCGCGCAGGCCGAACGTGACGCAGGAGGCCGTGCTGGCGCCCTGGCCCGGCAAGTCGATCAGCAGGACGGCATAGCCCTGGCCGTTCAGGAAACGGGCGCGATCGGCCATGTCGCGGCGGTCGCCGTGGATCCCGTGCAGCAGCAGGACGGCGCCGCGGCCCCGCCCCGGCAGCCACGAACCGATGACGCGCTGGTCCGGGGCCGCGCGCAGCACCACGTCCTCGAAGCCCGGGCCGGCCAGCGCCACGGGCCGCGACTCGACCGCGATCAACTTGGAACCGATCGCCCACACGATGACGGCGCCCACCAGCAGGAGGGCGGCGAGTGCGATCAGGCAGGCGGAGAGCGGCAGGCGGAGCGGCATGTCAGCCATTAGACCGCAATGCCGGCCTCCGGTCCAGCCGGCTCGTTCAGTGGGCCGCCAGATCGTCGAGGATGGGGCAGTCGGAGCGGGCGTCGCCATGGCAGGAGCCGGCCAGCGTGGCGAGGGTCCGCTTCATCGCTTCCAGTTCCGCGATCTTGCGGTCCAGCGCGGCTACGTGTTCGAGCGCCAGGCGGCGCACGTCGGCGCTGGCCCGGTGCTTGTCGCGCCACAGCGCCAGCAGGTCCGCGATCTGGTCGAGCGAAAAACCCAGGGCGCGGCCGCGATGGATGAATTGCAGCATGCGCACGTCGGCGTCGCCATACAGCCGGTAGCCCGCCTCCGTGCGCCGCGCCGGCGGCAACAGGCCAATCGATTCGTAATGACGCACCATCTTCGCCGTCACGCCGGACGCCTTCGCCGCCTCGCCGATGTTGAAATATGTGTCGTTCATGGCGCCAGCATACACCTTCCCACGATGGGAAGCTCAAAGGGCCGCTTGACTTGTCGCGCCAAGCGGTTAAGCTCGGCGAACCATGAAGAAGATTGTCCTCATCCTGTTCGCCATCGCCCTGGCCGGCCCCGTCGTCCTGAACGCGGCCCCGGCGCCGTGGTATCACTGGCGCAGCAAGAGCACGGGCACGATCGTCTGCTCGCAGACGCCGCTCGGCGAAGGCTGGGCGCGCGCCGACGGGCCGTATCGTGACGCCCGTTGCGAAAAACCATTGCCTGCTAAATAATCCACTAGAGGAGCTTGCAACAAGAAGGTCGCCGTAGTCCCCTAACCGAGGAGAAATCGATGTTCAACAACCCCGAGCAATTCGCAAACGCCACCAAGACCCTGTTCGATCTGCAGATGCAGACTTTTAATGCCCTGGCCACCAAGGCCGTGCAGGGCGTCGAGCAGGTGGTGGCGCTGAATCTGGCGACCGCCAAGCAATCGATGGAAAACACGCTGGAGGCCAGCCGCCAGTTCAGCCAGGCACCGGACCCGAAGACGGCCATCGATGCCCTGCAGGCGCGCGTGCAGCCGGGCGTGACGGAAGCGACGGCCTATGGCGAACAGCTCAAGCAGATCATCGGCGACATCAAGAGCGAATTCGAGCAGGCCGCCGATACCCACCTGGCCGAAGCGAAGAACACGCTGTCCGCGCTGATCTACGACGTCACGCAAAACGTCAAGCCGGGCCAGGAAAACGCGGTGGAAATCATCAAGGCCGCGATCGAGAATGCGTTCAAGGGCTACGAGCAGGTGACGCAGTCGACACGCGATGCCATGCGCCGCGTCGAGGAGGAGGTCGCGCGCGCGACCGAGCGGTTGAAAGCCGCCCAGTCGCAAGCGCCCACGTCGCACTGAATCAGGACGGCCGCGGCCCGACGCCCAGCATCTCTTCGATCTGGGCGAACGCGGCGTCGTCCTTCACCACCGACCGCAGCCACACGTGCAGCGGTTGCTCGCCCCAGTGCGCGGCCTTGTCGGCCAGGTAGGCGACGGGGCTGTGCGGCTCCGTGCGGCGGAAATAATCCGCCACCGCGCGCAGCTGGGCCAGTGCGTGGGCGCGCGATTGCAACGGCCCGGCCGCCACCGGCGATTGCGCCGGCGCCGCGACGACGACATCGGCCGCGCCGGGGACCGGCACCGCCTCCTTCAATGCGGGCTTGATGAACAGGACGAGGCCCTCCAGTCCCGAGCGTGCGGCGCTGAAACTGGGACCGTCCGCACCGACGACCGCGTCGACACTCTTTTCCAGCCGGTCGAGCGCACCCGCGCAATGCTCGCATTCGCGCATCAGGTTCGCGTAGAACGTTTGCGACGTGCGCTGGCGCGCGCCTTCCAGCTTCGCCAGCGAATCTCCGCCCTGCATGCGCGCGGCGTCGAAGTCGCGCTGGGCGTGACCGTCCGCGCCGTCGGTGAGCGGCACGGCGCGCAGCCACGGCGCGATGCGCGCCGCCAGCCAGGACAGGTTGCCGATGCGGCGCTCGACGCCGTCCTCGTCCGGCAGCGGATGCAGGCCGTCCCAGTAACGCTCGCACAGCATGGCGATCAGCAGCAGGCTGTCGGCCAGCGCGCGCACGCCGGCCGTCTGCACGCTGGCCTCGGCCAGCCACACGGCCAGCTGCAGATCCTTGCTGCGCTGTTCGATCAGCCGGACACACTCCCGGCCCACGAACTTCCAGTCCGCCTCCTTCAGTTCCGTGACCCAGGCGCCCTGCTCCAGCGACGGATCGTCGGCCTGGCGCGCACGCACGATGGCGTCGATCTCGCTGGAAAATGCGAGGTCGTCGCCGCAGGGCTTGTCCGCGCTGACGGGCGCGAGCAGCCGTTCCAGGTTCAGCATGGTGCCCTCCTCACGCCGGTTCGACGGCGTATTTGATCTTGCCCGCCTTCGTCGCGCCGACCTTTACCTTGCCGATCGCGCCGCCTTCCGCCATGCGCGCCAGCACGGCATCCGCGATCTCGGGCAGCAGCGTGCCGTTCAGGATCGTGTCGACATTGCGCGCGCCCGAATCGACCTCCGTGCAGCGCGCCAGCACGGCCGCCACGAGCGCATCGTCGTATTCGAAGCGGGCGTTGTGGTTGACGGCCACACGCTGCTTGATGCGGTCCAGCTTCAATCGGATGATGTTGGCGAGGACGGCGTCGTCGATCGGATAGAACGGCACCACCGTCAGGCGGCCCAGGAACGCGGGCTTGAAATGCTTCATGAGGGCGGGCCGGATCAGTTCCGCCAGCTGGTCCGGCGTGGGCCGCTCGTTCGGCGCCTTGTTCAGGCAGGCCTGCATGATCTGGCTCGACGCCGCGTTCGACGTCAGGATGATGATCGTGTTGCGGAAGTCGATCTGGCGGCCCTCCGCGTCGTCCAGCACACCCTTGTCGAAGACCTGGAAGAACAGCTCGAGCACGTCGGCATGCGCCTTCTCGACTTCATCGAGCAGCACGACGCTGTACGGATTGCGCCGCACGGCTTCCGTCAGGACGCCGCCCTCGCCATAGCCGACATAACCCGGCGGCGAGCCTTTCAGGCCGGAGACGCTGTGCGCTTCCTGGTATTCGCTCATGTTGATGGTGACGAGTTTCCGTTCGCCGCCGTACAGCAGGTCCGCGAGCGCGAGCGCCGTCTCCGTCTTGCCGACGCCGGAGGTGCCGACGAACAGGAACACGCCCTTCGGCTTGTTCGGATCCTCCAGGTTCGCACGCGCCGTGCGCACGCGCTGGGCTACGATCCCGCTCGCGTGGCCCTGGCCGAGTATCCGCTCGTCCAACAGGCCCCGCAGATTCATCACGGTGCGGATCTCGTCCTTCACCATGCGCCCGAGCGGGATCCCGGTCCACGCGGCGACGATGGCGGCCACCGTCTGGCCGTCGACCTGCACGGGCACGAGCGGCGTCTCGCCCTGCAGCGCATGCAGCTCCGCGATCTTCGCGCGCAGGGCGGGACTGTCGCCCTGCCCCGTTTCCAGCCGCGCGCGCATCGCGTGGATCTCGGCGCACAACGCCAGCTCGGCATCCCAGCGCGCGCGCAGGCGGTCCTGTTCTTCCAGCGCCTGTACGCGCTCAGCGTGCAGCGCGGCCAGCGCGGTGCCGTGGTCCGCGCCCGCACTTTCCTCGCGCACGAGCGCCTGGATGCGCGCGTCCAGGCGCTCCACCGCGCGCGCGCAATCCTCCAGCACGGCGGGCGTCGCCTTCTGCCCCAGCGCGACCTTGGCGCAAGCCGTATCGAGCACGCTGACGGCCTTGTCCGGCAGCTGGCGCCCGCTGATGTAGCGGTGCGACAGCCGGACGGCTTCCACGATCGCCTCGTCGTAGATGCGCACGCCGAAGTGCGCCTCCATCAGCGGCGCCATCGCGCGCAGCATCGCACTAGCCGTCTCCTCGCTCGGTTCCTCGACCTTCACGACCTGGAACCGGCGCGCCAGCGCGGCATCCTTCTCGAAGTATTTCTTGTACTCGCTCCACGTCGTGGCGGCCACGGTACGCAGCTCGCCCCGCGCCAGAGCAGGCTTCAGCAGGTTGGCCGCGTCGTTCTGGCCGGCCGTGCCGCCCGCGCCGATCATCGTGTGCGCCTCGTCGATGAACAGGATGATCGGATGCAGGCTTTTCTTCACCTCGTCGATCACGTTCTTCAGGCGGTTCTCGAACTCGCCCTTGACGCTCGCGCCGGCCTGCAGCAGGCCCAGGTCCAGCGTATGGATCTCGACGCTTCGCAGGACATCGGGCACGTCGCCCTGCGCGATGCGCAGCGCGAGGCCTTCGACGACGGCCGTCTTGCCCACGCCCGCCTCGCCCGTCAGGATCGGATTGTTCTGGCGCCGGCGCATCAGGATGTCGATCACTTGCCGGATCTCCGCATCGCGCCCGATCACGGGATCGAGCTTGCCCTCGCGCGCGCGCGCCGTGAGGCAGGTCGTGTACTGGTCGAGCGCGGGCGTCTTGCCGGGCGCGCTCCCCTGCAGTTCGGTGACCGGGTCCGCGGACGGCGCCGGGGTGGCGGCCAGCACGGCCGGCGCTTCGTCGGAACCGTGCGTCAGCTTGTCGAAATCGTGTTTCAGGCGGTCGAGCGGGAAGCCGGCGAAGTGGCGCGATGCGCGCTGGGCCAGTTGCGCGAGGCCCGGCTCCGTCAGCAGCGCGAGCAGCAGGTGGCCGCTGCGGATGTGCTGCGGCTGGCCCGATGCACCGAGTGACGCGATCAGCCACGCATGCTCGAACAGCACGGGCAGGTGGCGCGAGAACACGGGCGTGCGCGCGCTGCCCGACGGCAGGCGCTCCACTTCCTTGCGCAGGTCGGATTCGAGGCCGGCCAGGCTGACGTCGGCCGCGCGCGCCACCACCACGAGGTCGCTCCCGGGCTGCTCCAGCAGCGCGAGGAACAGGTGCTCGATGTCGACTTCGTACTGGCCGAGCCCCACGCAGATGCCGGCCGCGCGCGTGGCGGCCGAGCGCGTGACGTCGTTCAGCTTGGCGATCAGGGTCTTCAGGTTGATATCCATGTCGAGGTCCTTTGTGGAGTTGACGCGGCAGCCTTGCAGATCGCGTAGTTCAGCGAGGACGGCTGCAGCACGGCGTTGAAATTGACGGGAACGACAGCCGCGCCGGGGCCGGCGTGCAGGGTCGCGTTGATCACGAAATTCAGGCGGTTGACGCCGCCCTGCTCCGAAGCCAGGGCCGCGCTGACGTTTTTCAGGCGCGGTTCGTGGCGCTCGATGGCGTCCTTCAGAAAGGCGCAGATCGCGGCCCGGTCCTCGCTGCTCGACAGGCAGAACGCGGCGAAGTCGGTCAGGCCATAGTTCAGGACCGAGGCGCGCGCCAGCGGCCAGGCGTCGAATGCTCCGGGCGGCAGGCCGGCGCGGGCATTCAGCAGCGCTTCCAGGTCGCGCGCGATGCTGTCCCTGAGCTGCTCGCCCGCTGGTCGGCCGGGGTGGGCCCGCTCGCCCATCAGGCGCTCGAGCAGGCCGGGAAGATAGGCGGTCATCGCGGCTCCCGTACAAAGACGCAGTAAAAAAACCGCGGCCCGGGGGCCGCGGAAGACGCGGGGTAAGTCAGGAATGCCTGTTCAGACGACCCGGTTGGTGGCGAGATCCCAGCCGCCCGACGTGTTGCCGCCGGCGCCGCCGCCGATCTTCTGCTGGGTGTACTTCCATTTGATCTTCGAGAATTTCAGGCCGACTTTCTCGTGCAGGAAATCGCCTTCCGCGACCGTCGGCTTGACGGAGCCGATCAGCACGTTCTCGATCTCGATCTCGAAGTACTTGACGCGTTCGCCCTGCCCGTCGGCGCGCATGAATTCGAATTTCGCCTTCGGGATCGTCTTGCCCGACGAGCAGGTCTGCAGCAGCAGCGGCGAAGACAGGTCGGCCAGCTTGGCGATCTCGATCTCCTCGTGCTCGCAGCGCTCGGCCGTATGGCCGCCGCCCGTCGACGCCGTGGCGGACTTCGGCTGGGTCACGCCCCAGTTGACCGCCTTGCACTCGATCCAGTCCTTGTGCTTGTCGTCGGCCGATTCGCCCTTGATGCCGTCGATTTGCAGGTATACGTCAATTGCCATGTTCTACTCCAGTTCAAGTTGTTGAAAGAATCAGTTCTTGGTCGATTGCGGCAACTCCGCGACCAATCGGAGCGAAACGGACAATTCGTCGAGCTGGAAATGGGGCCGCAGGAACGACACGGCCCGGTACACGCCCGGCCGCCCGGGCACCTCGGCCACCTGTACGCTCGCCTCGCGCAGCGGGAATTGCGCCTTCTGTTCCTGGCTCGCGTTGTCGTCCAGGAGGACGTATTGCGTCAGCCAGCGGTTCAGGTAATCCTCGACGTTCGATGCGGCGGCGAAGCTGCCGATCTTGTCGCGCATCATGGCCTTCATGTAGTGGGCGATGCGCGACACGGCGAAAATGTATTGCAGCTGCGACGACAGCAGCGCGTTGGCATTGGCCGCCTCGTTCGCGTACTTGCGCGCCTTCTGCGCCGACTGCGCGCCGAAGAACGCCGCGTACGACGTGTTCTTGCAGTGCACGAGCGAGATGAAGCCCAGGTCCGACAATTCCTTCTCGCGCCGGTCCGTGATCGCCAGCTCGGTCGGGCATTTCAGCGCGATCTCGCCCTCGTCCGTCTTGAACGTGTGCGTGGGCAGGTTTTCCACGAGGCCGCCGCCTTCGACGCCGCGGATCGCGGCGCACCAGCCATAATCCTCGAACGCCTTGGTCAGCTTGGTCGCGAAGGCATACGCGGCGTTGCACCACAGGTATTTCTGGTGGTCGGTGCCGTCCACCTCCTCGACGAAATTGAAGCCTTCCGTGGCGGTGCCGTCGGCCGGGTTGTACGGCAGGCGGCCCAGAAAGCGCGGCAACGTGAGGCCGACGTAGCGCGCGTCTTCCGATTCGCGGAACGCCTTCCATTTCGCGTATTCGACGGTATCGAACACCTTGGCCAGGTCGCGCGGCTTGCCCAGGTCGCCGAAGCTCTCGATACCGAACAGTTCCGGCCCGGCGGACGTGATGAACGGCGCATGACTGGCGGCGGCCACGTGCGACATCTGCTCGAGAAAATAGATGTCCTCGGGCTGGCGCGTGATCTCGAAGTCGCCGATCAGGGTGCCGTACGGCGCGCCGCCGAAGCTGCCGAATTCTTCTTCGTAGACTTTCTTGAACAGCGTGCTCTGGTCGAATTCCAGCGCCGACTGGAAGTCCTTCACCAGCTCGCGCTTGCTCGCATTGAGCATGCGCACCTGCAGGCCGTTGCTCGTCGCCGTGTTCTGGACGAGGTAGTGCAGTCCGGTCCAGCTGCGTTCCAGCTTCTGGAATTCCGGCGCGTGCATGATCGCGGACAACTGGGCCGAGATCATCCGGTCCAGCTCCGCCAGGCGCGCATCGATCGTGGCCGACAGATTCGTCGACACGACCATCGTGCCCTCCATCACCTGGCTGACGAGCTCGGAGATGATGTCGCGCGCCCGTTCGTGTTCGCTGCTCGATTTCGCCACCCGGCTCTGTTCGACGATCTGGTCGAGCAGGGACATGTCCAGTTCAGGCGCCGCTGCCTGCGCCACGTTCGCCGTATCGAGGATCGCGCTCATGCTTCCTCCTTGCCGCCCTTGCCGCCCTTGCGGAGACTGCCGAGTTTTTCCGTATTCGACAGCACGTCGCTGAGCAGGTCTTCCAATTTGTCGTTGCCGGCCAGCTTGTTGCGCAGGTCGGCCAGCTTGCCGCGCGCTTCCAGCAGGCCCTTCAACGGTGCCACCTGCTGCACGACGGCCTCGGGACGGAAGTCGTCCATCTGCTTGAACTGCAGCTGCACGGCGAATTCGCCGCCTTCCGGCGACAGGTGGTTCTCCACGCGGAAGCTCGTCGCGGGGGCCACGCCGCCCAGCACTTCGTCGAAATTGTCGGCGTCGACGTTGACGAAATTGCGGTCCTTCAGGCGCTTCCTGGCCGCATCGGGGTCCGAGCCGAAGTCGCCCAGCACGCCGACCACGAACGGCAATTCCTTGTTTTCGATCGAATCGCCGATCTCGACGTCGTACGTCATCTGCACGCGCGGCGCGCGCACCTTCTGCAGGCGTTTCTGCACGCTTTCATTCTTTGCCATGTCGACTCCAGTGGGCTGTGGACGGATTATTTGAGCGCGCCGAACGGATCGCTCGATGCGGTGGTACGGGCAGTGGACGCGGCACCGACGGCCTTCTTGATCGTCTCCTTCACGCGCGGCGCCGCAGGACGGTTGTTCGGCACCAGCACGTCTTCGTTGAGGCTCGTGCGCAGCAGCTTGGCCAGGTCCTGCGCCTCCGTGCGGACATTGCCGGTGAGGTTGTTTTTCTGGCTCAGGTCGGACAGCGCCTTGCTCGTCACGCGCAGGCCGCTGACAGCGACGATGCTGTTGGCCAGCGTATCGTCCGGGTCGCGCTCGAGCGCTTCCAGCGCGTCGACGATCGCCTCGCCATAGTTGGTACTGTCGAAATGCATCTGGGCCATCCGCACCCACGGCGTCTTGTCGGTCGGGAAGGCGGTGCCGGCATTCTTCAGGATCGCGTACGCCTTGTCGTTCTGGCCCGCGAGCACGGCGGCATCCACTTCGGCCATCGCGCTCGCCATCGTCGGCGCCGCCTTGGCCGCATGGCTTGCTGCCGGCGCGGTACTGGCACAGGCCGACAACAACATGACACATGTGATGGGCACCGCCGCAAGCGGCATCAGGCGTTCGAAGGTCATCTGGCTCTCCCGGGTTGAAATCAGACGCCATTATTGGTGAACGGTTTCTCGGGAGAATTGCGTGCCATCAACGCAGGTTTGCCGCCGCATTGCGCCGCGTCGAAGAGGCTGTTGCGCGGGTATTGCGCCTGCTCAGGGTGCATGGCGGGCGATCCCGTTAAATCGTCGTGTTCTCTTTATCAGATGCAAGGAGCAACGATGAAACGAACGTGGATCGTGTTGTGCGCCGCCGGTCTGCTCGGCGGTTGTGCCGGCGGCACGCTCGGGCTGCGCAAGCCGGCGCCCGTACCGGAATCCCAGCAGCCACCGCGCAACGTCGTCATGCACCTGCACGCGGCGCCGCGTCTGAACGTCGACGCGCGCGGCCAGTCGCTGGCGCTGCTCGTCAGGATCTACAAGCTGCGCCAGCGCGGCGCGTTCGACCAGGCGCCCTACGCTGCGTTCCTGTCGCCGCAGACGGAGCGCGAGGCCCTCGGCGCCGACCTCGTCGAGGCCAGGGAAGTCACGCTGGTGCCGGGCCAGCGCCTCGACATCACCGACAGGCTCGCGCGCGACACGCCCTGGCTCGGCGTCGCCGCCCTGTTTCACGCGCCGTCAGGCAATGCGTGGCGCACCGTCATCCCGGCCGCGGATGCCGAAGGCGCCGGCGTGACCATCGGCCTGCATGCCTGTGCGTTGTCGGCCGGCAATGCCGCCAAGCCTTTGTCTCTTGTCCACTGTCAATAAGCGCAGCAACGTTTCCAGCAAGCTAGAGATTTGCGAAGGGAGGCTCATGAACATTCCGGCGAAGGTTTTATGGGGCGAAGGGCTGTTCCTGCGTCCCCAGCACTTCCAGCAACAGGACCGCTACCATGAAGCGCGCCTGAACGAGACAGCCAGCGCCCTGCATCCCTATTGCTGGGGCGTGCGCCGGCTGGCCATCGATGCCGATGCCCTCAAGGCGGACACGTTGCGCGTGACCGAACTGGCGCTGATCTTCCCGGACGGCGACCTCGTGCGCGCACCGGACCAGGATCCGCTGCCGCCCCAGGTTCGCCTGGACGAGCTGCCGCCCGACGTCCAGACGATCACGTTTCACGCGGCCCTGCCCGTGTTGAAGCCGCACGGCGACAATTGCGCCGAGCGGGGCGCGACCCGGCCCGACGCCCGTTTCGGCCAGCGCGAGCACGACACGCAAGACCTCTTCAGCCAGGCCGCGCCTGCCCCGGTGGCCTACCTGACCCGCACGGTGCGGCTCGTGTCCGAACTCGATGCGCTCGACGCCTACGACAGCTTTCCGCTCGTGCGCCTGCAGCGCGTGGCGATGGGCGGCTTCGAGATCGACCAGGCATTCACGCCGCCCAGCCTGTCGATCGCGGGCGCACATGGCCTGCACGGGCGCCTCGTGCGCCTGATGGAAAAACTGCTCGCCAAGGTGAATGCGCTGTACGGCCATTACCGCGAACCGGGCCGCCACGTCGTCGAACTGCGCGGCGGCGATGTCGCGTCGTTCTGGCTGCTGCACACGGTCAGCACCGGCTACGCGGCGCTGACGCATTACCTCGCCCACCGGGAACTGCATCCGGAGCGCCTGTTCCAGGAGCTCCTGTCGCTGGCCGGCGGGCTGATGACGTTTTCGCGCACGGCCCGGCTGGAAGACCTGCCGGCCTATGCCCACCAGGATCCCGGACCGGCCTTCGCCCGCCTGGACGGCATCCTGCGCGAACTGCTCGACACCGTGATCTCGTCGCGCTACTTCGCGATCGCGCTGTCGAACGACCGTCCCTCGTACCACCTGGGCGCGCTCGACTCCGGCAAGATCAATGTCCAGACGACCTTGTACCTGGGCGTGGCCGCCGACCTGCCGGCGCTGCAGCTCGTCGACATCGTCCCGCTGCGCTTCAAGATCGGCGCCCCCGAAGACGTCGACAAGCTGGTACTGACCGCCATGCCCGGCGTGAAGCTGGCGCATGCGGCCCAGGTGCCCAGCGCGCTCCCCGTACGCCCGGACATGGTGTATTTCGTGCTCGACAACCGCGGCGTGCTGTACGACAGCATGCTCAAGGCGCAGGCCATCTCGATCTATGTCCCGAACGGTATCCGTGACCTCAAACTCGAACTGATTGCGATCGCAGCATGAACCATCCCGTCGAACGGCGCACCGCGCCCTCCCCACGCGGCGCCGCCGGCACCGCCCCCGCCTCCCTCGTCGACCTGATGTACGAGGGTTTCTATGCCCTGTTCCTTCTGAAAAGCGGTTGCGGCCCGCATGAGCAGGCCGCGTTCGCCGACCGCATGACGGGCTTCCTCGGCGAAGTCGACCGCAGCGCCAAGGCCCTCGGCATTCCGGCCGACGACGTGACGGCCGCCAAATATGCGTTCTGCGCGGCCGTCGACGAGATCATCCTCGGTTCCGAGTACGCCATCCGCGAAGCGTGGGAAACCCGTCCGCTGCAGCTGCGCCTGTTCGGCGACCAGCTCGCCGGCGAACATTTCTTCCAGCGCCTGGAAGACTTGCGCGCCAAGGGCAGCGCGCACCTGCAGGCGCTCGAGGTGTATCACCTGTGCCTGCTCCTCGGCTTCCAGGGCCGCTTCGCGCTGGACGGCCGCGACAAGCTGAACTACCTGGCGGCGCGCCTGGGCGACGAAATCGCCCGCATGCGCGGCAAGAGCCGCACGTTCGCACCGCATGCGGAACGGCCCGACCAGGTCGTCCACAAGCTCGGGAGCGACACGTCGCTGTGGGTCCTGTGCGGCGTGTTTGCGCTGGCCGGCCTGGGCGCCTACCTGGGCTATCGCAGTGCGCTTGGGCGCGAGACGGATCGCGCGCTCGCCAGCTACAACGACCTCGTCAAGCTGCCGCCGCGGTCGGCCAGTGTGACGATCACGCTACCGTGACGTCCTGGTCCGCGAACGCCTGCGTGACGAGCGCGACAGCCGCGTCGACGCCATGCTCGTGCTTCATCGCACCGGCGATGTCCGCGGCCCGCGCCGCCATCTCAGGTGACGCCAGCACGCGACGGAGCCGACTCGCCAGTGCCGGCGCCGTGACATTGCGGCGCCTGGCCGGCCGGCCCGCGATGCCCAGGCGGCGCAGCTCCCTGCCCCAATGCTCCTGCTCGCTGATGTTGGCGACGACGACCGACGGCTTCCCCGCGCGCATGACCGACTGCGTCGTTCCCGCGCCGCCATGGTGCACGACGGCGTGGCAATGCGGGAAGATGGCGTGGTGCGGGGCTGCGGCGATGTATAGGATGTCGCCGTCGGACTGGAAGCCGCACGCCGCCGCGGAGGGTGCCTGGATAATGGAGCGGCATCCGGCCTGGCGCGCCGCGTCCGTCAGCAGACGCAAGGCTTTCGTCTGTCCCGTCGGGTCGCGCGGCATCCAGCTGCCGAACGTCATGTAGACGGGTGCGTCACCGGCCGCAAGGAATCCGGCCAGGCCGGGCGGGATGTCCCCTTCCATCGCCAGGTTCGGCGTATCGAGGAAACCGCAGACGCGGACGGACTGGGGCCAGTCCGGATGCGCGCGGCAAATCGTGGCACTGACTGCGGCCAGCGTCAGATGGTGCGACAACCAGACCTGCGTGACGACGTCCCGCACCGGCGGCAAGCCGAGCCGGCTGCGCAACCGGTCGGGATAATGCTTCAACGTGCGGTTGAGCAGCGTACGGGTCAGCCACCAGAGCACGCGGTGGATGTATTTGCCGGCGCGAGACCCGGTCAATGGATGGTCGAAGTCGCTGGGGATCGCCGCGTGCGACAGCAAGACGCTGACATACGGCCGTCCCGCCGCCTCCGCCGCGGTCTGTAACGGGTGCATGAAGTAATGGCCGATCAGCACGTCGGACTCGGCGCACAGGCGGCGCGCGGCGTCGAACATGGCGTCTTCGACCGGGTCCAGGCACAACCGCAGGATGGTGGCCATCTGCGTCATCGGATTGCGGATGGCGTACGCCGTCCGGCCGACGGTTTCCTGCTGTTCCGGTGTGAGCACGGGCGACGCCACCACGCTGATCTTCACCCCGTTCGCCGACGTCACGCTTTCGTAAGCACCACTGTCGACACAGGTGATCACGAGGTGCACGTCATTGCCCGCCGCCTGCAGCCCCTCCGCGAGCGCCAGGAAGGGCCGGATATCCCCGTGGCTGCCCCACGTTTGCATGCCGATTTTCATACGCCCAATTGCAAGGATATTAACCTTGCAAATATACAATAAAAGTACGTGGGCGATTATTGGACGACCTTGAATTCGATGCGGCGGTTGCGTGCGCGCCCCTCCGGCGTACGGTTGTCGGCCACAGGCCGATCCGGGCCTTCGCCGGACACGGCGACCATGTCGGGCTTGACGCCGCGTCCGACGACGTACGCCTTGACGGCCTCCGCGCGCGCCTGGCTGAGCGATAAATTGCCCGCGCGCGAACCGGCATTATCCGTATGACCGATGACTTCGACCCGCTTGTCCTTCAGGCGCAACAGCGCCACGCTCATCTGGTCGAGAATGGCCTTGCCGGAATCCGTCAATGTGGCCTGGCCCGATTCGAATTCGATGATGCGGTTGGCGAGTGCCGCATCCAGCATGCCCTGCTCCGAGGCCGCCACGCGCAGGCCGTTGTTGACCGTGTAGCCCGGATCGAGGGCGAGCGCGATGTCGCTGGCGATCTGCGTGCGCTGGGCTTCGCTCGCGACGTCGCCGCGCAGGCTGACGCTCGTGCCGTCGACCTGCAGCTGGCCGCGGCTGATCAGCTTCAGGTTCGGGCCGATCAGCTTGCCGACATGGTCGTTCCAGTTCGCCGGCATCGACACCCGGCCGACCGCGAGCTGGTCCACGATCCGGTCCGCGCCGTACACCGCGCGCAGGCGGGCCAGCAAGGCGGCCTTGCTCGCGTCGTCGGCGACCGTGCCGGACACGACGATGGGTGCCGTGGCCTGGGCCTGGACCTGCGCCTGGGTCTGCGCGCTGACGGGCACGCTTGTGACGGCCAAGCTGGCCGCGTAAAGGATCAATGTCTTCGGCATCACGGCGCGGCTCCGATAAAGGTTTTCAGGAACAGTTCGTGCGCGAGCCGCAGCGGCAACGCCGGCTGCTCGAGGTAGCTGGCCAGCGCACGCACGTCGACGTCCAGGCCGAGCTGCTCGTCGATCCAGGCATTGTCCGCGAGGTGCACCTGCTGGTCGGCGGCGACGATCGGATCGATCAGGGCATGCAGCGTACCGGCCGCCGCCCCGCCGAAGCCGACGACGAGCGCCGGATGCTCGCGCACGCGGGTGACGAACAGCACGAGGTCGAAGCCGCTGCGCCGGATGAACGGCAGTACCAGTTCCAGCCAGAAGGCGGCCGCCGCATAGCGTCGGGAACCTTCACGCGGCAGCGGCAGCACGAGGCTCTTGTGCAGGCTGGCGGGACGGCTGTGCATCACGGGCTGCAGCAGCAGGCCGAGCCCGAGGATCATCCGGTTGACCTCCAGTTCCAGCTGCGCCGTCAGTTCGCCGACGGTGGACAGGGCCAGATAGCTGTCCAGCGCGACGTCGTGTTCGCCCAACGCCACGGGCGCGTCCGCGATCGCCTGCAGGTGGGCGCTCGGGTCGGTGCTGCCCAGTATTTGCGGCGCCATGCCCTCGAGGTAATCCCACAACGGCGCGAACGCGAGCGGGCAGCGCGCGACGAAGCCGGCGGGGTCGGGCAGGTCGACGGTCCGCATCATCAGGAACGGGAAGCGGCGCCCCGAGCGGTCGTGGCTGGCGACGAGGTGGCCGGCCACGGCATGGCGCCGGTCCGGCCCCACGAATGCGAAGCTGGCCGGGGCCATCGCATCGTAATTCAGCTTCCAGCGCGCATCGGACGGCAGCCGCGTCATGACCTGCGCGATCCAGTCGTCCAGCATGCCGATCACGGGCTGGTCGTCGGCCAGCTTCACGAAGTCGCTGTGCGCCGGGATCTTGCCGAAATAGCCGATGCGGCTCACGGCGGGCGCGCGCTGGGCGGCCCGGTTCGGGGCGCGGTTCACTGCGCCGCTCCTGCAAGCGTCGGGCCGGTGCCGCTGGCGCCGACCGCACCTGCGCGGCCGACGATGGCGTCGGGCAGGCGCAGGCCGCGGAAGCCCTGGCCGGCCTGGGCGTTCCCGGCGGACATGTCCGTGCTGCTGACGCGCTTCAGGTTGACGGCCACCGAGACGTTGCCTGCATTCCAGCGCAGTTCGTGCGTACCCGCATCGAGGCGCTTCTTGGCCGCCGCCTCGATCATCTTCTGCAGCCCGAACTCGCCCGCCTCGTTGAACAGTTCGACCGTGCGGCCGTCGAACGTCACGGCGCTGATCTTCGCACCGCTGCTGCCCTGCGGGCCGGGATGCACCATGTTGACCCAGGCCGGCGGCGTGTTCCGGTAGCGCAGTTGCTGGCCGTCGATCTCGATCGTGTATTCGGTGACGCCGGGCGCGGTCAGCGGCAGCAGCTGGAATACGGTCTGCGGGCCGCCGCCGGCCGCCACGCCATTGGCCGATAACGGCGCCACCCAGCCGGGGAAGCCACTGACCGCCTGCGGCGCCAGCGTGATGCCGATGTCGGCCCAGGTGCGGCTGCTGAGAACGTCGCCGCGGCGCACGACCAGCGGCCCCATCGTCGTGCCCACGAATTTGGCGACGACGCCGTCCGGACCGAACACCTGGCCGATCTCGGCCGGCGTGGCCTGGATCTGGGCCGACGGCGCGAACGGATACTTGGCCGCCAGCGTCTTCTGGAACGGCTCGACGACCTGGGCCTGCCACGTCTTGTTGATCTCCGATTCCGAGGGCAGCACGATCATCGCGAACGTCTGCACGAGCGGCCGCACGAGAAGCGGGCGCAGCATCTGCTTCTGGGTATCCGTCATCCCCGTCAGCATCTGTTCGTCGACGTACTTCAGTGCTTCGGCCAGCTCGGAACCAGTGCCCTCCAGCGTCTGCTGCATCAGCTGCCTGGCGCCGGGGCCGGGATCGCCCTGGTTCTTCAACTGGTTCAGGCGGCTGCGCAGCTTCGACAACGCATCGAGGTAGCCGGTCATCAGCGACGCATCTTTTTCCTTGACGCCGACCAGGCGCGCGACGCCGGCGAATTCGCGGCCGACCGGGCCGGCCGCCTGCACGCCCCCTACCGGCAGCGGGCCCATCGCATCGGCCACCTGGCGCGCCTCGCTCGGTGCCTGCCGCAGCACCACTTCGCGGAACCAGCCTGCGAGCCCCCGCTTGAGCTTGACGGTGTCGACGCGGGCCTGCGTGGGGTCGTCCCAGGACGTCTGTTCGTGGACAGTCTTGAGCACTTTCGCCAAGGGCGACGTCAACGGATCGCCGAGGCGGTTCATCGCCTGCACGCTGGCGTCGAAACCATTGAGGTCGGCGATCGTCACGCCCTGCACGAACTTGCTCCATTCGCGCGCATAGTCGGTCTTGTACATCTCGACGAGGGCTTTCTGGATCTGCTCCGGGCTGCCCTCCAGCGTGAGATCGTCCTTGGCGACGCTTTTCAATACCCAGTCGCTGCTCTGCAGTTCGCGGATCGACGCTTCGCGGATCGCGCCCTGCACGAATTTTTCCCACGCGTCGCGGGTGTACGCGCCGCTGACGGCGTAACTGCCGACGACCAGCGCCTGGTCCTGTTCGCCGACGATGCGGGCCACCGTCACGCCCGGGAACCGCGTCGACGCGCGGGTGCGGATATCGGCATACACGCGCTCGCGCGCGGGCGTGCCGCGCACGACGCGGCGCAGGTTCTCGCGAGCGGTGTCGAGCAGGCTGAGCTTGGGTGTGATCTGGGGCCACGCCTGGTCGTCGATATGGGCCAGCACGAAGGTCAACTGGCGCTCGGCGCTGCGGATCATCTGCTCGCGCGGCATAGTGCCCCGGTTCGCTTCGAGCCAGCCGCGCCAGAAGCGCGTCAGCTGGTCGTTCAGATGACCGGGTTCGGCATGGCTCTTGTCCGCCAGCATCAGGTAAGTCTTGAGTGCGTTATAGGCGTCGCCGACGTTCGTGGCCGATACGTCCTGGTAGGGCTGGCCGGGTTTGGCGGCCGGCGTCGCCCGCACGTTCGGGTCGAGCTGCGAGGCGTTCGCGTTCATCTCCGTCAACAGGTTCTCCAGCGCCCCCGCCACCGGCTGCACCATGACTTCGCGCACGCCGGCGAAATACTCGTCGCGCAGCTTGCGCTCCAGCGCCTCGCCCTGGTACAGGCCGAACGCCAGCGCCCACGGACGGTCCTGGCGATACTTGTCGAGCTGCTCGATACGGTCCTGCAGGATGTCGAGCCCTTCCAGCCGCGATTGCAGATCGGTCCGGCCGGCCTGCAGCTTCATGACCTTGTCCAGGTCGGCCCTGACGTTCGCGACCAGCTGCCGGTTCCCCATGTACGACCAGCTCCAGCCGCCCAGCGCACAGCCGAGCAGCAGGGTGGCGGCGAAGAACGCGCCGATCTTCACGCGTGTGGCGGCCGGGCTCGTATAGCGCTTGACCAGGTCGCGGTCGGCGAAGATCACCTTGCGGAACAGCTGCAGCAGGAAAAAGCCCGACTGCTCCGCGCCAGGCGCGGCGTCGTCGCCCGCTTTCTCGCCCAACGGGCGCAGCTGCAGGTCGAACCGTCCCGCGACGCGCCGTGCCGACTGGTTCTCCACGCTGCCCTCCTGCAGGGCGCTCGTGAAATAAAAGCCGCGGAACACGGGTTTGAACTGCCACGTGTTTTCCTCGAACAGCGTAGCGAGGAAGGCCCGCAACTGGGGCTTGAGCGCGGCAAATTCGAGCGGGAACGTAAACACGCCAGGGCGCAGCGCGGTGCTGCGGTTGCCCGCCATGCTGGCCACGCTCATCTCCTTGAGGCCGTCGTGCAATTCATCGAAATGCTGGTCGAAGAATGCCAGCACGTCCTGCGGCGTGCTGCGCCGGTTGTAGCGCAGGGTCGCGCCCCAGACGCGCTCGCGCTCGGTCAGTTCGCAGCCGTGGAAAAAATCGGCAAAGCCGGCGATCAGGTCGGCCTTCGTGAAGATCACGTACACGGGCGCGTGGACGCCCAGCCTTTCGGTCAGTTCCTGCACGCGCGTGCGCAGGCTCTTGGCCAGTTCGATCGAGGTCTCGGGACTCCCGCCAGCCAGCTCGGCAACGCTGACGGCGATCAGGATGCCGTTGATCGGCGCACGGGACCGGTATTTGCGCAGCAGGTCGAGGAAGCTGAACCACTCGGCGCGGTCCGCCTCGAATACGGAATAGCGCCCGGCCGTGTCGAGCAGGATGCCATCAGTCGTGAAGAACCAGTCGCAGTTGCGCGTGCCCCCGACGCCCTGCACCGCCTTGCTGCCGGGGATCGGGAACGTCAGCCCGGAATGCTTGATCGCGCTGCTCTTGCCGGCCGCGGGGTTCCCGATGATCATGTACCAAGGCAACTCGTACAGCGCCGCGGCGCCGCGCGTCAGGCCCAGCTTGGAAGTCTTGATCGTGTTGATGGCTTCCAGCATGCCCTTGCGCAGCACGGCCGCGTCGTTGCGCGCCGCCTGGGCCTTGCCGTCGGTCTCCGCGCCGGTCAGGATCGCTTCGCCCAGCCGGCTGGCCGCGCGCTTGCGCAGCCAGGCCCGGATGAGCCAGGCGATCCCTCCCGCACACAGGAGGAGCAGGCCCAGCAGTGCGGCCCAGATGAGGGCCACGTCGAGGGAATCCGCGCCCAGCAGCACGAGTGCTGCAAGCACGCCGATGCCGATCACGGCCAAAACGCGTCTGTCGGTGAGGAACTGCCAGAGTCGGGCCATCATGTTCGTTCGGAAGGTTGGTGAATACCATCGGCAATACTGGCACTATTTCCTTGTCGAAAATTTGAGGTGAGACAACGCTCCGGGAACCATCCGCCATCAGCGCCGCATCACCCCGCGCATCCGCAACTCCGCATGGCCGAAGTCCATCATCGTCCAGCGCCCACCCCAGGTCAGGCCCAGCGATTCGGCGACCTCGCCGTAGAGCTGATAGCCACGCATGGCCCAGGGGTCTTTTTCCGAGATCACGAGTTTGCCGTCCCGCCAGAACGCACAGTCCGCCGCCAGCCCATACTGGTGCCAGCTCTGGAATGCACGTGCGTTCGTCACCTGTGAACCCATGCCGGCCAGCATGTCCTGACGGGCCGGACTGCGATACCCCTCCAGCAAGGCCATCTCGTAACCGTATTTCTCCTTCATGATCTTGAACACCAACAGCAGGCGCTGGCTGAACTCCGGCCGCAGCAGCCCCCAGTTGCGACTGGCGTCCACCAGCATCGGACGCACCAGTTCCACTTCGCGCGTGCCGAACGCGAGCGGCGGCAATGCAGCCGGCGGCACCAGCTGCTCGCCCTTCAGCAACGCGGCCACCTGGGCATCGACGACGGTGTCGGTGGGCTCGTAGTCGGGCAGCATGTCGGGCCGGCGCATCAGCAACGCGAGCAGCGTCGGAATCAGCACGAGCGGCACGCCGACGGCGAACCACGCCCAGTGCCGCCGCAGCAGCCTGCGGCCGTCGTAACACACGCCGCGCGCGCCCGACCAGGACGCCCGCAGCGTGGCATTACCGCTGCGCTGCCAGCCCCCGACGCGCCATTGGAAGCGGCGTTGCAGCATGCCAAGCACCTGCAGCACCGAGGCCCGTCCGCCCGGGAACAGGGCGAGCCAAATGACGCTGCAAGCCAGGCAAAAGTACAAGAATGCGAGGAAGATCAGCATCGGCTTCTCCCGTTTGTTTCTAATTGGAATTAGTTTTCCAATCTTAGGAGTAATGCGGTGCGCCCTACAGATGAAAATCAACCCGGCTCCAGACGTCCCAACCTGATGTCGTCGTCGCGCCGGGCGACCAGCGAAATCAATATCCTTGCCATGCTCGACGGCCAGGCACCCGGGCGCCGGCTCCGCGCCCTGCCGGCCATCGTCTGGTACGGCGCCGCCGGTGTGCTGGCGTGCTCCCTGCTCGTCGTCATCGCGTGGCTCGTCCGCGGCGCGACGCCGGCGCGCGACAGCACGCCCGTCGACGTGCCAGGCACGCGCGCCACGCTGGCTGCGGACAGTCCGGTGTCCATGCCGGCGCCCACTACGTACGCGACACCTGAGGCAGCCGTCCCAGCGCGCGGCGCCGTCATCATCGATCTGCCCCAGCCTGCCACCGCCATCGCAGCGTCCGACGTGGCCGGACGTGCCCCGGCCAGTACGACGGCGCACCATCCGTCTGCCCCGTCGCGCCATCCGGTCACGCGTCCCGCCACGCCGGCCGTTCCTCATGCACGGCCGCATCCTGAGTCCCGGACGACCGCATCCCGGGAGCTGGCCCATGCGGACCCGGGGCCGCCGCGCCAGAAGCGGACCGCGAGCGCCTCCAGGACGACGCCGTCGACGGCCGGGGTCGATACGGACGTCGCCCTGATCTCGGCCATCCTCCAGCACACCGGCACCCGTAAGGAGGCGGCCGATGGCGCGGGAACCGCGGCGTGCGCCGACAAGCCGTGTGGCCCACGCATGCCACCTCGACAATAGAGCCGCCTGCGCGGAAAACCACGCCGCGGGCTGTAACGACAGCAAAACTGCTGGGCCATCGTCGCCGGCACCGTTATACTGTACAAAAGTACAGTTGGCGCGGTATGACGATGATCAGAGTCCTGGAAAACGAGTTTTATTATCTGGATAATTTCCAGCGCGTGCTGGACTGGATCGCCGAGCGCTACCCCGACCTCCTCATCGACGAGGAACACGCGTTCATCGCCGCCTTCCCGCAGTTGCCGCAACCGGCCCGCGCCCTGTTCGTGCGGATGGTGATGCGCAAGGGCACCCTGTTCCGGGCCAGCAAGCTCAACTACGCGGAGATCGGCTGCCCGCGCGCAGCGGCGGAGGCGCTGCTGCCCAGCGGCTGGATCGAGTCCGATCCGGTCCTGGCGCTCGATGAGTTATTCGACCTGCTGTCCAAGCCGGAACTGGCCGAGGCGTTCCGCCTGACGGGCGCGCAGAAGAGCGCGCGCAAGGCCGACCAGCTCGAAGCGCTGCGCGCAGATCCCGCGCACGAGGTAGGGCGCCCGTTCTCGCATTGGCACCGGCGTTGCGACGACCTCACATTGCGCCTGCTCGTGCAACCGCTGTGCGACCGCCTGCGCCTCATCTTCTTCGGCAACCTCTCGCAGGACTGGACGGAGTTCGTGCTGTCCGACCTCGGTCTGTTCCGCTACGAGCGCGTCGAATTCTCGCCGGCGTCGCGCGGCTTCCGGGCCCGCCACGACATCGACCACTACCTGCAGCTGCACGCGTGCAAGGAACGCTACTACGCGGGCGAGGCGGCGCTGGACGTGCTGGCCGACCTGCCCCGCCATGCGTTCGGCAACGACTGGCTCGACAGCCGGCGCGAACGTCTGCTGTTCCAGCTCGGCCAACTGCTCGAAAAAGAGCGGGACTGGGACAATGCGTATGCCGTGTACGCGGATTGCCGCTATCCGGGTGCGCGCGGCCGTGCGATCCGCGTGCTGGAAAAGCACGAGAAATTCGACGCAGCCTTTGCGTTGTTCGAGACGGCCCAGCAAGCCCCGGAAAGCGAGGCGGAGCGCCAGCACCTGCTGCGCCTGGGCCCGCGCCTGGCACGCAAGCTGGGCCACCCGAAGGGCCCGCCGCGCCGCGCGACGCCGGCCGCGCGGCTCGAGCTGAGCCTGCCGCTGCCGGGCGGCGAATGGCGCGTCGAAGGCGTGGTGCTGGCGCATCTGGCGCGCGCCGACGCGCCCGTCTTCTACGTCGAGAACACGCTGGCCAACACACTGTTCGGCCTGTTGTGCTGGCGCGCGATCTTCGCGGCCATCCCGGGCGCGTTCTTCCACCCGTTCCACCGCGGTCCGGCCGACCTGTTCGCGGCCGACTTCTACCAGCGCCGCAAGGACGACTTCGAGGCCTGCCTCGCCCTGCTGGACGACGGCCGCCACCGCGCCGCCATCCTCGCGACGTACGACGAGAAGGCAGGCCTGCAATCGCCGTTCGTCGCGTGGGACTGGCTCGATCGCGGCATCATCGAACTGGCGCTGGACTGCATCCCGGCGGCGCACCTGACACTGTGGTTCCGCCGCATCCTGCAGGACGTGAAGGAAAACCGCACGGGCTTCCCCGACCTGGTCCAGTTCTGGCCTGAAGAAAAGCGCTACAACATGATCGAGGTGAAGGGCCCGGGCGACCGCCTGCAGGACAACCAGCTGCGCTGGATCGATTACTGCGCCGAGCACGGCATGCCGATCACGGTGTGCTACCTGCAATGGGAGCAGGCCGCCGCATGAACGACGCACGCTACGTCGTGTCCGTGCGTGCCCTGTGCGAATTCACGGCCAAGCAGGGCGACCTCGACCTGCGCTTCACGCCGTCGCCCACGGCGCAGGAAGGCATCGCGGGCCATGCCGTCGTGGCATCCCGCCGCGACGACAACTACCGCAGCGAAGTGACGCTGGCAGGCGACTGGGGCCCGCTGCACGTGCGCGGGCGGGCCGACGGCTACGACCCCGACCGCAACCTGATCGAAGAGGTCAAGACGTACCGCGGCCAGTTCGCGCGCATCCCCGACAACCATCTGCGCCTGGCCTGGGCCCAGCTGCGCGTCTATGGACACCTGATGTGCGAGGAGCTCGGAATGGACGACGTCAACCTGGCGCTCGTCTACTTCGACATCGGCACCCAGCAGGAAACCGTGCTGCGCGAGACCCGCACCCGCGCCGACCTCGCCGCGCTGTTCGAAGACCAGTGCCGCCGCTTCGTCGCCTGGGCCGAACAGGAACTCGCGCACCGCGGCGCGCGCGACGCCGCGTTGACGGCGCTGCGTTTTCCGCACGCTGACTTCCGTCCCGGCCAGCGCCAGCTCGCGGAAGCCATCTTCCGCGCCAATGCCGGCAAGCGCAGCCTGCTCGCGCAGGCCCCGACCGGCATCGGCAAGACCGTCGGCACCCTGTTCCCGGTGCTGAAAGCGGCGCCCGGCCAGGGGCTCGACAAGGTGTTCTTCCTGGCCGCGAAGACGCCGGGACGCCAGCTCGCGCTGGACGCCGCAGCGACACTCAAATCCGGTGGCACGCTGCCATTGCGCGTGCTCGAACTGAGCGCGCGCGACAAGGCCTGCGAGCACCCGGACAAAGCCTGCCATGGCGATTCGTGCCCGCTTGCCCAGGGCTTCTACGACCGCCTGCCCGCCGCGCGCGACGCGGCGGCGAACGCGGACATGCTCGACCGCGCCGCGCTGCGCGAAATCGGTCTCGCGCATGACGTCTGCCCGTACTACCTGGGCAGCGAGATGGTGCGCTGGAGCGACGTCGTCGTGGGCGACTACAACTACTGGTTCGACGGCGGCGCGATGCTGTACGCGCTGGCGCTGGAACGCGGCTGGAAGGTCAGCGTGCTCGCGGACGAGGCGCACAACCTCGTATCCCGCGCACGTTCGATGTACACGGCGACGTTGCAACGCGCGGACCTGCGCGCGGCACGGGCCGTCGCACCGCCGGCGCTGCACAAGCCGCTCGACAAGGTCAAGCGCGCGTGGACGGACGCGAGCAAGTCCGCGCCCCTGCCCTACCAGGTGCTGGACGGCCTGCCCGACAAATTCCTGAACGCGCTGCAGGGCGCGGCCAGCGCCATCACGGAGCACATGGCGGCCTTCCCCGTACCGCTCGAACCGGAACTGCAGGATTTTTATTTCGGCGCGCTGCAGTTCGGCCGGCTCGCGGAATCGTTCGGCGCGCATTCGCTGTTCGACGTCACGCGCGAGGACGAGCGCAACACGACCCTCTGCATCCGCAACGTCGTCCCCGCATCTTTCCTTGGTCCGCGCTTCGCGTACGCCCATTCGACGACGCTGTTCTCCGCGACCCTGAGCCCCTGGCATTATTTCGCCGACCTGCTCGGCATGCCGGCAGACACCGCGTGGATCGACGTCGACTCCCCGTTCACCGCGAGCCAGCTGGACGTGCACGTCGCGCACGGCATCTCGACGCGCTACCAGGCCCGGGCCAGTTCGCTCGCGCCGATCGCGACCCTGATGGCGGACCAGTACCGCGAACAACCCGGCAACTACCTCGCGTTCTTTTCCAGCTTCGACTATCTGCAGCAGGTGGCGGACCGCTTCGAGCGCGACCATCCCGACATCCCCGCATGGAGACAGGCGCGCCGCATGAGCGAACCGGAACGTGCGGACTTCCTCGCGCGCTTCGTCGCGGGCGGCCGCGGGATCGGCTTCGCGGTGCTGGGCGGCTCGTTCGGCGAAGGCATCGACCTGCCCGGCGAGCGGCTCATCGGCGCCTTCGTCGCGACCCTTGGCCTGCCACAGGTAAACCCCGTCAACGAGCAGCTGCGCCAGCGCATGCAAGCCATGTTCGGCGCAGGCTACGACTACGCCTATCTCTATCCCGGCATGCAGAAGGTCGTGCAGGCGGCGGGCCGCGTGATCCGTACGGAGCAGGACCGCGGCGTCGTATGGCTGATCGACGACCGCTTCGCGCGGCCCGACGTGCGGGCGCTGCTGCCCGCCTGGTGGCACGTCGACAAGGCCGCCTTCTAGCGGCGCATTCAGGGTGGACAGGACCAGGCGCGGCGACGACGACAGTGCGGTTGCACGGCGAGGAGCTGCAACGACGCCATGGCCGCCCTGAATCAGCCGCTAGCGCATCAGGTCGCGGACCTTTTGATAACCGCTGCGGCTGATCGGAATGCGCGCCCCGGACTTCAGCACCGCGCAGTGACCGTCCTTCCCGGTCGGCTCGATGCGCGCGATGGTGCCCAGGTTGACGATGTACGACCGGTGCACGCGCAGGAAGGCCTGCGGATCGAGCTGGCTTTCCAGTTCGGCCATGCGCTGGTTCTTCAGCCACTGGCGGCCCTCCGAGCAGATGGCCACGTAATCGTCCTGGGCCTCGATGTAGTCGATGCGCGCGACGGGGATGACCTGCACGCGCGCGCCGTCGCGGATCAGCACGCGCTCGATCGGCTGGTGGCGCGCCCGCGCATCGCTCACGAGCGCGCGCATCGCCGCCTCCCCCTCGGTCGCGGGCGCGGCGACGCGTTCGCGCGCATGCGCCAGCGCCTGCGCGAGGCGTTCGCGCGTGAACGGTTTCAGCAGGTAGTCGAGCGCGTGGACGTCGAAGGCCCGCAACGCGAACTGGTCGTACGCGGTGACGAACACGTAGTGCGTCTTCGCGCCGGCCAGCTCGACGACTTCGAAGCCGTCCAGCTTGGGCATCTGGATGTCGAGGAACACGAGATCGGGCGCCAGCTCCGCGATGGCCTTCACGGCCTCGAAGCCGTTGGCGCATTCGCCGACGATCTCCACGTCGGGGTGTAGCCCGAGATGCTCGCGCAGCACGGCGCGCGCCAGGGGTTCGTCGTCCACGATGATCACGCGCATGCGTCAGGTCCTTTCGAGTTCGGGTTGGGGTTCGTCGGCCGTCGCCGCCGGCAGTGCGAGCTCCACGATGAAGCGGCCGTCGCGCCGCATCCAGTGCGCGCTCGCCTCATGCCCATGGTCCGCCGCGAGGCGCTGGCGCACGTTGACGAGGCCCAGGCCCGTGCCGCGTGCCGAAGCGGCACCGTCGACGCTGTCGGGGTCGACGTCGTTCTCCACGCGGATGCGCAGGATCGATCCGGCGCGCGTCGCTTCGATGCGCACGAGGCCGGGCTCGATCATCTGGCCGATGCCGTGCTTGATCGCGTTCTCCACGAGCGGTTGCAGCAGCATCGGCGCCAGCAGGCACTGGCCGGCGGCGGGATCGATGGCGGCATCGAAGCGCAGCCGGTCGCCGTAGCGCACCTGCTCGATGCCGACGAAATGCCGCACGAGCTGCAGTTCCTGGTCGAGCGTCACCTTGCGGTCGGCGCGCAGGCCCAGCGTGTGCCGGAAGAACTCGGCCAGCTGCACGGTCATGGCACGTGCGGCCGCCGGGTCGAGCGACGTCAGCGCGCTGATCGAATTCAGGCTGTTGAACAGGAAGTGTGGATCGACCTGGGCGCGCAGCATGCGCAGCTCCGCATCCTGGGCCATCAGCTTCATCTCCAGGCGCTGCGTCTCGAGCTGGCGCACGCGTTCGGTCTCGATCAGCAGGTAATTCACGGCGGCCGCCAGGCCGTACAGGATCAGGCCGAGGCCGAACATCGAGGCCAGCACGGGGCCGCTCGCGACGGGCTCGTAAGCGTCCGGCGCCAGCGCGGCCAGCAGGCTGTTCCAAACCGCGCCCATGCCGCACCACAGCGCGGACACGCAGGCCGCCGTCATGCCCACGCCGGCGGCGATGGCGAGCGGACGGCGCCGTCCCAGCGGGTACGCGCGGCACACGTAGTAGGCGGAAAAGCCCGCCGCGTACGCGAACCAGAGCGCCAGCGGCACGGCGAACAGCACGCTCGCCCCCCAGCCCGCGCCGCTGACGGCCAGCATGGCCGCCAGCAGCAGGCCCAGCATCAGCCAGGCCAGCAGGTAGAGCGCCGTCGCGCGCCAGCTCGCAAAAATACCTTGCACTGGCCGCGCCTTTAGTTGCGCACTTCCACGCCGCCCATGATGGCGTAGCCGGTGATGACGAGGCGCTTGCTGGCGTCGGGCGGCCGGGCCGTCTTTTCCGCGAAGCCGCCCATCACGGGCGTGCCGTTCAGGACGACGGTCCAGTCGGGCGGAACCTTGATGTTGATGCCGCCCCAGACCGTGAAGATGTTGATCACGGCTTCCTTGACGATGGACGCGTCGCGCAGGTCGAGCGCGCAGCCGCCCATCACGGCCGTGATCTCGCCGCCGCGGAAGTCCTGCGTGCTGACGCGCCGCTCGAAACCGCCCAGCACGGCGACGATGTCGACGACGTTGTCCGGACTCGCGCCTGCGGCAACGTCATCGCGCGCCACCCGCCCCGGGCCCAGCGAGCGGTACAGCACGAGACCGCCGAGCGCGATCATCACGAGCGGCCACAGCGTGCCCCAGCTGATGGTGAAGTAGCCCATGCGGCTGACGATCATCAGGAGGCCGACCGCGATCAGCACGCCGCCCATGTAATTGCCGCTGCGGCCGCTGCGCGTCCCGTTGCCGAACAGCGCGACGCAGCCGGCCACGATGAAGGCGAGCGGCCAGAACCCGATCGCATGGCGGAAATTCAGGATATCGAGGTTATCGAGCAGGAACAGGACGCCCATGCCCACGACGAGCAGGCCCAGCACGACCTGGCTCGACGCGCGGTTCGTGTTATTTTCCATGGCCGTCCCCTCCCTTCTGGCCGAAGCGGCGCTCGGCGATCGGCCGGATCGCCATCGTGATGCCGCTGATGATGATGAACAGGGGCCAGCTGTTGCCGAACGTGAGGCCCCACAGGCCCTCGAGCACGGCGAACAGCCACAGGCCGATGAAGACGGTCCACAGGCCGTTGGAGAATTCGCGGGCGCTCGGGTAGCCGATGGTCTGGTTGATGCCCACGACGACCAGCAGCAGCGGCGCATAATGCCACAGCGAGCGGACGTCGAACACATCCATCTGGTCCAGCAGGAAGGCCACGCCCAGCCCCACCAGGACCAGGCCCCACAACACCTGGCGCCGCAGGTGGTAGGAAGCTTCGCTATTCATGTTTCCTCCGTTGTGATCGAATGTCGACACGATAACGGAGGTCGGCGCGCGGGTGGAAGTGCTTTTCGGCCAATGGCGGCGCTTTGCCGGTGAATGGCGAAGGGCCCGCCATGTCGCCATGGCGGGCCCTTCGGAAAGCGGATGAATCAGGCCGCGGCTTGCGGACGCTGCCCCTTCTGCTGGTTGCGGTACCTGGCGCGGGCAGCGGCAATCTTGAGGGCTTCGCGCGCGACGTTCATCTTGTGGATCTCCTCGCGCTCTTTCTTGCCGCGGTGCTGGGCCACGTGTTTGCTGCCGATCTTGGCGGTCATGATGCTTCTCCTGTTCGGTGACGGTGAAACTGGTTCAGGAGCGGGAGGCGCCGATCCGGTCGTCCGACGGCATCAGCATGCCCCACCCCAGCTGGCGCCGGATTTCTTCCGGCGTCGGCGGCGGTTTCGGGTCTTTCGAACGCCGCTCGAGGTACTCGCGCACGAGATGCTTGGGGGGGTGGTTCGTCGTCGTCGTGGTCATGGCAACCTCCGCTTCCGTTGAAGCCGGCGCGCTTGCCGCCGGCTTCGAAATTGGTGCCGGTCCTCGAGGCGACCGGCTGACCTGTCGAGGTGGTTGGCCACCTGCGGAAGATCGCTTGGTGCCTCACTCGACGCCTCCATCGTAGCGAGTCCGCCCGGGTCGTAACCGTTAGATGCCGCACACTGTGCGTCCCCATGAGTTCCAGTCCTACAGGCCACCTTCAAAGAGGCCTACGCGGCGTCGAGAAATGCAACAAAAAGGGGGCCGCGGCCCCCTTGCATCCGCTGGCGACGACGTCAGAAACGGTATTTCAGGTTCACGTAGAACTGGCGGCCGCTGACGTCCAGCTTCTGCTGCTCCTCCTCGCTGTAACGATAGTAGGCGCGCTTCACGTTCGTCAGGTTCGTCGCGTCGAACGTGAGCAGCAACTGCGGCGTGAGGTTGACGCTGGCGTTGAAGGCCAGCGTCGTCACCGGCGCGGCCATCGTCGGCGCGGTCGGCATCATGACACCATTGACGCTGTACAGGCCCTGGCTGTTGGCCGTCGGCGCGGGCGCCGTGGAGCTGTTCACGTATTCGCTGCGGTAGTTCGCGACGAGGCGCAGCGACACCTTGTCGTTCTCGAAATAGCCGCCCAGGTTCGCGGCCCATTCGGACGCGCCGACCATCGGCCGGCCGTCGTCGACCTTCGTATGTGCGCGGCTGATGTTGCTGGTGAAGCCGAAGCCCGTCGTGCCGAACGGCTGTTCGTACGACAGTTCGAGGCCGGCGATGTGCGCCCCCTGCTGCTCCGACGTCTGGACCGTGTACGTCTTCATCGCCTGCGCGGCGGAATCCCACAGGTCGATCGTGGCGCCGCCCGTGGTGCCGGTCTTCGCATAGCCCTGGATGCGCGAGTAGAACAGGTCCACGCCCACCATCGAGCGGCGCGAGAAATACCACGCCCACGACGCATCGAGGTTGTCCGACGTGAGCGGCTTGATGTCCGGGTTCGGCCCCGTCACGCGGCATCCCTGCGCATCGCACGTCGGCGAGCCGAAGCCGGCGCCGAGCAGGTTGTAGTTCTGGCGGCCCACCGTGCGGCTCGCGCCGAAACGCAGGATCTGGTCCTTCGTCAGCTCGTAGCGCATGTTCATGCTGGGCAGCCAGTTGTTGAAGCGGCGGTCCGTCTTGATGAAATAGTAGGTGTTGCCCGTGTTGTTCTTGAAGGGCTCGTTGTCGTAGACCGGCTGCAGGTCGCCCGACGTCGTGATCGCATCCGGATAGGCCGCGCACGGAATCGCCGGCTGGCCGGGTGCGGCACGCAGGCAGACGCCGGCCGGAATCGGCGTCGGGATGTCGGCGTTGATACGCGTCTGCACGAAGCGCAGGCCCACGTTGCCGGACCAGCGCTCGCCTTCCAGGTTGGCCATCACATAGGCCGCGCCCTGGCGTTCGCGCATGTGCAGTTCGGATGCGATGCGGCGCTCGTACTGGTCGCTCGTCGCCTTGGTCGCGCCCTGGAAATACGCCATCAGCACCGCCGGGTCGAACGTGTAGCCCGTGTTGTCCCAGCCGGCCGGGCCGTCGAGACCCGCGCCGAAGTCGGGCGGCCACGGAATCGTGCCGGTCGGCGCGCCGATCGTGATGTCGCGGTTGTGATAGGCCGGGTAGCGGCGCGCGCTCTCGCGGTGGTGGTCGGCGTAGCGCACGCCGCCTTCGACCGACTGGACCCAGCCCTTGTCGACGCGCCATTCGCCGTCGACCTGGCCGCTCGTCTCGCGGTCCGTCGTCTTCAGGCCGGAGATCGTACGCACCACCAGTTGGTCCGGCTTGGCGCCGGTGCCGTAGTACTTCACGTACGGCGCGTTGTCGACGCCGGCCAGCGCGTACGACACGCCCGTGCCGAAGCTCGCATAGGTCAGGCCCTGGTCGTAGTCCGTCTTGCCGACGCCGCGCGTCGTCGACAGCAGCGTCTTCAGCGTGAGGTCCTGGTTCACGCGCCACTTGCCGTCCAGGTCGAGGAAGGAGCTGGTGGCCCGCGCACCCTGCCGATAAAAGCCTTCCGAGTTGCCGATGTATTGCGGTGGGGTCCCGTCCGCAAACATGATGTCGGCGCTTTTCAGCACGCGCAGCTGGTCGCCGTACATCGTCGTCTCGGTGACGATGACGGGATTGCGGATCGACGCGAACACCTGCTGGCCCTGGGCGCCCACGGTGTTCGGCGCAGTCGCGCCGGTGGCGCCGTCGGCGAGCGACGCTTTACCGAGCAGCATGCTGTAGATGGCGCCGGCCTTCAGGCGGCCGTAGTTCGGTGCCTTCAAGGTGGAAGTAAAGCCTGTGACGGTGACGTCGACGTCCTGGTTCGGCTTGAACTCCAGCGAGAACATGCCGCCCTTGCGGTCGCGCACGCCCTCGACGAATTCCGTGCTCATCGAACCGGGCAGGCGCACGCCGTTCAGGTCCGCGGCCTTGTAGCCGCTGCCGGCCAGCGACGCGTCCGTGATGCCCTTCATGGTGGTCGTGTTGATGACGTCCCAACCGCTGCTCGTGCCGTATGCGAGGCGCGACGCGGAATCGCGCCGGATGTAGCGCTTTTCCGCGAAGCCCTGCAGGATGAAGCCGAACGTGCCCGCCTCGTTCTTCCAGTTCACGGACGCGTTCAGGTCGGGCGCCGTCTTGCCCGGCAGGGTCGCGTAGCTGGCGCCGACGCTGGCCACGCCCGACAGGCGCTCCTTCTGCGCCAGGGGTTTGCGCGTCGTGACATTGATGGTGCCCGCAAGGCCGCCATCGACGATGTTCGCCTGCGACGTCTTGTACACGATGGCCTGGTTCAGGACCGACGACGGCATCAGGGACAGGCTCGTGGACCGGCTGCTCGATGCCTGGTCGGCGATGTACCAGTCGCCGCTGCTGACCGTGTGGCCGTTGAACACGATGAGCGACATGTCCGGATTGGTGCCGCGCATCGCCACCTTTTCCGCTTCGTCGTAGTCGGTGCGCACCGCCACCCCGGGCAGGCGCTGCAGCGAATCGGCGAGGTTCTTGTCGGGCATCTTGCCCACGTCCTCGGCCGTGATCACTTCGACGTTGGCGGTGGCGTCGCGCTTGACGGCCAGCGACTTCGCCATCGACGCGCGGATGCCCGTCACTTCGACCGTCTGCATCTGCGTGCTGCCGGCGTCGTTCTGGGCCAGCGCGGGCGTGCCTGCCACGCCCAGCCATGCCAATGCGACAGCGGCCGCGAGCGGCTTCTGTTTCAACATTTCTCTCTCCTCTGTAGTCATCGTCGGGACCGGTGTTTCCCGGTCTCGCGCCCAGTATTGACTGATGACACAGCGGTTGGATAATGATTACTGTTGAAGAATCTATAACTAAAAGGAATGCTCGGACTGCAATTGTTTTTGACGGCACCGTGCGGCCGGGTTAGCGTAGCGTTTTATCCATCGAGACCCGTCATGCCTCCTGTCCGCGCGCTGCCCGCGCTCCTGCTTTCCATACTCGTTGCCGGCTGCGCGACGCCGCCCGCCGCCACACCGGTTGCCGCGCCGGCCGCCGCCGAACCCAGCCCGACCGCGCAGGCTGCGGCCACGGAGCCGCTCGAGACGATCCTGGGCAAGCCACTGTTCCGCATGCATCCCGTCGAAGCTGGCCGCTACATCGCCTGGGTGCACGAGGCCGAGCCCGACCTGCGCAAGCGCATCGCCGTTATCGGCCGCAAGAACCTCGGCCAGCCGTACCGCCTGAACCTGCTGGGCGAATTTCCGTACCAGGTCCATGACGACCTGCCGATGTTCAGCCTGGATTACAGCGACTGCGTCGTGTTCGCGGAGCACACCTACGCGATGGCCCTGTCGCAGTCGTGGGAAGAATTCTTCTGGATGCTGCAGCGCATCCGCTACCGCGACGGCGTCGTCGGCGTGGCCACGCGCAACCACTACACGGAGATGGACTGGAACGTGGCGAACCGCTGGCTCGTGACGGACATCAGCGCCGACCTGGCCGGCCCGGATGGCCCGGCGTACACGATGACGATCGACCGCGCCCGCTTCCTCAAGACGCGCCACCACACGGACGCCAGCATTCCCGTCGAGACGAGCCGCCAGGCTTACGTGCCGAAGGACCGCGTGACGACCATCGCCGGCCAGCTGCGCGAAGGCGATCTCGTCAACGTGATCTCGACACGCGACGGCCAGTACTGGGCGTCGCACGTGGGGCTCGTCGTGCTCGGGCCGGACGGCGAGCGCCACTTCCTCCATTCCTCCGAGCCGCAGGTGCGCGAGGAAACGTTCGAGTCCTACATGGCCCGCGCCGCCGCGCGCGAGGAACGCAACCGCCAGGCGGGCAAGAACGGCCAGGTGCTCGCCGGCTTCAAGTTCCTGCGCCTGAACGACGACATCGTGGTGCCGCCGATGGCACCGCAGCCGCGCCCGGGCCGTCCTGCCGGCGCCTGAATCCCGCCTCCGCGGCGTCCATCACGCGTGATGGACGCCCCTCTTTCATCCCTCTTCATTTGCTGCCTTCCGCCTGGCAGCCAGCCCCGTATTACATTTCGAATCGTCGCGAATTCCAATTCGAACATAAAGGGAAATATTCTTTGAATTAATTTCCCAATGTAACCGTTTATGGATTCCGATAAGAATTCCCTATTGTCGGTTGAGCATGGTCAAATCTTTATCGATGTGTATCGAGATAATAAATAGACCTACTCATCAGAATAACAAACGACAATTTATCCACCAATAAATATAAGTTTCAATTCGCTTTTCCGGGATGCCAGTGCTTGTTTCAAACTTTGGAAGTTTGCATTCATCAACTCACGCAACGCTTCAGAATCATGCCCAAGCTCAACCAAGTATTCGTTCGCCGAATCTGCTCCCGGATGGTGTCCATGCACCGCACGTCGAAAATCGCGCTGATGATCACGGCCGATCTGATCGCACTGCCGTTTTGTTTCCTGGGCGCGATGCTCCTGCGCGGCGGCGATTTGAAACTCGCCTCCCATTTCGGGCCGGGTTCTTATGTTCTCGTAGCAATCGTCACGATAGCGGCGTTTTCCATTTCGGATCTTTATCGCGCAGTGATTCGTTTCATCGACCAGCGTCTATTGAGCGCGACAGGCCTGGCATTGGCGATTGCCGTTCTTTGCGCATACACCATCACGTTTTCGGTGAACGAAGCAAATTTTCCACGCAGTGCTTTGGCCATTTATTGGTTTATCGCTTTTTCATATGTCGTGGCATCGCGCATCGGAGTGCGCAATCTGCTGCGCAACCTGAACGGGAACCAGCGCGGCACGTCGGAGGTGGTGGCAATCTACGGCGCCGGCGAATCCGGGGCGCAGCTGGCCCAAACGATGCGCAACAGTGACGAATATCGCCCTGTCTGCTTTTTCGATGACAAACGCGCGCTCAGTGAACGCACGATCGGCGGCCTCCGCGTTTTTCACACCGATCGTCTGGTGGAAACGGTCAATGCAATGGGCATCCGCTCGATCGTGATCGCCATCCCGGCCGTGGCCCCCGGCCGCCTGCGCGACATCATGCAGCGGCTGGCCCAGGCCGGTATCACGACCAAGATCCTGAGCCGTCTCGTCGACCTTGGCGACGACAAGGTCACGCCGCGCGAGAGCATCCGCGACCTGAAGTTCGAAGACCTTCTCGGCCGCGCGCCCGTGCCGCCGCGCCTCGACCTGTTTGCGCTCTGCGTACGCGCAAAAAACGTCATGGTCACGGGCGCAGGCGGCTCCATCGGCAGCGAACTCTGCCGCCAGATCGCCACCTTGAGGCCAAGCCGGCTGCATCTGCTCGACCACTCCGAATTTGCCTTGTACACGGTCCGCCAGGAGATGGCCAATCGCTTTCCCGACGTCCCCGTGGACGCGCATCTCGGCTCGGTCTGTAATACGGACCTGATCGAACGCATCCTGCGCGACAACCGCGTCGACACCATCTACCACGCCGCCGCGTACAAGCACGTTCCTCTTGTGGAAACGAATATCGTCGAAGGCCTGCGCAACAACGTGATGGGCGCCCAGGTGATCGCCACACAGGCGGCAAGGCACGGCGTCGAAACCTGCGTGCTGATTTCGAGCGACAAGGCGGTGCGTCCGACCAACATCATGGGCGCCAGCAAGCGCATCGCAGAACTCATCTTTCAGGCAGCGGCCGCGCGACCCGGCGCGGACACGACGTTCTGCATGGTTCGCTTCGGGAATGTGCTGGGGTCGTCGGGTTCGGTGATTCCGCTGTTCCAGCGTCAGATCGCACGGGGCGGCCCGGTCACCATCACGCACCCCGACGTGTCGCGCTACTTCATGCTGATTCCCGAGGCGGCCCAGCTGGTGATCCAGGCAGGGGCGATGGCAAAGGGCGGCGACGTGTTCGTGCTCGACATGGGCGAGCCAGTACGTATCCTGGACCTCGCACGGACGCTGATCGCGTTGTCCGGCCTGACCGAGAAGACGCCGCAGAGTCCGGGCGGGGATGTCGAGATCAACTATGTCGGCCTCTTCCCCGGCGAGAAGCTGCACGAGGAATTGCTGACCGACGGCGTCGTATTCCCGAGCGAACATCCGCGCATCATGCGCATGAAAGAGAACGCCTTGCGGCCGAGCGTGCTGGACACCTTCATCAACTGCCTCATGATGGCCTGCGACACGCATGAACGCGGCCTGATCGAAGGCATGGTCAAGGCCATCGTGACCGAGTACAACCCCGGCCGGCACGCCGAAGGGGCTGCACCGGTCCCCGTCCCGGCACCGGCCGTGGCCGCGGCGGCACCCATCGCTGCGCCGCAGGAACGGCTGGCCCTGATCAAGAAATTCGTGCCGTTCCGGATCTAGGCGCGGCAACCGGAACGCCCCTTTTACCCAACCAGTTCGGCGAGGATCCACATGCGTGACGAAAGCAAACCGGCTTATCTCGAACAGCTCACCGCCCGTCTGAGTGAGCGCACTGCCCTCATTGGCATTATCGGCCTGGGCTACGTGGGCCTGCCACTGACGCTACGCTATGCCGAAGCCGGCTTCCGCGTACTCGGGATCGACATCGACGGCAGCAAGGTCGAACGCCTCAACAGGGGTGAAAGCTACATCAACCACGTCCCTGCTGCCGACATCGCGCGTGCGCGCAGCCAGGGCTTCGAAGCGACCACCGATTTCACCCGCGCGGGCGAGCCGGATGCCTTGATCATCTGCGTGCCGACGCCGCTCAACCCGTATCGCGAACCCGACCTGTCTTTCGTACTGGAGACGACGGAAGCCCTGCTGCCGTTCATGCGGCCAGGCCAGGTACTGTCGCTGGAAAGCACCACATACCCGGGCACGACTGAAGAGGAACTCAAGCCGCGCCTCGAATCGCGCAGCTTCGTGATCGGACGCGACATCTTTCTCGTCTTTTCTCCCGAACGCGAAGACCCGGGCAATCCCGACTTTCACACCCGTACGATACCCAAGGTCTGCGGCGGCGTGACGCCGGCCTGTCTCGAAGCCGGAGTCGCCCTGTACAGCGCGGCCATCGACCGTGTCGTCCCGGTCAGTTCGACCCGCGCGGCGGAGCTGACCAAGCTGCTCGAGAACATCCACCGTGCCGTCAACATCGGTCTCGTCAACGAGATGAAGATCATCGCCGACCGCATGAAGATCGACATCCACGAAGTCATCCGCGCAGCCGCAACGAAACCGTTCGGCTTCACTCCCTATTACCCCGGCCCCGGCCTCGGTGGGCACTGTATCCCGATCGACCCGTTCTACCTGACGTGGAAAGCGCGCGAATACGGGCTGCACACGCGTTTCATCGAGCTCGCCGGCGAAATCAACAGCGACATGCCCCACTGGGTCGTCAGCAAGCTCACGGATGCGCTCAACCAGCGCGGAAAAGCCGTGATGGGAAGCCGCGTGCTGGTGCTGGGCATCGCCTACAAAAAAGACGTCGAGGACATGCGTGAATCGCCTTCGGTCGAACTGATGGAAATCCTGCGCGACAAAGGCGCCGTCGTCGACTATGCCGACCCACACGTGCCCGTCTTTCCACGCATGCGCGAACACCACTTCGACCTGAAAAGCGTCGAACTCACCCCGCAGCGCATCGCATCCTATGACGTCGTACTCCTGGCCACGGCACACTCCGCCTTCGACTATGACCTCGTACGGCAATACGCCAGCCTCATCGTCGACACGCGCGGCGTCTACCTCGCCGCGCTACCCAACGTCGTGAAAGCCTGAGGACCGTCATGATGCGCCACTATCCTGCTCCCATCCAGGACCGCAAGATCCGCTTCGCGCTGGTCGGCTGCGGCCGCATCGCCAACAATCACTTCGAGGCCCTGCGCAAACACCAGGACCGCGCCGAGCTGGTCGGCATATGCGACGTCGACCCGCGTGCGCTCGACCGCGCGGTCGGACTGACCGGCGCCGAAGGCTACGCCAGCCTCCACGAGATGCTGCGCCGCGCCGACGCCGACATCGTCGTCGTCACCACGCCCTCGGGCCTGCACCCCGAGCAGTCGATCCAGATCGCCAACAGCGGCCGCCACGTGATGACGGAAAAGCCGATGGCGACCCGCTGGGAGGACGGCAAGCGCATGGTGGCCGCGGCCGACGCCGCCGGCGTACGCCTGTTCGTGGTCAAGCAGAACCGCCGCAACGCCACCCTGCAGCTTCTCAAGCTGGCCGTCGACAAGAAGCGCTTCGGCCGCATCTACATGGTCAACCTGAACGTGTTCTGGACCCGCCCGCCCGAGTACTACCACAGCGCCAAATGGCGCGGCACCTGGGAATTCGACGGCGGCGCCTTCATGAACCAGGCCAGCCACTATGTCGACCTGATCGACTGGATCGTCGGCCCGGTCGAGAGCCTGCAGGCCTATACCGCCACCCTGGCGCGCGACATCGAGGTCGAGGACACCGGGGTGCTCAGCCTGCGCTGGCGCAACGGCGCCCTGGGTTCGATGAACGTCACCATGCTGACCTACCCGCGCAACCTCGAAGGGTCGATCACTATCCTGGGCGAGCACGGCACGGTGCGCATCGGCGGGGTGGCCGTGAACGAGATTCAGCAATGGGAATTCGCCACGCCCGATCCCGACGACGACAGGGTGCGCGACGCCAGCTATGAAACCACCTCGGTCTACGGATTTGGCCACCCGCTGTACTACGACAACGTGATCAAGGTGCTGCGCGGCGAAGCGGAGCCCGAGACCGACGGACGCGAAGGGCTGAAGTCGCTCGAAGTGCTGATCGCCGCCTATAAATCGGCGCGCGACGGCAAGCGCGTGGCCCTGCCGCTGGAGTACTGATCATGAATGCTCCCATCGACAGCAGGGACGTCCACCCGAGCGCGATCGTCGACGACGGCGCTGTGCTCGGGCCCGGCACCCGGGTCTGGCACTTCGCGCATATCTGCGGCGGCGCCCGCATCGGCGCCGGCTGCTCGCTCGGCCAGAATGTCTTCGTGGGTAATGACGTCGTCATCGGCGACCGCGTCAAGATCCAGAACAACGTCTCCGTCTACGACGCCGTGACGCTCGAGGCCGAGGTGTTCTGCGGCCCCAGCATGGTGTTCACGAACGTCTACAACCCGCGTTCCGGCATCGTCCGCAAGGATCAATACCGGCGCACGCTGGTCAGGCGCGGCGCCAGCGTCGGCGCCAATGCCACCATCGTCTGTGGCGTGACGATCGGCGCCTACGCATTCATCGGCGCCGGCGCCGTGGTCAAGCACGACGTGCCCGACTTCGCCTTGATGGCCGGCGTGCCGGCGCGCCAGGTCGGCTGGATCAGCCGTTTCGGCGAACGCCTGCCGCTGCCCACGGCCGGCAACGGCGAGGCGGTCTGCCCGCACACCGGCGAATCGTATGCCCTTGTCGACGGCGTCTGCAGCCTCGTTTCCGCCCCCTCCCGACTCTGAACCGCCCCGACTCGCGAACGGATCGACTACCATGGAATTCATCGACCTCAAGTCCCAATACCAGGCATCGCGCGACCTGATCAACGGCCGCATCCAGGCCGTCCTCGACCATGGCCAGTACATCATGGGTCCCGAAGTGGCCGAACTCGAGGCGCGCCTGGCCCAGTTTACGGGCGCCCGCCACTGCATCACCGTGGCCTCGGGCACGGAAGCGCTGCTGATTGCGTTGATGGCGCTCGGCGTGGGCCGCGGCGACGAAGTGATCACCACCCCGTTCACGTTCATTGCCACCGCCGAGGCCATCGTGCTGCTCGGCGCGATCCCGGTGTTCGTGGATATCGATCCGGTCACCTGCAATCTCGCCCCGGCGCTGATCGAAGAGAAGATCACGGCGCGCACCCGGGCGATCATCCCCGTGTCGCTGTACGGGCAGCCGGCCGACATGGACGAGATCAACGCGATTGCCGTGCGCTACGGCCTTACCGTCATCGAGGATGCCGCCCAGAGCTTCGGCGCCACCTACCGCGGCAGGCAGAGCTGCAACCTTTCCGGCATCGGCTGCACCAGCTTCTTTCCCAGCAAACCGCTCGGCTGCTATGGTGACGGGGGCGCCCTGTTCACCAGTGACGACGAGCTGGCCAAGGCCATGCGTGAAATCCGCGTGCACGGCCAGTCGAAGCGCTACGTGCACACGCGCATCGGCGTCGGCGGCCGCATGGACACCCTGCAGTGCGCGATCGTGCTGGCCAAGCTGGAGCTGTTCGATTGGGAACTGCAGCAGCGCCAGCGCGCCGCCTCCGCCTACGATGCGCTATTGCTCGGCAAGGACATGGGGGTTCGTCCGGTCGGCCGGCGGGACGACCGGACCAGCGTCTACGCCCAGTACACGGTGGTCGTGGAACAGCGCGATGCGCTGCAGGCGGCGCTGCACCGGGCCGCAATTCCGACCGCCATCCATTATCCCGTCCCCATCCACCGCCAGCCTGCCTATGCATCGCCGGGCGCGGCGGACGCTTGCCCCGTTGCCGTCGAGATGGCCGGAAAAGTGATGAGCCTGCCGATGGGCCCGTACCTGTCGACGGCGAGTGCGCAACACGTTGCAACGGTATTGCTGGACGCGGCCGACATCAGCCGGCGCAGCAGCGCTGAACCCGTGGCATTGCCGGAGTAGGCCGTTCACCAAAGGATGCCCCACAATGTGCAAGGTCGTTCATCTCACGTCTGCCCATCCTCGCAACGACACGCGTATCTTCATCAAGCAGTGTCGGACCCTGGTCGCGCACGGGTATGACGTGACGCTGGTCGTCGCCGACGGTCTGGGCGACGACCAGCTGGACGGGGTAGCGATCGCCGACGTCGGCCTCCCGGGTGGCCGCGTCAAGCGCATCCTGCGGACCACGCGCCGCGTCGGCGACAAGGCAATTGCGCTCGATGCCGATATCTATCAACTGCACGATCCCGAGCTGTTCCCCGTGGGATTGCGGCTCAAGCGGCGCGGCAAGAAGGTGATCTTCGATTCGCATGAAGACGTTGCGCGCCAACTGCTGGGCAAGCCCTACCTGGGACCGCTCTCGCGCAGGCTGCTGTCCTCCGCCTATCTGGCCGTGGAGCGTCACGCCTGCTCGCGCTTCGACGGGATCATCACGGCAACTCCTTTTATTAGAGAAAATTTTCTCAAGATTCATCCTCTGACTGTCGATGTGAACAATTTCCCCATGGAGGGGGAACTCGACGGTGACGGTCCCTGGGAAAACAAGGAGGCCGAGGTCTGCTATGTCGGCGGTATCGGCAGCATTCGCGGCATCCGCGAGCTGGTCCAGGCGGGCGAATTGCTGGCCTCGGCGGCGCGGGTGAACCTGGTGGGGACATTTTCCGAGCCTTCGGTCGAGGCGGAAGTGAAGGCGAGCCCTGGATGGCGCCGCGTGAATGCCCATGGGTTCCTCGACCGCCAGGGCGTGCGCGACGTGTTGAAACGTTCGATCGCAGGCATCGTGACGTTCCATCCGCTGCCGAACCACCTGGATTCCCACCCGACCAAGATGTTCGAGTACATGTCGTCCGGTATTCCCGTGATCGCCTCGAATTTCCCGCTCTGGCGCGACATCATCGAAGGCAATCGATGCGGGATCTGCGTCGACCCGCTCGATCCCGAAGCGATCGCAGCCGCGATAGATTACATCGTGACCCATCCTCAGGCCGCGAGGGCGATGGGCGAAAACGGCCGCCGAGCCGTGCTGGAAAAGTACAACTGGACTGTCGAGGCAAACAGGCTCACCGACTTCTACGGAGCGATATCCCATGACAAGCAAGCTGTCGCAGCTGTTTAACCTGGCCCTCGACATCAGCAAGCTTCCTGTCGCACGCCTCGAATTCCGCCTGGACCTGAACCCGGATAGCGTACGGCG
This sequence comes from Massilia sp. Masssp94, assembly GCF_059491305.1. Classification (NCBI taxonomy): domain Bacteria; kingdom Pseudomonadati; phylum Pseudomonadota; class Betaproteobacteria; order Burkholderiales; family Oxalobacteraceae; genus Massilia; species Massilia sp. Masssp94. The sequence continues at coordinate 486,096 of NZ_CP168501.1, forward strand.
CATGCACGCCCATTTCACGAAGCCTCACCCGAGGTACCGGATCTTCCAGAATAAATCGTTAGGTGCGGCGCTCGTCGACCTGAAGCGCTTTGCGGACCCCGACGAGTATATGGCGAACATGAAAGGGCGTAACTCGGCGGGATACTACGCCAGGAAAGCCAGGTCGCGTGGTTACTCGGTCGTCGAGATCGACAGGAACGTGTTCGTCGAGGACATCCATGAAATCAACACCTCGCTCGATCAGCGCCAGGGCCGACCGATGGCCGACGCATACCGGCAAAAACAGACGCACTTCAGCCCGGAGAAGAACTACAAATATTTCGGTGTGTTGAACTCCGCCGGGAAATTGACAGCCTACAGTGATATTGGGTTTTTCGGCAATTTCGTCGCCTTCGACCGCCTGCTTGGCCTGCGCAACAATGACGGCGCCATGCACCTGATGGTAACGGAAATTATCTGCCGGATGATCGAAAGCCACGCCTACGGCTACCTCATGTATGACACGTTCTTTGGTGCCAGTCCCGGGCTCAAGACCTTCAAGACGATGCTCGGTTTCGAACCCTATCGCGCAAAATATTCACTCCAATGACTCCATTACTAAGGCGTATCTATAGCGATTACGGGATGCCGTCGCGCCTGCGTACGCACGAAAAACTGATTTGTGCCGCCAGGGATGCCGGCTACCTCCAGACCTCGATCCGGGATTTCCTCGACCGTACGCGGGCCGGCGTTTCGGCGACCTCGACATTCATCGTGCATCGGCACGACATCGATACGGACCTGCGCACGACCAGGAAATTATTTGAGATGGAAAAGAAGTATGGCGTCAAGGCGAGCTACTACTTCAGATTGTCCACGCTTGACTTTGGCCTGATGCGTGAAATCGAAGATTACGGCAGCGAGGCCAGCTACCACTACGAAGAAGTGGCCTCTTTCGCCAAGAAGAACAAGATCAAGGATCCTGCCCTCGTGCGCGACCGACTCCCGGAAATCAGGCATGTCTTCCGCAAGAACTTCCAGTGGCTCGAACAGCAGCTTGGAAAAAAGCTCCGCACCGTTGCCGGCCATGGGGACTTCGCGAACCGCCGCCTGAAGGTGAACAATACGGAAATCCTCGCGGACCAGCAGTTGCGCGAAGACTGTGGCATCGAGTGCGAGGCCTACGACCGCAACCTGCTCGACCATATCGACATGTATATCGTGGACCGGCCGCCTCCACAATATTACTGGCCGACCTCGCCCCTGAACGTGGTCTCCGCACACCGCAGCCTGTGCCTCGTGACCCACCCGCGGCAATTCGAAACGAACTGGAAGGAAAACACCAAGGACAATCTTTTCCGCTTTTATGAAGCTGTGACGTGGTAAGCGGCACCCCGCATTCAACCGGTAAGCAAAGAAAGCCCATGAATACAAAGAAAATCGTCACAGTGATCGGCGCTCGCCCCCAATTCATCAAGGCGAGTGCGGTCTCGGCCGTCCTTGCCGAATCCGGCCAGCTTCGCGAGACCGTCGTACACACCGGCCAGCACTTCGACGCCAACATGTCGGATGTATTTTTTGCCGAGCTGGGCATGAAGCCGCCCGCTTATCAGTGCGGGATCCACGGCGGCACCCATGGCGACATGACTGGACGCATGTTGATCGACATTGAAAATATATTGCTGCTGGAGACGCCCGATGCCGTCCTGGTATATGGCGATACCAATTCCACACTTGCAGCATCATTGGCGGCGGTCAAGCTACATATCCCGGTCGCGCATGTCGAAGCGGGTCTGCGTTCATTCAACATGAGATCGCCGGAAGAGGTCAACCGTATCCTTACGGACCGGGTATCGCGCTGGCTCTTCACGCCGAACCATAAGGCGGGCGTGCATTTACTGAACGAAGGCGCCAGTGCCGATCGTATTCATCAAGTCGGCGACGTCATGCTCGATGTCGCGCTTCGGCATGGCGCACGGGTCACGCCCGACGGGGGTGTACTGGGGCGGCTGCGGGAAGAGCACGGTATCCGGGCAGGCGAGTATTGCCTGGCCACCATACACCGGGCAGAGAACACCGACGATCCCGTCAGGCTGACAACGATAGTCGACGCCCTTTCACGTTTCGCCAGCGATATCAACGTGGTACTGCCCCTGCACCCCCGTACGCGCAGCACTCTCGCGAAACAGGGCAAATTGAAGGCCTTGCAAAACGCGGTGATCGTGCTTGATCCACTGGGCTATCTGCCGATGGTGCAACTGGAGAAATACGCTGCGATCATCGCTACCGATTCCGGTGGCGTCCAGAAGGAAGCCTTCTTCTATGGTGTTCCCTGCGTGACCTTACGGGATGAGACCGAGTGGACGGAGTTGGTGGACGCTGGATGGAACCGGCTGGCGCCACCAGTCGACGTCGCTTCCGTGCTGCATTCCCTGCAAGCCAGCCTTGGACTTACCGGCCAAGACATTGCCCCTTATGGCGTGGGCGACGCGGCGGCGCGGATCGTGAAACGTCTATCGGACGAGCTTGCCTGAACCACCGACGCTGTACCAGCGCGCCGTCGGCGGACACCACGGAGGTACGCATGAGAGAGTCAACACCCTACGAAAAGCCACGCCATGTGCCGAACCGTCACGAAGCCCGGGCCGGCGGCGAGGTGCAGCTTCAAGTGGCTGCGCACGTGGTTTCAATCATCAGCCTGGCTGCCCTGCTCGCCTCCTGTGCCGACACCAGACAGCTGTATGTGGCCCCCCATGGTGCCGACTCGAACCCTGGAACGAAAGACGCGCCCTTCCTGACGATCGGACGAGCAGATGCCGCCGCCGCTCCCGGCTACACGATCCATGTGGCGCCCGGCGAGTACAGGGTCTCCGCGCCACGCGCGGACAGCGCAGGCATCAGCACGCTGCGCAGCGGTACCTCCTCCGCTCGGCTCAAATTCGTATCAGACGTCAAATGGGGCGCAAAAATCATTGTGGTGGGAACCGGCATCGCCTGGCATTCAAAAGGCAGCCATGTCGATATCGAAGGTTTCGACATCAGCGGCACCGGGCGGCACGGCATACTAGCAGACGGCACGAATCTCACGATCGCGAATAACTTCATTCACGAGCTGACGGTCAGCGGCGGATGCACCGGTAATGGCGGCGCCGCGATCGATACCAACGGTGGTGACGGCAAGGTATTGATCAAAGGGAACGTGGTCAGGAATATTGGCCAATCGATGATTGGTAAGTGCAACACGGTGCAGGGGATCTACATCGCCAACCCGAAGAATACGGTCGTCGACAACATCGTGTCCGGTGTTGCGCTGGCAGGCATTCAACAGTGGCATGGCGCCACGGATTCAACCATTGTGCACAACACAGTCTTCGGCTGCAAAATCGGCATACTCATCGGCGGCGGAGACGCCGGCACCTTGCCGAACGGTTCAGAAAACAATTACGTCGCAAACAATATCGTCTACGACAACATCACCTACGGCATTATCGAAGCCGGCAAGGTCGGCGCGAACAACCGCTATGTCGATAACCTGGTGTATTTGAGCGGAACCAGTGTGCGCGCGGCCGGCCACATCAGCGGCACCATCTCAGCTGATCCCGAATTCGTGAATTATCAGGCTGACGGCACTGGCGATTATCGTTTGCGGAAAAGCTCGCCAGCCATCCGCAAATACGCCACCGCTTCTTCCCACGAAACGCGAGCAGAGCTCGGGGCATACAGCATTGGGGCTGCCGGACATTAACCCGGACTGTGCAAGCCCACTTTCGACGCACCTTGCAGAGCTCGCGGTTGCCGAGCGGCACATGCGTCCACACCGCCGGTCCATCGATAAGGCTGGTCACGCCCAGAGAAATAGAGCGCGACGTCGACCAGCCGGTGGTTGATCGTGGAGGGCTTCAAACTGCAGATAAAAAAGAAAGCAAGCAAGCTCATCGCCACGGTCTGGCGATTTGCACCGGGTGCCGGCAGTGTCGCCGACAGACGTACAAACACACGGCCGGCAGCGACGCCGAGCACCAGGCTCGCAAGAACCTCCGAAGCCGTGTGGAACCTGAAAAGAATGAGCAGTACGCCGAGACCAATGCTGAGCGCCACACCGACCGCGAATCCGCGTTCGCGCCAGCGGTCAGGGGCGCCCTGCAGAAGGACGAACAACAGAACGGGCAGTACCGCCGCGGTCCGCCACGCGTGACCGCTGAGCGCCTTGAAACCAAGCGAAGGCACATGCAGTCCCCACCCGAGGAAGGCAATCTTGGACAGGGCCACCAACCCCAGGCCTGCGGCAAAGATCAGGCACCAGCATGACGCCAGCTTCCACGCCCGGCCGCAGATGAGCCAGACAGCGATCGCACCCGCCGTTGGCACCATCACCGCCGTATGGCCAATATCGATGACATGCATCCACGCCATCATGGACTCGTCGGCAATGCTGCGCCTTCCGCCATGGTCATGACTTCCCGGATGACCCGGCAGGTCTTCTGCATATCCTGCTCGCTCAGCGACGGGTGCACGAGGAACATCAGGCTTGTCTCGCCCAACGCCTTCGCGACCGGCAACCGGTACGTCGGGCGGTAGCCTGTGTTATCGAAGGCCTTCTCCAGATAGAGTTCGGAACACGTGCCTTGAACGCACGGGACACCTCTTGCAGAGATTTCCTCGATGATCCGGTCACGCGTCCAGCCGCCTGCCAGTTTCTCGGGTTCCACGAACACGTAGAACTTGTAGAAAGCGTGCTGCACGTCAGCCGGCACGACGGGTACCCGCAATGCCGCAAATTCCCGGCATGTAGCAGCGATCCTCGATGCATTCGCCTGCCGCCGGGTCGTCCACATGGGCATGTGCTGGAGCTGGATACGCCCGATAACAGCCTGGATTTCCAACATCCGCCAATTGGTACCAAAGGACTCGTGTACCCACCGGTAGCCAGGGGGGTGCTGACGTTCGTACATGGCCTCCCACGACTTGCCATGATCCTTGTACGACCACATGGTGGTCCACCATTGGCGGGAATTGGTGGTCACCATGCCGCCCTCCCCGCCCGTGGTCATGATCTTGTCCTGGCAGAACGACCAGGCACCGATGTGGCCGATGCCGCCCACCATCCGGCCCTTGTAGCGCGCGCCGTGGGCCTGGGCACAATCCTCGATCACGAAGATGCCGCGTTCCTCGGCAAGCTCCATGACAGGGTCCATGTCACACGGCCAGCCCGCCAGGTGTACGCAGATGATGGCCCTGGTACGTGGTGTCAGCACGGCCCGGATGGTCTCGGCCGTAATATTCTGGCTGTCCCGGTCCACATCAGCGAACACGGGAACCGCGCCCGCATTGACGATGCAACTCGCGGAAGCCAGGAAGGTCCTGGGCGTCACGATCACTTCGTCGCCCGGCGATATGCGGAGTGCCTTGAGAGCCACGTCCAGCGCGAGCGTACCGTTCGACAGCGCGACGGCGTACCGGGTCCCGACCCAAGCCGCAAATTCCTTTTCGAACTCCCGGCATTCCGTGCCCGTCCAATAATTGACCTTGTTCGACAGGATGACATTCTTGACAGCGGTTGCTTCCTCGAGTGAGAAGCTTGGCCAGGTAGCGCATGAAGTACTCATGACCTTATCCGAAAATGGTGTAAAAAATATAGCGCAGATCGCGCAGCAGGGAATAATTATTGAAATACTCCAGGTTTATTTTCACCTTGTCGGGCCAGATGATCCGGTCGTTATACGTCTCTGGATCATCGACCGACGCCAATATGGCCTCCTCATCCTTGTACTTGATGGATGCCGGACCGGTAATTCCTGGCCGCAATGAGAGAATGATGCGGTCCTCACCCTGCAGACGGTCTGCATACCCAGGCACATCCGGCCTGGGACCGACAAAGCTCATGCTTCCAGCCAGAACATTAAACAGCTGAGGCAATTCATCAAGTTTATATTTCCTGAGAATGCGACCGGATTGCGAAATCGAAGCGAGATTTCTTGATGCGATGGGACTGCGCCGGGTGTCGCCCGGATACATGGTCTTGATTTTGCAAACGCGGATGATGCGACCATGGCGCCCAATGCGCTTTTGTATAAAAAAACCATTGCTTCGGGTTTCAATCGCAGCGACCAACCAACATAAGAGTATGACTGGCGCGAGCAACAGCAACCCCGCAAGCGATGCAACGATATCAAATGCTCTTTTAAATAAAATGTCGGCTTTTGACATTTCATTCACCTCATCGATCGGCAATACGCATGGCCTGTCTTTCAGGCACTGCAGGCAACCAGGAAACGTTCGCTCAGGATTGGATAAACATGGTTGTCCATGACAAAACGCTTGCCGCACAGCCCCATGGCTTGACGCTCGCCGGGACTCAAAGCCAGCAGATTCCGGATGCCTTGCGCCGCGACTGCCGGATTTTCCGGTGCGACCGTCAATCCGCAGCCTGCGTCGCCGACCGGATCGTTACCCGCGTCGACGGCATGCAATACCGGGCGGGCAGCCATCATGTAATCCATCAGTTTGTTTGGCGCAATACCGAAGCGGTAGAGAGATTGGCGTTGCCAGCCGATATACGCGATGTCGAAGCGTTGAAGCAGGGCCGGAATCTGCTCCTTGGCAATCGGATCGATGAAACGAACGTTTTGCAACTGCTCTGCCTGCGCCCGGCGCTGCAAGCCCGCTTTTTCCGGACCGCCTCCGACCAGCACAAAAACCACTTTGTCGTCGCGCATGAGTGCTGCGGCATCAAGCAAGGTGTGCAGCGAGTTCGATACGCCATGCGTGCCTGCGTAGCCAACCACGAAGTTTCCTGCATCCCTGATAGCGGAAAGTGCCACCTCGACGCTTGCCTGGAGTTCGGCGCCACCTGTCGTCCACTCCCGCGGATCGACGCCATTCGGGACGATGTGTAATCTGTCACGCGTTACCCCGCGGGATTCCACGTAGTCATGCACTTTCGGAAGCATTGATACGACCGTGTCCGCATGACGATAGGCATAATCCTCTGCTGCTTGCACCAGCATGATGAAGGGATGCCATTTCGACATCCGCCCCAGTTCCATTGGCGTCATCGGCCATAAGTCATGTATTTCGAAGACGAGTTTCGCACCGGCCAATTTTGCTATCCGGCGCGCGGGCCAAATGTCCATTGGATAGGTGCTCGACGCAATGACCACATCCGGTTTGAACGATGCGGCAATTCGCTTGCTCTCGAAATACAAATGGCTGACGAAGGATGCCATATTGCGCACCCGTCCAATGCCGTTACCGCAATACGCGGGCGTCTCAAGCCACGTGTATTGAATACCGTCGATGGTTTCGTTCAGGCGGTTTTGGCCTGCGAGCCGAGGCTGCCGGCTTCGGATGTGAGATTGGGAAGCAGCAACAATCTGCACATTGTGCCCCATGCGCACCCATTCTCGTGCCAGGTAATACGGCCGATACTCCATGCCATAGTACGGCGAACCCGCATAATGATTGACGTAGAGAATATGCATCGTTTCGACACCTGGCAATCCAGCACGACGATCGAACAACAGGTGCGATTATCATATTTTTAAGACCGCACAAACTGATTAACATCAATCGTAACTAATCCGACTATTTACCGAATTTTTCTTCTATTCCATTGAGCGAACTTAAAAAGTCGGCGTCGGAGTATTTTCTCGTGTTTTGATGTGATTTAGCTTTATGCAGCATCAATAACGCTGGTGCCGGCATCGATATCGTCCAATAGAGAACCGGTCGCATAGCTCCCAAAAGGAAATGAATCATGGCAATCAACAAAATGCCGAGGATCACATTCCAGGCACACAGTCAGGCCGGCGACGACTGCTGGCATTCGGTCGTGATTTCGCTGTTGCGCGGCCTGGCGGCTATCGAGGTTGCCGCCGCGCACCTGCGCGCGGATGTGTACCCGAGCTTGCGTACGGTCGTGGATCCATCGATCTGGTTCAAAGGATTTACGTTCGCTACCGGCTTTGCGCACCATGCGGTACTGGTGTTTTTCGTCATCAGTGGCTGGCTGGTGGGGGGCAGCCTGCTGGACAAGATCCGGCAGCCCGATGCGATTGCCGGCTATGGGATCGACCGTGTAACACGTCTGTGGACGGTGCTGGTGCCGACCTTCGTGTTGACACTGCTGTTCGGCTTCGCCACCGGGATCGTGGATGCGCAAGACATCGATTTTCATCCTGCCAACGAATACTCCGCCGTGGTGTTCGGCGCCAACCTGGTCGGCCTGCAAACCATCGCCGTGCCTGCGTTCGGCGGCAACTTCCCGCTCTGGAGCCTCGCCAACGAGACCTGGTATTACATCCTGTTCCCGCTCCTGGTCGTGCTGTTGCGCGCACCTGGCCGCGCCCTGCGCGTAGCGTGCGGTGCCACGCTTCTCGTGCTGGCAGCCCTGTTGCCCGCCGCGATCGTCGGCTACTTCGGGATTTGGTTGCTGGGCGTGGCATTTTCGCGGATCAGGATCGAGTGCAGCACCGGGCAGCGCACGGGCTGGCTGATACTGGTCGCCGCACTGTGGGCGTATTACCGACTGACTGGCGACATGAACGCGTTCACCCTTGCCAACCTGCTGCCGGATCTCGGGTGCAGCCTGGTATTCCTGGTGCTTTTGTCGAGCCTGCAATTCAAGGCCGCCGCAACGTCCAGGCTGCGGCCGCGCCTGAGCAGGATCGGCACCTTCTTCGCGGAATTCTCCTTCAGCCTCTATGTTGTGCACGTGCCGCTGATCGGCCTGCTGCAGCATTGGACATTGAAGCGCTGGGGGCTGCGCGAGCTGTCGCCGCACGAGCCGCTGCACTTCGCGATCTATCTGGCCATGCTTGCCACATTGCTTGTGGGTGCCTATTTATCATACCGGCTGTTCGAATCGCACACTTACCAGATTCGGCGGCTGCTCAAGCGCATGCTGCTGCAGCGCCCTGCCCGCACGCCCGTCGCACCGACCTTTCGCGCCGATTGAAGCCTGCGGACGGCTCGGCGCGCGCATTTCAGGGACGGGACGCGATGTCGACCAGGGATTGGCCAAACTGCGGGTAGTTGTGGGCGGCGCTATATTTTTCCTGCCAATCGGCGCGCGCACGCGTCCGGTAGGCCACAGCCGACGCCCTGTCCCGGAAGCGCGCCAGCGCACTGGCGATGGTCGCGACGTCCGGATCGGCCGGGATCAGGATGCCATTGCTTTCATTGACGATTTCGCTGTTGCCGCCAACGTCGGTTGCCACCATCGGAATGCCGACCGAACTCGCCTCCATGAGACTGACAGGGATCCCTTCGCTCGAACTGACGTTGATGAATACATCAAAGGTTTGCTCCCGGTACAGCTTCATCACGTCTTCCTGCGCAAGATAGCCCGTGAACACGACCTCGGCGCGCCTTCCCCCCAGCTTCGACTGGGCGTATGCCTGGAGCTCCTCGAACAGCCCGCCGTCCCCGATATGGGTCCACCGGACACTCAGCGATGGGGCTGCCTCCAGCAGGTGCGCAATCGCATCGACGATGAGATGCAGGCGCTTCTCCTCCACGACGAAGGAACACGAGACGACGGAGAGCGCTTCCTCGTGCGGCTGCGCATTCTTGAACCCGGGGTCATCCACGCCGAGGCGCGCGGTGAAGCACTTGCGTGCCGCCGCAGGATGCTCGCGCGCCACGTAGGCCCGGCCATGGTCGGAGATGCTGAAGACAGCGTCGATCCCGGCCAGCACCCCCTGCCGCAAGCCTGCATACCCACCGCTGCGCTTGTCCTCGTACAGGTCGCCGCGATGGGCTCGCGACACCACCTTGAGCGAGGGCTGGTAAACATTCCGGAAACGGATCGCTCCAGCGATTTCCGGGAACATCCAGTAAAAATAAACGATGTCGATTTTCTTGTTCGCGTACTGAACCTGCTCGACCAGAAAACGCTCGAACAGGCGGGCGCGGTACAGGGCGCGCGCCAATTCCTTTACGTTCTCCCAGCGGTGCGCGCCGCGCATGACACGCCGCGCATCGTCGAGCCACGCGTAGCGCCACAGTCCTCCCAAGAATGAGCTGACCACGATGAAGCGTCGCTGCATGCCCCAACGCGCATTCGCGTAGTCGAGGTTGACCGGTAGCGAGGTCGGGCGCGGCGCGGCGTCCCGCGAGTAGAAACCCGGCACGAGTTCGACGTGCACGAAACACTGGGCAAGATATTCCAGCTCGGCCTTGATGAAGGCTTCATTCCGGCCGTAAGGGTAAGATGTGGTCACCACCAGTATGCGTTCCTGTTTCATTCACTCGTCTCCATCGACAAAGGTCTCGACATCGGTGCGCGCGCCACTCGCCTCTGCCCGCTTCGCGGCCATGATCTTCCTGTACATGACCACGGTATAAAGGGCAGTGATCGAAAATGCGACCGTCGACGCGAGTGCCGCACCGCTCGTTCCCATGACTGGAATGGCGAGGATGCCGCAGATGGCATTGATCACCAGGCACAAGATAGCGCCTTGGATATTCACTCTTTGAAATCCCATCCCGGCAAGGGCATTCGAGATGATGCTCATATAGCTCCAGGTGACGATCCCCGGCAGCAGGATGATGAACGGTGCGACACTGCCCCGGAAATCCTTGCCGAATGCGAGCGGGATCGCGAATGACGAGATGGCGGCAGCGGCCAGCGCGCCGGCCAACGTCACCTGCACGACCAGTCTCGCCACTTTCGTCACCATGGCTTCCAGCGCCTCCGGCGACCTGCTGTTGGCGGCCGACTCCGGGTACACGATCGACGACGCGGCGCCCGAGAACAGCCACAGCATCTCCGCCAGCTGTACCGCCAATGCGTAGAATCCAGTCGCGGTCGCGCCCAACATGAAGCTGACGAGATACAACGCGAGCCTGTAGTTAAGAAAGGTGATGACATTGCTGACGTGAGCGCGCAGCCCGAACGCAACCGCAGCGCGCAACCGGTACTGGCCGGTGGCGCCAGGCGCGATTTTCCCGAGCCGCGCTTCGCTCATCAGCCAGAGCGACAGTTGGCCGATGATGTGGCACGTCACGACGGCCGCCACGCTGACGCTGCCGGTCAGACCCAATAAGGCAACCGCGGCGAAAAAAATGAACGGGTGGATCAACAGCGTTCTGTTGTAGGTGCGATAGTCGCGCTGGCCGCGGATCATCGACGATGACCATCCTGCCAGCAGCAGCAGCGGGAACAGGAGACTGGCATACAAGGCCAGGCCTTTGTGTATGCCGGGAAGGTAACGGGCGATTCGTTGCTCGCTGCCGGCCGCCAGTACCAGCGCGACGACTACCCATAGCAGGGCTGCAAGAAGCCAGTTCGCGGCGCGCATCTGCCGCGGATTGCCGGAACCGGAGCTCAGGTGGTACACGTGGCTCGCGCCCATGCCGAGGTTGAGAAATGCGTACAGCGCCTGGGGCAGCAGCATCGCCGTGGCCAGCACCCCGTTACCCGCCGGCCCGAGCAGCCGCGCGGTGATGCACATCCCGGCAAAGTACAAGGAACCTGACAGGATCTGGCGGGCGACGGTCGCGCCTATGGTGGCAGACAGGTTCAAGTGCGAATCCGGGGATCGCCCCAATGAGAACGCTGCAAACAGGCTTCGCATCATGGTCTTCATCGCTAGGCCGAGTAGCCCAGCTGCGCCGCATCGTCGATGTACTGCGTACGACCGGCGCCAATTCGCAAGGCCATGTCGTTGAACAGCACCCCGCGCGGCGAAAGGCCTGCATGGTTCAGACGCTTGATCGATTCCGTGATCTCGGCGTCGGTCGTGACGCGCGCGCGCGTGAGGAGGAATATGGCACCGGCGTGATTGCCGATGATGAGGGCGTCGGAGGCCAGCAGGACCGGCGGCGTGTCGATCAGCACCAGGTCGTAGTTGGCGCCGGCGGCTTCGAGTAACGTGCTGAAATTCACGTGCAGCAAAAAGTCCGAGCGGTTCGGCGGCAACGGGCCCGTCGGGATGAAGTCGAGATTCTCGAAGACCTCGTGGTGCACGACGTCTTCGATCCGCATCGATCCATTGATGGCCTTGGACAATCCCTGGTCGCGACTGACGCCGAAGTAGCGGTGCAGGTGGCCGCTGCGGAAGTCCGCATCGATCAGCAACACCCGCTTGCCGCTGGCCGCCATCACGGCTGCGAAGTTCGTCAGCACGAAGGACCTGCCGAGGCCGTGGGTCGGCCCGGCGAACATGACGATGTTGTTCCTGAAGTGGGGCATCGCGAACTGCAGGGCAGCCCGGAAGCTGCGCAGGCTTTCCACGGCGGCGTCCCCGGGAATGACACGGGCCAGCAGAGGCAAGGGCTCCATGCCGCCCCGCGCCTTGTGCATCAGCTTGTCCTGGTTGCTGCTGTGCGGGATCGTGGCATAGACCACACGGGCATGCAGCAAGCGCTCGATCTTCTGCGGATCGTCGATGCCGCCCTTCATCGCATTGCGTGCAAACGCGATCATGGTGCCGAGTAAGAGCCCCGTGACCACCGCGAGCGCGACGATCAAGGGACGGTTCGGCTTGAGCGGCTTTTCGGGCGGCACCGGCTCATCGACCATGCGCACGTTGCTCACCCGGCCCACCGAAATCAGTCGCAACTGCTGGGCCGTGTTCGACAGTGCCGTGTACAGGTCCGTGCTGACCTTGATGTCCCGGGTCAGTCGCGCTTCTTCCTGCTCCAGTGCCGGCAAGGCCTTGATGCGCGCGTTGACGTCATCGATTTCCGTCTGGGCTTCCTTGCGCTGGCGATTGATGGTCGCGATGATCGGATGGTCTTCCGTGAAGCGTCCCAGCAATTCGGTTTTTTTCTGGATCAGGTCGAGGCTGCGGGTGCGCGTCGCTGCCGCCTGCGCGAGCATTTCCTTGGCCTCTTCCTGCAGGTCCACGGTGCCGTGGGTGTTGCGGAATTGGTTGTAGCGGTCTTCGGCCTGCTCGAGCTGGCGCTTGAGGATCGGCAGTTGCTGGTTCAGGAAGGCCAGCGACTTTTCCGCTTCCTCGGTCTTGCGCGCCAGATTCTGGCGCATGTACTCGCGCCCGATCTCGCGCAGGACCGCGTAGGTGCGCTGGGCATTCTCGCCCTGCAGCTTGACCTCGATCACGCCGGACTGCTTGCCCTGTTCCGAGATCACGAGGGCGCTCTGGATCGCCTGGATCATGGCCACCCTCGAGATGCGGCGCAGGCGGAAACGCGCGCCGGCCTTCGCCTGGATCCGATCGACCTTCAGCTCGATCGTCCCCTCTGGCGTCGGCACGCGGTAGCGCTGACCGACGATGCCGTCGAAAACGGTGCGCTGCCCGCCGCCGGAAAAACGAAAGCGCCCGCTCCCCAGTGACGTCAGTGCGAACTCGCGGCCCAGCCAGGTCTCGGGTACCTCGAAAAGCGAAACTTCGGCCCTTTCCCCACCCCAGACATAGCCACCGTAGCCGAACAGTCCCGGTTCGGACAGCGCGCCGCTGTTCTGGTTGGCGAACCAGAATCCGGCGACAGGGAAATACTTCGGCTGCGTGTCGATGTACAGCTGCAGGTTGTCGATCGCGCGCGATACGACCATCCGCGAGCGCAGCAACTCCATCTCGGCGATGGCTGCCTTCTTGGTCTCGAACAGAGACGACGCTTCGCTGAGGATGTTCTTCGTGGCGTTCGGGCTTTCCTCCTCGACGTGGATCAGCAGGTCCGCTTCGAACACCGGCATCGCAAGCAGCGCGTACAGTACGGCTGCCAGCGTGATGAGGGCCGTGATTCCGCCGATCAGCCAGCGGCTGTCATAGAGTGTGTGCAGGTGGCTCTTGAGGTCGAAAGGCGGGTCGTCTGCCCCACCCGCTGTCGCGCGCGGATCGAAAGGGACGCTGACGATAGGCGGCGTATGGACCACAGGTGTCAGGGAATGCGACTCGCCGAGGGTGCTCATGGTCATGCTCCTGCAGGGTTCCGTGTGCGTGATCAAGCGTGCGTTCGTGTGCGCGGGTTTCAGGGCCGCGTGGTGGCGCTGACGGCCGACGTCAGTGCGCCCGGAAACAGGAGGCTCAGGTTCCGGTTCCAGTTAGCCAGGGGCGTCGCTGCCACGTAGACGATGTCCTTGGGCTGCAATTCGAAGCCTTCGGCCAGCGCCAGCGAACTGGCCTCGCGGGCGTCGAGCCGGAACACGCGGGTCCGGCCGGACGTCTTGCGCACCACGTAGACCTGCCGCGCGTCGCCGCTCAGCGGACTGATGCCGCCGCTCTCGCCGAGCGCCTCGTTCAGGGTGAGGCGCCCATCGTGCATCGTCAGCGCCTTGGGCGTGATGACCTCGCCGGAAACGAAGACCTTGCTTTCGTCTCGCGATTGCACGCGGACCACGTCGCCCGGCTTGAGCATGACCAGTCCGGGATTGATGCCCTTCTGCACGAGGTCGCGCAGGTTGACGCGGTAGCGCTGCTGGCTGCGCTCGAGGACGATCCTGCTCTGGTCGGCGGTGGGCAGCAGGCCGCCGGCACGGTTGAGCGCCTCGACGAGGGTCATCGGGATGTCGTTGATGGCTTGCAGGCCGGGGGCCTTGACCTCGCCGTCGATGTACACGCGCTTGCTGCGGTAGGACTGGACCCGCAACGTGACGTTCGGGCCCGCAAGATACCTGGAAAGTTTCTTCGTCAGGACCGCGCGGGCCTCCTCCTCGGTCAGGCCCTCGACGGGCACGAGGCCGATGAGCGGAAACTGGATGCGCCCGAGATGGTCGACCACGAAACCCGGCGGCGCCGCGTTCGCTCCGCTGGGATCGGGTGCGCCAGGGGACGCGTTTACGGCAGTCCCGGCCAGTTCAGGGTGGTCCCAGACCACGATGGACAGCACGTCGCCGCTGCCGATCGCGTAGGGCGCCGGATTCTGCACGAGCAGCTCGTCCAGGCCCTGGTTGGCCACGTCCTGATGCTGCTGCCGTTCCACGGTGATCAGTTGTTCCGTGATCATTTCTGTCGGCGGCGCGGGTTCGTCGGTCCCCGCTTTGTCCTGCGAGCGGAACTGGATAACGGGGGCGCATCCGCCTAAGGCGAGCGCCAGCAAGGCGGCCGCCATACATTGCGTAGAGGAAGCTCTCATGATTTGCCTGTCGGAATGTGCTGCCAACCCCTGGCGATCCGAGTCAGGGTAAGCCCGCTACCCGGAATGGCTTTGGCGCACGTCAAACGGCAGGCTCAGGTCAGCATTAACGCCAGCGGCAACAGTTTGCCCGCGAGTGTGCGTATATGCGGCGCGGAAATAAAAATACCCGCATCGAACTTCGATGCGGGTATCGTTCTCGCTAGTGCGAGATGATCAGATCAGCGTCAGCCGGTGCGATCAGTACTCGTAAGCGCCGACATCGACTGCCGCGCCACGCGGACGGGCCACGCCTGCGAAATCGATCGTCGGTGCCTTGGCCGACGTGCCGCGGTCGATTGCGGGCGAGCTGCTGTACACGCGGTAGTCGCCGGTGCCGTTCGCCAGGTAATTCCTGAACAGCGGATCCGACGAAATCGAACCGGTCACATACCCCTTCACTTTCCAGCTGGTGCCGCTGCGTGCGACCAGGTTGTTGGCATAACGGTTGTTACCGCCCATCTTGCCCATTTCGATCACGCCGTAAGCACGGTTGTCGTAGACGATATTGTTGGCGACGTAGTTGTTGGCCGAGCCGGTCGTGGTGCCGGCGTCGCCCTGGCCCAGCAGGATACCGATCTTGTTGTGGAACGACGTGTTGTTGACGATCGTCGACGCGGTGGCGCCGTGCCATTGCTGGATACCGGCCATTGCGACGCCCGAGACAATATTGTTCGTGACGACGTTGTTGGCATTGGCGATATAGATGCCCTGGATCGTGTTGCATGCACCGATATAGCGATAACCGATGTTACGAACCACGTTGCGGTCGATGAGGACGTTACCGACCGGACCATACGTGTCGATCGCCGCGCCGCCGCTGCCGTTGCAGCCGCCGCTGACCGTCAGATCGTGGATGTAGTTGTTCTTGAACGTCAGGTACGCCCCCGAAGCCAGGAGACCGTGACGGCCCGAGCCGGTGATCTGGAAGCCGTCGATATCGACATAGCTGCCGCGCGAGTCCCACGTGATGCCGGTGCCCGACACGACGATCTTGGCGCCCCACTTCACATCCGACACGAAGCGGATACGCGCGCTCGAGGTGCCGCTCTTCCGGGTCACGATGCCGGCATTGCTCAGGGAAGGTGCCGACACATAATATGTACCAGCGGCAACGTGGACCGTCGATCCAGCACTTGCCAGTGCGTCCGCACGCGTGATCGTCTTCACTGGCGCTGCCTGCGTGCCTGGGTTGGAATCGGAGCCCGTGGGCGATACGTAGATGTTAGTGGCTGCAACAGCGCTCCCGCCGACTGCCAGCAACGCGACAGCGCCAAAGCACGACAACAGGTTGATACGAACGTTCGGAACAAGCTTGACTGCGTTTTGCATTTAACTGCCTCAACAAGTGAAAGGAGTAGCTTTGAGGCGTGGAAACTTCCTAAGTTCAATGAATTTGCAGAAAAATTTTTTAGGAGTAACAAACAATACAAAGAAATTTCCCCTGCGAAAAATTTCTTAGGAGGATATTCATTTGTTGTTTGCTATCCCGTGACGCAGGCGTGGGACGGTCGCTGAAGGGCCGGACGGTGGGAATGCTGGACGAGCGACATGAACGCTGAAACATGTCGCATGCTTCAGCGTTCGAATGAGAACAGGATTGATCGCGGCTCTGTGGCCGCGCCGACCACGGGGGTCAGCGCATCTCTTCCATCAGCCGCAGGGCACCCGCGAAACGCCACACGCGGCGCAGTTCGATCACATCGTAGTTCGCCGCGACGTTCGGCGGAAACGCCGAGTAACGCGCGTTCAGGCGCACGATGCGGCGCACGAAGTCGTCGATGTCGGCTCGGCCGCTGGAGCGCAGGATGGTCACGTCCTCGACACTGCCGTCGCTCCGGATGGCCACGCTGACGACGGGATCCGTGCGCACCACGTCGGCCGACAGTTGGGCGTCGCTCAGAACGGCGTTACGCTCGATTTTCTGGCGCACGCTGTCCATGTACATGCGCAGCGGAATGTCGTGGCGCGCCGCCTCGGCCAGGGCGCGCCGAACGGCACGTGCCGCGTCCTCGGCGGGCTGCACGGCCCGCGGCACGGGTTTCAGGATATCGATGCCGCGCATCATCTCGCGCGCACGCGAGGCCAGGTCGCTGCCCAGCGCGCCGCGCGGGAGCGTGCCGTTGCCGCGCCCGGCGCCATCGCCGCTGCCGCCGTCCGCGCCTGCGCGCGCGGGGCCCGGCGCCGCGGCGTCGGGAACGGCACGCTCGCGTGCCTGGCGGGCCTGCTCCTGGGCCAGTCGGGCGTTCTCTTCCGCCTGACGGCGTGCCGCCTGTTCGGCCTGGGCATGTTCCTGGCGCGACCTTTCTTCAGCAAGCTGGCGGGCCCGTTCCTGATCCGCCAGCTGCTGCCGGACGGTCTTCTCCGCGCGGCGTTGCTCGGCCAACTGCTGCGCGCGCGCCTGCTCGGCTTGCTCGATACGCTGCTGCTCGGCCAATTGCTGCGCCCGCACCTGCTCGGCTTGCTGGATACGCTGCTGTTCGGCCAGCTGTTGTGCCCGCTCCTGCTCGGCTTGCCGGATACGCTGCTGTTCGGCTAGCTGTTGTGCCCGCTCCTGCTCGGCTTGCCGGATACGCTGCTGTTCAGCCAGCTGTTGTGCCGTTTCCTGCTCCGCCTGCCGGATACGCTGCTCCTCGGCGAGCTGCTGCGCCCGCTCCTGCTCGGCCTGCTGAAGGCGGCGCTGCTCCGCCAGGCGCCGCTCTTCCTCTTCCTGGCGTACCCTCGCCTGCGCTTCCTCGGCCGTGCGCTGCCCCGCCAGCGCCGTCTCGTATTGCGCGGATTGCTCGGCGAGACGCTGGCGCTGCTGCTCGGCCTCGGCCTGCAGCCTGTCCTCGGCCTCGGCCCGCAGGCGGGCTTCGTCCGCTTCGAGCCGCAGCGCCCGCTCCTGCTCGCGTTCTTCCGCCTGGCGGGCGCGCTCGGCCCGTGCGGATTCTTGCGCCATCGCATCGTCCTCGACGGGTGCATCGGCCTCGGCCGGCGGCTCGGCGCGGGCCACCGGGTCCGGCACGGGATCGGGCTCGACAGCCGGCAGCGGCACGTCGAACGTGTTGTCCTGATGGGTTTCCTGAGCGATCACCCGCGTGTGCAATCCATCGGCCACGCGCGTGGCAGGCGGTTTGCGGCGGCGTTTGACGACGCGCCGCGGCGGCGGCGCGGGCGTGGGTGCCGGTGCCTTGGGCGCCGGTACCGGCACGACGGGATCGACGACCGTGAAACCGTGGCGCGCTGTGGCCGGCTGCTTCGGTGGAAAGGGCAGCGGCGCCGCTGCCGCGGGCGCAGGTGCGGCTGCGGCGGGCGGCAACGCAGGTACCGGCGGCGGTGGCACGGGCGACGGGGCCGGCGCAGGCACCGCTGGCGTCGTCAGCCGGACCGATATCGGACCGCCGGGTCCCGGCCGTAATCCGGGAATGCCGAACTGCAGGGACAGTACGAGGGCATGCAGCAGCAGGGAAACCAGCACGCCCATTGCCAGCCTGCGCTCGGACGCATCATTGGATAGCACAGGTCGTGCCGCAGTGGCATTGGGCATGCTGGTCGTGTCGCGTCAGGAGATGAAGAAATGAAATGTTGCTGTATTGATAGCACAGCTTACACGCGACAGTAAAGGGGGCGCGCACAAATGGGGGCGCGCACGGTTCGGAACGCTGTTTGCAATCCCGGCTAC
Source organism: Massilia sp. Masssp94 (assembly GCF_059491305.1). NCBI lineage: Bacteria > Pseudomonadati > Pseudomonadota > Betaproteobacteria > Burkholderiales > Oxalobacteraceae > Massilia > Massilia sp. Masssp94. Next base: position 504,817 of record NZ_CP168501.1, read on the forward strand.
AATGAATTGGACCGATCAGCAGCCAGAGGTTCGCATGTCGCCAGGATTTATTTTCGCTACGGGTATCGAAAACAGCATCCCCACGATCGACAACGGTCGTGTGCGCATGGACGAGATGGAAAAGTGCGGCCACTACAAATACTGGCGCACGGACTTCGACCTCGTGCAGGAACTCGGCTTGAAAGTCCTGCGCTACGGGCCGCCCTTGCACAAGACGTGGCTCGGGCCCAAGCGCTACGACTGGGAATTCGCCGACCTGGCGCTCAACGACCTGCGCCAGCGCAACATCGCATCGATCGTCGACCTGTGCCACTTCGGCGTGCCCGACTGGATCGGCAACTTCCAGAATCCGGATTTTCCCGAATTGTTCGCCGAGTATGCCGGCACCTTCGCGCGGCGCTACCCATGGCTGCAGTTGTACACGCCGATCAACGAGATGTCGATCTGCGCCCTCTTCTCCGCCCTGTACGGCTGGTGGAACGAGCAGTTGACGACGGACCGCGGCTTCGTCACGGCGACGAAGAACCTCGTCAAGGCGAACATCCTGGCCATGCATGCGATCCTGCAAGTGCGTCCGGACGCCCTGTTCGTGCAAAGCGAATCGACGGAATACTTTCACGCCGAAAGCCCGTCCGCCATCGGCCCCGCCGAGCTGTACAACTCCCGCCGCTTCCTGTCGCTGGACCTGAATTACGGCCGCCGCGTCGATTCCGAAATGTACGAATACATGATGGATAACGGCATGACGCGCGAGGAGTATCACTTCTTCCTGAACAATAATCTGAAGCACCACTGCATCATGGGCAACGATTATTACCAGACCAACGAGCACTATGTGTCGGCGGACGGGCTCACGCGGGCGGCGGGAGAGATCTTCGGCTATGCGGTCATCACGCACCAGTACTACAACCGCTACCGGCTGCCCGTGATGCACACGGAAACGAACTTGTGCGAAGGGCCGCGCGGCGACGAGGCCGTGCACTGGCTGCGCAAGGAGTGGGCGAACGTCCTGCGCGTGCGCAACAACGGCGTGCCGCTCGTCGGGTTCACCTGGTATTCGTTGACGGACCAGGTCGACTGGGACACGGCCCTGCGCGAGAACAACGGCAACGTCAATGCGCTGGGCCTGTTCGATCTCGACCGCAAGATCCGTCCCGTCGGCATCGCCTACAAGGAGCTCGTGCGCGCGTGGATGGAAGTGCTGCCGACGCAAAGCGTCTGCCTGCAGGTGCCGATCGTGATGCCGCACGAATTCCAGCGCCATGTGCCGCCGCCGAGCGGCTGGCCATTCGACGACGACGCAACCCTGGCGCCGCGCACCGAAGAGCGCGAGTAATCGATTAGTGTTCGCTGGGCCCGAACGTGTAGGTACCGCCGTGCGCCAGGTAGACGACCTGCTGGTCGAGTCCGGCCGCCTTCACTTCCCGTGCGAAGTCCGACAGCGGCGACTTGAACACATCGTAATCGTCGTAATGGATGGGAATCGCCTTTTTCGGCTGGACGATCTGCATCAGGGTCACGCCGTCCTTGCCGTCCATCGTGACCTTGAAGACACCCAGGATGCGCGTGCCGCCCAGGTGCAGCAGGGCCAGGTCGACACCGGGAAACCGCTGCGGGATCGCCTTCAGGTCGTCGTAGATCAACGTATCGCCGCTTACATACATGCGATAGGCCGGGGCCGCCGTGTTCGGGCCGAAGTCGAGGACCGATCCCATCACCGAGGGCAGCAGCGCCTGCATGCCCGCCTTGCCGTGGCGGCCCGGGGCCGCCGTGATGCGCAGCCGGGCCTCGCCTTTTTCGACGTCGATCCGGTCCCACGTCGACAGGCCGAACGTGCGCTGGAAGCCCATGTCCTTGAGCTTGTTCGCCGCCGCCTTGGTCGTAATAATGGGAATGTTCTTGTCGAGTTTTTCCTGCACGAGCTTGTCGAAGTGATCCTCGTGCAAGTGCGACAGCACGACGAGATCGATCGGCGGCAACTGTTCGAGAGTCAGGGCTGGATTCGTGAGGCGTTCGGACGTGATGCCGTAGCCGAGGTGCACGTGGTCGCCCTTGTGCAGGAAATTCGGATCCGTCAGGATCGTGAAGCCCTGGTAGCGGATCAGCACCGTCGCGGTGCCGATGAACTGGACGGTGCCGTTCGCTTCAGCGGGCGCGCCCGCCGGTGGCAGCCTGAGTGCGAGCTTGGCGGATTCGGGCGCCTTCGTTTGCGCGAGTGCGACCGCCCAACCCGACAGGAACATCACCATCGTCAACACCACCCGGACCATCACCATGTCGCCTCCTTGCCGTTGTCGAGTCAAGGCTAGCATGGGGGTTTGCACGCCGGCGTTCGCTAGCCTGCAGTCAACGAAAGGATGGGGATGGCCTGCCCAGCTGGGTTCGAACCAGCGACCCTCAGCTTAGAAGGCTGATGCTCTATCCAACTGAGCTATGGGCAGTATGGCTTCATAAATGAAAACGGGCCGTCGAGGACAGCCCGTTTGCAAACGGTGGTCGGAGTACAAGGATTCGAACCTTGGACCCCCTGCTCCCAAAGCAGGTGCGCTACCGGGCTGCGCTACACTCCGATTGGGACGATCATACCCCGCCGGGAGGGAGGCGTCAATGAAGGGGCTCGCCCCGGCGGATGGTCAGACTTCGAAGCGCGCGGCGATGCGCTTGGCCATCGACTCGGCCAGTTCCGCGTTCTTCGCCTCCACCATGACACGCACGAGCGGTTCCGTGCCGGACGGGCGGATCAGCACGCGGCCATTGTCGCCCAGTTCGCGCTCGACGTTTTCCTTCTCCGCCACGACGGCCGCGTTCTTCGTCCAGTCCGTACCCGGCTGCACGCGCACGTTGATCAGGGTCTGCGGATACAGCGTCAGGTCGCTGCAGCACTCGGCCAGGCCCTGGCCGGAACGCTTGAGCGCGGTCAGGACCTGCAGTGCCGACACGATGCCGTCGCCGGTCGTGTGCTTGTCCAGTGCCAACAGGTGGCCCGAGCCTTCGCCGCCCAGCAGCCAGCCGCGGTCCTGCATCATTTCCAGCACGTAGCGGTCGCCGACCTTCGCGCGCGCAAAACCGATGCCCATGTCCTTGAACGCCACTTCGAGCGCCATATTGGTCATCAGGGTGCCGACGGCACCGGCCACCGGACCGGTCGCCATGCGCGCGCGCACCATCACGTACAGCAGCTCGTCGCCGTTGTACAGGCGGCCTTTGGCGTCGCACATGATCAAACGGTCGGCGTCGCCGTCCAGCGCGATGCCGAGGTCGGCCTCGTGCTCGACCACCGCGGCCGCCATCGCCTTCGGGGCCGTCGCGCCGACGCCGTCGTTGATGTTGAAGCCGTCCGGCTTGGTGCCCAGCTCGATGACTTCGGCGCCCAGTTCATGGAACACGTGCGGCGCAATGTTGTAGGCGGCGCCGTGGGCGCAGTCGACGACGATTTTCAGGCCGCGCAGGTCGAGCTCGTTCGGGAACGTGCTCTTGCAGAATTCGATGTAACGGCCCTGCGCGTCGCGCAGGCGCGTGGCCCGGCCCAGCTTTTCCGACGACACGCAGCCCATCGGCTGGTCGATCATCTCCTCGATTTCGAGCTCGACGGCATCGGGCAGCTTGGTGCCATGGCCGGAGAAGAACTTGATGCCGTTGTCCTGGAAAGGATTGTGCGAGGCCGAAATCACGACGCCGGCCTGCAGGCGCAGTGCGCGCGTCAGGTACGCGATGGCCGGGGTCGGCATCGGACCGGCCAGCATCACGTCGACGCCGGCTGCCGAGAAACCGGCTTCCAGCGCCGCTTCCAGCATGTAGCCGGAAATGCGCGTGTCCTTGCCGATCAGGACCGTGGGACGTTCGCTGGTGCCGGCCTTGTCCTTGGCCAGCACCTTGCCGGCGGCATAGCCCAGCCGCATCACGAAGTCAGGGGTGATGGGCGACTTGCCCACCAGGCCGCGTACGCCATCGGTACCGAAATATTTGCGTGCCATTAATTAAATTCTCTTCATCTATTGATTATTCGTAGTGGCCGCTTGCCAGACCTTCAGCGCGTCCACCGTCTCTGCCACATCATGGACCCGCACGATCCGGGCGCCCTGCGCTACCGCAGCGAGCGCACCGGCCAGGCTGCCGGCCAGCCGCTGCTCGACGCTGCGGCCCGTCACGGCGCCGATCATCGATTTGCGCGACAGGCCCGCCAATACGGGCAGGCCCAGTTCGCTTTCCATGCGGTTTATGCTCCGGAGCAAAGCATAATTATGCTCGACACTCTTCCCAAAACCAAATCCGGGATCAATCGTGATGCGTTCGCGTGCCACACCCGCCGCCAGCAGCGCATCGATCCGCTCGCGCAGGAAGGCGATCACGTCGGCCACGACGTCGACGTATTCGGGCTGTGCCTGCATGTCCTGCGGGGTGCCCTGCATATGCATTACGCACAGCCCGCAATCGCTGTCCTTCACGGCCTCGATCGCGCCGGGCGCCCGGAAGCCGTTGATGTCGTTGATCATGTCGGCGCCCGCGATGATCGCCTCGCGCATCACCTCGGGCTTGCAGGTATCGATCGACAGCGGATAACCCAGTTCGCGCAACGCGTAGATCGCCGGCATGACGCGGCGCAGTTCTTCGTCGATGGAGACGCTGGGCGAGCCCGGCCGCGTGGATTCGCCGCCGATGTCGATGATGTCGACGCCGTCCTTGATCATCTGTTCGGCCCGCTCCACGGCGAATTCGAGGCCCTGGTAGCGGCCGCCGTCGGAAAAGGAATCGGGGGTGACGTTGAGGATGCCCATGACCAGGGGGCGCTGGGCGAGGTTATAGCCGAAACGGCCGCACTGCAGATATTGACGCATGACGAAAACCAACGGAATGAAGAATAAAAAAGCACCCGCTCGGGGTGCCTTTTCGAGGAGAGACCGCGCTGGTCAGGCCGGGGCGGTCGCGTTCGGGGCGACGCCGCTGTCGCTCGGAGGCGTGCGCTTGGTCAGGACCACCGACTTCGGCGGGCGCGGCTCGCGGCCGGCCATGATGTCGTTGATCTGGTCGGCATCGATGGTTTCCCATTCGAGCAGCGCCTTCGTCATCACTTCGACCTTGTCGCGGTTTTCTTCCAGCAGGCGACGGGCCAGCGTGTACTGCATGTCGAGGATGTTGCGAATCTCGGCATCGACCTTTTGCTGCGTCGCTTCGGAGATCGTCTTCACGGAGCCGCCGAAGAAGCCTTCGTTCGGATCATCCTCGTAGACCATCACGCCCATGCTTTCCGACATGCCGAAACGGGTCACCATCGAGCGGGCCAGCTTGGTCGCGCGGGCGAAGTCGTTCGATGCGCCGGTCGACATCTGGCCGACGAAGATCTCCTCGGCGATACGGCCGCCGAACAGGATCGAGATCTCTTCCAGCATCTTGTCCTTGTAGCCGGACAGGCTGTCGTGCTCCGGCAACTGCCAGGTCAGGCCGAGGGCATAGCCGCGCGGCATGATCGTGACCTTGTGCACCGGGTCCGCCTTCGGCAGCAGCTTGGCGATCACCGCGTGGCCCGACTCGTGGTACGCGGTATTGCGGCGCTCTTCCTCGCGCATGACCATCGACTTGCGCTCCGGACCCATGAAGATCTTGTCCTTCGCGTCTTCGAAGTCGCTCATCTCGACCAGGCGCTTGCTGCGGCGCGCGGCGAACAGCGCGGCTTCGTTGACCAGGTTGGCCAGGTCGGCGCCGGAGAAGCCCGGGGTGCCGCGCGCCAGGATGTCGGCCTTCACGTCGGTGCCGATCGGCACTTTGCGCATGTGCACGTTGAGGATCTGTTCGCGGCCGCGGATGTCCGGCAGGCCCACCATCACCTGGCGGTCGAAACGGCCCGGACGCAGCAGCGCCTTGTCCAGCACGTCGGCACGGTTGGTCGCGGCGATCACGATCACGCCCGACGATGCCTCGAAGCCGTCCATCTCGACCAGCAGCTGGTTCAGCGTCTGTTCGCGCTCGTCGTTGCCGCCGCCCATGCCGGCGCCACGGTGGCGGCCGACGGCGTCGATCTCGTCGATGAAGATGATGCACGGCGAGTGTTTTTTCGCGTTCTCGAACATGTCGCGCACGCGGGACGCACCCACGCCGACGAACATCTCGACGAAGTCCGAACCGGAGATCGAGAAGAACGGGACCTTGGCTTCGCCGGCGATGGCGCGGGCCAGCAGCGTCTTACCGGTACCCGGGGGACCGACCATCAGCACGCCGCGCGGGATGCGGCCGCCCAGTTTCTGGAACTTGGTCGGATCCTTCAGGAAGTCGACGATCTCGCCCACTTCTTCCTTCGCTTCGTCGCAGCCGGCGACGTCGGCGAACGTGACGGTGTTGTTCGTCTCGTCCATCATGCGCGCCTTCGACTTGCCGAACGAGAACGCCCCGCCCTTGCCGCCGCCCTGCATCTGGCGCATGAAGAACACCCAGACACCGATCAGGAGCAGCATCGGGAACCAGGAAATGAAGACTTGCTGGAGGAACGACGGCTCCTCGGGCGGCTTGACGTCGAAGCGCACGTTGTTGTCGCGCAGGTCGCCGATCAGGCCGCGGTCGAGCATGGTCGCGGTGGTGCGGACCTTGCTGTCGTCGGTGCGGGTCGCGGTGATGCTCGAACCTTCGATCACGACGTCCTTGATGCGTTTCGCCTTGACGTCATCGAGCAGCTCGGAATAAGCAATGGTCTTGCTGCCGCCCGCGACGCTGTGGTTGTCGAACTGCTTGAACAGCATGAACAACAGCAGCGCGACGACCACCCAGATGGCGGATTTGGAAAACATATTATTCACGAAGACTCCTCTGATGCGAACGCATCTTTTCCCATTTTTTCAAAGGCAGATTTTACCGCAATAAGCAGCCCGTGCCACGCACGACCGCCATAGTGCCTTCGGGGACGTTGAAAAACCTGCTGCGCGTTGCACTGTCGTGCTGCGATGCTCGCTGTACTCTCGTACAGCTGCGCTTCTCACACAACATTGCGGCCGCTCGCGACGGTTTTTCAAGGTTCCCTTTTCTCCACTATAGCCGGTTTTTATTTCCGTTGCGCAGCCATCATGCACACAGACGTGGCTGTCCTTTGCTGATGTGCGGTTGTACTGCAGGAAATCAAGGGCGTTTCCGTCGATTTTCGCAATTTCAGGCGGCCGGATTTTTCAGCCCACGCCCCAGCAGGAAAATTTCCGAGGATTTGTCGCGGCTGGCCTTCGGTTTGATCTGTTTGACGACCTTGAATTCGGTGCGGAACTTCTCCAGGACCTGGGTGAACCCCATGTCCTTGAAGCATTTCACCAACAATGCCCCTGAAGGTTTGAGGTGCATTTGAGAGAACTCAATAGCGAGATCGATCAAATCCTCCATGCGCGCCGCATCCGCCGACGGAATACCGGAGAGATTCGGCGCCATGTCGGACAGCACGAGGTCGGCCATGCGGCCTTCGAGAACGCCCGCCAGCTCGTCGAGCACCTCCTGCTCGCGGAAATCGCCCTGGATGAAATGCATGTCGGCGATCGGCTCCATCGGCAGGATGTCCAGGCCGATCATCGTGCCCTTGATGCCGCCCTCGTCGCCGCCGGCCAGCTTGCGCCGCGTGTACTGGCCCCAGCTGCCGGGCGTGCAGCCGAGGTCGACGATCACCTGGCCCGCCTTGATGAGCTTTTCGCTTTCGTCGATTTCCTTCAGCTTGTAGGCCGCACGAGCCCGATAGCCCTCTTTCTGTGCCAATTTGACATACGGATCGTTGATGTGATCGTGGATCCAGTTTTTATTGAATTTGTTCTTGGCCATTCGCGTAAAATACTGCTTTTAATAGGTATCTCAAAATAACATCATGATCAAACTTACACCGGTCGAGCGTGCAGCGCTGCGTGCGGAAGCCCACGGTCTCAATCCTGTCGTCATGATCGGCGCAGACGGCCTGACCGAGGCCGTCATGAAGGAAGTCTCGTCCAGCCTCGACGCACACGGCCTCATCAAGGTACGCGTGTTCGGCGACGACCGTGAAGAGCGCATCGCGATCTACGAACGCATCTGCGCGGAACTCGACGCCGCGCCGGTCCAGCACATCGGCAAGCTGCTCGTGCTGTACCGCCCGAAGAAGGATGACGTCAAGGAACGTTCGACGAAGGCCGGCAAGGGCCTGCGCGAAGTTACCATCGTCAAGCCGAGCCCGAGCGGCACCAAGAAGCCGACCGTAACCAAGGTCCTGCTGAAAGGTAACGAGCGCGTCACGCAAGGCGGCAACATCAAACGGGCCAAGCCACGTCAGGCCAGCACCAAGAAGACGGCCCTGAAATAAGCCGTGTTCACCAAAAATTAACCGGGGCCGCTACCCCGGTTTTTTATGCCTCAGCGGGCCTTCACAACAAGAAGCGCGCCAAGGATGCTCTCGGCCAGGTACAACACCTGCGACACCCCATGCAGCGCCGCGAATGTCCCCCACTGCGGCGACGCCCGCACGCCGGCCGGCCCGGCCGCTGCGCGGATCGCCGCCATCATCGGCTGCAGGCCCAGGTAGACGACGAGGCTGCATGCCAGCATGCCGACGATCAGTGCATACAGCCAGCGCTTGCGCCGCGCGTCGACATCCGCCGCACGCGACGTCAGCAGCGCCAGCAGCGCGGCGAGCGCAATCGCCAGCCAGGCCGAGCGCGTCAGCATGACGCCGACGACATTGCCGGCCTGCGTGCTGTCGAGCACGGCAAAGGCGCTCGGCGCGGCCAGGTAGCTGACGGCCCACACGCTGCCGGCCCACAGGGCGGCAAGCAGCACGCGCGCACTGGCAAGCATCGTGGCGAACTTAGACGTAACGGACTTCCAGGATTTCGTATTCGCGCGGACCGGACGGGGCCTGCACTTCGACCACGTCGCCGGCGTATTTGCCGATCAGCGCGCGCGCGATCGGCGACGTGACGGAGACCTTGTTCTCCTTGAGGTCGGCCTCGTCCATGCCGACGATCTGGTAGGTGACCTTCTGGCCGTTGTCGAGGTCTTCGAGGTCGACGGTCGAGGCGAACACCACGCGGCCTTCCGCATCCAGCGTGGCCGGGTCGATGATCTGCGCGGTGGACAGTTTCTGTTCCAGCTCGGCGATGCGGCCCTCGACGAAGGCCTGGCGCTCCTTGGCGGCGTCGTATTCGGCGTTTTCCGACAGGTCGCCATGCGAGCGCGCCTCGGCGATCGCATCGATCACGTTGCGGCGTTCCTTGGTCTTGAGCTGGTGCAGCTCTTCCTTCAACTTCTCGGCGCCGAATTTGGTCAATGGAGTGTTCATCGTATTCTGTTCTCAGTGTTTGCGGACGTACCAAGTGAAAACCACAGAGCCGCACGGCGCAAGCCGCGCGAACTCTGTGGTCTTGGGTACTGCTAAGCGGTGCTGCTATGTTACCGCATCGCCGCTTAGTTTAAGGTTTTATGCAGGCCTTGTAAATCGTACACCCGCAACTCGTCCAGGTGACGCATGCCCTGCACGGCCGCCTCGGCGCCGGCGATGGTCGTATAGGTGACCACGCGCGCCTGCAGTGCCGACGTACGGATCGTACGCGAGTCGGCGATGGCGCTGCGCTTCTCTTCGACCGTGTTCACCACCATCGCGATCTCGTGGTTCTTGATCATGTCGACGATGTGCGGACGGCCTTCGATCACCTTGTTGACCGGGGTGACCGGGATGCCGGCGGCGGCGATGACGGCCGCGGTGCCCTTCGTCGCGACGAGCGAGAAGCCCAGTTCGACGAGGTCGCGCGCCACTTTCACGGTGCGCGGCTTGTCCGAACCCTTCACCGACAGGAACACGCGGCCAGTCGTCGGCAAGGTGATGCCGGCGGCCAGCTGCGACTTGACGAACGCTTCGCCGAACGTCGTGCCCACGCCCATCACTTCGCCCGTCGACTTCATCTCGGGGCCGAGGATCGTGTCGACGCCCGGGAATTTCACGAACGGGAACACGGCTTCCTTCACGCTGTAGAACGGCGGGACGATCTCTTTCGTGACGCCCTGCTGTGCGAGCGTCTGGCCGACCATGCAGCGCGCGGCGATCTTCGCCAGCTGCAGGCCCGTCGCCTTCGACACGAACGGCACGGTACGCGAGGCGCGCGGGTTCACTTCCAGCACATACACGGTGTCCACGGTCTGGCCGTCGACTTCCGACTGCTGGATCGCGAACTGCACGTTCATCAGGCCGACGACATTCAGCGCCTTCGCCATCAGCGAGGTCTGGCGCTTCAGTTCATCGATGGTCGCCTGGGACAGCGAGTACGGCGGCAGCGAGCACGCGGAGTCGCCCGAGTGCACGCCGGCCTGCTCGATGTGTTCCATCACGCCGCCGATGAACGTCGTCTCGCCGTCCGAGATGCAGTCGACGTCGACTTCGATCGCGTCGTTCAGGAAGCGGTCCAGCAGCACCGGCGAATCGTTCGACACCTTCACGGCTTCGCGCATGTAGCGCTCGAGGTCGCGCTGCTCGTGGACGATCTCCATCGCGCGGCCGCCCAGCACGTACGACGGACGCACGACGAGCGGATAGCCGATCTCGGACGCCAGCGCCAGCGCGTCGGCTTCCGTGCGCGCGGTGCGGTTCGGCGGCTGACGCAGGCCCAGATCCTGCAGCAGCTTCTGGAAGCGCTCGCGGTCTTCGGCCGCGTCGATCATGTCCGGCGACGTGCCGATGATCGGGACGCCGTTCTTTTCCAGGTCCAGCGCGAGCTTCAGCGGGGTCTGGCCGCCGTACTGGACGATCACGCCTTCCGGCTTTTCCAGGTCGACGATTTCCAGCACGTCTTCCAGGGTCAGCGATTCGAAGTACAGGCGGTCGGACGTGTCGTAGTCGGTCGACACGGTCTCCGGGTTGCAGTTGACCATGATGGTCTCGTAGCCGTCTTCGCGCATCGCGAGGGCCGCGTGCACGCAGCAGTAGTCGAACTCGATGCCCTGGCCGATGCGGTTCGGGCCACCGCCCAGCACCATGATCTTCTTCTTGTCGGTCGGGTTCGACTCGCATTCCTCGTCGTACGTCGAGTACATGTACGCGGTGTTGGTCGCGAATTCGGCGGCGCAGGTGTCGACGCGCTTGTAGACCGGACGGATGCCGAACTCGTGGCGCTTGGCGCGCACGGCTTCCGGCGTCGTCTGCATCAGGAACGCGAGGCGGCGGTCCGAGAAGCCCTTCTGCTTAAGCTTGTACAGCGTCGGCTTGTCGAGGCTTTCCAGCTTCTGGTGATCCAGCCACAGTTCGATGTCGACGATTTCCTTGATCTGGATGAGGAACCACGGATCGATCTTGGTGAGGTTGTGCACCTCTTCCAGCGTGAAGCCCTGTGCGAACGCGTCGCCCACGTACCAGATGCGCTCCGGACCCGGCTCGCCCAGTTCTTCCTCGATCTTTTCGCGGTCGCGGGTCTTTTCGTTCAGGCCGTCGACGCCGACCTCCAGGCCGCGCAGCGCTTTCTGGAACGATTCCTGGAATGTGCGGCCCATCGCCATCACTTCGCCGACGGACTTCATCTGCGTCGTCAGGTGCTTGTCCGCGGTCGGGAATTTCTCGAACGTGAAGCGCGGGATCTTGGTGACGACGTAGTCGATCGACGGTTCGAACGAGGCCGGGGTCGCGCCGCCGGTGATCTCGTTGCGCAGCTCATCCAGCGTGAACCCTACCGCCAATTTCGCTGCAACTTTGGCAATGGGGAAGCCGGTCGCCTTCGAAGCCAAAGCGGACGAACGCGACACGCGCGGGTTCATCTCGATGACGATCATGCGGCCGTCTTTCGGGTTGATCGAGAACTGCACGTTCGAGCCGCCCGTGTCGACGCCGATTTCGCGCAGCACGTTGATCGACGCGTTGCGCATGATCTGGTATTCCTTGTCCGTCAGCGTCTGTGCCGGCGCGACGGTGATCGAGTCGCCCGTGTGCACGCCCATCGGATCCAGGTTCTCGATCGAGCAGACGATGATGCAGTTGTCCTTCTTGTCGCGGACGACTTCCATCTCGTACTCTTTCCAGCCGAGCAGCGATTCTTCGATCAGCAGTTCGGAGGTCGGCGACGCTTCCAGGCCGCGCTTGCAGATCGCTTCGAATTCTTCTTCGTTGTAAGCGATGCCGCCGCCCGAACCGCCCATCGTGAACGACGGACGGATGATGGTCGGGAAGCCCAGTTCGCGCTGCACGGCGCGCGCTTCGTCCATCGAGTGGGCGATGCCGGAACGGGCCGAGCCGAGGCCGATCTTCGTCATCGCCTCCTTGAACTTGAAGCGGTCCTCGGCCTTGTCGATGGCTTCCGGCGTCGCGCCGATCAGTTCGACCTTGTACTTGTCGAGGACGCCGTGGCGGTGCAGGTCCAGCGCGCAGTTCAGCGCGGTCTGGCCGCCCATCGTCGGCAGGATCGCGTCGGGACGCTCCTTGTCGATGATGCGCTCGACGGCCTTCCACGTGATCGGCTCGATGTAGGTGACGTCGGCCGTTTCCGGGTCCGTCATGATGGTCGCCGGGTTCGAGTTGACCAGGATGACCTTGTAGCCTTCTTCGCGCAGCGCCTTGCAGGCCTGGGCGCCGGAGTAGTCGAATTCGACCGCCTGGCCGATGACGATCGGGCCCGCGCCGATGATCAGGATGCTTTTGATGTCAGTACGTTTTGGCATTTATTTCTTCTCACTTGCTGGCGTGGGCTTGCATCTTGCTGATGAAACGGTCGAACAGGTAGGCGACGTCCGTCGGGCCGGGCGACGCTTCCGGGTGACCCTGGAAGCAGAACGCCGGCTTGTCGGTGCGCTCGAAACCCTGCAAAGAGCCGTCGAACAGCGAGACGTGGGTCACGCGGCAGTTAGCCGGCAGCGTCGCGGCATCCACTGCGAAGCCGTGGTTCTGCGACGTGATCATGACCTGCTTCGAATCCAGGTCCTGCACCGGGTGGTTGGCGCCGTGGTGGCCGAACTTCATCTTGACGGTCTGCGCGCCCGAGGCCAGCGCCATGATCTGGTGGCCGAGGCAGATGCCGAACGTCGGGATGCCCGAGTCGATCACTTTCTTCGTCGCGGCGATCGCGTAGTCGCAGGCGGCCGGGTCGCCCGGACCGTTGGCGAGGAAGATGCCGTCCGGGTTCAGCGCCAGGGCTTCTTCCGCGGTGGCTTGCGCCGGCAGCACGGTGATCTTGCAGCCGCGCTCGGCCAGCATGCGCAGGATGTTGCGCTTGACGCCGTAGTCGAAGGCGACGACGTGGAACTGCGGGTTCTCCTGCTTGCCGTAGCCCTCGCCCAGCTTCCATTCGGTCTGGTCGAAGGTGTACGGTTCCTTGACGGAGACCACCTTCGCCAGGTCCATGCCGTTCAGGCCCGGGAACGAGCGCGCCAGTTCCAGCGCCTGCGCTTCCGACGGCTCATTGCCCTGCGTGCCGGTCAGGATCGCGCCGTTCTGGGCACCCTTCTCGCGCAGGATGCGGGTCAGCTTGCGGGTGTCGATACCGGCGATGGCGACGACGTTTTCCTGCTTCAGGTAGTCCGCCAGCGATTGGGTCGAGCGGAAATTCGAGGCCAGCAGCGGCAGGTCGCGGATGATCAGGCCGGCGGCGTGGACTTTCGAGGCTTCGACGTCTTCGGCATTGATGCCGTAGTTGCCGATATGGGGGTACGTCAGCGTGACGATCTGACGCGAATAGCTGGGGTCGGTCAGGATTTCCTGGTACCCGGTGATGGCGGTATTGAATACCACTTCACCGATGGTGTGACCGGCGGCGCCGATCGAATATCCTTTGAAAATGGTTCCGTCTGCCAGAGCGAGGATGGCTGGAACGGCTGGGCCAGAAAAAAATGGCGGCAAGGGCAACTCCCGATAAAGTTGCCGTAGGCTGCGCCACGTCAGACCGGCCCGGACAGGGGGTGTGGGCATGCATCTCGCCCAGTGTCACAGGTCGCTAGATAGAGGTTTGGGTGGGTAGTCGCTACGGCAGATAAGTGATGGCTAAACCTCTGAATTATAGCGTGATTTATATCGGCCGGCAATCGCCTGCCCTACGTTTTTCCTCTAAATACCCTGCAGAAAAAATCGGCGGGCGGGCGCGACGATCTGTCGCACCACGCCCGCCGACTTGACGGAAACGTAATTACAGGCCCAGCGCGGCGATACCGGCCTTGGCGATCTGCGCGTCTTCCGCCGATTTCACGCCCGAGACGCCCACGGCGCCGACGACTTCACCGTTGACGACGATGGGCACGCCGCCTTCCAGCATGCCGTCCAGTTCCGGCGCGCGGGCGAACGACACGCGGCCGTTGTTGATCATGTCCTCGTAGATCTTCGACTCACGACGGCCCAGCGCGGCCGTCTTGGCCTTTTGCGGGGCGATGTGGGCCGACACCGGGGCGGCGCCGTCCAGGCGCTGCAGCCACAGCGGGTGGCCGCCGTCGTCGCAGATGGCGATGACGACTTTCCAGCCGTTCGCGACCGCTTCGGCTTCGGCACCAGCGGCGATCTTCTTGATGTCTTCGAGGGTAAGGACGGGCTTGGTTTGCATCTTGAGTCTTTCTTTCGTGTGGCGTTACAAAAAAGGTCTGCGATCAGCGCGCGGCCGACAGCGGGGCCGGCGTGCTTTGTTTGGCCTTCAGCCTGGCCTTCAGGTCGGCCATGACGCCGGCCGCGGCCTGCTCGCCGGCCAGCACGGCCAGGTTGCGGCCGGTGAAGTCGGCGCTGCCCATCGTGCCCAGCGCCGGCGTGATGACGACGTCGGCATCCTTCAGCTCGTGCTGGTTCAGGCGCTGGCCCATGATGGTGAACGTCTGCATCAGCACGTCCACGGAACTCGCGGTGGCCTGCGCCTCGGTCGCACTGGAGATATTAACCGCGATAATGAATTCGGCGCCCATTTCCTTCGCGAAGCGAACGGGCACCGGGGCGACGAGGCCGCCGTCGACATAGCTGCGGCCGCTGATGACGACCGGCTGGAACACGCCGGGCACGGACGACGACGCGCGCACGGCCATGCCGGTGTTACCGCGGCGGAACAGGATCGGCTGGCCCGTCTTCAGGTCCGTGGCGACGGCGCCGAACGGAATCTTCAGTTTTTCGATCGGCTGGTTGTGCACGGCCTTGTTCACATAGGTCTGCAGCGCCTCCCCTTTCAGCACGCCGGGGGCCTTGCTGAAGAACGGGATGGCCCAGTCGGAAATCGTCGTCTCGTCCATGTCGAGGGCGATCTTCTGCAGCTGGAAACCGTTGTAGCCGGACGCGTACAGCGCGCCGACGACGGAACCGGCACTCGTGCCGACGACGATGTCGGGCACGATGCCCTGGGCTTCCAGGGCCTTGATCACGCCGATGTGGGCAAAGCCGCGCGCGGCGCCGCCGCCGAGGGCGAGCGCGATTTTCACGTGACGCAGAGGAAGGGGCGCCGGCGTGGCGGCCACCGGGGCGGCCGGCTGCGTGGGCGTGGAGCCGCAGCCCGCGAGCAGTGCCGCGGCGCCGAGCGTGGCAAGAAGGGAACGTCGGGAGAAGGTCATCCCGAGATTGTAACCCGATCCCGCCCGTTTGCCGGCCCCGGTTTAAGCGCCGCGTAAGATGATGGTCGGACGATTAACCCGGCAGCGACGTATTCGGCAGCGTGGCCGTAAACACGCTGCCCTTGCCGGGCACCGAGCGGATCGCGAGCTTGCCGCCGTGGCGCAGCAGCACGTGCTTGACGATGGCGAGGCCGAGGCCCGTGCCCTGCGTCTCGCGCGAGCGGCTCTTGTCGACGCGGTAGAAGCGCTCAGTCAGGCGCGAGATGTGCTGCTCGTCGATGCCGATGCCGTTGTCGATCACTTCGAAGCGCAGGTCGTTCGGGCCGCGCAGCCAGCGCAGCTCGATCTTCCCGCCTTGCGGCGTGTAGCGCACGGCGTTGCTGGCCAGGTTGCCGAACGCGCTGCGCAGCTCTTCGCTGCTGCCCATCACGTCCGGGCCGTCGACGGCGAAGTCGATCTCGTGGCGGCCGTTGGACAGCGCGCGCGCATCGTTCGCCACCTGTTCGACGAGAGCCCGCACGTCCACGCGCTCGCGCTTCAGGGGATACTCGTCCGATTCGAGGCGCGACAAGGTGAGCATGTCCTCGATCAGCCGCTGCATGCGCTGCGCCTGTTCCGTCATCAGCATCAGGTGCGCGGTGCGCGTCTTCTCGTCCAGGCCCGGGTCGGCGAGCGCGATCTCGAGGAAGCCGACGATCACCGTCAGCGGCGTGCGCAGCTCGTGCGACGCGTTGGCGATGAAGTCGCGGCGCATCGCCTCGATGCGGTCCGTGTCCGTCGCGTCGTGGGTGACGAGGATTTGCCGGCGGTTCTCGAACGGGATGATCTGCACGATCAGCTTGCGGCCGCGGATCGACAGGGTGAGCGGCTGTTCGTAGCGGCCGAGGATCAGGTAGTCGATGAATTCGGGGTGGCGGATCAGGTTCGTCACACGCCGGCCCTTGTCGTGTTCCAGCGTGAGGCCCAGGTGGCGCTCGGCCGCCGGGTTGCACCATTCGAGGAACAGGACGTCGTCCATGATCGCCACGCCCTCCGGCAGCAGGTGCATGGCCTGGCGGAAGCGCGCGAGCCATTCCGTCAGCTCGTCGCGGTTGCGTTCGTCGTCGCGGCGGAGGCGGTACAAACGCGCGAAGACGTCGGTCCACGCGCCCCACCCGTCCGGCAGCTTCGTGCTCTGCGGGTCGTCGAGCCACTCGCCCAGCTTGTGCAGGTAGGCCAGTTGGGAAATCAGCAGGCCGAGGGTGATGAGCAGCGCGAGCGCCAGCCCGGAGACAGGGCCCAGCAGCCACCACGCGATGCCGGCGACCGCGAGCATCAGGCCCAGGCGCAGCAACGCCGGGACCCAGAACATGACGCGAGGATTCAAGCGGGCGACCTTTCTATTTTTCTTTTTCGGACAGCATGTAGCCTACGCTGCGCACGGTCTTGATCAGCTTTTCGGCTTCCTTCAACGCCTTGCGCAGCCGGAGGACGTGGACGTCGACCGTGCGTTCCTCGACGGCCGCCGCGTCGCCCCACACCTTGTCGAGCAGCTGGCTGCGCGAGAACACGCGCTCGCGGTGCGCCATCAGGAATTTCAGCAGGCGGTATTCGGCATTGCCCATGTCGAGCTGGCGGCCGTCCAGGGTGACCGTGCAGCTGGCCGGATCGAGCATGACCGGACCGGCCGACAGCGGCGCCTCGGCCAGGTGCGGGCTCTTGCGGCGCAGCAGCGCTTTCGAGCGGGCCACCAGTTCGCGCGGCGAGAACGGCTTCGTCACGTAGTCGTCGGCGCCGGTATTGAGCCCCGCGATCTTGTCCTCTTCCATGCTCTTCGCCGTCAGCATGATGACGGGGATGTCCTGGAAATCGCGGTCGCCGCGCAGGCGCGACAGCAACCGCAGGCCGCTCTGGTCGGGCAGCATCCAGTCCAGCAGCAGCAGGTCGGGCCTGCCGTGCACGATCGAATCCCAGGCCGCCGCCACGTTGGCGGCCGTGCGGATCTCCCAGCCCGTCTCGCGCAACGAATAGCTCACCAGTTCGACGATCGCCGGCTCATCTTCGACAATCAGGACGCTCGTGTTGGCCGCCATCGATCACCCTTCTCCGCCAGCCGCGACGGCTTGTGGTTTGCTATGCCTGATGTCCCGCCCCTCGACGACGTAGATCACGTACTCGGCGATATTCTTGGCGTGGTCGCCGATGCGCTCGATGGCCTTGGCCACCCACAGCACGTCCAGCGCCGACGAGATCGTGCGCGGGTCTTCCATCATGAACGTGATCGTACTGCGCATGATGGTGCGGAACTCGTGGTCGATCACGTCGTCCTGGGCGATGATCTGCACGGCAGCCTTGCCGTCCAGGCGCGCGAACGCGTCGAGCGCGTCGTGCAGCATGTCGGCCGTCGCGCGCGAGATCGTGCGCACCGTCTCGTAGTGGTTGAAGCTGACCATGCCGCGCTCGTGCAGGCTCTTGGCCGTGCGGGCGATCTTGGCGGCCTCGTCGCCGATGCGCTCGAGGTCCGTGATCACCTTGATCGTCGCCATGATCGTACGCAGGTCGTTGGCGGCCGGCTGGCGGCGCACGATCAGGTGGCTGCAGGCGTCGTCCAGCTGCACTTCGAGCTGGTTGACGGCGTGGTCGTCCGCCACCACCTTGTCGGCCTGCTCGGTGTTGCCGACGCGGAACGCATTCACCGCCTCGTCGAACTGCGTTTCCACCATGCCGCCCATGAGCAGCACTTTCGACCGGATCGCTTCCAGTTCCTGGTCGTACTGCTTGGAAGAGTGCTCGCCTACCATGTGTTCATCCTGTTCAATAATGTAATCTTACCGCATCAACCGAAACGGCCCGTAATGTAATCCTGGGTCTCTTTCCGCACCGGGTTCAGGAACAGCTGGTCGGTCTCGCCGAATTCCACCAGTTCGCCCAGGTACATGTACGCCGTGTAGTCCGAGCAGCGTGCGGCCTGCTGCATGTTGTGCGTGACGATGGCGATCGTGTAGTCGCCCTTCAGTTCGCTGATCAGTTCCTCGATCTTCGACGTCGAGATCGGGTCCAGCGCCGACGTCGGCTCGTCCAGCAGCAGCACGTCCGGCTTCACCGCGACGCCGCGCGCGATGCACAGGCGCTGCTGCTGGCCGCCGGACAGCGACAGGCCGCTCTTGTTAAGCTTGTCCTTCACTTCGGTCCACAGCGCGGCCTTCTTGAGCGCCCATTCCACGCGCTCGTCCATCTCGCCTTTCGACAGGTCTTCGTACAGGCGCACGCCGAATGCGATGTTGTCGTAGATGGACATCGGGAACGGCGTCGGCTTCTGGAACACCATGCCGATCTTGGCGCGCAGCATGTTCACGTCGACACCCGGTTCCAGGATATTCCGGCCGCGGTAAAGGATAGCGCCTTCGGCACGCTGGCCCGGGTACAGGTCGTACATGCGGTTCAGCGTGCGCAGCAAGGTCGACTTGCCGCAGCCCGACGGACCGATGAACGCGGTGACCTGCTTGTCGTGGACGTCCAGGTTGACGTTCTTCAGGCTCTTCGTCTTGCCGTAATAAAAGTCCAGGCCGGAGATCTCGATGGTCTTGGTCTTGGGCTTCGAACCTTGCGTCGTTTGCGACGGGGTGGACAGGGTCTGGGTCATCATGGGATCTGGGATCTTCGTCAACTTATTGCGGGTTCTTTTGGCGGAACAGGGTCCGCGACAGGATATTCAGGAGCAGCACGCTGAACGTCACCAGCAGGGCGGCACCCCAGGCGAGGCTGCGCCAGTCTTCGTACGAGCTCATCGCGAACAGGTAGATCGCCACCGGCAGGTTGGCCATCGGCTGTTTCATGTCGAGGCTGAAGAACTGATTGTTCAGCGCGGTGAACAGCAGCGGCGCCGTCTCGCCGGCGATGCGGGCCACGGCCAGCAGCACGCCGGTCACCACGCCCGCCTTCACGGCGCGCAGGCGCACCGTCATCGCCACTTTCCAGCGCGGCGCGCCCAGCGCGAACGCCGCTTCCAGCAGGCTGTTCGGCACCAGGTGCAGCATGTTGTCGGTCGTGCGGACGACGACGGGGATCGCGATCAGCGACAGCGCGATCGTGCCCGCATAGCCGGAGAAATGCCCGAAGCGCGCCACGCACAGGGCGTACACGAACAGGCCGATCACGATCGACGGCGCCGACAGCATGATGTCCGTGACGAAGCGCGTGACGGCGGCAAATTTGCTGTTCTGGCCGTACTCGGCGAGATAGATGCCGGCCAGGATGCCGACCGGCGTCGAGATCGCCGTGGACAGGCCTACCATCATGAGGCTGCCGACGATCGCGTTGCGCAGGCCGCCCGGGCTGCCCGGCGCCGGCGTGTCCATCGTGAACAGCGTGTGCGACAGTGCGCCGAAGCCATTGACCAGCAGGGTCTCCAGGATCCACAGCAGGAAGCCGAGGCCGACGGCCATCGCCAGCACGGACAGGGCGATGCCGATGCGGTGGCCCAGCAGGCGGCGCCGATAGACGGAATTGACAACGGCATCCATTACTTCACCCCTTCCTTGCGGGACATCCCGACGAGCATCAATTTGGCGGCCGACAGCACGATGAACGTGATGGCGAACAGGATCAGGCCCAGCGCGAACAGCGAGGACACGTGCAGTTGCGAGCTGGCTTCGGCGAATTCGTTGGCCAGCGTCGAGGAAATCGAATTACCCGGCGCGAACAGCGACAGCTTGATGTCGTTGGCATTCCCGATGACGAACGTGACGGCCATCGTCTCGCCCAGCGCGCGGCCGAGGCCCAGCATCACGCCGCCGACCACGCCGGCGCGGGTGTACGGCAGCACGATCTTGCGCACGACTTCCCATTTCGTGCAGCCGAGGCCGTATGCGGATTCCTTCAGCACGGCCGGCACGATCTCGAACACGTCGCGCATCACGGACGCGATGAACGGGATGATCATCACGGCAAGGATGATCCCGGCGGTCAGGAGGCCCAGGCCCATCGTCGGCCCCTGGAAGAACGGGCCGATGAACGGCAGCACACCGAGCGTCTTTTTCAGGAACGGCTGGATGGTGTCGCCGAACAGCGGCGCGAACACGAACAGGCCCCACATGCCGTAGATGATCGACGGCACGCCGGCCAGCAGTTCGACGGCCATGCCCATCGGGCGGCGCAGCCATGCCGGGCAGATCTCGGTGAGGAACAGCGCGATGCCGAAGCTGATGGGAAAGGCGACGAGCAGCGCGATGATCGACGTGACCAGCGTACCCGTGATGGCGATCAGCGCGCCGAATTTGTCGTTGACGGGATCCCACTCGTTGGTGGTGAGGAAGGACGCGCCGAATTCGCGGAACGCAGGCGCCGCCCCGATCGCCAGGGAAATAATGATGCCCACGAGGACGATCAGGACGCTCGCGGCGAACAACAGGGTCACCTTGTGGAAGATGAAGTCCTGGATGCGCTGCACGCGCATGGTATTGCGCAGTGCGACGTTGCGGGCTTCTTCCTGCAACGCGGCCTGGCCGGCCTCGTCGGCGGCGAGCGCGGGGTGTGCGTTCATGTGTTTGTCCAATTTATTACCTAGAAGCAAAAACGCGCCACTCCCACCTGCCCGACCTCGCGCCGGGAGGTGGGAGCGGCGCTACCCACGTGTCGGGTATTGCTCAATTACCAGAGCGCTTTGCCCGAAGCATCCTTCAGGTTGGCCTTCCAGGCGTCTTCCACCAGCTTGGTGGTCGCAGCCGGCATCGGCACGTAGTCCAGCTCAGCGGCGGCGGCAGCACCGTTCTTGAACGCGTAGTCGAAGAACTTCAGCACTTCCTTGCCCTTGGCGCCATCGGCTTGCGACTTGTGCATGATTGCGTACGTCGCACCGACGATCGGCCATGCGGCCTTGCCGGGCTGGTCGGTCAGCACCACGCCGAAGCCCGGTGCCTTGGCCCAGTCGGCGTTGGCGGCGGCGGCCTTGAACGCGTCGTCGTCCGGCTGCAGGAAATTGCCGTCGCGGTTCTTCAGCTGGGTATGGGCCAGCTTGTTCTTCTTGGCATATGCCCATTCGACGTAGCCGATCGAGCCCTTGATGCGCTGGACGTTGGCGGCGACGCCGTCATTGCCCTTGCCACCCACGCCGACAGCCCATTTCACGGCGGTGCCGGCACCGATCTTCGCCTTGAAGTCCGGGTTGGTCTGCGACAGGTAGTTCGTGAACAGGAACGAGGTGCCCGAGCCGTCGGCGCGGTGCACGACGGTGATGTCTTCGGCCGGCAGCTTCACGCCCGGATTCAGCGCGGCGATCGCCTTGTCATTCCACTTGGCGATCTTGCCCAGGTAGATGTCGGCGATGACCGGACCGGTCAGTTTCAGCTGGCCCGGCGCCACGCCGTCCAGGTTGACGATGGCGACGACGCCGCCCATGATGGTCGGGAACTGCACCAGGCCCGCCTCGTTCAGGTCTTCGACCGACAGCGGCATGTCCGATGCGCCGAAATCGACCGTCTTGGCCTTGATCTGCTTGATGCCGGCGCCGGAGCCGATCGATTGGTAGTTCAGGCCGTTGCCGCTGGTCTTCTTGTACATCTCCGCCCATTTCGAATAAATCGGGTAGGCGAAGGTGGAACCAGCACCGGTGATGTCGGCAGCCAGGGTCGCGGTGCTCGCGAACGCGGCGGTGGTGCCGATGATGATGGTTGCCAGCAGTTGCTTCATGCGCATATCAAGGTCCTTTGGTTAGGTGTGACACGGTTGATGCTGCGCAGTGTAGTGAGCAAATATGACGGCTTTATGACATGGCCAGCCTGGCCATATGACATGCGCGGCGCATAATGTGACCGCCCGAAATAACATGTCACACAGCCCTTCGACCGCTGTCACAATCTACGGTTCCACCCTCTTCCGAGGTCGAGAAAAAGCGCCTTGTAAATACTTTTTCTTATGCTAATTTGAAAGTGTTTATGCAGTATGGAGGAGTAGTCCTACAATCTCGAATGACAGATGGGGGAGGGAGCGCTCAACGGCGTTCGAACGGTATGTTATTCATTACAGGCATGCTGACCGGGATGGTCGTCCTCGTGCTGTATGGGGTGATTTCCGAAGGCATCGGCAGTTCACAAAGGTTGCACGACCGCTATCACGAATAGCATTGGGGGCCGCAGAGGTCTCATCAAAGAAAAAGCGGCGGGGCCCAAGGCACCCGCCGCTTTTCTTGTCAACCGGCCAATGAATCAGCGCAGGAAGCGTGACACCTGGCTCATCGCCGCCAGGTCCAGGTTCATGAACTGCAACCCGGCCTTGAACTCGCCATTGCTGAAAATACAATACATCACCTTGACGCGCGCATGCAGGGGAAACGGCGTGCCGTCGACGAGCAGGTCGAAGCCGACCTGGCCCGTCTGCCCCGTCTGCAGCGGATGCGGCACGGTAATGCTGACGCCATTGGAGCCGATGTCGGATGTACGTCCCTGGACGGGGGTCTGGCCCTCCATCGCCAGGACTGCCCGCACCTTCAGGATCTTGCGTGCGGATTGCCTCTGATCTATTGCCACGATAAGCCTGTGAATCTTTTAAAAACGAGGGGCATTATAGGTGCAAACGATAACCTTGCGTGTTACCGCTATTCAAGTTACGGTGATCAGTCGAGCTCGCGCAGCTTGCTGAACGCTTCATCGATCCGCTCGACGGCCACGATGGTCATCCCCTCGATCTTTTGCTTCGGCGCATTAGCTTTCGGGATCACGGCGACGGAAAAGCCCAGCTTCGCCGCCTCGCGCAAACGCTCCTGCCCACGCGGGGCGGGACGGATCTCGCCGGCCAGGCCCACCTCGCCGAACACGACGAGGCCGCGGGGCAGCGCCTTGTTGCGCATCGACGAATTGATCGCCAGCAGGACGGCCAGGTCGGCCGCGGGCTCCGTGATCTTGACGCCACCCACCGCGTTGATGAACACGTCCTGGTCGAACGCGGCAATGCCGGCATGGCGGTGCAGCACCGCGAGCAGCATCGCGAGGCGGTTCTGCTCCAGGCCGACGGACAGCCGGCGCGCGTTCGGCAAATGGCTCGCGTCGACGAGCGCCTGCACTTCGACCAGCAGCGGCCGGGTGCCCTCCTGCGTCACCATCACACAGGAACCGGGCACCTGGTTGTCGTGTTGCGACAGGAACAGTGCGGACGGGTTCGACACGCCCTTCAGGCCCTTTTCCGTCATCGCGAACACGCCCAGCTCGTTGATGGCGCCGAAACGGTTCTTGATGGCGCGCACGAGGCGGAAGCTGCTCTGCGTATCGCCTTCGAAATACAGCACGGTGTCGACGATGTGCTCCAGCACGCGCGGCCCCGCGAGCGCGCCCTCCTTCGTCACGTGGCCGACGAGGATGATCGTCACGCCCGTCTGTTTGGCCACGCGCGTGAGCTGCGCCGCGCATTCGCGCACCTGCGAGACGGAACCGGGGGCCGACGTCAGCGCATCCGAGTACACGGTCTGGATCGAGTCGATGACGGCGACCTCCGGCTTGAGGTCGGCAATGGTGCCGAGGATTTTTTCCAGTTGGATCTCGGCTTGCAGCTTCAGGTCTTTCGCCTCGACCTGCAGCCGGCGCGCGCGCAGGGCGATCTGGGCGCCGGATTCCTCGCCGGACACGTACAGCGTGCTGCGCGCCGCGGCCAGGTTCGCCAGCGCCTGCAGCAGCAAGGTGGACTTGCCGATGCCGGGGTCGCCGCCGATCAGCACGACGCCGCCCGCGACGAGGCCGCCGCCCAGCACGCGGTCGAATTCGTCGATGCCGGTGCCGAAGCGGGGCACGTCGATCGCCTCGATGTCGGCCAGCGACAGCACGGGGGCCGTTTGCGCGAGGCTCTTATGCATGTGCGGCGTCTGCGACATGCGGTTCAGGCCGGCGGTCTCGACCTGCTCGGTCATCGTGTTCCAGGCCTTGCAATCGGCGCACTGGCCGGTCCAGCGGCTGGCGACGCTGCCGCAATCGCTGCAGACGAAACTGGTACGGGGTTTAGCCATGATTCCTTGGTTATAAAATGGGATCGCACCCGAGCGGCGCCTCGGCCACGCGCACGCGCGGCGCCACGGCGCACATCAATTCATAGCCGATCGTGCCGGCGGCATGCGCCACCTCGTCGATCGGGAGACCGTCGCCCCACAGGGTGACCTTGCTGCCCACGCGCGCGTTCGCAATGGGCGACAGGTCGACCGCCATCATGTCCATCGACACCCGGCCGACGAGCGTCGTGCGGACGCCGTCCACCAGCACGGGCGTGCCGTGCTCGGCATGGCGCGGGTAGCCGTCCGCATAGCCGCAGGCGACGATGCCCACCGTCAGCGCGCGGTCCGCCTGGAAGCGGCTGCCGTAGCCCACGCTGTCGCCCTGCTCCAGGTGCTGGATGCCGATGACTTCGGATTTCAGTGTCATCGTCGGCAACAGCCCGTAGTCCTTGGCCGAGCGGCCACCAGGCGTGCCGCCGTACAGCATGATGCCGGGGCGCACCCAGTCGCTCTGCAATTCCTGAACGAGCTCCGCCGTGTGCAGCACCCCGCCGGAATTCGACAGGCTGCGCTCGCCCGGCAAGCCGTCCGCGCCCAGCCGGAACCGGCGTACCTGCTCGCCGATCGACAGGCGCGGATGCTCCAGCTCGTCCGCGTTCGCGAAATGCGTCATCAACGTGATGTTGCGGATGCCCGGGATGGCGCGCAGCCGCTGGTAGGCCGCCGCGAACTCGTCCGGCCGAAAGCCGAGGCGGTTCATGCCCGTATTCATCTTGAGGTGCACGTCGATGGGACGGTAGAGCTGGGTGTACTCCAGCATCTTGACCTGCTCGATGCAATGGACCGTGCTGTTGACATTATGTTCAGCCAGCAAGGGGATGTCCGACGTGTCGAAGATTCCCTCTAATAACAGGATCGGCTTCACCCAGCCCAGCTCGCGCAGGCGCAGCGCGCTTTCCGTTTCGATCAGGGCCAGGCCGTCGGCCTGCGCGAAGCCGCGCATGCCCCGTTCCAGGCCGTGTCCATACGCGTTCGCCTTCACCACCGCCCAGACGTTCGCCTGCGGCGCACAGGCGCGCGCACGGGCCAGATTGTGCTGCATGGAGTCGAGGTGGATGGTGGCGTGCAGGGGACGTGGCATGGCTTTCAGATGGGGGCGACGGCTGAGAACGAAAGGTTTATTTTACTCCCGGCAGTGAAATGCCGTATTGTCGATTCCTTGGGCTAAGCGGTCTTTCATGGTATAAAGCAACCCATCCAGTTTTTTGAACCTTTCGAATGAACCGTGGTTTTTATACCATCATGGCGGCGCAGTTCTTCTCGTCGCTGGCCGACAACGCGCTGATATTTGTCTCGATCGGTCTGCTAACGGCGATGAAAGCCCCGGCTTCGCTCACTCCGCTGCTGAAGCTGTCGTTCGTCTTGTTCTACGTCCTCCTGGCACCATTCGTCGGCGCGTTTGCCGATTCAATGCCCAAGGGACGGGTGATGTTCACCGCCAATCTAATCAAGGTTTTCGGGTGCTGCCTGATCTTCTTCGGCGCCCACCCCCTCATCGCCTGCACTGTCGTCGGCTTCGGCGCCGCCGTCTACTCCCCCGCCAAATACGGCATCCTGACCGAGCTGCTGCCGGCTGAACGACTCGTCGCGGCCAACGGCTGGATCGAGGGCCTGACCGTCATGTCCATCATCCTCGGCGCGGCCATGGGCGGCGCCCTCGTCAGTGCCCACGGCAGCGCCTGGCTGATGACGCTGGACGTGCCCTATATCGACACCGGCATCAACTCCTCGACCAAGGCCCAGCTCGCCGTGCTGATCGGCGTGTACGCGCTGGCGGCCGGCTTCAACCTGCGCATCCCGGACACCGGCGCCCGCTACGAGCACCAGGAACGCAATCCGGCCAAGCTGATCGCCGATTTCGCCGACTGCTCCGCCACGCTGTGGAAAGACAAGCTGGGCCAGATCTCGCTGGCCGTGACGACGCTGTTCTGGGGCGCCGGCGCGACGCTGCAATTGATCGTGCTGGAATGGGCCAAGCGCTCGCTGCACATGTCCCTCGACAAGGCGACGGGGCTGATCGGCGTCGTCGCCATCGGGTCCGCGATCGGCGCGGCGATGGCGGCGAAGATGATCCCGCTGAAGAAATCACTGACCGTGATCCCGCTCGGCATCATCATGGGCCTCGTCGTGACCTCGATGACGATCGTGTATTCGCTGCCGATCGCCGTCGTGTTGCTGCTGCTCATCGGCCTCCTGTCCGGCTATTTCGTCGTGCCGATGAACGCCCTGCTGCAGCACCGCGGCCACGTGCTGATGAGCGCCGGCCACTCGATCGCCGTGCAGAACTTCAACGAAAACCTCTCCATCCTCACCATGCTGGCGCTGTACGCCATCATGATCACGCTGAGCCTGGACCTGGACGTCATCATCGTCCTGTTCGGCATGTCGCTGGCCGGCATCATGTGGCTGATCGGCCGCCGCCATGCGGCGAACCAGCGCGAGCACGACTCGCTCGCGCTGATCGGCGAGCACAAGCACTGATCCAAGTAATTCGGTAATTCGGGGTCAGAGCACTTTTTCGAGAAATTGATCAGTACGGGCAGCGATGCGCAAGCCGTGACCGCGCGAGGGGCTGCATGCGGGCGCGCGGCGTCAAACAATGCTGAAAAGACAGTGCGCCGAAATGTGCTCTGACCCCGAATCTTGAGGTCTGACCCCGGTCAGGGGTGCAGGCGGGCGTTGGCGCGGTCGCGCCAGTCGTTCGAGACGATGAAGCCCCGTTCGAATTCCACGATGTTGTCCGGCTCTTCCCGCACGAGCGCCACGAGCACGGGCGCGCTTGACGCCATGAAGTGGTCTTCCAGTTCCGCTGCCAGCTGGGCCTTGTCCAGCATCCACACCGCCGATTGCGCGCGGAACGGCGGCAGCCATTGCAGGCGCGGCAGGATCAGGAAACGGTCGCCGGGCAAGGCGTCGAGTTCTTCCAGTGCGCACCAGAAGCCGCGGCAGTGGCCCGCCGTGATGCCTTGCATGGCCTGGTACGTGCCGCGCGGATAAAACAGCCAGCCCTTGACGAGCGCGCGCGCCGCGACGACGGGCCGCGGCAATACGTCCTGCGCGGCCGGGTGGCGGCCCAGTTCGAGCTGGCGCTCGAACACCTTGCGCATCTTGCGGCCCAGGCTGTCGGCCAGGTTCGGGCCGACGAACGTGTCGAAGCCCGTCGCGGCATCGCCCTGCAGCAGGTAGAACTTGGTGGCGAACTCGATGTGTTCGACACCCTCGCCCGCATCCAGCAGAAAATCGAACTCGCCGACGGTGTCGTTGCGGCTGGCCCGTACCTGCAGGCCGTGCGCGACGAGGCGGCCCTGGTGCGCGAAATAAAAGGCCATCAGCTTTTCCGCGTACAGGCCGAGGCGCGTATACATCTTCGAACCGAGTGCCGCGTCCAGCGGCGCGGGATCGGCATCGAGTTCGGCCAGCCAGCGCGCCGTGGCTTCCGTCATCGGACCGAGCGTCGCGATGCGGCCTTCCCAGTGCGGGTCGTGGATGTCGAGCAGGTCCGGGGCGTCCAGCAGCCAGGCCAGCGCCCGCACCCGCGCGCGCCGCAGATGGCGCCAGCGGCGTTCGAACAGCGCCTGGTACGTGTCAGCCTGAGCGCGCACGGGCGTTCCTTGCCCTGCACAAGTCGGCCCACGCAAGGGCCTTGTCGGCGCCGCGCCGCAGCAGTTCGCCCGGATGCAAGGTCGCCACCAGGTTCACCGTGCGTCCGCCCGTCTCCAGCGCGTGAGCGCTGCCCCGCGCGCCGGCCAGCGGTTCCGGCAGCGCGCGGCCCAGCAAGGTGTTGGCGGCGATCTGGCCCAGGGTCAGGACGGTCTCCGCGCCCGTCAACGCCACCTCGCGTTCGAGGTAGGGACGGCACGCGGCCGCCTCCTGCGGCGTGGGCGCGCGCTCGCCGCCGTTCGGCGTCGTCGGGCGGCATTTGATGAGGTTCGTCACGTAGACGTCGCGCTCGCGGCCCATGCCGACGGCGGCCAGCATATTGTCCAGCAGCTTACCGGAATCGCCCGCGAGCGGGACGCGCGCCTTTTCATCGGCAGCCGTCGTAGCGCCGGCCGCGACGACCCAGCGCGCCTGCTTCGCGCCCGTGCCCGGCACCGGCGCGCGCCCTTCGCGGCACGCGCTGCAGCGCCGGCACGCGGCGATGGCGATGGTGAGCTGGTCCCAGTCCATCGCCGCGATTTCTTCCGGCGTCGCGTCGCTCGGCAACGCGGCATCGTCCCAGGCGGAATCGTGGTCGGCCGGCGGCGCCAGCGCGGACACGGATTGCGCGACCGGTTGCAGCGGCGTCGGGCCAGGCGGACGCGGCCCCGCCGGCGCGGGCCGTGGCGGCCGCGCGACCGGCGCGGGCGGTTCGACGACCGCCGCGGCGACCGGCGCCAGCGCGGACGCCGACTGCGCCACCGGCTGCAGCGGCGTCGGCTGCGGGGCAACCTCGCGCGGCGGCGCCGTGCGCAACTGCCACAGCGGCCCGAGGCCCATCTCGTTCAGGAAGATGGCGTCGCGTTCGCTGACACCGTTCATAACACATACCTCATCACGATCGCATCTTCGCGCCGCCCTTCGTGCGCGGGATAATAGCCCTTGCGGCGGCCGATCTCTTCATAGCCGTAGCGCCGGTACACCTCGAGTGCGCGCGTGTTGGACGGCCGCACCTCGAGCAGGATCGACGCCATGCGCTCTGCCCGCGACCTGGCCGCGATGCGGTCCAGCAGGTAGCGCCCGACGCCGCGTCCGTGCAGCGGCGCCGCGACGGCCACGTCGAGCAGGTGCGCTTCGTCCAGCGCGTACATCAGCAGGAAATACCCGGCCAGCGCGCCCGCCGGCTCGCGCAGCACCCACGCATCGTAGCCGCTCGCGAGCGAGTCCATGAAATTCGCCCGGCTCCACGGATGCGGAAACACGCTGCATTCGAGGGCATGCACCTCGTCGACGTCGCCCACGACCATCGGGCGCAGTTCCTGGTGCGCGGCGTCGGTCATCGCCCGTCCGCCCTGGCCGCGTTGATGGCCTGGCGTTCCGCGCTCGTGTACGCGACCTTGTTGCGCAGGTAGAGCGGCTGCGCCTCGTCGGCCGGCACCGCGCGGCCCGCCGCCAGCGCGGCCACGCCCAGCACCGCGAATTCGCGCGCATGCGGCAGGATGTCGCTGTGCGCACCGGCCACAAACGGCGCATCCGCGAAGGCTTCCGGATACGCCGCGAAGCCGTTGCCGCAGGCAGTCAAGCCTTCGACCATCTCGGGCGCGACGGCGCCCGGCGCGCTCAGCGCAGGCGCGCGCACGGCCTGCCACGCGCCGGTCCAGCGGTACTGCGCCCAATAGACTTCGCCCATGCGCGCATCCAGCACGGCGAGCACGTCGGACGCGCCCGTGCGTGCGCGGCACGCCTCGGCCATCGCTTCCAGCGTCACCAGCGGCAGCACGGGTTTGCGGGCGCCGAACGCGAGACCCTGCGCCACGCCGCACGCCGTGCGCACGCCCGTGAACGAACCCGGACCGGCGCCGAATACGATCGCGTCGCAGTCGGCCAGGGCGATGCCGGCGTCGCGCAGCAACTCCTGCACCATGGGCAGGACGGACTGCGAATGCGTGCGCACGCCGGACGATTCGCGGGTCAATACGGAGGTCAATACGGGGGTGTCCGCGCCGTCCGCGCTGTTCAATAACGCGCAGGACGCCAGCTCGGACGAGGTTTCGATGGCGAGGATGATAGGCATGGCGTATTGTAACCCGGCGGCCCGGCCAGCCAAAAGCGCGGAACCGTTGTAGAATCGCGCCCATGTCCAGTCTGACCCTCGAGCCCGATACCCGCGACCAGGTTGCCGCCGCCCTCCACGGCGACGGCTGGATCGTCGCCTGCCTGTGCGCTGCCTGGTGCGGCACCTGCTCGTCCTACCGCGCCGCGTTCGACGGCCTGGCCACGCGCCATCCCGACAAGACGTTCGTCTGGATCGACGTGGAAGACCAGGCCGACGTCGTCGGCGACCTCGACGTGGAAAATTTTCCCACGCTGCTCGTGCAGCGCGGCGATGCCGTCGCGTTCTTCGGCACGATGCTGCCGGATCCGAAAGTCGCGGACCGGCTGATCCAGGCGCAGGCGGAGTTGAGCGGCGACGAACTCATGCGCCAGGCGGCCTCCACGCCGGAACGGCAGGCGTGGCAGCGCGAGTGCAACCTGCGCACCCTCATCGCCAACGCCGACGAGTGATCAAGCCAGGCGCAGCGGCAGGCTGCGCAGCCGCTGCCCCGTCAGCTTGAACACGGCATTCGCCACGGCCGGCGCGACGGGCGGCACCGCGGGTTCGCCCATGCCTTCCGGCGGTTCCGCGCTCGGTACGATGATGGTCTCGACCTCGGGTACCTGCGCCATCCGCAGCACGGGATAATCGCCGAAATTCGCCTGCTGCGGCTGGCCGTCCTTGAAGGTGATCTCCCCCGCCAGCGCGGCCGACAGCCCGAACACGACGCCCGACTCGACCTGCTGCGCGACGATGTTCGGATTGACGACGAGGCCGCAATCGACGGCGCACACGACCTTGTGCACGCGGATCTCCTTGTCTTGCACCGACACTTCCGCGACCTGCGCCACCACGGTCCCGAACGACTGGTGCACGGCGACGCCGTGCGCGCGGCCTTCCGCCGGCGTGCCCGCACGCGCGAGCGCCGCGTCCAGCGCGGCCAGGTGGCGCGGATGGTCCTTCAGCAGCGCGCGCCGCCACGCGACCGGGTCCTGCCCCGCCGCATGGGCCACCTCGTCCGCGAAGCTCTCCTTGAAGAACGCGTTGTGCGAGTGGCCGACCGAACGCCAGTACCCGATCGGCACGACGCTGTCGACCGTCACGTGGCGGCTGCGGCGGTTCGCGATCGCGTACTGCAGGTCGTACTCGCCCTCGGCCGTCGTCTTGTCCGGGCCGACACCGGGCAGGCCGAGGTTGCGCGGGAAGTACTGGTGGCCGATGGCGCCGCTCGCCAGCTTGCTGTCCCACGCCAGCACGCGCCCGTCGGCGCCGAGGTGCGCCGTATAGCGCGCCAGCGCGGCCGGGCGGTAGACGTCGTGGCCCGTGTCGTCCTCGCGCGTCCAGATCAGTTGCACCGGGCGGCCGCGCGTCTGCATGGCCACGGCGACGGCCTGCGCCACCATGTCGGTCTCGAGGCGCCGGCCGAAGCCGCCGCCCAGCATCGTCACCTCGATGGTCACATCCTCGCGCGCGACGCCCGCGACCTTCGCCGCCACGTCCACCGCGATGCTCGGGACCTGCGTGGGCGACCACAGCGTCACTTTGCCGTCCAGGACCTGCGCCGTGCAGTTCTGCGGTTCCATCGTCGCGTGCGCGAGGAACGGCGCGCGGTATTCGGCCCGCACGGTGCGCGTGCCCGCGAGTTCGGCCGCGTCCTGGCTGCCGGCCTCGAAATACGCGTGGCCCGATTCTTCATCGAGCGCCTTCGCAAAACCGGCGAACACGGACTCGCTCGACAACGCGGCATGCGGGCTCGCGGTCCACTGCACGGGCAGCGCCAGCGCGGCCTGCTTCGCCTGCCACCAGCCCTTCGCCACGACCGCGACGCCGGCGCCCGCACCGGACAACGGCGCGAGCGCGGACGATACGTCGACGACGTGCTCGACGCCCGGCAGCGCCGCCACCTTGCCCGCATCGAACCCCGCGACACCTGCGCCCAGCACGGGCGCCATGCGCAGCGCCGCGTACAGCAGGCCTTCCGGCCGCACGTCGATGCCGAACACCGCGCGCCCGTTGACCTTCGATGGCGCGTCGCGCCGCGGCACCGGCTTGCCGATCAGGCGGAAGTCCGCGGGCGTCTTAAGGCGGACGTCGTCCGCATCGATGTCGCCGCCCAGCGCAGCCGCGCGCTGCGCCAGCGGGCCGTACGGCGCGCGCCGTCCGTCAGGATGGAGCACCATGCCGTCGCGCGTCGACAGCGTCTCCGGTGTCGTCTTCCACTGCTCGGCGGCCGCGCGCAGCAGCATCGCGCGCGCGACGGCGCCGGCCGTCCGCATCGTCGGCCACGCATCCTTCACGCTCGTCGAACCGCCCGTGAACATGATGCCCAGCTCGCGCGCCACCTTGCCCGCGACCCAGCGCGCGCCCAGCTGGAAGTTGCCGGCATCGTCCGGATGGAACGGCAGGGTGTCGCGCAGGACGGTGAGGTTGGCGAAGATCTTGTCGATGGGCGCCTGCACGACGCGTACGGCTGCCAGCGGCGCGTCCAGTTCCTCGGCCAGCAGCATGGGCAGCGCCGTGTGCACGCCCTGTCCCATCTCGCTGCGCGGCACGACGACGTCGATGGTGCCGTCGGGAGAGATCGCGACCCAGCCGTTCAGGGCGATGGTGCCGGCATCGTGCACGGCAGCCGGCCCGGTCGCGCGCAGGCGCTGGCGCGGCGGCGCGACGCCCCAGCCGACGACGAGCGCCGTGCCCGCGGCCAGGCCGCCCAGCAGGAACCGGCGCCGGCCCCTGCGCACGATGCGTACAGGACCACCGTCCTCCTTATCCGAACCTGGTCCGCCCGTGTCCCGCATCGTCCTGCCTCCATGTCTCCAACAATTCAGCCGGCTCCACCGGCCGGCCGTACAGATAGCCCTGCGCGCGCCGGCAGCCGTGGCGCAGCAGGAAGGCCGCCTGCTCGGCGGTCTCCACGCCTTCCGCGATCACGGCGAGGTCCATGCTCTTGCCCAGCTGGACGATGGCGACCGCGATCGCCTCGTCGTCCTTGTCGGCAGCGATGTCCTTGATGAAGCTGCGGTCGATTTTCAGTGTCTGCACCGGCAGCTGCTTCAGGTACGCGAGCGACGAATAACCCGTGCCGAAATCGTCGATCGCCAGTTCCACGCCCAGGGCGTGCAGGTCGTTGATGTACTGGAGCGCGTCGCCCGTATTCATGATCACGGACTCCGTCACCTCCAGCTGCAGCCGCTGCGGCGCGAGGCCTGCGTCGGCGAGCACGCGCGCGACGAGCGGCGCCACGCTGCCGCGGTCGAACTGGCGGCCCGACAGGTTCACCGCCACCTTCGGCACGTACAGCCCGGCCGTCTCCCAGCATACCACCTGGCGGCACGCCTCTTCCAGCACCCACGCGCCCAGCTGGCCGATGAAGCCGATGTCCTCGGCGAGCGGAATGAAGCGCACCGGGGGCACATGGCCCAGTTCCGCGCTGTGCCAGCGCACGAGCGCCTCGACGCCGATCAGGCGGCCCGTCTCGATCTCGACCTGCGGCTGGTAATGCAAGCGGATCTCGCCCCGCTCGATCGCACGGCGCAGCAGGCCTTCCATGCGCAGGCGCTCGGCGCCGTCGCCATCCATCGACGGGGCATACAGCTGGTAGCCGTTGCGGCCGCGCGCCTTGGCCTGGTACATGGCCACGTCGGCATTCCGGATCAAGACGTTCATGTCGACGGCATCCTGCGGGAACAGGCTGATACCGACGCTGCCCGTGACGAACAGTTCGTAATCCGACACGAGCACGGGCCGCTCGAACAGCTGCATCAGTTTTTCCGCGACCTGGCGCGCGCCGTGGGCGCCGTCGACGTCTTCCAGCAGCACGATGAATTCGTCGCCGCCCAGGCGCGCCAGCGTGTCCCCATCGCGCAGGCACCCGGCCAGCTGGCCCGCCACCTGTTTCAGCAGCTCGTCGCCGACGTGGTGGCCGAGCGTGTCGTTGACGGTCTTGAAGCGGTCGAGGTCGATGAACATCACCGCGAGCTGGCGATTGTTGCGCGCCGCGCGCACCATCGCGTGCTGCAGGCGGTCGTGGAACAGCAGGCGGTTCGGCAGGCCCGTGAGCGGGTCGTGGTGCGCCAGGTGGTCCAGCTTCTCCTGCGATTCCTTGACCTTCGTGATGTCGGAAAACACGCAGACGTAGTGCGTGACGGCGTCGGCATCGTCGCGCACCGCGGACACGGTCAGCCACTCGAGGTAAGTCTCGCCGTTCTTGCGGCGGTTCAGGAGTTCGCCGCGCCAGAAGCCCGTCTCCGCCAGGTCGGTCCACAGCGCCTCGGAGAACCCGGCGTCGTGGCTCGCCAGGCGCGTGAGGCTCGAATGCGTGCCGACCGCTTCGCTCTCCGTGTACCCGGTGATCTGCGTGAAGGCGGGATTCGTCGCGACGATCTTGCCGTGCAGGTCGATCACCATCACGCCGTCGGCGATGTGTTCCAGCACGGTGGCCGACAGGCGCAGCTTTTCCTCGGTCTGGCGCCGCTCCGTGATGTCGGCGAACACCCAGATGCTGCCGTCGTCCTGGCGTTCCGGGTCGAGCGCGCGGCCGCTCACGGTGCACCACACCAGGCTGCCGTCGCGGCGGCGGAACTGGCGCTCGTCGCCGAAATCGCCGCCGCGCGCCAGCACGGGTTCCGCCGCGTCGATGCCCTGCACGTAATCCTCGACGGTCGGGAACAGCACGCCGATCGGATCGCCCAGCAGCTCGCCCTCGCCGTAGCCGAACAATTCGTCGAAGCGGCGGTTGGTCGACACGACGCGGCGCTCGCGCACGTACATGATGCCGAACATGACGTTGTCCAGCACCGCGCCCTGCTCGGCCAGCAGCGCCTCGATGCGCATCTCGTTGTATTTGCGCTCGCTGATGTCGGAGATGATCCCGTCGATCCAGAACGCGGCGTTGCCGTCGAAGCCGACCGGCTGGCCGCTCTCCAGCACCCAGCGCTCGATGCCGGCGGCGTCCGTGATGCGGTATTCGATCTCGTAAGGCCGCACGCCCAGCACGGCCTCCTTGACGAAGTGCCGCTGCATCTTGCGGTCTTCCGGGCAGATGACGTCGGCCCAGCGGTCCGTGTGCGCGCCGATGAAGTGAGCCGCTGGATAGCCGGAGATGTCTTCGATGGCGTCGCTGACGAAGTCGATCGCCCCACCCGGCCGGGCACGGAACACGGCGCCCGGCACCTGCGTGACGATGGTGCGGAAGCGTTCCTCGCGCCGCGCGACGTCCTGGAACAGGTCGCCGATCGCGATACGCATGTGCTCCAGCTGGCCGCCGAGCCGCCCCAGTTCGTCGTTCGTGGACAGCGCGAGCGGCGCGTCGAACTGGCCGCGCGCCAGGTGATCGGAAAAGCTCATCAGGGTGCCCAGCGGCGCCAGCAGGCGGCGCCGCAGCAGCATCAGGATCAGCAGCAGCGACACGCCCAGCTGCACCGCCAGCACCAGCGCGTAGCGCACCTGCTTGGCGCGCAGCGATTGCTGGCTCAGGCTGTCGTCCATTTCGACCGTCACGTGGCCGATCGGCTGGCCATGCACGACGACCTCGCGCTCGGCGCGCAGCACGTGGCCGCCGGGCGCGGCCGCCGCGCGGCGGTCGATGAAATCGCCCTCCGCCTGCGCGCCCACATGCACGCGCACGACGGCCGGGTCGCCCATCAGCGAATCGACGAGCGAGCGGGCCGCGTCGATGTTCATGTTCCACAGCGATTCCTGCATGCCGAGGGCGAGGATGTCGGCATTGCGCTGCAGGGTCTCGTCCAGCTCGCGGCGCGCCGCATGCTGTTCCTGCACGCCGATCATGAGGTAGCCGCCCACGACGGCCGGTATCGCCAGGCCGCCGGCCACCAGCACGAGCAGCGCGGCGTACAGCGAGCGGCCGTACAGCCGCGCGAGGCGCGACGGTAACGCGGACAGGGCGGCACGGGACAGGAAGGACATGGCGGAGAGATGCGGTGCCGGTCAGCCTGTGGCTGATACGACATCTTTCTGTGGTAAATCAATAAGTTAATGTTTTTTTTGATTATGCACGCAACAGTTGCCGTACGTCACACCTTTTTAGGCGCGCGTGCACGGTGATAGCGGTAACCGTTACCTGGTTGCCACGTTGGCGACGCGGATTTACGTAATTTTCCATGCCGGTTGTGGGATTTCGCGATTGCGGGCGTAATACGGCCGATCACAAAATCGATACGCCACTTATCACACCGACAAATCATGCTCCCACCTCGACACCCACAAGGCTGCCTCGGCCTGGCCCTCGCGCTCGCCTGCGCCGCAGCGCACGGCGCCCCCATTCCCTATGCGACGGAACACGTCATCGCGGCGGACGACTCCCCCGCCGCGATTGTCGCCAAGGCCGCGACAACCCTGCCCCGCCCCAACCAGTCCGCCTGGATGCGGCTGGAACGCACGTTCTTCCTGCACTTCGGCGTCAACACGTTCAATGAAGTGGAATGGGGCAACGGCAAGGAAGACCCTGCCCTGTTCAATCCCACGCAACTGGACGCGCGCCAGTGGCTGCGCGCGGTGAAGCAGCTCGACGGCAAGATGCTCGTGCTGGTGGCCAAGCACCACGACGGCTTCGCCATGTGGCCGTCGCGCTATACGAATCACTCGTCGGC
This sequence comes from Massilia sp. Masssp94, assembly GCF_059491305.1. Taxonomy (NCBI): domain Bacteria; kingdom Pseudomonadati; phylum Pseudomonadota; class Betaproteobacteria; order Burkholderiales; family Oxalobacteraceae; genus Massilia; species Massilia sp. Masssp94. The sequence continues at coordinate 541,637 of NZ_CP168501.1, forward strand.
CGCGAGTCCCTGGCGCGGCGGCAAGGGCGATCTCGTGCGCGAGGTGGCCGATGCGGCGCGCGACGCCGGCGTCAAGCTTGGCATCTACCTGTCGCCGGCCGACCTGTACCAGCTGAAGACCAACGCCGCGAACCCGGCCGGTTATTACGGCAATGGCAGCGCGAAACGCCGCTCGACGATCCCGACCGACCCGGCCCGCTTCCAGAGCGACCCCGCGCAGGGGCGCACCCCGCCGCCGGGCCGGCCCGTGTTCACGTACGAGGTCGACGACTACAACCGCTACTTCCTGAACCAGCTGTACGAACTGCTGACGGAATACGGACCGGTCCACGAAGTGTGGTTCGACGGCGCCAATCCCGACCCGAGCGTGGCCGAGACCTACGACTACGCGGCCTGGTACGACCTGATCCGCAAGCTGCAGCCGGACGCCGTCATCATGGGCAAGGGTCCGGACGTGCGCTGGGTCGGCACGGAAAGCGGCTACGGCCGCACGACCGAATGGAGCGTGATTCCACTGCCCACGGCGCCCGGCGCGTTCCAGTGGCCCGACATGCAGGGCGCGGACCTCGGCAGCCGGGCGCAGCTCAAGCCGGGATCGCACCTGTGGTGGTACCCGGCCGAGACCAACGCGACCCTGCTGGCGAACGGCCAGTGGTTCTGGGCGCACGACAAGCGGCCCCGTCCCGTCACGCAGCTGGTCGACATCTTTTATTCGTCGATCGGCCGCAACGCCAACCTGATCCTGAACCTGTCGCCGGACAAGAGCGGCCTCGTGCCCGACGACCAGGTCGCGACACTGGGCCAGCTGGGCGCCATCGTGCGCGCCACGTTCGCCGTCAATCTCGCGCGCGGCGCGCGCGTGACGGCCGACCACGCGGCCCCGCGGCATGCCGCGCCGGCCGTCCTCGACGGCAGCCTGGACACCTGGTGGGAGGCGGCGCCGGGGCGCAGCGACGGCACGCTCACGCTGACCCTGCCCCGGCGCACGCGCTTCGACGTCGTGTCGCTGCAGGAAGCGGTGGACCGGCGCGGCCAGCGCATCGAGTCGTTCGAGATCGAGACGTGGGACGGCACGGCGTGGACCGCGCCCGCGCGCCACCCGGCCGACGTGACGACGACGGTCGGCCACCGCCGCCTGATCCGGCTGCGCGCGCCCGTGACGACGGACCGCGTGCGCGTGCGCATCACGGGCGCGCGCCTCGAGCCGACGCTGGCGGAGATCGGGCTGTACAAGCAATCGGAAGACCTGTTGCCGCCCACGATCGCCGACCGCGACGCCGCCGGCGCCGTGCGGCTCGACCATCCGGCCGGCGGCACGATCGTCTACACGGTCGACGGCTCGGCCCCGACGGCCGCGTCGCCCGTGTACCGCGCGCCGCTGGCCATGCCCGGCAGCGGCATCGTGAAGGCGGCGCGCCTGCTGCCCGGCGGGCGGCTCGGCGTCGTCGGCGTGCGCGACTTCACGGGCTTGTCGCCGCGCGGCTTCACGGTCGTGGCGGCGGATGCCGAAGATGCCGGCCACGCGGCCGCACTCGCCGTCGACGGCGATCCCGCCACGTTCTGGCAGACGCCGTGGGGCGGCGGCCGGTCCATCCAGGTCGACATGGGCCAATCCCACCGCATCGCGGGCCTCGCCTACCTGCCACGGCAGGATGGGCAGGTGGCGGGGACGGCCGTGAACTACCGCTTCGAGACGAGCGCGGACGGGACGCACTGGCAGGCCGCGGTCGAACGGGGCACGTTCGCGAACGTCCACAACAACCCCGACCTGCAGACGGCCCGTTTCGCGCCGGTCGCCGCCCGCTTCTTCCGTTTCACGGTGCTGGACGATGTGTGGCGCTCCGGCTCGGCCAGCGCGGCCGAGCTGTCCGTCATTCCCGCCGACGCCGATTGAGCGCAGCCCGCATGATGACCGGCCACGACCACCGCGGCGCCAGGATGCGCGCCGCCCTCCACTGCCTGCTCACCGCCTGCGCCGTGCTGCTGGCAACGTTGCAACCCGCCCACGCTGCCCCGCGCGAGCGACTGTCGCTGGATGCGGGCTGGCGCTTCCTGCAGGGCGACGTGCCCCTGCCGGCCATCAAGGGCCATGGCGCCAGCTACCTCAATGCCAAAGCGGGCGAGGCGCAGGGCCCGGCCAATGCCGACTACGACGATTCAGGATGGCGCCGGGTCGACCTGCCGCACGACTGGGCGGTGGAAGGCCCGTTCGACGCCGCACAGAACAAGTCGCAGGGCTACCGCCCGCGCGGCATCGGCTGGTACCGGCGCTACTTCACCCTGCCGGCGTCCGACCGCGGACGGCACATCGAGCTGCGGTTCGACGGCGTCGCCACGCACAGCACCGTGTGGGTCAACGGCATCGTGGTGAACCGCAACTGGTCGGGCTACAACGGCCGCTACATCGACATCACGCCGTACATGCGCTACGGCGCGGAGCCGAACACAATCGCCGTGCGCGTCGACGCCGAAGTAATGGAAGGCTGGTGGTACGAAGGCGCCGGCATCTACCGTCACACCTGGCTCGTCAAGCGCGACGCCATGCACATCGCCACCGACGGCATCCACGCGAATCCGGTGCGGAAGGACGGCCGCTGGACGCTGCCCGTGACGGTGGACGTCGACAGCAGCGCAGACAGCGCACGCAAGGCGCGCCTGGAAGTCAGCCTGCTCGATCCGGCCGGCCATGAAGTCGCGCACGCCGGCGCGCCCGTCCAGGTCGATGCGCTCGGCAGGGCCAGCACGCGGTTGGCCCTGGCCATACGCAATCCCCAGCCGTGGACGCTGGCCAGGCCGGCGCTGTACCGCGTGCGCGCCGTGCTGCGCGATGCGACCGGCGAGCTGGATCGCGCCGAGACGCACACGGGCTTCCGCACGATCCGCTTCGACGCCGACCGCGGCTTCTTCCTCAACGGCCAGCCGCTCAAGCTGCAGGGCGTGGCGATCCACCAGGACCATGCCGGCGTGGGTGTCGCCGTGCCCGACTCGATCTGGGAATTCCGCCTGCGCCAGCTGAAATCGATGGGCGTGAACGCGATCCGCTTCGCGCACAACGCGCCCGCGGCCGAAGTGCTGGACATCGCCGACCGCATCGGCCTACTCGTGATGGACGAGAACCGCAACTTCAACACGTCGCCCGACTACATGCAGCAACTGACCTGGCTCGTGAAGCGCGACCGCAACCGTCCGAGCGTCATCCTGTGGTCGATTTTCAACGAAGAGACGCTGCAGGGCACGGAGATCGGCTACGAGATGGCGCGCCGGATGGTCGGCGCCATCAAGCAACTCGACACGACGCGCCCCGTCACCGCCGCGATGCACGGCGGTCTGTTCGCCGCCAGGAGCGCCGTGCAGGCGCTGGACGTGGCGGGCATCAATTACCAGGTGTGGGAATACGACCGTTTCCACAAGATGTACCCGCACAAGCCCGTGTTCAGTTCGGAGGACACGTCGGCCTTCATGTCGCGCGGCGAATACACGACCGACCAGGACAAACACCTCGTCGCCAGCTATGACGACGACGCGGCCCAGTGGGGCCAGACGCAGCGCGGCAGCTGGAAACAGATCAGCGCCCGCCCGTTCCTGGCCGGCAGCTTCGCGTGGACCGGTCTCGATTACCGCGGCGAACCGACGCCGCACGAGTGGCCCAGCGCCGGCTCGTTCTTCGGCATCATGGACCTGTGCGCGCTGCCGAAGAACGCGTACTGGTTCCGCCAGGCTTTATGGCTGAAGGACCGCACCGTCATCAAGGTCATGCCGCACTGGAACTGGGCCGGCAAGGAAGGACAGCCGGTCAAGGTGCGGGTCGCGACCAACGCGCCGCGCGTGCGCCTGGAGCTCAACGGCGCGGTCGTCGGCGAGCAGGACGTCGATCCGTTCGACATGGCCACGTTCCAGGTGCCGTATGCGCCGGGGCGGCTCGAAGCCGTGGCGCTGAAGGATGGCGCCGTGGTCGGGCGCGACCAGGTCGAGACGAGCGGCGCCCCCGCCCGCCTCGTGCTGGCGCCGGACCGTCCGGCGCTGGCCGGCGACGGCGCCGATGCCGTGCCCGTGACGGTGAGCGCCGTCGACGCGCAGGGCCGTCCCGTCCCCGACGCCAACCTGCACGTGACGTTCGACCTGGCCGGCCCGGGCGCCATCATCGGCGTCGGCAACGGCGACCCGAACTCGCACGAGTCCGAGAAGGCGCCCGAGCGCAACCTGTACAACGGCCTCGCCCAGGTGATCGTGCAAAGCCGCCGCGCCGGCCAGGGTCCGCTGACCTTGCGTGCGCACGCGGACGGCCTGCAATCCGCCGCACTGGCGCTGGACGTGCGCGCCGTCGCGCCCATCCCCGCCGTCGCCGAGGCGCAGCCGCTCGTGCGCCCGGCGCCGTGGCGCACGTCGCCGCCGCAGGCCGACCGTCCGGACCCGAACCGCGTACTGGCCGACAACGACATGAACACGTGGGGCTGGGGCGAACCGCCGCTGAAGCAGGCGCCCGACGCGCTGCCGTGGCGCAGCTACCGCGTCGCGTTCGGCCTGCGCAGCGACCGCAACGACGGCCATGCGCGGCTCGTCATGCGCGAGATCGCCGGCAAGGCCGAGGTGTGGCTGGACGGCGTCAGGCTGGGCGAGAAGACGGCGTACGAACCGGGCCCGCTGACCCTGGCGGTGCCGAAAGGTGCGGGCTGGCGCACGCTCACCGTGCTGGTCCAGGCACAGCCGGGCCAGCCGTCCGGTATCACGGGCGACGTGACGATCGAACCGGTTACGCCATAAAAAAAAAGCGGAGGCACACAGCCTCCGCTTTGCATCCCGCTCCCCGGATCAGGTCCGGCGGCGCGCCAGGCCGAAGGCCGCCACGCCGCCCAGCAGCAGCGACATGGTGCCCGGCAGCGGCACGGCCGCAGACGCGGCTTCCACGTCGACGTTGGCGAGCGCATTGACCGCACCCGACGTGAAACGCAGCTCCGTGATGCCGTTCAGCGCCGTGCTCCAGGTGCCGCCGCCCTCCAGGAAGGCCTGCAGGTTGCCGTCGGTCGACAGCGCGCTGCCGGTCGTGTAGTAGTCGAAGCCGCGCAGGTCGAACAGGCCGCCGCCGATGCGCGTCAGCGTGACGAAGGTGTCGGCGCCGTTCTCGAAACCGTCGTGCCAGTTGTACGTCTGCGGGTCGAACGTGCCGTCGCCGACGTGGGCCGCGCCGGCGTCCGCCCCCGGCGCGTTCAGGGTCAGGCGGTAGCCCGACTCCTCGTACACGAGGTTCGTGCCGTCATAGTGCATGTTGGCGGCGAGCGGGAAGCCGTCGCCGTACATCATCTCGGTCAGGCTGTCGAACGTCAGGACGGTCGCGCCGGCGTTGGCGGCCGCGACGCCCAGCGTCAGCGCGGCCAGGATTGCTTTCAGTTTCATGTAGATGTCTCCAGGTATTCGATTAGAAGCCGGTCCCGTGTCCGACACGCGGGACCGGCGTTGCATCAGTAGGTGTACAGGACGCCGCGGGCGGCGCCGGCGAAGTACACGCGTCCAGGCACGGTCTGGTCGGCCGCCAGGTTGCTGATGCCGGCGTACTGGTGCTGGTCGTCGTTGATGCGGGTCCAGTTGGCGGCGCCGTCATCCGAGCGATACAAGCCCCATTGGCCGTTGATCACGCCCACGATATAGATCGAGGACGAGTATTTGGCGCCGGCCGGGGCCTTGCCGAGGGCGATCGACGTGGCGCCATAGATCTTCGGCTCGTAGTAGTTATTGGGGTTCGGAACCGACTGGGTCACGTTCAGCTTGGTCCAGTTGGCGCCCGCATCGGTCGAGTGCAGGATACTGAACCCGTCCGCCAGCCAGATGTCGCCTTCCGCGTTCGGGTTGACGGCGATCGAGGTCTGTCCGAACTGGTTCAACGCGGCAATATTCTTGAACGTCGCGCTCTCGGTGAACGTGCGGCCGCCGTCCGTCGACGTGTAGAAGTGCGCCGCGCCGCCCCATTGCGCCCACCATGCACCGCCCGAGTCGTACGCATAGACCTTGTTCGGGTTCTTGCGGTCGGCCACGACTTTATAGCCGCGCGACACGCTCATGCCGGGCAGCGCCGGCAGGTTCGTGTAGGTCCACGTGTTGCCGTTGTCGGCCGTCCACGCCGGTACCGACTCGGCCGGTGCCCAGACCGCGTTGCCGGCCTTCGTGACCGCGATGCTGCCCGTTTCGGACTGGTGCGCCTTCGCGTCCGGGTGGTTGGTCACGAACTTGTTCCAGCTTACCCCGCCGTTGGTGGAGTAGGCGCCGACGATGTCCGGGTAGTCGTACGACCCGGCGCCGATGGCGGCGATGTAGTTGGGGTTGGACCATGCGGCGTCGATGCCGAATGCGCTGCCGAACCAGTTGCCCGAGGTGCGCGTGGGCGACTTGAGGAGTTCCGTCTGCACGGTGACGCCGATGTCGAGGCCGGCGCGCATCAGCGAGTAGCCGGCGCCCGGCGCCGGGGCCATCAGGGCCTTCGTCGCGACTTCCTCGACGCCGCTGACGATGAAGTTCCACGTCGGCTGCGCGGCCGACGCGTTGCGGGTCTCCCACACGCCGCCGCCGGTCACGTGCAGGACGCGGTCGGGATTGTTCGGGTCGATCTCGACGTCGTCCACCCAGCCGGAGTAACCGCCATCGGTCGGGTTGCGCGGCATCAGGTTGGCGATTTCGCGCCAGGTCGCGCCGCCGTCGTCGGACATCTGCACGGCCGGCATGCCGACCCAGTTCCCCCACGTGTTGGTCACGCCCAGCGCGATGCGGGTGTTGGCGCCGGTGCCGGACACGGACAGGCCGCCCATGCCGAAGCTGGACCACTGGGTGTCGTCGTAGCCTTTCAGCAGGGTCCAGTTGGTGCCGTCGAACTTGTACAGCCGGCACGGGCCGCCGGCGCCGGGGCCCTCGCCCTTCGTGAACGCCACGTACATCATGCCGTCCTTCGCGCGCGCCATGTGCGGGATGATGTAGCCCTGCACGTCGGCCGGGACCGGAATGCTGGTCCACGACGCGCCGCCGTTGGTCGTCTTGTACAGGCCCGCGGTCAGGCCGGCCATGCCCGCGTAATCGGGCGCCACCGCCGTGTAGATCGTCTGCGTGGCGGTGCCTGTACCTTTGGTATCGGTGTCGAAGATCACCTGTTCGATGCCGACCGGGCTGCTCCAGTAGGTCGTGTCGATCTGCGCCTGGGTCATCGTCAGCGGCGAGAGCGACGTCACCTGGTTCCAGGTCTGGCCGCGGTCCGTGCTCTTCCACAGGCCGGCCGTGCGCGTGGCGTAGAACAGGATCCTCGAGTCGTTCGGGTCGACCATCAGCCGTTCGCCGATCGCACGGCCCTGGTTGTTGCCGCCCGCGGGGAACGGCAGGTCGACGTGCGTCCAGTGGCTGCCGCGGTCGGTGGAAATGTACAGGCGCGCGGTGCTGCTGGCCCAGTTGTACATGCCGGCGCTCATGTAGACGCGCTGGTCGTCGTTCGGGTCGAGCGCCATCGTTTCGCTGCCGTGGTAAAAGCCCTCGTCGGGGCCGAACATGTCCGTGATCGCGATCCAGGACGAGGTGGCCGCATCCCAGCGGTAGGCGCCGCCGACGTCGGTGCGCGCATACAGCACGTCCGGGCTGGTCGGGTGGAAGATCAGGCCCGGCACGTAGCCGCCGCCGCCGAATTTCACGCTCGCGAAGCGGGCGGGCTTGATGGTGGGGCTGGCCGATCCGATGGTACCCGCCAGGACGGTCTGACCGTTGCCGTGGTCGGCGTTGCTGCCGCCGCAGCCGGCAGCGAGGCCCGCCACGACGCCGGCCAAGGCGATGAGTCGCATCTTGTGCATGTTTGTGTCTCCAGAATGATGTGATGTCGTACCGGCAGCGGGCACACCCGCCCGGATTCGATACATTCTGTGAGACTGTCCATACGGCGGCAATTTCGAAAACCCTCAGTCCAGCCACGAAATCCCGGAGCGTGCACGCGGCGCGACATGAAATTCCGCAGCGGCGGCAGAATTTTCACCAGCCGCCCCGGACGACGCCGGCGCACGGCCGCACCAGTGTTAGCATCCGCGCGCCAACCCATCACGAACGCCCATGACACCTCGACATCTCTCCCGGACCGCCCTTGCTGCGGCGGTCGCCCTGACGCTGTCCCTGCCCGCCCTGGCCGCGCAGGCCGATCCCGCCGCGCGGGCGCAAGCCCTGCTGGCCCGCATGACGCTGGACGAAAAGGCCGGCCAGCTGCAATCCACTTCACCCGCCATCGCGCGGCTCGGCATCCCGGCCTACAACTGGTGGAACGAAGGCCTGCACGGCGTCGCTCGCGCCGGCAACGCCACCGTGTTCCCGCAGGCGATCGGCCTGGCCGCCACGTGGAACGCCGCGCTCGCCGAACGCGTCGCGGACACCGTCGGCACCGAGTTCCGCGCGAAGTACCTGGAAACCGTGCATCCCGACGGCGGCGCCGACATGTACCGCGGCCTCACGGTGTGGTCGCCGAACGTGAACATCTTCCGCGATCCGCGCTGGGGCCGCGGCCAGGAAACCTATGGCGAAGACCCGTACCTGACGTCGCACCTGGGCGTGGCCTACATCCGCGGCCTGCAGGGTGCCGACCCGGGCGCGCCCAAGGTATCGGCGACGGTCAAGCACTTCGCCGTGCACAGCGGGCCGGAGGCCGACCGCCACCGCGAAGACGTGCATCCTTCCCCGCGCGACCTGACGGAAACGTACCTGCCCGCGTTCCACGCCGCCGTCACCGAGGGGCACGTGCTGTCCCTCATGTGCGCGTACAACGCGGTGAACGGCTTGCCCGCCTGCGCCAGCGCTCCCCTGCTCAAGGATCTCCTGCGCGATGCGTGGAAGTTCCAGGGCCATGTCGTGTCCGACTGCGGCGCCATCGCCGACATCCACTCGGAAGGCGCGCACCGCTACGTCGACACGCCGGAGCGGGCCGTCGCGGTCGCGATCAAGACCGGTACCGACGTGATGTGCGAATTCGGCAACAGCCCCACGGCGACGCCCGCCACGACCGTGCGCGCCGTGCAGCAAGGCCTCCTGGCCGAGGCCGACGTCGACCGTGCCGTGCTGCGCCTGCTGGAAGCGCGCATCCGCCTCGGCCTGCTCGATGCGCCGCGCCCTTGGGCCGGCATCACGGCGAAGGATTACGACACCCCGGCCGGCCGCCGCCTGAACCTGGAAGCGGCGCGCCAGTCCCTCGTGCTGCTGAAGAACGACGGCCTGCTGCCGCTCAAAACGGCGCCGCGCCGCATCGCCGTGATCGGCCCGAACGCCGACAGCGTCGACGCGCTGGTCGGCAACTACAGCGGCACCCCGTCGAAGCCGATCACCGTGCTGGCCGGCCTGCGCGCCCGCTTCCCGCAGGCACAGGTCACGTTCGTGGAAGGCACCGGCTGGGTCGCGCCGCCGCTGCAGGACGTGCCGGCGGACGCGCTGTGCCTGGACGCCGGCTGCGCCCAGCCCGGCGTGCGCACGGAACGGTTCGACAACCTCGACCTGGCGGGCGCGCCGGCCGCCGTCACGACCAGTGCTCAGGCGGCGTTCCGCTGGGGCTGGCCGGACAACGTCGAGCGCAAGACCTCCACGCGCTGGAGCGGCTACCTGCGCGCCTTCGAAACCGGCCCGCATCACCTGCGGCTGAAAGGCGGCCAGGGCTATCGCATCCGCGTCGATGGACGCCTCGTCACGGACTTGTGGGACATCGCCTGGCCGACGTCGAACACGCCGGTCGAACTCGCGGCCGGCAAGGTGTACCGGATCGAGATCGAGGCCCGGCAGACCGGCTGGGACGGCGACCAGAAGCTGCAGTGGACGCGGCCCAGCTTCGACGACACGGCCGCCCTGGAGGCGGCGCGCGCGGCGGATCTCGTCGTGTACGCGGGCGGCCTGACGTGGCAGCTGGAGGGCGAGGAGATGTCGGTCAACGCGCCGGGCTTCGCGGGCGGCGACCGCACGAGCCTCGACCTGCCCGCGCCGCAGGAAGCGCTGCTGGAACGCCTGGGGGCGCTCGGCAAGCCGCTGGTACTCGTCAACATGAGCGGCAGCGCGATGGCGCTGAACTGGGCCGACAAGCACGTGCCGGCCATCATCCAGGCCTGGTATCCGGGCGGCGAAGGCGGCCAGGCCGTGGCCGAACTGATCGCGGGCGACTTCAGCCCCGCCGGCCGCCTGCCGGTGACCTTTTATCGATCCGCCGCCGACCTGCCGCCGTTCAAGGACTACGGCATGCAGGGCCGGACGTACAAGTACTTCAAGGGCGAGCCGTTGTACCCGTTCGGCCATGGCCTGAGCTACACGCAGTTCTCGTACAAGCTCGCCGCGCCCGCGCCAAGGGCCGTGTGCGCCGGCTGCGCCGTCAAGGTCGTCGTCGACGTGAAGAACGACGGACCGCGCGCCGGGGACGAAGTCGTGCAGGTCTACGTCGCAAGGCCGCGGCCCGGGGCGCCCAACCGCACGCTCGTCCGCTTCGCCCGCGTCGCGCTGCAGCCGGGCGAGAAGCGCCGGCTGACGTTCGACCTGGACGGCAAGGCCATGAGCACGGTCGACGCGGCCGGCAAGCGCAGCGTCGAGCCGGGCCAAGCCACCGTGTGGATCGGCGGCGGCCAGCCTGGCCCGCGGACCGCGGGCGTCGCGCTGAAGTTCGGCATCAAGGGCCGCCGCAACCTGCCGTCGTTCTGACGCGCGCTACTCCTGCACGGCGACGACCACGACGGACTTCGCCGGCAGGGACAGCACCAGCTTTCCGTCCCGGGCCGCGGCCTGGAACGGCGCGGGCCTGACCGCATCGGGCGCGGCGAACGTGTTGTGCGCGTCCATCGCGGCTGCCGTCAGCACGGCACCGGCCGCCCCGCGTGCGGCGGTGCCGCTCACGTCGACCGTGACGTCGGCCGCCTCGCGCGGGTTCGTGTTGACGAGGGCAAGATACAGCTTGCCGTCCTTGCCGCGCGCCGCCGACGCGCTGACGGCCGGGATCGCGTCGGTGCCGAACGTGTACAGCGGATTGTGCGCCAGCGTCACCGGCACCGAGACCGCATCCTGGAACGGCACGTACATCCTGAAGACGTGGTAGGTCGGCGTCAGCACCATCCGCGCGCCGTCCGTGCGGACCATCGCCTGCAGCACGTTCACCATCTGCGCGATGCTCGTCATGCGCACGCGGTCCGCATGGGCGTGGAAGATGTTGAAGTTCAGGGCCGCGACGAGCGCGTCGCGCAGGGAGTTCTGCTGCTGGAGGAAGCCCGGCTTGCTGCCTTGTTCCGCGTCGTACCAGGTGCCCCATTCGTCGACGGCGAACATGAGTTTCTTCTGCGGGTCGTGCGCGTCCAGCTTGGCGACGTTGGCGGCGATGAACCCTTCCATGCGGCGCGTCTCGCTCAGCGTATGGATCCAGCGGCTTTCGTCGAAGCCGGTCGCACCGTACTTGCCGTTCCTGTCGGCGCCGGGCGACGTGTAATAGTGGAACGAGATCCCGTGCGCGCGCACGCCCCAGCCGCCGATGTGCTGGCTCAGGTACGCCGTCCAACTCGTATCCTCGTCGTGGCCGCCGGCCGCGATGAATTGCGTGTCGCCGCCGGGATGCAGGAAGGTCGCGTAGCGGCGGTAGGCGTCGGCGTACTGCTCCGGCCGCATATTGCCGCCGCAGCCCCAGGCTTCGTTGCCGATGCCGAAGAACGCCACCTTGTACGGCGCCGGGTGGCCGTTGCGGGCACGCAGCCGGGCGAGGCTCGACGTGCCGTCCGCCGTCATGTATTCGATCCATTCCGACATCTCCTGCACGGTGCCGGTGCCGAGATTGCCGTTGACGTAGGCATCCGCGCCGAGCTGCTCGACGAGGTCGAAGAATTCGTGCGTGCCGACGGCATTGTCCTCGTCGACGCCGCCCCAATTCGTGTTGATGCGCACGGGCCGCTGCGCGCGCGGGCCGATGCCGTCGCGCCAGTGGTACTGGTCGGCGAAGCAGCCGCCGGGCCAGCGCACGAGCGGCACGTGCAGCGCCTTCAGCGCGGCCACGACGTCGTTGCGCCAGCCGCGCGTGTTGGGGATCGTCGAGTCGGGACCGACCCACAGGCCGCCGTAGATGCCGGTGCCGAGGTGCTCGGCGAACTGGCCGTACACGTAGCGGCTGATGACGGGGCCCGGCTTGCCCGCGTCGATCGTGACGCCGACCTGCGCGGTGGCGAAGGTGGACGCGGCCGCGCAGACCGCGAGCGCGCACAATCGAAGTTTGTTCATGGTGGAATCTCCGTTCTCAATACGCGCGCAGCCGGATCTTCAGGATCGTGGGCCGCGCCGGCAGGTTGACACCATGGTCGACCTGGTCGCCATTCCAGTTGCGTTCCATGATCCAGCGCCCCTGCGGGTCGAACTGCCCTTCCTCCACGCGCGCGAACATGGAACGTTTGCCTTCGTTCGCGCCGGCCGGCCAGAAATGCAGGCGGACGTGCTGTCCGATCACGATGAACTCGTCGGCGCCGATCTGCGCGAACGCCGCGCCGCCGTTCGGGGCCACCGTGCCGGGCGGGTAGTCTTCCTCCTTCGCGTCCTTGCCCATCGTGCCGAACTGCCACTCGCGGAACGAGGCGGAGACGCCCCAGTCCTTGAGTACCAGCGACTGCGGCTTGCGGTCGTCGCCTTCCGCGATGCCGGCCGTGCGGCCTTCCAGCGCCCACCGGCCCCACTGCCGCGCCAGCGGCGCGAACGCGGCGTAGATGGTCCCGAACGGTTCGACCATGGTCTTGTCGGTGCGCTTGGAGCCCAGCGGATAATTGCTGTAGTCCGCGTAGTCGATGCCGAACGGCGCCACGCCGATCGCGCCGGCGCCGAGGATCCGGTAGACATAGCGGGCATACGCGGCCGCGTTGCCCATCTCCGGCACGAACAGCGCGTTGTCCGGGCGCTGGAACTTGTCCAGCGTCGCCGCCACGCTGTTCGATTGCGGCGCGTACAGGTCGGGACCGGCGACGTCGATGTGCGGGGCGGCGGCCTTGTAGATGTCGATCACGTCGTACGTGGGACCGCCGCTGGCGAAGTTGCCCTTCCACGGTGCCAGCGGTTCGAGCGGATCGCGCAGCGCATTGTTGACGAACATCGGCAGGTCGTACACGGCGCGTCCCGCCTTCGCGATCTCTTCGATGTAGCTGGCCACGGCCCAGGCGTGGAAATATTCGTCGGCATACGGGCCATACACCTCGGACCACGTGCCGCTCGCGGCGCCGGGCACGGGCGGCTTCTTGCGCGCGAGGACGGCCGCCGGCACCGGCTGGCGGAACGCCGCCTCGCCCCGCGCTGCGAAATCGCGCACGGTGCCGTAGGTGCCGACCTCGTTCTCGACCTGCACCATGATCACGGTGCGCTGCGCTTCGTCGATCTGCTTCAGGTGGCGCATCAGGGCGACGAACGCCTTCCTGTCGGCCACCAGGGTCTGCTCGCCCAGCGGCGACAGGCAGTAGCTGGCCTTGCCGTCGCGGCCGAGCATGCGCGGGAAACGCTTGTCGTCGAACTTGACCCATTCGGGCGTGTACGCGGGGCCGGTGTTCTTCCAGGTGCCGAACCACAGCAGCACGAGGCGCACGCCGTTGCGGCGGGCCTCGGCCACGAGCGTGTCGACGTAGCCGAAATCGAACTTGCCCTCGACGGGCTCGATCTGTTCCCACGCCACGGGGATCTCGAGCGTGTTGGCGTGGGCATCCTTGACGGCGGCCCAGACCTTGGGCAGCGCGTTCGGATAATTACTGGAATTGTGGGCCTGCACGCCCAGCATGGTGAACGGCTTGCCGTCGACCAGCAGCGCATAGTGGCCGTCTTGCTGGACCAGGCGCGGCATCGGGGCGGCGGCCAGCGCCTGGGTGGAGATCAGGACGAGCGTGGCCAGCAGGTGATTGGAGCGTTTTTTCATACGTGGATCCGTCGGGTTGAATGAAATGGCCTCCCGCGACCGGCAAAGGTCGCGGGAGGCCTGTTTTGCGGCGGCGTGCTTAGAACGTGTAGTTCATCTGGGCGCTGAAGGTGCGGCCCGTGTAGAAGGCGTTGTGCAGTTTCATGCCGACCTGTTGCTGCATGTACTGCCGGTAGACCTGGTTCGTCAGGTTGCCCACCTGGCCGCCCAGGCGCAGGTGCTCGGTGAACTTGTACTGGAAGCCCAGGTCGAGCTGGCCGTATGCGCCGCCCCACGTCGGCAGACCGTAGTTGACCGAGTAACCCTGGCCGTAGTTCGGGCTGTCCGGGTTGCGGTCGATGCCATCGTTGCCGGCCGTGCCCCACGAGTTGGTCGACTGCAGGTACTTCGAGCGCCAGCTGTACGCCAGGCGCAACGACACCGCATCCTTGTCGTACAGCAGCGCCACGTTGTACGAGTTCTTCGACAGGCCCACCAGCGGCATGTCGCCGAACACCCTGCCGTCCGTGTCGCAGCCCTGCAGGTTGCGGACCATGTTGGCCATCAGCGTGTCCTTCGGCGTGCACCAGGTGCCGTTGACCGGGTTGTGGTACGTCGTGCTGCTGTCGATATACGTGAAGTTGCTCGACACGCCGAGACCCGAGAACAGGCCCGGCAGCTTGTCGAAATAGGTCTGGAAGCCCGCCTCGACGCCGCTGACGCGGGCGTCCATGCCGTTCACGGGACCCGTGACCATGAAGTCGTGCGTCGTTCCGGTGACGTCCTTCAGCGGGTAGACCGTCGTCTGCGCGATGATGACGTCCTTCAGCCGCTTGTTGAAGACGCCGAACGTCGCCGAGCTGGCGCGGCCGAAGTAGTACTCGGCCGTCAGGTCGAGGTTGGTGGCCATGACCGGACGGAGCGACGTATTGCCGCGCAGCTGGCCGTTGTACGCAATCGAGTCGACCACCGGCTTCTGGTCGTCGCCGGGCGGCGTGTGCGTCTTGATGTCCATGCCCAGCGTCGTGTAGGCCTGCAGCAGGTAGAAGTCCGGACGCGACATGCCCTTCGACAGCCCGAGGCGGAACTGCAGCTCGTCGCTGACCTTGAGTTTCAGGTTCAGGCTCGGCAGCACGCGCGTGTAGGTGCTCTCGAACGTCTGCTTCTCCGACTGTGCCGGAATGTCCGGCACGCCCGGCGGCAGCGGCTTGTTGGGCGGCGTGAACAGCGTGTAGCCGATCGACGTCGGATTCGTGCGCACGACGCGCACGCCGACGTTGCCATCGATCGGATACGCGAGCTTGTCGAACGCGAAACGCAGCTGGGCGTAGGCCGCCTGCGTGCGTTCGTGCTGGTCGTTCAGGCCGATCGCATCGCCGAACTTCGGCGGCTTGTAGCTGCAGTCGTTGTTGCGGCCGGTCGCGTTGGCTTCATTGCACAGGGTCGTGTAGTAGTCGTGCAGCTTGTTGACGGCATCGACCGAGTTGGCCAGGGACGCATCGGGCACGATCACCGGTGCCGGCGACGCCGCGGAACCGCCGAAGAAGTTCTTGAACTGGTGCAGGCCGAAGCCCTGGGCGAAGCGCGGGTCGCCCAGGCCGGCGAACTGCGCCAGCGGCTGCCACGACTGGTTGCCGACCGCCCATCCCTGCGAGATCTGGACCCATTCGGAATCGTGGGTGGACTGCGTCACCGCCGAGCGGTCGGTCACGCGCACGCCGAAGCGCAGGTCGTTGAGGATCGGATGGTCGAACGTGTACTTGGCGTCCAGGCGCGCCGTGTTCATCTGCGCCTTCGCCACGTCATGGTGCACCTGCGTGAAGCCCCAGTAGTAGTGCGACGGATCGGCCAGGTATGCCCGCGACGCCTGGTCGAACGAGATCGTCGGCATGCCGCCGCGCAGGTCGACCGTCTGGCCTGGCACCCAGCCGCCCAGGCCCACCGTGTTGTCGTAGCCGTCCGTCGTGGCCTGCACGTGCTGCAGGTCGGCCTTGAGGGTCCACGCGTCGCTGGCGCGCCAGGTGCCCGACCACGACACGTCGCGCGTGTCGGACGTGCGGCCGCTCGCGCGCGCATCGGTGCCGAAGCCCAGGCCCGTGCCGAAGCCCGGACCGCTGTTGGTGGTGTCGTGCAGCGTGCCGGTCAGCAGCGCGCCGTTGGCGTCGTACGTGGCGCCCGGATCCAGCGACAAGGTGGCCGGGTTCGTCCCGCCGAAATAGGAATGCTCGTCCGAGTGC
Source organism: Massilia sp. Masssp94 (assembly GCF_059491305.1). NCBI lineage: Bacteria > Pseudomonadati > Pseudomonadota > Betaproteobacteria > Burkholderiales > Oxalobacteraceae > Massilia > Massilia sp. Masssp94. The sequence continues at coordinate 557,741 of NZ_CP168501.1, forward strand.
TGCTTGTAGCGCGAACGCAGGAAAGTCACGTACGAACTGAAATCGCCCTTCTTCCACTGCAGCGCGCCATACAGGCCGTCGCGGGTGCGGTCGAAGGTGTTCTGTCCCCAGCTCGCAGACGGGGTGACCCAGACGCGCTTGCCGGGCACGAGGTCGTCGCGCGAGCTGTACGGGGCGATCGACAGGCTGTCGCTCTGGTTCGCGATCTTCGAGTGCGCGAGGTCGATCAGCACGCCGACCTGGCCGAACCGCGTGTCCCAGCGGTCCGAGTACAGGCCGGACACCGACGGCGGCGCGGTCTTCTGGCGCAGCGACGAGCGCGAGACCTCGGTCGACAACGCCACCTTGCGGCCCTTGGAATCGAACGGCAGCGCGGTGCGCAGGTTGACCAGGCCGCCGATGCCGCCTTCGATCTGCTCGGCGGACGGGTTCTTGTACACGTCCACGCCGGCCATCAGCTCGGGCGGCACGTCCTCGAAACTCAGCGCGCGGCCGCCGTTGGCGGAGAACGCGTCGCGGCCGTTGAACTCCGACCGGACCTGCCCGGCGCCGAGGCCTCGGATCGACACGCCCGTGCCTTCCGCCGCGTAGTGGTTGACGCTGTCGCCCACGCCCTGCTGCGGGTCGACCCGGTTCATCGTGCGGTCGATGCTCACGCCGACCACGCGCTGCAGCACTTCCGTCACCGACTTGTCCGGCAGCTTGCCGATGTCGTCGGCGACGATCGAGTCGACGATTTCGTCCGCGTTCTTCTTGATATTCTGCGCCGAATCGAGCGCCGCGCGCTGTCCGTACACGACGACGGTCGTCGGTTCGGTCTGCGCCAGCGCGGCGCCGCCCGCCATCAGGGCGAGCTGCGCGACGCCGATGGCGATCGCTGTTTTCCTGGTATTGTTCACGTTATCAAGTCTCCGTGTTGTCTTGGATGTCGTCGCCGTCGAGCACGCGCGGCGATCGTATGTATTCTGATTGCCGCCCCTGCCCCCAGCAATTTCGAAATCCGTCAAACGACCCACGAAAACACGGCGCGCCTGGGCGCGCGCGAAAAAAAAAGGGACGGCCGAAGCCGTCCCTAACCCACTTGAACGCGGGAGGAGATGATGCTGCGCATCGAACGACGGAACGATGCGCGAGCCACCAATGCATTCTACGAACCGCCGCCCGGCGTCGCCAGAACGAAATCCGTCAATCGGCTGCTGAAAATCCGTGGGAGCGGGCGCGTTACGGCCCGGCGGATTCCGGTGCGCTGTCGCGCAGCTTGCGGAAGGTCTTCGGCGTGCAGCCGTATTCTTCCTTGAAGAGTTTGTTGAAGTACGAGACGTTCCGGTAGCCCACGGCATAGGCGATTTCCGCCACGCTCGTGTCCTCCTTCGCGCCCAGCAGGCGCGCCGCCTCGGTCAACCTGAGCTTGTTCAGGTACGTGGAAAACGTGAAGCCCAGCTCCGCCTTGAGGATCTCGTTGATCTTGTTGCGGCTGATGCCGAGCGCGTTCACCGTGGTCTCGACATCCAGTTCCGGCTTGACGTATTCCGTCGCCATGAAGCGCAGGATGGCGCTCTGCTCCTTGTCGCGGTGCAGGTCCTGGGACAATTGCTGGTAGGCGACCAGGGGAATGTCGCGCCGCATCTTGTCCTTCACTTCCGCCAGCAATGCCTGTGTATGACGGCGGAAGAACCACAGGCCATAACCGGGCCAGGCGACGACCATGAACGCCGCGAACAGGTACAGGTAGCGCATGTCGCGCCCGGTCAGGGTCAGGTTCCTGACCTGGACTTTCGAGAGCACGCCGTAGGGACTCTGGAACGTGCTGCCGAACGAGAGCTTCGCGATCCGGGTCAGCGTGTGTTCCTGGCGCGCGAGGTTCTGCCCGTACCTGTCGAACCACCACTGGTCGGTCCGCAGGCGCGCCAGGTCGAGCTCGACGTGTTCGCCCTTCTTGTTGCAGAAAAAATAGGTGTACGGGGCGCGATAGGTATCGAACTGGCCGGGCACCGATACCTGGTCATCGAACATCACGAGGCCGAACGCCAGCGTGTTGGCCGGCGCGCAGTTGACGTCGAACTCCACGGCGCTGTAGCGGGACAGGTCGACGTGCGTGAACTTGCCGGCGCGGTCGCGGAACGCCAATTCCGCGTGGACGAACGGATACGCGGCCGCCTTGACGGACGTGAACTCGAAGCTCAGCGTGGCCGTGTCGTCGATCAGCCTGGCCGTCGAACGCCCGCCCACGGCCGAGTCGGCCATGAGCTCGGCGCGCCACGGCAGGCCGCTGTCCGCGGCGGGCAGCAGCGGAAGCCGGATCCAGGTGCTGCGGACACAGGCATAGCCGATGAGAACGCTCGCCACCACGAGACCCAGCAGCCCGGCGAGCGCCTTGTTGTAGAAACTCTGCATTACCTGCTGCCACCTCGACAAATATGGGCCTGGCGGCCGTCTTGCGGCCACATCAATATAATGACAGGTCGCCCATGGATTTGTCGAGATGCGCGCCGGCTGGCGCGGGCGTCAAGCCTGCAGCGCGGCCTCCTGCCGCGACGCCACGCGCTGCTGGTATTCCCGCGGCGAACAACCGAGCTCGCGCTTGAACACGGCGAACAGGTATTGCATCGATGTAAAGCCGCAACGCTGCGCCACCTCGGCCACGCTGCAATCCCCTTCCGCCAGCAGCGCGGTCGCGGCATCGAGCTTGAAGCGCAGGATCTCGTCGTGCACGCTGCAGGCCAGTTCCTGCTGGAAATACGTCTCGAGGGTGGAGCGCGAGACGCCGACGTAATCGGCGACCTGGTCGCCCTTGATGCCCTGGCAGGCATACTGGCGGATGAAATGCCGGGCACGCATGACGCGGGGGTTCTTGACGGGCTGGTGGCTGCTCGACGTGAGCACGTTGATGCCGGCGGGCGGCACCAGGATGCGCGAGCATTCCAGATACGTCCCTTCGAGCAGCTGATGCAGCATCCGGGCCGCGGTGCGGCCGATCTCGTTCGAGCCCTGGATCACGGAGCTGAGCGGGATACACGACAGCATGCGTGCCAGCGGATCGTTGTCGATGCCGATGATGGCGACCTGTTCCGGTACGGCGATATTGGCAAACTGACAAGCCTGCAGCAACTGGCGCGCGCGGGCATCGGTGGCGGCAATGATCCCGATGGGTTTTGGCAGGCTCTGCAGCCACCGCACCTGCTGCGCGACGTCCTCCTCCCAGCTGCAGGCGCCCTCTCCGCGCAGGATCTCGACATTGAATTTGTCGCGCTGCATCAGGAACCGGAACGCCTTTTCGCGCTCGAGCGCCCATGGGTGCCTCGTCCCGTCGGGCAAGGAAAAGAGGGCGAACTGACGCAATCCGACGTCGATCAGGTGGGTATAGGCGAGGTTGACGAGCTTGAAGTTGTCGGTCGCGACATACGGCACGTTGGCCGGATAATCGGCCTCGTTCGCGTACGAGCCGCCGACGGCGACGACGGGCACGCGGCTGTCGGCCAGCGCCGCGGCCACGGCCGGGTCGTCGAAGTGGGCGATGATGCCGTCACCTTGCCAGCGTGCAAGACTTGACAGGCGCACACGAAAATCATCTTCGATGAACAATTCCCACGATGTACGCCGGCTCGACAGGTAACCGGCGATCCCGCCGATGACCTCCCGGGCGAACGCCTGGTTGGCATCAAATAACAAAGCAATGCGATGTGTTTTTGGGCACTTCATTAGCGACGGTCTCCATGTTGCGTCCTGGCTGGACGTCTCTTTTCAATCCGGCAATGTCCCAAAGTATCTTTTCGAGTGCGCTGTTCCCTGTAGAATTTTTTTAATCGACTCCTATGAGGATACGAATAGTTGAAGTTTTACATGCCAAAAGTGTTATTTGCGGGCGCCAAGCAGCAACGATGCAGGCTTGCTATCATCGGGCTCTTTATATATTGAGGAGGCATCGATGACACTTTCCCTGTACACGGCTTCGGTCCCCGTGTTCCGCCAGATCCTGGGCAGCCTGTCCGCCATCCTGACGAAGGCCGAGGCGCACGTGGACGCGAAGAAGCTGGATCCGAACGCGCTGCTGCAGGCGCGCCTGTTCCCGGACATGTTCCCGCTCGTGCGCCAGGTGCAGCTGGCGACGGATTTCGCCAAGGGCGCGGCCGCGCGCCTCGCGGGCGTCGAGGTGCCGCGGTACGACGATGTGGAGACGGATTTCGCGGGCCTGCAGGCACGCCTGGAAAAGACGCTGGCCTTCCTGGACACGGTGGCGCGCGAGGCGGTGGATGCCGGCGGCGACCGCGACGTGACGATCGGCACGGGCGCCAACCAGCGCCAGTTCAAGGGCCAGGTCTATTTATTGCACTACGCGCTGCCGAACTTCTATTTCCACGCCGCGACGGCGTACGACATCCTGCGCCATAACGGGCTGGACATCGGCAAGCGGGATTTCGTCGGCACGTTCTGATCAGGTATTGCGGCGCGGGTAGCCCTGCGCCAGGATGCGCTGCCACACCACTTCCTTCTGCTCGGCCGTCATCGAGACCCAGTGGGCCACCTCGACGACGGTCCGGCCGCAGCCGCGGCAGATGTCGTCGAAGGTGGTCGAGCAGACCGCGACGCAGGGGGTGTCGGGGCGCTGCGGGAGCGCCCCGGCAAGTCGCACGGACGAGGACGCGGGCACCGTGTTCTCGTCCTCGGGGAGCGGTGCTCCCTGTGCATCAAGGAGCGGGGCCGACATCGAGCTTGTCCCAGCCTTCATGGCCGAGCTTTTCCATGGTCTCGATATTCTTCTCGAAGATCTCGGCCGCATCGGGGATCGCTTCCACGGCGCGGTCGATGCTGTCTTCGCGCAAGAGCTGCAGCACCGGGTAAGGCGAACGGTTCGTAAAGTTCTCGATGTCGTTCGGGTCCGTGTCCGCGAACTGGTAGTCCGGGTGGAAGCTGGCGATCTGCAGCTCGCCGTCCAGGCTCATGTCTTCGACGGCGGCGTCGGCGACGTCGAGGAATTCATTGAAGTCCAGGAAATCCTGCAGCACGTACGGGTGGATCAGCAGGGTCGTGTCGACTTGTTCCGGGTCCGTGTCGGCCAGCAGCTGCAGCTCGTCCATCAGCGTGTCCAGCAGGGACTCGGGCGTGCGCGCATGCGCGACGACATAGCGCACCTGGTCCTTCACTTGCACCGCCTTCGCGAACGGACAAAGGTTCAGGCCGATCACGGCGCGGTCGACCCAGCGCCGGGTGGCGGCGATGACGGCGTCATCGTCCACGTTCTCGTTGGCAGTACTCATTTCTTACTTTCAAAAAATACAAAACCGCGTCCTGCGGAGACGGCAATTGTACGCTTTTTGCGTCCACTCATGGAGCATCCGACGAGCCGGACTAACTTGAAAGACAGGCTGGTATTACCCGGCAGTCCATGAAGTCCAGGTACAAATTTGACAATACCGGGCTCGTGAAAGCACCGATTTTCCTCTTGGAAATTTCATATACACCCAGGGGTATACATAAAAACGCTTGATCCTCGTCAGTCAAAGACGAGCTCGCCGGAACCATACCCCCACATATATCGTCTTAACGGGTGCCCGCGTTAGCAAAAAGAGTAGACAAGATTTTTTGTAACTGCGCCGACATACTTCTTGACTGACTCGGTAACTGGTCCGTACACTCCGACTTCACTCGTCAGTCCTGCCGTTCCTGGACGCAACACTGGAAAGCTATGAACGAAACGACTCGCTCCACTTACGCCCTGGCCATCGCGCTCCTGTCCGTCTCCGCGATCAGCCACGCCGCCGACAGCGCCCCGAGCCCGATCGCCCAGAGCAGCAGCAGCGCGGCCGTCATGGCCAAGGCGATCCTGCCGCAATCCCCGGCCCCGTCCAAGTCCGACGACTACAAGGACCCCGACCTGTGGGCCCGCATCCGCAGCGGCTACGCCATTCCCGACATCGACAACGCCCTCGTCGCCAAGCACGTGCAGTGGTACGCGAGCCGTCCGGACTACCTGACGCGCACCTCGGGCCGCGCGTCGCTGTACCTGTACCACGTCGTGCAGGAGCTGGAAAAGCGCGGCATGCCGACGGAACTGGCCCTGCTGCCCGTGATCGAATCCGCGTTCAACCCGCAGGCCCTGTCGAACGCCGACGCGGCCGGCATCTGGCAGTTCGTTCCGGGCACGGGACGCGACTTCAACCTGCAGCAGAACATGTTCAAGGACGAGCGCCGCGGCGTACTCGCCTCGACCGACGCCGCCCTCACCTACCTGCAACGCCTGTACACGATGTTCGGCGACTGGCAGCTGGCCCTCGCCGCCTATAACTGGGGCGAAGGCAATGTGCAGAAGGCGATCCAGAAGAACCGCGCGCTGGGCAAGCCGACCGACTTCGAGAGCCTGGCCGAGCTGATGCCGGCGGAAACCCGCAACTACGTGCCGAAGCTGCAGGCCGTCAAGAACATCATCGCCAATCCGGCCCAGTACGGCGTCGCGCTGCCGACGATCGACAACACGCCGTACTTTGTCGCCGTCGACAAGACGTCCGATATCGACCTGGCCGTGGCCGCCCAGCTGGCGGAAATGTCCGTCGACGAATTCAAGGCCCTGAACCCGCAATTCAAGAAGCCCGTGATCACGGGCGAATCGACCAAGATCCTGCTGCCGAAGGAAAACGCCGAGAAGTTCAACCTGAACCTCGCGCAATGGGGCCGCGCACTGTCCACCTGGACCACGCACAAGATCACGTCGGCCCGCGAAAGCATCGCCTCGCTGGCCGCGAAACTGGGCACGACCCCGGAAGTCATCCGCCAGGCCAACAATATCCCGCCGCAGATGCGCCTGAAGGCCGGCTCGACCATCCTCGTGCCGAAGACCAGTGCCACCGCCAGCAACGACATCGCCGAAAGCATCGTCGAGAACGCGTCGATGATGCTGGAAGCCGACCGCGGCGAGTCGCGCCGCAGCGGCCGCAAGCTGTCCGGCGCCCAGCGCTTCAAGGCCAGCGCCGCGCATGCGGTAGCCGAGATCAAGAGCCGCGTGTCGCGGGGTTCCAAGCCCGCCGTCAACGCCAACGGCCGCAAGCGCCGTTGATATCGTGTCATTTTGACCACGCGACGGACTCACGACCCGTCAATACGCGCACAACTCGACGCATGCCGTGCACGCTCTTCAAAAGTACGGTATAGTGTTGGTTGTGCGCTGCAATAAACGCGTTTGAAAAGACTTCCGCGGCAGTTCACCGACAGTAGTACAACTAGCAGCTACGCAAGCCCAGGCATCCACGAAGGATGTCCTTTCATAAAGCCCTCCCGCCCTGCGTGCCGAAAATGGCACCGTCCCGGCGCAAAGCTTTTGTGCCGAAATTTCTTTCGTTTCAGAGTCATTTCGTATTGTTGGCTCGCGTTGCTATTTCGCGTTCCGCTCCGAATAGCGTGGACGCTCACTGATCCATACCGAAAGTAAATAAACAATGAGTTTTGAAGCACTAGGCTTACACGCGTCCATCGTCAAGGCAGTTACCGAAGCAGGCTACGAAAAGCCGACCCCGGTGCAGGAGCAGGCGGTGCCGGCGGCGATCGCGGGCCGCGATCTGCTGGTCTCGTCCCAAACCGGTTCGGGCAAGACGGCAGCGTTCATGCTGCCCGCCCTGAACAAGTTCGCCAACACCGAACCCGCCGCGGCCGGTCGCACCCCCGCACAGGAAGCGCAATCGACGCGCGCCCGTGGCGAGCGCGTCCGTTTCAAGGCAGCCCAGCCGAAAATGCTGGTCCTGACCCCGACCCGCGAACTGGCCCTGCAGGTGACCACCGCGACGGAACAGTACACGGCGCACATGCGCCGCATCCGCGCCGTCTCGATCCTGGGCGGCATGCCGTATCCGAAGCAGATGCAACTGCTGGCCAAGAATCCGGAAATCCTCGTTGCGACCCCGGGCCGCCTGATCGACCACATGGAGTCGGGCAAGATCGACTTCTCGCAGCTCGAGATCCTCGTGCTGGACGAAGCGGACCGCATGCTGGACATGGGCTTCATCGACGACATCGAAAAGATCGTCGCCGCGACGCCGGAATCGCGCCAGACGATGCTGTTCTCGGCCACGCTGGATGGCGTCGTCGGCAACATGGCGCGCCGCATCACCAGGAACCCGCAGGTGATCCAGATCATGAGCGCGGCCAACCGCCACGAGAACATCACGCAGAAGGTGCACTTCGTCGACGACCTGTCGCACAAGAACCGCCTGCTCGACCACCTGCTGCGCGACGAGACCATGGACCAGGCCGTCGTGTTCACGGCGACCAAGCGTGACGCCGACATGATCGCCGACCGCCTGAACATCGCCGGCTTCGCGGCTGCCGCACTGCATGGCGACATGCACCAGGGCGCCCGCAACCGCACGCTGGACAGCATGCGTCGCGGCCAGGTGCGCGTGCTCGTGGCAACCGACGTCGCCGCGCGCGGCATCGACGTGCCGTCGATCACCCACGTGGTCAACTACGACCTGCCGAAGTTCCCGGAAGACTACGTGCACCGCATCGGCCGCACGGGCCGCGCCGGCCGCAACGGTACGGCAGTCTCGCTCGTGAACCACGCGGAAAGCATGAACGTGCGCCGTATCGAACGCTTCACCAAGCAGACCATTCCGGTCGACGTGGTGGAAGGCTTCGAGCCGAAGCGTTCGGCAGCACCCCGTTCGGGCGCCCGTCCGGGCTGGAAACCGGGCGACGGCCGTAATGCCAACGCCAAGCCGGGCCAGCGCAGCTTCCACAAGCCGGCCGGTGAAGGCTACCGCGGTGACGCACCGCGTCGCGAAGGCGGTTACCGCAGCGAAGGCGCACCGCGCACCGAAGGCGGCGGCTATCAAGGCCAGCGTCGCGAAGGCGGCTTCCGCACCGAAGGCGCCCCGCGCAGCGAAGGCGGCTACCAGGGCCAGCGCCGTGAAGGCGGCTTCCGCAGCGAAGGCGGCCAGCGCCGCGAACGCCCGGCCTTCGGCGCGCATCCGCGCTCGGCCGACTCGGCTCGTCGTACGTTCGGCGACCGCTAAGCGTCAGCAGGCATAACGAAACCCCCGGCATCGCAAGGTGCCGGGGGTTTCGCTTATTTTGTTCATAACGCGCAGCTGCGGAATCCGGAAAAAATATCGTCCCGCTCCGGCGTGAAGAAATTGCGGAAGTGCGGCGAGCGCAGCCGTGCCGGCGTCGCGAACGATGCGCCGCGCAAGGTCTGGCGCGTGCCGAACCACGGCGCCGAATAATCGCGGTAGCGGTCCACCTCGAAGCCCGCGAACGGCAGGAAGGCGGACGCCGTCCATTCCCACAGCTGCCCCCACGCAAAGCCCGGCTGGCTCGACCCCGCCGCGTATTCCCACTCGTCTTCCGTCGGCAGCCGGCGGCCCGCCCACGCGCACCAGGCCTGCGCTTCGTACAAATTCACGTGGCGCACGGGTTCCGCGAGGTCGAGGGCGACCGGCCGGCCGAAGCGCACCGTGTACCAATCCTCCCCTTCCCGCGCCCAATAGCGCGGCGCCGAGCGCTCCTGCGTCATGAGCCACGCGCGGCCGGCCTCCGTCCAGTACTGCGAACGTTCGTAGCCGCCGTCGTGCACGAAATCGAGGTAGGCGGCCGTGCTGACGAGTCCCGCATCGATGGCGAACGGGGCCACCCTGACGAGCGCGGCGTTGCGCTCGTTGTCGAACACGAAGCCCCTCGACTGGTCGCCGCCGCGCATGAACGACCCGCCGGCGAACGCGATGTCGCCTGCCCGGCCCGCGGCCGCCGACTGCGCGCGTGGCGCCAGCGCACCCGCCGGCGCAGGCGCGCCGCGCGACTGCAGCGTCTGCAGGGAGTACAGGAAGGCTTCGCCGTGCATGTCCTCATGCGCCAGTGCCAGACGATACGGATACAGCGCGAGGTCGTCGTCGGCCTCGTGCGCGAGGCGGTCGAGGATGCGGTCGAGCACCTCGTGGCAATAGGTTTTCACCGCACCCGGCGGCGGCAGGTCGAGCGTCCAGCGCGCGCCGTGCGGGACGGTGCCGGAATCGAACCAGTCGTCGCCGCGCGCCAGCAGCGAGTGGCCGCTGGCGGCGCCGGGCCGGCTGTCCAGCGCGCCGCGCAGCACGAACCATTCGGCGAACCAGGCCGTATGGCCCAGCTCCCACAACGGCGGATTCACGATGGGCAGGCGCGGCACGCGGGCCGCGTCGTCGTAGCCGGCGGCCGCGAGAGCCTCGAACAGCGCGAGCGTATAATGCCGCGCATCCTGCAATGCGACGGCCAGTTCCCTGGGTCCCGCGTGGCGGAACGATGCTTGATTGACGGCCATGCATCATTGTACGACCAATCCCGACTCCGATTCCTACCGATGCCCCGAGCGCACATCCACATCGTCAGCCCCGCATCCGCCCGCGAAAACAACGGCAACTGGCAGACCGCCAGCCGCTGGCGGCGCCACCTCGCGCGCGACTACCGCGTCACGATCGGCCCCGGCTGGCGGGACGGAGACGCGGTACCCGACCTGTTGATCGCATTGCACGCGCGCCGGTCCGCCGCCGCGCTGGCAGCCTTCGACGACGCGCATCCGGACCGGCCCACGCTGCTCGTCCTCACGGGCACGGACCTGTACCGCGACATCCGCGACGACGCCAGCGCACAGGCCTCGCTCGCCCGCGCGCACGCGCTCGTCGTGCTGCAGCCGCGCGGCCTGGACGAACTGCCGGACGCCGTGCGCGCAAAGACGCACGTGATCTACCAGTCGGCCCCGCGCCTGCGTGCCGCCCGGCCACGGATGCCGCTCGACGTCGCGATGATCGGCCACCTGCGTATCGAAAAGGATCCGGAGACGTTCATGGATGCGGCCCGCCTCATCGGCACGCCGGGCGTGCGCCTCGTGCACATCGGCGCCGCGCTCGACCCGGACCTCGGCCGCCGCGCGCGGGAAACACAGGACGCGACCTCCACTTACCGCTGGCTCGGCGCCCTGCCCCACATGGCGACGCGGCGCCGGCTGCGGCGCTGCCACGCGATGGTCATCGCATCGCGCATGGAGGGCGGCGCGAACGTCATCATCGAAGCGGTGACGAGCGGCGTGCCCGTGCTTGCATCGAACATCTCCGGCAACGTCGGCATGCTGGGCGGCGACTACGCGGGCCTGTTCGCACCCGGCGATGCGCGGGCGCTGGCCCGTTTGATCGAACGCAGCGCGACCGATCCGCGCTTCGCCGAGCGCCTGCGCCGCCAGTGCGCGGCGCGCGCGGCGCTGTTCGCCCCCGCCGCCGAGCGAGCGCGCCTGCTCGACTTGGTGGATAATCTTCTCTTCAGATCAACGCAAGTTTAAAAAAGAGCACTGTATGAACACATCCGCCGACCAACCCATCAAACTGACCTCGTTCTCCCACGGCGGCGGCTGCGGCTGCAAGATCGCGCCGGGCGTGCTGTCCGAGATCCTGAAGAAGTCGAGCGGCTTCCCCGTGCCGAAAGAGCTCATGGTCGGCATCGAGACGGCCGATGACGCGGCCGTCTACAAGCTGAACGACGAGCAGGCGCTGATCGCGACGACCGACTTCTTCATGCCGATCGTCGACGATCCGTTCGACTTCGGCCGCATCGCCGCCACCAACGCGATCTCGGACGTGTACGCGATGGGCGGCACGCCGATCATGGCGCTGGCCCTCGTCGGCATGCCGATCAACAAGCTGCCGCTGGAGACGATCGGCAAGATCATCCAGGGCGGCGAATCGATCTGCGCGGAAGCGGGCATCCCCATCGCGGGCGGTCACACGATCGACTCCGTGGAACCCATCTACGGCCTCGTCGTGCTGGGCCTCGTGCACCCGTCGAAGGTGAAGCGCAACGCGGATGCGCGCGCGGGCGACGTGCTCGTCCTCGGCAAGCCGCTGGGCGTGGGCGTGCTGTCGGCCGCGTTGAAGAAGGATCAACTGGATGCGGACGGCTATGCCGCCATGGTCGCGAACACGACGAAGCTGAACAAGCCGGGCAAGGCCCTGTCGGAACTGGCCGGCGTGCACGCGCTGACGGACGTCACCGGCTTCGGCCTGCTGGGCCACCTGCTCGAGCTGGCGCGCGGCGCGCAGCTGACGGCGCAGCTGGACATGGCGAACATCCCGCTGCTGCCGGGCGTCGAGGCGCTGGCCCACGCCGGCTATTTCACGGGTGCGTCGGGCCGCAACTGGGATGCGTACGGCCATGACGTCGAATTGGGCGGCGCGATCACGGACACGCAGCGCGTGCTGCTGACGGACCCGCAGACATCGGGCGGCCTGCTCGTCTCGTGCGCTCCTGAAAGCGTCGACGAGGTGCTGGCGCTGTTCCGCCGCGAAGGCTTCGGCGATGCGGCCGTCATCGGGTCGATGGCGGCGGGCGCGCCGAAAGTCGTCGTCGGCTGAACGCTCGGTTAAACCATGAACAAGCCGCCGTCGCGGTCCGGATGCGTCGCGTCCGGATCGATGTCGAGCACGATCCCGTCGGCACCCGGGATGCGCACCGGAAGCAGCTGGATGATGTCGTAGCGCTTCTGTTCCGCGTACAGGCGCGAGCCCGCGAAGGCGGTCGACTGCGAAAGCCAGGACAGGGCCGCCTGGCCCCGCTCGACGAGCGTGCCGCAGCACAGGCCCGAGCCGTACACGCCCACGCGGTACGACGGCTTGCCTTCCGCCGCCACGTACAGCGCCGCGTGCACGCCGGTAAAATAATTACTGACGGCGCCGTCGAGATCGGCCTGCGTCGGATCGTAGTCGACCGCGAAATAGATCGCGGAGCCGAACGGTTGCCCGATCACGTCACGCGCCATCCGGAAGGCCGCCGCGCCGTCCGCCAGGCCCTGCGCGCGGGTAAAGAAGCCGGCGCGGGTGCCGCTCGTTTCCCACACGGCGCCGAGCGCGAGTCCCGCCTGCGACAGCGCCCGCGCCTCGCCGAGCGACAAATTCTTGGCCGCGTTGTGGCTGTAGTAGCGCAGCGCGAACGCGTAGCCCTGTTCCTTGAGCGCCTGGGCGTGGCGCGTCAGTTCCATCGTCGTGTCGAGACCTTTCAGTACGGGCATGGTGTGCTCCCTGGCGACATGAAGCGCGTACTGTGACACTCGGCTCATCCAGAGAAGTTGATTGTTCGCAAAAACCGTGGTGACCAAACGACAACACACGAAACGCTTGACACGCCAAACAAAATTCACTTAGAGTGGAGAAATGTTCTCCCCTCTGCCTCTGTCGACTTCCCTATCGCTTGCCCGCGCGCTAACGCCGGCAGCCCTGCTACTACGCGCGTAAATCGCCGCTGTCCCGCCCGGCCAAGGTTGCCGGATTCGTAGCCCAAGGAAAGTTGTACCGATGTTTGCCACTACCACATCCACGCTGTCTGTTATTTCCGCCGGAGCTATCCTGCTGTCTGCCGGCGCACGTGTGGTGTTTCGCTCGCTAAAACTACCGATCGGTTGCCGGGCCTAGCGTCCGTGGCCCGTCCGGCAGCCCCCGCCACAACGATCGAAACGACACCTTCACCAGCATTTGATAATCAGGAGCACCGCCATGTTGACCAACCCTTCCGCCAAATACCGCCCCTTCCCCGCCGTCCCGTTGGCCGACCGTCAGTGGCCGAACCGCATCATCGACAAGCCGCCGGTCTGGATGAGCACGGACCTGCGCGACGGCAACCAGGCATTGATCGAGCCGATGAGCCCGGAGAAGAAACTGCGCTTCTTCGAAAAGCTCGTGCAGATCGGCGTGAAGGAAATCGAGGTGGGCTTCCCGTCCGCTTCGCAGACGGACTTCGACTTCGTGCGCATGCTGGTCGAGGAAAAGCGCATCCCGGACGACGTCACCATCATCGTCCTGACGCAGGCCCGTGAAGAACTGATCCGCCGCACCGTCGAGTCGTGCGTCGGCGCGAAGCAGGCCATCGTCCACGTCTACAACTCGGTCGCGCCGGTGTTCCGCCGCGTCGTGTTCGGCATGAACCAGGACGAGATCGTGCAGATCGCCGTCAACGGCACGAAGCTGATCAAGGAACTGGTCGCCCAGCATCCGGACACCAAGTGGGGCCTCGAATACTCGCCGGAATCGTTCTCGACGACGGAACTGGATTTCTCCAGGCGCATCGTCGACGCCGTCGTCGACGTATGGCAGCCGAGCGCGGACAACAAGGTGATCGTCAACCTGCCGTCGACCGTGGAAGCGGCGACGCCGAACGTCTACGCCGACCAGATCGAATGGATGTGCCGTAACCTGAAGCAGCGCGAGAACCTCGTGATCAGCGTGCACCCGCACAATGACCGCGGCACCGCCGTCGCCGCCGCCGAGCTGGCGGTGATGGCCGGCGCCGACCGCGTCGAAGGCTGCTTGTTCGGCAACGGCGAGCGCACCGGCAACGTCGACCTGGTCACCCTCGCGCTGAACCTGTACACGCAAGGCGTGCACCCGGGCCTGGACTTCTCGGACATCGATGCCGTCCGCCAGCTGGTCGAGGAATGCAACCAGATCCCCGTGCACCCGCGCCATCCGTACGTCGGCGACCTCGTGTTCACGGCGTTCTCGGGCTCGCACCAGGACGCGATCAAGAAGGGCTTCGCGAAGCAGCAGGCGGACGCCATCTGGGAAGTGCCGTACCTGCCGATCGACCCGGCCGACCTGGGCCGCAGCTACGACGCCGTGATCCGCGTGAACAGCCAGTCCGGCAAGGGCGGCATGGCCTACCTGCTCGAGCAGGAATACGGCCTCGAACTGCCGCGCCGCCTGCAGATCGAATTCTCGCGCGTCGTGCAGAAGCATGCCGACGCCACCGGCCGCGAAGTCGCCGCCGCCGACATCCACGCCCTGTTCGACCGTGAGTACTTCAACCAGGAAAACGCCGCCTACCGCTACGTCTCGCACCGCCTGGTCGAGAACAGCGAGGGCGAGGAGCGCGTGCAGATCGACACGACCGTGCAGCACAACCGCGTGACGGAACCGCACCAGGGCACCGGCAACGGCCCGATCGACGCCTTCGTCAACGCGCTCGGCCTGGACATCCGTTTGATGGACTACCACGAGCACTCGATCGGCTCGGGCGCCGATGCGCGCGCCGCCTGCTACGTCGAGCTGCGCCTCGCGAACGGACCCACGCTGTTCGGCGCCGCCATCGACAGCAATATCGTGACCGCGTCGTTCAAGGCCGTGCTGTCGGCCGTGAACCGCCAGTTGGCGCTCAACGCGGAACAGGCGCCGCAGCAGGCTGCCTGACCAGTCCTTCCAGTACCCCGGCGACCGTCTCCGCCTGACGATCCGCATCGAACGCCGCGTGGCGCCGCGCAAATGCTTGCGCCGCCACGCGCAAGGCACTTCCCTCCAGCATCCGGCCCACGACGGCATCCCAGTCCAGCGGGCGCGCCATCTCGTTCACGTTGATCCCGGCACCCAGCCGGCGCACGCGCCGCGCCGTCAGGAACGACTCGGCCGTGCGCGGCAGCAGCAGCAACGGCACGCCGGCCAGCAGAGACTGCGATACGGTCGATTCGCCTGCATGGCAGACCGCGAAGGCCGACTCGCGCAAGGCCTGGTCCAACGCCACCGGCCCCGCGGCCCACGCGATCAGCGGATGCGCGTACGGCGGCGCGGCGCCCGCCGCCACGTCGGGCAGGTAGCACAGCGTGTGGCAGCCGGCGCGCGCCAGCGCTTCCAGCATCGCCCCATGCTCCGGATGCGGCCCGCGCAGGTAGGCGAACACGCGCGGACCGGCGCCTTCCGGCCAGGCCGGCACGGCCGCGCCGGTGCCGCCGATCGTGGGGCCGAACCAGCGCGCATCCGTCTCCGCGCGGCCCCACGGGTCCAGTTCCGGCCACGTGCACAGCAGCGGCATGTCTCCCCGCAGCAGGTCGGCCGCGCGCGCGTACGGCGCCGCGCCGTGGCGGGCCAGCACGGCGTTGGCGGTCGCCAGCACGCGTGCCTCGGTCGCCGCCATGCGCGCCCGCGGGGCCGCCTCCCAGTCGCGCAGCGGCGGCAGCGGTCCCGCAGGCGGAATCTGGAAGCCGGCGCCGACGGCGCTGCTCGCGATCCCGAGGCTGCGCGCGGCCAGCAGTGCGCCCGGTGCGTAATCGCCCACGACAACGTCAGCCTGGAGCGCGCCGAATAGATGGCGCCAGCCGTCGACGAGGCCCGCCATCGCGTCCGCGTCGAGCCAGCCGCAGGCGAGCAGGATGTCGGCCAGACTCGCCTCGCCGGGCGGCAGCCCTTCCACGCGGTGCAGCCACAGGGGCGCCTGGTAGACGGGGATGCGAATGTCGGCCAGCAGGCGGCGCGTGTGCACGAGGTCGCGCAGCACGAAGGACACGTCGTGGCCGCGTGCGACGAGCGGTCGCGCGAGCGCTTTCAGGCGGCCGGCGTGGCCGAGCGCCGCGCCGAGTTCCCAGCAAAAGACGATATTGGCCATCAGGGCGCCGTCCGCATCGGCTGCGGATCTGCTCCTTGTCCCTTCTGTCCCACGCGCTCGTATTCCGCGATGACCTGGGCGCCGAACAGCAGCAGGCTGGCCGCGATCTCGAGGCTGAACATGACGACGATCGCGGTGCTCATCGAGCCGTACACGAGATTCACCTTGGACAGCGTCGTGAAGTACCACACGAGGACGTGGCGCGCGGCTTCCCACAGCAGCGCGGCCGTCACGCCGCCGATGAGCGCATGCGACAGCGACAGCCGTCCCACCGGCATCACGAGGTAGATCGACGTCAGCACGAGGATCTCGCCCACGAGCCCCAGCAGGTACAGCAGCGCGCCGGATACGCCGTGCAGCGACCACGTGCGGCCGAACAGTTCGACGCTCTCCGAACCGATCACCTGCAGCGTGCCGGCGACGAGCGTCACGATCATCACGCCGAAGCCCAGCGCGAGGATGTAGCAGTAGGGGAGCACGGCCGACACGAGGAAGTGACGGCGGCGCACGGCCACGCGGTGCACGAAGATCACGCTCATCGCGTTTTCCAGCACGGTGAACGCGAGGGAGCTGAAGAACAGCATCGTGAAGCCGAGCACCCACGTGATCAGGTCGCGCGTGTCGAGAAAATGTGCAACCTCCGCCACGATCGAGCCGGACTGCCCCGGCACGAGCAGTTCCAGGTAGCGGCGCAAGGTGAGCAGCAGGTTGACCTGGTCGATGAAGTGCGACAGCACGACGACGACCAGCATCAGGAACGGCACGATCGACAGCAGCGCGTAATAGGCGACGGCGCCCGCCAGCAGCAGGCCCTGGTTGGCGCGGAACGCGCGCACGCACTGCAGGGTGAAGTCGAGCGGGTGCGCGACGATCCACGCATTGGCGCGCCGGTTCAGCACGCGCAGGCGCAGGCCGCGCGCCGATTTCATCGCGCGAGCCTGATCCCGGTGAACTGCCAGCGCGCGCCGGCCGGGAAAAAGTTGCGGTAGCTGGCCCGCGCGTGGCCGTGGGGCGTCGCGCACGACGAGCCGCGCAGCACGTACTGGTTGACCATGAACTTGCCGTTGTACTCGCCGATCGCGCCCGCGGCCGGCGCGAAGCCGGGGTAAGGCGCGTAGCCGCTCGCGGTCCACTGCCAGCACTCGCCGAACATCTGCGCGAGGCCGCTGCTGCCCGCCGCGCGCGGATGCAGGTCGCCGCAGGTCAGCGCGGTGTCGCGCGCGGCGAATTCCCATTCCGCTTCGGTCGGCAGGCGCGCGCCGCGCCAGCGCGCGTACGCGTCGGCTTCGTACAGCGACACGTGGGCGACGGGCCGCGCCAGGTCCAGCGCCTGCAGGCCGTGCAAGGTGAACTCGCGCCGGCGGTCGCCGTCGCCGACCCAGTACAGCGGCGCGTCCAGCGTGCCGTTCGCGACGAGGTCCCAGCCGTCGGACAGCCACAGCGCCGGATCGCGGTACCCGCCCGCCTCGACGAATTCGAGGTACTCGCCGTTCGTCACGAGGCGCGACGCGAGCGCGAACGGTTGCAGGTACTGCCGGTGGCGCGGGCTTTCGTTGTCGAAGGCGAAGCCCTCGCCGGCGTGGCCGATCTCGGCGAGGCCGCCCCCGAAATCGATCCAGGCCAGCGGTTCCACCGGGCCCGAAGCGGGCAGCGGCGAATCGATATAGGCCGGGTACAGCGGATTGCGCGACAGCAGGTGCTTGACGTCCGTGAGGATCAGTTCCTGGTGTTGCTGCTCGTGCTGCAGGCCCAGCTCGACCAGGGCGGCCAGTTCGGCGTCGTCCGGCCTGGAAGCCAGCAGGCGCAGCATGCGGGTGTCGACGGCGGCCCGGTAGGCATGCACCTCGGCCAGCGTCGGCCGCGTCAAGAGGCCCCGCTGCGCGCGCGGATGCTTCGCGCCCACGCCGTTGTAGTATGAGTTGAACAGCACGCGGAACGCCGCGTCATGGGGCCGGAAGCCGGGTTCGCGCGGCTCGAGGATGAAGGTCTCGAAGAACCACGTCGTGTGCGCCAGATGCCATTTGATCGGGCTCGCGTCTGGCATCGACTGGGCACAGCAGTCCTCGGCCGTCAGCGGTTCGGCCAGGTGCAGCGTGCGCTGCCGCACGTGTTCGAAGGCGGTGGACAGGCGGTGTTCGGAGGCTCCCATCGCGGCTCCTTCAATGCGATAGTGCGCGCGCGTAGATCACGGCGAACCACTGTTTCGGGTCCGTCCACACGCGCGTGGCCGCGAAGCCCGCCTGGGCCAGCAGGCCGACGGCGTCGCTCTGGCGGTATTTGTAGCTGTTTTCCGTGTGGATCCACTCGCCCGCCGCGAACCGGCGGCCGCCGCCGCGCCACGTCACCTGCTGCACGGTCTGCGCTTCCAGGTGCATCTCGACGCGGCCCTGGGCCGGGTTGTAGAAGCCGCGGTGGCGCCACTGGCGGATGTCGAAGTCGGCACCCAGCAGGCGGTTCACGTGGCGCAGCACGTTGAGGTTGAACGCGGCCGTCACGCCCAGCGCATCGTCGTACGCCGCGTCCAAAACGGCGTGCTCCTTGGCAAGGTCGATGCCGATGAGGAGTCCCCCGTCGCGCCCGCACTGCGCGTGCACGCGCTGCAGGAAATCGCGCGCCTCGCCGGGCGTGAAATTGCCGATCGACGAACCGGGATAAAAGAACAGGCGGCGCTCCTCGCGCACGCTGTCGGGCAGCTCGAGGCTGCCGGAGAAATCCATGCCGAGCGGGCGCATCTCGATGTAGCGGAAGCGCTGGCGCAGGCGCTCGACGGCATCGAGCAGGAATTCCGCCGAGATGTCGACGGGGACGTACTGGCGCGGCTGCAGCAGCGGGAACAGGTTCGCCGCCTTCGCGCAATTGCCGGCGCCCAGGTCGATCAACGTGGCACCGGTGCCGACCGTACGCGCGATCTCGGGGCCGTGCAGATCGAAGATGCCGGCTTCCGTCCGCGTGGGGTAGTACTCGGGCAATTCGCAGATCGCCTCGAACAGCTTCGAACCCAGCGGGTCGTACAGGAACTTGGGCGAGATCCAGGCCTGGCGGGCCGTCAGGCTTTCTGCCAGCTCGGCGGGTACGTGCAATCCATCGTTGTTTACTACGGGCACTGCGGGCGATGTCGCGTTCAGCATCGGGTGTCCTCGGTGGTGCGGCCGCACCGTGCGGCCGGCTGGAATGTTGCCGTTCCGGCCATGATACGCGATTCCGCGATTCCGCACGCACGCCCTTACCCTGCAAGAATTCGGGGTCAGAGCACATTTTTCGGCGAATTCGGGGTCAGAGCACAATTTGATATGGCATAAAATTCGGGTTTCGAACGCTGCGGGCCGTCCCGATCAAGCCGTTTCGCGCATGTGTGGACGCGTCGTCGTCCGTAGCACAATTTCTCGAAAACGGGCTCTGACCCCGAATTTTGGCAAGAATGTGCTCTGACCCCGAATTGGGGGGCGTGCTAGAGTAGTGGTTTTGTCAATCGGCGTTCCATGCTCGAACTCGTCAATCTCAGCAAATCCTATGGCGGCCGCGCCGTGCTCGCGGCGCTGTCGCACCGCTTCGAACCCGGCGAGTTCGTCGCGATCATGGGGGAGTCGGGCGTCGGCAAGTCCACCTTGCTGAACCTGATTGCCGGACTCGACGCGCCCGATAGCGGCGAAGTCCGCGTCGATGGGACGCCAATGTCGGCGCTCGACGACGATGCCGCCACCCGGCTACGCCGTACGCGCATGGGTTTTATCTTCCAGGCCTTCCACGTGCTGCCGCACCTGACGCTGCTGCAGAACGTCGCGCTGCCGCTGCTGCTGAACGGCCGCCCCGACCCCGCCCGCGCCACACAGATGCTCGACGCCGTGGGCCTCGGGGGACGCGGCGCCGATTTTCCGCGCCAGCTGTCCGGCGGCGAGCTGCAGCGGGTGGCCATCGCGCGCGCGCTCGTGCACCGGCCCGCCCTGCTGCTGGCGGACGAGCCCACCGGCAACCTCGACCCCGACACGGCCGACGGCATCCTGCGCCTGCTGCGCACCGAGATCAAGGCCAGCGGCGCCGGCGCCATCATGGTCACCCACTCCCATGCGGCCGCCGCCCTGGCCGACCGGACCTTCGTGTTGACCCGCGCCGGATTGAAATTAGCGTAAGTTCCCGCAAGAAAGACGCATCTTATGGCGTTTTAGTCATGAACAGTGCGTCATAATTGTCAACTTCGTAGTAGCATTCCAACAAACCCACCAGGCATAAGTCATCAACAAATCGGTCGGGCTGGATTCCGTTCGGGCGGGGGATGAGCCGGACGGACCCTGCAACTCTCCAAAACAGTCGATCTGTCTTGAACACAACCCCAAGGCGGAGGAGTTCATGAGCGTACGGCAGAAAAAACAGGAGTTGCTCGAGGCGATGCATCGCGCCCGGGCCATGGAGCCGTCGAGTTTTGTTCCGAACAAATTGCTCGACACATTGATTCAACGAATGCAGCTGAAGAACGACGCGGAACTGTGCCGCGTCCTGGAGGTACAGCCGCCCATCATCAGCAAGATCCGGCACCGCAAGCTGAACGTCGGCGCCACGATCCTGCTGCGGATGCACGAGAAGTCGAATATCCCGATCCGCGAGCTGAAGGAATTGACGGCGGAAGCGCGCACGGAGCCGCCGCCGACCCATCACTGAACGCGGTTCATTCGCCGGGCGGGCGGCCGGTCTTGAGCTGGGGCAGGCTGTCGAGCACGGCGCGTAGCGACGCCGTGTCGAGCTGGCCGAGCAGCGCCACGCCGATGCGCAGCAACTCGCTCTTCTTGACTTCGAAGCCGGCCTTCAGGCAGGCCTGCTTGACGGTGGCGAGCACGGCGTATTCCTGCTCCGGCATGGTGAAGCTGTCGCGCACGAGGTGCGGACGCGTGGCCGGTGCAGGCGCGGCCTTGGCACGCGTGGATTTCACCGGCGCCGCGACCGCGCGCGCGGCTTCGCGCGCCACCTTCGCCGGCTTGGGCGCGGCCTTCGCGCGCACCGGTCTGGCCGGCGCGGCAGCCGGCTTCTTCATGGCCGCCTTCTTCGCCGGCGCGGCCTTCGTCGCGGCCGCCTTCTTCGCCGCGGGCTTCGCGGCCGTCTTTACGGGCGTCTTCGCCGCCGTCGTCCTCGCCATGGGACCTCCATCTTCAAACAAGCCAAACAATATATATCATTTAGCCGTTTTCCGGAAGATCAGGCCTCGGACTCCGCGTCGCGGAACTCCTCCGCGATCGCCGCGAACTGCCCTTCGATCTCGAAGAACGCATCCAGCACGTCCGGATCGAAATGCGTGCCGCGGCCCTTGCGCATCACCTCCAGCGCCTGCTGGTGCGTGAACGCGGGCTTGTACACGCGGCGCGAGATCAGCGCGTCGTACACGTCGGCCACGGCCATCAGGCGCGCCGACAGCGGGATCTGCTCGCCCGCCAGGCGGTCCGGATAGCCGGAGCCGTCCCACTTCTCCTGGTGCGAGTGGGCGATCTCGCGTGCGAACATCAGGAAGCCGTTGGTCCCGCCGATGTGCTTCTCGACGAGCATGATGGTGTCGCGCCCGTACACGGCGTGCAGCTTCATGACCTCGAATTCCTCCCGGTCGAGCACACCGGGTTTCAGCAGGATGCGATCGGGGATGCCGACCTTGCCGATGTCGTGCAGCGGCACGGAGCGGTACAGGAGCTCGATGTTCTCGTCCGTGAGGTCCGTCGCGAAGCGCGGATGGTGCTGCAGGTGCCGCGCGAGCGCGCGCACGTAGTGCTGCGTGCGGCGGATGTGGTGGTCGCCCTTGGTCACGGCCGCGTTGTCGCGCGTCTCGGCCAGCGTGCCCATGGCCATGATGATCGCTTCCTGCATCAGCGCCAGCTGTGCCGTGCGGTCCTGCACGAGCTTTTCCAGGTTCTCGTTGTGCGCCTGCAGCTGGCGGCGCGCATCGAGCAGCGTCAGTTGCGTGGCCACGCGGGCGAACAGGATCGGGGGGCTGATCGGCTTGGCGATGTAGTCGACGGCGCCCAGCGACAGGCCCATCGCCTCGTCCTCGACCTGGTTCTTCGCGGTCAGGAAGATCACGGGGATGTCGGCCGTGACCGGGTTCGCTTTCAGCTGGCGGCACGTCTCGTAGCCGTCCAGGCCGGGCATCATCACGTCGAGCAGGATCAGGTCCAGGCCGGGCGTGGACTGGGCGATCTGCAGCGCCAGGCTGCCGTTGTTGGCGACCTTCGTGTTGTAGCGGTCCTTGAGCAGGCGCGACAACAGCATGATGTTGTCGGGCGTGTCGTCGACGATCAGGATCGTCGGCTTGTCCTTGTTGCTCGTGCTCGTCTTTTCGGTGGTGACAATGTTCATCAGGTTTCCGCGGTATCGGGGCGGGTTGCGGCGGGCAACTGCTGGCGCGCCTCTTCGAATTCGTAACGGGACAGGTGCTGCTCCAGCCGCGCCATGTGCTCGGCGTCGAGCACGCCGGCCAGGCGCGTGCGCACCGTCTCGAAGTAGTCAATGGCATCGCCCGAGTACTCGGCCAGCAGCTGGTCGAGCTGGGCCACGGCGTCGAGCGCGGCGTCGTCCGCATCAGGAGCGACCGAAGGCGGCACGGGCGGTGCGGGCGGCGGCGGGGCGATGGCGGCGCGGGCAAAATAGCGGTCGAGCGATTCCATGGTCGCGTCGACGGCCGCTTCCAGCGCGCGCACGCCGGCCGCGAGACGGCCGCGGTCGGGCGCCGTCAGTCCGAGGCCCTCTTCCACCGACTGCGCCAGCGTCTGCAGCTCGCGCGCGCCGATGTTGCCGGCCACGCCGCGCAAAGTGTGCGCCCGCGCGGCCGCCTGGCGCAGGCGGCGCGCCTGGTAGTCCGCGCGGATCTGGGCGCCCGCGTCGCGCTGGGCGGCGCGGAAGCGGTCCAGCAGCTGCACGTACAGCGCGACGTTGCCGGCCACGTGGCGCAGGCCATACGCGGAGTCGATGCCGGACACGGTCGACAGGCCGGGCAGCGTCGGGCCGTCCGCCACGACGACACCGCCGGCCGACAGCGGCGGCGGCACGGCCTGGCCGATCCAGCGCGCCAGGGTGGCGTACAGCTTCTCCGGCTCGACGGGCTTGGTGATGTAGTCCTGCATGCCCTCGCGCAGGCAGCGTTCGCGGATCTCGGCCAGCGCATGTGCCGTCATGGCGACGATCGGCAGCTTGTCGAAGCGCGCATCCTTGCGCAGTTCGACGGTGGCCGCGTGGCCGTCCAGCTGCGGCATCTCCAGGTCCATCAGCACGAGGTCGTAGGCCTGCGGGCCGCCTTCGTACAGCATGTCCAGCGCCTCGTTGCCGGTGGCGGCGACGTCCACCGCGATGTTCTGCGCCTGCAGCAGTTCCAGCGCGATCTCCTGGTTGACCTGGTTGTCTTCGACGAGCAGCACGCGCGCCGCGTGGTCGCCCGACGTCTCGAACCTGCTGCGCGCATTCGATACGCGCGGCGGCGCGAACAGGGCGACGAGCGTGTCGACGAGGGCGGACTGGCCGATCGGCTTGCACAAGAAGCCGCGGATGCCCGCCGCTTCCGCTTCTTTCTGCACTTCCTCGCGGCCGAACGCCGTCACGAGCACGGTCGACGGCGGATGGCGCAGCGCCGGGTTGCCGGCGATGCGGCGCGCCAGTTCGATGCCGTTCATGCCCGGCATCTGCCAGTCCGTCAGCACGACGCGGTACGGGTCGCCGGCGGCATCGGCCGCGAGCAGCGCGCTTTCCGCTTCGGCGCCGCTGGCGGCGAGATCCACGCGCAGCGGCAGCGTCTGCAGCGCTTCGCTCATGATCTCGCGCGCGACGTCGGAATCGTCGACGAGCAGCAGGCGCGCGCCGTCCAGTTCCGGCGGCGCGACCGCCACGCGTTCCGGCTCGCCGGACAGCGGGAAGTCGAGGTCGAAGTGGAACGTCGAGCCCTTGCCCGGGCTGCTCTCGACGACGATGCGCCCCCCCATCAGGCCGACCAGTTGCTGCGAGATCGACAGGCCCAGGCCCGTGCCGCCGTATTCGCGCGTCGTGCTGCCGTTGGCCTGGCTGAACGCGCGGAACAGTTTCGCCTGCTGCTGTTCGCTCATGCCGATGCCCGTGTCGCGCACCGCGAAACGCAGCGTCGCATAACCGTCGCGGAAGCGGTCCGCGGCCGGATCGTCGAGGCGCATGCACGACAGTTCCAGCTCGCCCGCCGGCGTGAATTTCACCGCGTTGTTGACGAGGTTGATGAGGACCTGGCCCAGGCGCAGCGGGTCGCCCACGAGCATGCGCGGGATCGCGTGCGGCACGTGGAACAGGTATTCCAGGTGCTTGTCGGCCGCCTTCTGGCTCGTCACGCTGGCCACGTTCGCGAGCACGTCGTCCAGGCAGAACGGGATGTGCTCGACGTCCAGCTTGCCCGCCTCGATCTTGGAAAAGTCGAGGATGTCGTTGATGATCCCCAGCAGCGACAGCGCGGCGCGGTGGATCTTGCCGACGTAGTCCTGCTGCTTGGGCGAGAGCTCCGTGCGCAGCGTGAGGTAGGCCATGCCGATGATCGCGCTCATCGGCGTGCGGATCTCGTGGCTCATGTTGGCGAGGAATTCTGACTTGGCGACGTTCGCCGCCTCCGCGCGCACGTTGGCCGCGACGAGCGACTGCTCGCGCTCGCGCCGCTCGGAGATGTCGCGGATGAACGAGCAGAATTCGTAGTCGTCGCTCGTGGCCAGCTGGACGCGCGTGATGGCCAGCTCGATCGGAAATTCCACGCCGTCGCGGCGCAAGGCATACGTCTCGATGCGGCTGTCCAGCACCCCGCCCACGCCGCTCCGTTCGTAGCGCGCGAGGCCGTTGCGGTGCGCGGCCCGGTGGCGCTCCGGCACGATGCATTCGGAGAGATCGCGGCCCAGCACCTCCTCGCCCTTCCAGCCGAACATCTTTTCCGCCTGCGCGTTCCAGCCGACGATGCGGCCTTGCCGGTCCATGCGCACGACGGCGTCCAGCGCCGTGTCGACGATGGCCTGCAGCTTGGCCTGGCTACCCTGCGCCATGCGCATCGAGTCCAGCAGCTCGCGCGTGCGCGCGGCGATCTTCTGTTCGAGGTCTTCGTTCAGGTCGCGCAGCTGCTGTTCGATCACGCTCTTTTCGCGCAGCAGGCCGTTCGTCACCTGCTCGGCGCGCCGCAGCCGGTTCAACGTGTCGCGGAAGCTGCGCACGGCCGAGGACAGGCGGCCGATCTGGTCGCGCCGGCCGATGCCGGACAAGTGGATGTCGGTCTCGCCGCGCGCCAGCTTTTCCAACGCTTCCTGGATGTCGGCGAACGGCTGCGTCATGCGGCGGCCGATCAGCAGCACGCACAGGGTGATGGTCAGGGTGAGGATCAGGTTGCCCAGCACGGTCTGGATGATCTGGCGGCGCAGGTCCGCGTCGATCTGGCGGCGCGAGATCGCCAGGTCGATCGAGCCGACCAGGTATTCGCGGTTGCCGTCGTGGTAAACCACTTTCTGCTGGACGCGTTCGGCGCCCTCCTCGTCCGCGCCGGAGCCGAGCGACGCGAGCACCATGCCGTTCGGCGCCAGCACGCGCAGCATGATCACTTCCGGCGTGCCGCCCAGCGCATCGACGACCGAGGACACGGCCGCGCTGTTGATGTCGAACAGCGGCCGCGCCAGCGCGTGCGACACCACGTTGGCCTGGCGTTCGACCCGTTCCCCCAGCCGCGCGCTCGCTTCGCGGTGCAGCGAATGCATCACCCAGGTCGTGTACACCGTCGTCGACAGGGCTACCGCCAGCACGATGCCGGCGCCGAGCCGGAACACGATGTTCTGGCGCCAGCTGTCGGCGAGTCCCCGTACCAGGCCACGCAAAAGCGCTCCCGAACGGCGCGGGCCGGGGGAGGACAGGGAATTAATGACCGCCTCCCGGATGGCCGGTCAGCTCGCGCTCGCGGCGGCGGTAGGCGGGGCTCGTGCGCACGTCCTCGATCGTCTTCCAGATGCGTTCCGCGAGGTCCGGCCGCTGCGCGACGAAGGCGTGCGACAGCAGCAGGTAGTACGGCTTTTCGATCAGCGGCACGGGCAGCATTTCGATCTGCGTGGCGTACGCCGACCGCATCAGCCGCATCGCGTCGCCGCCGCCGAGGGCCGCCGCCACGAGGCGGCCGGCCAGCATCTTCTGCACCAGTTCGTCGGCCTGCTGGCTGCCCTCGTCCACGGGCACGTTCTGGGCGCGCAGGAAGTCGCCGACGGAGTAGCCGAGCTGGAAGCCGATGCGGCCGTCCACGTTGGCGAAACGCTTGCCGTCCCAGTCGACCTTGCCGCCCTTGCGGCGCACCAGGACGTAGCGGTCGACGTGCATGCGCCGGGCCGGATCGGCCAGGCCATCGCCGCCTTTCACGCCGGGATAGGCGCCCAGCGCCAGGCGCTCGCGGCTGAAGCTGACGGCGAAGGCGCCGTCGACCTGGTTCGCCTTGACCTGCGCGAGACAGCGCTTCCACGGCATGCTCTGGTAATCGAGCGTGAGCCCGAGGCGCCGCGCCACTTCGGCCAGCAGCTCGAAATTCAGGCCGCCGCCGTCGAGGGTGCGCCACGGCAGCACTTCCTGGCGTTCGAAGCACAGCGACACGGTGCCCGCCGCGAACGACGGCGCGCCGACGAGCAAACAGCAGGCGATCGATCCGTGGCGAAGGAAGCGCAGCATGGCTTGGGTAGGGCGGCAGCGGCAATAATGATTAAAAACAGACAACAGTATGCCAGACCTTGCCGCCAAAACCTACCTGGACCGTCAAGCCGCCAGCGCGGCGCGGCCGTGGCGCAACTCGGCCAGCACGCCGGCGCGCAGCCCCGTCTTCGGCACCTCCAGTTCCTCGATCTCCAGCTCTTCCATGAGGCCCAGCAGGATGGCCAGCGCGGCCGTCACGTCGCGCAGGCGCAAGTGCCCGAGGCCGGCCAGCGGCGCCCCGCCGCCGCCCTCGGCCGAGCGCGCGCGCCGCGAGCGACTCGAGCCGGGAGCGCGTGATGGGACCGGCGAGGTCGTTGTCGGCCAGCAGCCGCGCCAGGGTGTGGATCGTCCCGGACGCGCCGCACGCGCGGTCGCGCCGGCCGGTGCCGAACGCGGGCGTCTCGTCGCCCAGCTTGGCGCGCGTGGACGCGATCGCGGCCGCGAACGACACCGCGTCGATGCGCCCGCCGCTGAAGAACGTCAGCGCCAGGCGCGACGTGCCCAGGCCCAGCGACGCCACCTTCTGCACGTGGCGCCCGGTGCCCAGCGCAAGCTGCGTCGAGCCGCCGCCGATACCCAGCACCAGGGTACGCGTGTCGGGGTCGTGCGCCGCGCCGTCGGCCACGCCGAGATACGTCAGGACGGCCTCCTGCTCGCCGGTCAGCACGTGCACCGGATGGCCGAGCAGTTGCTGCGCGGCCGGCAGGAACAGGTG
Organism: Massilia sp. Masssp94; assembly: GCF_059491305.1. NCBI lineage: Bacteria > Pseudomonadati > Pseudomonadota > Betaproteobacteria > Burkholderiales > Oxalobacteraceae > Massilia > Massilia sp. Masssp94. The sequence continues at coordinate 585,498 of NZ_CP168501.1, forward strand.
GCTGTTGCGGGCCATGCGCAGGGTCGACGTGGCGACCACGCGCACGGCGGCCAGCGCATGGTCGGACAGGCGTGCGCGGATCGTGCGCAGGCAGTCGAAGGCGCTGTCCATCGCCTCGGGGCTCAGACAGCCCTGCGCGTCCAGCGCGGCGGCCAGCCGCAGCGGCGCATGAAAACTGTCGAGGGGACGCAGCGCGCCGTCCTCGACGGTGCCGACGAGCAGGCGGAAACTGTCCGAGCCAAGGACGAGTGCGGCGTGAATGGGAGGTGTGGTGCTCATGCAGACTCCGAAGTCGAAAACGGCGCCACGATAGCGGGGCTGGATGACGGATCGATGACAGGAGCATCGTTGATCACATCATCATAAGCCATGCGCGCCAGAGACGCCATGGCGGACACGGCGGTTTGTACGCGCCCCTGCGCGGGGGCGTTCATTCTTCCTCGACGGGCGCCAGCACCGACGCCGCCACTTCGACCCGGTTGCGCCCGGCCTTCTTGGCCACCCGCAACGCCTCGTCGGCACGGGCCAGCAAGGTGACGGTGCTGTCGTCGGGGCGGATCGTCGTGACGCCGAAGCTGGCCGTCAATGAAATCATCGCGCGCTCGGTCTTGACGCGCTCCGCTTCGATCGCGGCGCGCATGCGCTCGGCGACCATCGCCGCATCGTCCAGGCTCGTGCGCGGCAGCAGGATCGCGAATTCCACGCCCACCAGGCGGCCCAGCAGGTCGCTGTCGCGCAACTGGCGCTTGCACGTATTGATCAGGTGCGCGAGCACGACGTCGCCGGCCGGGTGGCCGTAGCCGTCATTGATGCGCTTGAACTGGTCGAGGTCGAACACGACGAGCGCGGTCGGCTGGCCGGGACGGCGCGCCAGCGCCATCCAGGGGGCCAGGGCCTGGAAGAAGCCGCGCCGGTTCGGCACGTCGGTGAGCGGGTCGTTGATTTCCAGGCGCGCCAGCTCGGCCTGTTCGCGCTCGCGGCCCAGCAGCAGCCAGCCGAAGCCGCCGACGAGGGCCAGCAGATACAGGGCGCCCGAGTGCAGCTGGCGCAGGATATCGCTCGTCATCCAGCCCCAGCCCGCGGGCGCCAGCAGCACGAGCGCCCCGCGCGCGCCCACGACGACGGCCAGCACGGTCGTCGCCAGCGCCAGGAAACGTTGCAGCATCGATGCGGCCGCCCAGCCGCGCGCCAGCGCCGCCGCGAGCGACAAATAAAAGCCGCCGAGGACCAGGGACGCGGCCACGGCGCGCAGGCCGATCGGGTCGATCAGCCAGCACAGCAGGAAGGCGGCGACTGCCAGTCCCAGCGCCGGGAGCGTGGCGCGGCGCCAGCGCAGGCGGCCGGCGCGTTCCCACGCGGCACCGGATTCCCAGGCCACGCCGGCGAACACGAGGACGTAGGCAATGGGCAAGGCCAGGCCTTCCGGCACGACGCCCGCCGCGCCGATGGCCAGCAGCAGCCAGCCGGCGCCCTGGTAGAGACGCGACCAGCCCCACGTCGGCACGGCCGGACGGCCGGCATGGCCGGACTGTTCGAAGAAAAACAGGGTGGCGCACAAGGCCAGGTTGCCGAGTGCCAGTGCCAGGACCATCGTGGTCGCGTCCATCGTCACCTCAGCATTCGTGCACGACCGCGGTCGTGCCGTCGCCGACGCGGCTGGACCAGGCACGCGCCCAGTACTCCCGTTCGGCCTCGGTGGGCTGCCCGTGCCAGAACACGATCAGGGTCCCTTTATGGTCGTGGATCTGGGTCAGCTTGTCGACGAAACCCGGGTTCCCGTCCACGTCCGCCAGCGCCATCGCATATCCATAGACACGATCCAGGCGCTCGATGCGGTCCGGCTCGGTCTGGCTGTTGGTGGCGGTAATGGTCGGGTGGTCCAGGAACATGAGGTCTCCGCTTGGGCTGCAACGGCCAGCTTATCAGAAACCTATCGACCGCAACAAGTTCACCTATACTTGACGGCATGCCTCACAACAGCCCCACCCCGCCGCTCGTACGTACGCGCCGGGGTCGCCGGACGCTCGAATTCGTCCCCGGCGACATCCAGAGCGAGATGCTGCTGGCCCGGCCCGACGCCCTCGTGCTGGCCTATTTGCGCGCCATGATGGGGTTTGTCCTGTTCGCGCCGTCTCCCGTCCGCATCGTGATGGTCGGGCTCGGCGGCGGCTCGCTGGCCAAGTTCTGCCACCGCCATTTTCCCGACGCGCACATCACCGTCATCGAACTCCGCGCCGACGTGATCGCCCTGCGCGACGCCTTCCACGTGCCGCCCGACAGCGCGCGCTTCGCGGTCGTCCAGGCCGACGCGGCCGACTGGCTGGCCGCGCATCCCGGCTCGGCCGATGTACTTCTGGTCGACGGCTTCGACGCGCGCGGGCTGCCGCCCAGGCTGGCCGACACGCCCTTTTATACGGACTGCCGTCACGCGCTGCGGCCCGGCGGCGTGCTCGTGGCCAACGTCTTCACGTACGATCCGCGCTACCCGGACGTGATGGACGCGCTCGATACCGTGTTCGCCGGCCACACCTGCTGGTTCGACAAGGTCGCGGGCAACAACCGCATCGTGTATGCATTGAACGCCCCCGCGGATGCCGTCCTGCGCCGCATGACGGCGCTGCGGCGCCGGCGCGGAATCGGCCTGGGATTATTGAATCGGCTAGCCATTCGAGCCATCCTTGCCTGGATCGCATCGCGATCTGTTTTGGCCCTACCACACCTTCGCGCGACGCGGTCCCGCTTGTGACAATTTGTTTGCGGAAACTAGAGTTTCTGTGACAAACTGATGCTTCTTCATGCCTTAGGGCAAGCTCTCATCTTTCATGCATAGGGAACCCCGGATGTCGCGTCGCCGACTGCCGTTTTCGCTCACGCTCGCAGCAGGCCTCACGCTGGCCGGCGGCCTGGCCGCGACCGCGGTGCTGGCGGTTGCCATCAGCCGTCTCGAATACGACAACAAGGCGCTGGCCTTCGAACAGGGGACCGGTGTGCGTGTGGCTGCCCTGCGCCAGGGTATGGATGATGCCGTCGAAGTCCTGAACGTCACCAACCAGTTGTTCACGACCGTGCAACCGGTCACGCGCGCGCAATTCCACGATTTCACGACGCCGCTGCTGCAGCGCAATCCATACATCCGCGCCTTCAATTTCCACCGCGTCGTGGACGCCGCCGACCGCGCCGCGTTCGAAGCGGACCTGCGCCAGTTCCAGCCCGACCTCGTGGTGCGCGAGATGCGCGGCCCCGCGCGGGTGGCGGCGCCGGCGCGCGAACGCTACCACGTCGTCGACTATCTCGAACCCATGCAGGGTAACGAGGCGGCCCTCGGCCTGGACGTCAGCCAGAACCGCCAGGTCATGGACGCCCTCGGGCGGGCGCAGGCGAGCGGCCGTGCCGCCCTCACCAGCCTGCTGCAGATCGCCCAGGCACCGGGCGCCCCCAGTTTCGAAGTGCTGATGCCCGTGTACGCCCGCGGCGGCCGCCTGCTGGGCGACACCGCCGCCGTGGTCTCCGTGCCGACCCTCGCCAATGCCACGCTGGCCAGGGCCGGCCTGCTGGACGACCACAGCATCCAGTTGAAATTCTATGGCGGCGGCCGCGCCGATCCGGCCCGCCTCGCCTATGCGAGCCGCGACGTGACGGCGTCCGAATCGCCCGTCCCGCTGCTGTCGGGCGGCTACACGGGCCGCGCCCTGAACACCTTCACGGTCGGCGGCCAGTCGTGGACCGTGGAAGCCATCGCCGCGCCCAGCCCGTGGCTGGCCGACCATCTCGGCTCGACCCTGCTGCTGACCGGCGGCGTGCTGTCGACCCTGCTCCTGTGCGCCTTCGTGCAGGCGGCCGGCGAGCGCGCGCGGAAAGTCCAGGAACTGGTGCGCGAGCGCACCGCCGACCTGAAGCTGACGAACCAGCGCCTGATCGACGACGTCCTCGCGCGCAAGCGCACGGAAAAAGCGCTGCAGGAGAGCGAGCAGCGCTTCCGCCAGCTCGTCGCCATGTCATCCGACTGGTATTGGGAACAGGACGAGGAATTCCGTTTTACCCACGTCACCGGCGACTTCACGGAAAAATCCGGCATCGCCACCGAGCGCGTGCTCGGCCGCCGCCGCTGGGATTACGTGCCGGCGCTGACGGACACGGAACTGGGCCGCGACCACGTCGCCACCCTGGAAGCGCACGAGCCGTTCCGCAACCTCGAATACCGCGTCGTCGACGACAACGGCGAGGAGCGCTGGTTCTGCATCAACGGCCAGCCGACGTTCGACGAGACGGGCCGCCTCACCGGCTACCGCGGCACCGGCAGCGACATCACGGCGCGCAAGGTCACCGAGCAGCGCGTGCACCACGTGGCCCAGCACGACGTGCTGACGGGTCTGCCCAACCGCTCGCTGCTGCAGGACCGCCTGGGCCAGGCCGTCGCGTACGCCACCCGCAGCGGCCACCAGGTCTGGGTGATGCTGATCGACCTGGACCGCTTCAAGTACGTCAACGACAGCATGGGCCACAAGGCCGGCGACGTCCTGCTGATGACGGTCGCGGCGCGCCTGCGCTCGTCGCTGCGCGACACGGATACCGTCGCGCGCCTGTCCGGCGACGAATTCGTCGTGATCCTGTCCGAGCATCACGACCAGCCGCTGACGCCGGACATCGTGCAGCGCGTCATGGACTCGGTCGCGCAGCCCGTCATGCTGGGCACCAAGGAGTTCTTCGTCACCTGCAGCATCGGCGTGGCCGCGTTCCCGAGCGACGGCACGCCGTCCGAGAACCTGATCGAGCACGCGGACATCGCCATGTACCGCGCCAAGAAACTGGGCCGCAACAACTTCCAGTTCTACACGCCGGCCATGAACGAGGAATCGCTGGAGCGCGTGCGCATCGAGAGCGCGCTGCGCAACGCCCTCGAACGCAACGAATTCGTGCTGCACTACCAGCCGCAGGTCGACCTGCAGACGGGCCGCATCGTCGGCATGGAAGCGCTGATCCGCTGGAAGCATCCGGAACTGGGCATGGTGCCGCCGTCGCGCTTCGTCGGCATCGCCGAGGACACGGGCCTGATCGTGCCGATCGGCGCCTGGGTGATGCGCACCGCGTGCGCCCAGAACAAGGCCTGGCACGATGCGGGCCTGGGCAAGCTGCGCGTGGCCGTGAACCTGTCGGCGCGCCAGTTCGGCGCGGCCGACCTGCTGCCGGGCATCGAGGCCGTGCTCGACGACACGGGCCTGGATCCATCCTGCCTCGAACTGGAACTGACGGAAAGCCTGTTCATGAGCGACGTCACGCCGGCCGTGGAATTGCTGCACCGCATGAAATCGCTGGGCGTGAACCTGTCGATCGACGATTTCGGCACGGGTTACTCCAGCTTCTCGTACCTGTCGCGCTTCCCGATCGACGTGCTGAAGATCGACCGCTCGTTCGTCAACGACATCACGCACGACGCCAACGATGCCGCCATCGTCGCCTCGATCATCGCGCTGGCGCACAACCTGCGCCTGTCCGTGATCGCCGAGGGTGTCGAAACGGCCGAACAGCTCGATTACCTGCGCCACCAGGGCTGCGACGAAATGCAGGGATATTATTTCTCGAAGCCGCTCCCGGCCCATGAATTCGAGCAATTGCTACGCCAGCGACGCGGCCTGACGGCTCCGGAAGACGAGCCGCAGACGGCCGCCGCCTGAAGAAATCTCGAATCCGCTTTAAGTCTGCATGACAAGTGCGAGATTTCGTGCAATTTCCTGTGGCTTAATCAATATCGTTCTCATACAATACTCTGTGATTCTTTAGCAATACACTCACCGAGCATTGATGATGACTGAACTGAATATCGACACCGCCACGGCCACCCTGGCGGAACGCAGGCCGCGCACCGACATGCGCACGCGCGACCTCGTCAACCAGGCCGTCGCGTCCGTTCCCACGCTGGGGCTGCAGCGCGCCGCGGAATTCCTCGCGGCGATGGGCGTGCCGGCGGAGATCGCGGTACGGGCACTGGTGTATCCGAACCGCCGCCGCACAAATTAATACGCGACGTCGGCAATACGTTGGATGGGCTCCCCGAGCCCACGCGTGACGTGGCGTCCGCGTGGGCGCAGGCGTGCCCCCCCTATTCCTGGGCAGAGATATCTGCCAACGACTCGCGACCACGTTCCGTCAATCCGAACCCGCCCTCGGCCCGCGCCGCAATGTGCGACTTGCGGCTGAGGAACTGGACGACGTCGTCATCCACATTCGCCGCCGGGTCCGCCTCGAGCGCGCGCAGCGCCTGCACGCAGCGGCGCAGGAACAGCAGTTCCGTTCCCTGCGGCGTCAGCGCCAGGCTCCCGTTCTTCGCATACTGGATCAGCTTCAGGCCCGACAGGCGCTTCGCGTTACGCCCGACACAGGCATTGACACGGTCGGTCTGCGCGCCGCGCCGGATGAATTCGAGCGCATCGTATTCGTCGCCCGTCAGTTTCAGATTCTTCATTACCACTTTCCAAGAGAACAAGCCCGCCATGGTAACGGCGACGGGCCGTCCCGGCAACCTGTCTTGCCGTCAGCGCAACGCCCGCACGGCGGCCCAGACGAGGCCCGCCCCCGCCAGGACACCCAGCGCCACGGCCGCGTGCATCTTGTGCGACCCCAGCAGCGGGCCGCGGCCCAGCGGAATCTTGTTGTACAGGGTGGTGCTCATGCTTTTCTCCTCCGAGAGTCGTTGGCCTCAAGCCTATTATCAAAAAGTTCCTAAAAGATATATGTGCGCCAGCGTACACAATCGGCGATCCTATTGCGCGCCGTGGCCGGACATGGACTGTTAGTATTGCGCCAACACGACAACGCAATGGAGCACACCATGAGAACCGACATTCCGAAACCGGACCCGGGCGCCGACGCCCCGCCCAATTTGCACGAAGCGGACATCGGCAGCGGGGAGCGCTCGCCAGGCCAGCATGAAACGGACGAGATGATTCGCGACATTCCCAAGCGCGGCAGCAATGAGGGTAACAAGCAGGACGCCGGCCAGGCCGGTAACCAGCAAACCGCCCCAGGCAAGGCCTGACCCTCTCGTGACAAAGGATGGGGCGACACGACGGTCCGCCCCATCCTCTTCCCTTCACCTGCTTATTCCGCCTTGATGGGCGGTTCCGGCGCGTCCGGCTCCTTCACCGGTGCGCGCGCCGGCGCCGGTACGTCGTCCGGATCCGGACTCGGCTGCGGCGGCGGCAGCTCCGGGTCGGGCGTCGTGGGGTCCGGCGTGGAATGTGCGTGTTCCGGCAAACTCATCGATTTTCTCCGGCGAACGGGCTCAACGGCCTTCTTTCTGCTTGGCGCCGCCGCCCGCACCCTTGTCCTTGCCGGCCTTCACGGTCGACATGTGGTCGTGGCTGCTCTTTTCCTTGACGCCCGCCTTCTGTTTCTGGACGTCTTCCTCGGACTGGTTACCCGACTGCTTGTTCTGGCTGCCTGTGGATTTCGATTGGGTCATGATGATCTCCCTATGGTTGCGGTTGACGTTGTGTGCAGCCTAGCATGGAAGATCGGGGCGGGTTTTCAATCGTGCGGGGCTGGTATAGTCGAGCCGATGACACGCCTCGCCGCCCTTGCGCTGACTCTCGCCATGACCTCTACCGTGTATGCCGCCCCGATGACGCTGGACGACTACCTGGCCCTGTCCGGCCCCGCGCCCGCCGCCACCCTGCGCTACGGCGCCGCGCCGTCGCAGTACGCCGAACTGTTCCTGCCGTCCGGCACGGGACCGTTCCCCGTGGCCGTGCTCGTGCACGGCGGCTGCTGGACGAAGGAATTCGGCGGCATCACGCAGCTGCGCAACGTGGCGGGGGCACTGGCGGCGCGCGGCATCGCCGTGTGGAACGTGGAATACCGCCGCGTCGACGAGGCCGGCGGCGGCTACCCGGGCACCTACCAGGACATGAACGCAGCCCTCGACCTGCTCGCGCGCACGGCCCGGGAACATCCGCTCGACCTCGGCCGACTCGTGGCCGTCGGGCACTCGGCCGGCGGCCAGCTCGTGCAATGGCTGGCGGCACGGCCCCGCATCCCCGCGTCGAGTCCGCTGTACCGCAAGGACATCGTCCCCGTGCGCCAGGTCGTCAGCCTGGGCGGCCTGGCCGACCTGCGGCGCGAAGCCGCGCTGCTGAAGACGAGTTGCGGCCGCGAGATCGCCGAACTGGCCGGCACGCCCGGCGAGGGCCGGCCGGACGTGTTCTCCGACACGAACGCGGGCGACCTGATGCCGAACGGCAGCCATACGATCCTCGTCACCGGCGAACTGGACACGATCTCGCCCCCGCGCGTCGCGCACGACTTCGCGGCCCGCGCCCGTGCGGCCGGCGACAGCGCGGAGGTCGTGATCCTGCCGGGCGCCAGCCATTACGACGAGGTGGCGGCGACGTCGGGCGCGTGGCCGCGCGTGCTGCGCGCGATCGAGTCGGCGCTGGGCCCGGACGCGCGCTGACGCGGCCTGCCATGGCCGCAGCGTGTGTCCGTTATCGCCCGAAGCCGCCATCGATTTTGCTGACTTATAGGACGCCGATTTCCTTGAGCCAGTTTTCCACCAACGAAGGCCAAGCTGCCAAAGGATGGTCTTTCTCCCGAAGACCGAAGGCGTGCCCTCCTTTTGCAAAAAGATGAACCTCGGCCGGTACGCCTGCCTGATTCAGCGCCCGGGCATACAGCGTGCTATTGCAGATAGGGTCGACCGGATCGTCCCAGGCTTGCAATAGAAATGTGGTCGGTGTTTCCTTCGTCACGCGAATGCCTGGTTCGAGTGTTCCAGAGCGACACAGGTGCCCCGGATAAAGCGCAATAGCAAAGTCGGGGCGACTGCTTAACTTGTCCACGGCGTCGACCGGCGCGTAGGCAGACGCAACGATGTTGCTGGTTTGGGCGACCAGATAGCCCCCGGCCGAGAAGCCGATGACACCGATCTTGCGCGGGTCCAGGTTCAGTTCGGTTACCTTCGACCGCACGAGCTTGATGGTCCGCTGCGCATCCTGCAGCGCAAGCGGTATCTTTGGAAAGATTCTGCATCGACATTTCTCATCCCAGTAGTCGTTCCCTCCGGGGACGCGGTATTTGAGCAATACGCAGGTAATCCCGCGTGATGTCAGCCAGTCGCAGATTTCCGTCCCTTCCAGGTCAATGGCCAGGACTCGGAATCCTCCACCGGGAAAGACGATGACGGCGGCTCCGGTGTTCACGCCCTTCGGCGAGTACACGGTCATCGTTGGATTGCTCACGTCATTGATCTGTGCCCATCCACCGTGTCCTGTCGCAGCGACGACCGATTCCGGCTGCTGGGTAGCCACCGCATTGGGGATTGCACCAGGCCAAATATCAATCTGCACATGTCCCGGCGACGGCTGCCAGGTCGCCGCTTGGGCAGACGCGAAGCCTATCAAGAAGACAACTAGACTTATCAAGAAACATGTACGCACGGCCTTCCCCTTGAATGATTTACATTTGCGCCCCTTCCCGGGCTGTGCGGGAAGTGTGTATCAGATAGGGATTCAGGGGGCAGGCGTGTGACGAACCGGGCGGACTACGTGATGAGTTACCGGTACCGGCCTGGCAATCGGTCAGTTCCCGGCCCGATAGCGGACGTTGGTCAGCCGAGTGCATGAGGCTGTTGCTATCGAAGCAGGTCTGCAGCTTTGCCGGGCGCTCTCAGTCGGGAAACACGATCTTCTTCGCGAGCCGCTGGTCGACCACGAGATCGTCCTGCGCGACCGCGACGCACGGCAGGATATAGCCCTCGCGTTTTTCGTCGAGGGACAACCCCGGCCATTCCACGAGATAGCGCACGGTGCCGCCCGCGAGGCGGCAGATGCACGTGCGGCATGTACCGTTGCGGCAGGAGCTGGGCAGGTCGATGCCGGCCCGTTCGGCGGCGTGCAGCACCGTCGTCTCCGTGTCGGTGTCGAAGGACCAGCCGGACGGCTGCAGGGTGATGGTCAACATGGTCATGCGGCGGATTGTACCGCCGGCCCGACGAAGCTGGGTTCGTTCCCGCACAGAGTCCCGTCTTGCGCGGCACTAACCTGAAGCCAACGCAATTTCAGGCAGGACACCATGTTGAAAACGACCCGCATTCCCCTTTTGATCGCCCTGCTGGCCGGCCTCGCCGGTCCGGCGGGCGCCGCGCAACCGCAGGCGCAGCCGGCCGCCGCCACCCCGGCCACGCAGGCCGAGCCGGCCGCCGCGCAGGCGGCCGAATTCGAGCGGCTGCTGCGCGCCCAGATGCTGCTCGACCGCGCCCACTTCTCGCCGGGCGAAATCGACGGCGCCTACGGCTCCAACATGCGCCAGGCGCTGGCCGGCTTCCAGAAGGCGCGCGGCCTGAATCCGACCGGCAAGCTCGACGACGCCACATGGAACGCGCTGAACATCGACCAGACGCCGACCCTGCTGACCTACACGCTGGCCGACACCGACGTCGCGGGCCCGTTCCGCCCCGTGCCGGACGACATGATGGAAAAGGCCAAGCTGCCCACGCTCGGCTACGCCACGCCGGCGGAAGGTCTCGGCGAGAAATTCCACGCGAGCCCGGCTCTGCTGGAAAAACTCAACCCCGGCAAGGACCTGGGCCGCGCGGGCGAGCAGATCGTCGTGCCGAATGTCGTCGGCACCCCGGCGCTGGCGGCGGCAGCGCGCGTCGTCGTGTCGAAGGAGGCCCGCATCCTGCAGCTGCAGGACGCCGGCGGCACCGTGCTGGCCCAGTATCCCGTGTCGAGCGGCAGCGAACATGATCCTCTGCCGATCGGCAACTGGAAAATCGAGGGCGTGCACCGCAACCCCACCTACCACTACAACCCGAAACTGTTCTGGGACGCCAAGCCGGGCGACAAGAAGACGACCGTCGCGGCGGGCCCCAACAACCCGGTCGGCGTCGTGTGGATCGACCTGACCAAGCCGCATTACGGCATCCACGGCACGCCGGTGCCGGCCTCGGTCGGCAAGAGCGAATCGCACGGCTGCATCCGCTTGACGAACTGGAGCGCATCGGAAGTGGCGGGCCTCGTCCAGGCGGGCACCGAGGTCGTTCTGCAAGACTAAAACGAAGCAAAGGAGACGGCGATGAGATGGTTGATGACCTTCCTGCTCGGCGTGCTGGTGGGCGCCGGCGGCCTGTTCGTCTGGCTGCGCCAGATGCCCCACGAACCCGCCACCGCACCGGCCGTGGCAGCGAACACGGGCGCCCTGCCCGCGCCGCCGCCGCCCGCCAGCGGCATCGACGGCAAGCTGCCGCCGGCGCCGCAGGTCATGCCCGACCTCACGGAACTCGACCTGCCGCTGCGTCCCGCCGCGCCGGACGCGCCCGCCGCCGCGGGCACGGACCCCGCGCCAAGTGTCGCGCCGGGCAAGCTGCTCGTGCCCGTCGAAGGCATGCCGTTCTCCAGGCTCGCCGACACGTACGACCAGCCGCGCGGCACCGAACGCCACCACGAAGCGCTGGACATCATGGCGCCGAAGGGCACGAAGGTGGTCGCGGTGGCGGACGGCAGGATCGTGAAGCTGTTCACGAGCAAGCCGGGCGGGCTGACCGTGTACCAGTTCGATCCGACCGAAAAATATGCCTATTACTATGCGCACCTGGACCGCTATGCGGACGGCCTGCAGGAAGGCGCGCAGGTCAGGCGCGGCGACCTGATCGGCTATGTGGGCGCAACCGGGAATGCCGATCCGAACGCGCCGCACCTGCACTTCGCCGTGTTCGAGCTGACGCCCGACAAGCAGTGGTGGAAGGGAACGCCCGTCAATCCGTATCCGTTGCTGCAGCCCTGAAGTTTTGCTTTTCGGCCACTCCTCGGCCATTGCGATAAGATGAACAAAATCGCTGGCTGAGGAGACTATGAAGAACATCGATCGACGCCGTCGCGCCGTATGCATGGGCATGCTGGGCGGACTTGCCGGACTGACCATGGGCAACGCCGCCCGGGCGCGCCCCACCATCGACGACGCGGCACGCGTCTTTCGTCTCGACGGCGGCGCCGTCACCTATGCGCTCGGCGTCAACCCGGATGGCCGTCTGCAGACCATCTACTGGGGCAGTGCGCTGTCCCCGGTCGATCCGCTGCCGGCGCCGGTGCCGGTCGCTGAGAACTCCAGCAACGAAACGTCGATCACCGTCACGCCGTTCGAGTATCCCGGCTTCGGTGCCGGCCTGACGGTGGAGCCGGCGCTCAAGGTCACCTTCCCCGACGGCGTGCGCGACCTGGACCTGCGCTACGTCGGCCACCAGCTCGACGGCGAACGCCTCGTGGTCAGGCTCAAGGACGTCGGTCGCGCCGTGCACGTCACGCTCGCCTATGCGATGGAGGCCGCAACCGGCATCCTGACGCGCAGTGCCGTCGTCGAGAACCGGACGGACGGCTGGATCCAGGTCGACCAGATGGCGGCGGCCAGCATCAACCTGCCTTACGACGACGATTACCGCGTGTCGTACCTGACCGGGCGCTGGGCCGGCGAGTTCGCGCTGCAAACCCGCCCGGTCGGCCCCGGCGCGACGGTGATCGAGAGCCGCAAGGGCGTGACGTCGCACCAGGCCAACCCGTGGATCGCGCTGAGCCGGGTCATGACCGAAGAGGAGTCCGGCCCCGTGTGGTTCGGCGCACTGGGCTGGAGCGGCGCGTGGCGCATCGGTGTCGACATGGATGCGCTCGGCGGCGTCCGCGTAACCGCCGGCTACAACCCCTTCGATTTCGCCTATCGGCTCAAGCCTGGCGAACGCCTCTCCTCGCCCGTGTTCCATGCGGGGTATTCCGGTGACGGTTTCGGCGGCGCGTCGCGCCTGTTCCATCGCTACCAGCGCACGCGGATCCTGCCGGGCGCGCCGGCGTTGCGTCCGCGGCCCGTTCTCTACAATTCGTGGGAGGCGACCGAGTTCGCCGTCGACGAAGCGGGCCAGATGGCGCTGGCCGAGAAAGCCGCCAGCATCGGCATCGAACGCTTCGTCGTCGACGACGGCTGGTTCGGCGCGCGCAACAGTTCGAAAGCGGGCCTGGGCGACTGGGTCGTCAACACGAAGAAATTCCCGAACGGGCTGACGCCACTGATCAAACGCGTCAATGACCTGGGCATGGAATTCGGGCTGTGGGTCGAACCGGAGATGGTCAATCCGGACAGCGATTTGTACCGGGCCCATCCCGATTGGGTCATCCACTTTCCGGGACGTGCGCGCTCCGAAGCCCGCGACCAGCTGGTGCTCAACCTGGCGCGCACGGACGTGTACGACCACCTTCTCATGGTATTGGACAGGCTGCTCGGCGCGAACGACATCGCCTTTCTCAAGTGGGACCATAACCGCGCCTGGTCCGAACCGGGCTGGCCGCAGGTGCCGCCCGCGGAGCAGCAACGCCTGTACGTGACGTACGTGGACAATCTCTACAAGCTGCTCGGCGAGCTGCGCCGGCGCCACCCGAAGGTCGAGATCGAATCGTGCGCCAGCGGCGGCGGCCGGGTCGATCTCGGCATCATGGCCCTGACCGACGAGGTCTGGGTGTCCGACAATACCGATCCGTACGACCGGCTGTTGATCCAGGATGGCTTCAGCCGGGCCTATGCGCCGGCGATCATGATGGCATGGGTCACCGACTCGCCCAACTGGGTCAACAAGCGCGCCACATCGCTGGAATACCGGTTTCTGTCGTCCATGCAGGGTTCGCTCGGGGTCGGCGCGAACCTGAACCACTGGAGCGCGAACGACTTCGCGCAAGCGAAGCGACTTATTGCCGAGTACAAGCGTATTCGCGTAACCGTCCAACAAGGCAATTTATACCGGTTGATATCGCCGCAGGGCGGCTCGGCACGATCGGCGACGCTGTCGGTCGCGCAGGACGGCAACCAGGCCGTCCTCTTCGCCTTCCTTCACTCCGGCGGCATGCGCAATCCGGCGCCCCATATCCGGTTGCGCGGACTCGATCCACGGAAGACGTATGCGCTGCGCACCATCGCAGGCGGCGTGGCGCCGCGCACACCGAAACAGGCGAGCGGCGCCTACTGGATGGGACAAGGAATCCAGCCCAACCTCGCCGGCGACTTCCAGGCCGCGGCCATTGTCCTGGAAGCCACCTGACGAGGTGCGTCTTTACTGCCCCGGCGCTTCGTCCACGTCCGCGCCCACGTTGATCGCGGCGTACGCCCGCTGCACGGCAATGGCTTCCTTGCTGTTCTTGCCGTACAGCTCGCCCGCCGCGTCGATCATCCTGGCGCGCGCATCCGCGTAATTGGTGCTCGACGTGAACTTGGTCGTGTTCGCCTTGAACCAGATCCGGTAGGCCTTGTCGAGCCCGATGCCCGTCATCGCGGCCGGCGTCTTGACGAGGTATTTGCTGTAATAATCGCCGGCCTTGTCCGCGCTGGAGCCCTGCGCGAGGAAGTAGAACATGCGGTTGTTCGGGCCGCTGCTGTAGTGCACGTCCAGGCGCTTGATCGAGCTGTTCCAGGCGTCCGGGCTGCTGCCGTCCTTGCTGGGGCGGTACATCCAGCGCAGCGGCGTGCCCGACTTGCTGATCTCCTTGCCCAGCACCCAGTCGTTGCCCGTGAGCGGGATGGTATCGCCCCTCCCGCCCCCGCGCGCATACGCTTCGACGGCCTCGCCGTTGATGTCCGACGACGATTCGTTCAGGCCGCCCGATTCGCCCGAATACGTCAGGTTCGACGTGGCGGCCGTCACGCCGTGGCCCATCTCGTGGCCGATGACGTCGATCGAGCCCAGGCTGTTGAAGCTGGCGCCGTCGCCGATGAACATGCAGCGGCACGTGTCGCTGTAATAGGCGTTGTCGTATGCCGTGTTGACGTGCGCCGCGATGTACGTGGCCGTGTTGTGCCCGTCCAGCGACAGCCAGTTGAACACGTTCTTCATCGTGTCGTAGGTGTTCATCAGGCCCCACATCGCGTTCACGGCGGCCGTCTGGCCGTTCGCGTTCGTCGTCGAGCCGCCGTTCACGTACTGCTTGCCGTCGCCCCACGTGTTCGTATCGTTGACGTAGACGCTGCCCGCGCTCGTGCCATGGTTCGCGTTCGTGATCGCCATCGCGCCGAACGTGCCGCCCGTGCCGCGGGTGTCGTCGATCATCCTGTACTTGCCCTCGGCGAGCGTCGTATTGATGGGCACGTCGCCGTTGTACTGGCTGTGGCCCACGCCGGTCACCGTCTGCAGCATGCTCCACCGGGCGAGGATGGCGCCGTCGCGCGCGCTCACGATGGTGTCGTGGTACACGGGCTTGTCGCCGACGACCATGCGCGTGTGCACGAGGTAGGCGAGTTCGTAGTGGTCGACGACTTCCTGCACGTCGAGCGCGTTGAGCTCCTGCTCCTGCTTGTCGCGCGCGTCGGGCACACGTTCCGTGCGCATCGCGGGCCAGATGATCAGCTCCGCGCTGGGCGGCGTCTCGTGGCGCGCCGAGGCGCCCAGCGAGGCCAGCGCCGCATCGATCGCGGCCTTCGACGAGATCGCGGGCACGACGCTGAAATCCGAACCCGGCCCGGCGGCGTCGGCCTTCACGAAGTTGGCGCGCTGCTCGGAATCCGATTCGGACAGGAGCTTGCCGTTGGCATCCAGCACGAGCACGGATTCGAAGCCGAAGATGCGCAGGTTCTTGTACGTGTGGGCCACGCGCGCGACCTGCGTGCCCTGCGTGCCGGGATGCCGCGCGACGATCGCATACCCGTAGCGCGCATCCTGCCCGCGCGCGGCGCGGCGCGCGTCCAGCTGGGCCAGCAGCGCCGCGTCCAGCTGCGGGGACGCGGCAACCGCCGGGCTCATCGTGCCGGGGCCGGCCGCGCCCGCAGGCACGACGACCGCCAGGGACAGGGCGCCGAACGACGCCAGCAACATCTTGCGCTTGTTCATGAGATTTCCTTTCATTGAGCGGGCACACCGATGCAGTGTGGCCGAGCTCGCTTAAAGGAATTTGCTCAAGCGCAAAGAGCCCCACGGCGCCTTGCGGCTGCCGTGAGGCGGATGAAAAGGTGCGGTTGACGGTGCGCCCAGGCGCACCGCACGGGACGCTCAGCGCTCGCGCCGGCGCATCAGGTACACGGCCGTGCCGACGACGGCACCGGCCAGTACTGCCTTCTTCACGAGGCCGGCCCGGTTGTGCTCCCACTCGGCCTTGATGCCCATTTCGCCCAGCACGTTCGGTACCTTGCCGTGGGCGAGGTCTTCGCCGATGCCCTCGACGACGTTCACGCGGTCCGCCGCGAGCAGCAGCAGCCAATGGCGCAGGTCGTTTTCCGACCATTTGAACGCGAGGCGGCGCATCATGCCGGACAGGCCTGTCGGCGGCTGCGCGGTGCCGAAGATCGGCGTGATGCCGGGCCGTTCGGTCGACACGAGGACCTCGACGTTTTCCGGCTGCTGCGGCAGCTTGCCGTCGTGCGCGTGGATGAAGCGCGGCGGCGTGCGTTCCATCGGCACGGCGGGGCGGTTCTTGCGGTCGAGGTCGGCGCCCCAGCCCTCGATGTGCGACAACTCCTCGCGGCCTGGACGGCGCGGGCCTTCGGCCATGTCGCCCTGAAGCGGATGCGCATGCACGTGGTCCACGTCGCTGTCATGATGGTGATGTTGGTGTTCCATGGCGTCTCCTCAATGCAGTGCGGTGGCGTTCACGGCCTGGACTTCGCGCGCCGACGGCGGGATCAGGACGGGCTTGATGCAGTTGTCGAGCTTGCTCGAGAAGATGTGGTACGCGTCCGCCACTTCTTCCAGCGGCACCCGGTGCGTGATGATTTCCTTCGGGTTTATGCGGCCTGCGCGGATGTGTTCGATCAGGCGCGGCAGGTGGCGCTTCACGCTCGCCTGGTTCGCGCGGATCGTCAGGCCCTTGTTCACCACGTTGCCGATGGGGACCGCGTTGAACGTCGGGCCGTACACGCCCACGATCGACACGTTACCGCCCTTGCGCACGCTGTTGATGGCCCAGTGCAGCACGGTCGAGGCGCCGGCCTGCATCTTCATCAGGCGGCCCGTCAGCGTCTGCGCGATGGAACCGGCCGCGTCGCCGCCCACGCAGTCGATGGTGACGTCCGCGCCCATCCAGTCGGTCATCTTCTTGATGTGCTCCGCCATGTCGTTCACTTCGCGGAAGTTCACGACCTCGCATTGGGCAAAGCGCTTGACGAATTCCAGGCGGTACTCGACCTCGTCCACGACGATCACCCTGCCCGCGCCCATCAGCCACGCGGCTTTCGCGGCGAAGATGCCGACGGGGCCGGCGCCGAAGACGACCACCGTGTCGCCTTCCTGGATGTCGCCCATCTCGGCGGCCTGGTAGCCCGTCGGGAGGGCGTCGGTCAGCAGCACGGCGTCGTCCAGGTGCAGGTCGTCGGGGATCGGGTACGGGCCCACGTCGGCCATCGGCACGCGCACGTACTCGGCCTGGCCGCCGTCGTAGCCGCCCGCCGTGTGCGAATAGCCGTAGATGCCGCCGACGGCCGTCGCTTCCGGATTCGTGTTGTGGCAATTGCCGAAGAGTTCGCGCTGGCAGAAGAAGCAGGAGCCGCAGAACAGGTTGAACGGCACCAATACCCGGTCGCCGGCCTTCAGCGTCTGCACGTCGCGGCCCACGTCCACGACTTCGCCGACGAATTCATGGCCGAACGTATGGCCCACGCGGGTGTCGGGCACCATGCCGTGGTAAAGGTGCAGGTCGGACCCGCAGATGCAGGAGCGCAGCACGCGCACGATGGCGTCGCCCGGATGTTCGATGACGGGATCGGGCTTGTAATCGGCGCGGACGCGATACGGTCCCCGGTAATTCATTGCCAGCATAATTCCTCCTCATTGGATGACGGCCCGCCGTAACGGACGAGCGCTTGACAACAAGGTATGTCAAAACGCTAAGGAAGGCGATAGGCGCACGGAAACGAACAGGGGTTTCGGAACGCTTTTTTCGAGGCTTCGTAGTGCTTTGTTTTTAAAAGGAAATTTATTGATTTTACGAACGAAAACGGCCGCACGCGGCGGCCGTTGTCCGGAGGCGGAGGCGGGTCAGAGCTGGCGCGCCTCGAACGTATTGCACTGCTCGACGGAGCCCGTCTCCAGGCCGCGCTTGAACCAGCGCACGCGCTGGGCCGACGTGCCGTGCGTGAACGAATCCGGCACGACCTCGCCGCGCGACTGGCGCTGCAGCGCGTCGTCGCCGATGGCGCTCGCCGCGTTCAGCGCGGATTCGACGTCGCCCTGTTCGATGATCTGCTTGGCCTGGTTCGTGTGGTAGGCCCACACGCCCGCGAAGCAGTCGGCCTGCAGTTCCAGCCGCACGGACGCCGCGTTGGCCTCCCGTTCCGACAGGTGCTGGCGCGCGCTGTCGACCTTGCCCGAGATGCCCAGCAGGTTCTGCACGTGGTGGCCGACCTCGTGCGCGATCACGTACGCCTGCGTGAATTCGCCGCCCACCTTGAAGCGTTGCTGCATCATGCGGAAGAACGTCAGGTCGATGTAGACCTTGCGGTCGGCCGGGCAATAGAACGGCCCGACGGCGGACTGGCCCGTGCCGCAACCGCCGGTCGCCGTGCGCCCCGAGTACAGCACGAGATGCGGCGGCGAATACGTCGCGCCGTTGGCGCGGAAGATCTGCGACCACGTGTCTTCGGTGTAGCCGAGCACGGTGCGCACGAACTGCGTCTCGCGGTCGTTGGCGGGCGGATGCGCCGGCGCCTGCTGGACCTGGGCCGGGGAGCCGCCCGACAGCAGGCTCAGGATCGTGGACGGCGACACGCCGAAGAACCACGAGCCGATCAGTGCCACGACGATCGTGCCGATGCCGACGGTCCCGCCGCCGATGCCGAATCCGCCGCCGCCCCCACCGCCGCGGCGGTCCTCGATGTTGTCGCTCTGCCTGTCGCCTTCCCAACGCATGATGTTCTCCTTGCTTGTTGTCGAGCCGGAGGACCGTCAGCGTTCCTTGGCACGCCTGATCTTCACCGACCCCATGTTTTCGCGCGCATCCTTGAGGCGGAACTCGTCGTCCACCGCCAGGCCGGCGCGCTCTTCGTCGTGCAGCAGGCGTTCGTGGCGTTCCCGTTGGACCTCACGCTCCAGTCGCTCGCGAATGGTTACGTCCGGCGTCGTCTTCATGGTCGTCCTCGTCTGTAGGGCCACGCTTCCTGCATCAGCCCGTCCATTGTGCATACGGCGCGCGGCCGCATCTGTTCGAACTTTCACATAAGCCGCATCATGCCATATGGCAGACCCGGAGTGCATGACGGCCTGTCCACGTCTCCGTGCGCTCCCGTACGGACGTGGGCACAGGCAACGCGCATGCTTGCGCGCATGTCCCCGACCGCCCCCACCTTCGCCCACCACGACGCGCTGGCCGCACTCGGCCGCAGTCTACAGGCCACCGGCTACCGTTTCGTGACCGTCACCCCCGCCACGCACCGCCGGGTTAACAATCGCCCGGAAAATGCCTGGGCCCACGACCTGCGCGGCGTGTTCGGCTGGAGCCGGCCATACCGCGCGGACGTGCTGCCCGAGCCCATGGCCGGCCAGCTGCGCGCGGCCGGCCTGGCGGTTGCGGAGGGCGCGGACGGCTGGCGTGCCGGCGTGCGCGCCTCGACCATCGGCGACCACCTGTACTTCCACTCGGCCTGGCCCACGCTTGATGAAGACGCCGTGTTCTTCGGTCCCGACACCTACCGCTACACGAGCGCCCTCAAGCGCGTCCTCGGTGCGCACGGGGGCTTGCGCCGCGCGGTGCGGCGCGCCGTCGACATCGGGGCCGGCGCCGGCCCGGGCGCGATCGAACTGGCGCTGCGCTGTCCCGACGCCACCGTCTACGCGGCCGACATCAACCCGGCCGCGCTGGCGCTCGCGGAGGTCAACGCGGGCCTGAACGGGGCGCACAACGTCGTGCCCTGCCACAGCGACCTGCTGGACGGCATCGACGGCGGCTTCGATCTCATCATGTCGAACCCGCCGTACATCCTCGATCCGGACGAGCTGACGTACCGCCACGGCGGCGGCACGCACGGCGCCGAACTGTCGATCCGCATCGTGCACGCGGCGCTGGACCGGCTGCATCCCGGCGGCAGCCTGCTGCTGTACACGGGCGTGGCCATCGTCGACGGCGCCGACCCGTTCCTCGCCGCCATCCGCGACCGCCTCGATGCCGACACGGACGGCTGGTCGTACGAGGAGCTCGATCCGGACGTCTTCGGCGGCCAGCTGGGCTGCGAAGGCTACGAACAGGTGGAGCGCATCGCGGCCGTGTGGCTGCACGCCGTCAAGCGCGGTTGACGCCGCACGTCACTCCCAGCCCGGCGTTCCGGTGACGAGGAGGCTCACCGGGTAGCCGCGTTGGCCGAGCGGCTGGCGCAATACGATCCGGCTCACGAATTTTTCGATCCCGATATCGTCGTCCCGCAGCCGTTCCATGAGCGCGTGAAAATGCCCCATCCCGGGCACCACGATTTTCAGCAGGTAGTCGTAACCGCCGCTGACGTTGTAGCATTCGACGATCTCCGGGTACCTGCCGGCCCCCGCCTCGAACCTGGCGAAGTCGCTCAGCCGGTGGTTGCCGATGGTGACCTCGCAAAACACGATGAGGTGATCGCCGAGCTTCTCCAGCGCGACATCGGCGCCGTAGCCGCGGATCACGCCGATTTCCTGGAGCCGCTTCGTACGCGCCAGGCACGGGCTCTCGCTGAGGCCGACGGCCGCGGCCAGGTCGACGTTCGAACAGCGTCCCGCACGCTGGAGGTGCACGAGAATCTTGATGTCGAACTGGTCGAGGGACACTGTGGAATGCATGACGGTCAGTTTCGTAGCGCGGATTGCGCCGTGCCCAGCGCCTCGTCGAGCACGTCGATTACCATGCCGGCCTGTTCCGCCGACAGTACGAGCGGTGGCCGGATCTTGAGCACATTGTGCCCCATTGCGCAGGCACTGAGCAAGACACCCTTGTCGCGCATCCGGTTGACGACCCGCGTGGTGAGCTCGCGGGCGGGCGCGCGCGATGCGCGGTCGGACACGAGTTCGACGCCGACGAACATGCCCGCGCCACGCACGTCGCCGATGGCCTCGTGGCGTTGCGCCAGCTCGGCGACGCCATCGCGCAGGATCTTGCCGACCCTGGCGGCGTGCCGTACGAGATCTTCGCGCTCGATCGTGTCCAGCACCGCCAGCGCCGCCGCGCACGAGACCGTATTGCCCCCGAACGTGTTGAAGTAGCGCGAGTTCTGTCCGAACTCCGCCAGCGCGTCGGCGGTCGCGAGCAGCCCCGCGACAGGTTGTCCGTTGCCCATCGGCTTGCCGAGCGTGACGATGTCGGGGATGACGCCGTGACGCTGGAAGCCCCACATATGTTCGCCCGTCCGGCCAAAACCGGGCTGGACCTCGTCCGCGATGAACAGGCCGCCGGCCCGCTTGATCGCGTCGACCGCGCCCTGCAGGAAGCCTGCCGGATCCGGAAGGATGCCGTCACTCGTGAACATGGAATCGACGACCAGCGCCGCCGGTTTGATGCCGTGGCGGCGCAGGTCGGCGATGGCCGCCTCGACGTCGCGGGTAAAGCGTTCGGCCAGGTCGGCGTCCCCGGCATGATACAGGCGCGGTGCCGGCACCAGACGGACATGCCCCCCCAGATCGACCGTCGTGCCGAGCGACGGCGAGAATTTCGACACGGTGTCGGTGAAGCCGTGATACGCCGTCTCCGTCACGATCACCCCCGTGCCGCCGGTACGGACCTGGGCGATGCGATAGGCGAGATCGTTCGCCTCGCTGCCGGTGCAGGTCAGCATGAGGTGCGCAAGCGCCGTCTCCGGAACGGTCGCGAGCAGGCGTTCGGCCAGTTCGAGGATCGTGTCGTGCAGGTAGCGGGTGTTCGTCGCCAGGGTGCGCGCCTGCGCGCAGATCGCCTCGGTCACCGCCGGGTGGCAATGCCCGAGCGAGGCGACGTTGTTGTACACGTCGAGATAGCGGCGGCCGTCCGGATCGATCAGCCACACGCCTTCGCCGCGCACGATGTGCAGCGGCCGTTCGTACATCAGCCGGTAGGCCGGGCCGAGCAGCGCATCGCGCCGTTCGATCATCGCCGCGGTGAGCGGTCCCACGTCGGCGCGGCCGGGGATGTAGGCGTTCACCATGTTGAGGTCAGTGGTGCTGTTCATTGGCGGTTCCTTTTCGTGCTTCGGTCAGTAATCGGTCGCGTGCCTCGTTGCGCGACATGTCGGCCATCTGGGCCAGCGCCTCCCATGCCGCCGGGTTGTGGCGCATGATGTAGGCGCGGTTCTCGGGGTAGCGCGCGGCGCGCCATTCGGAGATCAACACCGTGATGAGGTGGCGGGTCGCCATCAGGTCGGCCACGATCTCCTGCTCGACGGCGGCAAGCGGCAACGCCGCGTGATAGGCGCCGACGAACTGCGCCGGCCCCTCGAACGGATCGGGATTCCCCGTCATGTGGAAGGCCGCCGCCGTGGCAACCTCGCCGACCAGCGGCGCGTGCAGCATGTCGCCGAAGTCGATGATGCCCACGATGCGTTCGTGATCGCCGGGTGCGACCAGCACGTTGTACAAGTGATAGTCGTTGTGGATCACCTGCGCCCTGACCGAACCGAGACGCGGCAGGACATGGTCGATGAAGCGCCTCATGAATGCCCCGGCGAGTGCGCGGCGGGAGGCGTCCGTGATGCCGTCGAGCTTGTCGACCAGGCGGTGCGCCGCCGCCACGTTCCACAGCAGGTCGTGCGTCGCGGCGGGATGCGTGAAGCCCTGCAGCGCGTGGTCCAGCTGCGCGAGCAGCGTCCCCATCGCCCGGCGCTGCGCCGCAGTCCGGGGCGTTTCGCGGATCTGGATGCCGTCGAGATAACTCAGCATCCGCACGGTGCACCGGCGCCCGTCGGGCAAGACCGTCGCGGCGCGCGCCTGGCCGTCCAGCGTCCGCACGACGCGCGGCACCGGCAGCCGGGCCGACGCGCGGGCGATGTGCTCGAGCGCGGCGATCTGGAAATCGACGACCGGCACCGGCTCCGACGGATTGCCGATCTTGACGACGTAACGCGTGCCGTCGGCCGTCTCGATGCGGCAGTTCTGGTCGCGTTCGCCCGCCAGCGGCGTGACGGCGCCCTCGATACCATACAGACGGCGGACCAGGCGACCCACGTCGTCCGGCGGAAGGCTGGGCGCCGTCGTGCTCAACGCCGCTTCCGCATGCGGAGGGTTCCCGGCCATCATGCCACCCGTTTCGCCGCGCCGGCCTGGGGCAGGAGGTCGAGCCCCAGCAGGCCCGGAAGCTGGCGGATATCGGTCAGCCGGTCGACGCCGTAGCCGTCGCAGGCGGGTTCGTGGCCGCGATCGATGAACGCTTTCGCCATGAATCCCAGGTCGGCCGCCGTCATGAGGTCGTAGCGGAAGCTCGACGAGACGTGCATCATCTGGTCCGGCCCGCAGCCGAGTCGATCGAACATGTATTCGAATATCTGTGCCCGCGGCTTGTAGGCGCGCGCTTCCTCGGCCGTGTACACGGCATGGAACGGCGCCTCGAGATGGGCGACGCTATGCGGAATCAGGTCGACCATCGAGTTCGACAGGATCACGAGCGGGACGTGCGGCGCGATCGCCTGCAGCGTCTCGACGACATGCGGATGCGGTTGCCAGGTCGGCACGGCCGCGTACAACATGGCCGCGTCCGAGTCCCGGTATTCGACGCCGTGCGTCCTGCACGCCCGCTGCACCGAATTGGCGATTACGTCGAAGAACGGTTTCCACTCGCCCAATACTTCATCCAGGCGGTAGTAGCGAAAACTGTCCAGAAAGGCCGGCATCCGGCCGGGCGGAACCCGGTCTTCGAACAGCCGCCGTGCGGTGGGCCCCATGTCGAAGTCGATGAGCGTTCCGTAGCAATCGAAGCTGATGAATTTCGGCTTGTACTTCATTGGTTTGTCTCCTGCTGGTGGGTGACCGGTTGATGACAGTGGATGAGTACAAGTGTAGGGATGTCGCTGCCACGAAAATGCCGTATTGCCGCGCAGCTCGCGCAGTTTCCTTTTCATTCGGACGTCGTCCCGGAATTTTCTGTGGTCCGACTCAAATCGAGACGATCGGGCAACACGCTGCCGCATCCGGGCATGGCCGCACGCGCGCCGCGCCAGCCGTTCCGACCACGCTGTCCTATTTGCCCGTCGGCCTGTTCGGCGCCGTCATGGGCCTCACGGGCCTGGCCCTCGCCTGGCGTTTCGCGTACCAGGCGTTCGGCGTGCCGGCAGCGATCGGCCAGGCCATCGGCGCCCTCGCCATCGGCACCTTCGCGGTGCTGGCCATCGCCTACGGCATCAAGGCCGCCGCCGGATGGTCCACGGTACGTGCCGAGTTCTCCCATCCGGTCGGCGGCAATCTGTTCGGCAAGCCCCTCATCAGCCTCCTGCTGCTGCCGTTCCCGCTGGCCGACGTCAGCCTGGGCCTCGCCCGCCTCGCGTGGGTGCTGGGCGCCGTCGGGATGACCGTGTTCGCGTGGGCCATCGTCACCCGCTGGCTGTCCTTGCGCCATACGCCGGCCCAGGTGGCGCCGGCGTGGATCGTGCCGGTCGTCGGCATGCTCGACATCCCGCTGGCCGCGCCCGTGCTGCACTGGGACGGCCTGCATGGCGTGATGGTGTTCGGCCTCGCCGTCGGCCTGTTCTTCGCGCTGCCGCTGCTGGCGATGCTGCTGTCGCGCCTGATCACGGAAGACCCGCTGCCGCCCGCGCTGCAGCCGTCGCTGCTGATCCTGCTGGCGCCGTTCGCGGTGGGCTATTCGACGTACACGACGACGTTCGGCCGCGTCGACGCGTTCGCCCAGGGGCTCGTGATGGTCAATCTGTTCCTGCTGCCGGTGCTGTTGGCGCGCCTCGTGCACCTGCCGGCCTGCTCGCCGTTCCGCGTCGCGTGGTGGGCCGCCAGCTTCCCGCTCGCCGCGTCGGCCGTGACCGCGCTGCGCTACGCGGCGGTGGTACACAGCCCGGTGATGGATGGCATTGCACTGCTCATCCTCGGCATCGCGACGCTTGTCATCGCCGTGTTTGCGGTGCAGACGCTGGCCGGCATCGTGCGGGGCCGGTTCCGCGAACTGAGCTGATCAAATGGTCACAAGCCCGTTCTTCATCGCCATCGCCGCCGCATGCCCGCGCGTCGAGACGTTCAGCTTGGCCATGAAGTTGCGCACATGGACCTTGACCGTCCACGGGCTGATGCCGAGGATGGAGCCGATCGCCTCGTTGGTCTTGCCGACGCAGACCAGCTGCAGGACTTCGCGCTCGCGGGACGACAGCTCGACGTCCTGCGCGCGGACCTTGAGGCGGTAGTGCGTGCGCAGCGCCGCGTGCAGGTGCGGCACGATGAGCTGCAGCAGCCGCATCTTTTCTTCCCCGCCGTCCGGCACGCCCGCGAAGCAAAAGTAACTGGTCGCGCCGCCGTGCAGGTCCTTGACGCCGTGGGCCATCATGTTGCGCATGCCGTGCCGGCGGAACGACGCGAGCCACGCGGCATCCTCCGGCTCGGCGAATGCGGCGCGCGCGGCCTCGTCGAAATAGACGGGCGCGTCATCCATCAGCCAGCGGCGGATCACGGGACTCGCGATGCGGCCGCGCCCGTCGACGATGCCGTCGACGAACCCACTCGGAAAGCCGGCATCGACGACGTCCAGCACGGCCACCGGGGCGACCGTTGCGATGCCGCACACGAAGCGCTCGTGCGGCAATAGTTGTTGCAGCAGCGGATACACGTCGTCCATGAAGCCCCTGCGCGAGGCGATGCCCTGGCAGGCGGAGAACAGGGCGAGGATGCGATGTTCGATGGGTGAGTTCATGGCCGCAAGGATGCGCCATCGCGACCCGGCGCGCATGCCACACCCGTGGGGGGAAATCGGCATCAGCGCATGAGCGCCGCCAGCTTGTCCGTGCGCGCGGCCCAGTCGGCGGCGTCGGGCAGCGCCGGCTTGCGCTGCGTGATGGGCGGCCAGCGCCGCGCCAGGTCTCCGTTCAGCGCCAGCCAATGGAGCTGTTCCGGCGCCAGCCCGCTTTCCGCCACGATGGCCCCGACGGGACACTCCACTTTGCACAACCCGCAATCGACGCAGCGCTCCGGGTCGATGGCGAGGAAGTTCGCGCCCTCATGGAAGCAGTCCACCGGGCACACCTCGATGCAGTCCGTGTGCTTGCAGCCGATGCATGGTTCGGTCACGACATACGTCACGCTGCCTCCCGTTCACGCGGTGAGGCCGCCGTCGATGACGAACGTCTGGCCCGTGATGTAGGCGGCATCGGCCGAGGCGAGGTAGGTCGCGAGCGACGCCACTTCGCGCACGGTGCCGAAACGGCGCAGCGGGATGCCGGCGCCGAGGGATTTCAGCTTGGCGTCGGGGATCTCCGCCGTCATCTCGGTCGCGATGAAGCCGGGCGCGATGGCGTTCACGCGCACGTTGAAGCGGCCCAGTTCCAGCGCGAGCGAACGGGTCATGCCGATCATCGCGGCCTTCGTGGCCGAGTAATTCGTCTGCCCGACGTTGCCCTTGAAGCCGGACACGGACGACATCTGCAGGATCACGCCGTCGCCCTCTTCGACCATCGCGTGCGCGAAGGCACGGGTGACGTAGAACGAGGCGTTCAGGTTGGCGTTGACGACGTCCGTCCACTGTTCGCGGCTCATGCGCATCAGGACCGCGTCGCGCGTGATGCCGACGTTGTTGACGACGGCATGCGGCGCGCCCCGCTCCACGAGCAGCCCGCGCGCCAGCGCGTTGACGGCGTCCTCGTCCGCGCTGTCGCAGCAGTGACCCGCCGCGTGCGCGCCGGCGTCCGCCATCTCGCGCACGAGTTCCGCGGCCGCCTCGTGCGAGCGCTGGTAGGTGAACACGACGTCGTAGCCGGCCGCACAGAAGGCGGCGACGAGACCGCGGCCGATGCCGCGCGTGCCGCCCGTGACCAGTACCCACTGTTTTTTTACTGCGTACGAATCCATGAATGATAGTCCTTGCCTGAAGTTGAATGATCGAGAAAGTCGAGGATGGCGCCGCAGTACGCGCCCGGGAATGCCTTGCGCACTTCCAGGTGGCCGCAGTCCGGATACACGCGCACGCTGCCCGCGCCGCAGGCGTCGCGCAGCTGCGCCACCTCGGCTTGCGTGATGAACGGATCGTCCCCGCCGAACAGGAACAGGCGCGGCAAGTCGTGCGGCAGCGGCAGCGAGCGGAAGATGGGACGCGTGCCCGTCGCATCGGCCCAGCGGCTCGTGCTCATGCCCCTCAGTACGGCACCCGTCACGGCGCCCGTCACGCCGCCGCCGAAGAAGCGCGCGACCGTGGCCGGCACGCTGTCGCACAACAGCGATGCGAATGCCGTGCGGCCCGACGCGATGGCGTGCAGCGCGTGGAAGGCGCCAAACGACGCGCCCAGCACGTGCACGGACAGGCCCGGCCAGGCGTCGTGCGCCCATTCGCCCAGCGCGACGACGTCTTCCGCGAACGACACGCCGTCCACCGTGCTGCGGCCGAAGCCCTTGAAGTCGAAGCCGACGACGTGGTAGCCCGCGTCGGCCAGCCATTCGTGATAACCGTGGTTGAAGAACCAGTGCATGCCGTACTTGAGAAACGGGTGGCACAGCAGGACGACGCCGCGTGCCGGCACTCGCCGGCTGACATACACCGCGCCGGCCAGCCAGCTGCCGTCCGTGCTCGTGTGGACGAACGGTTCCAGGCCCACAAGCCCGTTGCTGCGCCAGCCGAACACCGGCCGGAACAAGGTGCGCATCAGGATGCCTCCCGCTAGGCTGCCCATTGCTTCGCCTTCATCTCGGCATACCCGAACGCCGCCTCGAAACTGGGGCCGGCGACCCAGGCGCTGAGAAAATGGACGCCCGCGACCGGGAACGCGTGGTGGAACACGTGGCCGGACAAGTCCGTCCCCACCATCGCGCCATACCCCGCGCCGTCCGTGTTGTTGGTAAACCGCTCGTACGTGCGCGGCGTCGACACTTCCGTGTACACGACGTGCCCGCGCAAGCCCGGCTTCGCTGCGTACAGCCGCTCGAGCAGCACGTTCAGCGCGCGCGCCTTTTTCAGCTTGTACGCGGGCGAGCGGCGCTCCGGCCAGTGCGCCATCGCATCCAGCACGTTGAGGCAGACGATGCGCCCGCAGTTCGGGTCGAGCGCGTGGTAGTTCGTGACCTCCATGACGCTGTCGCGCCAGTAGGCCCGCTCGCACGTGTCGTCGCTTGCGCAGGCTGCGCGGGCGGCGCGGCCCGCGTCGGCGCCGCAGGCGAAGATCATCGTCTCCGTGCTGGCGAGGCCCAGGTCTGCCGGCGCCGCGTCCGTCGTCAGGTACACGGTCGTCGTCGAGCGCGACGGCTTCAGGTTGTCCAGCTTGCGCCATACGGGGGCCAAGGCCGGCTGGTCGTCGAACAGCGTGCGCAGCGCGTAGTGCGGCGCGGCGTTCAGGTAGACACGGTCCGCGTAAAAATCGCCTTTCGCTGTCGTCACGCCGCGCACCTTGCCGGCGTCGTCGCCGATGATCTTCCTGACAGCGGTCCCCAGCAGCACCTGGCCGCCGGCCGCGACGATGCGGCCCGCGAGCACGTCCGACAGGCGCTGCGACGCCCCTTCGACATACGCATTGCCCTGCGTGAGCGTCGCGTACACGACGTGCAGGAAGTACAGGTAGCCCAGGTCTTCCGCGAAGCCGCCCACGTAGATGCCGGTGGCGGCGAGGATTTCGCGCAGCCACGGGTCGGTGATGCGTTCCGCCAGCGCATCGGCCACCGTCACGTGCTTCAAATGCTTGTGGGCGTAGCGCAGCTGCGCGAAGTCCGGCTCGAAGGTCCCGTCCATCATCTGGAACTGGTGGTAGCCGTTGCGGCCGTGGACGGCCACCTCGTCGAAGAAGCGGTCCAGGCCCGCGCGCTCGTGCGGGAAGCGGTCCCGCAACGCCTGGCGGAAAGCGTCGACGCCGTTGCCGAAGCGGATGGACCCGCCGGGCAGGCAGGCCTCGAAATAATCCGCCGGCACCTTCAGGCGCAATTCCCCGTCGAGCCCGAGGTCGGCGAAGATCCGGCGCAGGTTGCCGCCCTCCCCCATGCCGCTCAGCTTGTGCAGGCTGCAGTCGAAGGCGGCGCCCGCCTTCGGGCGCCGGAACACGGTCGCATACCCGCCCGGCACGCCGTGCTTGTCGATGACGAGGATGCGCGCGCCGGGATGCCGCTTCACCACCTGCGCGCCGAACGCGAGGCTGGTGATGCCGGCGCCGACGCAGATCGCGTCCCAACGGCTGCCGGCGTCCATCACGAGACTCCCACCTTGCGCAGCCAGGCATACAGCGGCGCGAAGCGCTTTTCGTTGAGCCCCAGGCTCCGTTCCGAGTAGCGCACGGCGTCGATCGCGGCCTGGTCGCCGCAGGCGATCGGAAACGCGAACGACGTGTGGCGCGCGATTTCCGGGTTGTACGTGAACTGGGGGACGAGGCGCGCCATCAGGCCGCGCATCATCTGGCGCATCTGCGTCGCCTGGTCGTCCGGCGCATGCTCGAAGAACGATTCGCCGACCCAGCGCCCGAACGCGATGTGGCGCGCCTCCTCCACGTGGTGCTGGTAGAACATCTCGCGCGTCAGCGGCTCGACGACGTCGTCCTGCGACACGAACAGCGCCGACAGCTCGGCCACCCATTCGAGCAGCAGGGTCGCGATGATGCCGGCCACCGGATGCATCTTCGGCAGCTGCACCGTCAGCATCTCGTGCAGGCCGTCCGGTGGGCCGAACAGCGGCAGCCGCGCCACCTTCATATAGCGCCGGAACATCAGCGTGTGCATGATTTCCTCTTTCGAGAAGATCATCAGGTATTCGCGCACGTCCGGCGCCAGCGCATCCGCGTGGGCGTTCAGGTAGCCCATGTACAGCGGCGGCAGCGTCTGTTCGAGCAGGATGAACATCGACACGTCGCGCGCGTTTTCCAGCCACAGCACCTCGTGGCGCTGCGCGTCCGTCAGCGCGTCGAACCACGGCGTGCCGTAGATCCAGCAGTGCTCCATCTTCTTGGGCACACCCTGGCGATCGACACCCATCCGCCACGGCACGACCTGGTTCAGGTCCATGGGCGCGGCATGCGATTTTTCGATCAGGGTTTCCACGCCGAGCCGGCCGCGCGGGCTGAGCGGGATGATGGGCGGTTGGCCGGTCATCACGCCACCGCCGCCTGCACCTGGTTCGCCTCGATGTACGCAGTCAGGTCGCCCAGGTTCTTCAACTGGCCCGATGCGAACAGGTCCGGCGTGATCTCGACCTTGAACTTTTTCTTGATGCGCAGCTGGATTTCCACGTAGTCCAGGCTGTCCAGTTCCAGTTTCTCGAACGTCAGCGCCGGGACGAGCGCCGTTTCATCGACGTCCTTCAGTTCCACGATCGCATCCTGCAGGAATTCGGCTACCTTCATTTGTTACCTCCGTTGATTGATCAGTTTGAGAGTTCGGTGTCGAACCTGGCGACCAGGCCGACTTCCACCAGCATGACGAGACGGCCCGCACACAGGACCGGCAGCGCGACGACGCCGCCGATCTGATTGCCGCTGGCGAGCAATTCGGGCGTGAGCAGGGCATGAGTCAGGTTGTCCCACTGGTCCGCAGCGCGGGGCGCGTCGAAGAACGCCGCGTCGAACGTGACCGTGTGGCTCGATTGCACGACGACGCGCGACGCCGGCGCGCCGCCGGACAGGCGCATCATGTGGGCATGCGCCAGGCGTTCGAGGACGTGCAGCCGCGCGCGCATGAATTCGGAAAACACGACCGCATCCAGTGCGATCCAGCGCTCGCGCACGTGCGGGTACGTCGCGAAGAACCGGTCGATCTGGGCGCGTTCCAGCGGCTTGCCGCGCGGCGTATCGCCCTGCAGCTGCCCCGCCGGATCGCCCACGCGGCCATAGGTGCCGCGGAAGTGTTCGAGCTTGCCGGCCGTGTCGAGCAGCCGGAACGCGATGCCGCCGGCCGCCGGCTTCGTCGTGAAGACGACGTCGCGGTCGTGCGCGATGGGGTTGCGCAGCAGGGTGCGGAACTTCATCCAGCCGTCCGGCGCGACGGCCTGCGCCGCGGCTACCTTCATCGGCATCATCGCGAGCATGCCGTGGACGATCAGCGCATCGAGGCCCGCCGCGCGGGCGTGCGCGAGGTCGAAGTGGATCGGATTGCGGTCGCTGGAAAACCGCGCCCACTGCTCCACCGCGGGCATGTCGAACGACAAGGCCAGCGGCGCCGGCACGGCGGCCAGGCGTTGTGCGGTCTGCATCGCGATCTCCTTACGCACGCTCGACGACGAGGGCGCTGTTGGCGCCGCCGAAGCCGAAGCTGACGTTGAGGGCCGCATCCATGCGTTCCACCTGCCGGTGCTCGTTCGGCGTGTAGTCGAGGTCGCACGCCGGATCCGCTTCGTCCATGTGGATCGTGGCGGGGATGATGCCCGTCTCGAGCGTCTTCAGGCAGAAGATCGTCTCCAGCGAACCGGCCGCGCCGATCAGGTGGCCCGTGTACGACTTGGTGCTCGACATCGGGATGCCGGGCGCGCCGTCGCCGAACGCCGACTTGATCGTGTTCGTCTCGTTGACGTCGTTGATCGGCGTGGACGTGCCGTGCAGGTTGATGTAGCCGATGCGCTGCGGTGCCTGGCCGACGGCCTGCACGATCGCCATGTGGCGCGCGCGCAGGTCGTCGGCGGGGGCCGTCATGTCGTACGCGTCCGAGTAATTGCCGTAGCCCGTGATCTCGCCGAGGATCGTTGCGCCGCGCGCCAGCGCGTGCTCGCGCTCTTCCAGGCACAGCACGGCCGCGCCTTCGGCCAGCACGAAGCCGCTGCGGCGCGCGCTGAACGGGCAGCAGGCGCGGCGCACGTCGTGCTGTTCCTTGCTCAGGGCCTGGATGACGTCGATCGACCACACGTTGAACGTCTCCTTCAGCGATTCGCTGCCGCCGGCCAGCATCACCTTCGCGCGGCCGGACTTGATGACTTCATACGCGTCGCCGATGGCGATGGTGCCCGTCGCGCAGGCGGCGACCGGCGTGTTCTGGTAGCCGCGCAGGTTCCAGTTCAGCGCGACGGCGGCCGTGCCGATGCTGTGCATGGACATCAGGGTGGCGAACGACGACGACAGGCCGCTCTCGCGGTAATCGTTGTTGTTGTCGTTGACCGAGTCAGTGCCGCCCCAGCCCGTGCCGATGATGGCGCCGATGTCGAACGGGGACTTCATGAACTGGTGGATGTCGTCGGCGCTGCCGAAGGCCATCTGCAGGGCTTCGCGCGAGGCGACCAGGGCGTTCTTCGCGAACGTCGGCAGCATTTTCAGCACGGCTTTCGGGAAGCCGGCGTAGCGCTGGCGCCGGTCTTCCATGAAGCTGAAGAAGCGGGCGTTGATTTTCGAGTCGGGGAATCCGGTCAGTTGGTAACCGGCGCGGTAATTCATGATCGCGTTCCAGATTTCCGGGACGTTTTCTCCTAATGCGGAGACGGCTCCGTAGCCGGTGACGACGACGCGGGTGGCGGGCATTGACTTCTCCAATCGATTTAAAAAGGTTAAATTTCGATGGGGGAAGTGTTACGCGGATGGGGTGGGCGGACAATACTCCGATCGGGTTATTCGGGGGGTGTCCCTCCCTGCGAGGGGGGAGTTTTCTGGCTTTGCAGCGCGCGCCCGCGGCGCGCGGGGCCGTCCGCCTTGCGGATGGCAGATGGGCGATTCGGAGAGGGCTGGCCTTGCAAGGCCAGCCCTCTCCGAATCCCACACGCAGGGCGCGCAGGCGCCCTGCTCCTCTCCGCCAAAACAAAAAAGGCCCCGAGGGGCCTTGTTTGTTCTGGCGGAGAGGGTGGGATTCGAACCCACGGTACGGTCACCCGTACGCCTGATTTCGAGTCAGGTACATTCGACCACTCTGCCACCTCTCCTGGTAACCGGTCGCTTGTTTCGCGTGAGGCCGCATTATAGATGGTGACCCAGCGCAATGCAAGTGGACCCGGGTTTATTGAAATGGCTGCGGCGGGGCGAAGAACATCTTGCCCACTTTCGCCATGCCGGCGTTCAGTTCGATCCTGTCGATGCTCGCCGTCGCATCGATGGTCCATTCGCGGAACGCCGGACCGGACCACGGGAAGGACGCCAGGCCGGCGCGGATCGCATCGTGCGTCACGCCGGCCTCGAGCCGCCGTTGCCAGCCGGCTGCCCATGCCGCCGTGTACGGGTCGCGCCGGTTGCCCGCCATCGAACGCAGCAGGTTCCCGGCCCGGATGCCGTCGCCGCGCCAGGCGTAGACGAGCGCCGCGGTACGGCCGAGGCCGCCGACGTCGCGGCTGCCGCGCCAGGCCGTCAGGACGTCGTCGATGGCGTCCTGGCCGGGCTCGCCGCCGGCCAGGAGGTCGACGCACAGCTTGCCGAGTGCGGCGCCCGGCAAGGCGGGGGCGAGTTCGACCGCGCGCGCGAAACGCTGGCGCGCCTCGGCCAGCCTGGTGGCCTTGTCGGCGCCGCCGCCTTCGGCAAGGCGCAGGTGGGCCAGGCCCGCCAGGAAATGGAGTTCGGCGTCGGCGCCGTCCTTGCGCAGCGCCGCGTCGAGGTACGGCAGCGCGTCGGCGCTGCGGCCCGCGTAGATCAGCGCGCGGGCCACCGTGCGCTGCACCAGCACGCTCACGGATAGTCCCGGAGGCGGCGCGGCGTCGAGCACCCGCCTGATCGTCGCTTGCCGGGTGGCGTCGGACGGGCACGATTTCAGCGAAGCCTCGGCCAGCAGGAAGTCGTCCGACGCTTCCGGCAGCACGTCCAAGTTGACAATGGCGCGCGGCAGCTCCGGCCGGTCAACCTGCAGCACCTGCAGGCCTTTCAGGCGGTAGCGCCACATCGCCGTCGACAGGTCGTCCACGCGGATGCCGAAGGTCCGCTCGAACGCCTGCACGGACGGCACGCCGTCATGGAAAGCCTTCAGGTAGGCGCCCAGGCGGCGCCGGTTGTCCTCCGACGACAGCGCATAGTGGACGACCAGCCAGGAACGCGCCGCGTACTCGACCTGCTGGCGCAGCTTGCCCTCCCCGCCCAACCCGCCGTCCTCGTTCTGCTCCAGCACGTCGCGGTAGTACAGCGCGTAGGTGCCCATTTCGCTGTCCAGCAGGCGGAAGTAGCGGCCGAGGATCGTGGGCCAGCGGCCAACCGACATGCGGTTGTCCGTGAAGCGTACGGTGGAAAAATAATGCGCGAAGCCGTCGATGAACCAGGTCGGGGCGCGCAGGTCGGTGTGGCGGTACAGGAAATGCCGCGCATACGCCTCGAACAGGAAGGACAGGCTGACGTTCAACGGATACCTTGCCAGCTTGCTGTTGTCGAGCGCGTCGATGGTCTCGAGTTGCGCGCCGAAACCCGCCACGCCGTCCGTGCAACTGCTGTAGACGCCGACGGTTTCCCGCGTCGGCGCATCGAGCCCGGCGCCCACGCGGGCCAGGTCGTCGAAGCGCGCCGTGTAATAGAACGTGATCTTGCTTTCCGGCCCGCTGGTTCTCGTATAGCCCTGCGTGTAGATGCGCAGCAGGTCGTCCAGCCGCTCCAGGTTGTCCAGCAGGCGCTGCGCCTCATCCTGGCTGGTGTCGGAGTACAGGATCACGTGCTGGCTCTCGGCGCGGAACCATTTCGACGGGTT
Organism: Massilia sp. Masssp94; assembly: GCF_059491305.1. Lineage (NCBI taxonomy): Bacteria > Pseudomonadati > Pseudomonadota > Betaproteobacteria > Burkholderiales > Oxalobacteraceae > Massilia > Massilia sp. Masssp94. Next base: position 620,110 of record NZ_CP168501.1, read on the forward strand.
CCGCTGGGACGTGACGGTGATGCTCTGGATCCCGTCCAAAGAGGGTTTGGAGACGGCCCCGGCCTGCCCGGCACCGGCGTTCAGAGTGAAGAGGAGGCCGGCAGCAGCCAGCGCGACGGCGCGGATCGACATGGGTGTCCTTTCTCGCGTGAGCCATGCCGGTGCACGGCCGTCGACGATTGTGACACAGTTTGTATATCCTATTTAAATATTTGGGTCCGCCCGGACCTGATTCGCAAGGTCCCGCCCCTGCTCGAACGCCGTCAAACTCTCGATGGTCGTCCGCATGATCTGTCCGATGGCTTCCACCGTGAAAAATGCCTGGTGCCCGGTGACGATCACATTCGGAAACGACACCAGCCGCTGGATGACGTCGTCCGTGATGATCGTCGACGACAGATCCTGGAAGAACAGGCTCGCTTCCTGCTCGTACACGTCGATCGCGAGACCGCCCAGCTGCCCCGTCTTCAGCGCGGCAATCGCGGCCTCCGTGTCGACCAGTCCGCCGCGGCTCGTGTTCACGAGGATGCTGCCCCGCTTCGCCCGCGCCAGCGATGCCGCGTTCACGATGTGGCGTGTCTCTTCCGTCAGCGGGCAGTGCAGCGAGACGACGTCGCTGCAGTCGAGCAGTTCGTCGATGCTCGCGTAGCGCCCGCCCAGCGCCTCGAACGCGGGCGACGGGTAGCGGTCGTGGCCGACCACCGTGCACCCGAAGCCGGTCATGATGCGGGCGAAGATCGTGCCGATCTTGCCCGTGCCGATCACGCCCACGGTCTTGCCGTGCAGGTCGAAGCCCATCAGGCCGTGCAGGTCGAAGTTGCCGTCGCGCGTGCGGGCGCTCGCGCGGGCGATCTTGCGGTTGACGGCCAGCAGCAGGCCCACCGCGAATTCCGCCACCGAGTGCGGCGAATAGTCCGTGACGCGCACGACGGCGAGGCCGAGCCGTTCCGCCGCGGCGACGTCGATGTGGTTGTAGCCGGTGGAGCGCGTCGCCACCAGCCGCGTGCCCTGCTGCGCGAGCAGCGCGAGGACCTCTGCGTCGACCGTGTCGTTGACGAAGACGCAGACGGCCGCGCAGCCTGTCGCGAGTGCGGCCGTCGACGGCGTCAGGCGGTCTTCCAGGAAGCGCAGGTCGTGGCCGGCTTCCCGGTTGGCGTCCGACAGCATCGATTTGTCGTACGGACGGGCACTGAAGATGGCGGTTTTCATGACCGCCAGTCTAGCGCAATCAGGGCGCGAGGCCCGCCATCAGCGCATCCAGTGTCGCCTGGCCGCGCACCTGGTACGTGCGGCGGTCGAAGATGCTGCCCGACTGGTCGTCCGGTGCCCCGACGTCCCAGAAGAACGGCAGCACGCCGTTGGCGCGGGCCTTCTTGACGACGTAGGTGTGGTAGTAGTTGCGCGACTTGAGGTGCAGCGCCAGCGAGTCGCCCGTCAGGTTCGTGCGACGCTGGGCAGCGAATTCGCCGAGCAGGACCGGAATGCCCTTGTCGACGAACGCCGTCTTCAGGCTCGCGAATTGGGCATCGACGTAGTCTTCCTCGCCCCACGTCGGATTGCGGTCGGTATCCGTCGTCGAGTGGTTGCCCGCGCCCCAGTAATAGGCCTGCTTGCCCCAGGATTCATCCTTGTTCATCAGCGCGAAATTGAACGGCGCGTAGAAGTGGATCTCGGCCATCATCCGGCCGGCGACCTTGTCGGCCGGCAGCGTCGGCATGTATTTCACCAGCAGGTCGATGTTGGTCTCCGGGGCCTGCACGACCAGCACGCGGTAGGCGTTGCGGCCGCCGGTGGAGCGCACGGCGTCGACGAAGGTCTGGTGATAGCTCTGCAGGACGGCGACTGCCGTTTTCAGCGTCGGCACGTCGGTATTCTGCTCGTTGCCCGTCGCCGGTTCGTTGGCGCTGGCGAACATCACGTGGTCGTCGAAATCGCGCAAGGTCGTCGCGATCTGCTCCCAGTATGCCTTCTGCTTGGCATTCACGGCATCCTTCTTGTCGGGTGTGATGTTCTTTTCCAGCCAGCCGCCGTCCCAGTGGATGTTGACCAGAACGTACATATCGTTGTCGACACAATACTGAACAACCTGTTTCACGCGGGCGAGCCAGGTGGCGCTGATCTGGCCCGTCTTCTGGTCCGCGTACTGGTCCCACGCCACGGGCAGGCGGATGGCGTTGAAGCCGGCTTTCTTGACGGTCTGGATGAGTTCGTTCGTGATCAGCGGATTGCCCCAGGCCGTTTCGCCGCCGATGGCTTCCATCGTGTTGCCGATGTTGAAACCGATGCGGATCGATGCCGCGATCTGCTGGGCGTCGTGCGACATGCCCGACATGTCGGACGGGATGGGATTCGTGTTGTAGCTCGGGTATGTGCCTGCGGTCGGTGCGGGCGTGGGTGTCGGCGTGGGTGTCGGCGTGGGCGTTGGCGTCGGTGCAGGCGCCGGTGCGGGCGTGACGGCAACCGGTGCGGTTGCCGGCGATGCGGAACCGCCGCCGCCGCCGCAACCGGCGAGCAATGCCGCGAGCAATGCGGCGGACAGCGTGGACAAGGCTTTCATGGATCTCCTCCAGGTATTTCTAATAAACCTGCAGGGTAGAAAAATCTTATGCCTTGAGGATAGCTATTGGCGGAAAATTGCTAACAATATGCAGATTGTTGAAGGATTTTTGGAGGCTGTGTTAGCGATGCGGGCTTTGCAGCGCGCGCCCTCGGCGCGCGGGGCCGTCCGCCTTGCGGACGGCAGATGGGCGATTCGGAGAGGGCTGGGCTCGTAGGCCCAGCCCTTCGAATCCCACCGCGCAGGGCGCGCAGGCGCCCTGCTCTCTCCGCCAAAACAAAAAAGGCCCCGGTGGGGCCTTGTTTGTTCTGGCGGAGAGGGTGGGATTCGAACCCACGGTACGGTCACCCGTACGCCTGATTTCGAGTCAGGTACATTCGACCACTCTGCCACCTCTCCTGGTAACCGGTCGCTTGTATTCGCGTGAGGCCGCATTATAGACGGCCTCCAGCGAAAACGGAAGGGCTATTTGATCACGCCGCCGGTGCCAGTCGCTCCAGCCCGCCCATGTACGGGCGCAGCACCTCCGGGATCACGACGCTGCCATCCGCCTGCTGGTAATTCTCCAGCACGGCGACGAGCGTGCGGCCCACGGCCAGGCCCGAACCGTTCAGCGTGTGCAGCAGTTCCGGCTTGCCCTTGGCGTTGCGGAAGCGGGCCTGCATGCGGCGGGCCTGGAAATCTTCGCAGTTCGACAGCGACGAGATCTCGCGGTACGTGTTCTGCGCCGGCAGCCACACTTCCAGGTCATAGGTCTTCGCGGCCGAAAAGCCCATGTCGCCCGTGCACAGCTGCATCACGCGGTACGGCAGCCCCAGGTTCTTCAGGATCGTCTCGGCCTGGCCCACCATCTCTTCCAGCGCGTCGTACGACTGTTCCGGATGCGCGATCTGCACGAGCTCGACCTTGTCGAACTGGTGCTGGCGGATCATGCCGCGAGTGTCGCGGCCGTAGCTGCCCGCTTCCGAGCGGAAGCACGGGGTGTGCGCCGTCATCTTGATCGGCAGGGTGTCAAGCGCGACGATCTCGTCGCGCACCATGTTGGTCAGCGACACTTCCGACGTCGGAATCAGGTAGAAATTCTCGCCCTCGCCTTCCGCGCCGCCCTTTTTCACCGCGAACAGGTCTTCCTCGAACTTCGGCAGCTGGCCCGTGCCGCGCAGCGAATCCGCGTTGACCATGTACGGGGTGTAGCACTCGGTGTAGCCGTGCTGGCCCGTGTGCGTGTCCAGCATGTATTGCGCCAGCGCGCGGTGCAGGCGGGCGATGCCGCCTTTCATCACGGCGAAGCGCGAGCCCGTCAGCTTGGTCGCGGTGTCGAAATCGAGGCCCAGCGGGCTGCCGACGTCGACGTGGTCCTTGACTTCGAAATCGAAGGCGCGCGGCGTGCCCACCTTGCGGACTTCCACGTTGCCCGACTCGTCCTGGCCCACCGGCGTCGACGGGTGCGGCAGGTTCGGGATCGCGGCCATGAAGTGCGCCAGCTGGTCCTGCACCTGGGCGAGCGCGGTTTCGTTGGCCTTCAGCTCGTCGCCGATGCCGGCCACTTCCGCCATCACGGCGCTCGTGTCCTCGCCCTTGCCTTTCAGCATGCCGATCTGCTTGGACAGCGAGTTGCGCTTGCCCTGCAATTCCTCGGTGCGCGTCTGGATCGCCTTGCGCTCGGCTTCGAGGGCGCTGAAGCCGGCGACGTCGAGCTGGTACTTGCGGCTCGCGAGGCGTGCGGCGACGTTGTCGATGTCTTTGCGGAGGAGTTGAATGTCTATCATTGTCGGGATTGTCGCAGGGTGGGATATCGAAACCGCAATTGTACCAAGTCGTAGGCGGCGCATGTCCTCATCCGCGCGCCGATCTTTTGGGCATGCACGACAGTCCAATGGCCAGGAGGCCGTCCATGGATGTCGACTGGGAAACGCTGTTTACGTTCAGCTTGCCGCCGCTGGAACTGTTCGTGCGCGGCACGCTGACGTACCTGTTCCTGTTCTGCCTGTTCCGCTTCGTCGTGCGGCGCGACGCCGGGGCGCTGGGCCTGTCCGACCTGCTCGTGCTGGTGATCATCGCCGACGCCGCCCAGAATGCCATGGCCGGCGACTACCTCTCCATCGTCGACGGTTTCCTGCTGATCGGCACCATCATCGGCTGGAGCTACGGCCTGAACTGGCTGAGTTACCGCTTTCCCCGCTTCCGCCGGTTCGCGCTGGCGCCGCCGATCTGCATCATCAAGGATGGCGTCAAGCAGGACGCCGCGCTGCGCCGCGAGCTGATCAGCGACGAGGAATTGCGGGCCATGCTGCACGAACACGAAGTGGAGGACATCGCCCAGGTCCGGCGCGCCTGGCTGGAGCCGGACGGCCAGTTGACGGTGCTGCGCCGGCGCGGATCGCGCGACGATGGCGGCACGGGCGGCCAGCCGCGCCGCGGGTTGTAGTCAGTCCGCGCGGGCGTCGTCGTCCAGGCTGCGCAGCCACGCCAGCTTTTCCGCGATCTTCGCCTCGATCCCGCGCGGCACCGGCTGGTACCAGCCCGGCTCCGGCATGCCGTCCGGCAAATAGGTTTCGCCGGCCGCGTACGCATGCGGCTCGTCGTGCGCGTAGCGGTATTCGTGGCCATAGCCCAGTTCCTTCATGAGCTTGGTCGGCGCGTTGCGCAAATGGACGGGCACTTCGCGCGATTTGTCCTTGCGCACGAACGCCATCGCGGCATTGAACGCGTTGTAGCCGGCATTGCTCTTGGCGGCGATGGCGAGGTAGATGACGGCCTGGCCCAGCGCCAGTTCGCCCTCCGGCGACCCGAGGCGCTCGTAGGTCTCGACCGCATCGTTCGCGAGCTGGATGGCGCGCGGGTCGGCGATGCCGATGTCTTCCCACGCCATGCGGACGATGCGCCGCCCCAGGTATTTCGGATCGGCGCCGCCGTCCAGCATCCGGCACAGCCAGTACAGCGCGGCGTCGGGATGCGAGCCGCGCACGGATTTGTGCAGCGCGGAGATCTGGTCGTAGAAATTGTCGCCGCCCTTGTCGAAGCGGCGCGCGTTCAGGGTCAGCGCGTTCTCGACGAATTCGCGCGTGATGTGGGTCGTCTGCGCCGTGTTGGCCGACGTTTTCGTCTGCTCCAGCAGGTTCAGGAAGCGGCGGGCGTCGCCGTCCGCGTAGCCGATCAGCGTTTGCACGGCGACGTCGTCGAACTGCAGGTGCGCCAAGCCGCCCTGCTGGCGCGCGCGTTCCAGCAACTGGCGCATCTCGTCGTCGTTCAGCGCCTTCAGCACGTAGACCTGCGAGCGCGACAGCAGTGCCGAATTGACTTCGAAGGACGGGTTTTCCGTCGTCGCGCCGATCAGCGTGACGAGGCCGGATTCGACGAACGGCAGCAGCGCGTCCTGCTGCGACTTGTTGAAGCGGTGGATCTCGTCGATGAACAGGATCGTGTGGTGGCCGGACGCCAGGTAGTGCTCGGCCTGTTCGATGGCGGCGCGGATGTCCTTCACGCCCGACAGCACCGCGGACAGCGCGATGAATTCGCAGTCGAACGCGTTCGCCGTGAGGCGCGCCAGCGTGGTCTTGCCGACGCCCGGCGGGCCCCACAGGATCATCGAATGCGGCCGGCCCGACTTGAACACGAGGTTCAGCGGCTTGCCCTCGCCCAGCAAATGGCTTTGGCCGATCACCTCGGCGATCGTCTTCGGGCGCAGGCTTTCCGCCAGCGGGGCGGCGGGTTCGGTCTTGAAAAGGTCATCCATGGGCTGCGTTGTTATAGTTCATCTTGCCTATGTATGGCCGGCGCGTTGAAAGCGCAAGTGGCTTACTGCAAGGGGTCTACTGATTAACGACCTCCGCACCTTTCGGCACGTCGAACTTGAACGTCTGCGCGCCGAGCGCCGGGTTGCGCTGGACGTTCGTGAATTTCAGCAGCACGGTCTGGCCGAAGTTGTCCTTCAACTCCATCGCCTGCGGGAAGCCGTCCTTGAGGCCGATGCCGATCTGTTCGAACGTCGTGTCCTTCGATTTCGGCGTCGCGTTCAGCCATTCCAGGCCGTCGTGCGTGCCCGCTTCGGCCAAGGTGAAATTCTTGTCCAGGTCATTGCTGCCGAACAGGATCGCGGCCGGCGAGCTGCCCAGCGCGCCGCCCAGCTTGCGCGTCGTGACCTGGTTCAGGTCCTTGTCGTACAGGTACAGCGTCTCGCCGTCGGCCTGCAGCAGTTGCTCGTACGGCTTCTGGTACGTCCAGATGAATTTGCCGGGGCGCGCGAACACGAAGGTGCCGCTGGACGTCTTGCCGGTCTTGGTCTTCATGACCTGCGTCTGGGTAAACTCGCCGCGGGCGGATTTGGTGCCCGACACGAAGGATTTGAACTGGTCGAGGGCGGTGGCGTGGGCCGCGCCCGCGATCAGGAAGGTGGTGGCGATCAGTGTTTGTTTCAGTTTCTGTTTTACCATGGTCATTCCGCGTTCGTTGCAGGCACCAGGATGTCCCGGTTGCCGTTCGACTGCATCGGCGACACGATGCCGCTTTGCTCCATCTGCTCGAGCAGGCGTGCGGCGCGGTTGTAGCCGATGCGCAGGTGGCGCTGCACCAGCGAGATCGACGCCCGGCGGTTCTTCAGCACCACGGCCACGGCCTGGTCGTACATCGCGTCGGACTCGCCGCCGCCTTCGCCGGCCGGCACGCCGTCGGCGCCGCCGCCGTCTTCGGCGACGCCGCCTTCGAGGATGCCTTCAATGTAATTCGGTTCGCCCGTGGACTGGAGATGTTTTACAACTCGATGCACTTCGTCGTCCGACACGAACGCGCCGTGCACGCGGACCGGCAGGCCCGTGCCCGGCGGCATGTACAGCATGTCGCCCATGCCCAGCAGCGTTTCCGCGCCCATCTGGTCGAGAATCGTGCGTGAGTCGATCTTGGACGACACCTGGAACGCGATACGCGTCGGGATGTTCGCCTTGATCAGGCCCGTGATGACGTCCACGGACGGGCGCTGCGTCGCGAGAATCAAGTGGATGCCGGCCGCGCGCGCCTTCTGGGCGATACGGGCAATCAGCTCCTCGACCTTCTTGCCGACCACCATCATCAGGTCGGCGAGCTCGTCGATGATGATGACGATCGTCGGCAGTTTATCCAGCGGTTCCGGTGCGTCCGGCGTCAGCGAGAACGGATTCGGGATGTGTTCCTCGCGCTTGGCCGCTTCCGCGATCTTGCCGTTGTAGCCGGCCAGGTTGCGCACGCCCAGCTTCGACATCAGTTTATAGCGCCGCTCCATCTCGTTCACGGCCCAGTTCAGCGCGTGGCCGGCCTGGCGCATGTCCGTCACGACCGGCGCCAGCAGGTGCGGAATACCTTCGTACACCGACATCTCCAGCATCTTCGGGTCGATCAGGATCAGGCGCACGTCGGCCGGATCGGCTTTATAGAGCAGCGACAGGATCGTCGCGTTGATGCCGACGGATTTACCGGAACCGGTCGTACCCGCCACCAGCAGGTGCGGCATCTTCGCGAGGTCGGCGACGACCGGCTTGCCGGCGATGTCCTTGCCCAGCGCGACCGTCAGGCTGGATGCGCTGTCGCCATAGACTTTCGAGCCGAGGATTTCCGTCAGGCGCACGATCTGGCGCTTCGGATTCGGCAGCTCGAGCGCCATGTAGTTCTTGCCGGGGATCGTCTCGACGACGCGGATCGACGTCAGCGACAGCGAACGCGCCAGGTCGCGCGCCAGGTTGACGATCTGGCTGCCCTTCACGCCCGTCGCCGGCTCGATTTCGTAGCGGGTGACGACCGGGCCCGGATACGCGGCCACGACCTTCGCCTCGACGCCGAAGTCGGACAGCTTCTTCTCGATCAGGCGGCTCGTGAATTCCAGCGTGTCGACGGCGACGGATTCCTGGACGGGCGGCGCCTCGTCCAGCAGCGCCAGCGGCGGCAGCGTGCTGTCGCCATGGACCTCGAACAGGTGCGACTGGCGTTCCTTTTCGGCGCGCTCGGAACGCGGCACGCTCGTCATCGCCGGTTCGATCTTGATCGGCGACGGATTCGGCGCGGATGCCGGCGGCAGCGGCGCGGTCGGCTTCGCGGGTGCGCGCGGCGCGACGGGCGCGTCATCCGGCTCGTCGAACGACGGTTCGAACGCGCCTGCCGCCGGCGGCGCCTCCGCATCGTCGATCTGCGGCTCGGCGCGGGCGCGTGCCAGCTTCGCGTCGCCGCGCGCCTTCACCTTCGCCTTCATCTTCGCGAGGAAGCCCGGCGCCGGCGGCGCGGCGTCCTGTGGATCGTCGAACTCGTCGTCGCGCGGCGTCTCGATGCGGACCGGCGAACCGGCATGTTTTTCCACGTACTTGGCGCGCTCGTGCACGACGACCTCGTCGCGCTTGTGCGCCGCCACTTCGCCGTAGCGGCGGTCTTCGCGGTCTTCGTAGCGCAGGCGGAACCAGTCCCACGTCGTCTCGACGGATTCGCCGATGCGCTCGGCGACGGCCAGCCACGACACCTGGAAATACCAGGAAAAACCGAGGCCGAACAGCAGCAGCAGGAGCAAGGTCGCGCCCGTGAAGCCGAACGCGGTGTGGGCGGAATGGCCGATCAGTTGGCCGAGCACGCCGCCGGCCGCGCGCGGCAACTCGACTTTCAGCGACCACATGCGCAGGTATTCCAATCCCACGCTGCCGGCGAACATCAGCACGAAACCGATCCAGCGGATCAGGGTCTCGCCCTGGTGCTCGGGCTCCTGCTCCGCTTCCTGGACGATGAACCGCGTGTGCAGCCGCCGATAGCCCTTCCACACGGCGCGCGTAAAGCAGACGCACAGCCACCAGGCGGAAAAGCCGAAGATGAATAACAATAAGTCGGCCATCCAGGCGCCGGCGCGGCCGCCCAGGTTGGCGACGTGGGCGACCGCGTTCTCGTGCGACCAGCCCGGATCGGCCTTGTTATAGCTGAGCAAAATGAGGACGAAATACAACAACGCGACGGCCGTGGCCAGCCAGCGCGCCTCCGACAACAGCCGCACGAGCCGGTTCGGCAGCGGCTGGCGGGGCGGTCGCGGCTTGTGAGTATAGGTCGTGCTTGTCGATGGACTATTCTTGCTCATTGCGGTGTGAAACGGTACTGCCGGGTAACAATTCCCCGAAGATGACCATTCTAAGCGATATAGCGCCGCGTTGGCCCCACGATTCATGCTTGTTTGCATCATCGACTATAATCCCGGGTTCGACGCCTCTTGATTCCCGCACTGCCCGGCCCCACTTTCCGGGCATCATCCAATAGAAGAAGTTCACACATGACCACTCGCAAACATGCCAAAGTCCTGATCCTCGGTTCCGGCCCAGCCGGTTACAGCGCTGCCGTGTACGCCGCGCGCGCCAATCTCAGTCCGATGCTGGTGACCGGTGTCGAGCAGGGTGGTCAACTGATGACGACGACCGACGTCGAGAACTGGCCGGGCGACCCGCTGGGCGTGCAAGGTCCGGAACTGATGCAGCGCCTGCTGCAGCACGCCGAGCGCTTCAATACCGAGATCGTGTTCGACCATATCCACACGACCTACCTGAACGAGAAGCCGATCCGCCTGGTGGGCGACTCGCACGAGTTCACGTGCGACGCGCTGATCATCGCGACCGGCGCCTCCGCGCAATACCTCGGCCTGCCCAGCGAACAGGAATTCATGGGCAAGGGCGTGTCCGCCTGCGCCACGTGCGACGGCTTCTTCTACCGCAACCAGGAAGTGGCGGTGATCGGCGGCGGCAACACCGCGGTCGAGGAAGCGCTGTACCTGTCGAACATCGCGACGAAGGTCACGCTGATCCACCGCCGCGACAAGTTCCGCGCCGAGCCGATCCTGGTCGACCGCCTCATGGCCAAGGTCGCAGAAGGCAAGATCGTGCTGGAACTGAACCAGACGCTGGACGAGGTCAAGGGCGACCAGAGCGGTGTGACCGGCCTGCAGCTGAAATCGACGGACGGCGGTTCGACCAAGGAGCTCAAGGTGCACGGCCTGTTCGTGGCGATCGGCCACAAGCCGAACACGGGCATCTTCGAAGGCCAGATCGACATGCACAACGGCTATATCAAGACCCGCGGCGGCAGCGAAGGCATGGCCACCGCGACCAACGTCCCGGGCGTGTTCGCGGCCGGCGACGTGCAGGACCACGTGTACCGCCAGGCGATCACGTCGTCGGGTTCGGGCTGCATGGCCGCGCTGGATGCCCAGCGTTACCTTGAAGCCCTGGAGTAACGCCCGGGTTGCCGGGGGCAACCCGGCGAATCTAGATGAGGTTTTATGGCGATGAAGGACTTCGCTGAACTGAAATCCCTGCGCGACAAGCTCAAGGAAGACGAAAGGCTGCGCGCCATCGAAAAGGCCGAGCGGGAAAAGCGCGAGCGCATCGCGCGCGAGCACGCCGTCGAATTCCGCACGGCCGTCACGGACGTCGTCAAGATGCCCGAGTCGGACCGCTACGTGTGGCGCCCGATGCACGAATTCGAAACGCGCGGCCAGCCCCTGCCCACGCGTCCCCGCACCCTGGAAGAAGAAACGGCCGCCGTGCTGCGCGAGTCGATGCTGTCCGACCAGTTCGACGTGGACGGCCTGCTCGACGAAGATCCGTCCCTCAGCTGGTCGGCGCCGGGCGTCGGCCCGGACGTGGTGAAAAAGCTGCGCAAGCGCCACTGGCCCGTCGAGGACGAGCTGGACCTGCACGGCCTCACACGCGACCTGGCGCGCCGCCACGTCGACGCCTATCTCCGCAAATCCACCAGGCGCGGCATCCGCTGCGTGCGCATCATCCACGGCGTGGGCTATGGTTCGGCCGGCGGCGAACCGGTCCTGCGCGGGATGGTCCACAGCTGGCTCGTGCAGACGGGCGACGTGGTCGCGTTCTGCGTCGCGAACCGGGCCGACGGGGGCAATGGCGCATTGATCGTCCTCCTGCGCCCCGCACTGCTCGACTGAACACATCCATTCAAGCACGTTTCATCGTCAAGAATCCGCAACGATCTGACGAAACGGGTAAGATGCAGACTCGTAGCGCCACGGTGGCCCTGCCAGTATAAGGATGAGTGAGTGGAGTCCAGTACGCCCGAACCGATGGCAGTGCCGCAGCGGGTCGATCTGCAGAATTGTGCGGACGAACCGATCCATCTCCCCGGCTCGATCCAGCCGCACGGCGCCCTCCTCTTCCTGTCGGACGCCGGGCGCGTCGAAGGCTGGAGCACCAACATCGCCACCGTCATGGACCACGAACCCGCGCTGGGACAACCCTTCGGCACGCTCGGGCTGCCGGGGGCGGTGACTGAACTCATCCAGGAATGCCTGGCCACGATCGAGGACGGCGAAGCACCGGCCTCGGTGGCGGCCCTGTCCATCGGCGGGCGCGAATACGATTGCGTCGTGCACGCACACATGCGGCGCGTGCTCGTCGAATTCGAGGCGCGCGACGTCAGCATCGAGGAAGTCGCCCAGTTCGCGATCAAGGCGCACTCGTCGATCGACCGCCTGCGCCGCCAGCGCAGCATCGACGGCCTGCTGGAAGCGGCCGTGCGCCAGATCCGCGACTTCACGGGTTTCGACCGCGTGATGGCCTACGCTTTTCGCAGCGACGATTCCGGCGACGTGGTGGCCGAGGCACGCCGCGACGACCTCGTGCCCTACCTCGGCCAGCGCTACCCGGCCGGCGACATCCCGCCACAGGCGCGCCGACTGTACGTGCTGAACACCCTGCGCATGATCGCCGACGTCGGCTACCACGCCGTGCCGCTGCTCGGCGCGGAAGGCGGCGCGCCGCTCGACATGAGCTTCGCCGTGCTGCGCAGCGTGTCGCCGATCCACGTGGAGTATCTGCAGAACATGGGCGTGGGCGCGTCGATGAGTGTGTCGATCGTCATCCACGGCCGCCTGTGGGGCCTGATCGCGTGCCACCACATGGCGCCGAAGCGCGTGCCCTACTCCGTGCGGATGGCGGCCGACGTGCTCGCGCAGGTGATCGCCTCGACCGTGCAAGGCATCGAGGCGCGCGAGGACGCGGAACTGGTCGAGCATGCGGCCAAGGTGCGCACGAGCCTCGTCGAATCGCTGCTGCTGGAAGAAGACCCGCTCGAAGCCCTCGTCGAGCATGGCGACGGCCTGCTCGAATCCACGCATGCGCAGGCGCTCGTCGTCTGCCAGTACGGGCACGTCGTGTGCCGCGGCGTCGACCAGGCGCTGGGGGACGCCATCGTCGCGTCGCTGCCGGCCGAGCCGCACGACACCGTCATCCGGACGTCCGTGAAGGAGTGGCCGGACGCGATCCAGGCCCGGCTCGGCAAATGGGTCGGCATGCTGGGCCTGCCATTCGACCCGCCCAGCGGCGGCTGGTGCGTGCTGCTGCGCACCGAACAGATCGAGGAAGTTGCCTGGGGCGGCAAGCCGGACAAGACCCAGGCCGGCCCGCTGGGCGAGCGCCTGACGCCGCGCGGTTCGTTCGAGGCGTGGCACGAGACCGTGCGCGGCCTCGCCCACCCGTGGGAAGACGGCATCCTCACGCATGCGCGCATGATGCTGGGCGAACTGGCGCGCGTGTCGAACGCGCGCCGCGCCCAGACGGAATCCACGCGCGCGCAACTGCTCGCCATGCTGGGCCACGACCTGCGCGACCCGCTCAACTCGATCAACATGGCCGGCATGGTCCTCGAACGCACGGACGGCGTCGGCAACAAGGGCACGCTGGGCAAGCGCATCCAGTCGTCCAGCAACCGCATGCAGCGCATGATCGGCCAGGTGCTGGACATGAGCCGCATCGACCGCGGCCTCTCGCTCGGCATCGACCTCCAGCCCGTCGACCTGGCGGCCCTCGCCTGCGACATGGTCGAGGAAGCGCGCCTCGCCTATCCGACCATCGTCTACGATTTGCACACCGTCGGGCCGGCGTTCGTGCTGGCGGATGGGGGCCGGCTCGGCCAGGTGATCTCCAACCTGCTGTCCAACGCCCGCCACCACGGCGAACCGAACCAGCCGATTACGATCCGCCTCGCGCCGCGCGACGGTATCGCCGTGCTGGAAATCGCGAACGCGGGCGCGCCGATTCCGGAAGAGACGGCAAGCGCGCTGTTCAATCCATTCAAGCGCAGTTCGCTGAACAATCCGCGCAACCGCACGGGCATGGGCCTCGGCCTCTACATCGCCCAGCAGATCGTGCGCGAGCACGAGGGCGAGATCGACTACCGCCACGAGGGCGGCAAGGTGATCTTCGCCGTGCGCCTGCCGCTGGCACCGAACGCCAGCTGACGCGGCCCGGGCCCTCTCCTCCCGCATGCACCTCATCACCGTCATTGAAATCGTTGCGATCCTGGTGGGCGCGTTCTCGGGATTCATCGAGGCGCGGAGAAAGCGCATGGACGTGGTGGGGGTGTTCACGGTGGCCTTCATCGCCGCATTCGGCGGCGGCACCCTGCGCGACATCCTGCTCGATAAACGGCCGCTGTTCTGGGTGATCCACCAGGAATACGCGATCCTGATCTTCGTGCTGGCCCTCGTCGCGACGCCGCTGATCCGCACCCTGCGCCAGATCGTGTCGGAACGGCTGATCGTCATCGCCGACGCGGTCGGCCTGGGGCTGTTTTCCGTGGCGGGCGTATCGTCCGCGCTGGACGCGCACATGCCGCTGTTCATCGCCTCGATGATGGGCGTGATCACGGGGATCTTCGGCGGCGTGATGCGCGACATCGTCTGCAACGAAGTGCCGATGGTGTTCAGGGACGGCAAGCCCTACGCGATCTGCGCGTTCCTCGGCAACTGGATGTTCCTGCTGCTGGGGATGAACGGCTTCCCGCACGATTTCGCGCTGTGGTCCAGCGCGATGTTCATCGTCGTGTTCCGGCTGGTGGCGTGGAGGTTCGATGTGCGGGTGGGGCGGTAAGGCCACGTAACACATGAACACCGTCATTCCCGCGAAGGCGGGAATCCATGCTGACTCTCAGAATCAGGTCAACGCGGCGTCACTGTGCCAATTACCGGAGCCTCAGTATGGGTCCCCGCCTTCGCGGGGACGACGTTATACGGCGTCCGGCCCCGTCTCGCCCGTACGGATACGAATCACCTGCTCCACTTCCTGCACGAAGATCTTGCCGTCGCCGATCTTGCCGGTGCGCGCCGCCTTGATGATCGCGTCCACGACCTGCTCGGTCAGCGCATCGTCGACCACCACTTCGATCTTCACCTTGGGCAGGAAGTCGACCACGTATTCGGCGCCGCGGTACAGTTCCGTGTGGCCCTTCTGGCGGCCGAAGCCCTTCACTTCCGTGACGGTAAGGCCGGTGACGTTCACTTCCGCCAGCGCCTCGCGCACTTCGTCCAGTTTGAACGGCTTGATCACGCAGGTAATCTGTTTCATGTTTATCTCCTAAAAATTTCCCGGGATTATCGCATGGTGCCCGGTCAGTCCGGAATCCTCGCCAGCTGGTCCATCCACACGGTCGCTTCCGAGTCGCTCGGCGCGCGCCAGTCGCCGCGCGGGGACAGCGAGCCGCCGTTGCCGACCTTCGGCCCGTTCGGCACGCACGAGCGCTTGAACTGGCTCGTCTTGAAGAAGCGCCACAGGAAGATGCCGAGGTTTTTCTTGATCGCCGCGAGGTCGTACTGGTTGCGCGCCGGGCTGCCGCCTTCCGGCCACGGACCGGCCGCGCGATCCTGCCACGCGCTCCACGACAGGAACGCGACCTTCGCCGGGCCGAAACCGTAGCGCAGCGTGTAGTACAGGTTGAAATCCTGCAGCTCGTACGGACCGATGAAGTCTTCCGTCACCTGCGCCGGCTTGTTCGCCTCCCCCACCTTACCCGGGACCAGCTCCGGCGAGATCTCCGTCTCCAGCACGTTGATCAGGACGTCGGAGCCCGTGTCGCCGATCTGCTTCGTATCGGCGACCCAGCGCACGAGGTGGGAAATGAGCGTCTTGGGCACGCTCGCGTTGACGTTGTAGTGCGACATGTGGTCGCCCACGCCATACGTGCACCAGCCCAGCGCCAGTTCGGACAAATCGCCCGTGCCGATCACGATCGCATGATGGTGGTTCGCGAGACGGAACAGGTGACTGGTGCGCTCGCCCGCCTGCACGTTCTCGAACGTGACGTCGTACTGTTCCGCGCCTTCCGCGTACGGGTGGCCGAGGTCCTTCAGCATCTGGATGCAGCTGGGGCGGATGTCGATCTCGTGCGCCGTGCAGCCCACGACGCGCATCAGTTCGCGCGCCTGGCGCAGCGTGCGTTCGCTCGTCGCGAAGCCGGGCATCGTGTACGCGAGGATGTTCGTGCGGGGAAGCCCCAGCTTGTCCAGCGCCTTGGCGCAGACGAGCAGCGCGTGTGTCGAATCCAGGCCACCGGAAATACCGATGACGACTTTCTGGTGCCCGGACGACTGCAGCCGCTGCACGAGCGCCTGCACCTGGATGTTGTAGACCTCCGTGCAGCGCTCGTCGCGGCGGCGGCCGTCGGCCGGCACGTACGGGAAGCGCTCGACGAGGCGGGCCAGCGGCAGGTCCCGGTCGACTGGCAGCGGCACGGCGAATTTCTGTACGCGGAATTTTTCGACCTCATGCGCGTGGCGGCGCACCGATTGCGCGAACGTCGTCGTGTGCATGCGGTCGACCGACAGGCGTTCCAGGTCGACGTCGCCGAAGATGATGTGCGAGTCGGCCAGGAAGCGCCCGGACTCGGCCAGCCTGTCGCCCTTTTCGTAGATCAGCGACTGGCCGTCCCACGCCATGTCCGTCGTCGATTCGCCGCGGCCCGCCGATGTGTACAGGTACGCGGCCAGGCAGCGCGCCGACTGCTGCGACACGAGCTGGTGCCGGTAGCCGCTCTTCCCGACGACGACGTTCGACGCGGACAGGTTCACCAGCACCGTCGCGCCGGCCAGCGCGGCGTACGAGGACGGCGGGATCGGCACCCACACGTCTTCGCAGATCTCGACATGGAAGCGGAACAGCGGTTGATTCTCGAGCTCGAAGATCTGTTCGGGACCGAACGGCACGTCCTGGCCCAGCAAGGTGATCCGGTCGACGGCCGCGTTGTCCGCGGGACTGAACTGCCGACTTTCATAAAATTCGCCATAATTGGGCAGGTAGCTTTTCGGGACCACACCCAGGATGCGGCCGTCCGCGACGACCACGGCACAGTTGAACAGCACGTGGTTGACGCGCAGCGGCGCGCCGACGACGAGGGCCAGCGGCAGAGTGCTCGACGCGGCGACCACCTCGGCCAGCGCGTCCAGCACGGCGTCGAGCAGCGCGCGCTGGTGGAACAGGTCGTCGCACGTGTAGGCCGACAGCCCCAGTTCGGGGAACGCGGCCAGCACGGCGCCATTCTCGGCGGCTTCACGCGCAAGGCGGATCGTTTCCTGCGCATTGAACGCCGGGTCGGCAACCTTGCAACGCGGGCTGGCGACGGCCACGCGCGCGAAATCATGGGAATACAGGTTGAAGAATCGCTTATCCATAGGTCTCAACAGCTCACGGAAGTCATCTTGAATTATCGCACGCATATCGTTTCTTCTCTGTCCGAGATCGGGCAGGCGGACTGGGATGCCCTCGTGGCCCTGCAGCAGGATCCGAACCCGTTCCTGTCCTTTGCCTTCCTGCACGCCCTGCACGAATCCGGCAGCGCCACGCCGGAGACGGGCTGGCAGCCGCAATACATCGCCCTGTACGACGCGGATGAGCAGCTGGCGGCCGCCCTGCCCCTGTACGTGAAAGGCCATTCGTACGGCGAATACGTGTTCGACTGGGCCTGGGCCAACGCCTACCAGGAGCATGGACTCGACTATTACCCGAAGCTGCTGTCCGCGATCCCGTTCACGCCCGTGAGCGGCCCGCGCCTGCTCGCGCGCGATGCGCCCGCGCGGGCGGCCCTCGTCGACGTGCTCGTGAAAACGCAGAAGGCGACGGACGTGTCGTCCACGCACGTGCTGTTCCCGCCGGACGAGCAGGCGAAGCAGCTGGCCGACGCCGGCTTCCTGCTGCGCAGCGGCGTGCAGTTCCACTGGATGAATGCGGGCTACGCCACGTTCGACGAGTTCCTCGCCACGCTCGAACAGAAGAAGCGCAAGAACATCCGCGCCGAGCGGAGAAAAGTGCGCGAGGCGGGCGTGACGTTGCGCCGGGTGCGCGGTCCGGCCATCACGGACGAGGAATGGCGGTTCTTCGCGCGCTGCTACCGCAACACCTATTCCGAACACTTCTCGAAGCCCTATTTGAACCTGGACTTCTTCCGCCGCATCGGCAAGACGATGCCGGACAACCTGCTGCTCGTGATCGCGGAACGGGACGGCCACCCGATCGCGGCGTCGCTCGTCGTGCACGACAAGACCACCTTGTACGGCCGCTACTGGGGGGCGCTGGAACACGTGCCCTGCCTGCACTTCGAGACGGCCTATTACCAGCCGCTGGAATTCTGCATCGAACAGGGCATCCAGGTGTTCGAAGGCGGCGCGCAGGGCGAGCACAAGATGGCGCGCGGGTTCCTGCCGACGCGGACGTGGTCCGCGCACTGGCTCGCGCACCCGTCGTTCCTTGACGCCGTCGCGCGCTTCCTGGAACGGGAGGCCGGCGGCATCGACGATTACATCGATGAACTCAACGACCGGAACCCATTCCGCACAGGATCGTGACGGCCGCGACGAGGTCGTCCTCGTTCATGCGAGCTCCGCGACGAGACGGCCCAGCGTGCGCAACGCGTCTTCCGTCGCCGGCGTCCACGGGTAGCTGTAGTTCAGGCGGATGCAGTGCGTCCAGCTGCCGCGCGCCGAAAACATGTGGCCGGGGCCGACCGTGATCCCGTGCTCAAGGGCGCGGGCATACAGCCGCATCGCATCGACGCCGCCCGCCAGTTCCACCCACAGCACGTAGCCGCCCTGCGGTTCGGAGACGCGGGTGCCGGCCGGGAAGAAACGCAGCACGGCGGCCGCCATCATGCGCGCGCGCTGCGCATACCCCTTGCGCACCTGGCGCAGGTGGCGGTCGAAGCCGTCGTGCTGCAGGTAGTCGGCGATCGCCAGTTGCGGCAGCGACGGCGTGCTGAGCGTGTTCAGGAATTTCAGCTTTTCCACCTGGGCCGCGTAGCGTCCCGCGAGCGCCCAGCCGATGCGGTAGTTCGACGTCAGGCTCTTCGAGAACGACGCGCAGTGCAGCACGAGGCCGCGCGTGTCCCACGTCTTGAGGGGGCACGGGTGGCTGTCGCCGTAATACAGTTCGTCGTAGACGCAGTTCTCGATCGCGGGGATGCCGTGCTCCGCGAGCAGCGCCACGAGTTCGCGCTTGCGCTCGTCCGGCATGATGAAGGCGAGGGGATTCTGGAAGTTCGGCATCACCATCACCGCGGCCACGCGCTGGCTGGCCAGGATCGTGCGTAGCGCGTCGACATCGATACCGGTGCGCCGGTCCGTCGGCACCTCGAGCGCGCGCATGCCCATGCGCTCGATCGCATGCAGCATGGCGTAGAACGTCGGCGACTCGACGGCGACGGTGTCGCCCGGCCTGGCGACGGCCTGCAGGCACAGGTTGATCGCTTCGGTGGCGCCGACGGTGACGATGATCTCGCCCGGATCGACGGCGACCCCGTGCTCCATGTAGCGGCGCGCGATCTGGCGGATCAGTTGCGGATTCCCCGGCGGCAGGTCGTCCAGCACGCTGACGGGGCGGCTGCGCGCGATCGCGTTGGCGTACCGGCTGATGCGCGCCGCCGGGAAGGCGGCGGGATCCGGGTACGGCGAACCGAGCGGCGCGGCGCCCTGCGTGCGGATCGTGCGCAACGTGGACAGCACGAGCCGGCTCACGTCCACTTCCGACGACAACGTCAGGGCGGGCGCCGGCTCGGCGGAACGAGGCGTGACGCGCTGCCGGGCGCGCACGAAGAAGCCGGATTGCGGCCGGCTCTCGATGACGCCCCTGCTCTCCAGCAGCGAGTACGCGCGCAGCACCGTGCTGATGCTCAGCTTGCGGCGCTGGCTGGCCTGGCGCACGGAGGGCAGCCGCTCCCCTTCCAGCAGCACGCCGCGCGCGACCTGGCCTTCGACTTCGGCGGCGAGGGACTCGTAGAGCTTCATGCGGACGAGTATAGCGCAGCGGTACAGTTGCAGCACCGCCGGGCCAACTGTACTCCATCGTCATCTGCGCAACTGTATCTGCACAGTGGGAGGCTCATCCATGACACTGTTGCCATCGCAAAAAGAGAGGCAAGCATGGCCGAGAACGACACCGGAGGGCGCATCGCCCCGTACTCCAACCCCGCCGGCGGCTGGGGCGCGCTGAAATACGTGGCGCTGAACCTGGTCCGCGAACGCGTGGGCAGGAACAGCATCGGGACGCTGCTCGCGCAGAACCAGCCGGACGGCTTCGACTGCCCCGGCTGCGCGTGGCCCGACCGCGTCCATACGTCCACGTTCGAATTCTGCGAGAACGGCGTCAAGGCCGTGGCGGCGGAAGCGACGAGCAAGCGCGTGCCGCCCGAGTTCTTCGCACGGCACACGGTGACGGAACTGATGGCGCAAAGCGACTACGAACTGGAACGGCACGGCCGCCTGACCGACCCGATGGCGTACGACCGCGCCACCGACAAGTACGTCCCCATCGCGTGGGACGATGCGTTCGCCCTCATCGCGCGCCACCTGAACGCGCTGGACGACCCCGACCGCGCGGCGTTCTACACGTCCGGCCGCGCCAGCAACGAAGCCGCGTTCCTGTACCAGCTGTTCGCGCGCATGGTCGGCACCAACAACTTCCCCGACTGTTCCAACATGTGCCACGAGGCGACGAGCCGCGGCCTGCCCGGCACGGTCGGCATCGGCAAGGGCACCGTCACGCTGGACGATTTCGACGAGGCCGACGCCATCCTGATCTTCGGCCAGAACCCGGCCACGAACCACCCGCGCATGATGGGCCTCCTGCGCGAATGCGCGAAACGGGGCGCCGCCATCGTGTCGATCAACCCGCTGAAGGAACGCGGCCTGGAGCGCTTCCAGGATCCGCAAAGCCCGGCCGAGATGCTCACCAATGCCAGCACGCCGATCAGTTCCATGTTCGTGCGCCCGCGTGTGTCCGGCGACCTGGCCCTCATCAAGGCCGTGGCCAGGCGCGTGCTGGAACTGGACGACGAGGCCCAGGCCGCGGGCAATCCGCGCGTGCTCGACACGGCATTCATCGACGCCCACACGACCGGCTTCGCCGCGTTCGCGGCCGACCTGCGCGCCGAGGACTGGGGCATGCTGCTGGAGGAATCGGGCGTGCCGCGCGCCGAGATCGAACGCCTGGCGCGCCTGTACGCGAGCGCCGAACGCGTGATCGCATGCTGGGGCATGGGCATGGGCCTGACCCAGCATAGGCAATCGGTGGCGGCCGTGCAGATGCTGTCGAACCTGATGATGATGCGCGGGCAGATCGGCCGCCGCGGCGCCGGCCTGTGCCCCGTGCGCGGACACTCCAACGTGCAGGGCGACCGCACGGTCGGCATCGAGGAACGCCCCACGCCCGCCTTCCTCGACCGGCTGGGCCAGGTATTCGACTTCTCTCCGCCGCGGCATCACGGGCTCGACGTCGTGGCGACGATCCGCGGCATGGTGGATGGCCGCGTGAACGTGTTCGTCGGCCTGGGCGGCAACTTCGCGGCCGCCACGCCCGACACGCCGCTCACGTGGGCCGGCCTGCGCCAGTGCGCGCTGACGGTGCAGGTGTCGACGAAGCTGAACCGCAGCCACCTCGTGCACGGCCGCGACGCGCTGATCCTGCCCACGCTGGGCCGCACGGAGATCGACATGCAGGACGGCGTGGCGCAGGGCGTGACGGTGGAAGATTCGATGAGCATGGTGCACATCTCGTACGGCATCAACCGCCCCGCGTCGCCGAACCTGCTGTCCGAGATCGCCATCGTCGCGCGCATAGCCCACGCCACGCTCGGCAGCGGCAAGGTGGACTGGCTGGCCCGCGCCGCGAACTATGCGCTGATCCGCGACGACATCGAGAAGGTGTTCGACGACTTCTACGACTACAACGCGCGCGTGGCCAGGCCGGGCGGCTTCCACCTGCGCGTGGCGTCGCGCGAGCGCACGTGGGCGACGCCGAGCGCGCGGGCCCAGTTCGTCGTCAACGCGATCGACCGCGATACGGCCATCCACCGCGCCCGCGCCATCCACGGCGAGCGCCTGCTGACCATGATGACGACCCGCTCGCACGACCAGTACAACACGACCATCTACGGCCTCGACGACCGCTACCGCGGCGTGTTCGGCATGCGCCGCGTCGTGTTCATCCACCGCGACGATCTCGCGATGCTGGGACTGGAGGCGGGCGACAAGGTCGACATCACGAGCATGTGGAACGACGGCATCGAGCGCCGCGCGGACGGCTTCCTGCTCGTCGAATACGACATCCCGCGCGGCTGCGTCGGCGCCTACTATCCGGAGACGAATCCCCTCGTGCCGCTGGACAGCGTGGCCGTGGGCGCGGGCACGCCGACGTCGAAGTCGATTCCGGTGCTGCTGCACCCGGCACGCTAGCGCGCGGCGAGACGCGCCAGCGCTGCGGGAATGCTTGCTGCCGGCAGCCTGTAACGCGCGTACGGCGCGCCGCGGATCGGCGGCAGGTCGTGCTCGCGCACGAAGCCGATCGACGTGTACAGCCGCAGCGCCGTCGTCATGATGGGACTCGTGTGCAGGCCGATGGCCGGCGCCCCTGCACACTGCGCCCGTTCGAGCGTGGCCGCGACGAGCGCGCGGCCGATGCCGCCGCCGCGCGCCGCCGGGTCGACGACCAGCATGCGGATCACCGACCAGTCGTCCGGATAGATCGCGCTGCGCGGCCGTCCCGGCCCCACATGCACGACGGCCCCCGCGACAACGCCGCCACGCTCGGCCACAAGCAGGTCGCCGTCCGCGGCCAGGTCGGCCATCCGGCCGATGCCCGCGCTGAACGTGGGCCAGTCGTCGTAGTCGCCCGCGTATTGCGCGAACGCGGCCAGCGCGACCTTGTTGACCGCGGCGTGGTCGGTCTCGACGTAGCCGCGGATCGTCGTCGCGTTCATGCCGCCTCCCCCATGTCGCCGTTGTGCCACCACAGTGTCGGATTGTTGTCGGCCAGGTCGCGCAGCAGGTCCCACACCACTTTCACGCGGCGCAGCCGGTACAGGTCCGTCGGTGCCGCGAGCCAGAACGAGCGCTCGGCATAAAAGCCCGGCAGCACGGGCACGAGGCGGCCGTCGTCCGGCACGGCGTACGGCGGCGCCATCATGAGGCCCATGCCCAGCGATGCCGCCTCGATCTGCGCCGTCATGCCCGAGCAGCACAGCCGGCGGCGCGGCGTGAATCCGAGCTCGTTCAGGTACGACAGTTCGCGACTCGCGAGGCGGTCCTGCACGTAGTCGACGAAGTCGTGGCGCTCCAGGTCCGCGTGCGTGCGGATCGGCGGGTGCTTCGCCAGGTAGGTCGGCGCCGCGTACAAATAAAATCGGAAGGAGGCAAGACGGGTGACCATGTACCGCCCCGTCGACGGCGGGTCGAGCATGACGCCCAGGTCGGCCTCGCGGTTGGCGAGGTTGGCGAAGCGCGGCAGCGCCAGCAGGTCGATCGACAGATCCGGATGATCCTCGAACAGCTTCACGAGCAGCGGCGCGACGACCCGCGTGCCGAACACCTCGGGCACGCCCAGCCGCACGACGCCGGCCGCCGCGACCTCCGCGCCGCCCAGCTGCTCGGTGGCCGCGAGCGCCGCGCCTTCCATCGCTTCGGCGTGCGGCAGCAGCGCCTGGCCCATCTCCGTCAGCTCGTAGCCCTCGCGCGAACGGTCGAACAGCGTGGTGCCCAGTTGCTGCTCGAGGCGGTCGATGCGGCGCGCCACCGTCGTGTGCTCCACGTCCAGGCGGCGCGACGCCCCGGACAGGGTGCCGGCGCGCGCCAGCTCCAGGAAAAACCGCAGGTCCGTCCATTCCGGCAGGCTGTGCATGTCTGTCTCCCCCATTCTCCGACCCGCCACGCATGGGATCGCCATTCGCTGCGGCTTTTTCGGGAACCGTTGTTTGATATCAAGGTGACATATTGTGCACCAGTGCACATTGCCGCTGCAACGTTTTCGGAACAGCGCTTGCGTATGCACAGCAAACCCGCTTTCCGGACGTCGCGACACGCCGCGCCCTCTGGCGCCGCCCCTCACGGGACGTCCCGCGGCGTTGTGCATAAATGCACACCCTGTGGGCGCGGCGTTGTCTTTTCAGCCAAATTCATCCGAGGCACACTGTGATGCATGCGAAGACTGAACGCATGACACCACAACAAAATCAGGAGACCTCAATGCGTCTTAGCAAGAAGAAACAGCAGCTGATCCAGCGCTCGGCTGCCGCCCTGCTCGTCCTGTCCGGCGGTGCCGCCGGCGCCGCGCACGCCCAGGATACGGGTGCCGCCAGCGGTGCCGCCGGCAGTGTCGTCACTGCACCGGAAGGCACGATCGAGAAAGTCGTCGTCACCGCGCGCCGTCGCGAGGAAACGCTGCAGGATGTCCCGGTGTCCGTTACTGCGTTCAGCGCCGACCAGCTGTCGAAGCAGGCCGTCCCCGACGTCGTCGCCCTGGCGACGGCGCTGCCGAACACCACCCTGAAGGCGTCGCGCGCCACCAACTCGACGCTGACCGCGTTCATCCGCGGCGTGGGCCAGGCCGACCCGCTGGCCGGCTTCGAATCCGGCGTCGGCATCTACCTGGACGACGTCTATCTCGCCCGTCCGCAGGGCGCCGTGGCCGACATCTACGACGTCGAGCGCATCGAGGTGCTGCGCGGCCCGCAGGGCACGCTGTACGGCCGCAACACCATCGGCGGCGCCGTCAAGTACGTCACCCGCAAGCTGGCCCCGCAGACGGACGTGCGCCTGCGCGGCACCCTGGGCAACTACCAGGAGCGCGACGCGGTCATCACGGCCAGCACGCCCGTCAACGAGCAGCTGCGCGTGGGCGGCACGGTCGCGCGCTTCAAGCACGGCGGCTACGGCACGAACCTGTTCGACGGCTCGCCGAACTACGACAAGGACCTGAAAGCCGCGCGCCTGTCGGCCGAATGGACGCCGACGCCCGACCTGTTCATCCGCCTCGCCGGCGACATCACGCAGGACGACTCGCATCCGAAGAACGGCCACCGCCTCATCGTCGGCCGCACGAGCGGCGCCCCGATCCTGTCGAACGTGTACGACACGAATGCGGAGATGCTGACGGCCCTCGGCCACAAGCAGTCGGTGCGCCAGCACGGCGTCGCCGCCACCGTCGAGTGGAACGTGTCGCCCGAGCTGACGTTCAAGTCGATCACCGCGCAGCGCCAGGATAAATCGTGGGCGCCGATCGACTTCGATTCCCTGCCCGTCGTCGACATGGAAGTGCCGGCGCTGTACACGAACCGCCAGTTCAGCCAGGAATTCAACCTGACCTACACGGGTCCGAAGATCCAGGGCGTGGCCGGCGTCTACTACATCGACGCGAACGCGTACAACAAGTTCGACACGATCCTCGCCGGCGCCGTCCCGACCAGCACCTTCACGAGCGGCAGCATCGACACGAAGGCCTGGGCCGCATACGCCGACGGCAGCTACAACCTGACCGACGCGCTGCAGCTGTCGCTGGGCGGCCGCTACACGGTGGACAAGCGCGACGCCGACATCTACCGCCAGATCTACCTGGGCATGAAAGGCACGCCGGAGATGGGCAACCCGGGCGCGATCCTGTTCCGCACCGACACCGACCTGCGCGACCTGTCGCGCGAGGACAAGAAGTTCACGCCGCGCATCGCCCTGAGCTGGAAGGCGACGCCGTCGCAGAACGTGTACGCGTCGTATTCGAAGGGTTTCAAGGGCGGCGGCTTCGATCCTCGCACGAACGTGGTCGGCACGAAGATCTCGCTGGCGCAGGCCCGCGCCGGCTACAAGCCCGAGACGATCGGCACCTATGAGCTGGGCCTGAAATCCTCGTTCAACGGCGGCCGCATCACGACCAACACGGCCGTGTTCTACAGCGACTACAAGGACGTGCAGATCCCGGGCTCGGTGGCCATCGACACGAACGGCGACGGCAAGGACGACAGCTTCGCGGGCCTCACGACCAACGCCGGCAAGGCCAAGATCAAGGGCTTCGAATTCGAGGCCGTGGCCCATCTGACGAAGGAATTCTCGCTGTCCGGCATGTACAGCTACATCGACGCCAAATATAACGAGTACATCGTGGCGGGTGTGAACGTGGCCGACCAGCGCCACTTCCAGAATACGCCGCGCAACTCGGCGAACCTGC
Organism: Massilia sp. Masssp94; assembly: GCF_059491305.1. NCBI lineage: Bacteria > Pseudomonadati > Pseudomonadota > Betaproteobacteria > Burkholderiales > Oxalobacteraceae > Massilia > Massilia sp. Masssp94. The sequence goes on from NZ_CP168501.1 coordinate 645,922, forward strand.
GCGCCACCTACGAGGTGCCGATGCCGCTGGCGGGCTACAACGGCCGCCTGTCGCTGATCGGCAGCGCGTCGTACCGCGGCCAGACGTACCAGTTCGAGACGCCGTCCGTGATCGACCAGGACGCGTACAAGCTGTACGATGCCAGCATCGTCTGGACCCGCGCCGACGGCAAGATCCGCGCCGGCCTGCACGGCAAGAACCTGTCGGACGTGCACTACAAGACGGCGGGCTATTTGTTCCCGACCCTGGGCAACGAAGGCACGCTGACGGCCTTCTACGGTGCGCCGCGCACCGTGCAGGGGACGATCGAGTACCGCTTCTGACCCGCCCCACCGCGTGGCCGGCCCGCCCGGCCACGCGCCCCACACCGGCATCCGCCGCACTACCGAACATCGAACGACAGGATATCGCCAGCGTGGCCAACTACACCTCCATCCGCTATACGAGCAACGACGGCCTCGCGCTGCATGCGCGGGACTACCCCGCGGACGCCGGCGCGACGGGGCGCCTGCCCGTGATCTGCATCCACGGACTGACGCGCAACGCATCCGACTTCGACGAGTTCGCACCGATCGTCGCGCGCCAGGGCCGGCGCGTGCTGGCGCTCGACATGCGCGGCCGCGGCGAGTCGCAGCGCGATCCGAATCCCGACAACTACACGCCGAGCGTGTACGCCGGGGACGTCGCCCGGTTCATGGCGAACCAGCACATCCCGCGCGCCGTGTTCGTCGGCACGTCGATGGGCGGCCTGATCACGATGACCCTGGCCGCGAAGCACATCGACCTGATCGCCGCCGCCGTGATCAACGACATCGGCCCCGTGATCTCGGAAAAAGGCCTGGCACGCATCGCCGGCTACGCGGGCCGGACGGCTGCGGTGGATTCGTGGCCCGCCGCCGCCGGCTACGTCCGCGCCATCAACGCGTGCGCCTTCCCGGACAACGTCGATGCCGACTGGGACAAATGGGCGCGCCGCGCCTTCGCCCCGGACGCCGCCGGCCGGCTGGCGCCACGCTACGACCCGAATATTGCGATCGCGCTGCAAACCGGTAAACTCAGGCCGACGTCGCTGCCGCTGCGGATGGCGTTCCGCAAGCTCACGCAGGAACGCCCCGTATTGCTCGTGCGCGGCACGCTGTCGGACCTGCTCGAAGAACGCCAGGCCGCATGGATGCGGCGCGCGGCGCCGACGATGGCCTGCGTCGAAGTCCCGAACGTGGGCCATGCGCCGATGCTGACGGAACCCGTCGCACTCGATGCGATCCTGCATTTCCTGGCCCAAGTACCCTAAAAAGTAGGGTGGGCACCCCGTGCCCACCATCTCAAGGAGACGAGATGAAATACGTAAAACCCCTGCCCTTCGCCCTGTTCGCCGCCTTCGCCATGACGGCGACAGCTTCCGCGCTCGCCGCTCCCGACCTGAAAGTCGCCCTCATCGCCGGCAAGACGGGCCAGCTGGAATCCTATGCGAGGGAAACGGAGACCGGCTTCATGCTGGGCCTCGAATACCTCACGGGCGGCAAGATGGAAATCAACGGCCGCAAGCTGAAGGTGATCGTCAAGGACGACCAGGGCAAGCCCGACCTCTCGCGCACGCTGCTGGCGGAAGCCTATGGCGACGACAAGGCCGACATCGCCGTCGGCACGACGTCGTCCGGCGCCGCGCTCGCAATGCTGCCCGTCGCGAAGGAATACAGGAAGGTGCTGATCGTCGAGCCGGCCGTGGCCGACGAGATCACGGGCGCCAAGTGGAACAAGTACATCTTCCGCACCGCGCGCAATTCGATGCAGGATGCGCTGGCCGCCGCGTCGACGCTGAAGAACGGCAGCGTCGCATTCCTCGCGCAGGATTACGCGTTCGGCCGCGACGCCATCAAGGCCGGCAAGGAAGCACTGGCCGCCACGGGCAGCAAGGCGAACGTCGTGCACGAGGAATACGCGCCGGCCGCCGCGACGGACTTCACCGCGCCCACGCAGCGCCTGTTCGACGCGCTGAAGGACAAGCCGCAGCCGCGCGTACTGGCGATCGTCTGGGCCGGCCCGAACCCGATGAACAAGATCGCGGACATGAAGCCGGAACGCTACGGCATCTCGCTGGCCCCGGGCGGCAACATCCTGCCCGTGATGAAGACGTGGAAGGCCTATGCCGGCACGGAAGGCACCATCAATTACTACTACGGCTTCCCGAAGAACAAGATGAACGACTGGCTCGTGGCCGAGCACACGAAGCGCTACAAGGTGCCGCCCGACATGTTCACGGCAGGCGGCATGGCGGCGGCGGCGGCCGTCGTCGCGGCGCTGCAGAAAGTCCCGTCCGGGAACGGCGACCAGATGGCGGCGGCGATGGAAGGCATGTCGTTCGAGACGCCGAAGGGCACGATGACCTTCCGCAAGGAAGACCACCAGGCGCTGCAGCCGATGTACCACTTCCGCATCAAGAAGGACCAGAAGAACGAATGGGACCTGCTGGAACTGGTGCGCGAAATCCCGGCCAGCGAGCTGCCGCTGCCCGTGCGGAACAAACGCTGACATGGCCGCGCCTTCGCTCGCCACGCGCGATTTGACCATCCGCTTCGGCGGCCACGTGGCCGTCAACGCGGTGACGGCCGAGTTTTATCCGGGCACGCTGACCGTGATCGTGGGCCCGAACGGCGCCGGCAAGACGACGTACTTCAACCTGGTCTCGGGCCAGTTGCCCGCGACGTCCGGCAGCGTGTTCGTGGGCGGCCAGGACGTCACGCGGCTTGGGCCCGCGCGCCGCACGCGCCTGGGCGTCGGGCGCGCGTTCCAGCTGACGAACCTGTTCCCGCATTTGACGGTGCTGGAGAACGTGCGGCTCGCGGTGCAAAGCCGCGCCGGCATCGGCATGAGCATGCTGTCGCTGTGGTTCGGCCACAAGGAAGTCATCCAGCGCGCCGAACACTACCTCGAGCGCGTGTCGATGAGCGGCAAGCGCGCCTCTCTCGTCGGCACGCTGTCGCACGGCGACCAGCGCAAGCTGGAGGTGGCGATCCTGCTGGCGCTGGAACCGTCCATCCTGATGTTCGACGAACCCACGGCCGGCATGAGCGTGGACGAGGTGCCGGTCGTGCTCGACCTGATCCACCAGGTCAAGGCCGAGCGCAACCGGACCGTCCTGCTCGTCGAACACAAGATGGACGTCGTGCGTGCGCTCGCGGACCGCATCATCGTGCTGCACAACGGCACCCTGGTGGCGGATGGCCAGCCGGCCGAGGTGATGCAATCGAAAATCGTGCAGGAGGCCTATCTTGGCACCCCCGAACCCGCCTGACACGCTGAGAACGAAACTGCCCATGACCGAACCCATCCTCACGCTGTCCGGCGTCCACACCCACATCGGCCAGTACCACATCCTGCAGGGCGTCGACCTCGTCGTCCCGCGCGGCGGCCTGGCCGTGCTGCTGGGCCGCAACGGCGCCGGCAAGACGACGACCTTGCGCACCATCATGGGCCTGTGGAAGGCCAGCCGCGGGACGATCACGTTCGACGGCCGCGACATCACGAAGCTGTCCACACCCGACATCGCCCGCGCCGGCATCGCCTACGTCCCGGAAAGCATGGCCGTGTTTTCCGAACTGACGGTGCGCGAGAACCTGTATCTCGCCGCGCGCAACGGCCCGCTGGACGCGGCGCGCGTGGACTGGATCTGCGGCTTCTTCCCCGCGCTGAAGAAATTCTGGAACTACCCGGCGGGCAATCTGTCGGGCGGCCAGAAGCAGATGGTGGCCATCGCCCGCGCGATCGTCGAGCCGAAGAAGCTCCTGCTCGTGGACGAGCCGACCAAGGGCCTCGCACCCGCGATCGTGCAAAGCCTGATGGCGGCATTCCGCGACCTCAAGGACACGAGCACGACCATCCTGCTCGTCGAACAGAATTTCAACTTCGTGCGCACCCTGGGCGACAGCGTGAGCGTGATGGACGACGGCCATGTCGTCCACGCGGGGCTAATGCACGACCTGGCGCACGACGAGACCTTGCAGCAGCGCCTGCTGGGCCTGTCGCTCGACTCCCACCAATAGGACAACGATGAGTGCAACCTTACCTATTGCGCAGCAGGCGGACGCCCCGCTGCCGGCGGCACGGCGCGACCTCGCCCCGCTGCTGCTCGTGCCGGCCGTCGTGCTGGCGGCGCTGCCCTTCATGAGCCTGCCGACCTGGGTCACCCTGACGGTGGCCGGGCTCGCGATGGGCATGATGATCTTCATTATGGCCAGCGGCCTCACGCTGGTGTTCGGCCTGATGAGCGTGCTGAACTTCGGCCACGGCGCCTTCGTCTCCGTCGGCGCATTCACCGCGACGTTCGTGCTGCTGCCGATGCGCGGCTGGCTCCAGATGGATTCGCTGCTCGCCAACCTCGGCGTGCTGGGCCTCGCGGTCCTCCTCGCGATGGTCGTGACGGCGCTGCTCGGCTGGGCGTTCGAACGGGTCGTCATCATGCCCGTCTACGGCCAGCACCTGAAACAGATCCTGATCACGATGGGCGGCATGATCGTGTCCGAACAGCTCATCAACGTGATCTGGGGTTCCGAACAGATCGCCCTGCCGCTGCCGGCCGCCCTGCGCGGCGCCGTGTTCCTGGGCGAGGCCGCGATCGAGAAATACCGGCTGCTGGCGGTCGTCGTCGGCCTCGTCGTGTTCGCCGCGATGTTCGTCACCCTGAACCGCACCAGGATCGGCCTGCTGATCCGCGCCGGCGTCGAGAACGGCGAGATGGTCGAGGCGCTGGGCTACCGCATCCGCCGCCTGTTCGTGGGCGTATTCGCGGCCGGCTCCGCGCTGGCGGGCCTCGGCGGCGTCATGTGGGGCCTGTACAAGGAAACGCTCGTGGCGCACATGGGCAGCGAGATCATGGTGCTGACGTTCATCGTCATCATCATCGGCGGCCTGGGGTCCGTCGGCGGCTGCTTCATCGGCTCCCTGCTGATCGCGCTCGTCGCCAACTACGCCGGCTTCCTCGCGCCGAAGGTGGCGCTCGTCTCGAACATCGTGCTGATGATCGCCGTCCTCCTGTGGCGCCCGGCCGGCCTGTACTCGAAAGGACGTCATTGACATGCTGACCCAGCTTCTCTCCGGCGACCTGCCGCGCAGCCGCGCGCTGACCGCCCTCCTCGTCGTCATCCTGCTCGGCCTGCTGTTCGCGCCGTTCCTCTTTTCCGGCGCGCGCCCGCTGAACACGGCGGCCACGATCTGCGTCTACATCGTGCTCGTCGCGTCGTACGACCTGTTGCTCGGCTATACCGGCATCGTCTCGTTCGCCCACACGATGTTCTACGGCATCGGCGCGTACGGCGTCGGCATCGCACTGGCCAGCGTGGACGAGCCGACCTGGGGCGCCATCGTCACGGGCATCGTCGCCGCGCTCGCGCTGACCGTGGTCCTTGCGTTCGTCATCGGCCTGTTCGCCCTGCGCGTGCGCGCCATCTTCTACGCGATGATCACCCTGGCCGTCGCGTCGTCGTTCTCCGTGCTCGCGTCGCAGCTGTCGGACTTCACCGGCGGCGAGGATGGCCGCACGTTCAGCGTGCCGGAAGTCCTGTCGCCTGGCTTCACGCTGATGGAGAACGAGGTGTTCGGGCGCAGCGTCGACGGCAAGCTGGTCACCTATTACGTCGTGTTCGCGGGTTGCCTCGTGCTGTTCCTGTTCCTGCTGCGGCTCGTGAACTCGCCGTTCGGCCGCGTGCTGCAGGCGATCCGCGAGAACGAGTTCCGCGCCGAGGCGCTCGGCTACCGCACCGTCGTCTACCGCATCTGGGCCAATGTGCTGGGCGCCGTCGTGGCCGCGCTGGCCGGCGCGCTGATGGCCCTGTGGCTGCGCTACGTCGGGCCCAAGACGAGCCTCGGCTTCGAAGTGATGACGGACATCCTGCTCATCGTCGTCATCGGCGGCATGGGCACGATGTATGGCGCGGTCGTGGGCGCCACGCTGTTCATCCTCGCGCAGAACTATCTCAAGACCCTGATGGGCCAGGCCTCCGGGATGCTGTCCGGCGTCCCGCTGCTGGCCGCCGCGCTGCATCCGGACCGCTGGATGCTGTGGCTCGGCGTGCTGTTCATCCTCTCCATCTACTTCTTCCCGATCGGCATCGTCGGCAAGCTGCGGCTGCGCCGCTTCGCACGCTGATCCCATCCGCCGGAGGGCAGCCTTGCCCTCCTGTCCCGTCGCGCGGCCCGTCGCGGCCCGCCCATCGATACCTCAGCTTTGTCCACGCCGTTCGTTAGCTGAAAATCAAGGATCGTCATCATCCGACTCATAAGATGAGCCCATTCATATGACATGAAAGGGCGTCCATGAAACCCGTAAAAACCTTGTTCGCGACAGCCGCGCTGTCGCTGGCCGCATTGGGCGCGTCGACCGCGCGGGCGGCCGGGGTCGAAGTGCTCAGCGAAGGATTCGACGACGTGGCGGGCCTCGCCGGATGGGCCCAGGTGAACCACAGCGTGCCGGCCGGCAGCGCGTGGTTCCAGGGCAACCCGGCGCTGTTCCCCGCCCAGTCCGGCGCGCCCGATGCCTATGCGGCCGCCAACTTCCTCAGCGCCGCGAACGGCAACGGCAGCGTCGACAACTGGCTGATCACGCCGGTGCTCGACCTGTCCGGCACCACGGTGCTGAGCTTTTACACGCGGCACGATGCCCTGCCCGGCTTCAACGACCTGCTCGAAGTGCGTTACGCGGCGGGCACGGGCACCGACATGGCCGACTTCACGACGCTGCTGACGACGATCGGCGGCACGGCCGGCTATCCGACGGACTGGCAGCAGTTCACGGCGACCATCGCGAACAGCGGCAACGGCCGCTTCGCATTCCGCTACCTGGGACCGGCCGATACCCTGAACTATGTCGGCCTCGATACGGTCTCGGTAGTGACGGCGGTGCCGGAGCCCGCGCACTGGACGATGCTGGCGTTGGGCCTGGGCATGATCACCCTGCTGCGCCGCCAGTCACGCCTTTGAACCGGAGGAAGCCATGTCCAAGGAAAAACTGCTCACCATCGGCACGCTGGCCGCCCTGTGCGTGCTGGCCGCCTTTTCGATGCACGCCAGGGCTGCGGGCCAGGAAGGCATGGTCGTCGTGCGCGATCCGCAGACCGGCCAGTTGCGCGCGCCGACGGCCGACGAGCTGAAGGAGCTGCGCGCCAGGGCACCGGCCACCGCCGGCCTCGCCGCACCCCGCGCGCAAGGTACGATGAGCCGCCGCGACGGCTCGCGCGGCGTGCGCCTCGGCGAGAAAAGCATGGTCTACGAAGTCGTCACGCGCGGTCCCGACGGCAAGCTGACGAGCGAATGCGTGCAGGGCCGGACACTGGACCACAACCCGGACCACATCCACGGGGAGCCGAAGCATGAAAGCCGTTGAATCGTCGCGCCTGCAACGGGCCCTGGGCGCCCTCGCCGGCATCGCTGCCGCCTGTGCATTCACCTTTGGCGCGGCCGCCTCGGCCCAGGCCGCGGCCACCATCGTGATCGTCAACCTGAACGCGCCCGGCGTCGGATTCAACGACGCCACCCCGGTCGCGCCCGTCGGCGGCAATACCGGCACGACGCTTGGCGAGCAGCGCCTGAACGCATTCCGGCGCGCGGCCGACATCTGGGGCGCGACGCTCACGAGCAGCGTGCCGATCCGCATCGGCGCGTCGTTCGAGCCGCTGTCGTGCACGGCCACGAGTGCCGTCCTCGGCGCGGCCGGCGCCAACGAGGTCTGGTCCGACTTCCCCGGCGCGCCGCGCACGTCGACGTGGTATCCGAGCGCCCTGGCCAGCAAGCTGGCGGGCCAGGACGTTGCGACGCCGGGCGAGCCGCACATCATCGCCCGCTTCAACTCGCGCCTCGGGCTGTTCCCCGACTGCCTGCCCGGCTCCGGCTTCTACCTCGGCCTCGACGACCAGTTCGGCAGCCAGATCGACCTCGTCACGGTGCTGCTGCACGAATTCGCGCACGGCCTCGGCTTCCAGACGTTCACCGACGACGAGACGGGCGCCGAGATCCAGGGCATCCCGTCGATCTGGGATTACTACCTGCTGAACAACCGCACGGGCAAGCTGTGGGTGGAAATGACGGACGCCGAACGCGCCCAGTCGGCCGTGTCGTGGCGCGGACTGTCCTGGAACGGGCCCATCGTGACGGCCGCCGTGCCGCAGGTGCTGGACCCGGTCTCGAACCTGGCCGTCAGCGGCGCCGCCGCCGGCACCGCCGCGGGCAACTATGCAGTGGGCGATGCGTCGTTCGGCCCGCCGCTGTCCAATCCGCCCGTCGCCGGCCAGCTGATGCCCGTCGTCGACCAGTCCACCGGCACGGGCCTCGCCTGCGATCCGCTGAATGCGGTGAACCGCCTCGCCGTGCGCGGCAACATCGCCCTCGTGGACCGCGGCACGTGCGACTTCGTCACCAAGGCGCGCAACGTGCAGGCGGCGGGTGCGCTGGGCATGGTCGTGGCGGACAACCAGCCGGGCGACGTCGGCGGCATGAGCGGCAACGACGCCAGCATCACGATTCCGTCCGTGCGCATCACGCAGGCCGACGGCATCCGGCTGAAGGCGGCGCTGGAGCGCCGCTCGCGCACGCAATCGGGCGTCTTGGCCGGCCTGGGGCTCGACACGACGCGCCTGGCCGGCACGGACAGCGCGGGCCGCATCCTGATGTACACGCCGACCGCGTACTCGCCGGGCTCGACCGTGTCGCACTACACGACGGAGGCCAAGCCGAACCAGTTGATGGAACCGGCGATCAACACCGACCTGACGCACGAAGTGACGCCGCCGCGCGACCTGACGTACCCGCTGCTGCGCGACATCGGGTGGTGACGTAAACGACAAAGGGCCGCTCACCCCAGGGTGGCGGCCCTTGCATCCGGAGGGGCGGGAATTATGCGCCCTTCGACTCGTGGTTCTTCACGCCGGCGAGGATCTCTTCCTTTGCCGCGTCCGGGCCTTCCCAGCCTTCGACCTTGACCCACTTGCCCTTTTCCAGGTCCTTGTAGTGCTCGAAGAAGTGCTGGATCTGGCGCAGGGTCAATTCCTGGACGTCTTCGACCTTTTGCAGGTGCGCGTAGACCGGCAGGATTTTTTCGACCGGCACGGCCAGGATCTTCGAGTCGCCGCCGGCTTCGTCCGTCATCTTCAGCACGCCCAGTGCGCGGCAACGCACGACGACGCCCGGGATCAGCGCGAACGGGGTGATGACCAGCACGTCGCACGGGTCGCCGTCGTCGGCGATCGTGTTCGGGATGTAGCCGTAGTTGCACGGGTAGTGCATGGCGGTACCCATGAAGCGGTCGACGAAGATCGCGCCGGATTCCTTGTCCACTTCGTACTTGATCGGGTCGGCGTTCATCGGGATTTCGATGACGACGTTGAAGTCGTTCGGCACATCGCGGCCGGCGTTGACGTTATTCAGGCTCATGGATAGTCCTTGGTTGCTGGGGAAACAATAAAAGGTCGATTATAACGAATCGCCTTGGGCTTGTGCGCTGCACAAGGTTGCGTAAGCACCGAAATGCCCGCCGCAACAGGCAGTCTGTTGGTCCGGCCCCCACACACGGCAGCACAGTGTTGGCGGGGTCCCGACTCGGCAGGCCTCTTTTGCCACGGGAATCCCCCGATCGCCGGATGGCACGCCTCCTGCTGGATGGTCGTCGACGGGGCAGCCGCCCGCGTCACCAATCCGAGGGGAGCGACATGAACATCCAGAAACACATGGAAGCCATCTTCATCGCGACGCTGGCCATCGCCGGCGCCGGATCGACCGTCATCGACCGCCTGCCGGATGCCCGGGCAATGCCGGCCGTCCCGGTCGCGAACAGCATCGGCACGCCGGGCCACATGGCCGTGATCATCGTGCGCGGCAAGCGGGACGCACACCGCGCGTGACGGTCACAGCACCGTCGCCAGCGCGCACAACCGGTAATGCCTGTCGGCCTCTTCGCGCTGGCCCAGCGCCTCGTGCAGCTGCGCCAGTTTCAGGTGGGCTTCGCGCACCATGTGCGGCTCGGTGGCGTCGGACAGCGCCTGCTCCAGGTAGCGCTGGGCCTTGCCCCACAGTTTCTGGCGCAGGCACAGGGAACCCAGCGTCAGTTCCAGTTCCGGATCGTTCGGATGGGCGCGCAGCCAGGTTTCGCAATTTTCGATCTGCGCCAGCAGCGTGGCCGAACCTTCCGGACCGGCCGCCTCGCGGTAGGCGCGCACGACGCGCTCGTCCCAGCCGGCTTTCAGTGCATCCTCGACGATGCCGCGGGCGTCGTCGTGCAGGCCGCGCGCATTCAGGGCAGCCGCGGCACGCGCCGCGATGGCCGGTTTCACCCGGTCGCCGGCGGGGACGCCGGCCCACACGCGGCGGATCGATTCGGCGTCGTGGCCGCCTTCGGACAGCAGCGCGTCGTAGGCCAGTTCGCGCAGGCGCGCGGACAGCGCGGGGTGCAAGGCGTTGCGCTTGTCGAGGATGCGCACCAGACGCAGCACCTCAGGCCAGTTGCGGGCCTGCTGGTTGGCCTTCATGGCCCATTGCAGCGCGTGGATATGGCGCTGGCCGCTGGCGTTCAGTTCCGCGACGGCTTCCAGCGCGCCTTCCGGCTTGTGGTCGTCGACGAGCAGTTCCGTGACCGTCATCAGACGCGCCGTCTTGAGGGACTGGTCGTGCACGATGCCCGCGAGCCAGGCGTCGCGGCGCGCCGGTTCGCGCATGCGGTGCGCGGCGCGGGCGCCGATCAGCGCGGCGAGGCCGGCGTTCTCGGGCAGGTCGGCGGCGCGCATGGCGGCCTTCTCGGCATGGCCGAAGCGGCCTTCGAACAAGGCTTTCAACGCTTCGCGCAGGCCGCGATTCGCTTCGCGTTCACGCTTGCGGTAGCGGTACTGGGCCACGCGCTCGGGCATGCCCAGCGTGGCACGCACTGCGCGGACGAGGCCGTACAGCACGAGGAACAGCAGGAACGCCAGCACGACGAACAGGTTCAGCGACAAGTCGATCCGGTGCGGCGGATAGAAAAAGACGACGTTGCCGGGATTGAAGCGCGCGGTCACGGCGATGCCGATCGCCGCAGCCATCAAGGCGACTAACCAGAGTAATAAACGCATCGTTCAGGCCCCGCGCTTCACGGCTTCGATTTGTAATTGCGCACGGCGTTCAGGCTCTCCGACAAGTCGGGCACGTCGATGGTGACGTTGTTGGCCTGCACCTGGCGCAGCAGGGCCTGCGCGGCCTGGGTCGAGCGTGCCTTCGTGTCGAAGTACTTCACGAGCTGCTGCTGTGCGGTATTGATGTCGTCGCGGAACGTGCCTTCGTTGCGCGACAGCAGCGCCAGGCGCGCGTTCAGCAGGCGCAACTTGAGGTTCTCGCGCACGAAATACGATTCGCTCGGCGACAGCATCAGCGCATCCGGATTGTCGACCGTACGCACGCGGATCAATTGCCGGATGTCGTCCCACATCTCGTGGCTCCAGTTGCGCCACGTCTCGACGGCGCGCTGGGCCAGCGTCCGCTCGGCCGGCGCCGCCGTTTTCCCGGCGGCGGGCGCGTTGACGCGCGACGGCGCGATCGGCTCGGCCGGCTTTTCGTCGGACAGCAGCGGCAGATTGTCGATCTGCGAGATGACGTTGTCGAGGCGCAGCGCCATGCCGGGCTGGTCGACGGACGGCAGCGCCTTCAGTTTCTCGATGTCACGCGCAATGGCGCGGCGGATCGTGATGAATTGCGGCTTGTCGGAGCGCGACAGGGACCGGTCGGCGTTCTGCAGCGCGATCAGCGCGCCCTGCACGTTGCCGGCCAGCTGCAGCTGCTGGCTCGCGGTGGACAGCACCTGCTCGATCTCGGACAGCGCCCATTCGTCACGGTTCTTCGAGATGTCCTGGTACATCTGCTCGAGCGCGGCCTGCTGGCTCTGCGCCTCGGTCTGGCGGTTTTCCAGCACGCCGACCTTCACCTGCAATTCCTTGGCCGCCTCCTGGATCTCGCGCACGGTCTGCGCCGTCTCGGCGTTCGAGGCATTGTCCTTTTGCAACGTGCGCGCGACATCCTCGCGCAGCTTGTTGAAACGGCTGTGCGTGGAATACGTCTGGAGGGCAAGCAAGATGGCCAGCGCGAGGATCGCGACGTTCTGCGGCTTCTGCAGCAACCCGCCGACGCGGCCCCCCTCGGGAACGCGGGGCTCGCCCGGGCCCATCGGCGCCGGCGTCACATAGCTTTCCGGCGGAACGACCGGACCGCCCATGTTTGGTTTTTCTGGATTGTTGGGCAATTCGTTCATGCTCGTGATTGTAACGCGGCAAGCAGCCGCTCGTCGCCCGACCCTGTGAGCGTCACAGTGGTGAAACCGAGTGCGGAGGCCGTTTCCGCGATGCGGGCATGCGGAACGATCAGGCGCTGCCGTTGCAAATTTGCCACACTTATTCCACCGTCAAGCTGCTCGACGAGACCGGCCAGCCCGCGCAGGGCTTCCGAGCTCGTGATTATCCAGTCGTTCGGGCCGGCCAGCAAGGCACGCAGCGACGCGGCCAGGTCCGGCGTCAGCACGGGAACGGCACGGCGGTAGGCGGCAACGGTCTCGACCTCGATGCCGGCCGCGCGCAACGCATCCGGCAACACTTCGCGCCCCGTCTCGCCGCGCACGACGAGCACCTTGCGGCCCGCCAGCGCGGCCAGGTCGAGTGCCTGCAGCAGGTGTTCGGAATCACTGCGGGCCGGGTCGAGCGGCACATGGACGCGGTAACCGTCGCCGGCGATGCCGTGGCGGGCCAGCGCGGCCCGGCTGCCCTCGCCCACGACGGCGAGCGCCACCTCGGCCGGCCACGCGTCGAGATGGGCAAATGCGGCGTCGACGGCGTTCGGCGACACGAACGCGACCAGCGCATACTCGCGCAGGCGGGCGAGCGCGGCGCGCAGCGGGGTGGCATCAAGCAGCGGAGAAATGTCCAACAATGGCAAGATGAACGGTGTGCGGCCGAGCGCCGCCACCGCGCGGGCCAGCGGCTCGGCCTGCTGGCGCGGACGGGTGATGACGACCGCGTCAGGCATCGCCCGCGGCGGTCGCCTTGCATTCGGCCAGGATCCCGGCGGCATCCTGCGCGGCCAGCTTTTGCGCCACCTGCTCGCCCACGGCCTCCGGCAACGCGGCGGGGCCGCTGGCGTCCGCGAACGCGCTGCGGCGGCCGTCCGGCGTCGCGACCATGGCGCGCAGGTGCAAGGTGTCGCCGTCGACGGTCGCGTGCGCCGCCAGCGGGATCTGGCAGCTGCCGCCGAACAGTTGCGACACTTTACGTTCGGCCTGCACGGCCTGCGCCGTCTGCGTGTGGTTCAGCGGCGCCAGCAGTGCGCGGACGTCGAAACCGGCGGCATTGCCGGACAGGATCTCGATCGCCATCGCGCCCTGCCCTGCGGCCGGCAGGCTGTCTTCCGGCTCGAGGTAGGCACGGATGCGGCGCGTGAGGCCCAGGCGCTTGAGGCCGGCGGCGGCGAGGATGATCGCGGCGTAGTCGCCACGGTCGAGCTTGCCCAGGCGCGTGTCGAGGTTGCCGCGCAGCGGCTTGATCACGAGCTGCGGATAGCGCGCGGCGATCAGGGCCTGGCGGCGCAGGCTGCTCGTGCCGACGATGCTGCCGGACGGCAACGCGGCCAGGCTGTCGAAATCGTTGGAGACGAACGCGTCGCGCGGGTCTTCGCGTTCGAGGATGGCGGCTAATTCAAAGCCTTCCGGCAATTCCATCGGCACGTCCTTGAGGGAGTGCACGGCCAGGTGGGCACGGCCGTCGGCCATCGCCACTTCGAGCTCTTTCACGAACAAACCCTTGCCGCCGACCTTCGACAACGTCTTGTCGAGAATCTGGTCGCCGCGCGTGGTCATGCCGAGAATGTCGATTTGGCACTGCGGATATAATGCTGCGAGCCGGTCGCGCACATGCGTGGCCTGCCACATGGCCAGGCGGCTTTCGCGCGATGCGATAATCAGTTGCGCGGGAACGTGCTGCGTCGTGTCGTTGGAGTTCAAAACGGTTTCTTTCACTGTCGTTGCGCCCGGATCGGGCAGCGCCGGTTAAGCCCATACCTGAGATCACAAATTCTAGCATGGGCCTACCAGCAGGCCATGGCAAACCGCCAGCGCGCCCCGCAGGACCTTTGGTAATACCGATTCGTTGTATCTGCAGTTTCAACAATTCAACCATGGTCGATATGGACAATCCCGCTGCACTCTCCCCCCAACCGCCCGGCAACGTCGACAAGGACGCGCCGCTGAAAGAAGACATCCGCCTGCTCGGCCGCCTCCTCGGCGACGTGCTGCGCGATCAGGAAGGCGAAGCCGTGTTCGACGTCGTCGAGACGATCCGCCAGACCGCCGTGCGCTTCCGCCGCGAAGACGACGAGCAAGCCGGCACCGAACTCAAGACACTGCTGGCGAAACTGTCGCGCGAAGAGACGAACTCCGTCGTGCGCGCCTTCTCGTACTTCTCGCACCTGGCCAACATCGCGGAAGACCAGCACCACATCCGCCGCCGCCGCGCCCACCTGCTGGCCGGCTCGAAGCCGCAGCCGTCCAGCGTCGCCTACGCCCTCACCCGGTTGAAGGACGCCGGCGTCGCGCAGAGTACGGTGGAGGCTTTTCTCCGCGAAGCGCTGATCGCCCCTGTTCTGACGGCGCACCCGACCGAAGTCCAGCGCAAGTCGACGCTCGACGCCGAGCACGACATCGCGCGCCTGCTGGCCGAGCGCGACCTGCCGCTGACGCCGAAGGAACGCGCGCGCAACCTGCAACTGCTGCAGGCGCGCATCGCGACGCTGTGGCAGACCCGCATGCTGCGCTACGAAAAACTGACGGTGGCGGACGAGATCGAGAACGCCCTGTCCTACTACCGGACGACATTCCTGCGCGAGCTGCCGGCCGTGTACGACGACGTCGAGGAAGAGATCGCGGCGCAGTACGGTACGGCGGCCGCCGGCCTGGACGACGCGGCCTACATGCAGATGGGCAGCTGGATCGGCGGCGACCGCGACGGCAACCCGAACGTCAACGCCGCGACGATGCAGCGCGCGCTCGTGCGCCACTCGACGACCATCTTCGATTTCTATCTCGACGAAGTGCACGCGCTGGGCGCGGAGCTGTCGCCGTCCACGCTGCTCGTGTCCGCGAGCCCCGCGCTGCTGGCGCTGGCCGATGCGTCGCCTGACCACTCCCCGCACCGCAGCGACGAGCCGTACCGCCGCGCGTTGATCGGCGTCTACGCCCGCCTCGCGTCGACGGCGCGCGAACTGGGCGCCACCAACATCCTGCGCAAGGAAGTGGGCCATGCGGACGCGTACCGCGACGCATCCGAATTCCGCGCCGAGCTGCAGGTGCTCGCCGATTCGCTGAACGAAAACCACGGCGCGATCCTCGCCGTGCCGCGCCTGAACGGCCTCGTACGCGCCGCGCGCATCTTCGGCTTCCACCTCGCCTCGCTCGACATGCGCCAGAGCTCCGACGTGCACGAGAAAGTGCTGGCCGAGCTGTTCGCGCGCGCGGGCGTGGAAAGCGATTACGCCGCGCTGTCCGAGGACGCGAAAGTCAGACTGCTGCTGGACGAACTGGCGCAGCCGCGCCTGCTGTACACGCCGTACGAAAGCTATTCGGACATCACGAATTCCGAACTGCAGATCCTGCGCACGGCGCGCGAGATCCGCAAGCGCTACGGCACGCGCGCGATCCGCAACTACATCATCTCGCACACGGAAGAAGTGTCCGACCTGCTGGAAGTCCTGCTGCTGCAAAAGGAAACGGGGCTCTTCCGTCCCAGCGAGAAGAAGAGCGACGCGATGGTGATCCCGCTGTTCGAGACCATCCCCGACCTGCAGCGCGCGGCCGAGATCATGGGCACGTGGATGGCGCTGCCGATCGTATCGGACGTGATCGAGGGCCAGGGCCGCCTGCAGGAAGTCATGCTGGGCTATTCGGACTCGAACAAGGACGGCGGCTTCCTGACGTCGAACTGGGAGCTGTACCAGGCCGAGCTGAAGCTGGTGAAGGTGTTCGCGGACGCGAACGTCAAGCTGCGCCTGTTCCACGGCCGCGGCGGCACGGTGGGCCGCGGCGGCGGCCCGAGCTACGACGCGATCCTCGCGCAGCCGCCGGGCACCGTCAACGGCCAGATCCGCCTGACGGAACAGGGCGAGATCATCTCGTCGAAGTTCAGCAATCCGGAAATCGGCCGCCGCAACCTGGAACTGCTCGTCGCCGCGACCTTGGAAGCGGGCCTGATGCCGCACGACGCGGACCGCGAACAGATCGAACGCCTGGCGCGCTTCGAGCCCGTGATGGCCGAGCTGTCGCAGCGCGCCTACAAGGCGTACCGCGACCTCGTGTACGAGACGCCGGGCTTCACGGACTATTTCTTCGCCGCGACGCCGATCGCGGAGATCGCGGAACTGAACCTCGGTTCGCGCCCGGCGTCACGCAAGTCGACGCGCCGCATCGAAGACCTGCGCGCGATCCCGTGGGGCTTCTCGTGGGGCCAGTGCCGGTTGCTGCTGCCGGGCTGGTTCGGCTTCGGCGCCGCCGTCTCCGGCTGGCTGGCGGAAGGCGACCGTGACGAGCGCCTGGCGCTGCTGCGCGAGATGGGAGAGCACTGGCCGTTCTTCGCGACGCTGCTGTCGAACATGGACATGGTGCTGGCCAAGACCGACCTCGCCATCGCATCGCGCTACGCGGAACTGGTGCCGGATGCCGATCTGCGCGAGCGCATCTTCAAGCGCATCGCGGCCGAGTATGCGGAGACGCTGCATTGCCTCACGCTCGTCACGGGCACGGAGGAACGCCTCGTGAACAACCCGCTGCTGGCGCGGTCGATCCAGAACCGGTTTGCCTATCTCGATCCGCTCAATCACCTGCAAGTCGAGCTGATCCAGCGGCATCGGGCGCTGTCGGCCGAGGAGAAGGTCGACGAGCGGGTGCACCGCGGCATCCATCTCTCCATCAACGGCGTGGCGGCCGGGTTGCGCAACACGGGCTGACGGACCGCCCGCCCATCGCCCGGCGGTTCACCCCGAACCGCCGGGCTCTTGCCGCCTGAACGTCTCGCGCAGGAAGTCGACGAACGCCTTGACCTTCGCCGCGCGCAGGTGCTGCCGCTGGAACAGCACCGAGACGTCCGGCCCGGCGGCGGCGTAATCCGCCAGGACGGGAACGAGAACACCTCTTGCTATCTTGTCCTGCACGGACAACGACAAGACCTGGATGATGCCGCCGCCGGCCACCGCGGCCGCCACCAGCGTTTCGACGTGATCCGTGCCGAAGACACCGCGCAGCGCCAGCGGCGCGGGCTGTCCATCCCGTTCGAAGAACCACGGGCGGATGCGGCGCGATTTCGGATAAACGAAGTTCAGGCAGTCGAATGCCGGCAGATCGTCGGGCGACTGCGGCGTGCCGCGTCGTGCCAGATAATCCGGCGCGGCACAGCAGACATAACGCGTCGTCGCCAGGGTTTGTGCGACGAGGTGGCTATCGGGCAGGTTCCCGATCCGCACGAGGACGTCGATGCCCTCCTCGACCATGTCGACGAAGCGGTCGTTGGCCGTCATCCGGACCGTGATATCCGGATAGTCGCGGAAGAACAGCGGCAACGCCGGCGCGACAATCAGGTCGCCAACGATGCCCGGCATGTCGACCCGCAGGACGCCGCTGGGCGTCGCATTCGACTGCCGCAGCGCGCTTTCGAGTTCATCCATGTCGCCCAGCAGCCGAACCGCGTTGTCGTAGCACTGGCGCCCCTCGTCGGTGAGGGACATGCGGCGCGTCGTGCGGTTCAGCAGCTTCACCCGAAAATGGCTCTCGAGCGACGCCACCTGGTTCGTCACCGAAGACGTGGAAATCCCCAGCCGGTCGGCCGCACGGCTGAACGCTCCAGCTTCCACGACGCAACAGAAGACTTTCAATGCATCCAGGCGGTCCATGCTTCCTCGTCCCGGCATGAGTGACAGGCGGGTATTGTAACAGTGGCAATCCGATTATCCACGAATCCGAAATTCTGCATTGGCGGCCGAGCCATTTTTCCGGCTGCGCATTTTTCCTACACTGGGTTCACTGGCGTTGCGATCGAAGCTGGTGCCAACCACAACCGCCCGAAAGGAAATATCATGAGCAACCCGACCACCATGCAAGCCGTTGTCCTGACCGCGTACAACGAACCCCTCGTGCTGCGCGACGTCGCCCGTCCGGTCGCCGGTCCCGGCCAGGTCCTGGTCCGTGTCGCGGCGAGCGGCGTGAATCCGCTCGACACCAAGATCGTGGCCGGCAAGGCCGATCACGCACACACGGTCCTGCCGGCAATCCTCGGCATCGACATGGCCGGCGTCGTGGAAGCCGTCGGCCCCGGCGTGGAAGGCTTCCGCCCCGGCGACGAGGTCTACGGCATGACGGGCGGCATCGCGGGCGTGCAAGGATCGCTGGCGCAATACGCCGCGGTCGATGCGGACCTGCTGGCACACAAACCGCGCAATATGTCGATGCGCGAAGCCGCGGCGCTGCCCCTCGTGTTCATCACGGCCTGGGAAGGCCTGCTGGATCGCGCCAAGGTCGGCGCGGGCATGAAAGTGCTGGTCCACGGCGGTGCGGGCGGCGTCGGCCACATCGCCGTGCAGATCGCCCGCGCTTTCGGCGCCGACGTGTATGCGACCGGCTCGGCAAGCCAGCGCGAGATCATCGAAGGATACGGCGCCACCGCGATCGACTACCGCACGCGCACCGTGGACGACTACGTGGCGCAGTACACGGACGGCGCAGGCTTCGACATCGTCTTCGACACGGTCGGCGGTGCCACCCTCGACGCCTCGTTCCGCGCCGCCCGCCTGTATGGGGGCCACGTCGTCAGCGCCCTCGGCTGGGGCACCCATGCGCTGGCGCCGCTGTCCTTCCGTGCCGCGACGTACTCGGGCGTCTTCACGCTGCTGCCCCTCATCAGCGGCAAGCGCCGCGCCGCGCACGGCGCCATCATGCGCGAGGCCACCCGGCTGGTGGAAGCCGGCAAGGTCAATATTCGCATCGACCCGACCGACTACACGCTCGCCAACGTGGCCGACGCGCATCGCGCCATCGCCGACGGCACCGCCGCCGGCAAGCTGGTCGTGTCGGTGGCCTGAGCAGGGGGACACGTCGCGTCCGGGATCAGCGCCGCACCGAGATCCCGAACGCGAGGCTGAGCCCATGGCAATCCCTGTTCACCAGCCACGCCACGCCCGTGTCCACGATCGCCTGTGTCCCGTGCCCGATCTGCGGCGCGGCCACTTCCGCGAAGCCGTGCAGCCTTTCGCTGAACGCTTTCCCGACTTCGCGATGCTGCTGGCCCTGTTCGTTTTCAGCGCGGCTCTCCAGGTTGTACGACGCGCTCTCGCGACGGTCGTCAGGTTGAGTTCGCTCAAATGTCACTCAAGCATGAGCTTGAATAATTGCAAGGTTCCCCAGCGCAACGTTTGGGGTACCCACCGTACACAGAGCGTGAACATCCTGAAAGGGGTACGACCGATGGCTGATCCCGACATCGCAAGAACGTTCGCCGAAATTCAATACGTGCTGAGAGATCGCCACCGGCCGCTTCGCCTGCTTCTTGATGGAATGATCAAGGCCGGAAAGGAGTCGCTCCTGCCGCAACGAGTAATCGGTTACGAAGCGATCTGCGGCGGATTCAAATTCCGGATGCTGTGTGTGTCCGAGAACGCGACCCTGCCCCTCAAGAACTTCATCGGTGTCCCTGCCGAACTGCAAATCGTCACCGACCGCGGCCAGCTACGCCGTATATGCGGGCTCGTCACTGAGGCTGCTTCGGGCCAAAGCGACGGCGGGCTCGCCACGTATCAATTAGTCATGAGCGATGCGCTGTCGGTGCTGGAAAACAAATTCAACACACGTGTGTTCCGAGATAAAAGCGAACTGGATATCGTGCAGATACTGGTCGCCGAATGGCAGAAAAGTATGGGGGTTTTGGGAGCATCCTTCGATTTGGCAATCGACGCCAGCCTCGCCAATCGCCGTTTGCCCAAGCGCCAGTTCATCATGCAGCATAACGAGTCAGACGCCGACTTCGTCCGTCGATTGCTGCAACGACGCGGCATCGCCTGGTTTTTTCGTCCCGGGCTGACGACGGGAGCCGGGTCATCCGAAACCGGTCGGACGCCGTCAAGGATCGGACATACCTTGGTATTGTTCGCCGACTCGAGTCAACTCGATCAAAATGCCGCCGGGTTGGTGCGATTTCATCGCGACGATGCAACTGAGCAGCGCGACACCATCACCGGCTGGAGCGCGGTACGTGCGCTCCGTTCGGGGAGTACGTCATTATTCAGCTGGGACTACCTTCAGCCCAGCAATACGATGTTCATGACGGCCCAGGTACCGGCTCAGGCCGATCAGGGCGAGCACGGAAACCAACTGGCCGCCGGACTGGACCATTACCAATTTACAGCCCCGCACCTCGGCGACAGTCCACGCGATCTGTCGGACCTGAACGACGCGCAGATGGCTTACCACGAGTACGCCGCCAAATGGTTCAAAGGCGAAGGCAGCGTACGCGACCTGGCCGTCGGCGAGTGGTTCAGCCTGAAAGGCCATCCAGAAATCGACACCCATCCCGACAGCGAGCGGCAGTTCGTCGTCACATCCCAGCATATCGCTGCGGAGAACAACCTACCGGTGGACATTGGCGCACGTGTGGAGCGGCTCTTCGAACGCAGCGGCTGGGCCCGCGACACCACTGCGCAGCAGCGGACCGACGAAAACCGGACGCTGCGCTACAAGACAAGCTTCACGTGTGTTCGTAGAAGCATCCGCATCGTTCCACCTCGCCCCGTTCTTCCGCGCCCGCAGCTGCAGTCGGCAATCGTCGTCGGCCCGGAGAACGAAGTTGTGTGGTGCGACTCACTGGGCCGTGTCAAAGTCCGCTTTCTGGCCACGTGCCGGGAAGAGCATGCCCATGCGGCGGGTGCCGGCAGTTCCGATTCCGATCGCGACTCGGCCTGGGTCCGTGTCTCGTCCAGTTGGGCCGGCAATGGTCTCGGGGCTCGCCTCCTGCCCCCTGTCGGCACCGAAGTGCTGATTGAATTTGCAGGCGGCGATCCCGACAAGCCAGTCATCATCGGCCAAATGTACAACGGCGATTCGCCACCGCCCATGTTTGTCGGAGAGGACGCGTTGCCCGATACACGCTATCAGTCCGGCCTGCGCAGCCGGGAGATACGTGGCCGGCGCGGTAACCAGGTTCGGCTCGACGATACGACGGGCCAGATCAGTGCGCAGCTGGCCAGCGACCATGGCAAAACGGAGCTGAACCTTGGTTATCTCACTGAGCCGCGCCGAGAGAACGGTGCGCGGCCACGCGGTGACGGCGCGGAATTACGCACCAACGAAGCGATTGCCCTGCGCGCGGCACGCGGTATCTTGCTGAGTGCCTGGAAACTGCTCGACGGCTCTGACAGCAAGGGTGCCCAGCTCGCACGCAACGAATACCTCGACCTGCTGCGCGAATGCGGTGAACTGTGCACTTCACTCGGCAACTACGCCGCAGAGCACAACGGCCTGGCGATCGATGCCAAGGAACAGGATGCACTGCGCGCGCGATTCAAGAATTGGGAGGACGGAAGCAACACCGCGCCCGAAGCCGCCGAGCCAAGAGAGCCCGTCATCGCGGTGACCTCGCCAGCCGGCATCGGCTTCGCGAGCTCGAAGGCTATCGTCAGTTACTCGGCCACCAATGTCGACACAACCGCCCTGCAGCATCTCCAACTCACGGCGGGCCAACGCTTTGCAGTCAATGCCGGCAACGGCATCTCGCTCTTTGCGCGCGGCGGCGGACTCAGTGCGATCGCCCACGTCGGCAAACTGCTTGTGCAAAGCCAGCATGACGACATCGCTGTCAACTCGGCCAAGGACATTCAGGTGACGGCCAGCGAAGGCGCGATCACGGTATCGGCCAAGACCATCCTCTTGGTCGCACAAGATGGATCATTCCTCAAGCTCGGGGATGGATCCCCGGTCCTCGGGAGCAAGGAGGCCCTCAAGTTCCACGGACCCGATTTCATTTGGGATGGGCCGGAGACGATGACCGCGCAGCTCCCCACGTTCAAGAAGGACGGGACGGATCTCAAGTTCGAACCTCGGCTCTACCCGCACCTCGACGGCGGCGTGCCGGCGGCCGGCTTGGCTTACGAGATCGAATCGGCGGCCGGCGGCGGCGCGGGTAGCACTGACGCTCAAGGGACCACCACGATCTTGAAGCACGACCAGATGCACGTTGCAAGCATTGATCTCAAGGAGGGAAGCCAGCCATGACTGACGCAAAGAGCGCTTCACTTTACAAGAAACTGCCATTCAGCCGGGGGAAGGGAGAAGGCGTAACGTTACCGGGGCAAGGCAACAAGAAAATCGTCGGCGTCAAGCACAATCTGCCCGGTTCGATCATTCTCGTGCATGGCGTGAACGATGTAGGCGTCAGTTACGACGCGGTGGAATCGGGTTTGTGCGAGGGGCTGGCGGAACGGCTGTGCGGGGACCTGAAGCCCGGTGCATATCGCATGCCGCAAACCGCTGACCGCGACAAGGTAGAGGAAGATCCTGACGTTGTTTTCTATAAACGTCAGATTACCGACGATACGCACAGCCCGGTCATCCCGTTCTACTGGGGGTTTCGCGAAGAATCTGCGCACATACAGGATTGGAGAAAAACACCGCATGGCCAAGCCCTTGACCGCTACGACAACCGACTGGACAGGGATTACTCGAAAGAAGGCGGCCCATTCTCCAACGCGACATCGTCGCTTTTAGAAATGTGGAATCGGGGCAAGAGCGATTCCTTCGGGATCCTGAATTGGGCGTCGCACGATGCGACCCACCCGATCCTGAATAATCCGGGCCGCCTTTACATGATCCTTGCGGCGCGGCGGTTGGCTGCGCTCATCTCAATGATCCGCGACTACGACGAAAACGAAACGGTCTCAATCGTCGCTCACAGCCAGGGTTGTTTGCTCAGTTTGCTGGCACAGGCTTTTCTGCTTGATCCCAAAATGCAAAAGGACCAGCCTGGTGCGCGTCCGGCCGATACACTCATCCTGTGCAACCCGCCTTATAGTCTTGTCGCAGAACTACCCGTAGGAGCAAAGCTCGCGAACATGTACTCAGGTTCGGATTCGCTGATGACAACCAAACAGAACCGTTACCGGTACATCAAAGGTGGCCAGACATTACATGCACGTCTGGCCACCTTGGCGAACATTGTCAACGGCGTGCACACCAACAAGCATGCAACGCCACCGTTATCGGAACTGACAAACACGAAGAAGCATATGGGGACGGTTGGTCCCAAATGGGACGCCGAGAAGGACCGCGATAACCGCGGCAAAGTCTATCTTTATTTTTCTCCGGAAGATATGACCGTGGCATTTTCCGGCGTGGAAGGGATCGGCTGGCAGGGCGTGCCCGATTTCCAACGTGGTCAACGTCGAGAAACTCGCCCATTTGACGCAACTGCGCCGGTCGATAATTTTGGTCCATCGCAATCCGTGCTGATTACCGAGACACGCAAACCGCTTTCCGAATTGGGCCACGGATTCTTTCAGCGCGTCTTCACATTGAAACGTCGCCCGGATTTCCGGAATGGGAAGCCGGTTCTCGTTGGACAAGCCCCGCACGACTTTGTGCTTCGGGTAACTGGCGAAAACGACTATGCCCATACAGCCGCCAGCGACACGTTCGCAAGCAACGCCGGCCTGCGCCAACACTTGCCCACCCCGGCTGATGCGCCTGACAGTATGTCTCCTGAAGAGCGGGCACGGTTTGGCCTGCGCCGCATCACGGGCGAAGCCCTGCCGAAGGCTGTGGCGGCAAGCATGGGCGAAGGCGCCTTCCCCGATGCGCATAGCCGCTACGGAGCAAGCGAGAACGTCGATCAGATCGACGCGGCGATCTCCGTTACCAGCAAGTATGGCATTGACGGGCATCATTGGGAATGCATCTCCGATACGTGTGGCATCGCCACCAGGTTGCGGGGCTATCAACCGATTCCAAGCCCTCGTCCGGACCTGCATGTGAGTAGAGTGGCAAAAGTCAACGATCAGCGGTCCGTGCTCGCGGGACAGCTCAATCGCGACAAAAAGGTTGAAGACATGTGCGAGGTTAAGAATCTGTACGTTTGCCTGGATGTCGGTTTTGAACGCCCCCTCAGTCCGCCCAAGTTGCTGATCGAAAGAACCGAAACGCCGAACGAGGCCCGGCTGCGCTGGCAAAAAACGAATATGGCCCGGTCGTTCCACAGTGCGATTTATGGTGGCCGCAAAAACCATAGCCAGGTGACCGCGTACGACGTTGCAATTGGTGGCGGCAAGGCGCCGACGGATCCGTTGTTTTACAAGTACTTGTGCGCGGTGGCGGATTGGCGGTTGAAAGATCCACCTATTAAGCAAAAGCTTCGACCAGGCATGCTCAAATGGAGCGAGTTCCTGCAACAGTTTGCGGACTACTGGGCTGACGAGCGGCCTTGGCGAAAGACGCTTATCGAAAATACCCAAATTTATTACGCAACCGGAACATTACCCGCTGACCTGCCGCTTCCACCAGAGGGAATCCCGCCGTGCCTTGTCGTTGAATCGACGGCTGGCACGGTCGACCAAACTGGACGGGTGAACACATGAGTACGCTATACAAAAATCGGTTACTGCTGGCAAAACGCTTATCAGACAACGCAATACTCCATTTGACGCATTTGGTATTTTTTACCATTTCAACAAGCGCAATAGCGGCATCTACTCCGACGGAGACAGCAATGAGGACACCTTGGTGGTTTTTGGCAACCGCATTGGGAATAGGACTGGTGCTTGGCGGGCGTTGGGTGCTAGCGGCACGCGAAGCGGACGCACGACAGGCTCTGGCATCGGCCGCAGCGGCGGAAAAGGCACGTGAGCAGGTCGAGGTGGCACACACTGCGCAAGGCAAGCGCGAATACGTGTTGGAAGTAATCAATCTTGGTGTCACGCTAGACAAATACCGTCAAGGCAAGCTATGGGACGCACTGCAATCTGGCAACCCGTACACATCGCTTCGTGAGCAAGATCCAAAAAAATATCCTTGGACAATGTTTGACAAACTCGGCCAAAGCGGCGGACGGAGTGGAGACACCTTGGAAAACGGTGCCGGATATACCGTAACCGAATGGGGCACCCCGGTCTTTAATGCAAGACCTCCGGACATGAGCGAATATGCAGCCAACCCACTTATGCCTGACATGGGTCTCGCAGCATCTGCTGAATCATCGGGCATGTCCACTAGTTTGTTCGTAGCGGGTCCAGCGCGCTTTGCCGAGCGGCCGGACCGCATTCTCGAAGAGGTGTTCGAGTTCTTTGACGTGAACCCCGATGTTCCCTATGTCGTTTTGAACTCAGACGACGGCGACGATGTCCGGCACGTGTCGCGCCCCTCCGGTTCCCCACCGCTCGTCAAAGAAGGCTACTACATCCCCAAAATGCCTGACGCTTCGGCCCTTTTTGTGCTCGCCCGCCGCGAGCGGGTCGATCCGATCCGCCCTTTCACCTACGAAGATATCGACGACTACCGCACGCCAATGGAAGTGCTCAATCGCGACGGTGTCGCAAGACGCCTGTACCTCGGCTACCTCGACTTACAGAAATCGGTACCCTGTCCGAATGGTTACACTTCGGCCGTAGGTCGATCGGTAACTGCTGCCGAATGGGTCGAATACGCCGCCAAGTTCAGCAAGCGCCCGGACATCCGCGGTACCGGCCAGATCAGTTTCCTGGATCGCGAATTCAACGCCAAGCACCGTCCCCCACTCGACTGGAAACCGACGCCCTGGTTCCCCATCCCATGGAGCAAACTACAGCTTCAACAATTCGACAGCATGGCAACGCTCGGCTTCATCCACCGACCAGTTTTCGTCAAGACCACGGACGAACACGGCAAGCCACTCCCCCGGCGCGATGCGCGGCAAAAAGCATTAGTGGAAGGCCTGCAGGAAGCACTGCGCACGCTGCCCGAGACCGAGCGCGCCAAGGGCCCGGCGCGCGTGATCGCAGCCACGAACAATCAAACCGAGCAACTGGTCGCCCTCGAAGGCATGCTGCATCAATACGCCGCGCAAGGCGGTCCCGAAATCGACAGCGGCAAGCTGGACCAGTTCATCAACATCGACCGGCGCCTCGGCAATACCGGCGCGGCCACCTTGTTCATGCAGATGGCGATTGGCGTAATGGGCAGCTACCGTGCCGGCGGCCCGAGCCTCGCCGTCAATCTGCGCGATCCGCACGAGGCGACGTTCATTTTCATCAGTCCCCCTTCAGAAGAAAAACGCAAAGCCCAGCAGGAATCACGCGGTGACGTGTTCCGTAGTATCAGATCGATGACGCCCCCTGCAGAGAGCGACGCTGCCACGGCCGTCAGGTAGCCATGTTCGTATTCAAACCGGATACCCACCATGAAAAACGTCATCAGGCTAGGCGACGCCACAACCCACGGCGGCAAAGTGATCAGCGCCAGCGCGTCGCATTTCAAAGTTCACGGGATTCCGGTCGCCTGCGTGGGCGACACGTGCAGTTGTCCCATCCCTGGCCACTCAGGCTGCACGATCACCAGCGGTTCTCCGCACCATACAATCAGCGGCAAGCACATCGCTTTCGATGGCGACAGTCTGAGTTGTGGAGCGAAGCTGATCTCAAGCTTTCAGCATTTCAGCACAAAGATATAGCGTAAGTCGCGTACGACGTTAGCGTCTGACGGACACGCCAAACGCCAGGCTCAGCCCCGGCGTCTGGCGATTCACCCCATGCACGACCATCGCGTCGATCTGGCAATCCCTGTTCACCAGCCACGCCACGCCCGTGTCCACTATCGCCTGCGTCCCGTGCCCGATCTGCGGCGCGGCCACTTCCGCGAAACCGTGCAGCCGCTCGCTGAACGCCTTCCCGACCGACGCCGCGAACACGCCGTACGTAACGTCGCTATCGCGCACCATGCCCGGCATCACGCCCAGCGACCAGTCGTGCCCGAGATCCCACTCCACCGGCAGCTCGACCGCGGGCCGGAACCCGCTGCCGCGCAGCGCCGCACTGCCCGTGGGCAGCGCCACCTCGGCGATCATCCCGACGGATGGCCGCATGCCGTCCTGGTCGGCGACGTGCCACTTCACACCGGCGGACAGATCGGCCCAGCCCGCACTGACCGTATGCGCGCCGGACGCGGGGTCGCTCGCGTGCTCGATGGTGCGCCCGTCCGTCTCCACGCGCAGTTCGAACGCGTTCGAGACGCCGATGCGCAGCAGCGTCGGCGTCGTGAGCGTGCGCACGTGCACGTCAAGGTCGCGCTGGCGATCCCATTGCACGCCCGTCTCGAGCTGGATGCGGTGGCTGCCCACCACCTGGCTCGAGTTGGCGACGTTGGGACGGTCGGGGTTGATGGTGTCGTCGTCCGCATGGGCGGCCGGGACGGACAGGACGCCTGCCAGCAGGCAGGCCAGGGAAGCGGAGCGGATCGAAGTTTGCATACCGACAGTATGCCAAGACCGGGCCGGCGCGGCCCAACCTGTCTACATCGTAATCATTGCAGGGCCAGGCGCGCGGCGTGGCCGCCGGCGGCGCGGGTGTCGTCCGACCCGGCTTCGATGCGTCCGGACAGCGTCTCCATGCTTTTTTCGAGTACGTGGAAACGCTCCATGAACGCCGGATACGCGGCGCGCGCGGCGGCCCGGAGGGCGTCATGCGCCTGGTCGGCCTGCATCT
Organism: Massilia sp. Masssp94; assembly: GCF_059491305.1. Classification (NCBI taxonomy): domain Bacteria; kingdom Pseudomonadati; phylum Pseudomonadota; class Betaproteobacteria; order Burkholderiales; family Oxalobacteraceae; genus Massilia; species Massilia sp. Masssp94. Next base: position 673,660 of record NZ_CP168501.1, read on the forward strand.
GGTGGCGGATGGCGCTGCCGTTGCCGGTGATGGCGTCCATGGCGCCGTCGAGCTGTCCGACGGCCAGTTCGCCGATGCCGCCGACCATCACGACGAAGGCGATGGCGGTGACGTTCCAGGCCAGCATGGGAGTTCCTTTAACGGCGGACCGACAGGCCCAGGCCGATGCCCAGGTCCGGCGTGCGGCGGTTCAGGCCGCGGCTCACCGCGGCGTCCAGTTGGATGTCGTTCGTGACCAGCCAGGTCACGCCGGTGTCGAAGACGGCCTGCGTACCGCCGCGGTTGGCGCGGGCGATCCGCGGCGCAGCCAGTTCGACGAAGCCGTGCAGGCGTTCCGTGATGTCGCGGCCGACCGTGGCGGCGAGGATGCCGTAGCCGCGGCGGGCGCCGCGCTCGTCGTTGTCGGTCCCGACGCCGGGCATGATGCCGATTTCGACGCCATTCGCCAGCTCCCACTCGGCGGCGACACGCAGCGACGGGCGCACGCCGGAGCCCCGCAACGCCTTGCTGCCGCCGGGCAGGTCCGCGTGCAGCAGCCAGCCCAGCGACGGGGTGGCGCCATCCTGGTCGGCCGTGTGCCATTTGATGCCGACGGACGTGTCGGCGTAACCGGCCATCGTCGCGCCGCCCGCGTGCTCGATGGTGCGGCCGTCCGTTTCGAAGCGCAGTTCCATCGTCTCGCCGAGGCCGATGCGCAGCAGGGTCGGCATGGTCAGCGTGCGTACCGTGGCGCCGTCGGTGCGGTCGCGCTCCCACTGCAGGCTCGTTTCCAGCTGCAGGCGGCCTTTGCCGACGACCTGGCTCGATTCGACGACGTCGGGACGGTCGGAGGTCATCGTGTCGTCAGCGCCGGCCGATGCGGCGAGCGGCAGGCCGCAGGCGGCGGCTAACAAAAGGGAAGAAAAGCGATCCATGCGGATATTCGGAACAGTCGATGTGCCAAGTATCCGCAAGCTGGCTCAGCAATACCAGACAGATTGTGAATGTCCCGATAGGACCATTTTTCGTTTGATAACTTGTGTCGGGGCGGCACAACACAGCTTGCCGGACCGCCATGTCGAACGCCGTGCATCAACCCTGGAAAGAAATGCGATGACCAGGGCGCAACGGAATGGCGATGAGCGCCAGCACGAGGCACAGCGCGGCCATCAACCACCATGCGGGTGCGAGATTCGAGAGATGCTCGCGCAGCAGTCCGGCAACGAGCGGCAGGATCGCCGCCAGCAGGTAGCCGCCGCCCTGGACGAAACCCACGATGGCACCGGCATCCGCCGGGTTATCGCCATGGTCCATCGCGACGATGAGCGACAGGGGGAACAGGGCACCGATGCCGAACCCGGCCAGCAGTGCCGCCGGCCATGCGAGCGCGGCCGGGGCGACGGACAAGCCGAGCATCCCCGCGAGGAGCGCGCCGATCGCCAGGAGCAGCACCACGCGCCGGTCGGGCGTCCGGCCGACCACGGCGGACACGGCGATCCCTGCCGCCACTTCCGCGCAGGTCAGGGCGCCGAGCAACGCCCCCGCCGCTTCCGGCGACCAGCCGAGCTGTGTGTAAAACGGCGGCAACCACGCCAGTACCAGGGTATAGGCGCCGGTGCCCAGGCCGAAAAAACCCAGCAGGAGCCAGCCGCGCGGCTTCCGGTGGACCGGGCGCCGTGCCGTGGGCACAGGAAGTACGTCGGGTTGCGACGTAGCCAGGCACCAGGCCACCAGTCCCACCAGGGCGGGAAACACCCATACGCCCAGGGCTGCGGTCCAGTCCATGCCTTGCGCCAGCCATGGACTGGCTGCGCTGGAGATCATCGCCCCGCCCATGATTGCCGTCGAATAAATCCCCATCACCGTTGCCGTGTGCCCTCCCGCGCGGTGCCGGATCACCATCGGCATCAAAGCCTGGACCAGCGCGATACCGATGCCGCCTGCGATCGCCGTCGCGAGCAACGCCGTGGGGCCGCTCCACACCCAGCGTCCCAGGCAGGCCAGCACGACGAGCAGCACGCCGGACGCGATGCCCCGGCGCGCGCCGAATGCGGCTTGCAGACGGGACGCGCCCAGCATGCACACGCCCATCAATGCGACCGGAAGCGTGGTCAGCAGGCTGGCCCCGGTATCGCCCAGCCCCGTCTCGCGCTGGATCACGTCGAGCAGGGGCCCGATCGTCGCCATCGTGGGACGAAGGTTGATTCCAACGAGCACTACCGCTGCCGGAAATGCAAATGCGCCGCGTGGTTCTACCATGATGAATTCCTGGAAGCGTTTGGCGCTTGGCTGCGCCATCGGCATTCCATATAATTTGATGTGAAGATATTTTATCTCTACATCAAGATACTTGCAAACATGGATAGAGCGCAGAAAGCAGCGGAACAATGGGCGCGCGAACGCCCGGATCTCGACGTGGGACCCATGATCCTGTTGGGACGACTGGGCGAAGCGGGCGTGGTGATCATGCGCGACCACCTCAATCCGCTATTCGCGCGCTTCGGCTTGCAGCCGGGCGAATTCGACGTGCTGGCAACGCTGAGGCGCAGCGGACCGCCCTTTGCGCTGACGCCGACCGACCTCTACGAAGCGGCCATGATCTCGTCGGGCAGTATGACCAACCGCATCGATCGGCTGGAAAAGGCCGGGCTCGTGCAACGGCAGCCCAACCCAAGGGATGGCCGGGGCACCCTGGTGGCGCTCTCCGCCGCGGGACTTACCCTCATCGACGAGGCTGTTGCCGAGCATGTCGCCAACCAGCAGGCGATCGTCAGCGGGTTGACGGACAAGGAGCAGGCGCAACTTTCAACGCTCCTGGCCAAGCTCCTCGCCTCGACCAGCGGCAAGGCGCCAGGCTGATCACGTCGTGGTTTCGGCGTGTACCGATGCCAGTACCGCGGGCCAGTGGCCGCGATCGATGGCAAAGAACCTGCACCAGCCCAGCACGGTGAAGAGGCAGGCGTCGGCGACGCTGAAAGACGCGCCCGCCAGATGATCCTGGCGGCCCAACACGTCTTGCTGTCCACCTTGACGAGATCGAACGGCAGGCCGAGTTCGCGCAACACGATATGCGGAGACAGCGAACAGGTATGGGGGGCGTAGTACAGCTTCATGGCGCGCCGGGACGGGCGGCTGCGCCGTGCACGGCCGGAGTCTCGTGGAACAGGCGGGCCTGCGCCTGCCGGACATCCGCGTGACCGTGCGCGACTGGGCCAGCGCCTGCATGCTGGTGCGCGAAGGCATGGGCGTCGCCCTCGTGCCCGAATCGACGTTGCCTGAAGACCGGCGCGGACTGCGCGTCATGCAGCTGACGCCGCCTGTTCACCGCGAATTCGGCCTGGTCTGCGCCGAAACCGGGAAGGCGTCCCGCCCGGTGCAGGCTTTCCTCACAGGACTTCTGCCCGCGCAATGAAAAAGCCGCGCGGCCCGGACGGGCGGCGCGGCTGTTCGGGACTCGCGTAACGCTTACTGGTTCTGCAGGAACGTCTTGAGCTTGTCCGAGCGCGACGGCTGGCGCAGCTTGCTCATCGCCTTCGCTTCGATCTGGCGGATACGCTCGCGGGTCACGTCGAACTGCTTGCCCACTTCTTCCAGCGTGTGGTCGTTCGACATCTCGACGCCGTAGCGCATGCGCAGCACCTTCGCTTCGCGCGGGGTCAGCGAGTCCAGCACTTCCTTGATCACGTTGCGCATCGACGCGTGCATCGCGGCGTCCAGCGGCGCCAGCGTGGCGTTGTCTTCGATGAAGTCGCCCAGCTGCGAATCGCCGTCCTCGCCCATCGGGGTTTCCATCGAGATCGGTTCCTTCGCGATCTTCATGATCTCGCGGACCTTCGATTCCGGCATCTCCATCTTCGTCGCCAGCGTGGCCATGTCCGGCTCGGTGCCCGTTTCCTGCATGATCTGGCGCGAGATGCGGTTCATCTTGTTGATCGTCTCGATCATGTGCACCGGCACGCGGATCGTGCGGGCCATGTCGGCGATCGAACGCGTGATCGCCTGGCGGATCCACCACGTCGCGTACGTCGAGAATTTATAGCCGCGACGGTACTCGAACTTGTCGACCGCCTTCAGCAGGCCGATGTTGCCTTCCTGGATCAGGTCGAGGAACTGCAGGCCGCGGTTGATGTACTTCTTCGCGATCGAGATCACGAGACGCAGGTTGGCCACGGTCATTTCGCGCTTCGCCGTGCGGGCGCGCTTTTCGCCGGCCGCCATCTGGCGGTTGATGGTGCGCAGGTCCGCCAGCGGCAGCGCCACGCGCGCCTGCAGGTCGATCATGCGCTGCTGCAGTTCCAGGATCGCCGGGGCGTTGCGCTTCAACACGGCGCTGTACGGATACGCGCAATCGACTTCGCGCTGCACCCATTCCAGGTCCGTCTCGTTGCCCGGGAAGACCTTGATGAAGTGGGCGCGCGGCATGCCGCAGCGGTTCACGCAGATGTCCAGCACGGCGCGTTCGATCGAGCGCACCTCGTCCATCTGGTGGCGCAGCGTGTCGCACAGCTTTTCCACGACTTTCGCCGTGAAGCGGATGCCCAGCAGTTCGGACGAGATGACTTCCTGCGCGGCCGTGTAGGCCGGCGAGCCATAGCCCTGCGTCTTGAACGCGTGACCCATCTTGTCGAACTGCTTCTCGATGAGGGAGAACTTCTCCAGCGCGCCCTTCTTCAGCGCGGCCAGCTGTTCGGCCGAGTAGCCCGCCGCGGCGCTGCCGCCGGCACCGCCGTCGTCTTCCTCTTCCCCGACGTCGTCGTCTTCCTCGTCCTCGTCCTCGTCGCTCGCGCCGGTCACCGGCGCGGTGGCGGGGGCGCCTTCGTTGTGGTCGATCAGGCCGTCCACGACGTCATCGATCTTCAGCTCGTCCTTGGCGATCTTGTGCGACAGCGCGATGATCTCGGAAATCGTCACCGGGCACGCGGAGATCGCCTGCACCATGTCCTTCAGGCCATCCTCGATGCGCTTGGCGATGGCGATCTCGCCTTCGCGCGTCAGCAGCGACACGGCGCCCATCTCGCGCATGTACATGCGGACCGGATCGGTCGTGCGGCCGAAGTCGGAGTCGACGGTCGACAACGCGGTCGCGGCGGCCGCTTCCACTTCGTCTTCGGAGGTCGGCGTGACGACGGCGTCCGACAGCAGCATCATTTCCGCTTCCGGCGCGCGCTCGTAGACGGCGATGCCCATGTCGTTGAACGTCGCGATGATGCCTTCGATCGCTTCCGGATCGATGATGTTTTCCGGCAGCTGGTCGTTGATTTCCGCGTGGGTCAGGTAGCCGCGCTCCTTGCCCATGTTGATCAGGTTCTTCAGCTGCTGGCGGCGCTTTTCCAGTTCCTCGGCCGAAAAGCCTTCCGCGGCGCCGAACAGGTTGGCGCTGCCCTTGGCCTTGCGCTCACGCAGTTTCGACGCGGCCTTCAGCTCGGCGCGCTCGACGGCGTTCAGCGCCGCGATCTCGTCGTTCTCCGGCACGAATTCGCTCGGCTTGCGGCCGCGGCGGCCCGGCACCTTCACTTGCGGCAGCAGGTAGCCGGACGTGTCGATCGCGGCCAGCGCGGCGGCGTCCGTCGTCGTGCTGACGGTGCCGGTCGGCTGCGCGGACGTCGTCGTCGCGGCGGACGGCTCGATGCGGCGCGCCGTGCGGGTGCGCACGACGCGGGCGGCCGGCTCGGCGGCGGGCGCGGCAACGGCCGGCGCCTGCGGCGCGGCGGCGACCGGTTCGGGAACGGCTGCGGCGGCAGGCGCGGTGTCGGCTTTCAGCGCGGCCAGGCGCGAGATGCGCTTCTTGACGATCACCGGCGGCGCGGCGGGCGCGGTCGGCGTGGGGATCACGTCGTCCGTCTCATCGAAGGCCACGGCGGCGACGGGCGCGACGACGGGCTCGGCAGCCTCTGCGACAGGCTCGGCAACGTCTTCCGATGCCTGCACGTCGGCAGCGACGGCCTCGGCCTGCGCTTCGCCCGCGGCGGCGTCGTCGAACTGTTCCGGTTGCAGACGCGGCGCTTCCTCGGCCTGCACTGCCTTCAGCGACGCCAGGCGCGAACGCGTCTTCACCACCGTCACCTTGGCTGCCGCTTCCGTTTCGAGGAAATACGAGGTCGCGGTCTTCGGCACCGACAGCTGGGCCGTGCTCTTGGCCGGCGCTTTCTTCGCTGTCAGTGTCAGGGTCTTGGCGGTGTTTTTCATAGTCTTTCTCCAGTCGAGGCGTGGCGCGGTGCCTGCGAGGTCAATAACCCACCTGGTCCGCTTGGCGGTCCTTGTGGGCGGGGATGAGGGGAAGGCCCTAGCTAGGGGCGGAAAGCCCGATATCAAGCACTCCTGCCGCTGCCCGGCGGGCGCCCCGGGCAGCCGGGATGGGCTGCGGCGCGCGTGCACAGTGGGTTCAAGCGGAACGGAACGTGGTCGAAATCGCGGGTTAACATGTCGGAACGAAAAAAAGCCCGTCAGACAACGGGCTTGAATCTATTTTCCAGAGGAGAAATAGAGGAGACGGAGGCATTATGCCTTAAGGAAATTTTTAGCGATAATTGAAATATCCGATATGGGATATCACTCAGACGCATATTTCCTTTTCCTCTTCCTGACCCTGGCTGCGTCGGCGCAAACCGTGCGCAAGGAAAGGGGCGGATCATACACGATTTCTTGCCCGCGCGCCGCTGTACATGCGTGAAATCACCGTCGTCGACTCAATAAAACGATCCGTTACATGGCTGAGCGGCACGCGCGCGGCGCGGCCATGCTATCCTTCCGCTTCCCGTTCTTACCATGAAGTCAATGAATACGATGAGTCCTGTCGCCGAGCTCCCCGAGGCCACCGAAAACGCCACCCCCGCCACGCCCGACGCGCCTGCGAATGACGCGCCGGCTGCGGCCCCGGAAGCCGCCCAGTCGCCCCGCGCCCTGCTCAAGCAGCTGCAACAAGAGTTCAAGGCCTTCCGCGACTGCCTGCCGCTGGCGATCGGCATCGACAAGCAGGTGCTGGCCCGCCTGCCCGGCCTGAACCGCAAGACCATGCGCGCCGCGCTGGGCATCCACACGGGCTCGATGCGCTACCTGCGCGCAATGGAAAAAGCCACCGTGCGCTACGACCTGGACGGCAATCCGGGCGCCGAAGTGACCGACACGCACCGCCAGCACGCCAAGGAACTCCTGCAGGAACGCTTCAAGAAAGAAGCCGAGCGCAAGAAGGCCGAGCGCGACGCCGCCGCCCAGGTGGAAGCCGACCGCAAGCGCCAGGAAAAGCTGCAGCAGCTGGCCTCCAAGTTCGCGAAACGCTGATCCGGCAGCACGGATGAGCGAGGCCGAGGACGCCCTCCCCCCTTACGAAGGCATCACCCTGGCCGACGTGCGTCTCGTGCGCACGCGCCAGGATGCGGACGGCGCGCTGTCCGCGCTGCTGGCGTCCGACGTCATCGGCTTCGACACCGAATCGAAGCCCACGTTCCAGAAGGGCGAGCAATCGACGGGGCCGCACCTCGTCCAGCTCGCTACCGACCAGCACGCCTATCTGTTCCAGATCGGCGTGCTCAAGCCGCGCGCGCCGGACGCAACTCCCGAGCTGCCGCCCGGCGTCGACGTGTTGCGCGCCGTGCTGGAATCGCCTGCCATCCTGAAAGTCGGCTTCGGCCTCGGCGACGACCTGCGCCGCCTGCGCGCCAAGCTGGGCATCGAGACGTGCAACGTGCTCGACCTGTCCACGGCCCTGCGCCGCGGCGAGCGCAATGCGCTGGGCGCGAAGACGGCCGTCGCGCGCTTCTTCGGCAAGCGCCTGCAGAAATCGCGCAAGATCACGACGACCAACTGGGCCCTGCCGCGCCTGTCCGACAAGCAGATTCTGTACGCGGCCGACGACGCCCACGTCGCCCTGCGCATCTACCGCCACTGGCGCGCGAATCCGCCGCCGCCGTTGCCGCCGAAGCCCAGCGCCGGCGGGCCGCGCCGCGCCGCGCAGCCCAAGCCGCGCACCTGAGCATGCGTGTCATCGTCGTCCGGCCGCTGCTGGCGGCCCTCTTGCTGGCCGGCTGCTCGCGCCACGAGGGTCCGGTCGACGGCGCCACAGTCTTCAAACCATGCGCGTCCTGCCACCAGATCGGTCCGAACGCGCGCGGCGGTTTTGGTCCGCAGCTCAACGGCCTGTTCGGCCGCCGCGCCGGCAGCACGCCCGATTTCAAATACTCGGATGCAATGAAAGCGTCGGGCATCGTGTGGGACGAACGCACGCTGGCCGCGTACCTGCGCGATCCGGACAAGATGGTACCGGGCACGAAGATGCGCTTCTGGGGCATCCACGACGAGCAAGAGATGGCCGCGCTGCTGGCTTACCTGCGCACGTTCCAGGACGCGCGCTAGTTAGCTTTCTCAAAAGATTGCGTGAAGTTCAAGTCGACGCGGTATCATGCCGCTTGTACTTTCTCGTCGACCACAGGAACGTCATGCATTTGCGCCCTGCCCCGCTGTTGCCATTGCTATTGCTGGCAAGCTTGCACGCGGCGCCGGCACGGGCCCGGCAAGCCGTGCCGGACACGCTGGAACGCCGCGTGGCCGCGTGCACGTCGTGCCACGGCAGCCAGTCCGCGCCGGCGCCGCAGCCGTCGTCGGGTCCGAACTACTACCCGCGCATCGCCGGCAAGCCGGCCGGCTACCTGTATAACCAGTTGCACAACTTCCGCGCGGGGCGCCGCCAGTACCCGTTGATGACCTACATGGTCGAGCACATGTCCGACGATTACCTGCGCGAGATCGCGACATGGTTCTCGACGCAGCACGTGCCCGCGCCCGTGCTGGCGCGCTCCAGCCTGCCGGCGGGCCAGCTCGAGCGGGGGCACGAACTCGTCACGCGCGGCGACGCCACGTTGAAGGTGCCGGCCTGCATCGCATGCCACGGCCAGCGCCTGACGGGCGCCCTGCCCGCCATCCCGGGCCTGCTGGGCCTGCCGCGCGACTACATCAACGCCCAGTTCGGCGCCTGGCGCAACGGCACCCGCCGCGCCCACGCGCCCGACTGCATGGCGACGATCGCCGGGCGCCTGTCGCTGGCGGACGTGGCCGCGATCTCGGGGTGGCTCGCGAGCGAACCGGTGCCGGACGATGCCACGCCCGCACCCGACGTGCCTCACCCGATGCCGCTGGCGTGCGGGAGCGAACCGGAGCGGCGGCCATGAAGCGCAGCGTCATCCTGATCCTCATCGTGGCGGCGCTGGCCGCCCTGTTCGTCGCGTGGCCGCGCGCCGAATTCATCCCGTCGCGCTCGCAGGCAGCGTGGGCGGCGACACAAGCCAATATCGCCCGCGGCGCCTATCTCGCCCGCGCGGGCGACTGCATGGCGTGCCACACCGCGCGCGGCGGCACGCCGTATGCGGGCGGACGCGCGCTGGCCACGCCGTTCGGCACCGTCTACGCCCCGAACATCACGCCGGACGCGCAGACGGGCATCGGCGCCTGGACCGCGGACGATTTCTGGAATGCCCTGCACAACGGCATCGGAAAAGGCGGCCGCTTGCTGTATCCGGCCTTCCCGTACCCGAACACGACGAAGGTGACGCGCGACGACGCCGACGCCCTGTACGCGTACTTGCGCAGCCTCGCGCCCGTCAACCAGCCGAATCGTCCACATGCATTGCGCTTCCCGTACGACCGGCAGATCGTGCTGGCCGGCTGGCGCCTGCTGTATTTCAAGCCGGGCGTGTACGCGCCGCAGCCAGCGAAAGGCGCCGAGTGGAACCGGGGCGCCTACCTCGTCGAGGGCCTGGGCCATTGCGGCGCCTGCCACAGCCCGCGCAACGGCCTCGGTGCGACGGGCGCCCGGCTGTCCGGCGGCCACATTCCGATCGTCGGCTGGTACGCGCCTGCGCTGGACGCCGACAACGAGGCAGGCCTCGGCAACTGGGACCAGGCGCACATCGTCCAGCTGCTGCGCACGGGCGTCGCGCCGCGCGGCGCCGTGTTCGGGCCGATGGCGGAAGTCGTGGGACAAAGCCTGCAATACCTGACGGACGCGGATGCGGGGGCAATGGCGACGTACCTGAAATCGCTGCCGGCCGATCCGGCGCCGCGGCGGCCAATCACGCCGCCGCCCGAGGAGATCATGAAGGCGGGCAGGAAGCTGTACGAAAACCACTGCGCCGACTGCCACGGCAGCGACGGCCGCGGCACGAGCGTCGCCGGCCATCCCGCGTATCCGCCGCTGGCCGGCAATGGCGCGTTGACGATGATCGATCCGGTGAACGCCATCCGCATCGTGCTGAACGGCGGCTTCCCGCCCACGACCGCGGGGAATCCGCGGCCGTTCGGCATGCCGCCGTACAGTCCCCTGCTGGACGACGCGGAGGTGGCGGCCGTCGTGACCTATGTGAGGAATAGCTGGGGCAATGCGGCACCTGCCGTCACGCCGCCGGAAGTCAACCGGTGGCGGGCGGTGCCGCTCGACTGATCACAAGGAGGACAACATGCCACTTTATCGCGTCTGGTACCGCAACAACGAGGAACCGCTGGAATTCACCACGCCCGGCCGCATCAGCGAAGCGGAGATGCTCGACCAGGTCCTCGCGCACGAAGGCATCGAACCCACGGGCCCGACGACCGTGCAGGCGCTCATCGCCAGCCACGGCCTGGCGCCCGTGCGCTACACGGAAGACGAAAGCGAGATGAACGTCATCGGCTAGCCGTGGACACGTGGCCGACCGCATAGACCAGCGTCGCGGCGTCGGCCACCGGCTCGCTGTCCCACAGGCGGAAGCGCACCAGGGTCCACGTTCCCGGCTCGTAGCCGACGACCACCGCGAGCGCGCGGCCGCCGTCGGCCGTCTCTTCCCTGCGCAACGCTTCCAGGTCGGCGCCGGGCGGAATCGTCCGCCGCTCGACGGACGCGAAGCGCGCGTGCTCGAAGCCCGGCGCACATCGTGCCTGCCACACGAGCCACGTCGCCACCGGCGGCCGGCCGAACGCCTGCGCCACGCCGGCGAATCCGGGGCCGTTCAGGAACGCGTGCATCCCGTCGACCGTGTTCCAGACGTAGAACGGCGCGTACGCATTGTCCTGCGCCGGCCCCGTCTTGCGCGCGCTGAGATAGGCCTTGAACAGGAGCCCGGGAAAACCGTCCATCAGGTGGCCCTTGTCCGCGATGCGCCGGTCGATGATCGCCATGTCGTAGTCGGCCGGCAGCGCAAAGCGGTACTGCATGGCGATCATGGTTTCTGCTCCGCCAGCGGCGCCGCGATGCCGTTGCTGAACGACCAGTCGGCGTAGTCCGTCGTCTGGACGATGACCATCAGGTCCTCCGGCTGCAGCCCGGGAGATTCGGCCAGCAGGTCGGCAAGGCGCTTGTAAAACGCCTGCTTGGTCTCCGCGTCGCGCGGCTTGCCGCCGGTAACGCAGACGAGGATGAAATCGTCGCTGCGCGGGCCGCCGAGGTAATCGCGGTCGAAAACCAGTTCCTCGGGGTCGTGCTGGTGGATGGCCTGGAAGCGGTCCGCGACGGGGATGCGGAAGGCGTCGACCAGGGCCCGGTGCACGGCGTCGGACACGGCACGCAGGTACTCGCGCGGCTTGCCGCGGCGCAGGGAGATGCGGACGAATGGCATGGCGGTCTCCTCACTTCGGATCGCCGAGCAGGCGCGCGGCGGTGGCGGCCGCGGGCCAGCCGGCGTAGAAGGCCAGGTGCGTCACGACTTCTTCCAGCTCCTGCCGGGTGACGCCGTTGTCGAGCGCGGTCTGCAGGTGGAACGGCAGCTGGCCGTCGCGGCACAGCGCGACCAGGCAGGCGACCGTCACGAGACTGCGGTCCCGTTTGCTCAGTGCGTCCCGCTCCCACACTTCGCCGAACAGCACGCGGTCCGAAAGATCGGCCAGCGGCGGCACATTGCCGAGGGCACGCTGGCCCTGGCCTTTCAACGTGGTCGTCATCGTCTTGGCTCCTTGAATGGTTGACACGGCCATCGTAACGCCGTCAAACTATTCTGAAAATCGAATATATTTGAATCAACCATTCAATGAAACGGGACAATCATGCGGCGAACGAATTTCGACATGGACGCGCTGCGCAGCTTTTGCGAAGGCGTCGACCTCGGCAGTTTCGCGAAGGCGGCCGACAGGCTCGGACGGTCGACGTCGGCCATCAGCATGCAGATGAAGAAGCTGGAAGGACAGGCCGGCACGGACCTGCTGCGCAAATCCGGGCGCGGCCTGGAGCTGACCCCGGCCGGCGAAACGCTGCTCGGTTACGCGCGCCGCATCCTCGACCTGAACGACGAGGCACGCACGGCACTGGCCGGCCTGGAGCTCGCAGGCACCGTCAGGCTGGGCCTGCAGGAAGATTTCGGAGAACGCCTGCTGCCCAACGTGCTCGGCCGCTTCATGCGCAGCCATCCGGACTTGCAGATCGAAGCCGTCATCGCCCGCAACAGCGAACTCGTCGCGCAACTGCAGGCCGGGAAGATCGATCTCGCCCTCGCGTGGCACACGGGCCTCGACTTGCCGTACGCGGACTTGCTGGGCGAGTATCCGATGCGCTGGGTGGGCGCCGCCGCGCACGAGCCCGTCGTCGAACCGGTGCGGCTCGTCGTGCTGCAGGCGCCCTGCCTCATGCGCAAGGCGGCGACGGACGCGCTCGACCGGGCCGGCATCCCCTGGCGCGTCGTCTACACGAGCCCCAGCCTGGCGGGGATCTGGGCCGCTGTCGCAGCCGGACTCGGCGTGACGGTGCGGACCAGCCTGGGGTTGCCCGGAGACGTACGCGTGCTCGATGGCTTGCCGGCGCTGCCCGGCATCCGGCTCGCGCTGTACAGCGGCGCGGCGACGCCGTCGCCAGCCTGCGCGCGCATGGGCGCGCTCATCAAGGAACACATCGTGAACGCGCCGTATTAATTGCGATCTGTTGTTTCTCGTCCATAACTGATGTTATCTGATTGACACCGTGCTAGCATGCCAAAGCCGAGCTTAACCGCCGGTCGATTCACATTTCTACCAAAAAGTTAAATTCCAAAACTAAATCGTTAAATCAATATCCTGAAGAGGTCAGTGATGAATCGAGCCGTAGAACCCGATACAACTTACCCGAGCGCCACGCTGCCGATCAGTACAGATGGGAAACTCTCCCTGGACCCGAAGAAAGCCCGGGAATTCGGGGAGGAACTGTCCGGCGTATATTGCTTCGCCGAACCCTTTCCGCACATCGTCATCGACGATTTTCTCCCGCGAGCCCTGATCGAAGAGATCTACGAGAAGTTCCCCAGAGAGAAGCTCGCAGACGATAAATATTACGAGAACAACTACGCGGGTCTGCACAAGCGTCAGGTATTGCCGGAAAGCTGTGAAGAACGCTTGCGCAACGTTTTTCATTTCTTTAATTCCGCGCCTGTCCTGCAGTTCCTGGAAGGCCTGACGACGATCGAGTCGCTGGTCGGCGATCCTTATTACTATGGCGGCGGATTCCACGAGATCTTCCGCAGTGGGAAACTCGGCATTCATGCGGATTTCCGGGTGCACTCGCAATTGCACCTGAATCGGCGCATCAACATGCTCATTTACCTGAACAAGGACTGGGACCCCGCATACGGCGGCAACCTGGAGCTCTGGGACAGGCAGATGACGGCGAACGTCGAAACCGTCGCGCCGCTGTTCAATCGTTGCGTAATTTTCAATACCGACGCGGATTCATACCACGGCCACCCGGACCCGCTGAATACGCCGGCCGGCATCACGCGCAAATCGATCGCCCTGTACTACTACACGGCGTCGAAAAAGGTCTATGAAGACACGCCGGCACACTCGACCATGTACGTCGCCCGTCCGAACGACGCCGGTTCGGACAAGCGGCAGGCCATCCGGCTGAGAATCGAAAACTACAAGAAGGACTGGCTGCCCCCGGTCGCGCTCAGGGCGCTCGCCAGGATCAAGCGCAAGAAGAAAGCCTGAGCCAGCGGCTGCTACGGCAGCCGCCACGACCGAAGTGTCGAGAGAACAGTCAACAGCTCGGCCGGTTCGACGGGTTTGGCGACGTGCATTTGAAAACCGCTCGTCAGCGCCCGCATGCGATCCTGGACGCGCGCGTAGGCGGTCAACGCCACGGCCGGTACGCCGGGCAGGTTGCGCTCCTTCTCGCGCCGCCTTACCTCCGCGATGAACGCATGGCCATCCATGCCGGGCATGCCGATATCGCTCACGATCAGGTCCGGGCGCATGCCCTCCCAGAGAATCAATGCCTCTTCCGCGTTCGATGCGGTCTCGACCACGGCATGCGCGCTCGACAGGACGGATGCGAGCATGTTGCGCGCATCGTGATCGTCCTCGACGAGGAGCACGACCACGCCCGATAGCCCGAACTCATCCGTATTCAATGGCACCCGGTCGGATTGGACCGAGAGCTCTTGTTCGGTGGCCGCCGAGCGCGTGGCCAGGGGTGCGATGGGCAGGCTCACGGTGAACGACGCCCCCTTGCCGAGGCCATCGCTATGGGCGCTTACCTGTCCCCCGTGCAGTTCGACCAGTTTCTTGACGATGGCCAGTCCGAGGCCCAGGCCGCCATGCTTGCGGCTCGACGACGAGTCCACCTGCGTGAAGCTGTCGAATACGCGCGGCAGGTATTCCGCCGGGATGCCTGCGCCGTTATCCGTCACGACGATGTGTACACTGGACTCGTGACGTTGCAGGGCGAGGTGCACGCGACCGTGCTTGGGCGTGAACTTGATCGCGTTGGAGACCAGGTTCCAGACGATCTGCTGCAGCCGCTCGGGATCGCCCGAGATCGGACCGGCCAGCGGATCGATCACCAACTGCAATGCCACCGACTTGGCCATCGCCGCCGGGCGCAGCGCTTCGATCGCCGCCTCCACGGAGGCCTGCGGCGAAAACAGCCGGACATTCAGGCGCAGCTTGCCGCTCACGATACGCGAGATGTCCAGCAAGTCCTCGACAATCTGGGCTTGCGCACGGGCATTACGTTCGATCGTCTCGATCGCACGCTGGGTCATCGCACTGTCGAGGCGGCCCGACGTCAGCATTTGCGACCACCCGAGAATGGAGGTGAGCGGCGTGCGCAATTCGTGCGATACCGTCGCGAGAAACTGGTCCTTTGCTTCATTGGCGCGCGAGGCCGCTTCGTAGAGGCCCTGCTTCTCCTGGGCTTCCTGCTGCGCCCGACGCTGGGCGAACACGGCCTCCTGGTAGAGCGACGCCTTGTTCAAGCCGATGGCCGCCTGGGCGGCGAGTGTTTCCACGATCCGCTCATGCTCTTCCTTGAAGACGCACGTCTCCCCATGCCCGAAGAACAGCCCGCCGATCACGACGCCGGTGCCGAGCTTGACGGGAACGGCCAGGTAGGAACGTACCGGAAGGTGCCCCGGCGGCATGCCATGATGGGGCGACATTTTGCCGTAACGGGGATCGAGGCGGATGTCGTCGCTGCGGATCGTACCTTCGCCGCGAAACGTCGGGCCGAAGACTGGGGTATTGCGGGGCAACGGGAATCTGGAGAAGCGTTCCTTGGGTACCCCGGAGATGGTGTACAGGGTGTAGGACTCCCCCTCTTCGTTCCGTACGTTGTAGAAGAACGCGCCGAACTGCGCACCGGTCAGCCTGGTCGCGGTATCGGTCACCGCCTGCACGATTTTCTCGTGGTCGAGTTCTTGCAGGATCAGCAGGCCGATCTGGTACAGCGCCTCGCGCTCGTTCTCCTGTTTGCGCGCGGCGCTGGCATCCTGGACTTCGATGACGGTACCCACCACCTCGCCCTCCCGCCGGATCGGGCTGGCGGTGAATTTTACGGCGTAATGATGCCCGTCCTTGTGAACGAAGGTTTCTTCGCCCTGCTCCTGCATATTTGCGGGCGCGGCGCGATCGATCGGGCACGCTTCCAGCGGATAAGGTGTTCCATCGGGTTTCGTGTGATGGACAAAGTCATGCAGAGGTGCCCCCTGGACCTCGGCAAGCGTATATCCCGTCAATCGTTCGGCCGCCGGATTCATGTAGACGCAATGCTGGCGGTTGTCCATGACGAACAGTGCAACCGTCGCGTTGTTACACAGATCTTCCAAGTCCACTAAGCGCTGGCTTTCCACTGGCTGCCGTACCCAAAAAAAATAATGCCGGGATTTTACTTGGCGTACAGATCCATTGGCGCGCGCGTCGGTACGCAGCCATTATTGCAACTTGAGGAGGCCTCGAGGACGGTCTCCGGCGCGTCCCGGCGCGCTGTCCGCCCCGTTCGCGAGCAGGCGCAACAACGCCGTGATATCGACTGGTTTGGTGAGGTGATGGTCGAAGCCCGCAGCGATCGAACGTTCGCGATCCGCCGCCTGGCCGTAGCCTGTCAACGCGATCAACGTGGCCTGTGCGGTCTGCGGCAATGCGCGAAACCGTTGCGCCAGCTGGTAGCCGTCGATATCGGGCAAGCCGATATCCAGCAGGAGCACGTCCGGTGCAGCCGCTTCCACCAGCGCCAGCCCGCGGCGTCCCTCGTAGGCGACATGCACCTGATGCCCGATCGAACCCAGGTACAAGGACAGCATGTCGGCCGCGTCGGCATTGTCGTCGACAATCAGGATGTTCAGCGGTCGGCCCGGCGCCGTATCGCCGTGCCGCGGCATGTCCGGGACGGATGTCGCCTGCGCCCGCGGCAGCCAAACGGTAAATTCGCTGCCGGCGCCTGGCCCTCTGCTCGTCGCGCCGATGCATCCCCCGTGCTGCTCGACCAGGCTTTTCACGAGTGCCAGCCCAATCCCCAATCCGCCCTGGGCGCGATCGAATGAACGTTCGCCCTGGACGAACAGATCGAAGACATGAGGCAGCAGCGCGGCATCGATACCGATGCCGTTATCCCGCACGACCAGTTGCACCGTGCCCGCATCCGCACTCAGTTCAAGCTCGATGCGGCCCCCCTGCGGTGTGTACCTGGCGGCGTTGTTGAGCAAATTCGTGACGATCTGCACCAGCCGGGTGCCGTCGCCGTGCACGTACGCGGCTGGCGTCGGCACCGACAGTGCCAGATGGTGACGGCGCGCGTCGATGAGAGGCCGCGCCTGTTCGACCGCATCGCGCACGATGGTCACGATGTCGTGCAGTCCCTCCGTCAGCACCACGAGGCCGCGCGTGACGCGCGAGACATCGAGCAGGTCGTCGAGCAGTTTGGTCATGTGCCCGATCTGGCGGTCGATGATCTCGCAGGTCTGCTTCACCCGATCGGGCGTGGCGTGCCCGAGCCTCAGGATCCTGGCCGCCATGCCGATCGGCGCGAGCGGATTGCGCAGCTCGTGCGCCAGCATCGCCAGGAACTCGTCCTTGCGGCGGTCCGCATCGCGCAGCTTTGTCTCCGCCTCGCGCCGGAACACCAGTTCGTCTTCGATGCGCTGGTAGGCCGACTGCAGTTCGCGCCGGCTGACGTCGAGGGCCGTATTGAGTTCGTTGGCACGGCGGTGGCTTTCACGTGCGGCGGCGGCGAGCCCCACGGCGGCGATTTCAGCCCGTTCGCCAGCCAGCTTCGCACCCAGCAGGGGCAGCAGGGCGACAATGGCAGCACGGGTCGGCGCGGCAGGCTCCGCCCCAAGGAACACGACGATGACGTTGCCGTCCGAATCGCACTGCCCCCATGCCGGCGCGTCCGTATCGGATCCGGCCCACGGCAGGGCCGCCTCCGCGCTGCCCATGTCCGCGCAACGGCGCAGGAACGCCTGCCAGCGTCCACCGGCACGCAACGTCTGGGGCAATCCGGGCGCAGGCAGGAATATCCCGACTTCCGCGTCCCTTCCAAACAGTAGAACCTGTGCGACGCCGGCATAACGTGCAAGGTTGGTCGTCCCGACAAGTCTCGTCCCGGCGTTCTGCAGCTCGATAAAGATGGACACCAGCTCGAACGGGATCATCGCATGCTCAGCGCGGGATCGCACATACGACGGCAGTACAGTTGTGGAATCCGCTAAATTGTCCGGTGCTCCGGGCGATCTGGCCATACGTGTTACAACCGGCGAAATTTTCCGACCCGAGCGCCTCGCCCACGGCTTTCAGTTCGTCGTCGAATCCACGCCCGAGGCGCAGCCGGGTGGCGGCGCAATCGAACAGCAGCGAACCGGCGTGTTCTCCCCCATCCAGACCCGCCAGCGCCGCCTGGGCCGCCTCGCGCGCGGCTTCGCAAGCAGAGGCGGCGTCCGCGACCATGATGTGCACGGTGGCCCCGACCGGCACCTCGGCGGCACAGGAAATCGAGCCGTCGTCATCGAGCGCAAGCGGTACGCGCAGCTTGTAGCCGTCGCCGGTGTCGATGCCGATCACGTTATGAAGGAAGAACGGGAGCGGATCGGCACGGTTGAACGTCTGGCCCGTGGCCTGGGCATGCTCTTCGAACGCTTCCACCGCAGACGTGGCGTTCAGGCTGACCAGCCGGGTGCCTTGCGCTTCGGTGACACGCAGCGGGGGGCTGCCCGGTCGCCAGCCATGACGAACGCCGAGACCGATGGGCTTCTTCGAAAGCATTTCAAGTACGACGATCGCATCGGTATGGGCTTCCGTCCCGATGAAAACATGCGTCTGCCTGAACCTGGCATCATCGGCCGCCCCGCCGCCGAACAGCTGGTAGGTGCCGCCGGTACGCAGCATCATCTCGTGGATGATCTCGTCGACATAGCCTGCCAGCGCATCGGTCAACACGAGCGCGCTGCGATACGGGAAATCGGGATGGTCGCTGCCGGTAAACACGGGCATGACCTGTTCGAGGGCGCCGCTGAAGTCTTGACGGAGTCCCGTGCCCAGTCCGGCTCGAAACAGGATCTCGTCCGTGCGGATGGCCATCACGGACACGGAACCTTCCCCCGTGGCGCAGCCGGAAAACTCGCCCGCCGACGAGCAGCCGACAAGCACGTGCGGCCGGCAGGCAGCCTCGAGTGCGGCCAGCAGCGGATGGTAATCGATTTCGGGAGATGCGAAGACGATCAGCACGTCGGGGCGGCCGCCGTCCAGTTTTTCAAGGAGAGAATCGGCCAGCACGCGGCTTGCCGTTTCCGGCGAGCATAGGAGAGTATGGCTGACCGCCACTTTGGTATATGCCATGGGTGATCGATACAGTGGGTAAACGCTGAGGAATGACTGGAGAGTTACCGAACAGCTCAACAGACTTTGGCTGTCTGCATACAATAGTGTAATCAGGAAAACCGTGCAAAGTTTGTCCGTGCGGCAACAATTCCAGCCGGCTCAGCGCCCCGTCACACCATCTCGGCAAACCCGATCCGGTCCGTGGTCGCCGCCCGCGCCTCGTCCACGCCGACCACGTGCGCGGCCAGCAGCGCTTCCAGCACGCTGTTCATCGTGTGGCACCCCGGCCCGCGCCCCGCGTTCATGTGCGCGCGGATGGCGCCCAGGTCGCCCTCTTCGATCATTGCCGCGACGGCCGGATTGATGGTCAGGCATTCCGTGGCCAGGTGGTAGCGGTTGCCCTGCTTCGACGGCAGCAGCGCCTGGCACAGCACGCCGCGCAGCGCGTGCGCGAGGGCCTGGCTTTGCGCTTCGGAATTGCCCAGCAGGCGCAGCATCTTCTGCAGGCCCAGTTCCGTCGAGCGCGCATGCAAGGTCGCCAGCACGAGCGGGCCGGATTCGGCCAGCGCCAGCGCTTCCTGCGCGGTCTGCGCATCGCGGATCTCGCCGATGACGATCACGTCCGGACGCTCGCGCAGCGCGTCCAGCGCACCGAGGTAATAGCTTTCGACGTCGCCATCGACGCCCACCTCGCGCTGCGTGATGATGCATTTGCGCTGCGGGATCAGCGTCTCGACCGGATCCTCGATGGTGATGATGTGGCCCGAGCGCTGCCTGTTGATCTCGTCGAGGATGGAAGCGATCGTCGTCGACTTGCCCTGGCACGTGTCGCCGATGATCAGCACGAGACCACTGGTCAGGCGCGCGAATTCGCGCTCGTCCGCGTGCAGGCCGAGCGTGTCCAGCGCCAGCGGCTCCTTCGGGAAGCGGCGGATCACGCAGCCCAGGCGCTTCTTGCCCTGGAAGCTGAAGCAGTTGGCGCGGATGCGGGCCGTGTGCAGGTCGATCGAGCGGTCGAAGGCACGGTCGGCGATGCGCTCGGCCCAGTTCGGCTCGATGACGTCGAAGAACTCTTCCAGCTCTTCCTTCGTGATGGGCGAGTCCGTCACCGCGACGAGGCCCTTCGGCTGCCGGAGCATCAACGGACTGTTCTGGTGGATGATGATGTCGGAAAACACCAGCTTCGAATTCAGCAGGTGCAATATCTGCTCGACCAAGGTGCCGAACACCGGATGGTCTTCGTTTTCGATATACGACAGGGTGGGAATCTGCGAGGACTGGTGGTATTCCATCATGTGTCGAATGGCAAACGGGCCCGGATGAGCGATCCATTCATTATAAAACCGGCATCCTGTCAAAATTCCAACTGGAAAGATATTTTTTCTGACACCAAGCTTCGACCGTGCCTTGGCCGCCACATCGTTTCGACTGTTAGCGCACGACATTTTCGTGTTAGCATCTTCGAAAACTTATAACAGGAGACTACGATGACTCGCCATCTTCCCTTCGCACTCGCACCAGTCGCATTGGCTGCCCTGCTCGCCACGGCACCCGCGGTGGCCCAGCAGGATCCGGCAGCCCGCGCGGCCAGCCTCGTCGCCCAGATGACGCTGGAGGAAAAAGCGGCGCAGCTGGGCAACGACGCCCCCGCGATCCCGCGTTTGAAAATCCCGAAATACAACTGGTGGAACGAAGGCCTGCACGGCGTCGCGCGCGCCGGCTACGCGACCGTGTTCCCGCAGGCCGTCGGCATGGCCGCGACCTGGGACGAGCCGCTGATGCACGACGTGGGCGACGTCATCGCGACGGAATTCCGCGCGAAGTACCTCGCCACGCGCGCCCCCGACGGCGGTACGGACTGGTACCGCGGCCTGACCGTGTGGTCGCCCAACATCAACATCTTCCGCGACCCGCGCTGGGGCCGCGGCCAGGAAACCTATGGCGAAGACCCGTACCTGACGTCGCGCATCGCCATCAACTTCATCCACGGCCTTCAGGGCGACGACGCGCAATCGTTCAAGACGATCGCCACCGCCAAGCACTTCGCCGTGCACAGCGGGCCGGAATCGAACCGCCACCGCGAAGACGTCCACCCGTCGCCGCACGACCTCGAGGACACGTATTTGCCGGCGTTCCGCGCCACCGTCACGGAAGGTAAAGTGGCCTCCGTCATGTGCGCGTACAACGCCGTCAACGGCATCCCTGCGTGCGCCAGCGACGACCTGATGGAGCAGCACCTGCGCCGCGCCTGGGGCTTCAAGGGCTTCGTCGTGTCGGACTGCGGCGCGGCCGCCAACATCTACCGCGACGACAGCCTGCACTACACGAAGACGCCCGAGCAGGCCGTGGCCGCCGCGTTCAGCGCGGGCATGGACCTGATCTGCGGCGACTACCGCAACAAGATGACGACGGAGGCCGGCCCCATCGTCAACGCCGTGCGCCAGGGCGAATTGAAGGAGGCCGTCGTCGACCGCGCGCTCGTGCGCCTGTTCGAATACCGGATCCGCCTGGGCTTGCTCGATGCGAACCCGCCGCAGGCGTACGCCGGCATCAAGCCGACCGACAACGACACCCCGGCCCACCGCGCCGTCGCGCTGAAGACGGCGCAAGAGGCGATGGTGCTGCTGAAGAACGACGGCCTGCTGCCGTTGAAAAAGACGCCGAAGACGATCGCCGTCATCGGCCCGAACGCGGACAGCGAGGATGCGCTGGTCGGCAACTACAACGGCCAGCCGTCGCATCCGGTGACGGTGCTGGCCGGCATCCGCGCCCGCTTCCCCGATGCGAAGGTGGTGTATGCGCCGGGCACGGGCCTCGTCGGACCGGCCGAACCGCCCGTGCCCGACGCGAACCTGTGCGTCGACGCCGCGTGCCGCACGCCGGGCCTGAAGGCCGAGCATTTCGAGGGCCCGGACCTGGCGGGCACCGCGCGGGGTGCCGTCGAAAAGAATGCCCGCGCCGCGTGGCAGGAAGGCGGCCACAATGCGTCCGCGCGCTGGACCGGCTACCTGAAGGCGCCGCGCACGGGCGATTACAGCCTGCGCTACCTGAGCAATGCCGGCTACCGCATCTGGGTCGACGGCAAGCAGATCGTGGATGCGTGGGACGTGACGGATTCGCCGTCGATCGAAGCGGGCAAGGCGAAGCTGCAGGCGGGTAAAACCTATCCGATCCGGATCGAGGCCGTGCAGCGCGGTGCGCGCGGCGACCAGAAACTGGTGTGGAGCACGCCCATCGACGGCGGCAAGGAAGCCGTCGACCTGGCCCGCCGCGCCGACCTCGTCGTGTTCGTGGCCGGCCTGTCCGCCAACCTGGAAGGCGAGGAACTGAAGCTGCAGGTGCCCGGTTTCGCGGGCGGCGACCGCACGAGCCTCGACCTGCCGGCGCCGCAGGAACGCCTGCTGGAAAAGGTCGTCGGCACCGGCAAGCCGACGGTGCTCGTGCTGATGAGCGGCAGCGCGCTGTCCGTCAACTGGGCCGACAAGCACGTGCCGGCGATCGTCCAGGCCTGGTATCCGGGCGGCGAAGGCGGCCATGCCGTGGCCGGCCTGATCGCGGGCGACTACAGCCCGGCGGGCCGCCTGCCCGTCACGTTCTACCGCGGCGTGGACGGCCTGCCGGCCTTCACCGACTACCGCATGGACGGCCGCACCTACCGCTATTTCAAGGGCGACGTGCTGTACCCGTTCGGCCACGGCCTGTCGTACACGACGTTCCGCTACGGGACGCCGGCGCTGTCGGCGCCGTCCGTCGCGGCGGGCAGCCCCGTCAACGTGGACGTCGAGGTGGCCAACACGGGCAAGCGTGACGGCGACGAAGTCGTCCAGCTGTACGTGGCCAAGCCGGGCGATGCCGCCAATCCGACCCTCGCGGGCTTCCGCCGCATCCACCTGAAGGCCGGGGAACGCCAGCGCGTCTCGCTGGCGCTGGATGCGCGCGCCCTGTCGCAGGTCGACGCGGGCGGCGCGCGCAAGGTCGTGCCGGGGGCGTACACCGTGTACCTGGGCGGCGGGCAGCCGGGGCATGCGCAGACGGTCAAGGCGGCGCTGACGGTGACGGGGGCGGCGTCCGAATTGCCGAAATAACTCTCAGCGCCGTTCCCGCGAAGGAGGGAACCCAAGTGCTGCATGCGTTTCGATAGCTCGTGCAAAATTGGGTCCCCGCCTCCGCGGGGACGACGTATTTATTGCGCGTTTCACCCCGCCTGCGTGCATTCCGGTCCGGTTTTCATGCGTTTTGTCGCAAACCGGTACCCCGCCCGCCGGCTCCCGCATACGATGTGCACATCGACACCATGCACATCAGGGAGACCACCATGACCCACCATACAACCCGCCGTTTCCTCCTCGCCGCCTGCGCCCTTGCCTGCATCGCCCTCGCGCCGCAGGCCGAAGCGGGCGATTGGCCCTGGAGCAGGAGCGAACAGGTGCAGGGCAGCGGCCGCGTGCAAAGCCAGGCACGCGAAGTCGCCCACTTCAGCGGTCTCGCGATGTCCCTGCCGGGCAACGTCGAGATCAGGAGCGGCAGCGGCCGCGAAGGCGTGACCGTCGAGGCGGACGACAACCTGCTGCCGCTGATCGAAACCGTCGTCGAAGACGGCACCCTGAAGATCCGCGCCAAGCGCAACACGAACCTGCGCACCCGCAACCTGAAAGTCGTCGTGCAGGCGCGCGACATCGACCGCCTCGCGCTGGGCGGCTCCGGCAATATCGATGCGGACGTCGTACGCGGCAGCCGCGTGCGCTTCGACGTGGGCGGCTCCGGTTCCATCAAGGTCCGCAAGCTGGAAGGCGAATCCGTCAACGTCGCCCTGGGCGGCAGCGGTAACCTGCAGGCGCTGGACGGCACGGCGCGCAGCACGTCGATCTCGATCGGCGGTTCGGGCACCGTCGACATGGGCCATGTGCGCACCGAGAACGCCAGCGTCACCGTGGCCGGCTCCGGCGACGCGACCTTGTGGGTGCGCGACAGCCTGAGCCTGACCGTGGCCGGTTCCGGCGACGTCAATTACTACGGCGATCCGCAGGTCACCCGCTCGGTGGTCGGCTCGGGCAACGTGAAGCGCCTGGGCGCCTCTCCCCGTTGATCACAGATCCCACCGCACCTCGGCCACGACGGTCCGCTGCGTGTACGGGTGAAACGCCCAGTAGGTACGGTCGTTGAGGTTGTCCACCCCGACCGCCGCGCTCCAGTGGCGGTCGAACCGGTAGCGTACCCGCGCATCGAACACGAGATAGTCCGACACCCCCATGTACGCATCGCCGTTCGGGTCGCTGTTGTCCAGCGTCCCGTACTGGCGGCCGCTGTAGCGACCTCCCAAGGTCGCGGTCCAGTGGTCGTTCGCCTTCCACGTCGCCAGCATCGTCGCGCGCCAGCGCGGCACGCGGGGCTGCCACTTGCCCACGCTTCCCGGGAAGCCCGCGTTCTCCGTGATGATGGAGTCGGCAAACGTGAGGCTCCCCGTCAGGTCGATCCCTTTTACCCCGACGTCGTCCGCCTGCGCCGATACCTCCAGGCCGTTCGTCCGGATGCGGCCCACGTTCTGCACCGTATTCACGGTCGTGCCGGCAGACACGAGCAGCGGCTGCGAATACAGTGCGTCGCGCGTGGTTTCGCGGAACAGCGTGACGCGCAGCGAACCCTTGTCGTTCAGCGTCTCGGCCGACAGCTCGCTCGTCCACGACTTCTCGGCCTTGAGGTTCGGATTGCTGTTGACGATGGCATTGTCGACGATGGAACCCTGGAACAGCTCGGCCGCCGTCGGGTTGCGTACGGCGCGGCCCGTCGAGGCCTTCAAGGTCCAGTCGGGACTGGCGCGCCATGACAGCGCGGCCTTCGGCGACCATGCCGTCTCGCTGCGCGACGGAAAGCCCAGCGGCGGCGCCAGCACGGCGTTCGACAACTCGCCGCCGTACGCGCGCCACCGTTCGAAGCGGGCACCGACCGTCGCACGCCATGCGTCGCCGATGCGCCAGTTGTCCTGCACATACAGGCTTTCCAGCCACGTGTTCCCGTTGAAGACGGAGACCTGGCGGCCGTCGCCCGCGTGCAGCCAGTCGCCCGCGCTGCCGAACACGCGCGTGCGCAGTTTCGCGTGGTCCGACTGCAGGCCGAATTCGACCGTGTGGTCCTCCGGCCGCCAGATGCCTTTCAGCGCCAGCGTGTTCCAGCCGCTGCCGTGCATGTCCGTGACCTGGCCCGCGCCGTTCGTGTCGGCGTCCGGCACGAGCACGGTCGGCGTGCGCACGAGGTCGCGCGCATAGTCGTACACGCTGGCGGCGATCTCCCAGTCGAACGTGTCGCGGCTGTGCTTCTTCAGCGACAGCCCGTGCATCGCGTGTTCCAGCGTGCCGCGGCTGGGTGCGAAATCGGAGGCGCGGATGTCGTACGCGCGGCCGTCGATGTTCACCCGCGTCGCCGTGGTGACGGGGTTGCCGGCCGCGTCGCGCAGATACGAATCGGCCACGCGTTTCGCCTCGTTGCGCCACCAGCCGAACGTGTAGCTGGCGCGCAGCTGCGGCGTGATGTCCCACGCGAGCTTGAATTTCGCGTGGTCCTGCACGGTGTGCGTCTGGCTCGTCGCGCCGATCAGCCACCAGTCCCTGTTCGACGGATTGCGCCCGGCGACGGCGCCCGTCACCGGGATGCCGCCACCGCCCGGCACGCCGGCCGACAGCAGTTTATTGGCGAACCCGATGGGCTGCGCATCGCTGTCCAGGCGCGACACGTCGATCCAGTACGACCACGCGCCGCTGCGGTCGCCCAGCGATGCGCTGCCCTGCCAGCCGTCGTAGCGGTCATCCGTGCGGTACAGCTTGAACCCCTGCGAATGGCCGGACAGCTTGACGTGGGCTTCGCGCTTCGTCGGCATGCGGGTCTGGAAGTCGACGACGGCACCTACCGAATTGCCCGGGTACGCGGCCGCGAACGGGCCATAGAGCACGTCGACGCGCTCGATCTCTTCCGGCGTGACGAGGCCCCAGCGCGGCGTGTACGTGGCGCCGTTGCCGAGCAGGTTGGACAGCAGGATGCCGTCCGCGTACACGAGCGAGCGCGCGCTGTTGCCCGTGCCTGACGCGCGGCTCGCGAGCACGGCGTGGTCGTAGTCGCCCGTGTAGCGCTTGCGCACGTTCAGGCTGGGCAGGTATTTCAGCGCGTCTTCGCTGTCGACCGCGTTGATCCGGTCCTCGACCTGGGCACCCGTGATGCCTTCGATCGTCGTCGGGATCTGCGCGGGCAGCGACGTCGGGCGGCCCCCGGTGATGACCACGGTTTCCAGGTGCGTGTCGTCCGCATGGACGTGCGCAGTCAAGCACGCCAGCGCGGCGAGCGCGAGGCGATGATGTTGGAGTCGCATGGGCACCTCAGTGATGGTGCATCGGCATCGCGGCGGGTAGCACTTCCAGCACCGGCGCGGGCGTCTTCGATTCGGGGGCGACGTCGGCCCAGTCCATGCGGCCCTTCTCGCATTGCTGGCCGACCTTGAACACCAGGCGGCCCGGCGCCTCGGGGAGCCTGGCCTGCAGCGTGAACTCGTCGTAGTACGCGTCCGGCAGCGGGCCGCCGCGCCAGTTGATCTCGCGCGGGGCCAGCGTGATGGTCCAGCCCGGCTTGGGCATCGGCTTCGCGGTGACGCCTTCCGGCAGCTGCACCGTGATGCCGGTCGTGGCGCTGCCGGCGCAGCCGTGGCCGACCTTGAACACGAGGGTTTGATGGGCGCCGGCCGGGGCGGTGGCCGGGGCGACGGTGATATGGGCGTGCGCCAGCGGCGCCGCGAGCAAGGCAGCGATCCAGAGAGCTTTCATGTGGCCTCCGTCAGTGAGCAGCGGTGTAAGTCAGCGGTTTGACCGGCACCTGCACGGTGACGTTCTCGCGCTTCTTGTCGGAACCGACGAAGGTCAAGGTCAGCGGCACCTGCTGGCCTTCCTTGAGCTGCTGCTTCAGGTCGAACAGCATGACGTGGTAGCCGCCGGACGACAGGTTGACGGGCTGGTTGGCCGGCAGGTCGATGCCGTCGACCTTTTGCATGCGCATCGTCTGGCCTTCCATGGCCATCTGGTGGACTTCGGCGCGGCCCGCGACGGGGCTTTGCACGTCGACGAGGCGCGTGGCCTTGGGCGAACGCAGCTGCATGAAGGCCCCGGCCGTCTTCTGGGCCGGCACGGTGGCCCGGATCCACGGGTCGCCGACGGTCACCTGGGCGAACGCGGCGGTCGTAACGAGGCTGGCCGCGGCCAGCACGATAAATTTGTTGTACATGACTTTACCTGACAAGAATGAATAAGCGGAATGAAGGTCAGGCAAAGACAGGCGGGCCGCGTGGCACGGCCGCCAGCCAGACGGCCAGCGGACGGGGGGCGTGATGGAACAGGAAGGGACGGGCTTCCGCGCCGTCCATGAGCGCGAGCGGCGCGTGCACGGGGGGCGGCAGGCCGTGGCTGCCCGCGTGGGCGAGGCAGTAGCCGCAATCGTCGAGGACGCGCATGCCGGCATGCTCGTCCTGCACGAGCAGCGCGGCGGCGGCGGCGAACGCGGCGCCGCCGTCGACGCTGCAGACGTCCAGCGGAATCGTCGGGCGGCTGGCGGCCAGCGCATGCGAAACCGTCGGCGCGAGCGCGTTCAGCAGCACGGCGAACAGTGCCAGCCACACGAAACGCAGGCGTCTTGTCGAACGAATCAGCATGATCCGATTATAGCCGCGTATGCACGGTGTGGCGCACGCGGCCCCTGTGACATTTTGTCCAGTGCGATCAGCGCTCGGCCATCAGGACTTCGCGCTCGACCTGCACGGTGCGCTCGCCGTCCGTCAGCCACACCTGGCCGTCCTGGATCGTGCATTGCAGCTGCATCGAACGCTGGGCCATCTGCTCCAGCTGAGCGCTCGTTTCCGCCGGAATGTTGATGATGGAAATTTTCTTGGTACGTTCGAGCTTGCTGGCCAGGCCCTTGAACCAGATATTGCTGGTGGCGCTGTAGCAGTACACGACCACGTGTTCGGCACGGCCGGCCGCCTTCATGAGTCGGCGTTCGTCGGGCTGGCCGACCTCGATCCAGAGGTCGATCGCACCGGTGAGGTCCTTGAGCCACAGGGCGGGCTCCTCGACGTCGAACAGGTCCTTGCCGTACGCGAGCGCCGGGTCGGCGTGCAAGGCGAAGGCGAGCAGGCGGATCATCACGCGCTCGTCGGTTTCCGAAGGATGCCGCGCGATCGTGAGCGCGTGCTCCTGGTAATAGTTGCGGTCCATGTCCGCAATGTTCAGGTCTGCCTTGTAAATCGTTGCTTTCAGGGCCATTCAGGTGCCTATTTCTATGGTTCAGCTGAACACGACAGTCTTGTCGCCATTCAGCAGGATACGGTGTTCCACGAACCACTTGACCGCACGGGCCAGCACGACGCTCTCGACGTCGCGGCCGATGGCCGTCAACTGCTCCACGCTCATGGCGTGGTCGACGCGCTCGACGTCCTGCTCGATGATCGGGCCTTCGTCCAGGTCGCCCGTGACGAAGTGGGCCGTCGCACCGATCAGCTTGACGCCGCGGCGATGCGCCTGCGCATACGGACGCGCGCCCTTGAAGCTGGGCAGGAACGAGTGGTGGATATTGATCGCCCTGCCCTTCAAGGCATCGCACAGCCCCGGCGACAGGATCTGCATGTAGCGCGCCAGCACGACCAGGTCGATGCGGTGGGTATCCAGCAAGTCGATGATGCGCGCCTCCTGGGCGAGCTTGGCCGATTCGCTGGCACCCGCCTCGAGCGGCAAGTGGTGGAACGGGATATTGTAACTGGCCGCGAGCTGGTAGAAGTCCATGTGGTTCGACACGATGGCAGGAATCTCCACCGGCAGCAGGCCGCTGCGGTAGCGGAACAGCAGGTCGTTGAGGCAATGGCCGATCTTCGACACCATGATCAGCACGCGCGGCTTGGCGCCGGCGTCGTGCAATGCGCCGTCCGCGCCCAGGTCCCCGCACAGCGAGCCGAAACCGGCGCGCAGCAATTCGTCCGAGATGGCGTCGTCTTCCAGCGCGAAGTGGATGCGCATGAAGAACAGCTTCGATTCCGGATCGCCGAACTGGGCCGAGTCGATGATGTTGCAGCCGTGTTCGGCCAGAAAACCCGAGACGCGCAGCACGATGCCGCGGTGGTCCAGGCAGGACAAGGTCAGGATATATTCTGGATACATTGCTAAAAACTTCAGAATGGTTGAGGTTGACTGAGCCCGACCATTGTCGCATAACCGGGGTCAGAGCCCGATTTAAAGAAATTGCCCAAAACCGGGCTCTGACCCCGGTTCAACAGGAGACGCAAATGACAACGAATCGGCAATTCCGCCTCGCCGCCCGTCCCGTCGGCATGCCCAGGCCCACCGACTGGCAACAAACCGAGGAACCCCTCGCCCCGCTGCAGGACGGCGAGGTGCGCGTGAAAGTGCTGTACCTGTCGCTCGATCCGGCCATGCGCGGCTGGATGAACGAAGGCAAGTCGTACATCCGTCCCGTCGCGATCGGCGAAGTGATGCGCGCGGGCGGGATCGGCGTCGTCGAGGCGTCGAACTCGCCGCATGTGGCCGTCGGCGACACCCTGACCGGCAGCTTCGGCGTGCAGCAGTACTGGACGGGCCCCGTCGACGCGAAGGCGGCCGCGGCCATGAAGATCGATCCCGCCCTCGCCCCGCTGCCGGCCTGGCTGAACGTGCTGGGCATGCCCGGCATGACCGCCTACTTCGGCCTCACGGACATCGGCCAGCCGAAGGCGGGAGAAACCGTCGTCGTGTCGGCGGCGGCGGGCGCCGTCGGTGCGACCGTCGGCCAGGTGGCGAAGCAGCTGGGTTGCCGCGTCGTCGGCATCGCCGGGGGGCCGGACAAATGCCGCTACGTCGTCGAGGAACTCGGGTTCGACGCGTGCATCGACTACAAGGCGGGGCCGGTACCGGCGGGGCTCAGGGAACATTGCCCGCAGGGCGTGGACGTCTATTTCGACAACGTGGGCGGCGACATCCTCGACGCCGTGCTGGCCCGCATCAACCTGAAGGCGCGCATCGTGATCTGCGGCGCGATCTCCCAGTACAACAACACGACGCCGGTGCGCGGCCCGGCCAATTACCTGTCGCTGCTCGTGAACCGGGCGCGCATGGAAGGCATGGTGGTATTCGACTATGCGGCGCGCTATCCGGAAGCCGTACAACGGCTCGGCGCGTGGCTGCGGGCAGGGGCGATCAAGAGCCGCGAGCACGTGGTCGAAGGCCTCGATCACTTCCCGGACGCCCTCACGATGCTGTTCGAAGGGAAGAACTTCGGGAAGCTGGTGCTGAAGGTCACAGACGACGCACATTGAACCAACCGCACGCCGCCGGAACCATTTGATCCCCTGCCTCTCTAACCGCACGAGCGCATCCATGAACGCTCGTTGATAGTTCAGGCACAAGGAGATCGATATGGCGACAAGCAAGGAAGGCGGCCACAAGAGCGCGGCCGACGCCGGCGGCAACGAGCAGAAAAGCCAGCCGGCCAAGCGCGGTTTCGCTGCGATGGACCAGAACCAGCAGCGTCAAATCGCCAGCAAGGGCGGCCAGGCCGCCCACCAGAAGGGGACGGCGCACGAATTCGATTCGGAAGAAGCGCGCCGGGCGGGCCAGAAAGGCGGGGAAGTGGTCAGCCGCAACCGCGCCCACATGGCCGACATCGGCCGCAAGGGCGGGGAAAGCCGGCAATCGGCCAACCGCGCCGCCGCCGCCGCGAAATCGGGCAACCAGGCGGGCACTCAGGCGGGCAACCGCCAGGGCAGCAAGGAGTCTTGAACTTTGGGGCGGTTCCCCTCACCACAGCGCGCAAGCGCCGACCGCGCCGCCGTGCCGGGCGCGGTTGCTCATCGCATTGCCGGGAGATGCGCCTGGAACATGGACGTGCTACAGTTCCACGCTTATGTCCACCGCTTCCCACCTCAAATACCTGGCCGCGTATCCCGCGCACATCCTGTCCCAGGTCGAGCGCCTGATCGCCGACAACCGCCTGGCCGACCACCTGCGCCAGCGCTATCCCGACGCGCACGACGTCCGCACCGACAAGGCCTTGTACGGCTACGTGCAGGATATGAAAGATGAATACCTGCGCAACGCCGAGCCCGTTTCGAAAGTGGCGTACGACAGCAAGATCGGCATCGTCCAGCAGGCCCTCGGCCTGCACACCGCGATCTCGCGCGTGCAGGGCGGCCGTTTGAAAGCCAAGCACGAGATCCGCATCGGCACCGTGTTCCGCGACGCGCCGCCAGCCTTCCTGCGCATGATTGCCGTGCACGAACTGGCGCACCTGAAGGAAAAGGACCACGACAAGGCCTTTTATAAACTGTGCTGCTGGATGGAGCCCGACTACCACCAGTTCGAATTCGACGTGCGCCTCTATCTCACCCAGCTGGAGCTGGGCGGCGAACGGTTGTGGGCGTGATCGCTCCCGAGCGGTCCACGGAAATTGCAATATGCACCATGGATGGCCGAAATGACCATCATCCCTCGTTGCTGTAGCACAACAAGTTATTGAACATCAGCCGCCGCGGGCCAAAAGCTGTCGACTTCCGCATGCGCACCGATTACAGTCGAGATCCGCGCTTCCTGCGCCCAGTGCCTGCCATCCGCGCAGGCTGAATGAACTCCGGCCGGTCGGCCGATCCCGACGAGACCCATGCAGCGACAACGCCTCGCCCAATTCCTGTTTCTTTCGCTGTCCGGACTTGCCGTCGCCAGCGCCGCCCGCGCCCAGGACAAGCCGGACTGGCGCATTTCCGGCTTCGGCACGCTGGGCGTCGTGCACACCGGCGAACGCGAGGCCGATTACACGTCGTCCGTCTTCAAGGCCAACGGTGCCGGCGCCACGCGCCGCTGGAGCACCGACGTCGACAGCCGCCTCGGCGTGCAACTCGACGCCACGCTCGCGCGCCACTGGTCGGCCGTGCTGCAGGTGGTCAGCGAACAAGGCCTCGACAACACTTACCGGCCGCGCGTCGAATGGGCCAACATCAAGTACCAGGCGACGCCCGAACTGGCGCTGCGCATCGGCCGCATCGCGCTCCCCGTCTTCCTGACGGCCGACTACCGCAAGGTCGGCTATGCGTATCCGTGGGTGCGCCCGCCCGTCGAAGGCTATAACGTGTTGCCCGTGACGAGCAGCGACGGCATCGACGCTACCCTGCGCTGGAGCGTGGGGCGGGTCCGCAATGCATCGCAGGTGTTCTACGGCCACAATTCCGTTTCGCTGATCGAACCGCTGCACGTGTACGGTCGCCGCAGCATCGGCATCTCGAACACGAGCGACTGGGGCGCGCTCAGCGTGCGCGCCAACGTGGCCAGCGCCGAGATCTCCAGCGACATCGGCGCCGAATTGTTCCGCGCGTTCGACGCCTTCGGCCCAATCGGCCAGGACCTGACCCGGCGCTACGCGCTGGACCACAAGCGCATGATGCTCGCGAATATCGGCGTGAACTACGACCCGGGCGCGTGGTTCGTGATGGCCGAAGCGGGCCGCACGGTCAGCCCTTCCTTCCTGGGCTCGACGCGCAGCGCCTACGTCAGCGCGGGCTGGCGCTGGCGGGCGTTCACGCCGTACGCGACGTATGCGCGCGTGCGCGCCACCAACGCGACGACGGATTCCGGCCTGCCGGTCGCCGCCCTGCCCCCGGCGCTGGCGCCGACGGCGGCCGCGCTGAACGCCGGCCTGAACACCCTGCTGTGGACGATCCCGCAACAGACGTCGCAGGCGGCGGGCGTGCGCTGGGACCTGCGCACGAACATGGCCCTCAAGCTGCAATACGACCGCGTGACGCCGCAGGAAGGCTCGCGCGGCACGTTCATCAACCCGACGATGCGCTTCGTGCCAGGCCACCCGGTCCACGTGGCCAGCGTCGCACTCGACTTCGTGTACTAGCATGGCGACGCTCAAGTATTCCCGCCTGCTGGGCACGTCCCTGCTGTTCGGCATCCTGGCCGGCGCGCCGGCGACGGCGGCCGATCTCGTCGTGATCGTCTCCGCGCGCAATCCCGTCGCCACCTTGCGCGCCGACCAGGTGGCCGCGATCTTCCTCGGCCAATCCGTGCGCTTCCCGGACGGCACGGAAGCGGTGCCGTTCGACCTGCGCCTCGGCGCGCCGACGCGCGACGAATTCTATGCGCGCGTGACGAACAAGACGCCCGCGCTGCTGAAGGCGCACTGGTCGAAGATTGTCTTCACGGGCCGCGGCCAGCCGCCCTCGGAGCTGGCGGACAGCGCGGCCGTGCGGCGCAAGGTGGCCGGCGATCCGGAAGCGATCGGCTACATCGAACGCAGCGCGCTCGACGCGAGCGTGCACCCGGTCCTCATGGTGCAGTGATGACGCCGTCCGCCGACTCCGACCGCCGCCGTCCCCGTTGGCTCGCGCGCGCCCTCGAGACGCACATCGCGCTGCCGCTGTTCGCCCTGCTGCCGCTGGTGGCCATCTGGGCCGCCTGTTTCCACTTCGTCGAAACGGAGCGGCGCGCGGCCGTCGACGCGGCGCGCGATGCCGTGCGCGAGCAGCTCGAGACGTACGAGGCGCAGGTCGCGCGCAACCTGAACGCCATCGACCAGACGCTGAAGGTGATCAAGTATTCGGTCGAACTGAACGGCCCCCACGCCGCGCTGCCCACGCTGCGCGCCGAGGAACTGCTGCCGCCCGGCCTCGTGTTCCAGGTCAGCGTGGCGGACCGCGACGGCACCATCGTCGACAGCAATCCCTCCATGCCGGCGCATGATGTGTCGCGCGCGCCGTATTTCACCGTGCACGCGAACGGCGGCGGCCACGGGGTATTCGTCAGCCAGACCGTCGGCGACACCGCCCGGTCCGAGCCGCACCTGCACTTCACGCGCCGCATCGAGGACGGCCACGGGCGCTTCGCCGGCGTCGCCATCGTCGAAGTCGATCCGGCGTATTTCACCAGCTCGTACGAACGCTCGCGCGGGGGCGAACTGGGCCTGCTGGCGCTCGTCGGCAGCGACGGCGTCGCGCGCGCCGTGCGCATCGGCGACAAGGTGTCGTGGGGCCAGCCGATCGCGCTCGACGGCATCGGGGAGGAAGCGGTCGCCCCGCATCCGACGGCACCGGACGGCATCGAGCGCTATGCGGGCGCGCGCCGCCTGTCGGGCTTCCCGCTCACGGCCGTCGTGGGCCTGGCCGACAGCGAACAGATGGCGCAGTACGAGCAGCACTACGGCACCTACCTCGTCGGCGCGACGGCCGCGAGTTCGCTGCTCGTCGCCGTCGTCGCGATGATCAGCGCGTGGTCGTGGCAGGTGGCGAAGGCGCGCCGGCGCGAGCGCCAGGCGCAGCAGACTTATGCGGCCGCGTCGGAAGCGAGCCCGGACGCGTTCTTCGTGCTGCGCAGCGTGACGGACATGAACGGCACCATCGTCGACTTCCTCGTCGAGGACTCCAACAGCCGCTCCGAACTCTTCACCGGCATCGCCAGCGAGGCGCTGCGCGGCCAGCTGCTGGATGATGCGCTGCCGTTTTACCGCACGAACGGCATGTGGGAACACCTCGTGCAGGTGGTGCTCGAACAGCGCGTCATCGAGGCCGAGTGGCAGGCGACCGCTGGTCCGACGGCCGGGCGCTGGCTGCAGCGCCAGATCGTGCCCGTCGAAGGCGGCGCCGTCGCGATGGTGCGCGACATCACGGAGCGCAAGCTGGCCGAGGAACGCATCCGCCACATGGCCCACCACGACGAGCTGACCGGCCTCCCGAACCGCAGCCTGATCCGCGACCGCCTGGACCAGGCCGTGCGCAACGCCCAGCGCAACGGCGGCCATCTCGCCCTCGCCTTCGTCGACCTGGACGGTTTCAAGCTCGTCAACGACGGCCTCGGTCACAATGCCGGCGACGAATTGCTGAAGGTCGTGGGCGGCCGCATGCAGGCCTGCCTGCGCCGCACGGACACCCTCGGCCGCCTGGGCGGCGACGAGTTCGTGATCCTGTTGCCGGAGGCCGGCGAAAGTCCGCTCGCGCTCACGCCCGTTCTGGAAAAGATCCGGCAAGCCGTGACCGAACCCGTGCAGATCGGCGACCAGGCGGTGCGCGTGAGCTGCAGCATGGGGGTCGTCGTGTACCCGCGCGACGGCGAGGATCCGAAGACCCTCATGATGAACGCCGACGCCGCGATGTACCGCGCCAAGGACCTGGGCAGCAACAACTTCCAGTTCTACACGCGCGAGATGAATGCCAGCGTCGAGGCAAAGCTCGTGATGCTGGAAGACATGCGCAGGGCGCTGGACGCCACGCTGGCGGACGACACGCACGACGCCACCGATGGCCAGGCGCCCGCGTTGCAAGCCCCCGCGGGGCGCTTCCACCTGCTGTACCAGCCGAAGGTCGACCTGCGCACGGGCCGTTTGTTCGGCGTGGAAGCGCTGATCCGCTGGCGCCATCCGGAACACGGCATCGTGCCGCCGATGCGCTTCATCGGGCTCGCGGAGGAGTCGGGCCTGATCGTCGGCCTGGGCGAATGGGTCGTGCGCACCGCATGCCGCCAGGCCCAGTTGTGGCGCGCGGCGGGGCTGGATCCGCTGACGGTGTCGGTGAACGTGTCGGCCCGCCAGTTCGAGGAAAAGCGCCTCGTCGAACGCATCGCCGGCGCCCTGCGCGACACCGGCCTGCCGCCCTGCGCGCTGGACCTGGAAGTGACGGAAAGCCTGCTGATGCGCGACCTGAACCAGGCCATCGAACGCATGCGCGAACTGAAGGAGATGGGCGTCACGCTGTCGATCGACGATTTCGGCACCGGCTATTCGAGCCTGTCCGCGTTGAAATCGTTCCCGATCTCGACGCTCAAGATCGACAAGTCATTCGTGCGCGACCTGGCCTCCAACTCGGACGACCAGGCGATCGCCCTGGCCGTGATCTCGCTGGGCCACCGCCTGCACCTGCGCGTGATCGCCGAGGGCGTGGAGACGGTCGAACAGCGCGACTTCCTGGTGGCGAACGACTGCGACGAGATGCAGGGCTATCTGTTCAGCCCTCCGGTGCCGGCCGAGCGCATCACGGAGATGCTGCAGGCCCAGCAACGCCAGCCGCGCGACGTCACGCAATTGGCGAGGGCGTGAGCATGATCACCCGCCACCAGACCGCGCGCATGCTGTTCGGCGCGGACCGCAAGCTGCACCGCATGCTGCAATACTGGGCCGGCACGGCCATCATGTACACGATCGTCATCGGCATGTTGTTCGGCCCCGCGGCGCTCGCGGGACAGCCGCAGGCCCGTGCCATCTGCCTCTACGTCACCGCGGGCGTGGCCGTGTTCTACCCGCTGGTGCGCATCGGCGCCCGCATCGGGCTCGCGCCGACCATCCTGGCGGGCCTGCAGGGCATCTTCAGCATCAGCTGCCACGTCTGGGGCTATTCGATCGCCGGGCCGCTGCGCGGCGCGACCCTGGTGGGGTTGCCGGTCATCGTCGTGTTCTGCGTCTTCGCCCTGCGTCCGCGCCAGACCCTGATGCTGACCGCCTTCAACCTGTCCGTCATGGGCGCCACGATGTGGTGGCACGCAGCGCATGATCCGCTGCATTTTCCGCCTGAGGCCGAGGCCGTGAACTTCGTGTTCGTGACGGTCGCCTCGCTTGCGGTCACCCTGCTGACCGGCGAAATGAGCAAGCTGCGCGCACGCCTGAAGACCCAGAAGGACGAGCTGCTGACGGCGCTCGACACGATCCGCACGCTGGCCACCATCGACGAGCTGACCAAGCTGGCCAACCGCCGCCACATGAACGAGCTGCTGGCGCAGGAAGAGCGCCGGCGCGACGCCGCGCGCGGGCCGACCTGCATCGCCGTGCTCGACATCGACTTCTTCAAGCGGATCAACGACAGCTTCGGCCATGCGGCGGGCGACACCGTGCTGCGCGACTTCGCGCAGGCCACGCGCGCCGAACTGCGCGAAGGCGACGCGCTGGCGCGCTGGGGCGGCGAGGAATTCCTGCTGATGCTGCCGAACACGACGCCCGCCAACGCACGCGCCGTGCTGGAGCGCATGCGCGCGCGCGTGGCCGCACTGAAGCCCTGCGATAGCGCCGCAGGGCACGTCAGCTTCTCGGCCGGCCTGAGCATCTGGCATCCCGACGAGCCCATCGTCGAGACCGTGAACCGCGCCGACAAGGCCCTGTACGCGGCCAAGGTGGCGGGACGCAACCGGGTGATCGAGGCCTGACGCCGTCAGCGTCCGGACCGGGTCACGCGGAACCAGTCGACGTCGACGTAATCGCGCACGATCGGCCGCGGGCCGCCGCCCTCGCGCGGCGCGTCGGTGTCGCCCTTGATCCACGTGAACACGGCGGGCCGGCTGCCTTTCCACCACGAGAACGGCGCGAGCTTCACCGGCATACCGGCCGCGTGGAATTCGTCGGAGTCGTCGCGCGCATACGAGAAGCGTACGGTCTGGTCTTCCGCCACGGCCGCGCGCAGGACGATGGCCTTGCCGTCGACCTTGCCCACCCGGGTCTCCACGCCGCCGTTCGCCACCGTCACATAATCCTTGCCCTCCTCGTGCACGACGCCCACCCAGGGCACGCCCACGCCGAACAGCACGAGACCCGCGCGCTGGCGCTCGCCCAGCCCCTTCAGTTCCAGCCGCGTCGTGATCTCGGACGCGGGGCCCTGCAGGATCTGCGTGAGGACGTTGCGCGCGCCGACGAGGTACTTCGCCTCGTTGGCCTGCAGGCGCAGATAGCCGGGCCGCTGCGTGAGGCTCCAGTGCGCATCGTCCGGATTGTGGTTCCACGACCATTGCAGGCCCAGCGCCGGCGCGGCGAATTCGTCCGAGTCCTGCAGCCGGTCCGCGGGCGTGCTGCGGCCCGTGTCCGGGACCGGTCCCTCGAGCACGGGCAGGCCGGCTTGTCCCATCTCCGGCCAGTCGTCCTTCCACACGACCGGCTGCAGGTGCGCGACGCGCCCGAACGCGCCCGTGCTGTTGAAGTGGATGAACCAGCCCTGCCCCGACGGCGTCTCGACCCAGCCGCCCTGGTGCGGCCCCTCGATGCCGTTCCCCGGCACCAGCACCTTGCGCGCCTCGTACGGCCCGTCGATGCGGCGCGCGCGCAGCACGGCCTGCGGTCCGTGCCCCACGCCGCCGATGGGCGCGAAGATGTAGTAATAGCCGTTGCGCTTGTAGACCTTGGGGCCTTCCAGCGTGGGCAGGTTGACCTTGTCCTCGACGATCGTCCTGCCTGCGTCGAGCACGCGGGTACCGTCCGCGCTCATCGCATGCAGGATCAACGGCCCGGCGCCGACCTTCGAGTGGACGAGGTAGGCCTTGCCGTCGTCGTCCCAGAACGGGCACGGGTCTTCGTAGCCGGGACCGGCGATGACGGCGACGGGCGCGCTCCACGGCCCGGCCGGGTCATTCGCCGTGCTCATGAAGATGCCCTCGTCCGGCGTCGCCCAGTACACGTAGAATTTGCCGGCGTGCTCGCGCAGCGACGGCGCCCACACGCCGCGGGCGTAGCGCTGGCCCGTGACGGGTTTCGACGTGGCGTCCGTCAGCGTGTACGGCGGGACCATGTCATAGGCCGGGTCGAACGGGAGCCGCGGCAGCACGTGGCCGGCGATGGTCCAGTGCACGAGATCCTTCGAGCGCAGCACGGGCAGGCCCGGCGAAAAGTGGAAGCTCGACGCGACGAGCCAGTAATCGTCGCCGGACCGGATCACGTCCGGATCGGAGTAGTCGGCGTACAGGATCGGGTTGCGGTAGGTGCGCACGGGTTCCGCCGCGTGCGCGGTGCCCAGCAGGACGGCCAGCAGGAAGACGAGTCGTTTCATGGTGTACAGGGAGAGTCGGCGTCGGGGCCCGCCAGCAGCATCGGGCGCGGGTCGGGGTCGGTGGTGGTGAAGCGCACGCGCTGCAAGGTCAGGCGGCGCACGTGGCGGGTCCACAGGCCGTAGGCGGGCATCACGGTCGAGAACATGTGCGGATCGGGATACGCCGCGGGTGCTTCCGGGATGTCCTGCTGCCGCACGGCGGGTTCGGTCGTCGCGGTCATGGGCAGGTCGACGTCGCGCAGCAGCACGTCCTCGATCGCGTGGCCCGGCACGCCCGTGAAGAACGAGCCGCGCCTGCCGTTGTCGCTGCCCGTGATGCGGTCGAACACGATGCGGCGCAGGCGGCCCGGCTGCGGGCGCGCCTGCTCCGGCCGCACGCGCCCGCGGTCGCCCAGGCGCAGGAACAGCGGGCTCTCGGCGCGCACGATGTGCGCATCGTGCACGAGCACCCGTTCGACCGTAGCGCCGTCGACGGATTCCCACGAGATGCCGCCGTCGGCCTTGCGGCGCTTCATGGCCCGCATGTCGGCCGCCGGCCCGCCCACCTCCACGTGGCGCACGAGCACGTTGCGGAAATCGCCCTGCGAATCCGTGCCGAACTTCAGCGCATTGCACGTGCTGTACAGGCGGCAGTGCTCGACGAGCACCTGGTCGATCGGCCGCTGGCTAGCACCCTTGAAGCACAGGGCATCGTCCTCGGCGCTGATGAAGCAGTTGCGCACGATGACGCGGCGGCAGCCGTCGATGTCGATGCCGTCGTTGTTGTGGTTCGCCTGGTTCTCGACGTGGATGCCGTCCACGATCAGGTCCTCGCAGTTCAGGTAGTTCTGCATCCAGCACGGCGAATCCTTCAACCGGACATCCGCGATGACGACCCGGCTGCAATCGAGCATGCGGATGAGGAACGGCCGGCCCGGCGTGGCGCCG
Organism: Massilia sp. Masssp94; assembly: GCF_059491305.1. Lineage (NCBI taxonomy): Bacteria > Pseudomonadati > Pseudomonadota > Betaproteobacteria > Burkholderiales > Oxalobacteraceae > Massilia > Massilia sp. Masssp94. The sequence goes on from NZ_CP168501.1 coordinate 713,381, forward strand.
GTCGTTTCCTCGCCCGGGAAGTTGGCCGGCGTGCCGCGCCCGTCGATGAGCCCTTTGCCGCGGACGCCGACGCGCGTGCAGCGCTCGGCGAAGATCAGCGACTGGTTCATCCCCATATTGCTGTCCTGGACCGTGGGCCGGCGCGCGCGCCGCTCCGGATAGTCCTTCAGGTCCGTGCTGGCCAGCAGGCGCGCACCTTCGGCCACTTCCAGCATCACGCCGGAGCGCAGGTCGATGGTGCCGCTGACGTAGTCGCCCTGCGCCAACCGGACCACGCCGCCGCCGGCCGCCGCGCAGGCGTCGACCGCGCGCCGGATCGCGGCCGTCGCGGGTTCTCCGGGCCGCAGTCCGTAAGCCTCGGGCACGAACACCTTGTCCGGCACGGGCCACGGGTGCAGCGTGCGCGTCAGCTCGTCCGCCATCGCATCCAGGTCGCGCCGCAGCGCGTCCGCCCAGCCGGGCGTCGCGCACGCCGCGCCCCGCGCGACGGCGGGCAGCAGCCACGGCGCCAGCAGCGCCGCCTGCAGCAGGGTACGTCGTTCCATCATCGTGCGGGCCTCCTTCACAGCTTCACGTTCAGGGTCACGAACAGCTGGCGTCCGAGCGTGTCGTACGTGGCCGGGATCGTGTTATTCGCCGGCAGCTGCGCGGAACCGAGGATCGGCGGATCCTTGTCCAGCACATTGCGCACGCCGCCGGTCAGGTTGACCATGCGGCTGAATTCCCAGCCGGCGGTCAAATCCAGCCAAGTATAGGACTTGATCTTCGGATTCGTCAGCGATTCCAGCGCGGGCGGGTTCGCGGCCAGCGCGTACGAGTCCACCGTCACCGGGCCGGTATAGCGTGCGCGGGCCGAGAGCAGCAGCGGTCCCCGCTTCATGCTGACGCGCGTCGTACCCTTCCAGCGCGGCACCGGCTGGCCGCACGTGGCGCCCCACGTGCCCACGCAGCGGTTCTTCAGCTCGGGCAGGTCCTGGATCGGCGTGAACGTCAGCTCGTTCACGTACGTCCAGTTGGAATCGAGCGTCCACTGGATGCCGTCCCTCGTAAAATTGTAGTGGCCGGCGAGGTCCACGCCGCGCGTCGCGATGCCGCCGATGTTGGCGTTCGTCGTCATCACATAGGTCGGCGCCGCGATCTGGCCCGTGATCGGGTCCCGGTTGATCGCGCGGCAGTACACACTGGCCGCGTTGCGGATCGTGTTGTAGCACAGGTCCAGCACGGACTGGATGCCGCCGCCGCCCAGCGTCGAGATGGCGTCGTCGACGGTGATGCGGTACCAGTCCACGCTCAGCTGCAGGCCTTTCACCGATGGCGGCATGAACACGGCGCCGACGGTGACGGTGTGCGACTTCTCGGCCGACAGGTCCGGGTTGCCGCCGACGACCTGCGTGATGAACGGCGACGGTTGCACGGCCGGGTCGAACACGAGGTTGGCGGGCACGCCCGTCGCTTCGCACAGCACGCGCACGGCCTGGGTCTGCTGCGCCAGCGGGGCGCGGCTCGAGCACGGGTCCGTGGCCATCGGGCCGTTCGTGCCCTGCCCGCCGAACAATTCGCCCACGTTCGGCGCGCGGATCGATTTCTGCTTCTGCGCGCGGAACGTCAGTGCGCGCGTGGGCGCCCATTCCGAGCCGATGGAACTGGTCCAGACCTTGCCGACCGACGCGACGTCGTAATCGGACCGGCGGAACGCGCCCGATACCGACAGGCTTTTCGCGAACGGCTTGTCCGCCAGCAGCGGCACGCGCACCTCGCCGTACAGCTCCTTCACCGTGGTCGAACCCTTCGTCGCACGGGCCGCGTTCCAGCCGGAGACGTCGCCCGACGACAGGAACACGTCCGGGCTGTAGGCGCTGTACGCGTAGCGGCGCTCGAAGCCGGTCGAGAAGTCGATGGCGCCGGCCGGCACGTCCATCAGCGAGCCCGCCACGTTACCGGCGAGGACGTTCTGCTCCGCCGTGATCTTCGATTTCGACGCCACCGAGATCGCATTGGCCGACGCTTCCGTCAGGTTCTGGCCGAACGGGTTCAGCACGGGCGCCGCGCCGTTCTGCGCCAGGATCGCGTTCTGGAAGCGGCTCAGCGAGATGGAGCCCGCCTGGTCCTGCGTCTCCGTCGTGCGCGCCTTCGTGTAGTACACGTCGTACTTCAGGTCGCGCAGCCAGCGGTCCGACACGTCCGGCAGGCTGCCGCGCAGGCCCAGCGCGATGCGGTAGACCTGGTGGTCCGTGTCCGCCACGCGTCCGCCCAGGTCGGAGAAGCGGCGGTTGTAGTTCAACACGGCGAGGCCGTCGCCCGGCGTCGTGGTCAGGCTCGACGTGCCGTTCGTGACGCGCGTCGTGCCCGTCTCGCGCAGGTCGAGCTGGCGCAGCACCTCCTGCATCTGCGGACTCAGATACGGGTTGTTGGTATTGAAGAGGAAGTTGCCGCTGGCGCTCGTCGGGCCGATCTGCACGCTCGCGGAATTACTGCTGAAGTGCGCCTCCATGTAGCCCGTGGCGCGCTCGCTGAAATCGTAGTGGGCGAACGCATTGCTCATCCAGCGCTTCTGCGGCGTGACCATGTACGACAGCGGGCCGAGGTCGTACGCGTCGCCCGGCGCCGCGTATGGCCGGACACTCCTGCCGGCCGGGTCGAAGATGGCGCCGAGGGTCGACATGTTCTGCAGCCCGGCCCCGATGAGCGCCGCGTTCAGGGCCGGATTCGACGCGGCGGAACCGACGACGGGCAGGTTGCCGATGCGTCCCGTCGGCACGTTCGACGAGCCGCTGAAGATCAGGCCCGGACGCCCGCCCGCCGACACACAGGTCTGCCCCGCCGGCACCGCGAGCGGCGTGCCGGGACGCGTGGACGACCAGGACGCCGCCGTCACGCAGCCATCGCCCAGCGACGGCAGCGCCCAGCCGCCACGCTCGCCGCGGGTAAAACCGTCGCGGTCCATGTAGTTGACGGAGACGACGACATTGCCCTTGCCGCCGCCGAAATTGCCGCCCACGGTCAGGTCGAGCGAATCGTTCGGCGTGCGCGTGAGCTGGTCGATACTCCGCTGCGCGTTGATCTCCACGCCTTCGAAGTTATCGCGCAGGATGAAGTTGACGACGCCGGAGATGGCGTCCGAGCCGTACACGGCGGACGAACCGCCCGTCACCGTCTCCACGCGTTTCACGAGCGCCGCGGGGATCGTGTTGACGTCGGTGGTGAAGTCCGGACCCGTGATGGCGAAGCGGCGGCCGTTCACGAGCACCAGGTTGCGGGTCGGTCCCAGGTTGCGCAGGTTCAGCGTGGACGTGCCGGACGGCTGGCCCGGCTGCACCGTGTTCGCCGTCGGGCTGCTGAGCTGGTTCGCGGTGAACTGCGGCGTATCCGACAGCATCACCTCGAGGTTCTGCGTGCCGGTCAATTTCAGTTCCTGCGCGTCGACCGTCGTCACGGGCGTCGGGGCGAGGAAGCCGCGGCTGACCAGGCGGGAGCCGGTCACGACGACTTTGTTCTCCTCGGGTTTCGATACGTCGGCTTCCTGCGCGTTCGCGTGGCAACCGAGATTTGCCGCGATCAGTAACGCGGACATCGTTGTGGTGTGGTGGGCGCGGGCCCGCTTGTGCTTGCGTCTCGTCTTCATGCCGTTTTTCCTTATGGATTATCGATGGGCGTAAAGATGGTAGACAGCCGCCGCGAACAGGGTCAATCGGCGACCGCTCAGTGGACTGACCGAAAGGAAATCTGGTCAAAAACGTGATCGCAATTGCGAAAACCGGCGGTTATCATCGGCTGTCGCATCCCTGGAGACGCCATGCCCGCCTTTGCCTTCGCCGCCCTGCTCCTGCTCGTGACGGTCCTGCCCGCGCACGCGGCCGACCGCATCGACCGCCAGGCCCTCGTCACGCGTCATTCACCGCACCTGGCGGCGCCCGACCCGTGGGCGCCGCTCAGCGTCGGCAATGGCCGCTTCTGTTTCACCGCCGACGTGACGGGCCTGCAGACCTTCGCCGACCATTACCGCGCCAATGGCATCGGCCTCGAAACGCAGGCACGGTGGGCGTGGCACGAAGATCCGAATCCGCACGGGTACCAGCTCGCCGATGCGAACAAGGCTTACACGGCGCACGGCAAGACCGTGGACTATCCGACGCGGATGGACGTGCCGGCCGCCGCCTGGCTTCGCGAGAATCCGCACCCGCAGCCGCTCGCACAACTCGCCATCGCCTACACGCACCGCGACGGCAAACCGCTCGCGCTGGCGGACGTGGGCGCGATCGACCAGCGCCTCGACCTGTGGCGCGGCGTGCTCACGAGCGCGTACACCATCGACGGCGAACGGGTCGTCGTGACGACGGCCGTCGACCCGGACCGCGACACGCTCGCCGTGCGCATCGAATCGACGCTGCTCGCGCGCGGCCTGGCCGTACGGCTCGCGCTCCCGCGCGGCTACGTCGGCGGCATCAAGCAGAATCCGCCGCTGGACTGGTCGCAGCCGGCGTCGCACACGACGACGATCGTGACGCGCACGGCCGACACCCTCGTGCTCGCGCATGCGCGCGACGGCTATCGCTACGGCGCGGCGCTGCGCGCCTCAACGCCCTTGACCATCGCGACACCGGCGCCGCACACGTTCGAGCTGCGGCCGAAGTCCGGGCGGGTGCTCGCCTTCACGCTCGCGTATGCGCCGGATAAGCCGGCGCCGGATACCGGTGACGTCTTCGCGCGCAGCGCCGCGCACTGGCCGGCGTTCTGGCGCAGCGGCGGCGCCGTCGATTTCAGCGGCAGCACGGACCCGCGCGCGGCCGAGCTGGAACGGCGCGTCGTGCTGTCGCAATACCTGACGGCGATCCAGGCGGGCGGCGATGTTCCGCCGCAGGAAAGCGGGCTGACGACGTCCACCTGGTACGGCAAGCACCACACGGAGATGATCTGGTGGCACACGGCGCACTTCGCGCTGTGGGGCCGTCCGGCGTACCTGCAGCGGGCGCTGGACTGGTTCCGCGCCACGCTGCCCGCCGCGCGCGCCGTCGCGGCCTCGCGCGGGCTGCAGGGTGCGCGCTGGCCCAAGATGACGAGTCCGCAGGGGCGCGAAAGCCCTGGCGGCAATCCGCTGATCGTGTGGAACCAGCCGCATCCGATCCACCTCGCCGAACTGCTGTACCGCGACGATCCCTCGCCCGCGACACTCCAGCGTTACCGCGACCTCGTGTTCGCGACGGCCGATGCGATGGCGTCGATGCTCGCGTGGGACGACGGGAACAAGCGCTGGGTCCTGGGCCCGCCGCTGTGGATCGCGCAGGAGATCCACGATCCGGCCGCCAGCATGAATCCGGCGTACGAACTGTCGTACTGGTCGACGGCGCTGGAGATCGCGCAGGCCTGGCGCACGCGCCTCGGCCTGCCGCGCAGCAGCGACTGGGACGAGAAGCGCCGGCACCTGTCCGCCCTCCCGGTCAAGGACGGCAAATACGTCGCGCTCGAATCGATCCCGGACACGTGGGACGACGTCGCCAGCCGCCAGGACCACCCGTCGTTCCTGATGGCGCTGGGCCAGCTGCCGGGCGCGGGCGTCGACCGCGCCGTCATGGACCGCACCCTGGACGCCGTGCTCGCCCAATGGGACTGGAAGGCGAAGATCTGGGGCTGGGACTATCCGATGATCGCGATGACGGCGGCGCGCCTGGGCCGTCCGGAGACGGCCGTCGACGTCCTGATGAAGACGGGCGTGCCGAACAACGGCTACACGGCGGCCGGGCACAATCCGAACACGGACTTGCCCGTCTACCTGCCCGGCAACGGCGCGCTGCTGGCCGCCGTCGCGATGATGGCGGGCGGCTGGGATGGCGCGCCGGCCGGGGCGGCGCCCGGGTTTCCACACGATGGGACCTGGGTCGTGCGGGCGGAAGGGTTGAAGCCGCTGCCCTAGGCCAGCATCGCGCACATGGTCCCGTGCAGCCCTAACTGCGCCCCATCCAACGCAATGCAATCCTGCGCCGGCGGCGTCTCCGGCTCGACAACGATCACCTTCACGCCCGCCTGCTCCAGCCATTGCACGGACAGGTCGGCGACGCCGCTGTCCGTGATCACCGTGTGCACCTGCTTCAGGTTGCACAGGATCAGGCCCGCGCGGCGCGCGAACTTGGAGCTGTCCACCAGCACGACGAGCTTTTCGGCCTGGCCGATCAGGCGCCGTTCGGCGCGGATCAGCAGCGGGTCGGTCTCGACGAGGCCCAGCATCGACAGCCCGGACACGCTCATGAACATCTTCGACGCGTACTGGTCGCCCGTCGCATCGTTGTCGAACGGGGACAGGATCACGTTCTCGTCGCGGTAGACGGTCCCGCCCGGGATCAGCACTTCGTTCTGGCTCGTCGCAAGCAGCCGGTCGGCCATCAGGAACGAGTTGGTCATGATCTTGAGGCTGCGGTCGGCCAGGAAGTCGGCCATCATGAACGTCGTCGTGCCGCCGTTGATGATGATCGTTTCGCCATCCTCGCACAGCGCGGCGGCGTGGCGGGCGATGGCGTACTTGCGCGCGGCGTTGGCGCGCAGGTTGTCGGCGAAGGTGTCGTTGGCGAGGCCGCCGAGGCGCTTCTTCCGCGGGGTCGTCTCGGCCCCGCCGCGCGTGCGGTGGATGAGGTTGCGGGCGGCGAGCCAGCTGATGTCGCGGCGGATCGTGGACGGCGACGCGTCCAGCGATTCGACCAGCTCGTGCACGGTGGCCGCCTTGCGCTCGTCGAGCAGCTTGAGCAGGCGGTTGCGACGCTTGTTGATCATGGTGTCTCCTTCTCGATATCGAAATCGATCCGGCGTGCGGCGGCCCCGTTTTAGTGGTGGATGGGGATCGACGCGTATCGCGTTCATCGTGCACATGCCGAATCGCCTTGTGCTACCGAATTATGATAGCGCACAACAATGATGTTAGGGATACGCGATCGATATCATTTCAAGGCACGGGGAGACACCAGGATTCGCTCGTGTAACGATCAGGAAGCGCTCAATGTTTCCGCAAACATCGAGCGATTGGATCAGGCTTGACGCAGGCGACGGATCAGCGTGTCGGGGTCGGCGTCGCGCACCAGCAACTCCGCGTGCGCGGGCCGCACGAAGCCGGTGCCGACGAGGTGGTCGATGAAGGACGCGAGGCCGTCGTAGAAGCCGTCCACGTTGAGGAGGCCGATGGGCTTGGCGTGGATGCCCAGCTGGGCCCACGTGACCATCTCGAACAGTTCTTCCAGCGTGCCCATCCCGCCCGGCATGGCGATGAAGCCTTCGGCCAGGTCGGACATCATCGCCTTCCGTTCGTGCATGTCCTTCACGACGAACAGCCGCGTGAGGCCGGCGTGGCCCACTTCGCGCTCGACGAGGTGCTTCGGGATCACGCCCGTCGCGTCGCCGCCGAGGCGCAGTACTTCGTCGGCGATCACGCCCATCAGGCCCACCTTGCCGCCGCCGTAGACGAGGCCGATGTTGTGCTCGACGAGGGCGCGCGCCAGGCCGCGGGCGGCGTCGGCATAGACAGGATCGGCGCCCAGCGAGGCGCCGCAGTAGACGGCGATGGATTTCATGGCGCTTCCGGTGGCAGTTTGGCGAGGAAGTCGTCGGACAGGCGCTGGAACAGCGCGAGCGTGTCGCCGCGCAGGTAAGGCCCCAGCATCGACAGCACCTGGTAGCAGCCGCGCGCGAGCGCATCCGCGATGGCCTGCTGCTCGCTGTACTTGCGCGGATTGCGCACGTATTCGTACGACAGCCAGTACGTGGCGACGACGACCATGTTCGTGGCCATGGCGCCGATCTGCGCGTCGCCCGCTTCGAGCGAGCCTTCGCTGCGCAGGTCTTCGCACAGCTGGCGCGCGACCTTGATCTTGTGGGCGAGGATCGCCTTGAAGTGCAGTTCCAGCTTGCGGTTGCGCGACAGGAGGTCGTTCAGGTCGCGGTAGAAGAACCGGTACTTCCAGATCAACTCGAACATGAGGTGCAGGTACAGCCACACGTCTTCCATGTTCGAGCGGCGGCCGGCCGGGACGGTCAGCATGCGCTCGATCTCCGCCTCGAACTGGACGAAGATCGAATTCACGATGTCGTCCTTGTTGCGGAAGTGGTAGTACAGGTTCCCCGGCGAGATGTTCATCTCGTCGGCGATCACGGTCGTGGTGATGTTCGGTTCGCCGAATTCGTTGAACAGCCGCAGCGACAGCTCGAGGATGCGTTCGCGGGTTCGGCGCGGGGCTTTCTGTTGCATGGAAACAAGTATGGGTGGACTCACGTGCAAGGATATCATCGACCGGACCCTCAGGCCATGGCCGGCTGCAGTTCTGTCAGAACGCGCAACACCTCGGCCAGCACGCCGGGGTTGCTGCCCAGCGCCACGTGCCCCACGCCGCCGAATGCGACGTTGCGCGCGCCCGGCAGGATGCTCGAATCCTGCGGCGCGATGATGTTGTCGTGGTGGGTATAGATGGAGACGATGCGTGCACGGACGTCCGGGGTCTCGCCCGCTGCGAGGTCGCGCAGCCACGCGCTGTCGCGGCGCATCTGCGCGGCGTTCTCGCCCAGGCCGAGGTTCGCCAGCACCGTGCCGTGGTGCGGCGTGCCGAGCGTGATCAACTTCGCCACGTTGGCACTCCCGTACGAGCGCATCCACGCCCGCGCGGCCAGCCCGCCCATGCTGTGGGCGACGATGGCGATGCGCGCGGCGCCCGTTGCGGCGCACAACTCCCGCACGCGCGCCTCGATCAGCGGCGCGTAATCGTCGATGCGTCCCGCGACCGGCTCCAGGTCGATGGTGGCGTGGCTGATGCGCTCGCGGTCCAGCAACGGTTCCAGGTGCGCCCAGAAGCCGCTGTTGCAGCCGTAGCCGTGCACGAGCAGCACCGGCACGCGGCCACTCTCTCGATGGAGGGACATGCGCGCGCAGCCGCGCGGCACGTGCCAGGACGTGACCAGCATGCTGGCCCGGAATTCCTCGGCCAGCATGCGCAGGCGTGCCGCGGGTCCGAGACGGAACTCGGGCGGCGTGTGGCTCGCCGCGCGCGCCGCCATGACAAAATTGTTCATGTTGATCAGGAGACGCACCAGCACGACGGCGCCGCCGCCCGCCAGCAGCGCGCCCCACACCGGCACGCCCCGGTGCTGCAGCGCCCACGCGATCAGCAGCGCCGCGGCCAGCTGCACGAGCAGGACGAGGCGCAGCAGGGTGCGGGCGCTGGCCGGCATGTCTTACGCCTGCGGCCGCGCGGCCGGCCGGCCCGTGAGGGAGTGCGCCAGGTCGCTGGCGAGGCGTGCCGTGATGCCGTAGATCGACAGCTGCGGATTGGCGCCGATCGACGTCGGGAACAGCGAGCCGTCGTGCACGGACACGTTGGCCAGGCCGCGGTAACGGCCATCCGGCCCCGTCACCCCGCGATGTTGGTCTCCGTCCGCCATCGCGCAGCCGCCCATCACGTGCGCCGACACGACACGCGTGAGGTGGCGCTCGAACGGCAGCGCGGCGATGCCTGCCTTCGCCTCGGCCCAGCTGGCGTAGCGCGGCGCCCGTTCGTGCGCGACCTGCACGCCGCTGGCACCGGCCGCGAACTGGATCTCGGCCATCGTCAGCAGGGCGCGCCGGGCGCCGTCCCACAGCGGATCGTTCAGCGGGTAGTCGAGGACAGGCGAGCCGTCCCCGTTCAGGCCCACGGTGCCGCCCTGCGACTCGGCATGAAAACCGTCGCGCAGCAGCGCCAGCATCCCCTGCAGGTGCGGGAAGTGGCGCATCATCTCCGCGTGCTCGCGGCCGAAGCCCTGCATCGTCGTCGCCAGCAGCACGGGGTGCAGCGGCGGCGCTTCCAGCTTGAAGCCGAGCGGGCCGTCGATCGCCTGCGTGTGCAGGAAGTGGTCCGAATAGACCGTCTGCGGCGCGCCCGCGTAGCCGTCGACGCGCTGCGGGAACAGCGCCGCCGACACGAGCGTCGGATGCAGGAACGTGCGCTTGCCCAGCTTCCCGCTGGGGTCGGGCGCCTTCGACCGGAGCAGCAGCGCCGGCGTGTTGATGGCGCCGCCCGCGAGCACGTAGTGGCGGGCGCGCAGGCGCAGGCGGCGTCCGGTGGCGTGCAGGCCGCCCGCGTCGAGCAGCGTGCAATCGAGGCCGTCGGCCTGGTCGCCTGTGCATGCCAGGCGTTCGGCGCGGGCGCGCGTGACGAGGGTTGCGCCGTGGTCCAGCGCGGACGGGATCGTCGTCACGAGCATCGACTGCTTCGCGTTCGTCGGACAGCCCATGCCGCAATAGCCGAGGTTCCAGCAGCCGTTGACGTTGCGGCGGATGAGGCCCGTCGGGATGCCGAGCTGTTCCGCGCCGCGCCGCAGCAGGTCGTTGTTCTCGTTCGGCGCGCCGGGCCAGTCGGCCACGTGCAGCCGCGCTTCCATCAGCGCGAACCACGGCGCCAGCTCGGCCTCGCCATACGTCGACAGGCCGAAGCGCTGCTGCCAGAACGCGAGCGTCGTGGGCGGCGTGCGGAAGCTCGACGTCCAGTTCACCGTCGTCGACCCGCCCACCGTGCGGCCCTGCAGGATGTTGATGCCCTTGTCGCGCGTCTTGCGGGCGGCCGATTCCTGGTACAGCGCCGGGTAGGCGTCCGCCTCGCGCATCCTGAAGTCGCGCGAGGACTTCAGTGCGCCCTCCTCCACGACGATCACGGACAGGCCGGACAGCGCGAGGATCTCCGCCGTCACGCCGCCGCCCGCGCCGCTGCCGACGATGACGACGTCGGCGCTGAGATCGCGGTCCTTGTCTTCGCGCGCGCCGTCGATGACCTTCCAGCCGCGCGCGAGGCCGGCCACGATCGGATCGGGAATCACGTTCTGGCTGCTCATGCCAGTTCCTTCAGCGGGCCGGGATAGCCGATGGCGTCCCAGTGCGCCGGCTCGCTGTACCAGGCGCCCAGCACGAGGTCGTGCAGCGCCGCGTACGCCGTGCGCAGCAGCGACAGGCGGTGCACGCGCCAGTCCTGCAGGAACGCGGCGACGTCCGCCTCGTTCGCGGCGGCCCAGCCGTCCGGGATGCCCGTCAGCAGGCGCCGCGCCGGACCGAGCGCGAGGAGGCCGAACAGGTCCTGCACTTCCTGCTGGGCCGGCAGCGGCAGGCCGAGGATGGTCTGGTGCACGCGCGCCGTCGTCGCGGCGATGGCGCGGGCCCGGTCGGCGGGCGCATCCGGCAAGGCGCCGGACAGGATCGCGGCGACGATGGCGTCGAGCGCGGCGCGCGCCTCCCCGTCGAGCACGAAGCCGCGCGGGGGCGCCGGATGCGTGTGCCGGTACCAGCCGCCGCCCGCGGCCAGGACCGCGGCGGACAGCAGGCCGGCTTTCAGGAAGGTTCTGCGGGTTGTCTCCATGCCTACCCTTTGTATGTGTTTTTCAAAGTGTAAGCGAAAGAACAGGTCAGGCGACCAACTCGGACTAGAGCAAGCCGTCTAGGAATCCCGCCCCGTGGATTTCATCATCTGGCGGGCAATGCCGCGCAGGATGTTGACTTCTTCCGTCTCCAGCTGCGTGCGCGCGAACAGGCGCTTCAGCCGCGGCATCAGCTTTTTCGGATTGCTCGCGTTGAGGAAGCCGATCGCGACCAATGCCTCTTCCAGGTGGGCGTACATGCCCTCGATCTGCGCGACGCTCGCCGCCTCGCCGTGGAAGCCGATGCCTTCCTGCGTCCGGTTCTCCCCTTGCGCGGCCAGCCGGCATTCGTAGGCCAGCACCTGCGCGGCCTGGGACAGGTTCAGCGACGAATACTCGGGATTGGCCGGGATGTTGATCAGGACGTTGCACTGCTCGACGATCTGGTTCGGCAGGCCGAAGCGCTCGTTGCCGAGGATGAGCGCTGGATGCAGGTCTTCCGTCCCTGCCGCGTGCGCAGAAAATTCGCGCGGCGTCCATACAGGGGGCGAGAACTCGCGCAGGCGGGCCGACACGGCCGCCGCGAAATTGCAGCCGTCCAGCGCCTCGCCGATGGAATCCACGATCCGTGCGCCCTGGAGCACGTCGATGGCGCCGCTGGCGAAGGCGACGGCCTCCGGATCGTGCAGCGGGTCGTTGCAGCGCGGCGCGACGAGCACGAGGTCGGAAAATCCCATCGTCTTCATGGCGCGCGCCACCGAGCCGACGTTGCCGGCGCGGCTCGTTTCCACCAGGACGAAGCGTAGACGAGTGAAAAGAGAAGAGACAGTTTCGGTCGGGTTCATTTAAAATAACGCCATCGCGCGGTGACGAGCGTTGAAATGCGGGCAAGAAGTTCGCGATTTTAACGGCTTCGGCACCGCTTTGCTCTTTAATTATTTCTCGTTCAGATCGTTCACGGCGCCCTTGCGCGGTGGGCGTCAGCATTTTTTTACGGAAGCCCTCTATGCATCCCATGCTCAACACGGCCATCAAGGCCGCCCGCCGCGCCGCGACCGTCATCAACCGCGCATCGTTCGACCTCGACCGCATCACCGTCAGCGAAAAAAGCCACAACAACTTCGTGACCGACATCGACCAGGCGTCGGAACAGGCGATCGTCGAAACCTTGCTGAAAGCCTACCCCGACCACGCCATCCTCGGCGAAGAGTCGGGCCCCACCGCGAACCTGAACGACGACAGCGAATACGTCTGGATCATCGATCCGATCGACGGCACCACCAACTTCCTCCACGGCTACCCGAACTACTGCATCTCGATCGCGCTGCAACAGCGCGGCGTGATCACGCAGGCCGTCATCTACGACCCGGTCCGCAACGACCTGTTCACCGCCACCAAGGGCGCCGGCGCCTACCTGAACGACAAGCGTATCCGCGTGCGCAATGCGGACCGCATCAACAAGGCCCTGATCGGCTCCGGCCACGGCGCCGAGCCGCGCGACCTGGCCGAATACCTGCGCATGTACGAAGTCGTCGCCCCGCGCTGCCACGGCCTGCGCTCGAGCGGTTCGGCCGCGCTGGAACTGGCCAACGTGGCCGCCGGCCGCGTCGACGGCTACTTCGAAAAGAACCTGAAAATCTGGGACATCGCCGCCGGTTCGCTGCTCGTGACCGAAGCGGGCGGCATCGTCGGCGAGTTCAACGGCGAGTCCGAATACCTCAACAAGGGTGACATCATCGCCGCCGGCCCGAAGGTCTTCGCCGGCATGGTCGCGCTGCTGAAGCCCTTCGCCTGAGCGGCCTCCCGCCGTTTCGCGTAAAATACGCCCTGTGTAAGTCCGGGGAATGCCGCGGGCCTTGCTGGCCGCGCGGCTTTCCCGCGTCAGGCGGCGTTGTCGGCCTGTCAAGATTGCCTCCGGTACCCACGAGGTGCCGCGCCCCCGCTTCCACCGGTCCTGTCATAAACGACACAGGCCGCGCTAAAATTTCCATAGCGAAACATATTTAACTATAATGTCGCGTGACCGTTGACGTTTGTGTCTACGTTTGCGTCTCGGCGTACCGGCTCCAGTACCGGGCGCCCTGTTGTGTAATCCGATCGGCTGGACTGGCGCTCCCAGGAGCGACGGGCCGATCCCTACCAGATAACTATGTCATTCAATACTCTCGGTCTGTCCGACGCCATCGTGCGCGCCGTCACTGAAGCGGGCTATACCGCCCCGACTCCGATCCAGGCCAAGGCGATTCCCGCCGTGATGAAAGGCGGCGACCTGCTGGCAGGCGCCCAGACGGGCACCGGCAAGACCGCCGGCTTCACGCTGCCCGTGCTGCACCGCCTGTCGACCGACAAATTCGGCGCCGCGCTGACCAGCAAGACGTCCAAGCGCCCGATCCGCGCCCTCGTGCTCGCCCCGACCCGCGAACTCGCGGCCCAGGTCGAGGAAAACGTGCGCATGTACGCCAAGCACACCAACCTGAACTCCGCCGTGATCTTCGGCGGCGTCGGCATCCACCCGCAGATCAAGCTGCTCGCGAACGGCGTCGACATCCTCGTCGCCACGCCGGGCCGCCTGCTCGACCACGTCGCCCAGGGCACGATCAAGCTCGACAAGATCGAGATCCTGATCCTGGACGAGGCCGACCGCATGCTGGACATGGGCTTCATCCACGACATCCGCAAAGTGCTGGCCGTGCTGCCGCCGAAGCGCCAGAACCTGCTGTTCTCGGCCACGTTCTCGGACGAGATCAAGGCCCTGGCCGACCGCCTGCTGGACAACCCGGCCATGATCGAAGTCGCGCCGCGCAATTCGACCGTCGAAGTCATCGCCCAGAAGATCCACCCGGTCGACCGCGACAAGAAGCACCCGATGCTGGCCCACCTGATCAAGACGCACGGCTGGAAACAGGTGCTCGTGTTCACCCGCACCAAGCATGGCGCAAACAAGCTCGTCGAGCAGCTGGGCAAGGACGGCATTGGCGCGATGGCGATCCACGGCAACAAGAGCCAGTCGGCACGCACCAAGGCGCTGGCCGAGTTCAAGGACGGCAGCCTGACGGCGCTCGTCGCCACCGACATCGCGGCGCGCGGCATCGACATCGACCAGCTGCCGCACGTGGTGAACTACGACCTGCCGAACGTTCCGGAAGACTACGTGCACCGCATCGGCCGCACGGGCCGCGCCGGCGCCACCGGCGAGGCCGTGTCGCTCGTCTGCGTCGACGAGCACCAGATGCTGAAGGACATCGAAAAGCTGATCAAGCAGACGCTGCCCCGCCAGGTCATCGCGGGCTTCGAGCCGGATCCGACGGCGAAGCCGCAACCGATCCAGCTGCGCAGCGGCGTGGCGGGCCATCCGAACCGCGGCCGCCCGGGCGGCAACCGTGGCGCCGGCAATAGCGCGGGCGGTGCGCGCGCACAGGGCGCGGGCCAACGCAATGGCGGCAACGGCGGCAATGGTGGAAACAGCGGCGGCGGCGCACGCACCGGCCAGCCGGGCAACCGCAACGGCGGCAACGGCGGCGGTCGCGGCCAGGGCCGCGGCCCGCGTCCGGCATCCGCAGCCCGTTCGGGCGGCGAGCGCTGATACGTAATTCTGCGACATCACAAAAAAGACCGGGACCTGCTCCCGGTCTTTTTTTACCCATAACAAAGGCTCAAATTCGGGGTCAGAGCACTTTTTCGATCAATGTCCGGTAAGCCAAGATTTCGTACGGTTTGCCCATTGCGCCCATGAGTAAATCGGCGTCAGCCGGCAGAACTTGCTTCGAAGATCATCCACCAAAATGAGCTCTGACCCCGAAGTTACAAAAAAATTGGACCTGACCCCGAATTTATTTGCGCACTCAAGTACTTGCCAATGGTCGACATTCTCCATATACTTGACGAATCAAGTAACCATTAAGTACCAGGAGTCATCATGTCCGACAGTCTCACCACTGAATTCTGCCTGCGCCTCGCGCGGGCCTGGGCGACGCTCGTCCGCCGGCTCGACAGCGCCCTCGGCGGCCATCACGGCATCAGCTTTGCCGATTACCAGTTGCTATTGCACCTGCAGCGCGCACCGGGCGGGCGTTTGCGCCGTGTCGACCTGGCCGATCGGTTGGGACTGACTGCGTCCGGCGTCACCCGCTCGCTGCTGCCGCTGGAAAAGATCGGTCTCGTCACGCGCCAGAGCGATCCGCGCGACGCCCGCGTCGGCTACGCCCTGATCACGCCGACGGGCGACGAACTCGTGACGAACGCGACGACCGTCGTCGACAACATCAGCCGCGCCATGCTGGGCGCACCGTCCGGCGACCAGTTGCGCGCGACGTCCGACCTGCTCGCGCAGATCGCCGGCATCCAGCGCTGATCCACCTTCGCACCACCAACACGATGGCGTGCCGGCCAGGCCCGCGCACGCCCGCACGACGACAAGGAGACGAGCATGCAAGACGCACAGAACCCGCGCACCGCCCTGCTGCGCGACCGGAATTTCACGTGGCTGATGAGCGGCGGCGTCATCTCCACCCTCGGCGACCAGTTCACCCAGATCGCCCTGCCCTGGCTCGTGCTCAAGCTGACCGGCGATGCCGTTGCGCTGGGCATGGCCGTCGCGCTGATGGGCATCCCGCGTGCGATCCTGATCCTGTTCGGCGGCGCGCTCGTCGACCGCCACTCGCCCAAGCGCATCCTGATGCTCACCAAGCACGTCAACACGGTGCTGCTGGCCGTCCTCGCGGTCCTCGTCTACACCGGCCAGGCGCACCTGCCCGTCGTGCTCGCGCTGGCGCTGGGCCTGTCGCTCGCATCGGCGTTCAGCATTCCGGCCGGCACGTCGATGCTGCCGCATGCCGTCGCCCCGCAGCACCTGCAGGCCGCGAACGGCATGATGATGGGGCTGCGCCAGATCACGATGCTGGCCGGGCCGCTGCTGGCGGGCCTGTTGTTCGCGCTGGCCGGCGACGGCACCGACGGTCCGCAACACATGCGCGGCCTGGCGCTCGCGTTCGGCTTCGACTGCATCAGCTTCGCCCTGTCCGCCTGGACGCTCGCCAAGGTCCAGCCGCGCCCGTTCGCGCCGGCGGCCAGGCAGCCGGTATTCAAGTCGGTGGCAGACGGTCTCGCGGCCGTCTGGCGCGACACCATGATGCGCACGTGCTTCATCTACTGGGGCCTGTGCGCCTGCGTGATCGGCGGCGTGATGCAGGTCGCGCTGCCGCTGCTCGCGAGCAGCCGCCTGCACGGTGCTTCCGCGCTGGGCCTGCTGATGGGTGCGCATGGCGCCGGCGCGCTGCTGGGCATGGCGGCGAGTGGCATCGCCGGGAAACGGCGTGCGGGCAACCTCGGCATGACCCTGCTGCTGATCGACGGCATCGCCGGCGTCCTGCTGATGCCGTTGGGCCTGGTCACCGCCAGCTGGCAGGGCATGCTGATCAACGTCGCCATCGGCGTGCTGGGCGGGTTCGTGCAGGTCGCCGTGTTCACGTGGATCCAGCAGCGCGTGCCGCGCGAACTGCTGGGCCGGACGATGAGCCTGTTCATGTTCATCTTCATGGGCCTGGCGCCGCTGGCGGCCGTCGTGGCCGGCTGGCTCGCCAGCCGCGTCACCCTGGCGACCCTGTTCGGCGGCTCCGGCCTGTTCCTTGTGGGCGCCGCGCTGCTGGCCTGGCTGTTCACGCCGATGCGCGCGCTGCGCGCTGCGCCGGCCGGCACGATGGTTTAGGATAGCGGGTTGTTTCACCGCCAAGAGGAATTCGCATGCCCCGCTTCGCCGCCAACCTGAGCCTGATGTTCAACGAGCTCGGCTTCCTGGAACGCTTTGCCGCCGCCCGTACGGCCGGTTTCGACGGCGTCGAGTTCCTGTTTCCTTACGCCTTCGAGGCGGAGCAGATCGCCGGCCGCCTGCAACGCTACCAGCTGGAACTGGCGCTGCATAATTTTCCGGCCGGCGACTGGGCGGCGGGCGAACGGGGCATGGCGTGCGATCCGCGCCGCGTGGGCGAATTCCAGGACACCGTCGAGCTGGCGCTGGAATACGCGCTCGACCTGGGCGTGAAGCGCCTGCACTGCCTGGCGGGCAAGCTGCCGCCGAACGTCGCCCCCGAGCGCGCGCACGCGACGTTCATCGACAACCTGCGCTTCGCCGCCGCCGCGCTGGCCCCGCACGGCATCGACCTGCTGATCGAGCCGATCAACGACCGCGACCTCCCCGGCTATTTCCTCACGAAGAGTGCGCAAGCCGCCGCCATCATCGCGGAAGCCGCCGCGCCGAACCTGTTCCTGCAATACGACATCTATCACATGCAGCGCATGGAGGGCGACCTCGCCAACACGCTGCGCGAACGTATGCCGCTGATCCGCCACATCCAGCTGGCCGACGTGCCGGGCCGCCATGAGCCGGGCACCGGCGAGATCAATTTCCCCTTCCTGTTCCGCACGCTCGACGCGCTGGGCTACGACGGCTGGGTCGGCTGCGAATACATCCCGCTGGGCGACACCGTGGCCGGCCTGGGGTGGCGCACGGCCTTGACTTGAGCATTGGCAATGACAGCATCCGCCAGTTTGAAAGAATGAGGGCTTTTCGGGCCGGCCTTTTGCCGTCCAGAAAGGACCCATGGACCTGCGACGCTGTTTTACCCTGATCGTCCTCGCCGCCACCCTGGTGCTCGGCGGCTGCGCCAGTACCGGCCCCGTGAGCCTGGCGGAGGTGCGGCAATTTGCCGACGCGTCGGCCAAACTGGGCGGCTACGGCGAACTGTCGCGCCGCTATCGCGACACCTACGAGCGCGAACAACCGTACCTCTCTCCCGCCGCCGACCGCATCGCGAAGGAAAACGATGCGCGCCGGCGTGCCGTGTACGACGACTTCGTCAGTATCCAGAAGACCGTCGTGCTGTACATGCAGACGTTGAGCGTGCTGGCGGGCGACGCGCGCTACGACTTGTCCGACCGCATCGACGACCTCGGCAATGGTCTCAAGGCGAACGCGGAATCCGGCTTGCAACAGCGCCAGATCGCCGCGTACACGGGCCTGACGCGGCTGCTGACGCGGGTCATTGCATCCGGCTACCAGAACCGCAGCGTCGAGACAATGGTGCGCGACGGCGACGCCGACGTGCAGGTCTTGCTGGAAGCCATGATCGAGCTGACCCGCCTGTACGCGAAGACCAACGACAACGAGAAGAAGACCGTGCTCGGCATCTTCGACGTCGAAATCCCCTTCTCCACCAAGACGTCCGACCGCATGCTCGTGACCCTGGCCAAGGTCCATTATCTCAACAAGTCGACCGAGTACAAACTGGTCGACAAACGCTACGACCTGGCCCTCCAGGGGTTGACGAAGGTCGCGCTGGGCCACCAGAAACTGCGCGAAAACCTGAATAACCTGCACGGCGACGACGTGCGCAAGTTGCTGGCCGTCTATGCGCGCGACCTGACGAAACTGCGCGACGCCCTGTCCGATTGAGCGCACGAGGAGAAATCATGGCAAACGACGAGAAACCGAAACAGGCTGCCCCCGCCGCGCCGCCGCCCAGCCCGGCCAAGGCGTTGTCGACCGCGCACCAGGTCGAGGAACTGGCCGACAAGCTGTCGGAGTGCGCGGACAGCATCCACCAGCGCGTCATGCGCGATATCCGCCGCCACCAGGGCCAGGAGGTGCCGGAACCGGAGCAGATGGCCGCGCGCGCCCTGTTGAACGCCGAGATGGAATTGCGCCAGCGCGCCAACCGGCTGTATACGGAGGCGGCCGCATGCATCGTGTCGTCGCTGGGCCAACCGCAAGCGCACCTGATCCAGCTGACGGTGGACGCCGCCGACAAGATCAAGCGCATCACCCGCATCGGCGACGGCATCACGCTCGTCGCGCGCCTGCTGGGGTTGGCCGCGGCCGCCAGCACGGGCCAGGTCGTGCCCATCCTCGCGGCCCTCGACGGGCTCAAGACCCAGCTCGACATCGTCGCCATCGACAACGCGCCCGCCGCACCCGCCTGAATACCAGCGGCGGTATGCACGCCCCTCGTTCCGCGCTACACTGAAATCGCCGCCGCGCGGTTTCCAACGACACGAACGAGGGGACATCCATGAAAGCCAATCCGCACGCCGCTTCCGGCGCCTGTCGTCACGTGTTCGCTGTCGTGTGACCATGGAACCCCTCACACCCGAGCAGCTGGCGCTGCTCAAGACCATGCTGGAGCAGCGTCTTGCCGCGCTGTCCCGTGTCGAGGAACCGCGCCCGGACGCGGGAGAATTGCCTGTGGAAGAAGTGGAGACGTCGCCGCTGGACCGCGCCACCGTCCGCCTGCTGAACGATCTGTCGCGCGAAGCGGCCGGCCATCACTCGGCCGAGATGCGCCAGCTGCGCCAGGCGCTCGCCCGGATCGAGGACGGCAGCTACGGCTATTGCGAGGAATGCGGCCAGCCGATCGGCGCATCGCGCCTGCTGGCCCGGCCGGAGGCGCGCCTGTGCATCGACTGCCAGACGCGGGCCGAGCGGCGCTAGTTCAATACATGTGTTGCCCGCCATTGATGGCCAGGTTGGCGCCCGTCATGAAACCGGCGTCTTCCGACACGAGATAGGCGACGAGGCCGGCGATCTCGTCCGGCTCGCCCAGCCGCCCCATCGGGATCTGCGGCAGGATCTTGCCATTCATCACCTCGGCCGGTACGGCCTCGACCATCTTCGTGCGCAGATAGCCGGGCGACACCGTGTTGACGGTCACGCCATGGCGCGCCATCTCCAGCGCCAGTGCCTTCGTGAAGCCGTGCATGCCGGCCTTGGCGGCCGAGTAATTGGCCTGACCGAAGGCACCCTGCTGGCCGTTGACGGACGAGATATTGACGATGCGGCCAAATTGCTGCGCCATCATCGGTTCGATCGCCTGCTTGCTCATGTTGAACACGCTGTCGAGGTCGGCACGCAGGACGTCCTGCCAATCTTCCAGGGTCATCTTGCGCAGGCTACGGTCGCGCGTGATGCCGGCATTGTTCACCAGCACGTCCAGCCGGCCCATTTCGGCCAGCAGTTTCTGCATCATCCATTCGCAGTCACCGTAGTCGGTGACGTCGACGCGATACGTCGTGAATCGGTACCCTTCGTCTCTCTGGGCGGCCAGCCACGCGTCAGGCGTGGCATTGCCGGGCGAATAGGTTGCCGCCACGCGGAACCCCTCCGCCTGCAGGCGCCGGCAGATCGCCGTGCCCAGTCCCCCCATCCCTCCAGTCACCAAGGCTACTTTGTTGTCGTGCATGGTTTCGTCGTCCTTCATCAACCTGCCGCGCCGGGTGCGCAGCACGAAACATCGAGT
This sequence comes from Massilia sp. Masssp94, assembly GCF_059491305.1. Lineage (NCBI taxonomy): Bacteria > Pseudomonadati > Pseudomonadota > Betaproteobacteria > Burkholderiales > Oxalobacteraceae > Massilia > Massilia sp. Masssp94. The sequence goes on from NZ_CP168501.1 coordinate 734,017, forward strand.
CTAGGGCGATGGACAAAGACGTCGTTGACGAAACGCAAATAGACGCCGGGGGGGCGCGGACTCAGTGAATCATGTCGGGCGGCGACGCCGGATCGAAATCGGCCCAGTCGCCATCGACGATATTGCCTTTGGCGCGCTCGATGTGGTGGGCGCCCAGGCCGCGCAGCAGGTCGACGGCGCGCGCCTCGAGGCCGGGATCGTCGAAGGCGACCGCGATGAGCATGCCGGCCGGACGGTTTTCCATCGGCGCGCGGCCGCCCTCCTCGCGTTCGCCGGGATCCTTCATCTTCGTAAAGCTGAACAGCGAGCCGACGTGGGCGCCCAGCAGGCCGCCGACCACGGGGCCCAGCGGTCCGGTCACGGGCGCCGTCGCGGCGCCGGCCACGATACCGACCGCCGCACCGGCACCGGCGCCCTGGGCCACGCCTTCCGGCGATTCCTTGGCGCCCGGCGAGTGGATGTTGTCGCCGCCAATCGGCGTCAGGTCGTGCTGGCCCGGCTGGCTCAGGTAGAAACCGCTGATGCGTTCGCTCGGGAACCCGGCGTCGATCAGGGCATGGCGCGCCCGCTCGACGTCATCCTGCAGCTGGAAGTGCCCTGCAATGATCGTGGACATGGATGACCTCCTGCATATAAAGGTGTGGCCATGATGCCTCCCGCTGGGCTCGGTCTCTGTACGCGAGCGCACGCAGCGTAGCCGCTAGCGCCACTGTCCGTAGACCATGCCGTAGTGCTCCGGTTCCGGCGCCGGCGTGGGAAACCAGTCGCGCGGGTCCACGCGGTAATACGCCTGGAACTCCGCATACAGATCCGGATGGCGCGCGGCCAGCTCGTGCGGCTGCTCGAAGAAACTCTCCGTCGCCACGGCGAAGAACTCGGCCGGATTCGTGGCGCCGTACGGATCGAGTACGTCGCGCTGGCCCCAGTAGGCATCGCGCCGCAGCAGCGCGAAATCGCGCGACAGCGTTTCCGACCAGCTCCGGTAGCGCTCCGGGCTGCCGAGGAAGGGCGCGCCGTTGTTGCTGCCCGATTCGCTGTCGAGCTGGTGCGCGAACTCGTGCAGCACGACGTTGTGCGTGCCTTCGGCCGCCAGGCCGGCGCGGCGCACGTGTTCCCAGGACAGCACGACGCGCCCGTCACCCCACGATTCGCCCAGCAGGTCCTGGCGCGTTTCCGTGACGACGCCGGCCGCGTCGTGCTCGCGCCGCGGCACGAGGAACGCGCCCGGGTAGACCAGCACGGCGTGGAGGCCCGGATACACGCGGCTGGGCCGGTTCAGCAGCAGCAGGCATGCCTGCGCGGCGATCGTCACGCGCATCTCTTCCGTCACCTCGAGTCCGGCGCAGCCGACGAACGTCTTCTGGTGCAGGAACTGCTTGACGAGGCGCTGCAACTGCGCGCGCAGGTCGGGCGGCATGCCCCGGTACTGGTCGACGTTGCGCTCGATGATGCCGAGCTGGGCCGCGGTGAGCGGACGCGCCAGCACGCGGCGCAGGCGCCAGCGCGGCAGCAGCCACGCGAACAGCACGCCGAGCGCGAGTACGGCGCAGACGATAGCGGCTTCCATCGTGTTCTCCCGATACCGGCGTTACCGGGCCTCTTGCTTGCGCGGTGCGAAATATGCGGCGACGGCCTCCGCATCGCCGATCAGCTTGCCGCCGATGAAGACCTGCGGCCACGTGGTGGCACCGGAGACGGCGCGCAGCACGCTGGTGGTGATCTTCGCATCCTGCGGGATGTCCGTAAAGACGATGCCGTTCGCTTTCAGCACGGCCTTGGCGCGCGCGCAGAACGGGCAGCCCGGCTTGGAGAACATCACGACGGGCTCGCGCGGCGTGGCGTCCGGGTTGAGGTAGCGCAGCATGGTATCGGCGTCCGACACTTCGAACGGATCGCCTTCCTTGTCCGGCTCGATGAACACCTTGGCGATGATGCCGTCCTTGACGAGCATCGAATAGCGCCACGACCGCTTGCCGAAGCCGAGGTCGCGCTTGTCGACGAGCAGTCCCATGCCTTCCGTGAAGTCGCCGTTGCCGTCGGGGATCATGGTGATGTTGCCCGCCTCCTGGCCGGCCTGCCAGGACTGCATCACGAAGGCATCGTTGACGGCGATGCAGACGATCTCATCGACGCCGTTCCCGCGGAAGGCGGGTGCCAGCTCGTTGTAGCGCGGCAGGTGTGCCGAGGAACAGGTCGGCGTGAAGGCGCCGGGCAAGGCGAACACGACGACGGTCTTGCCCTTGAACAGTTCATCGGTCGTGAGGTCGCGCCACTGGTCGTCGGGGCGCGCCTTGAACGTCACCTGGGGAACGGGTTGGCCTTCCAGGGATTCGGCACTCGGCAGCATGGAGTCTCCTTGATGGGTAAGCGGTCGGGGTGCCGCACCCGGCATATGAGCACGCTTGTCGCCTTTTCAATTGGAATCCTGCAAAAAAACAGCGCCACCCGGCCTCTCGGCGGGGTGGCGCAGCTGATAGCGGCCGCGTCGTGCGACCGCTATCAACGCCAGCGCGCTCAGACGCGCTCTTTGGCGACCTGGCTCGGAGGCGGGCCGAACAGTGCGGCGACGAGCGGGTCGCGGGTCACCGGGCTGCGGTTGACGCGGATCGCGTAATGGGTGTCGTCGGCCAGGATGTGGAAGTGGCGGCCGGTGCCGGCCATGCTCTGCTCGCGCAGGCCTGGACGCTCCTTGCGCGGGGCGGCGCCTTCGCGCTTGGGCTGGCAGATCGCGCCCAGGAAGGCCTTGACGCGCTCCGGATCCGGCGAAATACGGTACACGGCCTTGCCAAGGTAGGTGGCGGTACCTTCGATGTAGCGGGCCAGTTCGATGACGCCGGCTTCGCGCAGGTCGCGGATGTATTTGCGGGCGCCCGACGGCGAGAATTTGAGGAACCAGGCGATTTCGTCGGCGAGCATCTCGTGGGTCTGCAGCTCGCCGATCAGCTTCTGCATGTTTTCGATACGGCGCTGGGTAGCCGACGTCGACCGCACCCGCTCGATCGGCGCGAGCGAAATCGGAGCGCGCTCGGTCGGCTGCGGTGGGACGCGTTCGATCAGTGCAGAGTTACTGGAAGTGTGCACCGCGTTGAGTTCGCCTTGTACCGCATTATGGTGAGTCGCTGCATGCATATTGGTTTACTCCGTGAAAAGGACGATGTTCTGTGTATGGCCCGGACCGCCGTATTCGTGTATGACCACCTGACAACACGCCGGTTCCGCTTAACTGGATACAAGATTGCCTGCCTCATCACCCCCGGTCTGTGCGCCATCCAACATTTCTAAAAATTTCTGAAAAGTTATTCATCCCTAAAAGCAAGAGAAACTCGATTGCGTATTGACGCTCGACAAATTGGTGGGGCTCAACGGGAACCGGCTGCACGGCTTGCAATCGAAGCGGTATCGACCTGACCGCGTGACATGACAATTCCGTAATAAAAGGAGACGTGCATGCACGAAGGGCGACGTTATAAGAAGTAAGCGACGGTTAACCCGCAGTTCGTAACATCCTGAAACAAACCGCAATCATGGCATAAATGGCTACGTTGTAAAATCGCCACAACAACCGGCTGTTAGGTGCGCCAGCGCACTGACCCGAAAAATGGCCGACTTGTAAGCTTGACATCAACATCACTGCAAGCCATGCGATGTCAGTACCTTTACAACTTATGGGAGTTACCTGTGAATAATACGAAGAAGATCGCCCTGGCCGCCGCCATTCTGTGCTCCGCCGGAACGGCCCTGGCTCAGGACACCACCGAGGTCATCAATCCGTCGTGGTACATCGCCCCGACGATCGTCGGCATCAAGCCCGACCATGATTTCCTGACCTCGAAGAAGGACTGGGGCGGCGGGTTGAAGTTCGGTAAGGCCGTGCATCCGCTGTGGGATATCCAGATTGGCGCCACCCAGGCACGCGTCGACGACAACGGTTACAACTACCGCCAGACCCTCGTCGGCGTCGACGCCCTGCTGATGCTGTCGCGTAAGACCTTCCGTCCGTACCTGCTGATCGGTGTCGGCGGCGAACGCGACCACGAGAGCAATCCGATCCGTAACGTGTCCGGCTGGTCGCCGTATTACCAGGCCGGCGTCGGCTTCCAGGTCAGCATGAACGAGCAGTGGTCCCTGCAGGCCGACGTGCGCGACGTGCGCGCCCACCTGCGCGACGACGACAAGTTCGGCTTCTCGCGCGCCAACACCAAGTACGCGACGTTCAGCCTGAACTACGCCTTCAACCCGCCGCCGCGCCCGGCACCGGCCCCGGCGCCGGCACCTGCCCCGGCTCCGGTCGTCGAGGCGCCGGCCCCGGCACCGGCCGCGCCGCCGCCGCCGCCGCCGGCCCGCTTCGAGAAGGTGACCCTGTCGGCCAGCGAACTGTTCGCCTTCGACAGCGCCACCCTCTCGTCGCCGCAGCCGAAGCTGGACGACATCGCCGCCGCGCTGCAGGCCGACCCGTCGATCACCGACGTGGACATCACCGGCTATACCGACCGCCTGGGCTCGACCAAGTACAACCAGAAGCTGTCGGAGCGCCGCGCCAACGCCGTGCGCGAGTACCTGATCGCCAAAGGCGTCGATTCCAACCGTCTGAAGGCCTACGGCAAGGGCGAGCAGAATCCGGTCGTGACCGACTGCCACCAGAAGAAACGTTCGGAGCTGATCGCCTGCCTGGCACCGAACCGCCGCGTGGAAGTGGAGCCGATCACCATCGAGCGCCGCGTACAGTAACGCCTCAACGCGGGGCTTCGTCCCCGCCTACCGCTGGGCGTAGGCCCCGGAACGCGCCTTCGGGCGCGTTCGTCTTTTTGGAGGTTACCTGATGGCAGTACAAAACTGGATCCCCTTCTCGCGCCAGGTCGTCCATGTGATGCGCTGCGCCGTGACCGAATGGCTGGACCACCGCGCATCGAGCAAAGGCGCCGCCCTCGCGTTCTACACGCTGTTCTCGCTGGCTCCCATTCTCGTGCTCGTTATCGCGATAGCCGGCTTTTTCTACGGCACCGACGCCGCGCAAGGCCAGCTGCTGGACGAGCTGCGCGGCCTCGTCGGCACCCAGGGCGCGGAAACCATCCAGGCGATCCTGGCCGGTGCCCGCAACAAGGAAAGCGGCAAGCTGGCGACGATCATCGCGACGGTCCTGCTGCTGGTCGGTGCGACGAGTGCGTTCGCGGAACTCAAGGACAGCCTGGACGAAATTTGGGACGTCCCGCCGCCGAAGGACGCCACCTGGTGGGACACCGTCCGCACCCGCCTGCTGTCATTCGGCCTGATCCTGACCCTGGGCCTGCTGCTGATGTTCACGCTGGTCGTGTCCGCCGCATTGTCCGTATTGGAAAAATACCTGGGCGGCATGTGGCACTCCGCGACGATCATCCTGGGCTGGGTGGCCTGGGCCGTCAGCTTCCTCGTCATCGCCGTGATGTTCGGCGCGATCTACAAGCTGCTGCCGCGCGTAAAACTGTCGTGGCACGACGTGACCATCGGCGCCCTCGGCACCGCGATCATGTTCACCGTGGGGAAGTTCGCGATCGGCCTGTACATCGGCAACAGCGGCACGACGAACAGCTTCGGCGCCGCCGGTTCGCTGATCGCGCTGCTGCTATGGGTGTATTACTCGGCGCAGATTTTTTTCCTGGGCGCGGAATTCGCCCGCCAGTACGCGCTGCAGATGGGCAGCCTGAAGGACAAGCACGTCCCAGGTGCGCCGCCGCCGGAAGCGCGCCCGTCGCCCGTGCACTGAACCACGGCGGCGCCGTTGCCCCGGCGGGACGGCGCCGTCATTCGCCAAGCAGTTCGGCGATGACTTCCATCCCTTCCACGCGTTCCGCCACGACCTTGATCACGACGACGACGGGCACGCCGAGCAGCAATCCCCACATGCCCCACAGCCAGCCCCAGAACAGCAGGCTGACGAACACGGCCGCCGGGTTCATCTTGGCGATCTTGCCCGTCATCCAGGTCGTGACCACCATGCCGACGAGCGTCGCGATCCCCAGCGACGCACCCGCCACGAGGATCACCATCTGCAGCGATTCGAACTGCAGGAAGGCGACGAGGCCCGTGGCCGACGTGATCAACAGCGGGCCGAAGTAAGGCATGATGTGGGCGACGCCGGCGAAGATCGCCCACGCGCCCGCATTTTCCAGGCCGATGAACCGCAGCGCCACCCACATCAGCAGCGCCAGCAGCACGTTCGTGACGAGCAGCATGAACATATAGTTCTGGATGGACGTGTTGATGTCCTCGAGGATGTGCACCGTCACTTTTTTCTGCGTCAGCGACGGCCCTGTCAGCTTGACGAGCTTGCGCTTGAACGTGTCCCCGGCCAGCAGCAGGAAGAACACGAGGAACACGACCATCGTGGCTTGCGAGATGAAACTGGCCAGGCCGACGGAACCGGCCAGCAACCAGTCCATGATGCGGAAATTGCTGCCGCCGGGCGTCTGGGCGACGGCCGGTGCCGCGGCACGCCGCGGCGGTGCCGTCCGCTTCGCACTGCCCGCGTTGGCGGCGGCCTGTTCGAGTTCGGCCGCGGCGGCCTGGACCTGCTGGATCGTCGACGGCCCGTCCGACCCATCCGTCAGGATGCGCGTGACCTTGTGCGTCAGGGTCGGGAGTTCGTCGACGATGTTGAGGAACTCGCCCTGCACCCGGTGCATGGTGAGCGCCATGCCGACGAGGATCAGGCCCGTGACGAGCGTCGCGCCGATGGCGCGCCGGATGTGCCAGCGCTCGAGCCAGCGCACGACGGGACTCAGCGTGTAGGCGATAAAAATGCCGAGCAAGAGCGGCACGAAGAAATTCTTGGCCCACTGCAGGCCGAAGACGAACGCGACGGTGGCGATCACGCCGAGCGTGAGACCGCGCGCGTTGACGTGGACGGGCAGGCGCAGGCTGCCGTGGGCAGCGCCGAGCTCTTCGCCCGTCGGTGCCCCATCGGTGTTGACGAGGCCGGCTTCACGTGCCACCTGTTCGACATCCGCGGGCGCCGCGGCAACCGGCGTGACTGGGTTGGATGCCTCGGATGTTGCGGAGCCGGATTGGGCGAGCTGCATGGTACCTGCCTGAAAAAAAACAGCCGGTCCCGGGCACCCGCCGGCAGTCTCCTGCCAGGGCGGATGCCGCGTGGCGCGGCAATCGACACGACTGTCGGGCCGGCCCGCGCACGAGCCGCCCGGTCAGCTTATTTTACGCGGATGTCGTTCTTGACCGACGACACACCTTTCACGCCACGTGCGACGTCGGCGGCCTTCTGCGCATCCTGCGGCTGGGCCACGAAGCCCGACAGCTGCACGTCGCCCTTGTAGGTCTCGACATTGATCTCGGTGGCCTTCAGGGTCGGCTCGTTGAAGATCGCAGCCTTCACTTTTGCGGTGATGGCGGCGTCGTCGATGTACTCGCCGGTGCTTTCCTTGGTCGGGCTCGACGAGCAGCCGACGACGGTGAAGGCGACAGCGGCGGTGAAGATGGCGGTGGCGATGCGTTTGGTTGCGTTCATGGTGAACTCCTTGTTAGTGGTGGTACTTGGTTGTGCTCTTCATGAGCGGGGTGCGGTTATGCGCTGGCTATTTTCCGAACTCGGCCTTCGCAGCCGAGACGCATTGATCCTTGGCGGCGCCGGCGAACGCGTCGCATTTCTCCATGGCGACACGGTACGCGGCGGACAGCTTGTCCTCGCGCGCTTCATTGCGCGCTTCGATCGTTTTCTGGTCGGCCTTCGCGTCGGCCTGCGCGGCGACGAGACGGGCCTTGGCCTGTTCCTGGCACACGTCCTTGTCGTTGCCCGTCAGGCCGGCGCAGCGTGCCTTGTCGAGGTCATAGTTGGCGGAGGCAATGCGCATCCGTGCCCGCGTATAGGCCTTCAGCGTGTCCTCATACTTGGCGCGCGCTTCTTCCTCCATGCGCACGCGCGCGGCCTTCGCTTCCAGCACGCAGACGTCCTTCGGATTGCCGGTGATGGCATCGCAGCGGGCGCGTGCGTTCTTGTACTCGGCCGCCGCCGTGTCGCGTGCCTGCTGGTAAGCCAGCTTCGCTTCCGGCGTCGCCGCGCGGACATGGCCTGCAGCCCACATCAGGGCAGCGGCCAATAACAGGATCATGTGTGGTGTGCGCATTCTTGTTCTCCTTTTGACACTCTTTTTTTCAATCGATGTTGACGTTTTACTCTGCCGTAAGGACGATTTCTGTTCGCTGCCGAACACACGAAAAAAGATGATGAAAAAGCATCGGATGAGCACCCGCAGGTGAGTGCGTCATCGCACAGACCCCATACACATGACTGCGTAATCTGGTCCTACATCTTTGCCAGGAGAACAAGTCATGAAAGCTACTCGTACCCTTGCCGCCCTCGTCGCGGCCAGTGCGCTCCTCGGTGGCTGCGCCAGCCAGTCGTCCCAGCCCAGCTACGCCAACAACGGCTACAACAATGGCTACACCAACGGCTACGACAACACGGCTTCGACGGGCTACGGCACGATCGAATCGATCCAGGTCACCAGCGGTGAAGGCCGCACGAGCGGTGCCGGTGCGATCGTCGGCGGCCTCGTCGGTGCGCTGGCCGGCAACCAGGTCGGCAGCGGCGGCGGCCGCACCGCGGCAACCGTCGCCGGCGGCGTGGCGGGCGCGGCGATCGGAAACCGTGTGGAAGCGAACCGCGAGGGCGCAGGACAACAGCAGTACGCAGTCAATATCCGTCTAGACAATGGCGAATACCGCACCATCGTCCAGGACAATGTGTACGACCTGCGCGTGGGCAACCGCGTGCGCATCGTCGACGGCCGCGCCTATCGCTATTGAGCGGCGCGCCCCGTGCACACTTGAAGCCGGCTCTGCCGGCTTTTTTCATGGCTGGGTGCGGCGGGGCCATAAAAAGACGGCGTCCAATCGAAGATTGCGACGCCGCTCAAGCCCCACCATATTCGTGAAGGCGCGATCCGGTGGCGAATCGCGCCGCGTTGTCCTTAGTATGCCACTTGCTGCGCGCGTTTGCGCTGCAAGTACCAACCGAGCGCGCCCAGGACGGCGGCCACGCCCAGTGCCGGCTTGCCGAGATTGCGCTTGCGGATGAAGCCCAGCACGGTCAGCGCATACGGGGCCAGGACCGAGATGCTCGTGCCGGTCGGCTTGAGCAGTGCGTCGGCGCGGGTACGCAGCACCCAGGTCGCGTGGTCGAGCACCGAATGAAAGATGACTTCGGGGCGCGCCTCGTGCTTGATCTGGGCGCGCGCGTGGGCGACGCCGCTGCGGTAGAACTCGCCGTCGCGCAACAGGGCCCGCTTGCGCTCTTCAAGGGAGCCATGCGTGTGATGGCCGATCGTTTTTTCCATAGCTCGTTCCTCCGGTTACAACAGCATGTCGCGGTCGTTGCGCAATTCCTTCATGGTCTCGGGGAACGCCAGCTTGCCCTGCTTGAGCAGCGAGAGTCCCTTCATCACGAGGATCAGGGTGATCACGGCGAACACGACGAACATGACGAGCAGGATCTTCCAGCCCATTTCTTCCCAGGCCAGCGCCACGATCGTCGCGGTGCCGTAGGCCAGCGCGAACCACGTGGCCAGGGCGGCCATCGCGAAGATGACCACGAGTTCGATCACGTGATTGCGTACTTCCGACAGCTCGAGCGCGGCAAGTTCCACGCGCGACACCACGAGCCCGAACAGGTTCTTGGCCAGGCCCGTGATCCCACCCATGAGGCCGGGGCTATGCACGACGGTTTCATTGTTATCCATGGCTGCCCCCGACCCGAATTATTTGCGGCCCAGAATGACACCCAGCAGCAGGCCGACGCCGGCCGCCACGGCCACGGTGCGCCATGGGTTGTCCTTCACGTAGACATCGGTTGCGCGCGCCAGTTCCTTGCTCTTGACGAGGGCTTGATCCTGGTACTTGCCGGCCTTGCCCAGCGCCTGGTCGAGCAGTTCCATGCCGCGCTCGCGCAGTTCATCGGCCTTGTTGCCGGTGAGGGAAGCGGCGGCGCTCAGCAGCGACTGTGCGTCCTTGACGAGCGCTTTCATGTCGCCGGAAGCATTGTTCGCTGCGCCGTTCAGTTGGGAGGCGTTGGCATTGGCGCGGATGGACTCTAACATGATGTACTCCTTGTTGTAGGTAGTGGTGGGTAAGGGTTCAGGCCAGCAGGTCACGCATGTCGTCGGCGTGCTCTTCCTCGGTGGCCAGGATCTCGGTCAGCATGATCGTGGTGGTCGGATCCTTGTCGCCGATGGCCTGGATCATCTGGCGGTAGGATTCGATCGCCACGCGCTCGGCGATCAGGTCGGCGCGGATCATGGCTTGCACGTCTTCCGAATCGTCGTACTCCGCATGGCTGCGCTGGGTCAGCGTGGCCGGGTTGAAGTTCGGCGAACCGTTCAGCTGGACGATGCGCTCGGCGATGCGGTCGGCGTGGTCCTGCTCCTGCTGCGCATGCTCGAGGAACTCGGCCTTGATGTGGCCCGTGTTCGGACCGCTGACCGTGTAGTAGTGGCGCTTGTAGCGCAGCACGCACAGCAGTTCCGTCGCCAGTGCGGCGTTGAGCATGCCGATGACGGCTTCGCGGTCGGCCGCGTAGCCCTCGGTGACGGCGCCGTCTTCGAGATTCGCGGCCGCGCGGCGGATTTCCGCGATGTCGAAGCCGTGCGCCAGGTTGGATGCGTTCTGTTCCATGAATCTTCCTCTTTCAGTGGGGTCTTGAATATCAGCGCTGTGCCGCTCGCGGCGGGATGGGTGCGCCGGCGTTCGACAGCACGATTTCCACGCGGCGGTTCAGCTGGCGGTTCGCGGCCGTGTCGTTCGACGCGACCGGGAATGCCTCGCCATAGCCGCGCATGCCGATGCGTTCGCGCGGCACGCCGAGGCCGACGAGGGCCTGGGCCACGGACGCCGCGCGGCGCTCGGACAGGTCCTTGTTGTGGGCCGCGGTGCCCGTGCTGTCGGTAAATCCTTCGACCATGACCGTGCGGTCGGGGTTCTGCGTCATGATCTCGGCCAGTTTTTTCACGGTTGCCATGCCGTTCGCGTTCAGTTCCGCGCGGTCGGTGGCGAACAGGACGTCGCCGATGGTGACGACCATGCCGCGCTCCGTCTTCTGCGCATGCAGTTCGACGAGCAGGGCTTCCAGGCGCGCTGCGCGGTCGGCCTGCTGGGCGGCCTGCTGCTGGGCGGCGGCGGCCTGGGCCTGCGCATCCTGGGCCTGAGCCTGGGCCGCGGCGGCCTGGGCCTGGGCGGCAGCCGCGTCGCGCTTGGCACGGTCGGCCTCGGCGGTGCGGGCTTCCAGCTGGACGCGGTCGCGTTCGCGGGCCGCATTCGCGACCTCCGCCTCGGCGGACTTCGTCTTCGCCACTTCCTGGGCGGTGGCGATCTTCTGCTTGGCGATGTAGGCCAGGCGGTCGATCGTGTCCAGGCTCTCGCGCTGGGCGGCGGCCTGGTTGGCGCGGTCGAGTGCTTCGCCGGCCTGCTTGAATTCCATTTGCGCGTACGTCGCGACCTGCGGATTGTTGTTCGCCGCGACGAAGTCGGCGCGCGCCTCGTCCAGCGTGGGTGTGGTGGTCGGGACGGTGCTGCAGCCGGCCAGGGCGATCGTGCCGGCAACGACGAGGGCCTTCAGGAAATTCATTTTCATGATGCTTCCTTTCTGCGGTTCTTGTTATTGGGCTTTATTGCTGCTGGTCGGAATTGGCGCGGTCGACTTCCTGGCGCAGCACGCGCAGGTCCTCGTTGAGCGCGTCGGCGGCGGCCGTGGCCTTGGCCGAATTGGCCTTGCTCTGCGCCAGCTTGGCGTCGGCCTGGGCCTGGATCGCGAGTTCGCGGGCCGTCTTGTAATCCTTGGCGGCGAGGGCCTGGTTGGCGCGCATCATCTTGTCGCGCGCAGCCGAGATCTCCGTCGGCGCCAGCTCGGGCGCGCCCGCCGACACGGCGTTTTCGACGGCATTGTGCGAAACCGCGACGGCAGCCGTGGCCGGGGTCTTTTCCGGGCTGGCGCAGGCAGCCAGCGAAAGCACCACGGCGGCTGCGCCGACCCGCGTCAGCAGGTTCTTCGATTTCGTATTCATCTTGCGACTCCTGTTTTTAGATTGTGTTGGTAACGTTATAACCCTCGCGCCGGACGAGATCGGTTCGCTGGCGCACATAGACACGGCCTCGGGCTCCCTGCGGCCGGGCTACGGTGCGGCACCGCACATTGACACAAGGACCTTTACGTTAATCTGCGATCAACCCATCCCACCAGAAGGAAGGCCATGACAACCCAGCCCACCCAACAGCCCAGGCAGGGCGCGCGCATGTCGCGTCCGGTGAAGATCACGCTCGGCATCGTCGGCGTGCTGGTGGCGATTCCCGTCATCGCCATCATCATCGTACTCACGTTCGACTGGAACCGCGCCAAACCCTGGCTCAACGACAAGGTCAGCGACGCGATCGACCGTCCGTTCGCCATTCGCGGCAATCTCGCCGTGCATTGGGAGCAGCCGTCGAAAAGCATACCGAAAGCGCAGCGCACGTGGCGCGACTACATCCCGTGGCCGCATTTGTACGCGGACGACGTCCACGTGGGCAACCCGGAAGGCCTGCCCCAGCGCGACATGGCCAGCGTGCGCCAGTTCTCGTTCTCGCTCGATCCGTTCGCGCTGCTGGGCCACCGCATCCACGTGCCCGTGCTGCGCTTCGACGGCCCGCAGGCCGAGCTGCTGCGCGTGGACGCCACGCACTACAATTGGGTCTACAAGCGCGAGGAAAAGAAATCGAAGTGGACGCTCGACCTCGAACGGGTCGTTCTGAACAAGGGCACGGTGCACGTGATCGACGCCGTGACCAAGGCCGACGTCACGGCCGACATCGACACGATCGCGAACGACCCGACCTATGGCATCGCCTTCAAGCTGCGCGGCGAGTACAACGGCGCGCCCGTGGGCGGCGGCGGCAAGACGGGTTCCGTGCTGTCGCTGCGCGACCAGGACGAGCCGTTCCCCGTCCAGGCCGACGTGCACTCGGCCAATACGCGCGTCGCCGTCGACGGGACGGTCACCCGCCCCGCCCACCTCGCGGGCATCGATGTGAAACTGAAACTGGCGGCGCCGTCGATGGCGCGGCTGTATCCGTTCACGGGCGTGCTGCTGCCCGAGACGCCCGCGTTCTCGACCGACGGCCACCTGACGGGCGAACTGGGCGAGAACAAGAGCCGCTGGGTGTACGACAAGTTCAAGGGCAAGGTGGGCCAGTCCGATATCGCGGGCCGCCTCGAATTCGCGACGGGCAAGCCGCGCAACAAGCTCACCGGCAACGTCGTATCGCACCAACTGCGCTTTGCCGACCTCGGCCCGCTGATCGGCGCCGATTCCAACGCCAGCAAGCGCGCGCGGGGCGTCGAGGCCGTGCAGCCGGAAAACAAGGCCCTCCCCGTCGAGAAATTCCATACGGAGCGCTGGAAGGTGCTGGACGCCGACGTCCGCTTCACGGCCGACCGCATCGTCAAGGACAAGGACCTGCCCATCAGCAAGCTGCAAAGCCATGTCGTGATGAACAATGGCGTGCTCACGCTGGAGCCGCTCAATTTCGTGATGGCCGGCGGCAACGTCAACTCGAACATCAAGCTCGACGGCAGCAACGCCAACAGCCCGATCAAGGCGACCGCCGACGTCAAGGCGCGCGACATCCACATCAAGGAATTGTTCCCGCAAATCGAAAAGATGCAGGCGACCGTGGGCTCGATCTATGGCGAGGCGAAGCTCTCGGCAACGGGCGATTCCGTCGGCGCGATGCTGGCCGGTGCGAATGGCGAAGTGAAAGGTCTCGTCAGCCAGGGCGTCGTCAGCAAGCTGCTGCTCGAGGAGGCCGGCCTGAACGTCGGCAACATCATCATCACGAAACTGTTCGGCGACAAGGAGGTCAAGCTGAACTGCCTCGCCGCCGACCTCGGCGTGAAGGATGGCGTGGCGCAGACCCGTACCTTCGTGCTCGACACGGAGGAAGCCATCGTCGACATCAATGGCTGGGTGAACATGTCGACCGAACAGATGGACCTGCGCATCAAGCCGGAGACCAAGGGGCTGCGCCTGTTCACGTTGCGCACGCCGTTCTACGTGCGCGGCACGTTCAAGAATCCGGACCTGTCGCTCGACAAGAAAGTGCTCGCGCTGAAAGGCGGCGCGGCGGCCGCGCTGGCCGTCGTCGCGGCACCGGCCGCCGCCCTGCTCCCGCTGATCAACACGGGGCCGGGCAAGGACAGCCCGTGCAATGCGCTGCTGGCCAGGGCGGGCGCGAAACCTGTTGCGCCGCCGCCCGGGAAAAGCGCCAAACGTTGAGCCCGGCATGTCACAGTGTTATTTGTCGTACAGACCGCTATGCCAATGACATTTATGCTGGAGTCATGGTAAGGCCGGCGCCGTTCCCGAACAGCAGGCCGGCATCGCGAGGAAGCGCAGAAGGCATGAAACGGTTCAGTACAGGCAGGACCCCGGCAGCACTAGCGACATCGGCATTGCTGGCGGCTCTGGCCCTGTGCGGGATCACGGGATGCGCGACGAACAGCCCGACGGCTGTCGTAGGGCAAACCGATGACGCCGGCATCACGGCCGGCGTGAAGGCCGCCCTCCTCGGCGATGCCAGCCTGAAGGCAAACGAGATCGACGTCGACACGGACCTGGGGGTCGTCAAGCTGAGCGGATTCGTGAGCTCCGCGGACGACGTGGCGGCGGCCGCCGCGGCCGCGCGCACCGTGAGGGGCGTCAGATCGGTCAGGAATGAGCTGCGCCTGAAGTGAGTATGTAACCCACCTTAAGGAGATCAACATGAAGACCATCAAGCACATCATCGCGACCGCAACGCTGGCAACCGTGGCCCTGGGCCTGACCGGCTGCGCCGGCATGTCGAAGCAGGACCGTAACACCGCCATCGGCGCCGGCGCCGGCGCAGTCGTCGGCGGCGCACTGACGGGCGGCAGCGCCGTCGGTACCGTCGGTGGCGCAGCCGTCGGCGGCGTGATCGGCAACCAGGTGAAGACCACGCACTGATCGCGGCTGCACCAAAAGACAATGCCCCGCTTGCCGGGGCATTGTCTTTTGGGTCGACGACGGTCAGGCCAGCACGGGCGCGCCGACACCGGCACCCGCTTCGCGCACGATCTCGTAGCAGGTGCAGGCAGCGGCGGCGAGACGTTCCGGATCGAGGATCTCGATATTGCCGCGGCTGTAGTTGATGAGCCCCTGCTGCTGCAACGCGCTGGCGGCCTTGGTGACGCCCACGCGGCGCACGCCCAGCGCATGGGCGAGGAATTCGTGGGTCAGGTGGAATTTGTCGGACTGCAGGCGATCGCGCGTGACGAGCAGCGAGCGTGCGAGCCGCGCCTCCAGCACGTGGTAGCGGCTGCACACCGCGATCTGGATGGCCTGGGCCAGCAGCGCATCCGTGTAGCGGTACAGCACGCGCTGCAGGGCCGGGTTGCGGGCAAATTCGATGCGCAGGCGGTCGGCGTCGATGCGGCTGGCGTTGCCGGCACGCTGCACGACGGCGCGCACCTGCGTCGTCTCGTGGCCGAGCGCGACGGTGGCGCCCAGCATGCCTTCGCGGCCCACGAGGCCCACCTCGAGCGTCATGCGGCCTTCGGCCACGGCCATCAGCGAGATCAGGCAGTCGTGCGGAAAATAGATGTGACGGATGATGTCGCCCGGCTCGCACAACACGGCGCCGACGTCCACCTTGACCTGGTCGAGCGCCGGCAGCATCCGTGCCATCTCCTGCGGCGGGAGCGCAGCCAGCAGCAGGTTGGCATTGTGCTCGGCGATCACAGGTGGAGCGGCTGAATTCATCGGACCCTCGCGGTTGGACTTCATCGGTTCACACGTTTGGGAGATTGGCTATTTACACTGCCCGGAAACATTTACTGACAACTTTCAGTCAGCGTACCGGCCGCGCCAGGGCAAGTATGTACGGTGACGCACGGAACGGGGTGTTGTTGCCAGGGACAATGGAAACGTACCGGACTCGAGGCTCGCGACACGCCCTCGTCCCCACCGACACCGGAAAGGAAAGCCATGGACACGCACCCCACCCCGCCCGCCCGGGCGAAGCAACACCCGCTGCTGATCGCCGCCGCGATCGCGGTCATCCTGTTCTGCGCCATCGGTACGGCGGCCATCATGGGCTGGCTACCGTCGTCGACCGGCCACAACCGCGGCCAGTTGAGCGACGCCGACCGCGCGGCCCTGTCGGCCGGCCTGCAACAGCCGGGCCAGCCGGGCTACGTGGCCCCGCCCACGGCGCCCGCCGCGCCGCTGGCGGGCCAGCCGCAAACCACCTATCCGGTGCGGACGCCGGTGCAGCCCACCTACCCCGCCCCGGCCGGCGCGCAATCCTATGCCGCACCGACCACCGCATATGGCGACGGCGGCAGCCAGGGATCGACGAGTGCCGGCGCCGACTACGCGCCCGCCCCGCCCCCGGCCCCGCAATACGCGCCGGTCGAGCGCGCCCCGGCGCCGAAGGTCACGCATAAATCGACGAAGCTGGCATCCAACGACACCGGCAGCAACTGGTGCAACAACTGCGGCAACATCGAGTCGATCCGCCAGATCAAGACGCGCGCCCAGGGCAGCGGCGTGGGAGCGGCCGGCGGCGCCATCCTCGGCGGCCTGCTGGGCAACCAGGTCGGCAGCGGTCACGGCCGGCAACTGGCGACGGTCGCCGGCGCGGTCGGCGGTGCCGTCGTGGGCAACCAGGTGGAAGGCAACATGAAGGCCGACATCAGCTACGAGATCCGCGTCCGCCTCGACGACGGCACGCTGCGCACGTTCCACCAGCACAGCGCCCCGCCGTGGCGCACGGGCGACCGCGTGCGCATCGTGAAAGGATCGCTGCGTTCGGCGTGAGGGAACCCGCATCAACCGGTCAACCGGGGCTTCGGCCCCGGTTTTGTTTTGTCCAGCCGCGTGCTATGTTGGAGACGGGTGCGCGGCGTTTGCACCTTGCACGATCGCTCACTAAGTTTTCTTTTTCGCAATGTGCGTTGGCGCACGGATGAGTTTGCCTCCGCACAGCAGTATCGGCTTCGTACGGCAGAGCTCACTCAAGCGAAAGGACGCGACATGAACCGTCTGGCATGGATCGGCATCATTCTCTGGGGACTTCTTTTGACGGGCTTCGGCCTGGCAAGCGCTGAGCCGACACCGCAGGCGACGGCGGCCGAGCTGGCGGCGCAGGACGTCTTTTTCCTGATCACGGGCGGCCTCGTGACCTGCCTGATCGGCTTTCTCGGCCTGATGGGCTTCATGGGCTGGATTCCCGGCTTGCACAAGGAACAAAAAAGCGCGACGTAATGTACGGCATCGTACGGAATACAAAGCTTGTTAGTTCGATACTGGAATCACGGCACAGCAACGCCGGTCAACCATGAGGACACTATCATGCTCTACACAATTGCCGTCATTCTCATCATTCTGTGGCTGCTCGGTCTGGTAACTTCCTATACCGTCGGCGGTTTCATCCACATCCTGCTGGTCGTCGCCGTCATCATGATCCTGGTGCGCCTGATCAGTGGCCGAGGCATATAGCAGTATCATAGCGGCACGCGGCGTCGTGCCGGACCGCAGTGACCTGCGGACCTGACCGATCCGTTTCGCGGTCGCGCCCACTGCTGCGGGTGCGACTACGAAACGGATATTTTTTTTTGAAGGAGACCACCATGAAAACAACCCTGATCCGTTCCACCCTGTGCGCCACCGCCTTCGCCGTGGCCGCCACCGGCTGCGCCGACATGAGCCAGACCCAGCGCGGTACTGCGACCGGCGCCGGCGTCGGTGCCGGCCTCGGCGCGATTCTCGGCGCCACGACGGGCGGCGGCGGTTCCGGCCGCGCCACCCGCGGCGCGGTGCTGGGCGCGGCGGCGGGCGCCGTCGTCGGCAACGTCTGGTCGCGCCACATGGAACAGCAGCGCCAGCAGATGGAACAGGCCACGCGCGGCACCGGCGTGCAGGTATCGCAGACCTCGGACAACCGCCTGAAACTCGAGATCCCGAGCGACGTCTCGTTCGACACGAACCGCTCCGACATCAAGCCGAACTTCCGCCCGATCCTCGACCGCTTCGCCCAGACGCTGAACGAAAATCCCGCCACCAACGTCACCATCATCGGCCACACCGACAACACGGGCAGCGACCAGATCAACCAGCCGCTCTCGCTGGACCGCGCCGCCCACACGCGCGACTACCTGACGGCGCGCGGCATCAATCCGGCCCGCATCACCGTCGAAGGCCGCGCCTCCCGCGAACCGATCGCCAACAACGACGATCCGGCCGGCCGCGCGCGCAACCGCCGCGTCGAGATCTACGTCAGCGAACCGGCCCGCCAGGGTTGACCGCACGGGCGCGCGCGCCCGTCCATGACGCGCACGGTGTATCCTCGGGCAAGGCCAACCACAGGAGATGCCATGTCCCGCGACACCGTGCGCATCGTCCGCGAGGAGATCCTCTCGGACCATTATCTGCCTCTCAAGAACGTCACCTATGCCCAGCGTCGCCAGGACGGCGAACTGCAGGTCCAGTCGCGCGAAATCTACGACTGCGCGGACGGCGCCGCCGTGCTGCTGTACAACCGCGCCCACCGGTCGGTGGTGCTGACGCGCCAGTTCCGCCTTGGCGCCCGCCTGGCCGGCCACGATGGCTACCTGCTCGAAGCGGCGGCCGGCATGCTGGACGGCGCCGACCCGGCCGAACGCGCCATCGCCGAAGCGCGCGAGGAAACCGGCTACGACATCGACCACGTGCAGTCCGCGCTGCAGCTGTACGTCAGCCCGGGATCGACGACGGAACGCATCCACCTGTTCGTCGCAGAGTATGATCGCGCGCGGCGCTGCGACGCGGGCGGCGGCAATCCCGGGGAAGGCGAAGACATCGAGGTCGTGGAACTGGATTTCGACGACGCCCTCGCGCTGGTCGAGACGGGCGACATCGTCGATGCCAAGACCGTCCTGCTCCTCATGTACCTGGAGCGCAAGGTGCTGGGACGGCATGGCGAGGCGTCGTGACGCCGCCCAATATTTAAAAGGAAGAAATAACGATGAACAAATCCATTGCATCCGTCCTCGTGCTGTCGTGTGCCTGCGCCGCGCTCCCGGCTGGCGCCCAGACGCTGAAACCCGGCCTGTGGTCGCTGTCGAACACGATGACGTCGAGCGACCCGCAAATATCGCAGGCGATGTCGGCCATGCAGCAGCACATGGCCAACATGTCGCCCGAGCAGCGCCAGCAGATGCAGAAGATGATGCAGCAGAATGGCGTGCAGCTCGACGTCGGCGCCAACGGCGCCCTGCAGACCAAGATGTGCATGACGCGCGAGATGGCCGAGCGCAAGGAATTCCCGGTCCAGCAGGGCGATTGCAGGCAGTCGTTCACACAGCAATCGGCGACCCGCGGCCACATTACGTTCACCTGCACGAAACCGAAGGTGAGCGGCGAAGGGGACCTGGTCGCCGACAACGACACGAGTTACCGGGCGCGCATGAAGATCCGGAGCGAAGAACAGGGGCGCAACCAGACCGTGGACATGGATGTCAGCGGCAAGTGGCTGTCGGCCGACTGCGGCACCATCCGTGCGATCCCCATCCCCCGCGCAAAGTAGTAGCGATTGACCCCAACGGGATTTCCGGGCCAGGCCGCGCGCCTGGCTTTTTTTCGTCAAACTATTTCTCCAATTCGGGGTCAGAGCCCATTCGTTTGCAAATTCGGGGTCAGAGCACATTCTGGATCAATGTTCCAGCGCAGAGCTGGCCTCGGCGGCCATCGACGCGCCACCATCGGTATCCGCAAGACTGTCTCTGCGAGCGTACGTGCGGGTCATCCGCTCGCGTGTGAAACTCACTCTACGGACATTGCCCCAAAATGTGCTCTGACCCCGAATTTCGTGAAAAATGTGCTCTGACCCCGAATTTTCTGACCTCGAATTTTTGTGTCAGGTAGTCTCGGTAAACGCGAGGTAGAGGTCGCGCGCCTGTTTCGCAATTGGGCCAGCCGGCAGTTCGCGCGATTCGTAGCGCGTGCACGGCGCAACCTTGCCGTAGTTGCCGGTGTTGAAGATTTCGCGCGCCGTGTCCAACTCTTCCGGCCTGACGGTGCGCTCGACGACCTTCACGCCGGCCTCGCCCAGCAGCGCGATCACGCGGGCACGCGTGATGCCGGCGAGGAACGTGCCGTTCAGCGCGGGCGTGACGACCTCGCCGTCGGCCGTGACGAGGAACAGGTTCGACGTCGCGAACTCGGCCACGTTGCCCGCCGAGTCCAGCAGGACGGCGTTGTCGAAGCCGCGTGACTTTGCCTCGCGCAGCGCGCGCGCCGTGTTGGCGTACAGCGCGGACGCCTTGGCATCCGTCGGGGCCATCGTCGGCTCCGGACGGCGCAGCGCCGACAAACAGGCCGAGAAGCCGGAGAACGGCGGCAACGGCGCGTCGAACAGCGTCAGCGCGAAGGCGGCCGCTTCCGGCGTCGGGATCAGGAAGCCTTCGGAGGCGAACACGAGCGGACGGATGTACAGCTCCGCGTCGGCCGGAAAGCGCGCGACGCCTTCGCGCACGAGCGCTTCCATCTCGTCCACGTTCAGCGGGCACTGCAGGCCCAACTTGTCCGCGGATGCGATCACGCGCTCCAGGTGCGGACGCAGGTCCGGCAGATGGCCGCGCAACGCCCGCGCGCCGTCGAAGACGGACGAACCCAGCCAGACGCTGTGGTCCATGGCACCGAACAACGGCGTATTCCCTTCGGCCCATTGGCCGTTATAGTAAGTCAGATACATGCTGCTCCCCAGTGATGACGTCAGGCATCAAGTGTAACGCAGGCCTGCCTGCTCGGTTCGTCACCGTACAGTGGCCGCCGCGTATCCGCGCGTACACTGACCTTTCCTAGCTGCGAAGATTCCCATGCTCTCGATTCTCGAACATCTCGACCCGGACAGCGACCGCATCGACCTGCTGGTCGACCTGGTCGACCGGTTGCGCCCACGCCGCGCAAGCGACCACGACTACGCGCGCGCCCAGGTGCGCACCTTGACCCAGCTGCTGAAGGGTCATCCCGGCCAGGCCTGGACGCTGCGCCGCTACCTGACCCGGCTGCTCGAAACGCGCCGCCACACGAGCCTGTATTCCGACGTCGGCATCCTGTCGAACGATGGCTTCTTCACGGAACTGAAAAAACGCATCGCCTACCGCATCCTGCCGCCCGCGCTGGACGATTTATACCTGTCCGACACGCTCGACCGCGTGCTGTGCCGCGAAGACGATTACCAGTGGATCCGCGCCGTACCGAACGCCGACTGGCTCGAGCTGTTCGACGTGGTCGCGAACGCCGCGCCGCCGGACGGCGCGGAGCACGAATCCGCCGAGTCCTCGCGCGCGCGCAGGATCGTGCTGGCGGGCCTGCTGGACGCCATCCGCACCCTGTCGTGCCGCGTCTGCGCGCTGGGCCTGGAGCCGCGCCTGATCCACGCGCACATGGAAATCGAGGAAGTGGACTCGCCCTTCCTCATGCAGAACATCGAGGCGAACAAATACCTCGACGACTACGGCCGCCTGATGTGCGGCGAGGTCGACACGATGGAAGACGCGCGCCACCTGCTCGTCATGCTCGACCAGTGCGAAGCGGTCGTGCTGAAGATCCGCAGCAAGGCCCTCGCCTCCGGCACGAGCGTCGCGCTGACCTATCTGCTCGTCGCCCTGACGCAGAGTATCGACCGCCTGAGAAAGCTGCTGTTCCTCGTCGACACGAGCGGAGAACTGCCGTCCGCGCCCACCGTGGACGTGGAAACGCTCGCGAACGAGGCGACGCCGCCCACCGAGCCGCCGACGAGCCTGCGCCGCGCAGCCGCCGTCGACCTCGCCCAGGAACTCGCGGAAGCGCACAACACGAAGTACCAGGTGCGCGGCCTGCTGCGCGACAACATCGACCTGCTGGCGCGCAACGTGACGGAAAACGCGAGCCGCACGGGCGAGCACTACATCGCCGAGCGGCGCGCGGACCTGCGCGGCATGTTCGCGTCGTCGGCCGGGGCCGGCATCATCATCGGCTTCATGGCGCTCATCAAGATCCTGATCTCGTACCAGCACCGCGCCCCGCTGATCGAAGCCCTGCTCTACAGCCTCAATTACGCGGCCGGCTTCATGCTCGTGCACGTGCTGCATTTCACCATCGCGACCAAGCAGCCGGCGATGACGGCCGCGCGCATCGCCGCCGCCCTGCACGATACGGCGCAGCGGGGCTCGAGCCGGCGCCAGGTCGACGTCGACAGCATGGCGGCCCTCGTGAATAAAGTGTTCCGGACGCAGATCGTCGCCGTGCTGGGCAACCTCGCGACCGTGATCCCGGTCGCGTGGGCCATCGCCCTCGCCTGGTACTGGATCTTCGGCACGCACCTGGTGAACCCGGTCAAGGCGGAGCACCTGATCGCGGACAGTCACCCATGGCATTCGCTCGCGCTGCTGCATGCCGCGATCGCGGGCGTGTGGCTGTTCGTGTCGGGGCTCGTGTCCGGCTACTACGACAACAAGGCCATGTACACGCGCATGGGCCAGCGCGTGCAGCAACTGCGCTGGCTGCGCCGCCTGCTCGGCGAGGAACGGCGTGCCCGCTTCGCCCGCTACGTCGAGGACAACCTGGGCGGCCTGATGGGCAACTTCGTGTTCGGCATGCTGATGGGGATCACGGGCACCGTCGGCTACCTCCTCGGCCTGCCGCTGGACGTACGCCACGTGACCTTTTCATCCGCCAATCTCGCCATCGGCTTCGTCGGGCTCGGCCAGCAGGTCGATCCGGAAACGATCGCCATCACGTTCGTCGGCATCGCCCTCATCGGCATGGTCAACCTGCTGGTGAGCTTCGGCCTCGCGCTGTGGGTGGCGCTGCGGGCGCGCAAGGTGCGCTTCCGCAACGGATTCCGCCTGCTGCGCGCACTGGGCCGCCGCCTGCGGGCAGCGCCGCTCGACTTTTTCATCGGACCGCGCGACCTCGACGAGGCCGTGGTTGCCAACCCGAGAGGTTTCAAATGAGACTCCGACAGCGCTTTGCACGTTACTGTTCCCCGTTCGCCTGGCTGCTGACCCTGTGCCTCAGTTGCGGCGTCGTCGCGTGCAAGTCGCTGCCGGATGTCGAACCCGAAGCGCCCGCGAAGGCCGTGCCCACGATCGCGACGACCAAGGGCGCCCTGGCGCCGAAGCAGGCGTCCGCCCTCGTGGCGCGGCGCTGGGCCAATGCGAGCGGCAACCTGAAGGCGCTGGCGGCGCTGGAAGAACAGGCGACGGGCGTCCCCCTCATCGCGGGCAACAAGGTCATGCTGCTGTTCGACGGCCCCGCGACGATGCGCGAAATGATGGCCGCCGCGCGCGCCGCCACCAGTTCCATCAATCTCGAAACCTATATCTTCGACCAGGACCAGGTCGGGATCGAATTCGC
This sequence comes from Massilia sp. Masssp94, assembly GCF_059491305.1. NCBI lineage: Bacteria > Pseudomonadati > Pseudomonadota > Betaproteobacteria > Burkholderiales > Oxalobacteraceae > Massilia > Massilia sp. Masssp94. The sequence continues at coordinate 757,431 of NZ_CP168501.1, forward strand.
CGACGTGCTGATCGAGAAGCAGCGCCAGGGCGTGGCCGTGAACGTGATGGTCGACGCCGTCGGCGCCCTCGCGACGCCGGCCGCCTTTTTCGACCGCATGCGCCAGGCCGGCATCCGCGTGCTGGTCTTCAATCCGGTGAATCCCGCCAAGGCGCGCGGCAAGTGGGAGCTGAACAACCGCAACCACCGCAAGCTGATGGTCGTCGACGGCAAGGTCGCGTTTACGGGCGGCATCAACATCAGCAGCACGTATGCGAACAGCTCGCTGTTCCGCTCGCGCCAGAAGCCGAACCAGGTCGACGGCGACAAGGTCGGCTGGCGCGACACGCACGTCAAGATCGAAGGCCCGGCCGTCGCGCCGCTGCAGTGGTCGTTCGTGAACCTGTGGGTGCAGCAGGAAGGCGGCGAGCTGCCGCAGGCCGAATATTTCCCGACGCTGGCGCCCGTCGGCGACAAGATCGTCCGCGTGCTCGCGTCCGACCCGGCTCACGAATCCGACATCTACAAGGCGCTCGTCGTCGCGATCAGCGAGGCGAAGAAATCGATCCACGTCACGTCGGCCTATTTCGTGCCGGACCAGCAGATCGTCGACGCGCTCATCGCCGCGGCGAAACGCGGCGTGGACGTGCGGCTCGTGCTGCCGGGCGTCTCGGACCACAGCCTGATCCGCTACGCCGGCCAGGGCTTCTACGACCAGTTGCTGGCCGGCGGTGTGCGTATCTTCGAGCTGCAGATCGCGGTGCTGCACGCCAAGACGGCCGTGATCGACGGCGGCTGGTCGACGATCGGCTCCGCCAACATCGACCGGCGCAGCTTCATCCACAACTACGAACTGAACGTGGTTGTCATCGATCCGGCGTTCGGCGCGGCGATGGAAAGCGCGTTCAACGAGGATTTGAGGGACTCGAAGGAAGTCACGCTGGAAAGGTGGCGGCACCGGCCGTGGTCCGACCGGATCAAGGAATGGATGGCGCGGCTCGGAGAATATTGGATCTGACCCGTCGCCCCCGCGAAGGCGGGGGTCCAATTTTGCATGAGCCGTCGATACGCGTACTTGGGTCCCCGCCTGCGCGGGGACGACGTTGCCATGCGCCTGCGGCTAAATTCCGGCCGCCATCATCCCATCCGGCACTTCCGTCCAGACGTTCCCGCTGCGCATGAACTTCTCCGTGTTCAGCACCTGGAACTGGTTGTGCACGCTGTCCCAGCCGTAGCGGTCGACTTCGATACGCTGGGGCTCGATACGGAGCACGTTGAACGAATTCACTTCACCCCGCCCGCGCGTGGAGGTCGCCGTGCCGGCCTGCACGACGAGCGCGGCGTATTCGCTGATCTTGTAGCGGGCCTGCGTGTTGCCCGCATGGCTCATGTGCAGGTGGCCCGCCATCAACAGGTCGATGCCCAGTTCCGCGAACACGTCCATCGCCATTTGTGCGCGGTCGACGAGGTCATCCTCTTCGGCGCCCTTTGGCAGGTCGAACGGATGGTGCGTGACGACGACGCGCGTAACCTCCTTCGGCAGTCCCGACAGGGTCGCGCGGATCTTGTCCACCTGTTCCTTGTTGACGCGGCCGTCCTTGAACGTGAGCGAACGCGCCGTGTTCACGCCCAGCACCGCGATCTCGTCGTCGATATAGACGGGGTCGAGGTCGTCGGTGATGTAGCGCTTGTAGCGGTCGAGCGGCAGCAGGAACCGGCGGAACACGTTGTACAGCGAAATGTCGTGGTTGCCCGGCACGATGATCTGCGGGCCCGGCAACGTATCGAGCCAGGCCTTCGCTTCCTCGAACTGCTCGCTCCTGGCGCGCTGCGTCAGGTCGCCGGACACGACGACGACGTTCGGCGCCAGCTTGTGGACCAGTTCGCGCAGCGGGTCGAGCAGCATGGCGTCGACGCGGCCGAAGTGCAGGTCGGACAGGTGGACGAGTGTGCGCATGGGGTTCCCCTTTCCGTTATGGTTGATTGACGCCATTCTCTCCCGGAGGCACCAGCACCGTCAGTGCGCCAGGCCGCATCCGGTAGCGTAACGGCGGGTGCATTTCCGTCACTTCGCCATCGGTCGCCACGAGCAGACGGTGGCGGTGCGTGTCGATGTCGAACTCGGGCGCCGTCAGCACGTCGAAGTCGCGCTCCTGGCCGAGGCGCCCGAGCAGCGCATCGAACGCGAAGCGCAGCAGGCCCAGGCGCGTAGGATGCTGCGCCACGTACAGGCTCAGCACGCCCTCGTCGAGGCGCGCCCGCTCGCCGATCGCCAGGCCCTGCATCGTGTAGGCGTTGTTGCCGATGAAGACGAACGGCGTGCGCCGCGCGAGCCGCTCGCCGTTGACGGTCAGGCGCATCGACAGGAACGGATAGCGGCGCAGCGCCGCGAGCGCGGCCCAGGCGGCGGCCGGCCACTTGCCGCGGCCGAGGCGGCGCTGCTGTTTTTCGCGGTCGCGCACGATGTCCGGGTACAGGCCGAGGCTGGAATTGTTCAGGAAGATGCGGCCGTTCACCTCGCCCACGTCGACCTGCACGGGCCGCCCCGTCGCGAGGTTGCGCACGGCCGCGCCGAGGTCGAGCGGAATGCCGAGGTCCTTGGCGAAGTGGTTGAGCGTGCCCAGCGGCAGCACGCCGAACGGCACGCCGGAATCGACCATCACGGAGGCCACGGCATTGATGGTGCCGTCGCCCCCACCGGCCGCGACCAGGCGCGCGCCCTGCTCCAACGCGCGCCGTGCCGCACCGATCATCTGGTCGCCGCCGTCTGCTCGCACGAGCTCGGCGTCCAGCCCCGCGTCGGTTAGTTGCGTTCTCAGCGCATCGCACGCGGCCTCGTCGTGGCCGGTGCCGGCGCCCGCGTTGACGATCACGGTCACGGGATTCATTGCAGGTCCTCCGCCGCAGCGGCGCGATGCGCGCGCTCGCTCCACGACGTTTGCCCCCGCGCCAGCCGGCGCCGGTGCAGGGTCGACACGGCCGTGATGCAGATCGCGAGCCAGGCCGCCCCCTCTGCCGCCGCGGCCAGCACGTCGGACAGGTAGTGCACGCCCAGGTACATGCGCGACAGCGCGACGAGCATCACCATCACGACGGCGCCGAGCATGACCAGCGCGCGCGCGCGCCACGTCCGCACCCGCCGCACGAGGTAGCACGCGAGCAGGCCGTAGAACACGGTGGCAGCCGCCGTGTGGCCGCTGGGGAAGCTGTACGTCATCAGGCTCAGCAGCGGATCGTCGAAGCTGGGGCGGGTGCGCCGGAACACGTGCTTCAGCGCGACGTTCAGCAGCATGCCGCCCGGCACGGCGACGAGGCAGACGATCAGCCAGTAATGCGCATGGCGGCGCCAGAACCACAGCGCCAGCAGCACGGCCATGATGCTCGATCCGGCGATGCCGTTCCAGTGCGTGACGACCAGCATGGCGCGCGTGAAGCCTTGTGTGGCGCGCTCGTGGAACCAGTGCGCGAGCTGGACATCGACGAGCGTGATGGTGTCGCCGGTGACGACGTCCTCGGCGATCTCGCCGAAGATCCAGGCCGCCAGCACCAGCAGCGCGAGGCCGGCGGTGAGGTGCAGGCCCATCTGCCCTTCGGGCGACAGGCGGGCGGCGATGAAGCGGCGCAGGCGTGATGGAGCGGTGTTCAGCATACCGCTCCAGATGGGGCGAATTGGCGAAAAAGCCACACAAAAATGCAACAACTGTTTTTTTGTACAGTACCTGTAGATTTATACAGTAGTTGTGCTATTCTGTGCCTACTCGAGCAAGACAACTTGCCAACGCTAACGCAACCTAACTCGATAAAGGGATCGTCATGTCGACTCTGAACAGCTCCTTCGGCCTTGAATATGCTCCGACGCCTTTCCTCGTGCGCCTTGGTCGCCGCGAGATCCTGGTAACGCGCGACTTCCGCAAGCGCTTCTACCCGGTCAACCCGATCATCGAGTGCGATACCGGCGTCGAGCCGGGCCACGTGGAAGTGCTGCTGCTGCGCCGTTGGCTGCTCATCCTGTCCAAAGCGCATTAAGTTCATCAGGTTCTCCGAGGAAACCCCGTCTTTCAGGGCGGGGAAGAAAGAAGACGATTGCGCGTCAATCGATGCCTTTCGGTTGCTAAAAACGCTGCATATAATCGGAGCATGATTCTGGTTTATCGTTACCGGGTGAAATCCCTGAACGGGCTGCTTGACAGGCAGTCGCGTGCGTGTAACGTCGTCTGGAATTACTGCAACGATCGGCAAAAGGATGCGCTGCGTTTCGGCCGCCCCTGGCTTTCGGGCTTTGACCTGAACAAGCTGACGACCGGCAGCAGCAAGGAACTGGGCCTGCATTCCGGGACCGTGAATGCGGTCTGCGAACAGTATGCAAGATCGCGTTCGCAAAAGAAGCGACCTTATCTTCGCTATCGCGGCAAGCGTTCCTTGGGCTGGGTGCCGATCAAGGGACGGGAACTGAAGCGGGAAGGTGATGCGTTTCGCTTCGCAGGCAATACTTTTCGCGTCTTTAACAGCCGGCCGCTGCCCGAAGGGAAGATCAAGGACGGCACCAACTTTTCGCGTGACACGCGAGGGAACTGGTACCTGAATATCGTGATCGATGTGGTCACGCCCGATATCCATGCCCGCCAACCGTTGCGCGGTGTCGGTATCGACCTTGGACTGAAAGACTTCGCGACGCTTTCCACCGGCGAAAAGATTGAAGCGCAGCGTATCTATCGTGGTGCCGAGCAAGCGCTCGCGCTGGCGCAGCGCGCCCACAAGAAGCGGCGCGTCAGGGCGATCCACGCAAAGATAGCGAACCGTCGCAACGACTTTCTGCACAAGCTCTCGGACCGCATTGTCCGGCAATTCGACTATATCGCGGTCGGCAATGTGGCGGCCGCCAGACTTGCCAGGACCAGCATGGCCAAGTCTGTACTTGATGCTGGCTGGTCGCGCTTCCGACATCAACTGGCGTCCAAGGCTGTTAAGCATGGCGCGTGGTTCGAGGAAGTCGACGAAAGCTTTACTTCCCAAGTCTGTTCGAATTGTGGCGCCATGCCCGATTCGCGGCCGAAAGGTATCGCAGACCTTGGAATAAGAGAGTGGCAGTGTAATGTTTGCGGTTGTGCACATGATCGCGATATCAATGCTGCGATAAACATTCTCCGTCGCGGACGTGCGACGCTGGCTGCAGGAATCCCCGTCCTTTAAGGTGGGGAGGACGTCAAAAGCTTCATCGTTTTCTTTCGCTGGGCAGGCACCTACCTTACGGCGCTGCTTATAGACACTCAACCGAAAGAAAACGATGTGCAATAAAAAGTCGCCTCCGCGTTCGCCACTGTTTTCGCCGTTGCGTTCTTCGTGGCCGCTGCGCTAGGCTCGTCCGCCGCAAGGGCGACGAACATCACCCTGCAGAACGTGTCCTACGACCCGACGCGCGAGTTGTACCAGGACCGTAATGCCGCGTTCGCGCGGCAGTACCAGGTCAAGACGGGCGACGACGTGACGGTCAGGCAGTCGCATGGCGCCTCCGGCAAGCAAGCGCATTCCGTGATCGGCAGACTGCAGGCCGACCTCGTCACGCTGGGCCCTCGCGTACGACATCGATGCTATCAGCGAACGCGGCCTTATCGCGCACAACTGGCAACAGGGCCGAGCAGTACACGGTGCAATTCCCGGCGATCAAGCTATGCACGATCGGCGAACTCGCCGTCGGCTGAACGAAAGCGCACAAGACCCATGTCGCGGACGGCGGCCTGTTCGACCAGATCTATTAGCCGGGCCGCAGGTACTCCGCCTGCGTACGCCACCGGACCGCGTTCGCGAGATCCGCGAGCGGCGACAGGATGGCCGGATCGAATGATGCGAGCGTGGCGCCGTCCCTGACGCGCCGCGGCCAGTCCGCCTGGGCCAGCGCGCCGCGGCCGAGCGACACGACGTCCGCCTCGCCCCGCTCGACCATGCCCATGGCCTGCGCCGGATCTTGCAGCGAACCGTTGGCGATGACCGGCTTGCCGCCGTGGCGCTTCGCCAGTGCGGCCAGGCTCGGCCCTGTCTCGAAGGCGGGCTTCCATGCTTCGTACTCGGTCACGTGCACGTAGTCGACGTCCAGTCCGCCAACCGTACGGAAGATCGCGGCGGCCTCTTCCTCTCCTCCCCAGCGATGCGTGAAATCGTTGACCTTCGCCTGCGACAGGCGCACGCCGACGACGTAGTTCGTCCCCACCGCGGCCCGCACCGCGTCGACGACTTCCACGAGCAAACGCAACCTACCGTCGAGGCCGCCGCCGTAGCGGTCGTCACGCAGATTGATGCCTTCCGACAGGAACTGGTCCAGCAAATAACCGTTCGCGCCATGGATCTCGACGCCATCGAACCCCGCTTCACGAGCTCGGAGGGCTGCCCGCGCGAAGCCGGCCACGGCCGTGTCGATATCCTCCGGTGTCATCGCGGCAGGCACGGCGTACTCACCCGTCCCGCGATAGAACGTCATCTGCTTGCCCTTCGGCTGCACGGCCGACGGACCGATGGTGCCCGTCCGGTACGGGTTCCCCTGCGACAGTGCGCCCGCATGCATCAATTGCGCGATCACACGGCGGCCGTGTGATTGCACGCCTGCGACGATGGGTCGCCACGCATCGCGCTGCGCCGCGTTCGCGAGCCCCGGCTGGTGCAGATAACCCTGAGAGTACGCCTCATCCGTGTACAGGCCTTCCGTGATGACGAGGCCGAAGCCGCCGTCCGCGAACTGCGCGTAATAGCCGGCCATGCACGTCGTCGGCACGCCATCGGCGCCCGCACTCACGCGCGTCATCGGCGCGACGGCCAGACGGTTGGGCAACGCCAGCGAACCCAGGGCCAGCGGTTCGAAGAGAATGGCAACGTGACCGTTATCGCGCATCGCCGCCGCCCTCCCTGCGTACGGCCGCGATCGCCTCGATCTCGATCATCGCCCGCGGATCGTAGAGCGCCTTGATCTCGGCAATCGTATCGGCGGGATACGGCGCCGAGAAAAATTTCCTGCGCAGCGCCACGACGTCCTGGAAATGGCCTATGTCGGTCACGAAGATCGTCACCTTGATGACGTCGCGCAGGCTGGATCCGCCTGCTTCCAGCGCGCGCCGCAGGTTGGCAAAAGCCTGCTCGCCCTGGGCGAGGAAGCCGCCGGCGACGATGCGTCCGTCGTCGCCGGCACCGGCCTGGCCGGAGATGAACAGCAAATCGCCGAACCGGATGCCCTGCGACAGCAGATAGGGTTCATACGGATCCGGCTGCGTGATGATACGTTCGAGCATGTCTGCCTCCTGAATTCGAAAAGAAGAACGGGATGAGATCAACTCACCCATGTATGGAATAATCGCCCCCAGCAGCCCTTACGACAAACGATGGTTTTTCACGCATCAGATGACTTCAAATCACCCATTCGGCGAACGGACGACACGCCGGCTGCCACCGCTCTCCTCCCTGCGCGCGTTCGAGGCGGCGGCGCGGCACGGCAGCTTCAAGCGAGCTGCCGATGAGCTCGCCGTGACACCGACGGCGATCAGCCACCGCATCCGCGTCCTCGAAGACTTTACGGGCCTGAGACTGTTCGTACGCCAGGTCAGGCAAGTGACACTGACCGACGCAGGCGCCCAGCTGTACCCCGTGCTGCGGCAAGGTTTCGACGCCATCGAAGCCGTGCTGGCGCGTCTCACGCAGCCGAACCGGAGAGACAGGGTCACGGTGTCGGCGACGCACGCGTTCACCGCGAAGTGGCTCGTACCGCGGGTCGCCCGCTTTCACGCATTGCATTCGGACATCGACCTGCAGCTGCACGCATCCGACGCGACGGTCGACTTCCAGACGCACGGCATCGACATCGCCGTGCGCTACGGCAGCGGCGCGTATCCCGGCCTGACGACCGAGGTCATGTTCGCCGACACGTACGCGCCGGTCGTCAACCCGATGCTGGGCGTCCGCTCGATCGAGGATCTGCAATCCGTGCCGCTCATCCACTTCGACTGGCAAAAAGCGTCCCCGGCCAATCCCACATGGGAAACATGGTTCGCGCGCACGGGTCTCGCATGGCAACCTGCGCGCGGACAACTCCGGTATTCGGACGAAGGCCATGCGATCCAGGCCGCCGTCGCAGGCCAGGGCGTCGCCTTGCTGAGTCTTGCCCTGGTGGCCGAAGAGATCGCGGCGGGCTATCTCGTGCAACCGTTCGGACCGGCCATCCCCGGGTACACATACCACTTGGCAATGCGCGCCGACCCGCCGCCGGGCCCCGCGGCGCTGGCCGTCGCCCACTGGCTGCGCCGCGAGGCGGAGGCTTGCAAACCCTGAACAAGGCGCAATCTTGTAACAAATGACTTGAAATCCGCTGTGCGGCTACGATTGTCGTGTTCAGCAACGAACTCGTAATCACGGAGCCGCACGGATCGCTTGACGCGCACTGCGGCGGCTTTTCTCCAACCTGAGCGAAGGAGCATTCATGTCAGTGCAATTACGCAAGATTAACGAGCAGGTGATGGTCATCACCGGCGCCACGAGCGGCATCGGTCTCACGACGGCCCGTATGGCCGCCGAGCAATGTGCCAAACTGGTACTCGCAGCCCGCAGCGCCGACGCGCTCGACCAGCTGGCGAGCGAACTGCGCCGCACCGGTACGCAAGTCGCGACGGTCGTGGCCGACGTCGGCAACCCAGCCGACGTGGAACGCATCGGCCAGGCCGCGATGGAGCGCTTCGGCCGCATCGACACCTGGGTCAACAACGCCGGCATCTCGATCTTCGGCCGCAACGAAGACGTCTCGCTGGAAGACATGCAGCGGCTGTTCGACACGAATTACTGGGGCGTCGTCCACGGCTCGCTGGAAGCCGTCAAGCACATGAAGACGCGCGGCGGCGGCGCCATCATTAACCTGGGCAGCGAACTGTCCGACGTCTCGATCCCGCTGCAGGGCATCTACGCCGCGTCGAAGCACGCGGTGAAGGCGTTCACGGATTCGCTGCGCGTCGAACTCGACAAGGACAAGGCGCCGATCGCCGTCACGCTCATCAAGCCGGCCGCCGTCGACACGATGTTCGTCGCGCACGCGAAGAACTACATGGATAAGGAACCGACCCTGCCGCCGCCCATCTACGCGCCGGAACTGGTCGCGAAATCGATCCTGTACGCGGCCCAGCATCCGAAGCGCGACGTGTTCGTCGGCGGCGCGGCCAAGGCCTTCTCCGTCGGCAACTTCGCAATGCCCTCGGTGCTCGACCGCATGATGCGCGCGACGATGTTCAAGCAGCAGCAGACCGACATCCCGAGCGCTCCGAACCGCCGCGACGCCCTGCACGCGCCGAACCCGCAGCACGAACTGCGCGAACGCCAGGGCCTCTCGGAACACGTGGTCGAGACGTGTCCGTACACCGCGCTGTCGCTGCGCAAGGGCAAGGTGGTCGGTGTGCTGCTGGGCGCCGGCGCGCTGTTCGCCGCATGGAAGCTGGCGGGCCGTCCGGCCAGCCGCACATGGTCATCGAATCGTCTGCGCCAGGCGCTGTGAGGAGGCAACATGTCGATCAAACTCAAAAAACTGAATGAACAAGTCATGGTGATCACGGGCGCGACGAGCGGCATCGGCCTGGCCACTGCCCGCCTGGTGGCGGAAGGCGGCGCCCATCTCGTGCTGGCCGCGCGCGACGGCGACGCCCTCGACACCCTCGCCCACGAAATGCGCCAGCGCGGCGTGGAAGTGGCGACCGTCACGGCGGACGTCGGCAACCCGGCGGACGTCGCCCGTATCAGCCAGGTGGCGATGGAGCGCTTCGGGCGCGTCGACACGTGGGTCAACAACGCGGGCATCAGCGTCTACGGCCGGAACGAGGACGTCGCGCTGGAAGACATGCGCAAGGTCATGCAAACGAATTTCTGGGGCGTCGTGCACGGCTCGCTGGAAGCCGTCAAGCTCATGAAGGGCCGCGGCGGCGGCGCCCTCATCAACCTGGGCAGCGAAGTGTCGGACCGCTCGGTGCCGCTGCAGGGCACCTATTCGGCGTCCAAACACGCGATCAAGGGTTTCACGGAATCGCTGCGCATGGAGCTGGACAAGGAAGACGCCGGCATCTCGCTCACGGTGATCAAGCCGGCCGCGATCGCGACGCCATTCCCGAACCACGCCAAGAGCTACATGGAACACGAGCCCGACCTGCCGCCGCCGAACTACGCGCCGGAACTGGTGGCGCAGGCCATCGTGCACGCGGCCCAGGTGCCCGAGCGCGACCTGTACGTGGGCGGCCACTCGAAGCTGACGTCGGTGGCGGGCTACCTGATGCCGCGCGCGCTGGACCGCTTCATGAGCCGCACGATGTTCGGCCAGCAGCAATCCGAGCGCCCGAACTCGAGCGCGCGCCGCGACAGCCTGTACGCGCCGGTCGCCGAGCAGGAGCTCCGCCAGCGCAACAATGGCGAGCGTCGGGTCGTCGAGCGGAGTCCGTACACGTCGTTCGAGATGCGGTCGGCATCCACGAAGACCGTGCTGCTCGGCGGAGCGCTGCTGGCGGCGTGGGGACTTGCACGCTTAGGGCGGGCCCCCCGTGCCCGCGCGTAACGCCAACACAACGCCCACCCAACATGAAAACGGGCTGGATGGTCGATGTCATCCAGCCCGCCATCTTTCCGAACGCCGCAGTTTATTTACCCGGCGCCGGCCCCTTCGGCGGCTCGCTGCCGAGGAAGTCGACATCCTCGTCCGTCAGCGGCAGGTTCGGAATCGATTCGATGTGGTCGGTGTCGATGTCGGCACCGTCCCGCGCCAGGATGTCGCGGCCCGCGGCCGCCCGTTCTCCCGTGCCGCCGAAGTCGCTGTCGCTTTCGAAGTTCGGGTCGCCAACGTCGGCGCCCGCGCTGTCGTGCGCGTAGCTCGCTTCGTTGTCTGACGTCGTGCCGGTGTCCAGGTCGATCTTCTGGTCATCGTCCAGGTTCGCGGCAAAGCCGGGGCCGCCGACGACGTCGCTGCCCGTGTCCGAAATATCGCTCGGGCCGAGCGAATCGACGCCGTGGCCCTTGCCCAGGCTGCGGTCGGGTGCTTCCGGAAAGTTATCCGGATCAAGTGTGCTCGTGCCAGTCATGTTGCCTCCAAAATAATGCAAAAATCATGAGGACAGGCTACCTGCTTTTGTCGCGCGACGGCGCAACGCAGGGCAGCCTCGGTGGGAAGGCTAGAACGCGTGGCGCATGCCGACGTTCACGGCCGAGCTGCCGCTCGGGCGGGCGGCGCCGCCGATCAGGATGCCGGTGCCGTTCGTGTTGACGGTGCGCGAGAACGCGGCGTAGAAGTCGGTGCTGCGCGACACGACGTAGCTGGCGCCGATCGCGAACTGGTTCGCGTCGCGGTTGGCCAGGTCGCGGTCGTTCTTGTGGATGAACGAGGCGAGGAAGGTCGTCGAGCGCGTGATGGGAACGGCCACGCCGACGAGGGTGTCGCGGCTGTCGGTCGACGACGTGCTCGCCACGCCCGCGCCGTACGGATTGTCGGGGTTGTACAGCGGCGAGCTGCCCCAGCCGCGGTTGGCGGAATACGCGGCATAGGCCGTGCCCCAGCGCATGCGCAGGTTGGCCGCGATCAGGGAATTCTTGGCATCCATATTGCTGCCGGCCAAATCGTACAAGTGGACCTGGGCGACGTGCCGGTTCTGGTGCGCCGCCCGCAGCGACACCGGGCCGTAGTCGAAGCCGATCGTCATGCCCCAGGCGCGGTCGGCCATGGGATCGCCGCCGAGCGTGTCGATGGTGTACGACGCGCCCGTGCTCAGGTGCTTGAACTGGGTGTTGTAGTAGCGCACGCCGCTGTCGACGGGCATGCCGCTTTGCGTGACGAGATTGCTGGCCTTGCCGGCCGTGCCGGCGTGGAAGGGGTCGCCGACGTCCGGGCGCGCGAGGTATTCGAAGTTGTACTGGTGACCCAGCGTGAAACCGCCGGTGCCGGGATGGACGCCGATGTCGTCGAGACGGCCGTACGTGCGGCGCGGCATCGCGTTCCAGACGGCGGTGCCATTGCTCCTGCTCGGCTGTCCCGTGAAGACGGCGATATCGTGGCCGCCCGGCGTTTCGCCGACGTAGTCCAGTCCCGAGCGCTTGCCGGTGCCGGCAGCGCTTCCCGAATCCTGTGCACATGCGAGCGACGCACATCCGCCCAGCAATACGCACGCAACGAAACCCTTGTTCATGGCGTGTCCCTCTCTACGCCTTAACATTAGCTGTTACACTGCGGTCCTATCTGTCCAATATCGCACAAATCGACTCTCATCTTGTCCCGCGTTGTTGTCAGCATATTCTGACATCTGCATGTCGGCAAGATGACAGCCCGGGAATTCCGCTTTAGAATCGCATCGGCAGGTTTTGTAACTAAACTACAGGAAAATTAGAACGATGAGACAGATACGCCGTACCCTGACTACACTTTTCTTGGCGTTATGCGCGGCCCTGCCCGCGGTCGCCGCGACAGACGCAGCGCCGATGCCGCACGTGAGCTGGTCGCGCAACGCCAATATCTACGAAGTGAACATCCGGCAATACACTCCCGAGGGAACGTTCAAGGCATTTACGCAACACCTGCCCCGTCTGAAAAAGATGGGCGTGGACATCCTGTGGCTGATGCCGATCCAGCCGATCGGCGAAAAGAACCGCAAGGGCACGCTGGGCAGCTATTACGCCGTGCGCGACTACACGGCCGTGAACCCGGAATTCGGCACGCTCGACGACCTCAAGGCACTCGTGAAGCAGGCGCACGGGCTGGGCATGCACGTGATCATCGACTGGGTGGCAAACCACACCGCATTCGACAACCCGTGGACGCAGGAACACAGCGACTGGTATCTGAAGAATGAAAAGGGCGAGATCTATCCCGTCACCTACACGGACGGCGCCGAGCCCGAGTACTGGACCGACGTGACGGGTCTCGACTGGACCAAGCCCGGCCTGTGGAAAGGCATGACGGACGCGATGTTGTACTGGGTGCGCGAAGCGGACATCGACGGCTTCCGCTGCGACGTCGCCGGCAAGGTGCCGACGCCGTTCTGGAACCAGGCGCGCGCCGAACTCGACCGCGTCAAACCCGTGTTCATGCTGGCCGAGGCCGACAAGCCCGACCTGCACGAGCACGCCTTCGACATGACCTACGGCTGGGACACGAAAGACCTGTTCAAAGCCATTGCGAAAGGCAAGGCGGACGCGCGCACGCTGGCAAACTTCCTCGAGCACCCGCCGAAAGCGTTCCCGCCGGGCGCGTATCGGATGCGCTTCACGAGCAACCACGACGAGAATTCCTGGGCCGGCAGCGACGTCGAGCTGTACGGCCCGGCCTTCAAGGCGATGGCCGTGCTGGCCGCCACGTTGCCCGGCATGCCGCTGATCTATGGTGGCCAGGAAGCCGGCCTCGACAAACGCATCGCGTTCTTCGAAAAGGATCCGATCCAGTGGAAAGACTACGGCTACGCGCCCTTCTACACGAAGCTGCTCGCGCTCAAGCACGCCAATCCGGCGCTGTGGAACGGCCAGTACGGCGGTCCCGTGCAGGTGCTGCAGACGGGTAACGACAAGGTGTTCGCGTTCCGCCGCGCGTTGAAGGGCAACAGCGTGCAGGTGACAGTCAACGTGTCGAACGAGGTGCAGCGTTTCAGCGTGCCGGGGGGCAAGCAGCAGACGCTGGCGGCGTGGGATTACCGCATCGACGCGCGCGGCAAGTAATCAGCGACTCAGCGGCGCAGCGCGGTGAAGCCGGCCGGCTCCCACTCGCGCAGCGCCAGCAACAGCCCGCTGCCCCGCCGCTTGGGCAGCGGCGACGCGAGGCTTTCCTCGTGCAGTTCGGCGAAGCGCGCACGTAGCCGGCGCAGTTCCACCTGCATGGACGCAAGCGCGCTCTCCGTCAGCATCCCGTGCGTGAAGGCGAGCGTCTCGTCGGACCGGTCGAAGCGGCCGTCGAGGAAATCGGCCAGGCCCTGCGTGCGGAAGTACTGGCGGATGGGGCCGTCGGGCAGCCAGTCGAAATCGCGCGCGACGTTCAGGCGGATGCGGTTGCCGGGCATCAGCGCGATCAGGTGCAGGCGGTCGAGGTGCAGCAGTTTTTGCAGGCACTCGGCTTCCGTGAGGCGGTAGACGGCGAGGATGTCCGCCAGCGTCCAGTGATTCAGCGCGCACGCGGCCACGAGCAGCAGCTTCGTATCGGACACGAGCTCCTTTTCCTGTTCGGCACTCAAGGTGTGCAGGCGGGTGCCGGAGAGCGCGGCCTCCTGCGCGAGCTCGGCCAGTGTAAAACCCAGCATGTTGCTGATCTCGACGAGGCGGTCGACACCGAGCGTGTCCGACGTCAGCAGCCGCTTGACGCTCGCCTCCGACAGGCCCAGCGCCCCGGCCACGTCGCGATACGTCTTGCCTTGCAGCTTAAGTTGGCGCTTGATCGTGCTGATGATTTGCGTGACTTCGGACATGGTCGCGGATTCCGATACGAAGGTCTAGAGGATGGCCTCGGATTCCTGCGATCGTAGCACGCCCGGCCTTGCGGCAACAATTCCTTCATGACAAGATGGCCGGCTGGCCAGCACGACATGAAAGAGACACGATGAATCACGCCGACTACCTGGCCCACGACGCCACCGCTCTCGCCGCCCGCGTGGCCGCCGGCGACGTCACGCCCGCCGCACTACTCGACCTCGCCCTCGCGCAACACGCACGCGTGCACGGCCGCGTGAATGCCGTCGTGCGGCTGATGGAGCGCGAGGCGCGGGCCCGGGTCGCGGGACCGTTGACCGGCCCGCTGGCGGGCGTCCCCTTCCTCATCAAGGACGGCGTGCAGGACTATGCGGGCATCCCGACGACCTACGGCAGCCGCAGCATGACGAACAACGTGCCGACGCGCCACGCCCACGTCGTGCAACGCTATCTCGACGCGGGCCTCGTCATCTTCGGCAAGACGAACTTGCCCAAATTCGCGACGCGCGGCGTCACCGATCCGGTGCTGTACGGCCGCACGAACAACCCGTGGGATTTGTCGCGCACGCCGGGCGGATCGAGCGGCGGCGCGGCGGCGGCGGTCGCCGCCGGCATCGTGCCGATGGCGGCCGGCAACGACGGCGGCGGCTCACTCCGGATCCCGGCCGCGTGCTGCGGGCTGTTCACGCTGCGGCCGTCGCGCGGGCGGGTGTCGTCCGGGCCGGGCATCGGCGAAGTCTGGTTCGGCGCGTCGAGCGAAGGCGTGATTTCGCGCAGCGTGCGCGATTCGGCGCTCGCGCTGGACGTGCTGCAGGGTGCGGAACCGGGCGATCCGTTCGTCATTGCGCCGCCGGCCGCGCCCTACGTCGCGCTGATGCGGCGCGATCCGGGCCGGCTGCGCATCGGGTATTCGACGGTGTCGCCGATCGGGACGGATGTGCATCCGGAGGCCGTGCTTGCTGTGTCGCGGACGGCCGAGTTATTGGCTCATTTGGGCCACGACGTCGAGGAAGCGGCGCCTGCTATCGATGGCGCCGCCCTCGCAAAAAGTTATTTGCACGTGTACTTCGGGCAGATCCCGGCGGCCGTACGGCGTGCGCAGGCGCTGGGGGCGCGGCGCGATGAGGTGGAACTGATGAACCGGATTCTCGTTACGCTGGGCGACAGCGTGCCGCAGTGCGTGCTGGGGTTCCTGCACGGGACGGGCATCCTCGGCGTGTTGGCGCGTCTTGGGTTGCTTGACAAGACGGTCGACAAGATTGCGACCGGCAATCTGCGTTATGTGCCGTTCACGCAGCTGTCGAATCTGACCGGGGCGCCGTCGATGAGCGTGCCGCTCCACTGGACGGCGGAGGGGTTGCCCCTGGGGGTCCAGTTCATGGGGCCGTTCGGGAGCGAGGACAGGTTGTTGCAGGTGGCGCGGCAGTTGGAAGAGGTGCAGCCGTGGTTCGATCGGATGCCGGGGATGGCACGCGGCTGACATGCTGTCAGAGGGCCTGTGCACTTGTGGAGGGTGTTACATTTGAACCGTAGGTGATTAGCGTTAGCGGTCCCAGAATGGCCAGACAAAATTCAAAGGGCCGATTATGAAAAGAAGAACGGACCGACTTACGGCCATCCTCATCGATGCGATTCAAACAAACCGCCCTTTCCATAGCACCCAAGCAGTTGCCCGGGCGTTCGCTGAAAACCTTATTCCACTTGAAGTCGCATTGCGCGTGCTGACCCGACCGTGGGACCGGCGCCTGATGCCTCATTCCGAACCCCGCGTGGAGGATACGGCTGGGGCAGCTGTTGTCTGCTGATCAGCTTATATGCATGCGCCTGCGGCGCGCAGTCCGCTGCGCGGACAGCAAATGGACGATTCGGGAGGGATGGCCCTGCAGGGCCATGCCCTTCGAATATCACACGCGAGGCGCGCAGGCGCCTCGCTCGCTTCCGCCAGGAAACAAAAAACCGCCTTCGGGCGGTTTCTTTTGTTTCCTGGCGGAAGCGGTGAGATTCGAACTCACGAACGGGTTCCCCCGTCGGCAGTTTTCAAGACTGCTGCCTTCAACCACTCGGCCACGCTTCCTGAGGAACCGGCATTATACATAAATCATTGCCCCACGGGCAGCAAACGGACGGCCGACGGTGCCGCCTCCCCCATGCCCATCAGCAGCCAGTTCTCCCGCAAGCTTTTCTCGAACTCATACGCCGGCAGCGGCTTCCCATACAGGTAGCCCTGCACCTCGTCGCATCCGGCCTGGCGCAGGAATTCCAGCTGCTCCAGCGTCTCCACGCCTTCCGCGATCACGCGGTGCCCCAGCTTGCGCCCCATGCCGATGATGGTGCTCGCGATCGCGCAATCGCTCGGGTCCAGCGGGATGCCCGTCGTGAACGAGCGGTCGATCTTCAAGGTGTCGATCGGGAAGCGCTTCAGGTACGACAGGCTCGAATAGCCCGTGCCGAAATCGTCCAGCGACAGCGCCACGCCCAGCGCGCTGATGCGGTCCATGATGGCGATCACGTGCTCGATGTCGTGCATCAGCGTGCTTTCCGTGATCTCCAGTTCCAGCCAGTGCGGATCCAGGCGGTAGCGGCGCAGTGTCTCCGCGACGCGGCCCGGCAGCGACGGCGTGAACTCGCGTGCGGACACGTTCACCGCCAGGCGGAACGGCGGCAGGCCCGCGCGTTGCCAGATCGCGGCCTGGGCGCAGGCCTGTTCCAGCACCCACTCGCCCACCTGCACGATCAGGCCCGTGCTTTCGGCCAGCGGGATGAATTCGATCGGCGGGACCATGCCGCGCACCGGATGCCTCCAGCGCACGAGGGCTTCGGCGCCCACCACGCGGCTCGAGCCGATTTCGAATTTCGGCTGGTAGTGCAGGATCAGTTCGCCGTTGCCGAGAGCGTGGCGCAGGCCCGATTCGATCAGCATGCGCTGCTGCATGCCTTCGTTCATGTCGAGGCGGTAGAAGGCGACGCTGCGGTCCGGGTTTTCCGCGTGTTCCTTGGCGCGCTCCATCGCGATGTCGGCCATGCGCAGCAGCGTTTCCGCATCCTGGCCGTCCTGCGGGTAGACGGAAATGCCGATGCTCGCGCCCACGCGCAGGTCGTGGCCCTGCACGAGGAACGGCGCTTCCAGCGCGGTCTGCAGCTTCTGCGCAACCGTCGTGGCCTCGAAGTGCTGGCGGATGTCGAACAGGCCGACGGCAAATTCGTCGCCGGACAGGTGCGCCACGACGTCCTCGTCGCGCAGCGCGTTGCGCAGGCGTTCGGCGACCAGGCGCAGCAGGTCGTCGCCGACCCGGCGGCCCAACGTGCCGTTGATCAGCTTAAAACGGTTCAGGTCCAGGTACAGCACGCAGGCCGTCGATTCGTTGCGCTGGGCGACCATCAGGGCCTGGTCGACGAGGCGGCCGAACAGCGTACGGTTCGGCAGGCCGGTCAGCTCCTGGTAGTAGGCCAGGTGGTGCAGGCGTTCCTCGGCCAGCTTGCGTTCCGTGATGTCGGTGAGATACGCGATCAGGCCGGTCGGGCGGTCTTCCAGGTCGCACAGCGGCGACAGCGACAGGCTGGCCCAGAAGATCTCGCCCGATTTCTTCCGGCGCCGCACTTCCATCATGCGGCCGCCCTGCTCCGCGAAGGCGTCCTGGAAGTCCTGGTCCTCGTCCGCGTACAGGAACAGGATGTTGCGGCCGACGGCTTCCAGCGCCGTGTAGCCGAACAGGCGCTCGGCGCCCTTGTTCCAGCTGGTGATGTAGCCCATGCGGTCCAGCGTCAGCACGGATTCATGGATCTGGTCGAGGATCTGCGACTGGTGCGCCAGCTGCGCTTCGACCTGGGCATAGGCGTGCGTCGTGCGCTGGGCCAGCGAATGCACCTGCATCAGCGTGCCGGTGAGGCCGGCCAGCGCTTCCAGCTGGCGCAGGTCGTCCACGCTGTAGGCGCGGCCGGCGACTTCGTAGCGGCCGAAGCACACGCCGTCGGCGCGCACTTCCTGCAGCAGCGCCCCCTCCACCATGTGCGGATGCAGGACGCCTTCCGGGATGTATGCGCAGTGCGGGCTCGCGAGCAGCGCGCCGGCGATGCGTCCCAGCTCGGCCCACAGGTCGTCCCCACGGAGTTTCAACACGGCGTCGCAGACGGCAGCGCTGCCGCCCGCGAAATCGATCGGCGCAGCGGCTGGCATCCTAGACATTGCGGGCTACCTGGATGGCCCAGTGATAGGCGTGCAACTGGCTCTGCCACCAGTCCGGCCCGTCGACGCCCGCTGCCTCCAGCGTCTCCGGATCCGGCCGCCCCGCTTCGGCGAGCCGCAACCGTTGGCCCAGTTGCCCTTCACGCCGCAGCAGGGCCGCTTCGACGTGCCCGGGCAGGTTCAGGTCCTGCACGATCTCCGCCATCGGAATCTGGAACAGGCGATCCAGCAGCGAGAACACGCCGGCCATGAAGGCGAGGTCCTGCTCGTCGCGGTCGCCGCCGTCGCGCTTGCACAGCGACTCCAGCGCGGCGCCGCGCAATGCGGCCACCGGCAACATCAGGTTCGGCGGGCTGTCCGGATGCTGGCGCGCGTACAGCAGCAGTTGCAGCCAGCGTTGCAGCTGGCGCCGGCCCAGGCGGCTGATCGCCTGGCCAAAGCTCGTGATCTGGGTACCGACCGAGAACGCGGCGGAGTTCACCAGTTTCAAAAGGTGATAAGACAGCGCCGGATCCGCTTTCAGCTGCGCTTCCAGTTCGCGCGAGTCGGCGTCGCGCGCCAGCAGCGCGAGCATCGTCAGCATGCGCCGGCGCGACGTGCCGTCGTCGCCTTCGGCCACGCTGCCTTCCAGCGCGTAGTCGCCGCTGAACCAGGAAAAGCCCGCGTTCTCGCAGGCGCGATACGCGTCCGCGTCGTCGACGTTGTAGGCGAGGTGCGGTCCGAACAACGTCGGCAGCGCGCCGGCGCGCGGCAGCGCCGTGCGGCCATCGCGCGCCACGGTGCGCAGCGCGATCGGTGCGGCGACGCCTTCGGGCAGCGCGCCGTCGATCAGCACGCGGTAGCCGGCCATCTGCAGTTCCGCCAGGCGGCGCGCCGTGCCGTCCGTCGCCAGCGCGTCCGCGCGCACGGCCAGCAGCACGCGGTTGGCCGGCAGCACGTTCAGGACGGGCGGCGTCAGGACAGCCGCATCGTCCAGCAGCACGATGCAGTCGAGGGGGGCGATGGCGGCCAGCAGGTCCGGCGTGCCGAACAGGCCCTGCAACGCGGGATCGTCGAGTCCTGCTCCCGGCGTGCCAAGCAACAGAGCGACCCACTCGTTCTGCGCGTTGGCGACGGAGCGTACTTCAACCACCGGGAACGGGGCGCTGGACATTAGCGGATATGCATTGATAGTAACCAGCTAATGGTAGAGCACGGCTTATTGGAAAGCAACTGTTTCTGTTTCCTCTAGGACACGGTTTTACAGATATATTTACGCACCCGCGCCGCCGACGCGGCCATGCTGCAGGGCGAACTTGATCAGCTCCGCCTGCCCTTCGATGCCGAGCTTGCGCTTGATGTTCAGGCGATGCGTCTCGACGGTGCGCACGGACAGGTCGAGCGCCTTCGCGATCTGCTTGTTCGACTCGCCGTTGGCGATGTGGCGCAGCACTTCCTGTTCGCGCGAGGTCAGCTGGTTGTCCTGCGCGGCCGGGCGCGCGAGCTGGCGCGCGACGGCGGCGCTGTAGTAGATGCCGCCGGCCACGACGGTGTCGATGGCGAGGACGATGTCCTTGCCCGGCGCATCCTTCAGCACGTAGCCGCGCGCCCCCGCCTGCATCGCCTGCGTGACGTATTCCAGCTTGTCGTGCATGGACAGGATCAGCACCGCGATGTCCGGATAGTTCGCGTACAGGCGCGCGGTGGCTTCGATGCCGCTGCCGTCGCGCATGGTGATATCCATCAGCACGAGGTCGATGCGTGTGCTCCCCGCGAGCGCCAGCGCATCAAAGCCGGAATCCGCTTCCGCCACGACGCGGAAGTGAGGTACCGCTTCCAGCCGCGCGCGCAGGCCGTCGCGCACGAGGGGGTGGTCGTCGACCAGCATGATGTGGACGGTCTTCTCGGTCATTCAGGTCTCCAGTTCGACGCTCGCGCACACGGTGGTGCCGGCCGCGGACGATGCGATGTCGAGGTGGCCGCCGATCGCGTCCAGCCGCTCCATCATGTTGCGCAGGCCGATGCCGCGTTGCGGGTGCGTGGCCACGCCCTCGGCGTCGAAGCCGGCGCCGTCGTCCGCGATGGTCAAAAGCACGCGGCCGCCGCCGGCATGCAGCGCCAGGTCGATGTGGCGCGCGCCCGCGTGCCGCTCGATGTTCGTCAGCGCTTCCTGGGCAATGCGGAACAACACCGTGCCGACGGTCTGCGGCAGGTGCTCGGCGTCGCCCGTCACGTCGAACGTCACGGGCATGCCGCTGTGCTGCGAGAATTCCTCGGCCAGGTGGTCGAGCGCCGCCGCGAGTCCGAGGTCGTCCAGCAGCGTCGGCCGCAGGTCGTGCGAAATGCGCCGCACTTCACCCAGCACCTTGTTGAGTTCTTCCGCCGTGCGCTCGAAGCTGGCGTGGGCCTGGCGCTGCTGGTCCGGCGTGCCCTTCATGCGGATGATGCCGGCCTCGATCTGCAGCTTGATCGACACGAGCCACTGGCTGATACCGTCGTGCAGGTCGCGCGACAGGCGCGCCCGTTCCTGCTCCTGCGAATCGACGACGCGCTGCGCCAGCGCCTTCAGCTTGGTGTCGGCCACGCGCGACTCGCTGATGTTCAACGCGAGGCCGGCGCCGCCGATGACGAGCGTGGCGAGGATGGCGAGGCCGGCGATCCACCACATCGTCGTCTCGATGTTGCGCGACTGCTGGGCGTCGACCTGGTCGAGCGCGGCCTGCACGTCGTCGAGATACAGGCCGCTGCCCATGATCCAGCCCCATTGCGGCACCGGCACGACGTAGCCGAGCTTGGGCGCGGACTTGTTCGTGGACGGCTTGACCCAGTTGTAGCGCACGAGTCCCCCGCCCTGCTTCGCGACGGCGACGATGTTCTGGATGGTCGGCGCGCCGAACTGGTCGTGCAGGTTCCACAGGTCGCGTCCGACCAGCTCCGGCTGGCGCGGATGCATCAGGTTGCGGCCGTCCATGTCGTAGACGAAGAAATAGCCGTCGTCGCCGAAGCTCAGGGATTGCAGGATGCGCTTGGCCTCGGCCAGCGTGGCCGGGTCGTTGCGCCCGGACGCGGTCAGGTGGGCGATCGAGTGCGACGCGAGATCCACGTAATGCCGCAGTTCCGCCTGCTTGCTGGCCAGGTAGGCCCGCTGGATGGTGGCGTGCTGCTCGTGCGCGAGCGCGATCGCCTGCTGCCGGACGAACAGGGCGATCGCGCACAGCGCCACGATCAGCGGGGCGATCGCGAGAAAGATGACCTTCTGCCGTAATTGCATGCCGTGCGCGTCGAAATAGTCGTAACATGAAATTGTACGACCGATCAGCTGTTGCTGCTTGCAAAGCTTGCCTACGTAGGACTACGTAGAGCGCTGCGTAATCATGCGCTTGTACCGAGCCGACCCGTGCAAGATACTGACAGGCACGCTGCTGTTCGTGTAAGCCGGCATCGACCGGTCGGGCAGCGCATCCAAAATCGGAGGAGTCAATAATGAAACGTCTAACAAGCCGGCTCGGATGGGCTGCGCTTTCGCTCGTGGGCGCCGTCTCGCTCGCCTACGTCGCCCTCAAGCGCGGCGAATCCATCAACGCGGTCTGGGTCGTCATGGCCGCCGTCTGCGTCTACCTGATCGCGTACCGCTTCTACAGCCTGTTCATCGCCGACAAGGTGATGGGCCTCGACCCGCGCCGGCAAACCCCGGCGTACAAGTACAACGACGGCCTCGACTTCGTGCCGACGAACCGCTACGTGCTGTTCGGCCACCACTTCGCCGCGATCGCCGGCGCCGGTCCGCTCGTCGGCCCCGTGCTCGCCGCGCAGATGGGCTACCTGCCCGGCATGCTGTGGATCCTGGCCGGCGTCGTGTTCGCGGGCGCCGTGCAGGACTTCATGGTGCTGTTCATCTCGATGCGCCGCGACGGCCGCTCGCTCGGCGACCTGATCAAGTCGGAAATGGGCGAGATCCCCGGCGTGATCGCCCTGTTCGGCACCTTCATGATCATGGTGATCATCCTGGCCGTGCTGGCGCTGATCGTCGTGAAGGCCCTGGCCGGTTCGCCCTGGGGTTCGTTCACCGTGATGGCGACGATCCCGATCGCGCTGTTCATGGGCATCTATTCGCGCTACATCCGCGTGGGCCGCATCGGCGAGGTGTCGCTGATCGGCTTCGTGCTGCTGATCGGCGCCATCGTCGGCGGCCAGTACGTGCACGATTCCGCCACCTGGGGTCCGATGTTCACGTTCAACGGCACCCAGCTGACCTGGATGCTGATCGGCTACGGTTTCGTCGCCTCCGTGATCCCCGTCTGGCTGCTGCTGGCGCCGCGCGACTACCTGTCGACCTTCCTCAAGATCGGCACCATCGTCGGCCTCGCGCTGGGCATCGTGTTCGTCGCCCCGATGATGCAGATGCCGTCGATCACCCGCTTCATCGACGGCACCGGTCCGGCCTGGTCCGGCTCGCTGTTCCCGTTCCTGTTCATCACCATCGCATGCGGCGCCGTGTCCGGCTTCCACGCGCTGATCTCGTCGGGCACCACGCCGAAGATGATCGAGAACGAGCAGCATGCCCGCTTCATCGGCTACGGCGGCATGCTGATGGAATCGTTCGTCGCCATCATGGCCCTCGTCGCCGCGTCGACCATCGACCCGGGCGTCTACTTCGCGATGAACAGCCCGGCCGCCGTGATCGGCACCACCGCCCAGACGGCCGCCGCCGCGGTCTCGAACTGGGGCTTCGTGATCACGCCCGACCAGCTGACGCAGATCGCGAAGGACGTCGGCGAGCACACCATCATCTCGCGCGCCGGCGGCGCCCCGACGCTGGCCGTCGGCATGGCCCACATCCTGTCGAACGTCATCGGCGGCAAGGTCATGATGGCGTTCTGGTACCACTTCGCGATCCTGTTCGAAGCGCTGTTCATCCTGACCGCCGTCGACGCGGGCACGCGCGCCGGCCGCTTCATGCTGCAAGACCTGCTGGGCGCCTTCGTCCCGTCGTTCAAGCGCACGGAGTCGCTGCCGGCGAACCTGATCGCCACCGGCCTGTGCGTCGCCGCGTGGGGCTACTTCCTGTACCAGGGCGTCGTCGATCCGCTGGGCGGCATCAACACGCTGTGGCCGCTGTTCGGCATCGCCAACCAGATGCTGGCCGGTATCGCCCTCACCTTGGGCACCGTCGTGCTGTTCAAGATGAAGCGCGGCCAGTACGCGTGGGTCTCGATCGTGCCGACCATCTGGCTGCTGATCTGCACGCTGTCGGCCGGCTGGCTGAAGATCTTCGACCCGAACGTCAAGGTCGGCTTCATGGCCCACGCCCACAAGTTCCAGGCCGCGCTCGACCAGGGCCAGGTGCTGGCGCCGGCCAAGTCGCTCGACCAGATGAGCCGCATCATCTTCAACGACTACGTCGATGCCACGCTGTGCGGCTTCTTCATGGTCGTCGTGATCGCGGTGCTGCTGTACGGCATCCGCACGGCGCTGGCGGCGCGCAAGAACGCCAAACCGAGCGCCCAGGAGACGCCTTTCGTCGCGGCGCCCGCCGCCTCGATGGCCGAGGTGCAGTGATGCTTGGCGCGCTCGCACAGGCTGGCCGCTATCTCGGGCAAAGCATGCGCCTGATGGTCGGCCTGCCGGAATACGACACCTATGTGGCGCACATGGAGAAGAACCATCCGGATCAGCCGGTCATGAGCTACGAGGAATTCTTCCGCGAGCGCCAGGAAGCGCGGTACGGTAGCGGCAAGCGCGGGGGTTGTTGCTGAGTTAGCACTTTTACCGTAACGCAATATATCGTCGCCCCCGCTTCGCCGGGGGCGATGTTTTATCGGCCCTCCCCTTCCCCGCGCCCCCCCGCTTTGCGCCAGCACAAACGGCGCCCCATATCCCTCACCTATAGTCAGTTCCTGCAAGAATTTGCTTTCTTGCATGGTGAACCTGTGCGACAGGTTCGTTCGCAGCGCCGACCGCCGGATCCGCCCAACCCATGCAGACTCTCGAGCGCTCAAGCCTCAACCGAAAACTGACGTCGATGTGCCTGCAGGCCGCCGCCAGCGCGCTGCTCGTCGTGTACGTCGCCTTTGCCCTGGCGACGGTGACCGGCGAGCGCCGCGAGGAACGGCAGGAACTGGAGGCGCTGGCCGCCGTGCTCGCGCAGGGCGGCCTCGATGCCGTGCAGTTCAACGACCGCCGCCTCGCCACGCAGCTGCTGGCCGCGCTGGAAGCGCGCCGCGGTCTCGCCTCGGCCGTCCTGTACGACCGCAAAGGGCAACCGTTCGCCACCTGGCGTGCAACCGGCCAGGATGCCGCGGACAAGGTCGAGGCGCTCGGCGGGCTCGATCCCGACACCGTCGCCGCGGCCGCCGATGCCGGCAGCCGCCCCTGGCTGCCCGTGCTGCGCGTCTACCGCGTGCTCGGCGCGCCGGCCGCCGCCGACGGCCGCGCGCTGCCGCCCGTGGGCGCCGTCATGATCGAAAGCGACCTCGTGCCCCTGTGGCTGGACATCGCGCGCGCACTGGGCGTGATGGCCGCCGCGCTGGCCGCCGCGCTGCTGACGGCGTTCGTGCTGGTGCGGCGGCTGCGGCGCAGCATCAGCGACCCGATCGGCAAGTTGATCAACGCGGCGCAAAAAGTCTCCGCCAGCCAGAACTACACGCTGCGCATCGCCCACAACCGCAACGACGAGCTGGGCGTGCTGATCGACAGCTTCAACAACATGCTCGCGCAGATCGAAGGCCGCGGCGCCGCGCTCACGCACCACCGCGACGAACTGGAACGCCAGGTCGGCGTGCGCACCGAGCAGCTGGAAAAGGCGAAGAACGCGGCCGAGGCGGCGAGCCGCGCGAAAAGCGCCTTCCTCGCCACGATGAGCCACGAGATCCGCACCCCGATGAACGGCGTGCTGGGGATGACGGAAATGCTGCTGGGGACGGAGCTCACCGAAACACAGCGCAACTACACACGGCTGGTGAAGCAGTCGGGCGAGCACCTGCTGGTGATCATCAACGACATCCTCGACTTTTCCAAGATCGAGGCGGGCAAGCTCACCGTCGAGTACATCAATTTCAACCTGTGGGACCTGCTGGACGACATCCATACCGTCTACACGCCGCAGGCCGAGGCGAAGAACATCCCGCTCCATTTCGACATCGCCAACGACATCCCCGTCGCCATCTGCGGCGACCCGAACCGGCTGCGCCAGATCATGGCCAACCTGCTCGGCAACGCGGTCAAGTTCACGGACCAGGGCCGCATCCTCGCCAGGGTGCGCATCGCGAGCGAGGACAACCAGGCCGTGATGCTGCGCTTCGAAGTGCACGACACGGGCATCGGCATCTCGCGGGAAGCCCGCAGCCGCATCTTCGAGGCGTTCTCGCAGGCCGACGATTCCACGACGCGCAAATACGGCGGCACGGGCCTGGGCCTGGCGATCTCGAAACAGCTCGTCGAACTGATGGGCGGTTCCATCGGGGTCGAGAACGCCCTCACGCAAGGATCCGTGTTCTGGTTCACGGTCGCCTTCGACAAGCGCCGCGTCGATCCGGATGCGCCGGGCGACCACCAGCACACGATCGACGGCCTGCGCGTACTCCTCGTCGACGAGAGCGAAACGAGCCGCATCGGCCTCGAACGCCACCTGGCCACGTGGCGCGTCGAATGCGACGCGGCGGAGAGCGCGGACGAAGCACTGGAGCGGCTGGACGAGGCGGCGCGCGCGGGCCGGCCGTACGACGCCGCGATCCTCGACATGGAGCTCGCGCACACGAGCGGCCTGCTGCTGGCCGCGCAGATCAAGCTTGATGCGGCCGCGCGCGCCACGCGGCTCGTGCTGCTCAGCCCCGAACGGCTGGCCGCCGATCCGGTGCAGCGGCGCGAGGCCGGCGTCGCCTACCAGCTCATCAAACCCGCGCGCGCGGCCGACCTGTTCGCGTGCACGGCGACGCCGCCGCGCGGCCGGTGGCGCCGGCGCCGCGATTCATGCCGCCGCGCCGGCTGCAACTGGACGCCCACCGCCCACGCACGCGGCGCGTGCTGCTGGCCGAGGACAATCCCGTCAACATCGAGGTGGCCCGGGCGATGCTGGAAAGCCTCGACCTGCAAGTGGACTGCGCGCGCAACGGCGAAGATGCATTGCAGGCCGTGCGCACGAATTCCTACGACGCCGTGCTGATGGATTGCCAGATGCCCGTGATGGACGGTTTCGCCGCGACGGCCGCGATGCGGCGCGAAGAGCGCGAAGCGGGCCGCGGCCGCGTGCTGCCGATCATCGCGATCACGGCGAACGCGCTGCAGGGCGACCGCGAGGCCTGCCTCGCCGCCGGCATGGACGATTACCTGTCGAAGCCGTTCAGCCAGCAGGAAATCGCGGCCGTGATCGGGCGCTGGATGGCGCTGCCGCTCGCGGCCACCGTGCACCACGACGACGAGCCGCCGCGGCTGCCGCCCGCATCCGTCGAAGTGATCCAGCGCGACGTCATCAACCGCGTGGCGCTGGACAAGATCCGTGCCCTGTCGCGCGACCGCGGCGACGCGCTCGTGCAGAAGGTGATCGCCGCCTACGTCGACGACACGCCGCAGCAGCTGCGCACCCTGCGCTCCGCCATCGACGGCCTCGACACGGGCAACGTACGCCGCATCGCGCACACCCTGAAATCGGCCAGCGCCAACGTCGGCGCCGAGGCCCTCGCCGCCCTGTGCAAGGAACTCGAGCACCTGGGCCGCGCCGACACCACCGAAGGCGCGGACGCGATCCTGACCGACATGGAACATGAGTTCCAGGCCGTCCGGCATTCGCTCACCGCCATCCTCGAAAAGGAAACCTGACATGCCAGCCCAAACTGCCACCGTCCTGGTCGCGGACGACGATCCGGTGATGCGCCTCCTGATGCTCGAGATGCTGGAAGGCGTCGGGTTGGAAGGCATCGAGGCCGCGGACGGCCAGGAAGCCGTGGCCCTCGCGCACGCGCGCACGCCCGACCTGATCCTGCTGGACGTCGAGATGCCGAAGATGGACGGCTTTGCCGCATGCCGCGCGATCCGCGACCTGCCGAACGGCGCAATGGTCCCGATCGTGATGGTGACCGGCGGCGACGACCTGGAAGCCGTCACCAATGCGTACGAGGCCGGCGCCACCGACTTCGTCTCGAAGCCGATCAACTGGCCCATCCTCGGCCACCGCGTGCTGTACGTGCTGCGTGCAAGCGATGCCATCGTCCGCCTGCGCATCGCCGACGCCCAGAACCGCGCGGTGCTGGCCGCCATTCCCGACACCTTCTTCCGCATGTCGCGCGACGGCTTCTATCTCGATTACGAGCCGGGCCGCGACGGGCCGGGCCGCGGCGTGCGCGACGCCGGCGCGGACGAACAGATCGTCGGCCGCCACGTGACGGACGTCCTGCCGCGCGACATCGCCGAGCGCCTGTTCGAGCAGGTGGGCATGGCCCTGCACGTGCAGCAGGTGCGCTCGGTCGAATACGAGTTGATCCGCTTCGGCGAGGCCCAGCACTTCGAGGCGCGCCTCGTCGCCACCGGTCCGAACGAAGTGCTGGGCCTCGTGCGCGACATCAGCGAGCGAAAGCGCGCGGAAGAGCAGATCCGGCGCCTCGCGTATTGCGACAGCCTCACCGGCATCCCGAACCGCCAGGCCTTCCTGGAAATGCTGGAACGCGAGCTGCAGCGCTCCAAGATCGGCAACAAGAAATTCGCCGTGCTGTTCATGGACCTGGACGCGTTCAAGCGCATCAACGACACGCTGGGCCACGACGTGGGCGACCAGTTGCTGAAGCAGGTGTCGGACCGCCTGCGCGAGACGATCCGCCCGAACGACCTGCTGTCGCGCGGCGACCTGGTCCCGCGCGCGGACACTCCCAACAGCGCGGGCACGAACCTCGCGCGCCTGGGTGGCGACGAATTCACGATCCTGATCCCCGACCTCGAACGGGTCGAGCACGCCCTCAACGTGGCGCACCGCGTGAAGGATGCCATGCGCCGCCCCTTCGTCATCGAGGGCAACGAGATCTTCGTGACGGCCAGTATCGGCATTTCGCTGTTCCCGGAAGACGGCGACGACTGCACGTCGCTGCTGAAGTACGCGGACACCGCGATGTACCACGCGAAGAACTGCGGCAAGAACAACGCCAAGCTGTACTCGTCGTCGCTGACGATGCAGATCATGAGCCACGTGAAGCTGGAAGTCGGCCTGCGCCGCGCGCTCCAGAACGACGAGTTGTACCTGCTCTATCAACCGCAGCTCGACGTGCGCTCGAACGAGATCGTCGGCGTGGAAGCCCTCGTGCGCTGGCGCCATGCGGAACGGGGCGTCGTCTCGCCCAACGAGTTCATCCCGCTGGCCGAAGAGACGGGCCTGATCGTGCCGATCGGCGAATGGGTGCTGCGTACCGCGTGCAGCCAGGCGCGCCACTGGCAGAAACTGGGGCGCCGACCCGTGCGCATCGCCGTGAACCTGTCGGCCAAGCAGTTCAAGGACGAGAACCTGTCGCAGATCGTGCTCTCGGCCTTGCACGACACGGGCCTCGACCCGCGCCTGCTCGAACTCGAGCTGACGGAAGGCACGCTGATGGACGATGCGAAGGCCACGCTGGCCACCCTGGAGCAACTGCGCGGCATCGGCGTGTACCTGTCGATCGACGACTTCGGCACCGGCTATTCATCGATGAACTACCTGAAGCGCTTCGACGTGCGCGCGCTGAAGATCGACCGCAGCTTCATCAGCGGCCTGCCGCAGGATTCCGAGAATGCCGCGATCACGCGCGCCATCATCGCGATGGCGCACGGTCTCAAGATGATCGTCGTGGCGGAAGGCGTCGAGACGGGAGAACAGCTCGTGCTGCTGGAAGAATACGGCTGCGATCTCGTGCAGGGCTTCTACCTCGGACGGCCGGCGCCGCCGGAAGCGGTGACCGGCATGCTGCAGAAGTTGTGGGTGCCGATGGCGGCGCGCTGACCGTTTACTGTTGCGTGAACGTGAGCGTGTGCACCACCGCCCCCGGCAGCAGCGGGGTCGGCTTCCCGCGCACCCAATCCTCGTGCCCTTTCAAAAAATACGGCGACAGCGGATGCCCGCTCTGCCCGCCGGGCATGTCGAACAGCCCCTCTTCCTCGCGCCCCGGCGCCACCGTCAGGCGCTCCGACTGCCCGAACTTCGGCCCCGCCACGCGCGGCATGTTGGCATCGCCCGGCAACTGGTCCGGCGGGACGCTGAGCCAACGGCGCAGCGCCGGCAGCGCGATCGTGAACGGATGCGCGATCGTCGCCGTGTTGCGCCGGCCCCAGGTGGCCTGCGCGAGCGGCGTGCCGTCTTCCCTGATCTCGGCGATGGCGCGGTCGATGGCCGCCAGCTGCAGGTCTTGCCAGCTCGCGTAACCGGCCGGCAGCCACGCGGCCGGACGTTCGTCCAGCAGGCGCGCCACGACGTCCGGCCAGCGCGACGTCGCGACCACGATGCTGGCCTTCGGATCGAGTTTCGCCAGCTCCGCATCGACGCCGGCGAACAACAGCTCGTGCAGCGACCACATGAACTGGCGCGCGAGGCGATAGCCGACGGACGTCGTGCTCGCGCGGCCGTCCCAGCTCGTCTCCAGCAGGCGGCGGAACTCGGCGCGCTGCGGATGCCGGTCCAGCGCGTGGGCATCCAGCGCGGCCAGGGCGCGCTCGCGCCAGCCGGCGATGAACGGTGCGCGGTCGTCGAGGGACGCCTGGAACGCGGCCGGCACGTCCGTCCTGTCGCCCAGTTGGCGCACGTTGCCGCTCAACTGGTGCACGCGCGCGCCCAGGTCGAAGCCGCCGTCGCCGACGATGCCGGCGCCCTCGCCCGCGAGCTGGCGGCTGTTCGCCGTCACCAGCTGGCCGCCGGGCGGATTGACGACGCGCGGATGCTGCGCCGGCGCGAGCAGGCCGCTCCACGTGGGCACGACACCGTCGGCCGCGAGCGGGAACGACACCCTGGGGCCGCCCTGCGCGCGCTGCGGCAGCGCGCCGCCGATGGTCCACGCGATGCCGCCGCGGTCGTCGCCGAGGACGACGTTCTGCGCCGGGATGCCGTCGCCGGCGGCCGCGGCGAGCGCCTCGTCGAGGTTCGTCGACGCTTCCAGCTTCAGGTGGTTCAGGTTCAGCGCGCCGGGATCGTGCGCGACCCAGTGCACCGCGTACTGGACGCCGTCGACGGTGCGCACCGGACCGAGGCTCGTCTCGACCACGGTCATCGTCTGCGCCGGTTCGCCCTTCACGAGCAGCGTTTCCGTGTGCGCGACGGGCGTTTCCCAGCCGTTCGTCGTGCGCACCTGGCCGGGATGGTCGGCATCAACGCCGAGGCGAACGAGGTCGAGCGTGTCCGCATAGCTGTTGGTAAAGGCCCAGGCGACATGGCCATTGCTGCCGACGATGACGGCCGGCGGCGTCCCCGGCAGGCTCACGCCGACGACGCGGCGCGGCTGTCCCTGCGCGTCCGGAAAGCGCAGCGCGACGCGGTACCACGTGTTCGGCAGCTGCAGGCCCAGGTGCATGTCGTCGGAGACGATGGCGGCGCCGTTGGCCGTGCGCGTCCCGGCGATGACGTAATTATTGCTGCCCACGGAGTCCGTGAACGCGATCCGCGCCACCTGGCGCGCAGGGACGCCCTCCCTGCGGCCCCACCAGGCCGGCGCCGTGGCCGGAATCGGGGCCGGCGCCAGCGCGACGGCGTCCGCATCCATCGGCGTATCCCAGCGGGTCGCCTCGGGCAGCAGGAAGGCCAGTTGGGCCGGATCGAGGTGCGCGGCGAGCCAGCCCCGCGCCAGTTCGCGCGGTTCCTGGTTCCCCTGCAAATCGAAGTACATGGCCCACACGGCCAGCAGCGAATCGGCGGGAGTCCACGGACGCGGCGTCGCGCGGCTCAGCAGGTATTCGAACGGGCGCGCGCGCAGGCCGTTCAGGCCGTCGTTGACGCCGGCGGCGTAGCGGTCCAGGAACGCGCGCTCGGCCGGCGCCATGCGCTGCACGGCCTGTTCGGCGCGGGCGCGAAAACGGTGCAGGCGGTGCGCACGGTCGAGCGGCAGCGCCTTGGCGCCGAACAGCTCGGCGAGTTCGCCGGCGGCACTGCGGCGCAGCAGGTCCATCTGGAAGAAGCGCTCCTGGCCGTGCACGAACCCGGTGGCGTACGCGACGTCGAGCCGGTTCGCCCCGCTGATGGTCGGCACGCCGTTCGCATCGCGCTCCACGGTGACGGGCGCCGACAGCAGCGGCGAGCGATGCTGGCCGTCGAGCTCGGGCAGGCTCGCGCGCAAGGCCATCCAGGCGCCGCCCGCGACGAGCGCCGGCAGCACCACGACCCCGACCGCAACCCGCCGCCCCCATTTGCCCCATCCACGTTGTCGCATGCGCTCATCCCTTTGGAGAAAGCGGCATCTTGCCAGAAATTGCACGTGCGGGCGAGTACGCGACAACCGTTACCCGCGATGGTTCCCCGTGCGCGATTGAGCTGGCTCTCTCGTAGGCTTTTACTGTCTTCTAAGCTGTGGAAAGGCGCGCAAGACGCGCGCGTTGGTTGGAGGAAGCACCATGATTCGGGTGCTGGGTATTGGGTTGGTGCTCACGCTCGCCGCGTGCACGACACCGCAGGAGCGCGCGGCCCAGGCGCAAGCCGATGTCGAGCGGATGATGGCGGTCTACGGCCCGGCCTGTGTCCGGCTGGGCTATGCGGCCCAGACGGATGCGTGGCGCAGTTGCGTGATCAGCCTGGGGGCGAAGTACGATCTGCAGCACTATGGACCGCCTGCGGGCTACTACGGCTGGGGTCCGGGTTACTGGCGGGGTGGCTGGTGGGATCCGTATTGGTAACGCGCGGGGTGAGGCGCGGGGTGAAGCGCTGAACGACGCGGCGCGCAAACTCGGCTTTCGTCACCGCTTCACGACCTTCCAGCAGGCGCTCCAGCGACCGCTGGATGTGGCGGACCAGTTCCGGATAGCGCGCATCCGGCGGATGCAGGCTGAAACGCACGAGCGGCGAGCGCGCCAGCATGGCTGCCGTGGCGTCCGCGACGCGCGGCGACAGGATGCGCCCACCGCGGTTGCGTGCCGCGTACACGAGCGACGGCGACAGGATCGCGTGCGTACCGTGGCGGTTGTTTTGCGTGAATGGCGTAGACGTCGCGGGAGAGATGTCCGGGTTCGGTTTGTCTTCCAGCCGATCTTGCGGTTGATCTTGCGGCTGATTTTGCGGCCGATCTTGCGGCCAATCTTGCGGCAGCGCCGGATCGGCGCGGCCGGGCACATCGTGACGCCGATCGGGGCCGGTCGCGCCCGTCCAGTTGCGCGCATCGAACTGCCTGTTGCCCGGGCCGCGGGCAGACTGGTTGCCTTTGCCGGCCTGGACAGTCCCGCTGCCATACTGGACGCTCGCGGCGCCGTATTGCACATTCTCGCCGCGGTGAGCTGGCCGATCACCGGTGTCATGCAAAACCTGCTGACGCTGCGGCCGCGCGGCGGGGCGGCGCTCGCGGGCCGGCAGGCAATGAAAATGGCTGAACGTGGTCGTGTACGTGAACGGCGCGTCGCGCAGCGCCCGCCAGGCGCCCTCGCCCAGCAGCCAGGCCGGGGGCACGAAGCCGGTGGGCGTCCAGCCGCGCGCCGCGAACCAGTCGAGGCCCAGCTCCAGGCGCCGCCGCGCTTCCGCCTCCATGAGCGCCGCGAATTCTCCCTCGCGCCGCGTGTACACGTTACGCAGGAAGCGCGCGCGCAGGCCGCCGGTGGCCGCCTCCGTGTCGAGATGGCTGTAGCCGTGCAGCGCCAGCTCGTCGCCGCGCTCCAGCGCCACGTTCAGGCAGGCTTCCATCGCGAGGGACTGCTCGGGGCGGAAGTGGTAATGCGGGACGACGAGCCACGTCAGCGGGATGTCCGCCACGGCGCGCACGGCTTCCACGAGACGCAGGCAATCGCTCCACGTGGCCGGCGCCACGTCGTGGATCGAGACGCACAGCATGTGCTCGTCAGGAGACCAGTCAGTCTGTGACACGGATGCGCTCCCGTTCATGGATCAGGTCGATGGCGATGTCGGCGGCCGCGTGCGGATACCCGTGCAGCAGGCCTTCGTAGCGGCCGATCACCTGCGGCAGGATCTCGTTCCAGTCGTAGCGTTCGACGGCCCTGCGCCGTGCGGCCTGCCCCATGCGGACGAGGTCGCGCTGGTAGATGGCCTCGATCGCGCCGGCCAGGCTGTCGACGCGGTTCGGCTCGGCCAGGATGCCCGTCTCCGTGTCGACCAGCTCGGCCACGCCGCCCTTGTTCGTGGCGACGACGGGCAGGCCGCACGCCATCGCTTCCAGCACGATCAGGCCGAACGTCTCGCAATCGCCCGGGTGGACGAGCACGTCGCAGCTGGCCAGCAGGCGGGCGAGCTGGCGCTGGTCGCGCCGGAACGGGATGTGCGTGACGCGGTCGCAATACGGCAGCACGCCGCCGCCGCCCACGAGGATCAGGTGGTACGGGTCGCCCAGCTTGCGCACGGCTTCGATGAGGACGTGCAGCTTCTTTTCCGGCGTGAAGCGGCCCGCGTAGACGAGCAGGCGCGCGTCCGGCGTGAGGCCCAGGTGTTCGCGCAGGGTCTCGTCGCGGCGCTGCGGACGGAACACGCTGCTGTCGATGCCGAGCGGCTGGTGGACCGCGCCGGACACGCCGATCGCGTCCAGCTGCTGCACCATGACGCGGCTGGGTGCCAGCACGAGGTCGAACTGGCGGTACAGGTTGGCGAGGTAGCGGCAGGTGCCGCGCGCGATCCAGCGGCCGAAGCGCGGCTGCACGAGGCGCGGCAGGTCGGAGTGGTAGAAGGCGACGGCCGGGATGTCGTAGCGCCGGCGCATGCGCAGCGCGGCCCAGGCGCAGTGGCCGGCGTCGCCCGCTTCGACGACGTCGGGGTGGACCGATTCCAGCAGACGCACCGGGCCTTCGACGGACAGCGGCATGCGGAAGCCGTGGAAACCCGGCAGGCCGGCGGACGGTATCTTGACGAGCGCGGGCACCGTGTCGTCGCATGTCTCCACGTTGGAGCTCATGATCGTGTGCCGGACGCGGCTGCGCCGTGCCAGCCAGTGGGCCTTGGCATTCAGATAGGTGCTGACGCCGCCTCCTTCGGCCGCGTAGAACATCGTGATGTCGACGAGATGCATGCTTGGGGTCCGGTCAAAGTATCCCCACAATAGCAGCGTAGACGGTGCGCCGGGTTTGCGCACTGTCAAGCGAACACCGCCTGCTGCCGGGAGCCGTCCTGGCCGCGCAGGCACCGTCCGGCGCCGCTACGATGCCGTCACTGTTGCGCGACGGTGCGAGGGCTCCCCGTTGTGGGGAGGCCCATTATGCACTGCGCCTGTCGAGCATGGCGCGCGCGATGGTGCCCGCGTCCACGTACTCGAGCTCACCCCCGACGGGAACGCCGCGCGCAAGGCGGCTGACCGTGAGTCCGCGCGCCTTCAGCATTTCGCTGATGTAATGGGCGGTCGCTTCGCCCTCGTTCGTGAAATTGGTGGCGAGTACGACTTCCTTCACGTCGCCATCGGCCGCGCGACCGATCAGTTTTTCCAGGTGCAGGTCCTTGGGACCGATGCCGTCCAGCGGCGACAGCCGGCCCATCAGCACGAAGTACAAACCCTTGTATGTCAGGGTCTGCTCGATCATCATCTGGTCGGCCGGTGTTTCGACGATGCACAGGAGTGTCCGGTCGCGCTGCTCGTCGGCGCACAGGTCGCAGACCTCGGTCTCCGAGAACGTATTGCACAGCGCGCAGTGATGCACCGCGTCGACGGCCTGGTACAGCGCGCGCGACAGCATCGCGGCGCCTTCGCGATCGTGCTGCAGCAGGTGGAAGGCCATGCGCTGCGCCGACTTCGGCCCGACGCCCGGCAGGCGGCGCAGTGCCTCGGTGAGGAAGTCGAGCGATTTGGACATAATTGACTCCTGGACCCCGGGGACGCCGAGCCTCCGCCGGTGCTTACTGTGCGCGCCAGGCGGACAGCGCCTCGGCGGTCATGGTGGGAACGAATTCAGTGACCGCATAGGTCGCGAGGCCCGCCTGCGCGAACGGATCGTCGCGCAGCGCGGCGTCGAGCGTGGCGCGGTCGGCCGCATGGGCGACGAGGATGCCGCCGTCGCGCGGCTCCTTGCGGCCCGCCATCAGGAGCAGCCCGCGCGCGGTGTGCTCCTGCAGCCAGGCACGGTGCGCCGGCAGGCAAGCGTCGATGCGCTCGAGCGGCGCCGTATAAGTTAGGGTAACAATAAACATCAGAACGGCATCTTGAAGCCCGGCGGCAGCGGCAGGCCGGCGGTCAGGCCGCTCATCTTTTCCTGGGCGGTGGTTTCGGCCTTGCGCACGGCGTCGTTGAACGCGGCGGCGACCAGGTCTTCCAGCATGTCGCGGTCGTCGCCCAGCAGCGACGGGTCGATCGACACGCGCTTGACGTCGTTCTTGCACGTCATGACGACCTTCACGAGGCCGGCGCCCGACTGCCCTTCGACTTCGATCTGGGCCAGCTGCTCCTGCGCCTTCTTCATGTTGTCCTGCATGGCCTGCGCCTGCTTCATCAGGCCTGCGAGCTGGTTTTTCATCATGATGTGTTCTCCAAAAAAGTCGGATGGGTAAATCGTTTATACAGTTTATACCGGCGCGGGCACGGACCCGGCTCAGGACGCGATCGGCCGCACGGAACCGGGCACGACGAACGCGTCGAACGTGCTCACCATGTCCTGCACGAACGGATCGGCATCGACGGCCGCTTCCGCTTCGCGCTGCAGCCGCTCGCGCCGCGCCTTGGCTTCGGCGCTGGCCGTGTACCAGGTCGGCGCGATCTCGGTCTCGACGTTCACGCGCACGGTCGGGAAGCGTTCCTGCAGCGCCGCGCACAGTTTTTCGCTGTTGCCGCTGGCGCGCAGCGTGTCGACGGGGACGCGCAGGCGGAAAGTCGCGGCGGCACCATCCGCCACGCACTCGACCAGCTCGGTCTGGAAGGCGAGCTGCTGGGCCACGCCGCGCAGCGGCAGCGAGGCGGCCAGCGCGGGCCAGTTGCCGTCCCAGTCGATGGCCGGCACGGGCGTGATGACGTAGGCGTACGGCGGCGCGGACGGTGCCGCGACGCGGGCCGGGGTGGGCGGCGCCTGCACAGCCGGGGCGTCCATGGCCACGGCACTGTCGTCGGAAAACTCGGTGACCCAGGCCGGCGGTTCGTCGTCGGCGACGGCCTGCTCGTCGGCGTGCCCCTGGGCGGCCTGGCGCATCATCGCCGGCTGCGGCTGGGCGGCGGCCCGGGGCTGCGTGCGCGTGGCGGCAGCGGCGGCGCCGTTCGGCGCGCCCTCGGTCCCACGGTGCCGGCGCGGCCGCGCGCGCCGGCGCGCTCGGGGCGGTCGCCGCCGGCGCGGCAGGAGGTGCGGCAGCGGGCGCCGGATCCGCGGCCGGTGCCGGACGGCGTGGCACGCCACCCATGCGGGAACCGGCGCGCGCCGCTTCCAGCGCGGCATCGAGGGCTGCACGGGCCGACGTCATGGCGCGGCCGGCACCCTGTGCGGACGGCGCGGAAGCCGGTGCGGATGCTGGAGCCGCGGAAGCCGCCGGGCCGGCCGGACGCGCCGCGGCGGCCGGTGCAGCGGAGGCAGCGGCAGCCGCAGTTGCGGATGAACGCGCCGGTGCCGCCTGCGGCATCGTGCGCGCCAGCCCGGCCGGTGCCGGCGATGCGGCCTGCTCGGCCCCGCCCTGTCCGGGGCGGAACGCCAGCATGCGCAGCAGGGTCATCGTGAAGCCCGCGTACTCATCCGGCGCGAGGCCGATCTCGTTGCGACCGATCACGGCGATCTGGTAATACAGCTGCACTTCCTGCGGATCGAATTGCGTGGCGAGACGCTGGATGTCGGCCAGTTCCGGCAGGTCGTCCGGCAGCGCGGCCGGCACGGTCTGCGCCAGCGCGATCCGGTGCAGCAGGGTGCCCAGGTCCTGCAGCGCGCCGTTGTACGACAGGCTGCGGCTGGCCATCTCGTCGGCGACGGCCATCAGGTCGGCGCCATCCTGGTTCGCGAGCGCATCGAGCAGGCGGACCAGGTAGGACTGGTCGAGCGCGCCCAGCATGCCCTGCACGGCGTCGAGCGTGACGGCGCCGGCCGCATAGGCGATGGCCTGGTCGGTCAGCGACAGCGCGTCGCGCATCGACCCGTGCGCGCCCTGCGCGAGCAGGCGCAGCGCGGGCTGCTCGAACGTCACGCCTTCCTGGCCGAGGATGTTTTCCAGGTGACCCACGATGTGACCCGGCGGCATCTGCTTGAGGTTGAACTGCAGGCAGCGCGACAACACGGTCACGGGAATCTTTTGCGGGTCCGTCGTCGCGAGGATGAATTTCACGTGCTCGGGCGGTTCTTCCAGCGTCTTCAGCATCGCGTTGAAGGCGTGGTTCGTGAGCATGTGCACCTCGTCGATCATGTAGACCTTGAAGCGTGCATTGCTCGGCGCGTAGACCGCCTGCTCCAGCAGCTGGGCCATCTCGTCGACGCCGCGGTTCGACGCGGCGTCCATCTCGACGTAATCGACGAAGCGGCCGGCGTCGATCGCGCGGCACGGTTCGCACTGGCCGCACGGCTCGGCCGTGATCGACCCGTTGCCATCCGGCCCGACGCAGTTGAGCGACTTGGCCAGGATGCGCGACAGCGTGGTCTTGCCCACCCCGCGCGTGCCGGTGAACAGATAGGCGTGGTGCAGCCGTCCGGTACGCAAGGCATGGGTCAGCGCACGGACGACGTGCTCCTGGCCAACCAGCGTTTCAAAGTTCCGGGGACGGTATTTGCGGGCGAGGACTTGATAGGACATACCGGGATTTTACCGTAGACCGGGCGAGGCGCGGCAACATTAGACGCTCATCGGGAATTCCCCTGCACTGATATTTTTCTTTCAACAAGGCACTCTCGCCGCTCGATGCCGGCGGCGACAAGCGCCATGCCAGGCTCAAGCTCGACGAGGACATGCTGAGGGAAAATCCGCTGGTGGAGGTATCGATGCGCCCGCTGGAAGCGGAGATCGATGAATAAGGAAGGTAGTAGGCGAGCCTGATCTGCGGCACTTGCGGTGAACGGCTTTGGCTGCTTCGTTCCCGACCTGACCAGGTAAACCATGCCACAATGCGCAGGGGCCCGCCAGCTCGCATTATAACCGGTTACGGGCATACCGGCAAACCACCGCCGGGATGCTCCGCGCATACCTATATAGAGTGTCCCGCATCAAGCGGACGTCACAGCCCCAGCTGCTGCCAGATCCCGTCCACGCGCGCCTTGACTTCCGGCGTCATGACGATGGGTGTGCCCCACTCCCGGTTCGTTTCGCCCGGCCATTTATTAGTGGCATCGATACCCATCTTGCTGCCCAGGCCGCTGATCGGCGACGCGAAGTCGAGGTAGTCGATCGGCGTGTTGTCGACCAGGACCGTGTCGCGGGTCGGGTCCACGCGGGTCGTGATGGCCCAGATCACTTCCTTCCAGTCGCGCACGTCGACGTCTTCGTCCACGACGACGATGAACTTCGTATACATGAACTGGCGCAGGAAGCTCCACACGCCGAACATCACGCGCTTGGCGTGGCCGGCGTACTGCTTCTTCATCTGCACGACGGCCATGCGGTAGCTGCAGCCTTCCGGCGGCAGGTAGAAATCCGTGATCTCGGTGAACTGTTTTTGCAGCAGCGGCACGAACACTTCGTTCAGCGCCACGCCCAGCACGGCGGGCTCGTCGGGCGGTTTGCCCGTGTAGGTCGAGTGATAGATCGGGTCGCGGCGCATCGTGATGCGGTCGATCGTGAACACCGGGAACCAGTCCTGCTCGTTGTAATAGCCGGTGTGGTCGCCATACGGCCCTTCCAGGGCATGCTCGAAGCCGGACGGGTGGTTCTCGTCCGGATAGATATGACCTTCCAGCACGATCTCGGCCGACGCCGGCACGCGCAGCTCGCTGCCGATCGCCTTCGTCAGGACAGTGCGCTGGCCGCGCAGCAGGCCGGCGAACTGGTATTCGGACAGCGTGTCCGGCACGGGCGTCACCGCGCCCAGGATCGTGGCCGGGTCGGCGCCCAGCGCCACCGCCACCGGATACGGCTTGCCGGGGTTGGCGATGCAGTGTTCGCGGAAGTCGAGCGCGCCGCCGCGGTGTGCGAGCCAGCGCATGATGACCTTGTTCGGCCCCAGCACCTGCTGGCGGTAGATGCCCAGGTTCTGGCGCTTCTTGTTCGGCCCTTTGGTGATCACGAGGCCCCAGGTAATCAGGGGCGCGACGTCGCCCGGCCAGCAATGCTGGATCGGCAGGCGGGCCAGGTCGACGTCGGCGCCTTCCCAGACGATTTCCTGGCACGGCGCGCCCTTTACTTCCTTGGGCGCCATGTCCCACACGGCCTTGACGAGCGAACCCAGGTCCATGATGTCCCGAAAACCCTTGGGCGGCTCGGGCTCCTTCAGGCGCGCCAGCACGTGGCCAATCTTGCGCAGCTCGCCGACGTCGTCCGCGCCCATGCCCAGCGCTACCCGCTGCGGCGTGCCGAACAGGTTGGCCAGCACGGGGATCGGATAGCGCTTGCCGGCGGCATCGACCGGGTTCTCGAACAGCAGCGCCGGCCCGCCGGCACGCAACGTCCGGTCGCACACCTCCGTCATTTCAAGATTCGGTGAAATAGGCGCGGATACGCGCTTGAAGTCACCGTTTTCTTGCAACTTAGCAATAAAATCCCGCAGATCAGAATAGTTCATTGAATTTTTAATTCTTTTTTACATCTTTTGAGGTGTGCTAACAATCGCCGGCAAGTGGTTGATTTGCCAAAGAATTGATGAGCTCCTGTACGTTCTTTAGATCTAAAAGTAATAGAACGCGTGAGTGCTAGTATTGACTTGATATAAACGAGCTTCTACAATCCGCCGTATCAAGTGAGGCAGGCCCGTCCAAGACGTGATTCTAGCCGGTCTCATTCTTTCACGGGGTCGGGGCCCCAGCGACATTTTAGGAGTGTTTTCACTGGGCGTCTGCCCAACCAACCCCGAGACAGTTGTTAGCTACTGGGCGCCTCCACTGCAGCGCGGCCCAGCTGAAGCAAGCAATGACGGCGTTCCTCGACCGCTACAGGCGGCGACGGACGGTTTTCTGATGCACGGCATGAGTTCGTTCGAACGCTGCGCTTCCAGCGCTGCGACGGGATGACTTTTTCCGCGACAAAGGAGAGACGATGATCCATCGCTTCATCGGCACGAGCGCAAGGCTCGTCCAACAGATGGCCAGCCGGCCAGTCACGTGGTCTTCCGTGATCAAAGCGGCACGTGGTGTTTTGACCACCGCACAACATACCTTGACCGTTTTCGGTCTTTCCGCAGTAGCAATGATTGCCCTGCTGTACAGCCGCCCCGATTTCGCAAAACGGGTGTCGGATTTCCTGAGCCCGCAACACGCCATGCCGGCGCAGGTTGCCACCGCCAATCCCGCGGTCCAGCTCGTCGCGGCGCGCGGCGCGGACGCCGTCGAGATCGCGAACGACGACAAGGCGGCGAACCGCCCCACCCGTCAGCAGAAGTACGTGACGGACTGGCTGTCGCGCCGCTACCGGGTGGCCGGCGACGCCGCCAACATGCTCGTCACGACCGCGTACAGCACGGCGCACGAGATCAAGCTGGATCCCCTGCTGATCCTGGCCGTGATGGCCATCGAATCGGGCCTGAATCCGTTCGCGGAAAGCCCGATGGGCGCGCAGGGCCTGATGCAGGTGATGTCCAAGGTCCACAGCGACAAGTTCGAGGAAGTCGGCGGCTCGCAGGCTGCCCTGAATCCGGTTGCCAACATTCGTGTCGGCGCCCTGATCCTGAAGGATTACGTGAAGCGCACGGGCTCCGTCGAAGGCGCCCTCAAGAGCTACGTCGGCGCCGCGGCAGCCGACGACGACTCCGGCTACGGCTCCAAGGTCCTGACCGAATACAAGCGCCTGAAACAGGTCGCGAGCGGCAAGAACGTACCGATCTACTTCCCGCCGGCACCGGCTGCGGCCCCGAGCACGACCCTGGCCCAGAAAGCGGCCAGCGCGCCGGCCAAGCCGGACACCGCGGCGCCCGATACGGCCCACGGCAGCACCCAGACCGGCGAGACCGTCGCCGGACTCTGAGCCACACCCTTACACTCCTTTCCTGGTCGAAAGCCACCGTCGGCGCCAGCTGCGGTGGCTTTCATTTATGGATTACCAGTCAATCGAGTCGACATGGACGGTGCCCGTCCACGCGGCCCCCGTCGTCAGGTTCAGCCCAAGGCGCTGCAGCGGCGTGACCGACGTCGCCGGCACCGTGATCGTGAACGTATTCCACGTGCCCGGCGTGAACGTCGTCGACGGATTCGAGAACCAGCCCCAGTTGTAGTCCATCAGATAGGGCTCGACCTTCGTGATCCGGCTGCCGGACGGGATGAAGACGTGGAAGGTGATCGTCGCGCCGGGCGGCACGATCACACCGCTCTGCTCCAGCGACGCCGACCCCGCCGCCGTGCCCGCGACGTTCACGGCGAGCGACCGCTGGCCCGCGTAGTGCCGGGCGGTCGACGTCGCGATGCCGCTGATCAGCGCACCGCTGGGGGTCCACAACTGGGTGTCGGTCTCGAAATGGAACTTCGTCGGGTCGGGGTTGGTGCCGGGCGTACGTGCGCTCGCTTCGGTCGAGAACCCGGATGCGCCTGCGCCGTTCACCGCCACCACGCGGTAATAATACGTCGTGCCGGGATTCAGGCCCGTGTCCGTGAACGTCGTGCCGGTGAGGCCGGTGACGGAAGGCGTCGCCGGTTCGCTGCCGGAGTTCGCCGTGCGATAGAGCTGGTAACTGGTGGCGCCGCGCACGGCATTCCACTGCACGGTCACCTGGTCGGCGGCGGCCGTGGCGACCACACCCGCGACCGCGTACGGTGCGCCGTTCGGCGGCGGCGGAACGGCGCCGTCGGTCAGCGCGGTGACCAGGGCCGGATCGGTGATGGCGCCCGTGTCATACACGAACGGGGCGTTCGGCGTGCTCCAGTAGAACGGGCTCAGACCGTGGGCGCGGGCGGATTCGCCTACATACTTGTTCCAGTAGAGATGGGACGCATTGTTCCAGACCTGTTCGTCGCCCGTCAGGCCCGGGGTGGCGGCCGCATGGAACTCGCCTATCATCACGGGCACGCCCTTGCTGGCGAACTGGTCCTTCAACTGCTGCATACCGGCGTCGATATTGCCTTCCTCGCCCCATGTGGCGTTGCGCGTCGGATCGCCTGCATAGTGGTAGGACTGGCCCCAGAACCAGATGGCTTTGCCCCACGACTGGTCGCCATGGATGATCGTGAACAGCGACGGCGTGTAGTTGTGGTATTCGACCATCAGCCGGCCGGGAGTCGAATCGGACGGCAAGTTGGTGAACCACGACGGGTCGCCCTGGCCCTGCAGCACGAGCCAGCGGCTGGTGTTCTTGCCGCCGGCGCCGCGCACCGCATCGACGAAGGTCTGGTAGTACTTCGCCACCGTCGCCATGTGCGCGGGCTTGTACACGTTCGGCTCGTTGGCGGCCGCGAACAGCAGGTGGTTGTCGTACCCCGCGAACGCGGTCGCGATCTGCGTCCACAGGTTGCGCATCTGCGCGTCGACGGCCGGATCGACCGTGTCGCCGATATGGTTCTCGAACCACCCGCCGTCCCAGTGATCATTGATGACCACATACATGCCGGCCGCGATGCTGTAGTCGACGGCCTGCTTGACCTTGGCCATGTAGGCGGGATCGATCTTGCCGGTGGCATCGGAATTCGTCACCCACGCGCACGGGATGCGCACGGCGTTGAAGCCGGCGTTGGCGGCGGCGGTGTACACGGCCTGGCTCGGGAATGCATAACCCCACATGGCTTCCAGCGAATTCCCGAGGTTGAAGCCGCGGGTAGGCATCGGCAGCGCCGTCGTGATCGGCGGCGGGGTCGTCGCCTGCACGTACACCGCGCCCGTGTAGAGCACCGTATCGCTGGACTTGTCCCGGACCGAGACCGTCTTCATGCCGTCCGCGACACCCGGCGTGCAGCGGAAGCGGACTTCGGTGGGCGTGATCGACAGCTTCGCCGGATGGGCGCAATCGGTGACGTCGAGCGCCAGCGCGGCGGGCAGGTTGGTGCCCAGGATCTGGAAATAAGCCGTCTGCCCCACGTGCAGCGTCGACAGCGTCGCGAAGCTTGGGTCGGTCGAGTTGACGGTGCCGACGGTGCCGGTCGCGCGCTTGCCGGCCTGGTCCTGGGACACGTGCGCGCCGCCGCCGGCGCTGACGGCCATGCTGGTGTCCCTGCCACTGCCGCCGCAGCCTGCCAGCAGGATGGCACCCGCCATCGCTGCAAGAACGAAATGTGTTTTCATGGTCTCCACTTCAATGTTGTTGGGTGAGTGACCATCATTGGCAGCCGCGGCCACGAACTCAATTTCGTTTTCCCGTAAGATCCCACGTAAAACCAGTGGATGTAAAAAAACCGCCCCGGTCTCCCGGGGCGGCTTTCTCACTACTATATATAGTGGGTAACGGATCAGCGTCGCGAATCCGCCGCCACCTCG
The DNA here is from genome assembly GCF_059491305.1 of Massilia sp. Masssp94. NCBI lineage: Bacteria > Pseudomonadati > Pseudomonadota > Betaproteobacteria > Burkholderiales > Oxalobacteraceae > Massilia > Massilia sp. Masssp94. The sequence continues at coordinate 801,572 of NZ_CP168501.1, forward strand.
TCCGGACGCAGCTCGCCGGCCAGGCGGTCGAGCACGCCGTTCACGTACTTGTGGCCATCGATACCGCCGAACGACTTGGCCAGTTCCACGGCTTCGTTGATCACGACGCGGTACGGGATCTCGATCTGGTTCTTCAGCTCGTACGCGCCGAGCAGCAGCACGGCGTGCTCGATCGGCGACACTTCCGCGATCGGGCGGTCGACGGTGGGTGCGATCACCTCGCGCAGCTCGACCGACTGGGCGATCGCGCCGTTCAGCAGTTCCGTGAAGTACTCGCCGTCGGCCTTGTCGAAGCCGTGCGCGGTGCGGATGTTGGTGACGACCGTGGAGGCCGGTTCATTGTTCAGCAGCCATTGATACAGCCCCTGCAGTGCGAACTCGCGCGCGCGGTGGCGCGGCGTGCGGTTCTTGATGGGATTGGCGTGCGATGTCTTGTCAGTCATGGTTGTACTCGATTTACTCTTCTTCGGCCTGCAGTTCTTCGAGGCCCAGCAGCAGGTTGGCCATCTCGACCGCGACGCGTGCCGCGTCGGTGCCCTTCTCGGCCATGCGGGCTTCCGCCTGCTCGTCGTTTTCCGTCGTCAGCACGGCGTTGGCGATCGGCATGCCGTAATCCAGGCCGATGCGGGTGATGCCGGCGCCCGACTCGTTCGACACGAGCTCGAAATGGTAGGTTTCACCGCGGATGACGGCGCCCAGCGCGATCAGCGAGTCGAATTGCTGCGTCTCGGCCATCTTTTGCAGGGCCAGCGGGATTTCCAGCGCGCCCGGGACGGTCACGTGCAGGATGTCCTCGTCGGCCACGCCCAGGTGCTTCAGTTCTGCCAGGCATGCCGACAGCAGGCCATGGCCGACATCGGCATTGAAACGTGCCTGCACGATACCGATGCGCAGGCCTTCACCTGCCAGATTGCTTTCAAAAGTTCCTACCGTCATGGCTATGCCTCTTGTTCTTTCGTTGATTAATAGTTCAATGGTACCGCGTTATGCAGACGCATTACGAGCTCACCTCGCATCCGGGCTTGGCCAGGTAGCCGGTGACTTCAAGGTCGAAACCGGCCATCGACGGCATCTTGCGCGGGTTGGCCAGCAGCTTCATCTTGCGCACGCCGAGCTGGCGCAGGATCTGCGCGCCGATACCGTAGGTGCGCAGGTCCAGGTTGGCCGCGCGGCCGACCGGGCGCGTCGGCTTGTCCTGGAACTGGGCGAACAGTTCGTCGGCCGTCTCGGCGCAGTCGAGCAGGACGATGACGCCCGCCTCCGCCCGCTGCACGGCCTGCATCGCGGCCGCGAGATTCCACGAGTGCGACGTCGAGGCGCTGTCCAGCAGGTCGAGGATCGACACCGGCTGGTGCACGCGCACGAGCGTCTCGCGGTCTTCCTGCGGGTTGCCGTGGACGAGCGCCAGGTGCGCCGAGCCGCTCGGCTTGTCGCGGAAGGCGACCAGCTTGAACTCGCCGTGCACGGTGGCCAGCGAACGCTCCGCCACGCGCTCGACGAGGGTCTCGTTCTGGCTGCGGTAATGGATCAGGTCGGCGATGGTGCCGATCTTGAGGTTGTGCTCCTGCGCGAATTCCAGCAGGTCCGGCAGGCGCGCCATCGTACCGTCTTCCTTGATGATCTCGCAGATCACGGACGCCGGGGTCAGGCCCGCCATTTCCGTGAGGTCGCAGCCCGCTTCCGTATGGCCGGCGCGCATCAGCACGCCGCCCTTGACGGCACGCAGCGGGAAGATGTGGCCCGGCTGGACGAGGTCTTCCGGCTTCGCGTCCTTCGCCACCGCCACCTGGATGGTGCGGGCGCGGTCGGCCGCCGAGATGCCCGTCGTGACGCCTTCCGCCGCCTCGATCGAGACGGTGAAGTTGGTCCCGAAGGACGTGCCGTTACGGGTCGTCATCATCGGCAGTTCGAGGCGGTCGCAGATCTCCTCGGACAGGGTCAGGCAGACGAGGCCGCGCGCGTGGCGGATCATGAAGTTGATCGCCTCGGGCGTGACGTGTTCGGCGGCGAGCACCAGGTCGCCTTCGTTCTCGCGGTCTTCCTCGTCGACCAAAATGACCATGCGCCCGGCGCGCAGTTCGTCAACGATTTCCTGGGTGGTGGAGATGGGCATGTGGATTCCTCGAGAGTACGGACCGGCTGGTGCGGAAATCCGCTATTTTAAAGGATTTGCCAGTCCTCGACCGTATCCCCGTCGGGGGGCCGCGCACTCTAGAGTCCCGCTACCACTGCTGCGGCATTGTTTCGTTGCATAATGACAACGACCCGCTTTGTTCGGCCTGCATTACATCATGCTCATTTACAAGTGTGGCCCAAGTCGGGCAAGGTAGAATGATTTTTTTCCGTGCCGAGGACGTCGTCGCATGCTCATCCGTATCGCCCGCATCACTTTTCTCGTCGCCGCCCTGCTCGTGCAGGGCGTGGCGCGGGGCGCGTCCCTCAAGCTCGACGATCCGCTGCCGGTCGGGGCCCAGGTCAAGGTCGGCAAGCTCGACAATGGCCTGACCTACTACATCCAGCGCAACCGCATGCCCGAGCACAAGCTGGAACTGCGCCTCGTCGTCAAGGCCGGCTCGATCCTCGAGGACGAGGACCAGCAGGGCCTGGCCCACTTCACCGAGCACATGGCCTTCAACGGCTCGCGCCATTTCAAGAAGCACGAGCTCGTCTCTTACCTGCAGTCGATCGGCGTGAAGTTCGGCGCCGACCTGAACGCCTACACGTCGTTCGACGAAACCGTCTACATCCTGCCCGTGCCGTCCGACCGCAAGGACGAACTCGACAAGGCCTTCCTCGTGCTGGAAGACTGGGCCCACGGCCTCACGCTGACGGACGCCGACATCGACAAGGAACGCGACATCGTCCTCGAGGAAGCCCGCCTCGGCAAGGGCGCCGGCGACCGCATGCAGAAAGTGCTGATGCCGAAGATCTACAACGGCTCGCGCTATGCCGACCGCCTGCCGATCGGCCAGGAAGACGTCATCCGCACCTTCAAGCCGGACACGCTGCGCCGCTTCTACAAGGACTGGTACCGCCCGGACCTGATGGCGGTCGTCGCCGTGGGCGACATCGATCCCGCCCAGGCCGAGAAATTGATCCGCCGTCATTTCGCCGGCCTGAAGAACCCCGTCCACGCGCGTCCGCGCGACTACGCGAAGATCCCGGCACGCACGGACAACGAGGCGCTCGTCGTCACCGACAAGGAAGCGGGCCCGGCATCGATCCTGATCCGCTACCCGCTGCAGCCGTTCCACGAGCGCGCCACCCTGCGCGGCTACCGCGAGCAACTGGTCGAAGCGCTGTTCGCGGGCATGCTGAACCAGCGCTTGCAGGAATTGTCGGCGCTGCCCTCCCCGCCGTTCATCGGCGCCAGCAGCGCCCTGTCGCGCCTGACGCCGCGCTACCGGTCGTACAACGCGATGGCCGCGCTCGGCATGAACGGCGCCACCGTCGCCATCGACGCGCTCGTGCAGGAAAACGAGCGCGCGCGCCGCTTCGGCTTCACGACGGCCGAACTCGAGCGCATGAAGAAGACGATGATGCGCACTTACGAGCGCGCCTGGAACGAGCGGGACAAGACGGATTCCGCCGTCCACGCGGCCGAATTGATGCGCAACTTCCTCGAAGGCGAATCGATTCCCGGCATCGATGCGGAGTACCGCTACGTGAAGGAACTGGCGCCCGGGATCACGCTCGCGGAGATCAATGCCTATGCCGCCAGGACCATCCCGGCCGACTCCGGCAAGCTCGTGATCTACACGGGCTCGACCAAGACGGAAGGCGACGCCCCGATTCCCACCGGCGAGCAATTGCTGGCGGCCGTCACCAACGCCGAGAAGCGCGACGTGAAGGCGCACGACGAAAAGGCCGTCGCCGCGCACCTGATGGACCGGCCGCCCGCGCCCGGCAAGATCGTCGACGAAAGCCGGGATGGGAGCCTTGGTCTCACCCGGTTGACCCTGTCGAACGGCGTCAAGGTGATCCTCAAGCCGACGACGTTCCGCAACGACCAGGTCCTGATGAGCGCCGCGCGCTTCGGCGGCCAGAGCCTGTTCGACGACAAGGACATGTTCAACGCCCGCTACGCCGACACGATCGTCGCCGCGATGGGCCTGAAGGATTTCTCGCCGCTCGACATGCGCAAGATCCTGGCCGGCAAGGCCGCCTCCGTGAGCGCGGGCCTGGGCAACAACACGGATGTCGTCGCGGGCACGGCGGGCGCCACCGACGTCGAGACGATGCTGCAGATGGTGTGGCTGAAATTCGCCGGCGTGCGCCGCGACGAAGACCTGTACAAATCGTTCATCGGCAAGCAGATGGAGTTGGCGCGCAACCGCCTGTCGCAGCCGGGCGCCCTGTTCGGCGACACCGTGCTGGCCACGCTGTACGACAATAACCCGCGTGCGCCGCGCGCCCTGCGCCCCGAGGACATCAACAAGATCGACCTCGACCGCGCAATCGCCATCTACCGCCAGCGCTTTTCCAGCGCCAAGGACCTGACGTTCATCTTCGTGGGCAGTTTCGACGTCGCCGCCATCAAGCCGCTGATCGCGACTTACCTCGGCAGCCTGCCCACGCCGGACATCCCGACCGCCTACCGCGACCTCGGCATCCGTCCCGTGACGGGCGTCGTCAAGCGCGAGATCAAGAGCGGCTCGGAAGACCGCAGCAACGTGTCGCTGACGTTCACTGGTCCCAGCGAGGTCACGGAACTGGAAGAACTGCGCCTGTCCGCGCTGGCGGAAGTGATGAACATCCGCATCATCGATATCCTGCGCGAAAAGTTGGGCCTCATCTACGGCGGCGGCATGGAAGCGTCGATGACGCGCATCCCGTACAGCCACTACACGATCGGCGTCCAGTTGCCGACGGGCCCGGACAACGTCGACAAGGTGCTGGCGGCGACGTTCGCGGAGATCGACCGCATGCGCAAGGAAGGCCCCACGCAGGAAGACCTGGACAAGGTCAAGACGAACTGGCAGCAGACCTACCGCAAATCGCTGCAGGAAAACGCGTACTGGCTGGCCGCCCTGCAGACCTCGCTGACGGAAGGTACCGATCCGGGCACCATCCTCACGTTCGACAAGGACATCCAGAACCTCACCGTGGACGACGTCAAGCGGGCCGCGCAGCGCTACCTGAACACGGAGAATTATGTGCAGGTGGTGCTGAATCCCGAGGCCAAGGCCACCGCGGCCCAGGCGCGGAACGACACCGAGAAGAAACCCGGCGAATCCTGATTACTTCAAGTACTTGTTGAACCACGCGATCTCGCGCGCCCGCAGGTCGCGCTGGTTCTCCGGCCTGCGGAACGCGTGTCCCTCGCCGTCATACACGAGCAACGTGGTCGGCACGCCCATCGCTTTCAGGCCGTGCCAGAATTCGAACGATTGCGCCGGCGGGCACTCGACGTCGCGCTCGCCCACGTAGATGAAGGTCGGCGTGCGCGCCGCCTTGATCGATGCGATCGGCGACGCGGCGCGGTAGACGGCGGGATCGTCGTACATCGTCGCGCCGAAGTACGGCACCATCCACTGGTCGATGCCGTTCTGGCCATAGTAGCTGATCCAGTTGGCGATGCCGGCGCCGGCCACGGCGGCCTTGAAGCGCGGGCTGTGCGTGACGCCCCACATCGTCATGAAGCCGCCGTAGGAATGCCCCATCAGCCCGAGGCGGTTGCCGTCGATGGGCGCGCGGGCGATGACCGCGTCGACGCCGGCCAGGATGTCGCGCCAGTCGCCGCCGCCGAAGTCGCGCCGGTTCGCGCGCGTAAACGCCGCGCCCTGGCCATAGCTGCCGCGCGGGTTCGGCATGAAGACGAAATACCCTTCCTTCACGAGGTCGCGCACGAGCGGGTTGCCGTTGTCGCCGGCCGCCACGTAGCGCGGCGACGCGGCCGCCGCCGGGCCGCCATGCACCTGCACGATCATCGGGTAGGTACGGCCCGCCTCGACGCTGCGCGGGCCCAACAGCCAGCCCTGCACGTCGAACCCGTCGTTGGTCCAGCCGATACTGCGCGCGGAGACCTGCGGCAGGAACCCATCGTTGTCGCGGGTGATGGGCACCAGTTCCGGCAGGCGTCCGGCGACGATGCGCGGCGCGTGCTCGAAGTCTTCCGTCACCGACGCGGCCACGCGGCCGTCCGCGCTGAACACGACCCGCCCGTCGCGTCCCGCCGAGAGGCCCACGGGGGCCTGCCACAGCATGCGCGCGCTACGCGCCGCGGGATCGATCGCGGCGATGCCGGCTTCGCTGCCGCCCAGCACGGACGCGAGCAACTCCTTGCCGCGCCACGTGATGCCGTTGAACGTGCCCTTGTAGTCCGGCGTGACGTCGACCGGTTCGCCGCCTTCCAGCGGCACGGTGTACACGTCGCCGCCGACGGAACCGAAGTCGCTCATCAGGCCACCGATGAAGGCGACCGTGCGCCCGTCCGGCGACACGTGCGGCATGTTCATCTGCATGTGCGGCGCGGCGATGACGCGCAGGCGGCCGCTCGCCGCGTCGACGTGGCCAAGCGTCGCGATCCACCAGTTGTTGTCGCCGTTCCCCTGCGCGCTCGTGACGACGAAGCCCTTGCCGTCCGGCGTCCAGTCGTATTCGTAGACGAACGTGTCGCCTGGCGACACGAGACGGTAGTCGCCACCCGCCGCCGGCACGATGGCGATGCGCTGCTCGTCCTCTTCCTGCGCGAGGCCGATCTCGCCGACCTGGCGCGCACCCGCCTCGACGGCGCCCGTCAGCTTTTTCGCGCCGACCGTCGCGAGGAAGGCGACCTGGCGGCCGTCCGGCGACCAGCGCACCGTGCCGGCGACGCCCCTGATCGTGGCCAGCGGCGTCATGCGCCCATCGCGCACGAGCACGACGCCGGCGGTACCTGCCCTCGGGTCGGCGACGATGGCGGCCAGTGTCTTCTGGTCCGGTGACCACGCGAGGGACTCCAGGCGGCATTGCGCGCAATCGGCCTTCTGCCACGTCGATGCGATGCGGCCGGTGGCCGTGTCGCGCACGACGATCCGCGGCCCCGTTCTCGCTTCCCCCTCCACCGCCTCCACCGCCGCGATGCGCTCGCCGCTTGCCGTCATCGCGAGCGTGCGGTAGGTGCGCATGCCGGCCGGATCGGCATGTGCCAACGCGGCCGCCGCCAGCAGCACGGTCAATGCCGCGCCGCGCGCGACGGTCTTGCCATCGAGGGAAAGGTGCCGGGTCATGTCTCGTCCTTGTTATCGTTGTGATGCCAACGTAAAGACGGACAGGCCGGCTACGCTGGCACGGAGGCCAGCAGGGAGTCTACGCCATCCGCTCAGGCCTTGGCGGCGCTGAGCATGCGTTCCACGTAGCGTGCGATGAGGTCGATCTCGAGATTGACCTTCTTGCCGGCACGCAGGTGCTTCAGCGTCGTGACGGCGATCGTGTGCGGAATCAGGTTGATCGAGAAGCGGCAGCACTGGCTGCCGGCCCCGTCGATGTCCTCGACGCTGTTGACCGTCAGCGACACGCCGTTCACGACGACGGAACCTTTATAGGCCAGGTACTTGCCCAGGTCGCGGGGCGCGTCGACGACGAGCTTCCACGACTCGCCCACCTGCTCGAAGCTGTGCACGTCGCCGAGGCCGTCGACGTGGCCCGAGACGAGGTGGCCGCCCAGGCGCTCGGCCAGGGTCAGCGCCTTTTCCAGGTTCACTTCGCCCGGCTGGTCGAGGCCCACGGTGCGATTGAGGCTCTCGCGCGAGACGTCGACGGCGAAGGCGCTGTCCGTCTTTTCGACGACGGTCATGCAGGCGCCGTTGATGGCGATCGAGTCGCCCAGCGCGACGTCGGCCAGCGGCAGGCCGCCCGCGTCGATGTCCAGGCGCACGCCGGCATCCGCGCCGTCCGCCAGCGGGGTAACCGATTTGATGCTGCCGACGGCAGCGACGATTCCGGTGAACATGATCTCTTCCTTTGTTTTGACAATATCGGTGCGGTATTACGCGTGGCGGCTCGGATCCTCGTCCCGCTTGAAACGCGCCAGGATGCGCAGGTCCGGCCCGACCTGGGCCACGGCGTGGAAATGCAGCGGCAGCTTGTCGGACAGGTGCGCAAGCGGCGGCAGCGCGAACATCCCCTGCCCCGGGCCGACGAGGCTGGGCGCCAGGTAGACGAGCAACTCGTCCACGCAGCCCTCGCGCACGAGCGACGCGTTCAGCTTGGAACCGGCCTCGACGTGCAGCTCGTTGATCTCGCGCCGTCCCAGCTCGCGCATCAGCGCCGGCAGGTCGACCTTGCCGGACGCATTCGGCAACATGAGGATCTCGTGTCCCAGCGCCTGCAGCGCCGCTTCCTTGTCCGCGTTCGGCACGGCGGCCACGATCCAGCACGGCTCGCCCTGCAGGATGCACGCGTCGAGGTCGATGTCGAGGCGGCTGTCGACGATCACGCGGCGCGGCTGCAGCGGCGTGTCGATGCCGCGCACCGTCAGCTGCGGGTTGTCGACCTTGATCGTGCCGATGCCGGTCAGGATCGCGCTCGCGCGCGCCCGCCACGCGTGGCCGTCCGCGCGCGCCTGGGGGCTCGTGATCCACTGGCTCTCGCCATTGTCCAGCGCCGTGACGCCATCCAGGCTGGCCGCCGTCTTCAGGCGCACCCACGGCCGCCCGTGGCGCATGCGCGTGAAGAAGCCGATGTTCAATTCATGGGCCGGTTCGGCCAGCAGGCCCGCGCTGACCTCGATCCCGGCCGCTTCCAGCTGCGCCAGGCCGCGCCCGGCGACGAGCGGATTCGGATCGACCATCGCCGCGACGACGCGGCCGAGCCCCGCCTGGATCAGCGCGTTCGAGCACGGCGGCGTGCGGCCGTAATGGCTGCACGGCTCCAGCGTGACGTAGGCGGTGGCGCCGCGCACGTCGTAGCCGCGCGCCTGGGCATCGCGCAGCGCCTGGATCTCGGCATGGGCCTGGCCGGCGGCCTGCGTGTGGCCGGCGCCGATGACGGTGCCGTCGCGCACGATCACGCAGCCGATGCGCGGGTTGGGCGCGGTGATGTACATGCCCTTCGCCGCCCATTCCAGGGCCAGCGCCATGCCGTCGGTATCGCTCTGTATCTGCACTCTCGTTTCCGGTCTCGCTACGTTGTGTTGCCAGGTTCGCACCGGCGGCGTCCCGCCGCCCGAAGGTTCACGCTGGCGGCGTCCCGCCGCCAAAGTTCATGGCGCCGGCGCGCCGTCGCAACCCGCATCGCGCGCCGGATCGCACACGCGCGCCCGGCCCAGCATGTTGATTTTAATACGGCGGATGTGCCCGCCATGAAACAGCGACACCGTTCCCCAGCGCGCCGCCGCGCTGTTACCGTCGGCGCAACTGCGTCCCGCGCCATTGTAGGCGATATAGTACGGCCGTGCGACATTCGTGAAAGCGAAGTCGATGGCAATGCCCGGCGCCAGCGGCCCGTGCTCCGCGATCAGCTCGCCCTCCCCCGGTTGGCCGCCGCCGTCGCGGTCTCGGTCAGGGTCACCGAGCACTTGCCAGCCCAGCCGCCAGTCGGCCCCGAGCGGATCGCGCGGCACTACCTTGACGCGCCGCCCGCGCGCGAGCGCCTGCGCCCGCGCGAGGTCGATCGCCCCGAACAGGTCGCCGGTGGCCGCCTTCAGCTGCTGCGTCCGCACGAGATCGCGCAGGTCGGGCACGGCGATGGCCAGCACGATCGCGGACGCGGCGAGGACGATGCACAGTTCGGGCAGCGTCACCCCGTCCGCCCGCCAGGCGCGCCTGGGAATGGATGTCATGGCCAACATCGCACCTCCGGGTGTTCCGCGCCCTGGTGCCCGGTACTGTCGAGCGTCAGCGCGCCGCAATCGGGATCGCGGAAGCGCATGTCGACGCGGACCGTGCCGGGACGGGCGCGGATCTCGACGCAGTCCCCGATCTCGCGGCCGGGACAGGCATGCGCGTCGAGCTCGTAGGCGCTGGCGGCCGCGCTCGAGCCCGACCACCACGCGAAGCCGTCCGCGCCGGGCTCGGTCGCCGAGAACTCGACATACGTTTGATGCTGGAGCCGGTAGCGCTCCTGGCGCTGCATGGCGTCGATCAGCGCCACCTGGCCCTCGACGCGCCTGACGCGCACGGTGTAGCCGGCGTAGGACGGGTACGCGAGCGCGCCGAGGATGCAGACGATGGTCAGGACGATCATCAGTTCGACGAGCGTGAATCCCGCGTCATGGCCGGGTACGGGCGTGCAGCTCGTCCCAGTTCGCGATCTCGCGCCAGCCGATCCGGCCGGCCGGAAGCCGGCGCTCCGGCGGCCGGGACGGCTGCCCATCGCCGTTGCCGCCGCCGCGTGCGTCCTCGTTGCCATTGTCATGTCCTTCATCATCGTCGTTTCCATGTCCGTGATCGCCACCGGTACCACCCGCCGGCGGCGGCACCCGGACCAGTGACTGCAATACGACCCGCGTCGACGTCCGGGTCCCGAAGCCGATGGCCGTGACGCGATAAAAGCTGCCCAGTTGCGCCGTCGCCCCCGCCGGCGCGATCCTTTCGATGACGTAGGCCGGCAGCCGCGCGGTCAAGCCCCCACGGCCGGTCGCCAGCACGGCGCCCGTGAACCGGCCATAGGGCACGAGCGCCGGGTTGCCGGCGTTCGCGAGGTCGAGCGCCTGCCACGCCGGCGGCGAACGCTCGCGGCACAGCCCAAGGTCGTCCGCGCCGCGGCCGCAGTCCTCCGCGAACGCGTGGCCGCCCGCGGGACCGAAGTGCGCGGTGCGCTCCGCCGGCACGCCGGCCGCGCCGGCAATGTCGTGCTCGGCGTCGCGCAGGGCCGCCTCGGCCGCCGCCTGCGCCACGTCGCGGTCGCGCTCGTTGCGCGCGGACGCCAGCAGGACGAATGCCCCGCGCGCGACGGCCACGCCGATCACCAGCGTCGCCAGCATCATGGCCAGCGCGCAGGCGAGGGCCAGTCCGCGTTCGCGTGCGGGCGCTCTCATGATGGCGGCGCCGGCACCGCGGCCGTGAACGTGAACAGCCGCCGCTCGCGCCGGCGCAGGTCCGGCGTCATGCGGGCCTCGTCGAGCGAGCTGCCGGGATCGTCAACGCCCGCCGCGGTCGCATACCCGGTGCCCAGCAGGTCGTAGCGCGCGCCGCCGGGTGTACGCGTGGGACGGTTGCCGTGCAGCAGCAGGCCGATGCGTAGGCCGACGACGCGTTTCCAGTGCGTCCGCCGGTTGAACTCGGCCGGAGGCAGGCCGGCGAAGCCGGCATCGAGCGCGTCGATCCCCGTCGCGTTCACATAGCGGTTGGGGGTGCCGTCCGGCGGGTCGTCCGTATCGACGCCGTACAGCACCTGGAAGCCGTCCACGCCGCTCGCCACCGCGTCCGCGCTCCAGTGCGCGGCGCCGCGGTATTTGCAGTGCAGCTCGGCCTCGCCTTCACCGTTGCGCGCCACGTAGAAGATGCTCCAGCCCTCCTCGCCCGCCGCGACCGGGAAGCCGGCGCAATCGACGGCGCTGGCGTCGCCGGGAAAGCGGACGGCCAGCACGTCGCTGCCGTTGACGGCGGCCGGCAGCGGATCGTCGATGCCGGCCGTGGCGCGGGACAAGGTGCGCGCATCCAGTCCCGCGAGGCGTGCCGGGGCATGGTCCGCCGCAGGGTCGGCCAGCATGTCGGGGTCGACGGCGCCGGCCTGGCGTATGGCGCGGCCGATGAGGTCGATGGCGAAGCGTCCGCCGTCCTCCACGCCGCCCGACTCGGCCTGGGCCGCGTACGCGCCGTTCGCGAGCACGAGCAGGCGTCCGGCCATCAGCACGATGCCGAGGCCGATCGTCAGCGCCACCATCAGTTCGACCAGCGTCAGGCCACGCTGATGGCGCAATGCGTTCATGGCGCCGCTCCCGCCAGCGGCATCATCAGCTTCGGCGCACCGGTCTCGCGATCGCCTTGCGCGCGCCAGCCGAGCTTGACGACAACGGGCGCGCCGTCCTCCTCCTCGCAGGTCCAGGGCAACACACCGGCCGCATCGGGCGAGCCCGCATCACGGCATACGCGCAGGCGTCCACCAGGGAAACCGGCAGCCACGGCCTCGGCCACTTCGAACACGTCGAAACGCGCCAGCTCGTCCGCGTCGCAGTCCGCGTCCGCATAGCACGGCGCCGGTGCGGTCGGCGCGCCGCCGCTGGCGTCGTAATCGAGATGGAGATACGGGTTGTCGGACTGCGCCAGCGCACGGGGATTGACGCGCATGCGCTCGGCCAGCGAGCGCGCCAGGCGGGTGCCGTCGGACAGGCGGGCCGCGTCGCGCGCCGAGCGCACCGCCAGCGTCTGCAGCGCGGCCGCGCCGGCGATGCCGAGCGCGACGACGAACAGGGCGACAAGCACTTCGACCAGCGTAAAGCCCGCGCGCACGCTCAGTGGCGAACCCGACAGCGACCGCATCGACGACCTCCAGCGTTGCGTTGAACAGAGCTGAGAAGGTAACAGTCGAGCTCCGGCAAGCCGTGTGACGACTCAACCGTGAGGAGGGAACTAAAAACCGGGAAAAGTGACGCGCTTATTTACTCGATTACTTACGCGGCTGGCCCACTTCCGCGATGGCTTCCTGGAACTCGGCCAGGTCTTCGAAGTTCTTGTAGACGGAGGCGAAGCGGATGTAGGCGATCTTGTCGAGACGCTTGAGTTCCTGCATCACGAGTTCGCCGACATGGCCCGTGTCGACCTCGCGCCGGCCGCTGGTGAGGAGTTTCTCTTCGATGGAGGCGACGGCGCGGTCGATGGCTTCGGCCGCCACCGGGCGCTTGCGCAGTGCGAGCATCAGGCTGCCGCGCAGCTTGGAGGATTCGTATTCGGTACGGCTGCCGTTCTTCTTGACGATGAACGGCATCGAGAGCTCGATCCGTTCGTACGTGGTGAACCGCTTGTCGCACGCGACGCAGCGGCGCCGGCGGCGGATGGCGTCGCCTTCCTCGGATACGCGGGTATCGAGGACCTGGGTGTCTTCATGCTGACAGAACGGACATTTCATGGGGCTTGTAGAGGGCGCCGCAAGGGCGCCCTCCCTATCGCATTACGCTTCGTAGACCGGGTACTTGTCGGTCAGTTGCTTGACTTCCGCCTTGACGCGCTCGATGGTCGCGGCGTCGTGCGGGTTGTCCAGCACGTCGGCGATCAGGTGGCCGACCTTGACGGCGTCTTCTTCCTTGAAGCCGCGGGTCGTGAAGGCCGGGCTGCCCAGGCGGATGCCCGACGTCACGAACGGCTTCTGCGGGTCGTTCGGGATGCCGTTCTTGTTGCAGGTCATGTGCGCCTGGCCCAGGATCGCTTCCGCTTCCTTGCCGGTCAGGCCTTTCGAACGCAGGTCGACGAGCATCACGTGGGATTCGGTACGGCCCGAGACGATGCGCAGGCCGCGGGAGATCAGCGTCTCGGCCAGTGCCTTGGCGTTCTTGACGACCTGCTGCTGGTAGGCCTTGAATTCCGGCGACAGCGCTTCCTTGAAGGCGACCGCCTTACCGGCGATCACGTGCATCAGCGGACCGCCCTGGATGCCCGGAAAGATCGCGGAGTTGATGGCCTTTTCGTGCTCGGCCTTCATCAGGATGATGCCGCCGCGCGGGCCGCGCAGCGACTTGTGCGTCGTCGACGTGACGAAGTCGGCGTGCGGGACCGGGTTCGGGTATTCGCCCGCGGCGATCAGGCCGGCGTAGTGGGCCATGTCGACCATGAAGTACGCGCCGACTTCCTTCGCCACGCGGGCGAAGCGTTCGAAGTCGATGCGCAGGGCGAAGGCGGAGGCGCCGGCGATGATCAGCTTCGGCTTGTGCTCGCGCGCCAGGCGTTCCATCTGCTCGTAATCGATGTCTTCCTGCTCGGTCAGGCCGTAGGAGATGACGTTGAACCACTTGCCCGACATGTTCAGCGCCATGCCGTGGGTCAGGTGGCCGCCTTCGGCCAGCGACATGCCCATGATGGTGTCGCCCGGCTTCAGCATCGCGAAGAACACGCCCTGGTTCGCCTGCGAACCCGAGTTCGGCTGGACGTTCGCGGCTTCGGCGCCGAACAGTTCCTTCACGCGGTCGATCGCCAGCTGCTCGGCGACGTCGACGTATTCGCAACCGCCGTAGTAGCGCTTGCCCGGATAGCCTTCGGCGTACTTGTTGGTCAGTTGCGATCCCTGGGCCTGCATCACGGCCGGCGACGTGTAGTTCTCGGATGCGATCAGCTCGATGTGGTCCTGCTGGCGCTTGTTTTCCTTCTGGATGGCATCAAACAGTTCCGGGTCAACCTTGGCGAGCGTGTGATCTTTTGCAAACATGAAAAAACTCCAATCGATAAGAGAACCAGGCAACGGTCAGCGCTGAACAGGCGGGAGCCGAAACACATGCGGGGCAGCCGCGATACCAACGCGTACCAGTCGGTGGCTGCCCAGGCGAACGGCAAGTTTGAAATCTCACGTTCCCCGGTGGGTGCCCACCTTCGCCACGCGCCGGCAGGCCGATCGCTCCTGATCGGACGGCAGCGCACGGTTTTCGCCAGTCACGTGAGATGTAAATGGAACCTCGGATTGTACGGGATTGTGCGGCTGCCAGGCAAGGAAACCGATGCCGACCTGTCAACCCGGCTTCCGGCGCTGCCCCGCGTGGTCATTTCAGCTACAATCGCACGGTTACCACCTGCCAGGCAAAAACCAAAATGATCGTTTTCATCACCGGCGCATCCGCCGGATTCGGCGCCGCCATGGCGCGCACTTTCGGCAAGAACGGCCACCAGGTGGTGCTGGCGGCGCGTCGCAAGGACCGTCTGGAGGCGTTGGCAAGGGAGTTGGGCGAATCCGCCCTGCCGATCGCGATGGACGTCACCGACAAGAATTCGATCGAGGAAGCGCTGTCGATGCTGCCGCAATCCTGGCGCCAGATCGACGTCCTGATCAACAATGCCGGCCTGGCCCTGAACACGAAGCCGGCGTACGAGGTGCCGCTGGAAGACTGGGAGACGATGATCGCCACGAACATCAAGGGCCTCGTCACGATGACGCACGCCCTGCTGCCGGCGATGGTCGAGCGCGGCAGTGGCCTGGTCATCAACATCGGCTCCGTGGCCGGCCGCACCCCGTATCCGGGCGGGAACGTGTACGGCGCCACCAAGGCCTTCGTCGAGCAGTTCACGCTGAACCTGCGCGCCGACCTCGCCGGCACCGGCGTGCGCGCGACGAACATCGCGCCAGGCCTGTGCGGCGGCACCGAGTTCTCGAACGTGCGCCTGCGCGACGATGCGGCCGCGGCCAAGGTCTACGAAGGCACCCAGCCGCTGACGGCCGAAGACATCGCCGAGACCGCCTACTGGGTCGCCACCCTGCCGCCGCACGTCAACATCAACCAGATCGAGATGATGCCGACCTGCCAGGGCTACGGCCCGCTCAACATCAAGCGCAACCTGGGCTGAGGCGCCAAGCACAAAAATCGGTCGACCGGCGAACGAATTGTTTTCGCTTTGTAACAGCGGCGCCGGTCAAAATGAAAAAGTGCTACAGTTGCTGGCTTGGCATGAGCCTCTCACATTCTCACGCCGGCCACTCATACCCAGGTATACGTACCCTGGCGCACATATAACGGGTATAAATGGCGTAAAATGTTTCCCATTTTCATTTATGGCAGCTGAAATGCCTTCAGTTTTCACCTGGACAGTTCGCGTCTATTACGAGGATACGGACGCCGGCGGCATCGTGTACTACGCCAATTACCTGAAGTTCTTCGAACGTGCGCGCACCGAATGGCTGCGTTCGCTCGGCATCGATCAGCAAACCCTGCGCGACGAGGACGGCGCGCTGTTCGTCGTGCGCAATGCCAGCGTCGACTATGTCGCGTCCGCGCGCCTGGACGATGAAGTGAAACTGACCCTGAACGTGGAAAAGCTCGGCCGCGCGTCCGTCGAGTTCGCCCAGCAGGCCTGGCGCGGCGATACGCTGCTCGCCAGCGCCGACGTGAAAGTCGGCTGCATCGATGCTGTCACGATGCGTCCGCGTTCCCTCCCCGACCTTGCCGCTGCTAAAATGCGTGCCGCCTGATCATCCATTTGACCAAATATATATCCAATGAACGCAGTCCAAGACCTCTCATTCATTGAACTGATCCGCCATGCCCACGTGCTGGTGCAGTTGCTGATGGCCCTGCTGTTCGCGATTTCCCTGATGAGCTGGACATATATTTTCCGCAAGCTGTTCGCGATCCGCGCGGCACGCCGCCAGACGGAACAGTTCGAACGCAGCTTCTGGGCCGGCGGCAACCTGCACACCCTGCACCAGAGCGCCAGCAGCCAGCGCGACCAGAGCGGTCCGCTGGCCCGCATCTTCGAAGCGGGCATGGGCGAGTTCATCAAGGGCAAGCAGGCGTCGCGCGACGCGCTCGACATGGGTGCCGTGCTGGATGGCGCCCGCCGTGCGATGCGCGCCGCGTTCCACCGCGAACTGGACCAGATGGACACGCACCTGAACTTCCTGGCGTCGGTCGGTTCGGTCTCGCCGTACATCGGCCTGCTCGGTACCGTGTGGGGCATCATGAACGCGTTCCGCGGCCTCGCGAACGTGCAGCAGGCCACGCTGGCCACGGTTGCACCGGGCATCGCCGAAGCGCTGATCGCCACCGCCATCGGCCTGTTCGCCGCCATTCCTGCCGTGGTCGCTTACAACCGCTTCACCCACGACATCGACCGCCTCGCGATCCGCTTCGAAAGCTTCGTCGAGGAATTCTCGAACATCCTGCAGCGCCAGTCGCGCTGATCGCCGTCACGAGGAACCGACATGGCCTTCAACAGCAGCCTGCGGGGCAGCCGTCGCAAGCTCAAGTCCGAGATCAACGTCGTGCCGTACATCGACGTGATGCTGGTGCTGCTCATCATCTTCATGGCGGTACCGCCGACGCAGAACCCCAGCGAGATCAAGCTGCCCAGCGCCGAGCGCTCGACGCAGCCGCCGGACGACTACATCCAGATCGCGATCAAGGAGAACGCCCAGCTGCAGATCGGCATCACGGGCAAGAATCCGCAGCCGCTGGAAGACGTATCGAGCCGGTCGACGCTCGTCACGCGCCTGCGCGACCTGCACGCCGAGCATCCGGATTATCCGGTCTTGATAGCTGGCGACCGCGACAGCAAATACGATGACGTCATCCAGCTGATTTCGGAAGCCAAGAAGATGGGTATCAACCGCGTCGGCCTGGCCACGAAGTGAAGACGAACTGATGTCAGCAACGAAGCAGACCAACATCGGCAACGGCGCGCCTTACAGCGTGCCGCCTGAACCGAACCGCTGGCCGGCCATCGGCCTGGCGGTGGGCGTGCACGCCATGTTGCTGGCGTTCCTGTGGATCGGCGTGAGCTGGCAGAACAATGCGCCCGTCGCCGTCGAGGCGGAAATCTGGGACGTGACGACGCAGACCGCCGCGCCGCCGCCCGCGCCTGCCCCGGCGCCCGAGCCGGAACCCGAACCCGAGACCCCGCCGCCGCAACCCGCGCCGAAAGCCGTGGAGCCGCCGCCCGTCGTCGAAAAACCGCAGCCGAAGGCGCCGGACATTGCCCTCGAGCGCGAAAAGAAACGCAAGGAAGAATTGAAGCGCAAGCAGATCGAGGAAGAGCGCGAACGCAAGCTGGAGGAACAGAAGCGCGCGGAAGAAAAGAAAGCGAAGGCGCTCGCCGAGAAAAAGGAACGCGAACTCGAAGAGAAGAAAGCCAAGGCCGACGCTGAAAAGAAAGAAGCCGAGCAGAAGAAAAAAGACGAAGCGGAAAAGAAAAAGAAAGAGGAAGCCGAGAAGAAGAAAAAGGCAGCCGCCGAACAGAAGAAACTGGAAGCCGCCCGCGCCGAGGAAATGCGCCGCATCACGGGCGCGGCCGGCAATCCGACCAGCACCGGCACGGCCGAGAAATCGACGGCGCCGCGCATCGACAAGGGCTACTCCGCGGCCATCACGGCCAAGGTGAAGGGCAATACGTCGTATGCGGGCAGCCTCGACGAACCGGGTAATCCGACGGCGACGTTCCGCGTCGAGCAGTTACCGACCGGCGAGATCATTTCGGTCAGGAAGATCAAGAGCAGCGGTGTGCCTTCATTCGACGATGCCGTCGAAAAAGGCATCACCAAATCGTCCCCACTGCCAAAGAAGAAAGATGGTACGGTAGAGCGTTCCCTCGTGATCGAGTTCCATATGAAGGATCTGCAGTGATCGCGTTCCGACCTTAACCATTGCTGAGAGAAACATGAAGAAACTACATACCCTGCTGTTTTCGGCCACCCTCCTGATGGGCGTGGCTGCACATGCCCAGCTGAAAGTCGAAATCGCCGGCGTGGGCAGCAACCAGATCCCGGTCGCAGTCGCGGCATTCGCCGACGAATCGGTGGCACCCGAACAGGTGTCCGCCATCATCCGCGCCGACCTCGAACGCAGCGGCGTGTTCAAGGTCATCGACGCGCGCCAGACCATTTCCGACACCGCCAACATCGACCTGGCCGCCTTCAAGGCCAGCGGTGCCGACGCGCTTGTCGTGGGCTCCGTGCAGCGTCTCGCGGACGGCCGCTTCCAGGTGCGTTATAAACTGCTCGACACCGTCAAGCAGTCGCAGCTGTCGCAACTGTCCGATGCCGTCACGGCGCGCAATACGCGCCTGGAAGGCCACCGCATCGCCGACGACGTCTACGAAAAACTGACCGGCGTGCGCGGCATCTTCTCGACCCGCATCACGTACGTGAAGCAGGACCCGGCCGCGCGCGACTACAAGCTCGTCGTGGCCGACGCGGACGGCGAAGGCGAGCAAGTCGCCGCGCACGGCCGCGAGCCGATCATCTCGCCGTCGTGGTCGCCGGACGGCACGAAGGTCGCGTACGTCTCGTTCGAACTGCGCAAGCCCGTGATCTACGTGCAGAACCTGGTGACGGGCCAGCGTACCGTCGTCGCCAACGAGAAAGGCAACAACTCCGCACCGGCCTGGTCGCCGGACGGCACGAAGCTGGCCCTCGCCCTGTCGAAGACCGGCAATACGCAAATCTGGATCGTGAACGCGGACGGCAGCGGCCTGCGCCGCGTATCGAACAGCAACGGCATCGACACCGAGCCGCAGTTCTCGCACGACGGCCAGTCGATTTACTTCACCAGCGACCGCAGCGGCGGTCCGCAAATCTACAAGATGAGCGTGAGCGGCGGGCAGGCAACCCGCGTCACGTTCAACGGCAACTACAATATCAGCCCTCGTGTATCCCCGGACGGCAAGACGCTGGCGTGGATTTCGCAACGCGATGGGGGTTTTTCCCTGTATGCGATGGACCTGGCTTCCGGTCAGGAACAACGCTTGGCCGATGGGGCCACCGAACCGAGTTTTTCGCCGAACGGCAAATACATCATGTATGCGACGAAGGGTGGCGGGCGTACCGCATTGGCCGTTGTGTCGGTCGACGGACGCGTCAAGCAGCGCCTGAGCACCCAAGCGGGAAACATTCGGGAGCCCAGCTGGGGCCCGTTTATGAAGTAAAAACTTTTGACCAGGAGAAAAACCATGCGTAATGTAAAAAGTGTAGCGTTCATCGTGGCTGCTGCCGCCCTGCTGTCGGCATGCTCGTCGACCAAGCTGCAGGAAGCCCCGAAAGTCGAAGAAAAGCCGGTCGCTCAGGCAACGCCGCCGGCCGAACCGGCACGTGAAATCAAGCCGGTCGAAACCGGCAGCGTCGATCCGCTGAACGACCCGAAAGGCGTTCTGGCGAACCGCAGCGTGTACTTCGACTTCGACAGCTACGTTGTCCGTGACGACGGCAAGCCGGTCGTCGAGAACCACTCGGCTTACCTGACCAAGAACAAGCAGCGCAAGGTCCTGATCCAGGGCAACACCGACGAGCGCGGCGGCACCGAATACAACCTGGCCCTGGGCCAGAAGCGCGCCGAAGCCGTGCGCAAGTCGATGGCTGCCCTGGGCGTGTCGGACAGCCAGATGGAAGCTGTTTCGCTGGGCAAGGAAAAGCCGAAGGCCACCGGCCACGACGAAGCTGCCTGGGCTGAAAACCGCCGCGCGGACATCGTCTACCAATAATCGGGACGCTGTCTTGCCTGCCTGAGAGCTGGCGCTCCCGGCAGATTTGACAGCGGGGCGGGATGCGGTGCAGACTGCATCCCGCCCCGTTTCCATTTGGATTCCCAAGTTTTCATAGGTCTAGAAAAGTCATGATGATCAAACCGTCCCAGTTCCGCCTCGCCGCCGTCGCCCTCGCCCTGACCGCCTGGCTGCCCCTGCAGGCGAACGCCGGCCTGCTCGACGACGATGAAGCCCGCAAGGCGATACTCGACCTGCGCGCCAAGGTCGATGCACTGGCACGCGACATCAACGCCCGCGTCGACACGAAGGCCGACAAATCGATCGGCGTCGACATGCTGAACCAGCACGAACAGACCATGCAGGAAATCTCGCGCCTGCGCGGACAGGTCGAAGTCCTCGCGAACGAGGTCGCCAACGCCCAGAAGAACCAGAAAGACCTGTACGCGGATCTCGACGCCCGCATCAAGAAACTCGAACCGCGCCAGGAAACGATCGACGGCCAGACCGCCGAAGTCCTGCCGAGCGAAAAGAGAACCTACGACGGCGCGATGGACCTGTTCAAATCGGGCGACTACAAGGCCGCCGCCGGCGCCCTGCAGGAATTCGTACGCCGCTTCCCCGACTCGGCCTATGCCGCCAACGCCCAGTACTGGCTCGGCAACGCCTATTACGCGCAGCGCGACTACAAGAACGCGATCGCCGCCCAGGAAGCCGTCGTCGCCAACTACGGCACGAGCGCGAAGGCCCCGGACGCCATGCTCAACATCGCCTCCAGCTATACGGAGCTGAAGGACAAGAAAAACGCCAAGAAGGCCCTGCAGCAGCTCGTGTCGAAGTTCCCGGACTCGGCGGCAGCGCAGGCAGCGAAGGACCGGCTGGCGGCGCTGAAGTAACCCGTTTGACACGACTGCAGTTACCCCATATAATCTTGCTTCTTTCGGGTCGTTAGCTCAGTTGGTAGAGCAGCGGACTTTTAATCCGTTGGTCGCTGGTTCGAGCCCAGCACGGCCTACCAGAATTCAGCAGTAGCAAAGCAAGGCGTTACGAGTGATCGTGACGCCTTTTTTGTTTTGCGCTCCGCTCATGCGGTCATCGCATGCAACGCCCCGATATCGTCCGGATCGCGTTTCAGTTTTTCGGCCGCCGCGCGGATCTTGCGGTAATAGATCCCGTTCCGCACGCCGCGATAATCCATGTACGCTTCCACGATCGGATCCGCCCGCTTCTCACGCCTGGCCCGGTCGATCAACGCCTGCAGATAGCGCGTACCCATCTGGATATTCGTCGCCTCGTCGATGAACGCCGGGCTCGCGTGAAATGCATCCGCTTCAGCATACAGCGCAGGCTCCGCGCAGCGCTGGGTGGCCGGCTTGCACAGGTTATCGAGCCGGAACAGTTCGCGGTTCGCCACCTTCAGCAACTGCATCAAACCGCGTGCGCTGCTGCCTGCGGGCTGGGCGCACGCGTCGAAGCGCGATTCCATGTAGATCTGGCAGACGATCAGTTCGTCCGGCAGGCAGGAGCGGTTGTTCTCGTGCACGAGCCGGCGGATCTCGCGCAAGCGGGCGAGGGGTTCGGTGCACACCATCTGGTCGGCCATGTCGTCACCTGTCTCGTTACGTCATGCGCTTCATGGTCTTACCCGTACCGCATGAGCAGTTTGCGCTCGCTCAGGCGGGGTGATCGATTGAACTCAAGTATCCTTTAGCCCTGCCCTCGATAATTGCCGTTTGGAATGCTCCCGTTCCGCCACCAAGGAATCCGACTGCCATGCCTCCCCTCGACCTTTCCGATACCCTCGTGGTCGGCATCTCCGCCACCGCCCTGTTCGACCTGGCAGAAGCCGACGCTATCTACAAAGCCAGATCCATCAAGAATCCCCAGGGTGCACTGGAGGAATACCGCGCCTACATGCTCGAGCGCGAGAACGAGCCGCTGCGCGACGGCACCGGCATGGCCCTCGTGCGCGCCCTGCTCGGCCTGAACCGCTATGCGCCGTCCGAATCGAAGCCGCTCGTCGAAGTCGTCGTCATGTCGCGCAACAGCCCGGAGACCGGTGTCCGCGTCTTCAACAACATTCGGTCGCGCGGCCTGCCGATTTCGCGCCATGCGTTCACCGGCGGCGAGTCCGTCGTCGATTACCTGGACGCCTTTGCCGTCGACCTGTTCCTGACGACGAATGTCGAAGACGCCCAGCGCGTGATCGATGCGCAGGCCTGCGCCGCCGCGATCCTGAAGCCGCCGCCGCACGCGGCCGAGGCGCCGCCGGAAGACCAGGTGCGCATCGCCTTCGACGGCGATGCCGTGCTGTTCGACGATTCCAGTGAACTGGTCTACAAGACCGAGGGCTTCGACCGCTTCCACACGATCGAGGACGAGAAGCAGAACGAACCGATGAAGGACGGTCCGTACGCGATCCTGCTGCGCCGGCTCGCGCGCCTGCAGGAACGGCTGCCGTTCGGCGCGGACGTGTCGCCGGTACGGATCGCGATCGTGACGGCGCGTAGCGCGCCGGCCGAGATGCGGGTCATCAATACCCTGCGCCACTGGGGCGTGTACGTGAACGAGATCTTCTTCCTCGGCGGCGTGCCGAAGTCGAAGGTCGTCAAGGCATTCCGCGCGCACCTGTTCTTCGACGACCAGGACCTGCACCTGGACCCGGCCGCGCGCCACGTTCCGTCCGGACGCGTGCCCTACCGCTCGGACTCGCCGCTGTTCACGCCGTTGCCGCTCGACCTGATCGCGGAACCGCCGGTACTGGTCGAAAAAGTGGAAGCCAGCTGACCGGGAGCCGCCGCTCCACGTACTTCAAACCGGGCGGCGGCCACCGCCCGGCCATCTTCTCCCACCAGCTTCACTTCATGCTCGCCCGGAAGCGGTGCCCACGTGGCACTCCGGTCGGCCGGGCCGGCATCCGCGCCATCGAGTTCCCAGCGCAGGCCCGCGCCGCCGTAGGCGCGCAGGCTCACGCGCTGCAGCGGTGCCGGGATGTCCGGATCGAGCGCGATGACACTGTCCGCGGCCGGATACACGATGCGCGGCACGCGCTTCGCCGGCGGCAGCATCTCGACCAGCGCGACTTCCGTGCCGCGCACGAACCATTCGCCGCGCTCGGGCTCCACGGCCGGCGCGAAGCGGACCGTCTGGCGCACGATGCCCGGCGGGGCGGCGGGCGGCCGGCTCGGGCGGTCACGGTGCAGGTAGTCCATCACGTCGCGCCACACGGGCGCCGCGCCCGACACGCCGGACACGTCCCACATCGAGCCGCCGTCGAAATTCCCGACCCACACGCCGACCGTGTAGCGGTCCGAAAAGCCCACGCACCAGTTGTCGCGCATGTCCTTGCTGGTGCCCGTCTTGACGGCGCTCCAGAATCCGGTGGCGAGTTCGTTGGAAAGGCCGAACGTCGTGCTGCGGGCCGCGCGGTCGGACAGGATGTCAGCCACGATGAAGCTGGCGCGCGCATCCAGCACGCGCCGTTTGCCGTCCTGCACGCCGCCGTTCGCGAGCGTGCGATAAGCGTGCGCGAGTTCCAGCAGGCTGACGTCGCCCGAGCCCAGCGCCAGCGACCAGCCGTAGAACTCCGGCGCCTCGGTCAGGCTCGTGATGCCCAGCAGCCGCAGGCGCTCGTGAAAGCGCTCCAGTCCCGTCAGCATCAGCGTGCGCACCGCGGGCACGTTCAGCGAGCCGGCAAGGCTCGTGCGCACCGACGCCGCATCGCGGTACTGGTGGTCGTAGTTCTGCGGCACATACAGGCCGCCGACGGTCGGGATGTCGACGGGCGTGTCGTCCAGCAGCGACGCCGCCGTCAACTGCCCCCGTTCCAGCGCCAGCTCGTATAAAAACGGTTTCAGCGTGGACCCGGCCTGGCGCAGCGCCGTCACGCCATCCACTTCGCCGACGCCGCCGTTCGCGACATACGCCAGCACGTCGCCGCTGGCGTTGTCGATCACGATCACGGCGCCGTCGCCGACGTTGCGTTCGGCCAGTTCGGCGAGGTGGCGGCGCAGCGCGGCGACGGCAAAGCGCTGCAAGCTTGCGTCGAGCGTGCTGCGCACGACGCTGCCCGAACTGGAGCCCACTGCGCCGCCGAGGCGGCGCACGAACTGCGGCGTCACACCCGTCGGCGCGGATACCGGCGCGGACGCGGTGCGCGCGAACGCCGCGTCGACTTCCCACTCGATGGCCGCGCAATCCGCGCGCGGTTCGAGCTCACCCGCGAGCTCGCGTGCGAGCGCGCAGGCGCGCCGGGCGACCGTCCGCGGCGGTGCCGTCGGTGCGCGCAACAGGCTCGCGAGGATCGCGGCCTCGCCCGCGTCCAGCCCGGACGGGGCCTTGCCGAACAGGTTGCGCGCGGCGGCGCCGATGCCCTGCAGTTCGCCGCGATAGCTGGCCAGGTTCAAATAGGCTTCGAGGATCTGGCGCTTGTTCCACCCGGCTTCCAGTTCGCGCGCGGCGAGCGCCTGGTCCCATTTGCGCGCCCACGTGCGGCCCTTCGACCGCGGGGCCAGCTTCGGATCGAGCAGACCCGCGAGCTGCATCGTGATCGTCGACGCGCCCCGCGTGCGCTGCTGGCCGCTGCTGAACAAATTGTCCCATGCAGCCTTGCCGATGGCCTGGAAGTCGATGCCGCCGTGCTCCATGAAGCGCTGGTCCTCGGCCTGCAGCACGGCGCGGCCGAGCGCGGGCGAGATGTCGTCCAGCGCCACCCAGCCGAGCCGCCGGCCCGCCATGTCCACACGCACCGTGGCGAGGGTCTCGCCGTGGCGGTCGAGCAGCGTCGTGTCGGACGAGCGCCAGGCTGCCTTCACTTCCTGCGGCGTCGGCACGGCGGCATGCACCGGCATCGCCAACAGCAGCAGAAGCCAGACCAGGGTCTTCATCACTGCACCGTCATCCCCGCGTTCGGCACTTCGCCGAACATCTCCGGCGCGTACATGGCTTCCACGCGCGTGGTGGGCAGCGCGAAGCGGCCCTCGTTGTTCAGCCGCACCGTGTACTCGACGGTGAAGCGGCCCTTCGGCACCCATTCGTAGTACGCGCGGTAGCCGGTGTGCAGGCGCTCCTCGAACGCCGGCCACGTCCAGCCGGTGCGGCGTTCGCCGGCCGTCGCGATCTGCGAATCGCGGCCCAGGCCCGAACCGAGCACGCTGGCGCCGGCCGGGATCGGATCGTCGACGACGACCCACGTCATGTCCGATTGCGCGTCAATGTCGAGGTGGACGCGGTAGACGTCGCCGCGCGACCACGTGCCCTTGACCTTCTGTTCAACCGGCGTGACGGTGCGCGCGATGCGGTAGCCGGACGACAGCGGCGCCTTCAGCGGCACGGCCGCCAGGCTCTGGACCGTCGCCCACGGCTTGCCGCTGCCCTGCTGGCGCATGGTCAAGGTGCCACGGCCCTGCGGCCAGGCCTGCAGCACGGTCGCCGGCACGGTGCCGGTCCAGCTGACGGGCTTCCCGTCTGCACCTGTGACGACGAGATTGGCGCTGCCCGTCACCGGCTCGCGCTCGTAGGTTTCGGAGAAGCGCTTGAGTGCGACGGTGCCCCAGGCGTTGGCCGTCGTCGTGTCCCAGTGGCCGTGCTGCTGGCGGCCGAGGGCGCCGCGCGCGAGGCGGCCGGCGTCGACCTTCCACGCCGGATCGTCCAGGGTCGCCAGCAGCAGGCGGTTGGCGTTGACGTCGACGGACGTCATGAGCCACCACCAGCCGTCCGCGCGCTCCGTCGAAAAGCCCATCGTCGTGCCCTGCAGGTTCAGGCGCGCGCGCAGGACCTGGCCGGCCTGCACGAGGCGCTGCTCGCGCTGCGGCAGTGCCGGCGTGCGTTTCAGGATCAAATACCAGTCGATGACGGCGGACGTGGGCCACAGATTCGGCCGCACCTCGATCGAGTCCAGCAGCGCCGGCTGAATCTGCGTGTCGCGCGACAGCGCTTCCAGCGCCGCCAGCTTGCGCACGGCCAGTTCACCCGTCGCGCGGCCGCTGCCGCGCACGATCTTCCCTTCGACGAACGCGGCGAGGCCCGCTTCCATGCGGCCGCGCAGCTCGTCCGGGATCGCATATCCGGCTTCGTGCGTCACGGACAGCACATAGGCCGTGAGCACGTCGCTGCCCTGGTCCATCGGCGCGAAATACTTGACGAGGCCATCGCCGTCCAGGTGCGACGGCAAGGTCGCGACGACCTTCTCCCACATCGCCTCGTCCTGCAGCGCCACTGCGCGCGACGTGCGCTGTTCGAAGCACGTGTACGGATACGCGGTCATGTAGTCGCGCACGCCCGGCAGGTCGCTGCCGAGGCGCGCCTGCAGGGTCGTGCGGATGCCGCCGCGTCCCGGCAGCGCGTCGGCCGGGCGCTCGACGGGCATCGTCTTCGTGCCGTCGATCTGCACGAGCGTCGCCTGCAGGGTGCGCACCGGCACGGCGACGTTCACCTGCTGCGTGGCGCGCATGCGGTCGCTCGCGCCCTCGCCTGCCGCCATGACGTCCCACTGCAGCTTCGTCGCGCCTGCCGGCACCGCGTAATCCCAGCCCGCTTCGCGCGATTCGCCCGGCGCGAGCACGACGTCCTGGCGCGGCAGCGCCTGCGCCTTGCCGCCGTCGGCCGCCACGCCGGCGTCCAGGCGGATGGCCAGCTGCCGTTCGGACGCGTTGCGCAGCGTGAACCCGGCGCGCAGGCGGTCGCCTTCGCGCACCTGCGGCGGCAGGCCGGAGACGAGCATCAGGTCCTGCGACGTGCGGATGTCCGTGCCGCCCGTGCCGAACCGGCCCGCGCCGCTGCTCGCCACGGCGACGACGCGGAACGACGTCAGCGAATCGTTCAGCGGCACGTCGACTTTCGCCTCGCCGTTCGCATCGAGGACGACCTTGCCCTTCCACAGCAGCAGCGTCTCGAACAGTTCGCGCCCGGCGCCGCGGCCGCCGCCCCCGCCGTGCGGGAACGCCTTGCGGCCGAAGTGGCGCTTGCCGACGACCTGCATCTGCGCCGTCGACGTCTCCACCTGCAGGCTGCGTTCGTGCATCATCGTCTCGAGCAGATTCCAGCTCGTGTTGGGCATCAGTTCCAGCAGGCCGGCATCGACGGCGGCCACGGTGACTTCCGTGCCGGCCGCCGGCCGCGTGCCGTCCGGGTCGCGCACACGGATGGTCACCTGCGCACGTTCGCGCACCTTGTACACCGGCTTGTCGGCCGCGACGTCGACCTTCAGTTCGTGCCCCTTCCAGCCCACGCGGATCGGCGCGATCCCGAGTTTATAGGCGGGCTTGCCCAAGTCGACGAGCGCCGTCGGCTGCACGCCCGCCACGCGCCCGCGCACGACGAGGGCCGACACGAACACGTTCGGCGCATAGCTCGCTTTCACGGGAATCGAGATCGTCTGGTCGCGGCCGGACAGGCGCCGCACGTACGTGTCGAGGATGCCCTCGCGCTCGACGGTCACGAGCACGGTCGCGCGGCGGAACGGGCTGCGCACCTGGAAGCGCGCCTGCTCGCCCGGCTCGTAGCGCTTCTGCGCCGGCAGCAGGTCGATGCGGTCGTGGTCCGCGTTCGCGAACCACTGTTCCTCATCGCCCGCCACGTAGACTTCGCGATGGGTGGCCGCCACGCGTTGCTGCGGATCGGTCGCTCGGGCGCGCAGGATCAGGTCACCGTCGACTGGCGCCTTCACGTCGCACACGAGCAGGCCGCGCGTGTCCGTCGTGCCGCTGCACGCCTCGCCGATGCGCTTGATCTCGGCGCTGTGCTCGTAGGCGTAAAAGCCGCCGACGAGACGGCGCCGGTGCGAATACGTCGCGCGCTTGAGCAGGTCGACCGTCACCGGCACGTTCGCCACCGGCTTGCCGGCGACGTCCAGCACGACGGTCTGGAATTTCAGCGCATCGCGGCGCAGCAGCCAGCCATCGGGCTTGATGCCGACGACGTACGCGGATGGCCACAGCGGCACGCGTGTGGAGACCGTCAAGGTCTCGCCGTTGGCGTCCTGGTACGACAATTCCGCCAGCAGGCTTTTCGGGCGCTCGATCGCCGGCAGCTTGTCGACGACGATGCGCGCGCCGCC
This sequence comes from Massilia sp. Masssp94, assembly GCF_059491305.1. NCBI lineage: Bacteria > Pseudomonadati > Pseudomonadota > Betaproteobacteria > Burkholderiales > Oxalobacteraceae > Massilia > Massilia sp. Masssp94. The sequence goes on from NZ_CP168501.1 coordinate 829,658, forward strand.
CGCGCGGTCGAGCTGCAGGCTCTGCGTGCGCGCGACTTCCTGGCCGGGCGTGCCTTCCGATTCCGTCTCTTCCTCGCCCTCGCTACCTTGGTCGACGACGCCCTCACGCACATCGCCCGCACCCAGCGCGAACTCGTCGTAGTCGGCGAACTGCACGCCGGTATCCTGCACGACGCTGCGCAATTTCACCGGCGCGAGACCCGCCGGGCCGCCGGACAAATAGCTCACCTGCGCATCGAGCGTGACGGCCCGCGGCGCCACGGCGGGATGCTTCGGTCCCGCCAGTTGCGCCTTCATCGTCGGCACGCGGAATTGCTCGACACGGAAATCGCCCGCCACCTGGCCGCCGATCAGCACGTCGTACCCGCCGAGCTTCGCTTCTGCCGGGATCGCCCACTCGCCTTCGGCGCTGCCGTTCGCGTCCCAGCGCAGCGGGAATTCGACCTTTTCGCCGCTGCCCTGGTGGACAAGGAAGCCGCGCGCCGGCAGCGCGGTCTTGTCCGTGCCAAGTTCCTGCGCGCGCCAGTCGCGGAGCGCCGATGGCGCCGGATCCTTCGCGCGCACGAAGGCAAAACCCTGCTGCGTGCGGCGGCGCAGGTAGTGCTTCATGTGGACGGTTTCGCCGGCGCGCAAGAGTGTCCGGTCGAATACGGTGGCGACGATGCGGCTGTCCTCGTCGCGGCCGCCCGTGGGCAGGTTGAAACGCCATGCCTCGATGCCCTGCTGCCAGTCGGACAGGGTGAACGTGAAGTCGTCGCCGCGCGCGGCCGTCACGACGTAGTTGTCGCCTTCCTTGCAGCGCGCACGCGGGAGCGCCTGGCGGATGCGCGCGATGCCGGCGGCGTCGCTCGTGCCGGTCCACAGCAGCCGCGCGCCGCAGTCGCGCACTTCCACGCGGGCGCCCGCAACGGGCTGGCCCTTGTCGAGCGACGTCACCCACACGAGCGACGATTGCGCGCCGAGCTTGAAGTGCGCGGCGAGATTCGTGACCAGGGCCGCGCTGCGCACGTAGGCCCTGCGGCCTTTCGGATTCAGCGCGGCGCCCAGGCGCGGGCTTTCCAGTTCGACCGCGTAGAAGCCGGGCTGGCGCAGCGGGATGCCGATCACTTCGAACGCGCGCCGGCCGAGCGGTTTCGGGAGCGTGAAGCGCTGCAGCGCGTCCGGCCTGGCGCCCTTGAAGATCGACACCTTCAGCTGATCGCCTTCCGGCTGGCTGGGATTCAGCCCGCCATGCGGCCCCGCGACCTTGCGCAGCCACGTGAGCACGTCGGCCGTGCGGCTGGCGTCGAGGCGCATGGCGACGCCGTTCGTGTGCACGCGGCCGGCCAGGCGCGCCTCGACGTTGCGCACGGTGACGGGCAGCAGGCGGTCGCCGTTCGCCTCGATGATGCCGAACGGCGCGGCGAACTTGACGAGCGGCGGCTGCTCGCCCGTGCGCACGGCGAGCGGGAAGCGGCCCGCGTTGACGAGGGACCGGCCCGCATCGTCGCGCAGGTCGGCCGGCAGGTGCAGCGTGAATCTTGCCTGTTCCGGGAACGGCCCCGGCACGCTGGCCTGGTCCACGAACCCCGGCGTCTGCCCGCCTTCCTTGTCGATGCGCGCCGGCCAGCGCTTGCCGCCGGGCCCTTCCAGGTAGACCCTGGCCGCGTCGGCCGCGCGCACGGGCGCGCTGAATTCCACGCGCATCGGCTGGAACGGAATGCACTGGGACCGCGCGTTGACTTTCTCGCAGTTGAAGCGGGCCGTGAAATCGGCGCGCGTCTTGAACGAGAGCGTCTGGTCCTCGGCCGTCGCGATGCCGTTCGGCGCAGCCACGCCGGCGCCCCAGACGAGCGCCACGTCCGCATTCGACGGCAACGTGCGACGGCATTGCAGCACGACGATGCGGGCCAGGCGGCCGGCCTTGTCGTCGGCGCGCAGCTGCGCGTCCGGGTACGGTCCGATGTCTTCCTTGCCGCGGTCCTCGGCGACGATTTGCCGCACGAACCAGCGGGACGTAGCCAGCACCTGTGCGCGCTGCTCGCCCTGCACCAGGGTCACGCCGATCTTGTCGCTGGCGCCGTCCGCGCGGCACCACGCCTGTTTCAGGATGCTGTCGGCCGACGCGGGCGCGGACAGCGCGAGCACGAAGGCCTGTTTCTCGTCGATGCCGGACGCACCTTCGTGCGCCAGCGTCTCCAGCACGGCCGGGCCGCCCGAGGCAACCGTGAATGCCTGTGGCCCCGCCAGCGGCTGGCCGGCCAGGTCGCGCACGTTGGGTTTCAGCGTGAAACGGCAGCTCGTGGCACCCGGCAGGTCGCGTTCGAAGTCATAGCTCCACGTCTGCGCATCGACCCAGCGGCCGCTGCCCGGCACGGCGCACGCAACGTCGAACGGCGTCTCGGCGCGCAAATCGCCGAACGCGACCATCGGCTGCGAAAAACGTGCCACGGCCTGGCGCACGCGCCGCACCTGCCCTTCGGGAGAAAAACCGGAGACAGCGGTCTGCGCCCACGCGCCGGACCAGCAGCACAACAAGACGAAGCACAGCAGGCGGCGCAGGACGGCCATGGTTTCTCCCGGGAGATGGCGGACGGACGACGGCTGAGTGTTGCAAACTCGGCTTGCAGTGTCAACAACGTTTAACAATTGCAACGCATCGTGAGCGTCATGCAAACGTGCATGATTGGATATAGAATGCGGATCTTATATTTCCTGTACGCATATAAGACCATGAGTCTTCCCCTGATCCTGAACCTGGCCATCGCCCTGGCCGCGTGCGGCCTGCTGTACATCATGCAGCAACGCCACCTGTCTTTCACGAAACGCGTGTTCACGGGCCTCGGCCTGGGCATCGTCCTCGGCGCGGCGTTCCAGGCGTTCTACGGCAACGGTTCACCGGTTATTGCACAGACGAATGCGTACCTCGACATCGTCGGCACGGGCTATGTCAAGCTGCTGCAGATGATTATCATGCCGCTGATCATGGTCTCCATCATCCAGGCCATCCTCAAGCTGCGCGATGCGTCGTCGCTCGGCAAGATCAGTGCGCTGACGCTCGGCACGCTGATGGTCACGACGGCCATCGCCGCCTCGATCGGCATCCTGATGGCCAAGCTGTACGGCCTGTCCGCCGTCGGCCTGACGTCGAGCGCGGCCGAAGTCGCGCGCGGCCACTATCTAGAAGGCAAGCTGGCGACGGCGCAGGACGTGTCGCTGCCGACCATGATCCTGTCGTTCATTCCCGAGAATCCCTTCCTCGACATGACGGGCGCGCGCAAGACGTCGACGATTGCCGTCGTGCTGTTCTCGATCTTCATCGGTGTGTCCGCCACGGGCATTGCCGCCAAGAAGCCGGACGTATTCGAAAAGTTCAGCGAGTTCGTCCACATCGCCCACGTGATCGTGATGCGCATGGTGACGCTCGTGCTGCGCCTGACCCCGTTCGGCGTGTTCGCCCTGATCACGCAGGTGCTGGCGAGCTCCAGCGTGCAGGACATCCTGAAGCTGATCGGCTTCGTGGCGGCATCGTACAGCGCGCTGATCCTGATGTTCGGGGTGCACCTGCTGATCATCGCGGCCGTGGGCCTGAACCCGGGCCGCTACGTGAAGAAGATCTTCCCCGTGCTCGCCTTCGCTTTCACGTCGCGCACGTCGGCCGGTTCGATCCCGATGAGCGTGCAGACGCAGACCGCGCGCCTCGGCACGCCGGAAGGCATCGCCAACTTCGCCGCGTCGTTCGGCTCGATGATGGGCCAGAACGGCTGCGCCGGCATCTATCCGGCGATGCTCGCGGTCATGATCGCGCCCACCGTCGGCATCGATCCGTTCACGAGCAGCTTCCTGTTGCCCCTGGTCGGCATCGTCACCATCGGTTCCGTCGGCGTGGCCGGCGTGGGCGGCGGCGCCACGTTCGCCGCCCTCATCGTGCTGTCGGCGCTGAACCTGCCGGTCGCGCTGGCGGGCCTGCTGATTTCCATCGAGCCGCTGATCGACATGGGCCGTACCGCCCTCAACGTCAGCGGGTCCATCACGGCCGGCACGTTCGCCAGCCGCGTGCTCGGCCAGACCGACATGGCCGTGTTCGACAGCGACGCCGAGGTCAACCTCGACAGCGAGGAGCAAGTGGCGTAAAGGTGGTGCAAACCTTTCTCCTGTCCACGTAAGAGCCCGCCTACACGTCGTTTTGGCACACGTTTTCGTCCGGAATCGTGCGCGGAAATCCCGCCGAATCCGTCTATGATCGCGTCATGTCAAAATCACAAACGGTCGGATGATGGATCAAAAGTGGCCACAGGAAATCTGGCTCGTCAGGCACGGGCAAAGCGCCGGCAATGTCGCGCGCGATGCCGCCGAAGCGGCGGCGGGCCTGCTCATCGACATCGCCGGGCGCGACGTCGACGTGCCCCTGTCCGAGCTGGGCGTGCGCCAGTCGCAGGCCCTGTCGGGCTGGTTCGCCGCGCTGCCGCCCGGCAGCCAGCCGAACGTCGTGCTGCATTCGCCGTACGTGCGCGCCGCCGAGACCGCCAATATCCTGATGCAGCGCCTGAACCGCGACGAGTTGCTGGCCGTCCACGCCGACGAACGCCTGCGCGAAAAAGAGTTCGGCATCCTCGACCGCCTGACGGTGCGCGGTATTGCCGAGAAATATCCCGAGCTGCATGAGCAACGCCACCACGTCGGCAAGTTCTATTTCCGCCCGCCGGGTGGCGAGAGCTGGTGCGACGTCATCCTGCGCCTGCGCAGCGTCCTCGACACCATCACGCGCGAGTACCCGCGCGAGCGCGTGCTGATCGTCGCGCACCAGGTCATCGTCAATTGCTTCCGCTACCTGATCGAGCGGATGGACGAGGCCACGATCCTCGAGCAGGACCGCGCCGGCGACGTGCCGAACTGCTCCGTCACGTCGTACGCGTTCGATCCCACGCTGGGCAAGCGCGGCAAGCTGGCCGTCCGCCTGGTCAATTTCGTCGCCCCGCTCGAAGCCACCGGCACGCCGGTCACGGTCGCCAAAGACCAGCCCACCGCCGCCAAGGCCTGAGGTCCTTTCATGACGCTGCACACCCATGCCCGCCCGCGCGACGTCGATACGAGCCTGCTGCGCAGCTGGCCGCTGCCCGTGCCCTCGAACGACGCCGACAAGGAAGACCGCGGCCACGTGCTCGTCCTCGGCGGCTCGCGCGAGATGCCGGGCCCCGTGATCCTGGCCGCGACGGCAGCCCTGCGCGCCGGCGCCGGCAAGCTGACCATTGCCACCGGCCGCAGCGTGGCCCAGTTGGTAGCGCTCGCTATTCCGGAATCGCGCGTGCTGGGGCTGGCGGAAAACGATGCCGGCGGCTTTACGGTCGAAGCCGTGGCCGCGCTCGATCCGCTGGCGGACAAGATCAGCGCCATCCTCATCGGCCCCGGCATGCGGGACGAGGTCGCGACGGCCCGCCTCGTGCACGCGCTGCTGCCGCGTCTCGACGGCACCGACACGAACGTGTTGCTCGACGCCGAGGCGATGGGCGCGGTGTTGCATCCGCCCATGGGCAACCCACCCTTCCGCTTCAACGTGCCGGTCCTGTTGACGCCGCATGCGGGCGAGATGGCCCACCTGACGGGCATCGCGAAAGACGAGATCGGCGCGGCACCGGACCGCCATGCCATCGAAGCGGCCCAACACTGGAACGCCGTCGTCGCGCTGAAGGGCGCGCGCACCGTGATCGCGGCGCCGGGCGGCGAACGATGGCAGCACGAAGGCGGCAACGTCGGGCTCGCCACGTCCGGTTCGGGCGACGTGCTGGCCGGCATCATCGCGGGGCTCGCGGCGCGCGGCGCCACGCTCGCGCAGGCCGCCGCCTGGGGCGTCGCGCTGCACGCGCGCGCAGGCGAGCGCCTCGCCGAACGCTTCGGCAGACTGGGTTACCTGGCGCGGGAATTGTGCGACGTCATTCCCGCCCTGCTCGAACAGGCCGCCGGCGACAGCGCCGATGCGGCGTCACGACCTTCCGGCAGCTTCGCCGGGGGACAAAGGGTTGAACGATGACGGTTCGGCTCTTATCTAATCCGCATGTGTCGACGTTGCAGGCGGCACGGCGGAACAAGGGAAACTCTGGTTTCCCAAAGCAGAAGGCGTGCAATCCGACGAACCGGCCGGCACGCTGCCGGTCAAATGCTGACAGTCGGATTCGTACGCCACCGGGGCCGCGTATTGCGTCGGTTCCCTGATGGTTCACGCTTGGACCGCATGGTCCATCGGGAACCCTAAGCCCCGCCTCACTTCCAGTGCTCACCGGGAGACGGCGGTAAACGATAGACGTGAACGAGGAGTAAAACAAATGAAAGCTCTTAACAACGCATCGAAAATTCTGTTTGCTGCAGCCCTGATGGCCAGCCTGGCCGCTTGCAAGAAGAATGACACCACCAGCACGACCGGTACCGGCGACACGTCGGCCACCGCGCCGAGCAGCAGCTCCGGCACCAGCGGCACGACCGGCGCCACCGGCACGGGCACGACGGGTGACACCACCGGCACCGGGACCGGCGCGACCGGCACGATGGGCGGCGCAACCGGCGCGACCGGCACCACCGGCGACACCGGCACGGGCGCAACGGGCACCGGCACCACCGGTACGGGCGCAACCGGCACCACCGGTACCGGCGCAACGGGCACGACCGGCGGCACCGGCTCGTCGGGCACGTCGGGCACGTCGGGCACGACCGGCAGCGACACGTCGGGCACCGGCACCTCGGGCACCGGTACCTCAGGCCGCTGATCGCCGTGGCGCACCGGCCAAGGGTCGGGAACGGCCCTTGGCACCGGCATGCACTGGGCGCGGCGGATGCGGCCCTAGTGCATGCCGTGACACGATGAAAAAAAAAAGACCTGCGGGGCAGGTCTTCTTGGGCCTGCGCTTGCAGGCCCTTCTCATTGCATGCCGGCCGCAGCCGGCACCACACCGTTACGCCGTCGCCGGGCGGCCGCGGCCGGTAGCGAAGCGGCCGGCCTTCACGATCAGGCGGAAGACCAGGCGCACGAGCACCAGCGTGAGGATCGCTTCGACGAAGGTCATCACGAACGCCGGCAGCGCCGTGAAGCGGGCCGCGCGGCGGTGGAACTTGGCCACCATGCGGTCGCGGGCGATCTCGATGCTGTCGTAGAAGGTCGGGACGACCAGCAGGGTCAGCACGGTCGACGTGATCGTGCCGCCGATGATCGCGATGGCCAGCGGCTGGTAGAACTCGCCCGAGTCGCCCAGGGCCAGCGCCACCGGCAGCATGCCGGCGATCAGCGCGAACGTCGTCATCAGGATCGGACGCAGGCGGGCGCGGCCGGCGGCCATCAGCGCGTCTTCGCGGTCCATGCCTTCCGCCTCCCGGGTACGGGCGGCGTCCAGCAGCAGGATCGCGTTCTTCGCCACGAGACCCATCAACATGATGATGCCGATGAAGCTCATCAGGTTCAGCGTGCCGTTCGTGAGCAGCAGCGCGACGACGACGCCGATCAGCGACAGCGGCAGCGACAGCATCACGGCGAGCGGCGCCGTGAACGAGCCGAACTGCATCACCAGGATCAGGTACATGAGGCCGATACCCGAGACCAGCGCGATCGTCATCTGCGTGAACACTTCCTGCTGATCCTTGCTCTGGCCACCCAACGACAGGCCATAGCCCGGCGGGAAGTCCATCGATTTCGCCAGCTTGAGGGCGTCGTCCATGACTTCGCCATTCGAGCGGCCCTGGGCATTGGCCGACACGCGCACGACGCGCTTGCCGTCCTTGTGCTCGATCGCGGACGGGCCCTTGCCCATCGTGATCTTGGCGATCTGGTCCAGCGGCACCATCATGTTGCTGCCGGTGACGGCGATCGGCAGGCGCTCGATGTTCTCCAGGCCCACGCGGTCTTCCGGCGCGAGGCGCACGGCCACGTCGCGAGTCTCGCCCGTCGGGTCGACCCAGTCGCCGACCTCGATGCCGGCGAACGCGACGCGCAGCGCGGTGGCGGCGTCGCCGACCGAGATGCCCATCATGTTCGACAGGCCGCGGTCCAGCTCGATCTGCAGCTCGTCCTTCGGATCCTGCTGGGACAGCGTGACGTCCACGGCGCCCGGTACCTGGCGCAGCTTGTCCATGTACGCGTTGGTCAGATCCATCAGCTTGCGCGAATCCGAGCCGGTGAATTCGATCTGCACGGGCTTGCCGTTGCCGTTCAGGTCGTCCGTGACCGTGTACTCGGCACCGACGAGGCGCGCGATCTTGTCGCGCAACTCGACGGCGATCTCGGAGGCACTGCGCTTGCGTTCGCCGCGCTTGCCGATGTCGACGTAGATGCGGCCGCCGCCCGAGTTGATCGAGGCGTTCGTGTCCTTCGTCTCCGGCATCGTGCGCGCCAGCGTGGCCGCTTCTTCCATCTTCATGCGGGCATAGCCCACCGACGACGACGCCGGCGTACGCACTTCGATCAGCAGCTGGCCGCTGTCCTGCTTCGGCAGGAACGACGTGCCGCCGAACTTGCCCTGCAGGCCCAGCGCCGCGACGAGGCTGGCGACGGCGATGATGGCCATCCAGCGGCGGTGGTGCAGCGCCCAGGCGATCACATGGCCGTAGCGGTTGGCCTGGTGATCGAACCACGTGTTGAAGCGCGCGAGATATTTCTCGATACCCTTCTTGGGCGCATGGTGATGGCCCGGCGGGTCGCCCCAGTAGGCGGACAGCATCGGGTCGAGCGTGAACGAAATGAACAGCGACACGATCACGGAGCAGGCGACTGTGAGTGCGAACGGACGGAACCATTCGCCCGAGATGCCCGGCATGAAGGCGACGGGGATGAACACGGCCATGATCGAGAACGTCGTCGACGCGACGGCCATGCCGATCTCCGCGGTACCCTCGAGGGCGGCCGTGCGGCGGTCGGAACCGTTTTCCATGTGGCGGACGATGTTTTCCCGCACGACGATCGCATCGTCGATCAGCACGCCGATCGCGAGCGACAGGCCCAGCAGCGTCATGAAGTTCAGGGTGAAGCCGCACAGCCACACGGCGATGAACGCGGCCAGCACGGACGTCGGCAGCGACAGTGCGGTGATCAGCGTGGAACGCCACGAGTTCAGGAAAGCGTACACGACGAAGATCGTCAGCACGGCGCCGAACACGAGCGATTCGATGACGTTGTTCAGGCTGTCCTGCGCGTCTTCGCCGCCGTCGTACGAAATGTCCAGCTTGGTGCCGGCCGGCAATTCCTTGCGGATCTGCTCGATTTCGGCGCGCACCTTCTTGGCGATGCCGACGGTCGATCCTTCGCGCGACCGCACGATCTGGATACCGACGTTGGGCTTGCCGCTGCGCATCGACACGCTGTCGATGTCGGCGAAGCCGTCCTTGATCTCGGCCACCTGGTTCAGGCGCACGACGGTGTCGCCGTTGCGCTTGACGACCACCTGCGAGAAATCTTCCGGACGCTCGATGCGGCCGACGAGGCGGATGCCCTTCTCGTCCAGTTCGCTACGCACCTTGCCGACCGGCGCGTTCGTGTTCTGGCGCGACAGCGCATTCGTGACGTCGCTGACGGAGACATTGTATTCGCGCAGCTTTTCCGAATGGAGCAGCACGGACAGCTCACGGCGCAGCGAACCGTTCACCTGCACGTTGGCGACGCCGTCGATCGCACGGAAGCGGTCGGCCAGCTGGTCTTCGGCCAGGCGCGAGATCTCGGCATGGCTCTGCGTGCTCGACGACAGCGCCAGGTTCATGATCGGCTGGGCGGACGGGTCGACGCGGCGCAGCACCGGTTCGCGCATCTCGATCGGCAGCTTGTAGCGGACGGACGCGATGGCGTTGCGGACGTCGTCCGACGCCTCGATCAGGTTGCGCTTGAAGTCGAAACGCAGCACGATCGTCGCGCTGCCCTCGTTGGCGTACGCGTTCACCTCGGTCACGCCGGTGATGGCGAGCATCTGCTTCTCGAGGCGTTCGATGAGTTCGCGTTCGGACGTTTCCGGCGACGCGCCCGGATACGGGATCGTCACGACGATGATCGGAATCTCGACGTCCGGGTTCTGGTTCACGCGCAAGTGATTGAGCGCGAGCAGGCCCATGCACATCATGCCGATGATCAGCACGAGTGTCGCGATGGGCTTCTTGACACTGAAATTGGACAGGAACATGGTGGTTAATCCCGCTTATTTACCCTGGGGTGCGCTGTTGGTCGTACTGGCGGCGCTGGCCACGCGCGATGCGGCCGCCATCTCCACCTTCTGCCCGTCCTTCAGGGTCGAGCCCGGGTGGCGCAGCACGGTGTCGCCGGAGGCCAGGCCGTTCTTGATTTCGAAATTGCCGGTGCGCGGATCGCGCGAACCCACCGTCAGGTCGATCTTCGCCAGCTGGCCGCCCTTCACTTTCCAGGCATAGGTCTTGTCGCCGGCCTTGACCATCGCGGATTCCGGCAAGGTGATCGCATCGGACAGCACGGCGTCGATGCGGCCCTCGGCATACAGGCCGGCCACGCGCGGACGGGCCTCGTTCGTGAAGCCGACGAGCACCTCGACCTGGCGCGTGATGTCGTTCGCGGACGGGTCGATGCGCTTGACGACGCCGGTGAACTTTTGCTCGCCGTAACCGTTGACGCGGAAGAAGACCGGCTGGCCGACCTTGACGGCAGCGATCTTGTCGGCCGACACGCGGCCTTCGAAGCGCATGCTCGTCGGATCGATCACCTTCAGCAATTCCTTGCCGATGGCGGCCGTGTCGCCGGGGGAGACTTTACGGTCGGAGACGATGCCGTCGAACGGCGCGCGCACGACGGTGCGGGTCACCTGCTGCTGGGCAGCCACGAGGCGTGCCTTCGCGGCGGACAGCTCGCTCTGGGCACTGTTGCGGCGCACTTCGGCGTCGTCCAGCGCCTGGGCGGACGTCATGCCGGACGCGCGCAGCGTCTTCAGGCGCTCGAGGGCGCGGTTCGACTGGTCCAGGGCCTGGGAGGCGGCGCGCTGGGCTTCCTGGGCGGACATCAGGCTGTCGCGGATCGACGTCTCGTCCAGCTTGACGAGCACGTCGCCTTTCTTGACCGGGTCGCCGTTCTCTTTCAGTACCTGCAGCACGATGGCGGACACTTCCGCGCGCAGGTCGGCCTTGCGTTCCGGCTGGACCGAGCCCGTGATCACCGGGCCGTTCGCGAGCGCACTGCTCTGCACGGTCAGGACATCCTCGGGAGCGACGAGCAGCTGGACGGCCTTGCCATCCTTCTGCTTGGCATCCGCCTGCGCGTTAGCGGCGTCGGGCTTTGCAGGGTCCTTGTCATGTTTGCCGCACGCACTGAGTGCGGAAGCAATAGCAAGGAAGATTATAGTTTTGCGCAGCATTTCTTGGTTCCCCCGAGGATGGACTCGTTACCTGTAAAAATAAGAATATAAAAGGCCAGCGCGCAGTATCGAATAGGCGGTCTTGACCGTCAATTGACGTTTCGGCAAAGCGCGGTTTTGGTGGGATGAACTGCAGATAGGCGGGATGAAATGCGTTTGGCCGAGTATGAAATGCGCGACAAAACGGACAAGCGGCGGACAGGCGGCGGACAGGGCGGACGTCCGCCGCCTGGTGGCTGCTTACTGGACGAGCAGGCGATACACCAGGTTCCCCATCAGGATCCCGGTGACGATACCCCCGCCGATCTCGACGAGCGTATGCCCCATCCGCTCGCGCAAGGTCGTGTGGCCGGCTTGTCCCGCGGCCAGGCGGTTGATGGCGGCGGCCTGGCGGCCGACGTGCTGGCGCAGACTGTTGGCGTCGATCATCACGATGAAGCACAGGGTGACGGCCACGCCGAACGCCGGGTGGCCAATGCCCTCGCGCAGGGCGATCAGGGTTGCCATGCTGGTGACGGTGGCGCTGTGGTTGCTGGGAAAGCCGCCATTGCCGACCAGGTTGAACGCCCAGCGCCCCTGGCGCGCACTGTTGATGAGGAATTTGATCGGGCCGACCACGAGCCAGGTCAGCACCGGGGTGACCAGATAAGAGACATCCATGTGAAATCCATTCAAGGGGAAACGGGAGGCACGACGCCGGGCGGCATTATGGCAGATGCGATGTCACGTGAGCAATTCACGCTGTGGCGATCGATGCGCCCGCCAAAGCGGGAAACGGGTTAATATGCGCGGTGTGGTCATTCAGACAATGCGTATATAAGAACTGGAGAGGTACATGCAACATTTCAGGTTGTCGTTCGTCGTCACCGCCGTCCTGCTGGCGCTGGCCGGCTGGTGGGGCTTTTCCCACGGTGGCAGCGCCGGCCTCCTGCAAGCGCTGTGGATCGCGGCCGTGCTGGGCGTGCTCGAGATCTCGCTGTCGTTCGACAACGCGGTCGTCAACGCGTCCGTCCTGCGCAACTGGAACGCGTTCTGGCAAAAACTGTTCCTCACGGTCGGCATCGTCGTCGCCGTGTTCGGCATGCGCCTGCTGTTCCCCCTCCTCATCGTGTCGGTGGCGACGGGCCTGGGCCTGATCGACGTCTGGCACATGGCCGTCAACAACCCGGACGAGTACGCCCGCAACCTGACGTCGCGCCATGCCGAAGTGGCCGCGTTCGGCGGTGCATTCCTGTTGCTGGTCTTCCTCAACTTCCTGTTCGACGAGGAAAAGGAACTCCATTGGCTGGGCTGGATCGAAGAAAAGATCGGCAAGTACGGCTCGGAAGGCCTCGCCATCCTGCTCACCCTGCTCGCCGTGTTCGGCTGCATGAGCCTCGTGCCGCAGGAGCGCAAGCTGTCCACGCTCATCGCGGGCGTCGTCGGCGTGCTCGTGTACGTGGGCGTGAACTGGTTCTCCGGACTGCTGGAGGAAGAAGAATCCGACCCGGCCGTCGGCAAGCTGATTTCGCAGGGCAGTATCGGCGGCTTTTTATACCTGGAAGTGCTGGACGCGTCGTTCAGCTTCGACGGCGTGATCGGCGCATTTGCCATCACGAACGACGTCGTCGTGATCATGCTCGGCCTCGCCATCGGCGCCATGTTCGTGCGGTCGCTGACCGTGTTCCTCGTGCACAAGGGCACGCTGGAAGAATTCGTCTTCCTCGAGCACGGCGCGCACTACGCGATCGGCATCCTGGCCGTGATCATGTTCGCCAGCGTCGAGTACGAGATTCCCGAATGGTTCACCGGCCTGTCCGGCGTGGCCTTCATCCTGGTATCGCTGTGGTCGTCGATCCGCTACAAGAAGCGCGAGCAACTCGAGTCGGCGACCTGAAAACCCGTAGACATTAATAGAAAGGAAGCAAGATGGCGATCAGTTTGCAGAAAGGCGGCAACGTCAACCTGTCCAAGGAAGATCCGAACCTGAAAAAGGTCATCATCGGCCTCGGCTGGGATCCCCGCGCGACCGACGGCGCCACCTTCGACCTCGACGGCAGCGCCTTCCTGCTGCGCGGCGACGGCAAGGTGCGCGGCGATGCCGACTTCATCTTCTACAACAACCTGCAGTCCAGCGACGGCTCCGTCAAGCACACGGGCGACAACCGCACGGGCCAGGGCGAAGGCGACGACGAACGCCTCATGGTCGACCTCACGCGCGTGCCGCCCGAGGTGGAAAAGATCGCGTTCGCCGTCACCATCCATGAAGCGGACCAGCGCCGCCAGAGCTTCGGCCAGGTCGCCCGCGCCTTCATCCGCTGCCTGAACGCGGACGGCGAGCGCGAGATCGCCCGCTACGACCTGTCGGAAGACAGCTCGACGGAGACGGCGATGATCTTCGGCGAGCTGTACCGCTATGGCAGCGAGTGGAAATTCCGCGCCGTGGGCCAGGGCTATAACGGCGGCCTCGGGCCCCTCGCCCGTTCGTTCGGGGTGCAGGTCTAAGATTAGCCTAATTGACAATCCGGGCGCCCATGTCAGAATGGGCGCGCTTCGTCACGCCCTTGACCTTAATCTCGCACACGACCATGCCCAAGACCCTGCCGCGCCGCGCCATCGCCATCCTCGCCTCCGTCGTCATCGCCGCCGTGGCGCTGTTCGCCCTGTACACGTGGCTCGTGCTGAACTGGTCGTACTCGGAAGGCGAACGGGCTGGCTACCTGCAGAAACTGTCGCGCAAGGGCTGGCTGTGCAAGACCTGGGAAGGCGAGATCCTGCTGTCCAGCATGCCGGGCGCCATTCCCGAGCGCTTCAACTTCACCGTGCGCGACGAGAACGTCGTGCGCCAGCTGCAGGCGGCCATGGGGCAGCGCGTGCAGCTGACCTATTCGCAGCACGTCGGCGTTCCGAGCAGCTGCTTCGGCGAGACCGGGTACTTCGTCGACAAGGCCGTCGTCGGCGGGTCGAATCCGGTGGCCCCCAGCAATATGTGATGCGTTGTTGCGTCCATTTTGTTAAAGAAATGTTATACGCAAACATTTCTGTTGCGGGCCACAAGTCCCTGCCCTACACTCTCCTGAGAAAGCAATACGACAGGAGACAACATGCAACAAAACCCCATCCGTAAAATCGTCATCGTGGGGGGCGGCACGGCCGGCTGGATGGCCGCGGCACCGCTGGCCCAGCGCATGGGCCAGCGCTGCGAGATCGTGCTGGTGGAATCGCCGGACATCGGCACGATCGGGGTGGGCGAAGCGACCTTGCCGACGATCCGCTTCTATAACGCGGCCCTCCAGCTCGACCACGCCGACTTCATCAAGAAGACCCAGGCCAGCTTCAAGCTCGGCATCGAATTCAAGGACTGGGGCCACGTCGGCAACCGCTTCTTCCACGGCTTCGGCGACTTCGGCCCGCCCATCAACGGCATCCAGGCGCACCACTACTGGCTGCGCCTCGCGCGCACCTTCGATCACATGCCCGCGCTGGAAAACTGGTCGATGGCATCGGTCATGGCGCGCGAGAACAAGTTCACGATGCCGAACGACGCGCAGCCGGGCGCCACGGACGCCTATTCGTTCGGCTACCATTTCGACGCCGGCCTGTACGCCGCCTTCCTGCGCGATTACGCGATGGCGCGCGGCGCCAAGCGCGTCGAAGGCACGATCACCAGCGTCGACCAGCACCCGGAGACGGGCTTCGTCACGGCCGTGCGCCTGGCGGATGGCCGCACGCTCGACGGCGACCTGTTCATCGACTGCTCGGGCTTCCGCGGCCTGCTGATCGAAGGCGCGCTGAAGGCCGGCTACGACGACTGGAGCGAGCACCTGCCGTGCAACAGCGCCCTCGCCGTCCCGTGCGCGCGCGTCGAACCCCTGACGCCGTACACCCGTTCGACGGCCAAGGGCGCGGGCTGGCTGTGGCGCATCCCGCTGCAGCACCGCACCGGCAACGGCCACGTGTACAGCAACGCGTTCACGACCGACGAAACAGCACGCCAGGACCTGCTCGACGGCCTCGACGGGGCCGCGCTGGACGAGCCGCGCCAGCTGCGCTTCGTCACCGGCAAGCGCAAGAAATCGTGGGTCAAGAACGTCGTGGCGATGGGGCTGTCGGCCGGCTTCGTCGAACCGCTGGAATCGACCAGCATCAGCCTGATCGAAACGGCGATCGGCACCCTGATCGAACAGTTCCCGGACCGCGATTTCCGTCCCGAGCTGGCGGACGAATTCAACCGGATCATCGGCAGCCGCTACGAGTCGATCCGCGACTTCATCGTCATGCACTACAAGCTGACGAAGCGCGACGACACGGAATTCTGGCGCTATTGCGCGAACATGACGATCCCCGATTCGCTCGCGCACCAGATCGAACTGTTCCGCGAGACGGGCCGCGTCGCGATCCTCGACCGCGACAGTTTTCTCCTCCCCTCGTTCGTCGCGATGCTGGTCGGCCTCGGTGTCGAGCCGAAGCGCTACGATCCGTTCGTGGACGATGTCGACATGCGCCAGCTGCACGGGCACTTCGCGGGACTGCGTGACCTGATCGTGCAGACGGTGGCGAAGATGCCGGGGCACGGGGCGTATCTGGAGAAGAACGCGAAGGCCGGCTAGTACCGTCATTCCCGCGTACGCGGGAATCCATACTTAGGATCCGAAGACGCTCTACCAAATACGCTGCAGGGCCTTCGACTTACCGAATTCTGTAACTCAGCATGGGTTCCCGCTTTCGCGGGAACGACGCATTCGGGTTACTCGTGATCGCGGTCGGCCCGCTGCTTGGCCACCGCATCCGCGAGCCGCAGCGCCGCCTGCACTTTCGAGGGCTGCTGCGAGAACCGCCCCAGCACCTCGCGCGCGAGGTCTTCCGATTCGGCGCGCTGCTTGGCTTCGGCCTGGCGCGCCTCGATCTGCTCGCGCAGCGCGGCCAGTTCCGCCACCTGATCTTCCTGGCGCACGGATTCCAGCTCGACGAGGCGCTTCTTCGCCTCCGCCATTTCCTGCGTGGCGAGCGCCGTCTTGCGCTGCATTTCCGCCGCCAGCTGGGCGTTCGCGAGCAGCGCGCGCTGGGCGTCGCGCTTGTCGATCGCGGCCTGCGCCGCCGCCTGCTCGGCCGCCTCGCGCATCTTCGCCAGCTGCGCGCGCTCCTCTTCGGCGGCCGCGCGGGCTTCCGCCGCGGTCACCGCGGCGCGCTCGGACGCCATGCGTGCGGCGGCCGCTTCGTTGGCGCGCACGTCGGCGGCCGTCTGCTGCTGTTGCGACGACAGCTTTTGTTCCAGCAGCAGCAAGGCGTCGTGCGCGGCATCGGCGGCCGCGCGTTCGGCCGCCAGCAATTCTTCCGTCAACGCCTGCTGGCGGCGTTCGTGGGCGGCGCGGTCGGCCTGCGCCTGCGCCAGTTCGGCCGCGCGGGCGGCCTGCTCGCGCTGGGCGTCGGCGATCGCCTGCTCGTGGTCGGCCTGGCGCGCCGCCTGTTCCGTGATCGCGCGCTGGGCCTCGATTGCAGCCTGGCGCTCGGCGGCGGCGCGCTGCTCGTGCCCGGCCTGCGCGGCCAGCAGCGCCGCGTGTTCCTGTTCGGCAGCCACGCGGCGCGCGTCGAATTCGGCCTGCTGGGCCGCCAACGCTTCGCGCTGGGCCTGCAGCCGGGTGGCGTGCTCCCGTTCGGCCGCGGCGAAGCGCGCTTCCGTTTCGGCGCGCAGCGCGGCGATTTCGCGCTGCTGGGCTTCGAGCCGTTCGGCCAGTTGAATCGTTTGCTCCTGTTCCGCGGCGGCGCGGGCTTCGGCGGCGACGGCCAGCGCGCGTTCCGCCTCGATGCGTGCCTGCTGGCGCGCCAGCGCCTCCTGCTCCGCCTGCACGCGCGCCTGTTCGGCCTGTG
This sequence comes from Massilia sp. Masssp94, assembly GCF_059491305.1. Lineage (NCBI taxonomy): Bacteria > Pseudomonadati > Pseudomonadota > Betaproteobacteria > Burkholderiales > Oxalobacteraceae > Massilia > Massilia sp. Masssp94. The sequence goes on from NZ_CP168501.1 coordinate 846,823, forward strand.
CCAGCGCCTGCGCCTGCGCGGCGCGTTCCTCCGCCAGCCGCGCCGCTTCGCGCTCGTGTTCGACCCGCTCCGCCTCGGCCGCGCGTTCCGCCTCGGCTGCCGCGTTCTGCGCGGCGCGTGCGGCGGCGGCCGCTTCAGTCAAGGCTGCGCGCTCCTCGGCCAGCTGGCGCTCGCGCTGCTGGGTGTCCAGATCGCGCTGCGCCGCCTCCTGCGCGACGCGGTCGGCTTCCATCCGCAGGCGCGCCTGCTCGGTGGCTGCGCGCTCGGCGTCCAGGCGGGCCTGGCTTTGCTGGGACTCTTCCTCTTCCGCGGCGGCGCGGGCCATGGCCACGTCGCGCAGCTTGCGGTCCGCTTCGATGCGGGCTTCCGTCGCGGCCAGGATGCGGGCTTCGGCTTCGCGCCGCGCGGCGGCGGCATCGGCCGCCATCTGTTCCAGGCGTTCGCGGTGGATGGCCGCGTCGCGCAATTCCTTCTCCGTCTGCAGGCGCATGCGCAGCGATTGCGCGGCCGTCCGCTCCGATTCCACCTGGGCCAGCGCGATGGCTTCCCGTTCCTGTTCGATGTGCGCGAGGGCGCGGGCTTCCTCGATTGCGCGTGCCTCCGCGGACGCGCGCGCGAACGCGGACGCGAGCGCCACCTGGTCCGCGCGTTCGCGCTGCTGCGCCAGTTCCAGTGCCTCGGCTTCGGCCTGCGCCAGTTTCTCCGCGGTCTGGCGCGCGGCCCGCTCGGCCCGTTCGCGTTCGCGCGCGAGGATCGCCACACGGGCGTCGGCGCTGGCGCTGTGGTGCACTTCCTCGCGCGCCGCATGCACGGCCGCCACGCGTTCGGCCGCCTGCAGGCGCGCCTGTTCGGCGTGGATCGCGAGATCGTCGGCGTCACGCTGGGCGCGGGCGGCGATCTCGGTATCGATGCGCGCCTGTTCCGCCGCGCGCTTGCGGGCATCGTCCTCGGCGCGGGTGCGGGCTTCGGCCGCGATGCGGATCTGCGTGTCCGATTCGACGCGGGCGCGCAGTCCCGCCGTCTCCTGGCGGATCGCTTCCAGGCGCTCGGCGGCGGCCTTGGCGGCGGCACGCAGGGTTTCGATACGGTCGCGGTTCGCCTCGATCGCCTCTTCCGAAGCCTGCGCGTTCGCGAGGGCGGCAGCCGCCGCTTCGGCGTCGATCGCGGCGCGCTCCTCGGCCAGGCTGCGCGCACGCGCTTCCGCGTGGGCGCGGTTCTCCGCCGCCACCGCCGCCTTCGCTTCCGCCTCCACGCGCGCGATGCCTTCCTTGATCGCGCGCTGTTCCAGATGCTCGCGCTGTGGCTCGACCTGCGGCGCCACGTGGTCTTGCGCGGCGGGCATCAGGTCGATCGTGAAGTCGGCGTCGTCTTTCTGTGCGGATGGATCGGTGCGGTCGGCGTCGGTCATGGATGGCTCGTCAAGTGGCTTTTGCGGACCCGGGCGAGTCCGCACTTAATTATGCGACACGGTTCTGTTTCGTGTCACGCCGAGCTGAATCGTAAACCTCTGTCAATTCCAGCGTTAGACCGGGAACAACGGCGGTTCATCCATCAGCGCCACCTGCTCGCGCAATTCGAGGATGCGGTCTTGCCAGTACCGCTGGGTATTAAACCAGGGAAATGCCGCAGGGAACGCCGGATCGTCCCAGCGCATCGCCAGCCACGCCGAATAATGGATGAGCCGCAGCGTGCGCAGCGCCTCGACGAGGTACAGCTGGCGCGGATCGAATTCGCAGAAGTCTTCGTAGCCCGCCAGCACGTCGGCCAGCTGCCCCACCATCTCCTGGCGCTCGCCCGACAGCAGCATCCACAGGTCCTGCACGGCCGGGCCCATGCGGCTGTCGTCGAAGTCGACGAAGTGCGGACCGTCGCCCGTCCACAGCACGTTGCCCGCGTGGCAATCGCCGTGCAGGCGCAGCAGGGATAGTTGCCCGGCCCGGTCGTAGCAGCGCGCGACGCCGTCCAGGGCCTGGTCCAGCACGCTCGTATAAGCGGTCAGCAATTCGGGCGGGATGAAACCGTGGCCGATCAGCCAGGCGCGCGGCTCCCTGCCGAACGTGTCGAGGTCGAGCCGGGGCCGCTCCGCGAACGGCTTCACGGCGCCTACCGCGTGGATGCGGCCGATGAAGCGGCCGATCCATTCCAGCGTGGCCGGGTCGGACAGCTCCGGCGCGCGGCCGCCGCGGCTGGGGAAGACGGCGAAGCGGAAGCCGCCGTGCTCGTGCAGCGTGCGGCCGTCGAGGACGCAGGCCGGTACGACCGGGACTTCCTGGTCGGCCAGTTCCTGCACGAACGCGTGCTCTTCGAGGATGGCGGCATCGCTCCAGCGTCCGGGCCTGTAAAACTTCACGACGACGGGCTGGCCTTCTTCGCGGCCCACGCGGTACACACGGTTTTCGTAGCTGTTCAGCGCGAGCAGGCGGCCGTCGCCGCGCAGGCCCACACTGTCGACGGCATCGAGCACCATCGCCGGATCGAGACGCGAGAAGGGATGGCCGGAGGTGTTATCAGAGGGATTATCCATCCCGCCATTGTAAGGTTTTCGCCGGCCAGGAGGCGGAAGCGTTACACTGGCGCCTTCAACGCAAGGGAAACAGAAACAATGCAACTCGACCAGCCCCTCTCCGAAAAAGAATTCGACGACCTCGACAACTTCCTCCTGTCCGATCGCTGCTCCGACGACGCGATGACGATGGACACGCTGCACGGCTACCTGACCGCCATCGCGATCGGTCCGGAAACCATCATGCCGGCCGAATGGCTGCCGCGCGTGTGGGGCGAGGAAGGCGCCGTGCCCAAGTGGAAAAACCCGAAGGAAGAAGAACGCATCGTCAACCTGATCATGCGCTTCATGAACGAGGTGCTCGTCACCTTCGAGGTCGCGCCGAAGGAATTCGAGCCGCTGTACGTCGAGCACGACATCAACGGCGAGACGCTGATCGACGCCGAGGCGTGGTGCTGGGGTTTCTGGGAAGGCATGGAACTGCGTCCCGGCTCGTGGGAAGAAATCTGGGACTCGGAAGCGGGCCCGCTGATGCGCCCGATCTACCTGCTGGGCGCCGACGAGATCGACGAAAGCGAGCTGAAGGAAGTCGAGGACCCGAAGAAGGCACACAAGCTGGCGCTGGAGATCGAGGCCAACCTGCCGGGCATCCACCGCTTCTGGCTGCCGCGCCGCAAGGTCGCCGTCGAGACGGTGCGCCGCGACGAGCCCAAGGTCGGCCGCAACGACGACTGCCCGTGTGGCAGCGGCAAGAAATACAAAAAATGCTGCGGAGCCGATGACTAAGACCGGGGTCAGAGCCCGGTTTTAGGCAATTTCCCAAAATCGGGCTCTGACCCCGGTTTGTGCTGGCGCAATCAGGCCGCCTCCGCCAGGCGGCTTTCGAACAGCGCGGCCAGCAGGTCCGACTGGCTGACCACCCCCAGGAACACCGCCCGCTCGTCCACCACGGGAATGTGGTGCAACCCGCCGTTGCTCATCAGCGGCACGAGCGTGGCGATCGGTTCGTCCTTGCTGACGACCGCGACCTTCGTCGACATCAATTCCCCCACCGTCCCCGCCCGTTCCGGCCGCACGCCCAGCACGTGGGCGAACAGGCCGCGCAGGCGTTCGCCCACCGTCTGGTAATCGTCCAGGCCCGCATGGTGCAGGAAATCGCCCTGGCCGATGATGCCGGCCACGCGGTGCGACGCATCCAGCACCGGCAGCGCGTGCAGGTTGTGGTGGCGCAGCAGGCGCCACGCTTCGTCGAGCGGCATGGTCGGCGTGGCGGTCACGACGTCCTTCGACATGATCGCGCCGCAGTTCACCGTGCCGAAGCGGCGCGCGTAGGCGCGTTGCTCCGTCTGCAGCAGGATGTCTTCCAGGTCGTCGCGGCTGACGTCCAGCACCTGGCCGTAGCGGGCCAGCACGGCATCGAGGTCCTCGGCCGTAAAGCCCAGGCGCGCCATCGGGGCCGGATCGCGCGTCGCGTGCGCGGCCTGTTGCGCCGTGCGCAGCGCCGATTTCTGGTTGTGCGGATAGCGCCGGCCCGTCAGGTTGTTGAAGACGAGCGCCGCGAGCACGATCAGCGTGGAGTTCAGGCACACGGGCAGGAACGCGAACTCGAAGCCGGCCGCGTGGATGGCCGGGCCGCCGAGGACGGCCGTCAGCGCGACCGCGCCGCTGGGCGGGTGCAGGCAGCGCAGCAGGAACATCACGAAGATCGCGCAGGCACCCGCCAGCGGGGCCGCGAGGGCCGGGTTGGCGACGCTCTTGGCGCAAATGATGCCGATCAGCGCGGAAATCGTGTTCCCCCCGATCACCGACCACGGCTGGGCCAGCGGGCTGGCCGGCACGCAGAACAGCAGCACGGCCGATGCGCCCATCGGCGCGACGAGGGCCAGCGACCCGATGCCCGAGCCCCTGGTGAGCATGTCGCTGAGGATCGCCGTCACGAACAGTCCCACGAGGGCCCCTGCCACCGCGCGCATGCGTTCCCCGCGCGGCACTGTATTCGGTTGCGGTACGAACGAGCGCAACCATTCCAAACTGTGTTCCAGCATCATTCCTGTCGATTGTAAAAGAACGGCAACGCCGGGGCATCGCACGCTTTTGCTAAAAAAATGTATCACGTTATGATATATTATTTGGTTCCCGAAGCCAACGCCCCTTGCACAACAAGCCAGTGAAAGACGAATCTCCCCCGCTGTCCAAGACGGATTTCGCCGCATTGTCGGAATTCCGCTACCAGATGCGGCGCTACGAGCGCTTCTCCGAAAACGCCGTGCAGGCCGAGGGCATCACGCCGCTGCAATACCTGCTGCTCCTGCACATCAAGGGTTTTCCCGGACGCGAATGGGCCACCGTCGGCGATCTGGCCGAGCGCCTGCAGGCCAAGCAGCACGGCGTCGTCGCGCTCGTCACGCGCTGCGAGGCGGGCGAACTGGTCGTGCGCCGCACGAATGCCGAGGACCGGCGCCGTGTGGAAGTGCACCTGCTGCCCAAGGGCGAGGCGCTGTTGACGCGGCTGGCCGCCGTCCACCGCGCCGAGCTGCGCGCCCTGCAGGGCGTCTTTACTATTCCTAATCTTGCATAACAAAATGAAAACTGCCACGCACCCCTCCACGCCGCGGCGCGATTTTTCAGGCGACGCCAGCCTGATCCGCATCGCCGCCCTCGCCGCCGTCATCGGCGCGCTTAGCACGGTCGCCGCGCACGTCCTGCTGGCCATGATCCGCTTCTTCACGGACCTGTTCTTCTATGGGAAATTCTCGTTCGCCGAGCTGTCTCCCGCCGACAATACCCTGGGCCCGTGGGTCATCGGCATCCCCGTGATCGGCGGCCTGATCATCGGCCTGATCGCCCGCTACGGCACCGAGGCAATCCGCGGCCACGGCATTCCCGAAGCCATCGAGGCGATCCTGTTCAAGCGCAGCGCGATGTCGCCGAAGGTGGCCGTGCTGAAACCGGTGTCGTCGGGCATCGCGATCGGCAGCGGCGGCCCGTTCGGCGCGGAAGGGCCGATCATCATGACGGGCGGCGCGATCGGCTCGCTGATCGCCCAGCACTTCCACCTGACGGGCGGCGAGCGCAAATCGCTGCTCGTGGCCGGCGCCGTGGCCGGCATGACCGCCGTGTTCGGCACGCCGGTGGCCGCCGTGCTGATGGCCGTCGAGCTCCTGTTGTTCGAACTGCGTCCGCGCAGCCTGCTGCCGGTGGCGACCGCGTGCGCCGTGGCCGGCTTCCTGCGTCCGCTCGCGATCGGTTCCGGCGCGCTGTTCCCGGTCGCGACGGCTCCCGTCGCACCGATCGCCCTCCTCTCCTGCCTCGCGGCCGGCATCGCATGCGGCGCGCTCGCGTGGCTGATGTCGACGGCGCTGTACCGCGTCGAGGACGGCTTTCACCGCCTGCCGATCCACTGGATGTGGTGGCCGGCGCTGGGCGGTCTCGTCGTCGGCATCGGCGGCTACTTCGAGCCGCGCGCGCTGGGTGTCGGCTATGACGTCATCGGCGATCTGCTGCACAACCACATGGTGGCCAGTGCCATCGTCGGCCTGCTGGCGGTGAAACTGGTGATCTGGCTGATCGCGCTCGGTTCCGGCACGTCCGGCGGCGTGCTGGCCCCGCTGCTGATGCTCGGCGCGGGCCTCGGCGCCCTGCTGGGCCCGTACCTGCCGGGCGCCGAACCCGCGCTGTGGCCGCTCGTGTTCATGGCCGCCACGCTGGGCGGCATGATGCGCGCGCCCGTGATGGCCGTCGTGTTCGCGTTCGAGCTGACGCACGACGCCAACGCCCTGCTGCCGCTGCTGGCCGCCGCGGCCGGCGCCTACGGTTTCACGGTGCTGACGATGGGCCGCTCGATCCTGACGGAAAAGATCGCCCGCCGCGGCCACCACATCTACCGCGAATACGGTATCGACCCGCTCGAGCGCCACAGCGTGGCCGAGGTGATGAGCTCTGACGTCCACTACATCGATGCCGATGCCACGATCGGCGACGTCCTCGCCACGCAGTTCGGCCCGGGCCAGAAGCACCGCGGCTTTCCGGTCACGCGCGCCGGGCTCGTCGTTGGCATGGTCGAGCGCGACACCTTGAACGGCCACCCGCCGGCGCTGCGCGTCGGCGACCTGTTCGGCGCCAACCCGCCGCTCGTCGCCCTGCCCGGCGAAACGTGCCGCGCCGTGGCCACGCGCCTGGCCGTGCACGGCATCGAGCGCCTGCCGGTCGTCGCGCAGACGGGGCATGCGCAACTGCTGGGCGTCGTCAGCCGCAGCGACCTGATCAAGGCGAGTGCGACCTTGCACGACGAGGAACACGAGCGCCGCACGTTGCGCACCCTGCCGCTGGTGCGCCGTCCTTGAGATAAGGCAAGCAGGGTCCAGCGTGTTGCTGAACAATCATGTACGATAAGCAACGCGCGTTCGCGCGTTGTGTCACCTAGAGAGGATAAGAACATGATCAAAGCACTCAAGCACACCCTGCTCGCCGCCACCCTCGCCGCAGCCACCGTCGGCGCCCAGGCCGCCGCACCGATGGTCAAGACCCCGGCCCCCGGTTTCTTCCGCGTGATGCTGGGCGACGTCGAAATCACGCCGATCAGCGACGGCACCTTCGACTTGCCGATGGACCAGTTCATTCACCAGAAGCCGGAACTGACGCGCGCCGCCATCACGAAGAACTTCCTGAAGCTGCCCGTCGAGACCTCGGACAACGCCTTCCTGATCAACACCGGCAGCAAGCTGGTGCTGGTCGACACGGGCGCCGGCGCGCTGTTCGGCCCGACCGTCGGCAAGTTCGTCAACAACCTGAAGGCGGCAGGCTACCGCCCGGAGCAGATCGACGAAATCTACATCACCCACATGCACGGCGACCACGTCGGCGGCCTCGTCAACAATGGCCAGCGCGTGTTCCCGAACGCCGTCGTGCGCGCCGGCAAGGCCGATGCCGACTACTGGCTGAGCCAGGCGAACATGGACAAGGCCCCGGCCGACAAGAAGGATTTCTTCAAGGGTGCGATGGCGTCGATCAACCCGTACATCCAGGCCGGCAAGTTCAAGCCCATCGAGAAGGATGGCGAACTGGTCCCGGGCGTCTCCGCCCAGGCCGAGCATGGCCATACGCCCGGCCACACCGTGTACGCTGTCGAAAGCCGTGGCCAGAAGCTCGTGCTGATCGGCGACCTGATCCACCTGGCGTCCGTCCAGTTCGACAATCCGCAGGTGACGATCGCGTTCGACAGCGACGAGAAGGCGGCCGCAACGGCACGCAAGAAAGTGTTCGACGACGCGGCCAGGAACGGCTGGCTCGTGGGCGGCGCGCACCTGCAGTTCCCGGGTCTGGGTCATCTCCAGACGCAGGGCAAGGGATATCGCTGGGTGCCCGTCAACTACACCCAGATGCGCTGAACCGTCGTCCCTGCGAAGGCAGGGGCCCAAGTTTTACGTGCAGTGACCGCGCTCGCGAAGTGAGTCCCCGCCTGCGCGGGGACGATGTTGGTTAAGTTTCAATCCGCGCCAGCAGCGCGGCCAGCTCGTCCATGTCGACGGGCTTCACGAAGTGGTGATCAAAGCCCGCCTCGAACGCCGCGCGGCGGTCCTGTTCCTGGCCATATCCCGTGACGGCCACCAGCACGATGGCCCCCGTCTGTGCATCCGCGCGCAGGCGGCGGGCCAGTTCGTTGCCGTCCATGTCCGGTAAACCGATGTCCAGCAGCGCCACGTCCGGCCGCTGGTGCCGCGCCCGCTCCAGCGCGCGGTGCGAATCGTGTTCGACGTCGACCAGGTAGCCGCACGCTTCCAGCAGCATGCCCAGCGTGGCCGCCGCGTCGACGTTGTCGTCGACCACCAGCACGCGCAGCGGACGCCGCGTACCGTCCACTGTCCCGCCTGCGCCGGCACCGTCAGCGGCCGGCGCCAGGCGCGCCACCCCTTCCATCAGCGGCAGCGCCACCTCGAAGGTACTGCCCTGCCCCAGCCCCGGACTCGTGCAGGCGACGGTACCACCATGCAGCTCGACGAGGTTCTTGACGAGCGCCAGGCCGAGACCCAGCCCGCCCTGCGCGCGGTCGACCGAGCGCTCGCCCTGCGTGAACAGGTCGAACACGTGTCCCGTGAGCTCCGGTTCCATGCCGATGCCTTCGTCGTGCACCGTCAGCAGCAACCGGCCGCGCGCATCGTCGACCGTGGCCGCGACGTCGATGCGGCGGTCTTCCTGCGTGTACTTGGACGCGTTGTTCAGGAGGTTGGCGAGCACCTGCACGAGACGCGGCTTGTCGCCCAGCACCAGGGCATCCGGGTCGCCGATGCCGACGGCAAGGTGCTGGCGACGCGCCTCGAACATGGGGCGCACCTGCTCGATGGCCTCGTCGACGATGGCGCGGGCCGCCACGGGCGCGCGCGCGAGCGTGACGAGGCCGCGCGTGACGCGCGAGACGTCGAGCAGGTCGTCCACGAGACTCGTCATGTGGCGCACCTGGCGGCCGATGATGGCGCTGCTCTGGCGCACGCGGGCTTCGTCCAGGCGGCCGATGCGCAGCAGGTCGGCGGCCGCGCTGATCGGCGCCAGCGGATTGCGCAGTTCGTGCGCCAGCATTGCGAGGAATTCATCCTTGCGCCGGTCGGCGGCGCGCAGCTTGTCCTCGGCGGCCTTGCGCTCCGTGATGTCGCGGAAGAACGAGACGAGGCCGCCATCGGGCGTCGGATAGGCGCGTACTTCGCACCAGATCTCGACGCCGTCCGGCATGCGCTGGCGGTACTCGGCGGTACCGGCCACGCGGTCGCGCATCACGCGGCGGTACATGCGCCCCGCGTCGCTGTCGATCGCTTCCGGCCACACGTCCCAGTGGTTGCGGCCGATGAACCCGGCCGGATCCATGTGCGCGATGCGCAGCCCGGCGGGATTCATCTGCAGGACGGTCCAGTCGCGGTCGAGCAGCATGCAGCCTTCCGCGATCGTGTCGAGGATCGTGCGGCCGCGGTCGCGCTCCGCGCGCAGGGTGCCCTGCACGCGCGCCAGGTCGACGGCGGCCCGGATGCGCTCGGCCGTGCCGCGGGCCAGCGCCACCTCGGCGTCGGTCCACGGGTGCGGCCGGTCGAGGCCCAGCACCAGGAACGCCTGCAGCCGCCCGCTCTTGCGCAGCGGGACGGCGAGGCAGGCCTGGATGTCCAGCGCGAGATAGGTGCCCTGGCGCGCGGCCGCGCGCGGGTCGGTGCGCACGTCGGCCAGCCGCACGATCTCGCCGGCGCGGCCCGCGTGCGCGAGGCCGGGGCCGAAGGCGTCGATGGAAAACGCGTGCCCGGCCACGCTGGCGAGGCCGGGCCGGTGCCAGTCGCGCGCGACGGCCAGCGTATCGAGTGCCTCGTCGACTTCGCCGTACAGCACGCGCGCCATGCCCAGCTCCAGTCCCAGCAGCGTGCAGCCGGTGCGGATGGCTTCGTCGGCGGACGCCAGCGGGCGCAGCGCGTCGGCCACCGTCAGTTCGAACGCGGCGCGGCGCTCCGCCTGCACGCGGTTCGTCGTCTCGATGACGGTGCAATACAGGCCCGCCACGCGGCCGTGGCCGTCGTGCAGCGGCGAATACGAGAACGTGAACCATGTCTGCTCGCGGAATCCATGACGCTCCATTGTGAGCGGCAGGTCTTCGAAATACGCGGACTTGTTGGACAGCGCGCGATCGACGAGCGGCACGAGGTCGGGCCAGATCTCGGCCCAGACATGCTGGAACGGCGCGTCGAACGCGGCGGGGTGCTTGGCGCCGAGGATCGTGGCGTAGGCGTCGTTGTACAGGAAGCGCAGGTCCGCGCCCCAGGCGAGGAACATCGGGAACGCGGAGCTGACCGTCATCGACACGGCGGTCGCCAGTTCGGGCGGCCAGTCTTCCGGCGGCCCGAGCGGCGACGTGCTCCAGTCGTGCTCCTGCAGGAGACGCCGGACTTCGCTCTCTCCGCCGAGACCGGCAGTGGTACGCAGAATGTCAGCCATGGCCGATTCTCGCATACCTGGCGGCGGGGCCCATGCACGATTGCAACTTCGTGTCCGAGCCCACCCGAGGGATTTACAGTTTGATGAAATGCTCGCGGTAGTAGCGCAGCTCTTCGATCGACTCGATGATGTCGGCCAGTGCCGTGTGCTTCTGCGCCTTCTTGAAACCGGACGCCAGCTCCGGCTTCCAGCGGCGGCACAGTTCCTTCAAGGTGGACACGTCCAGGTTGCGGTAGTGGAAGAACGCTTCCAGCTTCGGCATGCCGCGCGCCATGAAGCGGCGGTCCTGGCAGATCGAGTTGCCGCACATCGGCGATTTATTGGCCGGCACCCACTGCCTCAGGAAGGCGATCAGCTGTTCCTCGGCCTGGGCTTCGTCGATGGTCGACGCCTTGACGCGGTCGATCAGGCCCGAGCGGCCGTGCGTGCCCTTGTTCCAGTTGTCCATCTTGTCCAGCGTCGCATCGCTCTGGTGGACGGCGATCACGGGGCCCTCGGCCAGCACGTTCAGGTTGGCGTCCGTGACGACGGCGGCCACTTCGATGATACGGTCGTTGTCCGGGTCCAGGCCGGTCATCTCCATGTCGATCCAGACGAGGTTGAATTCGTTCGGGCGCGGGGTGGATACTTCGGTGGGGTTGGCTTGTGACATAATTCTCTCTTCGCTTAAAAGCTTTTTAATCAGTCGGGGTCAGAGCATTAATTTGGCGAGGTCAGAGCACAATCGTGAAAACCGTGCTCTGACCCCGCAAGCCAAAATTCGTGCTCTGACCCCGAAAAACAGGATTTTCTCACAGGCATAGAATGCTTTCATCCGCGTTTTCGGTTTTGTTCGTCGTCTTTCTCCTGCTCACGCTCGGCCTGAGGTACTGGCTGGCGCGCCGCCACATCCGTCACGTGCTGGCGCACCGCGCGCAGGTGCCGGCCGAATTCGCCGCCAGGATTCCCCTGTCCGCCCACCAGAAGGCCGCCGACTACACGGTCGCCAAGACCCGCTTCGGGCTGTGGGCCGCGCTGTGGAACACGCTCGTGCTGACCGGTTTTACCCTGCTGGGCGGCCTGCAGGCGCTGTCGACGGCGCTTCTGCACGCGCTTGGCCCCGGTATGGTGCACCAGATTCTGCTGATCGTCGCGTTCGCCGTCGTCTCCGGTGCGCTCGACCTGCCGTTCTCGTACTACCGCCAGTTCGTTCTGGAAGAGCGCTTCGGCTTCAACAAAATGACGGTCGGGCTGTGGATCGCCGATGCCGTCAAGGGCGGCCTCGTCGGCGCCGTCATCGGCCTGCCGCTGCTGTGGGTCGTCCTCACCCTGATGGACAAGACGGGCGCCCTGTGGTGGCTGTACGCCTGGCTCGTGTGGAGCGGCTTCCAGCTGCTGATGATGGTGTTGTACCCGACCGTCATCGCGCCGATCTTCAACAAATTCACGCCGCTCACGGACGACAAGCTGAAGGAGCGCATCGAAGGCCTCATGACGCGCGTCGGCTTCGCGGCCAAGGGCCTGTTCGTGATGGACGGCAGCAAGCGCTCCGCGCACGGCAACGCTTATTTCTCCGGCTTCGGTTCGAATAAACGCATCGTGTTCTTCGACACCCTGCTGTCGCGCCTGGCCCCGGAAGAGATCGAGGCCGTGCTGGCGCACGAGCTGGGCCACTTCAAGCTGAAGCACATCATCAAGCGCATCGGCGTGCTGTTCGCACTGTCGCTCGCGTTCCTCGCCCTGCTCGGCTGGCTCAAGACGCAGGTGTGGTTCTACACGGGCCTGGGCGTGCTGCCGCTGCTGGGCCAGTCGAACGATGCGATGGCCCTGCTGCTGTTCTCCCTCGTGCTGCCCGTGTTCACGTTCCCGTTCTCGCCACTGACGTCGATCACGTCGCGCAAGCACGAATTCGAGGCGGACGCGTTCGCCGCGAGCCACAGCGATGCGCGCGACCTCGTGTCGGCCCTCGTCAAGATGTACGAGGACAATGCCTCCACGCTGACGCCGGACCCGATCCACTCCGCGTTCTACGATTCGCACCCGCCGGCCTCGGTGCGCATCCGTCACCTGCGCCTGGCGGGGGTCGCATGAGCCTGATCGACCGCCACTGCGTGCACGATGCGCCCGCGCTCGACGACGCGACGATCCAGTCCTTGTTGACCGAGGTGCCGGACTGGCGCATCGATGGTAACCGTCTTCAACGCGAATTCGTGTTCCGCGACTTCCACGAGACGATGGAATTCGTGAACGCCCTCGCCTTCATGATCCACCGCGAAGACCACCACCCGGACCTCACCGTCGGCTATCGCCGCTGCACGGCGTCGTGGACGACGCATTCGGCCGGCAACCGCCTGTCCGACAACGATTTCATCTGCGCAGCCAGGGCGGACGCGCTGTACACGGGACGGGCTGGCGCATGAGCAAGCATGAATTTACAGGGACGATCGTCGCCGCGCACGGCCGCCATTACCTCGCCGACGTCGACGGCGAATTCCTCCAGTGCGTCACGCGCGGGAAAAAGACCAACGTGGCGGTGGGCGACATCGTCCACCTGAAGCGCACGTCGAACGACCAGGCCGTGATCGAAAAGATCGCCGAGCGCACGACCTTGCTGTACCGCTCCGACCAGTACAAGAGCAAGCTGCTGGCGGCGAACATCACGCGCCTGTTCATCGTCATCGCGACGGAACCGGGCTTCGCCGACGACCTCGTGTCGCGCGCCCTCGTCGCCTGCGAGGCGGCCGGCGTGGACGCCCACCTCATCCTGAACAAGGTCGACCTCGAGCCCAACCTCGCCCGCGCGCGCGAACGCGCGAGCCTGTACACGCGCCTCGGCTACCCGCTGCACGAAGTGTCGGCGAAGACGCATCCCGACGACACGGTCGCGGCATTGACGCCGCTGCTGCAGGACCAGTCTTCCATCCTGATCGGCCAGTCCGGCATGGGCAAGTCGTCGATCGTGAACCTGCTCGTGCCGGACGCCGACATCGCCGTGCGCGAAATCTCGGAAGCGCTGGACACCGGCAAGCACACGACGACTTTTACGCGCCTGTACAAGTTGCCGGCCGGCGGCACCCTGATCGACTCCCCGGGCTTCCAGGAATTCGGCCTGTACCACCTGACGGAAGGCATGCTGGAACGGGCGTTCGTCGAGTTCAAGCCCTACCTGGGCGGCTGCAAGTACTACAACTGCCGCCACCTGGCGGAACCGCAGTGCGCGGTGCTGCAGGCGGTCGCGGACGGCAAGATCGCGAAGCTGCGCCACGAGCTGTACGCGCAGCTGCTGCACGAGTCCGCGCAGACGTTGTACTGACAACTTTTCCGCTTGGCTCCAAATGCAATTTCCCGGAAAGCAAGCAAAAACGCTTATAATCCAAGAGATTATCGTATCTCAGGCACAAAAATGGCTGGCACGACTCCCACCAACATCAAGCATTTCCTGCAGTTCTCCGACTTCACCCGCGACGAGTTCGAGTACCTGATCGAGCGCGCGACCGTCATCAAGCGCAAGTTCAAGAACTACGAGATCTACCACCCGCTCGTCGACCGCACGCTGGTCATGGTGTTCGAAAAGAATTCCACGCGCACGCGCCTGTCGTTCGAAGCGGGCATGCACCAACTGGGCGGCGCCGCGATCTACCTGAACACGCGCGACAGCCAGCTGGGCCGCGGCGAGCCCGTCGAGGACGCCGGCCAGGTCATGTCGCGCATGTGCGACATCATCATGGTCCGCACGTTTGGCCAGGACATCATCGAGCGCTTCGCGGCCAACTCGCGCGTGCCGGTCATCAACGGTCTCACGAACGAACACCATCCGTGCCAGGTGCTGGCCGACATCTTCACGTACTACGAGCACCGCGGCTCCATCGTCGGCAAGACGGTGGCGTGGATCGGCGACGCCAACAACATGCTGTATTCCTGGCTGCAGGCGGCGGAAGTGTTCGGCTTCCACCTGAACGTGTCCACGCCGAAGGGCTACGACATCGATCCGCAGCTGGTCTCCACGAAGAACTACACCTTCTTCGAGAACCCGTCCGACGCCTGCGCCGGCGCGCACCTCGTCAACACGGACGTGTGGACGAGCATGGGCTACGAAAAGGAAAACGCCGAGCGCCTGAAGGCATTCGACGGCTTCATCGTCGACGAAGCGAAGATGGCGCGCGCGAGCGGCGACGCGCTGTTCATGCACTGCCTGCCCGCGCACCGCGGCGAGGAAGTGTCGGCCGGCGTCATCGACGGTCCGCAATCCGTCGTCTGGGACGAGGCCGAGAACCGCCTGCACGTGCAGAAGGCGCTGATCGAATACCTGCTGCTGGGCCGCATCGAAGATAAATAATCGCACGACCACGACCATTGAGCCTGATCGTCGGCCCGCTGAGGGCCGGCTGACCATCATCCCCCTCCACATCTGACACCACTGGAATCTCCATGAGCGACATTAACAAAGTAGTCCTCGCCTACTCGGGCGGCCTCGATACCTCCGTCATCCTGAAATGGCTGCAGGATAACTACAAATGCGAAATCGTCACCTTCACCGCCGACCTGGGCCAGGGTGAAGAGCTGGAACCCGCGCGCGCCAAGGCGCTGAAGTTCGGCATCAAGCCGGAAAACATCTACATCGACGACGTGCGCGAAGAATTCGTGCGCGACTTCGTGTTCCCGATGTTCCGCGCCAACACCGTCTACGAAGGCGAATACCTGCTGGGCACGTCGATCGCGCGTCCGCTGATCGCCAAGCGCCTGATCGAAATCGCCAACGAAACCGGCGCCGACGCCGTGTCGCACGGCGCGACCGGCAAGGGCAACGACCAGGTGCGCTTCGAGCTGGGCGCGTACGCGCTGAAGCCGGACGTCAAGATCATCGCCCCGTGGCGCGAGTGGGACCTGCTGTCGCGTGAAAAGCTGCTGAAGTATGCGGAAGACGCCGGCATCGAGATCGACATGAAGCACAAGAACGGCGGCGCGCCGTACTCGATGGACGCCAACCTGCTGCACATCTCGTTCGAAGGCCGCCACCTGGAGAACCCGAGCGCGGAAGCCGAGGAATCGATGTGGCGCTGGACCGTGTCGCCGGAAGCGGCACCGGACCGGGCGGAATACCTGGACATCGAATTCCAGAACGGCGACATCGTGGCCCTGAACGGCAAGCAGCTGACCCCGGCCGCCGTGCTGACGGAACTGAACCGCCTGGGCGGCAAGCACGGCATCGGCCGCCTGGACCTGGTGGAAAACCGCTACGTCGGCATGAAGTCGCGCGGCTGCTACGAAACCCCGGGCGGCACGATCATGCTGAAGGCGCACCGCGCCATCGAATCGATCACGCTGGACCGCGAAGTGGCGCACCTGAAGGACGACCTGATGCCGCGCTATGCGTCGCTGATCTATAACGGCTACTGGTGGGCACCGGAACGCGTCGCGCTGCAGACGCTGATCGACCACACGCAAAAGAGCGTGAACGGCTGGGTGCGCGTCAAGCTGTACAAGGGCAACGTGATCGTCGTCGCGCGCGATTCGAAGACGGATTCGCTGTTCGACCAGACCATCGCCACGTTCGACGAAGACGGCGGCGCGTACAACCAGGCGGATGCGGGCGGTTTCATCAAGCTGAACGCGCTGCGCATGCGGATCGCGGCGAACGCGCGCAAGAAACGCGGCCAGTAATTTTTGAAGGTCGAGTAAAAGCCGCCGGTCTGCGAGGACCGGCGGCTTTTTCATGCACGTACCCTCAAGACCGTCGCCCCTGCGGAGGCAGGGGCCCAAGTTGCACGCGTTTCGGCAGCGCGTAAAAATTGGGTCCCCGCCTCCGCGGGGACGACGGCTGGGTAATAAAAAAAGCCGTCCTCCCGCTCACGCGAAAGGACGGCAAAGGGAGGCGCACCGCTTGATCCCCGCCCCACCCCGCATTGCCCCCACGGCTGCGGCGTACGGCGGAAGCGGCCAGCGCCGGCTCACAACTCAGAAATGGAAGTTGGCGCTCAAGCTCGCCCAGCGCGGCGCGCCCGGCGTGTAGCGGTAGCCGCTCTTGTTGATCGAGGCGACGTATTCCTTGTCGAACAGGTTGTAGACGTTCAGGCGCAGGTCCAGCCAGCGGTTGACCTGGTAGTCCGCGACGGCATCCGCCACCCAGTAGCTGTCCGCGTACGCCGGCGTGCCGACCGCGCCGTCCGTCCCGCGCAGCAGCTTGCCCTGGTAGCGCACGCCGCCGCCGAGCGTCAGGCCGTGCGGCAGTTTGTACGTCGTCCAGCTCGTGAAGGCCTGCTTCGGCGTGTACGACAGCGCGTTGGCGCCGCTCGCCGTGACGATCTTGCCCGCCTCGATGCTCGTGTCCATGTACGTGTAGCCCGCGTTGATCGACCAGGCGCGCGTGATCTCGCCCGTCACGGCCAGCTCGACGCCCTGCACGCGTTTCTTACCGGTCTGGTAGTACTTGAGGTCGACGGGATCCTGCTCGACCTCGTTCTTCACGTCCGTGCGGTACAGCGCCGCGTTCAGCCCGAGGCGGCGGTCGAACACTTCCCACTTGGCGCCCAGCTCCGTCGTCGTGCTGACCTGCGGGTCATAGATCGGGTTCGCCGCGCTGTTCGCATTGCCCGAGAGCGCCAGGTTCGAGCCCGGTGGGTTCTTCGAGCTGGCCCACAGCGCGTACACGCTGCTGTTCGCCGTCGGCTTGTACAGCGCGGACACCTTGCCGCTCACGAGGTTGTCCGACAGTTCGATATGCGTCGGCACGGGCGTGCCCACGGGGAGCGCCGGGGCCGACGTGGCCGTCGACAGCGCGATGGCGTCATACGTCGTATCGAAGTGGTCGAGACGGGCGGACGCGTTGAAGATCCATTGGTCGCCCAGCTTGATCGTATCGAGCAGATAGCCGGATTCCGTCGCGGATTCCCCCCGCGTGCGGGCGCCGCTCGGCTGCAGGTTCAGGCCCGCGATCGGCAGCGCCGGGTCGGGGTGGTACAGGTTCGCCGGCGCCAGCGTGCCGCCGCCCACGTAGCTGCGGTTCGACTGCTTCTCGCTCGACAGGTCCAGGCCCGCGACGAGCGTGTGGCGCAAGGTGCCCGTGTCGAAATCGGCCGTCAGCGTCGTCTGGTTGGCGAGCACCGTGTTTTCCTGGTCCTTGACCGTGCGGATCGTGCGCGCCAGCGACCACGTGGACGGGTCCGTGGCGCCCGGCGCGATGACGTTCGCCGCCGAACCCATGAAGGCGCTCAGCAGGTAGAACTGCTTCGTCTTGCCGTAGCGGCTCGTGTTCTTCAGGCGCATGCCATTGCGGAACTCGTGCTCGATGATGGCCGTCGCCATGTCGGCCGTCACCTTGTCGTAGTCGGACAGCGCGCCGTAGAAATTCTGCGGATCGACGGGCGCGGCGCCGGTGAGGAAAGGCCGCGTCGCGTCCGGGCTCCGGTAGCCCGGCAGGCCGATGGTCGGCACGCCGCCGTCCGGGCGGTTGTCCTGCTTCACGTGCAGGTAGTCGAGGTAGACGTGGGTCGGGCCGTGCAGCCCGAACGCGAGCGACGGCGCGATGGCCCAGCGCTTGTCGCGCACTTCGTCGCGTGCCGGATTGCCGGCGCGCTGGTCGAGGACGTTCAGGCGGAACGCGATGCCGGACTCGCGGTCGATGACGCGGTTGATGTCGGCGGTGCCGCGCACGCGGTCGGCGCTGCCCACCGTGAGGCTGGCGTCGCCGGCGTTCTTCAGCGTCGGCTGCTTCGTGTTCAGGTTGATGGAACCGGTGGGCGCGCCGCGGCCCGTGTCGGTGCCGGCCGGGCCTTTCAGCACGTCGATCTGCTCGATGTTGAAGACGTCGCGCGAGATCGAGCCGATATCGCGGATGCCGTCGACGAACAGGCTGCCGGACGTATCGAAGCCGCGCATGTAGACCGCGTCGCCCGTGTTCGTGCTGCCGTTCTCGCCGAGGAAGAACGTGCCCACGCCGGGCGTGTTGCGCAACGCCTCCGTCAGCGTGGTCGCGCCCTGCTGCTCGAACAGCTCCTTCTTGATGACGATGACGGTCTGCGGGGTGTCCACCAGCTTTTCCGTGTACTTGGCCGATTGTGCATGCTCGGCCTTGTAGTCGTTCTCGCGCGCCCCGTTGACGTGGACGCGGTGCGGGCGGCCGGCGCCGGCGTCCGCATCGGCGGCGGCGTCAAGATCGGGCGCCGCGTGGCCGGCGAGCGGCAGCACGAGCATGGCCAGCGCGGCGCCCGCGCGGCGCGGCGTGGAAGGAGACAGATGCTTACGGCTGGTGATCGAGGTTCTCATCGTGGTCGTTGAATGTTGTTTTTGAATGTTTGTCGGAACGCCACGAACTGTATCAAGTTTTAACGGATAAGTAAACGCGAATCATTCTCATTTGTGTTAACAATGCAGATTTCACTCTTTTCAGCGGGACGCCGGCGCGCTACCATCGCGTCTTCGTTTTCCGCCCACGAAGCGCGCATGAGCGACACCAGCGAGAACCCATGCCTGTCGTGCGGCGCCTGCTGCATGACCTACCGCGTGTCCTTCTACTGGGCCGACGCCGACGCGCGCGGCCTGCCGTCCGCGCTCACGGAACAGGTGAACGCGCATTTCTCGTGCATGGCCGGTACGAATGCGAAAGCGCCCCGGTGCGCCGCCCTGCGGGGCGAGCCCGACGGCAGGTACGCGTGCAGCGTGTACGAACAGCGGCCCGAGCCCTGCCGCGAAGTCCAGATCGGCGACGCCAAATGCCTGCAGGCACGCGCGCGCCACGCCCTGCCCGCCCTGGCCTGAACGGGCAATCCCCGGATTGGTGCACGCGGAGCCCCTTGCCTCCGGGCAGAAATGTTACATTCACCATGTCTTCACGCCATTTGGAGCGCGCATGTTTCACAACTTGAGCATCAGGAACAAACTGGTCGCCGGCTTCGGCGCGATCGTCGCGATCATCCTGAGCCTGCTCATCCTCGCCTATGACAATTTCGCACGGCTGTCCGATGCCAATCTGTGGAACCGCCACACCCTCGAGGTGCTGCGCGAACTCGACACCATCGCGACGTCGGTGCTGCAGATCCAGTCGTCCACGCGCGGCTACCTGTTGACGGGCAACGAGAACCTGGTGACGCCGATCCGCAACGAATACGCGACGGCGCGCGCGCACGTGAAGCGCGCGCAGGCGATCACCACCGACAACGCCCAGCAGCAGGACCGCCTGCGCCGCCTGGACACGCTGCTCGTCACGTGGATGGACCAGGTGGTCACCCCGCAGATCGAACGGCGCCGGACCGCCGGCGCGGCCGTGACGGCGCAGACCGAGGCCGGGGTACTGGCCGGCACGGGTTCCGTGGCCAGCGTGCGCGAGGTGCTGGACGACGTCGAAGCCGAGGAAAACCGCCTGCTGGTCCAGCGCCAGAAGGACACCGACGAACTGCGCCAGACCATGAAGACGCTGCTGACCGGGGGCGCCGTCATCTGCGTGGTGCTGGCGGTCCTCATTTCGACGCTGCTCGTGCGCGCCGTCTCGCGGCCGCTGCACAGCCTGATGAGTGCCGCCGGCCAGATCGCCGGCGGCGTGCACGGCGCCCGCGCCGAGGTGCTGTCGCGCGACGACCTGGGCCAGGTGGCACTGGAATTCAACCGCATGGCCCAGGCCATCGAAGACAGCCAGGCGAAGGAACTGGCGGCCACGAACGAACTGCGCGCCAAGGTCGACATGCTGCTGGACGTCGTCTCGCGCGCCGCCCGCGGCGACCTGACCGGCACCGTCACGATCGCCGGCAGCGACGCGATCGGCCGCCTGGGCGAAGGCCTGGGCACGATGCTGGGCAGCCTGCGCACCCTGGTCAGCAACGTGCAGCGCGCGGGCATCCAGGTGACCACGTCGGCCACGCAGATCGCCGCGTCCGCGCGCCAGCAGGAGGCGACCGGGATCGAGCAGGCGCAGACGAGCGTCGAGGTGCTGTCCACCACGCGCGAGATCTCGGCCAACACGTCGCAGCTGCTGCGCACGATGGAAGAAGCGGGCGAAGTCGCCGACTACACGACGGCCGCCACCGCGGAGGCGCAGGACAACCTGAAGCGCATGGACCAGTCGATGCAGCAGATGGTCGCGGCCACCGACGCCATCACCGCCAAGCTCGCGACCCTGTCGGAAAAGGCCAGCAACATCAACAGCGTGCTGACCACGATCACCAAGGTCGCGGACCAGACCAACATCCTGTCGCTGAACGCCGCGATCGAGGCCGAGAAGGCCGGCGAGGCGGGCCGCGGCTTCGCCGTCGTCGCCGCCGAGATCCGGCGCCTGGCCGACCAGACGTCCGTGTCCACGTGGGACATCGAGCAGATGCTGAAGGAGATGCAGTCCGCCGTGTCGGCCAGCGTCATGGGCATGGACAAGTTTACCGAGGACATCCGCCGCAGCGTGGGCGAGGCGCGCCATGTGGCCGAGCAGCTGTCCGGCATGACGGAGCAGGTGCGCAAGCTGGCGCCCCGCTTCGACCTCGTGCTGCAGGGGATGCAGTCGCAGGCCGTGGGCGCGTCGCAGATCACGGCGACGATGACGCAGCTGTCCGACGCCAGCCAGCAGACCGTCGACTCGCTGAAGGCGACGAGCGAGGCCGTGCACCAGTTGCAGTACGCCGCCACCGACCTGCAGCAGTCCGTCGCCACGTTCTCGGTCAATACTGCATGAAGGCGATGGTGTTCCACATCGGCCGCGAACGCTACGCCTTGCCGCTGGCGAGCGTGCTGCGCGTGCTGCCGGCGGCGCGCCTGAAGGCGCTGCCGGGCGCGCCGCATTTCGTGCCCGGCCTGCTGGACCTGCACGGCGCGGCGATCCCCGTGATCGACCTCTCGCGCCTGGCCGGCACGCCGCCGGACGCCGTGCGCTACGACACCCGCATCCTGCTCGTCGAGATCATTGCTGCCGGGCGCCGGCGCCGCCTGGGTTTGAAGGCCGAGCGCGTGATCGGCGTGGCGGCCCTCGACGGCGAACTGGCCGACGCGGGCGTCGCGAGCGCGCCGTGGCTCGGCCAGGT
Organism: Massilia sp. Masssp94; assembly: GCF_059491305.1. Classification (NCBI taxonomy): domain Bacteria; kingdom Pseudomonadati; phylum Pseudomonadota; class Betaproteobacteria; order Burkholderiales; family Oxalobacteraceae; genus Massilia; species Massilia sp. Masssp94. The sequence goes on from NZ_CP168501.1 coordinate 868,264, forward strand.
CGCGCCCGGCGCCGATGGCATGCTGCAGCTGCTCGCCCCGGACCGCCTGCTCGCGCCCGAGGTCGAGGCCCTGCTGTTCGGAGAGGGCCCGTGAATCTCACGCTGCGCCTGCGCGCCGCCACGGATCTCGACCTGGGCGTCGCCACGGTCGAACGGGCCGTGCGCGAGCGCATGCGCGCCGTGGGTGCCGGCATCGACTACGATCCGCAGCCGGGCACGCCCGAATTCGACGCGCTCGTCGATCTCGTCGTCGTGCCGGAGTCCTGGATCCTGCGCGACCCCGCCGTGTTCGAGACCGCGCTGCGCTTCGTGCAGACGCGCCTCCTGACGCGGCCCGGGCGGCAGGTCCGCGTGCTGTCGCTGCCCTGCGCCGGCGGCGAGGAACCGTATTCGCTCGCGATGCTGCTGGCGCACGCGGGCATCGAACCCGAACACTGCCGCATCGACGCGTTCGACCTGTCGCGCGCCGCGATCGCCCGCGCCCGCGCCGGCAGGTACACCCGCAACGCGTTCCGCGGCGACGACCAGGGCCTGCGCGCGCGCTTCTTCACGGAGGACGGCGACGAGCAGGTGATCGGCGCGGCACCGCGCGCCTACGTCGCCTTCGTCCAGGCGAACCTGTTCGACGTCGACCCGGCCGTCACGGGCACCTACGACCTCGTGTTCTGCCGCAACCTGCTGATCTACTTCGACCTGCCCACGCAGCAGCGGGCGGCCGCGCGCCTCGCCGCGCTGCTGGCCGACGACGGCCTGCTGCTGGCCGGTTATGCCGAGGCGCCCGCGCTGTGCCGCGCCGGCTTCGCGCCGCGCACGCCGCACGACACGTTCGCGTTGGGCAAGCATGGCCGGCGCGCGGCCGACGTCCTGCGCGCGCCGCCCGCCCCGCCGCGCGCCCGGCACCACGTCCGTCCGCGCCCCCGCCGCCACCGCCCCCGCGCGACCTGCTGGCCGAAGCGAAGGCCCACGCCGACGCCGGCCGGCTGGCGCACGCGGAAGACGCGTGCCGCGCGCTGCTCGCCGTGCGCGCGGACGATGCCGAAGCGTGGTTCCTGCTCGGGCTCACGGCCGAATGCACGGGCCGGCCGCAGGGTGCGCAAGACTGCTGGCGGCGCTGCGTCTACCTCGATCCCGACCACTACGAAGCCTTGTGCGGGCTGGCCCTGCTCGCCGAACAGCGTGGCGACCTCGCCCAGGGTACGAGCCTGCGCGAGCGCGCCGCGCGCGTGCATGCGCGGCGCGGGAGGCAGCACGCATGAAGCACCTGCCGGTCCGCGCGCGGGACGAGGAGGCCTGCTGGCGCCACATCGGCGTCGCGGGCGACCGCAGCTGCCCCGAGCTGGCAACCCATGTCCATTGCCGCAACTGCCCCGTGTACGCGGGCGCCGCCCAGCACAACCTGCAGCGTCCCGTCGACGCCGACTACCGCGATGCCTGGGCGCGCGAGCTGGCCCGCCCCGAACCGCCGCCGGCGCGCACGGACGCCGCCGCGCTGGCATTCCGCGTCGGCCGCGAGTGGCTGGCCGTGGCGATGGCCCTCGCCGTCGAAGTCGCCCCGCCGGCGCCCCCGCACCGCCTGCCGCACCGCAGCCGCGGCGCCCTGCTCGGCATCGTCAACGTCGGCGGCCGCCTGCTGCCGGCCGTGTCGCTCGCGCGCCTGCTGAACGTGGACACGGACGACGTCCCGCCGCCGCCGGGCCGCCACGCGTTCGCGCGCCTGCTCGTGCTGGCCCTCGGCCCGCACCGCTACGCGCTGCCGGTCGACGAAGTCCATGGCGTGGTGCGCCACGCGCAGGACGCCATGCGCCCGCCCGCCGCCAACGTCGGCCGCGCACCACCCGGCCTCGTCGCCGGCGTGATCGCCGCCGGCGCCATCGAAGCCGGCCTGCTCGACACGGCCCGCCTGCGCATCGAACTGGAGGCGCTGCTGCGATGAGCGCGGAGAATGAAGACCTGAGCGGCTACTCGATGCTGGACCTGTTCCGCATGGAGACGCGCGAGCAGATGCGCGTGCTGACGGAAGGCCTGCTGCTGCTCGAACAGGGCGCGGTCGACGCGGCCCGGCTGGAATCGATGATGCGCGCGGCGCATTCGGTCAAGGGCGCGGCCGCGATCGTCGGCCTGGAGCCGGCCGTGCGCCTCGCGCATGCGATGGAAGACGTGCTGGTCGCGGCGCAGGAAGGCCGGGCCCAGCTCGACGCGAGCGGCGTGGACGTGCTGCTGGGCGCCGTCGACGTGCTGCAGCAGCTGGCGGAAGCCGATGGCGCCAACGCCCCGCGCGGCAACCGTATCGCGGCCACGGTCGCGGCACTGGGCGCCCTGCACGGCCAGGGCAAGGCGGCACCCGCCGCCGCCCCGCCGCCGGCGCAGGTACCCACACCAGTGGCCCCGCCCTCCCCGCAAGCGGGCAGCGACGAGCTGCTCACGCTGGCCGGCCAGGCACGCCTGCACGCGGGCCAGCTGCGGCCGTGGATCGCCGGGCTGCAGCGCTACAAGCGCCACCAGCGCGCCGTCTACGAGGCGCTGGGCGACCTGCAGGACGCGATCCGCGCGACGGGCGACGCGCGCCTGGCCGAACTGGCGCAGCGCGTGGCCGACCGCGCCGCGCCGCTGCGCGACACCCTGCACCGCACGATCGAGGGCGCCGAGCATTACGAACGGCAGGCGCTGACCGTCTCCACGCGCCTCGCCGACGAGGTACTGGCGCTGCGCATGTGTCCTTTCGCGGAAGGCGTGCACGCGCTGCCGCGCATGGTGCGCGACCTCGCGCGGGGCCTCGGCAAGGACGTGCGCGTGGAAATCGCGGGCGCGGACACGCTCGTCGACCGCGCCGTGCTGGCGCGCATGGAAGGACCGCTGCACCAACTGCTGCGCAACGCCGTCGACCACGGCATGGAGCTGCCGGCCGAGCGCACGGCCGCCGGCAAGCCCGCCCACGGGACGATCCGCCTGGAAGCGCGCCACCGCGGCGGCATGCTGGCGCTGGCCGTCGCGGACGACGGCCGCGGCGTCGATCCGGAGCGCATCCGCGCGGCCGCCGTGCGCCGCCAGGTGGCCGCGCCCGCGTTCGCGGCCGCGCTGTCCCAGGCGGAGCTGATGGAATTCCTGTTCCTGCCCGGCTTTTCGCTGAAGGAGAGCGCGAATGAACTGTCCGGGCGCGGCGTGGGCCTGGACGTCGTGCGCGACGCCGTGCAAGGCCTGAACGGCACCGTGCGCGCGGAATCGGCGCCGGGCGCGGGCTTTACCACCGTGGTCACCCTGCCGCTCACGCAATCGATCGTGCGCGCCCTCGTCGTCGACGTCGCCGGCGAGGCTTACGCGCTGCCCATCGCGCGCGTCGAAGGCGTGCGCCGTGTGCCGGCCGGCGCCGTGCGTACCCTGCACGGCCGCCAGTACGTCGACGCGCCGGACGGCAGCGGACAGCTGGGCCTCGTCGCCGCCAGCCAGGTGCTGGAGCTGGGCGAAGCCGTGGCGGGAGTCGACCTCGTGCTGGTCGCGATCGGGACGGGGCGCGAGCGCTACGGCCTCGTCGTGGATGCCGTGCGCGGGGAACAGAGCCTGACCGTGCAGCCGCTCGAGCCGACGTTCGGCAAGCTGCGCGACATCGCGGCCGCCGCCCTGCTCGACGACGGCACGCCGGTGCTGATCCTCGACGTGCCCGACGTGCTGCACTCGATCGCGCGCCTGCTGGACGACGGCGCCGCGCTGCGCCTGGGATTCGCCGCGGAAGAGTCCCCGGCCGGCCGCGCCCGAAGGGTGCTCGTGGTGGACGATTCGCTCACGGTGCGCGAGATGCAGCGCAAGCTGCTGGCCGCGCGCGGCTACCACGTGGACGTGGCGCTGGATGGCCTGGACGGCTGGAACCAGTTGCGCGGGACCGACTACGACCTCGTGATCACGGACATCGACATGCCGCGCCTGGACGGCATCGGCCTCACGGAACGCATCCGGCGCGACCCGCGCCTGGCGCGCCTGCCGGTGATGATCGTGTCGTACAAGGACCGTCCGGAAGATCGCGCGCGCGGCCTGGAGGCCGGTGCCGATTATTATCTGGCCAAGGGCGCGTTCCACGACGCCACGTTGCTGGATGCCGTGCGCGACCTGGTCGGCGGCGCCCACGGAGACAGGACGCCATGAGGATAGGCATCGCCAACGACAGTGCCACCGCTTCCGAAGCACTGCGCCGCGCACTGGCGATCGGCGGCGAGCACCAGGTCGCGTGGGTGGCGCGCACGGGCGCCGACGCCGTGCGCCTGTGCCGCGACCTGCCGCCCGACCTCGTGCTGATGGACCTCGCCATGCCGGTGCTGGATGGCGTCGAGGCCACCCGCCGCATCATGCGCGAGGCGCCGTGCGCGATCCTCGTCGTCACGGCCGCGCCCCAGGACAACGTGGGCCAGGTGTTCCGCGCGCTGGGCGCCGGCGCCCTGGACGTGACGGCGACGCCCGTGCTGCTCGGCCGCCGGGGCGGCCCTGCTCGCGAAGATCCGCACCATGGCGAAGCTGATCGCGGGGGCGCCGGTGCCCATCGGCAGCGCGACCGCCCCGGCGCCGGCCGCGCCCTCCGGTTCACCGGTGGCGCGCCTGGTCGCCATCGGCGCCTCCACGGGCGGGCCGATCGCGCTGGCGCGGTTGCTGGCACGGTGGCGCCCGCCGGCGGACACGGCCGTCGTCGTCGTGCAGCACATCGATCCCGCCTTCGCCGGCCAGCTGGCGCGCTGGCTGGGCGAGCAGGCCGGCGTGCCCGTGCGCGCCATCGCGGGCGGCGAGCCGGTCGAAGGCGGCATCGCGCAGGTGGCGGCCAGCGACGACCACCTGCGCCTCACGCCCGAACGCCGCCTCGTCTACGATGCCCATCCGCGCGACGAGGTCTACCGGCCGTCGGTCGACGTGTTCTTCCACTCGGTGGCGCGGTACTGGAGCCGGAACGCCACCGGCGTCCTGCTCACCGGCATGGGTCGCGACGGCGCCGCGGGCCTGCTCGCCATGCGCCAGGCCGGCCAGGCGACGATCGCGCAGGACGAAGCCAGCTGCGCCGTGTATGGCATGCCGCGCGCGGCGGCCGAACTGGGCGCCGCGGAGAAAATTTTGCCGCTCAACAATATCCCTATCGCATTAGGGTAAAATGATGACCGACATTCATTTCAGTCCCGCCAACGATTCCCGATGTCCGCAGTCAGCCACTTCCAGGGCCGCGAACGAGACGACGCCGACTACAAGGTGCGCGTCCTGCTCGTCGACGACCAACTCATCATGATCGAAGCCGTCCGCCGCATGCTGGCGCGCCACGACGACATCGAATTCCAGTTCGTCACCGACGCGCGCGCGGCGCATGCGGCCGCGCTGCGGCACCGGCCGACCGTGATCTTGCAGGACCTCGTCATGCAGGGCGCCGACGGCTTCCAGCTGATCCGGGCGTACCAGGAAGACGAGGCGCTGCGCGACATTCCGGTGGTCGTGCTGTCCACGCGCGACGAAGCGAAGCTGAAGGCGCACGCGTTTGCCATCGGCGCGCACGACTACCTCGTCAAGCTGCCCGACCAGCTGGAACTGGTGGCCCGCATCCGCCACCATTCCGCCGGCTACATCAGCGGCCTGCAGCGCGACGCCGCCTACCGGTCCCTGAGCGCGAGCCAGGAGAACCTGGCACGCGTCAACGAGGAACTGCGCCGCCTGGCCGCGCTGGACGGCCTCACGGGCATCGCCAACCGCCGCCGTTTCGACGAAGCCGTCCACGTCGAATGGCAGCGCGGACGGCGCCAGCAATTGCCGCTGGCGCTGCTGCTGTGCGACGTCGATCATTTCAAGCTGTACAACGACCACCTGGGCCATCCGGCCGGCGACCTGTGCCTCAAGAAGGTGGCCGCCGTGCTGACCGGCCAGTTGAAGCGCCCGGCCGACCTGGCGGCGCGCTATGGCGGCGAGGAATTCGCGCTGCTGCTGCCGGACACCGACGTCGCCGGCGCGCTGCGCGTGGGCGAGGCATGCCGCGCGGGACTCCAACAGCTGGCGCTGCCGCATCCGGGGGCGCCGTGCGGGTATGTCACGATGTCGATGGGCGTGGCCTGCATCGTGCCGGGCGAGGACGACGGCCCGGACGACTTCATCGCGCGGGCCGATGCCGCGCTGTACGACGCCAAGCGCAGCGGCCGCAACCGGGTGTCCGCGGCCGGGTGAGCCTTACACCAGCACGGGTTCCGGCTCGAGCCGCACGCCGAAGCGCGCCTCGACGTCGGCCTGGATCGCGCGTGCCAGCGCCATGATCTCGTGCCCCGTCGCGTCGCCATTGTTGACCAGCACGAGCGCCTGCTTCGGATAGACGCCCGCGCGTCCCAGGTTTTTTCCCTTCCAGCCGCAACGGTCGATCAGCCAGCCCGCGGCCAGCTTTTCGCTGCCGTCCGGCTGGGCGTGGTGCACGAGGTCCGGCCACGTGGCCAGCAGGCGCACGCAGTGCTCGCGCGGCACGACCGGATTCTTGAAGAAGCTGCCCGCGTTGCCGATCTCGGCCGGATCGGGCAGCTTGCGGCGCCGGATCGCGATCACGGCATCCGCCACCGCGCGCGCGGTCGGCGCGGCGATGTCCCGCACCGCCTGCGCGAGTTCCGCATAACGCAGGTTCGGCGTCCACGCGCGCGGCAGTGCGAACGTCACGTCCAGCACGACGAGCGTGCTGCCTTCGGCGTGCTTGAACACGCTGTCGCGGTAGCCGAAGCGGCAGGCGGCCGCGTCCATGGTGCGGATCGAACCGTCCGCGAAGTCGAACACGGTCAGCGAGTGAAAACAGTCCTTGACCTCGGCACCGTACGCGCCGATGTTCTGGATCGGCGACGCGCCGACCGTGCCCGGGATCAGCGCCATGTTCTCCAGGCCGCCGAGGCCCTGCGCGATCGTCCATTCCACGAACGCATGCCAGTTCTCGCCCGCTTGCGCACGCACGAGGATGGCGTCGGCCGTCGCGCCGACGATCTCCCTGCCTTCCAGCCCCATGTGCAGCACGAGGGCATCGACCTCGTCGCGCGCGATCAGGAGGTTGCTGCCGCCGCCGAGCACGAGGCGCGGCAGCGCGGCCAGTTGCGCATCGGCGGCGATGGCCTGCAGCTGGGCCGGATCGGTCACGCGCAGGTAGCGCCGGGCGCGCGCGGGAATGCGGAACGTGTTGAAAGGGGCGAGGGAAACGTCGGTGGACAGGGGCAGGTCGGCTGGCATGGCTGGGGCGGGTAGTGTTTGGCGCATTATAGTGGTTACAATATCGCCATTCATTACTGTGCAAGGAAAAAACAAGATGCCATCGTTTGATGTGGTCTGCGAAGCAGACATGGTCGAAGTCAAGAACGCCGTCGAGCAATCCAACAAGGAAATCGGCACCCGCTTCGACTTCAAGGGCAGCTCGGCCAAGGTCGAGCAGAAGGAACGCGAGATCACCGTGTTCGGCGATTCCGACTTCCAGCTCGGCCAGGTGCGCGACGTGCTGTTGAACAAGATGACCAAGCGTAAGGTCGACGTGCGCTTCCTCGACGAAGGCAAGGTCGAGAAGATCGGCGGCGACAAGGTCAAGCAGGTCCTCAAGGTGCGCAACGGCATCGAGACGGAAGACGCGAAGAAGATCACCAAGCTCATCAAGGAAAGCAAGATGAAGTTGCAAGCCTCGATCCAGGGTGAAACCGTGCGCGTCACCGGCAAGGATCGCGATACGCTGCAGGAAGCGATCGCGCTGCTGCGCAAGGACGTGAAGGATCTGCCGCTGGAATTCAACAACTTCCGCGACTGAACGTTTCCTGCCCGCTCCGCACGACCGTGCGGCAAATGGAGCTCTCGACCCGTCCCCGCGTGGGGTAAAATGCGGGGCGTGCGAACACGCCGGTCGGCGGCGTTACCTATAACAACGAGTTGAATAGCAATGAAACGTGTTGATGATTTCCGCCTGCGTTTGGGCAACAAGGAATATGTGCCCATCATGATCGGCGGAATGGGCGTGGATATCTCTACGTCGGAGCTGGCCCTGGAAGCGGCCCGTCTGGGCGGTATCGGCCACATTTCCGATGCGATGGTGCCGGACGTGTCGGACCGCAAGTTCGACACCAGCTTCGTCAAGGAAAAGACCAAGCTGTACAAGTTCAACATCAACAACATGGACAAGTCCGTCGTCCAGTTCGACCTCGACCGCCTGGCCGAGGCGACGCGCCTGCACGTGGGCGCGACCATGGCGGCGAAGAAAGGCGATGGCCTGATCTTCGTGAACTGCATGGAAAAGCTGACGATGAACGCGCCGAAGGAAACCCTGCGCACCCGCCTGTCGGCGGCGCTGGACGCGGGCATCGACGGCATCACGATGTCGGCCGGCCTGCACCTGGGCTCGTTCGAACTCATCAAGGACCATCCGCGCTTCCGCGACGCCAAGCTGGGCATCATCGTCTCGTCCGTCCGCGCCCTGCAACTGTTCCTGCGCAAGGTGTCGCGCCTGAACCGGCTGCCCGACTACGTGATCGTGGAAGGCCCGCTGGCCGGCGGCCACCTGGGCTTCGGCATGGAAGACTGGAAAGACTACGACCTGCACACGATCATGGACGAGATCCATGCGTACCTGGCCGCCGAAAAACTCGATATCCCGCTGATCGCCGCCGGCGGCATCTTCACGGGCAGCGACGCCGTGTCGTTCCTCGAAAAGGGCGCGGGCGGCGTGCAGGTGGCGACCCGCTTCACTGTCACCCACGAATGCGGCCTGCCGGATTCCGTCAAGCAGGAATATTTCCGCGCCAGCGAAGAAGACATCATCGTCAACGGCGTCTCGCCGACGGGTTATCCGATGCGCATGCTGAAGCAGACGCCGGCGATCGGCTCGGGCATCCGTCCCGGCTGCGAATCGTATGGCTACCTGCTGGACGCGACGGGCAACTGCGCCTACATCAATTCGTACAACCGCGAGGTGCAGGCGAATCCGGGCCAGAAGAACATCCAGGTGTTCGACAAGACCTGTTTGTGCACCCACATGCGCAACTTCAATTGCTGGACCTGCGGCTCGACGACGTACCGCCTGAAGGACACGACGCACAAGCTGTCGGACGGCACCTACCAGATCCTGTCCGCCGAGCACGTGTTCAAGGATTACCTGTTCAGCGTGGACAACCAGGTCGCGCTGCCGCCGCGCCAGGAAGCGGCCGCCTGACCGCTACCATAATCGACGAAAGGCGTGCTGCGGCACGCCTTTTCTTTTGGCGGAACGGAAGTACGGCCAGGCGGTCCAACGGGTTCCATCGACACCGGGAGCCGGCATGCACGAATCCGAACCGCCCAGCCGGTGCGTCTTTCTCACCGACGAGACCGGCACCATCCAGGCCTGGAACGACGGCTCCGCCGCGGTGTTCGGTGTGGCGGCCGGGCAGGTTCTCGGCCGCCCTGTCACCACGTTGTTCACGCCGCCGGGACGCGATGCCTGGAGCGTCGGCTGGCGCGCCCTCACAGGCCATCCCGAAGGGGCCGAAGTCCACGTCGAGCTCATGTGCGCGCGGGGACGCGTATTCGAAGGCACGCTGACGCTGGCGCCGCTGGTCGACGGCGAAAGCCACTTGCGAGGGTGCGCCGTCGCCGTCGCCACGGGCCGCATGCGGGGCGGCACGGAAGCCGAACGGGTCGCACGCACGCCGCTGTCCGACATCGTGGATACCTTCCCCGGCACCTTTTACGTGCTCAACCGTGACGGCCGCTTCGTTCTCTGGAACCGCAACCTGGAAAAGGTCACGGAGATGACGCCGGACGAACTCGGTGCCACGCGCGCCCTCGACCTCATCGAACTGCCCCAGCGCGCGCCGCTGGCCAACGGCATCCGCGCCGCGTTCGACGACGGCGGCGAACTGAAGCTTGAGATCGACTTCGTGTCGCGCAGCGGCCGCGAGACGCCCGTGCTGCTGAACGGAACGAAGATCCGCTGCAACGGCGGCGAATACCTGTTTGGGACGGGCGTCGACCTGGCCGAACGACGCGCGCACGAACAGCAACTGCGCCTGCGCGAACGTGCCCTGCACGCGGCCAGCAACGGCATCCTGATCACCCGGCTGGACCACGGCCAGAGCTTCATCGAATACGTGAACCCGGCCTTCGAGCGCATCACAGGTTACGCGGCGGACGAAATCATCGGCACCGACCCGCGCTTCATGGCCGCACCCGGCATGGACCTGGCGGAGCGGGCCCAGCTGCGCGACGCGATCGCGGCGCGCACGGGCGCCAAGGTCGTGCTGCGCAACCTGCGCAAGAACGGCGAGCTGTTCTGGAACGACCTCTCCATCACGCCCGTGCAGGACGAGCACGGCGAAGTCACGCACTACATCGGCGTGCTCACCGACGTCACCGCGACCATGCTGCGCACGGCGCACCTGGAGCACGAGGTCAACCACGATCCGCTGACGGGCCTCGCCAACCGCAACCTGCTGTGGGATCGGCTGGAGCAGGCGCTGCATCTCGCGCAGCGCCACAAGTCGCTCGTGGCCACGGTGCTGATCGACCTCGACAACTTCAAGACCATCAACGATACGTTCGGCCACGAGGCGGGCGACGTCGTGCTGAAGGTCGTCGCGCGCCGCCTGCAGGCGTCCGTGCGCGACAGCGACACGGTGGCGCGCATGTCCGGCGACGAGTTCGTGCTGATCCTCGCCAACCAGCCGTCGCTGCGTTTTACCCTGCGCATGGTCGAACGGCTGCGCCAGAGCTTCGCGATCCCCGTTGCCTTCAACAACCGCGAGATCCCCGTCGGCGCCAGCGTGGGCGTGTCGCTGTACCCGCACGACGGCGGCACGGCGGCGGAGCTCGTGCGCGCGGCCGACCTCGCGATGTACCACGGCAAGGGCAGCGGCCGCAACGACGTCCATTTCTTCTCGGCCGACATGAAGTCGACCACGGAAGCGAAGCACCGCATCGAATTGGCGCTGCGCGACGCGCTCGACCACGACGAACTGTTCCTGCTGTACCAGCCCCGCGTGGCCGTCGCGACCCGGCGCGTCGCGGGCTTCGAGGCGCTGCTGCGCTGGCGCCACCCGGACCAGGGCGTGCTGTCCCCTGCCGGCTTCCTCGCCGAGGCCGAGGAAAGCGGCGTGATCGTGCCCATCGGCCAGCGCGTGCTCGACCAGGCCTGCGCCTTCGCGGCCCGGTTGCGTGCGGCCGGGTACGTGAACGTGCCCGTGACCGTCAACGTCTCGCACCGCGAATACAGCCAGCCGGGATTTCTCGCCGGCCTGTCCGACCGGCTGACGCGCCACCGCCTGCCGCCGCGCAGCCTGCAGCTCGACCTGCGCATCGATGCGCTGATCCGCAATCCGGCACTGGGCCAGGAACTGGCGGAACAACTGCATACGATGGGGGTCGACCTGTCCGTCGACGGGTTCGGGGCGGGCCTGTGCGACCTCGGCTATCTGCAGCAGCTGGCGGCCACCCAGGTCAAGCTGGCGCACACGACGGTCCAGACGCTGGACGGCGGCGGCCGGGCCGTGGCCAAGAGCCTGATCGACATCGGGCACAACCTGAACATGGAAGTGGTGGCCGAGGCCGTGGAAACACGGCCCCAGCTGGATTTCCTCACCTCGCATGGCTGCGACCACATCCAGGGCATCTGGATCAGCGAGCCCCTCGCGGCGGAGGCGGCGCAGCGCATGCTGGAGGAACAGCAGCCGGCGTGATCAGCCTTCGTTCGTGATCCGCCTGACCAGCGCGCCGAGCACGTCTTCCGCCATGTCGTTGGCCACCTGGCACGTCCCCGCATTCTCGTGCCCGCCACCACCGTACTCGAGCATCAACGCGCCGATATTCGTCTTCGACGTACGGTTGAGAATCGATTTGCCCGTCGCGAACACCGTATTCTGGTTCTTCAGGCCCCACAGCACGTGGATCGAGATATTCGTCTCGGGGAAGAGCGCATAGATGATGAACCGGTTGCCCGCATAGATCACGGGTTCCTCGCGCAGGTCGAGCACGACGAGGTTGCCGTGGACCTGCGCGCAGCGCCGGATCTGCTCCTTGCACAGCTCGCTGTGCTCGAAGTACAGCCGGGTACGCTCCTGCACGTCAGGCAGCTGCATGATCTGGGCGATCGTGTGGTTGCGGCAGTAATCGATCAGGTCCATCATCAGCTGGTAGTTCGAGATGCGGAAGTCGTGGAAGCGGCCCAGCCCCGTACGCGCATCCATCAGGAAATTCAGCAGGTTCCAGCCCTGCGGATCGAGCACTTCCTCGCGCGAGAAGCGCGCGGCGTCGGCCTTGTCGACGGCATCCATCATGTCGCGCCAGGCGGCCGGGAACGCGCGCGTGGCGCCGTAGTGGTCGTAGACGACTCTTGCGGCCGAGGGCGCCTTCGGGTCGATGACGTGATTGTCGCGCCGGCCCGTGTTGCGGATCGTTTCCGATAAGTGATGGTCGAATGCAAGGTGCGCGCCGGCAACGTACGGTAGATTCGTCGTGATATCGCGCGCACTGATCGCGATCTTGCCATCCTGCATGTCCTTCGGGTGGACGAACAGGATCTCGTCGATCAGGTCCAGGTGCTTGAGGAGGACGGCGCAGACGAGGCCGTCGAAATCGCTGCGGGTAACGAGGCGGTAACGCTTGGGAACGGCAGACATCGGCAAACCCCTTTCATGTCGAGAATGAAGCATGGGCTGGCGCAGCCAGGACGTCGTTCATCATACCGCGCAATATTGCTAATTAACAGTTTTTCCATACGTCATCACGGCGTCATCAACCTGTGCATTCCAGTGCCCGAAACGTGCAGGCTGTCGCAAAGGGATGGCCGGCGCTCATGCCAGCGGTTACACTCGCCGCACCTTCTGAAAAAGATAAGTTTCATGCAAACACGGCGTTCTACCCAGCAAACTTTCTCGAATACCCTGTCGGCACTGTACCAGGCCTTCGACGCGGTCGCGACGTGGGTGACGCAACTGTCGTGGTGGAAGTTCTTCCTGTTCGCCGCGCTCATGCTGGTCTCCGGCAAGATTCTGCAGGACGAATTGTTCTCCAGCAGCGAAGAAGAGATCACGCGCACGGAACACAGCGCACGCCGGCCCGAACCGACCGTCACGATCGACGACAGCGGCATCCACATCAATCCGGGCAAGAACAGCCGGCGCGGCACGATCACGATCAATCCGGAAATCGAGGCGGCCAAGGCGGAAGCGGCGGCCAAGGCCGCGGAAGCGGCACACGCGGCGGCCGAGGGCAAGACCGACGAGGCGCAGGCAAAGGCCGACGCCGCGGAACAGGCGGCCGACGAGGCGCAACACGCGGCCGACCCCGCCGCGCCCGCCGAGCCCGCGCCGCCGGCACCGCCGGCACCGCCCGCCCCGCCCAAGGCGCCGGTCACGAAGACCCTGCGCGGCGCCAACGGCGAAGAGGTCCACATCGACCTGCCGCCGCAAATCGGCGAAGAATTGTCCAACGCCATCGAAGCGGCCGTCGACGACGCGGCCGAAGCAAAGGCACGCAGCTATCACAAGCAGGCGTCGACGTGGTTCACGAGCTTCGTCTGGCTGCTGATCCTCGCCCTGTTCGGCACGAAGGCGCTGGTGGGCGGCAAGAAGCGCGCGGAGGCCGAGATGCAGTCGGCCACGGCCGCCGCCGAGCGCGAGTCGATGCAGCGCCAGCTGTCCGAAGCGAAGATGCAGGCCATGCAGGCCCAAGTGGAACCGCACTTCCTGTTCAATACGCTCGCTTCCGTCGAGCACCTAATCGAGACCAATCCGCCGCGCGCATCCGCCATGCAGCGGACACTCATCCAGTACCTGCGCGCCGTGCTGCCGCAGATGCGCGACAACAACCTCGTCACGAACCTGGGCCGCGAAGTCGACATGGTCAAGTCCTACCTCGACCTGCTCAAGATGCGTATGGAAGAACGCCTGACGGTCGAACTGAGCGTGCCGGACGGCCTGCGCAGCGCGGCGTTTCCCCCGATGATGCTGCAATCGATGGTCGAGAACGCGATCAAGCACGGCCTCGAATGCAAGCCCGAGGGCGGCCACCTGGCCGTCAGGGCGGAAGTGGTCGACAGCAAGCTGCGCGTGACGGTCGCGGACGACGGCGTCGGCTTCGGCGTCATGCCCAGCAAGGGCACCGGCCTGGGGCTGTCGAACATCCGCGAGCGTTTGAAATTGCTGCACGGCGAGGCGGGCCAGCTGCACATCGCGGCCAACAGCCCGACCGGGGTCATCGCCACCATCGAGGTCCCGTACCAGCTTGCACCGAAGTAAGCATTTCGGGTATTGCCTGTACCGACGATTCGTTGAATAATCGACACTCCTTCACTGCCTGCCCCCGACCATGCCTACCGCTATCATTGCCGACGACGAAAGACTGATGCGCGACCTGCTGCGCACCCGATTGTCCCAGGTGTGGCCGGATCTCGAGATCATCGGCGAAGCGAAGAACGGCGACGAGGCCGTGCAGCTCGTCGACGACCTGAAGCCCGACCTGACCTTCCTCGACATCCGCATGCCGGGCAAGACGGGCATGGAAGCGGCGCGCGACATCGGCGACGCCAGCCAGGTCGTGTTCGTCACCGCATACGACCAGTACGCCGTGGAAGCGTTCGAGCGGGGCGCCATCGACTACGTGCTGAAACCGCCCGAGCCCGAGCGCCTCAAGATCACCGTCGAACGCCTGAAGGAACGCCTGGCGACGCCCGCGCAGGCGGCCACCGCGTCCGTCAATGTCAGCGACACGGTGACCGCGATGCTGTCCCAGCTCGCCGAAAAGATCGCGGCGCCGAAGCCGAAATACCTGCAATGGATCCAGGCCAGCATCGGCCAGGACCTGCGCATGATCCCGGTCGAGGAAATCCTGTTTTTCCGTTCCGACGAAAAATATACCTGCGTTCAAACGGAGAAATTCGAGGCACTGATCCGCAAGCCGGTGCGCGACCTGGCCGAAGAACTCGATCCGTCGCTGTTCTGGCAGATCCACCGCGCCACGCTCGTGAACGTCAACGCCATCGAAGGCGTGACGCGCGACATCCGTGGCCGCCACTTGGTGCTGATCAAGGGCCGCTCGGAAAAACTGGAAGTCAGCCGCAGCTTCCTGCACCTCTTCAAGCAGATGTAAGTCAAGCCAGCAGTTTGCACGGCGGGTAAGGTAGATGCCAGATCCGCACAGCGGGTTGTTTTCTATCAAGCAAGTTGAATGAAACGCCCGCGCCGCCCCCGCGCTTCCGGCAGGACCGCAACCTGGCTTCTGGCCGGGTTCGCGGCCGGCTATTGGCTGGGCCGGCGCTTCCGACAGGAGCCCGACACCGTGCAGGCCAGCCGCCAGATCGTCAACCACGTCAGCGAAGCCATCATTTCCGCCGACCAGTCGAACACCATCGTCATGGCCAATCCGGCCGCGGCAGCCCTGTTCGGCACGAGCGTCGAGCAGATGGTAGGGAGTCCGCTGGGACGCTACATCGAGTCGCCGAACGCGGACGTCGACGAACCCGTGGACTATTTCCGCCCCGGCAGCGGCCGCGCGGGCCGCCGCGCCACCGACTACACGGTCATGGGCCTGCGCGGGGATGGCGAACGCTTCCCCATCGAGGGTTCCATTTCACGCACCAACGGCAACGCACCGTTCTACACGGTCGTCATGCGCGACGTGAGCGACCGCAGCCGCGTGCAGGAAAAACTCACGCGCTCGCACGACCAGCTGCGCCAGCTGTCCGCCGCGCTGCAGACCATCCGCGAGGAAGAGCGCACCCACATCGCGCGCGAACTGCACGACGACCTCGGCCAGCTGCTCGCATCGCTGCGCATGGACCTCACCCTGCTGCAACACGCCGACGGCACGCCCAGCGAAAGCCTGCGGCTGATGCGCGGCATGGAAGACAATCTGCTGACCGCGATCACGTCGCTGCGCCGCATCGCCACCAACCTGCGTCCGCGCGCGCTCGACGAAGGCGGCCTGTATTTCGCGCTGCAGGGCCTGCGCGACGATTTCATCGAACGCTACGCGATCCCCACCACGCTGCTGGCCGACGAGGCCGAGCTGCGCCTTGACGACACGGCCAGCACGGCCATCTTCCGCATCGTGCAGGAAGCGCTGACGAACATCGCCCGCCATGCGCAGGCCACCCGCGTCATGATGAATCTGTTCCGGCTGAACAGCGACCTGCTCATCACGATCCGCGACGATGGCCGCGGGATCCGTCCGGAAGACATGGAAAAGGCGGAATCCCTGGGCCTGATCGGCATGCGCGAACGGGTCTGGGCGATGAAGGGCGAGATCTCGATCGGCGCCGACGAGCCGCACGGCACCCGTATCGACATCGTGCTGCCGCTGCACGATCACCTCGTGTAATCCTGTTGTCACACATTGATGACAACAGAAGTGAAAGTAGGCGTGGTAATTTCGCAACATTTCACTGTGTCATCAAATCGACATATCGCTTCGATAAGATGCCTGCCAATCAAGCAATAGACCACATTGTTTGAATCGTCCGACATCTTATTGGAGAATCCTGAATGCAAGTCAAACGCCTGGCCGCAGCCGTGGTCGCCCTCACCCCCCTGTTCGCCGCCGCCCAGACCAACGTGACCCTGTACGGTGTCGTCGACGCCGCCATCGAGTCCGGCGACGCCGGCAATCCGGACGGCCGTCACACCAACGTCCAGTCGGGCAACCAGTCGGGCAGCCGCTTCGGCTTCCGCGGTTCGGAAGACCTGGGCAACGGCCTGAAGGCCATCTTCAACCTGGAAGCGGGCGTTGCCGTCGACACCGGCGCGCAGGATTCCTCCGGTCTGTTCCAGCGCCGCGCCGTCGTCGGCCTGGAAGGCGCCTTCGGTACCCTGACGCTGGGCCGCGAATACTCGCCGATCGCCGTCGTGGCCGGCGCCTCCGACGAATTCGGCCAGGGCTTCTACGGCACCAACCTGTCGGCCTTCGGTTCGGGCAAGGTAACCCGCCGCCTGGCCAACTCGGTCAACTACAAGAGCGCGTCGTTCAACGGCTTCGACCTGCTGGCCACGTATTCCGCCGGCGAAAAGACCACGGGTCCGTCGGGCGACCTGAAAGGCATCGGTGCCGAATACAAGATGGGCGGCCTGTACCTGGGCGCCGCCTACCACACGCTGAAGCGCGTTTCGTCGGGCAACGACAAGGAATACGGCGCGGGCGCCGCCTACACGTTCGCCGACGTCGGCGGCCTGGAGATCAAGGCCAACTACCTGTCGGCCGATCCGGACGGCGCGAACAACAAGTTCAAGCAGTACAACCTGGGTGCCGGCTACCCGTTCGGCCCGAGCAAGGTCTACGTGAACCTGCAGCAGAACAAGCTGGAAAACGGCGCCAAGGGCAATGCCTGGGCACTGGCCTACAGCTACTCAATGTCGAAGCGCACGAACCTGTACGCGTCGTACGCCAACATGAACAACAACGGCCTGGCCACCTTCGGCCTGAACTCGGGTTCGAACAACCTGACCCCAGCCGCGACGTCGCTGGGTGGCGATCCGTCGGTGTTCACCGTCGGCATGCGCCACTCGTTCTAAGTACGCCGTCATTCGCGTGGGCTCGGGGAGCCCACCCTACCGATGCGCGTAGGGTGGGCACCCCGTGCCCACGCGTCATTTCAGCCGGCAGGTCAACAGCCAGTAATACGTCAGGCGCTCGATGCGGATCTCGCGCACCTCGCCGCCCAGCCGCTTGCGCAGCGCGCTGTCGGCCGGATAATTCTTCGGCAACTCGAACCGCTCGCCGTCCGGCGCCGCGACGATTTCATACGTATTGCCTTGCGCATCCGTGCGCGCGATCGTCGTGCTGCTGCCCTCGACGTAGGCGTCGTCCAGCAGGATCAGGGAAACGTCGGAGCCGAGCCGCACGCGCAGCTGGGCCAGCAGCGCATCCTGCTCGTCGCGCTTCAGGTGCGACCACCAGAAACCGATGAACACGCGGGAAAACGTGCCCAGGTCCTCCGGCAGGTCCAGGCCATCCACCTTGCGGAACGCTACCTTGCCCTCCGGGAAGCGGCGGGTTGCAGCGCGGGCGATCATCTCGTCGAGGATATCGGTGGCCAGCACCTTGTCGGCGTTGGCGGCGATCACTTCCGTCCAGTAGCCGGTGCCGCAGGCCAGTTCCAGCACGGTCTGCCCGCGCACCAGTTGCGCGATGCGTTCGCGTACCTTCGATAAGTCATTGGCGCGTTCCGCCCGCGACAGCGCGGCGTCGGCCGCCTGCGTGCTGCTCGCGTAGTAACGCGCGACGGGGTCATTCTGTCGATTCATGGTATTAAAGCTCGTAATTTTCACTGGTGCCGCGCATGGCGGACTCGACCATCTTGCGGTTGAGCGTGGGGGCCAGCAGCTCGATGAACGTATAAATATAGCTGCGCAGATAGGCGCCCTGCTTGACGGCCACGCGCGACACATTCATGCCGAACAGGTGGCCCACGGGAATCGCGCGCAGGTTGCGGTCGCGTTCCTGGTCGAAGGCCATGCCGGCGATGATGCCGATACCCATGCCCAACTCCACGTACGTCTTGATGACGTCGGCGTCGATCGCTTCCAGCAGGACGTCCGGCTTGAGGTTGCGCAGTTCGAACGCATGGTCGATCTTGCTACGGCCCGCGAAGGCGGCGTCGTACGTGATCAGCGGGTAGCCCGCGATCTCTTCCAGCGAGATCGCCTTCGATTTCGTCAACGGGTGCTCGTGCGGCACGACGAGGACGTGTTCCCATTGATAACACGGCAAGGTGATCAGGCCGTCGACCGCGGCAATCGATTCGGTCGCGATGGCGAGGTCGGCCTGGTCGTTCTTGACCATGTCGGCGATCTGGCGCGGGTTGCCTTGCAATAAGGACAACCTGACTTTCGGGAAGCGCTGCATGAACGCCTGCACGACCTTGGGCAGCATGTAGCGCGCCTGCGTGTGCGTGGTGGCGATGGTGAAGCTGCCGCTGTCCTGGGCGGCGTATTCCTTGCCGATGCGCTTGAGGCTGTCGATCTCCTGCATGATCAGCTCGACCGATTGCAGGACGAGGCGGCCCGGTTCCGTCAGGCCGCGGATGCGCTTGCCGTGACGGGTGAAGATGTCGACCCCGAGCTCCTCTTCCAGCTCGATGATGGCTTTCGACACCCCGGGTTGCGACGTGAACAACGCCTTGGCGGCGTCGGTCAGGTTGTAGTTCTGGCGGACCGCTTCGCGCACGAAACGTAGTTGGTGTAGGTTCATTGCCCTTATCTTGTCAATCTGATGCCGCATTTTACAAGGATGCTTATACCGCAGGCTCATATAAGCAAATAAATTCTCCGTCGTTTGGAATATAGCTGGATTTTATTAATATTCGGGATAGTTTGGGTCAGGATTGGCCCGCCCCCTTAGGAATCTTGCCCATGTACCGTTACGACCAATACGACCATCTCATCGTACGTGAACGCATCGCCCAGTACCGCGACCAGGTACGGCGCCGTCTCGCCGACGAGCTGACCGAAGAAGAATTCCTGCCGCTGCGCTTGCAGAACGGCCTGTACATGCAGCGTCATGCCTACATGCTGCGCATCGCCGTGCCGTACGGCCTGCTGTCGACGGCGCAGATGCGCATGTTCGCCCACATCGCCCGCAAGTACGACCGCGGCTATGGCCACTTCACGACGCGCCAGAACATCCAGTTCAACTGGATCGAGCTGGAACAGACCCCGGACATCCTGACCGACCTGGCCTCGGTCGAAATGCACGCGATCCAGACGTCGGGCAATTGCATCCGTAACACGACGACGGACGAATTCGCCGGTGTCGCCGCCGACGAGATCGTCGATGCGCGCCCGTACGCGGAAATCATCCGCCAGTGGAGCACGTTCCACCCCGAGTTCATCGCCCTGCCCCGCAAGTTCAAGATCGCGATCAATGGCGCCGTGGAAGACCGCGCCGCGATCGCCGTCCACGACATCGGCCTCACCGCCGTGCGCAACGACGCCGGTGAAGTCGGCTTCAAGTTCATGGTTGGTGGCGGCCTGGGCCGTACGCCGATCCTCGGCAGCGTGATCAACGACTTCGTGCCCTGGCAGCACCTGCTGACGTACACGGAAGCAATCATGCGCGTGTACAACCAGTTCGGCCGCCGCGACAACAAGTACAAGGCCCGCATCAAGATTCTGGTAAAAGCCGTGGGCGCCGAGGAATTCGCGCGCATGGTCGAGGCGGAATTCGCCGACCTGAAGGATGGTCCGGAAACGCTGACCCGCGAGGAAGTCGAACGCGTGGCGCAATGGTTCAATCCGAAGCCCTACCTGACCCTGCCCAGCATCGATCCCCGTGCGGAGCATGCCGACAACAAGGCGTTCGCCAACTGGCTGCAGCGCAACGTCAAGCCGCACAAGGTGCCGGGCTATGCGTCCGTCGTGCTGTCGCTGAAGAAAACCGGCGTGCCGCCGGGCGACGCGACCGCCGAGCAGATGGATTTCGTGGCCGACCTGGCCGACAAGTACAGCTTCGGCGAACTGCGCGTGACGCACGAGCAGAACCTCGTGCTGGCCGACGTCGAGCAGGCCAAGCTGTTCGAGATCTGGCAGCAGGCGAAGGCCCGCGGCCTCGCGACGCCGAACATCGGCCTCTTGACCGACATGATCTCGTGCCCGGGCGGCGACTACTGCTCGCTGGCGAACGCGAAGTCGATCCCGATCGCGGCCGCCATCGCCGAGCGTTTCGACAACCTGGACTTCCAGCACGACATCGGCGACATCGAACTGAACATCTCGGGCTGCATCAACGCCTGCGGCCACCACCATGTGGGCCACATCGGCGTGCTGGGCGTGGACAAGGACGGTTCCGAGTGGTATCAGGTATCGATCGGTGGCGCACAGGGCAACGAGTCGGCCATCGGCAAGATCATCGGCCCGTCGTTCTCCGCACCGCAGATGCCGGAAGTCGTCGGCCGCCTGCTCGAGGTCTACGTGAAGAATCGCGTCGAGGGCGAACGCTTCGTCGACGTGGCGCAGCGCCTCGGTGTCGCGCCGTTCAAGGAACATGTGTATGCCACGCCGATCCCGGCCGGCGCATTGGTTGGGGAAGACGAATATGCCTAATTTCGAATTGCACTCGCACAAGCAGATCATCAAGCACCGCGAGGTGGTGGATGACGATTGGAGCGTCCTGAAACTCGTCGAAGACGGCACCCCGGAAACCGTTGAAGTCCCGGCCGGCAAGATCATCGTCCCGGTCAAGGTCTGGCTGGCGCAGCGCGAGCAGCTGCTGGGCCGTGCGGAGCGTCGGGAACTGGGCATCTGGTTCGCGTCGGACGAGCTGGCCACGACGGTCAAGGACGACCTCGACAAGTTCGCCGTCGTCGCCATCGACTTCCCGAAATTCAGCGACGGCCGCGGCTACTCGATCGCCTACAACCTGCGCAAGCGCCTGGGCTACCAGGGCGAGCTGCGCGCGATCGGCGACGTGCTGCGCGACCAGCTGTTCCAGATGTACCGCTGCGGCTTCAATGCCTATGCGACGCGCCAGGACCGCAACATCCATGACGCACTGAAAGGCCTGACGGTATTCTCGGAAACGTACCAGGCGGCGGTCGACAACCCGCTGCCGCTGTTCCGCCGCCACGAGCGCGGCGCGTTGCCCGAGCACAGCGACGTCGGCGCCGGCATCTGACGATCAAACAAGGAAACCCATGAGCGACCTGAACGCGCGGGTGAATGAAACCCGCGGCATCCTGGAGCGCATTGCGCGCGATTTTTCGCCTGCCGTGTTCGCTTCCAGCCTGGCGGCCGAGGACATGGTCCTCACCGACCTGATCTTGAAGGCCGGCCTGCCGATCACCATCTTCTCGCTGGAGACCGGCCGCCTGCACAAGGAAACCCTGGCCATGATCGACAAGGTCAAGGCCCACTACGGCTACGACATCGTCGTGATGCGTCCGAAGCAGGAACTGGTCGACGAGTACGTGAGCAAAAACGGCCTGAACGCGTTCTACGACAGCGTCGAGATGCGCAAGGGCTGCTGCTATGTGCGCAAGGTCGAGCCGCTGGGCCGCGCGCTCGCCGGCAACAAGGCATGGATCACGGGCCAGCGCCGCGCGCAGTCGACGACGCGCAGCGACCTGCCGGTGCAGGAAGACGATACGGCGCACGGCCTGGCCAAGTTCAATCCGCTGGCCGACTGGAGCGAAGAGGACGTGTGGGAATACATCCGCGCCAATAACGTGCCGTACAACGACCTGCACGACCGCGGCTACCCGTCGATCGGCTGCGAACCCTGCACCCGCGCGATCCAGCCGGGCGAGGACGTGCGCGCCGGCCGCTGGTGGTGGGAAAACGCCGACTCCAAGGAATGCGGATTGCACCTCGTGGACGGCAAGCTCATTCGAATCAAATCCGTAGCCCCGGCCTAATTGGCCAATCAAGACATCACAGGCTCAGCAAAATGACGACTTTTAGTGACACCCCGCTCGCCCTCAGCGACGTGAATGCGCGCCACCTGGACGCGCTCGAATCCGAAGCCATCCACATCCTGCGCGAAGTCGCGGCGGAATGCTCGAACCCTGCGCTGCTGTTCTCGGGCGGCAAGGACTCCGTCGTGCTGCTGCGCCTGGCCGAGAAGGCGTTCCGTCCGGGTAAATTCCCGTTCCCGCTCGTCCACATCGACACGGGCCACAACTTCGACGAAGTGATCGCCTTCCGCGACGCGCGCGTGGCCGAACTGGGCGAGCGCCTGATCGTCGGTTCCGTCGAGGACTCGATCAAGAAAGGTACCGTCCGCCTGCGCAACCCGCAGACGGATTCGCGCAACGCGGCCCAGGCCGTCACGCTGCTGGAAACGATCGCCGAATACGGCTTCGACGCCTGCATCGGCGGCGCCCGCCGCGACGAAGAAAAGGCGCGCGCGAAAGAGCGTATCTTCTCGTTCCGCGACGAATTCGGCCAGTGGGACCCGAAGGCCCAGCGTCCGGAACTGTGGGACCTGTATAACACCCGCGTCCACCCGGGCGAGAACATGCGCGTGTTCCCGATCTCGAACTGGACCGAGCTCGACGTCTGGCAATACATCGCCCGCGAAAAGCTGGCCCTGCCGCCGATCTATTTCGCGCACGAGCGCCAGGTGATCCCGCGTAACGGCCTGCTGGTGCCGCTGACGCCGCTGACGCCGGCCCGCGACGGCGAGGAAGTCGAGACCCGCGTCGTCCGTTTCCGCACCGTGGGCGACATCTCGTGCACGTGCCCGGTTGCATCGGATGCGTCGACCGTCGACGCCATCATCGCCGAAACGGCGATCACCCAGATCACCGAGCGCGGCGCGACCCGCATGGACGACCAGACGTCGGAAGCCTCGATGGAAAAGCGCAAGAAACAAGGATATTTCTGATGAACGCCCTGAACGACAACCTGAACCACGATAACGACCAGAGCGGCCAGGCCGGTCTGCTGCGCTTCATCACCGCCGGCTCCGTCGACGACGGCAAGAGCACGCTGATCGGCCGCCTGCTGTTCGACAGCAAGGGCATCTTCGCCGACCAGCTGGCCGCCGTGTCGCGCTCCAAGCACAAGCGCACCGTGGGCGACACGATCGACCTGTCGCTGCTGACGGACGGCCTGGAAGCCGAGCGCGAGCAAGGCATCACGATCGACGTCGCGTACCGTTATTTCGCCACGCCGAAGCGCAAGTTCATCATCGCCGACACGCCGGGCCACGAGCAGTACACCCGCAACATGGTGACGGGCGCGTCGACCGCGGACGCCGTCATCATCCTCGTCGACGTGTCCAAGGTGAAGCTCGGCGACGACGGCAGCGTCGAACTGCTCGTGCAGACGAAGCGCCACTCGACCATCGCCAAGCTGCTCCAGATCGAGCACGTGATCGTCGCCGTCAACAAGATGGACCTCGTGAACTACGACCGCACCGTGTACGACCGCATCGTCGCGGAATACACGAAGTTCGCGGACACGCTGGGCCTGAAGGACATCACGGCGATCCCGCTGTCGGCACTCGCGGGCGACAACGTCGTCGAGCGCGGCGACAACATGACCTGGTACGAAGGCCCGACCTTGATCGAACTGCTGGAAGGCCTGTCGGTCTACGACGAGACGCACGCCGCCCCGTTCCGCTTCCCGGTGCAGCTGGTCGCACGCCACAACGGCCACGAAGCGAACGACTTGCGCGGCTACATGGGGCGCATCGAGTCGGGCAAGGTTGCCGTGGGCGACAAGCTCGTCGTGCAGCCGTCCGGCCACAGCGCGACCGTGAAGGAAATCCTGACGTTCGACGGCCCGCTGCAGCAAGCGGTCGCCGGCCAGTCGGTCACCATCACGTTGAACGAGCACGTGGACATCTCGCGCGGCGACGTGCTGGCCCCGGCCGAGCAACCGGCCACCTTGCTGAAGCAGGTGAAAGCGGATGTGTGCTGGATGTCCGACGAGCCCCTGGACGTGCGCCGCAAGTACTGGATCAAGCATGGCACGCGCCAGACCATGGCCAAGGTGAAGGCGATCGATTCCGTCCTGGACGTCAACACGCAGACGCGTCGCGCCGTCGACAACCCGGCCGAAGGCCTGAAGCTGAACGACATCGCGCGGATCGAACTGACCGTGCAGCAGCCGCTGGCCGCCGACGCCTACGATGCGATCCGCGCAACGGGTGCCTTCATCCTCATCGATGAAGTTACCCATCAGACGGTCGCAGCGGGTATGATCCGTATTGACGCGTAACGAACGAAAGGGATCCATGGCGGCGTTGGGAAAAGTTTATCTGGTTGGAGCCGGTCCCGGCGCTGCTGATCTCATTACCGTTCGCGGGGCGCGCCTGCTCGGGGAGGCGGAGGTCGTGCTGTACGACGCCCTCGTCACTCCCGAGATGCTGGCCCTGTGCAGGCAGGCCGAGCTGATCCCGGTCGGCAAGCGCTCCGGCCAGCGCTCCACGGCGCAAACCGTCATCAATGAAAAACTCGTCGATGCCGCACAGCGCTACCAGCGCGTCGTGCGCCTGAAGGGCGGCGATCCGATGCTGTTCGGCCGCGCCGACGAAGAACTCCGCGCCCTCGAGGAAGCGGGCATCGAGGTCGAAGTCGTCCCCGGCATCACGACGGCCGTCGCCGCCGCCGCGGCCACGCTGCAGCCGCTGACCAAGCGCGGCGTCGCGCGCAGCGTCGCGTTCTTCACGTCCAGCACCGCGCCGGACGAACCCAATCACCCAGCCCTGCCCGAAACCGACACCCTCGTCCAGTACATGGGCGGCCGCGAAGCCGCGGCCACGGCGGAACGCCTGCTGGCCGAAGGCCGCCGGCCGGACCTGCCCGTCGTCGTCGTGGAAAACTGCAGCCGCGCGGACCAGCGCGTGCGCCGCCTGACACTGGCCGACCTGGCGCATGGGCTCGACGTGGCGCATGGGCCCGTGCTCGTCATGATCGGCGAGGCGATGGGGCAGCGGCCGCACCAGGCCATCTGAGACCTGCGTGTGGTGGGCGGCCTCCGCCCACCACACGTATGTGTCGCGGTAACGCTACCGCGCCCGCGCCTCCAGCTCGGCCTCGAGCCGCTGTGCGGCCGCATGCGTATCCACCGCGATGCGGTTCAGGCGCGCCAGCGCCGCCGCCAGCCGCGTCCCGCACTCTCCCCCGCATTCGCGCACATGCCAGACCGCGAGGTCGCAGCGCATGCGCGCCAGTTCCGCGCGCAGGCCGGCCAGCATGCGCCGTAATGCGCCATCCGCATCGGATGCCGGACCGCCTGGTGCTCCGGCGCCCGTCAGATGGTCCTGCATGCGGGCGATGCGCGCGTGCATGCGCTGCAGGCGGCCCGCGATGCGGTCGAGGCGGCGGGCGCAGCGCAGTTCCACCCATGCACGCGGCATGGGAGGCAACTGAGGCAGGACCGCGCGCAGGCGGGCGAACAGGGCGGTGAGCTTGGCGGACATCGAAGCAGTGTGGCGCTCCCCTCGCCGATCGCCATGATGCGCGACAAACTTACGTCGACTCAACCCCAGTGCAGGTAGTCGATGCCGTTCTGGATGCTGCCGATGACCTGCACCTGGTTTTCCGTGCTCTCGCTGAATCCGACGAGGACGTCGGCGCGCGACGTCGAATGCAGGGCATCCGTCCAGAACGCGTAGCCGGCGGCGTCCGGCGCGCGGTGCAGCACGTTCTGGTACAGGGCTTCCACGAATTGCGCGTCGCTCACGTGGGTGCCGTACAGCTTGCCGAACTCGGCGCTGCCGATGAAGCCGGAGGCGGCCTGCGCCAGCGACGTGCCCTTGTCCAGCGCATCGATCCAGAAGCCGAGGCCGGTCTTGTCCGGCGTGCGGCCCAGCGCGGCCTGGTACAGGCGGTACGCTTCGCCCGCATTGCCGTTCACGTCCAGCGCCACCATGCCGTCGCTGAACTGGAGGCGCTCGACGCCCGTCAGCGTCGCGTGGTTGCCGACGGCATCCTTCACGGACACGACACCGTTGTCCGCGACGACGGTCGCGCCGGCGCGCGCGGTCGTGTAGGCGAGCGTGTCGACGCCGGCGGTCCCCGTCACCTTGCTGTCGCCCGCCACGGCCTGCAGCACGTGGGCATTGCCGCTGAACGCGACGTTGGCCATCTTCAGCGCCCCCGAACCCGACAGGGTGCCGCCGGCCGGCGCCACGTAATCGATGCCGTTGCCGATGCTGGTGGCGACCTGGGCCTTGTTCTCGGCGCTCTCGCTGAAACCGGTGAGGACGTCCGCGCGCGACGTCGAATGCAGGGCGTCCGTCCAGAACGCATAGCCGGCGGCGTCGGGCGCGCGGTGCAGCACGTTCTGGTACAGGGCATCCACGAACTGCGCGTCGCTCACGTTGCTGCCGTACAGCTTGGCGAACTCGGCGCTGCCGATGAAACCGGAGGCGGCCTGCGCCAGCGGCGTGCCCTTGTCCAGCGCGTCGATCCAGAAGCCGAGGCCCGTCCTGTCCGGCGTGCGCGCAAACGCGGCCTGGTACAGGCGGTATGCCGCGCCCGCGCTGCCGTTCACGTCCAGCGCCACCACGCCGTCGTTGAACTGGATGCGCTCGACGCCCGCCAGCGTCGCGTGGTTGCCAACGGCGTCCGTCACGGACACCGCGCCGGCGGCGGCGACGATGGTCGCCCCGGCGCGCGCGGTCGTGTACACGAGCGTGTCGACGCCGGACGTCCCCGTCACCTTGCTCTCGCCCGCCACGGCCGCCAGCACGTGCGTACTGTTGGTCATGGCGACGCTGGCCACTTTCGACAGCGCCGCTGACGTACCGGCGGCCGGAGGACTCGCCACGGGCGCAGGTGCAGGTGCAGGTGCCGGTGCCGGCGCGGGCACATCCTGGACGCCGGCCGTGGGCACGCCCGCGGGTGCCGCGGCCTGGGCGACGCCCGGCAGCACGCGCATCTCGACACCGGCCGTGCCGGACGCACCCGTATCGATCCACGCGCCGGCAAAGCCGCCGCCGGCCAGCGCCGTCACGTCCGCGCTGGCCTGGTCGCCGCTGCGCAGCTGGCTGATGCCGAATTCCTGGCTGTCGATGGCGTTGCCGTCCCCGTCGAACCGGCGGCCGAAAATACCATTGCCGTCGCCGTCCGCGCCCTGCCACGCGACGAGGAAGGAACCGTCGGACAGGGCCGCGACGTCGGCATCGTCATGCCCGCCGCCCGATGCCACGTTGGCCTGCGTGACGGCGCCCACGGCATGGCCGGCGGCATCGAAGCGCTGGAAGAAGATGTCGCTGTTCGCGAAGCCCCACGGGTCGTTGACATAGCTGTCCCACGCGACGACGAAGCCGCCGCCCGCGAGCGCCGCCACGTGCGGCAGCGGCGCGGCCGTCGTCGTGCTGGCCGCGTAGCCGTCGCCGCTCGCGACGAACACGGACGCCGGTGCGCGGCTCAACGCGGCGTAGACGTTGCCGTCGTTGATCTCACCCCACGACACGACGTAGCCGCCATCCGCGAGCGCGGCCAGCGCCGGGCTGTAGGCCGAACCGAGGGCGTCGTAGACCTGCTGCGCGCCGGCGGGGGTGCCGTCCGCGGCGGCCTGCTGCACGTGCACGGTCGCGCCGCTGCGCCAACCGACGGCAAAGGAACCGTCGGCGAGCGTCGCCACGGCCGGCATGGCGGCATCGCCGGACGCCCCGGTGTCGAGCACGTGCCCGGCGCCCGCGCTGCCGCCGGCGTCGACGACGCGATACGCGATCTTGTTCGCGCCGCCGTCGTTCAGCGTGTACGCGACGACGAAGCGCCCGCCGGCCAGCGCGGCGACGGCCGGCTGGCCTTCGGCGCCGGCATCGCCATTCGGCGTGAGCGCGAACGCGGCGCCCAGCGGATTGCCCGCCGCGTCGCGCAGCTGCGCCCACAGGCCCGCGCCCTGGCCCTGCCAGACGGCGACGACGCCGCCGCCCGCCAGGGTGGCCAGCGCCGGGGCGGACGTCCACGCGTCCAGCGCGGCGCCGGCTTTCGATTCGTTGGCGAAGCCGGGCAGGCCGTCCGTCGCGCCGTCTTCCACCGCATACGTGAGGACCTGCGTGACGCCCGTGTTCGGGAGCGGGTTGCCGTTGGCGTCGACCTGGTAGCGGTCGTAGTAGTGCACGGTCACCGCGGCCGACAGGCCGCCGGCCGGCAACTGGCTCGCGTCGGCGACCACCAGCCGGGCAGCCGTGTCGACGGCGGAGTTGTAGCTGATGCCGAACAGGCCAGGTTGCGACTGGCTCTCGATCACCCAGCGGCCGCCCGTCAGGTCACCCGTGTCGATCCCGGCCACGACGTCGACGATGTCGCCCGCGTGCGCGGTCGTGAACACGATGCCGCCGCCGACGACGATGCCCACGGGCTGGCTGTCCGGGAACACGGTGTCCTCGGCCGTGACGACGCTGCCGTCCGCCAGCTTGTAGAGGACGCCGAACGTGTCCGGCGTCGTTCCGTCGCCGGCCAGGCGGTCCTGGAACCGCCACAGCGTGCCGGCCGTGGCCACGTACGCGCCCTGGCCGTCGACCGGCATCGTGTAGGCGAGCCACGTCCGGCCGTAGTCCTGGCTGTACTGCATGTCGCCGCGGGCGAATGCCTGGCCCAGGCTGCTGGCCGCGTCGAAGGCGACGGCGGTGACGGCGGAAGCCGGGGCGCCGGCATAGCTCCAGGCCGTGCTGGCCTGGCCCGGACGGACGTAGTGGGAGGTCGTGGGAGTGGTCATGGCGTCGGTATCGATGGCGGGTGGCTGGGAGCGTCGCTACCCCATTCGCATATGATTCCCTATGGAAAACTTAAATTCAATGAGGAAATTGCTTTTCGAGAGTAAAGACGCGCGTAAACCAACGGAACATGTCTACTGATGCAATCGAATTGCCAAGGACAGATTCAACGGTGACAACACAGATATCGAACCCGCCAGCTTGCCGAATCGGCCATGCCCGTGAGCAGTTATAATCTTTGGAGCAACAGTCTGGCATTCCCCCGCACCTGCTTCCCAGCGCCCTTTGCGGGCCGTCCTGTTCACGGCTTCACACGATTTACCGATACACCTGAAGGATCAACATGCGTTTTCTGAATCGCTGTACCGCATTCCTGCGGCACGAGCGCGCACCCGTGCTCATGTCGATGCTCGTCCCTGTCCTGTTCGGCCTGCTCTCCGTGTGGCTGGGCCAGGATGAAAACTGGGACCTGCGCAATTACCACTGGTACAACCCCTACGCCTTGTTCAACGACCGGCTGCACGTCGACATGGCGGCCGGGAATTGGCAAAGCTATTTCAATCCGGCGATCGACGTCCCCTATTACCTGCTGAACCAGTGGCTGCCGGGCCGGGCCGTCGGGTTCGTGATGGGGTTCGTCCATGGACTCAACTTCATCCTGCTGCTGACGCTCGCGCGCCTCATGCTGCCCCGGGACAAGGCCGACAACCGCCTGTGCATCCTGTTGGCCCTCGCGGGCATGTGCGGCCCCAGCTTCCTGTCGCAGGTCGGCAATACGATGGGCGACAACCTGAGCGCCCTGTTCATCCTGGCCTCGCTGTGCATCGTCATGCGCGGCTGGGACCGGTTGCAGGCCCTGTCGAACGGCGCCGTCGCCACGCTGCTGCTGGCGGGCCTCGTGATGGGACTGGGCGCCGGGCTGAAGCTCACCAACGCGTCGTATGCGCTCGCGCTGTGCGTCGCGCTGCTGGCGGTGCCCGCCACGTTCGGGCGCGGGATCGCGGCGGCGTTCACGTACGGGTGCGGCACGCTGGCCGGCGTCGCGATCGCGGCCGGGCCGTGGTGGTGGCGGATGTGGAAGACGTTCGGCAATCCGCTGTTCCCGCAATTTAACAGCATCTTCAAGAGCCCCCTGGCGCAGCAGGTCGCCGTCATGGACACCGACCACCTGCCGCACGGTGCGCTGGAAGCCCTGTTCTGGCCGTTCGTGTTCAGCCGCCAATTCGCCCGCGTCTCGGAACTGCCGTTCAAGCAGGCGATCGTGCCGCTGCTGTACGCACTGGCCCTCGCGTTCGTCGCGCGCTGGCTGTACGACACGGTGCGCGGCGGCGCGCCGGCCGAGCGCCTGGCGCCGCGTGCGCGCTTCCTGCTGCTGTTCGGGCTCGTCGGCTATCTCGTGTGGCTGAAGCTGTTCAGCATCTACCGCTACCTGGTGCCCATCGAATTGCTGGGACCGCTGATGGTGTGGGTGCTGGTCCCGCGCCTGACCGGGCCGCGCGTCGGCCCGTACCTGGCCGGCGCCATGCTGCTGTTCACGTCGCTCTACGTCTATCCGTTCATCACGTGGGGGCACGCCGGCTGGGCCGAAAAGAGTTTCAGCGCGCAGCTGCCGCCGATGGAACATCCGGAGTCGACGCTCGTCTTCACCGCGCACGGCGATCCGCCGATGGGTTGGGTCTCGACCTTCGTCCCGCGCGAGGTGCGCGTCATTTCGCTCGGCGCGGGCTTCCCCGAGTCGCCCGCCTACCTCGAACGGATCCAGTCCGTGATCGCGAGCCGCCCCGGTCCGCATTACGCGATGCTGGCCGCCGATCCCCGCGACCAGGTCGAGAAGGACGAGGCCGTGGTCAAGGCGGCCACGCAGAACCTGGCCCGCTATGGCTTGACGCTCGACGCCGCCGGTTGCAAGCGCTATCCGGCGGCGATCGGCACGACCCCGTCGCCGGTCCAGATGTGCCCGGTGACGGTCAACAAGTAAGACTCAGGCGGCGTCCGCCCCGGCACAGTAGGCGGCCATCGCCGCCAGCACGCCGGGGTCCTCGCCGACGGCGGGGACGGTGCGGAACGTCACCTGCGGATGGGTGGCGCGCAACTGCTCCAGCAGCAGCGGCAGGTCGCGCAGCAGGTGGCCGCCCTGCCCCAGGAACACGGGGACGATGGTGATGTCGCGCGCGCCGAGCGCCACCTGGGCGCCCACTTCGTCCGGCAGGCTCGGCGTCATCAGTTCGAGGAACGCCAGCGACACCGCGCAATCCGGGCGCTGCGCCGCGGTGAGGTCGCGCAGGCGCTGGAACGGCGCGGCCCAGGCGGCGGCACGGGCGCCGTGGGCGAACAATACGAGTGCTTTTTCCATCAGTGTCTCTCCACCCAGCGCAGGGCCCCGATCGCCAGCAGCAGGAACAGCAGGCTGGGCGCGGCGGCCGTCACGAAGGCCGGCCAGGTCGACAACATGCCCACGTGCGAAAACAACGAGTTAATCAACAGGAAGCTCACGCCGATCATGATGCCGATGAAGATCTTCAGGCTCACGCCGCCGCTGCGCGTGTGCAGGTAGCCGAACGGCAGCGCGAGCGCCATCAGCACGAAGATCGACAGCGGGTCGAACAGCTTCTTCCAGAATGCGATCTTGAAGCGCTCCGTCTCCTGGCGGTTCTCCGCCAGGTGGCGCGTGTACACGGCCAGCTCGTTCGCGGACATCCGCTCCGGATCGGAGCGCGACACCGACAGGATCTTGGGCGTGATCTCGGACACGAGGTCCAGGCTCGCGACCTTGCGCGTGGAGACGGACGCCGTGTCCTGGCCGTACGTGCTCTGGATGGTCTGGCCGGCAGGAATCGGCGTGCCCGGCGCGGGCAGTTCGCGGCTATTCGAAAACAGGGTCTCGGTGACGTCGATCAGGCGCCAGGTGCTGTTGCCGCTGAACGTGGCGCTGGCGGCCGTGATCAGGGAGCGCATGCGCATGCTGTTGTCGAACTCGTACAGGCGCAGGTCGATCAGTTTCCCGTCCGGGCGGATCTGGCGCGCGTTGAAGAAGCGCGATCCCGTCACGGGCCCCTTCACGCCGCCCGCATGGATCGTGTCCTTGGTCCACATGCCCGAGCGGAATTCGGCCGACACCGTCGCGCCCTTCGCGGACAGGCGCACGCGTTCCGCGATCGGCGCCGTGCGCGGCGTGATCAATTCGCCGAACAGGAACGTGACGACGACGAACAGCACGCCGATCTTCGCCAGCATGATGCCGGCCTGCTGCGTCGACATCGACGACGCCCGCATGATCGTGAATTCCGAACTCTGCGCGAACTGCGCCATCGTGTAGATGGTGCCGATCAGCGCGGCGACCGGCATCACCTCGTACACGTGGCCGGGCAGCAGGAGCAGCACGTACAGGATCGCGTGCTGCATCATGTAGCCGCCCTTGCCCACCGACGGCAGTTCCTGGGTCAGGTCCATGAAGGCGATGAGGCCCAGGAACGCCACGAGCACGAAGGCGACGGCCTGCGCGATGTTGACGAAGAAGTAGCGCTGCAGGATCTTCATTGCGCGCCCTCCTGCGTCACCGCACCGCCGCGCAGCAGGCGGCGCCGCTTGAAGGCGCCCAGCAGGGCGAGCGGATGCCACGGATGGTTGACGTTCAGGCGCCATGCGAACAGCCCGGCCACGACCACGAGCGCGAACAGGTGCAGCGGCCACCACGCCACGCCGAAGTTCATCTTGCCCTGCTTGACGCTGGCTTCGAACAGTTTCGACAGATTGCTGTACGTGAAAAAGATCAGCAGCGCGAGGATCAGGTTGGCGGAGCTGCCGGCGCGCGGATTGACGAAGCCGAGGGGGATCGCCAGCAGCATCAGCACGAGGCAGGAGATCGGTGCCGACACCCGGTACAGCAGTTCGGCGTTCGTGTAGCGGTTGTCCGGCAGCGCCAGCAGCGCCGGCGTGGACAAGGCGTCGGCCGGCGTCTCGGTGCCGATCACGGGCGCCTGGCTGGAGACGCGCATGCGGTAGCGCTCGAACTCCATCGACTGGAAATCGGCGCGTCCCGGCTGGCCCAGGTAGCGGCGGCCGTTCTTCAGCACGAGGTATTGCCCGCCCTTGCCGTCCGGCTCGATCACGCCTTCCTTGGCGACGACGATGGAATTGCCGTCGGCGTCGACGGAATTCACGAACACGTTCTGCACGACGGTCGCGCCGCTCGTGCTGCCTTCGACGAAGAACACGCGGTTCGTGGACGGCGATTCGCGGAACTGGCCGGGCGACACGCGCTTGAGGTCTTCGCGCTTTTCGAAACGCTCGACGAATTCCGCGCTCTTCATCTTGGCCCACGGCGTCGCGACGAACGACAGCGCGGCGACGATCGCCACCATGGGCAGGCCGAACACGAGCACCGGCGGCACCCACCGCATCAGCGACTGGCCGGACGCGAACCACACGACCATTTCCGAGTCGCGATAGCTGCGCGTCACGGTGGCGATGACCGCGATAAAGCTGGTAAGAATGATGATTGTTGGCAGATAATTCAGCACCGAAAAGCCGATCAGCGCCAGCACGTCGCCCGAGGCGACCTTGCCGCCGGCGGCCTTGCCGAGGATGGAGATCAGGGTCCAGGTGACGAAGATCGTAAACAGGACCGTGAAGGTGGCACCGGCCACGCTGGCCAATTCACGCTGTAGGGCGCGTTGGAAAATCATTCGATAGTTATAATTGCTGGTTGGAAGGAACCCCGGGAACCGTCACAAGCGGGCGCCATTTGGAAGGTTCCTCGGACAGCACGCGCGTCAAAAACTCGAAACGGAGAATCAAATGGACTTTAGCATAAAAGCATTCGACACAAAAAACACGCTGACCGCAGCCAAATCGGGCTGTGTGGCAGTCGCGGTGTTCGAAAACAAGAAACTGTCGGAGGCGGCGAAAGCCCTCGATCTGAACGGCGCGATCAGCGCCGCCGTCAAGTCGGGTGACATCTCCGGCAAGCCCGGCTCCACCCTGCTGCTGCGCGGCGTGGCCGGCGTGACCTCTGCCCGCGTGCTGCTGGTCGGCATGGGTGCCGACGAAGCCGTGAGCGAGAAAAGCTTTGCCGGTGCCGTGACCGCTGCCCTGAAAACCTTCGCTTCGCTGGGCGCGCAGGATGCCATTATCGCATTCCCGCTGGAGAATGTGAAAGCCCGCGACCTGAACTGGGCGCTGCGCAGCATCGTCATCGCCGCGAACGAAGCGGAATTCCGCACCGACGCGCAAAAGAGCAAGAAGGATCCGGCACCCACCGGCGTGCGCAAGCTCGCCATCGCCGTCCCGGCCGCGACGCCGCAGATCAAGGCCGTGCTGGCGCAGGCGCAGGCCGTCGCCAACGGCATGAACCTGACGAAGGAACTGGGCAACCTGTCGCCGAACGTGTGCACCCCGACCTATCTCGCGAACACGGCGAAGAAGCTGGCGGGCGACTACGGCTTCGACATCGAAGTCCTCGACCGCAAGCAGCTCGAAGCCCTCAAGATGGGCAGCTTCCTGTCCGTCACCCGCGGCAGCGAAGAGCCGCCGAAGTTCATCGTCCTGAAGCACAACGGCGGCAAGAAGAACGACGCGCCGGTGGTCCTCGTCGGCAAGGGCATCACGTTCGACACGGGCGGCATCTCGCTGAAGCCGGGCCCCAACATGGACGAGATGAAGTACGACATGTGCGGCGCCGGTTCGGTGCTGGGCACCTTCCGCGCCATCGGCGAGATGGGCCTGAAGCTGAACGTCGTCGGCATCGTGGCCGCGTGCGAGAACATGCCGTCGGGCCGCGCCACCAAGCCGGGCGACATCGTCACCGCGATGAACGGCACCACCATCGAGATCCTGAATACGGACGCCGAGGGCCGCCTGATCCTGTGCGACGCCCTGACCTACGCCGAGCGCTTCAAGCCGGCCGCCGTCGTCGACATCGCGACGCTGACCGGCGCCGTGATCGTCTCGCTGGGCCACCACACGTCGGGCGTGTTCACGCGCCACGACGACGCCCACGACGCGCTCGCCCAGGAACTGCTGGACGCCGGCAGGCAGGCGGGCGACCCGGCCTGGCGCCTGCCGATCGGCGAGCAGTACAACGAGCAGCTGAAGTCGAACTTCGCCGACCTGGCCAACATCGGCACGCCGGGCGGCGCATCGATCACGGCGGCCTGCTTCCTGGAGAACTTCACGCGCAACTACACGTGGGCGCACCTGGACATCGCCGGCACGGCATGGAAATCGGGCGCGGCCAAGGGTGCGACGGGCCGTCCGGTGCCGCTGCTCACCACGTTCCTGCTGAACCGCGTGTAAGCGTTTTTCCGCTCCATGCACAACGGACGCCCGCGGGCGTCCGTTTTTTATCCGGGCATCAGAACACGACGTTGCCGGGCGCCGACTCCCCCGCCGCCGCGCGCGGCACCGCGGGCCGCATCAGCACGGTCAGGGTGGACTGGTAGGCGACGCCGTTGCCGTCGTACGGATTGACGTAGCCGCCGGCCCCGGCGCTGACGATGATGTTGCCGATCAGCCGGTCGGTATCGAAGAACGAGGTGGCGTGCGCGTCGGCGACTTCGCGCGCGCTGCCGGCGCCGTCGCGCGCGCAGTCGATCGTCAGGGGACTCCTGCTGCGCTCGACCGTGACCCGTCCCGGCGCCACGACGAACCAGCGCCCCGCCGCGTTGGACAGCACGCAGCCCACGCCCGTCACCTCGCGGTGGCCGAGAATGGTGTGGACTTCCAGCTGCTGCGTCGGCGCCACGGCGGGCGCCGTCACGCAGCCGGCCGTGACGGTGCACAGCGCAAGCGCGCAGGCGGTACGGAAAAAAATCAGGGACATGTCTTCACCGGTCATGCATACAGAGCATACCCATCCGTTTACGGCGGCAATCGGGAAGACATGAGGCAAAGCGCATCCCGGGATTGCCGGGATGGCGGAGCTAAGCTGCGGCCGGCACCGGGTCGATGGGCGCGAAGCGCGGCATGCGCTTCCCGTCCACGTCGACCAGTCCGAAAAATGCATCCCGCGGGCGGACCCAGGTCTTGCCGTCCTGCCCGCGATACACGACCACGGCCGTGTGGTCTGCCTCGAGGACAGCCTCGCAGACCACGTCGTACACACCGCCCTTGTAGTGGCGGTAGCGCATCAGGCCTTTTCTTCGGCCGTGGCGCGACTCCTCTTCTTGAGGTTCTGGATGACCTTGACGATGCCTTCGATGCCGGCGTTGTCATCCAGTTCGCTGAACGCGTCCAGCACCTCGTTGAGGACGCGATTGCGCACGCTCGCCTCGTCGGCCTGCATCTTCTGCGGCTGGTTCTCGGACGGCGCGAATTTCTGCGGCGCTTCAGCCGCAGCCTTCTGTCCGTGTGCCAGCGCGGCCTGCCAGATCAGCCAGCGGCGTTGGGTTTCGTACACGAGGTACTCTTCCGGCTTGTCTTCACGACGCCGGACAATGTGGCCATCGCGTTGGGCCCATGCTTCAAATGCTTGGCGCATTGTTGTCCTTTACAAAGCTGTGTGCAAATCCTGCTCTCGGATCCGCGATCGTTACACACCTGCCTAAGCCGGCCGCTCGACCGACCACGGCAACCATCTGATCAATGCAACGAATTGCTATTGAATACTTGGTTCCAGAGCAATATGCCAATAGTACAACCAAAGTTGGCCTACTGCAATTTTTTTCTTTCGAGAAGGAGACAATACGTAAATGTCCCGTCTCTTGCTGTGATTGTTACATCTTGTCACAGTTCGGCGCAACTTTCCAGCGTCGTTACGATTTTTTACTCCACGGACAATAATTTTACGACATCTTTGTTGCAATCGAAACAAATAATGACGATCGTGTCATGGCGTCACAGGCCAACTTATGTTGCAAGAATGACTCAAAGACACGATACTGCCCAGATTGTGCCGGACGGTCCGGCCTCCGTACCAAGATAGCCCATGAAAATCGCAACCTGGAACGTGAACTCGCTGAAAGTGCGCCTGCCGCACCTGCTCCAGTGGCTCGCCGCCAACCCCGTCGACGTCCTCTGCATCCAGGAGACCAAGCTCACCGACGACAAATTCCCCGTCGCCGCGATCAACGAGGCCGGCTATGAAGTCGTGTTCAGCGGCCAGAAGACGTACAACGGCGTGGCGATCCTGTCGCGCCTCCCCATCGCCGACGTCGTGCGCAACAACCCGCATTACCAGGACGAGCAGCAGCGCCTGATCGCGGCCACCATCGGCGGCGTGCGTTTCATCTGCGCCTACGTGCCGAACGGCCAGGCCGTCGGCTCCGACAAATACGCCTACAAGATGGGCTGGCTGGCCGCGCTGCGCATCTGGGTCGGCGCAGAGCTCGAGATCCACGAACAGTTCGCGATCCTGGGCGACTACAACATCGCGCCCGAAGACCGCGACGTGCACGACCCGGCACTGTGGGCCGGCCAGATCCACTGCTCCGACCTCGAACGCGAGCAGCTGCGCGAACTGTGCGGCCTCGGTCTCGTCGACGCGTTCCGCCTGTTCGAACAGCCCGAAAAGCAGTACAGCTGGTGGGACTACCGCCAGATGGCGTTCCGCCGCAACCGCGGCCTGCGCATCGACCACATCCTGCTGTCGCAGGCGCTCGCGAAGCGCTGCGAAGCGTGCGTCATCGACCGCGAACCGCGCAAGTGGGAGCAGCCGTCCGATCACACGCCGGTGATCGCGACGCTCCTTTAATTCAGCAGGGCCGGCACGGCAGCGGCATCCACCGGCCGCGCGAACAGATAGCCCTGGGCATACTGGCACCCGTGCCGACGCAGCAGCGCCAGCTGCGCCTCGTTCTCGACGCCCTCGGCCACGACGGCCATGCCGAGGCTCCCCGCGAGCGCCATGATGGCCGCGACGATGGCCTGGTCCTCGCTGCTCGTCTCGAGGTCGCGCACGAAGGCACGATCGATCTTGATCTTGCGGACCGGGAAGCGCTTCAGGTACGCCAGGCTCGAATAGCCGGTGCCGAAGTCGTCGATCGACAGGCGGATGCCCATGCGGTAGATCTGGCCCAGCGTCTCCAGCGTCTGGCCGCCGTGCTGCATCAGCGCCGTCTCCGTGATCTCGAATTCCAGCAGGCCCGGCTCGATGCCGGTGTCGTCGACGATGGCGCGGATCGACTGGATCAGGCCTCGGTGCATGAACTGGCGCGCGGACAGGTTCACCGCGAGCGGCAGCGCCGGCAGCCCGGCCCGCTGCCAGGCCATCGCCTGTTCGCAGGCGCGCCGGAGCACCCATTCGCCGACCGGCACGATCAGGCCGTTCTCTTCCAGGATCGGGATGAAGTCGTCGGGCGCCACGAGGCCCTGCTCCGGATGGCGCCAGCGCAGCAGCACTTCCAGGCCGTGCACGCGGCCGTCCTGCACGCCCACGATCGGCTGGTAGAACAGCACGAACTCCTCGCGCAGCAGCGCGCCGCGCAGGCGCGTCTCCATCTCGAAATGGCGTGCGGCCGCCGCGTTCATCGGCTCCGCGTAATACTGGTAATTGTTGCGGCCCGCCGCCTTGGCGTAGTACATCGCGGCGTCGGCCTTGCGCATCAGGCCCGCCGCGTCATCGCCGTCGTCCGGGTACAGGCAGATGCCGATCGACGGCGAGATGTGCAGGCTGTGGCCTTCGAATTCGATGGGTGCCGCCAGCGCCGCGATGATCTTGTCGCCCACGAGGCCGCACTCCTCGGCCGCGCGCACATCCGGCACCAGCACGACGAATTCGTCGCCGCCCAGGCGCGCGACGGTGTCGCTGGCGCGCACGACGCGGCACAGGCGCTGCGCCACTTCCTTCAGCAGGTGGTCGCCCGCCAGGTGGCCGAGCGAGTCGTTGATGGTCTTGAAGCGGTCCAGGTCGATGAACAGCAGGGCCAGCTTCGTGCCGTCGCGCCGCGCCGCCAGCAGCGCGCGGTCCAGGCGGTCGGACAGCAGCGCGCGGTTCGGCAGGCCCGTGAGCGCGTCGTGATACGCCATGTGGTGCACGCGCGCCTCGGCCTGGCGCCGCTCGACGATCTCGGCCTGCAGCTCCGCCGTGCGTTCCTGCACGCGCACTTCGAGCTCGTCGCGCGCGCGGCGCAGCGCGTCCGCCGCCTCGCGCTGAGCGGTGACGTCGTCGATCAGCCAGACGCTGCGCCCGCCCCGGTCGGCCATGTCGAACGGGCGGCCCGACAGGCGCGCCCAGAAGCGCTTGCCGTCGCGCCGCACCAGTTCGTACTCGGCCATGTGCACGCGGCCCGCCTCGAAATCGCGCCGCGTCTGCTCGCGCGCGGCGATCCAGCCCGCGTCGTCGGGATACAGCTCGCGCACCGGCAGTCCCTCGATGCTGCCGCCCTGGTGGCCGAACAATTCTTCCATCTTGCGGTTGCAGTGCAAGGTCCGGCCCTTCTCGACGACGGCGATGCCCAGCACGGCGTTGTCGAGGATCGCCTGGTTTTCCAGCAGCGCGTTGCGCAGCGATTCCTCGGCCGCCTTCTGGCCGGTGCGGTCCTCGATCATCCAGATCATCGTGCCGGTGCCCAGTTCCTCGGGATTGACGGCGTAGCCGATCATGTTCACCCACATCCGCGTGCCGTCGCGGCGCACCATCGTCGTCTCGGTCTTGAACGAACCGCCCTGTCCCAGCACGCCATATGCGGTGCGGCCCATGGCGTCGAACGCGGCATCGTCGGTGTACAGCACGCGCGTCGAACGGCCCAGCACCTCGCCGGGGGCATAGCCGAACATCGAGCCGAAACAGTGGTTGTAGCGCGTGATGGTGCGGGCGCGCGTGAAGAAGATCCCGATCGTGGCATTGGTCATGATCGACTGGATCTCGGTGAGCGCCTGGCGCGCGTCCGTGACGTCTTCCACGATCCACACGGTGCCCGCCTCGCGCGCGCTCATGTCGACGGCCTTGGCGCGGATGCGGCACCAGATCGTGCTGCCGTCGCGCCGCCGCAGCGGCACCTCGCTCTTTTCGAACAGGCTGCCGGTCGTCAGCACGACGACGGCTTCGCCGATGAACGCGTCGTACTGGGCACGCGAGGCGAACACCTGCGCCGGGCTTTGGTTGATGAGTTCTTCCGGCGCATAGCCCAGCATCTCCGCCATGCGCGGATTGCACGACTTGACCAGGGCCGGCAAGGTGACGGCAATGCCGACGGGCGCATGCTCGACGACGGCCGCCTGTTCCAGCAGGCGCCCGCGCAGCGCGGCCTGGCCGTCGCCGAACGTGAGCACGTCGCCGAAGACGAAGGTGGCGCCCTCCGGGGACAGTGGCTTCGCGCGTACCTCGACGGGCCGTCCGGTGGTGCCATGTTCGATCAAACCGTCCCAGCGGCGTTCGCCGGACTGCGACAGGCGGATCTCGGCCGCCATCGCCGCCGCCGTACGCGGGCAGAACAGCGACACCAGCGGCCGCCCCACCACGTCGCCGCCGGCCAGTTCGACCAGCGCCGCGTTCGCGGCCCAGATGGTACCCTCACCGTCGCAGGCGCAGGCCGGCGCGGCAATCAATACCAATGCGTCGGCCACCAAGGCCGCTGTGCTCGTTCCCCGATCCATCCCTATGTCCAGTACGCCTGCCGACGCGGCGCCTTGTCGATTTTTAAATGGATGATAGCTGAAAATCAACGTAATTTAACGTTATGGAAAGATGAAATTCAGCGTGTGATGCGGCGCAGCAACGGTCTCAGAACGCGTCACCCGGCACGCGCACCCAACCTTCCATCAGCACGCGCGCGCTGCGGCTCATCACGGCCTTCGTGACGACCCAGTCGCCGTCCTCCTGGCGCGCCTCGGCGCCCACGCGCAAGGTGCCGGACGGATGGCCGAATCGCACCGCTTCGTGCGCCCTTCCGCCTGCGGCGAGGCTCACGAGCGTGCCCGGGATCGCGGCCGCCGTGCCGATGGCGACGGCCGCCGTGCCCATCATCGCATGGTGCAGCTTGCCCATCGACAGGGCGCGCACGAGCAGGTCGATGTCGCCCGCCCCGACCTGCTTCCCGCTCGACGCGACATAGGCCGCCGGCGGCGCGACGAAGGCGACCTTCGGCGTGTGCTGGCGGCGCGCGGCTTCCTCCACGTGCGCGATCAGGCCCATGCGCATGGCGCCGTAGGCACGGATCGTCTCGAACATGGCCAGCGCCTTCGGGTCGCCGTTGATCGCATCCTGCAGCTCCGTGCCCGTGTAGCCGATGTCGGCGGCGTTCACGAAGACGGTCGGGATGCCGGCGTTGATCAGCGTGGCCCGGAGTGTACCGACACCGGGCACCTCGAGGTCGTCGACGAGATTCCCGGTCGGGAACATCGCGCCGCCGCCCTCCCCTTCTTCGGCCGCCGGGTCCATGAATTCGAGTTGGACCTCGGCCGCCGGGAACGTGACGCCGTCGAGCTCGAAGTCGCCCGTCTCCTGCACCTGCCCGTCCGCGATGGGCACGTGGGCGACGATCGTCTTGCCGATGTTGGCCTGCCAGATGCGTACGACGACGGTCCCGTTGTCCGGGATGCGCGCGGGATCGATGAAGCCGTTGGCGATCGCGTACGGGCCGATCGCGGCCGACAGGTTGCCGCAGTTGCCGCTCCAGTCGACGAACGGCTTGTCGATCGCGACCTGGCCGAACAGGTAGTCCACGTCGTGGCCGGAACGGGTGCCCGGCGCGACGATCACGGTCTTGCTCGTGCTCGACGTGGCGCCGCCCATGCCGTCGATGTGCTTCGCGTACGGGTCGGGGCTGCCGACCACGCGCAGCAGGAATTTATCGCGCGCCTCGCCCGGGACTTGCGCCGCCTCCGGCAGGTCTTGCAGGCGGAAGAACACGCCTTTGCTGGTGCCGCCGCGCATGTAGACGGCGGGAACTTTGATTTGAGGTACGTGAGTCATATGTATTGTCCCTGACCCGTCGTCCCCGCGCAGGCGGGGACCCAAGTTCTGCATGCGCCGTCGAGACGCCTGCAAATTGGGCCCCTGCCTTCGCAGGGGCGACGGTTTTATGCTGCCACTTTGGAAGACGCGAGGAAGTCCTGCGCAAACCGCTGCAGCACCCCACCCGCCTCGTAGATCGACACTTCCTCGGCCGTATCGAGACGGCAGATCACCGGCACCTCGACCGCTTCGCCGCTGCGGCGATGGATGACCAGCGTGAGGGTCGCGCGCGGCGTGCGCTCGCCCACGACGTCGAACGTCTCCGTACCGTCGATCCCGAGGGTGAGGCGCGTGGTGCCCGGCTGGAATTCCAGCGGCAGCACGCCCATGCCGACGAGGTTCGTGCGGTGGATGCGTTCGAAGCCTTCGGCCACGATGGCTTCCACACCCGCCAGCCGCACGCCCTTGGCGGCCCAGTCGCGCGACGAGCCCTGGCCATAGTCGGCACCCGCGATCACGATCAGCGGCTGCTTGCGCTCCATGTACGTCTCGATCGCTTCCCACATGCGGGTTACGGTACCTTCCGGCTCGATGCGCGCGAGCGACCCGGCACGCGCGCTGCCGTCCGGGTTGCGCACCATCTCGTTCTTCAGCGTCGGGTTCGCGAACGTGGCGCGCTGCGCCGTCAGGTGGTCGCCGCGGTGCGTCGCGTACGAATTGAAGTCTTCTTCCGGCAGGCCCATCTTCGCGAGGTATTCGCCCGCGGCGCTGTCCGGCATGATCGCGTTCGACGGCGACAAATGGTCCGTCGTGATGTTGTCGCCCAGGACCGCCAGCGGACG
Organism: Massilia sp. Masssp94; assembly: GCF_059491305.1. Classification (NCBI taxonomy): domain Bacteria; kingdom Pseudomonadati; phylum Pseudomonadota; class Betaproteobacteria; order Burkholderiales; family Oxalobacteraceae; genus Massilia; species Massilia sp. Masssp94. Next base: position 911,026 of record NZ_CP168501.1, read on the forward strand.
CATGCCGGACAAGGTACGCGCGCCGGCGAGCGCGCCTTCCCAGTACGGCGGACGGCGGATGTAGGTGCTCATCGGGCGCCAGTCGTACAGCGGCGCCACGGCATCGTCGCCGCCTTCGCGGCGCGCGAACATGATGTCGTAGACCTTGCGGAACTGCTGCGGCTTCACCGATTGCTCGACGACGGCGTCGATCTCCGCATCGCTCGGCCAGATGTCCGCGAGGCGCACCGGATTGCCGTCGGCATCGACACCCAGCACGTCCTTCTCGATGTCGAAGCGGATCGTGCCCGCGATGGCGTACGCGACGACGAGCGCCGGCGACGCGAGGAACGCCTGCTTCGCATACGGGTGGATGCGGCCGTCGAAATTGCGGTTGCCCGACAGGACCGCGGTCGTGTACAGGTCGCGCTCGACGATCTCCCGCTGGATCGCCGGGTCCAGCGCACCGGACATGCCGTTGCAGGTGGTGCACGCGAAGGCGACCACGCCGAAGCCCAGTTTCTCCAGCTCCGGCAGCAGGCCCGCCTCTTCCAGGTACAGCGGCACGGCCTTGGAACCCGGCGCCAGCGACGTCTTCACCCACGGCTTGCGCGCGAGCCCGCGCGCGTTCGCGTTGCGCGCGATGAGACCCGCGGCCACCATGTTGCGCGGGTTGTTCGTGTTCGTGCAGCTCGTGATGGCGGCGATGATGACGGCGCCGTCCGGCATCTTGCCCGGCTCGTTCTCGACCGTGCCCGTGATGCCGTGCTGCGCCAGCTCCGACGTCGCCACGCGCTTGTGCGGGTTCGACGGACCGGCGATGTTGCGCACGACCGTCGACAAATCGAAATGGAGTGTCCGCTCGTACTGCGCATTCGCAAGCGTGTCCGCCCACAGGCCCGTTTCCTTCGCATACAGCTCGACCAGTTTCACGAGGTCGTCGTCGCGGCCGGTCAGCTTGAGGTACTTGATGGTCTGCTCGTCGATGGCGAACATCGCCGCCGTCGCGCCGTATTCCGGGGCCATGTTGGAGATCGTCGCACGGTCGCCCAGGGTGAGATTCGCGGCGCCCTCGCCATGGAACTCGAGGTAGGCCGAGACGACCTTCGACTTGCGCAGGAATTCCGTCAGCGCCAGCACGATGTCGGTCGCGGTGATTCCCGGTTGCGGCTTGCCGGTCAGCTCGACGCCGACGATATCCGGCAGGCGCATGTACGACGCGCGGCCCAGCATGACGCTCTCCGCTTCCAGGCCGCCGACGCCGATCGCGATGACGCCCAGCGCATCGACCATCGGCGTGTGCGAGTCCGTGCCGACGAGGGTGTCGGGGAATGCCACGCCATCCTTCACCTGCACGACGGGGCTCATGCGCTCCAGGTTGATCTGGTGGAGGATGCCGTTCCCCGGCGGGATCACGTCGACGTTCTCGAACGCCTTGCGGGTCCATTCGATGAAGTCGAAGCGGTCTTCGTTGCGGCGGTCCTCGATCGCGCGGTTCTTCGCGAACGCGTCCGGATCGAAGCCGCCGCATTCGACGGCGAGCGAGTGGTCGACGACGAGCTGCGTCGGCACGACCGGATTCACGAGGGCCGGATTGCCGCCCTCCTGCGCGATGGCGTCGCGCAGGCCGGCCAGGTCGACGAGCGCCGTCTGGCCGAGGATGTCGTGGCACACGACGCGCGCGGGGAACCACGGGAAATCGAGATCGCGCTTGCGCTCGATGATCTGCTTCAGCGACGGCACCAGCGCCATCGGTTCGCAGCGGCGCACGAGGTTTTCGGCCAGCACGCGCGAGGTGTACGGCAGGGTGTCCCAGGCGCCGGGCTGGATCTCCTCGACGGCGGCGCGCGCATCGAAGTAATGGAGATTGGTGCCGTGCAGGGGCTTGCGATATTGGCTGTTCATTTTGCGACTCCGTAGTCCGGGGCCCTTGCATTGTCTTCCCCGCGAAGGCGGGGATCCAATTTCAGTCCGCCGGTACGCGACGTAATTGGGTTCCCGCCTGCGCGGGAACGACGGTTTTGGGGCCGCATGTATGTTTACTTGCGCTCCGCCAGCGGCACGAAAGTCAGGTCTTCCGGACCGACATAGTTCGCGCTCGGGCGGATGATCTTGTTGTCGATGCGCTGCTCGATGATGTGCGCGGACCAGCCGGACGTGCGCGAGATGACGAACAGCGGCGTGAACATCGCGGTCGGCACGCCCATCATGTGGTACGAGACGGCCGAGAACCAGTCGAGGTTCGGGAACATCTTTTTCACTTCCCACATCACGGTTTCGAGGCGCTCGGCGATGTCGAACATCTTCATCGAGCCGGCGCTTTGCGACAGCGTGCGCGCCACTTCCTTGATCACCTTGTTGCGCGGGTCGGAGATCGTATAGACCGGGTGGCCGAAGCCGATGACGACTTCCTTGTTCGCCACGCGGTTGCGGATGTCCGCTTCCGCCTCGTCCGCGTTCTCGTAGCGCTTCTGGATGTCGAGCGCGACTTCGTTGGCGCCGCCGTGCTTCGGACCGCGCAGCGCGCCGATCGCGCCCGTGATCGCGGAATAGATGTCGGAACCGGTGCCGGCGATGACGCGGCCGGTGAACGTCGACGCGTTGAACTCGTGTTCCGCATACAGGATCAAGGAAGTGTGCATCGCCTTGACCCACTCGTCGGACGGCTTGAAGCCGTGCAGCAGGTGCAGGAAGTGGCCGCCGATCGAATCGTCATCGGTCTCCACGTCGATGCGCTTGCCGTTATGGCTGTAGTGGTACCAGTACAGCAGCATCGAGCCGAACGACGCCATCAGGCGGTCGGCGATGTCGCGCGCGCCGGCGCTGTTGTGGTCGTCCTTTTCCGGCAGCACGCAGCCCAGCACCGACGCGCCCGTGCGCATCACGTCCATCGGATGCGCGCCCGCCGGCAGCGCTTCCAGCGCGGCCTTCACGGCATGCGGCAGGCCGCGCAGCGATTTCAGTTTGGCCTTGTAGCCGCGCAGTTCGGCCTCGTTCGGCAGCTTGCCGTGCACGAGCAGGTAGGCGATTTCCTCGAATTCGCTGTTGCCCGCCACGTCCAGGATGTCGTAGCCGCGGTAGTGCAGGTCGTTGCCGGAGCGGCCCACGGAGCACAGCGCGGTATTGCCGGCAGCGACGCCGGACAGCGCGACGGATTTCTTCGGTTTGAAGGTGGGCGTATCGGTCTTCACGTCAGTCATTTCTTCGTCTCCTGTGTCGTTTTATTTTGTGCGAACAGCGCGTCGAGCTTCTGTTCGTAGCTGTGGTAATCGATGCGCTCGTACAGTTCGGCGCGGGTCTGCATGGTGTCGACGACGTTCTTCTGCGTGCCGTCGCGGCGGATGGCTTCGTAGACGTTTTCCGCGGCCTTGTTCATCGCGCGGAACGCGGACAGCGGGTACAGCACGATGTCGACGTCGGCGCCGCGCAGCTCGTCCACGCTGAACAGCGGCGTCGAACCGAATTCCGTGATGTTCGCGAGGATCGGCACCTTGACCGCCTTCTTGAATTGCGCGTACATCTCCAGGCTCGTGATGGCTTCCGGGAAGATCATGTCGGCGCCGGCCTCCACGCACGCGACCGCGCGCTCGACGGCTTTATCCAGGCCCTCGACGGCCAGCGCGTCCGTGCGCGCCATGATGACGAAGTTGTCGTCCGTGCGCGCGTCGACGGCGGCCTTCACGCGGTCGACCATCTCGCCCTGGCTGACGATCTCCTTGCCCGGACGGTGGCCGCAGCGCTTGGCGCCGACCTGGTCCTCGATGTGGCAGGCGCCCGCGCCGGCCTTGATCAGCGAGCGTACACTCCTGGCGACGTTGAAGGCGGACGCGCCGAAGCCCGTGTCGATGTCGACGAGCAGCGGCAGGTCGCACACGTCGGTGATGCGGCGCACGTCGATCAGCACGTCTTCGAGACCGGAGATGCCGAGGTCCGGCAGGCCCAGCGATCCGGCCGCGACACCGCCGCCCGACAGGTAGATCGCGCGGTAGCCGGCCCGCCTGGCCAGCAGCGCGTGGTTGGCGTTGATGGCGCCGATGACCTGCAGCGGATGTTCTTCCTGGACGGCCTGGCGGAATTTGGCGCCGGCGGATTGTTGGCTCATGTCTACCCTTTCATGATGCGATCTGTGATGGTGGCCCATGGGTTTGCAAGGACCGTGCCAACGGAGATTTCCAGGATATTCAAGGACTTGGGCACGCCGTCCCGCCAGTTCATGTTTCACGGCGTTTCAGAATGAAACATCGTTGACACGCTGGAGAAAATTGAACAGACTGCGCGCGACCCTATCCACAACGACAAGGACAACCATGTTCGAACGCTCATCCAGGCTGTGCGCCGCACTGCTGGCCGGCCTGTCCATCACCACGCTCGCCCATGGCGCCGGCCCGGACAGCCGCGCCGCCGCCGTGAAGATCATCGCCGACATGCGCCGCATCGTCACGCCGCAAGGCATCGAACAGACGCGGGCCGTACGCATCGGCGGGATCGACCAGTGGATCAGCGTGCGCGGCACGGACCGGCGCAATCCGGTGCTGCTGTTCCTGCACGGCGGCCCGGGCTATGTCGCGATGCCGACGAGCTGGTATTTCCAGCGCGGCTGGGAAGAGTATTTCACGGTCGTGCAATGGGACCAGCGCGGCGCCGGCAAGACGTATGCCGCCAACGATCCGGCGAAGGTCGCGCCCACGATGACGCGCGCGCAAATGCTGGCGGACGCCGAGGAGATGGTGGCGTTCCTGCGCAAGGAATTCGGCAAGGACCGCATCTTCGTGCTGGGCCATTCGTGGGGCTCGTCGCTGGGCATCCAGCTGGCGCAGCGCCATCCCGACTGGCTGCACGCGTACGTCGGCATCGGCCAGATCACGGACGGCATGGAGAGCGAACGCCGCGGCTGGCAGTACACGATGGATGCGGCGAAGCGCGAGGGCAACCGGCAGGCGATCCGCGAACTGGCATCGATCGCGCCGTACGCCGCGCCAGGCAAGCCGCTCGTGCTGAAGGATCTGTACCTGCAGCGCAAATGGCTCGCCCGCTACGGCGGTGCCGTGTACGGCCGGACCGGGTCCGACGCCGAATCCGCAGCCGCGAAGCTGGCGCCGGAATACACGGATGCGGACCTGAAGACCATGTGGGACGGCACGGAATTCTCGTCGAGCCGCATGCTGACGGACGTGCTCACGCAGGACTTCAGCGTCTACACGAAGTTCGACTGCCCCATCGTCATCTTCAACGGCCGGCACGACTACAACGTATCGGCATCGGCCACGGCGGAATGGTTCGACAAGGTGAAGGCGCCGGCCAAGCAGCTCGTGTGGTTCGAGGACTCGGCGCACGAGATCTTCAACGAGGAGCCGGGCAAGACGCTGGTCTCGCTCGTGAAGTATGCGCGGCCGTTCGCAGAGAAGGCCGGCGACGTGGCGCCGTAAACGCAACAACCCGCACGCGGGCGCGTGCGGGTTGCATGGATCCGGTTTCGATCAGTGTGCCGATGCGGTGGAGGCGCCGATACCGGTTTCCGAACGCACTTCCTGCGCTTCGAAACCAGCTTTGTCGATGGCGGCACGCTGGCTCTTGTCGGTGACCGAGAACAGCCACACGCCGACGAAGCCGACGGTCATCGAGAACAGCGCCGGCGACGTGTACGGGAAGATCTCGTGCGTATTGTGGAAGACGTCGACCCACACGGACTTCGACAGCAGCGTCAGGATGACGGCGGTTGCCAGGCCCAGGAAGCCGCCCACGGTCGCGCCGCGGGTGGTGCACTTGCTCCACAGGACGGACATGAACAGCACCGGGAAGTTGGCCGAGGCCGCGATCGCGAAGGCCAGCGAGACCATGAAGGCCACGTTGATCTTCTCGAACACGATACCCAGCAGCACGGCGGCAATGCCCAGGAAGACCGTCGTGATCCGCGACACGCGCAGTTCGCTGCCCGGGGCCGGCTGGCCCTTCTTGACCACGGTGGCGTACAGGTCGTGCGACACGGCCGAGGCGCCGGACAGCGTCAGGCCGGCCACGACGGCCAGGATCGTTGCGAACGCGACGGCCGAGATGAAGCCGAGGAACACGTCGCCGCCAACGGCGTTGGCAAGGTGCACGGCCGCCATGTTGTTACCGCCCAGCAGCTTGCCGGCAGCGTCCTTGAACGCCGGGTTCGTACCGACCAGCACGATCGCGCCGAAGCCGATGATGAAGGTCAGGATGTAGAAGTAGCCGATCCAGGTGGTTGCCCACAGCACCGATTTACGTGCCTCCTTGGCGCTCGGAACGGTGAAGAAACGCATCAGGATGTGCGGCAGGCCGGCCGTACCGAACATCAGCGCCATGCCGAACGAGATGCCGGAGATCGGATCCTTGATGAAGCCGCCCGGGCCCATGATCGCATCCTTCTTGCTGTGCACTTCGACGGCCTTGGCGAACAGCGCTTCCGGGCTGAAGTTGTACAGGGCCAGCACGGAGAACGCCATGAACGTGGCGCCGCCCAGCAGCATCACGGCCTTGATGATCTGCACCCAGGTCGTCGCGGTCATGCCGCCGAACAGCACGTAAACCATCATCAGCGCGCCCACGATCACGACGGCGATCCAGTAATCCAGGCCGAACAGCAGCTTGATCAGCTGGCCGGCACCGACCATCTGCGCGATCAGGTAGAACAGCACGGTGACGAGCGTGCCCGAGGCCGCGAACATGCGGACCGGCTTCTGCGCGAAGCGGTAGGCGGCCACGTCGGCGAACGTGAAGCGGCCCAGGTTGCGCAGGCGCTCGGCCATCAGGAACGTGATGACGGGCCAGCCGACGAGGAAGCCGATCGCATAGATCAGGCCGTCGAAGCCGTTCGCGAACACGGCGGCGGAAATGCCGAGGAACGATGCGGCCGACATGTAGTCGCCGGCGATCGCCAGGCCGTTCTGGAAGCCGGTGATGCCGCCGCCGGCCGTGTAGAAGTCGGATGCGGAACGGGTGCGCTTGGCGGCCCACTTCGTGATGAACAGGGTGAAGATCACGAACCCGACGAACATGATGATCGCGGTCCAGTTGGTGGGCTGTTTCTGTGCCTGGCCCAGGTCGGGCGCGGCGATGACGGCGCCGGTGGCGGCCAGCAGCGCCGCGGCGGCGGCGCTCTTCATGAGGGTCGTGTTCTTCATGCGCGCACCTTTTCCTTGCCCGAAGCGGCGTTACGCTGGATGGCGTCGGTCAGCGCGTCGAATTCGCTGTTGGCGCGGCGCACGTAGATGCCGGTGACCGCGACGGTGAACAGGATCACGAACAGACCCAGCGGCACGCCCCAGGACATGACGCCGGCGCCGATCTTCGAGGCCATGAACTCCTTGTCGAACGCGTTCAGCAGCGTGAAGCCGTAATACACGATCATCACGGCCCAGGTCAGCAACCAGCCGTAGCTGGAGCGCGATTTGACGAGCTTTTGGTAATTCGGGTCTGCTTTGACCCGCTGGACGATGTCATCTTCCACTTTTGTCTCCAATCTTCTAGTAATGCGCCGCTCAGGTTGACGGGCTGGTATCGATCCTAAGTGGGCCGCCTTACCCGATTCTTACGGCTCGCCGAAATGTTTGCGCCCAACTGTTTCAACATGAAACCGCATTGAAACATGCGTTGCACATTCATGTACACTTGCAACATGAGTTACCCGACCCATCCCGCGCCCGCGCCGGACCAGGGGCCCGGCAAGCCCGTCATCTGGACGGTCTCCGTGTCGCGCCTGTCCGACCTGTTCCGCCACATCACGCCCGAATATGACCACCTGGCCCAGATCGAACCGCTGCACCTGGGCTTCGACGAGGCCGCGCGCCACATCCGCGAACGCATGGCGACGGAACACTGCGACGTCGTCATCGCGGCCGGCTCCAATGCCGCCTACCTGAAAGGACGCGTGTCGGTGCCGGTCGTCGTCGCGACGGCGAGCGGCTTCGACGTCATGCAGGCCCTCGCGCGCGCGCGGCGCATGTCGGCGCGCATCGGCCTCGTCCACTACCAGCGTCCCGTGGCGGAGCTGGCCGAGTTCGCGGCCACGTTCGGCCTCGCCGTCGAACAGCGCACGTACGTCACGGAGGACGACGCGCGCGCCAGCATCGCCGAGCTGAAGTCGGCCGGGGTCGAGGTGATCGTGGGCGCCGGCCTGATCACCGACCTGGCCGAGGAAGCGGGCCTCAAGACGGTGTTCGTGTACTCGCTGGAATCGATCCGGCGCGCGTTCGACGACGCCCTCGAGATGGCGCGCCTGACCCGTCTCGAAAGCGGACGCGGACGGCGCGTGGCCGCCACCGACAGCCGGCGCGCGCGCCGCGGCCTGGCCGACCTGCGCGGCGACTCCCCCGCGATGGAACGGCTGCGCCAGACCGTCGTGCTGTACGCGCGCTCGCCGGCGACGGTGCTGATCCAGGGCGAGACGGGCAGCGGCAAGGAACTCGTCGCCCAGGCCATCCACCGCGAAAGTCCGCGGCGCGGCGCGAACCGGCCGTTCATCGCCGTCAACTGCGGCGCGATCGCCGAGTCGCTGCTGGAATCGGAACTGTTCGGCCACGAGGAAGGCGCGTTCACGGGCGCCCGCCGCGGCGGCCACGCGGGCCTGTTCGAGGCGGCGGACGGCGGCACCCTGTTCCTCGACGAGATCGGCGAAATGCCGCTCGCGCTGCAGACCCGATTGCTGCGCGTGCTCGAGGAGCGCGAAGTGATGCGCGTGGGCGGCACGCGGCCCGTGCCCATCGACGTGCGCGTGATCAGTGCGACCCATTGCGACCTGGAAGCGAGAGTCCGCGAGGGGCGCTTCCGCGCCGACCTGTTCTATCGGCTGGCCGTGCTGCGCCTTGCCCTGCCCCCGCTACGCGCCCGCCCCGAGGACGTCGCGCAACTGGCCGAGTGGGCACTGAAGAACGCCCTCGCCGCGCTGAGCGCCCGGCCGCATCCGAACCTGGCGGCCGAGATCGCGGCGTGCGCACCGGTGTTGCAGGCGTACGCCTGGCCGGGCAACGTGCGCGAACTGCGCAACCTGATGGAACGCCTGGCGCTGTTCCTCGCCGCCGAGCCGCTGCAGGCGCTGACGCCCGCATTTTTATTGTCGGTGGCGCCCGAGCTGGGCGCCGGCCCTGGCCTGTCGGCCATCGCCGCGCCGGCGTCCGCAGCCCCGGCGCAGGAAACCGTGGCCGACGTCCTGGCGCGCTTCAACGGCCAGCGCGACGCGGCCGCGCGCCACCTGGGCATCAGCCGGACCACCTTGTGGCGCAGGTTAAAAGCCGGCAGCTAATCAGCCTGGGGCCGCCTTAATGCGCCCCAACGCACACGCCAATCAAAAGCCGTAGTATTATTTTTTTAATACGGCCTGGCGCCCGATCGGTGCCAGCTTTTGCACGCGCCGCCCATGAAGCGGCGCACCGCCCGTCCGCACGGAGGCAATATGCAAGACTTGTCGCAAGCTGCACTGTTTTCGCTGATCGGCAACACCCCCATGGTGGAAGTCACCCGCATGGACACGGGCCCCTGCCGCCTGTTCCTCAAGCTCGAATCCCAGAACCCCGGCGGCTCCATCAAGGACCGCGTCGGCCGCGCCATGATCGAGGCGGCGGAACGCGACGGCCGCCTGCAGCCCGGCGGCACCGTCGTCGAGGCCACGGCCGGCAACACGGGCCTCGGCCTCGCGCTTGTCGCCCGGATCAAGGGCTACCGCGTCGTGCTCGTCGTGCCCGACAAGATGGCGTCCGAAAAGATCCTGCACCTGAAAGCCCTCGGCGCCGAGATCCACCTGACCCGCTCCGATGTCGGCAAGGGTCACCCCGAGTACTACCAGGATTACGCGGCGCGGCTCGCGCGCGAGATCCCCGGCGCCTGGTTCGCCGACCAGTTCAACAATCCCGCCAACCCGACCGCGCACGAAACCACCACGGCGCCCGAGATCTGGGACCAGATGCGCCACGAGCTGGATGCGATCGTCGTGGGCGTCGGTTCGTCCGGCACGTTGACGGGCCTGTCGCGCTTTTTCGCGCGCGTGCAGCCGGACCTGGAATTCGTGCTGGCCGATCCGCAGGGCTCGATCCTGGCCGACTACATCAGGACCGGCAAGGTCAGCGACGTCTCCGGCTCCTGGGCCGTCGAGGGCATCGGCGAAGACTTCATCCCGTCCATCGCCGACATGTCGCGCGTGAAGACGGCCTACTCCATCAGCGACGAGGAGAGCTTCAACACGGCGCGCGAACTGCTGCGCCAGGAAGGCATCCTGGCCGGTTCATCGACGGGCACCCTGCTCGCGGCCGCGCTGCGTTACTGCCGCGCGCAGACGACGCCCAAGCGCGTCGTGACCTTCGTCTGCGACACGGGCACGCGCTATCTGACCAAGGTGTACAGCGACGGCTGGATGGTCGACCAGGGCCTGCTGCACCGCCCCCGCATGGGCGACCTGCGCGACCTGATCGGCCGCCGCTTCGACGACGGCGAAGTCATCACCGTGTCCCCGACCGACACCCTGCTCACCGCCTTCAACCGCATGCGCAGCGCCGACCTCGCGCAGATGCCCGTCATCGACAAGGGCAAGCTCGTGGGCCTGATCGACGAGTCCGACCTGCTGCTGCACGTGACGGGTGACCGGGAACACTTCAAGGCGCCGGTCTCCGGCACGATGACGTCCGACCTGCAAACGCTGGCCCCAAGCGCCGGCATGCAACAGCTGCGCGACATCCTCGACCGCGGCCTGACGGCCGTCATCGTCGACGGCGACCGGTTCTACGGACTCATCACCCGCTTCGACCTTCTCAACCATCTGCGCAGGACTCTCACGTGAGCCATTCAGACGATACCCATCAACGCCACATCGCCACGCGCGTCATCCACGGCGGCCAGGCGCCCGACCCCACGACGGGCGCCGTGATGCCGCCCATTTACGCGACGTCGACCTTTGCCCAGGAAAGCCCGGGCGTGCACAAGGGCCTGGACTACGGCCGCTCGCACAACCCGACGCGCTGGGCGCTGGAGCGCTGCGTGGCCGACATCGAAAGCGGCGGCGCCGCCTACGCGTTCGCGTCCGGCCTCGCGGCCATCGCGGCCGTGCTCGAACTGCTGCCAGCCGGCTCGCACATCGTGGCCGGCGACGACATGTATGGCGGCACCTACCGGCTGTTCGAGCGCGTGCGCCGCGCGAGCGCCGGCCACGAGTTCACGTACGTCGACCTGACGGACCCGCTCGCGCTCGCGAACGCGCTGCGCCCGGAAACGAAGATGGTGTGGGTCGAGACGCCGACGAACCCGATGCTCAAGCTCGCCGACCTGCACGCGATCGCGCAGCTGTGCCGCGAGCGCGGCGTGATGACGGTGTGCGACAACACGTTCGCGAGCCCCATCAACCAGCGCCCGCTGGAACTTGGCATCGACATCGTCGTGCACTCGACGACGAAGTACATGAACGGCCACTCGGACGTCATCGGCGGCATTGCCGTCGTCGGCGGCCACGCGCACCAGCAGGCATGGCGCGAGCGCCTCGGCTTCATCCAGAATGCCGTCGGTGCGATCCAGGGCCCGTTCGACAGTTTTCTCGTCCTTCGCGGCATCAAGACGCTGGCCTTGCGCGTGGAACGCAGCAACAGCAACGCGCTCGACCTGGCACAGTGGCTGCAGGGCCAGGCCAGGGTGCGCCACGTCTACTACCCTGGCCTGACGTCGCACCCGCAGCATGAACTGGCGCGGCGCCAGATGCACGGCTACGGCGGCATCATCTCCATCGACCTCGACACGGACATCGCCGGCGCGCGCCGCTTCCTGGAGCAGTGCGAGATCTTCACGCTGGCCGAGAGCCTGGGCGGCGTCGAGAGCCTGATCGAGCATCCGGCCATCATGACGCATGCGACCATTCCGGCGGACCAGCGGGCCAGGTTGGGGATCGGCGACGGGTTGATCCGGCTATCCGTCGGCATCGAGCACGTGGAGGATCAGCGGGCTGATCTGGCGCGGGCGCTGGCCGCTATCTGAAAAACCGTCGCCCCCGCGCAGGCGGGGGCCCAATTTGCACGCTACTCGACAGCGCACGCAGGACTTGGGTCCCTGCCTTCGCAAGGACGACGTCGATACGTGTCGCGGGTTACTTAAGCGTACGCCGGTACTGGCAGCGCAAGACCCCGCTCGTCCTTGCTCTCCTCGACGAGCACCTGACGCACCCACTCATCCCCACGCACCCGGAACGTCGACACCACGTCCGTCAACTCCTCCGCCTGCGCCCGCATCGTGGCCGCCGCGGCCGCGGCCTGCTCGACCATCGACGCATTCTGCTGCGTCGCCTCGTCCATCTCGGCGATGACGCCGCGCACGCGCGCGATGCCAGCCGCCTGCTCGGAGCTGGCGCCGTCGATCGCATGCAGCAGATCGGCCACCTGCTGCACGCGGTCGAGGATCTCGCGCATCGTGTCGCCCGCCGCGCTGGCGATGCCGGCGCCGGACGCGATGGCGAGCGTCGACTCGCCGATCAGGTGCTTGATTTCTTTCGCCGCCGCCGCGGAATGCTGGGCCAGGTTACGGACTTCGCCCGCGACGACCGCAAAACCGCGGCCCTGCTCGCCCGCACGCGCCGCTTCGACGGCCGCGTTCAGCGCGAGGATATTCGTCTGGAACGCAATCCCGTCGATCATCGCCGTGATATCGCCGATGCGGGCGGCCGACTGGCGGATCGTCTCCATGCGCTCGACCATCTGCCCGACCGCGTCGGCACCGTCCTTCGCGACGCCTGACGCGGCCAGTGCGAGCTCGTTCGCATCGTGGGCATTCACGTGGTTCTGTTCGACGGCCTCGGTCAGGTCGGCCATCGCCTGCACGGTCGCATGCAGGCTGCGCGCCTGCGCTTCCGTGCGGTGCGACAGGTCGCTGTTGCCGGCCGCGATCTCGGCCGACGCGCCGTCGATCATGCGGGCGCTGTCCAGCACTTTCACGACGGTGGCCGACACGCCGTTCGTCATGTGGTTCAGTGCATCGAACAGGCGCCCGATCTCGTCGCCGCGCGCATGCTCGATGGTGGCCGACAGGTCGCCCGTCGCGACGCGCTCGGCCAGCACGACGGCATCCTGCAGCGGCGTCACGATGCTGCGCGTGAGCAGCCAGCCGGCGGCGCAGCCGACCAGCAGCGCGGCCAGGCCGAATGCGGGCAGCAGGACGCGGCTGAGGGCGAATGCCTGTGCGGACGTGGCCGCCAGCGCGTGCGCTGCGCGGGTCTGCCATGCGAGCAGCGCGTCGAGGGCTTGCGTGTAAGCGTCGAAGGTCGTGGTCAGCTCGCCGGACGCCAGTTGCTCGACCTCCTGCGTCTTGCCGAAGTCCTTCGCCTGGAACACCTGCTGGCGGACGCTCACGTAGGCAGCCTTGCGCTGTGCAACGGCGTCGATCAGGGCGCGCTCGTCCGGTACGGCCGGCAGCGCGCCCAGCTTCGCCTCGAGCGCCGCCGCGTTCTTTTCGCCCTGCTGGAGCATGGCCTGGAAGTAGTCGCCCGCCTCCAGGCTGTCGCTGCGAGCGATGGCCACGGCGCGCACACCGTTCAGCCGCGTGACGCCCAGCAGTTCGGCCGTCAGCTGCTGGCGGGCCAGCTTATTGTTGACGAGGTCGTTCGTGATGGCGTCGGCGGCGTGCATGCGCCACAGCGCGACGATGGAAATGATGACGATGGCAAGGGACACCACGGCAAAGGCGCCGATGATCTTGGTGCCGGTCTGGAGCTGCGGCAGTCGCATGGGATGGGCCTGAAATGAGGAATACCTCCCATCATAGACATGTTGTATGACAACAAAATGACGGCGATACCCGTGGCGGCCGTCGTGTGTTACAGGCTGGCCAGCTGCCTGAACCCGGCCGCGCGGCGGCGTGCCACGTCAACCGTGTCGCCGCCGGACAGCAGGAGATCGAAGCCGCCCGCCTCGTTCGGCGTCACCTGCTGCACGTGCTCCAGGTTGACGATGTGGCTGCGGCTCGCGCGAAAAAAGCATTGCGGGTCGAGCGCTTCTTCGAATTGCTTCAGGGACCGCAGAACCAGCGGCCGATGTGCGCCGACATGGACACGCGTGTAATTCCCTTCCGCGCTCAGGAAGCGCACGTCACGCAGGGCCACGAACCAGCACCGCTCGCCGTCACGGAGGAACAGCTTCCGGTCCATCTGCGACTGACGTGCCGGCTCTCGCCCCCGGCGCTGCGCATGGCGGTCCAGGGCCGAGGCCAGCCGCGCCGCCTGCACAGGCTTTTGCAGGTAGTCGAGCGCGTTCACTTCGAAGGCCTGCAGCGCGTAGCGGTCGTAGGCGGTAGTGAAGATCACGTCCGGCGCGGCATCCAGCGCCGCCAGCAGGTCGAAGCCGCTCCCGCCAGGCATCTGCACGTCGAGGAATACCAGGTCGGGCTTGAGCACCGTGATCTGGTGCAGGCCGTCGGCCGCATCCACCGCTTCGCCCACGATGTCGATGTCCGGGTGCGCCCGCAGCAGGCGCCGCAGCTCGGCCCTGGCCAGGCGCTCGTCGTCGACCAGCAGCACGCGCAGCCGCTCCGTCACGTAGCCTCCGGCAGCCGCACCGTGGCGCGCACCCAGCCGTCCTGCTCGCACAGGTCGAGGTTCGCGCCCGCCCCCAGTGCCAGCGCGAGTCGCTGCCGTGCATTGACCAGGCCTGTGCGGGTCGAGCCGGACAGCGCCTGGATCGTCCCTGCGTTCGCGACTTCGATGACCGCCACGCCATCGTCCTGGCGGCGCGCATGGATCCGGATGTCGCTGCCGTCCGGCCGGGCTTCGACGCCGTGCTTGACCGCGTTTTCGACGAGGGTCTGCAAGGCCATCGGCGGGATGCGCACCGTATCGAGTCCGGGTCCGACATCGATATACGCGCGCAGGCGCTGTTCGAAGCGGATCTGTTCGATGGCGAGGTAGGCGCGCACCACGTCGATCTCGTCCGCCAGTGGCACCGTGTCGTGCGCGCCGGCCTGCAGTGCGTGGCGCATCACGCTGGTCAGCTCATCGATCATGCGTGCGGCCGCGTCCCGGTCTTCGTAGACGAGGGCGCGCACGCTGTTCATGCTGTTGAAGAAGAAGTGGGGATTCACCTGCGCCTGCAGCGCGCGCAACTGGGCGTCCTTGGCGCCGACTTGCAGTCGCAGTGTCTCCGCCTCCAGCCGGTTCGCACGGCGCAAGGACAGGGCCGCGGTGTGGAACACGTTCCACATCAGGTGCAGGCACCACCACGAGGCCAGCGCGGCGGGTAGCCAGGACACGCCTCGCACGGGGCCGAACGGCCGGATGACGATGTAGCCGGCCAGTTGCGTCATGGTGTTCACGATGCCCAGCACCAGCACGCCGGCAAGCACGGCGCCCCATCCCATGCGCGCCCCGGCGGCCTGCCGGCGCTTCAGGATGCGGCGCCACGCATCGGACAGCAGGACGCCGCTGGCCGCGCCCCAGCAGCACACCAGCACATAGCGTCGGACGTCGTCGGGCGCCGCATAGCCGGGCACGGACGGCCGGTTGAGAACCTGCAGCACAAGCACCAGGCCCCAGCCGGCGCACTGGCACATCCAGTACCAGCTCAGGCGCGCAAGCAGGGAGGGGGCGGGCATCGGCGAGGCTGTCATCGCGAGAGATGTTCTTGTTGGGCGTTCAGTTCAGGAAGCGATCGATGCGATCATACATCCAGGCCGGGTCGTCGAGCATGATGAAGTGACGGGCGGTTTCGGCCAGCGCCACCTGCACGCCGGGCAGACGCATGTATTGGTTCCGATAGTTCTGCTCGAACATGGCCATGGGGCC
The DNA here is from genome assembly GCF_059491305.1 of Massilia sp. Masssp94. NCBI lineage: Bacteria > Pseudomonadati > Pseudomonadota > Betaproteobacteria > Burkholderiales > Oxalobacteraceae > Massilia > Massilia sp. Masssp94. The sequence continues at coordinate 926,762 of NZ_CP168501.1, forward strand.
GTAGGCCTTGTACGCGATCCAGCTGCCGAGCACCAGCGTGGGCGCACGGATGCGGCCAACCTGCTCGCGCATGTCGTCGCCCATCATGTCGGCCATCGTATTGACCACAGTGGTCCGGTCGGACTGGGCGCCCCAGGCCAGCACGCGCTTGACGTCTTCGGGACGGGAGACCATCGTGCGCACCGACATGTCGGTGGCGGCGCGTGCCGTGGCCGCATCCTGCGCCAGCATCATGCGGCGCATGCCCTCCCCCGCCTGCTTCACCTGCTCGGCCGTGACGCCCGGCGCCTGCGTGGCCGCGACGAGGCACGGCACGGCATCGACGATCACCAGCTTGCCCACCTCATCCGGATGATCGGCCGCCAGCTTCAGCGCCAGGAAGCCGCCCAGGCTGTGGCCGATCACGACCGGGCGGGCGAGACGATGCGCAGCGATGTAGTCGGCGAGCTGCTGTTCGGCGGCAGGCAGCAGCGCGCCGTCGATGGGCGGCACGCCCGCGAATCCGGCCAACGTCAGCTCATGGCATTGGAATTGCGCCTGGGAGGTCCCGCAATAATGGGCGACGGTGCCGTTCCAGACCTCGCCCGACGACGCCACGCCGGGAATCAGGATGATGGGCCGGCCTTGCGGATTGCCGCTGACGGCGACGCGGAACGCGGGGTGGACGTCGGCCGCCTGCGTGGTGGGAGATGCCAGCAGCAGGCTGGCGGTGGTCGCGGCGAGAGTGAGAAGTGTGCGCAGCATGGTTGACTCCGGTGGACGAAAATGCACCCATGCTAGGCAGCGGCCGCTGGTGGGGCAATGCCGACTGGACGAGCGGCGCGCACGCCGGACGAGCGGCGCCCGGCCAAATAAAAAGCCCGCACAAGGCGGGCTTTCGTGAAGCGATTCTGGAATCGCTTATTCGATCTCGACGGTCTCGACGGGCTCCGGCGGCGGCGGGACGTCGCCTTCCGGGAACTCGAGGAACACGTCGTCCTTCTCGTTCAGGTCGACCGTGACACGGCCACCGTTCACGAGACGGCCGAACAGCAGTTCGTCGGCCAGCGCCTTGCGGATCATGTCCTGGATCAGGCGCGACATCGGACGGGCACCCATCAGCGGGTCGAAACCTTTCTTCGCGAGGAACTTGCGCAGTTTCTCGGTGAAGACGGCTTCCACCTTCTTCTCGTGCAACTGCTCTTCCAGCTGCATCAGGAACTTGTCCACGACGCGCAGGATGATGTCCTCGTCCAGCGCGCGGAAGCTGATGATCGCATCCAGGCGGTTGCGGAACTCAGGCGTGAACATGCGCTTGATGTCGGCCATCTCGTCGCCCTGCGCCTTCGAATCCACGAAGCCCACCGAGCGCTTGGTCAGGCTTTCCGCACCTGCATTCGTGGTCATGATGATGATCACGTTGCGGAAGTCCGCCTTGCGGCCGTTGTTGTCGGTCAAGGTGCCATGGTCCATCACCTGCAGCAGGATGTTGAAGATGTCCGGATGGGCCTTCTCGATCTCGTCCAGCAGCAGCACCGCATGCGGCTTCTTGGTGATGGCCTCGGTCAGCAGGCCACCCTGGTCGAAGCCGACGTAGCCCGGCGGCGCACCGATCAGGCGCGACACGGCGTGGCGCTCCATGTACTCGGACATGTCGAAACGCACCAGCTCGATGCCGAGGATGAACGCCAGCTGCTTCGCGACTTCCGTCTTGCCGACGCCGGTCGGACCGGAGAACAGGAACGAACCGATCGGCTTGTCCTGCTTGCCGAGGCCGGCGCGGGCCATCTTGATCGCGGCCGACAACGCTTCGATGGCCGGGTCTTGCCCGAACACGACGTTGCGCAGGTCGCGGTCGATGGTCTGCAGCTTGCTGCGGTCGTCCTGGTTGACGGTCTGCGGAGGAATCCGCGCGATCTTCGCGATGATGTCCTCGATCTCGGTCTTGCCGATGGTCTTTTTCTGCTTCGACTTCGGCAGCACGCGCTGGGCCGCACCCGCTTCGTCGATCACGTCGATCGCCTTGTCCGGCAGGTGACGGTCATTGATGAAGCGAGCAGCGAGCTCGGCCGCGGTCGACAGCGCCGACGCCGAATACTTCACGCCGTGGTGCTCTTCGAAGCGCGACTTGAGGCCGCGCAGGATCTGCACAGTCTGCTCGACCGACGGTTCGTTCACGTCCACTTTCTGGAAGCGGCGGGACAGCGCATGATCCTTCTCGAACACGCCGCGGAATTCCGTGAACGTGGTCGCACCGATGCACTTCAGCTGGCCGTTCGCGAGGGCCGGCTTGAGCAGGTTCGATGCGTCGAGCGTGCCGCCCGATGCGGAACCGGCGCCGATGATCGTGTGGATCTCGTCGATGAACAGGATGCCGTTCGGCGTGTCCTTGAGCTGCTTCAACACCGCCTTCAGGCGCTGCTCGAAGTCGCCGCGGTACTTGGTGCCGGCCAGCAGTGCGCCCATGTCCAGCGAATACACGACGGCATTCTGCAGGATCTCGGGCACGTCTTCCTGGACGATGCGCCATGCCAGGCCTTCGGCGATCGCGGTCTTGCCGACGCCGGCCTCGCCCACGAGCAGCGGGTTGTTCTTGCGGCGGCGGCACAGGATCTGGATCACGCGATCCACTTCCTCTTCGCGCCCGATCAGCGGATCGATCCGGCCGTCGGCGGCAGCCTTGTTCAGGTTCGTGGTGAACTGATCCAGCGGGCTTTCCTTAGCCTGGCCTTCGACCTGCGCTTCTTCCACGCCTTCCGACGCCTTCTGGCTGTCGATCTGCTGGTCCTTGCGCACGCCGTGCGAGATGAAATTGACCACGTCGAGACGGGTCACGCCCTGCTGGTGCAGGTAGTAAACGGCATGCGAGTCCTTCTCGCCGAAGATCGCCACGAGCACATTCGCGCCGGTGACTTCCTTCTTGCCGTTCGACGCCGACTGGACGTGCATGATCGCGCGCTGGATCACGCGCTGGAAGCCCAGCGTCGGTTGGGTGTCGACTTCGCCGGTACCCGGCACGGTCGGAGTGTTATCGCCGATGAAATTCGTCAAGGTCTTACGCAGGTCTTCGATATTGACCGCGCACGCACGCAGGACTTCAGCGGCCGACGGGTTGTCGAGCAGCGCCAGCAGCAGGTGTTCGACCGTGATGAACTCGTGCCGAGCCTGCCGCGCTTCGACAAAGGCCATGTGTAGAGATACTTCCAGTTCCTGCGCAATCATACTTCCTCCATCACGCACTGCAGGGGATGACCTGCCTTGCGCGCATGCGTTAATACAAACTCCACTTTGGTACACGCTATATCTTTGGAAAACACGCCGCACACCCCTTTACCATGGCGGTGTACAGAAAGCATGATCTGCGTCGCCGTCTCGCGATCCTTGTTGAAGTACTCCTGGATGATGGCGACCACGAACTCCATCGGCGTGTAGTCGTCATTGAGCAACGCCACCTGATACAAGGGAGGTGGCTTGACTGTCTGCCGCTCCAGCAGCTGTTCGGTATCGTGCTTGGTTGCCATAGGGGTATTCTAAATTGCTTTCGATCTTCGTGTGTGCGGAAACTAACGCTCAAGGTAATCCCATTTGCTTTCCATCTTACGCGTTTTCCAGTTGCAGCGCAGATGGCGGTTCCATTGCGAAAATCAAGAGCTTGATTTTCAGCCACTATGTCATTTTTTACAACGCGTGTTCAAAACCGCTTGACTTACGAGATTCTTGCGCCAACAATGCAGTTATTGACATGTACTTATGTACTTGTTGATAAGAAGTGAGCAGGCTGAGGAGGGGGCAAGAAGCTTCTTGCTTTTATGGCTCGTGTGATTTGTTTTTAATCGAAGGTTATTTTATGGCAACAGGTACTGTTAAGTGGTTCAATGATTCCAAAGGTTTTGGCTTCATCACCCCTGATGACGGCGGCGAAGATTTGTTCGCGCACTTCTCCGCGATCAATATGAACGGTTTTAAGACCCTCAAAGAAGGTCAAAAAGTCCAATTCGAAGTCACGCAAGGCCCGAAAGGCAAGCAAGCTTCTAACATCGTCGGCGCGTAAGCACCCTCCGGAAGCAAAGAACCCCGCTTCGGCGGGGTTTTTTTTATGGTCCCGCCGCCACGCATCATCCCTCTCCTGCAAACAAAAAAGCCCCGTACACTTACGGGGCTTGATCTGCGTCAATAAGACCTCCCTTACATATTCTCGATCATCACGTCGCCGAAGCCCGAGCACGACACCTGGGTCGCGCCTTCCATCAGGCGCGCGAAGTCGTAGGTGACGCGCTTGGACGCGATCGCCTTCGCCATCGAGCTGATGATGAGGTCGGCCGCTTCCGTCCAGCCCATGTGGCGCAGCATCATCTCGGCCGACAGGATCAGCGAACCCGGGTTCACGTAATCCTTGCCCGCGTACTTGGGCGCCGTGCCGTGCGTCGCTTCGAACATCGCGACGGAGTCGGACATGTTCGCGCCCGGCGCGATGCCGATGCCGCCGACCTGGGCCGCCAGCGCGTCCGAGACATAGTCGCCGTTCAGGTTCAGGGTGGCGATCACGCTGTACTCGGCCGGACGCAGCAGGATCTGCTGCAGGAACGCATCCGCGATCGAATCCTTGACGACGATGTCCTTGCCCGTGCGCGGGTTCTTGAACTTGCACCACGGACCGCCGTCGATCAGCTCGGCACCGAACTCGCGTTGCGCCAGCGCATAGCCCCAGTCGCGGAAGCCGCCTTCCGTGTACTTCATGATATTGCCCTTGTGGACAATGGTGACGGACGGCTTGTCGTTGTCGATCGCGTACTGGAGTGCCTTGCGCACGAGGCGTTCCGTACCCTCGCGCGACACCGGCTTGATGCCGATCGCGGAGGTCTCCGGGAAGCGGATCTTGCGCACGCCCATCTCGCGGGTCAGGAATTCGATGACCTTCTTCGCCTCGGCCGACTCGGCGGCCCACTCGATGCCCGCATAGATGTCTTCCGAGTTCTCGCGGAAGATCACCATGTCCGTCTTGTGCGGCTCGCGCAGCGGCGACGGCACGCCGTTGAAGTAGCGCACGGGGCGCAGGCAGACGTACAGGTCGAGTTCCTGGCGCAGCGCCACGTTCAGCGAGCGGATGCCGCCGCCGACAGGCGTCGTCAGCGGGCCCTTGATCGACACGACGTACTCGCGCACACAGTCCAGCGTTTCGGTCGGCAGCCAGACGTCCGGGCCATACACCTGCGTCGACTTCTCGCCGGCAAACACTTCCATCCACGCGATCCTGCGCTGGCCGCCGTACGCCTTCGCGACGGCCGCGTCGACGACCTTCAGCATCACCGGGGTGATGTCGACGCCGGTGCCATCGCCTTCGATATAGGGAATGACCGGCTGGTCGGGGACGTTCAGCGAGAAGTCCGCGTTGACGGTAATCTTTTGACCATCGGTAGGTACTTTGATATGTTGATACATCATGTTCTCCGAAGTGGGCACGCGGCGGCGGCGGACCGCCAGGTCTGCGATCTCCATTAGAATAGTGGGCTGGCCGTCGTCTTGTCTAAGACGCAACACTGGCACAACATTATGCACCAGTATTGATCGCGACGGGCCAGAGGCTCGCTATTTTGCTCCAAAATCCATCCTTCATGTCCCTCATCCTGTTCAATAAACCCTTCCAGGTGCTGTGCCAGTTCTCGCGCGAGGACGAGCGCGAAACCCTCGCCGACTACCTCGACATCCCGAACATATATCCCGCCGGCCGGCTCGACGCCGACAGCGAAGGCCTGATGCTGCTGACGGACGACGGCCGCCTGCAGCACCAGATCGCCCATCCGGACCACAAGGAAGCGAAGACTTATCTAGTACAACTGGAGGGGATCGCCGACCGCGCCACCCTCGACCGCCTGCAGGCGCCGATCGACCTGGGCGACTTCATCACGAAGCCGTGCCGCGCCACGCTGATCGCGGAGCCGGAGTGGCTGTGGCCGCGTAACCCGCCCATCCGCGTGCGCCAGGACAAGCCGACCAGCTGGATCGCGATCACGCTCGAAGAGGGGAAAAACCGCCAGGTGCGCCGGATGACGGCCGCCGTCGGCCTGCCCACGTTGCGCCTCGTGCGCTCGAGCATCGGGCCGTTTTCGCTGGCGACGCATCCGCTGCTGCCGGGCGAGTGGATGGAAGTGCCGGCCGCTGCCGTGGGCGGGAAGCGGTGACACGCTTGAGGCAGATCAACCTTTCCAAACGTTAATGTAGGACGAGCAGAAAACTGTCAACCGGCAATTCCGAGGCACCGTTAAGGGGACAGATTCACCGTTGTGGATCACCTTCTTCTTTAAAGGAACCCGAAATGTCCAAACTGATCGCTGGCCTGGTTGCTTCCCTGTTCGCCGTTTCCGCTTTCGCCGCCCAGGCCCCGGCCGCAGCCGCAGCCGCCCCGGCCGCATCGGCCACCGCCGAGCAGCCCGCCGCTCCCGCGAAAAAAGTGAAGAAGCACCACAAGAAGGCCAAGAAGGCCGCCGCAGCCGACGCAGCCGCTCCGGCCGAACCGGCAGCCAAGTAAGCGAGCGCTCGACGCTCACCCAGGCAGCCTGCGGGCTGCCTTTTTGTTGTCAAAAACCGGGGTCAGAGCCCGGTTTTTGGCAACAGCCTTTAGTCAACAGAGAATTCGGGCAACAAAAAACCCGCCGGACTTGCGTCGGGCGGGTCGTTGTTATTGAGTCCCCCGGACTCAATAACTCCATGCGCAGCCGGGGCCGCGCGGGCGTTGCTGTCGGGTGTATTAAGCCGACAGGGCCTTGATGGCGGCAGCCAGGCGGCTCTTGTGGCGAGCGGCCTTGTTCTTGTGGATGATTTTCTTGTCAGCGATGCTGTCGATGGTCGACACGGACTGCTGGAAGATTTGCGAAGCAGCGGCCTTGTCGCCAGCCTGGATGGCCTTTTTGACGGCCTTGATTGCGGTACGCAGGGTCGAGCGCTGAGCCGAGTTGTGTGCGTTTTGCTTGACTGCTTGACGAGCGCGCTTGCGCGCCTGTGCGGTATTTGCCATGGAATTTCCTAATCGGGGTCAAGTTGCGTTTGCAAACATTCAAACCGGCCCATTCCAGTGCCTGCCAAACGAGTGTCTGCTAACAGAATTCAATACAGCCCTCGATTATAGCGAAGGTTTCAACGAAGGGCAAATCCTGGTTCGTTTTTGTGCAATAGCCCAGCTATAATCGCGGGCTATGAACCTACTCAAGACCCTGGCAGCCATCTCGAGCATGACGATGCTGTCCCGTATCACCGGCCTGTTGCGCGACTCCCTGTTTGCCCGCGCGTTCGGCGCCAGCGATTATACCGACGCCTTCAACATCGCCTTCCGCCTGCCCAACCTGCTGCGCCGCCTGTTCGGCGAAGGCGCGTTCTCGCAGGCGTTCGTGCCGATCCTGGCCGAGTACAAGAGCCAGAAAGGCGACGCCGCCACCCGCACCCTCGTCGACCACGTCGCCAATACGCTCGTGTGGGCGACGCTCGCGACGAGCCTCGTCGGCATCATCGGCGCGCCCGTCGTCCTGTACGTCATCGCCAGCGGCCTCGAAGGCCCCGCGTTCGACGCCGGCGTCGTCATGACCCGGCTGATGTTCCCGTACATCCTGTGCATGTCGTTCGTCGTGCTGGCCGGCGCCGTGCTGAATACCTGGCGCGAATTCAAGATTCCCGCGTTCACGCCCGTACTGTGGAACCTGTCGTCGATCTTCTTCTCGTTGTTCATGGTGAAGTATTTCGACGTGCCGATCTATTCGATGGCGGTGGCCGTGATGGTCGGCGGCGTGCTGCAGGTCGGTATCCAGGTCCCCGCGCTGAAGCGCATCGGCATGCTGCCGCGCCTGTCGATCAATCCGTTCGCCGGTCTGTCCGACCCGGGCGTGCGCCGCATCCTCAAGAAGATGGGCCCGGCCGTGTTCGCCGTGTCGGCCGCGCAGATCAGCCTCCTCATCAACACGAACATCGCGTCGCGCCTCGGCGCCGGCAGCGTCTCCGTGCTGCAGTACGCGGACCGCCTGATGGAGTTCCCGACCGGCATGCTGGGCGTCGCACTGGGCACGGTGCTGCTGCCCAGCCTGTCGAAGGCGAATGCCGACGGCGATCCCGTCGAATACTCCTCCCTGCTCGACTGGGGCCTGCGGTTGACGTTCCTGCTCGCGCTGCCGGCCGCCGTCGGCCTCGCGACCCTGGCCGAACCGCTGATCGCCACCTTGTTCAACTACGGCGCGTTCAACGCCCGCGCCGTCACGGCCGCCACGGCGCCGCTGATGGCCTATGCGGCCGGGCTGCTCGGCATCATCCTCGTCAAGATCCTGGCCCCGGCCTTCTATGCGCGCCAGGACATCCGCACGCCGGTCAAGATCGCCGTCGGCGTGCTCGTCGCCACGCAGTTGATGAACCTCGTGTTCGTACCGGTACTGGGCGTCGCCGGCCTCGCGCTGTCGATCGGTCTCGGTGCGTGCATCAACGCGAGCTTCCTGTTCACGGGCCTGCGCCGGCGCGCGATCTACGTGCCGCATGCGGGCTGGCTGCCGTTCTTTTTCAAAGTCGTCGTGGCAGTCGCGCTGATGGGCGCCGTGGCCTGGTTCAGCCAGGCGCAGCTCGACTGGGCCGCACTGCGTGCCCATCCCCTGCTGCGCGCGGGCGCCCTGTTCCTCATCATCGGCGCCTCCGCCGTCGTGTATTTCGCCGTGCTGCTGGCGCTGGGCTTCCGGCCGCGCCACTTCATGCGCCGCGCTAAGTAGCCGGGGTAGCCTGGCGGTTCTCCGCCTCAGGCTCTTTCTCTTCCTTGTCAGGAGGCGGTGCATCGGCACCCGGCGCATCGGCGCCCGGCGCATCCACGCCGGGCGCCGGTGGCGGCGGCGCGTCCCGCTCGGGAAACATCGACGGCTGCTGCGGCGTGCCCGCGGGCGGGTCCTGGAACAGCGACGGCTGGCCGGGCATCTGCGGCTTGCCCTGCGCGAGGACCTGCCCCTGCATCAGCGCCTGTCCGGTCGCCGCGAACTTCCAGTCCGACACGTGCTGCTTGTTCTCGAAACCGGAAAAGCGCTTGTCGAAATTCGCCACCTTCAGCGGCTTCGCCTTCGACAGGCTGTACACCGCCAGCACGCCGCGCCGGTCGCCGGGATTGGCCCACACGATACCCCACTCGGCCTTGCCCGTCAGCGGGTCGACGAAGATCTTGCGCAGATGCCGGCGCACGCCGGGAAAACGCGGATCCTTCAGCAGTTCCTGCAGCGACGGCGGCTGCGCCGGCTGGCCCTTCGGCGTCGCTTCGGCGTACGTGCGCAGCGCTTCGCCGAACGCGGCGCCGATGTCCAGCAGTTCTTCCTCGGCGGCCGCGCGCCGCAGCAGCGCGTCGACCTTCAGCGTGGCCGCGCCGACGAGGCCGATCACGGTCACGAGGATGATGAGGCCGAGGTAAGTAAAACCGCCCTCGCGCCGCGGCGTCCTACCATTCCGCATACGGCTTGCCGTTGCGGCCCGTGCCCGGCGCGCCGCTGTGGATGTCGTGGATGCCGCCCTTGTCGCCATCCTCGGGCGGGACGACCGTCCAGGCCGAATCGCTGTCCGCGATCGGATCGAACGGCAGCGCCGGCAGGTATTTTTTCTCGACGAGCTGCTGCAGCGAATCCGGGTAGCGCCCCGTGTCCTCGTAAAACTGGTCGATGACGGCACGCGTGTTGCGCAGGTTCTCGGCCAGGATGGTCTCCTTGGTGCTGTCGACCTTCGGGAAGAAACGCGGCGCCGCGAGCGTGAGCAGCAGCGCCACGATGCCCAGCACCACCAGCAGTTCGATCAGGGTAAAACCCCGTTGTCGTTCGAGGTTCATGTCTTCACCAGCGGTTGTAAGGGATGCCGTTCAGCCCGACCTTGCCCGAGGTCGAGTAGACGTCGTACACGTCGTCGCCCTCTTTCGGCTCGTCCGGCTCGCTGGCGTAGCTGCGCTTGCCCCACGTCTCCGCATCCTTCAGGTCGGGGTCGCCGTTGAACGGGTCACGCGGCAGGCGGCGCAGAAAATAAATCTTCGCCTTCTTCGGGCTGCGCTGGTCCGGCACGCCCTCGACCAGCACTTCCAGCTTCGGCGGATAACCGCTGGCGCCGGCCTGGCGGGCCACGCGACCTTCGTCGCCGGCCTTCTTGTAGGCGTCGAGGGCGGCGCGGATCTCGCGCAGCGCCACGCGCAATTCCTGTTCGTGGCGGCGCTGCAGCGCGATCTGCGCGGTTGGCACCACCAACGTGCCGAGCAGCGCCAGGATCGCGAGCGTGACGAGCAGCTCGATCAGGGTAAAGCCGCGCCGGCGCCGGGTGCTCATCGCACGCTTACTTCTGGTTCGGGAACGCGGCCTGCGACGCCGGCACGCGGTTGGCCGCCGGCTGCACAGGCTGCACTGGCGTCACCTCCGGCTGCGGCAGCGGCGTGATGTCGATCGCGGGCGCGGACGGCAGTTCCGACGGCGAGCTGGAGGCCGGCGCGGGCGGCAGCGTGCCGGTCCTGCCGACGCTGGTGGCCGGGACCATGCCGGTTTCGCCAATCACGGGCAACGGCGCCGGCGGCTGTGGTTGCGACTGCGCGGCGGGCGGCTGCACGGCGCCGGCGGGCGGCACCGGCGGGCGCGCGGGCGCAGCGGCCGGCGCCGCGCGCGCACCCTGCGCCGGAATCTGCACCGGCGTGCGCACGTTCGTGTCGGGACGGCGCCGGAAGCTGGCCTCCGTGCCGGCGCTGAATTCGGAGCTCGATGCCGGCGGGCGCTGCAGGGTGCGGATCAGGTGCGGCGTGATCGACAGCACGACCTCGGTCTTGTTGCGCGTGTCCTGCTGGCTGCCGAACAGGCGGCCCAGTATCGGCAGGTCGCCGATGCCCGGCAGCTTCGTGCTGCTGGAGCGGTCTTCGTTCTTGATCAGGCCCGCCAGCACCTGGTTCTCGCCATCCTTCAGCTGCAGCATCGTGGAGGCCGAGCGCGTGCCGATGCGGTATGCCGTCGTGCCGCCCTTCGTCGTGACCGTGTCGACCAGGTTGCTGACTTCCAGCGAGATACGGATGCCCACTTCGTTGTTCAGGTAGATCGTGGGCTCGACGTCCAGCTTCAGGCCCACGTCGACGTAGTTCACGGACTCGGACGCGAAGCCGCCCACGCCCGACGAGATGGTCGTCGTGATGGTCGGCAGCTTGTCGCCGATGACGACCTTGGCCTTTTCCTTGTTGCGCACGCGGATGCGCGGCGCGGCCAGCGTGTCGGAATCGCCGTCCGTCTTGCTGGCCGTGATCGAACCGGCGATCCCGGTCACGCCGATCGTCGTGCTGTCCAGGTGGTGCAGCTGGTCGATCGTGATCGCGCCGCCGGCCGCCGTCGTCAGCGGCGCGAACGCGAGGCTCGTGGGCCAGTCGATGCCCAGGTCGAGCAGGCGGTTGCGCTGCACTTCCAGCACCTCGACGTCCAGCATCACCTCGGCCTCCGGCACGTCCTGCAGCGCCACGAGCTGCGACGCCAGCTTCACGGCTTCCGGCGTGTCGCGCAGGATCACGAGGTTGAGCTTCTCGTCCACGACGACGTCCTTCGATTTCAGGATCGTCTTGAGCGTGTTGCCGATCGACTTCGCTTCCGCATTGGCCAGGTAGAAGGTCTTCACCGTCATCTCCTGGTATTCCTTCTGCTTGGCCGCGATGTTCGGGTAGATCAGGATCGTGTTGCCGTCCATGACCTGGCGCTCCAGCTGGTTCGTCATCAGGAGATAGTACACGGCCGCTTCCACCGTGCTGTTCTTCAGGAAGACCGACGCGCGCTGGTCCGTCTTGACGTCCTTATCGAACAGGAAGTTCAGGCCCGAGTGGCGCGCGATGACTTCGAAGATCTGCTTGATCGGCGCGTCGCGGAATTCCAGGTTGATGGGCGTGCGGAACGCGGCCGCCAGCGCCGCCTCGGGGGAATTCGCCGCGATCTTGTCGTTCACCTCGGCCAGCAATTGACGCGCCGGTTCGTGCGTCGGGCGCTCCGTCAGGATGGCGGTCAGCTTCGTTTTCGCCGTGTCGTAATCCTTGCGCTCCAGCGCGGCGCGCGCTTCTCCCATCAACACCCCGTGACGGCGGTCGGCATCCACCTGGCGCAGGCCGGCGCGGGCGCGGTCGTTGAGCGGATCGATCGCCAGCACGCGCCGGTAGTCAGCCACGGCCAGGTCGACCTTGCCGTCGGCCAGTTCACGGTCGGCCTGCGGCAGCAGGCGGTTCGTGGCGGCGTCGCGGACGCGCAGGTACGCGGACTTGTACTGGACGTTGGTCGGATCGGCGGCCAGCGCTTCCTGGTATTTGGTAAGCCCGGCCTCGACCTTGTCCTGGGCCACGAGCTCGTTGCCTTCGCGGTAGGCCATTTGGGCCGCGCAGCCGGACAGCAGGATGGCGAGCAGCGCCGGGAGCAGGCGCCGGGCCAGAGTTGGGCGAGCGATCAATCGAATACTCCAATATTAAGCTGTTGAACCTGGTTCAGCGGCAGGTAGGTCAGGGTCAGGACCGGCGGCGCGATGGACTCGACGCGGTACGTCCCGTCGATCACGGCGCCCTTCTCGCGCACGACGTACGTGCGGTCGCCGCGCGCCAGGTAGACTTCCCAGGCGCCGTCGCCGACGGACTTGCCGATGAAGGTGAACGGCAGCGGCGGCGCGGTGGGCGGCGGTGGCGGTGGCGCGGGTTGCGGCGGCGGAGGTGGCGGGGGTGGCGGCGTCCAGTCATGGCGCCCGAACGGACCGGCGCCGTTCTGCCCCTGGCCGAACGCGGCGTCGCCGTCCCCGATCAGCGTGTCGCGCGGCACCAGCGCGAGGATCTGCTGTCCCGCGGGCGCATCGCCGGCCTTGGCCGCCGGCACGACGGGCACCGGCGCCGGCACGGCCGTGCGCACGAGCGCCGCCTTCGCGACGGGACGCTCGACCGGTTCGGCGATGTCGCCTTGCGGCGCCCGGTCGCCGAACGCGGCCAGCAGCGCGGCGCCGACGAGGGCCAGCGCGAGGATCGCGTGGCGCGGCTTGATGTCGGCCTTCTTCATGACGGATCCGTCCCGTCGCGCAGGTACAAGGTCAGCTTCAGGCGCGCGTCCACCGTCGCGTCGCCGATGGCGTCGCGGTGGAAGGTGATCTCGTCCAGCGACGCGAACGGAATCGCGCGCAGCGCCGCCATCGCGAACTGCCAGATCGCCGCATAGCTGCCTTTCACCGGCAGGTTGACCTGGTACGTGTACACCTTCGCATTGCGGTCATAACCCGGCTTGTACTCGCCCTGGCGCAGCACGAGGCCCGACCTGGCCGCGAGGCCGAACAGCGTCTTGACCTGCTGCTCGGCGCTGCCGCGCACGCCCAGTGCGCCGTAGAAGGCGGCGAGGTTGTCCGGAGCCTGCGGGGGCACGGGTGCCGGCGCGGATGCAGGTGCGGTGGCCACCTGCGCGTTCTGTTTCGCCTGCGCGGCGCGTGCCTCCTGCGCCCGTTCCATCGCCCACACGACATGCAGCGTCCACGCCAGCGCGCCGGCCATCACGAACACGAGGATGCCGGCCGCCGCCACGAGCGGATTCGCGCGCAGCAGCACCAGGCGCAGGCGCAGCAGGGGCGACGTCAAGGTCGTCTTCATCGCGGGGACCTCCACTGGGCATCGATCTGGAAGCGGATCGGCCGGTTCGCGTCCTGTTCGTTGATCTCGTGGCGCGCCAGCAGGACGGTCGTGAACCACTCGACGCGCTGCAGCGCCTCGACGTAGGCGATCATGTCGTCGCTGGTCTTCGCTTCCGCCGTGATGCGCACGCTGCTCTTCCTGGCGTCCGGTTCCAGCGCCAGCAGCGCGATGGTGGCGGGCGTCGCCGCCTGGACCGCGTCGTGCAGGCCGCGCCACGGCAGGTTCAGCTGCTGCACGGACGCGTTCACGGCACCGGCCTGCGCGGGCGGCACCGTGCGCGCGGGCGCGGCGACGGGTGCGCGCGCGACCGCGCGTGCCTGCGCCTGCGCGACCTGCGCCGTCCGCTCCGCTTCCACGCGCTGCAGGCCGCGGTATTGCGCGACAGTGCTCGCGAGCGGCCCCGCCAGTGCCAGAGCGGCGATCAACAGGCTCCACGTCCCGCGCGGCGCGCGGTGCCACGTGCGCGCGAGGCTGGGCGGCGCGAAATCGATGCGGACCTTCTTCATGGCGCCCTCCCCGTCAGCGCGAGCCGGGCGCAATCGGGCCACAGCGGATCGGTTTCGTCCTCGAACAGCGTGCAGGCGAATTTCAGCCGGCCCGCGCTGCTCGCCCAGCCTTTCGGCGCCGGGCCGCAGATCTGCAGGCGCTCCGGCCGCGACAGGCCCACCCGCAGCGCCTCGCGCGCCACGTGGCCCTCGAGCCAGTCGCGGTCCGCGCCGGCCGGGATCGGCGCCGTGCGCACGGCCGCGAGCAGGTCGCCGTCGAACGCGGCAATACTCAACACGCCGCCGTGCACGACGCCGAACCACGCGCCCGCGCGGCGCACGCGGCGGTGCTGGTTCAGTGCGGCGACGAATTGCGGCACGATCTCGACCAGCCTGAAACGCTGGGAGATTGCTGCCGTCGTCAGTTGCTCGAGCAGGGACAGCGGCACCGCGGCCGCGAGGAACGGGCGCGCCGCGTCCCAGTCCGCGCTGATGCTCCAACCGGACACGCCGCCGCCGAACAGCGCCTGGTAGCGCAGCATGGCCGCCGCTTCGAGGTCGGCGAGGCGCGTCGCGCCTTCCGGTGGCGTCACCTGCCACAGACGCGCGAGGTCGTCGGCCAGCACCACCGTCACCGGCAGGCCGGCCACGTCATGCTCGCCCAGCAGCATGCCCAGCGCCGCGCCGAGCGACACCGGATCGGCGCCCGTCGCCGCCACCTGGCCGAGCAGGCGCGCGCGCTCGTGCGGCCAGATACTCGTGCGCACGAGCGCCAGGGCGTCGGGCGCGATGCCGATGCGCAGCGACTGGCCGAAGCTCGACTTGAAACCATTAAGCATGCAGCGTGACCCTCCGGATTTCCTCGATGGTGGTGGCCCCGCGTTTCACGAGATCCAGCGCCGCGAGGCGCAGGCTGCGCGTGCCGTTGGCGGCGGCGGCGGCCTTGATGCGGCGGATCGGCTGCTTGTCGACGATCAGTTCGCGGATCTCGTCGTTCAAGGTCAGGATCTCGGCGATCGAGCGGCGGCCTTTGTAGCCGGTGCCGCGGCAATCGCCGCACCCCAGGCCGTGCATGAACTGGTAATCGTGGACGTCGGCGCGCGTCAGGTGCGCGCACGCCAGTTCGTCGTCGGACGGCGTGTACTGGACCACGCAGCGCGGGCAGTTCATGCGGATCAGGCGCTGGGCCCAGATGCCGTTCAGCGCCGACACGAACGCGTACGGGTCGATGCCCATGTGCGTGAAGCGGCCGAACACGTCGAACACGTTGTTGGCGTGGACCGTCGTCAGCACGAGGTGGCCCGTCAGCGCCGACTGCACCGCGATCTCCGCCGTCTCGCGGTCGCGGATCTCGCCGACCATGATCTTGTCCGGATCGTGGCGCAGGATCGAGCGCAGGCCCTTCGCGAACGACAGGCCCTTCTTTTCGTTGACGGGAATCTGCAGGATGCCCGGCAGCTGGTATTCGACCGGGTCCTCGATCGTGATGATCTTTTCGCGGCCGTTGTGGATCTCGGTCAGCGCCGCGTACAAGGTGGTCGTCTTGCCGGAGCCCGTCGGCCCCGTCACGAGCAGCATGCCGTACGCCTCCTGCGCGAGCATGCGCAGCGTCGCCAGCGACGGCGCGTCGAAGCCCAGCGCTTCCAGCGTGAGCGAGCCGTACGCTTCGATCATCGCGCGCTTGTCGAGGATACGGATGACGGCATCCTCGCCGTGGATGCTGGGCATGATCGACACGCGCAGGTCGATCTCGCGCCCGGCCGATTCGACGCGAAAGCTGCCGTCCTGCGGGATGCGGCGCTCGGCGATGTCCAGCTCCGCCAGCACCTTCAAACGCGAGATGATGTGCTCCGCCAGTTCGATGCCGCCGACGGACGCCGCGTGATCGAGCACGCCGTCCACGCGGTACTTGACGGCGAGACCGCCCGCGGTGCTTTCCAGGTGGATGTCGGAGGCGCCCGCCTTCAAGGCGTCGTACAGGGTCGAGTTCACGAGCTTGACGGCGGGGCTCGCGGCTTCCGACACGGACGCGAACGACAGCACCGTCGCGCTCTTGCCGTCGCGGCGCCCCTCCCCGCTGTCGCCGACGAGCGTGTCGACGGCGCGCGCGGATTCCTCCTGCTTGCCGAGGTACGCCTGGATGTCCGATTGCAGCGCGAGGCGCAGGTGCAGCGGAGACGCCGCCGTCGCGCCGGCCTGCGCCTGCAGCCAGGTCTGCAGGTCGAGGTCGAACGGGTCCGCGATCACGCCCGTCAGGTGTTTCGCATCGTCGCGCAGCAGCACGCAGTGGCGTGCCAGCGCCTGCGCCAGCGGCAGCAGGTCGAACGCGGGCTGCTGGCCGAACATCTCCGGCGTTTCCATCGTGGCGAGGCCGAACGGCTCGGCGAGCAGGCGTACGATCTCGCGCGGCTCCAGGCCCGACAGGCCCTGCAGTTCTTCGACGAGCGAACGGCGCGATTGCCGGCTCTGGGCGCGCGCGCGCGCCAGCAATGCGGCATCCAGGATTGCTTCCGGCGCGTTCACGACATGTCTCCGGCGAGATCGAAAATAGGCATGTACAACAGCACGACGATGGCGCCGACGACGAGGCCGATCGCCGCCATCAGCAGGGGTTCGAAAGTACGGGTGAAACGGTCGATCCAGCGGCCGATCTCGCCGTCGTAGAACGCGGCCGAGCGCGTGAGCATCGTACCCATCGAGCCCGTGCGCTCGCCCACGCGCAGCATGCGCAGCGAGATCGGCGTCGTCAGGCCGTTCGCCTCGAACGCGTCGGACATCGGCCGTCCCGCCTCGATCGCGGCGCGCGCCGCTTTCAGGCCGCCGGCGATACCGGGCGATACCATGCCCTGCACGGTGTCGATCGCGTTCACGAGCGTGATGCCGCCTTCGTTCAGCATGCCCAGCGTGAGGTACAGGCGCGAGAGTTCATAGATGCGGGCGCGCTCGCCGATGCCGGGCAGCTTCGCCAGCAGGCGCGCGGCGCCGCCCTGTTTCAGCGCGCGCCGGATGGCCCACGCGGCCAGTGCGACGAATGCCGCGAAGCCGATGAAGAGCCCCGCCGCATGCCGGCCCGCGAACTGGCCCCAGTCCAGCATCAGGCGCGACATCCACGGCAGGTTGCGGCCCGCGCCCTGGTACACCTCGGCGAAGCGCGGCACCACGTACGACATCAGAAAAATGCTCACGCCGCCGCCCACGAGCAGCAGGATCGCGGGATAGATCGACGCGCTGACGACCTTGGCGCGCACGGTGTCGATGCGCTGCTGGTATTCGATATAGCGTTCGAGCGCGCGCGGCAGGTCGCTGGTCCCCTCGGCCGCGCGCACGATGCCCACGTACAGCGGCGGGAACAGCGCGGGCTGCGCGGCCATCACGGTGGACAGGCGCTTGCCTTCGCGCAGGCCGGCCAGCAGCCGTTCCAGCACGCTGCGCGTGGCGGGACTGGTTTCCTTTTCCAGCAGCGCTTCCAGGCCTTCGACGATGCCCAGGCCCGCCGTCAGCAGCGCGAGCAGCTCCTGGCTGAACAGCACGAGCGACAGCTTGCCGCCGCGCTGGCGGCGCAGCAGCGGCGCCTGCGCGGGTTCGATCGCGCTGACGAACAGCCCGCGCGCCTCGACCTGGCGGCGCGCGTCCGCCTCGTCGAGGGCGTCGACGAGCACGCTGGCGATGCGCATGTCGGGCGCAAGGGTGCGAACCGCGAACTGCATGGGAGCGACCGGCCGGAGCGTTATTGGGAGCTGATGTCGGCGTTCTCGCCTTCGCCGCCCGGCTGGCCGTCCTTGCCGAGCGAGAGTATTTCATACTCGCCCTTCGTGCCGGGCGCGCGGTACTGGTAGGCATGGCCCCACGGATCGAGCGGGACACCCTTCTTCAGGTACGGGCCGTTCCACTTGCCGGACGCCGTCGACGGCGCCGTGAGCAGCGCGGCCAGGCCCTCTTCCGTCGTCGGATAGCGGCCGACGTCGAGGCGGTACGTGTCCAGCGATTTTTCGAACGCTTCGATCTGGGCCTTGGCCACGGTGACCTCGGATTTGCCCAGTTGGGAGAAATATTTCGGGCCGACGTAAGCCGCCAGCAAACCGATGATAACGATAACTACCAAGAGTTCAAGCAGGGTAAAACCAGCCTGGCGGACCCGCGCGGCGGTGTCCTGGTTCTGCACACGATACATCCAACCGACTCCTCTATTGCTTTGGTGTAAAGCCTTGCATGAAGGCTACCATGGCCCCGTCATGGCGACAAATCATTTTCCTGCATCGATCGTCGGTCGAATTCGCAAACGGATTTCTTGTTCGCAAAATTTTAACCTTCTTCTGCTCGCCTGAACACTGTTGCGCAATTGTTCCCCCATCCTTAGGGTCAGGGACGACGGAATGCCTAGCATACCTCGTTATCTGTGTGAAATCCTTTATGTTTTTTCGTTAATGGGGGAAGGATTTGTGTCGTTTTCGCGCGAATTTTTCTTACCTTCATTTAAAGTTTCCGTGAGGATATTTCCTCATATCATCGCTTATCTTCGCTTATTTCCGCACGAAAATATTTCGAAATGATAATATTTGCACGAAATTAACAACAAAAATATTGAGCTACGGAAAAACTGCCGTTACAGTGACGCATCGATGAGTTTTGCGTTGCCTTGAATCATGAAAATCTCCGCTTTCCGTACCGCTATCGCCGTCACCCTCGCCGTCACCCTCGCCGCCTGTGGCAGTGGCGCCCAGATCGACCAGCCGGTCCAGACCGCCGCGATGACGGGCAGCGCCGCCCAGGTCGCCTCGGCCAACTCGCCCGCGCCGGATTGCGCGGCCGATGGCTGCAAGGGCCTGCGCATCATCGACGCGAACGCCGAAGCCTACCGCTACGAAGCCATGCGCCGCGCGGCGGCCGACGCACCGCAGTCCTGATCCTCCCCCAGCAGCCGTAGATCCATGCAGCGCGCCAGCGCGTGCGCCCGGTTGTTGACGCCGAGCGTGCGGTAGATCCGCTGCAAATGGTTCTTGACGGTCAGCGCGCTGATACCCAGCAGCCTCCCCATCTCGTCATTGCTCTTCCCCGCCCGCAGCCAGCCGATGATCTCGGTCTCGCGCGCGGAGAGCGCACGTGCCGGCGCCCCGTCCACGGCCGTCCGCGCCGCCGGCAGGCGCCCCAGCGCCAGGTGCAGGTGCGGCAGCAGCAATTCCAGGAAATACGCGTGACGCGCCGTCGGCCGCACCGCCAGGCCGAACAGCAGAAACACGCTGCCTCCGGCGCTCGTCGGCCCCGTGCCGTGCGCGAGCACGTTGTCGAACCCCAGCCGCAGGATCTCGCCGCCCAGGCCGTCCGGCGCCGCGCGCGCATCGATCGCCACCGCCAGCCGTCCACTCCGCGCGATGCGCAGCGCCAGATCCGTCAACGCCTGCCGCCCCTCCGGCGCCAGCACGGTGCCGTGCAGGCAGTCCACCCGTGTGAGGACACCGCCATGGCCGAATTGCAGGCACACGAGCACCCGGTGCGGCAGCAGCGCCTGCACCTGGCCCTGGGTCCACAGGAAGAACTGGTGCGGGCCGGCCACGCGCAGGCCGGATTCGATGGCGCACAGCAAGTATTCCTGCTCCTGGCGGCTGAGGATGACGACGGGGTCCACGGTCAGGCGACGAAGCGGTAGCCGGTGCCGCGCACCGTCTCGATATGCTCCTGGTGACCGCTCGGCTGCAGCGCGTGGCGCAGGCGGCCCACGTGGGCGTCGACCGTGCGCTCCTCCAGCACGGCGTGCCTGCCCCAGACCTTGTCCAGCAATTGCGAGCGCGTGTGCACCCGCTCCGGATGGTGCATGAGGAAGTTTAGTAAACGGAATTCGACGGGTCCCAGCGCGACGGGGCTCGCGCCGGCCACCACGCGCTGCGTGTACGGATCGAGGTGCAGGCCGGCCATCTGCACGGCATCGACGGACGCATGCGGCGCGCGCCGGCGCAGCACGGCCTGCATGCGGGCCAGCAGTTCGCGCGGGTTGAACGGTTTCGTCAGGTAGTCGTCGGCGCCGGCTTCCAGCGCGAGGATCTTGTCGTGCTCCCCTGCCCGCGCGGACACCATGATGATGGCGATCCCGCGCGTGCGCGCCTGCGCGTGCAGGCGCCGGATCAGCGCTTCGCCCGACTGGCCGGGCAGGTCCCACTCCAGCAGCAGCATGTCGGGGACGGCATCGTCGAGCAGCACGAGCGCCGACTCGGCGTCCGCGCACAGGCGCACGTCGTGGCCGGCACGGGTCAGGTTCAGTTCGAGCAGCTGGCGGACGGCCGGGTCGGGGTCCGCCACGAGGACATGTGCGCGCATATAAGATCCTTGTCTCGGCGACAACAGGATCGAATATGCACTAAGCAAAGTCCGATGAACAATATGATTTCTGTTGGAAATTCATATGTTTATCGAATAAATCGACGCTCCGTCGTTCCCGCGGAAGCGGGAACCCATGCCGGGCTGGCTTAACACGCTCAGCATGGATCCCCGCGTGCGCGGGGATGACGTTCAGGCCCGGCGCCGCTGCATCGCCCCCAGCAAGACGAGACCCGTCGCGACGATCAACCAATCCGCCGGCTCCGGCACCGGATTCACGGTCGCGACGCCGGGATCGACGGCAATCGCCGCCGGCTCCCCCGCCACCAGGCTGATCTGCGCCGCCTGGAACGACAGGTAGTCGCCCACGCTGTCCAGCAGGCTGACGGACAACCCGATGCTGCCGCCGTCCGTCGGCGCGCCGCCGAACGTCACGTCGAAGCCGAATTTGCCGCCGAGCGTGATCGACTGGAAGAACTCCGAGAACGCGTCGCTCGAGAACGTGTACGAACCGCCCGACTGCACCACGTTGTCGAGCGACGGCGTGCCCGTGAAAGCGCCGTCCAGGCCGCTGATCGTCGCGGTCAGCACCTCGCTCGTGGCGAACGGCAGGAAGTCGATCTGCATGTAGCCGTCGCCGCTCGTGCCCGTCGTGTCGAGGGCCACGTGGTAGACCGGGTTCGCGCTCGCGGCGCCGGCCAGCAGGGACAGCGCCAGCAGCGCGCGGGCGAAGAAGGTTTTCAGGTTCATCATGTGCGATCTCTCAATCAAAAGGTGCCGGAATACAGTTTGGACGTGAACGTGATGTTCGTCTTCGACGGGTTCGTGAACGTCAGCGCCACGGTCACGGTCGCGCCCGGTGCGAGGGTCGTGCCCGGCAGGGTCACGTAGGGCGCGCCATTGAAAGCGCCGCTCCTGTTGTCGAGCGTGACGCCGGCCGGCAGGCCCTGCAGCACGTATTGCAGCGGGCCGGACAGTGCAGCGCCGCTCGTGTTCGTGAACGTCACGTTGCCGCTGAATTTGCCGGTGACGCGGTTGTAGCCGAGCGTGCCCGGCACGATCTTCACGCTGGCCGTGACGTCGGCGTAGGCCGGCGCCAGGTTCAGGCTCACGACGACCGGATCGTGGTCGGACGCGCGGAACGGATTGTTCACGTACGGGTCATCGGCCGTGTCGCCCAGGTTGTAGTCGATCGCATCCGGCTCGTCCGCGTTGTTGTGCCACTCGGTCACGCCGGCCACCTGCGGGTCCAGGGCGCTGCTGGCCAGCGCATGGTCGAGGTAGCCGCTCTGGCCGTCGAACACGTACGAATACGGCATGCCGTTCGGCCGCACGAAGCGCTCCAGTTCGTTGACCATGCCGTTGTCCGTCAGGTACGCGATCGGGTCTTCATGGCCGTATGCGTTGAAGTCGCCCACGGCCAGCACGTCCGGGTCCCCCGCGGCCGCCACGACGGTCGGGATGAAGTCGGTGAACAAACGTTTGGCCTGCAGCACGCGGGTCGCGGTCCAGCAACCCTGGCCGTCGCCGCTGTCCGTGTCGCCGGCACCGGCGCCGCCGCAGCTGCCTTTCGACTTCAGGTGGTTGACGATCAGCGAGAACTTCGCGCCGTTCGCGTTGACCTTGAACGTCTGGGCCATCGGCGGACGGTTGTTGACGGCGTCGCCGTCGGACAGCGCGCCGCCCACCGGCGTCAGCACGGCCGGTTTGTAGATCATCGCCACGCGGATCGCGTCCGTGCCCGTCGCGGCCGGCTTCGCCACGTAGGCGTACGTCGGCGTCGGCGCGCCGATCGCCTGGTTCAGCGCGTCGACGAGGTAGCTCACCGTGATGTCGCCGTTGTTCTGGATTTCCATCAGGCCGACGGCATCCGCGTTCATCGCCTTCAGCTCATTGACGATCTTGTCGCGCTGGCGGTTGAACTCGGCGACATTGTCGGCGCCGCGGCAATTGCTCCTGGACGGTGCGGACGAGCCGATCGTGCAGCCCTGCCCCGTGCGGCCCCACGCGTCGGTGCCGTCCGTGAACGTCGTGAAGAAGTTCAGCACGTTGGCGCTGGCCACGCGGACATTGCCCGCGACGACGGTCGGCGCATCGTCGCGCGCGTTCGTGCGGCTGAACACGGGGGTCTCGGTCGGCTGCAGCTTGTACCAGCCCCCGCCACCGCCGATGGCGCCGAAGTCGAGCACACCGACGAGGTCCGTCACCGTGTCGCCCGCGCGCACGGTCTTGTCCGCCGCAAGATAAGGGATGTGCGGCGGCACGGTGAAGATGCCGTCGTCCAGGATCACCATGTTCTGCGCGTTGGCGGCGATCAGCGCGTTTGCCTCCGCCGTGCCGGCGCGGTAGCGGTTCGTCGGCGTCTCGCGGCGGCCGTTGGCCAGCACCAGCTCGCCGCGGTCGCCCAGGTAGCTGTTGCCGTTGACGGTCAGCGGATTCGTGAAGCGCACGAGCATGCCTTCGTAGTGGCTCAGCTCGGTCGGCAGGTCGATGTTGACGGGGACAATCGTGTTGCCGCTGCCGAGGACCGTGGCGGCGCTGACGTCCTTCAGTTCCGTGTACGAGCGCTTCGCACCGTTCGGCGTGAACTCCGTCACGGTGCCCGTCACGCGCACGAGGTCGCCTTCCTTGACGGCGGCTGCCGCGGTGGCCCCGAACACGAAGATCGCGTCGGACGTGTCCGGATCGCCGTCGCCCTGCGGGTCCTGGATGTAAAAGCCGCTGCCCAGTTTCTTCGTGACGACGCCGGACGTCGTCTGTACCGTGTTCACGTACGGGCTCGCCAGGCCGCTGCCCTGGATCTGCGGGATCTTGACGAGGCCGCTGACGGCGACGTTGACGGTGCAGCTCGCGCTCTGGCTCGCGTCGTTGGCGAACGTGATCTCGACCGGGTACGTGCCGGCCGGAAGGCTCGCGTCGACGACGAGGTTCGCGGTCGCCGTGCGGTTGTCCGTCGTGGCCGCCGTGAAGCCCGTCAGGCTGATGCCGGCCACGGCGCCCTTGCTGATGACGGCGCTGTTGACGAGGCTGTCGGCGTCGCTCGCCTGCAGCGGCGCGGTCGCGCCCTTGCCGACTTCGATGCCGACGCTGCCCGGGCACGCCAGCACGATCGGCTGCGGCAGCGGCGCGCCGCTGCACGACACGCGGTCGCTGGACGTGTTGCGCGGGGCCGCCGAACCGGTGACGAAGTCGTTGCTGTTGTCGTCGGAGTCCAGGCAGCCATTGTTCTTGCGCAGCACGGCCAGCGTGTTCGACGGCGCCGGCGTGGCGCCCGAGCCTTCGTAATAGCCGGCGGTGGTGCCGAAGCCGACGAGGTCGACGACGTTGTCGACGGGCTTGCCGCCGGCCAGGGCCGTCACCGAGTTGACGAGCGCAACCTTGCCGGCCGTCGCACTCATCGTGATGGTGCCGGTGGCATCCGGCGTCAGCGCGTCCGTGCCGCCGCTGCCCAGTGCCTCATGCACGAGGTAGTACTGGCCGGCCGCCAGCGTGACGCTGGCGGGCAGCTTCGTTACCTGCCAGCTCGTTCCCGTGGCCGATGCGTATTGCACGCTCCAGTTCGTCAGGGTGACGGCCGTGTCGCCCGTGTTCAGCAGCTCGATGTAATCGTTCTTGTAGGTGGCGCCTGAGTTGCCGCCGCCGCCGTAGACCTGGCTGATGACGACGCCGCCCGGCGCGGCGAACACGGGTGCCGCTAGGGCCGCCAGCAGCGCGGCCAGCACGGTCATGCGTCCTGGAGAATGCAAATGTGTCATGGGTTATCCTGGAAATGATTTGTCAATGCAACACTTAACAAATGTATATTAAATGCACAAATTGACAACATCATGACCACGGATTAGTCCGAACGGACCAATTCAGCGCTTGCGGTAAGGCGCGGCCAACGGCTCCCCGATGAACAGCCCCTGCGTGGGCCACGCGACGCTTTTCCAGTAGGCCTCGATTGCGCTATTGCCCTGCACATAGTGCTTGAGCAGCACCGCCGGATTCGGGAATTTCTGCCAGTGGTTGCAGGGCTCGCTGACGGTGCCATAGCTGGCGGTCGCGCCCGCTTCCAGCCAGCGCAGGCTGCTCATCTGCTCGCCGCCGAGCAGGTCGCCGCCCAGCGATGTCAGGTGATCGGCCAGCGCGCCGGGCAGGAAATGCAGCGTGTCCAGTTTGGCGACCTCGGCCATGCCCGTCTCGTAGACCATGACGTCCTGCGCGCCCTCCAGCACGTCGGCCTGCATCGTCTTCGTCGCCAGCTTGCGCGCGGCGATCCTGCCGGCCGGCGGGAAGAACTGGGCGCGGGAATTGCGCACCTTTTCCGACGTCGCCAGGAAGTAGGCGGTGGCCGGCACGATCCGGAAGCCCGCACCGGCGCCGCGGTCGATCAGGGCCTTCGCCTGCTCCACGGATTCCGTCGGCAGCAGCATCGAGATGCGGATGTTCAGGTCGGTGTACGGACGGGGGGAACTGGAATTGAAGTACGGGCTCGGCCGCCCCGGCAAACACGTCTTGATGCACTGGTCGGGATCGAACCCGAGGCTGTACGCGCCCGTGATCGAATTACACGCGACCTTGTACGGCGCGGTCCACACCATCAGCACCGCCTGCACCTCGGGCCGCAGGTGCGCGTCGATCTCTTCCTTCAGTTGCGCGAAGCGTTCCGGGCTGATCTCGTGCGGCTTGCCGGGTATGCGCACGTGCACGACATTGGCCGCCGGGATGCCGCGCCGCTTGCGGTAGTACTCGCCGACCTTGACGCTGTTCGGTTCGGCATCATTGATGACGATCGCCAGTTGATCCGGCTGGAGGTGGGAGGCGCTGACGAATTGGGCACGAGAAGGTGCCGCTAGTAAAACGGCGAGGAACAGGAAGAGGCAGAGTCTCGGGATCCGGGTCATGGGCAATGGCAACGTAATGAAAAACGGGAGCGCGAGGCTCCCGTTCATCATGCCACAGCTTGCAAAGCAAACAACTTAGGAATGGCTTAGCGTGCGCTTGCGCACCGTAACGCCCAGGATGCAGATGCCCGCCAGCAGCATCGCGACGTTCCCGGGCTCCGGCACCGGCGAAATCGCGAACACTTCCATTGCATTCAACTTGACGATCTCGCCGTGCAGGCTGCCGTCGATGATGCTGTAGCCTTCGTTTGCCGGATTTCCATAGCTCAGTTGCCACGACGTGGCCGCCGTCAACGCGTCGTTGACGTACAGGTCCGGTCCGGAACCGAAGATGGGACCGTAGCCGGCCTCGTTATAGGTCTGGCGCAAGCCCTGGCTCGGCAGCACGTAGTCCGTCAGGACCTGGCGGTACACGGCCGGCGTCGTCATGTTGAACAGGAAGGCCGTGCGCTGCCAGTCGCGCTGGGTCTCGTGCCAGCCTTCATCCGACGCCCAGCCCTGCGGGTTGTAGCCGCCCACGAGGTAGCTGGCGCCGGCGTCGTTCGTCACGTCGAACAGGGTGAAGGTCGCGCCCTTCCCGTCCGCGCCCGCGTGGAAGGCGTCCGACGTATCGCCGGGACGCAGGGTGTACACATTGCTGAGGTTGAATTCGCCGGCGCCGAGCCAGCGTTCGAGTTGGGCGTGGCTGTCCGCGTCCAGCAGAGCAGATCCGCCGATGATATCGCCTGCCGCCGCCGTGCCGCCGACGCCGGCGAGCGCGCATGCCGCGATGATCGTCTTCATCTTCATGATGTTCCCCCGATGGGTTTCGACGATGCATTGTATGCCGCATGCGTGCGGCCATACGCACTGTAGCGCTACGGAACTAAAGGAAAAGACGCGTCCGCACGAGAAATACGGACGCGGGGATGTGGGCTTACGCCCGCTTGTAGATGTCCTCGAAGCGGACGATGTCGTCCTCGCCCAGGTAGCTGCCGGACTGCACTTCGATCAGGTGCAGCGGCAGCTTGCCCGGGTTTTCCAGGCGGTGCGTCATGCCGATCGGGATGTACGTCGACTCGTTCTCGGACAGCAGGGTGACGTTGTCGCCGCACGTGACGCGGGCCGTGCCGGACACGACGATCCAGTGCTCGGCGCGGTGGTGGTGCATCTGCAGCGACAGCTTTTCGCCCGGCTTCACGCAGATGCGCTTGACCTGGAAGCGTTCGCCCGCGTCGATGCCTTCGTAATAGCCCCACGGACGGTACACCTTCGTGTGGTACAGGTGTTCCGTGCGCTCATTGCCCTTGAGGTGGTCGACGACGTTCTTCACGCGCTGGACCATGTCCTTGTGCGCGACGAGCACGGCATCGTTCGTCTCGACGACGACGAGGTCCTTCACGCCCACGACGGCCACGATGCGGCTCTCGGCGCGCACGAGCGTGTTGCTCGTGCTGTCGAGGTAGACGTCGCCGCGGATCGCATTGCCGTTGGCATCCTTGTCCTGCACGTCGGCCAGCGCCGACCAGGAACCGACGTCGCTCCAGCCGATGTCGGCCGCGACGACGACGCCGTCGCGCGTGTGTTCCATCACCGCGTAGTCGATCGAATCGGACGGGCTCGCGGCGAACGCGGCTTCGTCCAGGCGGCAGAAGTCCAGGTCGCGGTACGCCGACTGCACGGCGGCGCCGGCAGCCTCGGCGATCGCCGGCGCGTGCTTCCCGATCTCGGCCAGGAAGCGGTCGGCACGGAACATGAACATGCCGCTGTTCCAGTAAAAGCCGCCGTCGGCGACGAAGCCTTCGGCCGTGTTGCGGTCCGGCTTTTCGACGAAGCGCTCGATCTTGTAGCAATCGTCGCAGCCCGGCAGCGGTTCGCCGCGGCGGATGTAGCCATAGCCCGTTTCCGGGGCGCTCGGCACGATGCCGAACGTGGCCAGCGCGCCCTGCTCCACCTGGACCGCGGCACGTTCCACCGCGAGGCGGAACGCTTCGTTCTTTTCGATCACGTGGTCGGCCGGCAGCACGAGCATCACGGCGTCCGGATCCTGCGCTTTCAGGAAGGCGGCCGCGGCTGCCACGGCCGGGGCCGTGTTGCGGCCCGCCGGCTCGAGCAGGATGCCGTGCGGCGTGATGCCGACGCCGCGCAGCTGCTCGGCCACGAGGAAGCGGTGCTCATTGCCACAAACCACCAGCGGCGCCATCAACCCCGGCCAGCCGCGGACCCGCAGCGCGGTTTCCTGCAGCATCGTCTTGTCCGTCACCAGCGGCAGCAGCTGCTTGGGCATCACTGCCCGCGACAGCGGCCACAAACGGGTACCGGCACCGCCGGAGAGGATGACTGGGTAAATTTTCATGCGTTGGCTTTCTCTAATGTCTTGTCTGTTTCTTCGGCCTGCTCTTTGCGCCGGCTGCGGCGACGGTCGCGCGCGTTCAGCCACTCCGACGAGCTGTACTCGGAGGAATGCTTCATCTCCCCGGCACGGTCGATGCTGTAGTCTTTGAAAACGATCATTTCATGTAAAGTCACGTCGTTCAGCACGCGAGTGTACTCGAAAAGCACACTACGGACGACCTCGGCACCCTCGCAGATGTGGCTGCCATGGCCGATCCACGTGGGGCCGATGATCGTGGCGCCGGCCTCGATCTTGACGCCGGAACCGATGTAGACGGGGCCCTTGATCGTCGTGCCCCGCCAGTCGATGCTCGTGTTCAGGCCGGTCCACAGGCCCGGCTCGATCTGGATGCCCGGCACATCCATATGGTTGACCTCACCAGTCAGCACGTTCTGCAGCACTTCCCAGTAATCGCTCACGCTGCCGATGTCCAGCCAGTTGAACGGACGGCCCTGGGCATAGAACGGCATGCCCTTTTCGGCCAGCAGCGGGAACAGCTGGGAACCGATGTCGAACTCCACGCCCGACGGGATCAGGTCGATCACTTCCGGTTCGAAGATGTAGATGCCGGTGCTGATGAAGTTCGACAGCGCCTCTTCCTGCTTCGGCTTTTCCTGGAACTGGGTGATGCGGCCATTCTGGTCGGTCACGACGACGCCATAGCTCGACACCTTGTCCCACGGGACTTCCTTCGTGATGACGGACGCCACGGCGCCCTTGCGGCGATGCTCCGCCAGGGCAGCCTTGAGGTCCAGGTCGATCAGCGCGTCGCCGCACAGGACGATGGTCGTGTCGTCGAAGAAGCCGCCGAATTCCTGGATCTTCTTCATGCCGCCGGCCGAACCGATCGGCACGGCAACGACTTCGCCATCTTCCTTCGTGTAGCCTTCGAAGGAATAGCCGATCTGGACGCCGTACTGCTCGCCCTCGCCGAAGTATTCCTCGATCTTTTCGTGCAGGTGGCTGACGTTCACCATGATCTCGGTCACGCCGTGCTTGCGCAGGTGCTCGATCAGGTAGGCCATCACGGGCTTGCCCAGCACGGGGATCATCGGTTTCGGCAGGTCATAGGTCAACGGACGTACACGCGTACCTTTGCCTGCTGCAAGAATCATCGCTTTCATGGTTCGGTCCTCATACGTTTATTTTGGAGTAGTCTGGTAGCGCCAGGAATCAGCGCACATCTGAGCGATGTCACGCTGCGCGGTCCAACCGAGTTCCTCGCGCGCTTTCGTCGGGTCGGCGTAGCACTTGGCAATGTCGCCGGGGCGACGGTCAACGATCTGGTAGGCAATCGGTTTGCCGCATGCCTTCTCGAAGGCATGCACCATTTCCAGCACGCTATTGCCGTTGCCGGTGCCGAGGTTGTACGTGTGCAGGCCGGCACCCTGTGCCAGCTTGTCCAGGGTCTTGACGTGGCCGATGGCCAGGTCGACGACGTGGATGTAGTCGCGCATGCCGGTGCCGTCCGGCGTCGGGTAGTCGCCGCCGAACACGGACAGTTTTTCGCGCTGGCCGTTGGCGACCTGGGCGATGTACGGCACCAGGTTGTTGGGGATGCCGTTCGGCTCCTCGCCGATCAGGCCGCTTTCATGGGCGCCCACCGGGTTGAAATAGCGCAGCAGGGCGATGCGCCAGTCCGGCTCGGCCTTGAACACGTCGCGCAGGATGTCTTCGATCATCAGCTTGCTGCGGCCATACGGATTGGTGGCCGACAGCGGGAAGTCCTCCTTGATCGGCACCGAGGCCGGATCGCCGTACACGGTGGCCGACGACGAGAACACGAGCGTCTTGCAGCCGAACTTGGCCATCGTCTCGAACAGCGCGACGCTGCCGTAGACGTTGTTGTCGTAGTAGCGCAGCGGCTGCGCCACCGATTCGCCGACCGCCTTCAGGCCGGCGAAGTGGATCACGGCATCGATCTTGTGGGCACCGAACACGGCTTCCATGGCCGCGCGGTCGCGGATGTCGCCTTCGACGAAGACGAACGGCTTGCCGGTGATCTTTTGCACGCGGTCTTGCACGGAACGCACCGCGTTGTACAGGTTGTCGTACACGACCACGTCGTGGCCGGCGTTCTGCAGTTCCACGACGGTGTGCGAACCGATGTAACCCATGCCGCCAGTAACGAGAATCTTCATGAATGCTCTTCTTTCGTAAAAGTGTTGCTGCCGCCGTGCTCTTGCTGGAGCCGGCGCGCATCGTTATGTTGTCGGCGCGGAAAGAGTCCCCCGCGCCATCCCTGTCTGGTGTTTTGGTGTACTACAACCTCGTGGACGCTATCGTGCGCCCTTCAACTTCAACTCCTTGAGGAACAGCCAGATGAAGGCCATGTCCTCGATAAAATATCTACGGAACATACGGCGCGGCTCCTGCAGGAAACGGTAGAACCATTCCAGCCCGGATTTCTGCATCCAGAGCGGCGCGCGCTTCACGTGTCCGATCGCCACGTCGAAGGTACCACCGACGCCCATGGCGAACGGCACCTTCATCTCGGCCTGCCAGCGGCCGAGGAACTGCTCTTTTTTCGGCGAACTGATCGCCACGAACAACAGGTCGGGGCGCGCGGCGCGGATCTGTTCGACCACGTCCGCCTCTTCCGCCTCGCCCTTCCAGTAACCGTTGCGGTAGCCGGCCAGCACCAGGTTCGGATATCTGTGCCGGTACGTGGACGCCACCTTGCCCACCACGTCTTCCCTGGCGCCGAGCAGGAACACGCGCCAGCCCTTCTCGCCCGCGCGCCGCATCAGCGCCTCGAACAGGTCGCAGCCCGCGACCCGTTCCTTCAGCGGCCGGCCCAGCAGGCGCGACGCCCACACGACCGGCATGCCATCGACATTCACGAGCGCGCAATCGTTGATGATCCGGCGCAGTTCCGGATCGCGGCTGGCCTTGACCAGCTTGTCGACGTTGACCACCACGTGTTGATGGGGCCGTCCTGTATGGATGAACCCCTCGACCGTCTGCAATGTCTCTTCCATCGTCAGGTTGTCGATGGAGCACCCCATCAGCGTGATGCGCTCGTTCATGTCTACCTCATGATTAACTTTGCCCGCGGATTTCCTTCGTCAGGACGTCCACGATGCGTTCCGCCGCACGGCCGTCCCACAGATGCGGCCGGCGGCCCTGCTTGCCCTCGCCGCGCAGGATCTTGCGCGCCTCGAGGAGGATCGCGGCCGGGTCGGTGCCGGCCAGCACGTTCGAACCTTCGTCCACGGTCACGGGACGTTCCGTGTTCTCGCGGATCGTGACGCAGGGCACGCCCAGCGCCGTCGTTTCTTCCTGCAGGCCGCCGCTGTCCGTCAGCACGACGGCCGCGTCCTTCCACAGGTTCAGGAAGGCCATGTACGCCTGCGGGCCCGCCAGCGTGACGTTCGGGCCCAGGTCGATGCCGAATTTCTCGAGGTTCGCGCGGGTGCGCGGGTGCACGGGGAAGATCAGCGGCAGGTCGGCCGCGATCTCCTTCAGCGCGCCGGCGATGCGCGTGAACGTGGCCGCATCGTCGACGTTGCTCGGACGATGCAGGGTCACCACGCCGTAGCGCTGGCCTGCGCCGTTGCCCCCTTTTTTGCGTTCGGCCTTCCACTTGCTCGTCTCGAACGCGGACGTGTCCGCGCTGCTCAATTTCTCGGCCTGGTACAGCACGTTGTCGACCATCACGTGGCCGACGTAGTGGATCGCGCCGTCCTTCTTGCCTTCGCGGCGCAGGTGTTCCAGGGCGGCCGGTTCCGTGACGAAGAACCAGTCGGAGATGCTGTCGGTGACGAGGCGGTTGATTTCCTCCGGCATCGCCATGTCGCCGCTGCGCAGGCCGGCCTCGACGTGGGCGACCGGGATATTGAGTTTCTTGGCGACGATCGAGCACGCGAGCGTCGAGTTCACGTCGCCCACGACGAGCACGGCGTCCGGGCGCTCGCCCTGGCACAGCTCTTCGAAGCCGATCATGATCTTGGCCGTCTGCTGGGCGTGGCTGCCGCCGCCTGCCGCCATGAACACGTCCGGCTGCGGGATGCCCAGTTCTTCGAAGAACACGTCGTTCATCTCGCGGTCGTAGTGCTGCCCCGTGTGGATGATCTTGAACGCCGGCGCATCCGCGCGTGCCTGCAGCGCGCGCACGATCGGCGCGATTTTCATGAAGTTGGGGCGGGCACCTGCGACCAGATAGATGAGCATTTGAAACAATCCCTTTAGTTATGGAAATTATGGAAAAACGCTGTTAGAAAAACGTTATTGTAAACTTGCACTCGACCGGAACGGCGGACGATACGGTGCTGACCTTCAGAACGTCGCATGGCTGCCTGCTTTCATAGCAGCGCGAGTACCAGCCGAGCGGCGGATTTTCGTTGCCGCGCACCAGTTCCAGCTTCAGGTCCGCGCCGTGCGCATGCATCTGCAGCGCGAAGCGCTTGCCCCGCACGTGCAGGCCGGCGCTGTTCAGGCGCACGTCCAGGCCGGGCGCGAAATGCCAGAACAGCTCGACCTGGTGATGTTTCTTGGCGGCGATCTCGTCGCGCACCGTGAGGGTCGCGCTGGCCGCGTCGAACCGGACGCTGCGCATGTGCCGGACGGGATCGGCGAGGCGCTCGTAACCGTCGTGCGAACCGCGGAAATCGAATTCGTGCGGCGATTGCGGCATGCGCTCGATCGAGGCCCGCGCCTTTTTCAGCCACATGAAGCGTCCGCCCGAGACCGACTGGTCGAGCCCGTCGATCCGCACCGTGTTGTGCGCCGACGTGCCGCGGAAGTAATCGCGCCACTTCGGTTCCTGCCAGTACGAATACGTGCCGGGATCGACGAGGCACTCTTCGCCGCCGATGGACAGGGTCAGCGCCAGCGCGTCCGCGTGGCCGTGCGCGGCGATGCCGAGATAGCCCAGCGGGCCGCAATCGACCATGCCCTTGATTTCGCCAGGCTCGCCGAAGTGCGACCCGAACAGCAAATAACCCCCGTCCGGGAACGCCCAGCCCGTCTCCGATTCGTGCGGATCCGCTTCCGGCCGCTTGCCGGGCAAGGTATGCAACAGCCAGCGCACGCCGGGGTGCGTGGGCGGCATGCGGCGCAGCACAGCGTCGCCCAGCGCGAGCAATTGTTCGGCGCGGTCGTTGGCGGGAGAATCCAGCCGGAACACGATGCCGTCGTCCGCATCGCCGACCATCGGCACGTTGCCTTTCAGGTCGCGCACGGAGCGCAGGAAACGCAGCGCGCGCAGCAACGCGGTCCAGTAGGCGCGCGAGAACGGGTGGTCGCAGGCCTGGCCGACGAGGCCCGCCACGAACAGGAATTCGGAGGAAAAGATGTGGTACGCGAACGCCTGCTCGCGGTTCACGCCGTCGCGCGAGAACTGCGCCTGCGCTTCGTGCTCCAGTTCGCGCCGCGCCTGTTCCAGCCACGCGCCCGACGACTTCCAGCACGGCCAGATCGACGCGCCCACGTAGAGGCCGGCCAGTTCGCCGATCAAATGATTGTTCGCCGACGAATGGCGGGACAGGTGACGCGCGATCGCGCTGCAATGGGCGTGAATGCTGTCCAGCCAGTCGGCGCGCAGGCGCTGGCCCTCCTCGCCCGCGAACAGGCCGCTGCCCTCGCCGCCGATCATTTGCCACACGAGGCCCCAGTTGATGAGGCGGATGCCCAGTTCCAGCGAGCTCGTCCAGTTGGGGCCGACGAGCGGCGGGCACTGGTCGAGCCAGCTGCGCAGCTGCGTCTGCAGCGCGTGCAGCCAGGCGACGTCGTTCGTCACGGCCCACGCCTGCGCGAGGCGCACGAGGTGCAGGTGGCGGTTCAGTTCCCACACGTGCTTGATGTCGCCGACCTGTTCGCGGTTCGTGATCGTGATGTCGCCCGCGTAGATGCCCGGCCCCACGACGCCGGTGTCCGGATCGCGGTTCCACACGGGCGGCATGCCGACGTCGAACCGGCGGTTGGCGAACAGGACGACGTGGCCGGCGCAGATGCTGTCGGCGTCCGCCAGCAGCGCGTCGCGCTCGGCCTGGGACAGGGTCGGGGCACCGTGGACACTGAACGTGCGGGCCCGGGGCAGCGGCGGCGCGGCGCGGGCGCGCATGCGTTTCGCCACGCGCGTGACCGCCGCCTGCTGGATCCGATAGCCGACCTCGGCCACGGACATGCAGCGCAATCGGTTGACCAGCCAGACCATCCCTGTCGCTTCGCTCATCATCGTGTCCCCGCCAGTTCACGGTAGATAGCGGACAATTGCCCGCACACCACCTCGGTTGAGTATTGTTGTTCGATGGTTGCGCGCGCACGTTCGGCCAGCCGGTCGCGCAGGGCGGTATCGCCCAGGAGTCGTGCAAGCGCCCTGGCGAGCGCCCGTTCGTCGCGCGGCGGCACCAGCAGGCCGTTGTCGCCGTCGCGCAGGGTTTCGGGGATGCCGCCGACGTGCGTCGCCACGACGGCCTTGCGTGCCGCCATCGCTTCCAGCATCGACATCGGCAAGCCTTCCGCGTGGGAAGGCAGGCAGAACACGCTGGCCTTCGCCAGCTCGGCGTCGCGCGCCTCCGGGCCGACCCAGCCCAGCAGCTCGATGCGTTCGGCGATGCCCAGCTCGGCCGCGCGCCGGCGCAAGCCTTGCGCATCGCCTTCGCCGCCGAACACGAGACGCAGCGGCGTCGGACCGGACGCCTCGCGCACGATGCGGGCGCCCGCTTCCAGCAATTCATGCACGCCCTTCGCCGTTTCCAGCCGGCCGAGGAACAGGATGCGGCCGGGCACGACGGCGTCGCGGGATGGCAGCACCGGCAGCGGCACGGCATTCGGCACGACGGCCACGCGGGCGCGCGGCGCGAACGCGTGCACGAACTGGGCCCAGCCTTCGGACAGGGTGATCACGAGCGAGCTCGCTTCCAGCGTGTGGCGGATCCAGCGCCGCAGCAGCGTGCCCGACTCTTCGGTGGCAAAGGTGCGGAAGCCGCCACCGTGCAGGTGGAAAATGGTCTTGCAACCGGCCAGGCGCGCGATCAGCAGCACGACCGACTTGCGCAGGAAGCTCGCGTGCGACGCCGCGTGCACGTGGACGACGGCCGGATGCCGCACCAGGCAGGCGACGAGCGTCTGCCAGAACCCGGCCAGCGCGCCCTGCGCCTTCACCAGGGGCGAACCGTCGCGGTGGGTGGCCACGTAGCGCACCGATTCGCGCTCGAACAGGCCATGACGGCGCAGCACGGACACCACCGCCGCCACCCCGCCCCTGCCTTCGAGCGCGGTGCCGACCATCAGGACCCGTGGCGGGGCCTTCGTCCGCATCTGTGCTGGTCGTTCCAACGCTCAAGCCCTTATAAAATGGACAATATTTCGATAGTACATCATGATTTTCCCGCCGTGCGCACGCTTCAACTCTCGATCGCGATGAACTCGAACTTGCCGTTCGGCCCACGCGGAATCGCCGCCACCCGCTCGACGCGCACCTTCACGCCGGGCACGCGCAGCAGGAACTTGTCGGCCAGCGCCCGCTCGTCCGCATCGGAAAAACCGTCGGCCGTCACGACGCGCAGCACGAACTCGCCGTCGCCGCGGTACAGCACCTGCCCTTCGACGAGGTGCCGGTCGTGGCTCTGGAAAACGCGGTCGAGCCGGGCGATGATGCGGCCGTCCGGCAGGGTCACGATCTTTTCCTGGCGCCCGATCACGGCCTTGATCGTCGGGAACACCCGGCCGCACGGGCAAGGCGCGCCGTCCGGGATCACGGTGTCGCCCGTGCGGTAGCGCACGAGCGGCATCGCGGCATTGTTCAGCGACGTGCCGACCAGTTCGCAGGCACCACCCTCGGTCTCGAGCAGGGCGACGCCGGAATAATCCGTGAGCACGTGGTAACGGCCCTCTTCGCACGTGCCGATGGCGGCCACGCGCTCGGCCTGGCCGTACCAGTCGAACACGTTCACGCCGAACGCCTGCTCGACGGCCGCGCGCACACCTGGTTCCAGCGTCTCGGACGACGTCATCACGCCGCGCAACGCGCGTCCGCGATAGCTTCTACCGGCCGCGTTGAGCCACGCGGCCAGCGCCGCGATCGACGACGGGTACGCGTGGATCACGACGGGATCGAAGCGTTCCAGTTCGGCGATGTAGCGGCCGATCGTCTCGTTCGACAAATGGTACGAGGACATCATGAGCATATTGCCCACCCAGTCGCGGCACCAGTAGCGGCCGTCCGTGGGATGGTCGGGGCAGACGATGTCGCCGCGGATCCACGCGCGCGGCTGGCCCTTGCGCCAGCCGATCCATTGCAGCTGGCGGTGCACGAAACCCTCTTCGCGCACGAGGTTGCCGAGCGACTGCACGATGGTCAGCGGCGAGCCGGACGTGCCGCTCGTCTTGATGGTCGTGCGGACCCAGGAGCCGGGGCCGCGCGGGCGCACCAGTTGTTCCGGGTGCTGGCGCACGTCGGCCTTCGTCAGCATGGCGCTGCCGGGAGACAGCCGCGGCAGCGACGCGCCGTCGCCGTCCAGCGGCACGCCGACCTGGCGGGCGCGCCGCGCGACGTAGGCGGACAGCGACTCGCGCGAGCGTTCGTTCGCGACGAGGCCAGGATAGACGAACGCCCTGCCCCAGACGTTGCGGACCACTTCGCGCACGAGCGAACGCAGCGAGCACTTCAGCGAGTAGGTCCACATCGACATGGTTTAGGTCGACTCCGTCAGGATTTTCCTATAAATTTTTGCAACATTGTTACCGAGAATATCATACGTCCGATGGCTTGTAACGTACGGTGGCCCACGTAATGCGAACTCGGCAGCAAGCGTCGCGTCATTTAACAATTGCAGCACAGCATCAGCGAACGGCACCGGCTCCATCGTCACGCACAGGCCGGCACCGCTTTCGTCGATGACAAGTTTCTGGTCGGGAATATCGTTGGCGACGCTGGGGATGCCGAGCGCCAGGTATTCGACGAGCTTCGTGGGCGACGACACGTCGAACAGGGTGCCGCGCGGGATCGGCGACAGGCCCACCTCGGCCCGCACGGCATAGCCGAGCGCCGTGCGCTGCGGCAGCCAGCCCGTCAGCAACACATGGTCGTCGAGGCGGCGCCGCTTGATTTCGCGGCGCATCCACGCCATCTCGTCGTCGGAGGGGGCGTCGCCGGCGATCACGAGCAGCACGTCGGGTTTTTTCTCGCGCAACTTGTCCGCCACGTCGAGCAGGAAGTCGGACCGGCGCGAACGGGCGATGCGGCCCAGGTACAGCACGACGCGGCGGTTATCCAGGCGCGGATCGTCGACCGGGTCGACATTGGCGCGGTCGAACAACTGGGCGTCCACGCCCATCGGCACGGCCGTCATGGTCGACCGGTCGAAACCTTTCGCGGCGAGCCAGTCGGCCATCGCATCGCTCTGCACGAACACGTGGCGCGCGCCGGGCAACACGAAGCGGTAGATGGCCACGCGCGATGCCCACGCGCGCAGCGCATGCCCCATCCATGTCAAACCGCGGCCCGAGCGGCCGATATCGTCGCGCCGGACCTCGAAACCTTCGACGATGGGGAACGACATCCAGTAGAGGAACGGCACGCGCAGCAGCGCGGCCACGATGCGTCCCAGCACGCCGCTGGCGATCTTGTCGCGCACCTGGATGCAGTCGGGCCGGCCATGGCGCAGCGCGCGCACGAGGCCCAGCAGGTCCCACAGCGGCGCGCACACGCTGGCGAAGCGGCTGCGCAGCGAGCCGACGACGTGCATGCCGCCGGCCGGCCACGGCGACGCATCGCCGCTGCCGCCCTGCCCCACCAGCTCCGTCGCCACGCCGTAGCGGGGCATCTCGGTGCCGAACAGGGTGCGCACGTCGGCGCGGATGGGGGGCAATGGATCGCGGACGACAAAGAGGATGGAGCGCATGGATTCCTTGCCTTATGAACAACGCATGGAATCCGATTCTAGCTTACTCGTCACTGCGCACAATTGCGCGAGTCTTAAGGCATGCTGGTACGCGTGGCTGGAACTTGTCGAGCGTCCGTCATCGGTCGGAAACGGACGACCGCGGGACGCGTTTCTGTTCGCGGCGCAGTACGACATTCTGGACGATGCTGACACCGGACGATGCTACCCAGTACAGGCCCAGGCCGGCCGACATCTTCCACAGAAAGATGGCCGTGATGGCGATTTGCACCGCAACCATCACGGTCGACGGGGCGTTCGAGCCGGACGGCAGGTAGTACGCTGCGATGCCGGTGAGCACAAGCACGACAGCTGTCAGCACCGCGTCAAACGACGCCAGGTTCCTCATCCAGAGAAAGGATCCGCCTGCCGCGCTTGCGTTGCTGACCGTTTTGTAGAGCAAGCCGAAGACTGGCAACTGCACGAATGCGCCGAGGATGCTGGAGCGGTCGATCACGTGCGCGCCGTTCTGCCTGTACAGCTTTGAAACCGCGGCGAACATCGCCTGCGGATCGTGCTTCAGGCGTTCCCTGATCGCGTCGACCTGGGGCTGGAGGTCGCGGATTTTTCGTTGGTTGACGAGCATTTTGCGGGACAGGTGCAGCGTCAGAGGCAGCAGGGCCAACCGTACCGTAAGGGCGAGCAGCAAAATAGCCCATCCCATATTGCCCTCGAAGAGTGAAGCAAGCGCGGACATCAGCCCGTCAAGAAATTTATCCATATACGTCCTCAATAAGCCGAAACCAATAATCGTTCGAAATCTGGCCAGAATTATAAAGATCAAAACGATCCGTATTCTCAGGATTTCTGGGACGTTGAGTTCAGTTTTTCCGCAGCATGGCAGAGGTCGGAAAGAACGCGTGACACTGCGACGCGGGCCATGTTCCGTCGGCAGGCGGGCCGCGCCACGAGCGAGGAGTCGACGATGTGCCCGCCACGCAGGCCCAGGCCAGACATCGCTTGGACGCGTTCGATGCGGCGCTGGCGCTGGCCGGGATGCGCCCCCCGCGCATCGTTGGAGTGTCGGGTCGGTGACCCGTGGATATCAAGCCGCGCGGAGCGCGAGCAGGCGCGGCAGCAGCGCGGCGCTGGCCTCGCTGTCGATCTTGCGGCAGAAATGGGCGCGCGACGCGGCGATGCGCTCGAAGTCGCCTTCGTCGAGGATTTTCGGGTTGCGGGCGCCGTGTTCGGGCCACTGGACGTAGCGGAAGTTCTGGCCCAGCACGCGGGGCGCGAACGGCGAATTCATCACGAGGGTCTGGAAGAACATCTCGTCCGGACACGCGCAGCGGCGGAAGAAGCGCACGAGGCCGGGGTCGCGCGCGACGCGCGCGAGGATGTCCTGCACGCAGGCGCGCGACAGCGCCCACCACGACGAGCCGCCGTACGGCCGCATGCCGCCCGGCAGGCGGCGCACGATGCCCGTCGCGCGCATCGCGCGGTTCGCGATGCGGCAGGCGGTGCGCAGCAGGCGCGGGCCGTCGTCGCAGTAAAAATACTGGTAGCGGAAGCCGGCCGCCCACTGGCCCGGGCCGGTGCCGATGGCGACGGT
Source organism: Massilia sp. Masssp94 (assembly GCF_059491305.1). Taxonomy (NCBI): domain Bacteria; kingdom Pseudomonadati; phylum Pseudomonadota; class Betaproteobacteria; order Burkholderiales; family Oxalobacteraceae; genus Massilia; species Massilia sp. Masssp94. Next base: position 965,879 of record NZ_CP168501.1, read on the forward strand.
GTCCAGCAGTTCCTGGTGGGCGTGGCGCGCGAGCGCTTCTTTCAGGCGCGCATTCGACAGCAACGGGAAGTCCTGGGCGGACAGGAAGACGACCTTGTCGAAATCGGGCACCTCGGCCACGATCTGTGCGAGGGCGTTGAGCACCGCCTGCACCTGGCTGAACGTGCCCCAGTGGACGTCGACGCGGTCGCGCACGAGCCGCGCGAACGGGTGCACGGCGGCCGGGTCGAGCGCGCACTTGCGGTCGAGGTTCACGACCACGCGAAACTCGTCGTCGCGCAGTTGCTCGACCAGCGCATTGAGCTGGTCCAGGTCCTTGTGTGCCTGGATCAGGAATACCTGTGTCGTCATCGCGCCGAGTCTAGCACGGCGCGTGACGACACCACGTGACGCCTGAGTTTGGAACGTCGATAAACCTGCTGCGCGTTGCAACGTCGTCCTGCGATGCTCGCTGTACTCGCGTACAGCTCCGCTTCTCAGACGCCATTGCTGCCGCTCGCGACGGTTTCTCGAGGTTCCAATTAGTTCAGGTTCACGGACTGCGTACCGACCGTCAGCGTGCGGGTCGTGCCCGACGTGGCGACCTTGGTGGTGGGACGCTTGCAGCCGACGTCGATCAGCACGAGGAACTCGGCCGCCGACTTGCCGTCGTTCTTCAGGTAGAACGCGCCGTGGTCTTCCGTCACGCCGGACTTGGGCGCCGGGCCGCTCCACTTGGCGAACGGCGCATTGCCGTTCAGGTCGCGCAGGCACACCGACTGGCCGCCCGCCGCGATCTTGACGCTCGACGGACTTTCGACCGTCATCGCCACCGGCGCGTGGAAGTTCCACTCGTACGTGTGGGCGACGACCGCCTGCATCCTGTCGCGCACGACCATCGCGTTCTGGCCGTGCAGGTACCAGATCTGGCGCTTGGCCATCGTCAACTGGCCGCCGTACGACGGGGTCGCGTCGCCTTCGGCGTAGTCGTAGGTCGACTGGGCCGAGAAGCCGGTGACGCGGCCGTTGCGCTGCAGCTGTTCGCGGTAGCCGGTGACCACCTGGCCCTTGCCGCCGTCGAACGTGACCGCGTTCTGCGACCTGGTCTGGTGGTACCAGTCGGTCCACAGCGGCGAACCATACCAGTCGTACCAGCCGGCCTTCACCAGCAGCGGCTGGCCGGCGACCGACAGCAGCAGGCCGTTCTGGTCGCCGTGGCTGTGGTTGAACGAGCCGTACGGGCTGGACTTGAAGTAGAACGACGTGCGGCCCGTCGAGCCGATGTCGCTGTGCATCGCCACCCAGCCGGTGCTCGGGTAGTAGGCCGAGTTCGACGGCGGGATCTTCAGCGCCGTGCCGGTCACCGGCATCGGATACGGCGCTTCGACCACGGACAGCGAATCCTCGAGGCCCGGCAGGTTCGCCACGTACCAGGCGGCGCGCGGCGACACCATGCGGTTGGCGAAGGCGCGGAACACGCGCGGGTCCGGCTTCGTCTCGGAACCGTCGCCGAAGGCGTGGACTTTCGAGCCCGGCGGCGTGAACTGCGTCGCGAAATCGAGGAAGCCCAAGGTCCACGGCTTGGCGTACAGGTTCACGCCGGTCGCCTGGACGATCGGGTCCCACAGCGCCGTCATATAGCCCGCCGCGTACTCGGCGTAGGCGGTGCCGTTGGCGTAGCCGCCTTCCGCGCCCGACCACGGCGACGGGGTGTTCACGTACGAGCGGAACGTGAAGTCGAACCACGTCTGCGCTTCCGGGATGTCGCCCAGCGCCAGGGTCGAGATCAGCGCCATGTAGATCATCAGCGTGTTGCCGTGCGAATCGAACGGGTACTGGTCGAGGCGGCCGTTGTCGCCTGCGATGTTGCCGTACATTTCCGTCACGCGCGTCTTGACGACGGCGAGCCACCTGGCCTTGCGGGTCGCGTCCAGGTCACCGGCCAGCAGGTCCATGCCCTTCAGCAGCGACAGCGCGATCTGGCGCGTGGCCTGGTCCTGGTTGGCGTAGCTGGTGGGGCCGGCCGGATTCAGCGCGGCCAGCTGGTCGCCGCGCTTGAGCGCTTCGGCCAGGTGGACCGGGTCCTTCTTCAGGCGCCACAGCACCGCGGCCGCTTCCAGCTGGCGCGACGATTCGTTGATGCGGTTGCGCACGTCGGTCTGCTGCGACGCCATCTGCGCCGTCAGCGGCGACGCGATCACGATCGGCCAGCGCGAATCCGACAGCTCGGGCAGCGCCGTCATCTGCAGCTTGACTTCGTTGATCAGGCGGCTGACGTACGGGTCCAGGTCGGCCTTCTTGGCCGAGCTCCACGTCGAATACGCGGTGAAGGACGGGGCCAGCGAACGGGGGCGCGCCTTGTTCAGGATGCGCGAACGCAGCGTGGCGTTGTCGGGCACTTCGAACACGGTCGACTTGCTCGTGATCGCGAATGCGCGCGGGGTCGACCATTCCGTCGAACCGGCCGCGCGCACGCGCCACGTGTAATTGCCCAGTGCCAGCGCCTTGGTCGGCAGGTACCAGTTGCGCTCGACCGTCGCCTTCACCGGCGAGCCGCCCGACGGGGTGATCTCGATCTCGTAGCTGGCCGGGCCGGCCGGATGACGCGCCCAGGCAAAACCCGGCGGGTTCTGTGCCTGCACGGCGCCATTGGCCGGCGCGGGCTGGACGACCAGGGGATCGGTGGATTGGGCCCAGTCGGCGCGCGCGCTGAACGACATCAACAGCGACGACAGTGCAGCGACGGCGACAACGCCCTTCCGGTGAAATTTCATGTGCTTGCTCCGAGAAATATTAACTGGACGACTAGAGGGTCAGCCCGTCGGCAGGAAGCCAGGGCCCGATTTGCTTGAAGCGCTCTGCTGATGCAAATGAGCGCTGTTCGATACGAGAAATAGTACCGCAAATAAATTTTCTCGAGGAAAAATTCCCTTAGAAATCAAAGATTTTTCTCGTATACCCCACAAATCGGACGACCCTGTAGACCCCTTATTAACGGTAATATTTCCAGGCAGCTAAAAGCCGTTTTTTTACAGAAAAGACTTTTTGAAAACTGTGCGGCTATTTCGGCAAAGTTTATGAATTCGCCATCGATTTAATCACTTCGACAATCATGTTATTTATCTGATCTGGAACAGACATTACGATTGCATTACCGGCACGCCGGCGTGCGCCTCGGCGCGCAGCGCGCGCATGCGCCTGGCGTAGCGCAGGCAATAGATGCCGAACGCGAGCGGCGCCTCCTTCAGGTAGCGGCGCCGGACCTGGAACTCTTCCTGGCGCGCCTTGATCTTGTTGGCGGACGAGACACTGCCCGCATGGTCGCGGAACACGGTCAAGGGCCGGGCTATCGTGGCCGGCCGCGCCACCTTGCCCAGGCGCAGCCACAGGTCGATGTCCATCGCGTATTTCAGCGTTTCGTCGAACGTGCCCACACGGCCGAACGCGCTGCGGCGGATGAAGACGGCCGGATGCGGCACCGACGCGCGGCCCGCCGCGAACGCGTGGTAGCTGAACGGCACCATGCGGTACGGCGGAATCAGCTGGCCATCCTTCAACACCTGCACGGTGCCGAACACCCAGTCCACGCGTTCGCTGGCGAAGCGCTCGGCGACGAGTTCCAGCACGTCGTCGCTGGCGTAGTAATCGTCCGAATGCAGGTGCGCCACGTACTCGCCGGTGGCCGCTTCGATGCCCTGGTTCATGGCGCGGCTGATGCCGCCGCCCACGTCGCGCAGCACGCGCTTGCGGCCCGGGTACGCCGCGATCATCTCCAGCGTGCCGTCGGTGGAACCGCCGTCGACGAAGATGTGCTCGACGTCCTGGCAGGTCTGCCGCTGGACGGACGCGAGGGTGTCGGCCAGGGTGGCGGCGCTGTTCCAGGTGCACGTGACGATCGAAAAGGTCGGTTTGTTCATGGCATCACTCGTGATAAAAGTCCAGGATCTGGGGGACGGCGTGGAACACGTCCATCGGGAAGGCATCGGGCAGCGGCACCGTCACCGGCGCACGGCCCAGGATGTGCGCCAGGCGCTCCACGAGCCGCGGCATGGTCTCGGCCAGTTGCAGCTGGCCGTCGTAATACTGGTACACGGCCAGCTCCGGCGTGCCGCCGCGTGCCAGCGCGAGACACTGCTTGCCGAGGGCCAGCGCTTCCAGCACGGTGGTGCCGCACGGCTCTTCCCACACGGACGGGATCACGAGCACGTGGCTGCGCGCCGACATGCGGATCACCTCGTCGTAGGGCAGCCAGCCGAGGAAGCGCACCTGCCCGTTCGCATGGCGGCGCTCCAGCTGGCCCCGCAGCGGACCGTCGCCGACGATGGTGACGCGCGCATGCTTCGGCAGCCAGCCCTGCACCTGCGCGAGGAATTCGCCGAAGCCCTTGCCGGCATCGATGCGGCCGACGAGCAGGACCTCCCCCGCCCTCACCTCGTCGGGCCGCGCCGCGCGCTCGCGCAGGTACGGGTAGCGGATGAAGTTGTGGATCACGCGCGCGCGCGACAGGTCCGCGTCCGGCACGGCGCGCAGGAATGCCTGGCGCAGGAAGTCGGACACGAAGATCGTCTTGTGGCGCGAGAACGCTTCCGCCGTCTCCGACCGGTAGCGGCGCACGGCCAGCCCCGACATCTCGCGCCGCACCGCGTTCGGCGCCGGGTGGATGCAGGCGGCGCAGTCGCGCGCGTCGAGCGTCGTGCACACGTGTTCCTGCCTGAAGCGCAAATGGATCACGCATTCGCTGCCCTGGTCGTGGCGCGTCTGCACGAAGTTGACGCTGCGCGGCACGTAGCGCCCCGCCATCGGCAAGTGGCCGTGGTAGTGCACGACGTCGTACTTGCCCGCCTCGCGCAAGAGCGCGCGCGCGATGCTGCGCGCAAACCATGGCCGCTTGACGGGATTGAAGAAGCCCAGCTGCGCCTCTTTCCACCCCGGCCGGGAAAAATCGAAGCCGGGCAGCACGCGCCCCTTGAAGCCGATCTCGGCCGCGCTGCCACCGTGGAACCGGTCGCTGCGTCCCATGATGTCGACCTCGTGCCCCAGCTCGAGCAGCGCGTTCGACAACGTCACGACATGCTTGCCCAGGCCGCCCACCTGCGTGCCCGGCAAGTCTTCCGACACCATCAAGACTTTCAAGCCGCTTTCCTCATCGATAACAACCCCTTCACCCGCGCCCATGCCAGGTTCTTGTCGTCGCGGTCGATCACGAACAGGCTGCCGTACGCGAGCAGCAGGCCCGCCGTCAGCAGCACGAGCAGGAGCAGGTCGACCGGGCCGCCGTCGAACAGGCGGTTGCCCGCGCTGGCGACGGCCGCGACGACGGCCACGCCCGCCACGCTGGGCAGATAGGCTTTACGGACGAGCTCGCCAAGCCGCGCGGGCACCGTGCGGCCGTGCACGGCGACGAGGAAGGCGCACGTCAGCAGCACCGACGCGATCAGATGGCCCCACGCGGCGCCATCGATGCCCCAGCCCGCGACGCCCACGTAGACGACCAGCAGGCCGAACAGGGCGCGCGCCAGCGCGAACATGCCGGAAAAGCGCGGATGGCCCATGCCGTCGTTCACCAGGGACGGCAGGCTCGTCAGCGAATCGACGAATTGCGACAGCGCCATCACGGCGAGCACGACCTGCCCGGCGCGGGCGAACTGCGGGTTCATCCAGTAGAACAGGATCTGGTACGAAAACACGGCGACGAGCACGAGCACGGACGCGTTGATGAACACGACGTAGCGGCTCGCCTTCAGGTACAACTGGTTCAAACGCTCGAGCTCGCCACGGGCCGCCAGCGCGCTCGCGGCCGGGAAGAACACGCCGGACAGGCGGTACGTGAGGCTGAGGATACGGTTCGCGAGCGTGGACGCGACGGTGAAGTAGGCGAGCCCCGTCACGCCGACCAGCGCGCCGATGATGAGCTTGTCGGCATATGCGTAGGACAAGGTCGCGAAGCGGCTCAGGAACGAGTACGCGGAAAAGCCCAGCAATTCCTTGCGGATCGCCGCGCCCGGCTTACGGTAGCGCAGGTCCGGCAGCAGGCGGCGGATGCTGCGCCACAGTACGGCGCAATTGATCGCGCTCATGATGACGCGCAGCAGGATTACTTCAAACAAGCCATAGCCCAGCATCAGCACGGCCACCGTCAACAGCGGCACGCCGGTGCCGAACAGCATTTCGATGCGGCTCGCGATGTCGTAGCGCATCAGCGCTTGGGGCACGCTTTGCAGATAGCTCTGCAACTGGCCGAGGAAGAAGCCGAGCGCGGCCAGTTGGAGTGTCGCGACCGCTTCGTGCTCCAGCGCCGCCGGTACGGAAAACACGCGGGTGACGAAGAAGTGCGCGCCGAAAAACAGGCCCAGCCCGCCGACGAGGCCCAGCAGCGAGTACACGGACAGGCCGAAGAACACGGTCTCGGCTATGCGTTCCTGATCCTTGTGGGCGTTGAATTCCGCGATGTATTTCACGGAGCCGGCCGTGACATTGATGTCGATGACGGCGAAATAGCCGACGATCGCCGTCACGAGCGAGTACACGCCATAGTTCGCATCGCCCAGCCCTTGCACGACGAGCGGCACGGTGCCCAGCGCCACCAGCGCGGGGATCACGGCGCCCAGCAGGTTCGAGAAGGCGTTGCGGACGAGGCTGAGGTTCATACGTGCGCCGGCACCAGGTTGACGTGGCGGCGCTTGCGGGACTCGACGGGCTGCACGGCCGGTTGCGCGCTGGCCACGGCCATCGCCACGTAAGGCAGCGCGAGGCAGATCGCCAGCATCTGCGTCGTGCGCACCTGCGGGAACGGCGTGCCGACGAGCAGGTCGGGCAGCATGAACGCAAGGCCCGCGGCGCCGGCCGTCGCCAGGCCCAGCAGGTCGGGCGGCAATGTGCGCAGCGCGTGGCGCGCGAGCCGGGTGAACGCCCAGATCGTGCCGCCCAGCAGGATCAGACCGGGCAGCCCGGCCTTCAGGGCGATGTGCAGCACGCCGCTGTGCAGGAACAGGCCGCCGTCCTGCCCCGCCTGCCACGAGATGTGCTGGTAGCCCGTGTAGCGCCCCCACGTGCCGATGCCGGTGAGCGGGTGCGAGATGAAATCGGCCAGCGCGAATTTCAATTCCAGCACCCGCTCGCTTTCGGCGCCGAAGCGCTTCGATTCCATGTCGTAGAACAGGCTCGAGAAGCCGCCGCCCGCGCCCTTGGTATGGCCCAGGCGCTTGAACGCCGCGTACAGCAGGCCGGCGCCGAGGACGGGCGCGCCGAGCGCCATCATGTGGATGCGGCGCTGCAGCGGGAAACGCATCATGATGATCAGGAAGGCCAGCACGAAGCCGATCCACGCGCTGCGGCGGTACGACAGCACGATGCACGCGGCCGTCGCGAGCAGGGTCGACCAGTCGATCGCGGTCCAGAACAGCGAGCGCCTGTTTTTCACCACCTGGAACAGGTTGACGGCGGCGATGGCGAACGCGATCGTGCACAGCAGGCTGTCGTTGATGTCGAAGAACGTCAGCTTGATCTTGATGGCGTTCATGTTCGCATACACGTTGTTCGGGTCGCCGCCGAGGAAGGCCCAGCGCGCAAGGCCGAACAGGGCGCGCCCGAGGCCCGCCAGCATGATGAAGCGCGACAGTTCGATCGCGTGCTCGCGGGTTCGGAACGCCAGCAGCATCAGCGAAACGAGCGGCGCCATCCAGATGATGTTGGAGAAGCCGGACGGGGCCAGCGCTTCCGCCAGGGTCACGTTGGAGAACAGCGCCACCGCGACGTGACCACCCAGCAGCAGGCTCCAGGCGAGGAACCACGGCCGCAGGTTGCACGGCGGGGCCGGATAGCGCTGGAAGCCGGCCGACACGCGCGCACAGCACCACGCCCCCGCCATGCACCACAGCAGCAGCGGGAAGAACAGGACCCCGGAGCCACGGCTGTAGATGCCTGGCGCGGCGGCGGCCGCCAGCGAACCGTAGCTCGTCGAATTCTTGAAGAAGAACACGGCGATGTACACGTACGCGAGGAAGCGCGGCCACACCATTCCGACGCCCATCCCGGCCACGGCCATGATGGCCAGCACCACGACGGCGATGAACGGCAGCGAGGTATAGAAGACCAGGAGGAAGTTCTGCATGTCCGGTCAGCCCTTGTTGGTGGCCGCGCCCAGCAGCTTGATGCGGTCGTGCGGGGACATGGCATCCAGCATCTGGTTCACGAAGCGGTCCTGCACGCGGTAGGCGCTGTGTTCGTCGGCCTCGATGGTCGACACCCGCACGAGCATGCCGTCGGGGATCTTGCCCGTCAGGCCGTACAGGAAGCGCTGGTATTTCTGGCCCAGGCCGGACATCACGGCCTTGTCTCCGACCGTCACCCAGTACGTGATCGGTTCGTTGCGCGCGTTCTGGCGCGCGACGAGGCGTTTCACGGGGACGCTGCCGTAGTGCGTGGCGAGCTCGGCCTTGTGATCCTGCACCATGTCGAAGCCCTGCGCCACGTAGCAGACCTCGGGCAGGTGCAGCTGCAGCTGCTTGCTCTGGTCGCCGCCGTATGCGATCGACAGCATCACGCGCTGCCCCCCATCGTTGACGTAGGTGCGCGCCAGGGTCTGGTCATACAGGGTGGCAATGAGTTCCTTCTGCGTCTCGTCGGGCGTGAGCGGCACGACGGTGTTGTCGACCGTCCAGTTGCCGAACCGTTTCGGGATCATCGCCTCGAGGTCGAACCGCTCCTGCACGGCGGCCACCTTCTGCTTCGGCGTGAGCGCCCCCGTCAGCGCGGACGTGCCCGCCATCGCCACGCCCAGGACCACGCTGGCCATGAATCTGCGGTTCATGCCACCTCCCTGCGCCGCGCCCACCATTGCAGCGCGGAGTCGATGGACAGGATCAGCACGAGCGCCGTGACGAACAGGACCATGCCGGCGAACCCGTGCAGGAAACCCTGCCCCGCCGCGTCGCCGAAGTAATACGTGATCAATGTGAGCACGACGACGCGGATGACGTTGGCGGAGAACGAGATCGGGACGATGAACAGGGCGAGGCCGATGTTGCGGAATGCGGACGGGTGGCGCATCAGGTTCAGGTAGAACAGGCCCAGCGCTTCCAGGGTCAGCAGGGTCTGCAGGCCGGCGCACGCGTCCGCCACGAGCAGCTGGTACTGGCCGATCTGCAGGATCACGCCGGAGCGGCTGATCGGGTAGCCGAACGCGAACAGCAGGTGCTCGGTGGCCCACGACACGGCCATCTTCATCGGCATCGTCACCGCGGCGACGAATTCGCTGGGCAGCGGCACCATGAACAGCATGAAGAAGAACGGGAACCACAGCACCCGGAGGGCGCGGCCGCCCCGCTTGACGAGCAGCACGGCCGCCATCACGAGGATGATCGCGACGATCTGCAGCATCAGGATGTTCTGCGACCGGCCCAGCAGGTGGGCGACCAGGCCGATAGCGAGGATGGGCCAGCCGGCCCAGCTGGCGCGCGGGGGTGTCGTCGCCTCGATCACGTCCGGCCATTTGCGGTAGATGAGCCACAGCGCGAGGCCGAAGATGATCGGCCCGTGGCCCTGCTCCTCGCCGACCCAGGCGCCGGTGAACAGGTCGTAGAACGTGGGGACGAACAGGATGGCCAGGCCCAGGAAGACCGGCCACCATTCGGGCAGGACGCCGCGCAGTGCACGCAGGTCCGGTGCATGCTGCCGCACGGTGCTGGCGCGTGCTCCGGTGTCCATGTCAGAACTCCATCACCACCGAGCCGAGGACTTCGCAACCGGCGTCGACGAGTTGCTCGGCGGCGCGGCCGATGTGCGAGATCCGCGTGTAGTTCTTGCGCGTGACGAGCAGCGCGCCGCCCGCGCGGCTCGCCACCGCGACGGAATCCATGCCGAGCTGGAATGGCGGCACGTCGTACAGCACGACGTCGTAGCGGCTTTCCAGCTGCGTGTTGAGGTTGCGGAAGCCTTCGCGCGCCAGCAGTTCGCCCGGGTTCGGCGGGAGCGTCCCGGCCGGCATGATCGACAGGTCGATGAACGCCGGCACCCGCGCGATCACGTCGAGGTCGGCGCGGCCCGCCAGCAGGTCGGACAGGCCCTGGCGCGGCTTGAGCGCGAACGCGTCCTGCTGGCGCGGGGCGCGCAGGTTCGCGTCCACGAGCAGGGTCTGCTCGCCCAGCTGGGAAAACACGATCGCCAGGTTCGACGCGAACAGCGCGGATCCGTCTTCCGGATCCACGCCGACGATGGCCAGCGCGCGGCGCCCGCGCGCGAACCAGCGCAGCATCAGCTGGCTGCGGATCGCGCGCAGCGATTCGACCTGCGGGCAGAACGGATCGTACGCGGCGAGCAGCTTCGGCGACAGGCCGGCCTGGCCCTTCTGCAGATACGGGTACGAGAACTGGCGCGCCAGCACCTGCTGGATGTCGTCCTCGCTGACCAGGCCCAGCCGCACGGCCGCTTCGCCGAAGCGGATGCCGGTCTCCTTTTGCATGCGCAGCACGCGTTCGGCGTCTTCAGGCTTGAGCTTGCCCGAGTCGAGCAGCAAGGCACCCATGCTGGTCTCGGGACCCAGACGTTCAAGCCCATGATCGGCGGGCAGCGTGTTGAAAATCGGAGAGTTCATGGTGGAATCCAGGATCAGTTAAGACGGAGCAGGCGGCGCGGCGTCATCAGCGAGCGGATGCCCCCCGTCCGTCCACGCGGCGACTTCCATTCGATCGTGCCCAGCACGGGGATGCCCAGCATGTCCTTGACGTCGCTGGCCGAACGCACCGGACGGTTCAGCAGTTCCAGCAGCAGCGCCAGGCCGACACCGAGGATCGTGCCCAGCAGGAACGCGATCAGCGTGTTCAGCAGCACGCGCGGGCCAGACGGCTGCGTCGGCGCCACGGCCGGGTTCAGCAGGGCGATATCGGATTGCTCGGACTGCGCCTCGATGCGCGTCTGCGAGAAGCGCTGCGACGCGGAATCGAACGCGCGCTGGGCGCTGTCGAGGTCTTTCAGCAGCACGCCCAGTTCGTCGCGGGCGCGATTCATTTCAAGTACCTTCGCCTTTTGCTCGGCGACCGCCTGGCGCAGTTCCGCCTCGCGCTGGCGCAGCACCTGGGCATTCGCGCCCACGCTGCGCGAGACGGTGCCCAGCGCGGCATTCAGTTCGGCCTGGACTTTGTCGAGCTCGGCCTTGGCGGCCTGGTATTGCGGGTGGTTCTTGCCGTAGCGCTGCGACGTGTCGGCGAACTTGCCGCGCGCCTGGGCGACGTTGGCACGCATCGTCTGGATCAGGGCGTTGTTGGCGACGTCCGGCGACGTCAGCGCGGAACCGGCGGCGCCCTGCCGCGCTGTGCCTTCCATCGCGGCCGTCTGCGCCGCCACCAGCTGCGCGGACAGGTCGTTCAGGCGCGCCAGTTCGACGTCGACGCGGTTGTTGTCGAGGCTGACGATGCCCTTCTCCTGCTGGTACTTGGACAGGCGGGCCTGCGCGGCCTCGACGTTGTCGCGCAACTGCTTGGTCTGTTCGTTGAAGTACGACGCCGTTTTCTTGGCCGGATCGGTCTTCAGCTGGACGGTGATCTTCTGGTACTCGTCGGCGAACGCATTCGCCACCGCGGCCGCGAACGCGGGGTCCGCGCCCTTGAAGCTGATCTCGACGACGGACGATTCGCGCGACGGGACGATCTCCAGTTTCTTCAGCAGCAGGTCGGCCAGCCAGTCGCGCACCGAACCCTTGCCCTCGGTTGCATCCTTGAACTGTTCGACGACGGCCGGGCTATTCGCCAGGTGCAGCGCGTCGACGACCCGCAGCGCCACGTTCTTGCTGCTGATGATGTCGATCTGCGTCGCCATATAGCCCGGCAGCAGTTGCCCCGGCATCGTCAGGCCGGTCAATGGATCCACGCCTTTGTAGTTCAACAGAACGGATGCCGTTGCCTTGTACGTCTTGGCCTGGATCAGGCTGAACCCGAGGGCCAGCGCGACCGTGACCAGCAGGGTCGTCAGGATGATCTTCTTCCGTGCAAGCAAGATCAGCAGGAATTGATGAACGTTCATGATGAACCTTTAAAACGGAGTGGAACAAAGAACCGGGCGCTACCCCTGCGTTAGAACCAGCTTTCCTTGACCGTGATGACGTCGTCGACCTGGACCAGGTCGTCGGCCTTCGCTTCGATCGTGTGCGCCGCGCCGTTCGCGTCGCGGCGCGTGATGCGCAGGCCGCGCTGCGTGCCGCGCTGGGTCAGGCCGCCGCCGGCCGACAGCGCCTGCTGGACGGTCATCGCGCGTTCCAGGCGGAACGGTCCCGGACGCTGCACTTCGCCCGTGATGTAGGCACGCGGCGCGCGCTCGACGAAGATGATGTCGCCGCCGGCGACTTCGTAATCGCGGTTCAGTTCACCCTTGCGCACCATGTCGACGACGTCGATGGTTTCGCGCGTGGTGACGCCGTTGCGGGTGCGCACGAGGCTGACCATGTCGCCGCCTTCCGGGCCGATGCCGCCGGCCAGCGCCAGCAGATCGAGCACCTTGCGCGGACCGTCGACCGGGTAGCGGCCCGGACGGTTGACCTGGCCCAGCACCGACACCTGCTGGCTCGCGAGCGTGGTGATCAGGAGGTTGACCTGGGCCTTCTTGAGGTAGCCGCCCTTTTCGAGCAGGCCGCCGATTTTCTTTTCCGCCTGTTGCGTCGTCAGGCCACCGACCTGCACTTCGCCCAGCAGCGGGAACGTCATGGTGCCGCCTTCCGAGACGCGCGTCTCGATTGCAAGGTCGGGGCTGCCGTAGACCGACGCCTTGACCACGTCGCCCGGGCCCAGCAGGATTTCCGCCGCACCGGCCATGCCCGCGCCGAGCATGAGGACTGCCGCAACCATCCAGTGTACGAGTCGTTTCATCTTCTTCACTCCTTATGGGTCGTCAATGTTGGGATTACTTCAGTCCGGCGACGCCGCGGTCCAGCGCTGCCTTGTCGGCGCCGGATGCGTTGTCGGCTGGTGCGTTGTCGGCCGCGGGCATGGCGGCGGGTGCCGCCGCGGCGGGATCGGCATTCGCCACTGCGCTCGCCGGCGCGGCCTTGGGATCGGGCACCATCGATTTGTTCAGGTACTCGATCTTTGCGGTGGAACGCAGGCGCTGCAGCTCGGCCGCGGCCAGTTCCTTGTTCTTGCGGTTCACGAGGAATTGCTCGATCTGGTTCGAGGCGACCTGCAGCGAGACCGGTGCATCCTTGACTTCGGCGACGGAAATGAACATCGCGCGCGGCCCTTCCTTGACGACAAACAGCTGCCCCTTGGGCATGCCCAGCAACTTCGAGGACAGCTGCGGCGGCACGTCGGCCGTCGAGCGCGTGACCTGGTTGCGGCCGTACTTGATCTTGTGCGTGTCCAGCCACACGGCGACCTCTTCCAGCGACTTGGCGCTGTCGGCCGCGCTGCGCACCTCGGGCGTCAGGTCGTTGGCGGAGATCACGAGTTCGTTCATGCTGAACTGCTTACGGTTGGAAAAGAATTCGGGATGCTTGTTGTAGTAGTCCTCGACTTCCGCCGGCGTCGGCTTCGCCACGTTGCCGACGCGCTTTTGCAGATAGGCCTGAGCGACGATCAGCGATTTGGCGCGGTCGATCGCCTGCATGACCTTGGGATCGCGGTCGAGGTTTTCCTTGGCGGCCGCTTCCTGCAGCAGCTGGCGGTCGATGAGAACCTGCAGCAACTGCTTGCTGGCGGCATCCTGCTGGGTGGCGGAGACGCCTGCGCGCTGCAGTTCCTCGTTGAGCTGGAGTACCGTAACCTCTTCCCCATTCACGCTCGCCAGCGCCTGGCCGGGTTTCTTTTCTTTCGCCTTGTCGCCGCACGCGCTCAAGGTTGCCGCAACCAGGATCAGCGCGGCGCACAGCACGCGCTTCGGAGTCGTAGGAAAGGATGTGTTCATGTTGGCAGCCACGTGGTTGTTGTTCAATGGGTTTCCTTGAGGATGGGGTGGAACTCTTGTTATAGCCTGCTCATTCTGGGAGCCGCACGACTCGGACTCTGTTCGTCAATTAACACTCTGCCGTACGGCTCCCGCCGCGATCGCTCAGGCGGCGGCCCGCTTTTCCTGGTCCGCCACCAGGTCGACGAAGGCCGCGTAAGCGCGCCGCAATCCTTCCGGCAACGGCGTGCGCGCCTGCCAGCCGAGGGATTTCAGCTTGGACACGTCGAGCAGCTTGCGCGGCGTGCCGTCCGGCTTGGTGGGATCGAACGCGATGCGGCCACGGTAGCCGACCGTCTCGCCGACGAGCCGCGCGAGGTCCGCGATCGTGACGTCCTCGCCCGTGCCCACGTTGATGTGCGAATGCATCGGGTCGGTGTACGACGCATACGTGGCATGGTCGAGGTTCATCACGTACACGCTCGCTTCCGCCATGTCGTCGACGTACAGGAATTCGCGCATCGGCTTGCCGCTGCCCCAGATCACGACTTCGGGCGCGCCGGCGAGCTTCGCTTCGTGGAAGCGCCGCATCAGCGCGGGGATCACGTGGCTGTTTTCCGGGTGATAGTTGTCGCCGGGACCGTACAGATTCGTCGGCATCACGCTGCGGTAATCCGTGCCGTACTGGCGGTTATAGCTTTCGCACAGTTTGATACCGGCAATCTTTGCCATCGCATACGGCTCGTTCGTCGGCTCCAGCATGCCGCTCATCAAGTACTCTTCCTTGATCGGCTGCTGGGCGAGGCGCGGGTAGATGCACGAGGAGCCCAGGAACAGCAGCTTGTTCACGCCATTGCGCCACGCTTCGTGCACGACGTTCGCCTGCACCATCATGTTGTCGTAGATGAAGTCGGCCGGATACGTGTTGTTCGCATGGATGCCGCCGACCTTGGCGGCGGCCAGGTAGACCTGGTCGATGCGCTCGTTGCGGAAGAACTCGCGGACCTGGGCCTGGTCGGTCAGTTCGAGTTCCGCGTGGCTGCGCGTGACGATGTTCGTGTGACCTTGCGCGCGCAACACGCGCACGATGGCCGAGCCGACCAGCCCGTTATGGCCGGCCACATAGATGCGGGGTTGTGTATTCAACGTTCACTCCAATGAAATTGCAACGTTGTAGCCATGCGAGGCGAGAAGCTTGTGGCGACGCGCCGTCTCGAGGTCGTGCGCCACCATCTCCTGCACCATCGCTTCGAAAGAGGTCCGCGGCTCCCAGCCCAGCCGGCGGCGCGCCTTGCCCGGGTCGCCGAGCAGCGTATCGACTTCCGTCGGACGGAAGTATTGCGGGTCGACGGCGACGATCGGCTGGCCCACCACGACGCCGGGCGCCTTGTCGCCATGGATGGCGGCGATCACGCCGCGTTCGTGCACGCCCTCGCCCTGCCACGCGATCTCGATGCCCAGCTCGCGTGCCGCAACTTCGACGAAGTGCCGCACGGAATACTGGCGGCCCGTCGCGATGACGTAATCCTCGGGCGTGTCCTGCTGCAGCATCAGCCATTGCATCTCGACATAGTCGCGCGCATGCCCCCAGTCGCGCAGCGCGTCGAGGTTGCCCAGGAACAGTTGCTGCTCCAGGCCTTGCGAGATGTTCGCGAGGCCGCGCGTGATCTTGCGCGTGACAAAGGTCTCGCCGCGGCGCGGAGACTCGTGGTTGAACAGGATGCCGTTGCACGCGTACATGCCATACGCCTCACGGTAATTCACCGTGATCCAGTAGGCGTACAGCTTCGCGACGGCATACGGGCTGCGCGGGTAGAACGGGGTCGTCTCGCGCTGCGGGGTTTCCTGGACGAGGCCGTACAGTTCCGACGTCGACGCCTGGTAGAAGCGCGTCGTCTTTTCCATGCCGAGGAAACGGATCGCTTCCAGCAGGCGCAGGGTGCCGAGGCCGTCGACGTCGGCCGTATATTCCGGCGATTCGAACGACACGGCCACGTGGCTCATCGCACCGAGGTTGTAGACTTCGTCCGGCCGGACTTCGCACAGGATGCGGTTGAGGTTCGACGTGTCGGACAGGTCGCCGTAATGCAGGTGGAAGTGATTGTCCTCGACGTGCGGATCCTGGTAGATGTGATCGATCCGCTCGGTATTGAAGAGCGAAGCGCGCCGCTTGATGCCATGCACTTCGTAACCCTTGGCCAGCAGCAGTTCCGCGAGATAGGAACCGTCCTGGCCGGTGACACCCGTGATCAACGCTTTCTTCATTGGCAGTTGTCCTGGCGAATGTTATGCAAAATCAATAAAAAATTGCAATCTCAGCAATTATTTTCACGCAGCCCATCGGGCGCCGCAAGCGCCGATCCGATTGAATCCGGCTCTTTAAGTCGAACCTAAGCGACCCCACATGTGCGGACTTTTAAGCGCGTTTCAAAACGCGCGGGTTTTAGAATGCGTTCTCGCGCGTGAGCACGACCTTCACTGTTTTAAGAACGATCCACAGGTCCAGCCACAGCGACCAGTTGCGCAGGTAATCGAGGTCGTACTGGATGCGCGCCTCCATCTTGTCCAGCGTGGCAGTTTCACCACGCAGCCCGTTGACCTGCGCCCAACCTGTGATGCCCGGTTTGACCTTATGGCGCAGCATGTATCCCTTGATCAGCTTGCGATATTGCTCGTTGTGCGCGACCGCGTGCGGACGCGGCCCGACGATGCTCATCCTGCCCTGCAGCACGTTGACGAACTGCGGCAACTCGTCGAGCGACGTGCGGCGCAGGAAGCGGCCGATGGGCGTCACGCGGTCGTCTTCCTTGCGCGCCTGCACGACGGCATCGCCGTTTTCCATCACCTTCATCGAACGGAATTTGTAGACGATGATCTCTTCGCCATACAGGCCGTAGCGGCGCTGGCGGAAGATCACGGGGCCAGGCGAACTCATCCTGACGACCGCGGCGACCACGAGCATCAGCGGCGCCAGCAGCAGCAGGATCAGGCTCGACAGCACGATGTCGGAACCGCGCTTGATGGTGCTGTTCAGGCCCATGAACGGGGTCTCGCAGATCGCGATCACGGGCATGCCGCCCACGTTGTCGAAGCGCGCCTGCATCAGGTCGAAGATGTAGACGTCCGGCAGGAAATAGACGGACGCGGTCGTGTCCTGCAACTCGTCGATGAGCTTGCGGATGCGCGGCTGCGCGGAGATCGGCTGGCTGATGAAGATCATCTTGATGCCGTTGTCGCGCACGTACTGCACCAGCTCGCTCGTCTTGCCCAGCATCGGATGCGGCAGCTCGGCCGGGTGCCGTTCGCCGTCGCGGTCGTCGAAGAAGCCGCGCACCTGCATGAACAGGTTCGGATGGCGGTCGCAGATGCCGGCGAATTTCAGGCCCACGTCGTTGACGCCGACCACGACGACCGAGCGCACTTCCTTGCTCTTGCCGGGCCGGTTCGCAATGCGTACGGCAATGTGGCTGCCCAGCAGGATGAGCGGCGTGGCGACGGCCCAGGCCAGCAGCACGCGCTCGTCGTAATAGTATTTGAGGCCGCTGGACGAGCCGAGGAACATCAGCACGGCGATCGTCACGCACCAGCCGAACACGGTGTCGCGCGCATAGGCCCACATGCGCCCGCTGCGCCACGTGCGGTACGGATCGACGTGCTGGTACACGGCCGACGAAATGAAGAAGGCCAGCACCATCAATACCAGCAGGTAGCCCGAGAACGGCTCATGGAACAGCACCGCCGACAGGTACAGCGTGCCCATGATGATCAGGGGGTCGAGTACGCGCTGGAAGAACGAGATCAGCGGTATGTCATTGACCGTCATAAAAGCATTCAAAACTGCGCATTGGCCGACAGCGACACGCTGTTCGACTTGAAGCTGCCCGTACCGAGCACGGGCGATCCGCTGCGCGCCTGGTGCGCCAGCCCCGCCGACACCTGGATGGTCGGCCGCGGCGTCCACGTCGCGGACAGGCTCTGCGTGCGGATGGAATCGCGGATGTCGCCCGCGCTTGCGAACGACGCGCGCGCGTTGTAGTTGCGCCGTTCGTAGACGGCGTCGGCATTCACCTTGATCTTGGCCGTCGCATCCCATTGCGCGCCGACGCTGGCGCCCTTGTTCAGCGTATAGCTCACGACCGTGCTTTCCAGCGGCGCGAAGTCGCGCCAGACGGCAGCCCGGTACGTCATCTTGCCGCGCGGCTGGTACGTGGCCTTGATCTTGCCGGCCACGCCGCTCGTCTTGCCCGTGCCGAACGACGGCTGGTCGCGCCGCGTGTAGCCGACCAGTGCATCGAACGTCGTGGAACCCGTCGCTATCCACAGTACGCGCGCTTTCAGTTCGTCCTGCGTGAAGTTGTCGTTGAGAAGATTCGGACCGACGGGGCGCGGATATGGATACTTGCCCTTGACCCGCCGTGCCACGAGGCCGACCGTGCTGCCGCTGCTGGGCAGGTAATCGAGTTCGACCTCGCTCGAATCTTCCGTGCGGTTGTTGTAGCGCTGGGCGAACAGCTCGTAGTCGTACTTGTCGCGCTGGAAGCCCGTGCGCACGCGCCAGGACGAGTGGAAGCGCCACGCGCCTTCCGCGAAGTGGCTGCGGCTGCGGCGCAGGTTGCGCTCGTTGCTCTGGAAATCGGTGTACGGCGCCAGCACTTGTTGATAGGTGGTGCCGACCTTGCCTTCGAGGTGGTTGCCGAGTTGCCAGAACCAGGTTGCCTGCAAGTCCTTGCCATCGTAATTCAGCTGTTTGAAGTGGTCGAAGTCGTACTTCGACAGCTTGGCCACGATGGAAATCCGCTGGCGGCTATAGGTCTTATCGAAGATCAATCCGCCCTCCCGCATCCACCACGAATCGGCCCGGGTGCCGTCGAACGCGGACTGGCCCTCCGGCACGCGCAGCAGGTTGTCGTCGTGGCCGTAGCCGACGCCGGCATATAGGTGGAGCGCATCGCTGGGACCGGCGCCGGCGGGCAGCGTGAACAGGGTGCAGAGCAACAGGGCAAGGGGACGCACGCGGAAATTCAGCATGATGGTTTGTCTTTTTCTTGAAGTTAATGGCGGACGGCTTACCAGTAAGACCAGCTGCCGGTCCGAACCACCCACACGCCCAGCAGGCCGTTGGTGACGGCATGTGCCAGGATCGGCGACCACAGGTTGCGGTGACGCATGTACAGCAGGCTGTAGGCCGCGCCCGCAACGATCCCCGCAAGCCAGAGGTTATGTTCGACACCGAACAGCACGACAGTGATGACGAAGCTTTTGATGGAGAGTTGAGAGGGCTCAACCGACTCGAAGTCGGGCGCGTCCACCCACCGCATCAGGAAAGAGCGCCAGAACAACTCTTCCATGACGGGCACGACGAGCGCGGCGCCGGCGATGCGGATCGCCACGAGCAGCCAGTCGACACGGCCGTCGACGCGCGGATCGAAGCCGGACGAGGAACCGAACACCATCCAGCCGGCGTCCAGGCTGATCCAAAGGACGAGCACGAGCACGCCCGTCGCCAGCGCGGTCAACGCGTGCAGCGGTGCGAGATGAAAGCGGGAAAGTTCTTTGTACTGGCGCCAGGACAGCGCCAGCAACAGGGCCACGAGGGCGATCTTGGCGGGGTACAACCAGCGCAGGGCGTCCTGCGGGACACCCAGGCGTTGCAGCACGTCGCCGATGACGATGAAGGCCAGGTAGGCGGCGAAGGGCAGGATGCGGAGCCAGGCCGCGCGGTTGAACATGGGAGCGTCGGCGGGGATGGCTGCCGTGGCGGGCACGGCGTAGCGGTCGTCATGCTCAGTCATGTCTCTCCGTCAGCGGGCGCCTGGCCCGCGCTCAGCGATGCGCTAACGCATGGGCTATTCTCCCCGCGAGCGCGCTTCGAGGCCTTCCCAACGCTCCAGGGCGTCGAGCAGAAGCTCCTCGATTTCCGCGTAACGCGCATTGATCCGGCGCGCGTCAGCGGGATTGGTCTTGTAGAAGTCGGGCGCATTCAGCTGTGCCGTGATGGCCGACTGCTCGTCTTCAAGGCTGGCGATAAGCTGCGGCAACTCCTCCAGCTCTCGCTGTTCCTTGTAGCTCAACTTTACCTTCTTGCCCGACGCGTTCTGTGCGTTGGATGACATATCCTGCGCTTTCGCCGGCGCGGCCTTTTGTGCTACCGCGGGCGCGGGCGCCGCTTTCACGCGCTCCCAGTCGCTGTAGCCGCCGACGTATTCGCGCCACGTCCCCTGCCCTTCGGAAACGATGACCTGGGTGACGACGTTGTCGAGGAACGTGCGGTCGTGGCTGACGAGAAACACGGTGCCCGAGTAATCCGTCAACAGTTCTTCGAGCAGTTCGAGCGTCTCGATGTCGAGGTCGTTGGTCGGTTCGTCGAGCACGAGGCAGTTGGCCGGCTTGGCGAACAGACGCGCCAGCAGCAGGCGGTTGCGCTCGCCGCCGGACAGCGATTTCACGGGCGAGCGAGCGCGCTCGGGCGCGAACAGGAAGTCGCCCAGGTAGCTCATCACGTGCTTGCGCTGGCCGTTGATCTCGACCCAGTCGCTGCCCGGCGCGATCGTGTCGGCCAGCGTCGCTTCTTCGTTCAGTTGCGCGCGCATCTGGTCGAAGTACGCGACGTTCAAACGCGTGCCCAGCTTGACGTTGCCGCTGTCCACCGTCTCTTCGCCAAGAATGATTTTCAGCAGCGTCGTCTTGCCCGCGCCGTTCGGCCCGATCAGGCCGACCTTGTCGCCACGCATGATCGTGCCGGTGAAGTCCTGCACGATCACCTTGTCGCCATACGACTTCGAAATGTTTTCCAGTTCCGCGACGATCTTGCCCGAGCGCTCGCCGGTCGCGACGTCGATGCGGACCTGGCCCTGCTGGTCGCGGCGCGCGGAACGCTGCAGGCGCAGGTCTTCCAGCCGGCGCACGCGGCCTTCGTTGCGGGTGCGGCGCGCTTCCACGCCCTTGCGGATCCACACTTCTTCCTGTGCAAGCACCTTGTCGAACTTGGCGTTCTCGACCTCTTCGATCGCGAGCAGTTCTTTCTTGCGTTCCTGGTACTTGCTGAAATTGCCGGGGAACGAGAGCAGGCGGCCGCGGTCCAGTTCGACGATGCGCGTGGCGACGTTGTCGAGGAAGCGGCGGTCGTGGGTGATGAACAGCACGGAGCCGCGGAATTCGCGCAGCAGGCCTTCCAGCCACTGGATCGACGTGAAGTCCAGGTGGTTCGTCGGTTCGTCCAGCAGCAGCACGTCGGGGCCGGACACGAGCGCGACAGCCAGCGCCACGCGCTTCTGCATACCGCCCGACAACGTGCCCATCTTCGCATCGCCCGCGAGGCCCAGGCGGCCCAGCGTGGTCTCGACGCGGTTGCCGAGGTTCCAGGCATCCGTCGCATCGAGTTTCACTTGCAGATCGTGCATGCGCTCCATGATCGCGTCATCGTTGCCGTGACCGAATTGCCCGGTCAGCGATTCGTACTCCGTCAGCATCGCCTGCTGGTCGCCCATGCCGGCGGCGACCGCGTCGAACACGGTCATCTCCGGATCGAACACGGGCTCCTGCTCGACGTACGCGATCTTGACGCTCTGCTGCATGACGAGCAGGCCGTCGTCCAGCTTCGAGCGGCCGGAAATGATTTTCAGCAGTGAGGATTTGCCGGTGCCGTTACGGCCGATGAGGCCGACGCGTTCGCCGGCTTCCAGCGAGAAATCGGCATGGTCGAGCAGCGCGACGTGGCCGAATGCCAGTTGCGCGGAAGAGAGGGAAATGACAGCCATGGTGTGAGCGGCCGCGACGCTTGTCGGCGCGGATATCGGTAAGAGTGTGAGAAAGCAGGCATTGTACCGAAGGGGGACGGCCTGATGCGGCTGGGGGATGGTGAAACTGGTGTCGCCAGCAGGAATCGAACCTGCATCTAAGTCTTAGGAGGACCTTGTACTATCCATTGTACTATGGCGACACTCTGCGTACTGCAGCCAGCTATTCTACAGGACGCGAGCTCCTCCCACAATGTTCGGCGCCGCCGGACGTCTATACGACCTCATCCGCACGTTTATCAGATTCGTAATTCGGCGTTATTCAAGGCAATAAAAATAACCCGATTAAAACCGCTTTTATTCAAATCTATTTCGCGCGAAAGAATTGTAACGATTGACCGTGCATGCTGGACGCATTTGCAAACTGCATGTTATATTTTTTCCCCGTCGCTTTAACAATCGACGTTCCTGAAAATGCATCGAAACGGTGCATTGCACCGTTTTGGTTCAATCCAAATCAAACGTTCATGAATCCGGTTCATCGGCCATAACCCGATGTAAATCGTTATATCGCCATGCGCAAAATAAACAAGCGCATTCTGACTGACAACCATCGTTCTTCCGTGAGATTCCCATGCATACGAATACCCTCAAGTACGATTTGCCGGCCGGCATAGTAGTGTTTCTTGTCGCCTTGCCCCTGTGTCTCGGTATTGCCCTCGCCTCCGGCGCGCCTTTGTTTTCAGGGATTATTTCCGGCATTATCGGCGGCATCGTCGTGGGTGCCATCAGCGGTTCCCATACGAGCGTCAGCGGCCCCGCGGCCGGGCTGGCGGCCGTCGTCCTCGCCTCGATCACGAAACTCGGCGCCTTCGAAATCCTGCTCGCGGCCATATTGATTGCCGGCGTAATGCAATTGGCCATGGGTGTCGCCCGTGGCGGCTTTATCGCCAATTACATTCCCTCGAACGTCATCAAGGGATTACTCGCCGCGATCGGCATTCTGCTGATTCTCAAACAGATTCCCCATGCGATCGGTTATGACGCCAATCCGGCCGATGATACGTCGTTCATCCAGGCCAATGGAGAAAACACGTTTTCCGCCATTGCGCATGCATTCAATTCGATCACGCCCGGCGCCATGATCATTGCGCTCCTGTCGATGCTGATCCTCGTGTATTGGGACAGGACGCCATTCAAGAACATCAAATTGCTGCCGGCGCCATTGTTCGTCGTGGCATTGGGTGTTGCACTGAATGTGACATTCGATCGTTTCTTTCCCGCACTGAGTATCGATCCGGAACATCTCGTCGATATTCCGCCCCTCGATATCGGTAACCTCGGTGCTTACCTGAATGTCCCGGATCTCGCCCATTTCACGAACCACGACGTCTGGATTGTCGGCTTCACGATCGCCATCGTCGCGTCGCTGGAAACGCTGCTGAACGTGGAAGCGGTCGACAAGCTCGATCCGCACAAGCGCGAAACGCCCACGAACCGCGAACTCGTCGCGCAGGGCGTCGGCAACATCTGCGCCGGCCTGCTGGGCGGCCTGCCCGTCACGTCCGTCATCGTGCGCAGCTCCGTCAACATCCAGAACGACAACCGGACCAAGGCCTCGACCATCCTCCACGGCGTGCTGCTGCTGGCCAGCGTGCTCGTGCTGGCGCCCATGCTGAACCTGATTCCGCTGGCCGCACTGGCCGCGATCCTCATCGTGACGGGCTACAAGCTGGCCAAGGTCTCGCTGTTCCGCGACATGTACAAGAAGGGCTGGTCGCAATTCGTGCCGTTCGCCGTCACCGTGGCCGCCATCGTGCTGACGGACCTGCTGACCGGCGTACTGATCGGCCTGGCCGCCAGCCTGTTCTACCTGATGCGCAGCCACTTCAAGAATCCGTTCTCGATGGAACAGTACCGCCTGCACATCGGCGAGGTCGTCAAGATGGAATTGCCGAACCAGGTGTCGTTCCTGAACAAGGCCACGATCAAGAGCGCGCTGTGGGAAATCCCGGAGAACGCGAACGTGCTGATCGACGCGGCCAACTCGGACTACATCGACCACGACGTGCTCGAAGTCATCAACGACTACCGCGTCGTCGCGGCGGAACGCAACGTCAAGCTGAACGTCGTGGGCCTGCGCGACAAGTACAGCCTGCACGATCCGATCCAGTTCGTCCCCGCCCTCGACAAGGACACGCAGACCAGGCTGGCTCCGGAAGACGTGCTGCAGTTGCTGCGCGACGGCAACGAGCGCTTCCGTGCCGGCCGCACGACGAAGAAATACTATCTGCACCAGGTGGAAGCGACGGCGGGCGGGCAGCATCCGATGGCCGTCGTCGTCAACTGCATCGATTCGCGCACGTCGCCGGAAATCATTTTCGATGCCGGCCTGGGCGACCTGCTGACGATCCGCATCGCGGGCAACGTGATCAGCCGCGAGATCATCGGCAGTTTGGAGATCGCCCATAAACTGGGCGCGAAACTGATCGTCGTGAAAGGCCACTCGAGTTGCGGCGCGATCGGCCTCGCGCTGCAGAACGAAGGCGCGCACAGCATGGGGGCGATCACGGGCAAGATCCGCAAGGCGGTCGACCAGTGCAAGTGCGGCGCCCATCATCCGCCCGAGGGCAAGGCAATGCTCGAGGCGGTCACGCGCCGCAACATCGAGAACTCGCTGGACGAGATCATCGCCGGCAGCGCCTTCCTGCGCGAGCGCATCGCGCGCGGCGAGATGGGACTCGTGGGCGCGTACCACGACATCGCCACGCGCACCGTGCACTTCGGGGAACTGGTCACGCTGGACGACGGCCGGAACGACCTGGCCGCCTGATGGCTGGTAACGCCAACATATCGCAAATATCACGCGTGGGCACGGCGTGCCCACACCCTACGCGGCTTCGGCCCCCGTCTCCGCATTCACCTCAGTACCCATACTCTGCGCCAGCATGCACCCGACCTTGTCCACCAGCGCGTTCATGGCAAAAGGCTTGGTCAGGATCTCCATCTGCGCGGGCAGCTTCTCGTTCTTCATGACCGTGCTTTCCGCATAGCCCGTCACCATCAGCACGGGCAGCTGCGGCCATTGCACGCGCACGTGGTCGGCCAGCTGGCGGCCGTTCATGCCGTTGGGCAGGCCGACGTCCGTGACGAGCATGTCCGGCCGCGTGTCCTTCAACAGGCGCAGGGCCTGCGGCGCATCGCAGGCGACGAGCACCGTGTAGCCCTGCAATTCGAGCACCTCGGTCATCACGGCGCGGATGTCCGCCTCGTCGTCGACGACCATCACGACACCCTTGCGCGTGCCCGCTTCCAGCGGCGGTTCGACGTCCGGGCCCGCGGCCGGCTGCGTCTCCACGAGGTGGCGCGGCAGCAGCAGGCGCACTTCGGTCCCCTGTCCCGGCCGCGATTCGATGCGCACGTTGCCGCCCGACTGGTGCGCGAAGCCGTACACCATCGACAGGCCCAGGCCGGTCCCCTGCCCCATCGGCTTCGTCGTGAAGAACGGGTCGAACGCGCGCGCGACGACGTCGGGCGCCATGCCGGCGCCGTTGTCGCGCACGCTCACCTGCACGTATTCACCAGGCCGCAGGTCGCCGTGGCGGCGCGCCTGGGCGGCGGTCAGCGTGACGTTCTCCGTCTCGATGACGAGCAGGCCGCCTTCCGGCATCGCGTCGCGCGCATTGTTCGCGAGGTTCAACAGCGCGCTTTCCAGCTGGTTCGGGTCGCACAGGGTGGTCCACAGCGCGGCCGCGAGACGCGTGCGCACGGCGATCGACGGGCCGGCCGCGCGCTCGATCAGGTCCGTCATCGACATCACGAGCGCGTTGACGCTGGTCGGCTTCGGATCGAGGGCCTGGCGGCGCGAGAACGCGAGCAGGCGGTGCGTCAGGGCGGCCGCGCGCTGGGTCACGCCGAGGGCCGCGTCGATGCGCGTCAGCAGGTCGCCGCTCTGGCCCATGCGCAGGCGCAGCTTCATCAGTTCCAGGTGGCCCGTGACGCCCGCCAGCATGTTGTTGAAATCGTGCGCGAGGCCGCCCGTGAGCTGGCCCACGGCTTCCATCTTCTGCGACTGGCGCAGCGCTTCCTCGGCCTGGCGCAGCGCGTCGGCCTGGTGTTTTTCCGCCGTGATGTCGCGCGCGACGCCGTACAGCAGCTCGCCTTCCGGGGAGATCGTCCACGACACCCAGCGGTACGAGCCGTCCTTGTGCAGCACGCGCGTCTCGTAGCCGACGAGCGGCGTGCCCTCGGCCAGGATCTGCATTTTCCGCAGCACGTCCGCGCGGTCGTCCGGGTACACCATGTCCATGAACGGGCGCGTGGTCGCTTCCTCGGCACTCCAGCCGAAGCACGCGGTGAACGCGGGGTTCACGGTAAGGAAGCGCCCCGTCGCCAGCGACGCCGCGGCCATCACGTCGGGCGAGATGCGCCACAGGCGTTCGCGGTCGCTCGCGTGCGACGCCACCTGGTGCGTCAGCGCCCCGTTCAGGCGGCGCAGGGACTCCAGCGCGCGCATCTTGTCCGTCGTCTCGACGGCCGTGCACAGGATGCCGCCGACGGTGCCGTCGTCGTCGCGCACGGGGCTGTACGAAAACGTGAACCAGGCCTGTTCCGGATAGCCGTGGCGCGCCATCGGCACGGGCATGTCTTCGTGGTGGCACGCTTCGCCCGCATAGGCTTTCGTCGCGATCGGCCCGATGGTGTCCCACACGTCCGGCCAGACCGTGCGGAACGGCCGGCCCAGCGCGGCCTTGTCGCCGAGCAACGGCATGCAGGCGTCGTTAGGAAAGCTGATCAGGTCGGCGCCCCAGCACAGCAAGGTGGGGAACCGGGAATTCAGCGCCAGGCTCAGTGCCGTGCGCAGTGCGGCGGGCCAGTCCTCGACGGGGCCAAGCGGCGTGATGTGCCAGTCATGGGCGGCGATATGCGCGGCCATCTGGCCGCCGCCGGTAAGGAAGGTCAAGCTGGGGGAAACCGTGGTCTTCATAGTCCTCGCTCATGCAATCCCTGGTCAAAGCTCCGTCCCAGCAGTCTGCGCTGCCGTGCAAAGTCGACTATTTTAATGACAAGCTCATGACAGACGGCGCGCGCTTGGCGCGGTCCGTACGGGGCAAAAAAGACGCCCGACAAGTTGCCGTTCTGCCTGGGAGGTGCTGCATGCCGGCCACGGCAAAGGATCAGTATGCCGGATTCCGCTGCCGTGTGGAGGGGTGATTTACAACATTTTCGACAACAATTTTTCGCGTTTTCCGGCAGGAATTTAACGTTGCGGGCGGGCGCGCAACCTTACATCGCCAGGTGCCGCGTGGCGTCGGTCTGGCGCAGCACGGCGCGGTGTGCGGCTTCCAGTTCGCGCGCCAGGGCGGCGCCGTCGGGGGCGGAGCGCAAGGCGTCGAAGCCGTTCGCGGCACCGTACAGGCCCAACGTGCGGCACCCTTCGCACAGGCGCGCGAGATGGGCGCGGGCGGCGTCGAGCTGGCTCGTGGCCAGCAGCGCGGCCAGGTCGGTGCCCGCGCTGACGAGCTGGCGCTGCAGGCCGCCGAGGTACAGCAGCAGGCGCGTGGCGTCGATGCCGAGGCGGCGCAGGGTGGCGTCGGGCTGCTCGTCGGGCGCACGCATCAGGGGTTGCAGGTGCTGCGCCACGCGCGCGGCGTCGAACGGCTTGACGATGTAGCCGGCGGCGCCCAGCGACAGCGCCTGCTCCATCGTCGCGCCGTCGGCCGCGGCCGAGACGAGGACGAACGGCAGGCCGGCGAAGCGGGCGTCCGCTTTCACGCGCGCCAGCAATTCCATGCCGGACAGGCGCGGCATGCGCAGGTCGCAGAACAGCAGCGCGGGGTTCGCGCCGGCATCCAGCTGCGCCCAGGCGTCTGCGCCATCCTCCGCTTCCAGCACGTCGAACACGCCGCTCGCGGTGCTGTCGATCATGTGCATCAGCATCATGCGCGACACCACGTCATCGTCGACTATCAAAACCTTCATCCCTGCCCCATTGTGTCGCAATTGTTAAATGGCAATTATACAGCTGTGAGACGCGCGCACGATTCAGGCAGTCGCGGCCTCGAAGCGGGCCAGCAGGTCCCACAGGCGCGGCAGGCCGGCGCGCACGGCGTCGAGCTGGCCCGCGTCCGCCAGGGCCTCGAGTTCGGCACACAGCGCGCGCAGCCCATCCTCGCCCAGGTAGCCGGCGCTGCCCTTCATGCCGTGCAGGACGCGTCCGGCGGTGTCGCGGTCGCCCGTCTCCAACGCCTTGTCCAGTTCGATGCGGCGGCGCGGCAGGTCGGCCAGGAAGGCGCCGCGCAGGCGGTCCTTCAGGTCGCTCGCGCGCCGGATCGGGGGCGGCGGCGCGGCGGGAGCATCGGCGTCGCCCGGCACGTCGAACATCGCGTCCAGCTCGGCCGTCGACGGCGCGCGCGCGGCCGGCTCCGGCATCGGTGCGAGTTCGATGCCGCGCTGCAGCTGGCGCTCGATGGCGCGCGTGAGGTGGTAATGCAGCTGCGAGTCGTCGATGGGCTTGGTGATGAAGGCATCCATGCCGCAGGCCAGGTAGCGCGTCCGGTCTTCCTCGCTGACGTTGGCGGTGAGCGCGACGATCATCAGGTGCTGGTCCAGCACGGGCGCTTCCAGCGGACCGCCGGCGCGGATCAGGCGCGTGGCCGAGGCGCCGTCCATCTCGGGCATGCGGCCGTCCATCAGGATCAGGTCGTAGCGCGTGCGCGCGCATGCCGCCACGGCCAGCACGCCGTTCTCGACGACGTCGACCTGGTGGCCCAGCTCCTCCAGCATCATGCGCACGATGATCTGGTTGGTCGGATAGTCTTCCGCGCACAGCACGCGCAAGCGGTGCGTGTGCGGCGCGCGCGGCTGGTCGACGACGGAGTGCGGCTGCACGCCGTCCGCCAGCGGCAGCACGAAGCTGAACGTGGAGCCCACGCCGGGCGTGCTGGCGACGCCGATCGTGCCGCCCATCAGTTCGACGAGCTGGCGGCAGATCGCCAGGCCCAGGCCAGTGCCGCCGTAGCGGCGCGTCGTCGTCGCGTCGGCCTGCTCGAATTTCTGGAACAGGCGCGGCAAGGCGTCCGGCGCGATGCCGATGCCCGTGTCTTCGACCGAAAAGCGGATCATGTTGCGGCCCGCGCGGTCGTGCTGGTCTTCCGGACGGCGCTCGACGCGCACGGTGATGGAACCGCTCTCGGTGAACTTGAAGGCGTTGCCGACGAGGTTCACGAGGATCTGGCGCAGCCGGGTCGGGTCGCCCACGACGAAGCGCGGCAGGTCCGGATCGAGGCGCACGGCGAAGCCCACGCTGTGCGCGCCGGCCTGCTCCTCGAATAGCGTGCCGACATGCGAAATCGATTCGTCGAGCGCGAAGTCGATGTTCTCGATGGTCAGCTTGCCCGCCTCGATCTTGGAAAAGTCGAGCAGGTCGTTGATGATCGCCAGCAGCGACTGGGCATTCGCCTGGCCGCGCAGGATCTGCTCGCGCGTGCAGTCGCGCAGCGCCGTGTCGCGCAGCGCGAAGCCCAGCATGCCGATCACGCCGGCCAGCGGCGTGCGCATCTCGTGGCTCATGTTGGCGAGGAATTCGGACTTCTGGCGCGTCGCGTCTTCCGCGCGCTGCTTGGCCTGGTACAGCCGTTCCTCGTTTTCCTGCAGCGCGCCGTTGGCGAGCGCCAGCTCGTTCGTGCGGCGCCGCACCTGCCGTTCCTGCTCGCGCAGTTCCTCGGTCTGGCGTTCCAGCAGGCGGTTCTGCTGCTCGATGCGTTCCGTACGCGCGCTGACCTGCTGTTCCAGCATGGCCTTCTGGCGGCGCAGGACGTCCACGCGAATCCGGTATGCGCCGTACCCGCAGCCGATCACCACCAGCGCACACAGGGTGCGGAACCACCAGGTCTTCCAGTACGGCGGCAGCACGGTCACTTCCAGCGTGGCGGCGGCATCGCTCCACACGCCGTCCTTGTTCGCCGCGCGCACCTGGAACGTGTAGCTGCCCGGATCGAGGTTCGTGTAGGTCGCGAAGCGCTTGCTGGCGTCGACGCCGATCCAGTCCTGGTCGAAGCCGACGAGGCGGTAGGCGAAGCGGTTGCGGCCCGGGGCGGCGAAGTGCAGCGCCGAGAACTCCAGCGAAAACACGGAGTCCTGCGGCGTGAGCGTGATGCCGGACAGGCGCTCGATGGGCCCCGGCAGCATGCCCGGCCGGACGTCCTGCCACGGCTGGCCGAAGATCTGCAGGCCCGTGATGACGGCGCGCGGCGCGATCAGGTTGTCGTGCAGCGCGCGCGGATTGAATGCGGTGATGCCGTTGTTGCCGCCGAAGTAGAGCGTGCCGTCGGCCACGCGCAGCGCGGAGGCGTCGAAGTACGCCCCTTCGATCGTGCCGTCGGTCGCGTTGTAGTTGCGCCAGGCGCCGCTGGTCGGGTCGAGCCGGTGCAGGCCGCTCGAGCTGGAGACCCAGATGAAGCCGTCGAGGTCTTCCTGCATCGCGGCCACGACGTCGTCCGCCATGCCGTCGCGCACCGTGTAGCGCTGGAAGCGCGGCGTGCCGTCGCTGCCGATCACCATGCGGTTCAGGCCCACGGCCGTGCCGACCCACAGGTCGCCGCGCCGGTCTTCCAGCAAGTAATGCACCTCGTCGTGCGACAGGCTCGTGGGATCGTCGGGATCGTGGCGGAAGTGGCGGAACTTGCCGGTGGCGCGGTCGAGCAGGTCCAGGCCGTCGAACGTGCCGACCCAGAACCGGCCGTGGCGGTCTTCCAGCATCGGCCGCACGATGTTGTCGGCCAGGCTCGCGGCCGCGGTCGGATCGTGCTGGTACGTCGTCTGCTTGCCGTCCGGGTCGATGCGGTGCAGGCCGCCGCGGCTCGCGGCCCACAAGGTGCCGTCGCGCGTGACGTGCACATTGCGCACGTAGTTGGCGTCGACATCGTCGGTGGACAGCGGACGCCGCGTGATGCGCCCGGTCTTCGGATCGAAGTGCGCGAGGCCGTTGCGCGTGCCGAGCCACACGGTGCCGTCGCGGCCGAGCGCCACCGACGTCGCCATCGCGTCGCCCGTCAGCCCCGCTTCGACAGGCGCGAGGCGCCATGCCTGGTCCGCGCCGGTCGCCGGATCGAACAGGTGCAGGCCGCCGTTCGTGGCGAGCCACAGCTTCCCGCCGCCGTCGCCGACGATGCCGCGCACCTTGTTGTCTTCCAGCGCGAGCGGCGTGTCGTCGCCGCGCACGATGCGCGCGAAGCCGCCGCTGCCCATGTCCGCGCGCGACACGCCGCCGTACCAGGTGCCGACCCAGAACGTGCCCACGCGGTCGCCGTACAGCGCCGTGACCTGGTTGTCGCCGAGGCTGTAGCTGTCGGTGATGCGGTGCGGATGGCGCTCGAAGCGGCCCAGCGCGGGCAGCCAGCGGTACAGGCCGCGGTCGTGCGAGCCGACCCAGACCTGGCGCTCGGCGTCCTCGTACAACACGCTGATCTCGCCCGGCGGCATGCCGTCGTCAAGCCCGAACGTGCGCACGTCGCCCTTCGGCCCGAGCGACAGGCGTTCCAGGCCGCCCATGCTGCCGACCCACAGGCCCTGGCCCGCGTCGACCATCAGCGTCTGCACGAAGTCGTACTTGCCGCCGCGCGGCGACGGGTGGTGGCGGAAGTGCATCCGCTCCGGGTCGAGGCTGTCGAGGCCCGCCGCGGTGCCGATCCACAGGCGGCCGTCGCGCCCGCGCGCGAGGGCCGTCAGCTTGTCCGACGCGAGGCTGTCCGGCACGCCCGGCACGTGGTGCCACGTGTCGAAGCGGCCCGTCGGGATGTCGAAGTGCTGCAGGCCGTCGGCCGTCGCGAGCCACAGGCCTTCCTTGCCGTCGTCGAGGATGGCGCGAATGTGGCGGTTGCCGTTGCCCCGCTTGGCCGGTTCGTCGGGCACGAAATGGCTGAACGTGCCGGTCTTCGGTTCGTAGCGATCGAGCCCGCCGTCCGTGCCGATCCACAGCCGGCCCTTGCGGTCGGCGTACAGCACGCGCACCCAGTTGTTGGCGAGCGTCTTCGGATCGCCGACGACGTTGCGGAAATTCGTGAAGCGGTAGCCGTCGTAGCGCGACAGGCCGGACTGGGTGCCGAACCACATGAAGCCGTCCGGGTCCTGGACGATGGACAGCACGGATTCCTGCGCGAGGCCGTCGTCCACCGACAGGTGCTCGAAGCGCAGGGTCGGGGTCGGCGCCGCGTGGGCGACAACGGCCCACAACAGCGCGAGGACCAGGAACAGGCATCGTTTCATGCTTCGAAAAACTCCAGTACGTCGCGGCGCCGGACATAGGTGTCGCGCTGGCCCAGCGCCATCAGTTCGCGCGTATAGCCGCCTTCGAACAGCAAATAGGACGCCAGCGAGGCGCCGCGCGCCTCGATCGCCCCGATCCCGCCCAGCAGCGTGCGCACGGGCCCCGGCAGGTTGACCGCGTGGCGCGCCGCGATGTCGTCCAGGCGTTCCGACGGCACGATCGCGAGCAGGTCGATGCGGCGCAGCGGCGTCTTCGCCAGCGCCTCCTCCGGCAGCATGGACAGCGTCTCGTTGACGCGCTGCAGGCGCTCGATATCCATCG
The DNA here is from genome assembly GCF_059491305.1 of Massilia sp. Masssp94. Taxonomy (NCBI): domain Bacteria; kingdom Pseudomonadati; phylum Pseudomonadota; class Betaproteobacteria; order Burkholderiales; family Oxalobacteraceae; genus Massilia; species Massilia sp. Masssp94. Next base: position 998,048 of record NZ_CP168501.1, read on the forward strand.
CGAGGCCGTCCAGGAAGATCGACGACAGCGCGTGGCCGGCGATCTGCGCCAGGCTCGGATAGCGCACGTGCACCGGCAGGTGGTTCACGGTCTCGTTCATGCGCCCCGCCCCCACGACGAGCACGCGGCGCGCGCCCAGGTGGATCGCGGGCGCGATCGGCGCCAGCTGGCGCATCGAACCGTCGCCGCAGTATTCCAGGTGGCCGTCGAAGTACAACGGCACGGCCGGGAAGATGAACGGCAAGGCGCTCGACGCGAGCAGGTGCTCGACGCCGATCTGTCCCTGCAGGGCGAGGCGCTGGTGCCGCTTCCACGGTGCGATCTCGCGTTCGCTCTGGTAGAACGTGACGTGCTGGCCGCCGCTGTACGACGATGCGGTGACCGCGAGGGCGTCCAGGCAGCCGCTGGCCAGCGCCGCGTCCAGGCGCGGCAGGTCGAGCATGCGGTGCAGCAGGCCCACGAGCGGCGTGTTGTCGAGCAGCGACGTCGGCGGCGCCGCGTGCCACTGGCGCAGCATCCAGCCGAACGACAGCAGCGACAGCCAGCGCGCGCCGGAGCGCAGCACGCCCAGCGAATCGGCGCGGTAGACCTGCGTGACATCGATGCCCTCCCACACGTCCGCCAACTGGTCGACGGCGTCGCCGAAGTCGTCGGCGCGGCAGGCCAGGCCGGCCGCGTTGAGTGCGCCGGCGGACGTGCCGCAGATGATCTCGAACGGATTGCGCGCAGCGGGCCAACCCGCCTCCCCCAGGATGCGGGAGATCGCCTGCAGGACCCCCGCCTGGTAGGCCGCACGCGCGCCGCCACCGCTGAGGATCAAACCCGTTTTACATTCAATATCCACGGAGCAAGATTAGCAAACTCTGCCGATCTTGAGGGGAATAATTGTTTCTCAACCAACAATTAAAGCGACTTTTAGTCACCTTTTGCAACACCTTCCCTGCGCGGATCGGCACCGCCGAACCACAAGGGCACGCCGTGGATCTCCATGCGTGCAATGCCCTGCAGGCCGGACGTCTGCTCGAACACGCGCACGTCATGGCCGCGCGCTTGAAGGGCCTTCACCTCGGACAGCGGGAAGCGCCCGGCCTCCAGCTCGGTCGGGCCGTTGCGGCTGCCGAAGTTCGGCAGCGAGATCGCCTGCTGCATGTCGAGGCCCCAGTCGAGCGTGCCGACGAGGACCTTGGCCACGTAATTGATGATCAGCGGACCGCCCGGCGAACCGACCGCTTCGACGAATCTGCCCGTCTTCTTGTCGAACACGATCGTGGGGCTCATCGCGCTGCGCGGGCGCTTGCCCGGCTGCACGCGGTTGGCGATCGGCCCGTTCGCGTCGCGCGAATCGAACGAGAAATCGGTGAGCTGGTTGTTGAGGATGAAGCCGTCGACCATCTGGCGCGAGCCGAACGCGTCCTCGACGCTCGTCGTCATCGACAGGCCCGCGCCATACGAATCGACGGCGACGATGTGCGACGTCGAATGCGCCTCGATCGAATTGTCCAGGCCCCAGTGCCACGCCGTCTCCACGCCCGGCGGATGGCCGGCTTGCGCCTTGCCCATCGACCGCTGCTTGACGAGGCTCGCGCGCTGCGACAGATAGCCCTTGTCCAGCAGCGCGGGGATGCCGCGGCCCGGCAGCGGGACGAAATCCGTGTCGGCGGCGTAGCGGTCGCGATCCGCATACGCGAGGCGGCCCACTTCCGAGAACACGTGCACGGCGTCCGCGCCCGGGATGCCGTTCGCGGGCGCCAGCGCCTTCATGTCGCGCGTCTCGAACATGCCGAGCATCTGCGCGACGGCGATCCCGCCCGACGACGGCGGCGGCATGCCGCACACCGTGTACGCGCGGTAGTCGTTGCAGACCGGCTCGCGCAGCTTGGGCTGATACGCGGCGATGTCGGCCGCGGTCAGCAGGCCGGGATTGGTCGGGTGGCTCTTGACCTTCGCCTCGATGTCGCGCGCGATGCGCCCCGTATAAAACACCTCGGCGCCGCCGGCGGCCAGTTCGCGCAGGGTGCGCGCCAGCTCGGGATTCTTCAGCACGTGGCCGACGGGCCAGGGCTTGCCGTCCGGCGCATAGAAGTAGGCGCGCGCGGTCGGGTCCTTGCGCAGATAGCGGTCCTCGGCCAGCAGGCTGTTCAGGCGCGGGCTCACCGCGAAGCCTTGCTCGGACAGGCGGATCGCGGGCTGGAACAGCGTCTTCCACGCCAGCTTGCCGTGCTGGCGATGGGCCAGCGCCAGCATGCGCAGCACGCCCGGCGCACCCGTCGAACGGCCGCCCACGATGCCTTCGGCCCGCGACATCGGCGTACCGTCCGCATGCTGGAACAGATGCTCGTCCGCCTTCGACGGCGCCGTCTCGCGGCCGTCGAACGCCTGCACCTTCTTGCCGTCGTAATACATCAGGAACGCGCCGCCGCCGATGCCGGACGATTGCGGCTCGACGAGCGTGAGCACCAGCTGCGTCGCGATGGCGGCGTCGATCGCCGTGCCGCCCTGTTTCAGCATCTCGTAGCCCGCTTCGACGGCCAGCGGATTCGCCGCCGCCACCATGTACTTGCGGGCGGTCCAGCCGGCCTTCTCGGTATAGCCGCTGGCGGCCTCGGGGGACTGCTGCAGCGCCGAAGCATCCTGGGCGAATGCAGCGACGGGGTTCAGGGCGGCGGTCAACACACCGCCCAGAAGGAGAGCTATTAACTTCGGGGCGAGCAACTTCTTCGTCATACGATTTCTCCGGGAATACCAGAGGGCATCGTACCCGAAATCGCTCAAGGGCTCACTTCGGCTGCATGCGGATGGCGCCGTCCAGGCGGATCGTCTCGCCATTCAGCATGACGTTCTCGATGATGGTCTTCGCCAGGTGCGCGTACTCGCGCGGCATGCCGAGGCGCGGCGGGAACGGGACCATCTTGCCCAGCGAATCGCGCACTTCCTGCGGCATGCCCATCAGCATCGGCGTCTCGAAGATGCCCGGTGCGATCGTCATCACGCGGATGCCGCTGCGCGACAGGTCGCGCGCCATCGGCAAGGTCATGCCGGCCACACCCGCCTTCGATGCGCCGTATGCCGCCTGGCCGATCTGGCCGTCGAACGCGGCGACGGACGCCGTGTTGACGATCACGCCGCGCTCGCCGTGTTCCAGCCCCTCTTCCTTGCCCATCGCATCGGCCGCCAGGCGGCACATGTTGAAGGTGCCGACGAGGTTGATGTTGATGGCGCGCTGGAACGCGTCCAGCGGATGCGGGCCGTCCTTGCCGACCGTCTTGATGGCCGGCGCGACGCCGGCGCAGTTGACGAGGCCGCGCAGGCTGCCCAGTTCGAGCGCCGCCGCCACGACGGCCTGGCCGTCCGCTTCCGACGTCACGTCGCATTTCACGAACCGTGCCGCGGCGCCCATTTCGGCCGCCAGCGCCGCGCCGGCTTCCTGCTGCACGTCGGCCAGCACGACCTTGCCGCCCGCCTCGACGATGGTGCGCGCGGTGGCCGCGCCCAGGCCCGAGGCGCCGCCCGTCACGATGAACACGTTATTCTGGATTTGCATCTGTCTCCCTTTCGTTATCTTCCGCTTGTTTTCCGTTTACGTAAACGTCAATTAGCGGATTCTAGCGAGGGTTGGCCAAAACGTCAAAAACATGTGACGGTGGTCCCGTTCCGCGCACATGCGCGGCCCGTGCTGCTGACGCCGGCATTGCCGCCCGCGTTGAAGGTATTGCCGGCCCCATCCGTGCAAACGATGCCCTGGCAGCCGCGGATGACACTGGTGCTGGGCACGGTGGGCTGAGGCGCCGTTGCGGGAGGAGGAATCGGGACGGCGGCCGTCGCGGGCGGTGTCGCGCCGGACCGCAACGGCCGCGGCGCCATCGCCCCTTCTCCCTGCCACGCCGGATGGCGGCGTGCGGCGCGGCGGCGCAATTCCTCAATCTGCTTGTCGCTCGGTTTCTTCTCGGACTTCTCGGGCGGTGAGGCCTGGCGCGTCAACGTATCCGCTTCGTCGTGCACCTCGGCCGGGTCCTTGCGGACGGCGTCGGCGCCCTGCTGCGCGCGCGGATTCAGCACGGGGCCATAGCTCAGCGGCGCCGGCGGCGGCGTGCGCGCCGGCTTGGCCGTGGTCGCTTCATCGGCCACGGCGGCGTCGCGGTTGGCCTGCTCCGTACGCTGGACCTGGTTCTGCGCCTGCGCCATGCACGACCACGCCAGCAGCATGCATGCAGTCAGTACATATCGTTTCGATTCCATGATGGGTCGCTCCTCGCGTTCCATTATCGGCCGCACGGCGCCTTGCCGGCGCGCTGCTGTGCGTCGGATGTGTGTCAGGTGAGCGTCAGTTTCCTGCGCCACGCTGTCAAGCTGCCACGATGCATGTTTTTCAAACAAAAACGACACAGGAGACGACCATGCAGACCCTGCAGGAGATGTATCGCGCCAAACGCGGCAGTGCCTTCGATGCCCTCAACCACGTCCGTGACGGCGACATGATCGTCGTCCCGACCGGTGTCGGCGAACCGCCCACCCTGCTGCACGCGCTGTCGCAGGAATGCCGTGGCTTCCACGACGTCCAGGTGGCGCAGATCCTCGCGATGCGCAAATACGGCTACTTCGCGCCCGAATGCGGGCCGCACGTGCGCCACGCGGCGCTGTTCTTCGGCGGCGCGTCGCGCGCGGGCGGCCAGGGCGGCTGGTGCGACTTCATCCCGAATTATTTTTCCGAGATCCCGATGCTGATCGAACGGGGCCTGATGCCGTCCGACGTCGTGTTCGCGATGGCGTCGCCGATGAGCGCATCCGGCCACTTCGCCCTCAGTCTCGGCACGGATTACACGATGGCGGCCGCCGCCAAGGCGCGCGCCGTCGTGCTGGAAGTGAATCCGCACGTCCCGTTCACGCACGGCCAGTGCCACGTGCACATCTCGAAGGTGACGGCGCTGGTCGAAAGCGAAGACCCGATCATGGAAGTGGGCCTGCCCCACATCGGCCCCGTGCAGGAAGCGATCGGCCGTCTCGTGGCCGAGCACATCGAGGACGGTTCCACCCTGCAGATCGGCTACGGCGGCATTCCGGACGCCGTCGTCATGCAGTTGACGGACAAGCGCGACCTCGGCATCCACACGGAGATGATCGGCGACGGCATTTTACGACTCGTGGAAGCGGGCGCCGTCAACAACCGCCGCAAGACCCTGTTGCCGGGCAAGATGGTGGCGACGTTCGCGCTCGGCTCGCGCCGCCTGTACGAATTCATGCACCACAATCCGATGCTGGAGATGCATCCGTCGAACTTCACGAACGACCCGTACATCGCCGGGCAGAACGACAAGCTCGTGTCGATCAACGCCAGCCTGCAGGTCGACCTGCTCGGCCAGTGCGGCAGCGAAAGCATCGGGCACCTGCCCTATTCCGGCACGGGCGGCCAGGTCGATTTCGTGCGTGCCGCGAACCGTTCGCGCGGCGGCAAGTCGTTCATCGTGCTGCCGTCCACGGCGAAGGACGGCACAGTCTCGCGCATCGTGCCGACCCTGTCGCCCGGCACGCACGCCACCACCAGCAAGAACGACGTCAACTATGTCGTCACGGAATGGGGCGTGGCGCAATTGCGCGGCAAGTCGGCGAAGCAGCGCGCGCAGGCGCTGATCGGGATCGCGCATCCGGACTTCCGGCCGTGGCTGCGCGAGGAAGCGGACCGCATGTGCGTGTTCTGAAATGAAAAACGGGACCGCGCGGGTCCCGTTCGTGTGACCGGCGTTACCGGTCAGTTGGGCAGTTCGCCGATGGCGCCGCGGGCCTGCCCGGCGCCGAGCGCGCCGGCCATGCCGTAGACCAGCAGCGCACGCTGCAGTTCGGCGCGTTCGGCAACGTCGGCCTGCTGCATGCTGTCCTGGCGCGGTGCGTCGGTGGGCTCAAGGCCGAGGGCGTCGGTTACGCCCTTTCCTCGCAGATTGGTCGTCATGGTTTTCTCCATTTGGTTAGTAAGCTGGCGCGGCTTGTTCAATAAACAAAACCGCTGATGACGCTACTGTACCGCAACGGAGGCTAACTCGTCGCCATCTGTTTTGTTTTTACACCTATCTTCTTTCCGGGTGAAAATTTACTACACAATCCCCCATGCCGTGTCATGATGGCGCCTCGACGCGACCAGGAGACATGAATGAAACGAGTTGACGAGATCGGCAACGACGAACACGTGCGCGGCCCGGCGGATGCGGCGCTGACGGTGATCGAATATGCGGACTTCCAGTGCCCGTACAGCGCGCGCGCCCACTTCGCGCTGCGCGACCTGGACGAGCGGTTCGGCGGCATCCGCCTGGTCTACCGTCACCTGCCGCTGGCGCACCTGCACCCGCTCGCCGAGCTGGCGGCGGAAGCGGCCGAGGCCGCCGGCGGCCAGGACCGGTTCTGGGACATGCACGACGCGCTGTACGAACAGCAGCGCCAGGTGTTCGACAAGCAGGATCTCGCCGTGCTGGCGGAGAGCCTCGATCTCGACATCGAGCGCTTCCGCACCGAGGTCCTGGAACGCCGCCACCGCGCACGCGTGCAGGCGGATGCCGAACGCGCCCAGCACGACGGCGCGACCGGCACCCCGACCTTCTACATCAACGGCGTGCGCTACCGCGGCGATTCGGACCGCGCATCGCTGGAAAGTGCGCTCAGCGAGGCGCTCGGGCGCTGAACCGCTGCTTTCGAGGCTGCCCCTGCGGGTGCCTGCGCGGTCGCAGCGGGTTTGCCGTACAGCGCCTGCGGTTCCGTCACGGCCAGCCAGCCGCCGGCCGGCAGCAACGGGACAAGCAGCAGCGCCACGATGTTGATGATCTTGATGAGCGGATTCACGGCCGGCCCGGCCGTGTCCTTGTACGGATCGCCCACCGTGTCGCCCGTGACGGCCGCCTTGTGCGCATCGGAGCCCTTCCCGCCGTAGTGATTGTCCTCGATATATTTCTTGGCGTTGTCCCAGGCACCGCCACCCGTCGTCATCGAGATCGCGACGAAGAGTCCGGTCACGATCGTCCCCATCAGCATGCCGCCCAGCGCCGCGGGCCCCAGCAGCATGCCGACGAGGATCGGCACGATCACGGGCAGCAGGGACGGCAGCACCATTTCGCGGATCGCGGACGCCGTCAGCATGTCGACGGCCTTGTCGTATTCCGGCTTGCCGGCGCCCGTCATGATGCCGACGATGTCGCGGAACTGGCGCCGCACCTCGATCACGACGGCGCCCGCCGCCCGCCCCACCGCTTCCATCGCCAGCGCGCCGAACAGATAGGGCACGAGGCCGCCGATGAACAGGCCCACGATCACCATCGGATTCGACAGCTCGAACGCGATATGTGTGCCGTGCGCCTCCAGCGCATGCGTGTAGTCGGCGAACAGCACGAGGGCGGCCAGCCCCGCGGAGCCGATGGCGTACCCCTTGGTGACGGCCTTCGTCGTGTTGCCGACGGCGTCCAGCGGGTCGGTGACGGCGCGCACCTGGTCCGGCATGCCGCTCATCTCGGCGATGCCGCCGGCGTTGTCGGTGATCGGGCCGTAGGCATCCAGCGCGACGATGATGCCGGCCATCGACAGCATGGCGGTGGCCGCGATCGCGATGCCGTACAGGCCGCCCAGCTGGAACGCGACGAGGATGGCGATGCACACGACGAGCACGGGATACGCGGTGGACTTCATCGACACGCCCAGCCCCGCGATGATGTTGGTGCCGTGGCCCGTCGTCGACGCTTCCGCGATGTGCCGCACGGGGGCGAACTCCGTGGCCGTGTAGTACTCGGTGATGTAGACCATCAGGCCCGTGAGCGCGATGCCGACCGTGGCGCAGCCCAGCATGCGCCAGCGCATCGCGTCGTCCGGCCACACGAGCCACGTGACGACGGCGAACCCGATCAGCGACAGCGCGGCCGACCACCACAGCCCCGTGTACAGCGCGTACATGATCTTGTGGCCCGGATGGTTCTTCACGAGCGAGCAGCCGACGATGGACGCCAGGATGGAGATCCCGCCCAGCAGCAGCGGATACACGGTGCCGGTGCCGCCCATCCCGGGGATCACCAGCGCACCGAGCAGCATCGTGGCGATCAGGGTGACGACGTACGTTTCGAACAGGTCGGCCGCCATGCCGGCGCAATCGCCGACGTTGTCGCCCACGTTGTCGGCGATGACGGCGGGATTGCGCGGATCGTCCTCGGGAATGCCGGCCTCGACCTTGCCGACGAGGTCGGCGCCGACGTCCGCGCCCTTCGTAAAAATGCCGCCGCCCAGGCGCGCGAAAATCGAAATGAGCGACGCGCCGAATGCGAGGCCCACGAGCGGCTGGATGACCTCATGCTGCGTGAGGGCAGCGTCGGCGCGCAGCATCAGGATCCAATAGAACAGCGCCACACCCAGCAGGCCCAGCCCGACCACGAGCATGCCCGTGATGGCGCCGCCGCGGAAGGCGACGTTCAGCGCCTGGTCGAGCCCGGTCGCAGCCGCCTGCGCCGTGCGCACGTTGGCGCGGACGGACACGTTCATGCCGATGAAGCCGCAGGCCCCGGACAGCACCGCGCCGGCCAGAAAGCCGCCCGCGGTGGCCGCGCCGAGCAGGAAGTAGATGGCGATCAGCAGGACGACGCCCACGATGCCGATGGTGCGGTACTGGCGCGCCAGGTAGGCCGACGCCCCCTGCTGGATGGCCAGCGAGATTTCCTGCATGCGGCCGTTGCCGGGATCCTGGTGCAGGACCCAACTGCGCGACCACAATCCGTAGAATACCGCGATGACGCCGCACGCGACGGCGAAGATGAGCTGCGCGGATGCCATGTCGTCCCCCTCGTTCTTCGATCAAACCACCACAGAGTCGAAAGGCCGCGTGCGCTTAGTTGAGCTTCGTTGAGCTGATCTGCGGTACGGCCAACCTTGCTGCATTCGCCGCACAAGCGTGCGACAAAACTTTGATCTAAAAACCTGGACGGATGGCATTAGTCATCCGGAGCCAAAAAGAGCGGCTTGCGCCGCCCTGGCGCTCAGCCTTCGAGTGCCGCGAATGCGGCGTCGCGCACCTGTTCGACCGGGCCGACGCCCGAGATCTTGCGGTACTTCGGCGCGCCCGGCAGGCCCGATTCCGCCCACTTGTTGTAATAGCCGAGCAGGACTTCGGTCTGGTTGTGGTACACGGCCAGGCGTTTCTTGACCGTTTCTTCCGTGTCGTCGTCGCGCTGGACCAGCGGTTCGCCCGTCACGTCATCCTTGCCTTCGACCTTCGGCGGGTTGAACTTCACGTGGTAGACGCGGCCCGATGCCGGGTGGCTGCGGCGACCGCTCATGCGTTCGACGATCAGTTCGTCGGGCACGTCGATTTCCAGCACGTAGTCGATCTTCACACCGCTGTCCTTCATGGCGTCGGCCTGCGCGATCGTGCGCGGGAAGCCGTCGAACAGGTAGCCGTTGGCGCAGTCGGATTCCTTCAGGCGCTCCTTCACCAGGCCGATGATGATGTCGTCCGACACCAGCTGGCCCGCATCCATCACTTTTTTCGCAGCCAGGCCCAGCTCGGTGCCGGCCTTGATGGCCGCACGCAGCATGTCGCCGGTAGAGATTTGGGGGATGTTGTATTTTTCTTTGATGAAGTTCGCCTGGGTGCCTTTACCGGCGCCGGGGGCTCCTAACAAAATGAGACGCATGAAGGGATTCCTAAAGGTATTTAATAATTCTTGTAGAGGCGGTTATAGTCGGGAACAGATAACCGCATTGATGCATGTCTGACTAGCTGATACGAAACTTACCACAAAAGCAGCATCAAACGCCACTGACGGCGGCCGATCTCTCAGCCGTTTGACCTGGCGCAAGCAGCCTGAAGAGTAGTTTCTACGCGGATCAAGACGTGTAGAAAAGTCGCACGCGCTCCAGGTCGGCCGGCGTGTCGACGCCCGCATGGGGCGCCTCGGCCGTCACGTGCACGGCGATCGGCACGCCGTGCCAAAGCACGCGCAATTGTTCCAGGGCTTCGATGGATTCGAGCGGCGACGGTTCCAGCTGTGGGTAGCGTTGCAGGAACGCATTGCTGTACGCGTACAGGCCGATGTGGCGCAGGGGTACGTAACCAGCAGGCAGTTGCTCGCGGGTGGCAGCAAAGCCGTCGCGGTGCCAGGGGATCGTGGCCCGCGAGAAGTACAGCGCGCGCCCGAGCTTGTCCAGCACGACCTTCACCACGTTCGGGTTGAAGGCGTCGGCGACGTCGGAGAGCGGATGGGCGCAGGTGGCCATCGGCACGCTTGCTTCGATGCGCGCGGCGCAGGCGGCCAGCAGCGCGGGGTCGATCAGCGGTTCGTCGCCCTGCAGGTTGACGACGACGGCATCCGGCGCGAGGCCGAGCTGGTGCGCCACTTCCGCGATGCGGTCCGTGCCGGATGGGTGATCCGAACGCGTCATGCAGGCTTCCACGCCATGCGCGGCGCAGGCGGCGGCGATGTCGGCGTGGTCGGTGGCGACGATGATGCGGGACGCGCCCGATTGCTGCGCGCGTTCGGCCACGCGCACGACCATCGGCTTGCCGCCCAGGTCCGCGAGCGGCTTGTTCGGCAGCCGCGTCGACGCCAGGCGTGCCGGGATGATGACAACGAAACTCACGGGAATAGCCAATGCGTCAAAGCGCGGGCTCGACCTTGCGCGCCTCTTCGGCCCACATGATCGGAATGCCGTCGCGGATCGGATACGCGAGGCGGTCCGGGCGGCAGATCAGTTCCTGCGCTTTCTTGTCATATTCGAGCGGTCCCTTGCACAGCGGGCAGACCAGGATATCAAGCAGTCGGGCGTCCACGACATTTCTCCACGATTTGGGCAGCCAGCGCGGCATCGATCTGCGCGCCGACCGGCACGACCCACACGCGCGGGTCGTTGTTGATTGTTTCAAGTTGCCGACATTTTACTGCATCCTTCTCCGTCACCAGGATGACGTCGGCGTCGACGGCGCGGAACGGGTCGTCGAGGAAGTCGTGATGGTCGGGCAGCGGCAGCTCGGCGACGTCCAGGCCGGCGGCGCGCAGCAGCGCGAAAAAGCGCCCCGGATTGCCGATGCCGGCCGCCGCCAGCACACGTTTGCCCCGGAGGGCGGACAACGGCACGCGCTCGTCCGCATCCATCAGGCGCTCGGCATGGTCGCCCGCGAGGCGCATCTGCCAGGGATCGCCGCCCACCGCGGCGGCCAGCGCCGGCGTGATCTCAGGCGCGTTGACGACCGTGACATCGCGCCGGCGCGACGGCCGTTCGCGCAGCGGGCCGGCCGGCAGGGTCCAGCCGTTGCCGGTGCCGCGGCCGTCGAACAGGATGATTTCCACGTCGCGTGCGAGGGCGTAATGCTGCAGGCCGTCGTCGGTGATCAGCACGTCCACGTCGGGGTGCAGGTCCAGCAGATGGCGCCCCGCTTCCACGCGCTTGCGGCCGACGACGACCGGGCAGCCGGCACGAGCCGCGATCAGCAGGGGCTCGTCGCCGACATCCTGCGCACGCGACGCCGCCAGCACTTCACGGGGTGCCTCTTCGGCTCCGCCGTGGCCGCGCGAGATCACCCCGGGCCGCATACCGGCCGCGCGCAGTTGCTGCGCCAGCCAGATCGTCAGCGGGGTCTTGCCCGTGCCGCCGATGAAGATATTGCCGACGACGATGACGGGCACGGGCAGGCGTCCGGCCTTCAGCACGCCGGCGCGGTACAGGGCGACGCGCAGCGCGGTGAGCAGGCGGAACAGCAGGGACAGCGGCCACAGGGCCACGGCGAGGGGCCCGCGCCGGAGCCAGGCGCGGGTGAGTGTCGATTCGAGGGAAGATGCCATATGATGATCCGTCGTCCCCGCGAAGGCGGGGACCCAAGTTCTGCATGCGCTGTCGATACGCCGGCAAAATTAGGCCCCCGCCTGCGCGGGGGCGACGCTGCTTTCTGCTTACTTCTGCCCGCCCGTCTGCGCCGCAAACGTCAGCTTGTCGTACCCCGCCATGCGCGCCGCTTCCAGCACGTTGATGACCATCTGGTGCATCGCGAACTGGTCGGCGTTGACGATGATGACGGGATCCTTCACGGGCGCCGCCAGCGGCTGGCCGTTCGGGCCGGTGCTGGCCGCGCGTTTCAGGTCGTCGGCAAGGCTCGCCACGCCGTGGAACGCGACCGGCACGTTGTTCACCGTGTAATTACCCTTGGCATCGACCGTGACGTTGATCTCGAACGGCTTCTCGATCGCCTTCTCGGCATCGGCCGTCGGCAAGGTGATCTGCAGTTCGGTGAACTTGCTGTATGTGGTCGTCACCATCAGGAAGATCAGCACGACCAGCAGCACGTCGATGAACGGGATCAGGTTGATTTCCGGATCCTCGCGTTTGCGGCCGCGGCGGAAGTCGATCATTTGCGTGCACCGTGGACGACGTCGACGAATTTCACGGCCTGCAGTTCCATGTCGATGATGAAGCTGTCGACCAGCGCGCGGAAGTGGCGGTAGAACACGAGGGCCGGCATCGCGATCGCCAGGCCGAACCCCGTGTTGTACAGCGCCACCGAGATACCGTGCGCCAGCTGGGCGGGATTCGTGCCGCTCGCATTCTGCGCGCCGAAGATCTCGATCATGCCGACCACGGTGCCGAACAGGCCCATCAGTGGTGCCAGCGACGCGATCGTGCCGAGCGTCGTCAGGAAGCGTTCCAGCACGTGGGCGACGCCCCTGCCCGCTTCCTCGATCGATTCCTTCATCACGTCGCGCGGCGCGTCGACATTGCGCAGCGCGGCGGCCAGCACCGTGCCGAGCGGGGAATTCGTTTGCAGCTTGTCGACGATATCCGGAGTGACCTTGCCGCTGCGATAGACCTGGATGACTTCATCGAGCAGCTGGCGCGGCAGGATCTTTTCGCGGCGCAGGTAGATCAGGCGCTCGATGATCAGGGCCAGGGCAATGATCGAGGCGATCAGCAACAGCCAGATGGGCCAGCCGGCGGCTTGAAGAATGGCGAGCAAGGGAACTCCTGGATAAGTAAAAAACAATGAAACAAGTTAGTTGCGCAATGTAACGTGTTGCCCGGATTGCGGCAAGTAGAGTTCTGCACACTTTCTGTGGATAAAAGTGTGCGCAAGACCGTCCAGTGACGCTAAGTGGCTTGATTCTTAAGGGATATTTTTCCGTGCGTAAAAACTTGGCAGGGCCGGGTGCGTTTCCCGGAAGGAACTTGGCAGGCCTGCGAGGGTTCGTACGCATGTAGTTGCCCACAATTTCTGTGGATAAATTTGTGAGGAATCAGCTTTCTCAGTGGTAAGTATTTGATTTTACTCAGAGAAATTCCCGAGTCCAAAAAATAGGCACGGTTGTGCTTGACTACAGGTCTAGCTCTACCCTGCCGTTCTGCACATTTTTTGTGGACAAAATTGTGCGCAAGCGCACAAACCGAACCTTAAGCCTTTGATTCTTAAACAAAAAGAACTTTCGCTCGCTTTTTAAGCAGGTGCTTGTCCACATGCCACGACCGCCGACCGCAGGATTTTTCACACAAACTGTGGAAAAAGATGTGAGCAAGCGCATCGCTCGCTTGCTAACTATTTGATTTTTCTCATGATTCTTAGCCAAGCCCAATTTTTAGGCACCTTCGACTTGTGCACAGCAAACACGCTTCGACGGCCGGCCATTCCCGGCGCGCAGGCACGAGGTTATCGTCGCGTCCAGGCGCAACCGGTCTTCTTCACACATTTTGTGGAAAAGATTGTGAGCAAGATCCTTGATCGCAAACAAAGTCCTTGAATCTAAACAGTATTTTTGCCGTGCAGATTTTTTAAGCAGTGGAAAACCGGTCCCGCGACGCGCCGCGAAGGGCGGCTGTTCACATAAACTGTGGAAAACGATGTGAGCAAGGCCTCGGATAGCGCCCTAAGTGTTTGATTGCTTTGGGAAAATGTATCCAAGCTGAATATTTAAGCACCGCCGACTTGTCCACTTTCACACATAAACTGTGGATAAGATTGTGGCCAAGTATCCCAAGATGCACCCAAGCCATTGATCCGTAAGGTAATTTGGTTGCTGCATCGAAAGCAGGCAGCATCGTTTTACTATAAAAATCAGGTGTTTACAAAAACTACCTGTTGTTTTACAGCAGATGTGTCTTACACTTCGCGCAGCCATGTTTTTGTGGACAGTTCAAACGAGCCCAACCCTATGTTCCCCACCGAAGACGCCGATCCCGCCTACGCCACCCCGCCGGTACTGACCGTCACGGCCCTCAACCAGCAGGTGGCACGCCTGCTGGAGCGCACCTTTCCCCTCGTCTGGATCGGTGGCGAGATATCGAATTTCACGCGCGCGGCCAGCGGCCACTGGTATTTCACCTTGAAGGACGACGCGGCCCAGGTGCGCGCCGTCATGTTCCGCGGCCGTGCCCAGTACGCGGGCTTCACCCCGCGCGAAGGCGCCAAGGTCGAGGTGCGCGCCCTCGTCACGCTGTACGGCGCGCGCGGCGATTACCAGATCAACGTGGAGGCGATCCGCCGCGCGGGCGTGGGCGCGTTGTACGAAGCATTCATGCGCCTGAAGGAAAAGCTGGGGGCCGAGGGCCTGTTCGACGAAGGGCGCAAGCGTCCGCTGCCGCTGTTCGCGCGCACGGTGGGCATCGTCACGAGCCCGCAGGCGGCCGCGCTGCGCGACGTGCTGACGGCCCTCAGGCGGCGCGTGCCGCACGTGCGCATCGTGCTGTACCCGGCGCCCGTGCAGGGCCAGCTGGCCGCGCAGAAGATCGCGGAAGCCATCGCGATCGCGTCGCACCGGCGCGAAGTGGACGTGCTGATCGTGTGCCGCGGCGGCGGCTCGATCGAAGACCTGTGGAGCTTCAACGAGGAAGCGGTCGCACGCGCGATCGCGGCGTGCAGCATGCCCGTGATCTCGGGCGTGGGCCACGAGACGGATTTCACCATCGCCGACTTCGCCGCCGACCTGCGCGCCGCCACGCCGACGGCCGCCGCCGAGCTCGCCGCCACCGCGCGCGCGGACTGGGTCGCATCGCTGCAGGCGGACGCGGGCGACCTGCGCCGCGCGATGGACCGCGTCCTGTCCGACGCCAGCCAGGGCCTCGACAACCTGTCGCGCCGCCTGCTGAGCCCATCGAGCCAGATCCAGCACCAGCGCCTGAAACTTCTCGGCATGGCCAGCAGTCTCACGCATGCCGTCCGCGCGCCGGTGAACCGTCATGGTGTGCTGCTGGCGCAGCTGCAACAGCGCTGGGCTCGCCATCGCCCGGACTGGAGCGGCCTGCGCACGCGGCTGGAATCCGACCGGCGCCATCTCGTGGCCAGCGTCGGCAACCAGTTGCGCGCACGGCGCGAGGCATTGAACGCCCTGGCGGCGCAACTGGAACTGCTGAACCCGCAGCGAACGCTGGAGCGCGGCTATGCGATCGTCAGCAACGCGAAAGGTAAAGTCCTACATGCGCCGGGCCAGATCAAGCCGCGCGACGTGTTGCATATCCGCCTGGCGGAAGGCAGTGCCGAGGTCAGTGTCGCCGGCGTACAGGCCTTACTCGAATGACAATCTGGTGTATTCGCAAAGTCATATCTGCAACGTTTAGCTAACCGGTTTAGAATAAGCGCCCGAATTGCACCAAAACCAAGACCTCGAGAAACCGTAGCGAGCGGCAGCAGTGTTGGCCGAGAAGCGCAGCTGTACGTGATGTACAGCGAGCATCGCGGGCCAACAATGCAACGCGCAGTAGGTTTATCGAGGTCTTCCGTCAACTTACACTAAGGAACAAGACATGGAACATACCCTGCCCCCACTGCCGTACGCTAAGGACGCCCTGCAGCCGCACATCTCGGCCGAGACGCTGGAATACCACTACGGCAAGCACCATCAGGCTTACGTCACGAACCTGAACAACCTGATCAAGGGCACCGAGTTCGAAAACCTGTCGCTGGAAGAGATCATCAAGAAATCCCAAGGCGGCGTGTTCAACAACTCGGCCCAGGTGTGGAACCACACCTTCTTCTGGAACTGCATGACCCCGAACGGCGGCGGCGCCCCGACCGGCCCGGTCGCCGATGCGATCAACACCAAGTGGGGTTCGTTCGACAAGTTCAAGGAAGAATTCCAGAAGTCGGCCGTCGGCAACTTCGGTTCGGGCTGGACCTGGCTGGTCAAGAAAACGGACGGCACCGTCGACATCGTCAACACCTCGAACGCCGGCACCCCGCTGACCACCGAGAACGTGGCCCTGCTGACCTGCGACGTCTGGGAACACGCCTACTACATCGACTACCGCAACGCCCGTCCGAAGTTCGTCGAGGCATGGTGGAACGTCGTCAACTGGGACTTCGTGAACAAGAACTTCGCGTAATACGCGACACACTCTGGACCGGACGGCCCACTTTGCGGGCCGTTCGCATTTACGTATTGCCAGGAAGCGGGCAAAGCCAACGGCTTTGTTGCACAAATCGGCCCGCACGACGGCCAAGCGGTGCGTGGGCAGCCAGCTACAACTTCAAGCGCCTCGTCTTCTTGAACGAACGCGGCCTGGCGCCGTTCTAAAGCGGCAGTTGGGTGGCCCGCCGAATTGCCAGGATCGAGGTGCCTGGCGCTTTCAAAATCAGGCTGCCGAGGCGGCGCCGGATCGAGGTGGCCTTAATGGTTTCGACCGAAACTGTATAACTGAAGCTGCCTGACAGCCTTGCCACAAGTGGCGGTACGTATCTCTCCCTGGTCGTCCTTCAGTTCGGTCAGTTCTCCCGCAGCGCATCGGCGTATCTGTTCGCGGTAGGCGCCATATCCCTCATCTGCCAGCCGATGGCCGTTCATGGCGACTATCCGGAACTTGTCCGGCAGGCCGGAACAGGACTCGGGTGGCGCATCCAGGATATAGTCGGCGTTGATGGAATTAATTCCGAACCGTCCGTTGCAATGCCCCTCTAGCATTTGCCACAAGATAAATTTGGCATAAAATGCCGATTGTTCCGGCCTGCGCAATTCTGCGTCGTCACGTTTTCGCAGCACGGACCGCGCCTCGAAAAACCCGAGCGTTTCGTGCCAGGAGGCAGTGCCGCCTACCAGTTTTTCGAGCATCGAAATTTGCTCCAGTGCAGCGGGATCGGCCTCCTGACGTAACGCGACGAAGAACTCGTCCCAGCCATACGCCTCTCCTTTCTGGCGTGACAACAAGGCTTTCCAGATTGCGAGCATATCGGCCTGACCGACTTTCTTTTTTAAAGTGCTTGCAGCCAGATACTGGAGCATTTCTCCGCAGGCATAGGGGGTGGACCTTGTATTATTTCTTTCCTTATCCGCCAGCGTATCGCCGGTCACTGCCAAGCAACGCATGATCGCCGAATCCATGTTGGCGACGAATCCAGTGTCGTCGAGTTCGCCTGAGCGATGCATCAATGTGGCGGCGGCAGCTTCAGCCCCACCCTCAAGCAGCGACAGCGAACCATCACCCGGCTGGCCGGAACGGATCCGATCATTCACTAGATGAAACAGTTCGTGCAGGCCAAACCGGGTGGCCGCCGCTGCGAGGGCCGGATCTTCGTGCTGCCATTTCTCGCCAAAAAAATTCAAACGGACGAATTGATGAAGCGTGTCGCCACGCCAATACGCGCCGGGAGATCGGGGATCGGTGTAAGTCAGCAGGTACGACATTTTGCCGGGCAGCGCGGCAACCGACGACAGTGTCGCTACACCCTGGCGCAACTGTTTCGTCACCTCGGCTCTCAACCAGACCGGCAAAGCGCGATCCAGAATCATCGATGCCTTTCCTTGCTGTACAAGCATCGGCGAACCGACGATCAGATAACCTGGATGTTCGCCGGCGACGTCGCTTTGGTGGCCAATCTTGCCGACCGGGGCAAACGGCGAAAATCCGCGGTAATTGAATGTCATTTTACCGGGCTGGCTCTCTCCCAGCAGATATGCGGTATATATGGCTGCGGAACTGCCGTCTCCGAAAACGATAACTGGCGAGTAGGTGCGGTCGATCTGGCCGTCATATTGAAACGGTTGTAATAGCACTTGAAAACCAGTTCGCGCCTTTTCCATGAAAACGACGTTGCCGTTTTCGCTGAGTCGCGTACCAGCCGTGAGCATTTTCCATGTCAACTTGCGCACAGAACCCGCATCGGCAAGCCGGAAGCAATTTACCGGTTCGGAAAAGCGATAACTGGCCACCGCGCCTTCCGCGCTCTTGGTAATGACGATTTGAATATCCCTCGCAACTGGCCCCGGGTCACATGCCTCGGGCGCGACAGCATATGCATTGCCTGCGACGAGTGCAGCAAAGGCAATATCGATCCGCAAGAATTTACGTAATACGTGCTTGATGAAGTTGATTGTGCAAATCGTCATGGATTTAGAAGGAATGCTACTGATGCGCCAAGATGAAAAACGCGACTTGTTTTCCAAAATAAATATTTTACAAACGAGAGTCGAAGTGTAGATGTCATTGTTGCAATAAAAACTCTCCGAATATCACGGCGGTAAAAATTGCGGTCAGATTGTTTAAAAACGTTCACCAACTACCCGGGCCGACCAGGACGAGGACCGTGCCCTCACGCGCTAGGGAAGTGCTTATATGGACGCCTCCTGGAGTTCAAGTGATTTTTGACGCTGGTTGACAGTAAGGTCGCAGTCTTATATCCGGCCTGTCTGTGCAGGCTGGAGACCTGCTGGCCCTGATGGAATTCGCTGACGAGGTCCTCATCTGATTTACGAGCACTTGCGGCTCCAATTTCCCTACCAGGTTGTCCTCGTCCCGGTCCTACCTGTCCGCCATCATCTCTGATCGCTTGCGCTCCTTGAAGGTGAAAATGGTACTGCCAATGCGGACTCAAATTCCCCGATCACGCAGGTGCAGGGGCATTGAACCGTGTGCCGTGAGACAGGACTGCCCAAATCGTACGAGCCAGCTTGTTTGCCAGCGCTGCGACAACGACGCTGTATGGCCGGCGCTTGAGCAGGGCTTCAAGCCAAGGCGAGTGCCCACGTCGCGCTACGATCGCGCGAGCCCCATGCATGAGCAGGGTACGCAGATAGACATTGCCGCGCTTGCTTATCCCATGTTGTCGAACGCGTCCGCCTGTTCCAGTCTGTCGCGGTGCCAACCCGAGCCACGATGCGAATTCACGGCCGGATTTGAAAGTGGCGGGGTCGCCGATTGTCGCGACCGCGGCGGTCGCGGTGAACAAGCCGACGCCGGGGATCTCGATCAACCTCCTGCACTGCTCGGTCCTGCGCAGGGAGTCGGTCAATCGACGTTCGATCACTGCCATTTCCCGATCCAGGGATTGAACACGTGCCCACTGTTCCTGGAGGCTCACAACCAGCACTTCTGGCAGCCGCTCGGATGCCTCCGACAGAGCGTCGGCCCACGCCTTCGTCAGCGCGGGATACCCGGCCGGCAGCACGATGCCGAACTCATACAGGATGCCGCGTAACGCGTTGGTCTGCATGATGCGAAACTTCATCAGTTGCTCGCGCATGCGATGCAGGGCCAGGATGGTTTGTTGATGCTCAGTTTTCAGGGCCACGGTACGCGCCTCGGGCTGTTGGACAGCGGTCCAGATCGCCTTTGCATCAGCTGCGTCGGTTTTATTGCGCTGGACAAAGGGACGCACCGATTTCGGCGCCAACAGTTTGACTTGATGGCCGAGGACACTGAGCTTGCGCCCCCATTCATGGGCGCCGCCACAAGCCTCCATTGCGACGATAGCAGGTGCAAGCTGTGTGAAAAACGGGATAACCTCATTACGTTGCAGTTTCAAGCGCTTGACTTCGCCATTCGTATCAACAGAGTGGAGCTGGAACACGGTTTTGGCGATATCCATACCAATGACGAGCTGTTTCATGTCGAATCCCCCTGTCTGGTGAATGTCAGCTACTCTACTGCCTTCGACAATGCGTGCAAATCTCCTGCTCTGCCGGAGTCCGGGAGGAGGCGTCCATACCATCTGATTTAATCGCTGAGCTCCCCCGGCCGCCGGCGCAACTGGCACAATGACGCATCCCATCTTTCCAGCATTCCGATGAAGCAAACGAGTTTTTCCGACGCCGAGTTCGCAAGCAAGAAGAGACTGACGCGACGCGATCGTTTTCTGGCTGAGATCGAGTCCGTGACGCCATGGCCGGCGCTGGTGGCGGCGCTGCTGCCGTATTACCCCAAGGGCGAAGGTCGCGGTCGTCCGCCTGTGGGTCTGGAGCGAATGCTGCGCATGTACGTCGCGCAGCAATGCTTCGGCTTGTCGGACGAGGGCATCGAAGATGCGATCTACGACAGCCAGGCCATTCGCGGCTTTGTCGGCATCGACCTGACGCACGAGTCGGCGCCGGACGCGACGACCCTGCTCAAGTTCCGCCGTCTGCTCGAAAAGCATAACCTGACGCGCAGGATCTTCGATGAAATCAACGGGCATCTGGCTAGCAAGGGCTTGATGATGCGCGAGGGGACCATCGTCGACGCGACCTTGATCGCGGCGCCTCCCTCGACCAAGAACCGCGACGAAAAACGCGATCCGGAAATGCATCAGTCGAAGAAGGGCAAGAACTGGTTCTTCGGCATGAAGGCCCATATCGGCGTCGATGCCAAATCCGGCCTGACGCATACGCTCGTGACCACGGCGGGCAACGTGTCCGACGTCACGCAAGCCCACAATCTCCTTCATGGCGACGAAAAAATGGTGTTCGGTGACGCTGGATACCAAGGCGCCGACAAGCGCCCGGAGAACGCGGACAAGGCGGTCATCTGGCACATCGCGATGAAGCGCAGCGTGCGCAAGGCCATGAAGAAGAATCCGCTGGGCCGCGCCAAGGAAAAGCTGGAGAAGGCCAAGGCCAGCGTGCGCGCCAAAGTCGAGCATCCGTTTCACGTGCTGAAGAACCTGTTCAAGCATCGCAAGACGCGTTACCGAGGACTGGCGAAGAACACCGCGCAGTTGCATACCTTGTTCGCGTTCGCCAATCTGGTGCTGGCCGGCCGAACTTTTGGAAGCGCCCACGCCCGAACTCCGTCCTGAACCTGGAAACGTCCACCGTGGCGCGCCAAAACGCGTCTCGAGGCCCCGCACCAGACGCGAAAAATACCTGAATTCGACCACCTTGGCATCCGATGCTGGTTTGTCGTCTCGACTCGGGCGCAAAACCTATTTGTTCAGCACTTCCCTAGATGGGCTTCGACTTCCGCCAGGTGCCGCCGGCACTGCACCGGGATTTGTCGCGAAACTGTACGTTTTTGTCATGGCGACCCACCAAACATGCTCCAACCTTGCCCACTCTTATAAAATGTCGGGCTCAAGGAGAACATCATGTATCGCGTACTGTTGGTGGAAGACGATCCGCGCCTCGCGGAACTGGTGACGGAATACCTGTCCGGCTATGAATTCTCGGTCGACCTCGTCACGCGGGGCGACGCCGCGCTGGAACATTTCAAGACGGCCGCGCCCGACATCGTCGTGCTCGACCTCATGCTGCCCGGCATGGACGGCATGGTCGTGTGCCGCCAGATCCGGGACGTATCGGACGTGCCGATCCTGATCCTCACGGCGCGCGAAGATACCTATGATGAAGTCTCGGGCCTGGAACAGGGTGCGGACGACTTCGTCAACAAGCCCGTGCAGCCGCGCGTGCTGCTGGCGCGCCTGCGCGCCTTGCTGCGCCGTACGCAGACGAAGACGACGACGGATTCCCGCGTGCTCGAGTTCGGCGCGCTGCGCATCATGACGAGCGACCGCAGCGTCACGTGGCGCGGCCAGCCGTGCGTGCTCAGCAACACCGAATACAAGCTGCTGCTCGTGCTGGCCGAGGCCGCCGGGCGCGTGCTGTCGCGCGACGAACTGCTCAAGAAAATGCGCGGCATCGAATTCGACGGCCTCGACCGCAGCATCGACAACTGCATCTCCAAGCTGCGCCGCAAGTTCGACGACAACCTGTCCGAGAAGATCAAGACGGTTTGGGGCGAGGGTTATCTGTTCTCGCCCTCGGCCTGGAACTGATTCCTAGCGGCCGCCGGACACGTCGATGAATGTCCCGGTCGCATACGACGCCTCGTCCGACAGCAGCCACAGCACGGCAGCCGCCACCTCGTCCGCCGTGCCGCCCCGCGCCATCGGCACGGACGATTGCAGGCGCTGGATGCGCCCCGGCTCGCCGCCGCTGGCATGCATGTCCGTGTCGATCAGCCCCGGCCGCACGCCGTTCACGCGGATGCCCTCCTGCGCCACTTCCTTGGCCAACCCGATCGTCAGCGCATCCACGGCCGCCTTCGACGCGGCGTAATCGACGTACTCGTTGGCCGATCCGAGCACGGCCGCGCGCGACGACAGATTCACGATCGCCCCGCCGTTGCCGCCGTGCTTCGTGGACATGCGCCGCACGGCTTCGCGCGCGCACAGGAAGCTGCCCGTGACGTTGGTGGCGAGGATGCGGTTGATGCGGGCGGCGTCCATGTGTTCGACCCGCGCCTGGCGCGCGAGGATGCCGGCATTGTTGACGAGGGCGTCGAGCCGGCCGCAGCGCGCATCGATGGCCGCGAACAGGCGCGCCACGTCGCCTTCGTCTGCCACGTCGGCCGCCACCGCGAACGCGTGGCCGCCGGCCGCTTCGATGGCCTGTACGACGGCGTTTGCCGCCGCGTCGTTGTCCCGGTAATTCACGCAGACCGTGTAGCCGCGCCGTGCGGCCAGCAGCGCGCAGGCGGCGCCGATGCCGCGGCTGGCGCCCGTGATCAGGATTGTCTTGTCCATGCTCGTCCTCGTTGTATGCAACCGGACGAGCATACCAAGTTATTCGAAGATCGGGACGATCGCGAGCGGCGCATTGTAGGTGATGACCTGGGCCCGTCCGGGCGCCGTGGCGAAGCGCCAGGTCACGATGGGGAAGCCTTCGTCCGGATCGTCCGCGAAGGCGGCGCCGGACGTGACAGGCAACGCCTGCTCGCCGCCGTCCGCGTGGCGCAGGCGGGCGCCGGCCGTTTCGGCCGATCCCTTCCGTGGGAACACGAAGCGCACACCGGCACACTGGCGCGCGCGCTGCGACGCATCCACGTAGCGCACGAAGCCGAGCGCCTGGGCGCAGGCCGTGCGCAGGTCGGCGGCATCGTACTGGCCGTCGGCGCGCGGCGCGATCGTCACCTGCGGGCGCAGCACGAACGGCATGCCCTTGCGGTTCAGGACGAGGGCCGCGTTCTCGTCGTACGCCGCCTTCGTCAGCGGAAACACCGTGCGGCCGAGGGCGTCCAGCGGCAGGTTCAGCTGCGTCGTCTTGCCCGTCAGCGTGAGCTGGGCGCCCTCGCCCAGTCCGGCGTGGTCGCGCGACTGCACCTGCAGCTGGCTTTGCAGCAGGTTCTTCGGACCGCCGTATTTCTCGAACTGGACCATCGCCCGGTACGCATCCCGGTAGCTCACCCATTCGCCGGCCTGTGCCTCGCCCTGTGTCCCGGCCTGCGCGCCGGTCGATCCGACCGCGAGCAGCGCGACAAAGGCAGCGATGAGTTGGCGGGATGCGCGCATCATCAGAACCGGTAGGCGAAGGCGGTCGAAACCGTCAGGTTGGTGGACCGCTCGACGAGCGGGCTCTTGGCGGCATTGCCCAGCAGACCCTTGGCCTGCAGGTTCGACGTCAGCATCCACGAGGGCGACAGGGCCCAGTTCCAGCGCACGCCGACGTGCGCCTCCTGCAGGCCGCCGCCCGCCTCGTAATAGGAAAAGCGGCTACGCGACGCTTCTTCCCGCGAGATGCCGAAATACGTCTGGTTATAGTTGCGGTTGACGATGGACACGCCCGCCGACACCGACACGCGGTGCTGGCTGCCCAGCTCGAACGCGAGCCGCTGCACGCCCAGGTCCAGGCGCGCGCCGTCGTGGTCGTTGCCGGCGCCATACAGCACGCTGCTCGTCAGGCGCCATTGCGGCGTCAGGTAATAGTTCGCGAAGACGCCGCCCTGCAAGCGGGCGCCGATCTTGTCCATGCCCTCGAGGCGCGTGGCGACCATGTGGCGCTTGTCGATCGGATCCGGGACCGGGCCGATCAGGGTCGTACCCCATGAGCTGGCGCCGTCGACGGTCTGGCCGGTGCCGGACTCGTCACGGCCGGGCTGCACGGCGACCAGCGGGCCGTATTCGAACGTCGGGCTGTCCGTCAGGTGCATGCCGGCGCTCATGCCGGAAATAAAAAGGCCGTTGCTCCATTGAACCTGGAGCACCGGCAACGCTGATACCTTGCGGCTTCCCGTCCCGTCCCAGCGCGGCGCCGACTGCACGCCGAGGCCCACGTACATGTCGCGGCTGCCGTCGGGCATGGGGTTGGTCGCCGGCGTCTGGGCCCACGCCGTACCGCAGGCAGCGCCCAGCGCGAGGAAGAGAAGCTTGTTCATGTTCGGGGTTGAAAGATTCGGGAAGACAACATTCTACGTCCTTGTCTTCCTTCCTCCCATATCCTTTCCTGCTTTAATGCCTCGTTGCCACTTCAGTCGAAAATACCACCGGCAGATCGCTGCGCGGGATCACGGCCAGGTGCGCAGGGGTCGTCACGTGCATGGCGCACATGATGTCCGGTCCCGGCACCGAGCGCACCTCACGCACGAGGATCTTGTCGCCCGCGCGCAGGATGCCGTCGATGGCAGTCGAGTAGCAGCTGTTGGCGCCGCTGCCCATGAAGACGCCGACGACCATCTGCGACGCGAAATCGACGGCAGGCCTGGCGCGACCCGGCGCGTGTTCGTTCCACAGGCGGGTCCAGGCAGCCTCGTCCTTGACGACGACCGTGCGTTCGTCGTGGACGCCCGACAGGCTCGTCGCATCCGCGGTCTGGAAGAAGATGTCCGCAGCGGCCACCTTGTTGAACGCGACGTCGGCATCCACGCGATCCACGGCCACGACCTGCATCGGCTGGGTCACGACCGGCAGGCAGATGGCGACCGTGGTCACGTCGCGCTCGTCGATCTCGACTTCGAGCTTGCTGGCGCCCGCCGCCACGCGGCCGACGACCATGCTGCGGCAACCGCTGGCGTATTCGCCGGCGAACACGGCGAAGAGCATCTTGCGCGTGAAATCGACTTTCGGCTGGGCCGGGACCGAGGTGCGGCCGGCGGTGTGCTGGGCCCACAGCTTGTCCCAGGCCGCCTGGTCCTTGATGACGACGGTCTGCGGCGCCGTCACGCCCGAGAACGTGTCCTTCGCGACGGTTTCGAACGTGACCGTCGTGCCGGCCGCCGGCAGGAAGGCGAGTTGTTCGACCTTGTGGCCGCTGCCCAGGCCCAGGTCCGGCTGGTCGGCATTCTTGACGATCGTCTCGAACAGCGCGCGGGCGCTCTCGTCCTGGCAATAGGTCTTCGGTCCGGCGATCGTGTCGCCGTACGAGCACAGGCGGGCTTCCGGCTTGTTGCCGAACAGGACTTGCTCATAGGACGCGTCCGCGCAACGACCGGCATGGTCCCAGAACACTTGCTTGCCGTCGATGACGAACAAACGGTTCTTCGTCTCGCTGCAGGCGGCAGTGCGCGCCATCTCGACGAACGGGGCGGTGGCCAGGGCGGCCGGGTGCGGCTCGCCGACCGCGATTCCGGGGCTGGCTTGCTGGTCATGCATCGTGCTTCCTCCACCGCAGGCGGCCAGTGCCGCGCCGACGATCATGGCGCCCAGCGGCGTCATCACGCGTCCAAACATGCTCATACTCTCCCTCTCCTGGAAACGATGGCGCCGTGTGCCCGGCACGCATCCCGAATTAAAAAAGGGTCCGCCTTCTCTCGCGCATCGGGCGGACCCAAACGGAAAACCCTATGTCGTGAATCGTACGCAGTCCGGTCAAGAACTTCATCCGCGGACTGTCCAGCATTTGTCCTCAATTTGTAAGGGATGGTTTTTTCGATCATTGCTCCTATACAATTTCGAGATGTGTAAGACAAATTCAGCCCCAGACAGTGCCCACGACCGGAGGACGGCGGCGTGAATCGCCTGTTTTTCCGCTTCTTCGTGCTCGTGATGCTGTCGATCACGGCGGCGACGTTCGTCATCTATTTCGTCTTCGCCCGGCTGTTCGGCGATCCGCTGGACGACATCGCGCGGCGCCAGGCGTCGGCGCAGATCTTCCTGCTCGAACAATATGTCGACCGCGCGCCGGCCGACGAGTGGCTCGGCCGCCTGAACAAGGTGCGCGAAGTGTCGGAGGCCCATTTCGACCTGATCCCGCTGGACCAGGCGCGCGCCGCCCTGCCCGCCCGCCAGCATGAGGCGCTGGAGCGGGGCGACGTCGTGCTGGATCCGCAGCACAAGGCATTCTTCCGGCGCGTCGACCTGCAAGGCGACCGCTACATCGGCAGCAACGAGGAAGTGATTCGCGCGTACAACCTGCCGATCGACCTCGGCCAGGCGCTCGCGATGGAAGTGGTGCGCTACGTCGTCGTGGCGCTGGCGCTGCTCGTGCCGATCGCGCTGTGGTCGCGCTCGCACTGGCAGGCATTGCAGACGCTGTCGCGCGTCGCGGATGAATTCGGTGCCGGGCAGCTGTCCGCGCGGGCGCACCTGAAACCGGCGGACGCCGTGTTTCCGCTGGCCGAACGCATCAATGCAATGGCCGAGCGCATCCAGGGCTTGCTGGAAGCGCAGAAGAACCTGCTGCATTCCGTGTCACACGAACTCCGCACGCCGATCGCGCGGCTGGAATTCGCGCTGGAACTGCTGGCCGAGCGCGCGGGCGACCCCGCGCTGACCAAGCGCATCGCGGCGATGGAAGGCGACCTGACCGAGTTGAACGATCTCGTCAACGAACTGCTGTCGATGAGCAAGCTGGACAACGCGCAGGGTCCGCAGCGCGCCCTGTTCGAGCTGGAGCCGCTGCTGCGCGAATGCACGGACGGCCTGCATCCGCAGCCGCAGCGCCTGCACGTGGACCTGGGCGAGCGCCTGGGCAGCGTGGACGGCGACCGCCGCCTGCTCGGCCGCGCCATCGGCAACCTGCTGCGGAATGCGCAGAAGTACGCGGCGCACGAGGTCGCGCTGCGCGTGCGGCGCGACGATTGCCGCATCGAGATCGCCGTCGAGGACGACGGCCCCGGCATTCCCGAAGAAGAACGGGAACGCATCTTCGAGCCGTTCTACCGCCTCGACCGCAGCCGCGACCGCGCCACCGGCGGCTTCGGCCTCGGCCTGTCGATCGCGCACAAGGCGATCGCCCTGCATGGCGGCAACCTGAAAGTCGAGCAGTCGACCTTGGGCGGCGCCCGCTTCGTGATCAGCCTGCCGGACGGCGTGCTGTCGGCCTGATTACTTCGCCTGTGCGGCCTTGTCGACGAGCTTGTCCGCCACCTGCAGCGTCGCCTTGAACACGTCCGCGCGGTCGGCGCCTTCCATCTGGCGCGACAGCAGGCCGGGGTTCGTCAGGAAGCGGCCGCCGACGATGAGCGTGGGCGCGGACTCGACCTGGTAGTTGGCGGCGACCTTGTCGAGCTGGCGCAGGCGCGTCGTCACGCCGAACGAATTCCACGCGTCGAGGAAGGCCGCGCGGTCGATGCCGTTCTTCGCCGCCCAGTCGATGATGACGTCGTCTTTATTTAAACGGATATGGTCCGTGTGCACCGCCTTGAACACTTTCGCGTGCATGTCGCCCAGCCGGCCCAGTGCTTCGAGCGTCAGGAACAAATGCGCTTCCGGATCGGCCCGTCCTGTCGACGGGTAGTGGATGCGGCGCACCGTGATGCGGTCGCCTTCCTTCCTGACCCACTCCTCCAGTAACGGTTCCAGTGCATTGCACACCGGGCAGTGGTACATGAAGAATTCGATGACCTCGACCTTGGCGCCGTTCGCCTGCACGGGCTGCGAACGGGCGAGCGTGGCATAGTCGACGCCATTCTGCGGAACAGCGGGCGACGCATGGGCGAGAGACAGCGACAGGGACAGCAGCAGGCCGAGGCCGGCGGCACGCAGGAGCGGCATGGACAATCCTTCAGGTCGTGGAAAACCTGAAGGTTACCATTTCCTTAAGGAATTATCGACGTCCGGCCGGCGCCGGGCGTTCCGGCTTCACGTGGCGCATCGCGTAGAACAGGTGGTCCCACCAGTGCTCGCGCGAATGCACGGTCAGCAAGCATTGCCGGTCGATCTCGCCCTTGAACACGGGGTCCGCGCATTGATTCGTCACCAGCGCATTGCGCTGGTTTTCGGCGTTCACGAGCGCAATGGCGAGCCAGAATGCAAGACCTGCGAGCACGATCACGAGGATCCAGGCCGCGTGATTCCAGTTACTCGAATCGAACAGATGCTCCTCGTCCGGCTTGGACTTGTCGTACATCTTCAGGATCTTGCCTTCGGCATCACTCATTGCGCTGTTTCTACCTTTTTATTTCGACTTGGCGGCTTTCGCGACCAGGGCATCCATTACTTGCAGCGTGGCTCCGAACAGGGCCGGCTCGTTCTGGGTCTTGACCGAATTGTAGACCAATGCCGGCGACGTCTGGTACTTGCCGTCGATGATGATGGTCGGCACGCTGTCGACCTTGTAGTCGCTGGTGATCTGCGGCAGGCGGCGCAGCTTGGTCGTCACGCCGAACGAGTTCCACGCGTCCAGGAACTTGTTACGGTCGAGACCATTCTTCGAGGCCCAGTCGATGATGGCCGCGTCCGTGTTCAGGCGCAGGCGATCCACGTGCCAGGCCTTGAAGACCTTCGGCTGGAACTCTTCGGCCTTGCCCAGCGCTTCCAGCGTCAGGCGCAGGTGTGCTTCCGGATCGTTCGGGCCCGACGACGGCAGGTGGACGCGCTTGAACACGATGTTGTCGCCCTGCTTTTTGACCCACTGTTCGAGCTGCGGTTCCAGCGCGTTGCAGTGCGGGCAGTGGTACATGAAGAACTCGATCACCTCGACTTTTTTACCCGTGGCCTGCACCGGTTGCGGCTGAGCGAGCGTCACGTACTCGACACCGCTCTTCGGGTCGGTCGGCGACGCGAACGCGGTGCTGGCGGCGAGGACGGTGGCGAGCAGGGCAAAACGCAGGGAACGCATAGTTTTCCTTCTAGGGTTGGTTAAGCAAACGACGCGAGATTACCACTTTTTCGGTCGCGAACCTTAGCCAGGGCTTATTTCTTGCAATTGGTTACCGTCGTAACCAACACCGGGGTCAGAGCGGGCTCTGACCCCGGTTTGTCAGAAGTCGTACCGGGCCGACAATTTCAGTTGACGTCCATCGCTCGGGTAGATGCCGCCCTTGCACGAGAATGCATTGCTGAAGTAACGACGGTCCGCCAGGTTCAGCCCCGTCGCGGCGACGTCCCATGCGCCCACCTTGATGCTGTAGCGCGCGTCGAGCGTCGTGTAAGACGGGATCCGCGCGCCGCAGGTGTTGCTGAAGTCGCCGCCGTAGCGCTGGCGGTCGACCCATTGCACGCCCACGTCGGCCGACTGGCCGTTGGCCGGCACCCATGCCAGGCGCGCCGTCACGACGTTCTTCGGCACGAGCGCCAGTTCGCGGCCGGTGTTCGGGCCATCCGTGAAGTGCGCGATTACATGCTGCAGGTGCGCACTCGCACGCCAGCCTGCGGCCAGCGCCGCCTCGGCGTCGATCTCGAAGCCCTTGCGCTCGGTCGGATCGAGGTTCGTGTTCGCACCCCAGCCGCCGTTCAGCGTCGGATCATAAAAAATCTCGTTGTCCAGGCGATGGCGGAATACGCGCGCCGTCAACGTGCGGCTGTCGTCGCCCGGCGCGTGGCGCAGGGTCGTACCGAGTTCCAGGTCGTGCGACGTCTGCGCCTTCAGGATGTCTCTGCTTGCACGGTAGCCGTTCTCGTCGACGTTGGCCACGCGATAGCTTTGTCCCGCCTTCGCGTACACCTCGACGAGCGGGTGCACGCGGTAGCTGGCCTGCGCTTCCCACGCGTTCTGCGATTGCGAACGGTCTTCCGGCGCGACGCCGCCCACGACGTCCACGACGTTCTTGTCGAAGTTCTCGTGGCGCGCGCCCAGGGCGATGCGGCCGTCGTGGGCCGGATCGAAGCGCAGCTCGTCGCGCAGGTACACGGCTTTCGACGACTGGCTCGCGTCGGCGCTCGAGAACGAGGCCGTCGTCTTGCGCTTCCAGCGCGTGAGGTCCACCCCGCCCACCAGTTCATTGAGCATGCCGCCGACGTCGGACAGCCAGCGGGCGCGCGGCGAGAACTGGTCCTGGCGGCCGTCGTACGCATTGTTCGAGCCGAAGGACAGGTAGTTCGAGCGCACGTTGCGCTCGCGGTGCGACAGGTCGGCCGCCAGGTCGACGGCGCCCAGGCGGTATTCGGCGAAGACGTTCGCGCGGTCCGTGTTCAGCGAGCCGAAGTCGTTCGGCGTCGCGGCCAGGCGCGGGTCCGCGTCGAACTGGGCCAGCGACAGCGCGCCGGGAAGGCGCGAGTCCTGGCGCGCGCTTTCGACGTGGATGCCGGCGCGGCCGCCCGCGAAGCGGGTCTGTACGTTGAGCGAGGCGGTCGTCTGGTCGAAATCGCTGTTGCGGCGGTAGTTATTCGAACCCTGGCGCGCGACGGCGATGTCGGCGCTGACGTTGCCCGCCGTCTGCGACAGCTGCGCGCGCACGTCGTGCTCGTGGAACGAGCCGCCTTCGGCAAACACGGAACCGTGCAGGCCACCGGCCACGTTGCGGCGCGTCGTGATCTGGATGATGCCGCCGGTGGCGCCTTCGCCATACAGCACGCTGCCGCCGCCGCGGGCGATCTCGATGCGTTCGACCGTGTCGATCGGGATCGTCGACAGCACGGTGTTCGCCAGCTCGTTCTCGTTCAGGCGCACGCCGTCGACCATGATCACCATGTTCTGCGCGCTGTTGGTGCCGAAGCCGCGCAGGTCGAGCGCGAAGTCGGGCGAGGAGTCCAGGCTCTGGCGGCCGAACACGCCGCCGATCTTGCGGATCGCGCTATTGACGTCGTTGACGCCGGCGCGGCGGATGTCGTCCTGCGTGATGACGGTGGCGCCGATCGGACGCAGGGTTTCCACGCTCGGGAAACGGGCACCGGTGATGACGACGGTCGATGGGTTGCCGTCCTGGGCGCGCACGGCGCCGGTGGAGAAGGACAGGACGATGGCGCAGGCCAGCGCGAGCGGCTTGATAGCCGGCGCGCCGCGGGTGGAGGCGGCAGTATGCATTGGATGTTCAGTGTTCGTTTGGCGCCGGCAAGCGTCCCCGCACGCCGGCGTACACAAAAGCGCGGCGTAACGCCGGCTTCCCCTGTCTGGCCGGTCTCCGGGCTCCAAGACGGACCGTCCCACCTTCCTATGCAAGCACAGTGGCTGTCGGGGCGGCCTGTCGCCATGCGGCGACGCTTGTTTACCGTTGCGGGGGCAGCACACGTTGGCACGCCGCCGTAGGCGACGCCGCTTCGTGTTTCCCGTTTAACTGCACGCGCAGACGCGCGTGCGGGCACCAGAACCCCGAGATTATAACCTGTATAGTGTAGGCACAAAAATAACAGCCACGCCCGGGATCCCGCATGCTTCCTCGTTTCCGATTTCACCTCGCCCTCGCCGCGGTGCTGCTGCTGGCGGGCGCGGTGTTCGCCGCACCTGCATCCGACGGCATCGCCCTCGCCCCGCCGGATGCCGCCGCCGTGCGCGTGCCCAGCAGCCCGGATGGCTGGGGCGGGCCGCGCACGGGCCGCGAACCCACGCTGTCGGACCGCGTCGTCCATTACGACATCGCCGCCACGCTCGACCCGGTCAAACACACGGTCACGGGACGCGAGCGGCTCACGTGGCGCAACCGCAGCAACGTCGCCGTCAGCAGGGTCTACCTGCACCTGTACATGAACGCGTTCGAGAGTGCGGGCAGCACGTATTTCACCGAGCGGCGCGAGCGCGACGGCACCTTCCGCTCCGGCGTCGACATCAAGGATGCGTGGGGCCACATCGCCCTGCGCCGCGTCGCGCAAGGCGGCGCCAACGTGCCGTGGACGTTCGTCCATCCGGACAACGGCCCGGCGACGGACCATACGGTCGTGCGCTTCGACCTGCCGCAGGCCGTGGCGCCGGGCGCATCGACGACGCTCGACATCGACTTCGTCACGCAATTGCCGCGCGTCGTCGCCCGCGCCGGCTACTTCGGCACGTTCCACCTCGTCGCGCAGTGGTTCCCGAAGATCGGCGTGCTGGAACTGCCGGGCGAACGGGGGGCGACGTCCCCGCGCTGGAACGTGCACGAGTACCACCTGAATTCCGAGTTCTATGCGGACTTCGGCAGCTACGACGTGAAGCTCACCGTCCCGCGCGGCTACACGGTGGGCGCGACGGGCGAACCGCAAGGCGCCCCCGTCGACAAGGACGGCATGCGCACGTGGCGCTTCGTGCAGGGCGACGTCCACGACTTCGCCTGGACGGCGGACAACCAGACAGCCAGGCCGCTCGTCGACACGTGGACCGGCCCGGGCAGCCCGACCGTGACGGTGACCGTGCTGTACCCGCCCGAATTCGCCGCCAGCGCGGCGCCCGCGCTGAAGGCGGCAAAAGAATCGCTGACGTACTTCTCGAACACGCTGGGTCCGTACCCGTACCGGACGCTGACCATCGTGATCCCGCCCTACAACGCGGAGGAAGCGGGCGGCATGGAATACCCGACGTTCTTCACGGCCGAGGCCTACCGGACCGTCGAGCCGCGCACCGCGAACCAGTTCGCCCTCGCCTTCGTCACGATCCACGAATTCGGCCACGGCTATTTCTACGGCCTGCTCGCGTCGAACGAATTCGAGGAACCGCTGCTGGACGAAGGCCTCAACGAATACTGGGACAACCGCATGATGCGCGACCAGGGCCAGCTCGCGTACATCGCGACGCCGCTGCTCGCCCGCCTCGGCTTCGCGCCGGGCTATCCGACCTTCGACGCCGAACGCACCGCGACGCCGCGCCACGACCCGGCCGACCCGCCCGGCGCCAACGCGTGGCACCGCCTGCAGGACATCGGCCCCGTCTACACGCGCACGGCGATCCTGATGCGCGACCTGGAAGCGCGCATCGGCCGCGCACCGATGGAGCGCGCGTTCAAGGAATACTACCGGCGCTGGAAATTCCGCCACCCGGGCACCGCCGACCTGCGCGCAACGCTCGCCGAGGTGACGGGCCAGCGCGCCGTCATCGAGGACGCGTTCGAGCGCCAGGTCTACGCCGTCTCCCGCGTCGACGACGGCATCGCCGACCTCACGAGCACGGAACTGGTGCCGCTCCCCGGCGCGCACGCCAGCCAGTCCGCCCTCGACAAGCGCATCGACGCGGCGCGCGCGGCCTGGCGCAAGACGCATCCGGACGGCACCGGGCCGTACCCGTACCGCACCGATGTCACGGTCCGCCGCCACGGCGCGCCCGTGCCGCAGACGCTCGTCGTGAAATTCGCCGACGGCAGCACCGAGACCGCGCGCTGGGATGCCGACGAACGGTGGCACAAGTTCACCTGGACGAAGCCGGCGAAGGCCGTCTCCGCCGAACTCGATCCGCAGCGCCTGCACTACCTGGACGTGAACAAGCTCGATGACAGCCGCACGCTCGCACCGGATGCGCGCGCCTCGCACCGCTGGGGCTTCGAGTTCGCGGCGGTCGTCAACTACCTCCTTGCCCTGATCGCCACCTTATGACGACCGAAACGCTCACGCCCCCTTCGCTCGCGCCGCGCGCGGCCGGCCCGCATGGCGTACTGCACGCGGCGCGCGCCGCGCTGCAATGGCGCTTGCTGCTGTGGTGGGCCGTGCTCCTGCTGCTGCCGACCGTCGTCGCCGCGCTGCCGGTGTGGGAGCTGCTGGCCGCCGGCCTCGATCACTCGGTGTACGCGGGACGTTTGGCGGAACGCCTCGACATGATCGCGTACGCCGACATCCTGCACGCCGCGCGCGACCAGTACGCGCCGGCGCTGGGCGCGGGCAGCCTCGTCGCGCTGGTGCTGACGTTGCTGCTGTCGCCGCTGCTGGCCGGCATGGCGCTCGCCGCCGCGCGCGCGCCGGAACCGCTGGCGTCGGGCGCGTTGCTGACCGCCGGCGCGCAGTGTTACCCGCGCCTCGCACGCATGCTCGCGTGGTCGGTCGTCCCGCTCGGCGTGGCGGGACTGATCGGCAGCTCGGCCCACCATCTGGCCGGCCAGATCGCCGAGACGGCGCGGCTGGAAACCGACGCCGAACGCGCCGCGCACCTGGCCACGCTCGCGACCGTCGTGCTGCTCGTGCTGGCCCACGCGACCGTCGACATCGGCCGCGCCATGCTTGCCGCCGACCGCCGCCGGACGTCCGCCATCGGCGCGTGGTGGCGCGGCTGCGGGCAGCTGGCACGCCGGCCGCTGGCGCTGCTGGGCACCTGGCTCGGCATCACCGCGGCCGGTCTCGCGCTCGCGGCCGTGCTCGCGTTCGCGCGCGTGCACGTGCCCGCGCTGGGGATGGCCGGCACCATCGGCGCCGTCGTGCTGGCCCAGCTCGTCGTGCTCGTGCTCGGGTGGATGCGGATGGCGCGCCTGTTCGCGCTGGTGGCGCTGCTGCGCTGATCCACGCGGGCGGCGCGGATCGGCTACCATGAACGCTTCGATTGCCGCCCGAAGGAACCTGCCATGACCCGCCTGCCCACCTATTTCGTCTCGCACGGAGGCGGCCCGTGGCCGTGGATGAAGGACCAGTACGGTCCCACGTATGCCGAGCTGGAAGCGTCGCTGGTCGACATCAAGCGGCAGATCGGCGTGCGTCCGAAGGCCGTGCTCGTCGTGACGAGCCACTGGGAGACGGACGACTTCACGGTATCGTCCGGCACGGCCCCCGGCATGATCTACGACTACGGCGGTTTCCCGCCGCACACGTACCAGATCCGCTATCCGGCGCCGGGCGAACCGCAGCTGGCAGCGCGCGTCGCGCAACTGCTGAACGATGCCGGCCAGCCTGCCCGCCTGGATGCGGAGCGCGGCTTCGACCACGGCACGTTCTCGATGCTCGCGCCGATCTATCCCGAGGCCGACATGCCGGTCGTGCAGCTGTCGATCCGCCACGGCTACGACCCGGCCGTGCACCTGGCGGCCGGCCGCGCGCTGGCCCCGCTGCGCGACGAGGGCGTGCTGATCCTCGGCAGCGGCCTGTCGTTCCACAACCTGCGCCAGTTCGGCCCGGGCGGCGCGCTGGCGTCGAACGCGTTCGATACGTGGCTGCAGCACGTGCTGCTGGAATTATCGCCCGCGGACCGCGAGCAGGCGCTGCTGCACTGGAGCGAGGCGCCGTATGCGCGCATGGCGCATCCGCGCGAGGATCACCTCGTGCCGCTATGGGTGGCGCTGGGCGCGGCCGAGCAGGAGGCGGCCGCGTGCGTGTATCACGAGGAGAGTTTCTTTGGGGCGTTGACGGTGTCGAGTTTCAGGTTTGGCGGGGCGAACGCCGCATGATGGTGCCCGGAGCCGGCGTCGAACCGGCACCGGTTGCCAGCACTCGATTTTAAGAACGCAAGTCGATCTTCATTAACGTATTTCGTTCCTCCCTCACGACCTGGCAGACGAAAGGTGACCTGATGGCTTCATTACTTGAGCAGTTCGCCAAGGAGGAGGCGACACCTTATGTTCGCGGGCTTATTCTGGAAGCGGTACGTGAGCGCGAATCAAATCCCGCGCGGGAGCAAACTTATTTCAATTTCAACCGCTTTGATATTACCCTTGATTTCGTCAGCGATACCGTCCTGATCGAAGACGAGCTGAATTTCGATCCTGGAGCCAACGAGGCCCGGCTTTCACTCACTGAGTTTATGCGCTACTTGTCGTCCGAGCCAGCGCCGCGCAGTGAATAGCTTGCCCCTCGTCACCAGCGATTGTCCCAGGTCGAAAGCCGCCCCACTCATCTTTTTGTCAGGCGCCCTAACAAGGTGTAGACGATTTTGTCTACACTCACTAAGACCCGCGCTTCCCGCGCGCCGCCTCTTCCGCCTTGCGCGCCGCCTTCTCGGCCGCGATGCGCGCCTTTTCTTCCATCTCGATGCGGTGACGCTCCAGCGCCTCGGCGCGGGTCTGCGGGGTTTCCAGGCTGATGCGGCCCAGCGCGCCCTGGCGGTAATCCTGCAGCAGCACGTGGGCCGCCTTTTCGTAGTCGTAGTCGCCGCCGCGCACGCGGAACGCGCGGCGCTGGGCGACGCCTTCGATCACGCCGAAGCCGTCCAGCCCGTCCGTCTTGATGCCGTAGCGCGCCGTCAACAGTTGCGGATAGCGCTGCAGCAGCAGGCCGCCCAGGTATTCCGCCACTTCTTCCTCGATGACGGCGTTCGTGCCGATCGCGTGGCTGGCGGCCAGCATCAGGCCGTCGCTTTCCATCGCGATCTTCGGCCACAGCATGCCCGGGGTGTCGACCAGCACCGTGAACTTGTCCAGGTAGAGCTTTTGCTGGGACTTCGTGACGGCCGGTTCGTCGCCGACCTTGGCCACGCGCTTTTTCAGCAGCGCGTTCATCAAGGTGGACTTGCCCACGTTCGGGATGCCCATGATCATGATGCGCAGCGGCTTCGTCGGCACGCCGCGGTGCGGGGCCAGCGCCTTGCACAGGTCGGGGATCCGCGCCACGTCCGACGGCTTCTTGGTCGTCATCGGGTACGCGGTCACGCCCTCCTGGGCGTCATACCACGCGGCCCAGGCCGCGGTGGCGGCGGGGTCGGCGAGGTCGGTCTTGTTCAGCACCTTCAGGCAGGGACGCTGGCGGAACTTGCGCAACTCTTCGACCATCGGGTTGCTGCTCGCCTGCGGCAGGCGGGCATCCAGGACCTCGATGACCACATCGGTGTTTTCCATCTGCTCCGCGGCCTGCTTGCGGGCGGCGGCCATGTGGCCCGGGAACCATTGAATCGACATGCTCTACCTTCAAAAATTTGCGTGCAACCGACTATTTTACCCTAGTCCACGCAAATCGACGACAGCCAGGACGGTGCCGCAGGGCCGTCCGGGTCGACTGCCCTCCTGTCGACGGCGCTTCAGTCGAGTTCCGCGAGGGCCTTGACGTGGGCCACGACACTGCGTCCCAGCGCCGACAGCGCGTAGCCGCCCTCGAGGCAGCTGACGATGCGCCCGCCCGCGTACCGGTGGGCGATGTCGGCG
This sequence comes from Massilia sp. Masssp94, assembly GCF_059491305.1. Taxonomy (NCBI): domain Bacteria; kingdom Pseudomonadati; phylum Pseudomonadota; class Betaproteobacteria; order Burkholderiales; family Oxalobacteraceae; genus Massilia; species Massilia sp. Masssp94. The sequence goes on from NZ_CP168501.1 coordinate 1,035,047, forward strand.
ACCTGGTGCGTGATCCACGCGTAATCCGCCTCGACGAGGGCCATGCCGCCCATGTCGTCTTCCTTGTGGGCGTCGAAGCCGGCCGAGATGAAGATCATCTGCGGGCGGAACGCGTGCAGCGCGGGCAGCCATTGTTCGGCGACGAGCTTGCGCACGACGTCGCCGCCCGAGTACGCGGGGACCGGGACGTTGACGCAGGTCGGCGTGATCGGTTCCGGCTCCGTGTACGGATAGAACGGATGCTGGAAGAAGCTGGCCATCAATACGCGCGGGTCGTCCTTGAACGACTCCGCCGTGCCGTTGCCGTGGTGGACGTCGAAGTCGACGATGGCGACGCGCTCCAGCCCATGCACGTCGAGCGCGCGGCGCGCGGCGATGGCCACGTTGTTGAAGAGGCAGAAGCCCATGGGCTCCGTCGGCCGCGCGTGATGGCCCGGCGGGCGGACGGCGCAGAAGGCATTGTCGACGGTGCCGGCGATGACGGCATCCGTCGCGGCCACGGCGGCGCCGGCCGCGCGCAGGGCGGCGCGGTAGCTGTCCTTGCACAGCAGGGTGTCGCCGTCGAGCGGATAGAACTCGCCTGCTGCCTGCGGCAGGTTGTCGCGCACGAGGTCGAGCGCACCCTGCGTGTGGTTGCGCAGGATGTCGGCTTCGTCGGCCAGCGGGGCGCTCACCTGCTCGACGAGCCCCTCCAGGCGCGCGAGGATCAGCTGGTCCTCGATGGCACGCAGGCGCTCGGGGGCTTCGGGATGCCAGCTGCCCATCTGGTGCAAGGTGCAGTCCGGGTGGCTGTAAATGGCTGTACTCATGATTCCTGGTTGATGCTCATCGATACCGCAAGTCCCTCCGTTCTCGCATAGAATCGATGCGAAAGGCAACCGCAGGCATATCAGGATTGCTAACAGCGTTAATCTACCACGCCCGGGTGCCCCGCCGCCCGGAACGACCATCGGAAGCCATCCATGTTCAATCAATTGCACGCCGCCGCCCGCCAGGTCAACCAGATCGTGGTCGGCAAGGACCAGCAGGTCCGCCTCGCGTTGACCTGCCTGCTGGCCGGCGGCCACCTGCTCATCGACGACGTGCCCGGCGTTGGCAAGACGACCCTCGCCCATGCGCTCGCGCTGGCGCTGGGCCTGAAGTTCAACCGCGTCCAGTTCACGAGCGACCTGCTGCCGGCCGACGTCGCCGGCATCTCCGTCTACGAGCGCGAAAAGAACGGCTTCGTCTTCCACCCCGGTCCGATCTTCACCCAGGTGCTGCTCGCGGACGAGATCAACCGCGCCACGCCCAAGACGCAGTCGGGCCTGCTGGAAGCGATGGAAGAGCGGCAGGTCACGGCGGACGGCGTCACCCGCGCGCTGCCGGAACCCTTCTTCGTCATCGCGACGCAGAATCCCGCGCACCAGGTCGGCACGTTCCCCCTGCCGGAATCCCAGCTCGACCGCTTCCTGATGTGCCTGTCGCTCGGTTATCCGGACGCCGCCGCCGAGCGCGCCCTGCTGATGGGCGAGGACCGGCGCGCGATGCTGAAAACCATCGAGCCCGTGATGCGGCCGGAAGATCTGCTCGACGCCCAGCGCTCGCTGCGCGCGATCCACGCCTCCGACAAGCTCATCGACTACCTGCAGGCGCTCGCGCTGGCATCGCGCTCCGGCAAGCTGTTCGCGGAAGGCCTGTCGCCGCGCGCCGCGCTCGCGCTGCTGCAGGCCGCGCGCGCGTGGGCCGCGCTGGAAGGCCGCGACCACGTGATCCCGGAAGACGTGCAGGCCCTGCTCGTGCCCGTATGCGCGCACCGGTTGCGGCCGCTGCGTTCCGCGCAGGGCGTGGCGATGGCCAGCCGCGACCTCGTTCTGCAGTTGCAGAAATCGGTCCCGGTCTGATGCCCCCGACAGCCGATCCAGCGATGGCACGACCCGATGGCTGGCTGAACCGCAAGCGCGCCCAGTGGCGCACGAAGACGACGGCCCGCGACACGGGCAGCGTGCTGCTGAACCAGCGGCGCGTCTACATCCTGCCCACGCGCGCGGGCCTCGCGTTTTGCGCGCTGCTGCTCGTCCTCCTGATCGGTTCGATCAACTACAACCTGGGCCTCGGATTCGGCCTCACGTTCGTCGCCGGCGCCTGCGCCATCGTCGACATGGTGCAGACGACGCGCAACCTGGCCGGCCTCGTGCTCAGCCCCGGCCGCGCACCGGACGTGCATGCGGGCGAGGACGCGCCGTTCGAACTGCGCGTCGAGAACCCGACGCGCCTGGCCCGCTACGCCGTCTGGATCGATTTCGAGCACGTGCCCGAACCGCGGCAGGCCATCGACGTGCCGGCCGGCGGCAGCACGGCGCTCGTGCTGCGCACGGCCACGCGCACGCGCGGGTGGATGCGTCCGCCGCGCGTGCGCCTGACCACGCACTTCCCGCTCGGCCTGTTCCGCGCGTGGAGCTGGTGGCAGCCGGACAGCCGCGCCCTCGTCTACCCGTTCCCCGAGCAGGACGCGCCGCCGCTGCCGATGCTGGGCCGTCCCAGCCCCGACGGCGCGGGCAGCACGGGCAGCGATGATTTCGCCGGCGTGCGCAGCTACCAGCCGGGCGACCCGCTGCGGCACCTCGCGTGGCGCCAGATCGCGCGCCTCGATCCGGAACTGGGCGGCCAGCTCGTCACCAAACATTTCGAGGGCGGCACGGTCGACGAGCTCGTGCTCGACTTCGACACGCTGCCCGCCCACCTCGACGTCGAGCTGCGCCTCGCGCGCATGGCCCGCTGGGTGCTGGAAGCGGAGCAGCGCGCCCTGCCCTATGGCTTTATCCTCGGCCGCATCCGTTACCCCGTGGCGCTCGGCACGGCGCACCAGGCGGCGTGCCTGCGCGCGCTGGCGCTGTACGGCTTGCCGGAGGAGCCGGCGTGAAGCTGCTCCTGTCACGGGACAAGCAGGATACGTTGCTGCTGATCGCCAGCAGCCTGCTCGTGCTGGCACCGCACGCGGCCCACCTGCCCGTGTGGGTGAGCCTGCTGTGCGGCGCCACGCTGGCCTGGCGCGCCGCGGTCACCCTGCTGGGCCGGCGCATGCCGTCGAACTTGCTCCTCGTGCCGATCGCGGCGGCCGCGATGTTCGGCGTGCTGCAGAGCTATCACACCCTGCTGGGACGCGATGCGGGCGTCGCCATGCTCGTCCTGCTCGTCGCCTTCAAGATGCTGGAGATGCATGCGCGGCGCGACCTGTTCGTCGTCGTGTTCCTGTGCTACTTCCTGGTGCTCACCAATTTCTTTTATTCGCAGACGATCCCGACGGCCCTGCTGATGCTGGCCTCGCTCGTCGCGCTGCTGGCCACGCAGTTGTCGTTCCAGCTGACGGGCGCCGTGCCCCCGCTGCGCACGCGCCTGTGGATGGGCGCGAAACTGCTCGGGCTGGCGCTGCCGCTGGCGGGCGCCGCGTTCGTCCTGTTCCCGCGCGTCGAAGGACCGCTGTGGGGCATGCCGGACGCGTCGCACAGCGCGCAGAGCGGCCTGTCCGACACGATGGCGCCCGGCCAGATGTCGAACCTGGCGCAGTCGGAAGACGTCGCGTTCCGCGTGAAATTCGACGGCCCCGTGCCCGCGCAGCCGCAACTGTACTGGCGCGGCCCCGTGCTGGGTAGCTACGACGGCCGCACCTGGACGCGCGTGCGCCCGTCCCGCCACACGCGCACGCAGGCGCTGTCGCTGTCCGTGGGCGGTACGCCGGTCGGCTACCAGGTCACGCTGGAACCGTCGAACACGCGCTGGCTGTTCGCCCTCGAGATGCCGCGCGCCATCCCCGAGCTGCCGGGGCATGGCGTGACGCTGTCCGGCGAACTGGAATTCCGGTCGCTCGACCCGATCGGCGAGCGCGTGCGCTACGACCTCGTCTCCTTCGTGCACTACAGCCTGCAGACGGATGCGTCGCCCGTCGACGGGCAATGGCTGATGCTGCCCTACGGCCTGAATCCGCGCACGCGCGCGGCCGGCCAGGCGCTGGCGTCCGAGCCGGATCCGGCGCGCCGCGTGGCGGCCGTGCTGCGCCTGTTTGCGGAAGGCGGTTTCGTCTACACGCTGCAGCCGCCGCTGCTGCCCGGCCGCGACTCGATCGACGATTTCCTGTACGGCACGCGCGCCGGCTTCTGCGAGCATTACGCGGGCGCCTTCGTGTTCCTGATGCGCTCGGCGGGCGTGCCGGCGCGCGTCGTCACGGGCTACCAGGGCGGCGAGATGAACCCGATCGACGGCTACCTCACCGTGCGCCAATCGGACGCGCATGCGTGGGCCGAGGTGTGGCTGCCGCGGCGCGGCTGGGTACGTATCGACCCGACGGCCGCCGTGGCGCCGGAGCGCGTCCAGCGCAGCCTGGCGCGCGCGCTGCCGCCACCGGCGCCGTTCGGCCTCGAAGGCCTGGGCCGGCTGCTGCAGCCCGATCCGGATTCGCTCCCCGGCCGCATCCGGTACATGTTCGGCGCCGTCAACAACGGCTGGAACCAGTGGGTGCTGAATTACACGCCGCAACGCCAGCGGCATCTCGTGCAACGCTTACAAGAAGGATTGTCCCATTGGCAAAGCCTGGCACTCGTTACCATGCTCTGCGTCATGTTGTTCCTGGTAAAAAAATTCTCGCAGAGGCGGAAAGCCGACCCCGTCGATGCGCTATACTCGCTCCTGTGCCAGCGCCTCGGCCAGCTTGGCGTGCCGCGTGCGCCGGACGAAGGGCCGACCGCGTACGCGCAGCGCCTCGCCGCCGCCGACCTGGCTCCCGAGACTGGCGCGGCCGCGACGGAATTCCTGCGCCGCTACAGCGCTTACCGCTACGGACCGCAGAGTCCGGGCACCGGCCTCGTTCCCATCCTGAGAGATTTGCTGTCCCGAGTTCGATGAAATCCTTCGCTTCCCTGCTGCTTGCCCTGGCCATCGGCGCCGGGCCGGCGGCGGATGCCCTCGCCGCATCCTCGCTCCATCACACCAAGACCACGGCCAAGACGGCCAAGGCCGCCAAGGCCGCCAAGGCCGCCAAGGCCGCCAAGGCGGGGCGAAAGGCCGGCAAGAAGGCGAAAGCCCCCGCCCGCCCCGCCATCGATTACGACGGCGAGGCCGTCAATTTCAGCGACTGGCAGGCCGTGCGCGATTTCGAGGACGACATCGTCGCCCGCAACGGTTTCGAGCGCGCGCAGATCGAGGATGTGATCAAACGCGCACGCTTCATCGATTCCGCGGTCCAGCTCGTAAAACCGGCGCCGCCCGGCAAGCCGAAGAACTGGCAGGCGTACAGCGACCGCTTCATCGAGCCGATCCGCATCAACGCGGGCGTGCGCTTCTGGAACGAGAACGCCGACCTCCTCTCCCGCGCGGAGGCGACGTATGGCGTGCCGGCCGAGATCATCGTCGGCATCCTCGGCGTGGAAACGATCTATGGCCGCGACACGGGCCGCTTCCGCGTCGTCGACGTGCTGACCACCCTCGCCTTCGCCTATCCGGAAGCGCCGAACCGCGCCAACCGCATGGCGTTCTTCCGCAGCGAGCTGGAACACACGCTGCTGCTCGCGCACAAGGAAAACATCGACCCGTTCTCGCTGCTGGGCTCGTTTGCCGGCGCCGTCGGCATGCCGCAATTCATGCCAGGCAATATCCTGAAATATGGCGTGGACTTCGACGGCGACGGCATCGTCGACCTGCGCGGCTCGGCCGCCGATGCGATCGGCAGCGTGGCCAACTTCCTCGTCGAGCACGGCTGGGATCGCAACAACACGGGGCCGGCCGTGTTCCCCGCTGACGTGGCGCCCAGCCTCGCCTGGCAAGGGCTGCTCGGCGGACTGGAAGCGCGCTACCGCCCGGGCGAGCTGGACGGTGCCGGCGTCGCGACGCGCACGGCCCTGCCGGACGGCCGCCTGTACGGCCTCGTCGATTTACAAAACGGGGCGGACCCGACGGAGTATTGGGTAGCGAACGCTAACTTTTTTGCTATCACTAAATACAATCGCAGTTATTTCTATGCCATGTCCGTGATCGAATTAGGCCGTGCGGTGCGGTTGGCGCGCGGAATCTAGTGTCCTCCAACCAACAACTTTGTATCAGTTTGTAACAGGATTGTCATAAATACGGCTGAGTCATGCAGTCGTGACAACCTTATACTCCCCGGGGGTATGCTTATTTCTTCTAGACAGTTCTCCTGAGAAACTTAGCATCCTCCCCGATACCCCCTCTCAAGTTGTCATTCCACTACTCAATTCCTAATTGTGCGGCAGCGCATCGTTAATTGCTCTACACTTAAGTTTAAATAAAAAACAATGATGTCCTCAGTGAGTTTGTGAGAGAATTGCATTGCGGCTATTGTTGCGATGGGACAACGAACTCAACGAAAGCCACTGATCCTTATTGCTCTTAAGTACTAAATTGGAAATTAGTTGTATAATTTAGTAGAAACTTTCATATCCTTACAGGAGTGGAAGTTCCGCCGCGAGCTCTGACAAACCCTCATAGGAATAGTGAATCATGACGAACCAAGTCGGTATCGATATGAACAGCGATTCGGAAAACGACGAACTGCTGCAATACAACCCGAATCGCCTGCTCGACACCCTGATCGAGAACCTGCGCCTGAAGAACGACGCCGCACTGTCGCGCGCCCTGGAAGTTGCGCCGCCGGTGATCTCGAAAATCCGCCACCACCGTCTGCCGGTCGGCGCTTCGCTGCTGATCCGCATGCACGAAGTCTCCGATCTGTCGATCCGTGACCTGCGCTACCTGATGGGCGACCGTCGTGCCAAGTTCCGCATCAGCGACAAGCAGTTCAAGCCGAAAGACAAGGACGGCAACGCAGGCGGCAGCGAGTAATAATGGCACGCACCGGACCGGACGGCGGCCATTGATGCCGCCGCACCGCCCGACTCTGCCGGCCTCCCGAATGATCGAATTGCCGGGTCAGGGATAGTATTTCCCCGCAGCGGATGCGGGATGGGGAAGACCCAGCGCCGGGAACCCGCGCCGGGCAAGCAAGCAATCAGGCGGGGAACACACCCGTCGACAGATAACGATCACCGCGGTCGCAGACGATGAACACGATCGTCGCATTCTCCACCGTTTGCGAGATACGCAAGGCGATTTCGCAGGCGCCGGCCGCGGAAATACCGCAGAAAATACCCTCTTCGGCCGCCAGGCGGCGTGCCATCTGTTCCGCCGCGGCCTGGGTCACATTCTCGACCTGGTCGATGCGCGATTTATCGAAGATCTTCGGCATATAGGCTTCCGGCCATTTGCGGATGCCCGGGATCGACGATCCCTCCTCCGGCTGCGCGCCGATGATGCGGATCGCTTCGTTCCGTTCCTTCAGGTAGTGCGACACGCCCATGATGGTGCCGGTCGTGCCCATCGCACTGACGAAGTGGGTGACGCGGCCTTCCGTGTCGCGCCAGATCTCCGGACCCGTCGTCTCGTAATGGGCGCGCGGGTTGTCCTGGTTGCCGAACTGGTCGAGGATGATGCCCTGGCCATCTTTCTGCATCTGCTCGGCCAGGTCGCGCGCGTATTCCATGCCGCCCGTCTTGGGCGTCAGGATGATCTGGGCGCCGTACGCGGCCATGCTCTGGCGGCGCTCGATGGACAGGTTGTCCGGCATGACCAGCACCATCTTGTAGCCGCGGATCGCGGCCGCCATCGACAGCGCGATGCCCGTGTTGCCGCTCGTCGCCTCGATCAGCGTGTCGCCGGGCTTGATCTGGCCGCGTGCCTCGGCCCCGCGCAGCATCGACATCGCCGCGCGGTCCTTCACGGAACCCGCCGGGTTGTTGCCTTCCAGTTTGCCGAGGATGACGTTGTTGCGGGCCGCCGCTTCCGGCCCGGGGATGCGCACCAGCTGCACCAGCGGGGTATTACCGATCGTGTCTTCGATGGTCTTGTATGCCATTGCCTACTCTTTTGCGAACGCGAAACCGACATTCTAATCCGAGTTGACGGGGCGCGTATGGGACCGGCAAGCGAAATACTTTTGTACAAAGACAAAAACCCCGCGCGGGGCGGGGTTCTCATGCGGCAGGAGCCGGATCAGGTCGCCGATTTGGCGGCCTCGGGTTTGGCTTCCGGCCTGGCCTTCGCGTCGGCCGGCTTGGCGCCGGCTTTGGCGGGCTTGGCGGTCTTGTCAGCCGGTGCGGCGGCCATCGGCGCGCCGTCCCTGGCCTGGCCATTGACCTGCAGGCCGGCCTTCGACAGCTGGGCGGCGCGCTTGTCGGCCACACCCTTCACGCGCTTCTGGAAATCGGCCCAGTCCTTGAACGGACCGGCCTTGGTGCGCTCGTCGATGATTGCCTTCGACATGGCCGGACCGACGCCCTTGACCGAATCCAGCGCGGCGGCATCGGCCTTGTTGACGTCCACCTGGGCGAATGCAAAGCCCATCGACGCCACCAGCGTGGCGACTGCAAGCATCAGCTTCTTGATCATCTCGTTTTCTCCGTTATCGTTGGCTTGGTTGGCGGCCGGGGATGGCCGCCTGTTGCCTTAACGGATGAATACGGCGGTGGGTTGACGCCCTGGTTTGCGACCACGCAATCACGCGTGGCCGTCGTCCTTGCGGCGTTGCGCGAACAGCTCGTCGCGCGTGACGGTCGCCGTACCCAGCTTGCCGACGACGATGCCGCCCGCGCGGTTCGCCGTCGCCAGCGCTTCCGGCAGCGATACGCCGGCACCCAGCATGGCGGCCATCGTCGCGATGACGGTGTCGCCGGCGCCGGAGACGTCGAACACCTCGCGCGCGTCCGCTTGCACGTGCAGGACCTCGTTCGCCGTGTACAGGCTCATGCCCTCTTCCGAGCGCGTGAGCAGCAGCGTTTCCAGGCCGAGGTCCGTGCGCAGCTTCTGGGCCTTTTCCGTCAGCTGCTCTTCCGTCTTCCAGCTGCCGACGATGCGCTTGAGTTCCGACTTGTTCGGCGTGAGCATCGTGGCGCCCGCGTACGGCGTGAAATCGTCGCCCTTGGGGTCGACCATGACGGTCTTGCCGGCCGCGCGCGCGGCGCGGATCATCTCGGCCACATCCACGAGACTGCCCTTGTTGTAGTCGGACAGGACGATCACGTCGTAGTCCGGCAGCAGCGCCTTGAATTGCGTGAGCTTGTCGCGCAGGATCGTTTCGGTGGGCGCGTCCTCGAAGTCGATGCGCACCATCTGCTGCTGGCGGCCGATCACGCGCAGCTTGATGATCGTGGAGATCGCCTCGTCGCGCTTCAGGTAGCTGTGGATGCTCGATTCGCGCAGGATGCGTTCGACGTGGTCGCCCGCCTCGTCGGCACCGACGACGCCCAGCAGGCCGCAGTGCGTGCCGAGGGCCGCGGCGTTGCGCGCCACGTTGGCGGCGCCGCCCAGGCGCTCCTCGCGGCGCTCGATGCGCACGACGGGCACCGGCGCTTCCGGCGAAATGCGCGAGACGTCGCCGAACCAGTAGCGGTCGAGCATGACGTCGCCGACGACGAGCAGGCGCACGCTCTCCAGTTGGGGCGCTTCGGCCTGGCGGTAGCTGTCGGTCGGCAGCAGGCGGCTGGGGATCGTAGCGGTCATGCGTGCCTCACTTGCCCGTCAGGACCGAACGGCCGATGCCGTGGTACTCGATGCCCAGGCCCGTCATCAGCGGCGGCTCGAACAGGTTGCGGCCGTCGATGATCACCGGGTGCTTCAGGCGCGCCTTGATCTGCTCGAAGTCCGGGCTGCGGAACGCCTTCCATTCGGTGACGATCACCAGGGCTTCGGCGCCGTCCAGCGCTTCCATCGGCGTCTTCTTGAAGTCGACGCGCGCGAGTTGCGCTTCGGAGAGGTCCAGCGCCAGCACGCGCTGCGCTTCTTCCATCGCGACCGGATCGTGCACGGCGACGCTGGCGCCCCGCTCGATCAATTCCTTCAGCAGCACGCGCGACGGCGCTTCGCGCATGTCGTCCGTGTTCGGCTTGAATGCGAGGCCCCAGACGGCGAAGGTCATGCCCGCAAGGTCGTCGCCGAAGCGCTGCACGACCTTGCGGCCCAGCACCTGCTTCTGGCGGTCGTTGACGGCTTCCACGGCGCGCAGGATCAAGAGTTCCTGGTCGTACTGGCGCGCGGTGCGCTCGAGCGCCTGCACGTCTTTCGGGAAGCACGAGCCGCCGTAGCCGGCGCCCGCGTACAGGAAGCTGTGGCCGATGCGCGGGTCGGAGCCGATGCCGTGGCGGACGGCTTCGATGTCGGCGCCCACCTGGTCGGCGAGGTTGGCCAGTTCGTTCATGAACGAGATGCGCGTCGCGAGCATCGCGTTGGCCGCGTACTTCGTGAACTCGGCCGAGCGCACGTCCATCCAGTAGACGCGTTCGTGGTTGCGGTTGAACGGGGCGTACAGCAGCTTCATGAGGTCGCGCGCGCGCTGGCCCGCGGGGCTGTCGTCGTGGCCGATGACGATGCGGTCCGGGCGCATGAAGTCGTCGACGGCGGCGCCTTCCTTCAGGAATTCCGGGTTCGACACGACGGCGAATTCCATGCTTTCTTCACCACGCGCACGCAGCTCTTCGCGCAGGGCGGCGGCGACGCGGTCGGCCGTGCCGACGGGCACCGTGGACTTGTCGACGATGACCTTGTAGCCGTCCATGTGGCGGCCGATGTTGCGCGCGGCGGCCAGCACGTACTGCAGGTCGGCGGAACCGTCTTCGTCCGGCGGGGTGCCGACGGCGATGAACTGGAGCTGGCCATGCGCGACGCTGGCGGCGACGTCGGTCGAGAACTGCAGGCGGCCGCTGGCGCGGTTGCGCGCGACGACTTCTTCCAGGCCCGGCTCGTGGATCGGGATGCCGCCGTTGTTCAGCAGGTCGATCTTGCGTTGGTCGACGTCGAGGCAAAAGACGTCGTTGCCGAGTTCCGCCAGGCAGGCGCCGGTCACGAGGCCGACGTAGCCGGTGCCGATAATCGTAATCTTCATGGTTCGCTTTAGCTTAGTTCATCACGTTCAGTTCTTCGGTGCGGCGCGGCGGGTAAGTCTCCCACTTGCTGCACCCCGGGCATTGCCAGTAATACTGGCGCGCCTTGAAACCACAATGGCTGCACTGGTAGCGCGCCAGCTTCTGCGTGTACCCGTGCACCAGGTTCTTCACCATCGACAGCTCTTCCCATACGTTCGCCGGCGCATCCATCAGGCGCGCTTCCAGCAGCTTGTCGAGACCGAGCAGGGTCGGATTGCGGCGCAGCTCTTCCACCACCAGCTGTTTGGCAGCCTCCACGCCGTTGAGTTCAATGACGGCCTTGAAGACGACCTCGATCAGATCAATCGACGACGCTTCTTCCAGGTACGAGCGCAGCAGGTTGACGCCTTCCTGCGGGCGGCCGACGGTGCGGTAGCCATCCATCAGGCGCGCGGCGACGAGGGCCACGTGCGGCACGCTTTGCTGCTCCACGCGGCGCCACGTCTTCAGCGCGCCCTCGATGTCGCCTTCGGCCTTGAGCGCATCGCCGCACAGCATCGTCGCGCGCACGTTCTTGCGGTCGGCCTGCAGCGCCTTGTCCAGCAGCGCCTTCGCTTCCTCGGACTGCATGTGCACGAGGGCGTCCTGCGCCAGCTCGCAATAGAACTGCGCGATTTCCTTGTGGTGCGCGCCGGCGCCGGATTCCATCAGGCCTTCCGCGGCGGCGATCGCACGGCGCCATTCCTTTTCGCGCTGGAAGATCTCCAGCAGCGCGCGGCGGGCCTGCACGCCGTACTGCGTGTCGACGAGCAGGTTGAACGTCTCTTCGGCGCGGTCCAGCAGACCGGCCTTCAGGTAGTCCATGCCGAGTTCGTACTGCGCGTGCACCTGCTGCTCGATCGGCAGGTCGGGACGCGACAGCAGGTTCTGGTGGACGCGGATCGCGCGCTCCGTCTCGCCGCGGCGGCGGAACAAATTACCCAGCGCAAAGTGCATGTCGGCCGTTTCGGGATCGAGCTTGACGATCTCGATGAACGCGTCGATGGCCTTGTCCGGCTGTTCGTTGAGGAGGAAATTCAGGCCCTTGAAATAGCCGCGCGGGAGGCTGCGCGATTCGGAGACGAGCTGCTTGATGTCGACGCGGGCGGCGATCCAGCCGAGGGCAAAAAAGACGGGGATGCCGAGCAGCCACCAGATTTCAAATTCCATATGTTGTTCTTATTGATGACTGAGTTACGGTCAGGCGCGCGGCGCGACGCTGTCCGGCTGCGGCGCATTGGCAGCGGTACCGGCCGCGCTCTGCAGGGCCTGGATCGTGTGCTTGTGCTGCGAGCTTTCGCGGCGGTGCCGGAACACGGTCGGCGTCACGGCCAGGATGCCGAGGAAGGCGCCGGCGATGAAAAACGCGAGCAGCATCAGCACCAGCGGTCCCCGCACCTCGTAATTCAGGAAGAAATGCAGGTCGACCTGATGCGTGTTCTTCAGGGCAAAACTGAAGAACAGGACGAACAGCAGGCATCCGACGATGGTGGAGACGAGTTTCATCAGCAGGTCCCGAGAGGTAAGACGGCAAAGGCGCAGTGTCGCATATTTGAAACAATATTCCTAGAACGGCCGGCCCGGCCGTTGCTCGCGTGCGGCGTGATTATACGTGGGTTGCACGATTCGGGGTCAGAGCTCATTTTTCGGGAGATTCGGGGTCAGAGCACTTTTCAGGTCATTATCTCTGCAGCAAATTTCTCGTGAGTCCGGTAGCAACTATCGTCTGTGGTTGCTGATGCGCGCGACGCCCGTGCGTTGCGATTGTTCATCAGTAAATTGATCGAAAAAGTGCTCTGACCCCGAATTTTTGCGGGAATGTGCTCTGCCCCCGAATTTGAGATCGGCATAGGGGCGGCCAGTTGTCTGGCCGGTCCCCTGCCACACCACCCGGCGTGCGGGTCCGCACCGGGCGGTTCGAGTAGTTGAGGTTAGGTGAGGCGTGGCATGCCAAGACGGTCGAAGTAGGCAATCGTTAGCGCATTGTTCAAGGCAAACTTGCTGTTATGCCACCAGCGACGGCTGTTTCTTGCCACCAGCAGTGCAACGTTCGGTTTTGCCCCTAGCTTCAGCAGTTCACGGTAGATCGTCGTCCCTCGCTTCCAGTGCTTGAGGTGAAGTGCTCGCATCCGGTGCCGCATCCATTCATCCAGCCTGTTTAGGACCTTTGGGGTTTGCGCCAGACCGAAGTAGCCTTTCCATCCCAGCACATAAGAGCGCAGGCTTTCAATCACCTGCATGATGCTGCGTCCGCCGGACCGGCGGGTGAGTTCTCTGATCTTTTGCCGAAACGCCTCCTGCGCCTTCTTCGACACCGCACGTTTTACCTCGCCTTTTCCGGTCATATAAAGCTCGTAGCCGAGAAATTTGCGGCCAAACGCCTGGCTTACCGCACTTTTCGATTCGTTGATCTTCAAGTGCAGCTTGTCATATTGACGCTTGAGCAGAGCCATCACCCGCTCGCCTGCCTTCTGGCTGCGCACGTACACGTTGCAGTCATCGGCATAGCGGGCGAAGCGGTGTCCCCGTCGCTCCAGCTCACGATCCACCTCGTCGAGAAGCACATTGGCCAGTAGCGGAGAAAGCGGACCGCCTTGCGGCGTCCCTTCTCCCCGCTCGAGCACCACGCCGCCATTCATGATGCCCGCGTTCAGGTAGGCGCGCACTAGCCGGATGATTCCGGCGTCCTTCACGCGTTTCCCTAGACGGTCGATCAGAATGTCGTGGTTGACTCGATCGAAGAACTTCGACAGATCGACGTCGACCACGGTGCGGTAGCCCTGCTGCACGTACCACTGTGCTGCAAGCACGGCATCTCGCGCACGACGGCCGGGCCGGAACCCGTGGCTGTGTTCACTAAAAGTGGGATCGATCAGGGGTTGCAGCACCTGCAACAGCGCCTGCTGAATCAAACGGTCGGTCACGGTGGGTATCCCCAGTTCACGCTCGCTCCCGTCCGGCTTCGGTATGCCGACGCGCCGTACCGGCATGGGCCGGTACGTGCCTTCCATCAGTTGCTGCCTGATGGTGGGCCAAGCGTGCTTCAGGCGTTGTCCGGTTTGGGCAATGTCCAGACCGTCGGCGCCTGCGGCTCCCTTGTTCGCCTTCACGCGTTTCCACGCGCGTTGCATGTTCTCCCTCGCGAGCGCTTGCGTGAGCAAGTCTCGCCCTGTGCCTTCCAGTCCCTGTCGCGGGAGCCGTGTTTCATCGCTGGACGCTTGGGACGGGGCTTCACCCCGCCTTGCCGCGACCCGCCCCGCTTTTGCGGGCATCTGATGCCGTACACAGTTCATCGACACGTTGTTGGACACTCCTACTCGTTCGGCCCTTCGCTGAAAAAAAAAAAAAACTCAGCTACTACGGCCTCTGCTGACTTCTCGCTCCGATTTTTTTTCGTCGCCCTTTCAGGCGTGAGGCGAGATCTCCCCAGGTAAGAACGCACTCCTTCCCTGCACAACCGCCGGATCTACGCCGCTTCGCCTTGACCACAAGAGCTTCGCGGTTTTTGGCCCGCTCGCCCTGCTCGGCAGCGCCTTGTATCCGATTCTTGTTCATCGGCTCGCAGTTTCGCTCCACGCTTCCTCCCCACAGTCGGTCGCCCTCGTGCAGTTGCGCTTCGCTTCGCTCGCTGTGGTCAGCTCGCGGCGGGACTTCCACCCACAAGAGTGCGCCCATGCTGGGCGCACCAAAAAAAACGGCGCCCCGAGGGACGCCGTTTCGTGAGTCTGTCGCAGACGGATCAGTCTTCGATGATCGGTTGTCCGACCATCGCATCCACCCGCTCGCGCAACTGCTTGCCCGGTTTGAAGTGGGGCACCCGTTTTTCGGGCACCATCACTTTGTCGCCGGACTTCGGGTTGCGGCCGATACGGGGCGGCCGGCTGTTCAGGGCAAAGCTGCCGAAACCCCGTATCTCGATGCGCTGGCCGCTCGCGAGAGCGCCCGTCATCGCATCGAGGATGGTCTTGACGGCGAACTCGGCGTCTTTTGCCACCAGCTGAGAATAGCGCTCGGCCAGGCGGTTGATCAGCTCGGACTTGGTCATCTGCTCATTCTCAGGTGATTAACCTTTGTTATCGAACTTGGCCTTCAGCAGGGCGCCCAGCGAGGTGGTGCCGGTTGCTGCGCTGTTGTCCGAAGCCAGCTTCTGCATGGCTTCCTGGGTCTCGGCGTTGTCCTTGGCCTTGATCGACAGCTGGATGCTGCGTGCCTTGCGGTCGATGTTGATGACCAAGGCTTCGACCTTGTCGCCCACTTTCAGGTGGGTGCCGGCATCTTCCACGCGGTCGCGCGAGATTTCCGAAGCGCGCAGGTAGCCTTCGACTTCGTCGCTCAGGGCGATCACGGCGCCTTTCGGCTCGACCGACTTCACGGTGCCGGTGACCAGGGTGCCCTTGTCGTTCAGCGAAGCGAAGTTGTTGAACGGGTCGCCTTCCAGCTGCTTGACGCCCAGCGAGACACGCTCGCGCTCGACGTCGATCGCCAGAACGACGGCTTCCAGCTCGTCGCCCTTCTTGAAGCGGCGGACAGCTTCTTCGCCCGGCTCGGTCCACGACAGGTCGGACAGGTGCACCAGGCCGTCGATGTTGCCCGGCAGGCCGATGAACACGCCGAAGTCGGTGATCGACTTGATCAGGCCCTTGACCTTGTCGCCCTTCTTGTGGGTCATGCCGAAGTCGTCCCACGGATTCGCCTTGCACTGCTTCATGCCCAGCGAGATACGACGACGCTCTTCGTCGATTTCCAGGACCATGACTTCGACTTCGTCGCCCAGCTGGACAACCTTGTTCGGCGCCACGTTCTTGTTGGTCCAGTCCATTTCCGAGACGTGCACCAGGCCTTCGATGCCCTGCTCGACTTCCACGAACGCACCGTAGTCGGTCAGGTTCGTGACCTTGCCGAACAGGCGGGTGCCTTGCGGGTAGCGACGCGACAGGCCGGTCCACGGATCGTCGCCCAGTTGCTTGACGCCCAGCGAGACGCGGTTCTTTTCCTGATCGTACTTGAGGACCTTAGCGGTGATCTCTTGACCAACCGACAGGACTTCCGACGGGTGACGCACACGACGCCATGCCAGGTCGGTGATGTGCAGCAGGCCGTCGATGCCGCCCAGGTCGACGAACGCACCGTAGTCGGTGATGTTCTTGACGACGCCGGTGACGACGGTGCCTTCCTTCAGCGTTTCCATCAGCTTCGCACGCTCTTCGCCCATCGATGCTTCGATGACGGCGCGACGCGACAGCACGACGTTGTTACGCTTGCGGTCCAGCTTGATGACCTTGAATTCCAGGGTCTTGCCTTCGAACGGGGTCGTGTCCTTGACCGGACGGGTGTCGACCAGCGAACCCGGCAGGAATGCGCGGATGCCGTTGGTCAGGACGGTCAGGCCGCCCTTGACTTTGCCGTTCACGGTACCGGTGACGATCTCGCCCGATTCCATTGCTTTTTCCAGAGCCAGCCACGATGCCAGGCGCTTGGCCTTGTCGCGCGACAGGATGGTATCGCCGAAACCATTTTCCAGCGATTCGATGGCCACGGAAACGAAGTCACCCACGTTGACTTCCAGTTCGCCCTGGTCATTCTTGAATTCTTCGATGGGGATGAAAGCTTCCGATTTCAGGCCGGCGTTGACGATCACGAAGTTGTGATCCAGACGCACGACTTCGGCGGAGATGACTTCGCCCGAACGCATGTCTTGACGCGCCAGCGACTCTTCGAAGAGTGCTGCGAAGCTTTCCATACCGGTATCTTGATTTGCTGCAGTAGCCATAAGTTTTGAGATGTTAGCCAGCAGATCGGCTATATGCGATCTGAACTGGGTCAAGTTGAACCACACCCGGGACATCCCGGGCACCAAAAAACGCCGCTCTCACGGCAGTTCCTACGCCTTCAGGAACGAATTCTTGTTCAGGGATGCGCGTACCAGGCCAGTACCTGTTCGACGGCTTCGTCCGCCGTCATCTGCGAGGTATCGAGGATGTGCGCCCCTTCCGCCGGCACCAGCGGGGCCACGGCGCGCTGGGTATCGCGCGCGTCGCGGGCCTGCAAATCCGCCAGCAGATCGTCCATATTAGCAGAAAATCCTTTGTCAATCAATTGCTTATACCGGCGTTGCGCACGTGCCTCAACACTTGCGGTCAGGAACACCTTCAGCTGGGCGCCGGGAAAGATCACCGTGCCCATGTCGCGGCCGTCGGCCACGAGCCCGGGCGTTTCGCGGAAGCTCAGTTGCAAGCCGTACAACGCCTGGCGCACGGCCGGCAGCGCGGCGATCTTCGACGCGGTATTGCCGACTTCTTCCTGGCGGATGGCGTTGCTCACCTCTTCCGTGCCGAGATAGATGTGGCCGCCGTTGAAGCGGACGGGCAGGTGTTCGGCGACCTTGGCGAGCGCGTGCTCGTCGTGCAGGTCGGTGCCGCGGCGCAGTGCGGACAATGCGGTCAGGCGGTACAGGGCGCCGGAATCCAGCAGGTGGAAGCCCAGGCGGTCGGCGACCTTGTGGGCAACCGTGCCCTTGCCCGAGGCGGTCGGGCCGTCAATCGTAATGACGGGAATATTCGAGTTCGGCATGTGAATTTGTTACCAAAATGCCGACGGGATGCTCGCATGATGGTGGGCACGGGGTGCCCACCCTACGGCAATCGTCGGACGTAGGGTGGGCACCCCGTGCCCACCGAAAATCAAACCATCAGGATACGGTGTCCTGGGCGATTCCGGAAAACGTTTCGAAATAATCCGGGAACGTCTTGGCCACGCACTTCGGATCGTTGATGCGCATCGCGTTGCCGCGGCGCGCGGCGCCATCCAGCGACGCCAGCGAGAAACACATCGCCATGCGGTGGTCGTCATAGGTGTCGATCGTCGCATGCGACAGCGTGTCGGGCGGCGTCACGCGGATGTAGTCCGGGCCCTCCTCCACCGTCGCGCCGACCTTGCGCAGTTCCGTCGCCATCGCGGCCAGGCGGTCGGTTTCCTTCACGCGCCAGCTGGCGATGTTGCGCAGCGTGCTCGTGCCGTCCGCGTACAGTGCGGCGACGGCGATCGTCATCGCGGCGTCCGGGATGTGGTTGAAGTCCGCGTCGATCGCTTTCAGCACGCCGTTCGACTTCGCCTCGATCCAGTTGTCGCCCTTCGTGATCGTCGCGCCCATCTGCTCCAGCGCGTCGGCGAAGCGCACGTCGCCCTGGATCGAATCCTTGCCCACGCCTTCCACGCGCACCGGACCGCCGGCGATGGCGCCCGCGGCCAGGAAGTACGACGCCGACGACGCATCTCCCTCGACGTGGATGCTGCCCGGACTCTGGTAGGTCTGGCCCGGCTGCACGGTGAACGACGCCCAGCCGTCCTGGCCGACCGTCACGCCGAAGCGGCGCATCAGGTTCAACGTGATCTCGATGTACGGCTTCGAAATCAGCTCGCCCACGACCTCGATCGTGACCGGCTTGTCGACCGCCATCAGCGGCGCAGCCATCAGGAGGGCCGTCAGGAACTGGCTCGACACGTTGCCGCGCACGGCGATGCGGTCCGGCTGGACCTTGCCTGCGCGGATGTGCAGCGGCGGGTAGCCCGGATTGCCGGTGTATTCGATGCTGGCGCCGACCGCGTTCAGCGCGTCGACCAGGTCACCGATCGGACGCTCGTGCATGCGCTCGACGCCGTGCAGCGTGTAATCGCCGCCGATCACGGCCAGCGCCGCCGTCAGCGGACGGATCGCGGTGCCCGCATTCCCCATGAAGAGGTCGGCCTGGCCGACGGGCAGCTTGCCGCCGGCGCCGTGGACGACGTGCGTGCGCTCGTCGACTTCTTCCCACCGGATACCGAGCTTCCTGAGGGCGTCCAGCATGACGGACGTGTCGTCCGACGCGAGCAGGTCGTGGATGGTCGTCGTGCCTTCGGACAGTGCGGCCAGCAGCAACGTGCGGTTCGATATGCTCTTCGAGCCGGGCAGGCGTACGGTGCCCTGCACGCGCATCACGGGTTCGAGGTCGATGTGCTGGGGATAGATTTTAGCTTGTGTCATTTTCCAGATTCCTGATCGGGCGCCGGCGGTTTTTCCGCGGCTTCGATCGCTTCGGTCCACGCGCGGCGGGCACGCTGGGCGTTGGCGTAGGTCGCCTCCAGCGCGGCTCCGTCACTGGCGGCGAGCCGCGCGCGAAGGTGTGTCAATTGAGCGAGATAGGCGTCCAGTTCGCCGAGCAGCGCGTCGCGGTTCGCGAGGCTGATGTCGCGCCACATTTCCGGCGACGAGCCCGCGATGCGGGTGAAGTCGCGGAAGCCGCTGGCGGCATACTGGAACAGCAGGTCCGCGTGCGGCTTGTTGGCGATGTCGTCGACGAGCGCGTACGCGAGGAGGTGCGGCAGGTGGCTGACGGCGGCGAACACCTTGTCGTGTTCCTGCGGCGTGAGCATGTGGATGATGGCGCCGCACGTGCGCCACGCGGCGGCCACTTTCTCGACGGCTTCCGGGGCATTTTCCGGCAGCGGCGCGAGCACGGTCTTCTTGCCGCGGTACAGGTCGGGGATCGCCGCGTCCGGACCGTTCGATTCACGGCCGGCGATCGGGTGGCCCGGCACGAACTGGTGGACGCGATCGCCCAGCGCGGCACGCGCGGCCGCCACGACGTCGGACTTGGTGCTGCCCGCGTCCGTGACGATCGTCTGCGGCTCCAGGTGCGGCAGCAGCGATGCGAGGATGGTCCCAGTCTGCGCGACGGGCGCCGCCAGCAGCACGAGGTCCGCACCGCGCAGCGCGACTTCCGGCGATGCCGCCGCTTCGTCGATGATCCCGAGTTCGCGCGCACGCGCCAGCGCCTGCGCGGAGCGTCCCAGGCCCACGATATGGCCCGCGGCGCCGGCCGCCTTCAAGCCCAGCGCGAACGAGCCGCCGATCAGGCCGACGCCGACGATGACGACTTTCGTGAACATCAACCGAGGGCCTTCTTCAGCGCTTCGATGAACTTCGCATTTTCTTCCGGCAGGCCGATCGAGATGCGCAGCCATTGCGGCAGGCCGTACGCGCCGACCGGACGCACGATCACGCCCTGCTTCAGCAGCGCGAGGTTCACGCGCGCGCCGGCGCCCTCGTCGTCGCCCACTTTCACGAGCACGAAGTTGCCGTACGACGGGACGTACTCGAGCTTGAGCTCATCGAACGCCGCGGTCAGCTGCCGGTAGCCGGCGCGGTTGTTCTCGGCACCCTTCCGCAGGAATTCTTTATCGTTCAGCGCCGCGATGGCGGCGGCCTGCGCGAGCGAATTCACGTTGAACGGCTGGCGGATGCGGTTCATCAGGTCCGTCACGGCCGGCTGGGCGATGGCGAAACCGACGCGCAGGCCCGCGAGGCCGTACGCTTTCGAGAAGGTGCGCGAGACGATCAGGTTCGGGTATTTGCGGACCCACTGCGTCGATTCGAACTGGTCCTTCTGCTCGAGGTATTCGTTATAGGCCTCGTCCAGCACGACGACGACGGACGCCGGCACCTTGGCCAGGAACGCCTCGATCTCGGGTGCGGCGATGAACGTGCCGGTCGGGTTGTTCGGGTTGGCGATGTAGACGAGACGCGTGTCGGCATCGATGGCGGCGGCCATCGCATCGAGGTCGTGGCCGTAGTTCCTGGCCGGAACAACGATGCCGCGCGCGCCGACGCCCTGCGTGGCCAGCGCGTACACGGCGAACGAGTACTGCGCATAGACGACGGCCTGGCCCTTCTGCACGAACGCGTGCGCGGCGATCTCGAGGATGTCGTTGGAGCCGTTGCCGAGCGTGATCCAGTCGGCCGGCACGTCGTAGCGCTTGGCCAGCGCGGCCTTCAGCTCGAAGCCGTTGGCGTCCGGGTAGCGGCCGAGTTCAGTGGCGGCAGCAAGCATCGCGGCCTTGGCCGATTCGGGAACGCCGAACGGGTTTTCGTTGGACGCCAGCTTGACGATATTGGCTTCATCGAGGCCGAACTCGCGGGCGACTTCGGAAATGGGTTTGCCGGCCTGGTAAGGGGCGATGGCGCGGACGTAATCGGGACCGAATTGCGACATGGGATTCTCTTGGCTGTAGTGGTGTGATTCAGAGGCCGACGGGATAGGATCCCAATACCTTGAAGAAGGCGGCGTTGTCCTTGAGTTCTTCGAGCGCGCGGCCGACGGCGGCATCGGCGATGTGGCCTTCGACGTCGACGTAGAAGTAGTACTCCCACGTGCCGATGCGCGCGGGACGCGATTCGAAACGCGTCATCGACACGCCGTGCTTCGCGAGCGGCGCGAGCAGGCTGTAGACGGCGCCGGCCTTGTTCGGCACGGCCAGCACGATCGACGTGCGGTCCTTGCCCGACGGGCCCGTGGCCTGGCTGCCGATGATCAGGAAGCGCGTGCGGTTGTGCGGGTCGTCCTGGATGTGCGCCTGCACGACGCCCAGCTTGTACTGTTCGCCCGCCATCTCGCTCGCGATCGCGGCGATGGCCGGATCCTGGCTCGCCAGCACGGCCGCTTCCGCGTTCGACGCGACGGCGCGGCGCTCGATGCCGGGGTGGTGCAGGTTGAGCCAGACCTGGCACTGGGCCAGCGCCTGCGAATGCGCGCACACGACCTTCACGCCGTCCATGCTGCCCGTCTTCGTCATGAGGCTGTGATGCACGGGGATCGACACTTCGCCGCTGATGATCGTCGTGGTCGCGAGCATCAGGTCGAGCGTGCGGTTGATGGCGCCCTCGGACGAGTTCTCGACCGGGACGACGCCGTAGTCGGCGGTGCCGGCCTCGGTGGCGCGGAACACTTCGTCGATCGACACGCACGGCAGGCCTTCGACGGCGCTGCCGAACTGCTGGAACACGGCCTGTTCGCTGAACGTGCCGGTGGGGCCGAGGAACGCGACCGTCACGCGCTTTTCCAGCGCGCGGCAGGACGACATGATCTCGCGGAAGATGGTCTGCACGTCCTGGTTCTTCAGCGGACCAGGGTTGCGCTCGGCGACGCCGCGCAGCACCTGCGCTTCGCGCTCGGGGCGGAACACGGGGGCGTTCGTCTCGGCCTTCACATGGCCGACTTCCTGCGCGACCTTGCCGCGGCGTGAAAGGAGTTCGAGGATTTGCGCGTCGATCGCATCGATCTGTTCGCGCAGGGGTTTGAGTTTGTCTGTCATCGTCTGCTCATGGGTTTCGGTTCGCCCGTCATCCCCGCGGACGCGGGGATCCATGCTGATTACCCGAAGTCGCGGCATGGGCATCGCCACGTTGCCGACAAGGGTACGCTCAGCATGGGTTCCCGCCTGCGCGGGAACGACGAGGATGCGGCGACTCAGCGCCCCGCGAACTCGTTCAAATAATCGACCAGGGCTTGCACACCCTCGATCGGCATCGCGTTGTAGATCGATGCCCGCATACCGCCGACGGACTTGTGGCCCTTCAGTTGCAGCAGGCCGCGCGCTTTGGCGCCGGCCAGGAATTGTTCGTTCAACGACTCATCGCGCAGGTAGAACGGTACGTTCATGCGCGAGCGATAGTCGGGCGCCACACGATTCTGGTAGAAGTCGTCGGCGTCCAGCGCCGCGTACAGCAGGCGCGCTTTTTCGATGTTGCGGCGTTCCATCTCGGCCACGCCGCCCTGTTTTTTCAGGTGCGCGAACACGAGGCCCGCGATATAGATCCCGTACGTCGGCGGCGTGTTCAGCATCGACTCCGCCTCCGCCACCGCGCGCCAGTTGAACACGCCCGGGCAGATCGGCAAGGCGTGATCGAGCAGGTCCTCGCGCACGATCGTGATCGTCAGGCCCGCCGGGCCGATGTTCTTTTGCGCGCCGGCGAAGATCACGCCGTACTTCGACACGTCGACCTGGCGCGACAGGATGTGCGAGGACATGTCGACGACGAGCGGCGTATCGCCTTGCACGGTCGGGACGTAACCGATCTCGACGCCGTCGATGGTCTCGTTCGTGCACAGGTGCAGGTAGGCCGCGTCGGCGCTCAGCTTCCACGTCTCCTGCGGCGGCACGGTGGTGAAGCGGCTCGCTTCGCCCGATGCGGCCACGTTCACGTTCGCGTAGCGCTTCGCTTCCTTGATCGACTTGCCGGACCACGAACCCGTGTGGACGAAATCGATGGCCGCGGGCTGGGGTTTGCGGCCCACCATGTTCATTGGGATGATCGCGTTCTGGCCCAGGCCACCGCCCTGCAGGAACAGGACCTTGTAGTTGTCCGGGACACCCAGCAGTTCGCGGAAGTCGGCTTCGGCCTGCTTCGCGATCGAAATGAACTCGGGGCCGCGATGGCTCATCTCCATCACGGACATGCCGCTGCCGTGCCAGTCGAGCATCTCTTCGGCCGCCTGGCGCAGCACTTCTTTCGGCAGAACGGCCGGGCCGGCGGAGAAGTTGTACACCTGGGTCATCGTCTCCTCCTTACTTGCCGACGATGCTTTGCGCGCTCTGCGCCATCATCTTCTGCACGCGCGGCATCATCACGCGGTTGCTGATCTCCATGCTGCGGGTCATCAGCGTCGGCATGTTCGCCAGCATCTTCTGGCCCAGCGGCGACGCGTAGAACGCGGACAGCTGGCGGATCTCGTCCAGCGTATAGGTCTCGGCGTACAGCGGCACCATTTCGGCCAGCATGTCGTCGACGAGGGTCGGGTCGCTGAATACGCCGTGCATCTGCGCGGTCAGCGTGGGCAGCGCTTCCTGCAGCTTCTTGTGCGCCTCGGCCTTCTTCTCCGCGGAGAGCGTGGCGTCGCTGTCGATCATCGCATTCATCGACGCGCTGATCTGGGCCGGCATCTGCTGGTCCGCCTGCTTCAGCGACGCTTGCATCACGTCGCGGATCTTCATCGACGCCAGCATCTGCTTGGTGGCGGCGACGACGGCCGGATCGGCTGACGGCACCGGCGTCGCGGCGAACGCGGCAGGAGAGCAAATGACGAGGGCGGAGGCGATGGCGACGAGAGTTTTCTTCACGGATGTCCTTGATGATGGCTGGTGCGGGGGGCTTGCAATCCCGGCATGACAATGCGGGTTCCTCGATTTTCGCACGAAACTTGCAAAAAATCCTCAACAGGCCCCATTTCGACGGCATATGACACGTCGCCCCCGCGGAGGCGGGGGTCCAAGTTTTGCATCCAGGCTGCTCGAAATTGGGTTCCCGCCTGCGCGGGAACGACGGTTAGTCAAAGTTTCGACCAGTAAAAAAGCCGCCAGGACGCAAGCGTCAGGGCGGCTTTCCGATGGACTATCCGGCTTATTCCGGCGCCGGCTCCAGTTCCGTTTCCTCGAGGTCGGTCTCGACCACGCGCTGCAGGCCGGACAGCCTGGTGCCGTCTTCCACCGCGATCAGGGTGACGCCCTGGGTGGCACGGCCCATCTCGCGGATCTCGGCCACGCGGGTGCGGATCAGCACGCCGCCGGTCGTGATCAGCATGATCTCGTCCGTCTCGTCGACCAGCGTCGCGGCGACGACCTTGCCGTTACGCTCGGACGTCTGGATCGCGATCATGCCCTTCGTGCCGCGGCCGTGGCGCGTGTACTCCGTGATCGGGGTACGTTTGCCGAAGCCGTTTTCCGTCGCGGTCAGCACGGACTGCTGCTCGTTCTCGGCGACCAGCAGCGCGATCACGTTCTGGCCCTCTTCCAGGTTCATGCCGCGCACGCCGCGCGCCGTCCGGCCCATCGGACGCACGTCGTTCTCGTCGAAGCGCACGGCCTTGCCGGCGTCCGAGAACAGCATCACGTCGTGCTTGCCGTCCGTGAGCGCGGCGCCGATCAGGAAGTCGCCGTCGTCCAGGTCGACCGCGATGATGCCGGCCTTGCGCGGATTGCTGAAGTCGCGCAGCGGCGTCTTCTTGACCGTGCCGAGGCTCGTCGACATGAACACATAATGGTCTTCCGGGAACGTCGAGTTCTCGCCCGACAGCGGCAGGATCACGGTGATCTTCTCGCCATCCTGCAGCGGGAACATGTTCACGATCGGCTTGCCGCGCGAGTTGCGCGAACCCTGCGGCACTTCCCACACCTTCAGCCAGTACATCCGGCCGCGGTTGCTGAAGCACAGCATGTAGTCGTGCGTGTTCGCGATGAACAGCTGGTCGATCCAGTCCTCGTCCTTCGTCGCCATCGCCTGCTTGCCGCGGCCGCCGCGCTTCTGCGCGCGGTATTCGGAAATCGGCTGCGACTTCATGTAGCCCGTGTGCGACAGGGTCACGACCATGTCCTGCGGCGTGATCAGGTCTTCCGTTTCCAGGTCGGACGCATTGTGCTCGATGGCCGAACGGCGGGTGTCCTTGCCGTTGTCCGCGTAGTCCGATTTGATCTGCGCCATCTCGTCGACGATGATGCTCGTGACGCGCTCCGGGCGGGCCAGGATGTCGAGCAGGTCGGCGATGTGCAGCATCACTTCCTTGTACTCGTTGACGATCTTGTCCTGCTCCAGGCCGGTCAGGCGCTGCAGGCGCATCTGCAGGATTTCCTGGGCCTGCTCGTCCGACAGCTTGTAGAGGCCGTCCTGCTGCATGCCGTAGTGCTTCGGCAGGTGCTCCGGACGGAACGCCTCGATGCCGCCGGACGCGCCGAGTTCGGTGCGGCTCAGCATTTCGCGCACGAGGGACGAATCCCACGCGCGCGACATCAGTTCCGTCTTCGCGACCGGCGGCGTCGGCGCGGCCTTGATGATGGCAATGAAATCGTCGATGTTCGCCAGCGCGACCGCGAGGCCTTCCAGCATGTGGCCGCGTTCGCGTGCCTTGCGCAGCTCGAACACGGTGCGGCGCGTGACCACTTCGCGGCGGTGCGACAGGAAGCACTCCAGCATCTGCTTCAGGTTCAGCAGTTTCGGCTGGCCGTTGACGAGGGCCACCATGTTCATGCCGAACGTGTCCTGCAGCTGGGTCTGCTTGTACAGGTTGTTCAGCACGACTTCCGGCACTTCGCCGCGCTTGAGCTCGATGACGACGCGCATGCCCGACTTGTCGGACTCGTCGCGGATGTCGGAAATGCCTTCCAGCTTCTTGTCGCGCACGTTTTCGGCGATGCGCTCCAACAGGGATTTCTTGTTGACCTGGTACGGCAGCTCGTCGACGATGATCGCGATGCGGCCGCCGTCCTTGCCGTATTCCTCGAAGTGGGTCTTGGCACGCATCACGACGCGGCCGCGGCCCGTGCGATAGCCGTCGCGCACGCCCGAGACGCCGTAGATGATGCCGGCCGTCGGGAAGTCCGGCGCCGGGATCAGCTCGATCAGCTCGTCGATCGTGCAATCCGGGTTGCGGAGGACGTGCATCGCGCCGCTGATCACTTCGGACAGGTTGTGCGGCGGGATGTTCGTCGCCATGCCGACCGCGATACCGGACGAGCCGTTGATCAGCAGGTTCGGGATCTTCGTCGGAAGGACGGTCGGCTCTTTTTCCTTGCCGTCATAGTTCGGCTGGAAGTCGACGGTGTCCTTGTCGATGTCGGCCAGCAGCTCGTTCGAGATCTTGTCCAGGCGGCATTCGGTGTAGCGCATCGCCGCGGCGGAGTCGCCGTCGATCGAGCCGAAGTTGCCCTGCCCGTCCACGAGCGTGTAGCGCAGCGAGAAGTCCTGGGCCATGCGGACCAGGGTGTCGTAGATCGACGCGTCGCCGTGCGGGTGGTACTTGCCCATCGTGTCGCCGACCACGCGCGCGCACTTCAGGTAAGGACGGTTCCACACGTTGTTCATCTCGTGCATCGCGTAGAGCACGCGGCGGTGCACGGGCTTCAAGCCGTCGCGCACGTCCGGCAGAGCACGGCCCACGATCACGCTCATGGCGTAATCGAGGTAGCTCTTGCGCATCTCTTCTTCCAGGGAAATTGGAACTGTTTCTTTTGCGAATTGATCCATTGTGCGGGTCGGCGCCTTCAGGCTGATAAGTGATATTCCAAGCCCATGATTTTACCACGGCAGCCCTATCAATAACCGATTTCAACGGCAAGCGGCGCCGATAGCAAACAAGCACAATTAGCCCTTTGACACATGCTTGTCATAAACCTTCGTCAAGCTTGCGTGCGACTTCCGACACCTTGTTGCGCAGAAACAACGCGACAAATAGCATGCACGGCAATTGGTCGCCGGTCGGTCGTGCGGATGTGGCGTATGTGGCAAAATGGCCGAGACGTTAATTGCTTGTTTCACAATGCGGAACTGACGTGCTGTCTCGAGTGTTAATATTATGCTCACGTCTTATTGCCCTGGGGCAGTTTCGCCGCTAGAAGATTTTACCGAAAGGAAGAAAAAATATGAACAAATTGGCAACCCTCGTATTCGCAGCTACGGCCGCGATGGCGGGCAGCGCATCCGCGCAAAGTGCGCCTCCGTATGCGCCGCTGACCACCGATATCAAGGCGCCGACGCCGTACAGCGCTTACGTGCAGGATGCCCGTGGTGTCATCGCCCGTAATCCGTTCGGCCTGTGCTGGCGCACGGGCTACTGGACCCCGGCCGACGCGGTCCCGGGCTGCGACGCACCGCTGTGCGTGGAACCCGAGCGTCTGGAAAACGGCAAGTGCGTCGCTCCGCCGCCGCCGCCGGTCGCCGCTCCGGCACCTGCAACCCCGGCTCCGGCCCCGGCACCGGCTCCGGTCCCGACCTCGGAAAAAGTGAGCTACTCGGCTGACGCCTTCTTCGACTTCGACAAGGCCGTCCTGAAGCCGGCCGGCAAAGCGTCGCTGGACGACCTGGTCTCGAAGCTGAAAGACATCAACCTGGAAGTCATCATCGCCGTCGGCCACACCGACTCGGTCGGCACCGATGAGTACAACCAGAAGCTGTCCGTCCGCCGCGCCGAAGCCGTCAAGGCCTATCTGCAGAGCAAGGGCGTCGAATCGAACCGCGTCTACACCGAAGGCAAAGGCGAGAAGCAGCCGGTCGCCGACAACAAGACCGCCGCCGGCCGTGCGAAGAACCGCCGCGTGGAAATCGAAGTCGTCGGTACCCGCAGCAACAAGCAGTAATCTGGCTTAACGCCTGAACAACCCCGCTGCGGCGGGGTTTTTTTATGGCCCGGTTTTTTTCACGATCCCATCCGTACCGCTACCCATTTCCGCTATCATTCCGTCCTATGACTACGACGACCAATGCCGATCCCTTAGAGATCCAGAAGTTCAGTGAACTGGCCCACCGCTGGTGGGACCCGACGTCCGAATTCCGTCCGCTGCACGACATCAACCCGTTGCGCCTGGAATGGATCAACGCGCGCGTGCCGCTGGCCGGTAAAAACGTCATCGACATCGGCTGCGGCGGCGGCATCCTGGCCGAATCGATGGCACGCAAGGGCGCCAAGGTCACGGGCATCGACCTGTCGAAAAAGGCACTGAAGGTGGCCGACCTGCACAGCCTGGAATCGGGCGTGGAGGTGCGCTACAAACTGATCGCGGCCGAGGACATGGCGACGGAAGAGCCGGGCCAGTTCGACGTCGTCACCTGCATGGAGATGCTCGAGCACGTCCCGGACCCGGCTTCCATCGTGCGCGCCGCGGCGGCCCTCGTCAAGCCGGGCGGCCGCGTGTTCTTTTCCACGCTGAACCGCAACGTCAAATCGTATCTGTTCGCCGTCGTCGGCGCGGAATACGTGCTGCGCATGCTGCCGCGCGGCACCCACGATTACGCCAAATTCATCACGCCGGCCGAGTTGTCGAACTTCGTGCGCGACGCCGGCCTCATCGTCGACGGATTGAAAGGCCTGACCTACAACCCGCTGACCAAGATCTACTCGCTGAACCAGGACACCGACGTCAACTACATGGTTGCCTGCAGTAAGCCGCTCTAAGTACCGACTCATGACCTTTTCTTCTTCCCTGTCCGCGCCGCGCGCCGTCCTGTTCGACCTCGACGGCACCCTGGCCGACACCGCGCCCGACCTCGCGGCGGCCGTCAACTGGATGCGCACGGAACGCGGCCTGGAACCGACGCCGTACGCCATCCTCCGCCCGACCGCATCGGCCGGCGCCCGCGGCATGATCGGCGCCGCCTTCGGCCTGGCGCCGGGGGACGAGGGCTATGAAGAGATGCGTCTCGAATGGTTCGAACGCTACCAGTCCAACATGGCCGTGCACAGCACGCTGTTCGACGGTATCTCCGACCTGCTGGACGGCCTGACGGCGGCCGGCATGGCCTGGGGCATCGTCACCAACAAGCCGGCCCGCTTTACGGACCCGCTCGTCCCGCTGATCGGCCTGGCGCACGCCGGCTGCGTGATCTCGGGCGACACGACCCCGCACGCCAAACCCCACCCCGCCCCGCTGCTGGAAGCGGCGCGCCGCCTGGACATCGACCCGACCCACTGCTGGTACGTGGGCGACGACCAGCGCGACATCGAAGCGGGCCGCGCGGCCGGCATGGTCACCGTGGCCTGCAACTGGGGCTATTGCGGTGCCATCGATCCGGCGACGTGGGGTGCTCACTACCAGCTGGACACGCCGCGCCATCTGCTGGACATGCTGCGCGAGCTGGCGGGCGCTGCGGTAACGACTGCCTGATCCGGCTTTCATCATTGCTTCATCCTGGCCGCCTTCTGCCCTGGCGGCCCGGTTTTTTCTCGGGGCCGCCCGTCGGTTAGTTGCAGATGTTGCGCTCTCGTCTTCGTCTTCGTTAGATCGCGATCCCGATCGGTCAACTCGTCATTTACATATCTTTACGATTGATACAGGGATACGTCTATCTCTCGACAATGCCTCTGGGTAATCTACAGCCATACGACAACAACGTCTCAGGAGCAGAAAAAATGGAAACGATCAAAACCGCCACCTCCCGTATCCACCCGCTGGTTGCAGCTGCCGCAGTGTCCGTCATCGTCGTGAGCCTCGCCGGCACGGCCGCGATCACCGGCCTCCTGCCGAGCTCGCACAGCGCTCCCGAGGCTGCCCCGACCCAGGTGAACCCGGCCTACGCCGCTGCCCCGACCGCCGCACCGGCCCTGCCGATGGCTGCGGACGCCACGGCACCGCAAGGCCTGCAACCGGTCCAGGGCGCCTATGCACAGCCGGCCGTCGCCAGCGCCCAGCCGGCCCCGGCACCCACGGTGATCAAGGAAACGATCATCAAGGAAGTCCCGGCGAAACCGGCCCCGCGCCACACGACGCACCACTCGAGCTACGCCCAGAACGATGCGCCGTCGTATCGTGAACCGGCACCCCGTCCGGCTCCGCAGCCGGCACAACCGAACTACGTCGCCATCGGCACGGGCGCCGTCGTGGGCGGCCTGCTGGGCAACCAGGTGGGCAGCGGCAACGGCCGCAAACTGGCGACGGTCGCCGGCATGATTGGCGGCGGCATGCTGGGCAACCAGATCGCCAACCAGAACCAGGGCCGTTAATCCCACATCAGCCCTTGATACTCCGCACCTCGCACCCATATCGGGTGTGAGGGCACGACAGGGCTCTCCGCTCAGAGGCCGATTGCGGTACAATGAGCATTCCTATCTGGGGGCGACCTGGTTTCGACGTGGGTTGCAAAGCAGAACAGGGCATACCGAGGACTGGTTACCTCGTAAATACATCCAGAAATCAATAACTGCAAACGATAACTCGTACGCACTCGCAGCCTAATCGCTGCTAGCTCTACACCACCTCGCCTCTGGGGTGTGCCGCAAGGCAAGTAGAGTCATTTACAGAGGCTAGGATTCAACCGGGTTACCTGGTTGCTTCCGAAACTTTAGGTAACTCGCTTAGTCGAAGGGTGCACGTCCCCGGCGCCTAAGTTAAATTAAAAGACAGTGCTAAGTATGTAGAACTGTCTGTAGAGTGCTTGCGGACGAGGGTTCGATTCCCTCCGCCTCCACCAGTATTCAAATAAAAGCCCCGCCGGCGCAAGCCGGTGGGGCTTTTGTTTTATGCGATACCGGACCCTCACGCCTCCGCAGTTTCCGCATTGCGCATCAGCCAGTGATAACGGAATGCGTCGGCGATACTCGCACATAACGCGTCGTCATCCCAGGGCTTCGCGTGGAACCGGAAAACGGCGCCGCTATTGGTCGCTTCGATGATCGCGTCGACCGCCGTGTAGCCCGACAGCATGATCCGGATAATCTTCGGGTGAATCTGCTTGACGCGCGACAGGAATTCGATACCCATCATGCCGGGCATGCGCTGGTCGGAGATGACGACCTGGACGTCGTTCAAGGCAAGCAGGCTCAAACCTTCCTCTCCGCTTGCCGCATGCAGTACCCGATAGCCCTGGCGGCGCAGAAGCCGGCGCAATGCCGCGCTGACGCCAGGGTCGTCGTCAACGAGCAGCAGCGTCCGCACCTGTTCGTCAGGACACGCCACCGGCAGCGCCCGCTCCTCGCGCAGCAACTGCTCGAATGCCGCGGCCGGAACCGGACGGCTGAAATAGTAGCCCTGAATCTGGTCGCAACGGTACGTGGTCAGATAGCTGAGCTGTTCCTGGGTTTCCACGCCTTCCGCGATGACTTGCAATTGCAGGCTTTGGGCAAGCGAAATGATGGACCGCGCGATCGCCGCCGCGTCCGGATCGGTGGTAATGTCCCTGACGAACGACTTGTCGATCTTCAGCACATCGATCGGGAAGCGCTTCAGGTACGACAGGCTGGAGTAGCCGGTGCCGAAGTCGTCCAGCGACAGTTGTACGCCGAGCCCCTTGAGCGTATTCATGGTGGCGAGTGCGTGGTCGATGTCGGTCATGACCAGGCCTTCCGTCAGCTCGATGTCCAGGTAGCGTGCCGCGAGCCCTGATTCCGCCAGGACCCCTGTCACGACCTCGATCAGATCCGGCTGGTAGAACTGCTTGCCCGACAGGTTGACGCCCACACGCAGGCCCTCCCAACCGGCATCGTGCCAACGCCTGGCGTCCGCGCACGCGGTCCGCAATACCCAGGTGCCGATCGGGACGATGAGCCCGGTTTGTTCCGCCAGGTCGATGAACCGGTCGGGCGACATCATGCCGAGTTCGGGATGCGCCCAGCGCAGCAGGGCTTCCACGCCAACGATCCGACCGGTGCGCACGTCGACTTGTGGCTGGTAATGCAACAGCAATTCGCCCCGCTGGACGGCATGCCGCAGGTCGCCCTCGAGCCGCAGGCGTTCCATCGCGCGCGCTTTCATCGACGCCGTATAAAACTGCAGCTCGCCACCGCCCGCTTCCTTGGCACGCTGCATCGCGATGTGGGCATTCTTGATCAAGGCGTTCGCCGTGTCGCCGTCGGCCGGAAATACCGACAACCCGGACGTGCAGCTCAGGAAATGCTCGTGCTCCCCGACCTTGATCGGATCGCGTAGGGCGGCCATGACGCGCTGGACGGTATTGATCGCGGCGTGCTCGTCGGGTGTATCGGCGAGCACCAGCACAAATTCATCGCCACCGGTGCGCGCAGCCGTATCGTTCGGCCCCAGTGCCGTTCTCAGGCGCGCGGCTGTCTCTTGCAGGACCAGGTCGCCCGCTTCGTGGCCCAGCGTTTCGTTGACCAGGGCGAAGCGGTCGAGATCGATACAGACAAGCCAGGCCTGTTCGCCCCGGCTCACGGCCCGTGCCATCGTCTGACTTGTCCTATCGCAAAGCAGATTACGGTTGGCAAGTCCCGTCAGGGTGTCGTAATTCGACTGATATTCAAGCTGGTCCTCGCTGGCGCGTGCCTTGCGTTCGATGTGAAGTCGTTCGACCGCGATGCTGACCGTGTGGGCGCACAGGTCAAGGATCTCCATTTCGCCTTGATCGGGCACACGTCCGGCTTCGGTGAATACCGCGAGCGTACCGAGCAGCCGGTCCTGCCCGGAGCGAATTCCATACCACCAGCAGGCACGATCCCCATGCAGTGCGGCCGCATCGTGCGCGCCAGTCCAGCTCGGATCTTCCCCCACGTCGGCAACGAAGACCGGCCCGGCTTGCAGCCGTGCGCGTCGGTCCGGTGGCAATACCTCATCGACGTCGAATTCGTTCAGGATGCCTCGTAGCGAAGCCGGAAGACTTGGCGCGACGACGTGTTCGAAGGCGGCGCCGTCCGCACCCAGCAACATTACGGCACAGTGCATGGCATTTCCGGACGACTCGACAATGTGCGTGGCAAGTTCCAGGAGCTCAGGCAACGGCGCCCCCAGTGCCATCCGTTCCAGCAATTTCATCTGCTCATTCTTGAACTTCTGCAGACGCCGGCTTGCGCTGATGTCGCGGCAATATACGGCAAGCCCTTCCGATGAAGGATATGCACGAACCTTGAACCAGCGATTCAGCGGCGGGAAGTAAATGTCGAATTCGACCGTGCAATGTTCATGCATGGCCCTTCGAAATTCGGTATCGGCGATGCCGCCGACGAGCGCCGGATATTCCTGCCATAACATTCGTCCAAGCAATTGCTGGCGATCACGCTGAAGCAGGCGCTCGGTTTCCTTATTGACGTACGTAAATCTCCAGTCCAGATCGACTGTGAGGAATGACTCCGTGATGCTTTCGAGCGTGGTGCCGAGCCGGTGTGCGAGCCTGCGGATTTCGTCGTTCGCCAACCGCGTGTCATGGTTGTCGGTGGTGGTGCCGTACCATTTTACGATCGTACCGTGTTCGTCCCGGATCGGTATGGCACGCGCCTGATGCCAGCGATAGCTCTGGTCGGCGCTGCGAAACACGCGGTATTCGGTCTCGAAGATGGCGCCCGAGACGAGCGACGCCTCCCAGACGCGCAGCGTCGGCGCAACGTCGTCCGGGTGCAGTATCGTGACCCAGTTGTCGGCATCGATCTTCTCGACCAGTCCCGTGTAGGCATGCACCCAACTGTTGGCGTAATCGATCGCACCATCGGGGTCGGCTGTCCATACGATTTGCGGCATCGCATCGGCAAGCTGGTGGAAACGCTGTTCGCTTTGGAACAGGGCCTGCGCGGCGTGCATCTGCTCCATTTGATGGAGCGCCTCTTCCCGCAGCTTACGATCGGTCAAGTCAGTATGGGTCCCGATCACCCGCGCCGCCTGTCCGCCCGCATCGGTACCGACGGCCATGCCGCGACTGAAGATCCAGCGCCAGCTACCATCCTTCGCCCGCATGCGGTATTCCATCGCGTAGGTCGGCACCTGCCCGGCCACCAACTTCGCCGTGGCGTCGAGAACCCGTCCACGGTCCTCCGGGTGGATCAGGTTTTCCCATTGTTTCCCGGTCCGGATCTCGGCGTCACCATAGCCGAGCATCTCGCGCCAGCGGTGTGAAAAGTACACCGTATCGGTCCGGCCGTCCCAATCCCAGACACCATCGCCCGCGCCTTCGAGCGCATATTTCCAGCGAAACTCGCTTTCCTCGAGCGCGGCCCGGGCGCGGGCACGGTCGCGCATTCCGGACAACACGCTGTAACCGATCAGGACAATCAGGATGGACAGCCCACAGGCGCCGCCCACCACCAGGTTCCGCTGCCGGACATACGATTCGAGGATTTCATCGCGGCTACGGCCGACCGCCACGGCCAAGGCCTTCTTCGGCAATACACGCCAGGCATAGAGCCGAACGACACCGTCGATCTGCGAGGCGCGTGAATACATCAGTGTTTCCGTGCCCATCACGCCGAAGTCCGGCGTGGTCCTCAGTACGTTGCGCGGCTCGGACGACACTGCCGGCTCGCGCGCGACAATGGTACCGTCAGAGCGAACCAGGGC
Source organism: Massilia sp. Masssp94 (assembly GCF_059491305.1). Classification (NCBI taxonomy): domain Bacteria; kingdom Pseudomonadati; phylum Pseudomonadota; class Betaproteobacteria; order Burkholderiales; family Oxalobacteraceae; genus Massilia; species Massilia sp. Masssp94. The sequence continues at coordinate 1,069,558 of NZ_CP168501.1, forward strand.
GACTATCCCGTGCTCGCCAAGTTGCAGCTTCCCCGAAAACCGGGTGAAGTACTCCGGTGTCACCGACAACACGATCACGCCTGCGAAACGATTCCCGCCGGCCAGCAATGGACGGGTGAACTGGATACTTCCCCGCCCCGACACCCGGCCCTTGATCGGGCGGCTGACGAACAGCTTGTCGATCCCGGCCAGATGGGTGCGAAAGTGCTCGCGGTCGCTTAAATCGAGCCGCGGCGCCGAGCGGTCCACGCTCGAATATGCCAGGTGCCCTGTGGCGTCGATGATACTTACTTGAAATGCCACAGGTTTTTCGAGAATCGCCTGACGCTTGCGCACGTGGTCATCAAACCTGTCCGGGTCGTCGAGCCATCGTTCGCGCAGGTCGATCGCCGCCAGGTCGATCATGTTGATGGAAGAATTGACTTCTTCAGCGAACAGACGCGCAATGTTATTGCTGTCCTTGGCGGCCTCGGCCAAGGTTTTCTCATAGGTGCCGTGTAACGACGCGATCACGACGGCCCACAGGCAAGGCAAGATAATTGCCGCAATGAGGGCGAGTTGTCCGGGCAACGGAAGTCGGGAAAAAACCTGCAATGGCAGGCCGATCGATTTGGAGCTCACTGAGCGACCTTCTTATCCGGAAGGGCATCGCTGGCGCAACGACCGCGCGATACCGTTAGATAGCCTTTGATTGGACCGGCGCTATCCAGGACGGCGGCGGCGCAGTCCAGTCACGGACATCTTGCATGGCATTTCCGACCACGTCATATCGTCAACAACAGCACATTGCCCGCCAAAACCACGGCTTACATTTTACATAGATTCCCAGGGGAAACATAAATGCATTTCTACGAAGAAGAAAAAATGTCGCATTTATGCTCAATATTATTCTTGCAAAGGATGAAACCGCTGGGGAGACACCCGCTCCACTCAGACGAGTTCGCGATAAAAATACGTCGTATCGCACAGCCCGCCTTCCGGCAGCAACGCAAAGCCGGGCACGACACCCAATCGCGTCCACCCCATGCGCGCGTACAGGCGCTCCGCCTCGGCGCTGGCCGTATCCAGCACCAGCAGCGTCTTGCCGAGCGACCGCGCTTCCCGCTCCGCCGCATCCATCAGCGCCGCGCCGACGCCCTGCTTGCGCGCCCGCCGCATGACGAGCATCTTGCACAGGTCCGCCCGATGCGGCTGGTTGTCCGGCATCGCCAGCACGAGGTGGACGGTGCCCACGATGCCGTGCTCGTCCTCGGCGACGAGCAGCGCGCGCCGGCCAGACTCAACGTCGGCCGCGAGCCCGCGCCACCAGCCGAGCGCCTGCCCCAGCGTGTACGGCTGCATGAACCCGACGGACGCTCCGCCCTCGACACAGTCGAAGAGAACGGCCGCCAGGCCTTCGATGTCGGCATCGGTCAGCGAATGGATACGGCGTACGCGGCAACTCATGATCAGCTCCTGCCAAACGTGGTAAGGACGACGGCGTAGCGCGCCGGCACGTCCCCGGGGTTGTGGAAGGAATTCGGTGCGTCGAGGGGAATGACGAGGCAGTCGCCCGTCTCCAGCAGCCAGGATTCGCTGCCGTACGTGATCTGCATGCGGCCTTCGAGGATCCAGATCTGTTGCAGCACGGCGGGCGTGCGGGGGCCGGCCTCGTACGTCACGCGCGTCCGCGGCGGAAACTCCACGTCGACGATGCGTGTCGGCGACTGGAATCCTTCGGGCGAGACATTGCGGCGCAGATAGCCGGAATGCGGATCCCGCCACGTGACCTGGTCGGCATGGCGTGAGACAGGCTCGGCCTTGCGCGCCGGGTCGTCGAACAGCGATGCGAGCGGCACGCCGAGGCCGGCCGCGAGCTTGTCGAGCACGACGGCCGTCGGGCTCGTCTCGCCCCGCTCGATCAACGACAGCATCGAACGGCTCACGCCGCTTTGGGTCGACAAGGCATCGAGCGACAGGCCGCGCTCGCTGCGGAGGAGGCGCATCTGCTGGGCGATGCGTTCGTTAACGGTAGAGTCATCTTTCATAATGGATGTATTCTCCAATATGAAAGATAAGACGTCAACTATCCTGGATTAGTTCTCCAGTTTATTGGATACATCGACTACGACGTCGGCCCAGGGTCCGTCCCTGGCGCCACGAGCAATTCCTTCAACAACATGTCGTTGAAGGCGGGCAGATCATCCGGCTTGCGGCTCGTAACCAGTCGGGCATCCAGCACGACTTCCTCATCCGACCACTCGGCACCTGCATTCATCAGGTCGCGCTTCAGGCTGGGCCAGCTGGTGAGATGCTTGCCGGTGGCGATGCCCGCGTCGATCAGCGTCCACGGACCGTGGCAGATGGCCGCGACCATCTTGTCCTCGGCATCGAAGTCGCGGATGAAATCGATGGCTTCCTTGCTGAGGCGCAGTTGGTCCGGATTGGCGACGCCGCCCGGCAGCACGAGCCCGTCGAAGTCCGCCGGTTTCGCGTCGCGCACGTTCATCTCGACCTTGAAGCGGTCGGCCGGCTGCATGTGATTAAAACCCTGCACTTCGTCGCCGGCGGCCTTCGGCGACAGCAACACGACAGTGGCGCCCTGCTCTTCCAGGAAAGAGCGCGGGCTCGTGTACTCGATCTGTTCCACGCCATCCGTCATGAGCATGGCGACGCGCTTGCCCTGCAAAGGCTTGTTGGCAACTTGTTCCATATAAACTCCTTTTGGTCGAACGTATGAGGACAATCGACCATTCTAGGCAGGGCTGGCGGGGCGCGTCGCACGCGGCGAATCAGGCGGACAGCGCCTGCCACACCATCCATGCGTTGGCGGAGGAAATCACGACGAACAGGAACCACGACAGCACCGTCGTCCACCACTTGTTGCCAAACTGCCCCATCAGGTCGCGGCGGCCCGTCAGGCGGATCAGCGGGTACATGGCGAACGGCAGCTGCAGGCTCAGCACGACCTGGCTGCCGACGAGCATCTTGCCGATGGCGTGGTCGCCCAACGTGAGCACGCCGATCATCGCCGGCCCCAGCGCCAGGCCGCGCGTGATCAAGCGGCGCTGCCAGCAGGGAATCCTGAGTTTCAGGAAGCCTTCCATGATGACCTGGCCGGCGATGGTGCCGGTGAACGTCGAGCTCTGGCCGGACGCCAGCAGCGCCAGGCCGAACAGGATCGCCGCGGCCGCCGTGCCCGCGACGGGGGCCAGCAGGTAATAGGCCTGGTCGATGTCCATCACATTGCCGCCGCCCGGTTTATGGAACGCGGCCGCGGCCAGCACGAGGATGGCGCCGTTGATGAACAGCGCCAGCAGCAGCGACACGACCGTGTCGATGCGCGACAGCCTGATCGCTTCGGCCAGGTGGGCGCCGTCCTGGTTGAGGTCGTGGCGCAGGACGCGCGTCTGCACGACGGACGAGTGCAGGTACAGGTTGTGCGGCATGACGGTGGCGCCGAGGATGCCGATGGCGAGGTACAGCGCGTCGCGCTGGCCCACCTTTTCCAGCGACGGCACGAGGCCCGCCAGGACGGCGCGCGGGTCCGGGTCGACAAGGAACAGCTCCGTGAACAGGCAGATGGCGATCGTCGCGATGAGGCCCAGCACGATGGCTTCCAGTTTCCGGAACCCCGTGCCTTTCAGCCCCAGCACGATGATGGTGTCGAGGGCCGTCAGTGCCACGCCGACGGGCAGCGACACGCCCAGCAGCAGATGGAACGCGAGCGCGCAGCCGAGCACTTCGGCCAGGTCGCACGCGATGATCGACAGTTCGGCGAACGCCCACAAGCCTTTCGCGTGCACTGGCGAATATTGTTCGCGGCAATGTACGGCGAGATCCTTGCCCGTGACGATGCCGAGCCGCATGCTCAGGCATTGCAGCACGATGGCCGCCAAGCTGGACAGAACGACGACGAACAGCAGGTCGTAGCCGAACTGCGAGCCGCCCTGGATGGCGGTCGCCCAGTTGCCCGGGTCCATGTAGCCGACCGACACCAGCAGGCCGGGGCCCGCATAGCGCAGGATCTTTTTCCACAGCGGATCGTTCTCGGGCACGCTGACGGTGCCGGAGACTTCCGATGGGCAGAACGGTGCGGTGGCGTTGGTCGGTAGTTTGAGCATAGCGGGCAAGATAGCACGGTGAGTCTGGCGCACACCGCGCCCCGCCGCGCCCGCCATAAGACCGGTGCCCGCAGGCGGTCGGACCTTTAGTCGATGCCGAGCACGCGCATGCGGGCGCGCAGGCGGCGGATCTCGTCGGCCATGTCGACCACGAGCGCGGCGAGGTCCTCGTTGGCGTCGAAGTCGCGTTCGACGCTCAGCAGGCGCCGGGCCCGTGCCAGGTCGCCGCTGCGGAAACGCCAGCTCGTCACCTGCACGCTGGTCTCGCCGCCCAGCACGCCCGCCTGCACGTGGCGCACGACCCAGTCGGTCTCCACGTTGCAGGCGCGCGCCAGTTCGTCGAGGGTCAGCGCCACGTCGTCCAGCAGCACGCCGGTGAGAATATCGTCATGCATCGTTCAGGCTCCTATGCGTTCGCGTGGATTGAAGGCAAGGTCGCGCGCCATCGCCTCGTACAGCTCGCGCGCACGGTCGCTGGTGGCGGGCGGCAGCACCACGTTCAGCATCAGGTACAGATCGCCCGGCGTCCTGGCCGGAATGCCGCGTCCTTTCAAGCGCAGCTTGCGTCCGCTCTGCGACCCCGGCGGCACCGTCACCTCGACCGTGCCGGACGGCGTGGGCACCGAGATGCTCGCACCGAGCGCCGCTTCCCACGGCGCCACCGGCACGTCCTGGTACACGTGTGTCCCTTCGACGCGATAGCGCGGGTCGGGGTTCAGCTGGATTTCCAGATACAGGTCGCCGGCCGGCCCGCCGCCGAATCCCGGATGCCCCTGCCCCCGCATGCGCAGCTGCTGGCCCGGCGTGACGCCTTTCGGGATGTTCACGCTGAGGGTCTTGTCCTGCATCGTCGTGCGGCCCTGTGCATCGTGCTGCGGAACGCGCAGGCTGACCGTGCGCGTGGCGCCCTGGTAGGCGTCGCGCAGGTCGATGGAAATCGCCGCGTGGATGTCCTCGCCGGGCATCTGGAACCCGCCGCCGCCCGCGTGCGCGCCCCCGCCCGCGCGCGAACGCCGGCCCACGTGGGCGAACAGGTCGTTGAAGAAATCGTCCCCGCCGGCACCGCCGAAATCGAACTGCGTGCCCCAGTCCGGCGGCGGCTGGAAGCCCTGGCCGGGTCGGTGCCCGCGGCCCAGTTCGTCGTAGGCCGCACGCTTTTCGGCGTCGCCCAGCACGTCGTAGGCCTCGTTGATTTCCTTGGTCTTCGCGTCCGCGTCCTTGTGCTTGCTGACGTCGGGGTGGTACTGCCGCACCAGCTTGCGGTAAGCCTTCTTGATGTCGTCCTGGGTCGCGGTCTTCTCGACACCAAGCGTCTGGTAATAGTCCTTGTATTCCACGAGCTTGCTCCTGGATCGGTTGGATAGTTGAATGTCCCGTAAGTTGTGGCGGGGGGCTTGCTTTTCAACTACGCCTCTTCTTGGCGCGGGATGACAAGAAGCTCAGTATCCCGGCATGCCTCGCTTAAAAATCAGTTTTTGAAATGTGGCTTTCCACCTTAACCACACGATCGCTCAACCGTGCTTGAATATGCACTTTAGTGACGAATCTTGTCGTGTCTTTTCGATCCGCGCTTACGATGGTCGATTTTGCACTTCCGTCGTAGGAACACGGTGTATCGGTCGCGGACGGGCAAATAAAACCCAGTTCCTCCAAGGCTTTGCGGCGGTCGACTTGATTCACGACTCGAGGAGAATTGACCAGATTTCCAATCGTATGATCCACGGCCACCTCACCCAAAAAAGCGAATGTTGTAGTTGTGTCGCGACTTCACTATGACCGAGTCCGGTGTAATCGTTAGTTGCAGCCGGATCAATAGCACATGCAGAAATTAACAGTGGGAAAATATATCTGATAATTTTCATGTGCGCGCATCCGGCGGCTGCTGCGGCAGCCAGAACAGCCTGGACGGTAACAGGAACAACGGCACGGCGAACTGGAGCAAGGACGCCAACCTGCAGTGGCTCACCAACTTCACTACCCAATAAATCAATGACGCATGCTTGATGCATGCCTCATCACGTCTCCTTGGCCGTGCTTAGCATTTCAACCAGTATCCGGCCAAAAACGGCAGTGCTAGATTCCTCGTGTTGCCGTTCGTCCAACAAGGAGAGAGAGTCATGGTGAGCAAATGGGTCAAGCGCACGAGCATCGCATTGGCGGCACTCGCCCTGCTGGGGGTCGCCACGGCCGGCGTCGGCAAGGTGCTGGGGGAACGCAAGATGGCGCGCAGCATCGCGTTGCAGGTGCGTCCGCTCGACGTCGTGCCCGACGTCGCCCGCGTCGACCACGGCCGCTACCTGTACAACACGCGCGGCTGCGCCGAATGCCATGGTGCGGACGGCGCCGGCCGGACGGTCGTGCGCGACGGCGGCATGCTCGTCGTCGCCCCCAACATCACGGCGGGCCCGAACGGCACCACGGCGCGCTACCGCGTGATCGACTGGGTGCGCACCGTGCGCCATGGCGTCAAGCCGAACGGCAATCCCGTCATGATCATGCCCAGCGAGGATTACAGCCGCCTCAGCGACGAAGACATGGCCGCCCTCGTCGCCTTCCTGGAACAGATGCGCCCCGTGTCCGGCGTGAAGGCCGTCATCGACGTGCCGGTGCCCGTGAAGGCGCTGTACGCGTTCGGCGTGATCAAGGATGCGTCCGAAAAGATCGACCACGCCCTCGCGCCGCCGCAGGCCATGCCGGCCGCCGTCACGCCGGCGTATGGCGCCTATGTCGCCGCCACGTGCACCGGCTGCCACGGCGCGGACCTGGCCGGCGGCCGCGTCCCCGGTGCCCCGCCGTCGTGGCCGCCCGCCGCGCGGCTGGCGCCCGGCAAGGGCAGCGCGATGAACCGCTATCCGACGGCGGACGCGTTCATGGCCATGCTGCGGACGGGCCACCGGCCGGACGGCAGCGCGATCAGTCCCGTGATGCCGTTCGGGTCGTTCCGCCAGATGAACGAGACGGACCTGCGGGCGCTGTATGCCTACCTGAAATCGGTACCGGGGACGACCCTGGCGCAACGGTAATCAGCCGTCACACGGTGTCGGCAATTCCTCAGTAAAATGATCGGTTTCCCCAGCAAACCGATCCATGACGTCCAACCTGTCCAGCGCCGGCGCCCTTGCACCGCATCCCGTCCGCACCGAGATCGCCACCTTGTGGCGGCTCTCGTGGCCCATGCTCGTGGGCCAGCTCGCGACCGTCGGCATGGGCGTGGCGGACGTCGCCATGACGGGCCACGTCAGCGCTGAAGAGCTCGCCGCGGTGTCGCTCGGCACGTCCGTGTGGTCGATCATCCTCGTTACCGTCATGGGCATCATGATGGCCGTGAACTCGGTCGTCTCGCACGAGATGGGCGCCGCCCGCTTCGACCGCATTTCCCACTCCGTGCGCGAATCGCTGTGGATGGGTCTCGGCGTCGGCGTCGCGGGCTGTCTCGCGGCAAACCTGTGCACGCTCGTGTTCGACCACATCGGCCTGGACCAGGCCGTCGCGGACCGCGCCTCAAGCTTCCTGCACATCATCAGCCTCGGCATGCCCGCGTTCGCCTGCTACCGCGCGCTGTACGGTTATACGACGAGCATCAACCAGACCAAGCCGATCATGATCATCGCGCTCTGCGGCCTCCTGTACAACATCGGCATGAACTGGCTGTTCATCTTCGGCGAGTTCGGCTTGCCGAAACTGGGCGCGCTGGGCTGTGCCGTGTCCACGGCCAGCGGCATGTGGCTGATGCTGGGCGCGATGGTCGTGTGGATCAGGGTATCGCCCGCCTACCGCCGGACGTATCCGTTCACGCACTGGGAAGGCCCGAACTGGAAAGAGATCGGCAGCATGCTGCGCCTGGGCCTGCCGATCGGCATCACGCACTTCGCCGAGGTCAGCGCGTTCGGCATCATCAGCCTGCTCGTGGCGCGCTTCGGCGTGATCGAGGTGTCGGCGCACCAGATCGCGCTGAACTTCGTGTCGCTCGTGTTCATGGTGCCGCTGAGCTTCGGCATCGGCGCGCTCACGCGCGTGGGCCAGGCGATGGGTGAAGGCAATCCGGTGCGCGCGCGTTTCGTCGCCTGGGTGGGTACGGGCATGTGCATCGCGTTCGGCCTGATGTCGGCCATCGGCATCGCCCTCTTCCGCTGGCAGATCGCGGCGATGTACACGTCCGACGCGGCCGTCCAGGCCACGTGCGTGATGCTGCTGCTGTTCGCCGCGCTGTTCCAGCTGTCCGATTCCACGCAGGTCGCGGCCGCGTCCGCCATCCGCGGCTACAAGGTGACGCGCTCGCCGATGGTGATCCAGATGATCGCGTTCTGGGGCGTGGCCCTGCCCGTCGGCTGGATCCTGGGCCTCGCGCCGGACTGGTTCCCGTGGTCGCCGGGCAAGCCGATGGCCGCGACCGGCTTCTGGATCGGCCTCGTGCTCGGGCTGACCGTGGCCGCCGTGTTGCTGGCGTGGTCGCTGAATCAACTCTCCAAGCTGCGCATCCGCGACCACGCATAAATTCGGGGTCAGAGCACTTTTTTGTGCACAATCCTTGAAGCAAGCTTTAATGGTGGCCCAGGCCCGCTTGCACTTCCTGTTGCAAGCGCCGGGTGTCCTCGCAGCGATTTTGTCCGGCGACACATTGATCGAAAATGTGCTCTGACCCCGAATTTAAAGCAAAAAAAAGCCGATGGACGGGGAATCCATCGGCGTAACCCTAGGAGAGAGTTTCATCCTATTGTCGGCATTGGGGTGCCGACGAAATGATCATAGTGCATCGCAGCAGATGCAAACATTACAGTTCGTCCATCATCCCTTCCTTCCCGCCCGCCGTCTTTACAGCGTTTCGCGGACGACTCTGGTATCGTTCCGCCGTTGCACAAGAATAATTTCTTAATTCTTTACCCAAGAGCCCCCATGCGCCTTTTTCTCTGCCTTTTAGCCGCATTGTCGGCCGTTCCCGCATCGGCGGAACGGCTGACGCTGGACCGTATCCACGCCGACCCGGCGTTGGCCGGTCCAGGCGTCCGCAGCCTGCGCGTCTCGCCCGACGGCGAACGCGTGACCTTCCTGCGCGGACGCACCGACAACCAGTTCCAGCTGGACCTGTGGGAATTCAACATGAAGGACAAGACCGCGCACCGCCTGGTCGACTCCAAACAACTGGTCCCGAACGAGAACCTGTCGCTGGAAGAAAAGGCAAGGCGCGAGCGTGCCCGCACGGCCAGCCTGTCCGGCATCCTGAGCTATAGCTGGTCGCCGGACGGCAAGCAGCTGCTCGTGCCAATCGCGGGCGACCTGTACCTCGTCGACGTGAACCGGCCGGAAGCCGCACGCAAGGTCGCGTCCGGCAATGTCGGCGATCCGAAGATTTCGCCGAAGGGCCGCTACGTCTCGTACGTGCGCGACCAGAACCTGTTCGTCATCGACCTCACGACGGGCCAGGAGCGCCAGCTGACGACGGACGGCAAGGACACCGTGCACAACGGCGAAGCGGAATTCGTCGCGCAGGAAGAGATGGACCAGCACACGGGCTATTACTGGGCCCCGGACGATTCGGCCATCGCCTACCGCCGCTATGACGAGGCGCAGGTGCCCGTCGCGCGCCGCTTCGAGATCTTCGCGGACCGCACGGAAGTCATCGACCAGCGCTACCCCGCCGCCGGCGCGAAGAACGTCGAGATCGACCTGATGATCGTGAACCCGGCGACGGGCGCGCAGAAGAAGGTCGACCTCGGTCCCGAGAAGGACATCTACCTCGTGCGCGCAGACTGGAGCGCGGACGGCAGGACCCTCGTCTACCAGCGCCAGTCGCGCGACCAGAAGCGTCTCGATCTCGTCGCCGTCGACGCGGCCACGCTGACCCAGCGCCCGCTGCTGACGGAAACGTCGAAAACCTGGGTCAGCATCCACGACGACCTGCGCTTCCTCGGCCGCCAGAAAGCCTTCATCTGGGCCTCCGAGCGCAGCGGCCGCAAGCACCTGTACCTGTACGACCTGTCGGGCAAGCTGCTGCACCCGATCTCGAGCGGCGAATGGGGCGTCGACAACATCCTCGCCGTCGACGAGCAGGCCGGCAAGGTCTATATCGCGTCGAACAAGGATGCCGTCATCGACAAGCAGACGTATGTGCTGAACCTCGACGGCAGCAATGCGAACAAGCCGGTCCGCCTGACGAAGCAGGACGGCTGGCACGAAGACGTGTTCGCCCGCAACGGCAAGATTTTCGTGGACACGTTCTCCGATCCGGACACGCCGCCGCAAGTGTCGATCCGCCGCGCGGACGGCAGCATGGTCGAGTGGCTCGAACACAACGAGCTGAACGCCCAGCACCCGTACGCGAACTACGCGAAGGACCACCTGCCAACGGAATACGGCAGCATCAAGGCGCACGACGGCCAGACGCTGTACTACTCGATGATCAAGCCGGCCAACTTCGATGCGACGAAGCGCTACCCGGTCTTCCTGTTCACGTACGGCGGCCCGCATTCGCAGCGCGTCACGCGCCAGTGGGGCAACCTGTTCAACCAGTACATGGCCCAGCAGGGCTTCGTCGTGTTCGTGCTGGACAACCGTGGTTCGTCGCGCCGCGAGCGCGCGTTCACCGACGTCATCTACGGCAACCTCGGCGCGCATGAAGTCGAAGACCAGCTGACGGGCATCGACTGGCTGGCGCAACAAAGCTTCGTCGATCCGAAGCGCGTGGGCGTGTTCGGCTGGAGCTATGGCGGCTTCATGACCCTGCGCCTGCTGGAGGCTGGCTCGGACAAGATCGCGATGGGCGTGTCGGTGGCGCCCGTGACGGACTGGGCGCTGTACGACACGCACTACACCGAGCAGTTCGTGGGCGCGACGCCGCAGGCGGATCCGGCCGCGTACGAGCGCAGCGGCGTGTTCGCGCACCTGGATGGCCTGAAGTCGCCGCTGCTGCTGGTGCACGGCATGGCCGACGACAACGTGCTGTTCACGAACTCGACGCGCCTGATCGACGCGCTCGTCAACCGCAACGTGCGCTTCGAGCTGATGACGTATCCGGGTGCCAAGCACGGCATTTCGTCGCGTGCGGGACAGCGCCATGTGTACGGCCTGATCGAGGCGTTCTTCAAGAAGAACCTGGGCGGGACCGCCCCGAAGTAAGATTCGTTTCCCAATAAAAAAATCGGCCGCAACGTGCGGCCGATTTTTCTTGGCGCCAGCTTATTTGGTGGCGTCGTGGATTTTTTCCTTCAGGTCGCCCAGCTTTTCCTGGGTCTTACCTTCGACCTGGTTCTGCAAGCCTTTCACCTGCTGCTCCGGGCTGCCGACGATCTTGCCGGCCTCCTCCTGGATCTTGCCGCCGATGTCTTGCAGTTTGCCGTTGATCTGGTCCGAATTCATGGTGTTCTCCTTTCGTTCAAAGCTCGACACCATCGTAGCGCCCGCGCCCGTATGGCTCAGTTAGCGCACGCACATTGCCACGCGCGCGACGGTCCCGCGGCGCCGCTGATAGCATTCTGTCATGAACGACACGTCCACCTCCCCCGCCGTCAAGCCGGCACAGCGCAAACTGATGCGCCGCTTCGTCCTTGTCGACGGCATCGCGGTGCTCTTCCTCGCGCTCGCCGCGGCCGTCGTGCTGGCCATCGACGCGCTGCTGCTGCTCTTTGCCTGCGTCCTGTTCGCCGTGCTGTTGTACGAGCTGAGCGCGATCCTGTGCCGGCGCTTCGGCTGGAACCGCAAGCTCGCGCTCGTCGTCGTCGTGCTGGCGCTGCTGCTCATCATCGGGCTCGGCGGGTGGGCGATGGCGCCCCAGATTGCCGAACAATCGACCGAACTGGCGCAGCAGATTCCGCAATCGCTGCAGCGCCTGCGCCAGATGGTGGAGAACCAGCCGCTGCTCGCGCGGATCGCCGCCGACCTGCCGGACGCCAAGGAACTGATCGGATCGATGCAGCAGTTCGTGCCGAACGCGGGCCTGTTCTTCGGCGGCGTGCTCGGCGCGCTCGGCAACGTCGTTATCATCGTGTTCGTCGGCATTTATTTTGCGCTGTCGCCGCGCCAGTACAAGCAAGGCATCGTGAAGCTCGTACCGCAGGGCAAGCGCGAGCGCGCCGTGCAGGTGATGGACGACATCGGCGACACGCTGGCGCGCTGGCTGATCGGCAAATCGCTGTCGATGCTGATCGTCGGCGCCGCGACGGCCGGCGGGCTCACGTTATTGGGCGTGCCGCTGGGACTGATCCTCGGCATCATCGCCGGGCTGCTCGACTTCATTCCCTACATCGGCCCGATCATGGCGGGCGTACCGGCGGTATTGATCGCGCTGTCGATCAGTCCCGACCTGGCGCTGTACACGGTGCTGCTGTTCCTCGGCATCCAGACGGTCGAAGGGTATGTGCTGCAGCCGCTCGTCGAGGCGCGCGCGGTCGAGATTCCGCCTGCGCTCACCATCGTCATGCAACTCGTGTTCGGCACGCTGTTCGGTTTCGCGGGCATCGCGCTGGCGACGCCGTTGACGGCCATGTTGGTGGTGCTCGTCGACAAGCTGTACGTGGAAGACATCCTCGGCGACCGGCAGGCCGAATAAGTAAAACGGCCGCACGCGGCGGCCGTTGGTCAGGTGGACAGGGTCCGCGTATCAGCGGTTGCCCTTGTTGATCGCGTCACGCAGATCACCGGCTTTTTCCTGCACCTTGCCTTCGACCTGCTTCGACAGGCCCTTGGCCTGCTGTTCGCTGCTGCCGACAGCCTTGCCGACTTCCTCCTGAATCTTGCCACCGATATCCTTGGCTTTACCTTTGATTTGGTCGTCGTTCATGTCGGAATCCTCCTTGATGAGTAAGACCGCTTGCGAATCAAGCGGGATGCATTCAGGATAATTGGATGGCGGCCTTCATTCTGTACGCAAACTAACAAACCATTAACTTGCCTTGCGCCACACGCTGGCCAGCCAGGGCTGCTGCTCGCGCGGCAATCCTTCCGGACGGTAATAGTGGCGCAGCGGCACGAAGCCGGCCTCGACGACGTAGCGCTCCCAGGCGGCGTAGTCGTGGAAGCAGCCGTAGCGCGGCCCGTTCCACCCTTCTTCGTTATGGCCGCGTGGATTCGAGCTGAACAGCACGCCGCCCGGCTTCAGCGCCGCATGGAGTTCCTTCAACACTTTCGGCAACAGCTCGCGCGGCACGTGGAACAGCGACGCGTTCGCGAAGATGCCGTCGAACGTCGCGTCCGGCAGATGCAGGTCGATGAAGTTCTGGTGCCACACCTCGCAACCGCTGTACGCGCGGGCCATCTCGACGAATTTCTCGCTGCCGTCCAGGCCGATGGCATGGTGGCCCAGCGCCGTGAACGTTTTCAGATCACGCCCCGGCCCGCAGCCGAAGTCGAGGATCGTGTATGGCGCCGGCGCTTCGATCGCACTCAGCAGCGCATCGATGTTCTGGCTGACGTCGTGGTCGATGGTGCCGGCGAAGAACCGGCGCGCGTTGTCGTCGTAATGGTGCAGCGTGCGCCGCGTGATGTCTTCGTAGTCGTCGTCTTCGATCATGTGTGCAAAGTGATGAATGATGCGCCGGTCGACGTCGAGATAATGCTGTTTCATAGCAAGAACCACGATGAAAGATGCCCGAACCATTCTAGTTCGGGGCTCTTTCCGACCGGCGCAGCTTACCCGTCAGACATAAATCGCCGGTTTACCAAACGCGTACGCGCTCGTCCGGCGGCAGGTACAGCGCCTGCCCCGGCTGCACGTCGAACGCCTTGTACCAGGCGTCCAAGTTGCGCACGGTGGCAGTGCGATATTGCGGCGGAGCGTGGCCGTCCGTCAGGATACCGCGCCGCTCGGCCGCCTCGCGCGCCTTCGTGCGCCAGCTCTGCGCATAGCCCGGTCCTCGGGGATGGTCGTTTTGGCAAGCCAGTCCTTGTTGGCCCAGGCAAAGAAATCGTCGCCCGGCCGCAAGGTGGCCTGGGCGGTCCCGGCCGCATTGACGTCCTCCCTGGCCGCGGGCGGGGTCTGCCCGGATGCCGCCGCGCCCGTGGTAACGAGCGCGGTACCGCACATCGCGAGGACGATGACGGTCCTGACCGGAGTCCAGCTGATGTTCATGGTGCCTCTCCTAAAAAAATTTCAAAAAAATCTTTCGAAAACCCTAAAGTTCTCCAAAACGCTGCCGTAAAAGGCAGACAACCGGCAATCCGGCCGGAGTTTGCCTCATTGGTGGAGCGCAGTCATGACGTCCAACGAAGTCCTCGCAATGTACGAAAACATCGCCGCCCTCAGCAGCCGCATGGCTGTCGCTGCGCGCGAAGGGGATTGGGACGGCCTGGCACGCCTGGAAACGCAGTGCGCCCTGCAGTCGAGCGCGGCGAAGAGTGGCGTCCCGCCGCTGGATGGCGCCGCCCGCAAGCGCAAGATCGACCTGCTCAAGCAGATCATGGCCAACGACCGCGCCGTGCGCGACATCACCGAGCCGTGGATGGGCCAGCTGGACCGCGCACTGAGCCCCGCCCACTGATCCGTCCTACCCCGCCTGAGGCCCCTTCGACTTGCCGTCCAAGGGGCTTTTTGCTTTCTGCGCGGCCAGGATGCCATCCATGTTCCCTTCGATCCATGCGGCGAGGTCGCCAAGCTTGTGCCCGATCTGCTCGCCGAGCGGCGTCAGCCGGTATTCCACGTGAGGCGGGACGACGGGATGGGCGATGCGCTGCACGAAGCCGTCCTGCTCGAGCCAATACAGCGTCTGGGCCAGCATTTTTTCGCTGATGCCGCCCACCTTGCGGCGCAGTTCGCCGAAGCGGTGCGTGCCATCCGTCAACGCGACGAGCAGCAGCACGCCCCAGCGGCTCGTCACATGTTTCAGCACTTCACGCGACGGGCAGTATTCGGAGAATAAATCCGCGCGTACCAGCTCGTTCATGCCCCCTCCTCGATCGATGATCTGCCCCTATGGTAGCGATAACCCGAGCGGGAGGCCAACGCGCGCCGCGCAAACAAAAACCGCGCAGCGACGTGGGTCATCAGCGCGGTTTCCAGGAATGGGGAGCGCGACTACCAGGCATCCCCTGGCGTCGCCTCTTGCCGGTTGCCTCCGGCGTCCGTCTGCCACTGTTGGCAGCGAACCGCTTCCGGCATCAGGCGCTTCCTCAGCGATCGTCCGACCCCGCGCCACGCTATCGGTGGTGGCTGCGGCGGACCCTGATCCGTGTACTTCTGGATTGAGTATAACGCAAAATCCGCACTTGTGTAGACGAGTCGAGCGAAGATTTTGAACACTACTCCAGCGTCGGCTCGGCGGCCCCGCCTGCCGCAGGCGGCGCCTTGCGGCGACGGACGGCATATGCCCCCGCCCCACCCAGCGCCAGCACGCCGATGGCGGCGCCGATCCAGCCCCACGGCAAGCGTTCGTCCGGCGGCGGCGCCTTCGGCTTGTGCGGCACGAGCGGCTTGATCGACGAGATCGGGCGCGGGCCGGCGGGTTTCGGCAGAGGCGGCGCCGGCTTGCTCTCCGGCCTGGTCTCGGGCTTCGGCGCCTCGTGCGCCACGGCCGGCGCGGCCAGCGACACCTGCAGCTTCTTCATCCGGTCCTCGACCTGGCCGAGGCGGGAACGCAACTCGTCGTTCTTCGCGCCGAGGGCCGCGCAGGCCTGCACTTCCTCGGCCCGAGGCGCACAGGCGGGCGGCGGGACCTCCGGCCTGCCGACGGGCGCCGGCGGCGGACGGCGCACCACCGGCACTGGGCGGCGGCGTTACGGGTTTTGCGGCTTCGCGCCGGACCACCGGCGCCGCGTGCGCCACGCGGGCCCGTTCGACCTGCGCGAGCAATACCGCGTCGGGGTTGGCCGGCGGCACCGGCGCCGGCGCAGGTGCCGCCACGCGCACGGGCGCGGGCGGCGGCGCGGGATTCGGATCCGGTGTCAACCACAGCGTGGCCAGGCGCACGGCACGCTGGCCCTTGTCGACGAGTTCCAGGTACAGGTGCACATGGTCCGCGTCGACGGCACGCAGCGACGTCACGTGCAGGAACTGGCGGCCGTCGCGCCGCATCACCGACAAATTCAGGCTGGACAGCACGGGCGGCACGGCGATGCCCGCACCGTTGTAGACCTCCGGGCTGGCCACGCGCACCTGCACGGGCGTGGCGGCATCGTCGAGCATCGTCAGCTCGACGTCGGCCACGAGCGGCTGGCCGATGTGCGACGACACGCGCGGGTCGCCCAGCTCGGCCGCGTGGGCGGATGCAAGCGCGGCGAGAGCGAGGCTGGAGAGAATAAGGCGGGTGCGGCGGGCCATGGCGTGGAAAAATGGGGGCTACAACGTGGTTAACGGCCGTTGCGGTACACTCTTTAATTCCATTGTCAAACCAACAGGATGCATCCATGGAAAACCGGATTGAGAAGGACAGCTTCGGCCCGATCGACGTACCGAACGATCAGCTGTGGGGTGCGCAGACCCAGCGTTCGCTGCACCACTTCCACATTTCGAGCGAGAAGATGGCGCCGGAACTGGTCGCCGCACTGGCGCAGGTGAAGCGCGCGGCCGCCGCCGTCAACCGCTCGCTCGGCAAGCTCAAGCAAGACAAGGCCGACGCCATCATCCGCGCGGCCGACGAAGTGCTGGAAGGCCGTCATCCGTCCGAATTCCCGCTGTCCGTGTGGCAGACCGGCTCCGGCACCCAGAGCAACATGAACATGAACGAGGTGCTCGCGAACCGCGCCTCGGAACTGCTGGGCGGCGAGCGGGGCGAGGCGCGCCTGCTGCATCCGAACGACCACGTCAACATGGGCCAATCGTCGAACGACATGTTTCCCACCGCGATGCACGTGGCGGCCGCGCTGGCCGTCGCCAGGGACGTGCTGCCGGCGCTGGCGAAGCTGCGCGGCACGCTGGAAGTGAAGTCGCGCGACTTCGCCGACATCGTCAAGATCGGCCGCACGCACCTGCAGGATGCGACGCCGCTCACCTTGGGCCAGGAATTCTCCGGCTACGTGGCGCAACTCGAATTCGCCGAGCACGCGATCAAGAACACGTTGCCCGGCCTGCTGCTGCTGGCCGCCGGCGGCACCGCGGTGGGCACGGGCCTGAACGCGCATCCGGAATTCGCCAACCGCATCGCGGCCGAGATCTCGTCGCGCACCGGCCTGCAATTCAAGTCGGCGCCGAACAAGTTCATGGCGCTGGCCGGCCATGACGCGATGGTGCTGGCGCACGGCGCGTTCAAGACGCTGGCCACGGCGCTGATGAAGATCGCCAACGACGTGCGCTGGATGGCGTCCGGCCCCCGCTCCGGCCTGGGCGAGATCACGATCCCGGAAAACGAGCCGGGCAGCTCGATCATGCCGGGCAAGGTGAACCCGACCCAGTGCGAGGCACTGACGATGCTGTGTTGCCAGGTGTTCGGCAACGACGTCGCGATCACCGTCGGCGGCGCGCAGGGCAATTTCGAACTGAACGTGTTCAAGCCGATGATCGCCCACAACTTCCTGCAGAGCGCGCGCCTGCTGGCGGACGGCATGCGCTCGTTCGACGAGCATTGCGCGCAGGGCATCGAACCGAATCGCAAGCGCATCGGCGAGTTGATGGAGCAGTCGCTGATGCTGGTGACCGCGCTGGCCCCGCATATCGGTTATGATCGCGCCGCGCAAATCGCCAAGACGGCCCAGCACAACGGCCTGACCTTGCGCCAGGCAGCCCTGCAATCGGGCTTCGTCGACGAGACGCAGTTCGACCAGTGGATCGTGCCGATCGAGATGACGCGGCCCAGCCCGGCCTGACGGCACCGCATCGGATACATGACGTCGCCCCGCTCGCGTGGAGGCGACGTTGTTTTTTTGAAAAGTGTTGTCTAAACGAACACAACAATACGACGCCCATTTTTAACAGAGGATAAAATGCAAACAACAACTTTTGAACTGACTTCCGAGTTCGTCGAGCTGAACCAGCTGCTGAAGCTGGTCGGCGTGGTGGACAGCGGCGGCGCCGGCAAGCACGTGGTGGCAAGCGGCGACGTGTCGGTCGATGGAAAGAAGGAACTGCGCAAGACGGCCAAGATCCGTGCCGGCCAGGTCGTGACCTTGGGCGATATCCGTATCCAGGTACGCTGAAATGAGCTGAGGCGCACCGCGCGCGCCCCGCGGTTGCACCCCGCGAGCCGTCCCCGACGGTAGGGTTGACGTTTGCGCGCTGACAAACTTGGGCAGTCCCCCTTCTCTATATTGAAGTCGTAACATTCGGCCCAAAGGTGAGGAAGATGGAAACCCCAGAATCAAGCCCCATGACGCAGCAGCGCTTGATCGGCGACCTGCGTCTCGTCATCGAAAACGCGGAAGAGCTGCTCAAGAATACCGATCACTACACCGGTGTCGTGTACCAGAACGCCCGCGCCAAGCTGGCCGTCGCGCTCAATGCCGCCAATGAGGAACTGGCCCGCTTCGAAGAGGACCAGTTGAACCGGATGATGGAAGCGACGCGTGCGGCCAACGAGCTGCACCACGACAGGACCGGAGAAGAACGCATCCTGCGCGCCTTCTACCACTGAGCGCGCGGCGCCACCGTCCACGGCGCCGCGTTCGCCCCGTTTTTGATTCCCGCCACCATTCCCCGATCGAGCCAGCGCCGCAGGTGCATGGCCACGTCGAAGTCCTCGTCCAGATCGAATGCCGCATCGAGCGCCGCGCCGAACGAATCGCCGCGCGCCAGGCACGCCAGCGCCGCATGTTCCGCCGCGCCGATGGCTTCCACTTCCACGTCGAGCCGGGGCCGCAGCACCAGCGCGTGCGTGGGCGCCTGCAATTTATCCGGGAAGCCCGGACCGTCCGCCTGGTGCGCGCGCCACAGCGCCACCGTGGCCCACGGCGACGCATGCAGGCGCAGCGCCGGATGCAGCACGGCGCGCGCCGCTTCGAATGCGTCGGGCGCGAGGCCGGCGAGGCTCGCGGGTGCCGCATCCGCATCGGGCGCGTACCACGCCTCGTGCACACACCATTCGAGGCGCGCGACGTCGGGCAGGTAGGGATGATCGGCCGCCGGCGTAAAACCGGCGAGGAAGTCCGGCAGCGCGGCGCCGAAGCGATTGAGGTCCGGATCGCGTGCCGGATGCGCCTGGCCGTAGACCCGGGCGAGCGCGTCGAAAAATTCCCCGCCCACGAGCTGGCGCAGCACGGGGTATGCCGACGCCAGCGCGCGGGTCCAGTGCGCGTGCAGGTTGCCCCGGTAGATGCCGACGCGGCGCGGATCGCCTTTCAGCAGCGGAGACAATGCGGCGTCGTGCGTGCTGTCGAACAGCGCCGCGCCGAACGTTTGCTGGAGTGCCTCCAGGCCGGCGGCCGGCGCCGGGTCGATGGGCGCGGCGGCGCTGTCGGCGCTGTCGGCGATGATGCCCTGCCCCGCCGTCGCCGCCATCGCGTCCGCCCGCGCCGCCTCGTCGAGCAGCACGTCGAGCGGCGGCAGGTCCGTGTCCCATTCGACGAGCGTGGGCACGGCGCCGAAGCGCGCCAGCGCCGCGCGGTACAGGTCCCACACGGGCGGCGCGACCCGGGCGCCGTGGTGGTCGATGAGGCCATCGGCCGTGACGAGATGGCCGCCCAGGTGGATCTCGCCCACGCAGCCGGCCGGCAGCGCGGCGATGGCGGCATGCGGATCCTCGCCGTGATTGCGCTCGTTGACGTACAGGTTGTTCACGTCCAGCAGCACGCCGCAACCCGTGCGGCGCGCGAGTTCGGCGAGGAAGTCCGCTTCGCTCATCGCGTCGCCCGCGAAGCGCACGTAGGTGGAGACGTTTTCGACGAGGATGCGCCGTCCCAGCACGTCCTGCACGCGCCCGACGCGCGCGGCGACGAGGCCGAGCGCCTCATGGTCCAGCCGCAGGGGCAGCAGGTCGTTCAGCTGGCGGTCGCGCAGCGCGCCCCAGGACAAGTGTTCGGAGACGAGGACCGGCTGGAGTGTTTGCACGAGGGCGGCCACGCGGGCCAGGTGGTCATCGGAAAAGCCGTGCACAGACCCGAGGCCGAGGCCCACGCCGTGCAGGCTGACTTGATAGTCGCGGCGCACCGCGGACAGCACGCGCCAGTCGTGGCCCGCGCGCGCGAGAAAGTTTTCCGTGTGGACCTCGACCCAGCCAACGTCGGGCCGGCGGTCGAGGAAATCGCGGTAATGCGGCGCGCGCAGACCGATGCCGGCGGCCATGGTAGTGCTTATTTACCCTGCTTCGGCGGATTGAGTTTGCCGCCGGCTTTTTCGCAGGTGCCCTTCGGGACGAATTTCCATTCGCCCGGGTCCTTGTCGGCCGTCGCCATGCCGGCGCAACCGTGGGTGGCGGTACCGCAATCGTTCTGGCCGGCCTTGGCGACGCCGTAGCATTTTTCTTCGTTGCCGGATTGCGCATCCATCTGGCCGCCGGCCGTGGCCTGGGTGGCGCAGACGCTCGCGAGCGCGGCGGCGATCAGGGCTTGTCGTTTGTTCATGAGCATTCTCCAAAAATACGCGTACGTACCGCGGGAGGCATTCTATCCCGGTCGGAACGTGCTGAGGGGAAAAGTAACCCGGCCGGGGCGGCCGTTGTCGGCTGCGCGCCGGACGTTGTCGTCACTAGCGGCAGCCCGATGGTGGCGGCTGAGCGGATGGTATTGTGTGGCCGCCCCCGTCGCGCCGGGTACTGGGCCGATAACGCGGGCGGCGGGAATTCCGTTGACGCGCGCGCGTCAGGCCGTCGTGTTGATGTGGTTGCCCAGGTGCGGCGGCAGGTTCGACGCCGGCGCGGCGGACTGCACGGCTTCCAGCAGCTGGGTGGCTGCCGCAGCCTGGATGTCCTGCGTCTTTTTCAGCACGGCGACGGCGACGTCCTGGCGGGTGCCGGTGTCGGCGATGCTGGTGGCAAGCTTGGCGATACCTAAGGCGTCCATATGCGCTCCTGGTGGGTGTGTCGACAGTCGGGCAGCACGGGGGTCGCCCGCACTGCCGCTTATCCCCTGTTATCGACAGGGCGCGCAGGAACTTTAGGCGGGCAAACCATTAAATTGCCTGACCCAGCGCAAGACCGCGTCCGGATCGAGCAGGTCGAGCCACGCCACGTGCGGCGCCAGCCCCTCCGGGCGCGCCATCGTGGACGCGACGGCCACGATGTGCGGGTCGCCCGGAAACATCGGCGGCTTGCCGACCTCCGGCCGGTACACCTCCAGCTTGGGCAGCGCCTCCCATTTATAGCCTTCCACCAGGGTCAGGTCGGCCGGCGCGAGGCGTGCCAGGTGTTCGGCCAGCGACGGCTCCGCGGCGCCGCGCAGCTCGCGCATGATGGCCACGCGGTACGGCGACGCGATCATGACCTCGGCTGCGCCGGCCGCGCGCATGCGGGCGCTGTCCTTGTGCGGCGGTTCCAGCATGACGTCGTGGTGGCTGTGCTTGACGACGTTGACGCGCAGGCCCGACGCCGCCAGCCGCGCGACGAGGAGTTCCAGCAGCGTCGTCTTGCCGCTGCCCGACCAGCCGATGACGCCCAGCACGGGCCCGCGGCCGGCGAAATCAGTAGGCGACACGGTAGCGGATTCCCCGGAAGTTCATGACGGCCGCCTTGGGCAGCAGCTTTTCCAGCACGAGGCCCGGGGCGACCTCCTCGCCTTCGTGGCGCAGCGCCTTGTCGACGATCAGCAGGCGGTCGGCCGCGTTGGCGGAATACATGTAGCCGCCGAACGTGACGCGCGGGATGTCGCGCTGCTGGGCGTCGGGCAGCTGCTGCAGGAACGGCAGGCTGTCTTCCGGCGCCGCCTTCGCGACGGGCGCCGGCGCGGCCGGCACCGGGGCCGGGCGGGATGGCGCGGGCGCGGGCGCGGGTACGTGTTCGCGCACGGTCACGGGCGGCGGCGCGGGCGCGCGTTCGCGCACGGTCACGGGCGGCGGCGCGGGCGGCGCGCTCACCACCAGCGGCTCCGGCGCAGGTGCTGCCGGCGCGGGCACGCGCTGCGTGACGGTCTGCGGCGCCGGCCGCCACAGCACCAGCGCCCCCGCTACGACGACGAGCGCACCGGCGCCGAGGCCGACGAGGAGCGGCTTGCGGCTCGCCCCGGCGGCCGCCGGCGCGGGCGTCGCGGCCTGCGGCGCGTGAATCGTCGGCGCGTTGCCGAGCTGGCGTTCGGCCTGGGCCTTCTTCAAAGCTTCGAGGATGTACGACATATCACTTCCCGGTGGCTGCCAGCAGGCGCGGTTCGTCGACGCCCGACAGCTGGTTCAGGCGCATGTAGGTGCGCGGACCGGCCAGGCCGTCCGCCTTCAGGTTCTGCTTGACCTGGAACGCGCGCAGCAGGCGCCGCGTGGGCTCGTCCAGGACTTGCCCGGCCGGCGGCGCGGCGCGCCGGCCGTCCAGTTCCGCGAGGCGGGCGGCGATCCAGTCGACGTCCGGCCCGCTGTCGCCCGGCCCCACCTGGTCGCGGAAACCGCGCGGCACCTTCCACAAGGTCGTGTACTCGCCATCGATGCGGGTCGCGAGCAGCCCCAGGCTCACCGTGTGGCGCCGGCCGTTGATCGCGAGCGTGGCCGTGTCGTCGTCCATGCCGGTCAGCACGGCGTAGCCCACGCGGGCGCCGTCGTGCAGGCCGACGATGGCCGGCCGGTCGAGCAGGCGCAGTTCGTACAGGCCGCCGCGGCCCTGGTAGCAGCGCAGGCCGGCGCGCGGCGCGGCGTCGCACGCGGCGGCGGCCGGCAGTTGCTGGCCCCACAGCGCGCCCAGTTCGCGCAGCGCGTCGTCCTGCGTGGACAGCGCCAGCGGCTTGGGCTGCATGCCCGCCTTCGCGGGCGCGGGCTGCGCTTTCACGGCCACGGGCGCAACCGGAGCAGACGTCGGACGATGCGGCACCGCCTGCCACGCCGCCGCGCTGATGGCGGCGCCGGCCAGCACGCCGCCGGCCACGAACGGCCAGCGCAGCGGCTTGCGCGGCGCACCGCCGGCGCTCGCATCGTCGCCGGCGAACACCTCGCGCGCGGCACGGCGCAGGATCGCCGGCGTGACGTCGCGGCTGTTCTCGACATAGGCGCCAAGCAGCGCGCGGTCGCACAACAGGTTGATGCGGCGCGGGACGCCGTCCGTCAGGCGGTGGATCAATGGCGCCAGCGCGGCGGGAACCGGCGTCGCGGCCTGCACGCCCGCGACGGCCAGGCGGTGCGCGACATAGGCGCTCGTCTCCTCGGCGGACAACGGGCCGAGATGGTAGCGGGCGATGACGCGCTGGGCCAGCTGCTCCAGTTCCGGCCGCGCGAGCATCGTGCGCAGTTCCGGCTGGCCGATCAGGATGATCTGCAGGAGCTTGCGCTCGCTGGTCTCCAGGTTCGTCAGGAGGCGCAGCTGCTCCAGCACCTGGGCCGACAGGTTCTGCGCCTCGTCGATCACGAGCACGTTGTTGTGGCCTTGCGCGTGGCTGTCGAGCAGGTAGGCGTTGATCGCGTCCACATAGGCTTTCACCCCCGCCGCGGACGACACGGCGATGCGGAATTCGTCGCAGATCGTCTGCAGCAATTCCTCGACCGTCAGCTTCGGGTTGAAGATATAGGCCAGGCGGCAGTCGTCCGGCACCTGCTCGATGAAGCAGCGGCACACGGTCGTCTTGCCGGCGCCGATCTCGCCCGTGAGCAGCACGAAGCCCCCGCCGCTGCCTATCCCATACAGCAGGTGCGCGAGCGCCTCGCGATGGCGTTCGCTCATGAACAGGTAACGTGGATCGGGCGCGATGGAAAACGGCGCCTGTTTTAAGTGGAAGTAGTTTGTGTACATGTCAATACCAAAAGCTTACCGGCGCGGGGGCAGCGGTTTGAACTTCGCGCAGTATATTTTGCTTTTGGCATTGTAGTAAGCGATCGTGCTGCCGGGGACGGATACGCGCAAAGGGTAAGGCGACGCATCGGCCGCCAGGTGGCGCACGCCCGCCGCCTTGCGGACGGCCTGCTCCAGTTCGTCCGGCGCCACGTCGGCGACGGCGCCCACGAACACCCATTCGCTGGTGTCGTCGCTGACCATCACCTCGGTGACGGGCGCGCCCCACAGGATCGTCTCGCCCGTGCGGAACCAGTACGCGCCGCCTTCGTGCTTGTACGCGGGGCCGAAATGGGTCTTCAGCCAGGTATAGAAATACTTGTTGTCGAGATGGTCGTGGCACAGCAGGGCCGCGCCGATGACGGGGCCGAACGTGGACGGCGGCTTGTCCTGGGTCTGCGCGTGCACGGGCCCGGCGAGCGCCAGTGCGGCAGCCAGCAGGCCTACAATTTTCCCAACCATGCGCGGTTGGCGGCGATCTTCGCCTTCACCGAGGCCGGCAGCGCCTCGTAACAGCCTGGATGCTGCTTGAGCGCGTGCTCGCGCACTTCCTTTTCCATGCCGTTGACGATGAATATATAGACGGAGGCACCTTCCGCATTCTTGCGGGTGCCCATGTAGCGAATCACGATGATCTCCTTGACGAGCACCCATTATGACATTCGCCCTCCGTTCCGGCCACGGCCGGGCACCAGGCGTGCGTCGGGATGGGGTACGCGCAATGGCCCGGCAGGCGCCGTCGTTGCGCTCCAACCACATCTGCAGCAGGTCGCGGTTGTCATGCTGCCAAGCAATCCGTAGCTATAATTCCGGCATGACGACCGCCCTCCTCCCTCGCATCTTCGCGTGCCTGCTCACCCTGGCGGCCGGTACGGCGCATGCCGCCACGCCGCGTCTCTGGAAAGCCACGCATGCGGTCGAAGGCCATGGCATGACCACGCTGTACGTGCTCGCCGCGACGCCCGCCGGCCTGCCGGCCGAATTCGACGCCTATTACACCCGCGCCGTGCTGCCCGCGCTGCGCGCGTCCGCCACGCTGGCGGTCGAGGGCGTGGACGATGGCGAGGAAGGCCCCGCGGCACCCGGATGCGACCTGCGCCAGCTCGACGAGCAAGGCATCGCCATGCTGAACGACGCGCGCCAGCGCATCCTCACGCTCGCGCTGCAGGCCGACATGGCCCGGCGCGACGCGCTCGACGTCAAGGCGCTCGCGAAGGCGCCCGATCCGGACACGCAGGCGCAGTCCTGGGCGCGCCTGATCGAGATGAGCGACGAATTCACGCTGCTGCAGTTCGCGCGCATGCAGGTGGCCGCGCTCGCGTCCGCCGCGCCAGACCACAACAAAGGCGGCAACGTCGCCGAAGCCCTCGTGCGCGCGCGTCCGGACATCCCCGTGCACGACATCGATTACCGCACGGGCATGATGCACGCCTACTGCGCCGCCGGCCCGCGCCGCACGACGATGCTGCTGGACGTCGTGGACAGTGCGCCGCCCTCCCCGGCGGCCACGGCGCGCCTCACGCGCGACTTCGACGCCCTGCTGCACGGCCGCGCGCCGTCCGACGGGAGTCTGCTGACCAGGCTGGCGCCGCTGGACGCGGGCCTCGTGTGCGCGCGCAACCGCGCCTGGATCGCACGCATGGCGAAGGTGGCGGACGGCCGCACGCATTTCTACGTGGTCCCCGTGCGCAACCTGTTCGCGGCGCGGCACGACGATGCGGATTGCGGGGGGCTGCTGGACGATCTCGCACAGGCCGGTTTCACGGTCACGGCCGTCAAGTAACCCGTCGTTCCCGCGAAAACGGGAACCCATGCCGAGCATCCCAGTCAGCGCCGTATGGATCCCCGCCTTCGCGGGGATGACAGCGACGCCATCCACTCCTTGTTTTGCGCAGCCTGTCCCCCGTTTTCGCGCATTCGTCGAAAGCCGGCTGCATCGGCGTTCTGCCTGCCGTATCGTGCAGTCTCCCGGCGCTGCCGCAGACAACCACGACGACACCATGAAAAACGCCCTCAAGCTCACCGTCCTGGCCGCCGCGCTCGCGGCCGGCGCCTTCGTCACGATGCCCGCCTCGTTCGCCCAGCCGCAGGAGACCGGCAATGCCACGGAACGGCGTGCAATCACGGCATTCAGCGCGATCGAGCTGGCGGGCCCGTACCACGTCGTGATCGACGCGCAGGCGAAGCCGTCGCTGGAACTGAGCGGCGAACGCAAGCAGCTGGCCGAGATCGAGACCGTCGTGCGCGGCGACACGCTCGTCGTGCGGCCCGTGCAGCGCAACGGTTTCTTCTTCAACTTCGGCAAGCGCCGCGAGACCGTCACCGTCCGCATCGGCGCGTCTGCCCTGAAACGCCTGACGGTGGCCGGCAGCGGCGACGTCGAGATCGACCGCATCAACGCCGAGCGCTTCACGTTGGCCGGCAACGGCCCGGGCGACGTCCACGCGAGCGGCACCGTGCGCCAGCTGACCGTGACGTCCAGCGGCAGCGGCGACCTCGAGCTGCAGCACCTGAAAGCCGGCGACGTCGACCTGGCGCTGAACGGTCCGGGCGACGTGGAACTGGCCGACGTGAGCGGCACGCTGTCCGTGCAGGCCGGCGGCTCCGGCGACCTGGAAGCGGACGGCCTGCGCGCGAGCAAGGTGACGGCACGCATGCGCGGGCCGGGCAACGTCAAGCTGTCGGGCAGCGCGCGCGAACTGGACCTGGAGATGTCCGGCTCGGGCGATTTCGAAGGCTGCGACCTGCGCGTCGACGGCGGCGCGCGCAGCGTGCAGCGGGGACCGGGCAATGCGTGCCTCGCGGGCGCCATCCGCAAGTTCGACGGCGAAGTGGACGGCTCGGGCGAACTGGCCGTGCGCGGCCTGCAGGCCGGGACGGCGCAGCTGCGCATGAACGGGCCGGGCAACGTCGCGCTGGCCGGCACGGTGGGCGACCTGAACGTGGAACTGGCCGGCTCGGGCGATCTCGATGCGGCCGGCCTCAAGGCGGGCAAGGCGACGGTGCGGGCCCGCGGCCCCGGCGGCGTCACGCTGGCGAACGTGGGCGATACGCTGGACGCGGCCCTGTCGGGCTCCGGCGGCCTCAAGGCGAGCATGTCCGGCAAGCGCCTGCTGTTGCGCATGAACGGTCCGGGCGACGCCCGCATCGACGGCAACGTCGCGCAGGTCGACGCGCAGATCGCCGGCTCGGGCAGCCTCGATGGCCATGGCCTGACGGCCGCCCATGCGGACATCGTCGTGCACGGACCGGGCACCGCGTCGGTCAACGTCGTCTCTCAGCCCGACCGCGCGGACACGAAGACCGTCGCGCGCGGCCAGCTGCTGCTCGTCGACCGCAGCGGTTCGCACACGGCCCGGTAAGGAGGTCGCCATGCTGTCCACGATGTTGCCTATACTCGCCCGCCTGAAACGCCGCCTCGCGCCGGCGTCGGCCCCCGCCGTGCGCGTGTTCCCGGACTGCTTCGCCGCCGGCGATACCGTCGTGCCGTGGGCGGACGTGAGCCGCGTGCTGGCCTATGCGAACGAGGACGGCCTGCGACCATCCGCGCGCCGGGCAACGTGCCGCCCACGGCTGAACGCCTGGTCCTTGTGCTAATGTAGCGGGCGCCGCCCACGACACGCCCAAGGATATCGATGACGTCATTCCCAGTCCGCCTCGCGCCGCTCATCGGTGCAGTGGCGCTCGCCGGTTTCGCGCACGCGCAGACGGCGCCGCAGTATACGGAACTCCCGTCCGAGACCCCGGCCGAATTCAGGGCGCCCGACGCCGGCTTCAACTACGTGAAGCGCACGGTCATGATCCCGATGCGCGACGGGACGAAGCTGAACACCATCATCATCGTGCCGAAGGGCGTGCACGACGCACCCATCCTGCTCACGCGCACGCCGTACGATGCGTCCAGCCTCGTGAACCACGCGGACAGCTCCGACCTGGAGACGATCCTGACGGGCTACGACAACGCGGCCGACGTCATCGCCGGGGAAGGCTATATCCGCGTCGTGCAGGACGTGCGCGGCAAGTACGGGTCCGAAGGCGACTACGTGATGAACCGCCCGCTGCATGGGCCGCTGAACCCGACGCCCGTCGACCACTCGACCGACACGTACGACACGATCGAGTGGCTGACGAAGAACGTGCCGGAGACGAACGGCCGCGTGGGCATCATCGGCATTTCGTACGACGGCTTCCTGCCGCTGATGGCGCTCGTGAACCCGCACCCAGCGCTGAAGGTCGCGGTGCCGATGAATCCGATGGTGGACGGCTGGAAGGGCGACGACTGGTTCCACAACGGCGCCTTCCGGCAGATCAATATGTCGTACATGCTCGAACAGGTCGTCACGCGCGCGAACACGGCCAAGTGGCCCATCACGAACTACGACGACTACGACATGTACCTGCGCGCCGCTTCCGCGGGCGCGCTGGGCCGCGAGCGGGGCCTGGAACAGAGCGGCTTCTGGAACAAGGTCGTCGCGCATCCGGCGTACGACGCGTTCTGGCGGCAGCAGGCGATGGACGGCATCCTCGCGCGCCAGCCCGTCACGGTGCCGACACTCCTCGTGCACAGTTATTGGGACGCGGAAGACATCTACGGCGCCATCGCCGTGTGGAAGGCCATCAAGCCGCATGACACGGAGAACAAGGTATTCCTGTCGCTGGGCCCGTGGTCGCACGGCGGCTCGATCGGCGACGGCGCCACGCTCGGCGCCCTGAAATTCGGCAGCGACACGGCGCTGTACTGGCGCCAGCAGGTCTTGAAACCGTTCCTCGCGCGCTACCTGAAAGGGGATGCGAGTGTACCCGCGATCCCGACGGTGACCGCGTTCGAAACGGGCACGAACAAGTGGCGCAACCTGCCCGCGTGGCCGGGCGGCGCCATCGAACCCGTCGCGCTGCGCCTCGCCGCGAACCAGAAGGCCCGGTTGGGCGGCGCGGCCGATGCGAAGGGCTACGACGAATACGTGTCCGACCCGGCCAAGCCCGTGCCGTTCCGCCAGCGTCCGATCCCGCCATACGGCTATGACGAAGCGAAGGGACAGACGTGGCCGCGCTGGCTCGTCGACGACCAGCGCGAGGCGTCGGGCCGCACGGACGTCGCGACGTTCGTGTCCGACGTCCTGACGGCGCCCGTGAAAATCAGCGGCGAGCCGGTCGCGCACCTCGTCGCGTCGACGAGCGGCACGGATTCCGACTGGGTCGTGAAGCTGATCGACGTGTACCCGGACCAGGTGGGGTCGCAGCCGGCGATGGGCGGCTACCAGCTGATGGTGGCCGGCGACATCTTCCGCGGCCGCTACCGCGAAGGCTTCGACAAGCCGAAAGCGCTGGCGCCGAACAAGGCGCTGGCGTACCGCTTCGGCCTGCCGACGGCGAACCACGTGTTCCTGCCCGGCCACCGCATCATGGTGCAGGTGCAATCGAGCTGGTTCCCGCTGTACGACCGCAATCCGCAGACGTTCGTGCCGAACATCTTCTTCGCCCAGCCGGGCGACTACCGCAAGGCCACGCAGCGCGTCTACCACAGCAGCTACGTCGAACTGCCGCTCGTGAAAGCGGCGCAATGACGGGCGGCGTGCGCACCTGGCACGGCAGCTGCCACTGCGGTGCCGTGCGCACGGAGCGCCACCTGTTCTGCGCCACGTGCGGCATCCGGCCGTTCGGCACGGGCACGTCGCCGCGCTGGGGAGATTACGTCGCGGTCAGCGTGCACTGCCTGGACGACCTGCCGGCCGACGCACGCGCGGCGCTGCCCGTCACATACCTGAACGGCCGTGACGACGACTGGGACAATCCGCCGGCCGGCCTGCGTCAGTTATAATTCCATTTTTCCGAAGAAATCCTTCTGTTTACTTCGCTTTTTCAAGATCTGTCATTGTCCTATTCTCTTGCCTTGACAACGGCCCTCCCGGCCGCGATTCTTGTTATTGATGAGAGACGACCATGAAACGCATCCTGCTTTTCCTTGCCACCAACCTCGCCATCATGCTCGTGCTTGGCATCACGGCGAGCCTGCTGGGCGTTAACCATTACCTGACGGCCAAGGGCCTGAACCTGGGCGCCCTGCTCGTCTTCGCCGGCCTGATGGGCTTCGGCGGCGCGTTCATTTCGCTGTGGCTGTCGAAGCCCATCGCGAAATGGTCGACCGGTGCGCGCGTGATCGCGCAGCCGTCCAACCCCACCGAGCGCTGGCTGCTCGACACCGTCGCCCGCCAGGCGCAGAAGGCCGGCATCGCGATGCCGGAAGTCGCGATCTACGAAGGCGCACCGAACGCATTCGCGACCGGCGCGACGAAGAACGCGTCGCTCGTCGCCGTGTCGACGGGCCTGCTGACGTCGATGACGCACGATGAAGTGGAAGCGGTGCTGGCGCACGAAGTGGCGCACGTCGCGAACGGCGACATGGTGACGCTCACGCTGATCCAGGGCGTCGTGAACACGTTCGTGATCTTCCTGGCGCGCGTCGTCGCATACGCCGTCGACCAGTTCCTGCGCCGCGACGGCGAGGAGCGCGGCCCCGGCATCGCGTTCACGATCACCTCCGTCGTGTGCGACCTGCTGTTCGGCCTCGTGGCCAGCATCATCGTGGCCTGGTTCTCGCGCCAGCGCGAATACCGCGCCGACCGCGGCGCCGCGCAGATCATGGGCACGCCCCGTCCGATGATCGCCGCGCTCCGTCGCCTGGGCGGCCTGGATCACGCCGACCTGCCGAAGAACCTGGCCGCGTCGGGCATCGCCGGCGGCGGCGTGCTGGCCCTGTTCAGCAGCCACCCGTCGTGCGAGGACCGCATCGCGGCCTTGCAGCAGGCATGACGGACCGGCGCGCGTCCAGGCTTCTCGTGCCGGCGCTGTTCGCGCTGGCGCTGGGCGTCCTCCTGCAGCACTTCCTCGGCGCGCTGGCCTGGGCCGGCCTGCTCGCTGTGATCACCTGGCCCGCGCACGTCCACCTGCAGCGCCGCGGCTGGCCGCCCGCCGCCAGCGCGGCCTGCCTCGTGGGCCTGCTGATCCTCGGTTTCGTCGGCCCATCCATCGTGTTGCTGAATACGCTGGGCGGCGAACTGGCCGGCGTGCAGCGCCTCCTGGCCCGCGCCAACGAGACGGGCATCCCCGTCCCCGCCTGGATCGCGCACCTGCCGATGGTGGCCGAACACGCGGTCCAGTGGTGGAACGAACACCTTGCCCTGCCCGGCGGCTTGAACCGCCTCGTCGGCAGCGCGGCCGGCGACTTCGCCCCGCACCTGACGGGCGCCGCGCGCCTGTGGGGCTCGACGATCCTCGCGAATGCGCTGTACCTGTTCCTCGCCCTGCTCACCCTGTTCGTGCTGTACCTGCACGGCCCCGCCGCCATCCGCCACGTCGACACGGCTGGCATGCGCGCGCTGCCGCGCCAGTATCCGATGCTGCGCCGCGTGTTCCCCCTGTCCGTGCGCGGCACCGCGCTGGGCCTCGTCTCCGTCGCCATCCTCGAAGGCTGCGTGCTCGGCGCCGCCTACGCCATCGCGGGCGCGCCGGCGCCGGCGCTGCTGGGCGTCCTCACGGGCTATCTCGCGCTCGTGCCGGGCGGCGCGCCGCTGTCGTTCTCGCTCGTCTCGCTGCTGCTGCTGGGCCAGGGCCATTCCGGTGCCGCGCTGGGCCTGTTCTGCTGGGGCGCGTTCGAGCTGTTCCTCGTCGATAAATTCATCCGCCCGAAGCTGATCGGCCGGCGCGTCAACCTGCCGTTCCTCGCCGTGCTGTTCGGCCTTCTCGGCGGCGTCTCGACCCTGGGCGTGCTCGGCCTGTTCGTCGGTCCGTTCATGATGGCGATCCTGTTCGAGTGGCTGCGCGACAATACCGATTTTAATACCAATTCGTCCGTCGACATGGATACCTCCAGCAGGGAGGGCGAGACCAATCTTGTCTCCCCTGACCGGCTCGACAATACCAATTAAATACCTGTTGACAAGCCTATCAGTGCTGCCTATAGTGCCCTGACCTTCCCGGCACAGCACTCATATGATCGACTATCTCATCGGCGTCGACGGCGGCGGCACCGGCACCCGCGTGCGCCTTGCGCGCTTTTCTCCCCACGGTGTCGTCGAACTGGCCCAGGGCGCCAGCGGCCCGTCCGGCCTCGGCCTGGGCATCGCCCGCGCCTGGGCTTCCGTCCAGGACGCCGTCGCCCAGGCCTTCGCCGCGGCCGGCATCGAACAACCTTCGCTTGACCGCATCGCCATCGGCCTGGGCCTCGCCGGCGTGCACAATCGCCAGTGGGCGCAGGCGTTCGAGCAGGCGAATCCCGGCTACGCCGCGCTGCGCCTCGAAACCGATGCTTTTTCTACCCTTTTGGGCGCGCACGGCGGCCGTCCCGGCGCCATCGTCGCCATCGGCACGGGCAGCGTCGGCGAAGTGCTGCAGCCCGACGGCACGCGGCGCGAAGTGGGCGGCTGGGGCTTCCCCGCCGGCGACGAAGCGAGCGGCGGCTGGATCGGCCTCGCCGCCATCAACCATATCGAACAGGTGCTCGACGGACGCCGGCCCGGCGGCGCCTTCGCCGACGCCGTCGTCGACGCGTGCGGCGGCAACCGCGCCGCGATCCAGGTCTGGCTCGGCCAGGCCACGCAGACGACGTACGCCACGCTCGCGCCGCTCGTGCTGCAGCACGCGGACGACCCGGCCGCGCGCGCCATCCTGGTGCAGGCCGGCGAGGAAGCTGCCGCCATCGCCCGCGCGCTCGACCCGGACGGGCATCTCCCCCTCGCGCTGTGCGGCGGCCTGGGTAGCGCCCTGCGCGACTGGCTCCCGCCCGCGCTCGCGGCCCGCGCCCGCGCGCCCGAAGGCGATTCCGCACGTGGCGCACTACGGATGATCGAGCTGCACGTCGCGGCATGAAAGGACCCACCATGCAAGGCAATATCCTGACTCCGGACGGCTGGATCCGCGGCCGCATCGTCATCGAAGCCGGCACGGCGACGATCGCCGCCATCGAAGGCGACACGGCCGACCCGGCATCGAACAATGACGACTACATCCTGCCCGGCTTCATCGACCTGCACGTGCACGGGGGCGCGGGACGCGACATGATGGAAGGCGGCGACGCGCCGCACGTGATCGCCCGCCTGCATGCGCGGCACGGCACGACGAGCCTGCTGGCCACGACGATGACGGCGCCGCTGGACGACATCGACCGCGCGCTCGCCGCCATCGGCACCGCGTGCGAGCAGCGCGGCAAGGACGAAGCGCGCATCCTCGGCGTACACCTGGAAGGTCCGTACATCAACTCGGGCAAGCTGGGCGCGCAGCCGCCGTTCGCACGCGAAGCGACGATGGCGGAAGTGGAGCGATTCAACGCGCAGGCACCGATGCGGCTGATCACCGTGGCGCCCGAGATCGACGGCCACCTGTCTCTCGTGCGCCAGCTGGCCGACGCGGGCATCCGCGTGCAGATCGGCCACACGAACGGCAACTACGACGACGGCGTGCGCGCGCTGGAACACGGCGCGGCCGGCTTCACGCATCTGTTCAACGCGATGCCGGGCCTGCACCACCGCGATCCCGGCATGGTCGGCGCCGCGCTGGCGCATGCGCAGTACGCGGAAATCATCCCCGACCTGTTGCACGTGCATCCGGGCGCGATCCGCACGGCGCTGCGCTGCATCCCGCACCTGTACTGCGTGACGGATTCCACGGCCGCCGCCGGCATGCCGGACGGCCAGTACATGCTGGGCCGCCAGGTCGTCCACAAATGCATGGGCGGCGTGCGCCTCGCGGACGGCACGCTGGCCGGCAGCACGCTGACGATGGACCAGGCGCTGCGCAACCTCGTCTCGATCGGCCTCGATCTCGCCGACGCCGCGCGCCGCGTGTCGACGAACGCCGCCGACTACCTGGGCGAAACGCGCCGCGGCCGCATCGCGCCGGGCTGCTTCGCCGACCTCGTCGTGCTCGACCGCGACCTGAACCTGAAAACCGTTCATATCGAAGGAGAACAGTGTGACCTCGCTGATGCTTGAAGAAACCGTGTCCGCGGCCGACTGCGTTGCCATGCAGCTGGCAAACGACGCCGACCGCTACGCCGCGCTGGGCCACCACCTGCGGGGCGCCTCCTTCCATAACGCGGTGACGGTGGCGCGCGGCAGCTCGGACCACGCGTCCAGCTACCTCGCCTACTTGATCATGGCGCGCATGGGCCGTCTCGTGACGTCGCTGCCGATGTCGCTCGTCACGTTGTACAAGGCGCCGCTGCAGGCGTCCGGCACGCTGGCCATCTCGATCTCGCAATCGGGCCAGAGCCCGGACGTCGTCGAACCGGTCCGCTACTTCCGCCAGGGCGGCGCGACGACGGTAGCGCTCGTGAACGACATCGATTCGCCGCTGGCGCGTGAAGCCGAATGGGCGCTGCCCCTCCGGGCCGGGAAGGAGCAGAGCGTCGCCGCGACGAAGAGCTTCATCACGAGCCTGACGGCCGGCGCGCGCCTCGTCGCGGAATGGCAGCAGGATGCAGAGTTGAAGGACGGCCTGGCCGCCCTGCCGGACGCGCTGCGCCAGGCCGCGCGGACCGACTGGTCGGCGGCACTCGAGGTGCTGGCGCCGGCGCGCAACATCATGGTCGTGGGCCGCGGCATCAGCTTCCCCATCGCGCTGGAAGCGGCGCTGAAATTCAAGGAGACGTCCTCGCTGCAGGCCGAAGCGTTCTCCGGCGCCGAGATCAAGCACGGCCCGATGGCGTTGATCGACGAGGGCTATCCGCTGCTGATCTTCGCGACGCGCGGCCCGACGCAAGCGGGTCTCGTCGCGCTGGCCGACGAGATGCGCGGCCGCGGCGCGCGCGTGCTGCTCGCGGCGCCGACCGACATCGCCTCGCGCGATCTCGACCTGCCCGTATCGACCTGCGCGGACCTCGACCCGATCGTCGCGATCAACGCGTTCTACGTGATGGCGGCGCACCTGTCGAAAGCGCGCGGGCTCGATCCGGACAAGCCGCGCCACCTGAACAAAGTCACGAAAACACACTGAGCCGCATTGATGCCCACGAACGACCTACGCCAGCTGGCCGGCCGCCTGATCATGATCCGGCTGTTCGGCACGGCACTCGACGCCGACACGGCCGCCTTCATCCGCGCCAACCGCATCCGCGGCGCGTGCCTGTTCCGCCAGAACATGACGGACGCCGCGCAGCTCACGCGCTTCACGAGCGACTTGAAAGATGCGATGGGCGAGCACGCCCTGATCGCGCTCGACCAGGAAGGCGGCGCCGTCGTGCGCGCGCTGTGGGTGCCGCCGCCGCCGTCCGCGATGGCGCTCGGCGCGGCGGGCGACGAACCGCTCGCGCGCGACGTGGGCGCGGCCGGGGCGCGCGCGATCCGCGCGCTGGGCTTCAACTGGAACTTCGCGCCCGTGCTGGACCTGAACAACAACCCGCGCAATCCCGTCATCGCGGAACGCTCGTTCGGCGCCGATCCGGATCGCGCCACGGCCCTCGCGCTCGCGTGGATGGCGGGCAGCGGCAGCGAAGGCGTGGCCTGCTGCGTCAAGCATTTCCCCGGCCACGGCGACACGCACGTCGACTCGCACCGCGACCTGCCCACCGTCGACAAACCCTTGCCGGAACTGGAGCGCTTCGAATTCGCGCCGTTCCGCGCGGCCGCGCCGCACGCGCCGGCGGTGATGACGGCGCACATCGTCTACCCCGCCCTCGACGCCGACAATCCGGCCACGATGTCGCGCGCGATCCTGCACGACCTGCTGCGCACGCAATGGAATTACGACGGCGTGATCATCACGGACGGCATGGACATGCACGCTATCGCGCACCGGTACGACGCCGGCGACGCCGCCGTGAATGCGTTGATGGCGGGCGCGGACATGGTAATGGCCATCGGCAGCCGCGACACACAGGAACGCACGATCGCGGCGATCGCCGCCGCCATCGAGGACGGCCGCCTGCCGCTGGCCGACGTGCATGCGCGCCTGGCACGCCTTGACCGCCTCGCGCACACACATCCGGCGGGCGCCGTGCGGTATGCGACGGAAGACGCGGACCGCGCGTTGATGGCGGACGCATGGCGCCGGGCGCTCACGGCGCGCGGCAAGCCGCAGCGTCCCGCACCGGGCAGCAAGGTGCGCCTCGTCGCGCGGCAGGATGTCGTCAGCGACGGCGTGTCGGAAGCGGGCGTGCCGGCCAGCGCCATCGCGGCGATGCTGCACTCGCTGTTCGACGTGGACCTCGTCACGTTCGCGGATGCGGAAACGTTCGACTGGAACGCGCTGCCGCAGGATGGCCGCTTCACGATCCTCGCGTCGACCTCGCGCCGCCGCTACGGCCCGCACGCACGCGCCACCTGGACGCCGGACCTGCACCTCGCGTTGTGGAACCCGTACCAGGCCCTCGACTTCGCCGCGCCCGCGCTGATGACCTATGGCTTCGCACCGCCCGCGCTGGACGCGGTCCGTGCCTGGCTGGCTGGCGGGATCGATGCGGCGGGACAGTGTCCGGTGCCCGGCTTTTGACCTCGGGCGGTAACGCATTGTAACGACCCATACCGACGTCGCACCGCTGGGGCACAATTGCCACGCCCGTCAGCAGTTTGTGGGACAATGCACGCTTTGTCCGAGATCGGCACCCGGCACCGTCGGCGTATGTATTTGCAGTCACTGATAGGTGCAACTTTATCGTCATTAAGAGAGGATTTTTCAATGTCCCAATTCCGTTTCGCCCGCCTTGCCATGATGCTGGCCGCCCTTGGCCTGAACGCCGCGCCGGCCCTGATGCACAGCGCGTCGGCGCAGGACAAGAAAGCCGAGGCGCCCGCGCCGAAGCCTGATTCCGTCCGCCCGGAACTGTACAAGCTGCTCGACCCGGCGCAGATCAAGCCGCTGATGGACGCAAAAAACTATGGCGAGGTGAAGAACCGCATCACCCAGGCCGAAGCGTTCCCGGACAAGACGCCGTACGAGACCTATGTGCTGAACCGTATGAAGTTGTCGCTGGGTACGTCGACGGGTGACGATCAGATGGCGATCGGTGCGCTGGAAGCGATCCTGGCGTCGGGCAAGCTGCCGGACGCGGACAAGGGCAACTTCACGCAGGCGCTGGCCACGATGTACTACAACGCCAAGAATTATCCGAAGGCGATCGAGCTGTACAAGCAGATCCAGGCATCGGGCAAGTCGACGGACCAGATCAACTCGGCGCTGATCCGCGCGTACTACCTGAGCGGCGACTACGCGTCGGCGCTGAAAGCCCAGGAACCGGTGCTGCAGGCAGCGGAACAGGCCGGCAAGACCCCGACCCAGGAAGACCTGCGCCTGTACGCGTCGGCCGCGAACAAGGTCAAGGATGACGCCGCCTACCTGCGCGGCCTGGAAAAGCTGGCCGCCTACTACCCGACCGACGATTTCTGGACCGACCTGATCAGCCGCGGCATCGTGCGCAAGCCGGGCTTCCAGGACGCCAACATCCCTGACGTGCTGCGTCTCGAGTTCGCGGCCGTCAAGCAGATGTCGTCGGACGCCTACACGGAACTGGCCGAGCTGGCCATGAAGGATGGCTTCCCGACCGAAGCGAAGAAGGTCGTCGACGCGGGCTTCGCCGCCGGCGTGCTGGGCACGGGCAGCGGCGCCGCCAAGGACCGCCAGCTGCGCGACCGCGCCACCAAGGAAGCCGCAAGCGATGCGAAAAACATCGCCGCGGGCGAAGCGGGCGCCGCCAAGGCCAAGACCGGTGCCGGCCTCGTCAACCTGGGCTGGGCATACGTCACGATGGACCAGTTCGACAAGGGCATCCCGTTCATCCAGCAAGGTATCGCCAAGGGCGGCCTGAAGTCGCCGGACGAAGCCAAGCTGCGCCTGGGCATGGCCTATGCGAAAGCCGGCCAGAAGGACAAGGCCATCGAGACCTTCCAGCAAGTGAAAGCCGGCGGCGGCCTGTCCGACACGGCCAAGTACTGGATCCTGCTGCTGAACCACCCGACGGGTGCGATGGCGGCCAAGTAATCCCGGCCGGATCACCGGCAGACAGGGCGGCGCGGACTACGGTTCGCGCCGCTTTTTTTTCGTCTGCAAATTCGGGGTCAGAGCACATTTCGCGCCAAATTCGGGGTCAGAGCACATTTCGAATCAATGTCCAGAGCATATCGATCCGTGTCGTCTTGGCGTGCACGACTGCGGCATGACGGTAAGCGAACCCCAGACGGTGTTTGGTATGTGCACTAGCATGCTTCAAAACACATGTCCCAAAAAGTGCTCTGACCCTGAGCCTTCCCCTCAAATTTTGCTCAGATGTCATAGGTAAGCATCATGGAAGTCAGCTCTGACGATGCGTCGGCAAGCTGACTTCGTGTCAGCTTGGTTGCGTGAGGCTCGATCAGCCAATGGCGTGCCAACGACAGGATTGACAGCGTGGTTGCTGCCTTTTTACGGCTGCCGTATTCAATGCGGTACCCGGCGCACCTGACGGCCAAGCCAATCAACCACAGAGCAAAGCCAAGTAACGCCGCGATGAGCAGTAACGCAGCCAAACGTCGAGGTTTTCGCGTTTGTGCAGTAGTCAGTCCCATACCCCATTGCGCATTCTTGAGATCCCGGAAAGTCTGTTCGATCTGCATGCGGCACCTGTACAAGTCGACCACGGAGTCGGCGCTTAGCCGGGATAGCGATGGTGAGGAAGCCAGCAGCCACGGTTCGCGTTGCGAGGCCTGATTCTTGATACTGTGACGGCTGCGCGCCTTTTTGCCAAAGGCGGTCTTGCGCTGACGCCCCTTGCGCGGCTGCTTAATGAGCACGAGACGGCACGCCACTGGATTGGAGCGGACATAAAGAAAATCTCCCAGGTCGCGTGCCTTTCCCTTGGTGTCGGCATAAAGCTGTTTGCATCTGCGCCAAGTACATGAGCCGCTCTTTTTCACCATGTCGCGGTTGCGGATGCGGCCGACCCACGCATAGCCAAGCTCATTCAGCATCTTGAACCATGTGGCCCGAAAACCTGCGTCGCTAATGATGATGGGCTGGCACCCAGGCGGAAGCAC
This sequence comes from Massilia sp. Masssp94, assembly GCF_059491305.1. Taxonomy (NCBI): domain Bacteria; kingdom Pseudomonadati; phylum Pseudomonadota; class Betaproteobacteria; order Burkholderiales; family Oxalobacteraceae; genus Massilia; species Massilia sp. Masssp94. The sequence continues at coordinate 1,108,405 of NZ_CP168501.1, forward strand.
CGAGCGCAAATTCTTCATGAAAGCCCGGTGAACCGAAGCGGCGCCATACAGCTCGGTCGGATGCACTTCCTCGTAGATGACCAAGGCTCGTCCACGAACGATCAATGCGGCACGCAGAACGTGCTGGCTTACGTCATTCAGCAAATTGGACCAGTCGACGATGATGCAAACACGCACCTGCTCGTGCAAGGCGCGTCGGGCCAGCGCTCGATACGCTAACAGGCGCTCAGAAGCTAGTTGCGGATTACTCAGCAATCGATCGCAGCGCTTTATGCGATGACGCAAACTAGTCTGGCCAGTGATCGCCTTGCCCATCTTCACCACACCGAGACCGCCACGGGCCGCAGCATCAGTCATCGCCGCCAAACACTCGCGTCGCTTGGCGTGCATGGATGGGCACTGCGCTTGAAGTAACTCCTGTATGATCCGCTGTGCATGCATGGCCTGTTCCCCTTTGTTCGCAGTTGGTAGCTACGAACGAAAGGGCTAACACAGCCATGCATGCGCCGTTTTTGGGATTGAAAGTTAACAGCTTCCCAAGCTGTTTACAACAAAAATTTGAGGGGAAGGCTCAGGCTCTGACCCCGAATTGTTTGGCGCGGGGAGTTATGGTTCGCGCCGCTTTTTTTCGTCTGTGTGAATTACCGTACGGGCAGAGCCGGAGCATGCGGCCGATAATCGCCGCAACTCTTCTGGAAAGGGCTGCCATGACGACCGTACGCAAGGGCCAGGCGCCCGCGAAGCTGAACCGCGACGAATTTCATCTCGTCTTTTCGCGCGACTTCTACGATCCCGCCTACCAGGCCGTCGCGAAAGAACTGGCGGCCGTCGAAGAGGTCGCGTGGCGCGCCTACATTGATTCGCACAAGGCGCCGATCACGGTGAAGGCCGGCCCCGGGTTCGCCGACCCGGACTACGACTTATCCGTCGAATGGAAAGAGGCGCACGACCGCCTGCTGGCCGCCGAGGCCCGCCAGAAAGATCCGGCGACGCCGCGCCGCATCCTCTTGATCAATGGCGCGGCGCGCAACGACGGCAGTTGCCCGGGCGAGATCTCGAAGACGTGGCGGCTCGCGAAGCTGTGCGAGGCCACCATCGCGGGCGAGGGCATCGAGACGGATCTGCTCGACCTGTCGCGCCTCATTTCCGACTACGACCGCCACATCCACCCGTGCAAGGCCTGCGTGTCGACGGCGATGCCGCTGTGCCATTGGCCGTGCAGCTGCTACCCGAACCATTCGCTGAACCAGGAAAACGACTGGATGAACGAGATCTACGAGCGCTGGGTGGCCGCGCACGGGGTCATCATCCTCACGCCCACGTACTGGTACCAGTCGCCATCGGTGCTGAAGCTGATGATCGACCGGCTCGTGTGCGCCGACGGCGGCAACCCCGATCCCACCTCCACGCACGGCAAGAAGGCGGAAGAAGCGAAGGCGCTGGAGCAGGACTGGGACTATCCGAAGCATCTCGCGGGCCGCGCCTACGGCCTCGTCGTGCATGGCGACGTGGCCGGCATCGAATCGACGCGGCGCTCGCTGTCCGACTGGCTCGACTGGATGGGCCTGATCGACGCGGGTCCCGCCGCCCTGCTCGACCGCTACGTCGGCTATTACGAATCGTATGCCGAAAGCCACGACACGCTCGACAAGGACACGGCGTTCCAGGAAGAGGTGCGCAACGTGGCGCGCTCCGTGTCGGCGGCCGTCGCGGCGGTGCGCTCGGGCAAGCTGCTGCAGCCGGACCGGAAGCTGGCCAATCCCCGGCCGAAGTGATGGCGGTCTTTTTTTGGTATCATCCCGGGATCGCTTGCCAATGAACCCCGCCGCATGTCCCACCTCGCGCAGCTGATGCATCAGCTTTCCGCCACCAGCAACCTGCCGCTCTACCAGCAATTGCAGCGCGCCCTGCGCGACGCGATCGACCGTGGCGTCTACGGCCCGGCGGAAGCGTTGCCGGCCGAGCGCCAGCTCGCGGCCGAACTGGACATCTCGCGCATCACGGTGCGCAAGGCAATCGACGGCCTCGTCGGGGAAGGCCTGCTCGTGCGCCGCGCGGGATCCGGCAATTTCATCAACACGCGCATCGAAAAGAATTTCGCCAAGCTGACGTCGTTTTCGGAAGACATGCGCTCGCGCGGCCGCACGCCGCGCAGCGTCTGGCTCAAGCGTTCGGAAGGATTGGTGACGCCGGAAGAAGCACTGCGTCTCGGCCTGTCGCCGGGCGCCGCCGTCTATCGCTTCAACCGCATCCGCTACGCCGACGACATGCCGATGTGCCTGGAATACGCGACCATTGCCGCGTCCGCCCTGCCCTCGCTGGACGCGGTGGACGTGTCGATGTACGAAGCGCTGGAAGCGAACGGCAAGCGTCCTGTGCGCGCGTTGCAGCGCCTGTCCGCCCTGCTGCTGAACGCCGAGCAGGCGAAGCTGCTGCAATCGAAGGAAGGCGATGCGGGACTGTGCGTGGAACGGCTGGGCTTTCTGCCGGACGGCCAGGCTGTGGAATTCTGCCGCTCCTATTTTCGGGGCGACATGTACGACTTCGTGGCCGAGCTGAGCGCCGGCTGATCAACTTTTACAACAACAACGCCATGACCAACCTGACCTACGAAGCCTATCTCGACGAAGTCGCCACCCTGCTGACCGAGCTGTACGACCTCGACGACGCCACCGCCATCAAGCTCGTCGTCGACGCGCAGGCGGCCGAGTATTTTTCGCCGCATGACGACCATCCGGAAATGCGGACGCTCACGCGTGCGCGCGAGGATGCCGTGGCGTTATACAAGGCACGCCAGGCCCGGGTGAGCACGCAAGCGAAGCAACAGCGCGCTACCCACAAGAAACGGTAGGCAAGCGCCCGTCAGATCGCCGTCAGGCCGCCATCGATGGCCAGTTGGTGGCCGGTGACGAACGACGCCTGCTCCGAGCACAGCCATAGCGCCGCGTTGGCGATCTCGGACGGGTCGGCGATGCGGCCCATCGGATGCGCCGCCTTGAGCTTCTTGTCGCGCCCCGGCTCGCGCTCGAGCATGCGCGCCAGCATCGGGGTCTTGACGGCGCCCGGGCATACGCTGTTGACGCGGATGCCGTCCTTGGCGTATTCGACGGCCGCGCTCTTCGTCAGGCCGACGACGGCGTGCTTGGACGCCGAATAGATGGCGCGGTGCGGTGCCGCCACGAGACCGCCGGCGTCCGCGATGTTGACGATCACGCCGCCGCCTTCCTGCTTGAGCATCTGGCGCAGCTGGCTCTTCATGCACAGCCAGACACCCTTGACGTTGACGCCCATGATGCGGTCGAACTGGTCGTCCTCGCCTTCGGCCAGCGGCAGGTATTCTTCCTCGACAGCGGCGCCATTGACGGCGCAGTCGATGCGGCCGTAATGGCCGACCGCCTTGTCCATCAAGGCCTCGACGTCCGCCGCGACCGTGACATTGGATTTCACAAACAGCGCCTTGCCGCCAGCTTCGACGATCAGGGCCGCAGTCATGTGGCCGCCGTCGACCGACGTGTCGGCGATGACGACACAGGCGCCCGCGCGCCCGAATGCCAGCGCCGTCGCCCGGCCGATGCCGCTGGCACCGCCGGTTACCAGCACTACCTTGCCTGCATACGAAATGCCGCTCGGAGTCTGCTTGGTCATGCCCTTCATCATGCTTCCTTTTCAATATCCTTGCGCAAGCTTTGCTTCCTACAAGCAATACTGCGCTCAGGCAACATGATAGCGCCCGTCCCGGGCATTGACCAAGTTTCTCAGCCATTCTGCAAGTGTATGAACGGCCGAGTGTTGCAATCAGGGTGCAGGTTTCACTTTTGCCTTGTCTCCAGCCATGACGACGGACATCTTCGCGGGGTCGATCGCCTTGCGGAACGCCGCGTTCAGCTGGGGCAAGGTGACGGCCATCAAACGCTGCTCGAACTCGGCCGACCACTCGAACGTGCGGCCGCGGTACATGTACGACGTCCAGCCGGCGGCCAGCGCGCCGTCGTCGGCACGGTTCTGGATCCTCTGTTGCATCAGACCCGACTTGGCGCCAGCGAGTTCCGCCGTCGTGAAGCCATCCTTGAGCACGCGCAGGAGTTCCTCCCGTACGGCGGCGTCGACCTTGGCCAGGTTCTGCGGCGCGGCGATGGCGCTGATCGCGAACATGCCTGCACGGTCGAGGTCGCCGGCGACGAGATTCGAGCCGCCGCCGTACGACAGCCCCTCTTTCTGGCGGATGCGGTCCATCAGGCGCGAGCGCATTCCGCCGCCGCCGAAGATGTAATCGGCCAGCATCAGCGCCGGGTAATCCGGATCTTCCACGTTGAGATCGACATTGATCCGCGCCGTATAAAAGCCGTTTTCCTTGTCGGGCGTATTCAGGAACGTATGGATGGGCGCGATGTCGCCGTTCTTGCGCAGCACGGGTGCCACGTGCATCGGGGCCTTCCACCGGCCGAACAGCTGGTCGACGAGGGGCGTGATCGCCTGCGCATCGAAATCGCCCACGATGGCCATCTCGGCCGGTACCGTGCCGTAGTAATCGCGGTGGAAGGCCTTGACCTGGTCCAGCGTCGCGCCCTTGATGTCCGCAAGATCTTCCTCGAGCGTCGTTTCGTGGCGAATATCACCCTTGGGATAAATATCAAAATGCTCGTTCAGCGCGCGCGATGCCACGTTGGTCGGCTCGCTACGGCTCGCTTCCAGCCCGACGATCGATTGCTGGCGCAATTGTTCGAATTCGGCAGCCGGGAAGCTCGGTTCGCGCAACACGTGGGCGACGAGTTTCAGCGCTTCGGGCAGGTTGTCGCGCGTCGTCTGGAAGTGCGTGAGGCTGCCGGAAATCTTGAGCTTGTCGAAGGCGTCGGCCAACTGCACGCGGTCGTACTTCGTCGTGCCGCGCATCAGCATCGCGTTCGTCAGCCCCGGCAGCGCCGCCTTGCCGAACAGGTTCTGCTCGTCGCCGATGTGCTGGCGCAGGTCGACGGTGACCGTCTGGCCGCGGTTCTTCTTCGGCAGCAACGCCAGTTTCACGCCGCCCGCCGTCGTCAGCGTCGTGCGTTTCATGATGTTGGCCTGGCTCGGATCGAAGTCCTCGGCGCTCAGGGTGGATGCCCGCGGCTTGAAATCCTTGAGCAGGCTTTGCACGCTGGGCGCGGGCGGGACCACGGCGCGCTGCGGATTGTCGTCCGGGATGAACTCGCCCGTGACGCGGTTATCGCGCTTGAAATAGCGCCCCGCTGCCGCGGCAACCTGTTCCGACGTAATCTTGTTGACACGGTCGCGGCCGACGAAGAACAGGCGCCAGTCGCCCAGCGCGATCACTTCCGACAGCGCGACGCCAACCTGCTGCGGATCGTTCAGGCTGCGCTCGAATTCGTTCAGGAAGGTGCGCTTCGTGCGCTCCATCTCTTCCTGGGTCGGCGGGTTCTTGGCGAATTCTTCCACGGCCTGCGTGAGGGCGGCGCGCACGGGTTCGAGCGGCGCGTCCTTCTTCACCACGGCGCCGAAGTATTGCAGGCCGGGCGCATAGCCCGTCTGGCCATAGGCGAATACCTGGCTCGCCTTGCCCGTCTCGACGAGCAGCTTGTGGAGGCGGCCCGTCGGCGAATCGCCGAGGATGGTCGAGGCGAAGCTCAGCACGTCGCTGTCGTCGTGCAGGCCGGACGGCACCTTGTAGCCGAGCGCGACGATCTGCACGTCGCCCTGGCGCCGCACGGTGAACGTACGGTCGCCGTCCTGCGTGGGCTCGACGGTCCAGAATTCCGGCAACGTGCGTTTCGGCTTCGGGATCGCGCCGAACAGGCGGTTAATCGACAGCAGGGTCTTCGCGGGATCGAACTTGCCGGCGACGAGCAGCACGGCATTGTCCGGCTGATAATACGTGTGATAAAAATTCTGCAGGTTCGAGATCCTGACGTTCTCGATGTCGCTCTTGTTGCCGATCGTCGAGCGGCCATACGAATGCCAGTCGTAGGCCACGCTCTGCATGCGCTTCATGAGGACGGCGCCCGGCGAGTTCTCGCCGTTTTCGTACTCGTTGCGCACGACCGTCATTTCGGAATCGAGATCCTTCCTGGCGATGCTGGAATGCGTCATGCGGTCCGCTTCCATGCCCAGCGCCCAGTTCAGGTTATCGTCGGACGCCTGGAACACCTCGTAGTAATTCGTGCGGTCGAGCGACGTCGTCCCGTTGAACTGCATGCCGCGGTCCTGGAACTGGCGCGTGATGTCGGGATGCTTCGGGCTGCCCTTGAACATCAGGTGTTCCAGCAGGTGGGCCATACCCGTCTCGCCATAATTCTCGTGGCGCGAGCCGACGAGGTACGTGACGTTGACGGTGACGGTGGGTCGCGACGAATCGGGGAACAGCAGCACTTTCAGCCCGTTCGGCAGCCGGTATTCCGTGATGCCTTCGACGGACGGGCCTTGCACGACACCCTTGGGCAGGTCGAAGGCGAAGGCGCTGCCGGCCGCGATGAACGTCAGGCCGCCCGCGACCGTATAAGCGGCCAGGCCGCGCTGGAAAAACGTCAAGCTCATGTCACTCCGTCAGTTACTGTTGTCCTCGGGACATGGTAACAGACGGGTACTTAGGCCAGGCTTACCATTATTGCCGCACCCGGCGTTCGTGCTGTTGCTGGTAGGGACTGATGCGGGCGAGGTCTTCCATTTCCTCGGCCAGGAAGCCGAGCAGGTCGTCCGCGCTGACGATGCCCGCCAGGCGTCCGCCCTCGCCCACGACGGGCACGCGCCGGATGCCGCGCAGGCGCATGCGTTCGATGGTGACGGAGACGTCGTCGTGCTCGTCGGCCGTGAGCAGGTCGTCCGTCATGATGTCGCCGACCTGCAGGCCGGCCGGATCGAGGCCGAGGGCGACGACGGACACGACGATGTCGCGGTCCGTCACGATGCCGGCGGGCGTGCGTTCGCCATCGACGTCGTCGACGACGACGATGTCGCCCACGTGATGTTTGCGCATGAGTAAGGCCGCGCCCTGCACGCTTTCATCGCGGGCGCAGCAGACGGTGTCGACCGTGCAGAGTTTTCCGACTTCCATGGCGAGCTCCAACGTCAAGCGTTAAAGCTACCCATGGTGCATTGATCGGAGTTTGAGGTAGATCAGGACTTCTTCTTTTCGTCCGCAGGTGGGACGAAGCACGCCTCGACGACTTGCAGGTCGTTGTCTTTGGCGAAATTGCACACGAAGTGGTAAGCGAGCGGTTCGATGCTTTTGAGGGCGTTGTTCACGACGACCGCCTTGACACCGTTCACGACGGTCGGGTGCACGTAGGGCGAGAACTTCAGGTGGGCGTTCGGACCACCGCTGCCGGCCGGCCGGAAACACGACATGACGCCGCACAGACGCTCGGCCCAGTCACTCGGGCGGAATTGCCTGCCCTTACTTGTCACGCCGAGAATGAAGAATTCGTCGGCGCCTTTCCCGGTTTGCGGTGAGTCGGCCATAGTGCGGCTTCTGAAACAAAGGCGTGGATGAGAACAACCCGACTATTATATCTTATAGAAGACCTGCGGACGAGCCCCATGTGCCGGCCCTGGTCGGACCGGCACGATGGACATCAACCGAGCAGGACTGCGCCCGACAGCAACAGCAGGAGCAGCATCCATAATAACAGCGCGCGCCAGACCAGGCCGACCGTACTTTGCAGTGCGCGCACGCTCGGCTCGTCGCCGGGCAGCATGTCGTCCTCGCTGGCGGTGCTGTCGACCGTCGCCGCGTCGGCCGGCAGGACGTGCGGTGCGTTCTCGGCCGGGCTGCCGAGGCGCACGCCCATCGCGCCGCCGCCCGCGGCCAGGATGATGCCTTTCGATTCGTCGGTCCAACGACTGGCGAAATTGCGCCACGCATAGATCGCATCCTCGAAATTGCCGACCACGGCAAACGCGATCGCCGTCAGGCGCACGGGAATCCAGTCGATCCAGTAGAACGCACGGGCCGCGAACTGGCCGAACGCCTCGTTGCGCATGTGATCCGGCTCGTTCCACGCGCGCGCGAGATATTCGGACACGCGGTACATGACGGCGCAAGCCGGGCCCAGCGGCATCAGGAACCAGAAGAACACGCCGAACACGTTGCGGTGCGTCGTGATCAGGGATTTTTCGACGGCGATGCGGGCGATCTCGCTGGCATCCATGCCGACCGTGTCGATCCTGGCCCACTCGGCCAGAAGTGTCCGCGCCGTCGCTTCGTCGCCCGCGTTGAGGGCGAACTGGATCGACGTGAAGTAATGGCTATAGTGGCGGAAACCGAGCGTGAGGTAGACGATCAGCACGTTCCAGGCGAACGCGGCGAACACGAAGCGGTAGTGCACGAGGACACCGTAGATGACGGCCGTCGGCACCATCAGCACGGCCATCATCAGGAACCAGCCCAGCCGGCCATGACTGACCTGGCCGGCATTGAACCAGCTCTCGATCTTCATGGCAAAGCGCTTGATCTCGGCGTAGATCTGGTTATCCGCGCGCAGCGGCTTCAGCTGTTCGATGAGCAGCGCGCACAGAATGGAGAAAAAAGTCATGCACGGTCCTTTGTACGTTGTTGCCTTACTTCATTGCCCGCTAGGGTAGCGCAGAGACCGGCGCGAGTCTACGTTTCGTCAAGCCCGCAGCAGGTGAAACAAGTTGCGCAGCATACCTGCTGTGGCGCCCCAGATGAAGAAGCGTTCGTACGGCATCGCATAAAAACTGCGGCGGCCGGCGCCGTCCGGCAGGTCGAACGACATGATCTGGTGGTTCATGCCATCCATGAGGAACCGCAAGGGCACTTCGAAGATATCGGCCACTTCATTCGATTCGGCCGTGAGGTCGAACGGCGGCGTGACGAGGCCCACGACGGGGGTGACGATGTAGGCGGACGCGGTGACGTGGTCGGGCAGCACGCCGACGATCTCGACGTGGCGGCGCGTGAGGCCGATCTCTTCTTCCGTCTCGCGCAGCGCGGTCTCGATGGGCGACGAGTCGTCCTCTTCCGCACGGCCGCCGGGAAAGCTGACCTGGCCCGCGTGGTTGCTCAGGTGTTCGGTGCGCTGCGTCAACAAGACCGTGAGGCCGTCCGGCCGGCGCACGAGGGGCACGAGGACGGCCGCGCGGCGCAACGTGGGGAAGCGCTGGCGCATGTCCTCGGGCAACTCCGGCACCCACGACGGCGGATGGGCGAGGCGTTCGCGCAGCCAGGCGACGTCCAGGCGCTCGGCCGGTAAGGCGGGCTCGCCGGCGATGGCGTCGACGGGCAGGCGCTTGGGATCGATATGCAGTTTTGCCAAGGGCTTTCTCCAAAAGAAAAAGGCATCCGACCGGATGCCTTTTCCCTACCGCAATCGCTATTACTTCGCAGCAGTGGTAGCGGCTTTGCGGGTCGGCAGTTTCTCTTTGATACGTGCCGATTTGCCCGAACGCTCGCGCAGGTAGTACAGCTTCGCACGACGCACGTCACCACGACGCTTCACTTCGATCGAAGCGATCAGCGGCGAATACAGCTGGAACGTACGCTCGACGCCTTCGCCCGACGAGATCTTGCGAACGATGAAGTTCGAGTTCAGGCCGCGGTTACGACGCGAGATGACGACGCCTTCGTATGCCTGGGCGCGCTTGCGGTTGCCTTCGACGACGTTGACGCTGACGACAACGGTGTCGCCCGGTGCGAAATCAGGGATGTTGCGGCCGAGGCGCGCAATCTCTTCTTGCTCGAGTTGCTGGATCAGATCCATTTTTATGACTCCTGTAACCATCTTGCCGGCGCGTTCGATGCCCGGTAGAGGATGGGATTAGACATGCGGTACCCCGGTGGGTACCGCCTTTATTCCGCGACCTTTTGCAAGGTTGCGAGAAACTGCTCGTCGGCCTTCGTCAGCAGACCGGCGCCACGCGCCTTGTCCAGCAGATCCGGCCGTTTCTTCGCGGTCGCCTCCAGCTGCTGCTTTCGGCGCCACTTCATGATCTCGGCGTGGTTGCCACCCATCAGCACGGGCGGCACGGCCACGCCTTCATAGACTTCAGGACGCGTGTAATGCGGCGAATCCAGCAGGCCGTTGACAAAACTGTCTTCGACCGCGGACGCGTCGTCGCCCAGCGCACCGGGCAACTGCCGCACCACGGCATCCATCAGCGCCATCGCAGGGAGCTCTCCGCCGGACAGCACGAAATCGCCGAGGGAGATTTCCTCGTCGACGACACGGTCCAGCAAACGCTGGTCGACCGCTTCGTAGCGTCCGCACAGCACGACGAGACCGGGCTCGTTCTTCAAGCCCATCACACGTTCGTGCGTCAGCGGTTTGCCTTGCGGCGACATGAACACGACGCGCGGTGCGGGCAAGCCCATGTCGATCTGGCGCTGCTTCGCCGCGTTGATCGTCGCTTCGAGCGGCCTGGCCAGCATCACCATGCCGGGACCGCCGCCATACGGGCGATCGTCCACGGTGCGGTGGCGGTCCGTCGTGAAATCGCGCGGATTCCAGATCGACAGGTTCCACAGGCCCTGCTCGTGCGCGCGCCGGGTCACGCCCGACTGCGTCAATGCGGCAAACATTTCGGGAAACAAGCTCACGACGTCAAACTGCATCGGGACCTCGCTTCAGGTGGACGGGATCAATAATCCAGGCCCCAGTCCAGGGTAATCATTTTGGCTTGCAAGTCGACCGTCTTGACGTACTGGTCCACGAACGGCACCAGCCGCTCCGGCGCTTTCGCATCGGGAGCGGCGTTCGGATCGGGCACGGGCGTGATCCGCAGGATGGACTGCGCGCCATTGTGCATCATGTCGGAAACCTTGCCGAGCGCTTCGCCCTGCAAGTTGACCGTATCCAAGCCGATCAGGTCGGTCCAGTAATATTCGTCTTCCGGGAGTTCCGGAAAGTCCGATCGCGAGACCTGCACCGTGGCACCCTTGAGCGCCTCGGCCGCTTCGCGGTCGGTCACGTCGACCAGCGTGGCCGTCACGTCGCCGCTGTGGTACTTCGCGTTCCGCATTTGCACGGGACGCAGCGACGGCTTGTCGATCCACCAGGTTTTGACGCTCAGCAGCGCATCCGCATCCATCGAATAGGGCGTCACGCGAACGCCGCCCCGGAGCCCGTAGGCACCGGTGATGTGGCCGACCTGGATCAGGTCGTCAGGCACCGCTTGCGCGGATGCCGATACAGGATGTGCTGCAGAATCTGTCAAACCGTAAAACCTTCGCTGTATTAAGCAGCAGCCTTTTGCGTAGCCACCAGGCGAGCAACAGCCGGCGACAGCTGTGCGCCCACGCCTTGCCAGTACGACAGGCGGTCAGCGGTGACGTTCAGGGCGACTTCTTTGCCCGAAGCCATCGGGTTGTAGTAACCGATGCGCTCGATGAAACGGCCGTCGCGGCGATTGCGCGAGTCGGTTGCAACGATGTTGTAGAACGGGCGCTTCTTGGCACCACCACGAGCTAAACGAATAACGACCATAATATTTCCAAAAGTAAGCTGGACGGAGAAAGCCGACGATTATAGCGCGCTCTATCCTGCATCAGCAAGCATTTACATAAAAACCAAGAACGCTGGCGCGCAGTCCCGGCCGAATCCAAGATTATCGCCGATTTCGCGACTCTCCGCCACTATGGCGGCCGCTTTTGGACGATACTGATGGCTTTCCTTTCAACAAACAGTCGATGTCGCAACATAAGAACAAGACCTTCGCCACCACCCTCGCCTTCCTGCTCGGCGGACTCGGCGCTCACCGCTTCTATCTCAAGGGCAGCGTCGACCGCCTCGGCCTGCTCCACGTCTGCAGCCTTCCGGCGGCCGGCCTCGTGTACGGCCTCGGCCACGCGCCGAATCCGTTCTGGGTCCTGCTGCCCCTGATCCTGTCCTGGCTCGTCGGCTTCGGCGAAGCACTGATCCTCGGCCTCACGCCGGACGAGAAATGGGATGCCCGCTACAACCGCAACTCCGGCCGCCGCTCCGCGTCGCACTGGTTCGTGATCCTGCTCGTCGTGGTCACGATGCTGGTGGGCACGACGGCACTCATCGCCACCATCTCGCGGCTGTTCGACCTGCTCTACACGGGCGGCGCGTACGGCTGACCAGCTCAGTATCAGCTTCACAGGCCGGTCGCGCTCCAGTCATACCGGGGCACCTGCACCGGCGGCGTGCCCGTCACGATCACGATCTCGCGGTGCGCGTTCAGCACGATCGTGGCGGGGTCGCCCGTGAAGCGCGTTACTTGTTCCTTGTCGATCACGTAATAGGTCGGCGTGCCGGGCAGCCCCGCCACCGCCGCGGTGCCGAGCGGCTGTCCCCACAAGGCAAAGAACTGCCCCAGCGTGAAGACCTTGGGCACATCCGTCTCGATGTGCAGGATGCCGGTGATGTCGTGGGTGTGCATTTCGTACGAACAGCCGCTGCCGCGCCCGATCGAATCCGGCAAGCCGAGCCGTACGCCGTCCTGGTAGATCGAAAGGAGCGCGTGGATGTGGTAATCCTCGTTCTTCGCGCACCCCACGCCGTCGACGACGGCCGTGCCCGTATGGCTCCACGCCGGCCAATGCGGGCTGCTGTCCAGGGTCGTATAGAGCTTGGAGTAGCCCGGCTCCAGCACGATGTCTGTCGGCGGCGCGGGATCGTCGGGCGGCTGCGGCGCCGGGGCGGGTGTCGGTGTCGGTGTCGGCGCCGGTGTCGGTGTCGGTGTCGGCGCGGGCGTGGGACTCGGCGCCGCCGGCGGATCGTTCGCGGCCGTCGTGGGGGTGGCGTCGCCGCCGCCGCCGCCGCCGCAGGCCACCAGCGCGCACAATGCGGCGCAGACGACGGCGATCGGTAATACCTTGCCAGGCTTCAGGGGATTCATGGGGCGCTCCTTCGATTGTGGATGCGACGAATCGATTCTAGGAGCGCCACTTACCCGTTACGCATGACGGGCATCAAACGCAGTGCAGCGGTCGGCAGTACGCAACAAATCGCCTGTTGCGGCCCATGAAAAAAGCGGCCCGCGGGCCGCTTCGAGATCACATCCAGCCGTCAGAACTGCTCGACGTCCAGCGCCAGCACGCCGGCGGCACCGTCCACGATCGCGTGGCGCAGTCCATCCGCCTGCGCCAGCACGTGGTCCGCGAAGAAGCGCGCGGTGGCGATCTTGGCGCGGTAGAACGCCGCGTCGCCATCGCCTGCGTCCAGCTTCTGGCGGGCCACGAGGGCCGCACGCGCCATCTGCCAGCCGCCCAGCACGACGCCGGCCAGCTTCAGATACAGCACGCTGCCCGCGAACACGGCACGCGGGTCGGCTTTCGTGTTCGCCACGACGTAGTCGACGACCGCTTCCAGCGCCGCGCTGCCGGCCGCCAGCTGCGCGCGGATTGCCGCCAAGTCCGCGTCCTGCGCATCGCCCAGCTGCGCCTCGGTCGCACGGACCTGCGCCAGGATGGACTTGGCCACGGCGCCGCCGTCGCGCACGGTCTTGCGTCCCACGAGGTCATTGGCCTGGATCGCGGTCGTGCCTTCATAGATCGTGAGGATCTTGGCGTCGCGGTAATGCTGCGCGGCGCCCGTCTCCTCGATGAAGCCCATGCCGCCATGCACCTGCACGCCGTCGCGGGCGACGTTCTCGCTCATCTCCGTCGACCAGCCCTTGATCACGGGGACGAGGTATTCGTACACGGCCAGGTTGGCCTTGCGGGTCGCTTCGTCCGGATGGCTGTGCGCGAGGTCCGAGAGGCCCGCGCCGACGTACGCCAGCGCGCGCGCCGCTTCCGTCTGCGCGCGCATCGACATCAGCATGCGGCGCACGTCCGGGTGGTGGATGATGGCGACGGGGCCGGCGGAACCTTCGACGGCGCGCGACTGCACGCGCTCCTTCGCGAACGCGACGGCCTGCTGGTACGCGCGCTCGGCCAGGCCGATACCCTGCATGCCGACGCCGAAGCGGGCCGCGTTCATCATGATGAACATGTATTCGAGGCCGCGGTTCTCTTCGCCGACGAGCGTGCCGATCGCGCCGCCATGGTCGCCGAACTGCAGCACCGCGGTCGGGCTCGCCTTGATGCCCAGCTTGTGCTCGATCGACACGCAGTGCACGTCGTTGCGCTCGCCCAGCGAACCGTCATCATTGACCATGAACTTCGGCACGATGAACAGCGAGATCCCCTTCACGCCCGGGGGCGCGTCCGGCGTGCGCGCCAGCACGAGGTGGATGATGTTCTCGGCCATGTCGTGCTCGCCGTAGGTGATGAAGATCTTGGTACCGAAGATTTTATAAGTGCCGTCGCCCTGCGGCACGGCGCGCGTGCGCACGGCGGCGAGGTCGGAACCGGCCTGCGGCTCCGTCAGGTTCATCGTGCCGGTCCACTTGCCGCTGATGAGCGGTTCGATGAAGCGCGTCTTCTGCTCGGCAGTACCGGCGGTCAGCAGCGCTTCGATGGCGCCGTCCGTCAGCAGGCCGACGAGGGCGAACGCGATGTTCGCGCTGTTGAGCATCTCGATGCACGGCGTGGCGACGAGTTTGGGCAGGCCCTGGCCGCCGAATTCGGCCGGGTGCTGCACGCCCTGCCAGCCGGCATCCGCGAAGCCGCGGAACGCTTCCTTGAAACCCTTCGACGTCGTGACCTGGCCGTCGTGCCAGTAGCTCGGCTCCTTGTCGCCGGAATGATTCAGCGGGGCGACGACTTCGCCGCAGAACTTCGCGTTCTCTTCCAGCACGGCTTCGACGGTGTCGGGCGTCGCGTCTTCGCAGCCGGGCAGTTGGTTGATCTCGGACAGGTTGGCCAGTTCGTTCACGACGAACAGCATGTCCTTCAGGGGGGCGTTGTAGGTCACCGCAGTCTCCTAGTTTCTCTTTACGTAAACGTCAATCGTCGGGCGCAAAAAAGGCGGGAACCCATACAAAATACACGCCGCAGTGACTACGTTTGATTCAGCATGGGTTCCCGCCTGCGCGGGAACGACGGTTTAGCCCAGTTCCTTGACCAGCGCCGGCACGACCTCGAACAGGTCGCCGACGATGCCGTAGTCGGCCACCGAGAAGATCGGCGCTTCCGGATCCTTGTTGATAGCGACGATGGTCTTCGAATCCTTCATGCCGGCGAGGTGCTGGATCGCGCCCGAGATACCGACGGCGATGTACAGCTGCGGGGCGACGATCTTGCCGGTCTGGCCCACCTGCCAGTCGTTCGGCACATAGCCCGCGTCGACGGCGGCACGCGATGCGCCCATCGCGGCGCCCAGCTTGTCGGCCAGCGGCTCCAGGATCTTGAAGTTGTCGCCCGAGCCCATGCCGCGGCCGCCGGAGACGACGACCTTGGCGCCGGTCAGTTCCGGACGGTCCGACTTGGCCAGCTCACGGCCGACGAACGACGATTTGCCCGAGTCCGCGACGGCGGCGACGGTTTCGACCGCGGCCGAACCACCTTCCGCTGCGGCGGCGTCGAAGCCGGTGCCGCGCACGGTGATGACTTTCACGTTGTCCGTCGACTGCACGGTGGCGATGGCGTTACCGGCGTAAATCGGACGCTCGAACGTGTCGGGCGAGTCGACCTTGGTGATTTCCGAGATCTGGGCGACGTCCAGCTTGGCAGCGACGCGCGGCAGCACGTTCTTGCCGAAGGCAGAAGCCGGGGCCAGGATGTGCGAGTAAGCGCCAGCCACGGCCAGGATCTGCTCGGCGACGTTCTCGGCGAGGCCGTCGGCGAATTGCGGCGCGTCGGCGACCAGCACTTTCGCCACGCCCGCGACCTTGGCGGCGGCTTCCGCGACGGCGCCGCAGCCGCTACCGGCGACGAGGATGTGGACGTCGCCGCCGCATTGCGCGGCCGCGGTGACGGTGTTCAGGGTGACAGCCTTCAGGTGGGCGTTGTCGTGTTCAGCAATGACGAGTGCGACCATGGTTATTCCTTAATTAGATGACTTTAGCTTCGGTGCGCAGCTTCGCAACCAGGGTCGCCACATCGGGCACCTTGACGCCGGCCGAACGCTTGGCCGGTTCGGCGACCTTGACGGTCTTCAGGCGCGGCGTGACGTCGACGCCCAGGTCTTCCGGCTTGACGGTCGTCAGCGGCTTTTTCTTGGCCTTCATGATGTTCGGCAGCGTGACATAGCGCGGCTCGTTCAGGCGCAGGTCGGTGGTGACGATGGCCGGCAGGCTCAGGGCCACGGTTTCCAGGCCGCCGTCCACTTCGCGGGTCACGGTGACCTTGCCGTCTTCCAGCACGACCTTCGACGCGAACGTCGCCTGCGGCCAGCCCAGCAGCGCAGCCAGCATCTGGCCGGTCTGGTTCGAATCGTCGTCGATCGCCTGCTTGCCCAGGATGATCAGTTGGGGCTGCTCTTCGACGGCCAGCGCCTTCAGTACCTTGGCGACGCCCAGCGGCTCGATCTCGGCACCGGTCTCGACCAGCACGCCGCGGTCGGCGCCGATCGCCATCGCGGTACGCAGGGTTTCCTGCGCCTGGGCCACGCCGCAGGTCACGGCCACGATCTCGGTGACCTTGCCGGCTTCCTTCAGGCGCGTGGCTTCTTCCACCGCGATCTCGTCGAACGGGTTCATCGACATCTTGACGTTGGCGATATCGACGCCGCTGCCGTCGGACTTGACGCGGACCTTGACGTTGTAGTCGACCACGCGTTTGACGGGTACCAGGACTTTCATAGTGTGCCTTTGAAAAATGGGTGAAAGACTAAAAATGATCCGAATTATAAGAGCAAATTCCGTTCAGGTCAGAATTAAAGCACGATCGTGCGTTTTTCGGTTAGAGGAAATACCCTAATCGTACTTGATTGTGCGT
This sequence comes from Massilia sp. Masssp94, assembly GCF_059491305.1. Classification (NCBI taxonomy): domain Bacteria; kingdom Pseudomonadati; phylum Pseudomonadota; class Betaproteobacteria; order Burkholderiales; family Oxalobacteraceae; genus Massilia; species Massilia sp. Masssp94. Next base: position 1,125,143 of record NZ_CP168501.1, read on the forward strand.
TAGCGGGTTTCCTTGCGGGTGCGGATGGAATGCCCGGTGTGCCGGGCTTCAGGAAAAGGCTGTCGTTATTTCCGGCGCAGCCAGAACGTGAATTCGCCGTTGATGTGCGTGTGCGCCAGCAGGGCGTTGCCCGTCTGCTTGGCGAACGCCTGGAAGTCGCGTACCGAACCGGTGTCGGTGGCGACGATGCGCAGCACCTCGCCACTGGCCAGTTCCGCGAGGGCCTTCTTGGCCTTAAGGATCGGCAGCGGGCAATTCAAGCCACGCGCATCCAGGTCCTTCTGGACCTCGATGGTGCCGGTGTCGATTATGGTTTCGCTCATCGATTGCCTGCTAGTTGGTAGGGCATGGACCCGATAGTACTCCAATTAGCCCATTATGACGCGCCGCACCAAAATTTGGTATCCGTGTTGCGTTGTAACAACGGCAATTACTTGACAGGCAGATAGAGATGAGGCGGAGATGACCGGATGAGAGGGATGCGGGGCCGACGGCTGTGCCGTCCACTTACACATCGAAACAAGAGTTGATTCAGCTCAAATCCCATTCGATTTACAGCGTACGCGCCGCCACAACATGCATATTGCGGCGGCGCGGTTACAACGCGCGATTACGGTTATGCGGAGACGCGCTCGCCGACCCAGCCGGCGACGCCCGCCAGCGCCTGCGGCAGCGCCGCGGGATCCGTACCGCCGGCCTGGGCCATGTCCGGACGGCCGCCGCCCTTGCCGCCCACCTGCTTGGCGACGAAGTTGACGAGATCGCCCGCCTTGACCTTGGACGTAGCGTCGGAGGTGACGCCGGCGATCAGACTGACCTTGCCCTCCAGCACCGACGCCAGCACGATGGCCGCCGTTCCAAGCTTGTCCTTCAGCTTGTCCATCGTCTCGCGGAGACTCCCAACGTCGGCGCCTTCCATCGTGGCGGCCAGCACCTTGATGCCGTTCACGTCGATGGCCTTCGTCACCAGTTCGTCGCCCTGGCCGGCAGCCAGCTTCGACTTCAGCGCGGCGATTTCCTTCTCCAGCGACTTGACCTGGTCCTGCACCTGGGCGATGCGCGACGGCAGTTCATCCGGGCTCGTCTTCAGCGCGCCGGCTGCTTCGTTCAGCTTGCGGTTGATCGATTGCACCAGGGCCAGAGCGCCCTCGCCCGTCACGGCTTCCACGCGGCGGATGCCGGCGGCCACACCCGATTCGGACACGATCTTGAACAGGCCGATGTCGCCCGTGCGGGTGACGTGCACGCCGCCGCACAGTTCCTTCGACGAGCCGATGTCCAGCACGCGCACGGTGTCGCCGTATTTCTCGCCGAACAGGGCCATGGCGCCATGCTTGATCGCATCGTCCATCGACATGTGCTGGGCCTGGGTCGCGTGATTCTCGAGAATTTCGCGATTCACGATGGTTTCCACCTGGGCGATCTGCTCGGCCGTCAGCGGCGCGTTGTGGCTGAAGTCGAAGCGGGTCTTGTCCGGATCGACCAGCGAGCCCTTCTGCTGCACGTGGCCGCCCAGCACTTCGCGCAGCGCCTTGTGCATCAGGTGCGTCGCCGAGTGGTTGCGGATCGTGCGGGCGCGCTTCACTTCATCGACTTGCGCGTCGACCATGTCGCCGACCTTCAGCGAGCCGGACTGCAGCACGCCGTGGTGGCCGAACACTTCCGCCTGGATCTTCAGCGTGTCTTCCACTTCGAACACGCCACCCTGCGCCTTCAGCAGGCCCTTGTCACCCACCTGGCCGCCGGACTCGGCGTAGAACGGGGTCGTGTCCAGCACGACGATGCCGTCCTGGCCCGCTTTCAGTTCCTGGACCGGTGCGCCGCCCGAGTACAGCGCGAGCACGCGGCTGTTGTGCACGAGGGCGTCGTAGCCGACGAAGGTCGTCTTCTCGCCCGAATACTCCACGTTGGCGGCCATCTTGAACTTGCCGGCGGCGCGGGCGGTCTTCTTCTGCTGCTCCATGGCGGCAGCGAAGCCTTCCTCGTCCAGCTTGATGCCGCGCTCGCGGCAGATGTCCGCGGTCAGGTCCAGCGGGAAGCCGTAGGTGTCGTACAGGGTGAACGCCGTGGCACCGTCGAGGTTCTGCGGATCCTTCGCGAGCTGCGCTTCCAGGATCTTCATGCCGTGCTCGAGGGTCTCGCCGAAGCGCTCTTCCTCGGCCTTCAGGGTCTGCATCACGCGCTCTTTCGCGTCGTGCAGTTCCGGGTAGGCGGCGCCCATCTCGATGTCGAGGTCTTCCACGAGCTTGTAGAAGAACGGCTTGGTCTGGCCCAGCTTGTGGCCATGACGCAGCGCGCGGCGGATGATGCGGCGCAGGACGTAGCCGTGGCCTTCGCTGCTCGGGATGATGCCGTCGACGATCATGAAGCTGGCGGCGCGGATGTGGTCGGCGATGACCTTCAGCGAGTTGTTCGCGAGGTCGGTCGCGCCGGTTTCGCGGGCGGCAGCCTTGATCAGGTTCTGGAACAGGTCGATCTCGTAGTTCGAGTGCACGTGCTGCAGCACGGCGGCCAGGCGCTCCAGGCCCATGCCGGTGTCGATCGACGGCTTCGGCAGCGGGGTCAGCACGCCGGCTTCGTCGCGGTTGAACTGCATGAACACGAGGTTCCAGATCTCGATGAAGCGGTCGCCGTCTTCTTCCGGCGAGCCCGGAGGACCGCCCCAGATCTCGGCGCCGTGGTCGTAGAAGATTTCCGTGCACGGACCGCACGGGCCGGTGTCGGCCATCTGCCAGAAGTTGTCCGATGCGTAGCGCGCGCCCTTGTTGTCGCCGATGCGGATGATGCGCTCCGTCGGGACACCGATTTCATTGGCCCAGATGCCGTAGGCTTCGTCGTCTTCGAAGTAGACGGTGATGGTCAGCTTTTCCGCCGGCAGGTTATAGACCTTGGTCAGCAGCTCCCAGGCAAAGTGGATGGCGTCGCGCTTGAAATAGTCGCCGAAGCTGAAATTGCCCAGCATTTCGAAGAACGTGTGGTGGCGCGCGGTGTAGCCGACGTTTTCCAGGTCGTTGTGCTTGCCGCCGGCGCGCACGCAGCGCTGTACGGTGGTGGCGCGCTTGTACGGACGCGTATCCAGGCCCAGGAACACGTCCTTGAACTGCACCATGCCGCTGTTGGTCAACAACATCGTCGGGTCGTTACCCGGCACGAGCGGGCTGGAGCGGACGATCGTGTGGCCTTTGGACTCAAAGAACTTGAGAAACTTTTCGCGTATTTCGGTGGATTTCATGTCGTAGGGGCGGATTCAGGCAGCTTGCTATATAAAGAAAATCGATTATAGCGTGGTATCGGCAGTTAACTGTACTTGTGCAATTTGCCGTTGCAGAAACGACAACAGCGCACGTCAGCGCAACAATGCCAGCACCGCCCTCGGCTCGCCATTGGCCTGGCTCAGCATGGCGGATGCCGCCTGCTGCAGGATCTGGGCGCGCGTCAGCCGGACCGCGGCCCCGGCATAGTCGACGTCCTCGATGCGGCTCTTCGCCGCCTCCAGGTTCATCGACATCGTCTGGTTGTTGCTGGCCGCGGCGTCCATGCGGTTGCTGTAGGCGCCCACCTGCACGCGCTGCTCGTTGACGGACGCGAGAGCGTCATCGATGTGCAGCAGCGCCACCGCCGGGTTGCGCATGTCCAGGTCAGCGAGGCCCAGCGCGCTGGCGTTCACGGCCGCGAACTCCATGTCGACCAGGTCGCCGGCGGACGCTCCGACCTGGATCTGCATCCGGTGCCTGCCCACACCCCCGCCGCCGATGTCCGGATACTCGACCTTGAAGTTGCGCAGCGGCCGGGCGGCCGTGCCGAAGCCGGATTCCGGCACGACGCCCCGCGCGTCGCGTGTCGGCCCGCCGTCCGCGTCGAGGCCGCCGATCGCGCCCGTGTCCGCATTCGCCAGGTTCATGCCCCCGATGAAGCCGGCGCCATTGGCGGCGAATTCCGTCATGAAGTCGCCGGTGCCCTGGTACTGCCCGCCCGTGACGGCCTTCAGCGCCGTGTCGAGGTCGGTCCCCTGGTGCCCGTTCAGGTAAGTCATCAGGCCCTTCATGCCGCCATCAACGCCCATCGATTTCAGCCGCTCATGCAGGTAGCGCGAGGCGACGTAGCCGCCTTCGTAGCTGAAGCCGCCGCCCGTGATCGTGTCGACGATGCCCTGCGCCGTCTGCCCGCCCGCCAGCGCACCGGCCACGCGTTCGTCGGCGCCATGGATCAGCTCGGCCGTGCCCTCGATGAACCACTGGGGAAGATTCATGCCGGTCGAGTGCAGCATGATCGCGTGCACCATCTCGTGCGCAATGACGCGGTCGTCGTACATCGGTCCGGTGCCGCCGTCCGGCGTGCTGATGTCGCTGAAATCGGCCATATCGATGTTCAGCGTGACGTCGTTGCCGAGCCCCGACGCGCCCGTGACGGACGCAAGCACGCCACTCTTGCCGTCCGTCGTGTCGAGGTTGATCTTCAGGGTCGAGCCATCGCCCTGCAGGCCGTAATACTGCTGGACCATGTCTTCGGCGGCGCTCAGCCAGCCGGCCTTGAGGCTGTCGAGCACGGCACGCTTCTTCTTGTCCTCGCTACCGCTCTCGGACGCCGGCGAAAAGATCGCCTGGCCATTGAACGAGGCGCCATTGCCCACCTGGGTGATCTGGGACAGGATCTGGTCCGCTTCCGCCTGCAACGTGTTGCGGTCGCTGTCCGTGTACGAGCCGTTGCCGGACGCCACCGCCAATTCGCGCAGGCGCTGCAGGCTGTCGTTAATGTTCGACAGCGCGCTGTCCGCCACCTGCAGCATCGACGTCGCGTCGTTGATGCCGCGCGAGGCCTGGCGCATCCCGGTCAGCTGCGACCTCATGCGGCCCGTGATGGCCTGGCCGGCCGGATCGTCCGCGGCGCTCGCGATGCCGGTGCCCGAGCTCAGGCGCGCGACGAGGCGCGTCACCTCGTTCGTGTGCTCCGCCAGCTTGCGCTGGGCGTTCAGGGACAACGATTGATTATTGATCGAAAGTGACATAAGGCCGTGACCGGGAGCCGAATGTCATTAACGACAAGACGTTACAATTCTTGAGGGAAAATTTTGGTTCTAGGAAAAATCAGGCGGGATGAGGTCGATCCGGTCCGTGCACAACCCGTCCACGCCCCAGCCGAACAGTTCGCGCGCCCGCGCCGGCGCGTTGACCGTGTAGCAGAACAGGCCGAAGCCGGCGGCTTTCACTTGCGCGGCGCCGGCCGCCGTCAGCCGCGTATGGTCGGTGTGGATCGCGACGGCGTCCAGCGCCCGCGCACGGGCTTCCCAATCCGGCGGCAACGCCTCCGTCAGCCAGGCGCGCGGGACCTGGGGCGCGGCCTCCCGGGCCGCCGCCAGCGCGGTCTCGCTGAACGACGACAGCAGCGGCACCTGCGCCATCCTGCCCGCGCCGATCTCGGCGGCGAACAGTGCGGCCGCCAGGCGCGCGACCACGGTGCCGGTCGCCTCGTCATGGCCGGGCACGGGCTTGATCTCGATGTTCATCCACACGCCGTGGGCCTTGCTATACTGCGCGAACTCGACGAACAGCGGCACCGGTTCGCCCTCGTATTCCGGACCGAACCACGAGCCCGCATCGCGCGCGGCGAGGTCGAGCGCATCGATGTCCGCCACCGATCCCCTCCCGGCCACCGTGCGGCCCAGCCTGGGGTCGTGCAGCACGACGGGGACGCCGTCGCGCGCCAGCATGACGTCGAATTCGATGGCGCGAAAACCCGCGTCCATGCCGCGGCGCAGTCCGGCCACCGTGTTTTCCGGCGCCAGCGTGCCGCCGCCGCGGTGGGCCAGGATCCTGGGGTAAGGCCACATGGTATTCCTTCCGAACGGTAGTCAGGCCGGCGCCAGCGCGCGCGCCAGCCAGCAGAAACCGGCCAGGTTGAGGCCGACGGTCAGCCAGAACCCCTGCCGGAACGGACGTTTCACGGTCTTGTGCCGCAGCCATTGCTGCGCCAGCAAGCCGCCCGGCCAGCCGCCGGCCAGCCCCAGCAGCAGCAAGTGCCGCTCGGGCGTGCGCCGGTCGCCGCGCCGCGCGGCCGCCTTGTCGCGCGCATACAGCGCGAAACAGGCGGCGCTCGCGAGCGCGTACGCGACGCCCACCGCGGCCGGCAGGCCGAGGGCCAGCGCGGCGTAGCCATACAGGCCAAAAAAGAACAGCAGCGGCGTATAGATCATGGCGCCAGCTTACGCGCCGGCGGCGCGGGTGTCCACCGGGCAAACCGACCCGTCAGGGCGTGGCCAGGAAGTCCGTGACGTCGCGCGTAAACCGGTCGGGCGCATCGAGGTACAGGAAGTGTCCGGCGCCCGCGTATTCGACGACGCGCGCATGCGGCAACGCCTGGCCCAGCGCGCGCTGGGCCGGCAGGCCGATCGCGTAGTCCGCGGCGCCGGCCAGCACGAGCACGGGCATCGTCACGCGTTCCGGATGGGCGAAGCGGTATTGCGTGAAGCCGCCGCCGAACAGCGCGTTGCCCAGTTCGCCCGTATTGCGCAGGCCGCTCTTCGCGTCGATGGCATCCTGGCGCTTGCCGACCAGCATGTCCGGGAACATCACTTCGTCGTTCACACGTTGGTGCAGGTCCGGTCCGACGGTGTTGAAGGCGTAGAAGCAGGCGTCAGGCGTCTCGTTGCGCGCCTTCGCCTCGGCGCGCGCCTTGTCGAGCCGGTCGCCGTAGTGCCGCGCGATGTAGTCCACGCGCGCCGCGCAGGCGGCCGGGATGTCCGAGGCGGCGCTCACGAGCACCATCTGCGCCACGTGTCCGGGGTATTTGGCCGCGTACTCGAGCGCCAGCGTGCCGCCGAACGAATGCCCCATCAGCGCGAGCTTGTCGACGCCGAGCGTCTTGCGCAGCGCCTCGATGTCGTCGACGAGGGCGGCGATCGAATAATCGCCGCGCCACGGGCGCTCGGAGCGGCCGCTGCCGCGCTGGTCGAGGTAGATCACCCGCAGTGTTTTCTCGAGTGCCGGACCGGCCTGGGCTTCGAAGCTGTAGCTGTTGTAGCCGGGGCCGCCGTGCAGGAACAGCAGCGGCGGCGCGCCCTTCGCGCCGTGGCCGGCGACCTTGTACCACAGGCGGACGTCGCCCACGACGACCTGGTGTTCGCCGGGCTGCATCGCGGCGGTGCCGGCGGCGTGGACGGATGTGCACAGGACGGCAGCGGCGAGCGCGGCCGAACGGAAGATGGTATGCATAGTCTCTCTCGGGCAAGTTGTTTTATTTATGTACAGCAATGCGGATTATAGATGCAGCCCCTCCGTTAGCGAACGTACGGAGGAATGCTCCGCGAACGCCTACCCTTGCGCTTCGAGGTTTCAACGTGGAGAACATCATGAGCTTTGATTTGGGCAACCTGTTGCAGCAATACCTGGGCGGAGCCAACCCGAACGCCAACCCGGCGCAGGCCGAGAGCGATTTCGACCACGTGGCGCAGAACGTGCCGCGCGCCACCGTCGCGCAGGGCGTGACGCAGGCGCTGCGCTCGGACCAGACACCGCCGTTTTCGCAGATGGTCGGCCAGCTGTTTGGCAACAGCAATCCCGACCAGCGCGCCGGCATGCTGAACCACCTGCTGGCCAATGTGGGACCGTCCGTGCTCGCATCCGTCGCGGGCGGCTCGCTCGGCAACCTGCTCGGCGCCGACCAGGCCCGCGTGTCGCCGGAACAGGCGAACCAGGTGTCGCCGGAACAGGTGCAGGAACTGGCCGCCAAGGCCGAGCAGCAAAATCCCGGCATCGTCGAACGCATGGGCGACTTCTATGCCGAACACCCGACCCTGGTCAAGGCCATCGGCGGCGCCGCACTGGCGATCGCACTTGGCCACATGGCCCAGGGCATGCAGCGCCACTGAGCGCATCCACCATCATCGAGAAGGAATCGACATGGGTATCCTGAGCAATATCTTCCACAAGATTTTCCCGTCCTCGCACCCGGCCGCGCAGAACAGCAGCCAGGCGGCCCCGGGCGCCCAGCAACGCGCGCCGCAGCCGACGCAGCCACCCGCGCAGCAACCGGCACAGCAGCCCGCGCAACAACCGCAGGCCGCGCCCGCGGCAAGCGCGCCGGCGGCGGCACCGATGCAGCAGGTCGACGTGGAAGCTGTCCTGAACAACATGCAGCAGCAATCCGGCCAACAGCTGAACTGGCGCACATCGATCGTCGACCTGCTGAAGCTGCTGGGCCTCGATTCCAGCCTGCAGGCACGCAAGGAACTGGCCGCCGAGCTGAACTATTCGGGCGATACCGGCGACTCGGCCAGCATGAACATCTGGCTGCACCGCCAGGTCATGAACAAGCTGGCGGCAAATGGCGGCAAGGTGCCGGCCGACCTCAAGGACTAACCTCCTCCCTCCCGCCGGCGGCGTCCATGCCGTCGGCGAATTTCATACCTCGAGTTGACGGTTTTCGGTCTGGCAGCGACGCCATGTCCCTCGCATAATCAACTCAACCATACATCCCCGATGACGCATCATCCGCTGCTTTCAGCGGCTTCAACGACGGCCGGCCGTTGAAGCCCGGCCTGCCCACGCCTGAACGGGACTGGCGCGACGAGCCCGGCCTGCACACGACAAAGAGAAAAACGATGGAGATCAAAAAAAGCGTACTGCTGACACTGGCAGCATTGAGCGCACCCGCGTGGGCACAAACGTGCCAACCCAGTACCACCACCCCGTACGTCAACATCAATGGCACGACGTCATGGGCAGTGACGTCGTCGCTCGCCCTGAACACCGGCTCGACCGTCGTCCTCGGGCCGCAACCGGCATCGGGCGGCACGTGGGCGTGGAGTGGTTGCGGCACATCGGGGGCGGCGCGCGAACAGACCATCAAGCTCACCAATACCGGCACCAGCGCCACCACCTGCACGGCCACGGCCACGTACACGAACAGCTGCGGCGCCAAGTCGACCCAGCAGTACAACTTCACGGTGTGGCCGGCGCAGGCGGCCAATGCCGGCAAGTACATCATGGTCGACCAGTTCGGCTACCTGACCAACGCGCGCAAGGTGGCGGTGCTGCGCATGCCCCGCGCCGGCTACGACGCGAACAGCCCCCAGTTCTGGCCGCAGCAGGTCAGCGTGGTGAACTCAGCCACGGGCGCGACCGTGTACACGTGGTGGCCCACGGAGTGGAACACGCGCGCCACCGATCCGTCGTCGGGCGACCAGGTCTGGCACTTCGACTTCAGCAACATCACGACGCCGGGCACGTATGAAATCGTCGATGCCGGCGGCCAGCGCTCGGCCCGCTTCGAGATCGGCGACAACGTCTACCGCAACGTGCTGGTCCAGGCCGTGCGCATGTTCTACTACCAGCGCCTGGGCCAGGCCCGCACCGCGAACAATGCCGGCCTGAACTGGGCCGACGGCGCCAGCAACCTCGGGCCGGGCCAGGATTCGCAGGCACGGCGCTTCCTCGATTCCGGCAACGCCGCCACGGCGCGCGACCTGCGCGGCGGCTGGGCCGACGCGGGCGATTACAACAAGTACACGAGCTGGGCGGCCGGCTACGCGGGCGAACTGATGGACGCCTATGTCCAGAATCCCACCGTGTTCACCGACGATTTCAATCTCCCGGAATCGTGGAACGGCATCCCGGACATCCTCGACGAAGCGAAGTGGGGCCTGGACTGGCTGAAGCGCATGCAGAACAGCGACGGCTCCGTGCTGTCCGTCGTCGGCGTCGTGGGTGCGAGCCCGCCGTCCTCGTCCACCGGCCCCAGCTACTACGGCGACGCCAGCACGACGGCCACGCTGGCGGCGGCCGCCGCGTTCGCGGAAGGCGCCAAGGTGCTGGGCAGCCTGAACAACGCGTCGCTGAACACGTATGCGGCCGACCTGCTGACGCGTGCGAAAAACGCGTGGAACTGGGCGCAGGCCAACCCGAACGTCCTGTTCTACAACAACGATGCGAACCGCGGCACCCAGGGCCTCGCCGTCGGCCAGCAGGAGACCGACGACAACGGACGCAAGTCGCTGAAGCTGATGGCTGCCGTCCGGCTGTTCGCCGCCACCGGCGATGCCACGTACAAGAGCTACGTCGACGCGAACTACACCGATGCGGCGATGTTCAAGAGCTGGAACCTGTCGGGCTTCAGCGCCGGCGACGCCCGCAACCTGCTGTACTACGCGTCGCTCCCGAACGCGACGTCCACCGTGGCCACCGCGATCCGTACGCAATTCCTCGACCTGTGGGGCCGCGCGGACTACGACGGCTGGGGCAAGGTCGATGCGCAGACGGACCCATACCGCGCCTTCATCGGCTCTTACACGTGGGCCAGCAACGCGGTCAAGGCGAACGCCGGCTCGCTGTTCGCGGAAGAAAGCTATTACGGCATCAGCCGCCACACGGCCGAGCAGGATGCCAATGCCGCGGCCGACTACGTGCACTACCTGCATGGCGTGAACCCGCTGGGCAAAGTCTACCTGTCGAACATGGTCAGCTTCGGCGCGGAGAATTCCGTCAACCGTCTGTGGCATACGTGGTTCACCCAGGGCACGCCGTGGAACGACGCCAAGCAGTCGCCGTACGGCCCGGCACCGGGCTACCTGGCTGGCGGTCCGGCGGGCACGCAGTACAACTGGGACAGCAACTGCCCGAACGTGTCGGCGCAGTGCGGCTCGGCCCCGCCGTCGCCGCCGTATGGCCAACCGTCGCAGAAGACCTATCTCGACTTCAACGACGGCTGGCCGCTGAACTCGTGGTCGGTCAGCGAGCCGTCGAACGGCTACCAGACGGCGTACATCCGCCTGCTGGCCCGCTTCGTGAAGTAAGCTCCCCGCTCAGTCCGCAAGGCTGACGTTGGCCGGCGTGCCGCACGAAAAGCAGTAGCGCGTGAAAGCATTCTTGCGCGTCGTGCACGCCGGGCAGCGGTCGAACAGGCCGATGCCGCAGTGCGGGCAATGGGCCAGGTGTTCGTCCTTGAAATTCGTCGCACGCTCGCACGACGGGCACACGCTCTTGGCGATGCGTTCCATCGCCACATCGTAGCGCATCGTCGTGCGGCGCTCGGCATCGGGCATGGCCTCCGCGGCCCGCTGGCGTTCCAGCCACGCGTGCAGCCAGCGGATCGCGTAGCGGCCCACGACGACCGTCACCACGATGCCCACGCCGTAGCGCACGTAGCCGCCGTAGCTGGGCAAGTAAGGCACCAGCTCGACGAAGAACGCGAACAGCGCGAAGAAGATGAAACCCCACGTGAACGGCCAGTACGTGCCGTTGCGCTTGTATTTGAACAGCGCGCCCGCGACCAGCAGCAGCGGCAGGGTCACGCCGAGGCGGATCAGGAAGACCTTGCGCGCGGCCCTGGCCGCGGCCTCGTTCGCGGCCTCGCGTGCCGGTTCCAGAAGCGCCTCGTAGGCCGCCGCGGCCTTCTGCTGGGCCTGTTTGGCGTCGAGTTCGACCTGTTCCTGGGCTTCGACTGCGGCGAGCGCGGCGCGTTCCGCTGCCACGAGTTTATCGAGTTCCCGGTTGCGCGCGATCAGTTCCGTGTCCTGGTCGGGGCGCGCCGTCACGTGGCGCGTCGCGATCCAGTTCTCGAAGGCGTCGCGCGCGCTTGTCGTGTTGGCCTGCGCCACGCGGTGTTTCTGCTGGGCCTGCTCCAGCGCCGCGTCCGCCGCTTCGCGCGTCTGCTGCGCCTGCTCGGCCGCGGCCCGCAGCGGGCCCGCCTTTGCGGGATCGAGAAATTGTTCGGCTGGGGGCACGGGCTCCAGGTACATCACGTTGTCGACGACCTGGTTGCCGAGCCCGATCAGGAATCCGGCGAAGACGAACGCGACGAGCCACAGCGCCCGGCGCATCCATTGTTCGGTCCAACGCAATCCTTTGCTCATGGTGCGGCTCCTTCATCGGTGGCGAAAGCCGCAGCTTGCCATCGATACACGAACCGGACCACAAGAAAGCGCAAGGCGATCACCTTGCGCTACCTCAAAGCGCGTTTTCCGCTACCCGCTGCGGTTTAGAAGTAGGACAGACCAAGCGCCTTGCGCACCTCGTCCGTCGTACGCGCCGCCACTTCGCGCGCCTTCATCGTGCCTTCCTTGAGGATTTGCATGACCTGGCCCTTGTCCTTGGCCAGTTCCTCGCGGCGGGCGCGGATCGGCGCCAGCATGTCCTGCAGGATGCCTTCCAGGCGCTTCTTGACGACGGAATCGCCCAGGCCGCCGCGCACGTAATGCGCCTTCATCTCGGCCAGGCCTTCCTTGTCCGTGTCGAACGCGTCCAGGTACAGGAACGCGACGTTGCCTTCCAGGTGGCCCGGGTCGGATACCTTCAGGTGCAGCGGGTCCGTGTAGACCATCTTGACGGCGGCACGGATCTCGTCGGCGGACGCGCCCAGGTTGATTGTATTGCCCAGCGACTTGCTCATCTTGGCCTTGCCGTCGATGCCCGGCAGGCGGCCGACTTCCGGCACGATCGCCTTGCACTCGACGAGGATGTCGCGGCCGGCGTTGCGGTTGAACTTGCGCACGATCTCGTTGCACTGCTCGATCATCGGGATCTGGTCCTCGCCGACCGGCACGATGGTCGCCTTGAACGCGCTGATGTCGGCGGCCTGGCTGGCCGGGTAGGTGAGGAAGCCGGCCGGGATGTCGCGCTCGAAGCCGCGCAGGATGATTTCCTGCTTGACGGTCGGGTTGCGCTCGAGGCGCGCGACGGTCACGAGGTTCAGGTAATAAAACGTCAGCTCGGCCAGTTCCGGGATCTGCGACTGGATCAGGATGGTCGATTTGGCGGGGTCGATCCCTACGGCAAGGTAATCGAGCGCCACCTCGATCACGTTCCGGTGTACCTTACCGATATCATCCATATTGTCCGTGAGCGCCTGGGCGTCCGCGAGCATGATGAACTGGCGATATTGGTCCTGGTAAGTGACGCGATTGCGCAGGCTGCCGACGAAGTGGCCGAGGTGCAGCGGCCCGGTGGGACGGTCGCCGGTGAGGATGATGGGCGTGGTAGCGGTAGGGGTTTGCAGACTCATCGAGTTTTCCTTGGGTGATTGACCGCCCTGCCTCGATCCTGCTGCGCCAACAAAAACGCCACCTTGGAATCGAGGCGGCGTTTCGGAATACCTATCCAATTCACTGGCCGCGCGCAATCAGCGGCGCCACCAGGTGAGAACAGGATGTGGATACGAAAAATTCATGGATGGCATGGTTGCAGGTTGACGCGTCGCTGTCAACCGCCACCACTCGAAAGCCAAAACGCTTCCCCGACTTTTTTGCCAGTTCGGGGCCATGCCGGATTTTTTGTTGCAATAAAACTAACAAGATTGGTGATTTATGGATTCTACGAAGAGCACGAACAGCCACGCCCGCCCTCTCGAACTGTGGGGCGGCCTCGAATGCACCGTCAACCGCGTCCGCGACGACTACTTCCACCAGCTCGACCGTAACGGCCACGCCTCCCGGGCCGACGACATCGCCCGTTTCGCTTCCCTCGGCATCCGCGCCATCCGCTACCCCGTGCTGTGGGAACGCACGGCGCCGGAAGGCATCCATGCCGCCGACTGGACCTGGCCCGACGAACGCCTGAACGCGCTCCGCGCCCACGGCGTCACGCCCATCGCGGGCCTGATCCACCACGGCAGCGGCCCCCGTCACACGAGCCTCGTCGACCCCGCGTTCGCGGAACAGCTGGCGGAATACGCCGGCGCCGTGGCCGCGCGCTATCCGTGGATCGAGTACTACACCCCCGTCAACGAACCGTGCACGACGGCCCGCTTCGCCGGGCTGTACGGCGTGTGGTATCCCCACGGCCGCGACGACCGCACGTTCGTGCAGGCCCTGCTGAACCAGTGCCGCGCCGTGGTGCTGGCGATGCGCGCCATCCGCGCCGTGAATCCGGACGCGAAACTGGTGCAGACGGACGATCTCGGCAAGACCTACAGCACGCCCGAGATGGCCAAAGTCGCCGAGTTCTACAACGAGCGCCGCTGGCTCGCGTGGGACCTGCTGTGCGGCATGGTCGGTCCCGAGCACGCCCTGTGGTCGTATCTGACGAAGACCGGTATTCCGGCCGAGGAATTCCTGTGGTTCCGCGACAACCCGTGCCCGCCGGACGTCATCGGCGTCAATTACTATGTGACGAGCGAGCGCTGGCTCGACCACCGTCCGGACCGCTATCCGGCGCACCACCGCGGCGTGGCCGACGGCATCCCGTGCGCCGACATCGAGGCCTCGCGCGCGCTCGCGACGCCCACGGCCGGCATCGCCCCGCTGCTGCACGAGATCTGGGACCGGTACCACATCCCGCTCGCCGTCACCGAGGCCCACATCGACGCCAACCGCGAAGACCAGTTGCGCTGGCTGCTGGAGATCTGGGAAGCGGGCAAGGAAGTGCGCGCGAACGGCGTCGACCTGCGCGCCGTCACCGTCTGGTCGCTGCTGGGCTCGTTCGACTGGAACAGCCTCGTCACCTGCAACAACGGTTATTACGAACCGGGCCCGTTCGACGTGCGCGCGCCGGAACCGCGTCCGACGGCCGTCGCGCGCATGATGCGGGAACTGTCGGCCGACGCGCCGCTGTCGCACCCGGTGCTGCGCGGCCAGGGCTGGTGGCGCCGGCCGGGCCGCTGGCTGTGCACGCCCGTCGCGACGCCCGATGCGCTGACGTCGATCACCGCCGACGGCCACACGCTCGTCGGCAAGGATGCGGCACCGATCCTGATCACGGGCGCGTCCGGCACACTGGGGCGCGCGTTCGCCCGCATCTGCCGCAAGCGCAACCTCGCGTACCGGCTGCTGTCGCGCCAGGACATGGACATCACGGACCCGGCCTCCGTCGAACGCGCGCTGGACAAGTACCGGCCCTGGGCCGTCGTCAACACGGCGGGCTACGTGCGCGTGGACGATGCCGAGCGCGACGCCGAGCGCTGCTTCCGCGAGAACGCGATCGGCCCCGCGATCCTGGCCGCCGCGTGCGCCCGCCACGGCGTGCACCTGACGACGTTCTCCAGCGACCTCGTGTTCGACGGCGCGCTCGACCGGCCGTACGTGGAAAGCGATGCGGTCGCGCCGCTGAACGTCTACGGCCGCAGCAAGGCCGAGGCCGAGCTGCGCGTGCAGGACAAGCACCCGGGCGCCCTCGTCGTGCGCACGAGCGCCTTCTTCGGCCCGTGGGACAAGTACAACTTCGTCACCCTCGCGCTGCAGACGCTGGAGCGGGGCGAACCGTTCCGCGCCGCGCGCGACATGGCCGTGTCGCCGACGTACGTGCCCGACCTCGTGCACGCCTGCCTGGACCTCGCGATCGACGGCGAGTCCGGCGTCTGGCACCTGGCCAACGTCGGCACGCTGACGTGGGCCGAGCTGGCCGAACAGGCGGCGGCGCGCGCGGGCGTTGACTCCAGCCGGCTGGAAGCCGTAGCGTCCGAGTCGTACGGCTTCGCGGCGCCGCGGCCGCGCTACACGGGGCTGCACAGCGAGCGCGGGATCCTGCTGCCGTCGCTGGACCATGCGCTGGGACGCTATCTCGAGCTGCGCAACGAGATCGACCAGGAGATGGAGGAAGTGATCCTGATGGCAGAGAGTCGGCAGGCGTGACGGCGGCACCGCGTGGGCACGGGGTGCCCACTCTACGATTTGTCGATGCCGTAGGGTGGGCTCCCCGAGCCCACGCGTTAAAATTGCCGGGATCCCTGTCCAATAAAGGCCATCCGTGCAAGAGCAACACGCCTTCCCCTTCCTGCGCGAAATCCTGTTATTCCTCGCCCTTGCCGGCATCCTGATCCCGCTGCTGCAGCGCCTGCGCATCAACCAGGTGCTGGGCTTCCTCGCCGTCGGCGCCCTCCTCGGCCCGTTCGGGCTCGGGCGCATGGCGCAGGATTTCGCGCCGCTCGGCCTGTTCACGTTCCCCAACAACGACAACGTCGCCATGCTCGCCGAGCTGGGCGTGTTGTTCCTCATGTTCATGATCGGCCTGGAGCTGTCCGCCGCGCGCCTGTGGGCCATGCGGCGCTGGGTGTTCGGCACCGGCAGCGCGCAGGTAGTGCTGTGCGCCGCACTGATCGGCGGTGCGGCGTATCTTCTGCTCGGCCAGCGGCTCGGCGCGGCGCTCGTGCTGGGCCTCGTGCTGTCGCTGTCGTCGACGGCCGTCGTGATGCAGTTGCTGGCCGAGAGCCAGCGCACCGCGAGCCCAGTCGGCCAGGCCGCGTTCGCCGTGCTGATGCTGCAGGATCTCGCCGTCGTGCCGATCCTGATCCTGATCGGGGCGCTCGGCAAGAACGAAGGCGGCGGCGCGAACGTCGCGTTGATCGCCCTGCTCGCGATGGCCAAGGCGGCCGTCGCCATCGCCCTCATCTACCTCGTCGGCGGCAAGGTCGTGCACCCGCTGTTCCGCGCGTTTGCCCGCCATCGCCAGCCGGACGTGTTCATGGCCCTGATCCTGCTGTCGACCTTCGGCATCGCCGCGCTGTCGCACCTGGCCGGCCTGTCGATGGCGCTCGGTGCGCTGATCGCCGGACTCCTTCTCGCGGAAACGGAATTCAAGCACGAGGTCGAGCTGATGGTCGAGCCGTTCAAGGGCCTGCTCATGGGGCTGTTCTTCATGACGGTCGGCATGGGCATGGACGCGCTGCAGATCCTGCACGCGCCGCTGTGGCTCGCGTGCGCCGTGCTGGGCCTCGTCCTGCTCAAGGGCCTCGTCGTCGCGCCGCTGCTGCGGCTCGGCGGCCTGCCGTGGGGCCGCGCGATCGAAGGCGGCCTGCTGCTGGGCCAGGGCGGCGAATTCGCGTTCATCGTGATCGGCTACGCGACCGCGTCGAAGCTGCTGGATGGCGCCCTCGGCGCGCGCGTGATGCTGGCCGTCGGCCTGTCGCTGTTCATCACGCCGCTGCTGGCGCGCATCGGCCATGCGATCGGCGAACGCTCGGCGGCGGAGCCCCGGGGCGCCGCGGCTCACCTGGCCGACAACGAACTCGATGCGGCGCGGGGCCGCGTGATCATCGCCGGTTTCGGACGCGTCGGCCAGCAGCTGGCCAAGCTGCTCGCGGCCCAGCAGATTCCCTACGTCGCGTTCGAGAACGACGCGAAGCTCGTCTCGCAGCTGCACGCGAACGGCGTGCCCGTTTATTTCGGCAACGCGGCGCGGCCGGAACTGCTGCGCCGCGTGCATGCGGACGAGGCGCCGGCAATCGTGCTGACGATGGATCATCCAGCCTCCGCGCTGCAGGCCGTGCGCGGCATCCGGCGCGAGTTCCCGCACGTGCAGTTGTACGCGCGCTCGCGCGACGAAAAACACGCACGCGCCCTCAAGCGGGCCGGTGCCAACGTCGTCGTGCCGGAGACGCTCGAAGCGAGCCTGCAGTTGTCGGCCTTCGTGCTCGAAGGGATGGGGCTGGACGAGCGCATGGTCGACGACATCGTCGACCGCGAACGCGACGCATTCGCCGCCGCGCTGGACGACGCCCGCTCGCGGGAGCGCGACGAGCGCGACGTATAATCCGCGCCGAGAACAACTCATCGAATCGGAGACCAGATGGCATTCATTCCGAACGGACCGCACAACGGTCCGGACAATCGCCTGCAGGGCGCGCTGGGCCACATCCGCGTGCTCGACCTGTCGCGCGTGCTGGCCGGGCCGTGGTGCTCGCAGAATCTCGCCGACCTTGGCGCCGACATCATCAAGATCGAGCGCCCCGGCGCCGGCGACGACACGCGCGCCTGGGGCCCGCCGTACGCGCCGGACGCCGATGGCCGGCCCACCACCGAAGCCGCCTACTACCTGTCGGCCAACCGCGGCAAGCGCTCGCTCACGGTCGACATCGCGAGCGAACCGGGCCAGGCGCTGCTGCGCGAACTGGTGCGCCATTGCGACGTCGTCATCGAGAACTTCAAGGTCGGCCACCTCAAGCGCTACGGCCTCGATTACGACACGCTGAAGGCCATCAGGCCGGACCTCGTGTACTGCTCGATCACGGGCTTCGGCCAGGACGGGCCGTACGCGCACCGCGCCGGCTACGACTTCCTGATCCAGGGCATGGGCGGGCTGATGTCGGTAACGGGCGAACGCGATGACCTGCCGGGTGGCGGCCCGCAGAAAGTGGGCGTCGCGCTGACGGACCTGATGACGGGCATGTACGCGACCGTCGCCGTGCTCGCCGCGCTGACCCACCGCGACCGCACCGGCGAAGGCCAGCACATCGACATGGCGCTGCTGGACACGCAGGTCGCGATGCTGGCGAACGTCGGCAGCAATTACCTGAACAGCGGCAAGCGGCCGACACGCTGGGGCAATGCGCACGCGAACATCGTGCCGTACCAGACGTTCGCGTGCAGCGACGGCCACATCATCGTCGCCGCCGGCAACGACGGCCAGTACCAGAAGTTCGTGGAAGCGGGCGGCCGCCCGGAACTGGCGCGCGACCCGCGCTTCGCCACCAATCCCGCACGCGTACAGAACCGCGACGTGCTCGTGCCGCTGCTGGCGGACATGGTACGCGAGCGGCCGCGCGCGGCGTGGATCGCGCTGCTGGAAGCCGTGGGCGTGCCGTGCGGTCCGATCAACGACCTGGACGAGGTGTTCGCCAACGAGCAGGTGCGCGCGCGCGGCATGGAGATCGCCCTGCCGCATCCGACCGCGGGGCAAGTGAAACTGGTGCGCAGCCCGATGCGCATGTCGGCCACGCCGGCCACGAGCGACAAGGCGCCGCCGCTGCTGGGCGAGCACACGGAGGAAGTCTTGCGCGACGTGCTGGGCAAGACCGACGCGGAGATCGCCGCCCTGCGCGAGGGCGGCGTCGTGTGAGGCCTGTCAGTGCAGCTTGTGCTTCAGGTCCGACAGTTCGGCATGCACGCGGGTCACCGCGGCTTCGACGTGGGCGGGCATCGTCGGCAGCGAGCGGCTGATGCGCTTGGCTTCGTCGCCCATGTCTTCCAGGCTGTCCACGCATTGCTGGATGCGCTGCTGGTCGTTCGACTGCATCACGCTCTGCGCCTGGCTGGCTTCGCGCGACAGTTTTTCGATGCAGTCGCGGATCTCGTTGGGCGCATCCTGCTGGCAGGCCTGCTGGGCTTCCTGAATGGTTTGCTGAATATGAGTGAATCGCTGCTGGATTTCGTTTGCTTGCAACATGACGTACTCCTTGCATTGATGGCTCGATACCGCATCCGCACGGGATGCGGGGCTGGAGCGTCATGGTAGCCCTGATGGGAATCGGGGGGCGCACGAACCGTATTGACGAGCTCAGCACCTGCCCCTTGAATTACCGGATTTGACGATCAGGGATATTCGGCGTCGATCTCCGAACCGGCATAGTTCTCGAGCTCCACGAACAGCTCCTTCAGCGGCACCTTGCCCGCGATGTTCTGCAGGAGGATGCTGTTGCGGTAGCTCTGGATGCGGTCGGCGATGATGGCCTGGTGCGCTGCCGGGATCTGTTCCAGCAGCGCCGCCCAGCCCGCGTCGAAGTCCGGCTTCGCCTTGCGGACCGTCTGCACGAAGCGCTCGAATTCCTTCTGCCCCGTGCGCGCGACGATGCGTCCGCCGCCTTCGACGCCGAAGATGATCGCGAGCGCGATCACGCCTTCCGCGTTCAGGTCCGGATCCTTGACGGGGCCTTCCCAATGGTGCCGGCGCAGCCATTGCGCGGCGCGCACGACGGCCTGCACGTCCCGGCGCTGCTTCAGCTGTCCCAGGTAGCGCTCGTAGCCGGACCACGTCTCGCCCGGGTCGGCCGTGCAAATGTCGACGAACAGCTCCTTCAGGCGCCGCGCCGAGTACACGGGGTCGTTGTCGAATTCCCCGATCAAGGTGTCCTCCGGCAGCGCCGCCAGGTCGCGGATCAGGCGGAAGCCCTGCTGGAACACGAATTCCGCGCCCTCGCCGAGCAGCACGTCGAGCGCGTCCAGGTCGCCCTGGGGATCATCCGTTTCAACAAGATGTTCCAGCCCCAGCGACACGCAGCCGATGCTCAGGAGCTGCGCGCGCTGGATGCCTTCGGCCGTGCGGTCGTTGGTGAACTTCTCGGCCACCATCGCCGTGATGCCGGCCAGCTCGTCGGCGAGGCCGGCCGCCTCGTCGGCATTGGCGTTCCCGGGAATCAGCCGGATCGCGCGGATCAGCCGGGGCAGTTTTTCGATGACGATAGCCGGCAGCATCGATGCGCTCGCCCCCGTCACGAGAAGATGTCCGTGCCCATGCTGCGGCGCCCGCTGCGGCGCTGCAGGCTGCGGACGGACGGCACCTGCTTGCGCAGGCGGTACAGCAGTTCGCGCGTGCCGCGCTGCTGGAATTCCGTCTCCTCGTCCGGATCGTCCGGCAACTCGACGTCCGCGAGGTCGGCCGTGTTGCGGTATTCCGGGAACAGTTCCAGCAGCGAGCGCTGCCAGCCGTCCTCGCTGGCCTTGGCCAGGTCGACGGCGAGCGGCACGATGTCGCTGTCGGACGTCGTGTGCACGTTGATGTGCGGGCCGCGGTTGTTGATCTCGCCGGCCACTTCGAGGATCTCGCGCGGCGCCAGCGACCACACGATGGCGAACGCGGTCGCGCCGTAGTCGGTGGCGGACGCTTCCGTCAGCAGCTCGTGGCGGCGCCCGTCGTCATCCGTCGCGTAGACGATGCCGTGGATGTGGTTGAACAGGTTTTCCGCGATGCGCTCGGGGTCGTCCTCGATCATGTCGTCCGGCCACGTGGCGGCGAGGTAGGCGAGGCTTTCGGCCCAGGCCTTCGGCGGCACCAGCAGGGTCGCCACCGACGTCTTGGCACCGTCGAAGCCGGCCAGGTGCAGCGCCGTCACCTGCGGGGGCAGCGTGGACAGCACTTCGGCCACGGCGTAGTCGCCATGCTCGTCGGCGGCCTGCGACAGCGCTTCCTCGGCGTGGTGCAGCGAACCGGCCAGCACGAGTTCGCCGACCTGCTTGCTCAGCGCGGGCAGGTTGGATTTGTTGTCGTCGCTCATTCGCGCTCACCTCCATCCTGGTCGAACAGCTGGGAGAAATCGTCGCCCACGGAGGTTTCGTCGAGTTCCTCGTCGTCGCCTTCGTCGTCTTTCGCAAGCTGGTCGAGCGACTGGTCGTCGTCTTCCCAGCGGGCCTGGTTCTTGTACAGGAACGCCGTCACGATGGCCTGGCGCGCCAGTTCCGGATGGTTGTCGCAGATGGCGGCATACATCGCGCGGCCTTCGTCGTCGCCGTCGCAGTTGGCCATCGCGAACACCTTGGCCGGGTCGCCGCCCTCGTAGTCGTAGGCTTCGCGGATCAGGCCTTTCGGGTCCGTGAAGCGGATGCGGTCGACGAGCGCGAACGCCATCATGTTGACGTCGTCGAGGCCGTCGCCGTTGGCGTATTCGGACACGAGGGCCTGCACCATCATGTCGTAGTTCTTGCGGTTGGGCGGGTCACCCAGGGTGCCTTCGATCTGGCCTTCCAGCTCGCGCGACTGGAAAGCGAACTCCGGATGTACTTTTTTCATGATTGACTCGTATTCTGTTGGAACGTGTTCAGGCAGGGAGCTCAGTTGACCAAATTGACGCCGTTCAGTGCGAACACCGAGCGCCACAATTCGAAGGCTTCGGTCTCCGCGTCGAGCACGATGCGGTGGTTCACGCTCTGGTCGTATTCCGCCCGCTTGATCGGGTCGGACAGCATCTCGTACGCCTTCGTGACGGCCTTGAAGCGCGCTTCCGCGCCCGGCGCCTGGTTGCGGTCCGGGTGGTAGCGCATGGCGAGCGAACGGTAGACCTTCTTGATGTCGTCGTCGCTGGCATTCGGCGCGACGCCGAGGATCGCGTATAAATTTTCCACTTGGAACTCTCCGGCTGTGGCCGAAAAAACATTAAACCGAGATTATCCTATAGAAAGCGCCAACTTGACAGGCATCCCAGTATGCGGACTGCCCATCACGCGAACCGTGCGCTTGGCCACATAGCGGACCGGATGCCGTCTTGTACGGTAAAATGCCGGGAATCATACCCATTCAAGATAGGCTTCATGAGTAACGACAAGAACGCTGCGGCGGCCACCCCGTCGCCGAATTTTGTCCGCGCGATCGTCGAATCCGACCTCGCCGCGGGCACCCACACGCGTGCCGGCATGCCGTCCGTGATCACGCGCTTCCCGCCGGAGCCGAACGGCTACCTGCACGTGGGCCACGCCAAATCCATCTGCCTGAACTTCGGGCTGGCACGCGACTACCAGGGCCGCTGCCATCTTCGTTTCGACGATACGAATCCGGAAAAGGAAGACCAGGAATACGTCGACACGATCATGGACAGCGTCAAGTGGCTGGGCTTCACGTGGGAGCAAGGCGGGCAGGAATATCTGCACTACGCCAGCGACTACTTCGACCAGCTGTACGCGATGGCCGAATACCTGATCCAGAACGGCAAGGCTTACGTCGACAGCCAGAGCGCCGAAGACATGTCGCGCAACCGCGGCAACTTCGGCACGCCGGGCACGAACTCGCCATTCCGCGACCGTCCGGTCGAGGAATCGCTGCAGATCTTCCGTGACATGAAGGCCGGCAAGTACAAGGACGGCGAACACGTGCTGCGCGCCAGGATGAGCGAGGACGCGATGGCCTCGCCCATCATGACGAACCGCGACCCGGCCCTGTACCGCATCCGCCATGCGCATCACCACCGCACGGGCGACAAGTGGTGCATCTACCCGATGTACGACTTCACGCACCCGATCTCGGACGCGCTGGAAAACATCACGCATTCGCTGTGCACGCTGGAATTCCAGGACCACCGCCCGTTCTACGACTGGCTCGTGGAAACGCTGGCGGCCGGCGGCTTCTTCGAACGTCCGGTGCCGCGCCAGTACGAATTCGCGCGCCTGAACCTGACCTACGTCGTCACCTCGAAGCGCAAGCTGCGCCAGCTCGTGCTTGACGGTGTGGTGAACGGCTGGGACGACCCGCGCATGCCCACGATCGTCGGCCTGCGCCGCCGCGGCTACACGCCGGAATCCATCCAGCTGTTCTGCGAGCGCATCGGCGTCTCCAAGGCCGACGGCTGGATCGACATGAGCACGCTGGAAGGCGCCCTGCGCGACGACCTCGACCCGAAGGCGCCGCGCGCCGTGGCCGTGCTGCGTCCGCTGAAACTCATCGTCGACAACTTCCCCGAAGGCGAAACGGTGGAGTGCAGCGCACCCGTCCACCCGCACCATCCGGAATGGGGCACCCGTTCGTTCCCGTTCTCGCGCGAGCTGTGGATCGAGCAGGAAGACTTCATGGAAGTGCCGACGAAGGGGTACCACCGCTTCTACCCGCCCATCGACGACAAGCCGGGCTCGCGCGTGCGCCTGAAGTACGGCTTCGTGACCGAGTGCACCGGCTTCGACAAGGACGAGAACGGCAACGTCGTCGCCGTGCACGTGAACTATTTCCCGGACTCGAAATCGGGCACGCCGGGCGCGGACAACTACAAGGTCAAGGGCAATATCACGTGGGTCAGCGCGCAGCACGCGCTGGAAGCGGAAGTGCGCCTGTACGACCGCCTGTTCCTCGACCCGCAACCGGACGGCGGCGGCAAGGATTTCATGAGCGTGCTCAATCCGAACGCGCTGGAAACCGTCACCGCGTACCTGGAGCCGGGCCTGGCCAGGGCCGAGGCCGACCAGCGCTTCCAGTTCGAGCGCCACGGTTATTTCGTCGCCGACCGCGTGGATTCCGTCCCGGGCAAACCCGTGTTCAACCGCGTGACGACGCTCAAGGACAGCTGGGGCAAGTAAAACTCATTTGATCTAGCGCAAAAGCCCGGTTCGGCGACGAATCGGGCTTTTTCTTTGCTCCATTGGGAGCCCAGCGTCGTGCTGGCTCGGCAACTCCCCGATCTGCTAGGTTCATCACGCACCCAAGCCGCGTAAGTTGAATTAAACCAACAATTCCGTGCCGTCGCGGTGCCTCATGTCGATCACGCTGAGAGACGCATTTTCCGTTACGCGGTTCTCGTTCTGGGCCGGTGTCATGCTGTCGACGCTGGTCGGCGGCGTGCTGTACGTGGTCACGACACGCTCCATCGAGAGCGACGTGCAGGAACGCTTCTCCCGCCACGCGAAATATGCGCAGGCCGTCATCAACATGCGCATCAAGTCGTACACGGACCTGCTGCACGGCGCGGCCAGCCTGCTGCAGAGCGGCGAGACGATCAGCCACCGCCAGTTCCACGACTACGTGCAGGGGCTGGACCTGGCCAGGAATTACCCGGCCGTCGACACCCTCAACTTCGCTACCTGGGTGCGCGAAGACGAGCGTCCGCAATTCGAGGCGGACTTCGCGCGCGAACTGCAGGCCTTCCTCGGCCCGGGCGCGCGTCCGGTCGTCACGCCATCCGGCCGCCGTTCCGCGTACCTCGTCGTCACCTACATCGAGCCGGACGCCACGAATACGCAGCTGTACGGCCTCGACCTGATGAGCAATCCGTATTTCCGCACGCAGCTCGCGCAGTCGCGCGACGACGGCAGGTTGCGCGCGTCCGGCCGGCCGATCGCGGCGGTGTCGGCGCCCAACGACAACCACCTCGGCATGCGCCTGCCGGTGTACCGGCACGGCCCCCTGCTGACCGGCGCGGAACAACGGCGCGCGGCCTATCTCGGCTCGCTCGGGATCGCGTTCAGCCTGCCCAAGCTGCTCCACGGGGTGATGGACGAGATGCCGATTCCCGGCGTGCGCATGACGCTGTTCGACGTCGGCCCGCGCGAGGTGATCGGGCACGATACGACGACCTGGCCCAAGGTGCTGTTCGACAGCCATGGCACGGCCGCCAACCCCACGCCGCCGCTCGACGGCGGCGATGACGTGTTCACGGCCACGCTGCCGCTCGATTTCAACGGGCGTCCATGGCAAACCACGTACAGCGTGCCGAAAGCCCGCCTGCGCACGCATTTCGACGTCTATTATCCGAAGCTGATGATGGCGTTCGGCTTCATCGGCTCCGTCCTGCTGTACGCCCTGCTGCACATCCTGACCTCGTCGCGTCGCGCCGCCCTCGAACTGGCGCAGGAGATGACGAGCGAGCTGCGCGAGAGCCAGACCAGGCTGCAACTGTCGCACCAGAAGCTCAGGCGCCTGGCCGACCACGCGTACCAGATCAAGGAACTGGAACGCAAGCGCATCGCGCGCGAGATCCACGACGACCTCGGCCAGAGCCTGCTCGCCCTGCGCATCGAAGCCGAGCTGCTGGCCGGCCGCACGCAGGGCACGCACAACCACCTGAACACGCGTGCCCGTTCCACGCTGCAGCAGATCGACACGACGATCAAGAGCGTGCGCCAGATCATCAACGACCTGCGCCCGACCGTGCTCGACCTGGGCCTGTCGGCGGCCGTCGAATGGCAGGTGGACCAGTTCCAGAAACGTACGGGCATCCAGTGCGAGATCCGCGACGACCACGGCGAGATCGCCCTGCCCGACCATTGCGCGACAGCCTTTTTCCGCATCCTGCAGGAATCGCTGACGAACATCGTCCGGCATGCCAACGCGACGCGCGTGAAAGTGGAGCTGCGCCTGAACGGCGGCTGGCTGTCGCTGACGGTACGCGACAACGGCTGCGGCCTGCCCCCCGGCGGGCGTAACAAGTATGAGTCGTTCGGCCTGGTGGGCATCGAGGAGCGCATCGTGATCCTCGGCGGCACCTGCGCCGTCTTCAGCGAACCGGGCGGCGGCACGACCGTGATCGTGTCGGCGCCCGTCATCGGCGGCCCCGAACCCGCCGTTCCCCTGCAGCAGGAACACGGCCCGGGTTCGGCCGTCGTCTAAACACTTCCTTCGCAACGACCAGCGCCGCCCAATCGGGCGACGCCTCGTCACGCCTATTCCCCGCGGGTATCGCAACTTCATGAAAAAGAAATTGTATAGCCGACTCAACAACAAATGTTGTTTCTTTGACAAATATCAATATCTCATCAGATTGCGTGAATTACATTGATTACGTGTAAGGCGCGCCAACGAATCGACCCACTCGTTGGCAGATGTCATCACGAACCTTGAGGAATTACTGTCCAGCGCTGGCCCGACAAGCCAACACAACCACAACTAGGGAAGCAGTCACAACGCAATCTTCAACAACCAATGAGGATGACCAACATGAACGCCAACGACCTGTTTAACGCCGTAATGCAACTCGACCTGGAACCGATCAAGACGAAGTTGATGCACGTGGAGTCTGGCGAAGGCTGGAGCCTGGACAAGGCCAATGCCGTGGAAAAGGAATACCGGCGCTTCCTGTGCCTGATGAAGATGTATCCCGACGAGTCCATCGCGCCCCTGGTCGACGTGGACACGTTCTGGCACTACCACATCCTCGACACGATGAAGTACGCGGTCGACTGCGAGCAGGCGTTCGGCTACTTCGTCCACCATTACCCGTACGTCGGCATGCGCGGTGGCGACGACGCACAGTTCCGCATCGACAGCGGCGAGCGCATGCAGAGCCTGTACGAAGCGACGTTCGGCGAAGCCTATCCGGTGGCGGACGCGACGCCGGTGGAAGCGTCCGGCACGGCCTATTGCGCCGGTCCGTGGGACAAGCAGGGCGCGCAGGCCGCCGCCCGCGGCGAGACCGCCTACTGTGCCGGTCCGTGGGACAAACCCCGTGCCCGCGCCGCCGCCGGCGCCGGTACGGCCTACTGCGCCGGCCCGTGGGACAAGCACGCCAGCACCGCCTACTGCGCGGGTCCGTGGGACAAGCCGCATGCCCATGGCGCCGCCCAGGCCACGACCGCCTACTGCGCCGGGCCGTGGGACAAGCACGCCGCCACCGCCTACTGCGCGGGCCCGTGGAAACAGGAGGGCGCACGGACCGGGAACAATGCCGCCACCGCGTACTGCGCCGGGCCCTGGAAACCGGCCACCGCGACGTCCCCGCTGAACGTGTGAAGTACCACCGGGGAGCGCGTTCCTCGTACGCACTCCCCGCGCATACCCATTGCCCGCTCCGGAACAGGCGCGGGCCTTTTTCTTTTGAGATAATTCTGCCAGTGAACAACTCTTCGAATGACTAGGTGTCGCACCGCATCCGAGACGAGTAAGTTGCAAATTATAAACTTTGTGGCGCCGAACGCGATTCGGCCGCACGCCTCTGGGAAGATTATGCAGGCCGTTCTGAGGGACGCATTTTCCGTTAACCGGTTCTCGTTCTGGACCGGCGCACTGGTGTCGACGCTCGTCGGCAGCGCCCTGTACGTGATGACCCAGCGGTCGATCGAAACGAATGCCCAGGAACGGTTCATCAACCATGCCAAATATGCGCAAAGCGTCATCAACGTGCGCATCAAGTCCTATACCGACCTGCTGCGCGCGACCGGAAGCCTGATCCATAGCACCGACATCCTGAGCCACCGCAAACTTCACGAATACGTGCTCGGGTTGGACCTCGCCAACAACTTCCCGGCGGTCGATTCGATCAATTTTGCGCTGTACGTCACGGACGACAGGCGCCAGCCCTTCCTCAGCGACCTGCGCGAGGAAATGGGTGGGCACATCCACGCCGCGGCGCCGCTGGACATCGTGCCGCCGGGGCAGCGCGACGCCTATCTGATCATCAGTTACATCGAGCCGGACCAATCGGGCCCAGGCCATTACGGCATCGACCTGATGGCCAACCGTTATTTCAGCAAGCAATTGGCCGAGTCGCGCGACAACGGCACGGTCTACGCTTCCGGCACACCCATTCTTGCCTTGTCCGGCCCCAACGATACCCATCTGGGCATGCGCATGCCGATCTATTATTTCGGCACCATGCCCGACACCGTGGCCGCACGCCGCGCCGCCTATGTCGGGTCATTGGGCATTGCGTTCAGCGTGCCGAAACTCCTGTACGGTGTCATGGACGAGATACCGGTCAAGGGGCTGCGCATGACGCTGTTCGACATCGGCCCCGGCCTGGACGTCCATGGCCATGAAACCGCGGGGACGCCGCGCACGCTGTTCGACAGCCACGGTACCAGCAAGAACCCGATGCCGCCGCTCGCGGACGGCGACACGCGCATGTTCAGCACGACGCTGCCGCTGGATTTCAACGGCCGTACCTGGAAGACGACCTACAGCGCGCCCAAGGCCGCCCTGTACACGGAATTCGACACCTATTATCCGAAGCTCATGATGGCGTTCGGCTTCCTGGGCTCGATCCTGCTCTATGCCCTGGTGCACACGCTTACGTCGTCGCGCCGCGCCGCCCTCGCGCTCGCGCGGGAAATGACGAGCGAGCTGCGCGAAAGCCAGACCAAGCTGCAACTGTCGCACCAGAAGCTCAGGCGCCTGGCCGACCACGCGTACCAGATCAAGGAACTGGAACGCAAGCGCATCGCGCGCGAGATCCACGACGACCTCGGCCAGAGCCTGCTCGCCCTGCGCATCGAAGCCGAGCTGCTGGCCGGCCGCACGAAGGGCACGCACAGCCACCTGCACAAGCGCGCCCGCGCCACGCTGATGCAGATCGACACGACGATCAAGAGCGTGCGCCAGATCATCAACGACCTGCGCCCGACCGTGCTCGACCTTGGCCTGTCCGCAGCCGTCGAGTGGCAGGTCAACCAGTTCCAGCGCCGCACCGGCATCCAGTGCGACATCCAGGACGACCACGGCGAGATCGCCCTGCCCGACCATTGCGCGACGGCCTTCTTCCGCATCCTGCAGGAATCGCTGACGAACATCGTCCGCCATGCCAACGCGACGCGCGTGAAAGTGGAGCTGCGCCTGAACGGCGGCTGGCTGTCGCTGACGGTACGCGACAACGGCTGCGGCCTGCCGCCGGGCGGGCGCAACAAGTACGGCTCATTCGGCCTGGTCGGCATCGAGGAACGCATCGTGATCCTCGGCGGCACCTGCGCCGTGTTCAGCGAGCCGGACGGCGGCACGACCGTCATGGTGTCGGCGCCCGTCATCGGCAGTCCGGACCGCCCGCTGCCCGCGCCAATCGAGCACGGCTCCGGCTCGTCCGTCATCTGACTTAAGTCCCCCCTCCCCGGCTTCCTTTCCCTCCGCTATTCTCTCCAGATACGCCGACCCTATCCAAAGGCTTTGGCGTATCAACCTAAGCAACAAATGTTGTTTATTTGACAAATATCAATAACGCGGTGAATTGCGTCAACTAAATTGAGCACGTGTAAGACACGTCCGCAAATCTGACGAAGATCTGCCGGGCGTCATCACATGTTTAATGGAAATGTCGTTCGA
This sequence comes from Massilia sp. Masssp94, assembly GCF_059491305.1. Taxonomy (NCBI): domain Bacteria; kingdom Pseudomonadati; phylum Pseudomonadota; class Betaproteobacteria; order Burkholderiales; family Oxalobacteraceae; genus Massilia; species Massilia sp. Masssp94. The sequence goes on from NZ_CP168501.1 coordinate 1,154,275, forward strand.
AAGCAGCAGATTCACCGCATAAAACCATAACTAGGGATAGCAGTACTTCACTAACTACTACGAGGATGACCAATGAATACCAACGACCTGTTTAAAGCCGTGATGCAACTCGACCTGGAACCGATCAAGACGAAGCTGATGCACGTGGCATCGGGCGAAGGCTGGAGCTTGGAGAAGGCCAACGCGGTGGAAAAGGAATATCGCCGCTTCCTGTGCCTGATGAAAATGTATCCGGACGAGGACACGGCACCGCTGGTCGACGTCGACACGTTCTGGCACTACCACATCCTCGACACGATGAAATATGCCGCCGACTGCGAGCAGGCCTTCGGCTATTTCCTGCACCACTACCCGTACGTCGGCATGGGCGGCGACGATGACGAACAGTTCCGCCTCGCCAGCGGCGACCGCATGAAAGCGCTGTACGAAGCCACGTTCGGCGACGCCTACCCGGGCGCCGTCGCCCAGGCTGCGGACGGCGCCGGCGCCTACTGCGCGAGCCCCCGTATCGAGGCGGCCTATTGCGCCAGCCCGCGGATCGACACCGCCTACTGCGCCAGCCCGCGCAAGGAAGCGCGCGAAGGCGCCGTGGCGGCGACCGCATATTGCGCCAGCCCGCGGATCGACACCGCCTACTGCGCCAGCCCGCGCAAGGAAGCACGTGAAGGCGCCGTGGCGGCGACCGCATATTGCGCCAGCCCGCGGATCGACACGGCGTACTGCGCCAGCCCACGCAAGGAAGCACGCGAAGGCGCCGTGGCGGCGACCTCATACTGCGCCAGCCCGCGGATCGACACAGCCTACTGCGCCAGCCCGCGCAAGGAAGCACGCGAAGGCGCCGTGGCGGCGACCGCATATTGCGCCAGCCCGCAGATCGACACCGCCTACTGCGCCAGCCCGCGCAAGCAAGCACGCGAAGGCGCCGTGGCGGCGACCGCATATTGCGCCAGCCCGCGGATCGACACGGCCTACTGCGCCAGCCCCCGGGTCCAGACGCAGCCCGGTCGCAGTGAGGCGGCCACAGCCTGACCCGCCACAGGAACACCTTTCAATTCCTGCAACATCCCAGCCCGCTTCGGTTTCCGGAGCGGGCTTTTTCTTGTGCAAAGGACTTCGCGCGACACTCGACACAAGTTTTGCAACAAATTAACATTGCATATCCGGCCGTGCTGGAACACATTCTTTTAGAAAGCGTATTTGATGGCGACGACGCTGAAAGACACCTTTTCCGTGACCCGGTTCTCGTTCTGGGCCGGAGCATTGCTGTCTTCGCTGGTCGGCGCGCTGCTGTATCTGTTCACGGCACGTTCCATCGAAAGCGACGCCGAAGCCCGTTTCATCAGCCATGCCAGGCATGCGCAAAGTGTCATCACGGTCCGCGTGAAATCGTATACGGACCTGTTGCGCGCCACGGGCAGCATGATCCAGAGTTCCGACGTCCTGACGCACCAGGGCTTCCACGAATTCGTGGCCGGACTGGACCTGGCCAGGAGCTTCCCGGCGGTCGACTACATCAATTACGCGGTCCAGGTGCCGCATGAGGGGCGCGACGCGTTCGTTACCGCACTGCGCACGGACGTGTCGCACATCTTTGGCAAGCCGGTCGACCTGGACATCATGCCGCCCGGCATCCGGCCGTCGTACCTCGTCGTCGCCTTCGTCGAACCCGCGCCGCCGGGCGCCCACTACTATGCGATCGACCTGAAGGCCAACCGCTATTTCGGGAACTTGCTGCTGCAAGAGCGCGATAGCGGCATGATATTTTCGACCGGTACGCCGATCCCAATGTTGTCGCGTCCGAACAACATCTACGTGGGCATGCGTATGCCGGTCTACCGCAAAGGCGTGCCGCTGCGCACAGTCGACCAGCGCCGCGCGGCCTACACGGGTTCGCTCGGCATCGCGTTCAGTATCCCCAAGCTGCTGAACGGCGTCATGGACGAAGTTCCGGTCGCGAACCTGCGCATGACGCTGTACGACGTCGGCCCCGGCATCGACGCCCGCGGCCAGCCTACGGTATCGAAGCCGCTCGCGTTATTCGACAGCCGCGGCACGCGCGCCGAGCCGACGCCGGCGCTCGACGTCGGCGATGACGTCTTCACGACCAGCCTGCCGCTCGATTTCAACGGCCGTCCATGGAAAACGACGTTCAGCGCGCCCAGGGCCGCCCTGTACACGGAATTCGACACCAATTATCCGAAGCTCATGATGGCGTTCGGCTTCCTCGGCTCGATCCTGCTCTATGCCCTGCTGCACACGCTCACGTCGTCGCGCCGCGCCGCCCTCGAACTGGCGCGGGAGATGACGAGCGAGCTGCGCGAAAGCCAGGCCAGGCTGCAGTTGTCGCACCAGAAGCTCAGGCGTTTGGCCGACCACGCGTACCAGATCAAGGAAATGGAGCGCAAGCGCATCGCGCGCGAGATCCACGACGACCTCGGCCAGAGCCTGCTCGCCCTGCGCATCGAGGCGGAACTGCTGGCCGGACGCACGCAGGACACGCACAGCCACCTGCACAAGCGCGCCCGTTCCACGCTGCAGCAGATCGATACGACGATCAGGAGCGTGCGCCAGATCATCAACGACCTGCGCCCGACCGTGCTCGACCTTGGCCTGTCCGCCGCCGTCGAATGGCAGGTCAACCAGTTCCAGCGCCGCACCGGCATTCAGTGCGACATCCAGGACGACCACGGCGAGATCGCCCTGCCCGACCATTGCGCGACGGCCTTTTTCCGCATCCTGCAGGAATCGCTGACGAACATCGTCCGCCATGCCAACGCGACGCGCGTGAAAGTGGAGCTGCGCCTGAACGGCGGCTGGCTGTCGCTGACGGTACGCGACAACGGCTGCGGACTGCCGCCGGGCGGGCGCAACAAGTACGGCTCATTCGGCCTGGTCGGCATCGAGGAACGCATCGTGATCCTCGGCGGCACCTGCGCCGTGTTCAGCGAGCCGGACGGCGGCACGACCGTCATGGTCTCGGCGCCTGTCATCGGCGGGCCCGAACCCGTTCTCTCCCAGGAACAGGAACAGGGCGCGGGTTCGGCCGTCATCTGACATTTCACCGGCTCGCCCTACTCCACTATCGAACTTCTGCATAGCCGTTCAAACAACTCATATTATTTGTTTGACAAATATCAAAATCTGGGCGAATTCCCTCAACTACATTGAGGACATGCAACACACGCCCGACCACTCCTGAACCCTTGACAAGGATGACCATGAACACCAACGACCTGTTCGACGCCGTAATGCAACTCGACCTGGAACCGATCAAGATGAAGCTGATGCATGCGGCATCGGGCGAAGGCTGGAGCCTGGAGAAGGCCAACGCCGTGGAAAAGGAATACCGCCGCTTCCTGTGCCTGATGAAAATGTATCCGGACGAGGACACGGCGCCCCTGGTCGACGTCGACACGTTCTGGCACTACCACATCCTCGACACGATGAAATACGCCGCCGACTGCGAGCAGGCGTTCGGCTATTTCCTGCACCACTACCCGTACGTCGGCATGCGCGACGACGATGACGAACAGTTCCGCCTCGCCAGCGGCGACCGCATGAAAGCGCTGTACGAAGCCACGTTCGGCGACGCCTATCCGGGCGCCGTCGCCCAGGCCGCGGACGGCGCGACCGCGTGGTGCGCGAGCCCGCACATCGAGCCGGGCCAGGCGACGGACAGCGCGACCGCATGGTGCGCGAGCCCGCATACCGCAGGCAAGCGCGCTGCCGCCACCGCCTGGTGCGCGAGCCCGCACATCGACAAACTGACCCGGCGCGCAATCGACACGGCCTGGTGCGCGAGCCCGCACATCGGCAAGCTGACCCAGGGCGGCAGCGCCACCGCCTGGTGCGCCAGCCCGCACAACGCCGACAAGGCCGCCTGAGCGGTCAGGCCGCGCTGGTCTCCGCGTGGGGCCGCACCATCAGCGCGCGCAGCTCGCGGATGCTGTAGTCGGACACCTCGTGCATGCGCAGCAGGAGGGTGGCGCCGATCGGCAGGGTGTGATGGCGGATCTTGCTGATCACGGGCGGCGCCACTTCCAGCAGCCGCGACAGCGCGGCGTCGTTCTTGAGCTTGAGTTTATTGATGATGGCGTCGAGGATCCGGTTCGGGTCGTACTCGGCGCCGTCAGGTATGCGTCTGATGGGCATGTTCGTCTTTCGCTTGTGACATCCATGGGAAATTTTCCACAGCCCATAGCGGGTTATGGAAAATCAGCCAGTTTCGGGAAATATAAGTTCTTTGTGTGGTCGCTCTATGGCGTACCCGAATGATACATGGATTAGTTGCGAAATGCTTAAGACGCCCTTATGCCGCCGCCGACATGGGGATAGCGCAGCCGGGCCCGCAGCTCCGTGCCGAGGCGGCGGTTGTCCAGCCGGCGCGATTCCGACATGAAGGACAGCAGCATCGGCGACACCGCCTTCTCCAGCTCGGCACGCGCGAGACGCGGCGGCCGCGCCAGGCCGAATGCGTCGGCCACGAGATCGAAATAATCCCCCATCTTCATGCGCGTGTCGTCGGACGCGTTGTAGACGCGCCCCGGCCAGGCGCGGAACAGCGCCAGCGCGCACAGGCGCGCCAGGTCGTCGGCATGGATATGGTTCGTGTACACGTCGTCCGCGCTCGCCAGCGCCGGCGTGCCCCGCTGCAGCCGTTCGATGGGCAGGCGGTCCGCCGCGTAGATGCCGGGCGCGCGCAGGATCGCCACCTTGCCCCCGCTCGCCACGGCCCATGCGCGCAGCACGCGTTCGGCGTCCACGCGGCGCCGCGCACGCGCATTGCGCGGGGCGACGGGCGTCGTCTCGGGGGTCGCCGCGCCGCCACGGTCGCCGTAGACGCCCGAGGTGCTGACATAAACCACCCGCGTGCCCTCGGGTAGAATGGCGGTCAAATTGCGCGTGCGCAAATCGAGCGCGCCGTCCTGCTGTGGCGGCGCAAGATGAACGACCCGCTGCGCCAATCCTGCCAATCGCTTCAGTGTCGCTGGCCGGTCGAGGTCGGCCACCACGGGGACGGCGCCCGCCGCACGCAGTGCCGCGCACCTGGCGGGCTGGCTCGTCACGGCGAACACGCGAAAACGCTCGCGCACCAGCGGCAGCAAACGCATGCCGACGTCGCCGCAGCCCACGATCAGGAGGCGCGGCTTGTTGAACCTGACTTTGTTTTTTGTATCCATTCGAGGATTGTATGACGTTTCAGATCACTGTCCAGCCCAGCGGCCACCACTACGACTGCGACGCGGACGAAACCGTGCTCGCGGCCGCGATCCGCTCCGGCATCGGCCTGCCGTACGGCTGCAAGAACGGCGCCTGCGGTTCCTGCAAGGGCAAGGTCGTCGAAGGCACGATCCACCACAAGCCGCACCAGGCGCGCGCGCTGACCGAGCAGGAAAAGCTGCAGGGCTTCGCGCTGATGTGCTGCGCCGTGCCCGAGGGCGACGTGGTGATCGAAGCGCGCGAAGTGGGCGGCAGCAGCGAGTACCCGGTGCGCAAGATGCCGACCCGCGTCACCGCCATCCGCCGCGCCGCGCCGGACGTCGCCATCCTCACCTTGCAACTGCCGGCCAACGAAGCCCTCGCCTACCGCGCCGGCCAGTACATCGAATTCATGCTCAAGGACGGCAAGCGCCGCGCCTACAGCATCGCCAGCGCGCCGTCGCTGGGCGGCCCGCTCGAGCTGCACATCCGCCATCTCCCGGGCGGCGCCTTCACGGACCATGTGTTCGGGGCGATGAAGGAACGCGACATCCTGCGCTTCGAGGGTCCGCTGGGTACGTTCTTCCTGCGGGAGGAGTCCGACAAGCCGATCGTGCTGCTGGCCTCGGGCACCGGCTTCGCGCCGGTCAAGGCGCTCGTCGAGCACATGATCCACCTGAAATCGGAACGCCCCGTCGCCCTGTACTGGGGCGGACGCCGGCCGCAGGACCTGTACATGCACGAGTTGTGCGAGCAGTGGGCGCGCGAGCTGCCCCACTTCAAGTACGTGCCGGTCATCTCGGACGCGCTGCCGGAAGACGGCTGGACGGGCCGCACGGGCTTCGTGCATGCGGCGGTGATGCAGGACATCCCCGACCTGTCGAACCACCAGGTGTATGCGTGCGGCGCGCCGATCATGGTCGATTCCGCGCGGCGCGACTACGTCGAGCAATGCGGCCTGCCGGCCGACGAGTTCTACGCCGACGCCTTCACGACGGAAGCGGACCTGGCCCAGTCCTGACGTCCCCGGGCGGGGCGCACATGCAGACGCGATTCCTGTATATCTAGACAAGGATTTGGAGTATGTTCCCGTTTGCCCCGGCCGCACCGGCCGGTTACCAAACAAGAAAGGGTCCAATAACATGTACAAGACGCTCCGCCGTGCCCCTGTCCTGCTCGCCCTGTCGGCCGCCCTCGTATCGACAGCCCTCCTTTCGGGCGCCCTCCCCGCCCACGCTGCCGACCAGGCCGGCAACAACTGGCAAACCGTCCTCGCCAGCCCGCTCCGCACGGACGACGACCGCAAGGGCGACGCACACCGCAAATCCGCCGAATTCCTCACGTTCGCCCAGGTGAAGCCGGGCATGAAGGTGCTCGACGTGTCGTCCGGCGGCGGCGCCACCGCGGCCCTGCTGACGGCGGCCGTGGGCCCCAAGGGCGAGGTCTGGGCCCAGAACGCCAAGCCGAACGCCAAGCTGGACGCGCGCCTGGGCCAGGCCACGCTGCCGAACCTGCACGCCGTCGTGGCGGACTTCAACGATCCGGTCCCGAAAGGCACGCCGCCGCTGGACCTCGTCACGATCAACATGTCGTACCATGACATCGTCAACACGCCGGCCGACCGCGCCGCGCTGAACAAGCGCCTGTACGACGCCCTCAAGCCGGGCGGCCACCTCGTCGTCATCGACAACGCGGCGAAGAAGGGCAGCGGCCTCACGGCGACGAAGACCCTGCACCGCATCGACGAGGACACGGTCGTCGACGAGGTGACGAAGGCCGGCTTCAAGGTCGACGCGAAGAGCGACTACCTGCGCGCGCCGTCCGACCCGCGCGAGCAGCCGTTCTTCGAAATGAAGGGCGCGCCGGACGACAAGTTCGCGATCCGGTTCGTCAAGAAATAAGACCGCTGTCAAGACAGCGCGTTGCGCGGACATCAGGCACAATGAGGGTTGCATTCCCGCCATTCCCTCTCCCAACCTATGTCCGTGCTTTCTCCGACAGGGCGCCTTGCCGTCCTGCGCAACCGTAACGTTTCGTTCTACCTCTCCTCGCGCTTCCTCGGCACGCTAGCCGTCCAGATGCAGAGCGTGGCCATCGGCTGGCAGGTCTACCAGATCACGCACAGCCTGTTCGACCTCGGCCTCATCGGCCTCGCCCAGTTCGCCCCGTTCCTCGTCCTGATCCTGTGGGCCGGCCACGTGGCCGACACGCACAACCGCCGCAAGATCGTTCTCGCGTGCATGGCCACGCAACTGCTGTGCAGCCTGCTGCTCGTCGCATTTACCCTGTCCGGCAGCAAGACCGTGTGGCCCGTCTACGCCGTGCTCGTGCTGTTCGGCAGCGCGCGCGCGTTCATGCAGCCCGCTTCGCAGGCCGTCCTGCGCAACCTCGTGTCCACGCAAGACTTTTCGCAGGCCGTGGCGCTGAGCTCGTCGACGTTCCAGGTATCCGTGATCGCGGGTCCCGTGCTGGGCGGCCTCTTGTACGTGTTCGGGCCGAACGTCGTCTATGCCGTATCGAGCACGCTGCTCGTCATCGCCGTGCTGCTGATGGCCGGCACGAAGAGCGCGCCGCAGGCCAGAAGCAAGGCGCCCGTCAGCTGGCACACCCTGCTGGAAGGGCTGCGCTTCGTGTGGTCGCGGCCGATCGTGCTGGGCGCCATTTCTCTCGACCTGTTCGCCGTGCTGTTCGGCGGCGCCACCGCCCTGCTGCCCGCGTATGCGCACGACGTGTTGCACGCCGGCCCCACGAGCCTGGGCCTGTTGCGGACCGCGCCCGGTGCCGGCGCCACCTTGTGCTCGATCGCGCTCGCGTTCTGGCCCATCACGCGCAAGGTCGGCGCTTGGATGTTCGGCGGCGTCGCCCTGTTCGGCGCGGCCACCGTGACGATGGGCCTCACGCACAGCTTCTACGTCGCCCTCGTCGCGCTGTTCCTGCTGGGCGCGGGCGACATGGTCAGCGTCTACATCCGCCACCTGCTCGTGCAGTACGAGACGCCGGACGAGATCCGCGGCCGTGTCAGCGCCGTGAACGCCGTGTTCATCGGCGCCTCCAACGAACTGGGCGAATTCGAATCGGGCCTCACGGCGAGCTGGTTCGGCCTCGTGCGCGCGATCGTGTTCGGGGGCGTCGCCACGCTCGTCGTCACGGGCACGTGGATGAAGCTGTTCCCCGTGCTGTCGCGCATGGACCGCTTCCCGCACCACGAGGCGGAACAGGCGGCCAAGGCCGGAGCCACGTGATGGAACAGCAGCCAGGCTTCCTGTTGCGCTTCATCCGCAGCCGCCCGTACCTGCTCGGCGCGCTGATGCTCGGCGTGGCGGTCGGGATCCTCGTCCCGGACCGCAACATGGGACACTCCAGCGACCTGCGGCGCGCACTGATCGGCTGGAACAGCGGCGTGTGGTCCTATCTGCTGATCATGGCGTGGACGATGTTCCGCGCCGATCACAGCCGCGTGCGCGCGATCGCCGAAAGGCAGGACGAAAGCGGCGGCGCCGTGCTGAGCGCCGTCGTCGGCGGCGCGATCCTGAGCGTCTATGCCATCGTGACGGAACTGGCAAACATGAAGGAAACGTCGGAGCACGTCAAGGCGCTGCACTACGGATTCACGGCGCTGACCGTGATCGGTTCCTGGCTGCTGGTCGGCGTCATGTACTGCTTCCATTACGCGCACATCTACTACACGGCCAGCAAGCACGCGCTGCCGCTGGAATTCCCCGACCAGCACACGCAGCCGAACTACTGGGACTTCCTGTACTTCTCGTTCACGCTGTCGGTCGCCGTGCAGACGTCGGACGTGACCGTCAGGACGCGCGCCATGCGCAAGCTCGTGCTGGGCCATTGCGTGCTGGCGTTCTTCTTCAACCTCGTCATCCTCGGCCTGTCCGTGAACATCGCGGCGAGCCTCGTGAACACCTGAGTGCGCGTGCGGGACGACGGGTTTTCTCCGGAGCGGGTAACATCGATGCAAATGTGACCACTTTTGGAGGAGTTTATGGAAGTTAATGTCAACACCGATAACACGATCCAGCGCCATTCGGGCCTCGACGAACGCGTCCGCACCATGGTCGAAGAAGCCATTTCCCGCTTCGGCGACCACGTGCGCCGCGTGGACGTGCACCTCTCCAACGAGAACAAGGAAAAGCACGAAGACGGCAGTAACTACTGCATGATGGAAGCGCTCGTCTCCGGTTATGCGCCCGTCGTCGTGCATGCGCATGCGGAAAACCTGCAGCAGTCGATCACGAGCGCCGTCGGCAAGCTCAAGCGCGCCCTGGACAGCGCCATCGGCCGGCTGAACGACAAGAACAAGCGCGAACCGCTGCCCGTGGACGCCGAATCCGATAAAGACCTGACCAGCAATTCCTGATCGCAGTCGCGGGCAACGGACTGCCGCCAGTCCGTTGCCCGCCAAAAGTGTTGCAAAAATTAAAATATGCTTGCGTCATCCGGAGCGTCCATATACGCTTGTCCGGACAACTGCAAGCATCATGACCACGACTGCACAACCCACACCCGTCGCCCGGACCGACAAGCTCCTGACCATCGAAGCGGCCCGCGGCATCGCCGCCCTGCTCGTCGCCTTCTTCCACGGATCGCACGTCGTCGAACTGGCCCAGCCCGACCGCGGCGCGCCGTTTGGCGGCTTCTTCGGCTTCGGCCACGCGGGCGTGCCGTTCTTCTTCGTCCTGTCCGGCTACATCATCTATTACATCCATCATGCCGACCTCGACCGTCCCGGCAGGCTGGGTTCGTTCGCGTGGAAGCGCGCGACGCGCATCTATCCGCTGTACCTGGTCGTGATGGTCCTGATCACCGCGAAATATTGGTTCGCGGGGAACCTCGCGTGGGATTACTGGGTGAAATCCGTGCTGCTGTTGCCGCAGAGCCAGTTGCCGATGCTGATCCAGTCCTGGACCCTCGTCCACGAAATCCTGTTCTACGCCCTGTTTGGCCTGGCCATCTGGCGCGTGCGCGTGAGCCGCTGGGTGCTGCTTGCCTGGGCGATCCTGTTCTGCACGGCGCGCGTGGTCGATCTCCAGCTGCCGGCCGGGCTGTTCGGCGACACCGTCCGGACGCTCGCCTCCCCGTACAACCTGCTGTTCCTCCTCGGCATGGGCGTCGCGTGGGTGCTGCGCCACCGCACGATCCGCTTCCCGCGGCTGCTCGCACTGGCGGGTGGCCTCGCCTTCCTGGCCACGGGCCTCGTGGAGGACACCGGTCTCTACAAGAGCATGGCCGAGCACGGCCTGTTGCCGGTCGTGCTGTACGGCGTGAGTTCCGCCTGCATCATCATTGGCCTCGTCGCGGCCGAAACTGCCGGCAACCTGCGCGTGGGCCGTATCGGCGGCCTGCTGGGCGCGCTGTCCTATCCGCTGTACCTCACGCACGGCATCGCGATCAGCATCGCCGTCGAGGCCGCGCGCAAGCTGCACTACGCCGGATCGGGCGCCCTGCTGCTGACCGGTGCCGTGGCCGTGGCCTGCGTGGCGGCACTGGTCGTGCACCGCTGCGTGGAAAAGCCGGTGGCCAGATGGCTGCGCAACGTGTGGGCCCGCCGCGGAGCGGCCCCGGCCTTTACTTGAGCGTCTGCAGATAGCGCAGCCCGGCCAGCGCACGGCTGCCGTACCACGACATCATCTCGCCGTCGACGAGAACCACGGGAATCCCCAGCTGCTTTTCCAGCGCGTCCGCATGGTCTTCCGTGAAGCGGTAAGGCTCGGTCGACAGCAGCACGGCATCGAGCCCGTCGACGAGCGCCTGCGACCAGGCGAAGCGCGGATACCGGTCCGTGCCCAGGTCCGGCACGCGCCAGCCCAGTTCGGCAAGCATGTTCGCGATATACGTGTCCTTCGACACCGTCATCCACGGATCCTGCCAGATGCAGTAGAGCACCGTGCGCGCCGGTCCCTTCGGCGATGCGTGCAGCGCCGCGTACTCGGCCTCGAAGGCAAGGCACCAGCGCGCGGCGGCCTCTTCCGCGCCGAAGATCCCGCCCATCAGCCGCGCCAGGGGCACATTGTCGCGCGGCGTGTTCGGATGCGTGACGACGACGTGCGGCACGAACGCGGCGAGTTTCTCGACGGTCGGCCTGGCGTTCTCGTCGATGTTGACGACGACGTGCGTGGGCGCGAGCTTGCGGATCTTCTCGATGTTGACGTCCTTCGTGCCGCCCACCTTGGGGATGGCCGCGACCACGTCGCGTGGATGGATGCAGAAACCCGTGCGGCCGACGAGCTCGCCGGCGAGGCCCAGGTCGCACAGCAGCTCGGTGATCGACGGCACGAGGCAGACGATGCGCGCTGCGGGCGCGGGTGCGTGCTGGTGGCCGAGGGCGTCGACCAGGAAATCGGGGGCGGTAGTCATGCCGCCATTGAAACACTGTTGTTTATCGGCGCCAAGCTTCGGCGCTGGTATTTCGTTCAGGTATCATGCGAGGTTGTCAATATAAGTTGTCGCCTGGCAGTCAATCTGATGATCGTGACCGGCACCTTCGGTGCATCCCCCTACAGCATCCGCGACTTGCAGCTCTTTCGCGACATCGACGATCCCGCCGTCACGCAAGCGCTCGCCGATTGCCGGCTCGTGCGGCTGCCGCGGGGCGAAGCGCTCGAGGACGGCCTGCGCGCCCGCCTCTACATCCTGCTCGCGGGCAGCCTCGCCGTGGAGGGCGCGCTGGGCGAAGGCAATGTCGAGCGCATCCTGCCGGGCGAAAGCGTGGGCGAGCAGTCCGTGCTGGACGATGCCGCGAACCTCGACGCCATCGTCGCGCTCGAAGACAGCGAGCTGCTCGTCATCGAACCCGACCGCGTGTGGCAATTGATCGACGGGCACAACAGCGTGGCGCGCAACCTGTTGCGGCTGCTGTCGTTCCGCATCCGCGCGACCAACGCCCGCCTGCGCCGGCGCCAGAAGCTGGGCGAATTCTACCGCCAGCTGTCGTTCAACGACGGCCTCACGGGCCTGTACAACCGTGCCTGGCTGAACGACGCGCTGCCCAAGCTCGTCACGCGCGCGCGCCAGGACGGCGGCCCGCTGTCGCTCGTGATGATCGACCTCGACCACTTCAAGCGCTTCAACGACACGCATGGCCACATCGCGGGCGACGCCGCCCTGTGCGCGGCCGCGGGCGTGATCCGCGCGGGCCTGCGGCCGACCGATTTCGCCGTGCGCTACGGCGGCGAAGAAATGATGGCGATCCTGCCCGCCACCCCGCAGGCGCAGGCGGTCACGGTCGCCGAGCGCCTGTGTGCGCGCATGCGCGAGGCCGCCGTGTTCGACGACATGCGCCTGCCGCTGCCGCACGTCACCGGGTCGTTCGGCGTCGCCACGCTGCTGCCCGGCCAGGACGAACGGGGCCTGGTCGAGGCCGCCGACGCCGCGCTGTACCGCGCCAAGGAAGCAGGCCGCGACCGCATCGGCACATGAAGTTCCCAAAGCCGGATTGAGCCGGTGCTAGGCCATGCGATGCTTGCAAGTTAGAATGGCGCCACGATGAGCAACCACACCTTCCTCTGGCACGATTACGAGACGTTCGGCGCGGAACCGCGGCGCGATCGTCCCGCACAGTTCGCTGCGATCCGCACCGACGCCGACCTCAACGAGATCGGCGAACCGATCATGCTGTATTGCCAGCCGGCGCCCGACTACCTGCCCGACCCGCAAGCCTGCCTGATCACCGGCATCACGCCGCAGCACTGCCTGGGACACGGCGTGCCCGAACACGAATTCGCGGCCCGCATCTGCGCCGCGTTTTCCGAGCCGGGCACGATCGGCGTCGGCTACAACACCATCCGCTTCGACGACGAGGTCACGCGCTTCCTGCTGTGGCGCAACCTGATGGACCCGTATGCGCGCGAATGGCAGAACGGCTGCGGCCGCTGGGACATGCTCGACGTCGTCCGCATGGCCTATGCGCTCCGTCCGGACGGCATCACGTGGCCGCGCCACGATGACGGCCGTCCCAGCTTCAGGCTCGAACATCTCACGCGCGACAACGGCCTCGTGCACGACGCCGCGCACGACGCGCTGTCCGACGTGCGCGCCACCATCGCGCTCGCGCGCCTGCTGCGCAGCAAGCAGCCGAAGCTGTTCGACTTCTGCCTGGAACTGCGCCGCAAGGACAAGGTCGCGGAACAGATGGGCCTGCACCTGGACCGCGCACTGCGCCAGCCGTTCCTGCACGTGTCCGGCATGTTCCCGGCCGAGCGCGGCTGCCTGGGCGTCGTCTGGCCGCTCGCGACGCATCCCACGAACAAGAACGAAGTCCTCGTGTGGGACTGCCGCCACGACCCGTCCGAACTGTTCAACCTGAACGTCGAGACGATCCGCCAGCGGATGTTCACCCGCGCCGCCGAGATGCCCGAGGGCATGACGCGGCTCCCGATCAAGAGCGTGCACCTGAATAAGTCGCCGATGCTGGTCGGTAACCTGAAAACGCTCAGCACACAGATGGCGGCCCGGTGGGAACTGGACGTCGAACAATGTCTCGCCCACGCCCGCAGCGCCGCGGCCGGGCCGGACATGACGGCGATCTGGCAGAAGGTGTACCAGCGCGAGGCGGTCACCGCCAGCGTCGACGTCGACGAAGACCTGTACGGCGGCTTCGTCTCGAACGGCGACCGGCGCCGGCTGGAATCATTGCGCGCGGAAGCCGCGCCGAAGCTGGCGACCTTGCGCCCGTCGTTCGAGGACGAGCGCCTGTCGCACCTGCTGTTCCGCTACCGCGCCCGCAACTTCCCGCACACGCTGGGCGAGGACGAGCAGCAGGCCTGGGAAGACCACCGCGCCGCGCGCCTGTTCGACGGCGCGGGTGGTGCGCGCACGATCGATCAATTGTTTGCCGAGATCGACGCGCTGTCCGAGACGGCGGACGAGCGCGCTGAAGAAATCCTCGGAGCCCTGTATGATTACGCGGAGATGATCGCCCCCAGCCGGTACTGACCGGCATCACGGTGGGCACGTTTCATTTGAGGGCCCCCGGCCTCGAATGTCCACCATTCACACCTTGATGTCCCGCGCCTTTCGCTCGCTCAGCAACTTCAATTACCGCCTCTGGGCCATCGGCGCCCTGGTCTCCAACGTGGGCACGTGGATGCAGCGTACCGCGCAGGACTGGCTCGTGCTGACGGAACTGACGCACCACAACGCGTCGGCCGTCGGCACCGTGATGGCCCTGCAGTTCGGCCCGCAATTACTCCTGCTGCCGTGGACGGGCTGGGCCGCCGACCACGTCGACCAGCGCAAGCTGATGATGGTCACCCAGACCGCGATGGGCTCGCTCGCCCTCGTGCTCGGCGCGATGACGCTGGCCGGCGTCGTCGCGCTGTGGCACGTGTACGTGTTCGCCTTCCTGTTCGGCTGCGCATCGGCCTTCGACGCGCCCGTGCGCCAGACGTTCGTCGCGCACCTCGTCGGGGATGCCGACTTGCCCAACGCGGTCGCGCTGAACTCGACGTCGTTCAACGCCGCGCGGATGATCGGTCCCGCGGCCGCCGGCCTCCTGATCGCCGGCGTCGGCACCGGCTGGGCATTCGTCGTCAACGGGCTGTCGTACGTCGGGGTCCTGTGCTCGCTGGCCTGGCTGCGCAAGGACGCGCTGCACCCGCGCGCGCCCGGGAGCGCAGGCGGGCGCGGCATGCTGGACGGCGTGCGCTACGTATGGAAACGGCCGGACCTGATGGCGCTGCTGGGCATGCTGTTCCTGATCGCCACGTTCGGCCTGAACTTCCCGATCTTCATCGGCACGATGGCCGTCTCGGTGTTCCATACGGATGCGCGGGGCTACAGCCTGCTGTCGTCGACGATGGCGGTCGGCAGCGTCGTCGGCGCGCTCCTCGCCGCGCGCCGCGAGCATACCCGGTTCAGCGCACTCGTCGTCGGTGCCGGCGTGTTCGGCGCCGGCTGCGCGCTGGCGGCCGTGTCACCCGGCTACCTGTGGTTCGCGGCCGCGCTGGCGCTCACGGGCGTGGCCGCCCTCACCTTCACGAATACATCGAACAGCCTGCTGCAACTGTCCACGGAACCCGCGATGCGCGGCCGCGTGATGGCGTTGCGGCTCGGCATTGCCTTGGGCACGACACCGATCGGCGCGCCCATCGTCGGCTGGGTGGCCGACCATGTGGGGCCGCGCTGGGCGCTGGGCGTCGCCGCCGCATCGGGCTTCGCGGCGCTGGCGGTCGGGATGCGCTACCTGGCGCTGGCCAGGCAGCGCAAGGCGGAGACGTAAAACGGACTCAGCCGCGGTAGCGGTTGATGGCGTCGCGCGTCTCGAGCGCCACGCGGCGCGCCGCCGCAGCGAAATCCTCGCCGCCCTGCGGCTGCGCGTAGATGATGGCGCGCGAGGAATTGATCATCATGCCCGCGCCGCCGGCCGTGCGGCCCGATTTGACGGTCGCCTCGATGTCGCCGCCTTGCGCGCCGATGCCGGGCACGAGCAACGGCATGTCGCCGACGATGGCGCGCACTTGCGCCAGTTCTTCCGGGAACGTGGCGCCCACGACGAGGGCGCACTGGCCGTTCCTGTTCCACTTCTCCGCGACGAGGCGCGCCACATGCTGGTACAGCGGCTGGCCGCCAACGTCGAGGAATTGCAGGTCGGAGCCGCCCGCGTTCGACGTGCGGCACAGGACGATCACGCCGCGGTCTTTCCACTCCATGTACGGTTCGACCGAGTCGAAGCCCATGTACGGGTTCACGGTGACGGCGTCGGCGCCATAGCGGTCAAAGGCTTCGCGCGCATACTGGTGCGCGGTCGCGCCGATGTCGCCGCGCTTGGCGTCCAGGATCAGCGGGATGTCGGAATAGTTCTCACGGAGGTAGCGGCAGATGGCTTCCAGCTGGTCTTCCGCGCCGAGGGCGGCGAAATAGGCGATCTGCGGCTTGAAGGCGCAGGCCAGGTCGGCGGTGGCGTCGATGATGGCCTTGCAGAACTCCACGATGCCGTCGGGGCGGCCCTGCAGGTGCGCGGGGAAGCGGGCCGTGTCCGGGTCGAGTCCCACGCACAGCAGGGAATCGTTGCGCTTCCAGGCGGCGTTCAGTTTGTCGATGAAGTTCATGGGCGGCCTCTCTGATCTGATTGCAAACCCTCTATTGTAGCCTTCCACCCGTTTGTCTCGCCATCGCTGTGGCATTTCGGTTATATTTTGGCCATTCGACAACTAATTACGGGTCCTCAGATGAAACCTTCCCTGTTCACGCGCTGGGCCGGCATGCTGCTGGCCGCCGTACTGGCCGCCACGCTGCTGTCGGGCTGCGGCTACAACCAGTTCCAGGCCAAGGACGAGGCCACCAAGGCCGCGTGGGCCGAAGTCGTCAACCAGTACCAGCGCCGCGCCGACCTGATTCCCAACCTGGTGAACACGGTCAAGGGCTATGCGACGCATGAAAAGGAGACGCTGGAAGCCGTCACGCGCGCGCGGGCGGCCGCGACCAGCTTCCAGATCACGCCGGAAGTCTTGAACAACCCGGAAGCCTTCCAGAAATTCCAGCAGGTGCAGGGTGAGTTGTCGAGCGCGCTGTCGCGCCTGATGGCCGTGTCGGAGAACTATCCGCAGCTGAAGGCCGACGCCAGCTTCCGCGACCTGCAGTCGCAGCTGGAAGGCACGGAGAACCGCATCACGGTGGCCCGCCAGCGCTATATCGCAGCCGTGCAGGACTATAACGTGACGGTCCGCAGCTTCCCGACCAACCTGACCGCCATGATGTTCGGCTACCAGGCCAAGCCGTCGTTCACGGTCGAGAACGAGAAGGCCATTTCGACGGCGCCGACCGTCAACTTCGGCAAATAAGGCCATGCCATGAACGCCCTGCCGCGGTTGCTGTGGGCCTGGATGCTGACCTTGCTGCTGGCCTGCCAGGCGCACGCCCAGCAGTTCAAGCCCGTGCCGGCGTTGCGCGCGCGCGTCACCGACGAGATCGGCATGCTGACGCCGGACCAGCGCCAGAAACTGGAAGGCGTGCTGGCCGACTACGAGGCCAAGACGGGCAGCCAGATCGCCGTGCTGCTGATATCGTCGACGGAACCGGAGGCGATCGAGCAGTACAGCATCCGCGTGGCCGACGAATGGAAGCTTGGACGCAAGGGCGTCGACGACGGCGTGCTGCTGGTCGTCGCGAAAGACAATCCGAAGGCGCTGCGCCGCCTGCGCATCGAGGCGGGGCGCGGCGTGCAGGGCGTCCTCACGGATGCGCAATCGAAGCGTATTCTGGAAGACACGATCGCCCCGCACTTCCGCCAGCAGGACTGGTACGGCGGCCTCGTCGCGGGCGTGGGCGCCATCGCCACCCTGCTGAACGAGGAAAAATTCCCCGCACCGCAAGCGCAGCCGTCCGCGCAACAACAACAGGAGGATGACGGCCCCAACATCGTCGTCAGCATCTTTCTGATCCTCGTCGGCATCACCGTCCTGCGTTCGGTGTTCCGCCCGCGCCGCACGCGCCTCGCGCAGCCCGGCCGCTACGGCGCCGGCTGGGGCAGCGGCACGACCGGCTTCATCCTCGGCAACATCCTCGCCAACGCGGCCCACCAGCACGACAACGACCGCTGGCGCGGCGGCGGCGGCTTTTCTGGCGGCTTTTCGGATGGCGGCGGCGGCGGCTTTTCGGGCGGTGGTGGCGGCAGCTTCGACGGCGGCGGCGCCTCGGGAGACTGGTGATGGAGGAACCGAACCGCCTGCGGCGCGCCCTGCGCCATCTACTCAGCACGCGCAACGAAGCCGAGCGCGCGTTCCCGCCGGAAGCCCTCACGGCGATCGCGGAAGCCATCACGGGGGGCGAACAGACGCATCGCGGCGAAGTGCGGCTGATCGTCGAAAAAGGCATGCCGCTGTCGCTCGCGTGGGCCGGCGTGACCACCCGCCAGCGCGCCATCGCCCTGTTCGCCGACTATGGCATCTGGGATACCGAAGACAATTGCGGAGTGTTGATCTACGTAAATCTTGCCGACCGGAAGGTCGATATCATTGCCGACCGGGGCATCGACCGCAAGATCGACGCGGCCACGTGGCAAGGCGTGTGCGACACGATGACGCGCGGCTTCGCCCGCGGCGAGTTCCACGCGGCGACCCTGGCCGCGATCGCCCAGGTGAACCAGCTGCTGCGCCAGCATTTCCCGTCCGGGGGTGCGCGGCCGAATGAATTGCCGGATCGGCCCGTGATGCTTTGATGACGTCGCGGCCCGTCGACGTCGTTGAACGAGGCCATGCGATGAATACTCTGCCGCGCTTGCTGTGGGTCTGGATGCTGCTACTCCTGCTGGCCTGTCACGCGCGCGCGCAAGCGCCGTTCAAACCTGTCCCGCCGCTGCGGACGCGCGTCACCGACGAGGTCGGCATGCTGACGCCGGATCAGCGCCAGCAACTGGAAAGCGCGCTGGCCTACTACGAAACGAAGACGGGCAGCCAGATCGCCGTGCTGATCGTGGCGTCCACCGAACCGGAAGCCATCGAGCAGTACGGCATCCGTGTCGCCGACGCGTGGAAGCCCGGGCGCGTCGGCATCGATGATGGCGTGCTGTTGATCGTCGCGAAGGACAATCCGAAGGCGTTGCGCCGGCTGCGCATCGAAGCCGGGCGTGGCGTGCAAGGCGTGCTCACGGACGCGCAATCGAAGCGCATCCTGCAAGACACGATCGCGCCGTATTTCCGCCAGCACGACTGGTATGGCGGCCTCCACGCGGGCGTGGGCGCCATCGCGTTGCTGCTCGACCAGGCGTCGTTCATGGCGCCGCGGCGGCACACCAGGTCGGAGATGGACGGTTACATCGTGCTGGCCTTCTTCGCCGTGGCTGGTCTCACTGTCATCATCGTGGCGTTCATCGCGATCCGTGCCGACAGGCGTTCCCGCCGCACATCGCGACCGGTCCGCCGCGCGCCACGCGACACGACATACGTCGACAGCGCCCCTGCCTTCGCCTTCGGCAGCAACGACAGCAGCAGCTCGGACAGCAGCAGCGACTTCTCCGGCGACGGCGGCAGCTTCGACGGCGGCGGCGCCTCCGGAGACTGGAGCGATTGACGGGGCCCGCTAGAATGGCGGCTTTTCATTGCAGCAGCGAGGACATCCATGAAACTCACCCGGAAAACCGCCATCGTCACCGGCGCCGGCCAGGGCATCGGCCTGGCGTGCGCCGAACGCCTCGTGCGCGAGGGCGCGCGCGTGATGCTCGTCGACGTGCGGCCCGAAGGCGCGGCCGCGGCCGAGGCGCTGGGCGACACTGCCCGCTTCTTCCAGGCGGACGTGAGCATCAAATCCGAAGTCGACGCGATGGTCGCCGCCACGCTGGCCGCGTTCGGCCACGTCGACATCCTCGTCAACAATGCCGGCGTCACGCATGCGGCCGATTTCCTCGACCTCGACGAGGAGGATTTCGACCGCGTCCTGCGCATCAACCTGAAGTCCATGTTCCTGTGCAGCCAGGCCGTCGCGCGCGGAATGGTCAAGCGCAACGATACGCAACAGCGCGGGTGCATCATCAACATGTCGAGCGTGAACGCGGAACTGACGATTCCAAACCAGATCCCGTACGTGGTGTCCAAGGGCGGCGTCAACCAGCTCACGCGCGTGATGGCCATCAGCCTGGCCCAGCACGGCATCCGCGTCAATGCGATCGGCCCGGGCACGATCCTGACGGAACTGGCGAAGCAGGCCGTGCTGGGCAGCCCGGAGGCGCGCCACACGATCCTGTCGCGCACGCCGCTGGGCCGCTGCGGCGAACCGGAAGAAATCGCCGCCATCGCCGCGTTCCTCGCCAGCGACGATGCGTCGTACATGACGGGCCAGACGTTGTATGCGGACGGTGGCCGCATGGCGCTGAACTACACGGTGCCCGTCAAGAATGAATAGCGAGCTGAACCATTATCACCCGGGGTAATACCAGGTATCCGAATTCATCATTGGACACATATATCGCACCGCAACATAATGGCACCTGTCTCCACTATTCTCCTCCAAGAAAATAGTTTGAAGCCCGCTAACAGCGGGCTTTTTTTTTATCGGCGTCACGCGACGTGACCGGTCCCATCCGAAAACGTTCCGGCACAAAGGGGCACACCCTTGATATGTGTCATCACCCTTTCACATTGTGTCTTTATACTGAGTTCATCTGCATACACGCAACCGATATGCGTGATCGCAGAAGGTGTGTCGCTCGCGGCACACCGCACCGGATTCTGCGTCTCTTGGCCCGATCTTGGGTTGTGCCCGTCCTCCGTTGGCGGGCATTTTTTTGTTCCGTATCCTTGTTGTTGTGTTCGCCACGCACTGCACAGTTCTTTCGTTGTCGTACTTGAACCATCTCAGGTTTCCGCTATGATGAAATTCGCGCCTCGCGATTTTTCCAGTCGCGTGGGGACAAGACTATTCCAAGGAGCCGGTCCAATGACTTTACCTGTACCTGAGACGATGTCGCCACCCCAGCAGCACCCCGAACCATCGCGCCGCCGCCATGCGGAACCGGAAGACTGCCTGGTTCTCAGCGAGCTCAATCCGCGGATGGTCATCGACCACCTCGACGATGAAGGGCAACCTCTTCACGTACTGACTTTCGGCAGCGTCCGGGAGATCTGTCCCAAATGCCAGAGCGGCCACTTGAAACTGGTCCTGCGCCAGTCCTCGGTGCGCGTGGCCCACCTGTTCTGCGCCGACTGCGCCAGCTGTTTCGACGCCCACTACCCGAACGGCGCGCCAGCCCTCACGATCTGAGGCCGGCACACGTGTCATGTGCACGTGCACAACGAGCATGGTAAGGTGAGCGTTTTTCCGAGCTGCCTTGCCATGACGATGCCTTTATTCGCCTTCCTGCAGAACCCGCGCGTGCGCCTGCTGTGCCTTGCCGGAGCCGTCCTGGTGTATGTGACAATCATTACGGTCGGCAACGTTCCAGGCGCCCGCGCCGATATCGCCGCCTACGCACCGGGAGCCGTCCTGCATTCGATCGCCTATGCCGTGCTGGCTGCGCTGTGGTTCAGCGGCAGCCGCGGCACGCCGCTCGCACGCGCCTGCAAGGCCGTGCTGGCGGTCGCGGCGATGGGCGCGGGCGACGAATACGTGCAAAGTTTCTTTCCCTACCGCGGCGCCAGCGTGCGCGACTGGGCCGTCGACGTCAGCGCCGCCATCGTGGTGGGCAGCGTGATGGCCCTGCTGGCAGCGCGCGCCACCGTCGACGCCGGACGCTGAGCCGGCGCGCCACGACTTTGACGTGGCTCATGTTCAACGACAGGCAGTTTGAACGCCGATACCGAACACGCCTCTTACCAAAGTGGCACGCGGCATCGTCACTCATCTAACCTGACACTATCCCATCAGAAGGAGTTGATCATGAAGCAAAAACACCAGAGCGTCTTCCTGGCGGGCTTGCTGGCGCTGGCAGTCGGGCTGTCCGCGTGCAGTTCCTGGCGCGGCGGCGGCATGGGCAGCAGCGGCAGCAGCGGCGGCGGCGAGACAGGCAGCAGCGGCACGGCCACGGGCACGTCGACCAGCGGCGGCATGTCGGGCACCGGCGGCGGCACCGGATCGCAAGGATCGGGCAGCTGGGGTGGCGCCAGCGGGTCCTCGGGCTCGTCCGGTTCCTCCGGCAGCTCCGGCGCGGCGGGCAGCTCGAGCGGCTACGACACGTCCGGCTCGCAAGGCACCTCCGGCATGACGCAGGACCAGGGCGCCACCACCGGCAGCGGCATGACCGGCGGCAGCCAGAGCAGCTACGGCGCGTCGGGCGGCGGCACGTCCGCGTCCAGCATGAGCCCGAACGCCACCGTCGCCGCCATCGAAGTCATGCCCCGGTCAAGCAGCGCCGCCACCGAAGGCGATACCAGCGCCAGCGCCGCCATGGGCAGCAGCTCCGGCGGCACGACGGGTTCCTCGTCCGACCGCGTCTACCGCGTCACCCTGCGCATGGACGACGGCAGCACGCAGGTCGTGACCCAGCAGGCGACGCCGGATTTCCGCACCGGCGACCGGGTCAGCCTGTCCGGCGGCGCCATACAACACTAGGCAGCACCAGGCGGGCGCGCGCCTATTCCGAACTGGCTTTCTGCGCCCGCGCACGCTTGGCATGGACGATGTCGGCGCCGCGCTTGCCGGCCAGCAGGGCGTGGTCGGAATTGTAGTATTCCCACTCGCTGTAGCGGCCGACGAGCGTGATGTCGTACTGCTTCAGCCATGCCTTGCACGTCTCGACGTTGCGGGCGCGCGCGTGGTCGTACAGCACGTAGGCGTACGGCATGTCGACCTGGTTCGCGGCGAGGATCGTGTCGCCGTCCTGGATCATGCCGACCTTGCGGCAATCCTCGATGGCACGCGCGATCAACGCCTCGCCGTCGACTGGCAGGGGTTTGTACGGTGAGTACGAGATTTCGCAGGTGAAGCCGAAGCCGCCCGGCGGATTGCAGCCTGGGCTCGCATTGCCCTGCACGAAGATGCGGTGGAAGATCGTGTCTTCCGGATAGTAGATCCAGTGCTTGTCGGTGGCGACGCGGTCGATGCCGATGTTCACGCAGCGGATCGACACGTGGCGCAAGCCCTTTGCCGCCGCCCTCACCTCTTCCGGCGCCTCGTTGCCGATCGCCTTGATCAGCTCGGGCAGCGGCATCGTGGAAATCAGGTCGTCGTAGCGGAAGCGGCGCCCGTCGCGCAGGGCGACGATGTGTTCGCGCGGCAACACCTGCACGACGTCGGCATTCAGTTCGATCTTGCCCTTGATATGCGGCAGGAAGCCGTTCATCAATGCCTGGAAGCCGCCCTTCAGCGGATAGCCGAAACGGGCGTTCGGCCCCAGCGGCTTCGGCGACGGTTCCAGCGCGCCCTGGATGATCTCTTCCAGGTTCGGCAGCGGCACGCGGCCGCCCAGCCACGACGTCTCCATCTCGGACAGCGGCACCGTCCAGATCTTGCGGTTGTACGGGATCGCGAAGTGCTTCGCGATGCCCTTGCCCCATACCTTGTAGATGAACTGTTCGAAGTTCTTCACTTCGCCTTTCACCGAGCGATCGGTATTGCACACGTCCGTCGTGCCGTCGGCGCAGCAGTCGTCGACGGCTTGCGCGGCCGCGGTCCTGCTCTCCGCGCTTTCGTAGCGCGCCTCGATGGCGCCCATGACGCATTCCGTGACAACCTTCGGCGGCAGGCCGTACAGCGCGCCCTGGAACGGGTAGCGGGTGTAGACGCCCTTGCTGTAGATCCAGGCTTCGCGGTTCTGCCAGTGCACGTTATCGCCCAGCAGCACCTCGTACATCTTGAGGACGTAGGGGTCGTTCGAGAACATGATGTGGCCCGCGTGATCGAACGTGAAGCCGTTGTCCTCGATGGAGCGGCACCAGCCGCCGACGGATTCGTTGCGGTCCAGCAGCAAGGTATCGGCGCCGAGATGGTACGCGGCCGACAGCCCCGTCGGTCCGCCGCCGATGACGACCGTGCCCACGTGCGGCTCGTGCGCGCGCAGCGTGTTCACTTTCGATCCGCGCAAGGACGCGGCGGCAGGATCGTCGGCCGCATCCAGCCTGCGCGGCGTGGCGCGCCGGTCCGTGTGCGGCGGCGCCGTGTCGATCAGCTCGCGCATGCGCGCGGCCGTGTTGTCCCACGACGTGGCGGCCACGACGGCCTGCATCGCGTCGACCATGTGGCGGCGCTGTTCGGAGGTCTGCGCCAGTGCCGCTTCGCAGGCCGCGACGAATTCGTCAGGCGTGTCCGCGATGGCGACCACGTGGCCGTAGGGATTGGCGACATCGGCGATCGGCGTGCTGACGATCGGCAGTTGCGCCGCCATGTATTCGAGCACCTTGGTGGGGCTGATGAACCTGGTCGCCTCGTTGATGGCGAACGGCATCAGGCACACGTCCCAGCCCGCCAGCAGGTCGGGTAACGCGGCGTACGGCTGCTGGCCCAGGTAGTGGATGTTGGGGCGGCGTGGAAGACGCTCCGGATCGATCTTGACGACCGGTCCGGCCAGCACGATCTGCCACTCGGGGTGCGCGTCGGCGACGACGCCGGCGAGGTCCGGGTCGAAGCGCTCGTCCAGCACGCCGTAGAAG
This sequence comes from Massilia sp. Masssp94, assembly GCF_059491305.1. Taxonomy (NCBI): domain Bacteria; kingdom Pseudomonadati; phylum Pseudomonadota; class Betaproteobacteria; order Burkholderiales; family Oxalobacteraceae; genus Massilia; species Massilia sp. Masssp94. The sequence goes on from NZ_CP168501.1 coordinate 1,178,502, forward strand.
CCGAGGCGCGGGTGCGGGATGGCGTCCTGCTGAGGATGCGTGCGCGTGCGGTCCAGCGCCTGCTGGAAGTGCACGACGTCGACGCTGCTGGAAAAGCAGTGGACGTTCGGGTGGCGGTGGCGCTTGGCCTCGTACAGGCTGGGGCCGCCGGCGAACACGAGGTCGGCGATGGAGAGCAGCGCGCTTTCACGCTGCAGCAATTGCTTCGGAGGATTGCGGAACGAGGCCAGTTCATCCATGCAGTCGTACACGACGAGCGCGGGCCGCAACGATTGCAGCAGCGGCAGGGCCATCGGCGTGTAGAACCACGCGACGACCTCGTCTCCTGGCGGTGCCAACTGCGCGACCATGGGCTGGAGCAGCCGCAGCTGTTCGTCGTGGAAACCGTTGGCGTGGATCGGGGTGTGCGCGCGGCACACGGTCACGTTCGGAGCGGGGCTGGATCGTTCCATGAACGGGGCGCCGTCATCGTACACCGGTTCCTCGACGAACAGGACCGGGTAATGCTGTGCCAGGCGCGACAGCAAATGCTGCGGCCGCTGGAACACGAAATCCCAGCGCAGGTGGCTGAAAACGACGATCGTGGACATGATGGCTCCTTCTCGCCCGCGCGGGGCGTTCAATTGATCGGTGGCGTGGGCCGACCGACCGCGCCGCGGCGCGGCGTCGAACGCTCTGCGCGCGGTACGGACGAGCGAGCCCGTCCACAGCGCGGCCAAGGGTGAGCTGATCAACCGTGGCCGCGCTGCGATGGGGCGGGCGCCCAAAGGGTGCCGTGCTCGCGTCGGGGTTCGGAGCGCGCCGGGCGGCGCCTGCGTCAGCCCGGCTTGTCTCCCTCCTCTTCCACGTCCTTGGGTTCGAGGGCGACGTTGCGCGTTGCCGCGCTGATCAACTCGAACGGCAGCTTGGGTGTACGGTCCGCGTTGAGCAGGCCGTTCGCTTCCTGGAACGTGTCGGCGAACTGGGTATAGCAGAAGCCGCTGAACATGAAGGTCTCGTTGACCACCTTCAGCAGATCTCGGTACAGCGCGTGATAACTCTCGGCCGTATGGGCACGGGTATAGCCCCACGTGCCGTCCTCGGGCGTCGCGTTCGGATCGAATGCGATGCCGCCGAATTCGGTAAGCACGATGGGCTGGCCGCGGTGCGGGAAGCCGTCCAGGGTGAGGATGCGGCCGCCGGGGCGGCGCTGGTCGAACAGCGTGCGCACGGGGTCGGAAACCTCGTAGCGCGTCTTCACCTTGTCCGGATTGCAGTCGTAGTCATGGATGCCCAGGATGTCGGTGGCCGAGGCTTCCCAGCCGTCGTTGCCGATCACCGGGCGGGTCGCGTCGAGGGTGCGCGTCAGGTGGTACAGCGCCTCGACCGCGTTGCGGTGCGCCTGGGTCAGCGTCAGGTTCGGCACGCCCCAGGATTCGTTGAACGGCACCCACACGATGATGCACGGGTGGCTGTAGTCGCGCTCGATCGCTTCCGTCCATTCCTTGACGATGCGCGTGATCGCGCGCGGCGAGAACCGGTAGGCCGATGGCATCTCTTCCCACACGAGCAGGCCCAGCCTGTCGGCCCAGTACAGGTAGCGCGGGTCTTCGATCTTCTGGTGCTTGCGCACGCCGTTGAAGCCCATCAGCTTGGCCAGTTCGACGTCGCGTTTCAAATGCTCGTCGGACGGCGCCGTCAGGAACGATTCGGTCCAGTAGCCCTGGTCCAGCACGAGGCGCAAGGGATACGGGCGGCCGTTCAGCAGCAGGCGGTCGCGGTTGATGTGGAACGCGCGCAGCGCCGTGTACGACCTGACCGTGTCGACGACCTTGTCGCCGCAGCGCAGGATCACCTCCGCGTCCAGCAAGGTGGGCCGCTCCGGGCTCCACAGCAGCTCGTTGCGGGAATCGTCGATGCCGGGGTCGGACAGCGCGATCTTGCGGTTCGCCTCGCCCTGCAGCAGCTTGTAATTGTCGTCCGCGAGCAGCTGTTCGCCGTGCCAGATCTTGACCTCGACGAACATGTCTTCCTGGATGTCGCCGCCGGCAAACACTTCGCAGCCGATCTCGAACGTCTCGAAGATCGGCGTCCAGCGCAGCGAACGGATGAAGGTGCGCGCCACCTTCTCGATCCACACGGTCTGCCAGATGCCGGTCGTGCGCGGATACCAGATCGAGTGCGGTTCCAGCAGCCAGTCCTGCTTGCCGCGGGGCTTGGCGAGGTCGGCCGGATCGTCCTCGACGAACACGGTCACGGTCTGCCTGCCGTTGCCGTTCAGCGCGGACGTGATGTCGGCACTGAACGGCGTGTGGCCGCCTTCGTGCTCGGCCACGAGCTGGCCGTTGACCCACACGCGGGAAAAATAATCGACGGCGCCGAAGTGCAGGATCACGCGCTCCTCGGACGGCATCAGCTCGAAGTCGCGCTCGTACCAGCAAAAGCGGTGGAAGCCGGTGTCCTGGATGCCGGACATCTCCGTCTCGGGTGCGAACGGCACGTTGATCTCGTGGGTCCAGCCGGTCACGCCGGCCGGCATCTTGTTGACCAGCTCATCGTCGAAACGGAAGCGCCATTTACCGTTCAGATTGATCCAATTGTCGCGGACCAGCTGCGGGCGGGGATACTCAAACTGGCTCATTGTTTTCCTTTCCTTGAGTCGGGACCGGGATCAGGATACGACCCTGACGTCCTGCTTTGTTGTAGGTGGAGAGTGCAGTTTCCGCTGCCTGTCGTGCCGAATTTTCTTTACCTTCGGCGCGGCATAGTGCGACGCAGGCACCGCCGAATCCCGCGCCGGTCAAGCGTGCTCCGAGCACACCCGGGGCGGCACGCAACGCGGCCACCAGCTGGTCGAGCTCGGGAATCGAAACCTCGTAGTCGTCGCGCAGGCTCTCGTGCGACGCGTTCATCAGTTCGCCGAAGCGTTCGGCCGGCACGCCCTTCGCCGCTTCCAGCACGCGCAGGTCTTCCAGCACGACGTGGCGCGCGCGCCGGCGCAGCGGCTCGGGCAGCGACTCCACGGCCGCCGGGTCGGTCACGTCGCGCAGCGCCTTCACGCCCAGCTTGCGCGACGCCTCTTCGCATTCGGCGCGGCGTTCGTTGTACTTGCTGGCCGCGAGCGTGCGCGGCACGCCGGAGTCGACGACGATCAGCTCCGCGCCTTCCGGCAGGGGCACGAGATGGTGTTCCAGCGTGCGCGCATCGATGAACAGCATGCTGCGTTCGTCGCACAGGCTCGACGCCATCTGGTCCATGATGCCGCAGTTGACGCGCGCGAACTCGATCTCGGCGCGCTGCGCGATCTGCGCCAGTTTCACGTCGTCGAGGGAGAACCCGAGCAGGTTGCGCATGGCGCGCAGCATCGCCACTTCGAGCGCCGCGGACGACGACAGGCCCGAGCCGACGGGCAGGTTCGTGGTGACGAACACGCGCAGCGGCGGCACGGTGACGCCCGTCGCTTCCACGAGGCGGATGCAGCCTTCGATATAGCTGCCGAAGCCCTGCGGCGCGCTGCCCCCTTTTGCCGCGAACGTGACGTTGCCGTCCAGGGTGCCGGAGTACAGGTGGTGCTGGTCGTCGTGGCTGCGCGCGAGGGCGATGAGGGTAGCCTGCGGGGTCGCCACGGGCAGCATGTAGCCGTCGTTGTAGTCCGTGTGCTCGCCCAGCAGGTTGACGCGGCCGGGGGCCGATGCGAACGCTTCCGGAGCGCCGCCGAAGAAGGTCTCGGGATTGTTCATGTCATGTCACCTCCAGCCAGACAGGGCGCGCACGGCCCTGGATTGTCGTCGCCGGCCAGTCCGGATCCAGCGTCACGTTGTCCAGCCCATTCGGGCCGAGCAGGAACGTGTCTTCCATCTTCATACCGGCGAAGCTCGGGTTGAACGCGAACGCCATGCCCGTCTCGATCCCGGTCGCGGTGCTCGGACTCGCGACGATCTCGCGCGCCTGGTAACCCGTGATGCCGCCCTGGTGGTGCTCGCGGATCGCGTCCGGCCGGTTCACATGGCGGTACGCGGCTTCCAGCGCGTGGTAGACGGCCGCCAGCGACTGGCCCGGACGCACGGCATCGAGCCCCGTCGCTTCGACCTGCAGCAGGTCGGCCTGCGCATTGCGCTCGTCGTCGGAGAGCGGACTGAAAGCGACGCCACGCGACAGGCTCGCCACGAGGCCGTGACGGCGCGCGCAGAACACGAGCATCGCGCGTGCGCCCAGCGGCTCGTTGGCCGGCACGGGATGGCGGAACAACGGCAACCGCCGTGCGCCCGCGGCCAGCACGAGCGCGGGCTGGATCCCGCGCCGCCACAAGGCGTGTGCGCCTGCCGCCGCAAGTTCGAGTTCGGTCCATCCGGGCCGCGCGGCACGGAGTGTCTCCGCCATCGCGATGGCCGCGTCGCGGCCCAGCGCGCGGTAGCGTTCCTGTTCGGCCGGCAGCAGCACCATGCGGCGCAGGCGCAGGCTCGCGGGCAGCGGCTGTTCGGCATGACTGTTGCCGTGGCGAGGATGGTCGGACAGCACGACGCCGCCATTCGCCACGCCCAGCACATAGGTGTCGCGCAGCTCCGTCTCGGCCCACGGCGCGATGTGGAATGTGAAGCCCGGCGGAACCTGTTCCACGCGGAGGCGCTCGGCTTCGATGGCGTCCGTCAGGATCACGGCGTCGTCGCGCGTGACGAGCACCTCGGCCACGCCGCAATCGGCGGCCAGCAGCACGGACGAATCTCCGCCCGCCGTCGCCCACGCGAACCAGTCGGTGCCGCGCAGCCGGATCGCCTGCGCGCCTGCCTCCGCCAATGCCGCGCGCAGCAACGCGAGCTTGTCCGCGACCTCGGCGGCGCGGCTCATGCTTCACCCTCCAGCCGCACCTCGACCTGCTGCAATTCGTACGCCGTGGTCTCGGGCAGCACGTCCATCGCGAACATGCCGGCGCCGATCTCCGTGCCGGCCAGGTATTTCAGCCGGTCGCGCGTGCGGTACGGCGGATAGAACTGGCAGTGCAGCTGCGTCTCGGGGTGATCCGCGCCATCCGTCGGCGCCTGGTACCACGTCATCAGGTACGGGAACGGGCGCTCCCACAGCGTGTCGAACTTGAGCAGCACCGTCTTCAGCGCGCGCGCCAGGCTCGTACGCTGCGCGGGGCTCAAGGCCGCGAAATCCTTGCATGGCGCGGTCGGCATCACCCACACCTCGTACGGATAGCGCGCGCAGGCCGGCACGAAGGCGATCGCCTCGTCGTCGCGGTACACGACGCGCTTCTCGTCGGCCGCCTCGTCGCGCGCCATGTCGCACAACAGGCTCGTGCCGTGCTGCAGGTAGTACTCGCGTTCCTGTGCGAGCTGGCGCGCGGGCACGGGCGGGATGAACGGGTACGCGTAGATCTGGCCGTGCGGGTGGTGCAACGTGACGCCCACTTCCACGCCGCGGTTCTCGAACGGCAGCACGTACTGGATGTGGTGCCGGCCACCGATCCTGCGCGTGCGGTCGCCCCACACTTCCAGCAGCAGTTCGATGCGCGCCAGCGGCAGCCGGCCCAGGGCCGCCTGTGGGTCCTGCGTGAACACGACGACTTCGCACTTGCCGTTGGCGGGCGCGGTCGGCACGGTGAGCGTCGGCGGCTCGTGCGCGTCCAGCGCGAGCGACGGAAAGCGGTTGTCGAACACGGCGATCTCGTAGTCGCCCGCCGGCATCTCGGTCGGGTGTTCGGGATCGCGCGTGGGGGCCAGCGGGTTGTACTGCGGGGGCGGCTGATACGTGCGGTTCTGGCGGAACGCTGCATACGCGACCCATTCGCCGCGCAGCGGATGCCAGCGCAGGTGCGGGTTGGCGTGTTGCGATTCGGCGAAGGGACTGGTCGCGACGATGCCGTCCGGGATGGGCCGGCTGCTGTACAACGTCAGGTGTCTTCCGTCAGGTTTGATCAGTTCTTGGCTGTGCATGGCATCGACAGGTCAGGCATTGCTACGTCAGGTCTGATCCTATCATGGCGTTTTCGCCACATTTTCTCGGGGCCACCTCTAGCTTTTCCGACAATCAACGGGGCACAGGGAGGCCGGTCGGGCGGCCGTGGCCCGGCCTGCTGTCTCTCCTAGGGAAACGGGTATTTATCCCCTATGAAGACCATGCTCATGTAGGCCTAAACCTACAAAACTTTTGGAAGGATTTACACATTTTGGCGAGAAGCCGACCTACATGACTGCCGGGCGTCCAAAATCGTGAAGCGCCCCCGGAAACGGACCCGGCGGCGCTGCATTGCGACATTTATTTCGCGAGCTCGGCGAGCACGGCCGTGTACATCTGCAGGTTCAGCAGGAGCTGCTTCGTGGTGATGAACTCATGCTCCGAATGGCCCGTGTAGACCGTGCCCGGCATTGCCGGGCCGAAGCTGACTGCGTGCGGGAACAGGCGCGAATTCGTGCCGCCGCCGATCGCGACCGGCTTCGGATCCTTGCTGCCCGTGAAGTACGCGAACGTCTTCATCAGCACCGGCAGTTGCGGCGCATCCTTCTGCACCCATGGTTCGCCGATCTGCATGCTCACCTTCGCCAGCTGCACGTGCGTGCCCTGCCACTGCGCGAGCGCGGCGTTGATCTCGTTGGTCAGCTGTTCGGTCGTCTTGCCTTGCGGCCTTCTGATGTTGATCGCGACTTCAAGGCCACCAAACGGCGCGCCGCCATCCTGCTGGCGGATCACGGTCGGCGCGAACGTCATCGGGCCCATGAATGCGTCGCGGTAGGCGATGCTGCCGAACTTCTCGCCGTAGTAGCCGGTGCCCACCATCTCGTTGAGGAAATTCACCAGCGCGCCTGCCGTCGTGTCCGGCCATGCCTGCACGGCGAGCGCGTCGGCCAGCATGCTGATCGCGTTGACGCCGTCTTCCGGTTTCGACGAGTGCGCCGACAGGCCCTTCGCGACGACGAGCAGGTCGCCGTCCTTGCGCTCGAACCGGTAGTGCATGCCCGTCTGCTTGCCGGCGCGCGCGCGGATCTGCGCTTCCAGTGCCGGCGTCGCGTTGGCGATCGTGGCCTGCGCATCTTCCGGAATCTGGCTGCCGAAGAAGCCGCCCTTGAAGGCCTTGACGAACGGGCTGCCCGCCGGCGGCGCGGCCGTGGTGGCCGGCATCGTCACGGCCAGCGTGCCATAGCCCTTCTCCGCCGACACGGCCGGATACTCCGCATCGAGCGTGATGTTCATCTGCGGCAGCGGGTGCGTCTTGATGAATTCTTCCAGCGGCCCCCAGTCCGATTCCTCGGCCATGTACACGTACAGTTCGATACGCCTGGACAGCGGCACCTGCAGGTCCTTCAGCGACTTCATCGCGTACAGCGCGGTGGCGATCGGGCCCTTGTCGTCCTCGGCGCCGCGCGCCAGCAGGCGGCCCGGCTCGCTCGTGCGGTCCAGCTCGAACGGCGACTTCTTCCACTTGCTCGCGTCGACGGGCTGCACGTCGCCATGCGCGACGAGGCCCACGCGCTCAGCGCCCTTGCCCAGGCCGACGATGGCCACGCAGCCGTAGTCCGCATAGTCCAGGCCCAGGCGCGTCGCTTCCTGTTTCAGGGCGTCCTTGAACGCCTGGTGGCGCGGGTTGCGGTCGCACGGGATGTCCTTGTCCGCGACCGTGTTGTAGCTGACCAGTTTGGCCAACGTGTCGACGACGTCGTCGCGGTATGCCGTGACGGCATGTTTGGCCGCCTTGATCGCCGTGTCGCCGGGCACGGCCTGGGCGGGTGCGCCCGTCGCGCTTGCTGCCCAGGCGAGGCTGATGGCCACGGCCAGGTTGCGTGCGCTGGTCTTCGTATGCATTGTCTCCATCTCCAGAAGTGAAAGGGGGAAACGAGCATAGCAGGGATGCGTAAAGATTGCTGGCGACTCCTCCGCGCGCAATCGGTTATCGTAGGCGCTGCACATTCAAACGAAAACGAACATGACCCACAAGATCATCCGGCGCGTGCACCCCGCGCTGCGCGACGACATCGGCGACCTCATCACCCAGCGCCCCGTGCCGGGTCCGCATCTCGACCAGGTCGATCCCTTCCTGTTCCTCAACCATCACGGCCCGCAGGTCTATCCGCCGCATAACCGCGGCCTGCCGTTCGGCCCGCATCCGCACCGCGGCTTCGAGACGGTGACGTTCATCCTCGACGGCCTGCTCGCGCACCGCGACAGCGCGGGCCATGAAAGCGTGATCGGTCCCGGCGGCGTGCAATGGATGACGGCCGGCCGCGGCATCGTGCATGCGGAAGTGTCGCCGCGCGAGTTCATGGAACGCGGCGGGCCGCTCGAGATCCTGCAATTGTGGGTCAACCTGCCGCCCGCGCTGAAGATGACGGCGCCCCGCTACATCGGGCTGCAGCGCGACGAGATTCCCGTCGTGGACAAGGGCGATGGCGTGCGCGTGCACCTCGTGTCGGGCACGTATGGCGGCGTGACGGGGCCGATCACATCGCTGACGGATGTGTCGCTGTGCACGGTGGAGATGAAGGCGGGTGCGCGCCTGCACGTGGATGGACTACTCGACCGCAACGTGTTCCTGTACGTCCTGCGCGGCGTGATCCAGGGGGTGCCGGAAACGGTCAGCGCAATGCACCTTGCGGAGTTCGATGCGGAGGGCGATGAACTGGACATCCTGGCCGACCACGACAGCGTGCTGCTGCTCGGTCACGCCTTTCCGATCCGCGAACCCGTCGTGGCGCACGGGCCGTTCGTGATGAACACGCGCGAAGAAATCCAGCAGGCGATCATCGATTACCAGGCCGGGCGCTTCGGCGCGCCGATCTGACCCGCGGTTGACATGCGCCGGCCCGGTCCGCATCGGCCAGGCCGGCCGTGTTCGGCGCCGCGCATCAGCGCGCGGCCTGGTTGACGACGACCTCGTCGGCGAACGGCACCTGGTTGAAGGCGATCTCGGCACCCGTGTCGCGCGTGACGAATTTCTTCGGAGCGACCGGCACCATTTCCTCGCGCTTGCCGTCCAGGTCGACGAACAGCTTGTTCATCCGGTTGGTGACCGTGATCGTGCGGCCGTCGGTGAGGCGGAACGAACCGCGCATGTGTTCGGCTTCATCCTGGGTCAGGCGGTAGGCGGTGTGCGTCGACGACGACATCGTGACGGCGCTGGCGGTGGCCGAGGACGGCGCGATGGACGGGTCGGCGAAGGCGCCCAGGGACAGGGTGGCGGCGGCGGTGAAGACCAGGGCTTGTACGATACGCATGATTGCTCCGAGATTAATTTTCGATATGTATTACGGACCATGAGCACGATTTCAAAAGAATCGTCGGATGCTCTAACGGTCCACCGTTTTTCGTATCGCCGCGTCGTTAATGTGCGGCGAGTGATGACAGTGTAGGAAAGGCGGATTGAGGCGTCATCGGGGAGACGCCAAAGCGTCGAAATGGAGGGATGAACTGTCGAAAAACCGGACCGAAATGCTGCGGATGCATATAGTTTTTGGCATCGTTCCGGGCCGCGTTTGCGCTCCCCGGGCGGCCGGAATCCGTTACAGTGTCGGCTTCGAACAGCCCATCCAGACGAAGGAGCGAACCGATGCATCCAGTGCCTTTGGTCGCCACCACGCGTGGCTATCCGCCCGACGGCGAGCTCGCCGGCGGCTACGCGGTCGAGAACATCCATTACGGTTCGATCGCCGTCGTCGACGTCGCCGGCCGCCTGCTGTGGTCGGCGGGCGATCCCGACTTCATGACCTTCACCCGTTCCGCGCTGAAGCCGTTCCAGGCCCTGCCCTTCGTGCTCGACGACGGCCCCGCGCGCTTCGGTCTCACGCGTGCCGAGCTGGCCCTGCTGTGCGCCAGCCACTCGGGCGAAGAAAAGCACCTGGTGGGCGTGACGTCCATCCTCGACAAGATCGGCCTGGACGAAAGCCACCTCGCCTGCGGCTGCGCGGCGCCGCTCTACTACGACGCCGTCGGCCTGCCCGTGCCGGCCGAACGCCGCTGGCGCACGGTCCACCACAATTGCTCGGGCAAGCACAGCGGCTTCCTCGCCTGGTGCCGCCTGCACGGCGCGCCGACGGAAGGCTATGTCGATCCCGCGCACCCGCTGCAGCGCGCGATCCGCAGTACGCTGGCCGACTGCGTGCAGATGACGGAAGACACGCTCCCGACGGGCATCGACGGCTGCTCGGCGCCGAACTACGCGATGCCGCTGGCACGCCTCGCGCACCTGTACGCGCGCCTCGCGCAAGGCAGCGCGGACGCGCGCCTCGGCGCCGCGCTGGGTGACCTGTTCGACGCGATGACGGCGCATCCCGACATGGTGTCGGGCGACGCGCGCACCGACCTCGCGTGGATGCAGGCCGGCGGGGGCGACTGGGTCGCGAAGATCGGCGCGGACGCGGTGCAGGCCATCGGCATCCGCTCGGCCGGCATCGGCATCGCGATCAAGGTGGCCGATGGCGCCGTACGAGCGCTGCATCCGGCCACGTTCGCCGTGCTCGATCAACTGGGCCTGCTGGACGACACGCGCCGCAGGCATCTCGAGCAGTACCGCGCACCGCCCATCAGGAACGCGCGCGGCGTCGTGGCCGGCGACGTGCACGCCGTGTTCACCTTGGACAAGGCCGAATCGCCCATCTGACCGCCCTGCAAAAATTCGGGGTCAGAAAAATTCGGGGTCAGAGCACATTTTTCTGGAAATTCGGGGTCAGAGCACTTTTTCAAGAAATGGCTCGTCGGCCATGTACCCAACTGCCGGGGCACAAGGTGCTGCCGCCAGCATGGCGATTTACCGGTAAAGACGACTTTAATGCTTCGAGAGCAATTGATCTCCAAAGTGCTCTGACCCCGAATTTTCGACAGACCGGGGTCTGACCCCGATTCTGTGCAATTTCCGGAAGCGGGGGAGCTGACCCCGGCGTTGTCACTTGCGCAGTTCGGTTGCGCAGCATAAAATCGATAGGTTCCTATCTATTTTATGGCTAATGATGAGCAAACTACCTGAGTCGATCGAGGAACGCTTCTCGGCGGCCCTGCACACGAGCGCGCGCCTGTGGCGGCTCGCGCTGGACAAGCGCCTCAAGCACCTGGGCATCGGCCAGTCCGGCTGGATGACGATCGCGATGATCGCCAAGTCGGGCGCGCCGATGTCGCAGCGGGCGCTGGCCGACCTGGTCGGCGTCGAGGGGCCGTCGATGGTGTCCATGCTCGACCGCCTGGAGCGCGACGGTTTCGTCACGCGCGCGCCCTCGCCCACCGACCGTCGCGTCAAACTCGTGCAGCTGACCGACACCGGCAAGACCGTCTACGCCGAAGTGCTCGCGGAAGCGCAGCCGTTCCGCGCCGACCTGCTGGCCGGCCTCGACCGCGACGCACTGGCCGCCGCGACCGTCCTGCTGGAAACCCTCAGGAAGCGCCTCGAGGACGGCCTGTGACGACAGCGGCGCCCATCAACCGCACCATGATCACGATCTCGATCATGCTGGCGACGATCATCCAGGCACTGGACGGCACCATCGCCAACGTGGCGCTGCCGCACATGCAGGGATCGCTGTCGGCGTCGCAGGACCAGATCACGTGGGTACTGACGTCGTTCATCGTGGCCGCCGCCATCGCGACGCCGCTGAACGGCTGGCTCGTCGACCGTTTCGGCCTGAAGAAGGTGTTCCTCGTCTCCGTCGCCGGCTTCACGCTTGCCTCGGTGCTGTGCGGGATCTCGGCGACGCTGACGGAAATCGTCGTCGCGCGCATGCTGCAGGGCGTGTTCGGCGCGGCGCTCGTGCCGTTGTCGCAGTCGGTCCTCCTCGACATCAACCCGCGCGAAAAACACGGCTCCGCGATGGCCGTGTGGGGCATGGGCGTGATGATCGGGCCGATCCTCGGGCCGACGCTGGGCGGCTGGCTGACGGACAGCTACAGCTGGCGCTGGGTCTTCTTCATCAACGTGCCGATCGGCGCGCTGGCCTTCTGGGGCATCTGGCGCTACATCCACGCGGCCGATCCGGCCCGGCGCGTCCGCTTCGACACGTTCGGCTTCGTCACCTTGTCCATCGCCATCGGCGCGCTGCAGATGCTGCTGGACCGCGGCGAGCAGAACGACTGGTTCGCGTCGACGGAGACGTGGGTCGAACTGATTTTGACGACGCTCGCGTTTTCCTATTTCATCGGCCACACGCTGACGCGCCCCGCCGGCCAGTCGTTCGTCGATTTCCGCCTGCTGAAGAACGCGAACTACGTCACGGGCCTGCTGCTGATCTTCATCGTCGGCATGGTGCTGTTCGCGACGCGCGCGCTGATGCCGACGATGCTGCAAGGCCTGATGGGCTATCCGGCCAAGCTCGCGGGCCTCGTCACGGCGCCGTCCGGCCTCGGCACGATGGCCGCGATGATGATCGTCGGGCGCCTCACGGGCAAGGTCGATTTCCGGCTGCTGCTGGGCGTCGGCTTCGCGATCACCGCGTTCTCGCTGTGGCAGATGACGCATTACACGCTCGTGCTGTCCCAGTCCGACATCGTGTGGCCCGGCGTGATCCAGGGCGTCGGGCTGGGCCTCGTGTTCGTGCCGCTGTCGGCCGCCACGTTCGCGACCCTGTCGCCCCAGATGCGCGCGGAAGGCACGGCGCTGTACAGCCTCGTACGCAACATCGGCTCGTCGATCGGCATCGCGCTCGTGCAGGCCCTCCTCGTGCGCAACACGCAGATCGCGCACGCGTCGCTGGCCACGCAGGTCACCGCGGCGAATCCCGCCGTGCACGATCCGACGAGCCTTTACGACATGGCCACGCAGGCCGGCCCTGCCCTCATCAACAACGAGATCACGCGCCAGGCGTCGATGATTGCCTACGTCGACGACTACTGGCTGATGATGCTGCTGACCATGGCCGTGATCCCGATGCTGCTGCTGATCCGCCCACCGAAGGCCGCCGCCGCGCCGGCGCAGGTGGATCATGCAGCACTCGAATAACCAACAAGACTACACCGTGCGACACTTCAAACTTTCATCCATCGCGGCCGCGGCACTGACGCTGCTGTCCGGCTGCATCAGCGTCCCGCCGGACGCGAACAAGGCACCGGGCCCGGACTTCGCCAAGGCCCAGCATGCGCCGGCGATCCAGTTGCCGGCCGCCGCCTGGCCCGCCGAGCAATGGTGGCTCGACTACCACGACCCGCAACTGAACGCCCTGGTGGCCCGCGCCCTGCGCGACAACCCGACGCTCGCCGTCGCCGCCGCGCGCGTCGCCAGCGCCCGCGCCGCGTTCGGCGCGGAAGTGGCCAATGAAGGCGCCAAGGTCGACCTGGCCTCGGGCCTGAACCGCCAGCGCTATTCGTCGAACGGCTTCTTCCCGCCGCCGATCGGCGGGGCGTGGTTCAACGACGCCAGCGTGTCCCTGCGCGCCAGCTACGACGTCGACTGGTGGGGCAAGCACCGCGCCCTCATCGCCGCCGCGCTGGGCGAGACGAATGCGGCCGCCGCAGAAAGCGCGCAGGCCCGCCAGGTGCTGGCGGCGTCGGTCGTGCAAAGCTATCTGCGCCTGCAGATGCTGTGGGCGCGCCAGGACAACACGAACGCCCTGATCGCCGTGCAGCGCGACGTCATCGCCGGGCGTAAATCGCGCATGGCGCATGGCTTGATCAGCGCCGATGCGCTGCAAAGCGCGGAGCAGGACCTCGCCAGCCTGCAGGAACAGGCCGCGCGCTACGACACGGACGCCGCGCGCGAACGCGAAGGCCTGCGCGCGCTGATCGGCGGTGACGCCGCCGCATTGACCGACCTCGCCCGCTTCCAGCCCGCGCCCGCGACCGACGCCGTGCCGCGCGAACTGGGCATGGAGCTGCTCGCGCGCCGGCCCGACCTGCAGGCCGCGCGCTGGCGCATCGAGGCGCAGCTGGGCCGCGTGGCCGCGAGCGAAGCCGCGTTCCGGCCCGACATCAATCTCGCCGCGGCCATCGGCCTCGATGCGACGTCGCTCGGCAAGCTGCTGCGCTACCCGAGCCGCACCCCACTGATCGGCGCGACGCTGGACCTGCCCCTGTTCGACAGTGGCCGCCTGCACGCCCAGCTGGGCCAGGCGCGCAGCAGCCGCGACGAATTGCTGGCCGAGTACAACGAGGCCGTGCTGAACGCGGTGCGCGACGTCGCGCGCGAAGCGGCCACCCTGCAAGGCATCGCGCAGGAGGCGGCAGCACACGCCGCGACCATTGACGCGAGCCGCAAGCTGGCCGCGAACGCCGAGGCGCGCATGCAGCGCGGCCTCGCCGACCGCGCCGCGGTCCTGCAGGCGCGGCTGGCCGTGCTGCGCCAGCGCGACGTCGACCTGCAGTTGACGGATGCCCGCCTGCAGACGCAGGTCGCCCTCGTGAAGGCGCTCGGCGGCGGTTATCACACCCAATCGAATACCAAATAAAACCATGAGCACCCAAGCACCCACCAACAACAAGCGCCGCGTCGTCCTGGCCGGCATCACCGCCGCCTTCCTCGCCGCCGGCGCGGCCTATGCGGCCTATTACGCCCTGGTCCTGTCGAAGCGCGTCGAGACGGACAACGCCTACATCGGCGGCAACCTCGTGAACGTGTCGTCGCAGGTGACGGGAAGCGTCGTCGAGATCCGCGCCGACGAGACCCAGCTCGTGCAGGCGGGTACGGAGATCGTGCGCCTCGATCCATCCGATGCCGAGGTCGCGCTGGCCCAGGCCGAGGCGCGGCTGGGCACCGCCGTGCGCCAGCAGCGCGAGCGCTACACGAACGTGGCGCAGTACGAGGCCCTCGTCGACCAGCGCCGCGTGGAACTGAAGTCGAAGCAGGAAGACCTGGCACGGCGCGCGCCGCTGGCCGCGGACAACATCGTCTCCGGCGAAGACGTGGCGCACGCCCGCCGCGCCGTCGACGATGCGCAGGCGGCACTTGTCGTCGCGCAGAAGCAGCTGGCGGCCGCGCGCGTGACGGTGGCCGGCGTCTCCCCGGCCGAACACCCGAACGTGCTGGCCGCGAAGGCCGACTACCTGTCCGCGTGGCTCGCCGCGCGCCGCAACGCCATCGTCGCGCCGGTGTCGGGCTATGTCGCCAAACGCAGCGTGCAGGTGGGCAGCCGCATCGCACCGGGCGCGCCGCTGCTGTCGATCGTGCCCCTGGACCAGCTGTGGGTCGACGCCAACTTCAAGGAATCGGAACTGCGCGACATCCGCGTGGGCCAGGCGGCCACCATCGAGGCGGACATCTACGGCAGCAAGGTCGTCTACCACGGCAAGGTCGTGGGCCTCGGCGCGGGCACGGGGAGCGCGTTCTCGCTGCTGCCGGCGCAGAACGCGACGGGCAACTGGATCAAGGTCGTGCAGCGGGTGCCGGTGCGCATCTCGCTCGATCCGAAGGAACTCGCGGCGCATCCGCTGCGCGTGGGCCTGTCGGCCACGGTCGACGTGGACATCAGCCAGAAAGGCGGCAGCGCGCTGGGCACGGTGGCCGCACCGGCGCCCGCGTATGCGACCACCGTATTGAACCAGCCGTTGCAGCAGGCGCGGGCGGCGACGGATGCCATCGTCGCCAGGAATATGGCCAACTAACGGCCGCGTGGGCTCGGCGAGCCCACCAACCATCAGCCCGGTTCGACCGGCGTCAGCGCGCGCCCGCTGCGGAACCAGCTGCGCACGTTGTCGAGCATGAGCTGCGCCATCGCCGCGCGCGTCTCGTGCGTGGCGCTGCCCAGGTGCGGCGTCAGCAGCACGTTGTCCAGTGCGAAGAAGCGCGGGTCGATGTCCGGCTCGTTGTCGAACACGTCCAGCGCCGCGCCGGCAATGGTGCCCTCCTCCAGCGCCGCGAGCAATGCCGCCTCGTCGACGAGCGTGCCGCGCGCCACGTTCACGAGGTAGCCGTTCGGTCCGAGCGCGTGCAGCACGCGCGCATCGATCAGGTGCTGCGTCTCGGCCCCGCCGGGCGCCACGACGACGAGGATGTCGGAATCGCGCGCGAGCGCGGCCAGGTCGGGCTCGTAGCGCCACGCCAGCTGCTGGTCCGTGCGGCCGTGGTAGGCGAGCGCCACGCCGAACATCTCCAGCCGGCGCGCGATCTCCTTGCCGATACGCCCCATGCCGACGATCCCCACGTGCTTGCCCGCGAGGCTCGTCGCCAGCGGGAAGTTCGCGTTCGTCCAGGCGCCCGCGCGCACGTAGCGGTCGGCCTGCGGCAGGCGGCGCAGCAGCGCCAGCAGGGAGCCGATGCACAGCTCGGCCACGGCCGCGTTCAGTACGTCCGGCGTGTTGGCGACGACGATGCCCCGTTCGGCTGCAAGCGCGCGCGGAATCAGGTCGTAGCCGACGCCGCACGTGGCGATGATTTCCAGCGCCGGCAGGCGCCGCACCACGTGTTCCGGCACCTCCTGGTTGCTGCGCGTGAGGATGGCGCCGACCTCGCTCGCCAGGCCGGGCTCGCGCTCGAGATCCGCGAGGCCGACGCAGCGGAATTCGGCGTCGATCCGGGCCTGGATCTCGGGCGCGAAGCCGCCGATCTGCAGGACCGTCTTCCGCATTACTCTCATTCTGCCGCGCCGATCTCGAGTTCGAACGAAGTCACGCCGTCGACGCCGCCGCGCACCTTGTCGCCCGGGTTCAGCGCGTCCACGCCGGCCGGCGTGCCCGTGTAGATCAGGTCACCCGGCGCCAGCGCGACGAGGCGCGACAGGGCCGCGATCACGTCGGGGATCGGCCAGATCATTTCGTTCAGGTTGCCCTCCTGCTTCAGCTGGCCGTTCACTTCGAGCCAGATGCGCGCTTCTTGCGGGTGACCGGTGCGCGCGACGGGGATCAGCGGGCTGCACGGCGCGGAGGCGTCGAAGCCTTTCGCCATGTCCCACGGGCGGCCATCCTTCTTGGCGAGGGCCTGCAGGTCGCGCCGCGTCAGGTCCAGGCCCACGCCATAGCCCCACACGAGGTCCAGCGCCTGTTCCGGCGCGATGTTCGTGCCGCCGCCTTTCAGTGCGACGACCAGTTCGACTTCGTGATGCAGCTCGCGCGTGGACGACGGGTACGGCACGGTGCCGCTGGCCGGCACGACGGCGTCCGCCGGCTTGGTGAAGAAGAACGGCGGTTCGCGGTTCGGATCGGAACCCATCTCGCGCGCGTGGGCCGCGTAGTTGCGGCCCACGCAGAACACGCGCCGCAGCGGGAAAACCTGGTCGGAGCCGGCCACGGCGAGGGCCGGGACGGCGGGAGGCGTAATGACGAAGCCAGTCATGCGTATCCTTGTAAAGACAGTGTCGGCGCATCGGGCCCAAGGCCGGATGCACCGGACAGCCTATCACAATCGCAAGCTGGACGAAGAGGCAATAACGGTCAGAACGCTTCCCAGTCGCTCTCGGCGGACACCTTCGCGGCAGTGGCCTGCGGACGGGCCGGCGCCTTCGCAACCGGCTTGCTCAAGCGCGGTGCAGACGCGGGAGTCATCGCACGTGCCGGCGCTGCCGCCGGCGCGCCGCCGTCGAGCCGGAACACCGCCACGGCCTCCGCCAGGCGCGCGGCCTGGTCCTGCATCGCCTGCGACGCGGCGGCCGCCTGCTCGACGAGGGCCGCGTTCTGCTGGGTCACGTCGTCCATCTGCGTGATGGCCTGGTTGATCTGCTCGATGCCGGCGCTCTGCTCCTGGCTCGCGGCCGTGATCTCCGTGAGGATGTCGGCCACGCGGCGCACGCTGTCGACGATCTCGCCCATCGTGCTGCCCGCCTCGCGCACGAGCGAGCTGCCCGTGTCGACCTTGCCGGTGGAGTCGGCGATCAGCGTCTTGATCTCCCTGGCGGCGGCAGCCGAGCGCTGCGCCAGGTTGCGCACTTCGCCCGCCACGACGGCGAAGCCGCGGCCCTGCTCGCCGGCGCGCGCCGCTTCCACGGCCGCGTTCAGCGCGAGGATGTTGGTCTGGAACGCGATGCCGTCGATGACGCCGATGATGTCCACGATGCGGCTCGACGACGTGTGGATCTGCGCCATCGTGTCGACAACCTGCTCGATCACGTCACCGCCCTTGGCCGCGACCGTCGATGCCGTCGCGGCCAGCGTGTTGGCCTGGCGCGCGTTGTCGGCATTCTGCTTCACGGTCGACGTCAGTTCTTCCATCGACGACGCCGTCTCTTCCAGCGCGCTGGCCTGCTGCTCGGTGCGCGCCGACAGGTCGCGGTTGCCGGCCGCCACTTCGCCGGACGCGAGCGCGATGGCGTCGGTGCCGCCGCGCACGGTGCCGACGGTGGCCACCAGGTTCTCGTTCATGCGCTTCAGGGCGCCCAGCAGCTGGCCCACTTCGCAGGTGCTGTCGACGTCCACGCGCGACGTCAGGTCGCCGCCGGCGACGGCGGTCGCCACGTCCAGCGCACGGCGCAGCGGCCGCGTGATCGAGGCACTGATCCACCAGGCCAGCGCGCAGGCGAGCGCCAGCATGACGGCGCCCAGCACGATCATCAAGGTGCGCGTGTTCGTGTACATGGCCTGGGCTTCCCGGGCCGTGTCGTTGGCGAGGCCGGCCTGGACCTGGATCTGCTGGCCGATCACGGCCTTGTAGTCCGCCAGCACGGGGCGCAGCTTCGTCTTCAGGTAGGCGCGCGCGCCCGCGTCGTCGCCGCTCTCGATCAGGCGGATCAGGTCGACCTGCCCCTGCGTGTACTTCGCATTGAGTTCGACTTCCTGCGCCAGCAAGGTGCGGGACCTGGGAGCGCGCAGCAGGCCGTCGAGCTGCGCCAGCAGGCTGTCGAGGTCCTTGCGCATGGCGGTGATGCTGGCGACCTGCTTCGCGCGGTCGTCGGCGCTGTCGTCCAGCATCATGTTGCGCAGCGCGATGGCGATGTCGTTCACGTCGCTCAGCATGCGCGACGTCAGTTCCATGCGCGGCAGCCGCTTGTTGACGATCTCGTCGGTGCCGTCATTGACCCGGCCCAGCATGATCGTGCCCTGCCCGACCATGAAGACCAGCGCCACGCACAGGAAGCCGAAGCCCAGCGCGAGGCGCTTGCCAATTTTTAAATTTCGAATGTTCATCGTTCTCTCTTTCCGCACGGATGTCCCGTTTTGCTGGTTTCCCACATCCCAGAAATGTTACGGTACAGAAAGATTTGAGTCGATGTCGAGATGTTAAATCAGGGCAATATATTTAAATGATGAAGTTTGCACGCAACGTTTTGGTGCATTGGATTCAATAAATCTCTTTTGCGGCAGCCCGCACGGCACGCAACAGCAGGTCGGCACCCGGCGACAGCAGATGGTCCTGGTGGCGGATGATGCCGAACGCATCCATCTTGCACGGGATCTCGATGGGCAGGATGCGCATCACGTTCAGCGACGCATAGTATTGCGCCACCTCGATCGGCATCACGTGCAGCGAATCCGTCTGCTGCAGCAGCGCCGTGATCATCAGCATCGCCGTCGTGTCGACCACGTTCGCGGGCGGCACCAGGCCGGCGCGGCGGAACATCATGTCGAAGCGGTAGCGCAGGATACTGCCGTGCGGCGGCACGATCCACGGCAGCGGCGCGATGTCCTGCAAGGTGAGGTTCTTGCGCTCCAGCAGCGGATGGCCGGGGCGCACGACCGCGCAGGCCGGTTCCTCGGTCAGCTCTTCGTAGATCAGGCCGGAGGTGTCGCCGGTGTCGAAGATGCGGCCGATCATGAAGTCCAGCATGCCATGCTGCAGCTTGTCCAGCAGCAGGTTACTGGTTTCCAGCTGCACGCCGATGCGCAGCAGCGGCGCTTCTTCCTTGACGCGGGCGATGGCGCGCGGCAGGAGCGCCATCGCGGGCGTCATGATCACGCCAACCTCGGCCTGGCCCGTGAGGCCGGCCTTCAGCGTGACGATGTCGTCGTGCGCCAGCGCCAGGCTCGTCAGGGCCATGCGCGCGTGGCGGATCATCGTTTCGCCGTAGATCGTCGGCTCCATCCCGCGCGGGAGGCGTTCGAACAGCTTGACGTCCAGCATCTCCTCCAGATCCTTGATCTGCTTGGAGGCGGCCGGCTGCGTCATGTGCAGCTCGTCGGCCGCGCGGTGGATGTTGCGGTAGTCGTCCAGCGCGATCAAGAGTAGCAGTTGACGCGTCTTGAGGCGGGCCTTGAGAAACCAGTTCGGATTGGTCGTGTCCATCAGACAATCATATCATTATCGATATCGGTTCTGCGTAGTTTTACGCAGAACTTTTATCGCTTGCAGGCTGCCGACGGATTGGCGGCAGGACCTTGTACTGTCTGGGGCACGGGCAGGATCTTGCCGTCCGGACCATAGTGCAATTCCTCGACGGCGACCGAGCGGCGGAACTCGCCACCAGTCGGCAGCTTGCCGTTGTGATATGCGATGTAGGACTTGCCGTTGAAATCGAAGATCGCGTGGTGGATCGTGCCGACGTTCTCGTTCTTTTCCATGATCACGCCGCCGAAGGACCACGGCCCCGTAGCCGTCGGGCCCGTCATGTACACGGTCTCTTCCGGCCACTTGCGCGAGTACGACAGGTAGTATTTGCCGGCGTGCTTGTGCAGGTACGACGCTTCGGTGAACGCTTCCAGGCCCACCGTGTGGATCGGGCCGTCCAGCTCGATCATGTTCGGTTTCAGCTTCGCGTACTTCATGACGGTATTGCCCCAGTACAGATAGGCCTGGCCGTCGTCGTCGACGAAGACCCCCGGGTCGATGTCGTCCCAGCTGATCGGCGTTTCGTGCGTCATGTCGTTCGTGACCAGGGCCGTGCCGCGCGCGTCGACGAACGGGCCCGTCGGGCTGTCGGACACGGCCACGCCGATCGCCTTGCCCGGGACAGTCTTGTGCTCGACCGTCACGTACAGGTAGTACTTGCCGTTGCGCTTGGCGACGTCGGTGGCCCAGGCATCCTTGGCCGCCCATTTGAAAATGGAAAACGGCACGCCGGCCGGATGCTCGGTCCAGTTCTGCATGTCGCAGCTGGAGAACACCTTCCACTCGTTCATCAGGTAATCCTTGCCGCCGACGGGGGCTTCGTCGCGGCCCACGTACAGATAGACGCGGCCGTTGTCGACGAGGGCAGCGGGGTCCGCGGTGAAGATCTTGCTGGTGATGGGGTTGGCGGCACCGGCGAGTGCCGTCGTCGCGAGCAGCGTCGCGGCGATCAGTGGCTTGAGCATGTAGTCTCCAGTTTTTATGTTTATTCGGTGGGCAATAAGCCCACGTCGCCCCCGCCGCGGCGGGGGCGCAAGTTCAGCGCCGTGGCAACGTGACTTGTTATTGCTTGGCGCGGCCGCCCATCACCCTCTGCACGACGCAGAAGACGAACAGCAGCGCGCCGATGACGATCTTGGTCCACCACGAGCTGAGCGTGCCGTCGAAGGCGATCAGCGTCTGGATGGCACCCAGCACCAGCACGCCCGACAATGCGCCGGCGATGTAGCCGTAGCCGCCGGTGAGGAGCGTCCCGCCGATGACGACGGCGGCGATGGCATCGAGCTCCGTGCCCTGGCCGTGCAGGCCATAGCCGGACAGCATGTAGAAGGCGAACAGCACGCCGCCCAGCGCCGCGCAGAAGCCCGACAGCGCATACACGAGAACCTTGGTGCGGCCCACGTTCAGGCCCATCATCGCGGCCGATTGCTCGTTGCCGCCGACGGCGTACACGGCACGGCCGAACGCGGTGAAGTGCGCGAGCCAGATGGCGACCAGCAGCACGACCAGCGCGATGATGGCGCCCGGCGACAGGAAGCCGTCGAGGATGGGCACCTGCGTCTGCGACATCGCCGTGAACAGCGGGTCATCGATCGTGATCGACTCGACGCTGATCAGGTAGCACAGGCCGCGCGCCAGGAACATGCCGGCCAGGGTGACGATGAACGGCTGCAGCTTGAACAGGTGGATGATCGCGCCCATCGCGCCGCCGAAGCACGCGCCCAGCAGCAGCACGAGCGCGATGACGGCGGCCGGCGGCCAGTGGGCGTGCTGCAGCAGCCAGGCCGAGATCATCGTCGACAGCGCCAGCACGGAACCGACGGACAGGTCGATGCCGCCCGCCAGGATCACGAAGCCCATGCCCACCGCGATCACGAGCAGGAACGCGTTGTCGATCAGGAGATTGAAGATCACCTGCAGCGACAGGAAGCCCGGATAAACGGACCCGCCGATGCCCATCATCGCGACCAGCAGGATCACGGTGACGAGGGACGTGAACCACGGCGCACTGGTGACGCCGCGGGAACCGGTTGCGACCGCGCTCATGCGGACCTCCGCAGGATGTTCTTGAATTCGCTCGACTGCGAGATGCAGACGACGAAGACGACGATGGATTTGACGACCATGTTCACTTCGGGCGGCACGCCCAGCGAGTAGATCGTGTAGGTCAGGGTCTGGATGATCAGCGCGCCGATCATGCTGCCCACGAGGCTGAATTTGCCGCCGGCCAGCGACGTGCCGCCCAGCGTGACGGCGAGGATCGCGTCCAGCTCCAGCAGCAGGCCCGCGTTGTTCGCGTCCGCGCTCTTGATGTTCGACGTGATCAGCATGCCGGCCAGGCCCGCGCAGGCGCTGCAGAACACGTACACGAAGGTGATCAAGGTGGCCGTGCGCAGGCCCGCGAGACGCGCCGCCACCGGATTGATGCCGACCGCCTGGATGAACAGGCCGAGGGCCGTCTTCTTCACCAGCAGCAGCGTCACCGCGAACACCGCAGCGACGACGAACAGCGAGAACGGCAGGCCGGCGAGATAGCCGCTGCCCAGGAAGAAGAACGGCTCGTAGTACACGGTGACGATCTGGCCGTCCGTCAGCAGCTGCGCGAGGCCGCGGCCCGCCACCATCAGGATCAGCGTGGCGACGATCGGCTGCAGCTTGATGCCGGCGACGAGGACGCCGTTCCACAGGCCGCACAGCAGCGCGACACCCAGCGACGCCGCCAGTGCGAGCGCCATCGGCGTCGTGGGCTCGCTGCCGCCGATCAGCATCGCGGACACGGTGCCGGACAGGGCGACGACGGCGCCCACGGAGATGTCGATGCCGCGCGTGGCGATGACGAGGGTCATGCCGAGCGCCGCCAGCATCAGCGGCGCGGCGCGGTTGAGGATGTCGATGATCGCGCCGTACAGGTGGCCTTCCTTGACCTCGAGGTGGAAGAAGCCGGGCACGAGGAACGCGTCGACGAGCAGCAGCGCGACGAGCGCGCCCAGCGGCCGCACGAGCGGGTGCTGCAGCCAGGCGGTGCGCGATGCCCCTGCCTGCGCGGACGGTTTGACGGTAGCGCCGGTCGTGCTCATGCCGTCTCCCCTGCGATCACGTGCAGCACGGACGTCTCGTCCAGTTCACCGCGCCGGTATTCGCCGCACGCCTTGCGGTCACGCATGACGACCATGCGGTCGGACACGCGCAGCACTTCCGGCAGCTCGGACGAGATGAAGAGAATGGACATGCCCTTGCGGCACAGGTTACTGACGTAATCCATGATTTCCTGCTTGGCGCGCACGTCGATGCCGCGCGTCGGTTCGTCGAGGATCATCAGGCGCGGATCGGTCGCGAGCCAGCGCGCCAGCAAGACCTTCTGCTGGTTGCCGCCGGAGAGCGTGCCGATCGGCGTCTCGATGCTGGCCGTCTTGATGCCCAGCCACTTGACGTAGTCGGTCGCCAGCTGCTGCTGGCGCTTGAATGGAATGGCGCGGAAGATGCCTTGTCGCGCCTGCAGCGCGAGGATCAGGTTTTCGCGCACGGACAGCGCGAGGATCGCGCCTTCGTGCTTGCGGTCTTCCGAGCAGAAGCCGATGCCCTCGCGAATCGCGTCGCGCGGGTTCGAGAAGCTCACCTGCCTGCCGTCGATGTCGAAGCTGCCGGCATCAAGCTTGTCGGCGCCGAACAGCAATCGCGCCGTCTCCGTGCGGCCGGAGCCCAGCAGGCCGGCAAGGCCCAGCAATTCGCCGCGGCGGATTTCCAGGTCGACCGGCGACAGCACGCCCTTGCGCGCGATGCCGCGGGCGCGCAGGAAGACTTCGCCGTGTGCATTGGCTTCACCGGTGGCCGCCGTCTCGGTCGCGTGTTCCGCGTCGGCCGGCGCGCCGATCATCTTGTTGACGAGGGCAAGGCGCGACAGGTCCGCGCACGCGTACTCGCCTTCGCGCTCGCCGTTGCGCATCACGGTGATGCGGTCCGAGATCGCGTACGTCTGGTCGAGGAAGTGCGTGACGAACAGGATCGCCATGCCCTCTTCGCGCAGGCGGCGCAGCACCGAGAACAGCATCTGCACTTCCGCCTCGTCCAGGCTGGACGTGGGTTCGTCGAGGATCAGCACGCGCGATTCCGTGTTCAGCGCACGGGCGATGGCGACCATCTGCTGGATCGCGAGCGGGTAATCGGCGAGCGGCTTGCTGACGTCGACGTGGATCTCGAGGCGCGCGAGCAGCGCCATGGCCTGCGACCGCATCGAGCGCCAGTCGACCATGCCGAAGCGGCGCGGATAGCGGCCGATGAAGATGTTCTCCGCGACCGACAGGTTCGGGCACAGATTGACTTCCTGGTAGACGGTGCTGATGCCGAGGTTCTGCGCATCCTGCGTGGAGCGCGGCTGGATGGCCCGGCCCTCCAGCACGATGCTGCCAGCGTCCGGCTGGTAGACGCCGGTGAGGACCTTGATCAGCGTGGACTTGCCCGCGCCGTTCTGGCCCATCAGCGTGTGGACTTCGCCGGGGAACAGGCGCAGTCCGGCATCGGACAGCGCCTTCACACCCGGGAAGGCTTTATGGATGCCGGTGACTTCCAGCACCGGCTGCTTCGAATCGATCATGCCCCGCCCGATCAGTATTTGCGGTTCGGGAGTTCCTTCGCCGCCACCTCAGCCGGGAACACGCCCTCGTTGACGACGATGCGTTTCGGGACCGGCTTGCCGGCCACGACGTCCTGCGCCGTCTGGATCAGCGTCGGACCGAGCAGCGGATTGCACTCGACCGTCACATTCAGTTTGCCGGCCTTCATGGCTTCGAACGCGCCTTTCACGCCGTCGATCGAGATGATGATGATGTCCTTGCCCGGCTTCAGGCCCGCTTCCTCGATGGCCTGGATGGCGCCGATGGCCATGTCGTCATTGTGCGCGTACAGCACGTTGATCTTCTTGCCTTCCGACTTCAGGAAGGCTTCCATGACTTCCTTGCCCTTGGCGCGGGTGAAGTCGGCGGTCTGCGAGCGGATGACCTTCAGCTTCGGATTCGTGCCGATGACTTCCGCAAAACCGTTCTTGCGGTCGATCGCCGGCGCGGCACCGGTCGTGCCCTGCAGCTCGACGATGTTCAGCGGCTTGTCGCCATTCTTCTTGGCGTAGTCCAGCAGCCAGCGGCCGGCGCGGCGGCCCTCTTCCACGAAGTCGGAACCGATGAAGCTGACGAACAGCGACGGATCGGTGACCTTGACGGCGCGGTCGGTCAGGATCACGGGGATTTTGGCGTTCTTCGCTTCGCGCAGCACGGTCTCCCAGCCGGTTTCCACGACCGGCGAGAACGCGATCACG
Source organism: Massilia sp. Masssp94 (assembly GCF_059491305.1). Classification (NCBI taxonomy): domain Bacteria; kingdom Pseudomonadati; phylum Pseudomonadota; class Betaproteobacteria; order Burkholderiales; family Oxalobacteraceae; genus Massilia; species Massilia sp. Masssp94. The sequence goes on from NZ_CP168501.1 coordinate 1,203,884, forward strand.
TCGACGCGCTGGGCGATGAACGAGCGGATGGCCTTGACCTGGTTCTGCTGCTGCTGCTGGGCGTCGGCGAATTTCAGGTTGACGCCGGCCTTCTTGGCGGCGTCCTTGATCGAGGCGGTATTCGCAGTGCGCCATTCGCTTTCGGCGCCGACCTGCGAGAAGCCGATCGTGAGGGGTTTGGCGGCGAAAGCCGGGATGGCGGCGGCGCACGCGATGGCGGCAGCGGCGCCCAGGAGGGTTCTGCGGGTGATGATCATCACTTAGTCTCCGGAATTGTTGTGCACGGATACTATGACAGAACTGACATATCTATCCAATCATTTTTTTGACGGTAGACATATCCATTTCGGCATCAATACAAATGTCGGTTGCATGGCCGGGCCGCCGCGCTATACTTGCCTTTTCATTCACTGACGAGGAGCGCCCCATGAACCAGCCGGATATTGCCCTCCCGTCGGCCGCCTGACCGCCTTTCTTCGCCGATCACCGTCGTCGCTCATCGTCGTTGCGAATGGGCGCGCCAGCCGCGCCGACCTTCCCTGACCAAATCCATCGTTGCCGCCGCATCGTATTGCGTGCGGCAGCGTGCCCGCGCGTCCGCGCGCTTCGCAACAGGAACACAACGACCATGATCGACTTCGATATCGCGGCACTGCGCCGTATCGGACTCACCAACTCCATCGCCGCACGCCTCGCCCCGCACGACCGCGGACTACCCGCGCGCGTGGCGAGCGTGCACCGCACCGCCCTCATCCTGCACGACGGCCAGCGTGAATTCCCCGCCCGCCCGCATCCATCCCTCGACGCGCCGCTTGCCGTCGGCGACTGGGTACTGTTCGACCTTAACGAGCAAAACGAAGCGTGGGTCCACACACTCGTCGACCCGCTGAATCAGCTGGCACGGCGCGACGCCCACGGCACGCGCCAGCGGCTGGCGGCCAACGTCGACACGGCCCTCCTGGTGATGGGCCTCGACGGCGATTTCAATCTGCGCCGGCTGGAGCGCTACCTGATGGTGGCCAGATCCTGTGACGTGGCGCCCGTGATCGTGCTGACGAAGGGCGATCTCGTGCCCGACGCGGACACGAAAGCGGCGCAAGTGGACGCGCGCCTGCCGGCGGCGGTGCCGGTGGTGCGCGTGCATCCGCAGGAAGCCGGCGCCGCAGACGCGCTGGCACCATGGACCGGAGAAGGCCAGACGCTCGTCCTGCTCGGCACGTCCGGCGTGGGCAAGTCGACGCTCACGAACACCCTGACCGGCGCGCAGCAGCAGACGGGCGGCGTGCGCAAGGGCGACGACCGCGGCCGCCACACGACGACGTCACGCTCGCTGCACCTGTGCGCGGGCGGCGCCTGCGTGATCGACACGCCGGGCCTGCGCAGCTGGCAGCCGGACGCCGACGAGGACGACGTCAACGCGGCGTTCGACGACATCGAGACGCTGGCGGCGCACTGCCGTTTCCATGACTGCACGCACGTGGAGGAGCCGGGATGCGCGGTGCGCGGCGTCGTGGATGCGGACCGGCTGCGCAACTACCACAAGCTGTTGCGCGAGGTGCGGCATGCGGCGGCGACGCCGCTGGATCGCATCGCGGAGCGGGCGCGGTGGAAGGTGTTGAACAAGATGGTGAGGGCGCGGGCGCAGGCTAAACGTTAACGTCTGAAACGTCGTCCCCGCGCAGGCGGGGACCCAATTTGCACGCGTTATCGCGACGCGTGCAGAGCTTGGATTCCCGCCTGCGCGGGAATGACGGTTTTTAGCTCAACGTAGTGCTTTTTGAGTCAGCGCATCAATCGCAGCCCGTACAACCCACCCGCCATCGAGCCTTCCTTCGCGACGAACTTGACTTCGAGCTTGCCGTTCGCGCCCTGCACCAGCGCGGGCGGCAGCGCGAAGTCGCGCGTGTAGAACTCCTGGTCCTCGCCGGCCGCCAGTTCCACTTCGGCGATGCGCTGGCCGTCGACGACGATGTCGAACCTGCGGCCCGCGTCCCCGCGCGCGAACGTGAGGCGCAGCGCCTTCGCTTCGTGCTTGGGATCGTTCAACTGGTAGCTGAACCACTTCGTCGCATGGCGCCAGTGGCGGCCGTTGTTCAGGCCCGCGTCGGCACCCTCGCCCTTGAAGCCGTGGTCCGATTCCGGCTGCTGCTCGCCCGGCGCCACCTGGTCGATGGTCTGGGCGTCCAGCGCGAGGCGCTCCGCTTCGTTCGCAGCATTCTCTTCCTTCATGCGGGCGAATTCGGCCGGGGTGCTCTGCTGCCAGTAGATCATGTAGCGCGAGTCGTGCAGGCGAAAGAACGGGATGAATTCCGTCGACGACCCCGCCCCGCCCTGCACGACGCCGGGCGCCGTGAACGTCAGCGGCTTGCCTTTTACCGGCTTGAAGCGCCGGGTGAAATCCTTGCTGTCCGAGACGAAGGTCGGCGCCGCCTCCAGCGGGCACACCTGGCCGGACGGGCTGTGGCCCATGCGCGAATCGTCCGCGAGGAAGTTCAGGTGCTCGGTCGGGAACGGATTCGTCTTCGCGGCCAGCACGATGGGGCCGTACAGCACCGCGTAGTAATTCGACTTGTCCGGCATCTGCTCGAGCCGCATCGTCATCGGCAGGCTCACGTCGACGCGGTCGCCCTTCTTCCACGTGCGCTCGATACTGACGTAGCTGCCCGGCTGCGCATTCACCTTCACGGCCTTGCCGTTCACCTTCACGCCCAGCTTGCCCGGCGCGACCCAGGCCGGATAGCGGATCTTCAGCGCGAACCTGGCATCGCCGTCGACAGTCATGCGCGTGCTGGCCTGGTCGGGGAAGTTGTTCGCCTGCGTGACCTTGACGTTCTTCTCGCGCCAGTCGAGCGTCGACGGGATGAACAGGTTCACGAACAACGCATCGCCCTCATGGGCATAGATGAATTCGCCGTACTTCGCGTGGCTCTCGATGCCGGAGCCCACGCAGCACCACATCGCCTGGTCCACCTGCGAGTACACGCGGTAGTGGTTCGGGCGCATCGGCGTGAAGTAGACGAAGCCGCCCGTGCCAGGACGTTCGGACGCGAGGATGTGGTTGTACAGCGCACGCTCGTAGTAGTCGGCGTACGCTGCCTTGTCCGAGGTCTCGAACAGCATCTCCGTCAGCTTCAGCATGTTGTACGTGTTGCAGGTCTCCGGCCCCTCGACCTCGTTGATCATGGGGCTGAAGTCCTTGTCGTCATGGAAGTGCTCCCTGACGCTGTTGCCGCCGATGGCCACCGTGCGGTGGTCGACGACGGTCTGCCAGAAGAACGCGGCGGCATCCGCCATGTCCTTGCGGCCCGTGAGGTCGCCGATGCGCTTGAAGCCGATGACTTTCGGGATCTGCGTGTTCGCGTGCAGGCCCGTCAGCTTGTCCTCGTGCTTCTCCAGCGGCTGCAGGATGGCCTGGTGCGAGAACCTCAGCGCCAGGTCCATGTAGCGCTGGTCCCCCGTCATCTGGGCGACGTCGGCGAGCACCTCGTTCATGCCGCCGTGTTCGGCCTTCAGCATCTGCTGCATCTGCTCGTCCGTCAGGCGGCTCGTCAGGCGCAGGGCCCAGTCGGCCATGGCGATCAACATCGCCTTCGCATCCTCGTTGCCGGCATAGCGGTACGCGTCGCGCAGGCCCGCGTAGACCTTGTGCAGGTTGTACCACGGAACCCACTTGCCGTTGACGGAGAAGTTGTCCGCATGGAGCTTGCCCGCGGCGACATCGCGCCACGCGGCGCGGCCACCGGGCACGCCGCCGACATAGCCGTCGCCGTTGGCCGTCTGCGCGCGCTTCAGCTCCGCGACGAAGTAGTCGAGGCGCTTCTTGACTTCGGCATCGCCGGTCGACGCATACATCAATGCCAGCGCCGACAGGTAGTGCCCGCCCATGTGGCCGTCCAGTCCCGACGATTCCCAGTTGCCGTAGCTGGGCTGCTTCGGCGTGAGCCCCGCTTCGCGCAGGAATGGCGCCAGCAGGCGGTCCGGCTCCATCGCCATCAGGTAGTTCAGGTCCGTCGCCTGGGCGTCGAGGAAGGGGCTGGGCCCCAGGCGCACGGCCTGCAGCGGGAACAGGTCGGCGGCCTGGGCGCACGTCGCGCCCAGGGTGAACAATAGCGCGGCGATGCGTGTCAGCTTCATTTCAGTTCTTCGCTCACATACTTGTTGAGGTCTTTGGGATCGACCGTGGGCCAACCGTCCTTGTCCCAGCGGATGTCCATCACTTTCAGCTTCTGCTTGTACTTGTCGGCCGTCTCGTAGGCGTGCAGCACGAGGTAGTCCTTGCCGTCGAACGTGTAGGCGCTGTTGTGGCCGAGCCCCTGCCAGTCCTTGTCGCCCTTGACGACGAGCGAGCCGCCGCCTTTCGCCATATCCTTGCCCTGGCGGTCGAGGTACGGTCCCTTCACGTCCTGCGCGCGGCCCACGACGACGTGGTACGTGCTCTTCGGCCCCCGGCAGCACAGGCCCCACGAGACGAACAGGTAGTAATAACCGTTCTTCCTGAAGATGAACGGTCCTTCGATCTCGGCCGGCGCCGCGTCCTCGTCCGGCGTGAACGCGGGACGCTCGCGGCGCGCGATCGTGTGCCATTCCTGCGGTTCGGCGAGCTTCGTCCAGCTGTCGTCCAGCTTCACGAGCTTGATGCCGCCCCAGAACGAGCCGAAGCTCATCCAGCCCTGGCCCTTGTCGTCCTCGACGACGTTCGGGTCGATGGCGTTCCACAGGTCGCGGCCCGGCACCGACTGCACCATCATGCCCTGGTCTTCCCAGCGGTAGTTCGGCGCGCGCGGGTCGAGCGTGGCATTGGTCGTGACGCCGATGCCCGACGTGTTCTTGCCGAAGCCGGACACCGAGTAGTACAGCAGCCAGCGGCCGTTGTGCTGGTGGATGTCCGGCGCCCAGATATGGTCGTTGAACGTGGGCGCGGCGCGCTTCGCCCACGTGGGCTCGCCCGCGAACACGCGGCCTTCCGGCTTCCAGTGCAGCATGTCGGACGACGAATAGAACGTGATCCCGGGGCCCGTGCTGTACAGGTAGTAGGTGCTGCCGTCCCTGGCCATCACGGGGTCGTGCACGCCGACCTGCGACGCCTGCGCCATCCACGCCGCGGCCAGCGCCACCGCGCCGACGCCGAGTACCACTGCTTTACGCATGCCTGCTCCTTTCGATTACGGGCCCGTGCGGATGCCCCACAGCGACACGCCGGTCTTCGACTGCGCCGTGAAGGTCACGGCAAACGCGTTCGCGTTCGGGTTCCACTGGCGCGACAGCACGCCGCTGTACGTGACGCCGTCGATCACGATGGCCACGTTGTTGTTGCCCTTGTGCGTCCACGTGCCGCTCGCGCCGCCCGTCACCGTGCCGGCGGCGTCGAGCCGGATCGCGACGGACGGCTTCACGGTGGCCGAGATGTCCTTGCCGTGGTTGACCATCTTGTATGCGCCCGCGGTGTCCGCGCCGGTGACGGTCGGTGCGATCGGCGTCGCGCTCTTCGCCAGCGGCACGTAGCGCAGCGGCGCCGCCACCGGCCAGCCGTCCTCGTTGATGAACATTTCGTGCACGCGCACTTCGTGATACTCGCCCTGGCCCGGGAAGCGGGTGTGGAAGATCAGGAAGTACTGGTTCGTCGCCGCTTCGTAGCGGGCCGAATTGTGGCCGGGCGACACGTAGCCGAGCGGCGTGCCGGATTCTCCGGCCGCCAGCGCGAACTGGTGGCTGCCCACGAGCTTCTGGCCGAACGGCGCGATGCTCGCGTCGTCGAACAGGGGTTTCGTCGGATCCGACTTCACCTCGGCCATGTCCTTGCCGGAGGCGTCCAGGTACGGGCCGTCCGGGCTCGTCGCACGTGCCACGCGCAGGTTGTAGCCGCCGGCCGCATCCAGTCCGCCGAACGACGTGAACAGGTAGTAGTACTTCGTGGCCGGACTGTACATCACGTATGCGCCTTCGATGCGCGCGTGGTTGCCGCCCATGAGGTGCTTGCCGTAGCCCTGCCCGGCGACGGGCAGGCCGGTGGCCGGGTCCATCGCCATGATGAAGATGCCGCCGGAGTAGGAGCCGTAGATCATCCACGGCTTGCCGGCCGCGTCGCGGAACACGTTCGGGTCGACGACGTTCGGATGCTTCAGCGCGTCGTACACCGTGCCGTCCGGGCTCGCCTCGCCCCACATGCCGGATTTCAGGAACACCTGCTTGTTGACGTACGGGCCATCGACCTTGTCGGCCACGGCCACGCCCAGCGCCGAGCGGGGCGAATCGCCCTTGCACGCGTCGTAGTACATGTAGAACTTGCCGTCGTCCAGCTGGATGACGTCGGGCGCCCACAGGTCCGTCACCTGGGCCCACGCGAACGTATCGGCCAGCGCCGCCGTTACTTTCGTGAACAGCGGGTTGGCGTCGTTGACGCCGTCGGCGATCTTCGTCCAGTTCATCAGGTCCGTCGTCTTCGCGGCCGCGAGGTGCGAGCCGAACGCGTACCACGTGTCGCCGACCTTGATGACGGCCGGGTCGTGCACGGACACGTTGGCGAACGTGATCGCCGCCTGGGTCGGGGTATCGGGCGTCGTCGCCGGCGCAGGCGCGGCCGGCGTCGCGGCGACGGGCGTGCTGACCGCCGCAGTGCCGCCGCCGCCGCCCCCGCCGCAACCGGCGAGGACGAATGCGGCCGCGACCGCGGCAGCCAGCGCACGCGGAGTGAATGCGTGCGCCATGCGTCAGCCTTCCACGGCCACCACCAGCACCGACTTGGCCGGCACCTTGATCGTCAGCTTGCCGCCGCTGGCGTTGGCGCTGAACGGCACGGGCTTCACGGCGTCCTTGCGCTCGAAGGTGTTGTGGGCGTCCATCGCATCGGCCGTCAGCAGCTGGCCGCGCACGGCGCCGACGTTCTGGCCGGCGACGTTCAGGACGACGTCGGTGGCGTCATGCGGGTTCGTGTTGACGAGGGCGACGTAGGTCTTGCCGTCCTTGGCCTTCGCGGCCGACGCGCTGATGCCCGGCACGCCCTGGCCGTTCGAGCCGTAGGTCGTGTTGTTCGACAGCGACACCGGCAGCGACGTCGCGCCCTGGAACGGCACGTACATCTTGAAGGCGTAGTACGTCGGCGTCAGCAGCATCTTCTCGTTGTCGGTGATGATCATGGCCTGCAGCACGTTGACCATCTGCGCGATGTTCGTCATGCGTACGCGGTCGGCGTGGGCATGGAAGATGTTGAAGTTGAGCGCGGCCACGACGGCGTCGCGGATCGTATTACGCTGGAACAGGAAGCCCGGGTTGGTGCCCTTCTCGACGTCGTACCAGGTGCCCCACTCGTCCACGTCGAAGCCGATCTTCTTCTCCGGGTCGTTCTTGTCGAGGATCGCGACGTTCTTGCGGATGAAGTCATCCATGCGCAGCGTCTGCGACATCGTCGAGAACCATTCCGATTCCGGGAAGCCGGTGGCGGCGCCCTTCACTTCCCATTTACCGGTCGGCAGCGTGTAGTAGTGGAAGCTGATGCCGTCCGTGCGGCCCTTCAGGTCGCGCGACAGGACGTCGGTCCATGCCGTGTCGTCGCCGGTGCCGCCGCTGGCGATCATCTTCGGACGCAGGTGCTGCGGCGCCTTCAGGAAGGTATTCCATTGGCGGTACAGGTCGGCGTAGTACTCGGGACGCATGTTGCCGCCGCAGCCCCACGACTCGTTGCCGATCGCGAAATAGGCGACCTTGAACGGCGCCGGGTGGCCGTTCTTCGCGCGCAGTTCGGCCAGCGTCGACTTGCCTTCCGACGTCATGTATTCGATCCACTCGGCCGCTTCCTGCGGGGTACCGGTGCCCAGGTTGCCGTTGACGTAGGCGTCCGCGCCCAGCATCTCGACGAGGTCGAAGAATTCATGCGTACCGACCGCATTGTTTTCCGGGACGCCGCCCCAGTTCGTGTTGACCTTCACCGGACGCTTGTTGCGCGGGCCGATGCCTTCGCGCCAGTGGTATTCGTCGGCGAAGCAGCCGCCCGGCCAGCGGACCAGCGGCACGTGCATGTCCTTCAGCGCGCCCACGACGTCGTTGCGCCACCCTTTGGTGTTCGGGATCTTCGAATCCGGGCCAACCCACAGGCCGCCGTAGATGCCGGTGCCGAGGTGCTCGGCGAACTGGCCGTAGACGTCCTTGTCGATCACCGCGCCCGGCTTGGACGCGTCGACGGTGACGTTCACCTGGGCGAACGCGGCGCCGGCGCAGAATGCGGCGGCAAGGCCGAGGGCGAGGACTTTGGGTTGGAATGCCTTCATGTGGTCTCCGTTTGTTTTGGTCGTTAAGGTGATTGCATTAACAGCCGTCATTCCCGCGGAAGCGGGAATCCATAGGACACGTGCCGGAGAGTCCCAGTATGGATTCCCGCGTGCGCGGGAATGACGGTCTTGAAGGTAGCGGCGGGATCGGAAATGCGACGGTATATCCGTCACACCCACCCGGCATCGACGATGAATTCCTGCCCCGTGCACATCTTGCTGTCGTCGGCGGACAGGAACAGCACCATCGCGGCGATATCCTCGGGCATCAGCTTGCCCGGCAGGCATTGCGAGCGGGCGATCTCGGCCTCGCCCGCCTCGTCCAGCCACAGGTCGATCTGGCGCTGGGTCATCACCCAGCCCGGCGTCACGGTGTTGACGCGGATGTTGAATTGTCCGAGGTCGCGCGCGAGGCAGCGCGTCAGGCCGATCACGGATGCCTTCGTGGTCGCATAAATCGGGTAGTTCGGGTTCTTGGCGTGCCACGACATCGAACTGAAGTTGATGACGGAGCCGCCGCCGCGGCGCTTCATGCCTTCCAGCGCCGCCTGCACGGTGAAGAACATCGGACGCTGGTTGATGGCGATGCGCTCGTCCCAGTACTCGACCGACACCTCGCCGATCTGGTGGCGCTGGTCGTTGGCGGCGTTGTTGACGATGACGTCGAAGTCGCCCAGCTTGGCGGCCATCTCGGCCATCACGGCCTGCAGGCTCGGGATGTCGGTGATGTCGCAGTAACGGTAGATCGGCGCCTTGTGGCCCGCCGCAGCGAGTCGCGCCACCAGCGCCTCGCTGGCGTCGCGCATGATGTCGACGAAGCCGACCAGCGCGCCCTGCTCCACCAGCGCGGCGACGATCGCTTCACCGATCCCGCTGCCGCCGCCCGTCACGAATACCCGTTTGCCTTCGAGGCTACCGTACTTGGCTAAAGTACCCATCGTCGTCTCCTAAATCTTATTGTAAGCGGCGCCAGGATACCCCCGGCGCCGCCATCTTTCGTACTTATTCCTTGCCCAGCGCGCCGTCGCGGCGGCGCCAGATGCCGCGCGGGTTCTCGTCGCGCAGCACCGCCGGCAGCAGTGCCTGCGGCAGGTTCTGGTACGCCACGGGGCGCAGGAAGCGGAAGATCGCGCCCGTGCCCACCGAGGTGCTGCGGCCGTCGGCCGTGGCCGGGAACGGACCGCCGTGCACCATCGCATGCGCCACTTCCACGCCGGTGCCGAAGCCGTTGGCCAGGATGCGGCCGACCTTGCGCTCCAGCGTCGGCAGCAGGACCCGCGCCGCCGCGATGTCGCCCTCTTCCAGGTGGATCGCGGCCGTCAGCTGGCCTTCCAGGTGCTCGACGATGGCGCGCATCTGCTCGACGTCCTTGCACACGACCAGCAGCGAGGCCGGGCCGAACACTTCTTCGTGCAGCTCCTTGCGGGCCAGGAAGGCGTCGCCTTCCACGCGGAACAGCGCGGCGTGGCCCTGGTTCTCCTCGTGCTCCAGGCGCAGCAGCGTGGTCACCGCTTCGTTGCTGGCCAACGCGCCCACGCCGCGGCGGAAGCTCGACGCGATACCGGCCGACAGCATCGTGGCGGGCTGCGTGTCGTTCAGCGCGGCCGTCGCCGATGCGCAGAACGTGGACAGGCCCGGACCGTCGATCGCCAGCACGAGGCCAGGGTTGGTGCAGAACTGGCCGACGCCCAGCGTGAGCGACGCGGCGAATTCGCGGCCGATGCGCTCGGCGTGCTGTTCCAGCGCCTGCGGCAGCAGGAACACCGGGTTGATGCTGCTCATCTCGGCGTAGACCGGGATCGGCTGCTGGCGGCCGGCTGCGACGGCCATCAGTGCGGTGCCGCCCGAACGCGAACCGGTGAAGCCGACGGCCTGGATGGCCGGATGCGCGACGAGCGCCTGGCCGATGCCGTTGCCCGTGCCGGTCAGCAGCGCGAACGTGCCGGCCGGCAGGCCGCACAGTTCGACGGCTTTCACGACGGCGCGCGCCACCAGTTCCGACGTGCCCGGGTGGGCCGAGTGGGCCTTCAGCACGACCGGGCAGCCGGCCGCGAAGGCCGATGCCGTGTCGCCGCCGGCGACGGAGAACGCGAGCGGGAAGTTCGATGCGGCAAACACGGCGACGGGACCGACGCCGATCAGGCGGCTGCGCAGGTCGGGACGCGGCGGCGTGCGCTGCGGCAGGGCCGGGTCGATGCGCGGATCCTGCCACGAACCTTCGCGCAGCAGGCTGGCGAACAGTTTCAGCTGGGTGCAGGTGCGGCCACGCTCGCCTTCGATGCGGCCGCGCGGCAGGCCGGTTTCCGCCATCGCGCGCTCGACCAGGGCATCGCCCAGGGCCATGATCTGCTCGGCGACCGTGTCGAGGAACGCGGCACGCTCTTCGTCGGTCGTGTTGCGGAAGATGTCGAACGCCTTGCCGGCCAGGCCGCAGGCCTGGTCGATCTGGGCGATGTCGACCATGTTGAATGCGGGTTCGATATGCGTGCGCGCGCCCGGGTTCCAGGCTTTGAACGAGCCGCCGGCGCCGCGCTGGGCGACGCCGCCGATGAGGGCTTCGCCCGTGATCTGTGCGATGGTCATAAGGTCTTTACTTTCGCGAATTGGGTGGACTGGACGGCGAGCTTGTTGCGCAGCGCAGGGCCGAATTGCGGCGACTCGACTTCGAACGTCTCGCCGGCCTGCACGCTGATATTGTCGGCGAAGCTCAGGGTCGCGGTGCCGAAGAAGTGGATGTGCACGTCGCCCGGGCGGTTGAACAGGCCGTACTTGAAGTGATGGTATTCCAGGTTGCCGATGGTGTGCGACATGTTCTGCTCACCCGACACGAACGCTTTTTCCCAGCGCACGGAACCGTCGGCGGCGCGGATGCGCGACACGCCTTCGACGTGGGCCGGCAGTTCGCCGACCAGCAGCGCCGGGCCGACGCCGCAGTTGCGCAGCTTCGAGTGCGCGAGGTACAGGTAGTTCTGGCGTTCCGTCACGTGGTCCGAGAACTCGTTGCCGATCGCGAAACCGACGCGGTACGGCTGGCCGTCGTCGCCGATCACGTACAGGCCGGCGATCTCCGGCTCTTCGCCGCCGTCCAGAGAGAAGTCCGGCATTTCCATGTCCTGGCCGCTGGCGCGCACGATCGAGCCGTCGCCTTTGTAGAACCATTCCGGCTGCACGCCGGCCTTGCCCGCTTCCGGCTTGCCGCCTTCGACGCCCATGCGGAACATCTTCATGGAGTCCGACAGCGACTCGACGTCGCCGCCGATCTTCTTGTGCATGGCGTCGCGCGCGTCGGCGCTGCCCAGGTGCGTCAGGCCCGTGCCGGTGACGTAGGTGTGCGCGGCGTCCGGGTGGTCGATCGGGGCCAGCACGCGGCCTGCCTGCGCGATCGCTTCATAGGATTCTTTGTCGCCGGTGGCGGATGCGTCGGCCAGCGCGGCGAGCGACTTGCCTTGCGCGATCGCGGCCTTGGCGAGTTCCAGCGTGGTGGCGTAGCCGGTGATGGCGGTGACGGCGTCGCCGTTCAGGATGCCGACGCGGCGGTCGCCGGTGGCGGATTTGTATTGGATGAGCAGCATGGTGGAATCCGTTCGTTCAGAATGAACAGGACGCGGGAACGGCCAAACCGTTCACGCGTCCAACGTCGATCAATCAATGGGAATGCTTGGGCACGGCCGAACCGCGGCAGCCGACGAGGAAGTCGAAGTCGCAGCCCTCGTCCGCCTGCAGCACGTGATCCAGGTACAGGCCCGCGTAACCGGTGCGCGGCGCTTCCTTCTGGTTCTCGGCGCGGTCGGCGAGACGGGTCTTGATCTCGTCTTCCGGCACGTCCAGGTGCAGGCGGCCGGCCTTGCAATCGAGTTCGATGAAGTCGCCGTCCTTGACGATGCCCAGCGGACCGCCGGCCATCGCTTCCGGCGCCACGTGCAGCACGACGGTGCCGTAGGCGGTGCCGCTCATGCGCGCGTCGGAGATGCGGACCATGTCGGTGATGCCCTTCGCCAGCAGCTTCGGCGGCAGCCCCATGTTGCCCACTTCGGCCATGCCCGGGTAACCCTTCGGACCGCAGTTCTTCATCACGAGGATCGAGTTCTCGTCGACGTCCAGGTCCGGATCGACGATGCGCGCCTTGTAGTGATCGAAGTCCTCGAACACGACGGCCTTGCCGCGGTGCTTCATCAGGTGCGGCGAGGCGGCCGACGGTTTCAGCACGGCGCCGCGCGGGGCCAGGTTGCCGCGCAGGATGCAGATGCCGCCGTCGTCGATCAGCGGGTTGTCGATCTTGCGGATCACTTCGTCGTTGTAGATCGGCGCGTCCTGGACGTTTTCCCAGATCGTCTTGCCGTTCACGGTCAGCGCGTCCTTGTGCGGCAGCAGGTTGCTTTCGCCCAGGCGGCGCAGCACGCCCGGCAGGCCGCCGGCGTAATAGAACTCTTCCATCAGGAAGCGGCCGGACGGCTGCAGGTCGACGATGGTCGGGGTGCCCTTGCCGACGGCGGTCCAGTCTTCCAGTTCCAGCGGCACGCCCATGCGGCCGGCGATGGCTTTCAGGTGGATCACGGCGTTGGTCGAGCCGCCGATCGCGGCGTTCGTGCGGATCGCGTTCTCGAAGTTCTCGCGCTTGAGGATCTTCGACAGCTTGAGGTCTTCGTTGACCATCTCGACGATGCGCATGCCCGACATGTGCGCCAGCACGTAGCGGCGCGCGTCGACGGCGGGGATCGCGGCATTGTGCGGCAGCGAGACGCCGAGCGATTCGGCCATGCAGGCCATCGTCGACGCGGTGCCCATCGTGTTGCAGGTGCCGGCCGAGCGCGCATGGCCGGCTTCGGCGGCGAGGAAGTCGTGCATCGAGATCTGGCCGCCCTTGGCCTGCTCGTGCAGTTTCCAGACGGCGGTGCCGGAGCCGATGTCCTGTCCGTTCAGCTTACCGTTCAGCATCGGGCCGCCGGTGACGACGATGGCCGGAATGTCGACGCTCGCGGCGCCCATCAGCAGGGCCGGCGTGGTCTTGTCGCAGCCGACCAGGAGGACGACGCCGTCCATCGGGTTGCCGCGAATGGATTCTTCGACGTCCATGCTGGCCAGGTTACGGGTCAGCATGGCGGTCGGGCGCAGGTTCGACTCGCCGTTCGAGAAGACGGGGAATTCGACCGGGAAGCCGCCCGCCTCCAGGATGCCGCGCTTGACGTGCTCGGCCAGCTTGCGGAAATGGGCGTTGCAGGGCGTGAGTTCGGACCAGGTGTTACAGATGCCGATGATCGGCTTGCCCTGGAATTCATGATCGGGGATACCCTGGTTCTTCATCCAGCTCCGGTACATGAAGCCGTTCTTGTCCTGGGTACCGAACCACGCTGCTGAACGCAGGGTGGGCTTCTTTTTTGTCTCGGACATTCTTCCTCCGTCGTTTTTGTAATCTGAGCGACCCTTGTCGTCGTCCAGCTCAGCGATGAAGGAAGTCTAAAGGCCGCTAAGATAACTTTCCAATCAATTTTTAGCAGCAATCGATATCGTTATCGACATCGCTGTTACCGCTATCGGCTCCGGCCAGCGAATTTAACCTCTGCCAAGCCCTTAATTGTTAGCGATTTTGCAAACACACCGCCCGATTTTGGTGCATCCGCCAGTTGGCCGGCGCGCAGGCCAACTGTTGCGGAAGTGACATACAAGACGTCCAGGTTGCGGCCGCCGAACGCCGGACACGTCGGTTGCGGCGCCGGCAACGTCAATACGCGATCGACGGTACCATCCGGGGCGAAGCGCACGACCTGCCCCGCGCCCCAGCGCGTGCTCCACAGATAGCCGTCCGCATCGATCGTCGAGCCGTCCGGATCGCCCGGGGCCGCGTCGGCCGCCGCGAATTCGCGCAGGTTAGCCACTGCGCCGGTGTCCGGGTCGTAGTCGCAGCAACGGATCTCGCGCGTGCCCGAGTCCGCGTAATACATCGTGCGGCCGTCCGGGCTGAAGCAGATGCTGTTGGCGATGGCGACGCCGCCCAGCGGCAGGCGCTCCAGCGACAGGTCGTGGTTCAGCCGGTAGAAGCCGCCGATCGGCTCCTTCGGGTTCTCGGCCTGGTTGAACACGCCGAAAACGAAGCGGCCCTGGCGGTCGGTGCGGCCGTCATTGAGACGCGTGGTGGGCAGGTCTGCCTCGACGTCGCAGATGCGGTCGAGTTCTCCGCTGGCGAGATCGAAGAACGCCAGGCCGGAGGCGAGGCCCAGCAGCAGGCGGCCGTCGTCGTGCGTCAGCGCCATCGAGCACAGGCGCTCGGGCAGCGGCCAGCGCTGCAACGCGCCCGTCGCGGGGGCGTGCGACCACAGTTCGCTGCCTTCGATATCGGTCCAGAACAGGCGCGCGTCCTTGTCGTCCCAGATGATTCCCTCGCCGAGTACGTTCCGGCCATCCACCACCAGTTCCATCATGTAGCGTCTCTCCTGATTGACTTATTGCGCCACCGAGAAGCGGAAGCGCGATTCCGTTTCATAGACCTCGCCCGGACGCAGGATCGTGTTCGGGTACGTCGGCTGGTTCGGCGAATCCGGGTAGTGTTCCGGCTCGATGCAGAAGCCGCTGCGGAAAATCCAGGGATGGCCCTTGCCGCTCAGCGAGCCGTCGAGGAAGTTACCGCTGTAGAACTGCACGCCCGGTTCCTGCGTGAACAGTTCGAGCACGCGGCCCGTCGTGGGCTCGACCACGTGGACGGCGCGCTTCAGGCTCTTGTCGCCCAGGTGCTTGTTCAGCACCCAGCAATGGTCGTAGCCGGTACCGTGGCGCAGTTGCTTGTCCGGTTGCGTGATGCGCTCGCCGATCGCGCGCGGCTTGCGGAAATCGAACGGCGTGCCCGTCACGGGGGCCAGTTCGCCGAACGGGATCGATTCCGCATCGATGGGCACGAATTTATCCGCGTCGATCGTGATCTCATGGGCGAGGATGTCGCCCTGCCCTGCTCCGGCCAGGTTGAAATAGCTGTGCTGGGTGAGGTTGACGGGCGTCGGCTGGTCGGTCACGGCGTGGAAGCGCACGACGATCTCGTTGTCGTCGGTCAGCACATACGTGGCGATGGCGTCGAGATTGCCGGGATAACCCTGCTCGCCGTCCGGGCTGTGGTAGCGCAGGACGAGGCTGTCGCCTTCGACAGCGGCCGTCCACAACACCTTGTCGTAGCCCGGATCGCCGCCATGCAGGTGGTTGTTGCCGTTGTTGGTCGTCAGCTGGACCTCCTTGCCGTCGAGCGTGAAGCGGCCCTTGCCGATGCGGTTGCCGTAGCGGCCGATCAGCGCGCCGAAATACGGGCTGTCCTTGACATAGGGCTCGAGCGTTTCGAAGCCGAGGGCGACGTCGGCAAAGACGCCGTCGCGGTCCGGGACGTGGATCTCGGTGATGATGCCGCCGAAGTCCAGCACCTTGACGACCATGCCGTTATTGTTCTTGAGCGTGTACTGGTTGACTTGCCGACCGTCGGGCAAGGTCCCGAACGGCGCTTGGGTAATTCCGTTTTGCACGTTGTTGTTTCCTCAGAGGGTAGATGGCCGCCCGAATACCGGCATGCCGTTCTCGTCCCAACGCAGCGGTTTGACGAAGGTATGGCGGTCCGGGTTCCACAACGGATCGCCGACGATTTCCGTATAAGTGCGCGCGTGGTAGACGAGCATGACGGTGTCGCCATCTTCAGCATAGGTAAAGCTATTGTGGCCGGGTCCGTAGATGCCGTGATCGTAGCATGTACGGAACACGGGCTCGCGCGACTTTGTCCATACGGCCGGATCGAGCAGGTCCGCATTCTCGTCGGCCCACAACAGGCCCATCGCGTAATTCTCGTCGGTGGCGCTGGCCGAATACGAAATAAAAATCTTGCCGTTGCGGCGCAGGACGGACGGGCCTTCGTTGACCCAGAAACCGCGGATTTCCCAATCGTGTTCGGGCTTCGACAGCAGCACGGGCTTGCCTTCGATCTGCCACGGCGTCTTCATCTTCGCGATGTACAGGTTCGAATTGCCTTCGATCTCGTTATCCTTCTGCGCCCACAGGTAGTACAACACGCCGTTGTGGTTGAACGTGGTCGCGTCCAGGCAGAACGTGTCGATGCCCGTGTCGACCTGGCCCATGAATTCCCACGTGCCTTCGAGCGGATTCGCGTTGGTATTGCGGATCGCGTACATGCGGTGCTGGAACAGCTTGTACTTGATCTCGCGGCTCGGCGCGGCGGCGAAATAGACGTACCACGCGCCCATGTTGAAGTGCAGCTCGGGCGCCCAGATCAGCTCGCTGTACGGGCCCGTGTCCGGCTTGACCCACGCGTCGACGGTGGGTGCGGCGGCCAGTTCCGCGATCGTCCTTGCGCGGCGCAGTTCGATGCGGTCGTATTGCGGGACCGAGGCGGTGAAGTAGTAATAGCCGTCCGTGTGCTTGTAGATATATGGGTCGGCGCGTTGTTCGATCAGAGGTTTAAGAACGGTTTCCATAGCAATTCTCATCTTTACATTAAAAACCGTCATTCCCGCGAAGGCGGGAATCCATGGAGACTTCGCAGAATCGCCGAGGATGGCTCAATCGCACACTCAGCATGGATCCCCGCTTTCGCGGGGATGACGTTCAAAAAATCAGCCCGCCGCGGCCTGGCTCGCCCGCAAATCTTCCTTGACGGTAGAGTAATACTCATCACTGATGCGGTACTTGAACATCAGCGCCCCCATCAGGAAATGGAAGAAGCCGGGAATCACGGACAGCATCAGGGCGATGCCCTGCAGCGCCAGCGCGCTCTGTTCCTGGTTCGGCTGGTAGTGGAAATAATTCAGCAGCAGGCCCACCATGCCGCCCGCGAGTCCCATGCCGGCCTTCTGCGCGACCGAGATGCCGCCGAACGCGAAGCCCGACACGCGCTTGCCCGTTTTCACTTGGCCATAGTCGATGGTCTCGGCGATCGCGGACCAGAACACCGGTGCGTGCAGGTCGACGACGAGCGACAGCAGGAAGTACAGGAAGAAGGCCAGTGCCGTGTCGCCCGGCTTGACCAGGAAATAAATCATCACCGACAGCACCGCCACCATCAGCTGCGTGTAGCGGAACAGTTTGACCTTGCAATAGAACTTGGTCACCCACGTCGACACGACCATCGCAATGATCGCGGCCGCGACACCCGTCGACAGGAAGGCGGACACGGTCTCCGTGTCGCCGTGCAGATAATACTTGGCGTAATAAATGGCGACGGAGCCGCGGATCACGTAGCCGATGGTGCCCGTCACGCAGACCGCGCACAGGATCAGCCACTGGTCGTTCTGCGCCAGCACCGCGATCTGTTCCAGCAGCGGCTGGCGCTTCGTCTTGTAGACGACGCGTTCGGTCGTCGTGAAGAACGTGAACAGGAACAGCACGACGCCCAGCACCGCCATCAGGGCCATCGCCGCCTGGTAGCCGGCGGCCTGGTTGCCGTTGCCCCAGCGCTGCGCGAGGATCGGCACGACGATCGTGACCATGAACGCGCCGACCTTCGCGAGGAACAGGCGGTAGCCGTTGGCCGACAGGCGCTCCTGCGGGTCGCTCGTCAGGCCGCTGATCAGCGAGATGTACGGCACGCCCACGCCCGACGTCATCAGCGTCATGATGATGTAGGTGGAATAGGCCCACACGAGCTTGGCGTCGTAATTCCAGTCCGGCGTGCTGAACACGGCGTACACGGATAGGCCGTACGGGATCGCGAGGAACAGGAAATACGGCCGGTAGCGGCCCCAGCGGGACAGGAAACTGTCCGTCATCTGGCCGACGATCAGGTCGGAAATCGCGCCCACGATCTTGACGAGCACGAACAGCAGCGCGAGGTCGGTCGTCTTGAGTCCATAGACGTCCGTATAGAAAAAAGTGATGATCAGCATCATCGATGAGATCACCACGTTGAGCGCCATGTCACCGGCGCCAAAGCCCACTTTTTCGAGCGTGGAGAGTTTCTGGGTATGCATACGGACCTCTTTCCAAACGACGAAGGTGCTACCCGGATTCCTTCCGCGCAGCACCCTGATTATTGCCTAGTGATTAGAAACCTGAATCAGTGTTTCCAACGGAGGGCAAAGCCGACGACACGGTCATGACGGCGCACGGCAGCCGCGCGGGTAGCGGGCGCCGATCGGCCCGATGCGATGGGTTCCATACGTCTCCTATGACTTTGTAAGTATTGTTATGTTTCTGAAAGCTGGGGAAGCCTTCTGAACTGGCATGCTTATCGGTAATGTTAGGCGCAACATCGAGAACGATCCAATCAATTTTTCGGCAACTTCAATATCGTTTTTCGTATGGGTAAGCCGCATTAAAAGGAAGTGAGAACGATTCACGTGGCACAATGCGAGGCATCCGAACTTTTTGCAATTTCATGCAGGCGACCTTTTCCACGTTCCGCGACCTCATCCTGGACACCGATCCGGACCTCGCAGGCACGCCCGCGCAGATCCCGGCCGGCTTCCTGCTGGCGCGCACGGGCAACATCAGCGCGCACTACATCCCGTTCGATTACGTGAACCACGGGGCCCGGCTCGTCCTCGTCGGCATCTCGCCCGGCTTCGTGCAATGGAAGAACGCCGTGCGCGAGGCGCGGCGCCTGCTGGCGCAAGGTGCCGCAGAGGATGAGATTCTGCGCGCGGCCAAGTACACCGGCGCGTTTTCCGGCGCGATCCGGCCGAACCTCGTCGCCCTGCTCGACCACGTGGGCCTGCAGCGCTGGCTCGGCATCGCCAGTTGCGCGTCGCTGTTCGGCGCGCACGCGCACCTGATGCACGTGACGGCCGTGCTGCGCCATCCCGTCTTCGTTAATGACAAGAATTACAACGGCGCGGCGCCGAACATGCTGACGACGCCGCTGCTGCAGGCCCAGCTCCTCGACTATTTCGCGGCCGAAGCGGCGTCGCTGCCCGATGCGGTGTACGTACCGCTGGGCCCGAAAGTCGGCCTCGCGCTCGACTGGCTGGCGGCGCGCGGCGTGCTGGATGCGGACCGGATCCTGCACGGCATCCCGCACCCGTCCGGCGCCAACGCCGAGCGCATCGCCTACTTCCTCGGCCGCAAGGACAAGGCCGCCCTGTCGCGCCAGACGAACGGCGCGCAGATCGATGCGGACCGGCTGGCGCTGCGGGCGAAAATGGCGGCGCTGGGCGTGGATTGAACCGGCTGCGTCCGCCAGGCAACTCGATGCGGACACCGCTGTCTTTCGTGCTGCATGCCGGCCTCAGGCGGCGTTACACTGATAACGTCCAGCGCCAAGGTAGACGATCATGCAGAATTGTTCTCCTGAAGAAGTCCGCTCCCTCCTCGACAAGATCGAACAGTTGCCGGTGCCGTTCTTCAAGCGACTGATCGAGGCGAGCAACACGGGCATCATCATTTCCGACGCCAGCCTGCCGGACAATCCCATCGCGTACGTCAACCCCGCGTTCGAACGGATGACGGGTTACGCGCTGTACGAAGTCGTCGGCCGCAACTGCCGCTTCCTGCAGCGCGACGACCGCGACCAGCCCGAGATCGCGCTGATCCGCCACTGCGTCGAGCGCGCCGAGATCTGCACGGCGCTGCTGCGCAACTACCGCAAGGACAGCACCCCGTTCTGGTGCCGCATGCACCTGTTTCCCGTGCGCGAGAACGGGAACACGCCCACCCACTTCGTCGCCTTCCTGCAGGATGTGACGGAAGTCGTCGAAGCCCAGCAGGCCGCCGTGCAGGCGCGCGAACGCCTGAGCACCGTCCTGGAGAGCATCTCCGACGGCTGCGTATCGCTCGACCGCGAATGGCGCTTCACGTACATCAACGCGCGCGGCGCGGCCTGGATCGACCGTAGCCAGGACGACCTCATCGGCAAGAACATGTGGGACGAGTTCCCGGAATCCGTCGGCGGCCCGTTCTACGACGCCTACCAGCACGCGATGCACGACCGCGAAGTCGCCCGTTGCGAGAACTTCTACGCGCCGCTGGGCATCTGGCTCGAATTGCGCGTGTACCCGTCGCGCGAAGGCGTCACCGCATTCTTCGCCGACGTCACCGAGCGCAAGGAAGCGGAGACGCGGCTGCTGCACCTGGCCACGCACGACAGCCTGACGGGCCTGCACAACCGCCTCAGTTGCCTGCGCGCGCTCGACGAGGCCCTGGCACGTTCGGTCGAGGACGAGCGCCCGGTCGGCGTCCTGTTCGTCGACCTCGACCACTTCAAGGAAGTCAACGACGCCCACGGCCACAGCGCGGGCGACATGGCCTTGCAGGAAATCGGACGGCGCCTGGGCAGCCTCGCCGGCGCCGGCATCACGGTCGCGCGCATCAGCGGCGACGAGTTCGTGGTCGTCCTCGAAGGCATGAACGCCGACGGCGCGAAGGGTGTGGCCGCGGCCGTCCTGCGGCACCTCGCGACCCCCATCGCCGTCGACGGCCATTACGTGACGGTGGGCGGCAGCATCGGCATCGCGATCGGCAACGGCCGCGAGTATTCGGCCGACGAGCTGCTCAACAACGCGGACGCCGCGATGTACGAGGCCAAGGACAATGGCCGCCACACGTACGCCATCTTCTCGACGGCCGCGCGCCACCTGCTCAAGCAGCGCCTGGAACTGCGCCAGGACGTGTTCTCCGCCCTCGAACGCCGCCAGTTCGTGCTGTTCTACCAGCCGCAGGTGAGCGCCGTGAACGGCGCCGTCGTCGGTGCGGAGGCGCTGCTGCGCTGGGAACATCCGCGCCTCGGGCTGCTCGCCCCCGACCTGTTCCTGCCGATGCTGGAAGGCTCGCCCGCCATCACGTCCGTCGGCGCCTGGGTGTGCGAAGAAGCGTGCCGCCAGGCGCGCGAATGGGAATTGCTGGGCTACCGGCTGCGCATGGCGGTGAACGTCTCGCCGCGCCAGCTGACGGACGAAAACCTGCCGCCGCTGCTGAAGAACCTCGTCAACCGCTACGACCTGGACCCCGAGTGCATCAAGCTCGAAGTCACCGAGAGCATGCTGATGCAGGACATCGACAAGGCGGCGTCGGTGCTGCGCTCACTGCAGCGCGACGGTTTCCGCATCGCCCTCGACGACTTCGGCACCGGCTATTCGAACCTGTCTTACTTGCGCACCTTGCCGATCACCGCGATCAAGATCGACCGCTCGTTCGTGCGCGAGATCGAACAGGACCGGCGCTGCCTGGACATCGTCAACGGCGTCATCGCCTTTGCCAAGTCGCTCAAGCTGGACGTGATCTGCGAGGGAATCGAGACGGAGCTGCAGAAGGAAGCGATCCGCTCGACCGGATGCGACGTGCTGCAGGGCTATTTGATCGGCAAGCCGATGCGGTCGGACGATTTCCGGGCGCTGCTGCTGGCGCAGACCGCGGCGCCAGACCAGGCCGATCCAGGATGCAAGCCGTAGGACCATGGAAAAGGGCGTTGCTGGTGTGAACCAAGCAACGCCCTGTCTGGCTGGCGGGGTCGTTCGACCCCAGGGCCTTACAGCTTCCAGCGCAGGCCGACCGCGACCGAACGTCCGATCTGGAGCGTACCGAAATTGGTCAGCTGCGCGTTACCCGCGGTGCCGAAGTGGTAGTACGCCTGCTGCACTTCGTTGGTCAGGTTGACACCACTGATATCGAGCGTCGTGTTGTCGTTGATCTTGTAGGAGATCTGCATGTCGACGCTCTTCTCCGGATGACGCCAGATACCGATCGGATTGGCAAACAACGCGGCTTCGTTGGAGGCCAGGAAGCCCGAGCGCCAGACCTGGGACAAGCGCGCGCTGACCGGGCCCTTTTCGTACGCCAGCGTGGCGTTGTAGGACTTGTTGGAGACGCCGAAGAACGGTGTCTCGAGCTGCGAGACGATTTCGCCGGCATCATTAACCTCGGGCACGTTCTGCGACGAGGTGAGTCGCGTATAGCTGGCCTGGATGCCGAAGCCGTCCAGCGCGCTCGGCAGCCACTTCGGGAAGTAGATCAGGCCGAGCTCGGCGCCCTTCATGGTGCCGTTGGATGCATTCGCCGGCGAGCTGATGACGTAGTCATAGCCGTTCGTATGGTCGCCGCCTCCGGTCGAGTTGCGGAACGGGTCGTCCGCCGGATCGACGTGGACCTTGCGACGCGTATTCACGATCAGGCCGTCGATCTTGCGCTTGAACAGCGTGCCGTAGATTGCACTGTCCTTCTGGAAATACCACTCAGCCGTCAGATCGAGGTTCTTGGAGTGTGTCGGTTTCAGGTCGGGATTGCCGCCGCTGCCCGAGCCATAACCGACCCTCGAGACGTCATCACCGAGTTGATAGACGGGATTCAGATCACCGAAGCTCGGGCGGCGCAGGGTTTCACCATAGTTGAAGCGCAGCACGACGTCCTTGGATGGGTCGTAAATCAGGGTCATGCTCGGCAGGAACTTGCTGGTCGACTTGCTGGCGCTGGACGCCGTGACCGCCTTGGTGGTGGCATCGACCTTGTAGAAGTTCATGTCGGTCTTGACCTTGACGTAGCGCACGCCGAAATTGCCGCGCAGGCTATGGCCGAACAGGTCGTTCTGGGTATTCCCCATCAGGAACAGGTTGGTCGTCTTTTCATCGACGTCGAACGTCTTCTGCAGGCTCAGTTTATCCGTCGTCTGGAAGTTCGCATCGACCGAGTTATAAAGCTTGCGCCAGTCATCGATATGGTCACGGATGTAGTAGGCATTGGCCTCCACCCATGAGCGCGGAACGTCCGAGATGCCCGTGCCGAAGCCCGAATTGACGGAGGAATACTCCGGCCCCAGGGAGGCGAGGCTGCGGCCCAGGAAGGCCGATTGCGCCCGGTTGGCCTCCGACGCCTTGCGGTCGTCGAAGCGCGCGCCGAACTGGAGCGTCTGCAGCGCACCCCAGTCGGCATCGAAGACGCCCGCCAGGCTGGCCGTCGCGGCGCTCCCCTTGTTGCGGTTGGCGTTATCGTAGAACTGCGCGACATTCCACTTGCTCGGGTCGGTCAGGTCGGCATCGTTGTTGAAATGGAACGCCGTGTTGTTGTTGCCGTCATTGAACTTGACGTTGATGGACGGCGCAACGCGATCGATGCGGGTGGCGGTGAATTCCGAGTGGAAGGTACTCGTCTGGTACGACACGTCACCTTCCAGCTTCAGGCGGTCGCCAATATCCCATTTGCCGTTCAGGGCATACACGTACGAGTCGGTTGCCGAGGTGGTGTAATCGCCGCTGTTGAAGCCATAGACGTTATTGACCGTACGGCTCTGGATGATATTCGTTCCCGGGAACGTCGTGATCGACCCCGCGGGGTTGGCGCCGAGATCGCCCCACCAGTCGACGAAGCTGAACAACAACTTGTTGAAGGTCTTGTTACGATAGCCGTTGTACATCGATTCGAAGGTGTAGATCGAATCGCTGTTCGGTTTCCACTGCAAGGCGATGTTGGCGGAAGGACGCTCCCGCTCGCCCTGGAGGTCGTTCTGGAAAATAGCGTCACGCGACAGGTAGTACGGATACGCCTTGCCGTTGAAATTCAGCGTCGAACCCGCAGCCGTCGGCAAGCCGGTACGCGTACCGGGCGTCCAGACACTGTTGTCGAAGATGCGCTGCAAGGGCGTATAACCTGCGGGGTCTTCCGCGGCATTGGGGCTGACGAACGGCACCATCGCACCCGGCGCCACGCTTTCGTTGCGGTATTTCGTCTTGGTATCCGACAGATTGACCAGGGCGCCGAATTCGCCGAAGCCGGTTTGCCAGCGGTTGCTCAACATGCCGCTGAGCTGCGGGTTCCCCTTCTTCGCGGGATCGAGATAGGTTTCACGCGCCGACAGCGAGATTTTCGAACCCTTGAAATCGAACGGCCGCAGCGACTTGACGTCAATCTGGCCTGCGATCCCGGTTTCCAGCTGGCTGGCGTCGCGTGTCTTGTAGACGTCGATCTGGCGCACCAGGGTCGACGGAATGTCCTGCAGCGCGACCTGCGTGCCGGAGGCGGTAAAAATGGTGCGGCCGTTCCAGGTGGTCTGCACGTCGGGCATGCCACGGATGGACAGCGTGCCGACTTCGCCGCCGGCGCGGTCGGTGACCTGGATGCCCGTCACGCGCTGCAGCGCTTCGACGACATTGTTATCTGGCAGCTTGCCGATGTCGTCGGCGACGACCGATTCCACGACCTGGTCGTTGGTGCGCTTGATGGCCAGGCTCTTGATCAGCGATGCCTTGACGCCCGTGACGACCACGGTCTCGACCGGCTCGGTCTTTTCGGGGGCCGCTTGCGCCCATACGGAGGCGCTGGTGAGCAGTCCGGCGCCCATCAACGCGGTAACCGACATCTTCAGGGCCAAAGGACGTGCAGATAATTGCGATTTCATACGTCTCCTGTGTTTCTAGTTATAGAAATATTGACTTCTCGACTGGCATGTTTTGAATGTTAGAGACGCGGCAATGATCGATCCAATGATTTTTTCTGGGTTTCCCATATCGGTTTTGATATCGAACCAAACTTTTTGACAACAAATCAGGAGCCGACTTTGCGCGCCATTAAATGGCGCAAAGCCGGTTCCGTAGAGGGAAAACGTAGTGAAATGGGCGGGGAAAACGGGGACGATCAGCCGCACATGGGGCAGCGATCAGGAGGCGGCGCGAGGGAGTCCGCCAGCAGGGTCATGCATGTGGGAACGTAGCGGATCAGCAACAAACATGTCCTTGCGGATCCGTCACGCGGGTCAAATCAACTCGTGCGGCCGGGCCGTCCACGCGGCGCCGGCGGTTTTTTCCACCTGCCGCTTGAACGCGTACAGGCTTACCACCATCAACACGATCGGCACGAGCGTCAGGTAGAACGCGAAGTGCCCGTTCACGTGGCCGAACACATACCCCGTGATCAATGACCCCGTGGTGCCGCCGAGCGCCGAGAAGATCACGAGCAGGCCCGTCATCGGTGCGTGCTGGTGCCGCGGCAGGGAACTCAGCATCACGGAATTGATGCCCGGGTAGATCGGCGCCATGAACAGGCCGATGAGCGGGAACAGGAACGCGGCGACAGGCGCCGTCGACCACGTCACGTTCGGATCGTGATTGACGCCGTGCGTGAGCGGCAGCGTAAGGAGCACCGTCGCGCCCATCGCCAGCATGCACACGGTCAGCACGGGATACCAGTTCAGGCGGCGCATCACGACGCCGGCCAGCAGGCGTCCCACCGCGAGGCAGCCCGCGAAGATGCTCGTCACCTGCACGCTCATCGTGGCGGGCAGCATCAGGATCTCGTTGTTGAACGTGGGGAGCCACGAACCGATCGCCTGCTCGACGAGGACGGACAGGAACGCCGTCAGCACGAACACGTACACGAGCGGCCGCACGAACAGGCGCAGCATCTGCAGGAAGTCGGCCGCCGGCCCGCGGCTGTCCGGCGGCGCGGCGCCGGCTTCGTCGAACGTCGTCGCCAGCACGAGCACGAACGTGGCCGCGCAAAGCACGGACAACAGCCAGTAGACGTTCAGCCAGCTCGTCGACGCGGGATGATCGGCATCGATGAAGAAGCCGAAGATCCAGTACGCCGACAGCACGCCGACCATGAAGAAGCCTTCCAGCATGTTCGTGATGCCGGCATGGTGCTTGCGGTCGCGCGCGACGAGGCCGATGGTCGAGTACACGGACACCTTCACCAGCGCGAACGCGACGCCCACGCACAGGAACAGCAGTTTCGCCGTCGCGAAGGCCGGGATCAGCGGCATCGCCAGCGTGGCGATGGTGACGATCGCCAGCGCCACCAGCATCGCCTTCGTGTAGCCGAAGCGCGGCAGGGTCGACGCGACGAAGAACGACACGATCGCGATCGGCAGGTCCTTGAACCCTTCCAGCACGCTCGCCGCGCCCTTGTCGACGCCGTAGGTGTGGATGACCTGCAGGATCACCGTCCCCACGCTGTTGAGCAGGATGGCGAACACGAAATAAATCATGAACAGGGCGAGCAGGATGCGTCGTTGGTTCATGTTGTCTCCAATGTGTTTTATGTTTTATGTTTTTTAGTAGTCCTGCAGCCGGAACGCGTCCATCGACGGTATCACACGGTCGGCGCGATGCAGCACCTCGGGACTGCCGACACCGACGGCGAACATGCCCGCATCCTTGATCGACGCGACGCCCGCCGCGGCATCTTCCACGCCCAGGCAATCCTTGGGATCGACGCCCAGGTGCGCGGCCGCCGTCAGGAAAATCTCGGGATCGGGCTTGCCGTTGACGATGGTCGCGGCGTCGACGACGTCGTCGAAGCGGTCGCGGATGCCCAGGCGGTCCAGCACCGTGAACGCGTTGCGGCTGACCGACGCGAGGCCGATCCGGAGTCCCGCCGCGCGCACCTCTTCCAGCGCGCGCAGGGCGCCCGGCAGCAGATCGTCCGGGGTCATGGTCGCGATCAGTTCCTGGTAATGCGTGTTCTTCGCATCGGCCAACGCGCGCTTTTCTTCAAGCGTGTACGTGCGCGGCGCGCGTGCGAGGATCAGGTCCAGGGAACCCATGCGGTCGACGCCCTTCAGTTGTTCGTTGAACGCTGCGTCGAACGGCGCATCGACGCTGTCCGCGAGGCGCTTCCACGCCAGGTAGTGGTAGTGCGCCGTGTCGGTGATGACGCCGTCGAGGTCGAAGATGACGGCTTTGAATCTTGAAGTCATTGTGGGTTCTCCATGCGGATGTGGGCGCGCTGCGCGTCCAGGGCGATCGTGGTTCCAGCGTGCGCGAAGGTGAGGCTGGCGCCGCGCAGCAGGCGGTAGTCGGTGCCGGCGCCGTCGACCGCGACTTCCAGCAGCGCGCCGCGCACCTGCGCCTTGAAGCGGTAGCCCGTCCACCGGTCGGGAAGCGTCGGCGCGAAGCGCAGGCCCGCGTCGTCGAGGCGCATGCCGGCGAAGCCGTAGGCGACACCGAGCCACGTGCCGGCCATCGCGGCCGTGTGTACGCCGTATTGCGTGTTCGCGTGCGTGTTGTCGAGATCCAGGCGCGCCGTCTCCATGAAGTAGCCGTACGCCTTGTCGCGGTAGCCGATCTCGCTCGCGACGATGCTGAAGATGCACGAGGACAGCGAGGAATCGTGCGTCGTCACACGCTCATAGAAATCGAAGTCGCGGCGCTTGTCGTCGAGCGAGAACTGGTTCGACAGCAGCAGCAGCGCCAGCACGACGTCCGCCTGCTTGCACACCTGGTGGCGATAGATCACGAGCGGGTGGTAGTGCAGCAGCAGCGGGTAATTCTCCTTCGGCGTGTTCGCGAAGTCCCACGGTTTCTTGGACAGGAAGCTGTCGTCCTGCTCGTGGATGCCGAGCGCGTCGTCGTACGGCAGGCGCATCGCGGCGCTGGCGGCGCGCCACGCCCGGATCTCGGCGTCCTCGAGGCCGATGGCTTGCGCCACGCGCGCGTAGTCCGCCGGGCGTTCGGCACGCAGGCGCTCCGCGACGTCCGCCGCGAACGTCATGTGCATGCGCGCCATCGCGTTCGTGTAGTAGTTGTTGTTGACGATGGCCGTGTATTCGTCCGGTCCCGTCACCGCGTTGATGCAGAAGCGCTGCGCGCGGTCGTAGCTGCCGATGCCCGTCCAGATGCGCGCCGTTTCCAGCACGATCTCGGCGCCCTGCTCCGCCATGAAGTCGAAGTCGCCGGTCGCCAGCAGGTATAAACGGATCGAGTACGCGACGTCCGCGTTGATGTGGTATTGCGCCGTCCCGGCCGGGAAGTAGGCCGAGCATTCCTCGCCGGCGATCGTGCGCCACGGGTACAGCGCGCCTTTCGCATGGGCCATCTGGCGGGCGCGCTCGCGTGCCTTCGGCAGGCCGTTGTAGCGGTACTGCAGCAGCGCGCGCGCAATCTCGGGACGGGAATACAGGAAGAACGGGAACACGTAGATTTCCGTGTCCCAGAAATAGTGGCCTTCGTAGCCTTCGCCCGTCACGCCCTTGGCCGCGATATTCGTCTTGCCGTCGCGGCCGACCGATTGCAGCAGGTGGAACTGGTTGAAGTGCACGCCCTGCTGCAGGGCGTCGTCGCCGGAGATCGCCACGTCGGCGTCTTCCCAGAAGCGGGACAGATAGTCGGCCTGCTCGGCGGCCAGGGCATCGAAGCCGGCCGCGCGGGCCTGCGCCAGCTCGGCGCGCGCGTGCGGGCCGACGGCGTCCTGCGCCATGTCGCGCGAGCTCGCGTAGGCGACGTACTTGTGCACGGTGAACGTGGCGCCCTGCGCGACGTCGGCATCGAACGCGTGGCCCAGTCCGACCTGCCCGACGCGGGCGGCGCTGGACGGCACGGTATCCGTCGCCGTGGCCAGCGTAAAACCGCTGTGGCGCGTGCGCTGCAGCAGCAGCACGTCGTGTGCGCCGGGCTCGCCGCCCACCTCGCGCTGCGTCTCGATCAGCGACGCCCCAGTCAGCGCGGAACCGACGCGCGGGTCGTCGCCGGCCTGCAGATTCGTCACGTCCGCATCGATGTCCGCGACGATGCGCACGCCCCCCGAAAAATTCAGCGGCGTGACGGCGTATTCGATCGCGGCGACGTGCTTGCGTGCGAGGGACACGAGGCGGCGGCTGGCGATGCGCACGCGCTTGCCCGTGGCGGTCTCCCACTCGACCGTGCGCTCGAGCAGGCCGGTGCGGAAGTCCAGCGTGCGGTCCCACGCGAGCACGTTGCCGGCGTCCAGCGCAAAGCGTTCGCCATCGATGACGGCCGCGATGCGCTTCGCGTTCGGCACGTTCAGCATGAATTCGTTGATGCGGGCGAGACCGTACGCGTTTTCCGGGTAGCGGATCGCTTCGGTGTCGTGGAAGCCGTTCAGGTACGTGCCTTCCAGCGTCTGGCCGGCAGCGCCGACGGTGCCTTCGTCCGGCGTGCCGCGCATGCCGATCCAGCCATTCCCCAGGGTGAACAGGGTCTCGTGCAGGAACGCACGCGCCGGGTCCAGCGCGTCTTCGCGGATGCGCCACGACTCGGCCGCGATGGCGCTATTGTTATCGATGTCATTGGTGTTATCGATGTCATCTTTCACTTCAGTTTCCTCGTCTCGTGCGCGGGGCGCGTTCTTCAAGCTTATGGGTGATGTAGCGTGATCAGGTGTGGCGTACGATCAGCGTGGTGGGCAGCATTTCCGAATGCGCCGGCTGGCCTTCGATCATGGCCAGCATTTTTTTCGCGAGCAGCACACCGCCGTCGCGCAGGTATTGGTGGACGCTCGTGAGCGGCGGCACGAAGCTGGCGGCGCCCGGCGTGTCGTCGTAGCCGATCACGGAAATATCGTCGGGCACGCGCAGGCCCGCTTCCGTCAGCGCGCGGATGGCGCCCATCGCCAGCAGGTCGCTGGCGGCGAACAGGCCGTCGATGCTGTGGCCGTTCTTCTTTTTCAGGATCGACGTGACGCAATCGAAGCCCGCTTCGAACGTGAACGCCTTCGGGCGCAGGATGTGCACGGTGGCGCGGCCGGACAGCGCGTCGATGAAGCCGGCACAGCGTTCCTGCACCTCGGCGTGGTCGACGTCGCCGACGAAGATCAGCTTGCGCCGGCCCTGCTCCAGGAAGCGCTCGGCGACGCTGGCGCCGCCCTTGCGGTTGTCGGAACCGACGACCGTGTACGTGGCGCCCTCTTCCGGCGCGCCCCACACGACGAGCGGCAACGTGGTCTGCTGCAAGGCTTTCACGGCCTCGCCGTGCGAGCCCTGGCCCAGCAGGATCAGGCCGTCGGCGCCCTGCACCGGGGCCGTGTCGAGCAGCTGCTTGGACGTGAGCACGACGCTGTAGCCGGCGGTGGTGAGTTCCTGCGTGATGCCGCCCAACAGTTCGAGCGGATACGGGTCGGACATCGGCCGGCCCTTCACGGGCGTCATCTCGACGACGACGGCGACGGAATACGACCGGCGCATGCGCAGGTTGCGCGCGCTGATGTTGAAGCGATAGCCCTGCTCCTGCGCGATCTTGCGAATCTTTTCCCGCGTGTTTTCCGTCACGAGCGGACTGTCGCGCAATGCCCGCGACACCGTGATCGTGGAGACCCCGGCGATCTTCGCCAGGTCTTCCATCGTCACGGCGGTATCGCCGGCCAGGGGTTTCTTCGCTTGCGCCATAGTCTTGTAAGCAATAGGTCGTGAGAAATAAGCTTGGGGTAGCGGTAACAGATTACTTGAGCGGGATGGATTATGACAGATTTTTTTGTCGTGTCGACAAAAAATGACATCGATAGCATTTTGATTGACATCGATGTCAATCCGATGTTTCAATGGCCAGACTTTCCTTGTCGAACCATCAATCGACAAGTAAATCGGGGAGGAGACGCCCCGCAGCCGGTTCCCAATCACTGAGAGCGTAAGATGAATAAAACAATGCTGAAAACCACCATGCAGTTCCCGCAACTGTCGGCAGTTGCCCTCGCTGTCCTCGCCCTCGTTGCCCAGTCCCATGCGGCCGCTCAGGACAATGTCCAGCAAGAAATCCAGCAAGTCGTCGTGACCGGTACGGCATCGGCCTCCGGCACGCGCAAGATCGACACGAGCTTCTCGATCACGACCGCGACCGAAGAGCAACTGAAGCAGGCCGCACCGTCGTCGACCGCCGACGTGCTGAAGATCGTCCCGGGCGTGTATGCCGAAGCGACGGGCGGCCAGTCCGGCGCCAACATCGAAGTGCGCGGCTTCCCGTCGGGCAGCGACTCGCCGTTCGTCTCCGTGCAGATGAACGGCAACCCGATCTTCCCCGTGCCCGTGCTGTCGTTCTTCGAAGGCTCGTCCGCGTTCCGCCTCGATGACACGATCGAGCGCGTGGAAGTGCTGCGCGGCGGTCCGAGCACGATCTACTCGAGCGGCCAGCCGGGCGCCACGATGAACTTCATCATGAAGAAAGGCGGCGACGAGCCCGAAGGCAGCCTGCGCTTCACGACCGGTACCGGCAGCCTGCGCCGCTTCGACGGCGTCTACAGCGGCAAGATCGCCGACGGCTGGTACGGCATGATCGGCGGCTTCTACCGCACGACGAACGGCGTGCGCGACGCCGGCTTCCCGGCCGACGACGGCGGCCAGCTGTCCGCCTCGCTGACCCGCAAGCTGGACCAGGGAGAATTGACGGTCTACGCCCGCTCGACGTCGGACAAGAACGCGTTCTACACGGGCGTGCCGCTGATCTCGTCGAACAACGGCCACACGATCTCGTCGTTCCCCGGCTTCGATCCGCTGCGCGGGACGCTGATGAGCAACGAGATGCGCAACTTCACGGTGGAAGCCGGTCCGGGCAAGACCCTGACGTACGACCTGGGCGACGGCCGCGGCCTCTCGTCGAACCTGGTCGGCGCGGACTTCCAGCAAAAGCTGAACGGCTGGGACGTGTCGAACAAGTTCAACTACTTCAAGGGCGACCTGAACACCATCGCCATGTTCACGGGTAACAACCCGCTGAGCGCGGCCGACTACGTGAGCCAGGCCGTCTCCTCCGCCAACGGCAATTCAGCAGTGCTGGCCGCGGCGGGCGGCGTCGCTGCCACCGGCGGCGCAATTACGTACACGAACGGCGGCGGCACGGTCGCACCGAACCAGCAGGTGGTGCAGGCGGGCCTGTGGGCCGTCGAGAAGAAGCTGCGCTCGTTCACGGACGAGTTCCGCGTCTCGAAAGACATCGGCAATGACAACACGATCACGGCGGGCGCCTACATCGCGAACTATTCGTCGCACGACGTCTGGTACCTGGGCAACAGCCACCTGATGACCGCGACGCCGAACGCGCGCCTCATCGACGTCAAGCTGAACAACGGTGCCGTCGTCTCCAGGAACGGCACGGACGGCAACGTGTTCTACGCCCCGATCGCCTCGTACGACGGCCGCAACACGGCGGTGTTCATCGCCGACGAATGGCGCATCAACGACCGCATCAAGGTCGACGCCGGCATGCGCCACGAGAAGCAGCACATCTCGGGCTCGATCTCGAACCTGACCTCGGTCGATCCGGACAACAATCCGCTGACGGTCTACAACAACGGCACGTCGACGCCGAGCGGCAGCTTCACGGGCCTGTCGCGCGACGACACCGCGAACTCGTTCACCGCGGGCGGCCTGTACAAGCTGACCAAGGATTCCAGCGTGTTCGTGCGCGCCAACCAGGGCCACACGTTCATCTACTTCGACGACCTGCGCAACGCCGGCACGCAGGATGTCGTGAACGACCGCAATCGCGTCCCGACGCCGAAAGTCACGCAGTACGAGATCGGCTACAAGACGGCGACGCCGCTGTACAGCGCCTACGTGAACGCGTTCTTCACGGACTTCACGGGCATCTCGTTCCAGCAGATCACGACGTCGGGCGTGCTGTATTCGGTGAGCGGCTCGCACGGCAAGGGCGTGGAATTCGAACTGGCGGTGCGTCCGATCGCGGGCCTGCAACTGCAGCTGACGGGCGACTGGCAGGATTCGACGTACAAGGACAATCCGACCATCGCCGGCAACCAGGTGCAGCGCCAGCCGAAGTTCCAGTACCGCTTCTCGCCGAGCTACCGCCTGCCGATCGGCGACTATGCCCTGCGCTTCTACGGCACCTACTCGCACATCGGCGCGCGCTGGGCGGACCAGCAGAACACCCAGTACCTGCCGTCGTATAACACGCTGGACCTGGGCATCCTGGCCGAGCTGTCCGACAAGCTGGAATTCCGCGTCACGGGCACCAACGTCAACAATTCGCTCGGCCTGACCGAGGGTAACTCGCGCCTCGTGGGCGCCAGCACCGGCCCGATCAACGCGCGTCCAATCTTCGGCCGCGCGTGGGAGGCGTCGCTGACCTACCGCTTTTAAATCGACGTAAAGCTTTACCCTCCTCTTCTGCTGTACCCTCTTGGCGGGACTTCGGTCCCGCTTTTTTTTTCAGGATTCGCGCGACAGCGCCACAGCCGCCGCCAGCACGACGATCGCGGCCACCGCATACGGCGCACTCGCCGCGATGCCGTACAGCCAGGCCGACGCCAGCGGTCCCACCGTCCGGGCGATGGCCTGCTGCGCCTGGTTTGCGCCCTGCACTTCGCCCTGCCGTTCCGGCGGCGCGGCATTGGCGATCAACGCGCTCGCGGATGGCTGGAACAGGCCGTCGCCGAATGTAAAGACCGCGATCCCGGCCACGAGCAGCGGCACGATGGCGTGCAGCGGCAGCAGCGCGACGATGGCAAGGCCGAGTCCATTGATCGCGAGGCCGGCAGCGGCGACGCGGCGCTCGCCGAAACGGGTTTGCAGCCGCGGCGCGGCGAAGCCCTGGCTGACGATGTCCATCACGCCTACGCCTGCCAGCACCAGCCCGATGCTGCCCGGCTGGAAGGCCAGCAAGTCCTTCAGCAGCACCGTCAGGTTCGCCTGCAGCACGGTGCCGCCCAGGGCGAAGCAGAACACGACCGCGAACAGCAGTCGCAGGCGCGGTTCGCGCAGCGCGCGCAGCAGCTGGCCCACGGCGTTGAACTGGCCCCAATGCAGGCGTACGCTGCGGCGCGCGTGCGGATGGCTTTCCGGCATGCAGAACCAGACCAGCACGCAATTCAGCAGCGCCACGGCGGCCGCGCCATACAGCGGCGCCGACAGCGACACCTGGCCGAGGGCACCGCCCAGGACGGGCCCCACCATGAAGCCAAGGCCGCCCGCGGCGCCGAGCGTGCCGAACGCCGGACCGCGTTCGGCGGGACCGTGGGTGTCGGCGACATACGCATACAGGGCCGAGATGCTGCCGGCCGTCAGGCCTTCGATCACGCGGCCCAGCACCAGTACCCATAACGCCCCGCCGACACCGAACACGGCGAATCCGAGGGCGGAGCCGCACAGCGACACCAGCATCACCGGCCGCCGCCCGAAGCGATCGCTCAGCGCGCCGAGCACGGGCGCCGCGATGAACGAACAGAGCGAATACAGGGCGAGGATAGCCGACACCCACCAGGCGACGTCGGGTGCCGCGACGTAGCGCGCCACCGAAAACGGCAGCACGGGGATGATCAGGGTGAAGCCGGCGAAGTTGAAGAAAACGGAGACGGCGATGATGCCGGTGCGACCGGTAAAGCGGAGAAAAAATGAGGATGACGATGCGTCCATGGGCTGCTCCTTGATCGACTGTTCGACCGGAGCGGCGCATCGACATGACGACCACACGGACGAACAGTTGGCGCCGACGGGCGCCAGTGTTCGTCGAGGGTTCGCACGCGCGGACGCATGAAACAGAGCTTTCGTTTCCGAAAGGACTTGGGCCTACCTATAACCAAGTCTGCCTTTTCCGACAACGCAAGTCTAACGTGGTTTTTCCTGACGGGCAATCAGAAGCCGACCTTCAGCCCCGCCGACCACACGCCCGCGCGCGCGCCGAAATCCTTGCGCTTGCCGTAGTTCTCGTACTCGCCGACGAGGGACAGCGTGTCGTTCAGCTTGTACTGCGCGCCCACGCCGGCATACACGTCGTTGTCGTTCTCCGTTGCCGAGTAGCCGATGTCGTTGTTCCACTTGCGCTGGCTGTGCGCGAGGCCCAGCTTGCCGTACGCGGAGAAGCGGTCGGTGATGGGCACCGTGTATTTCGCGGCGACGTAGGCGCCGTACCCCTTCGTCGTCGTCTTCACGCCGCCCGGGATGCCCGTCAACGCTTCCGAATACTGGCGGTCGCGGCTGGAGAAATTGACGTAGCCCGCTTCCACGCCCAGGTTGTTCGAGAAGTCCACGCCGCCGAAGATCTTCGCGTCGGCGTGGCGGCCGTCGGTGTCCCGGTTGCTGGTGCTCGCGACGCCCGCGCCGATATACGGCTTGAACGTCGTCGACTGCTGCGCGTGGGCGGCAGTGCCGGCGACGAGCGTGGCAGCGGCGAGGGCGAAGGTCAGTGCTTTCATTGCTATCTCCTGTGGTGGTGTGAGGCCGCCACGATAGCAATGTGTTCAAGAACGAAACATTGGGGATTGGTAAGGATCTGTTACCGGTGTGCATATCAATGACCCGGAGATCAAATATGCATGCAGACAAGCAAACGCGCGTTGCAGGACGTAGCGCGGCGTTGACTGCACGATCCCAGCCATACGCCGACGCCACTCCTGTTTCACTTGCTTACGATTGCGAGGATCATTTAACGCTGTTGCTCACGTTGATGAACGGGATCGCACCACCCGCCACGCTGGGCAGCTTGCCATCCCACTTCTCGATGGCCATGCGCTGGTTCTCCATCTCGCGCAGGCGGATCAGTTCCGGCGTCACCTGCTGGCGCTGCACGGCCAGCGATTCGGCTTCGGCCTTGGCCTGGGCGACGCGCTGCTTCGCCTCCACCTCGATGCGCTGCAGGTCGCGTTCCGCCTTCAGCTTGAGCTGTTCGGCCGTCGTCTTCGCTTCGATCGCCTCATTGAACGAGCGCGAGAAATTGAAGTTCACGATCGAGAACTCGTCCACGACGATGCCGTGGCGCGCCAGCCGTTCGCGCAGCTGGGTGACGATCTGGTCGCGCACGTCGGTACGCTTGGCGATCAGTTCCTCGGCCGTGAAGCGGGCCGTGACGGCCTTCACCGCTTCCTGCACGGCGGGGATGATGATGCGCTGGCCCGGCTCGTTGCCCAGGTCGCGGAACACCGTCATCGCGGCATCCGGACGGACGTGGTAGTTCAGCGCCACGCGGGTGTGCACGGTCTGCAGGTCGCGCGAGGCGGCATCGCCATCGCCTTCGCCCTTCTGGATCGAGACGTTGACGAGGTTGAGCTTCTGCGCGATCGGCACGCGGAAGTGGATGCCCTCGCTCAGCACCTGGTCGCTCGGGCTGCCGAACGTCGTCATCACGCCGCGATGGCCGGCCGGCACCGTCCCGAACGGTGCCAGCGCGAACAGCAGGATCAGCACGACGACGGCGATGACGAGCTTCACGCCCGCGTTCAATGACACTCGATTCATTTCAATTCCCTTTCAGCTGTGGTTCCGCCGATCGGCTCTGGATCGGCAGGTCGCCTTATATTGACGACGGACAAAGTGTAAAGCTGTCAGAGGAACAATAGAATCAGAAATATCGGAAGCAGAAGTTCGGGAAAGCCGAAGCACCCGGGTTCAGGCCGCGGCGATGGCAGCGGCGAATGCGCGATAGCTGCGCAGCGGACGGCCCAGCAGCGCGGTCAGGCGTGCGACGTCGCCGGCGGCCGGCACCATGCCGTCGGTGAGGAAGCGCTCGCTCATCAGGCGCATGTCGTAGGCCATCCAGGCCGGCATGAACTGGCGCAGGTTCTGTTCGAAGGCGGCCGTGTCGTCGCCGCCGTACGCGATCGGACGCTGCAACACGTCGGACCAGATGGCGGCGACGTCGGCACCGGTCAGCGTGTCCGGGCCGACGACGTTGATGCGCTCGAGCGGCAACGGCTGCGCGGCATCGTGGCGGCGGATCAGCTCAATGGCGGCCACCTCCGCGATGTCGCGCGCATCGACCATCGCGAGGCCCCTGGCGCCGACCGGCATCGGATACACGCCGTAGCCCAGCACCACGTCCTTGATCGTGACGTCGTTGTCGATGAAATAGGCCGGACGCAGGATGGTGGCGGTAAAGCCCATCTGCTCGATCATCCGCTCGACGCCGAATTTACCGGCGAAGTGCGGCACGTTCACATACAGGTCGCTGTGGATGACGGACAGGTAGACGACCCGCTGCACGCCCGCTTCCCGCGCCACGTTCAGCGTGACGAGCGCCTGCGTGAATTCGTCGGGGACGACGGCGTTCAGCAAGAACAGCGTCGACACGCCGTCGAATGCGCGGCGCAGGGCATCCACGTCGAGCAGGTCGCCCTGGACGACGTCGACGCCATCCGGAAATGCAGCCTTGGCGGGATTGCGGACGAGTGCGCGCACGGGGGCGCCGCGCTGCACGAGTTGGCTAACGACGTGGTGGCCGATGTTGCCCGTTGCGCCGGTGACAAGAATGGTCATGGTGTGTGCTCCTGTTGGATTGTGAAAAGTGTCGGTTGACGCTTCACAGCTTAGACATCCCGCAGATGGACCGATAGACGGTAATATTGGACATCCCGTCTCACAGGTGGAACACATGGACTTGCTCGCCCTCGCCGATTTCAATCTCGTCGCCCGCCACGGCGGCTTCGGCCGTGCCGCCCGCGAGACGGGCCGGCCGAAGGCGACGCTGTCGCGCCGCGTCGCGGAACTGGAAGCGGATCTCGGCCTGCGCCTGTTCGAACGGGGCGCTCGTCTGCTGAAGCTCACGCAGGAAGGACGCGCGCTGCACGAGCGGACCGGGGCACTCCTCGCGGAGATCGACGAGACGGCGGCGGCCCTCGCCTCGGGCGGCGACCGGCCGCGCGGCCGGCTGCGCATCAGCGCCCCGCTGCTGTTCTCGCAGACGGCGATGGGCATGCTGGCCGCAGGCTTCGCGCGGGCGTATCCCGACGTGCGGCTGGAGGTGACGACGGAAGACCGGCCCGTGGACATGGTCGAGGAAGGCTACGACCTCGTCATCCGCGTGAATCCCGATCCGGACGAGAACCTCGTCGGCCGCATCTTCCTGCGCGACCGGCTCGTCGTCGTGGCGGCACCGCATCTGGCGCGGCCGGCCGGTGGGGCACCCGTTCCCGCCGTCGTGCGGCCCGTGGGCGACCAGGCGGCGTGGCAGGTGGCGGGCCAGCCGGACATCGCGATCGACCCGGTCTTGCGCCTGTCGTCGCTCGTGATGGTGCGCGACGCGGTGCGGGCGGGCGTCGGTGCGGGCTGCTTGCCCGCGTCGGTCGTCAGCCACGATCTCGCGGCCGGGCGGCTGGTGCGCTGGGGCGACGTGGCCGGGCCCGAGATCGCGCTGTGGGCGTTGTACCCGTCGCGCAGGCTGCTGAGCGCGCGCGTGTCGGCGTTCCTCGATTATTTGAAAGCGGCGTTTCCGAAAGGGACGCCGGACGAGCTGGCGGCCTGTCTCGCGCCGTGATCAGCGCACGCGCCTCGGCGCCACGCCTTCGTTCGTCATGACCACGGGCCGGATCGTGCCGTCGTCGTTGAAGTCGAGGCGCTCGACGGCCAGCTCGCGATGGTTGCCGTCGGTTTCGCCCAGCGGGCGGCGGTGGTAGGCGATGTACCACTCGTCGGTGCCGGGCACGTTGACGATCGAATGGTGGCCCGCGCCGCGCGCGATCTTGCCGTCCTGCGCGAGGATCGTGCCGACGCGCTTGAACGGTCCGAACGGCGACGGGCCCATCGCATACGCGACGCGGTAGTCCGGCCCGGTCCACTCCCCTTCCGACCACATGAAGTAGTACACGCCACGGCGCTTGGCCATGAACGGGCCTTCCACGTAGTCCGGATCGGGCGTGATGTCCTTGTACGTCGTCCCGTCCGGGAACGGCACGACACCGAGCAGGTCCGGCGCGAGTTTCACGACGTTGGCGTGCTTCCAGCCGCCGTAGACCATGTACGCCTGGCCGTCGTCGTCCTTGAACACCATCGGGTCGATCGGCTGCGCGCCGTTGTGGATCCGGCCGATCAACGGCTTGCCGAGTGCATCCTTGAACGGACCTTCGGGCCGGTCGCCGATGGCCACGCCGATGCCGCCCAGCTGGTCGTTGCCCTTGATGTCGTTCGCGCCGAAGAACAGGTAGTACTTGCCGTCGTGCGCGATGGCCGACGGCGCCCACACGGCATACGCGGCCCAGGCCACGTGCGCGACGTCGAGCACGCGCTCGTGCCGCGTCCAGTGCACGAGGTCGCGCGACGAGAAGGCGTCGAGGAACGTCTGCTTCAGGAACGGCGCCCAGATCAGGTCCGAGCGTGCGCGCATCCGCTGCTGGTCCGGCGTGAAGGCCGTCGGTCTCGCAGGTCGTTCGTAGTCCGCGGAATACGTCGGATAGATCCAGTACGTGTCGTCGAAGAGGCGGATCTCCGGATCGGCATACCAGCCCTTGACGATCGGGTTGGCCGCCTGCGCGTTCAGCGCGACGGCGGCGGCCGCGGCCAGCAAGGCGCGCTTCATCGCGGCAGCGTGAAGCGGAACGTGGGTTCGATGCCGCGCGCGTGCAGGACGCGGACGATGTCTTCCAGCGTCGCGTCCTTCAGCAGCAGGCCGTCGGCGGCGGGAGGCGGCGGCGCGGCGACGGGTGCCGCGGGGGCCTCGAGCCGCGCCAGCGCCTGCGCGAACTGGCCGGGCGCGATGCTGTCCAGGCCTTCCAGGAACGCGACCTGCCCCGCCGCGGGCGGCGCCATGTCGAGCCCGGACTCGTCCGCGAACGACGCACCCATGCCCGGATGGATGAACGCGGCCCACGTCCCCGTCGCCGCGTTCGGGCACGGCGGGAATTCGACGGGGACGCCGATCGTGTCGGCGGGCGGCAGCGTGTCCGGCCACAACCGGCCCAGGCCGGCGACGAGGCGGCGCGCGTCCGCGACCGGCACGGGCGCCGCCAGCGACAGCCACAGCATGAAGCCGCCGCTGCTCGTCACGCTCACCGCGGGGGCCGGGAAGCCGAAGTCGGCCTGCAGGCCGTTCGCGACGGTGCACAGGCGTTCCCAGTGCTCGGCGTCCGCGCCGGGCGCCTTGCGGAACGGGATCGCGATGGCGCGCAGGAGGCCCGCGCCGGAGACAAGGTCCGCGGCCGGGCCGGGGCCGCGCTGCGCGGCCGGGCTGTCCGGCAGCAGGTACAGGCGATTCAATTCGGAGAGCAGTTTTTCCATGCCCGCGATTGTGACACAGGCTCAGAAACCCATCTTGAACTTGGCCTGCAGGCCCGAGTTATTGGTCTCGCTTCCCCATTTCTTCGCGGTGTTGCCGTACTGCTCGTAGCCCGCCGTCACGGACGCCTTCTCGCCGACCTTGTAGCGCGCGCCCATGCCGACGTACGGGCCGACGTCCGTGTCCGACGCGGTATTGCGATACGTCTTGTCGTGAGCCACGCGCTCGCTGACGGCGACGCCCAGCTTGCCGTACGCGGAGAACTGGTCGTTGACGGGCACGTTCAGCCGCGCCGCCAGGTAGCTGTTGGCGCCCTTCGTGCCGAGCGCGCCATTCACCTCGTCGGGCCGGGCGTAATCGGCGAAGTGGAAGCCGCGCGTGTACAGGTTCGCGTAGCCCGTCTCGATGGCGAAGTTCGGCGACAGGTTGACGCCCGCGAACAGCTTCGGATCGGAGACGTAGACGCCGAACGCGCTCTTGTCCTGGTAGCGCAGGCCATCCGTTTCCGCCGCATTGCCCATGTACGTGCGCGGGACGGGCTGGATCTTCGCGAACGGCGGGGACAGCGTGCGCGTGGCCGACAAGTCCTTCGATGCCGCCGCGCCGTCCAGCAACTGCGCGTGCGCGCCGCCGGCGGCGAGCAGCCCGGCGGCCAATGCGAGATGGATGGTATTCATGCGTGTCCCCTTTGTCTTGGAAGCCTCCGATCAGGATAGCAGGCCGTGTTCAAAATCGCATCATCCGGCACGTAAGCGTTTGTGACTAAAAATATGCATTCCTCAAGTATGGTCGGCCAATTTACCGCGCAACATGTCCAGCTGACGCTTGAGCGCAGCGAGATCGGACGGTTCGCACGCGGTGGCGCACAGCACGCCGTCGTAGATCGCGGCGGCTTCCTGCTCCAGCGCGCGGCCGGCGGGGCGCAGGGCCACGACGACCTGCCGTTCGTCGGCGGCGGAACGGGTCCGGCTCACCAGGCCGGCCGCCTCCAGCCGCTTGAGCAGCGGCGTCAGCGTCGCCGAGTCCAGGAACAGCCGGGCGCCGATCTCGGACACCGTCTGCTCGTCCTTTTCCCACAGCACCAGCATGACGAGGTATTGCGGGTAAGTCAGGTCCAGCCTGCGCAGCAGCTTGCGGTACACCTTGTTCATCGCCAGACCGGTCGAGTACAGCGCAAAGCACAACTGGTCGTCGAGCAGCGGGGTCCGCTTGCCTTGCTTGGTCGATGTGTCGTTCGCTTCCATGGTTTGCCTATCAGATCGCGAGGCAGCCTCCACATCAGTGTAGACCTTTTACGGCCGGCCAGCGCACGGCATCACGCGGCCGCTTCGTGTCCCTCGCGCGACACGACGCGGTTGCGGCCGGCGTCCTTGGCCTCGTACAGCAGCCGGCCGGCCACGTCGACCCAGGCCAGCGGATCGTTGCGCTCGGCCAGCGCCGGATGGCCCACGTACAGGCCCATGCTGAGGGTGACGCGGCCGGCCGGGTTGTCCGCGTGGCGCAGGTCCAGGGCCGCCACGGCCGCGCGGATCGTATCGGCCACCGCGTTGGCGCCGGTGAGGTCGGTGTCGGCCAGGATGATGGCGAATTCCTCGCCGCCGTAGCGCGCGGCCAGGTCGCCCGGCCGCCGCGCCCCGCTCTCGATGGCACCGGCCACCTTGCGCAGGCACTCGTCGCCGGCGGCGTGGCCGTAGCGGTCGCTGTACTGCTTGAAGTGGTCGACGTCGGCCAGGATGAGGGCGAACGGCGCCCCGCTGCGGCGCGCGCGCTCGTATTCGCGCACGAGGCGGTCTTCGAACAGGCGGCGGTTGGCCAGGCCCGTCAGCGCATCGCTGTCGGCCAGGTTCTGCAGCGACGCGTTGTGGCGCCTGAGCGAGACGCCCACGCGGATCAGGTCGCGCTCGAGCCGTTCGCGGACGCGGATCTGGCGCACGAGGATCACGCCGCCGCACGCCAGCAGGAGCATGGCCGCCGCGCCCAGGATCGCCGTCTGCACCGTGGTGCGGCGCCATCCGGACAGGACCTCGTCCGTCGCCTGCCCGCTGGCGACGAACAGCGGATAGCCCGCCAGGTGCCGGTAGCTGTACAGGCGCTCGACGTTGTCGATGCGGGGTGTCGCCACCATCGAGCCGGCCTGGCCGTCGCGCTGGATCTGCTGCCAGATGGTGCCGTTGCGGATGTCCATGCCGACCTGGTCGTCGCGGAACGGCCGGCGGTAGATCAGCGTGCCGTTGTCGAACGCGAACAGGATCGTGCCGTTCTCGCCGACATCGAAACTGTCGTAGAAGCGGCCGAACCACGCCAGGTTCAGCGTGGCCAGCACTACGCCGGCAAAGCTGCCGTCGGGTGCTTCGAGGCGGCGCGACAGCGGCAGGATCCACACCCCGGTCGACCGGCTGCGCACGGGCACGCCCACGTGCGTCGCGCGCCCGCCGTGCAGCAGGTGGAACTGGAAATATTCGCGGTCGAAATTATTGCCCTGCATGGGGCGCGGCAGCGACGATGTCAGCCACTTGCCGTCCGGCCCGTACACGAACAGGCCTTGCAGTTCGCCCACGTCGCGCGTGATCGCGCGCAGCCGTCCCGTCAGGCGTGCCGTGGCGGCCTCGCCCAGGCCATCGTGCTCGACGCGCTCGACCATCTCGGTCAGCACGGCGTCGCCCAGCCGGATCGACGTCTCCGCATGCGTCGCGAGCGCCCGCGCCATGTTGGCCGTGGCGACGCGGCTGTCCTCCCGTTCGGCCTCGTAGGCATGCCAGGCGCTCCAGCCCTGCAGGCCGCCCAGCAGCAGGCAGAAGCAGGCGAGCAGCCCGACGGCCAGCGCGACCAGTGGGCGGCGCTGGCCGTCGAGTGCGGACAATCCCTGGCCGTCGTGGCCGGCGGCGCTGTGGTCGGCATCGTGCATGGTGCGGACTCCCCTCCGGCTCCAGCTTATCCGCGTCGGCGCCCGCCGTCCACATTCGCACGAGCGGCGCCGCTAGATTTCCACCTGCGTACCCAGCTCGATGACCCGATTCGTTGGAATGCGGTAGTAATCGGCGGCGTCGCGGGCGTTGCGCTGCATCGCGACGAACAGGTGCTCGCGCCACGGCGCCATGCCCCCGCCCGGCGTCGAGATCACGGTCTGGCGCGCGACGAAGAACGAGGTCTGCATCATGTCGAACGCCAGGCCATGCGCCGCGCACTGGTCGAGGATGCCGGGGATGTCCGGCTCGTCCTTGAAGCCGAATTTCACGTCGACCTGGTGGCAGCCGTGTCCAAGATCGGTAATACGGATCCGGGACGCCGCATCGACGTACGGCTCGTCGCCAATGTACACGGTGAGAAACACGACGCGCTCGTGCAGCACCTTGTTGTGCAGCAGGTTGTGCAGCATCGCATGCGGGACGCCATCGCTTTCGCCGCGCAGGAAGATGGCCGTGCCGGCGACCCGCGTCGGCGGCGCGATAAACAATGATTCGAGAAAAGCGTCGAGCGGGATGGCGTGCTTCTGCAGGTTCTCGAACATCTGCGCGCGGCCGCGGCGCCACGTGAGCATCAACGTGAACAGCAGCACGCCCAGCGTCAGCGGGAACCAGCCGCCGTGCAGCAGTTTCAGCACGTTGGCCGAAAAGAACGCCGCGTCGATCACGAAAAAGAAGCCGGTCGCGCCCAGGCACAGCAGCAGATTCATGCGCCAGCGGTAGCGGATCACGAAGTAAGTGAGGATGGTGGTGGCCAGCATCGTCGCCGTGACCGCGATGCCGTAGGCGGACGCCAGCGCGTCGGACGAGCCGAACCCGACGACGGCCAGCAGCACGGCGATCAGCTGCAGCCAGTTGATGACGGGGAGATAAACCTGGCCGATCTCGCGCTCCGACGTGTGCACGGTGCGCATGCGCGGCAGGAAGCCGAGCGCGATCGCCTCCTTCGTCATCGAGAAGGTGCCCGAGATCGTCGCCTGCGACGCGATCACGGTGGCGATCGTGGACAGCACGACGAGCGGATAGACGCTCCAGCTGCCCAGCTGCTGGTAGAACGGGTTGGCGATCGCGTCCGGCCGCGCCAGCAGCAGCCCGCCCTGCCCGAGATAATTCAGCGCGAGGGCCGGAAAGGCGACGGCGAACCACGCGAGACGGATCGGTTTGCGGCCGAAATGGCCCATGTCGGCATACAGCGCCTCGG
The DNA here is from genome assembly GCF_059491305.1 of Massilia sp. Masssp94. Lineage (NCBI taxonomy): Bacteria > Pseudomonadati > Pseudomonadota > Betaproteobacteria > Burkholderiales > Oxalobacteraceae > Massilia > Massilia sp. Masssp94. Next base: position 1,247,868 of record NZ_CP168501.1, read on the forward strand.
CACCTGTGAAGGCCAGTACGATCGCGCCCAGCGCCAGGAAGCCGAGGCTGCGGTTGTCGAGGAAGAAGCGCACCGCATGCCACGGATTGAGCGCGACGAGGATGCCCGGACTGCGCACGATGTTCAGCACGCCCATCGCCGCCAGCGCCGCGAACCACACCAGCATGACGGGGCCGAACCAGCGGCCGATACCGGCGGTGCCGTGGCGCTGCGCCGCGTACAGGCAGATCAGGACGACGATCGTCAGCGGCACGACCCAGGCCTGCAGCGCCGGGGTCGCGACTTCGAGACCCTCGATGGCGGACAGCACCGAGATCGCGGGCGTGATCACGCTGTCGCCGTAGAACAGCGACGCGCCGAACACCCCGATCAGCAGCAGCCCGAGGTGCATCCGCCTGCGGTCGCCGACGGCGCCCAGCGCGAGCGCCAGCAGGGCCATGATGCCGCCCTCGCCGCGGTTGTCGGCGCGCAGCACGAGCGTCACGTACTTGAACGAGACGATGACGGACAGGCCCCAGAAGATCAGCGACACGACGCCGACCAGGTTGGCTGGCGTGAGGGGCAGGCCGTGCGCGGGGTCGAAGACGGTCTTCAGCGAATACAACGGGCTCGTGCCGATGTCGCCGTACACGATGCCGATGGCGGCCAGCGCGAGGCCGGTGATGTTCTTGTTGTTCTTGTGCTTGTCCAAACGGTTTCTCCGGCAATGTTCGTGGACCGTATCGTACTGGCGCCGGCGTAAAGATTTTGTAAAAAGGCGGCTGCGGCGGCCTCGTAAACGAAGCCTTTATCCGGGCCGGGCGTCTTTTTAGAAAATTTTTACGTGGCGTTTTCTACACTTCTTCCATCGCTATCCACGATGTAAGGAGTCCACATGATCGTCACGATCGTTCACGCCGCGCTCCCCGCCGCGGGTGCGCAACTGGCCAGCCAGCTGGTGCGACTGCGCGCCGGGCACGGCCGCGACGTCGTACAGCTGGACGCCGACCGGACGCGCGGCGGCGGCCTGTCGGAGGAACTGGAAAGGCTGCTGGCGCGGCACAGGTGATGTCGGCCGGCGTCGCGGCCACCGCGCTGCACCTGCCCGCATTCTGCAACGCCGCCGACATGGCGGCGCTGTACGAGGAGGTCTACCAGGCCCCGCACGCACTGCCATCGCAGTGCCTTTTACAACAATAAGGAAACGCATCACCATGAGAAACACCGTCTTCATTCCCGCGCTCCTCGCCTTGCTGGCTGTCCCGCTGCACGCGCAGGAAACGCCGCCGGCGAACAGCGTCACGTTCAACGCGGCGCTCGCGTCCGACTACCGCTACCGCGGCATCTCGCAGACCCGGCTGCAGCCCGCGCTGCAGGGCGGCGCCGACTGGACCCACAACCCAACCGGCCTGTACGCCGGCACGTGGCTGTCCACCATCAAGTGGACGAAGGACGCGGGCGGCGGCGGCGACATCGAGTCGGACCTGTATGCCGGCAAGCGCGGCCAGTTGAGCGCCGACGTGACATACGACGTCGGCGTGCTGGGCTACGTCTATCCGGCCAATGGCCTGAAGGACGTGCCCGGCTCGGCCGACGCGAACACGGCGGAAGTCTACGGCCAGCTGGGCTACGGCCCCGCGTACGTAAAGTACTCGGCGGCGCTGACCAACCTGTTCGGCTTCACGGACAGCCGCCACAGCGGCTACCTGGACGCCGGTGCCAACATCGACCTGGGCAACGCCTTCACGCTGAACCTGCACGCCGGCCGCCAGGACGTACGCCACCACGACGCCGCCAGCTACACCGACTACAAGATCGGCGTGACGAAGGATCTCGGTTTCGCGAGCGTGGCGGCGGCCTTCGTCGGCACGAATGCCGACGAGACCGCGTACGCGTCGTCCGCCAACGGCAAGTTCCTCGGCCGGAAGGCGCTCGTCGTCACCGTCGGCAAGACATTCTGATCAACCGTAACGAGGCAACCATGGATATCGTCTTCATCGGCGCCATCGCCCTGTTCGCCGTCCTGATCGCGGGCATGGCGCACGGCTGCGCCAGACTGGGAGAACGCAAATGACATTGTTTTACCTGATCGGCGTGCTCGCATCGGGCGCGCTTCTCGCGTACCTGCTGTACGCCATGTTCTGCGCGGAGGATTTGTGATGGATACGCAATCGCTGGCGCTGCTCGCCCTGTTCTTCGCGATCCTGCTGGCCCTGTCGTGGCCGCTCGGCATCCTGCTCGCACGCGTGGCCGAAGGCGGCCGCGTGCGCGGCTTCGGCTGGCTGTATCGCATCGAGGCCGGCCTGTATCGCGCGGCCGGCGTCGACGCGGCCACGGGCATGCACTGGAAAACCTATGCGCTGTCCCTGCTCGCGTTCAACGCGCTCGGCACGCTGGTCGTCTACCTGCTGCAGCGGGTCCAGGCCTGGCTGCCCTTCAATCCCCAGAGCCTCGCCAACGTCGCCCCCGATTCGGCGTTCAACACCGCCGTCAGCTTCGTCAGCAACACCAACTGGCAGGGCTACGGCGGCGAGCAGACGATGAGCTACCTCACGCAGATGCTCGCCCTCACGTGCCAGAACTTTTTCTCGGCCGCCACCGGCATCGCCGTCGTGTTCGCGCTGATCCGCGGCTTCTCGTCGAAGTCGGCGCGCGCCATCGGCAACTTCTGGGTCGACCTCGTCCGTACCACTCTGTACGTGCTGCTGCCGCTGTCGCTCGTGTTCGCCGTGTTCCTGACCGGCCAGGGCGTGATCCAGAATTTCTCGGGCTACCAGGAGGTGCAACTACTCGAACCGCTCACGTACACGCAGCCGAAGACGGGCGCGGACGGCCAGCCCGTGCTGGACGCCCAGGGCCAGCCGGTCACCGAGGCGGTGACCACGACGACGCAGACGATCGCGATGGGCCCGGTCGCCTCGCAGGAAGCGATCAAGATGCTGGGCACGAACGGTGGCGGCTTCTTCAACGCGAACTCCGCGCACCCGTACGAAAACCCGACCCCGCTGTCGAACCTGCTCCAGATGGTGTCGATCTTCCTGATCCCCGCCGGCCTGTGCTTCGCGTTCGGCCGCCTCGTCGGCGACAGCCGCCAGGGTTGGGCGATCCTCGCCGCGATGACGGTGCTGTTCGTCGTGATGGCGGCCGGCGTGATGACGGCCGAGCACCAGGCGCATCCCGGGTTCGCGGCGCTGGGCATCGAGGGCGGCAACATGGAAGGCAAGGAAACCCGCTTCGGCATCGACGCCTCCGCGCTGTTCGCCGCGGTCACCACGGCCGCCTCGTGCGGCGCGGTCAACTCGATGCACGATTCGTTCACGCCGCTGGGCGGCGCGGTGCCGCTGCTCCTGATGCAGTTCGGCGAAGTGGTCTTCGGCGGCGTCGGCTCGGGCCTGTACGGCATGCTGGTCTTCGCGATCATGGCCGTGTTCATCGCCGGCCTGATGATCGGCCGCACGCCCGAATACCTCGGCAAGAAGATCCAGGCCTACGAGATGAAGATGACGTCGGTCGCCATCCTCGTCACGCCCGTGCTGGTGCTGGCCGGTACCGCGATCGCCGTGCTGGCGGCCGCGGGCAGGGTTGGCGTCGCCAACCCCGGCGCGCACGGCTTCTCGGAAATCCTGTACGCGTTCAGCTCCGCCGCGAACAACAACGGCAGCGCGTTCGCGGGCCTGTCCGCCAACACCCAGTTCTACAACTGGATGCTGGCGTTCGCGATGTGGTTCGGGCGCTTCGCCGTGATCGTGCCCGTGCTGGCGATCGCCGGTTCGCTCGCGGCCAAGCAGCGCCTGCAGACGACCGCCGGCAGCATGCCCACGCACGGTCCGATGTTCGTCGGCCTGCTGGTCGGCGTGGTCGTGCTGGTCGGCGTCCTCAACTACGTGCCGGCGCTCGCACTCGGCCCCGTCGTCGAACACCTGCAGCTGTTTGCCAAATAACCTGGAGTCGCCATGAACCAACTGAAATCCCCGGTGACGGCCCCCCTGGCCGCGCCGGCCGCCGCGGCGCCGGGCCAGCGCCTGTCGCTGTTCGACACGAAGCTGGCCGGCCCCGCCCTCGTCGACGCCTTCAGGAAGCTCGGCGTGCGCACCCAGCTGCGCAGCCCCGTCATGTTCGTCGTGTACGTCGGCAGCATCATCACGACCCTGCTGTACGTGCAGGCCCTGTTCGGCACAGGCGAAGCGCCGTCCGGCTTCATCCTCGCCTGCGCCGTGTGGCTGTGGTTCACGGTGCTGTTCGCGAACTTCGCGGAAGCGCTGGCCGAAGGCCGCAGCAAGGCCCAGGCGGCCTCGCTGCGCGGCCTGAAGGAAGCCGTGACCGCGAAGAAGCTGGCGGTGCCGAAGCACGGCACGACGTGGCTGCCCTGCCCCGCCACCGACCTGCGCAAGGGTAACCACGTGCTGATCGAGGCGGGCGACGTCGTGCCCATCGACGGCGAGGTCGTCGACGGGGTCGCGTCCGTGGACGAAAGCGCGATCACGGGCGAATCCGCGCCGGTGATCCGCGAATCCGGCGGCGATTTCTCGGCCGTCACGGGCGGCACGCGCGTGCTGTCCGACTGGCTCGTCGTGAAGGTGACGGCGAACCCGGGCGAGACCTTCCTCGACCGCATGATCGCGATGGTCGAAGGCGCGAAGCGCAAGAAAACGCCCAACGAGATCGCGCTGACGATCCTGCTGGTGGCGCTCACCATCGTGTTCCTCGTCGTGACGGTGACCCTGCTGCCGTTCTCGCTGTACGCGGTCGACGTCGCCAAGTCCGGCACGCCGGTCACGATCACCGTGCTGATCGCGCTGCTCGTGTGCCTGATCCCGACGACGATCGGCGGCCTGCTCTCGGCCATCGGCGTCGCGGGCATGAGCCGGATGATGCGCGCCAACGTGGTCGCGACCTCGGGCCGCGCCGTGGAAGCGGCCGGCGACGTCGACGTCCTGCTGCTCGACAAGACCGGCACCATCACGCTGGGCAACCGCCAGGCCGCCGCCTTCCTGCCCGCCGCGGGCGTCACCGAACACCAGCTGGCCGACGTGGCCCAGCTGGCGTCGCTGTCCGACGAGACGCCGGAGGGCCGCAGCATCGTGGTGCTCGCCAAGCGCTTCGGCATCCGCCAGCGCGAGCTCGAAGCCCTCCATGCCGTGTTCGTGCCGTTTTCCGCGCAGACCCGCATGAGCGGCGTCGATTGCGGCGAGCGCCGCATCCGCAAGGGCGCCTACGACGCCGTGCGCCGCCACGTCGAGTCGCTCGGCGCGACGTTCCCGGCCGACGTCGTGCGCCTCGCGGAAGACGCCGCGCGCCGCGGCAGCACCCCGCTCGTCGTGGCCGAGGATGGCCGGGTGCTGGGCGTCGTGGAGCTGAAGGATATCGTCAAGGGCGGCATCAAGGAACGCTTCGCCGAACTGCGCCGCATGGGCATCAAGACCGTGATGATCACGGGCGACAACAAGCTGACGGCGGCGGCCATCGCCGCCGAGGCCGGGGTCGACGATTTCCTCGCCGAGGCCACGCCGGAAGACAAGCTGAAGCTGATCCGGCAATACCAGGCCGACGGCCGCATGGTCGCGATGACGGGCGACGGCACCAACGACGCCCCCGCGCTCGCGCAAGCCGACGTGGCCGTGGCGATGAACTCCGGCACGCAGGCGGCCAAGGAAGCGGGCAACATGGTGGACCTCGACTCGAACCCGACCAAGCTGCTGGAGATCGTCGAGATCGGCAAGCAGATGCTCATGACGCGCGGCGCGCTGACCACGTTCTCGATCGCGAACGACGTGGCCAAGTATTTCGCGATCATCCCCGCCGCCTTCGTCGGCACCTATCCGCAGTTGCGGGCGCTCGACGTGATGCATCTCGCGAGCCCGTCGTCGGCGATCATGTCCGCGCTGATCTTCAACGCGCTGATCATCGTGTTCCTGATCCCGCTCGCGCTGCGCGGCGTGCGCTTCCGCGCGATCGGCGCCACCGCCCTGCTGCGCCGCAACCTGCTCGTCTACGGCCTGGGCGGCATCGTCCTGCCGTTCATCGGCATCAAGCTGATCGACCTGCTGCTCGCGGCGCTGAACCTCGCCTGACCCTGGAGACCATCATGACATCCTTACTTCGTCCCACGCTCGTCCTGTTCGGCGCCCTGACCCTGCTGTGCGGCGTGCTGTACCCGGCCGCCGTCACCGGCGTCGGCCGCGTCGCCTTCGCGCACCAGGCCGGCGGCAGCCTGATCGAAGCGAACGGCAAGACCGTCGGCTCGACCCTGATCGGCCAGCCGTTCTCCTCGCCCGGCCACTTCTGGGGCCGCCCGTCCGCGACCGCGCCGATGGCCGACAACGCGGCCGGCTCGGGCGGCTCCAACCAGGGGCCGACCAATCCCGCGCTGCTCGACGCCGTCAAGGCGCGGGTCGACGCGCTCAAGGCGCTCGACCCCGGCAACGACGCGCCGATCCCCGTCGACCTCGTCACCGCGTCCGCCAGCGGACTCGATCCCGAGATCAGCGTGGCGGCCGCCGAGTACCAGGCCGCGCGCGTCGCCGCAGCGCGCAAGCTGCCCGTGGCGCAGGTGCGCGCGCTGATCGACCGCTACCGCCGGGACCCGGCCCTGGGCTTCCTCGGCGAGGCGCGTGTGAACGTGCTGGCGCTGAATCTCGCCCTGGACGGCAAGGCGCCATGAGGACGAACGCATGAGCGTGCCCGGCGACGAGGTACGGCGCGATCCGGACGCGCTGCTGGCCCGCGTGCAGGAAGAAGAACGGCGCGCCGCGCGCGGCCGGCTGCGCATCTACTTCGGCGCGTCGGCCGGTGTCGGCAAGACGTACGCGATGCTGTCGGCCGCGCGCCAGCTCGCGGCCGCGCGCACGGTGCTGGTCGGCGTCGTCGAGACCCACGGCCGCGCCGAAACGGAAGCGCTGCTGGACGGGTTGCAGGTGCTGCCTCGCCACCAGATCGCCTACCGCGGCAAGGTTCTGTCCGAGTTCGACATCGACGCGGCGCTGGAACGGCGCCCGGAACTGGTGCTCGTCGACGAGCTGGCGCATTCGAACGTCCCGGGATCGCGCCACCCGAAACGCTGGCAGGACATCGACGAGCTGCTGGCCGCCGGCATCGACGTGTTCACGACGGTGAACGTGCAGCACCTGGAGAGCCTGAACGACGTGGTCGGCGGCATCACCGGCGTGCGCGTCGGAGAGACGGTGCCGGACTCCGTGTTCGATGCGGCCGACGAGGTCGTGCTGGTCGACCTGCCCGCCGACGAGCTGCTGGCGCGGCTGAAACTCGGCAAGGTGTACCAGCCGGTGCAGGCCGAGCGGGCCGGCCGCAACTTCTTCCGCAAGGGGAATCTCATCGCCCTGCGCGAGCTGGCGCTGCGACGCACGGCGGAACGCATCGGCGACGACGTGCGCGCGTACCGGGTCGAGCAATCGATCGACACCGTGTGGCGCACCGGAACGACGTTCCTCGCCTGCGTCGGTCCCGGTCCCGGCGCGGAAGGCGTCGTGCGCAGCGCGGCGCGCCTCGCGGCCCAGCTGGGCGCGGACTGGCACGCCGTCTATGTCGAGACGCCGGCCCTGCAGCGCCTCGACGCGGGCCGGCGCGCGCGCACCCTGGACGCCCTGAAGCTGGCGCGCGACCTCGGCGCCGTCGCCGCCGTACTGTCCGGCGACAGCGTGGAATCGGCCGCGGTCGACTACGCGCGCAGCCACAACCTGGGGCGAATCGCGCTGGGCCGCGGCGACCCGCGCTGGCCGTGGCAGGCGACGCGCGCCCGGCGTATCGCGCGCCTCGCGCCGGACGTCGAACTGCTGGAAGTGGCCATGCCGCCGGCCTCCGCCGCACCGCCCATGCCGGCCGCGCGGCGCACGACCACCCGCATGGACATCGCCGCACACGGCGTGGCGGTGCTGTCGAGCGTCGGCATGGCGCTGGCGCTGACGCCCACCGTCGGCCACCTGGACCTCGCCAACATCGCCATGCTGTTCCTGCTGGTCGTGCTGATGGTGGCGGTGCGCCTGGGCCGTGGCCCGTCCGTCACCGCGACCTGCGTCAGCGTCGCGTGCTTCGACTTCTTCTTCGTCCCGCCGCGCTTCACGTTCGCGATCTCGGACGTCCAGTACCTGGTGGCGTTCGGCGTCATGCTGGCGGTCGGCCTGATCACGGGCCACCTTACGGCCGGCCTGCGCTTCCAGGCGCACGTGGCGGCGCGCCGCGAGAGCCGCACGCGCGCGCTGTACGAATTCGCCCGGGCCTTGTCGGGCGTGCTCCAGACGGACCAGATCCAGGAAGCGACGCGCGACGCGATCGGGCGCACGTTCGGCGCGCGCACCGTCCTGCTGGTGCCGGACGCCGCCGGGCGCGTGGCCGTGGCCGGCGACGACGCCATCGCCGCGCTCGACACCGGCATCGCGCAATGGGCGTTCGACCAAGGCGCCAGCGCCGGGATGGGCACCGACACCCTGCCCGGCAGCCCCGTCTTCTACCTGCCGCTCGTGGCGCCGATGCGCACGCGCGGCGTGCTGGCGATCGAGGCCGCGACGCCGCACTGGCTCACGGCGCCGGAACAACGCCAGCAGCTCGACACGTTCGCGGCGCTGGCCGCCATCGCGCTGGAACGGGTGCACTACATCGAGGTGGCGCAGGACGCCCTGGTGCGCATCGAATCGGAACGGCTGCGCAACTCCCTGCTGGCGGCGCTGTCGCACGACCTGCGCACGCCGCTCACGTCGCTGATGGCGCAGGCCGAGGCGCTGGCCGGCTCCACGCCGCCGCTGGCCGCGGGGCAGCGCGCGATGGCCGACGCGCTGCGCGAGGAAACGGTGCGCATGGGCCGCCTCGTGACGAACCTGCTCGACATGGCCCGCATCGAGAGCGGCGACGTCAAGCTCAGGCTCCAGTGGCAACCGGTCGAGGAAGTCATCGGCAGCGCCCTGGCGGCCAGCCGCGCCGCGCTGGCCGGCCACGTGGTCGCGACCCGGGTACCGGCGGACCTGCCGCTCGTGCAGTACGACGCGGTGCTGGTCGAACGGGTGCTGTCCAACCTGCTGGAAAACGCGGGCAAGTACACGCCGCCCGGCAGCACGGTGACCGTCGCCGCGGAGCAGCACGGACAGTGGCTGAACGTCGCCGTGACGGACGACGGGCCGGGCCTGCCGCCCGACCAGGAAGAAGCCGTGTTCGAGAAATTCACGCGCGGCGAACGGGAATCGGCCAAGCCCGGCGTGGGCCTCGGGCTCGCCATCTGCCGCGCGATCGTGGGCGCGCACGGCGGCACCATCCGCGCGGCCAACCGCCCGGGCGGCGGCGCCGCGTTCACGTTCACGCTGCCCGTGGGCACGCCGCCGGCGCCGCCGCCGGACGACATGGAGAACGACGATGAGTGATTTCACCGGTATCGCCCTGCTCGTGGAAGACGAGCCCCACATCCGCCGCTTCGTGCGCGCCGCGCTGGAACGGGAAGGATGGCAGGTCCACGAGGCGGCGACGCTCGAACGCGGCCTGACGGAGGCGGGCACGCGCAAGCCGGATGTCGTCATCCTCGACCTCGGCCTGCCCGACGGCGACGGCGCCGACTTCATCGCCGACCTGCGCACATGGTCCGCCGTGCCGGTGATCGTGCTGTCGGCGCGCGTCGACGAGGAGGAAAAAATCCGCGCGCTCGACCGCGGCGCGGACGACTACCTGACGAAACCGTTCGGCGTGGGCGAACTGCTGGCGCGCGTACGCGCCTCCCAGCGGCGCCAGCGCGGCCCGGCGACGGGCGGCGACGGCAAGGTGCGCTTCGGCGACGTCGTCGTGGACGTGCACAACCGCCAGGTGACGAAAGGCGGCGCCACCGTGCGGCTCACGCCGACGGAGCACCGGCTGCTGGCGGTGCTCGTCGCGAACGCGGGCAAGGTGATGAGCACGCCGCAGCTCCTGCGCGGCGTGTGGGGACCGAACCAGTCCGACCAGGCGCACTACCTGCGCATCTACATGGGCCACCTGCGCCACAAGCTGGAAGACAATCCCGCCCAGCCCCGCTACCTGGTCACCGAGACGGGTGTCGGCTACCGCTTCCAGCTGCCGTAGTCTCCTCGACGACGAGCACGGACACCGTATCGCGCCCCGCGTGCTTCGAGCGGTACAAGCCGTCGTCCGCCGCATGGGCCAGCGCGACCTGCTCCGGCCGTGCGCTCCACGCGATGCCGATGCTGCTGGTGACCGCGAGCGTGTGCCCGTCCAGCAGGAACGGCGCGCGGATCGCGTCGAGCAGCTTGGCCCCGATGCGTTCGCATTCCAGCGGCGAGCCGACCTGCTCCAGCACGATGACGAATTCGTCGCCAGCCAGGCGCGCCACCGTGTCGGTGGCGCGCACCGTGGCGCCGAGACGGCGCGCGAGCTCGCGCAGCACGGCGTCGCCCACCGCGTGGCCGAGGCTGTCGTTGATCTGCTTGAAGTGGTCGACGTCGAGGTAGGCCAGCGCCAGCGGCGTGGCGCCGCGGCGCGCGCGCGCGATGGCCTGCGCGAAGCGCTCCTCGTAGCTGCGCCGGTTCGGCAGGCCGGTCAGGTGGTCGGAATGGGCGAGCGCGTGCAGCTGGCGCTCGTATTCGCGCGCGGAGGTCGCATCGGTCGACAGCACGTAGATGCCCTGCACGATGCCGTCGCGGATGTGCGGCAGATAGGTCGAGCTGATCACGCGCGTGCGGCCGCGGCGCTGTTCCTCGATCTCCAGGTGCGACGCGTGCCCGGCCAGGCAGCGCTCCAGCGCTTCGCGGCGCGACGCGTAGAACCCCTCGCCCATCGCGTCGAGCACGGTCCTGCCGATCATGTCGGTCGTCTTCACGCCGAACCATTCGCGATAGCGTTCGTTGGCGAAGCGGTAGCGCAGGTCGGTGTCGACGTAGGCGATCAGCGCCGGCACGTTGTCGGCGATGGTGCGCAGCCATTCGCCGCTTTCGGCCAGGCGTGCGCGCGACGCATCCAGTTCCGTCACGTCCTTCATCGCGACGACGGCGCCCAGCGGCTCGCCGGTGGTGCCGTGCAGCGCGCGGCCGCTCGCGAGCAGGCGGCGCGGCGGCTCGCCCGCCACGTGGATCGTCATGCCGGCGTCCATCACGCGCTCGCCGCGCAGCGCGCGCACCAGCGGGATGTCGTCCGGCGCCAGCGGCGTGAGGCCGTCCTCGCCGTACAAATCGTAGTGCGCGGGCCAGGCGGCCTGCGGCAAGGCGCTGTCCGCGTCGAGGCCGTGGAAGGCGCGCGCGGCGCGGTTGAACAGCATCAGGTGGCCGTCGGCGTCGCACGCGACCACGCCCACGTCCACCGTTTCCAGCACGGCGTCCAGCAATTCCTGCTTCTGGCGCAGGGCCTGCTCGGCCGCCTCGCGCAGGCGCATCGTCAGTTCGAGGGCGGCGTTCTTGTCCTGCAGTTCGCGCGTGCGGTTGGCGACCAGCACGTCGCGGTTCAATTCGTCCTGCACCAGTTGCGCGAGGTCGCGCAGCATGCGCCGGTCGGCGTCGCCGAACGTGCGGGGACGCCTGTCGATGATGCACAGGGTGCCGAGCGGCTGGCCGTCCACGCTGTGCAGCGGCTGGCCGGCATAGAAGCGGATACGGGGCGTGCCCGTCACGTGCGGGTGCGCGGCGAACCGCTCGTCGAGGAGCGTGTCCGGGACGACCAGCATGTCGTCCAAAGCGATGGCATGGCTGCAGAAGGCGAGCGAGCGCGGCGTTTCGCAGTAGTCGAGGCCTGCCTGCGACTTGAACCACTGGCGCTCGCGGTCGACGAGCGACACGAGGGCGATCGGGACGTCGAACGCGGCGGTGGCGAGGCGGGTGAACCGGTCGAACCGGTCTTCGCGGGGCGTGTCGAGCAACCCCAGCGCGTGAAGGGCCTGGAGGCGTGCTTCTTCAGCGAGATCTTGTTGACTGAGCATGGGCATCCTTGATCGGCGAAGCACGCAGCCTGTGCAGCAAATTCTATCCGATTATCACCAATCTGTGCGATAGAGCCACATTCGTTGCATCCCGGGTACACCCCGTGCCGTCGTAAAACTTTGAAAACATTCTACTTCGAAATAATTGATGAGAATTCACCTTTTATGCATAATCCATGCGGACTGCTGCACAAATGACACACTGCATTGCCACATGATCGCACCGTGTGGGAGCGAACCGGGCGGCGGCATCGTGGTCGCGAAGTGCCTGTCGGAAAGTAAAGATTTTCCATCCGGAATTTGAATCGTCGCATCGGCAACACGGGGCAAACGAAATCTCTCGAAAACTCATCTTTCGCTTGCCCAGCGAAACAATCTGACCCTATTCTTCCCGTTCGCGGTTCACCCGCGGAGAGTCTGCCCGGAATGACAACGGACGAGAAGACATGACGCATAACGACACGGGCAATGTCGAGGTGACCCTCGACGAAGTCTTGATCACGCACGAACTCGCACGCCGCCCGGCGCGTGCACCCGATCACCGCGCGGAGAGCCGCGCCCTCACGCTGCTCGGCCAGGAGCTCGTGACCCATCCGCGCGGCGTCCTGCAGCGGCTTGCCGAACTCGCGCTGCAGCTGTGCCGCGCCGGCACCGCCGGCGTCAGCATTCTCGAACATGGCGCGAAGGGCGACGTGTTCCGCTGGCACGCGATGGCCGGCGTGTATGCGAACGCGGTGGGCAGCGCAGTGCCGCGCGGGGACAGCCCGTGCGGCGCCGTCATCGAACGCAATACGACCTTGCTGTTCGACGGGCCCGGGCGCCGCTTCGCCTCGCTGCGCTGCGACGGCCCGCCGCTGCTCGAATGCCTGCTCGTACCCTGGGCGATCGACGACCAGCCGATCGGCACGGTCTGGATCCTCTCCCACGATCCCGAGCGCCAGTTCGATGCCGAGGATGCGCGCCTGCTGGCGGAACTGTCGTCCTTTGCCGCCGCGGCGCACCAGGTCGTGAAGGCGCTGGACGAGGCGCAGGCGGCAAGCCATGTCGAGCGCGGTCTCGCGACGCTGCGCCACCATGTCGAAACGCGTGCCGGGGGCACCGCCGAAGCCGCGCTGCTGGCCAGTCCCGCCATCCTGCGGCCGCTGCTCGAACTCCACGTGGCGCCGCCCGGCCAGGCCGACCTGCCCGCGGCATTGGCCCCGGTGCTGAACCGCGCCTGCGCATTGGCGGGGGCCGCCTACGGCCGCATCGAACTGGCCGCCGGCGCGGATGCGGGGCGCGCCATCGTGGCCCAGCGCACGCACGGCACCGCCGCCGGCTACCGCAACGACGTCGTCCCCGTAGCGCGCGCCGCCGCGACGGATGCGCCGTATGCGCTGCCCCTGACGGCCCACGACGGCACCACGCTGGGCACCTTGCGCCTCGCACTCGTGCGGCCGCCCGCGGCGGACGGCACGGGCCTGCTCGACCTGCTCGTGCGCACGGCGGCCGGCGCCATCGAACGCCACCGCAGCCATGCGGCAAGGCGTGACGACGAGCGGCGCCAGGCCTTCCTGCTGCGCCTGAACGATACCCTGCGCCCGCTGGCCGACCCGCGCCGCATCCAGGAAGAAGCCGCGCGCGTGCTGCGCGCCCATCTCGGCGTCGACCGGATCGGCTATGCGGCCGATTGCGGCGACGGCGAGCACGTGATCGTCACCCATGCGGACGGCACGCGCGCGTCCGCGTTCGGCAGCAAGATGCGCTACGCCGACTTCGGTCCCGGCCTGCTGGCCGCGCTGCGCAAGGGCCGGCCGGTCGTGCGGCCGGATATCCTGTCCGATCCCGAGCTCGACGCGGCCGCACGCGAGGCGCATGCCTTGCTCGGCGCCCTCTCCGTGGCCGACGTGCCGCTGGTGAAGGACGGCCGCCTCGTCGCCATCCTGTTCGCGCACCACGGCAGCGCGCACGCGTGGAACGATGCCGACCTGGCCGTCATGCAGGAGACGGCCGAGCGCACCTGGGCCGCCGTCGAGCGCGCGCAGGCGCAGGCCGAGCGCGAGGCCGCGCACGCGGAACTGATGCGCCAGTCGCGCTTCGTCGCGACGACGATGGATGCGCTGCCCGACTTCGTCTACGCGTTCGACCGCGCGCACCGCTTTGTCTACGTCAACCGCGCGATGGAAGAACTGTACGGCATGGAAGCCGGCGCGCTCGTGGGCCGCAGCTTCGCCGACCTGGACTTCCCGTCCGACCTGGCCGCGCGCCTGGACGGCCACCTCGACACCATCTTCCGCACCGGCGTCACCATCCAGGACGAGGTGTATTTCACGAGCCCCACCGGCACGAGCGCCTATTTCCAGTTCCGCTGGGGCCCCGTGCTGGCCGAGGACGGATCGGTCGAGCAGGTCGTGGGCGTCTCGCGCGACACGACCGGCCGGCGCATGCTGGAAGCGCGCCTGCGCGAGAGCGAGGAACGGGCGGCCTTCCTGCTGCGCCTGTCCGACGCGATGCGCTCGCTGGACGATGCCGACGCGATCGAGGCGACGGCCACGCGCATGGTGGCCGCGCACCTGGACGCAAGCCGCGTGCTGATCGGCGAATTCGAGGAAGGCCGCGTCCACATCCGGCGCGACCACGTGGACGGTGTCGCGTCGCTGGCCGGCACGTATCCGATGCCCTCGCTGGGTGCGCGGGCGCTCGCCGCGTTCGAGCGGGGCGAGCCCTTCGTCGTCGAGGACACCGCGCGCGACCCGCACATGGACAGCGCCACGCGCGCCGGCTGGATCAGCGTCGGCATCGCTTCCCACGTCGGCGTCGGGCTGTATTCCGGCGGGCGCATCGCCGGCGTGTTCTGCGTGCACCACGCGGCGCCGCGGCACTGGAACGCGGCCGAAGTGAACCTCGTGCGCGAAGCGGCCGAACGCACGTGGGCCGCGATCGAGCGCGTGCGCGCCGAGCAGGCGCTGAAGGACGCGGACCGGCGCAAGGACGAGTTCCTCGCCACGCTGGCGCACGAGTTGCGCAATCCGCTCGCACCGATCAGCAACGCGATCCAGCTGATGCGCCGCGCCGACAGCCGCGATGCCGCCGATCGTCTCACGGGCATCGTCGAGCGCCAGGTACGGCAGATCGTCAAGCTCGTCGACGACCTGATGGAGATCGCGCGCATCTCGCGCGGCAAGATCGAACTGGACCGGCGCGCGCTGGCCCTGACCGACATCGTGCGCGACGCCGTCGAAGCGAGCCGGCCGCAGGCCGAACGCGCCGGTCACGTCCTCGACGTGACGGAGCCGGACGCGTCCCTCGTCGTGCACGGCGACGCGGTGCGCCTCACGCAGGTGCTCACGAATCTGATCAACAACGCCGCCAAGTACACCGGCGCGGGCGGCCGCATCGACCTGCTCGCCCGGCGCGAAGGCAGCGCCGTCGCGCTGCGGGTGCGCGACAACGGCCGCGGCATCCCGGCCGCGCAGCTGCCGCACGTGTTCGACATGTTCGCGCAGCCGCACCTGGGCGACCGGGGCGACGGCGACGGCCTGGGCATCGGCCTCGCCATCGTGCGCAAGCTCGTCGAGATGCACGACGGGACCGTGGAGGCCCACAGCGCGGGCCCGGGCTGCGGCAGCGAATTCGTCGTGCGGCTTCCCCTGCTGCACGACACGGCGCCGGACGGCGAAGCGGGGACGACGTGTGCGGCGCTGGCCGGCCACCGCGTGCTCGTCGTCGACGACAACGCCGACGCGGCCGACACGCTGGCCCAGCTGCTGGACACGCACGGGGCGCGGGCGCGGGCCGTGTACGGCGGCCCGGCCGCGCTGGCGGCGCTGCCGGCGTTCGCGCCCACCGTCGTGCTGCTCGACCTGGGCATGCCGGAGATGGACGGTTTCGACGTCGCGCGCGCCATCCGCGCGGAAGGCCATGCGCACGTGCGCGTCGTCGCCCTCACGGGCTGGGGCCAGCAGGCCGACCGCGAGCGCACGCGCGCGGCCGGGTTCGATCATCACATGACCAAGCCGGTCG
Organism: Massilia sp. Masssp94; assembly: GCF_059491305.1. NCBI lineage: Bacteria > Pseudomonadati > Pseudomonadota > Betaproteobacteria > Burkholderiales > Oxalobacteraceae > Massilia > Massilia sp. Masssp94. The sequence goes on from NZ_CP168501.1 coordinate 1,263,745, forward strand.
ATCTGGCGGCGCTAGCCGCGTGGCTGGGCGCGTAACTCGTCCATCAACTGCGCGTGCAGGCGCCGGTCGCCGCACGCCAGCACCGTGCCGCCGTGCTGCGCGTCGCCGCCATCCCACGCGGTGATGACGCCGCCCGCCCCTTCGATGATGGGCACCAGCGCCTGCACATCCCACGGCTGCAGGCCCGCTTCGATGACGGCGTCGACGAGACCGGACGCGAGCATGCAGTAGGCGTAGCAGTCGCCGCCATAGCGCAGCAGCCGCGCGCGGCTTGCGACGGCGTCGAACGCGATGCGCTGGGCGGGATCGAAAATGTCGGGCGACGTGCACATCACGTGCGCGTCCGCCAGTTGCGCGCACGGGCGCGTGTGCAGCACGTGGCCGCCGTTCCACGCGCAGTGCGCCGTGCCGACGAAGCGCTCGCGCGTGAAGGGCTGGTTCATCAGGCCCAGCACCGGACGCGTGCCGTCGTTCAGCGCGATCAGCGTGCCCCACAGCGGCAGGCCGAGGAGGAACGCTTTCGTGCCGTCGATGGGATCGAGCACCCAGGTGAGGCCATCGCCGGCCTGCGCCCCTTCCTCTTCGCCGAGGATGCCGTGATGCGGATAGCGCGCGCGGATCAGCGCCCGCATCACGCGCTCGGCGCCGCGGTCGGCCGCCGTCACCGGATCGAAGCCGTGCGCGCTCTTGTTCTCGGCGCCGCTGCCGGCGCGGAAATGCGGCAGGATGGCGCCGGCGGCCGCGTCGGCCAGCTCGTTGGCGAACTGCAGGTACTCGTCGAATTCAGCGGCATCGATGGGCATCGGCTATCTCGCAGGAAGGCGGCACGGCGCCGCCTCCCGATACTACATCGAACCTGCGCCGGCTTGGGTAAATACGCATGCCTCGCCATCGTCGGGCACGAGAACCCGCCCCACCAGATCCTGCGTGTCCACCCACGCCCGCAGCTCGGCCCGCGACAGCATGCAGTGATTCACGGCTTCCAGGTGGCTCGCGACGATGGCCGCCCGCGGCGCCGCCTTCACTACACTGGCCACGTCGTCCAGGTCCATGATGATGGGCCCCAGGCCCGGCACCTGCGCGTCGCCGCAGTTCAGCACGACGACGTCCGGATCGTACGTCTCCAGCGCCGCCGCCACGTGCGCGTTCCACACCGTGTCGCCGGCGATGTACAGCGTGGGCTCGTCCGGATGGCGCAGCACGAGGCCGCTCACTTCGCCCATGCGCGCGCCGATGGCGGCCATGACGGTGTCGCTGCCGTGCTGGCCGCGGGTCTGGGCGATGCGGACGCCGTCGAACAGGGTGTCGCCTTGCGCCGACAGCGTGCGCACGTCGGTGAAGCCGTCGGCGCGGATGGCCCGCGCATCGGCGTCGTTCTGCGCGAACACGGTCAATGCGCGCGGCAGCGCGCGCCGCGCGGCGTCGTCCCAGTGGTCGGCGTGCAGGTGCGTGACGAGCACGGCGTCCACGTCGAACAGGGTCGCCAGAGGCACGGGCAGGTCGACGAGCGGATTCGCGAGGTGGCTGTTGGCCGTGCCGGCAAAGCCGGGGTAGGCGCCCTTGTCGCCCAGCAGCGGGTCGACGAGGAAGGTCTTGCCGGCGTACTCGATGAGCAGCGTGGCGTTGCGGATCTGGGTCACTTGCATGGTGTCTCTCCTTGGTTGTGTGACGCCATTCTCGCGGTGCGGACGGTTGCCCGACAGTGGCCCGAAGGACAACCTTCGATATAATCGGGCCATGACCCGACATGATCACTCCACCTGGCGCGTGGCCGTCATCGCCTTCGACGGCATGACGCCCTTCCACCTGTCCGTGCCCTGCCTCGTGTTCGGCGGCCGTCCCGGCGCGGATGCGAGATCGCGCTTCGCGCTGACGGTGTGCGGCGCCGGATCGGCCTCGCCGCTGGCCACGAGCGCCGGCTTCGGCATCGTGCCGGGCCACGGCCTGGAAGCGCTGCGGGATGCCGACATCGTCGTCATGCCCGCCTGGTACGACGACTGCCGCCCCGCGCCGCCCGCGCTGCTGGACGCGCTGCGTGCGGCGCATGCGCGCGGCGCCTGCATCGTCGCGCTGTGCCTCGGCGCGTTCCCGGTGGCCGAGGCGGGCCTGCTGGACGGCCGTACGGTCGCCACGCACTGGGCCCTCGCCGCCGAGCTGGCGCGGCGCCACCCGCGCGTAAAAGTCGATCCGGACGTGCTGTACGTGGACGATGGCGACGTGCTGACGTCGGCCGGCGTGGCGGCCGGCATCGACTGCTGCCTGCACCTGATGCGCCGGCTGTGCGGCGCGGATGCGGCCAACCACGTGGCGCGCATGCTCGTCGTGGCGCCGCACCGGCAAGGGGGCCAGGCCCAGTTCATCGAACGGCCGGTGCCCGTGTCGCCCAGCGACGGCCGCCTGTCCGCGGTGCTGGAGTGGGTGACGCGCCACCTCGGCGAGGAACACGGCATCGACGACCTGGCCCAGCGCGCCGCCATGAGCCGGCGTAACTTCACGCGCCACTTCCGCCAGGCGACGGGCACGTCGTTCAAGCAATGGCTGCTGGCCCAGCGGCTGGCGCACGCGCGCTGGATGCTGGAGACATCCGATGCGGCCGTCGAGGTCGTGGCGCAGGAGGCCGGCTTCGGCTCCGCGCTGTCGCTGCGCCAGCACTTCCGCGCCGCGCTGCAGACGTCACCGGCGGCGTATCGCAAGGCCTTCCGGCGTGGCGCGGACGGCTAGGTGATTTCTGCTGAAACGAACATCGCGCGTTCTCTCGCGGGTATCGCTTCATGGCTGACCTGTACAAGTCGCCGTTACCGTCCATGCACTGGGCTTGCGTGACTTGATTTCCCGGGTTTGCTGCGTACAGTTTACGTCTTCGGGGGCCAGCCGAATAAACCACGACTCTTTTCCGTGGCCCTCCATGTATTGTCCCCATTCGTGCCCGTCGTGGAAACGGCCCTTGATTCGCTTATGCGAGCCGTACTCACAGACGAGCCAATTCGGCTCTGGAGGCTCAGAAAGACCGTAAAGGATGTCGATGCCGTCCTTGGCGGGGCGATCGTCCCCCCTCAACCAGCCGCTTGGATAGATTGTTCCGTCAGTAGGTCTCTCGCCCCACATCATCATTGCGCTAGTGAGCGGAAGTCCCGGCGACTCCTTGCCGGGGTAGGTCGAAGGGCACTTGTAGACGCCAGCATGGGCGGTGGCGGAAGTCGACAGGATGAGTGCTGCAATGAGGTTTCGTTTCATGGGACGAGCACCACGTAGAATTCTTCCGCCCTGTCGCATGGTTGCCTTGGCGATGATGCAGATTGCGCCTTCACCCACCGAGGGCTAGGCCATTTTCCCTCGCCACTGCGCCACTGGTCGAACATCTGGATGCGCAACGCCTTGCCGCCGCTGTACGAGTCCGCTCCCATGAATAAAGCGGCATGGTGTCCATGCACGATGGCGGGAGGGCGAGGATAGTGCCACTTTCCGTCGATGAGCTTGAAATTCGCAATAACGGTCCCCGGCTTGAGCGTCTTTGCGACATCAATGACGCGGTCACCCCGTTGCCATCGTCCAGTCCAGCCAACACTCGTTAATCCTTGCGGCAGAGCTACACATTCGCCGTTTCCGATCCTCAGGTGTTTCAATCCTTCTGTTCCCTGTTCCTTGAACGTCTGCCTCCACTTACCTTCCCACTCCATGACTAGCGCGTTCATGTCGCCAGTGTAGACAACCGGATGCGGCATGGTGGCCTCCCATCAGGCGCAGATTCGATTCGCTGCTGAATCCCAGCCTCCCGCCGTGCTACCACCAGCACCGCCGCCGATCTTCTGCTGAGTGTACGTGCATTTGAACTTGGACGACGCCAAGTGAACCTTTTCCGTGATGATTCCGCCATTTCCGCTAGTCGGGAGGACGCTGGACAGCATCACATTCTCAAGTTCGATTTCGAAGTATTTGACGCGGGAACCGTCGCCGTCGGCCCTGAAGAAATGAAACGTGGCTTTGGGTAGCGTCTTTCCTGCCGCACAGGTTTGGAAGAGGACAGGTGAGGCGATGTCGGCCAGCTTGTCAAACACGACTTCGTGAACCTCAGCCTTGCCGCTGGTGTGTCCACCGGCCGTCGATATGGCCGTGGCTCTCGGCTGAGTTACACCCCACGAAACGTTGTGGACTTCTATCCACTGGCGATGCTTATCGTCCATCGATTCGCCCTTGATGTCCCCGATCTGCAAATAAGCGTCAAGCATGTGTTCCTCCGTTGCGAGTGAAACGGGGATTTTTGCTCTACGGCGCGGCACCGACGTTGGCTGGAGTCAGTGTATTGAAGGAGGCAAATCAACAGTCCTGCCACATCGCAGCTAGAGGGGAAATCTATTAAGGGTGAACGGGTGATTAACGGCTGGCCGGGGTGCGGAGGCACCTACGCACGGCCCGCGCCGAGCCACGCGTGCAGCACGTCCAGGTCGACCGGCTTGGTGAGGTGAAAATCGAACCCGGCCCCGCGCGTGCGTTCGCGGTCGCTCTCCTGCCCCCACCCCGTCAGCGCGACGATGCGCACGCCGGACCAGGCGGGATCGGCGCGGATGCGGCGCGCCACTTCGAGGCCGTCCATGTCCGGCATGCCCAGGTCGAGCAGCACCGTGTGCGGGCGCAGGACCGGCAACGCGGCCAGCGCCGACGGGCCGTCGTACACGGCGCGCGCCTGGGCGCCGTCCGCGTCCAGCAGCATCGCGAGCGTGTCGGCGGCGTCCTGGTTGTCGTCCACGACGAGGATGTGCTGTCCCGCCAGCGGCGCCGTGCCCGCCCCCGCGGCGTCGGGCGGTTCGGCCAGCGGCAGGCGCACGACGAATTCGCTGCCCAGCCCCGTCCCGGGACTCTTCGCCTCCACGGTCCCGCCATGCATCTGCACGAGGCTGCGCACCATGGCGAGACCGATCCCGAGCCCGCCCTGCCCGCGCCCGGCCGCGCGATGCGCCTGCGTGAACATGTCGAACACCGCGGGCAGGTGGCCGGCCGGGATGCCGATGCCGTTGTCGCGCACCGCGATCTCGACTTCCTGGCCGTCGCGCCGCGCCTCCAGCGTGATCCTGCCGCCCTGGTCGGTGTACTTGGCCGCGTTGTTCAGGAGGTTCGCGAGCACCTGCGTGAGGCGCACGCTGTCCGCGTTCAGCGTCAGCGCTTCGTCGGGCAGGCGCACGTCCAGATGGTGGTGGTGCTGGTCGATCAGCGGCCGGCTCGTCTCGACGGCGCCGTGCACGACGTCGGCCAGCAGCAGCGGCTGGCGGTGCAGCTCGATCTTGTCGCGCGTGATGCGCGAGATCTCGAGCAGGTCGTCGACGAGCTTGATCATCTGGCGCACCTGGCGGCCCAGCATCTCGACGAGGCGGTCGGCGCGGCGGCGGCCGTCCGGATGGCGCAGCAAATGCACCGCGTTGCTGATCGGCGCGAGCGGGTTGCGCAGCTCGTGCGCCAGCACGGCGAGGAATTCGTCCTTGCGGCGGTCCGTTTCCTTCAGCGCCTGCTCGGCCAGCACGGCGTCCGTGATGTCGAGCGAAGCGCCGACGTGGCCCGCGTAGCTGCCGTCCGGCGCGAACAGCGGTTGCCCGTAACTGTCGAACCAGCGCCACTGGCCGTCGCGGCGGCGCACGCGGTCGACGTTGCGCCAGGGCCGGCGCGTGCGCACGGCATCCATGTAGTCGGCGATGTACGCGGGCGCGTCGTCCGGATGCACCAGTTCGTGCCAGCCCATGCCCATCACGTCCTCGAATGCCTTGCCCGTGAAATCGAGGTAGTACTGGTTGACGAACACGTTGCGGCCTGCTTCGTCGTTCTGCCAGATCAGCACGGGCACGGTATTCGCCAGCGTCCGGAAGCGCTGTTCCGACACCCGCAGCTCGTCCTCGACGCGCTTGCGCGCCGTGATGTCCTGGACGATGTTGACGGCGCCCGTGACGGCGCCCGCATGGTCGCGCAGCGGCGTGATGGTGAGCAGGACGTCGATGCGGCTGCCGTCCGGCCGCTCGATCGTCAGTTCGCGGTCGACGACGGGCTGCCCCCCGGCCAGCACCTCGCGCAGCGGCGCCGTGAAGTTTTCCAGCCGGTGGCCGTTGTTCGCGCATGCTTCCGGGCCCCAGCACGCGGGCGCCTCGCCGGGCGGGCCGCCGCACAACGCGTCGGCGCAGGCGTTGTGGAACACGACCGTCCCCGCCGCATCGCAGGCGACGACGCCGGCCGGAATCGCGCCGATCAGGTCGCGGTAGCGCTGCTCGCTGGCGCGCAGCGCGTCGTCGGCCTGGCGGCGCTGCGCGATCTCGTGTTCGAGCATGCGGTTGTGCTCCGCCAGCACGCGCGTGCGTTCCTCGGCCGCCTGCTCCAGTTCGCGCCGGCCCTCGGCCGTTTCATCGAGCGCGACGATGGCCTGGTAGGCGGCAGCCGCGAAGTCGGCCAGGTTGCGCAGCACGCGCGCATCCTCGGCATCGAATTCGCGGTCGGGGCGATGGCTGATTACCCATACCGTGCCCACCGCGCGGCCCTGGGCCGTCCACGGCACGAGCAGGTTTTCGATCATCGGCGGGTCGAAGCCGGCCATCGCCGCGAAGCAGCGCTCGCCGTACCGCATGAGCATGGTTTGATTGCGGTCGACTACGACGCCGCATGGACTGATGTCGAAAGCGATCGTGCCGCCAAGATGGTCCGCGAACAGCCCGGCCGCCGCGTGCCAGCGGAAGTAGCGGCGCCCGTCCTGTTCCTCGAGAAGGCTGATGCCGGCCGAACCGGCGTCGCACAATTCGAGCACCAGTTCGGCGAGTGTCCGGGGGACGCCGTGCGGATCGGCGGCCAATTGGCGGGCGAGCGCAGCCATCGCGCGGTTTTCCGCCGCGTAGTCGGGCGCCCGGCGCGGACGCCGCTCCAGTTCCTTTGTGATGAGCACGTCGTCCACGCAGGACGCGGCGGCTGCGGGTGGGATCTCCATCGGCACTGTATCGCTCGTATTGACACCCCATGCTATCGAAAAGCACGCCGCCGTGGCGCGCTAATGCATTGCAGGCGCAATCAAGCTGTGCCGCGTTTCCCGCGGCTCAACACCCGTCGGTATTGGCCTTGACGGTCGGAACGCCGGTGCCGGCATACGAGTACTGCACGGAACATTGCGTGGGATTCGGTGCGCTTTCGATGCGCCATCCGGCATCGCCGTTCGGGATCTTGTTGTTGCCGTAGCCATAGAACGTGTAGCCGTCGGCCTCGACTGCCGCCGCGGACAGGTAGCAGCCGTTGGCCGGCACCGTCAGGCCTTGCACCACCGAGCCGATGCCGTCGCACCACCGGTCGGGGTAGCCGCTCCAGACACGGATCTTGGTGCCGTCCATGTCGACGTTCGTCAGGTTCGCGATGGCGAGCGGCGTGCCGGCGCCGCGGATCGCGGTCAGCGACTTGACCAGCTTGATGCCCGTGTTGACGGAACCGGTCAGCGACTGGATCGACGCCTTGCGGCTGTCGCCCCCGAGGTCGGCGAATTTCGGCAACGCGACCGCGGACAGGACGCCCAGGATGACGATGACGACGATCAGTTCGATCAGCGTGAAGCCCCGGGTCCGTGCTGCGGTCGGGGCGTGAATTCCATTTTGATGTCGATACATGGCGCGAGCTCGGTAGATAAGCCGGTTACATTCTTTTCCACAAAGAATTATTTCAGTATATCAATACACTCGCCACATATCTATCATTTGGTTGGCCGACCGTTGTAACCTTGCGTCTCTACGGCTTGGCGAGGCCCATCCTGGCCAGGGTCAGCGTCTCGTCCGCCCTGCCCCAGCCGCCGTCGGCGACCTCTTCCACCAGCACCATCGAATAAGGCCGGGCCTGCTCGCCGAAATACTCGACGAACATCGCCGTCGTGCGGTGGATGATCTCTTCCTTGCGGGCCGCGTCGACGACGCCCTCCGGGAATTTGAAATTTGCGAATGGCATGATGCCTCCTTGTCGTGAATGGCGACGAATGTCGCCGGTGCAGGCATTGTCGGCATTCGCGCCAATGCGATAAATGTGGAGAAATGGCGAAGTCTGTTCAACCTCGCCCAACAATCATGCTCACAGGGCCGCGTCCAGCGCCAGCCGCAGCGGTCCCGGCGTGATGCCCGTCCAGCGCTTGAACGAGCGGCGGAAATTGGCGGCATCGTGGAAGCCCAGGTAGGCCGCGGCCGCTTCATTGTCGAGGCGGCGGGCCTGGAACAGCCATAGCGCGACGTGCGTGCGCACCTGGTCCAGCTCGGCCTGGAAATGCGTGTGATGGCGCAGCAGCTGGCGCTTCAGCGTGGCCGGGCTGGCGCCGAAATCGTGGGCCGTGCGCTCCAGCGAGGGCGCGGCGCGCACCCGTTCCAGCAGGTAGTCGTACAGCGCCGCCAGCAGGCCTGGCGGCCGTTCGGGCTCCGCCGCGGCCGCCGCCTGCGCGAGGCCGGTCGCGATGCCGTTCCCGCGCGGCCAGGGGCGGTCAAGCCATGCCGCGTCGATCAACATGGCGTCCAGCTGGCAGTCGAAGCGCAGCGCGCTCCCCAGGTGGACGTGGTGCTGCTCGACGTGGCGCGGGGCCGCGCGGTTGAAGCAGAAGCGCCACGGCAGCCGCTCCCCACCGAGCCAGCGGCACAGCGCGACGACGGCCGTCATGTGCATCTCGACCAGCGCGGGACGCAGCCCCGGCGCGCCGTGGCTGTCCACCCAGTACAGCAGCGCGACGTCGCCCCACGTCTCCAGGCGCGGACGCAGCAGGGGCGTGAGGCGCGCATGCCAGCGGCACAGCGTCTCGAGGAGCGTGCGCAACGTGGGCGCCTGCACGAGCGCGTGGCTGGCCGCGCCGTCGTGGCCGGGCAGCAGTTGCTGGCCCAGCATGAACGATGTGTCAGGGCTCTCCAGCGCGCGCAATGTGTTCGCGAGCAGGCGCAGGAGCTGGCTCGCCGACACCAGCGCCGCCGGGTCGAGCGCATCGGCCAGGCCCGTGTCGCGCAGCAGGACAGCGTCGTCCGCGTCGGCCGCGCGGCCGTATTCGAGCACGAGCGCCGGCTGCAGATAGCCCGGGATAGCCGGGTCGGCCGCCGCGCACCAGGCGATCACGCCGCGTCCATCCGGCGGCACAGGTCCGCCAGCAGGATGTCGGGCGCGCCGTCCGCCGGCGCGCAGTCGTGGCGCAGGCTCAATGCGACGCGGCGCTCGCCCGCGTGGTGATGCATGGCGCCGACCATCGCGCACAGGTGACGCGCGGCGTCCGCAGCCGCGTCCACGGCGAGGCCCGGCATCAGCACGGCGAAGCGGTCGCCCGCGTAGCGGCACAGCAGGTCGTCGTTGCGCAGGTTCAGCAGCAGCATGTGCGCGACGGCCTGCAGCACGCGGTCGCCTTCCGCCCTGCCGTGCTCGCGGTTGATGCGGTGGAAGCCGTCGATGTCGAGCAGGACGACGGTCCCTGTCGTGCGGCGCAGCTGTTCGCGCAGGTAGTTGGCGTCGGCCAGTTGCGTGACGCGGTCGAACGGCCGGTGGCTGCGGAACAGGCGCTCGCGCTTGCGCAGGTGGTCCGTCAGCAGCGCCTGTTCGCGGCGCCAGTAGTACAGCCCCGCCGTCAGCACGAGCATCCCGAACGGCACGAGTCCTTCCAGTGCGTTGTCCCACAGCGCGTCCTTGTCGATGCGCCAGAACTCGTCCAGGCAATCGGCCCACGAACCGAGCGTGATGCACGCAAGGCCGCCGGCCAGCAGCCGCGTCACGCGCCCGGCCGGCCGGCTCGCCAGCACGATCAGGCACCACACGAGCGCCATCAGCGCGGTGCCGCCCTCGTCGACGATGTCCATCCAGTGCCAGCTCGCGAACGGTTTTGGAGTCCCGGCGGACGCATACAGCGCGGCGAATGCGGCCATTGCGCAGGCGAAGACGATGAGCGGACGGACGAAGGCGGGCATAGCGGCGCGGTAGCGAAAATGACGGCCGAAGGTAGCGCGGGCGCATGACAGGTTGATGACAGGTGCACGGGTCTGAACGGCTCATGATGCGCAGGTCTACAGCACGCCGGGGGATGTCTGCCCGCGGGCCTGCCGGGTCAATTCGGCTCATTGCCGTGTCGTACACGCCTTGCGTGGCGTTGGACGTCACCGACCCGTCATATTCGGTGCCGAGAATGCGCCGCATTCCAACCACGTCCTGACAGAACAACAATGCGACCTCTCGATCTTCCCAAGACCTTGACAGCGCTCGGCGCGGGCCTGCTGGCCGCCGGCGGCGTCCACGCGGCCGACACCGTCGTCGTCACCGGCCAGCGCGCCAGCCTCGCGCATGCCATCGCGGCGCAGGAAAAGGCCGACAACATCGTCTCCGTCGTCAGCAGCGACGACATCGGCGGCCTGCCGGACAAGAACGCCGCCGAGGCGCTGGCCCGCCTGCCGGGCGTCGCGGTGCAGCGCGACCAGGGCGAAGGCCGCTACGTCGTCGTGCGCGGCCTCGATGCCGATTACAACAGCGTCACCATCAACGGCGCGACCGTGCCGTCGCCGGAAGCGTCGCGCCGCGCCGTCGCGCTGGACGTGCTGCCGGCGGGCCTGATCCGCGAACTGGCCGTCGCCAAGACCCTCACGCCCGACCAGGACGCGAACGCGCTGGGCGGCAGCATCGACGTCAAGACCCTGTCCGCGTTCGACCTGCCGGGCCGCCTGCTCAGCGTGGGCACGGCCGCCAGCCACGACGACCTCACGCACCGCACCAGCCCATCCGCCAACGCCCTGTGGGCGCAGCGCTTCGCGGGCGGGACGCTGGGCGTCGCGGCCGGCCTGTCGGGAGAGAAGCGCAGGTTCGGCTCGGACAACGTGGAGACGGGCGGCGCGTGGAGCGGCAACCGCTTGTCCGGCTTCGAATTGCGCGACTACCTGCCGGCACGCACGCGCCGCGCGGCCGCGCTGAACGTCGACTGGCGTCCCGATGCCGACACCAGCGTCGCCCTGCGCAGCTTCCTGTCGCGCTTTTCGGACGACGAGGTGCGCGACCGCCTCACGGTCAGCAACGTCAAGGGCGGCGCGCTGGCCGAGGGAACGACGGATACGGCCCGCGTCGAACGCCGCATCCGCCAGCGCAAGTACACGCAGGAGATCCGCTCGGTCAGCCTCGCCGCCGACCACCGCATCGACGCGTGGAAGGTCCATGCGGAAGCGGCCGGCACCCGCGCCAGCGAAGACACGCCGGAGTCGCTGAACGACGGCCGTTTCCGCGGCACGTCCAGCTTTGCCGGCATCGGCTTCACGGACGGCGTGCAGCCGCACCTGATCGCACCAGGCGCCGTGTTCGATCCGGCCAGCTACGCGCTGAACGCCATCACGCTGCAGCAGCGCTACTCGTCCGACCGCACGCACCAGCTGCGCGTGGACCTCGCGCGCGACGTCGACGCCCGCGACTGGCGCGGCAACGTGAAATTCGGCGCCAAGGCGATCCGGCGCGACAAGGACAACGACACGAACCAGTGGGCCTACAACAGCGGCAAAACCACGAGCGGCAACTACTGGGGTCCGGGTTCGACATCGATGTCCGCGTTCACGAACGGCGCCTCCTTGGACTATGCGCCGGGCACGATCGGCGCCGCGCTCGACCCAGCATTGATTCGCGCCCGCGTGGCGGGGCTCGATCGCGCCACAGCGCGCCTGGTCGCCGAATCGGCGCTGAACGACTACGGCATGCGCGAAGACATCGATGCCGGCTACGTGCAAACGAGCCTCATGCGCGGCCCGTGGACGATCCTGGCCGGCGTGCGCGCCGAACGGACGCGCTTCGCGGCCGACGGCAACGAAGTGGCCGGCACCACGATCACGCCGCGCCACGCAGATCGCAATTACACCAACTGGCTGCCCGGCGTGCAGGTGCGCTACGACATCGACCGCGCCACGAGCGTGCGTGCCGCGTGGACGAACGCCGTCGTGCGCGCCAACTTCAGCCAGCTCGCGCCCGGCATCAGCCTGGCCAGCGCGACCGAGGCGACGATCGGCAACCCGGACCTCGCGCCGCTGAAAGCACACGACCTCGACGCCGGCATCGAGCGCATCCTGGGCAGCGGCGGCGTCGTGTCGGCCTATGCGTTCTACAAGGACATCCGCAATTTCACGTATGCCGCCAACCTCGCGGGCACGGGCCGGTGGGTGGGCTATACGACGGCCACGTCATACGCGAACGGCGACGATGCCGACGTGCGCGGCCTCGAACTGGCGTGGCAGCAGCCGCTGCGCATGCTGCCCGCGCCGTTCAACGGCCTGCTCGTCGGCGCCAACGCGACGCTCACGTCGTCCAGCGCCGACATCGGCGGTCGCGGCATCCGCATGCCGGGCCAGGCGAAGCGCATGGCCAACCTGATGCTGGGGTACGAAGCGGGTCCGCTGTCCACGCGCATCGCCGTCAACTACAAGTCGCCGTATCTGCTGGAGCTGGGCGGGGACGTGAACGACCCGATGCAGGACCACATCGTCGACACGCAGAAGCAGGTCGATTTCTCGCTCGCCTGGCAACTGGGCAAGCGCTGGCAGCTGTCGTTCGACGCCGCGAACCTGAACAACGAAACCTATTACGTGTACCAGGGCGTGAAGGGCCACAACGTCCAGTACGAACGCTACGGGCGCACGTACAAGATCGGCCTGAAAGCGAGCCTGTTCTGATGAAAACGATCCTCCTGTACGCCGCGCTGCTCGCCACGACGGCCCACGCGCAAGTCATCCCGCCCGCGCTGCACGGTGCGAACGAACTGGCCGCGCTGCCCGGCGGCGGCTGGCTCGCGCTGGACAAGCACGCGCTGCGCCTCGTCGATGGCACCGGTAACGAGCGCGCCAGCGTCGCCGTGCGCGGCCGCCAGTTCGACGTGCGCGGCGGCCTGGCGCTCGTCGTCGATGCGAACGCCGAACGCGCGGTCCCCGTCCGCATCGACGGGGGCGGCCTGCACGCCCTGCCCCCGTTGCCGGAGACCGGCTTCGGCATCGAAGCGGCCTGCCTGTACCGCGACGCGCAGCACCTCGACCACGCGTTCCTGATCGCGAAGGATGGCCAGGCGCAGCAATGGCTGCTGGGCGAGCCGGCCCGCCTCGTGCGCCACATGGCGCTGCCGCCGCACGTGAAGCATTGCCGCGTGGACGATGCGGAGGCGACGCTGTACGTGGCCGAGAGCGGCTTCGGGCTGTGGGCCTACGACGCCGCTCCGGAGAGCGCCGGCGCCCGGACGCCGGTCGCGCTGGCGGCGCCGTTCGGCAAGCTGGCCAAGGGTGCCGGCGCCATCGTCGTATTGCCCGGCGGCGTGGCCGCGCTGGATGGCCGGGGCACGCTGCACGCATGGCGGCGCGCGGGCGACACGTGGCGCGAACAGGCTGCGCTGCCTTTGCATGCACACACGCTGGCGTCCGGCGCGCGCCTGCTCGCGCGCACGGGCGCCGGCTGGAAGGATGCCGGCCTGGCGTGGAAAGCGACGGCATCGAAGCCCGCGGCGCTGCCGATCGTGCTGCCGCGCGCGCAGACGGACCCCGTCGCGCGCGCAGGCGACGCTGCCGACGATCCCGCGATCTGGATCCACCCGTCGGACCCGGACGGCGCCCGCATCCTCGGCACGAACAAGAAACAGGGCCTGCTCGTGTACGACCTGGCGGGCCGCCAGACGCAGTTGCTGGAAGCGGGCCGCCTGAACAACGTCGATGTGCGCCAGGACCTCGCGTTCGGCGCCGGCGTCCGCGTCGATCTCGCGATGGCCACGCAGCGCGACGAGAACGCGATCGTGCTGTTCGCCATCGACGGGAACGGCACCGTCACGGAAGCCGCGCGCCTGCCCACGACGCTGTCCGACATCTACGGCGCCTGCCTCTATCGCACGCCGCAGGGCGGGCTGGATGCGATCGTCAACGACAAGGACGGACGCTTCCAGCAATACCGCATCACGCGCACGGACGGCCGCTTCGGCGCGACGCTGGCGCGCAGCTGGCGCCTCGCGAGCCAGCCGGAAGGCTGCGTGGCCGACGAGCGCACCGGCTTGCTGTTCATGGGCGAGGAAAAGCGCGGCCTGTGGGTGGCGGACGCCGATGCGGCGAAGCCGATGTCGCCGCGCCTCGTGCTGCCGGTGGGCGGCCCGCTGCATGCGGACGTCGAAGGCATGGGCATTTATCACGGCAAGACGGGCAGCTGGGTCGTCGTGTCGAGCCAGGGCAACGACAGCTATGTCGTGCTGGATGCCACGGCGCCGTTCACGGTGCGCGGCGCGTTCCGGATCGGCACCGATGCGGCGCGGGGCATCGACGGGACGTCCGAGACGGATGGCCTGGACGTGACGTCCGCGCGGCTGGGCGGGCCATATGGCCAAGGCCTGCTCGTCGTGCAGGATGGCCACAAGCGGCTGCCGGACGGGCCCCAGAACTTCAAGCTGGTGGCGTGGGAGGACGTCGCGAAGGCGTTGAGGCTCGGCGACTGAAGTGACCGTCGTCCCCGCGCAGGCGGGGACCCATACTGAGGTGACCAGGACGCTCTGCATGGGTTCCCGCTTCCGCGGGAACGACAGTATTACATGGTCATGACGTTTGCGCTACCATACAGTCGAGAGCGACTCACGACGACCGCATGGAACTCGAACTGATCACGCGCCGCCCGGCGACGCCCCGTCCGGACAGTCCGCGCCTGCTGCTGGTGCACGGCATCTGCGTGGGCGCCTGGGTGTGGGAGGAACACGTCCTGCCCTGGTTCGCCGACGCCGGCTTCGAAGTGCATGCGCTCAGCCTGCGCGGCCATGGCGGCAGCGGCGGGCGCGAACGGCTGAACGACTGGCGCCTGGCCGACTACACCGAGGACCTGCGCACGACCATCGCGCGGCTGGGCGACGGGCCGCTCGTCGTCGTCGGCCACTCGCTCGGCGGCGCCGTCGTGCAGGACTGGATCCGCAGCGGCGGGCACGCGGCCGGCGTCGCGCTGCTCGCGTCCGTGCCGCCGTGGGGCCTCGCGTATTCCGCGTGGCAGATGATGCTGTCCTCGCCCGACCTGTTCCAGCAGCTGGCGCGCCTATCCTTCGCCGAACCGCGGACGCTCGACCCGGACGTCATGCGCCGCCACCTCTTTTCCGACGACCTGCCCGATGCCGACTATGCCCGCTTCGAGCGCCGCGTGCAGGGCGAGTCGCGCCACGTGGGCATCGAACTGCAGGGCTGGCGGCCGTTCGCGCCGATGCCCTGGCAGGCGCCGCCCATGTTCGTGCTGGGCGGCCAGGACGACCGCTTCATCCGTCCCGACGCCGTGCGCGGCACCGCGACCTACTACGGCGTGAAACCGCACCTCGTGCCGCAGCTGGCGCACGCGCTGATGCTCGATCCGCACTGGGAAGGCGCAGCCCGGCCGCTGCTGGACTGGATCCTGAAGCTGCCTGCATAATGACAGCATGACCCACCCGCTCGACAACATCTTCTGGAACTGCCTCGACGGCCCGCACCGCCATCTTTCCACCGGCACCGACCGGGCGCGCCGCTATGCGCCCGGGTTGTCGCCCATCGTCGGCTTTCCCGATCCCGAGCGGCCCGATTTCGCCGCGCTGCGCCCGTTCTGCACGCCCGGCGAGCAGTTCTATTGCGACGTCTGGTCCGGTCCCGCGCCGGACGGCTGGCGCATCGAGGTCGATGCGAAGATGTTCCGCCTCGCGTGGGATGGCCGCCCGGGCCCGGCCGACGATCCCGCACCGGACGCCCTGCCGCTGGGCCCCGCCAACGCGGAAGAGGCACTGGCGCTGGCCCGGCTGACGCGCCCCGGCCCGTTCGGCCTGCGCACGATCGAGATGGGCGAATACTTCGGCCTGTTCGAGGACGGGCGCCTCGTCGCGATGGCCGGCGAACGCACGACGGCGGGCCGCTATCGCGAAATCAGCGGCGTCTGCACGCACCCCGACCACCAGGGCCGCGGCCATGCGAAACGCCTGATGCAAAAGCTCATCATGCGCCAGCTCGCGCGCGGCGAGATCCCGTTCCTGCACGTGATGAGCGCCAACCAGGCCGCCCACGACTTTTACCTGCGCATGGGCTTCCGCGACTATGGCGAGACGGTCGTACGGGTCGTCACGCCCGTCTGATTATTGTCTTTTTGCTGTCATCGAACGGTAGTTTTCGTTTGTTTTAATGCATGAGCACGTGCCATCCCGGCACGCAAACCGGCCGCCAAGTGCCGGTGCAATCCATCCCTATGGAGAAAGCTCAGCATGACACACAACGACATCTCGCCGTCGCGACGCAATCTGCTCAAGAGCATGGGCACGTTACCTTTCGTCGGCGCCTTCGCCGCCCTGCAGGCGCGCGAAGCGCTGGCCGCGGGCGGCGTCAGCGCCCTGATCGACAGCCCATACGGCCCCATCGCCCCCGTCAACGACCTGACGACCGGCCTGCCGCTGCTGCAGCTGCCGGCCGGCTTCACGTACAAGAGCTTCGGCTGGACCGGCGACACCATGACCGACGGTAAGCGCTGCCCCGCCGCGCACGACGGCATGGGCGTCGTCCTGGCGCGCAAGGTGGGCCGCAGCACGGAGCTCGTCCTGATCCGCAACCACGAGGCGCACGCCGTCAGCCCGAACAAATTCATCAACGCGTTCGGCGCGTACGACACGGGCGCGAGCAGCGCCGGCGCGACCACGGTGCTCGGCGGCGGCACGACGAATCTGCTGTTCCGCGACGGCGCGTGGGTCAGCGTGACCCCGAGCCTGGGCGGCACGGACGGCAACTGCGCGGGCGGCATCACGCCGTGGGGCACGTGGCTGTCGTGCGAGGAAATCGGCTCGGATGGAGTCTCTGCCTCGGGCAAGAAGCATGGTTATGTGTTCGAAGTGTCGCCGGACACGACGCAGACGACGGGCCAGCCGATCGTCGGCATGGGACGCTTCGCGCACGAAGCGGCGGCCGTCGATCCGGCCACGAGCATCGTCTACATGACGGAGGATTCGTCGGGCAAGTCGGGCTTCTATCGCTACATCCCGGACGACAGGAATGGCGGCTACGGCGCGCTGGCGCGCGGCGGCGTGCTGCAGATGGCGCGGGTGCAAGGGACGCCGAACGCCAACGTGGCAGGTGCGCTGAAGGGCGACGCCTATGTGCTGGAATGGGTCCCGATCGCAAATCCCGACCAGAACCGCGGCAACGCGACGGGGCCGTCCGGCACGACGATCAACAACGCGGCCGGCCCGTTCGTGCAGGGCTGGCTGCAGGGCGCGCTGCGCATGAACCGCGGCGAAGGCATCTGGTACGCGCAGGGCAAGATGTACGTGATGGACACGTCGGGCGGCAGCGTGGCGCGCGGCGCGATCTGGGAACTGGACCTCGCCACGCAGGTCTTCCGCTGCATCTATTCGAGCCCGAACACGACGGTGGGCAATATGGGCGACAACCTCACGGTCAGCCCGCGCAACGCCATCCTGATCTGCGAGGACGCGTCCACGGCCACGACCGACGCCTTCGGCTACGGCCAGCGCCTGATGGGCATCACGCAGGGCGGTGACGCCTACATTTTCGCCAAGAACAACGTGCAGCTGACGACGTCGCAACTGAACGCAGCCGGCAAGCTGGATACGCTGGCCGGCGACCACCGCGGCAACGAGTTCGCGGGCGCCTGCTTCGACCCGACGGGCCGCTACCTGTTCGTGAACATCCAGACGCCGGGCATCACGTTCGCGATCTCCGGTCCGTGGGCCAAGGGCCCGCTCTGATCCGCCATCGAAAGGAACCGACATGAACAACAAACTGATGGGCGCATTCGCCCTGGCGGCCGCGCTGGCACTGCCGCAACTGTCCCAGGCCGCGATCCTGACCGGCACCACGGGATCGAATACGGTGACGGATTACAGCGGCGCGGGCCTGGCCTCGTTCGACCTCGACCTCGCCACGTTCACGCCGACGACGTTCAGCTTCGTGCTGGAAGCCGGCGACCTGGCAGCGCCCCTCGCCTTCAACGCGCTCGTGCGCAACCTGGCCGGCACCGCACTCGATGAATTCAGCTTCTCGTTGAACGGCATCGCCTTCTTCACGGCCGGCAGCGTGACGCCGGCGTTCGGCACGGTCGGCTCGACGACGTACGGTGCGCACATGGCGAACGTCGTGTTCAGCGCGCCGGAGTGGGCCGAGTTCCAGTTCGGGAATGCGCTGGGTGAGCCGGGTGCCAGCGACTGGCTGCTGGATACGCGCGGCCTGCGCGCGGGCGACACGTTCACGATCACCGCCGCCACCGCGGCGGCGGCCGAGGTGCCGGAGCCGTCGAGCGCATTGCTCGCGATGACGGCGTTGCTGGGCATGGCGGCGGCGTACAAGCGCAAGCGCGGCTGAGCGTCATCCCCGCGAACGCGGGGATCCATGCTGAGCTGAATCCTGATGCTCAGTATGGGTTCCCGCTTTCGCGGGAACGACGAGTTATACAAGTCCCGTGACGTAATAAAACGCGATCACGAAGAACACCGCCAGCGTCTTGATGACGGTCACCGCGAAAATCTCGCGATACGATTCCTTGTGCGTCAGCCCCGTCACCGCGAGCAAGGTGATGACGGCACCGTTGTGCGGCAACGTATCCATGCCGCCGCTCGCCATCGACACCACGCGGTGCAGCACTTCGAGCGGGATCTGCGCGGCCTGCGCGCCCTTGATGAACAGGTCCGACATCGCGGCCAGCGCGATGCTCATGCCGCCCGACGCCGACCCCGTGATGCCCGCGAGGGAGCTGACCGACACGGCCGCATTCACGAGCGGATTCGGAATGCTTTTCAAGGCATCGCTGACGACGATGAAGCCCGGCAGCGCCGCGATCACGCCGCCGAAGCCATACTCCGACGCCGTGTTCATCGCGGCCAGCAGCGCACCGCCGACCGCGGCCTTCGAGCCATCCGCGAAACGCGCGCTCACGCGCCGGAACGCGGTCAGGATCACGACGACGATCCCCAGCAGCAGCGCCGCTTCCACCGCCCAGATCGCGACGACGGTCTTGATGGTCGCCGTCACCGGCGTGTGCACGCCCGGCAGGATCTCGGCCGGCACCGTGAACGAATCGCCATACCATTGCGGGATCATGCGCGTGAGGATGAAGTTGGCCACGCCCACGACGATCAGCGGCAGGATCGCCAGCGCCGGATGCGGCAGCGACGTCGCCTGCGTGCGTTCCGGCTCGTTGACGAGCGACGTGCCGTAGCCCTCGCCGCGCGCCAGCGCCGCGCGGCGGCGCCACTCCAGGTACGACAGCCCCACGACGATGATGAACAGCGAGCCTACGGTGCCCAGCACGGGTGCGGCCCACGACGTCGTCCTGAAGAACGTCGTCGGGATGATGTTCTGGATTTGCGGCGTGCCCGGCAGCGAATCCATCGTGAACGAGAACGCGCCCAGCGCGATGGCGCCCGGCATCAGCCGTTTCGGGATGTTGCTCTGGCGGTAGAGCTCCGCCGCGAACGGGTACACCGCGAACACGACGACGAACAGCGACACGCCGCCATAGGTCAGCAGCGCACACACGGCCACGATCACCGCGTTCGCGCGCGAGCGGCCGATGTAGCGGATGGCGGCGTTGACGATGGATTCCGAAAAGCCGGACAGCTCGATCACCTTGCCGAACACGGCGCCCAGCATGAACACGGGGAAGTACAGCTTGACGAAGCCGACCATCTTTTCCATGAAGATGCCGGTGAATACGGGTGCGACGGCGTCCGGCGCCGTGAGCAGCACCGCGCCCAGGGCGGCGATCGGGGCGAACAGGATGACGCTGTAGCCGCGGTAGGCGGCGAACATCAGGAACGCCAGCGCGGCGAGAACGATCAGGAATGACATGGGTCTCCTCTTTCTTCTTGATGCAGCCGATTATTATTGATCGGACAAATCTTTGAAATACGTAAAATTACTGTTACATAGATTCCGGGTGATGTTGCGTCGCCACATATGTAAAGGTTTGCATTTCCACTTCCCTCATTCAGCGTCGCCGCCGGTGTACATACATTAGGAATTTCGCAAAAGAAATGATATTTTGTGAAACACCCATCGATGTATTGCGGAGACCGCCGTGCCCGTTGTCAGTGCTGAACTCCTGTTGATGTTGATGCCGCTCGCGGCAGTCATCGCCATCCTGCTGGGATGGCAGCAGCAGCGTCTGGGCGACGCCCGGCGCGACAGCCTGGACACGCACCGCGCCATCCTGACCCTGGAAGCTGCGTTCGCCCACGTGCCGGTCGGACTGGCCGTGCTGGACCTCGACCTGCGCTACGTGCGCATCAACCGCCTGCTCGCCGAGATCAACGGCCTGTCGGCCGAGGACCACATCGGCAAATCGATCCACGACGTCATTCCGGACATCGCCCCCGCCGCCGAAGTGCGCATCCGCCAGGTCATGGCGCGCAGCACGCCCCTCCTCGGTTTCGTGTTCGAAGGCGCGACGCCGGCCCAGGCGCATGTGCGTCGCGTATGGCGCGAAAGCATCTACCCGGTCGTCGACCGTAACGGCGCCCTGCTGGGCGTGACCGTGGTCGTCGAGGAGATCACCGAACAGCAGCGTCTCGCCGGCGCCCTGAAGGACAGCGAGCGGCGCGAGCAGCGCCGCACGAACGAGCTGGAAGGCCTGATGAAGGCGGCGCCCGCCGCGCTGTTCGTCGCCAGCGACCGCGAATGCCGGCGCATCAAGGCGAATCCCGCCGCCGAGCGCCTGCTGCGCCTGCGCCGCGGCGAGAATCCCACGGCGGACATGCCCGGCCACCGCGCCTTCGCCGTGTATGCGGGCGGCACGCTGCTGGCCCTCGACCAGTTGCCGCTGCAGCGCGCCGCCGCCACCGGCGAGGAAGTGCGCGACGAGACGCTGACGGTGCGCTTTGCGGACGACGAGCGGCTGCACGTCGTCATGAACGCCCTGCCCCTGCGCGACGAAGCGGGTGAAGTCGTCGGCGCCGTCGCTTGCTTCGTCGAGGCACCCACCGCTGCGGCAAACGCGGAGATTGACGGGTAAACCGGACGATGTTCGGTAAATGAAACGGCAAGCTTGCAGCGATAATATCGAGCCATGACGACCACCATTTCATCGAGGACGACGGCGAACGCCAACCAGGGCCTGGCCGACCTGTACGGCGCCGCCGTGAAGTCGCTGAGCGCCCGCAACACGGGCCTGCAGGGCATCGACGCGCAGATCAAACGCGACGACGCGCGCCTGTCCACGCTCGGGCGCCTGGCCAACGTGCTGGACGAGGTCAGGTCCGTCGCCGGAACCCTCGCCGCGAGCGGCCTGAAACTCGCGACGCAGGTCGACGGCAAGGTCCTCGACGCGCGCATCACCGCTTCCGGCGCGACTGCCGGCACGCACAAGATCGACGTCAAGCAGCTGGCCCAGGCCCAGCAACTGGTCACGATCCGCGTGCCGACGGCCACGACGACGATCGGCAGCGGCGCGCCGACCGTCGTCAGGATCGAAGCGGGCGGCAGCACCAGGACCATCCGCATCGGCGCGCCCGACAACACGCCGGACGGCATCGCCGCCGCGTTCAAGGCGGCCGGCATCGATGCGAAGCTCGTATCCGACGACAAGGGCGTCGCGCTGAGCCTCACCGGCCAGCCCGGCGCGGCGAATGCCATGCGCATCGGCGTGT
The DNA here is from genome assembly GCF_059491305.1 of Massilia sp. Masssp94. Lineage (NCBI taxonomy): Bacteria > Pseudomonadati > Pseudomonadota > Betaproteobacteria > Burkholderiales > Oxalobacteraceae > Massilia > Massilia sp. Masssp94. Next base: position 1,285,325 of record NZ_CP168501.1, read on the forward strand.
CCGGCGATCCGGCCCTGCAGGCGCTGCTGTCTTACCAGCCGGGCGCGCGCGGCGCGGTGACGCAGGCGAGTGCCGCGCAGGATGCGGTCGTCAACGTCGACGGCAAGACCGTCACCAGCGGCAGCAACAAGCTCACGGGCGCCATCGCCGGCGTCACGCTCGACCTCAAGGCCAAGGGTGCCGGCACCGTGACGCTGGCCGGCGACAACACGGCCATCGCGAAGAACGTCAAGGCGTTCGCCGACGCCGTCAACGCGCTGCCGGGCCGCCTGGCCGCGCTGAAGTCGGGAGACACCGCCTCCGACCGCACGCTTGCCCAGATCCAGGACCAGGTCACGCGCCTCGTCGGCGGCGTCGATCCGGCCGCGCTGGCGGCCATTGGCGTGAGTACGAAGAACGGCAAGCTGGCGGTCGATGCGGCGAAGCTTGACGCCGCCATCGCCGCCGACCCGGACCGGGTGGCCAAGCTGTTCGCGAACGGCGGCTCGGGACTCGCGGACAAGGTGGGCACCGGCATCGCGCAGCAGCTGGCGACGGGCGGCACGCTGGCCGGCCAGGCCGCGGCCGTGGCGAAGGACCGCGACACGCTCGCCGACAAGAAGACGCAGATGACGCAGGCGGTCAACGCGCAGGCCAGCAACCTGGTGCAGCAGTACGCGAATGCCGGCAGCAATTCGCTGTTCGGGCTGATGAACGGTGGCCGCCCGATGTCGGCGTTCGACTTCCTCGCCTGACGTTCTTCAGGCGACGGCAGTTCAAACCACAGTATGGCGCGCGAACCCGGCGAGCCAGTCCTGCAGCTGCGCCGCCGTCATTGGCCGGCCGATACCGTAACCCTGCGCGATGTCGCAGCCGTGCTCGCGCAGCCAGCGCAGTTCCGCCGGCGTTTCCACGCCCTCCGCGACGACCGTCAATCCCAGTGCGTGGCTCAGCATGATGGTCGATTCGACGATGGCCGCGTTGCGCGGCGACTCCGTGATCGCGGTGATGAAGCTGCGGTCGAGCTTCAGTTCGTCCACGGGCAGGCTTTTCAGGTAGGCCAGCGACGCCTGGCCGACGCCGTAGTCGTCGATCGACAGCTTGATCCCGAGGCCCGCCAGTTCATCGAGGTGCGCCTGCGCCAGCGCCGGATCGTCCATCAGCGCGCTTTCCGTGATCTCCAGGCACAGGCGGCGCGCCGGTACGGCATGCCGCTCCAGCAGGCCGCGCACGCGCCGGCCCAGGTGCGGATCGAGCAGGTCCAGGGTCGACAGGTTCGCCGACACGGCGATGTCCAGTCCCGCCGCATGCCACACGGCGGCCTGGCGCACCGCGGATTCCAGCACCCACGGCGTGATCTCGCGGATGAAACCCGTCTGTTCGGCGAACGGGATGAAGCGCGCCGGCGCGATGCTGCCGCGCTCCGGATGCTGCCAGCGCAGCAGCGCTTCCACCGCCACGATGCGCCCGCTCCCCAGCGCCAGCTTGGGTTGATAAGCGAGCGTGAATTCGCCGGCCGCCAGCGCACGCCGCATGTCGCCGATGAGGGACAGCTGCTCGTGCGCGGACTCCCCGCCCGTCTCCTGCGCGAACGCGATACCGGCATGGCGCCGCTTGGCGGCGGCCAGCGCCAGCTCCGCGCGCCGCAGCAGCGTCGCCGCACCGAGGCCGTCGTCCGGATACAGCGCGATGCCGACGCTGGCTTCGATGTCGAGGCGCTGGCCGTCCAGCGTGACCGGGTCGCGCAGCGCGGCCAGCACGGTGTCGGCGAAACGGCGCGCGGCCTCGGGGCCGGCGCCCTCCAGCAGGAACGCGAACTGGTCGCCCCACAGGCGCGCCAGCATGCCGCACTCCGGCACCAGCGGCTGCAACTGGCCCGCGACGGCGCGCAGCAGGCGGTCGCCGACGACGTGGCCCAGCGCATTGTTGATGAGGGCGAAGCGGTCGACGTTCACGACCAGCACGGCACCGCCCGCGCCCGGCGAGAGGCGGCCGAACGCTTCCAGGAAGCGCGTGCGGTTGGGCAGGTCGGTCAAGGCATCGACGTAGGCCAGCCGGGCGATGCGCTCCTCGCGGCACGCGATCTCCGTGCGCATCTGCTCGAAACTGCCGGCCAGCTGGCCGATCTCGTCGCGCGGTGCGGGCGGCAGCGGCTGCGCGTAATCGCCCTGCGCGATGCGGCGCGCGGCGGCGGACAATTCGTGCAGGGGCCGGACGATGCGCCCGGCCAGCATCACGCTGCCCGCCGCGAACACCGCGATGGCCGCGACGATCACGCCCAGCAGCCGTCCCTGCAACTGTTCGAACGGCGCCCGCACCTGCGCGACGGGCAGCCGCAGCACGGCCTGCAGGCCGCCGTCCAGCGGCACCGCCACGGACGCATCGCGCGTGCCGACGGGTGCGCCGGAGGACGCGAGCACGCCGGGCGTCCCGGTCCGCACGATCTGCACGCCCAGGCCCGTGATGCCGGCCATGTCGGCCGCCCAGCCGTCGTCCACGTGGAAGCCCATCGCCACCCACGCGATGCGCGTGGGCGCCAGGATCGGCACGAGCACGACTTGATAAAGTTGGCCACTGAGCTGGCCATTGCGCATCTGGCGCAAGCCCGCGCTGCGTCCGGACGCCTCGGCGGCGGCGATGAGGTCGGGGAACGGGAACGGGTCGCCGGCCGCGCTGGCGCGCTGCGTGGTGGCGATCAGCCTGCCGTCGGTGCCCGCGACCATCATCACCTGCGCGTGGATGCGCTGGCCGTGGTTGCGGATCACGGAGCGCACGGTGGGCTGGTCCTGCGTCGCGATCGCCTCGCGGAACGCGAAGTCGGCGGCCAGCACGGCGGCCGCCGTCTCGAGCTGGCGCTGGTTCTGTTCGAGCAGGCGCTGGAACACCTTGGCGCCGACGGCCAGTTCGCGCCGCGTCTCGCGCTCCACGATCCGCTCGCTGCTGTGGTGGACGAGCGCCAGCACGAGCCCCATGACCAGCACGAGCAGGCCCACGAAGACGATGGCGATCCGATGCCGCAGCGATCTCGATGACATGTCAGTAACGGTCCGGGTCGTCCTCGGTATGCGGCTTCGGTTGGCGGGCGCGCGCGTCCAGCACGAGCGTCATGCGCACCGGCGCCTCCTCGATCTCGATGTCTTGCGGCGCCACGGCCACCTTCTGCAGCGGATGCCACGGCCGCACGCGATAATGGCCCGCCGGGACGTTCGTGACGGCCGCACGGCCATCCGCGCCCGTGCGGACAAAGTATGGCGTGTCGACGACCAGCACGTGGGCCTCCATCCAGTCGTGGATATTGCAGCCGATGTCGACCTGGCCCGGCTTGTCGAACACGACGGGCTGGCCGGGCTTGCCGGCATACAGCTTGATCTCGAAGCGCTTCGGCTCGGAGAACGAATACACGTGGTGGCGGATCGTGTCGTTGTTGGGGAAATCGACGCTGGTGCCGGTCTGCACGACGGTCATCCACGGGATGAATTCGCGGCCCCGCTGCTCGATTGCTACCCCTTTCGCGGCAGGGGCGCGTGCACGTGCGCGCGCAGGCGTGCCCGCGAGGGGCTCGACGAGCACGGCGGCGTCGGCCAGCGGCGTGCCGGCCGGCGTCTGCACGAGCACCTCGACGGTCGCGGCGCTCGCGCTACCCGCCATCAGCGCCGCTGCGCACAACAGCGGCGGCAGCGCGCGTCTCACGGATCGATCTGCAGCGCGGGCGCGATCTGCCACAGCTCGGTGGTCAAATCGCCGTCGCGGTAGGTCAGCGCATGCCAGACTTTCACGGGAACGGTGCCGCCGTAGTCGGCCTTCGCCTGCAGCGACGTGCCGCGCGGATTGCCGAGCGCCGTCAGCTTGCCGAAAGACGCGGGACGGGGCTTGCCGGCATTCGCCGCGATGAACTTCTGCCAGACGGCGCGGATCGCGGCCTTGCCGCGGTAGCGGCCGTCGAGCGGTCCGCCGACCCACTCCATATAAGCGTCATCGGCATAGTCGCGCATCAGCGCTTCCAGGTCGCCGGCGGCGACGGCGTCGAGGTGGGCCTTCGCCTTCGCCTCGTCCAGCGGTCCGGCCACGGCCTGGCCGCCGCACACGGGCAGCAATGCGCATGCCAGCAGCAGGGATGCAACCTTCGTCTTGCGAATCATGGTGTCTCCTCCACGTGTATTTATTGCCCGAGCAAAAGTTTCGTGTCCGAAAATCATAATTACACGGAAACCCTGCCGTGGCAACACGGAAGAAGAACGGTGGGGCGGATCAGCTTTCGACGGTGCCCAGCTTGCCGAGGCAGCGGCGCTGGAAGTTGTCCAGGCCGTCGGTGACGAAATCGTCGTCCTCGTCGATCACATGGCCGTCGATCAGCATGCGCAGCTTGGCGATGCGGTCGCCCAGCGCGAGCGCCTGCGCCAGGTTCTCCTCGCCCGGATCGCCGGCGTGCGCGATCGCGTCGGCGACTTCCTGCGGGAAGTCCCAGTGCTTCGCGATGGCGGCCGACAGCAGGCGGCCTTCGGCCAGCAACTGCACGCCGAATTCGCTGGAACCGGGCACCTTGTTCTCTTCGCACAGGCGGTCGGCCAGGCGGAAGCCGACGACGAGCCCCAGGTTCTGCATCAGGCCGGACAGATACGCTTCGAACGGCCCGGCCGTCAGGCCCGGCGCCATCAGGCTCGCGGCCAGCGCGCATTTCTCGGACTGGGCCCAGACGTGCGGCGCCGCCAGGCGCGTGAAACCCGTCGTCTGCAGCTTGATAATCGGGCGGAAGGCGATGCGCGCCAGCAGCATGCGCAAGCCATTCTGGCCCAGCATCATGAGGGCCGCTTCGACCGTCTTCACGGGCGACATCGGCCGGTAGTACGCGCTGTTCGCCTCGCGGATCACCTCGGCCACGAGGACGACGTCCTGCGCGACCTGGCGCGCCAGCTCGGCGTTCGACGCTTCGTCCTGGAGGCTGCGCAGCAGTTGCGGGATCACTTCCGGCACGCGCGGCACCAGCTCGGCCGCACTGGCCGGATCGCGCGCGAGCGCGCGCACCTGGTCGAGGATCGCCGCCTGGACGGCGTCCGACGCCTCGTAGCCGGAGGACGCCGTCAGCCAGCGGTAATACGCGGCCTCGATTTCGGCGGGAATGCCGCCCGGGTGTTCGTCCGCCTCCGCCGCGGGAGCGGGTTTCGTGTCGGCGGTATTGTCGGCACCGCCACGGAGGCGGCTGATCCAGTTTTTCATAGGCGTTGGGACTGCGCTGCGATGATGGCTTCATTGTAGCCTGACGGGTGTCATCCAGGCGTTGCGGGCACGATCATTTTTCCGCAGCCGCCCACTCCGGGAATGCCCTCCCATGTGAAAAAAACAAATATTGACTGTCGCAATCGATCTCGCATGAACAACTCGTGCGTCGTCATCGGGTGCACTTGTGTTAATTTTCACACCGACAGAGGGCTGCGGAGTTTATTCGATGAAAATAATTCTCGGCATAATCGGAGTCGGTAGCGCGTTCCTGGCATGCCACGCGCACGCTCAGGCAACAGCGGCGGACCGTATTCCCGATACGATGGAAGCGCGGGTGCAGGCTTGTACCGGATGCCATGGCGCCCAGGGCCGCGGCGTGGAAAACGTCTATTTCCCGCGCCTCGCGGGCAAGCCGGCCGGCTATCTCTACAACCAGCTGGTGGCATTCCGCGACGGCCGGCGCAAGTACGTGCCGATGAATTACCTGCTGGCCTACCTGCCCGACGACTACCTGATGCGCATGGCCGAGCACTTCGCGTCGCTCAATCCGCCGCCCCTCGTGCAACCGGCGGTGCAGCGGTCGCCGGAGCAGGTGCACGCCGGCCAGCGCATCGTCACGCAGGGCATCCCCGCCAAGAAGATCCCCGCCTGCGTCACGTGCCACGGCGCGGAACTGGGCGGCCGCGAACCCGGCATTCCAGGCCTGCTGGGCCTGCGCGCGGACTACGTCAGTGCGCAACTGGGCGCGTGGCGCTTCGGCGTGCGCACGGCGCTGGCGCCGGACTGCATGCAGCTCATCGCCTCCAGCCTCTCCGAGCCGGAAGTCGCCGCCGTGTCGGCGTATCTCGCCTCGCTGCCCGTCACCGCGGCCCGTCCGCTGCGCCAGCCCGGCATGAAGCTGCCGCTCGCGTGCGGCAGCCAGCCGCAGAAAGGAGGCCAGCCATGAACGCCGTGATCCGCAGGATCGCGCTCGCCGCCGTCCCCTTGGCGCTGCTCGCGGCGGCCGCGTGGGCGCAGACCAATGCGGCGAAAGCGCCCGCGCAACAGTCGATCGTGGAACGGGGCCGCTACCTCGCGCAGGCCGGCGACTGCATCGCGTGCCACACGGTCCCGGGTGCGAAGATCTTTTCCGGCAACCGGGCGATGCCAACGCCGTTCGGCACCCTGTACGCCCCGAACATCACGCCCGACCGCGACACGGGCATCGGCAGCTGGAGTGCGGACGACTTCTACAACATGATGCACACGGGACGCTCGCCGAAAGGCTATCTGCTGTATCCGGCGATGCCGTTCGCGTCGTACACCAAGGTCACGCGCGCCGACAGCGACGCCATCTTCGCCTACCTGCGCTCGGTGCCGCCGGTACGCCTGGCGTCACGCGAGCACGACCTGCGCTTCCCGTACAACAACCGCTCGCTGCTGATCGGCTGGCGCACCCTGTACTTCAAGGAAGGAGAGTACCAGCCGGACCGCAGCAAGTCGGTCGAATGGAACCGCGGCGCCTACCTCGTGCAGGGCCTCGGCCACTGCGCGATGTGCCACACGCCGATCAACGCGCTGGGCGGCTCGTCGCAGGAAAAGGCATTCCAGGGCGGCCTGATCCCGATGCAGAACTGGTACGCCCCGTCGCTGACGTCGAACCGCGAGGCGGGCCTGGGCGACTGGGCGCTGCAGGACATCGTCGACCTGCTGCAGAAAGGCGTGTCGAACCGCGGCACCGTGTACGGGCCGATGGCCGAGGTCACGTTCAACAGCCTGCAGTACATGACGGACGACGACGTGCGCGCGATGGCCGTCTACCTGAAGAGTCTTCCGGCCGACCAGGGCCCCGCGTCCGATCCGGCCGGCGCGCCCGCGCGCGCCGACGTGGGCCAGGCCTTCACGGAAGGCCGCCGCATCTACGCCGCGCGCTGCGCGTCGTGCCACGGTGCGGAAGGCCGCGGCAAGTTGCCCCACTACCCGCCGCTGGCGCGCAACCAGTCGATCGGCATGAGCTCCGCCGTGAATCCGATCCGCATGGTGCTCAACGGCGGCTACCCGCCCGGCACGAAGCGCAATCCGATGCCGTACGGGATGCCGCCGTTCGCGCAGGACCTGAACGACAACGAGATCGCATCGGTGGTGACGTTCATCCGCACCGCGTGGGGCAACCGGGGCGCGCCCGTGACGGCACGCGAAGTCAACCAGCTGCGCTCGGCCACGGTCGAGTAAAAAGGGGAAGCCATGTTTCTGGAACCGACAGACCAAGACCTGGACGGCGGGGAGCAGCAGCGCCGCGTCGACGCCATCGTCGCGCGCGGCCCCGGCGGCGCATTCGCCCTGGCCGGTATCGCGGTGGCGATCGTGATGGCGATCTGGCTCGCCTTCTACTTCCTCGTGTTCGTCGCACGCGGAGGCGATTGACATGGCAGGTACCGCACACGACATCGCCGCGAAAGCGGAAGCGCGCTGGGCGTGGATCGTCGGCGGCATCATCGCCTTCCTCGTCGCGATGATGGCGTACATGAGCCTCCACTGGGCCGCGATGCCGCCCGTGCGCACGGAAACCATCGACCCGACCACGCTGCACATTGCCGGCGAATTCGTCGAGACGAACCTGGGCAGCGCCGCGGAGCCGGACGGCTCCGTCACGGTGCGCGTGCTCGCGAACCAGTACTCGTTCACGCCGCAATGCCTCGTCGTCCCCGCCAACACATGGCTGCACTTCCGCGGCACGGCGGCCGACGTCGTGCACGGCTTCTCGGTCAGTCACAGCAACGTGAACCTGATGCTGATCCCGGGGTACATCTCGAACTTCCAGACCCGGTTCGAAGCGCCCGGCGAGCACGTGATGCCTTGTCACGAATTCTGCGGCAACGGCCACGCCGCGATGTGGGCCCATGTGCAGGTCATCCCGCGCGAAGAATTCATGCGCAGGGCGAACTCCCAGCCAGGAAGGAGGTTGAGCTGTGTTCAGTAACGATTCCCGCCGCCTCGTGCTGGCCCACTTCTGGGTCGCCTTCGCCGCCTTCTTCGTCGCCCTGCTGCTGGGCGAATGGCAGATGGTGATCCGCAGCCCGCTGATCGACTGGATCGGCAACCCGGAGCTGTACTACCGCTCCGTCACCGCGCACGGCTCCGCGATGGGCTATGTGTTCCCCACGCTGGTGGCGATGGGCTTCGGCTACGCCATCGTCGAACTCGCGCTGAAGCAGCCGCTCGCGGGCAAGCGCTGGGCCTGGATCGGTTTTACCCTCGTCGTCCTCGGCACGGTCGTCGCGATGATCCCCGTCTCGCTGGGCAAGGCCTCGGTGCTGTACACGTTCTACCCGCCGCTGATCGCGCACTGGGCCTACTACATCGGCATCGTGCTGGTCGTCGTCGGCTCGTGGATCTGGGTCGCGCTCATGTCGATCAATCTGCGCGTGTGGAAGAAAGCGCATCCCGGCGCAGCCGTGCCGCTGCCGATGTTCGCCAATCTCGCAGGGGCGTATTTGTGGGCATGGACGTCGGTCGGCGCCGCCGTCGAGATCCTGTTCCTGATCCTGCCCGTGGCCCTCGGCTTCAAGTCGACGATCGACGCCGGCCTGTCGCGCGTGTTCTTTTCCTGGACGCTGCACGCGATCGTCTACTTCTGGCTGATGCCGGCCTACATCGCGTTCTACACGCTGGTGCCGCGCGCCATCGGCGGCCGCCTGTACAGCGACGTGATGGGCCGCATCTCGTTCGTGCTGTTCCTCGTGTTCTCGATGCCGATCGGTATCCACCACCTGTTCCAGGACCCGCAGGTCGGCGCGGGCGTGAAATTCCTGCACGCCGTGTTCACCGCGATGGTCTCGGTCCCCACCTTGCTGACCGTCTTCACGATCACCGCGTCGGTCGAAATCGCGGGACGCCTGCGCGGCGGCACGGGCGCCCTCGGCTGGGTGAAGGCCCTGCCCTGGCATAACCCGATGATGCTCGCCGTCGCGTTCTCCTTCATCCTGCTGGGCTTCGGCGGCGCGGGTGGCCTCATCAACATGAGCTACCAGCTCGACTTCGCCATCCACAACACGCAGTGGATCACCGGCCACTTCCACCTGATCTTCGCGGGCGCCATCGTCATCATGTACTTCGCCGTCGCGTACGACCTGTGGCCGCACCTGACGGGCCGCACACTCGTCCAGGGCGGCATGATGAAGGCGCAGCTGTGGCTGTGGTTCGTCGGCATGATCATCCTGACGTTCCCGTGGCACGTCGTCGGCGTGATGGGCATGCCGCGCCGCATGGCCTATTTCGACTACACCAACCCGGAGATCGCGCCGCAGGCAATCACCGTGATCCTCAGCGCCATCGGCGGTTTGCTGCTCGTGATCTCGGGCGTGCTGTTTTTGCTCGTCCTGCTGCGCGGCCATCGCGGCAGCCTCGTCGAGCTGCCCGAGTTCCGCTTCAGCCAGCCGGTGCACGCCGTCGCGCGCGTGCCGGTCGCCCTGAACAGCTACGCGCTGTGGCTCGCGCTGATGATCGGCCTGTCGCTCGTCAACTACGGCTACCCGATCGCGCAGCTGATCGCGCTGAAGCAGACGTCCGTGCCCGCCGTCCCGATCGGAGGTACGCCATGAACGAGCCCCTGTTTTCGACGAAGAACCGCTGGTTCACGATCAGCGTCGCGGCCGTCGTGATCATCGCCGCCGCCGCCGCCGCCGTCGGCTTCGTGTGGCTCCCGCGCGCCCACGCGCGCGACGCGATGGCGTCGATCTGGGAATCGATCTGCAGCGCGGCCGGCGCGCCGGCGCCCTACCGCAGTCCCGACCAGCCGGACGAGAAGGCCGTCTACCCGACGAGCGTGATCGTGAGCAGCGAATTCACGGGTCCGATCGACAACGTGGCCGTCGGCCGCGGCGCCACGCTGGCCCTGCAATGCAGCATGTGCCACGGCGCGCGCGGCACGGCATCGGCCGGCACGAACGCGCCGCACCTGGCGGGCCAGCCCCCGTCGTCCACCTACAAGCAGCTGCGCGACTTCAAGTCCGGCCACCGCCCGAGCGCCGTCATGCAGCCGCTGGCGACGAACCTGTCCGACCAGGACATGCGCGACCTGGCCGCGTTTTACTCGCAGCAGCAGCGCGAGACCCTGGTGGGGCATGCGGGCATCCAGGTCGAGGTGCCGCGCATCGTCAGCAACGGGTCGCCGATGCGCAACGTGGGGGCATGCGCGACCTGCCATAGCCCGGGCGTGGCGCGCGTGGCGACGCCCATCATCGACGGGCTGCCGGCGGCGTACATCGTCGACCAGCTGAACGCCTTCAAATCGGGGCGGCGCGCCAACGACATCAACCAGCAGATGCGCAATGCGGTGCATGGGTTGACGGACCAGGAGATCGAGGTGGTGGCGAAGTATTACGCCAGCCGCTGATCAGAGCGAGGCCGCCAGCGCCTCGGCATCCGCCCCGGCGGGAATGCGCATCGGCGCCGCGGGATCCGTCACGGCACGCCACACGGCTTGCGCGACGTCTTGCGCCTGCGTGACCGGTCCCGGCTCGCGCATGCGCTTGAACACGTCGTCCATCAACGGCGCGTAATCCGACGGGATCTCGCCCTGCATGAGCGGGCGGGCGTTCTCGCCGAAGCGCGTGTCCGGCGCGCGGCCCGGCAGCACCAGGCGCGTCCGGATGCCCAGCGGCGCCAGTTCCAGCGCGAGCGATTCCGTGAACGCATTCACGGCTGCCTTGCTGGCCCTGTAGACCGACAGCAGCGGCCGCGGCGCGAGCGTGACGGTCGATGTCACGTTCACGATCACGCCCGCGCGCCGGGCGCGCATCGCGGGCAGCACGGCCTGCGTCATGGCGATCGTGCCGAGTGTGTTCGTCTCGAACACCGCACGGATCGTGTCCGTCGACACGGCTTCCAGCGGATTGATCAGGCCGACGCCGGCATTGTTGACGAGCGCATCGATCGGCCCCGCGGCGGCGATGGCCGCGCGGACGCTGTCCGCGTCCGTCACGTCCAGCGCGACGACGCGCAGGCGGCTCGACGCCGGCAGCAGGTCGGTGCGCGGCGTACGCATCGTGGCGACGACCTGCCAGTCGCGGTCGAGGAAATGGCGGGCGATTTCGAGGCCGAAGCCGGACGAGCAGCCGGTGATCATGACGGTTTTCATGTGAACTCCTGTGTGGGTTGGCAATACCGTTACGATAGCGGCCGACGTCCGGACGCGCTACAATCGTTAGTCCACACATCTTTTGCGAGAGTCCGGAATGATCGATCCCTTGGCCGACGTGGTCGGCCTGCTGCGGCCGGGCGTGCGCTACACGAAGATCGTCGGCGCGGCGGGCCGCTGGGGCGTGCGGCGCACGGAAGCGGGCGAGCCGTCGTATTGCGTCGTACTCGACGGCGCCTGCCTGCTCACGGCCGCGGACATGGATCCCATCGCGCTCGAACCGGGCGACTTCGTGCTGATCCCTGCCACGTACGACTTCTCGATGTCGAGCCTGCGCCCGCCGCCCGCACGCGACTTCGACAAGCCGCCCGCGCAGGTCGCACCCGGCGAAGTCCGCCACGGCACGCGCGACGGCCCGCCGGACGTGCGCTTCCTCATCGGCCACTGCGAGTTCGCGGCGCCCGACGCGGCCCTACTCGTGTCGCTGCTGCCGCGCGTCGTGCACGTGCGCGGCGAGGCACGCCTGGCCACGCTCGTGCAGTTGGTGAACGACGAAGCGCGCGCCGGGCGTCCCGCGCGCGACGTCGTGCTGGCGCGCCTGCTGGAAGTGCTGCTGATCGAAGCGTTGCGCGGCGCCGGTGGCACGGACGCGTCGCCGGGGCTCGTGCGCGGTCTCGCGGACGCACGCCTCGCGCACGCGTTGCGCGCGCTGCACGCGGCGCCGGAACGCGCGTGGACGGTGGCCGACCTCGCGCGGGAAGCGGCGCTGTCGCGCTCCACGTTCTTCGAGCGTTTCAGCCGCACAGTGGGGGTGGCGCCGATGGCCTACCTGCTCACCTGGCGGATGGCGCTGGCGCAGGACCTGCTGCGGCGCGGCGCGGGCAGCGTCGCCGAGGTGGCCGAGCGCGTGGGCTACAGTTCCGCGAGTACGTTCACCGTTGCCTTCGCGCGGCATGTGGGGCAACCGCCGGGGAGGTATGCGCGGGCGGCCTAACGCTGAGGGTTTCAGGATGAACATCATGCGCGCACCGCGTAATTCTTATCGATTAACGCTTTGCATGTGCGATATCAGTGTCTTGTACACGAGTGAAAACTCGACGAATCCATGGCTCGCCAAGAAATGTCTCCCGTGTCGAAGATAATGAATTCCGCGCCGATATGCTCAGCCAGTTGCCGGGTGAGAACGTAAGGAACCAGCATCGGCCCGTGCCGCGATGAAACTTCGGCAACGTGCTAGATCCTTGCCACGCTCAGGCGCGCCGTGCTCCCGACAAAGCCGTCAAGAGGATGTGTATGCATATCGGAGACCTTTCACGTCTTACGAATGCAGAAACCACTGGCCCAGCAGTGACGAGCTGCGGCATCCTGACAGGATTACGCGCCATTAACGCCGCGAGAAAAAATCGACGTCGTGAAAACGACACTGTGCTGGCTTCGGCCGGTGCGCGCGGTGTTGGCCTGACTGGCATAGGGGTATTGCTCGCGCGTTGTTCGGCCGCGCGCTCCTCAATGCCCCCGGTCCTAAATTTGAGGCTCTCATCGAGAGCGGCAGTGCCAGTCACGTAATCAACCTCTACCTTCGCATTTAACAAATCACAGTTAGGTCACCCTATAATCTAAGCCGTTCTTATGATCACGGGGATACTGGCGCAGTAGTGCCATTTACGCTTTCTTTGGCTGACGCCCCCCGCCCACTCGCTTGCTTATCTTCAGTTTTATCGTTCAGCTTATCAAGCTTCGTTTCCGATGTTCTGGATGACTGCTCCTTCTCGAGTTGTTCAACGCGCTGCTGCAGTTTCGCGACGGCAATCCTGTCATCATAAACACCCGTCCATACGGAAACTGCCATAGGCACAAATATTGCCAGTACGGCAATCAGAACACCGGCCCAAGTGGCTACGACAGCAATTTTTGGAGCGTTAAAGATTTTTCGTGCGACATCGTCGACGAGCGAGTTCATGTTCAAGAATGAATCCGAAAGATTGCGAGAATTTTTCTTGATCTTTTTTACATACTCATCCCGGGTCTCCGGTATCAATGTAGCCTGAGTAGGCAAATGTTCAAAGAACATAAGCCTCATAAACGGGTCGCCAGGACTGACTTTAAAGTCTTCTGTGCTAAAGTTTACAAGTGCGGTGGCAACGGGCCCTTTCCATCCCGGATCAACCACCCCAACATTAAGCGCAAAAATTCCTTTATGTGCCCAAGTAGTTCTTAGTGCAGCCACGGCAGTTGTGTCTGAAGCAAGATGGAAGTCTTCTTGGGATATTACCCAGACAACGCCTCTAGGCTCAAGCGTGAATGTGGTGTTCACTTCCTTACCGTTGCTGATGATGACACCAACGGTCGCGTCGTACGTTGAGTCTCGTTCCCCGCTTTGACTTGCCTGCTGGGACTGTCGTGGTTGCTGTACAATCCTACGCGTGGCGATTTCACTTTTTGTTAACAAATTCCCTCCTTCACATCAAAGTGACCGAAAATAAATTCGAAAATAAAATGGATGCTGACAGCTACTTTATGTCTGAAGCCCTGTCAGAACGACAGAAAACAGATGATCCTAAAGGTAAGATTGTACAACAGTCGGCTGTAGGTGCCGTGATAACAAAGGAAGAGAAGATTTTAAGCCGTTCCGCAAATATTCTTCCTCCTGCATTAAAGAGCCAAATGCAGAGAAACGGGGAAGCGGTCACGGAAGAGAGCCGATATCACCTTATCGAGCATGCCGAAAGGGCAGCTATTTTCAAGGCGCATTTGTCAAACTCTGATTTATCAGGAGCCACCATTTATTGCACGCGTTTTCCCTGTAGCGACTGTGCCAGAGCAATTGTATGGGCAGGCATCAAGCGTGCAGTATTTGCAGGAGGTTTTGCCGGGGAGCAGCGTTGGCTAGCTTCCCAACGCGCTGCATTAAAAATTTTACGCGACAGCGGTGTCACCGTACGCTATCTTTCGCCACTTAAGATTAAACTTTGAATCCGGACCATCAGCTCGGCGGTGAATTTCCGAGCCGCGGAAAAGTGTACGACTAAGTAGTCATGCAAAATTTATCGTGAACTTGCTGCCGAAGCCTCTCATCAAGGATTGAATCTCGTCGAGCAAATCTGCGCCGTTCCTGGCAACGAAGCGGCGCCAGAAATGCTTGGCATGCTTCCACAAGATCTCAATCCGATTGAGCTCCGGGCTATAGGGAGGCAAGTAGTACAGATACAGCCCGTGTTTGGCCCACTGGCGTCGCTTCTTCTCCATCAGGTCGCCCTTGTGAATACCGGCATTGTCGATCAAGACGATGCGTGGAACCGCGTAAGGCTGGAGCGCAATCCGATCGAAGAATGCGATCACATCGTCGCGTGTCGTCGGCCGTTGCTGAGTGCTCCAGGTCAGTTGGCCGTCGTGACGCAAGGCTCCAAGCACATTCACGCGCTGTCGGTGCGCGAGCGGTTCGACGGCCCGGGTCTCGCCGATCCTGCCCCAGCCGTACTGCACGGGAGGATTTGGACTGAAGCCTGATTCGTCGAAGTACAGCAGCTCGCAGCGTTGTTCATGGTCGAGCTTGGCCAGTGCGTTGATCACTTTTCTGGCGTACTCGAACGCCACCTGATTTCGCTTTTTTTTAGAGCGTACCGATAGCGCTTGTACGTGAAATTCATCTCCTTGAGATACCGTTTGGCTGTGCTTTCGCTGATCGACGCATGGTCTCGGCATTGCTCGATCTGGCGCAGCAGTGCAACCACGCTTCCGCCCTCGGAATGCGCCAACTCGCCAAGAGCCTGCTGCTGCTGAGGCGTCCACTTCCTTGGTCGACCGGTATGACGCCCCTCGTACAATCCGGCCAGGCCAAGCTTGTTCCAGCGTTGCCTCCACTGCTCGACGCTGTTCAGGTGCACCCCGAACTCATCCGCCGTTTTCTGCAGCGTTAATCCCTGACTCAACCGCAAAATTCCCTGTGCGCGCATCCGTGTCCGCGGATGCGGGTGGAACACGCCCATCTCACGCAGCGTGCGCCGCTCGTCTTCGGACAACTCCAAGTGCTTCATCGCCCAACCCCTGCTGCGTGATCAATTTAGCTTTGACAGCAAAAATTGGGCGACTACTTAGATCGCCGATTGCATATACAGGGAAGGCAAGAATCCCCAAGCGCCGCGACGACTGACGCGGCGGTGGACGGATGCCGGTGACCGGCCCACGCGGGGATCCGATTTCTGCGGGCTCGCATCAGGACCGCGCCGACCGGCCTGCAGGAAACTCGAAATCCCTACTAGAAACCGAAACCACCTCCGGCATCGCGGCAGGAGCCCTGACCGCGCCACGCAGTTCGATGCCCCCCGCGTCACTGCGCAGCCACTCCGCCAACGCATCAACGGTACCAGACAGGTCCCTGTCGCGTCCACGCAGTGCACATTCCCAGACGATTCCGACCCGCCACCCGGCATCCAGCAGCGCCCGCGTTACCCTAGCGTCGTTTTCACGGTTCCGGCCAATCTTCTGCGCCCAGAATTCCGTCCGCGTTCCCGGCAATCTGAAAAGTGGACAGTCATGCCCATGCCAGAAGCACCCGTGCACAAGGATGACTGCTTTCAGTCCCGGGAAAACGATATCCGGCTTGCCTGGAAGATCGCGGCGGTTAACGCGGAACCGGAAGCCCTTCCGGTGCAGCAGGCTGCGGATGACTTTTTCTGGCTTTGTGTCGCGTCCGCGAATTCCGGACATCATGCGACTGCGTGTCGTGCTGTCTACGATATCGACCATTGAATGCCTGAAAGAACGTTCAATCCCATGATACATCCGAGGCATATCCGGTGGCGCATCTCAGGCATACACTAACTCCTGTCCGGGCCGTCGGCCTCCGGCCTCCGGATCATGCTGCCTTGCGCACAATGCGCCGGCCATAGCGGTTACGCTCATGCAGCCCTGCGATCAGCCGGAGCATCCACGACCGTTTTCATCTCGACCACGGAGTACAACGCATGGGCGGCCTTAGTGATGTCATTAACGCGCCACTGGGCGCGGCGCTTGTTTTTGGAAGCGTCGGTTGCGTGCAGCTTGGGAGCCGGATCCAGATAGATCACACCGTCCTCGATTGCCTGCAGCAGACGTTCGGTGGTCGTGTCGCGGCACCACATCACTGTCCGCCCGAAGGTGACATGGTGTTCATAGCCCTCGGCGCACTCTGCCGTATTGGAGTTGGATACCTTGGTGGCTGGAATGTACACCACCTCATTGTGTTTGGCCCCCCAGCAGTTCATCAGCCGCTGGAGGCTCCATGAGGCGGCAACGGCGCCATCGGCGGCCACCAAGGCGACGTCGATGCGGTCAAGCTTGGGCGTCAGGGGCGTGGTGCGGTCGTAAGGAAAAACCTGAATGGAACCATCCGGCCCCGGGTGCAGCTCCCGGATGCGCAGTGTCAGCCCGGATTTGCCGCACTGCTCATTCGCCCGGTGGATGCCAGTCACGCGGTAGTCTCCGTCGGCGTCGCGGTATCCGTAAGTCTTCATGAATGCGGAAAAGTCGGCCGCGTAAAGCCCCCCGTCGGGCTCTGGCGTAAACAGCGTGACCTTAAGCTGGGTATGGGTCTTCAGCTCGATACCATACAGGTCCCCATCCTTGTTCGAGTTCGGGATGATGCCGAGCGCATGTTCAAGCGTGTAACCACATACCTGGGTACCGGAGAAAGGCAGTGTCTGGCCATAGGCATCCAGCCGGCAACCGCGCAGTCTCCGCCCCAGTACGCCGGCCAGTTTCATTTCGAGCATGTAACGACTGCCGGTGTTGAGCTGCAGGCGCTTGCATGCCGATGCCCGCGGCATGCCGGGAAGGGCGGCAACGCTGGCGGCGAAAGCCGGCGTCAGGCCAACACAGACGATTCCGACGCACCGGCCGAGCGGCAGACGCGCCAGCACCAGCACGCGCTTGGCATCGCCATACTGCTTTGTATAGGCAACGGATAGGCTGACTGGCATGCTGCCGTCGGCCGCCTGCAGTCCGGAGAGGCGCGCCTCAGGATATTGGGTATAGATGATCGCCTTGACCCGTTTCGCCGGCACGAGTGTGCCATCACAGCGCAGCCACGCAAAGTCGTTGAAGACCGCCTCGGGAATCCGTTTGCCTGGAGCCGAGCGGTCCTTGGTCAGACTTGTACTCTCACCCCTCTCAGACAGGGTCAAGTCAAAGTCATCAAACAGGACGCCGAAGTCAGCCGCAATGTAGATCTGGTTCTTGTCGTTGGCGTTTTTCGGAAGAACCTTGAGCAGAGCCCGCTCCGCCCCGATGGAAGCGAGAAGGCCGTTCAGCTCTTCGATATTCTGAAAGGTGTACTCGTACTGGGACAGGACCGGGGCATTCATCGATATCTCCTTGTAAAGTCACAAGATAACATCAATTTTTCTCATGGTCCATTTATTTTATGAAGTTTTTTTTATAAAAAATATCTTAGATTATTATTTCTCCTTTAAAATCAATTGCTTAAAGAATTTTTACTAGGAATACTCTGGCCATAACCGGGGCTTTGCTTGGTGAAAATTGACCGATTTTTGTCGCTATTGGGACTTGGACCTGAACGTGACCTTTCAGGATGACCGCGAGGCCATAAAAAAAGACCGGGCATATGCCCGGTCTTCCTTAACGACAGTCAGCAGAGGCGGCCACGTGGCCGGTGTCATGCGGCAAGCTTGCCCTCCGCCTTCTGCCGTTCACGCAGTATGCGCCGGCCACTCACCACACGGTCCTTCATCAGCTTTGCTACCGCCGTAAACACAGGAACCACGACCGAGTTGCCAAACTGCCGGTATGCCTGCGTATCCGACACTGGAATACGGAACTTCGACTCTCCCGGAGCGTCATAGCCCATCAAGCGTGCACATTCCCGCGGCGTGAGCCTGCGCGGCCGGTTCTTCTGGTTCTCCTCGTTATGCAGCCCGAGCGCCGGATCAAATCCGCGGTCAACAAGAATTTCCGAGCCATCCTTGTGGTAACGCGCCGAAAGCGTGCGCGTAACGTCACTGTCGCGGACAAGACCATACCCGAAGCCGTTTCCCTTTTCCTTGTGCTTTATAGAATAGTTAAACAGGTACTCCCACAATTTCGGCGTGAGGACATACTGTGGATCAACGTCACGGTCGAGAATGTCGCCCAGCTTCGGTTTTGAGGAAGGAAATTCCTTTGAAATATCCTTGAGAGTGAATCCGTCGTGGACGCCGAGGTCCTTGCGGAAGCCGACGAGCACGATACGTTCACGGTGCTGGGGCACGAAATGAGCACCGTCAATAACTTTCGGATCCAGAGAACCGCTAGCATCCGCATCGGCAACCCAGTACCCGAGTTCATCGAGCGCAGACATGATGACCCTGAACGTTTTGCCTTTGTCATGGCTCTTCAAGTTCTTGACATTCTCGAGCACGAAAGCCACCGGACGCTTGGCCGCAATGATCCTCGCGACATCGAAAAACAGCGTACCTTGAGTGTCGCATTCGAACCCGTGCTTGCGACCGAGCGAGTTCTTCTTCGATACGCCCGCGATGGAAAATGGCTGGCAGGGGAATCCGGCCAGCAGCACGTCATGATCGGGAATCTTTTCGTCGATGTGACGGTATGCCTCTTCCTCGCTGACGTCTTCCCTGCTGGTGAGTGTTACCTCTCGAATGTCCTCATTAAAGGTGTGAACACTTTCATCCGAGTAGTGGTTGGCCTTGTAGGTACGGACCGCGAACGGGTTCCATTCGCTTGTGAACACGCAGCGACCGCCCGCATGCTCGAACCCCTTGCGGATCCCACCGATACCGGCAAACAGGTCGATGAAGTCAAAATCGTACTTCCGGTCAGGCGGCGGCGCTTCGGGCAACAGCTGCTGCAAATGCTTGTATTCGGCATCACTGAACTCCAGTGGCAGTTTACCGTCTGCACGGCGCTTCAGCAGCTCACGCGTCCATACTCCCGGAGAAACTCGGTTCAAGTGCTCGGCAACGGATTTGGGATCGTAGCTCTCTAGGACCTTGCGGAGAAGGCACAAGTTGTCGCTTTCGGGGGATGTGGTGTTTTTCTCGGACATTATAAAACTCGATTCCTGGCAGCTGCCGGCCTGCCCCTGAAGGGAGAACGGAAAACGCAACATTATACTGGATGTTAACACAGCCTCTGCGCCATCAATGATCCCTGTACTATCAAACGACGAAACATTCTCATGGATCCGCGCCGGTCGGAGACCCTACGCACATGTCCGTTGATGTCAGCCGTTAAGTTGCCAGAAAGATGCCTAGGTTGTCCGTCTCCGTCAAAAATTTGGGCTACCGGCATCGAGCACAGCACCGCGCTCCAGACAGCAAGAGCCGACATCCACTACCGCCAGTTTCCGGCAGTAGTAGATGTCGCATGCATGCGGTCTGCTGAAAGGCATTTGGCAAGCGACATCACGACATAATCTCTTGCTTCGAACGATAAGGCGCCTCACGCCGGCACCTTCTGCCCGGTATCTCGCCAGCCGAGTGGACGGCTACCCTTACCTTACGCCGGCGGTTATCTGGTGGGCGCGCCGTAGCACGAAACATGATACCCGGATTTCGCAGCACTAGAGCCGGTGACCGGATCCAGCAGCACAGTTCCGAACTCCGGAACCTTGCTCGTGGCGGCCGACCCGGCTGGCCGCAGTTTGCAGTAGCCAAAGAGCGCGAGTTCCAGCCCTCAAGCTTGGCTCTTCGGCCAGCCCGTACCGCTTTACCGAACTCCTGTAACCGATTATCCAGCCCCACTGCCGTCGACCAAGCACTCGACTGCGTCACGGCATCTATTTCCACTTCATCCCGTCATTCGGACCTACCGACGCTTAGGTCACACTCTGTCTCAGGAACGGAATCAAACCAGCGCGCCTGCCTAGCAGCTCGGCCATAGCCTACAAGGCTTCTTTCTGATGTACGTAAAATGGATCAGCAGCAGTGACGATCGGGCTGAGGTGACGAAACTTGACAACGAGATTCGGCAAAAAACCCAACGTGACCTAAAGCTCAACGCTAGACGCGCAGACAACGCTACGAACCATTAACTAAGAAGTAAAAAGCCCTTGAAAATCAAGGGCTTCCATATTTTTGGCGGAGAGAGGGGGATTCGAACCCCCGATAGGCTATGAACCTATACACGCTTTCCAGGCGTGCGACTTAAACCACTCATCCATCTCTCCTGATGGGTTCACGAGCCAGCTGCTCGCGAAGCCGCCTATTATAACAAGGATTCTCGGCAGTACAAGGGTGTCATGCCACCGTGTGTTAGCGCAAAGAAGTAATGTCCCCCCTCCGCAAAGTAGAGATGTCCCCTAGGATTCGTCGTAGGGGAGGATGGGATAGTGATAGTGATGACGGCCAAGGATGTGTTGCGCGGCCAGGTGATGGCGCAAGTACTGGAGGGGAAGCTGGATCAGGGGAGCGCTGCAGGAAGGCTGGGGATCAGCGTCCGGCAAATCAAGCGGCTGAAGCGGCGAATGCTGGACGGGGGAACCGAAGGCTTGTTGAGCAGGAAGCGCGGCAAGCCGTCAAACCGGCGCACGCCGGCTGATGTTCTGGAGAAGGCGGTAGCCTTGATTGGGGCGCACTACGCCGACTTCGGGCCGACGCTGGCGTGCGAAAAGCTGGAGGAAATCCACGAGATCAAACTGTCGGTGGAGACGGTGCGTCAGGCCATGCTGCGCGCCGGCTTATGGAAGGCCCGGCGCGGCGCGGGAGCCCGTACCCATGCGATGCGCGAGAGGCGCGCCCGGCGCGGCGAACTGATCCAGATCGACGGTTCCCCGCACGACTGGTTCGAAGGACGAGCGCCACGTTGTTGCCTGCTGGTGTTCATCGACGATGCCACCAGCGAACTGATGGCGTTGCGCTTTGTCGATGCCGAAAACGACGCTCGGCTACATGGCGCTGCTGGAAGAGCATGTTCTTGCACACGGCCTGCCTGCCGCCATCTACAGCGATCGTCACAGTATCTTCCAGGTCAACCGGGGCGACTACAAGGACGTCAGCCACGCGCAAACGCAGTTTGCGCGTGCTTTGGAGCAATTGGGGATCGAGGGCATCCAGGCCAACAGTCAGCAGGCCAAGGGACGGGTCGAGCGGGCGGGCCAACCAGACCCTGCAGGATCGTCTGGTCAAGGAAATGCGGCTGCAGGGCATCAGCAGTCAGGAAGCGGCCAATGCCTGGCTACCGCAGTTCATCCGAGCCTTCAACCGTCGCCTTGCCGTCGTGCCAGCGACGCCTGACGACGCGCACATCCCCTTCGCCGGCACACATGCAGCCTTGCGGCGCATCCTGTCTGTCCACACCAGGCGCCGCCTGTCGGGCAACCTGAGCTGCCAACTGGATGGCATGCTCTATCAGGTTCAGGCGACGGGACAGGGGTTGGCCCTGCGCGGCGCCGATGTGGACATCGTGACGCATCCCGCCAGTGCGACGGAACTGCTCTGGCAGGGACGCGTGCTGCCCCATACGTGCAACAGCAAACCCATCAAGCAACGCGAGGCCGTCGACGCCAAGGACGTCAACACCAAAGTCGAGCAGGCGCTGACACGGCGCACGCCACCTCAGCCGATCGGGCACCCGTGGAAAAAACGCATGGCCACGCCACCCGGCACAGCGCAAGTACGCGCCGAATTCGCGCACCCCAAAGCCCACCTGGCCCCGGGCTGATCACCTTCCAAGGGGACATTTCTATTTGGGGCTGACCAGGTGTCGTGCCACCGGAGTCTGGGCCATGTCACGAAACGGCCAGTGCTTGCGCCACCACAAACGTTAAGTTTTCGTTAGCAAAAGTCACGCCGTTAGTGATATTGTTGCCGCGATATAACTTTTTCAACACCGCCGTGAAACGCAAAGCCCTTTACCTCGTCATCTTCGCCATCGCCGCAGCCGGCGCCGCCAGTGGGACCTGGATCGCCAACCGCAAGCCAGCTCCACCACCACAGGCAGCGCAGGCCACTGGGCCGACTAAAGAAGCCACCGCCATCGCCACCGACATGCAGCAGGTGCTGGCCGTCTACCGCAAGATGATCGTGCTGACCCAGGACGAAGCCGGGCTCTCCTCGACAGGTCAGGAAGAGGTCAACCGCGTCGGCCAGCAGCTGTTCCATGAAAACCAGGAGCGCATCAACAAGATCGACGATGCGCTGGCGAGCCTCGTCGGGTCGCAGAATCCGCGTCGTTTCGAGGCGGTCGGCGGCCTGCTCGATTACGTCGAGTCGGGCGAAGGCCTGTACGATGCGGACCGCCTCGCGTTCCGCGAACTGATGCAGTCGTTGCTGGCCAGCGTGGCGAAGGATTCGTCGCTGCCCGCGATCAAGCTGCACAAGCGGATCTCGGAAGACGTCGACGCGCTGGCCGAGATCGAGCGCAATTACGAGAAGGAGATCCGTGCCGTCTTCGGGCGCTTCGAGACGCGCTCCATCACGCTCAAGCGCGAGAAGTGGGACAGCTACGTCGCCTACCTGAAGACGCTCTACCAGCGCGACCGCATCCTCAAGGATTACGGTGTCGTGCTGCCCTACCCCGCCAGGCCGGAACCGCCGAACCAGGACAACAGCCCGACCGCGCAAAAGGAAGAGGACGAGATCTTCGGCAAGGGCCTGCCGAAGAAGACGATCGTGCTGACCTTCGACGACGGTCCGCACCGCCGCTACAGCGAGGAGATCGCCGCGATCCTCAAGCAGTACGACGCGCCGGCCGTGTTCTTCAGCGTCGGCCGCAACCTCGGTACGCTCGACGCGCATGGCGCCGCGCGGCTCAACGCGGGCGCGGAAGTCAGCCGCAAGCTGAAGGCCGCGGGCTATGTGCTGGCGAACCACAGCTTCTCGCACGCGCAGTTGTCGAAGGAGAGCGGCGACAGTCTGAAAGCCGAGATCCTCGATACGGACACGCTGCTGAAGGCCGTCGATCCGCAACGCTCCGCGCTGTTCCGCTTTCCCTACGGCGCGCGCAACAAGGAGGGCATGCACCTGCTGGCCGACGCGCATTTAAAATCCGTGATGTGGAACATCGATTCGCTCGACTGGGCCGATCCGGTGCCCTCGTCCATCGCCGATCGCGTGCTGCGCGCGGTCGACAAGGAAGGCCGCGGCATCATCCTGTTCCACGACATCCACGAGCGCACCGTGAAGGCGCTGCCGGCGATCCTCGACCGGCTCGTCGCCGAGGGCTACCAGTTCGCCGGCTGGGATGGCAACACGTTCCGCGTGAGCGGCGGTGCGCATGCGGCGCCGGTGCCGGTCGCGCGCGCGGCTGCGACGGGGTATGCGTCCTCGTGGGCGATCGTCGTCGGCGTCGACGGTTATCCGAAATGGCCGCGCCTGCAGTACGCCGTGCGCGATGCGGAAGGCGTCGGGCAGGCGCTCGTGCAAAAGTTCGGTTTCGCGCCCGACCACGTGGTCACGCTGAAGAACGAGCAAGCCACGCGCCGCGGCATCCTTGCCGCGTTCCACGATGTCGTGGGCCACGGCCTGCAGCCGAACGACCGCGTGTTCGTGTTCTTCGCCGGCCACGGCGCCACGCGCAAGCTGAGTTCCGGCCGCGACCTCGGCTACATCGTGCCGTACGACGCCGATCCGGAGAATCTCGCCAGCGACGCGATCCCGATGACCGAAATCCAGAATATCGCCGAGAGCCTGCCCGCGAAACACGTGCTGTTCGTGATGGACGCCTGCTACAGCGGCCTGGGTCTCACGCGCGGCGGCGCCAACGCGGCCTTTTTGCGCGATAACGCCAAGCGCCTCGGCCGCCAGATGCTGACGGCGGGCGGCACGGACCAGATGGTGTCCGACGGCGGTCCGAACGGCCATTCCGTGTTCACGTGGACGCTGCTGCAGGGCCTCGGCGGCAAGGCCGACCTGAATGGCGATGGCCTGATCACGGCGACTGAGCTGGCGGCGTACGTGGCG
This sequence comes from Massilia sp. Masssp94, assembly GCF_059491305.1. Lineage (NCBI taxonomy): Bacteria > Pseudomonadati > Pseudomonadota > Betaproteobacteria > Burkholderiales > Oxalobacteraceae > Massilia > Massilia sp. Masssp94. The sequence goes on from NZ_CP168501.1 coordinate 1,309,535, forward strand.
CCGGCGGTGGCCAGCGTGTCGCAGCAGACGCCCGCCTTCGGCAGCCTGCCCGGGTCCGAAGGCGGCGACTTCGTGTTCGAACTGCCGGAGGAAAGCGAATTCCTGAACACGAACACGGCGCAGCTGTCGAACGATGCCATCGCGCTCAACACGAAGCTGGACGCGAAGGCGTCGGCGCCGACCGCGCCCGTCGTCGTGAAGGACCTACAGGGCGGCGAGCAGACGATCAAGGCGCCGGTCGCGGTGCCGGTGTCGAGCCGCCAGCAGGCGCAGCGCGCCAACGACCACGGGCTGCAGCTGTACAAGGAAAAGCAGTACGCGCAGGCGGAGGCGCAGTTCACGGAAGCGCTGAAGCTGCGGCCGAACTTCGCGCTGGCGGCGAACAATCTCGGCTTCGTCTTCTACAAGCAGGACAAGTTTGCCCAGGCGGCGCGCTGGTTCGAGAACGCCATCAAGATGGATCCGTCGCGCGCGATCGCGTACATGAACCTGGGCGACGCGTATGCGCGCGCGGGGGATGGCGAGAAGGCGAAGGCCGCGTACAAGACTTATCTCGAGCTGGCGCCGACCGGGTCGGGGGCTGGATACGCAAAGCAGCAGGTGGAGAAATTGTAGGGTGGGCGGCCCTCCGCCCACGCGGACGCTTGCGATGCGTTGACGTCACGCGTGGGCACGGGGTGCCCACCCTACGGAGTTTCGTATGCTGGTAGTCTCCGCTGCTCGTCTTCGCTGAACATCCGGCCGCGCAGCGCCGCCACGGCTGCCTCGTCGTTCAGTCCGCGGCGCTGAACCAGATACGCTTCGATCCGCCGCTTCCACGCCGCCTCCTCCCGATCGACATCCGCCAGCCGCTGCGCCGCATCCGCGCCAAACGCCTCCGCGCGCAGGCGGAAGACATCTTCCTCGCCCGCACCGCCGGCCCGCAGCCGTTCCGCCTCCTCCTGCACGCGCACGATTTTCAGAGGCGCCTCGCGCGCCGCGCGCACATCGGCAGGCAAGCCGGCATCCAGCGCGGCCAGGCGCGCCTGCTTCTGCTGCGCGTCCAAAGTGCGGTCGTCGCGGATCGCCATGCGTGCCAGGGCCTCCGCATTGGCGGCATCCTCGCGGCCGAAGATCGCGGCGATCTCGCGCTGGCTGAAATACCGCGCACGCAGTCCGCGCAGCGCGTCGAGCCGGCGCTTCAGGGCCGCGGCGTCCTGGCCGGCCAGCCTGCGGTCGGCGCCAAGGCCCGCCAGCGCCTGCCGGTACGCGATGTAGCGCGTCAGCACGCGCTTCGCTGCCGCGGCGGCCGCCGGCCGCAAGGTGCGGTCCAGTTCACGCTCGATTTCCGCCCGCACCGCGGCGGGCGATTTCTCGCCCACGGTGCTCAGGTAGTAGTCGAACAGTTCGATCAACTGGGCGTCCGCGACGACGCTGTCGTCCGGCGCCACGTGCACGGCGCCGTCCGGCCGCGTGCCCAGCAGCGATGGTGCGAACGACTTCGCCGGCGGGGTGACGGTCACGGTTTGCATTGCCGGCGCAGGCTGCCCGGCCAGCATGGCAAGCCACAGCGTGCCGGCCGCGCCGAGCGCCAGGACGATGGTCGGACTGCGGTTCACAGGCCCATCTCGCGCAGGCGGTTGGCGTGCTGGCGGTACAGCGTGACGGGATTCGTCTCGAACAGGTTGACGAGGCCCGCCACCTGGTTCACTTCGTCCAGGTGGTTCAGCGCGTAGTCGTCGCGGATCACGCGGCCCAGGTGGCTGGAGCAGCTGCCGACGAGGCCATCGTTCTTTTCGCCGCGGAACGCCAGCGACACGAGGCCGAGCGGCGCGTCGATCGGGTCGAGCAGGTTCGTGAACGGCTGCGCGCCGCTCCACGAAAAGTAATACACGCCTCCAACCTGGTAGGCGCCCTCGCCGCACGCGGTCGTCGGCAGACCTTCCGGATGCGCCGCATTGAACTTTGCGGCACCCGCGGTCGTCAGCGAATCCAGCGCCGCCGGCGACACCTGCGCGCTGCTGTCGCCGGACAGGAAGGCGATGGTACCCGCCAGGCCGTCGACGATGGACCCCAGCACGGCTTCCGAAAAGGTCCCCGGCGCGACCGTGCCGCGGATGACGTCCGCCACCGCCGACCCTTTATTCACGCCGCCGACGCTCGTCACGGACGCGACGAGGTTCGGCGCCACCGAGGCGACGTAGCGGATGGTCGGACCGCCGTGGCTGTGGCCGATCAGGTTGACCTTCCGGGCGCCGGTCGCGGCCAGCACCTGCTTGACGTAGGTGAGCAGCTGCTCGCCGCGCACTTCCGTGCTGTTGGCGGCGCTCACCTGGGCGACGTAGACCTGGGCGCCGTCGCGGCGCAGCGCGTCCGTGATGCCGAACCAGTAATCGAAGGGGCCGATGCTGTCCCAGCCGAGCAGGCCGTGCACGAGCACGATCGGGTAGCGGGTCTGGGTATAACCGGCGGCGGATGCGGACAGCGGCAGGAACGACAGCGCGAACAAAAGTGCGGCGAGCCAGCGGGCGAAACGTTTCATCGGTTAGTCTCCTTTCTAATGATTGTCGTACGGCTGAGCCAGAGTACGGTCAAGCGGAGGACCCAACAAGGCATGCACGGCCGCACGGGACGGATTGGCTTGCCGAATCAGGTGAATGTCCCAATAATCCATGCATCGTCAGGGGAGAAAACCACACATGGACATGAAACGCATCAACGCGGGCAAGCTGCGCGCGATCGGCTACGACGCGCGCGAGCGCATCCTGCGCGTGGAATTCGACGACGGCAGCGCGATCGATTACTCGGGGGTCGGCGGCGAGGTATGGCGGCGGTTCTCGACGTCGGGCGCGGCCTGGAGTTTCTATCGCGACAATATCGAGGAAGAGTTTGCCGGCAAGCGCGGCCGCGCACAGGTGGACAGCAAACGGGCGGAGCTGGAAGCGTTGTTCAGGCAAGCCGGCGAGCAATGACGGTGCCAGGACGCATGCTGGGCTACAATAGGCCTCTCCGGTCTCATCCATGAACCTGTTCAGCATACTCATCGCCGACCAGCCGCCCGATGCCCCGCCGCGCCTGCCGCCGGCGGTCGCACGCAACATCGGCTCGTTCAAGGAACACCATCCGGGACTGCCGCATCGCCTGTACGACCAGCCGGCCATCCGCGCCTTCCTGCGCGCGCACATGGAAGCGGACGTGTGCCGGGCCTACGAGGAACTGCTTCCGTACGCATACCGGGCCGACCTGGCACGCCTGTGCCTGTTGCACGAGTTCGGCGGCGCCTATGCCGACCTGTCCGTGTTCTTCCATGCCGGGCTGCCGCTCGAGTCCGGCAAGCTCGTCGTGTTTCGCGACCGCGCGGTGGATGCCCCGTGGATCGTCAGCAACACGATCATCGCGGCGCCCGCCCGCCTGCCCGCGTTCGAAGCCGCGATCCGCATGATCGTCGCCCATTGCCGCCGGCGCTACCGCGGCGTGTCGTCGCTGTGCCCGACCGGTCCCGTCCTGTTCGGCAAAGCCATCGCGTTGCACTGCGAGCCGGAGCAGATCCACTTGGGCGAGGTGATCAACGTCGCCCAGCGCGAGACGACCGAGACCCTCGCGTTCGTCGACGCGACGAACGGCACGCTGGTCGCCTACCGCGCCAAGTCCGCGGCCGGCCTGGACGTCCTCGGCATGGACGCGGGCGTCAACAACTACAACGACTTCTACAACGCCCGCCTGGTGTACGCCAGCGACTTTCCGGTCATCATCAAAGCGGACTTCCTCGCCGCCCATGGCGCTCCCGGCGGCCGGCTCGAGGGCACGCATTGGCTCCTCGCGCGCGACGGGGGCGACGGCGCGCTCGCCGCCGCCGGCCGGTGTCGCCTGCCGTTCCCGTTCGCGGCCGGCCGCCACCGCGTGCTGCTCGACCTGGCCTGGGCGACGCCCGGCGAGGTGGGCCTGGCCGCCACGGCGCACGGCTCCGGGGCGACGCTGGCCTGCGCGCGCCGGCGCATCGACGCGGCCGGCCCGGCCAGCGTGACGCTCGACCTCGACGTCGAAGCGAGCCGCAAGGACATCGTCGTCGCCATCCTCGCCGCGCCCGGCGCCCGCGTCGCGGTGGCCGGACTGCGCATCGAGCGGCTGCAAGCGGACATACCGACATGATCAAGTATATTTCCTATGGCGACACGACCGGCTATGGGCTGGCGGGGCTCGCCTACCTGCGCGGCCTGGTGAACCTCGGGCTGGACGTCCACTGGCAGCCGATGTTCTGGGGCGCCGACGGCCTGCAGCGCTGGCTGCCGGCCATGCCCCCGCAACTGCTCGAGGTCGTGCGCGCCGCCGGCGCCGACCCCGCGCTGCGCGATCTCGGCCCGCTGCTGCAGCGCACCGCCGCCCCGCGCGACTACCGCATCGTCGTCGCCCACCTGGTGCCGGAATACCTGCCCGCGTGCCTGGAACCCGGCAAGGCGAACTTCGCCTACTGCACCTGGGAATCGGATCGCATACCGGCGCACTGGCCGGCCATCCTGAACCGGTTCGACGGCGTCCTGGTACCGTCGACGTTCAATGCCGAGGTGTTCCGGGCCGGCGGCGTGACCGTTCCGCTGCATGTGGTGCCGCACATCCGCCGCCACGCGCACGACGACGTCGCGCCCGGCCAGCTCGACGACATGCGCCGCCAGCTCGGCATCCCCGCCGGGCACCACGTGTTCTACACGATCGGGGCCTGGATGCTGCGCAAGGACTTGCCGCGCCTCATCGAGGCGTTCGTCGAGGAATTCGACGCCGACGAGCCGGTCGCGCTCTGCATCAAGACCTCGACCCGGCCCGTCCATTTCCCGCTGCCGCACGAAGCCGGCAGGACGTCGCTGCAACTCGTCGAGGCGCAGCTGGCGGCCCTGCGCGCGCGGCTCGGACGCCCGCGCCTGCCGCCCGTCGCGGTGCTGGCCGGCGACGGCATCAGCGGCGCCTGGATCGACCGCCTGCACCGGCTCGGCGACACCTATGTCTCGCTGACGCGGGCCGAAGGCTGGGGCATGGGCGCGTTCGACGCCGCCGCGCTCGGGCGTCCGGTACTCATGACCGGCTGGAGCGGCCACCTGGACTTCCTCGGGCGCGACCATCCCGGCCTGATCGGCGGCACGCTGGCGCCGATCGACTGGCCCGGCACCTCGTACGGCCCCGACCACCGCTGGGCCGTCGCCGACGTCGCCGACGCGCGCAGCAAGATGCGCTACCGCTTCGTGCACCGCGGCCAACCCGATCCGCACGCCCGCCTGCTCGGCGAGCGGATCGCCAACCTGTACGCCGAGGGGCCGGTGATGCGGCGCTTCCGGCACGCGATCGGAGCATGAGCATGGTGCCGCGCCTGTTTCACTTCGTATTCGGCCTGAAGGAACAGACCGAGCCCTTCCACCTGGCGCATTACCTGTGCCTGGAATCGTGCCGCCGGATCAACCGTCCGGACGCGATCTGGTTCCATTACGCCAACGAACCCCATGGACCGCTGTGGGAACGGATCAAGCCGCACCTGACGCTACGCCCGGTGACCCGCGCCGCGCTGCCGCTGGCCGCCTACGCCGCCTCGGAAGAAGGCCGCGGCATCGCCGCCGCCGGCTGGAGCTATGCGCACGAGGCCGACTTCATCCGCCTCCAGGTCCTGCGCGAGCATGGCGGCGTGTATGCCGACATCGACACGCTGTTCGTCGCGCCCATGCCCGACCACCTGTACGGCCACGCCTGCGTGCTCGGCGACGAAGGCGCGCTGCCCGACGAACGCGGCATCCTGCGGCCGTCGCTGTGCAATGCGCTGATCCTCGCCGCGCCGGGGGCGCCGTTCGTCGCGCGCTGGCTCGACGCCTCGTACGGCGCGTTCGACGGCAAATGGACCAGCCACTCCTGCCAGCTCGCGAGCCGCCTGTGGGAACGGCATCCGGAACTGGTCCACGTGGTGCCGCGCGAGTACTTCTACCGTCACCCCTGGACGCCGGACGGCATGCGCAACCTGTTCGAGCGGCTCGACCCGGACGTGCGCGACGTCTTCAGCCTGCATTTGTGCAGCCACCTGTGGTGGAGCGCGGAACGCACCGATTTCACCCGCTTCCACGCCGGCCTGCTGACCGAGGACTACGTGCGCGCCGGCGCCACCACCTACGCCATGCTGGCGCGGCCGTTCCTGCCATGAGCGGCGCCGCACTGGCCGACTTCCTGCCGCAACCCGGCCGCGGCGTCGATTTCAGGCTGGGCCAGGACGGCGTCCTGGTCCAGCGGGGCCGGCTCGACCTGGTGGCGTTCCCGCGGCGGCCGCTCGTCTCGTGCCTGATGGTCACGCGCGGCCGCCTGTTCCCGGCGCGCTTCGCCGTCGACGCCTTCCGCAGCCAGACCTGGCCGGAGCGCGAACTGGTGCTCGTCTGCGACGCCCCGGGCACGCCGATCGAGGCGCATTGCCGCGCGCTCGACGATCCGCGCATCCGCGTGGTGACGCCGGACCGGCCCGCCGGCAGCCTGGGCGAACTGCGCAACCTCTCGCTAAGGGCCGCGCGCGGCGACTGGATCTGCCAGTGGGACGACGACGACCTCTACCACCCGCAGCGGCTCGAACTCGGCATGCTCCTGCTGCAGTCGATGCAGGCCGACGCCATGTTCCTCAGCCGCTGGCTGCTGTGGTCGCCGGCGGCGCGGCGCCTCGGCGTGTCCGGCGCGCGCGAATGGGAAGGGTCGATGCTGGCGCGGCGCGCCGCCGTCCCCGACTATCCCGGGCTGGCGCGCGGCGAGGACACGGAAGTGATGCACGCCATGCTGCGGCGCGGCCGCATCGCGCTGGTGGACGCGCCCTGGCTGTACACGTACGTGCAGACCGGCGCGAACACATGGACGGCCCGGCATTTCGAGGCAATCTGGGAAGCCGCCACGCTGGTGGAAACGGAAGCGCGCTACGCCGCCGCGCTGGCCGCCCTCGAGGCCCAGGGCCCGTATCGCGCGTACGCGACGGCGGCCGCGCAGCGGCCGGACTAGGCGCCGCGGCTCGAGCCGGACTTCGGCGCGACGTGGGCCTCGACGCCGTGCGCGCGCATGAATTCGACGCGGCGCGCATGCAGCGCATCGTTCGGGTCGAGCGCGCAACACACGGTCGCCGCCCCGGTGCAGCCGTGTGGCTCGCGACGCAACTGTTCGAACACCAGCCGGTCCTCGCCGTCGCCGCTCGCGAACGCCGCGCACGACCACAGGTGCACCACGTGCAGCAGCTGCAGCTTGTCGATCGCCAGCCCGCTCGGGCGCACGAAGCCGCCGAAGGACTCGGCGTAGATGCCGCGCCCGACGCCCACGCTCTCGAGCCCGTCCACGCAGAGTTCCTGTCCGGTATTGCCGTCCGCGTAGATCGAATACGAGTACGCCCATTTCTTGCCCTCGATCGCTTGCAGGATGCGGGCGCAATGGTCTTCCTTCAGCCAGTCGTCGTCGTCGAGGTAGACGACCACGCGGCTGTCCGCGAGCAGCGTCAGCGCGGAGCGCAGCGAGCCGCCGTAATACGAGGCGTGCGGTCCGCCGTGGCGCTGCGACGTCGAGTAGCCGAGGTTGATCAGCGTAACCGTCACGTGTGGCGGGCATTCGGGCGCCAGCTCGTCCAGCAGCGCCGCCAGGCGCCCGTCCGGGTCGCAGTCGACGCCCAGCAAGACCTGGATGCGGCCGCCCTGCCCGTCCGCGAGACGTTGCCGGAACACCGAACGCACCGCGCGCGCCAGCGAGGCGCGGCAGGTGGTGACGATCGCCACGGCGACGGCATGGCGGCTCGGGTTCATAGCGGCCGCAGGGCGAACGGATAGGCGTCCGCGCCGGCGCGCCGGGCAACGCGCAGGCGCACGTCCTCGGCGCCCTGCGCGCCCGGCCGGTGATGGGTCCCGTCGCGCTGCGGAGCGTGGGTCGAGGCCAGCCCGACGTCGTTGAAAAAGAGCGGCAGCGTGGCCGTATAGCAGATGGCGCGGCGGTACAGCAGGTGGTCGGCCACCAGCTTGCCCCAGGCATGCACGCCCGTCAGGTCGAGGGCGACGCCGTCCGGGCAGTAGCGCGCCAGCAGGGCCTGCATGCCCCGGCGCGACACCACGTAGGCGCCCGCCGAATAACATGCCGGCTCCCATTCGTGCCACAGGATGCCGTGCCGCAGGTACAGCTCGCCCAGCTCCAGCACGACCGGCGCATGGCTCACGTGCAGTTGCAGGATCTCCCAGTCGGGCGGCGCGGTGGCCAGCAGGGCTGCGCCGTCGAACAGGTGGTGCGAGCGGACGTCGTCCTCCAGCACCAGCGCAACGGCGGCGCCCGCGCGGTACGCGGTGCCGACGGCGCGCAGGTGCGACGCCATGATCGCCAGCTCCGGCAGCGAATTGACGAAGGGTTCGCGCACGCGCACCGGCGGCAGCGTGTCGGGCGTCACGGCGTCGATGCGCGCGTGGACGACGCCGGCGCGGTCGAGGAACGCCTGCGCCAGCGCGCGCCGCTGCGCATCGGCGGCGCGGTTGATCCAGAAATGCGGTAGTCCTTCGAGCATGCGCAGCAGTCTATCCCAAATGCGCGGCCCGCAGTCAGAACACCGCGCGCACGCCGGCGTTGCCGCCGACCTGGTAATAGCCGCCGCGACCCTCGCCGGTGACGCCGTAGTACAGGTAAGCGCCCTTCCCGACGTGCAGCGTGCCGGTCACGCCGCCCTGCACGAAGGCGCGGCCCACGCCCGGCGCACCGATGGTGACGCGCTCTCCCGCCAGCCAGGCCGACCGGGTCGGCCGCAGCAGGCCGCCGGCATCGACGCCCGCGCCCAGGTTGACGCGATAGGTCGAGGCCCGCAACGGATCGGCGTTGCGGGACGCCGCCGCCAGGCCCGCCTGCAGGCGGGTGCCGGTCGCGGTGTCGCCGTCCACCGTCAGGGCCGCCGCCGATGCCGGCGTTTCCGCCAGGCCGTCCCGTTCGACCCGCTGCACGGTCAACCGGGCGAACGGCTCCACCTTGGCGCCCAGGAGTTCGCGCTCGGCGCGCACGCCCACGCCGAGCAGCGCCGCATTGCCGCCGGCATGCGCGCTCAGGCCGGACGATGTGGCCAGCGGATCGGCGCGCCGGCTGTCGGCCTTGTCGCGGCCGACGCTGCCGATGCCGTCGAACGTCAGGCCGTCGACCGTGGTTTCGCCATACACGAATACCTTGTTCTGGCGCAGCTTGCCCGTATCGTCGCCGGCCGACACGTCGGTATGGGCGTAGCTGGCGCCGACACCGAGGCGATAATCGGCGCCGCGCAGCACGTCCAGGCCCGCGGTGACCTGCAGGCGATCGGCCTTGAAACCCGACGCGTCGGCGTCGCCACTCCACTTGCCGCGGGTGCCCGCGAGGTCGAGCCAGAGCGCGCGGTCGCCATCGTCGGCGGTATGCTTGAGCACGCTGCGCTGCAGGTTCCAGCCGGCCTGCGGCGCCGCGGCGGCCAGGCTGCCGTGCACTTCGCCGGACAGCCCGCGCAGCAGGCCGCCGAGCCGGTCCGCGGTCGCGGAACCGACCCGGTACAACAGCTGGTCCTGCCGTTCGCCGGCGCGGCCCGACTGGTCGAGGTCGACGATCCGGTCGAGCGCGCCCGCCACCGCGCGGCTGTTCGCGTTGCCGCCACGGCTCCAGTCCGCGTACGACGCCGGCAGCACCTTCAGCTCGATGCTGTTGTTGCCGCCGACGTTGTAGAACGCGGCCATGCGGGTACCGTCCATGCCGTCCGGCTGGACCAGCGTGTCGAAGCGCCCGGCGATGCCGCCGTCGGCGGTAACGATACGGAAGCTCTGGCCCAGTTCGGGCTTGAGCGGCGCCGAACCATAGCCCGCCTCGTCGGCCGAATACAGGTTCTTCAGCGTCGGCGCCAGCGAGGCGCCCGATTCGATCGTGAAGCGCTTGCCGCCGACGACGTGCAGGTAGGAGTAATACCCGGGCACGCCGACCGGCGCCGTGGGCGTGGCTTGCGCGGTGCCGCCGATGTCTTCCTTGTACGTGCTGCCGGCGGCCATCGTGATGTTCGAATCGGCCGTCAGCATGCCCGGCGAATTGCCCGGCGAGAGCGTGCCCTGCACCAGCAGGTCGCCCTTGACGGTGCCGCTGCCGCCCAGCGTGGCGCCGTGCGCCACCGTCACCCGGCTGTTGAAGAGGCCGTTCGCGAGCAGCTTGCCTTCCAGGACGCAGGTGGCGTCGATATTGGCGTTGCCGGTGACGTTCAGCGTGCCCTGGCCGGTCTTGGTGAAGCAGCCGTCGCCCGCCCCGGTCGACAGCAGGTCGCCCGCCAGCGTGGTCGTGGTGTCGGCCTCGGTGTTGATGTTGGTCGAGCGGCCCATGCGGATGTCCTGGCCGGTCGCGATATCGACGGTCGCGTAGATCGTGCCGGCGTTGAACGTCATCACGCTGCCCCATCCGAGGCCGTAGGCGTTCGTCACCTTCACCAGGCCGTCGTTGATGGTCAGGCCGCCGGTCCATCCGTCGCCCGGCGCGTTGGCGCTGCCCTGGCCGCCGCCGTTGTCGCCGCCGAGCACCAGCGTGCCCTGGCCTTCCTTGACCAGCCGGCCGTCGCCGCCGATGTTGCCGTTCAACGTGACGACGCTGTCGGCGCCCTCGGCGTCGAGCACCCCGTTGCGCGCCGTGATCGTGAAGGCGCGGTCCGACGTCATGCTGCCGGTGGTCTGCAACGTGCCGCCGTCGAGGACCAGCCGGTTGCCGGCGGCGCCCAGGTTGGCGTCGCTGTCGATGCGCAGGATGCCGTCCCGGGACACGGTCGTATCGCCGGTATAGGTGTTGGCCGCATGCAGCGCCACCGTTCCGTGCTCCACCTGCAGGCCGCCGTTGGCGAGCGCGCCGCGCAGGATCAGCGTACCGGTGCCCTGCTTGACCAGCGTGCCGCTGCCGCCGACCGTGCCGTTCTCGGTGGTCACGGTGCCGGCGTCGACGTCGACCGTACCCCGGCCCGTCAGCGCCAGGCCGCGCTCGTGCGTCAGGTCGGCGCTGGTCTGCCAGGTGCCGTTGTCGAGCTCGAGTGCGGCGCTACCCTTGCCGAGGTTGGCGTCGGCATAGGTCCGCAGCGTGCCGCCGCTGACCACCGTCTTGCCGGTATAGTCGTTGGCGCCGTCGAGCGTGAGCGTGCCGCCTGTGACCTTCAGGCTGCCGCTGCCGGCAATATTGCCGCCGAAGCGGCCGGCGGCGGCGGTGACGGTCAGGTCGTTCGCGCCCAGCAGAACGCTGCCCGAGCCGGTCAGGCCCTTGATCGCCACGCCGTGGGCCGCGCCCGAGACGTCGAACACGCCATCGTCGCGCACCGCGCTGCCGGCAATGCTGCCGGCGCCGGACAGCGCCAGCGCCGCCCCGCCGGCGATCGAGGTCGTGCCCGTGTAGTCGTTGACGCCGCCGAGGGACATGCTGCCGCCGTCGACGGACAGGCCGCCCGCGCCCACGATGGTGCCGGCAAAGAGGCCGGCCGCCCGGCTCAGCGCCAGCGTCTGCGCGCCCAGGTAAATGGTGCCCGCACCCGAGACGGTGCTGACCGTGGCCCCGCGGTCGGTGCCGCTGATGTCGAACCTGCCGTCCACGTCCACGCCGCTCGAGCTGGCGATGCTGCCCTGCCCGCTCAGCGCCAGCGTGGCGCCGCCGCCGATGTAGGTGGCGCCGCGGTAGGTGTTGTTCCCGGCCAGGGTCGCCGTGCCGCCCGTGAGGTTCAGGGCGCCGTCGCCGGCGATCGTGCCGGCGAAGACGTCACGGGCGGCCGTCAGCGTGAGCGTCTGGCTGCCGAGCTGGACCAGGCCGTCGCCGGCGAGCGACTGGATGGTCGCGCCGGCGTCAGCCACATCCAGCGTGCCGTCCGCCACGACCCGGCTCGATGCGGCGATCAAGCCATTGCCCGCCAGCGTCAGCGTGGCGCCCGCCCCGATCGAGGTCGCGCCGGTGTAGGCCTGCGTGGTCGTCAGCGCCTGGCTACCGCCGGCGATGGCGATACCGCCCGAGCCGCTGATGCGGCCGTTGAAGGCCCCGGCGGCATCGGTCAGCGTCAGGGTGTGGCCGCCCAGCAGCACGGCGCCGGAGCCGCCGAGGCTCTTGACCGCCGCGCCGCCCGTGCTGGCCGATACGTCCAGCGTACCATCGGTCTGCACGCGGCTGTTGCCGATGCTGCCGTTGCCGGCCAGGGCCAATGTCGCGCCTTGCGATACCGCCGTGGCGCCGGTGTGCGTGTTCACACCCGTCAGGGTTTCGGTGCCGGCCGCAATCGCCAGGCCGCCCGAGCCCTGGATACTGCCGGCGAACGTATCGCCGGCATTGGTCAGCGTCAGCGTCTGACCGCCCAGGAGCACGGCACCGGAGCCGGACAGCGTGCGCACCTGCGCGCCGTTGCTGGTCGCGGCGATATCGAGCACGCCGTTGTTGGCGACGCCGCTGGACAGCGCGATGCTGCCGGAGCCGGACAGCGCGAGGTCGCCGTCGTGGCCGATTGACGTGGCGCCCGTATTGGTGTTGGTACCGGCCAGCGTCTCGGTGCCGCCCGCGATCGTCAGGCCGCCCGAGCCGTGGATGCTGCCAGTAAATGTATCGCCGGCATCGGTCAGCGTCAGGGTCTGGCCGCCCAGCAGCACGGCGCCGGAGCCGCCGAGGCTCCGGACCGCCGCGCCGCCCGTGCTGGCCGATACGTCCAGCGTGCCATCGGTCTGCACACGGCTGTTGCCGATGCTGCCGTTGCCGGCCAGGGCCAATGTCGCGCCTTGCGATACCGCCGTGGCGCCGGTGTGCGTGTTCACGCCCGTCAGGGTTTCGGTGCCGGCCGCGATCGCCAGACCGCCTGAACCGTGGATGCTGCCGGCGAATACGTCCTGCGCATCCGTCAGTGTCAGCGTCTGGCCGCCCAGCAGCACGGCGCCGGAGCCGCCGAGGCTCTGGAACGCCACGCCGCCCGTGCTGGCCGACACGTCCAGCGTACCATCGGTCTGCACGCGGCTGTTGCCGATGCTGCCGTTGCCGGCCAGGGCCAATGTCGCACCGTGCGATACCGCCGTGGTGCCGCTGTGCGTATTCACGCCCGTCAGGGTTTCGGTGCCGGCCGCGATCGTCAGACCGCCTGAACCGTGGATGCTGCCGGCGAACGTATCGCCGGCATTGGTCAGCGTCAGGGTCTGGCCGCCGAGCAGCACGGCGCCGGAGCCGCCGAGGCTCTGGACCGCCGCGTCGCCCGTGCTGGCCGACACGTCCAGCGTGCCATCGGTCCGCACGCGGCTGTTGCCGATGCTGCCGTTGCCGGCCAGGGCCAATGTCGCACCGTGCGATACCGCCGTGGTGCCGGTGTGCGTATTCACGCCCGTCAGGGTTTCGGTGCCGGCCGCAATCGTCAGGCCGCCCGAGCCGTGAATGCTGCCGGCGAATACGTCCTGCGCATCCGTCAGCGTCAGCGTCTGGCCGCCGAGCAGCACGGCGCCGGAGCCGGACAGCGAGCGCACTTCGGCGCCGTTGTTCGTGGCGGCGATGTCGAGCACGCCGTTGTTGGCCACGCCGCTGGACAGAGCGATGCTGCCCGAGCCGGACAGCGCCAGTGCGCCGCCCTGGTCGATCGACGTGGCGCCATTATAGGTATTGGTACCAGTAAGAGTTTCGATGCCGCCCGCGATCGTCAGCCCGCCCGAGCCGTAAATGCTGCCCGCAAACGTATCGCCTGCATCCGTCAGCGTCAGCGTCTGGCCGCCCAGCAACACAGCGCCGGATCCGGACAGCGAGCGCACTTCGGCGCCGTTGTTTGTCGCGGCAATATCGAACACACCGTTGTTGGCGACGCCGCTGGACAGCGCGATGCTGCCCGAGCCGGACAGCGCCAGCGCGCCTTGGTCGATCAACGTGGCCCCGGTATAGGTGTTGGTACCAGTCAGCGTTTCGATGCCGCCCGCGATCGTCAGGCCGCCCGAACCATGGATGCTGCCCGCAAACGTATCGCCAGCATTGGTCAGCGTCAGCGTCTGGCCGCCCACGAGCACGGCACCGGATCCGGACAGCGAGCGCACTTCGGCGCCGTTGTTCGTGGCCGTGATGTCGAACACGCCGTTGTTGGCCACGCCGCTGGACAGCGCGATGCTGCCCGAACCGGACAGCGCCAGCGCGCCGCGCTGATCGATCGAGGTGGCACCTGAATAGGTATTGGTACCGCTCAGGGTTTCGGTGCCGCCCGCGATTGTCAGGCCGCCCGAACCGTGGATGCTGCCGGCGAACGTATCGCCGGCATCGGTCAGCGTCAACGTCTGGCCGCCCAAGAGCACCGCACCGGAGCCGGACAGCGAGCGCACTTCGGCGCCGTTGTTTGTCGCGGCAATATCGAACACACCGTTGTTGGCGACGCCGCTGGACAGAGCGATGCTGCCCGATCCGGACAGCGACAGCGCGCCGCCTTGGTCGATCGACGTGGCGCCGTTATAGGTATTGGTACCGCTCAGGGTTTCGGTGCCGCCCGCGATTGTCAGCCCGCCCGAGCCAAGGATGCTGCCGGCGAACGTATCGCCGGCATCCGTCAGCGTCAACGTCTGGCCGCCCAGCAGCACGGCACCGGAGCCGGACAGCGTGCGCACTTCGGCACCGTTGTCCGTGGCCGTGATGTCGAACACGCCGTTGTTGGCTACACCGCTGGACAGCGCGATGCTGCCCGAACCGGAAAGCGCGAGACCGCCTTGGTCGATCGACGTGGCGCCGGTATAGGTATTGGTACCGCTCAGGGTTTCGATGCCGCCCGCGATTGTCAGACCGCCCGAACCGTGGATACTGCCCGCAAACGCATCGCCGGCATCCGTCAGCGTCAACGTCTGGCCGCCCAGCAGCACGGCACCGGATCCGGACAGCGAGTGCACTTCGGCACCGTTGTCCGTGGCCGTGATGTCGAACACGCCGTTGTTGGCCACGCCGCTGGACAGCGCGATGCCGCCCGAGCCGGACAGCGCCAGCGTGCCGCCCTGGTCGATCGACGTGGCGCCGGTATAGGTATTGGTACCCGTTAGAGCTTCGGTGCCGCCACCGATTGTCACGCCGCCCGAACCGTAGATGCTGCCCGAAAACGTATCGCCTGCATCCGTCAGTGTCAATGTTTGGCCGCCCAGCAGCACAGCACCGGAGCCTGACAGCGAGCGCACTTCGGCGCCGTTGTTCGTGGCCGCGATGTCGAACACGCCGTTGTTGGCGACGCCGCTGGACAGAGCGATGCTGCCCGAACCGGACAGCGTGAGACCGCCCTGGTCGATCGACGTGGCCCCGGTGTAGGTATTGGTACCGCTCAGGGTTTCGATGCCGCCCGCGATTGTCAGGCCACCCGAACCGTAAATGCTGCCCGCAAACGTATCGCCAGCATCGGTCAGCGTCAGTGTTTGGCCGCCCAGCAGCACCGCACCGGATCCGGACAGCGAGCGCACTTCGGCGCCGTTGTTCGTGGCCGCGATATCGAGCATGCCGTTGTTGGCCACGCCGCTGGACAGCGCGATACTGCCCGAACCCGCCAGCGCGAGACCGCCTTGGTCGATCAACGTGGCCCCGGTATAGGTGTTGGTACCGCTCAGGGTTTCGATACCGCCCGTGATCGCGAGGCCGCCCGAGCCGTGAATGCTGCCGGCGAATACGTCCTGCGCATCCGTCAGCGTCAGCGTCTGGCCACCCAAGAGCACAGCACCGGAGCCGGACAGCGTGCGCACTTCGGCGCCGTTGTCGGTCGCGGCAATGTCGAGCACGCCGTTGTTGGCCACGCCGCTGGACAGCGCGATGCTGCCCGAGCCGGACAGCGCCAGCGCGCCGCCCTGGTCGATCGAGGTGGCGCCGTTATAGGTGTTAGTACCGCTCAGGGTTTCGGTGCCGCCCGCGATTGTCAGCCCGCCCGAGCCATGGATGCTGCCGGCGAACGTATCACCGGCATCGGTCAGCGTCAGCGTTTGGCCGCCCAGCAATACAGCACCGGCGCCAGACAGCGAGCGCACTTCGGCGCCGTTGTTTGTCGCGGCAATATCGAACACACCGTTGTCGGCGACGCCGCTGGACAGAGCGATGCTGCCCGAGCCGGACAGCGCCAGTGCGCCGCCCTGGTCGATCGAGGTGGCGCCGGTATAGGTATTGGTACCGCTGAGCACCTGCGTGCCGCCCGCGATTGTCAGCCCGCCCGAACCGTAGATGCTGCCGGCGAATACGTCCTGCGCATCGGTCAACGTCAGCGTCTGGCCACCCAGCAGCACGGCGCCGGAACCGGACAGCGTGCGCACTTCGGCGCCGTTGTCGGTCGCGGCAATGTCGAACACGCCGTTGTTGGCGACGCCGCTGGACAGAGCGATGCTGCCCGAACCGGACAGCGTGAGACCGCCCTGGTCGATCGACGTGGCCCCGGTGTAGGTATTGGTACCGCTCAGGGTTTCGATGCCGCCCGCGATTGTCAGACCACCCGAACCGTAAATGCTGCCCTCAAACGTATCGCCAGCATCGGTCAGCGTCAGTGTTTGGCCGCCCAGCAGCACCGCACCGGATCCGGACAGCGAGCGCACTTCGGCGCCGTTGTTCGTGGCCGCGATATCGAACACACCGTTGTTGGCGATGCCGCTGGACAGAGCGATGCTGCCCGACCCGGACAACGCCAGCGCGCCGCCTTGGTCGATCGAGGTGGCGCCGTTATAGGTATTGGTACCGCTGAGCATCTGCGTGCCGCCCGCGATCGTCAGACCGCCCGAGCCGTGGATGCTGCCGGCGAACGTATCGCCGGCATCCGTCAGCGTCAGCGTCTGGCCGCCCAGCAACACAGCACCGGAGCCAGACAGCGTGCGCACTTCGGCGCCGTTGTCCGTGGCCGCGATGTCGAGCACGCCGTTGTTGGCCACACCGCTGGACAGAGCGATGCTGCCCGGACCTGACAGCGCCAGTGCGCCGCCTTGGTCGATCGACGTGGCGCCGTTATAGGTATTGGTACCGCTGAGCACCTGCGTGCCGCCCGCGATTGTCAGCCCGCCCGAGCCAAGGATGCTGCCGGCGAACGTATCTCCGGCATTGGTTAGCGTCAACGTCTGGCCGCCCAGCAGCACGGCGCCGGATCCGGACAGCGTGCGCACTTCGGCGCCGTTGTTTGTCGCGGCAATGTCGAACACGCCGTTGTCGGCTACGCCGCTGGACAGAGCGATGCTGCCCGAACCGGACAGCGCCAGCGCGCCGCCCTGATCGATCGAGGTGGCACCTGAATAGGTATTGGTACCGCTCAGGGTTTCGATGCCGCCCGCGATTGTCAGACCGCCCGAACCGTGGATACTGCCCGCAAACGTATCGCCGGCATCCGTCAGCGTCAACGTCTGGCCGCCCAGCAGCACGGCGCCGGATCCGGACAGCGTGCGCACTTCGGCGCCGTTGTTTGTCGCGGCAATGTCGAACACACCGTTGTTGGCGACGCCGCTGGACAGAGCGATACCGCCCGACCCGGACAGCGCCAGCGCGCCGCCCTGGTCGATCGAGGTGGCGCCGTTATAGGTATTGGTACCGCTGAGCACCTGCGTGCCGCCCGCGATTGTCAGACCACCCGAACCGTAGATGCTGCCCGCAAACGTATCGCCTGCATCGGTCAGCGTCAGCGTCTGGCCACCCAGCAGCACCGCACCGGAGCCGGACAGCGAGCGCACTTCGGCGCCGTTGTTTGTCGCGGCAATGTCGAGCACGCCGTTGTTGGCTACACCGCTGGACAGCGCGATGCTGCCCGACCCGGACAGCGCCAGTGCGCCGCCCTGGTCGATCGACGTGGCGCCGAAATAGATATTGGTACCGCTGAGCACCTGCGTGCCGCCCGCGACGTTCACGCCGCCGAAACCGGCGATCATGCCTGCAAAGGTGTCGCCAGCATTGGTCAGCGTCAGCGTCTGTCCGCCCAGCCACACCGTCCCCGAACCGGACAGCGATGTCACCTGGGCGCCATTGTCCGTGGCGGCAATATCGAACACGCCGTTGTTGGCCACACCGCTGGACAGCGCGATGCTGCCCGAACCGGACAGCGCCAGTGCGCCGCCCTGGTCGATCGACGTGGCGCCGAAATAGATATTGGTACCGCTGAGCACCTGCGTGCCGCCCGCGACGTTCACGCCGCCGAAACCGGCGATCATGCCTGCAAAGGTGTCGCCGGTATTGGTCAGCGTCAGCGTCTGTCCGCCCAGCCACACCGTCCCCGAACCGGACAGCGAGTTCACGTTGGCGCCGTTGTTCGTCGCGGCGATATCGAACATGCCGTTATTGAGCAAGCCGCTCGACAGGGCAATGCTGCCGGAACCCGACAGGGACAGGCCCGCGTATTGGTCGACCTGGGTGGCGCCCCCATGGACGTTCACACCGCCCAGCGTCTCGTAGCCGCCGGCGACCACCAGGCTGCCCGAACCCTGCAGCGTGCCGAGATAAAAGCCGTCCGCGGCGGTCAAGGTCAGCGTCCTGGCGTCCATCAGCACGGTCCCGGAACCCGACAGGCTGACGAGGTGCGAGCCGGCATCCGTGCCGGTGATATCGAGCGTACCATCGTTCGTCAGATTGGTGCCGGCCAGCAAGGCATTCGAGCCGTCGCCGTCGGACACCGACAACGATGTGCCAGCGGGAATATAGTCCGACATGCCCTGCTGCGCGAACGACACGAGCGGAAACAGCGCGAGCAACGCAGTCGCCAGGAGCGTCCGGGCGCCGGAATAAGCGCCGCCCCCGTCCGGCACGCCATCTTGGCCGCGGGTCGTTCCCGCAGCGTCCTTGCCGTTGGCGCAGCCGATTTCGGCGACCGCCATGAGCATACGACGTTTCTTGTTCCAGACGAGACGATAGATGTGATTCATGGCAGTGTGATGTATTCCGTAAAAACAGCAAGACCGGACGAAAGGACAGCGACAAACGTTGATTATCGGCGACAAAAATGCCACTAGGGAACATTTGTTCCCGAAAAAACGAAACGATAGTAAGAGTTCGTGTGTCGAAACAACGAAAAGTAGACCTTCTGGTAACTTGACGAGGCAGCGCGTCAATACGCGATGACGGCCAAGTCGTGCGCCACCCGCGCAACGACGTCGTCCCAGGCACCGGCATGGCGCTGGCGGTACAACCGGAGCACGCCCGGATACCAGGGCGAATCGACGCGCTCTTCCATCCAGCGCCAGTCGGGATGGATGGCCGGCAGCAGCACCCAGCAGCGCTTGCCCAGTGCGCCGGCGACATGGGCCACGGCCGTATCGACGCAGATGACCAGGTCGAGCTCCGCCACGATTGCCGCCGTATCGCCGAAGTCCGCGATTCCGGCGCCGAGTTCGAGGAGTTCAAGGCCGTCCGGGCCGGCCCGCCGCGGCTCGCCGTCCATGCCGCGCTGCAGACTGACGAACGCGACGCCCGGCACCGACCACAGCGGGGCCAGGACCGACAGATCCGGCAGGGAGCGGTTCGCGTCATTGACGTGCCCGCCAAAGCCGCGCCAGACGAGGCCGACACGCATTCCGGCGGGCAGCATATCCAGCCGGGCACGCCAGTACGCGCGGCGCGCGGGGTCCGCGGCGAGGTAAGGGAGCGTGGCCGGGATCGTCGCGAGCGTGGTTTCGGCGTGCATCGGCAGACTCAACATGAAAACCCAGAAATCGTGCGGCGCCAGGTGCCCCGCCTCGCTCATGGGGACGACGCGGTCGGCGCCGGCAGCACCGCGCAGCAAGGGCAGCAGCGCATCGTGGCAGATCAGCGTGACCGTCCGCGCGCCGGCCGCTTTCAGCAACGGCAGGTAGCGCACGAACTGGATCTGGTCGCCGAAGCCCTGCTCCGGCCACACGGCGATGGCCTTGCCGTCCAGCGCCTCCCCGTTCCACTGCGGGAAACCGGGCGCCGGCCTGACGGCGATCGGACGCGCCAGTGCCGGATCGTGCCGCGCCTCCATCCACGGCCAGCCTTCGGCCAGCCGCCCCTGTGCCAGCAGCAGGAAACCGAGGTTCCAACGCGCTTCCGGATAGCCGGGGTCGGCGGCGATCGCCTGCCGGTACGCATCCTCGGCCTCGCCGGCACGCCCCTGGCGCTGGCGCAGGGTGCCCAGGTTGTTCAACGTCTTGGCGAGGCCGGGCCGGGCCGCGAGCGCGCGCCGATACGCAGCCTCGGCGTCATCGTCACGCTGCATGTACTGGTAGACGTTGCCCAGCGAATTCCAGACTTCCGGGTCGTGCGCGCGCCACCGCAGGCTGGTGCGCAGCGCGGCCTCGGCCTCGGCGTAGCGGCCGGATTGCGTGTACGACAGGCCGAGGTTGTGCCAGGCGTCGGCGTACCCGGGGCGGCACGCGACCGCCTGCAGGTACTCCCGTTCGGCCGCTTCCGGCTGGCCCGACCTGGCCAACAGCACCGCGAAGTTGTTGTGGAGTTCGGCATTGTCCGGACGCAGCAGCAGTGCCGCCCGGTAGCACTCGGCCGCCTCGGCACGCCGTCCCAGCCGGTGCAGCAGGTCGGCGCGGTGCTGCAGGGATGCGGCGTCGGCCGGGTCGTGCGCGACGGCCTCGCCGAAGCGGCGTTGCGCCTCCTCGAAGCGCCCGAGCCGCTCCAGCACCAGTCCGAGGTTGGCGCTGGCTTCCGGATACCGGGGCCGCAGGGCCAGCGCGGCCTCGTGCGCGCCGACGGCCTGTTCGAGTCCGCCCGCCTGTTGATACAACAGGGCCAGGTTGTAATGGGCTTCGGCGTAATCGGGCTGCAGCTGCAGCGCGCGCCGGAACGCCTCCCCGGCCTCGGCGCCGCGTCCCCTCTGCTGCAACAGGATGCCGAGGTTGTTCCAGCTGGCCGCGTGCGCGGGATCGCGCGCCAGCGCCTTGCGCCAGAACGCCTCGGCATCGTCCGGCCGCCCGAGCGCGCGGGCGCAGGCCGCCGCCAGATTCAGGGCATCCACGTTCGCCTCGTCGCCCTGCAGCAAGTCGCCGATCCCGGCCAGGGCCTGGTCGAAGCGGCGCTCGTTGAACAGGGCGATGGCAAGGGCAATGCGCTGGCGCGGGTTCATGAAAGCATGGAAGACGGACGAGCCCGTATTTTCCCACGTCCACGGGCACGCGAGAACGGGCGCCATGGCGGCGCACATAAAAAAACGCCGCCCCGGTCTCCCGGCGCGGCGTCAACTCTGCTGTGATCAGTGTAACCGATCACGCCCGAATGGTCAGGCAGATTCTTTCAGCTGTTCCAGGATGGCCGGGTTTTCCAAGGTCGAGATGTCCTGGGTGATGGTCTCGCCCTTGGCCAGCACGCGCAGCAGGCGGCGCATGATCTTGCCGGAGCGGGTCTTCGGCAGGTTGTCGCCGAAGCGGATCTCTTTCGGCTTGGCGATCGGACCGATCTCCTTGCCGACCCAGTTGCGCAGCTCGGCGGCCAGCTTCTTCGCTTCCTCGCCGGTCGGACGCGCCTGTTTCAGCACGACGAACGCGCAGATCGCCTCGCCGGTCGTCTCGTCCGGCTTGCCGACGACCGCGGCTTCCGCCACGATCGGGTGCGCCACGAGCGCGGACTCGATCTCCATCGTGCCCATGCGGTGGCCCGAGACGTTCAGCACGTCGTCGATGCGGCCCGTGATGGTGAAATAGCCCGTGTCCTTGTTGCGGATCGCGCCATCACCAGCCAGGTAGTACTTGCCGCCCAGTTCATCCGGGTAGTAGGCGCTGCGGAAGCGGTCCGGGTTGTTCCAGATCGTGCGGATCATCGACGGCCACGGACGTTTCACCACGAGGATGCCGCCCTGCCCGTTCGGCACGTCGTGGCCGGCTTCGTCGACGATGGCGGCCATGATGCCCGGCAGCGGCAACGTGCAGGAACCCGGCACCATCGGGGTCGCGCCCGGCAGCGGAGTGATCATGTGGCCGCCGGTTTCCGTCTGCCAGAAGGTGTCCACGATCGGGCAGCGCTGGCCGCCGATCTGCGTGTAGTACCACATCCACGCTTCCGGATTGATCGGTTCGCCGACGGTGCCCAGCAGGCGCAGGCTGGACAGGTCGTAGTTCTTCGGATGCACCTTCTCGTCCGTGTTGGACGCCTTGATCAGCGAACGGATCGCCGTCGGCGCCGTGTAGAAGATGCTGACCTTGTGCTTGGCGATCGTCTCCCAGAAGCGGCCGGCGTTCGGGAACGTCGGCACGCCTTCGAACACGATCTGCGTGGCGCCGACCGCGGTCGGGCCGTAGCAGATGTACGTGTGGCCCGTCACCCAGCCGATGTCGGCCGTGCACCAGTAGACGTCGTCCGGCTTGAGGTCGAAGGTCCACTTCATCGTCAGCGCGGCCCACAGCAGGTAGCCGCCGGTCGAGTGCTGGACGCCCTTCGGCGTGCCCGTCGAACCCGACGTGTAGAGGATGAACAGCGGATGTTCCGCATCCACCCACTCCGGCTCGCACTCGCCGCTCTGCCCGTCGACGAGGTCGTGCAGCCACAGGTCGCGGCCTGCCTGGAAGGCGATGTTGCCGCCGGTGCGCTTGTAGACGACGACGTCGCGGATCGTCTCGCAGCCGCCCATCGCCAGCGCCTCGTCGACGATGGCTTTCAGCGGCAGCGATTTACCGCCGCGCAGCTGCTCGTCGGCCGTGATGACGGCGACGGCGCCCGCGTCGATGATGCGCTCCTGCAGCGACTTCGCGGAGAAGCCGCCGAACACGACGGAGTGCGTCGCACCGATGCGCGCGCACGCCTGCATCGCGGCCACGCCTTCGATCGACATCGACATGTAGATGATGACGCGGTCGCCTTTTTTAATGCCGCGGGATTTCAGGCCGTTGGCGAATTTGCACACACGCTCGTGCAGTTCGCGGTAGGTGGCGCGGGTGACGGTGCCGTCGTCCGCTTCGAAGATGATCGCCGTCTTGTCGCCGTTGCCGTTCTCGATCTGACGGTCGAGGCAGTTGTACGACGCGTTCAGCTGGCCATCCGCGAACCATTTGTAGAACGGCGCATTCGATTCGTCGAGGGTTTGCGTGAAGGGTTTGTGCCAGGCGACGTTTTCGCGCGCCAGGCGGGCCCAGAAACCTTCGTAGTCGCTGGCGGCTTCGTCGCACAGCTTGTTGTACGCATCCATGCCGGAAATCGCGGCATTGGCGGTGAATTGTGCGGGCGGCTGGAAGACGCGGTGTTCCTGCAGTCCCTGCTGTTGGGTCTCGTTCTCGGCCATACTAGTCTCCTATTGATGATGTAGTAATTTTGCCTAATACCTTAAGCACCCACGCTTACTGAGCCCTTACACGGCCCAAGGCGGCATCCCCGCTGGCCATTCTATCAACCTTCGGCATGCCACGACGCCGTGCCGGCGACGCGCGGCGGGTGTAGAATGTTGAGCTGTCCTGACCGCAGCCGCATTGGAAAGCCCGCATAGATGCTCGATTCGCAACCCTCCTCCAGCGCACGCAAACGCAGCGCACTCGCCAGTTTCATGTTCGCCAGCCGCTGGCTGCAACTGCCTCTGTATCTCGGCCTGATCCTCGCGCAGTGCGTTTACGTGTTCCATTTCTGGGTCGAACTGAAGGACCTCGTGCTGGCCGCGATGGGCAACGAAGCCGCGCTGCAGCACATCTTCCAGGCCGTGGCCGTGCCGAACGCCCCGCTGCCAACCAAACTGAATGAAACGACGATCATGCTCGTCGTGCTGGGCCTCATCGACGTCGTCATGATCTCGAACCTGTTGATCATGGTGATCGTGGGCGGCTACGAGACGTTCGTGTCGCGCATGCATCTGGAAGACCATCCGGACCAGCCGGAATGGCTGTCGCACGTGAACGCGTCCGTGCTGAAGACCAAGCTGGCGATGGCGATCATCGGCATCTCGTCGATCCACCTGCTCAAGACGTTCATCAACGCCATCTCCTACGATGCGAAGACGATGATCGCGCAGACCTGTATCCACGTCGTGTTCCTGCTGTCGGCGATGGCGATTGCCTACACCGACCGGATCATGATGAATACCCAGAGTGACAACAAGCACCACTGATTCCTCCGTAATCCAAGACCCCCACAGCGAGACTCACATGACTGTCATTAAACAGGACGACCTGATCGAATCGGTCGCTAGCGCCCTCCAGTACATCAGTTACTACCACCCCGCCGACTACATCCAGCACCTCGCGCGCGCCTACGAGGCCGAGCAGAGCCCGGCCGCCAAGGACGCCATCGCGCAGATCCTGACCAACTCGCGCATGTGCGCGGAAGGCAAGCGCCCGATCTGCCAGGACACCGGCATCGTCAACGTGTTCCTGAAGATCGGCATGAACGTGCGCTTCGAAGGCTTCGGCAGCGGCTCGATCACCGACGCCGTCAACGAAGGCGTGCGCCGCGCGTACAACTTCGCCGACAACAAGCTGCGCGCCTCGATCGTCGCCGACCCGCACTTCGAGCGCAAGAACACGAAGGACAACACCCCGGCCGTCGTGCACATGGAACTGGTCCCGGGCGACACCGTCGACGTGATGGTCGCCGCAAAAGGCGGCGGCTCGGAAAACAAG
Source organism: Massilia sp. Masssp94 (assembly GCF_059491305.1). Lineage (NCBI taxonomy): Bacteria > Pseudomonadati > Pseudomonadota > Betaproteobacteria > Burkholderiales > Oxalobacteraceae > Massilia > Massilia sp. Masssp94. The sequence continues at coordinate 1,333,972 of NZ_CP168501.1, forward strand.
ACCAAGTTCGTCATGCTGAACCCGTCCGACTCGCTGGTCGACTGGGTCCTCAAGACTGTCCCGCTGATGGGCGCCGGCTGGTGCCCGCCGGGCATGCTGGGCATCGGCATCGGCGGCTCCGCCGAGAAGGCCATGCTGATGGCCAAGGAGTCGCTGATGGAAGACATCGACATGTACGAACTGAAGGCACGCGGCCCGCAGAACAAGCTGGAAGAGCTGCGTATCGAACTGTGCGACAAGATCAACGCTCTGGGCATCGGCGCGCAGGGCCTAGGCGGCCTGACGACCGTGCTGGACGTGAAGATCAACATGTACCCGACCCACGCCGCATCGAAGCCGGTCGCGATGATCCCGAACTGCGCCGCGACGCGCCACGCGCACTTCGTGCTGGACGGCTCGGGCCCGTCGTACATCGAACCGCCGGCGCTGTCGACCTGGCCGGACGTGAACTGGACGCCGGACACGCAGAAATCGAAGAGCGTCAACCTCGACACGCTGACGAAGGAAGAAGTCGCATCGTGGCAGCCGGGCCAGACCCTGCTCCTGAACGGCAAGATGCTGACGGGCCGCGACGCCGCGCACAAGCGCATCCAGGACATGCTGGCGAAAGGCGAACAGCTGCCGGTCGACTTCACGAACCGCGTGATCTACTACGTCGGCCCGGTCGATCCGGTGCGCGACGAAGTCGTGGGCCCGGCCGGCCCGACGACGGCGACCCGCATGGACAAGTTCACCGACATGATGCTCGAGAAGACGGGCCTGATCGCGATGATCGGTAAAGCGGAACGCGGCCCGGCCGCCATCGAGTCGATCAAGAACCACAAGTCGGCGTACCTGATGGCCGTCGGCGGCTCGGCTTACCTCGTGTCGAAGGCGATCAAGTCGGCGAAGGTCGTCGGCTTCGCAGACCTGGGCATGGAAGCGATCTACGAATTCGAGGTCAAGGACATGCCGGTCACCGTGGCCGTCGATGCGACGGGTACGTCGGTGCACCAGACCGGTCCGAAAGAGTGGGCTGCGAAGATCGAGTCGCTGAAAGGTATTCCGGTCGCAACCGCCTAAGGTTGTGCGGTACGACGTGTGAGCCTGGCCCGCGCCGCTCGCACGTCGCCCCCGCGGAGGCGGGGACCCAATTTCACTCGCAGTACCGCAACGCTTCCTGCCGGGTTACCATCTCCCCCATGAACACCCAAGCACACCCCGAAGACGCCCCCGTCGGCGTCTTCGACTCCGGCCTCGGCGGCCTGTCGATCCTGCGCCACATCCGAGCGCAACTCCCGCACGAACACCTGATCTACGTGGCCGACACGGGCTTCGCCCCGTACGGCGACAAGCCCGAACACGTCGTCGCCGAGCGTTCGCTGGCGGTGGCCCGCTTCCTCGTCGCACGGGGCGTCAAGGCCATCGTCGTCGCCTGCAACACGGCGACCATCTCCGCGGTTCGCCTGATGCGCGACACCTTCCCCGACCTGCCCATCGTCGGCGTGGAACCGGGCCTGAAGCCCGCGGCGGCGGCGACGCGCAGCGGCAAGGTCGGCGTGCTGGCCACGGAACGCACGCTGGCCGGCGCCAAATTCCTGCAACTGCGCGACCAGATCACCGAAGCGACGCACGCGGAATTTTTGCTGCAGCCGTGCCGCGGCCTCGTCGACCAGATCGAACTGGGCGACACGGAGGCCACGCGCGCGCTGCTGGTACGCTACGTGACACCGCTGCTCGACCTGGGCGCCGACACGCTCGTCCTGGGCTGCACGCACTACCCGCTCGTGCGCGCCGCGATCGGGGACGTGATCGCATCGGCCGGCGCACGTGACGTCACGCTGGTGGACACCGGCGACGCCGTGACGCGCCAGCTGGTGCGCTTGCTGGATGCGGGGCGGTTGCTGCGCTCCCCTTCTGGCGATGCGCCGGGCACACTGGAGGCTTGGACCAGCGCCAGCGCCACCGCGCTGTCGGCCGCGTTCAACAGCCTGATCGGCATCGATCCGCCCGTGCACGAGGCGACGTTCGGCGAGCCGTGATGGCCGTTCGCACTGCTGGGCAAAACTCGATTTGCCAGAATGCGAATGACCCTATATAATCTCGTTCTGTCTCGGCAACAACGAGACAGCAAGCAAGACAGTGGTGGCTGTAGCTCAGTTGGTAGAGTCCAGGATTGTGATTCCTGTTGTCGTGGGTTCGAGTCCCATCAGCCACCCCAAGAATTCAGCAATAAGATCAAAGGGTTACAAGCTTCGCGCTGTAGCCCTTTAATTTTTTGGACGATGAAATTCCAAATTTTGGAAGATCCTTCTCACCCCTCAGCCCACCCCGTCTGCAGACACGGGACGCGCTGAGCCTCCTATAGATCGCGAATCGAGCAGCGACCTCGGGACCATGGCGGGAAAATGCCAGTCGCATGTTGGACGGCATTAGATCGATGAATGTCGGCGTACCATTCTTCTCAGGATCGATCAGTAGTGATATCTGCACGAGATGATAACGAGCCCCTCATCGACGATCATGTAGACGAGCCGATTCGTCTCATCGATCCTCCGCGACCAGCAGCCAGACAGGCTGTGCTTCAACGCCTCCGGCTTGCCTATCCCCGTAAAAGGATCTCTCCGCGCATCCCTGATCAGGTCATTGATGCGCTTGAGGGTTTTCCGATCCTGCGTTTGCCGATAGAGGTAGCTGTTCCAGGCTTCATCCGTGAACTTCAGGTTTCGCATCTTTCTGCTCCCCTGCCTCGGGGGTTTCGATGATTTCACGAGCCTGCGTCTGGCTGGAACGTGCCTGGGCGATCGATTTCGCCAGATGCGCGGCGTTCGCCGGCGAGCTCAACAAGTGAACAGTCTCCATGAGACTACTGTAATAGTCGAATGACATGACGACCGCATCGGGCGCATCGCGGCGAGAGATGACCGTGACGTCGGCGTCCTCGACCACTTGGTCGATCACGGTCCGCAGACTGTTGCGCGCATCGGAAAAGTTAATGATTCTCATAAGGCACTCCTGGACCATTGACGAAACCTGTACGATAAATTGTACAGGTTGAATATAGAAGCAGCAGCGGCAGATAGCAACCTGTTGGTCACCGTCCGCCCAACTCAACCGTACGCCGTCCTTCTGCCGCATAGCCTAAAATGCATGCCAGAAATGTACTTACGTCAATCATATTTGAGCGAATGAATCATTTGCCCTATACTTGACCCCGATACACACCCATAACAACGAGCGGCAGGCATCACGTTGACCTGACCGCCATGCGGCCCCGCCGCATCGCGGATGCGTGAAGCATCCACTCTTTCAACGGGTCCAGACGCCGGCCGGACGAGCCGCGCTGCGACCGCCCGCCTCCGCGCGCCGGACGGATCCAAGCTTCCAGCCGGCCCGCACCGAGGCCTTTCAATGAGGGCCGATCTTCATGACCCCAACACGACCATCGCGCCGCCACTGCCTGCTCGCGACCGCGTGCGCGCTGTGCGTCATCCTGACACCACAAGCGCATGCGGCCAAACGCAAGCCGGCGGCGCCAAAGACACCAGCCATCGCCGACTTCAGGGAATTGAGCGGCTCGTATCCCGGCACGTGCGAACAACCCGTCGCCCCAGCGCTTTCCGGCCTGGGTGAACCGACGACGCGCCAGTGCGCCTGGAGCCAGCGCGTGGAAATGGTGTACTGGCGCAGCATTCCGACGCCGACCGCCACCTGCCTGCCGCCGGCCGCCATCGCATGGCACCGCCTCACGCAAGCGATCCACGCGGACGCGCCGCCCTGGAACAACGCCTGGTCCGGCCGCACCGTGTCTACGAACACGCCCGAATCCCAGCAACTGGCCGCGATCTGGCGCGACGACGACGGGCAATGGTCGGCGGCGCTGTGGCGCTGGCAGCCGTCCGAGAAACCGGACACGCGCACCTGGCAGGCCGGCCACTGGGACGATGTGAAGCAGGCCGCGCACGCGATCGATGCGGGCAGTCCGCTGCCCGCCGCGTCGCCGTTGTTCGTCGCGTGGCGCGATGCGTCGCAGGGCAAGCCGCGCGTGCTCGATGGCGACACGTGGCGCTGGGTGTCGGACAAGACCTGTTTGCGACTGGAGACGTCGGGCATCAGCCAGACGCGCATCCACCTGCCCTATTCGCGCGACGATGCGCGGCTCGAGCAGCGCAGCGGCATGCAGGTGCTGCTGGCGCGCCGCTTCCCGAATGCCGAGTGGCTGCAGCCCTTTACCTTGCTGGAGCCGGGCCGTCCCGGTGACCGCACCGGTGCGAAGTTCATCGCCGTGTGGCGCGAAGGCGCAAGCGTCAAGGGACAGTTGTGGATTCCGCTGCGCGACGACGCGGGCATCGTCCGCGCACGCATCGTCAGCGATCTCGCGCCGGCATCGGCGGAGCGTCAAAAGGAACTGGCGAAGCAGCGGGCCGACGTGATCGGGCGCGAACTGACCGCGCTTGCCCACGCGTGGGAGGTGCGCCATGAATGACGAACTGTACTCGCCCTTCTGGCTGCTGTCGCCGCTGGCCGTGCTGGGTGCCGGCCTGATGGTCGCGCTCGTGATCGGACTGACCCTGCAGCGTTTCCGCATCCCGAAACTGTATGGCGCCGTGATCGCGGGCCTGCTGCTCGGCGCGAACGGTGCCGGCTTCATCGACCGCGCGCTGCTGACGCAGTTCCAGGAACTGCTCAACGGCGCCGCCGCGCTCGTGCTGTTCGAGGTCGGCCGCAAGATGGACCTCGCGTGGCTGCTGCGCAGCGGCCGCCAGGGCGCCAGCCTGCTGCTCGCGACCCTGGCGCGCGGCGCCGCGGCCGCCATCACGCTGGGCCTCTTCGGCCTGCCGTGGGGCGCCGCGATCTTCATCGGCTCGATCCTCATCGCCGTCAATCCCGTCATCCACAGTTCGATGGTGGCGGACGAAAACGCGAGCGGCACGAGCACGTTCGCGACGTCGAACATGGTCGGCCTCTCCAACTTCGTCGCGCTGCTGGCGCTCGGCATCACGCTCGCATGGACGCGCAGCCACGGCCAGGACGCCGACAGCGGTTTCTGGACGGAGTTGATGCGCCAGGGCGGCAAGCTCGTGATCGGCGCCCTGATCGCCGTGCTGTCGTACGGCGTTTATGCGCTGGCCACGCGGCTGTGCAAGGTGCCGGCGACGCTGCGTCCCGGCATGCTGCTGGCCGCGCTGCTGATCGACCTGGGCCTGTGTTCCGTGATGTCCGCGAGCGCCCTGCTCTCGCTGCTGCTGATGGGCGTCCTGCTGCGCAATGCGGAGAAGCGCGACAACGTGTTCCAGGCGCAGTTGAAGACGGCGCAGGACATCGGCTACGTGCTGCTGTTCCTGATGTCGGCGGCGCTCGTCGACCTGCAGGCGCTGCTGCACGGCTGGACCATCGTGGTCGCGCTGACGGTGTTCGCGGTCCGCATCGCGGCCACGCGCCTGGCCCTGTGGCCGGGCACCGCGTGGGACGTGCGCAAGCAGCATGCGATGGCCCTGTCGATGTGTTCCCTGGTGAGCTACGGCGGTCTCGTCGTGGACAACACCCTGAATGCCTACACCGGGCTCGATGCGACGTCCACCGCCGTCATGGGCGCGCTGCTGGCCCTGAACGTCCTGCTGGCGCCCGGCCTCACGTGGCTCGGCTTGCGCCTGGCGGGCGAAACCTATCGAGGAGGTGCCCAATGAGCGAATTACTGAATGACGAAGCGCTGGGAAAACTGAAAACGGACGCCCAGGCCCAGGCGGTATCTGGCCAGGGCCCCGCGTTCCTGCCCGACTTCAAGGCGTCCACGATCGGCACGATGGGCATCGAACTGGAACTGATGGTGCTCGACCGCCTCACGTTCGACCTGTTCCCCGCCGCGCCCGACATCCTGCGCCTGCTGGACAAGCACGACAAGCCGTGGGTGCACACGCCGGAAATCACGACATCGATGCTGGAAGTGGCGACTGCCATCCTCACCTCGTTCGACGAGGCGGCCGAGCAGCTGGAACACATCCGCACGACGGTGCAACGGGCCGCGTTCGATGTCGGCGCGTCGATCTCGGGCGGCGGCGCGCATCCCTTCCAGAAGTGGAACGAGCAGCGCATCTACCCGAAGGAACGCTATTTCGCATCGGAGCGCAAGTTCGGCTATCTGGCTAAACTGTTTACTGTGTTTGGCATGCACGTGCACATCGGCGCGGGTACGCCGGACGAGGCGATGCGCCTGTGCTCCTGGCTCACGCAGCGCGCGCCCCTGTTCATCGCACTGTCGGCCAATTCGCCGTGCTGGCAGGGCGAGGTGTCGGGCTTCTGCAGCTCGCGCAGCAACGTCGTGGGCGCGTTCCCGATGAGCGGCATCCTCCCGTACGACATCCGCACGTGGGACGATTTCCGCGCCCACTTCGACGAGCTGGCCGGCCACGGCATCGTCAACAGCATCAAGGACTTTTATTGGGACGTGCGCCCGAAGCCGGAATACGGGACGATCGAACTGCGCGTGCTGGATACGCCGTTGAAACCCGTGTACGCGGCGGCGCTCGCGTGCTATGCGCGCGAGCTGTGCCTGGAATGGGCGGGCCAGCCGGGACGCTGGCCGACCAGCAGCAGCCGCGAGCTGTACATCTGGAACCGCTTCAATGCGGCACGCGACGGCGTCGAGGCGACGTGGATCGATCCGGAGTCGGGCGCGTCGATGCCCATCGGCGAAGCGATCCGCGCCGACCTCGAACGACTGTCAAAACGCTCGACCGATCCCGGTTTCGGCAAGGCGTGCAAGGTGATCGAGCATCTGATGAAGGACGGCGGACAGGCGCGCTGGCTGCGCGCCCATCTCGCGTCCGGCGGCGGCATGAACGACCTCGCGCGAATGGCGAGCGAGATGTTCGAAGACGGCGCGCCGCTGGACTAGTTGCTCGTCACGAGCGGTGCGGATTGTTGGGACGGTTGTCGAAGCGGTTCGGCACGCCGTCGCCGTCACGGTCGACGGCGCGGTCGCCGTGGCGCCAGCCGCCCCGCTCCAGTTGCCAGCCGCGGGCGCCCTGGCGCCATTCCGGACGGTGCCAGACATAGCCCGGGCGCACCCGTTCCCAATGGCCGCGCACCCAGGTGTAGCGGTGGCCGTTCCAGTTCCAGTAGCCCGGCGCCCATTCGTAACCGTGGCGCGCGGCCGGCACGACTTCGTGACGCGGCGGCGGCGGTGCGGTGCGCACGACGACGACATCCCGGGCGAACGCCTGCGCCGGCAAGACGGCGGCAGAACTGACGATGGCAAGGGCGGCAGCAGCGAGAATGCGTTTCATGGTGGTTCTCCTTTGGTTGCGCGGTGAAGTTGCGCTGTGAGACCACTATAGCGATTCGCCGCCCGCATTTGCCGGATTGAAGCGGGCGCTTACAACCGATACATGCCGCAACAGGCCGGTAACAGATTTTCAGGTTTTCACGAGGCAGATGCAAAAAGGGCGCCCCCGCAGGGACGCCCTTTTCGCACTGTTGGATGCCGCCAGGCCCAGGTCTCGTGCGCACCCGACAAAGATGCCGGGGACGCAAAGCCTCACCTGGGGCGCCGAGCCAGGCCGGCCGGCACCCGCCAGACAATCAGTCCAGCTTCCAGGCGTAGTCGACCTTGGTCCAGGTCTGGGCCGGTGCGCCGTCCTTGGTGCCCGGCTTGAACTTGCAGGCCGACAGGCCCTTCATTGCAGCCTTGTCCAGGCCTTTGAAGCCGCTCGATTTGTCCAGCTTCGAATCGGCCACCGAACCGTCGGCGGCGATGAGGAAGGACATCGACGTGATGCCCTGCTCTTCGTTCATCAGCGACGCTTTCGGATATTCGACCTTGCACTTGGACGGATCGAACGTCGCCGGCGTTTCGCCTGCAAAAGCCGAACCAGCGATACCCGAGACCAGCAGAGCGACGAGGCTTACAGCAAATTTCTTATTGGACATTTTTATTACCCCCGGAAAACAAAGTTTTTTTTAATGCCAGTGCTCTCCACCGGCGCTGGACGAGCCGTCCTGGCTCAGAATTCTTCCCAATCGTCGCTGGCGGCTGCTGCTGCGACTTTTTTCGCGGTCGATGCCGGCGCATCCGCCGCACGTTCCTGCTGGGCCGGCTGCTTGGCCTTCGCGGCGGCCGGCTTCTTCAGCTGCGGCTTGGCGGCCGGGCGGACGACGACGGCGCGGCTGGCGGTGGCGGCAGCCGGCGCCGGTGCGTCCACGATGGCCTGCTCCTCGCCTTCGGCCAGCTTGAAGATGCTGACGACGCGCTGCAGTTCCGCGGCCTGGTCCTGCAGGCTCTGGAAGGCGGCGGCGGCTTCTTCGACCAGCGCGGCGTTCTGCTGCGTCATGCCGTCCATCTCGATGATCGACAGGTTGACCTGTTCGATGCCGGCGCTCTGTTCGGCGCTGGCGCTGGCGATGTCGCTCATGATGTCGGTCACGCGCTTGACGCTGGCAACGACCTCGTCCATCGTCTCGCCGGCCTCGCCGACGAGCTTGCTGCCGCGGCCGATCTTCTCGACGGAGTCGCCGATCAGTTGCTTGATTTCTTTGGCGGCCGCTGCGGAACGCTGGGCCAGGTTACGCACTTCCGAAGCGACGACGGCGAAGCCGCGACCCTGTTCACCGGCACGGGCTGCCTCGACGGCGGCGTTCAGTGCCAGGATGTTCGTCTGGAAGGCGATGCCATCGATGACGCCGATGATGTCGGCGATCTTGCTTGCCGAGCTATTGATCTCGCCCATCGTGCCAACGACCTGCGACACCACGTCGCCGCCCTTGCGTGCCACGTCCGATGCGGTGGCGGCCAGGTGATTCGCTTCGCGGGCATTGTCCGCGTTCTGTTTCACGGTCGACGTCAGTTCTTCCATCGCCGACGCAGTCTTCTCCAGCGAGCTGGCTTGCAGTTCGGTACGCGACGACAGGTCGGTGTTGCCGGCTGCGATTTCACGCGATGCGGTGGTGATGGTGTGCGTGCCGCGACGGACCTGGCTGACGATGTCGACCAGGCTGTTGCGCATCTGTTTCATTTCGATCAGCAGGCTGCCGCGATCCGACGACTTGGTGTCGATGGCGATCGACAGGTCGCCTTCGGCGATGCTGCCGGCGATCTTGGCGGTGTAGCCCGGCTCGCCGCCCAGCTGCTTCAGCAGGCCGCGGGTGATGACGGTGGCAGCCAGGATGCCCAGTGTGACGGCCAGGGCCAGCAGCACGAGCATGAAATTACGGGCGCTGGCGAAGGCGGCTTCCGCGTCGACCTGGGACTGCGCGTTCAGCTTGTCTTCCAGCTTGCCCAGTTGGTCGAGCCCGTCCAGCCACTTCTTCTGGGCGGGACGGATTTCCTTGATCATCACGCGGGTGGCGTCCATCGCGTTATTGGCCAGATAGAGTTCCGATGCCTTGGCGATGGCCGGCATGGCGGCGCCTTCGGCTTCTTTCACTTGGTTCAGCAGGGATTTTTCTTCAGGCAACGCTTCTTCAGAGAACTTGGCGGCCAGTTTTTGCTGCAGAGCATCGTACTTGGCGGTCTGCTCCTTGAAACGGTTCAGTTCCGGCTCCATGTCGGCCGGGTCCGTCATCAGGGTCAGGGTACGCAACGAGGTGACGCGTTCGCTCACGTTGTTACGCATGTCGACGACCAGGCGGGTGACGACATTGTTGACATTCACGACGTGGTCGAGCCGGTTCTGGATCTGCGCCATGCGCAGGATGCCGACGACGGTAACGATAACCAGCAGCACGAGCACGAGGGCAAAACCCAGCCCCAGACGCATGCCGACCTTCATGTTTGCTAAGTTCATTCCTTATCTTCCCTGTTTCAAGTGATCAGACCCGCTCCGGAGTCTTTGTCTTTTGTTACGGAAAGTCCATCTTCCCGGTGGACTCGCGTATTTCCGTCAGGATAAATCAAAACGCCGATTTGCAGACAGAAAACATGCCCCGCTGTAATTATGTTTCACCACAACAACAGGATTAGATGTCGTGCAAGGAGAAGAGCCCAGATTATGGGTCTATTCTTGCCCTCGGGCAAGGATAACGTTGCAGATAATTAAATAAATGCAACATTTTTTGTAGCGGATTTTGAACATCCCGGCCATTTTCATGCGACCGGGGTAGTAAAATAACTAAAAGTCAACCTTACGCGGCGCTTACGCAGCGAGGCGCAGTCTGCCGGCAGCTTCGAGGAGGAGTTCGGGGTTGCCTGCGGCGAGGCGGCGGGAGTCGGACAGCAACTGGCGATAGCCGCGCGCGCCCGGCAGGCCGGCCATCAGGCCCAGCATGTGGCGCGTGATGCTGTTCAGGCGGAGGCCCAGCGGACCGTAGCGCTCCAGCTCGGCGCGGATATATGGAATCATGGCTTCCAGCACCTGTTCGCGCGTTTTCGGCGGGGTCGCGTCGCCATAGAAACGGGCGTCCCAGCCGGCCATCACGTAGGGATTGTGGTACGCCTCGCGACCGATCATGACGCCGTCCACGTGCTGCAGGTGAGTGGCGATCTCGTCGTCGGTCTTGATGCCGCCGTTGATGATAATCTCGAGCTCAGGAAATTCGCGCTTCAGCTGGTACGCCACTTCATAGCGCAGCGGCGGGATCTCGCGGTTTTCCTTCGGCGACAGCCCTTTCAGCACGGCATTGCGCGCGTGCACGATGAAGGTGCGGCAGCCGGCATCGGCGATGGTGCCGATGAAATCGCGCACGAAGCCGTATTCCTCGTTGTAATCGATGCCGATACGGTGCTTGACGGTGACGTCGATGCTGACGGCGTCGCGCATCGCCTTCACGCAATCGGCGACGAGTTGCGGTTCCTGCATCAGGCAGGCGCCGAACGCCCCCTTCTGCACGCGTTCGGACGGGCAGCCGCAATTCAGGTTGATCTCGTCATAGCCCCACTGCTCGCCCAGCTTCGCGCTCTTGGCGAGGTCGGCCGGATCGCTGCCGCCCAGTTGCAGCGCGATGGGATGCTCGATGTCGTCGTAGCGCAGGTGGCGCTCGACGTCGCCATAGACCAGGGCGCCCGTCGTCACCATCTCTGTATACAACCAGGTGTGTTTCGTGATCTGGCGGTGGAAGACGCGGCAGTGGCGGTCGGTCCAGTCCATCATGGGCGCCGTACTTAACGTTCGTTTGTGGTATTTCATGTTTTCTTTGGTTACTCATGTCAAGCGTCTGACGTAACTCATTAGTTTACCGTGAAATGCTCTCAGGCGGCCAAATGTAATCGCTCGTCGTGTCATTGCTACATCAACAATCCTGACCAGCAAGCTCATCAAAGTTATACGGCATCATCAAGCGGTCATCGTTTAACATTAATATTCTTTCATATTTAATGTCGCCAGAGATTGATCATATTTATTCTTTAAATATGGAAGTATTTGTGAAGCGAGAGCTTGAACCGTTCCTGCGCAAAGCGAAAAGTCGTCTTGAAAGAATTGGGCGGTCCACGGGCTTTGGAGCCAAGGCGGCAGACCTGCACGGTGAGGTTTGGCTCGCCATATGTACGCTGCGCGACCGCTTGAATCGGGAGCTTGAGCTCTCTCACCCGGAAGACGAAGAGCGCATTTTCTCCTTCGTTTACTCACGCTTGCGACGACAAAAAGATTGGAAGCTCCACTTTGCCGATAGTCTTGATTTTGACGACGGAGAAAGCCGGCGTTTGTCGGAAAGACTTCCAGATACGCGGTTTGAAGAAGCATACGAGCGGGCCGAAAATTACGATGCGCTGACGAACACATATTCGCAGGCATACGCATATATAGTCGCCCTATCAAATTTTCGGAACGATCAAGCGCTGTTAGCGAATCACTTGGCTATCGCATTACCAACGCTCCGGATACGAATGCGTAGCCTGAATAAATTAGCGGGAAGACAGCCCTCCATCTTCGATGGAAAGCAGCGCTTGGATGAGAACTTCGTACCCCTGCCCGGTCGTCCAGTTCAACTATGTCTCAGAAAAACGGTAGCGAATGTCGAGCCAGCGCAATTGTTTTGACCTTCGACGAACACTGATTACTCGTGCTTTGGCCCAAACCGCGCCAGAACTGCGCCACATTAGATGGCGCCATTCTGAAAACTGCGCCAAAATTGCGCCATCTTTGCTCAACACACCAACTCGTCATGTCTACCGCCGCTGACCTGCTGAACAGTGTCCAGACGTCCGAAACCGGCCTGACGCTTGCCGAACTTCTCGTTCGACATCCTTCCGTCGCCCGGCGTACGGCGCAACGTTTGATCTCACAGATGATCGCACGGCATCAGATCACTGCGGTAGGAGAAGGCCGAGCCCGCCGCTATTTCGGCGCCAGGACGCGCGCCGACACAACCTTACCAGATGCTGGCGCGGACACATTTCCTGACTTTATCCCTCTCTCCGCGGACAGCAAGGATATCCTTGTTTACATTGATCAGCCCGTGGAAGCCCGCAAGCCCGTGGGCTACCAGGGCGACTTCCTGGAAGCATATCGCCCTAACGAGACGTGGTACCTGTCCGAATCACTGCGCCGCCAACTGTACAAGATGGGGCGAACCGCCGATGTCGACGCGCCAGCCGGGACGTACAGCCGCGCCATCCTGAACCGCTTGCTGATCGACCTGTCGTGGGCCTCGAGCCACCTGGAAGGCAATACCTATTCGCGTCTCGATACACGAGAGCTCATCGAACACGGCAAGGCAGCCCGGGGCAAGGCCGCGATCGAAACGCAGATGATCCTGAACCATAAGACGGCGATCGAACTGCTCGTGGAAAACATCGACAACGCCGAATTCAATCGGTACACCTTAGCGAACCTGCACAGCGCTCTGGCCGAAAACCTGCTGCCCAACCCTGCGGACGAAGGGAGAATCCGGCGGCATGCGGTCGACATCGGCAAAAGCGTTTATCGCCCCTTGTCCACGCTACAGCAAATCGAGGGCGCTCTGGACACACTACTGGACAAGGCCAACCAGATCGACGATCCCTTCGAGCAGTCGTTCTTCATGATGGTGCATTTGCCCTACCTGCAGCCATTTGCTGACATCAATAAACGTACCTCCCGGCTGGCCGCGAATCTGCCGCTGTTTCGCGCCAATCTGTGCCCACTCACATTTCTGGACGTACCGGAGCAAGCCTACAGCCGCGCTACCCTCGGGGTGTACGAGCTGACGCGTGTCGAGTTGCTGCGCGACCTGTACGTCTGGGCGTATGAGCGCTCGACACATGAATACCTGGCCCTGAAGCAGAATCTGGCCGAACCCGACCCCCTGCGCCTGGCCTGGCGTGACCTGATCAAAGGCACCATTCGCGAGATCGTCCTTCACGTTGAAAACGAGCCGCTTGCCCAAATCCGGCGAACGGTGGCGCGCCATGTACCAGAGCACGAACAGCCCAGTGTGCAGGCGCTCATCGTCGAGGAACTAAGGCGCCTGCACGAGGGCGTACTGGCGCGCTACGGTCTGCGACCGTCCGAATATGCAGCCTGGAAGGCGGTACACAGCAGGCATTGAGAATCTCCGCGTTGACGGCACCTCGACAAGGAAATCAGGCTGTCCCGCACTTCGCGTGCCGTCCGCCGCTACTTTGCAGGCCGCAGTGCGGTTTGAACGATGCTTTCAAATCCAAAGACATCCTGATGGCGTCGATGAGCAGACCTGACACTACTGACGCTGGCTTGAACTAGACCCGGCGCTAGCGTCACGCTGCAAACCCCGCCGCTTTCCTTGCCTCCAGCCACGCTTCCATGTCGCCCACGGACAACGGCTTCGCAAAATAATTTTTATGGCAGGCGGTCCGACAGGAAGTCCAGAACCACACGCACGCGCGGCGGCTGGTAGCGGTGCGGCAGCCAGATCGCGAACGCCTGGTGCCCGAACACCGGCCGCGGCTCCCACTCGGGCAAGAGCCGCACCGCGCGGTCGGCATCCAGGTCGTCCGCCACGACATAGTGCGGCAACAGCGCGACGCCGACCCCGGCCAGCATGAGCGCGCGCAGGCTGTCGCTGTTATTCACGGACACGTTGCCGCGCACGGCCACGGCGAGGTCGTCGTCGGCACGGCGAAAATGCCGGGCGCGCGCGTGCTCGCCTTCGCCGTAGCGCAGGCACACCACGCCGGCCAGGTCACGGGGGTGCGCGAGCACGGGCGCGGCATGCGCCGCCGCGCACAGCAGATAGCGCGTGGTCAGCAGGCGGCGCGCCACCACGTCGCCGGGCAGCGACCGCGTCAGGCGGATCGCCAGGTCGTAACCCTCCTGGGCCAGGTCGACGGGACGGTCCAGCAGCACGAGTTGCACGTCGAGACGGGGGTGGGTGGCCAACAGCTCGGGCAGCAGCGGCACGATGCAGCGCTGGCCGAACGTGATCGGCGCGCTCATGCGCACGGTGCCGCCGGCGTCGCCGTGCAGGCTGTCGATCTCGCGGCCGGCACCCTCGCACAGCGCCACGGCTTCCCGGGCGCGCTCGACCATCACCTGCCCCGCTTCGGTGAGACTGATGCTGCGGGTGGTCCGCCGCAGCAATTGCGCGCCGCACAGCGTTTCCAGCCGCGCCACCTGCAGGAAGGCGACCGGGTCAATCCGCTGTTCTTCCCCGACTGGATCGACGGCCCGTTCCACCCGCGCTATTTCGCACGTCAGCTGGGCGGCAACCACCCGGGCGTGCTGCGCCAGGCGATGACGGCGCCGGCCAATGCCATCGTACGTGCGCCGCGCCACCTCGGGGACGAGGCCGCCACGCTGTCCGTCGCCGCGCTCACCGCCTGGGCGGCGCTCACGGATGCCGCGCTGCAGCCGGGCCAGACGATCGTGGCCATCGGCAGCGGCGGCGTCGCGCTGTTCGCCCTGCAGTTTGCGCGAATGTTCGGCGTGCGGGCGATCGCCGTCACGTCGTCGGCGCACAAGGTCCCGCAGTTGCTCGCGGCCGGGGCGACCACTGCGGTCGACAGCCGCGCGCATCCCGACTGGGGCATGGAAGTCATGCGGCTGACGGAGGGCGTCGGTGCGCACCTCGTGCTGGAAACCGGAGGCAGTGCGACGTTTTCCGAATCGGTCCGCGCGCTGGCGCCGGGCGCGACGATGGCGATGATCGGGTATGTGTCCGGGCCGCTGCTGGAGATGGACCTGCGCCAGGTGTTCATCGCCAAACGGGCGCGCCTGCACGGCCACACGGTGGGCAATGCGCGCCAGTTCGATGCCATGAACCGCGCCCTGGAGGCGCATGGGATCGTGCCGCTGGTCGACAGCGTGCATCCGTTCGTGGATGCCGCCGCGGCCTATCGCCGGCTCGCGTCCGGCGCCAACGTCGGCAAGGTCCTGGTCAAGCTGGATTGACCAGTACGCTTACTGGTCGCCGCGGTTGATGGGAAAGCAGAAGGCGGCGATCACGAGCACGATGACCAGGAACCAGGTCACCCGATCCAGCCAGTCCATGATGGGTCCGAAACAAAAGAAGGCCGGCGCACGCGCCGGTGGAACGGGATCAGACTATCTTACTTGCCCGGCTGGTACAACTGGTCGAACGTGCCGCCATCCGCGAAGTGGGTCTTCTGCGCCTTGGTCCAGCCGCCGAACACGTCGTTGATGGTGAACAGGTTCACTTTCGGGAACTGCGCCGCGTATTTCGCGCCGATCGCGGCGTTGATCGGGCGGTAGTAATTCTTCGCGATGATGTCCTGGCCTTCATCCGTGTACAGGAATTGCAGGTAGGCGTCCGCGACCTTGCGGGTGCCGCGCTTGTCGACGACCTTGTCGACGACGGCGACCGGCGGCTCGGCCAGGATGCTCGCCTTGGGCGCGACGATCTCGAATTTGTCCGGGCCCAGTTCCTTGATGGCCAGGATCGCTTCGTTTTCCCAGGCGATCAGCACGTCGCCGATGCCGCGTTCGACGAAGGTCGTCGTCGCGCCACGGGCGCCGGAATCCAGCACCGGCACGTTCTTGAACAGCTTGGCCACGTAGTCGCGCGCCTTCGCTTCATTGCCGCCCGGCTGTTTCAGGGCGTTGCCCCACGCTGCCAGGTAATTCCAGCGCGCGCCGCCGGACGTCTTCGGGTTCGGGGTGATGACTTGCACGCCCGGCTTGATCAGGTCGTTCCAGTCGTGGATGCCTTTCGGGTTGCCCTTGCGGACCAGGAACACGATGGTCGAGTTGTACGGCGAGCTGTTGTGCTGCAGGCGCTTCTGCCAATCCCTGGCGATCAGGCCGCGCTCGGCGATCTCGTCGATGTCCCAGGCGAGGGCCAGGGTAACGACGTCCGCCTGCAGGCCGTCGATCACGGAGCGGGCCTGCTTGCCCGAGCCGCCGTGCGACGCCTTGAAGGTGACGTTGTCGCCGGTCTGGGCCTTGTACCTGGCGGCGAAGGCTTTGCCGACGTCCTGGTACAGCTCGCGCGTCGGGTCGTACGACACGTTCAGGAGAGTGATGTCGGCGGCGTGCACGGTCGGGGCAACCAGCGCGATGCCGACCAGGGCCTGGATCAGTTTTCTTGACAACATATGGAAGCTCTTTTTCGAAGGGTTCTGGAAGGCACAGGTTAAGCACACCCCCTCGAAAGACGAACGAATACTTTCGGTCTTGTATATCCGGTTTACTCATGACAGACCTGCCATACGTACAACAGTCAAAATGACAACATGAAACGCGCAAAAAATAATTTAAAAAAATTTCCGCTCGGCATTTAATGACCGCCGCTAAATGGTCGTCCTGTACTTGTGAGAGCGCGAGATGCGCAACCTCCCAACAGTATCCAAGCCATTAGGAGCCATATCATGCTGAGCCTTCACACCAACGTCGCATCGCTTTCCGCACAAAATTCGCTGACCCGCACCCAGACCTCGCTGTCGACCTCGATGACCCGCCTGTCGACCGGTTACCGCATCAACTCGGCGATGGACGACGCTGCCGGCCTGCAGATCGCCACCCGCCTGAAATCCCAGAGCAGCGGTATGGCCGTCGCCATGCGCAACACCCAGAACTCGATCTCGATGCTGCAGAC
The DNA here is from genome assembly GCF_059491305.1 of Massilia sp. Masssp94. NCBI lineage: Bacteria > Pseudomonadati > Pseudomonadota > Betaproteobacteria > Burkholderiales > Oxalobacteraceae > Massilia > Massilia sp. Masssp94. The sequence goes on from NZ_CP168501.1 coordinate 1,350,895, forward strand.
CGCCGACGGCGCGCTGAACGAAGTCACCAACATCCTGACCCGCATGAAGGACCTGGCAACCCAGGCCTCCGACGGTTCCTCGTCCGACGACGACAAGAAAGCGATGGACAAGGAATACAACTCGCTGACCGACGAACTTTCGAACATTTTCTCGAACACCAAATTCGGCGGCACCGAGCTGCTGTCGACCAGCGCGAACGGCAAGCTGAACGCCGCCGCCGGCATCACCTTCCAGATCGGTGCCGACAGCTCGGAAAAGATGACTGCGAACTTCGACACCGAACTCTCCGCAGCCGGCGGCGTGACCGACTCGATCACCACGGCGACCACCGGTTTCGTCTCGAACGCCGCCGGTGCGCCGATCGCCGCGTCGACCGGTTCGATCCTGTTCACCGACGCCAACACTGCGATCGGCAGCCTGAACACGGCCATCGACGCCGTCTCGACCCTGCGTTCGAAGCTGGGCGCGGTGTCGAACCGCCTCGACCACGTCTACAACAACCTGTCGAACATCTCGAGCAACACGCAAGCCGCTACCGGCCGCATCATGGACGTCGACTTCGCGACCGAGTCGTCGAGCATGACCTCGAACCAGATGCTGATGCAAGCTGGTACCGCCATGCTGAAGCAGACCAACAGCATGTCGTCGATGGTCATGTCCCTGCTGCAGTAATCGCAGGGCCAGTGATGGCCACCCCGGGCTAGTCCAGCCGGAATCCGCAAGAGGCCAGCCACAAGCTGGCCTTTTCACTTTACACTGCCGAGATCATGGCCAGCCTATCCATCCCCGCCCTTCCGCCACCCGTCATCCCGGCGAGCGCGCCCGGCACCCTGCCGGCCACGCCGGTCGGCGCGGTCGCGGCCGCCGTCCCGGTCGCCTTGCTGCAGGCCGAGCTCGAGGCAATCCCGCTGCCGCTGCCCGCCGCGCAGACGGCGCCCGCGCTGCCCGCCGGCGATGCCCTGCCCGATGCCGCGGCGATGCGTCCCGACCAGGTCGTGATGGCGCGCCAGCTGACCTGGCCGCGTCCGGACGGCGGTGCGCTCGCCACGTCGTGGCGCGGGATGGTGCGCAACTACGGCACCCAGCTCGTCACGCGCGCGGTGCAGGCGTCCCGGCAACAGTCGGGCCAGTCGCTGCCGGGCGCGCTGCTGCAGAGCGGGCTGGATGCGCGCGTGCTGCGCCAGGCCGATCTCGCGGCCCTGCCGCCCGACGCCTGGCGGTTCACCGTGCATGCGGGCGGACCGCAGGCACAGCACCTGCGCGTGATCGGGGAAGAGGAACAATCGCAAAAGCCACAGCGCCGCCGGCGCCGTGCCGCGCTGCGCCTGGAGCTGGTGCTGGCCGACGGCACCGTCGTCACGGTGCAGGCGGAGCCGCTGGCCGATGGGGTCATGCTCGAGGTGTGCACGCTTGATCCGGGCACCCTGCTGCACCTGCGCGCCCTGCAGCCGCAGCTGGAAGACGCCGTGCGCCGCGCGGGCCTGCGCGTGCTCGGCTGGACCTGGAACGACGCCCTGCCGGAAGGCCGGGTGCACGCGCGCCTGCCGTCGACCGAGGCGGCGGCCGCCCTCAGCCTGCCCGTGTTCCGCGCGATGGCGGAACTGGCGCTGCTGCTGCCGACGGAGGCCGGCGCCTGATCAGCCGACCGTGCCGATGATCGAGACTTCCCGGTTCTCGGGAATCTCGTTATACGACAGCACGTGCAGCCCCGGCGCGAACAGGCGCGCGTAGCGGGCCAGCAGCGGGCGGATCTGCGGCAGCACCAGGAGCAGCGGCGGCGTATGATGCTGCTTCATCTGCTCGCGTGCCACCGGCATGTTCAGCTGCAGTTGCTGCAGCAGCTGCGGATCGATCGGATAGTTGTCCAGCACGACCTTGCCGCCGTTGTTCTGGCGCGCCTGGTTCAGGGAACCGAGCAGCATGTTTTCCAGCTCGCCCGACAGGTTAAACGCGGGCATGTCCTTCTTCTTGCCGTACAGGCCGGACACGATCTGGCGGCGCAGCGCGCAGCGCACCTCGGCCGCGAGCAGGATCGGATCCTTCGTCGTTTCCGAGCTGTCCAGCAAGGTCGTCGCGATCACGACGATGTCCTTCAGCGACACGTTCTCGGCCAGCAGCACGCGGAACACGCGCAAGAGCTGCGTGTGCGTGAGCGCCTTGTCCAGCGCACCGGCCAGCTTCGGCGAGAGCGCGGTGAGGCGTTCCATCAACGCCGGCACGTCCTCGTGGCGGAACAGCTCCGCCATGTAGTCGCGCGCGACCTTGGACGTGTGCGTGGCGATCGCGCTCGGCACCTCGACGACCTGGTAGCCCTGCCCCAGCGCGTGCGCCTTCTGCTCCGGATCGATCCACGTGACGGCCATGCCGAACGCCGGTTCGATGCCGGGGATGCCGTCGATGTCGCCGTACACGTTCGGCGACGGGATCGCCATCAGGCATTCCGCCACGACCTCGCCCTCGGCCACGACGGTGCCGTTGATCGCGATCGCGTACTGGTTCGGGCGCAGGGTCAGGTCGTCGCGCACGCCGATCGCCGGCAGCAGGAGACCCATCTGCTCGGACAGGCTCTGGCGCACGCCCTTGATCCGCTTCGTCAGCACCTCACCCTGCGCCTTGTCGACCAGGTGCACGAGCTTGTAGCCGACCGTGATCGAGATCGGCTGCACGACGGGCAGCTGCTGCCAGTCGAGTTCCGGCACGCGGTCGTCGCGCAGCGCGGCCTCGATGGCGGCCACGCCCGATTCGTCCGGCGGCTTCACTTCTTCGCGCGCCAGCTTCCAGGCGACGTAGCCGATGGCCGCGGCGAACGCCATGAAGAACAGCGACGGCATGCCCGGCACCATGGCCAGGATCAGCATCACGCCGGCGGCCGAGTACAGGACGCTCGGATTGGCCAGCAGCTGGCCGCCGATCTGCTGTTCGAATTCGCCCGAATCGCTGATGCGGGTGACGAGGATCGCCGCCGCGGCCGACAGCAGCAGCGCCGGCACCTGGGCCACGAGGCCGTCGCCGATGGTCAGCAGCGCATACTGGCGGAAGGCGTCGCCGAACGACAGGTCGTGCATCACCGCGCCGATCGCGACGCCGCCGATCATGTTGATGAGCAGGATGAGGATCGACGCGATCGCATCGCCGCGCACGAACTTGGAGGCACCGTCCATCGCGCCGTAGAAGTCCGCTTCCGCCGCCACTTCCTTGCGCCGCAGCTGCGCCTGTTCCTGGTTGATGAGGCCCGCGTTCAGGTCGGCGTCGATCGCCATCTGCTTGCCGGGCAGCGCGTCCAGCGTGAAGCGCGCGGACACTTCGGAGATACGTTCCGAACCCTTCGTCACGACGACGAAGTTGATGATCATGAGGATCACGAAGACGACGATACCGACGACGAAGTTACCGCCGATGACGACGTTGCCGAAGGCTTCGATCACGTGGCCCGCCGCGCCCGTGCCCTCGTGGCCGTGCAGCAGCACGACCCGCGTGGACGCCACGTTCAGCGCCAGGCGCAGCAGCGTGGTGCCGAGGATGACGGTCGGGAAGACCGAGAAGTCCAGCGGCCGCCTGGTCGAGACGGACGTCAGGATCACGATCAGCGCCAGCACGATGTTGAACGTGAACAGCACGTCCAGCACCGCGGGCGGCAACGGCAGCATGATCATCGCCAGGAGCGTCAGCAGGAACGCCGGCGTGGCGATCTTCTGGCGGCGCAGCTCGAGCATCAAGCTGTTCAGGAAATTCATGTCGGGGATACCTCACTCAAAGCGGCCGGCACGGCCACGTCATTCGGGAACCGCGGGGCGGCCTGGCGCCGACCCGCACGGAACGCATTCAATTGCAGCACGTAGTTCAGCACCTGCGACACCGCCTGGTACAGCGCGGCGGGAATCTGCTGCTGCACCTGGCTGGTGTTGTAGATGGCACGTGCCAGCGGCGGCAAGGCGATCGTCTCGATCTGGTGCTTGGCCGCGACGGAGCGGATGTACAGGGCCATCTCGTCGATGCCCTTCGCCACCACGAACGGCGCTTCCGCACGCTTGGTGTCGTACTTCAGCGCGACCGCGTAGTGCTCGGGATTCACGATCACCACGTCGGCGGTCGGCACCGTCTTGTTCACGTTGCGGCGTGCCATCTGCTGCTGCAGCTGGCGGATGCGCGCACGGATCTCGGGCTTGCCCTCGGTGCTCTTGTATTCTTCCTTCACTTCCTGCTTGCTCATGCGCTGGCTGCGGGCGAACAGGAACGTCTGCAGCGGCACGTCGATCAGCGCGAACAGCACGAACACGGCGACGAGCGCCATCAGGCCGTCGAACATCATGCTTGCGCCGTGCAGCAGCGCGTCCGACAGCGGCATGCGCTGCAGGTTGACCCACGCCGACAGCGCCGAGCGCACGACGTGCACCAGCACCACGGCGAGCAGCGCCGCCTTGGCCACCGACGTCGCGAACGTCGTCCAGTGCTTGCCGGACGCCAGGTTGCCCAGGTTTTTCACGGGCGAGAAGCGGTCGAACTTCGGCACCAGGTTGCTGGTCGAGACGGCCCAGCCGCCCGGCACGAGGCTCGCGGCGACGATCGCGAGCGGCACGGCGGCGAGCGGCAGCACCATCTTCACGAGCAGCACGGCGGCGCCGCTCCATACGACGGTCATCGCGTTTTCCATCGAGCCGGCCGCACCCAGCGGCGCATACACGAGCCGGAACAGCGACCGGAACGACTCCAGGTAGTCCGGGAGCAGGAACGCGAACAGCTTCAGGCTCACCAGGATCCCGACCGCCGTGGCCAGGTCCTTCGAGCGGACGACGTGGCCCTGCTCGCGCGCCTTCTTGAGCTTCTGGGCTGACGCCTTTTCCGACTTGTCGCCGCCGGTATTGTCAGCCATGCGCCGCCCCCATCTGCTGCTGGAGCATCTCCAGCACCTGGTTCGTCATCTGCACATAGTGTTCCGGGATGAAGCGCACGACCTGCACCAGCATCATCAGGCCGAACAGCGTCACCAGCGAAAAACCCAGCGAGAACAGGTTCAGCGACGGCGCGACCCGGTTCAGGAAGCCGAAGCCGATCTGCACGACCATCGTCGAAAACACGATCGGGAGCGCGAGCAGGATCGCGGCCGAGAACACCCAGCCCACGTTCAGCGCCACCGTCTCCAGCAGGAGACTCTTGTAGCCGCCGCCGACCGGCCACGCCTTGAAGCTCTGGCCCAGCACGCCCGCGAGCACGAGATGGCCGTCGACGGCGAAGAACACGAGGATTGCGACGAGGCCCAGCAGGCCCGAGATCACGTCCGACTGCTGGCCGTTCATGGGGTCGTTCATCTGCGCCATCGAAAAGCCCACCTGGCTCGAGACGAGGAAGCCGAGCATGTTCACGACGGCCATCGTCAGCTGCATGGCGAGGCCGATCACGCCGCCGATCACGGCCTGCTCGATCATCACGACGACGCCGGCCAGCGAGAACGGATCCGGCATGACGGCGCCTTTCGTCAGCGGCAGCATCAGGAACGCGAGCACCACGGACAGCAGCGCGCGCACCGGTACCGGCACCAGCGCGTCGCCGATGACGGGAGCCGTCGACAGCAGCGCCATGACGCGGCAGAACGGCCACCACAGCGCGCTGATGAACGGCAGCAGCAGGTGAGACACTTCCAGCATCAGCCGACCAGGGTCGCGGCGCGCTGGAACACGCTCACGCAATAGTCCATCAGTTTGCCGGTCATCCAGTGACCGGCGAGGATCAGGGCCACCAGCGTCACGAGGAGACGCGGCAGGAAGCTCAGCGTCTGCTCGTTGATCTGGGTGGCGGCCTGCACGAGGGCGACGATGACGCCGGCCACGAGGCCCGGCACCACCAGCACCATCACGAGCAGCATCACCAGCTGCAGGGCTTCGACGACGAAGTCGACGGCGATATCAGGAGTCATGGGAATGAATGCTAGATGCCGTGGATGCTGCCGACCAGCGTATTCACGGTCAGGGTCCAGCCATCGACGAGCACGAACAAGAGGAGCTTGAACGGCAGCGAGATGACGAGCGGCGAGAGCATCATCATGCCCATCGCCATCAGCACCGACGACACCACGAGGTCGATGATCAGGAACGGAATGAACAGCATGCAGCCGATCTGGAACGCGCTTTTCAACTCGGACAGCACGAACGCGGCCAGCTTCACGGTGAAACCGCGGTCCATCGGCTTCATCTCGGCCGGCTCGCCCGCCAGGTGCGCGATCTGGGCCAGCGCCGTCTTGCTCGTCTGGGCCAGCATGAAACGCGACAGCGGCACCTCGGCGATCTTGAGCGCCTGCTCCAGCGAGATCTTGTCCTTGTCGTACGGGACGAAGGCCTCGTTCCACACCTGCTCGCCGATGGGACGCATGACGAGCAGCGTGAGGATCAGGGCGACGCCGGTGATGATCCGGTTGGGCAGGCCCTGCTGCAGGCCCAGGGCCTGGCGCAGCAGCGACAGCACGATCACGAAGCGGGTGAAGCTGGTCATCATCATGACCATCACGGGCAGCAGCCCGAGGATGGTCATCAGGACCAGGATCTGCGACTTCACCGTGAGGCCGCTGGACGAGCCGGGGATCACGCCGGGCAGCACGTCCGGTGCGGCCCATGCGCCTGCGCTGGCCAGCAAAAGAACGGCGCCCGCGATGGCGGGCGCGTAGCGGCGCAAACCGGCGCCGCGGCATTGCAACGTCATGACGCGATCAGGTCCAGGTTGAGGCCGTCCAGATCGATCACCTTCAGGCCGTACTGCTCGCCCGCGACGACCACTTCGGCGCGCCCGATGGCGGCGCCGTTGACCTTGATGACGAGCGGCTCGCCCGCCATGGCGTCGAGCGGCAGCACGCTGTCCGGGCCGATCGCCATCAGTTCCTGCAGCGAGATGCGGGCCGAACCCACTTCCAGCGTCAGCGTCACCGGGATGCGGCGCATCATCTGCGGCAGGCGCGGCGCGGCTTTCGGTGCCGCGGCCGCGCTTTGCTTGCCTTCTGCGGTTTCTTCCGCCAGCTCGTCGTCGATGAGGATGTCGTCACCAGCGAATTGATCGTTCAGGTTCATGTTGATTACTCGGCGTCTTCAAAAGAGGTTAAACACAGCTTGCCTTTGTGCTCGGCGACGGCGGCGGTAAACAACCGCGCCTCGTCGAGCAGGACGTCGGCCCGGCCCACGTTCACCGGAATCACGTCGCCCACCTTCAGGTCGAACAGTGCGCCCAGGGTGATTTCCTTGCTGACCAGGCGGCCGTCCAGTTTGACCTGAAGCCTGGTCGCAAGGGGCTCGGCCGGACCGCGCGCGGCGGCCGGGCGGCCAGTTTCCAGGCGCAGCGTGCCCAGGATCATGGCCATCAGCTGCTGGTCGGGCGCGATCCAGAACTGGCCAGTGTTGTCGTTGTTATCACGGACCTGCACGCGGAGGGCCCAGTTGCTCTCGCCGGGCATTGCCGAAGGCACCACCGCATTGGCCTGGATGGGCCGCGGCGCCACCTCCATTGCCACATTGGCAGCGACGCGTGCATACAACAGATCGACCATTTGTTGCGTCAGTACGACGCCCAATCTTTCTTCGGTGGCCGTCACGCGCTCGGTTTGCGGGTCCCGCTGAGTTGCGCCGGCGCCACGTCCACCGTAGCGTCGCTCCAACAGTGTCAGTAATAAACCACGCTCGAAAGTCACCGCGACGGTGCCCAACGCACCCAATACGGCCATCCAGCGCAGGCTATTTTCTTGCGGCACGCGGCCGAATTCAACGGTTTCGAGACGCCATCCGGCCCAGTAACGGCGCGCGCTGCCCTGCAGGGCAGTGTCCAGGTCTTCCTGGAGACGCGCCGCAAACTGGGGCAGCAGATGTACCGGACGCCCTAGAAGACAGGGGTCGAGCACTTGGTGCTGCAGGGTGGTGTCGGGGTTTGCAATCGGCATGGTCAAATTAAAAAAATGATAAGCAGAGATGCTTTCTTTTCATTCCTCTGGGCAACAATTATACCCGGGAAATTGTGTCACGCCATTTGATTTTCCCCTTTGAATTCGCCATTGCCCTACGGTAAGATGTGGTTACTGCGCCGGGGAAAACAAACTACACTCTGGGATCGGACGAAACCGCTGCTATTCTCCTCGGTTCCGCGAGAGAAACCAAGCCACAGTACGACACTGAAAATTTAACAATTTTCTAAATGTCAACGTTTCTTGCAGAAAATGAAACGACCGCATTCGCAGCAAGATTGACTAAAAGTTACAATCCGCAAACTTAAGCATGGGAGCGATGAACACGATGGGAACTGAACTTGCCGGCCTGATCCGGGCCGACCTGGCAGCCCTTTCCAACGATGCCAACCGCCTCGCCAGCGTGGCGCCGGCGGCCAATGCCGGCCACCCCACCCTGGGCGATGGCACCGGCAACTTCTCCTTCGCGCAGAGCATGAAGAATGCCCTCGTCAGCGTGGACCAGGACCAGCAGGTGGCCAACCAGAAGATGGCCGACGTGGACAGCGGCAAGAGCGACGACCTGGTCGGCGCCATGCTGTCGTCGCAGCAGGCCAACCTGTCCTTCTCCATGCTGATGCAGGTCCGCAACAAGGTGATGGGCGCCGTGGACGAGCTGATGAAGCTGCCGGTGTAACGGGAACGAACCGATCGTGATTGCTACTCTCAAGTCCGCCTTCGGCGGCAAGCGCCTGGCCCTGCCGCCCGCGCTGACCAGGAACCTGACCCCGATGCTGGTGCTGGCCATCGGCATCACCGCGGCCGTCATGCTCTACATGTGGAACGACCAGGCCGGCTACAAACCGGTGTTCGGCGCCCACGAGAAAGTTGTCGCCAGCGACATGATGAGCGTGCTCGACGCCGAGCACGTGCCCTACCGCATCCACCCGGATTCGGGCCAGGTCATGGTGCCGACCGGCCAGCTGGGCAAGGTCCGCATGCTGCTGGCCGCCAAGGGCGTGACCGCGCAGCTGCCGGCCGGCCTGGAGCTGATGGACAAGAACGACCCGCTGGGCGTGTCGCAGTTCGTGCAGGACGTGCGCTTCCGCCGCGGCCTGGAAGGCGAGCTGGCGCAGTCGATCCAGACCCTGGACGCCATCGCCTCGGCACGCGTGCACCTGGCCATCGCCAAGTCCTCGTCGTTCGTCGCCAGCGACGGCGACAAGTCGTCCGCCTCCGTCGTGGTGGCGGTCAAGCCCGGCCACACGCTGTCGAACGAACAGATCGCCGCGATCGTCAACATGGTCTCGGGCAGCGTCGCGGGCCTGGCGCCGGCGCGCGTGTCGCTCGTCGACCAGAACGGCAACTACCTGTCGTCGCGGGTGGACCTGACCGAAGGCTTCGATGGCGCCGCCCAGGGCGATGCCGCCGCCAAGCGCTACCAGGATGAAGCGCGCGCCAACGTGGCCGGCCTGCTCGGCCCCGTGCTCGGCGCCGACAACTTCAAGGTCAGCGTGACGGCCGACGTCGACAACGACAAGATCGAGGAAACCCAGGAGAAATACGGCGCAGACCCGAAAGTCACCAGCGAAGCGATGCGCGAGGAGATGGAAAAGAGCCGCATGGCGCTGGGCGTGCCGGGCACGCTGTCGAACCGTCCTCCGGTCGCCGCCAATCCGCCGGCCGATCCGAATGCCGCTGCCAACGGCGCCGCCGCAGACCCGAACGCCAAGGCGGACGATGGCAGCGCACGCAAGAACGCGACGACGCGCCAGTACGCCTACGACCGCGCCATCACGCAGATCAAGCGCTCGCGCGGCCGCCTGAAGAAGCTGTCGGTGGCGGTGGTGCTGAACAACGCCAGGGCCGCGACGCCGAAGACGGGCTGGACCCCGGCCGAGATCGCCAACATCGACAAGATCCTGCGCGGCGGCCTCGGCATCGACGCCACCCGCGGCGACGTGCTGACGGTGTCCGCGCTGTCGTTCCCGGCCCCGGTCGCGGTCGAGCCGTGGTACCAGGAGCGCGACAACATCGTCGACATGGTCCGCTACGGCATGTATGCGCTCGGCGCCCTGCTCGGCTGGCTGCTGGTCCTGCGTCCGCTGATGCGCATGCTGAACCAGCGCGTCGCACCGCAGCAGGCAGCGGCAGCCGCCGCGCCGAACCTGGCGACCGTCCAGGCCGGCGCAAGCAACGCCCTGCCGGGTGCCGTGCACAGTGCCGGCGCGCTGCCGGCCCCGGGCGCCACCGCGGCGGCGGCCCTGACGGACGAAGCGGCGGCAGCATCGACCAGCGGCACGCTGCCGGTCCAGGCGCTGCTCGAGGAATACGATTTGCCTCCGGCCGGCTCGGCCGTGGATGTGATGGTCGACCACCTGAAAGTCCTGGCGGGCAAGGAGCCGGAGCGGGTGGCGGAAGTGGTCAAACAATGGGTGCAAAAGAAAAATGCCGGATCTGAACAATAACGACGTGCAGGAAGCAGTGCTGAGCCCGGTCGAACAGGCCGCAATCGTATTGCTGTCCATTGGTGAAGAACCGGCTGCGGCCGTTCTGCGCTGCCTCGAACGCGAGGAATTGATCGAACTGACCCAGGTGATGAGCCGCATGAGCGGCATCAAGGTCGACGCCGTGAAGAACTCGATCCAGAAGTTCTTCGACGACTACCGCCAGCAGAGCGGCCTGCACGGCGCTTCGCGCAGCTACCTGAAGCGTTCGCTCGACCTGGCCCTGGGCAGCGAGATCGCCAATTCCGTGCTCAACACGATCTACGGCGACGCCATCCGCCCGATGATGGCGCGCCTGCAGTACGCATCGCCGAAGTGGCTGGCCGACTACATCGCCGCCGAACACGTGCAGATGCAGGCCGTGTTCCTCGCCTTCCTGCCGCCCGCGCTGGCCGGCCAGATCATCGATGCGCTGCCGGAAGGCAGCCGCGAGATGGTCCTGCTGAACCTGGCGCGCCTGGAAGAGATCGACCGCGACCTGCTCACCGAGCTGGAAGAGCTGGTGCAGCGCTGCCTGTCCGCGCTGGACACGCAGAGCGCCACCGTGGAAGGCGTGCGCCAGGCGGCGGACATCCTGAACCGCCTGCCGAACAACCGCGCCACGATGGTCGAGCTGCTGCGCGCGCACGATCCGGATGTCGTGTCGAAGATCGAGATGTCGATGTACGACTTCTTCATCCTGTCGAAACAGACCGAGCAGACGATCACCCGCCTGCTCGACGAGATTCCGCTGGAGCAGTGGGCGATCGCGCTCAAGGGTGCCGAACCCGCGCTGCGCGACGCGCTGCTCGGCGCGATGCCGAAGCGCCAGGCACAGAGCTTCGAGGACCTCATGAAGCGTTCCGGCCCGGTGCCGATGTCGCGCATCGTGCAGACGCGCCAGGAGATCATGGCGCAGGTCAAGGAGCTCGTCGACAACGGTGAGATCGAAGTCCAGCTGTTTGCCGAGGCGACTGCCGAATGAAGCAGTTCCGGCCTTATCACTTCCCGCCGCTGGCGCAGTTCATCGCCGCCGGCGCGGCCAAGGGCGCGCAATCGTCGTCCTCCGCCACGCCGACCGAGGACTGGCAGAGCGCGGTGGCCGACGGCTATCGCCAGGGCCAGCGCGAAGGCTATGAAGTCGGACTGGACGAAGGCCGTGCCGACGGCTATGACGCGGGCCATGCCGAAGGCGTGGAGCGCGGCATCGCCGAAGGCCGCCAGCAGGCGCTGGCCGAACTGGAGCAGATGGCCAAGCCGGTCGACGCCATGCTGCGCAGCCTGAAGAAGATGAAGACCGAATTCCGCAACGCCCAGCGCAAGGAAGTGGTGGACCTGGTCGGCAAGATCGCCCGCCAGGTGATCCGCGCCGAGCTGGCGCTGCAACCCGTGCAGATGCTGAACCTCGTCGACGAGGCGCTGGCCGCGATGCCGCCGACGCGCGACGAGGTGGAAGTGTTCATGAATCCGGAAGAACTCAAGCGCATCCAGGAACTCGATCCGAAGCGCGCCAAGAAGTGGAACCTGATGTCCGATCCCGCCCTGGACCTGGGCGAGTGCCGCGTTCGTGCGGGCGACCATGAAGTGGACGCCGGCTGCCAGAACCGCCTCGCCGCCTGCATGACGCAAGTCCGCGAAAGCCTGGACTCGGCCGCGAAGGAGGACGCCGAGTGAGCGCACTGGCCGAAACCCTGCGCGCGCTCGAGATCAAGGCCCCGCCGGTCGCGACGCCCACCGGGCGCCTCGTCGCCGTGCAGGGCCTGCTGCTCGAAAGCGTGGGCTGCCGCCTGCACACGGGCCAGCGCTGCCGCGTCGAGACCGTCGACGGCTCGTGGCTCGACGCGCAGGTCGTGGGCTTCCGCGACAAGGTCACGTACCTGATGCCGTTCAAGCAGGCCGACGGCCTCGTGACCGGCGCGCGCGTGCTGCCGGCCACGGGCCCGTCCAGCATCCAGATCGGCCCGTCGTGGATGGGCCGCATGGTGAACGGCCTGGGCGAACCGATCGACGGCCGCGGCAAGCTGGGTGGAGAGGAAACCCTGTCGACGACGCCGCCGAAGGTCAACCCGCTGCGCAAGGCCCCGGTGGAAGAACCGCTGGACGTCGGCGTGCGCGCGATCAATTCGATGCTCACGCTCGGCAAGGGCCAGCGCGTCGGCCTGATGGCCGGTTCCGGCGTGGGTAAATCCGTGCTGCTCGGCCTGATCACGCGCCAGACCGTGGCCGACGTGATCGTCGTGGGCCTGATCGGCGAGCGTAACCGCGAGGTGCGCGAATTCGTCGAGAAGTCGCTCGGCGCGGAGGGTTTGCGTCGAGCTGTCGTCGTCGTGGCGCCGGCCGATGAAAGCCCATTGATGCGCGTGATGGCGACGGAACTGTGCCACTCGATCGCGGCGCATTTCCGCGACCGCGGCCAGAACGTGCTGCTGCTGTGCGATTCGCTGACGCGCTATGCGATGGCGCTGCGCGAAGTGGCGCTGTCGCTGGGCGAGCCGCCGGCCACGCGCGGCTATCCGCCGTCGGTGTTCTCGAACCTGCCGCAGCTCGTCGAATCGGCCGGCAACGGCGAAAACGAACAGGGCAGCATGAGCGCCATCTACACCGTGCTGGCGGAAGGCGACGACCAGCAGGACCCGGTCGTCGACAGCGCCCGCGCGATCCTCGACGGCCACATCGTGCTGACGCGCGAACTGGCCGAACGCGGGCACTACCCGGCGATCGACGTGGCGCAATCCATCAGCCGCTGCATGGCGCAGGTGGTGACGCCGGAACACTCCCAGGCGGCGCGCAAGCTGAAGGCCGCGCTGGCGAAGCATGCGCGCGTGCGCGACCTGATCCCGCTCGGCGCGTACCAGCCGGGCGCCGATCCGGAAACCGACCGCGCCGTGAAGCTGCACCCGCACATCGAGGCGTTCCTGTGCCAGGGCACGCGCGAAGACGCGCCGTTCGCGGACTGCGTCGACCAACTGAAAGCGATGATGGCATGAGCAAGCGCGAGACGATCACCAGCCTGGACACGCTCGTACGCGTGCGCAGCACCGAAGTGGAACGCATGCAGACGGCGCTGGCGAAGAAGGAGGCGACGCGTGCGCGCTACCAGGCCAGCGTGGAGCGCCTGACGGCGTTGGCGGAAGACAGCGGCCCGTCGGGGCAGCCGGCCGGCGCACGCGCGCTGTCGCCGGCGCTGGCCATCAACTGCGGCAATTACAAGCAGGCCGTGTTCGCGCTGGCGGATACGCACCGGACCGACCTGCAGTTGCACGAGGCCGACATGGCCGTCGCGCAGAAGCACCTGGCCCAGGCCTGGACGCGGCGCGAGCTGCTGGGCAAGGTGCTGGAGCAGCACGAGGTCGCGTATGCGCGTGCGCAGGAACGCACGCAGCGCAAACGCGAAGACGAGATCGCCACGCAGTCGTGGCTGGCAAAGAACGTATAAGCAGGAGAACCGATATGGCAACGAGCGCGATCACCGCCCCCACCTACGACCCGACCAGCACCGCCAAGGCCCTGGCCGACAAGTACATCGAAGGTGCACAGACCCAGCTGACCACGCAGACCAATACGGCGAACGCCACGGCCAAGGCCCTGACGACGCTGAGCTCCGCGATCTCGGCTTACCAGACGTCCCTCGCCAGCCTGGCCGGCGTCGGCAAGTCGATGCTCGCCCAGAGCGCCACGTTGTCCGACACGACGCTCGGTACGGCCACCGCCAACTCGACCGCGGCGCCCGGCGCCTACAGCGTTTTCGTCAAACAGGTGGCCACGCCGAGCCAGATCGCCTACAACCTGGGCGACTTCGACCTGAGCGCGGAACAGCAGCCCGATGGCACCTACCAGCCCGGCGTATTGAAGCTGAACCTGGCCGACCCGTCCGACCTTGCCGCGACCCCGGTCACCATCAACGTCGACCTCGCCGCCGCCGATGCGGACAAGAACGGCACGCTCACCGCGCGCGAGCTTGCGGTGGCCATCAACCAGTCCGCCGACAATGGCGGCAAGGTCACGGCCGGCATCGTCACGATCGGCACCGGCGCCAGCGCGACGTCGCGTCTCGTGCTGTCGTCGACGAAAACCGGCGCGGCGAACACCATCTCGCTCGATACGACCGGCGTGCTCGACGCCAACCTGCAGTCCGCCCTGAACGCCGCGCCCACGGTCATGAGTACGGCCCAGGACGCCATCGTCAACTTCGGCGATCCCACCGATCCCACGACGGAAGTCACGCAGGCGTCGAACATCTTCACGAACATCGACGGCGTATCGTTCACGGCGACCAAGGCCCAGGCGCCGGGCGCCACGCCGATCACGCTGACGGTGGGCGGCAACGCCACCGGCACGACGGCGAACGTGCAGGCGTTCGTCGACGCCTACAACAAACTCAAGAGCGCACTCGACGGCCTCCTCTCGTCGGGCGATGCCAAGAACAACGTCGCGGCCGGCGCGTTTGCTCACGACGCGGGCGTGACCGCGCTGCGCAACCGCGTCGTCGACCTGCTGCGGCCGAGCGGCGTGCTGTCGCTGGCCAGCTACGGCATCACGGCCGCGCACGACGGCACCCTCAGCCTGGATTCGGCGCGCCTGCAAAAGCAGCTGGCCGTCAATCCGACCGGCCTCGACACGCTGATCGGTACCGCCAGCACGTCGGCACCGAAAGGCATCGCGGGCTCGCTGAACACCTACCTGAACATGTGGAGCAACACGACCAGCGGCCAGATCCAGCAGCGTACCGACGCCAACAGCAAGCTGCAGTCGCGCCTGACCGAGCGCCAGACGGACCTCGATGACAAGTACAACGCGGCCTACCAGCGCTACCTGAAGCAGTACACCGCCCTGCAGGCCCTGCAGTCGACCATGCAAAACAATTCTTCGATGTTCAGCGCGCTGTTCAACAGCAGCTCATCCAACTGAGAGATTCGAGATGTCTTATACCGAAGCCTACAGCAGCTATCACGCCACCAGCCTGGACGCGCAAACGTCGCGCGCCTCGCCGATCGAACTCGTCCTGGTGCTGACCGATGGCCTGCTCGACGAACTGGCACGCGCCCGCGCCCACATCGTGGCCAAGCGCTACGAACAGCGCGCCCACAGCATCAACAAATGCGTCGACATCATCAACGGCCTGTCCAGCTCGCTCGATTTCGAGACCGGCGGCCAGGTCGTCGCCAACCTCGCCAACCTGTATGACTTCTGCGTCACGCACCTGCACGGCGCCGGCATCAAGCAGGACCCGGCGATGATCGACGAGGTCGTGCGCATCCTGACCACCATCCGCCAGGGCTGGGCCGGCGTACAGGCGCGCAATGGCTGACAGGACCGACCGGCTTGCACCGCTGGCGCTATTAGGCAATGCCCTGCAGGACGCCGCCGCGCGCCAGGACTGGGACCGGCTGGGCGAACAGGCCCGTGCCCTCTTCCCGGCCTTGAACGCGCTCGCCGCACAGGGGCCGTGGACCGCCGGGGAACGCGCCGCGCTGGAACGCGTGCGTGCCCAGCACGACACGGCCGCGCGCGAGGTGGCCGCCGCCGCGCGCGCGCTCGAACCGCGCCTGGAAGAGATGCGCGCCAACAAGGACGGCTGGATCGCCTACGCGATGCACAGCGAAACAGAATCAGGCGCAAGCCAGGAATGACCATGATGCTCAACACCGCAAACCCGTCCACGTCGGCCCCGCCGGCCGCCAAGCAGGCGAATGCCCCGGCTGCCGCCAAGGATGCACCGACCGCGGCGGCACCCACGCAATCCACGGCCGACGGCGCCGCGCCGGCACCGGGCAAGACGTTCGCCCGCTGGCTCGGCCTGCAGAACGGCGCCGGCGCACCGGCGCCGACGGACGCCGCGGATCCGGCAACGACCGCCGCCGCCGCGCAAGCGAGCGCGCCCACCGACGCCGCGACCGCCGCCGCGACCGACACTGCGCCGGCCGACGACGCCGCCACGCCGGACAATCCCCTGCTGGCCGCGATGACGATGCCGCTGATGCCGCTGTCGCCGCAACAGGTCACCCAGGCGGTGCAGGCTGCCCAGGGCGGCGCGCACACCGGCACGGACGAGACCGTCAAGGCCGACACGCCGGCGCAGCCGCTCGCAGTCTCGGGCCAGGAGGCCCGCCGCGCTCCGGTGGCCCTGCCGCAGGCTGTGCTCGCGCAAGCCGCCCAGCAGGATGCGACCGCCGCCAACGTGCGCCTGGCCGTCCAGGGCAATGCCGCCAACGGCAACGCCGGTACCGGCGGCCAGGACGCCGCGACGGACGGATCCGGCGCGCAGGGCGTCCAGCCGGGCAGCGCCACGGCCGCGCCGGTCGTGGGCGTCGTGACCTTGCCGGCTGCCCAGCCGGCCGCCGACACCGTCAAGCTGGCCGGTCCGCCGACCGCATGGCGCCAGACTCTGCAGGAAACGCTGGGCGACCGCCTGAATGTCCACGTCGCGGGCAACGTGCAGCAGGCCACGATCAGCATCGAGCCGCCCCAGCTGGGCCGCATTGACATTGCGATCCGCCACAGCGCCGGCATGCTGGAAGTGAACATCTCGGCCTCCAACGGCGACGTGCTGCGCCAGCTGCAGACCGTCAGCGACAACCTGCGCAACGATTTGTCGCAGCGCCAGTACACGGAGGTCGCCGTGACGGTGACACCGGCACCCAGGAACAATGCGGCGCCGTTCGGCGACCCGCAGCAGCAGGGCCGCGGCCGCCAGCAAGGCCGCGACCAGGACAACGAGCCCGGACGCGGTCTGGCCGAGGCCGGCAACCCCGCGTCCGTATTCAATCTCGGCCGCGACTCGTAAGCAACGGACGAATCGACAGCGCTTTCGGGCGCAAGTACCAACATGAGCAAAATGAAAATGATTATTGCCATCGCCGGCGCCGTGATCGTGAGCGCGGCCGGTGCGGGTGGCGCGGTCTGGTGGTTCATGCCCAAGCCCGCGGCAGCCGCCGGCGCGGCGAAAAAAGCGGAAGCGGAAAGGGCCAGGGAAGGCAAGCCGGTCAAGTACGTGACGCTGGACAAGGTCATCGTGATGCTGCGCCGCGGCCCGGACGACGCCGACACCCACTACCTGTCGACCGACCTCGTCTTGTCGACGGAAGCGGAGAAGGAAAAGGAAACGAAGGAAAACCTGCCGCTGCTGCGCAGCCTGGCGGTGCGTACCCTGTCGGCCTACACGATGAAGGAAGCGGCCGGCATGACGGTGGAACAGTACGCGGAAGAACTGAACAAATCCTTCGACGCCAATTATGAGCATGAGCACACGGAAAAACCGTTCGTGCAAGTCATGATCGGCAAGCTGATCATCGAATAACCATCGGGGACAACGTGGGTTACATGACCGACTACGCCGACAGCTACGCCAGCAGCGAATATGCCGACGCCGCCATCCACGCGGCCATGAGCGCGGCCGAAGAGCAGAAACATCTCGTCGCCTATGCGCCGCTCGTCAAGCGCATCGCGCGCCAGCTCACGTCGCAGGTGTCGGGCGCGATGGGACGCGAGGACATGGAGCAGATCGGGCTGATGGGCCTGCTCGAAGCGCTGCGCCGCTACGGCATCCCGGACACCGGCTTCTCCAGCTACGCGTCGCTGCGCGTGCGCGGCGCGATCCTCGACGAGCTGCGCCGCCAGGACTGGCGCCCGCGCGCCGTGCGCCAGGACAGCCACAAGATGCGCGACGCCGTGCGCGCCCTAACCCGCAAGCTCGGCCACGAGCCGAACGACAAGGAAGCGGCGGAGGCGCTCGGCATCAGCCAGGAAGACTGGCGCCAGTTCCTGCTGGATGACGTTGCCGAGGAGCTGCTCAGCTTCGACGACGTGCTGCAGGAAGCGACCGAGCGCGCCCACAACGCCCCCGGTCCGGAAGAACAGTTCATGGTACGCCGCAGCCTGGAGCAGGCACTGGGCGCCCTGAACGAACGCGAGCAGCGCGTGATCCAGATGATTTATGAATTCGAGCTCAGCTACAAGGAAATCGCGGCCGTGCTCGACCTGTCCGACGCCCGCGTCTGCCAGCTCAACAAGAGTGCGCTGGCCAAGATGAAAGCGGCGCTCGCCCAGGCCTGAACGACCAGACAAGAAAGGTAATAACAATCATGCAAATCCTTGGCATTCTCATCGTGCTCGGTGCCGTGTTCGGCGGCTACCTCATGATGGGCGGCAGCGCCCTCGCCATCTGGCAACCGACCGAGATGCTCGTCATCTGTGGCGCCGCCGTCGGCGCACTCGTGCTGGGCAACCCCAAGCACGTGCTGGCCGAACTGTTTTCCCAGGTCAGGAAGGTCGCGAGCAAGCACAAGCACGACTCCGAATTCCAGCGCCAGCTACTGCTGCTGATGTACGAACTGCTGCAGACGGCCGCGGGCGGCCTGAAGGCACTCGACGCCCACGTCGAGGCGCCGAAGGACAGCCCGATGTTCCAGCGCTATCCGCGGATTCTCGAAGAACCGAAGCTGCTGGCGTTCATCGTCGACAACTTCCGCCTGATGGCAATGGGCAAGATCAACGCCCACGAGCTGGAAGGCGTGCTCGAACAGGAACTCGAGGCCATCCACGACGAACTGACCCAGCCGTCGAAATCGCTGCACAAGATCGCCGAGGCAATGCCGGGCTTCGGCATCCTGGCCGCCGTGCTGGGCATCGTGATCACGATGAACTCGGTCGGCGAAGGGGCCGACACCGCCGAGATCGCCGAACACGTCGGCGCCGCGATGGTCGGCACGTTCATCGGTATCTTCTTCTGCTACGGCGTGCTCGACCCGATCTCCGGCATGATGAAGCAGCTGGTCAATTCCGAAGCGTCGACGATGGAAACCGTGAAGGTCGTGCTGTGCACCCACGTCGCCGGCAAGCCGCCCCTGCTGGCGATCGACGCGGGCCGCCGCCTGATCCAGCTGAACACCAAGCCCAGCTTCGCCCAACTCGAAGCGTGGATCAACGCGATGGCCGACGGCGAGGACGCCGGCGCCAGGCGCAAGGCCTGATCTGGAGCGATAAGTGCAAGCAACCAAGAAAGTCGCCGCCGAAAAGCACGAAGCGACCATCGTCAAACGTGGCGGCGGCAAGCATTACGACGACGAACACGGCGGCGCGTGGAAGGTCGCCTTCGCCGACTTCTGCATGGCGCTGATGGCGCTGTTCCTCGTGCTCTGGCTGATCGCCGCGCGCGAAGCCCAGCAAACCAAGAACATCGTGCGCGACAACACGGCCAGCGGCCTGCTCGAAGGCACGGGCGGCAAGCCGGAAATCAAGTCGAGCCCCGCCGGCAGCCTGATCGAACGCTTCCAGCTCCCGAAGAGCAACGGCGGCGCCGAAGGTCCGGCGGCCGGCGCCAGGGCGAATACGCAGACGGTGCGCACGAAGTACGAATCGCCGTCCGAACTGGCCGCGCTGGCGCACCAGCTCCAGCAGATGAGCGCGGACGCCGGCCTCGCGTCGAACCTTGCCACCGTGATCACGCCGGACGGCCTGCGCGTGATGTTGCACGACACCGACCGCCAGGGCATGTTCGTGCGCGGCAGCCCGCTGCCGACCGCCAAGTTCGCAAAACTGTTGCGTGCGATGGCACCGCTGTTCGAAAAGATGGAAAATCAGATGTTGATCGTAGGCCACACGGACTCCTTGCAGTACACTAAGGCCGGACCGACCAGCTATTCCAACTGGAGCCTGTCGGTCAACCGCGCTCTGGCTGCGCGGTCCGAACTGCTCATCGGCGGCATGCGCAGCGACAGCATCCTGCAGCTGGTCGGCATGGCCGACCGCGCCCCGATCGACGCGGCCCATCCGGATGCTTCGGCCAACCGCCGTATCGAATTGTTAATCCTGACCAGCAAGCAAGCAGCTGCCATCAAGACCATGTTCGGCACCCCGGCGGATACCGCAGCCCTGACGTCCGACGCGTCCACGTCCAAAACGGACGATCCGGCGCTGAAGGACCTGCGCAGCCAGATGGTAAAGAAACCATGACGATTCAATCGAAAACCCGAGGACCACGCATGAAGATTTCCAGTGCCTCTTCGCCTTCCGTCTCGATCGCCCCGCAGGTGGGCGGCGCCGCCGCGCCGGCGGCGGCCCCGGTCGCGGCCCCGGCGGGCAACGACGCCCTCGAATCCGCCGTGCTGCAGCCGGCCCAGAAAGCGCTTGGCGCCCTGCCCGACTTCGACGCCGCCCGCGTGGCCGAGCTGCGCGACGCGCTGGCCAAGGGCGAACTGCCGTTCGACGCGGGCCGCCTGGCCGGCCTGATCCAGCGCTTCCACGGCAGCAAGGCGTGAACCCATGAGCCGCATGACCCGCGACCAGGCCGTCGCGCGCCTGCTGGACGGTGTCCAGGCCGACCTGACCGCCTGCGGCACGATCCGCGACCTGCTGGAACGTCAATTCCAGGCCGCCATGCGCCACCGCGGCACCGAACTGACGCTGCTGGCCGAAGCCCTCACGCCCGAGCTGGACGCGATGGAGCAGCGCCGCCAGCAGCGCGTGCAGCTCGTGCGCGCCCTGCTGGGCCCGCAAGCGACGATGGACGACCTGTTCGGCAGCCTGCCGGCGCCGCAGCGCACGTGCGGCCAGGCCGACTGGGAACAGCTCGAGACGCTCGTGCGCGACTGCAAGCAGGCGACGACGCGCAACGGCAACCTGATGGCTGAACAATTTACGATCATGCAACGCCTGCTGCACGGCGAAGACGATACCTATGCGCCACGCTGAATTCACGACGTCGATCCCCTCGTTGACCCCGACCGCGGCCACCGCGCCCACCGCGCCGACCGGCAACGGCGGCGGCAAATTCGGCGGCATCTTCAACGAGGTGCAGGGCGAAGTCACCGACTTCATCCAGAACGGCGGCGGCGATTTCGCGCCGAGCGCACAGCTCAGCGCGGAGGGCCGCATGTGGGCCGCGCGCAGCCAGGGCGCAACGGCGGCCCTGATGGGCGGCGATACCGACGCGTCGCCCGACCAGCAGGCTTTCCTGGAAAGCATCGCGCCATGGGCGAAAGAAGCGGCCGACAAGCTGGGCGTGGCACCCGAGCTCGTCTCCGCGCACGCCGCACTGGAATCCGGCTGGGGCCAGCGTCCGCTGCGCAATGCAGACGGGAGTTCATCCTATAACCTGTTCGGCATCAAGGCCGGCGCCAGCTGGAAAGGCGATGTCGCGCAGTCCGCCACCACCGAATACGTCGGCGGGGCCGCCATCAAGACGAGCGCGAAGTTCCGCGCCTACCCGGACCAGGCCAGCGCCTTCCGCGATTATGCGCAGATGCTGATCGACAACCCGCGCTTCCGTGGCGCACTCGGCGCCGGCGCCGACGCCCAGGCCTTTGCCGCCGGCCTCGCCAAGGGCGGCTATGCCACCGACCCCGCTTATGCGGCCAAGCTGTCGCGCCTGGCCGGCAAACTGCAGAACATCAGCGGCTGATCGCCATGTCGATCGGCTCAACCGTGCCGGGTCCGGCGACGCGCATGCGCACGACTTGCCCGCTGCCGGCGTTGCGCACGCGCACGACCGCACCCTTACTGCCCGCATCCAGTGCTTCTCCGGCCATGCTGACTTCGATGCCTTCGCGCCGCGCGATCATCATGACGGCATCGCCGCGCTTCACCAAAACGGGGCTGCTGAGCTGGCCGCTGCGCAAAATGTCTCCTGGACGCAACATACGACGAGACATTTGTCCGACCGCGTCGGCCGGATTACTGATCGGATCGGCAATGTTGGAAATATCACGCCGCTCGATCGTGACTTGTGCATCCGTCAACGCTTCGTTGGCCGCCACCGGCGCCGCCGTGATCGCGACCATGGCCGTCACGCGCGCGCGGACGACGTACTCGTACCGCCATCCGGGCGTGTCCGGACAGCGCGCCACGAAGCGCATCCTCTGGGGAAAACGGGTATCGAGCGGTTCCACGGCCACTGGCTGGCTGCACGGCGGCGCCGGCCGCGCGGTCACGACGGCAATCTCGAATTGCGGTTCGGTCAAGCCGGACGCGGCCATCTGTCTTTCCAGTTCGGCACGGGCCGATTGCTCGATTTGCATGGGAATCGACGGCGTCGCCGCTTGCGCGAACGCAGAAAACAGCATGAGTGATGAAGCGGCAAGGGTTGCCTTACAGAAAGCAATCATTAGAGAATAGTGGCTGCGGAAAAAATCTGATTCTAACCAATCATCCGAAGTTCAACCGACAGGAGTTCCCGACATGACGATTAATTTCAAAGATGCACTGGGTGTGCATGCCGACGCGCTGGAACTGCGCGCCGAGCGCACCAAGGTGCTGGCGGCGAACATTGCCAACGAGAGCACGCCCGGCTACACCGCCCGTGACATCGACTTTGGCGCCATGTTGCAGGATCGTATCGACACCGAGAACGGCGAGCTCAGCCTGAGCGACGACCAGCCCCTGTACCGCGTGCCCTACCACCCGAGCGCCGACGGCAACACCGTCGAGATCGGCGTCGAGCAGGCCGCGTTCGGCCAGAACTCTTCCGATTTCAATACCAGCCTCACCTTCATCAACATGCAGTTG
The DNA here is from genome assembly GCF_059491305.1 of Massilia sp. Masssp94. Lineage (NCBI taxonomy): Bacteria > Pseudomonadati > Pseudomonadota > Betaproteobacteria > Burkholderiales > Oxalobacteraceae > Massilia > Massilia sp. Masssp94. The sequence goes on from NZ_CP168501.1 coordinate 1,373,795, forward strand.
CGCGGTCTGGCAAAAGCCATCAACGGTCAATAACAGGTCAACAATGGGCTTCAAGGATATTTCCCAGATCGCCGGTTCGGCGATGGCGGCGCAGTCGGTGCGCCTGAACACGATTGCCAGCAACCTGGCCAACGCCGACGTCGCGGCCGGCTCCGAAGCGGAAGCGTACCGCGCCCGCAAGCCGGTCTTCGCGGCCGTCATGGGCAACAACGCCAGCGCGGGCGTGCAGGTGCTCGACGTGGTCGAGAGCGCCGAGCCGCTGCGCCGCGTGCACGAGCCGGGCAACCCGAAGGCCGATGCCGACGGCATGGTCTATTACACGAACGTCAACGAAGTGTCCGAGATGGCCGACATGATGTCCGCCAGCCGCGCCTTCGAAACCAACGTCGAAGTCCTCGGACGCATCAAATCCATGCAGCAGTCGCTGCTCAAGCTGGGAGAATCCTGAACATGGTGACCACCAATCACGCCACCAACACCCAGTTCGGCAGCACGTCGAATACGGGCAGCAACAAGATCGCAACGCAGGCGCCGACCGAGGCCAACAAGGACATGTTCACCAAGCTGCTGGTGGCGCAGATCCAGAACCAGGATCCGCTGTCGCCGCAGGATCCGACCCAGTACGTGAACCAGCTGTCGCAGCTGTCGCAGACCGAGGCACTGCAGAACCTGTCGCAGACGACGACCGCCAGCGCATCCGTCCTGCAAAGCCTGCAGACGCTCGCGATGGGCGGCCAGGTGGGTTCCGACGTCACGGTCGCGACGGACACCGTCAGGCTCGACGGCGGCAAGGTGAACGGCACCGTGCAACTGAACGGTCTCTCGGCCGGCACGAGCCTGGTCCTGACCGGCGTCGACGGCCGCCAACATGAAGTCGACCTGGGTCCCGGTTCGGGCGCCCAGTCGTTCACGATCGATCCGGACGCCCTTGGCCTGGCGCCCGGCACGTACAAGATCCAGGCCAAGCCGTCGGACGGCAGCGCCCCGACGATCGAAGTGGCGGCGCGCCTGAACAGCGTGCGCGTGAACGGCACCAGCGTCGTGCTCCAGGTGGCCAACATCGGCGAGGTCGATCCCTCGGCCGTCACGGGTTTCAACGGCAAGACGGGCTCCTGAACGGCGCCCACCCTCTACCGCAACGCATTTAAGGAATCGACATGAGCTTCGACATCGCACTGTCCGGCATCCAGGCCATCAACGAGCAACTGAACACCGTTTCGAACAACATCGCCAACGCGGCCACCTACGGCTTCAAGGGCAGCCGCGCCAACTTCTCGTCCGTCATGGCCGGCAGCCGCCCCAACGGCGTGGAAATCGGTTCGGTCACGCAGAACATCAGCACGAACGGCAGCACCCAGACCACCGGCCGCGGCCTCGACGCCGCCATCGACGGCCGCGGCTTCTTCGTCAGCGTCAACGCCCAGGGCACGACGCAGTATTCGCGCGTGGGCATCTTCTCGACCGACTCGACCGGCATGCTGATCGACAGCAACGGCAACAAGGTGCAGGGCTACGGTCCGTCCAAGAACGGCACGCTGGGTGTGATGGGCGACGTGCAGATTCCGACCGGCCAGATCCCGGCCGTCGCGACGACCGGCATCGCCTATACCGGCAACCTGTCGGCCGACTGGACCGTGCCGACCGTCACCCCGTTCGACCCGGCCAAGAACACCTCGTACAACATGGTCAAGCAGTCGATCGTGTACGACTCGCTGGGCACCCAGCACACCCTGTCGCAATACTTCGTCAAGAAGGACGCCAACACCGTCAACGCATTCTATTCGCTGGACGGCGCCAAGCCGGGCGCGACGCCCGCCGTGCTGACGTTCGACGCCACCGGCGCGCTGAAGACCACGGCCGGCAACTCGGTCGCCATCACGGCGGCGGGCGGCGCTGCGGCCGGCAACGTCGCCATCGACTACACGGGCACGACCCGTTTCGCCGGCGAAGCCACCACGACCACCAACCGCAGCAACGGCTATGCGTCGGGTACGTTCGTGGGCGTGGAACTCGCACCGGACGGGTCGCTCGTCGCCAAGTACAGCAACGACCAGTCGCAGGTGGTCGGCACCATCGCCGTCGCCACCTTCGCCAACGAAGGCGCACTCTCCTCCATCAGCGATACCAGCTGGGTCGCCAACGCCGACTCGGGCGCCGCCCTGTACAGCTCCCCGGGCGTGGGCCTGGCCGGCAAGCTGTCGACCGGCGCGCTGGAAGGCTCGAACGTCGACATCACGTCGGAACTGGTCGGCCTGATGACGTCGCAGCGCAACTACCAAGCGAACTCGAAGGTCCTGACCACCGAGAACCAGATGATGCAGGCCCTCATGCAGGCCCTGTAAGACTGACGCCCCATGGATAAACTGATCTTCACCGCCGTTTCCGGCGCCGAGCGCCTGATGCGCGCCCAACAGGTCCACGCCAACAACCTGGCGAACCTGGACACCGCGGGCTTCCGGGCCAGCATGGAAGTGGCGACCAACCAGCAGCTGGGCGGTTTCGGCTACGACGACCGCCATATGTCGTCGATGCAGGCCGACATGGTCTCGACCCGTGCCGGCTCGGTGCGCGAAACGGGCCGTCCGCTCGATGTCGCGATCGGCGGCCAGGGCTATCTCGCCGTGCAGTATGGCGACAACGAAGCCTATACCCGCTCCGGCGAGATCGACATCGGTCCCGACGGCGCGCTGTCGGTCCACGGCCATGCGCTGATGGGCGAAGGCGGCCCCATCGTGCTGCCGCCGCACACCGCGGTCGAAATCGGCAAGGACGGCACGATTTCCGTGCTGACCGAAGGCGCCACGCAGATGCAGGTCGTCGACAAGCTGCGCCTCGTGAACGCCACCGGCGCCGAATTGACGAAGAACGAGGCGGGCCTGATCGTGACGCGCGACGGCGCCCAGCTGCCGGCCGATCCGGACGTCAAGGTCCGCCCGGGCGCGCTCGAAGGCAGCAATGTCTCGGCCGTCGAAGAAATGGTCGCCACCATGAGCCTGAACCGCAGCTTCGAAGTGCAGATGCGCCTGTTCAAGGCCAGCGACGGCATGAACGAGGTCGGCAACAAGCTGATCGCCGGCTGATCGCGCGTCCCCAACCGAATCCAGAGAGAGAGAAACCATGAATCCAGCAATGTGGATCAGCAAGACCGGCGTGCAGGCGCAGGATGCGAAACTGCAAGCCATCGCCAACAACCTGGCCAACGTGAACACGGTCGGCTTCAAGCGCGACCGCGTCGTGTTCGAAGACCTGTTCTACCAGGTCGACAAGCAGCCGGGCGCCCAGACGGCCGACAACACGGTCAGTAACGGCGTCCAGCTCGGCAACGGCGTGAACATCGTCGGCACGCAGAAGGTGTTCACCAACGGCAGCATCCAGACGACGAGCCAGCCGCTCGACGTGGCGATCAACGGCAACGGTTTCCTGCAGGTGCGCCGCCCGGACGGCCAGCCGGCATTCACCCGTGCCGGCCAGTTGCAGGTCGATTCGAACGGCGTGCTGGTCAACGCGCAGGGCCTGCCCCTGGTGCCGCAGATCACCGTGCCGAACAACGCGACCGCGATCACGATCGGCGAAAACGGCATGGTCAGCGCGACCGTCCCGGGCAACATCGCCCCGACCGAACTGGGCCAGCTCACGCTGACCACGTTCGTCAACCCGGCCGGCCTGCTGGCCCTGGGCGACAACCTGTTCCAGGAAACGACCGCCAGCGGCACGCCCAACGAAGGCCGCGCCGGCGACGGTGCCTTCGGCAAGATCAAGCAGGGCGCACTGGAAGGGTCGAACGTGCAGGTCGTCGAAGAGATGGTCGACATGATCGCCGCCCAGCGCACCTACGAAATGAACACCAAGGTGTTGTCGGCCGCCGACAACATGCTGCAATACCTGTCCCAGGCGTCCCGCTGACCATGAAACGCTTCGCCCTCGCCGCCGGGATGGCGGCCAGCCTCGTGCTGACCGGATGCGCCTCGCGCGTCCCCCTGAACACCCCCGCCCCCGTGGACGACGCCCTCGCCCTGCCGAAAGCGCAGGCGGCGCGCGCCGGCGTCGGGGGCGGCGTGTTCAGCGCCGATACCGTCTCGCTGACCTCGGACGCGCGCGCGTTCCGCGTGGGCGACGTCGTCACCGTCCTGCTGCAGGAAACGACCCAGGCCAGCAAGAAGGCCGGGACCAGCTTCAGCAAGGGTTCCTCCGCGTCCGTCACGCCGATCAGCGCGCTCGGCAAGACCTTCGGCCGCAGCGGCCTCGACATCTCGGCCGACCGCAGCTTCAACGGCGACGCCACCAGCACCCAGCAGAACGCGCTGACCGGCGCGATCACCGTGCTCGTGCAGGAAGTGCTGCCGAACGGCCTGCTGCGCGTGGCCGGCGAAAAGCGCCTGCAGCTGAACCAGGGCGAGGAATACGTCCGCATCAAGGGTTACCTGCGCGCCGCCGACATCGACAACGAGAACCAGGTGTCGTCGCTGCGCGTGGCCAATGCCCGCATCGCTTATTCCGGCCAAGGCACGCTGGCCGAAGCCAATACCCCCGGCTGGCTGACCCGGTTCTTCACCGGTCCGTTCATGCCCTTCTGAGGACGTCATGACCCGCATCTTACGTTTCGCTTCCCTGGTCCTGGCCGCGGTGCTGGCGCTGCCGGCCCTGGCCGCCCCCGCCGTGAAGACCGCGTCCGTCAGTCCCGACGTGGCCATCCTCGCGCGCACCCAGCCGCTGCGCAACCTCGCCAGCGTGGAAGGCGTGCGCGAAAACCCGCTCGTCGGCTACGGCCTCGTCGTCGGCCTGAACGGCAGCGGCGACTCCACCCAGGTGAAGTACTCGAGCCAGTCGGTCGTCAACATGCTCAAGCAGTTCGGCGTCAAGCTGCCGGAAGGCGAGGAAGCGAAGAACAAGAACGTGGCCGCCGTCATGGTCTCGGCCGTGTTCCCGCCCGGCTACCGCCGCGGCCAGCAGATCGACGTGACCGTCTCGTCGCTGGGCGACGCGAAAAGCCTGCGCGGCGGTACCCTGCTGCTGACCCAGCTGCGCGCGGCCGACAACGACGTCTATGCGCTGGCCCAGGGCAACCTCGTCGTCGGCGGCCTGTCGGCGGCCGGCAAGAGCGGCTCGTCGGTGACGGTCAACACGCCGACCAGCGGCCGCATCCCGAACGGCGCGATAATCGAGCGCGAAATCGCGACCGATTTCGCCACCCGCCCGGCCGTGCTGCTGCGCCTGCGGCACCCGAACTTCGACACCGCGACCAATGTCGTGAACGCGATCAACCGCCGCTTCGGCCAGGTCGCGACCACCGCCGACGGCACCAGCGTCGAGGTCGTGGCGCCGACGAATCCGACCGAACGCGTCGCCTTCGTCGCCAAGCTGGAAAACATGGCGGTGGAAGCCGGCGAGGAAGTGCCGCGCGTCGTGTTCAACTCGCGCACGGGCACCGTCGTGATTTCCGACGGCCTGCGCGTGAAATCGGCCGCCGTGACCCACGGCTCGCTCAAGGTCGTGATCTCGGAAAGCTCGGCCGTCAGCCAGCCGGGACCGTTCTCGAAAGGCCAGACGCAGGTCACGCCGCAATCGAAGGTGTCCGTCGACCAGGGCTCGGGCCAGATGTTCCACTGGCCGGCCGGCGCCCGCCTGCAGACCATCATCGACACGGTCAACAGCCTCGGCGCTTCTCCCGACGACATCATGGCGATCCTGCAGGCCCTCGACCAGGCCGGCGCGATCGAAGGCGAACTGGTGGTGATCTGATGCTGAACAACGTCAACGCAATCGGTCCGGAGCAGCCGGACCAGGCCGCGGGCGAGGAAAAAGTCGCGCCCGCCGCGGACAAGGCCTACGTTGCCAAGGCGACCAAGGCCGCCGTCGAATTCGAGAGCTTTTTCATTTCGCACATGCTGCACCAGATGCGCGAGAGCACGCGCGCCATCGCGCCGGACGACAGCCCGACGAAGGACAAAGTCAACCAGGACATGACCGACATGGTGGATAACATGTTGGCCGGTAACATGGCGCAACAGCGTGCCTTCGGCGTCGCCGATGCGATTTTGCGGCAGATCTTGCCCGCGCCGCTTAATAAAACGAGCTGAACGGTCGCCTGTCATTACTGACCACGCACAAGAAGGCTTCGCACCATGAGCATCCTGAACAACGCCCTGTCCGGAGCAGTCGCTTCGCAACTGGCCCTGTCCGCCAGCAGCCAGAACATCGCCAACCTGCAGACCAAGGGATACACCCGCCAGTCGGCCCTGCTGAGCGCGGTCGCGCCGGCGGCCGGTTCGAGCCAGGCCGGCAACGGCGTGCGCGTGACCGAGCTGATGCGGTTCTCCGACAGCTACAAGACGCAGCAGATGTGGCGCAGCGCGTCGGACCTGGGCGCGCATTCGCAGACCCAGCCCTATCTGACCCAGCTGGAAAAAGTGATGGGCGACGACACCGCCAGCCTGTCGAGCGGCGTCGACGGCTTCTTCGCGGCCTTGAACTCGGTGGCCGGCGTCGACCCGACGTCGACCCCGCTGCGCCAGCAGGTGGTGACCGCCGCCGGCCTGCTGGCCCAGCGCTTCAACAGCATGAACAACGTCTACAACGCCCAGTTGCAATCGGTGCGCCAGCAGCGCAGCGCGCTGGTCGACTCGGCCAACTCGACGATCGCGTCGATCGCGTCGCTGAACGCCCAGATCGCGAACGCGAACGCCACCGGCAGCAATCCGTCGGCCCTGATCGACGCGCGCGACCAGGCCATCGACAGCCTGGCGAGCCAGATGGGCCTGGAAGTCAGCGACCAGCCGGACGGCACCCGCAACGTGTCGCTCAAGACCGGCCAGTCGCTGGTATTGGGCGGCGTCCCCGCCAAGCTGTCGGTCAGCGGCGGCGCCGCGCAGACCTTCACCCTGACGTTCGCCGGCACGACGTTCGACCTCGACACGACGAGGGCCGGCGGCCAACTGGGCGGCCTGTCGGTCTATGAACAGGACACGCTGCTGCCGCTGCAGCAGGGCGTGGCCGAGATGGCGCAGCAGATCGCCGACAAGGTCAATACCCAGCTCAAGGCCGGGTATGCGATGGACGGGTCGGCCGGCAAGCCGCTGTTCGTGTACAACCCGGGCAGCACGTCGAACATGCTGCAGGTGGCGGACGGCTACCAGACGTCGGACCTCGCATTTTCCAGCGACGGCAAGCCGGGCGACACCGGCAACCTGCAACAACTGGTCGCCATCAAGAGCCAGACGATCACGATGGCGAAGATCGGCACGGTGCTCATCAGCGACGCCGACACCCAGCTCGTCGGCCGCCTCGCCGTCGACAGCCAGCAGAACAAGGGTGCCCTCAAGACCGCGCAGACGATGCGCGACCAGGCCGTCGCGGACTGGCAGTCAACGAGCGGCGTCAACCAGGACGAGGAAGCCGTGCATCTCGTCGAATACCAGAACATGTACCAGGCCAACATGAAGGTGATGTCCGTCGCGAACGCGCTGTTCGACGCCACCTTGCAGATGATGGGCTAAAGGAGAAAAGCATGCGTATCGCCACCAGTCAATATCAGGCGATGATGACCCAGTCGCTCGAGCTGAACCAGGAGAGCATCACCTACGTGACGCAGCAGATGGCCAACGGCAACCGCATCCAGCTGCCGTCGGACGATCCGGTCGACAGCGTGCGCCTGTCGCGCCTCAAGCGCGAAGAAGCCGGCATCAAGCAGTACCGCAACAACATCGCCGCGATCAACGAACGGCTCACGAAGAACGAAGGCTACCTGCAGAACATGGTCAACGACATGGGCCCGGGCCGCGACCTGCTCGTGTGGGCACTGAACGGTTCGAACACCCCGCAGGACTTGAACGCCATGACCAGCCCGCTGACCTCGTTGCGCGACAGCCTGATGTACTCGGCCAACACGGTCGACCAGGAAGGCCGCTATATATTTTCCGGCACCGAGACCGGCACGGCCCCGATCACGTACAATGCCGCCGCCCCGCTCGGTTCGCGCTACAGCTATACGGGTAACACGAATGACCAGCTGGTGGTGGTGGGCAATGGCATCACCCAGGTGGCGAACCAGAACGTCAACGGGCTGGAAAAACTGCTGAACCAGCTCGACCAGACGATCAGCACGATGTCGAGCAGCACGGTCAATGCCAACGACCCCGCCGTGCGCACCATCCTGAAGGCCAACCTGGACGGCTTCGACGATGCGCTGAATCTCGTTACCGGCAAGGTCGCCGTCATCGGCGGCCAGCAGAACGTCCTCAAGACGATCGACGCCAACCACGAGAACGTCAGCCTGTCGAACCAGACGGCGATCCTCGACATCGGCCAGCTCGACATCGGTACCGCGGCCATCGAGCTGAACGGCTACCAGACGGCGCTCCAGGCCAGCTACAAGGCCTACAGCAAGATCGGCACGCTGTCCCTGTTCGCGGCGCTCTGACGGCGATGGATACCACATTACGACCCACGACCGCCGGCGGAACCGGCGGCACACTCGGCACCCGGGCGAATGCCTCCTCCCGGCTCGTTCCGACCCGCTCGAGCGGGTCCGTCGACGACACGGCGGCCGCCACGACGGCGGCCTCCGCCGCGTCTGCGGCACCGCTGCGCGCCAACGGCAGCGCGGCGAAGATCGCCAGCGGCCTGCAGGACCAGGTCGCGGGCGCCCAGCAGGCGCTCGACTACCTCGAACGCGTGTCGAACCAGCTCGAGGCGCTGAAGGGCGAGCTGACGGCCAAGCTGGCCGGCACCCGCAACGGTTCGCGCCTGCAGCTCGAAGTCCACGCGCGCCAGCTTGCACAAACGCTGGCCGAGCGCAAGAAAACCGGCGGCGGCAGCGTCGACAACAACCTGAATTATTCGACGAAGCCGGCCACGCAGCGCTTCCGTATCCGCGGCCTCGACATCGCCAGCATCAAGCAGAATGCGCCGCTGACCATCTCGTTCTCGGTCGGCAGCGCCGGCGGCCCGCAGATGGGCGTCAACATCGAGCCGGACCAGTCGAACCAGGAAGTCGCCCGCGCCCTCGACCGCGCCCTCGCCCCGATGGGCGTGCACGCGAGCCTGGACGAGAACGGGGAACTCGTGTTCTCGACGCCGGAATCGAACTGGTCGTCCGTCAAGGACAGCATCGCCGTGAGCGGCCGCGGCCGCGTGACCACCGAAGAACTGCCGGCGAACCTGGCACCCCAGCTGTGGAACGTGGGCGCGGAGACCGGCAATGCCGACGCGCTGCGCCAGAGCCTGCGCGAAGTCGTGCAGGCGCTGGAACGCGTGCACCGTTCGCAGGCCGCCGCCAGCGCTGCCCTGCAGGCTGCCAGCGCCCAGGTGTCGGATGCCGCGACGCCGCCGCCCGACATGACCATCGCGATCGACGACTTCGGCAAGGTCGCCGCCAGCACGGACTACGAGTCGCTGATCGCCCTGACGTCGGCGCTCGTCGGCGTCAGCCGGGATCGCGTCCTCGCGCTGCTCGGCCTGCGCTGACCCCTGCTTCAGGAACGACAACGCCCCGCCCGCGCGCGGGGCGTTGTCGTTTCAGTGCCCGATCGGCTTCACGCTGATCGTCGTCCCGCGCAGGTCGATGTCGTGGATCTCGATGCTGCCGAACGTCGGCCCCGGATGGCTGCCCACGCGGATGTTGCGGAAGCTGATCTCGCCGATCGTGCTGGGCAGGCGCAAGGTGATGGAGCCGTCCTTGTTCACGGTCGCATGCGAATTGGCCGGGTCGTAGCTGACGTCGCGCACCGTCGTGTCGGCCGACAGCAGCAGCGCGAGCGGATTGAACACCGTCGCCAGTTCGCCCAGCACGCGCACGCCGTCGTTCGGCAGCGCGTGCTGCACGGCGGTCCGCACCCCATGCTGGCCGCCCTGCGCCGCCATGGCGATCAGGCGCAGTTCCGCCTGGCGGGCCTGGTCACGCAGCGCATCGCCCAGTTGATCCTCCTTGCGACCCTGGGCGACTACCTCCCCAAGTTCCTCATCCGACAGCGCACGCATGCCGCGGCCGAATTCGCGCCCGCTTTCGCCGCCAAGGCGCGTGGAGACAGCCGCCGCCGGCGTCGCCGCCACCGCCGCGTAGGCGTGCAAAGGCCCGAGCAATGCGGTCGCCAGCGCCGCCGCCATGCGCAGGCTGCGCTGGCGCCGCACGGCGCCGCGCACCTGCGCCTGCGTGATCAGCTTCATGTCGGCCAGGATCTCGCCCAGCCGGCGTCCGCTCTGTTCCTGCGCGCGGATCGCCGCGTCCAGCTGGTCCTGCGAGATCAGCTTCTTCTCGATCAGGATCTGGCCCAGCCGGGACCTGTTGGTACTGCGTGTCATCCAGTCGCTCATCCCCGCCTCCTCATGGTGTGGTCATCACTGCCCGACGGCCGCGCGCAGCTTCAGGCCCACGCGGTTCTGCAGCGCCGTCATCTTCGGCTGGATCTGCGCCGCGTTGGCCTTGGCCACGTTTTCGCCGACGGCCTTCTTCATCTCCGGCACGACGCTCTCGAACTTCGCCAGCACGGGCGATTCGAGGATGCCCGCCAGCTGTTTCAGCTCGTCCTCGCTGAACTTCTGCGCGAGCAGCGGCGCCACGCTGGACTGCACGATCGCGCGCGTGCTCGTGCGCAGGCCCGCGGATTCCTGCTCGACGAACTTCGTCGCCTCCGCCGTGATGTCCTTCATCGTCGCGTCCTGCTTGTCGGCCGGGACGCGGCTCTGCACGACGACGCGCGACTGCCGCAGCATGTCGGCCACCGGCGCCTGCAGCATCTGCAGGCCGACGGATTCCAGTCCCATCTTGTCCAGCACGCGCTGCACGAGCGCCTGCTTGGCGGGGGGCACGCCGGTGATGCCCTCCGCGTGCGCGCCCGCGGCCAGGCCCACGCCCGCACCGAGCGCCATCGTCATCCACATCGTTCGCAACATCGTCGTCTCCAGTCAGAACGGCCGCGTGTACGAGGCGCCCGCGTATTTCACGATCAGGCTGCCGGACACGTTGGTGGCCGCGTAAGGGTTGTAGATCAGGTTGAAGAAATTGTCGCAATTCAGATTGCAGTCGCTGCGCGCGGGGATGTCGTACGTCCCCTTCATGTAGCTGCCCGTCAGGTTGAGTTCCCCGCCGTCATCGAAGCGGTAGCGCAGGCCGACGCTCCTGAGTTTCGTGTCCGGCAGCGGCGCGAGAAGACTCATCTGGTTGCCCGGGATGGAGCTCTTGCGCGGCTCGTAGCCGAAGCGCAGCGCGAGCTTCTTCGTCAGGTTCAGCTGCGTGCCGAAGCTGTAGTTGACGACGCTCCTGAAACCCATCTTGAACGTGGCCTGGCTCGAATTCGCATAGCCGAACAGGCGCGCCATCTCGAGCAGCTTGACGCTGCGGTCGAACTGGAACGTCAGCTCGTTCCACTGGGACCAGTCGGCGTAGCTGACGTCCGCGTTCAGCTGCACGTAATCCGTCAGCATCAGCTTCATGCCGGCCTGCACGCGCCACGGGAACGGGATCTGCGCCGTCATGTTCCCCGACTGGTATTCGGGTATGTCCTGCGGCATGCCGGTGACGGCGCCGACGATCGGCCCGAGCAGGCTAGAATTCAGACCGCGCACGAAGCTGCGCAGCATCGGGTCGCTGTGGAACGTGTACGAACCGGTGTAGGTCGTACGCGCGCCGCCCTGGTACACGAGACCCAGCGCGAACCATTTTTTCGGTTCCCACAGCACGCCGATGTTGACCGTCGGGTCGAACGACGCACGCAGATCGAAGTCGATGTTCGCGGCGCGCTTGAACGGATTGACCATCCCTTCCGGACCGCCGCCGCACAGGCCGAACGTCAGCGTGTCGATCACGGTGCCGTTGCCGTCCGGGCAGACGGCCTTCTGCAGCTGGCCGACGGTGCCAAGCAGCTTGTTGGGCGCGCGGAAGTCGGTGTTGATGGCGAACGCGGAATACGCGATCGGCACCGAGATGCCGATCTTCAGCGTGTCCGACACCTTGTACGCGGCCGCCGGCGACAGGTAGACGAGACGCTGCAGCTGGACGAGGCGGCCGTCGAAGCGCGCGGGATCGTCCGGGTCCTTGGTGCGGTCGATACTCATCGCCGCCGCCAGGTAGACGTTCGTGCCGAACGTCCAGCGCGAACCGGGCGCGTTGTACGACATGCCCATGCTCGGCACCAGCACGCCCGGCAGGCGCGCCTTGGGGACGCCGTAGAACGGGATGTAGAGGGCCTGGCGCACCGGGCCGCTCGACTTGCCGTTGATCGGATCGTCCTTGAAGCCGCCGATGTCGAGGTCGGGCGCGGACACGAACCGGTTCGGGTTGCGGATCGTCGCCACGAACACGGAATCGATGTGATGCGTGCCTTCCAGGCGCGCGAGACCGGCCGGGTTGAAGTGGATCGATTCGATCCCGGGCGGGTCGGCCGTCACCGCATTCCCCATCGCCATCGCGGTGGGGCTCGTGACGAGGTTGTCGGTGACGCCGGCATGGGCGACCGGCGCCAGCGCCGCGGCCAGGCCGGCCGCGGCGAGCAGAACGATCGGTGACGGCGCGGCGTTCATGGGCACGGCCTCACAGCGACAACGGCAGGCTCATGGTGAGCGACAGGTTCGGCGCGGCCGCCGTGAGGCCGGCGCCGACCGTCACGTTGACGGTGGTCTTGGGCGACATGCGATAGCCCGCGCCGATCGCCAGGATGCCCGCGCTCTGCGTCTGCGTGTGCGCCTTGTTGCCGTTGTCGAACGTGAGCGTGGAGCGGGCCTGGATCGATTCCTGGAACGAGAACGACGTCGTGATCTTGTACGACAGCGCGTACGCGAAGCCGAGGCCGAAGCCGAAGCTGGCGCCCGGCTTCACTTCGCGCAGCGTGGCGCCGTACATTTGCTGGCTCAGGTGTTTCGCGGCGAGGCTGTAGCCCATGTTGAAGGAGCCGAACAGCGCGACCGGATCGACGATGCGCGTCATGTTGGCGCCGATGTTGAAGGTGTTGACGCCGGAGCCGGTGGCCACGCCCTTCTGCACGTCGACCTTGTACGGACTGGTGCCCGTCGCGAGGCGCACGTTGCCCGTGAACGTGTACGCGACCTCGTCGCGCTTGACCTCCTGCGGCTGCCAGCGCACGCCCAGGCCCACGTCGCCGATCGTGTGCGAGACGCCCGAGAAGCCGCCGGAATCGGAGTAGCGGCTGATCAGGGGCAGCGTGACGTTGGCGGTCAGGTTGTTGCGCACGCCGTAGTCCGCCATGATCGTGTTGGTGATCGTGTGCGAGTTCGTGTTCTCGATCGAGAACAGCGTGGCCGTGCCGGACGACAGGTCGGTGTTGATCTTTTCCTGGCCGATGTAGGTGTAGCCCAGCTCGTAGTTCAGCTGCACCTTGCCCTTGCGGATCAGCGAGTACTGCTTGTCCACCGCGGTCAGCGTTTCCTTCAGCAGCGTCGTGTTGTCGGCATCGCCCTCCTTCTTCGCCAGCGCGTCGCGCACGGCTTCCGAGGTCGCCGGGTCCTGGGCCTGCGCCGGCATCTGGGCGAGCAGGAGGGCGCAGGCCAGCGCCGGCGCGCACGCCGACATAGTGGAAATCTTCATGGTGGTCCTTCGTGGTGGGTCTAGTGTTTGCGAATCGAGATGCCGCCGAAACCGTTCAGCAGGCGTTCGTTCGCCACCTGCGTGTCGATGGGGCGCTGCAGGCCGCGGTCGCGGATGCGGTCCATGTCGACCACGCCCAGTTCGTCGTCGGCCAGCGCGAGCTTCAATGCGGGCGGACGGTTCTTCGGCGGGTAGGCGATGAACAGCGTGTTGCGGTCCCACAGCGTGGCGAATTCCTCGACCGAGAACGTGATGTTGCCGGCCGAGGGGTCGGCCAGGAACACGAGGCCGCCGCGCACGCCGCGCAGCACGACGAAGTGCTTGAAGCCGGCGTAGTCGATCGGCACGATGCCCGGCGCGTCGAGCGCGAGCAGGTCCGCCATCTCGGCGTGGAAGCCCGCGCTCTGCACGTCGATCGAGGCGAGGTAGCGCTTCATGTCGAGCAGGGAAAAGCCGCGCCGCTCGATGATCTTGTCCTTCTCGCCGAAGGCCATCATGCCTTCCATCGACTGCTGCTCGGTGACGTCGATGCCCAGGTGGTACTTGAGGATCGTGACGAGCGCGGCGGAGCCGCAGCTGTAGTCGTAGGCCTGGTGGACGATGTTCTTGTACTTGAGCTCGGAGAACGGCTCCATCGAAACGTTCGGAATGCCGGCGGCGGCCACGGACATGGTCGTCGGCAGGTCGAAATGGTCGAGCGGACGGTCCTGCACGTCGTGCCTGGCCAGCACGCCGCCGCCGCCCACGAGGACCGCGAGGATCCCCAGCAGGAATGTGTACATGATGTCTCCCTGGGGCGCTTCATGCGGCCCCTTGTGGCCCGGCTCCGTGCGCATTCATGGCGTCCGGGTGGCGGATTTTTCATGCAGCCCAACGTGGTGTTTTGGCCACGTTTATTGCACTTTTTCTATATTTTGGATGCAGCCACGGCTGACGGATGTTATAAAACGCTATCGTTTTTATAAAAAACCGCTCATTCATTGAGGCACCGTGCACACTTGGGACAGGATCAGCAATGCATTGGGCGAGCCGGTCACCAGCGTGGAGATCGGCGGCGTACCGCTGCGCGCGGAGCGCTACATCTTCCAGCTGGGCGGCTGCGAAGTGCCGCCGCTCGATTCGATGGTGCTGGCCTGCCACCTCGGTGGCGCGCGCGCCACGGCCGGGCGCAGTCCGGGCCGTTCGTTCGATTTCCTGGCGGGTGCCGCGACCGTGTTCCAGCCCGGCTTCGCGAGCCGCTGGTCGTTCTTCGGCGCGATCGACATGGCGATGTTCCACTTCCTCGACCCGGAGCACGAGATGGTGCGCCACCTGCAGCGCCTGCTTGCCGCGCGCGCCAAGTCGCCCATGTTCTCCGACCCGCTCGTGCATGCGGCCGCCCAGCAACTGCTGGCGGAAGTTTCCCGCACCAGCACGCCGAACACGGGCTTCGTGGAGCGGGCCTGTTCCCTGATGATCGAGCAGGCGTGCCGCGTGCTGGAAGGCAAGACGGGCCGCCACCTTCCCCCGGACGCCCTCCAGCTGGGCCGCCTGCAGGGCGTGCTGGAATGGATCGGCCAGAACCTGTCGAGCGAGCTGTCCAATGCCGAACTGGCCGAGCGCGCGGGAGTGTCGGAATCGCACTTCCGCCGCATCTTCCAGGAAGCGATGGGGATGACGCCGCACCGCTATGTGTTGCGTTTACGCCTCGAACGGGTGCATGAATTACTGACCCGGACCAGCTTCTCGATCGCCCGTGTTGCGGCGCAATGCGGGTTCAACAGCCAGAGTCACATGACGGCCTGTTTCGCGGCCGCGTACGGCATCACGCCCGCTCGGGCACGCCAGCAGGCGCGCTCCTGATTCCGGCAGGCAACACCGCGTTTGCGCCGCGTCAAATTGAAAATCTTGCCTGCCTAAAATGATCGTTTTTTGATAAACACGGGATCATTTTCCGAAGCGTTGCGATTTCGCATGCACACATAATAAAAAACACACCCGGGCACAAGAACCCGCGGCCACTCGATAAATGAGTCAGGAGACCAAGCATGAGACCAGCGCAGGACGCGTCCGCACGTACGCGGTCGCCAGCGTGAAGTACCTGTCCGCCACGGACGTGGTACAGCGCATCAAGGCCTGCCTCGGCGCCGAGGGCATCGACGTCGACGCCCTGTTCGCCAGGGCCGGCCTCGAATGGTTCGAGCACGGCGCGCAGGGACAGCGCGCGGCCGACCTGCTCGCGTTGTCCGACCAGTTCAGCATCCTGTGGGAGAGCCTCGCGGCCGCCAGCGGCGATGCGCTCATCGGCTTTCGCGTGTTCGCCCCCGACCCGCTCAGCTGGCTCGGCGTGCTGGGCCATTTGATGCTCGCCTCCCCCACCCTGCGCCAGGCCGCGGACAGCCTGACGCGCTACATGCCGCTCGTGTCGCCCGTCGTGCGCGCCACCATCGAGCCGAAGGCGGACCGCGTGCGCGTGGGCCTGAACCTCGTCGGCGGCGCGCGCGCCGTGCCGCAGGCGCGCTACGACTTCACCTGGAACCTGCTGCTGGCGACGTTGCGCTTCGTCGGCAGCAAGCCCGACCTGAAGCCGGCGCTCGTCGAATACGCGTATCCGGCCCCGCTCGACACGGCGCCGTACGTGCGAAAGTATGGGTGCCCCGTGCGTTTCGGCGCGCCCGCGAACGCGGTCGAATTCGCCAATGCCGACATCACGGCGCCGATTCCGACCGCGAACCCGCTCGCGGCGGAAGGCCTGTTCCGCCTGCTCGACGAACGCCTCGCGCAGGCCGAGCGCACGAGCGTGGCCGCGCGCGTGCGCGAACTGCTGCCGGCGATGATCGACCAGGGCGGCGCATTGCGCGATGCCGTCGCGCGGCGCCTCGCGATCAGCGAGCGCACCCTGCAGCGCCGTCTTGCGAACGAAGGCACCGACTTTTCCACGCTCGTCGACGAGGTGCGCCGCACGATTGCGCAGCAATACCTGGGCAGCGACCGCATCAGCGTCAAGAACCTCAGCTACAAGCTGGGTTTCGCCGACCCCAGCGCCTTCCACCGCGCCTGCCTGCGCTGGTTCGGCAAGGCGCCCGGCGAATTCCAGCAGGACCGGCTGAACGCCCACGGACAAGCGGCCGTCAATGGGACCACAGGCGCAGCTGGCCCTGCATCTGCAATTCGCCGTTCAGGGTGACCTGCCCCAGGCTCTGCGTGACGGGCCCGCGCGGGTCGGCCTGCACGCTAAGCGAATCGAAGCCGGTGTCCGTGAACTTCGTCCACGCAGGTAGCGTCAAGGCGAGATAGTTCGTGCCGTCCGCAGCCGTCTGCGGGCTGATGTTCAGGCCCACCATCTGGATCACGCCCCCGATGTTTTTCAGGACCGTGTACGTCGTGCGGCCGTCGACCGTCTGGCCGATGGTCAGGCGGCTGTCGCCCACACTGCCGTCGCCCGGACGGTTCAGTTGCAGGCGCACGGCGAAGCTGACGCCGTCGGCGCCGCGCACCTGCGCGAGCTCTTCATCGGCCAGCGGCTGCGGCCCCGCCAGCGCGCACCGCGCCGTGCAGAGCAACAGGATGGCAAGGAGGACGAGTCGGCGCGTGCTCACTGGCGGAACTTGACGTCGAGGTACTGCAACTGGATGGATCCGATGCGCGAGCTGCCCAGGTCCATGTTCGCCCCCGCGTCGCTGCGGAAGCCGATGTTCCCGATCTGCAGCGTGCCGCTCGGTGCCGCCTGGCCCGCATCGGGCCAGTTGACGCCGATGTGCAGGCTCGAATTACCCGCCGCGTCCGTGCGCGCATTGAAGATGCCGGCCTGGCTCGTCACGTCGGCAATGCGCCACGGCGACGTGGGCGCGGAACCGTCCGCCGTCGCCGCGCCGATCTTCACGTTGGACAGCACCATCGCCTCGCCCGTCGCCTCGCGTCCGTTCGGCGCCAGCGTCAGGCTCCCGAGCTCGATGCGTGTGGCGAGGCCGAACGCGAGGCCGTCGCCCACGGCCGGCGTCGACCACTGCAGGCCGCCGCCGTAGACCACGAGATCCTTGAGGATCACGCTGCCGTTCCTGACGTCGAAGCCGCCGGCGTTCACGCCGAAGTCGTAGGCGACCTGCCAGACTTCGCGGCCGGCCGCGTTCTCGGGAAAGGCGATGTTGATGATGTCGGCGCGGCCCGGGCCGCCCGCGAGGATGTCGAGGCGGTACGGATCGGCGAACGGCGCGTCCGTGTTGTCGGAACGCGATGCGGCCAGGTTGCCGATGCCGACGCTGCCGCCGCCGGGCGCGTAGTAGCGCAGCTCGGCGTTGCCCGACATGGCGAAATTCGACAGGTTGAAACTCATGCCGTCGCGCCCCGCCACCTTGGCGAGCGCGCTGTCCGGCAGCGGTTCGAGCGCCGCGGCCAGCACCGGCGCGGACAACAGGATGGCAGCGGCGACGGCGCGCATCAATGCCCCGCCGTGTTATTGGCCGGCACGGTGCCGGTAAGGTTCAGCGCGGTCAGCCTGTCGCGCCAGTTCAGCCAGATGCCGGCCTGTGCCTCGGTCGGCGCGGGCATGCCGGCGGCGGCCTGGAATGTCACGGGTTGCTTGAGGATCGCGATCCAGAAATCGCGGCTCGGACCGTTCGCATCGCCCGCCGTGACGCCGCCGACGTTGGCGAGCGGCGTGCAGCCCGTGCACGTGCCGTCCCAGCGCTTGCCGCCGCCGGCGTCGTTCATGCTGTCGATGACGCCGGCGGCGCCCGCGTCGATGCGCATGGAACCGGACAGCGTGGCGATCTTCATGCCGATGTCGCCGGAGATGCCGTCGAAGCCGAGGCGCATGCCGACGATCTCGCGCTGGCTGCCGCTGCCCGTGGCGGTGTTCTTGTAGACGAATTCGAAATAGGGGTTCGTGATCTGCACGACCCGCTGTGCCGCGGAAGCGTCGGTGCGGCCGAACTGCAGCGCGCCGATGTCGAGGTCGGCGCCGGACCCGTTGCGCGGCGCGTACGTGTATTCGCCCAGGCGCATGTTGGCGAGGTTGGCGTTCAGCGTGACGTCGGCGTCGAGGCCGATGCGCGTGAAATCGAAACCGCTGTAGCTGGAATTACTGACCGTGAACAGGCCCTGGCCGCTGACTGTGGACAGTTCGGTGTCGGACATCGGGCGCATCTGGGCCGATGCCGCGCAGGGCAACAGCGAGAGTGCCACGAGGGACGCAGTGAGCAAGGTGCGCATGGCCTAACCAGGGAAAAACAATGGTCAAAAAAACGGCCCGGGGCAAGCCCGCGGGCCGTCCATCACCCAACCCGAGCCGCTTAGTGCGCCCAGATGTAGACGGTGGTGCCTTGCAGCTTGATGTCGTTGGCCGCGAACGAACCGTAGGAAGCGGTCGAGTTGCCCATCTTGATCGAGTCGACCGACATGCTCAGGTTCTTGTTGGTGTCGATCAGCGGGATGGCGATCTTGACGACGTCGCCCGCCGGCATGAAGGCGGCCAGGCCGGCACCGCCGGTCACGCCCAGGACGCTCGATGCGCCCGACGCCGCGCTGGCGTCGGCCTGGAACGTGGCGTTGTCGATGATGTCGATGGTTGCAGCGATGGCACCGGCGATCTTGATGTTGTTGAAGCTCACCGAGCCGCCCGCGGTATCGGTATCCGTGTAGACGAACGAACCGATGTTCACATGCAGGTCAGCGGCGATCGACACACCGTCACGGCCCGAGACCTTGGACAGTTCGGCATCGGCGATCGGGGTCAGGGCCGATGCGTACGAAGCGATCGAGGACAGGGCGGCAACGACGGTCAGTTGTTTCAGCAGTTTCATGGTATCTCCAGTGTTATTGTGATCGACGGAATCTCTTCGGGCTTCCCCGCGCGTCCGCTTCGGATCCTCTGCGGCTTGTGGCCAATCGGGACGGGTGCGTCGGGACCGCTTTTGCCTTAATTGGAAGTCAATTAAGTGGAAATAATGTTATTCCTTCCAATGCAATAACCACATCGTTTTGTCCTTGCCCGGGAAGCCAAATCGATGGATTCCCGAGCCATAAAAAAACCCGCTGCGAACAGCGGGTTTTTCGTTGGAGCCGGTGAAGCTTATGCGGCTTCGCGGCTGGCCTTCTTGCGCTCGTGCTCTTTCAGGTGGCGCTTGCGCAGGCGGATGCTCTTCGGCGTGATCTCGACCAGTTCGTCGTCCTCGATGAACTCGACGGCGTATTCCAGCGACATCTGGATCGGCGGCACCAGGCGCACGGCTTCATCGGTACCCGACGAACGCACGTTGGTCAGCTGCTTGCCCTTGATCGGGTTGACGACCAGGTCGTTGTCGCGCGAGTGGATGCCGATGATCATGCCTTCGTACACCGGGGTGTTGTGCTCGACGAACATGCGGCCGCGGTCCTGCAGCTTCCAGATCGCATAGGCGACGGCGGCGCCGTCGTCCTGCGAGATCAGCACGCCGTTGCGGCGGCCGGCCAGCTCGCCCTTGGTGTTGTCCACCGGTGCGTAGGCGTCGAACACGTGGCTCATCAGGCCCGTACCGCGGGTCAGCGTCATGAAGTCGCCCTGGAAGCCGATCAGGCCACGGGCCGGGATACGGTATTCCAGACGGACGCGGCCTTTGCCGTCCGATTCCATGTTCTGCAGGTCGCCACGGCGGCGGCCCAGTTCTTCCATCACGCCGCCCTGATTCACTTCTTCGACGTCGACGGTCAGGTTCTCGTACGGCTCGCACTTGACGCCGTCGATTTCCTTGTACACGACGCGCGGACGCGACACCGCGAGCTCGAAGCCTTCACGGCGCATGTTTTCCAGCAGGATGGTCAGGTGCAGCTCGCCGCGGCCCGACACTTCGAACACGGTGTCGTCCGGCGTCGGCAGCACGCGCAGCGCGACGTTCGCCTTCAGTTCGCGCTCGAGACGTTCGCGCAGCTGGCGGCTGGTGACGAACTTGCCTTCGCGGCCGGCCAGCGGCGAATTGTTGACCATGAAGTTCATCGTCAGCGTCGGTTCGTCGACGGTCAGCATCGGCAGCGCTTCCGGCACGTCCGGTGCGCATACGGTCGAGCCGATGCCGATGTCTTCGATACCGTTGATCAGCACGATGTCGCCGGCGACGGCTTCATCGACCAGCACGCGCTCCAGGCCCTTGAAATTCAGCACCTGGTTGATGCGGCCCTTGATCGGGGTCGAGTCGGGGCCGTTCATGACGACGACGTCCTGGCCGGCCTTGACGCGGCCGCGGCTGATACGGCCGATGCCAATCTTGCCGACGTACGACGAGTAATCCAGCGACGTGACCTGCATCTGCAGCGGGCCGTCCGGGTTGTCGTCACGCACCGGCACGTATTTCAGGATGGCGTCGAACAGTGGCTTCATGTCGCCGCCGCGCACGCTTTCGTCCATGCCGGCGTAGCCGTTCAGGCCCGACGCGTAGACGATCGGGAAGTCCAGCTGCTCGTCGTTGGCGCCCAGCTTGTCGAACAGTTCGAACGTCTGGTTGATCGCCCAGTCGGCGCGCGCGCCCGGACGGTCGATCTTGTTGACGACGACGATCGGCTTCAGGCCCAGCGCCAGCGCCTTGCGCGTGACGAAGCGGGTCTGCGGCATCGGGCCTTCCTGGGCGTCCACCAGCAGCAGCACCGAGTCGACCATCGACAGCACGCGCTCGACCTCGCCGCCGAAGTCGGCGTGGCCCGGGGTGTCGACGATGTTGATGTGCGTGCCTTCATACTCGACCGCGCAGTTCTTCGACAGAATCGTAATGCCGCGTTCTTTCTCGAGGTCGTTCGAGTCCATCACGCGGGTGTCGACCGCCTGGTTTTCACGGAAAGTGCCGGATTGGCGCAGCAGCTGGTCCACCAGGGTGGTCTTGCCGTGGTCAACGTGGGCGATGATTGCGATATTACGAATCGCGCGTTTGGTGTCTGACATATGCGTTTTCAACAGTGAAATGTTGCGTGATGGGCGGAAGAGCTCGAGACTTTCGACTTCCGGAACCCACTAGTATAGCATGCTTACAGGCCTCTGCTGCGCCGCAACGGCCCGCATCGCCAGAATAACGCCGAAATATTGAATGACGATGACGTCAGGCGCGCAGTGCCCAGGCGCCGCTGAGCCACAGGATGAGTCCGGCACCGAGGAAACCCACCGGCGCCGCCGGGCCGCCGCTCGCCAGCCGCGGATACAGCGCGGCGAACGCGACCATGGCCACGCCCGTCACGTAGTGCGGCGGATTCCTGAACACATGGGCCAGCGGCAGGAAGTGCAGGCCGATGATGGCGATGGCCATCGGGATGATCCACGCGCCCTTGCCCAGGTTGACCAGCACCTGCGCGAGGACGAAGATGGCGGTCCATTGTGCCGCGTTCACGATGTTGAAGACACGCTTCATGCGGCGCCGCTCCGGCGTGTCCTGCGCGTGCGCCAGCGCGGGCGCGTAGCGGCGGTAACGGCGCCAGGCGACGGCCAGCAGGGCCAGGGCCACGAACGCGATGCCGGCACATGCCGGGGCGCCCTCGTGAGCCTGCGTCGCCCAGCCTTCCAGCCAGACGGCGCCGAACACGAAAAAGAACATGGCGCCGGTGGCCCGGCCGGCCAGTTGCGCTTCGGTGCGGAGGGAGTCGGTCGCTTGCATCTCTTGATTCTGGCGCAATGTTGACGCCAGAGCAAACGGTTAACCTTGCGGCCGGGCGATCAGCCGTTCCGGCGCCAGCACGCCATAGTCCTGCAGGATCGCCGTGCCCAGCAGCTTATCGCCGTGGTAGACACGCACCCTGCCCGGCGTCTCCGGCAGCGTCACCGGCTCGCGGTTCAGCGCGAGGCGCTGGCCGTTGAGGAAGCGCGCGGCCAGTTCGGGGGTGAGCTCGACGCGCGGGAAGCTCGACAGCAGCGCATCGACGGGTGCCAGCAGCGACAATGGATTGTCGTGCGCCTGCAACTGTTCCAGGGTGACCATGCCGTCGACCGTCAGCGCGCCGACCTGGATCCGGCGCAGCGCGTTCAGGTGCGCGCCGCAGCCGAGTTCGGCACCGATGTCCTCGCCCAGCACGCGCACGTACGTGCCCTTGCTGCACGTGACGCGGATCGTCAGCATCGGGGCGTCGTACGCCAGCATCTCGAGCTTGTGGATCGTGACGGGACGCGCTTCGCGTTCCAGCGTGATCCCTTCGCGCGCGTACTGGTACAACGCCTTGCCGTCGCGCTTCAGTGCCGAATACATCGGCGGGATCTGCAGGATGGGGCCGCGGAACTTCGCCAGCGCCGCTTCGATCTGCTCGACCGTGACGTTCACGGGACGCGTCTCGACGGCCTCGCCTTCGGTGTCGCCCGTGGTCGTCGTGATGCCGAGGTGGACGACGGCGTCATACGTCTTGTCCGCTTCCAGCAGGTCTTGCGAGAACTTGGTCGCCTCGCCGAAGCACAGCGGCAGCAGGCCGGTGGCGAACGGGTCCAGCGTGCCGGTGTGGCCGGCCTTCTTCGCGTTGACGACGCGCTTTGCCTTGATCAGCGCATCGTTGGACGACAGGCCGACCGGCTTGTCGATGAGGAGCACCCCGTCGACGAGGTCGCGGGGCTTTTTCGGGGGACGTGCGTTCACTCGGAATCCTCGGCAACGTCGTTGCCGGTAACCCCTCGATCAGTTTCGATGTGGCCGGTGTCGGCCACATCGTCTTTTGCTCTTGTCGCGTTCGCCTGGTCGATCAGCGCCGACAGCGCGAGGCCGCGGCTCGTCGACGTGTCGTGCACGAAGTGCAACTGCGGCAGCGTGTGGATGTGCAGGCGCTTGCCGAGCAGGTTGCGCAGGTAGCCCGACGCCTTGGTCAGGCCTTCCAGCGTCTGCTTGATCTCTTCCGGGCTGTCCTTGAGCAGCGTGAAATAGATCTTCGCGTGCGCGTAGTCCGGGGTCAGCTTGACCTCGCTGATGGTGACCATGCCGACGCGCGGGTCCTTCAGTTCGAAGGCGATCAGTTCCGACAGGTCCTTCTGGATCTGGTCGGCCACGCGCAAACCGCGCTGGGGAATGCTTTTGCTATGTTTTGCCATATTCGTTTACTGCCGTGTATTCTTGTTATCACCCGTCATTCCCGCGAAAGCGGGAACCCATACTGACGTTCAGAAATCGAAAAACAATCGACTTCGATCACTGTATCGATCGAGCCATCAGCGCAACCCGATATGCTCAGCATGGATTCCCGCGTGCGCGGGAACGACGAAAAATGATTTGGGGCCAGTCGCCCCGCGCCGCAAGGCGCGAGCTCCTGGCCCCAAATGGTACTCCGATCGGCAAAGGCCGTGATTACAGCGTACGCGCCACTTCCTGAACTTCGAAGACTTCCAGGGTATCGCCCACCTGGATATCGTTGTAGTTCTTCAGCGACAGACCGCACTCCAGACCGGCACGCACTTCCTTGACGTCGTCCTTGAAGCGCTTGAGCGAGTCGATCTCGCCCGTCCACACGACGATGTTGTTGCGCAGCAGGCGGACCGACGAGGTACGCTTGACGACGCCGTCCGTGACCAGGCAGCCCGCGATCGCGCCGACTTTCGACACGAGGATGACCTGGCGGATTTCCACCTGGCCGGTGACGTGCTCGCGCTTCTCCGGTGCCAGCATGCCCGACAGTGCCGTCTTGATCTCGTCGATCGCATCGTAAATGATGCTGTAGTAACGGATGTCGACGCCGTTCGTTTCCGCCAGCTTGCGCGCCTGGGCGTCGGCACGGGCGTTGAAGCCGATGATGACTGCCTTCGACGCGGTTGCCAGGTTGACGTCCGACTCGGTGATGCCGCCGACGGCCGCGTGCACGATCTGCACACGCACTTCCGACGTCGACAGCTTCTGCAGCGAGCCGACCAGCGCTTCCTGCGAACCCTGGACGTCGGTCTTGACGATGAGCGGCAGGTTCTTGACTTCGCCTTCGCCCATCTGGTCGAGAATGTTCTCCAGCTTCGCTGCCTGCTGCTTGGCCAGTTTCACGTCGCGGAATTTACCTTGACGGAACAGTGCGATTTCGCGCGCCTTGCGTTCATCGGCCATGACCATGACTTCCTCGCCCGCGCTCGGGACTTCGGTCAGGCCCTGGATCTCGACCGGGAAGGACGGACCGGCTTCGGCCACCGACTTGCCATTTTCGTCCAGCATCGCACGGACGCGGCCGAAGGACGATCCCGCCAGCACGACGTCGCCGCGCTTCAGCGTACCCGACTGCACCAGGATGGTGGCGACCGGGCCGCGGCCCTTGTCCAGGCGGGCTTCGACCACCAGGCCACGGGCCAGCGATTCCACCGGCGCCTTCAGTTCCAGCACTTCGGCCTGCAGCAGCACGTTTTCCAGCAGGTCGTCGATGCCCTGGCCGGTTTTCGCCGACACCTGGACGAACGGCGACTCGCCACCGTATTCTTCCGGCACGACGCCTTCAGCCACCAGCTCCTGGGTCACGCGGTCCGGATTCGCGCCCTGCTTGTCGATCTTGTTGATCGCCACGACCAGGGGAACGCCGGCCGCTTTCGCGTGAGCGATTGCTTCCTTGGTCTGCGGCATCACGCCGTCGTCGGCCGCCACCACGAGGATGACGATGTCGGTCGCCTTGGCACCACGGGCACGCATGGCGGTGAACGCCTCGTGGCCCGGGGTATCCAGGAAGGTGACCATGCCGCGCGGCGTGTCCACGTGGTAAGCACCGATGTGCTGGGTAATGCCGCCGGCTTCGCCCGCCGCCACCTTGGCGCGGCGGATGTAGTCCAGCAGCGAGGTCTTGCCGTGGTCGACGTGACCCATGACGGTCACGACCGGCGCACGCGGCTTCAACTCGAAATCGGCATGCTCGCCGTGGTCGGCCAGCAGCGCTTCCGGATCGTCCTCGGCGGCGGCGAAGGCCTTGTGGCCCATCTCTTCCACCACGATCATCGCGGTTTCCTGGTCCAGCACCTGGTTGATGGTGCACATCTGGCCCAGCTTCATCAGCTGCTTGATGACTTCCGATGCCTTGACGGCCATCTTGTGCGCCAGTTCGGCGACGGTGATGGTCTCCGGCACGTAGACATCCTTGACGATGGCTTCGGTCGGGGCCTGGAAGTTCGATTCGCGATCGTCGTGGCCGCCACGACGGCCGCCACGGCCGCCGCCTGCACGCCAGCCGTCACGGCCGGTCGGCGCCGCGTTGCCGCGACCCTTCGTACCGCCGCTCGGACCGCCGCGCTTCTTGTCGTCCGACCAGGTCGAGGCCACGTTGGCCGACTTGATCGATTTCTTGTCGCCCGGCTTGGCACGGCCGCCCGCACCGTCGGCCGGCTTGGCTTCGGCCGGTTTCGCAGCCGTCGCCGGCTTGTGCAGGGTGCTCGGTTCGGCCGCCTTCGGTTTCGCAGCCGGCACCACTTCCGGCGCCTTGATCACGCGGCGCGGCTGGGCCATCATCGCCTTGATCTGGGCAACTTCGTCGGCCACGGCCTTGCGTGCACGCTCGGTGGCGGCAGCGCGTTCGGCGGCTTCCTTCGCGGCCTCTTCGGCCTTGCGCTTGGCTTCCTCGGCAGCCGCTTTCTTGGCTTCCTCGGCGGCGGCGCGCTTCGCTTCCTCGGCGGCGTTGGCAGCACCTGCCGACGCCTGGGATGCTTTCTGCGCCTCGTTGGCACGGGCTGCCTCGGCTTCCGCGGCTTCGCGCTTGGCGCGCTCTTCCGCGTCGCGCTTGGCCTGCTCTTCGGCCGCCTTGGCCTGCTCGGCCTTTTCGGATTCGAGCTTGGCCAGGCGTTCCTGCTTCTCGCGCAGTTCCGCTTCCTGGCGCGCGATCAGCTCTGCCTGACGGCGCGCTTCTTCATCGCGACGCGCCTGCTCGGCGGCGTCGACGACCGGCGACTGCTGGGCAGCCGCTTTCGGCGTGACGAGATCGTCACGTTGCACGAAAGTGCGTTTCTTGCGCACTTCGACCTGGATCGTGCGCGACTTGCCACTGGCGTCAGCCTGCTTGATCTCGGAGGTTTCCTTGCGGGTCACCGTGATCTTCTTCTTTTCGCCGGATTCGGCGGCACCGTGGGTACGGCGCAGATGGTTCAGCAGCTTATCCTTATCATCCTTGGACAAGGGGTCTGACGTCGAACTTTTCTCGACGCCGGCAGAACGCAGCTGCGTCAGCAGCAAATCTGCAGGCATCTTCAGTTCGGTGGCAAATTGGGCTACGTTGTTACTCGCCATTCAGTCCTCTTTTCTATGTGTCGCGAGATGATAAAGAAATTTGCTAGCTTAATAAAGCGCGAAGACCGGAAAGCGATATGCTCCGGTCTGTCGCGTCTCATTTATGCCTTGGCCGTTTCGACCTGGCTCCAGGCTTTTGCCTGGAGGGCCTTGGCCCGGTCGTCGTACTTGGCGTCGACCAGTTTCATCTCATCGTCGGTCACATCATTAAATTCGTTCTTGATCAGTTCACGGGCACGATCGGTCGGGAGCGCCAGGATGGCGCTGAACTCGTCGTAGGCCAGACCCGCGAATTGCTCCAGGGTCTTGATACCGGCCAGGCCCAGCTTGCCGGCAGTGGCGCGGTCCATCCCTTCCAGGTTGGCCAGCGCCTCTTCCATACCCTCGAGACCTTCTTCCGAAGCAATCGCCTCGGTCACCAGCGCGTCGCGTGCACGGGTGCGCAGTTCATTGACGGTGTCCTCGTCGAACGATTCGATCTCCAGCATTTCGGAGATGGGCACGTATGCGACTTCTTCAAGGCTCGAGAAGCCTTCTTCGACCAGGATGTTCGCCACTTCCTCGTCCACGTCCAGCTTTTCCATGAACAGCGTGCGCACGGCAGCGGTTTCCTGGGCAGCCTTGTTGGCCGACTCTTCGGCGGTCATGATGTTGATCTTCCAGCCGGTCAGCTCGGACGCCAGGCGTACGTTCTGGCCCGAACGGCCGATCGCGATCGCGAGGTTTTCCTCGTCGACGACGACGTCCATCGCGTGCTTCTCTTCATCCACCATGATCGACGACACGTTGGCCGGAGCCAGCGCGCCGATCACGAACTGGGCCGGATCTTCCGACCACAGCACGATGTCCACGCGCTCACCGCCCAGCTCGCCGGTCACGGCCTGCACGCGCGAACCGCGCATGCCGACGCAGGTACCGATCGGGTCGATGCGCTTGTCCGCGGTAAAGACAGCGATCTTCGCACGGACGCCCGGGTCGCGGGCGGCCGACTTGATCTGCAGCAGACCCTGCTCGATCTCGGGAACTTCGAGTTCGAACAGTTTCATGATGAATTCCGGTGCCGTGCGCGACAGGATCACCTGCGGGCCGCGCATGTTGCGGTCCACGCGCAGGATGTAGGCACGCACGCGGTCGCCGATGCGCAGGTTTTCCTTCGGGATCATCTGGTCGCGCGGCAGGCGCGCCTCGATCTTGCCCGATTCGACGATCGCATCGCCGCGCTCCATGCGCTTGATGGTGCCGGTGACCAGCGCGTCGCCGCGCTCCAGGAAGTCCTGCAGGATCTGCTCGCGCTCGGCGTCGCGGACGCGCTGCAGCACGACCTGTTTCGTGTCCTGGGCGAAGCGGCGGCCGAACTCGACCGACTCGATCGGCTCTTCGATGTACTCGTCGACTTCGATGTCCGGAATCTGTTCCTTGGCTTCGAAGTGCAGGATTTCCTGGTCCGGCAGTTGCAGACCGGCCTCGTCCGGCACGACGTGCCAGCGGCGGAAGGTTTCGAATTCGCCCGTGTCGCGGTCGATGGACACGCGAATGTCGACCTCGCCTTCGTAGCGCTTTTTCGTAGCTTGCGCCAGGGCGAACTCAAGCGCCCCGAAGACCACTTCCTTATCGACGTTCTTTTCGCGCGCGAGCGCATCAACCAACAACAAAATTTCGCGACTCATGCTTTGCGACTCCTAAAATCCACCTTTGGCACCAGGCGTGCCTTGTCCAGTTCGGCCAGCGTAAATTCGAGCAACGCCGGACCATCCTTGCTTTCAAATTCCAACCCGATCTTGTCACCTTCCGGCGCATGCAGGATGCCCGTCCAGGTCTTGCGGTTCGCGGTGCCGGGCATCGCGACGTGCAGCTTGACGGTGCATTCGCTGCCGGCAAAGCGTTCGAAGTCGGCCAGGGTGCGCACCGGACGGTCCAGTCCGGGCGACGACACTTCCAGGCGCTCGTAGTCGACGTTTTCGACCATCAGCACGTGCGACAACTGGTGGCTCACCGTGGCGCAATCCTCGACCGAGATCGGTCCCTTTTCGTCCGCCACTGCCGCCGGGAAGTCGATAAACACGCGCAGGATGCCTCGCTCGGCCCGTTCGATATCGACGAGGTCGTAGCCCAGTCCGCTGACTGTCGTGGCAATCAAATCAAACAACTGCACAGGTTCTCCACGGTCCGGTGCCGGACCCTTAAAACGATTCAACAAAAAAAAAATGGGCAACTGCCCATCTTTTGTATTCCCAACTGGAGCTTGTTCGCCAAAACAATATTGGGAAGCACTCGGGTTAGACATGCATTATAACCCGATACAGGGTCGGCCGCAATCGCCGCACTGCAAAATGAACAGCTATGCAACAGTTTACACGTTTGAAGAACACGGCGCTGCAAGCGATTCATTTTCGCGCGGCATGACCCAGGTCATGCCGCGCGATTTGACGAATTAACCGCGGCGGCCGCGGCGCGGCATGCCGTGGTCGCTCACGCGCGGACCCTGGCTGCGGCGGTTCTGGCCGGCGCCGGCAAAACCGAACGTCGTCTGCAGCGGATCCGGCTGGCGCGGGCCTTTGCCACCACCACCGCCACCACCACCGCCACCGCCGCGCGGCTGGTTGCCGCCACGCGGCTGGTTGTTGCCACGCGGCTGGTTGCTACCGCGTGCCTGGTCACCGCCGAAGCCGCGTCCACCCTGGCCCTGAGCCTGCCCCTGGCCGCCGCGGCCACCCAGGATGCCGCCCTCTTCGCGGCCCGCGCCGACACGCACCACCGGCGGACCGAACGGATCCACGTTGCGGTTGGCGTCCGCACGGTCGATGCGGTTGCCGTTCGAGCGCTGATCGTCGTTGCCGCGGCCCTTGGGACCACCCTGCCCCTTGCCGCCGGCAGCACCCTTGTTGTTCTGGGCGCCGCCCTTCTTCTCGATGCCGAAGGCGTCGAGGAACTGACGCACGTCGTTTTCTTCCAGCTCTTCCCAGCGGCCGCGCTTGAGGCCCGACGGCAGGGTCATGGCGCCGTAGCGCGTACGGATCAGGCGCGAAACAGTGAGCCCCACCGCCTCGAACATGCGGCGCACCTCGCGGTTGCGGCCTTCGCCGATCACCACGCGGTACCAGCGGTTGACACCCTCGCCGCCGCCATCGGCAATCTTGGTGAACGAGGCCGTGCCGTCGTCGAGCTCGACGCCGGCCAGCAGCTTCTGGCGCATGCCCTCTTCCAGCTCGCCCAGCGTACGCACGGCGTATTCGCGGTCGATGTTGTAGCGCGGGTGCATCAAGCGGTTCGCCAGGTCACCGGAATTCGTGAACAGCAGCAGGCCCTCGGTGTTGAAGTCGAGGCGGCCCACGGCCAGCCATTTGCCGGTCTTCATGGTCGGCAGGCGGTCGAACACGGACGGACGGCCTTCCGGATCGTCCGCGCTGACGATTTCGCCGGCCGGCTTGTGGTACACCAGCACGCGCGGCGGTTTGTTGTTGTTCACGCGGCGCTGCAGCAGCTTGCCGTTGATGCGCACGGCGTCGGTCGGCAGGATGCGCTGGCCGATGTGAGCCGGCTCGCCGTTCACCGACACGCGGCCGGCGATGATCAGTTCTTCCATGTCGCGGCGCGAACCGAGGCCCGCTTCCGCCAACACCTTGTGCAGCTTCGGTGCGTCGTCCTCGGCCGTCAGGTCGCGGCGCGCCTTGGTCGGCTGCGACTGGCCGCGGCCGCCCTCGTAGGCGTCGAACGCGTCCGACGTGACGAACGAGAACACGGCGTCGGCATCGTTGCCCTTGCCGCCCTTGGCCGGCTTGTTGCCGGGCCTGGCGCTCTTGCCCTTGCCCTGCTGTTTCTGGTTCTGGCCCTGCGGTTGAGCGTTCTGGCCGCCCTGGGCGCCCTGAGCGTTCTGTGCCTGCTGGCCGCGCTGCTGGCCCGGCTGGCCTTTCTTCTTCTGCTGCTTGCCGCCGCGCTGGTCGCGGCGCTGCTCGTTGCGGCCGGCTTCGGCCGGTGCCGCCTCGGCGGCAACGGCCTCCACCGCGGGCGCTTCGGACTCGACGCGCGGTTGGCGCGGTTCGCGCTGCTGGCGCTGCTCACGCATCTGGCGCGGGCCGCGCGGCTTGCGCTGGACGACAGCGTCGTCCGCCGGAGCGACTGCGGCAGGCGCGGGCGCGGGCGCGGGTGCAGCGGCAACAGGCACCGACGCGGGCGCGGGTGCAGGGGCCGACTCGGCCGCGGCGGGCGCAGCCTCGGCCACGGCGGCCTTGCGGGTACGCGGCTTGCGCGGCGCCGGTTCGGCGGCCGGTGCCGCGGCGACGGCCGGGGCCGCGCCTTCGGCTGCCTCGGCCGCCTTCTGGGCCGCGGTCTTGCGCGTGCGTTTCGGTTTTTCCACGGCCTCCGGCTGCGCGCCTTCCGGTGCGGGCGCGGGTGCGGCCTCCGCCTTCGGCTTGGTGCGACGCTTCGGCTTGGCGGCCGTCTCCTGTCCTGCCTCGGCAGGGATCGTCTCGTTCATGTCAGTTGGATTCATCATTCATTTCTTGGTTTTGCTGACCTGGCGCGACGATCAGTCGTTGGACGCGAGCGCTTGGTCGTGTATCGGGACTTCAACGGGTGAAGTGTCGTCAAATTGTTGCAGGGCCGCTTCCAGTGCTTCCAGGCTGCGCCCGGCGCCGATGTCGGCCACCTGCTGCAGCGGCGGCAACTGGGACAGCGCGGCGAGCCCCAGGTCGTCGAGAAACTGCTTCGTCGTTCCCAGCAGCGCGGGGCGCCCGGGCACTTCGCGGTGGCCCACCACGTCGATCCAGCCGCGGTCTTCCAGCATCTTGATCGTCTGCGAATTCACCGCCACACCGCGGATTTCCTCGATGTCGCCACGCGTCACCGGCTGGCGGTAGGCG
This sequence comes from Massilia sp. Masssp94, assembly GCF_059491305.1. Lineage (NCBI taxonomy): Bacteria > Pseudomonadati > Pseudomonadota > Betaproteobacteria > Burkholderiales > Oxalobacteraceae > Massilia > Massilia sp. Masssp94. The sequence continues at coordinate 1,405,327 of NZ_CP168501.1, forward strand.
ATGATCGCCAGGGTTTCCAGGGTCGCGCGCGAATATTTCGGCGGTTTTTCCGGCGCGATCCGGTCCAGGTAAGGCTTCATTTCCGGGCGGCTCTGGAAACGCCAGCCCGATGCCAGGCTGACGATCTCGATGCCGCGATCCTGCCAATCCTGGCGCAATTCTTCGAGCAGGATCTTGATCGTATCCGACCCGACGCCGGCGCCCAGCGGCTGGCCGTCCTTGTCCACGTCGACGAAGAGCTTCTTCATGGCGTGGATCGTCATCGGCTCGCGCGCGCACAGCAAGGCGGTCTCGAGGACCTTCTTGGCCTCATCAGTGTTCATAACGATGTCGTCAGCGGAGTGTGCAACTCTGGATGCTAAGAATCATCAAACATAACCCGCTCCATCAGCTGCGCGGCAGCCGCCAGACTGAGACTCATGCTTTGAAACGGGGTTCCATCGCCCGGATTGGCGTACCGGACGGGATACCGTGAGGGTTTGCGCCCTGGCACGGGGCGGCTCACCGGAAAGTGGACCGCAAACGGTTGATTTTCAAGAGAAACGGGGCTACCGGCACCATCGGGAGACTGGGCTCTGGAGGCGAGGCTCCTGGCGCCGGGCTAAGCGAACGACATCGTTTCTTCCAACTGACAGTCATTGTACCCGATAAAACCGGGAAAAGAACATTGCCATGCATCGGAAGCGACGCCGCGGACGCGGATCACACGCCCGGATGGTCCGCGAGGATTGCCGAAACGCCCACGAAAGCGGGGTAGTTGGCCGTGATCACATAGGTGGGCACCTGCGCCAGGTAGCCCGCGAAGCGGCCCTTCTGCTCGAAGCGGGCGCGGAAGCACGAGGCGGCGAAGCGCTCGCCCAGGCGCGGCACGATGCCGCCGCCGATGTAGACGCCGCCCTGGGCGCCCAGCGTGACGGCCAGGTTGCCGGCGATGGTGCCCAGCATGCCGCAGAAGACCTCGATGACCTCGTCGCACACGACGCAGGTGCCGGCCAGGCCGCGGCGCGTGATCTCGGGCGCATCCAGTGCCGCCACCGCGCCGCCGCGCAGGTTCGCCAGCGCGCGGTAGATCAGTTCCAGGCCGGAACCGGACAGGAAGCGCTCGGCCGACACGTGTTCGAATTCGCGCCAGGCGAATTGCAGGATGGCGACTTCGGTCTCGTTGGCCGGGGAAAACGTCACATGGCCGCCTTCGCTGCGCAGTGCCGTCCAGACCGGCTTGGCGCCAGCCGGCAGGTTTTCCGCAGGCACCAGGCCGGATACGCCCAGACCCGTCCCCGCTCCCAGCAGGCCGATCGAGCTGCCCGCGACGGGCGCGCCGCCGCCGACCTGGCGCTTCTCGCCGTCCGCCAGGTGCGGCAGCGCCATCGCCAGCGCGTAGAAATCGTTGACGACGGCCAGTGCGTCGAATCCGCACTCGCGGCGCAGCGCCTCGATCGAGAATTCCCAGTGATGATTGGTCATGCGCACGAAGTCGCCGACGATCGGATTCGCAATCGCGATCGCCCCATGGCGGACGGCGCCCACGGCGGCCACGTGCGGCAGCGCGAGGTAGGCCCGTAGCGCGTCGGCGAGGGTCGCGTACGCGGCGCACGGCAGGACTTCGATCAGCCCGACCGTGCCGGGTCCGGTTTCCAGCGCGAAGCGAGCATTGGTCCCGCCGATGTCGGCCAGCAGGCGCGGGCTCGCGTATCGGGCGCTGTCGAGGCGCGGTTCGGTGGACGGATCGACGATGGCAACGGGCGAAACGATCATGGCAGGCCGTAAGAAACAGATTCCTCGAAGCTTAAGGATTTCTTGGCTGCAGCGCAAGCTTTTATTGTAGTTTAGATACATCCGACCCAACACCCGGGCGAATTTGCGTAAAACCCCTGTGTAGCAACGAGTAGTCCAGCTACCAATGCGCGGGATTTATCGAACGCATGAGCGAGCGCCGGCGCGCCGGGCCGGTGCCGCGTGATCGGTCAATGGATGATTGCTCAGCCGTGCTTGGGCTTGAGCTCGGCGTCGGCCTGGGCGGCCGCGCAATGGTCGTTCCACGCATCCAGGCCGCCGTGCAGCGGACGGGCGCGATGAAAACCGTTCTTGACGAATTCCTTCGCCACCTGCGCCGCCGTGACGTCGTTCGGGCAGGAGCAATAGATGACGATGTGGCGGTCCTTGTCGAGCGTGGCCATCAGGCGCTCCGGCACGTTGTCGCCATAGACCAGTGCGCCGGGAATGCCTGCTTCCAGCTGGCGCGCGGTGGCGCCGCGGGCGTCGACGATCAGCGGATCGTGTCCCGCCTCGACCAGGTCCTTGAGCTCGTCCATCGTGATGCGCGGCAGGTTGGCCCCGCCGAGGTTGCGCTTGCGCTCGATGTACTTGAACGACACGAACAGCACGAGCAGGAAGCCGACGACCATCAACGCCGTGCTGCCCAGGGTCTCGAACCATGCGATGACGTCGTCCACGCTGTTGTGAAACCAGGCACCGAGGCCCATGCCCACGCCGCTCCACAGCAGGCCGCCGGCGACGGACAGCCAGACGAACTGCGGCGTCGTCGTGCCCATGGCGCCCGCGAGCGGCGGCGCGATCGTGTTGAAGCCGGGAATGAACTTGGCGACGACGAGGGATTTCGCGCCCCAGCGGCTGAAATTGTCCTCGGTCTGGCTGACGCAGGAATCGGGCGACAGCGAAATCTTGCACAGCAGGCGCAGGATGCGCTTGCCGTAGTAGCGGCCGGCGCGGAACCAGAAGTAATCGCTGATGAGGCAAGCCAGCACGGCCGCGGCCAGGTACAGCGGCCAGTTGGCCCCGCCGTCGACGGCCAGCGCACCGGCGATGATCAGCACCGGAAACGCGGGAATGGGCAGTCCGATCTGTTCGAGCAGGACGATGCCGAACACGATGAGGACGCCGTAGACGTGAATCAGGTGGGAGAGCTGGGCCATCCTGGTATGGTAGCGGAAAACCGGCACCGGCGTGGCGAAAGCGGCAACGCGCGCAGCCCGCGCGCAACACCTAAAATTCGGGGTCAGAAAATTCGGGGTCAGAGCCTGACCCCGAATTTTCAGGCGCCGCGCGGTATGGCGGCCAGCAATTGCTGCGTGTACGGATGCTGCGGATTGCGGTAGAGCTCGTCCGCATCGGCCATCTCGACGACGCTGCCGTGGTGCATCACCATCACGCGGTCCGAGATGTACTTCACCACGGACAGATCGTGCGAGATGAAGATGTAGCTCATCCCGTACTCGTCCTGCAGGTCCTGCAGCAGGTTCAGCACCTGCGCCTGCACCGACACGTCGAGCGCGGACACGGATTCGTCGCACACGAGGATCTCCGGCTTCATCGTCAGGCAGCGCGCGATGGCGATGCGTTGCCGCTGGCCGCCGGAGAATTCGTGCGGATAGCGGTCGAATGCCTGCGCCGGGAGGCCCACTCTCTGCAGTAGATGGCGCGCATGTTCCGTACGCTCCGCATCGTTCGCGCCGATGCGGTGGATGCGCATCGGCTCCAGCAGGATCTGGCCGACGGTGAAGCGCGGGTTCAGCGACGCGTACGGATTCTGGAACACGATCTGGATGCGCCGCTTGTACGCCTGGAACTCGGCATCGCTCATCGCGACGAGGTCGCGGCCGTCGAACAGCGCGCTGCCGCCGGTCGCGCGGTGCAGGCGCAGCAGCGTGAGGCCGACCGTCGTCTTGCCCGATCCCGATTCGCCCACGACGCCCAGCGTCTTGCCGCGCGGGAGCGTGAACGACACGTCCTTCACGGCCTGGAATGCGCGCTTGCCGAACAGGCCTTCGCGCAGATAAAAGGTCTTGGCGAGATTGTTTACGACGAGGATATTATCGTCGCCCGGCGCATAGCCGCGCGTGCGCTGGGGCAGCGTGTCGCCGGGCTGGGCGCGTCCGCTCAGGTAGTCGTCGATGACGGGCAGCCGCACGGGCCGCGCATCCAGCGGCGGGCGGCAGTGCAGCAGCGCGCGCGTGTACGCATCGCGCGGGTCGCCCAGCACCTGCGTGGCAAGCCCCTCTTCCCGCACCTCGCCGTGGCGCATGACGATCACGCGGTCCGCGATCTCGCCCACCAGGCCCAGGTCGTGCGTGATGAACAGCACGGCCATGCGGCGGCGTTGCTGCAGGGTCGCGATCAGTTCCATGATCTGCTTCTGGATCGTCACGTCCAGTGCCGTCGTCGGTTCGTCCGCGATCAGCAGCTTCGGTTCGCACGCGATGGCCATCGCGATCATCACGCGCTGCTGCTGGCCGCCCGACATCTGGCTCGGGTAGGCGTCGATCTTGTGTGCCGGATCGGGAATGCCCACTTCCTCCAACAGTTCGAGCGTGCGGGCGCGCGCCTGGCGCTTGTCCATGCCGAGGTGCAGGCGCAGCACTTCACCGATCTGGAAACCGACCGTGAACACGGGATTCAGCGACGACATCGGTTCCTGGAAGATCATCGCGATGTCCTTGCCGCACAGGCGCCGGCGTTCCGCGACCGGCAGGCCGAGCAGCTCGCGGCCCTCGAAGCGGATCGACGAGCCGGGGTGGATGATCGTCGTCTCCGGCGGCAGCAGCCCCATCACGGCGAGCGAGCTGACGGACTTGCCGCTGCCCGATTCGCCGACCAGCGCGACGGTCGCATCGAGCGGCAGGCTGAACGAGATGCCCTTCACGGCCTCGAACGTGTTCTTTTTATCGGTCCGGAAGGACACACGCAGATTGTGGACGTCGAGCAGGTTCATTTCAATTTCGGATCCAGCGCATCGCGCAGCGAATCGGCGAACAGCGAGAACGCCGTGACCAGGATGGCCATGGCGCTGGCGGCCGCCGTCAGTTGCCACCATTTGCCGAGGATGAGCTCATTCTGCGCCTCGTTCAGCATGCTGCCCCACGAGACGACGCCCACCGGCACGCCGAAGCCGAGGAACGACAGGATCACTTCGGCCTTGATGAAGCCGACGACGAGGATCGACATCTGCACGAGCGCCACGTGCGACACGTTCGGGAAGATGTGCACGAACATCTTGCGCCAGCCGGACGCGCCGATCGCGTCGGCCGCCATCACGTATTCCCGCGCCTTGTGCTTGATGTACTCGGCGCGGATCAGGCGGTACGGCCCCGTCCAGCCGGTGAGGCCGAGGATCAGCACGATCGTCAGCACGCCCTTCGTCTGCAGCACGGCGGCCACGGTGAGGATCATCAGGATCGAGGGGATCGCCGTGAACACGTTGTAGAACCAGTTGAACGAATCGTCGACGAGCCCGCCGTAGAAGCCGGACAGCGCGCCGAACAACGTGCCCAGCGCGACGGCGACGAACGCGGCGACGAGGCCCACGACGATCGACGTCTGCCCGCCCTTGATCGTCTTCCGGACGATGTCGTGGCCCCATTTGTCGGCGCCGAACGGCAGCGTGGTGCGTTTGGCCGCATGCGCGGCATGGCCCTGGCGTGCCAGTTGCGCCCGCAGCTCGGCGATGTCGCCCGCGAGCGGATCGAACGCATTCGGCGGCGCCGGCCGCGGCGGCTGCGCGAGCGCGGCGAGGGCCGGATCCGGGCCGACGAAGGACGGCGGCGCGTAATTGACGGCCACCTCGTCTTCCCAGTCGGCCGCGACGAGGCCCGTCGCCGCCAGCACGACGGACAACAGGAACAGGCCCACGACGGCCAGCGCGACCATCGCGACGCGGTCGGCGCGCAGGCGGCGCCAGGCCAGACCCCACAGGCCGACAGAAGTTGCGGGAAGATTAAGCTCTTGACCCGTCATTTGAGCTGCACGCGCGGGTCGACGGCCTGGTACATCAGGTCCGCCAGCAGGTTGAACACCATCGTGGCGGCGGCGACGTAGACCGTGATCGCCTTGATCACGGGGAAGTCGCTGCGCTCGACGGCGAGGATCACTTCGCGCCCGATGCCCGGGATGCCGAAGAAGCGCTCGAGCAGGAAGGCGCCGATCAAGAGCGCCGGCAGGTTGGCCATGACGTACGTGATGATGGGGATGGCGGCGTTACGCAGCACGTGCACCCAGACGATGCGCCGCTCCGGCAAGCCTTTCGCGCGCGCCGTGCGCACGTAGTCCTGCCCCACTTCATCCAGCACGAAGCTGCGGAACAGGCGCAATGTCGGCGCCAGCGACACGGTGAGGCCGATCAGGATCGGCAGGGTGGCGTAGCGCAGCAGGTTTTCCGTGAAATGCTCGCCCCAGCCCTGCACGGGGAACAGCCCGAGCTTATAGGCGAGACCGTACTGGAACACGATGATGTAGACGAGGATCGAGATCGACATGCCGACCGTGCACGCGACCATCACGACGCGGTCCGTCAGCGAGCCGCGCACGAAGGCGACGGCGAGCGCCAGCGCGATGCCGATCGTGGTCTCCAGCACCGTCAGCGGCACGAGCACCGTCAGCGACGGCCCCAGGCGGCTGGCGATGATGTGCGACACGGGCTCGCCCGTCGCCCAGGCGTTGCCGAAGTCGAACGTGACGATCTGCTTCACGAAGATGCCGAGCTGGACGTACCACGGCGCATCGAGTCCCAGCTGGGCGCGGATGTTGGCGATGGCGCGCGCGTCGGCCATCTTGCCCGCCAACAGGTACGAGGGGTCGCCGCCGACCCAGTTGAACAGCACGAACACCAGCACGACGACGCCGGCCATCGTCGGCAGCATCTGCCACAGGCGCCGCAGGATATAAGCAAACATCGGGATTCCCGGGTGAGTCATCGAACGCGTTCGGAACTATAGACCAGATTGCGCCGCCCCTGCCGGGAAAAGATGTCATGGGGCCATAACCAAATGAATGGGCTGTTGTGGTGTTTACTGTCCTGGGACCGCCAGGACCTGAACGTGACGGCGACTGCGAACTACCGCGCCGACATGCAAAACGTGTACTTCGGGGCGACAAGTGCGCCTCGCAGTACGCGAACGGCCCGCTGGATCCGCTGACCTACGGCGGCATGAGCTACAACCCGATGGACGCCAGCGGCGCCATCGGCCGCTTCTTCAAGGCCGGCGTGCGTTACCAGTTCTGATGACAGACAGCCGGTTCGCCGGCTGATCGACGGACGATGACGAGCGGGACAGTGAGCACTCACTGTCCCGCTAGTTTTTGGTGCATTGCCGCACCAATATGGGGCAGAACGTTGTAATTACGCATCAATGAAAATTCGAATAAAAAACTAAATACAACATGTAAAGCAAAATTTCTTTCGAGTATTTCTCATATCCGGAGAACAAAGTGTGATATTTACAGTGGTGATGCATATATGCATATTTACACGTTGACTTTGTTTATTAGCAATGATTTCATTGTCTTGCAGCAAATAAAAATTCCCTCCCAAAAGGATGGGGGTAGATCAATAACAAGATCTGCGAGCCGGCGCGTAGTCCGCACCGGCCCAGCTCAGAAGGGACTCAAGACAAATGATGTCGGAAAAAGTTTTATCTCGATCGGTACGTTTGATGTTTGCCGGCGGCATGGCGCTCGGCGCGTCCGTCGCTCACGCACAGGACACTGGCGCGGCACCCGCCGCGTCGATGCAGCGCGTGGAAGTGACGGGGTCGCGCATTCCGTCGCTGAATACGGAAGGCTCCAGCCCCATCACCACCCTCAGCGCCAAGGACATCAAGATCGATGGCGTACGCAATACCGAAGACCTGCTGAACAACCTGCCCCAGGTGTTCGCGTCGCAAGGTGCCGCGATCTCGAACGGCGCCAGCGGTACCGCCACCGTCGACCTGCGCGGCATGGGCTCGCAGCGTACCCTGGTGCTCGTCAACGGCAAGCGCCTGCCGTCCGGCAGCGTGCTCAGCGTCGCGGCCGACCTGAACCAGATCCCGAGTGAACTGATCCGCCGTGTCGACGTGCTGACCGGCGGCGCCGGCGCCGTGTACGGCTCGGGCGCCGTGTCGGGCGTCGTCAACTTCATCATGAAGGACAACTACGAAGGCGTGGAACTGGAAGCCAACATCTCCGGCGCCAACCACAAGCAGCACAACGACGAGATCCAGGGCGTCGTCAACCAGAAGGGGTTCCCGCTGCCGGGCAACCACACGTTCGACGCCAAGAAGTACGACTTCAGCATCCTGATGGGCTCGAACTTCGCCGACAACAAGGGTAACGCGACGTTCTTCGCCTCGCACCGCCACGCCGACGCCCTGCTGCAATCGCAGCGCGATTTCTCGGCCTGCTCGCTGGGCGCGTCCGATCCGGGCTTCGCCTGCTCCGGTTCCGGCACCTCGATCGCCCGCGTCGGCTCGTTCACCCCGGATGCGAACGGCAATCCGCGCAAGTACGTGTCGGCCACCGACGCCTACAACTTCGGCCCGCTGAACTTCTTCCAGCGCCCATCGGACGAGTACAACATCAACTCGATGGTGCACCTCGACATCAACGAGAACGCGCGCATCTACAGCGAATTCAGCTTCCACAACTACACGACCGACGCGCAGATCGCGCCAGGCGGCATCTTCTACGGCCAGCAGGCGACGATCGCCTACGAAAACCCGCTGCTGAACGATGCATGGCGCACCGCGCTGGGCCTCAAGAAGCCGGGCGACACCGCCACCGTCTCGGTCGGCAAGCGTAACGTCGAAGGCGGCCCGCGTTCCACCAGCATCACCGACTCCTCGTTCCGCGAAGTACTGGGCGTGAAGGGCATGGTCGGCGACTGGTCGTACGACGTGTTCGGCCAGTTCGCGCGCGTCAACCACAGCGACCGTGCGACCGGCTACTTCTCGAGCCGCCTGATCGCCAACGCGCTGGACGTCGTCGCCGATCCGACCACGGGCAAGGCCGTGTGCCGCTCCGTCGTCAACGGTTCCGACACCGCCTGCGTGCCGTACAACCTGTACAAGCAGGGCGGCGTCAACCAGGCCGCGCTGGACTACCTGAACGCCACCGGCTCGAACGGCGGCTTCACGCAGCAATCCGTGTTCGGCCTGAACATCGGCACCGACCTGACCCGCTTCGGCCTGAAGCTGCCGACCGCCGAAAGCGGCGCCGGCGTGTCGTTCGGCTACGAGCAGCGCGTCGAAAAACTGGCCTTCGAGCCCGACTACGAAAACCAGACCGGCGACCTGTCCGGTGCCGGCGGCGCCTCCCCGGCCGTCGCGGGTTCGTACAACGTGAAGGAAGCCTTCGGCGAATTCAAGCTGCCGCTGCTGGACAACATGGCCTTCTCGAAGCACATGGACCTGTCCGGTTCGTACCGCCGTTCGCAGTACAGCACGGATGCCAAGACCAACACGTTCGGCCTGGGCCTCGACTGGCAGCCGATCGACCAGGTGCGCGTCCGCGGTTCGGCCCAGCGTGCCGTCCGCGCACCGAACATCTATGAACTGTACACGCCGCAAGCCGTGGTGCTGGCCGGGCCGAACGACGACCCGTGCGGCGGCGAGACCCCGAAAGCCACGCAGGCGCAGTGCGCCAACACGGGCCTGCCGGCTTCGCTGTACGGCAAGGTGCCGGAAAACTCGACCAACCAGTACAACGGCCGTACCGGCGGCAACCCGGGCGTCAAGCCGGAAACCGCCAACACGTACACGGTCGGTATCGTGATCGACCCGATCAAGAACCTGACCATCACGCTGGACGCGTTCAAGCTGAAGATCAAGGACGCGATCCAGGCCGTCAACGCCCAGAGCGTATACACCCAGTGCCTCACGACCGGCAATCCGCTGTACTGCGGCCTGATCCACCGCGACCAGCTCGGTTCGCTGTGGCTGACCCCGAACGGCTACGTCGAAGCCGGCACCACGAACATCGGTTCGCAGGGCACGTCGGGCCTGGACGTGGGCGCCAGCTACCGCACCCGCCTGCCGCAGAGCTACGGCAACCTGGACTTCACGCTGAACGGCACCTACGTGCACAGCTACACCGTGGAGAACCTGCCGGGCAACGGCAGCTATGACTGCACGGGCCTGTACGGCGCGACCTGCGGCACCCCGACCCCGAAATGGCGCCACAAGCTGCGCACGACCTGGTCGAGCCCGTACAACCTGGATCTGTCGCTCACCTGGCGCTACATCGACCGCCTGAAGAACGACATGCTCGACGGGAACCCGCAGCTGGCTGGCGAACTGGACACGCAACGTGACGCGTACCTGGCTTCGCGCAGCTACTTCGACCTGAACGGCGTGTACCGCTTCAACCGCAAGCTGGCCGTGAGCTTCGGCGTCAACAACCTGCTGGACAAGGATCCGCCGATTGCATCGTCCAGCTCGGTGACGGGTACCTACGGCAACGGCAACACGTTCCCGCAGATCTACGATTCGTACGGCCGCTTCATCTACGCCAACGTGACCTACCGCTTCTGATCGCTTGAATCGGACGCCGTAAAAAAACCGCCGCCGGCTGCGAGGCCGGCGGCGGTTTTCTTTTTGAAGATTACAACCCGAAGCTGCCTTCGTCCGCCGAAAACGCGTTCATGCCGTCGCTCATCGCCGTCACGAGGGCACGTTCCGGCCCCGTCAGATGCGGATGCCAGATGTCGAACATCAGGATCGCGCGGGGAGCATCGCTGTCGTTCCACGCCTCGTGCTCGATCGTGTCGTCGAACACCCATGCCTTGCCCTCCTCCCACGCGCGCACGTCGTTGCCGACGCGGAAGCCGCAGCCCGGCGGCACGACGAGCGGCACGTGCGTGACGACGCGGACGTTGCTGACGCCGCAGTGCGGCGGGATGCGCGTCTTCGGCTTGAGCACGGAAAACATCGCGACGGGCGTGCGGCCCGGCTGGTCCGGCTGCGGCGCACCCGCCAGCAGCGCCATCGTGTGCGGGCAGCGCCGCGCATTCGCGTCGTTGACCTTGCCGGCTTCGACGAGGTGGAAGGCGCTCCAGCGCAGCGAGTTGTTCAGATCGGCCCACTGGCGCAGCGGCTGGTCGTCGCCATACTGCATGTAAGGCGTAAAACCTTCGGCGCCGGCCTGCGCGGCGAGGAATTCCGCGCGGATCGCGTCAAGTTCGCGCTCGAACGCGTCGAGCCACGGAAAGTCCGCGCGGTCGAAGAAAGTGACGGGCGCCAGGCCCTGGAAGTGGAACAGCGCGGGCTGGGGCTCGTAGCGGCGCTTGCGGCCCAGCATGATGTCGAGCGACTCCGTGAAGCGCTGCACGCGCTCCCCGCGCAGGTCGCGCAACAGGGGTGCCATGTGGTCGTCGAGGAAGCGGCCGAAATCGGTGTCGTACTGTTCGCGGTAGGCCATGGCGTCCTGCACGGCCGGGCGCAGTTCGGGCGGCAGTTGCTGCAGCGGCGGCGCCACCGCGGCGACGGCGCCATGCGCGCGCGCGGCCGCGTGGCGCTTGCCCTGGCGCGTGAGCAGGCCGGCACGCAGGATCAGCGCGACGAGGTCGGTCGGTTCCAGCACGAGCGCGCCGCGGATCGCCTCTTCCTCGCGCGCCTCGTCGCGCTGGGCCATGCAAACGACGGCGAGGTTGATCCACTGCTGCTTGTCGCGTCCGTCAGCGGCGACGAGGCGCTCGAGCAGCGCCCGCGCCTCCGGCAGCGCGCCGGACCGGTAATGCAGCTGCGCCATGCCGAGCAGTGCCGGACCGTGCGTCGGCACCTGCTCCAGGATGCGCTGCCACAGCTGCGCCGCGAGGCGCGGATTGGCGCCCTTCAGTGCCGCCTGGGCCGCGCGTTCCCAGGCGCCGATTTCACCTTCGTTGGAAGCCATGCCGCTCCTTCAAGTATGACCATGTACATACCGATTCTGGAGTGGCTGCTTCCCGTTGGCAAGACCTATTTGGCCGCCCTTCAGGCGTCGTCGCGCAACCGGCGTGCGCGCACGCTGGCGGCGAGGTTTTCCAGCACGGCGATGCTGGTCTCCCAGTCGATGCAGCCGTCGGTGACGGACTGGCCGTACGTCAGTTCCTTGCCCGGCACGAGGTCCTGGCGGCCGCCGACGAGGTGCGACTCGACCATCACACCGACGATGCGCGTATCGCCCGCCGCGATCTGGCTGCCGATGTCCGCGCACACGGGCACCTGGTTCTGCGGATTCTTGCTGCTGTTGGCGTGCGACGCGTCGATCATCAGGCGGCTCGCGAGGCCGTTGGCGGCGAGCTGCTTGCAGGCGTCCTCGACGCTGGCCGCGTCATAGTTCGGCGCCTTGCCGCCACGCAGGATGATGTGGCAGTCCTCGTTGCCCGCGGTCGACACGATCGCCGAGTGGCCACCCTTCGTCACGGACAGGAAGTGGTGCGGCTGCGACGCGGCCTTGATCGCATCGGCCGCGATCTTGATGTTGCCGTCGGTGCCATTCTTGAAGCCGACCGGGCACGACAGGCCGGACGCCAGCTCGCGGTGCACCTGCGATTCCGTCGTGCGCGCACCGATCGCGCCCCAGCTGATCAGGTCGGCGATGTACTGCGGGCTGATCACGTCGAGGAATTCGGTGCCGGCCGGCAGGCCCAGTTCATTGATGTCGCGCAGCAGTTCGCGCGCCATGCGCAGGCCGTCGTTGATGCGGAAGCTGTTGTCCATGTACGGGTCGTTGATCATGCCCTTCCAGCCGACCGTCGTGCGCGGCTTCTCGAAGTACACGCGCATGATCACTTCCAGCTCGCCGGCGAAGCGGTGACGCTGCTCGACGAGGCGGCGGGCATATTCCATCGCGGCGTTCGGATCGTGGATCGAGCACGGGCCGATCACGACCATCAGGCGGTCGTCCTGCCCATGCAGGATGCGATGCAGCGCCATGCGCGCCTGCGACGCGACCTGTTCCGCTTCCGGGGTCACCGGGAATTCGCGGATCAGGTGCGAGGGCGGCGTCAGTTCCTTCATTTCGCGGATGCGTAAGTCGTCGGTGCGAGGCATTGCAGTTCTCCGTTCTTGATCTGGTTAAATTCTGGGGCGTAAAAAAAAAGACCGCCAGCTCGGCGGTCTTTTGGATTCTTGTGTCGGACTCTGTTCTGTTGCTGCGTGAACCTGCCGCTACTCCACCGCCGTCGGGCTGGAATGGCTAAACCAAAAATAAAAGGTAAAGAAAACGGCGTGGCGCATGGAGAGATTCCGAAGTAGTCGATTGACTATAACAACATTGCTGCGACGTTGGCAAGACTTTATTTGGCCTGTGATCTGTCGGTTACGGTTGCCTATACAGGCGATCGGTTGCATCAACCCGACATCTTTTCCGCTGTGCCGGACACGCTTGAGAGATGTCAGTTGCCGCTTTATGCAAGATGCAAAAGTCGCAACGAGCCCCGGATTGATGCGCACCGGGTCGACCATCCCTCATCGCATTGGAGTCTGGACATGACTGAAACCCCGATATCCCGAACGATCCGACGCCTGTTCGCGGGCGGGGGCGCCATCGGCCTCACGATCCTCGCGCTGCCGGCGCCGGCCCAGGAAGTCGCACCGAAACCCGTCCCGCGCGTCGAGATCACCGGCTCGAACATCCGCCGCTCCGAGGCCGAAACGGCGTCCTCCGTGATCACCGTCAACCGCGCCGACATCGAGCGTTCCGGCAAGGCCACCGTGGCCGAGCTGCTGCAGACGCTGGCCGTCGACAACCAGGGTTCCGTGCCCACCACCTTCGGCAACGGCTTCGCCGCCGGCGCCTCGGGCATCTCGTTGCGCGGCCTGGGCGCGGCGTCCACGCTCGTGCTGCTGAACGGCCGCCGCATGGCCCCGTACGGCCTCGCCGACGATGGCCAGAAGCAGTTCACGGACCTGAACGTGATCCCGACGGATGCCGTCGAGCGCGTCGAGGTGCTGAAGGACGGCGCGTCCGCCATCTACGGTTCGGACGCCATCGCCGGCGTCGTCAACATCATCCTGCGCCGCGACTTCCAGGGCAACACGGTGCGCTTCTCGCGCGGCGCCACCAACGACTGGGACGGCAAGCGCACGAACGTCGCCTTCACCAAGGGCGTCGGCAGCCTCGACACCGACCGCTACAACGTCCTGTTCAGCATCGAGTACAAGAAGTTCGACGAGATCTGGTACCGCGACCGCGCGGACCGCGACTGGATCGGCCGCAACGACCTGCGCCGCTGGGGCTATTCGGCCGACCAGGCGCTCGGCGGTACCGGCGCCATCCTGCCCGGCACCGGCACGGCCGGCAACGCCATCAACGGCAACGTGCGCAATCCGGCCGACCCGACCAATTACTACAACCGCGGCAACCTGGCGGGCCCCGGCTTCACCCGCACCTTCCCCGGCGCGGCCTGTTCCAACTTCACGAGCCACCCGCAGGGCGATCCCGGCGGCGGCTGCCTGATCGACGCCTCGATGCAGTACAACCAGATCGAGCCGAAGCAGGAAAACCTGAGCTTCTTCCTGCGCGGCACGATGCAGCTGGACCCGTCGCTCCAGCTGTACAGCGAGTTCAACTGGTACACGAGCCAGACGGACACCGCCACGACGCCCTCCTCCGTCAGCGCCTCCGTGGGCTTCCCAGGCGGGCCCGTGAACAATGCCGTCGTCCAGCTCGGTGCGAACCATCCGGACAACCCGTATTTCGGCACGGCCGCGCGGATCCGCTACCTGGCTGCCGACGTCGGGCCGCGCAAGTCCAGCATCGATTCCAACTTCCTGCGCTGGCTCGGCGGCGCCAGGGGCACGCACTACGGCTGGGACTGGGACTCGTCCCTGCTGTTCTCGCACAACCACGTCAACAACAACCAGAACGGTTTCCTGCAGCGCGACGTCGCCTTCGCCCTGCTCGATCCCACGCCCGCCAACATCGCGGCGGCGGCGGCGAACAGCCCGGCTTATGCGGCGCTACCGCTGGGTACCGTCTGGCGCATCGCCGAGAACGCGGGCGTGAATTCGCCCGCCGTGTACGCCGCGCTGTCGCCCACCATCGGCAACAGGGCCAACACGAAGATCGGCCAGATCGACTTCAAGGCCACGCGCGAATACAGCGGCATCCCCTGGCTGGCCGGCAACCTGGGCCTGGCGCTGGGCACCGAGTTCCGCCACGAGATGACGGAACTGCTGCCCACCACCGGCACGGAACGGGGCAATGTCATCGGCCTGGGCTATTCCGCGTATTCCGGCGCCCGCAACGTGTTCGCGCTGTACGGCGAAGGCCTCGCGCCGCTGCCGTTCAACGTGGAAGCGTCGGCCGCGCTGCGCTACGACCACTTCACCGACGTCGGCAGTTCGTACACGCCGAAGTTCGGCCTGAAGTGGACGCCGGTGCGCGAATTTGCGCTGCGCGGCACGTTCGCGCGGGGCTTCCGCGCGCCGAGTCCGGCCGAGAACGGCGTCGGCGGCCTGGCCGCGTTCTCCACCGCGGCCGACCCCGTGCGCTGCGCACTGGGCGTGACGAACGCCTGCAACCCGGCATCGGTGGCGCTGATCACGTCGCCCAACCCGAACCTGTCGCCGGAACGGTCGAAGAGCTACACGCTGGGTGTCATCTGGGACCCGCTGCCGCGCACGAGCATCTCCGTGGACTACTGGAAGATCAAGCGCAAGAACGAGATCAACCAGGAACAGGTCGACGCCGCCATCGCTGCCGGCAGCGTGGCGCGCGACCCGGGCAGCGTGAGCGGCATCCCGGGCGACCCGGGCCAGATCACGGCCGTGCTGACCCGCTACGTCAACTCCGCCCAGAGCAAGGTGCGCGGCCTCGACGTGGACGCGCGCTACAACCACCGCCTGCCGGAGGCCTGGGGCAATGCCACGTTCGACGTGAAGTACACGCACATCTTCGAATGGCTGCGCACCGAACGGGACGGTACGTCGCGCGAATTCGCGGGCACGCACGGCAACTGCGACGTGACGAACTGCACGGGCACGCCGGCCGACCGTGTCAACATGCGCTTCGGCTGGGACCGCAACAACCTGCGCGTATCGGCCAACGTGAACTACCGCGGCGTGCTGGAAAACCGCTTCTTCCGGGGCGACCCGAGCGGTTGCGCCGTGACCTTCGCCAACGGCGCCGACGCCCCGAACGGTTGCGAACTGGCGTCGTTCACGACGGTCGACCTGGTGGTGCGCTGGAAGCCGCAGCAGCGCTGGGAAGTGTTCGGCTCGGTCCAGAACCTGTTCGACAAGATCGCGCCGCTCGACCCGCTTACCTACGGCGCGCAGGCGTACAACCCGCTCGACTACGAGGGTGCGCGCGGACGCTTTTATACGCTGGGGGCGCGCTACTCGTTCTAGTCCCCGGGCCCTTCGCCGGGCATCGTGTCGGCCATCAGCCGCAGCTCTTCCGGCGTCAGCTCTTCGGGCTTCTTGCCCTCGAGGCCGTCGAAGTCGGGGGGTTGCTGCGGTGCGGGCGCCGCCGCGTCGGGCTGCTGTGCGTTGGTCCGAGGCGGCTGTGCGCCTGGTTGCTGTGCTTGATCGTTGGCCATGTCGCGCTCCTTGCGATGATGATCGGTCGGAACCAGTGTGTCACAAGGCCGGCTCCGATGGCGTCCGCATCGGCGCGTGCCCTCCTGCGCCAGCTGGACGACCAGCTAGTCGCGTGCACGACGGGCGCCGAACCCGCTCAGGCAATCGCCGAACGGTTGCGACATCGTCGCTTCATCGCCCGGCCCGATCCGCGGCAGGGTGAAGCGGTGCCGGCACTGCGGACCGGGCAACGCCGCAGCGACGAGCACGTAGTCGGCATCGTCCCGCACGGTCAGCTTGACGAGGCTCGCATTGCCGTCGACCTGCCCCAGCGATGCGCCGCGGAAGCGGATGTCGGAACGGTCGGCGCCGGGCTGCGTCTCCACCGGCCCGAAGCGGGTGGCGACGTTCGTGTGTTCGTCGGCCGCGGCGCACCAGGACTGCGTGGACGCGACGAGTGCAGCGACAAAAACCGGAAGAACAAACGCCCGCACGGGGCGGGCGCTATGGTAGAGAAGGCGGCGAAGGCGGAGGCCAGCGCGATGCGGCGAGGCCTTACGCCGTACCGCCGACGGTCACGCCGTCGATGCGCAAGGTCGGCTGGCCCACGCCCACCGGGACGCTCTGGCCTTCCTTGCCGCACACGCCCACGCCCGAGTCCAGGCGCATGTCGTTGCCGATCATCGAGATGCGGTTCATCGTGTCCGGACCGTTGCCGATCAGGGTCGCGCCCTTCACCGGGTACGTCACTTTACCGTCCTCGATCATGTAGGCCTCGCTGGCCGAGAACACGAACTTGCCGTTCGTGATGTCGACCTGGCCGCCGCCGAAGTTCACCGCGTACAGGCCGTTCTTGACCGAAGCCAGGATCTCGGCCGGGTCCTTGTCGCCGGCCAGCATGTACGTGTTCGTCATGCGCGGCATCGGCAGGTGGGCGAACGATTCGCGGCGCGCATTGCCCGTCACCGGCATCTTCATCAGGCGCGCGTTCATCGTGTCCTGGATATAGCCCTTCAGGATGCCGTCTTCGATCAAGGTCGTGCACTGGGTCGGGTTGCCCTCGTCGTCCATGTTCAGCGACCCGCGGCGGTCCTGCAGCGTGCCGTCGTCGACGACGGTCACGCCCTTCGCGGCGACGCGCTGGCCGATCATGCCGGCATACGCGGACGAGCCCTTGCGGTTGAAGTCGCCTTCGAGGCCGTGGCCGACGGCTTCGTGCAGCAGCACGCCGGGCCAGCCAGGGCCGAGCACGATGGTCATCGGACCGGCCGGGGCCGGACGCGCTTCCAGGTTCACGAGAGCCGACTGCACGGCTTCGCTGGCGTATTTCTCCAGCAGTTCGTCGCTGAAATAGTTGTAATCGTAACGGCCGCCGCCGCCCGACGAGCCCATCTCGCGCCGGCCGTTCTGCTCGGCGATGACGGTGACGGACACGCGTACGAGCGGACGGATGTCGGCCGCCAGCACGCCGTCGCTGCGCACGACGAGCACGACGTCGTACTCGCCGGCCAGGCCGGCCATCACCTGCACGACGCGCGGGTCTTTTGCACGCGCGATCTTTTCGACACGCTCCAGCAGCGCAACTTTCGCGGTGGCGTCGAGCGAGGCCAGCGGGTCATGCGGCAGGTACAGCGAGCGGCCGCCGGACGGCTGGACGTTCGCTGCAACCTTCACGCGGCCGGCGCCCGCGCGGGCGATCGTGCGCGTGGCCGCGGCGGCGTCCAGCAGGGCGGCCTGCGAAATTTCGTCGGAGTAAGCGAAAGCGGTCTTGTCGCCCGACACGGCACGCACGCCGACGCCCTGGTCGATCGAAAAACTGCCGCTCTTGACGATGCCCTCTTCCAGGCTCCAGCCTTCGCTCTTGGTGAACTGGAAATACAGGTCGGCATAGTCGACCTTGTGCGTGAACATGGTCCCCAGCGTCGTGATCAGCTTGCCTTCGTCGAGGCCGAATGGCGTCAACAGGACGTCGCGCGCGACAGCGAGGGAGGAGAGATTCGGTTCGAATGGAGTCATTGCGTCAGGTCTTTCTGATAGGGATGGGGCATTGTGCCATACCTTAAAGTTTGCGGTGTTTCAGTGCCGGCAAACTCTCGCGCACCTTCGCGATGTAGCCGGGATCGATCGCGCCGCTGACGACGCCCTCGCCTTCCGGCAACACGTCCTTCACCTCGCCCCACGGGTCGATCAGCATGCTGTGGCCGAACGTGCGGCGGCCGTTCACGTGCGTGCCGCCTTGTGCGGAGGCCAGCACGTAGCACTGGTTTTCGATGGCGCGGGCGCGCAGCAGCACTTCCCAGTGGGCGAGGCCCGTCGTGTGCGTGAACGCGGCCGGCACGACGATCAACGCGCAATCGCCCATCGCGCGGAACAGTTCCGGGAAGCGCAGGTCGTAGCAGATGGCCAGGCCGACCTTGCCGAACGGCGCGTCGAAGCCGCCGACCGTCTCGCCCGGTACGATGGTGCGGGCCTCGTCGTACGATTCGCTGCCTTTATTAAAACCGAACAAGTGGATCTTGTCGTAGCGGCCGACATGTTGCCCGGCCGGATCGTAGACGAGCGTCGTGTTCAGCACGCGCCCGGCGTCGCCGGACACGAGGGGCAAGGTGCCGCCGATGAGCCAGATGCCATGCTCGCGCGCCTGTCCGGCCAGGAAATCCTGGATGGGG
The DNA here is from genome assembly GCF_059491305.1 of Massilia sp. Masssp94. NCBI lineage: Bacteria > Pseudomonadati > Pseudomonadota > Betaproteobacteria > Burkholderiales > Oxalobacteraceae > Massilia > Massilia sp. Masssp94. The sequence goes on from NZ_CP168501.1 coordinate 1,424,270, forward strand.
CCGTGGCCCGGCTGTTCCGCGCGGGCGACCTTGTCCGTGTCCGTCATGCCCATGATGGGCCAGTATTCCGGCAGCGTGACCAGTTGCGCGCCGCGCGCGGCGGCGTCCGCGATCAAACGGCGCGCGGTGGCAATGTTCTCGTCCACGTTGGGCGTGGACACCATCTGTACGGCAGCGACGATCGTCTTCATTTGCTTCCCTTCTTGTCCTTGTTGCGGTCCTGCGCGGCCGCTTTCTCGGCGGCGGCGTTCACGGCCGGCGAATTGTCCAGCTTGACGATGTGCGGCGACTTCCACGGTCCCGTCACCTGCATGTGGTAAGTCAGCGCCTTCATGACGGGCGCGCGCAGGAACAGCTGGGCCAGGAAGCTGCCGAGGCCGATCACGGGGTTCACCGCGAGGCCGTACACGAGCGAGCTGGTGCCGAGATTGAATTCCGGGATCACGACGACGTGCAGGTTCGTCGATTCGTGCGCGATGTCGGCCGTGCCGTCCATCAGCACCGTCGCCGCCACGCCATGCATCTTGAGATTGTCCGTGCGCACGACGCCGCGTGTGATCATCGCGTTCGCCGTGATGCCGTCGAAGGCGAGGCCTTCCGAGAACACGTCGTGGAAGTCGAGCTTCAGCATGCGCGGCAGCATCTGCAGGCTCAGCACGCCCAACAGCTTCGCGGCACCAGGATCCTGCTTGAGGAATTGGCCATCCTCGACATTCATCTGGATCTGGCCCGACAGGCTCGGAATGTCGAGCGAGTACGGCAGGCCGGCCCAGGAGATGTCGCCGGACAGCGAGCCCTTGCCGTGGCGCAGCGTCTCCGGGAAGCCCAGGCGATCCAGCAGGCGGCCGGCGTCGCTGATGTCGAGCGTGAAATTGAGCGCCGTGTTGCTCTTGCCGTCGCGCGTGAGCCAGCGGCCGTTCGCCTTCAGCTGGCCGTCCGGATTCGTCAGCGCCAGCTTTTCGATGCGCCATTCGCGTCCGGCCAGCGCCTGCGCATTGCTGGCCACGAGTTCCAGGCGGCCGAACTGCTTGTTGAACAGCTCGAAGCGGTCGGCCACGATGTCGAGGGCCGGGATGCTGGCGCTGGCGCCCTTGTTCGATTCGAGCAGGTCCTTGACTTCGTTCGCGGACGATTCCGGGATCACGAGCGACGCCAGGCGCGCCGTCACCTTGCCCAGGCCCTGGCCCGATTCGGCCCACGTGACGTAGCCGACGACCTGGCGCGAATCGATGCTGGCCTGCCACGTATTGTTCTGGTGCGTGGCGCCGACGACGACGTCGCGCAGCGCCCGCTCGCCGATGATCAGTTCGCCGGCACGGGCGGCCACGATGTCAGGCACGACGTACTGGGCCATGCCGCCGCCGGTTTCAGTGGACGCAGCCGGCGCCGCCTCGCCCGGCCCGGCGATGTCGGCCGCCGCGGCAAGCCAGCGGTCGACGTTCAGCGCTTTCATGTTCACGTTGATCATCATGCCGCTGTCCGGCTCGGGCGCCGGCACGTTGACGCCGATGCCGCCCCGCTTGACGATCCACGGGCCGTGGGGCTGGCGCTCGCGCACGTATTTCGCGGCGGCGATATTGCCCAGCTGGATGCGGATGTCGTCGTGGCCGACGCCGTCCGTCCCCGTCGGCTGGCCCGTGAGGACGAAGTGCAGCGGCAGCGCGTCCGGGGCGGGCTTGTTCAGCGGCGCCGGCAGTTCGATGCCGAGGCCGGCCAGGTTGGTGTCGAGGATGATCTGGGTCTGGCGGTCCTTCACCGTGACGGTGCCGCCGAAGCGCGCGCCGCCGGACAGTTTATTGCCCAGGCGCTGCAGCGCCGGCAGGGAACGCGTCTGGCGCATGCCCTCGGCCGTGGCGCTGCCGGCCATGCGGATCTGGATGCTGCCGTCGCGCTGGGTGCCGCCGGACAATTGCAGCGGCCCGCCGAGGAAGCTGGCGCCCACGCCGTTCAGGTTCACGCCGTGTTCGGAAAACTCGATGCGGCCCAGCGCGGCCTCGATCGGCGGCAGGTCGGGGAACAGCACGACCTCGTTGTTCTGCAATTGCAGCGCGCCCTGCACCTTCGCATCGTGCAGGCTGGCGAGCGGCAGGTGCAGCTTCAGGCCCAGCTTCGCCGGGCCGGTCCCCTTGGTGTCCTCGGTGAAATGGCCGATCCATTCGAGCACGGGGCTGGCCGCCACGTAGTGCAGGAACTCGGGCAGCGGGCCGGCGGCCGTGCCGTCGATGTCGAGCATCATCTCGTGGATGCCCAGCTCGGGGATCACGGCCTTCACGTTCGACAGGGCGATGCCCTGCGTGCGTGCCGTGTCGGCGTGGATGTCCATGCGGGCGCGGTCGAACACGATGGACCCGTCGATGTTTTCCAGCAGCGGCCACAGCGGCGTCTTGCCGTCCGCCGCCTTGTGGCTGGGCGCGTACTCGAGCTTGCCGTCTTCGATGCGGCCGCCGACGCGGAACTCGCCCTTGGCGCGCTGCACGGCATTCTCGGCGCGGAACGGGAAGTGAGCCAGGTCGCCGCGCAGGCGCAGGCGCGCGTCGTGCAGCATGCCGCCCTGGAGCGCACCCGTCAGCCATTCGCGCAGGCCTTCCGGCGTCGCGAGCGGCAGCCAGCGGCCGATGCTGCCGATCTCGAAATTGTCGACCGTGCCCGTGAAGTCGGCATTGCCCGGCCCCTGGCCGGCTTTCAACGACAGCACGTGGCGGCCCGTCAAGCTCGCCTTCAGCGCGCCCTGGGTCAGGTTCAGGCTGTCGACGTCGACGGCCAGCTGCTCGTCCGCCAGCTGCGTCCAGCGTGCGTGCAGCGCAAATTGATCGAACGGCATTTCCGGATCGGCGAACCAGGCCGGCAGCGCCAGCACGAGCTTGTCGGAATCGATGTCGACGCTGCCGCCATGGTCGCTCGCGTCGATGCGGCCCGACAGATTCCTGAAACCCGGCAGCGCGGGGCGCGCGGGCTGGGCCGGGTGACCATCGGTTGCGGCGAGCTCGGCGCGCGCCGCCAGCGGATTCATGCCGAGGTTCTCGACGTCGCCGCGCGCACGGTAGCCGGTGATGTGCGGGAAGCGGCCCTGCCATTCGACGTCGGCGTCGTTGATGCGGCCGCGCGGCGCCAGTTCCGTCAGCAGCTGGCGGTGCGCCGGCGCGATGGGCAGTTGCACGGCCAGCGCAGCCAGCGCGCCCACGTCCAGCTGTTCGGCGCGCACTTCGAACCGTTCCGGCTGGGTGCGCGTGGCGGGGCGCCACGACTCGTTCAGGGTGGCCGGCGGCAGCACGACGCCGCCTTCCGTGACGACGGAGAAATTTTCCAGGCCGATCGCATGGCCCAGCGCGCCGAAGGTCGGCTTGCCGTCGTCCACGTTCGGCGCGATGGTCTCGCTGGCCGACAGCCGGCCCGCTACGCGCGACAGGGCCAGCGGCGGCGTGTCCGGGCCGAGGCGCGCGCTGACGCCGGCCAGCGCCAGGTCGGCCGTGAACCCGGCCAGGCGGGCGTGGTCGAAGTCGAGCCAGGCGCGCACGGAGCCGCGGCCTTCCTGCAGGGTGAACGGATAATCGACGTACTGCTTCCAGGCGGCGAGGTCGGTGTTGCGCAGGTCGGCATACACCTGGCCTTTCCAGCGCCTTGCATCGGACGGCTTGGCGCCGAACGGCGGGTGGGAGAAGCGCGCGCGCAGGTCGAGCGGGTCGCCCGCGCCCGCCGGCGGCGCGGCCTTCAGGGCGAAGCGGTGCGTGGTCCAGCGGTTCTGCAGCACGAGCGTCACGTCCGACAGCGCGAGCGTGGGCGCGGCGCGCAGTTCGTCCGTCCACGTCAGGCGGCCTTCGCGGATCACGACCTCGTGCTGGCGCAGCAGCCAGTCGGCGCCGCCGCCCTCTTCCTTTTTATTGGGATCGATGCGCACGCCCGCGACGGCGATGATGCCGTCCGCACCGCGCCGCACGTCCAGTTCCGGCCGGTTGATTTCCAGCGCCTCGAACCGGGGTTCGGCCGCCACCACGGACCACCACGACACGGTGGCGGACACGGACGGCAGCGCCAGCAGCTGGCGCCCGGCGCGGTCGTGCAGGCGCAGGTCGCCCAGGTACAGGTTCGGGCGCAGGCCGCGCCACGATGCGTAGACGCGCGCGATGGTCACCTGGTTGCCCAGCGCGCGGCTGGCGGCCTTTTCGATGTCGGGCTTGTAGTAATCGATGTTCGGCAGGACTGCGTAGCGCAGCACCAGGAACAGCACCGTGAACGCGAAGTAGACGAGCAGGACGGCCTTGATCGTGAAGCCGAGCACATGATGCGACGCGAGGTTCGCATAGCGGTAGCAGGCACGCGCGCGGGCCCAGCGCTCCACCAGCGGCAGCGCGTGCGTCTGGGGGTGCGCCTGCTCATGCGCGTTGGGCTCGCGCTGCGCCTGCGGTTCCGGGTTGTGCATCAATAGCGTCAAAAGACTCGCCGAGTTGTTAATCTGTAAATAAAAGAGAGCGCTTGCAACATCCGCGGCGTCTACCTTAACATCGTGCTGACCCAGGGCAGCATGGCGGGCAATTTTACCCCATAGCAAGCGTCCCGAAACGCACAACTCGTCTGGAATTCGCCTCATGCTCCATGCTTTCCCTTTCCAAGCTTCTTCGCAGTCGGCCGCGCAGATGTCGCGCTATTACCAACGCTGGCTCGCCGCCGATCCGGCCCGTGCCGGGCGCGTCGATACCCTGTCCGCATTATCGCTGGCCTCCCTCGATTTCGGCGCAGCGCTGGCGACCGAGGCCGCTTCTGGTCCCGACGGCACGGTCCTGCCGACAACGCGGGCCATGCGCCGGCTGCGCAACCTGCTCATCTGCACCATCATCCGGCGCGACCTCGACGGCCAGGCCGACCTGGACGAAGTCGTGACCGCCATGAGCCGCTTCGCCGATTTCGCCGTCCAGACCCATCTGGCCGAGCTGATGGCGGAGATGACCGCGCTGCACGGCGAGCCGGTCGGCGCCGATTCCGGCCGTCCCCAGCAGATGATGGTGCTGGCGATGGGCAAGCACGGCGGCGGCGAACTGAACGTCTCGTCGGACATCGACCTCATCTTCGTCTACCCCGAGGACGGCGATACGAAAGCCGGCCCCGGCCAGAAATCCCTGTCCAACCACGAATTCTTCGTGCGCCTGGGCCGCAAGCTGATCGCCGCGCTGTCCGAAGTCACCGAGGACGGTTTTACGTTCCGCGTAGATATGGCACTGCGTCCAAACGGCAAGTCGGGCCCGCTCGTGGCGAGCCTGAACATGGTCGAGGACTACCTGATCGTACAGGGGCGCGAATGGGAACGTTATGCGTGGGTCAAGGCGCGCGCGGTCACCGGCGATCCGGCCGACATCGCGGCCCTCGACGCCATCGTGCGGCCGTTCGTGTTCCGGCGCTATCTCGACTTCGGCGTGATCGACGCGATCCGCACCATGCACGCCCAGATCCGCGCCGAGGTCAACCGCCAGGAGCGCCTGCATCCGGAGCGCAACCAGAACGTCAAGCTGGGCCGCGGCGGCATCCGCGAGATCGAATTCCTCGCGCAAGTGTTTCAATTGATCCGCGGCGGCCGCGACCCGGCGCTGCGCGAGCGTTCCACGCGCAAGACCTTGCGCCTGCTGGCCGAGCGCGAACTGCTGGCTGCGGACACGGTCGAGCAATTGCTTGAAGCTTATACATTCCTGCGCAACCTGGAGCACCGCCTCCAATACCTGGAAGATGCCCAGACGCACACGATGCCCGTCGCGCCGGAGGATCGCAACACCGTCGCGCGCATGATGGGCATGGCCGACGAGGCCGAACTGCTGGCCCGGCTGGACGCGTGGCGCGCGTTCGTCGCCGCCCAGTTCGACGCGATCTTCGCCGACAAGGCGGCAGGCAGCGAGCCCGTCGACCCGGACGCGCTGCTGACCGATCCGGACAACCGCGACGCCATCGCCGACCGCCTCGCGAGCCTCGGCTTCGACGACCCGCAGGCCGGCGCGAACCGCCTGGTCGCCACATGGCAGGCGCCCAAGCTGCAGACGTTGCCGGAAGCGAGCCGCCACCGCCTCGTCGCCCTCGTCAACACGGCGCTGACGCAGATCCCGAACGTCGTCGCGCAGGCGGGTGCCGGCAGCCACGCGGCCACGCTGGGCCGTTTGCTCGATTTCTTCGAAGCCATTGCACGCCGCTCAGCGTACCTGTCGCTGCTGACGGAATATCCGCACACGCTGGAGCGGGTGCTCCGCATGATCAACGCGTCCGGCTGGGCCGCCACGTTCCTCACCCAGCACCCGATCCTGCTGGACGAGCTGCTGGACGACCGCGGCAACGCGGCCGAGGATCTGCCTTCGCTGGCGGCGAGCCTCGCGGCCCAGCTCGACGCGGCCACGGGCGATACCGAGCGCCAGCTCGACATCCTGCGCGAAGCCCACCACGCCCAGATGTTCCGCCTGCTGGCGCTGGATCTCGCCGGAGAACTGTCCGTCGAACGCCTGGCCGACCACCTGTCCGCGCTGGCCGACCTGATCGTGTGCGAGGTCGTGCGCCGCGCCTGGCGCACGATCGCGTCCCGCCACGTGGAAGTGCCGCGCTTCGCCGTGATCGCCTACGGCAAGCTGGGCGGCAAGGAACTGGGCTATGTGTCCGACCTGGACGTCATCTTCCTGTTCGACGACGACGACGACATGGCGCCCTCGAACTACGCCAAGCTGGCCCAGCGCTTCATCACGTGGATGACGACGCATACGCCGGCCGGCATCCTGTTCGACATCGACACGGCGCTGCGGCCGGACGGCGCGTCCGGCATGCTCGTGTCGTCCGTGGGGGCGTTCGAACGCTACCAGCAATCCTCCGCGTGGCTGTGGGAGCACCAGGCCCTCACGCGCGCCCGCTTCTGCGCGGGCGACACCGGCATCGGCGCCCGCTTCGAGGCGATCCGCGAACAGGTGCTGCGCCAGGACCGCTCGGGCCGCGAAGCCGAACTGCGCGAGGAAGTCGTCAAGATGCGCCAGCGCATGCGCGACGCGCACCCGCCCCGCGACGAACGTTTCGACCTGAAGCACGACGAAGGCGGCATGATCGACATCGAATTCATCGTGCAATACCTCGTGCTGCGCCATGCGGCCGCGTATCCGCAACTGACGGCGAACGTCGGCAACATCGCGTTGCTGAAACTGTGCGGCACGCTGGGCCTCATCGACATGGGCCTGGCCGATGGCGCCGCCGTGGCGTACCGCGCCATGCGCAAATTGCAGCACCAGGTCCGCCTGCAGGGCCAGGAAAATGCTCGCGTGGAACGCAGCCTCGTCGCGAAACATGCCGATGTCGTCGTCCGGCTGTGGCACGACTGCTTCCACGTCTGACGCTATCCCGAGCGTATTATTTCGCTCGGGAATTTGCTATTCCTTAACTTTTCCTCGCGAACATATTTACGGCTTGATTCTCGTCAATACATAAGCCACCGGTATGACTAACGTTGCGTGATCTGCAGCAATGTCTAAATCGGAGACTCAATGTCACAACGAAAGAGAATCGCATTGGCCGTGCCCCTGGCGTCGCGCTACTTCAGCGGCGCACCCGTCGACCCGCAGTTGCCGATCGATCCCCTGTCTACGTGCGCGACAACCAGTCGTTCTGACCTTTCAAGAAATTTTGCCTGTTGTACAAATGTAACAGTTTAAAAGGCGTGCAAATCCTCTTGCACCAATCTGATGCATTCCTGCCGTAAAAGAATGTTGCACCTATTTCAGCTATCTGTAGGGGGTTCTACGCCCAAACTGATGCTTTCGGCATAGATTCATGTCTGTACACAATATTTGTTGCCGTAAATATGGGCAACTCCATTGATTTTATTGTAATTACGCAAACCCGCAACACCCACAAATATGCACCCTTGAACATTGACAGGCTGCCACGGTGGATGCTTCCATTGCCAGCTTGAAAAAAAATGTTAACCACATTGCTTTCAAAACAGTCGCTTTGCAGCGACGGCCTCACACGGCTGCTGCTACCCAGTTCGCCGTGCCCTAACCTAGGAGTTTTGTAACCATGATGGAAAAAGTCTTGTCCCGCTCGATCCGCCTGATCTGCCTCGGCGGCGTCGCGCTCGGGATGCAAGCGGCTTACGCGCAAGAGACCCAATCGGCGCCCCTGCAGCGCGTCGAAGTGACCGGCTCGCGCATCCGCCAGGTCGACGTGGAAACGGCACAACCGATCCAGGTCATGACCCAGGAACAGATTCAAAAGACGGGTCTCGTGACCGTCGGTGACATCCTGAACCAATTGTCTTCCGCCGGTACGCCGGACTTCGACCGCGGCGGTTCGCTGACGTCGAACCGTGAAAACGGCGGCCAGTACATCAGCCTGCGCAACCTCGGCTCGAACCGCCTGCTGGTCCTGGTGGACGGCAAGCGCTGGACCCAGTCCGTCGACGGCTATACCGACATGTCGACCATCCCGTCGGCCATGATCGAGCGCATCGAAGTCCTGAAGGACGGCGCCTCGTCGATCTACGGCTCGGACGCGATCTCGGGCGTGGTCAACATCATCCTGAAGAAGCGCATGGATGGTGGCCAGCTGAGCATCTACAGCGGCGCCAACGACAAGGCCGACGGCCGCGCGAAGGACTTCTCGCTGACCTACGGCGCCAGCTCCGACAAGGCGTCGCTGATGGTCGGCCTGTCGCACACCGAACAGGGCACCGTGTGGGCCCGCGACCGCGACATCACCAAATACCCGAAGGGCCCGGCTCACCCGACCGCCGGCCTGGGCGCGGGCCCGTGGGCTGAAGTCCTGCCGGCCAACGGCGATGCCTTCGACTACGTGCTGAACCACACCGGCGGCGCCGGCGGCAACGGCATGGGCACGGGCTCGGATCCGCGCAACACGGCCAACTACCACGACTGGAAGAGCAGCATCGTCGAGGACAAGTTCAACAGCGCCTCGCAGATGATGTTCCAGATGCCGAACCGCCTGGACACGCTGTTCACCAAGGGCACGCTGGAACTGCCGTACAACATGCAGCTGAGCACGACCGCGATGTATTCGCAGCGCCAGTCGTCCGCGCAGGTCGCAGGCTACCCGCTGCGCAGCGATGCACAGCCGAGCTACCCGGTCTACATCGACAAGGACAACTACTACAACCCGTTCGGTGAAGACCTGTACTTCATCCGCCGCACCGTCGAAGTGCCGCGCGTGACGGAAAACACCAACAACACGTTCCACGTCGACACCACCCTGTCGGGCAACTTCGACTGGCAAGGCAAGGCCTGGAACTGGGACGTGGGCTACAACCACAGCGCCGTCCGCGGCACGACCATGGGCACCGGCAACGTCAACCTGCTGAACCTGAAGAAGGCTCTCGGTCCGTCGTTCCTGAACGCCAGCGGCGTCGTCCAGTGCGGCACCGCGGCCTCGCCGATCCCGCTGGCGGAATGCAAGCCGTTCAACATCATCGCCGGTCCGGGCGCAGCCAACAAGGAAACCCTGGACTACGTGATGTCGACCGGCCAGGCCACCTATGGCTCGACCATCAACAGCGCGACCGCCAACATCAGCGGCGAACTGCTGCAGCTGCCGGCAGGCATGCTGGGCGTGGCAGGCGGCGTCGAACACCGCGAAGTACGCGGCTACGACATCCCGGGCCAGTTCGAACAATCGGGCTACTCGACCGACCTGGCCGGCAACTCGACCATCGGCAAGTACTCGGTGCGTGAAGCCTACCTCGAAACGAACATCCCGATCCTGAAGGGTGTGCGCTTCGCGGAGCTGCTGAGCGTCGACCTGGCAACCCGCTACTCGGACTACAGCAACTTCGGCAACACCCACAACAGCAAAGCCAGCTTCATGTGGAAGCCGATCAAGGACGTGCTGGTGCGCGGCACGTGGGCACAGGGCTTCCGCGCTCCGACCGTGGGCGACACGTTCGGCGGCGGCCAGCAGACCTACGACACGTACATGGACCCGTGCGACAGCCTGTACGGCCAGCGCGGCACGCCGGGCGTCGATGCACGCTGCACGGCGCAAGGCGCACGTCCGGGCTTCCGCCAGACCGACCAGACCAACACCCCGATCACCGACGCGGGCGGCGCACAGAGCGCCAACCCGTTCATGTCGGGCGCCGGCAACGCCTCGCTGCAGCCGGAACGCGCCAAGACGAAGACCTTCGGCTTCGTCTACAGCCCGGCCTTCCTGCCGGGTCTGTCGGGCTCGCTGGACTGGTACAACATCCGTGTCGACAACCTGATCACCGGCATCTCGGCCACCCAGGTCGCCGAATACTGCTACGTGCAGGGTGTCCAGTCGTTCTGCAACGCGATCAAGCGTGACCCGATCACCGGCCAGATCACGAACCTCTCGCGCGGCAACGCCAACCTGGGCGCGCTGGAAACCGAAGGCTACGACCTGTCGTTCGCCTACCGCTTCAAGCGTGGTGCCTATGGCGCCTTCGGCGTGCGTTCGGACTCGACCTTCGTGACCAAGTACCGCACCAAGGCCGACAACACGGCCGACTGGGAAAGCTCGCTGGGCGAATACGACGGCAGCGGCGGCGTCGCCTACTACCGCGTGAAGTCGAACGTCGCGCTGGACTGGAGCCTGGGCAACTGGAGCGCCACCTGGACGGCCCGCTACTTCGGCGCGATGCGCGACAAGTGCTACAGCAGCACCGTGGAATGCTCGACCCCGCAAGGTCACGCCAACTGGGGTACCGGCTACAACAAGAAGGGCGCGATGGTCTACAACGACGTGAGCGTCGCCTACAAGACCTCGTGGAAAGGCCAGATCATGGTCGGCGCCAACAACATCTTCGACAAGGAACCGCGTACCACCGTGCTGGGTGCGTCGTCCTCGTCGGCTGTGGACGCCAACCTGCCGATCGACCGCTTCATCTACGTGCGTTACAACCAGGCCTTCTGATCACGCAAGTGACAGCCTGAACAATGCCCGCCGGGTTCGCCTGGCGGGCATTTTTTTTCGTGCATCGGCTATCATGAGCGATCGGTGCACACTCAACGAACCATGCCTATCAAACTCAAGACTGACAAAGACATCGCCAAGATGCGCGTCTCCGGCCGCCTGGCGGCCGAGGTGCTGGAAATGATCGCGGAATACGTCGTCCCCGGCGTCTCCACGGAAGAACTCGACCGCCGCTGCAATGAATACATCCGCAAGGTGCAGAAGGCCACGCCCGCCAACGTCGGCTACCACGGCTTTCCGAAGACCCTGTGCACGTCCGTGAACAGCGTCGTCTGCCACGGCATCCCCTCCCCCGCCGAGATCCTGCAGGACGGCGACATCGTCAACATCGACGTCACCGTGATCAAGGACGGCTGGCATGGCGACACGAGCCGCATGTACTTCGTCGGCACCCCAAGCCCGGAGGCAAGGAAACTCGTCGACACGACGTACGATGCCATGATGGCCGGCATCCGCGCCGTGCGCCCGGGCGCGCGCCTGGGCGACGTGGGCCATGCGATCCAGAAGCTGGCGGAAGCCCAGGGCTATTCCGTCGTGCGCGAATACTGCGGCCACGGCATCGGCAAGGTCTATCACGAAGACCCGCAGGTGCTGCACTACGGCCGCCCCAACACGGGCATGCTCATCAAGGAAGGCATGACCTTCACCGTCGAGCCGATGATCAACCTGGGCGAGGCCGACGTCGAACAGCTCGACGACGGCTGGACCGTCGTGACGCGCGACCGGTCGTTGTCCGCGCAGTGGGAACACATGATCGCGGTGACGAAGAACGGCTTCGAGATCCTGACGCCCTGGCCGAAGACGAAATAAAAAAACGCTCCCGAGGGAGCGTTTTTCATGGTGCAGAACCCGATTATTTCGCGTTCATCAGCGCCACGGTGGTGTCCAGCATGCGGTTGCTGAAGCCCCACTCGTTGTCGTACCAGGACGAGACCTTCACCAGGCGGCCCGACACCTTGGTCAGGGTCGCGTCGAAGTTCGACGAGGCCGGGTTGTGGTTGAAGTCGACCGACACCAGCGGCTCGGTGTTGTACGTCAGGATGCCTTTCAGCGCGCCTTCCGATGCGTCCTTCATCAGCTTGTTGATCTCTTCCACGGTCGTGTCGCGCTTGGCGATGAACGACAGGTCGACGATCGACACGTTGATGGTCGGCACGCGGATCGCGTAGCCGTCCAGCTTGCCGTTCAGTTCCGGCAGCACGAGGCCGACGGCGGCGGCGGCGCCGGTCTTGGTCGGAATCATCGACTGCGTGGCCGAACGGGCGCGGCGCAGGTCTTCGTGCATCACGTCGGTCAGCACCTGGTCATTGGTGTAGGCGTGCACGGTGGTCATCAGGCCGTTTTCCAGGCCGATGGCGTCGTTCAGCGGCTTGACCAGCGGGGCCAGGCAGTTGGTGGTGCACGATGCGTTCGAGATCACGGTGTCCGTGGCCTTCAGCACGTCCTGGTTCACGCCGAACACGATGGTGGCGTCGACATCCTTGCCGCCCGGTGCAGAGATGATGACCTTCTTGGCGCCGCCTTTCAGGTGGGCCGAGGCTTTTTCCTTGGTGGTGAAGAAGCCGGTGCACTCCAGCACGACGTCCACGCCCAGCTCGCCCCACGGCAGTTCGGCCGGGTTGCGCTGCGCGTACACGCGGATACGGTCGCCATTGACGATCATGTAGTCGCCGTCCACTTCGACGGTGCCCGGGAACTTGCCGTGGGTCGTGTCGTAACGGGTCAGATGGGCGTTGTGCTCGACGTTGCCGAGATCGTTCAGCGCCACGATCTGGATGTCCTGCTTCTTGCCGCCTTCGTAGAAAGCGCGCAGCACGTTGCGGCCGATACGGCCATAACCGTTGATTGCTACTTTGATCGTCATTTATTCACTCCTGATTAAAAAAATCCTAACACCGAAGCATAGCGCGAATACAGCTGTACGGACAGTCTCACTGTCCATGCGTCCCGTTAGCGTATCGGGGGCCTCGAAAACCGTAGCGAGCGGCCGCAGGTTTGGCCGAGAAGCGCAGCTGTACTTACGGTACAGCGAGCATCGCAGGCCGAACCTGCAACGCGCAGTAGGTTTGCGAGGCTCCCCTCGTTAAGCCGGGAGGACCGACTTGACTTTGGCGACGACATTCTCGACCGTGAAGCCGAAGTGCTTGAACAGCACCGGGGCCGGAGCCGATTCGCCGAAGGTATCGATGCCCACCACGGCACCTTCCAGGCCGACGTACTTGTACCAGAAGTCCGTCACACCAGCCTCGACGGCCACGCGCGGGATGCCGCGGCCCAGCACGGCAGCCTTGTAGGCCGCGTCCTGGCGCTCGAACACGTCGGTCGACGGCATCGACACCACACGCACCTGGATACCCTGGCCAGCCAGGGTTTCGGCGGCTTTCACCGCCAGTTCCACTTCCGAACCCGTCGCGATCAGGACCGCGGCCGGATTCGCCACTTCGCGCAGCACGTAGCCGCCCCTGGCGATGTTCGCGACAGTCGCCGCGTCACGCTCCATGAACGGCAGGTTCTGGCGCGAGAAGATCAGCGTGGACGGACCGTCCTTGCGCTGGACGGCTGCGCCCCAGGCGACGGTCGATTCCGTCGTGTCGCACGGACGCCAGTTGTCCAGGTTCGGGATCAGGCGCAGCGACGAGACGTGTTCCACCGACTGGTGCGTCGGGCCGTCTTCGCCCAGGCCGATCGAGTCGTGCGTGAACACGAACAGCGAACGGATCTTCATCAACGCGGCCATGCGCAGGGCGTTGCGGCTGTAGTCCGAGAACGTCAGGAACGTGGCGCCGAACGGGATGAAGCCGCCGTGCAGGGCGATGCCGTTCATCATGGCCGACATGCCGAATTCGCGCACGCCGTAGTTGATGTGGTTGCCCGGGGTGCCCGAACGGACGGGGATCGATTCCTTCCAGTTGGTCAGGTTCGAGCCGGTCAGGTCGGCCGAGCCACCCAGGAATTCCGGCAGCACCGGGGCCAGCGCCTGGATCGCGTTCTGGCTCGCCTTGCGGGTCGCGATGGTTTCCTTCTTGTCGATGGTCGACGCGATGGCGGCGGCCAGCGTCTCTTCGAATTTGCCCGGCAGCTCACCCTTCATGCGGCGCTCGAATTCGGCGGCCAGTTCCGGGTATTGCGCGCGGTAGCCGGCGAACAGCTCGTTCCACGCACCTTCGACGGCGGCTCCCTTCTGCTTCTGGTCCCAGGCTTCGTAGATCGGGGCCGGGATGTCGAACGGCACGGCGTCCCAGATCAGGTGCGCGCGCACCGCGGCGACTTCCTTCTCGCCCAGCGCGGCGCCGTGCACCTTGTCGCCGCCCTGCAGGTTCGGCGAGCCCTTGCCGATGATGGTCTTGCAGCAGATCAGCGTCGGACGGTCCGACAGCTTGGCCTGCGCGATGGCCGCGTCCACGGCGGCGACGTCGTGGCCGTCCACGCCCGGGATCACGTTCCAGCCGTACGCCGCGAAGCGCTGCGGCGTGTCGTCCGTGAACCAGCCTTCCACCTTGCCGTCGATCGAGATGCCGTTGTCGTCGTACAGCCAGATCATCTTGTTCAGGCGCAGCGTGCCGGCCAGCGACGCGACTTCGTGCGAGATGCCTTCCATCAGGCAGCCGTCACCGACGAATGCGTACGTGTAGTGATCGACGATGTCGAAGCCCGGACGGTTGAATTCCTTTGCCAGCAGCCACTCGGCCAGCGCCATGCCGACGGCGTTGGCGATGCCCTGGCCCAGCGGGCCGGTGGTCGTTTCCACGCCCGGGGTGATGCCGACTTCCGGGTGGCCCGGGGTCTTCGAATGCATCTGGCGGAAGTTGCGGATGTCGTCCATCGACAGGTCGTAGCCCGACAGGTGCAGCAGCGCGTAATGCAGCATCGAGCCGTGGCCGTTCGACAGCAGGAAACGGTCGCGGTTCATCCAGCCCGGATTGGCCGGGTTGTGGCGATAGTGGCCGTCCCACAGCGCAACGGCGATCTCGGCCATGCCCATCGGCATGCCGGGGTGGCCGGAATTCGCCTTCTGGACGGCGTCCATCGCCAGCGCACGAATTGCGTTGGCCATCAGGGTGGTGGTTTGCAGAGATTTCATGGATGTGTGGGTCTGAGGATAGGGAAGCGGTGGCACGAGCTGGCCTTAACCGGGTATTTTACCAGAGCATGACAACCTCGCTTTAAAATGCCGGCTCGTTAACGGTTCCGATTGCCATCCATGCCACGTTTTTACTGCCCCCAGCCCCTCATTCCCGGCAGCGTCGTCGACCTGCCGGAAGCGGTCGCCCACCACCTGCACGTCGTACGCCAGCAGAGCGGCGACGAGCTCGTGCTGTTCAATGGCGAGGGCGGCCAGGTGCGCGCGCGCCTCGCCGAGATCGGCAAGCGCCGCGCCAGCGCCGAGGTCATCGCGCTGGAAGCCGTCGATGTGGAGCTCCCCTTCCGCGTCACCTTGGCCCAGGGTTTGCCGGAGGGCAGCAAGATGGACTGGATCGTCGAAAAGGCCGTCGAGCTGGGCGCGGCCGGCATCATTCCGCTGGCGGCGCAGCGGTCCGTTGTGCGCCTGTCCGGCGACCGTGCCGACAAGCGGCTGGCGCACTGGCAGGGCGTCGTCGTCAGCGCGTCCGAGCAGTGCGGACGCAACCGGCTGGCCGACGTCGCGCCCGTGCAGGACGCGAACCGCTGGCTCGCGACGCCAGCCACCGGCACGCGCATCCTGCTCTCCCCGCGCGCGGACGCCTCGCTCGCGCAGTGGGTGCGCGCGACGCCGCCGCAAGACGTCACCCTGCTCGTCGGGCCGGAAGGCGGATTCACGGACCAGGAAGAAGAGACGGCGCGGGCAGCCGGCGCGCTGGCACTGTCGATGGGGCCGCGCGTGCTGCGCACGGAGACGGCGGGACTGGCGGCGCTGGCGATCCTGGCGGCCGGCTGGGGCGGCATCTGACGGGGCGTCAGTCCGCGCTCATCCGGAGCACGACCTTGCCTTTCGCCCGCCCCTGTTCGAGATAGTCGAGTGCCGTCTTCGCGTCGGCGAACGGAAACACCTTGTCGATCACGGGGCGGATGCGTCCGGCTTCCACGAGGTCGCCGATCGCGACAAGCTGGGCACCATCCGGGCGCACGAACATGAATGCATAGCTGGCGTCGCGCTGCCTGGCCAGGCGCCGGATCTTGTGGCTCAGCAGGCCGAACACGAATTTCATGATGACGTTCATGCCGCGCGCGGCGGCGAAGGCCGGATCGGGCGGGCCGACCAGCGATACGACCCGGGCATGGGGGCGTACGATGCGCAAGGCCTGCTCCAGGCCGTCGCCCTTGATCGTGCCCAGCACGGCATCGTAACCCTGCAACACCCGCTCGAACGCCTCGCGCTTGTAATCGACGACGACGTCGGCCCCGAGCGCGCGCACCAGGTCGACGTTGGCCGTGCTCGTCGTGGTGCCGACCGTCGCGCCGAGCTGCTTCGCCAGCTGGATCGCGAAGGTGCCGATGCCACCCGACCCGGCAGGAATGAACACCTTCTGCCCCGGTTCGAGCCGCAATCTTTCCTTGAACGCCTGCCACGCCGTCAGGCCGACCATGGGCAGCGACGCCGCTTCGACGAAGCTGAGGTTCGCCGGCTTGCGGGCCGCCGCGCGTTCGGGCACGGCGACGAACTCCGCGAAACTGCCCCTGCCCAGGTCGAAGACGCTGGCGTACACGGCATCGCCGACCTGGAACCGGGTCACGCGGCTGCCCACTTCCACCACCGTGCCGGCGAGGTCGCTGCCCATGATGGCCGGCAGGTCGAACTTGAGGATGGGCTTGAACATGCCGTTGGCGATCATGTTGTCGACCGGGTTGAGGCCGGCGGCATGGACCCGGACGAGGATCTCGTCCGGCCGGATCGCCGGGCGGGCGACCTCGGCGAATGCCAACCCGTCGGCGCCGCCGTAGCGCTTGAGTATCAGTGCGTTCATCGATCAGGCCAGGTGCAGGTCTTTGCGCAGGCCCGCATCCATCAGCGCGCTTGGGGCCAGGGTGCGCAGCAGGCGCAGGCGCTTCGCCAGCGTGCCGGCCGTGTAGCGCAGTTTCGGGCGGGGCGCCTGCGCGGCCTTGAGCACGGTGTCCGCCACCACGTCCGGCCCTTCGGCGCCTGCCATCAATTCCTTGAGGCGCGCGGAGACGGCGGCGCGGATGTCGCGATACGCGTCGAGCACGGCGTCGGGTTCCAGCAGGTTGGCGTCGAACGGGGTCTTCGTGTACGCCGGCTCGACGACGATCGAACGGATGCCCCAGTTGCGCAGCTCGTGGTCCAGCGATTCCGAATAGCCTTCGATCGCGTGCTTGGTGGCGGCGTACAGCGCGCCGTACGGCATCGGCAGGAAGCCGAGGACGGAGCCCATGTGGATGATGCGGCCCGCGCCCCGGCTGCGCATATGCGGCAGCACGGCGCGGGTCATGCGCACCACGCCGAAGACGTTGGTGTCGAAGATCGCTTGCGCCTGCTCCATGGAACTTTCTTCGGCACCGGCCGGGGCCACGCCGAAACCCGCGTTGTTGACCAGCAGGTCGATGCGCCCTTCCTTCCGCACGACGGTGGCGACGGCGTCCCGCACCGACTCGTCGCTGGTGACGTCCAGCGCGATCATCTCGACAGCGCCGCGCCCGCCCTGCGCGCCACGGCGGCTCGTGCCGTAGACCTGGTAGCCGGCGCTGGAGAGGCGTTGCGCGACGGCGGCCCCGATGCCGGACGACGCGCCCGTGACCAGTGCGATCTTGCTTTCCATGGTAGTTCTCCTGATTGGGTTAATCTATATGACGGTCATCATATTTGAGCGCAAAAAAAGGCCTACGTGGTGGCGCCGGAAGGCAGCAACTGCTTCATGGCCGCGAGCCGCAACGTCTTCGACAGCTTCGGGTCGTCCACGGCCCGGGCGATCACGGCCGTGCCGACCAGCCCGCACACGAGCATCATCGCCCGTTCGTGCGCCTCCGGCTGGCCCCAGTCCGGCATCTGCCGGGCCAACAGGTCGATCATTTCCTTGATGCGGATGGTCGCCGCGTGTCGCACCTCCGGCGCCTGGCGCGGCATTTCCGAACCCAGCGCGGCGATCGGGCAACCCGTCTCGATGGCGCCGAGGTGTTCGTCGGACAGGTACGCCTCCATGATGCGCTGCAAGGCCTCCCCCGCCGGCGCGGCCGCCGCGATGCCGGCCGCCAGCGCCACGGATTCGGCGCCCGCGCGGTCGCCGGCTTCCGCCAGCAGCGCGTCGCGCGACGCGAAGTGCGCGTAAAACCCGCCGTGCGTCAGGCCCGCTTCCTTCATGATGTCGGCCACGCCCATACCGTCGTAGCCGCTGCGCCGGATGGCGCGCGCCGCGACGTCGACGATGCGCTCGTGGGTGGCTTCCTTGCGGCTTTGCGCGGACGACTTGTTCGATTTCTTTCGCATGACGGTCATCATATCAGCAAATCGCCACCGGGGCGCGTCCGGACAAAAAAAACCGCCCCGCAGTGGACGATGTCCATTGCGGGGCGGCCAGCAGCCCGGTGGCGCCGGGCTCAGGATCGCATCGTCAGAACGTGTAGTTCAGGCCGAGGCTGTAGAAACGGCCCACGGCGCCGGCCTGGTGCAGCGACGCGTTGTACGCGGTTTGCGTGCCCGAGTTGCCGTAGGTGGCCACGTCGATCGGCGGCTGGCGGTCAAACAGGTTCAGGATCGAACCCTTCAGCGTCAGGTTCTGGCTCAGCTTGTACTGCAGGTTCAGGTTGGTCGTCGTGAACGACGCAACGTGGCAGTAGTAGGCCGGCTGATCCAGGCCGTCGAAGTACAGGCGGCCGCCGACGTCGCCTGCGGTCGTCGCGCAGTCGTTCGCCGGGATCGCCGGGTCCAGGGTCGTGAAGTCGCTCGTGTAGTTGACCGTCGCCGTGATGTCCAGCGGACCGCGGGCGTAACCCAGCGTGAACTGGGCGCGGTCTTTCGGGCTGCCCGTTGCACCGGACACGACCGACGGACCATGCGTGCCGGCCAGCTGGAACGACGTGCCGGCCACCTCGGTGATGTAGCTGAACGTATGGGCAGCGCTCAGGTTTGCACGCACGATGCCCATGTCGCTCGGCAGGCGCCAGCGGTAGCCCACATCCGCTTCGATACCGCTCGTCTTGGTCGAGCCGGCATTGATGTACGGCGACAGCGCGTACTGGATCGGACCGACGACCGGCGTGCCCACGGCAGTGCCGGTGCCGACGCCGGTCGCGATATCGACCGGCAGGGCCGGCGCACGCACCCAGACCGGGACGTACGACGGGTCGTTACCGGCCGACGTCACGACCTGGTTGTTGACCTTGATGTTGTAGTAGTCCAGGGTCGCGTTCAGGCCGCGGATCGGCTCGGCGACGATACCCAGCGTGAACGATTTCGATTTCTCGGGCGACAGGTCCTTGCTGGTCGACTGCACGTAGATCGGCGAGATGCCGCATGCGGTCGGTACGTTGCCTTTCGTCGTCTTCTTGCCGTCCGGGCACAGGATCGGGTCGCTGATCGTGTTGAACGTGAAGATCGAACCGGCGTTGCCCACCTCGGCCGGGTTCGGCGCGCGGAAGCCGCGGGCGAAAGTGCCGCGCACGGCGAACGACTGGACCGGGGTCCACTTGAAGCTGGCCGCCGGCGTGAACGAATTGCCGTAGGTGTCGTAGTGGTCGTAGCGGCTCGAGACGTGCAGCTCGAGACTCTTGATCGGGCTCGCCTGCAGTTCGGCGAAGACGGCCGAGTTGGTCTCGTCGCCGATCACGAACGCGGTCGTGCTGGCAACCGTGCCGTTCGCGGTGAGCGAGGCCGGCGGCGCGTTCTGCTCACGCTTGTGCCAGTGCACGCCGGCCGCCAGGGCCAGCGGGCCCGCGCCCAGCTGCATCAGTTCGCGCGAACCGACGAGGTCCAGGTAGTTCAGCTTCGATTCCAGCGAGTTCGAGAAGCGCGGCGAGATCTGCGCGACCAGGGACGGGTCGTTGCCGCCAATCGGGTTCCACGTGCCGTTGCGCAGCGCCGTGTACAGGGCGAAGCGGTTCACGTAGCCGCTGTAGTCGATGTCGGTCTTGACCTTGGTGATGCCGCCGGCGGCGTTGATGTCCCAGCCGTAGGCGCTGCCGTGCAGGTCGAGGGCGAATCGGGTGGTCGTCGCCGTGTTGTCCAGCGTGCGGTCCGGATCGACGTCCGGGATGTAGCCGTACAGGCGGGCATTGTTTGCGTACGGATTCGTGAAGCCCTTGCCGACCGCGGCGCCCGGTGCGAACAGGGTCGAGCCGAACGCGTTGACGCCCGGCGTTGCCGAGCCTTGCGCGACGACCGTGTTGCCGTTGAACGCGGTCGGGGTGTACGCCAGGTACGGCGTACCGCGGTTGTTCAGACTCTTGCGCTGGAACATCGAGCCCTTGAACGCCAGTTCCCAATCCTGGTTCAGCTTCTTGGTCAAGCCGACCAGCAGGTTGATGTTCTCGGTTTCCGGCTGGATAAAGCCGTCGTTGTTGGTGACGGCGCACTCCCCTGCCATGTATTTCTGGTAGTTACACTTGGACGGGTCCAGGAAGGTGAAGTTGGCCGCGTTGTTGACGCCGCCGGTGCCCGACGGGTTGTACAGGAACGGCGTATTGGTGGGGGTGAGGAAGCTGTTGACCGCGGTCGGCACGCCCAGGTTCAGGTTGTTGCCGCCCCGCGAACGCCAGTCGGCGTTGTCCCATTCGAACTGCGAACGGTCCTTGACCTTGATGTTGCCCTGGCGGCGCCATTCGGCCGTCACGAAGGCGTTGTAGCCGTCGTTGTCCAGGTCGCCGATACCGGTGCTGATCGAGCCGCGGTGCGTCTTGCCGCCGCCGTGCTGCGTGTTGCCGGTTTCGGCCGCGAGGCGCGTGCCGTTCAGGTTTTTCTTCAGCTTGATGTTGACGACACCGGCAATCGCGTCCGAGCCGTACAGCGACGAGGCGCCGCTCTTCAGCACTTCGATGGAGTCGATGGCGTCGAATGGAATCGAGGAAACGTCGACGAAGGAACGTTGCGAGTCGTCGGACAGCGGATATGGGGCGAGGCGGTGGCCGTCGACGAGCACGAGGGTCGCGCCGACCGTCAGGCCGCGCAACGACACGCCCGAAGCGCCGTTCGCGAATGCGCCGGAGAAGCCGGTGCCAAGCGTGCCCTGGCCGTTGGCGGCGAGGTCGTTCAGCAGCTCGGCGACGGAGGTCTTGCCGCTTTTCTGGATGTCGGCGGCCGTCAACACCTGCACGGGGGTGGGAGTTTCGGTGTCGGTACGGCTGATCAGCGAACCGGTGACGACAACGCGCGCCGGGGTCTGGGCGCTGACTGCGTCTTGCGTCTGGGCCATTGCTGGTGCTGCCAGCAACGCGCCGCTGGCAAGAACGCACGAAATCGCCAATGGCATCGACTTCAATTTAAACGTCATGAATACTTCTCCTTCTCGGATCTCTCAAAGTGGTTTTTTACGTTCACCACATGCAGGCACGACGCTTGCACCCCGTTGCCTGCAAAGGCTTTTGGCCTGGTGCGTTTAAACTACTGGTGACTTCCACACTAATTGCTGTGTTTTTTCATCATTCGCCCTGTAGGACGAACCCTCTCAATTAACGTTTCCTGGATATCAAACGTTACTGATTTGTCGATAAAACCATAGCAAAAGCAAAAGTGTCAATAAAACACAATTGCCGAAATGTGTATAAACAACACATTTAAAGCGCCGAAGAATTCACGCTTTTCCCTGGTGCGGCGCAGCACCATAAAGGGTTTTGTTTTGAACAAATATTGCACTATCGAAGTGAGTCAGAAGAACTTGGCATGCATATTGGTTGCTTTCGATGCCGAATATCCTCAACGCACCGCAACAGGAAAATTCTGAACGTTACGCATTTCGGTTGGAAACGCGTTCCCTGCGTATGATGTTCACGTTGCCACCATGCATGGGGGGAGGCCAACGTCGGTTGCTTGCCTACAACACAAAACGAGGGAAACCGGCTCATCCATCCGGTCATCGGATGCGGCCTTTCCTGCCGGTCCGGGTGGCCGATGCCTTATACTGGCGCCTGTACCGATCTGCCGCCGCCGGCACGGCGCCCGTCCGGCGCCGCCGCGCGCCGGCCCACCAATCATCATGCTGCGAATTAACGAACTCAAACTGCCCCTGAATCACCCCGACCACGCCCTGCGCGACGCCATCGTCGGCCGGCTTGGCATCGCCGGCGACGACCTGATCGACTTCACGGTCTACAAGCGCAGCTACGACGCGCGCAAGAAGACCGCCATCGTCCTGATCTACGCCCTCGACGTGGAAGTCCGCGACGAGGCGGCCGTGCTGGCCCGGCTGGCGCGCGATCCGCACATCGTCCCGGCGCCCGACACCGGCTACAAGTTCGTGACCAAGGCCCTGCCCGCACCGGGCACGCCGCGGCCGGTGATCGTGGGCATGGGTCCGTGCGGACTGTTCGTGGCGCTGATCCTGGCCCAGATGGGCTTCAAGCCGCTCGTGCTGGAACGCGGCAAGATCGTGCGCGAGCGTACCGTCGACACCTTCGGCTTCTGGCGCAAGCGCAAGCTGAACACGGAATCGAACGTGCAGTTCGGCGAAGGCGGCGCCGGCACCTTCTCGGACGGCAAGCTGTACAGCCAGGTCAAGGATCCGAAACACTATGGCCGCAAGGTCCTGAACGAATTCGTGAAGTCGGGCGCGCCGGAAGAAATCCTGTACGTCAGCAAGCCGCACATCGGTACGTTCCGTCTGGTGAAAATGGTGGAACAGATGCGCGCGGAAATCCTCGCGCTGGGCGGGGAAATCCGCTTCGAGACGCGCGTGGAAGACGTGCTGATCGAGGGGGAAGGCAACGCGCGCCAGGTCGTGGGCGTCAAGCTGCATACGGGCGAGACCATGCCGACCCGCCACCTCGTGATGGCCGTCGGGCACAGCGCGCGCGACACGTTCGAGATGCTGTACGACCGCGGCGTGTATGTCGAAGCAAAACCGTTCTCGATCGGCTTCCGCGTCGAGCACCCGCAATCGCTGATCGACGTCTGCCGCTTCGGCCCGAACGCCGGCAACAAGATCCTCGGCGCGGCCGACTACAAGATCGTCCACCATGCTTCCAACGGCCGCAGCGTGTACAGCTTCTGCATGTGCCCGGGCGGTACCGTCGTGGCCGCCTCGTCCGAGGAAGGCCGCGTCGTCACGAACGGCATGAGCCAGTATTCCCGCGCCGAGCGCAATGCCAACAGCGCGGTCGTCGTCGGCATCACCCCGGCCGACTATCCGGGCCATCCGCTGGCCGGCATCGCCTTCCAGCGCGAACTGGAATCGCGCGCCTTCGTGCTGGGCGGCAGCAATTACGATGCCCCAGGCCAGTTGATGGGCGACTTCGTGCGCGGCGTGCCGTCGAAAGAATTCGGCAGCGTGACGCCATCGTTCAAGCCGGCCGTGCACCTGACCGATCTCGCCCCGGCCCTGCCCGACTATGCCACCGTCGCGCTGCGCGAAGC
The DNA here is from genome assembly GCF_059491305.1 of Massilia sp. Masssp94. Taxonomy (NCBI): domain Bacteria; kingdom Pseudomonadati; phylum Pseudomonadota; class Betaproteobacteria; order Burkholderiales; family Oxalobacteraceae; genus Massilia; species Massilia sp. Masssp94. Next base: position 1,447,716 of record NZ_CP168501.1, read on the forward strand.
CTTCGTCGCATTCGACAAGCAGATCAAGGGTTACTACAAGGAAGACGCCGTGCTGACCGGCGTCGAGACCCGCACGTCGTCGCCGATCCGCATCAAGCGCCACGACGACAACCTGCAGAGCCTGAACACGGCAGGGCTGTATCCGGCCGGCGAAGGCGCCGGCTACGCGGGCGGCATCATGTCGGCTGCGATCGATGGCATCCGCGTCGCGGAAGCCGTCGCACTGGCCATGGTCGGCTGATCTTCCACTGCCTCATCCCCGGCGCCGGTCGCACGGCCGGCGCGCGCCCGCATGGCCGAAACAACGTATTTCCGCCAATTGAGACATATGTACAAAAACATGTCGTACATACATACTTAATTTCACAAAGAAATATTGTTTCAGATTCTTACAAGCGCTAATGCAAATCTGTCTGTTTTTGACGTAATTACACCACAAATTTGCGCGAATTTTAGTTTCTGTGGTGTATGTTTACTGTTCTTGAAATATTGGCGATCCACTATTTCAAACTTGTAACCTACAAAAACAGGAACCAAGAGATGCTCACAGAAAAAACCATGGCGCGCACCCTGCGCCTCGTATTCTCCGGCACGACGCTGGCAGCCGGCTTCGGTTTTGCCGGCACCGCCCTGGCACAAACCCAGGAAGTGCAACAGGCGCCGATCGCGCGTGTGGAAATCACCGGCTCGGCGATCAAGCGTATCGATGCGGAAACGGCCGTACCCGTTACCGTGCTTCGTGTCGAAGACCTGAAGAAGGAAGGTCTCACCACCATCGAACAGGTGATGTCGAACCTGAGCGTCTCGCAAGCCCAGCAAGGCACCAGCCAGTCGGTCGGTTCCAGCACGGGCGGCGCATCGTTCGCCAACCTGCGCGGCATCGGTCAGAACAAGACCCTGGTGCTGCTGAACGGCCGCCGCCTGGCGAACAACGCCTACGACAGCTCGGCACCGGACCTGAACATGATCCCGTTCGCCGCGCTCGAGCGCGTCGAAGTGCTGCGCGACGGCGCATCGTCGCTGTACGGCTCCGACGCCGTGGGCGGCGTGATCAACTTCATCACGAAGAAAAACTACCAGGGCGGCAGTGCCACCTTCGGCGAAGACGTCCCGTCGCATGGCGGCGGCCGTTCGATCAACGCGAACGTCGCGCTGGGCTGGGGTGACCTGGATACGCAGGGCTGGAACATCTCGGCCGTGATCGACCACCAGGAACAGTACCCGCTGACCGGCACCGACCGCTCGTACAACACCCGTTACCCGGGCGGCCTGTCGACGTCGACCTTCCCGGCCAACTACTACCAGGGCGGCGACAGCGTCAACCCGGCCGGCCCGGGCTGCACGACCGGCGTGCACACGATCCCGGACGGCGGTTCCGGCTGCATCATGACGACCTCGTCGTTCGTCGACTACATCCCGCGCAACATCCGCGACTCCGGCCTGATCCGCGGCACCCTGAAACTGGGCCAGCACGAACTGGGCGTCGAGTACCTGACGAGCCAGAGCGTCGTGGGCACCACCATCGCCCAGGTCCCGTACGGCGGCCTGTACATGAACCGCCTGCGCCCGGACGGCACGGCCAACCCGTACTACCCGGCCGGCCTGGACCCGACCTACACCGAACCGTTCATGCCGGCCGGCGTGAAGCCGGGCTTCGCGCACGTGAAATGGCGCGACATCCCGAACGGCGTGCGCCAGGACAAGAACACGAACCGCCAGCAACGCCTGGTCGTCTCGCTCAACGGCAACGTCGCCGGTTGGGACTATGACGGCGCCGTCTCGTGGAACGAGAACCGCGTGCAGGAGCAGCTGTTCGGCTACAGCGACGGCGGCCTCATCACCCAAGGCGTCCGCGACGGCATCATCAACCCGTTCGGCGAACAGTCCGCCGCCGGCACCGCACTGCTGAACTCGGCCGCACTGTCGGGCACCATCCAGACCGCGCGCGGCCAGACCACGGGCCTCGACTTCCACGCCAGCCGCGAGCTGGGCGACTGGCTGAACGCCGGCCGCGGCGCCGCCGTGGCGCTGGGCGCGCAAACGACGTACGACAAGTTCACGAGCGCCGCGAATACCGAGTTCGCCGAGAAGGTCGTCGCTTCGACCGGTATCGACCCGAACACGCTCAACTCGGGCTCGCGTCACACGTACGCCGTCTACGGCGAACTGAACGTGCCGATCCTCAAGACCCTGGACGTGACGGGCTCGGTCCGCTACGACAAGTACAGCGACTTCGGCAACACGACGAACCCGAAAGTGTCGTTCCGCTGGCAGCCGACGCAGGCCGTGCTGGTGCGTGGTTCGTACTCGACCGGCTTCCGTGCCCCGTCGCTGTACGACATCCACTCGGCCCAGACCTTCACCAACAGCGCCGGCACGTATGACGACCCGGTCAACTGCCCGGGCGGTAACCCGCTGCCTGGCCACTCGCGCGCCGCGAACTGCGGCCAGCAGTTCCAGGTGCTGGGTGGCGGCAACCCCGCGTTGCAGCCCGAGAAGTCGAAGAACGCCACGCTGGGCATCATGATCGAGCCGCTGAAAGGCCTGAGCGTCGGCGTCGACATCTGGGCCCTGAAGCTGGACCACCAGATCGGCGTGCTGAGCCTGGACGACATCTTCGCCGACAACGTCAAGTACGGCTCCCGGTACCACCGCAACCCGGCCGGCGAACTGTCGGTGGACGGTTCGCAGTGCCCGAATCCGGCGACCTGCGGCTACATCGAGCGCCTGAACGAGAACCTGGGCGGCATCATCACCAACGGTATCGACCTGTCGGCCAACTACCGCCTGCGCAGCGCCGGCTACGGCACGTTCTCGTTCGCGTCGAACACGACCTACGTCCACAGGTACGAGTACCAGAACACGGAAGGCGGCGAGTGGCACCAGAACGTCGGCGTGTACTCGGGCACGGGTCCGGTGTTCCGCTGGCAGTCGACCAACAACGTGGTGTGGAACCGCGACGCCTGGTCGGCCGGCCTGACCGCCCGCTACAAGAGCGGCTACATCGACCAGGATCCGACCAACCACGTCGCCTCCTACACGACGTTCGACCTGTTCGGCGCATGGCAGCAGAAGAAGGGCCTGGGCCTGACCGTCGGCGTGCGCAACCTGCTGGACAAGGATCCGCCGCTGTCGTACCAGGACTACACGTTCCAGGCCGGCTACGATCCGCGTTACACGGATCCGCTGGGCCGCACCTTCTACGCGCGCGTGAACTACACGTTCTAAGCTGAACCGCTCGCAGAAGACGAAACGCCCGGTGCAGCGCGCACCGGGCGTTTTTTTATAGCCAGCCGGCCTTCTTGAAGAGCCGGTACAGGTAGGCGCACACGCCGACCATGACGGCGAGCGCCATCGGATAGCCCCACTTCCACTCCAGCTCGGGCATGTACTTGAAATTCATGCCCCACACGCCCGCGAACGCCGTGAACACGGCGAAGATCGCGGCCCACGCGGCCAGGCGTTTGTTCACTTCGCTCTCGTCGATCGAGACCATCGACAGGTTCACCTGGATCGCGGTGCTGATCGTGTCGCGGATCGCGTCGAGGCGCCCGGCGATACGGATCAGGTGGTCGTGCACGTCGCGGAAATAATCCTCGGTGCCCTGCACGAGCGGCGGGACGCGGCCGCCGTGCAGCCGGCCGATCGCTTCCAGCAGCGGGAACACGGCGTGGCGCAGCACGAGCCCCTTGCGCTTCAATTGGTACAGGCGCTCGACGTTCTCGCGCTGGGCGCCGTGCGTGAAAATGCGGTCCTCGACGGTTTCGAGTTCGGATTCGAGCATGTCGACGACGGGGAAGTAGCGGTCGACGACGGCGTCCATCAGCGCGTATATGACGAAGGCCGAACCCATCTTCAGCAGATGCGGTTCGCGCTCGGCGCGCGCACGCACGCCCAAAAAGCCCTTGGCGGAATCGCGCCGCACGGACAGCACGTAGTTCGTGCCGGCGAAGATCGCCAGCTCGCCGGTGGCAATGTGGTCGCCGTCGACGAGGTCGAGCATGTGCACGACGGTGAACAGGCAGTCGCCGTATTCCTCGATCTTGGGGCGCTGGTGGCCGCGCGCGGCATCTTCCACGGCCAGTTCGTGCAGGCTGAACTCTTCCTTCATCTGCGCCATTTCGGCGTCGGTGGCGTCGCGCAGCGCAACCCAGACGAAGCAGCCGGGTTTGCAGAGGTAGTCGCTGATGTCCTCGACGGGGATGTCGGACAGCTTCTTGCCTTCCTGGTAGGCGACACAGTTGATCAGCATGTCATCGAAACGTTGTTGCTAGGATGACAGAGCTTACACCATGGGCGCTACCGTATGCGTTTTCGAATAAGGTCCCCCGGACCTTACGCGTTTTCGAATAAGGTCCCCCGGACCTTATTCGTCCTTTGCCCCATCAATGCCGAGCTCGGCAATCTTGCGCGTGATCGTATTGCGTCCGATCCCGAGCCGGATCGCCGCGTCGTTCTTGCGGCCGTGCGTGTGCTTCAGTGCCGTGCGGATCAGTGCGGATTCGAACTGGCGGCCCAGCACGTCCATCACCTCCACCTGCCCTTCCGACAGCATGCGCGCGGCCTGCAGTTCCAGCAGGCCGATCCAGCCGTCGGCGCCGTTCGGCAGCGCGCCCGGTTCGGCGTGGTGCACGATGCTGGAAGACGGCGCCGCCAGCGAGACGGTGCCCACGCCCGAACTGATGCCGACGGCGAACCCGTTGCCGCCGGCCGGCACGGGTTGCGCCTGGGTCAGGTCGCGCGGCAGGTCCTTCACTTCGACCGTCTGCCCCGGCGCCATCACCGTGATCCAGTTGCACAGGTTTTCCAGCTGGCGCACGTTGCCGGGAAGTTCCAGGCCGGTGAGGAAGCGCAGCGCTTCGTCGCTCATGCGCTTGGTCTCGACGCCCAATTGGCGTGCACTCTGCACCAGGAAGTGGCGCACCAGAATGGGGATGTCTTCGCGCCGCTCGCGCAGGCTGGGCAGGCGCAGGCGGATCACGTTCAGGCGGTGGTACAAGTCTTCGCGGAACAGGCCGTCGCGCACGCGCTGTTCCAGGTTCTGGTGCGTCGCCGCGATCACGCGCACGTTGGCCTTCACCGGCTGGTGGCCGCCCACGCGATAAAAATGGCCGTCGGACAGCACGCGCAGCAAGCGCGTCTGCAGGTCGAACGGCATGTCGCCGATCTCGTCGAGGAACAGGGTGCCGTTCTCGGCCTGCTCGAAGCGGCCGCGCCGCATCGCCTGCGCGCCGGTGAACGCGCCGCGCTCGTGGCCGAACAGTTCGGATTCCAGCAGGTCTTTCGGGATCGCGGCCGTGTTGAGCGCGATGAACGGCTGCTGCGCGCGCGGGCTGTGCTTGTGCAGGGCGCGCGCGACGAGTTCCTTGCCGGTGCCCGATTCGCCCGTGATGAGCACCGTCACGTTCGACTGCGACAGGCGGCCGATGGCGCGGAAGACTTCCTGCATCGCGGGCGCCTGGCCCAGGATCTCGGGGGTTTCGGACGGCGCGATGTCGACGCTGGTCTCGCGCAGGCTCTCCTCGAGCGCGCGGCGGATCAGGGCGACGGCCTTGTCGATGTCGAACGGCTTGGCCAGGTATTCGAAGGCGCCGCCCTGGAACGAGGCGACGGCGGAGTCGAGGTCGGAAAAGGCGGTGATGACGATGACCGGCAGGCCGGGATGGCGTTCCTTGACGGCCGCCAGCAGGTCCAGGCCCGATTCGCCCGGCATGCGGATGTCGGACACCAGCACCTGCGGCGTGTCCGTTTCGAATGCCGCCAGCGCTTCGCGGCCGCTGGCAAAACTCCGGGTGGCGAGGTTCTCGCGCGCCAGGGCCTTTTCCAGCACCCAGCGGATCGATGCATCGTCGTCGACAATCCAGATTGGTTTCATGTATTTCTACTTCCCGCGAAGGTTCAAGGGGGATTGCCGGGTACGCCCCTCGTCTTCACCCGCTTATGGCAGGGGAATCAGGATGCGGAAATCCGTCAATCCAGGCCGGCTCTCGCACTCGACCAGGCCCAGGTGCTGTTGCACGAAGGTCTGTGCCAAGGTCAGCCCGAGACCGCTGCCGCCTTCGCGCCCGGAGACGAGCGGATAGAAGATGCGGTCGCGGATATCGGGGGCGATGCCAGGTCCGTTGTCGATGATATGCAAGTCTAATGCCAGGCCGTAACGGACCTTCGCCAGCGTCACCTGGCGCGCCACGCGCGTGCGCAGGACGATCTCGGCGTCGCCCGCCGCGATGCGCGCGCGCAGGGCCTGGGCGGCGTTGTGGACGATGTTCAGGACCGCCTGGATCAGTTGTTCCTTGTCGCCGCGGAACTCGGGAATCGACGCATCGTAATCGCGCCGGATCGCGAGGCCCGACGGGAATTCGGCCAGCACGAGGCTGCGCACGCGCTCGCACACTTCGTGGATGTTGACGTCGCCCACGATGTGCGGGCGGCGGTGCGGCGCCAGCAGGCGGTCGACGAGCGTCTGCAGCCGGTCGGCCTCCTTGATGATCACCTGCGTGTATTCGCGCAGCGAACTCAGGTGCACGTCCGGCAGTTCCAGCTCCAGCAGCTGGGCCGCGCCGCGGATGCCGCCCAGCGGGTTCTTGATCTCGTGGGCGAGATTACGGATGAGTTCCTTGTTGGCCAGGCTCTGGTCGAGCAGGCGCTCCTCGCGGTCGGTCTTCAGTTGCTGGACGTTCTCGCGCAGCTCGACGACGACCTCGGCCTCGCCCGCCGCGCTGACGATGCTGTGCACGTGCAGCGGGTCGCGCGCGGGGCGGAACAGCGTCAGGTCCTGGCGCAGGTCGGCATACTTGTGGGCGATCGCCTGTTCGCACAGGACACCCAGTTCGTCGCCGTTCGTGAACAACCCGACCAGCTTCTGCCGCGACAGCGCTTTGGCTGACATGTCGAGCAGGTGCTCGGCGGCCGGGTTGGCGTAGCGAACGAGCCCATCGGCATCCGCCACCAGCACGGCGGAGGCGAGCATGTCGAGGCCTGCGAAACGGTCGTGCTGGAGAAGTTGGGCCGATGTCCCGTTCATGTCATTTGATGTTGGCGATCTCGCGCTTGAGCGCTTCCACGTTCTTTTCGCTGCGGCCGATGTTGTCGCGCATCTGGGCCACGCGTTCCTGGTACTTCGCGTAATTCTTTTCGTTGCCCTGGCGTTCCGGCTCACCGTTGTTATAGTCGCGCTTCAGGTCCGCCAGCTTGCGCTCCTCGGCACGCAACTCGTCCTCGAGGATCGTGCGGCGGTCGTCGTCGCGCGCCTTCTGCGTGGCCGTGTCCACCCGCGGGAAGCCGGCGGGATTCGGACTCGCGGCCGCGGGGCGCCCTGCGCCCTGGCGCATCGCCACAGCGGGCGCGGCGCGCGGCGCCGGTGCGGGCGTGGATGCGACATAACCCGGCAGGTCGAGCACCTTGCAGCCCGGTTTATTGATGTCGGTGAACTCCACCCGGCCGTTCTGGTCGACGCATTTGTAGATGACGGAATCGGCCCGCGCCTCGTGCGCGGCAAGTCCTGCGAGCAACAACAGACGCAGGAGGAAGCAGCTTGTCATTCGCATCAGGTCAGTCTGGATGCATGGTTGGGAAGCTTCCGACTATACCCCATCCAGTAAAAAACGCGAGGCAGCCGGCTGGCTTTCCCCGCGTTTTCGTTACCGTGTGGATACACTCCGGTGTCAATCGCTTTCAATGTGACACCGGGTGATGCCAACGAATTACGACGAGTAGTACATGTCGAATTCGGCCGGGTGCGGGGTCATGCGCAGACGCTGGACTTCCTGCATCTTCAGGTCGATGTAGGCGTCGAGCATGGCATCGCTGAACACGCCGCCGCGGGTCAGGAACTCGCGGTCCTTGTTCAGGGCGTCCAGCGCTTCTTCCAGCGACGAGCAGACCGTCGGGATCAGCTTGTCTTCTTCCGGCGGCAGGTGGTACAGGTCCTTCGTTGCGGCTTCGCCCGGGTGGATCTTGTTCTGGATACCGTCCAGGCCGGCCATCAGCAGGGCTGCGAAGCACAGGTAGACGTTGGCCAGCGGGTCCGGGAAGCGGGTCTCGATGCGGCGGCCTTTCGGGTTCGCCACGTGCGGGATGCGGATCGATGCCGAACGGTTCTTGGCCGAGTAAGCCAGCTTGACCGGGGCTTCGTAGCCCGGCACCAGGCGCTTGTACGAGTTCGTGCCCGGGTTGGTGATGGCGTTCAGGGCCTTGGCGTGCTTGATGATGCCGCCGATGTAGAACAGGGCCGTTTCCGACAGGCCGGCATAGCCGTCGCCGGCGAACAGGTTCTTGCCGTCTTTCCAGATCGACTGGTGGACGTGCATGCCCGAGCCGTTGTCGCCGTTCATCGGCTTCGGCATGAAGGTGGCGGTCTTGCCGTAGCTGTGGGCCACGTTCCAGATCACGTACTTCAGGTTCTGCGTCCAGTCGGCGCGCTCGACCAGGGTCGAGAACTTGGTGCCCAGCTCCATCTGGCCGGCGCCCGCCACTTCATGGTGGTGCACTTCGACCGGGATGCCCAGCGATTCGAGGATCAGCGAGATTTCCGAACGCATGTCCTGGAAGCTGTCGACCGGCGGGACCGGGAAGTAGCCGCCCTTGACGGTCGGACGGTGGCCGCTGTTGCCGCCTTCGAATTCCTTGTCGGTCGACCAGGAAGCTTCTTCCGAATCGATCTTGACGAAGCAGCCCGACATGTCGACTTTCCAGCGGACGGAGTCGAAAATGAAGAATTCCGGTTCCGGGCCGAAGTAGGCGGTGTCGCCGATGCCCGACGATTTCAGGTAGGCTTCGGCGCGCTTGGCGATGGAACGCGGGTCGCGGTCATAGCCCTTGCCGTCCGACGGTTCGATCACGTCGCACTGCATGAACACGGTCGTCTCTTCAAAGAACGGGTCGATGTTCGCGGTGTTCGGGTCAGGGATCAGCAGCATGTCCGATGCTTCGATGCCTTTCCAGCCGGCGATCGACGAGCCGTCGAATGCGTGGCCGGATTCGAACTTGTCTTCGTCGAAGTGCGAGATGGGAACGGTCACGTGCTGTTCCTTGCCGCGGGTATCGGCGAAACGCAAATCAACGAACTTGACTTCGTTGTCCTTCAGCATCTGCATTACATCTGCGGCGGTCCTTGCCATTCCAGTATCTCCTAAGTCAAAAAGGGGTGTCGATGCCAACCGGGCATGCGACAGGCGCATAACCTTCTAAGCAGAAATTATGCCAGCATTTTTCCATGAGCAAATAAATAATGATTACTTTGAGGGCGCTCAATTTGCCCCTTAAAATCAATGACACCTTAAGCGTGCACGATCTTGGCGCAAGCTCGTCCATACGCACCAAACAAGTGCAATTTTTCGAGTATGCACCAAACTGATGCGCAATGCACCAAAAGTGCGAGCCCTAGCTTAGCAACGACCCGCGACGGTGCGCAACCACCCTACAAGGAATTGATGACATGACTACGACCGACGAGATCCTCGCGAACGCCAGGGCCCGCGCGCCCGGCCAGCCGTACGCGGGCGCCGTCACGCCCCAGGAAGCGTTCGAACTCCTGCAAGCGGACCCCAGGGTGAAACTGGTCGACGTGCGCACGAATGCGGAGCGCGACTGGGTCGGCCGCCCCGCGATCCCGGAAACCCAGCACGGCGCCGTGCAATGGACGTTGTACCCCGGTGGTGCGCCGAACCCCGATTTCGCGACCCAGCTGCAGAACGTGGCCACCCCGGACGACGTCGTGCTGTTCCTGTGCCGTTCCGGCGTGCGTTCGCGCCACGCCGCGCGCACCGCCACGGAACTGGGCTACCAGAATGCGTTCGACATCCTGGAAGGCTTCGAGGGCGACCGCGATCCGGAAGGCCACCGCAAGACGGTCGGCGGCTGGTGCAAGGCCGGCCTGCCCTGGATCGGCGCCTGAACTTTTCGCTCGTCTCCCGGTCGCACGTGAGAATCGCAGAGATTCGCAACGGTGCGCGCGTGCTAGCATGCGGGCTCACTGCTGACCTGGAGATGTAGCCATGACGACCCCATCCGCTGTCCCTGCCCGCCTGCGCGTGCGCCTCGTGTGCGCGGGTGTCGCGGCGCTGCTGTGCGCGTGCGGTCCCGGCGGGCCGAAGCGCGAGACGGACGACGGCGACGGCGGCGATTCCGGGCCGAGCACGGGGATCAGCGTGCTGGCCGGCGATGCCGCCACCGGCGGCACTGCGGACAAGAAAGGCACGGCGGCCCGCTTCAACACGCCGCGCGGCCTGGCCGTCGACACCAACGACAACGTGTACGTGGCGGACGAAGGCAACCTCACGATCCGCAAGATCGCTCCGGACGGCACGGTCAGCCTGTTCGCCGGCCTGGCGGGCGCCAGCGGCACGGCCGACGGCAAGGGCAACCGCGCCCGCTTCACACAGCCGACGGCCATCACGATCGACGGCAGCGGCGACCTGTACGTCCTGGACGGCGCGACCATCCGCAAGATCACGTCGGACGGCACCGTCACCACCGTGACCCGGCTCTCGTTCGGCAATTTCGGCATCGACCCGCAGAACATCCCGGCCGGGATCGCGGCCGACAACGACGGCAACCTGTACGTCACGTCGGGCGTCGACACGCGCCGCATCCCGATCGCGAATCCGAACCGCGCCACGACGCTCGAAACGGGCGCCGTCGCGCCCATCTACGGCACGGGCCAGCTGGTGCCGCGCGGCGTGGTCGTCGATCCCGACGGCACCGTGTACGTGGCCGACCTGTTTCGCACGCTCAGCCGTGCGACGTCCGGCGCCACCGCGCTCACGACCTTCGTCGGCGCGCGCAACCAGGCCGGCAACGCCGACGGCAATGCGTCGACTGCCCGCTTCCAGCAGCTGATCGCGCTTGCCATCGACAAGAACGGCAATCTGTACGGCGCCGATGCCATCAACAACACGGTGCGCAAGATCACGACGCCGGACGGCATCGTCGCGACGCCCGCCGGCCTGGCCGCGTCGACGACGCTGCGGACCGGCAAGCTGCCCGGCAGCTTCGCGCAGCTGCGCGGTATCGCGGTCGACGGCAGCGGCACGTTGTACGCGACGTCGGGCAATGCGGTCGTGAAGATCGTGTTGCCGTAATTACGCGGCGTTCTTCGCGGCCAGCGCGATCCGCACGCGCTGGCGCACGAAGTTGATGTGGCTGCGCAGGCCATATAACGCATCCGCGTACGCGAGCGGGATCGAGATGTGGTTGACGCGCTGCTCGATACCGTCGAGGCGGCGCAGCAGCTCCTCCCGTGCCTCGTCGCGGTGCTCGTCCTTCGCGTTTTCCAGCGCCTGCTCGACGGCGCGCAACTCGCCGTACCAGCGGTACACACGCGAGCGGATGCGCCACACGTACAGCGGCGGCACGATCTTCGACAGCGGAATGATCAGCGCCGCCAGCGCCACCACGACGACCCACAGCCGGTCGAACAGGTTCGCCAGCCAGAACGACAGGTAGCGCTGCAGGAACGGCGGACCGTCGCGATAGTATTTCGCCGCCTCCCGCGCCACCGGGATCTCCGTATAGCGCGGCGACGGGAATTGGCCCTGCTGCTGGAACCAGCCCGTCCCGCCATGAATCTCCGTGGCCGCCTTGACGAATAAATCGATCAGCGCGGGATGCAGGTCCTCGCGCGCGACCAGCGTGGCCGTGGGCGCGATCAAATGAAAATCCTGGGCCGGGATGTCGCGTCCGAGGTCGACGATTCCGCGCGGCAGCACGACGTGCGTGAGGAACGGCAGCCGGCGCGTGTACGCCTCCGCCTGGCGGAAGTTAAACAGGCGGATGCCCGGCGTCTGCAGCAGCATCTGGATCAACGGCGCTTCCGGTGCGGAGCTGAACACGAGGCCATCGATATGCCCCGCCAGCAACTCCACGGTGGCGGGCGTGTTCTCGAGCGCGGAGAGCTTCAGCTGGCGCGGCTCCAGGCCGTTCACGGCGAGGACCTGGCGGAACAGCTTCGGCACGCCCGTCCCTTCCGGTCCGAGGTTGATGCGCAGGCCTTTCAGCTGCACGATGCTGTCCATGTCGCGCTTGCGGCCGTGCGCATCGCGCTCGCGCAGGAATAGCCAGACGGGTTCCGTGAACAGGCTGCCCAGCGACACGAGGCCGCGCCGCTCGGCCTGTGCCTCGCTCGTCGACCCGCTCTGCACGAACGCGATATCGGCCTTGCCTTCGATGAGGCGCTGCAGGTTGTCTTCCGATCCCAGCGTGCGCTGGGCATCGACCTTGATGCCGTCGCGGGCGAGGATGGTCGCGTACTTGCGGCCGAATTCCTCGTACGCGCTGTTCTCCTGCCCCGTCGCGAGGATCACGTGGCGCGGCGGCGCGGGGTCGACGACGATGTACGCGACGATGCACGCGGCCAGCACGAGCACGGCCGTCGGCGCGACCGCCACCAGCAGGTCGCGCAACGAGACGAGACTGAATTTACGCAGCGGGAGCCGCTTCATGCGGCCCGGCTCACAGCAGCACGTCTTCCACGGCGGCCGGCTTCGGACGGGCTGCGCGTTCAACCTTCGGCGGCGGTGCCTCCGGATCGTCGCGCTTGACCGCCGGCTTGTGCGGCGCCGGCTTCGACGGCGTGTCGACGCCGGCCTTGCGGACGCCGACCGCTTTCGGATGATCTTCCGCGGCCGGCTTCTCGGCGGCCTTCACCGCCGGCTTGGCAACCGGTTTCGCAACCGGCTTCGCGACCGGTTCCTCGACGGCCGGGGCCTCCACGGGCGGCGCTGCATCGGCCGGCACGGGCTGCTCGGTATCGCGCGCGACGGCATCCGTCGGGCCCGCCGGCGCCGGCGCGGCACGTTCGACGTGCAGGCCCGGGATGGTGACCGTGTCCTGGTGCTGGATCATCGGCATCAGGCTCGGCGCCAGCTTCACGAGCAGTTGCACGGGCAGCGCGCTGGTGAAGTCGTAGTGCGCGGAATCCGGGCCGTGGACGTACGCCGTCATGCTGCCGAAGAAGCGCTCGCCGATGTTGAACACGAACGTGGCCGAACGGTTCACGTAGCGCGATTCGATCAGGCGGTGGCCGGCGCCGTAGACGTCGAAGCGCTGGTCGCCGGTACCCGTCTTGCCGCCCAGCGCGATCACGCTGCCGTCGTCCTTGACGAACGCGGTCTTGGCACGCTTCGCGGTACCTTCCTGCACGACGCCGCGGATGGCGTTGACGACGGCGCGCGCCACCTGGGGGTTCAGCACCTGCTCGCCCTTCTCCGCATTGCCGCGCTTGACGACGGTCTCGTACGGCGTGTCCTTGGCGAAGTGCAGCGAGTCGATGCGCTGCGTGGGCTTGCGCACGCCGCCGTTGATGAGGATGCCCATCAGCTCGGCCAGCGCGATCGGACGGTCGGCCGACGCGCCCAGCGTGGTCGCGTACGACGGCACGAGCGAGTCGAACGGATAGCCCATCTTCTTCCACTGCGCGTGGATCTTGAGGAAGGCTTCCACTTCGATCAGGCCGGCGATGCGCTTGTCCTGGGCATGCTTGCGGTGCGTCTTGAACAACCACGAATACACTTCCTGGCGTTCCTTCGTCGATGCGCCGACGACTTCGTCCCAGCCCGCTTTCGGATGGGTGCGCAGGTAGCCCACGAGCCACAGTTCGAGCGGGTGCACGGAGGCGACGTAGCCGCGGTCGGCCAGCGACATGTTCGCGACGGCGTACTGGTCGTACATCTTGGCGATGCGCTCGTCGTCGACCTCGGCGTCGGCCGGCAGGTACTTGTGGAGGAACTTGCCGAATTCGGCCAGCGACGCGTCCGGGTAGATCGTGCGGTGCACGGCCGCGACCTTCGACGCCCGGATGCGCACGCCCTGCATCAGCGCCGTCTCGACCTCGTCCCAGTTCTTGCCGCGGTACTTGTTCCAGAAGCGGGCCAGGAAATCCTTGCCTTCGCGGTCGGCGAAGCGCGACAGATACTCCGCGCGGCGCGGATCGTCGGCGTCGGCCAGCAGTTGCGCGGACGAGCCGGGCAGCTGGAACATGTAGTAGCGCACGACGTCGCGCATCAGGCGCACGAACACGAGGTTCGTCGAGTTCTGCAGCGCCTGCTGCACGGTGAGGATGCGGCTGTCGTCCAGCTTGCTGAAGTTGCCGAAGATGTGCACGCCGCCGCCCGTGAAGAACGCTTCGCCCGGGTTGCCCGAATACTTGCGCTCCATGGCCGCGCCCAGCATCGGCACGAGACCGCGGTCGGCGCCGTCCGGCAAGGTCTGGAAGTAGTCGACGGCCCACTGGGTCAGGCGGTCCTTCGGATCGACCTTGACCTGGGCGAGCTCCGCTTTCGACATCGGCTCGTAGCGCTGGTGCAGCTGGTCGACGATGTCGAGGTAGGTCGTCAGGGTGCGCAGCTTCGCGGTCGAACCGAGGTCGAGCTTGGCGCCCTCGTTGATGTCGAGCGGCTGGTCGTAGTTGTCGGTCTGGACGCGCAGGTAGTTGACCTTGTCGCCCCGCTCCATCAGCGTGAAGCTGTACACGACCTTGGACGGGTCGCCGTTGCCCAGCATGCCCTTGCCCGTCAGGCCCGCTTCCGCGGCCGCTTCGTTGTCGGTCAGCTTGCGCAAGGTGGCCGTCACGGCCTTCTGCGCGTCCGAATTCAAGGTCGTCACCACCGACAGGTCGAGGCGGTCGAGGTTGTACAGGCGGGAGTCGCCCAGCAGGTTGGCGAGATGGTTGCGCACGGCGTTGGCGGCCTTGCGCGTGACGAACGTGTTCGCGGGCGGCGGTGCGACGCCGGAACCGAGTGCCGGATGCAGCACGGTGGCGATGGCCACGTCGCGCAGCGCGGGCGAAATGACGCCGGCCTGCGCGAGCACGCGCAGGTGCGAGTTCGTGAGGATTTCCAGGTCCTTCTCGCCGGCGCCCAGGTAGTACGCGGGGCGGCGCTGCGCGATCATCAGCGACAGCGCTTCCTTGTACACCAATGCGAATTCGGGCGTGAGCTGCTTACTCGAGAGGATGCGGTTCACTTCCGCGAAATCGCGGCCGTACCAGACCCACATGCCGTCGCCGATGCCGTTCACCTCGCCGTAGCCGAGCTTGGCCGACAGCGGCACGGTGTTCAGGTATTCGAGCACGATGCGGCGCCGGGTCGGGCCCGTGTTCTCGCCGCCCAGGTAGGAACGCAGCGTGGCCGACGCCATCTGGCGCAGCTTGTCGCCCAGCGAGGCCGTGCGGCCTTCCGGCGAGTGGCGGTATTTTTCGATCTGCGTGGCGAGCGTGCTGCCGCCGGCGACGCGGCCGCCGCTGCCCAGGCCGATCGAGTGCAAGGTCTTGTCGAACACGGCTTTCGAGAAGCGGTCCCATTCGACGGCCGGGTTACGCTTCGGATACGTCGTGTCGAGCAGTTCGCGGTTCTCGATGAACAGCAGGCTCTTCACGAGCAGCTGCGGCGTGGCGTCGAACTTGTCGTACAGGCGCTCGGGGAAGCGGGCCGAGAACAGCGGCTCGCCGCTGTAGTCGAGGATGTCGAGGCCGGCACGCGTCTTTTCGTGGTACGTGGCGAACAGGCCCATGTCGGCCAGTTCCAGCATCTTCGGCGACATGCGCGCCTGTTCGACGACGACGTAGTCGCGCGTCTTGAGCTTGGCCAGGTAGTTCGGCAGGTTCGAGTAGCCGAGGCGCTCGTCGTACGGGCTGGCCTGCGGGAAGCGGATCGCGTCGCTCGGGCCCTTGGCCATGCGGTAGTTGAGTTTCTTCGTCAGGCCGGCGAAGAAGTGCGCTTCGAGCGCCGACGTGCGGCTTTCGTAGACGGCCAGGCCGGCCGCACCCGCGACGGCGAGCAGCAGCAGGACGAGGAACGTGCGCTTGACCATGCGCCAGCGGCGCTTGGGCGGCGCCGGCGGCGGCTCGGGCGGCGTGTCCGCTCCGGCCCCGCCGGGTTCGACGGCGGGCTCGAGGCTGGAGTCGAAACTCGGCTCCTGGCGCGAGGGGATGTTGCGGACAGGGAGATCCTGCTCGGCTGCCACGGCGGGAATGCCGGCCAAGGCAGGCTGGCCCGGCGCAGCCTGGCCAAGAATGCGGCGCAGCGCGCGGGAGAAGAAACGGGGCCGTCGTTGACGGCGAATACTATCCATGATGGCTCAACCGGTTTGAAACACGCCTGCAAATCCCGTCAACCTGCTCGCCATCCTGCTGCTGGTCGGTTCGAGTGATCCAGGTCGTAAAAGTTCACAAAGCTACGGCGACCTCACTCCGGATCGCCTCTGCTCACAGACATCATTCCACCACATCAATGTGACATGCAGGAACCGCTCACGCAGTTTTTTGACGTCGTCCTGACATTTTCGCAAAAAAACAACGGCTCAGTTCGAACGGCTGTCCACCGCCCGCAACGGTTGCACTTCCGCACCCATTCTTTCCAGTTCCACGCACATGTCGGTCCAGGCCGCTTCGACCTGGCCGGGATCGCCTTTTACGCCCAATTCGATATGGCGCCGCGTGTGCGCATCGCCCACGCTGGGCAGGCTGAACACGCGCACTTCGGGGTAACGCGCTTCCAGCGCTTCCATCAGCGGCGTCAGCGCCGCCTCCGCCGCCTCGACCACCAGCAACGACTTTTCGAGCCGCGCCTCGCGGTGGAATTGGTCCGCATACAGCGTATCGAGCACCCACGCGATCATCGGCCACGCCATCACGGGAAAACCGGGCACGAAGTGGTGCTGCGCCAGCGTGAAGCCGGGGATGCGGTTGTACGGATTCGGGATCAGGCTCGCGCCCGCGGGGAATTCCGCCATCCTGAGGCGTTGCAGGTTCTCCGGCGCTTCCAGGTCGGCGTCCGGACCCGCGGTCTCGCGGATGCGCTCCTCGATCAGCGCGCGTCCTTGCGGATGCAGTGCGAGCGGCACGCCCAGCGCCGCCGCCGCGCACTGGCGCGTGTGGTCGTCCGGCGTGGCGCCGATGCCGCCGCAGGAAAACACGATGTCGGCACTCGCAAACGTGCGCCGCAGCAGGGCCGTGATGCGCTCCGGTTCGTCGCCGACGATCTCGACCCACGCCAGGCGCAAGCCGCGCTCGCGCAGGAGTTCGATCACCTTGGGCAAGTGCTGGTCGCGGCGTTTCCCGGACAGGATCTCGTCGCCGATGATGATGAGGCCGAATGACATGCAGTCCTCCATGCGTCCAGTGTGCCATAGTGCGCCGGAGCCTGCCGCGCCGTGGCCGCGTACCGTGTGTGACATTTGCGGACAAACTCGTGACAAAGGCCCCCAAGACGCTACACGGCTCCCCTCCTAGAATCGGCGCGCCGGCCGCGGGCTGCGCGGCGCCGAACAGAATGAACGATGATTCCATCAGGACGACATGTCGCCGGCGCGTGCGCGCTGGCCCTTTTGCTTGCCGGTTGCGGCGGCCCGGACGATCCGGCCGCACCGCCGCCGGTCGCCACCCAGCCGACGGCCCCGGTCGCCCAACCCGCGCGCGCCGACGTGCTGGCGACAGCGGCCGGCGGCATCGACAGCATCGCCTTCGGTGGCGACAGCGCCTGGCTGTCGCTGTCGAATACCGCGACCACCGACACGGCCGTGGTCCATGCCAGCCTGCCGCTGCGGGCGGATTCCGCGTGGACCGGCGTCGCGCTGGGCGAATGCGGCCTCGCGCGCGAAGACGGCGGCACCTGGCCCCTGCGCGCACCATCGTTGCGCATGCTGGGATCCGATCTGTGGCTGTTCCAGCCCTGGTACGACAAGGGCCCGGACGCGCGCCCCGAACACGCGCTGTGCGCGTTGAGTGCCGACCGGACCACCTTCGTGCCGCGCGACGCCGGCCTGAAAGCGTGCGTGGGCAGCACGTGCACGACGTTGTCGATGGACGAGCTGAAACGGGTGAACGACCGCCTGTACACGAATGCCGGCGGCGGTCAGAACGTGCTCGCGTCGAACGACGGCGGCGCCCATTGGCGCGTGCTGACCGGCTTCTTCGACCAGGACATCTGCACCCATCCCGCGTTCGAGATCGTCGGCGACCGCCTGCTCGTCGGCGGCGAATGCCCGCTGGATTTCGCGTTCCTGCGCGCCTACCAGCTGGCTGCGGATGGCGTCAGCCTCGCATCGCGCGACGCCCTCCCCGTCGCCTTGCCGGAACTGGAAAACCGCAACGTGCAATTCATCCAGGCGACAGGCGCCCAGCGCGTGTTCGCCGGCGTCGAGGGCGGCCTGCTGCGCAGCGAGGATGGCGGCAAGTCGTTCAAGTTCGTGATCCAGCATCCGCTCAGCGGCGGCGGGAACTACCCGTACATCCGGCACTTGCTGGCCCTCGCGGGCAAGCCGGACACGCTCGTCGCGGGCGGCTTCGACAAGGCGACGCAGAAGCCGTACCTGGCCTGGTCGAAGGATGGCGGCACGACGTGGACGGACCTGTCGACCCTGCTGCCCGGCTATGCGCGCAACCTGGACGATGCATCGGTGGCGGAAGTGACGGCCATCGCCCAGGATCCGCAGGGACGCGTGCTCGTCACCGTCAACGAGGCGAAAGGCGCGCAGGGCCGCCTCGTGCTCGTCACGCTCGGCACGCCTTGACGCGCTTTACACGTCCTTGGACACCTGGCCGGCCCGGACGTCGGCCAGCGCCTGCAGGCAGAAGTACTGGAACCACAGGCCCGTGAAAATGAAGATCACGAGGTAGAGCCAGATCGACAGCACGGCCAGGAACGGGAACAGCACGACGGAGAACAGCGCGCCGCCGATCCACGCGACGCCCGGCAACGCGCCCAGCAGGCCCGACACGGTGCCGATCAGTAGCAGGGAGCGCTTGCGCGCGTGCATGATCGTGCGCCGTTCCTCCGGGCTGGCGTGGATGGCCAGCGCGTCGTACCCCATCACGCGCGCCGTCAGCCAGCCCCACAACACGGCCTGCACGACGATGGCGACGGGCGCCAGCGCGTACAACGGCAGCGTGACGAGCCACAGCAGCGCGAACACGACGATGCCCGACAGGTTGACGCCGAGGCTGCCCATGAAGCTGCCGCCCTCCTTCCGCTCGAGCGTCGGGAACTGCACGCGGCTGACGTGGCGCGCGATGGCCGGCATCGCGCCCACGCCGATGAACAGCAGCGACGTGATGATCATCAGCGGCAGCAGCACGAGCATCGCCACGAGCGGGATCACGAGCGTTTTCAGGAAACCGAGGCCCAGGGTGGCGAGGATGCTGCCGCTCGTCTCGAACAGGCCGTAGTCGGCGAAGACCGCGTGCAGCCAGTCCAGCAGCGGCTGCATGCCGGCGTACAGCAGGCCGCCCCACAACGCCAGCGACAGCAGCAGCGGCACGATGGACAACAGCAGCATGCGCCCCGAGAACTGGGAGCGCAGCGCGCGGCCGTAGGCAATGGCGACGGGGCGCATCATGCCGCGTTGCGCCGGTTGCCGGCTTCGACGAGGCGCACGAGGCCGAGCCACTGCTGGCGCCAGAAACCGCGGCCGTAGTCGCGCGCGGGACGTACACTCCCATCAGGATTGGTGCGCGCGAACTGGTCGCGCACGCCCGTGCCGTGCCAGCCGGGCGCGAAGTTGGCGGTGCCGAACAGCTGGTCCCAGACGGGCAGCAGTACGCCGAAATTGCAGCCGCCCAGCTCGCGCCCCTGCGATTCGTGGCCGATGCCGACGGCGTGGTGCGTGCGGTGGAAGCGCGGCGACACGAGCAGGCGCTCGCCCAGGCGGCCGAAGTGGATGCGCACGTTCGCGTGCTGCAGGCTTTGCAGCGCGCGCGAGACGGAGACGAGCAGCACGTACTGGCTCGGCGCCACGCCGATCGCCAGCGCGATGACGGCCATGTAGACGTCGCGCAGCAGATCGTCCAGCAGGTGGTTGCGGTCGTCGCTCCACAAATTCATGTTCTGCTGGCTGTGGTGCAGGCTGTGCAGGGCCCACCACCAGCGGAACTTGTGCTGGCCGCGGTGGAACCAGTAATCGAAGAAGTCCAGCACGACGAGGTACATGAGGAAGCTGGCGAGCGGGTGGAACCCCGTCATCAGGTTCTCCAGATTGAACGGGCGGACGCCTTCCATGCGCAGCGCCGCGGCCATGCCGTCCATGACCGGGTCGAGCGTGAAGAACACGGCCATGCCGAAGAAGCCGAGGCGGTGGATCAGCGTGTAGATGAAATCGTTGAAGCGCGCGCGGCGGTCCGTCATCTTCTGCGCCGGGATGACCGCCTCCAGCGGCCGCAGCACGAGGTACAGGGCGGCCACTTCGCACAGGCCGGCGAGGAACCATTCGATGCCTTCGAAGGCGTCTTCGATGTATTCGCCGAGGCCCATGGCGAACATTGCGGGTTCGACCGCGTTCTCGAACAGCCATCCCTGCAGGAAGGCGAACCCATCGAGGAAATGCTGAATCATATTTTTATCGGTAGTCCGGATGCGCTCTCAGTGTAGCGAAACAGAAGCCTTTGCGCTCGAGACCGGAGATCAACGGTTCGAGGTTCGCGGGCATCCACGGGTCCTTGCGCGACCAGATGCCCATGTGGGCCATGAAGATGTCGCCATCCTTCAGGTTGTCCAGTGCGCGCTTCAGCAACACCGCGTTGGGGAATTTGTCGCTGGACGTCTCGTCGCCCGAGAATCCGGCCGGCGCCCAGCCCGCGTGTTGATAACCGCATGCCTTCGCGGCCGCGAGGATGTTGGGCGAGCTGTGGCCGCCCGGCGTACGGAAGATCGGGTCCAGGCGGCGGCCCGTCAGCTGTTCGAAGCGCGTGTCGACGCGGCGCAGTTCGTCGCAGTACTGCTGCTGCGTCCAGGTGAGCTTCCGACCCGCATGCGCGCCGAACTGCGGCTTGACGACGATGCGGCCATCCGCCTCGTCGCGCTGGAAATACACGTGGTCGAACGTGTGGCTGCCGAACGCATGACCTTCCGCCACGCGGGCCTTCCAGTAGTCCGCCCACGACGGATCGAGCGACCAGTCGCCGCGCACCGTTTTCTCGTTGGCGAGGAAGAACGTCGCCTTGATGTGGTGGCGGCGCAGCGTGTCGGCGATCAGCTCGGCCTGCGACTGGCTGCCCGTGTCGAACGTCAGGTAGACGGTGCCCTTGCATGCGGGCGCGTCACCCGCATGCGCGCTGGAACTGGCCGCCAGCAGTGCGGCGGCGGCGAGACGCAGCATCACATCCGCGGCGCCGAGTTGGCGAAGAACACCCCGTGCGGCGAGCGGCCGACGGGGATCATCTTGATGACCTTGCGGCTGGCGACGTCGATCACGGCGACTTTCTTGATCCAGCGGAGCGTCACCCACAAGGTCTTGCCGTCGTTCGTCAGTTCCATGCAGTCCGGACCGCCCGGTACGGGGATCATGCCGACGTTTTCCAGCGTGGTCTGGTCGATGATGTTGATCGAGTTCTGCACGCGGTTCGACACGAACACGTGGCGGCGATCGCCGAGGGCGCGGAAGTTGTGGGCGCCGTTGCCCGTCTTGATGCGCTTGACGGTCTTCTGCGCGCGCCAGTCGATCACCTCGACGTAGTCGCTGCCCATGATCCCGACGAGCAGGTACTTGTCGTCCGGCGTCATCGCGATGCCGGCCGGGAGCTTGCCGACCGGGAGGGTCCATTTGACGGTCTGCGTCTTCAGGTCGATGGCGCTGACCTGGTCGCTGCCCTGCTGCGTCACGAACGCGGTCGTGCTGGCCGCGTCGAACGCGATGTGGCTGGGCATGCGCGCGAGCGGCAGGCGCTTGCTGAGCAGCAGGTTGCCGCCTTCGTATTTGTAGACGTCGACGCGGTCCAGGCGCAGCGACGCCGACACGAACCATTTCTGGTCCGGCGAGAAGCCGATCTGGTACGGGTCGAGCACGTCCGCCAGGCGGCGCTGCACCTTGCCCGAAATGGGGTCGAGGAAGATCAGTTCGTTGCCGGCGGAGCTGGCGACGATGACCGACTTGTTGTCCGGCGTGGCCATCAGGTGATGGGGCTCCTTGCCGACCGCGAACGTGCCGTTGTCGGCGCCCGTCTTCTGGTCGAGCAGCTGGACGGTGGCGTCGCGCGAATTGAGTACGACCACGACGTTCGCGTGGGCAGCCTGGATGACCGAAAACAACGCGAAACCAGAGATGAGGGACTTGCAGAAGCGACGCGGCATGGAACGAGACGGACTCAGTGGAAGGAAGCTTTATTCTACGGGGAAACTTGAACGCTCCGAAGCGCAGAACGATGGAATCGCACGCAAGCGGCGCGCCGCCGCAACACAGTGGACAGAGCGTTAATAGCGCTTTGACAGGTCATGGACTACAATCGGCCTTTCACTCTGAACAACAAGGAACACCCATGTCCATCACCACCACGAATTCCGGCCTGCAATACGAAGACACCGTCGTCGGCAGCGGCGCCGAAGCGAAGGCCGGCAACTACGTGACCGTGCACTACACCGGCTGGCTGCAGAACGACGACGGCAGCACCGGCGTCAAGTTCGACTCCAGCAAGGATCGCAACGACCCGTTCCAGTTTCCGCTGGGCGCCGGCCACGTGATCCGCGGCTGGGACGAAGGCGTGCAGGGCATGAAGGTGGGCGGTGCGCGCCGCCTGATCATCCCGGCGAGCCTGGGCTACGGCGCGCGCGGCGCCGGCGGCGTGATTCCGCCGAATGCCACGCTGATCTTCGACGTCGAGCTCCTCGCCGTTTGATGACCGAGCAACGCTTCTAAAATCCGGCCAAATCAGCGGGGATTCCGATGACGATGCGCTAAGATGCCCGCACATCGTCAAAGGAGTTACCATGAGTTTGCAAGAACAGTTCGCCCAGGCCCAGATCGATTCGAAGAACCTGCCCGAGCGTCCGGACAACATGACCCTGCTGAAGATCTACGCATTGTTCAAGCAGGGGTCGAGCGGCGACGTCACGGGCGAGCGTCCCGGCTTCACCGACATGGTCGGCCGCGCCAAGTACGACGCGTGGGCCGCGCTGAAAGGCACGGCACGGGACGAAGCGATGCAACAGTACGTCGACCTGATCGAAGACCTGAAGTAATCAAGCGTTAAACGTCTTGCGCATGCTTTCCGCCACCTTCTGTTCGATGGGGGACGCGAAAGCACTCATCAAAAACCCCAGCTTGATGCGCAACGCGGCCTGGCGCTCGCCCAGCGTGAGCGCCCCCTCCACGCCGCTGCGGGCGAAACGCAGCACGTCCCCTTCCCATTTGCACGTCAGGCCATATTCGCGGGCCAGCTTGTCCGCCACCTTTTGCGCGGCGGCGCGCGCGTCGGTCTGGCTCAGGCTGTGCGGCTGGGTGATGCTGATGTCCGGCATTCGATTTCCTTACTGATTCAAAGCAAACAGCCCGCCATGATGCCAGTTGATGGGCGCAAAGGCCAGCGCTTGCCTAGAGAATAATCAATTGATGAGTCTCAAAACCCAACTTGGGCAAGGGGCGACCATTCCTCGTGTCATCAAGGAGGATTACCATGGATTCGACGCCCACCCAGCCCCCCGTCGGTTTCGTGCCGACGCCCACCGCCTCGTATCGCCAGCACCGCAAGGCCGCGCAACTGCTCGACCAGCCGGGCCGGCCACGGCCGCAATCCGGCCCCGGCAGCGCGTCGGCACTTGAAGGCAGCCAGCCGGGTGATGTGCCCCTGCCCTACGCGTCCGGCGCGCGCGTGCTGATGTGGAAGCAGGATCCGTCGGTGAACGAGATCGGCACGCGCAAGGTCTTCCTGCCCGGCGTCGTGCTGGCCGGTCCGCGCGACGCGCGCATCGTGCTTGCCTCGAGCGATGCCGGCATCCCGCCGGTCGAGCCGAACGCCTTCGGCGACTTCGTGACGATGCCCGATACGCCGCAGTTCGACGCCGTCCACACGTTCGCCGTCGTGCGCCAGACCCTGACGATGTACCAGCGCGCGCTGTCGACGGCCGGCAGCGCGATGCCCCTGCCCTGGCAATGGAACAGCAGCGTCGACACGGCGCCGCTGCAGGTCTGGCCATACGGCCTGCCGAACGTGATGAATGCCTATTACAGCCGCGCGCAGGCGTGCCTGAAGTTCGGCGACTTCGTGCCCGCCGGAGAAACCGCGCGCGTGTACACGTGCCGCTCGTTCGACATCGTCTCGCACGAAACGGGCCACGCCGTGCTGGACGGCCTCAAGCCGCAATGGCTGCTGGCCGACAATCCGCCGCAGACGGGCGGCCTGCACGAATCGTTCGGCGACCTGACGGCGATCTTCCTCGCGCTGTCCCAGCTCGACCAGTGCGAGGCCGTCATCGCCCAGACCAAGGCGCACCTGCACGACAAGACCTTCCTGGCCGACATCGCCGAGCAGTTCGGCCTCGCCCTGGGCAGTACGACCGGGCTGCGCAATGCCGACAACGACCTCACCCTGTCCGAAGCCGGGACCGAGGTGCACGCGATCTCGCAGGTGTTCACGGGCGCCGTCTACGACATCCTGGCCGACGTGTTCGCCCTCGAGCGCGATCCCGCGCTGGAAGATTGCGCCAGCGTCCTGCACCGCGTGGCCGGATGGCTGCGCGGACTCGTGCTGCGCGCGCTGATGGCCGCCCCCGACACGGCCGCCACGTTCGCCGACGTGGCCAACGAGATGCTGCGCCTGGCCTTCGAGGACGGCAAACCGCAGGCCGTCGTCAACGCGATCCGCGACCGGTTCGCTCAGCGCGAGGTGTTCGCCGTGCCGGCCGGGATCACGGGCGACCACCCGGCCGGCCTGCGCCTGGCGCCGCTCGTGACCGACGCGCCCGGCGCGCGCCGGGACCGGCGCGCCTGCTGCGGCACGATGAACCTGGCCGAATACTACGATGTCGAACGCGTGCTGCAGGCGGAGGCGGACGCCCTCGCGCGCTGGTGCGCGGCGCACGGCCGGTCCGGTCCGGCGGGCGCGCCGCCGGCGGCCGTGGCGCTGACCACGGTCACGGTGACGGACGATTCCGGCGCGGCCGTCGCGACGACGGCGGTAGTGGACCTGGGGGCTACGGACAGGCTTCGATGAGCCCTGGAAGCGGCCCGGCGAGCGGACTCCGAATACATTTGCTTATGTGTATTGTGTATAAGCCTGATTTGTCGTAGAAGCAGAATTGCCCTAAAATACAGTGCTTTGCCGCGTCCGGCGAACGCTTTTCGAACAATACACGCCGCCGCTTCCACTCATTGATAGGACTGTTATGACCCACGTTGTCACCGAATCGTGCATCCGTTGTCGCTATACCGATTGCGTGGATGTATGCCCGGTAGATTGTTTCCGGGAAGGCCCGAATTTCCTCGCCATTGACCCGGACGAGTGCATCGACTGCGCCGTGTGCGTGGCGGAGTGCCCGGTCAACGCGATCTACGCGGAAGAAGACGTGCCGTCGGACCAGCAGCAATTCATCAAGCTCAACGTCGAACTGGCACGCAACTGGCCGTCCATCACCAAGACCAAGCCGGCCCTGCCGGACGCGGAAGAGTGGAAGGACGTCAAGAGCAAGCTGGACCAACTGGCCCGCTAATCGTTCTTGAACGCCGGCCCGCCGGAGCGCCGGCCGTGGCCGGCGTCCTTTGCCGGTCCCTGCAGGTGTGCGCCATTCGTGGCACACTATCCGCCCTCGCCTACCTACCGTACATAATTTTCAGGAAATCAGCATGACTACGACCCCCGAAGTGGGCACCATCGCTCCCAACAGCTCCTTTGCCGGCGCCATCGAAGCCGATGCCGTGATCATCGGCGCGGGCCCGGTCGGCCTGTTCCAGGTGTTCGAGCTGGGCCTGCTGGAGATCAAGGCCCACGTGATCGATTCGCTGCCGGCCGTCGGCGGCCAGTGCGTGGAGCTGTATCCGGACAAGCCGATCTACGACATCCCGGCCGTGCCCGTCTGCACCGGCCAGGAACTGACCGACAACCTGCTCAAGCAGATCGAGCCGTTCGAGCCGACCTTCCACCTGGGCCAGGAAGTCACCACCGTCCAGCGCCGTGAAGACCACCGCTTCAACGTCGAAACGTCGACCGGTACCCGTTTCATCACCAAGACCATCTTCATCGCTGCCGGTGTCGGTTCGTTCCAGGCGCGCACGATCAAGGTCGACGGCATCGAGAAGTTCGAGAACAGCCAGCTGTTCTACCGCGTCAAGGATCCGAGCCTGTTCGAAGGCAAGAACCTCGTCATCTGCGGCGGCGGCGACTCCGCGCTGGACTGGGCCCTGAACTTCGTCGGCAAGGCCGAATCCGTCGTGCTGGTGCACCGTCGCGAAGACTTCCGCGCCGCCCCGGCTTCCGTCGCCAAGATGAAGCAGCTGTGCGAAGACTACGAAATGCAACTGATCACCGGCCAGGTCACCGGCTTCGATGAGAAGGATGGCCAGCTGTCCGAAGTCAAGGTGACCGGCGCCGACGGCGTGACCCGCCGCGTGCCGCTGGACATGCTGATGGTGTTCTTCGGCCTGTCGCCGAAGCTGGGCCCGATCGCCGAGTGGGGCCTGGACATCGAACGCCGCCAGCTGAAGGTCATGGACACCGAGAAGTTCGAGACCAACGTGCCGGGCATCTTCGCTGTGGGCGACATCAACACCTACCCGGGCAAGAAGAAGCTGATCCTGTCGGGCTTCCACGAAGCCGCGCTGGCCGCCTTCGGCGCCGCGCCGTACATCTTCCCGGACAAGAAGATCCACATGCAGTACACGACGACGTCGCCGAAGCTGCACAAGATCCTCGGCGTCGAAACGCCTGTGTTCGATTGACCGTTCCGTAACTCAGTCACGACGAAAATGCCCCGCCTGTGCGGGGCATTTTTCTTATGTAGTGCACTTAACGAACCGGGTGCTGACAAGTGTGATACATATTGTGCAACGCAGTAATAAACAGATTGTGACTCAGGCTCGTTGTTGCCCCACGCCAAGCCGAATGAGCCTATAATTCACCGCACACGTAGCGCAAACGATTGCAATTGCGCACAGAGTCATGAAGGAAAAATTATGCTTTATCAACTGCACGAGATGCAACGCTCCTTCCTGAACCCGCTGATGCAGTGGGCCGATGCCTCTGCCAAACTGTTTTCGAATCCAGTCTCACCGTTCGCGCACACCCCGTTTTCGCAGCGTATCGCTGCCGGCTACGAGCTGATGTACCGCCTCGGCAAGGACTATGAGAAACCTGCTTTCGGCCTGACCTCGACCATCATCAACGGGCAGACGGTCGGCATCGTGGAACGCCCCGTGGTCAGCAAGCCGTTCTGCAAGCTGCTGCACTTCAAGAAAGACATGAGCGACGCGGACTTTGCCGCGCTCAAGCAGCCGACGGTGCTCGTCGTGGCCCCGCTGTCGGGCCACCATGCGACCCTGCTGCGCGACACGGTCCGCGCCCTGCTGCCGGACCAGGACGTCTTCATTACCGACTGGGTCGACGCGCGCATGGTGCCGCTGTCGGACGGTCCGTTCCACCTGGACGACTATATCTATTACGTGCAGGACTTCATCCGCCACCTGGGCCCGGACGTGCACGTGATCTCCGTGTGCCAGCCGACCGTGCCGGTGCTCGCCGCGATCTCGCTGATGGCGACGAACAAGGATGCCAGGCTGCCGAAGTCGATGGTCATGATGGGCGGTCCGATCGACCCGCGCAAGTCACCGACGGCCGTCAACGACCTGGCCGTCGAAAAGCCGTACTCGTGGTTCGAGAACACGGTGGTCTATGCCGTGCCGGGCAATTACCCGGGCTTCGGCCGCAAAGTCTATCCGGGCTTCCTGCAGCACGCCGGCTTCATCGCGATGAATCCGGGCCGCCACGCCCAGAGCCACCGCGAGTTCTACCAGCACCTGGTGCGCGGCGACGACGATTCGGCGGAAGCGCACCGCAAGTTCTACGACGAGTACAACGCCGTCCTCGACATGCCGGCCGAGTATTACCTGGAAACGATTAAAACGGTATTCCAGGAAACCCGCCTGCCGAAAGGCACGTGGCAAGTGGGCGGCCAGCTCGTGCGTCCGCAAGACATCGAGAGCGTGGCGCTGTTCACCATCGAAGGCGAACTGGACGACATCTCCGGCGCCGGCCAGACCCATGCCGCGCACGACCTGTGCACCGGCATCCCGGCCGAGAAGCAGCAGCAGTTCACGGCGCCGAAGTGCGGCCACTACGGCATCTTCTCGGGCCGCCGCTGGCGCGAGATCATTTGCCCGATGATCGGTGAATTTATCCGCAAGAACGCCTGAGCGTTGCGAATGTCCCTTTGAAAATGCCGCGGCCTGGACCGCGGCATTTTTCGTTAACGCGTGCCCGTTTCGATCATCCAGTGCAGGCCGTAGCGGTCGATGACGGCACCGAACGCATCCGCCCACGCCGTCGGGCGCAACGGGATGCGGACGTCGCCGCCCTCGCCCAGCGCCTGCAGGATGCGCGCCGCCTCGTCCGCGCTGTCCACGTGCAGGTTCATCGAGAAGCCTGCGAACGCGGGCGCCTGGCCGGGGTGGTGGCCTTCCGAGAAATAGATGGTCGACTCGCCGAAGCGCAGGCCGGCACGGATGATCTTGCCGGGACTGCCGGGCTCGAGGAACCGTGGTTGTGCATCGGGAATCGCCGTCAACTGAAACAGCACGTCGGCGTGCAGGACGTCACGATAAAAAGAAAGGGCTTCGGCGCACAGGCCGGGAAAATAGATCGTTGGAATCGCTTGCATAAAGGTCGCTGGTTCGGTGAAGTGAATGGTCCAGGAATGCGTGGTACACGATGTCCTCCTTTCTTTTGTTGTTGGCGCATCAAGAATAACAGAAGGCCGCGCCCGCGAACGGGAACGGCCCGGTGTTTCACCTGCCGGGGCCGCCTTGAAGGCAGCCCGCGGCGTCAGTGATTGATGATCAGGTCTGCGATGACGCCGGTGGCAATGGCCGCCAGCACATAATCGCCGCCCGTCTGCACCCAGTGATAGCCCCGCGGCGGAGGCCGCAAATGGTGGTCGCGCCAGTTGTCCACGACGTATTGGTGATTCCGGTAGCGCGACGGCAGGCGCCCGCCGCGGCGGATATCGTGGTTGGGTCCGGCACCATCCCAACGGCGCGCCCCGCCGGAACCTTCGTCGCCGTAGCGGCCGCCGCCGCGGGCCTGATAGCCGTCGCGTCGATCGTCATTGCGGCGCTCGTAGCGGTCGTCACCGCGCCGGTCGCTCCGATTGTCGATGCGGCGGTCGCCACCGTCACTGTCGCGCTGGCTATAGCGGCTATCGTCACGGTCACCGTGGTAGCGGTCCTGGGCAAAGCTCGATGCGCCGGCAGCACTCAGCAGCGCCGCCAGCAACGTGGACATCGCGAGGTGCTTCTTGTTCATAAGACCCTCCATGTAATTCGTTGCCTGGACTCCAGTAGACCACCAGACTCATCTTGCACTCCGTACGTTGCATCACGAAAGTATGCAGTTTGAATTACCCAAGTGCATTTCGACTGCATTGGGCTTTTAGCGGATAATGACGGTCTATCCAGTTTCGAAGTAGCACCGCCGTGACCAAGACGCTCGCCGACCAGATCGAAGACCTGCTGCCGCAGACCCAGTGCACCAAGTGCGGCTATCCCGCCTGCCGTCCGTACGCGGAAGCGATCGCGCGCGGCGAAGCCGAGATCAACCAGTGCCCGCCCGGCGGCATGGAAGGCGTCGCGCGGCTGGCGCGGGTCACCGGCCGGCCCGTCATCCCGATCAACCCGGCCAACGGCGTCGAGCGGCCCCGTCCCGTCGCGTTCATCGACGAGAGCCTGTGCATCGGCTGCACCTTGTGCATCCAGGCCTGCCCCGTCGACGCGATCCTCGGCGCCGCCAAGCAGATGCACACCATCATCCCGAGCCTGTGCACGGGCTGCGATTTGTGCGTGGCGCCCTGTCCCGTCGACTGCATCGCGATGATCCCGCGCACGGACGACCCTGCGGCCGAGCCGACTGGCTGGGCCGCGTGGTCGCAGGAAGAGGCCGACGCCGCGCGCGCCCGCCACGATTTCCGCACGGAGCGCCTGCGCCGCGAAAAGGAAGAAAACGACGCGCGCCTGGCCGCCAAGGCGCTGGAAAAGATGCGTGCCGTGACGGCGGAAACGACGAATACGGCGGAGGAGCTGGCGGAAAAGGAACGCAAGCGCGCGATCATCGCCGCCGCCATCGAGCGCGCGAAACAGAAAGCCGCCTCCGACAAGAAAGACTGACGCATCGATGAATCCCGCCAAACGCCTCGAGATCTTCACGCGCTTTCGCAACGCCAATCCGCATCCCACCACCGAACTCGAATACACGACGCCGTTCGAACTCCTGATCGCCGTGCTGCTGTCCGCGCAGTCGACGGACGTCGGCGTCAACAAGGCCACCCGCAGGCTGTATCCGGTCGCGAACACGCCGCAGGCGATCCTCGACCTGGGCCTGGACGAGCTCAAGACGTATATCTCGACGATCGGCCTGTACAACAACAAGGCGAAGAACGTCATCGCCACGTGCGAAATCCTCGTGAACCAGTACGGCGGCGAAGTGCCGCGCTCGCGCGAGGCACTGGAAGCCCTGCCCGGCGTGGGCCGCAAGACGGCGAACGTCGTGCTGAACACCGCGTTCGGCGAACCGACGATGGCCGTCGACACGCACATCTTCCGCGTCGCGAACCGCACGAAGATCGCACCGGGCAAGAACGTCGACGAAGTCGAGATGAAGCTGCTGAAATTCGTGCCGAAGGACTTCCTGCACGACGCCCACCACTGGCTGATCCTGCACGGCCGCTACACGTGCGTGGCGCGCACGCCCAAGTGCTGGAATTGCATCATCAACGACCTGTGCGAGTACAAGGACAAAACGCCGGCGCCGAAGGACGCGTGAACGCTGCCCGACTCAGATGACCCGGCGCGGCGCCGCCGTCAACGGGTCGCCGCTGTTCGGCGTGCCCGTCGGCTCGATCAGCAGGATGTGCGCCTCTCCCTGCGCGCGCGGCCGGTGGCGCATGCCCCTGGGGACGACGAACATCTGGCCCGGATCGAGCGTCACCGTCGAACCATCCTCGAGATCGATCTCGACGCGCCCGTCGAGCACCAGGAAAAAGTCGTCGGTGTCGTCGTGGACATGCCAGTGGTATTCGCCGCGCAGCTTCGCGACCATCACGTCGTGGCCGTTGAACAGGGCCACCGTGCGGGGCTGAAAGGCTTCCGTAAACGTCGCCAGCTTGGCGGCCAGATCGATTGCAGCGTGCATCATGCCTCCCGATGAAAAGCCCATTGTGGGGCGCCGCCGGACGTCGGGTCTTGTACAATCGTTGCATGAACCAGGCCATTTTCGGGGCGCTGACCAACGGCGTGACGCTGATGCGGGCGGACTTTTCCGACCACGCGTTCGAGCGCCACAGCCACGATTGCTTCGCGCTCGGCGCGACGACGTACGGCATCCAGCGGTTCCGCTGCAAGGGCACACAGTACGACAGCCGGCCCGGCGACCTGGTCCTCTTCAACCCGGACGACGACCATGACGGCCGCCGCGGGACGGCCGATGGATTCCGCTACACGATGTGGTACGTCCCCGCTGCATTCGTCGCCAGCTGCGTGGACGGCAACCGGTATTTTGCGAAGCCCCATGCGGCCGACCGGCAGCTGGCCGAGGCATTCGGGGCGTTGTCCGCCAGCCTGGCGCAGACAGCGGCCGAATCGCTGCGCGCGGAAACGCTGATGCGTGCGTTCCTGGGCACGATGCTGGCGCGCCATGGCGAACGGCCGCAGGCCGGCGTGGGGCCGGCCGCCATCGGTGCCGCCACGCTGGCCCGGGTCAAGGACCATATCCGCACATACTACGCGCACGACATCACCGTCTCGGACCTGGCCCTGGTCGCCGGCCTGTCGCGCGCGCACCTGACCCGCGCCTTCACCGCCGCCTACCACATGCCGCCGCACGTGTACCTCAACGCCGTGCGGGTCGCGCAGGCGCAGGCCCTGATCCGCCGCGGCACGCCGCTCGCCGCCGTCGCGCTGGAATGCGGCTTCGCGGACCAGAGCCACCTGACGCGGCGCTTCAAGGGCAGCGTGGGCGTGACGCCGTCGGCCTGGCAAAAGATGCAGCGCGGCGCCGCATTCACTTCGTGAGGACCAGCGAAAAGAAGATCCGCGTCGGCCCGTTCGACAGCTTGAAGAACAGCTTGTTGCGGCCCTTCCGGAAGTGCACGACGCGCTTGCCTTCGTTCAGGTTGTAGTCGCGCACAAAGGTATTCCGCGTCTCGTAGACCTGGCCGAAGAACGAGTCCTTGTTGGCGTTTCCTCCTTCCCAGACCAGCCGGTCGTTGAGCCACAGCTGCGCATCGTCGTCCGCGCCGACCCAGATCGTCAGGTCCTGTTCCGCGTCGAGCATCAACTCCGTATAGCCGTAGTACACGGCGTCTTCCGCGTGCACGGGCGGCTCCAGGGGATAGCGCGCCATGTCGACGTAGTCCCATTTGACGAGGCGCCCGCCCTTGCCCCAATAGGCGGCATCCAGCACGACGCCCTGCTCGGGCGGATAATGGTAATTGGCGAACAGCCCTGCGCCGTGCCGTCCGTCGAATGGACCGATCAGGTACCAGCGGTTGACCCAGACGCGGTTCGCGTACGTGCCGCCCGCGCCGATCATCCGGCCCGTACCCTTGACCATGGTGGCCGCGTCGACGGTGGGCATGTGCGCGACGCCGCCGCCGAACATGGTGCCCGCGCCCCCGAGGTAAGCCTTCGTCATTCGATCCGGCAGGTCGGGATTCGTGAACGCGGCGATCCGGTCCAGCATCTGACGGCCCACGCCGCCGGCGCTTCCGTTCCCGAGGCCTTGTCCGCTCTGGCCGTTGCCCTGGCCGTCACCCTTGCCTTCGCCGTCGCCCTTGCCATTGCCTTTGCCCGCGCCGCGCTGCGCCGCACCCGCCGCGTCGGCCGCGACCTGCACGCCGTTCTGCTGCTGCTCCAGCTGGTGGCGGCGCTCTTCCAGCGCGACGCGTGCCTTCGCTTCGAGCTGCTCGATCTGCGCCGCCGCTTCGGCGGGCGTCTGCGGTTCGGCGGCAGGCGGCGCCTCAGCCTTGACCTTCTCCGCGACCTGTTCCAACGCCTTTTCCTTCGGGATGTCGAGCAGCTTTGCGAGTTGCTCGGCCTTGGTGTCGCGCTCGATCTCGTCGATCTTGCGCGCCAGGTCCTTCGCCTGCTTCAGCAATTCGTCCGGCGCCTTCGGCTGCGCGCTGAACTGCACCTCGTCTTCCTTGTTCCCGGCAGGCTGCTTGCCCGCGCTTTGTGCGAGCAGGGACTGGATCCGCGCCATGTCGTGCACGCGCTTTTCGAGGCGGGCCTGCGCCGTCAGCCGTGCGCCCGATTCGACCTGCCGCTGCTGGCGCTCGCGCTGGGCGATCTCGATGCGCTGGGTGCCGAAGTGATACAGCGCGACGAGCGGCACCGCATGCAGCACGAGCGACAGGAAGATGAACGGATGCCGCCGTAGGGGGCCGAAGGCCGGGGCGAGCCTCGGAGTATCGTCGGCGAACATCGTCAGCGCGTGTGCATCGACACGTGGGTCAGCCCCTCGAACTGGCACAGCTCGAGCACGTGCACGATGTCCTGGTAGCGCGTGGACTGGTCGCCGTCGATGCGGACCGGCCGCGCCGGATCGCGTGCCGCCTCGCGCTTGAGCAGGTCGTGCAGGGCTTGCGTCGACACTTCCTTGCGGTCGATATACAGGCCGCCTCCGGCATCGACGCCGATGACCAGCGGCGCCGGCGCCGCCTTCGCGCGATCGAGGCTGACCTGTGACGTCGGCAGCACGATGGGCATGTCCTTCTCCGGCTTTTCGCCGTCGGGGTGCCGGAACGACGTCGCGACCATGAAGTACATCAGCAGGAAGAAGATGCAGTCGATCAGCGCGATCAGGCCGATCTCGGGCTGTTCGTCGTCGCCGAGATCAATGCGCATGGACGACCTCCAGCGTGCGCGCCGGCATGCCGTCCAGCACGCGGTTCAGCTGGCGCTCCAGCGCGATGCCGATGCCGACCATGCGGTTGCGGAAGACGTGGTGCATGGCCAGCGATGGCAGCGCCACCGACAGGCCGGCCGCCGTGTTGACGAGCGCCTTGGAGATGCCGCCCGCCAGCAGGGTTGGATCGCCCATGCCGTTGAACGCGATGACGTGGAAGGATTCGATCATGCCGATGACGGTGCCCAGCAGGCCGACGATCGGCGCGACCGTCGCGACGACGTTCAGCGCGTACGCCTTCTGCTGCTGCAGGCGCAGTTCGACGCCCGCCATCTCCGCCACGCGCGACGCCAGTTTTTCGGCCGGCAGGTGGCGCTGTTCGACCATCCAGCCGAGGATGCGCGCGAGGCTGCTGTCGCCGTCGGCCACCCGTTCGCGCAACTGGTCGAAGCGTCCCGTGCGCCACAACGTCTCCGCCTCCGCGGCCAGATCCGGCGGCGCCACTTTCGCCAGGCGGAAGTTGGCGAGCCGCTCGAACGTCACGGCCAGCGCCAGCACGGACAACGCGCCGATCGCGACGATGCCCATGCCGCCATGCAGCAGCTCGGAAGCGATGTTCAGGCCCTGCGCATGGGCCGGGAAGGCAGTCGACAGCAGGCCATACAGGCCGAGGCGGCGCAATCGGGACATCGTCTTCCTTTCAATGGAAACAACTGATTTACGCGCCAATTTAGCACAGATGATTCTTTGTTTGGCAACTAAATTACACTTTAATAGCAATGAAAATTACCATTTTGTGGAAATCCACTATTCCATACGCATAAAATTAGTTATTAGCAAAATTTCAGTATGATGAATGGTATTTTCACGACGAGGCGACCATGTTTTCCCATGTCTTCATCGGCGTCGGCGATTTCGACCGGGCGCTCGCGTTTTACCAACCGCTGCTGACGGCGCTGGGGCTGGAGGCGCGCTTCTGCGACCGGTCGCGCCCGTGGGCCGGCTGGCAGCAAGCGGGCCGGGCGCGGCCGCTGTTCCTCATCGGCGCGCCGTACGACGGCCAGCCGCACGCACCCGGCAATGGCCAGATGACGGCCCTGCTCGCGCCCGACCGCGCGGCCGTCGATGCGGCTTACGAGATCGCGCTGGCGCACGGCGGCCGCGGCGACGGTGCGCCGGGCCTGCGCCCCGACTACCACGAGCACTATTACGGGGCCTACGTGCGCGACCCCGACGGCAACAAGCTGTGCGTGGTGTGCCACGATCCAGCTTGAAAGGAAGATCACATGATGCTTCGCGCTTACACGGCCTGCGCGATCGGCGGCGTATACCTGCTGTGGATGGTCTGGTAGGGTGGGCGGCCCTCCGCCCACGCGTAACGCCAACAAACCGCAAACGTCACGCGTGGGCACGGGGTGCCCACTCTACGCGCCGGCCCGGAGAGAATCAGATCAGGACCAGATTGTCGCGGTGCACCAGCTCGGGCGCCTCGACGTAGCCGAGGATGCCCTCGATCTCGCCGGACGAGTGACGCATGATGCGTTTGACTTCGCCGCTCGTGTAGTTGGTGAGGCCGCGCGCGATCTCGGTGCCCGCTGCGTCCACGCAGCCCACGAGGGCGCCGCGGCCGAATTCGCCCCGCACGGCCGTCACGCCGATCGGCAGCAGCGACTTCCCTTCCTTCACGAGCTTCTGCACCGCGCCCGCGTCCAGCACGAGCTGGCCGGCCGTGTGCAGGTGGTCGATCATCCACTGGCGGCGCGCGGTCAGGCGCGCGGTCGGTGCCGTCAGCTGCGTGCCGATCGCGTCGCCGTGCGCGAGGCGCGTCAGGACGTTGTCTTCGCGGCCCCACGCGATCACCGTGTGCGCACCGGAACGGGCGGCGCGCTTGGCGGCCAACACCTTCGTCAGCATGCCGCCGCGGCCGATGCTGCTGCCGGCGCCGCCGGCCATCGCTTCCAGCGACGTGTCGCCCGCCTGCGCTTCTTCGATCAAACGCGCGGACGGATCCTTGCGCGGGTCGGCCGAGTACAGGCCCTTCTGGTCGGTCAGGATCACGAGGGCATCCGCCTCGATCAGGTTGGCGACGAGCGCGCCCAGCGTGTCGTTGTCGCCGAACTTGATCTCGTCCGTGACGACGGTGTCGTTCTCGTTGATGATCGGGACGACGCCCAGCCCCAGCAGGGTGGTCAGCGTGGAGCGCGCGTTCAGGTAGCGTTCGCGGTCCGCGAGGTCGGCGTGCGTGAGCAGCACCTGCGCCGTCTTCACGCCGTGGCTGCGGAAGCTCGTCTCGTAGATTTGCGCGAGGCCCATCTGGCCGCACGCGGCGCAGGCCTGCAGCTCGTGGATGTCGGTCGGGCGCGACGTGAAGCCCAGGCGCAGCATGCCTTCGGCGATGGCGCCCGAGGACACGAGGACGACTTCCTTGCCGAGCGAACGGAGCGACGAGATCTGCGCGGCCCAGCGCGCGATCGCTTCGTGATCGAGGCCGCGGCCTTCGTTGGTGACGAGCGAGGAGCCGACTTTGACGATGATGCGGCTGGAAGACTGGAGGACGGATTTCATGGCGACGGTCGAATTGACAGGAAGCGTCCTTGCGGGCGCAGGCCGATCAGCGCCAGGCCGACCGCCAGCTCGATCCCGCTGACGACGAACAATAAGCCCTGGGGCAGGCCGATCGCGAAGGCCGCGACGAGACGGCCGACCGGCTGCGCCAGGATGAACAATGCTGCGAGGTCGCCGAGGATGGGCTGGTCGCCCTGCCTGGCCGCCAGCAGAGCCAGCCCCGCGGTGGCGAGGCGCACTCCGACGTAGAGGGCGAAGAACTGGCTGTAGCCATTCACGCCCACGGGGAACAGTCCCATCGCATCCGCCACGCGGTCCGGATCCAGCAGGGCCGCGAGCGCGGCCAGCGAATGCGCGGACGCCGCGACCGACAGCAGCTGGCCGCGCAGGCGCGCGCGCCAGGTGCTGCTTGCGGTCGGGGCGAAGGTGACTGCCAACGACTTAATCTTCGAGGATCTTGAAGCGCGGATCGTCCGGATCGATCGACGAAATGCCGCGCGCTTCCTCGGTCATCTGCGTCTCTTCCGAGCGCTGCGCGCTGTGGCGCGTCTCTTCGAGATACTTGTAGATCGCGTGCACGAGGTCTTCGCAGCCTTCGCGGTTCAGCGCCGAGATCTCGAACACGGGGCCCTTGAACCCCATGCGCTTGACGAAGTCCTTGACGACCTTCTTGCGTTCTTCTTCCGGCACGACGTCCAGTTTGTTCAGCACGAGCCAGCGCGGCTTGTTGAGCAGTTCCTCGTCGTACTTCTCGAGTTCCTTCACGAGCGCCTTGGCTTCCTTGACCGGATCGGTCTTGCCGTCCATCGGGGCGAGGTCGACGATGTGCAGCAGCAGGCCCGTGCGGCTCAGGTGGCGCAGGAACTGGTGACCGAGGCCGGCGCCTTCCGCCGCGCCTTCGATCAGGCCCGGGATGTCGGCGATGACGAAGCTCTTCGCATGCGACACGCGCACGACGCCGAGGTTCGGATGCAGCGTGGTGAACGGATAGTCCGCGATCTTCGGGCGCGCGTTCGACACGGCCGTGATGAACGTCGATTTACCCGCGTTCGGCATGCCGAGCAGGCCCACGTCGGCCAGCACCTTCAGTTCGAGGCGCAGCTCGCGGCGCTCGCCGTCCTTGCCGTCCGTCTTCTGGCGCGGCGCGCGGTTGGTCGACGTCTTGAAGTGGATGTTGCCCCAGCCGCCCTCGCCGCCCTTGGCCAGCAGCTCGGTCTGTTCGTGCTCCGTCAGGTCGGCGATGATCTCGCCGGTGACGTCGTCGATGATCAGCGTGCCGACCGGCATGCGCAGGTAGACGTCCTCGGCGCCCTTGCCGTAGCAATCGGAACCGCGGCCCGGCTCGCCGTTGCGCGCCGTGTGGACCTTGGAAAAGCGGAAGTCGACCAGCGTGTTGACGTTGCGGTCGGCGACCGCCCAGATCGAGCCGCCGCGGCCGCCGTCGCCGCCGTCCGGACCGCCGAACGGGCGGAATTTCTCGCGTCGGAACGAGGCGCAGCCGTTGCCGCCGTCGCCGGCGATGACTT
The DNA here is from genome assembly GCF_059491305.1 of Massilia sp. Masssp94. Lineage (NCBI taxonomy): Bacteria > Pseudomonadati > Pseudomonadota > Betaproteobacteria > Burkholderiales > Oxalobacteraceae > Massilia > Massilia sp. Masssp94. Next base: position 1,485,612 of record NZ_CP168501.1, read on the forward strand.
CGATGCGTGCTTCGTCGATAAACTTCATGATGAGACCACCAAAACGAAAGGCTGTGTCACTGTTAAAAGCGGACCAGGCGTCCATGATAGACGAACGGCCGCGGAACGTTCCGCACTTAACGGTGACAACGCCGAAAATTAAAAAGGCCCTACCGGAGGGCAGAGCCTATCGATTGCAAGGCTTGACGCCTTACCGGGCGGGGCACGCCTTTACTCGGCCTGCCCCGCTGCGCCGCAATTAAGCAGCAACTGCTTCAGCAGCCACGACGGTCACGAACTGCTTCGAACCGACGCCTTGCTTGACGAACTTGACCGTGCCATCGACCAGGGCGAACAGGGTGTGATCCTTGCCCAGGCCAACGTTGGTGCCCGGACGAACCTGGGTACCGCGCTGACGCACGATGATGCCGCCGGCGTTGATCGCCTGGCCGCCGTAGACTTTCACGCCGAGGCGTTTGCTTTCTGAGTCACGGCCGTTTCGCGTAGTGCCGCCGCCTTTTTTGTGTGCCATTTCAAATGCTCCTTGATTAGCTGAAGAAGGTACGCGCGGCGATTAGCCGTTGATCGCAACCACTTGGATTTCGGTGTAGTTCTGGCGGTGGCCCTGACGCTTCTGGTAGTGCTTACGACGACGCATCTTGAAGATACGCACTTTGTCGTGACGACCATGCGAAACAACAGTCACGCGAACCGAAGCACCTTCCACCAGCGGAGCACCAAACTTGATGCTCTCGCCCTCGCCGACGGCGAGAACCTGATCGATAGTGAGTTCGGAACCAATGTCTGCCGGTATCTGTTCTACTTTGAGTTTTTCGCCAGCGACAACTTTGTATTGCTTGCCACCGGTTTTTATGACCGCGTACATGATTTGAAACCTCATTGATTGTTAAGAAATATTCCCCTCGTCTTGGCGAGGTAAACAGCCGGGGATTCGGGGAACAGAGGATTATACATGGAATGGTGCGCAGCGTCAAAACGGTTGTGGTGGCGCGGCAGCCCCTCTGGCGCCACTGGGAAAAAGGGCGCCTTTTCCTTGCATGTCGTATAATCGCGACTCAACAAAACCTATCCGCATCCAACGTCAGCAGGTCCGCCTTGTCCGCCGCCACCCAAACCGCACAACAGAACCCCATCACCCGCACGATCGCAGCAGACATGGAGGCCGTCAACACGGTGATCCGCGCGCGGTTGCAGTCCGAAGTCGCGCTGGTGAACCAGATCGCCGAGTACATCATCAGTGCCGGCGGCAAGCGGATCCGCCCCGTGCTGGTGCTGCTGCTGGCGAACGCCTACGGCTACAAGGGTGCCGGCCACCATGAGCTGGCGGCCGTCGTGGAATTCATCCACACCGCCACCCTGCTGCACGACGACGTCGTCGACGAATCCTCGATGCGCCGCGGCCGCCAGACCGCGAACGCCATGTTCGGCAACGCCGCGTCGGTGCTGGTCGGCGACTACCTGTACTCGCGCTCGTTCGAGATGATGACGGGCCTGGACAACATGCGCGTCATGGAGATCCTGTCGCGTGCCACCACCGTCATCGCGGAAGGCGAAGTGCTGCAGCTGCTGAACATGCACGATCCGGACGTCACGCAGGAAAGCTATCTGCGCGTGATCCGTTCGAAGACGGCGAAACTGTTCGAAGCGGCCGCGCAACTGGGCGCCCTCGTCGCCGGCGCGAACGACGCGCAGATCGAAGCGGCCGGCGAATACGGCCGCTCGCTGGGCACCGCGTTCCAGCTGATCGACGACGTGCTCGACTACGCGGGCGACGCCGCGGAAATCGGCAAGAACGTGGGCGACGACCTGCGCGAAGGCAAGCCCACGTTGCCGCTGATCTACGTGATGGAAAACGGCACGGCCGAGCAGCGCGAACTGATCCGCACCTGCATCGAACAAGGCGACGAAACGCATTTCGACGCGGTGCTGGCGGCCGTCACGAGCAGCGGTGCGCTGGACTTCACGCGCCGCGAAGCGGAGACCGCGGCACGCCGCGCCGCCGCCGCGATCGCCGACCTGCCGCCGAGCGAATACAAGGACAGCCTCCTGCAGTTATGCTCCTTCGCTGTTGACAGGAACCACTGAGGCAACTATAGTAATGCCTTCCCGAGATTTCGGTGACGAAGTCTCAAACAGTCGGGGTGTAGCTTAGCCCGGTAGAGCGCTACGTTCGGGACGTAGAGGCCGGAGGTTCGAATCCTCTCACCCCGACCATCTGTTTTTCTCCCTCAGCAGTACCCATACCAGTCGGGGTGTAGCTTAGCCCGGTAGAGCGCTACGTTCGGGACGTAGAGGCCGGAGGTTCGAATCCTCTCACCCCGACCACAGAATTCATACAAGACAGCGGCTGATGGCCGCTGTTTTCGTTTCTCCCCCCTGCTCCCGCATGTGCCGGCTGAGCGCCGCCCCGCGCCGCGCCAGGAAGGCCGTCAACAGTTCCGGATAGGGCGGATCGACGGCTGCCCGGACCGACGGCCGCAGTGCCAGCGCCGCGCGCCATGCCTGCACCTTGCTCAGTCCAGCCAGCATCCCGAACTCGCCGATGCGTTCGAACACGTCGAGATAGCGGAACACCGGCGCAAACACCGCATCGACGATGCAGAAGCGTTCGCCGTCGAAGTACGGCGGCGCGTGCAGCAGCGCCGAGCCGAATTCCATCCAGCTCCGGTGGCGCGCGCGCCGCAACGCATCATCCGGACGCAGACGCGGCGCCTCGGTGTCGTCGAGGTATTCGCAGACCGGACGATGCCCTGCCCGACCATCCGTCGGTCTTGTGGCGGCGGCGGCATTTTCCGAAGATTGCGCCGGCTTATCGGGTGAGCAGTATCCTGTCGGCGGCGGAGTGCGTCGCGCTCGGCCTCGGCGTGGCGGTGAACGGGACGAGCCAAGACGGCCAAAGTGATACCGAATATCAGCGAGGCCCAGTATTCATCCGTCGCAGAATGCCAAACGCAATCCGACGCAGCGTCCTGATTGAGAAAATACGTATAGTCGACGAGGTCCGATATTTAATCACGGCCGCTCGTGCCCACGGTCGAGATCAGCTTGGCGCCGCAACTCGTCGCATGACCTTCGAACGCAACCGGCACCCCGTCGATCAGCACCTGCGGCTCGCCCTCGGCGATCACACAATTGTCGTGGCCGCGGATCGGACACAGGCAGCGGTCTCCCTTGCGGGCTACGGCGACGCCCTGCACCTTGCTGTTGGGAGACGCCGTGATGACCTTGCCACCGTGCGTGGTCGGGTCGTTCAGGCGGATGACCTTGCGCATGCGGTACCTCGTCAGCGGGAATAGCCTTGCGTCGTGTCTTTGACGTCGTGGCGGATGCCCCACCACGCCAGGTGGGCAGTATTCTCGCCTCGCGCCCGAAACCAGGGCTCGTCGGGCCGGATCGGCCGCACGATGGCCGGCGGCACTACCAGGGTCGCAATCGGTTGGGCCTGGTCGGTCGTGCCGGCGACGAGCACGGTCTTGCCGATGTGGTTGGCGTAGGCGATGGCCAGCGCGACGTTCGTGAGCGCCGTGCCCGCGCCCATCTCACCGAGCAGTGCGGGCGTATTGAACGCTTGCTTCATGAAGTCCAGTTCCGGCACTTCCTCGGTTGCCGTACGCGCCAGCGCAGCGATGCGGTCGGACGCCGTCACTGCGTTGTTGTTGGCGTCGTGGATGACGTAGCCGACGTCAGTCGTCTGCTTGCCGGCATTGTGCGCAGCCTTTTCGAAGGCTGCCTTCCATGCCTGGATGACGCGCGGCGGTTTGTCTTTAGCCGTATCGAAATCAGTGACCTTGGCGCTCGCCGGATAGCCGAGCCAAGCCAGCGGCGCACGTTCCGTTTTGTAGTTTGGACCGGCCAGGATCAATTGCACCATGTTTTCGTTTATCTGGCGATCTTTTGGACGGCTCGGCGCGTCCCAGTTCATGACCCACACCGTTTCGTTCGGGTGGGCTTGCAGGTAGTCCAGTGCGGCAGACAATGACGTGAAACCGGCGTTGGCGCCGCCCATAGTGATACGTACGTCTGGCGGCGTGTTCCGGGTCCACGCATTCGGAAACGATTTGCTACCGATGCTGAAAGTATTGGTGATGATATCTCGAAGAAAATTCCCTGCCTCGACAGGGTCGAGTTTTCCCTCCGGTAGAGCGTACTCGATATGGATCCCAGCCAGTTCCCGCCATGATGTTTTATCCTCTCTGGAGTGCGCGTTATAGAAATAGTTTGAATCCATGAAATAGATATCATGATAGGCGTATATCAGTTCCTCAATATATTTATGATGATATCCTTTAAAAGTCTCTTTGCCGTCGTTGCCCACGGCAATAGATCCAATAGCCTGTAACTTGCCGTATTTTTCCGGCTTGGCTTTGACCATGTCGTCATTTTTATTGGGGCCGACCAGACCGAGTGTCCACAGCAGTTGCCATTCAGTCGGATAATCCCTCCGCTGCAAGGGATTCAACCACTGCAATCCGACTACCTGAGCCGTGAATGGCTCCGCTTTCTGAGTGGTTGCGACAGGTTTCGGCAATACTTCAGCACGCGCTGGGCGTGAAAAAAAGCCAGTCATAACACCAAGCGTGATCGCCGCAAATGTGGCGGGAATTGCAAACAATCTAGTAAAGATCTGGGCATTGGAGAGAGGGCGAATAGCGTCTGGATCGGCGCGCCACATCATCCAAAGCGACATGAACAATGCCATTACAAAGGCAAGAGTGCCGCAGACGACACGGCGAATCGGTGTATTTGCAAGACTACGCATGGATCGCTTTCTCAAATATTAAAGACCGAGCATGTCTCGCTCATCAACAATCTTCTCAGGCATTTTTCCATGCCGATCATTATTAGCCCAGTCATAGATGGCATCCCCTTTAAATTTCCCAATTTTAAAATATTCAATGAATTCCTTGACGGGATTACCATCATCCAAACCACTCGCGTAACGCCAATCCGCCATTTGACGAAACATTCGGACGTCGTCATTCTTGATATGACATACCCCAACAGGAATGTCATACGCCAGCGCCTTCTTGGCATGATCTGGATTCGTCATGATCGACGAGTGATCGGTAGCTGGCGCCTTAACGTTCTCCGCCAGCGTTTCCTTGATCTTCTTCGCGCGCCAAGCCTTAAAATTATCGCTGGCCCCGTCGAGATTATCTTCTTCGGTGACGAATTCTGAATTTCGGTACAGTCCTTTGCCGGGATCGGAATCTTGATGCAAGTCTTCGCGCCTCGCCCGCATCCGCAGCAGCGCGTGATGCTCGTAACGCAGCGACGCTTCGGTATCCTTGCTTCCCTCAGCCTTTCCTCCCTCATCGGTGTCGTACGGATCGCCTTCCTCACGCACGCGCTCGCGGTCTCGGCTCGCCCCCGGCGCATCCGTTCCTTCGTCAAATATATCGCCGATTTTTCCGAAACGCATCGACTTCGGTTCGAACGCTTCCGGTAGCTTTGGCGCATCCAGGGGTGTTTCCCAATCGTCGTCCGGAAGCGCGTTGATGCGGATATCAATGATGGCCGTGACCAGATAAAAAACCGGTGCCGTTGCGATCGTCACCACCTTGGCAAGCCAGTTCTTGTTCGCGTCCAGCCCTTTTTTGATCGCGTACTTCGCCTGTGGGGACGCGGGATGCCAGAAATTCTGACTACCAGTTTTCAATCCGGTGCCATGGTGATTCTTCCAGAAATGGTAGGCCTTGACACCCTCTTTACCAACAGGAAACTTTTCGGCAAATACGCGCTGGCAAAAGACGTCATCACCTCCTGCCGCCTTTATTTCTTCAGTGCTCATCCCACGCCAACCGATCCCTTGCACCGGGCTAGCCGAAATCACTTGGTCGTGAGGATTGAAATACAGAGTAACGCGACCGTGATTCGTCTTGTTCGGACCAAATCCCCATTGCTCACGGTCCGCTTGTGCGGTGAATCCATGTGGCTGGTTCTTCATGAACGCGTCGATCTTGTCAGGTGCCTGTGCGTTTTCCGCCTGCTTGCGGATAATGTCGAAAAAGTGCTTCAAGGTCGTGGTACGAGCCTTGAGGGTCTGCCGCCCCCAATGAAACTCCCTCGCCGCTATTCCAGTACCCGACCATGCCTCGACGAGGTTCTTCTTCACAAGGCTGTACGGCGGATTACACAGCACATAGCTGTCGGCCACGCAACGACCGGGCTTGCCGGCGACATCTTTGACCTCACCGAACCGGTCGCCGAGGAAGGCTGCCGCCAAGCTGACCATGTTACCCTGGCTGTGACACACGATGGTAATAGGTACGTCTGCCTGCTTTTCCCTGATCGCCTTGATCAATTTTGCGAGCCGCAATGCAGCCAGTACGTAATACGGGCGCGGCGGGCAGGCATATACCATACGGTCGTTGGTGGGATTCAAGTGCTGCGCATGCAGCCAAAGGAAGAGCTGGTCGTTCAAGCCTTGGCCCCACAAGTCCGGCAGCGACGTGCAACCGTTGGCGAAAGGACCGCCGCCCCAGTAATTATTCTCGTTCAAGAAAATACCGTCACCATAGGTCTGCAAATCCTCGGCGCTCGCTTTGTAGCCCCAGCGGAACTGGATGACTGGCGAATAGTGAGCATCCGGCGCAATAAACGTATCTGGTTGTTTGTCCGGATTCAGGTAACCATCCGCGGTCAGATCATCCAGGTACTCGACCGCCTTCAACTGCCCCCCATTCGTGTTCGCGTGAACGATCTCCCCACGCTGGCGCGCAAGGCGCGTGTTCAAGCCGTTGCACAGACCCCGCTCCGCCGCCTGATACCACTCGCCATCCGAATTCACCCCATGCACAAAGATCACGATACCCGGCAACGGCAACTGCATCACCACGTCCAGGTAGCTTTCGTTGAGCAGCGTACTGCCGCTGCCGTCGCCCACCGCGATCACGGTCGGTTCGTCCATTGTCGTGCCTTCCATTACCGCTCCTGCTTACTTCAACAGTTTTTTGAACGTTACTTTGAGCAGCTCCAGCCGGTCACCCTTGACCTTCGGCCCCTCGCCGGCGGCATTCGTCTCGCCCGTAATCGGCGCGGCACCATCGCGCTCGATGTGGACCTGCATGCCCTCGACCGGCTTGCCGTCGGTGGCGCGGACCAGGCGCGGCGTGCGCTCGAACGTGCCCGCACCGAATGACGGCATTTCCGTCTTCCCGCTCGCCGGCCCATTCCAGTGATGCTCCGCCGTCTTGACGGTCAAATTCCCCGGCCCGCCGATCTCGATGTCGCCGCCCTTCAGCCGCAGATAAGCCCCGCCGCTGACGATGAACGTCATCTCTTCCTCGGCCATCGCGATCATGCGTTTGGCCGCCGTCACCTTGATGTCCTTGGCGGAGACGAGCTTCATGTCGTCGTGCTGGCTCTGCATCGTGAAGTCGCCGTTGTGGGCGATCTGCGTGATACCGTCGCTGTGCGAGAACAGCGAGATGCCCTTGCCTGCGTTGACGTTGAAGCGCTTGCCGCTGGCGAGCTGCATGTGCTGCTGCGCGACCGTGTCCAGGTTGACGCCCGCATAGCTGACGATCGTCTTCGGCGTGCTGAACGCGATGCCTTCCGGGCCGGTCACGCTGACGGTCGGCTTGGCGTCGCCCGCCACGTCCGCATTGCGCGCACCCGGTGCCGCCTCGAGGTCGGCCTTGAGCGCATCCTGCGGCGCCGGGTCGACGGGCAGGCCCTGGCGCTGGGCGGCGTACTCGCCCAGCGTCTTGAACAGGTCCAGGCAATCCTGCATCAGCGCGAGGTGCTCGTTGCTGCCCAGTTGCGTGCCGGCGGCGTCCAGGCGTTTCCAGGCCGAGATCAGCAGGGACTTGGCCGTGCGGATGGCGCCGCTGTCGTCCGTCCGCAGTTCGAAGCCCTGGCCGCGCGGGTCGGCACGGCCGTCCTGGCGCGGGTGCGTCAGGTAGCCGAGGTTCAGCTGGCTGCGGGCGTGCACGCTTTCCAGCTGCGCGCTGATTTCTCCCGGCGTGTCGTCCAGGCGCAGCTGGTTGTAGCGCTGCGACTTGCCTTCGCGGCTGACGATGCCGGACAAATAGCGGTCGCCCGGCAGGCGGCTCGTGCGGCTGAACGACGGGGGCGGCGTCTTGCCGCCATGCGCGCGGCCGATGATCAGGGGCTTGTCCGGATCGCCGCCGACGAAGGCGCACAGCACCTGGTGGCCCACGCGCGGCAGCGAGATCGTCCCATACTGGTCGCCCGCCCACGGGTTCGCCACCTGGACCCACGCGGAGTCGCGGTCGCTGTCGGACGCACCCGCGCCGTGCGCATGCGCGTGATCGTCCTCGCGGGCGCCGGGGAAGCGCACCTTGACGCGGCCGAGATGGTCGCAGTGGATCTCTTCGTTCACCGGGCCGACCACGGTGACGTACTGCAGTTCCGTGCGCGGCAGGTCCACGCGCGGGTCGTACGCCGGCACGATCGGCACGCCGCGCCGCACGCAGCTGAAGCGGTTCGTGTAGCGCACGCCCCGTTCGGCGCTGGCCTGGCCCAGCGCGGCACTGCCGTCGCGCCAGCGGTTCAGCGAAAACAGGCGGCGCGCCTGGTCGTCGAGCGTCTTCGGCAGGTTGTTCTCGGCTTCCACGCGCAGTTCGGTGACGACGAAATCGCGCTCGGCCTCCGGATGAGCGTTCAGCTCAGGATGGCCGACGATGGTGTTCCATTGGCCGACACACATGTTGCGCTCGCTGCCCTCGCCCTGGAAGTACTTGGCTTCGTATTCGTGGCGCTGGATGCGCGCCACGCCCAGGCTGCGGTAATCGGCGTCGTTGTCGCCGAGGTGCGGCGGGTCGACCAGGTAGTCGTCCAGGCTCGCGGCAAAATGGTTGCCCAGTTCGCCCTGGTCGTTCATCCCGTTTTCCTGGGTCGTCGCCGCGCCCGACGTCGCATAGTCCCAGCTCTGGCGGCTGATCTTCCCAGGCGTCAGCGTGCGCACGGCGTGCCAGGCCGTGATGACGTCGCGGACTTCGGTCGCATCGTCCCGGTGGAAACGCACCTCGCCGCCGGCATTCTTCTTCAGCGCCATGGCGTCGTCGAACAGCACGAGCGTATGCAACGGCGTCTCGTCGCTGCCCCGTTCACTCGCCGCGCCGGGCTGGATGAACCACGAGATGCCGCGCCGCTTCCACAGGCGGCGCAGGAACGCGCCCGTCGACTCGTTGTACTGCATCGTGAATTCGCGCTGGGGGTACGACTTCAGGCTACCGAGGTCGTAAGCGAACGCACGCGCCGCGACCGGATTCGCCTGGCGGAATTCCTTGAGCAGGATATCCGTGATGTCGACTTCGCTGGCATTGCGGAACACGCGCGTGCCGGACGTCTTGTCGAGCAGGGCGAAGGCATCGCGCACGATCAGCTGGTAGGTGGCCAGCCCGCCATCGCTCTGCCCTTCGGACGCCGCCGCGACGATGCCGCACACGGAACGCAGGCCGCCGCTGTCGGTGACGAACTGCAGCTCCACGGGATTGGCGATGAACTGCTTCAGCGCGAGGCCGGCCTGGGTGGAGACGCACAGCAGCGAGTACTCGATGCCGCCGCACATGCTCTCGATGCCGCTGACGTGCTTGACGAGCAGCTGGTCGTCCCGGACGCCACGTGCGGTGGACATGCGCAGGCGGATGGGACGGTTGGCATCGGTCAGGTCGAACGAGGCGCTGGGTAGCAACATGGATGGGCAGGGCAGATGAGAACGGGGCAATGATAATAAAAAGTTGACACATTTTTCTCACAGATTATTTCATTTGAATCACTTTTTATTCCCTGCTACCTCATTGTTTTTATTGGGAAATTTATCTTTCCTTAAGCAACCGATCGCTACATATTATTGGCCGATGCGATTGAAGTGTGACTTCCACACACAGTGTGGGCCTGCCTGCGCAGCCGCAAAAGCTATGCCGATCCGCGCCCTAACATGAAGCCACATCACGCTTGATGAACTTGGACAATGTCTATTGGAATTTTTAGCTTGGAAAAAGCTAGCATGCAGGGGCGCTTCGTCGCGTTCCTGCATGTAGCACGCTGGACCAGCGTCCTGGTGGCACTGATGTACCACGTCCGTTTCCTGCTGTTCGTGGACTACGAACACGTCCAGGCGAAAACGTGGCTGTCCGACGTCTTTTATTTCTTCACGGGGCTCGGCCATGAATCCTTTGCCGTCTTCCTCGTCCTCGACGGCATCCTGACGGGACGCGCGCTACAGGCCCACGGGCCGCCCGCCCCTGCAACGCCGGGCCGGCACGCCATCGCGCTGTACCGGATTCTCCTGCCCGGCCTGGCCCTCGGCGCCTTGTTCGATGCCGCGGGCGCGCGGTTCTTCAACGGATCGGACCTGTACACGGCCTATCCCGCCTTCAGCACGCTCTCGCTCGGCTATGCCGCGCTGTTAGGGAATCTGTTCATGCTGCAGCCCTTCGTCGTGCCCACGTTCGGCAGCAACGGCATGCTGTACCTGCTGTCGTTCCTGTTCTGGTCGCTCATCCTGCTGGACGTCTTCCTGCGCGCCACGCGCGCCGGCCGGGTCGTGCTGCTGGCGGCCGTGGTGGTGCTGGCGCCGCCCCTGTTCCTGATCTGGTCGGCCATCTGGCTGACCGGCGTCGCGGTGGCGCACATGGGCGCGCTGCACAGCGCCAGGCCGTCGCGGCCCGTCGCCATCGTCGGCTTTCTCGCCGCGCTGCTGCTGTCCCGTTTCCTCGGCGCCGGCGTACATGGGTCGCCGGCGTCCGGCGCCTGGCTCGCCGACTGTAAGTTCCTGCTCGTGGGCTGGGGCTTCGCCACCATCGCCTGGGCCCAGTACCCGCCCGGCGCGCAGCATGAGGCGGTGCGCGACGAACCCGCTGCCGCATTCACCTTCTTCTTCCACTTCCCGGTCATGATGCTGCTCGTCGGGATCGCGACGACACTGCCCGGCCAGTCCCTGATGCAGCAGCCGGCACCGGCACGCTACGGCACGTTCGTCGCCGTCGTCGCCGCCTGCGTGGGCACGACGGTGCTCGTCGCGCGGGCGGTGCGGCCCGCAAAAGTACGGCGCCAGGCCGCGTTGTCGTGGCCTGGCGCCGGTCATTCCTGATGTCTGTTATTGCGCCGACGCGGCCCGGATCCGCACCGCCAGCGCGGCCAGGCTCGATGCGACGGCAAGGATCACGATGCCGTTCCAGCCCCACGCAGCCAGCGCCTGGGCACCGAGCGCGCCGCCCGCTGCCATGCCGACGAACATCGTGGTCATGAAGATCGCGTTCAGGCGGCTGCGGGCTTCCGGTGCGATGCCGTAGACGATGGTCTGGTGGGCGATCATCGTCGCCTGCACGCCCAGGTCGAAGCCGACGGTCGCCAGGGCCAGCAGCACCAGTTGCGCCGACGGCGGCAGGTGCGGCATGGCGAACATGAGCGCGAACGAGGCGACGCTCAGGCCGGCGCCGACGCGGGTCACGAATTGCGGACCGCGGCGGTCGGCCAGGCGGCCGGCGAACGGGGCGGCCAGCGCGCCGACGGCACCGGCCAGGCCGAACGAACCGGCGGCGGCCGAACCCAGGTGGAACGGGGCACCGTGCAGCATCACGGCCAGCGTGGACCAGAAGGCCGAGAAGCCGATCGACAGCAGACCCTGGGCCATGGCGGCAAGGCGCAGCGCGCGGTGTTCTTTCCACAGCGCGAACAACGAGCCCAACAGGACCGGATACGGACTCGTGCTCGTCGGCCTGAAGCTCGGCAGGCCGCGGGCGAGGATCGCCGTCGTGAAGGCCGCGACGACCGCCGCGCCGCCGAACACGGCGCGCCAGCCGAGCGCTTCCGCCACAAGGCCGCCCACGACGCGCGACAGCAGGATACCCAGCAGCAGCCCGGTCATGACGGTGCCGACGATGCGGCCGCGATGCGCGGCCGGGGCCAAGGTGGCGGCGGCCGGGACGATGTCCTGGGCGACGGTGGCCAGCAGGCCGACGGCAAGGCTGGCGCCCAGCAGCACGGACAGGCTCGGCGCGGCGGCAATGGCCAGCAGCGCCATGGCCAGCAGCAGCGATTTCACGACGATGATGGTACGGCGATCGAAACGGTCGCCCAGCGGCGCGAGGAACAGCAGGCCGAGGGCGTAGCCGAATTGCGTCAAGGTCGGGATCCAGCCGACGGCCTGGTTGCTGGCGTGCAGGTCGGTCGCCAGCACGCCCAGCGTGGGCTGGCTGTAGTACAGGGCGGCGACGGACAGGCCCGTGCTTGCGGCCAGCAGGAAGATCAGAGGCGAGGTCAGCGTCGTGCGGATCGGTATGACAGTCGCCGTCGTGTGTGCGATGCTCATGTTGGACTCCATGGTGGGTGTGTTGTTGCAGTGCATTATGGAGAACCGAAACACGGCCGTGTAGCACCGGCGAACGTCGAACTGTTATACTTCACACGTATGAGCACGGACTTTTCGACGATCAATCCATCTGCCGACCGTATGATGCTGGTCGAAACCTTCGTCCGCATCGTGGATGCCGGCAGCCTGTCCGCCGCCGCACGCGCACTCGCGACGACGCAGCCGACGATCAGCCGGCGTTTGAAGTCACTGGAAAAATCGCTGGGCGTGCGCCTGCTGCAGCGGTCCACGCACGCGATGAAGCTGACGGACGACGGCATGCGCTGCTACGCGCGTGCAAAAGAGCTCATCGCGGGGTGGCAGGAATTCGAGAGCGAGATCCGCGGCGCCGTGGACGAGCCGGTCGGCATGCTGCGCGTCGTCGCGCCGCACGCGTTCGGCCAGCAGCAGCTGGTGGCGCCGCTGGCCGAATACCTGGCGCGTTATCCGCGCATGACCGTGGACTGGGTCCTGCACGACCGCACGCCGGACTTCATCGGCGAAGGCATCGATTGCGCGATCCGCGTGGGCGAGGTGCCCGATCCGTCCATGGTGGCGATACGGCTGGGCGACGTGCCGCGCATCGTCATCGCGACGCCCGGCCTGTTCGAGGGGCGCGCCCTGCCCCTCCATCCGGAAGAACTGGGGACGCTGCCCTGGATCGCGGTCAGCCATTATTATCGCGACGAGGTCACGCTGACCCATGCGCAGACGGAAGAAACGGTACGAATTCCCGTCAAACCGCGCATCTACACGGACAACCTGTACGCGATGCGAAGTGCCGTCGTGCTGGGCGTGGGGGCGGCGCTCGGTTCGCGCTGGGCGCTGCGCGAGGAACTCGACGCGGGCCGGCTCGTGCAGCTCGTGCCGGAATGGCATGCGTCGCCGCTGCCGATCTGGCTGATCTATCCGCCGGCGCGCTTCTATCCGGCGCGGCTGCGGCGGTTCATCGACATCATGCGCGTGGCGGTGCCGCGGGCGTATGGGGTGGTGGCACCGCCGGGGCGCTGACGTCTTCTCGCGCAATAAGCACCGTCGCCCCCGCCTTCGCGGGAACGACGTTCATGCTTCTGCGACTTGCGCTTCGGCCAGCAACGACCGGATCTCGGGAATGCACGACCCGCAGTTGCCACCCGCCTTCGTGCACGCCGTGACGGCCGCCGCATCGCACAGATTGTTTTGCCGGATCGCGATCTCGATCGTCTTGCGCCCCACGCCGAAGCACGAGCACACGGTCGGTCCGGGATCGATGCCCGGCTCTTTCGCCCGGCCGGCAAGAAGGCTGATGCGGTCGGACGGCTCCAGCTGCTCCTTGTCGAACATGCTGGCGAGCCACGTGCGGGCCGGCAGGTCGGCGCGCTGCGCCACGAACAGGCACGCTTCGATGCGGCCGTCGACGAGGTGCACGGCGCGGTACATGCCGCCGTTCTTGTCCTCGACATCGATCCAGTCCGCGTCGTCGTCGTGCACGTCCAGCAGCTTGCGCGCCCAGTCGTGCGCGGCGGCGAACGGCTTGCGGCCCGCCAGTTCGTAGCGGACGAAGTCCTTGCCCTGCACGCGCGTCCAGTTCGACGCCTCGCGCAGCGGCAGCTCCGTGCGCGACAGGATGAAACCGAACCACGTAACGCCGAACGGTTCGATGCGCACCGGCGTGTGCTTGAATTCCGGCTCGCCCGACACGGGGTCGACGGCCGGGTTGACGACGGTGCCCACGCGCGCGTCCGACGCCGTCTGGCCGCTCCAGTGGATCGGCATGAACACGCTGCCGCGCGCGATGCCGCCGCCGTGCTGCACGCGCGCCACGACGGCGCCCCAGTCGCTCGTCACGCGCGCCAGTTCGCCCGCCTTCACGCCGCACAGCAGCGCATCCTGCGGGTGCATGTCGATGTACGGTTCCGGGATGTGCTCGGCCAGTTTCTGCGAGCGGCCCGTGCGCGTCATCGTGTGCCACTGGTCGCGCACGCGGCCCGTGTTCAGCACGAGCGGATATTCACCGCCCGGCAGGTGTGCCGGCGCGCGCGGCACCGTCGGCACGAAGCGCGCGCGGCCGTCGCCATGCGCGAAGCGGCCATCGCCGAACAGGCGTGCGGTCCGTTCTTCCGGCGTACGCACCGGCCACTGCACGGGGTCGAGCGCATCGTAGTCGGCGCGCGTCATGCCCGCGAGGCCACCGATGTCGAACAGGCGGCGGCGCTGGCCCTCGGTGCCGTTACGCCATGCGGACAGGCGCGCGTGCTCGTCGAAGATCTCGTGCGGCGACGTGAAATCGAAGCCTTCGAAACCCATGCGGCGCGCGACGTCGCACATGATGTCCCAGTCGGCGCGCGCACTGCCCGGCGCGGACAGGAACGCGCGCTGGCGCGAGATGCAGCGCTCGGAATTGGTGACGGTGCCATCCTTCTCGCCCCAGCCGAGGGCCGGCAGCAGCACGTGGGCCGCCTCGTTGGTGTCGGTGCCGAGGACGATGTCGGAAGCGACCACCAGCTCGCACTTTTCGAGCGCGCGGCGTGCCTGGTCGGCATCGGGCAGGCTCACGAGCGGATTCGTCGCCATGATCCACACGGCTTTCACTTTGCCGTCCTCGATCGCGCGGAACAGGTCGACGGCCTTCAGGCCCGGCTTCGCCGCCACGTGCGGCGAGCCCCAGAAGTCCTGCAGCGCGGCGCGTTGTGCGGCATCGTCGAGGTCCATGTGCGCCGCCAGCATGTTCGCGAGGCCGCCCACTTCACGTCCACCCATCGCGTTCGGTTGACCGGTCAGCGAGAACGGCCCCATGCCAGGGCGGCCGATGCGGCCCGTGATCAGGTGGCAGTTGATGATCGCATTGACCTTGTCGGCGCCGCTTGTGGACTGGTTCACGCCCATCGTGAACGCCGTCACGACCTTCTCCGTGTTCGCGAACAGATCGTAGAAGCGCTCCAGGTCGCGCGGGTCGAGGCGGCAGGCTTTTGCCACTTCTGCCAGCGTGCCCGCCTTGCCGGCCGCGTCCAGCGCGTCCGCGACGCCCGTCGTGTGGGCTTCGATGAAGCCGTCGTCCGCGGCGTGCTGCGCGAGATGGCCCAGCAGGCCGTCGAACAGCCACACGTCCGTGCCCGGCTTGACCGGCAGGTGCAGGTCGGCGATGTCGCACGTGGCCGTGCGGCGCGGGTCGACGACGACGACCTTCAGTTCCGGACGGTCCTGCTTCGCGCGCGCGATGCGCTGGTACAGCGTCGGGTGGCACCACGCGGCGTTCGAGCCGACGAGCACGATCAGGTCGGCCTGCTCGAAGTCTTCGTAGCAGCCCGGCACGATGTCTTCGCCGAACGCGCGCTTGTGGCCGGCCACGGCCGACGACATGCACAGGCGCGAGTTGGTGTCGATGTTCGCGCTGCCGACATAGCCCTTCATGAACTTGTTGGCGACGTAGTAGTCCTCGGTCAGCAGCTGGCCGGAGACGTACAGCGCGACGGCCTCCGGACCATGTTCCGCGATGATGCGGGAAAAACCGGAGGCCACCTTGTCCAGCGCCTCGTCCCACGACGCTTCGCGCAGGCCGCCGTCTTCACGCAGCATCGGCGCGAGCAGGCGGCCGCGGTTGCCGAGCGTCTCGCCCAGCGCCGAACCTTTTACGCACAGGCGGCCCTGGCTGGCCGGGTGCGCCGCGTCGCCCGCGATCGCGAGCGTGCCGTCCTGCCCGACCTGGGCGCTGACGCCGCAGCCGACACCGCAGTACGGGCACGTCGTTTTGATGGTGGTTGGGATGGCGGACAACTTCATGTGCAACTCCTCGTCAGGCCGCTCGGCCGAACAGCAACTGGTCGCGGATGGACGAGATGTCCGTCCGCTGTTGAATCAGGTCGAAGTACCAGGGACCGTCCGCGACGTCCCCGTACAACACGGCGCCCGTCAGGCGGTTGCCCGCGACGACGAGACGTTTATAGATGCCGCCGCGGCGGTCGCGCAGCACGAGGTCTTCGCTGCCTTCGCCGCCGACGATGTCGCCGGCCGAGTACAGGTCCACGCCCGTCACCTTCAGCTTCGTCGCGGTGGCCTGCTGCACGTAGCGGCGGTGGCCCGAGCCTGCGAGGTGGGCGGCGGCGACGCGTGCCTGGTCCCAGATTGGCGCGACGAGGCCGAACGTGGCGCGGCGGTGCTGCACGCATTCGCCCACGGCGTACACGCGCGGGTCGTAGGTCTGCAGCGTGTCGTCGACGACGATCGCGCGCTCGCAGTGCAGGCCGGCGGCCTTCGCCAGCTCGACGTTCGGGCGCACGCCGGCCGCCATCACGACGAGGTCGGCGTCCACGGTCTCGTCACCCTCGAAGCGCACGGAACGCACGCGGTCCTCGCCCTCGATGGCGACGGTCTGGCGGTTCAGCAGGATGCGCAGGCCGCGCTGCTCCAGGCTCGCGCGCAGCAGTTCCGCGGCGGGTGGGTCGAGCTGCTGGTTCATCAGGCTGCCCGTCACGTGCACGACGGCGACTTCCATCCCCTGGCGCAGCAGGCCGTTGGCCGCTTCCAGGCCGAGCAGGCCGCCGCCGATGACGACGGCCTTCCCGCCCGCGCGTGCGGCTTCCAGCATCGTGTCGACGTCGCTGATGTCGCGGAAGCCGATCACGCCCGGCAGCTGGTGGCCCGGCACCGGCACGATGAACGGCTTCGAACCGGTCGCGATCAGCAGGCGGTCGTACGGCACCGCGAGGCCGGACGCGGCGTGCACGACGCGCTTCTTGCGGTCGATGCGCACGACCGGGTCGCCCGCGTGCAGCGTGATGCCGTTGGCGTCGTACCATTCACGCGTGTTGAGCATGATGTCGTCGACGGTCTTCTCGCCGGCGAGCACGGGCGACAGCAGGATGCGGTTGTAATTCCCGTGCGGCTCCGCGCCGAACACGGTGATGCGGTACATGTCGGGCGCGAGCTTCAGCAGCTCCTCGACCGTGCGCATGCCCGCCATGCCGTTGCCGATGACGACCAGGCGCGGATGGGTCTTCATTTACGCACCCACCCAGACCTTGCCGTCTTCGACGCGCACCGGGTAGCTCGACACCGAGTGGTGCGGCACTTCCAGGCATTCGCCGGTCTGCAGGTCGAAGTGCTGCTTGTAGATCGGCGACGCGACGACGATGCGCTCGCCGATGCTGCCGACCAGGCCGCGCGACAGCACGGCGGCGTCCGAGTTCGGATCGTAGTTATCGATGGCGAACACGCGCGGCTCCTCGGCGCCCACGCGGAACACGGCCACCTGGCGGCCGTTCAGCAGGGCGGCGACGCCGGTGTCCGGGACGATCTGGTCGAGCGAGCAGACGGCATTCCATTGGTTCAGCTCATTTTTTACTTGCGGGTCACGGGGCATGTTGTTCTCCTGTTCCAGTCGTTAAATCAAGCTGCTGCAATCGGGATGACGCGGCGGCGTTCTTCCGGCGTGGCCGGGCGGATCTGGCCGCGCTCCGCCATGAACACGACGTTGTCGTCGGTGCCCTCGGTGTTGACGAAGCTGCGGAAGCGCTGGCGCACGGCCGGGTCTTCGACGGCGTTCTTCCACTCGTCGGCATAGGTGTCGACCACGCGCTGCATGTCGGCTTCCAGCTCGGCGGCGATGCCCAGCTTGTCGTCGACGACGACCTGCTTCAGGTAATCCAGGCCGCCTTCCAGGTTCTCGCGCCACGTGCTGGTGCGCTGCAGGCGGTCCGCCGTGCGCACGTAGAACATCAGGAAGCGGTCGACGAGTTTCACGACCGTCGCTTCATCCAGGTCCGACGCGATCAGTTCCGCGTGGCGGGGCTTCATGCCGCCGTTCCCGCACACGTACAGGTTCCAGCCCTTCTCGGTGGCGATCAGGCCCACGTCCTTGCCCTGCGCCTCGGCGCATTCGCGGGTGCAGCCGGAGACGCCGAACTTGATCTTGTGCGGCGCGCGCAGGCCCTTGTAGCGGTTTTCCAGCGCGATGGCGAAGCCGACGGAATCGCCCACGCCGTAGCGGCACCACGTCGAGCCCACGCACGATTTCACGGTACGCAGCGACTTGCCGTAGGCGTGACCGGATTCGAAGCCGGCCGCGATCAGCTCTTCCCAGATCGCCGGCAGCTGGTCCACGCGGGCGCCGAACAGGTCGACGCGCTGGCCGCCCGTGATCTTGGTGTACAGGCCGTATTTCTTGGCGACCGCGCCCACGGCGATCAGGCCGTCCGGGGTGACTTCGCCGCCCGGCATGCGCGGCACGACGGAATACGTGCCGTCCTTCTGGATGTTGCCGAGGAAGTAGTCGTTCGAATCCTGCAGGCTCGCGTGCTGCGGCTTCAGCACGAAGTCGTTCCACGTCGACGCGAGGATGTTGGCGGCGACCGGCTTGCAGATGTCGCAGCCCAGGCCCTGGCCGTGCTTGTGCAGCAGTTCGCCGAAGCTCTTGATGCCGCCCACGCGGATCAGGTGGTGCAGTTCCTGGCGCGAGTACGGGAAGTGTTCGCACAGGTGGTTGTTGACGGCCATGCCGGCCTTCGCCATCTCGGACTTCATGATCTGCGTGACGAGCGGCACGCAGCCGCCGCACGACGTGCCGGCGTTCGTGCACGACTTGATCGCGCCGATGTCGCACGCGCCGCCGGCCACCGCGTCGGCGATGGTGCCCTTGGTGACGGCGTTGCACGAGCAGACCTGCGCGCTTGCCGGCAGCGCGTCGACGCCCAGCGCCGGACGCGCACCGCCCTCAAGCTGCGGCAGGATCAGGAATTCCGGCGCTTCCGGCAGCTCCATATCGTTCAGCATCATCTGCAGCAGGCTGCCGTACTCGGCCGCGTCGCCGATCAGCACGGCGCCCAGCAGCTTCTTGCCGCAGTCGGACACGACGATCTTTTTATAGACCTGCTTGCGCTCGTCCGTGAACTGGAAGCTGCGTGCGCCCGGCGTGTTGCCGTGGGCGTCGCCGATCGACGCGACATCCACGCCCATCAGTTTCAGCTTGGTGCTCATGTCGGCGCCGGCGAAGGCGGCTTCCTGGCCGATCAGCGCGCGCGCGACGATGCGGGCCATTTCGTAGCCCGGTGCGACGAGGCCAAACGTCTGGCCGCCCCACGAGGCGCATTCGCCGATGGCGTAGATGTGCGGGTCGGAGGCGAGGCAGGCGTCGTCGATCGCGATGCCGCCGCGCGGGCCCAGTGCCAGGCCGGCGGCCTTGGCCAGTTCGTCGCGCGGGCGGATGCCGGCCGAGAACACGATCATGTCCGCTTCGAGGAAGCTGCCGTCCGCGAATTCCATGCGGTGCGTGGCCGACTCGCCGTCGACGATCTGCAGCGTGTTCTTTTGCGTGTGGACGTTGACGCCCAGCTCTTCGATCTTCCGGCGCAGCACGCGGCCGCCCAGGTCGTCGACCTGCACGGCCATCAGGCGCGGCGCGAATTCGACGACGTGCGTGTCGAGGTTCATGTCGCGCAGCGCCTTGGCGCATTCGAGGCCCAGCAGACCCCCGCCGACGACGACGCCGGTTTTCGAACGGGCACCGCATTCCGTCATCTTTTCCAGGTCTTCGATGGTGCGGTAGACGAAGATGTCATTGCGCTCCTTGCCCGGGACCGGCGGCACGAACGGGTAGGAACCCGTCGCGAACACCAGCTTGTCGTAGGCCAGCACTTCGCCATCGGCCAGCGTGACGGTCCGGGAGTCCCGGTCGACGGCGACGGCCTTCGCGTTCAGCTTCAGGTCGACCTGGCCCGCGTGCTGTTCGAAGAAGCCCGGTGCGACGAGCGACAGCTGGTCGGCCGTGGTGCCCGAGAAGAACGAGGACAGGTGCACGCGGTCGTAGGCCGGGCGCGGTTCCTCGCACAGCACGGTGACGTGGAAATGGGCATCCTGCTTGGCTTCCGCGAACAGGGTTTCGAGGAACTTGTGGCCTACCATGCCGTGGCCGATGACGATCAGTTTCATGTTGCGACTCCTATGCTGCAATAACGTGTTCAGGCGGCGGCGGGTGCCGGCGTTTCGGGGACGGTCAGCGTGAAGCGCACGCCGATGGCGCACAGCGCCGCGACGAGGACGGCGCCGCCGAGGATCATCAGGGTCTGGCGCACGTCGCCCGTGCCCTTCATCAGGAAGCCGGCCAGCACGGCGCCGACGTTGCCGCCCGCGCCGACGATGCCGGCCACGCCGCCCAGTGCCTTGCGGCTCACGAACGGCACCAGGGCGTAGGTCGAACCGCACGCCATGTGGGTGCACAGGCCGAAGGCGAGCATGGCGACGATGGCCAGCGTGACGCTCGTGGTCTGCGAGAACCACAGCAGGCCCAGGCCCTCGCCCAGCATCAGGACGAACAGCAGGTTCACGCGGGAATTCAGGTCGCCCCTGGCCGCGACCTTGTCCGAGATCCAGCCGCCCAGGGCACGGGCGAACAGGGCCAGCAGGCCGAAGCTGCCGGCGGCCATGCCGGCCTGTTTCAGCGACAGGCCGAAGTGGTCGACGTAATAGGTGGCGGCGACGTTGTGGATGAACAGTTCGATGCCGAAGCAGGCGCCGTAGGTAATGAACAGCAGCCAGGCGCGGTAGTTGCGGCAGGCTTCGAAGAAGCTCGCCCAGCCACCCTTGCCGCCCGCTTCGAACGGCACGCCGGCCGCGCGCAGTTCGGTGAAGTTACCTTCCGGGCAATCCTGGGTGAACTTGTAATAGACGACGGCCATGATGAGCATCAGCACGCCCGGCACGACCAGGGCGGCACGCCAGCCCATCGTCTCGTTCACGCCCAGCATGATCATGGCGCCCATGATCAGCGGCATCGTGGCCTGCGCGACGCCGCCGCCGCTGTTGCCCCAGCCGGCCGATGCCGCGTTGGCGGTGCCGACGACCTTCGGGCCGAACATGACGGAGGTGTGGTACTGGGTGATCACGAAGCTGGCGCCGACGGCACCGATGCCGAGGCGGAACAGCAGGAAGCTTTCATAGCTCTGGGCCATGGCGACGCCCAGCACGGGGATCGCGCCCAGCGCCAGCAGGCCGGTGTAGGCCTTGCGCGGTCCGAAGCGGTCGCACAGCGGGCCGATGATCAGGCGCACGATGATGGTGATGGCGACGGCCGCGATGTTGATGTCGGCGATCTGGCTGACCGACAGGTGGAACTCGCCCTTGATCACCGGCATCAGCGGTGCGCAGGCGAACCAGGCGAAGAAGCAGACGAAGAAGGCCACCCAGGTCAGGTGGAATGCGCGCATCTGGGGCGTATCAAAGGAGAATAGCTTGATACTGTTTGCTTTGCCGGCCATGTTGTTATTCCCTTCTTGAAAACGAAAAGGCGCCCGCTGCCTGGCCGCGAAGACGATTCCAGAAATCGTTCAAGCGGGTGCAGCGGACGCCGTTGTCCTGTTGCCGGTCCCTCGTTGGACCGGCTCTTGTTTACTCAGGGATCGCCGTTGATCCTTTACCTCCGTATTTGCAAGACCCGTGCCAGATGGTTTTCAGGGGGAAGATCGTATTGACCGGGCCTGACACGCTTCATTGCAGTGCACCATGCACGCTTATGAGGCGCTTGAATGAGCACCATCAAGATGCGAAACTGGAAAACGCGGTGCGGCGGATGGGAAAGGATGAGATATACGCGTCGGGCGCGAGGCCGTCCCAGACCTTGCCGTCCATGAGCACCGAGCGGCGCATCAGGCTCGACGACGCCGGCACGCCCGCCAGCACGGCCGCCTCGCGGTACAGGCCCACGCGGTTCACGCGCGCGGCCACGGCCGCGTAATCGACGTCGTCGCGCAGCAGGCCCCAGCGCCGGTGCTGGGTCATGAACCACATCGCGTCGGACAGGTACGGGAAATTGGCCTCGCCCTCGTCGTGGAAGCGCACCGGATCGGGATCGATCCAGCGCTTGCCCAGGCCGTTGTCATAATCGCCATGCAGGCGCGCGGCGATGGCGCGGCGGTCCGCGTTCACATAGGCGGGGCTGGACAGCACCTCGGCCGCCACGTCGCGGTGCTCCGGCGATTCGTCGAGCCAGCGCCCCGCCTCCAGCACGGCCGCGACCAGCGAGCGGCACGCATGCGGGTTCGCGTCCACGAAGGCGGCCGTCGCGCCGAGCGCCTTGCCGGGGTGGTCGGGCCAGATGTCCTGGCTCGTCGCGACGGTGAAGCCGCTGCCGTCCAGCTGGGCGCGGGCGCTCCACGGCTCGCCGGCGCAAAAGCCGTCCATGTGGCCGGCCGCCAGGTTCACGGCCATCTGGCTGGGCGGGACCGTCACCACTTGCGCGTCGCGCACCGGATCGATGCCGCCCGCCGCCAGCCAGTAATACAGGAACAGCGCGTGGTTCCCGGTCGGGAACGTGTGCGCGAACGTGTAGCGGCGCCCGCCCTTGCGCATCGCGGCGGCCAGTGTGCCGAGGTCCGTCACGCCCTGGCGGGCCAATGCGCGCGACAGGGTAATCGCTTGGCCATTACGCGATAAATTCATCAGCACGGCCATGCGCGCGGGGGGACTCCCAATGCCGTTTTCCACGCCGTACAACAACCCATACAGGACGTGCGCCGCGTCGATCTCGCCCTGCAGCAGGCGGTCGCGCATGCCCGACCACGAATGCTGGCGCGCGAGTTCGAGCTTGATGCCGTATTTGTCGTCCAGCCCGAGCACGGACGCCATCACGAGGGACGCGCAATCGGTCAGGGGCATGAAGCCGGCCCTGATCACGGTCTTTTCCGGCCGGTCCGAGCCGGCGATGAATGCGTGAGCCATCGTTTCCTTTGCTGTTTTAGCCGAGTAGATCCTCGACGTCGAGGATGCGCTGGGCGACTTCGGCCAGCTTGAGCTTCTTGTTCATCGCCATGGTGCGCAGCCGCTGGTAGGCCTCTTCCTCCGTCAGCCGGTTGCGCGCCATGAGCACGCCCTTGGCCCGTTCGATCAGCTTGCGGTCGGCGAGCTGGCGGCGCGTGTCCGACAACTCGTCCAGCAGCTTCTGTTCGCGGTGGAACCGCTTCATGGCCACGTCCAGCACGGGCTTCACGCGCTCGGCCTGCAGGCCGGCCACGATGTACGCGGTGACGCCCGCCTCGATCGCGGCATCCATGCTGGACGACGTCTGGTCGTCCGTGAACAGGACGATGGGCCGCGGCTCGTCGCGCGTGGCGATCACGATGTGTTCGAGGACGTCGCGCGCGTCCGATTCGCTGTCGATGATGATCATGTCCGGCTGGATCTGGGCGATCCGCTCCGGCAGGAAGATGTCGGCGGGCAGCGACGCGACGATGTCGTAGCCCGATTCCAGCAGGCCGATGCGCAGGGCCGTGTTGCGCCTTGCCTGCGCGGCGAGCGTGGCCTCGTCCGCGGCAGCGCTGGACGCGGTGTTGACGACGACGATGCGCAGGGTGCGCTGGACCTTGGACGGCGGTTTCATGCCCTTTGGATATGCAAGTTCCGGGCCAGCCGGTCAGATATTCATGTTTGCTATGTCCGCAGTGCGAATCAACATTAGTTGTCGCACAGAAAATATTCACAAAACGCATGGGAAGCATCACAAATCAAAAGTTCATTTATGACGCGGTTGTCCCTATACTGCATCGCAACACGACAGATTTCTCACCGGAGATGACCATGAACACCGCAACGATCAACCAGGCACAGAACAAGACTCTGCGCCAGCACATTGCCGACACCCTGGGCAAGATCCGCACCTTTGCGATCGAACTGTACGAAGCGCACGGCGGCCTGATCGTGCCCGACGCCGCCCAGCCGGGCAGCGGCGCCCTGGCCCGCCGCAAGATGCAGCAGCAGGCCGGCATCATCATCCTGGGCCCGTTCTGCGCAGCCGCGCTGGCTCCGGAAGCCGTCCGCGAAACGCCGAACAACTAATCAAGCCAAGGATACAGATCATGACCCCGTTCGAATACCTCACCGTCGCCATCGCTGCCGCCGCCGTCGTCACCCGTATCGTGATGTTCGTGCGCAACCCGTCGCTGACCGCGCCGTCCGAACTGTGGCTGGCGCAAGAGCCGACCGAACTGTGGATGGGCGAGTACGCGAAGCCGAAGGCAGCCGCCTGATAGCAAGCGACCACATCGTCTCCACACGCCCGGCATTGGCCGGGCGTTGTCTTTTGTGCGCTGCAATATCGATCATGGCCGCCACCGTACTTACGCACGCGCGCCACTCCTGCCAGCGAATCCACACAGCACCATAGTCGGCTGCGCTAGAATGCTTTTTTGCAATTTCTGACCAAGAAAAGCATTCTTGTTCTTCATTTATCCACCCGACTGATGATGCGACTCCCTGTCCTTACCGTTCTCGCCGCACTGCTGGCGCTACCCGCTGCCGCCTCCACACCCGTGACCCTCGACCAGGCCATGGCCAACCCCGACTGGATCGGTCCTCCCGTGGAAGCGGCGTGGTGGAACTGGGACGGCAAGCAGGTCATCTACAAGCAGAAGCGCGCCGGGTCGCCCCTGCGGGACACCTACCGCGTGAACGCGGCGAAGGCCGGCACGGCGGCACAGGTGACGGACGCCGAACAGGCGAAGCTGGACAGCCCGGAAATGCTGTACAACCGCGCCCGCACCCGCGCCGTCATCGTGCGCAACGGCGATTTGTTCGAGCGCGACCTCAAGTCGGGCGCCCTCGTGCAGATCACGCGCGGCAGCGGCGTGGCGATCCAGGCGGTCCAGTACACGGCCGACGAGCGCGGCGTGCAGTACCGCATCGGCGACGACTGGTTCGCGTGGGACCGCAACGACCGCGTGGCCGGCCCCGTCGCCCTGCCGCGCGCCGCCAAGGATCCGAACGTGACGGAAGCCGACGCGCTGCGCGACATGCAGCTGCGCCTGTCGACGATCCTGAAACGCCAGAAGGACGAGCGCGACGCCACCCGCGCGCAGGCCGAGGAACTGCGCCGCGCCGACCCGACCCGCGCGCCCGCGCCGATCTACCTGGGCGACAAGGTCGCGATCCTGAACAGCGCGCTGTCGCCGGACGGCCGCTGGCTGCTCGTCGTCACGGGTCCGAAGAACGCGGACAAGGGCCGCGCCGGCAAGATGCCCCGCTACGTGACGGAAAGCGGCTACGAGGAATTCTCGGAAGAGCGCACGCGCGTGGGCCGCAACAACCCCGCGGGCCACGGCCTGAAACTCGTGAACCTCGCCACGCGCGAGGTGAAGGACCTGGCGCTGGACGCCCTGCCCGGCATCGCGGTCGACCCGCTGGCCAGGCTGCGCGCGGAGCACAAGCTCGATCCGCTCAAGGGCAACCGTCCGGTGATGATCGGCTTCGACGGCGAAGCGATCACGTGGAGCCAGAACGGCGCCAACGTGGCCGTCATGTTCCGCTCGGTGGACAACAAGGACCGCTGGATCGCCACCGTCGACCTGCCGCGCGCGGCGCTCCAGCCGGTGCACCGCCTGACGGACGAGGCGTGGGTCAACTACGACAACAATGAATTCGGCTGGCTGCCGGACGGCTCGACCCTGTGGTACCTGTCGGAAGAAAGCGGCTACGCGCACCTGTACGTGCGCGACGCGGCCGGCCGCACGCGCGCGCTCACGCAAGGTAAATGGGAAGCGGGCGACGTCGCATGGTCGGCGGATGGCCGCACGGCCTGGCTGCTTTGCAACCGCAAGGCGCCGCACACGTACGAGGTCTGCGCCGTCGATGCGAAAGATGGCACCACGCGCGAAATCAGCAGCCTCGCGGGCGTGCAGGACTTCCGCCTGTCGCCGGACCAGAACAAGCTGCTCGTCCACTATTCCGGCCCGTACCTGCCGGCGCAGCTCGCGACCGTGCCGTCGCACGGCGGCGAGGCCGTCAGGCTGACGGACACGCGCACGCCCGAGTTCAAGGCGCGCGAATGGATCCAGCCGCAATTCGTGACGATCCCGTCGACGCACGGCGCCGATCCGATCTGGGCCAAGCTGTACCGCCCCGCGCAGCTGGAGCCGGGTAAAAAATATCCGGTGGTGATGTTCGTGCACGGCGCGGGTTATCTGCAGAACGTCACGCAGCGCTACACGCCGTACTTCCGCGAGCAGATGTTCCACAACCTGCTCGTGCAGAACGGCTACGTCGTCCTCGACATGGACTATCGCGCCTCGAAGGGCTATGGCGTCAAATGGCGCACGGCGATCTACCGCCAGATGGGCCATCCGGAACTGGACGATTACCTGGACGGCGTGAACTGGATGATCGCGCACCAGCAGGGCGACGCGGCCCGCGTGGGCGTCTACGGCGGCAGCTACGGCGGCTTCATGACCCTGATGGCCATGCTGCGCGCGCCGGACGTCTTCAAGGCCGGCGCCGCGCTGCGCCCCGTGACCGACTGGACCACGTACAACCACGAGTACACGGCCAACATCCTGAACACGCCGGACCTGGATCCGGAAGCCTATAAAACGTCGTCGCCGATCGAGTACGCGCAGAACCTGAAGGGCCACCTGCTGATCGCGCACGGCATGGTCGACGATAACGTGTTCTTCCAGGACTCCGTGCGCATGGCCCAGCGGCTGATCGAGTTGAAGAAGGACCACTGGGAACTGGCGCCGTATCCGCTGGAACGGCATTCGTTCGTGCAGCCGGAGGCGTGGTATGACGAGTACCGGCGGATCTACCAGCTGTTCGAGCGGACGTTGAAGTAAGCCCCTGTCGTCCCCGCGGAAGCGGGGACCCATGCCGAGCTGACTGCGGACACTCAGCATGGATTCCCGCATGCGCGGGAATGACGATTCATCAGTCGGTCTTCGCCCCGGCTTCGAACCACGCGCCCAACTCGGCGCGTTCCGCCTCCGTCATATTGGTCATGTTCGCCAGCGGCATCGCCTTGAGCTGCACGGCCTGCTGGTAGATGCGGGGGGCGTTCCGGGCGATGCCGTGCGCGTCGTCCAGCATCACGCCGGCCGGCGCGCTCGCGAACCCGGGCTGCGTCGGATGCGCCGCGTGGCACGACACGCAGCGCGCGCGCAGGATCGTCTCCACCCGCACAAACGGCACCGTCCCCGCCGACACGCTCGGCCGCGGCGGTGCCAGCACAGGTGCCAGCAAAATCGCAAGCCCCAGCAGCAGCGCCACACCGATCGCCGGATACACCCACTCGACGCGCCCCTTGTGGCGCAGGTTGAAGAAGTGGCGGATGAAGACGCCGGCCGCCATGATGGTGCCCAGCACGGCCCATGCGTGCGGGTGGCGGTAGGTCATCGCGAAGTGGTTGCTGATCATGATGAACAGCACCGGCAACGTGAAGTAGTTATTGTGGACGCTGCGCCGCTTGCCGCGGATGCCGTAG
Organism: Massilia sp. Masssp94; assembly: GCF_059491305.1. NCBI lineage: Bacteria > Pseudomonadati > Pseudomonadota > Betaproteobacteria > Burkholderiales > Oxalobacteraceae > Massilia > Massilia sp. Masssp94. The sequence goes on from NZ_CP168501.1 coordinate 1,513,145, forward strand.
ACGGGATCGGGCGTCAAGCCCGCGCGCATCGCCTCGACCATCTTGCGCTGCCCCGGAATGATCACCATCGCCACGTTCGCGACCATGATCGTGCCGATCATCGCGCCCACGTGGATGTAGGCGGCGCGGCCGCTGAGGAAGTGCGTGAGCACCCATGCCGCGCCGACCAGCAGCGCAAAGACCACGACGCCGAACGCGAGATCATGCTTGCCGAGAGGTGAACGGCACAGCAGGTCGTACACGACCCAGCCGGCGACGAGGCTCCCGAGCCCGAGGCCGATCGCCTGCCAGCTCGACAAATCGGCCACTGACCGGTCGACCATCATCGCCTGCGCATTCAGCCAGTACACGATGACGAGGAGCGCAAAACCCGACAGCCACGTCGAATACGCTTCCCATTTGAACCAGTGCAGCTCCGCCGGCAGCTCGGCCGGCGCGACGAGGTATTTCTGCGGATTGTAGAAACCGCCGCCGTGCACGGCCCACAGCTCGCCCGCCACGCCCTTCTTCGCGAGCTCGGAACCGGCCGCCGGCGGACGCAGCGAATTGTCCAGCCAGACGAAGTAGAACGACGCGCCGATCCAGGCGATGCCGGTGATGACGTGCAGCCAGCGCACCAGCATGTTCATCCATTCGAGACCATACGGGACCAGGTAATCCATCGAGGCTCCTCAGCGTGACCGGCAGGCGACACCGCCGTCGATATAGTTTCTAGAACATGAAAAATATCGTATATTTAAAATCAGACTACGTATATAACAATTCCATAAAAAACTCTCCCATGTCCAGCCTGCCCCAGCACCTCGACCTGCACCTGATCCGCATCCTTTATCTGCTGCTCGTCGAGAAGAACGTCTCGCGCGTCGCCCTCAAGTTGAACCAGCCGCAACCGTCGATCTCGGCGTCGCTGCGCAAGCTGCGCGAGCTGACGGGCGACCCGCTGCTCGTGCGCGGCGCGCGCGGCATGGTGCCGACGCAGCACGGCGAAAGCCTGCTCAAGCCGGCCAAGCGCATCCTCGACGAGACGGAGAGCCTGTTTGTCCGCAAGACGCCGTTCGTGCCGGAACAGGCCGACCGCACGTTCCACATCGCCGCGCCCGACTACCTCGACACGCAGTTCCTGCCGGGCGTCGTCGCGTCGATCCGGCGCGGCGCGCCGAACAGCCGCGTGACCATCCACCACCTGGGGCCGGGCACGGACTACCTGCGCATGCTGTCGGACGGCGAAATGGATCTCGTCATCGCCAACTGGGACGAGCCGCCCTCGCACCTGCACATCTCGAAACTGTTCGAAGACCCGATCATCTGCACGATGCGTGCCGACAGCGCCTACGCCAAGCGCACGGCGGCCGACGCGATGACGGTCGAGGACTACCTCACGCTGCCGCACATCGCGCCGACGGCGATGCTGCCCGGCTACCACGGCGTGATCGACGCCTTCCTCGAGCGGCAAGGCATGCATCGCAAGGTGGCCGTGGAATCGCCTTATTTCGGCCTGATCCCGTACATGCTCACGCAGACGGACCTCGTGCTGACGACGGGCCGCCAGTTCATCCGGTTCTACGAAAAGACGCTGCCGCTGAAAAACTTCACGGTGCCGATCAAGTTCCCGCCGATGCGTTTTTATCAACTGTGGCACCAGCGCGTGCACCAGTCGCCGGAGCACAAGTGGCTGCGCGACCAGGTGACGGCCGCGGCCAAGGTGGTGGTCAACCGGTAGGCACGCGTGGGCACAGGGTGCGCCCTACTGCTTGGCTTCCTGGCCTTTCTGCGCCTGCATCTCCTGCAGTTTCTGCTGCATCTGCGCCGTCATCTGCTGGAAGTGCACGGCCAGCCGGCGGCATGCGTCCTGCTTCGCTTCGCACAGCACTTTCATCTCGACGAACGTGCCCTCGTCCGTCTTGCGGACCAGGCGCCGCACGACGGCCGGGTAGGCCTCATGTCCTTGCGGCACGAACGACCACACGGCCACCTCCGGTTTCTGGATGGCGTACGTGGTCCAGCCGCCCGGATGGGAGAGCTTGGCGTCCGGATTCTTTTGCAGTGCGGCCAGCGCATCGGCGACTTTCTTGTAGCCGAGCGGACGGGGCTCCTGCTTCGACTGGGCGTGGGCCGCGCCGGAGAGGACCAGGGCGGCGGCGAGGAAGGGAATGGCAAATCGTTTCATGGGGCAAGAATGAATTAGCATGGCGACATCGTGACATGCCCGGCGCGTCCCAGCAACGCCGATTCGTGTAAAAATCACATGCGGCAAAAAATATTTGCGGAACGCATGAACCTTGGGGCGGCCGGCGGGTATTCACCGCAAAACAGCAGAGAGCGCATGCGTGGACGGAAAGATTGAAGGAGCGGCCGCGAACGAGGCCAGCCTGGTGGGTCGGATTGCGGCCGGGGACCGGCGCGCCTTCGAGATGCTGTATCGCGCGTACTTTCCGCGCCTGGCGCGCTTCCTCCAACGGATGACGCGCAGCGTGCCGCTGATCGAGGAAATCGTCAACGACACCCTGCTCGTCGTCTGGCAGAAGGCCGCCACGTTCGACGGCAGTTGCAAGGTGTCGACCTGGGTGTTCGCGATCGCCTACCGCAAGGCCTGCAAGGCCCTGCACGCGCTCGACGAACCGCTGGATGCCCCGGCCGACGAGTGCGCGGCGGGCGACGCGGGCCGGCCCGACTGGCGCTTCGAACAGCAGCGCCTCGCGCACGCCGTCGACGCCGCCGTCGCCACGTTGCCGCTGGCGCAGCGGGCCGCCTTCCAGCTGACCTTCTATCACGACATGGGTTACGCAGAAATCGCAGAAATCATGGAATGTCCCGTCAACACCGTCAAAACGCGCCTGTTCCACGCGCGCCGCCGCCTGGCAACGCTGCTGGAAGACCAGCTGGAGATCCGGCCATGAACGCTCGCACCGATCACCTCGACGCGCAGGACGCGCTGCCCTGGCTCGCGAACGGCACCCTCGCGGGCGCCGAACTGGAACGCGTGCAGGCGCACGTGGCAACCTGCGCGCACTGCCGCGCCGACCTCGCCCTGCTGCGCACGGTACATGCGGCCGGGCCGGGCCCGGACCTCGACTTCGATCCGGACCGCGCGCTCGCGCGCTTGATGCCGCAACTGGATGCGCCGCAACTGGATGCCGCACCGCCGCAGGCAAAGACCGGCCTGCTGCAACGCTGGCGCGACCGCGTCGCCGCCAACGACCGCACGTGGCTGCGCGCGGCCGTCGCCTGCCAGTTCGGCGCGATCGCCGTGCTGGCCGCATTGCTGGTGCGCCCTTCCGGGCAGCCGGATTCGCCGGACGACTACCGCGTCCTCGGCGCCGCCGGCGCGAACGGCATGGCGCGCGTCGTCGTGACCTTCCGGCCCGACACGCCGGAGGCGGAACTGCGCCGCATCGTGCGCGCCAGCGGGGCGCGCATCGTCGGCGGGCCGACCGTCACCGATGCGTGGCTCGTCGGCGCGGACGGCCGGCTCGACCCGGTGCTGGCCAGGCTGCGGGCGGAGCCGGCGGTGACGCTGGCCGAGCCGCTCGTCGTGGACAAGCAGCCGTGAAAACCGCCCTTCTCGTCCTGGTCGCGGTGTTGATCGCGTTCGCCTGCGTGGTGCCGCGCGCGAGCGCGGATGCGCAGGCGGCCACGCACCCGGTCTCGACGCCGGCACCCGCAGCACGACAGGTGCTCGTGATGCTGCGCATGCCGTCGCCGCACTTCCGGCCCGACGGCGCCTACGGCGGCGGCTACACGGAGGACGGCACCCGCGCCGCGCGCCGCCGCGTCGCGCGCGACCTCGCCGCCGCCTATGGCCTGCGCGTCGTCGACGACTGGCCGATGCCCGCCATCGGCATCGACTGCTTCCTGATGGAGGACACCGGCACGGGCCCCGTCGACCGCCTGCTCGACACGCTCGCGCACGACCCGCGCGTCGCGTGGGCCCAGGCGATCCAGGACTACCACGGCCTGGCCGACGGCGACCCGCTGCTGCCCGTGCAGCCGGCCACGCGCGCCTGGCAGCTGCCCGCGCTGCACCGCGCCAGCACGGGTCGCGGCGTGACGGTGGCCGTCATCGACAGCGGCGTCGATGCGAACCATCCCGACCTCGACGGCCAGATCAAACTGCGCCGCAACTTCGTCGATGCGTATCCGGACGGCGCGGAAGCGCACGGCACGGCCGTCGCCGGCATCATCGCCGCGCGCGAAGGCAATGGCCTGGGCATCGCCGGCATCGCGCCGGGTGCCAAACTGCTGGCCCTGCGCGCGTGCTGGGAGACGGCCGGGCCGCCCGCCCGCTGCAACAGCTTCACGCTGGGCAAGGCGATCAATTTTGCGCTGATGAGCGATGCGCGCGTCATCAACATGAGCCTCGGCGGCCCGCGCGACCGGCTGCTGGAAGCCCTGCTCGACGCGGCCCTCGCGCGCGGCGTGACGCTCGTCGGCGCGGCCGATCCGGCGCAGCCCGACGGCGGCTTTCCCGCGTCGCATCCGGGCGTCATCGCGGTGGCGTCCGACACGCAGCGCGCGCCGCCGCCCGGATCGCTGCGCGCGCCGGGGACGGACGTGCCCACGTCGCTGCCGGGTGCGCGCTTCGGGCTGGTGTCCGGCTCGTCGTACGCGTCGGCCCACGTGGCGGGGCTCGCGGCACTCGTGCTGGAACTGCGTCCCGGGACGACGCCCGCCAGGCTGCGGGCCGACCTCGACGGCGGCGCACGCGTCCTGCCCGCCGCGCTGGCCTCCGGCGCCGGACAAGCTGGTAGCATAGACGCCTGCGCCGCCGTTACGCGCGCCGCCGGAGCCTGTTTCTGCCTATGCCCATCGACGACCACGACCGCCAGCCTTCCTTCCCCGCGCCCGCCGCACTGAAACCCGTCGCGGGCGCGTTCGCATTCCTCCTCGTCGCGCTCACGGCACCTGGCGCAGTGGCCCAGACCAGTGCCGACCTCTCCGTCGTATCCGAATACGCGATACGCGGCGTCTCGCAGGGCCGCAATCCCGCCGTGCAGCTGCGCGTGGACCACGACTTCGACGGCGGCTGGTATGCCGGCACCTTCGCGTCGCCCATCGAGCTGTACGGCCGCGGCCAGGGCCTGCTGATCGTCTACGGCGGGCGGGCGCTGCCGCTGACGACGCGGCTGTCGTGGGACGCCGGCGTCACGCGCACGATCTATCTGCGCAACCACGAAGTCGACTACCACGAGTTCTACGCCGGCCTGACGTACGACCGCGTCAACGCGAGAGTCTCGTATTCGCCGGCGTATTACGGCGGAGGCCGCACGGTGTACCTCGACCTGAACGGCGGCATCCCGCTGGGCGAGCGCGCGGCGCTGGCCCTGCATGCGGGGCTGCTGCATCCGCTCGATACCGATTACCGCTGGAGCGACCGGGACCGCGCGGACCTGCGCGCCACGCTCGCGTACGACACGGGCGACTGGCGGCTGCAGGCCGGCGTGCAGACCCTCGTGCACAGCGGCGGCACCGGCCTCCCGCGCGCCCGCGCCCTGTTCGCCGGCGCCAGCCTGCGCTTTTGAAAGTACCCGCGATTCGATTGAACCTTGCGCGGGGATGAGGGCATTAACGTCGTCCCCTTCCCATGAGGTGCAATCATGAACCTGCAATCGAATCCGGCCGTGCGCCTCCTGTGCGGCATCGTCCTCGGCGCCGCCGTGGCGGCCTGCGGCGGCGGTGGCGACGACCATCCGATGACGCCGCCCGTCACCATGCCGCCGGCGATCACGAGCGTCTTCACCACCACGGCCCTCGTCACCGACCAGTCCAGCGGCGCGGCCCACACCGACACCCACCTCGTCAACGCGTGGGGCCTCGCATTCAACCCGACGGCCTTCGTCTGGGTCGCCAACAACGGCACGGCGACGTCGACGCTGTACGACGGCAACGGCGTGCCGCAGACGCTCGTCGTCGCGGTCCCGGCGGGCGTCACCGGCATCGTGTACAACGGCAGCCAGGACTTCAAGGTCACGCAGAACGGCGTGACGGGTGCCAGCCCCTTCATCTTCGTGGGCGAGACGGGCACCGTGTCGGGCTGGTCGCCGGCAGTGAATCGCACGAACGCCGTGACGGCCGCCGACACGGGCGGCAGCGCCGTCTACAAGGGTCTCGCCATCGGCGCGTTCTCGGGCGCGAACTACCTGTACGCGGCCGATTTCCGCAACAACCGCATCGACGTCTACAACGCCAGCTTCCAGAAAGCCACGCTGCCGGGCGGCTTCACCGATCCGAACCTGCCGGCCGGCTATGGGCCGTTCGGCATCCAGGCCATCGGCGACCGCATCTACGTGGCGTATGCGCAGCGCGAGACGGCCGGCAACGACGAGGTCAAGGGCGCGGGACTGGGCGTCGTCGACGTGTACGACATGGGCGGCGTCTTCCTGCACCGGCTGGCGGCGGGCGGTGCGCTGAATGCACCGTGGGGCATGGCGCTGGCGCCGGCCAACTTCGGGGACTTCAGCAATGCGGTGCTCGTCGCGAACTTCGGCGACGGCAAGATCAACGCCTACAACCCGTCCAACGGCGCGTTCATCGGCACGTTGTCGAAGGCCGACCGCACGCCGATCGTCATCGACGGCCTGTGGGGCATCGCGTTCGGCAACGGCGTGCAGAACCAGCCGACGAACACGCTGTTCTACACGGCGGGGCCCGCCGACGAGTCGCACGGCATCTACGGGCGGATCGACATGCAGTAAGCGTCAAAGGAACGACGCGAACATGGCGATCGTCGCCGCCGCCATCACGCCCGTGCACAGCCAGCCCATGGCGCGCAGGCGCGGCGCGATCGTCAGGTCGCCCATGATGCGCGGGCTCGACGCCACCAGCATCATGATCGCCATCACGGGCACGGCGATGACGCCGTTCAGCACCGCGCTCCAGTACAGCGCCTTGATCGGGTCGATCGGCATGAAGTTGATGCCGACGCCGGCCAGCGTGGCGACGATGATGATGCCGTAGAACTTGCGCGCGGCCGAAAACTCCGCGCCCAGGCTGCTCTTCCAGTGGAACGTGCCGGCCATCGCATACGCGGCGGAACCGGCCAGCACGGGGATCGCGAGCAGGCCCGTGCCGACGATGCCGAGCGCGAACAGGACGAACGCGAGTTCGCCCGCGACGGGTTTCAGCGCCGACGCGGCCTGCGCCGACGACTGGATGTCGTGCACGCCCTGCGCGTGCAGGGTGGCGGCGGTGGTGAGCATGATGAAGAACGCGACGCCGTTCGACACGGCCATGCCGACCAGCGTGTCGAAGCGGATGCGGCGGAACTGGCCCCTGGCCTGGTCGGGTGCGCGCCGCAGCGGTTCTGCGTCGTCGTCCGCGCGCAGTTCCTCCACCTCCTGCGACGCCTGCCAGAAGAACAGGTAGGGACTGATCGTCGTGCCGAACACGGCGACGATCGTCGTCAGGTAGTCCTTGTTCCATGCGATGCTCGGCCACACGGTGGTCTCGAGCACCACGCCCCATGGCACGTGGACGACGAACACGGTGCCCACGTACGCGAGCAGCACGAGCGTGAGCCACTTGAGCAGGTTCACGTAGCGCTGGTAAGGGATGAACACCTGCAGCAGCACGGACAGCACGCCGAAGCCGACGGCATACCACAGCGGCCGGCCGGGCGCGACGAGCGACATCGCCTCGCCCATCGCCGCCACGTCGGCCGCGATGTTGATGACGTTCGCGACGAGCAGCAGCCCGACGATGCCCCACACGACCCGGCGCGGCGCATAGCGCTGCAAATTGGTGGCGAGCCCGCGCCCCGTCACGCGGCCGATGTTGGCGCTGATGACCTGGATGGCGGCCATCAGCGGATACGTCAGCAGCAGGGTCCACAGCAGGTTGAACCCGAACTGGGCGCCGGCCTGCGAATACGTGGCGATGCCGCTCGGGTCGTCGTCGGCCGCGCCGGTGATCAGGCCCGGACCCAGCTTCGACAGCCAGGTCGAGGCTTCCGGCGACGGCGGTGCGATGGTGGTTTCATCGGATTTCATGAAACCCATCATGCACCCATGTGGGGCGGGAATATGTACGGTTGCGCACACTGTGCACGAACCGTAATACTCAGGTCATTTTTCGGCCGCGATCCACTTCTCCACCTGCGCCTGCAGGATCGGCAACGGCAGCGTCCCATCCCCCAGCACCACCTCGTGGAATTTCGCGAAGGTGAACTTCGGCCCCAGCGCCTTCTGCGCCCGCGCGCGCAGGTCGAGGATCTTCAGCGCGCCCACCTTGTACGCCAGCGCCTGGCCCGGCCACACCATGTAGCGCTCGACCTGGTTCGCCGCGCGCGCCTCGCTGTAGCCCAGGTTGTCCATCATGTACTTGACCGCCCGCTCGCGCGACCAGCCCTGCGCATGCATGCCCGTGTCGACGACGAGGCGCACGGCGCGCAGCAGCTCGTCGTTCAGGTGGCCGTAATACGCGGACGGATCGTCGTACAGGCCGAAGTCGCGGCCCAGCGTCTCGCAGTACAGCGCCCAGCCTTCCGTGTACGCGGCGGCGCTCGGGTGCTCGGTGAAGAACTTGCGGAAGTCCGGCAGCGGCAATTCCTTCAGCAGCGCCGCGTGCAGGTGGTGGCCCGGCACGCCCTCGTGCAGGAGGAGGCTCGTCATGCCGACCGTGCTGTACTCCTTCGGGTCGTTGACGACGGCCCAGAACACGCCGGGATGCGAACCGTCGGCGGCGACGGGCGTGTAGTGGTCGGACGCCGTGGCGCGCGTCAGTTCCGGTTCCAGCTGGATGTCCAGCTTCGCCTTCGGCAGCAGGCTGAAATACTGCGGCAGCTTCGCTTCGACGACGCCGTAGATGGCACGGTAGCGCTCCAGCACCTCCTGGTCGGTCTTGAACGGCTTGAAGCGCGGCTGCGCGGCCACCCATTGCGGGAACGTGTTCAGCGGGCCGTCGTAGCCCAGCTTCGGCGCCAGGGTCGCCATCTGCTGCTGGATGCGCGCCACTTCCTTCTCGCCCAGCGCGTGGATCTCGGCCGGCGTCAGGTCGAGGTTCGTGTTGTTGCGGATGCGGGCCTGGTACCACGCGGCGCCATCCGGCAGCGCGCCATAGCCGGCCGTCGTGCGGCCCGCGGGCAGGTAGTCCTTCTCGAGGTACGTATTCAGGCGCGCGAGCGCGGCGTCGATCTTTTGCGCGGCCTGGCGGTAGCCGGCCGTGAGCGATTTTTTATCGGCGTCGGAGAAGCCGGCCGGCAGGTTCCTGATGGGCGTGTAGAAGATGCTCGCTTCCGCGTCGCTCGCGGCCAGCTGGCGGAACTGCGGCAGCATCTTGGCCGTGATCGCCTTCGGCTGCACGACGCCCTTTTTCACGCCCTCTTTCATGTTGGCGATGGCCTGGTCGATCCATGCCGGCAGTTGCTCCAGGCGCGACAGGTACGCGCGGTACTGGGCCGGCGTCGCCAGCGGCTGCGAGCCCGTGCCGCTCGCGTAATTGGCCAGGTTGCTCGGGATGTTGTCGAAGTGGTTCAGCGGCAGCAGGTGCTCGGGAAAACGCGCGAGGTCGAGCTGGGCGCGGATCTCGAAGGCGAGGATGTCGTAGTTCAGGCGCGCCTTCTCCGACAGGTGCGCCTTGTCGACCTTCTGCAGGTCGTCCAGCAGCCTGTGATTCTGCGACATATAGCGGGCGCGCACCTTCGGGTCGATCGCCATGCCGATCTGGTCGTCGTAGCGGCTGTCGCCGTTCGCGGTCGCGTACAGCAGCGGGTCGAACCGGGCGCGCGCATCGTAGAACCTCGCAGCGATGCGGTCGACCTGGCGTTCGGCCGACGACGCGGATACGGTAGTTGCGGCAGCCTGGGCGGACAGGATGGGTGCGCCGGCCGACAGCAAAGCCGCGAGGATGGCGGCATTGAGAGTGCGGTTCATGGGTCTCCTTTGTGAGGTTGTTGCTTGACAGCATACTACGATTGCCGGATCGACCACACCTCCCCATTTTGGCGCAAATACGCACCGCAACGGTGCTTGTGCACGCTTGCGGGGCAACCCATCCGGCATGCCCACTGGGAGTGCGCCTCTTCACCAAATTGGAACGTTTATTGCTATCCAGAAGTGCAATCAGACCAACTTGCACTTTTTTGGAGTACGCATGGATGCATTCAAAAGCGGAGCGGACGCGCTCTTCATCTTGCTCGGCGGGATCATGATCCTGGCGATGCACGCCGGCTTCGCCTTCCTGGAACTGGGCACGGTACGCCGCAAGAACCAGGTCAACGCCCTGGTAAAAATCCTGATCGACTTCGCCGTTTCCACCATCGCCTACTTCTTCGTCGGCTATGGCATCGCCTACGGCATCCACTTCATGGGCGCCACCAGCACCCTCGTCGCCAAGAACGGCTACGAGCTGGTGAAGTTCTTCTTCCTGCTGACGTTCGCCGCCGCGATCCCCGCCATCATCTCGGGCGGCATCGCCGAACGTGCCAAGTTCCATCCGCAGATGGCCGCGACCGCCCTGCTCGTGGGCCTCGTCTATCCGCTGTTCGAAGGCATCGCCTGGAACAACCGCTTCGGCATCCAGGACTGGCTGACGGCCACCTTCGGCGCGGCGTTCCACGACTTCGCCGGTTCCGTCGTCGTGCACGCCGTCGGCGGCTGGGCCGCGCTGCCGGCCGTGCTGCTGCTGGGCGCGCGCCGCGGCCGCTATACCAAGGATGGCCGCATCTCGGCGCACCCGCCGTCGAACATCCCGTTCCTCGCGCTGGGCGCGTGGATCCTCACCGTCGGCTGGTTCGGCTTCAACGTGATGAGCGCGCAGACGCTGGACAAGATGAACGGCCTCGTCGCCGTCAACTCGCTGATGGCCCTCACGGGCGGCACCCTGACCGCCTTCGTGCTGGGCAAGAACGACCCGGGCTTCGTCTACAACGGCCCGCTGGCCGGCCTCGTCGCCGTGTGCGCGGGCTCGGACCTGATGCATCCGATGGGCGCCCTGGTGACAGGCGCGATCGCGGGCGCGATCTTCGTCGTGATGTTCACCCTGGCGCAGAACCGCTGGAAGATCGACGACGTGCTTGGCGTGTGGCCCCTGCACGGCCTGTGCGGCGCGTGGGGCGGCATCGCGGCCGGCATCTTCGGCAGCCAGGCGCTGGGAGGGCTCGGCGGCGTGTCGCTCGCGTCGCAGATCGTCGGCACCCTGCTGGGCGTCGCCATCGCCGGCATCGGCGGCATCATCGTCTACGGGTTGTTGAAGGCGACCGTCGGGCTGCGCCTGGACGCCGAACAGGAATTCGACGGCGCCGACCTGGCCATCCACCGCATCAGCGCCACGCCGGAACGCGAAACCACGTTCCAGTAAGCGCGCCAAATAAGGTCACGCTTCGCGCGCGGTGGCGACGAGGCGCCGGATCGCGGCCGCCAGCGCCGCCGGCTCCACGGGCTTGGCGAGATAGTCGGTAAAACCGGCCTGCAGCGCCTTGGCGCGGTCGTCCTGGCGGGTGAAGGCCGTCAACGCGATGGCGGGAACGTCCGCCGTGGCCGCGCGCCGGCGGATGCGCCGCATCAGTTCGAAGCCGTCGACTTCGGGCATGCCGACGTCGCTGACGATCACGTCCGGCACCTCGCGCTCCAGCAGGGCCAGCGCGGCGCTGGCGCCCGGCGCCGTCATCGTGGCGGCGCCGCTGTACGACAGGATCTGTTCCAGCACGTCGAGCGTATCCGGCGCGTCGTCGATGACGAGCACCCGCACGCCGGACAGGTCGGCCAGGTCGTCCGCGCCCGTCAGCGCCATCGAAAGCACGCCCGTTCCCGGCACCGTGACGGCGCTCGGGCGCGCCAGCGGCAGGCGCACCGTGAACGTGGTGCCCGTGTGCACGCCGGCGCTGTCCACGGCGATCGTCCCGCCGTGCAGTTCGACGAGCTGCCGCGCGATCGACAACCCCAATCCCAGGCCGCCGTGCTGGCGCGAGATCGACGCATCCTGCTGGCGGAAGCGGTCGAACACGTACGGGAGGAAGTCCGGCGCGATGCCGATGCCCGAATCGATCACGCGGATCACGGCGTCGTTGCCGTCGCGCCCCAGCAGCACCTGCACGCTGCCGCCCGTTGGCGTGAACTTGACCGCGTTCGCCAGCAGATTCCACAGCACCTGCTGCAGCCGGCCCGGATCGGCGCGCACTTCGAGCGGCAACATGCCCGGCTCGCGTCCCAGGTCGGCGCGCAGGGCGATCATCTTGGCCGCGGCGGCCGGGTGCACGGTGCCCAGCGCCGCCTCGATGATGCGGGACGGGTCGACCGTCTGCACGTCCAGGCGCACGGTGCCGGAAATGATGCGGCTCATGTCGAGCAGGTCGTCGATCAGCTTGCCCTGGGCGCGCGCGTTGCGCTCGATCGTCTCCAGGGCCCGTATCATGGTCGCCTCGTCCTTCACGCCCCGCTGCAGCATGCCGGCCCAGCCGAGGATCGCGTTCAGCGGCGTGCGCAGCTCGTGCGACAGGGTGGCGAGGAATTCGTCCTTCAATGCGGACAGGCGTTCGGCTTCGTCGCGCGCGACGCGCTCGCGTTCCAGCAGGTGCTGGCGCTCGGCCGCCGTCGCCTGCGACATGGCGAGGATGCGCGCGTTCGCTTCCAGCCGCGCGTCGAACACGGACGCGATGAGGGCCAGGCCCAGCACGCAGAACGTGGCCAGCACGACGAGCGTGGCGAGGCTGTCGCGATGCACGCCGACGCGCGCGGCCATGCACACGCTGTCGGCCGGGAAGTTCGCGGCCGCCATGCCCGTGTAATGCATGCCGACGATGGCGCAGCCCATCACGACGGCGGCGCCGATGCGCGGCACCCACACGTCCGGCGTGCTGCGGCGCAGCCGGAACGCGATCCACAGCGCCAGCGCCGACGCGCCCACGGCGATCAGCACCGAGAGCGCGAACAACAGCGGGTCGTACACGATCCCGGGCTGCATGCGCATGGCGGCCATGCCCGTGTAATGCATCGCATTGATACCGACGCCCATGATGACGGCACTGACGCCCAGGCGCACCGGGCCCAGGTTCGCGCGGCTCACCTGCCACAGCGCGAGGCCGGACGCGGCTATCGGCAGCACCAGCGAGAAGAGGGTGATGGGGATGTCATAGGCGACCGGGATCGGGAGGCGGAACGCCAGCATCCCGACGAAGTGCATGGCCCAGATCCCGGATCCCATCGCGATCGCGCCGCCCAGCATCCAGGCGAATTTCGTCCGCCCGGTCGCTTCCGCCACCCTGCCCGCGAGGCTGAGGGCGGAATACGACGCGACGATCGCGACGAGGATCGAAATCAGGACGAGCGGGGTTTCATAGTATCCGGTCAGCATCGTCGGTCAGACGCGTGCCGCCCGGCGGGCGGCTTCGGACCACAGTATGCTACCGGCGCGTGCGATCGGCCAGAATAGTAACAAGAAATTGCACTTTGTTACTTTTGAGCAACAAGCTCGCCGGCCTCGGACGTGGAAACGATGCCGGCCCGTTCCAGCATCGCGTGCAGCAGCACGTTGCAGCCGGCTTCCAGGTGGCCGGGCTGGGCATCCTCGATCTCGTTGTGGCTGATGCCGTCCCTGCACGGCACGAAGATCATGCCGGCGGGCGCCAGCCGCGCGACGTAGATCGCGTCGTGGCCGGCGCCGGACACCACGTCCATCGTCGAATAGCCCAGCCGTTCCGTCGCGGCGCGCACGGCGTCCACGCAATCCGGGTGGAACGGGCAAGGCGGGTAGTACGACACGCGCTGCAGGTCGATGGCCAGGCCAGTCTCGCGCCGCGTGCGCTCGACGAACGCCTCGATCTCGCCGTGCATCGTGTTCAGCAGCTCGTCGGTGACGTTGCGCAGGTCGATGCTGAACTTGACCTGGCCGGGGATCACGTTGCGGCTGTTGGGGAACACCTGGACCATGCCCACGGTGCCGCGGCCATACGGCGGGTAGCGGTTGGCGATGGCGACCGTCTCCTGCATGATGGCCGTCGCGACCTGCAGCGCGTCGCGCCGCAGATGCATCGGCGTGGGGCCCGCGTGCGCTTCCATCCCGGTCACGGTGCAGTCGTACCACGACAGGCCCATCACGGCGGGCACGACGCCGATCACCCTGTTCGCGTCTTCCAGCACGGGGCCCTGCTCGATGTGGGCTTCGAAATACGCGCCGATCGGGTGGTCGCCGGGCGTCTGCCCGCCCCGGTAGCCGATCCGGTCGAGTTCCTCGCCGACGGATTTGCCGTCGACGTCGCGCGCCGCATACGCCGTCTCCAGGCTGAACGCGCCGCAGAACACGCCGGAGCCCATCATGACGGGCACGAAGCGCGATCCCTCCTCGTTGGTCCAGAACGCGACCTCGATCGGCGCCTCCGTGCGGATGCCGCGCTCGTTCAGCGTGCGCACGACTTCGAGGCCGGCCAGCACGCCGTAGTTGCCGTCGAACTTGCCGCCGGTCGGCTGGGTGTCGATGTGGCTGCCCGTGACGATGGGCGGCAAGTCCGGGTTCGTCCCTTCCCGGCGCATGAAGACGTTGCCGATCTTGTCGACAGTGACTGACAGGCCCTCGGCCTTCGCCCACTGGACGACGAGGTCGCGGCCCTGGCGGTCGAGGTCCGTCAGGGCGAGGCGCTTCACCCCGCCCTTCGCGGTGGCGCCGATTTGCGCCAGTTCCATCAGGGAGTGCCACAGGCGGGTGCCGTTGATGCGCAGGTCGTTCATCTTGTTCTCCAGTTGGTGCTTGCATCACCGTCGTCCTCGCGAAAGCGGGGACCCATGCTGAGTGTGCGATTTGGTGGCGTCAACAATGCACGCAGGCTCAGTATGGATTCCCGCTTCCGCGGGAATGACGTGCGTAGCGTTCAAATAGTGCTGGTGAAAGCCGGCCGCTCCACATATCGCCCGGCCCCACGCTCCGCCCGCAAATCCCCATTCGCATACACGAGCTTCCCGGCCGCCACCGTATGCGTCGGAATCCCGCGCACCGTGCGCCCTTCGAACACGTTGAAGTCGCCCTTCGAATGCTGCGTCGCGGCCGACAGGGTGCGCGTCCCTTGCGGGTCCCACACGACGACGTCGGCATCCGCTCCAACGGACACGGAACCCTTGCGCGGATAGATATTAAAAATCTGGGCCGCATTGGTCGACGTCACGCGCACGAATTCGGACGGCGTCAAACGTCCCGTGTTCACGCCCGCGTCCCACACGACGGCCATGCGTTCCTCGACGCCGCCGCAGCCGTTCGGGATGCGCGTGAAATCGTCCGCGCCCATTCCCTTCTGGCCGGCGCAGAACGTGCAGTGGTCCGTCGCCGTCGTGTGCAGGTTGCCGCCCTGGAGGCCTTGCCACAGCGCCGTCTGGTGGTGGCTGGAGCGGAACGGGGGACTCATCACGTAGGCGCGCGCGACTTCGGGATCCGCGTGGCGGTAGACGCTGTCGTCGATGACGAGGTGGCCCGCCAGCGCCTCGCCGTACACGCGCTGGCCGCGTGCGCGGGCGCGCGTGATGGCCTCCAGCGATTCGGCGCACGACACGTGCACGATGTAGACGGGCGTGCCGAGCACATTCGCGATGGCGATCGCGCGGTTGGCCGCTTCGGCTTCCACTTCCGGTGGGCGCGACAGCGCATGCGCTTCCGCCCCGCGGATGCCCTTCGCCAGCAGTTCGCGCTGCAACTGGTAGACCAGCTCCCCGTTCTCCGCGTGCACGGTCGGGATCGCGCCCAGTTCGAGCGCGCGCCGGAAGCTTTTCACCAGCGTCTCGTCGTCGGCCATGATGGCGTTCTTGTACGCCATGAAGTGCTTGAAGCTGTTCACGCCGTGGCGCTCGACGAGCGTGCCCATGTCTTCGTGCACCGTGTCGTCCCACCACGTGACGGCGACGTGGAACGTGTAGTCGGCCGCGGCCTTTTCCGCCCAGCCGCGCCACGTCTGGAATGCGTCCATCAGGCGTTGTTTCGGGTCGGGGATGACGAAGTCGATGATCGTCGTCGTCCCGCCTGCGAGGCCCGCCGCCGTGCCGGTGTAAAAATCATCGGCGGTGACGGTGCCCATGAACGGCAGCTGCATATGCGTGTGCGGGTCGATCCCGCCCGGCATCACGTACTGGCCGCCGGCATCGATCACTTCCGCGTGCGCGGGCGCCTCCAGGTTCTCGCCCACGGCGACGATCTTGTCGCCTTCGCAAAGCACATCGGCACGAAATGCACGGTCGGCGTTCACCACCGTACCACCGCGTATCAACAGGGTCATTGACGTCTCCTCGGGTCAATCGAGCGAACGGGCCGGATGCAGCGCAGGCGCCGCCCTGCCCTTCATCATGAGGCCGTACACGACCGCGGAAATCGCGATCCCGACGAACCACGCATAGGTGTACAGGGTTTTGAAGACGGCGCCCACGTCCGGGAACGACTCCGGAAACGCCGCGTTCATGAAACCCGGGATGTTCGGCACCACGCCGGCGACGAAGGCGACGATCGCGGCCAGGTTCCAGCCGCCGCGGTACCCATAGATGCCGTCGTCACGGTACAGGTGGTCGACCGCGAGTTCCGTGCGGCGGATCAGGTAG
This sequence comes from Massilia sp. Masssp94, assembly GCF_059491305.1. Lineage (NCBI taxonomy): Bacteria > Pseudomonadati > Pseudomonadota > Betaproteobacteria > Burkholderiales > Oxalobacteraceae > Massilia > Massilia sp. Masssp94. Next base: position 1,529,644 of record NZ_CP168501.1, read on the forward strand.
TAATCGATGATCAGCACGCCCGCGATGGGCCCCAGCAGCGCGGAATAGCCGATCAGCCACGTGAAGATATAGCCCTGCGTCGACTCCAGGATCTTCCACGGCATCATCGCGAGCGCGATGCCGGCCGTGATGTAGCCGCCCGTGCGGTACGAGATGTGGCGCGGCGCCAGCGCGGAAAAGTCGTAGGCCGGGCCGACGAGGTTGGCGGCCAGGTTGACGCTGACCGTGTCGACCAGCAGGACGATGAGCGCGATCAGCACCGCGGCGCCCGTCATGCGGCTGGCCAGGTCGACCGGATCCCACAACGCCTTGCCGTACAGGACGACGGTGGCCGACGTGACGATGACGGCCAATGCAGCCAGCAACCCCATCGGCACGGGCAGGCCGACGGACTGGCCCAGGATCTGGTCGCGCTGCGTACGCGCGAAGCGGGTGAAGTCGGGGATGTTCAGCGCGAGCGTGGCCCAGAAGCCGACCATCGCCGTCAGCGACGGCCAGAACGTGGCCCAGAACTGGCCGGCCTTCTTGCCGCCTTCGACGAACTGCGACGGCGCGTCCAGCAGCGGGCCGAAGCCGCCCGCTTTCTGGTAGACCCAGCCGAGCAGCACGAAGCAGATCGCGATCTTCAGCGGCGCCGTGTACGTCTCCAGCTTGCGGATCGCATCCATGCCGTGCACGATGAAATAGAACTGGATCGCCCAGAACGCGAGGAAGCACAGCAGCTGCGCACCGTTGATGCCCAGGCCGGCGAGCTTGGCGCCGCCGATCTCGTGCCCGGCCAGCACGCCCAGCAGCGTGTAGATCATGCTGCCGCCGAACCACGTCTGGATGCCGTACCAGCCGCACGCGACGATGGCGCGCATCAGTGCCGGCAGCCGCGCCCCGCGCGTGCCGAACGCGGCGCGCGCCAGCACGGCGTACGGGATGCCATATTTCGTGCCGGCGTGGCCGATCAGCAGCATCGGCAGCAGCACGATGGCGTTCGCGAGGAACACGGTGAACACGGCCTGGTACGCGGACATGCCGGCCTCGATCAGGCTGGCGGACAGCGTATAGGCCGGGATGCACATCACCATGCCGACCCACAGGGCGGCGAAGTGATACCAGCGCCACGTGCGCTGCGCGGCGCTCGTCGGCGCGAGGTCTTCGTTCCAGAGATCCTGGTTCGTTGCGGGATCGGTGCTCATCGGGGCGGTCTCCGTCGGTTGGCGTCATTCACCGGCCAATACTACTACCTCCGCCCGTGGATTCCGTGGATCCTGCGTCCAGTTCATGTACGGCTTGCCCGTCTGCTGCGGCACCATCGTGATGCAGCCCTCGACCGGACAGGTGATCTCGCACAGGTTGCACCCGACGCATTCCTGGTCGATCACCTCGTACTTGCGCGCATTCCCGTCGACCAGCCGCGCGATCGCCTGGTGCGACGTGTCCTCGCACGCCACGTGGCAGCGGCCGCACTGGATGCACTTGTCCTGGTCGATGTGCGCGATGACCTGGTAATTCATGTCCAGGTATTTCCAGTCCGTCGTGTTCGGCACGGCCTTGCGCGAGAACGCGGCGATGTTGTCGTAGCCCTTCGAATCCATCCAGCGCGACAGCCCGTCCTTCATCTCCTCGACGATGCGGAAGCCATGCAGCATCGCGGCCGTGCACACCTGTACCGAGCCGGCGCCCAGCGCGATGAACTCGGCCGCGTCGCGCCAGTTGCCGATGCCGCCGATGCCGGAGATCGGCAAGCCCTTCGTCACCGGATCGCGCGCGATCTCGGCCACCATGTTCAGCGCGATGGGCTTGACGGCCGTGCCGCAATAGCCGCCGTGCGTGCTGGCGTTGCCGACCGCGGGGAATGCGACCATGCGGTCCAGGTCCAGGTGCGTGATCGAATTGATCGTGTTGATCAGCGAGACGGCATCCGCCCCGCCCGCCAGCGCCGCGCGTGCGGGTGCGCGCACGTCCGTGATGTTGGGCGTCAGCTTGACGATCACCGGCAGCCGCGTGGTCGTCTTGCACCAGCGCGTGACGAGTCCGATCAGGTCCGGCTGCTGGCCCACCGCGGCGCCCATGCCGCGTTCCGGCATGCCGTGCGGGCAGCCGAAGTTCAGTTCGATGCCGTCCGCGCCCGTCGCCTCGACGAGCGGCAGGATTTCGCGCCACGGCGCTTCCTCGCACGGCAGCATCATCGACACGACCAGCGCCCGGTCCGGCCAGGCCTTCTTGACGGCCGTGATCTCGCGCAGGTTGATCTCGAGGCTCCGGTCCGTGATCAGCTCGATGTTGTTGAAGCCGATGACCTCGCGGTTCTTCCCGTGCAGCGCGGAGTAGCGCGACGACACGTTGACGGCCGGCGGATCCTCGCCCAGCGTCTTCCACACGACGCCGCCCCACCCCGCCTCGAAGGCGCGCACGACGTTATAGGCCTTGTCGGTCGGCGGTGCGGACGCCAGCCAGAAAGGGTTCGGCGACTTGATGCCGCAGAAATCGATGCTCAGGTCGGCCATCATGCCTCCGCTTTGGAAAGGATGTCGTCATGGATCGCCAGCGCCGCCAGCTTGCCGTGCTGGACGGCCTGCACCGTCAGGTCCTGCCCCGGCGCCACGCAGTCGCCGCCCGCGTACACGCCCGGCAGCTTGGTGCGGAACCGCGCGTCGACGTGGATCTTGTCGCCTTCCCGCTCCAGTTCGCTCGCGAGCGGATCGGACAACGCATCATCATCCATGTGCTGGCCGATGGCCTTGAACACGGCATCGGCCGCGATGTCGATGAACGCCCCCGTGCCGGCGAGACGGCCGTCCACCAGCCGCGTTTCTTCGAAGCGCATGCCGCGCACGCGTCCCGCAGCGTCCAGCAGGATCTCGTGCGGCGCGGCCCACGTGCGGATGCGCACGCCGTTCGTCTTCGCGATCTCGATCTCGTGGCCGGTGGCGCTCATCGCCTCGACACCGCGGCGGTACACGAGCGTGACATCGTCCGCGCCGAGGCGCCCGATCTGCACGGCCATGTCGACGGCCGTGTTGCCGGCGCCGATCACGACCGCGCGTTTCGGCACCGGCAGCGCCGCGAGGTCCGCGGCCTGGCGCAACGTGGCGATGTAGTCGACGGCGGCCGCGAGGCCCGGCGCATCCTCGCCCGTGAGGCCGAGGCGGCGGCTGGCACCGAGGCCCAGGCCGAGGAACACGGCGTCGTAGCGCGTGTGCAAGTCCTGCAAATGCAGGTTGCCGCCCAGGATGCGGCCGTACTGGATCTCGATGCCGCCGATGGACAGCAAGAAGTCGACCTCGCGCTGGGCGAAGTCACCCGGCAGCTTGTACTTGGCGATGCCGTATTCGTTCAGGCCGCCGGCCTTGTCGTGCGCTTCGAACACGACGACGTCATGGCCCAGCATCGCGAGCCGGTGCGCGCACGACAGCCCAGCCGGGCCGGCGCCGACGACGGCGATCGTCTTGCCGGTCGACGGCGCGCGCCGGAAGGGATGATCGGCGAAGTGGACGTTGTCGATGGCATGGCGCTGCAGTAGGCCGATTTTCACGGGCTGGCCTTCGGCGTCGTTGTTGCGCACGCAGGCGTCCTCGCACAGGATCTCCGTCGGGCACACGCGCGAACAGCTGCCGCCGAAGATGTTCTGCTTGAGGATATTAACCGCGGCGCCTTCCACGTTGCCGTCGTGGATGTTGCGGATGAAGCTCGCGACGTCGATGCCCGTCGGGCAGGCGCGGGTACAGGGCGCGTCATAACAGTACAGGCAGCGGGCGCTTTCGATGGCGGCCTGGCGGGTCGTCAGTGCCGGCGCCAGGTCCGTGAAGCGCTCGGACAGGGCACCGTGCGTGCCGGCGGCGGGGGGCAGGTGGTGGAGTGACTCGATCATTTGGCATCCCTTCTTGTGAGGACCGTCATTCCCGCGCAGGCGGGAATCCATACTGAGTCTCATGCTGAGGTTAATGGGAATCTTGCGATACGATTGCCGGCACCTCAGCATGGGTCCCCGCCTGCGCGGGGACGACGTTGAAGCTTATTTCATCTGCGGGAACGCGAACTCCACCCCGCTGCTCGCCGTATTCGGCCAGCGCTGCATCACGGCCTTGTGGCGCGTATAGAACCGCACGCCCTCCGGCCCGTACGCATGGTGATCGCCGAACAGGCTTTTCTTCCACCCGCCGAAGCTGTTGAACGCCATCGGCACCGGCAGCGGCACGTTCACCCCGACCATCCCGACCTGCACCTGACGCACGAATTCGCGCGCCACGCCGCCGTCGCGGGTGAACACGGCGACGCCGTTGCCGTACTCGTTGCGGTTGATGAGGGCCAAAGCACTCGCGACGTCCGGCAGGCGCACGACGCACAGCACGGGCCCGAAGATTTCTTCCTTGTAGATGGACATCGACGGCGTCACGTGGTCGAACAGTGTGCCGCCCACGAAGAAGCCGTTGGCGCGCTCCGGCACCTTGAAGCCGCGGCCGTCGACCACCAGCGTCGCGCCCTGCTCCACGCCTTCGCCGATCAGCTTTTCGATGCGCTGCTTGGCCGCCTGCGTGACCACGGGCCCCATCTCCGCGCCATCCGCCATGCCGTCCGCGACCTTCAGGGCACGGGTGCGCTCGGCCAGCCGGGCCACGAGCGCATCGCCCGCGTCGCCGATCGCCACCGCCACCGAGATCGCCATGCAGCGCTCGCCCGCCGAGCCGTACGCGGCGCCGATGAGTGCATCGACCGCCATGTCCATGTCCGCATCCGGCATCACGACCATGTGGTTCTTCGCGCCGCCCAGCGCCTGCACGCGCTTGCCGGCCGCGCTGCCGCGGGCGTAGATGTATTCCGCGATCGGCGTCGAGCCCACGAAGCTGACGGCCTGGATGTCCGGGTGGTCGAGCAGCGCGTCGACCGCGCCTTTGTCGCCCTGGACGACGTTGAACACGCCGTCCGGCAGCCCCGCTTCCTTCAGCAGCCGCGCATGCAGCAGCGACGGCGACGGATCCCGTTCGGACGGTTTCAGGATGAACGTGTTGCCGCACGCGATGGCGACGGGGAACATCCACATCGGCACCATCACGGGGAAGTTGAACGGCGTGATGCCTGCGACGACGCCCAGCGGCTGGCGCATCGACCACGCGTCGATGCCGCGCGCGATCTGGTCCGTGAACTCGCCCTTGAGCATCTGCGGGATGCCCACCGCGAACTCGACGACTTCGATGCCGCGTGCGACTTCGCCACGTGCGTCGGCGAACGTCTTGCCGTGTTCGCGCACGATCATCGCCGCGAATTCATCGGTATGCTTCTGGCACAGCTGCAGGTAGTTGAACAGCACGCGGGCGCGGGCCAGCGGGGGCGTCGCGGCCCAGGCGGGGAATGCGGCGCTGGCCGCTGCCACGGCAGCCGCGACGTCCTCAATGCTCGCCAGCGCCACGCGCGCGCAGGGCTCGCCCAGCGCGGGATTGTAGACGTCCGCGTAGCGTCCACCGGACCCTTCGGCGACGCTGCCGCCGATGTAGTGATTGATCGTCTCCATATTCTCTTTCAGTCGAGGTTTTTCAGGACGGCGGCCAGCTTGCCGAACAATTCGTCGATGTGTTTTTTCTCCAGCACGAGCGGCGGCGACAGCGCGATGATGTCGCCCGTCGTGCGGATCAGGATGCCGTCCGCGAAGGCCTGCTTGAACGCCGCGAACGCGCGCGCCCCGACCTTGCCGGGGATGCTTTCCAGCTCGATGCCGGCGACGAGGCCGATCGTGCGGATGTCGATCACGTGCGGCAGGCCGCGCAGGCTGTGCACCGCGTCTTCCCAGTACGGCTGCAGCGCACGGGCGTTCTCGAGGATGCCCTGCTCTTTAAAAACTTCCAGGGTAGCGATCGACGCGGCGCACGCGAGCGGATGGCCGGAATACGTGTAGCCGTGGAACAGCTCGATGCCGGCCGGCGCTTCCATGAACGCGTCGTGGATGAATTTTTTCGAGAACACGGCACCCATCGGCACGGTGCCGTTGGTGAGGCCTTTCGCCGTCGTCATCATGTCCGGCTCGACGTCGAAGTAATCGACGGCGAACGGCGTCGTCAGGCGGCCGAAGCCCGTGATCACTTCGTCGAAGATCAGCAGGATGCCGTGCTTCGTGCAGAGTTCGCGCAGGCGCTTCAGGTAGCCCCGCGGCGGAATCAGCACGCCCGTCGATCCGGCCACGGGTTCGACGATGACCGCGGCGATGGTCGACGCGTCGTGCAGGGCGACGATGCGTTCCAGCTCGTCGGCCAGTTCCGCGCCATGTTCCGGCTCGCCGCGCGAGAACGCGTTCTTGCCGAGGTTGTGCGTGTGCGGCAGGTGATCGACGCCGGGAAGCAGCGGCCCGAAGGCCTTGCGATTCGGACCGATGCCGCCGACGGACAGCCCGCCGAAGCCGACGCCGTGATAGCCCCGCTCGCGCCCGATCAGCCGCGTGCGGCCGGCGTCGCCGCGGGCCTTGTGATACGCGAGCGCGATCTTGAGGGCGGTGTCCACCGCTTCCGAGCCGGAGTTCGTGTAGAACACGTGGCCGAACTTGTGATTGGTGTAGTCCATCAGGCGTTCGGCCAGGTCGAAGGCGGCCGGGTGGCCCATCTGGAACGTGGGCGCGAAGTCGAGCTGGCCGACCATCTCGCTGACGGCGGCGACGATCTTCGGCTGCGCGTGGCCGCACGGGACGCACCACAGGCCGGCGGTGCCGTCGAGGACGGCGTTGCCGTCGACGTCCTTGTAATACATACCTTGTGCCGAGACGAGGAGGCGCGGATGGGCCTTGAAGTCACGGTTGTTGGTGAATGGCATCCAGAAGGATGACATCGATTCGGGTCTGGACTCGTTCATGCGACTCCCCTTATGAATATGACGGCCAGTACAAAATTTACCAACTGGCAAAAACAATGATGCAATAATAGACAGCAGTACAACAGTGGCACATATACACAATCTGCGAAAATGGCCAACCGTATAGGTAGCATAGCCTGTACAGTTTCGGACGTCGCGCGATGGAGGCGCATGGAACCAACCGAAAAGAGCGAGAGCGAGGGATGGCCGGCGCTGGCGATCGACCGCCAGCGCCGCGGCAGCCTGGTCGACCAGATCGTCGCGGCCATCGCCGAAATGGTAAATCGGCGCACGCTGCCCGCCGGGACCAAGATGCCGTCCGTTCGACAATTCGCAAAAGTGAATGGCGTCAGCACCTTCACCGTCGTCGAATCGTACGACCGCCTGCTGCACCTGGGCCTGCTGTCATCGCGACGCGGCTCCGGATTCTTCGTCGCACGCGGCACGGAAGCCCCCGCGCAGCAACCCTGCCTGCTCGCGGCCGCCAATGTGGTCGACACGCTCACGCCCGACCTCTATTCCGGCCAGACGGATGCGCTGCCCGTCGGCGCCGGCTGGCTGCCGCCCGAGTGGTATGGCGAGTCGACGATCCTCGACGCCGTGCGCCACGCGATGAAGATCCCGGCCGGCCGGCTGCGCGGCTATGGCCATCCGCTCGGCTTTCCCAGCCTGCGCCAGCATCTCGCCACGACGCTGTCGGCCGACCTGTGCGCGGTTGAACCGGAGCAGATCCTGCTCACGCACGGCGCCACGCACGCGTTCGACCTCGTGCTGCGCACGCTCACGCGGCCGGGCGACGTCGTGTTCGTCGAGGATCCCGGCTACGGCAATTTGCTCGCGCTCGTCCGGCATCACGGCTGCGAGGCCGTCGGCATCCCGCGCGGCGCGCATGGCCTGGACATGGACGTCCTCGCGCGCGCGGCCCAGGCGCGCCAGCCGAAGCTCATGTTCGTCAACACGGTGCTGCAGAATCCCCTCGGCACGTCGCTGTCGCAGGCACAGGCGCACCGGCTGCTCGCGCTGTCCGAGCAGTACGATTTCTGGCTCGTCGAGGACGACATCTACCGCGAACTGGCGGCGCGCGGCGACTCGTCGCTCGCGGCCATGGACGGGCTGCGCCGCGTGATCCGCATCGGCAGCTTTTCCAAGACCCTGTCGCCCGTGCTGCGCGTGGGTTCCATTTGCGCCTCCGGGTCGTTGATACCGGAACTGGTGCGCGTCAAGATGCTCACGGGCCTGACGACGTCGGAAGTGAACGAGCGCGCCGTCTACGATGCCGTCGGCAGCCGCGCCTACCGCAAGCAGGTCGAGCGCCTCGTGCAGCAGCTGGACGACGCGCGCGAGCTGGCGCTGGAACGCCTCGGCGATGCGGGCCTCGTGCCGCTGGCCCGGCCGCGCGGCGGGATGTTCGTCAGCGCGGGCTGGCCAGCGCAGAAACAAAGCGGCCGCGCCATCGCCGAACGCGCGCTGCGCGCGAGCATCCTGCTGGCGCCGGGCGAATTCTTTGCGCTGACGCCGCCCGATACCGCCTGGTTCCGCTTCAACGTCGCCTATGCCCACGAGCCGGCCCTGCTCAATTTCCTGCGTTCGATCCGAGGAGACCTTCCATGACCTTCGCCCCCGTCAAACACCGCGGCAATCACCGCATAAGCCACCGCGACAAAGTCGAAGCGGCCATCCTCGGCGAAGCCGTGCGCCAGTTCGCCGAATGCGGCTACGAAGGCACGTCGATCGCCACCGTCGCCGAGCGCGCGGGCCTGTCGAAGCAGAACCTGATGTACTACTTCCCGACCAAGCAGGCCTTGTACCAGCGCGTGCTCGACAACGTGCTGGACGACTGGCTCGCGCGCATGGCCAGCCTCGCGGATCCGGGCAAGGACCCGGGCGACGTCCTGCGCGCCTATGTGCGCGCGAAGCTGACGTTCTCGCGCGAGCAGCCGCTCGCGTCGCGCGTGTATGCGATGGAAGTGATCGGCGGCGCCAAGCTGTACGCCGACCAGATCCGCCGCCGCGTGATCCCGCTGCTGCGCGCGGACATCGCCGTGTTCGAGCGCTGGATCGCGGAAGGGAAGATCGCGCCCGTCAACGCCACCCATCTGCTGTTCGCCGTGTGGGCGATGACGCAGTCGTACGCCGACTTCGCCGCCCAGATGACGCTCGTGCTCGACCGCGAACAACTGCAACCATCCGACTTCGACGACGCCGAGCGCCTGATCACGGGCATGGTCCTCGCCGCCGTCGGCCTCCAGGAGAACCCATGCCCACCCTGAGCCCCATCGAACTGTTCACGCCCCGCCTGAAACTGCGCTGGATGATCGAGCGCGACGTCGACGCGCACTATGCCGTGTTTTCCGATCCGGAAGTGGCGCGCTACTGGAGCAGCGGACCGTGGACGTCGCTCGACCAGTCGCGCGAGCACATCGCCGCCACGCAGGCCGCCTATGCGGACGGCAGCGGCATGCGCCTGGGCGTCGAACTGATCGAAACGGGAGAACTGATCGGCAACGTGAGCCTGCACCGCTTCGTCGACACCAGCCGCCGCTGCGAAATGGGCTACGCATTGGCCCGCGCCCACTGGGGCGGCGGCTACGTCAGCGAGGCGCTGCGCGCGCTGCTGGCCTACGGTTTTACGACGCTGGACCTGAACCGCATCGAGGCCGACATCGACCCGCGCAACGGGGCGTCCGCACGGGTGCTGGAAAAGCTCGGGTTTCAAAAGGAAGGCTATATGCCCGAGCGGTGGATCGTGCAGGGCGAGCCTGCCGATACGGTGTATTACGGCCTGCTGCGCCGGCACTGGAACGGGTGACCTGCTAGTCCACCGCCAGGATCCAGTCGCGCAGGGCGGCCACCTTCGGGTTGTCCTGCCGGGCTTCCGGATAGACCAGGTAGTACGCGAACGTCTCCATGTGAGCCGGTTTCGCCAGCCTGACCAGGCGCCCGGCCTCCACCTCGTGCGCCACCATGGCGGCCGGCAGCAGCCCGGCGCCCTGCCCGGCCAGCACGGCACCCAGCAGCAGGCTGGCGTCGTCGAACGACGGGCCGCGCGGCAGCGCGACATCATCCACGCCGTTTGCCTGGAACCACAGGCTCCACCCCTTCCGGTCCGCATCATGCACGTGCGGCCAGCGCGCCAGGTCCGCAGGCGCTGACGGCAGGCCAAGGCGCTCGACGAGGGCCGGCGCGGCCACCGGCACGATCTCGACGGAGGCCACGCGATAGCTCCGCAGTCCGGGATAGCGTCCGGCGCCGTGCCGGACGGCGACGTCCACGCCGTCGCGCGCAAAATCCGCCAGCGCGGTGCTGGTCACGATGTGCAGGTCGATGCCCGGATGCGCGTCGCGGAACCGCTGCAGGCGCGGCATCAGCCACGCGGACGCGAAGAACGGCGTGACGCTCAACGTCAGCGTGCCGGCATCCGCGGACGCCGCGAGGCGCTGCGTGGCCTGCGCGATCTGCCGGAAAGCATTGCGCACGGGCGGCAGGTAATCGCGGCCCGCCTGGGTCAGCAGGATGCCCCGGTTGACCCGCTCGAACAACTTTACGCCGAGGTGCTCTTCCAGTTGCCGCACGAGCTGGCTGACCGCGCCCGGCGTCACGCACAACTCTTCCGCCGCAGCTTTCACGGACAGGTGCCGCGCGGCGGCTTCGAACGCGCGCAGCGGCTTCAAGGGTGGCACCGACTCACGGATCATTTAGAAAATCTCAATCGAAACAGGAAGGAAAACTCGGTTGTGCCACTGTCATGCCAAGGCTAAAGTACCTGCATTGTAAGCCGATTCTGGAAAGAGAATGACTAAACCGACAGACGTTCTGCACTATCTCGACATCGGCGCGCTTGGGCTCCTGATCCGCAACCGCAGCGTATCTTCCCGGGAGGTGACCCAAGCGCTGCTCGACCGCATCGCCGCGCTCGACGGCGACCTCCATGCGTACGCGCTGGTACTGGCCGACGCCGCGCGCGCGCAAGCCGACGCGGCCGACAGCGAGATCGCGGCCGGCGGATGGCGTGGGCCGCTGCACGGCGTGCCGATCGCGGTGAAGGACCTGTTCGACGTCGAAGGCGTGCCGACGCGCGCCGGCATGCGGCTGCGCAGCCAGCCCGTCGCCACCCGCGACGCGACGGTGGTGCGGCGCCTGCGCGACGCCGGCGCCGTCCTCATCGGCAAGCCCGAACTCACCGAAGGCGCGTATTCCGATCACCACCCCTCCATCATTCCGCCGCGCAACCCGTGGCACGCGGACTACTGGCCGGGCATCTCGTCGAGCGGTTCCGGCGTCGCCGTCGCGGCGGGCATGGCATATGGCTCGCTCGCCTCGGACACGGGCGGGTCGATCCGCTGGCCGTCCGCGGCGAATGGCCTGACGGGACTGAAGCCGACGTGGGGCCGCGTGAGCCGCCACGGCGCGGCCGAACTGGCGGCGTCGCTGGACCATGTCGGGACCATGGCCCGCAGCGCCATCGACGCCGGCATCCTGCTGGGCGCCATCGCGGGGGCCGATCCGGACGACCCGACGGCGTCGCCGACGCCTGTCCCCAACGACACGCCAGGCGCCGGCATCGCGGGCTGGCGCATCGGCGTGGACGCGGCGTGGAACCGCGACGGCGTGGACGCCGGCACGTGCGCGGTGCTCGCCGAGGCGCTCGCGACGTTTGCCGCGCTGGGCGCGGAAATCGTCGACGTCCGCTTCCCCGACGTCGCACAGACCGTCGCCGACTGGGTGCCGCAATGTGCCGTGGAGGCGGCCGTGGCGCACCGGGACCGCTATCCGCGCATGCAGGCGGATTACGGTGCCGTCCTCGCGGCGGTGATCGAGGCCGGCAAGGCGTTGTCCGGCACCGATTACCAGGCCATCCTGCTGCGGCGCGCGGCCTTCCGCGGCCGTGTCGACCGGGTCCTCGCCGCCGTCGACGTCCTGCTCACGCCCGTGCAGCCGTTCGCCCCGCTCACGCTCGCGCAGATCCGGACGCTGGGCACGCAGCCGGACCTCATCGCCGGGCTGCAGCGTTACACGTGCCCCTTCAACATGTCCGGCCATCCGACGCTCACGCTGCCCGGCGGCTTCACCGACGATGGCATGCCGGTCGGCCTGCAACTGGTGGCGCCCCGCTGGCGCGAGGACGCGCTCGTGCGGGCCGGCGCCGCGTTCCAGGCGCGAACGTCGTGGCACCGGCGCCATCCGGAGCGGTAGCATGGGATCGCGCGTCTTCTACGGCTGGGTCGTCGTCGCGGCGGCGTTCGCGGTCTGTTTCGTCGGATTCGGCTGCGCGTACACGTTCAGTGCGTTCGTACCGGCGCTGCAGCGGGACTTCGAGGCGTCGCGCGGGTCCGTGTCGCTCGTGTTTTCGCTGGCGGGATTCCTGTATTTTGCGCTGGGCGTCGTCAGCGGCCCGCTCGCGGACCGCTGGGGCGCGCGCCGCCTGGCCATGCTCGGCATGCTGCTGGTGGGCGCGGGCCTCGCGCTGGCCGGCGTCGCGCGCAGCCTGCATGCGGTGTATGCGGCCTACGGCCTCGGCGTCGGCGTCGGTATCGGTTGTGCGTACGTGCCCGCGCTGGGCGCCGTGCAGCGCTGGTTCGTCACGCGCCGCGGTGTTGCGTCCGGCCTCGCGGTCAGCGGCATCGGCGTCGGCACGCTGGTCATGCCGCCGCTCGCGACGGCGCTGATCGACGCGCTGGGATGGCGCAACGCCTACCTCGCGCTCGGATGCGGCGCGGCGGTCGTCGGCATCGGCATGGCCGCGCTCATTGCCGATGATCCCGCCGGCAAAGACATGGGGCCGGCCGGCGTCCATTCGGGCATGCTGCTGCGCGAGGCCGTCCGGTCGCGGCAATTCGTCTTGCTGTACGCGGCCTGCCTGGTCTGCTCGTTCGGGGTGTTCGTGCCGTTCGTCCACCTGGTGCCGTATGCGCTGGACCACGGCATCGGCCAGAAGGACGCGGCTTACCTGCTGGGGACGATCGGCATCGGCAGCACGCTGGGCCGGTTCTTCCTCGGTGGACTGGCGGACAAGGTCGGGAGACTGGCCTTCCTGCTGGCGATGTTTGCCGGCATGGCTGCCGCACTCGCGGTGTGGGCCGCGTCGACGGGCTTCCTCGCGCTAGCCGGGTTCGCGCTGCTGTTCGGCCTGTTCTACGGCGGCTGGGTCGCCATCATGCCGCCCGTGGTGACGGATTTGTTCGGCAACCGCCAGGTCGGCGGCATCATCGGCGTCCTGTACACGAGCGTCGCAGTGGGTACGCTCCTCGGTCCCACCGCGGCCGGCTACCTGTTCGACGCGAGCGGCAGCTATACGGTGCCGATCGTGGCCAGCGCAGCCGTCAACGTCGCGGCGGCGGGGATAGCCGCGCTCGTGGGCAGGCCGGCCTGATCACCATTCGTGCGTCGTCCGCTGCCACGCCGGCAGCGCCTGGATGCGCTCGAACCAGGCCAGCAGGTGCGGATACGCATCCAGCGGCAGGTGCGCCCGGTCCTTGTACATGAGCGGCGCCGCGACGGCGTAGTCGGCCAGCGTCACGCCGTCGCCGGCGAGCCACTGGCGCGTGGCCAGGTGCTGGTCCAGCACGCGGGCCGCCTCGGCCAGGTCGGCTGCGCCGCGCGCGACTTCCGCCGGATCGGCGTCCTGGCCCGTGACGAATTTCTTCCAGAGGTGTTCCCACGTGAACACGCCGATGGCCGGGGCGAAATGCTGGCACGCCCAGAACATCCAGCGGCTGACGTCCGCGCGCGCCCGGCGCTCCTGCGGCCACACGGTCTGGCCGGGCGTGCCCTCGGCCAGGTATTGCATGATCGCGCACGATTCCCACAGGATGAAGTCGCCGTCGATCAGCACGGGCAGCTTGGCGTTCGGATTGACCTCGCCGAGGCGGCGGCGGTCGTCCTGGCTGGCCAGGTTGATCTGGATGAGGTCGAACTCGATGCCGAGGTGGTCGGCCGCCAGCAGCACGCGGCGGGTGTTGGACGAGTAGTGGTTGTAGTAGAGCTGCATGGCCGTCTCCTGAGGGTTGGTTGATGCGGTGATGTTAAGACGGGCCACTGACAGATTCTGTCAGGAGTATTCGGGGATGTCGTACGCCTTGCGCCACTCCCGCAGCAGCTGGTGCCGCGGCGACGGATAGCGCTCCGTGATCGGCTCGGCCCGGACGATGCGGTCGACGCGGAAGTGGCGGATCGCATCGCGCAGTTCGCACCATGCCGCCATCACGCGCTTGCCCTCGAAGAACGCGAGCGCGAACGGCCATACGATGCGCTCAGTCGCCGTGTCGCGCTCGTCGCGGTACGCGATGCGCAGCTTGCACTGGCGCCGGATCGCCTCGCGCGCCGGCTGGATGAACGCCTCGACCGGCACCGCTTCCGGAAAGGCCGGCACCCACAAACTCATCTCGGCCATGTGGTCGCGCAGGTCGCGCGGCGTGGCCGTCGCAATCTTGGCCAGGGAGCGGTCGGCCGCGTCGGACAGCGCCGCATCGCCCTGCTGGCGCACCCAGCGCGCGCCCAGCACGAGGGCTTCCAGCTCGTCGGCGTCGAACATCAGCGGCGGCAGGAAAAAGCCCGTGCGCAAGACGTAGCCGACACCGGCCGAGCCGTCGACGGGCGCGCCCAGTTGCACGAGCGTCTGGATGTCGCGGTAGATCGTGCGTTCCGATACACCAAGGCGCTCGGCCAGGGCGCTGGCCGTCACGGGGCGGCGGTGGCCGCGCAGGGCGTCCATCAATTGGAACAGGCGTCCGGTGCGGCTCATGGCAGGCGTAAAAGTTTCATGGACGACATCATATTACGCCGGACCGACGGGGTCCAGACGCTCCCGTCCATCCGGCCGCACGACCAGTCATCCCGCATTTTCGGCAGTTCGTCGGTACCCCGTGGCCACGATGCCTGCAGGGATGTAGAGTGACTCCATCGAAACAAATTCCAACCGCAAGGAGTCATCATGACCAGGACCTACCACCGCAGCTTCGGCGCCACGCTGGAAGACCTCGCCCGCGACATCGTCGACGCCTGCCGCCGCACCGTGCGCGCCATCGCCGTGATGCCGTGGCCCGCGATGCTGGCGTGCTGCATCGCCCTCGCCTTCGTGATCAGCATCCTGCCGCTCGCATTGTTCCTGTTCGTCCTGTTCATGGGCATCAAGGTGGTCATCGGCGCATTCGTCGTGGACCACCGCCGCACACACCGCGAGAAATAAGCAGGAGAGCATCATGCGCGCCAGCGACATCAACCGCGTACTCGACTTCGTACGCGA
Source organism: Massilia sp. Masssp94 (assembly GCF_059491305.1). Lineage (NCBI taxonomy): Bacteria > Pseudomonadati > Pseudomonadota > Betaproteobacteria > Burkholderiales > Oxalobacteraceae > Massilia > Massilia sp. Masssp94. The sequence goes on from NZ_CP168501.1 coordinate 1,544,711, forward strand.
CGCCTTCCACGAAGCCAGCAAGGTGTGGTGGCGCTTCTTCGACTGGCTCGCCGTCGTCGAATGGCGCCAGCTGTTCCTGACGTGGTTCTTCGTCGTGGTCTTCTTCCAGCTCGTGAACACGCCCGAGCCGGGTTTCTGGTACATCTTCATCTCGTTCGCCGTCAAGGTGCTGGCGGGCGGCAAGCGCAAGGCGGAGCTGATGGCGCGCGAAGCGACGGCACAGGCCAACGTCGCCACGCTGGAACGCCGCCTGATGGAGGCGCAGATGGCCGCGCTGCAGGCCCAGGTCGAACCGCATTTCCTGTTCAACACGCTGGCCCTGATCGGCCAGCTGATCGAGACGGACCCGAAGGAAGCGGCGCGCGTGCACGCCCACCTGATCGACTACCTGCGCTCGACCCTGCCGCAGATGCGCCAGCGCGGCGGCGCGACACTGGGCAAACAGGTCGAGCTGTCGCGGGCTTACCTTGCCATCATGCAGGCGCGGATGAAGGAACGGCTCAACGTGCGCTTCGACGTGCCCGACTTCCTCGGCAGCGCCCCGTTTCCGCCGATGATGCTGCAGACCCTGATCGAGAACGCCATCAAGCACGGCCTGGAGCCGAAGATCGAAGGCGGCACCGTCGCCGTGCGCGCCCACGTGGTGGGGGCTGACCTGCACGTGGAAGTGTGCGACGATGGCGTCGGCATCGACCCGCACGCGGACGACGGCGTCGGCCTCGCCAACATCCGCGAGCGCCTGCAACTGCTGTACGGCGCGGAAGCGTCGCTGGACATCTCGACCCCGCCGGGCGGCGGCGCCTGCGCCACGATCCGGCTGCCCTACAAGATGATGGAGGATGCCTGACATGGTCACCGCCCTGATCGCCGACGACGAAGCCCCGATGCGCGACCTGCTGCGCGCGCGCCTGCAACAGGCGTGGCCGGACCTGCAGATCGTCGCCGAGGCCGCGAACGGCGTGGAAGCCGTCGAGCTGGGAGAGCAATTCCGGCCCGACATCGCCTTTCTCGACATCCGCATGCCGGGCCTGTCCGGCATCGAGGCGGCGCGGCGGCTGTACGAGCGGTCGCACATCGTGTTCGCCACGGCCTACGACCAGTACGCGCTGGACGCCTTCGAACAGGGCGCGCTCGACTATCTGTTGAAACCCGTGTCGGCCGAACGGCTCGCGACCACGTGCGCGCGGCTGCAGGCGCGCCTGCGCAAGCGTTCGTCGGCCGAGGCCGCGCCCCCGCAGGACATCGGCCAGCAACTGGCGAAGCTGACCACCCTGCTGGAGAACAAGGGCAAGCCGGACAAACCGACTTACCTGCGCTGGATCCAGGCCCAGGTCGGAGCGAGCCTGCGCATGGTGAGCACGCGCGAGATCCTGTTCTTCCAGTCGGACGAAAAATACACGCGGGTGCAGACGGCCGCCGCCGAATTTCTGATCCGCAAGACGCTGAAGGAATTGCTGGACGAGCTCGACCCGGACGAGTTCTGGCGCATCCACCGCTCGACGCTCGTGCGCGTGGACGCCATCGCCGAAGTGAAACGCGACCTGCGCGGACGCCAGATGCTGAAGGTGCGCGGCTATCCGGGCGAGCTCGAGGTCAGCCGCAATCACGGCAATCTGTTCCAGCAGATGTGAATCCATCCCATAGGAGACCGCCATGCCCTCGATCGCCATCCCCTGCCTGCGCTACCGCGACACCCCGGCCGCCATCGACTGGCTGTGCGAAGTCTTCGGCTTCGCCTGCCAGGTCGCCGTACCCGGCATCGACGGCGCCATCGCCCACGCACAACTGACGCTCGGCGACGGCATGATCATGCTGGGCTCGGTCAGCGACGAGGGAGAATATGGCAAGGTGCTCGTGCAGCCGGACGAGATCAAGGGCCGCCAGACCCAGACCGTCTACCTGCAGGTGAACGACGCCGACCGCGTGTGCGAGCGCGCACGCAATGCCGGCGCCATCATCCTGCAGGAACCGAGCGACACGGAATTCGGGAGCCGCGGCTTCATGTGCCGCGACCTCGAGGGCCACGTGTGGAACGTGGGGACGTATGATCCGTGGAAGCCGGAAGACCTGTTCCTGACGAACTCGTGATCAGCTGAACAAGCCTTCGTCCGACCCATCCCCGTCAAAAAAGCCCTGCCCGCCGTCGATACTGCCGTTGTCGACGCTGCTGTCGAACAACCCTTCCGACGAGCCATTGTCCAGCACACGGTCCACGTCACCCAGCCCCGCCTGGTCCGCCAGCGCGCTGCCGGACTGGTCGTTGAACAGGTTGTTGCTCGGATCGTCGCTGTTCAGCAAGCGGTTGCCGCCGTGGTCATGGTGGCCGAACATGTTTTCCAGGCCCTGGAAGAGGAAGCCACCGGCCGCGACACCGGCCGCCGTCGCGGCGATCGAACCCAGCGTACCGCCGAAGCCGCCACGCAGGAAGCCGGACGACGGCGCCGACTGGTATTGCGGCTGATTCTGCGGCTGATACTGCGGCTGATACTGCGGCTGATACTGCGGCTGATACTGCGGCTGATATTGCGGTTGGGATTGATAAGGCTGTTGGGTATCGCGCTGGTAGGACTGGGCCGGCTGCGACCTGCCGCTATTGCCCCAGGAATTTGCGTCGAGGAATTTACCGCCGTCACCACCTTGCTGACCGGAACGCACCTGGCTTTCCAGCCCGGCGATGCGGTCCTTGGCATTGTTCAGCGCCTGTTCGAGCAGCAACGCCCTCTGCACCAGCAGATAGGCAGCATCGGGTTGCTGGGCCACGGCGCGCTGGATCAGGGCCTCCGCTTCCGGGTCTTTCTGGATGCCGCGGGCCTGGATCAACTGGCTCAGGAAATCGTGCAACATCTGCGAATCTTGCGGGCTCATGACATCTGCTCCATTGAATGGTCGGATAGCCCACATGTTGTGGGCCTGTCCTTGAATTCAAGTTTGACAGCATCCGGGCAAGATTGCCTTAAACGGCGCTGAACCGTGCGCTCAGGACTTCTGGAGATCCCGCCCGCCGAACGCGTTCGGCAACTGCGCGGCCGCGGTCGTCTCCATCACGTCGCCCTTCAGGTTCGCCAGCACGACGGGCAAGTCGTTGCCGCCCAGTTCCAGGATCACCTGGCGGCAGGCGCCGCACGGGGCGATGGGGCCATCCGTGTCGCCGATGACGGCCAGCGCCGTGAAGTCACCCGGCACGTAGCCGTGGGCGATGGCGGAAAAGAATGCCGTGCGTTCGGCGCAGTTGCACAGGCCGTAGGATGCGTTCTCGACGTTACAGCCGCGGAACACGCGGCCGTCCTTCGTCTCGAGCGCGGCGCCCACCTTGAAGCGCGAATAAGGCACATATGCCAGTTCGCGCGCGGCGCGGGCTTCGGCTATCAGTTTTTTGTATTTCATGGGGACTCCCGAACGTCGTCCCCGCGAAAGCGGGGACCCAAGGTTGCTTGCGCAGTCGAGACGCCGACGAATTGGGCTCCCGCCTGCGCGGGAGCGACGGTTGATGTCGTCTTATGGGCGAATCGTTTTGTAGATCATCGGCTGCGCGGCAGGCTGTTCGGCCGCGATGCGGTACGCCGCCTGCACTTCGCGCACGGCGCGTTCCGCGGCATCCCGCGTGCGTGCGTGGACGAGCGCCAGCGGCTGGCCCGCCTCCAGTTGCGTGCCCAGCTCGACGAGGTCGGTGAGGCCGACGGCGAAGTCGATCGGATCCTGTGGACGGATACGCCCGCCGCCCAGGCCGACGACGGCCAGGCCCAGGCCGCGGCAATCCGTCGCGTACGCATAACCCGATTCGAGCGCCGGCACCGGCACGACGATCGGTGCCTTCGCGAGGTGCGCGTCCGGATTGTCCATCAGGTCGGCCGGACCGCCCAGCGCCTTGACCATGCGCGCGAAACGCTCGGCCGCTTCGCCCGAATCCAGCGCGTGCTGCAGCCTGGCGCGCGCTGCCTCGTCGGTCGCGGCGAGGCCGGAGATGACGAGCATCTCGGCGCACAATGCCATCGTCACCTCGTGCAGGCGTGCCGGGCGCGACTTGCCGGCGAGGTAGTCGATCGCGACGCGCACCTCGACGGCATTGCCGGCCGCCGGGCACAGCGACTCGTTCATGCCGGTCAGGATCGCCGACGTGCGCGTGCCGGCGCCGTTGCCGACGTGGACGATGGACTCCGCCAGCTCGACGGATTTTTCATACGTCGGCATGAACGCGCCGCTGCCGGCCTTGACGTCCATGACGAGGGCGTCGAGGCCCGCCGCCAGCTTCTTCGACAGGATCGAGCCCGTGATCATGGCGACGGATTCCACGGTCGCCGTCGTGTCGCGGATGCTGTAGAAACGCTTGTCGGCCGGCGCCAGCTGCGCGGTCTGGCCGATGATGGCGACGCCGACTTCCTTGACGATCTTGCGGAACAGTTCCGGATCTGGCACGGTGCAATAGCCGGGAATCGAATCGAATTTATCCAGCGTACCGCCCGTGTGACCGAGGCCGCGGCCGGAAATCATCGGGACATAGCCGCCGCATGCCGCGATCATCGGGCCGAGCATCAGCGAGACGACGTCGCCCACGCCGCCCGTGGAGTGCTTGTCGACGACGGGACCGGGCAGGTCCAGCGACTTCCACTCCATGACCTGGCCGGAATCGCGCATCGCGAGCGTGAACGCGACGCGCTCGTCCATCGTCATGTCGTTGAAGTAGACGGCCATCGCGAGCGCGGCGATCTGGCCTTCGGTGACGCTGCCGTCGGGGATGCCGCGCACGAAGAAGCGGATCTCTTCCGCGGTCAAGGTGCCGCCGTCGCGTTTTTTGCGGACGATTTCTTGGGGAAGGAACATAGGTTTATCCCGTTTTGGATACTGTCTTCAAAACGTCATTCCCGCCTGCCCGGGAATGACGGGCTCGGGGTTCCGGGCCTCAAACGCCGTACGGAATCCACACATTCTTGACCTGGCTCGCGTGCTGCAGCACCGCGCGCCCGCCCGCCTGCTTCGCATCGAACCAGTCGCGTCCTTTCGCGCCGCCCGTCCACGTGCGCTTCAGCGACTCGGCCGACAGGCGCTCGACTTCCGCGCAGCCTTCCGCCGAGCCATCGTGGCGCCACACGGCATCCACGTCGAAGTGCGACGCCAGCGTGCGGGCCAGCTCGTCGTGGCTGCCCGTGACGATGTTCAGCGCGCCGCCCGGGAGGTCGGACGTGTCGAGCACCTGGTACAGGTCCAGCGCGGACAGCGGATGCGCTTCCGACGGCACCGCCACGACGCGGTTGCCCAGCGCCAGCGCCGGCGCGACGAGCGAAATGAAGCCCAGCAGCGGGTTCTCGTTCGGGCACACGATGCCGATCACGCCCACCGGTTCGTTCAGCGCGACGGTGATGCCGTGCATCGGCGGCTGGTGCGCCAGGCCATCGTATTTGTCGGCCCATGCGGCCCAGTAGAACAGGCGCTCGATCGATGCCTGCACTTCGCGTGCCGCATCCTTGGCGCCCGTCTGCGCAAAGATGCGCGCGGCGAATTCGTCGGCGCGGATCGCCAGGTTTTCCGCGATGTAGTACAGCACCTGCGCGCGGTTGTGCGCGGTCGCTTTCGCCCAGCCGGACGCCTTGTGCGCCGCCTCGACGGCGTTGCGGATGTCCTTGCGGTTGCCCTCGCCCACGTCGGCCAGGAACTCGCCGCCGGCGCCATGGATCGCGCGGCTGTACGCGCCGTCCGGGCGCGCCTGCTTGCCACCGATGTACAGCTTCGCGGTGCGGTCGACGGCAAACGGGCTGTCGCCGCCCGCCAGCTTCACTTTGCCTTTGTGCTCCAACTGAGCTGCGACGACAGGTGCGGCCGGACGCGCATCTTCCGCCAGCGGCACCAGGTACTCGACCATGCCCTCTTTGCCGCCCTCGCGGCCGAAGCCCGATTCCTTGTAGCCGCCGAAACCGCATGCTGCGTCGAACTGGTTCGCCGTGTTGATCCACACGACGCCGGCCTTGATCTGCGGGGCGACGTCCAGCGCGAGGCTGATCGATTCGCTCCACACGCAGGCCGCGAGACCGTACACGGTGTTGTTCGCGAGTTGCACGGCTTCGCCCGGCGTGCGGAAGCTCGATGCGACGAGCACGGGGCCGAAGATTTCCGTCTGCGCCACGGTGGCCGACGTCGACGCGCCCGTGATCAACGTGGGCAGGTACCACGAGCCGGCGACCGGCGTTTCACCGGCCGGCTGCCAGATCTCGCAACCTTCGGCGCGCGCGGCTTCCACGAGGCCGTGGATGCGCTGCTGCTGCACCGGATCGACGAGCGCGCCGATGTCGTTCGATTTGTCGAGCGGCGAGCCGACGCGCAGGTTCTGCATGCGCGCCTTGACCTTCTCGATGAAGCGCGGGTAGACGCTTTCCTGCACGAGCAGGCGCGAACCGGCGCAGCAGACCTGGCCCTGGTTGAACCAGATCGAGTCGACGAGGCCTTCGACGGCCGCATCCAGGTCGGCGTCGTCGAACACGATGAACGGCGACTTGCCGCCCAGTTCCAGCGACAGTTTTTTACCGGTGCCGGCCGTAGCCTTGCGGATGATGCGGCCCACTTCCGTCGAGCCGGTGAACGCCAGCTTGTCGATGCCCGGGTGGTTGACGATCGCCTCGCCCACGCGGCCGTCGCCCGTGACGATGTTGACGACGCCCGCCGGCACGCCCGCCTGCTGGCAGATCTCGGCGAACAGCAAGGCGGTCAGCGACGTGTACTCGGCCGGCTTGAACACGATGGTGTTACCTGCGGCCAGCGCCGGCGCGACCTTCCACGCCAGCATCAGCAGCGGGAAGTTCCACGGGACGACCTGGCCGACGACGCCGACGGCGCGGTAGTCCGCGAATTCTTCCGACTGCAGCTGGGCCCAGCCGGCGTGGTGGTAGAAATGACGGGCGGCCAGCGGCAGGTCGGCGTCGCGCGTTTCGCGGATCGTCTTGCCGTTGTCCAGCGTCTCGAGCACGGCGAACAGGCGCGCGTGCTTCTGCAGCAGGCGCGCGAGCGAATACAGGACTTTCGCGCGGCCGTGGCCACCGAGGGCGACCCAGCCCGGCTGCGCGCGGCGCGCGGCGTCCACGGCGCGGTCGACGTCGGCCTGCGACGCCTGCGTCACCTGCGCCAGCTCGCTGCCGTCGGCCGGATTGAACGAGCCGAACGTCTCATTCGCATCGGTCCAGGCGCCGTCGACGAACAGGCCGAAACGGCGGCCATGGGCTTCCAGCCACGCTTGCGCTTCCTTGGTGCTCTCGGGGGCCGGGCCGTAATCCATAGTTTGCAGAATTTCTTTAATAGTGGGCATGACAGGTCCGTGGGTGATCAACTGAGTCAAGGTTGCGCGTGACGGTGTGCCGCGGAATAGCTGCCGGTGACGTAGTGCTCGAGCTGGCGCTCGATGTCGGTCAGGAGGCTGGAGGCACCGATGCGGAACAGATGCGGTTGCAGCCATTCGTTGCCCAGCTCTTCCTTCATCACGGTCAGGTATTGCAATGCGGCCTTGGCGGAGGACACACCCCCGGCCGGCTTGTAGCCGACCTTGTAGCCGGTGCGTTCATAGTACTCGCGGATCGCTCGTACCATCACCAGCGACACGGGAATGGTCGCGTTCACACCTTCCTTGCCGGTCGATGTCTTGATGAAATCGGCGCCTGCCATCATGCAGACCCACGATGCTTTTGCTACGTTTTCCAGAGTGACGAGATCGCCCGTCGCGAGGATCGCCTTCACGTGCGCGTCGCCGCACGCCTGGCGGTAAGCGACCATCTCGTCGTACAGCGCCTGCCAGTTGCCCGTCAGGACGTGCTGGCGCGTGATCACGATGTCGATCTCGGTGGCGCCCGCGGCCACGGACAGCTCGATCTCGCGGATTTTCGTTTCGAGGCTCGACAGGCCGGCCGGGAACGCGGTCGACACGGCCGCGATCGGGAGGCGGCCCTGCAGCACCTGCGCGGCCGGCTGGATCATCTCGTGGTAGACGCACACGGCGCCCGTCGTCAGGGAGTCAAGGCCCAGTGCCTGCATCAGGTCCGCGCGCAGCGGACGCATCGCCTTGCGGCACAGGCGCTCGACGCGGCCCGGGGTGTCGTCGCCGGACAAGGTCGTCAGGTCGATGCACTCGATCGCGCGGATCAGCCACGCGGCCTGGTATTCCTTCTTGACCGTGCGGCGGTTCGCGAGGCTGGCGGCGCGGCGGTCGGCGGCGTTGCGGTTGACCTTCAGGTGGTTGATCCAGCCCAGGTCGAGGTCGATTGCCGTGTTACGTTGAAAGTCCAAGGTGAGATCTAAATGCGGGCTCATAGCAAAGCGGTTCCGTTGGCAAGGAGTTTGACGCCGAGGTGGTGCGCCAGGGTGGCGCCGATGTCGGCGAACGTGTCGGACACGGGCAGCTCGCGCGCCGGCGCGGCCGGGCCGAAGAACAGCATCGGGATGTGTTCGCGCGTGTGGTCGGAACCGGGCCACGTCGGATCGCAGCCGTGGTCCGCCGTGATGACGACGAGGTCGCCCTCTTTCAGCTTCGCGATGAAGTCCGGCAGGCGGGCATCCAGTTCGTGCAGCGCGTTCGAATAGCCGGCGACGTCGCGGCGGTGGCCGAAGTGCATGTCGAAATCGACGAAGTTCACGAACGTGAGCGACTTGTCCGGCGCGGTGTCCGCCACGTCCAGCAGGCGGTCGAACAGCGCCATGTTGTCGGCGCCCTTGATGAGTTGCGTGACGCCCTGGCCGGCGAAGATGTCGCTGATCTTGCCGAGCGAGATGACCTCCCCGCCGGCACCCTTCACGTGGTCGAGCAAGGTCGGCGCGACGGGCGGCACGGCGTAGTCGTGGCGGTTGCTCGTGCGCTTGTAGTTGCCGTTGCTGCCGGTGAACGGACGCGCGATCACGCGGCCGATGTTGTACGGCTTGACCAGCTCATAGGCGGCTTCGCACACCTGGTACAGGCGCTCGAGGCCGAAGTGCTCTTCGTGCGCGGCGATCTGCATCACGGAGTCGGCCGACGTGTAGATGATCGGCTTGCCCGTCGCGACATGCTCGTCGCCCAGTTCCGTGATGATGGTCGTCCCGGACGCGTGGCAGTTGCCCAGCCAGCCCGGCACATTCGTGATCTCGGCCAGCTTGTCCGTCAACTCTTGCGGGAACGTGGGCACGGTCTTCGGGAAGTAGCCCCAGTCGAACAGCACGGGCACGCCGGCGATTTCCCAGTGGCCGCTCTGCGTGTCCTTGCCGGTCGAGCGTTCGCGCGCGACGCCCCAGGCGCCGGTGAAACCATCGCGTTTCTGGAAGCCCGCGGGCCACTCGCCGCTCGCCTTGTGCGCGGCGGCGCCGAGGCCGATGGTTTCCAGCGTGGGCAGCGACATCGGCTTGCCCGCATCCGCGGCCCACTTCGCGATATGGCCGAGGGTGTTGGCGCCCGCGTCGCCGTATTTGTCGGCGTCGGGCAAGGCGCCCAGGCCGAAGGAGTCCAGCAGGAGGATGAATGCGCGTGACATGTCTATTTTTCCAAGTCAGATAACACGTCATTCCCGCGAAGGCGGGAATCCATCCTGAAGCCCGGAACTCGACAGCGTCGGCGTTACCCGTAACGATTGCCGGCACCTCAGCATGGGTTCCCGCGTCCGCGGGAACGACGGTGTGTTTAGGCCGCGTTAGTCGTTTTACCCAGTCGTTCAATAAACCCGTGAATCAGCGTGACCATATCCTTGGCCGCAATCGCAGCATACTTCAGCGTCTGTTCGTGCGACAGCGGGAACGGGGTCAGGCCTTCGGCCAGGTTCGTGATGGCGGACATGCCCGCGACCTTCAGGCCGCAATGACGGGCCGAGATCACTTCCGGCACGACCGACATGCCGACGACGTCCGCACCCAGCGCCTTGAACGCGCGGATCTCGGCGGCCGTCTCGAAGTTCGGGCCAGGGCAGGCGAGGTACACGCCTTCATTCAAGGTGATGTTCTTCTCCGCCGCCGTGGCCTTGATCAGGTCGCGCATGTCGGCATCGTACGCATTGGCCATGCTGAAGAAGCGCGGGCCGAAGCGGTCGTCGTTCGGGCCGGCCATCGGGCTGCCCGGCAGCAGGTTGATGTGGTCCGTCAGCACGACGACGCTGCCCGCATCCACTTCCGGACGCAGCGAGCCGGCGGCGTTCGTCACGAACAGCAGTTCGCAGCCGATCAGTTTGAACGTGCGCACGGCCGAGGTCATCACGGCCGGGCCGTAACCTTCATAGAAGTGGCCGCGGCCCTTCATGCACACGACCGGCACACCGGCCAGCGTACCCAGGACCAGTTCCCCCGCGTGGCCGTGCACGGTGCTGATCGGGAAGCCCGGCAGGTCGGCGTAGCTGATCGCCACCGCATCCTCCATCTGCTCGGCCAGCACACCGAGGCCGGAACCGAGGATCAGGGCCACGCGCGGCGTGAAGCCCGGCTTGCGGGCGCGGATGACGTCGGCGGCTTCGAAAGGAGTGTTGCTGAAGGAGTGAGTAGTCATTGTCGCGGTCCGGTCGAGAATGGGGCAGAGGGATGCACCAACATATGCCAACTATGCATGAACCCCGATTGTGTTGGCAAATACCATTTTTCTGGCAGATTTATATCTTGCGGGAATAAATTCGCGCTAGACTCCAATCATGCATATGCCCGCGTTGACCTTGTGCAAACATATGTTTAAGATGAAAAACAAAAGTTTAACCCAACCGTCATCGTGACAGAACCGTCGAAGAAACAACATCTCTACGAGGCCATCCGCGCGAATCCTTTCATTTCGCAGCAGGAGCTCGCCAACCAGCTCGGACTGTCGCGCTCCGCGGTCGCCGGCTATATCGCGGGCCTGATCCGCGAGCGCAAGCTGCTCGGGCGCGCCTACGTGCTGCCGGACCGCCGTCCCGTCGTGTGCGTGGGTGCGGCGAACCTCGACCGCAAGCTGCGCTCGACGGCGCCGCTCGCCCTGCGCACGTCGAACCCGGCCAGCCAGAGCGAATCGTTCGGCGGCGTGGCGCGCAACATCGCCGAGAATCTCGCCCGGCTGGGCACGACGGTCGCGCTGCTGACAGCGATCGGCGCGGATTCCTCCGGCGCCGCCCTGCTCGACCATGCCGAGAGCCTCGGCATCGACGTGCGCGGCGCGCTGCGCCTGGACGGCTGCTGCAGCGGCACGTACACGGCCGTGCTGGACCGCGACGGCGAGATGGTCGTGGCGCTGGCCGACATGGCGCTGTATGACCGCATGGAGCCGGCGTACATCGACGCGCGCCAGGCCCAGCTCGCGGGCGCCGCGCTCGTCGTCGCGGACCTGAACCTGCCGCGGGACACCGTCGCCGCCCTCGCCCACCAGGCGCGCCGCAACGCGACGCCGCTCGTCCTTGTCGCGGTATCCGAACCGAAGATGGCGCGCCTGCCCGACGACCTGTCCGGCGTGCGCCTGCTGATCCTCAACGCCGGCGAGCTGGCGGCGCGCGTCCAGCGTCCGCTGCCGGACGGCGCTGCGTTCGCGGAGGCCATCCGCGCAGTGCAGGCCCAGGGTGCGCAAGACCTGATCGTCACACGCGGCGCGCGCGGCGTCCTCGTCACCGCGGGCGACGGCATCGTCGACCTGCCCGCGCCGCCGGTCGACGTCGTCGACGTGACGGGCGCCGGCGATGCGTTCGCCGCCGCCATTTGCTGGTCGCTCGTGCAGGACAGGGATGACAACAGCGCCGACGACCTCGTGCTCGCGTGCCGCCGCGGCCTGCATTTGTCGGCCCTCACCCTGGGCGTGCCCGAGACCGTCCATCCTGGCCTGGGGCCGGACAGCCTCGCCACCGAATCCCTTCCGCTTTCACAGGACTGAACATGCAAGCCTTCCTCCAGTTTTCCCCCGAAGTGCAAGCCGCGCGCGCGGCGGGCAAACCCGTCGTCGCGCTCGAGTCGACGATCATCTCGCACGGCATGCCGTACCCGCAGAACGTGCAGACGGCACGCGAGGTCGAGCAGGTGATCCGCGACGCCGGCGCGGTACCGGCCACCATCGCCCTCATCGACGGCCGCATCTGCGTGGGCCTGGCCGACGACCAGCTCGAACAACTGGGCAACGCGCAGGATGCGCTGAAAGTGAGCCGGCGCGACCTCGCGTACGTGCTGGCCGAGAAGAAGCTGGGCGCGACGACGGTCGCCGCGACGATGATCTGCGCGGCGCTGGCCGGCATCGAAGTCTTCGTCACGGGCGGCATCGGCGGCGTGCACCGCGGCGCGGCGACGAGCTTCGACATCTCCGCCGACCTGCAGGAACTGGCGCGCACGAACGTCGCCGTCGTGTGCGCGGGGGTGAAGTCGATCCTCGACATCGGCCTCACGCTGGAATACCTGGAGACGCACGGCGTGCCGGTGGTGAGCGTCGGCCAGCCCGGCTTCCCCGCCTTCTTCACGCGCGAATCGGGCTTCAATGCCGACTTCCAGCTCGACACGCCGGAACAGCAGGCCCGCTTCATCCGCACCAAGTGGCAGCTGGGCCTGACGGGCGGCGTCGTCGTCAGCAATCCGGTCCCAACGGAATCGGCGATGAAGAACGACGAGATCGGCGGGATCATCGCGCAGGCCCTTCGCGAGGCCGACACGCAAGGCGTGAAAGGCAAGGCCGTGACGCCGTTCCTGCTGGCCCGCATCAAGGACCTGACGGGCGGCAGGAGTCTCGCCACGAACATCGCGCTCGTGAAGCACAATGCCCTCGTCGGCGCCCGCCTCGCGGTGGCGCTGCACGCGGCCGCCCACGTTTGAGACCATCATGTCGATCGACCTGAAGCAACTGAAATACTTCCTGGCGGTGGCCGAAGAAAAAAGCTTCAGCCGCGCCGCCGAGCGCCTGCACATCTCGCAGCCGCCGCTGTCGCAGCAGATCATGAAGCTGGAGAGCGAACTGGGGGTGCGCCTGTTCGCGCGCACGACGCGCAGCTTCGAGCTGACGGTCGCCGGCAAGGCGCTGATGCACGAAGCGGCCGACCTGCTGGGCCGCATGCGCATGACCATCGACACCATCCGCCAGATCGACCGCGGCGAAGTGGGCCGCCTGCGCGTGGGCATCGTCGGCTCGGCGATGTGGGGCCCGATCCCCAGCCTGCTGGAACAGTTCCAGAGCCAGTTCCCGCGCGTGACGTGGACCATCCACGAACTCGGTCCGAACGACCAGTGGGACGCGCTGCGCGGCAAGCAGATCGACGTGGGTTTCTGGCGCGAGCCGAAGATCGACGAGGACATGCTGAGGAACGCCGGCCTGCGCCAGGAACTGGCTTTCCGCGAAGACGTATGCGTCGCGATCAACGCCCAGCATCCGCTTGCGCAGCAGGACGCCATCGAACTGATAGCCATCGCCGACGAGCCGATGCTGACCCTCCACCTGGACCAGTCGGCGGAGCCGCGTTACCTGATCCAGTGCTGCGTCAACGCGGGCTTCCAGCCGACGATCTTCCAGGAAGCCGCGGAGCCGCAGACCCTGCTCGCGATGGTCGGCGCGGGACTCGGCGTGGCGCTGATGCCGGCGACGACGAGCCGCATCGGCTGGCCCGGCGTGCGCTTCCTGCCGGTGCGTACCAATCCGCCGTCGGCCAATCTGTACATCACGTATCCGACGCAGGACGATGCGCCGGTGGTGCGGGCATTCCTCAAGATCCTGCATCCCGCCGGGGAATAAACCGTCGGGTGGGCACGGGGCGCCCACCCGACGCACGATTCAATGGGTAGCTCCGCCGGCCTCCGCCGTATCGGTCTCCGTCACCACCGCCACCTCGACCGCGATCCTGAGCGCGTCGACGATGTCGCGCAGCGCCATCGACGGCGGCCGCTCGGGGCGATCGGCCGCCTGCTCGGGCAGGAACGGCACGTGGATGAAGCCCGCCTTCACGGGTTGCCCGACCGCGTGGTGCATCAGGCCGTAGAACACGTGGTTGCACACGAACGTGCCGGCCGTCTGCGACACGCCGGAAGGAAAGCCGCGCAGCCGCAGCGCCTTCACGATGGCCTTGACGGGCAAGGTGGTGAAATACGCTGCCGGGCCGTCGGCCGCGACGGGCGTGTCGACGGGCTGGTTGCCCGCGTTGTCGCGGATCGACGCATCGTCGACGTTGATGGCCACGCGCTCCAGCGAAATCTCGGAACGCCCGCCGGCCTGGCCGACGGCGATCACGATGTCGGGCTTGACGCCCGCGATGGATTCGCGCAGCACGTCGAGGGCGGTGCCGAACACGCACGGCAGCTGGCGCGCGACGACCGCGAAGCCCGGCCCGGACCAGCCGTCCAGCGCGCGCACGGCTTCCCACGACGGGTTGATGGCGGCGCCATTGAACGGTTCGAATCCGGTCAGCAGGACGGTCCTGGTGGGTACTTGAGTGGTGGGTGCGGTCATGGTCGGCTCATCGATACATCAGGAAGTACAACAGGACGATATTTGCGCCCAGCAGCGGCAACGCGGTCGGCAGCTGGGCCTTGATCACGGCATTCTTGTCGGGCAGTTCGAGCAGTGCCGCCGGCACGATGTTGAAATTCGCCGCCATCGGCGTCATCAGGGTGCCGCAATACGCGCTGAACATACCGATCGCGGCCATCACGGCCGGGTTCGCATGATACACCCCGACCAGCACGGGAATCCCGATGCCGCCCGCGATGACGGGGAACGCGGCAAAGCCGTTGCCCATCACGACGGTAAATAATGCCATGCCCACGCAGAACGCGGCGCAGGCGAGCAGGCGCGAATCGAGCGGGATATAACTGGTCGCGACGTGGGCCACGGCCTTGCCCACGCCCGCCTCGGAAAACAGCAGCCCGAGCACCGCGAGCATGTGCGGCAGCACGACGGCCCAGCTCATCGCATCGATCAGGCGCCGTGCCTCGCGCACGCCCTGCAGCGGCGTCGCGCGCGTGAGCCAGCACGCGAGCGCCAGCGCGGCGATGCTGCCGCAGCCCATGCTCACCAGGGTCAGGTTCTTCGGGTCCAGCAGGTAGCGCATGCCGACGTGGACGTCCTTCAGCACGACGGAACCGAGCATCGTCACGACGGGAATCGCCAGCGCCGGCACGAGCAGGCGGTTGCCCAGGCGCGCCGCGGTGGATTGTCGTTCCGCTTCCGGCAGGACGTCCGCCTTCCCCGGCCGCACGAAACCGAACCCGGCGACGAGCGCCATCGAGATCATCAGCACCCCCGCCACGCTTGGGGCCAGGCGCTCGCCCAGCAGGTAGACGAGCGCGTACAGGCCCCAGAACAGTGCCGTCGTGAAGCGGCGCGGATTCGTCTTGTCGCGCAGCGTCATGAGCGCGCACGCGGCGAACAGGAGGCCGACGAGCAGGTAGAAAAAATCGAGCGCAACGAGCATTACGCGACCTCGCCTGCGGTCTCGCGGCGGATGCGGGCGTCGAGCCGGCGCAGGTTCCACGCGTGGATCACGAACGCCGTCACCGCCGTCGGGATGCCCCACAACGCCATGTGGATGGGATCGACCTCCAGGCCCTCGGCTTTCAGGATCGTCTGCATCAGCACGATGGCGCCGAACGCGACGAACACGTCCTCGCCGAAGAACAGGCCGACGTTGTCCGTGGCCGCGCTCATCGCCCGGATGCGCTGGCGCAGCGGTTCGGGCAGTTGCCCGTGGCGCGCCTCGGCCGCCGCCTCGGCCATCGGCGCGACGAGCGGACGCACCATGTTCGGATGGCCGCCCAGGCTCGTCAGGCCGAACGCGGCCGCCACCTCGCGCGCCAGCAGGTACACCGTCAGCAGACGGCCCGTCGTGGCCGAGCGGATGCGCGCGATGCTGGCCTGCGCGTGCTCCTTCAGGCCGAAGCGTTCCAGCAGGCCGATCGCGGCCAGCGGCAGCAACAGGATCAGCGGCAGGTTGCGGGTCTTGATGAACGCCGTGCCGAGCGACTCCAGCAGGTGCAGCAGCGGCAGGTGCGCGGCCCAGCCGGTCACGCCGCAGGCGACGATCACGACGAGCACCGGATTGGCCCGCAACACGAATCCGGCGGCCACGGCCGCGATGCCGAGCAGCGGCCACAGGTTGACGGCAGATTGCATGATCCTCCAGCGGTTGTGGTTGCGTGCGGAATCTTAACCTAGAGCTAGCTCTGCGCCGTTCGTGTCTTGTGCATCCGGTGATGCCGTCGCTTCGCCACGACGCGCCGCCGACCTGCACACAAGCGGGCGGCACGCTTTGCGCGCACGCATGGCTTACCAGGCGATGCGCGCTAAGCTCGATGCCGTATCCATCGGGGGTTCGGCCATGACTGTCTTCGAACGCGCGCTACGCTGGGTTGTGTCTGGTTTCCTGCTGCTGGGCTTGTCCAGTTGCGGTGGCGACGTGGGCATCGGCATCGGGATCGGCTGGTTCCACGAGCCCGACCATCCATGGCCCGACCATCCCGACTGGCCCAGCTGGCCCGACCGGCCGCAGGGCGCCACGGGCCTGTTTCCGATCGCGGGCGACGTCTGCGGGCAATGCGCCGGCTCGCAGGACGGCACGGGCGGCGCGGCGCGCTTCAACGGTCCGCAGGGCATCGCGGCGGACGCGGCGGGCAATCTGTACGTGGCGGAAAGCGCCAGCGCCACCGTACGCAGGATCTCGACCCAGGGCGTGGTGACGACGCTGGCGGGCGCACGCGGCGCCGTCGGCTATGCGGACGGCGCCGGCGCGGCGGCCCGCTTCAACGAGCCGAGCCGGCTCGTCGCGGACAGCAACGGCAATGTGTACGTGACGGACAGCGGCAATTCCGTCATCCGCCGCGTGGCGCCGGACGGCACGACGACGACCATCGCCGGCGATGGCACCTGCGGCAGCGCGGACGGCAAAGGCACGGCGGCGCGCTTCTGCAAGCCGCGTGGCATCGCGCTGGACCGCCTGGGCAATCTGTGGGTGGCCGATACCGGCAACCACATGCTGCGCCGCATCGACGCGGGCGGCAACGTCACGACGGTCGCCGGCACCCCGGGCGTATGCGGCAGCCGCGACGGCGACGGCGGGCAGGCGCAGTTCTGCGAACCGCAGGACGTGGGTGTGGACAACTGGAACAATGTCTACGTCGTCGACACCGGCAATTCGACGATCCGCATGGTGAACGACAAGGGCATCGTGTCGACGCTGGCCGGCCAGCCGGGACGCTGCGATGCGGTGGACGGCAGCCCGGGCGTCTCACGCCTGTGCGCGCCGGGCGGCATCGCCGTCGACGGCAACGATTTATACATCGCCGACACGGGCAACTCGACGATCCGCCGCATCAACCTCGACAACGTGACGAGCACCGTGGCCGGCGTGCCGGGCCACGCGGGCATCACCCTCGGCGCCCTGCCTGGCAGCCTGGACCGGCCGATCGGCGTGGCCCTGGCCCCCGACCGCTCGATCGCGCTCACGACGCACAACCTTGTCGTGAAGCTGTTGCCGGCGAAGTAGTTACTCTGGACGGACGGGGTTGCTGGCCTGCTCGCCAACGACCGTGATCCACGGCCGCACGTGCCACTGCGTGACGAGTCCATTCACGACATACGGATCGGCATGGGCGAAGCGCTCGGCGGCGTCCGACGATTCGCCGCTGAACAGCAGCACGGCCTTGTCGGCCGGATCGGCCAGCGCACCGGCGATGACGATCTCGCCGCGATGCTGGGCTTCCCATGCCAGCCTCAGGTGTTCGTTGCGGAATTCGCCACGGCGTTCAAGGTAGTCCGGGGCCAGGTCGTAGATCAGCAGAAAGTGCACAGTATGTCTCCGTAAAAACGCGTTGGTGCCAGACATGGTAATCGCTTCGGCGCTGAGGCGTCGTGTCAAGGCGGTTTGCACAACGTCGACCGCGGCAGCGCATGACAGCATTGGGAGATGAAAAGACACCACATCACACTGGGTGCGCCCACCACGGCCGACGGCACCGTGACCTCCGCGAGCGCGCTGGTCTCGATTAACGGCGTCCGCGTTGCGCTGGAGGGCGATACGATCGCTTGCCGGACCTGCGGCAGCACGGGCGTCATCCGTTGCGTCGGGCCGCGCATTCCGGAGCGCTACAACGGCAAGCAGGTCGCGCTGGAGAACGATCTGTGCATCTGCAACTGCCCAAGGCCGCCCAGGCTGGTTGCGAACCAGACGATCAAGGCACAGTGCATCGACGATGGCGCGATGCCATGACCGACCGTGCCCCACGGTACCGTGCGTAGCCGATACCCGGCCTTATGCCACACTTTGCTTCTCCCGCCGACCGCTCATCCGCGCTGCCGGCACGACCTTTTCTGGAGGAAGCATGCCCAAATCGACGATTGCCGGCCATCCGCTGCACCCGATGCTGATCGTGGCGCCGGCCGCCCTGATTCCGTTCGGTTTCATCCTCGACGCCATGCACCGCGCGACGGACAACGACGACTATGCGAACGCCGCCTTCTACAGCCTGACCGGCGGCCTCATCGGCGGTCTCGCGGCCGGGGTCGCCGGGGCCATGGATTACCTGGAAATCGAGAACGAGACCGAGGTCAAGCAGACGGCCAACGTCCACGCGATGCTGAACGGCGGCGCACTTGCGGTGACGGCGGCCAATCTCGCACTGCGGCGGAGCGGCTACAAGCACACGGGCGGCTCGCTGGCGCTGTCGGCGATCGCCGCGATCGGCGTGGTCGTGTCCGGCTGGTTCGGCGGCCGCATGGTCTACGAACAAGGGATGCGCGTCAAAGGCGTCAGCCCCGTCGAGCATGCGCCGGAGGCGAGGATGCCGGGCGACGAGCGCGTCGTGCAGGCGCTGCACGACGTAGAACGTTACGCGCCCTCGTCCGGCCCCATGCTGCACTAGAGCTGGGCAGCTCGACGGCGGACAGGCTTGTTGGCGGCGCCCGGCGTCGCCAGCTCGTCCGCCGCCGTCATCACCGTGCCTGCCGGATGGGCTTTGGTGAGCGGACGGGTGAAGACGAGGCCGGTACCCGACACGCTGGCGCCCGCGTCATGGGCGCGCGTCAACGGCGCCTGGAGCGTCAGCTTGCCCGTCCGCCAACCCGTCTCCACCGCGGCGACGACACCCTGCTCTTCATCCACGCCGCTGCCGACGATCACCGGCTGGCCGGCCACGAACTGGCGCGCGTCGTCGACGCGGACGACCGTGGAGCCCTTGTCTGCGGGCGCCGCTGCGCGGGTGAGCCCGGGCGAACCGACCGTCGCGACCGTCAGGGTTTCGGCATGGTCGCCCGCATCGATGACGACGGCCTGGCCGGGCGCAACATGCGCGACCGTGTCGACCTTGACGCTCGTCGCTCCCGCCGCCGTCGCGCCTGTCCTGACCGAGACGGCCGTCACGAAATCCACGCAATCGTTGTCGCTGTCCTGGCCGTCGGGATAGCGTCCCGTGCTGCCCTGGGTCGCATCCACTTTCGCGAGGTCGCCGCTGAACGGGATGCCCGGGAGGGAACGCTCCCCCGTTTGCGCGGCGCGGATACCCGGGGCGTCCGCGTGACAGGTGGCGGCCTTGCCGGCGGCGCCGCGGAATCCACCGGATGCCCACGGGTCGACGAGATCCCCGTAGTTCAGGCTGTCGACGACGTACCCCGCCGCATCGCGCAGCACCATGCTGCCCGCTTCCCGCGACAGCGCCGGGCCGCCGAACCACTGGTTCGGGGTGCCCTGGAATCCCGCGCTGGTCACGGTGTCCACGCGCACGACGGCATCCGTGTCATGCGCACGCGCCAGGGCGCGGTCGAGCACGATCCCGCTGCCCGCCGGGCGCACCGGCTCGTTGCTCGAGTGCGCATGGCGGGTGGCGGGGGTGAAAGTAATGCCCGTACCGCGCACGCTGAACGGCAGGTTGGCGGCATGGTCGTACTTCAACGGCGCCGCCAGGTCGAGGCCCGTGCCCGGCTCCACGAACGGCTCGTTGGCCACGTGATCCTTTGCGAGTGCAGGGGAAATCGTCAGCGTGAGGTCGCCGCCCGGCGTGCCCTCGACGCGCACGATATCCACGGTTTGGAGCTTGCCGGGCGCGCCGATCACGGCCTTGCCTGGCGTGTAATCGACGTTCGTTTTCGTGGGGAAGCCGATCGCGCCATGGACGACGATCGTCGTGGCGCCCGCAGCGGCATCGCGGGCGAGGCTCGTACGGCGGGCGGCCGTGCCCACGTGCTTGACGGTGACCATGTCGATGCCGTGATCGGCGCTGTCGATATCGAGGCGGATCCTGTCGCCGGCGGCAATGCCGGCGGTCGACGTCACCTGGATATTGGTGGAACCTGCCGCCGCATCGAGACCCAGCCACGCCTGGCTGCCCGCCGTGCCGACGCCGGTGATGGTCACTTTTTCGTAGTGTTCGGTCGCGCGTCCGTCGACCGGATACGTGGTGCCGTAGCCGAGGGCAAGCGTATCGCCGACGGCAAAACCTTCGGTGCTGGTCACGGGGACGCTCGTCGAACCGGCCGGGATGGTGATGATGGGACCGTCGGGCAGCGGCTGCCACAGCGGCGTCGCCTGGCCGGCCGCCGTGCCGACGCGGACCACCTTGCGGGTTTCGTCGCCGACCACGATAGTGTCGTCCGGCTTGATGCCATCGACGTTCCGCACGTGGATGGTCGCATCGCCCGGCTGGGCGGGCAGCACGAGGCCCGAGTTGGACAAGCCCAGTACATAGAAGCCGTGCGGGGCAAGTCGGGTTCCGGCAGGCATCTTCACCTTGGAAAACAGCGGCTCGCGCGTCGCGTGTTGCGCGAACGTCCAGTTCGAGATATCGACTTCTTTCTCGCCGGCGTTGTACAACTCGATGAAAGCATTGGTCGCGTTAGTGCGCGCGCCGTCGCTCAGGCGGAATTCGTTGATTTTTACCGGCGCCACATTGCGCACCTTCGCCACGGCCGATTCGGTGCGGCCTGCCCACGTGGCCACGCCTTTCAGGTCGCCATTGAACGGCGCGGCACCGGATGTCACCTTGAAAACAGCATGCACGCTTTGGCCGGGCGCGACCGCGTCGGCGATGGTTTTCGCGGCCGCGTCGACATGCCAGCCCTTCGGCACCGCCAGGGACAGCGTGACGCCCCGCACGGGCTGGCCCGTCGTATTCGTGAACGTGACCGCCAGGTCTTTGGACGCCAGCGGCGCGAACGTGTGCAGGCTGCCCGGGACGTCGGACGCCGCTGCGGCCCCGACACTGACGGCTGCGACCTCGTAACGGGCGGCCGCCACGTTCTGCGCGACCAGCTGGTCCGTCGCGTTGGACGGATACGTCCGCGGCGCCGTCATCGCGCCTTCGTAGAACGTGCCTTGCGACGCGGTACTGTTGTCGCCGCCATTGCCGAGAAGGACGGCGCCCTGCTTGCGCATGGGGTCGTAGGATGCATCGATCCGGCGGCCTTCGTACATGACGGCCAGTTGTCCCCGCTGGGCATCACCGCCCAGCGTCGCCCAATGTCCGGGCTTGCCTTTCGTGACGGCCGCGATGAAGCGCGAACCGAGGGTGGGCAGGTTGGCGCACAGCTTCGATTTGTCGTCGTTGACGCAACCGACGAGATTGTTTTCATGGTCGGCCATCACCCAGGGCCCGGCCCCGCTGCCGCGATACCACCCTTTCGCGTTGCCGAAATAGATGGCCTCCATCGTGCCGTTGTCGTCGTCGATGCTGTCGATCTCGCCGTTGCCATAGTCGAAGCAGCAAGCCCCGTTGTAGTGATAGCCATTGATGACGGCATATTGCCCGCCCGCTTGGTCATCGACGGGCACGCCGTGCGTATCGTTCAGGCGCAGGCCCATGCCGGGCGCGATGTACACGCCATACACCTTATGTCCCATGATGGTGACCGGCGCCAGGTCCGCGAGCGGCAGATTGTCCATGCCTCCCAACGCGGGCCCCGTCCAGGTGCCGCGCGGCGCCTGCACGAGGTGATTGCGCTTGCCCGACTGGTCGTACAGGATCGTGATCCAGCAATAGGTGTCGGCGCAAAACGCGTCCTGCGCCGCCGCGTTCGCATAGCCGGCGCCTCGCACGACGCCGATGTCGCGCGTTTTGCCGTCCGACTGGCGCATGACCTGGTAGAGCGGCCCGTTGTACGCGGCGTAGAGCGCGCGCGTAGTGCTGTGCGCTGCCACGCAGGGCGCGCCCGCCTTCGCATAGATGTCGCAAGGGCCTTCCGGCCGGGGAGCCTGGGTGGATGCCCAGGCCGGCAGTCCACTCAACAGCAGCGCCAGGCTGAAGAACAGTTTTAGAATTTTCATGTTATCGATCTCTCCAAGAACCTCCCATCGTAGAGTCGATCACATGACCTGGACCAATTACTTTTTTTGCTTGATCGATATCCGATTTGCAATGTCCCGCTGGTCCGCCGCACGGGCAACGATCGCATCGGCGTGCGCCTGCGCACGCGCCTTCTGGTCCGGCGTGAGGCCGGTACCGATCTCGTCCAGGAACGGACCGTTGAACGGGATGGCCTGCTGCTCGGGCACGCCGTCCAGCTTGACCATGATGTCGCGCAGCGCCATGCCGTAGGCCAGCGCGCTCTGGCGGTCCGCGGCGATGGCCGGGTGGCCGAACCAGAAACCGGTAAAGAGTTGGTACAGGCTGGCCCAATAGCCCTGCTCCGCCTGCTCGTTCAGCATCCCGTTGATCCTCTCCTTCCACTCCTTCACGAGCGGATCGTCGGGGCGCGTCGTGAGGGCGGTCGGGTCGCCGAACGGGCCTTCTTCGACCAGTTCCGCCAGCGCGCCGTCCACGCCCGCGCGCGCGGCGCGTTCGAGATGGTCGATGCGCGCCATCTTCATTCTTTCGTTGACGGTCGCGCAGGCATGCGCGGGATCGGCGATGGCATCCGGTTCAGTGCCGTCACGCTCGGGCAGGCGACCGGTGCGCCCGAACACGACGCAGGCGTGCAACAGCCACCACGCGCGATACGCATCGCGCGGATCGCCGCTGGCGACCAGGCGTTCGATGCGCTGCGCCAGCGGTTCGGCAGGCACCGGCAGCGGGGCCGGCGGCGCACCGAGGTCGGACAGCCAGGCCGGCCCGGCCGTCGCGCCGGTCGTCGACGCTGGCGGCACGGGCAAAGCGGCCGGCGTGACGACCGGCGGCGCCGACCGCCACGCCGGCACCACCAGCACCGCCAACAGGCCCAGCCCGGCACATGCCGGCACGACCGCTTTCCACCTCATCCCGCCTCCACATCCTGTCTTCATGGACAGCCTAACAAACCCTGTCAGGCGGCGACAACGCCCGCGCTGTAACAGGATGTTGCGGCAAAGCTACTCTTCGTGAGTTCGCACCATAATGAAGGTGTATTTGATGGGCACCGCACAGACTTCATCCCTAGCCAGAGGTAGACTGTATACATGAGCACACATAAAAAATTGGCGGCAGGTATGGCTGGCTTTGCCAGCATGTTGTGGCTGGGCCTCACGGCCGCGGTCGCGGCGAACCAGCGCCGTCTCGTGTTCAATCCCACCGTCGAGCGCGAAGTGGCGCATCCACGCAGCAGCGGCCACCGCACCCGCCCCGTCGTGCTGCGCGCCAAGGACGGCACGCGGCTGTCCGGCTGGCTGATGACGCCGAAGATGCCCGGCTTGCGTCCCGCCGTCATTTATTTCGGCGGCCGGTCCGAGGAAGTGTCCTGGGTCGTGCGCGATGCCGGCAAGCTGTTCCCCGGAATGGCTGTGCTGGCCGTGAACTACCGCGGTTACGGCGATTCCCACGGCGACCCGGCCGAAGCGCACATGATCGACGACGCCTGCATGCTGTTCGACTGGATGGCCGCGCACCACCACGTGGATCCGAAACGCATCGCCGTCGTCGGCCGCAGCCTCGGGTCCGGCGTGGCCGTGCAGGTCGCGAAGGAGCGGCCCGTGCACTCCGTCGTGCTGATCACGCCTTACGATTCGATCCTCGCCCTCGCGAAGCGCAAGTTCCGCGTGATGCCGATCGAATACATGCTGCGCCACCGCTTCGAGTCGATCAAGTATGCACCCACGCTGAAGGCGCCCACGTTCGTGCTGCGCGCGGCCAGCGACGACATCGTGCCGCACTCGCACACCGACCAGCTCGTCGCCAAACTGGCCCAGCTGATCGGGGACGAGACCGTGCCCGACTCGGACCACCTGAATATCCCGTACCTGGAAGACACGCAGACGCGCATCGCGCGCTTCCTCACGTCGCAGTTCGCCAGGCCGATCGGGATTCCCTCCCCCGCGCCGACGCCGGCCGCGCCCATTCCGGCGCCGGCACCGGAGATCGTCATCCCGGCTACGACCACCGCGGCCGTCGCCGCCATCGCCGTTCCGCCCGCACTCCCGCTCGCCGACTGAAACGGCGCTATTTATATGTCAACAAAATAAATAGCAAAGTAAAATCGTATTTGCCACGAATAAACTGGCTGATGCATAGTTCCGAGAATCCCCCTCCCTGCACAGCCGTTGCGCCGGTAAAATATGGGATTCAGGAGCCTAAATCAATGAAATTCAAGCAACTTTGTACGATGATCGCGGCGCTGTGCATCAGCGCCAGCGCCAGCGCCGACATGGCGGGCGCGAAGCTGGCGATCGTCTACGATGCCGGCGGCAAGTTCGACAAATCCTTCAACCAGTCCGCCGCCGAAGGCGTCGCGCGGTTCACGAAGGAAACCGGCGTCAAGGTGTTTGAAGCCCAGGCCAACTACGACACCCAGGCCGAGCAGGTCTTGCGCGCGCTCGCGCGCAAGAAGCTGCAACTGATCGTCTCGATCGGCTTCTCGCAGACGCAGCCCGTGCAAAAGATCGCGGCCGAATACCCGAACGTGCACTTCGTGATCATCGACGGCAACGCCCAGGGCAAGAACGTCAACTCCGTGCTGTTCAAGGAAGAAGAAGGCTCGTACCTCGTCGGCGTCGCCGCGGCGATGGCGTCGAAGACGAAGACGATCAGCTTCGTCGGCGGCATGGACATCCCGCTGATCCGCGCGTTCGCCTGCGGCTACGTGCAGGGCGCGCGTGCCATCAATCCGAAGGTGCAGGTCCTGCAGAACATGGTCGGCACGACGTCCGCGGCCTGGAACGACCCGGCCAAGGGCGGCGAGCTGGCACGCGCGCAATTCGACCGCGGCTCCGACGTCGTCTTCGCCGTCGCGGGCGGCTCCGGCATGGGCGCGCTGCAGATGGCCAAGGAAAAGGGCAAGCTGGCGATCGGCGTGGACTCCAACCAGAACTACCTGTACCCGGGCACGATGCTGACGTCGATGGTCAAGCGCGTCGACAACGCCGCGTACGAAGCGTTCATGAAGGCCAGGAACGGCCAGTTCACGTCGGGCATCACGTACGAAGGCCTGAAGGAAGGCGGCGTCGACTGGGTGCTCGACAAGGACAACCGCATGGTCGTCACCCCCGAGATGGAAAAGCGCGTGATGAGCGCCCGGGCCGACATCATCGCCGGCAAGATCAAGGTGGTCGACTATCGCGCGGCCAATTCGTGCCCAGTGCAGTAACACGGCATCGAACACAGTTTGACAGTGAAGCGCGCCGCGCCGGTTTCCATGCCGGCGCGGCGCGCTTTTAAATGAATGGACAGACCGCTATGCAGCCAGCCGTAGAATTTCGCAACATTAGCAAAGCCTTCGGGGCGGTGCAGGCGAATGCCGACGTCAGCTTCGCCATCGCCAAGGGCTCGATCCATGGCGTGATCGGCGAAAACGGCGCCGGCAAGTCGACCCTGATGAGCATCCTGTACGGCTACTACAACGCCGACAGCGGCCAGGTCCTCATCGACGGCCGGCCGCAGGACATCCGTACCAGCCATGAGGCTATCGCGCTCGGCATCGGCATGGTGCACCAGCACTTCATGCTCGTCGAGAACATGACCGTCCTCGACAACGTCATGCTGGGCAACGAGGGCGGCTTCAAGCTGGCCGCGAAGCGCGGCGCCGTGGAAGCGAAGCTGCGCGAGATCTGCGACCGCTACCGCCTCGACGTCGACCCGCTCGCGACGATCCACGACCTGTCCGTCGGCGCGCAGCAGCGCGTGGAGATCCTCAAGCAGATCTACCGCAGCGCCAACATTCTGATCCTCGACGAGCCCACCGCCGTGCTGACCG
Source organism: Massilia sp. Masssp94 (assembly GCF_059491305.1). NCBI lineage: Bacteria > Pseudomonadati > Pseudomonadota > Betaproteobacteria > Burkholderiales > Oxalobacteraceae > Massilia > Massilia sp. Masssp94. The sequence goes on from NZ_CP168501.1 coordinate 1,570,695, forward strand.
CGCAGGAGACGGCGTCGCTGTTCGAGATCCTGCGGCTGTTCAAGGAACAGGGCAAGACCATCATCCTGATCACCCATAAACTGCAAGAGATCATGGAGATCACGGACGAGGTGACGGTGATGCGCGCGGGCCGCGTCGTCGGTGCGGTCAAGACCGCGGAGACGTCGCGTGAAGAACTGGCCAACATGATGGTCGGCCGCCCGATCCAGAGCGAGCTGCCGCGCGCGCCGTACAACCCGGGCGCGGAAGTGCTGAAGGTGTCGGGCCTGGAGCTGCAGGATGCGAACGGCGTCGCCCTCCTCGCCGACATCGACTTCACCCTGCGCGCGGGCGAAGTGGTCGCCATCGCGGGCGTGTCGGGCAATGGCCAGAGCGAGCTGCTCGAGATCCTGTCCGGCATGCGGCTGCCCACGTCGGGCAAGGTCGAATTCCTCGGCCAGGACCTGCCGTACACGGGCCGCACGAACGCGGACGGCCTGCCGGCGGAGTTCCGGGAACGGGGCATCGGCCACGTGCCGGAAGACCGCCTGCGCGACGGCGTGATCAAGGATTTCTCCGTGATGCAGAACACGGTGTTCGGCTACCAGGACAACGTAAAAAACCGCTGGGGCCTGTTCGACTACAAGAAGATCGCGCAGCGCTGCGCGCACCTGATGACGGCGTTCGACGTGCGTCCGAACAATCCGGACCTGCGTATCGGCCTGCTCTCGGGCGGCAACCAGCAGAAGGTCGTCATCGCGCGCGAAGTGGCTGCGAAGCCGAAGCTGATGCTGGTCGGCCAGCCGACGCGCGGCGTGGACATCGGCACCATCGAAAGCATCCACACGCAGCTCCTGCGCCTGCGCGACGAAGGCGTGGCAATCCTGCTGTCGTCGGTGGAACTGGAAGAGGTGCGCGCGCTCGCGGACCGCATCATCGTGATGTCCGGCGGCCGCATCACCGGCATCCTCCCCATCGACGAATTCGACACCACCCGCATCGGCCTTATGATGGGCGGAATGCACAAGCACTGACATCATGAACAACACCGAATTGCCACGCTGGGCCACCGGTTTCGTCCTGCCCATCCTGAACCTGATGTCGGCGCTGCTCGTCGCGGCGCTCGTGATCCACCTGCTCGGCGAGAGCCCGTCGGAGTCGCTCCGCATCCTCGTCGACAGCGCCATCCTCGATCCGGAAGGCCTCGCATACACGCTGTTCTACGCGAGCACCTTCATCTTCGCGGGCCTCGCCGTGTCGATCGCGATGCAGGCCGGCCTCTTCAACATCGGCGCGGAAGGCCAGATGTACGTGGGCGGCCTGGGCCTGACGTGGGTCGTGCTGGCGCTCGACGCGCACCTGTCGGGCATCCTCATGATCCCGCTCGCGATGATCGGCGCGGCCGTCTTCGGCGCGCTGTGGGCGTTCATTCCGGGCTACCTGCAGGCGAAACGGGGCAGCCACGTCGTTGTCACGACGATCATGTTCAACTTCATCGCGGCGAGCCTGATGAACTTCGTGATCGTCAAATACCTGATCCCGGAAGGGCAGCAGAACCCGGCCTCGCGCGTGTTCGCCGACAGCGCCGCCCTGCCCCTGCTGAGCAAGCTCCTGCCGGTGCTGGGCGACACGCCGCTGAACATCAGTTTTATCCTTGCCATCCTCGCCCTGGTGATCTACGGCGTCGTCGTATGGCGTTCGTCGTGGGGCTACCAGCTGCGCGCGACGGGCCTGAATGCGCACGCCGCGCACTACGCGGGCGTAAAAATCAGCCGCACGATCATCGTGACGATGCTCGTGTCGGGCGCGCTGGCCGGCCTCGGCGCCGTCAACTCCGTGATGGGCTCGACGCACTACCTGTCGCTGAACTTCCCCGCCGGCGCGGGCTTCGTGGGCATCGCGATCGCGCTGATGGGCCGCCAGCATCCGGTCGGCATCTTCCTGTCGTCCGTGCTGTTCGGCGCGCTGATCCAGGGCGGCTTCGACCTGTCGCTGGAAAAACCGAACATCCCGCAGGAGACGTTCATTTTCATCCAGGGCCTGATCATCCTGTTCTGCGGCGCGATGGAAAACTTCTACGCCCCGGCCGTCCTGAAACTGCTCAACGTCACCCGTACCAACAAGGGGATTTGAATGGAAGACTTCCAACTCGCCAGCATCATCGTCTCCACGATCCGCAACGCGCCGGTGCTGATGTTCGCCGCGCTGGCCGGCCTGTTCGCCGAGCGCTCGGGCGTCGTCGACATCGGCCTCGAAGGCAAGATTCTCGCGTCGGCGTTCGCATCGGCCGCTGTTGCGTACACGACGCAGAACCCGTGGTACGGCATCCTCGCCGGCATGGGCGTGTCGGTCGCCCTCGCGATGGTGCAGGCGTTCGTGTCGATCACGCAGAAAGGCAACCAGCTCGTGGCCGGCATCGCCATCAACATCGCCATGAGCGGCCTGACGTTCGTGCTCGCGCAATTCTTCTTCCAGCAGGGCGGCCGCACGCCGGACCTGCGCAATGCGCGCCTGTTCGACGTCGTCCTGCCCGGCACCGCGGCCGTCGAGCATATCCCCGTCATCGGCTGGCTGTACGGCCACCTGATCGGCGGCCAGTCGGTGCTGGTCTACGTAGCGTTCCTGCTGCTGCCCGTCGTGCACTGGGTCGTGTACCACAGCCGCTTCGGCCTGCGCCTGCGCGCGTGCGGCGAGAACCCGCATGCGGCCGACGCGGCCGGCGTCTCGGTCGAGCGCACGCGCTATCTCGCCATGTTCGTGGCCGGTGTCCTGTGCTCGTTCTCAGGTGCTTACCTGACGCTGGTCCAGAGCGGCTTCTTCCTGCGCGACATGTCGGCCGGCGCCGGTTACCTGGCGCTGACGGCGCTCGTCTTCGGCAACTGGCGCCCGCTGCACACGGTGCTGGGCTGTTTGATGTTCGGCCTGTTCGGCGCGATCCAGATCCAGCTCGAAGGCGTCGACCTGCCCGTCGTCGGCCGCCTGCCAGGGTCGCTGATCCAGGCGATTCCGTACATCGTCACCGTCGTCGTTCTCGCCGGCCTGATGGCCAAGTCGGTCGCGCCGAAAGCCATCGGCAAGCCGTTCGTCAAGTCGCGCTGAACATCACTCGTTGGCGCGCTTGCTCGAGCGCGCCAACGTCCACGCCAGCCCCACCCCGGCCGACGCGCCGACATCCTTCCTGAACAGTGGACTGTCCCGGTTCGCATTCCCCGCATAGCTGTCCAGCCGCACGAACGCGAACGCGCGCACGTCCTGGTTGACCTTGACCGTGCCGAACACGCCCGTCCGCACCAGCATCAAGCCGCTGTCGGCCCGGTAGGCCGGCCGGTCCGCCGTCGCATACTGCGGCGCGACGTCGTAGAAATAACCGTGGATGCGGCGGTCGCCGAACACGGCGCCGACCTGCGCTTCCATCGTCCAGCGGCCCGCGTCGCCGCGGCGTTCCCACACGAAGCGCGGCTCCGTCGTCCAGCCCTGGCGGCGCAGGCCGCCGCGCGCTTCGATGACGGCGCGTACCGGGAGTTCGAAGCGCAGGCGCCCCGCCTCGCCCAGGTCGGCGAATTTATACTTCACGCGCGGGCCGAATTCGACGAGCGTGCCGAGGTCGGGCATGCCGCGGCGCGCCTCGACGTCGTCCGAACGGGACGGCAGCGCGCCCGCGAAGCCGATGTCGAATTCGACCTTGTCCGTGTCCAGCAGGCGCGCGCCGACGCCCTGCTGGTCGGCGCGCAGCACCTTGCCGCGGTACAGCAGGAACGGCAGCACGAGGCCGCGGTTGCTGCGGTCGGACGCGCCCGGATACGCGGGCGTGTTGAACACGGCGGCGCCGATGCCGGCTTCCCACAGCGGGAAGTTGGGTTCGGCGGCCACGGCGGGCACGAGTGCCACCAGTGTGGACGCGGGGATGATGAAACGAAGAATCGTGGGCATGGTAAGGGTCCGTATGAATCCGCGATTCTAACCCACGAAAAAAAACCGCCGCGGCCTTGTGGGCGCGCGGCGGCTTGCGGAAGGCTGGCGCCGGGATTACGGCCAGATCGCCTTCAGCAGCGCGGCCAGGTTGTAGCCGCCCTTGATCATCTGTGTCTTTGCGAGCGCGGAGCTGGGCACCGGATAGTCATTCGGCACTTCCAGCGTCCACGTGTAATAGGTTTCGCCCTTCTTGCTCACCTGCGGCACGATCTTGCCCGCGGTGACGCCCGCGAACGCGATCTTCGAGACCGCCAGCGTATCGTCCGCCCACTGGTACGGCCAGGTGACGGGATCGCCGCTGTTCTGCGCCACGTTCGGCTTGCCGTCGATGGCGGCCTGCGCGAACCGCTCCGGCGTCTTCGCGCGGACGCGGCGGAACGCGTAGTCGACCGTCGTGCTGTCCCAGTACGAGTGGAACGGCTTCGTCAGCGCCTGCGGCACGCCCGGCTTGACGGGCTTCGGTTCGCCCGGCGGGATCAGGTTGGCGGACATCTGCTCGATCTTCGCGTCGTCCATCAGGAAGTTGTTGCCGCCGCGCGAATCGAAGACGACGGTCTCGTCGATCTCGGCCTTCGTCTTCGGCACGACGAATTTTCCGTCCTTGTCGACGAAGGCGGCGCCCACGTGCAGCGGCTGGACGATGTCGCCCGCCAGGTGGGTCACGAGGATCAGCGCCTGGCGCTTCGTGAACTTGTGCGGATTGGTCGCGGGCGTGTCCTTGCCCTGCAGGACGGCGATGGCTTCCTTCAAGGTCTGCACGATGTCGTCATCGGCCGTGCCGGCGGCGCCGTCGTGGTAGTGGTCGAGCTGGAACGGGACGTCCGTGTAGTGGTATTCGCTGTGCTTCGGATTCGCGTTCACGTACTCGATCATTTCCGGCGTCTGCGGACCGCACCAGTTGCCCTTCACGCAGTCGGGCCACGTCGACACGGCTTCCAGCGATTCGCCCGGCAGCAGCAGCGCCTTCACCTGCGCCTCGGCATGCGTGCCCTTGATCAGCTTGTCGGCGATGGCGCCCACGGCGCGGTGGCCGTCCGTGCCCCATGCGGCCGCATCCAGCGACACGAAGGCGCTTGCCAGCGCCACGACACATGCGATTTTCTTCATGAGGGTCTTTCTGTGAATACGGTTTATATCGTTAGCGCACCTTGCGGATGCGCTGAGGTGCGGCAAAACTCATGCCGCCGGCTTCCGGATGCTTCTGCAGGTACGCGATCAGCGCATCGAGGTCGCGCAGGCCCGTCTCGACGCGGCGCGTGCCCTTGGCGAACATCGGGATGTTGTCGCCGCCCTCCGCCAGGAAGTTGTTGGCCACCACGCGATACACTTTATTATCGTCGAGCGCCTTGCCGTCCACCTTCACGTTCGCCGTGCACCGGCCGACGGGTTGCGTGCCGTCCCAGTCGTACGTCAGGCTGCTGGACACGGCGAGGATCGAAGGATCGGACGATGCCGGCCGGTCCCACTGCTGTTCGAGCACGCGGCGCAGTTGCGCGCCGGTGAGGTCCATCACGACGAGCGTGTTCCCGAACGGGAGCACGGCCTGCGCCTGGCCGAAGCTCACCACGCCGCCCTCGCCCACTTCGAGGTCCTTGCGGATGCCGCCCGGGTTCATGAAACCGATCTGCGCGCCCTGGTCGCGCGTGGCGGCGACGGCCGCGTCGGCAATCACGCCGCCCAGCGCCGATTCGCCGGCCGGGTTCTCCTTGCGCGACAACGCGCCCTGCACGCGTGCCACCGGCTTCGCCAGCTCCGCGCGGCTCTTCGCACGCACGTCCGCGAGATACGTCGACAGGCCGGCGTCCGGTGTGAACGCGTCCGGCGCCATCACGACGTTGCGCACCTGGATGTCCTGGACGGCCTTCGTGGCCGGATCGAGCGTCAGCCTGATGCGCGACAGCAGATGGCCGTACGCGTCCGCCTGCGTGACGACCTTGCCGTCCACCTTGCACAGATAGCCCGTGTGCGAATGGCCGCTGATGACGAGGCGGATCGCGGGGTCGAGTTTCTTCGTGATGGCGACGATCGGGCCGTGCAGGGTGTCGCAATCGGCCTTGTCATACGGCTGGTCGGCGAAGCCGCCTTCGTGGATCAGCACGACGAACACCTGCGCGCCCTGCGCACGCATCGCGGGCAGCACGGCGTTGATCGATGCCGCTTCATCCTCGATGGCCAGGCCTTTGATGGACGAGGCGATCGTCACGGAGGCCAGGTCGTGCAACACGGCGCCGATCAGGCCCACCTTGACGCCCTTGACGTCGACGATGCGCCAGCCCGGCACGAGGGTCTTGCCCGTCTGCGCGTCGACGACGTTGGCGGCGAGGTAAGTAAAACCGGCGCCCCTGAAATCGGGCGAGAAGCGGCATGCTTTCGCGGGCCGTGGCGAATCGCAGCCGCCGTGCTGCTGGCGCAGCAGCTCCTTCGGTCCCTGGTCGAATTCGTGGTTGCCGAGGGAGCTGGCGACGAGGCCCATGCGGTTCAGCGCCTCGATGCTCGGTTCGTCCGCGAACATCGACGACGCGGCGGGGCTCGCGCCGACGAGGTCTCCGGCCGCGACGAACAACAGGTCCGGGTCGTCCTTGCGGAACGTGTCCAGCGCGCCTTTCAGCACGTCGATGCCGCCGGCCTGGATCGTGCGCGGCTGCGTGGAGCCCGGCGGCGTGTACGTGTACTTGCTGGGCTCGAGATTGCCGTGGAAGTCGTTCAGCGCGACGAGATTGATCTCGAGCGGACGGACCGGCGCGGAGGCGCAGCCAGACAGCAGCAACGCGGCGCCCAGGGCCAGCGCGAACGGACGGGATACGATCATATGAAGTCTTTGTGATGCGAACGGCAGCCATCGATTATGGCACGCCCGTTCGCAGTTCTGGTCTTTACAAGGGAAGAAAAGACGGCCGGTGTCGCCACCGGCCGTCTCATTTACGTCATGTCAGGCCCGGATCAGAACTCGTACTTGACGGTGACCTGTGCCGACCACTGCGACTCGCCCTTGACCTGGCGGATCTGCAGCGGATCGGCGGCCGAGCGGACCGCGTAGACATAACGGCCCTGGCTGTCCATGCCGGCGTAGTCGACGAAGCCGCGGGTCTGGCCGCCGTTCGAGAAGAACGGTGCTTCGTAGATCTGGCCCCACTTCTTGTTCAGCAGGTTGCCGAAGTTCAGGATGTCGAACGAGACCGACGCCTTGTTACGTGCGAACAGGCCCGGGATTTCCTGGCTGATGCGCAGGTCGAAGCTGTTCGTCCATGGCGAGAAGTCGCCGTAGCGGGCAACGGTGCCGCCGGCTGCCTGGCGCAGGGCCTTGTTGGCGTTGACGATGCCCCAGAAACGCTGCTCGTTGGCGTGGCTGGTCGCCGTATCGCCCGCGAACACGACTTCACCCGAACCGAACGCTTTCGGGATGTACATCAGGTCGTTGCTGCCGATGCCGTCGCCGTTCATGTCGTTCTTGAAGGTCCAGCTGTACGGCTTGCCGGTACGGCCTTCGTAGAACACGCCGAAGCGGGTCTTGTACTTGCCGAAGAACGCCTTCTCGAAGTTCAGCAGCGCGTTGATGCGGTTCTTGACCAGGTAGGCCGAGTTGGCGGCCACGTTGTCGTTCGGGTTCAGGGCCGAACGGGCGCCGTAGTTCGAGCCGGACGTCGACGACGTGAGGTTCGAGACTTCTGTCGCATAGGTGTGGCTTGCCGCGACCGACCAGCCGAAGCCCTTGGTCATCGGGTACGACAGCGACAGCGTCGAGACGCGGTTCTCGCCCTTGTCCGTGCCGGTGACCTTGATCACGTTGCCGAACGCGGAATTCGACAGCGACTTGGTCGTGTTGGTGCAGCCCTTGGCGGTGCTGACGGCGTTGTTACCCACGCTCCAGCAGTTCTGCGACAGGCCGTTCGCGTTCCAGAACAGCTGGCGGCCATCGACGCCGATGCGGGTCGGCTGGCCCAGGTTCAGGTTCTGGAAGAAGATACCGTCCTTGGTGTGCGCGTACAGCACTTCGGCGCCGGCGACGAGGCCGTACCACGGCAGTTCCGTTTCGAAGGCCAGGTTGGCTTTCCACACGGACGGCTGCTTCACGTTCGGGTCGATCAGGTCGACGTTGGCGATCGGCGGGGTCGAGCCGCCCAGCTTCGGCTGGTTGTTGATGTCGGTGCTGAACGCGCCGTTCGGCGTGCCGGCGACCGGCGGGCACTTGGTGTTACCCGTGGCCGAGCAGGTGATCTGCTGCGTCGTCATGCCGGTGTTCTGGAACGGGTTCGCGAGCCAGACGGACATCGCGGCGCCCTGGAACAGGCCGAAGCCGCCGCGCAGCTGCATGCGGCGCGGGGTGTCGAAGTTGTAGTTGAAGCCGAAGCGCGGCTGGAACAGCTTGGTGCCGTCGATCGTCTGCTGGTTGTTGTAGCCGAAGCCGCCGGTCTGGCGTGCGTTCGGGTTCAGCACGGCGGCCTGGGCCACTTTCGTGTTGGCGACCGGCGTACCGCCCACGCCCACCTGGTCCACACGGAAGCCGTAGTTCAGGGTCAGCTGGCGGTTGACGTTCCAGGTGTCCTGCAGGAACAGGCCGGTGTTCGTCATGTTGAACTGCGCGACGGCGTCGTTCAGCGTGAAGCCCGGTGCGGCGACCTGCAGCGTGTACGACGTGTAGCGGCCGGAGCGCAGGTTTTCCAGCACGGCGGCTTCGACCTGGGCCTGGGACGCCGTGTTGCAGTTGATGGAACCGAACGAGTAGTTCAGGTTGTTGTCGCAACCGAAGGTGTAGTTGCCGTACACGTTCTGCAGGAACGCGTTGTAGATCTTGTTCTTCTGGTAGTCCGCGCCGAACTTGATTTCGTGGTCGCCCACGGTCCAGTTGGCACCCGCGTAGAAGTCCTGCGTGCGGGTGCGCAGCAGGTTCATGTGACGCGAGTTGTCGGTGCCCAGGTTGATCGTGCGGTTACCCGTCGTGACGTTGCTCGGGGTGCCGGCCGGCAGTGCGCCGGTGAACTGCACGCCGATGGTCGGCAGCTGCGTGTTGTTGGTCGGGACGGAGTCGTAGTTGCGCGACGACGCCTTCAGTTCGGTCGAGAACGTCGGGGTCCAGTCCGAGAATAGCTGGGCGACGGTCGTCTCGATCTGCTTGCCCTGCGAGTAGTACGCCGAATCCAGGCTCAGGCCGGTGGCGCTGAACAGCGAATACTGCGGCTCGGCCTGCGTGGTGCGCTGGTAGCGGATGTTGGCGCGGTGGTTGTCGCTGATGTTCCAGTCGACCTTCAGCATCTGCTCGCGCGACACGAAGTTGCCGCCGCCCTGGGCCAGGCCGCCGGCGTTGACGCCGTACTGGTTCTTCATGATGTTCTGCACGGCGGCGATTTCCGCCGGGGTCACGGCGACCGTCGTGCCGTTGTTCGAGCCGACCGGACCGTAGTCGGGCGCGCTGCGCGACGAGTTGGTCTCTTCCGACAGCGCGTACAGGAACAGCTTGTCCTCGACGAGCGGGCCGCTCGCCCACACGCCCTTGGTCGTTTCCTTGAAGGGTACCGGATCCGAATAGGTGTCGTTGGCCGGGTTGTAGCGCTGGCCGGCCAGGCGGTCGTCGCGGTACACGTAGTACACGCCGCCCTTCCACTGGTTCGTGCCGGACTTGGTGACGGCGTTGATGTTGCCGCCGGTGTAGCCCTTCTGCGTGACGTCGTAGTTGGCGACGTTCACCTGGGTCGACTGGATCGCTTCGATCGAGATCGGCTGGCGCGAGGTCGGGCTGCCGTTCGCTTCCAGGCCGAACGTGTCGTTCACGTTCACGCCGTCGATGGTGATCGAGTTGTAGCGCGAGTTCTGGCCGGCGACGGACAGTTCGCCGCGCTCCTTGTCGGTCTGCGAGACGCGCGGGTCGGCGCGGGCGTAGTCCTGCAGGTTGCGGTTGACCGACGCCTGGATCTGCAGCTGCGCGTTGCTGATCGCGGTGCCCGCGCCCATGTTGGAGCGGCTGAAGATGTCGGAACGCGCGCGGTTGCCGGCGATGGTCACGGTCTGCATCGGCGCGCCGACGGTCGCGTCGACGGTGGCGGTTTCCGCCAGTTGCAGGTAGATGCCTTCGCGTTTTTCGGTAACGCCGTCCTTGGTGATGATGATCGTGTACGGACCGCCGGTACGCAGGCCGCGCGCGATATAGCGGCCTTCCGCATCGGTGACGACGTTGCTGACCGAACCGGATTCGGTGTGAACGATTTGCACTGCGGCGCCGGCGGCCGGTCGGCCGTCAGCGCTCGAGATACGACCGCCGACAGCCGACGTCGTGTTCTGCGCCAGGGCCGGCGCCCCCGCGAGCGCAATCGACAGAGCCAGCGCCAGCTTCGTCAGCTGGATCCGTTTTTGATAGATCATTGGATTAACCCCAAATAGACTTGATAGTTATGGTTGGGAACGGAGTTCCCCCCTCTTGAGTACTGCAATCCTCGACCGGCCGCTCATGACGCCCGGTCTCTCGTTCTTTCTGCATGCTGTTCGATGGTGCGGATGTGGATGACAATGCACCAGCAAAAAGCAGCGCACGCGAGTCTAGCGGTTAATTGTTTCCAGGCTATTACACCCAAAACCACGCATTTTCTCGGACGTTGGCTTAATAAAAGGCCAATATGGCATGAAGCCGTTTATCGAGACAAATACGTTTTCACTTCGGAATTTATAGCTTGCGCGTATAAGTTGCTCAAGAAGTGAGCAGGTGGTCGCGTGCAGGATGCATTTTCCCTCAGAAACGGACACGTCGGGATGATAAATGGGGCGTTCTCGAATGAAATTGTTTAGCTTGGTTTTTAAGCAAACGACATGACAATTAATCCATTCTGTCGCGAGTTGGCCACAGGGGCGGCATATGCGGTGCCTGTTCCACATAGTCGGGTGGCAACTGCGGTTCGGAGGAAGGATGCCGGCGGCGGGACCGCCGCCGGCGGGAGGACAAAACTCAATGCTTCACGGCGGTGCGTTCGAGCGCGGCGACGTCCGACTCGAAGCGCGCGAAGCGTGCATCGAGCAGGCGCGTCAGGCGCTGCTTGTCGGAGTCCGGCAGGAAGCTGTAGCGGATGCTGTTGTACGACGCCTTCTTCACTTCCGCATAGCTCGGCTTGTAGCGGCTGGCGAACAGCACGTATTCGTTGGCCAGGTTGTGGCGCGTGACGCCCGCGTCGTCCGTCGAGATCACGTACGGCACGCCATATTTGCGGTACAGCGTGATCGGGTGGTTCTCGCCTTGCACGCCCTCGATGAACGCGTTCGACGTCAGGTTGATTTCGACCGGGATGTCCTTCGCGCGCATCGTCTTCATGATGCCGACGGCGTTCGTCTCGTGCGCGAGGTCGATGCCGTGGCCGATGCGCTGCGCGCCCGCCACGTTCAGCGCCTGGTCGATGTGGTATTTCAGGTCTTCCGGCGGCACGTCGCCCAGCGCCAGCTCGCCCGCGTGCATCGCGACGTTGACCTTCGGGTACACCTTCTTCAGGTAGCGGAACATCTGCATGTGCAAGGTGTAGTCGCGCATGGAGACCATCTGGCTTTCCTGGCCCACGATGTTCACGCCGACGATCCTGCCGCCCCGCGCCGCCGATTCGAACGCGGCCAGCATCGACGAGAACACGCGCGACGGCGAGAACAGGCGCACGACATAGGTCTGGTAGCGCATCGTGAAATTCTCGTCGTCGATGCCCAGCGCCGCTTCGTTGACGGTGCGGACGAACGTGTCGACGGAGGCGCGGAACGCCGGCGTCGCGTTCAGCTTCTGGCGCGCGGATTCCAGCAGCTGGGCGAACTTCGCCTCGTCGCGTGCGCTGTCCCACGCGCGCTTGTCGAATTCGGGATCCGAGACCGTGTCCGGGCTCTTGAACATCGTCTCGATGTAGGCCACGTTCTCGGCCAGCGCGCGGTTCTTCAGCTCGACGAGGCCTTCGTGGAAGTTGCGGTCGGAGATGGGGCCGAAGTAGCCGAAGGTCTGGAAGAACTGGCGGTCCGGCGGCGGCTGGATGGCGCCGTGGTTATTGAAATCCTTGCTCGACCAGCGCTGCAGCAGCTCGCGCCACGTGGCGTCGTCGGCATACACGTCGGACGACGACAGGCAGGCGCGGTCCTTCGGCTGCTTCGCGCGCTCGTGCTCGACGACGCTCCTGTCGGTCTCGATCTTGTAAGTCAGCTTGTTGACGCAATAGCCCTGCTTGTCGAGCCAGTCGACATAGGTCTCGGCATAGATCGCGCCGGAGTAGTGGTGGTGCAGGTCGCCGCCCTTGGGCATCTGCGAGAAGAACAGGACCAGCTCCGCCGTCTTCGGCTGCGCGCCCGCGATCAGGGACGCGTAGTGGCGCGCGGTGGCCGCTTCGTTGGGGCCGGACGCCGGGGTGCGCGCGGAAGCGGCGGCCGCAAGGGCCGCCAGGGTGATCAGCAGGCTGCTGCTCAGGGTTTTTGTCATGTTGGTCTCGGCTGTGAGTGATTGTCGACAGTATCTCACCAGCGCCGAAGTCGTCGTTCCCGCGCACGCGGGAACCCATACTGAGTGTCCTGTTCGGCTCAGCATGGATCCCCGCGTTCGCGGGGATGACGTATCAATGCCGCTCGTGCACCCGCTTGCCGGCCGCATACGTGGCACGGATCGCGCGGTCGTCGCCCAGCAGCGCCAGCGCGAACAGGGTTTCCTCGAGCGAGTCGCCGTTCGCCGTGCGGCGCGCCAGCAGCGGCGTCGCCTTCGGGTCGAGGACGATGAAGTCCGCCTCGGTGCCGGCGGCAAAATTGCCGATCGTCCCTTCGAGCTGCATGCTGCGCGCGGCGCCCAGCGTGGCGAGATAGAACATGCGCAGGGCCGGGAGATAGCTGCCTTTTAACCGCGCAACTTTATACGCTTCATTCATTGTTTGCAACATCGAGAACGACGTGCCCGCGCCGACGTCCGTCCCCAGCGACACGTGGGCATGCACGCTGTCCGCCTTCGCGACGTCGAACAGGCCGCTGCCGAGGAACAGGTTCGACGTCGGGCAGTGGGAAATCGCGGCGCCCGTGTCGGCCATCAGCGCGAAGTCGACGTCGTCCAGCCAGATGCAGTGGCCGAACATCGAACGTTGCCGCATCAGCCCATGGTGCTCATACACCTGCAGGTAGCTGCGGTTGTCCGGGTACAGGCTTTTCACCCACGCGCATTCGTCGCGGCTTTCCGACACGTGCGTCTGGATGTACGTCGTCGGGAACGCGCGCGCCAGTTCGCCCGCCGCGCCCAGCTGGGCTGGGGTCGACGTGGGCGCGAAGCGCGGCGTGATCGCGTACATGGCGCGGCCGTGATTGTGCCAGCGGCGGATCAGCTCTTCGCTCTCGCGCAGGTCGGCCGTGTCCTGCAGGAAGTCCGGACAGTTGCGGTCCATCAGCACCTTGCCGCCGGCCATGCGCAGGTTGCGCGCGGCGCTCGCCTCGAAGAACGCGTCGACGGATTCCTTGTGCACCGTGCAGTAGACGAGCGCCGTCGTCGTGCCGTTGCGCAGCAGCTCGTCGAGGAAGAATTCGGCGACGGTGCGCGCGTGCACCGGGTCCTTGAACTGGCGCTCGGTCGGGAACGTGTAGTTCTCCAGCCACGGCAGCAGGTCCGGCGCGGGCGAGCCGATCATGTCGGTCTGCGGGAAGTGCAGGTGCGTGTCGATGAAGCCGGGCGTGATGATCTGGCCGCGGTAGTCGACGATGTCGGTGCCGTCGGGCAGCGTGGCGACCAGCTTGTCGTAGTCGCCGGCGGCGAGCACGCGGCCGTTCTCGACGACGAGGAGGCCGTCCTGGTGCCAGGCATGGGCGTTCTCGGCGAAGGCCGGATCGGCGTGGAAGTGCAGCAGGCTCGCTCGGTAGGCCTGCACGGTACGGGTATCGTTGGACATCTCAGTCTTGTTCCAGTGGGACTTCGGTTGCGGTCGCGGGCGCGGCGAGGGCCGCCGCCTCCCAGACCATCAGCAGTTGCGCGACGACGGCGACGGCGATCACGGCGGGTTCCTTGCCCTTGATGCCGGGGACGCCGATCGGGCACACCATGTCGTCCAGGCGCGCGCGGGAAATGCCGCGGTCGCGCAGGCGGTGCTCGAACTGCCTGCGTTTGGTTTCCGATCCAATGAGGCCGAACCAGTCCTGGTGCGCGGGCCGTCGGAGGATCGCTTCGGTCAGGCGCTGGTCGAGCGCATGATTGTGCGTCATGACGAGGAAGCTCGTGCCGGCGGGCGCCGCGCGCACGACGGCTTCCGGCAGGTCGGTCGCTTCCACGACGACGTTCGGGGCGACGGTGGCCGGGAACAGGTCTTCCCGCTCGTCCACCCACGTCACCTTGCACGGCAGGTCCGCCAGCAGGCGCACGATGGCGGCGCCCACGTGGCCGGCGCCGAACAGCATCACGTGCGCGCGCGGCGCCGGGACGTGATCGACGAGCCAGCGCCGTCCCGCGTCATCGAGCAGCACGCGGGTGCCGCCGCTGCGCTCGAAATCCGGGTAGCGGCCGCCCTTGCGCTGGATGTTGTGGCCCAGCGCATCGACGAGCGCGAGATCGGGTTCGCCGTCCAGGGCGACGACGCGCCACACGTCTTCATGACGGCGCGCGGCCAGCTCGGCGCACTGGTCGCGGTCGACCAGTTCGAACGCGAGGTGCACGACGCCGCCGCAGCACTGGCCCAGGCTCGGACCGAGCGGGAAGCGTTCGATACGGCGCGCCTCGCTGGCGCCGGCGGCGAGCATGGCGCGCGCCGTCTCGATGCCGCGCAGCTCGAGGTGGCCGCCGCCGACGGTGCCCCACTGCCCGCCGGCGTCGACGAGCATGCGCGCGCCCGGTTCGCGGGGTACGGAACCGTCGACCTTCGCGACCGTGATCAGGACGGCCGGTTGCGCGGTGGGGATGAGCCAATCGTCCATGTCAGGCGTTTTCGACGAAGGACACGGCGTCGAGGATCGCCTCGCTCGTCGCCGGCGCGCGCAGCGGCGGGTTCACCTTGTGGTCGCCCACGGCCGAGATGGCGTCGCGGATCGCGAGGAACACGGAGAACGGCAGCAGCAGCGGCGGTTCGCCGACGGCCTTCGAGCGGTGGATCGAATCGGCCACGTTGTGGTTGTTGAAGAGCTTCACCGTGAACGCGTCCGGGCAATCCGACACGCCCGGGATCTTGTAGGTGGACGGCGCATGCGTCATCAGCTTGCCCTGCGCATTCCACCACAATTCTTCCGTCGTCAGCCAGCCCATGCCCTGGATGAACGCACCTTCGACCTGGCCGATGTCGATGGCGGGGTTCAGCGAGTTGCCGGCGTCGTACAGCGCATCGGCGCGCAGCAGTTTCCACTCACCTGTCAGCGTGTCGATGACGACTTCCGCCACCGCCGCGCCGTATGCGAAGTAGAAGAACGGGTTGCCCGTCATCGTCTTCGGATCCCAGTGCAGGTTCGGCGTCGCATAGAAACCGTCCGACCACAGCTGCACGCGCGACAGATAAGCTTTCGCCACCAGTTCGCCGAACGGGACTTCGTGCCCGTTCGCGAACACGGTGTCCGCGACGAAGCGCACGTCTTCCACGGCGGCGCCGTACTGCTTCGCGGCGAACGCGGCGAGGCGCTCGCGGATCTGGCGCGCCGCATCCTGCGCAGCTTTGCCGTTCAGGTCCGCGCCCGTCGATGCGGCCGTCGCCGACGTGTTGGCGACCTTGCTCGTGTTGGTCGCGGCGATGCGCACGCGGGTCAGGTCGACGCCCAGTTCGTGCGCGACCACCTGCATCACCTTGGTGTTGACGCCCTGCCCCATCTCCGTACCGCCGTGGTTGACGAGGATGGAGCCGTCCACGTACACGTGCACGAGCGCGCCGGCCTGGTTCAGGTGCGTCACGTTGAACGCGATGCCGAATTTTACGGGCGTCAGCGCGAGGCCCTTCTTCAGCACGGGGTTCGTCGCGTTGTACTCATTGATGGCCTGGCGGCGCGCGCGGTATTCGCTCGTCTGTTCCAGCTCGCCCACCAGTTCGTGGATCACGTTGTCGACGACGGGCTGGCCGTACGGCGTGACGTTGCGGTCGATCTTGTCGTAGAAATTCAGCTTGCGGATGTCGAGCGAATCCTTGCCGAGGTTGCGCGCGATCTCGTCGATGATGTACTCGATCGCGATGGCGCCCTGCGGACCGCCGAAACCGCGGAATGCCGTATTCGACTGGGTGTTCGTCTTGCCTGCCGCCGCGCGGATGTCGCAATCGGACAAATAATACGTGTTGTCGAAGTGGCAGATGGCGCGGGTGGCCACAGGGCCGGACAGGTCCGCCGAGTAGCCGGCGCGGCTCACCATGTCGACCTTCGCCGCGAGGATGCGGCCGGCATCGTCGTAGCCCACTTCGTACAGGTAGTGGAAGCAGTGGCGCTTGCCGGTCACCATCATGTCGTCGTCGCGGTCCGCACGCAGCTTCACGGCGCGGCCCAGGCGTTTCGCCGCGATGGAGGCGCAAGCGGCCCACAGCGCCGACTGCGATTCCTTGCCGCCGAAGCCACCGCCCATGCGGCGGCACTCCACCACCACGTTGTGCGAGTGCAGGCCGAGCGCATGCGCCACGACGTGCTGCATCTCGCTCGGGTGCTGCGTGGAGCACAGCACGAGCATGCCGTCGTTTTCCTGCGGGATCGCGTACGAGATCTGGCCTTCCAGGTAGAACTGCTCCTGGCCGCCCACGTACAGCTCGCCCTTCACGCGCAGCGGGGCACGTTCGAATGCGGTTTCGGCATCACCGCGCGTCAGGCGCATCGGCGGCAGCACGTACGAGCCGGCGGCGCGCGCGGCCTGCGGCGTCAGGATAGCCGGCAGCTCTTCGTAGCTGACTTCCGCCTTCTTCGCGGCGCGGCGGGCCAGGTCGTGGCTGTCGGCGACGACCACGAAGATCGGCTGGCCGATGTATTGCACGAGGCCGTCCGCGAGGATCGGGTCGTCGTGGATGATCGGGCCGCAATCGTTGGTGCCCGGGATGTCCTTTGCCGTGAGCACGGCGCGCACGCCGCGGCTGGCCAGGACGTCCGTAAAATCGATGTCGAGGATGCGGGCGTGCGCCTTGCCCGACAGGCCGAGCGCCGCGTGCAACGTGCCGCGCACTTCGGCGATATCGTCCGTGTAGTCGGCCTGGCCCAGCACGTGCAGCCGGGCCGATTCATGGGTCTTGCCGAGGCCGACCTGCTTCCATTCGGCCTTGGTCAGAGCGGGGGATCCTGCGTCGTTCATGTGTATCTCCTCAAGCCAGTGCGGTCGGCGCGCTTTTAATTTCAATCTTCGCGAACGGGTTGACCGCGTCAGGCGGCAGCGGGTTGTCCTTGCGCGTTTCGAGCCAGTAGCGGCGCAGCAGGTTCTGCGCCGTCTTCATGCGGTAGGCACTCGAGGCGCGCATGTCGGACAGCGGTGCATAGTCTTGCGCCAGCGCGGCCATCGCGTCCGTCACGGCCGCTTCGTCCCACGCGCGGCCGTTCAACAGGCTTTCCGCCTGCGCGGCGCGCTTCGGCGTCGCGGCCATGCCGCCGTAGGCGATGCGGGCCTCGACCACGATGCCGTCGTCCAGCGTAAAGGCGAAGGCGGCGCAGACGGCCGAGATGTCCTGGTCGAAGCGCTTGGCCAGTTTATAGGTGCGGAACGCGACGTTCTTGCGCGGCAGCGGCACGCGCACGGCCTGCACGAATTCGCCGTCGCGCCAGTCCTTGACCTGGTAGCCGAGGTAGAAGTTCTCGAGCGGCATGGTGCGCTCGCCGTCCGGACCGCGCAGCACCAGTTCGCTGCCGATGGCGATCAGCCACGGCATCGAGTCGCCGATCGGCGAACCATTCGCCACGTTGCCGCCCAGCGTGCCCGCGTTGCGGATCGGGAGCGATGCGAAGCGCTGCCACAGCTCGCCCAGCTCTGTCTCGTAATGCTTGCAGATGGCGGCATACGCATCTTCGAGGGAGACGCCGGCGCCGATCTCGACGTAGCCATCCTGCTCGCGCACGGTCTTCAGTTCGGCCACGTGGCCCAGGTAGATGACGTCCGTCAGGTCGCGCATCTGCTTCGTGACCCACAGGCCGACGTCGGTCGAACCGGCGAGGATCGTCGCCTTCGGATGCGCGGCGCGCACGGCCACGAGTTCATCCAGCGTACGCGGGGCGTGGAAGGTCTGGCCATCGTATTCATAGGTGGCGCCCGCGTCACGCTGCAGCGCCCGCAGTTGTTCGATGACGGCGGCGCGGTCGAAATCGACGCGCGGCAGCGTGACCATGCGCCTGGCGGCGTCGATGATGGGACGATAGCCCGTGCAGCGGCACAGGTTGCCGGACAGGGCATCGTCGATCTCGCAGCGGCTCGGCTCGCGGCCTTCCTGCTTCAAATACATGCCCCACAGCGACATCGCAAAACCCGGCGTGCAGAAGCCGCATTGCGAGCCGTGGCATTCGACGAGGGCCTGCTGCACGGGGTGCAGGTTGCCATCCTGCTGCGCCAGGTCTTCGACGGTGAACAGGGCCTTGCCGTCCAGGGTGGGCGTGAACTGGATGCAGGAATTCACGGAGCGCATCTGCAGTTCGCCGTTCTCCAGCGATCCGACGACGACGGTGCAGGCACCGCAATCACCCTCGGCGCAGCCTTCCTTGGTGCCGGTGCAGTGCAGATCCTCGCGCAGGTGCTGCAGGATGGTCTGCGTCGGCGCGACGTCGTTCACTTCATGGACGGCGCCGCGGTAGAAAAATCGGATCGGTGTGGACATCATCGCCTCGGAAAGGATCTTGTGAAAATTATGACTATCTGGATGCAAGAGTAGCACCGGGGGTCAGGCTAGATATATCGGAATACTGATTTTGAATATCAGATATTTTCAATAGCGCGCCGTGGGCTTGTGAAACTTGCTATGCTTGAGCCGTCAATGGAGGCGTCATGGCTTTGCACATCGTACATTTCATCGGACCGATCAACGCAAATTCCGCCTGTACCGTGCGCAACCTTTGCTTGCAGGCACTGCAGAGCGGCGCGACGGAGATCGAGCTGCACATGTCGACCGAAGGCGGCAACATGACGGCCGGCTTCGCCCTGTACTACTTCCTGAAATCGCTGCCGCTGCCGCTCACGACGTGGAACGTGGGCAGCGTGGAGTCCGTCGGCGTCGCCATCTTCCTGGCCGGGCAGCAACGCTATGCCTGTCCCGGCACGCGCTTCCTCATCCACCCGCTGCACTGGGGCTTCGGCAACCTCGTGGCGGCGGACCACGCCCGCATCTCCGAATGGCGCGACTGCCTCGACTTCGACGCCGAGCGCTATGCCGCCATCTACGAAGACGCCACCCGCGGCGCACCCGGCGCCCACGACATTCGAACCTACCTGACGGGCAGCGCCCGCATCTACACGGCCGAGCAAGCGGTCGAGGCCGGCATCGCGCACGCGGCGCGGCAGGCGCGCCTGCCGGAAGCCGGCACGACGACGCACTGGTGGAATTAAATACATCATCCAATTCTGACAGGACGCCCTGTCTGATCTGCACAACAAAGATAGCGGTCACAACTGAATAGAGTGACTATTCGTGAGTTTTTCCTTGCCGCAATTTTTGCTGCAACTCTACAATTCGACAGATTCGTTACACGGCGTAACGCGCGCCGTCACAGTGTTTCTATAACAAGAACTTCCACCCGCCGTCTGCAGCAGGGAAATCCATGAAAAAACGCATCATCGCGAGTGCGCTCGCCTTGTCATTTGTCGCGCCTTGCGCATTCGCGCAGGACGCCGTCCGCATCAGCGGTTTCGGCACCGGCGCCCTCACCTGGACCAACACCGACAAGGCCGAGTTCGGCCGCCCGAACCAGGCCGGCGGCGCCACGAAGGACGTCACCACCGGCGTCGATTCGAACTTCGGCGTGCAGGCCGACTACGCCGTCAACAGCTGGCTGTCCGTGACGGGCCAGGGCCTCGTGCGCAAGGATGCGCAGGACGATTTCGGCGCCGAACTGGCATGGGCGTTCGCCAAGGCGACGGTGTCGGACGACGTCTCGATCCGCGTCGGCCGCATGGGCCTGCCGGCATTCATGATCTCGGACTACCGCAACGTGGGCTACGCGAACACGATGCTGCGTCCGCCGGCGGAAGTGTATTCGCAGATGCTGTTCAACACGGTCGACGGCGCCGACGTCATCTGGCAGCACAGCGATGCCGCCACGACGTACACTGCACAATTCGCGGTCGGCAAGACCAAGGCCGACGTCGCCGGCGGCCCGAGCCTGGACGGCCGCCGCGTGACGGCGCTGAACCTCGTGGCCGAGCACGGCCCGCTGACGGTGCGCTTCGGCCGCGTGGACGGCCGCCTGACGCTGAACGGCTCGGCGTCGCTGGCGGCGCTGCTGAACACGCTGAATACGGTCGCTGCCGGCTACAAGTTCCCGCAGGCGGCCCAGCTCGCCAAAGACATCGACGTGCGCGACAAGAAGGCCTCGTTCACGTCCCTCGGCGCGACGCTCGACTGGAACGACATCGTCGTGCAGGGCGAGTACGCGAAGCGCAAGACGGACAGCTACATCAACGACACCACGTCGTGGTACGTGATGGGCGGCTATCGCATCGGCAAATTCCTGCCGTACTACAGCCACGCCAGGCTGTCGATCGACGGCAATGTCCACAACGGCATGCCGGCGGCCTGCCCGGCCGGCTACCCGGCCGCCTGCACCCCGACGCTGGCCACGCTTTCCGGCATCGTGTCGAACCTGCGCTACACCGGCGTGAGCCAGGGCGAACAGCAGACCGACACGATCGGCCTGCGCTGGGATGTCCGCTCCTCCGTGGCCCTGAAGGTGCAGTTCGACCACGTGCGTCCGAACAAGACCGCCGGCCTGCTGATCAATGCGCAGCCGGGCTTCAAGGGTCCGGTGACCGTCGGCGCCGTCGCGCTCGACTTCGTGTTCTAAGGGGACGACGATGAAACAACTGATCAAGACCGGCCTCGCCGCCGCCGCACTGTGCCTCGCGCTGCCCGCCATCGCCGACGTGGTCGTCGTCGTGAACCCGAAGGCGGCCGACGCCTCGATGACGAAAGACCAGATCGCGCAGTATTTTCTTGGCAAATCGGGCGCGATGAGCCCGATCGACCAGCCTGAAAGCGCCCCCGTCCGCGCCGAGTTCTATAAAAAGGTGACGGACAAGGACGGTTCCCAGGTCAAGGCTTTGTGGTCCAAGCTGGTGTTCACCGGCAAGGCCACGATGCCGAAGGAAGCCGCCGACAGCGCCGCCGTCAAGAAGATGGTGGCCAGCGACCCGAAAGCCATCGGCTACATCGAAAAGAGCGCGGTCGATGCCTCGGTCAAAGTGATCTACACACCGTAAGCATCCCCACCCACCCGCCCCCGGTGGTATCCGGCGGCGGGCTGTTGAACTTAAGGAAACGGCATGAGCATCAAGCGCAAGATCTGGGCACTCCCCGTCATCTCGACCATCATCTTCGGCCTCGGCGTGGCGGTCTCCGCCAGCATCGCCAGCGGCGCCCTGGACTCGATCCGCACGACCGAAGCCGTGGATTACCCGGCGCTGGGCACGGCGAAGGCGTTGACGGCGGACCTGCAGGGCATCACCGACGGCTTGCGCGATGCCGTCTCCGAAGGCGACAAGGCCCGCATCGCCCAGATCGGCGACCAGGCCAACAAGGTCCGCGCCAAGCTGGCCGACGTGACGAAGATCCCAGGCATGGATGCCACCGGCAAGCGCCTCGCGAAGGAATTCGAGGATTACTATGCGCCGGCCGTCTCCGCCGCCAGGATCATGCTCGAACTCGAGCAGGGCGATCCACAGGCGACCGTGCAGCGCATGCAGGGCGCGCTGACGGTGCTCAATGCCGACGTCGCCAAGCTCAACGACCAGGCCCAGCAGAATTTCAAGGACGGCATCGCGCGCAGCAGCTCGAGCGTGCGCCGCGTGCTGTCCATCACCATCATCACGGCCTTGATCGTGATCGCCACGCTGATCGGCGTGTCGTGGTTCGTCATCCGCACGATCTGGCAGCAGCTGGGCGGCGAGCCGGAGTACGCGCGCGAGATCACGCGGCTCGTTGCGGCCGGCGACCTGTCGATGGACATCCGCCTCGACGCCGGCGACCAGCATAGCCTGCTCGCCGCGCTGCAGGAAATGCGCACGCGCCTGGCGACGATGGTGTCCGGCATCAAGACGTCGGCCGAGACCATCGCGTCGGCCAGCGCCGAAATCGCCAGCGGCAACGCCGACCTGGCCAGCCGCACGGAATCGCAGGCCGGCAGCCTGGAGCACACGACGCGCGCCGTCGAATCGCTGACCGATACGGTCCGCACGAACGCGGCCAACACGAACCAGGCGAACGCGCTCGTCGTGTCCGCCACCGACATCGCCACCCGCGGCGGTGAAGTGGTCGGCAACGTGGTGTCCACCATGGGCGCCATCAACGCGTCCGCGAAGCAGATCGTCGAGATCATTTCCGTGATCGACGGCATCGCCTTCCAGACGAATATCCTCGCGCTGAACGCCGCGGTGGAAGCGGCCCGTGCCGGCGAACAGGGCCGCGGCTTCGCCGTCGTCGCGGGCGAGGTGCGCAACCTGGCGCAGCGCTCGGCCGCCGCCGCCAAGGAAATCAAGCAATTGATCGGCGATTCCGTCGCCAAGGTCGACGCGGGCAGCGCGCTCGTCGACGAAGCGGGCGCCACGATGGAACAGATCGTCGCCTCCGTGCGCAAGGTGCACGACATCATGGCCGAGATCAGCGTCGCGGGCCAGCGCCAGGCCGAAGGCATCGAACAGATCGGCCGCGCGATCGACGACATGGACCAGATGACGCAGCAGAACTCGGCGCTCGTCGAGGAAGCGTCGGCCGCGGCGGAATCGCTCGCGGAGCAGACGGAGCAGTTGTCGGGTGCGCTGGCGCAGTTCAAGCTGGCGGCCGGGCACGCGCTGGGGGCGCCGGCGGGCCAGGCACGGCTGGCGCTGGCGCGCGGCTGAACGGCGGCGCGCAATTCGCAATGGACAGTGCACATCCTGTCTGGATTCGGCGTATGCTGTCATTACAAGCGCCGTACTGCATGCAGTGACCGACCTGGTCGCGCGGAATCAACGGCAACGCACGGAACCCGGCCGCCTGCGGCGGCCACTCGCCGGCACGACGCTCTCCATGAGACAACGGGGGAGATCATCATGCGTCACACCTTGAAAGCCGTCTTCGACCAACGCAGCGATGCCCAGCACGCCCTGGACGCATTGCTGGCATCGGGCTACCCACGCGCCGACATGGCGCTCTCGAACATGCGCACGACGGAACCGGACACCTCGCTCCGGCATACCGCCGCGCGGCTGCTCGGCACCTTGTACCACCGGCACGCGCAGCCAGGCGACACGCGCGATCGCCACATCGTCACGCTCACGACAGGCACCGATCCGGAAGCCGCGCGCGCCACCGGCATCATGGGGCAGTACCGCCCGGCCGGCGTCGAAGACATCCCTGACGAGGGCGATCCCGCCGCCTGGACCGGGACCGTCGCGTCGCGCCGCGACTACCCGCCGGGCACCGCGCCCGGCGCCCTGCAGCACCATCCGCACGAAGACAGCCATTATTTCGGCACCCAGGACGCCGACGCCCCGCCCGCCGGCAACACGTTCAAGGAGACGATGGGCAGCATCGCGCGGTGGGACAACCCGGACGAGGATGCCACGTGGGCCGCCCCTGCCGGCGCCAAGGCGCCGCAGTCCGACCAGGCCTGGGAAGACGTCGAGCCCGCGCTGAAGCGCGAGTGGGAATACCGGCACGCCGGCAGCGCGGCGTCCGCCTGGGACAAGGTCAAGCTGGCCATGCGCCATGGCTGGGAACGGATGCATCACTGACATCATGAATCCGGTCACATCGTTCCTGGTCGCCGTCAGCCTGGGCATCGGCATCGTCCTGACCTGGTGGGTCAATCCGCTGCCCGGGTTGCTGTTCGTCGCGCTGGCCGTGATCATCGCGTTCTCGCTGAAAATGGCGAACACGTGGCAAAAATTCGTCATCCTGAGGCTGGGGAAGCTCCATAGCGTCAAGGGCGCCGGCCTGTTCGCCATCGTGCCCGTCATCGACAACGTGATCGCCGTCATCGACGTGCGCATCCAGACGACGGCCTTCAACGCCGAGCAGGCGCTGACCAAGGATACGGTGCCGGTCAATGTCGATGCCATCATTTTCTGGCACGTGCACGATGCCGAGAAGGCCGCGCTGGCGATCACCAACTACCGCGAGGCGATCGACCGGGTCGCCCAGACGTCGCTGCGGGAAATGATCGGCATGTCGATGCTGGCGGCGCTGCTGTCCGAGCGCAAGGAGGCGGACGCGCAACTGAAGGAATCGATCGGCCGGAAGACGGCGCCGTGGGGCATTACCGTCGGTTCGGTGGAGATCCGCGACGTCGCCATTCCCGTCGTGCTGCAGGATGCGATGTCGCGCCAGGCCCAGGCGGAACGCGAGAAGCAGGCCCGCGTCATCCTCGGTTCCGCCGAAGCCGCCATCGCCGGGAAATTCGTGGAAGCGGCCGACATGTATGCCGGCCATCCGGCGGCCCTGCAACTGCGGGCGATGAACATCATCTATGAAACGACGAAGGAGCGCGGCGCCACCATCCTGATCCCCAGTTCGATGGTCGACAGCCTGAATCCGGGCACCGCGCCTCCCTAGCCAAACTTGCAAGCCCCCTCCCCTTGTCTTAGAATCGACCTCTGCGCTGGCCTTCGCCAGTTTCCCGACGATTCTTCACGGTGATCCTTGGAAACCGTACCACTTTGGGTGCTCATCCTCGCACTCGCCCTCCTGATCCTTTGCTCGGCCTTCTTCGCGATGGCGGAAACCGCCCTGATGGCGGCCAACAAATATCGCCTGCGCCATCTCGCGAAACGGGGCAACCGCGCCGCCATCACCACGCTGTGGCTGCTGGACCGCACGGACAAGCTGCTGTCGCTGGTCCTCATCGCCAATACGCTGATCAATGCGATGGCGACGGCGCTCGTCACCGCGATCGCGATCCTGTTCTTCGGCCACGAGGAAAGCGTGATCACGATCGCCACGGCCGTCGTCGCGTTCCTGCTGATCGTGTTCGCGGAGATTTCTCCGAAGATCATCGGCGCCACGTATCCGGAGCGCATCTCGCTCGGGTCCAGCTATGTGCTGCGTGCGCTGATGAAGGTCGCGAAGCCGGCGATCTGGTTCGTCAACCTGTTCGTCAACGGCCTGCTGCGCGTGCTGCGCATCCGCGGCGTGGGCGTGGGCCATGCGGATGCCCAGCAGAGACTGTCGCCGGAGGAATTGCGCTCCGTCGTGCTGGAAGCGGGCAGCTACATCCCGCAAAAGCACAAGAGCATCCTGCTGAACCTGTTCGAACTGGAAAAGATCTCGGTCGAAGACATCATGACGCCGCGCAGCCAGATCGAAGCGCTGAACCTCGCGCTGCCGGTCGACGACCTCAAGGCCGAGCTGACCACCTGCTACCACAACAAGCTGCCCGTGTACGAGGGCGAGATCAACCGCATCGTCGGCATCTTGCACGTGCGCAAGGCCGTCGCGCTGCTGAACGAGGAAGACGACCTCACGATCGAGCACTTCCGCGAACTGTTGACGGAGCCCTACTTCATTCCGCAGGACACGGGCGTCTTCACGCAGCTCCAGTATTTCCAGGAAAACAAGGAGCGCCTGGGCATCATCGTGGACGAATATGGCGAGGTCCAGGGCCTGGTGACCCTGGAAGACATCATCGAGGAAATGATCGGCGACTTCACGACCTCGACGCCGGGCGCCGCCCGCAGCGATGCGATGGCGTGGAATGCCCAGGGCGAAGTCCTGCTGGAAGGCACGACGCCGCTGCGCGACATCAACAAGAAGCTCGGTCTCGACCTGCCCCTCGACGGGCCGAAGACCGTCAACGGCCTGCTGCTTGAACAGCTGCAGGAGATCCCGGAATTCCCCATCGCCCTCAGGATCGGCAACTGCGTGATCGAAGTCGTGCAGGTGCAGAACCAGGCCATCAAGGTCGTGAAACTGTTGCGGCCGGTCGCGGTCAAACGCTGGCTGGCAGCCTGATCGGGCCTCGCCGGCCGAGCGCCGCCGGCCACGAACCGACGGTAAGCCCTTGTTCTTGCACGAGGAATAACGATGTTGTTCACACGACATTGCGAGCCGGTTACATGCCATTTCATCCACGTGGTATGCACGCATCTTTCCCTACGACAAAGTCTTGACCGATTTGATGCCTACGGGCATCATCGAGACGATCCGCCGGGGCCGTCCATCCTGCCCGGCTTCCTGTCGTCCTTCCAAACCTGACCATATGGCAGCAGTCCTTCCCAACACCACCCCTGGCACGGCGTTGCCCGGGCTGGCGCGTGCACTGGTGCAGGCCGGACGGCTGACCTTGCCTCAAGCGGACACCTTGCAAAAGAAGGCGTCCGCCGACAAGGCCGGTTTCATCGACACCTTGCTCGGCAGCAGCTCCATCGATGCGAAATCCCTGGCGGCGTTCTGCGCCGAGACTTTCGGCTATCCCCTGCTCGACCTGGGCACCTTCAGCCCCGACGCCCTGCCCGTCAACGCGATCGACCCGAAACTGATGCAGGCCCAGCGCGTCGTCGCGCTGGCACGCAGGGGCAACAAATTGTCGGTGGCGTTGTCGGACCCGACGAATACGCAGGCCCTCGACCAGATCAAGTTCCAGAGCGAATCGACCGTCGA
Organism: Massilia sp. Masssp94; assembly: GCF_059491305.1. NCBI lineage: Bacteria > Pseudomonadati > Pseudomonadota > Betaproteobacteria > Burkholderiales > Oxalobacteraceae > Massilia > Massilia sp. Masssp94. Next base: position 1,597,319 of record NZ_CP168501.1, read on the forward strand.
ACCGGTGATCGTCGCGCACGACACCCTGCTGGCGCTGCTGGCGAACATCGCCAAGAGCGCCGAACAGGACTTGAGCGAGCTGGCCGGCGAGCAAGGCGACATCGAATTCGCCGACGAAGAACCGCAGACGCAGGCGGCGGAAGCGGCGGCCGCCGCGGCGGCGGAAGTCGAGGACGCGCCCATCGTGCGCTTCCTCAACAAGGTGCTGATGGATGCGATCACGCTCGGCGCGTCGGACATCCACTTCGAGCCCTACGAAAAGCAGTACCGCATCCGCCTGCGCGTGGACGGCGTGCTGCGCGACCATCTTGCCCCGCCGCTGTCGATCCGCGAGAAGCTCGTCTCGCGCATCAAGGTGCTGGCCAAGCTCGACATCTCGGAAAAGCGCGTGCCGCAGGACGGCCGCATGCGCCTCGTGCTGTCGCCCACGAAGACGATCGATTTCCGCGTCAGCACCTTGCCCACGCTGTTCGGCGAAAAAACGGTCATGCGTATCCTCGACGCGACGCAGGCCCAGATGGGCATCGACGCGCTCGGCTACGACCCCGACCAGAAAGCGTTGCTGATCGACGCCATCACGCGCCCGTACGGCATGGTGCTCGTAACGGGCCCGACGGGTTCGGGTAAAACCGTGTCGCTGTACAGCTGCCTGAACCTGTTGAACAAGCCGGGGATCAATATCTCCACGGCGGAAGACCCGGCCGAGATCAACCTGCCCGGCGTGAACCAGGTCAACGTCAACGAAAGGGCGGGCCTCACCTTCCCCGTCGCGCTGAAAGCCTTCCTGCGCCAGGACCCGGACATCATCATGGTCGGCGAGATCCGCGACCTGGAAACGGCGGACATCGCCATCAAGGCGGCGCAGACGGGCCACATGGTGTTTTCCACGCTGCACACGAACGATGCGCCGTCGACCTTGACGCGCCTGATGAACATGGGCGTGGCGCCGTTCAACATCGCCTCGTCCGTCATCCTGATCACCGCGCAACGCCTCGCGCGCCGCCTGTGCACGTGCAAGCAGCCGCTCGACATCGGCCGCGACACGCTGAAGGCCGCGGGCTTCCGCGACACCGACTTCGACGGCGACTGGAAACCCTACGGCCCCGTCGGCTGCGAACGCTGCCTGGGCTCCGGCTACAAGGGCCGCGTGGGCGTCTACCAGATCATGCCGATCACGCCCGCGATCGAGGCGCTGATCCTCGCGCACGGCAACGCGATGCAGATCGCCGCCCAGGCCGAGGCCGAGGGCGTGAACTCGCTGCGCCGCTCCGGCCTGCTGAAAGTGAAACAAGGCCTCACCAGCCTCGAAGAAGTGCTCGGCTGCACGAACGAATAAGGATCCACCATGGCAACGACATCCGCCCCGGCACGCCGCGCGCCCAGCGCGCAGATCAAGGAACACATCTTCGCCTGGGAAGGCAAGGACAAGACCGGCAAGACCGTGCGCGGCGAAATGCGCGCCGGCGGCGCGACCATCGTGAACGTGACCCTGCGCCGCCAGGGCATCATGGTCACCAAGGTCAAGAAAAAGGTGTACCGCAGCGGCAAGAAGATCCAGGACAAGGACCTCACGCTGTTCACGCGCCAGCTGGCCACGATGATGAAGGCCGGCGTGCCGCTGCTGCAATCGTTCGACATCGTCGGCAAGGGCCATTCGAACCCGTCGATGTCCAAGCTGATCATGGACCTGCGCGCCGACATCGAGACGGGCACCAGCCTGAACAACGCGTTCCGCAAATATCCGCTGTACTTCGACCCGCTGTTCTGCAACCTCGTCGGCGCCGGCGAGCAGGCCGGTATCCTCGAAGACCTGCTGACGCGTCTGGCGATCTACAAGGAAAAGACGCTCGCGCTGAAGAGCAAGATCAAGGGTGCGCTGATGTACCCCTGCGCGATCATCGCCATCGCCTTCATCGTCACGGCCGTGATCATGATCTGGGTGGTGCCCGCGTTCAAATCCGTGTTCTCCAGCTTCGGTGCGAACCTGCCGGCGCCGACCCTGATCGTGATGGGCATCTCGGATTTCGTCGTGAAATGGTGGTACATCATCTTTGGCTCGATCTTCGGCGCGCTGTACTTCTTCTTCCAGTCCTGGCGCAGGTCGCTGAAAATGCAGCAGTTCATGGACCGCGTGCTGCTGCGCCTCCCCGTGTTCGGCGAAGTGATCCGGAAGGCGACGATTGCCCGCTGGACCCGCACGCTGGCGACGATGTTCGCGGCCGGCGTGCCGCTCGTGGAAGCGCTGGACTCCGTCGGCGGCGCATCCGGCAACAACGTCTACCTGGAAGCCACGAAAAAGATCCAGACGGAAGTCAGCACGGGCACGAGCCTGACGGCCGCGATGCAGAACGCCAATGTCTTCCCCAACATGGTCACGCAAATGGTCGCCATCGGCGAGGAATCCGGCGCGCTGGACGGCATGCTGGGCAAGGTGGCCGACTTCTACGAGGAAGAAGTGGACGAGGCCGTCAAGACGCTGTCGTCGCTGATGGAGCCGATGATCATGGTCGTGCTGGGGGTGCTGATCGGCGGTCTCGTGATTGCCATGTATCTGCCGATCTTCAAGCTGGGGTCGGTGGTCTGATCGCGGTGCCGACCAGCGTCGTACGCCGCAACCGGACTCGCGTATGCGGCGTCCGGATGCCGGCCACGATGCCCCAGATGGCGGCCCAGCGCAACGCGCGGTCGGTGGACGGCCCGAGCGGCCGCGCCGCCGCCGCACGCTGCAGCGCGAGCGACATGCGTTTCATCGCATAGAGTTTTCGATCGGATACCGGGAGTGCCATGTTTGCAGGTTAGCAAGCGCAACGATGGCTGACCGTGATCTGCCTAACGCACCATGCGTGAGCGCGGATGTGTGCGCCACCGCACGGTCCAGCTCAGCCATGACTGGTATTTTAGTTGACGATTCTTCAACACTCACCGGTATCTCATGGCCTCTTGCCCCGAATGTGGTTCTTCCTACGTACGCCGGATCCCGCGTACGCCCCTCATGCGTATCCTGTGGAGCAGCCAGCACATCCTGTGCAGCGATTGCGGCGAACGCTCCGTCGTCTTCCCGAAGCTCACGACACTGGCCGCAAAGCACCGCGCATCGAGCCGGACCGCGCGCTTCATCCTGAACCGCCTGCAAAGCCAGCAGTCCCACTGAATTGCCCGACCGCGAAGTCGATGAACAGCCGCGTCCGCAGCGGCTGAAACTGCCGCGACGGATACAGCAGCGTTAAATCCTGCGGCCGCGCGGCCCACCCGTCCAGCACCCGCACCAGTTCTCCACTGTCCAGCAGATCCCGGACGAGCCAGTCCGGACACACGCCGATCCCGCCGCCCAGCACCAGCGCCTCCCGTATCGCCAGCGCATTGTTCACCCGGAAGCGGCTCGATGTCGGCACCCGTGCCCGCTCTTCGCCTCGGAACAATTCCACCGTGTTGCCCGGCGTCCAGGCGAAGCGGACGACGTCGTGCGCCGGCAAGTCGTCCGGCACCGACGGCACGCCCCGCCGCGCGAGATACATGGGTGCCGCCACCAGGAAGCGCGGCACGGTCGCCAGGTGCCGGCCGATGGCGTCCGGCGGCAGCGTGCCGCCCAGCCGGAACGCGACGTCGACGCCTTCCTCGACGAGGTCGACGAAGCGATCGTTGAGAATCAGTTCGACGTCGATGGCGGGGTGGTCGGCCAGGAAGCGCTGGACCATCGCATTGATGCGGAACTGGCCCAGCGCGACCGGCGCATTGATGCGCAAGAGTCCCGCCGCCTGCCCCGTCATGCCCTGCACGTCACCCACGGCCGCGTCGAATTGCTCGACGATGCGCTTGGCGTCGGCGTAGAAGCGCTGGCCCTGCTCCGTCGGCGACAGCCCGCGCGTGCTGCGTTCGACCAGGCGTACGCGCAGCTGCCGTTCCAGCTGGGCCAGCCACTTGCTGACGGTGGGCTGCGTGGTGCCGAATTCCCGGGCCGCCGCGGACAGGCTGCCCAGTTCGAGGGTGCGTACGAAGACGCGCAGCGCGTGGAGCGTATCCATCTATTCTAAATTGGAATGAGTGACCTGCGATCCTACCATCTTCATCGCCACTCCAGAATGACCTAACGTGGAGCCCTCAACCAAGGAGCCCACCATGTCCAAACCGATTGCCGCATTCACCCTCTCCCTGCTGCTCGCCGCACCCGACGCGCCGGCGGGCGAGCAGTGGGCCACCTCCTGGTACGCGGCCCCGCAACCCGCCTGGGACGCCAGTTTCACGCTGCCGATGAACGTCCCCACCAGGCTCGACAACGCGACGTTGCGCGAGACCGTCCGCCTGAGCGCGGGCGGGCAGCGCATCCGGCTGGTGTTCTCGAACCGCTACGGCCATGAACCTGTCAGGCTCGGCGCCGTGCGCGTCGGCCCCGCCGACGACCCGCACGCGGTCCGGGCGCTGACGTTTTCCGGGCAATCGGGCGCATCCATCCTGCCGGGCGCCACGGTGACGAGCGATCCGCTCGCCCTCCCCGTGCGGCCGCTGTCCCGGCTGGCCGTGACGACGCGGCTGCCCGCGCCGACGAACGTCGCCAGTTTCCATTGGGGCGCGCAGCAGACCGTGCAGATCGACAGCGCTGATGTCGGCGGCCGTTTGTTCCTGAGCGCCGTCCTGGTCGAGACCGCACAACCCGCGCGCACCATCGTCGCGCTCGGCGATTCGATCACGGACGGCAACGGCTCGACGCCGGACGCGGACCGCCGCTGGCCGGACATCCTGGCCGAACGACTGGCGCCGCACGGCGTCGCCGTCGCCAATGCCGGCATCTCGGGCGGACGGCTGGCGCGCGACGGCATGGGCACGAGCGCCCTCGCCCGCCTCGAGCAGGATGTATTGAGCCAGCCCGGCGTGTCGGATGTCATCGTACTGCTCGGCATTAACGACATCGGCTGGCCCGGCAGTCCGTTCGCGCCGGGCGAGCGTCCCGCCACGCTGGAGGAACTCACGGCCGCGTACCGGCAACTGGTCGCTGCAAGTCACGTCCGTGGCGTACGCGTGACGGCGGCGACATTGCCGCCGTTCGAAGGCGCCCTCGCCGGCACGCCGTACGCCGGCCACTACAGTCCCGCCAAGGAACGCCTGCGCCGGCAGTTGAACGACTGGATCCGCACGGCCGGCGCGTTCGATGCCGTCGTCGACTTCGACGCCGTCCTGCGCGACCCTGCCCGGCCGCGCCGCCTGCGGGCCGGTTTCGATTCGGGCGATCACCTGCATCCGGGGGATGCGGGCTACCGCGCCATGGCCGAGGCGATCGACATCGCTCGGCTGGTACACTGAGCGCATGCCCAAGTCCAGGAAGAGCGCCGATTTCAGGATCGTCCGTGCCGCAGTGCCGGGGGTGCAGGCCGTGGAAGCGCGCAGCGACCACGTCTTCGCACGCCACAGCCATGACCAGTACGGCGTCGGCCTCATGCTGGCCGGCGGCCAGACGTCGAGCAGCGGGCGCGGCCAGGTGGAGGCGCTGGCCGGCGACATCATCACGGTGAATCCGGGCGAAGTGCACGACGGCGCCCCGCTCGGCGGCGCGCCCCGCGCGTGGCGCATGCTGTACCTGCCGCCGCATCTCGCCGATACCGTCGCGGCCGACCTGAGCGAAGGCGCCCGCCGCGATTACGCGTTTCACCTGCCGGTCGCCCACCATGCCGCGCTGGCCGACTGTTTCCGGCGGCTGTACGCGGCCGTCACGGGCGACGCGACCGCCCTCTTGCGCGAGCAATTGCTTCTCGAATTGCTGCATGGCCTGCAAAGCGATGCACGGCCCGACCGGCCCACGTCGGTCACGGCCGCGATCGCGCGGGCGCGGGCGATGATCGACGACGCGCCGGCCGCCGCGCCCAGTCTCGCCGACCTGGCGGCAGCCTGTGGGCTCAGCCGCTTCCAGCTCGTGCGGCAGTTCGCGCGGGCGACGGGGCTGACGCCGCACGCCTACCTGATCCAGCGCCGCATCGACGCGGCCCGTGCATTGCTGGCGCGCGGGTCGACGCTGGCGGACGCGGCCGCCGCCAGCGGTTTTGCCGACCAGAGCCACATGACGCGCCTGTTCATCCGCACCTACGGCATCACGCCCGGCGCGTACGCCTGCAATTTCGTTCAATACCGGCGCGCACACGAGGACTAACCTGCGTTCCCATGTCGATGACGAGGAGAACGCCGTGTCCGCTAAAACCCTGGGTTACCTGTACCTGACGCTGGCCATGGTGCTCGTCGGCAGTACCGTCGTGGCCAGCAAGATCGCCGCCGCCGGCCTGCCGCCATTCACGGCCACCGCGCTGCGCTTCGCGCTCGCGTTGCCCTGTTTTCTCGTGCTGCTGCGCGTCTCCGGCCAGCGCCTGCCGCGGCCGGGCTGGCGCGACGGCGCCCTCCTGCTCGTGCAGGGGCTGGCCGGCACGGCCGGTTACACGGCGCTGCTGATGGCCGGGCTGCGCGCGACGTCGGCGCTCGATGCCGGCGTCATCCTCGGCACCCTGCCCGTCGTGTCGGCCGTCGTGGCCGTGCTCGTGCTCGGCGAGCGGCCGCGGCCCGCGCTGATGGCGACCGTGCTGCTCGCGGGCGTCGGCCTGTACGTGCTGCAGCCGGCGGCCCGCGGCGCGGGGTCGTTGACGGGCAATGCGCTCGTCTTCGGCGCCGTGCTGTGCGAAGCCCTGTTCATCCTGCTCAACAAGCGGGTGCGGATCGCGATGTCTCCGCTCTCCCTGTCGACGCTGATGAGCGCCATCGGCCTCGCCGCGTCGCTACCGTTCGCGTTGGCCGAACGCGGTTCGATGGCGGCCGTGACGCCGGCCGCGCTGCTCGCCGTCGGCTACTATGCGCTGCTGCCGACGGTCGGCGGGTTCCTGCTGTGGTATGCGGGCACGGCCCGCGCCGGCGGGACGGAGGCTGCATTGTTCACAGCGCTGGCACCGGTGGCCGCGCTGCTGCTGGCGGCCCTGCTGCTGGACGAGCCGGTGGGACCGCGGCAATTCGCCGGCATCGCGTTCGTGCTCGCGGCGGTGGGCGTATCGTCATGGCCCGCGACCCGTCAGCCGCAGGTCTTGCCGCCCACGCCGTGATAGCCCTTCGCCCTGGCGTCCGCTTCCGTCATGTACTCGCCCTTCCTGGTCTTGCCGTAGTACTTGCTGCCCTCGCAATGGTAGACCTTGCTGGCGCTGTTCGCCCACACCTTGCCCGCGCCGCCGCTGGACGCTTCTTTCTTCGGCGCGGGCTTGCTGGCCGCGGGCGCGGTCGGCGCGCCCTTGTCCGGTGCCAGCGGGTTCGGCACGGTGGTCTGGGCGAATGCGGTGGCGGCGGCAAGTGCGGCCAACAGCAGGACAAAATGGCGTTTCATGGTGGCTCCAATAGGCCGGATCGAACACCGGCATGTAACTTGCATTGTACGGGTTGGTCCAATACTACGATGGCAACCAGCCCGTTTCAGTGCAAATCGAAACCGCCCGTCCGGTTCTGGTGCACGCCTGACATTACATGCAAAACATCGACATCTCTCTCCTCCATGACGACGCGGGCGACCGCCTGGCCGGACTCGGCCGCTGGTGGGTCGACCGCGCGGGTGGCGGCATCACGCTGTCGGCCGTGGCCGCATCGTTCTTCGGCACCGGCCGGCATCCGGATTGCCTCGCGCGCATCGAGCCGGACGACCGCGCCGCCGTGCATACCACCCTCGACCGCATCAAGAAAGGCGACGCCGGCGCCGAATGCGAATTCCGCGTCCGCACCGATGGACTCGGCCTGCGCTGGCTGCGCCTGCAGCAGATCGACACGTCCGCCACCGGCATCCTCGTCGACGTGACGGCCGCCCGGCAGGCCGCCGCGCGCGAGCGGTTCAATTTCGCGCTCACGCAATACCTGGTGGGCACCGACAGCATCGACGACGCCGTCACCGGCATCCTGCAACTCGTGTGCGAGGAACTGGGCTGGGAATGGGGCGCATTCTGGGCCCTCGACGACCGCACCGGCACGCTGCGCTGCCGTTACGCGTGGCAGGCGCCGCGGCAGGCGCTGGCGCCGTTCCGGGCCGCGAGCGCGCGCCTGACGATGGCGCCCGGCGAAGGCCTGGTCGGCACCGTGTGGGACAGCGGCGAGGCCCGCTGGATCGAGGATGCGAGCGGCACGGCCGACCTGTTGCGGGCGGAGGCGGCGCGCGCGTGCGGCCTGCAGTCGGCGTACTTCTTCCCCGTGACGTTCGTCGCGTCGGACGCGTGCCTGATGCGGCCCGGCGTGCTCGAATTCTTCAGCGTCCAGCAGCGCCAGCCGGACGCGCAGTTGCCGGGCCTGGCGAAATCGATCTCCGCGATGATCGCCCAGGCCGTCGAGCGCATGACGCAGCAGGAGCGCATCCGCGTGCGTGCGCAAACGGACGAGATGACGGGCCTGGCCAACCGCGCCCATTTCTACGACCAGGTCGACCGCCAGTGCCGCGACGCGCGGGCGGGGCAGACATTCGGCGTGCTGTTCGTCGACCTCGACCAGTTCAAGCCCATCAACGACGCCTTCGGCCACGACGCCGGCAACGTCGTGCTGACGACGTTCGCGTCACGCCTGCGCGCGCTGGCGCCGGCCGGCTGGCGCATCGGCCGCCTGGGCGGCGACGAGTTCGCGCTGCTGTCGGCGCCCGGCGTCACGCCGCAGGAACTGGAACGCGTCGCCGAGTCCGTGCTGGACGCGGCGCGGCGCCGCTTCGTCTACGGCGAGCACCGGCTCGCCGTGTCGGCGAGCATCGGCATCAGCACGTATCCCGACCATGGCGGCTGCACGCGCGAACTGCTGCACGCGGCCGATGCCGCCATGTACACCAGCAAGCGGAACGGCCGCAACCTGGCCAGCCGCTTCAGCGGCGACGGCGCGCCGGCCGACGCGGGCCATCGCATCGGCCTGCTGACCGACCTGCATTCCGCGATCCGGCGCGGCGAATTCTTCCTCGAGTACCAGCCGATCCGCACGACCACCGACATGGACATCGAGGCCGTCGAGGCGCTGATCCGCTGGCGCCGGCCGAACGGCGAGATCGTCCCGCCGAACGTGTTCATTCCGCTGGCGGAGCAGAGCCGCCTGATCGTCGACATCGGCCGCTGGGTCGTACGCCAGGCCTGCCACGACCTCGCCCGCCTGCGCGCGGCCGGGCTGACCCGCGTGCGCGTGCACGTCAACATGGCGGCGCCGGAATTCATCGATGCCGAACTGCCGGACCGGCTCACGGCCATCGCCGCGGCGGCCGGCGTCGATCCCCGCGGCATCTGCCTCGAACTGACGGAAGGCGTCGTGATGAAGCATGCCGATAAATCGATCGCCATCATGCGCGAACTGCGCCGGCGCGGCTTCGGCATCGGCCTGGACGACTTCGGCATGGGCTATTCGTCGCTGTCCCTGCTGAAGAAGCTGCCGATCGGCTCGCTCAAGATCGACCGGCTGTTCATGGCCGGCGTGCCGTACGACCGGAACGATTGCGCCATCGTGCGTTCGCTCCTCGACCTCGGCCGGCACATGAAGCTGACGGTGGTCGCGGAAGGCGTCGAGACCGATGCCCAGCTGGGCTATCTGCGCCAGTTCGGCTGTCCCCTCGTGCAGGGCTGGCTGCCGGGCCGGCCGGTGCCGCTGGAGCGCCTGTTCGACCTGATCGCGCAGCCACAGGCGGCCTGAACGTGGCGGCGGCGCCTCATTGTGCTGCCCAAAGAGCGGGAAAACCCCTAGAATAGTTGATCCACGGAATCAGCCACCCACCGGATCATCGCACTCATGGAAACCCTGCTCTTCGCCGCCCCGGCGACCCTCGCCGCGACCCTCGCCGCCGCCTTGTTCGGCCTGTTGATCGGCAGCTTCCTGAATGTGGTCGTGTACCGCCTGCCCGTGATGGCGCAGCGCGAACTCGACAACTACATCGCGCACGAAGCGGGCAAGGACCTGCCGCACCCGGACCGCTTCAACCTGATGGTGCCCCGCTCCGCCTGCCCGCACTGCGGCCACCAGATCACGGCGCTGGAAAACATCCCCATCGTCAGCTGGCTGGCCCTACGAGGCAAATGCAGCGCGTGCAAGGCGCCGATTTCGCCCCGCTATCCGATCGTGGAAGCCGTCACGGGCCTGCTGTCGGCCGTGCTGGTCTGGCATTTCGGCAGCGGCTGGCTGGGCCTCGCGAGCCTCGCGTTCGCGTACTTCCTCATCGCGATGACCATGATCGACTACGACACGAAGACATTGCCGGACGACCTCACGTATCCGCTGCTCTGGCTGGGCCTGCTCGTGAACCTGAACGGCACCATCGTCCCGCTGCGCGACGCCGTGATCGGCGCCATGGCCGGCTACCTGGCGCTGTGGGCCGTGTACTGGCTGTTCAAGCTCGCCACCGGCAAGGAAGGCATGGGCTACGGCGACTTCAAGCTGCTCGCCGCGCTGGGCGCGTGGATGGGCTGGGCGATGCTGCCGACCATTATCATCCTGTCGTCCGTCGTCGGCGCCATCGTCGGCATCTCGCTGATCGTGTTCGCCCGCCGCGACCGCAACAATCCGATCCCCTTCGGACCGTATCTCGCCGCGGCTGGTATGATCGCACTCTTGTACGGAATACCACTCACCCGCTACGCGCAGGGTTTCTTGGTCTAGCCTCGCGCCGGGCCCGAGGATCGCATGGAGACAGCTTCACGTTTTGCGGTAGGGCTCACCGGTGGCATCGGCTGCGGCAAGACGACCGTGGCCGACCTGTTCGCCGCGCGCGGCGCCGCCGTCATCGACACCGACCAGATCGCCCACAGCCTCACGGCCCCGCACGGCGCCGCGATGCCCGCGCTGATCGAGGAATTCGGTCCCGACTACGCCACGCCGGACGGCGCCCTCGACCGCGCGAAAATGCGCGCGCTCGCGTTCTCCGACCCGTCCGCGCGCGCCCGCCTGGAGGGCATCCTGCATCCCCGCATCCGCGAAGCGACGGCCGCCGCCGCCCTGCTCGCGGATGGTCCTTACACGATCTTCGTCGTGCCGCTGCTGATCGAATCGGGCACCTGGCGCGAGCGCGTCGCGCGCGTGCTCGCGATCGACTGTTCGGAAGAAACGCAGGTCGCACGCGTGATGGCCCGCAACGGCATGGCGGAAGACCAGGTCCGTGCCATCATGGCGGCCCAGGTGACGCGGGCGCGCCGCCTGGAAGAAGCGCACGACGTGATCCTGAACGACGCCGGCATCGACGCCCTGTTGCCGCAAGTGGAACGCTTGCACCGCTTTTATCTTGACGAAGCGGCAAGATTAACAATGCCGCCAAGCCAGCGTTTGTAATTTTGTGCATCATGGTTCAGAATCACGAGGTTACCCGCCAGCCTACATTCAGGGGAATGAGAGGAATGACATTTTGATCGTCTATGAATACCCATTCAACGAGCGGATTCGCACGTTGTTGCGGCTGGAGGACCTGTACGAGAAGTTCAAATTCTTTGTAGCCCAGGAACATCCTCTGCAGCACCATGTCGCGCTCGCGACGATCTTCGACATGCTGGAAGTGGCGGGCCGCGCGGACCTCAAGTCCGACCTGCTGCAGGAACTCGAACGCCAGAAGCAGAGCCTGCTGGGCTACCGCAGCAATCCCGCTGTCGCCAGGGACATGCTCGACGCCGTGCTGGCCGAGCTCGACACGGTCAGCAACGCCCTCGTCAACGCCCAGGGCAAGACGGGCCAGAACGTGCGCGACAACGAATGGCTGATGAGCATCCGCGGCCGCACGATCATCCCCGGCGGCGCCTGCGAATTCGACCTGCCGTCCTACCACGCGTGGCAGCGGCGCCCGACCGAACAGCGCCACGCCGACATCATGGCGTGGTTCGCCCCGCTGGCCCCGCTGTTCGAGGCCCTGGCCCTCGTGCTGCGCCTGCTGCGCAATTCCGGCGGCCCCGTCAAGATGATCGCCTCGTCCGGCAGCTACCAGCAGATGCTGCAAGGCAAGGTGTACCAGATGCTGCGCCTGTCGGTGGACGAGTCGCTCGGCGCGATCCCGGAGATCTCCGCCAACAAGTACATGCTGTGGGTACGCTTCACGACCCAGGGCGGCGACCTGAAACCGAAGCCGCTGGAAGAAGACGTCCCGTTCGAACTCACACTCTGCAATTTTTAGAAGCACACCATGACCGTCGTATCCTGCCCCACCTGCGGCATGAAGGTCGAATGGAAGCCGGAAAACAAATTCCGCCCATTCTGTTCCGAACGCTGCAAGCAAATCGACCTGGGCGCCTGGGCCGAAGAGAAATACACGATCCCCGGCGCGCCGCCGGGCGATACCGACGACGACGCCGTCTCGAAAGAATAAGGTCGCGTGAAGGCCGCCGCACTGGCGCTGGCCGCCATCCGCTTCTACCAGCGTTTCATCTCTCCGTACAAGGGCTTTTCCTGCGCACTGCGCGTGGCGACGAGCGGTGACAGCTGCTCGGCGTATGGCTATGCGGTCATCGCGCGCTTCGGGCTCAGGCGCGGACTCGGGCTGCTCGACCGCCGCCTCGCGCTGTGCGGCCACGTGCACCGGCGGATGCCGCGTCCGCCCGCGCCCGTGCTCCATCCGCGCGTGCGACGCCAGCAGGGATTCTGCGACGCGCCGTGCGACGTGCCCTGCGACGGCCCCGGCCACTGCCATTTTCCGTGCGACGGCCACCACCACTGCGGCGGCGTGCCGCGGCATCTACCCTGCGACGCGTTCGATCTGTGCGATGTCTGCGACGGCTGCGATGCGTGGAAACGCTGGCGCGAGCGCCGCCGCCGGCACGACACGCGTGACCTGGATGCGGCGGCGGAACGGATCAGGCGCCGGAACGCCCCGCGTACCGCACCTGGTCCAGCCAGTCGAGCAGCGGAATCGTCGCCGGCAGCAGAGGACTGACGGCATACGCGCCCTGCCACGCGAACGCCTGCCCTTCCAGGCTTTGCGGCTCGCCTTCCCACTCGCGGCTGATGTAGAAATACAGCCGCACGTGCGCGTGCTCGTACACGTGTTCGACGCAGCACCACGGCTCGGCCGAGATCACCCTCACGCCCAGCTCTTCGACGAATTCGCGCTGCAGCGCGTGGAAGATGTCTTCCCCGGGTTCGACCTTCCCGCCCGGGAATTCCCAGTAGCCGGCATACGGCTTGCCGTCCGGGCGCTGGCCCAGCAGCACGTCGCCGTTCGGGCGCATCAGCACGCCCACGGCCACATCGACCGGCTTCTCAGACATCGACCTGTTCCTGTACCGGCGCGGGCGGCAGCTTGCCCGCGTAGTCCTTGGCGAACTGCCACGCGACGCGGCCCGAGCGCGAGCCGCGGCCCAGTGCCCAGCGCAGCGCATCGCCGCGCGCGCCTTCGATCTGCTCCGGCGTGCAGCCGAAGCTCGCCAGCCAGTGGCCGACGATGTCCAGGTAGTCGTCCTGCTTGAACGGATAGAACGACAGCCACAGGCCGAAGCGTTCGGACAGCGAGATCTTTTCCTCGACCGTCTCGGCCGGGTGCAGGTCGTCGTCGGCCACGTGCTTGTAGCCGGCGTTGTCCGAGAACTTTTCCGGCATCAGGTGGCGGCGGTTCGACGTCGCGTAGATCAGGACGTTGTCCGACTGCGCCGCAATGCTGCCATCGAGCGCCACCTTCAGCGCCTTGTAGCCCGCTTCGCCCTCTTCGAAACTGAGGTCGTCGCAAAAGATCACGAAGCGCTCCGGCCGGCCCGCGACGAGGTCGACGATGTCCGGCAGGTCGGCCAGGTCGGCCTTGTCCACTTCGATCAGGCGCAGGCCCTGCGGCGCGAACTGGTTCAGGCACGCCTTGATCAGCGACGATTTACCGGTGCCGCGCGCGCCCGTCAGCAACACGTTGTTGGCGGGGCGTTTGGTCACGAACTGGCGCGTATTCTGCTCGATCTGCTCTTTCTGCGGACCGATGTGCTGCAGGTCGTCCAGGCGGATGCAGGCCGTGTGCGCCACGGCCTGCAGGTACTTGACGTTGCCCGCGCCCGGGCGCTTGCGCCAGCGGTAGGCGTAACCGTGGCGGAAATCCGGATCGCGCGGCGCCGCGGGCGGCAATAAAGCCTCCACGCGCGCCAGCAGGGCTTCGGCGCGGTGCAGGAAATTCTCCAGCTGGTTCATCGGGTCAGGAACGGTAGTCGGCGTTGATCGAGACGTAGTCGTGCGACAGGTCGCAGGTCCACACGGTGGCATCCGCCTCGCCGCGCGCGAGGACGACGCGCACGAGGATCTCGGCCTTCTTCATCACGCGCTGGCCATCCTCTTCCTTGTACGCCGGATTGCGGCCGCCGGCCTTGGCGACGAGGACGTCGTCCAGGTACAGGTCGAGCTTCGCCGTATCGAGATCGTCGACGCCCGCGTAGCCGATGGCGGCCAGGATGCGGCCCAGGTTCGGGTCCGATGCGAAGAACGCGGTCTTCACAAGCGGCGAGTGGGCGATGGCGTAGGCGATCTTGCGGCATTCTTCCATGTCGCGGCCCTGCTCCACGGTGATCGTGATGAACTTGGTGGCGCCTTCGCCGTCGCGGATGATCTGCTGCGCCAGGTGGCGCGAGATGCCGGTGACGGCGTCGCGCAGCGCTGCGTAGTCCGGGCTGTCGGTCGAATCGACGACGAGCGAACCCGCGCCCGTGGCGACGAGGATGAACGAGTCGTTGGTCGACGTGTCGCCGTCGATCGTGATGCTGTTGAACGAGCGGTCGGCCGCGTACTTCACCAGTTCGTCCAGCACGGGTTGCGCGACCTTCGCGTCGAAGGCGAGATAGCCCAGCATCGTCGCCATGTTCGGCTTGATCATGCCGGCGCCCTTGCTGATGCCGGTCATCGTGACGGTGTGGCCGCCGATGGTGGTCGTCAGCGACGCCGCTTTCGGCTGCGTGTCCGTCGTCATGATGGCTTCGGCCGCGTTGAACCAGTTATCCGCCTTCAAATTCGCAATGGCGGCCGGCAGGCCCGCGACGATCTTTTGCACCGGCAGCGGCTCCAGGATCACGCCGGTGGAAAACGGCAGCACCTGCTGCGCGTCGAGACCGAGCAGACGCGCCACTTCGGCGCACGTGGCCTGCGCGTTCTGCAGGCCCGGCTCGCCGGTACCCGCGTTCGCGTTGCCCGTGTTGACGACCAACGCGCGGATCGGCTTTCCGCCCGATTTGACCGATTCGAGATTCGCCTTGCTGACCTGGACCGGCGCCGCGCAAAAGCGGTTCTTCGTGAACACGCCGGCGACGGTCGCCCCTTCGGCGAGCTTCATCACCAGCACATCCTTGCGGTTCGGCTTCTTGATGCCGGCTTCGGCGTAACCGAGTTCGATGCCGGCGACGGGTTTCAGTTCGGCGGCGACGGGCAGGGGGGAATTGACGGCCATGGCGTTCTCTAATGAAAAGATGGAAAGAAGGTCCGGTATTGTACCGCCTGCGGGCGACATGCACGGACGGGCAGCCGCTGTTAATACACGCTTAAGTTGACCACTTAATAATCGGCAACACTACTTACCCGGCGATGACGCTTTGGTAAGATGGCCCATCCACCGGAGGAGTAATGACCGACAACCAACGCGATGTAATGAGCGCCGGCTTTTCGCTGGCGATCGTCCTGTGTGCCCTGTTCGTGACGCAGCGCTTCATCCTGCCGCTGCTGTGGGCCGCGATCCTGTGCATCGCCACATGGCCGCTGTACGCGCGCGTCCGCACGGCGCTGGGCGGGCGCACGATCGTCGCGGCGGCCCTCGTCACCATCATCGTCGCCATCGTGTTCATCGCGCCGCTCGCGCTGGGCGTCACGTCGGCCGCGCGCCAGGCGCCCGCGCTGGCGCAACTGGTCGCGAGCGCCAATACGGAAGGCCTCGCGGCGCCCGAGTGGCTGCACCGCATCCCGTTCGCCGGCGACGCCATCTACAACTGGTGGCTGGCCACGCTCGGCCAGCCGCACGGCCTCGCGCACCTGCTGCAGGACGGCTCCGTGGGCCGCATGCAGACCGCCAGCGAAGTGCTGAAACGGGTCGGCAGCGGCGTCATGCACCGCCTCGTCGACATGCTGTTCGCCTTCCTGTGCCTGTTCTTCTTCTACAAGGACGGGGCCGCGCTGCAGCGCCAGACGGACGCCATCGGCGCCCACCTGATCGGCACGCGGCGCTGGACCTTGTTCTCGCTGAAGGTGCCCGTCGCGGTGCGCGCCACCGTCAACGGCCTCGTGCTCGTCGGCCTCGCGGAAGGCGTCCTGCTGGGCATCGGCTACCAGATCGCGGGCCTGCCGTCGGCCGTGCTGTGGGCCGCCGCGACGGGCGTCCTCGCCATCATCCCGTTCGGCGCCCCGCTCGCCTTCGGCGCCGCCGCCGCGCTGCTCGCGTACCAGGGCGCGACGATCGCGGCGATCGGGATCCTCGCCTGGGGCGCCATCATCCTGTTCATCGCGGATCACTTCGTGCGGCCGGCGATGATCGGCAATGCGACGCAGCTGCCGTTCGTCGCCGTCCTGCTGGGCATCCTCGGCGGCGTCGAGACGCTGGGTCTCATCGGGCTGTTCGTCGGGCCCGTCGTGATGACCTTGTTCGTCACGTTGTGGCACGAGGCGCGCGCGTTGCGCGAGGCGCGTACCGCTTGACCCTCACCTAACGTGAGGCCCGAGACTGTCCGCACGCTGAAAAACGGAGACGAACGATGCTGAAAGTAGGAGAGCTGGCCGCCCTGGCCAACCTGACGGTGCGCACCCTGCACCACTACGACAGCATCGGCCTGCTCCGTCCTTCGGCGCGTTCCGATGCCGGCTACCGGCTCTACGACCGCGACGACGTGGCCCGCCTGCACCGCATCCAGGCCCTGCGCGCGTTCGGCCTGAGCCTCGCCGACATCGCCCTCACGCTGGACAGTCCGGCCGGCTCGCCGCTGGCGATCGTCGACCGCCAGCTGGAAGCGCTCGAAACGCGCATGGCGGAAGCCAGGCGCCTGCGCGACCAGCTGCTGCGCGTGCGCGCGCAACTCGTGCAAGGCAGCGCGCCGGACCTGTCCACGTGGCTCACCACATTGGAGAACACCATGGACATGATCAACGTGTACGAACGCTATTTCACCAAGGAGGAACTGGAACGGCTGCCGATGGTCCGCAGCGACGCCGCCCAGGCGCAATGGCAGGCGATGGTCGAACAGGTGCGCGGCCTGATCGAATCGCAGGTGCCCCCGGGCTCGGATGCCGCCAAGGCCTTCGCGCTGCGCTGGCTGCAGACATTCGACCGCGACACCGGAGGCGACGCGGCGCTGCAGGCAAAGCTGAACGCGATGGTCGAGCGCGAAAAGGACGCCGTCGGCATGCCGGCGCAGATTTTCGACTACGTGAAGGCCGCCGTCGGCGAGCTGAAATTCGACACGTGGGCGAAATACCTGCGGCCGGAAGTCCTCGACCGCATGCGCCGCCACATCGCCGCGCGCGGCCACGAATGGACGCCGCTGATCGCGCAAGTACAGGCCGAGATCAAGGCCGATCCGGACGCAACGGGCCCGCGCGCGCGCGACCTGGGACGCCAATGGATGGCGCTGTTCCACGACATGGTCGGCACGGCCCCGCAAGACGTCGACGCCTTCCGCAAGGCCACCGCGACGGAACCCCTGCTGCGCATGGGGCCGGGCATCGGCGACGCGACGCTGGCCTGGCTGCGCAAGGCGCTAAGTACCTGAAGCAATTGCTTAAAACCGGGGTCAGAGCCCGGTTTTAAGCAACAAAAAAGGCACCCGCGGGTGCCTTTTTTTTGGTTCTTCACGGATTAGCGGGAAGTAACCGGTAAACAAAGAAAGCGGTAAAGAAGAGTTAGACTTGTTGTGCGACCAACAAAACCTGACTCAACTTACCGCTTTCATGACGAATCATAATCTCGAGCTCCCGTTCTGGGAAGGCTTCATCGCATCAAAATTGGAACGGCGTGCCGACGCCATATGGATCGATCTGCGGCGCTGTCCATCGGCTCCGATGGTTTGTAGTGGGTGTGGCCATCACTGCTATCGCGTGCACGAAGCAGGAGTAAGGCATATTCGAGAGCTGCCGATGTTCGGGCAACCGGTGTGGTTGCGAGTACCGATCAGGCGCCTTCGGTGCGGACAATGCGGCACACGAACCGAGCGCGTGAGCTGGCTTGATCGCCACGCTCGAGTAACCCGCTCGCTGGCCGATTTCGTGAGTCGATGGTGCGAAAAACTGCCTGTCGCTCACGTCTGCAAGCTCGCTGGTCTGCATTGGGAAACGGTGCGTACGATCGAGCGCGCCCGGCTGGAACGCCAACTGGCCGCACTGCCCGAGCCACAGCCAAAGCGGCTTGTGATGGATGAATTCGCCCTTTTCAAGGGCCATCGTTACGCAACCGTTGTGCTGGATGCCGATACCCGACGCGTCCTTTGGGTTGGAGAAGGTCGCAGCCGTGAGGCGATCCGGCCGTTTTTCGACTGGCTTGGCGTGCGGCGTTGTACCAATATCGAAGCCGTCGCGATGGACATGAACACGGCATTCGACCTGGAAGTACGGCAGCACTGTCCGAACGCCCGTGTCGTCTACGATCTGTTTCACGTCATCGCCAAGTACGGCCGTGAAGTAATCGACCGCGTACGTGTCGACGAGGCCAATCGTCTGCGCGACAACCGCCCTCAACGCAAGGTCGTGAAGCGAGCTCGCTGGCTCCTGCTGCGCAATCCGGAGAACGTGCCACCCGACCAGCGAACCACGCTCAACGAACTGCTCACGGCGAACCAGACTTTGATGACCGTCTACGTCATGAAGGCCAGTTTGAAAGAGCTATGGCAGCATGGCAGTGCCAGGTCGTGGCTTGCCTCCTGGCGTAACTGGCTCGCCATGGCACGAGACAGCGGTATCGAGGCGCTGCGTAAGTTCGCCGCCAAACTCCGACCATACTGGCGCGGCATCGTGTCCAGATTACGCTGGCCGATGCACACCGGCCAACTCGAGGGTATCAACAACCGCATCAAAGTAATGAAGCGGATGGCCTACGGCTACCGGGATAGCGCCTTCTTCTTCCTGAAGATCAAAGCCGCGTTTCCCGGAAATCCGTGAAGAACCTTTTTTTTGGGGGTTACGGCATCACGCCAGCTTGCCGTGGCAAGCCTTGAACTTCTTGCCGCTGCCGCACGGGCACGGGTCGTTGCGGCCGACCTTCACGCCCATGTAGGTGGTGGCCGGATCGTCCGCCATCGCCGTCGTGCCTGGAGTGACTGCGAGCGGTGCCATCAGTTCTTCCGGCGCCGCCGTCGGGTCGAAGTCGGCGTGCTGGTAGTTGACGTTTTCCAGGTGTGCAGCCGCTGCCTGCATCGCCGCTTCCGCCGCCTCGACTTCCTCGCGGGTCTGGATGCGGACGGTCATGATGGTGCGGATGACTTCGTTCTTGATCTGGTCGAGCATCGCGCCGAACAGTTCGAACGCTTCGCGCTTGTATTCCTGCTTCGGGTTCTTCTGCGCATAACCGCGCAGGTGGATGCCCTGGCGCAGGTGGTCCAGCGCGGCCAGGTGCTCGCGCCAGTGCGTGTCGATGTTCTGCAGCATGACGTTGCGCTCGAAGCCGCCGAACGCTTCCTTGCCGACGATGCCGACCTTCGCTTCGTACGAGCTCTCCGCGGCGGCCAGCACGCGTTCGAGGATGTCGTCGTCGTTCAGGTTCGGCTCTTCCTCCAGCATCTTCGCCAGCGGCACCGGCAGGGCCCATTCGTCGGCCAGCACGCGCTCCAGCGTCGGAATGTCCCACTGCTCTTCCACCGACTCCGCCGGCACATGGGTGCGCACGACGTCGGTGAACACGCCGATGCGCAAGCTGGCGATCAGCTCGGAGATGTCGGCCGCTTCCAGCAACTCGTTACGCTGGGTGTAGATCACCTTGCGCTGGTCGTTGGCGACGTCGTCGTATTCCAGCAGCTGCTTGCGGATGTCGAAGTTGCGGGCCTCGACCTTGCGCTGCGCGCCTTCGATCGAGCGCGTGACCATGCCCGCTTCGATCGGTTCGCCTTCCGGCATCTTGAGGCGGTCCATCACGGCGCGCACGCGGTCGCCCGCGAAGATGCGCAGCAACGGGTCGTCCAGCGACAGGTAGAAGCGCGACGAACCCGGGTCGCCCTGGCGGCCCGAACGGCCGCGCAGCTGGTTGTCGACGCGGCGCGACTCGTGGCGTTCGGTGCCGATGATGTGCAGGCCGCCCTGCGCGACGACGTGGTCGTGCAGCGATTGCCATTCCTCGCGCAGCTTGGCCGACTGCTCGGCCTTCTGTTCCGGCGACAGCGATTCGTCCGCTTCGATGAACTGGATCTGCTTCTCGACGTTGCCGCCCAGGACGATGTCAGTACCGCGGCCGGCCATGTTGGTGGCGATGGTGATCATCTTCGGACGACCGGCCTGCGCGATGATCTCCGCCTCGCGGGCGTGCTGCTTCGCGTTCAGCACGTTGTGCGGCAGCTTGGCCTGGTCCAGGATGCCCGACAGCAGTTCCGAGTTCTCGATCGACGTCGTACCGACGAGGACCGGCTGGCCGCGCTCGTAGCAGTCGCGGATGTCGTTCACCATCGCCTGGTATTTTTCCTGCGCCGTCTTGTACACCTGGTCCTGGCGGTCCTTGCGCTGCGACGGACGGTTCGGCGGGACGACGACGGTTTCCAGGCCGTAGATCTCCTGGAATTCGTACGCTTCCGTGTCCGCCGTACCCGTCATGCCCGACAGCTTGCTGTACATGCGGAAGTAGTTCTGGAACGTGATCGAGGCCAGCGTCTGGTTCTCGTTCTGGATGCGCACACCCTCTTTCGCTTCCACGGCCTGGTGCAGGCCGTCGGACCAGCGGCGGCCCGTCATCAGGCGGCCGGTGAATTCGTCGACGATCACGACCTCGTTGTTCTGCACGACGTAGTGCTGGTCCTTGTGGTACAGCACGTGCGCGCGCAGGGCGGCGTACAGGTGGTGGATCAGCGTGATGTTGGCGGCGTCGTACAGCGAGGCGCCTTCCGGCAGCAGGCCCATCTTCGTGAGGATGGCCTCGGCCTTTTCGTGGCCGGCCTCGGTCAGCAGCACGGTGTGCGCCTTCTCGTCCTTCGTGTAGTCGCCCGGGACTTCGATGTTGCCCTTGCCGTCCGGGGTCTCCTCGCCGATCTGCAGGGTCAGCAGCGGCGGGACTTCGTTGATCTTGTGGTACAGCTCGGTGTGGTTCTCGGCCTGCCCGGAAATGATCAGCGGCGTACGCGCTTCGTCGATCAGGATCGAGTCCACCTCGTCGACCACGGCGAAGTTCAGGCCACGCTGCACGCGCTCGCGCATCTCGTAGACCATGTTGTCGCGCAGGTAGTCGAAACCGTATTCGTTGTTGGTGCCGTAGGTGATGTCGGAACCGTAGGCCTTCTGCTTGCTGTCGTGATCCATCTGCGACAGGTTCACGCCCGTCGTCAAACCGAGCCAGCCGTACAGGCGGCCCATCTGCTCGGCGTCGCGCTGGGCCAGGTAATCGTTGACCGTCACGACGTGCACGCCCTTGCCGGACAGCGCGTTCAGGTACACGGGCAGGGTCGCCATCAGCGTTTTACCCTCGCCGGTGCCCATCTCGGCGATCTTGCCGTAGTGGAGGACCATGCCGCCGATCAGCTGCACGTCGAAGTGGCGCATCTTCATGACGCGCTTGGCGGCTTCGCGGCAGACGGCGAAGGCTTCCACGAGGATATCGTCCAGCGTGGCGCCCCCGGCCAGGCGTTGCTTGAATTCGTTTGTCTTTGCCTGGAGATCGGCATCGGACAGCGCTTCCATCTGCGGCTCGAGCGCGTTGATCTCGCGTACGGATTTTTGGTATTGCTTGAGCAGACGCTGGTTACGGCTGCCGAAAATCTTGGTCAGGAATGACATGCTGTGTTCTTCAAAAGTACGCCGCGAAAAAGGTCCGAGGAGCCCAGGATGATAGCAAAAACATATCTCCCCGAGAGCACCAATGGCAAAAAGCCACCGATTTTATCATGCGATCCGGCCACACTTGGGGGTCGCCCGGCGGATCACAAGTGCGGCTGGCAAAAAATGTTATCGAATTGCATTCGATTTCACACAAGGTGCACGATTCTTCGCGGCAGGGCCGGCGGCTGTGGTATGTTCCGAGCATGCAGTCTTCTTCGAACCAGCGTCCCTTCCACATCTACGGCACCCGCGACCGCAAGACGTCGTTCGTCGCGACCGACTTCCTGCGCGCCAACGACCGCCTCGCCGCCCTGATGCCGACCGCCCTGCGCGTGGGCAATTTGCAGCGTGACGTCAAGGTAATCCTGCCGCCGATGTACGCCGGCTGCGACGTGCTGTCGTTCCAGGATGCCGTGCTGACCCTCGCCGTGCCCTCTTCCGCCGTCGCGGCCAAGCTCAAGCAGCAGCTGCCCAAGTTGCAGGCGGGTTTGCAGAAAAAGGGATGGCAGGTGGAGAACGTGCGCATCAAGATCCAGATGCGGCCGAACGTGCCCGTGCGCGAGGAGCTGAAGCCGTCCTCGCTGACCTTGCCGCCGACGGCGGTGGATGCGTTCGAGCAGTTGGGGGAGACGTTGCCGGAAACGCCGCAGAACGCGGCGCTGATCGCGGCAATCAAGAGGCTGGCGGAGAGACGGAAGAAATAACAACGTCGTTCCCGCGGAAGCGGGAACCCATGCTGAGCCAGCGAGCACACGGCGTATGGAGGGAATAGTGCCAGTGGCACTATTCCCGCCTGAGCGGGAATGACGGCAGTTAGGTCAGCGCCCACTCCCTTTCCATCTGCGCGCCGTAGGACACCGGCGCCCGCTCCTGCGCATCGAACGTCACGATCTCGTACGAATCAGGATGCGCCAACAGCTCGCGCAGCAGCAGGTTGTTCAGGCCGTGGCCCGACTTGTGCGCCTCGTAGCTGGCCAGCAGCGGCGAGCCGACGAGATACAGGTCGCCGATCGCGTCGAGGATTTTATGGCGCACGAACTCGTCGTCGTAGCGCAGGCCGTCCGCATTCAGGATGCGGTACTCGTCCATCACGATCGCGTTTTCCAGCGAACCGCCGCGCGCCAGGCCCATGCCGCGCAGGCTTTCCACGTCCTGCATGAAGCCGAACGTGCGGGCACGCGCCACGTCGTGCACGTACGAGACCTTGCCGAAGTCGACGATCGCGCGCTGCGTCGTGCCGTCCACGGCCGGGTGGTTGAATTCGATGAAGAAGTCGAGCTTGAAGCCGTCGTACGGGGTCAGGCGCGCCCATTTCTCGTTGGCACCGCTGCCCTGGCGGACTTCCACGGGTTTCAGCACGCGGATGAACTTCTTGGGCGCGGCCTGCTCCTGCACACCCGCTTGCTGCAGCAGGAAGACGAACGACGACGCGGAACCGTCCATGATCGGAATCTCTTCGGCCGTGACGTCGACGTACAGGTTGTCGATGCCGAGGCCGGCGCAGGCCGACATCAGGTGCTCGACGGTCGAGACGCGCGCATTGCCCTGCGTGAGCACCGACGCCATGCGCGTATCGCCCACGATATCGGCATTCGACGGGAACTCGACGATGGGGTCGAGATCGACGCGGCGGAACACGATGCCCGTATCGGCGGCCGCCGGACGCAGGGTCAGCTCGACCTTGGTTCCGGAGTGCAAGCCGACACCTGTCGTGCGCACCAGTTGTTTGATGGTTCGTTGTTTGAGCATCGTTCGATTATATCGTAGCGTTTACAGCCTTGCCGGGACCCGCCTGCCCCGGTGGCAGGAACACCACGTTTTCAAGGATGCTCGGCTTCCGCGTGAGTGGTTTCGTGGCGGATCAGGTACAGGCCACTGCCAATGATGATGGCGGCGCCCAGTAAAGTGTATTCATCTGGCAAGGTTTTCCACATGAGCCAGTCGATGGCCACGCCCCAGGCCAGCGCCGTGTATTCGAACGGCGCCACCACGGACGCCTCGCCGTGGCTGAACGCCTCCGTCAGCGCCAGCTGGCCGAAAAAGCCGCTCACGGCCAGCATCAGGATCAGCAGCCAGTGCCCGGCCTGCACGGGCACCCACGCGGGCGCGGCCATGGGCGTTGCACCGATGGCCATCAGCACCATCAGCCAGAACATCATGTGCTCGCCTCGGTCCGTGCGCGCGAGCACGCGTCCGGCCACGGCCGACACGGCATAGCACACGGCCGCGGTCAGCACCGCGAGTCCGCCCAGCGAGAAAAAGCCGGCACCGGTCGGCCGCAGCACGACGAGCACGCCGGCCATGCCGACGCCGATCGCGATCCAGCGCGCGCCGTTCACGCGCTCGCCCAGCACGAACACGGACAGCACCGTGATCAGGATCGGGCCGATGAAAAAGATCGAATACGCTTCGGCCAGCGACAGCGTCTTGAGGCCGTACGTGAACAGCGCCAGCATCGCGATGCCGATCGCGCCGCGCAGCAGGTGCAGCGGCCAGCGGATCTGCAAGAGCGACCGCTGTCCGCCGCGCCAGAATAGATAAGCGCCGACGAGCGGCAGTGCGGACAACGCGCGGATCGACGCCACCTGCATCGCCGGGAAGTGCGCGGACAGGAGCTTCATCGTCATGTCCATAATGGAGAACATGGCGACGCAGACCAGCATCGCGCGGATGCTGCGCAGATTCCCGGCGAGGCGGCTCATGGGCGATCTCTCAAAGCGGCATCTCCATGAACAGCGACAGCGGATCCTCCCGGTAATCGCCGAACGGCGCGCGGCGCTCGAAGCCGAGACGCTCGTACAACCCGATGGCTTCCGGCTGGTGAATGCCGGTCTCCAGGCGCAGCACCGACAGGCCGGACATCCGCGCGAACATCACGAGGTGCTCGAGCAGCTTGCGCCCGGTGCCGAGGCCGCGCTTGCGCTCGTCCACGAACATGCGTTTGATCTCACCATAAACTGAGCCATACTCCTGCTGGTTGACGAGCGCCGCGCACCCGACCGCCGCACCGTCCACGTCGCGCGCGACCAGGAACAGCACGTCGCCCTGCATCAGCGACGCGACGTCCATCAGGTGGTTGCTCTCGGCCGGATACAGCGCGGCGCAGTACGCGTCGAGGCGCGCGAGCATGTCGCGCACCTCGGGCTGGTCCGGCGTTTCGGTGTTGATGATCAAGGGTCGATCAGCCCAGTTGCTTGAGCAGCGTCTCGGCCGACGACACGTCGAAGCCGCCGTTCTCGATGTTCAGCTGCTTGACGACGCCGTCCTGCACCAGCATCGAGTAGCGCTTCGAGCGCACGCCGAAGCCCTTGGCGACGAGGTCGAATTCCAGGCCCAGCGCCTTGGTGAACGTGGCGCTGCCGTCGGCCATCATGCGCACGATGCCGGTGGCCTTCTGGTCGCGGCCCCACGCGCCCATCACGAATGCGTCGTTCACGGAGATGCACCAGATCTCGTCGACGCCCTTGGCTTTCAGCTGGTCGGCCAGCTGGATGTAGCCGGGCAGGTGCTGCGCGGAGCAGGTCGGGGTGAAGGCGCCCGGCAGGCCGAAGATGGCGATGGTTTTACCTTTCACGAGGTCAGCCACGTTGAACGTGTTCGGACCGAGCGCGCAGCCTTCGGTTTCGACGTCGATGAATTCTTGCAGGGCGCCTTCCGGCAGGCGGTCGCCGATCTGGATCGTCATGGTGGTATTCCTTTCAAAGTTTCAGAACCCGCAAGTATGCCTGAACCAAATAGAACCGGGGTCAGAGCCCTTATTTTGGCAACTGCCCACGAGCCATTTCCAAAAATCGGGCTCTGACCCCGGTTCTCAAAAACGAAAGGCCAGGCTGCTTGGAACAGCCTGGCCCCGCATCATGGAGCGCCGGTGGTCAGCCGGCGTTGGAGTCTGCTACTTAGTCGGCTTGCTTGCGCAGGAACGCCGGGATGTCGTAGGTCTCGACACCGTTGTTCTGCATCGCGCGCACCTGCTCGGAGGCCTGCTCGCGGCGCCACACGGCCGGCTGCTTCATGCCGTCCATCGCGCCGGCGGTCGCCGTACCCATGGTCACGCCGGCCGTCACGCCCGGGGTGCCCGACATCATCGGCGCGCCGTACGTGCCGGTGCGCAGCACCTGCTGCGGCTGCACCAGCGAGATGTTGGCCTTGTTCTTGCCCAGGCCCGTCGCGACGACGGTCACGCGCAGTTCGTCGCCCATCTCGTCGTCGTAGGCGATGCCTTGTGCGATCGCGGCGTCCGGTGCCGCGAAGGCGCGCACGGCGGCCATGACTTCCTTGATCTCCTTGCCTTTCAGGCCGCGCGATGCGGTGACGTTCACCAGGACGCCCTTCGCGCCCGACAGGTCGATGCCGTCCAGCAGCGGCGAAGCGACGGCCTGCTCGGCGGCGATGCGCGCGCGGTCGACGCCCGACGCGGTCGCGGTACCCATCATGGCCTTGCCCTGCTCGCTCATGATGGTCTTCACGTCGTTGAAGTCGACGTTGATGTGGCCCGGGACGTTGATGATCTCGGCGATACCGGCGACGGCGTTGTTCAGCACATCGTCCGCATGCTTCATCCAGTCCAGCATCGATTCGTCTTCGTAGATGTCTTCCAGCTTCTCGTTCAGGATGACGATCAGCGAGTCGACGTGCTTGGTCAGTTCGTTCAGGCCGTTTTCGGCGACGTCCATGCACTTCTGGCCTTCGTACGAGAACGGCTTCGAGACGACGGCCACGGTCAGCGCGCCCAGGCTCTTGGCGACTTCCGCGACGATCGGCGCGGCGCCGGTGCCCGTGCCGCCGCCCATGCCGGCGGCGATGAAGACCATGTGCGCACCGCGCAGCGCGTCTTCGATGCGCATGCGCGATTGCTCGGCCAGCTGGCGGCCGATTTCCGGACGCATGCCCGCACCCAGGCCGGACTCGCCGATCTGGATGATGTTGTGGGCGCTGGATGCGGCCAGCGCCTGGGCGTCGGTATTCGCCGCGATGAACTCCACGCCGGCGACGCCCTTGTTGATCATATGCTGGACCGCATTGCCACCCGCGCCGCCAACGCCGACGACCTTGATGACCGTGCCCAATGCTGCGTTATCGACCATATCGAACTCCATGATGAACTCCTAATCTCGATGAGCCGTTTCCAAGCCCGAATCCTCGCACAAGAAGCCAGGACTCGAGATTGGAAACGCGCCACTATTTTAAAAATGTTTCGTGTCCGTTACCAAGCAAATCTGCTACTAGCTGTTACAACCACTCCGAAAAACCCGCCACGCGTTGCGTTTACGTTGTTCCCATCCTGGCTCACGCGCGCTGCGGTCCTCCGCCGCCTCAGAAATTCCCGAGGAACCACTCTTTCATTCGTTGCCACACTGCCTTCACCGACCCGTCCTGACGGGTGACGATATGACCGCGCAGGTACTGTTTTTTCGCTTCCAGCAGCAGACCGAGGACCGTCGCGTAGCGCGGGCTGCGCACGACGTCCGCCAGTTGGCCGCGGTATTCCGGCGTGCCGAGGCGCGCCGGCTTCAGGAAGATGTCTTCCGCCATTTCGATCATGCCCGGCATGATCGACGAACCGCCCGTCAGCACGATGCCCGACGAGAGCACGCCTTCGTAGCCGGACTCGCGCACGACCTGGTGCACCATCGCGAACAGTTCTTCCACGCGCGGCTCGATCACGGCAGCCAGCGCCTGGCGCGACAGCGAACGCGGACCGCGGTCGCCGAGGCCCGGCACTTCCAGCGACTCGCCCGGATCGGCCAGCACCTGCTTGGCCACGCCGTAGCGGATCTTGATCTCTTCCGCCTCGCCGGTCGGCGTGCGCAGCGCCATCGCGATGTCGCTCGTGATCTGGTCGCCGGCGATCGGCAGCACGGCCGTGTGGCGGATCGCGCCATCGCTGAACACCGCGATGTCGGTGGTGCCGCCGCCGATGTCGATCAGCACGACGCCCAGTTCCTTCTCGTCGTTCGTCAGCACGGAATCGGCCGACGCCATCGGCTGCAGGATCAGGTCCGACACCTCGAGGCCGCAGCGGCGCACGCACTTTACAATATTCTGGACCGCGGACACCGCACCGGTGACGATGTGCACGCGCACCTCGAGGCGGATGCCGCTCATGCCGATCGGCTCGCGCACGTCTTCCTGGTTGTCGACGATGAATTCCTGCGGCACCGTGTGCAGCAGCTGCTGGTCGGTCGGGATGTTCACGGCCTTCGCCGTCTCGATCACGCGCGCCACGTCCGTGGCCGTCACTTCCTTGTCCTTGATGGCGACCATGCCGCTCGAGTTGAACGAACGGATATGGCTGCCGGCGATCCCCGCATACACGTTGCGGATCTTGCAGTCGGCCATCAGCTCGGCTTCCTCGAGCGCGCGCTGGATGGATTCGACGGTCGCTTCGATGTTGACGACAACGCCCTTCTTCAAACCCTTGGATTCGTGCTGGCCCAGTCCGATCACCTCGTGGCGGCCATCGGCCATCACTTCGGCCACTACCGCCACCACCTTCGAGGTACCGATGTCGAGGCCGACGATCAGGTTCTTCGCGTCTTTTGTCATGTTTGCTGTCGCCTGCTTAAATTAGATCTGCTTTGTAGTTTTGGTATTTGTTTTTTTCTTCACTGCCGCCTTCACGGGCTTGGTCGCATCCGCCGGCACGGTCAATGCCGCCGAGGACAATGCGAGACCGTTCGGATAGCGCATGTCGATCGTATCGATGCGCCCCTCCTGCAGTCTAGCCACCAGCTGGGGGTAAATGCTCACCAGCCGCTGCACGCGCCCGTGCAGCGTGTCCTTGTCCTTCTCGCGCCCCAGCTCCACGCTCATGCCATTGTTCAGCTTCACGGTCCAGGCGTAGCGGTTCGACAGGCTGATCGACTCCGGCATCAGGCGGATCGGCGCGAACCAGCGGCGCAGTTCCGCGAAGCGCGTCAGCACTTCCTTCTCGCTGCCGGGAGGACCATCGAACGCAGGCAGTGCGTGGTCCTCGTCGGTCTCGGCCTCGCCCAGGTTGGCCGTGAACACGTCGCCTTTCACCGACAACAGCTTGCCGTCCTCGCCCCAGGTACCGAGCGCCTCGTGCTCTTCCACCTGCACGATCAGCTGGTTCGGCCACTCGCGGCGCACGCTGGCCTTGCGCACCCACGGCACGGCCTCGAAGGTCGTGCGCACCTGTTCGAGGTCGGTCGTGAAGAAGTTACCGCTGATCTTCCCGAGCACCCCGTTACGCACCGTCAGCTCGTTCACGTGCTGCAGGTCCAGCCCGTACATGCTCTCGACCCGCACCGCGCGCAACGTGAACATCGGGCGCTGCGACAGCCACCACACTCCCGACGCCACGCACGCGAGCACCGCCAGCGCGGTCAGCGCGCTGGCGGTTGCGTTCAGAGCTCGCACGTCATGCCACATCTTTGCTTCCTTATCCCTTCTTGGCCTGGCCAGCTTTCAGGCTGGCGGAGCGCAGGATGTCCACGCACAGGTCTTCGTAACTCGTGCCCTCGGCACGCGCCGCCATCGGCACGAGCGAGTGCGTCGTCATGCCCGGCGACGTGTTCACCTCCAGCAGGAACGGCTCGTTGTCCGACGCGCGCAGCAGCACGTCGATGCGGCTCCAGCCTTCGCAGCCGAGCGCGCGGTACGCGTTCACCACGTGCGCCTGGATCGCCTTGGTCGTGGCTTCGTCGAGCGGCGCCGGGCAGTGGTACTTGGTGTCGTCCGTGAAGTACTTGTTCTGGTAGTCGTAATTGCCCTCGGGTGCGACGATCTCCACGATCGGCAGCGCGCGCGCGGTGGGGCCGCTGCCCAGCACCGGCACGGAAAATTCGCGGCCCTGGATGAACTGCTCGACCAGCACCACCTTGTCGTACTGGCGCGCCAGGTCGACGGCGGCCTGCAGCGCTGCCGCGTCGACCACCTTGGTGATGCCGATCGTGGAACCTTCGAGCGGCGGCTTGACGATCAGCGGCAGGCCCAGTTCGGCGACGATGGCATCCGTGTCGACGTTCGCACCGGCCGCGATGGTGACGTAGCGCGGCGTCGGCACGCCGGCCGCCAGCCACACGATCTTGGTCGTGACCTTGTCCATGCCGACGGAGGACGCCATCACGCCGCTGCCCGTGTACGGGATGCCCAGCAGTTCCAGCGCGCCCTGCAGCGTGCCGTCCTCGCCGTAGCGGCCGTGCAGCGCGATGAACACGCGGTCGAATTTTTCCGCGGCCAGTTCGGCCAGCGAGCGCTCGGCCGGGTCGAACGCATGCGCGTCGATCCCCTTCGATTTCAGCGCCTGCAGCACGCCGCTGCCGGAGATCAGCGAAATCTCGCGCTCGGCGGACAGGCCGCCGAACAGCACGCCGACCTTGCCCAGGGCTTTTGCGTCGGTTTCCGTAATGCTCACGATGTTACCTTTTGATTCGATGTCAGTTGATGGGGAACGCCGCCGATGGAGCCGGCGCCCATGGTGAGCACGACGTCGCCGTCGCGCGCCACCTTGAGGATCGTCGCCGGCATGTCGGCGATCGCTTCCACGAAAATCGGTTCGACCTGGCCGCCCGCGCGCAGCGCGCGCGCGAGCGCGCGGCCGTCCGCCGCCACGATCGGGGCTTCGCCGGCCGGATACACCTCGGCCAGCAGCAGCACGTCCGGCGCGGCCAGCACCTTGACGAAGTCCTCGAACAGGTCGCGGGTGCGGCTATAGCGGTGCGGCTGGAACGCCAGCACGAGGCGGCGGCCCGGATACGCGGCGCGCGCGGCGGCCAGCGTGACCTGGGCTTCCACCGGGTGGTGGCCGTAGTCGTCGACGAGCGTGAAGCTGCCGCCCTGCGGCAGTTCGATCTCGCCGTAGCGCGTGAAGCGGCGGCCCACGCCGTTGAATTCGCGCAGGCCCTGCGCCGTCGCTTCGTCCGGCACGCCGATCTCGCGCGCGATCGCGATCGCGGAGCAGGCGTTCAGCACGTTGTGCATGCCCGGCTGGTTCAGCACGAAGTCCGTGTCCGGATAGCCCTGCTGGCGCACGGTGAAATGCATCTGGATGCCCTGGGCGCGCGCGTTCAGGGCGCGCACTTCGGCGTCTTCCGAAAAGCCGTACGTGGTCACGGGCTTCGTCACCTGCGGCAGGATAGCCCGCACGTTCGCGTCGTCGATGCACATCATCGCGCGGCCGTAGAACGGCAGGCGGTGCGTGAAGTTGACGAACGCGCCCTTCAGCTTCTCGAAGTCGTGTTCGTACGTGTCCATGTGGTCGGCGTCGATGTTGGTGATCACCTCGATCATCGGCGACAGGTTCAGGAACGACGCATCCGATTCGTCCGCCTCGGCCACGATGTAGTCGCCGGTGCCCAGCTTCGCGTTGGCGCCCGCGCTGTTCAGGCGCCCGCCGATGACGAACGTCGGGTCCAGGCCACCCTGCGCGAGCACGGACGCGACGAGGCTCGTCGTCGTCGTCTTGCCGTGCGTGCCGGCGATGGCGATGCCGCGCTTCAGGCGCATCAACTCACCCAGCATGATCGCGCGCGGGACGATGGGGACTTTCGCGGCGCGCGCGGCGACGACTTCCGGATTCGCTTCGTTGACGGCGGTCGACGTGACGACGGCGTCCGCGCCGGCGATGTTGTCCGCCGCGTGGCCGATGCGCACGTCCGCGCCCAGCTGCTGCAGGCGCTGGCTGGCCGCGTTCGACGCGAGGTCCGAGCCCGACACTTTATAGCCGAGGTTCAGCAGCACTTCCGCGATGCCGCTCATGCCGCTGCCGCCGATGCCGACGAAGTGAATGTGTTTGATCTTGTGTTTCATTGTCCGCCGTTCGCCAGTTCTTCAAGTACGCGCGCGATCGCCGCATTGGCGTCGCGCCGTCCCACGGCCTGCGCCGCCTCGGCCATCGCCAGGCAGTCGTCGCGCGTGGTGGTTTGCAGCAGCTTTGCCAGCTGCTGCGGATTCAGTTCGCCTTGCGGCAGGTGCACGGCCGCCTTCTGCCCCGCCATCCAGATCGCGTTGTCGCGCTGGTGGCTCGTCGTGCTGGCGACGAACGGCACGAGCACGCTCGCGACGCCGGCCGCCGTCAGTTCCGAGATCGTGATCGCGCCGGCGCGGCAGATCACGAGGTCCGCGTTCGCATATTCCGCCGCCATGTCGTCGATGAAGTCGACCACGTTCGCCTGCACGCCCGCCTGCGCGTACGCGGCACGCAACGCATCGATGTTCTTCTTGCCCGACTGGTGGGTCACGGTCGGACGCAGCCCTTCCGGGATCAGCGCCAGCGCGGCCGGCACGCTGTCGTTGAGCACCTTCGCACCGAGGCTGCCGCCCACGACGAGGATGTTCAGCGGGCCGGTGCGGCCGGCGAAGCGGTGGCCCGGCGAGGGCATCTCGAGGATTTCCTTGCGCACCGGGTTGCCGGTGACGACGGCTTTACCTGCCGCCTTGCCGAAATCGGCCGGGAAGCCGAACAGCACGCGCTGCGCGAGCGGGCTCAAGGTCTTGTTCGACAGGAGCAGGGCCGCATCCGCGTTCACGAGCGCCAACGGGATGCCGCGCGAGCGCGCCATCATCCCGCCCGGCACCGTCACGTAGCCGCCCATGCCCAGCACGACGTCCGGGCGGCGCAATGCGAGGTACTTGCGGATTGATGCAAAGCTGGCGACGAGCTTGAACGCGCCGGACACCGTGTGCGCGATGCCCTTGCCGCGCATGCCGGCGAAGTCGATGGAATCCATCGGGATGCCGTGCTTCGGCACGATATCCTTTTCCATGCCGTGCTGCGTGCCCAGCCACGAGACTTCCCAGCCGCGCTCGCGCATCGATTGCGCGATGGCGATGCCGGGAAAGATGTGGCCACCGGTGCCGGCGGCCATGATCATGAGCTTCCTGGTCATTGACGGCCTCCCCGCATCCGTACCCGGTTTTCGTAATCGATGCGCAGCAGGATCGCGAGACCCACGCAGTTGAACAGCACGCCGGAACCGCCATAGCTCATCAGCGGCAACGTCAGGCCCTTCGTGGGCAGCAGGCCCAGGTTCACGCCCATGTTGATGAACACCTGCACGCCGATCCAGATGCCGATGCCTTTCGCGGCGAGGCCGGCGAAGTGCTGTTCCAGCGCGATGGCCTGGCGGCCGATGTCGAACGCGCGCTTGACGAGCCAGTAGAACAGGCCGATCACGATGAGCACGCCGACGAGACCCAGTTCCTCGCCGATGACGGCCATGATGAAGTCGGTGTGCGCTTCCGGCAGGTAGTGCAGCTTCTCGACGGAACCGCCCAGGCCCACGCCGAAGAATTCGCCGCGGCCGAACGCGATCAGCGAATGCGTCAGCTGGTACGCCTTGTCCAGCGCATTGCCCTCTTCCCACGGGTTCATGTACGCGAACATGCGCGCGCGGCGGAACGGCGACAGCGCGATGATGGTCGAGAACACCAGCACGAGGATGGCGCCGATGCCGCCGAACCAGATCATGTTGAAGCCGCCGAGGAACAGGATGCCCATCGAGATGCAGACGACGACGCCGAACGCGCCGAGGTCGGGTTCGAGCATCAGCAGCGCGCCGACGAGCGCCATCGCGGCGGCCATCGGCATGAAGCCCTTCGTCAGCTTGTGCATGTACTGCTGCTTGCGCACCGTGAAGTCGGCCGCGTACAGCACGGACACCACCTTCATGATCTCGGACGGCTGCAAATTGAAAATCTTCAGCGACAGCCAGCGGCGCGCGCCGTTGACGACGACGCCGACGCCGGGGATCAGCACGAGCGCCAGCAGGACCAGCGTGGCGACGAACATCAGCGGCGCGAAGCGCTGCCACGTCGCGACGGGAATACGGAAGACGAACAGGCCCGTCACCATCGAGATCACGATGAACATGGCCTGGCGCACCAGGAAGTAGTTATTCTTGCCGGCGAGGTAGGCGAACTTGGGCGAGTCCGGCAGCGCGATCGACGCCGAGTACACCATCACCATCCCGAACAGCATCAGCAACAGCACGACCCACACGAGCGGCTGGTCGTATTCCATCATGCGCGACGGGCGTGCGCGCGTCGCGATCGCGCTGTTTCCCGCATCGCTGGAGCTGCCGCCGAACTTGAAGGGGATCTGGAAAGCCATCAGAGATCCTGTCCCTTCTCGAGCGCGATGTCGCGCACGGCGTCGACGAAGACCTGGGCGCGGTGCGCGTAGTTCGTGAACATGTCCAGGCTCGCGCACGCGGGCGACAGCAGCACGACGTCACCCGATTTCGCCAGGCCGCTCGCGCGGCGCACGGCTTCCGGCAATCCCGGCAGGTCGAAGCACGGCACGCCGGTGGGGGCCAATGCGGCGCCGATGGCGGGGCCGTCGCGGCCGATCAGCAGCACGGCGCGCACGTAGCGCGCGCACGGGCCCGCGAGCGGGCTGAAATCCTGGCCCTTGCCGTCGCCGCCCGCGATGAGCAGGATCTGGCGATCGGTCTTGCCGAACGTTTTACCGAGGCCTTCCAGCGCGGCGACCGTCGCGCCCACGTTCGTGCCCTTGGAATCGTCGTAGTACTCGACGTTGTCGATGCTGGTGACCAGTTCGACGCGGTGCGGCTCGCCCTGGTAGTCGCGCAGGCCGTGCAGCAGCGGCGCCAGCGGCAGGCCACAAGCGCGGCACAGCGCCAGCGCGGCCAGCGCGTTGGAGGCGTTGTGCAGGCCGCGGATGCGCAGCGCGTCGGCCGGCATCAATCGATTGATCGTGACTTCGACCGGCTCAGTTGATTGCGCCGGGTCGTTCTTCTTTTTCTTCTTCTCGGGTTCTTCCAGAGGATTCGCATTCGCAAGCCACAGCACGCCGCGCTCGTTCACGAGGCCGAAGCTGCCCGGCGCATCCGGTTCGCCCGTGCCGAACGTGGTGATCGTCGCGCCCGGCGCCGTCATGCCCATCACGACGCTGTCGTCGCGGTTCAGCACGCGCACCGTGTCGGCGCCGAAGATGCGGGCCTTGTCGGCGGCATAGGCGGCCATGCTGCCGTGCCAGTCGAGGTGGTCCTGCGTGATGTTCAGGACCGTCGCCGCGTCCGGGTTCAGGCTGTACGTCGTGTGCAGCTGGAAGCTGGAGAGTTCCAGCACCCAGGCCTGCGGGAGCTCGTCCGCATCAAGCACCTCGCGCAGCACGTCCAGTGCGGCGGGGCTGATGTTGCCTGCGACCTTCGTCGTGAGACCGGCGCGGCGGCACAGCAGGCCGGTGAGGCTCGTCACCGTCGTCTTGCCATTGGTGCCCGTGATGGCGATGACTTTCGGGGAATACCCCTGCTCCGCCTTCAGCGCCGACAGCGCCTGCGCGAACAACTCGATCTCGCCCCACAGCGGCACGTGACGTTCGACAGCCGCCGGCGCGATCTCCGCGAGTTCGCGGTTCGGGGCGAGGCCCGGGCTGACGGCGACGAAGTCCACGCCGTCCAGCAGGTTTGCGGCGAACGGGCCGGCGACGAAGTCCGCATCCGGCACCGCAGCGCGCAGCGCGGGCAGGCGCGCGGGTTCGGCCCGCGTGTCGGCCACGCGCACGCGGGCGCCGCAGCGCGCGAGCCACAGCGCAATCGCCAGGCCCGATTCGCCGAGTCCCAGTACCAGTGCGGTTTTGCCGTCGTAGTTCATCTCGGTTACCCCGTTATCAGCGCAGCTTGAGGGTTGAGAAACCGACGAGGACCAGGATCATCGTCACGATCCAGAACCGCACCACGACCTTGGTCTCCTTCCAGCCCTTCTGTTCGAAATGGTGGTGCAGCGGCGCCATGAGGAACACGCGGCGTCCCGTGCCATAGCGCTTCTTGGTGTACTTGAACCAGCTGACCTGGATGATCACGGACAGCGTCTCGGCGACGAACACGCCGCCCATGATGAACAGGACGATCTCCTGGCGCACGATGACGGCGATGGTGCCGAGCGCGCCGCCCAGCGCCAGCGCGCCCACGTCGCCCATGAACATCTGCGCGGGGTGCGCGTTATACCAGAGGAACGCGAGGCCCGCACCGGCCATCGCGCCGCAGAAGATCAGCAGTTCGCCGGCGCCCGGGATGTGCGGGATGAACAGGTATTTCGAATACGTCGCGTTACCGGTGAGATAAGCGAACAGGCCCAGCGCGCCGCCGACCATCACGGTCGGCATGATGGCGAGGCCGTCGAGACCATCGGTGAAATTGACGGCGTTGGAGGCACCCACGATCACGCAGTACGTGAGCGCGATGAAGCCCCACACGCCCAGCGGATAGCTGATGGTCTTGAAGAACGGGACGATCAGGTCGGCCTTCGGCGGCAGGTCCATCGAGAAGCCGGACTGCACCCATGCGAAGAACAGCTGCCACACTTCCCACGGCGTCGCGGCCGACACGGAGAACGCGAGGTACAGCGACGAGGTGATGCCGATCAGCGACATCCAGAAGTATTTTTCGCCCGAGCGCATGCCCTCGGGGTCCTTGTAGACGACCTTGCGGTAATCGTCGACCCAGCCGATGGCGCCGAAGCCCAGCGTGACGACGAGGACTGGCCAGATCAGGCGGTTCGAGAGGTCGCACCACAGCAGCGTCGAGACGCCGATCGCGATCAGCACGAGCACGCCGCCCATGGTCGGGGTGCCGTGCTTGGACAGGTGCGTCTGCGGACCGTACGTGCGCACGGCCTGGCCGACCTTCATCTCGGTGAGCTTGCGGATCACGGCCGGACCGCACAGCATGCCGATGCTGATCGCGGTGATGGTCGCGAAGACGGCGCGGAACGTGATGTAGTTAAAAACGCGCAGCGGACCCAGATAGTCCTGAAAATATTGTGCGAGCCAAAGCAGCATAAGTCTAGTGGGCTTCCTTGCCGGTGTTGGTTGATGCGGTCAGGTGTTGGACCACGCGTTCCATCTTCATGAAGCGCGAGCCCTTCACCAACACAGTTGCGTCAGATTTGCTGCCCAGTTTTTGATCCAGTGCTGCCAATAATTCGTCGAACTGCTCGTGGTGTTGCGCTCCCGATCCGGTCATGTGGCGAGCCAGTTCGCCGGTCGCGAGCACGGTGTCGATGCCGCGGCTTGCGGCATACGCACCGATTTCCTGGTGAAACTCAGGTCCTTGCGTGCCAACCTCGCCCATGTCGCCCAGCACGAGGATGCGCGGCGACGGGTACTGCGCGAGCACGTCGATGGCGGCGCGCACTGAGTCGGGGTTGGCGTTGTATGTATCGTCGATGATCGTGGCGCCGTTCGCGGCCTGCTTGCGCTGCAGGCGGCCGCTCACGGGCGCGAAGGCTTCCAGGCCGCGCACGACGGCATCGACGGGGATGCCCGCCGCGAGCGCGCAGGCGGTGGCGGCCAGCGCGTTGCGGACGTTGTGGACGCCGGCGGCGTTCAACTTGATCGTAAACTCAGCCGCGTCGCCCCCGTGAAAACGGGGGCCCATGCTGACGTCGGGTTGAGGCGCATGTTGCTGGTCCTGCGCGCCCGGCACGGGTTCCCGCTTCCGCGGGAACGACGTAACTTTGAGCTCGCTGCCGAAATCTGTCGTCGTGTACGTCGCGCGCACATCGCAATCGTCGGTCAGGCCGAACGTCAGCACTTCGCGCTCGCCCGCCAGTCCGCGCCACAGGTCGGTGTATTCGTCGTCGCCCGGGAACACGGCCACGCCGTCCGCCGGCAGCGCCTGCAGCACGGCGCCGTTCTCGCGCGCCACCGCTTCCACGGTGTGCATGAATTCCTGGTGCTCGCGCTGCGCGTTGTTGACGAGGGCGACGGTCGGCGCGGCGATGGCGGCCAGGCGCGCGATCTCGCCCGGGTGGTTCATGCCCAGTTCCACGACGGCGGCCTTGTGCGCTTCCGTCAGGCGCGTCACGGTCAGCGGCACGCCGATCTCGTTATTCAGGTTGCCCTGCGTGGCCAGGCGTCCCTCCGCGCCGAAGGCGGCCGTGAGGATGGACGCGATCATTTCCTTGACCGTCGTCTTGCCGTTGCTGCCGGTGACGCCGATGACGGGGATGGCGAAGCGGCGGCGCCAGAAGTTGCCGATGCGGCCCAGCGCGACGAGCGTGTCCGGCACGACGATGGCCGGCAGCGGATAGTGGTCGGGGAGCTTTTCGACGACGACGGCGGCGACGGGCTTGTCGACCAGCTGGCCGAGGAAGTCGTGCGCATCGAAGCGGTCGCCGCGCAGGGCGACGAACAGCGACCCCGGCATCACCTGCCGGCTGTCGGTCGACACACCCTGGAAGTACGCGTCGCGCGTGACGCGCGCGCCCTCGATGGACGACATCACTTGCTCGATCGAGCCACGAATCATCAGACAGTCCTCATCATGGTGAGCCGCGCGGTCAGCGCCAGCGCGGCGTGGTCGGCATCGGAAAACGGAATCTTCCGGCCCTTGATTTCCTGATACGGCTCATGGCCCTTCCCCGCCAGCAGGATCACGTCCGGCTTGGCGGCATGCTTCACGGCCGACAGGATCGCGGCGGCGCGGTCCTCGATGGCCTGGTGCGTCGAGGTCGGATGATGCGGGTCCATGCCGGCCACGATCTGCTCGATGATCGCGCGCGGCTCCTCGCTGCGCGGGTTGTCGCTCGTGACGAGCACGTGCTCGGCCATCTGGGCGATGCGGCCCATCTGCGGACGCTTGCCCGGATCGCGGTCGCCGCCGCAGCCGAACACGCACCACAGCTGGCCGCCCCGCTCCTGCGCGACCTGGCGCAGCGCTTCGAGCGTCTTTTCCAGCGCGTCCGGCGTGTGCGCATAATCGATCACGACCATCGGCGTATCCTGGCCGCCCAGCTGCTGCATGCGGCCCGGCGCCGGCACGAGCGCCTCGACGGCGTCGAGCGCGGCGCGCAAGTCGACGCCTTTCGCCAGCAGCGCGCCCAGCACGGCCAGCACGTTGCTCGCGTTGAAGTGGCCGACCATGTGCGTGCGCGCGACCGCGCTGCCATACGGCGACTCGATGTGGAATTCGCTGCCGTTCGAACGGCTGCGCAGGCTCGATGCGCGCAGCACGGCCACGCCGTCCAGCTCCGGTCGCATTTGCCCCCCCTTGTGCACCGCGCGCAGCGTGTAGCCGAGGACGGCGACATCGGGACGCGCGGAACGCAGGTGCCGCGCGATGCGCACGCCCGCTTCGTCGTCCAGGTTGACGACCGCCGTCTTCAGGCCCGGCCAGTCGAACAACTGGCGCTTCGCCGCTTCGTACGCCGCCATGTCGCCGTGATAGTCGAGGTGGTCGCGCGTGAGGTTCGTGAACACGGCCACGTCGAAGTGCATGCCCGCCGTGCGGTGTTCGACGAGGCCGATCGACGACACTTCGATCGCGAGCGACGTCGCGCCCGCGTCGCGCAGCCTGGCGAGTTCCGACGCGAGCAGCACGGCGTCCGGCGTCGTGTAACCGGTGACGTCGAATTCCGGGTCGGCGCGGCCGCGCACGAGGCCGACGCCCAGCGTGCCGATGACGGCCGTGGTCTCGTTCAAGTGAGCGAGCGCCTGCGCTGTCCACAGCGCGCACGACGTCTTGCCGTTCGTGCCCGTGACGCCGATGGTGAACATGGCTGCATCGGGCGCGCCGTAGACCGCATGCGCGATCGGGCCGGCGTTCTTTTTCAGGTCCCGCGCAGCGAGATGCGGCACATTCAGCGTTTTGTCGAACGCCTGCGCGTCCGACTCCCAGGCGAAATCGCGGTCGTCGAACACGACGGCGGCGGCGCCGTTCTCGATGGCGGAGCGGATGAAGCGGCGGCCGTCGGCAGCCTCGCCCGGATAGGCGAAGAACACGTCGCCGCCGCGCACGCGGCGCGAGTCGGAAACGAGACGGCCGCCTGGTGCGGCGGCCTTGATCCACTGGACGATGTTCGGCGTCTCGGCCATCAATTACTCTCCTCGAGCGGATGTTCCGGAATGATGATGTCGGTGACCGTGGAGTCGGGCGGCACGTTGGCGGCCCGTAGCGCATTCGCGGCCAGCGCCGCGAACGTCGGCGCCGCGACCGCGCCGCCGGTGTGGAACGGTCCGGACGGATCGTCGATCATCACGGCAATGACGAAGCGCGGGTTCGACATCGGCGCGATGCCGACGAAGTTGCCGACGTAGTGCGTCTGCGAATAGCGGCCGTTGATGACTTTCTGCGCCGTGCCGGTCTTGCCGCCGACGCGGTAGCCGGCGACCTGCGCCTGCGACGCCGTACCCTGCGGGCTCACCACCGATTCCACCATCGTGCGGACCTGGGCCGCGGTCTTCGGCGAGATGATCTGCTGGCCGACCGGCTTCTCGGTCACCTTCTGGAACGACAGCGGGATGACGTCGCCGTCGCGCGCGAAGATCAGCCAGGCATGCGCCAGCTGCAGCAGCGACATCGAGATGCCCTGGCCGAACGACATGTTGGCCTTGGCGACGGTCCGCCACGATTTGTAGGGACGCACGCGGCCGGCCGCGGCGCCCGGGAAACCGTAGCGCGGCGCCTGGCCGAAGCCGACCTTGGTGAACATCTCCCACATCTCCTGGGCCGACAGCATCTCCGAGATCTTGGTCGTGCCGATGTTGGACGACTTCTGGATGATCGTGGTGACGTCGATGACGCCGTGCGGGTGCGTGTCGCGGATCGTGTGGCCGCCGGTCTGGTAACGGCCGTTGCCCGTGTCGAACAGCGTGGTCGGCTTGATCAGGCCCTTGTCCAGCGCCAGCGCGACGGTGAACGGTTTCAAGGTGGAACCCGGCTCGAACGTGTCGGTGATGACGCGGTTGCGCAGCTGCTCGCCGGTCAGGCGCGAGCGGTCGTTCGGGTTATACGTGGGCCAGTTGGCCAGCGCCAGCACCTCGCCCGTGTGCACGTCCAGCACGAGGGCGGCGCCGGCCTTGGCGTGGAACTTCTCCACCGCGTCCTTGATGCTGTTGAAGGCGATGTACTGCAGCTTGGAATCGACGGACAGCGTGAGGTCCTTGCCGTCGTGCGGCTCGCGCGACAGGCCCACGTCCTCGACGATGCGGCCCAGGCGGTCCTTGATCACGCGCCGGCTGCCGGTCTTGCCCACGAGGTTCTTCTGCTGCGCGAGCTCGATGCCTTCCTGGCCCACGTCCTCGACGTTCGTGAAGCCGACGATGTGCGCCATCACCTCGCCCTGCGGGTAGTAACGCTTGTATTCCTTGCGGGTGTCGATGCCGTCGATGCCGAGCTTCTCGATTTTGGCGATGACGTCCATCTCCACCTGGCGCTTCAGGTAGACGAAGGTGCGGTCGGAATCGAGCTTCTTTAAGAGGTCGGCCTCCGGCAGGTCGAGCAGCTGCGCCAGTTCGCGCAGCTTCGGACGCGGCGAATTCAGCACGTCCTCGGGGATCGCCCACACGGCCTTCACGGGCAGCGACGACGCGAGCACGATGCCGTTGCGGTCGAAGATCTTGCCGCGCGTGGCCGGCAGTTCGAGCGTGCGCTCGTAGCGGCTCGCGCCCTGCTTCTGGAGGAACTGGTTGGAGACGCCTTGCAGCCACAGCGCGCGCCCGGCCAGCGCGAGGAACGCGGCGAACAGCACGAACAGGACGACGCGCGAGCGCCAGTCGGGCAGGCGCACGGCCAGCACGGGGCTCTTGGAAAACGCCACGCCCTTGGCGGCGGCGACGCGGGATCCGTTGGTGCCGGCCTTCATTTACCGCCTTCCGTCAGGTATTGGGTACGCGCCGGGGACAGCGGTGCCATGTCCAGCTGCGAGCGCGCGATCTGTTCGATGCGCTCGTTCTTGCCGAGGGTGGATTGGTCGAGCTGGAGCTGCGCCCAGTCGATCTCGAGCTGGCGCTGCTGCTGCAGCAGCTTTTCCTGGTCGATGAACAGGTGGCGCGCCTGGTAGCGCGCGTTCACGACCGACAGCGCGCAGCCGACGAGGAGCACCGTCAGCACGACGTTCAGCTTGCCGCTCATCGGGCTCCCTCCGGCGCGTCCACGCCCAGCCGCTCGGCCACGCGCAGCACCGCCGAACGGGCGCGCGGGTTGGCGCCGACTTCCACGTCGGACGGTTTCGTCTTGCTGATCAACTTCATCAAGGGCTTGGGCAAGTCGACGGCGCGGATCGGCAACCGGCGATCCGGTTGCTCGACCTTGGCCTTCGACGCCAGGAACTGCTTGACCATGCGGTCTTCCAGCGAGTGGAAGCTGATCACCGACAGGCGAGCGCCGGGCTTCAGCAGTTCGAAGGCGGCGTTCAGACCTGCTTCAAGGTCCTCAAGCTCTTGATTGATGAAAATCCGGATAGCCTGAAAGGTGCGGGTTGCCGGATCCTTGCCTTTCTCCCGGGTTTTGACCGCGTTTGCCACGATTGCGGCAAGCTGTCGTGTGGTTGAAATTGGTTCGACTGCCCGGCCAGCAACAATCGCCTTTGCAATCTGAAAAGCAAACCGTTCTTCTCCATAATCCCGAATCACCTTTTCCAGTTGTCTCTCCGGCACTTCGGCCAGCCAGGCGGCGGCGGAAATGCCCCGTGTCGTATCCATCCGCATGTCCAGGGGACCATCGTTGCGGAAGCTGAACCCGCGGCTCGCATCGTCGACCTGGGGCGAGGAGATGCCCAGGTCCAGCAGGATGCCGTCGACCTGGTGCACGCCCCGTGCCGCCAGCGCTTCGCGCATCGTCGCGAAGCTGTCGTGCACGATCGAGAAGCGCGGATCGTTCATCTGCTCGGCCGTCGCGATCGCCTGGGGATCCTTGTCGAAACCGATCAGGCGCCCCTCGGGCGCCAGTTTCGACAGGATCAGCCGGCTATGACCGCCGCGGCCGAACGTGCCATCTATATAAGTACCCGCAGCGCGCTCGCCTTCGAGGGCGAGTGCATCGACTGCTTCATCCAGCAGCACCGTACGATGCTGCAAACCGGGCACCGGCTGAGTCACATTCATGCGGCGCCTTAGAAGGAGAAATTGGAAAGGACATCGGGCATGCCACCCGCGACGGCTTGGGCCTCGTTTTCTGCCAGCTTGGCGGCGTCCCAGATCTCGAAATGGGTCCCCATCCCGAGCATCATCACTTCCTTCTCCAAACCAACTGCATTGCGCAGCTCGGGCGAAATGAGCACCCGACCCGCGCCGTCCATCTCGACATCGCAGGCGTTCCCCAGGAAAATGCGTTGCCACGCCCGCGCCGACATCGGCCAGGCGGCGATCTGTTCGCGATGCTCTTCCCACACCGGGCGCGGGAAGAACAACAAGCAACCATGTGGGTGTTTCGTGAGCGTCATACGGCCTTCACATTGCTGCATCAAGGCGTCGCGATGCTTGGCCGGTATTGACATCCGTCCTTTGGCATCGAGATTGATCGCTGACGCGCCCTGAAACACGTTGTACCTAGTTTTGGAGAGTTATCAGTCTGATTATTTTTAGGCGCCGGGAGATACACCGATCTCCCACAAAACTGCACTTTTTGCCACCGTTTCCCACTTTAGAGGAAGCGTTGTCTGTGGTCAAGCGAATTCACGTTTAGAAAACGGCGAAATTGCCAATGAAACCAATGACTTAGCGAACTTACTTGACGGAACCTCAAGTAAAAATGTTGAGCAAAATTAGGCACTTAGGTAAAACAATGCATGTGCCACCTCATCTGCACACATGTGTTTTACCCTTGATAAAGGACAAGACTTGACTGTCAGTAGGTTGCCATATGGCAACACAGACAGCACGGCAGAAAGCGCGATTCGATCACGTGCGCGTTAGAATGAAAGCGAGGCGATCACCCGGCCGTTTCCGGCTCGCTTGACGGTTTTTTCGGGGAGCCCAGTAGTATAAGTGAGTCCGTACTATCGCGCAGGAGTTTTGCCATGAGCCTTACCTTGGCCCGCAGCCGTGCCGTCTACGATCTCAATGAAGTACAGGGCGCGCTCGACCGTAGCCGCGGACGTTCGCCCGAGCTCGAAGCGTTCTACGAACGCATGCTCGAGACCGGCGCCGAACGTTTCGTCACCACCCCCTCTTCCATCGACGCCCTCGACCCGCTGTTCGAGGAATGTCCGAATTTCGACGAAGTGCTGGACGACCTCGCGCGCTATTTGCGCCTGGCCCATGCCGGCGATAAGGGTTTTAACGTCATGCCGATCCTGCTGCTGGGCGGCCCGGGCGTGGGCAAGACCCATTTCGCCAAGCGCCTGGCGAAGGTCATGCACACGGACTGTGAGCTGATCAGCATGAATGCGCTGTCGGCCGGCTTCGTCATCACGGGCAGCTCGGCCAGCTGGCGCGGGGCCAAGTGCGGCAAGGTGGCCGAACGCCTCGTGCGCGGCCAGTTCGCGAATCCGGTGATCGTGCTGGACGAGGTGGAAAAGGCGACGGGCTCCTCGCAATCCGACCCGCTCGCGGCGCTGTATCAGTTACTGGAACCGGAAACGGCCAGCGCCTTCCGCGACGAATTCATCGACGTCGACATCGACGCCTCGCAGATCTTCTGGGTGCTGACGGCGAATTCCACCGAAGGCATCCCGCACCCGCTGCTGAACCGGATGGCCGTCTATGAAGTCCCGGCACCGACGCCGGAACAGGCCGCCGGCATCGCCCAGCGCATGTATGCCGGGCTGCTGCGCGAGCTGAATTTGGCGGCGTTCGATCCGTTCCTGGGCGACGGCGTGCTGGACAAGCTCGCGGGCGTGTCGCCGCGCGACCTGCGCAAGACGTTACTGGATGGGCTTGGCTATGCGGTCGCGGATGGGCGCGCGCACGTGAAGGTGGACGACATCCGCCTCAAGCCCACGCCGGGCAAGGGGCGGATCGGGTTTTAATCAAAGATCAGAACTCTTCCCACTCGTCGCCCGCGCCGGCGCTGGCCAGATGCCTGGCACGCGGCCGCTCTGTCGACGCCTTGGCCGGCGCGGCCGGCTTCTTCCGCACCGGCGGCGCGATAGCCGGCGCCGCCTGTTTCGGCTGCACGGCGGGCACGGTCGCGGCCCGGTCAGGCGCACCGCCCAGCCGGAACACGGCGACGGTCTGCGACAGCTTGGATGCCTGCTCGCGCAGTTGCTCGGACGCGGCGGCCGCTTCCTCGACGAGCGCGGCATTCTGCTGC
The DNA here is from genome assembly GCF_059491305.1 of Massilia sp. Masssp94. Lineage (NCBI taxonomy): Bacteria > Pseudomonadati > Pseudomonadota > Betaproteobacteria > Burkholderiales > Oxalobacteraceae > Massilia > Massilia sp. Masssp94. The sequence goes on from NZ_CP168501.1 coordinate 1,642,153, forward strand.
GTGGCCTGGTCCATCTGGGAAATCGCGAGCTGTACCTGCCCGATGCCGTCGGTCTGCTCCTGGCTCGCGGCGCTGATCTCGCCCATGATGTCCGCCACGCGGCGGATGCTCTCGACCACGTCGCGCATCGTCGTCCCGGCCTGGTCGACGAGCCTGCTGCCGTCGTCCGCCTTCTGGACAGAGTTGTCGATCAGCGCCTTGATTTCCTTCGCGGCGGCCGCGCTGCGCTGCGCCAGGCTGCGCACTTCCGACGCCACCACCGCAAAGCCCCGTCCCTGCTCGCCGGCGCGCGCCGCTTCGACGGCCGCGTTCAGCGCGAGGATATTGGTCTGGAAGGCGATGCCGTCGATGACCGCGATGATGTCGACGATCTTGCGCGCCGATTCGTTGATCGCGCCCATGGTGTCGACCACTTCCGCCATCACCGCGCCGCCCTTCTCCGCCACTTCCGATGCGGACACGGCGAACTGGTTCGCCTGGCGCGCATTGTCCGCATTCTGTTTCACCGTCGACGTCAGTTCTTCCATCGACGACGCCGTTTCTTCCAGCGACGACGCCTGCTCCTCGGTGCGCGACGACAGGTCGGCGTTGCCGGACGCGATCTGCTGCGACGCGGACGCGATGGTCTCCGTGCCGCTACGCACTTCTCCGACGATATTGACCAGCGCTTCGTTCATGTCGCGCAGGGCTTGCAGCAACTGGCCGGTTTCGTCCGCCGAGTGCACCTCGATCCGCGTGCTGAGGTCGCCAGTGGCCACGGTGCGCGCCACGTCGACGGCTTGCCGCAGCGGCCGCGTGATCGAACGCGTGATCCAGACCGCCACGATCGTGCCGAGCACGAGCGCGACGGCCGCCAATCCCATCAGCCACGCGATCGTCGACTGGTACGTCTCCTCGGCACGGTGGCCGCTGTCGAGCACGCGCCTATCCTGAAACTTGATCAATTCCCGCACGGCGTCGAAATAGCCGCGCTGGTCCTTGCGCACCTGGGTCAGCAGGAAGGTCGCGGCTTCCGGCTTTTTACCGGCATCCATCATGTCGAGAAAGGCCTGCTGCGACGTGCGGTACACCTCCCGCGCATCCTGCACGGCTTTCAGCTTGACCTTGCCTTCGTCGGATTTGATCAGTGCCGCCAGCTTGTCGAGATTGACAGTGTTTTCCTGCCTGTTCTGGAGCACGGTCTGCCGTTCCCGCGCCACTTCCTCCGGTTTGTCCCACAACAGCATGTTGCGCATGGCGCGGGCATTACGGTTCACGACATCGAGGCTTTCGTAGGCAACGACCGTTTTCGGATAATCCTCGTCGACGATCCTCGACGTCCCTTCGTTCAGCCGCTGCAGGCTGGCGATACCGAACCAGATGCATGCCGCCAGCAACCCGAGCAGCAGCGCAAAGGCGCCGCCCAGCCGAGTACCGATTTTCCAATGTTTGATATTCATGTCGCCTTCCATTCGTCGGGACCAGCCGGCAGCTTACGTGATTGCATCAAAGCATTGTTTGATGTCGGTCGACGTTGCCGACATGAAAATCCTCAGGCGCCATCCCTCAAGACCGCTTCCCCCGTCCTCGGATTCGTCAGCGTAACGTTCTCGAGCGCTTTGATGCGCCAGGCGCCGGCCTGCCGCGTCAGCACGGCAAGGATCAGCGTGTCGACGGCATGGGGACCGGCCGGATGCGCCGCACCGGCCGCGAGGCGGCTCCAGAAGTGCACGACCGCCGCATCGGCGCCGATCGGGATCACGTCGATCAACGCGTTGTCGAGCGTGGAATCGCTGTAGACGGTGGCGTGGATCGGCACGTGCATCTCGACGATCGCGTCGATGCCGCGTACGTAGCGGCCGAACCGGTTCACGAAGGTCGCATCGTCGTGGAACAAAGTGCGCAAGGCTTCCATGTCGTGGCGGTTCCAGGCGGCCTGGAACGCCAGGGGTGCATCCTCGGGGCGGGTCATGATCGTCATTGGGTCCTCATCGATATTTATTAGTGCATTTCAATGTCCAGCCGGACGGCCCGCCGGGCGGTTGGCCGCGGCCGCACCAGCAAGACCACGATCGCGATCATCGCGACGACGCCCAGCGCGGCCATTCCCTGCACCGCCGCCAGCGCAATGGCCATGTCCGGCCAGCGTTCGGACAGCGGCACGAGCAACGCGATGCCGACGGCACTCCCCAGCTGCTGGCAGGCCGAGGCTGCGCCGGACGCCACGCCTTGCCGGTGTGCCGGGACGCCCATCGTCGCCGTGGCAAACATGATCGTGAACGTCATGCCCATGCCCGCGCTGTACAGCAACAGGCCCGGCAGCAGACCGGCATAACCGCTTGCCGCCGCCATCGCCCAGGCCGTCAGCAGCATGCCGACGCCCCCGGACACCAGGCCGATCAGCAGACCGTGCCGCGGTCCGAGACGGCCCGCAACGCGGCCTCCCAGCGATGACATCACGATGATGACGCAATACAGCGGTACGTAGGCAAGGCCCGCCTGCCAGACCGGAAAATGCAGCACCGACTGAAAATACATGGTCAGGAAATACAGCAGCGAGCCGAACGTGGCACTGAACAGCAGGATCACGGCGAGGCCCGGCGCCAGGCCCGGGGCCGCGAACAGGGACGGCGGCAGCAGCGGGTCGCGGACGCGCTGTTCGATGGCGACGAATCCCGCCAGCAGCAGCACGCTCGCCAGACCCGCCGCGACGATGGGTGCCGCGCCCCAGCCATGTTCGGGACCACGCACGAGCACGTAGACGAGCAGCGTCATGCCGAGCGTACCCGCGAGCGCCCCGGCCGCATCAACGTCGCGCGGTCCGGTGCGCGCCGGATCCGGTGCGATCACGAACCATGCGGCGAGCGTCCCGGCAACGACGAGCGGCACGTTGACGAGGAACACGGCACTCCAGCCGAATGCCTCCGTCAGCAGGCCGCCAGCCAACGCGCCGAGCGCCATGCCGCTGCCGCCCACGCCGGCCCAGACGGACAGGGCGAAGTGTCGTTCGTGTCCCTCCGCGAAGTTGACGGTAATGAGCGACAGCGTGGCCGGAAACAGCAAGGCCGCGCCGGCACCCTGCACGGCGCGCGCCGCCAGCAACAGCCCGGGGCCCGCCGCGAGGCCGCCCGCGAGCGACGCGAGTCCGAACAACGCGAAGCCGGCGACGAGCATCCTGCGCCGGCCGAACAGGTCGCACGCGCGGCCGCCGAGCAGCAACAGCCCGCCATACGGAACGATGTACGCGCTGACCACCCATTGCAACGTCTGCGGCGTGAAGCCGAGGGCCGTGCGGATCGACGGCAGCGCCACGAAGACGATCGTATAGTCGAGCGAGATGATGAGGTGGGCAAAGGCCAGCAAGGCGAGCGCGGCGAGGTGGCGCCCGCGCGGCGCGGACGTCGATGATGTCGTGTCGGTCATGGGTTCCTCCTGTTGACACGGGCATTATCGAAGCGGCGCCGGCGCCTCCGCCATCATCGATTTTGCATGCCCTGGCCACGGGCGTACAGGGCGGGCGCGTCAGGACGCCGTGCACTCCAGCCGGGTCGGCAATTCCGCCGCCAGGAAATCGACGAGCGCGCGCAAGCGGACGTTCTCGCGCATGTCGGCGTGGAAGCCGAGGCGCAGGTCGAGTGCCGGATCGGACGCCGGAACAACGAGGCGGTGCAACTGCGCGAACGATTCGCCCAGCGGACGGGGCACGTGTCCGATCGCCTCCCCGGCCAACGTCGCGGCCACGACCGTATGCATGTCGCCGGCGCGCAGTATGACGTGCGCATCGGGCAGCACCGCGCGGATCCATGCGTCGTGCAGGAATACGTCCTCCTGCGGTTCGATCAACACCAGGCGGTGGCCGCGCCCCTGCTGCGCCGGGTCCGGCAGACCGTGGCGTTCGATGTAGCCGGGAGCGGCGAACAGGCTGTAGGGAACGGTGGCGAGGCGACGCTGGATGAGGTTGTCCTGTTCGATCCGGCGGAACGCAACGCTCAGGTCCGCCTCGCGGGCCGCCAGATTGAAATTGCGCTTTTCGTTGATGAGCCGCAGCGTCAACCCGGGGTGCTGCGCGCCGAAGCGTGCCAGCAGGGGCGCCACGAAGGCGGCGCCGAGCCAGTCGATGCTGGTAATCGTCAGCGCGCCTTCAAGGCCGTCCCCGGTCGCCGCCAGCTTACGCAGTACACCTTGTGCTTCGGCATCCATGCGCTCCAGGCCAGCGAGCAGTCCGGCACAGGCGGCGGTCGGCACCATGCCGTACATGTCGCGGTCGAACAGCTGGATGGCGAGACGCCCTTCGATGGCGGCCACGCGGCGGCTCACGGTCGGCTGGGTCAGGCCGAGGACGCGCGCAGCACCGTTGAGCGAACCATGCCGCGCAACCGCGAGCAGGACGCGCAGGTCATCCCAGCCGGGACCGATCGTCATGTGTGCCATCCTCAGAAAATCGACGCCAGCAGCAAGCCTCCGCAGACCGCCACGTTGCTGAAAAAACCGTTCGCGGCGCCAAAGCGCTCCCGGCCCGACAGGCGCCAGAAGTCGAGCAGGGTTACGCTGGCGCAAGTCGTAAATGCGAGCAATGCAATCGCGCTGGCGTGGCGCGACGGCTGCCAGAGCAACCCCAGGCCGGCCACGATCTGCACGGCCGACCCGGCGGCAAGCATCGCCCGGGGCGCGGGCCAGCCGCGGACGGCCAGCATACTGCACATTTCGCGGAAACGGAGAAAGTGAGCACAGCCCGCGCGTACGAAATTCAGGGCGATACACGCGAGCGCAACCATCGATACTGCGGACATGAGCATTCTCGAGAATGAGGAAAACCCGATTCTCGGGTCCGCCGCGCCCTGATGCCATCATCGATTTTGCATGCCCGGTCTGCGTGGTGCGCGTTCACACTGTCGCCATGTCCTCGACCCGCAAATAATTGACGAGTTCATCGCGCTCGAACGATCCATCCCACTGTTTTTCGCCTAGCAGTTGCGGCAATGCGCTGTGGGCCAGCAGCGCGTGGAATCTATCCTTGATGAGTTGCGGCCGGATGTCGCGGACGCGCACCCGCGACACCTTGCGCGATAAATCCATCACGATCCCGAACAGGATCCAGTCGAGCTGCAACAGCAGCATGCTGGCCGACTGGATCGCCCGCGGCGCAATGCTCGTTTCGTACAGCCGGGCCACCGACGATTGCCGCGCCTCGGCGTCGTCGCCGGCATCTCCCGTCAATTCCTCCGGCCACCAGGCGAGTACCTGGTTCAGCAGGCACGCGAAATCGGCATGGTCGGGAAGGATGATTTGCCCATCAAACATAAAAGAAAGGTAAGAAATATTACCGGGCAGTATATCGATCAAAGTGAACGAAAAGCTCTCACAATTTCACCATTAAAAGGAATCGCACTGTTCAGATTGCATACGGGTCTGCGAACGTTGCTCATGGCATTCATAGATAACGGTTTATAGTCCATAAAACGCTATCTATGAAACCATTTCGTAGAAAAAGCCTTTATAGATAATCGCTTACTTGCTGTAAGACGCGTTCTTTGATAGCCTCGAAACATGCCCAAAAAACTTTCAAATGCCGACATGTGGCCGACGCTCGTGCAGGAGCGCCTGGTCGAATGGGGCCGCTGCGTCAATGTGCAGCGTATGCAGCAGCGCATCACGGCGGCCGACCTGTGCCGCCGGCTGGGCATTTCGGAAGCCACGCTGCGGCGCCTGGAACGGGGTGATCCCGGCGTCGGTGCCGGGGCCTACCTGAATGCGCTGCTGACCCTGGGCATGGCGGATGAAGCCACGCCAGCCTTGAAACCCGAACTCTGGCGCAAGGCCCCGGGCAAGCGGGTCCGGCCGACGCGACAGGAGCAAGGGGCCACATCCGATGCCGATTATTTCTAAGCCGTTGTACGTGTACCTGCAGCGCCCGGACGACGGCGCATGGGTCACCGTGGGCCGCTACGTGGCCAGCGCGCCCGGCGAAGGCACGTTCATGTATGCGCCGTCGTATGTCGACAGCGGACTTGCGTGGGCGATCGATCCCGTGAACCTGCCGTTCGTACCCGGCACCCAGTACAGGACCCGGCATTACCGGGGATTGCACGACGTCCTGCGCGACGCGTGTCCGGATGCCTGGGGCCAGGCCTTGTTGCGGCGCGAATACAACCTGCCCGCCGACGCCCCGCCGTTGCAATACCTGATCAAGGCCGGCAATATCGATCGCTGGGGCGCGCTCGCCGTCGGGTCGACACCCCGGTTTTCCGGCGCGGCGCTGAACAGTCCTCCCTTGCCCCTGCTCGACCAGCTGGTCGAGGAACTGGCCGCGCTGGCGGAACACCGGCCACCGGTCCGGCCCGCCATCCGGCGGCGGCTGGTGCAGACGGCCAGCGTCGGCGGCGCGCGTCCGAAGACGACCGTACGCGATGACGCCGGCGCCTTCTGGCTGGTCAAGCCGCGGATGCTCATGGACCCGGCCGACATCCCACGCCTCGAACACTTCGCCCTCGAATGGGGCGCGGCGAGCGGGCTGGATGTGGCGGAAACCGTCCTGCATCCAGGGCCGGGAGGCCGCAGCGTCCTGCGCGTGCGCCGCTTCGATCGCGACGGCGGCCGGCGCTTCATGTGCGTCAGCGCGGCGTCCCTGCTGCAGGCGGAATATCCGGACAATCCGGCCCACACCGACCGCTGGAGTTACCCGCGCCTGGCCGAAGAACTGCGCCGGGTCGGCGCACCGCCGGAGGATGGTATCGAACTGTTCGGCCGCATGGTCTTCAACGCCGTCTGCGGCAACGACGACGACCATGTGCGCAACCACGCGATCGTCCATGGGCAAGGCCGCAAGGGCTGGCGCCTCGCGCCGGCGTTCGACGTCGTGCCGAATCCGGCAGAAACGCCGCGTCGCCTGGTCATGCAACTGTCCAGGGGGCGCTTCGACATCGCGCGGGACGCCGTCCTCGGCGACGCCGTCCGCTTCGGTTTCACGGGGCGCGACGCCTGCGCGGCGTATCTCGACGCGCTGCTGGCGCGCATCGAGGCGGCGTTTCCGCTGGCCGCCGCGTGGCTCACGGACGACTGGCGCGCGACGCTGCACGCGCGGATGACGGCGAACCTCGCGATCCTGCGCGGCACGTAGCCCTACTCGTCCACCTTCGCATCCTCGCTCTTGGCCGCTTCCATCGCCTCCGGCTCGAGCATTTCCGCCGATTTGTTCATGCGGATGAACACGCCCCAGCCGGCCATCAGCAGCCCCGCCGCGACGAGCACCGACGCCGCGTGCGGCAGCAGTTCCGGTTCCTCGTGCAAGGCCTTGAACGTGCCGACCAGCCCCTCGATCGACAGCGCGACCACGACGACGACCATGAAGCGCGACAGGTAGCGGCGCACGCGCGTGGGCGCGCTGATGTGGGCGTCGCGCACGACTTCTTCCTCGGTGATGGTCTGCGCGATCTGCAGCGAGACGACGGCGATGGCCAGCAGGCCGATCGCCTCGATGGCCATTTCGGCGCTCTCCTCGGCCTCGGCACCGACCGCCTGCCAGCCGGTCTGCACGGCCAATACCGTGATCAGCACGGACACGAGCACGAACAGGAAGCCGAGCACCGCGTGCGCGGTCGAAAAGAAAAACTTCAGGAATTTCAAAGACGCCTCCGGTCGCAACGCATCGATGACAAGGTTGCATCGATTGTGCCCGAACCGCGCCGGCGCGGCCGCACGCGAGCGTCAGTGGTGTTCCGGCACCGCCCACGCGCGCGCATGCGCGACCGCGCGCGACCAGCGCGCCATCATCTCGTCGCGCCGCGCGGCCGGCAGCTGCGGCTCGAACCGGCGCTCGCTCTTCCACTGCGCCGCGATCTCGTCGCGCGACGCCCAGAAGCCGACGGCGAGACCGGCGAGGCAGGCGGCGCCGAGGGCCGTCGTCTCGGTCACCTGCGGCCGCACGACGGGCACGCCCAGCAGGTCGGCCTGGAACTGCATCAGGAGGTCGTTGCGCGCGGCGCCGCCGTCGGCGCGCACTTCGTGCACGACGCAGGCGGCGTCCTTCTGCATGGCGGCCAGCAGTTCCGCGCTCTGGTAGGCGATGGCTTCGACGGCGGCACGGGCGATGTGCGCGGCCGTCGTCCCGCGCGTCATGCCGACGATGGTGCCGCGCGCATACGGGTCCCAGTGCGGTGCACCGAGGCCGACGAAGGCCGGCACGAGCATCACGCCGCCGCTGTCCGGCACCGACAAGGCGAGCGCCTCGACGTCGGCCGACTGCTTGATGATGCCGAGGCCGTCGCGCAGCCATTGCACGGTGGCGCCGCCCATGAACACGCTGCCTTCGAGCAGGTAGTCGGTGTGGTTGCCCACGGTCCAGCCGACGGTGGCGAGCAGGCGGTTGTGCGACTGCGGCGGCGTGTCGCCCGCGTGCATCAGCATGAAACAGCCGGTGCCATACGTGTTCTTGACCATGCCGCGCCGGTGGCAGGCCTGGCCGAACGTGGCCGCCTGCTGGTCGCCCGCGATGCCCGCGATGGGGATGGCGCGGCCGAACCAGGCCGCGTCGGCCTCCGCGACGATGCCGGAACTGGGCACGACTTCCGGCAGCATCGACGCCGGCACGCCGCACAGGGACAGCAGTTCCGGGTCCCAGCGCAGGCTGTTGATATTGAAGAGCATAGTGCGCGCCGCGTTGCTCGTGTCCGTGACGTGGCGTCCCGTCAATTTATACGTGAGCCAGCTGTCGACGGTGCCGAACGCCAGTTCGCCCCGCTCCGCGCGCGCACGTGCGCCCGGCACGTGCGTGAGCAGCCATTGCAGCTTGGTCGCGGAAAAATAGGCATCCAGTTCGAGACCCGTCTTGCGCTGGATGAGGGGGGCCTTGCCCGCGGCGCGCAGGTCGTCGCAGAGTTCGGCCGTGCGCCGGTCCTGCCAGACGATGGCGTGGCACAGCGGTTCGCCCGTGCGGCGGTCCCACACGACGGTCGTCTCCCGCTGGTTCGTGATGCCGATGGCCGCGACGTCGCCCGCATCGATGCCGGCCTCCGCCAGCACCTGGCGCGCGCATGCGAGCTGGCTGTTCCAGATGTCGAGCGGGTCGTGTTCGACCCAGCCGGGCTGCGGGAAATGCTGGGGATATTCCTGCTGGGCGATGCGCACGACCTGGCCCTGGCGGTCGAACAGGATGGCGCGCGAACTGGTGGTGCCCTGGTCGAGGGCGAGGATGTAACGCATCGTCGTCGAGCTCCCCGGACCGTGAATCATGTGTAAAGCAGGCCGATAGGCCGGATTCTGTGTAACGCCCTTGCGGACGCTATGACAGCCATTCCTCTAGGCGCCGAATTACTCCGGCGCTCAAGCTTCCTACCCGCACGCTCCGCGAGCAACATCAACGCGTGCCTATTTGGAATTGCTCCGAGTGGAGGTTACCGCGTTTCACCGTAACTTAATACGCTCGTCTCTGTGGCCCTATTCCTCGCCTTATACCCGGCTTGCGCCGGGCTTTCGGCGGACGGCCGTTAACCGTCACCCCGCTCTGTGGAGTCCGGACCTTCCTCCCGTCCACGACCTTGCGGCGTGGACCAGCGGCTGTCTGGCCTGCTTCACGGGCTGCATTGTACAGGATTACGTAGCTGCCATTTGTGAAAGGTCGTGTCGCTATTTGAAAAGCCAGCCCAGGGCGAGTTGCATAGAATGCCCGGATTCCATCGTGATAAGGATGACCTCACCATGACGCACCCCTCCCGCAGCGGCGGCCAGATCCTGGTCGATGCGCTCCAGGTCCACGGCGTGGACACTGCCTTCGGCGTGCCCGGCGAAAGCTACCTCGACGTGCTCGACGCGCTGCACGACTCGAACATCCGCTTCGTCATCAATCGCCAGGAAGGCGGCGCGGCGTTCATGGCCGAGGCCTACGGCAAGCTGACGGGCAAGCCCGGCATCTGCTTCGTCACGCGCGGCCCCGGCGCAACGAACGCCTCCATCGGCGTGCACACCGCGTACCAGGACTCCACCCCGATGATCCTGTTCATCGGCCAGGTCGGCACCGACTTCATGGACCGCGAAGCGTTCCAGGAAATCGACTACCGCCGCATGTACGGCCAGATGGCGAAATGGGTCGCGCAGATCGACCGCGCCGAACGCATCCCCGAATACATGGCGCGCGCGTTCCAGGTGGCGACGAGCGGCCGTCCTGGCCCGGTCGTCCTCGCGTTGCCGGAAGACATGCTCGTGGCGCGCGCGGAAGTCGCGGATACGCGCGGCTACCAGCCGACGCAGGGCGCGCCGTCTGCCGCGCAGATCGCACGACTACGCACGCTGCTGGCACAAGCGAAAAAGCCCCTGCTGCTGCTGGGCGGGGGCACGTGGACGGATGCGGCGTGCGCCGACGTGCAGAAATTCGCCGAGGCGAACGCCCTGCCCGTCGCGTGCGCGTTCCGCTTCCAGGATCTGCTGGACAACGAGCACCCGCACTACGCGGGCGACGTCGGCATCGGCATCAATCCGAAGCTGGCCGCACGTGTAAAAGAGGCCGACGTGCTGATCGCGTTCGGCCCGCGCCTGGGCGAGATGACGACGAGCGGCTACTCGCTGCTGGCATCGCCCGTGCCGCGCCAGCGCCTCGTGCACATCCATCCCGATCCGGAAGAACTGGGCAGCGTCTACCAGGCCGAATTGATGATCGCGAGCGGCGCGCCGCAGGCGGCATCGATGCTGGCGGCGATGGAGCCGGTCGATGCAGCGGCATGGCGTCACACGGTCGAGGAAGCGAAGGCCGAGCTGCGCGCGTGGCAGGAGCAGCCGCCGATCTTCAAGGACGGCACCGCGCCGCTGGACCTGTGGCAGATGGTGCAGGACCTGCAAGCCGCCCTCCCGCGCGACACGATCATCACGAACGGCGCGGGCAACTACGCGACGTGGGCGCACCGCTTCTGGCGCTACGGCGCGATGCGCACGCAGCTCGCCCCGACGAGCGGCGCGATGGGATATGCCGTTCCCGCCGGCGTGGCGGCCAAGATCGTGAGGCCGGAGCGCACCGTCGTCACCTTCGCGGGCGACGGCGAATTCATGATGACGGGCCAGGAACTGGCGACCGCGGTGCAGTACGGCGCCGGCGTCATCTTCCTGGTCTTCAACAACGGCATGTTCGGCACGATCCGCATGCACCAGGAACGCGAATACCCGGGCCGCGTGTCGGGCACGCAGCTGCACAATCCGGATTTCGCCGCGCTGGCGCAAGCGTACGGCGGGCACGGCGAGGCGGTCGAGACGACGGCCGGTTTCGGCCCGGCGCTCGAACGCGCCATCGCGTTCACGCGCACGCACAGGCTGCCGGCGCTGATCGAGCTGCGCTACGACGGCAACCTGATCACGCCGGGCGCCACCCTGGACACCATCCGCCGCAACGCGCAGGCGGCCAAGGCGGGCTGATCCTCAAGCCACGGCCAGGCCACGCAGGGCCGGGACGACGTCATGCAGGCGCGCCACTTCGAAGGTGGGCAGCGCATGCGTGTCGTTGGCGAGGCCGCCGGGATTGAACCAGCAGCTTTCGATGCCGAAGCGGTTGGCGCCGAGGATGTCGGCATCGAGGCGGTCGCCGACGATGATCGTTTCCGCATGCGTGAACGCGCGCGCCATTTTGACGGTGTAGTCGAAGAAGCGGCTGTCCGGCTTCGCATGGCCGCACGCCTCCGACGTCGCCACGAACGACACATGGTCGCGCAGCCCGGCACTGGCGATGCGGCGGTGCTGGATCTGCTCGACACCGTTCGTGATGATGCCCACCTCGCCGATGGCGGCCAGGGTCGCGCAGAGTTCCCGCGCGCCGTCGATGAGGACAACCGTGTCCGACAGCGATTCGAGGTACAGGCGGCTGGCCGCTTCCGGATCGAGGTCGAGACCGCTCTTGGCGAAGGTCTGGCGGAAGCGTTCCACCTTCAGGAAATCCTTGGAGACAGTGCCCGTCTCGAAGCTTCGCCACAGTGCCGTATTGATGGCCTGGTAGCGGGCAAACAGCCCGTCGGGAAGCGCGGCCAGGCCCAGTGCACGCATCGTGCGGTCGAACGACAATTGTTCGGAAGCTTTGAAGTCGAGCAGGGTGTCGTCGAGGTCGAAAAGAAAAAGTCTGTGTTTCATGGCGCTGCAACCGCAAGGTGTCCTTCGGAAATAACAGGATACCAGCAGCGCAGATTACATGCCGAGGTTGCCGTCGAGTCCCAGTTCGGCCGGCCACGGCACGGGCGCGTCGAAGGCGCTGGCGGGACTGGATGGATGAGTCAGGAACAGGGCGACAAGGGCAATGAAGAGCCAGACGATGACATTGCGCAGCGATGGCGCCGAACTGCCCACCACGTGATCGCCGGCGATGAGTCTCTTGATAAACCTGGATACGTTCACGATCGTCCCTCGGTGACGCGTCTTCTTATCGATGGTCACAATTTACACCCGTTACGTACTAAATTCCAGCACGGTGAGCGGAGTGGTATTGTTGAGCTGTATTCTAGCCACATTATGGTCGAGCAGGCGCACCTCAGAAGTGTGTTCCCGCTCTGGTAGAATACGCGCGACCCTATCCGGCATTCCGCCGCCCTCCCGAATACACAATGTTTAGTTTCTTCAAAAAGAAAAAACCTGAAGCCGAGACGCCGGCTGCGGTCGAACCCGCGGTGCCCGTGGCCCCGGAGGCTGAAGCGCCGGGCGTCGCCGCGCCAGCCGAGCAGCCGGGTTTCCTGCGCCGCCTGTTCGGCGGTGGCGATGACGCACCCGCCGCGCCCGAGGAAGTTGTTGCGGGCGCTTCGACGGCCTACGAAGGCCAGTTGTTCCCCGAAACCGCCGAACGTCCCGTCAGCGAAGCGGAAGCCAGGCGTTCCTGGATGTCGCGCCTGAAGGCCGGCCTGGCCAAGACGTCGAGCAACCTGTCGCTGCTGTTCGTCGGCGCGCGCATCGACGAAGACCTGTACGAGGAACTCGAATCCGCCCTGCTGATGTCCGACGCCGGCATGGACGCCACGCAATTCCTGCTGGACAACCTGCGCCGCAAGGTGAAGGAAGACAAGCTGCTCGACGCGGCCGCCGTCAAGGTGGCGCTGAAGGGGCTGCTGGTCGACCTGCTGCGTCCGCTGGAAAAGCCGCTCGAACTGGGCCGCCATGAGCCGCTCGTGATGATGATCGCGGGCGTCAACGGCGCCGGCAAGACGACGACCATCGGCAAGCTGGCCAAGCACATGCAGCGCCATGAACAATCCGTGCTGCTGGCCGCCGGCGACACGTTCCGCGCCGCCGCGCGCGAGCAGCTGATGGTGTGGGGCCAGAGAAATAACGTCACCGTGATCTCGCAGCAGTCGGGCGACCCGGCCGCCGTCGCGTTCGACGCCGTCCAGTCGGGCAAGGCGCGCGGCGTCGACGTCGTCATGGTCGACACCGCCGGCCGCCTGCCCACGCAGCTGCACCTGATGGAAGAGCTCAAGAAGATCAGGCGCGTGATCGGCAAGGGCATGGAAGACGCGCCGCACGAAATCCTGCTCGTCATCGACGGCAACACGGGCCAGAATGCGCTGGCGCAGGTAAAGGCGTTCGACGACGCGCTGCAGCTGACCGGCCTCGTGATCACGAAGCTGGACGGCACGGCCAAGGGCGGCATCCTGGCCGCCATCGCACGCACCCGTCCGGTGCCGGTGTACTTCATCGGCGTGGGCGAAAAGCTGGAGGACCTGCAACCCTTCAGCGCCGACGAATTCGCCGAGGCGCTGCTGGGATAATACGCACGATGATCGAATTCCAGTCCGTCTCCAAGAAGTACTCGGATTCCGCCGACACGCTCGCGCTGTCCGACGTATCCCTGAACATCGCCAAGGGCGAGCTGGTGTACCTGGCCGGCCCGTCCGGCGCCGGCAAGTCCACGTTGATGAAAATGGTGGCCGCCATCGAGCGTCCCACGTCCGGCCGCGTGATCGTGAACGGGCAGGACGTCGGCCGCATCCGCAAGGCCGGCATCCCCTTCCTGCGCCGCAACCTCGGCCTGATCTTCCAGAACCAGCGCCTGCTGAACGACCGTCACCTGCTGGCCAACGTGATGCTGCCGCTGATCGTCACCGGCGCGCCCAGGGCGCAAGCCGAACAGCGTGCCCGCGCGGCGCTGGACAAGGTCGGCCTGCTCGACCGCGCCTTCGCCCTGCCGCTGGAACTGTCCGGCGGCGAACAGCAGCGCGTGGCGATCGCCCGCGCCATCGTCAACCGCCCGCAGATCATCCTGGCCGACGAACCGACCGCGAACCTCGACCGCGCCGCGGCCGACAAGGTCATCGACGCGCTGCACGCATTCCACGCCGTGGGCGTCACGTGCGTCATCTCGACCCACGACGACCAGATCCTGGACAGCGCCGCGCGCGTGATCCGCCTCGAACACGGCCATGTGACGGGAGGTGGCGCATGAACATCTGGTTCCGCCAGCACCGCTTCGCCCTCGGCGCCGCGCTGTCCCACGTGCGCAAGGCGCCGGGCAGCTTTTTGTTCAACGTGCTCGTCGTCGCCGTCGCGCTGGCCCTGCCCTTCGCCGGCGTCACCCTGCTCGACAATGTGCGCCCGTTATCGCAAGAACTGTCCGTCGATCCGGAAATCAGCCTGTTCCTCAAGACCGACACCCCGCGCGACCAGGCCCTGGCCCTCGCGCCGCAGCTGCAGCAGATCCTGCACGGCAGCCATGCGAAGGTCAGCTTCGTGCCGCGCGAACAGGCGCTGGCGAGCCTGAAGGAAAAGAGCGGTCTCACGGACGTGATCGAGACGCTGGGCGACAACCCGCTGCCGGACAGCTATGTGATGAAGCTGGAAGGCTTCGCCAGCGGCGCCGACGCCGCGCGCGTGGACGGCCTGGCCGATCAAATGCGCGCCCTGCCGGACGTCGACTCCGTGCAGATCGACTCGGCCTGGGTGAAGCGCCTCGCAGCCCTGCTGGGCATACTGCGCCTGGCGCTGCTGCTGCTCGCGATCACGCTGGGCGTCGTCGTGATCGCCGTCGTGTTCAACACGATCCGTTTGCAGGTACTGACGCAGCGCGAGGAAATCGCCGTGTCGAAACTGCTGGGCGCGACCGACAACTTCATCCACCGCCCGTTCTACTACACGGGCGCCCTGCTGGGCCTGTGCGCGGGTGCGGTGGCGCTGGGTGCCGTTACGCTGGCGCTGCGTCCGCTGAACACGGCAATCGCCGAGTTCGCCCGGCTGTACGCATCGGAATTCCAGCTGGCGCCCCTGCCGCCGCTGGGCATGGCGGCCTTGCTGGCGATCAGTGCCGGGCTCGGCCTCGTTGGGGCCATGTTGTCGGTGCAGAGGCATCTGGCGCGGCTGAAATAATTCGTCGACGCTGAGCCAAAAACAACAAACCCGCCACGAAGGCGGGTTTTGTTTTGAATTCGGGGTGGTCCCGCGGAACGGGACCGAAAACTGACCTAGCGTCATCACCAGTATGGAGGCTGGGAGAGGACAAAACCTAGGGCTGCGTTCAGAGTATATCATCGTGAGCATGCCTGATCAAAAATGATGCGCGATGGACTGGAGCGACCTCGAAAAGCACTTTTCCGCAGCACGGTTGGGCCGTTATCGGGCCTCGTGCAATGGCGACGTCGCCAGGGCAGCAAAAGCATATGTGAACAACATGCTTCTGGCAGAAGCGACAATGCCGATGTTGAACGTGCTTGAAATCGCGCTGAAAAATGGCGTACACCAACGCCTGATTACCCTGTACAACCGATCCGACTGGTGGGAGTCTTGGGTGAGCGACCCGTCGTTTACCTGGCAGGTCCGAGAGGTAGTCGGTGCGAAAGCAAAACTGCAACGCCGAGCCGAAGCGCTTACTCCGGACAAGATTATTGCCGAACTACCCTTTGGCTTCTGGAGTTCGTTATTCAACGTCCAGTTCCAGACCGTCCTTTGGAAAGACCTGCGTCTGGTTTTCCCACGCTGCCCAAAGCCACAGCGTCAGCGCCATACTGTTTCATCGGCACTTAACCAGATCCGGGAACTGCGCAACCGTGTTTTCCATCACGAGCAATTACTTTGGCTAAGCCCTTCTCTCATTGACTTGCACGGTAAAGCTATCGAGGTCATCGGGTGGCTCGATCCAAAGCTACCGCCGTGGCTTGCCAGTTATGATCGTCTTCCCACCACCTGGGCCGCCATCCAGCCGATTTAAGTCAAGGATCCAGGAATATCGAGGCCGTCCCGTGAACCCGTCCGCTGCTGGCCAGTCAAATCCGGCAGCGGACGCGAGGCATCCACCTACATGGCAACGTGCGCCAGCCAACAGAAAGCGCAGCACGCGTCGCCTAACCTGTCTTCTACCGATTTCAAACGATACGAGCGTCACATTTGAGCCGTATCAACTGAACCGCGCGTACCTGCTCTACAGTTGAATCGAACCGTTTTTTTGATTCCTGCGGGCAATACTTTAATGAAACTTAAACCCATCGTAAGGGATATGGTGGCGCCTAGCACTCACCTCAAGAGAGTGCTAATATTACGTCAGACTATCGCGGGAAATGGTTTTGATAGCACCGTCAGCATCCCGACTACAAGCCAGCCAGCTGCGCCTTCGGGGCTCTGGAGATGGCGAGACGATGCAGCAGTTTATCTACGAGGGAGTGACTATGTCCGCACAATCCGCATTGGTTCCGGCCGGCAGTCATGCACTGGGACTGGGTTTCAGTGGCAATCTCGGTAATATCGACGCCTATATCTCGGCAGTGAACCGCCTGCCGATGCTGTCCCACGAGGAAGAAGTTTCCCTGGCTAAGAGCCTGCAGGAAAAGAATGACCTGGACGCGGCCCAGAAACTGGTGCTGTCGCACCTGCGCCTGGTCGTGTCGATCGCACGCGGCTACCTGGGCTATGGCCTGCCGCACGCCGACCTGATCCAGGAAGGTAATATCGGCCTGATGAAGGCAGTCAAGCGTTTCGACCCGAACCAGGGCGTCCGCCTGGTGTCCTACGCCATGCACTGGATCAAGGCCGAGATGCACGAATACATCTTGAAGAACTGGCGTCTGGTCAAGGTTGCAACGACCAAGGCGCAGCGCAAGCTGTTCTTCAACCTGCGCAGCAACAAGCAGGGCCTGGACGCCATGTCGCCGCAACAAGTCGACGACCTGGCGAAGATGCTCGACGTGAAGCGCGAAGAAGTGATCGAGATGGAAACGCGTCTCTCCGGCCGCGACATCGCGCTGGAAGCGCCGACCGACGACGAAGACGACAAGTTCTCGCCTATCGCCTACCTGTCCTCGGACCAGCAGGAACCGACCAAGGTCCTGGAAGCCGAAGAAGTGGTGCGCCTGCAATCGGAAGGCCTGGAAACGGCCCTGTCGAAACTCGACCCGCGCTCGCGCCGCATCGTGGAAGCGCGCTGGCTGGCCAACGACGACGGCTCGGGCGCCACGCTGCACACGCTGGCCGAGGAATTCGGCGTGTCGGCCGAGCGTATCCGCCAGATCGAATCGGCCGCGCTGAAGAAGATGAAAACCGCGCTGGCGGCTTACGTGTAAGCCGTTTGCTGCCCAACGACAAAGGCACCCCAGGGTGCCTTTTGTTTTTTGGGCATGCCGTCTACGAAATCGTGCGCCCGAATTTGCCGGCGAATGCCTGGAGCCTGGCAGGGTCGAAGGCGCCCACGATGTTCGGATACCTGAAGCCCCCGACGACGTGGTGGTACATGACGTGGTAGGCATCGTCGGCATTGTGGAGGTCGCGGATGTCGTCCATGTCGACCGCGTACAGGTAAGGAAAGACGCCCCGCAGGAAATCGAAGAAATCGGGGATGGGGATGCGCTGGAATACGTTCAGGCACCAATGGTTCAGTTCGAGGGTGACCGTCGGCTTGCAGGTCGACAGCGTGTCGCGCAGGCCTTCGATGACGTCGCGCTCGAATCCTTCGACATCGATCTTGATGAAATCGACGCCGTCCAGGTTGGCGCCCTGGATGAACGTATCGCCCTGGGCAATCTCGATCGCCTCGACCTGGTGCCCCGCCGATGCCTGCATCTTGTTCGATACGAATCCACCTGAACGGTTATTGGCGGAAAACGTCAGCTCGAAACGCCCTTCGGTCTTGCCCAGCCCGAGGTTCAGCGCGGTCACGTTGTGCAATCCCGATGCGTCCAGGTTCTTTTTCAGGAACCCGAACGTGGTCGGGGACGGTTCGAAGCTGATGACCTGGCGCGCGCGGCTGCCGAACAGGATCGACGTGCAACCGATATTGGCCCCGATGTCGAGGACGGTGTCGGACGGTGCCACCAATGAATCGAACAGTTGGACCATGTGGGGTTCGAATACCCCGCGGATGTGGTCGAGGTAGTTGTCGTCGGACTCGATACGGTAGTGCTTGCCACCAATGTCCGTCGTCACGTGACCGGGACCATCGGCGTCGGGCGCGTCGGTCACCTCGGGCGCCTCGGACGCTTCCATGGCAGGTTCGGGAGCGTCGGCTGCCTCGTCTTTGTTCGACACCGGGGATGGGCGCTTGAAATAGCTCAGCAACATCTTCAACGTTCTCTCCACAAGTCATTAACGATAGGATGCGGAGGGCACGATAGCACGGCCGGACGAGCGCAAGACTCACCAATTATCAAACGCGCCGCTACGCCAGCTTCGCCTTGAAGAACGTCATCGTCCGGCCCCACGCCAGTGTCGCGGCCGCTTCGTCGTAGCGCGGCGTCGTGTCGTTATTAAAACCGTGCTCCACGCCCGGGTAGACGAAGTGCTGGTAGTCGACGCGGTTCGCCTTCAGCGCGGCCTCGTACGCGGGCCAGCCGGCCAGGATGCGCTCGTCCTTGCCGGCGTCATGGATCAGCAGGGGCGCGCGGATGCGGGCGACGTCGGCCGCGGGCGGCTGCATGCCGTAGAACGGCACGGCGGCGGCCAGGTCCGGCAGCTGCGTCGCGAGGTAGTTGGCGATGCCGCCACCATAGCAGAAGCCCACCACGCCCACCTTGCCCGTGCCCTGCGGCAGCGCGGCCAGCGCGTGGGCGGCGGCGATGAAGTCGGCGCGCGTCTTCGCCTGGTCGAGCTTGGGGAAGAGTTCGCGGGCCTTGTCCTCGTCGCCCGGATAGCCGCCCAGCGGGGTCAGCGCGTCCGGGGCGAAGGCGACATAGCCGTCGAGCGCGACGCGGCGGGTAACGTCCTCGATGTGCGGATTCAGGCCGCGGTTTTCGTGCACGACGAGGATCGTCGGCAGCTTTCCTTTCGCATTGGCCGGCTCGGCCAGGTAGCCGTGCACCTTGCCGTAGCCCTGCGGCGACGGGAAGTCGACGTACCGCGTCTTCAGGCGCGCGTCCGCGGGCGCGACGAGCGGCGCGGCGAACGACGGCGACAGCTGCGCCAGCAACGCGGCGGCCGTCGTGCCGCCGGCGGCATAGCGGCTGGCACGCGACAGGAAATCGCGGCGCGACACGCGGCCGTGCACATAGCCGTCGAACAGTTTCAGTACCTCGGGGTCGAAATCCGCTGCGGTCAAACGTGTCATGTCCAGCCTCCTGTCGGGTTCAAGAGCGCCAGCATACTTCAGATCCGGATGACGATGCGCCTCTTGAACAGCTGCCACAGCCCTGCCCCCAGCACGAGCAGCAGCAACGCCGAATACGCGGCCGAGGCCACCCGCGCTTCGGGAATCGCCTGCGCCAGCCACGCGGCCAGCAGGTCGTGCAGGCTGCCGGCACCGAGCGGCAGCTGCATCACCGTATCGATCAGCGTGATGCCGACGAAGGCCAGCGTCGCATTGGTGCCGAAGGCGAGGACCGGCCGGGTCCACGCGGGCGCCTCCTGGCCGGGCGGCACGAGGCGCATCAGCACGAGCAGCGACAGCAGCGTGAACCCGCCGGACGCCAGCGCAAAGCTGGGCGTCCACAGTTTTTTCACCATGGGCACGAGTGGATCGAGCAGGAAGCCGGCCAGCAGGCAGGCCACGCCGGCGATCGCGAGGGCCGTCAGCGTGGCGCGCTTGTGCGACCGCATCAACAGCAGCGACGCCGCCACGCCGAACAGCACGTTGACGAGTGCGCCCAGGGTGGACACGAGGCCTTCCGGGTCGAAGGTGACGACGTCGCCGGTCTTCCCCCACGGCCACAGGTGCGGGACGCCGAACACGGCGCGGTCGACGACGGCCGGCAGCGCGTGCATGGAGTCGAAGCACGCGCGCCCGCAGCCGGGCGCATCCCACGCGAGCAGCAGCGCGGCATAGCCCACCAGCAGCGCGACGCTGGCCGCCACCGGCACCGAGACGCGCAGTCCGTCGCGCCGCAACGCCAGCACGCACCCCGTACCCACGATGGCATGGCACAGCCCGATGCGCTGCAGGATGCCCGGCAGGCGGACGTGGGCGAAGTCGAAGCCGGGCAGCAGGTTCAGCACGACGCCGAGCGCGACGAGCACGGCCGAGCGGCGCAGCACGTGGCCGACGAGGGCCGCCCTCCCCTGGCCCGCGCGCCGCGCGAGCGCAAAGGGCAGCGCCGCCCCTGCACAGAACAGGAAGGCGGGAAAGATCATGTCGGCGATGGCGAAGCCGCGCCAGTCGGCATGCGTCAGGAACGTGAAGCGCCGGTCCCAGCCGCCCGCGTACGCGACCATGATCATGCCCATCACGGCGAGGCCGCGCAGCAGGTCGATGGCGGTCACGCGCGGCGTGGAAGGTGCCGGCTTTTCCATGCTGTTCCCCATGTATGAAATCGATTTCAAATATGCGCCGCGGACGTGCCATCGTCAAGTCATGATGCATAACGCACATCATTGTCCAGAAGGAAATAGAATGGAAGACCACCGCAACCCACCAGGAGGTTCCATGCAACTCATCGGCATGCTCGATTCACCGTTCGTCCGCCGCGTCGCCATCTCGTTCGACCTGCAGAACATTCCGTTCGAGCACAAGGCGCTGTCCGTGTTCCGCAACTTCGACGAATTCTCCGCCATCAATCCGACAGTCAAGGCGCCGACGCTCGTGCTGGACGACGGTTCCTTCCTGATCGATTCCACGCTGATGCTCGAATACGGCGACGCGCTGGCGGGCAACTCCCTGCTGCCGGCCGCCCCGGCGGCGCGTGCGCAGGCGCTGCGTGCCATCGGCCCGGCGCTGGCGGCCTGCGAAAAGACGGCGCAAATCGTCTACGAGTACCAGTTGCGGCCGCAGGAAAAACAGCACCAGCCGTGGCTCGACCGCGTGCAGCAGCAATTGCTCGCGGCGCTCGGGCTGCTGGAAGCGGAGACGGACGCGTTCGACATCGACGCACTCGACCAGGCCGCCGTCACGGCCGCCGTCACGTGGTCGTTCGTCCGCTTGATGGTGCCGCAAATCGTGTCGCCCGACCACTTCCCGCGCCTGGCCGCGTGGACCTCGCGTGCGGAGGCGCTGCCGGTCTTCCAGCGCTATCCGCTCGTCTGAGCGCCACTGAACGGCAAGCGCGCCGGCCTGGACTGGCGATTTTGCTATGATTGGTTTCACACCAACAACCGGACGCCCAATGAAACTGCCGTCCCTGGCCGCCCTCGCGGCGGCCGTGTCGATGCCGATCCTGGCCGGCTGCGCCTCCCCTCCGCCGCAGGACGCCGTGTACCCGCTCCGGCCCGAGCAAAGCGTCGTCCTCGCGCGCGGCACCGTGCTCACGTACGACAGTTACAGCGACAGCCGCTGTCCCGCGAACACGCGCTGCGTCTGGGCTGGACGGCTGATTTTCCGCTTCCTCATCGACGGCCCGAACGGCGCCGAAGAATTCACGCTCGGTCCCGACCAGCCGACGGCCACGCCCGCGTCGCTGCACGGGGCCCGCGTCACGCTCGACACGTCCGCGATCCCGCCCGCGCGCGCGGCCGGTACGCTGCGCCCCAACGACATCATTCCCGTCACGCTCAAGATCTCCGCCAAATGAACCAACCCGTCAAAACCCTCGCCTGCGGCCTGATCCTCTCCATCGTCCTGACACCGCCGCTCGCGCTGGCCAAGACCCCGGTCGCGACGGGCACCGGCGGCGCCGTCGCCACGATCAGCGAAAAGGCGTCGGCCTCCGCGCTCGCGATCCTCAACAAGGGCGGCAATGCCATCGACGCGGCCGTCGCGGCGGCGGCCACGCTGGGCGTCACCGATCCGTTCAGCTGCGGCATCGGCGGCGGCGGCTTCATGGTCGTGTACCTCGCCAAGGACAAGCGCGTCGTCACCATCGACCACCGCGAGACCGCGCCCGCGTCGTTCAGTCCTTCCGTCTTCCAGGAAAACGGCAAGGCGATCGATTTCGACACGGCCGTCGCCAGCGGCGCATCGGTCGGCGTACCGGGCACCGTGCGCGGCTGGCACGAGGCGCTGGATCGCTACGGCACGATGTCGTTCAAGCAGGTGCTGGCGCCCGCGATCCAGGTCGCGACGAACGGCTTCCCCGTCAGCGACACGATGCACGGCCTGATCGTCGAGAACGAGAAAAAATTCGGCATGTTCGAGACGACGAGCAAGCTGTATCTCAAGAACGGCAAGGCCCTGCCGGCCGGCACCGTCGTCAAGAACCCGGACCTCGCCAGGGCCTACCGCGAGCTGGCGGCGAAAGGCTACAAGGTGTTCTACGAAGGCCCGCTGGCGCAGGCCGTCGTCGCCGCGGTCAACCGCCCGCCCGTCACGGCGGGCGTCCAGGTCCGCCCCGGCACGATGAGCCTCGCGGACATGGCCAACTACGAGGCGCGCATCCGCCAGCCGATCCGCTCCACCTACCGCGGCTACGACATCTACGGCATGCCGCCACCCAGCAGCGGCGGCGCGACGGTGGCCGAAGCCCTCAACATCCTCGAAGGCTTCGACCTGAAGTCGATGCCGCGCGCGAACGTCGAACACCTGTACCTGGAAGCGAGCCGCCTCGCTTTTGCCGACCGCAACGCCTTCCTCGGCGACCCGGAATATGTCGACGCGCCCATCGAAGGCGTGCTGTCGAAGCAGTTCGCCGCGCAGCGCCGTTCGCTGATCCGGCCCGACCGCGCGGCGGGCGTCGTTCCCGCCGGCGACGCGTTCCTGTACGAGAACGACCAGAGCTTCCCGCTGCGTCCGCAGCAGAACCTGATCATGAAAGAAGGCACGCACACGACGCACCTGACGGTGTCGGACAAATGGGGCAACGTCGTGGCCTACACGTTCACGATCGAGTCGTGGGGCGGCAGCGGCATCGTCGTGCCGGGCTACGGCTTCCTGCTGAATAACGAGATGACCGACTTCGATTTCACGGGTCCGGCGCCGAACATTCCCGAAGCCGGCAAGCGCCCGCGCAGCAGCATGGCGCCGACGATCGCCTTCAAGGACGGCAAGCCCGCCTTCACCATCGGCAGCCCGGGCGGCGCGACGATCATCACGACGGTGCTGCAGACGATCGTCAACTACATCGACCTCGGCATGACTATGGACCAGGCGATCGACGCGCCCCGCCTATCGCAGCGCAACGCGAAAGAGACGTCGGTCGAACCGGGTTTTGCGGGCACCCCGCAGGCCCAGGCGCTGGAACAGTTCGGCCACAAGTGGGAAGCGAAGCCCGAGGAGATCGGCGCCGCGAACGCGATCGTGTTCAATCCCGACGGCACCGTGACGGCGGTCAGCGAAGGCCACCGCCACGGCATCGGCACGGCGCTCGTGCAGAAGCGCGGGCACTGATCAACCCAGCCGGCCTGCCGGGAAGGCCGGCGGCGCGGCGAGCATACGCTTCCAGTCGAGCCGTAATTGCACGAGGCAGACGGCCAGCGAGAGTTCGATCAGCCACGGCCAGGCCGTGGTGCCGGTCAGCTTGCCGAGGGCCACGGCCACGAGCGCCTGCACGAGGGCATACGCGCCAGCGCGCAGGCCCAGGGCCAGGTTCCAGCCGCCGCGGACGCTCGCGTAATCGCCCAGCAGCCCCATCATCGCCACCTGCCCGGCCAGGCTGCACAGGCCGAGCTGGCGCAGCAGCCCATCCGGTCCCATGCCTGCCATGAACGACGCGCCCGTCAAGGCTGCCGTCAACAACATCCATACCGCGAGCGCCTGACGCAGCAGCCGCGTGGCGAGGCGCCGGTTCAGCAGCGCGGCATTGCCGGCCAGCGGCGTCAGGCGCAGCAAGGCCTGCTCGCCCTGCGTGCGGCGCAGCTGCTGGCCATACTGGGCCGTGCTGAATGCGACGACGAGCGCCATCATGGCCGGCCCGGCGTCCAGTAACACGCCGGCGAACGATTGCGCCGCGGCGCCGCGCGGCACGGCCAGCACGATGTGCACGACGACGCTGACGACCATGACCACGACGATGGCGCCGCCCCAGGAAGTCCAGTGCGCCATCGGTCCCAGCGCATGCATCAGCATCGTGCCCGGATCGGCGCGCCGGCGCTCGCAACGCAGCGCGACGCGGTACAACGACAAGTTGCCTTGCCACGCCATACCGTCGGGCATGGGCTGTCGTTGTTCCGTGCGGAAGGCGAAGTGGTTCAGGCGCCTGATCTGGTCGCCGCGCCGCGCCAGGAAAGCATCGCCGCCGGCCGGATACATCCAGCGCAGGCCCCACACCGCGGCGGGCAGGACCAGGATGCTCATGACCCAGAAGGCGGCGTTGCCCGTCATCACTTCCACCCACGCGGGCGGCAGTATGAAGTGCACCAGCCACGGTCCGTTGCCGCCCAACACGAGCAACACCACGACGTACTTGTTCCCCGCCATCATCAACGCCAGGCACAGCGTGCCGAGCGCGACGATCGGCAGCACGGCCCAGTTGCCGAGGCCGTACGCAATGCCGAGCGTGGCGATGCACAAGTACGCGGCCGTCATCTGCAGCAGGCGGCGGCGCTGGCGGGGCAGCAGCCATGCGTTCATGGGCGAATTCAGGCGGATGGAACCGGGTACGAACAGGAAGGTCCAGATGAACGCCAGCGCCATGAAGACGACGGCGATGGCAAAGCGCAGCGCCTGCAAGGGAGACAGGTCGCCCAGCACGGCCACGATGATGCCGCATGAGGCGATGGCGCCGGCCACCAGATAAACGCCGCGCAGCGACCCCGGTTCGCGCTGCGCCGCCGCCGCGCGCCAGATCGCCCGACAATCCTGCAGCGCGGCGTTCATTGCGTCACCTCGATGAACAGGTCTTCCAGCGTCAGCGGTTCCACGCGCACGCCCGGCTCGCGCGCGAGGCGC
The DNA here is from genome assembly GCF_059491305.1 of Massilia sp. Masssp94. Taxonomy (NCBI): domain Bacteria; kingdom Pseudomonadati; phylum Pseudomonadota; class Betaproteobacteria; order Burkholderiales; family Oxalobacteraceae; genus Massilia; species Massilia sp. Masssp94. Next base: position 1,667,246 of record NZ_CP168501.1, read on the forward strand.
GCGACGTCGTCGCCCTGCGCCTGCACGATCACGCTCGTCATCGCGCCCTCCCGGCGCCGCCGCACCTCGCCCGCCAGCGGCGAGCCAGGCAACGTGGCGGCCGGCACGACGACGCGGCGCGCACCTTCCAGCAGCGCATCCGTCTGGCCCTGCAGCGCGATGCGGCCATCTTTCAAAAACGCGAGGTCGAACGCGACGCGCTCCAGGTCGGACAGGATGTGCGTGGAGAACACGACGGTCGTCCCCCGCTCGATCACCTGGTCGACCAGCTCGCGCAGGAATTCGCGCCGGCCGACCGGGTCCAGTGCGGACACGGGTTCGTCGAGGATCAGCAGTTCCGGCTCGTGCGCCAGCGCGCGGATGATGGCGAGCCTCTGCTGCTCGCCCCCGGACAACCGCTTGATCGGCTTGTTGCGCAGTTCGGGGCCGACGTCCCAGCGCGACAGCAGGCCGTCGACCTTGCCGGTGTTCCAGCGCGGGTACATCGCGCGGAAGTAATCGAACATCTGCACGGGCGTCAGCCAGTCGAACAAATCGGTGCGCTGCGGGACATAGCCGATGCGACCGCGCGCATCGTCGGAGAGCGCGGCCACGCCTTCGCCGAACAGCGCAACGCTGCCGCCGTCGGCCTCGCGCAATCCGAGCATGCATTCGAGCAGCGTGGACTTGCCGGCGCCGTTGCGGCCCAGCAGGCCAACCACCTGGCCGGGTGCGATCTGCCAGTCGAGATCGGCAAGCACCCGCTGGCTGCCGAAATACTTGCTGACCGAGGACATGCGAACGATGGCGGCACTCATTTTGTTTCCTTCAGAATAGTTGCGAACAGGGACAGGACGGTTTCTGGATCGAGCTCGAGCTGGCGCGCCTCGACGGCGGCGCGCTCGAGCGTGGGACGGAGCAGATCGGCGCGGTCGGCCGGCTGCGTGGATGCGGACTCGGCGACCACCATGCCGAGGCCGCGCCGGCGCGCCAGCACGCCTTCCATCTCCAGCAGGCTGTAGGCCTTGGAGACGGTCATCGGATTGAGCGCCAGCGCCTGCGCGATCTCGCGCACGGACGGCATCTCGTCGCCGGGACGAAGCTGGCCGCTGGCGGACAGGCGGCGCACCTGCTCGACGAGCTGGCGGTAGATCGGTTCGGACGAGCCGGTCGCGATCGAAAACAGGTTGGCGGTGTGTGTGGGCATGGTGTCTACTGTATTAATTGAGTAATACAGTACGCCCGAGGTGTATCGCCGTCAAGCGATATTTACAAAAAAAGACGGCTCCACGAGGGAGCCGTTAAAGGGCGTGGGCGCCAAGCCGCCCACGTTGGATCTGCGGACGGAGACTGGTCCGCAGGGACGACAAAAAATTTACATCAGAGGTGCGGGACGATCAGCGGCATCAGGTCGTCGAAGGTGCGGCCGGTGCCGTTCTCGCCGATCGCATGCATCTTCCATTCGCCGTTATGGCGGTACAGCTTGGCCATGATCTGGGCCGTGTGCGTGCCCTGCACCGACAGGTCGTAGCGCGCGATTTCCTTGCCGTTGCTCGTGTCGAACAGGCGGCAGAACGCGTTCTGGACCGTCGAAAAATTCTGGCCCGTGAAGCTGTTGACGGTGAAGACGAGCGACCTCACGTTCTCCGGCACCGTGCGCAGGTCGACGACGATCTGCTCGTCGTCGCCGTCGCCGGCCCCCGTGCGGTTGTCGCCGGTGTGCGTGATGCTGCCGTCACGGCTTTTCAGCTGGCGGAACCAGACCACGTCGACCGGGCGGTTCGATTCGTCGAACATCACGACCGACGCGTCGAGGTCGACCGTCTGGCTCTTTGCGCCGAAGCCGAAGAAACCGCCGGACTTCGCGACGTCCCAGCCGAGGCCCATCGTCACTCGGGACAGGGCGCCGCCGGCTTCCTTCTCCAGCGAGATCTTCTGGCCCTTCTGCAGGTTGACTGCCATAGTTAATACTCCTTTGATTGTCAGCGTCCGGGCGCCTGCATCCACGCCTTGAACGTGGTGCGATTGCGCGAACAGACATAAATCTTGCCGCGACCGGAGAAGCGCAGGACGAGGCCCTCGCCGCTGGTCTGGCTGTTGATCAGGTTACCCAGGAAGCCGCCGCTGGTGCCGGTCGTGATCGAGACCTCGTAGTGCAGGGTGCTATCCCAGGCGACGACGTGCGAGTTGTCGATGATCGCGTCCTTGCCCGGTTCCACATCGAGCACGTTCATCGAGCCGAAGCCGGAGACGACCACCTGGCCGCTGCCCGACGTCTCGGTCACGAAGAAGCCGCCGCTCTGGGCGAACAGCGCGTTGCCGAGACTCTGGGTGCGCACGCGCAGGTCGACGCTGGAACTGGCCGCGACGAACGCGCCGTCGCTGATGATGAACTGGTTCGGGCCGCAGTCGACCACCTGCATCGCGCCCGGCAACGTGGGAGACAGCAGGCAGTCGCCGTCGCCGCGGGTCGCTTCGATGTGCTGCTGGAAGAACGACTCGCCGTTGGCGAAGGTGCGCATCAGCGCGCTGCCCAGGCCACCCTTCATCTTGCCCTTGAGGTCGAGGGTCGATTCCATCATGACCATCGCATCCGATTCGCAGTAGATGGTCTCACCGCGCTTCAGCGATACATGCAGGAAGGGATCGACGTCCCCGGTCACGGTAAACACTGGCATTTCTAGCTTCCTTTCAGGCCGGCGTTTTAGATTAGACGCTCACGCCATAGTTCTTGGCGAGGGGGCCGAGGCCGCCGTTGAAACCCTGGCCCACTGCGCGGAACTTCCAGTCCGCGCCGTTACGATACACCTCGCCGAAGATCATGGCCGATTCGGTCGAACCGTCTTCGGACAGGTCGTAGCGGGCGATCTCGCTGTTGTTGGCCGCGTTGATGCAGCGGATGAACGCCTTGCCGACCATGCCGAAATTCTGGCGGCGCGTATCGCCCTCGTGGATCGTCGCGGCCAGCACGATGCGGTCGACGTCGGCCGGGACTTTCGTGAGGTCGATGTTGAGGGTCTCGTCATCGCCTTCGCCAGCGCCGGTGCGGTTGTCGCCCGAGTGGGTCACCGAGCCGTCGGACGACTTGGCGTTGTTGTAGAAGATGAAGTCGGCATCCGAGCGGACCTTGCCCGACTGGTTCAGCAGGAACGCGACGCCGTCCAGGTCGAACGCGGCGCCATCGGTGGCGCGCACGTCCCAGCCGAGGCCCAGTTTGAGGCTGGACAGGCCCGGTGCTTCCTTCGACAGGTTGACGTTACCGCCTTTTTGCAAGCTGATTGCCATGATGATTCTCCTTCAGGTTGATAGGTACTGCCTTGTTCACGTTTCATTCGGCGTGGGCCAGCGCTTTGCCGCCCACACCCAACGCTTCCTGCTTCTTGCGATACCGGATCGACGACCACACCGAGGCACCGATGAAGGCGACACCCGCCAGGCCCGTGACCAGTTCCGGCACGTGGAACTTCATACTCGCCAGCATGATCAAGGCCAGGATGCCGATCGCGTAGTGAGCGCCGTGCTCCAGGTACACAAACTGGTCGAGCGTGCCCTTTTCCACCAGGTACACCGTCAGCGAACGCACGAACATCGCACCGATCGCCAGGCCCAGCATGATGATCACGACGTCGTTGGTGATGGCGAACGCGCCGATCACGCCGTCGAAGCTGAACGATGCATCCAGCACTTCCAGGTACAGGAAGCCGCCGATACCGCCGCGCTTGACCATCTCGCCGACGTCGCCGCCACCCTCTTCCGACTTCTCGAGCAGGTTCGACAGCACGTCCACGCCGACGTAGATCAGGATGCCCCACAGGCCCGAGATCAGCACGACCATCTTCTGGGCTTCCGGCACCAGCGACAGGCTGGCCATCAGCGCGCCGATCGAGATCATCACGGCGATCGACGACACCTTGCCGAGCGAGCCGAGCTTGGCTTCGAAGTGGCCAAGCCAGTGGTGTTCCTTCTCTTCATCGAACAGGAAGTTCAGGAAGACCAGCAGCAGGAACATGCCGCCGAATGCCGCCACTTCCGCGTGGTGGTTCGTCAGGTGCATCGAGTACTGCTTCGGATCCTGCAAGGCCATGTTCCACACGTCCATCAGGCCCAGGTCGGCCGCCACCGCGACGATCACGAGCGGGAACAGCAGGCGCATACCGAACACGGCGATGATGATGCCGACGCCCAGGAACAGCTTTTTCCAGAACTCGTCCCAGGTCTTCAGCACGGAGGCGTTGACCACCGCGTTGTCGAACGACAGCGAGACTTCCATGACCGCGAGAATCGCGGCGATACCCATCGCCGTCAGCGCGCCGGCCACGCCGGCATGCTCGTAGCCCCACCATGCCGAGCCCAGCAGGCACAGCGCCGTGACGATGAATGACACCCTAAAATGCTTCATTCTTATGTCCCTTCTTGGGATATGAGTTGTTGACAAGGCGCAGTGTAGAGGCGATGATCCAATCGAAAAAGCGAAGATAACAAGAGAATCACTTCGAAAAAACCTGCGTTATTCACGTGATAATGAAATCCGACATCAATTTCCGCCACCTGTACTACTTCTGGGTCGTGGCCAACGAAGGGGGCATCACGCGTGCCGCCGAACGGCTGGGCCTCGCCGTGCAGACGGTCAGTTCGCAATTGACGCTGCTCGAGCAATCGTTGGGCAAGACGCTGTTCAAGCAGCAGGGCCGGCGCCTCGTGCTGACGGAAGCGGGCCGGCTGGCGCTGGGCTATGCCGACCAGATCTTCCTGCTGGGCGAGCAGATGCAGGAGGCGCTGAACGAGTTCGACAGCGGCCGCACGCGCCTCACGGTGGGCATCTCGGACTCGCTGCCGAAGCTGTCGGCCTACCGCATGCTGGAAGCCGTCACGCGCATGGACCGCCCCGTGCGCATCGTCTGCTACGAAGACCAGTTCGAGGCGCTGCTGGCCGACCTCGCGCTGCACAAGCTGGACGTCGTGCTGACCGACCGCGAAGTGCGCGCCGGCGCGACCCTGAAAGTGTTCAGCCACCAGCTGTTCGACAGCGAGATGGTGGTCGTGGGCACGCCCGCGCTCGCGCAGCGCTACGGCGGCGCGGACGACGAGTTCCCGAAGAATCTGAACGGCGCGCCGTTCCTGCTGCCGGCACGTAATAATGCCCTGCGGGGCAAGATCGACGAGTGGTTCGTACAGCACCACGTGCGGCCGGACGTGGTCGGGGAGTTCGAGGACAACGCGCTGCTCAACACGTTCGGCCGGCGCGGCCTGGGCCTGTTCTTCGCGCCGGCCGCGCTGGCGGACGACGTCGCCGAACAGTTCGGCGCCGTGCGGGTCGGGCTTGTTCCGACGGTGCGCGAACAGTTCTACATGATCTCGAGCGACCGCAAGATCATGCATCCGGCGGTCGAGGCCATCCTGGCGGGATCGCAAAAAGCGACGCTCCCGGCGGCCTGACCGTTACAATGCAGCTCGGCTTTTGCCTTTCGAGTAAACTTACCTTCTATGCAAAACGTATTGCTCGTCGTTCTCTCGCTGCTGCTGGTGGCGCTGAACGGCTTCTTCGTGGCGGCCGAATTCGGCATCGTCACGCTGCGCAAGACCCGCGTGCGCGCCATCGCCAAAACGGGCGGCCTGCGCGGACGCATCCTCTACAAGGTCCACAGCCAGCTCGACGCTTATCTATCGGCGTGCCAGCTGGGCATCACGCTCGCGTCGCTGGGCCTGGGCTGGGTCGGCGAACCCGCGTTCGCGAACCTGCTGGAACCGGTGTTCTCGCTGGTCGGCGTCACGAGCCCGCAGATCATCCACGGCGTGTCGTTCGTCGTGGCGTTCAGCGTGATCTCGTTCCTGCACATCGTCGTGGGCGAGCTGGCGCCGAAGTCGCTGGCGATCCGCGTGCCGGAAGCCGTGGGCCTGTGGAGCGCCGTGCCGCTGTACGGCTTCTACTGGTCGATGTATCCGGCCATCTGGCTGCTGAACGAAAGCGCCAACCTCGTGCTGCGCGTCGCGGGCCTCTCGGGCGTGGGCGGCCACGAAACGCATTACTCGAACGACGAACTCAAACTGATCCTGCGCACCAACACGGGCACGCCGGCCGAACGCTTCACGCACGACGAGCGCCACATCCTCGCGCAGTCGCTGGAGTTCGCCCAGCACACGGTGGCTGACCTCATGCGCCCCATTAACGAGGTGAGCGCGCTGTACGCGAGCCGCTCGCTCGAGCAGAACCTCGACACGATGCGCCGCAACCGCTTTTCGCGCTACCCGTATTTCGACGAGGACGGCGAGGAAGTGCTGGGCGTGATCCACCTGAAGGACCTGTTTTTCGCCGAGCAGTCCGGTAAGGACGTCGATGACCTGACGGATTACCTGCGTCCCGTCGACCTGATCTCGGCGCGCACGCCGGCCATCGAGCTGTTCCGCCGGTTCCGCAGCGGCGCCCCGCACTTCGCGCTGATCGGAGAGAAAGGCAAGCGTCCGGTCGGCTTCATCACGCTGGACAACCTGCTGGGCGCCATCGTCGGCGAGATCCGCGACGAGTTCCGCCTCAACGAAAACGACTGGCTGCCGCAGGGCGACGGCACCTACATCGGCAAGGCGAGCCTGCCGATCGTCTCGCTCGAACGCGTGCTCGGCATCGACATCAACAACGAAGAGATGGGGCTCGATGAAGTCGAATCCGTCGGCGGGCTGTTGATGGCCAAGCTGGGGGATATTCCCAAGCAGGGGCAGCGCATCGAGTTTCCGAAGTTCGATGTCGTGGTCAAGAAGACCAATGGGCCGCGCATCCTGCTCGTCAAAGTCATTCCGCAGCTGGAGCGGGGGGCGGATGACGATGATCTGGACTGAGAGAAGCAGTTCCTGATCTGTTCGCGTCGAGGAATGCGTTGAGATCTTTGCCGATCAGCCCGGCGGCATAGTCCGATATGTGGTCCGTATGGCCGTACAGGAAACGGCCGTCCTTGCGCATGCCGCAATAACCGGTCACGTCGTCGCACAGATATTTCGCCGTCTCGAACAGCGCCACGTCGTCGGTAAATACTGCGCGCACATCCTCCAGGACGGAACGGTATTTCTGCGACAACTGCAGTTGCCGATCCAGCGAAATCCTGCAGTTCTCATTTTCTGCGACAAACAGCTTGTTCACGACAGGAATCGACGCGATGCGGCCAAGGCAATCCTCCGGATGGGCCAATGTCGGGTTGTCGACGACGAGCACGACTTTCTTGCGGGCGCGAACGATCTTTTCTACGGTGTTACGCAAGCCTGCCGCGACCGCATCGCCATTGTTATTCGTAGGCAGGTCTTCGATGGTGTAGTCGTGCTCCAGCGAAAACATTGCGCGCGCGGATGTCGCAATGACGACTACCTGGATGTCCGGATTCGCCGCCGCCGCGTTCACCATGGACGCTGCAACAGTCCGGTAGGGACTGAAGATACGGTTGTCGGACAAGATCGGCACGGAACCGCCGCCGGGTCCGTTATCGCCGATCAAGAGCCAGCGCCCGGCGGCGCTCGAGGTACGTACGACGCCGGGCCACAGCGCGCCTGCCTTGCTGTCGCCCAGCAACGCGTACTTGACGGGGCCGCGCGGATCCTTGAAGCAGCCGAAGAACAAGGCTTTGTCGGTCTCGCTCATTCCACAATCATGCACGAGTTCCACGCCCGGACCGCCGTCGTTGCCCGTAGCGATCGAAGTATTGATCTTCACGACCTCGCGGAAAGCGAGCCCGTACCTGACAAACGTGTCGTAGCCCACCACGCCGACGACCGGCATCAGGGCCACCAGCGCTGCCACCTTGAACCCGGCGCGGCGGCCCAGCCGTACGGGCCTTTCGACCAGCCGGTAAGTCAGCCAGGCAAGGACGATGGACGCCAGCACGATCGCGCCGCGCACCGGAGCAGCCGGGACTTTGCTGTGGATAATGCGGGCATACGTCAGCAACGGCCAATGCCAAAGGTACAGCGGGAAACTGATCAGCCCGATCCATACCGCGATCCGGTTCGACAGGATCACGCGATTGACCCAGGCGCCAGGACCCGCGAAGATCAGCAGCACCGCGCTCAGTACGGGGACGAGCGCCCATTTGCCTGGAAAGCCGAGGCGTTTGTCGATGTGCCAGAAACCGAATGCCAGCAGCAGGGCCGCAACCACGGACATGGTGCTGGACCATCGTTCCGGCCGAGGCGCGTTCGCGGCCGTGAAGTTGGGCTTGTACAGCGTCACCCAGGCGAGAATACTTCCCAGCATCAGCTCCCAGAAACGCGTTTGCGGCGAATAGAAATCCGCAATGGCGTCTACCTTGACCTGGTGCAGATTCAAGCCGAAGGACACGAGGGCAACCAGTATGCCGATACCGGGCAGGTTAAGGCGTACGCGGTAGGCGAACCACAGCAACAGTGGCCAGAAGATGTAGAACTGCTCCTCGACACCCAGGCTCCACAGGTGCAGTAGCAGCTTGGTGTCGGCCGCGTTATCGAAATAACCGGATTCGCTCCATAGCACGAGGTTGGAAACGAAGCCGGCGCCGCCGGCGATATGCTTGCCGAGTTGCATGTATTCGTCGTCCAGCAGGGAAAACCAGCCGAACGCGTAACAGGACACCAGGACGAGCAGCAGCGCCGGGAAAATGCGCTTGACGCGACGGAGATAAAACTCGGTGAAACTGAATGTCCCGCGGTCGAGGTTTTCATAGACAATCGTCGAGATCAAATAACCCGATATCACGAAAAACACGTCGACGCCGATGAATCCGCCTTTGATCCATTCCGGGAAGGCGTGGAAGGCGACCACCGACAGGACCGCGACGGCGCGCAAACCGTCGATGTCGCGCCGGTACTTGGGATGCGAAAGGTGAGGGAGTGACATGTTTGCGGCCGCGCGAGCGACAATTAACAATGCAAACCATCCAGCAAAGCAGTTAGCCTAGCCGGAAAAGTCACTGATATTCACGACGTGCATCAATCGACGCCGAGTGTCGTCTTTTTTGTATTAGCTACGCATTGGCGGTACGCGGATGCAGTCTGGACACTGCTCCATGCGTCTTGAACAGGTCACGCGCCGAGTGCCTGCCGCGCTTCCTCGCGATACCGCCCCGGCGACTTGCCCACGAGCCGCCGGAAATCCGACGTGAAGTGCGCCTGGTCGAAATACCCGAGCCCCTGCGCCAGCGCGGCCAGGTCGACGTCCGCGCCTTGCGCCAGGCGATCCGCCGCCTCGTGCAACCGAAACCGCCGGATCACCCATTTCGGGCTCACGCCCACGTACTCGCTGAACAGCTGCTGCAGGCTGCGCACGCCCATCTGCGCGGCGGCTGCCAGCTCCTCCACCTGCGTCAATCCGGGCGTCGATTCCACCGCGCGCAGGATCGCGGCGATCCGGTCGACCTGCGGATCGGGTGCCGGCAGTACGGAGCGCAGCAGCGCCCCCGCCGCCTCGATCATCGCGGCATCGTCCGTCGTATTCAAAACCGCACTCTGCGCGGCCCCCTCGTCCCACGGGAACACGTCGCCGAGCACCAGCACCTTGTCCGTGATCGTGTGCAGCGGCCGGCCGAGAAACGCGCGAAAAGCGCCCGCCCGGAAACGCAGCCCGCAGACCTTCCCCGCGTCCTTCAATTCGTAATCGAACGAGCCCGTCGTCAGGCCCCAGATGCCCGTGCGGGCGCGGTCGAACACGATGTGCACGCACGGATACGGCAAGGTGCGCTGCGTGTGCGGCAGGCGGCCCTGCAAGTCCCACTCGACGATCCAGTAATGATCGAGGAACGGCGCCAGATCCGGCGGCGGCAGGTAGCGGCCGAGCCGGAACATCTTGCCGGCGAGCGCCGGCGCGACGACGCCCTTGGCGCGGTCGGTGACAGTGGGAAGATGGCTCATCGGGGCATTCTAGCATTCGCGTTTTTCCAAGACGGCAGCGGCGGGCAAGCCTACTCTGTCCGCTCACCGCCATCACGAGGACCCGATGAACCTGACCCTGTTCCACGCTCCGAATTCGCGCTCCGGCGCGGCCCGCATCCTGCTCGAAGAACTCGGCGCGTCCTACCACCTGCACGTGCTGAACCTCAAAAAGAACGAGCAGCGCGCGCCGGCGTACCTGGCCATCAACCCGATGGGCAAGGTTCCCGCCATCCGCCACGGCGATGCCCTCGTCACGGAGCAGCCGGCCGTCTTCATCTACCTGGCCGACCTGTTCCCGCAAGCGGGGCTCGCGCCCACGCTGGACGATCCGCTGCGCGGTCCCTATCTGCGCTGGCTCGCGTTCTACGGCTCGTCGTTCGAGCCGGCCATTACCGACCTCGCGATGAAGCGCGAGCCCACGCCGCCGATGATGTGCCCATACGGCGACTTCGACACGATGCTGGCCACGTTGACGGCCCAGCTGCGCGCGGGTCCGTACCTGCTGGGCGAACGCTTCTGCGCCGCCGACGTCCTGTGGGGCATCTCGCTCGGCTGGGCCACGATGTTCAAGCTGGTGCCGGAACTGCCCGAGATCATGGCCTATATCGATCGCGTCAGTTCGCGTCCGGCCGCGCGCCGGGCCGCGGAAGCGGATGCGCTGCTCGCGGCCGCGCAGGGTTGATCAGGCTAGTGGCCAGCGCCGTCCCCAGCACGATCAGGGCGCTGCCGGCCGCCATCGCGGTCGTAACAGTCTCGCCGAGGAACAGCACGCCCCACAGCACGCCGAACGCGGGCACGAGGAACGGCACGGCCATCGTCTTCGCCGCGCCCACGCGGGCGATCAGGCGGAAGAACAGCAGGTACGCGAGCGCCGTGCAGAGCGCGCCGAGGCACAGCAGCGCGCCCCACGCATGGGCCGACGGCAGCGTCGCCGGATGCAGGGCCAGTGCAGCCGGCGCCAGCATGAGCGCGGCGGCCAGCTGGCTGCCGGCGGCGACGGCCAGCGGCGGCACGGTCGCGAGATAACGCTTGCTGAAATGGGCGGAGAACGCGTACAGCATCGTGGCCGCCACGCATGCCGGCACGGCCCATCCCGTCGCCCCCGGCTTGAAACCGGCGTTGTCCGCCACGAGCCACACCACGCCGCAGAACCCGAGCGCCAGCCCGGCGGCGCGTGTACGGCCGATCGTCTCGCCCAGCCACGCGCGCCCGATGACGGCCGCGTACAGCGGCGTGGCCGCGTTGAAGATGGCGGACAGGCTCGCGTTGATGCCCAACGCCGCGAGCGCGAACAGCACGAACGGCAGCGCGGAATTCGTCAGGCCCACGAGCAGCACCGGTTTCCAGTGCCGGCGCAACGCACGCCAGTCGCCGCCGAGCAGCGGCAGCAGCAGCACGGCGGCGATGGCGGCGCGGGCACCGGCCAAGGTCAGCGCGCCGAACTCGCCGGCGCACACGCGCATGAACGGATACGATGCGCCCCACAGCGCGGCCAGCGCCGTCAGGCAGGCAATGTCGCTCTTCTTCATCATTGCCCCCTCGCCGCGTGCAGCGCGGCATCGAGCCCCCGCTCCTCCGGTCCCAGCACGCGCGCCACGCGGCCCTGCGCATCGAGCAGCACGACGCTCGGAATCGCGCGGATGCCGAAGGCGGCGAACGCGGCGCCTTCGCGATCGAGCGCGACCGGCGGCGTGCCGGGATGCGCCTTCGCGTAGGCCGCCAGTTCGGCGGCCGACGTCCACAGCGGCGCGGCGACGGCAAGCCAGTCCACGCCGCCCCGTTTCATCAGGCGCGTCGCGTCCTCGCGCACGCGCCGGCAGGCCTGTGCGGTGGCGGGACGGGTCTCGCGCAGATACGTCTCGCACCACGGCGAAAAGAACACGAGCGCGCGCGGCTTGCCGGCCGCGCCGGCAGGCAGGTCGACACCTTCGACCTTGTCGCCGACATGGAATACGCGTGCGGCCTGCGCCTGCGGTGCCAGCGCGACCGGTTGCGCCGGCGCCGGCGCCACCCGGCCTTGCGCGGCCCGATCCAGCGCCGCATGCAGGGCCGCATCGTCGAGATGGCCCACGTACGCGATGCGGCCGTCGGCGCCGATCAGCACGTGCTGCGGCGTCACGCGCAGGTTCAGGCGGCGCCCCAGGGTGCCGTCGTCGAGCGCGATCGGCATCGTGAGGCCGTGGCGGGCGCGGTAGGCGCGCACGTCGGCCTCGGTGTCGCTGAAGCCCGCATTGACGGCGATGACGTCGATGCGCTTGCCGTACTGCCGGTGGATGCGTTCGAAGCCCGGCATCTGCTGCAGGCACGGCGCGCACCACGTGGCCCAGAATTTCAGGTAGACGGGCTTCCTGCCGTAGCGGGTGGCGAGGTCGATGGTGCCGCCGTCGAGCGTGCGCAGGACGGCGGCCGGTGCCGGCTGGCCGATCAGCGGCTGGCCGGCGTGCGCGGCGCGGCTGGCGCCGTCGTCCGCGGCCCCGCAGGTCGCGCAGGCGAACAGCGCGGTGGCCAGGGCGGCGATGAAGTGGATGAGGGTCATGGGATTCTTCATGGTGACGGTGGATGAGGCTTTCATCGTAGTCGCCACTTGGATCAGGCCAAAGACGCAAGAATTGCATGAATCCCTGTACCATTCACCGCATGGACCTTTCGATCAACATCGACCGCGGCGCACGCACACCCGTCGCCGGCCAGATCGCCGCCGCGATCGGTGCCGCCATCCACGACGGCCGTCTCTCTCCCGGCGCCCGGCTGCCGTCCTGGCACGACCTGGCCGTGCAGCTGGGCGTCGCGCGCGGCACCGTGCGCGCCGCCTACGACAGCCTGCGCGACCAACAGCTCATCGTCACCGCCGGCGCGGCCGGCACGCGCGTGGCGCGGCAGGCGGTGCGTGCGGGCACCGCGCCCGAACGCCCGGCTACACCGCCGCCGCGCCTCGCCGCACCGGTCCCGTTCCAGGTCGGCGTGCCGGGCCAGGACGTGTTCCCCTTCAAGACGTGGTCGCGCATCATGGGCCGTGCCGCGCGCGCCGCGGCCGCGCAGCCGCTGGGGTATCCCGATCCGCGCGGCGAACCGGTGCTGCGCGCCGCCATCGCGGCCTACCTCGGCATCGCGCGCGGCGTCGCATGCCACCCGTCGCAGGTGTTCGTCGCGAACGGCCATGCCGCCGCGCTCGGCCTCGCCCTGCGCGCGCTGCGGCTGGAAGGACGCACCGCGTGGGTCGAGGATCCCGGCTACGCGTCGGCGCGTACCGTGCTCGCGCAATATGGCGTGACGCCGTCTCCGGTGCCTGTCGATGCGGAGGGACTCGACGTAGCGGCGGGCATCGCATCCTCTCCGAAGGCGGCACTGGCGGTCGTCACGCCGGGCCAGCAGGCGCCGTTGGGCATGACCCTGTCGCTGGCGCGCCGGCATGCGCTGCTCGACTGGGCCGCGGCGCGCGGCGCGTGGATCGTCGAGGACGACTACCTGGGCGAGCTGCAGCTGCAAGCCCGCGCCACGCCGGCGCTCGCCGCGCGCGACCATGCCGGCCGCGTGCTGCACATCGGGACCTTCAGCAAGACGATCGCCCCGGCGCTGCGCGTCGCCTTCCTCGTCGTGCCGCCCGCGCTGGCGCCCGCGGTCGCCGGCGTGGCCGATGTCGCCGCGGCGGCGCCGGCACCCGCGATCCAGTTCGCCATCGAGGAATTCCTGCGCGACGGCCACTACCTGCGCCACCTGCGCCACATGAAGCGCGTGTACGCCGAGCGCCGCGCCGCGCTGTGCGCCTGCCTGCGCGATCTCGGCCTGGCGCATGCCGAGGCCGGCCTGTCCGTGCTGCTGCCGCTGGCGGACGGCGTCGACGATGCCGCGCTGGCGGCGCGAGCGCGCACGGTCGGCCTCGCGCCGTCCGCCCTGTCGTGGTGGCGCGCGCAAGAAGACGATGCGCCCGGCGGCCTGCTGCTGGGCGTGACGAACGTGCCGCCCGAGCGCGCGCAGGCCGCGTGCGCCGCGCTGGCCGCGCTGCTGCGCTGAGCCGCTACCGGTTCGCCGCACGGCGCGCACGGTCCAGCGCAGCGTGCTGGCCCGCGCGCGCGGACACGCCTATCGTGGTGTCTTTCCATATCGGGAGCCGCCATGCGCGCCTTGTTTTCTCTCTTCCTCGCCCTCTGCCTCGCCGGTCCGGCGCACGCGGCCAATGCCGAAGACGCGGCCATCCGCCAGCTCGTGCAGCAATTCCAGACCGCCATCGTCGCGCGCGACGGCAAGACCCTCGGGTCGCTGTTCGTGCAGGAAGGCGGTAGCTGGTGGTCCGTGCTGGACGAACCGACGTATGCGGCGGCAAAGGCGCGCAATCCGGCCGCGCGGCGCCTGGAGCCATCCACGTGGCAGGAGTTCGCCGAATTCGTCTCGCACAGCGCCAGGCCGATCGAGGAGCGCTTCTACGACGTGCGCGTCCGCACGAACGGCACCGTCGCCTCCGTGTGGTTCGATTTCGACTTCCTCGCCGACGGCAAGGTGACGAACCGCGGCAGCGAAACGTGGCAGCTCGTGCGCACGGACGATGGCTGGAAAATTGTCGCGATGCTGTATTCCGTCCACCAGTGACGCGGGCTAGAATGGCCGATCCGTCCATACGCCACGCCGCCGTGAAAGAAGACACTCCCCTCCTCGTCCCCGTCCTCGCCGCCCTGCCGGTGTTCACGTGCATGGCCATCCTCGGCCTGCCCGCGCTCGGCCACGGCTACGCGGTCGCGTTCCGCACGCTGTTCTTCGTCGCGTGCGCCGTCTGGACCGTGCCGCTGGTCCTGCTGCAGCGCGCGCTATGGCGCCAGGGCCGCGCGTGGTGGGCGATGACGCTGGTCCTGCTCGCGGCGTCGTATGCGATGGCGGTCGCGAACTCGCTGCTGGGCCAGTGGCTGTCGATCGCGCTCGGGCTGGAGACGGGCTACCACTGGGACGACCTCCTGCGCGGCCTGGACGGCTGCTGGCTCGCGCTGGTCGCGTTCTGCGCGATGCATGCGGTGGCCGTGTACTACCTGTCGCTGCAACGCACCCGGCTGCGCCTCGCGCAGGCGCTCGCGGATGCGCGCGACGCGGAACTGCGCGCGCTGCGCCTGCAGGTCAATCCGCACTTCCTGTTCAACACGCTGAACGCGGTGTCGGCCCTCGTCGCGGCCGGCGCCAACCGCGACGCGAACCGCATGCTCGCCCGCGTGTCCGATTTTCTCCGCGCCACGCTGGCGCACGACGGCCGCCACGAGCACACACTGGCCGAGGAACTGGCGCTGACGGAAGCCTATCTCGACATCGAAAAAGCGCGCCTCGGCGAGCGCCTGCAACTGGCGATGCATGCGGGGCCCGACCTGCTCGATGCCGCCGTGCCCTATTTGATGCTGCAGCCGCTCGTCGAGAACGCGGTCCGTCACGGTATTGCGCCGCTCGCCGCGCCGGGCCGCATCGACATCCGCATCGACCGCGCGGACGACCGCCTGTGCGTGGACGTGCGCAACGACGGCGCCCAGCCGACGCAAGGCGGCGGCGGCATCGGCCTCGCCAACGTCGCGAACCGCCTGCGCCATTTGTACGGCGATGCCCAGCGGGTCGATGCGGGCTGGCGCGACGGCCGCTTCCACGTGTCGCTGACGTTGCCCCTCAGGGTGAGCACTGGGGTGGCGGCATGATGCGCGTGGCGATCGTCGACGACGAACCGCTGGCCCGGCTCGCCGTGAAGGCGCGACTGGCGCGCCACGCGGACCTGGAACTGGTGGCGGAATACGGCGATGGCGACACGGCCGCCGCCGGCCTCGCCGCGAGCCGGCCCGACCTCGTGTTCGTCGACGTCGAGATGCCCGGCAAGAACGGCCTCGACATGCTGGCCGCCCTGCCCCGCGCCACGCGTCCGCTGGCGATCCTGCTCACGGCCCACGACACCTTCGCCGTGCGCGCCTTCGACCTGGCCGCCCTCGACTACCTGTTGAAACCCGTCGACGACGACCGCTTGGACGAAGCACTGGACCGCGCCCGCACGGCCATGACGCACATGCGTCCCGCGCCAACGCCCGCATGGACGCGCAACTTCACGGTGCGCGTGGGCACCCGCACGGTGCTCGTCGACGCGGCCGACGTCGAGCGCATCGAGGCCGATGGCGACTACGCCACGCTGCACGCGGGCGGCAAGACCTACCTCGTGCGCGAACCGCTGCAAGAATTGGCCCGGCGCCTCGATCCGGCCCGGTTCCAGCGCGTGCACCGGTCCAGCATCGTGCGCCTGGACGTCGTCGCCGAACTGCGTGCGCTGACGAACCGCGACGCCATGCTGCGCCTGCGCGACGGCACCTTGCTGCGCGCGAGCCGAACGTACATGCCTGCGCTGACACAGGCGCTGACCCTTCTTGCGCATCCATGATCCAATCTGCCATCACTGCCCGCCTGCGCGGCCTCGACCTGCTGCGCGCCGCCGCCATCCTGCTCGTCCTGATGAGCCACTACATGGGTTTCGTCAGCCACGCGCCCACCTTCGGCGTCGTCGGCCAGGTCGGCTGGGCCGGCGTCGACCTGTTCTTCGTGCTGAGCGGCTACCTGATCGGTAACCAGCTGCTGGCCCCGGCCGCGCGCGGGGAATCCCTGTCGCTGAAGACCTTCTTCATGAGGCGCCTGCTACGGACGCTGCCCAATTACTACGTGGTATTGGCGGTGTACTGGTTGTTTCCGGGCGCGCCGCTCGGCGGTTCCAGCATGGCGGACCCATGGCGCTTCCTGACGTTCACGCAGAACTTCGGACTCGCCTACGGCCAGACGTTTACACACTCCTGGTCGCTGTGCATCGAGGAGCAGTTTTATGTGCTGCTGCCCCTCGTCGTGCTGGCCCTCGCGCGCATCGGCTTTCCCGTGCGGTTCGCGTGGGGCCTGCTCGTGGGCGGCATCGTCGCGGGCATGGCCACGCGCGCCGCGGCGTATGCGCTGCACGGGCACGATGCGTTCATGGCCGAGGTCTATTACTCGAGCTTCTGCCGCGCCGACGAACTGCTGCCCGGCGTCGCCATCGCCCTGCTGCGCAACTTCCATCCGCACGCCTTCACTCGCCTGCTGCGCCACGCGAACGCGCTGTGCGCGGCGGGCCTCGCGCTGGGCGCCGGCATCCTGACCTGCATCCACCTCGACTGGCCAACGACAGCCATGACGTCGACGTTCGGATTCTCGCTGCTGGCGATCGGCTGCGCGCTGATGACGTGCGCGGCGCTGTCCCCGGCGTGCATCCTGAACCGCATCGACATCCCCGGCGCGTCGCAACTGGCGCTGTGGTCGTACGCCGTCTACCTCGTGCACAAGCCCGTGTTCATGGCGCTGCGGCCGCACATCGAGCGCCTGCACATCGATGCGGGCGCACCGCTCACCGTCGTCGCCGTCATGGGCGCGGGCTGCGCCGGCGGCTGGGTGCTGTACCGCTGCGTGGAGACGCCGTTCATGCGGCTGCGCGCGCGCCTGACCACCGCTCATATCGCCGACAGCGCATTCCATCGCACGGCCGGCGTACGCTGATCTTCCATGGCAATGCTACGCTCATGTCGAGCCTCGCGTGGGCGGGACTCGGTGGAACAGACGCGCCCAGCCAGCCTGACGATTTAATTCACGCCGCCGCGCCAGGCGCCTTGCGGCGGCGCGCGCGGCCCAGGATCAGGGCGAACGCGCCCAGGCCGAGCACCAGCGGGCTGGCCGGCTCGGGCACCGTGCCGCTGGGGGGAACGGAAGCGGCGGTGGTGAAGTCGTCCATGACGAACCAGCCGGTATCGCGCGTGATGGTCAGCGACGACACGTTGTCGAATGCCGCGGCCGCCCACGTGTAGCTGCTGCCGATCGCGACCGGACCGGTCGTGCCGATGAGGTTATTGAAGGCGTCATAGGCGGAGATGGCGATCCACGACGCCTTGTCCGCGGCGCCAATCGGCGCCGCGAACCACGCGCCGGCAAAGCTGAACGGCGTGGCGCTGCCGATGGTGGCGCCGTCGGAGCCGAAGCCGTTCACGGCGAAATGCGTGCCGCCGTGGGCGCCGTTGCCGTAGCCGTCGATGCCGGTGTCGCCGGCATACCAGTCGTCGCTGAAGGTCAGGCCGGCATACGGATTGATGTCGCCCAGGCTGGCGAAGTCGCCGTCCGTGGCCACGTTCTCGAAACCGACGATACCGGCGTTGGCGGCGCCGGCCAGCATCAGGCTGGCGCTGGCGATCAATGCGAACAGAGTCTTTTTCATGGGAATACCTTTGCTGTATCGGGGTTCGTTATTTGCAGATGTCGCCGGTCACTTGCGGGACATTCGCGTTCAGCGCGTCCTGGCCCGCGATGACGAAGCCGAGCGCGGCCGTGCCGCCCGGCGCGATGTCCTTGTTCCAGCCGCCGCCGTCCGACGCGGTGAATGTCGGCGCGCTGCCCGTCACGACCCCGTTCCACGCGCTGCCCGACACATACGTGCCGTCGCTGTAGGTCCAGGACACCTCCCAGCCATGCAAGGTCTCCGTACCCTGGTTGGTGATCGAGACCGTGGCCATGCCGCCGCCCCACCAGGTGCTGGAGAGTTCGTACTTGCACACGGCGGTGGGCGCCGGCTTGACCGG
This sequence comes from Massilia sp. Masssp94, assembly GCF_059491305.1. Taxonomy (NCBI): domain Bacteria; kingdom Pseudomonadati; phylum Pseudomonadota; class Betaproteobacteria; order Burkholderiales; family Oxalobacteraceae; genus Massilia; species Massilia sp. Masssp94. The sequence goes on from NZ_CP168501.1 coordinate 1,685,695, forward strand.
AACCTGCGGAACCACTTGCACATCGCCGGTCGGATCGATCTTGCCGTAGGCGATGCCGCGACCGTTGGTGCTCATGTAGACCAGGCCATACGTGTTCATGTCGCCGGTGACCCAGCGTCCCAGCGTGCCGCCGTATTGATGGGCGTCGTCGTTGACGCGGTCCCAGTGAGCGCCCTTGTCGATCGAGCGCAACAGGCCGCGCGACGTGCCCACCGTACCCCACATGTAGAGGGTCGGATAGCTGGCGCCAGGCGCTTCCTTGCCCAGGCCCATGGTGCCGCAGGAGCTGATCCCGCCGACGCTGGTGAACGTGGCGCCCGAATCGGTCGAATGGGAGATGCCCTTCGAACCCACGCAGGCCCACACGTCGCCCTCGATGCCGGGCGTGGCGCGCACGAGGCTGTTACCGCCGGCCGGCAGGGTGGCCGTGGCGTTGAACGACACGCCGCCGTCGGTGCTGACCAGCATCTTGCCCGTGCTAATGTCGTAGACGTAGAACTTGGCCGGGTTGACCCGGTCGGCGACCGGATAGGCGTCCTTCACGGACAGGCCGGCCACCGGCGTCCAGTTGGCGCCGAAGTCGGTCGAGCGATACGTGGTGGGCGAACCTTCCGGGCTGTGCAGCAGCACGGCGCCGTCGGCCGACAGCGCCAGGTTGCCGAACTTGCCGTTCATGGTCGGCGCCTTTTGCCAGCTCGCGCCCGTATTGGTGGAGATGTACATGGCGTTCGAGCCGACCCGCGCCATCACGTGCGTCGCCTGCGGCGCCACGGCCAGGCCGGTCGTCGTGCCGACGCCCGGCGAATGGCGCAGGGCGTACTGGGACGGATCGGGCTGGGTGAAGCCGTCGTAGTCGCCGATGACGGACACGAACGGGCCGCCCGGGATGGCCTCGGCGGCGAACGAACCGGTTTCTTCCATGCCTTTCACGTCGAACTTCCAGACGCTCGTCGTTGCGTCGAGATCGGTGGTCCTGAACACGCCGTTACCCGAGATCACCCACGCGGTCTTCGGATCGAACGGGTCGAACTCGACGTCGCCGGCCCAGTGGATCGAGGATTCCTTGACCCAGTCGATACCGTTCGGGTCGATCTCCATGCCGCGTTGCATCAGGTCGACCCAGGAGCGGCCGGCGTCGTAGGAGGTGAAGATGTGGTCGCCGTACCCGTCCGGGTTCCTGTGCTGCAGCCAGTACATGTTGGTGGTCGACGCGATCAGGTGCTTCGGATTGCTCGGGTCGACGCTGATGCCGGCAAACGCATTGGTCATGCCGGCCGGCGTGACGTTGGTCCAGGCGCCGCCGACCATGTTGTATTCCCAGACCTGGCCCGCGGTCATCGGTTCGCTGTCGTTCTGGCCGTGCGGTCCGGCGCCGTTGGCATAGGTCAGGTACAGGCGGCCCTTGTTCGTCAATGCCGCGCGCTGCGGCATCAGGTTCGCCGGCGCACCCGCGACCGGGGCGAAGGTGATGCCGCCGTCCTTGCTCATGTACAGGTTCGGTCCGACCGAGCCGTAACGCGATACGCCGACGAAAATGCGCTTGGCCGTCCCGCCGCTGACGCTGGTCGGATCGAGCAGCACGAAGCTGATGCCGTTGCCGTTGGGCGTCGAGGCCACGTTCAGCCCGTTCACGTGAGTCCAGGTCGCGCCTGAATCGACGCTCTTGAACAGGCCGTTGTCGCGCGTACCGACGAACAGGACGTTGCTCGAACCCGGGTCGACCTGCAGTCGTTCGCCGTTCGAGCGGCCCATGCCATTGCCGTGGGCCTTGAACTGGGCCGTCACATCGACCAGGTCGAAATGCTGGCCGTAGTCGGTGGAGCGCATGATCACGGTCTTGCCGTTGCTGAAGTAGCTGGTGCCGGCCAGCATGTAGACGGTGCCCGGGTTGCGCGGGTCGACCGCGATCGACTCGACGCCCATCAGGCCGGTATCGCTTTCGCTGATCCAGTCCGTCAGCGCGACCCAGCGTTCGTTATGGGCATCCCAACGGTAGGAACCGCCCACGTCGGTGCGGGCGTAGATCACGCCGCGCTCGAGTTTACTTGGGATGATTCCGCTGACAAAACCGCCGCTGCCCATTGCAACGTTGTCCCAGCGGTAGGTCTCGGCGTTCGCGCCGAGCGAGACCAGCAGACCCAGCGTCAGGGCCAGCGTTTTTTTCAATTGCATCGTCGTCTCCGTTTTTGTTCGTAGTGGATCGAACAATTGTGCATTCAGGAGACGAACGTTAATAGTCCATTAATCACCAAAGAAACTAACGAAATATCACTTTAGACGCCATTGCCGTTCTGCCTGACGATCGGATCCTTCGTATGGGTCCACCCGCTCATCAGCGAATAGCCCACCGCAAGCAGCGTGGGGCCGATGAACATGCCGACGAAGCCGAACGCGATCACGCCGCCCAGCACGCCCAACAAGGTCAGCAGGAACGGCAGGCTGGAGCCGCGGCTGATCAGCATCGGGCGCACGACGTTGTCGACGCCGCTGATCAGGAAGAAGCCCCACACGAGCATGAAGATGGCCCATCCCGTCTCGCCCTGCGCGAACAGCCAGATGGCCGCCCCGCCCCACACGATCGGCGGCCCGACGGGAATCAGCGACGACACGAACACGAGCACGGACAGCAGCGGCACCGCGGGCACGCCCGCGATGAAGAAGCCCAGCGCGGCGACGAGCGCCTGCGCCAGCGCCGTGCCGAGCAGGCCGTACATCACGCCGCGCACGGTCTGGCTGACGATCTCCGCGACCGATTCCGCCTCCTCGTCCATGATGCGGTGCATGGCGGCCCTGATGACGGCCATCAGCGCTTCGCCGTCGCGATAGAAAAAGAAGCTGACGAATGCCGCAAGGCTCATCTGCGCGACGCCCGCCCCCAGCATCATCCCGCCGGACAGCAGCGCGTGGCGTGCCGGTTCGACCATGCGCCGCGCGAGTTCCATCATGCGGTCGCGACTGGCGACGAGCTGGCGCAGGTAGTTGTCGAGCTGGTCGCCGACGAGCGGGATGTCGCGGATCCACTTGGGCGGCAGCAGCTCGCCCTGGTTCAAAGCGGCGCGGATCTGGTCGAACGACGACGCGACGTTGTCCGCGAGGTTGTACGCGACGAGCGCCAGCGGGATGATCACGAGCAGCGTGAGGGAGAGCGTCATCGTCAGCGCGGTGAGCGTGCGCCGGCCGCGCAGGCGCAGCAGCAGGCGCTGGTACAGGGGCCAGGACGAGATGACGACGGCGGCCGCGAACAGGATCGCGGCCAGGAAGGGTTGCAGGACGTAGAGGCAGCCGAGCGTCAGCAGGATGACGACGGCGGCGCGCGTGTAGTTTCTACCTGGTCGTTTGTCCATTCAGCCTGATCATCGGGTGTTTACGATGTCAGGATAATAACTCACGCAGATCGTGCACGATAGGATCGGGACCCTGGCCGTGGCGAATGAACAGGCGCAGGCGGCCGGCGCGGTCGAAGACGTAGCTGCCGGCCGTGTGGTCGATCGTGTAGCTGCCCGGGTCCGTGCCCGGCACCTTCGAGTAGAACACCTTGAATTCCTTGGCGGTCTTCGCCGTCTGCTCGGGCGTGCCGCGCAGGCCGAGGAAGCGCTTGTCGAACGCGGGCACGTAGTTGGCCAGCAGTTCCTGCGTGTCGCGCTCGGGGTCGAGGGTGACGAACAGCACCTGCACCTGGTCGGCCAGCGGCCCGAGTTTCTGCATCACGGCGGCCATTTCCGCCATCGTGGTCGGGCACACGTCCGGGCATTGCGTGTAGCCGAAGAAGACGACGACGGCCTTGCCCTTGAAGTCGGCCAGCGTGCGCGGCTTGCCGGTGTGGTCGGTCAGCGTGAAGCCTTTCGCGTAATCGAGGCCGGTGACGTCGGTGTTCTGGAACGATTCCTTCTGCTTGCCCGGCAGCTTGTCGCATGCGACGAGGGAGACGGTCAGCGCGCAGGCGGCGACGAGGACGGGCAGCAGTTTTTTCATCATCAGATCGGCAGGTATTGTTTGACGTAGTGGTCGACGAGCAGCGCCGCGAACAGCAGCGACAGGTAGACGATGGACCAGGCGAAGGCCTTGCGCGCGACCTGGTCGCTGTAGTGCTTGTGGATCAGCCAGCCATGGCGCAGGAAGATCGCGTTCAGCACGATGGCCGCTGCCAGGTACACGACGCCGCTCATGCCGACGGCGAACGGGAACAGCGTGCAGGCCGCCAGCGCGACGGAGTACAGCCACACCTGCTGGCCCGTGTACTGCATGCCGTGCGTGACGGGCAGCATCGGCAGGCCGGAACGCACGTAGTCGTCGCGGCGGTACATCGCCAGGGCCCAGAAATGCGGCGGGGTCCAGACGAAGATGATCAATACGAGCAGCCAGGCTTCCATCGGCACCGTATTCGCGACGGCGGCCCAGCCGAGGGCCGGCGGCATCGCGCCCGACAGGCCGCCGATGACGATGTTCTGCGGCGTGTTCGGTTTCAGCAGGACCGTGTAGATCAGCGCATAGCCGACGAAGGTGACGAATGTCAGCCACATCGTCAGCGGATTGATCATCGTGTACAGGATGCCCATGCCGGCACCGCCGATGATCGCGGAAAAGATCAGGACCTGCGTGGTCGACAGCTCGCCCATCGCGGTGGCGCGGCGCGCCGTGCGGGCCATGCGGGCATCGACTTCCGCCTCGATCAGGCAGTTGACGGCGAACGCGGCGCCGGCCAGCAGCCAGATGCCGATCGTGCCCCAGACGAGCACGTGCCAGCCCGGAAAGCCGTCGGTGGCGAGGAACATGCCGATCACGGCGCAGAAGACGGCCAGCTGCGTGACGCGCGGCTTGGTCAGCGCCCAATATTGCGTGACGCGGCTGGGCGGTTTGTGGATGGCGGTTTGCGTAATCATGGGTGGCTCGCGGACGTCGCCGCCTCACGTCGTGGACTGCGCAGCGCCAGCTCGAGTTGATACTGTACCTTGTAGTTTAACATGGTCACCAGAAGGACGAGGCCAGCCGCCCCCGCGTTGTGGAGCACGGCAATCGGCAACGGAAAGTTCAGGAACACCGTCGCGATGCCGGTCGTTGCCTGGGCGACAAGCACCAGCGCCAGGTTGCGCGCCGTGCCGTGCAGGCCCGGCAAACGCCAGGTGCGCCACGCCGTATAGCCCAGTACGAGGACGACGACGAGTGCGAAGTTGCGGTGCACCCAGTGGATCGCCGTCAGCGCGGAAAACGGCAGGTAATGCCCGGCCGCCGTCTTGCCCAGCTCGCGCCACAAGGTGAAACCATGTTGCCAATCCATCTCTGGGACAATTTGTCCATTACAAAGCGGGAAATCGCTGCACGCGAGTGTCGCGTAATTGGTACTCACCCACCCGCCCAATGCCAATTGGACAAGCAGCACGGCGCCCGACAGCCAGGCCAGCGGACGCAGCTTGCGTAGCACGGTGGGCGGGACGGCCGGCGGCGGGGCCAGCAGGTTGTCTTCGCGTCCGGCCAGCCACACGGCCAGCGCCAGCAGGGTCAGGCCGAACAGCAGGTGCAGCGTGACGATGACCGGCTGCAGTTTCAGGGTGACGGTCCACGCGCCGAACGCGCCCTGCACGCACACCCACAGGAAAAGGAGTGTCGGCAACGCCGGGCCATGCGTGGGCCGCACACCGCGTGCCCGCGCACGGCGCCATTCCAGCCACGACGCCACCATCAACCCGATGATCAGGAAGCCGATGCCCATCGCGAGGAAGCGGTGGATCATCTCGATCCAGGCCTTCACCTTCGTCACGGGTCCAGTGGGCATCAGCGCCTCGGCCGCGGCGATGTGTTCATGCGCGAGGAACGGGTTCGCTTCGCCGTAGCAGCCGGGCCAGTCGGGGCAGCCGAGGCCGGAGTCCGTCAGGCGCGTAAAACCGCCGAACACGATCAGGTCGAACGTGAAGAACGCGATCACCCACGCCAGCTTGCGGTATTTGTGGGTGCCCGTCGCCGTCCACACGAGCGCGAGCGGCACGCTGGCCGCCAGGATGCCGGTCAGGGCCAGCAGGATGAAATTCGAGACTTCCATTGCGCGTTACCCGACGGCCGATGCCTTCAACAACTTGTTGATGTCCTTGTACACCTTGCGCACTTCCTGCAGCTGCGGATCCTTCGGGAAACGCATCATCAGGTGGCCCAGCGGGTCGATCAGGTAGATGTGGTCGGCCGGCGTCGTGCCGCCATCGACCGGCAGCCACTGCGTCACCGTCGCGGCGTCGGCGCGCAGCATGTGCGTGCCGTCGTATTCGCGGATGATCAGCGTGTCCAGCGGTTCCTGGTCGGTGATGAGCCAGACGCGCTCGATGCGGTCCGCTTCCTTCCCCTGCATCAGGCGCAGCTGGCGCAGCGCGAACAGCTGCTTCCGGCAAGAGTCCGGGCATGCACCCGGCCCGACCATCAACATGACCCACTTGCCCTTGAACTGTTTCAGCGCCTGCGGACGGCCGTCCAGCGTGGTCGTCGCCATCGCGGGGACCGGATGGGCGCGCTGGTCGATCAGGGTGCCGTAGTTGTTGCGCTTTTCGGGCTTGATGACGTAATAGGTGAAGTACGACGCGATCATCGGCGACGCGCACACGAGCAGCACCAGCCACAGCATCCAGCGGCCGCGCTTGCGGGCGCTCTTCGGGTCGATTGCCGGTTCAGCCAGCTTGTTTGGTTCCACTTCGAAATCCTGTTATCACAAAAAATAGAAAGGCCATCGCCGCCAGCGCATACCACTGGAATGCATAGCCCTTGTTGCGGTCGACATCGACCGCGGGGGCAGGCCATTTGCGGATGAGCCCGGCGGCTCCGGTGTCGTCCGCACTCGTCTGCTCGACCAGCACGGGCAGCGTGCGCAGGCCGCTGGCCTGGGCGAAGCCCGCCGGATCGACATTCTGGACGATGGCGCCGGGCCGGGGCGGCGGCGCCTTGCCGAGTTCCATCACGCGCGCCGGATGCAGGATCGCCAGGCCTTCGATGGTCGTGCGGCCGCTTGGCGTCGCTACCTGCGGTACGCGATCGTGCACGGCCGGATCGCGCGGGACCCAGCCGCGCGCGACGAGGACAACATCGCTTGCACCCGCGTCGGCACCCGCTATTCTAAACGGCATCAGCAAAACGAATCCGGTACGGCCTTCGAATGGCCGGTTGTCGAGGAACAGCGGCCAGTGGGTGACGAATTCCCCGGTCACCATGACACGGCGATATTCGACAGCGGCGGGATCGACCGGCTTCCCGTCCAGCACGAGCGGCGGCAACGCAGCGCGCTGCGTGAGCCGGGCCTGCAGCGCGGTCTTCTCCGCGGCGCGGCGCACCTGCCAGTTACCGAGCAGGATGCCGACCGCGACCAGCACGAGCGTCGCGAGGAAAGGAATGGTTCTGAAACGGAAGCGCAGTCGCATACAATGATCGTACAACCCAAACAACTCTCTACCGGACGCCCATGAAAACCGTCGTCGCCATCGCCTTCGTGCTCATCATCGGCAGCCTCGCGTCCGCCCTGTTCTTCCTGATGCGCGACAAGGGCCGCAGCAACCGCACCGTGCAGGCGCTGGCGATGCGGGTCGGGCTGTCGATCACGCTGTTCCTGTTGGTGCTGTTCTCGTACAAGATGGGGTGGATCCAGCCTAAAGGACTGCACTAACAAAAACGTCGTTCCCGCGCAGGCGGGAACCCATGCTGAAGGCCCGGAGTCGGTTTGCTGGAAACACCGCGGTGCATCCAACTGACGGGGTTCTGTTGTTCAGTATGGGTTCCCGCTTTCGCGGGAACGACGGTTTTAGAGATAACGATTACAGCCAGTACACGACGACGTACAGGCCCAGCCACACCACGTCGACGAAGTGCCAGTACCACGCCGCACCTTCGAACGCGAAGTGATGTTCCGGCGTGAAGTGGCCGCGCAGCACGCGGTACAGCACGACCGACAGCATGATCGCGCCCATCGTCACGTGGAAGCCGTGGAAGCCCGTGAGCATGAAGAACGTCGAGCCGTAGATGCCCGAGGTCAGCTTCAGGTTCAGTTCGCTGTACGCGTGGTGGTATTCGTAGGCCTGGAAGCCCATGAAGATGGCGCCCAGCAGGATCGTCGCGAACAGGAACAGCGCGGTGCGGGCACGGTGGCCGGCGCGCAGGGCGTGGTGGGCGATCGTCAGCGTCACGCCCGAGGTCAGCAGCAGTGCCGTGTTGATGGTCGGGATCGGGAACGGGCCCATGGTGCTGAACTGCTCCACGGTGCCGGCCGGGCCGATGTTGCCCCAGTGGCCCGAATAATCCGGCCAGATGACCTTGTGGTCGAGGTCGGACAGCCACGGCATCGAGATCGCACGTGCGTAGAACAGCGCGCCGAAGAAGGCGCCGAAGAACATCACCTCGGAAAAGATGAACCAGCTCATCGACCAGCGGTAGGACAGGTCGATGCGCTCGCCGTACTTGCCGGATTCCGACTCGCCGATGGCGTCGCCGAACCAGTTGTACAGCACGATCAGCATCGCGACGATGCCGGCCGTGCACACGCCGGGTCCCCAGGCGGCCCCGTTGACCCAGCCGGACGCGCCGGCCATCGTGACCAGCATCGAGACGCCGGCTGCCAGCGGCCACCTGGAGGGACCGGGGACAAAATAGTACGGCGCGGTATGGGGTGAACTCATGTATATCTCCTCAATCAAGCATTGTTTCGAATTCCGGGGTACTGCGCTTCCCTGCTTTCGTGTTGCTTATATAGTTTTAACTCTTGGCGACGACCATGCGCACGACGAACACCAGGATGCCGATGAACAGCGCCACCCCGATCAGCCCGCCCACGATCACGTGGATCGGGTTCAGGTTGGCCGCGTCGTGCTCGTAGTCGCGGCGCTTGCGCACGCCGAAGAACGACCAGAACACGGCCTTCATCGTGGCGCCGAACGACGCGGTTTTTACGGGTTCGCGTGGATCGTCGTTGGCCATTATTTTTGCGCCGTCACGGCGCCACCGATTTCAAAAAACGTGTACGACAGCGTGATGTTCTTCACTTCGCGCGGCAGCTCCGGGTCGATGAAGAACACGACCGGCATCTGCCGCGCCTCGTGCGGCTTCAGGATCTGTTCCTTGAAGCAGAAGCACTCGACCTTTTTAAAATGCGGCGTCGCGGACTGCGGCGCGTAGCTCGGGATGGCCTGCGCCTTCACCGTGCGGTCCTGTGTATTCACCACTTCGTAGACGACGGTCGCCATCTCGCCCGGGTGCACGTCGATGCTGCGCTGCGTCGGGCGGAAGCGCCATGGGCCCTGGGCGTTGCCGTCCAGTTCCACCGTGATCGTGCGCGCGAGGTCGACCTGGGTGTTGGCAGGCCGAGCCACCGTGCCGTCCTTCTGCGTGAGCACGTTGATGCCGAGCGCCTCGCACACCTGGCGGTAGATCGGCACCAGCGCATAGCCGAAGCCGAACATGATGCAGGCGACGACGATCAGCTTGATCAGCGTGGTGCGATTCAGACGCAGGCGGCCACTGTCCTCGTGGCGGCCCGCATTCGTTTCCGCTTGCATGGCAGCCTCAGTTCAGCCACAGGCGCTTGACGAACAGCACGACGAAGAAGAACAGCGCGAGCCCGGCCAGCCACAGGGCCGTGCGCCGGTTGTTCTTCCTGATCTGCTGCGAACGATCATCGTTCATCGCGCTCTCACTTCACCAGCGGCGGCGTTTCGAAGGTGTGGAACGGCGCCGGGCTCGGCACGGTCCACTCCAGGCCTTCGGCGCCTTCCCACGGCTTGGCTTCGGCCGGCTTGCCGCCACGGATGGTCGGCAGCACGACGAAGAACAGGAAGTACACCTGCGACAGGCCGAAGCCGAACGCGCCGATCGACACGATCTGGTTGAAGTCCGTGAACTGCACGGCATAGTCAGCGTAACGACGCGGCATGCCGGCCAGGCCCAGGAAGTGCATCGGGAAGAAGGTCAGGTTGAACCAGAACAGCGAGTTCCAGAAGTGGATCTTGCCGCGCAGTTCCGGATACATGTGGCCGGTCCACTTCGGTGCCCAGTAGTAGAAGCCGGCGAACAGGGCGAACAGCGAGCCGGCGACCAGCACGTAGTGGAAGTGCGCGACGACGTAATAGGTGTCCTGCACCTGGATGTCGATCGGGGTCACGGCCAGGATCAGGCCCGTGAAGCCGCCCATCGTGAACACGAAGATGAAGCCGACGGCGAACAGCATCGGGGTCTCGAACGTCATCGAGCCCTTCCACATCGTGGCGACCCAGTTAAAGACCTTCACGCCGGTGGGCACCGCGATCAGCATCGTCGCGTACATGAAGAACAGCTGGCTCGTCACCGGCATGCCGGTGGTGAACATGTGGTGCGCCCACACGATGAACGACAGGATCGCGATGGAAGCGGTTGCATACACCATCGATGCGTAGCCGAACAGCGGCTTGCGGGCGAAGGCCGGGATGATCTGCGAGACGATGCCGAAGGCCGGCAGGATCATGATGTAGACCTCGGGGTGGCCGAAGAACCAGAAGATGTGCTGGTACATGACCGGGTCGCCGCCGCCGGCCGCGTTGAAGAACGAGGTGCCGAAGTGACGGTCGGTCAGGGTCATCGTGATGGCGCCCGCGAGAACCGGCATCACGGCGATCAGCAGGTAGGCGGTGATCAGCCAGGTCCAGCAGAACATCGGCATCTTCATCAGCGTCAGGCCCGGCGCGCGCATGTTCAGGATCGTGACGATGATGTTGATGGAACCCATGATCGACGAGGCGCCCATGATGTGCAGGGCGAAGATCGCCATGTCCATGCCCGGGCCCATCTGCGTCGACAGCGGCGCGTACAGCGTCCAGCCGGCGGCGGTGGCGCCGCCCGGGACGAAGAACGACGTCGCCAGCAGGATCGCGGCCGGCGGCAGCAGCCAGAACGAGAAGTTGTTCATGCGCGCGAACGCCATGTCGGATGCGCCGATCTGCAGCGGGATCATCCAGTTGGCGAAGCCGACGAAGGCCGGCATGATCGCGCCGAACACCATCACGATGCCGTGCATGGTGGTCAGCTGGTTGAAGAATTCAGGGCGGAAGAACTGCAGGCCGGGCTGGAACAGCTCGGTGCGGATCATCAGCGCCAGCACGCCGCCCGAGAGCAGCATGATGAACGCGAACCACATGTACAGCGTACCGATGTCCTTGTGGTTGGTGGCAAAGAGCCAGCGGCGCGCGCCGACCGGATGGTCGTGCGCGTGGTCGTGGCCGTGATCGTGAGTGTGATCGATAGTGCTGGAAGTCATGTCAGTATCCTAGTCGTGCGGGACAGCAAGGCCGTGGTGCGGTGACGCGGTGACGGCCCGGTCCCTGTGATCCAAACGCTTGTTGCTTGTCTTGTCTTATTTGCCGCGGGCAGCCAGGACTTCGGAAGGCTGGACGATGTTCTCGTCGGCCTTGTTGGTCCAGTTGTTGCGGGTATAAGTGATGACGGAAGCGATCTCGGAATCCGACAGCTGCTTCCACGACGGCATTGCCGACGGATACTTACCGCTGTGCTTACCATTCAGCAGCACGGCGATCTGTTCGGCCTTGTGGCCGAGTACGACAGGTGAACCGACCAGCGGTGCGAATGCGCTCGGCACGCCCTGGCCGTTGGCCTGGTGGCAGGCCACGCAGTTGGCCGCGTAGACTTTCTCGCCCTTCGTCTTGAGCTCGTCGATGGTCCAGACCTTGTTCGGGTCGTCGGCCAGCGCGGCCATGCGGGTCTTCTCGCCCTTGACCCATGCGGTGTAGTCTTCAGCGGAGACGACTTTCACGACGATCGGCATGAACGCGTGTTCCTTGCCGCACAGCTCGACGCAGTTGCCGCGGTACGTGCCGATCTGCTCGGCCTTGAACCACGTGTCGCGCACGAAGCCGGGGATGGCATCCTGCTTGACGGCGAAGGCGGGAATCGTCCACGAGTGGATCACGTCGTTGGCGGTCAGCACGAGGCGGACCTTCTTGCCGACCGGGACGACGACGGGATTGTCGACCTCGAGCAGGTAGTTCTCGGTGCGCTTCTCGGTCGGTGCGATGCCCGGCTCGCCCACCTGCGTGCGCGGCGTGGCCAGGTTCGACAGGAACGAGATGCCTTCGCCCTCGCCCTTCAGGTAGTCATAACCCCATTTCCACTGCATGCCGGTGACCTTGATGGTCAGGTCCGGGTTGGAAGTGTCCTTCATCTGCACCACGGCGTGCGTGGCCGGCAGGGCCATGCCGATGACGATCAGGAACGGTATGACGGTCCAAGCGATCTCGACCGTGGTGGATTCGTGGAAGGTGGCCGGTTTGTGGCCGAGGGACTTGCGGTGCTTGAACACCGAATAGAACATGACGCCGAACACGCCGATGAAGATGACCAGGCAGACCACCATCATCCAGTTATGCAGGCTATAGATATAGGCCGCAATGCCCGTCACGGGCGCCTGCATGTTGAGCTGATGTTCCACCGGACGACCGGTAATGACGGGCTCGGTAGCCGCCATCGCCGGGATGCTGGCCGCTACTGCGAGACCGAGCATCAACGCTTTGAATCGTTTTGCATATGTCATGTTGTCCCCAACCACCTTTAGAAGAGAAATTTCTAGAACGGAAGCGGCCCTCCTCTGGCTCGCCATGGAGGAACCACGGAAGACAACTTCCGTTCTGAAATCCTTTTTAAACTAAACGCAACCACTTCCCGTCGCGCCGGCGGGCGCTTCGGGACTCGACACCGTCCAGCCGGATGCCGTCTGGCATCCTCGATGAACGATGTCTTCAAACCTTGCTTGCGGGGGATACCCGATACGCTGCCTTGTATCCCCGGGTGATGCTCCAACCCTCGACTTGACGCCTTTATGCTTAATTTTTTAGCGCTTTTTTGATCCAGTCGAAAAAAGTGTGTTTGATTATACTGAAAGCGGTAATTTTTATTCAAGGAAAATTACCGCGATCGTATACAGGATGCATGGGTCTTACCGCGGCTTGGGCGGCTGGAAGCGGACGATCGCCTCGCCCGCGGCCGTCGTCTTCGGTGCCGGCCGGAACGCGTGGCCGTAGATGACCTCGAACGTCAGCGCCAGCTTGCCGTCCGCGCGGCGCCCTGCTTCCAGCGCGTCGCGCATGCGTTGCCACGCGGCCCGGCCGACGAGGCCGCGGCGGCGCGTGGCCAGCGGGTTACCGCCGAACGCGCGCACGTCGGCCAGCAGCTTGTCGGCCGTGTCGTACGTCACCGTGATCTGTTCCATGTCCATGACGGGCGTCGTGAACCCCGCTTCCACGAGCTGGTCGCCGAAGTCGTGCATGTCGACGAACGGCAACGTGTGCGGCGTCTCGTCCATCGCCGCGAACGCGGCGCGCAGTTCGCGGAACGTGTCCGGACCGAAATTCGAGAACATCAGCAGACCATCCACGCGCAGCACGCGACGCCACTCGGCGAACACGCGGTCGGGTTGGGGATGCCAGTGCAATGCCAGGTTCGACCAGACCAGGTCGAGCGAGTTCGGGCCGAACGGCAGGTTGCCGAAGTCGCCGCAAACGAGATCGATGCCGGCTTTGGCCGGCAGCAAACGACTCAACAAGGAGCGCGGCGCCGACGTGGCGGCCGTGGCGGCCGTGGCGGTCGCCAGCATGGCCGGCACGGCGTCCAGGCCGAGCACCTGCGCAGCCGGATAGCGTTTCTGCAATTCGGCGATATCGACGCCGGCGCCGCAGCCGGCGTCGAGCACCTGGCGCGGCGCCGTCTTGACGAGCGTCAGGCGGTCGAACATGCGGGTGGCGATCTCCCGCCGCAGGAAATCGGAAGGGGCGACCCGGGCGGGGTCGGCGAACAGCTGGCGCACGCGGACCGGATCGATCGGGGCGCTCATCTTCGACGGGGCTTGGGGTGAAACCATGATGGGGCTGCGGTGAATGGGATAATGGCGGGAGTGTACATGATGGGTGGAACTTACGATGACGGCCCGTTATTTGTCCCTGCGGCATTGGCTGCGCGTGCTGATGCCATCGATGTGCGCCCTGTGCGGGAGCGGGTGCGATGATGTCGTATGTACTGCGTGCCGGGATGCGTATGCGGGGGTGCGGCGGGTGCGTTGCGGGCAGTGTGCGAACCCGTTAGCAGCCCTACCGTCGCTCCCGCGCAGGCGGGAGCCCAATTTCGCGCTGCCGACGACGCATGAAAAATTGGATCCCCGCCTGCGCGGGGACGACGTTGATAAGCGCGAGCACGACGATAACATTTGCGGCTCCTGCCTGCGCGACCCACCCGCCTTCGACGCCACCGTCGTCGCCGTCGATTACGCAATTCCCCTCGACCAGCTCGTGCTTCAATTAAAATTCGGCGCCCGCCTCGCGCTCGCGCCGTGGTTCGCGCGCCAGATCCGCGATGCCGTGCTCGCCCGCCCCGGCCTGCCGCTGCCCGATTTGCTGTGCCCGGTCCCGCTGGGGCCGAACCGGCTCGTCGAACGCGGCTTCAACCAGGCGCTGGAAATCGCGCGGCCCCTGGCGGCGGCGCTCGGGGTAGCATGTCATCCGGCGCTGGCGCTGCGCACGCTCGACACGCCGGCGCAGTCGGGCGTCGCGCCGAGCGTGCGGGCGAAGAATGTGCGTGGCGCGTTCGCCGTGGAGGACCCGGACCTCGTCGAAGGCCGCCACGTCGGCCTCGTCGACGACGTCATGACGAGCGGCCACACGCTGGGCGAACTGGCCGCCACTTTTAAACGGTTCGGCGCGGCGCGCGTGACGAATTTTGTATTTGCGCGCACGCCGCCCCACCCGTAACCCAAGGAGATAGCTTTGTTTCACGTCGTACTGGTCGAACCCGAGATCCCGCCCAACACGGGCAACATCATCCGCCTGTGCGCGAACACGGGGGCGCAGCTGCACCTGGTCGAGCCGCTCGGCTTCCCGCTGGACGATGCCAAGATGCGCCGCGCCGGTCTCGACTACCACGATTACGCCACGATGAAGGTCCACAAGAACTGGGACGCCTTCCTGGCCGACGCACAGCCGGACCGCACGCGCATGTTCGCGATGACGACGCACGGTTCGTCGCCGTTCGCGGATGCCGCGTTCCGCCCGGGCGACATATTCGTGTTCGGCGCCGAGTCGCGCGGCCTGGACCCGGCCTTGCGCGAATCGTTCCCGCCGGCCCAGCGCATCCGCCTGCCGATGATGCCGGGCAACCGCAGCCTGAACCTGTCGAATACGGTGGCCGTGGTCGTCTACGAAGCGTGGCGCCAGAACGGGTACGCCGGCGGGGGCTAAGGCGGCTTGGTCGCCGGGCCGTCTTTACCCGACACTCTCCCATACGCGTGATTTATGGTGTTCCCGAGGTGAAGGCGGAAGAGATAAGGCTTGCACCGCATGACGTCCTGTGGCCGTGAAAGGCAACCGGAACCCCGCCGATCAACACGGACGGGTCACCCTCAATGATCACGCATATCGAATGCCCGGGGATGGGGCAGACACATGCGTCACCTTGCCGTGCAACGGCAAGGCCATTGACCGAAGAGGTGGCGGATGCGATCACAACCTTGCCACCGTGACTGGTCAGATCACCCAATCGAATCACGCCTTTCATGGACGTTCTCCTGTGCAGTTTAGTAGGTCTTTGTCGTAAATACTTTTACATCTGATTCTCGTCCCACTGCCAGAACGTAACGCCGTAATCCGTGCCGAAGGCCGGCATCATTTCACCGTCCTTGAAGTAACGACGTGATCCTGCTTTTGCTGGCGTGAACCAATATCCGGCACGCACACAGGCATGACCTCCTTCGACGCGCAAACCTTCTTGGGCGTTCATGGTGAGGCTATCATCTTCGCTGACAACGGCGATGTCTTCGAATTCGTCATTGATGATTTCGACGAAATACCAATTCGAAGGGATTTCAGTAAAGGCGGAACGTGCCACCAGTGAGGGGGCGAGGTATGGATCCGGCTTGCCAGGAATAATCATCTTGCCTGCGAAGAACGATGCATATTTCTGCGATTGAACAAACGCGAACATTTTCGCGCCATCAAACCAAAGGTTCTTTCGACCAACTTGCTGGAGGGCGTCGAGGCCGATCTCGTTGAGCGTGGATGCAGGACGCAGTTTTCCACCGCCACCACCGGTCCACGCAAATTGTAACGCGGCATTGGGATCATCTGATGAAACGTAAACTCCAGTGCGTGGCGGCGTCTTGGAACTTTCCGCCGTCACATCTGTACGAACTCGAAACTTCGGAATGCGTGGAAACTGCGCCGAAAATTCAGGATAGTTATATGCAAAGCCGTGATCGTCCCACCGGCTACTAGGCCAATCATCCATAGTATAGTTTATATTCCTAGCATAACGACTTATCACTTGCAATATTGCCTGAATTCTCTCCTCTTCATCCGGTGTCGCCCAGTTCATTGAGAATTCATCCAGGCCACGTAGGCACTGATTGGCGCCAGTTATTTTATATTGATCTATGGTGCGCAAAGCGATGTCTCTTGTGAGCGATTGTTGAAAATCTATTAAAAAAGGCCACGCGCTGTTTGCCCAGTTCTGCACAGTATTCCTTTCGCCCCACCGTGCATCCCTCAATACGGCATCCCGTCCCTGCTGCTCCCTCGCCAGATTTATTAATGGATCAATCTCGCCATCCATTAGTTCGCTCACCATTTGATGCAAGCCTTTCAAGTAGTCCAGCGAGGCGTAATGATAGAGCATGGCCGCCTGAACCTTGTGCCATGCCGATAATGAAAGTTGATTTCCTGGTGTGCTCATATCGCCCCCTTTGCAATTGCTGTCACTTGCCCAGGCAGCGCTGGCAAGCTTATTTTGTCCGACCTTCAGACTTCGTAAAATTCTGTGTAACTCCATCCGGTATCAAACACAACCCCGAAAGTCCGGCAGGAAATCAAGTACTCTGGCCTGTCGGATCGTCATGCGGAGAGGTCTTCGGCATCATGTGGACGACGGACGCGAAGTGACTCAAGCGCGAAGACATGTCGCCCTTGGATCGGTAGACAACAGGACGTTGACCGATGACAGCTCGCTAGTCACCGACTGTTTCTCCACCGAAGACAAGAAACCCAGCGGCAAGCACGCCTTCGACGAGGCTGCGCCTCGATCGCCGTCGAACGCAGCTTGGCATTGCCGTCATCCACAAACGGACGGTATGGTTGAACGCCTTGATGGTCGCATCAACGAACTGCTACAGCAGACCCGCTTCGACAGCGAGGCCGACCTGGAAGCGATCTTGATGAACTATTTGAAGCCGTACTACCACCACATTCCGCACCGTAATCTCGACGCAAAAACGCCTACTCCGCCCCTCAAAGAATGGCAGAAACAGCGCACAGAATGATTGGTCAATCGCATTTCCGATCAAATGGGACTAACATTTAACACGCTCTAGTGACGAATAACTTTATAGCTGATTCTCGTCCCACTGCCAGAATGTAACGCCGTAATCCGTGCCGAAGGCTGGCATGATTTCACCGTCCTTGAAGTAACGACGTGATCCTGCTTTTGCTGGCGTGAACCAATATCCCGCACGCACACAGGCATGACCTCCTTCGACGCGCAAACGTTCTTGGGTGTTCATGGTGCGGCTATCATCTTCGCTGACAACGGCGATGTCTTCGAATTCGTCGTTGATGATTTCGACGAAATACCAATTCGAAGGGATTTCAGTAAAGGCGGAGCGTGCCACGAGTGAGGGAGCGAGGTATGGATCCGGCTTACCAGGAATAATCATCTTGCCTGCGAAGAACGATGCATATTTCTGCGATTGAACAAACGCGAGCATCTTCGCGCCATCAAACCAAAGGTCCTTTCGACCAACTTGCTGGAGGGCATCGAGGCCGATCTCGTTGAGCGTGGATGCAGGACGCAGTTTTCCACCGCCACCGCCGGTCCACGCAAATTGTAACGCGGCATTGGGATCGTCAGATGAGACGTAAACTCCAGTACGGGGGGGAGCTTTGGAACTTTCTGCCGTCACGTCGGTACGCACCCGAAATTTCGGGATGCATGGAAACCGTTTCGAAAATTCAGGATAGTTATATGCAAAGTTAAAATCAGTCCATCGACTGCGCGACCGATCATCCATTGTGTAGTCTATGTTTCTAGCGTAATTAATTATCTTTTTTAATACTGCCTGAATTTTCTCTTCTTCATCCGACGTTGCCCAATTCATTGAGAATTCATTCAAACCACGCAGGCACTCATTGGCGCCAGTGACTTCATAATGTTCCATAGTGCGTAAGGCGATGTCTCTTGTGAGCGATTGTTGAAAATCCCTTAAAAAAGGCCACGCGCTGTTTGCCCAGTTCTGCACGGTATTCCTGTCGCCCCACCGTGCATCCCTCAATACGGCATCCCGTCCCTGCGCCCTCGCTAGATTTATTAATGGATCAATCTCACCATCCATTAATTCGCTCACCATTTGATGCAAGCCTTTCAAGTAGTCCAGCGAGGCATAATGATAAAGCATTGCCGCCTGAACCTTGTGCCATGCCGATAACGAAAATTGATTTCCTGGTGTGCTCACATCGCCCCCTTTGCAATTGCTGTCACTTGCCCAAGCAGCGCTGGGAAGCTTATTTTGTCCGACCTCCAGACTTCGTCAAATTCTGTGTAACTCCATCCGGTATCAAACACAACCCCGAAAGTCCGGCAGGAAATCAAGTACTCTGGCCTGTCGGATCGTCATGCGGAAAAGGTCTTCGGTATCATGCGGACGACGGACGCGAAGTGACTCAAGCGCGAAGACATGTCGCCCTTGGATCGGTAGACAACAGGATGTCGACCGATGACGGCTCGCAAGTCACCAACTGTTTCTCCACCGAAGACAAGAAACCCAGCGGCAAGCACGCCTTCGACGAGGCTGCGCCTCAATCACCGTCGAACGCCGCTTGACATTGCCGTCATCCACAAACGGACGGTATGGTTGAACGCCTTGATGGTCGCATCAACGAACTGCTACAGCAGACCCGCTTCGACAGCAAGGCCGACCTGGAAGCCACCTTGATGAACTATTTGAAGCCGTACCACCACCACATTCCGCACCGTGCGCTCGACGCAAAAACGCCTATCCCGGCCCTCAAGGAATGGCAGAAGCAGCGCACAGAATGATTAATTAACGCATTCCCGATCAAATGGGACTAACATTTAACACGCTCTAGTGACGAATAACTTTATTGCTGATTCTCGTCCCATTGCCAGAATGTAACGCCGTAATCCGTGCCGAAGACTGGCATGATTTCACCGTCCTTGAAGTAACGACGTGATCCTGCTTTTGCTGGCGTGAACCAATATCCGGCACGCGCACAGGCATGACCTCCTTCGACGCGCAAACGTTCTGGAGTGTTTATGGTGCGGCTATCATCTTCGCTGACAACGGCGATGTCTTCGAATTCGTCATTGATGATTTCGACGAAATACCAATGCGAAGGGGCCGCGGTAAAAGCGGACCGTGCTACTGCCGGTGAAGCAAGGGATGGGGCCGGCTTGCCGTCAATCACTATCTCGTTTGCGAATAACGGTGCATATTTCTGCGATTGGACAAACGCGAGCATCTTCCCTTCATCGAACCAAAGATCTCTTCGGCCGACCTGCTGGAGAGCATCCAGACCGATCTGATTGAACGTAGACGCTGGACGAAGTTTTCCACCCCCGCCTCCGTTCCACGCAAATTGTAACGCGGCATTGGGATCATCTGATGAAACGTAAACTCCAGTGCGTGGCGGCGTCTTGGAACTTTCCGCCGTCACATCCGTACGAACGCGAAACTTCGGAATGCGTGGAAACTGCGCCGAAAATTCTGAATAATAATATGCAAAGTTGAAATCGCGCCATCGACTGGTTGGCCAATCATTTAACGTATCGTCAATTTTATTTGCGTAACGGCCTATTTTTTGCAATATTGACTGAACCTTCGCCTCTTCATCTGATGTTGCCCAATTCATTGAGAACTCATTCAAGCCGCGTAAGCACTGGTTGGCACCAGTGATTTTATATTGGTCCGTGGTGCGCATCGCGATGTCTCTTGTAAGCGATTGTCGAAAATCGCTTAAAAAAGGCCACGCACTGTTTACCCAATTCTGCACGGTATTCCTGTCACCCCACCGCGCATCCATCAATACGGCATCCCGTCCCTGCGCCCTCGCTAGATTGATTAACGGATCAATCTCGCCATCCATTAATTCACTCACCATTTGGTGCAAGCCTTTCAAGTAGTCCAGCGAGGCGTAATGATAAAGCATTGCCGCCTGAACCTTGTGCCATGCCGATAACGAAAATTGATTTCCTGGTGTGCTCACATCGCCCCCTTTGCAATTGCTGTCACTTGCCCAAGCAGCGCTGGGAAGCTTATTTTGTCCGACCTTCAGACTTCGTCAAATTCTGTGTAACGCCATCCGGTATCAAACACAACCCCGAAAGTCCGGCAGGAAATCAAGTACTCTGGCCTGTCGGATCGTCATGCGGAAAAGGTCTTCGGTATCATGCGGACGACGGACGCGAAGTGACTCAAGCGCGAAGACATGTCGCCCTTGGATCGGTAGACAACAGGATGTCGACCGATGACGGCTCGCAAGTCACCGACTGTTTCGCCACCGAAGACAAGAAACCCAGCGGCAAGCACGCCTTCGACGAGGCTGCGCCTCAATCACCGTCGAACGCCGCTTGACATTGCCGTCATCCACAAACGGACGGTATGGTTGAACGCCTTGATGGTCGCATCAACGAACTGCTACAGCAGACCCGCTTCGACAGCAAGGCCGACCTGGAAGCGACCTTGATGAACTATTTGAAGCCGCACTACCACCACATTCCGCACCGTGCGCTCGACGCAAAAACGCCTATCCCGGCCCTCAAGGAATGGCAGAAGCAGCGCACAGAATGATTAATTAACGC
This sequence comes from Massilia sp. Masssp94, assembly GCF_059491305.1. Classification (NCBI taxonomy): domain Bacteria; kingdom Pseudomonadati; phylum Pseudomonadota; class Betaproteobacteria; order Burkholderiales; family Oxalobacteraceae; genus Massilia; species Massilia sp. Masssp94. The sequence continues at coordinate 1,706,548 of NZ_CP168501.1, forward strand.
ATTCCCGATCAAATGGGACTAACATTTAACACGCTCTAGTGACGAATAACTTTATTGCTGATTCTCGTCCCATTGCCAGAATGTAACGCCGTAATCCGTACCGAAGGCTGGCATGATTTCACCGTCCTTGAAGTAACGACGTGATCCTGCTTTTGCTGGCGTGAACCAATATCCTGCACGCACACAGGTATGACCTCCTTCGACGCGCAAACGTTCTGGAGTGTTTATGGTGCGGCTATCATCTTCGCTGACAACGGCGATGTCTTCGAATTCGTCATTGATGATTTCAACGAAATACCAATTCGAAGGGATATCAGTAAAGGCGGAACATGCCACCGCTGAGGGAGCAAGGTATGGATTCGGCTTGCCATCAATCACCACCTCACGGGCAAGCAACGCCGCGTACTTTTGCGATTGGACAAATGCCAGCATCTTTGCTTGATCAAACCAAAGATCCTTTCGACCAACGTACTGGAGGGCATCAAGGCCGATCTCGTTGAACGTGGATGCGGGACGAAGTTTGCCGCCCCCGCCACCGGTCCATGCAAATTGCAACGCGGCATGGGGATCATCTGAAGAGACGTAAACTCCAGTACGGGGGGGAGCTTTGGAACTTTCTGCCGTCACGTCGGTACGCACCCGAAATTTCGGGATGCGTGGAAACTGAACCGAAAATTCAGGATAGTTATATGCAAAGCCGTAATCGTCCCACCGGCTTTTTGGCCAATCATCCATGGTATAGTCTATATTCATTGCATAACGACTTATCTCTTTTAATACTGACTGAATTTTCTCTTCTTCATCCGGTGTTGCCCAGTTCATTGAGAATTCATCCAGGCCACGTAGGCACTGATTGGCGCCAGTGATTTTATATTGATCTATGGTGCGCAAAGCGATGTCTCTTGTGAGCGATTGTTGAAAATCTCTTAAAAAAGGCCACGCGCTGTTTGCCCAGTTCTGCACGGTATTCCTGTCGCCCCACCGTGCATCCCTCAATACGGCATCCCGTCCCTGCGCCCTCGCCAGATTTATTAATGGATCAATTTCGCCATCCATTAGTTCGCTCACCATTCGATGCAAGCCTTTCAAGTAATCCAACGAGGCGTAATGATAGAGCATGGCCGCCTGAACCTTATCCCATGCCGATAACGAAAATTTATTTCCTGGTGTGCTCATATCGCCCCCTTTGCAATCGCAGTTGCCTGCCCAGGCAGCGCTGGCAGGCCTATTTTGTCGGACGTCCAGACTCCGTCAAATTCTGTGTAACCCCATCCGGTATCGAACGGTCCACTAATGTTTGGGTGATTAATTTGCTGGCGCAGTCCAATGTGTCGGGCCAAAAAGCCCGCTTTTTGAGATTGATCCATCAATGCCGTAACGTGATCGAGGTGAGCTTGATCCAATGGCGGGCCCAGCGTCGTTCCTTTCGAACTTTTCATTAACTCATAATAAGTTAACGTATCGTTGCGCGGATCGGTACGTTCGATCTTAAAAACAATCTGCTCCCAACCGCCCTCGAGAAAGTTGCCTGTGAGCCCATCCTTTTTTTGACTGGAAGCCGGACCACGCCACACATTCAATGATTCGCCTGATTTTACATCGTAGATTACGAATTGCCCGTTGACGTTCCAATCCGGCCAGACGGCCAAATATCTGCGCCAAGCTTCTTTGGGATTAGGAGAGTTCTGCAATTTATTGAAAATTTCTTCCGACACCCAACAATCGCTCATACCGCGGCTGTTCGGGGCAAGGATGCGATACAGACGAGCGGGACCTTTGATTGTATGTGCCTGTAGAGTATGGAAGGACTCGATATTTTGATTGGTTAAGTGAGGGAAAATATCTCCTTGCGGCCGAGGATTGCCAGCTGCGTCAAGTTTCGCGGAAAGCATATCCACTTTAGGTCGATGACGTGTGGCGTTTGCTGGCGCAAGGAACTTATCCCCGGTTTTACTTAACCATGGCGGCTGATGTTGCCGCATCAAGGTAATCGCATCCGCTTCCGGAAGCGCACCACAAAAGTGAATATTGCTCGCATTTAAGATCGCACGCTCTCTCTCAAGAGTTCGGCGCTCCAGGTTCAATATAATCGTGGTCAATATATCGTGGACAGGTTTCAGCGTCTCTTCCATGTGCTGGTTAGCCGCCAACCGTATCGCTTTGGCCTGCTCCAACGCGGCCTTGGCCTTGCGATAGATGGTCGGTACAAGCCTGACCTTGTTAACCATCCCCTCAAGCGCAGAAATTCCCGTATCAAATGCGGCGAGCAGCGCCTTGGTATTTATCCGGCCACGAAGTTCTTTAACGCCAGTTGCAAGCCATGCAAACAGGCGATCGATTTTGCGGGCCTTGATGTATTTTTGAACCTCTTCCCTTCGCAAATATACGATCACCCACGACATTCCCCTTTCGACAGCCTTTGCCGCCTGGTCGATGCCGGCACGCCTGACGTGCGCAAAGATGATTTTGAGTACACCCTTGAGCAATGAGCCGAGTGTCGGGAACAGGCCAATAAGGGTCAGGGCCAAAGCCAGCCATGCCGCCTTGTCCTTGTAATCATGACTGAGCTTTTTGCAATTTGCTATGAGATCGCGTAGGTCGCAAATTTGATCGACTAACGGAATCATCGAAATTGCCGCGTCGGTGAGCAGTTGGGCGGTCGACCGATCTTCGTTGAAGTCGCCCTCGATCGCTTCCCAGAACCATACGATTGGATTCGTACTCGGTTCCTTGGCTTTTTCCCGGTCATTTGTCGCCCATGCCAAGGCGTCGCGCATTTGTGTTGTATTGACTTCAGCCATTCAGTATGCTCGCTACCAATATTGTCGATATTCGTTATGCTTTATTCTTGCAACAAATCGCTCAGCGGTGCTGCTGGCTTATCCGTTCCGGCCGTGCGCGGCTTATAAATCACTTTTTTCACGGGCTTGTTGGCGACGTTTTCCCGTCGGGTCTTGCCATTTGCGTCCAGCGTTCCATTCAAGACGGGTCCCTTGTCGAAATGGATTTCGTATTCCGCTCCATCGACTCCCTCTCCGGTGTCGGCATCCCGATAGTCCAGACCGATCCATTGTGCCGGCGGTTTTCCTTCACCAGAGAAGTGCGGTAGATCGAACGACATCCGGCCTGGGCCATCCCATTTGTGCATGCCTGCCTTGACAGTGAAATCGCCACTGCAACCCAGTTCGATTTTGCCGTCCGCTATCTTGATGTATGCGCCACCACAAATCAGACTGATGCTCTTTTGGGCAGCAATCGTAATCTCGCCTTCACTCGCGGTAATCGTCATGTCGTTTCCCGCGGCAATACCAATGCTGTCGTGTTGTGCCTGGATGTCGACTTTTCCGGTGTGCGCGATGTACTTCATCCCGTTCTTCTGCGAGAAGAGTGAGATACCCTGTCGAGCATTAATGTTGACGCGCTCACCCGCGACCGCCTGGATGTTCTGTTGTGCGATCACATTGTGCTGTTGGCCGCTATAGCTAACGGAAGAATAAGGGGTTGCGCTGAGGAAACCGCCGTGTGCGTATTGCGCGATAAGCGGCGAAGCGGTGTCGACTTCCCCGCCGCTCTGCGTGTTGGTGCCTTTCTCGGCATTCCGCAAGTTCTCGTTCAGGTCCTTGTGTGGTTCCTGGTCCACGGCCATGGCCTGATTCTGTTCAGCAAACTCCCCCAACTCCTTCAGGAGTGCCTGCGAGCTCTCAAGCAGTCCTTGAAGCATGCCGCGTTCCAGTTGATCGCCCTGTGCTCGCAGCATGGCCTGCGTCGTCAACAGCAACATCTGGGCCGAGCGGATGACGACCGAGTTATCACTGCGCAGTTCTGCTCCTTCACCTCGGGGACGGGCTTTGCCGCCCTGCCGTGGGTGTGTCAGCCAGCCCAGGTTCAACTCGCTGTAGCCGTGCTCGCTCGCAAGCTGTGCGCTGATTTGCTCGGGCGTATCGTCCAGACGAAGCTGGTTCAGGCGGCCCCCTTGCACTTCCTTGCTCTTGATACCGGATAGATATCTGTTCTCCGGTAGGGTGCCGGTATGGTTGAATTTGGGCGGCAATGCCGCGCCGTTGTAGACCTGGCCAACAATAAGCGGCTTGTCAGGATCGCCACCGAGGAAATCGACGATCACTTCATCGCCAACCCGCGGCAGTGTGAATGCACCGCGCTGACCACCCGCCCACGTGCTGACGACCCGCACCCAGGCGGAATCGCTGTCGGTGTCGCTCGCGCCGGCGCCTGCGTGGTCTTGTTGCCGGGTTGCCGGAAAGCGGATCTTGACCCGACCCATCGTGTCGCAATGCACTTCCTCGCCGTCCGGACCGACAACCAACGCGCTCTGTAACGTTGCTACCGGCAGATCGGTGCGAGGATCGAACGACGGCACAATCGGAATGCCGCGACGTACGCACGTGAACCGATTGCTGTAGCGTACTTCGCGTTCTTCATTGGCCTTGAGCAGAGTAGAGGTTGACAGTTCCGTTTGCCATCCATTGGCTGAGAACAGCCGTTGGATTTTCTCGTCGACCGCTTTGGGCAAGTTACTGTCAGCCAGGACCGAGAGCTCGGTAATCACGAACTGTCTCTCATCGCTCGGATGCGTGTCGATTTCCGGGTGGCCGGACAGTCCAATCCATTCGCCGACGCACAGGTCACGTACGCCGCTTTCGCCGTGGAAGCACTTCGCTTCGTACTCGTGTCGACGCATGCGAAGGTCGCCCAAACGGCGGTAATCTTTCATGTCGTCGCCAGCGTGAGGCACATCGACCACGTATTCGTCGATGCCGGCAGCGAGCTGGTCCCCCATCGGTCCTTGCTGCATGGTCGTCAGCGCCTGCGTTTCCATGAGACGGACGCTTGCGTAGTCCCAGCTGTGGCGCGTAACGCCTCCGGGTTTCAGGCTACGCATGGCGGTCCAGGTAGTGATACTGTCCCGTGATTCGGTAGCGTGATCGCGGTGGTAGCGCACGATGCCGGCGGAATTCTGAGCCAGCCCGGTTGCGTCGTCGAATAACACCAGCGTGTGGGCTGGCATGTCGTTGCTGTCGTCCTGGCTTGCCCGCCCCGGCCGCATGAACCACGCAATGCCTTGGCGCTTCCACAAACGACGCAGAAAGGCAGCGTCCGATTCATTGTGCTGCATGATGAATTCGCGGGCCGGGTAACTCCCCCGTAACTGGGCCGTGTCAACATCGAATGCTTTCGCGAGGACAGCGTTCGTCTGCTTCCATTCGTCGAGAATCGCCAGTGCAACGTCTACTTCGTTCTTGTTTCGGAAAACTCGTGTGTTGACGCGTTGTTCCATGATTGCGAGCGCATCACGTGCAACCAGCTGATACGTGGCCAGCCCGCCGTCGCTTTGTCCCGCGAACGCATGCGTGACGACGCCGCAGACAGAGCGCAATTCACCCCGGTCGGTGACCAGTTGCAGTTCAATCGGCAGTGCGATGAAATCCTTCAATGCCAGTCCGGACTCGGCTGATACGCATTGCAGGCGATATTCGAGGCCCCCACACATGGACTCGTTCCCGACAACGCGCTTGACCAGCAGTACATCATCCAGGAGCTTTCGCTCGCCTGCCAGACGAAGACGAATCGGACGGTTGGTTTGGGTGAGCGCACTTAGGAAGGCTCCGGCGAGATCGCGCGAGTTCATGTCAACGGTATCGATTGGTAGGATTGGAGGCAACGCAGGTAAAGCGCGTAAAGGTCAGCATCGGGGGGCGATATCTCAATCATTCTGCTAGTTAGTCCATTATTCAGCAGCTTGCTCTGCATTCCCTTCAGAGCGATATTAGGATCGTCAGACAGTAACTCGACACCGCACTCGAAATCGCATGACAGTTATTCTGTGCCCCATGCTTATTGGGCATGAATTGAGCTTTTGCGCCGTCGTCACGAGAAAATAACCGCGAATACTGCGGTGAGATCGAGGAGTCGAACAAGACGCCATATGCCCCTGCCGAAACGCGGCGCCCTGCCTTTTCGCATTGAAGTAATTTAAACTAATGTTGCAAAATTTCTCTATTTATTGCAATCTGAAAACTCAAATTAACTAATTGCCGGCAATGGTAGGCAGTCTGTAACCAGGTCGAATATTCGTCCTCGCAATTTGATTTTTTCAGGTCATATAAATTTAACGGCGGAAAGTTTAACAACAGCATCTGTGTCTTGTCCAGTAGCGCACGATAAACATCAGCATAAAAATCTTGGTGAAAAAAGCGATCAAGCAGTTACATTGCGTTAGAAATCGGGGACGAGAATTATCAATATTTTTAATGCTTGGGCCGATCGATAAAACAGCGAACGCAGATTGCCGGATCAAATTAATGATGCACAGCGAAACCCAGCCGGGAAATGCCGAAGAGGCGCCAGAACGCCAGAACTATTGGTAATTAGGAGGAAGTTGAATGACATCGGCAGACCTGTAGCCCGTAGGGCTCTGCCTCTCGATCCATTGCCGCGCGATTTACAGCCCGGCGGGCGTCGATGATTGTTGGTTTACTCGGAAATTATCTGGCCGTTTCATCGGCGCGATGGATAGTGCCGCTGGTCGCAACAACCCGGCGCATCCGCCTGCCGATGATGCCCATCAGTGACACATCTGCTGCATCATTTGTAGATGCCGATCGTCGTCATGAGTATCCCGTCGGAATACTCATTCGACCATGCGGGACGCGGCTAATTCCCGATCAGCCGTATTGACGGATCTTCGCGACGAGCTTCGTCGTCGAGCGGTCGTGCGCGAAATCGATCGCGACGGCCTTGCCGCCGTAGGCGATCACTTCCTTCCCTTCCGGGATGGCGCTCATCACGTAGTCGCCGCCCTTGGCATAGATGTCGGGGCGGGCTTCCTGGACGACTTCCAGCGCCGTGTCCTCGTCGAATTCCACGACGAGGCTGACGGATTCAAGCGCGGCCAGCACGGCCATGCGGTCGGCCAGCGTGTTCAGCGGGCGGTCGTCGCCCTTGCCCAGGCGTTTCACGGACGCGTCCGTGTTGACGGCGACGACGAGCGACGCGCCCAGTTCGCGGGCCTGGGCCAGGTACGTCACGTGGCCGCGGTGCAGGATGTCGAACACGCCGTTCGTCAGCACGACGGGTTTCGGCAGGTCAGCGATGCGTTGCGGCAAGGTGGCGCGGGTGCAGAGTTTTTGTTCGAAGGTAGCCATGGCGTGCATTTTAACTTGCGGCCGGCGGTTCCTCTTCCGGCTCGTCGATCAACATGGACAGCTCGGCCGGCTTCGCGGCACCGCCGCCCTCCCCCGGCGCTTTTCTTTCTCCCGACAGCTTGATCTGCAGACGCAGGCCGTTCGCGGAATCGGCGTTGCGGATGGCTTCGTCGTAGCTGATGTAGCCCTTGTTGTAGAGCTCGAAGAGCGCCTGGTCGAACGTGCACATGCCCAGCTCGCGCGACTTGTGCATGATCTCCTTGATGCTCTGGAAGCTGCCCTTCAGGATCATCTCGCCGATCGTCGGCGTGTTCAGCAGGATCTCGATGGCGGCCTTGCGCCCCTTGCCGTCTTCCGTGCGGACCAGGCGCTGCGAGACGATGGCGCGCAGGTTCGACGACAAGTCCATCAGCAATTGATTCCTCCGCTCTTCCGGGAAGAAGTTAATGATGCGGTCCATCGTCTGGTTCGCATTGTTCGCGTGCAGGGTCCCCAGGCACAGGTGACCCGTTTCGGCGAACGCGATCGCGTGTTCCATCGTTTCCGTGTCGCGGATCTCACCGATCAGGATCACGTCCGGCGCCTGGCGTAGCGTGTTCTTCAGCGCGTTGTGCCACGACAGCGTGTCGACGCCCACCTCGCGGTGCGTGATCAGGCAGCTCTTGTTCTTGTGGACGTATTCGACGGGATCCTCGACCGTGATGATGTGGCCGGCCGAGTTGCTGTTGCGGTAATCGATCATCGCCGCCAAGGTCGTCGACTTGCCGGAACCCGTGCCGCCGACGACGAGCACGAGACCCCGCTTCGTCATCACGACATCTTTCAAGACCTCGGGCAGGTCGAGCTTTTCGAAGTTCGGGATTTCGGATGCGATGGTCCGCACGACCATGCCTACGCTCTGCTGCTGCACGAACACGTTCACGCGGAACCGGCACACGCCCGGCAGGGAAATCGCGAAATTGCATTCCATCTCGGCTTCGAACTCGGCCCGCTGCCGCTCGTTCATGAGGGAGAGGGACAGCGCGCGCGTGATGTCGCCCGTCAGGCGCTGCTGGCTCAGGGGTTTCATGGCGCCCTGGTGCTTCATGCTGGGCGGGAAGTCGGCCGAGATGAACAGGTCGGAGCCGCTCTGCTGGTGCATGACCGTGAGCAGCTTGTGCATATAGGCCTGGGCTTCCGCCGGGCCGAAGGTCGAGGACATGGATGTCTTCCTATTAACGCAAGGCAACATCGCCTGCCCGGCCATTATATCCATGGCTTTACCGGTAAAATAGTGACAGACTGCTTAAAAGGCAGGCAAACGTGTCTTCGAGAACACGGCCGTTCAATAAACTCCGATCCCATGACACTGACCGAACTGAAATACATCGTCGCCGTCGCACGCGCCCGCCATTTCGGGCATGCGGCCGAAGCCTGCTTCGTCGCCCAGCCCACGCTGTCCGTCGCCATCAAGAAACTCGAGGACGAACTCGGCGTCACGCTGTTCGAACGGGGCGGCTCGGAAGTGTCCGTGACGCCGCTGGGCGCGCAGATCGTCGCCCAGGCCGAGCGCGTGCTCGAGCAGACGGCCGCCATCAAGGAATTGGCCAAGCAGAACAAGGATCCGCTGTCCGGCCCGCTGCGCCTCGGTGTGATCTACACCATCGGCCCGTACCTGCTGCCGCCGCTCGTGAAAAACCTGATCGCGAACGTGCCGCAGATGCCGCTCGTGCTGCAGGAGAATTTCACGGTGAAACTGCTCGACCTGCTGCGCCAGGGCGAGCTGGACGCCGCGATCATGGCCCTGCCGCTGCCGGAACACGGCATGGCCGTGCAGGCGCTGTACGACGAACCGTTCGTCGTCGCGATGCCGAAGAACCACCCGTGGTCGACGCGCACCGAGATCGCGGCCGAGGACCTCAAGAGCGAGACGATGCTGCTGCTGGGCGCCGGCCACTGCTTCCGCGACCAGGTGCTCGAAGTCTGCCCGGAGATGGCGCGCTTTTCTTCGTCGCCGGGCAACGGCATGCAGCGCACCTTCGAGGGCTCGTCGCTGGAGACGATCCGGCACATGGTCGCGAGCGGCATCGGCCTGACCGTGCTGCCGCGCGCGTCCGTGCCGGACATGAAGGATCCGAACGGCATGCTGACCTTCGTCCCGTTCCAGGATCCGGTCCCGTCGCGCCGCGTCGTGATCGTATGGCGCAAGAGTTTTACGCGCCGCGCCGCCATCGATGCCGTCGTCAAGGCCGTGGCCGACTGCGGGCTGCCCGGCGTCGAGATGGTCACGCTCCAGGCCGCGGCCTGACGCGCGCGGGCAGGACCGGCGCGGCCGCGGTGGGTGCCGCGTCCGCATCGTCCGTCCGGACGCCGATGCCGCCGCAGGGCCCCGCCTGCTTTCCGGACAGCGCGCCGACCAGTTCCGCGCCCCGCTGCGGCACCGACACCAGCGGCGCGCACCGCACCGCGTCCCACGTGCTGCCTTCCTGTTTGAATTCGACGGCGCGCACGGCATAGACGCGGCCGCCCTGCTCCAGCGCGATCAGCGCCGTGCCGCCGTTCACGACCCCAAGCACGAAGCGGCGGCGCGGCATGCTGTCGTCGCTGGCGTCGGTCTCGCTGAAATCGCCGCCCCGGTCGGCGATGCCCGCGAGCCCGAGTCCCACGCCCAGCAGCGCCTGGATGCCTGCCGGGAGCTCGCGCAGCGACCGCGCCTCAATCCACGCGCCCTGTTCCTGCCCGCCAGCCTGCGCGAGCAGGCAGCTTCCAAGTCCGATTCCGGCCACCACCATGGTTACGAACCGCATATGCATTCTCCTTGATCCGAAGCCGGCATCGTAGAGCGCGCGCGTGCGCCATGCCTTGTGCATCGTCGACGTGCGCATGATCGCCGCGTATCGTCCTGCGCCGTACAGCCGGGCGCGCCCCGACAGGCTACAATCCTGACCTTGCAGATTTTCAATTCGAACGCACAATGAACAAGCTGGCGCTTTATTTCCGCCTGGTCCGGGGCCACAAGCCCATCGGCATCCTGCTGCTGCTGTGGCCCACGCTGTGGGCGTTGTGGATGGCATCGAACGGCCATCCCGATCCGATGATCCTCGCCATCTTCATCGTGGGCACGGCGCTGATGCGATCAAGCGGCTGCGCGATCAACGACTACGCCGACCGCGACTTCGACCGCCACGTCAAGCGCACGGTCGACCGCCCGCTGACGAGCGGACGCATCAAGGGCTGGGAAGCGCTGATGGTGGCGGCCGTGCTCGCGATCGTCTCGTTCCTGCTGATCCTGCCGCTGAACACGCTGACGAAGCGGCTCTCCGTCGTGGCCGTGATCGTCGCGGGCAGCTATCCGTATTTCAAGCGCTTCTTCGCGCTGCCGCAGGCCTACCTCGGCATCGCGTTCGGCTTCGGCATCCCGATGGCGTTCGCAGCCGTGCAGGACCACGTCCCGGCCGTCGCGTGGTGGCTGCTGGTCGCCAACGTGTTCTGGTCGCTGGCCTACGACACCGAATACGCCATGGTCGACCGCGACGACGACCTCGTCATCGGCATCCGCACGTCCGCCATCACGTTCGGCCGCTACGACGTCGCCGCGATCATGGTGTGCTACGCGGCCACGCTCCTCATCGACCTCGTGTGCGGCTGGTCGCTGGGCCTGCGCTGGTGGTTCGTGGCGGGCATCGCCGTCGCGGCCGGGATGGCCGTCTACCACTACACCCTGATCCGCGGCCGCGACCGCATGAAGTGTTTTGCCGCGTTCAACCACAACAATTGGTTGGGTGCGGCCGTGTTTGCTGGCGTCGCGTTAGACTATGCATTAGGATAATATTGTCCCTTGAATAACCCATAACGAGAGGTTCCCCCCATGATGGAAAAAATCCCGACCCAGTCCGGCGCCCGCGACCAGTTGCTGTCCGACCTGAAGACCGTCGTCCAGGACGCGGAAGCGTGGCTGCGCCACAGCGGCCACCTGACCGGCGAAGAATTCAAGGCCGCCAAGGTCAAGTTCGAGCGCACCCTGGTCAAGGCCAAGGAAGACATCGTCCGTCTGGAAGAAGCCGCGGTCGAAAAAGCCAAGGTCGCCGCCAAGGCCACCGACGAATACGTCAAGGAGAATCCGTGGAAGGCCGTCGGCCTGGGCACTGCCGTCGGTGTCGTGATCGGCATGCTGATCGCCCGTAAGTAATGGGGATCCTGGCGGCGGCAGGCCGGATCGGCGCGACGCTCGTCGCGATGGCGGGCACGCGGCTGGAACTGGCCGCGGTCGAATTCCAGGAAGACGCACGCCGCCTGCTGGGCCACCTCGCGTGGACCCTGCTGGCCGTGTTCCTCGCGGCCGGCGCCCTCCTGCTGGCCGCGCTGTTCGTCATCGCCATCTTCTGGGACACGTACCGCCTGCAGGCCGTCGGCGGCATGGCCGTCCTGTTCGGCGCGCTGGCCGGCATCATCCTCATGAAAGTCCGCGCCAGCATGACCGCGGAAGCGCCGCTGCTCTCGGCCACGCTGGCCGAACTGCGCAACGACGTCGACTACCTGCGCCATGGCCTGGCCCAACATCATGCGGAGGCAACCGATGAACAAGCCTGATCTCGCCACCCGCCGCGCGGCCCTGATCGAACAATGCGCCGAACAGCGCGTGGGCCTCGCCTACGAGCTGAAGGCGCTGCGTCCGTCGAATGCACTGACCGGGCATCCGGTCATGGGCTATGTCGCCGCCAACCGCAAGCTCGTGCTGGGCGCGGCCGGTGCCGTGCTGGGAGTCGTCCTCATGCGCCGCAAGCGCCTGGCCGGGCTCGTCACGTCGGCCCTGTCGGCGGTGAAGATGGCGCGCGGCGCGCTGGGCATCCTCGCGCAGCTGCGCCGCTAGTCGTTGAGGCCGAGCGCTTCCCAGCCATTCGGCGTCAGCTTGACGTACAGTTTTTCCTTCTGGGAGCGCTCGCCGTCGACGTTCCGCCCGACTTCGGGGAACGCTTCCTTGACCTGCGGCTTCCGGGCCCAGTCGGCCACGTTCGACAGCTGATAGGTGTAGATCACGCTGCTCTCCTCGTGGTCGCCCACCTTGGCCGGGTCCGCCCAGCGGAGCACCTTGCTCAGCGACTTGCGGCCCCAGCAGATGCGCGGCTGCTTCCCGGCCTTCGCGTGCAGGTAGGGCTTCGCGGCATCGGCCATCGTGTAGCGCTTGACCTTCACCCCGCTCGCCTTGCCATTGACGACGGCGCCGGGTAATTCCACGTCCTCGCTCCTGGCGAGGCCGACGGATTCCAGCGCCGACATCTGGCCGGCCACGCCGTCCGGGTACATCTTCTGCTGGCGGATGTCGGTTTCATACACGTCGACCGGCCATTTGATGGGATCCAGGCACAGGTCGCCCTTCTTGTCGAAATACTGGGAGACGGTGAGGCCGAAGTTCTTTTCGTTGGCCGACGTCTTGCTGCTGCAGGCGGACAGCGATGCGACCAGCGTCGCGCCCAGCACGAGGGAGATGGCAGTCTTGTTCATGGTGATGTGATTGTACCAAGGCTGGGCGCGGGTGGAATCTCTTCCATAGCCTCGTACACGCGCTTGCCCAGCTTCTGCGCCGTCGCCACCATCAGGTCCGCCCCTTCCGACGCGCCCCCGATACGCAGGACGGCGTCGCACCGCTCCAGCAGGCGCTGCGCATGCGGGTGGAACAGGGCGTCGAACACGGCGTCCCCCGGCGCCTGCGATCCGGCCAGGCGCACCGTCGGCAACGCGAGCCATTCGCCCAGCACGGGCAGGTGCCCGGCCTCGTACAGCGGCATCACGCACGCTTCCATCGCCGCGACGTTGGCCGCGATACGGTCCGGATCACCGTCCGTGCCCGACCGGTACGGGCCCGCGACCAGGATCATCATCCCGCGCGGCGCGAACAGGTACAAGCGCGCGTACTGCAGCAGCATGATCGTCTTGCCGTCGACGATGCCCGTGCCGATCATGGCCAGCGCCGCGTCGATGTCCAGTTCCAGCACGTCCAGCCGCTCGCCCTCGGCCGCCACGCCGCCGCCGGGTCCCACGCGGTCGCGCGCCTCGTACTCGGCCACGAAGAAGTGCAGGCGCTCCGTCACGCTGCCGGGACTCATGAACGCATCCCACAAGCGCGTGACGTTGCCGACGCGGTAGCCCGTCTCCTCTTCGACCTCGGCACGGATGCGTTCTTCCGGACTCGCGCCATCGAGCAGGCCGGCCGCTGCCTCGACGAGGAAGCCGTCGTGGCCGTTCACATAGGCCGGCAGGCGGAACTGGCGCGTCAGCACGACGGTGCGGCGCGCGCGGTTGACCAGCAGCAGCGTCGCGCCATTGCCCCGGTCATAGGTTTCCCGGGTCTGCACGTCCCAGCCGCCATCTGCCGTGCGCAGCGCGAACGTCGTCTTGTTCAGGATGCCCCAGTCGTCCGAGAGCAGCTCGACCTGCCTGATTTCCACACGATCCTGCACGATATTCTCCAGTCATTGAAGTTCGTGTAAACTATCGTGCAGTATCGTGCAATGTCAAGCACGACGAAAGGACGGCATGCTGACGAGCCAGCGAAAACAGTATCTAATGGATGTGTTGCGGCGCGACGGCCAGATCGTCGCCACGAAGATGAGCGCGGAACTGGGCGTGTCGGAAGACACGGTCCGGCGCGACCTGCGCGAGCTGGCGAAGGAAGGCCTGCTGCAGCGGGTGCACGGCGGCGCCCTGCCCGCCAGCCCGGCGCTGGCGGACTTCGCGACGCGCCACAACATCGCCACCGACGACAAGGCCGCCATCGGCCGCGCCGCCGCCGCGCTCGTGCAGCCGGGCCAGGTCGTGTTCGTCGACGGCGGCACGACGTGCGCGCAACTCGTGCGCGCGCTGCCGCGGCGCCTGGGAGCGACGGTCGTCACGCACAGCCCGTCCATCGCGATGGAGCTGATGGACCATCCGGACATCGAGGTCATCATGCTCGGCGGCCGCCTGTTCCGCCACTCGGCCGTCGGCGTGGGTGCGGCGACGCTGGAAGCCATCGCGCAAATCCGCGCCGACACGTATTTCATGGGCGTGACGAGCGTGCATCCCGAGAGCGGACTGTCGACCGGCGATTACGAGGAAGCGTGCATCAAGCGGGCGCTGTGCCATGCGGCGGCGGAGACCGTCGTGCTGGCGTCGTCGGAGAAGCTGGCCACCGCGTCGCCGTACCGGATCGTCGGGCTGGCCGAGATCAGTGGGCTCGTGGTGCCGGCGGGTACCGGTGAAGAGGTGTTGCGGCCGTATCGGGAGATGGGGATTGCGCTGACGCTTGCGGCGCACTAGCGGCAGGTCGGCTCCACGTCGTATCCGAGATAGTAGTAATAGCTCGCGTACGGCTTCCGGTCGGCCAGCCGGTGGTACAGCCGCACCCGCAGCCCTTCGCCCGAGTAGCAGGTGCGGACGAACACCGGGTCGCCGGCCTGCAGCGTGACCTGGTAGGTGTCGCGACCTTTCTTCGTTACCGTTTGCATGCCTTCGAAGCCGTAGGCCTGTTCCAGCTCGGGCTTCTTTGCGCTGCTGAACTGGACGGCGTGGCTGAAGATGGGCTTGTCGTCGTCTGCCACGAACCTGGCCATGTCGTCATCCCCTTTGCGGGCGGGCTTGCGTCCGGTCGCCCTGAAACAGCATCCCATGCCGACCTGCTCGACCAGCGCATACGACAGGTCGCCCTTCGGTGCGGTTTGGGACTCGCTGTACAGGACGGCCTTGCCCGTGTTGGTAATGTCGATGAAGTAGAAGGGCGCCTCGGCCGCGTTCGCGATCGAGGTGGCCAGCAGCAGGGACAGGCCGAGGGGCCGCAAGATACTCGTCATGGTGGTACGCAATGGTGTCAATGTTGCAACATTGTACACCGGGCGCACCCACTCAGCGCCTGCAGCTCAACCGCACCGTCTCATTCTCGCGCGCAACGACGCGGGCGGCCTCGCTGTCACCGCACCGATACACGATGCGCAACCGCTTCGGCTCCCCGCGCGCCGGATCGCCGCACAGCTGGTTGTCCGCGCGGACGGCGCCGCGATTGCGTTCGACCTGATAGCGCACGGCGCGGCGTGCGTCGCAGGACGCGAAATGCGTGCCGTATTCCGCGTCTTCGACGAAGATGCGCGAGCCGCGGCCTTCACCGCGACCGCCGCCGGCTTCGCGCAGGCCGGCGGCATAGCCGTCGTCATAGCCGCGGCGATATTCGGCGCTCTGCGCGAACGCGGATGTGGTGGCGGCGCTCAAGGCCAGGATGGCGGCGATGCGCAGGAGGGGGCGATTATTGAGTGTCATTTTGTTCTCCCGATTGAAGTGGATGACTTCATCGTAGCGCGCGCGCTCGAAACGCTCTGTTCGGTCGCTGTAAGAGACGTTTCAGTCTGTAAGGAAGCGGGCGCCCCGCCCCGCGCGGCCGTGCCAGAATAGCGTCATGACACCCGCACCCGTCTGCACCATCGGGCATTCGAACCGTACGATCGAGGAGTTCATCGGACTGCTCTGGCAGAACGGCATCGCCTGCCTGCTCGATATCCGGACCGTCCCCAAATCGCGCCACAATCCGCAATTCGGGCAGGATGAACTCGCGGCCTCGCTGCTCGATGCCGGCATCGAATACCGATACATGAAAGGCCTCGGCGGCCTGCGCCGCCCACTCAAGGATTCACCGAATGCCGCCTGGCGCAACACGTCGTTCCGCGGCTACGCGGACTACATGCAGACCGACGAATTCGCGGCCAACGTCGATGCGGTCATCGAACTCGCGCAGACCCGGCCCTGCGCGCTGATGTGCGCGGAAGCGGTGCCGTGGCGCTGCCACCGCTCGCTCGTCGCCGATGCGCTGCTGGTGCGCGGCGTGCCCGTCGACGACATCATCGATGCGCGCCAGCGCAAGCCGCACAAGCTGACGCCCTTCGCGCACGTCGAGGGCCTGCACATCACGTATCCGCCGGAACAATCGCAACTGGACTTCGGGCCGGGCTAGCGCGCGAGCAACCGCCGCAACTGCGCCCGCTGGTAGGCGCCGAAGCCCTCGCTGAACAGGCAGCGGATCAGCGGATCCTCGACCACGTCGGCCTGCGCCAGGGCACGCTCCGTGTCCGCATCGAACACGGCATCGTTGATGCGCATGTACAGCGACGTCAGCGACTCGCCCAGTTCCAGCGCCGCGTACAGTTTCGCGGCCGGGATCCCGGTGGTCCAGCCCAGCGGTCCATCATCGTCGACAGGTTCCGCGCTGCCTGGCGACAGCCGGTAGCGGAAGCGCGTCACCTCGCCCGCATGATCGTGGATCGACAACTGCCAGATGCGCGGGCTGTCGAAATACTCGCTCTCGTCATCCAGCGCGGCATACCGGTCCGCCAGGCCGGTGCGGCAAAAGTCCAGCACGCACGTCCACTGGTCCGCCGTCAGCGCAGGGAAGTGGCGGGCGATGTCGGCCGTGGGCGGCGCGTCGGCATTGCCCTCATAAATGTAGTCGACGTCCTGTGCGCCGACGGGAATGACCCAGTCCAGCGGCGGCGCCGCGCGCAATCCGTCCGCATCGAGCCGCATCGAGACCGACGGATCCATGCGCACGACGCGCGCCCGCGGCAGCACCGCCTGCACCTCGGCGGTGAAACGGGCATACGAGATCGGGAAGAACGCGCGGTTGTACCACGACCAGGGTTCGAGCTGGAACTGGCATGAACTCGGCACGACGAAGCGCGGGTCCAGGGCCTGCAACTGCTCCAGCCATTCCTCCGGCAGCGCCGGCGGCGCGGGTTCGGCGCGCGTCGGGGCCAGCACCTCGATCTCGCGCATCGTCTGGAACGGAAACAGCACGAGATCCCATGGCTTTTCGGCGACGAGGCGTGCGAGCGCCGCATCGTCGATCCACGAGTCGACCACGTTCAGGACGTTCAGCCCGGCGGCACGGACCTGGAACATCGAGTCGACCTCGGCATCCATCGCTTCGCGCGGCACGACCTGGAACGGGCCGACGTCCACGGGCACGTCCAGCTGCAGCGCGTGGACGCGCGTAAAACCCAGTTCGCGCACCATGTCGAACAGCTCGTCGAACAGGCAGTAGATGTACAGCGGCGTCGCGCGGTCCAGCAGGTCCAGGCTCTCGAGCGAGCAGTGGTCGTCGTGGAAGTGGGAGATGAAAACGGCGTCGAAGCGCTGGCGCCGGATCAGCGCTGCGTCGAAGCGCACGTCCGGGAACGCGTGGCAGTTGCGGCTGAACGGGTTTTCGAAGATGGTGTCGAAGGCGATGCGCGTACCCTCGCATGCGAACACGTAGCCCGCATGCAGGATCCGCGAGACCGTCAACGCGGTCATCAGTCCAGCCGCTTCAAGCGCTGGCCCAGGATGCCCCAGCGGCAAGCGACGCCGTCAAGTTGAGCGCACAGCGCCCAGCCGGTGCCGATCTTCTCGACCGTGACGGGCGTCTCGATTTCCCTGGCCAGCTTCTCGGCCCAGCCGCGCGCCGCGCCCTGGCCCTTGAACAGCTCGTTGCCTTCGTAGATGACGGTGGCGTCGAATACGGGCATGGCGAATATGGTCATGGCTTCCTCTGGATGGTGCGTAAAGCGCTATCCTATCATTTCACTGATTGGAAACCACATGGACAACGACCACACGCCCGCGCGGCGCATCGACAGGGGTGAGCTCTACTGGGTGGCGCCGGACGGCACGCGCGGCTCGGTGCCCGGGTATCCCCATCCGCACCTCGTCGTGCAGGACGACCTGTTCAATCATTCGCGCATCGACACCGTAATCGTCTGCGCCCTGACGACGAACCTCAGGCGGGCAAGCGAGCCCGGTTGCGTGCCGCTGGAACCCGGCGAGGGCGGACTCGAGAAACGCAGCGTCGTCCTGCCTTCGCAGATCAGCGCAATCCCGAAAGCACGGCTGGGGACACGCATCGGCCGGCTGTCCAGCGAACGCGTGGACCAGGTACTCGCCGGCCTGCGCTTCCTGCAGGCGTCGCACTTCCGCGGACGCTGACCGGCGCCCTACTCGCCCTGCTGCTGCATCGCCTTCGTCAGCCCGCTCGGCCCGGCCGGCTTCTTCGGTTTCCACACCCACATCAGGCCGCGCACGTAGCCGTCGCCTTTCACGGCCGTGTGGTCGAGCCCTTCCATCGTCCACGTCTGCAGCGCCAGGCCCTGGTAGTTGCGGTTGCCCAGCTGCTTCTGGAACGCCACGATGGGCTGCTGGAATGCGGGATATTCGATGCTGCCGTGCGAGATGAACATGCGCGCGGGCAGCGCCTTGTGGTCGCGGGCGTAGGCGGCATCGAGCTTGCCGAGCGCGCCGTGGTCCCAGCCGGCCGCGGGGCTGATCGCGATATGGCCCGCGAAGAAGCCCGGCGCCTTGTACGCGGCCGCGATGGCGAACAGGCCGCCCAGCGAGCTGCCGGCGATCACGCGGTCCGTCTTCTCGGCGCGGAAGCGGCTCTCGATCAGCGGCGCGACTTCCTTCGTGATGAAGCCGAGGAAGGCGTCGGCCTTGCCGGAATCGGCGTCCGTCGCGGTGATGGTGTAGTCGCGGCGGCGCTCGACGTCGTAGTTGGCGCCGGATGGATACGACAGGCCCACCATGATGAACTCGGGGACCTGGTTATCGTAGATCAGGTTGCCGTAGGTGGCGGTCAGCAGCGGCGTGTCCCAGTACGCGTCGAGGTAGTACAGCACGGGATAGCGCTTTTCCGGATGCGCCGCGTAGCTGGACGGCAGCACGACGACCAGCTCGTGCGCCCTGCCTGTGGACTCCGACTGCACGGGGATGATCTGCGTGTTCTCCAGCACGAAGTGGCGTTCGGCCGCCGGGGCGGCGGGCTGCTGTGCCGAGGCGGGGACGACGACGCCGAGCGCGACGGCGCATGCTGCCAACAGTGTCTTCATGAGGTCTCCTTGATTGTGATCACACGATGATAGCGCTATCTCAGCGCGTCGGGGTACATACGCGACCTTTGCGATACTGTTTTCATTATCGATATCGTAAAAATTAGTATTATTCCCGAACAAATTATTCTGCTAACGTCCCGCGTTGATCCCAGCCATCCATCGACCAGGAACGTCATGAAAACACATACCGCGCTGCCGACGCTCACGCTGCTCGCAACTCTCGCCGCGAGCGCGCACGCGGCGCCGCTCGCCGGCCTCGACGCCAACGGCCATCTGCTGCCGGTCGCCGCCGCGACGTCGGCCTTTTCATATGCGCCCATCGCGCACGGCGTGCAAGTCCGCGTCGGCGGCGTGACCAAGAACGTGATCTTCTACGGCCCGGCGACGGTGCGCGTGAACACGACGCTCGGCGAAAACTACTGGCGCCATCCGAGCATCGTCGTGACGCACCCGCCCGCGGCCGTCGCCTTCACCACGCGCGACGGCGCCGACTCTCTCACGCTGGAAAGCAAACGGCTGCGCATCGTGATCGACAAGTCGACCGGCGCCATCACGTTCCAGGATGCGCAGGGCAAGGTCTATACGCAGGAAAAGCGCAGCGCGCCGCAGACGCTGAAGAAAATCGAGCTGGCCGGCGCGCCGACCTATGAAGCGCGCAACACGTTCACCCTGAAGCCCGGCGAGGGCATCTACGGGTTCGGCTTCGTGGGCGAAGGCGACATCAACCGCCGCAACAAGGACCTGCTGCTGGTGCAGACGAACATCGGCATCATCATCCCCGTCATGGTGTCGACGGAACGCTACGGCATCCTGTGGGACACGTATTCGAAGATGCGCTTCACGGATAACGCCGACGGCGCGTCGCTGTGGGCGGAGAGCGCGCCGGGCGGCGTCGATTATTACTTCATGGCCGGCGCCACGCTGGACGACGTCGTGGCCGGCTACCGCGACCTCACCGGCGCGGCGCCGATGGTGCCGAAGCAGGCGTTCGGCCTGTTCATGAGCAAGGAGCGCTACCAGACGCAGGACCGCCTCGTCGAGGTGGCACGCACCTTCCGCAAGGAGCAGTTCCCGCTCGACTACATCGTGCAGGACTGGCAGTACTGGGGCAGCGACAAGGACGGCACCTGGAGCGGCATGACGTGGAACCGCGAGCGCTTCCCCGATCCGAAAGGCATGACGAAGGCCATCCACGACATGCACCTGAAGCTGATGGTGTCGATCTGGCCGTCGATCGGCAACGACACCGCGCTGGCGCACGAGCTCGACGAACACAAGCTGCGCTTCGAGCCGCTGCACTGGATTTCGAAAAAGGCGCGCATCTACGACGCGTACAGCCCCGAAGGCCGGAAGATCTACTTCAAGCATGTCAAGCAGGGCCTGCTCGACGTGGGCGTGGACGCGCTGTGGATGGACGGCACCGAGGTCGAAGTCGGCACGGCCGCGCACAACGCCGCCGACAACGAGCGCGACATCAAGGGACTCGGCAACAACGCGATGGGCGACTTCGCCCGCTACCTCAATCCATACTCGCTGATGACGACGCTCGGCACGTACGAGGGACAACGAGCCACCAGCAACAAGCGCGTGTTCACGCTGACGCGCTCGGCCTGGGCCGGCGCGCAACGGACGGCGGCGGCCTCGTGGTCCGGCGACACGCGGGCGAGCTGGAAAACCCTGCTCGAGCAGATCAACGGCGGCGTCAACGTCACCATCACGGGCAACCCGTACTGGACGCAGGATACCGCCGGTTTCTTCATCGGCGGTGGATTCCCGGGCGGCGAAAAGAATGCGTCGTACCGCGAACTGTACGCCCGCTGGCTGCAATACGCCGCCTTCAATCCGCTGATGCGCATCCACGGCACCGACATCGAGCGCGAGCCTTACCTCTTCAAGCAGTCGGATCCCGAGATGTACAAGGCGCTGTACGATGCCGTGCGCCTGCGCTACCGCCTGCTGCCCTACACGTACAGCCTGGCCGGCAAAGTCACGCGTGACGGCTACACGCTGATGCGCGCGCTGCCGATGGATTTCCCGGACGACCCGCGCGTGCGCGACATCAACGACGCCTTCCAGTTCGGCCCGTCCCTCCTCGTCCATCCGGTCACGCGCCAGATGTACCGCTTCCAGCCGCCGCCGCCCGCCACCATCCCGGCGACCGCCCTGCGCACGCCCGACGGCAAGCCCGGACTGGCCGGCCAATACTTCGCGGGCACCAATTTCGAGACGCCGCACGGCAAGACCGTCGATGCCACCATCGACTTCCAGTGGCCCGGCCCGCCGCTGGCCGACATGCCGGCCGGCCTGGCGAGCCTCGACAACTTCTCCGCGCGCTGGACGGGCGCCGTCGTGGCGCCGGAAGACGGCGAATACGAGCTGGGTGCGGAAGGCGACGACGGCTACCGCCTGTACGTCGACGGCAAGCTCGCCGTCGAGGACTGGAAAAACGGCGGCAAACGCTACGCCGGCACCAAGGTCGTCCTGAAAAAGGGCCAGAGCCTCCCCATCACCCTCGAGTATTACAACGCCACGTCGGAGCGCAGCCTGCGCCTGGCATGGCGCACGCCGTCGCAGCTGGCCGCGCAGGCGCAACCGTCGGGCAAGCCGGATACGACGATGCAGACCTACCTGCCCGCGGGCACCGACTGGTACGACTTCTGGACGCACGAGCGCTTCAAAGGCGGCACCACGGTCGCCAAGGACGTGCCGCTCGACGTCTTCCCGCTGTACGTGCGCGCCGGTGCGATCGTGCCGATGGGTCCCGTCGTCCAGTACGCGACCGAGCGGCCGGATGCACCCTACGAGATCCGCGTCTATCCGGGCGCCGACGGCAAGTTCACGGTCTATGAAGACGACAACGAAACGTACGACTACGAAAAGGGCAAGTACGCCACCTACGACCTGGCGTGGAACGACGCCGCGCGCACCCTGACCATCGGCGCCCGCAAGGGCACGTTCAAGGGCCTGGTCGGGACGCGCAAGCTGAATGTCGTCGTCGTCGGCCGGGACAACGCGACCGCCATCGAACCGGCGGGCGCGACGAAGTCGGTCACGTATGCCGGCAAACCGCTATCGATCAAGTTCTGAGTCCACCGGAGACCCCATGAAATCGTTCCTCGCCACCCTGGCCCTTGTGCTGCCGCTGGCGGCCAGCGCCGCCGACGTCGCACCGAAACCGGTGTTCCGCGACCCCGTGTACGACGGCGCGGCGGATGTGTCCATCGTCTACGACCGCGCCGCCAAGCTGTGGAAAATGTTTTATACCAATCGCCGGGCGACGATGAAGCTGCCCGACCCGCAGGACGTCGCATGGGTGCACGGCACGCCCATCGGCATCGCCGCTTCCGACGACGGCGTGCACTGGCGCTACCAGGGCACGGCCGAGTTTCCCAAGGCGTGTACGGACGTGACGCTCTGGGCGCCCGAGATCTACTATGAAAATGGCACGTACCACATGTGGCTCACGATCGTGCCGGGTATCTTCCACCGGTGGGGCGGCCCCGGCGCGGAAGGCCGCATCGAGCACCTGACCAGCACCGACCTGTCCAAATGGCAGTGCGAAGGCACCGTGAAGCTGGACACCGGCCGCATGATCGACCCGACGGTCATCAAGCTCGGACAGGGTTATCGGATGTGGTACAAGGACGAGCGCGCCGGCAGCAAGATCCTGGCCGCCGACAGCCAGGACCTGCGTACGTGGAAGAAGGTGAGCGACGAGCCGGTCAATCCGACCACGGGCGAGGGACCGAAGGTGTTCCGCTTCAAGGGGTATTACTGGATGGTCGTCGACGTGTGGAAGGGCCTGATGGTGCTGCGGTCCGACGATGCGCGTACCTGGACGGAACAGAAAGGCTACATCCTCGGCGAGCCGGGCCACAAGGCCACCGACCGGGCCAAGGGGCAGCATGCGGACGTCGTCGTCGATGGCGACCGCGCGTTCATCTACTACTTCGTCCATCAGGAAAACGAACCGGAAGCGGCGACGGATGCGCGCTGGCACCAGCGCACGGTCATCCAGGTGGCGGAACTGGTGTTCAAGGATGGCCGGCTCGAAGTCGACCGCGACCGGGATGTCGCGTTCCGGCTGAAGGCGCCAACGCCCTGAGGTGACTTTGTGCGTATTTATGCGGGGTGAAAACGAAATACACTAAGCGCCTTTATCAATGGGCACGCCATGGACATTCACACCCGCATTACCGCCGCGCTTCACATCGTCATCGGCGTGCTGGGCGCCGGCATGATGCTGATCTTCGCACTCGGCACCAACTGGATCGGCCACTTCATCGCCGACTCGGCCGGCAGCGACGGCGCCGTGGCGAACTTCTTCTTCGGCTTCGGCGCGGTAGTGGCGGGATTCTTCGCGCTGCTGCTGGCGGCGGAAGCCATCGCCGGGATCGCGCTGCTGAAAGGATCGCCGACGGGACGGGTGTTCACGATCATATTCAGCGTGCTCGGGCTGCTCAACTTCCCGTTCGGTACCGCGATCGGCGTCTATTCGCTCTGGGCGCTGCTGGGCAAGCGGCCGGCACAACCACCGCAACTCGAAGGGCGTCCGTGAAAAAAACGCTGCTCGTCCTGCTGCTGTCCGTTGGCCTGGCGTCCGCCGCACTCGCCGAGCCAACGTCGAAGAAATTCGTGTTCGGTAATTCGGACATCGTGTCCGTGAAGTCGGCCTATACCGGCCAGACCCACGAACTGATCATCGTCTACCCTGACAGCTACTGGAGCAATCCGAACAAGAAATATCCGGTCCTGTATTTCACGGACGGCTACTGGGACACGCCGCTGCTCGCCGGCGCCTACGGCAACCTGGTGTACGACAAGATGGCGCCGGAGTTCATCATGGTCGGCCTGTCGTACCCGGACGGCACGGACTACGGCAGCGCCCGCGTGCGCGATTACACCTATACGTCGATGTGGATGGCGCCCGGCTCGGGCAAAGGCGATCAATTCCTGAATTTCCTGGAAAAGGAAGTCGCGCCGCTGATCGGATCGAAGTACCACGGCGACAAGGACAACCGCACACTGGCCGGCGCCTCGCTGGGCGGCCTGTTCACGCTGGGCGCCGCCATGAAGACGCCGGACTTTTTCACGGGATATATCGCGCTGAGTCCCACGGTCGTCTGGGACGGCGGTGCCGTGTTCAAACTCGAGGAAGCGCTGGCCAGGCAGAACCGGCCCCTGAAGGCGCGCATGTTCATTTCCGTCGGCTCGATCGAACAGGCCCAGTATCGCGGCGCGATCGAGCAATTCGAAAAGCAGCTGGCATCGCACCAGTACCAGGGCTTGCAACTGCAGAGTGTGACGATCGAGGGAATGGGCCACGGCACCAGCAAGGCCGAAGGCTATATGCGCGGCTTGAAGTGGGTCTGGCAAAACCGCTAGTTCGCCGGCGCAACGTCGCAGTACTGGGGCTGCCCGAGCATCGACGACACCGTATGCGGCCCATTGCCGCCGCGGTGCGGGCGCGACTGGGCCATGCACGGCACCGGCGCGCCCGCCATCAGGCTCGCGGCAAGCATCAGGACGAGCGACGGGCGCGGGATCGCACGCATCATCGTCGGTTGTCAGGCGTCCTTGCCCAGTTCCGCGCCGAGCTCCCGCCCGCGCGCCGCCGCCGCCTTCATGGCCTCGACGATGGCCTGCTTGACGCCGGCCGCCTCCATGCTCGTGATGGCCGCATGCGTGGTGCCGCCCTTCGAGGTCACGCGCTGGCGCAGCACGTCGACGGGTTCGTCCGACTGCGCCGCCAGCTGGGCCGCGCCCGTGAACGTGGCCAGCGCGAGCGCCTTGCCCTGCTCCACCGACAGCCCCATTTCCGCAGCCGCCTGCTGCATCGCTTCGAGGAAGTAGAACACGTAGGCGGGGCCGCTGCCCGACACCGCCGTCACCGGATCGATCAGGCCTTCTTCATCGAGCCAGACGGTCTGGCCGACGGCGCGCATGATGCTGTCGGCGGCGTCCTTTTGCGCGGCGCCGACGCCGGCCATCGCCACCATGCCCGTGATGCCCTGCCCGATCAGTGCGGGCGTATTCGGCATCGTGCGCACGATGGCGCCGTAGCCGCCGAGCCAGCGCGACAGATCGGCGCCGCGGATGCCCGCCGCGATCGACAGCAGCAGCGGCTTGTTCGCGAGCTGCGACTGCAAGTGCACGGTCACGTCGCGCATCTGCTGCGGCTTCACCGCGAGCACGATGACGTCGCTGGCGGCGACGGCCGCGCCGATGTCCGGCGACGTCGTCACGCCGTATTGCGTGCGCAGGCGCTCGAGCGCGTCCGCGTTCGGGTCGACGACGTGGATGTCCGCCGCCTGCGCGACCTTGCCGGCCAGGCCGGCGATGAGGGCGGTGGCCATGTTGCCGCCGCCGATGAAACTGATTTTCATGAGAGTCCCGGGGTTAGGCGCGCGTGATGCGCGCTTTTTCATTCACTCATAATGGCGCGCGCCGAAAATCGCGCTGCCGATGCGTACGATGGTCGCGCCTTCCAGCACGGCCGATTGCAGGTCGCCGGACATGCCCATCGACAGCGTGTCGAGGTGGATACCGGCTTTGACGATGTCTTGCGCGAGCGCGCGCAGGCGTGCGAACGGGGCGCGTTGCAGGGCCGGGTCGGCCTGCGGTTCCGGGATCGCCATCAGCCCGCGCAGGCGCAGGTTCGGCAGCTGGACGACGGCCTTCGCCAGGTCCAGCAACTCCTCCGGCTTGACGCCACTTTTGGTGGCCTCGCCGCTGATGTTCACTTGCAGGCAGATGTCCAGCGGGCCCAGTTCGGCCGGGCGCTGTTCCGACAGCCGCTGCGCGATCTTTAAACGTTCGACCGTGTGCACCCACTGGAAGCTGGTCGCGATGGGCCGCGTCTTGTTGCTCTGGATCGGGCCGATGAAATGCCATTCCAGCATCAGGCCGGGTCGCGCTTTTGCCACAGCGGCGATCTTGTCGACGCCTTCCTGCACATAGTTTTCGCCGAACGCGCGCTGGCCCGCTTCGATCGCTTCCAGCACGGCTTCCGCCGGAAACGTCTTCGAAACGGCCAGCAACTGGACCGTCGAACGGGGCCGGTTCGCGGCCTCGCAAGCGGCCTGGATTGTCGCTTCGACAGCTTGCAAGTTGGCTGCGATTGTGGACATAATGGTTTTCTGTAGGAAATATTTTCAGACATACGTGTCGCAAAGGGGCCTCGAAAACCGTAGCGAGCGGAAGGAGTTTCGTTCGAGAAGCGCAGCCGTACTTACGGTACGGCGAGCATCGCAGGACGAAAATCCGACGCGCAGTAGGTTTGCGAGGCCCCACCACAGGATTATAAATGGACATCTCCGAACTGCTCGCTTTCTCGGTCAAGAACAAAGCCTCCGACCTGCACCTGTCGGCCGGCCTGCCGCCGATGATCCGCGTGCATGGCGACGTACGCCGCATCAACCTGCCGCCGCTGGAGCACAAGGACGTGCACGGCATGATCTATGACATCATGAACGACGGCCAGCGCAAGCAGTACGAAGAGATGCTGGAATGCGACTTCTCGTTC
Organism: Massilia sp. Masssp94; assembly: GCF_059491305.1. Classification (NCBI taxonomy): domain Bacteria; kingdom Pseudomonadati; phylum Pseudomonadota; class Betaproteobacteria; order Burkholderiales; family Oxalobacteraceae; genus Massilia; species Massilia sp. Masssp94. The sequence continues at coordinate 1,733,097 of NZ_CP168501.1, forward strand.
GCGATTCCCGGCCTCGCGCGCTTCCGCGTCAACGCGTACAACCAGGAACGGGGTGCGTCCGCCGTGCTGCGGACGATTCCGTCCAAGATCCTGTCGCTGGAAGAACTGAACGCGCCGAAGATCTTCGCCGACCTCGCATTGAAGCCGCGCGGCCTCGTGCTCGTGACGGGTCCGACGGGCTCCGGCAAGTCGACGACCCTCGCCGCGATGGTCAACCACCTGAACGAGAACGAGTACGGTCACATCCTCACCATCGAGGACCCGATCGAGTTCGTGCACGACTCGAAGAAGTGCCTGATCAACCAGCGCGAAGTCGGTCCGCACACGCTGTCGTTCAACAATGCGCTGCGCTCGGCGCTGCGCGAAGACCCGGACGCGATCCTCGTCGGCGAGCTGCGCGACCTGGAGACGATCCGCCTCGCACTGTCCGCCGCCGAGACGGGCCACCTCGTGTTCGGCACCCTGCACACGTCGTCGGCCGCGAAGACCATTGACCGTATCGTCGACGTGTTCCCGGCGGAGGAAAAGGAGATGGTGCGCGCGATGCTGTCGGAATCGCTGCAGGCCGTGATCTCGCAGACCCTGCTGAAAACGAAGGACGGCGCCGGCCGCGTGGCCGCGCACGAGATCATGATCGGCACGCCGGCCATCCGCAACCTGATCCGCGAAGCGAAGATCGCGCAGATGTATTCCGCGATCCAGACCGGCTCCAACGTCGGCATGCAGACGCTGGACCAGAACCTGACGGACCTCGTGCGCCGCAACGTGATCTCGTCCGCGGCCGCGCGCGCCGCCGCCAAGATCCCCGAAAACTTCCCAGGTTAAGGACAGCGCATGGAACGCGACCAGGCCTCCAAATTCATGTTCGACCTGCTGCGCCTGATGGTCAGCAAGGGCGGTTCCGACCTGTTCATCACGTCCGGGTTCCCGCCCGCGATGAAGATCGACGGCCGCATGACGCCCGTGTCCAGCCAGGCCCTCACGGCCTCGCACACGGCCGACCTGGCGCGCGCCATCATGAACGACAAGCAGGCCGCCGGCTTCGAGCTCTCGAAGGAAGCCAACTTCGCCATCAGCCCCGGCGACCTGGGACGTTTCCGTGTCTCCGCCTTCATGCAGATGGGCGCCGTGGGCATGGTGCTGCGCGTGATCACGACGACGATCCCGAAGTTCGAGGACCTCGACCTGCCGGAGGTGCTGAAGGACGTGATCATGACCAAGCGCGGCCTCGTGATCATGGTGGGCGCCACGGGTTCCGGCAAGTCGACGACGCTGGCGACGATGGTCGGCTACCGCAACGAAAACAGCTACGGCCACATCATCACGATCGAGGATCCCGTCGAATTCGTCCATCCGCACAAGAACTGCGTGATCACGCAGCGCGAGGTCGGCGTCGACACGGACAGCTTCGAGGCAGCGCTGAAGAACTCCCTGCGCCAGGCGCCGGACGTGATCCAGATCGGAGAAATCCGCGACCGCGAGACGATGGAACACGCGATCGCGTTCGCCGAAACGGGCCACCTGTGCCTCGCCACCCTGCACGCGAACAGCTCCAACCAGGCGCTGGACCGTATCATCAACTTCTTCCCCGAAGAGCGCCGCCAGCAGCTGCTGATGGACCTGTCGCTGAACATGAAGGGCCTGATCTCGCAGCGCCTCATTCCGAAGAAGGAAGCGAAGGGCCGCGTGGTCGCGATGGAGATCATGCTGAATTCGCCGCTGATCTCGGACCTGATCTTCAAGGGCGAGGTCCACGAGATCAAGGAGATCATGAAGAAGTCGCGCGAGCTGGGCATGCAGACCTTTGACCAGGCCCTGTTCGACCTGTACGAGGCGGACAAGATCACCTACGAGGATGCGCTGCGCAACGCGGACTCCGTGAACGACCTGCGCCTGAACATCAAGCTCAATAGCAAGCACGCGAAGAACCGCGATTTCTCCGCGGGCACCGAGACGCTCGGTCTCATCTGATCCGCTTCGGCTACAGCGCCGCCCAGCGCTGCACGAGACCGACGAGGTGCACCACCCCGTAGCCGAAGCAGATCACCGAACTCCACACGACGAACGGCGTGATCGCGCCGCCCCTGGCGAGAACGAGCGGCGCGAACGCCGCCCCGCGCACGAGATAGACGGCCGTGATGGCGACCAGCGCCGCCTTCAGGAACGGCAGCCCGCCAATGATGCCCGCCCCCGCCAGCGCATACGCGGACCACGTGAACAGCACGGCGGCGATCCCCAGCGTGACGAGGGTCGGATACCGGCGCCCTTGCGCGGCCGCCCGCGCGAACCGCTCGCCCGCGCCGAAGAAGCGGTACCACGCCGGACCGCCCGCGATGATGCCCAGGTGGAGCAACGCGGCGACGGCGCTGAGCAGCGCGCCGGCGGCCAGGGGAATGTTCACGGTGGACTGCATCGATGTCTCCTTTGCCTTACACTGTTGCCTTCGAATCAACCCAAGCATACAGGAGCCCACGATGAACGTGTTCGACTTCCAGGCCACCTCCCTCGACGGCAAGCCGGTCGACCTGGCCCAGTACCGCGGCAAGGTCCTCCTCATCGTCAACACCGCCAGCAAATGCGGCTTCACGCCGCAATACCAGGGCCTCGAGACCCTGTACCGCGAACTGCACGCGCGCGGCCTGGAAGTGCTGGGCTTCCCCTGCAACCAGTTCGGCAGCCAGGAGCCGGGCACGGAATCGGAGATCGGCGCGTTCTGCGAAAAGAACTACGGCGTGTCGTTCCCGCTGTTCGCCAAGGTCGACGTCAACGGCGATGCGGCGCACCCGCTGTGGAAATACCTGAAGAACGCGGCACCGGGCGTGCTGGGCACCGAGGGCATCAAGTGGAACTTCACCAAGTTCCTCGTCGGCCGCGACGGCACCGTGCTGCATCGCTACGCGCCGCAGACCAAGCCGGAAGAGATCGCGGGCGATATCGAGAAGGCGCTGCAGCCGTAAGCGCCAACGCTCAGCGGCGGTCGAACCAGGCCATGATGGCGTCGTACTCCTTCTGCACGTCCGCCATCGAGCCCCCTTCCGCCATCAGGTTGTGGCCCGCGCGCGGCAGGCGCCGGAACGTGACGTCGCGCCCGAGCGCGCGCAGGCGCGCGTACGCGACCTCGGTCGACAGGACCGGTACGCTGTCGTCGCGCATGCCGCTGGCCAGCCAGACCCGCGCCTTCGACTGGACCAGGTTCTCGCCGGGCGCCTGCGCGAAGAAGGAACTCCAGCGCAGATAGGTGTGCCCCCACGCGAATTTCACGCTGCTGCGCGGGTCCGCGTTGATGGCGTCGACGGTCGCGTCGATGTCGCGCAGGCGCGCGAGCGTGTCGTCGTCGTTCGTCCCCGCACGATAGGCGTTGGCGGCGAAGTCGAACAACTGGCTCGTGCCGGTGCCGCCGATCAGCGCCACGTGCGTCACCTCGGGCAACGCGCGCGCGAGGCCCGCTGCCATCACGGCGCCTTCCGACACGCCGAACACCAGCACGCGGCTGCCGTCGACCCACGGCAAGGCCAGCGCATGGCGCAGCGCGCCGCGCAGCGTGTCCAGCCAGCTGTCGTAGGAAAAGTTGGCGTTGAACGCGGCCGGACATCCCGTCGCCACGCCCGGCGGCGCTTGGGGCGGGGCCTCCGGCTGGTACGGCTTGTCGACCACCATCACGGCGTAGTCGCCCCGCTGCGCCAGCGGCACGAAATTGAAGACGGTCGAGTAACGGTTCGGCGTGCCCAGGCCGACGAACGGCGGCGTGCAGCCGGAACCCTGCACGAACAGCACGAGCGGCGCCTTGTGCGCGGGTTGCGAGATGACGTAGCGGATGGCGGGCGCGCCGTCGCGCTGCACCGTGAAGCGCGTGGCGGCGGCCTTGCCGAGTTCCAGCGGTTCCTGCTGCACTACGGGCGCGGCGTGGGCCGCCGAGGCGGCGAGCAGGATGCCGCCGAAGAATGCGAGTAAGCGTTTGTTCATGGACGCGATCATCCCACGAACGGCGCCCTCGCAGGCTATCGAAAAATCACTGCTTCGGCACGATCCGCACCGCCAGCCCGCCGCCCGGCGCCAGCCGCACGTCGAGTACGTCCTTCGCCGTCACGGTCCTCGTCTCCGTCACGAGATCGAACCGGTGCTCGTTGCGGTAATCGGCCTGCTCGCCGTCGCGGTAGATCTCGGCCACGTACCGCCTGCCCGGGTCGAGGAAGGCCAGCGGCACGGCCACCGTGCGCGCCATGCCGTCCGTGACGGCGCCCACGTACCAGGCGTCCGAACGGCGGTCCTTGCGCGCGATGGTCGCGTACTCGCCGACGGCGCCGTTCAGCACGCGCGTGTCGGCCCAGTCGGTCGGCACGTCGCGGATGAACTTGAAGGCGGCCGGATACTTCGCGTAGTTCTCCGGCAGGTCGGCCGCCATCGCGAGCGGCGAATAGATCACGACGTAGTTGGCGAGCTGCTTGGCCTGCGTCGAATTGAACGTCTTGCCGCCCGCGCCGACGAGGCTGGGCACGCCGGGCGTGTAATCCATCGGGCCGCTCAGCATGCGCGTGAACACGAGCTTCGCTTCATGGTCGGCGGCGTTCGGCGGCTCGCCCCACGCGTTGTACTCGACGCCCCGTGCGCCCTCGCGCGCGAGCCAGTTCGGGTAGGTGCGGCGCAGGCCCGTGTCCTTCACGGGTTCGTGCGTGTCGATGGCGATGCGGTAGCGCGCCGCCTCCGTCACGGCCTTCACGAAATGCCGCACGCCTTCCTGCGAATCGTAGTTCCCGTAGTGGACCTTGCCGTCCGGGCCGGGGAACTGCATCGTGCCCGCTTCGTGCACATAGCCCGACTTGACGCTGTCCACGCCCAGCTTCGCATACAGTTTATAGGCCGCATCCATCTGCTTTTCGTAGGCCGCGACGTTGCCGCCCGTCTCGTGGTGGCCGATCAGGCGCACGCCCTTCTGCTTCGCGTACGCGGCGAGCGCGGGCAGGTCGAAGTCGGGGTAAGGCTGCGTAAAACTGAAGTCCGCGCCGCCGTGGCCCCAGTCGCTTTCCCAGCCGCGGTTCCAGCCCTCCACCAGCACGCCGCGGAAGCCGTTCGCGGCCGCGAAGTCGATGTAGCGCTTGACGTTGGCCGTGTTCGCGGCATGCTTCGGCCCCGCGTTCCACGTTCCTTTGTTCAGGTGCATTTCCCACCACACGCCGACGAATTTCGACGGGTGGACCCACGACACGTCGCCCAGCTTGTTCGGCTCGTTCAGGTTCAGCTCGAGGTCCGACATGTACAGGCCAGGCGCATCGTCCGCGATGCGCAGGGTGCGCCACGGCGTCGTGAACGCGCCATGGCGCACGACGGCCGCCCCGGTCGTGGACGGCGCCAGCTGCGCGCGCAGCTTCTGGCCCGCGACCTTGCGCACCCACATCGTCGCGTAGTCGACCAGCGCCGCTTCGTGGAGGGCGATGTGCGTGCCGTCGTCCAGGCGCAGCGTCAGCGGCGTGTTGGCCGTACCGATCTCGGTCAAGGGCGCCTTCTCGACGATCTGCTCGAGGCCCGACAACTCGCCCGCCGGGATCCACCACGCCGTCGCGGGCCGGGCGACGACGAATTCCGTCAGCTCGTCCGTGATGGCGACGTCGCGCAGCTGCGGCTGGTCGGGGAATTCGTAGCGGAAACCGATGCCGTCGTCGTAGATGCGGAAGACGATGGCGAGCCGGCGGTTCGAGCGGTTCGTCTGCTCGACGTCGACGCGCAGCTCGCGGTAATGGTTGCGCACGTAGCGGCGCTCGCCCCACGGCTGTTCCCATGTGTCGTCATGCTCGCTGACGCGCTTGTCCTTCACCGTGAAACCGTCGTCCATCTTGGGCGCATTGGCGAGGTTGAAGCCGAGATGCGACGGGGCGATGATCTCCTTGCCCTTGCGCTTGATGTCGTAGGCCAGCTTGCCCATGTTGTCGAGCTGGACGTCGACCGTCAGCACGCCGCCCGGCGAGCTGGCCGTGGCCACGACGGTTTGCGCCCAGACGGCCGGCGCCGCCATGTAGCTTGTAAACATCGCGGCAAGCGCGAGCAGACGGAGACGCATCTTTACACTCCCGAATAGCCGGACGACGCAGCGATCCGGCTGGATGATGGAAGTGTAATATTACTACACGAACGCCGCCACGATGTCCGCAAGTTGTTGCCTGACCCAAACATGGGCGGGGTCGCCGTGGCAGCGCTCATGCCAGATCATGGCCGGCGAGAAAGGGGCGACCTCCAGCGGCACATCCAGGAGCGCAATCGGGAGCTTGTCCGCCAGCCGGCGCGCGAGGCGGCCCGGCAGCGTGAGGATCATGTCGCTGTCCGCCACCAGCAGCGCAGCGGCGATGAAATGGGGGACGCGCAGCGCGACGCGGCGCGTGAGGCCCAGTGCGGAGAGCGCGGCGTCGACCGCACTTTCACCCAGCCCGGAAATGGTCACGGTCACGTGGCGCAGCGCCACATACTGTTCCAGGCCGAGTCCCCGCGTCACGCCGGGGTGGCCGGACCGCACTACGCATACGAAGCGGTCGGTGTACAGCCCGCGTCGATAAAGACTACCCGGCAGGCTGTCGAACGTACCCATGGCCAGATCCGCCATCCCCTGCTCGACGAGCCGCATATTGTCCCCGGCAGGTTGTGCGATGTGCAGACTTAATCCGGGCGCCTGTCGTTCAAAACGGGCGATCAATTCACCCAGGATCACCAGGCTCAGGTGATCGTGCGCGGCAATCGTGATCCGCCCCGTTGCGGCGGCCGGATCGAAGACGGCAGGCGCGACGATGCCCCGGGCGTCGTCCAGCAACCGGGTCACCCGGCCTGCCAAGGCCTCGCCGCGCGGCGTCAATTCGAGACCGGACGTGCCGCGGACGACGAGGCGATCGCCCAGCATCGTACGCAGTCGTCCCAGTGCGCGGCTGGCGGCCGGTTGACTCAGGCCCAGCCGGAGGCCCGCCCGGGTGACGCTGCGCTCCCGGACGAGTGCTTCGAACAGTTTCAACAGGTTGAGGTCGGCCCCGGACAAATCCACTTGGCGCATTTTCACTATGCCTTTCATGTCATTGATGCATGTCCCGCAATCATGCACGCTTCCGGTTCAACTTCACAGGAGATTTCCATGACTGCAGCCCCCTCTCTTCCTTACGCCGTGTCCGGCGTGACCGGCCGCACCGGTGCCGCCGCGGCCGATGCGCTGTTGCGCGCCGGCCAGTTTGTCCGCGTCATCGTGCGCGACCCGGCCCAGGGTCGCCACTGGGCTGAACGCGGTGCGGAGGTCGCGATCGCCGACCTGACGGATCTGGTCTCGCTGACCAGGGCGCTCAGTGGCGTCCGCGGCGCCTACGTCGTCAGTCCTCAACAATACGGCCGCGACGACCTGTTCGAGCACGCCGACCTGATTGCCGCCACCACGGCGCGCGCGGCGGCGGCGGCGCGCGTGCCCAGGCTCGTGGCCCTGTCCTCGGTGGGCGCCGACCGCGAGAACGGCACGGGCTGGATCGGCATGAACCGGATGTTCGAGCAGCGCCTGGGCGAATCCGGCGTGCCGGCCGCCTTCCTGCGCGCGGCCTATTTCATGGAAAACTGGATGCCCATGGTCGGCCAGGCCGTGCGCAGCGGCACCCTGCCGACGTTCCTGGCACCGCCGCAGCGCGCCATCCCGATGGTGGCCACCGCGGACGTCGGCAACGCCGCGGCCGCCTTGCTGCAGGAAGCATGGCCGGGCCACCGCATCGTCACGCTCGCGGGGCCCGCGGACTACGCCCCGATCGACGTCGCCGCCAGCGTTGCGGCCACGCTCGGGAAGCCGGTCGACGTGGTGGTCCTGCCGGACGCTCAGTGGCCCGACGCGCTGGCCGATGCGGGCTTTTCGCCGGCAGCACTCGCCGGTTTCACGGAAATGACGCGGGGCCTCAATGGCCCGCATATCGACATCAGGAGCGATCCCGACGCCGTCGAATGGGCGGGGGCCACGCCGCTGCAGCACGTCATCACCGGGCTGGCAACGCGCTAGAATAAGGCATGGACCAGCCCTACATCCCGATCAATTGCGAGCGCCATGACGAACTGCTGGCGCTGGCCACCTTGCGCCGCCCGTGCACGCTGGACGTGGAACGTCCCGATGGCACGCTCGACAACCTGGCGGGCGTGATCGAGGATGTCTACGCCGACACCGGCGTCGAATACCTGCGGCTGCGTGGCGGCCCGACCGTGCGGCTCGATCGGATTCGTGCACTGAACGGCCGCCCCTTTCCATGACCAGAGACTATCCCTCCGCAGCAAGGGATCTTTTTTCGAGATGGCGCGCCAGCAGTCCGGATTTTCAGGACCACTTCGTCGAGGACGGTATCGTCGATCCGGCCCGGTGGCTCCAGGCCGGCACGCAGATTCTTTTCGTACTCCGAGAAACCAACGGCTACCGCGGCAACATCGCAGCGCTGATTCATAAAGCGTGCACGACACATCCATCCAGCAAGCTATGGGATCGCCCGACCTTCCACAATGTCGGGCGTTGGGCACATGGACTCGTCCACGCCGCGGAGGCCAGTTTTCCGACCTTCGAGGACGCGCACAAGAACAGGAAGACTGCACTACTCGCATGCGCGTTCATCAATTTAAAAAAGACAATGGGAGGTGCCAGAGCGACCAACGCTGTGGAGCACGCCGCCGCACGCGATGCCATCTTCCTGCGCGAACAGATCGAGTTGATCGATCCCCGGATCGTCGTGTGCGGTGGGACCTATCGAGCGATCAAACAACACGTTTATCCTGCAATCCGACGCGTCGGCCCACGCGTGCACGAGGCAGGCGGACGGATCTTCATCAACGCCAATCATCCGTCGTACTTGAAGAAAACTGTGGAAATGTATGATGATGTGGTGGGAAACTATCAGCGGTATCAGGCTACATCGAAGACGATGACAGTCTGAAAGATGCACCGGTCATCCTAACCAAGCCACGTTCAACCCCAGCCCCCGCACCAGTGCCGCCGCCTGCCGCGTGGAGATCGGCGCGACAGCTCCGCGCCGCTCAGCGGTAACAGTGGTGCGGGACATGAGATCAGTGCGTCTCGACACGCGCCGACGCGTGGATCGTGCAACCGCGGTGCACGTTTATTTATGATCGCCGGGCCATCGCGATCTCGCCTCATAAATCCCGTACGGCCGTATTACACCGCTGTAGCTGCGACATGCCAGCGCTGTTGATCTTTCCCCTTTGATGTACTGACGATCACCAACGTTGCTGATAGGAGGCCAAGCCAGAATGCATCACTTGCTCAATCGACAACGGAGGCATCATGGCAGTGGACGCTTATCTTCATATCGAAGGCATCAAGGGTGAGTCCCAGGACTCAGCCCACAAAGACTGGATTGAGTGCTTGAATGTGCACTTCGGTGTAGATCAACCACGGAGCCCCGTGACCTCGACCAGCGGCGGCCATACATCGGCTCGTGCCGATTTCGATGATGTCGTAGTCGCCAAGCTGGCCGACCTTTCTACACCGCTCCTGCTGCAACACTGCGCCATGGGGAAAACTATCCCAAAAGCAAAGTTCGAGTTCTTCCGGGCCGACAGTAACGGCGAGCGGGTCAAGTATTTCGAGATGAACCTCGAACATGTGTTAATCGGTTCCATCAAGCCGGGACTGACGGCGACAGGCGGGATGCAGGAACACTTTCAACTGAAATTCGCCAAGATGACCTGGAAGTACACGCAACAAAAAATCTCTGGCGGTGCCGGTGGGTCGACTGCGGGAGGCTGGGACTTGTCGGCCAATAAGGTCGTTGCATAGCGCACAGCACAACCGGGAGCCATCCAATGTCGGACTTCTACAAATATTTCAAAGAGAACATGGATGCGCTCAATTTACCTGCGCCCGAAAATCTCTATGGATCGGTTGCAACCGCGCAGGCCAGCATATCCGGCATGCTCGCCTATATCGACAAGTACGGGACCAAAGTAACCGTTCTGGAGATGATCGGTGCAGGAACGAACCTGGAACGCCTTGCCACTGTGGCCGCAGTTCAGGCAGCGTACTACATAGGGGCGGCAATAGGCAGCTTGGCAGTAGCAACGGGCCGAACGCTGGCGGGTGGCACGTCGTTGAGCGACGTGCTGTTCGAGGCGTCCCGCTGGAATTTGAAACGGGATTGGCTGTTGCCGCTTCTCCATCGCAATCCGGGCATCTACGACGCAAGCGTAGCGGGGCGAAAGTACCACAAGCTCTACGAGAACTTCAAATGAAAGACTCGCTATTATTGCTCGCTACAGGGCTGGGTCTGGCCCTGACCTCATGGGCATTCTGGAAGTTCGGCAGCAATGATGCCCTATCCGTGTTTGCGACTGTCGGGTTCGTGTGCGCAGTGGCAGACAATGTGAAGCTTCGCCGTCAGTTACGGGAAACGCGAGCGAAAGGTTGAGGCCCTGTAATGAGTTGATGGTACGGGTGCCGGATCCGCGACAACGTCCGCTTATGCTTCCGCGCTAAGCCACGTGTAATCCCAGCCCCCGCACCAGCTCCGCCGCCTGCCGCGTGGAGATCGTCGCGCCCGCAAACTGCTTCGCATTCGACAGCTTCAGGCCACCCAGATCCGCCTCGCGCAGATCGGCCGCATCGAAGCGCGTGTCCTTGATGTGGGCCTCGCGCAGGCTGCAGCCTTCTTCGAACACGGCCTCGCGGAAATCGCAGCCCGACAGATCGGCATCGGCGAAATCCAGCCCGCGCAGCACCGCCTTGCGGAACGACATCCGGCGCAGGTCGGCGCCGACCAGCAGGCAGTCTTCGAACGAGAGACCCAGCTGGCTCACCTCCTCGAAGCGCGCGCCCGTCAGCTTGCAGCTGCGGAACGCGACCGATGCCAGCTTGGTGCGGCGCCATCCGGCGTTGTTCAAGTCGCAGCCGTCGAACTTCGCATCGACCAGGTCGGCCGATTCGAAATCCGCATGGCCGCCGCGGCAGCGCTGCCAGCGCGTGCGCGCCAGGTTCGCGGCATAGAACGACGTCTCGGATACGGCACAGCGGATGAATGCGCAATCCTGCAGGTTCAGGCGCGACAGGTCCGCCCCGGCGAGGTCGCAGTCTTCGAGGACGAGCAGCGTGTCTTCCGCCAGCAGCGCGTCGATGCGTGCGCGGTCGACCTGCTCGCCGCCCAGGGTAACGGTGGTCCGGGACATGGAATCAGCGCGTCTCGACACGCGCCGACACGTGGATCGTGCAGCCGCGGTGCACGTTTTCCAGGAAGCGCAGCGCTTCCTCCTGGCGGCACGAGGACGGCAGCATGCGGCCCAGCGATTCGTCGCCGGCGATACGGTCGACGCCGTACGCGATCGCGCGCGAGATGTCGCGGGCCTCGCGGCCGTCGCTGTTGTACAAGGCGTCGTACACGCCGACCTCTTCCCACAGCGGGACGTAGCCGGGACTGATGCTGTCCTGGAAGGCGACGGACGGCGCCGCATCCTCGTCCTGGGATATCAGCCGAAACACGAAACTCACCGGGTCCTCCATCGATCACTGAAACAGGGCGCCGATGCTACCACGGCCCGCCTTTTTCAGTCGGCCGCCGTCCCGGTCGCGTGGAGAAACGCGTCGGCCAGCGTCGCTTTCGTGACGACGCCGGCGAGGTTCACGCCGAGATGCACGATGGTCTGGGCGATCTGCGGCCGGATGCCGCTGAGGATGCAGTCGGCGCCCATCAGGCGGGCCGCCGCGATGGTCTTCATCAGGTGTTGCGCGACCATCGTGTCCACGGTGGGGACGCCCGTGATGTCGATGATGGCCGTATGGACGTGGGTCGCGGCGATCCGGTCGAGCAGGCTTTCCATCACGACTTGCGCGCGGACGCTGTCGAGCGTGCCGATCAGGGGCAGGGCCAGCACGCCCTCCCACAGGCTGATGACCGGCGTCGACAGCTCCAGCAATTCCCGTTGCTGGCGCGCGATGATCTGCTCGCGGCTGCGCTGGAAGGCGTCGAGCGCATACATGCCCATCTGGTCCACCCACGTGTCGACGGCCCGCAGCGCCGCGGGCGCGGCAGCGTGGTGCGTCCGCAGCAGGTCGGCCAGCGGCTGCTTGACCGCGAACACGAAGGCCACGGCCGCGGCCGCCGTCGAGCCGCGGCCGGCCCGGGCCGTCGTGATGTCGTCGAGCGTGTCGCGCATGGCGCGCCAGGCGCGGCCTTCGATGTTGCCGGCCTGCGGATCGTCGACCGCCTCGGCGAAGGCCTGCAGGAAGCGCTCGCAGTGCGCAGGGACGGACGGCGCGCCGGCGCGTTCCAGCCACGCGGCGCACAACGCCGCCTGGTGGTCGCGCACCAACTGGCCGAGATGGACGGCATGGGATTGGGGAATCATCGGTGGCTCCTGGTCGGGTCGGGCTATGAAAGTCTTGCGCCGACCGAGAGGCATCGGAGATTAACTGCGTGGTCGATGGACTATACCACCGATTGCGCTAGCCCAGATTGGCCACGCGGGCGACGGCCGCGCCCAGCTCGGCGAGCTGGAACGGCTTGCGCAGCACGGCGTCGCTGCCGATCGCGTGTTCGATCGCGCCCATGTCCGCGTACCCCGTCGCCACCAGCACGGGCAGGCTCGGGAACAGCGCGCGGGCGCGCACCGCCAGGTCGACGCCCGTCATGTCCGGCATCAGGTAGTCCGTCAGCAGCAGGCCGGGCCGGCCTCCCTCCAGTGCCGCCAACCCTTCCCCGCCGTCGCCCGCCTGCGACACGTTGCAGCCGAGGGCCAGCAGGGCATCGACGATCCCCGCGCGCACAGATTCGTCGTCCTCGACGACGAGCACGCGCAGGCCGGCCAGCTTGCGGCGGTCGACCGCGGCGGGCCGCTCCGACGCCGTGGCGTCATGCGCGGCGGGCATCCAGATCTCGATCGTCGCGCCCTCGCCCGGGACGCTGTGCACGAACGCCGCGCCGCCCGATTGCTGGGCCATGCCATACACCTGGCTGAGGCCCAGGCCCGTGCCCTTGCCCACGGCCTTGGTCGTGAAGAACGGCTCGAAGACTTTCGCCGCCACTTCCGGCGACATGCCAGGGCCGTTGTCGGACACCGCGACGCGGACGTAGTCGCCCGTCGCCAGCGTCCCGGCGGGCGGTCGTGCGCACGACGCCTGCAGGCGGATACGTCCCCGTCCGCTCATGGCGTCGCGCGCGTTGATCATCAGGTTGAGCAGGGCCATTTCCATCTGGCTCGCGTCGGCCAGCACGCTGTCCACGTCGTCGTCGACCGACAGCACGAGCTCGACACCCGCCCCCAGCACCGGCCGCGCGAGCTCCTCGACGCTCTCGAACAGTGTCCGCACCAGCAGCGGGCGCAGGTCCAGCGACTGGTCGCGCGCGAACGTCAGCAGCTGGCCCGTGAGCTTGGCGCCGCGCCGGCACGCCGCCTGCGCCGTCTTCGCGCGGGCCAGCGTCGATTCCTCGCGCGAGAACATGCCGATGAGCTCCATGTTCCCCTGGATAACGTTCAGCAGGTTGTTGAAGTCGTGCGCGACGCCGCCGGTGAAGCGTCCGAGGAATTCGAGTTTCTGCGCCTGCGCCATCGCCTGCTGCGCGCGTTCGCGCTCCATGATTTCGGCCGTGAGCCGGTCGTTGGCCTGCGCCAGCGCCCGCGTGCGCTCCTCGACGCGCGCCTCGAGGTTCGCGTTCAGCGACTCGAGCTGCGCCAGCACCTCGCGCGCCTCGTACTGGCGCCGGCGCGCGCGCAGCGCGGCCCCTGCCGCCGTGGCCAGCGTGTCCGCGCTCAACGGCCGTTCGAGCAGGAGGACGTTGCCGAGGGCGGCGAAGGTCGCCTTCAGTTGCGCCGGCGCGGCGCCGTACCGTTTGGCCAGCAGGACGACGAACGGAAAATCCGACCACGGTTCCTGTTGCGCGAGCCACTCGGCGATGCGCGCCAGGGTGCGCGCCGACAGCGCCTCTTCCGCCACGATGGCCGCCGCCGCGCCCTGCCCGATCGCTTCGACCAGCGCATCGGCACCGGGAACGACTTCGCACCCGACGCCGTCGCGCTCGACGACCCCGGCGATCACGTCGGCGTCGCGCCCGTGCGGGGCGAGGACCAGGACGCGTTGTTCGCGATGATCAGGCATTGGCGTCGGATACGGCCATCATGGGCGTCGAGCCGCGGTAGGTGGGCAAGCCCGTCAACACGCCTTCGAAGCCTTCGAGCGCGGCACCCACGTCGACGCCGTCAGGACCGAGCTGGAGCTCGTGGATGGTCAGCGCATGGTGCGCCGTCCGGCTCTTGGACACGGTGATCGCACGGCGCAGCTTGCCGCTGGATTCGAAGTAACGCAGCAGGATCGCCGCATCGCTCAGGTAGCTGAGATCGACGTCGCGCGCGCCCTCGCCGACGACGCCATGCTCGGCGAGGATCAGCGCCGTCGTGACGCCCTGCTGGTTGAGGTAGGCGAGCAGCTCGTGCATCTGCAGCAGCAGGAATTGCTCGCCGGGCATCGCCTGCAGGTAGGCGTTGAGGCTGTCGATGGCGATGAAGGCGGCACCGTCGATTTCCACGGCGTCGCGCAGCATCTGGGCGAACTGGCCCGGCGCCAGCTCGGCCGGATCGACATGGCGCACCGTCAGCAGCCCGGACTCCAGGTGCGGCGCCAGGTCCAGCCCGAGGGTGGCCGCGCGCGTGAAGAACGTCCCCATGCCTTCGTCGAAGAGGTAGTACGAGGCTTTCTCGCCCCGCTCCAGCGCCGCCAGCATGCAGCGGACCACGACGGTCGTCTTGCCGACGCCCGACGGCCCGACGAACAGCGTATTGGTCCCGGCAACGAGGCCGCCGCCCAGCAGCATGTCGAGTCCATCCGATCCCGTGGAGCGCGTCACGGGCGTGAACGCCGCCGAGTGTTCCGCCGCGACGAGCCGGGGGAAGATGCGGAGGCCGCCCGTGTCGAGGATGTAGTCGTGGTAACCGCCGCGGAACTTGATGCCCCGCATCTTCATGATATTGACGCGGCGGCGTTCCTTGCCGAATTCCTTCGCGATCTGTTCCAGGCTGACGACGCCATGTGCGATGCTGTGCAGGTGCTGGTCCGACTGGTTGGTCTTGTCGTCCAGCATCAGCACAGTGCACGCGCGCGACGCAAAAAATTGTTTGAGTGCAAGGATCTGGCGCCGGTAACGCAGTGGATTCTGCGCCAGCAGGCGCATTTCCGACAGGCTGTCGAACACGACGCGCACCGGATTGATGCGGTCGACTTCTTCCATCACGCCCCGCGCCGTCTCGCCCAGCTCGATCTCGGCCGGGTGCAGGATCGACTGCTGCGCCTCAGGATCGAGCGCCCCGTCGCTGGCCAGTTCGAAGATCGCCAGCTGGTCCAGCGACCAGCCATGGCTTTCCGCGACGGCATCGAGCTCATCGGCAGTTTCCGACAGGGTGATGTACAGCCCGGCTTCCCCCTTGGCAACGCCGTCGAGCAGGAATTGCATGCCCAGGGTCGTCTTGCCCGTGCCAGGGGTGCCTTCGACGAGGTACACCCGCTCCCCGGTCAGGCCGCCGCCGAGGATGTCGTCCAGCCCCGGCACGCCGGTGGAGACGCGGTAAGCGGGTTTGCGTGAAGTGCGGCGGGAGGCAAGCGGCTCGGTCATGCAAGTACGTCCTGAAAGAATGCGCTCTGGATGAACGCAACGGCAAGATCATTATAGGACGAATCAACCGCTCGTCAGCGCGCGGTCGACGAGCTCGATCCAGTGCGTCACCGGCGTCGCCGTCCCGGACTGCAGGTGCGCGATGCAGCCGACGTTGGCCGAGACGTATTGCTGCGCGCCCGTCGCTTCCAGGTTGGCGAGCTTGCGGTCGCGCAGGGCGTGCGCAAGCTCGGGATGCAGCACGGAATACGTGCCGGCCGAGCCGCAGCACAGATGGCTTTCCGCGCACAGCACGACATCGACGCCGGCCGCGCGCAGCACGCCCTCGACCTTGCCGCGGATCTGCTGGCCGTGCTGCAGGGTGCACGGCGGGTGGAACGCGACGCGCTCATGGATGCGGCCCGAAAGAAGCCGCGCGATCTCGCCCTCGAAGTCGCACATGATCTCGGACAGGTCCTTCGTCAGCGCCGAGATGCGCGCCGCCTTTGCCGCATACGCCGCGTCGTGCGCGAGCAGGTGGCCGTAGTCCTTGACCGTCACGCCGCAGCCGGATGCCGTCATCACGATGGCCTCGACGCCGCCCTGCTCCACGTACGGCCACCACGCGTCGACGTTGCGGCGCATGTCGGCGAGTCCCCCGTCCTGGTCGTTCAGGTGGAAGCGCACGGCGCCGCAGCAGCCGGCTTGCGGCGCTTCGATGAGCTGGATGCCGAGCGCGTCGAGCACGCGCGCCGTCGCGGCATTGACGTTCGGCGCCATCGCCGGCTGCACGCAGCCCGCCAGCACGAGCATCCTGCGCGCGTGGTCGCGCACGGGCCAGCGGCCGGGCGCGCGCGCCGGCTGCAGCTTGTCCTGCAACGCGGACGGCAGCAGCGGGCGCACCACCTGTCCCGCCCTGAACGCGGGCTTGAACAGACCGGTACGCGGCAGGAATTCCTTCAGCGTCGTGCGTTTCACCCTGTCCGCCAACGGACGCGCCACGCGTTCCTCGACCACCTTGCGGCCGATGTCGACGAGGCGCCCGTACTTCACGCCGGACGGGCACGTGGTCTCGCAGTTGCGGCACGTGAGGCAGCGGTCGAGGTGCAGCTGCGTCTTGCGCGTGGGCGTCTCGCCTTCCAGCACCTGCTTGATCAGGTAGATGCGGCCGCGCGGGCCATCCAGCTCGTCGCCCAGCAGTTGATAGGTCGGACACGTGGCGGTGCAGAAGCCGCAGTGCACGCAGGCGCGCAGGATCGCGTCGGCCTCGATGCCCTCGGGCGTGCCCTTGATGAAATCGGCGAGATTCGTTTGCATGGTCCCTCAATACATCCGGCCGGGATTGAAGATGCCGGCCGGGTCGAACCCGGCTTTCAGGCGCTCGTGGATGCGGGCGATGGCCGGCGCCAGCGGCTGGAACACGCCGACGCCTTTTTCCCCGCCGCGGAACAGCGTCGCGTGGCCGCCGCACGCTGCTACGGTCGCGCGGATGCGTTCCGCCGTCGCCGCGTCACCCGGCGCGCGCAGCCAGCGTTGCGCCCCGCCCCACTCGATCAGTTGCGGGCTGCCCGGCACGATGGCGCCGACCGTGGACGGCACGGACAGGCGCCACAACGGCATGTCCCCTGCGAAGAACGGATGCTGCTGTTCGCGCAGGCCGGCCCAGAAGCGGGCACAGTCGGGCATCACGTCGCCGCCGAGCGTGCGGATGGCATTGTCGACGGCGGCATTCGCGCCGGACAGCCGCAGCGCCAGCATGCCGTCGTGCCAGCAGCTGGCGGAGACCGGAAGCGGCTGGCCGGCCCATTCGTTCAGGTTGCGGATCGCATCGACCTCGTTCACGCCCTCGAACACGAGCGTCGCTTCGCGCGGTGCGCGCGGCAGCACTTTTATCGACACTTCCAGCAGCAGGCCCAGGGTGCCGAGCGACCCGGCCAGCAGGCGCGACACGTCGTAGCCGGCCACGTTCTTCATCACCTGGCCGCCGAACGACAGCACGTCGCCCTTGCCGTCCAGGAGCTTGCAGCCGAGGACGAAGTCGCGCACGGCGCCGCTGTTCGCGCGGCGCGGTCCCGATAAACCGCTCGCGATCGCGCCGCCCAATGTGGCTTGCGAGCCGAAATGCGGCGGCTCGAACGCCAGCATCTGCCCACGCTCCGCAAGGGCCGCTTCGATCTCCGCCAGCGGCGTGCCGCAGCGCGCCGTGATCACGAGTTCCGTCGGCTCGTAGTCGACGATGCCGGTGTAGTCGCGCGTATCGAGGACGTCGCCTTCGAGCCGCTGCCCGTACCAGTCCTTGGTGCCGCCGCCGCGGATGCGCAAGGGGCGCCCGTTGCGCACAAGTTCCTGAAAGTGTACGACGAGATTCTGCATGGTCAAAAGCGCGGCAGATCAGAAAACGGCAGCACGCCGCCGCTGACGCGCATGCGGCCCAGTTCCGCGCAGCGGTGGAGTGTCGGAATGGCCTTGTTGGGATTGAGGAGCATGCCCGGATCGAACGCGCGCTTCACCGTGAAGAATGCGTCGAGCTCCCTGGCGCCGAACTGCACGCACATCGAATCGATCTTCTCGACGCCGACGCCGTGTTCGCCCGTGATGGTGCCGCCCACTTCCACGCACAGCGCGAGGATGGCGGCGCCGAAGGCTTCCGCGCGATCGAGCTCGCCCGGCAGGTTGGCGTCGAACAGGATCAGCGGGTGCATGTTGCCGTCGCCCGCATGAAAGACGTTCGCGCAGCGCAGGCCGAACGTCGTCTCCATCTCCTCGATGCGCGCCAGCACGTGCGCGAGCTGCTTGCGCGGGATCGTCCCGTCCATGCAGTAGTAGTCGGGCGAGATGCGGCCGGCGGCCGGGAACGCGTTCTTGCGGCCGGACCAGAAGCGCAGGCGCTCGGACTCGGTCTGCGACACCGTGATCGCGCTGGCGCCGGCCTCGCGCAGCACCTCCGCCATGCGCGCGATTTCTTCCGCCACTTCGAGCGCCGTGCCGTCCGCCTCGCACAGCAGGATGGCCGCCGCGTCCAGGTCGTAGCCCGCCTTCACGAACGGCTCGACCATGCGCGAGGACGTCCGGTCCATCATCTCCAGGCCGGCCGGGATGATGCCGGCCGCGATCACGCTGGCGACCGCGTTGCCGCCCGTCGCCACGTCGTCGAACGACGCCATGATCACCTGCGCCTGCGCCGGCTTCGGCACGAGTTTCACGGTCACTTCGGTGACGATGCCCAGCATGCCTTCCGAGCCGATGAACACGGCCAGCAGGTCGAGGCCGGGCGCATCGAGGGATGCGCCACCGAGCTCGATGACGTCGCCTTCGATCGTACAGACGCGCACGCGCAGCACGTTGTGCACGGTGAGGCCGTATTTGAGGCAGTGCACGCCGCCCGAGTTCTCGGCCACGTTGCCGCCGATGGTGCAGGCGATCTGCGACGACGGGTCCGGCGCGTAGTACAGGTTGAACGGCGCGGCCGCTTCCGAGATGGCGAGATTGCGTACGCCCGGCTGCACGACGGCCGTGCGCGCATACGGCTCCACGCGCAGGATGCGGTTGAGCCGCGCCGTCGAGATCACGACGCCGTCCGCCAGCGGCTGCGCACCGCCGGACAGGCCCGTGCCCGCGCCGCGCGGAACGATGGGCACGCCCAGGTCGCGGCATACCTTCAGGATCGCGAGCACCTGCGCCTCGTCGTCCGGCAGGGTCACGACCATCGGCAGCTGGCGGTAGGCGGCCAGGCCATCGCATTCGTAAGGACGGGTGTCCTCGGGATCGGCGAGGACGGCGCGTGCGGGAAGGACGGCGCGCAGTGCGGCGGCCACCTGCCGCCTCCGCCCGGGGTCGACTGGAATCGAGGGAATCATGGAACGATTGTAAGCACAATCCCAAGGATTTGGCGTATGCTCCGGCTATCTTTTTTCGTGGGCAGGATATCAGCATGGGCAATCGACTTTCGAAGATCGCGACCCGCACGGGCGACGACGGCAGCACCGGCCTCGGCGACGGCAGCCGCACCGGTAAAGACAGCGCGCGCATCGCGGCGCTGGGCGACGTCGACG
The DNA here is from genome assembly GCF_059491305.1 of Massilia sp. Masssp94. NCBI lineage: Bacteria > Pseudomonadati > Pseudomonadota > Betaproteobacteria > Burkholderiales > Oxalobacteraceae > Massilia > Massilia sp. Masssp94. Next base: position 1,752,718 of record NZ_CP168501.1, read on the forward strand.
AGCTGAATTCCTTCGTCGGCCTGCTGCTGTGCGAGGAAATGCCGGGCGAGCTGCGCGAGGAACTCGTCACGATCCAGCACGACCTGTTCGACCTGGGCGGCGAGCTGTGCATCCCCGGCTACCAGCTGATCAAGGACGAGCAGGTGGCGCGCCTGGACGCGCTGCTGGAAAAGTACAACGCGGACCTGCCGGTCCTGAAGGAATTCATCCTGCCGGCCGGCTCGCGCGCCGCGTCGCTCGCGCACGTGTGTCGCACCGTGTGCCGCCGCGCCGAGCGCGCCATCGTGACGCTGTCGAAGCTCGAAACGATCAACGCGCAGCCACGCCAGTACGTGAACCGCCTGTCGGACCTGATGTTCGTGCTGGCGCGCGTGCTGAACCGCCACGCGGGCGGCAGCGACGTGCTGTGGCAGCACGAACGCAAGCGCACCTGACGGAGTGCGGATGACGACAACCTTCGACGTCCGCTTCCACGCGAATTCGTTCCACTTCCGGGGCAAGGGCCGGGTCGTCGTCGAACCCGACTTCGTGCTCGTGCGCGGCAAGATCCACAGATCGTTCCGCCTGGCCAAGCGTGCGGAACACCGGCTGCGCATGGTCGACATCGTCAACGTCCAGACGGACGGCGAAAACGTGATGTTCCACGTGCTGGGCGTGCGCGAGAATCTCGTCATCGGCTTTGCCATGAAGGACGCCGCGGCGGCGGTGCAGCTCGCCGCCCTGCTGCCGCAACGTCGCACCGAGGACTTCGCCATCGCCCACGCCGAGCGCGAGGAATTCCACGACCGGATCGATTACTGGAGTCCGTCGACGCCCGTGATCTGGACCTTGCTGGCGCTGAACATCGGCATCTACTTCCTCATGTGGCTCGTGCGCAGCAGCCTGCCCGGTGGCGTGATGGGATCGATGCTGGGCTGGGGCTGGAATTCGAACTACGATGCGGTCCTGCGCTCGGCCCAACTCGTCAACTGGGGCTCGAACCTGGGCGACAGGACGCTGCACGGCGAACCGTGGCGCCTCTTCACGTCGCTGTTCCTGCACGGGAGCCTGCTGCACCTGGCCTTCAACATGATCGCGCTGTGGCAGGTGGGCCAGCTCGTCGAGCGCCTGTTCGGCAGCCTGCGCTTCAGCGCGCTGTACCTGGTCGCCGGCCTGTGCGGCGGCATCGCCAGCGTGGTGTGGAATCCGCACGTGAACAGCGTGGGCGCGTCCGGCGCCATCTTCGGCATCGTCGGCGGCCTGTTCGCGTTCATGCGGCGCGAGAACAGCGGCATCCCGCCCACCGTCGTCAACGACCTGCGCGGCACGCTGCTGCCGTTCCTGGCGTTCAACCTGGCGGCAGGCTTTTTGTATCCGCACACTGACAACGCGGCCCACATCGGCGGCCTGATCGGCGGCTGGCTGGCCGGCCACCTGCTGGCCCGGTCGCTGCACGTGCCGGCGGAGCAAGCCACATGAGCGACGATTTCATCGGCATCTACGACGGCGCCCTCACGCCCGGGCAATGCGCCCACATCCTCGACCGCTTCGAGGCCAGCGACAAGCACCAGCGCGGCCGCACGGGCATGGGCGTGGACGTGGCAAAGAAGGACAGCTGGGACATCACCATCAGCCAGCACAAGGAATGGCACGACGTGTGCAACCTGATGGCGACGGCCGTGCGGCGCCACCTGGTCGAGTACATGGACCGCTACCGCGCTCTGCTGCTGGGCGCCCTCGCGCCGACCGTCGCGCATCCCGCCACGGGCCAGCCGGTGGCGCTCTCGCTGGACAACTTCGACGAATGCGGCCGCCCGCACCTCGATGCGCTGGTCCAGGCGATGTACCGTCTCGGCGCCATCAACCTGCAGAAGTACCTGCGCGGCAGCGGCGGCTACCACCACTGGCATTCCGAGATCTATCCGCAGAACGCGAGCTGCGAGACCCTGCACCGCGTGCTGCTGTTCCAGTTCTACCTGAACGACGTGGCGGAGGGCGGCGAGACGGCATTCCTGTACCAGGGCCGCAAGGTCGAGGCGCGCCAGGGCCGGCTGGTCATCGCCCCGGCCGGCTTTACCCACACGCACAAGGGCCACGTCGCGACGAGCGGCGACAAGTACGTGGCCACGTCGTGGATCCTGTACCGCCGCGCCGAGGACCTGTTCAAGTAGGGCGGGACGCGCCGGCCAGCGCGTCCCGCAGCGACTCGAGATCGATCGGCTTGACGAGGTGCCTGTCGAAACCTGCCTCCGCGGCGAGCCGGCGGTCGCTGTCCTGGCCGTAGCCGGTGATGGCGACGAGGAACGCGTGCGCGGTGGAAGCTTGCGCGCGCAGCTGCCGCGCCAGTTCGTAGCCATCCATGCCCGGCAGGCCGATGTCGAGCAGGCATACCTGCGGCGCCTCCGTGCGCGACCGCTCCAGCGCGTGCAGCGGATCGTGCTCGATGCTCACGCGGTGTCCGGACGCTTCCAGCAGCAGGCCGAGCGTCTCGGCCGCGTCGACGTTGTCGTCCACGACCATGATCGACAGGCCGCGTTCCTGCGCCGCCAGCGCCTCGTCGCACGGCGCGGCCGGCGCGGCGCCTGCCGCGAGGAGCGGCAGGGTCACGGTGAACCGGCTGCCCTGGCCCGGCCCCGCACTCGCGCACGAGACGGTGCCGCCGTGCAGCTCGACGAGGCTCCGCACGAGCGCCAGGCCCAGTCCCAGGCCACCGGAGGCGCGGTCCGACGTGCGCTCGGCCTGGGCGAACAGGTCGAACGCGCGCGCCGCCAGTTCCGGTGCCATGCCGATGCCGTTGTCGACGACGTCCACCACGACCTCGTTGCCCCGCACCCTGGCCGCGAGCCGCAGCCGGCCGCCCTCCTGCGTGTACTTGGCGGCGTTGTTGAGCAGGTTGGCGAGGATCTGCACGAGGCGTTTCGCATCGCCCATCACCGGCATGGCGTGCGCGGGGACGTCCACGTCCAGCTGCTGGTGCCGGGTACGGACGAGCGGCATCGCCTGCTCCACCGCGTCGGCCACGATGGCGCGCATGTCCAGCGCTGCCTCGTCCAGCTCGACCTGCCCGCGGGTGACGCGCGACACGTCCAGCAGGTCGTCGACCAGCTCCGTCATGTGGGCGACCTGGCGGCCGATGATCTCGCTCGTCTTGCGCACGAGACCCTCGTCCAGCCGCGCGCGCTGCAGCAGCGCGGCGGCCGCGCCGATGGGCGCCAGCGGGTTCCTGAGCTCGTGCGCCAGCATCGCGAGGAACTCGTCCTTGCGGCGGTCGGATTCCTTCAGCTTTTCCTCGGCCAGCTTGCGCTCCGTGATGTCGCTGGCGGCGCCGATCCATTCCTCGATGTCGCCGCGCGCGTCGAGCATCGGCACCGCGCGCGAATACGTCCAGCCCACGCTGCCGTCCAGGCGGCGCACGCGGTGTTCCAGCTCGAACGTGGACTTGGCGCGGGTCGCCGCGGCGATCGCCAGGTGGATGCGCTCCTGGTCTTCCGCCGGGATGTAGTCGTCGATCCAGTAGCGGCTCGCGTCGGCCGTGTCCTTCAGGAACCCGCGGCCATCGAGCTGGCGCAGCTGGCTCCAGTCGGGGCTCATGCGGTACACGACGTCCGCCGTCGCATTCGTCAATGCCCGGTAGCGTGCTTCGCTCTCGCGGAGTGCGGCTTCCGAACGCACCTGCTCCGTCACGTCGTTGGTCGTGTGCGAGATGCACAGGATGGCGCCGTCCGTGCCGAAGACCGGCGTGCTGACAGCGGTCCAGAACCGCTCCTCGTAGCCCGTCGCGCCGTTCGGCAGGACGACGGGAATCGGGTAGCGCTGGGCCGGCAGCCGGTCCGGCTGCCCCGTCGCCACGACGCGGGCGAGCGAACGGCGCAAGACCGTTTCGCCGGTGTCGGCCGGGTCGTCGGGGTTGCGCGGGAAGGCTTCGAACAGGCTGACGCCGACCAGCTCCTCGCGTGTGCGCCCCGACGCTTTCAAAAACGCGTCGTTGACGGCGAGGATGGTCGCCTCCGGCGTGGGCGACAGCAGGTAATGCCCGATCGGGGAGTGAGTGAAGACGGCTTCGAACAGGGCGGGGGAAAGCATGAACGGTGCTTTCGATAGTCGATGAAGCGGGATTATAGGCTTCCCGCAACGGACGCGTCGGCCGATTCGCCATAGCAAAAAACGCCACCGCCGGACGGGCCGGGATGGCGTTTTTCGGAGGGGCAAACTGCGCAGGGTCAGGTGTTGTTGACGACCAGGCGCGGTTCGCCGATGCCGAAACGTTCGCGGATCGACAAGGCTATGCCGTGCGCATCCAGGCCGACGGACGCCAGCAGCAGCGCCGGGTCGCCGTGGTCGATGAAACGGTCGGGCAGGCCCAGGATCAGCAGCGGCTTGGCGATGCCCGCCTCCGCCAGCGCCTCGGCCACGGCGGAACCGGCGCCGCCCATCGTGCAGCCCTCTTCCACCGTCACCAGGTAGTCGTGGTTCTGCGCCAGCTGCTTCACCAGTTCCACGTCCAGCGGCTTCACGAAGCGCATGTCGGCGACGGTCGCGTTCAGGCCGTCGGCCGCTTTGATGCTCGGCGCCACCATCGAACCGAAGGCCAGGATCGCGACGCCCTTGCCTTCGCGCTTGACGATGCCCTTGCCGATCTCGATGACGTCCAGCGCCGGCTCGATGACCGCGCCGATACCCGCACCGCGCGGATAGCGCACGGCGGCCGGGCCGTCGAAACGGTAGGCCGTCGTCAGCATCTTGCGGCATTCGTTCTCGTCCGACGGCGCCATCACGACCATGTTCGGGATGCAGCGCAGGTAGGCGATGTCGTAGTTGCCCGCGTGCGTGGCGCCGTCGGCGCCGACGAGGCCCGCGCGGTCCAGCGCGAACGTCACGTCCAGGTTCTGCAGCGCCACGTCGTGGATCAACTGGTCGTAGGCGCGCTGCAGGAACGTCGAGTAGATCGCGACGACGGGCTTCATGCCTTCCGTTGCCAGGCCGCCCGCGAACGTCACCGAATGCTGCTCGGCGATGCCGACGTCGAAGTAGCGGTCCGGGTATTCCTGGTTGAAGCGGACCATGCCCGAGCCTTCGCGCATCGCCGGCGTGATGCCGACCAGGCGCTTGTCGACATGCGCCATGTCGCACAGCCAGTTGCCGAACACCTCGGTGTACGTGATCCTGGTCGCCTTGGCGGGCTTGATGCCTTCGCTCGGATTGAATTTACCCGTGCCGTGGTACAGGATCGGCTCGGCCTCGGCCAGCTTGTAGCCCTGCCCCTTCTTCGTCACGACGTGCAGGAATTGCGGGCCCTTGAGCTTCTTGATGTTTTCCAGCGTCGGGATCAGGGAATCGAGGTCATGGCCGTCGATCGGGCCGATGTAATTGAAACCGAATTCCTCGAACATCGTGGCCGGGACGACCATGCCCTTCGCGTGTTCTTCCAGCTTCTTCGCCAGTTCCAGCATCGGCGCGGGCAGCATCGTCTTGCCGACGTTTTTCGCGGCCGCGTAGAACTGGCCCGACATCAGGCGCGCCAGGTAGCGGTTCAATGCGCCGACCGGCGGCGAGATCGACATGTCGTTGTCGTTCAGGACGACGAGCAGGTCGACGTCGTCCTCGACGCCCGCGTTGTTCAGCGCCTCGAACGCCATGCCGGCGGTCATGGAGCCGTCGCCGATGACGGCGATCGCCTTGCGTTTCTCGCCCTTGATCTTCGCGGCCGTCGCCATGCCCAGGGCCGCCGAGATCGACGTCGACGAGTGCGCGGTGCCGAAGGTGTCGTACTCGCTTTCGTCGCGCTTGGGGAAGCCGGACAGGCCGTTCAGCTGGCGCAGGCTCGGCATGCGCTCGCGCCGGCCCGTGAGGATCTTGTGCGAGTAGGTCTGGTGGCCGACGTCCCACACGATGCGGTCTTCCGGCGTGTTGAACACGTAGTGCAGCGCGATCGTCAGCTCGACGGTGCCGAGGTTGGACGACAAATGGCCGCCCGTCTTCGACACGGAATCGAGCAGGAACTGGCGCAGTTCATGGGCCAGCGGCGTGAGCTGGGTGCGCGGCAGCTTGCGCAGGTCGGCCGGGTCGTTGATGGTATCTAGCAGTTTCATTTATGCCTTCCGCTGCACGATCAGGTCCGCGATCTCGCGCAGCCGCAGTGCTTGTTCTCCGAACGGCGCGAGCGCGTCGTGCGCCCGCTGCCGCAATTGTTCCGCCAGCGCCTTCGACGGCGCCAGCCCAAGGATCGACACATAGGTCGGCTTGTTGTCGGCGGCGTCCTTGCCGGCCGTCTTGCCCAGCGTGGCCGAGTCGGCGGTCGCGTCGAGGATGTCGTCCACGACCTGGAACGCGAGGCCGATGGCGCGCGAGTACGCGGCCAGCGCTTCCTGCTCGTGCGATGCGAGGTCGCGGCCGGCCAGGGCGCCCAACAGCACGGACACGCGCAGCATGGCGCCCGTCTTGAGCTGGTGCATGCGTTCCAGTTGCTCGAGCGTGAGGCTGAGGCCGACGCTGTCCAGGTCGATCGCCTGGCCGCCGCACATGCCCTTGCTGCCGGCCGCCTCGGCCAGCAGGCGCAGCATCGTGACGGTGCGCGCGGCCGGGACGGTCGTCGTGCCGGCCAGCACCTCGAAGGCCTGCGCCTGCAGCGCGTCGCCCACGAGCAGCGCCGTCGCTTCGTCGTACGCCACGTGCACCGTCGGCTTGCCGCGGCGCAGGGCGTCGTCGTCCATGCACGGCATGTCGTCGTGCACGAGGGAATACACGTGGATCATCTCGACGGCGCTGGCGGCGCGCGCGAGCGCATCCGCATCCGCGCCGAACAGCGCGCCGCTCGCATGCACGAGCAGCGGACGCACGCGCTTGCCGCCGCCCAGCGCCGTGTAGCGCATCGCTTCGTGCAGCTTGGCCGGCACCTGGCTCTCAGCCGGCAAGAAGCGGTCGAGGGCAGACTCCGCGTCGGCCTGCACGGCCTTCACCCAGGCCTGGAAATCCTGCGGCGCGCTCATACGTCGTCCTCGCCGTCGGCACTGAACGGCTTGAGCATCTCGCCTTCCAGGACCTTCACCTGGGATTCGACTTTTTCCAGCTGGGCCGCGCAATAGCGCACGAGCTCGGACCCGCGTGCATACGCGGCGACCGAGGCTTCCAGGGGCAATTGCCCACTTTCCATTTGCGTCACGAGTTGGGCCAGTTCGGACATCGCCTGCTCGAAGGATTCGGGCGGTGCGGACGCCGCTGCGCTCGCGGCTGCCGGTGGTGCGGCGCTCTCCGCGTTTGTTTTATTTGGCATAATGAGTTTGATCGATTCGGGGCTGGGCGACACCATACGCAACCCGTGCGCGGCATGCCAGTCTAATCGCTTATTCTAAACAATCCTGTTTCGACATGAACGGTGCGCCTGTCGCCGCCAACTTGCAAGCAAGGATACATTTTATCGCAAAGCGCCCCGGGATTCATGAAAACGATGCCGTTTAGGCAATTTTTGAACACCCACGTACCACAACCACGAGCCGGCCCGGGACTGGAGGGGCATTTACAGGCTATAATCTCCGGTTCTGTCTCCGAAATACCGTATTCCGCTCTTTAAAGGAGCGAGAACTCCGAATTTGCGGCAGCACTGTTGGTCGGGATGCGACGCCTCGAGCGCGCCCGCTCGACCACGTTGCTGCTCGCCCTGGAAATCTCGATGCTCCCCTAAAAATACTGGTTCTCGGATTCTTTCTCTTCTTTGGCTGAAATTCTGTAAAGGGGGGTTGGGATGTCCGATCTGGCTACCCACGCCAAGCTGGCGCGTTCGCTCGCCCAGCTTCCGGTAAATGTCTACTTCGACGACGCGCTGTTGCAGCGTGAATTGCAGCAATTGTTTCTCAAGGGGCCCCGCTACGTCGGGCACGAGTTGATGGTTCCCGAGAAGGGCGATTTCGCGACCCTGAAATCGGAGAGCGAGGGTCGCATGCTGGTGCGCAACGCACAGGGCATCGAGTTGATGTCGAACGTCTGCCGCCACCGCCAGGCGCTGATGTTCAATGGCCGGGGGAACGCCAAGAACATCGTCTGCCCGTTGCACCGCTGGACCTATGACCTCAAGGGCGAGCTGATCGGCGCACCGCATTTCGCGGACACGCCCTGCCTGAACCTGTCCAGGACGCCGCTGCAGAACTGGAACGGCCTGCTGTTCGAACAGAACGGCTACGACGTGATGGACAAGCTGAAGCACATGTCCGTGACGAAGGACCTGGATTTCTCGGGCTATATGTTCGACCACGTCGAGGTGCACGACTGCGACTACAACTGGAAGACCTTCATCGAGGTCTACCTGGAGGATTACCACGTCGAGCCGTTCCACCCTGGCCTGGGCAACTTCGTCAGCTGCGACGACCTGCGCTGGGAATTCGGTCCGGACTACAGCGTCCAGACCGTGGGCGTGCACCGCGGCCTGCAGAAGTCCGGCTCGCCGGCCTACAAGGCATGGCAGGAACAGGTCCTGAAGTTCAACAACGGCCAGGCACCGAAATACGGCGCGATCTGGCTGACCCTGTATCCGAACATCATGGTCGAGTGGTATCCGAACGTGCTGGTCGTGTCGACCCTGTGGCCGCTGGGTCCGCAGAAGACGCGCAACGTCGTCGAGTTCTACTACCCGGAAGAATTCGTGCTGTTCGAGCGCGGCTTCGTGGACGCGGAACGCGCCGCCTACATGGAGACGTGCGTCGAGGACGACGAGATCGCCCTGCGCATGGACGCCGGCCGCAAGGCGCTGATGGAGCGCGGCGTGACCGAGGCGGGCCCGTACCAGTCGCCGATGGAAGACGGCATGCAGCACTTCCACGAGTGGTATCGCAGCAAGATCGACAATATTCCCCCGGGGATGTGATGGTTAGTCGCTGATGGCCCCACTCTGGATGTTGTTCGCCAGCTTCCTGTTCGCCGCCATGGGCGCGGCAGTGAAGCTGGCCTCCTCGCTCTACTCGACCTCGGAAATCGTGATGTACCGGGGTCTCATCGGCGCCCTGCTGCTGTTCCCGATGATCCGCCTGCAGGGCGGTTCGTTCAAGACCCACTTCCCGAAAGAACACCTGTGGCGCAGCGTCGTCGGCGTGGTCTCGCTGTGGATGTGGTTCTACGCGATCGCCAAGCTGCCGCTGGCGACCGCCGTGACCCTCAACTACATGGCGCCGATCTGGCTCGCCGCCTACATGTTCGTCACCGGCTGGTGGCGCGGCAAGGGCTTGCCCGAATGGCCGCTGGCCCTCGCCATCGCCATGAGCTTCGTCGGCGTGACGCTCGTGCTGCGGCCGGCCGTCGAGACGCATGAATGGGTCGGCGGCCTCGTCGCCATCGGCTCGTCCGTGATCGCCGCGATGGCCTATATGCAGGTGCGCCGCCTCGGCCAGATGGGCGAGCCGGAATACCGCGTCGTGTTCTATTTTTCCGTCACGATGGGCCTGGCGGGCCTCGTCGGCTCGCTGCTCGGCAACGGCATGAATACGTTCCGCCCGCAATCGTGGCACGGCATGGGCCTGCTGCTGGCGATCGCCGCCAGCGGCCTGGGCGCCCAGATCGCGATGACGCGCGCCTACCGCATCGGCAAGGTGCTCGTCGTCGCCAACCTGCAGTACACGGGCATCGTCTTTTCCAGCCTGTGGGGCATGATGCTGTGGGGCGACGTGTTCGACTGGCATGTCTGGCTGGGCATGGGCGTGATCCTCGTCTCGGGAATCGCCGCGACGTTCTACAATACGACGCGCACGGCGCGCGGCGCCGTCGTCAAGGAAACCGATCCCATCGCCAGCGAATAAAGGAGTGCCATGTCCAGCTTCACGACCCTGATCGAACCCGCCGCACTGGCCGCACACATGAACGACTCGAAGTGGGTCGTCGTCGACTGCCGCCACGACTTGATGAACCTCGCCGCCGGCCGGGACGCCTATGCGGCCGGCCACATCCCGGGCGCCGTCTTCGCCGACATGGAGACGCAACTGTCGGGCGCCAGGCGCGACGCCGCCGGCAATTTCCGTGGCCGCCATCCGCTACCGGAGCAGGACGCGTTCATCGAGCTGCTGCGGGGCTGGGGCGTGGACGACGACACGCAGGTCGTCGCGTACGACGCGCACGGCGGCATGTACGCCGCGCGCCTGTGGTGGATGCTGCGCTGGGTCGGCCATGGCGCCGTCGCCGTGCTGGATGGCGGCCTGCCCGCCTGGCAGGCGGCGGGCCAGCCCGTCGTCACCGACGCGCCGGCCCCGCGCGCCCGCGGCAGCATCGCTTCCCGTCCGACCCTCGTGACGACGGTCGACGTGAACGCGATCCTGCACAACGTGGAACACGGCGGCAAGACCATCGTCGACGCGCGCGCGCCCGACCGCTTCCGCGGCGAGAACGAAACGATCGACCCGGTGGGCGGCCACATCCCGGGCGCGAAGAACCGCTTCTTCAAGGACAACCTGCAGGCGGACGGCCGCTTCAAGGCGCCGGACCAGCTGAAAGCGGAATTGAAAGTGGCGGTGGGCGATCCGCAGGACGCCATCATGCAATGCGGTTCCGGCGTGACCGCGTGCCACAACCTGCTCGCGCTGGAAGTGGCCGGGATGCCGGGTGCGGCGCTGTATCCGGGATCGTGGAGCGAGTGGACGGCGGATCCGCGGCGCGCCGTGGCGACGGGCGCCGCGTAAACATCGTCAGTGACTGAAGTCGTACGGCGCCGGCAAGAAATCCGCCAGCGTGAACAGCACGACCGACAGCACGAGGGCCACGACCACGTAGGCGAAGCGCGACGGCTTGTCGCGCAATGCTGCAATCCATTCACTCAAGAGCTTCGCCATACCGGCCTCCGTTCAGCTAACGGCCCAGCATAGGTCGCAAGGAATCGCCCTGTCAACCGCAGGGCGCAGCGTTTAGTATCTTAATGGCCGTGCGTCAGGACCAGCACGATGACGACGCCGAGGCCGATCAGCAGGACTTGCGGAATGGATTCGCGCACGGTGGCCCGGCGCTGCATCTGCGGCATCAGGTCGCTCACGGCGATGTAGATGAAGCCGGACGACGCGAACACCAGCACGTACGGAATCAGGTCGCTGGCGCGGTCCAGCGTCGCATACCCGAGTATCCCGCCCAGCACGGCCAGCAGGCTGCACAACAGGTTGAACACGTAGGCGCGCACGCGCGAGAAGCCGGCGTTCAGCAGCACGATGAAGTCGCCGATCTCCTGCGGGATCTCGTGGGCGATGATGGCCACGCCCGTGACGATGCCCAGTTGCGGATTGGCGAGGAAGGCGGCCGCGATCAGGATGCCGTCCGTGAAGTTGTGCATGCCGTCGCCGATCAGGATCATCCAGCCCGCGCGCCCGGCCTGGCGCGCGTCGTGGCCATGCGCGTGATGGTGCCCGTCGCCCTCGTGGTGGTGCGAATGGCGCAGCAGCGCCACCTTCTCCAGCAGGAAGAACGCGAGCAGGCCGCCCAGCAGGGTGGCGAACAGCGCATGCGTGTCGGCCTTCGACTCGAACGCTTCCGGCAACGCATGCAGCAGCGACGTCGACAGCATGATGCCGACCGACAGGCTGACCATGCGTTCGACGACCTTCGACAGCAGCGTAAAGGAAAACACCGCGGCGGCCGTGATGCTGACCACGCCCGCCAGGCCGGTGGCCAGCAGGATGGAGATGAGAATCGGGTCGATCTGAAAGCCTCTTCTTTTTCTGGGGGCGTGCGGACGCACACGCCCCGGGCGCAAACCGTTGATTGTAACCCGACGGGCGTGCCGCCGTCAGCCGACGCCGTGTTCGCGGAACCAGGCCAGCGCGCGCGCGAAGCCGTCGCGGGCATCCTTCGCGTTGTAGCTCGGGCGGTAGTCGGCGTAGAAGGCGTGGCCCGCGTCCGGGTAGACGACGATCGCGGAATCGCTCGTCCCCTCGCCCAGCGCGGCCGTCATCCGTTCGACCGTGGCGACCGGGATGCCCGTGTCCTTCGCGCCGTACAGGCCGAGCACGGGCACGGTGAGCGTGGACGCGACGTGGATCGGGTGCGCCGGCTGGCCCGGCGGATTCGGATCGGCCACCAGCTTGCCGTACCACGCCACGGCCGCCGTCACGCGCGGGTTGTGCGCCGCGTACAGCCACGTGATGCGCCCACCCCAGCAAAAGCCGTTGACGCCGAGCCGGTCGATATCGCCGCCGTTCTCGCCGGCCCACGCGACGCAGGCGTCGATGTCGCCCATCACCTGGGCGTCCGTCACCTTGCGGATGATTTTTGCCAGGATCGTGGCCATGTCGGGGAGCGTGGACGGATCGCCCTGGCGGATGAAGAAGTCGGGCGCTAGCGCGAGATAGCCCTGTTTGGCAAAGCGGCGCGCGACGTCGGCGATGTGTTCGTGCAGGCCGAAGATCTCGGACACGACGATCATCACCGGGAGCTTGTCCCGCCCCGCCGGACGGGCGACATAGACGGGCACTTCCTGGCCGCCGACGGCCAGGCGAATGGTGCCGACGGCCAGGCCGTCGGACTCGGTGTGGATCACGGACTGCGCCGCGATGGGTTGGGCGGCCGCCGCGAAGCCGCTTGCGTTGTCGTTCATCGCCTTCCTTCGTTGGGTCTTGAAAGGCTTGCTATCTTAGCAGCGGCGGCGGCGGCGCGCTTGTTCAGGGTGCCAGCGTGAAATCGACCTTGGTTGCATTGGCCGTCGAGATGTCGACGAGGTCGATGGCCTTCGTCGTGTAGCCCGTGCCGGCCGCCTCGACGCGGTACTTGCCCACGCCCGGCAGCACCGTCGTCGCTGCCGTGAAGGTCAGCGGCAGGGTCGCGCTGTAGACGGCGTACCGCGGCGCCGTCACCGGCAGGTTCGCGATCACGTACGCACCGGTGGAAATATCGGCGCCGGCATACTTGACGGTCACCGTCGGGCCGGCGGCGAACGTCTGCTTCGCCGACACATAGGCCGCTTCGGTGGCGTTCGCCGGCAGGGTCACGGTGCCCGCAATAGCTCCCGTTGCGCCGGCAGGCAGGTCGAGCGGTGCGCCCGTGGTGCTCAGCACCGTGCTGCCGCTGGCCGCCACCGGCACGGCGCCGACCACGCCCGCCGCGTGGCCGTCGGCCGTGATCACCACGTCGTAGTTGCCGGTCGCAAGGTGCGACAGGAAGAATTCGCCCGTCGTCGCATTCGGCACGGTGGACGCGATCACGACGCCGTTCTGCTGCGCCGACACGGTCACGTGGCTGCCCAGCAGCGACGCGGCGACGACGCCGGAGATGCCGACGGCGGCCGTCGGCACGACCTTCACGACGGGTTTCAACAGGTAGCGGCCCTTCCCTTGCGTGACCACCGATTTGCAGGCGTCGAAGTCGAGCACGAGGTCGACCTGCTGGCCGGCCGCGACATCGAATTCCCTGGTCAGCTTGATGCCGCTCTGGGTGGCGCTCGGCGTCACCAGCGCCTGTTCGGTGCCGCCCGTCGGCACGACGGTATTCGCGTTCGCGTCCAGCACGAGGCGCAGCTGCGAATAGTGGCCGGCGGGCAGCGGCGTCTGGCCCAGCGTGTCGAGCACGCCGTTGGTCAGGTTCAGCAGGTTGATCTTCCGGGCCGGGTCGAGGGTGATGTCGGTCCAGCCCGCGTCCGTATCGCCCGCGCTGGCGCTGGCATTGACGCGGACCTTGCTGACCGTGACGTTGACGGCATCGAAACCGCAGGCCGGCGCATCGGTCAGCGCGACGCTCAGGGTGCCCGTGGACGCGGTCGTCGCCGGTCCCGGCGTACCCGAACCGCCGCCTCCGCCGCCGCAGGCGACGAGAGTGGTTGCGATCAGAGCGCTGCCTGCCAGCAGCCCGGCTTGGTGGAATGTCTTGTTCATGGTGTGTGCCTTGTATGGATGCCCGCCTCATCACGGACGGTACATACAATCTACATTCCGGTCGGAAATTTTTATGTTAAGCAACGCACATTGAAACGTCTGCTTACACCTGAAGCATCTTGTAGCCGGGAAAACATACTGAACAAGATATGTTTGACAACATAATATGGCTGAGTATTCTGCATGGCACTCACCCACTTGCGAGGACCACCATGAATACTTCCATCACCGTCAACGGCATGCAGATCCACGTGGAAGAACACGGCAGCGGCAAGCCGCTCGTGCTGCTGCACGGCGGGATCATGGCCAGCGAAGCGTTCGGCCCGAACATCGCCGCGCTGGCCGAGGGCCGCCGCGTGATCGCCATCCACCTGCAAGGCCACGGCCACACGCCGGACGTGGACCGCCCGCTGCGTTTCGAAACGCTGGCGGACGACGTCGCGGGCGTGATCCGGGAACTCGGCCTGGGCAAGGCCGACCTGCTGGGGTATTCGTTCGGCGGCGGCGTCGCGCTGCAGACGGCGATCCGGCATCCGGACGTCGTCGACCGGCTGATCGTCGTGTCGGCGGCAGCCGGCCGGGACGGTTTTTATCCGGAAGTGCGCATGGCCTTCGACCACATGGACACGCAGGCCGCGCAGATCGGCGCGCACGTTGCGCAGTCGCCGCTGGGCAAGCTGTATCCGGCCGTGAACTGGGAAACGGCTTTCCGCAAGATGGGAGAATTGCAGAGCCACGACTACGACTGGATGCCGCAGGTGAGTGCCATCCAGGCGCGGACGATGCTGGTGTTCGCGGATGCGGATGCGATCACGCTGGAACACATCGCCGGGTTCTACAAGGCGCTCGGCGGCGGGCAGCGCGACGCGGGGCTGGATGGGTCATTGCGCGCCGCCGCCCGGCTGGCCATCGTGCCGGGGACGACGCATTACAATTTGCTGGCGACGACGGAAGTCGCGCGGTTGGCCGGGGAGTTTTTACAGGCTCAGTGAGCCTCCTCCCAGTTCGTTCCAACACCGGTTTCGGCCACCAGCGGCACCTTCAGCGTGGCCACGCCGCCCATCAGTTCCGGCAGCTTCCGCTTGACGAGTTCCAGCTCCTCCTGCGGCACTTCCAGCACCAGTTCGTCGTGCACCTGCATCACCATGCGGGTGCGCAGGCCGTCTTTCTCGATCCAGTCCTGCACGGCGATCATCGCAAGCTTGATCAGGTCCGCCGCGGTGCCCTGCATCGGCGCATTGATCGCGGCCCGTTCGGCGCCGGCGCGGCGCGGGCCGTTCGGCGAGTTGATCTCCGGGAGCCACAGGCGGCGGCCGAACACCGTCTCGACAAAGCCCCGCTCCTTCGCGAGCAGACGGGTCTCGTCCATGTAGCGCTTGACACCAGCGAAGCGCTGGAAGTAGCGCTCGATGTAGTTGCTCGCGGCGCCCCGTTCGATGCCCAGGTTCTGCGCGAGGCCGAACGCGCTCATGCCGTAGATGAGGCCGAAGTTGATGACCTTCGCGTAGCGCCGCTGCTCGCTCTGCACTTCTTCCGGCGGCAGGCCGAAGATCTCGGCGGCGGTGGCGCGGTGGATGTCCTCGCCGGCCGCGAACGCGCGCAGCATCGCCTCGTCTTCCGAGATGTGGGCCATGATGCGCAGCTCGATCTGCGAATAGTCGGCCGACACGATCACGCTGCCCGCCGGCGCCACGAACGCTTCGCGGATGCGCCGGCCTTCGCTCGTGCGCACGGGGATGTTCTGCAGGTTCGGATCGTTCGACGCGAGGCGGCCCGTGATGGCGACGGCCTGCGCGTAGTTCGTGTGCACGCGGCCCGTCTTCGGGTTCACCATCTTCGGCAGCTTGTCGGTGTACGTCGACTTCAGCTTGGAGAGGCCGCGGTGCTCCAGCAGGATCTTTGGCAGCGGATAGTCTTCCGCCAGCTTTTGCAGCACTTCTTCGTCGGTGGACGGCGCGCCGGTCGCCGTTTTCTTGATGACGGGGAGCTGCAGCTTGCCGAAGAAGATCTCGCCGATCTGCTTGGGCGAGCCGAGGTTGAACGGGCCGCCGGCCAGTTCGTAGGCCTGCTGCTCCAGTTCCATGATGCGCGCGGCCAGCTCGTTCGACTGCGCCGCCAGTTTATCCGCGTCGACCAGCACGCCGTTGCGCTCGATCTTCTGCAGCACGACGGACGTCGGCAGCTCGATGCTGCGGTAGATATAGTCCAGGCCCTTGTCGCTTTCCACGTGGCCGATCATCGCGTGGTGCAGGCGCAGGGTGATGTCCGAGTCCTCGGCCGCGTACTCCGTCGCGCGGCCCAGCTCCACCTGGTCGAAGCAGATCTGGTTCACGCCCTTGCCGCACACGTCGACGAAGGGAATCGTCGTGTAGCCCAGGTGGCGCAGCGCCATCGTATCCATGTCGTGCGGCTTGTGCGATTCGAACACGTACGACTGCAGCAAGGTGTCGTGCACGATGCCGCGCAGTTTCACCCCGTGGTTTTCGAAGATGTGGCTGTCGTACTTGAGGTTCTGGCCCAGCTTCGGCTTGTCCGGATTTTCCAGCCACGGCTTCATGCGCTCGAGGACCTCTTCGCGGTTCAGCTGCTCCGGCACGCCGGCGTAGCGGTGCGCGAGAGGGATGTACGCACCCTTGCCCGCCTCCACCGACAGCGAGATGCCGACCATCTCCGCCGTCATCGGGTCGAGCGACGTCGTCTCCGTGTCGACCGACGTCAGCTCGGCTTTATCGATCAGCGCCAGCCAGCGCTCGAACTGCTCCTGCGTGGTCACCGTCTCGTACTCGCCTTTGATAATCGGCATGCCCGGTTGCGTACCCGCCGCGCCTTCCGGCGAATTCAGCGCGGGCGCACCGGACGCGCCGGGCATGCCGTACTTGCCCGCGTTGCCGGGGCCGATCTCGCGCAGCATCGTTTTGAAACCGTAGCGCTGGAAGAAGTCACGCAGCGCGTCCTTGTCCTCGGGACGGCCGATGAGGGTCTCTTCGATCGACACCACGTGACCCGCCAGGTCGCAGTCCGTCTTCACGGTGATCAGTTCGCGGCCCTTCGGCAGCCAGTCCAGCGCGGCGCGCAGGTTCTCGCCGACGGCGCCCGTGATCGACGCCGCGTTCTCGATGACGCCGTCCAGCGAGCCGTGCAGGGTCAGCCACTTGAGGGCCGTCTTCGGGCCGCACTTGGTGACGCCGGGGACGTTGTCGACGGTGTCGCCGATGAGGGTCAGGTAGTCGATGATGCGGTTCGGCGGCACGCCGAACTTGGCCAGCACGCCCGCTTCGTCGAGCTTTTCGTTGCTCATCGTGTTGATCAGCATGACCTTGTCGTTGACGAGCTGGGCGAGATCCTTGTCGCCCGTCGAGACGACGGTGTTCAGGCCGCGCGCCGTCGCCTGCGCCGCGAGCGTGCCGATGACGTCGTCCGCTTCGACGCCCTCCACCATCAGGATCGGCCAGCCCATGTGGCGCACGACTTCGTGGATCGGCTCGATCTGCCTGGCCAGGTCTTCCGGCATCGAGGCGCGCGTCGCCTTGTATTCGGGATACAGGTCGTCGCGGAACGTCTTGCCCTTCGCGTCGAACACACAGGCAATGTACGCGGCCGGGAAGTCCGCGCGCAGGCGGCGCAGCATGTTGACCATGCCGTGCATCGCGCCGGTCGGGTAGCCGTCCGGGCTGCGCAGGTCGGGCAGTGCGTGGAAAGCGCGGTATAGATAGCTGGAACCGTCGACGAGAAGCAGGGTGTTGTCCATAGGGCAGAGTAAAAAGTGGGCCGCGGCGGCACGGCAAAACGTGCGCCATTATCGCAGAATCGGGAATGGAGAAAAGCTGGGCAGGCGATGTCATCCAGATGGGGACGAAGCCACACTTTTCACAGCGAAGTGGCGCCGTTTGTTACAATGAACTAAACGACAAAGGTGATCATCATGCCGCGTACCCCTATCCGCCTCGCCACTTTCGCGCTGTTCCTGACTTGCCAGGCAGGATTGGCCGTGGCCCAGCAGCAGACCGCGCAGCCGACCCCGAGCCCGGCGCCGCCGAAACTCGAGCGTATCGAGCCGGGCAGCGACGTCCCCGCGACCACGATTCCGCCGAAGCGCGGCACCCAGATCAAGGAAACGCGCGACGGCGGCCAGGTCACCGAAGTCGAAGTCACCACGCCCGGTGGCAGCCATTACTACATGAAACCGAACACCCAGCCCGGCAACGCGCAGACGAATTCGATCCGCGCGCCGCAGTGGAAGGTGGGTGAATTCGACCTGTCGGGCAAGCGGAAAGCCACGAGCGAATCCGGTACCAACGCCCCGACGACGGCCGACGCGCCGCCTCCTCCTCCCATGCCGGCTACCGCCGAGCCAGAGAAGAAGTAACCAGCCCGGTCGCCTGAGGCGACCGCACCCGCGACTTTTCCTACTTACACAATGGCAGTCTTCACCCCGGTCACGCTGGATGACCTCTCCCAGTGGATCAAGCAATTTCCTCTTGGCAAAGCACTCGCGCTCAAGGGCATCGCGAGCGGTATCGAAAACAGTAATTTCTTCCTGACGACGGAACGCGGCGAGTACGTCCTCACCATCTTCGAAAACCTGAGCTTCGAGCAACTGCCCTTCTACGTGCAGCTGATGCGCCACCTGGCCGAGCGCGGCGTTCCCGTGCCGGCGCCGGTGGCGAACGACGCCGGCGAGCTCGTCGTGGCATTGCACGGCAAGCCGGCCGCCATCGTCAGCAAGCTCGACGGTAGCTCGCAGATGGATCCGCAGCCGGTCCACTGCGCCGAAGTGGGCACGATCCTCGCGAAGATGCACCTGGCCGGCCGCGACTTTGCGCTGCGCCAGCCGAACCTGCGCGGGCTGGACTGGTGGGTCGAGACGGTGCCGAAGGTCCTGCCGTTCCTCGACGCGGAGACGGCCGCGCTGTTGCAATCCGAACTCGCATTCCAGCGCGACTTCGCGGCTGGCTCGACGTATGCCGAGCTCGAGCGCGGCCCCGTCCATGCCGACCTGTTCCGCAACAACGTGATGTTCGTCGGCGAACGCCTGTCCGGCTGCTTCGACTTTTATTTTGCCGGCTGGGACACCTGGCTGTTCGACCTGGCCGTCACCGTCAACGACTGGTGCATCGACCTGGACACCGGCCGCCTCGACGAGGCACGCGTCGTGGCGCTGACACGCGCGTACCACGCGGTCCGTCCATTCACGGCGGCCGACCACGCGGCATGGCTGCCGATGCTGCGCGCGGCGGCGCTGCGCTTCTGGCTGTCGCGCCTGTATGATTATCACCGTCCGCGCGAAGCCGAAATGCTCACGCCGCACGATCCGACCCACTTCGAACGCGTCCTGCGCGAGCGCATCGCGCAAGGCGCCCCCGACCTCACAGCATGAACGATTTACCCGCACGTACCGGATGGGAGTGGCTGAAACAAGGCATGGGCCTGTTCCGCAAACAGCCTGCCGCCCTGACGACGCTTCTCTTCGCCAATATCCTGTTCAGCATCGGCCTGTCGGCCGTGCCGATCCTGGGTTCGGTACTTGCGGTCGTATTGATTCCGTCGTTCACGATGGCGTTCATGCAGGCGTGCCTGATGATCGAGAACGGCGACCGGGTCACCCCGGCCGTGCTGCTGACGGGCTTCCGCCAGCCGGCGCTGGCCGCGCTGTGCAAGCTGGGGCTCGTCTACCTGGCCGTGTCGCTGCTGATGATGGTGATCACCCGGCTGGCGATTCCGCCCGAGGTGATCATGCAGATGATGCCGCGGCCGGACGCCAAGACGCCGCCCAACGTGCAGACGTCGCACATGCTGGCCCTGTTCGGCGTCTTTTTGCTGGACGTGGCCGTGCTGGTGACGCTGTGCTTCGCCGCCCCGCTCACCTACTGGAAGCACATGGGACCAGGCAAGGCCACGTTCTACAGCTTCTTCGCCGTCATCCGCACGGCGCGCCCGTTCCTCGTGCTGCTGGCGGCGTGGTTCGGCATCTTCTTCGGCGTGTGCATCTTGGCCGCGCTGGTGTTCGGCGACGCGGCGCTGGGCCGCGTCGTGCTGATGTGGCTGATCTTCCTGTTCATGCTGCTGCTGCAGTGCGCGATGTATGCCGGCTACCGCACCATCTTCGGCAAGCCGATGGAGAAGGCACCGCAGCCGATATGACGTCGGCGTAATGGTGGGCACAGGGCCCACCATTACGCGTACATGCTCATCGGCCGATCCGTTCCAGCTTGGCCACCGACAGGTCGAGCACCTTCATCCCCGCCGCGCCAAAATTGATCTGCGCGCGCGCGTTGCTGCCGCCGCCTTCGATGTTGACGATCACGCCCTCGCCGAAACGCGCGTGGCTGACCGATTCGCCGATGCGCCAGCCGGTGCCGTTGCCGCCGGCCGACTTTTGCGCGATCTGCCTGGCGATATGATTGTCGCTGCCGCCTTCGCGGAACTCGGCATCGTCCCACGCCGTCGTCGACTTGCGGCCCGCGAACCAGTTCGTCTGCACGCGCGGCGTCAGCCATTTCAGCGCGTGCTCCGGCAGCTCGTCGAAAAAGCGCGACTTCATGTTGAAGCGCGTCTGGCCGTGCAGCATGCGCTGCTGCGTAAAGCTCATGTACAGGCGCCGGCGCGCGCGCGTGATCGCCACGTACATCAGGCGGCGTTCCTCGTCCACGCCATCCATCTCGCGGGCGCTGCTCTCGTGCGGGAACAGGCCCTCTTCCAGGCCCGTGATGAACACGGCGTCGAATTCCAGACCCTTCGCCGAGTGCACGGTCATCAGCTGGATCGCTTCCTGGCCGGCCTGCGCCTGGGCATCACCGGCTTCCAGCGATGCGTGCGCGAGGAAGGCGGACAGCGGCGACATCACGGTCGACAGCGCGGCATCCGCGTCGAGCACTTCCACGCCGTCGCCGTCCACGATCGCCGTGCCGGTGGCAGCCTGCGCCTGCGGGCCGAGGTGGGCCGGCGCATGCGTGCCGAAGCCCTCTTCCTGCACGAACTGGGTGGCCGCACCGACCATCTGTTGCAAGTTCTCGATGCGTTCCTGGCCCTCTTTCTCGTTGCCGTAGTGCGCGAGCAGCGTGCTGCGCTCGAGCACGACGCGCACCATTTCCGGCAACGGCAATTGCTGGGTCTCGAAACGCGCGCTCTCGATCAGCTTCACGAAATTGCCTAGCGCCGTGCCGGCCTTGCCCGTCATGTACGGGACCGCCGCGTACAGCGACACGCGGTACGACTCCGCCGCCATCTGCAGCTGCTCGATCGAGCGGGCGCCGATGCCGCGCGTGGGGAAGTTCACGACGCGCAGGAATGCCGAGTCGTTGTGCGGGTTGTCCATCAACTGCAGGTAGGCGATGGCGTGCTTGACCTCGGCACGCTGGAAGTAGCGCAGGCCGCCGTACACGGTGTACGGGAGGCCGGCCGCGAACAGCGCGTGCTCGATCACGCGGCTCTGCGCGTTGGAGCGGTACAGCACGGCGATCTCGCTTTTCGACACGCCTTCGGCCATCAGGCTCTTGGCTTCGTCGATGATCCACTGCGCCTCTTCCAGGTCGGACGACGCTTCGTAGATGCGCACCGGCTCGCCCAGCCCCGCGTCCGTGCGCAGGTTCTTGCCGAGGCGTTTCGCGTTGTTCGAGATGAGGTGGTTGGCGCTGTCGAGGATATTGCCGTGCGAGCGGTAGTTCTGCTCCAGCTTGATCAGGTTCTTCACCTCGAAGTCGCGTTCGAACGCCTGCATGTTGCCCACGTTCGCACCGCGGAATGCGTAGATGCTCTGGTCGTCGTCGCCGACGGCGAACAGGGCGCCGCCGCGCTGCTCGCCGTGGCCCGCCAGCAGCTTCAGCAGGTTGTACTGCAGGTCGTTGGTATCCTGGAACTCGTCGACGAGGATGTGGCGGAAGCGCATCTGGTAATGCTGGCGCAGCGGGTGATTGCGCTGCAGCAGCTCATACGCGCGCAGCAGCAGCTCGGCGAAGTCGACGACGCCTTCGCGCTGGCATTGCTGGTCGTACAAGTCGTACAGCTCGGCCATGCGCTTCTGCACGTGGTCGTACGCCTCGACCTCGTGCGCGCGCTGGCCCCGGTCCTTGGCGTTGTTGATGAAGTACATCAGGTCCTTGGCCGGATACTTCTCGTCGTCCACGTTCAGCGCCTTCAGCATTCGCTTGATCATCGACAGCTGGTCTTGCGAATCGAGGATCTGGAACGTCTGCGGCAGCGCGGCGTCGCGGTGGTGCGTGCGCAGCAGGCGGTTGCACAGGCCGTGGAACGTGCCGATCCACATGCCGCGCGTATTCACCGGCAGCATCGCCGAGAGGCGCGTGAGCATCTCCTTGGCGGCCTTGTTCGTGAAGGTCACGGCCATGATGCCGGCCTGGGACACCTGCCCGGTCTGGATCAGCCAGGCGATGCGGGTGGTCAACACCCGCGTCTTGCCGGACCCGGCGCCCGCGAGAATGAGGGCGCTCTGGGACGGCAGCGTGACGGCCGCCAGTTGTTCGGGGTTCAGATTGTCGAGGAGATTCATGCGGACATTATAAAACGTCGGGACGCCCTCGGCATCGCCGCGGCAGGATTTTTACTGATGATATATACAGTATCACTGTTTCCGCAAGGCTCGCGAGCGCCGTGTTCATCACTTTTGACGTACTTTTGACGACAGATGCGGTCCAGCTCCGGATGCGGGCATGGACCGGTTTTGTGTAACGCAAGCGAACGCTATGGCATAAGGAGGTAACAAATGCTGAACCGTGTAGTGACGGTCGCCGCGCTGGCCGTCGGCGGCATGATGCTGTCCAAAAAACTCAAAGGCAATAAATCGGGCATGGGCTCGTCGATCATCGAAACCATCGAGGTCAACGTCCCCGTGCGTACCGCCTACAACCAGTGGACCCAGTTCGAGGACTTCCCGCAGTTCATGGGCAGCGTCCACGAGATCCGCCAGCTGGACGACAAGCGCCTGCACTGGAAGGCCAACGTGGCCGGCGAGGAAAAGGAATGGGATGCCGAAATCACGGAACAGATCCCGGACAAGCGCATCGCCTGGCGCAGCACGAGCGGCGTGCCGAACGGCGGCGTGGTGACCTTCCACAAGCTGTCCGACGACGCCACACGCATCACCCTGCAGATGGATTATGAGCCGGAAGGTCCGATCGAGAAGATCGGCGACGCCCTCGGCGCCGTCCGCCTGGAAGCCCGCGGCAACCTGCAGAAGTTCAAGGACCTGCTCGAGAAGCGCGGCAAGGAAACGGGCGCATGGCGCGGCAGCATCGCGCAGCACTGAGCACGACGCCTCTCATGAGCGCCGCCCGCCGGGCGGCGCTTTTTTTGGCAGGCGGACGTTGCGGACACGACCGACGGTGCGTTACCTAACACGGTACATGGGCGACCGGGGAGTAGGATGAAACCCTGACGGCATATCGGAATATGCCGGGCAACCGTTGAGGAGAAACCCATGGCAACGACAGACGACCCCGTACGGTCGAGGACGCAGGATGCGTTCCCCGTCGACAATCCCGTTCAGGCCCTGCTGCGCGACCACGACCTGGTGCGCAAGCTCGCCGACGCGTACCGGAACACGCAAAGCGCCGACGTCCGGAAGCAGGCGGCGACCCAGCTGATCCATGCGATCCACATGCACTCGCGCCTCGAGGAAGGCGTGTTCTATCCCGGCGTGCGCCGGGTGGACCCGAACCTGATCGCCCGCTTCGAGGAAGACCACCTCGCCGTCGACGACCTGCTGGCCACGCTGCAAGGCATGTCGCTGGACGAAGCCCGCACCGAGCCGCTGGTACGCGAACTCATCGATGCCGTCCTGAGCCATATCCGCCAGGAAGAAGAACAGCTGTTCCCCGAACTCAAGCAGGCGGCGCTCGACCTGACGTCGATCGGGCTGGAGATGCAGGCCTTCGAGGCCAATCTCGTGCATATGCAGGCCCAGCTGAGCGATCAGGCCTCGCGGCGCTAGCGTCGTCGTCCCCGCCTTCGCGGGGACGACGCTGATTCATTTCACCACACGCGGCAGCGCTTTTCCTTCACCATCGGCTGCCCCGCCTTGCACTGGAACGCCTGCTGGAACTGCGGCATATTGACCATCAGCCCGTTGACGCGGTAACGCCCCGGCGAGTGCGGGTCCGTCATCGCGCTCACGCGCAGGTTTTCCGGACGATTGTTTTCGCAAGCCCATTGCGCGTAGCCGACAAAAAAGCGCTGCTCCGGCGTGAGGCCATCACGCGGCGGCTGGGGTTGCGCCTTCTGCGGCATCGCCGCCATCTCCGTTCGCCACGCCATCCAGCCGAGGATCAGCCCGCCCAGGTCGGCGACATCCTCGCCCAGCGTGAGCTTGCTGTTGATCTTGATGTCGTCGACGACCGTGTACCGCGCGTACTGGTCGACGATGCACTGGGCCCGCTCCTCGAACGCCTTGGCATCCTTCTTCGTCCACCAGTCCTTCAGGTTGCCGTCGGCGTCGAACTGGCGGCCTTCGTCGTCGAAGGCGTGCGTCAGTTCATGGCCGATGGTGCCGCCCGTGTTGCCGTAGTTCGGTGCGTCGTCCATCTTCGGATCGAACAGCGGCGGCTGCAGCACGCCGGCCGGGAAGTTGATGTCGTTCATCTGCGGATCGAAGTACGCGTTCACCGTCGGCGGCGTCATGCCCCACTCCGAACGGTCGAGCGGCTTGCCGATCTTGGCCAGCTGGCGCCGTGCCTCGAACCGGTTGCCGCGCTCGACGTTGCCGGCGAAATCGCCCGCCTTCACGACGTAGGCGCTGTAGTCGCGCCATTTATCCGGGTAGCCGATCTTGTTGACGATCGCGGCCAGTTTATTCTGCGCCTGCTGTTTCGTCTCCGCGCTCATCCAGTCGAGTTCGTCGATGTCCTTCTTCATCGCGTCTTCGATCTGGCGCGTCATGTGCAGCGCCTTGTCCTTCAGCTCGGGCGAGAATGCGCGGCCGACGAATTCCTGGCCCAGCGCCTCGCCCAGCTGGTGGTCGACGAGCGCCACGCAGCGCTTCCAGCGCGGTTGCTGCTGCTGCACGCCGCGCAGCGTCCTGCTGAAGAAATCGAAGTGCTCGTTGTCGAAGTTCGACGCCAGCACCGGCGACATGTTGCGCGCCACGTGCCAGCGCAGGTAGGTGCGGGTGGCGTCCGCGCCGTTCGTCTTCCACATCTTGCCGAGCGCCTTGAAGAACGCGGGTTCGGTGACGTTGAACGTGCCCAGGCTGCCCTCGCCCAGCTCGTCGAGGTAGGCGTGCCAGTCGAAGCCCGGCGTCAACGCCTGCAGGCCTTGCGCGTCGACCTTGTGGAACAGTTTATGCGGGTCGCGCTTGTCGACGGCCGACAGCGATGCCTTCGCCAGCGTCGTCTCCATCTGCATCACGCGCGCCGCGTTGCGTTGCGCCGCCGCGGGCGTATCGCCCAGCAGCTTGAACGTGTTCGCGATGTGCGCGACATATTTGGCGCGGATTTCCTTCGACTTGGCGTCGGTCTTGAGGTAAGAGTCGCGGTCCGGCAGGCCCAGGCCGCCTGCGACGGCGAACGCGATCACGCGCGAGGAGTCCGCGAAATCCTGGCTCGACGAGAAACCGAAGAACAGGGCCGGATCCGCGAGCGCCAGTTGCAGGCGCGCGAGCACGCGCGGCAGGTCGCGGTTCGACTGGATGGTCGCGATCTCGTCGAAATACGGCGTCAGCGGCGCGGCGCCGCGCGCTTCGATCGCCTTCTCGTCCATGCAGGCGCCGAAGTAATCGCCGATCTTTTGCTGGTTCGCGTTACGGCCATCCTGGCGCTGCGCGAGGTCTTCGAGGATGCCCCACAGGTAGCGGCGGTTGTCCAGCGCCAGCTTGCCGTACACGGACCAGCGCGCCTGGTCGGCCGGGATCGGATTGTTCCTGATCCAGCCGCCGCACGCGTACTGGTAAAAATCGACGCAGGGGTCGGCGCTGCGGTCCATCGAGTTCACGTCCAGGCCCGGCGTGTACGGGAACGACGTGGCGGGACGCTCGGCCGGCGTCTGGGCGGTGGCGACGGAGGCGCATCCGGCCAGGACGGCACAGACGGCAAGACGAAGGGACAAGCGCATGAATATTCCTGGTAAGAATGACCCCTCATGCTGCCATGCTGTGGTCATTCATGCAATGCGATATCGCGGATCGCGTAGCCCTCCGGCAAGGCGAACGTGGACGCCGGGACATCGCCGAACTTGAGGTTGTCGACATGCGAGACGATGTCGCCAAACTCCGGCATGTTCAACTGGAGGTACACGACGGTCGCCAGATCGGCCGAAAACCACGTTTCCACCTTGTGCACCAGGGGCTTCTCGTTGCCCTGGGCGCCGGCGGGCACGGTGAATTCCGAACGGCTGCCGTTCGCCTTGACGCCGGCGATCACCTTCTCGCCCAGGTCGGTCGTCGCGCCCGACGGAACGGGCGGCTGTACGGGCGCCGCTTCGTCCAGCGCGGCCCCCTGCAGGCGCAGGACTTCCTTGCGCTCCGGGCAGACGAGGTAGACCGCATGTTGCGTCGGATCGGCGATGACGATGCGCTCCAGCCCGAACGACGACGACACCGTACGCGAGCGGCCATCCTTGTCGTAAGCATACGACGTCTTCGTTTGCGACTTTTGCGCATTGCCGCCGGCGAGCGCGATGCTCGTGTCCGTCACGTAATCGTAGGTGTACGCCAGCGGCTTGCCGGCGCCGGCAAGGATCCTGAGCCTGGCGACGGCAGCGTTGTACTCGACGCGGAGGCGTTGGGGGCTGAATTGATCGGCATGATGCGCCTGCATGATGCCGGTGACGTCGGGCCGCGTCATGTCGCCGGTCTGGGCGGCGGCGGGCAGGATCTGGCACGCGACCAGCAGGCTGAACAGGATTGCGGAAACTTTCATGGTCTTCCCTTTCGTTGGTAAGCAATCAGCGGCGCACGATTTCGCGCACCGTATAGTCGGCCGGCACGGCAAACAGGGCCGTCGGCGGTTCGAGGCGGTAGAGGTTCCGCACGCGCATCACACTGTCCCCCATGAACGGGTTGGACATCCTCATCTCGAGGGGAATCCACAGGTCGCGCGCGATCCACACTTCCGTCGTGCTGATCATCGGCTTGACGTTGCCGCTCGCCCCCGCCGGCACGGTCACGGTCGTGTGGGTGCCGGTGGCCGTCAATCCCTCGATCTGCTTCGTGCCGAGCGAACGCGACTGGGCTACGGTGCCCGCCGCGTCGACGTTCAGCGCCGGCGCCAGTTGCTCGGCCACCTTCGCGGCACCGGGCGCGGATGCCGCCGGACCGGCGGGCGCCGCGATGGCCATCCGGTAGCCCGTCTTCGTGTCCGGATACAGGCGGTAGCTCATGCCCCCGACCGGATCCTGGATCTGCACGAGCGGCTTGCCATTCCATTCCGATTCCACCCGGGTGCGTCCATCGCTGTCGCGGTACAGCTTTTCCGTGTTGCGCTGGACGATGCGGTTGCCGTCGGCCAGCACCTTGACCGTTTCCGTCACGCGCTCGGCGGAATACGGCAGGCTGCGCACCGTGCAATCGTCGGTACAGCGGGTCGACGCGCTGGTCCGCAGCAGCATCAATTCCAGCGCTTCATTCGCCGCCCCGCCCTGCTGCGCATGGGCCAGCGGCGCCAGCGCAAGCAAAGCGAGGCCGGCGGACAAGAAAGTCCGTTTCATCACTCCTCCTTGGAAAAAACTTCAGTTCACGGCCAGCCGTATCGCCAGCGGTTCGCCCGTCCCCGCCACCAGCAGTTCCGCGTGGACCAGTTCCTGCGGTGCGTCCGCCACGATCGGAATCCCCATCTGCACGAGGGCCGCGCGCGGCAGGTTCGCCTGCTTCAATTGCGGATTCGGTGCGGCCGCCATGCGCTCCGGCGGCACGAGCGGCACGAACCCGACGTCGGCCGCCGCCAGCACGCGCACCACGCGGGGCGATGGCGCTGCCGTGGGCAGCAAACTCATGCCGGCAATGGCCAGCGCACACGCCGCCGCGCCGATGCCGGCCCAGGACGCGACCGCATCGGCGCTCCATCGGCGATACCACGGCCGCGGCGCGTGGCGTTGCCTGAAAGCGCGCAGCAGCGCCTGTTCCACACGGTCCGGCGGCGCCGCCTGCGCGAGCACGCGGCGCGCGTCCCGCCATGCCGGCGCCGGGGCGTTGCCATTCCCGTCTTCGAATTCCAACCTGTTCATGCGATGTCCTTTGCGATGGCCCGGTACGGCGCGAGCGCCTGCGCCAGCGCGGCACGGCCGCGCGCCAGGCGTGATCTCACGGTGCCGATCTCCAGCTGGCAGATCTGGGCAATTTCCTGGTACGACTTTTCGTGCAGCTCGAACAAGATCACCACGTCGCGGTAATGCGGCGCCAGCACGGCCAGTCCGCGCCGCAGCTGCTCGACCGCTTCGTCGTCGAGCAGCTTGCCCAGCGGCCCCGCCGCCGGATCGGCCACCTCCCAGCCGTCGTCCTCGTCGTCGTCGCCCGCGGCCTGCACCCAACGGCTGTTCTGGCGCGCATGGCTCAGCACGAGGTTGCGGGCCACGCCGTACAGGAAATTGGCGAGCATGCCTTTCAACGGATCGAAGCCATAAATGTCGTTCAGGAGGCCCATGAACACGTCCTGCACGACGTCCGCCGCCACGTCCGGCGCGCCGCTGTGCAGCAGCGCGAAACTGTACAAGCCGCTGCGGTGGCGCCGGTACAGGGTCTGGAATGCGGCCTCGTCGCCCTGCCGGATCGCGCGCAGCAGTTGTAAGTCGTCGGTCTCGTTCACGTCGGGTTCGTTCGTTCTTTTCTTTTATTTGAACGGGGCGCGGGAAAAGTTCCAGAATATTTACAGGAAATGAAAATGTAGTATTGCTACTGTTTACTAAGCGATAATTTTGTAGTTCAATAACAAAAAACAACACCAAGGATGCCCAGATGCACATCGCCCGCGACGCCGATCCCGCCCTGCTCCCCGCTCTCGCCGCCGGCGGCGTGCGCTTCGTCTTCGATGGCCCGTCAGACTTGCGCACCGTCGCGCTGGCCGGCACCTTCAACAGCTGGGTGGGCGATGCCTGCATGCTCGAACGCGTGACGCCGACCCGCTGGACCTGCACCCTGCCGCTGCCGCCCGGCCGCCACCTGTACAAATTCGTGCTGGACGATACGCACTGGATCGCCGATCCCGCCAACCCGTGGATGTCCGAAGATGGCCAGGGCAATTCCTGCGTCACCGTCTGCCTGGACGGCACCGTGTTCCTGCGCCGGCGCGGCCTGCGTGCGGAAGCGCCGGGCGCGCTGTACCGGAATCATCAAGCGTTGACGAGCCCCGCGTGGCTGCCCGACGCCGTCGTCTACCAGTTGTCGGTACGCGCGTTCGGCGGCGACTTCGACGGCGTGCGTGCGCGCCTCGGCCACCTTGCCGACCTGGGCGTGAACACGATCTGGATGATGCCGATCCAACCGATCGGCGTGGCCGGCCGGCGCGGCACCCTGGGCGACCCGTACGCGGTGCGCGACTTCGAGGCCATCGACCCGGCACTCGGCGACGAAGACGGCCTGCGGCGGCTGGTGGACGCGATCCACGCGCGCGGCATGCGCATCGTGTTCGACTGGACGCTGAACCGCAGCAGCGTCGACCATCCGCTGACGGTGACTCACCCCGGCTGGTTCCAGCGCGACCGCGCCGGCAAGGTGATGTATGCCGTGCCGCACCGCGAGTATTTCGCCGGCTTCGATTTCAGCAATCGCGAGCTGCGCCGCTACCTGGTCGATGCGATGTGCCGCTGGGTCGAACGCTTCGGCCTGGACGGCATGCGCTTCGACGATTCCGACATCACGCCGACGGATTTCCTGGACGAGATCCGCGCCGCGCTGGCCGCGGTGAAGCCCGACATCGCACTGGTCTCGCAGGCCTACGACGAATTCCACCACCTCGCGGCCTGCGACCTCACCTACGAAGGCGGCACGCGCGAGATGCTGCGCCGCGTGGCGCACGGGGAAGCGGGCGCGCGCGAATTCGCGCAGTACTGGAACGAATCGACGTACGGCTTCCCGCGCGGCGCGCTGCGCCTGCGCTGGCTGGAAGACAAGGAACAGCCGCGCGCCGACGCCGTGTTCGGCCACGACGCGCACCTGGCCGCGGCATGCGTGCTGCTGACGATGGATGGCGTGCCGCACATCCTGATGGGCCAGGAATTCGGAGACAGCGGCTGGCGCGACTGGACCGTGTTGTTCGACGACTGGCGCCTCGACTGGTCGAGGTTCGACCACGCCGCATTCGCCCACTTCAGCGCCCTGGTCAAGCTGCGCCGGCGCCACCCTGCCCTGCGCCGCGGCGCGACCGTCTTCATCGACGGCTTGCCGGACGGCGTGATCGGCATGGTGCGCAGCCTGGACGGCGAGCGCATTGGCGTCTATGCGAACCTGGCGCCGACGACGGCCGCCCTGCCGGACGGCATGGGCGTGCCGCTGTACGCCCGCGGCTGGGACCAGGACGCCGGCAGCCTGGATGCCCACGGCTGCCTCGTCGCGCCGCTGCGCTGATCGATTGCACTTGCGGCGCCGGCTGCGCCAGCACGGCGGGATCCCGCACGACATACCGACCGCACGAAACGCGGAACAGACGGAAGAAACGTGGGCGCTGCCGCCCACGCGGACGTTGGTGGGATCAGAACACCACGACCGACCGGATCGACTCGCCCTTCTTCATCAGGTCGAAGCCATCGTTGATCTGGTCGAGCGTCAGGTGATGGGTGATGAGATCATCGATATTGATCTTGTTTTCCATGTACCAGTCGACGATCTTCGGCACGTCCGTACGACCGCGCGCGCCGCCGAACGCGGAGCCTTTCCACACGCGGCCCGTAACGAGCTGGAATGGACGCGTCGCGATTTCCTTGCCCGCTTCCGCCACGCCGATGATGATCGATTGGCCCCAGCCCTTGTGGCAGCACTCCAGCGCCTGGCGCATCGTCGTGACGTTGCCGATGCATTCGAACGAGTAGTCCGCGCCGCCGTCCGTCAGCTGGACGATGGTGTCGACGACGTTCTCGACTTCCTTCGGATTGACGAAGTGCGTCATGCCGAATTTACGGGCCATCTCTTCGCGGCCCGGGTTGAGGTCCACGCCGATGATTTTATCGGCGCCGACCATCTTCGCCGCCTGGATCACGTTCAGGCCGATGCCGCCCAGGCCGAACACGACGACGTTCGCGCCCGCCTCGACCTTCGCCGTGAAGATCACGGCGCCGATGCCCGTCGTGACGCCGCAGCCGATGTAGCAGATCTTGTCGAACGGGGCGTCCGAACGGACTTTCGCCAGCGCGATTTCCGGCACCACGATGTAGTTCGAGAAGGTGGACGTGCCCATGTAGTGGTAGATCGGCTTGCCGTCCAGCGAGAAGCGCGACGTCGCATCCGGCATCAGGCCGCGGCCCTGCGTCGAGCGGATGGCCTGGCACAGGTTCGTCTTTTGCGACAGGCAGAATTTGCACTGGCGGCATTCCGGCGTGTACAGCGGGATGACGTGGTCGTCTTTACGGAGGCTCGTCACGCCCGGGCCGACGTCGACGACGACGCCCGCGCCCTCATGGCCCAGGATGGCCGGGAAGATGCCTTCCGGGTCGGCGCCGGACAGTGTGTAGTAGTCGGTATGGCAGATGCCCGTCGCCTTGACTTCGACGAGCACCTCGCCCGCCTTCGGGCCCTCGAGTTCGACCTCTTCGATCGTCAGCGGTTTCCCTGCCTGCCATGCAATCGCGGCCCTGGTTTTCATGTTTACGGTCCCTGGAAGATGATGAAAGAATGTTCGGCATGATACCAAGCCGGCACAAAACCTACTTTGCCTTCAACCGTCCCGCGAACGCCCCGTGCAGGCCGTTAAGTAATTCCTCCGCCGCCACGAGCTGCTCCGCCACTTCGTTGATCTTGCGCCGGCTCGAGCGCGCATGGTCGCGCAGCACCTCGAACGCCGTGTTGCGGTCCGTCTGGTAGCGCGCCATCAGCAGCCCCACCGCCAGGCTCGTCTCGCGGCCCGCCGCCAGCGCGGCGTTCAGGTTCGCTTCGGTGCGGCGCAACTGGCGGATCTCGTCGGCGCGGGCCAGCGCGGATTCGAACGCGGGAATCAGGCGCGCGGCATCGACCGGCTTCACGACGAAGCCGACGGCCCCGTGGCTGGCGGCCTGGCGCGCCGTCTCGGCATCGTCGACCGACGACAGGAACATGAACGCGACCGACGTGTGCTCCCTGAGGCGGCGCGCCAGGTCGAGGCCGGACATGCCGGGCATGCTGATGTCGAGCAGGGCCAGCGCGATGTCGGCTTCGCGCTCGGCCACGCGCTGCAGCGCTTCGACGCCCGATTCGGCCGTCATCGTCTCGTAACCGGAATGGTCCAGTACGGTTTTCAGGTAATCGAGCAGGAGGGGATCGTCGTCGACCAGCAAGATCAGCCGGCGGGGAGGCAGGTACGCGCTCATTGTTATGGTTCTCGCAGCGAGAGGTTGCACGCGACCGTTGCGGCGCGCGGTCGCATGGGCGCCTGCGGCGCGCCAAAAATATAGCACGTTGACAAGCCGTCTCGTCAAAGAAATTCACAATCTCTGCGCTTACGCAACAACTGTTGCGCACGATTGAAATCCGATTGCATATGTATAACTTCTCAAAATAAACTGATTTTCGCTGCCCAATACGGGTAGCGGACAACCAAAAAGCATGCGGTCCACAAGGCCAGCTGCAATACATATTTTCTTAGACGGAGAAAACACCGATGAATCAGAAATACACTCGCGCATCGAAGATGGTCCCGGTCCTCGGGCTGTGCATGGCGGCCCTGGCCGTCGCGTTCTCGGGAAGTGTGTCGGCCGCGCCCGGCACGACCCGCGTGATCGTCGCCTTCAAACCCGGCTCGGCTGCCAACATCAAGTCCGCCGTCGCGGCCGCCCGGGGCACGGTCAAGCAGGACATCTTCAACATGAACGCGATGGCCATCGAAGTGCCGACGGCCGCGCTGCAGGGCCTGCAGCACAATCCGAACGTCGAGTACGTCGAGGAAGACGTGATCCGCAAACCGTTCGCGCTGACGACACCGTCGACCGGCGTACCGTACACGTCCGGCCAGCTGGTGCCATACGGCATCAAGCAGGTGCAGGCCGACCAGCTGTCCGATGCGAACACGAGCAACCGCAAGATCTGCATCATCGACTCCGGTGTCGATTTCAGCCATGAAGACCTGAAGGACAACGGCGCCAACGTCACCGGCGAATACGATTCCGGCACGGGCTGGTGGTACACGGACGAAACCCACCACGGCACCCACGTGTTCGGCACCATCGCGGGCGTGAACAACGGCCTGGGTGTCGTCGGCGTGAACCCGAACAAGCAGCTCAAGCTGCACATCGTGAAAGTGTTCGGCAAGGATGGCGCGTGGACGTATTCGTCGACCCTGGCCAATGCCGCCAACAAGTGCGGCGCGGCGGGCGCGAACGTCATCACGATGTCGCTGGGCGGCGGCGCCAGGAGCATCACCGAACAGCGCGCCTTCGACAACCTGCAGACCAAGGGCGTCCTCTCGATCGCGGCGGCGGGCAACGACGGCAATTCGACGACGTCGTACCCGGCCGGCTACACGAGCGTGATGTCGGTGGCGGCCGTGGACGAGAACAAGGTCGTCGCCTCGTTCTCGCAATACAACAAGGATGTCGAGATCGCCGGTCCCGGTGTGGCCGTGCTGTCGACCGTCCCGATGGGCACCGGCGTCGACACGGCACTGACGGTCGGCTCGGCGAACTACGCCTCGTCGGCGATGGAAGGCTCGCCCGTCAAGACCGCGACGGCACCGCTGGCCGACTTCGGCATCGGCGACACCGTCAACTCGTCCGTCTCCGGCAAGGTCTGCCTGATCCAGCGCGGCACCGTCGACTTCGCGACCAAGGTCGCCAACTGCCAGAACAGCGGCGGCGTGGGCGCGATCGTCTACAACAACGTGGCGGGCGCATTCGGCGGCACGCTGGGCACGACCGTCACGACGATCCCGTCGCTGACCGCCTCCGACACGGACGGCGCCGCGATGAAGGCCCAGCTGGGCCAGAGCGCGACGGTGGCCGTGAAGGCATCGAACTACGCCTACTTCGACGGCACCTCGATGGCCACGCCGCACGTGTCGGCCGTCGCCGCACTGGTGTGGAGCTACTTCCCGACCTGCACGGGCGCCCAGATCCGTACGTCGCTGGACAACAGCGCGCTCGACCTGGGTACGGCCGGCCGCGACACGAAGTACGGCTACGGTCTGGTGCAGGCCAAGGCGGCGTACGATCGCATCAAGGCGCTGGGCTGCGGTAAATAATCCGTCGCTTTGCAGCACGACAAAAGGGGCGCCACGAGCGTCCCTTTTCGTTAACGGCCGCGTAATCCATCTATAATGGTCGTTTTCGCATTTTCAGCCCATACAGCCTATACAGCCACATCATGGAATTAGCCAAGTCTTTCGAGCCAGTCGACATCGAACAATTCTGGCGCACGGAATGGGAACAGCGCGGTTACTTCGCCGCGTCGATGGACGACGGCAAGCCGTCGTTCAGCATCCAGCTGCCGCCGCCGAACGTGACGGGCACCCTGCACATGGGCCACGCCTTCAACCAGACCGTCATGGATGGCCTGACCCGCTACTACCGCATGCGTGGCTTCAACACGGCGTGGATCCCGGGCACCGACCACGCCGGCATCGCCACCCAGATCGTCGTGGAGCGCCAGCTCGACGCGCAGAAGATCTCGCGCCACGACCTGGGCCGCGAAGCCTTCGTCGAGAAGGTCTGGGAGTGGAAGGAAAAATCGGGCAGCACCATCACGGGCCAGATGCGCCGCCTGGGCGCCTCGGCCGACTGGAACCGCGAATACTTCACGATGGACGAGCCGCGCTCGAAGACCGTCACCGAAGTGTTCGTGCGCCTGTTCGAACAGGGCCTGATCTACCGCGGCAAGCGCCTCGTCAACTGGGACCCGGTGCTGGGCACGGCCGTCTCCGACCTCGAAGTGGTGTCGGAAGAAGAAGACGGTTCGATGTGGTACATCCAGTACCCGCTGGCGGACGGCAGCGGCCACCTGACGGTCGCGACGACGCGTCCGGAAACGATGCTGGGCGACGTCGCCGTCGCCGTCGACCCGACCGACGAACGCTACACGCACCTGCACGGCAAGATGCTCAAGCTGCCGCTCGTCGGCCGCGAGATCCCCGTCATCGCCGATTCCTACGTGGATAAAGCGTTCGGCACCGGCTGCGTGAAGATCACGCCGGCGCACGACTTCAACGACTACGCCGTCGGCCAGCGCCATAACCTGCCGATGCCGTCGATCATGACGCTCGAGGCGAAGATCACGGACGACGCGCCGGCAGCCTACCGCGGCCTGGACCGCTTCGAAGCGCGCAAGAAGATCGTCGCCGACCTCGAAGCGCAAGGCCTGCTGGAACAGGTCAAACCGCACAAGCTGCAGGTGCCGCGCGGCGACCGCACGGGCGTCGTCATCGAGCCGATGCTGACGGACCAGTGGTTCGTCGCGATGAGCAAGCCGGCGCCGGAAGGCAC
This sequence comes from Massilia sp. Masssp94, assembly GCF_059491305.1. Classification (NCBI taxonomy): domain Bacteria; kingdom Pseudomonadati; phylum Pseudomonadota; class Betaproteobacteria; order Burkholderiales; family Oxalobacteraceae; genus Massilia; species Massilia sp. Masssp94. The sequence continues at coordinate 1,788,054 of NZ_CP168501.1, forward strand.
GCACAACCCGGGCAAGTCGATCACCGACGTGGCGCTGGAAAAGGTCGCGAGCGGCGAGATCAAGTTCGTTCCGGAGAACTGGACGACCACGTACAACCAGTGGCTGAACAACATCCAGGACTGGTGCATCTCGCGCCAGCTGTGGTGGGGCCACCGCATCCCGGCCTGGTACGGTCCGAACGGCGAAGTCGTCGTCGCCCGCAACCAGGAAGAGGCGCAGCAGAAGGCGCTTGCCGCCGGCGTCCAGGGTGAACTGAAACGCGACGACGACGTGCTGGACACGTGGTTCTCGTCGGCGCTCGTTCCGTTCTCGACGGTCGGCTGGCCGGAGCAGACGAAGGACATGGAGATGTTCCTGCCCTCCTCCGTGCTCGTCACCGGCTTCGACATCATCTTCTTCTGGGTCGCACGCATGGTCATGATGACGGCGCACTTCACCGGCAAGGTCCCGTTCAAGACCGTGTACGTGCACGGCCTCGTGCGCGATTCGTCGGGCCAGAAGATGTCGAAATCGAAAGGCAACACGCTCGATCCGATCGACCTGATCGATGGCATCGACGTGGAATCGCTCGTCGCCAAGCGCACGACGGGCCTGATGAATCCGAAGGCCGCCGAGAAGATCGCCAAGGCGACGCGCAAGGAATTCCCGGACGGGATCCCGGCCTTCGGCACGGACGCCGTGCGCTTCACGATGGCGAGCTACGCGTCCCTCGGCCGCAACATCAACTTCGACCTGGGCCGCTGCGAAGGCTATCGCAACTTCTGCAACAAGCTGTGGAACGCGACCCGCTTCGTGCTGATGAACACCGAAGGAAAGGACTGCGGCAAGCCGGACGTCGCCGACTACTCGCAGGCCGACCGCTGGATCATCTCGCGCCTGAACCGCGTCGAGCTGGACGTCGCGAAGGGCTTCGAGGACTACCGCTTCGACAACATCGCCAATTCGATTTACAGCTTCGTCTGGGACGAGTACTGCGACTGGTACCTGGAACTGGCGAAGGTGCAGGTCCAGCAGGGCACGGAAGCGCAGCAGCGCGCCACCCGCCACACCTTGCTGCGCGTGCTGGAAGTCGTGCTGCGCCTCGCGCATCCGATCATCCCGTTCGTCACGGAAGCGCTGTGGCAGGCCGTCGCGCCGCTGGCGGGCAAAGGATCGGGCGAAAATCGCGACACCATCATGCTGCAGCCGTACCCGATCGCCGACGAGTCGCTGATCGACGCGGATGCGGAAAGCTGGATGGAGCAGTTCAAGAAGGTCACCGACGCGACCCGCAACCTGCGCGGTGAAATGAAGCTGTCGCCGTCCGTGCGCGTGCCGCTGATCGTCGAACCGGCGAACGATGCCGACCGCGCGGCCGCACAAGGCTTCGCGCCGTACGTCGCGCTGCTGGCCAAGCTGTCGGAAGTGCAGATCGTCGATACGCTGCCGGATTCGCCGGCCGCCGTCGCCATCGTCGGCACGACCAAGCTGATGCTGAAGGTGGAGATCGACGTCGCCGCCGAACGCGAGCGCCTGAAAAAGGAGATCGCGCGCATCGAAGGCGAGATCGCCAAGGCTACGGCCAAGCTGTCCAGCGAAAGCTTCGTCGCCCGCGCACCGGCGGCCGTCGTCGCGCAGGAACGCGAGCGCCTGGACAACTTCAGCGCCACCCTGGCCAAGCTGAACGAGCAGTTCGCCAAGCTGCCGCCGGCCTGATGTCGCACGTTCTCCCATGAACGACGCGCCGGCTCGACACCGGCGCGTTTTTTTTATCGGTCACATTCATGACGACTTCCCACTTCGCACAACTGGCCGCCTACAACGAATGGATGAACCGGAAGCTGTACGGCGCGGCCGCCGCGCTGCCGGCGGAGCGCCTGCATGAAGATCGGGGCGCGTTCTTCGGGTCGGTCTTCGGCACGCTGAACCACCTCGTGATCGCGGACCTCATCTGGTTCAAGCGCATCGCGGCCGGCGTGCCGGGCCTGGCATCGCTGCAGTGCCTGGAGGAGCTGCCCCGGCCGGCGTCGCTGGACGCGCGCCTATGCGCGGCCTTGCCCGAACTGAACGCGTTGCGCAGGCAACTGGACGCCGCCATCCTCGCGTTCAGCGCCGAAGTGACGCCCGCCCACCTGGACGGCGCGTTCACGTGGACGTCGATGAAGGGCATCGCCAGCACGAAGCGGCTGGGCGACGTCCTGCTGCACGTGTTCAACCACCAGACGCATCACCGGGGCCAGGCCACGACGCTGTTCTCGCAGATGGGCATCGACGTCGGTCCGACGGACATCCTTCTGCTGTTGCCGGACGTGGCTTGACGCGGATGGCGCTTACGCGGCGGCATATTGATGCGCGCCGCATAACCCGCGCGCACCTACGCCATCAGAACGTTTCCCACGCCTCGTCCTCCACCGCGGTTGTCCGCTTCACGGCGGACGGCGCACCCGCGCCGGTCGCGCGCCGCGCGGGCGCGGACAGTGCGCGCACCGGGGCGTCCGGCTTCGTTCCCGGACGCGTGACGGACGCACGATGAAGTTCCCGCTGGCCCGGCACCTCGTCCAGCACGAACACGTCGACGACGCCGCTCAGCGCACCGACCTGGTCCAGCAGCGAAGTGGCGGCGGCAGTGGCTTCCTCGACCAGGGCCACGTTCTGCTGCGTGATCGAATCCATCTGGCCGATCGCCTCGTTGATCTGGTCGAGCCCGGAAGTCTGTTCCTGGCTCGCCTGGGTGATTTCGCCCATGATGTCCGTCACGCGCTGGATGCCGCTGACGATCTCTTTCATGGTGACACCGGCCTCGTCGACCAGGCGCGCGCCGCTGTCCACCTTGCTGACGGAATCGCCGATCAGTTGTTTGATTTCCTTCGCGGCGCCGGCCGAGCGCTGGGCCAGGTTGCGCACCTCCGACGCGACGACGGCGAAGCCACGGCCCTGCTCGCCGGCCCGGGCCGCCTCCACCGCCGCGTTCAGCGCGAGGATATTGGTCTGGAACGCGATCCCGTCGATGACGCCGATGATGTCCACGATCTTGCGCGAGGACTCGTTGATCGAACCCATCGTGTCGACCACTTGCGCCACGAGGCCGCCGCCGCGCACCGCCACTTCCGACGCCGATACCGCCAACTGGTTGGCCTGGCGCGCGTTGTCGGCGTTCTGGCGTACCGTGCCGGTCAGCTCTTCCATCGACGCGGCGGTCTGTTCCAGCGAACTGGCCTGGCCGCAAGTACGTTCCGACAGGTCCATGTTGCCGGCCGCGATCTGGGAGGAGGCGCTGGAAATGGTCTGGGTACTGGTGCGCACTTCCGCCACGATACCGGCCAGGTTGGCTTTCATCTGGGATAGCGCCGCCAGCAAGGTGCCGATTTCGTTGTTGCCACGCACCTCGATCCGTCCGGTCAGGTCGCCCGCGGCAACGCGGGACGCGATGGCTGTCGCTTCGCCGAGCGGCGCCGAGATCCCGCGGATCATCGCCGCGCCCACGGCGACGCCGACCAGCGCGGCCAGCAACAGCACGCCGCCCGCAAAATACGCGGTGTGGCGCAGGCTGTCGGCGACGTCCGCCTCGTTGGCGGCCGCGCGCTCCTTCGACGCGCGCGTGAGCGCCGCCATGGCTTCGTCACCGACCCGGTACGACGGATTGATCTTCTTGATCAGGATGGCTTCCGCACCGTCCCAGTCACCCGCCCGGATCGCGTCGGCCGCCGCCTTGATATGCGCCACGCCCAGATTATCGCTCTTGGCGAACCATTCGTCGGCCAGGCGCTTTTCCGCGGCATTGCCGATCGACCCGCTGTACTTCGTCCACTTCTCGTTCGTGGCGTTCGCCAGGGCGTCGATCTGGGTGAAATGCACGGTCAGCGCGTGGTCATGCAGCTGCGACCAGGACAGCGTCGGGTTATGCTGCAAGGCCTGGAGGATCTGGCTGCGCGCCAGCTCCATGTCGAGGCGGATCGACTTTTGGTCGTACGCGCTTTTCTGGTCCGCCAGGATCACGTGGCGGATCAGGCCGACCGACCGGTCCGCGCCGTACAAGCCCATGGCACCAATCACCAGCATCATCGCGACGAGCAAGCTCAATGCCGTCACGACGAGCGTCTTAATCTTCATATTATTTAACATTTTCATTCCTCGGCGTTCTTAATCGTTTAGCGCGCGGCTCGATACGCCATCGAAGCGGCGGCTGTTGAAAAACTGGTGGATGGACGCGCGCAGCTCCTCCACCTCGTCGAATTCGACGTACGTCACGTCGACCAGGTCCTCGAGTTCGCGGATCAGGGTCGTCTTGATCGGTGCGCCTTTCCACACAAGGAACAGCACCGGGGTGCGCCGTCCCTTGAAGATGTGGTAACTCAGTTCGAAGGCACTGCTTTCGCTCATGCCGACGCGGATGTTGATCATCACGTCCGCGTGGTCCAGCAATCCCAGGCGGTGGTTGCGGAAGTTCCGGGGCGTGAACGGCATGTGCTGCTCGCGTTCGAAGGAGTGCTTGAACGTGAGGGCGCTTTCGGCCTGCGTGCCGGTCAGGTAATCGAACGCATACGGTGCCCCGTTGGCGCTGTCGATCAGGTGCATGATGTCGCTGATCATGCGCTGCTGCCGCGCGTCCGATTCGGTGAACGGCTGGCGGATGAACACCTTCAGCGGCTCGGCACCCGCCACGCGCTTGCGCTCGTGCCGGCGGCGCTCGGGAATCGTGGCCGCGGCCGCCGCCACGTCGGCCTCGGTCGGCGCCAGGCGGCCGCGCGCGGACGGCGTCGCGGGGGTCTCGCCGTGCAGCGTACGCAAGGAATACAGGCCATAGTTGTCGATGTGGCGGATTCCCTCCAGCGCCGCTTCGGCGCCGGCGATGGTGGTGTAGCACGGCGCACCGCATGCCAGCGCGGCCACGCGCAGCGCGCTCGACGCGTAGATGGCGGCGCGCTTCTCGTCCACGGTCAACACGACCAGGGCGATCTCGCGAGCGCGCATCAGATCGAGCACCTCGGCGTCGTCCACGGTCGCGACCGGAATGTCGGCCGCCGCGATCACGGTCGCGGTGACGTGGCTGGCGCACAGCGTGAAACCGGCCGCGTGCAACTGACGGGCCAGCGCCACGGCGCGCGCCTGGTCGCCGCGCTTGACGCGCATGAAGACCCGGCCTGCGCGCGGGAGGCGTACGTTGGCCGCCAGTTGCGCCTTGTGGAACGCTTCACCGAACGTGGCTCCCACGCCCATCACTTCGCCGGTCGATTTCATTTCCGGGCCGAGGATGGTATCGACGCCGGGGAATTTCGCGAACGGGAACACGGATTCCTTGACGCAGAAGCGGGACGGGACAGCTTCTGCCGTCACGCCCTGGCTCGCCAGCGACTGCCCCGCCATGCAGCGCGCCGCGATCTTGGCCAGTTGCAGTCCCGTGGCCTTCGACACGAACGGCACCGTGCGCGAGGCGCGCGGGTTCACTTCCAGGACGTAGACATGGTCGCGCAGCCTGCCGTCCACCTTGACCTGCTGGATCGCGAACTGCACGTTCATCAGGCCGACGACGTTCAGGCCGCGCGCCATCCGGGAGGTCTGGCGCTTGAGTTCCGCGATCGTCTCCGGCGCCAGGGAATACGGCGGCAGCGAACAGGCCGAGTCGCCCGAATGGATGCCCGCCTGCTCGATATGTTCCATCACGCCGCCGATCACGACGTCGGTGCCGTCCGCGACGCAGTCGACGTCGCACTCGATGGCGTCGTTCAGGAAGCGGTCCAGCAACACCGGCGAATCATGCGACACCTTGACGGCTTCGCGCATGTAGCGTTCGAGGTCGGCCTGTTCATGCACGATCTCCATCGCGCGCCCGCCCAGCACGTACGATGGGCGCACCACCAGCGGATAGCCGATTTCCTCCGCCATGCGCACGGCGTCAAGCTCGGTACGCGCGGTGCGGTTCAGCGGCTGGCGCAGTTCCAGCCTGTTCAGCAGCTGCTGGAAGCGCTCGCGGTCTTCGGCCGCGTCGATCATGTCGGGCGACGTGCCGATGATCGGCACGCCGTTGGCCTCCAGCGCCAGTGCCAGCTTCAGCGGCGTCTGCCCGCCGTACTGGACGATCACGCCTTCCGGCTTTTCCAGGGCAACGATTTCCAGCACGTCTTCCAGGGTGAGCGATTCGAAGTACAGGCGGTCCGACGTATCGTAGTCGGTCGAGACGGTCTCCGGATTGCAGTTGACCATGATGGTCTCGTAACCGTCCTCGCGCAGCGCCATGGCGGCATGGACGCAGCAGTAGTCGAATTCGATGCCTTGGCCGATGCGGTTCGGGCCGCCGCCCAGCACCATGATCTTGCGCTTGTCGGTGGGTTCGGCTTCGCACTCGTCGTCGTAGGTCGAATACAGGTACGCGGTGCGGGTGGCGAATTCGGCGGCGCAGGTGTCGACGCGCTTGTACACGGGGCGCACGCCCAGCTGGTGGCGGCGCGCCCGGACCTCGTCTTCGTGGGTCTTCAGCAGCGCCGCCAGGCGGCGATCCGAGAAACCCTGTTGCTTCAACCTGCGCAGGATGGGTTCGTCCAGGGCGCCGAGGCGCTGGGTCTCCAGCCACAGTTCGACCTCGACCAGGTCCTGGATCTGCGCCAGGAACCACGGATCGATGCGCGACAGACGATGCACGTCGTCCAGCGAATATCCCTGGGCGAACGCGTCGCCGACGAACCAGATTCGCTCCGGACCGGGCGCCGCGAGTTCCGCATCGATCACCTCGGTGTACGATTTCCTGCGCCGCAGCCCATCGACGCCGATGTCCAGGCCGCGCAACGCTTTCTGGAACGACTCCTGGAAGGTGCGGCCCATCGCCATCACTTCGCCCACGGATTTCATCTGCGTGGTCAGGCCTGTGTCGGCACCGGGGAATTTTTCGAAAGCGAAGCGCGGAATCTTGGTGACGACGTAATCGATAGCCGGCTCGAACGAGGCCGGGGTCGCGCCGCCGGTGATCTCGTTGCGCAGTTCGTCGAGCGTGAAGCCAACGGCCAGCTTGGCCGCCACGCGGGCGATCGGAAAGCCGGTGGCCTTGGAAGCGAGCGCGGACGAACGCGACACGCGCGGATTCATCTCGATGACGATCATGCGGCCATCGGCCGGGTTGACCGCGAACTGCACGTTCGAGCCGCCCGTGTCGACGCCGATCTCGCGCAGCACGGCGAGCGACGCGTTGCGCATGATCTGGTATTCCTTGTCCGTCAGCGTCTGCGCCGGCGCGACGGTGATCGAGTCGCCCGTGTGCACGCCCATCGGGTCCAGGTTCTCGATCGAGCAAACGATGATGCAGTTGTCCTTCTTGTCGCGGACGACCTCCATCTCGTATTCCTTCCAGCCGACGAGCGATTCCTCGATCAGCAGTTCGGAGGTGGGCGACAGTTCCAGGCCGCGCGCGCAGATGGCGTTGAATTCACGCGCGTCGTGCGCGATGCCGCCGCCGCTTCCTCCCATCGTGAACGACGGGCGGATGATGACGGGGAAGCCCAGCTTGGCCTGCTCGGCCCAGGCCTCGGCCATGTCGTGGGCCACGCCCGAACGGGCCGAGCCCAGGCCGATCTTCGTCATCGCCTCCTTGAACCGGGAGCGATCCTCGGCCTTGTCGATGGCGTCAGGCGTCGCGCCGATCAGTTCCACGCCATGTTCGGCCAGCACGCCGTGGCGATGCAGGTCGAGCGCGCAGTTGAGCGCCGTCTGGCCGCCCATCGTGGGCAGGACGGCGTCCGGTCTTTCGGTGGCGATGATGCGCGCCACGACTTCCCACTGGATCGGCTCGATGTACGTGACGTCGGCCATGTCCGGGTCGGTCATGATCGTGGCGGGATTGCTGTTGACCAGGATGACCTTGTAGCCCTCCTCGCGCAAGGCCTTGCAGGCCTGGGCGCCCGAGTAGTCGAATTCGCACGCCTGGCCGATCACGATCGGACCGGCGCCGATGATCAGGATGCTGTTGATATCAGTGCGCTTGGGCATTGCCTGCCTCCATCAGCGAGATGAAACGGTCGAAAAGGGTGCCCAGGTCGTGCGGACCGGGCGAGGCCTCGGGGTGGCCCTGGAAACAGAAGGCCGGCCTGTCGGTGCGCTCGAAGCCTTGCAACGAACCGTCGAACAGCGACACGTGGGTTACCCGGCAATTGGGCGGCAGCGTGGCCGCGTCGACCGCGAAACCGTGGTTCTGGGAGGTGATCATGACCCGGCCGCTGGCCAGGTCCTGCACGGGGTGATTGGCGCCGTGGTGGCCGAACTTCATCTTGACGGTCTGCGCGCCCGAAGCGAGCGCCATGATCTGGTGGCCGAGGCAGATGCCGAAGGTCGGCACGCCCCGCTCGATGATGTCGCGCGACGCGGCGATCGCATAGTCGCACGGGGCCGGATCGCCGGGGCCGTTCGACAGGAACACGCCGTCCGGATCGAGCGCCAATACCTCCGCGGCACCGGTTTGCGCCGGCACCACCGTCACGCGGCAGCCGCGTTGGGCCAGCATGCGCAGGATGTTGGCCTTGATGCCGAAGTCGTACGCCACCACGTGGAAGCGCGGCGCATCCTGGACACCATGACCTGCGCCAAGGCGCCATTCCGTTTCGCGCCACTCGTAGCGCTCACGGACACTGGCGACCCTGGCCAGGTCCATGCCCCCCAGGCCTTCGAAGCCGCGGGCCAGCGCGACCGTTTCCTCGGCGGACAAGCCGACGGCGATGGCGCCGTTCTGCGCCCCCTTGCTGCGCAGGATGCGCGTGAGCTTGCGGGTGTCGATGCCGGCGATGGCGACGACGCCCTGGGCCTTCAGGTAATCCGAGAGTGCCTGGGTCGAGCGAAAGTTCGATGCCAGCAGCGGCAGATCCTTGATGACCAGGCCCGCGGCGTGGACCCGCGCTGCGGGACCATCGGACGATTCACCGTCTTCCGGATTGACGCCGGTGTTGCCGATGTGCGGATAGGTCAGCGTGACGATCTGGCGCATGTAGCTGGGATCGGTCAAGATTTCCTGGTAGCCAGTCATCGCGGTGTTGAAGACGACCTCGCCAGTGGTGTGACCGGTTGCGCCGATGCCATATCCGCGAAAGATGCTGCCGTCCGCGAGGGCGAGTATCGCCCGGGTTTCCGTGCCTGGCGCTCGGTCGAGAGGGTGTTTCATGGAGACTCCTCGCAATACGATGTAGTGAAGCGCGCGATGGAAAACCCGCTGCGCATGTGTAGCCTGATGCCAGTTTCCTGCTTTGCAGAAACGACGAGAATCGGAACATTAGCGCACTTTTTTTAGTGCCGCACAGAAATTTTTTTGTGAAACGAAAAAAACGACACTTCGCATATCGATTTACAAGCGTCCTTACGGAACCGTCCGGCTGCCGTTGCCGTCCGATGTGACAATGTGAGTCAATACAGCGCACGCGCTTCGCTATACTCGTCCGGACTTCATCCATCGAGAGGACGCATGAAACGCCGGATCCCGCTGTTGTTCGCCTTTGCATGGCATGTGTCCGCCCACGCGGCCGATCGCCTGCCTGCCCACGTCGCCGGGAGCTGGGGCTCGGCGCAAACCGTCATGTACCTGCAGGCCGACGGCGATGGCCTGATGGCCGGCTCCGCACCGCCGGCCACCGAGGCAGGCAACGCGCGCCCCATCATTGGCTTCCCGGTCCGCGCGGCGCTGGACGGCGACACGCTGCTGCTGCGGCCCTACCTGCCGAAAGGCGCGCCGGCGACGGACGTCGCGATGACCTGCCGCTACGACGCGTCCGCGCCCTCCTTCACGTGCACGGGCCCGGACAAGACGCCGTTCGTCCTGCGCCGCCTCGGCGCGGCACTGCCGCCCGAAGCCACCTCGACGATCGCCGGCCTGAAAGCCCGGCAAAACGGCTCCTGAGGCCAGGCCGTCGTTTACCGAACGACCGTGCAGTTTGCTACACTGGCAGAGCACGCAACCATATTCCAACAGGAGACACAATGCGCCATCTCGCCCACGCCGCCATCCTTACGTTTGCCGCCGCTCTCGCCGCCCCGCTCGCCTGGGCCCAGGACGCTTCGCCCGTCGGACTGTGGAAGACCATCGACGATGCCTCCGGCAAGCCGACCGCCCTGATCCGCATCACGGACAACCAGGGCGAACTGCAGGGGAAGATCGAAAAACTGTTCCGCACGCCGGAAGAGGACCAGAACCCGAAATGCACGCTGTGCCAGGGCGCACGCAAGGACCAGCCGATCGTCGGCATGACCATCGTGTCGGGCCTGCGCAAGAACGGCGACGAGTACACGGGCGGCGAGATCCTCGACCCGAAGAACGGCAAGGTCTACAGGAGCAAGCTGAGCGTCCACGAAGGGGGCAAGAAGCTCGAAGTGCGGGGCTACGTGGGCGTGCCGATGTTCGGGCGGTCGCAGGTCTGGCTGCGCCAGGAATAACGACATTCGTAAATACAACAGGACGTGTCGTGCGCGCCACGGCCGGTGCCGCTATGCTAATCTGATGAATGTTTCATTCAACCAATTGGCATTCACATGATCTTCCTGCGGCTCCTGTCGTTCCTGATCAGCATTGTCATCCCGATGGCGCTGCCCCTCGTGCTCTCCGATGTCAGCACCCGCGGCATGCCCGGCTGGCCCGTGCTGGGCGGCCTGTTCGGCATGAGCCTCGTTTCCGGCAGCTTCCTGTACATCGCCCTGCTGGGGTCGCGCATGCGCCGGTCCATCATCCTGCGCATCCTGGGCGGCCTGCTGCTGCTGCTGCCGATGGCCGCCAGCATTGCCGTCCTGCTGACGCGTACCCAGGAAGAGATGCTGTTGGCCGGCGGCGCGCTGCTCGCGGCCTCGGTGCTGATGTTCATCAGCTTCGTCTTCCCGGGCTTCCCTGAAAGCCAGCGCCCCATGCGCAAGCGCGACCGCCAGGAGCCGGCGGTGCCCTGACGTGAACTAGGCAGGCGGGAGGTTGTCCCACAGGTCACCGGTCGGGCTGATGCGCGGCGCGGCGACGCCGAAATGCCGGTAGGCCAGCGGCGTGGCGATGCGCCCGCGCGGTGTGCGCTGCAGATAACCCTGCTGGATCAGGAACGGTTCCAGCACGTCCTCGATGGTATCCGCCGCTTCGCCGATGGCGGCCGCCAGGTTGCCGATGCCCACCGGGCCGCCGGCGAACTTGAACAGCACCGCTTCCAGCAGCTTCCGGTCCATCACGTCGAAGCCGACCGTATCCACGTCGAGCATGCGCAGCGCGCGGTCGGCCATCTCGCGCGTGATCTCGCCATTACCCTTCACTTCCGCATAATCGCGCACGCGGCGCAGCAGGCGGTTGGCGATGCGGGGCGTGCCGCGGGCGCGCTTGGCGACTTCGCGCGCGCCCTCTTCGTCGGTCGGCGCCTCCAGCAGCGCGGCGCTGCGGGCGACGATCTTCGTCAATTCCTCGACGTTGTAGAACTCCAGCCGGGCGACGATGCCGAAGCGGTCGCGCAGCGGATTCGTCAGCATGCCCGCGCGCGTCGTGGCACCGACGAGCGTGAACGGCTGCAGGTCGAGCTTCACGGAACGCGCGGCCGGGCCTTCGCCGATCATGATGTCGATCTGGTAGTCTTCCAGCGCCGGGTACAGGATCTCCTCGACCACGGGCGACAGGCGGTGAATCTCGTCGATGAACAGGACGTCGTTCGCCTCCAGGTTCGTCAGCAGCGCGGCCAGGTCGCCGGGGCGCTCCAGCACGGGGCCGGACGTCTGGCGCAGGTTGACGCCCATCTCGCGCGCGATGATGTGCGCCAGCGTCGTCTTGCCGAGGCCCGGCGGGCCGAACAGCAGCGTGTGGTCGAGCGCTTCGCGGCGCTTCCTGGCCGCGTGGATGAAGATTTCGAGCTGGTCGCGGATCTTTTGCTGGCCGACGTATTCGTCCAGATGCTTGGGACGCAACGCGCGCTCGATCGCCTCCTCGTTGGGCGAGGCCGGCGCGGCGTCGATGATGCGCTGCTCGGTGAAATTGTCGGTCTGGATGCTCATCGTGGACTTCTAAAAATTACGCCTTGGACAACGCCTTCAACGCCAGCTTGATGCCGTCGGACACGCTGGTCCCGGCCGGCATGTTCTTGATGGCGATGAGGGCTTCCTTGTCAGAATACCCCAAAGCCAGCAGCGCATTGAGCACGTCTGCCTGCGCATCGTCGTGCGGCGTGCCGGCCGCGACGCCAATGTCGGCGCCCAGCTTGCCCTTCAGTTCCAGCAGCAGGCGCTCGGCCGTCTTCTTGCCGATGCCCGGCACCTTGACCAGGCGCCCCGCTTCCTGCAACGTCACGGCCTGGGCGAGATCGTTCACAGTCATGCCGGACAGGATGGACAATGCCGTGCGCGCGCCGACGCCGGTGATCTTGATCAGCTGGCGGAACACGGCGCGCTCGTTCGCCGACCCGAAGCCGAACAGCAGGTGCGCATCCTCGCGCACGACGTAGTGCGTGAACAGCGTGACCTTCTCGCCCGTGTGCGGCAGGTTGTAGAACGTGCTCATCGGTACGTCGACTTCATAGCCGACGCCCTGGCAATCGACGAGCACCTGCGGCGGGTTCTTTTCCAGCAGGACTCCGGAGAGACGACCGATCATGGTGACCTTTCAATAATTAGACGAGGCGGCCGCGCTTCATGTGCAGCGTCGGCTTTTTCGGATTGCCAGGTGCGAGCGTGCCGATCAGTGCCAGCGCATCCTGGCTGTTGGCATGGCAGATGGCAATGCCGAGCGCGTCGGCCGCATCCGCGCCCGGCAGGCCCGGCAGCTTGAGCAGGCGCGCGACCATGTCCTGCACCTGCGCCTTGACGGCCTTGCCCGTGCCGACAACAGCTTGCTTGACCTGCGTGGGCGTGTACTCCGCCACGTCGAGGTCGGCGCCGACGAGGGCCGTGATCGCGGCGCCGCGCGCCTGGCCGAGCAGCAGGGTCGACTGCGGATTGACGTTGACGAAGACTTTTTCGATGGCCGCGCAGGCCGGCTGGTAGGTGGCGACGATTTCGCTGACGCCGGTCAGGATGACTTTCAGCCGCGGCGGCAGCGCGCCTTCGGTGCCCGTCTTGATGGTGCCGGACGCGATGTAGCGCAACCGGTTGCCTTGCTTTTCAATGACGCCGAACCCTGTCGTACGCAGGCCCGGGTCGATGCCGAGAATAATCATTATCGAATGTTATACCGGCGCGGGTGTTTCGTGGGAAAAATACTGTGCAAAAACACAGGTCGAGGCAACAACGTTGCCTCGACCATTCGCCAATTAATGGCGGAAGTGACGCGTACCAGTATAGAGCATGACCACGCCACGTTCATCCGCCGCGTCGATCACTTCCTGGTCGCGCATCGAGCCGCCCGGGTGGATGACGCAGGTCGCGCCCGCGTCGGCGACGACATCGAGACCGTCGCGGAACGGGAAGAACGCATCCGACGCCACGGCCGAGCCCACCAGCGACAGCCCGGCGTTCTGCGCCTTGATCGAGGCGATGCGCGCGGAGTCGATGCGGCTCATCTGGCCGGCGCCCACGCCGAGGGTCATGCCGCCGGCGCAGAACACGATCGCGTTCGATTTGACGTACTTGGCCACGCGCCAGGCGAACATCAGGTCCTGCAGCTGCTGCGGGGTCGGCTGCTTTTTCGACACGACGCGCAGGTCGCCCATGCCGACGTTCTTCGCGTCCGGCGACTGCACGAGCAGGCCGCCACCCACGCGCTTGACGTCGTACACGTTCTGGCCGTCGCCCAGGGCGATTTCCAGCAGGCGCACGTTCTGCTTGGCCGACATGATCTGCAGCGCTTCGGCCGTGAACGCCGGGGCGATCAGGACTTCCACGAACAGCTTGGCGATGGCTTCCGCCGCCGGGCCGTCGACCGGCACGTTGAAGGCGATGATGCCGCCGAAGGCCGAGGTCGGGTCGGTCTTGAGGGCGCGCTGGTAGGCGTCCAGCGCGTCGGCGCCGATCGCGACGCCGCACGGGTTCGCGTGCTTGATGATCACGCAGCCGGCCGGCATGTTGAAGCCGCCCAGCGACTTGACGCATTCCCAGGCCGCGTCCGCATCGGCGATATTGTTGTACGACAGTTCCTTGCCCTGCAGCTGGCGGTAGTTGGCCAGGCTGCCGGTGGCCGGCACGAGGTCGCGGTAGAACGCGGCCGTCTGGTGCGGGTTTTCGCCGTAGCGCATGTCCTGGACTTTTTCGAAGTGCAGGTTCAGCGTCTGCGGGTAGGCGGCGCGGTTCGTGTGATCCTTGTCCGGGCCAAGGCTCGTCAGGTAGTTCGTGATGGCGGCGTCGTATTGCGCCGTGTGCGCGAACACTTTCTTGGCCAGGCGGAATTTCGTCTCGTAGCCGACGCTGCCGGCCGCTTCGCCGGTACCTTTCATCTCGGCCAGCACCGGACCGTAGTCGGCCGGGTCGACGATGACGACGACGTCGCGGTGGTTCTTGGCCGCCGAGCGCAGCATGGTCGGGCCGCCGATATCGATGTTCTCGATCGCGTCTTCCAGCGAGCATTGCTCCTTGGCGACGGTGGCCTGGAACGGGTACAGGTTGACCACCACCATGTCGATCTGCGGGATGCCGTGCTCTTCCAGCTTGGCAACGTGTTCCGGGAAGTCGCGGCGGGCCAGGATGCCGCCGTGGACCTTCGGATGCAGCGTCTTCACGCGGCCATCGAGCATTTCCGGGAAGCCAGTGTAGTCGGCGACTTCGGTGACCGGCACGCCATTGTCCTGCAACAGTTTGGCGGTACCGCCAGTGGACAGGATGTTCACGCCGAGGGCGGACAGCGCACGCGCGAAATCGAGGACGCCGGTTTTGTCGGAAACGGAGATGAGTGCTTGTTTGATCATGGGAGTGGCCTGTTGAAAAAAATCTGGACGGGCTCGCGCACGCCGGACAAAGGGCCCGACGCACGCCTGCACGCCCCGGCCCCTCCGCCGGCGCTTACAGCAGCCCGTGCTCCTGCAACTTCTTGCGTAATGTATTGCGATTAATGCCCAGCATCTGGGCGGCATGCGACTGATTGCCCTCCGCCCGCGTCATCACCACTTGCAGGATCGGTTTTTCGACGGTCAGGAGCATCATGTCGTAGATGTTCGTCG
This sequence comes from Massilia sp. Masssp94, assembly GCF_059491305.1. Lineage (NCBI taxonomy): Bacteria > Pseudomonadati > Pseudomonadota > Betaproteobacteria > Burkholderiales > Oxalobacteraceae > Massilia > Massilia sp. Masssp94. The sequence continues at coordinate 1,803,096 of NZ_CP168501.1, forward strand.
GTTTCTGCTCGCCCAGGTCGTTGAAATAGTCTTCGAGGCTTTTTTGAACGACTTCCTGGATACTTTCTTTGCTCATGGTTTACAGCTTCATCCTGGTTAAATGCTGCTTTTGGCAGCGTTTGTCTCCGACGTTCTTCTAATTGTTGTTTAAAGGAGTCTCGGAAACCGTCGCGAGCGGCAGTAATTTTGTTCGAGAAGCACAGCTGTACGCTAGTACAGCGAGCATCGCAGGACAAAATGGCAACGCGCAGCAGGTTTACGGGCCTCCTTTTAGGCGGCAATCGCGTCATCGTCAGGATGCGCGGGCCGGTATTGTAACCGGTCGCCATACCGGTGTTGCGATTTAAAAAACTCATCGACGGCGGATAATTGTTCAGCGGTCGATTCCAAACGGTTCATGCGCTGGCGGAATTCTTCGCCGCCGGGCAGGTCTTCGACATACCAGCCGATGTGCTTGCGCGCCGTGCGCACGCCCAGGTATTCGCCGTAAAAGGCGTAGTGGGCCGGCAGGTGTTCGTGCATCAGCTCACGCACCTCGTCCACCAGCGGCGGCGGCAGGTACGCCCCCGTGCGCAGGAAGTAATCGATTTCGCGACAGATCCAGGGACGGCCCTGGGCGGCGCGGCCGATCATCACCGCATCGGCGCCGGTGTAATCCAGCACGAACTTCGCCTTGTCCGGCGTCGTGATGTCGCCGTTCGCCACGACGGGTATCTTCACGGCGGCCTTGACGGCGGCGATGGTGTCGTACTCCGCATCGCCCTTGTAGCCGTCGGCGCGGGTGCGGCCGTGCAGGGTCAGCATCGCGATGCCGGCCTCCTCGGCCATGCGGGCGATCGTCAGCGCGTTCTTGTTTTGGCGATCCCAGCCGGTGCGGAATTTCAGGGTGACGGGGACATCGACGGCGTTCACGACGGCGTCCAGGATGCGCTGCACGAGGTCTTCGTGCTGCAGCAGCGCCGAACCGCACCAGTTATTGCACACCTTCTTGACCGGACACCCCATATTGATGTCGATGATCTGGGCGCCGCGCTCGACGTTGAACCTGGCGCATTCGGCCAGGTCGTGCGGGTCGGCACCGGCGATTTGCACGGCCTTCGGCTCCATCTCGCCCGCATGGTCCGTGCGCCGCGACGATTTCTCGCTGGCCCACAGGCGCGGATTCGACGCGGCCATCTCGGACACCGCATAGCCCGCGCCCAGCGTCTTGCACAGCTGGCGGAACGGACGATCGGTCACCCCGGCCATCGGGGCGACGAAGACATTGTTACGCAGCGTATAAGGACCAATTTGCACGGCAGAAAATTCACGGGAAGCGACGGGAACTCGCTATTTTACCCGAAGCGCTGCTCAATTTATCAGCACATTTTTTTATGGGATTGTTGCGCACGCGCCAGAAAACGCTTGCCAACCCCACCAGCATGCCTTTTAGGGAAGCTCGTCGAGCACGGCCGGACGCAGGTGATCGACCTCGCCCCAGCTACCCAGGACGAGGCTGCGATCGGCCGGGTCGAAGCGGAAACGGTTGATGCTGGCGTTGTAGACCTTGAAGTCGCGCGGCGTCTCCAGCGGCAGCCCGCGCGCCAGGCGGTAGGCACATTCCAGCACGCCGCCATGCGCGACGAGCGCGATCGTCTTGCCGGGATGGTCCGCCGCCAGCGCGAGGATGGCGCCGGTCGCGCGGTCGAAGAACGACCGGAAGCTCTCGCCCACGTTGCGGCCCGGCGGCAGTTGCGCATCGACGTCGCGCGCCTGCCAGGCGGCGAATTCACGTGGGAAACGTTCTTCGATCTCGCTGTACAGCAAGCCTTCGAAGCCGCCATAGCCGCGCTCGCGCAGCGCCGGGTCGATGGCCACCGTCAGTCCGCGGCGGTCAGCCACGGCCTGGGCGGTCTGGTGGGCCCGGCGCAAGTCGCTCGCGACGATGAGGTCGAGAGGCTCGCCCGCGAGCGCGCCCGCCAGCAGTGCGGCCTGGCGCTCGCCTTCGTCGTTCAGTGGAATGTCCAGGTGGCCTTGCAGGCGGCGTTCGGCGTTCCAGGCCGTTTCGCCGTGACGGATCAGGAGGATGTCGGTGGGTGCTGCGGATGCGTTCGTTGTCGTCATGCGGATGCGCCGCTCCGCACCGCGGAGCGATCATTCAAGCGTAGCTTGTCAAAAAAATCAGGAAGGCTGGCCGATCAGGTTGCCCGTCACGTCCGGGTTCAGCGAGTACACGCCGAAGATCTTCGCCTCGTCCAGGATGTGCCCCGTGATGGCCAGGCGCACTTCCTTGCCCGTGAAGCGGCCCGCCAGCGGCAGGCGCGGGATGTCGAGGGCGTACAGCGTAAAGACATAGGTGTGCACGCGTTCGTCGTTCCATGGGGGGCACGGGCCGTCGTAGCCATAGTATTCGCCGGCCATGTCCGGGTCGTTCGCGAACCAGCCCGTGTAATCGTTGATGCCGTGGCGGAGCTGGTGTTCCGTGCCGTTCTTGATCGTGAACGGCACCAGCGGCCCGCTCTTGCCGCCCGGCGTGACCATGTCCGAGAACTTGCCCTCGGCGAAGGATTTCAGGCACACGGGAATGTCGACGAGGGACCAGTGATAGAAGTCCGTGCGCGGCAGCGCATCGGGCACGGTCCGGCCCTCCTTGTTCACGTCCGTGCCGTCCGTCGGCACGTCGATGTCGTGCACGAGCAGGACCAGCGACTGCGTACCGGCCGGCACGTCGTCCCAGGCGATGTGCGGGCTGCGGTTGGTCGACAGCTTGATGTGGTTGCCGGGATCCATCTCGGCGAACGCACATCTGGGCGGAATCATGTCGCCCTCGGTAAAGGAATCGCTCCAGATCTTCATGTTCTTTCTCCCTGCATCCTTAGCCTCAGACTCTCGCCGCGGCGCGCGGTTTCCGGTTTCAGTGCGCGACACGGGGTGGATCAATGCGCAGCCAGAACGTCACCGGTCCGTCATTGATCAGCGCCACCTTCATGTCGGCGCCGAAACGACCCGTTTCGACGATACCGTGACGCTCGCGCGCCTGGCGCACGACATGGTCGAACAGCCGGCGTCCGTCCTCGGGTGCGGCGGCAGGCGAAAACGACGGGCGGGTGCCGGAGCGGGTGTCCGCCGCCAGCGTAAACTGCGGCACGAGCAGCAGGCCGCCCGCCACGTCCGTCAAGCTGCGGTTCATCTTGCCGGCGTCGTCGGCAAACACGCGGTAGGTCAGGAGTTTCGCGAGCAGCGCGTCGGCTTCCCGCTCGGTGTCGCCCTTTTCCGCGCACACGAGCACCATCAGGCCGCGCCCGATCGCACCCGTGACCTCGCCGTCGACCGTGACGCTGGCCTCGCCGACCCGTTGCAGCAGGCCGATCATGCGCTCAAAGTCACGCGGGCGAACTTGCGCTTGCCGACCTGTAGCACGAACGTGCCGGCCTGCACCTGCAGCGCCTTGTCGGAGACGACCGTGCCGTCGATGCGCACGCCGCCCTGGTCGATCATGCGCATCGCTTCCGAGCTGGAGGCGCACAAGGCCGTCTGGCGCAGCAGTTGCGGCAGGCCCAGCGGTGCGCCCGAGACGGCCACTTCCGGCACGTCGTCCGGAATGCCGCCCTTGGAGCGGTTGACGAAGTCGGCCAGCGCATCCTCGGCCGCCTGCTGCGAGTGGAAGCGGGCGACGATTTCCTGGGCCAGCGCCACCTTCGCATCGCGCGGGTTGCCGCCGCCCGCCACCTCGGCTTTCAGAGCGGCCAGGTCCTGGATCGAACGGAACGACAGCAGCTCGTAGTACTTCCACATCATCACGTCCGAGATGCTCATCAGCTTGCCGAACATCGTGTTGGCCGGTTCCGTGATGCCGATGTAGTTGTTCTTGGACTTGGACATCTTCTCGACGCCGTCCAGGCCTTCCAGCAGCGGCATCGTCAGGATGCACTGAGGTTCCTGGCCGTAATCTTTCTGCAGTTCACGGCCGACCAGCAGATTAAATTTCTGGTCCGTTCCACCCAGCTCAAGATCCGCTTTCAAAGCGACGGAATCATAGCCTTGCATCAAAGGATAGAGGAACTCATGGACCGAGATCGGAGTCCCACTCTTGTAGCGCTTGGTAAAGTCGTCGCGCTCCATCATGCGGGCCACGGTGTAGCGCGAGGCGAGCTGGATCATGCCGCGCGCGCCGAGGGCGTCGCACCATTCGGAGTTGTAGCGGATTTCCGTGCGCGCCGGGTCGAGCACAAGCGACGCCTGCTTGAAATAGGTGGTGGCGTTCGCTTCGATCTGCTCGCGGGTCAGCGGCGGACGGGTCGCGTTGCGGCCCGACGGGTCGCCGATCATCGACGTGAAATCGCCGATCAGGAAGATCACCTGATGGCCCAGGTCCTGCAGCTGGCGCAGCTTGTTCAGCACCACCGTGTGGCCCAGGTGCAGGTCGGGCGCCGTCGGGTCCAGGCCCAGCTTGATGCGCAGCGGGGTGCCGCTCTGTTCCGAACGGGCCAGTTTCTGGGCAAATTCGCTCTCGATCAGCAGCTCGTCCACACCGCGCTTGGTGATGGCGAGGGCTTCCTGGACGGCGTCGCTCAGGGGCAGAGGAGCCGGACCGGCTGCTGGCGTTGCAATTTTTGCATTACCAGAAATTTCTGGAGAAGTCATAAAAAATTTGTAGGAAAAGGACTAAAGCGGTTGTAAGACCCGGTATTTTGATATAATTCGCGATCCCGTCAATCTTGCCGCACGAAAAGTTTCAACGACAACACTAATAACAACGACAAAAAAATCACGGTGTCTTGGGCTGTTCAAGCGGTAAATTTTAACTGATTGCATGAACCCATTACAGAAAATCGCCGGCAAGCGCTGGTTTGGCCTGGCTGAAACGAGCCGCAAAACCCGCATCGTCGCCGGGGGTGCCGCAGCCCTGGCACTGTGCGCCTTCGGCGCCACCGCAGTCGCCCCGATCGCTCCGGACGCGTCGGACATGCCGGTCAAATCAGTCGCGCAAGACCTGCAACTGCCGAACCTGGCAGACCAGATCGCCGCCCTCCAGCAAGACCAGCAGCAATTCATCCACGAAGAACGCATCCGTGCCGGCGACTCGCTCGGCACCGTGTTCAACCGCCTCGGCATCGAAGACCAGCAAGCCCAGGCCTTCGTCCGCAGCGACAAGACCGCCCGCTCCATCCTCTCGCTCAAGACCGGCAAGCGCATCCAGGCCGAGACCGACGAGAACGGCCTGCTGCTGACCCTGCACGCGACGATCGCCGACAAGGACCAGTTCAAGACCGTCACCATCACGCGCAAGGGCGACAAATTCGTATCGAATTCCGCGCCTGCACAGCTCGAGCGCCGCGTTGAGATGCGTTCGCGCAACATCAACAGCTCGCTGTACGCCGCCACCGACGATGCCGTCGACGGCAGCCAGATCCCCGATTCCGTCGTCAACCAGATCATCGAGATGTTCTCGACGAGCATCGACTTCCGCTCGGACCTGAAGCGCGGCGACCGTTTCAACGTCGTCTACGAAACCTTCTGGCTGGATGGCGAGATGGTGCGCACGGGCCGCATCCTGGCCGGCGAATTCGTCAACCGCGGCGTCGCCTACCAGTCCGTCTGGTACGAAGACCCCGTCACCCACCAGGGCGGTTACTACAGCCTGGACGGCAAGTCGCTGAAGAAGGCATTCCTGAAGTCGCCGGTGGCGTTCAACCGCATCTCGTCGGGCTTCTCGATGCGCGTGCACCCGGTGTTCGGCACCTGGAAGAAGCACGAAGGCGTCGACATGGCCGCACCGATGGGTACCCCGATCAAGGCATCGGGCGACGGCGTCGTCGAATTCGTCGGCACCCAGAACGGCTACGGCAACTTTGTCGTGCTCAAGCACTGGTCCAACTACAGTACCGCGTACGGCCACATGAGCCGCTTCGCCAGCGGCCTGCACCGCGGCCAGAAAGTGTCGCAGGGCGACGTGATCGGCTACGTGGGCACGACGGGCTGGGCAACGGGCCCGCACCTGCACTACGAATTCCGCATCGGCGGCCGCGCCACCGACCCGATGGCAATGAAGAACCTGCAGCAGCAGCCGCTGACGCCGGGCGAAATGACCCGCTTCAAGATGGCCGCGGCCGAGATGTCGCACCGCTTCTCGCTGCTGTCGCCGGCCGGTAACGCGATGGCTGCGCGCTGATCCTTCAGCGTCGTTCAACGAACGCCTTGCACGTCGACATGCGTGCAAGGCGTTTTGCTTTCAGGAGTCGATAATGGCATCCACTCTCTACATCGGGCTGATGTCCGGCACCAGCCTGGACGGCGTCGACGGCGTGCTGGCCGATTTCAACGGCCGCGGCATCCGCACGCTGGACGCTGCCTTCACGCCCTTCCCGGCCGACCTGCGCGCCGAACTGATGGCCTTGCAGGCCGCCAGCGCCAACGAACTGGAGCGTGAAGCGCTGGCCGCCAACGCGCTGGCCCGTTGCTACGCCGAGTGCGTCAAGACGTTGGCCGCCGCGGCGCCGGGCCCGGTCCGCGCCGTCGCCGTGCACGGCCAGACGATCCGCCACCGCCCCGAACTGGGTTTTACCCGCCAGACCAATAATCCGGCGCTGCTGGCGGAACTGGCCGGCATCGACGTCATCGCCGACTTCCGCAGCCGCGACGTCGCCGCCGGCGGCCAGGGCGCCCCGCTCGTCCCCGCGTTCCACGAAGCCCGGTTCGGCAAGCGCAACCAGGTGCGCGCCGTCGTCAACATCGGCGGCATCGGCAACATCAGCGTGTTGCACGGCGACGGCCGCGTGACCGGCTACGACACCGGCCCCGGCAACGTGCTGATGGACCTGTGGATCGCACGCCACCAGGGCAAGGCCTACGACCAGGACGGCGCCTGGGCCGCGACGGGCACCGTCGACGCGCCCCTGCTCGACCTGCTGTTGGATGAACCCTATTTCCGCCAGCCGCCGCCCAAGAGCACGGGCCGCGACCTGTTCCACGCGGACTGGCTCGATGGGAAGCTGGCGCAGCGGCCGGGAGTCTCACCCGCCGACGTGCAGGCCACCCTGACGCGCCTGACGGCGGTGACGATCGCCCACGCCATCCAGGCGGAGGCCGACGCGCAAGCCGTCTACGTGTGCGGCGGCGGTGCCTATAACGGCGTGCTGCTGCGCGACCTCGCCGACGCGCTCGGCGGTACTATCCCGGTCGCGTCGACGGCGACGCTGGGCGTCGCGCCGAACCGCGTGGAAGCCCTCGCGTTCGCGTGGCTCGGCTATCGCTTCCTGCGCCGCCAGCCGGGCAACCTGCCGGCCGTGACGGGCGCCGCCGGGCCGCGCATCCTCGGCGCGCTGTATCCGGCCTGATCCCTCAAGAAATTCCTGCGTGGCCCGCCGCCAGCATGTCGATCAGCGCGCGCGAGGCGGCCGACAGGCTGCGGTGGGCCGGATAGATCAGAGAGAATGTCCGCGTGCGCCCGCCCAGGCCGGGCAACACCTCGGTCAGGCGGCCAGCGGCCAGGCTATCCTCGGCAAAGATGCGCGGGCACAGCGCGATGCCCATCCCCTGCTCCGCGAACCACACGACGCCCATGACGTCCGTCGCCACCGTGACGGCGGCCGGCGGCATCCAGTCGATGTCGCGCCCGTCGTCGCGCAAATGCCACGGGATCACGCGTCCGGTGCTGGGACGGATGAAGGCGATGCAGCGCTGGCGCGCCAGGTCGGCGAGGCCGCACAACGGTCCCGCCGCCTCCAGGTAGTCCGGCGCGGCGACCAGGCACAGCGGCGACACTTCGAGCGGACGCGCCACCATGCTGCTGCTGGGGAGCGGGCCGGAACGGATGGCCAGGTCGAACCCTTCCGCCACCAGGTCGACGTTGCGGTTACTGATGTCGACCTCCAGTTCGACCAGCGGATAGGCGCGCGCATAGGCGGCGAGCAGCGCGGGCAGGCGTTGCCTGCCGTAGCTGGTGGGCACGCTCATGCGCACCTTGCCGCTCAGTTGCACCGTCGTGCTGCGGATCGTGCGTTCCGCCTGCTCGATCTGCGCGAACGCGCCGCGCACCTCCTCGGCGTAGCGGCGTCCGGCATCGGTCAGGCTCAGGCTGCGCGTGCTACGCCGCAGCAACTGCGCGCCCAGGCGGGTTTCCAGCCGCGAGATGGCGCGGCTCAGTACCGACGCCGTGGTCGACAGCACCACGGCAGCGGCGCTGAATGACCCGTGTTCGATCACGCTGAGCAACACCTCCACATCCGACAAGTGATCGAACTTGCGGGCCATCTTCACCTTTCGCGAACAAATCATTTGCTGATCGCCTAGTTTATTGCACCGCGAGGAGAAAATACAATGTCACCACTCACCACTCATAAGGTCACTCATGGAATTACTGAATAAATTGCAATGGCGCTACGCCACCAAGGCAATGGATCCGACCCGTCCGGTCGCCCAGGACAAGATCGACCGCATCATCGAGGCCGCCCGCCTGGCGCCGACGTCGTCCGGCCTGCAGCCCTACGAGATCCTGGTCATCAAGAATCCGGCACTGCGCGCGCAGATCCGTGAAGTGGCATGGAACCAGGCACAGGTCACGGATGCGTCGCACCTGCTGGTGTTCGCCGCCTGGGACGACTACACGCCGGAACGCATCAACCACATGTTCGACCTGACCAACGAAGTGCGCGGCTTCCGCAACGAAGGCTGGGAAGCGTACCGCCAGCAACTGCTGTCGACCTATCCGGGCCGCGGCGCGCAGGTGAACTTCGAGCATGCCGCACGCCAGGCCTACATCGGCTTCGGCGCGGCCGTCATCGCGGCCGCGTTCGAGGAAGTCGACGCGACGCCGATGGAAGGCTTCGACCCGGCCGCCGTCGACGCCATCCTGAAGCTGCGCGAGCAACACCTGCGCAGCGTCGTCATGCTGCCGCTGGGCTACCGCAAGGCCGAGCAGGACTGGCTGGTCAACCTGCCGAAGGTGCGCCGCCCGCTCGACCAGTTCGTCACCGAAATCGACTGATCCCGCGGCGGCGGGTCGTTTGTAACAAAACCACGTTCGCCTTCTCAGCGGCACACGGCACTTGTACCATTGCGTTATCCAATGTGCTTAAGAAAGATTTCGCAATGACCTACACGAATTTCACCCGTGCGCTCGCCCTGGCGCTGGCCGCCGCCGCCGCCGTGGTGTCCGTACCCGCTCAAGCCGACAGCTTCGCGTCGTCCGCGTCCAGCGCGGGTTCCGCATCGTCGGGCAGCATCTCCGATTCGATCGGCGGCTCCAGCAACAGCTCGAGCGGCGACAACAAGCGCGCGGAGACCGGCCCGTACCGCGTGATCGACGTCGCCGTGGCACCGGCCAAGGCGGGCAAGGAAGCAAAAACGCGTATCACGCTGCGCGCCGTCGCGGGCGATGCCGCCACCCAGTTCTGGGTCGACGTGCCCGACCGCGCACTGGCCGAGCGCCGCGTCGCCAAGGATGAAGTCGTGCAGGTGAACGAGCGCGTGTACGGCTACGAATTCGCGTACGGCGACACGAAGCAGCCATTCTTCCTCGCGCTGCAGGACGACTGGTACCGCGACCTCGCGTCGCGCAAAGTGACGATCTGATGTTCCGGAGGCTCCTCGCGGCCGCGCTGCTGCTGTGCGCGAGCGCGGGGGCATCGGCCGGCATCCCGGCCTTCTGCGACCGCGCCGGCAAGGTCACGGCCGCGGACCAGGATCGCGTGCTGCGTTTCGCCGCCGCGGTGAAGGACGAATTGACGCGTTCCGGCAGCAGTCTCGCCCTCGTCGCGCGCGCGGGCCTGGACCTCTCCCGCTTCGGCCTGCTGTATTCGCACGCGGGCATCGCGCTGAAAAACAATCCCGGTGGACCGTGGGCCGTGCGCCAGCTGTATTACGCGTGCGACGAATCGCGTCCGCGCCTGTTCGACCAGGGCATGTCCGGCTTCGTGCTCGGCGCCGACGCGCCCACGCATGGCCACGTCGCCCTGCTGTTCCCGCCCGAGCAGGACAGCGCGCTGCTTGAACGGGCCGCGCTCGACAAGCCGCTGGCCCTCGCGCTGCTGGGCACACGCTACAGCGCCAACGCGTACGCGTTCGGCACGCGCTACCAGAACTGCAACCAGTGGGTGGCGGAGCTGATCGCATTCGCGTGGGGCCGCCTCGATCCGGCCGATCCCGCGCGCGCGCGCGCAGGCGTGGCTGCGCGCGCAAGGCTATGCGGACACGCCCGTCCGCATCCCGTCGCACTGGCTGATGTTCGCCGGCCAGTTCGTGCCCCTCGTGCACGTGGGCGACCATCCGCTCGACGACATCCACGCGCTCGCGCTGCACATCAGCGTGCCGACGGCGATCGAGGATTTCGTACGGCGGGAGTCCCCGCATACGCGCCGCGTGGAACTATGCCACGACGAGCGCCACATCGTCGTGCACCGCGACTGGGAGCCACTGGGGCCGGGCTGCGAGCCGCTGCCGGGCGACGATGTGATCGCCCTCGCGCCCTGATGTAAGATGACGTCTCGTCAACTTATCCGACCGCCCCATGTCCAGCCAACTGCTCCGCCACGTCGTCCTGTTCGCGTTCAAGGACGACGCCTCGTACGACGACGTCGACGCCATCGTGACCGGCTTCGCCGCCCTGCCCGCGGCCATCCCCGGCATCACGGCCTACGAATGGGGCACGAACGTGAGCCCGGAAGGCCTGAACGACGGCTTCACGCACTGCTTCACGTTGACGTTCGCTCAAGCCGAAGACCGCGACGCCTATCTCGTGCATCCGGCGCACCAGCGCTTTGTCGAGATGCTCAAGCCTTCTCTCGCCAAATCGCTGGTGCTGGATTACTGGGCCAGATAACGCGTATGTCCGCGTGGGCACGTGGTGCCCACCCTACGCGAAATAATGCCTCAGTCCTTGTGGACGGCGCTCCAGGTCATCTCCGGCAGTGTCACGTCCACCGAGACCGGCAGGTCGTCCGCCGCCTGCCCGAACAGCACGCGGTACGTGCCCGCGCGCACGCGCCAGCTGTTGTCCGCGACCTCGTACGTCGCCAGCAGGCGCGGATCGACGGCCTGCGTGAACGTGTTCGCGCCGCCTGCCTTCAGATCGAGCTTGTGGAACGCGACGAGACGCTTCGGCGCTTCCCAGCCCGACGCTTTCACATCCGCCGGTGCCACGTACACCTGCACGACACCCTTGCCCGCGAGCTTGCCCGTGTTGCGCAGCGCCGCGCCGACCGTCAGCGCGCCATTGGCGACGTTCGCCTTCGGCTCCGCGACGGCGAAGCTCGTATAACTGAGGCCGTGGCCGAACGCGAATAACGGTTTATACCCTTTCGCGTCGTACCACTTGTAGCCGATCGCCGCGCCTTCGTGATACGTGATGTGGACGGGGATGCCGTCCGGCTTGCCGAAGCCCGGGATCTCGGCATGCGCCAGCTGCGCGTTCGATGCGGGGAAGCTGATCGGCAGGTGCCCGGACGGATTCACTTTACCGGTCAGGATGCGCGCGATCGCCTGGCCGCCGCGGATGCCCGGATAGAACGCCTCCAGCACGGCCGGCACCTGCGGCAGCCACGGCATCAGGATCGCACCGCCCGATTCCACGACGACGATTGTCTTCGGATTGGCGCGCGCGACGGCGGCGACCAGCGCATCCTGGTTGCCGTCCAGTTCCAGCTTGCCGTCGAAGCCCTCGCCCATCCACTGCGTCACGAACACGACGGCGACCTCGGACTGCTTCGCCAGCGCGACGGCCGCGTCGATGTCCTTGCCGCTCGCGTACGCAACCTTCGCCTTCGGCAGTTCGGCTTTCAACGCCGCCAGCGGCGCCGACGGCATGTAGATCACGGGGCCGGGCCACTTCGTCGGCTCCAGGTTCGGCACGGCATTGCCGCCGACGGGCGTCACGCCGGACGAACCGCCGCCCGCCAGCACGCCCTTGTCCGCATGGCCGCCGATGACGGCCACCGACTTCACGTTCGCCAGCGGCAGCAGGTTGCCCTCGTTCTTCAGCAGCACGAGCGATTCCTCGGCGGCGCGCTGCGCGACGTTGGCATTCGCCGCGAAATCGATCTTGCCGACTTTCGGCGGATCGTCGAACACGCCGGTCTGGAACAGCGGCCACAGGATGCGCTGCGCCATGTCGTCGAGGCGGCGCATCGAGACGTCGCCCTTGTTCATCGCCTCCTTGAAATTCTTCGCCGAGTAGAACGGGCCGTGGTGGTTGCAGCACGGGTAGCCCGTGAACTGGTCGAGGCCATAGTTGGCGGCGTCCGCCGTCGAGTGGACGGCGCCCCAGTCGGCCATCACATAACCCTTGAACTTCCAGTCCTGCTTCAGCGTCTTGTTCAGCAGGTATTCGTTCTCGCATGCCCAGCGGCCGTTCACGAGGTTGTACGAGCACATGACGGAGCCCGGCTTCGACAGCTCGTTGACGATCTCGAACGCGAGCAGGTCCGACTGGCGCATCGCTTCGGGCGAGATCGTGACGTCGACCGTCGTGCGCTGGCTTTCGTGGTCGTTGACGGCGAAGTGCTTCATCGTCGACACCACGTGGCGCGCCTGGATGCCGTTGATGAGACCTGCCGCCATGCGGCCGGCCAGCAGCGGGTCCTCGCCCACGTATTCGAAGTTGCGGCCATTGCGCGGCTCGCGCGCCAGGTTCGCGCCGCCGGCCAGGAAGGTGTTGAAACCGGAGGCGCGCGCCTCGTCCGCGATCATGCGGCCGCCCGCCTCGGAGACGGCCGGGTCGAAGCTGGCCGCCGTCGCCAGCGAGGACGGCAGCGCGGTGCGCTCCATGCCGCCCACGCGCACGCCGATCGACGCGTCGGTCTGCCACTGCGGCGGAATGCCCAGGCGCGGGATGCCCGGCACGTAGCCGGCCGAGCCCTCGATGTGGTGTGCCGCGACGTCGGCCTTGATTGCCGGCGGCACGATATCGTCCGGCTGCTTCGCCAGGTCTTTCTTGTCCGTGTAGCTGACGATCAGCAGCAGCTTTTCGTCGAGCGTCATCGCGGCGACGGCGGCGCGGGCGCGTTCGTCGGCGGATTTCGATTTGTCGAGCCACGCGCGGTCCTGTGCCTGCGCCCCCATCGCCGCGCAGGCGAGAAGGACCGCGACCGCGGTTTGTTTCCTCTGTTTCATCATGCTTGTCTCCTTGTTATTTGTGGGGCGCGTCGATCACGCGGAATTCGCCGCCGAGATGCATCATGCTCATCAGGTACAGCATGCCGTCGAAGTAGCGCTGCTCGCCGCTGGGCACGGGCGTGTCCCACAGCGCGCGCAGGAAGTCGTCGGATGCCTGCCCCGGCGTGGCCGCCAGGCTGCCGACGGCCGCTGCCGCCAGCATGCCGGTCGAGTGGCGGTCGGACAGCGGCTTGCCGTCCAGCGTGTAGCGGTCGGCGAAACGGTCGATTCCCTGGCCCGCGAGGAACGTCTGGACGCGGTCGGAAAGCGCCTGCTGGCGCGGATCCTTGTTCCACCAGCTGCGGTCGACGGACCAGTTGCTGATCGTGCGCCAGCTGTCGTAGCCGAACGACCCCGGGCTGCCGTCCCAATTCTTCAGCGGCGTGCCGTCGAAGTCGGCGCGGTCGGGGCCGAGGCCCGTCGCGGGGTCGGCCGTCTTCACGAAGAAATCGCGACTGACGCTGGCGGCGCGCGCCCAGAACGCGCGGTCCTCGCGCGGGCCCCAGCGTGCCCACAGCTCGTAGAACGCGGGCAGGTGGTACGACGGGTCGGTGCCGGGGATGAACGTCTCCGGCACGAAACGGACCATCGCGTGGGCCTCGTCGACCATCGTCCCGACGGTGACGGCACGCGGCGCGCGGTGCGGACGCTGCGGCGGCCACGGCTTGCCCGCTTTCTGCGCCTGTTCCTGTTCGCGGCGGTTGTTGGGGCTGGGCCAGGGCGTGGCCGGCTCGACGAACGGCTGATCGCCGGGGTGGATGCGGAACGGCGGCGTGGCCGTCATGACGGGATGGTGGCGCATGCCGCGCAGGATAGTATCCGCTTCCTTCTGATAGTCGTAGATGCCCTTCCCGTTACCCCAGCGCCGCGCCGCGAAGTACAACGCCATCGCATAGTATTCCTCGCCGTCCGGCGCGGCCCCGGTGGCGCGCGGCGTGCCGTCCGTGCCCATCGACCACGCGAAATAGCCGCGCGACGGGTTGGCGGGATCGGTCGTGAGCATGTACGTCTTCGACCAGTTCCACAGCGCGTCGAACTCGCGCTTCTTGCCGAGCTGGACAGCGATCATCATGCCGTAGCTCATGCCCTCCGTGCGGGCGTCGTTGTTGGCCCAGTCCGTGATGTACGCGAGCGTGCCGTTGGCGTTGGCGCCCGTCTCGAAGTAGACGCGCTCCTCCTGGCCGTCGCCATGGAACAGCTTCTGGTAGGCGCGCTCGATTTTCGCGTGTGTCTCCTGCGGGCTGCGCCCCAGGCGTTCGGCGAACAGGTTGCGGTAGCGCTGCGTGCGGTAGGCGCCGGTGCCGTCGTCGGTCGCTGCCGTGGTGGTGGTGGCGGCTTTGTCGGTGGATGGTGCTTGCGCCTGGGCGGCACCGGCCCAGGCGAGGATGATAGCGGTAACACCGCAGAGTAAAGTTGGTGCCCTCGACATTGTTTTTTCTCTCGTTACAGGGGTTATGTGTCTCCTTGCCGCCACGTTCGTGGAGCGTGGTCAGTGTACTACGCGCGTGACTGTTAGCAATGTTAATGGATTGTCATTACGGCGGCATCCAACACTTCGTACGGACGAAAAAAAAACCGCCCCGGCAATGCCGAGGCGGCTTTCGATGTCGAGTCTGGTATCGCTTACATCGAGAACGACGAACCGCAACCGCAGGTCGACTGGGCGTTCGGGTTCTTGATGACGAACTGGGCGCCTTCGAGGTCGTCCTTGTAGTCGATCTCGGCGCCGACCAGGTACTGGTAGCTCATCGAGTCGATCAACAGCTGAACGCCGTTCTTTTCCATCGTCGTGTCGTCTTCGTTCACGATTTCGTCGAAGGTGAAGCCGTACTGGAAGCCCGAGCAACCGCCGCCCTGCACGAACACGCGCAGTTTCAGGTCTGGATTGCCTTCTTCCTCGATCAGTTGAGCAACCTTCTGGGCAGCGCTGTCGGTGAAATTGATGGGCGTGGGGATCGTGTCTTGTGCGTTTTGCACTTCGGCGACTGCATTCATGGATAAACTCCTGATTGGATTCGGATTTCGTCCATTATAGACCGTTGGCGCCAGTCATGCTGAAGCCCCTTCGGCCGCCACGCCGAGGTGGAAGACGGGTTCGGCAGCCGCCACCGGCTCGGCGTGATGGGTCAGCTTGCCGGTGACGAGGGCACCGCCGTGCATTTCCAGCAGGCGGTAATGGACATCCCCATGTATGCGGCCTTTCGGCTGCAATTCAAGGAGTTCGGACGAATACACCGTGCCCGCGATATACCCGTTGACGACGAGGTTGGAGCAGCGCACCTCGCCTTCGATGCGCGCGTGTTCGGACACGATCAGCACGCTGTCGTTGCCGTCCGCGGCCATCACGTTGCCGTGTACCTCGCCGTCGATGCGCAGCCCGCCGGTGAATACGAGATCCCCTTCGATGCGTGCGGAAATGCCGATCAGGCTATCGATTTCGCTTTTTGCGTTACGACCGAACATGATTGTCCCCTGTGCTTGGCGTTGGTTCTGTCCAACAGTCAATGTACCGTTGCCAACACAGGTCGCCTTGATCTGTGTCTTGTGACCAAGCCTTGCGAGAGGACGTGTTTACGGCAGCAGCGCGATCTGCTTCAGGCCGGTGCTTTCCGGCAGGCCGAACATCAGGTTCATGCACTGCACGGCCTGGCCGGACGCGCCCTTGACCAGGTTGTCCTGCACGACGAGGATGACGACCGTGTTGCCGTTGTCCGGACGGTGCAGCGCGATGCGCAGCATGTTCGAACCGCGCGTCGAGCGGGTTTCCGGGTGCGAGCCGAACGGCATGACGTCGACGAATTCCGCATCCTTGTACTGCTCTTCGAACAGGGCTTGCAGGGCTTCGTTCGTGATGTCCTGCGTGAGGCGCGCGTACAGCGTCGAATGCATGCCGCGGATCATCGGCACGAGATGCGGCGTGAAGATCAGGCCGACCTTCTGGTCCGTGTAGCGCTGCAGCTGGGCCGACGTCTCCGGCGTGTGGCGGTGGCCATGCACGCCATAGGCCTTGAAGTTGTCGCTCGCTTCCGAGAACAACGTGCCGATCTCGGCCTTGCGGCCGGCGCCGGACACGCCCGACTTGGCGTCGGCGATCAGGTTGCTTGCGTCGATGATGCCCGCCTTCAGCAGCGGATAAAAGCCCAGTTGCATCGTCGTCGGATAGCAGCCCGGATTGGCGATCAGGCGCGCCTTGCTGATATCTTCGCGATTCAGTTCCGGCAGGCCATACACGGCCTCTTCCAGCAGGTCCGGCGCGCTGTGCGGGATCTTGTACCACTTCTCGAACGTGGCCTGGTCCTTCAGGCGGAAGTCGGCGGCGAGGTCGATCACCTTCACGCCGGCGGCGATCAACTCGGGCGCCTGGGCCATGGCGACGCCGTGCGGGGTCGCGAAGAACACGACGTCGCACTGCTTCAGGTCGGCCTTGTCCGGGCTCGAGAACGCGATGTCGACGTGGCCGCGCAGCGAGGGAAACATGTCGGCGACGGGCAGGCCGTCTTCCTTGCGCGAAGTGATGGCGGTCAGCTGCGCCTCGGGGTGGGCAGCGAGCAGGCGCAGCAATTCCACGCCCGTGTAGCCGGTGCCGCCAACGATGCCAACTTTGATCATGTCTGTTTCCCCTTGATAAATGGATACGTTCCGTACGAGCCCGCAATTTTAGCAGGCTGTCCTCGCATGTGCTGCATTGCCGCATGGCTAAAGTCTACATTCGGGGTCAGAGCACATTATTTTAAAGATTCGGGGTCAGAGCACATTTCCTGACAATTGCATCAGGGATAATGAATTTTTCTCCCGCAGAGGAGAAACGATCGGGTGACGACATCCGCCGAGGCGCAGAGACCTCGTTCCAACACGGCGAAAAAATGTGCTCTGACCCCGAATTTAAAGAAAAATGGGACCTGACCCCGAATTTGGGAAACAAAAAAGCCGCCGGCTTTGCAGCGGGCGGCTTTTCGTTTCGGCAGCAGCGCAAAAGCGCTGCAGATCCGATTAACGCTTCGAGAATTGCTTTGCGCGACGTGCTTTGCGCAGACCAACTTTCTTACGCTCGACTTCACGGGCGTCACGGGTGACGAAACCGGCACGTGCCAGGTCGCCCTTCAGGCCTGCGTCGTAGTCGATCAGTGCACGGGTGATGCCGTGGCGCACTGCACCTGCCTGGCCGGACTCGCCGCCGCCATGCACGTTGACCTTGATGTCGAAACGCTCGACGTTGCCGGTCAGTTCCAGCGGTTGACGGATGACCATCAGGCCGGTTTCGCGCGAGAAGTATTCGGCGGCCGGTTTGCCGTTCACGATGATCTGGCCGGTGCCAGCCTTGATGAACACACGGGCCACTGCACTCTTGCGACGGCCGGTGCCGTAGTTGTAGTTACCGATCATGTCAGTTCCTTACTTAGATTTCGAGTGCTTTGGGTTGCTGGGCAGCGTGCGGGTGCGTAGCTTCCGCATACACTTTCAGCTTCTTGATCATTGCGTAGCCCAGCGGGCCCTTCGGCAGCATGCCTTTGACGGCTTTTTCCAGGGCGCGGCCCGGGAAACGCTGTTGCATTTTCAGGAAGTTGGTTTCGTAGATACCGCCCGGGTAGCCCGAGTGACGGTAGTACTTCTTGTCGTTGGCTTTGGTGCCGGTCACGCGCAGTTTGCCTGCGTTGACGACGACGATGAAATCACCGGTATCGACGTGCGGAGTAAATTCCGGCTTGTGCTTGCCGCGCAGTCGGAGTGCCACTTCGCTGGCAACACGTCCGAGGACTTTGTCCGTCGCGTCAATCACGTACCAATCGCGCTGGACTTCATGGCCCTTAGCGGAAAAAGTTTTCATGTTGACTTCCTATGTATAGGGAATTAATGCTCGAATGGTGGTTCCGCGGGCGATGCTACATCGCGGACTCTGCCTTATTGTCTTTTCCCGAGCAAATGGAAAGCCCACGACTATAGCCGATTCCTCACCCGACAGTCAAGCCGCACCAGGCTGGAGCCAACGCAAAGACATCCGCGCTGAATCATGCAATTTTGCAACTCTTATTTGCAAGAAATATTTGACCACGAAATCGATGTCAAATTAGTATGACCCGCATCGAAGAGGAGACTACTTGTTGAAATCGATCCTGCTCCTGGGCGCATGGCTGGCGGCCACGATCCCGGCCGCGGCGACGCCCGCCACGCCGGCACCAACGCGCAGCTGCCACCTGCCCGGCGTCGAGGAAGCCCTGCGCTGCCTGACCCTGCCCGTCCCGCTCGAACCCGGCAAACCCGCCACCCTGAACCTGCACGTGACGATCGCCCCCGCCCTGCGCCAGGGTGCGCGGCCGGATCCGCTGTTCGTGCTGGCCGGCGGTCCCGGCGAAGCGGGCAGCGACGTGCTCCCCCTGTTGTCCACCGCCTTCAAGCGCGTGCGCGCCACGCGCGACATCGTGTTCGTCGACCAGCGCGGCACGGGGTTGTCCGGCAAGCTGGAATGCCCGTCCGACGCCGACGCGGATGCGCAGCTGAGCGATGCCGACGCCGACGCCGCCCTGCGCCGCTGCATCGCGGCCAGCAAGGCGCCGTTCGCCGCGTACACGACGGCCGCCGCCGCGCGCGACATCGAATCCGTGCGCCGCGCGCTGGGCTATGACAGGATCAACCTGTGGGGCGGCTCGTACGGCACCCGCCTCGCGCAGGCGTATGCCCGCGCCTACCCCGCGGGCACGCGCGCCCTGCTGCTCGACGCCGTCGCCGCGCCCGACCAGGTGATCCCGGCCGGGGGCCGCGACAGCCAGGCCGCGCTCGACCAGCTGTTCGCCCAGTGCGCCAGGGATGCCGCCTGCGCCCGCGCCTATCCGAACCTGCGCGGCGAATTCGACGCCCTCGTCGGCAAGCTCGATGCCGCGCCGTTGACACTCAACCTGCCGGACCCGCGCACGGCGCGCCAGATCGACGTCACGATGACGAGCGCGCGCCTGCTCGACACCGTGCGCAACATGCTCTATGCGCCGGCCGACGCGCGCCGCCTGCCGTTTCTCGTGCACAGCGCCAGCGCGGGCCGCTGGCAGCCGTTCGTCGCGCGCCGCAACCTGGCCGCCGACTTTTCCCCCGACGGCTCGCCGGCCACGCTGCTGCACCTGGCCGTCGTCTGCGCCGAAGACATGCCGCGCTTTACGCCCGCGCTGGCCGCGAGCGATGCGAGTCCGCTGACGCGCACCCTGGCCGACCGCCTGCGCGGCCTGTGCCGCGCCATGAACGTGCCGGCGGTGCCGGAGACGCCCCCCACGCGCATCGCCGCGCCCGTGCTGCTGCTGTCCGGCGCACTGGACCCGGTCACGCCGCCGCGCCGCGCCCAGGACGCCGCCCGTTTCATGGACCATGCGCAGCTGCTGACGGCGCCGAACGTCGGCCACGGCGTGTCGCAACTGGGCTGCGCCCCGCGCCTGTTGCGCACCTTCCTCGACCGGCCCGACGCGAAAGTCGACGGCGCCTGCCTGAACGAGATCCCGGCCCCGACCTTCCAGCTCGGCAGCGCCGGACCACAACCCTGAACACAGGCCTCTCCTTATGATCGAAGCACAAGAAGTCCGCAAGCACTTTGGCGCCGTGCAGGCGCTGGGAGGCGTCAGCTTCACGGCGCGCGACGGTCACATCACCGCGCTGCTGGGTCCCAACGGCGCCGGCAAGACGACCCTGCTGCGCACGCTCGTCGGGATGCTCAAGCGCGACCACGGAACGATTGCCATCGACGGCATCGACCCGGAACGCGACCCGCTCGCCGTGCGCGCCAACATCGGCTTCCTGACCGACCAGTTCGGGCTGTACGAGCGCCTGTCCACGCGCGAATACCTCACCTATTTCGGCGAATTGAACGGCATGGACGAACGCGCGCTCGCCGCACGCATCGACGAGGTCGCGGAAATGCTCGCGATGGACGACATCCTGGAACGCCGCAGCAAAGGATTTTCGCAGGGCCAGCGCATCAAGGTGGCCCTCGCGCGCGCGCTGCTGCACCGTCCGCGCCACCTGCTGCTGGACGAGCCCACGCGCGGCCTGGACGTGATGAGCACGCGCGCCGTGCGCCATGCGCTGTCCACGCTGCGCAAGGAAGGATGCTGCGTCGTGATGGCCACGCACGTGATGCAGGAGGTGAGTCATCTCTGCGACGACGTGATCGTCATCGCCAAGGGCCATACCGTGGCCCAGGGCACGCCGGACGACCTGTGCCGCCGCACCGGCATCGCCAACCTGGAAGACGCGTTCGTCCGCCTGGTCGGCACCGACGAAGGGATCGTCTCATGAACCGCCCGCATCAAAAACTCAAATTCCTGGTCGTCTTCAAGAAAGAACTCCGCGAATCACTGCGCGACAAGCGCTCGCTCGGCCTCCTCGCCCTGTTCACGCTGATGTACCCGGTGCTGCTGGGCGTCCTGCTGCACCAGTGGATCGACCGCGCGACGAAACCCGAGCGCGAAGGCATCGTGCTGGCCGTGATCGGCGGCGCGCAGGCGCCCACGTTGATGGCCCAGCTGAAGCAGAAGAACGTCACCGTGCGCGACACGCCGCCCATGGACGAAGCCGCGATCGGCGACTTGCTGCGCGCCCACAAGGCCGCCGCCGTGCTGCGCCTGCCCGGCAAGTACGCGAGCGACTACGCCGCGATGCGGCCCGCGCGCATCGAGCTGTGGTTCGACTCGTCGACCGAGCAGGATGGCCGGCGCGACGTCGAGGACGTGCTGAACGCCTACGGCGCCAACATCGCCAGCGCGCGCCTGCTGGCGCACGGCGTGTCGCCGGCCGCGCTGTCGCCCGTGCAGGTGCAGCGCTACGACACGGGCACGACGGCCGCGCGCTCGGCCGGCGTCATCGGCGGCATCCTCGGCTTCCTGTTCTTCCCCGCGTTCATTTGCGGCCTGTCCGCGGCTGTGGATTCCACGGCGGGCGAACGCGAACGGCGCTCGCTCGAAGTGCTGATGGCGCAACCCGTGCGCACGTGGGAGCTCGTCGCCGGCAAGTGGCTCGCCGCCGCGGCGCTGGCCGTCATCGGCATCACGCTGGAGCTGATGCTGGCGCATGCGATCCTGTCGTGGATGCCGCTGGAAGAAATCGGCATGAGCTGGCGCGTGGGCTGGGGACGGCTGCTGCTCGTCTGCCTCGCCTCCGTGCCGCTGTCGCTGTTCGCGGCCGCCATGCAGATCGCGGTGGCGATGAACGCGCGCTCGTTCAAGGAGGCACAGAGCGTGCTGTCGATCGTGATGCTGGTGCCGATGCTGCCGGGGCTCGCCGTGTCGATGCTGGAGCTCAAAACGGCATCCTGGATGTACCTCGTGCCGATGCTGTCGAACCAGACCCTGCTGCGCGAGACGGCGAAGGGCGGCGACATCGGCCTGCTGCCGTTCGTGCTGACGTTCCTGTGCTCCGCCCTCGCGGCGTGGGCGGCCGTCGCATTCGCCGCGTGGCGCATGAAGAGCGAGCGTTACGTGCTGGCCGTCTGAAGCCGCGTCAGCACGGACCGCCGCGCTGGCTTAGAATGGTCGTCTTTACCTGTCAAACGAAGCGGAGAAATCGATGGAAGTCAAAGTCAGCTGGAACGGACCCTCCGGGATGAGCTTCCGGGCCGAAACCGGCTCCGGCCACCTGGTGAACATGGATGGCGCCCCCGAGGGCGGCGGCCACAACCTGGCACCGCGCCCGATGGAAATGGTGCTGCTGGGTACCGGCGGCTGCACCGCCTACGACGTCGTGCTGATCCTCAAGCGCAGCCGGGAAGACGTGCGCGGCTGCGACGTCACGCTGAAGGCCGAGCGCGCCGAGACGGATCCGAAGGTGTTCACGAAGATCCACTTCCACTTCACCGTCACGGGCCGCAACCTCAAGGAGGCGACCGTCGAACGCGCGGTCAACCTGTCGCACGACAAATACTGCTCGGCGTCGATCATGCTGGCCAAGACGGCCGAAATCACGCACTCGTTCGAGATCGTCGAGGGCTGAAGCCTTAGATGTAGTACGCCGTCGTGGTCATCACCTTGGCCATGGCGCGCATCGCGGCCTTGACCGGCAACGGCATCTCGGCCGCGCCCATTTCCTGCGCCTTCGCACCGTGTTCGATCTCGTCGTCGCGCATCTGCGTGACGATCGCGCGCGACTTCGCGTCTTGCGGCGGCAGCTCGTCGAGGTGGCTGTTCAGGTGCGCCTCGACCTGGCGCTCCGTCTCCACGACGAAGCCGAGGCTGACGGCGTCGCCCAGGCGCGACGCGGCCAATCCCAGCGCATAGGCGCCGGCATACCACAGCGGATTGAGGAGGCTCGGCTGCGAACCCAGTTCGGCCAGGCGTTCGGCCGTCCAGGCCAGGTGGTCTTCTTCCTCGCGTCCGGATTTGGCGAACTGCGCGCGCATGGCCTGCGTCGACGCGCGGCGGCCCTGGGCGTCGTACAGCGCCTGGGCGCACACTTCGCCCACGTGGTTCACGCGCATCAGGCCGGCGCTGTGGCGCTGTTCCTGGGCATTCAGTTCGCAGTCCGGGGCCGCGACACCGGGATTCGGCCGCGCGGCCTTCGCCACGCCGCCCACGACGCGCAGGGCCTTGTCGAAGCCGACGATCAGGTGGTCAAGGGGGTTGATGGTGCGGGTTGTCATGAGGGACCTTTTCCAGCTTGTTGTTCGATAACCCGAATTATATGCCCTCGCCCGTACGCTTCCGCGCCTCCAGCCAGTCGTGCACGGGCCCGTCCACCTCCAGCTTCGAGATGTTCTTCGCGACGCCCAGGTTCAGTTCCAGCAGGAACGGGATCGAATCCGGCGGCACGTCGGTGCACGTCGTCGTGAAGGCCTTCATGAAACGCTCGGATTGCACGACCGGCAACACATCCTTGCCGCTCATGAATTGCAGGACGCTCGTGATCGTGTGTCCGCCGCCGATCGTGTGGTAGATGAACCGGTTGAACTCGCGGTCCACGGTCTTGAAATCGATGGTTTCCTTCGTCATCAGGTTGGCCAGGTAGTACAGGCCGACGGCGACGCGGAACCAGTCCGTCGACTCGGCCCGGGTGCGGCCCTGGCGCGTCACGGCCAGGATGTTGTCCTTGTTGATGAGAGTATCCATAAGGCCATTATGCATGTTCTTGCCCGGCCGGGATATCACCGACAATGTTGCCAGAATAGACATGAGTCATTCCACGTTGTATGCTGGCCTGCATCCTGCTCCCGCTTTTCTGCACTCTGGACTTGTGAAAACGCCGTGTGTCGCACCGCTGCTGCCGGGTCGGCTCCTTTTTAATACAATGCAACAGTCATGAAATACGTGCATTGTCACGAGCAATGGAGTCTCCATGGAATTACAAATCCGCAACTTGTCCAAGACCTATGCCAATGGCGTGGTCGCGCTGGACAGGGTCTCGCTGAGCATCCCGCCCGGGATGTTCGGCCTGCTCGGTCCCAACGGCGCCGGCAAGTCGACCCTGATGCGGATCCTCGCCACGCTGCAGGAATGCGACAGCGGCTCCGTGTTCCTGGACGACATCGACGTGCTCGACGAAAAGGATGAAGTGCGCCGCCTGCTGGGCTATCTGCCGCAGGACTTCGGCGTGTACCCGAAAGTGAGCGCGTACGAACTGCTCGACCATTTCGCGCAACTGAAAGGCCTGTCGCAGCGCCACCGCCGGCGCGAAGTCGTCGACGCGCTGCTGCAGCAGACCAATCTGTTCGAGGTGCGCAACCAGAAAATGGGCACCTTCTCCGGCGGCATGCGCCAGCGCTTCGGCATCGCCCAGGCCCTGCTCGGCGACCCGCAGCTGATCATCGTCGACGAGCCGACGGCCGGCCTCGACCCGCAGGAACGGGTGCGCTTCCACAACCTGCTGTCCGACATCGGCGAGGACAAGACCGTGATCCTGTCCACGCACATCGTGTCCGACGTGGCCGACCTGTGCGCCAACATGGCGATCATCAACAAGGGCCACGTGCTGCTGTGCGGCGAGCCGGTGCGCCTCATCGAAGGCATCGAGGGCAAGATCTGGGCGCGGGTCGTCAGCAAGGCGGACCTGCCCGCGTTCCAGAAGCGCCACACCGTCATCTCCACGCGCCTGCTGTCCGGCCGCACGCTGATCCACGTGTACGCCGACCGCTATCCCGGCGACGACTTCGAGCCGATCCACCCGACCCTGGAAGACGTCTACTTCGCCACCATTGCCGGCCGCCACAACGACATGGCCGGGAACTGCTGATTCATGGGCGCGCTCCTCGCCATCGCCGGCTTCGAGGCCCGGCAGCGCCTGAAGCTGCTGTCGACCTGGGTGTATTTCCTTGCCTTCTTCGCGCTGGCCCTGCTGTGGATGGCCGCCGCGGGCGGCGTGTTCAAGGAAGCCTTCGTCTCGTTCGGCGGCCGCGTGCTGATCAACGCGCCGCGCCAGATCGCGCTGAGCGCCGCGTTCCTCGGCTCCCTCGGCGTCATCGTCGTCGCCGCGATGATGGGCCGCTCGGTGCAGCAGGACTTCGAATACGAGATGCACCACTTCTTCTTCAGCGCCCCGATCCCGAAGTACGCGTACGTGTTCGGACGCTTCCTCGGCGCGCTGGCGACGCTCGCCGTCGTGTTCTCGGCCATCCTGTTCGGCACCCTGCTGGGGGCCGCGCTGCCCGGCATCGATCCCGATCGCCTCGGGCCGTATTCCGTCGCGGGCTACCTGCTGCCCTACTTCCTTACCCTGCTGCCGAACCTGTTCATCTTCGGCGCCATCTTCTTCGTGCTCGCGGCGCTCACGCGGCGCATGCTGCCTGTCTACGTCGCCAGCGTCGTCATGCTGATCGGGTACATCGTCGCCCCGTCGCTGGCACGCGACCTCGATTACAAGACGCTCGCCGCGCTGATCGACCCATTCGGCACGACGGCGCTGATCCGCCTCACCGAGTACTGGAACCTCACGGAGCGCAACACGCTGCAGGTCCCGTTCGCAGGCGTCTATCTGATCAATCGCGCCATCTGGTCGCTGTTTTCGCTCGTCGTCCTGCTGCTCGGCTACTGGCGCTTCAGCTTCGTGTCCACGCCGGCCGGCAGGCGCGGCCAGGCGCGGCTCGAACCGGAAAGCGCGCCGCAAACGCCGGCCGGCATGGCCGGCATGCACGAGCCGCCCGACTTCGCCGCGCGCAACCTCGCCGTGCTGCTGGCCAGGTCGAGCTGGATGAATCTGCGCGAGGCGGTCAAGAACGTCTACTTCGCCGTGATCGTCCTGGCCGGCATGCTGACCCTCGTCGTCAGCTCGCTGGACCTGGGCGCGATCTACGGCACCAAGACCTACCCCGTCACCTACATGGTGCTGGAACTCATACGCGACGTGTTCGCGCTGTTCGTCCTCATCGTGACGACGTTCTATGCGGGAGAGATGGTGTGGCGCGAGCGCGAGGCGCGCATGGCGCAGATCATGGATGCGCTGCCCGTCCCGAGCTGGCTGCCGCTGGCCGCCAAGACCATCGCCCTCGTCGGCCTGCAGGCCCTGCTGCTGCTGGCCGCGATGGTGTGCGGCATGGGCATCCAGCTGGCGCACGGCTACCTGACGCTGGAACCGGGCCTGTACCTGACGACGCTGTTCGGCATCCTGCTGCCCCGCTACGTGCTGCTGGCCGTGCTGGCGATTGCCGCCCAGGCCATCCTGAACCATAAATACCTCGCGTACTTCGCGCTGGTCACCTATTACGTCGTCACGCTGTTCCTCGGCGGCTTCGGCCTCGACCACCCGATGCTCGTGTACGGCGCGCTGCCGGACATCACGTATTCCGCGATGAACGGCTTCGGCCACTCCCTGCCGCTGCAGCGCACCCTGCAAATCTACTGGGGCGGCGCAGCGATCGTCCTGTTCACCATCGCGCTCGTGCTGTGGCCGCGCGGCGTCAGCGACAGCTTCGCCGAACGCCTGCAGCTCGCCCGCCAGCGCCTGACGCCGGGCGTGCTCGCCGGCTTCGCGGCCGGCATCCTCGTGTTCGCGGCCAGCGGCGGCCTGCTGTGGTACAGCCTCGTCCACCTCGGCACCTACCAGACTGCATGGCACAAGGAACAGGTACGCGCCGACTACGAGCTGCGCTACAAACGATTCGCGAAACTGCCGCAGCCGCGCATCACCGACGTCGGCCTGCAGGTCGACATCCATCCCGACACGCGCACGCTGAAGGTGCACGGCTTCTATCAACTGGAAAACCGGACGGCTTCTCCGATCCGCGACGTCATCCTGTTCCAGAAGCCCGGTCCCGACTTCCGTCCGCGCTTCGCGCAGGCGGCGCGGCTGCTGCGCGCCGATCCGCAGCACGGCTTCTATCACTACCTGCTGGCGTCTCCCCTGCTGCCGGGCGCGCGCACGGCGCTGGAATTCGACCTGCTGGACGCGCCGGGCGGCGTGCTGGGCCTGGGCCGCGACACGGCTGTCGTCGGCAACGGCACCTTCTTCAGCAATGAGGTGCTGCCGCACGTGGGCTACCAGCGCACGGTCGAGCTGGAAGATGACCGCGACCGCAAGCGCCACGGCCTCGCGCCGCGCGAGCGCATGGCCGCGCACGAGAACGAAGCGGCGCGCGCGAACAGCTACGTCGCCAACGACGCCGACTGGATCCGCTTCGACGCCGTCGTCAGCACGAGCCCGGACCAGACCGTGGTCGCGCCGGGCATGCTGGAGCAGGAATGGATGAGCGGCGGCCGGCGCTGGTTCCATTACAAGGCCGACAAACCCGTACTGAATTTTTATACGTTCCAGTCGGCCCGCTACGACGTGCGCCACGACCGCTGGCAGGACGTGACGATCGACGTCTACTACCACCCCGGCCACGAATTCAATGTCGACCGCATGATCCGCGGCGCCAAGGCGGCGCTTGAATACGGCACGAAGCACTTCAGCCCCTACCAGAACCGCGAGCTGCGCATCGCGGAATTCCCCCGCTACGCGTCGTACGCGCAGGCGGCGCCGGGCACGATCCCGTTCTCGGAAAGCGTCGGCTTCATCGCCAAGGTCGATCCGGACTCGCGCAAGGACATCGATTACCCGTATTACGTGAGCGCGCACGAGGTGGGCCACCAGTGGTGGGCGCACCAGATCGTCGGCGCCGACATGCGCGGCGCGACCGTGCTGTCGGAAAGCCTGGCCGAATACACGGCGCTGATGTCGATGAAGAACACGCTGGGCTCCAGCAAGATGCGGCGCTTCCTGCGCTACGACCTCGAGGAATACCTGATGGGCCGCGCGCGCGAGAACAAGAAGGAGCTGCCGCTCGCGCAGAACGAGAACCAGAGCTACATCCACTACCACAAGGGCAGCCTCGCGATGTATCTGCTGCAGGACCTGGTCGGCGAGGATGCCGTCAACGGCGTGCTGCACGGCCTGCTGCTGGAGTATGCGTACAAGGGGCCGCCGTATCCGACCGTGGCGACGCTCGTCGAGCGCCTGCGCGGCATCACGCCGCCGGACAAGGCCTACCTGATCGACGACCTGTTCGAGTCCATCGTCCTGTACGAAAACCATGTCGACGGCGCGATGGCGCGCCGCCGCCCGGACGGCAAATACGAGGTCGAGATCCGCGCCACGGCCGGCAAGGTGCGCGCCGGCGACCAGGGCGAGGAACAGCCGCAACAGCTGCGCGACTACATCGAATTCGGCGTCGACGACGAAGCGGGCAACCCGCTCGCGCGCGAGCGCAGGCTCGTGACGCAGGCCGACCAGCGGGTCGTCCTGGTGGTCGCCGGCCGGCCCGCACGGGCCGGTATCGACCCCGACAACAAGCTGATTGACAGGAAACCGACAGACAACATGCAGCCTGTCGACATGCACTGAACTTCACGTTATGATCTGGTCACAATATCCTGCTAGGAGACCTTCATGCCTATCGTCGCCGAACTGGCCGCCCAGATCCAGCAACTGTCCGCGCAGGACAGGCACGAGCTGTTGCGTCTGCTGATGGTGGACAGCGACGACGGCGACCAGGATGCCGACGAAGCGTGGCGCAACGAGATCGTGCGCCGCGTGAAGGCGATCCGCAACGGCGAAGCGGCCATCCGCGCACTGCAGGACGACTGGCGCGAGTAACGCCGGCGCTGAAGATAAAAAAAACCGCGATGCCGGATGGGTCGCGGTTTTTTTACGTCGTCATTCCCGCGCAAGCGGGAAACCATACTGAGTTCCGGAACTCGATGCATTGGCAATAAAGCAGATGCTTCGAATTCTGTACGTCAGCATGGGTCCCCGCTTTCGCGGGGACGACGTGAGGTCTATTCGCCGGCGACCGCCTTCTTGGACGCCGTCGCACGCTTCGCCGGCGCCTTGCGGGCCGCGGCCGTCTTGGCCGGGGCCTTGGTCGCAGCAGCCTTGGCCGCCGGCTTTGCCGCCGCCTTGCGCGCGGCCGGCTTGGCGGCCGCCGTCTCCGCGCCGCTGTCGGCACCGTCACCCTCGTCCTTCGCCTTCGCGCCCGGCTTGGCCTTGCGCTCCTCGAACTCGAAGCTGATCTTGCCGTCCTTGCCACGCACGAGGAAGGCCTTGAACGAGCGGCGGGTGCGCTGCGACACGAAGCCCGGCAGCAGATCGGTCTTGCCGTCGTTCAGCAGCTTGGCCATCTGCTCCGGCAGGATTTCCTGCTGCAGGATGATGCGGCTGCTGCGGAAATCGCAGGTCTTCGGCTTGGCCACCGTGTGCTCGCAGACGTACGCGAGGCCCATCTCGTAGACGTTGCCGGTGCATTTCGGACACGGGCCGAGCGGCGTCTGGCCGGTGAAGTCGACGCCCTCGCCGTCCTCGCCCTCGTCCTGGTCCTGGCCGAAGTCGAATTCCAGCTTGTAGTTGTGGATGTCCTCGTCGCGCACGATGCGCAGGATCGCGGCGAACGGCCGGCCCATCTTCGAGCGGAAGCCCTGCAGCGGGCCGATCGTGCGGTTGGCCAGCAGTTCCTCGACTTCCTCGATCTCGAACTGGCGTCCGCCCGGCACCTTGCTCATCGAGAAATCGCACTTGGTGCACGCGAAGCGGCGGTAGTTTTCCTTGACGACGCCACCGCAGTTCGGGCACGGCGTGCGCAACGTCGCGTACTCGCCCGGGATCGTGTCGTTGTTGTACTCCTTGGCGCGCTTGACGATGATCTCGGTCATCTCGGCGATCTCGCGCATGAATTCTTCGCGCGAAATCTGGCCCTTTTCCATCTGCGACAGCTTGTATTCCCACTCGCCCGTCAGTTCCGGCGCCGTGAGTTCGTTGACGCCGAGGCCGCGCAGCAGGGTCATCAGCTGGAACGCCTTGGCGGTCGGGATCAGCTCGCGCCCTTCACGCAGCAGGTATTTTTCCGTCAACAGCCCTTCGATGATCGCCGCGCGCGTGGCCGGCGTGCCGAGGCCCTTGCCGGCCATCGCGTCGCGCAGTTCGTCGGAATCGACCAGCTTGCCGGCACCTTCCATCGCCGACAGCAGCGTCGCTTCGTTGTAGCGTGCAGGCGGCTTGGTGACGAGGCCGTTGGCGTTGACCTTTTCGGTGAGCACCTTCTCGCCCTTCGCCACCGGCACGAGGCTGGCGCCGTCCTTGTCGTCGCCCGTCGTGTCCTTGCCGTACACGGCCAGCCAGCCGGGGTTCGTCATGACCTTGCCCTCGGTCTTGAACTGGTGGCCTTCCACTTCCGTGTAGCGGGTCGTGACGAGGAATTCCGCGGCCGGGAAGAACACGGCCATGAAGCGGCGGGTGACGAGGTCGTACAGCTTCTGTTCCGGCTCGGACAGGTTCTTCGGCACGACGCCGGTCGGGATGATCGCGAAGTGGTCCGAGATCTTGCTGTTGTCGAAGATGCGCTTGTTCGGCTTGACCCAGCCCTTGTCCAGGATCTGCTTGGCGAACTGGTGGTAGTTCGAATTGCCTTTCAACACTTCCAGGGTCGACTTGACGGTGTCCAGGTAGTCTTCCGGCAGCGCGCGCGCATCGGTACGGGGATAGGTCAGCACCTTGTGCTTTTCGTACAGCGCCTGGGCCAGGCCCAGCGTGTTCTTGGCCGAGAAGCCGAAGCGGCCGTTGGCCTCGCGCTGCAGCGACGTCAGGTCGAACAGCGCCGGCGCCATCGACGTGGTCGGTTTCGATTCCTCGGTGACATTACCCTGCTTGCCCATGCAAGCGGCGACGATCGCTTCCGCGTCGACCTTCGACCACAGGCGCTCGGCGCGCTTTTCCGGGTCGGCGTCGTCCTTCTTGAACTTCGTGTCGAGCCAGCGGCCTTCGTACATGCCGGCCCCGGCGCGGAATTCCGCGCGCACTTCCCAGTAATCGCGCGGGACGAATTTCTTGATCTTCTCTTCGCGCTCGACGACGATCGACAGGGTCGGCGTCTGCACGCGGCCCACGGTCGTCAGGTAGAAGCCGCCTTCCTTCGAGTTGAACGCGGTCATCGCGCGGGTGCCGTTGATGCCGATCAGCCAGTCCGCTTCCGAGCGGCAACGTGCGGCATCGGCGAGCGGCAGCATTTCCTTGTCGCTACGCAGGTGCGCGAAGCCGTCGCGGATCGCGGTCGGCGTCATCGACTGCAGCCACAGGCGCTTGACGGTCTGCTTGGCCTTGGCGTTCTGGGCGATCAGGCGGAAGATCAGTTCACCTTCGCGGCCCGCGTCGCATGCGTTGATCAGGGTATCGACATCCTTGCGCTTGATCAGCTTGTTCAGCACTTTGAGGCGCGACTCGGTCTTCGCGATGGGATTCAGCGCGAAGTACGGCGGAATCATCGGCAGGTGCGTAAAACTCCATTTGCCGCGCTTGACGTCGTATTCCTCGGGCACCGCGATTTCCAGCAGGTGGCCGACGGCGGACGACAGGACGTATTCGTCGGATTCGAAATACTCATCGTGCTTGGTAAAGCCGCCGAGCGCCTTGGCGATGTCGTTCGCCACGGAGGGCTTTTCGGCAATGATGAGGGCTTTGGTCATAGGGTTCCTAAGTCGGGCGGCAATGTAAGCCGGCCGTTTGATAGCTTATTAGTAACAACTGGCAGATAGCGGCCAATGATAAGCGGGTTGCCGCGCAATCCGCAAGTAGACTCTGCCTGCGTGCGCCTTGATGCAACCCGGTCATGCCGCCTTGAAAAATACGCTTGATCTTGCTTTGCCGCAAGAAAAAACGGGGCCGCAGCCCCGTTTCACTATGTAGATGATAGCACCGTCAATGCAGCAGGCGCGGCGCCGCATCTTCCTCGTCCGACCCGAACAGGTCGTCGAACATCAGCGCGTCCGGCTCCTTGCCCTGGCTCCACAGGAGCATCAGGACGATGATCTTCAGCTTGCCCAGCGTGACAGGCGATTCGTCCAGCGCGAGCGCGCGTTCGATGACGATCTCGCGCTGCGACGCGGTCAACAGGCCGGCCAGCTCCAGGAACTGGATGAAGCCGACGGCGGCACTGCCGAGCGCATCGACTTCCTGGGCGATATAAAAGCGGGTACCGCTCGATTCGAGGGCAGGGTTGGTGGTCCCGGCCATTTCTGTCAGGCCATTCAGCCAGTCCAGTGCCTCGGAAATTTCGACATCGTCGAAACCGACGGCAGACAGCTTGCGTGCCAGGGCAGCCGGCTCAGGGCAGGCATCGGGACGATAATACGTCTCGTAAAGATAGACTAGGATGTCGAACATGGTGACGCTACTGTAGCAGCTAAGCTCCGTGCGGCACAAGTGCGTCACGTGCTCCACTGCCGTGCGGAAACATCAGCGTTGTTTATCGGCCTTATCGCCTTCGCCACCATATTTTCCGTGCATTATCGTCTGGATGAGGCCTCCCGGCAGCCGTTCGAGACGCCCCGACAACTCCAGCACGAGCAGGCGCGCGGCCAGTTCTCCGGGGCTACAGCCGAGGCGCGCCAGCAATATGTCGGGTTCGACGGGGTCGTGGCCGAGGGCGTCCAGCAGCGCGGCGTCCGCCGGTGCGCTGGGATGCCCGGCGGCACTGTTATCGATCTTGGTATCTGTTAACGACATATCTGGCGGGGGTATCCGGGCCGCTTGCCGGGCCACCAGCGGCGACAGCGCGAGCGCTTCCAGCACGTCCCGCGCCGTGTCGACGAGCTTCGCGCCTTCGCGGATCAGCATGTGGCAGCCCTTGGCCAGCGCGGCGTGAATCGAGCCGGGAATCGCGAACACGTCGCGCCCCTGCTCGGCCGCCTGGCGCGCCGTGATCAGCGAGCCGGACTGTACCGCCGCCTCGACGACAAGCACGCCGGCCGCGAGGCCGCTGATGATCCTGTTCCGTTTCGGGAAATTGCCCGGCAGGGGCGGCGTGCCGACCGGATACTCGCTGACGATGCAGCCTTCGTGCGCGATGCGCTCGCACAGGTCGCGGTTACGGGCGGGATAGGCAATGTCCGCCCCGGTGCCGACGACGGCGATCGTCCCGCCGCAACGGCGCAACGCGCCCTCGTGCGCGGCCGCGTCGATGCCGAGCGCGAGGCCGGACACGATGCACAGGCCGGCACCGGACAACGCTTCCGCGAACGCCAGCGCATTCGCCCTGCCCTGCGCGCTGGCATTGCGGCTGCCGACGATCGCCAGGCACGGTCCATCCAGCACCTGGGGCAGCCCTCTAATATAAAGAAGCAAAGGCGGATCGGGGATCCGGGCCAGCAGGTCGGGATAGCCGGGCTCGCCCAGCGCGACGACGTAGCGGCCGGGCTGCGCAAGCCAGTCCAGCGTGGCATCCAGCAGTTTGCGGGTGGCATCGGACGGCGGTTGCAGCAGCGCGTGCGCCTGGGCCGGGTGCACGCGGGCGGCCAGTGCCGAATAGTCGGCGGCGAACACGGCGTCCGGGCTGCCGAACGCGTCCAGCAGCGCGGCGGCCGTGCGCGGTCCGATGCCGGCGGTGCGCTCCAGGCGGAGCCAGGCTGCCAGGGAAGAGGATCGTGCAGGCGCTGCGGAAAGGTCCGTGTCCTGCACGGTGGATTCACTCCGGTGATCGTGCGACGTCGCCGACCTGCACCGGCTGCGTCACCTGCATGACCAGTCCGTAAGAGACGTGGTCGAAAACCCGGAAGATGAACAGGTCGCCGTATTGCTCGTCCGGGAGCCTCAGTTTCGCCTTGCCGAGCCCAAGGAAACCTTTGCTTTCCGGGTCCGTCACGGTCTGCCCGAGATGATAAAGCTGCAGCACGGCGCCGACATCGAGTCCGTCAAGCGTGCCCCGGTTGACAGTCACCACCTGGTTCTGCGAGGCGTAATTCGATTCGGACGCGAGCGCCATCACGCGCGCCGCCACCGGCCGCGCGGGCGCGTGCGGGACATAGTTGCGCACCGGCGTGGGCGGCGTGGGCAACAGACGATCGCCGACGCCCATTTCCTTCACGGAGCGGGTGACGGCGAACGTGTGGACGTCCGTGCCCGGCCCCGCTTCCTTCACGAGGCGGGCCGTGCCGACATACGCCGCTTCGTGGGCAACGACCTTGCCGGACTCCGGATCGACCAGTTCCTTGCCCGGCCGGAAGACCTGGAAACTGGTTGCGCCGTCGAGCGCGCCGCGCACATAGACGCGGTCGCCCTCGCCCAGGTACAGCCGGTCTTCCTGCGCGGCGACAATGCGCGCGGCATTCGCCAGTGCCTGCGCCTCGACGACGAGCGGCTGGGTCAGGAACGGTTCGATCGCGCCGGCGGGAATCGCGGGCACGGCATTATCCTCGCCAAGGTTTTCCGTGCGCAATTGCGGTGAGAGACGCACGAGGGGCGGCTGGCCGGCATCCGTGTCGCTGCCCGGCTTGTTCAGGGTCAGGCGGCCGCGGGCGCGGTCGAAATAGACGACCTGGCCCGGATAGATCCAGTGCGGATTGCGGATTTCGTCGCGGTTCATGCCCCACACCTGGGGCCAGCACCATGGGTGCTCGAGGAAGGCGCCGGAAATATCCCACAAGGTATCGCCCTTGACGACGACGTGCTGGTCCGGGGCATTCGGGCGGAACGCGCAGTTCGTGGCGGCCTGGGCGGAAACGGCGGCGCTGGAGACGAAAAGGGCCGCGGCGGCGGCGCGGATCGCGAGCGACCGGGCAACGCCTGTGCTAAAATTTTTCATTGGAGAGTCCGTAAAGTGCCGTATCGACACGGGTGCTGCGCCACCTCGGCCGGCAACAACGCAGGAACCAGACGACTCTTCGACCGCGCAGCGGATCATGAAGGGTCGCAATAGTTGCCTTACTGAATCAAATTCTGCCGAGAAATCCCTGAACTAGCAAGACAAACCGCACCCGGCAGCGGGGGCGGCGTGTTGCGTTTATGCCCGCGCGGCCCAATATACCGATTACTGATTGATTTCGAATACACAGCCATGGCCTTACTGAACATTCTCCGCTACCCCGACCCGCGCCTGCACAAGGTTGCCAAGCCGGTCACCGAATTCGGCGACCGCCTCCACACGCTGGTGGCGGACATGGCCGAGACCATGTACGACGCCCCGGGCGTGGGCCTGGCCGCCACGCAGGTCGACGTGCACGAGCGCGTCGTCGTCATCGACGTGACCGAGACCAAGGACAACCTGCTGGTCTTCGTCAACCCGGAAATCGTCTGGTCCAGCCCGGACAAGCAGGTCTATGACGAAGGCTGCCTGTCCGTGCCGGGCATCTATGACGGCGTCGAGCGTCCGTCGCGCGTAAAAGTGCGCGCCGTCGACCAGTTCAACAAGCCGTTCGAGCTCGAGGCCGACGGCCTGCTGGCCGTGTGCATCCAGCACGAACTGGACCACTTGATGGGCAAGGTCTTCGTGGAATACCTGTCGCCGCTGAAGCGCAACCGCATCAAGACGAAGCTGCAGAAGGAAGAACGCGACATGCAGCGCTCGTCCGCCCGCCGCGCATGAGCAGGGAGAAAATGCGGGTCGTCTTCGCCGGCACGCCGGAATTCGCCGCCGTCGCCCTGCGCGCCCTGCTCGACGCGGGATTCAATGTCCCGCTCGTGCTGACCCAGCCGGACCGCCCGGCCGGCCGCGGCATGCAGTTGCAGGCGTCCGCCGTGAAGCAGGTCGCCGTCGCGCACTCTATCTCCGTGTTGCAGCCGCTGTCGCTGCGCATGGATGCGAAGGATCCGCAACGCGCGGCCGAAGCGAAGGCCGCGCACGAGCGCCTGCTGGCGACGGAGTACGACGTGATGGTCGTGGCGGCCTACGGCCTGATCCTGCCCCGCTCCACGCTGGACATCAAGCCGTGTATCAATATCCACGGCTCAATCCTGCCCCGCTGGCGCGGCGCCGCCCCGATCCACCGCGCGATCGAAGCGGGCGATGCCGAGACGGGCGTCACGATCATGGAAATGGAAGAAGGCCTGGACACGGGCCCGATGCTGCTGATCGAACGCATCGACATCGGCGCTACCGACACGACCGGCGGCCTGCACGACAAGCTGGCCGCGCTCGGTGGCCGCATGATCGTCGAAGCTCTGCAGAAAATGGCGCAGGGACAACTGGAAGCCGTCCCCCAGCCGGAAGACGGCGTGACCTATGCGGCCAAGATCGGCAAGGAAGAAGCGAAGCTGGACTGGACGCTGCCCGCCGTCGAGCTGGCGCGCAAGGTGCGTGCGTTCAACCCGTTCCCAGGCGCGCATGGCCAGGCGGGCGCGACCACGATCAAGATCTGGAACGCCCAACCGGCGGACGGTCACGGCCAGCCGGGCCAGGTGCTGCAGGCGGATGCGCAGGGCATCGTCGTCGCGTGCGGTACCGGTGCGCTGCGCCTGACTGAGTTGCAAAAGCCGGGCGGCAAGCGCCTGGCGGCGGGCGAGTTCCTGAAAGGCTTTTCGTTCGACGGGCTCGCGTTCGCGTGACAACCTGCAGCAATAATGAAGAAGGGCATCAACCGGTTCGCGCCGGGTGATGCCCTTTTGCTATCTGTCGGATGGCATGCCGTTCCGGCATCAGGTCTGCAGTTCAGCGGGGCGCTGTGCCCCGACCATCAGGACATGAAAGGAATCAGTGCTGCTCGCCCTGAGCACGCACGCGATTCGCTTCCATGTATTCACGCAGGACCTGGTTGATGCGGGTCTGGTAGCCGGGGCCAGCCGACTTGAACCATTCCAGCATGTCCACATCCAGGCGGATGGTGACGATTTGTTTCACGCCGGCGACAGCGTGGGTCTTGGCCGGGGTGTTGTCTTCGTTGCGGACTGCCGACTGGTCCCACTCAGGCTCATATTCTTTATTCATTTGCAATTCTTCCCATTTTGGCGGCGGAGCGACGGTCCGCACTTTCCGTTGATTGGACTGATACAGATCAATGAAACCGCGCCAGCGGCGGTCTCAATGGGATTTATTGTCACCTCTGTATGTATCCGGGAAATTGCTAATATGGGGCAATTTGTATCCCAATGTAACAATACGACAGTTGAAACAATACGTTACAAGCGTCTTTACATTCGCGTCCGATTTCGAGCGAACCGTGGCCCTTGGGCCGCACCAGAAACAAACTCGGCCAGTAACGGTATAATCACAGACCCGCCTCATATTTATCCAGCCGCTCTCAGGAAAGCCCTACGATGAACACCGCCGTCCACGCCATGTCCCCCGTCGAAGCCCAGCTGCGCGAAGCCCTCGCCCAACGCATCATGATCCTGGACGGCGCGATGGGCACGATCATCCAGCAATACAAGCTCGACGAACAGGCCTACCGCGGTGGCCCGACGGGCCGCTTCATCGATTTCGCCGCACCGGCCGACAGTGGAGCACGCGAGCTGTTCGTCAAGGGCAATAACGAATTGCTGAACCTGACGCAGCCGCAGATCATCCAGGAAATCCACGAACGCTACCTGGCCGCCGGCGCCGACATCATCGAGACGAACACATTCGGCGCCACCAGCGTCGCCCAGGACGACTACCACATGGCCCACCTCGTGCGCGAGATGAACGTGGCAGCCGCGAAGCTCGCCCGTGCCGCCTGCGTGAAATACTCGACGCCGGACAAGCCCCGCTACGCCGCCGGCGCCCTCGGCCCGACGCCGAAGACGGCCTCCATTTCGCCGGACGTGAACGACCCGGCCGCGCGCAACGTGACGTTCGACCAGCTCGTGACGGCGTATTACGAACAGGTCGATGCGCTCGTCGAGGGCGGCGTCGACCTGCTGCTCGTCGAGACCATCTTCGACACGCTGAACTGCAAGGCCGCGCTGTTCGCCATCGACCAGTACTTCACCGAGCATCCGGAAACGCCGCGCGTGCCGCTGATGATCTCCGGCACCGTCACCGACGCGTCGGGCCGCATCCTGTCCGGCCAGACCGTGTCTGCGTTCTGGAATTCCGTGCGCCACGCGAAGCCGCTGACGATCGGCCTGAACTGCGCGCTGGGCGCCGCCCTGATGCGCCCGTACGCCGAAGAACTCTCCCAGATTGCCGAGACGTTCGTCTGCATCTACCCGAACGCCGGCCTGCCCAACCCGATGAGCGACACGGGCTTCGACGAACTGCCGTCCGACACCTCGGCCCTGCTGCGCGAATTCGCCGACGCCGGCTTCGTCAACATCGCCGGCGGCTGCTGCGGCACGACGCCGGAACACATCCAGGCCATCGGCGAGCTGCTGAAGGACTGCCCGCCGCGCACCGTGCCCGAGATCCCCGTCGCGCTGCGCCTGTCCGGCCTGGAGCCGTTCGTCGTCGACGACACCTCGCTGTTCGTCAACGTCGGCGAGCGCACCAACGTCACGGGCTCGAAGGCGTTCGCGCGCATGATCCTGAACGAGCAGTTCGACGAGGCCCTGTCCGTCGCGCGCCAGCAGGTCGAGAACGGCGCCCAGGTCATCGACATCAACATGGACGAGGCGATGCTCGATTCGCAGGCCGCGATGACGCGCTTCCTGAACCTGATCGCGTCGGAACCGGACATCTCGCGCGTGCCGATCATGATCGACTCGTCGAAGTGGTCCGTGATCGAAGCGGGCCTGAAATGCGTGCAGGGCAAGGCCATCGTGAACTCGATCTCGATGAAGGAAGGCGAAGAAGAATTCCTGCGCCAGGCCTCGCTGTGCCGGCGCTACGGCGCCGCCGTCATCGTGATGGCCTTCGACGAGAAGGGCCAGGCCGACACGTTCGAGCGCAAGATCGAGATCTGCGCGCGCGCGTACAAGGTATTGACAGAGCGAGTGGGCTTCCCGCCGGAAGACATCATCTTCGACCCGAACATCTTCGCGATCGCCACCGGCATCGAGGAGCACGACAACTACGCCGTCGACTTCATCAACGCCACGCGCTGGATCCGCGAGCACCTGCCGTACGCGAAGGTGTCGGGCGGGGTCTCCAACGTGTCGTTCTCGTTCCGCGGCAACGACCCGGCCCGTGAAGCGATCCACACGGTGTTCCTGTACCACGCCATCAAGGCCGGCATGACGATGGGTATCGTCAACGCGGGCATGGTCGGCGTGTACGACGACCTCGATCCGATACTCCGCGAGCGCGTGGAAGACGTGGTGCTGAACCGCCGTCCAGATGCCACCGAGCGCATGATCGAATTCGCCGGCACCCTGAAGGCCGGCGGCGCGAAGCAGGAACAGAACCTCGAGTGGCGCAACGCGCCCGTCGGCAAGCGCCTGTCGCACGCGCTCGTGCACGGCATCACGCAGTGGATCGTCGAGGACACCGAAGAAGCGCGCCAGCAGATCGCCGCGGGAGGCGGCCGTCCGATCCAGGTGATCGAAGGCCCGCTGATGGACGGCATGAACGTCGTCGGCGACCTGTTCGGCCAGGGCAAGATGTTCCTGCCGCAGGTCGTGAAATCGGCGCGCGTGATGAAGCAGGCCGTGGCCCACCTGATCCCGTTCATCGAGGAAGAAAAGGCGGCCGAAGAAGCGCGCACCGGCATCGTCGCGAAGCCGAAGGGCAAGATGGTGATCGCCACGGTGAAAGGCGACGTGCACGACATCGGCAAGAACATCGTCTCCGTGGTCCTGCAATGTAATAACTTCGAGATCGTCAACATGGGCGTCATGGTGCCCGCGTCCGAGATCCTCGCGAAAGCGAAGGCAGAGAACGCGGACATCATCGGCCTGTCCGGCCTGATCACGCCGTCGCTCGAAGAGATGGCCCACGTCGCGCGCGAGATGCAGCGCGACCCGTGGTTCCGCGACCGCCGCATTCCGCTGCTGATCGGCGGCGCGACGACGAGCCGCGCGCACACCGCCGTCAAGATCGCGCCGCACTACGAAGGCCCGGTCGTGTACGTGCCGGACGCATCGCGCTCCGTCTCCGTCGGCCAGTCGCTCGTGACGGCGGATACGCGCGACGGCTACGTCGCCGAGATCGCCGAGGACTACCAACGCATCCGCGAACAGCACGCGAACAAGAAGGCGCTGCCGATGGTGAGCCTGGAGCAGGCGCGCGCCAACAAGGCGCAGCTCGCGTTTTCGCCCGCGAAGCCGAAGTTCGTCGGCCGCCGCGTCTTCAAGAACGTCGACCTGGGTACCCTCGCACGCTACATCGACTGGGGCCCGTTCTTCCAGACGTGGGACCTGGCCGGCCCGTACCCCGCGATCCTGACGGACGAGGTGGTGGGCGAAGCGGCGGCGAAGGTGTTCGAGGAAGGCCAGGCGATGCTGAAGAAGATCATCGACGGCCGCTGGCTCACCGCGAACGGCGCCATCGCGCTGCTCCCGGCGAACACCGTGGGCGACGACGACATCGAGATCTACACGGACGACACCCGCAGCGAAGTCGCCTTCACGTACTACGGCCTGCGCCAGCAGGGCGTCAAGCCCGTCGTCGACGGCGTGCAGCGTCCGAACCAGTGCCTGGCCGACTTCATCGCGCCGAAATCGTCCGGCATCGCCGACTACATCGGCATGTTCGCCGTAACCGCGGGCATCGGTGCCGAGAAGATCGAGAAGCGCTTCGAGGCCGAGGGCGACGACTACTCGTCGATCATGGTCAAGGCCCTGGCCGACCGCCTGGCCGAAGCCTTCGCCGAATACATGCAC
The DNA here is from genome assembly GCF_059491305.1 of Massilia sp. Masssp94. Classification (NCBI taxonomy): domain Bacteria; kingdom Pseudomonadati; phylum Pseudomonadota; class Betaproteobacteria; order Burkholderiales; family Oxalobacteraceae; genus Massilia; species Massilia sp. Masssp94. The sequence goes on from NZ_CP168501.1 coordinate 1,843,095, forward strand.
GAGCGCGTCCGCACGGACCTGTGGGGTTATGTCGCGGACGAGAAGCTGTCGAACGAGGCCCTGATCAAGGAAGAATACGTGGGCATCCGTCCGGCGCCGGGCTATCCGGCATGCCCGGAGCACACCGTCAAGGCGGACCTGTTCAAGACCCTGCAGGCCGACGAGATCGGGATGCAGCTGACGGAATCGTTCGCGATGTATCCGGGAGCCGCCGTGTCGGGCTTCTACTTCTCGCATCCGGAATCGAAGTATTTCGTGGTCGGCAAGATCGGGCAGGATCAGCTCGAGGACATGGCGAAGCGCCGCGGCATGGCCAAGGACGAGTTGGAGCGCTATCTCGCGCCGAATCTCTGATCGAACTGCGCGTGGGCACGGGGTGCCCACGCGTATTCAGCCGCGACGGTGCGGCTACATCAAGCTGGTTCAGATGGCGTAACGCACCACGGAATCACTCCACTGGAATGCGGACATCTCCAGCTCGATCATGTCGTCACCCGAGATCTGCAGCTCCTTCAAGGTGGGCAGCACGAGTTCCGTGTTTTCGTCGGCCTGCTCGATGCTCTCTGAGAGCTTGAGCAGCTCGCCGAAGAAACCGGCGCGGCCCACGAGGGCTTGCCGCACTTCGTCGCTGACGGGGATTTGTTCGACGATCTCGGTCATCGGGATGCCGAACAGGACGTCCATCAGCGACATGATGCCGACCGTGAACGCGATGTCCGCGACGGCCCGCTGGCCGGGACGCAGGCGCTGGGCCAGCAGCTCCATCAGGCGGCCGCGCGTCGTGGCCAGCATCAGCAACGGCGTCTGGTTGTGGCCGCGCGTGGCCGGCTCCGCGTACAGCATGATCTGCAGCCAGCGCTGCAGCTGGCGCCGGCCCAGCACGAGCAGGGCCTGGCTGACGGAATCGATGCGCTGCGTCGCGCCCACGGCCGGCGTGTTCACGAGGCGCAGCAGGTTCAGCGCGAGCGTCACGTCGCGCTTGACGGCCTTTTCGATGTCGGCATTGTCCGCGTCCGACATCACGAGGTTCATCAGGTCGACGACGGCCAGCTGCGACGGCGACAGCTTGCGGCCGCCCAGCACGGACGGACGCGCGAAATAATAGCCCTGGAAGTAGTCGAAGCCGAGGTTCATCGCGGCCTGGTAGGTGTCGCGCGTCTCGACCTTTTCCGCGACCACGGTCTTTTCCATGCCGTGCAGGCGGCGCACGAGGTTCGGCAGCTGCGCGGGCGGCACGCTGCGCAGGTCCAGCTTGACGAAGGCGGCCAGCGGCAGCAGGCGTTGCAGGCGCAGGCTGTCGCCGTCGACGCCGTCCAGCGCGAAGCGGAAGCCGTGGCCCTCGAGCGCGCGCATGCGCGCCAGCAGGTCGTCGTCGGGCACGACGTCGGACACGATCTCGAGGATCGTCCGGTCGCGCGGCAGGAAGGCGAAGATGTCGCTCGCGAGGACTTCGGCGTCCACGTTCAGGAAGCAGGTGGCGTCGCCGATCGCGCGCGCGAGGCCCAGTTGCGCCGCATGGGCGATCACGGCGGCCGTCGCGGACAGGCCGGTCTCGTCGGCCTCGCCCTGGCGCGCGCTGCGGAACAGCAGCTCGTAGCCGTACAGGGCCTGGTTGCGGTCGAGAACGGGCTGGCGCCCCAGGTAGAAGTCACGCACGCGCAGGGGATAGTTCGCGTGGTCCAGGCTCGCGGCGGTATCGGTCATCATGGACTCTTGTAGCAAGGGAACGTAGCTACTTTAACGCATTCCGCCGCCCGGTGACTATGTGAAAATGATTTCCTGTAAAAAACTTTGTCAGGATTGCGGCAGGCCGTCCACGAAAACCTTCAGTTCACCCGGCGCGAATTCCGTCCACGTTTCGTTGGTCGTGAGTGGCGTCGTGACGATGATGGCCACGCGGTCGTTCGGCGTCGTCACCTGTGAAAAATCGACGGACAGGTCTTCGTCGGCGAGGCAGGCGGCCGTGAACGGATACTTGCGCACGACGTAGCACAGCTTCGTCGAGCAGTGCGCGAACAGCGCCGTGCCGTCGGACAGCATCATGTTGAACGTGCCGTAGCGGGCAATGATGGCGACGAGGTCGGCGATGGCGGCGCGCAGCACGGGCATGGCGGGGGGCGTGGCGCCGAAGCGGTCGCGCAATTGCTGCAGCAGGAAGCAGAAGGCCCGCTCGCTGTCGGTATTGCCGACCGGACGGTACGGCCCGTCGAGGACGGGCTCGAACCCCTTGAGGTCGCCGTTGTGGGCGAACACCCAGTAGCGGCCCCACATCTCGCGCACGAACGGATGGCAGTTTTCCAGCGCCACCTGGCCCTGCGTGGCCTTGCGGATGTGGGCGATGACGTTCAGCGACTTGATCGGGTAATGCTTGATCAGTTCCGCGATCGGCGACGCGATGGCGGCCTGGTGATCGACGAAATGGCGCACGCCGGATCCCTCGAAGAACGCAATGCCCCAGCCGTCGTGGTGCGTGTCCGTGCGTCCGCCCCGATGGGCGAAGCCGGTGAAACTAAACACGATGTCCGTCGGGACATTGCAATTCATGGCGAGTAGCTGACACATGGGTCAAGCTTACCATGCGCGAACACAAAGCCGGTATGGGGAAAATGTGATTGGAATGCGGATGGTGCCCTGCGTCGCCGGCCCGAACAAGGCTGCGTAACGCAGGTGCGGCAGAGCAGTGGCCGGACGTCCTGTCCGGCCCGGGGAGAGACTCAGTGCAGGACGACGGGCTGGCTCATGAGGGTATCGTACGAACCCAGGAAATCGTCGATTTCCTCCATGGTCGGCTCGCTCGCGATCAGGTTGTTGACATCTCGCCGGAACGCTTGCGCCAGTTTGCCGCCGATGAACGCCTCGCGCCGGCCGGACTTGTCGACGATCTCGTAGCCGCCGAAGCGCAGGGCCTCGAGGTTGTGATCGACGCCAAATTCGACAACGCTGTACTGTTCGCTGTTATAGATCATGTTCATGATGACTCCTTCACTCGATCAGATGGGTGCAAGGGCCGCCCGGCGGCGGACGGCTCTTTGCTGGCCTTTCCACTTTCGTTCCACTTCAACTACGAGGTGGGGCCACGACGAACCGAATTCAAGAACCTCTACAACTTGTTACGAATGCCATCAACACGCTGCGGAAGATTCAGGCCTTCAGGTCGGAAGTCAGCCGTAACAGCTGATCGTATGGCTCGGACTGCAGCCACGATCGCAACTGATCAAGATGCCCGCTGTCCGCGACACCGATGAAGATACGGCGGGGTCGTTGGCGCAGCAGTCGATTCAATGTTACACGCAAAACGAGATTGCCGGTGCAGCACAGGCAACCGGGCGCGATCCGCGCAAGCGTCTGCCCGGGAGGAAGGTCGTCGAGGGGGGAACTGCCGGACGCGAGGCCTTCAAGGACGATGGCCTGCGAGATGGGATGCACCCGGTCCTCATGCAGATCGGAAAGGTGGGCGGCGATGGCCGCTTCGCGCGCGGCGGCGCCCGGACCGGTGACGAGCGTCAGGACGGTGCGCGCATCGTCCTGGTCTCCGGGATTACTGTGCACTCTTCTTGCCCAACTTGCCCGGTTCGACGCCGAGCTGCTTGAGCTTGCGATACAGGTGGGTCCGTTCCAGGCCCGTCTTTTCGGCCACGCGCGTCATGGACCCGCCTTCGCGGCCCAGGTGGTGTTCGAAGTACATACGCTCGAACGCGTCGCGCGCCTCGCGCAGCGGCAGGTCGAACGACAGCGTGTAGCCGTGCGCATGCGCCTCGCCGTTGCTGACCGGACGGGCCATGCCCATCGACGCCCCCATCGCCCCGCCCTGCGGCTGCGGTGCATACATCGGCTGCGCGACGGCGCTCGGCTCCGGCACGGGCGCGGAGACGGAGGCGACGGTCGCCATCGGACGCGGCGCGATCGCCGGGGCGCGCGCCACTTCCTGGCCGCGCTGCAGGCCCTGCTGCACCGCTTTCAACAGTTTTTGCAGGGCGATCGGTTTTTCCAGGAAATTCAGGGCGCCGATGCGGGTCGCTTCCACGGCGGTGTCGATGGTGGCGTGGCCGGACATCATGATGACCGGCATCGTCAACAGGCCGTCGCGCTGCCACTCCTTGAGGAGGGTGACGCCGTCGGTATCGGGCATCCAGATGTCGAGCAGCACCAGGTCGGGGGTGCCCTGCTGGCGCGCCTGGCGGGCCTGCTGCGCGTTTTCCGCCAGCTGGACCGCGTGTCCCTCGTCGCCAAGGATTTCCGAGAGCAGCTCGCGGATGCCCATTTCATCGTCAACTACGAGTATGTTCGCCATCTTGTTATGCCTTTTATGATCTGACTCTCTCCGTGCACGTCGAAAAACCTACTGCGCGTTGCACTGCGGTCCTGCGATGCTCGCTGTACTTTCGTACAGCTGCGCTTCTCGAACCGCATTGCGGCCGCTCGCGACGGTTTTTCGAGGCGCCCGTTCCAGCCAAGATTTTATGCGCGATTCACGCTTCGGCCAAGTTCGCCTCTGGCGCTAACTTTAACAGCAAAATCGATACCGAAGCGCCACTTCCGTCGGCGCGGTTGGCGACGTCGATCCGGCCGCCATGTTCGTCGACGATCTTCTTGACCATCGGCAGGCCCAGGCCGGTGCCGCGCGCCTTCGACGTGACGTACGGTTCGAAGGCCCGCGACAGGATCTTCGGCGCGAAACCGGGCCCGTTGTCGACGATCGCCAGGCGCACCGCGGTGCCCGTGCCGCCGTCGGCGCCGACATAGTGGATGGCTTCCGTCACGATGTCGATACGGGGCGGGTCGTCCCGCCCCGGACGGTCGGCCAGCGCGTCCTGCGCGTTCTGCAGCAGGTTGTGGATCACCTGGCGCAGCTGGGTCGCGTCGCCCATCACGCGCGGCAGGCCGGGGGCGAGCGACGGGTGGATCACGTCCGAGCCATCCTCGGACAGGTACAGGTTCAGGATCTCGTCGATCAGGTCGTTCAGGTCCAGCGGGTGCAGCACGGCCGGCGGCGTGCGCGCGTAGTCGCGGAAGTCGTCGACCATGCGCTTCATCGCGGCCACCTGGCTCACGATGGTGTCGGTGGCCTTGTTGAGGAGTGCCGCCGCATCCGGGTCGACGCGGTCGGCCAGCTTCATCTGCAGGCGTTCGGCCGACAGCTGGATCGGCGTGAGCGGGTTCTTGATCTCGTGCGCGAGGCGGCGCGCGACCTCGCCCCAGGCGACCGAGCGCTGGGCCGAGATCACGTCGGAGATGTCGTCGAACACGACGATGAAGCCGCTGCCCGCCCCCACCGGCAGGCGCGAGCCGCGCGCGAGCAGGGTGAGGTCGTGGTCGTCGTCGGTGCCGGGGCGGCGCGGGATCTCGATCTGCTGCTGCCAGTGCGCCCGTCCGCGCCCGCGGCCCGCGGCCGATTGCGCGCTCTGCGCCGAGAAGGCGCGGGTGACGGCGCCCGCGAACACTTCCAGCCCCTCGATGACGTCGAGCGGACGGCCGGCCAGCGACGCGACGTCGACCGGCAGGATGCGGTGCGCGGCATCGTTCGAGTTGACGACGACGCCATCGGCATCCATCACGATCACGCCCGCCGACATGTTGGCCAGCACGGATTCCAGGTGGGCCTTGGCGCTTTCCAGCGCGGCGCGGTTGCGTTCGACGGCGGAGCGCGCTTCGAACAGCTGGCCCGTCATCGCATTGAACGATTGCGTGAGCGTGCCCAGTTCGTCGTTCGTCTCGACGATCGGGCGCGGCGACAGGTCGCCTTCCGCGACGGCGCGCGTGCCCTCGGCCAGCACGAGCAGCGGCTGCGCGAGGTTGCCGGCGATGAGGAACGACGCGCCGATGGCGGAAAAGATCGCGAGCAGCAGTGTCAGGGTGAGCTCGCCGACATACATCTTGTTCAGGCCGCGGCGCGCCGCGAAGCGCTCCTGGTATTCGCGGTAGGCGGTGCGCAGCACGGTGGAATTGGACGCCAGGTTGACGGGCACGGACTGCGTCAATTGCAGGTAGCGCGGTTCCATGCCGGGCGGCTCCGGCACGGCCACCACGACGCGCAAGCGCAGGTCGGTGGCCGCATCGAGGGCGTTGGGCGACTCGTCGTGCGCGTCACGGAAGTCGTCGTCGATACCGCCTTCCGGACGCGCATAGCCGCCCGGCATCGCGGCCTGCTTGAGCATCTGCGGCGTGGGCAGGTCGGCGGACTCGACGGCACGGCGGTCCTCGGTGGCGCTGGCGACCGGCTTGCCGGCCGCATTCAACAGCAGCGCGCTCTGCATGCCGTCGCTGTCGTCGAGCGCACGCATGAGGATCGTCTGGGCCTCCTGTTCGCCCTGCCCCGCCAGCGTGGCGGCAACGGTGCCCGCGTTGGCGTTCAGGTCGGCCAGCGCCTCGTCGAGGGCGGCGCGCGACAGATTCAGGCCGGAGTCGAGCGCGGCCTCGATCTTGACGTCGAACCACGATTCGATCGAGTGCGAAACGAACTGCACCGACACCATGAACACGACGACCCCGGGCAGGATGCCGATCCCCCCGAACAGCACCATCAATCGCACCATCAGCCGCGAGCCGAACTTGCCGGCCCTGTAGCGCGAATAAAGGCGCCAGAACGCGACCAGCACGAGCACGAACAGCGCGCCGGCGACGACGACGATCAGGCCGAACAGCCAGGCGAAATTGCGGGCGAAGAAGCCCGTGTTGCTGGATGCGGAGGCGAGAAGAAAAACGAGGATCGACGCGATCGCGCTGCCGATCACGAGGGCATAGCGCAGGGCCCGGATCACGGCTTACTCCGCACGGTAGGTGAAGGTCTTCTTGTGCGAGGCCAGGCGCCAGTCGGAATTATTCAGGGCATCGACCTGGAGCGGTTTCAACAGGTATTCGCGGTCCATGAACATGCGCACGGTAACGTTATAGGTCTCGCCCGGCTTCAGCGCCCCCGGCTTGGCGATCAGCCAGCGGGTCGGCCGGCGGATCGCGAGCAACGCTTCGTCGAGCGTGTCGAAATTCTGTTGGATGCTGCCGAGGGCGGACAAGTGATAGACCCGGAACAGCGGGTCGTAGTTCAGCTTGACCGTGCGGCGCGAGGAGACGGCGTGGTCGTCGGTCCACCACCAGCGCGGCCGGGTCAGTTCGATCTCGGTGGTGAACGACAGCGGCACGCCGTGCTGGATGGCCTGCTCGAGGCCGGGCGTCAGGTCGAACGAATAAGCGGCCTTCAGGCGATAGCCGTCGTCGGACGCTTCGATGCTGGCAAAGGTGATTTCGATCCCGTCGGCCGCCTGCGCCGTTGCGCATGCGAATGCCAGCAAGAGCTGGCAGGCGATGAGGCGGAAAAATCGTACAGTCACTAGGGCCAGAGCCTTAAAAAGCGTTGTCGGGATTGCTCACGCTCCGGCCTTCTGGAACAAGGCGTAGAACAGACCGTCATGATCCTGCCCGGCGCCACTTCGAGGAAGCAGTTGGCCCGGCGCGTCGAGACGGACCGCACCGTGGCGCGCCGCGAAGGCGGCGGCCTGCGCTTCCGATTCCTGCGGCCAGAGCGAACATGTCACGAACAGCAATTTACCATCGGGCCGCAGCATCTGCCAAAGATTGTCGAGTATTTTGCCGGAAAGTGTTGCAAGTTGGTGGGTGTCACTCTTGCGTCGTAACCAGCGGATATCCGGGTGACGGCGGACGATGCCGGACGCCGTGCACGGCACGTCGGCGAGGATACGATCGTATTGACGGCCATCCCACCAATCCGTCGCTTCCGCCGCCCCCGCCTTGACGGTCGCGGACAGCCCCAGGCGCTGCAGGTTCTGGTCCACGCGCACGAGGCGGCGCGCGTCGGCATCCAGCGCCGTCAGGTCGACGTCGGCCGTCTCCAGGATGTGTCCGCTCTTGCCGCCCGGCGCCGCGCACGCATCCAGCACGCGCATGCCGTCGTGGAGGTCGAGCAGCGGCGCGGCCAGCTGGGCACCGGCATCCTGCACGGACACGAGGCCGTCGGCAAAGCCGGGGATCTGCGCCACGTTCACGGCCTGCGCCAGGCGTACGGCGCTTGGCCCCACCTGCTCCGCGCGCATGCCGGCCGCAGCCAGCGTTTTCAGATAGGTGTCGACGTCCGTCTTGCGGCGGTTGACGCGCAGAGTCAGCGGCGGCTGGCGGTTGCCCGCCTGGAGGATCGCCTGCCAGTCGTCCGGGTACGCCGTACGCACCGAGTCGATCCACCATTGCGGGTAATTCCACTGGGCGACCTGGTCGCGCAGCGCGGCGCCGACCAGTTGCTCGCGCTCGCGCAGGAAGCGGCGCAGCACGGCGTTCACCATCGCCCTCGCGTGCGCGAAATCCGGGTGGGCGGAGCTGGCGAAGACGGCCTGGTCGACGACCGTGAAGGCTTCATAAGGCGGCTCGCTGCCTTCGGGCGGGTCGAGCAACGCCAACGCGCATTCCAGCAGGCCGGCCAACATGGCGGGCTCGGGTGCCTTGCTCGTCATCAGGCTCAGCAGGATCTCGTTGCGCCCCAGCTGGCGCATGGCGCGGTAGGCGATGTCCTGGATGGCGCCGCGCGCCTGCGGCGGGGCGTCATACGCCTGGAACACCTCGGCCAGCGCGTGGGGGAGCGCCGTGCCGGCACGCACGCGCGCGAGGCTGCTCGCCGCGCCCAGCAGGGCGAACGCGAGGGAATCGGTGCGCAGGTCGGGACTGTAATCGAGCTGGACGTGGGCCTTGACCTCGTGGCTGTGACGCAGGCGCGCGCCCTCGTCCTTGGGACGGGACGACGCGTAGCCGGCGTCGCGCGGGGCCGGTTCGACCTGTTGCGGGCCGCGCGGCGGCGTGCCGCCGGGGCCGCGCGGGGCGGTCTGCCCCTTGCCCGGTGCGCCACCCGGCCGGGCCGGGCCGGCCTTTTTGCCGCCGTTGCGGCCGCCGGCCTTGGGTTTGAGAGTGAGCGTCGAGCGCTTTTCGGTCATGGCAAATCGATCAATGCATAAAGACGCTCATTGTAACGGTTACGCGTTGCGCAGGCTTAAGCGAGGCTTGTGTCCGTGCCCCCGGATGGTTTGCGCGTTGCGGCAAACCAGTATAATGATCGCTTAGCCTGCCAGTGGCACCGCCACCGCGCCGCACCGACCACGCCGCACTGACCATTATTTTTTCGACCACAGTTCATGCTCGCCCAACAAAAACAAGAGATCGTTGCCCTGTTCCAGGCCGCATTGGCCCCAATCGTCGCCGGCAGCGACCTCTCGCCTACTGACGTTAATCCGAAAGTTGTACTCGAACGCCCGCGCGATCCGAGTCACGGCGACATCGCCTGCAACATCGCCATGCAGCTGGCCAAGCCGCTGAAAACGAACCCGCGCGAACTGGCCACCCGCCTCGTCGCCGCGCTGCTGGCCGATCCGAAGGCAGCGGGTCTCGTGGAATCGGCCGACGTGGCCGGCCCGGGCTTCATCAACCTGCGCGTGGCAGCCAGCGCCAAGCAGTCGGTCGTGAAGACCGTCCTGCAGCAGGGCGACGCCTTCGGCCGCGGCGACTCGGGCCATGACCACCACGTGATCATCGAATTCGTGTCCGCCAACCCGACCGGCCCCCTGCACGTGGGCCACGGCCGCCAGGCGGCACTTGGCGACGCGCTGTCGTCGCTGTTCGAATCGCAGGGCCACCAGGTCACGCGCGAGTTCTATTACAACGACGCCGGCGTGCAGATCCTGACCCTGGCCAACTCGGTCCAGGCCCGTGCGCGCGGTTTCCGTCCGGGCGATATCGAATGGCCGGAATCGGCCTACAACGGCGATTACATCCAGGACATCGCCGACGACTTCCTCGCGAAGAAGACCGTGTCGGCCAGCGACGGCCAGCCCGCCACCGCCAGCGGCGACACGAACGACATCGAATCGATCCGTCGCTTCGCCGTCACCTACCTGCGCAACGAGCAGGACCAGGATTTACAAGCGTTCGGGGTCAGGTTCGACAACTATTATCTCGAGTCCTCGCTGTACACGGACGGCAAGGTCGAGGCGGCCGTGCAGGCCCTGGTCGACGCCGGCGTGACGTACGAGCAGGACGGCGCGCTGTGGCTCAAGACGACGGACTACGGCGACGACAAGGACCGCGTGATGCGCAAGTCCGACGGCACCTACACGTACTTCGTGCCGGACGTGGCGTACCACATCCAGAAATTCAAGCGCGGCTTCGACCAGGCCATCAACATCCAGGGCAGCGACCACCACGGCACCATCGCCCGCGTGCGCGCCGGCCTGCAGGCCGTGAACATCGGCATCCCGCAGGGCTATCCCGACTACGTGCTGCACAAGATGGTCACCGTCATGAAGAACGGCGAGGAGGTCAAGATCTCCAAGCGCGCCGGTTCGTACGTGACGGTGCGCGACCTGATCGAATGGTCGGGCAACGGCGACGTGACCCGCGGCCGCGACGCCGTGCGCTTCTTCCTCATCTCGCGCAAGGCCGACACGGAATTCGTGTTCGACGTCGACGTCGCCCTCGCCACCAACGACGAGAACCCCGTCTACTACGTGCAGTACGCCCACGCGCGCATCTGCTCGGCCCTCGCGAACTGGGGCGGCGACGTGGCGCAACTGGCCAACGTCGATCTCTCCCCGCTGACGAATGCGCACGAATCCGGCCTGCTGGCCAAGCTGTCGTCGTACCCGGAGATGCTGCAGCGCGCGCTCGTCGAGCTGGGCCCGCACCAGGTCGCGTTCTACCTGCGCGAACTGGCCGGCGAACTGCACAGCTATTACTTCGCGCACAAGTGGCTGCTCGACGACGACGAGCCGACCAAGCTCGCGCGCCTCGCGCTGGCGGCCGCCATCCGCCAGGTGCTGCGCAACGGCCTGGCCCTGATCGGCGTCTCGGCGCCGGAGAAAATGTAAGCGTTTTAACCATACCGTACTACATGATCGCTTTCCGTAATCGCTCGCAATCCTCCTTCACGCGCCAGCGGGGCAGTACGCTCACTGGCCTCATCATCGGCCTGATCGTCGGTCTGGGCATCGCGGTCGCGGTCGCGCTGACGATCACCAAGGGCGCCTCGCCGTTCACCGACAAGACGGTCAAGGCGGGCCGCCCGGCCGATCCGGCGCCGGGCCAGGCCCAGGACCCGAACAAGCCGATGTACGCCAACCGCGACGCCGCGCGCGTAGCGAACAAGGAGATCACGGAAAAGGCGGCCGCGCGTTCCGGCGGCACCGATGCCGCACCGGCACCGAGCGCCAAACCGGCCGACGTCGATCCGCTGGGCCAGGCGATCGCCGCGATGAAAGAGCCGGCACCGGCCAGGGTCGAGCCGAAACCGGAGACACGCGTCGCATCGGCGGCCCCCGCGGCACCGGCCGCCGCCCCTGCCGCTGCCGCCGCCGGCGAGTACATCTACTATCTGCAGGCGGGCGCGTTCCGCGACCTGTCGGATGCGGAAGCGACCCGCGCCAGGCTCGCGCTGCTCGGCTTCGAAGCGGCGATCAGCGACCGCACGAGCGACAGCGGCGTGCTGCACCGCGTGCGCCTCGGCCCGTACAACCAGGTCGAAGCCATGAACAAGGCGCGTGCCAAGCTGCTCGACAGCGGCGTCGACGTCGCCATCGTGCGTAACCAACGATAAGGGGTCGCGATGTCTCTGACGCGCCGTCTGTTCTGCACCGCCCTCCTCGGCCTCGCGGCCGGATCCGCCACGCTGTCGGCATCGGCCGCCGAGCCGCAGGCAGGGTCGCAATACCTCGTGCTGCCTTCCGTGCAGCCGACCGATACCGGCGCAAAAGTCGAAGTCATCGAGTTCTTCGCCTACTACTGCCCGCACTGCTACGCGTTCGAACCTGCGCTCGAAGCGTGGGTCAAGAAGCAGGGCGACAACATCGTGTTCAAGCGCGTCCACATCCAGGGCGGCGCCAGCGTGCTGCCGCAGCAGCGCCTGTTCTACACGCTGGATGCGATGGGCCTGCTGAACCAGTACCACCAGAAGGTGTTCGACGCCATGCACCAGCAGCACCTGCGCCTGTCCAGCGACGAGCAGGTGTTCGACTGGGTGGCGCAAAATGGCATCGACCGCGCGAAGTTCGTCGACACGTACCGCTCGTTCGGCATCCAGGCGAAGCTGCGCCGCGCTGGCGCGATGATGGATTCGTATGGCGTGGACCGCTGGCCGCTCGTCGTCGTCGACGGCCGCTTCGTCACGTCGCCGTCGCACGCGGGCGCGGGCGCGCCCGAGGGCACGACGGAAGCCCAGCAACAGCAGGCGGCCCTGCAGGTGATGGACTTCCTCGTCGCGAAAGCGAAAGCGGACAGGAAATGACCGCGGCGCGGAGCCGCCGGCTGCGCGTATTCATCACGGGCGCGTCCAGCGGCATCGGGGCCGCCCTGGCGCGCGAGTACGCGGCGCGCGGTGCCGTCCTCGGCCTGCTGGGCCGCCGCGCGGATGCCCTGCACGCGCTGCCCTTCTCCGCCGGTCACCACATCTACACCGTCGACGTGACGGACCATGCGGCACTGGCCGCGGCCGCCTTTGATTTCATCGCGCGTGAAGGCGGCGCCGACGTCGTCATCGCCAGCGCCGGGGTCTCGGCCGGGACGCTGACGGAACGGCCGGATGACCTTGCCGACTTTGCTCGCATCTTCGCCATCAACGTGACGGCCACCGTCGCCACGTTTGCGCCGTTCGTCGAGACGATGAAACGCAGGGAAGTCAACGACCGCGGCCCGCGCCGCCTCGTCGCCATCGGCAGCGTGGCCGGCATCCGCGGCATGAAAGGCGCCGGCGCCTACTGCGCGTCGAAGTCCGCCGTGCACACCTATGCGGAATCGCTCCGCCTCGAATTGCAACCCCACGGTATCCGGGTCGTGACCATCGCGCCCGGCTACATCGACACACCGATGACCCGCCAGAACCGTTTTCCCATGCCCTTCCTGATGCCCGTGGACCGCTTCGCGGCCGCGGCCGCCCGCGCCATCGACGCCGGCACGAGCTACCGCGTGATCCCGTGGCCGATGGGCGTCGTCGCCAAGGTCCTGCGCCTGCTGCCCAACGTCCTGTTCGACGCGCTGTTCGCGCACGCGCCGACCAAATCCGGCAAGGTGGCGCCATGAACGCCGACCGCATCATGGCGCTGTCGCGCGCCGGCGTCGCCGTCGAGGTGGTGGCGGAAACGGGATCGACGAATGCCGACCTGCTGGCGCGCGCGCCGCGGCTGACGGCACCCGTGCTGCTCGTCGCCGAACACCAGACGGCGGGACGCGGCCGCGCGGGCCGCAGCTGGCTGTCCGAACCGGGTCACTCGCTGACGTTCTCGCTCGCGTGGCGCTTCGCCGGGGGGCTGCGCGGCCTGGCCGGCCTGCCGCTCGCGATCGGTGTCGCGCTGGCGGAAACGCTCGGCCAACTCGGCCAGAGCGTGCAGCTGAAATGGCCGAACGACGTGCTCAAGGACGGCGACAAGCTGGCCGGCATCCTCGTCGAGACGCAGGTGGCGGCGGACGGCGCCGCGTGGACCGTCGTCGGCATCGGCGTGAACCTCGTGATGCCGGACGCACTCGAAGACAGGATCGGCCGCAGCGCCGCCGCGATGCCGTGGCTCGCGCGCATGGACCGCGACGCGCTGATGGCCACGCTGCTCGACGGCCTGGCCGAGGCGCTGGCGCTGTTCGCGCACGCCGGGTTCGCCGCCTTCGTCGCGCGCTGGAATACGCTGCACGCGTGGCAGGGCCGGCCGGTCGTCCTGCTCGACCGTGGCGAGGTGCGGCACGAGGGCCTTGCTGCCGGCGTGGACGACACGGGGCGGCTGCTGCTCGACACCGCGGCCGGTCGTGTGACGATCGTGGCGGGCGACGTGTCGCTGCGCACGAAGGATTGATGTCCGGGAGGTCAAATGCTGCTGCTCGTCGATGCTGGAAACACGAGGATCAAATGGGCCATCGCGGCCCCTGACGCCGCGCCGGGCGACTGGACCGCGCATGGCGCCGTGCCGCATGCGGAACTGGAGCGCCTGCAGGCCGCGTGGGCGGGCCAGGGTCTTGCGCGCGCGATCGTCTCGAGCGTGGCGGGCCACGCGATGGCGGCCCAGCTGACGGCCCTGCTCGCCCCGCTGCTGCCCGCCCCGCCCACATGGTTCACGTCGCGCGCTGAATTGCAAGGCATGCGCAACCGCTACCGCAATGCCACGCAGCTGGGCAGCGACCGCTTCGCCGCCGCCCTCGGCGCACGCTGCGTCGCCCCCGGCAAGAACCTCGTCGTGGCCACGTGCGGCACGGCGACGACGGTGGACGCCGTCAGCGCCGCCGGCGACTTCCTCGGCGGGATGATCCTGCCGGGCCTGGGCCTGATGCTGGGCGCGCTGGCACGCGGCACGGCCCAGCTGCCGCAGGTCGCGCCGGGTGCCACTCCGCCGACCTTCGCGGACCACACGAGCGACGCCATCCTGTCCGGCTGCCTGGCCGCGCAGGCAGGCGCGATCGAACGCGCCTGCGCGGCGCTGCCGGCCGACCTGTGCATCGTCTCCGGCGGCGCGGCGGCCAGCGTGGCCCCGCTCCTGTCCGTCCCGCACTGGATGCTGGATAATATTGTGCTGGTGGGCCTGCATGCGGCCGCACCCTTCCTTGCTACCGACTCCGCTCCCGCTTGAGGACATGCTCGTGCTACGACTCGCCTTCTGGTCCCTGCTGTTCCTGAACGCCGCCCTGTTCGCGTATGCCCAAGGCCTGCTCGGCACGGCCAGGAGCAACGAGCACGAACCGACGCGCCTGAAGCGGCAGTTCAACACGGCCAAGATGACCCTGCTGACGCGCGACCAGGCCGAGGCCGCCGCAAAGGCCGCTGCGCCGCCGGCGGGTGGCGATGCGGCGGACGTCGCTGCGCCGGCAAGCGCTGCGGCAAGCGCACCCGCACCTGCCGGCGCGCCGTCGGTCCCCGCTCCCGTCCCGGCCTTCGCGTGCACGGAAATCGGCCCGTTCAATTCCACCGACGCCCGCCGCTTCGAAGCGCGCCTGGCCGCGCTGGACCTCGGCGACCGCCAGTCGCGCCAGACCATCCAGGCCCAGGACGTCAGCAGCTGGCTCGTGCACATCCCGGCGCAAGGCAGCAAGGAAGCGGCCGACCGCAAGGCCGCCGAACTACGCAGCCTGGGCGTGACCAATTTCTACGTCCTGCAGGGCGACTCGCCTTTGAAATACGCGATCTCGCTGGGTGTGTTCAAGACCGAGAGCGGCGCCCAGGCGATGCTCGCGCAACTGGGCAAGCAGGGCGTGCACACGGCGCGCATCGCACCGCGCGGGCCGCAGACGACTCACTACGTCTACCGCGTACGCAGCCTCGATGCCGCGACCCGCAAGCGCATCGAAGGCTATGCCGAGCGTTATGACGGGGCGGACGTCAAGAGCTGCGGGTAAGCGCGGACGCATCGCGGGATGACTGTCCCGCCTGCTCGCCACCCAGCACCTTCACCGCCCGCTCGAGCATCTTGATCTTTTCCCGCATCGCCGACAGGTTGCGCAGCAGCGCCGCGTTGCGTTCCCATTCCGCATTCGGCGCCATCGGATAAAACCCCGTGTAGCGCCCCGGTGCCGTGATCGAGTTCGGCACCAGCGTACCGGCCGTCACGTGGACGTTGTC
Organism: Massilia sp. Masssp94; assembly: GCF_059491305.1. Lineage (NCBI taxonomy): Bacteria > Pseudomonadati > Pseudomonadota > Betaproteobacteria > Burkholderiales > Oxalobacteraceae > Massilia > Massilia sp. Masssp94. Next base: position 1,858,669 of record NZ_CP168501.1, read on the forward strand.
GACGATGTCGATGTGGCCGTTGATCATCGCGGCGCCGCCGAACGTGCAGTGCCGGCCGATGGTGGCGCTGCCCGCGACGCCCACGCAACCGGCCATCGCCGTGTGCGCGCCGATGCGGCAGTTGTGACCGATCTGGATCAGGTTGTCGAGTTTTACGCCGTCCTCGATCACCGTGTCGTCCAGCGCGCCGCGGTCGACCGCCGTGTTCGAGCCGATGTCGACGTCGTCTCCGATGACGACGCGGCCCGTCTGCGGAATCTTGATGTAGACGCCGCCGTCCACCGCGAAGCCGAAGCCGTCGCCCCCGATCACGGCGCCGGAGTGGACGATGCCGCGCGCGCCGATGACGCAGCGCGCGTGGAAGGTCACGTTGGCGAAGAAATGCGTGCCCTCGCCCACGCTGGCGTCGCGGCCGATGTAGCAGCCCGCGTCGATCACGGCGCCGGGCCCGACGGCCGCGCCCTCCTCCACCGTGACGTGCGGACCGAGGAAGGCAGTCGGGTCCACGCGCGCGCCCGGGTGCACGGCGGCTGTCGGGTGGATGCCCGGCACGGGCGTATGTCCGGGCGCGCACAGGTATTGCGCCGTGCGCGCGAAATACGCGTACGGGTTGTTCGTGACGATGCGCGCGCCCGCGTACGTGGCCGCAACCTCCGGCTCGTCGAGCGGCGCCAGGATCAGCGCCGCCGCGCGGCTGTGCGCGGCCACGGCGCGCAACCGGCTGTTACTGAGAAAGCTGATGTCCGTGGCGCCCGCGCGGTCCAGCGGGGCGATGCGCGCCACTTCGATGTCCGGGTCGCCTTCCAGCCGGCCGCCGAAGCGCGTGACCAGCTCCACGAGTCGTGCCCCCATCCCCTGCCTCCTGTCGCGTCGTTGCGTCGATATGCGGTTCGACAGGGACGCCAGGCCGGCAGTTCCGGATCCCGGGGGGAAAACGGAAGCGGTGTGAGCTACCGCAAAAGAAAAAGCCCCGCTCGCAACCGGCGCGTTGCATGCCGGTCGAAAGCGGGGACAGGGGACGTAAAAGGTACTGCCGTGCGATCAGAACTTGCCGCGGATGCCCAGCTGGAAGGTGCGGCCCGGATCGAACGACGTGAACTGTGCGTTCGGGAACTGGAAGTAGCCTTCGCGCTTGGCCTTGTTCAGGTTGACGATGTCGAACGTGATCGTCGGCCAGTTGTCGCGGTTCAGCACTTCTTCCAGGTCCACGCTGGACGAGAAGTCGGCCTGCTTGTACGAGCGGCCGTACAGTGCCGCCAGCGTCACGCCGCTCTGGTTCGCGTTGGCGCTCTGGCTGCCCTGCTGGTACTGGTGCGAGATGCGCGCCATGTAGCCGTGGTTCTCGTAGTAGAAGCCGAAGTTGTTGCTCTTCTTCGGCACGTTCAGCGCCACGAAGCCGTTGGTGCCCTCGCCGCTCGCGCTCTGGTTGATCAGGGTCGCGGTCTCGCTGAAGCCGAAGCCCTTGATCGGCAGCAGCTTGTCGAGCGGCTGGACCCAGCCGATCTCGAGGCCGCGCACGGTCAGGATGCCGCCGGCGTTGCGTTCCTGGCTCATCACGACGGTGGCCACGTCCGGACCGCCGCGCGAGTTGATCGCCACCTGCTGCGTCGGGATCAGGTTGTTGTACGTGATGCCGTAGGCGGCCAGGGCGGAGAACGGCATCGTCAGGTTGTCGATGACGGTGAAGCCCTTCACCTTCTTCTGGAACACGGTCAGGCTCACATAGCCTTCGCGGCCGGTGTACCAGTCGATGCCCAGGTCGATGTTGTTCGACAGGTAGGGCTTCAGTTCCGGGCTGCCGATCGTGCCGACGTCGGCCGACGTGCCGCTGAAGTTGATGCCCGGACGCAGCGAGTTCGGATTCGCACGGGTCATCGTCTTCGACGCCGCGATGCGGGCCACGATGTCGCTGCGCAGCGTGATGGCCGCGGTGGCCGACGGCAGCGTGTTGTTGTAGGTCGTGTCCTGGTAGACCCACTCGGTCTGGTTCGGGTACTTCGAACCGTTCAGCGTCAGGTTGGCGTTGCGCGGGTCGCTGAACGAGTTCAGGGAGCCCACTTCCTGCTTGGTGCGGACATAGCGTACGCCGGCGTTGTAGCGGACCGGGAAGCTGAACAGCTTGGTTTCGCCGTTGAGCTCGGTGTAGAAGCCGGTGGAGCGCTCGCGCACATAACCCGAGCTGGCGCCCGTCGACGAGCTCGTGGAATCCGGCGCGCTCGAGTTGTACGCGTCGTAGTTCGAATCCTTGCGGAAGCGGTCCCAGTCGACGACGAGGCGGTCGTGCGGGCCCTGCACCAGGTAGGAGGCCAGCTTGTTCAGCGGGATCAGCGAACCCTGGTAGGTGAGCGGTGCCGTCTGGCCGGCCGTGTAGCCGGTGCCGTAGCCCGGGTACAGCGCGGCGGCGCTGGCGCCCGGCGTGCTGGCGCCGTCGCACGGCGGCGCGCCGTTCGGTCCCTGGATGAAGACGCTCGGATTGTTGCCGCAGACGGCGGCCTGCCACGCGGCCGAGTTGTCCTGGCCGCGGATGCGGCGGTCGATGTCGTCGTAGGCGAGACCGGCCTTGACGCTCAGCTTCGAATCGCCCCAGGTCAGGTCGGTGTGGAAGCCCTTCGTGCTCGTTTCGCGCAGCTCGTTCTGGATGTTGACGCGGCCGCCGGCCCAGACGAAGTTCGCCGGGTCGTTGACGTCCTTGTTGAACGAAATGCTCGGCACGCCGCCGTTGTTCTGGAACGTGGTGACGAGGCCGCTGCCGGCTGCCGTGATCGGCATGATGGTCGGTGCTTCGTGCGAGAACGTCGACTTGGTGGCGTTGGCCTGGGCTTCCAGTTTCAGGGTCGGGGTGATCTTCCACTCCATGCCCGGGTTGATGCCCTTCAGGTCGGTACGGTCGCGGCGCGGGCCGAATTCGATGAAGTAGGTCGAGTTGGCGTACGTGCCCGACGTGACCGTGCAACCCGTGGTGCAGTCGCTCTTGTCGACCTGCATGTTCAGCGGGATCGCTGCATTGTTCCGGACCGCCCAGGTGTAGGCGATGCGCTGCATGTCGTCGTCCTTCTTGCTGTACAGCGTGTCGACGTAGAAGTGCAGGTTTTCCAGCGGACGCCATTCGGCGCTGAGGATGGCCGAGCCCTTGTCGCGCGTGCCGAAGTAATCCATGAAGCGGCCCAGGCGCGGCACGAGGGCGTTGTCGATCTGGTCGATCGTCAGGCCCGGGTTGTGCGCCAGCAGGAACGCCTGGTCGATCGGCGTGCCCGCCACGAGGCCGGCGCCGGCGCCGGCCGGAACGGTGGCCGGAATCGTCCAGTTGCCGCCGCCGGTGCTGTTGCGGGTCGGCGAGGAGCTCTGGGCTGCCGTCAGGTTCGGGTTCGTCAGGCCGACGGTCTCGTAACCGGTCGTGCGCGACTTCTGGCGGTTAACGGCGATGCCGGCCAGGATACCGAACTTGTCGCCCCAGGTCTTGCTGGCCACGATGGAGCCGCGGCCGCCGACGCCGTCGGCGATCTGCTGCTTCTGCGCCGTGCCGCTGTACGAAACGTGGGTGCCCGGGTTGTCGAACGGGCGCGCGCTGCGCATGTTGACGACGCCGGCGGCGCCGCCTTCGATCAGGCCGGCCGTCGGGCTCTTGCTGACGGTCAGCTTGGTAAACAGGTCGGTCGGCAGCAGGTCGAGGTCGACTTCGCGGTTGGTGCTCGCGCCGTCGATCGGGCCGGACGACGCCACGGCGATCTGCGCATTGTTCAGCAGGATCTTGGTGAAGCTCGACCCCAGGCCGCGGATCTGGATGTTCATGCCCTCGCCCGTCACGTCGCGCGCGATTTGCACGCCCGGCACACGGCTCAGAGATTCAGCGATATTCTTGTCGGGGAATTTACCGATGTCTTCGGCGCTGATGGTGTCCGTGAAACCGACGGACTCCTTTTTATCCTTCGCCGACGAAAGCAGACTGGCGCGGTAGCCGGTCACCTTGACGACGTTGGTATCGGCCTGGACGACCGGCGCGGGCTGGGCCGGCGCCGCGGTATCTTGCGCATATGCTTGCTGGATAAGGCCTGCGAGCACGCTCAGGCCAAGCACGACTTGCCGGCGCTGGCGGCGCCGTTGTACGGACTTCTCGATCATTGCTGTCTCCTGTGTTTTTCTATGCCTGGGACGTCCCGATGGGCCGTCTTTATGGCTGGCAAAATCAGTGTAGGAGCACAATGTTAACGGTGTCAATCGCGCAAACATAAATGTTATGCGCAAACATCGACAGGAGCTTTGCATTTATCAGGCAGTTTTCGACAAAGCTCCTTTTTATGTTTGGAAAGATCAAGAATCGCTTGCGCAAAAAATGGTAGCGTATAGCAAAACAAAAAACGTTGTAGATGTCTGACATCTGATGATAAAACATGCAGAAAGCATCGTTTTAGGCCATTCACGCACAAAAATACACCATGTGACATGAGAAATTGTCGGGATTACGGGAAGAACTGCCATCAACATTGATCAGACGTCTGATGTCTATGGAAGGTGGCAGTAGACGCGTGCGGCCTACCCTGCCGCTCAGCGCCGTACGACGATGGGTTTCAGGCCGAGTCCGGCCGGCAGCGCACGCGCCGCTTCCTGCGCGAGGGCGCGGGATTCGAAGGGGCCGCCGTACAGGCGGTTGACGCTGCCCGAACGGACGACTTCGACCGCCAGGTCGACGCCGGCCTGCTTGAGTTTTTCGCCCATTTCCTCGGCCTTGCCGTCGCGTCCGTAAGCGCCCAGTTGCAGATAGAAACCTGGCGCCAACGCAGCCTTGTCGGCCGACGCCGAGGCCGAGGCCGATGTCGAGGCGGCAGGCGCCTGTGCGCGCGCGACGGCGGCGCTGTCCATGTCGACACGGTCTTCCAGCATGAGGGCGGCGATGGCGGGCGGTGCCGGCACGGCCTGCGCCTCGGATGCGGCGGCGCGGCGCGCGGACGCGAGCTGCATTACGTCGCCCGGGAACAGACGCTCGACCTGGACCTGGTGGCTGCCCTTCCCCAGCAGCCCCAGCTTGAGGGCGGCCGTGTACGAGACGTCGATCACGCGGTCGGAGTGGAACGGTCCGCGGTCGTTGATGCGCACGACGACGGACTTGCCGCTCTCCAGGCTCGTGACGCGCGCGTACGAGGGGATCGGCAGGGTCGGATGCGCGGCCGTCATCTTGTACATGTCGTAGGCTTCGCCCGACGACGTGCGCTGGCCGTGGAACTTGACGCCATACCAACTGGCCACGCCGCGCTGGGTGAACGGTTCGTCGTTGATGAGCGGGGTGTATGTCTGGCCGAACACGGAGTACGGCTTGTTGGCGAACTTGGCGTAGGGCTCGTACTTGACGACGGCGTCGGGGGTGTCCAGCAGGCCCGGCGGCGGATTCGCGCCGGGGCCGTCGTCCTGGTAGTAGCCGCCGCGGCCGGAACCGGCCGGCGGCAGGTTCGGAAGCTTCGGATCCACGCGGGTGACCTTGTGCTTCCACGGCAGGGGGATCAGGCTTTTGTGTTCGCCGTTCTGGTCCGTGGTACTGCACCCCGCCATCATTGCCAACATCGCAATGACCGCTGGGAGCGACCTCGGAACGGCCTTCGCGTTCTCTTGCATATCAGGTCTGCACCAGTTTGCGGTGTCGTTGAATACTCATCAATATACCACTGCAGAGGCCCAAAGTAATCAGCGCGGTTCCGCCATAGCTCATGAAAGGAAGCGGAACTCCGACCACGGGCAGGATGCCGCTGACCATGCCCATGTTGACAAAGGCATACACAAAAAACATCATCGCGACCGATCCGCCCAGCAGGCGCGTGAACAGGTTCGGTGCATTGGCCGCGATCATCATCGCGCGCCCGATCAGCAGCAGGTACAGGAACAGCAACAGGAGGTTGCCGACCAGACCAAACTCTTCGGAATATACCGAAAAAATGAAGTCGGTGGTACGTTCCGGAATGAATTCCAGATACGCCTGCGTCCCTTTCATATAGCCTTTGCCGGTCACGCCGCCCGAGCCGATCGCGATGGTCGACTGGATGATGTGGAAGCCCTTGCCGAGCGGATCGGACGTGGGATCGATCAGCGTCATCACGCGTTCGCGCTGGTAGTCGTGCATCATCGACCACGCCACCGGCAGGCCCGCGCAGCCGGCCGCGAACAGCGCGCCGAGCGCCTTCCACGACAGGCCGGCCAGGAAGATCACGAAGAAGCCGGAGCCGCCCACGAGCAGCGCCGTGCCGAGGTCGGGCTGCTTGGCGATGAGGCCGAAGGGTATCAGGAGCAGCACGGCCGCCACCGCGAATGACTTCCAGTTGAGGATGCCCGCCCGGGTCTGGAAATACCAGGCCAGCATCAGCGGCGTGGCGATCTTCATGATTTCGGACGGCTGGATGTCCACGCCCACGTGCAGCCAGCGCCGCGCGCCCTTCTTGATGATGCCGACGGTCGCCACCGCGAGCAGCAGCGCGACGCCGAACGTATAGATCGGCACGGCGAGACGCAACAGGGTCTGCGGGGGTACGATCGCGGCGGCCCACATGAACACGAAGGCCGCGATGATGTTGCGGATCTGCCCTTCCAGGCGGCCGGGGAAGTCGTGGCCGGCCGAGGACAGCGTGACGAGGCCCGTGCACAGCAGCAGGAACAGGATCAGCGACAGGGCCGGATCGAAGACGGTGAAATACGGTTTGAGGCGCCGGCTGAGCGAGCGGCGTTCGGGAAAATGCGCCATGGTTCAGTCCTTGTTGCCGGGGGTCTCGCCGCCCGGCCTGAAATCGGCGCCGGCCGTGGGCGCCACCTGGTCTTCGTCGGCCGGGACCGGGTCGACGGGTTTCGGCGCCGGCTTGTCCGCGTCGCCCGGACGCTTGCCGAGCAGGTAGTAATCGAGCGCCTTGCGTGCGATCGGTGCCGCCACCGCCGCGCCGAAGCCGGCGTTTTCCACGACCAGCGCGAGCGCGATGCGCGGATGGTCGGCCGGCGCGTAAGCGATGAACAGCGCGTTGTCGCGCAGGCGTTCCGGGGTCGCGGCGGCATTGTACTTCTGGCCCTTCAGGCCCACGACCTGCGCGGTACCCGTCTTGCCGGCCACGGTGTACTGCACGTTGCGGAACGGGATGAAGGCGGTGCCGCTCTGGTCGGCCGTCACGCCGACCATGGCGCGCTTGACGACGTCGATGTTCTCCTGCTTGAGCGGGATGCGGCCGGATTGCTTCGCCACCGTCGGCGTGCGTGCATGGTTGCCGCCGTCCTCGAGCAGCTTGACGAGGTGCGGCCGCATGATGACGCCGTCGTTGGCGAGCGTCGCCACCGCGTGCGCCATCTGCAGCGGCGTATAGCTGTTGAAGCCGTTGCCGATCGAGATCGAGATCGTGTCGCCGCCGACCCACTTCTGCGCCGCGCGGTTGCGCTTGAAGCGCTCGCGCTTCCATTGCTGCGACGGCAGCACGCCCGTCTTCTCGTGTTCGAGGTCGATGCCGGTCTTTTCGCCGAAGCCGAACGGCTGCATGAAGTCGTGCAGGCGGTCGATGCCCATCTCGTTGCCGAGCTGGTAGTAGTAGGTGTCGCACGACATCACGATCGACCGGTACATGTCGATGTAGCCGTGGCCGCCGCGCTTGTCGTCGTTGAAGCGGTGCCCGCCCAGCATGAAGAAGCCGGGGTCGTTGATGCCGTACTCGGGGCGGCGCAGGCCCAGCTCCAGCGCGGCCAGCGCCATGTACGGCTTGAACGTGGAGCCGGGCGGGTACGTGCCCGACAGCGGACGGTTCATCAGCGGCTTGTCGAGCGACGTGTTCAGCTCCGTCCAGCTCTGGGTGTCGATGCCGTCGACGAACAGGTTCGGGTCGAAGCCGGGCCGCGACACGTACGCGAGCACGTCGCCCGTCGCGGGCTCGATGGCGACCAGCGCGCCGCGGTAATCGCCGAACGCCTGCTCGACGACTTTCTGCAGCTCGATGTCGATCGACAGGATCAGGTTGTTGCCCGGCGTCGGCGGCGTGCGCGACAGGGTGCGGATCGCGCGGCCGCCGGCCGAACGCTCCACTTCCTCGTAGCCCGTCTGGCCGTGCAGCTGGCGCTCGTAGCTCTTTTCCAGGCCTTCCTTGCCGATATGGTCCGTGCCGTTGTAGTTGGCGGCATCGTCGCTGGCGTCGATGATCTTGGCCTCGGCCTGGTTGATGCGGCCGATGTAGCCCAGCACGTGCGAAGCGACTTCGCCCAGCGGATACTGGCGGAACAGGCGCGCCTGCACTTCGACGCCGGGGAAGCGGAAGCGCTGCGCGGTGAAGCGCGCCACCTCGTCGTCGGTCAGGCGGGTGCGGATCGGGACGCTGGAAAAATTCCTCGACTCTTCCATCAATCGCTTGAAGCGTTTGCGGTCTTTCGGTTCGATCGTGACGAGCTTCGCGAGTTCGTCGATGACGGAATCGAGGTTCGCTTCCAGCTTCGACGGCGTGATCTCGAGCGTGTAGGCGGAGTAGTTGCTGGCCAGGACGACACCGTTGCGGTCGACGATCAGGCCGCGGTTCGGCACGATGGGAACCAGCGCGATGCGGTTGTCCTCGGCCTGCGCCATGTACTGGTTGTGCTTGAAGACCTGCAGCCAGACGAAGCGCGCGACGAGCAGGCCGAAGCAGATGAAGACGAACAGTACCATCGCCGTCAGGCGCATCCGGAACAGGTGGATCTCGCGATCGCTGTCTTTAATCTCGGTCATTCGGGGAGGCGATGAATGAATGCTTCAGATCGGACGCGTATGGTCCTTGTCGACCGCGCGGCGCTGCGGCGCCAGCAGCAGCCACGTGATGACGGGCCACAGGGCGACGGCGATCACGCTTTCGATGAACACGAGCGCGCCGGGGAAACGGCCCGTGACAAAGAAGCGCACCATCACCTGGATCGCCTGCGTGAGCAGCAGCAGCGGGAACACGTGCATCGCCTGCGTGACGAGCGGGAACCACAGCACGCGGCGGTGGATCATGATCGCCAGGTACGACAGCAACGTGTACGCGAGGGCGTTCTCGCCCAGCAGCGTGGCGTCGTGCACGTCCATCAGGAGGCCCATGCAGAACGCGATGCCGATGCCGACCTTGCGCGGCTGGTGGATGCCCCAGAACACGAGCACCAGCGCGACGAAGTCCGGCGCGCCGACCCAGCGGCCCCACGGCAGCAGGTTGAGCATGAACGCGCAGACCAGGCTGAACGTGATGAACAGCGGGCTGACCGGCAGCAGGATGTAGTGCGGACGGTTCGTCGTCGGCATCAGGTGCCCTCCTTCGGCCGGGCTGCGGTGTTGGCTGCGGCCGGCGCTCCGGCGGCCGGCACAGGCGCGGCCTGGGTCGGCGCGGCGGTGGCCGGCGCCCGCGGGGCGGCCGGTGCGGTCGCAGCCGGGCTGCGCGTCGCGGATGCCGCGGCAGCGGGGTTCGCACGCGCGGGCGCGGCCGGGTTCTGGTTCGCAGGCGCCGTGGCCGGACGCGCACCGGCGGCCGCGGGCGGCGCGACGGCAGGCGCCAGCGGTTGCGGCGGCAGCGGCAGCGGCGGCACGGGTTCCATGCGCGGCAGATTCTTGCGGGACGTGGTGTTGGCGTTGGCCTTCGGCACTTCCGCGGCCGGGCGCGGCGGCAGCGGCTGGTCGGACATCACGATCAGCAACTGGCGGTGGCGGTCGATGCCGGCCAGCGGCTGGCACACGACGCGGCCGAAGGCACCCTGCGCCAGGTTCTCGACCTGGATGACTTTCGCGACCGCGAGGCCGGCCGGGTAGATGCCGTCCAGGCCGGACGTCACGAGCACGTCGCCGACCTGGATGTCGGCATTCGGCGCGACGAAGCGCAGGTCGAGAAGGCCCGACTGGCCGCGGCCGTAGGCCACGCTGCGCAGGCCGTTGCGCAGCACCTGCACGGGGATCGCCTGTTCCTTGTCGGTGAGGAGCGTGACTTCGGACGTGAACGGGAACACGCGCGTGACCTGGCCGACGACGCCGGCGTTGTCGATCACGGGCAGGCCGAGCTTGACGCCGCTGCGGGTGCCGCGGTCGAGCACCACGCGGCGCGTGGACGGGTCGCGCGCGTCGTACAGGATCTCGCTCATCTGGGAGCGTACGGGGAGGTGCTCGCGCGCGTCCATCAGGCGGCGCAGTTGCGCGTTCTCGGCCATCTGGAGCTGCGCCTGCTGCATGACCTGGGCCATCGCGACCTGCTGGCTCTTCAGGTCGCGCACTTCCTTCTGCAGCGCGGAGATCGAGGAAAAATACGTGCCCATGTTGGCCAGCGCGTCGCGCGGGGCCAGTGCGGCCATCTGGAACGGGTACAGGACCGTTGCCGCCACCTGGCGCACGGCGGTGAGCGCGTGCAGGCGGGCGTCGACCACGAGCAGCGCGATCGACAGGAGAGCGAACACGGTCACCTTGACCCTTGCGGGGGCGCCTTGCTTGAACAGCGGCGGAGGACTGTATTCCATGACTTCCAATAATGCGGGGCCTGCGGCGCCCGCGTCAATCCAGACGCCCGCAGCGGGATGGCGACAAACGGGCGACACCAAACGCGGACGGCGCGTGCCATCCCGGGATCGCCGGAACGGTCACACGCCCTGTCCGCGCAGCCACGGCCGGGTTACTCGTACGAGAAGATCGAGCCCAGCTTGTCCATGCGCTCGAGCGCCATGCCCGAACCGCGCACGACGCACGTCAGCGGATCCTCGGCCACCAGCACCGGCAGGCCGGTCTCTTCCATCAGCAGGCGGTCCAGGTCGCGCAGCAGTGCGCCGCCGCCGGTCAGCATCATGCCCTTCTCGGCGATGTCCGCGCCCAGTTCCGGCGGGGTCTGCTCGAGGGCGTTCTTGACGGCCGAGACGATGTTGTTCAGCGGGTCGGTCAGCGCTTCCAGGATCTCGTTGCTCGAGATGGTGAAGGAACGCGGTATACCTTCCGACAGGTTGCGGCCCTTGACCTCCATCTCCTTGACTTCGGAGCCCGGGAAGGCCGAACCTATTGCCTTCTTGATCGACTCGGCGGTCTGTTCGCCGATCAGCATGCCGTAGTTGCGGCGGATGTAGTTGACGATGGCTTCGTCGAACTTGTCGCCGCCCACGCGCACGGAGCCTTTATAGACCATGCCGCCCAGCGAGATGATGCCGACTTCCGTCGTGCCGCCGCCGATGTCGACGACCATCGAGCCGGTCGCCTCGGACACCGGCAGGCCCGCGCCGATCGCGGCCGCCATCGGCTCTTCGATCAGGTAGACCTGCGACGCACCGGCGCCCAGCGCCGATTCGCGGATCGCGCGACGCTCGACCTGGGTCGAACCGCACGGCACGCAGATGATGATGCGCGGCGAGGGACGGAAGAACTTCGAGTCGTGCACCATGCGGATGAACTGCTTGAGCATCTGCTCGGTGACGGTGAAGTCGGCGATCACGCCATCCTTCATCGGACGGATCGCTTCGATGTTGCCGGGAACCTTGCCGAGCATTTGCTTGGCTTCCTTGCCGACCGCCTGGATCGTCTTCTTGCCGTTCGGACCGCCTTCCTGGCGGATCGCGACGACCGAAGGCTCATCCAGCACGATGCCCAGGCCGCGCACATAGATCAGCGTGTTGGCGGTACCCAGGTCGATGGCCAGGTCGTTCGAGAAATAGCTACGTAAAAAACCAAACATGTGTGTCCTGATATGCGCAATAAGGTGCGCCTAACATTAATCGGGGAATCCTCGCCGCGACTGCCGAATCCGCCTCGCGGGCTTTTCATGCGTGGAAGCGGGGCTGGTTTCGCCCGGAGAACGCATTAGCCCGCCATTCTACCTTATAATTTACCGATTAAACGCTGAAAAACGGGTGGTTTCGTGCCCATATCAGCCTGTGAGATCGACGGTATTAGAAAGCTTTTATCAGCTTTAGCGCGCCGTTGTCCAAATTTCATTATCTACACACTCATCTTTTAACGCGGTGCCGAGCCGCGCCTTTTGCCATGTCCCTGACACTTTCAGACGTAAAACGGATCGCCAACCTGGCCCAGCTCGATATGGACGAGGCCCATGCCGAAATCGCCTTGAACGAGCTGAACGGGATCTTCGCCCTGGCCGACCAGTTGCAGGCTGTCGACACCACGGGTGTTGCGCCGTTGTCGCAACCGCTGGCCAGCGTGCTCGCCCTGCCCCTGCGCCTGCGCGAGGACGTGGTGACGGAAGACAACCACCGCGACGATTACCAGGCCCCGGCCCCGAAGACCCAGGACGGCCTGTACCTGGTGCCGAAAGTCATCGCCACCGAATAACCCGCAGCGAACGTCGACCATCATGATGCATCAAAAAACCATCAAGGAGCTGTCCGCGCTCCTGCACTCGAAACAAGTCTCGGCGACCGAGCTGACCCGGCACTACCTCGACCGCATCGCCGCCAGCCAGCATAACGCGTTCCTGGACGTGAATCCGGACCTGTCGCTCGCGCAGGCGCAGGCCGCCGACGCCCGCATCGCGGCAGGCAACGCCGGCCCGCTGACCGGTATTCCGATTGCCCACAAGGATATCTTCGTCACGCAAGGCTGGCGCTCGACTGCCGCCTCGAAGATGCTGGGCAACTACGTCAGCCCGTTCGACGCCACCGTCGTCACGAAATTCGCGGACGCCGGCATGGTCACGCTGGGCAAACTCAACTGCGACGAATTCGCGATGGGCTCGTCGAACGAGAACTCCGCGTTCGGCGCCGTGAAAAACCCGTGGGACGCGCTGGCCGTGCCGGGCGGTTCGTCGGGCGGCTCGGCCGCCGCCATCGCCGCGCGCCTCGCGCCGGCCGCGACCGGCACCGACACCGGCGGCTCGATCCGCCAGCCGGCCGCGTTCTGCGGCATCACCGGCATCAAGCCGACGTACGGCCGCGTGTCGCGCTTCGGCATGATCGCGTTCGCCTCGTCGCTCGACCAGGGCGGCCCGATGGCCCGCACGGCGGAAGATTGCGCCCTGCTGCTGAACGAGATGGTCGGTTTCGACGAGCGCGATTCGACGAGCCTCACGCCGGAACAGGGCAATGCGCGCGAAGACTTTACGCGCGACCTGAACCAGCCCCTGACCGGCCTGCGCATCGGCGTGCCGAAGGAATACTTCGGTGAAGGCCTGGCCGCGGACGTCGAGCAGGCCGTGCGCGCCGCGCTGGACGAATTCGTGAAGCTGGGCGCGACGCTGGTCGAGATCTCGCTGCCGAAGACGTCGCTGTCGATTCCCGTGTACTACATCATCGCGCCGGCGGAAGCGTCGTCGAACCTGTCGCGCTTCGACGGCGTGCGCTACGGCTACCGCGCCCCGGAATACACCGACCTGCAGGACATGTACAAGAAGACGCGTGCGCAAGGCTTCGGCAAGGAAGTCCAGCGCCGCATCATGGTCGGCACGTACGTGCTGTGCCACGGCTACTACGACGCCTATTACGTGCAGGCGCAGAAGATCCGCCGCCTGATCGCCGACGATTTCCAGGCCGCGTTCCGCGACAAGTGCGACGTGATCATGGGCCCGGTGGCCCCGAGCGTCGCGTGGGACCTGGGTTCCAAGGCGAACGACCCGGTGGCGAACTACCTGGCCGATATCTTCACCTTGTCGACGAGCCTCGCCGGCCTGCCCGGCATGTCGATCCCTTGCGGTTTCGGCCAAGGCAAGGAGGGAGCAATGCGGAATGCAAAGCGCCCGGTGGGCCTGCAAATCATCGGCAATTATTTCGCCGAGGCGAAGCTGCTGAACATCGCGCACCAGTACCAGCAAGCCACGGATTGGCATACCCGCGCGCCCGAAGGCGTTTGACGCACTGACATACAAGAGAGAACACCATGCAATGGGAAGTCGTCATCGGTCTTGAGAACCACGTCCAGCTCACGACCAACTCCAAAATCTTCAGCGGCAGCTCGATCAAGTTCGGCGCCGAGCCGAACACGCAGGCGAGCCCCGTCGACCTGGCGCTGCCGGGCGTGTTGCCCGTGATGAACAAGGGCGCCGTCGAACGCGCCATCTGCTTCGGCCTCGCGGTCGGTGCGAAGATCGCGCCGCAATCCGTCTTCGCGCGCAAGAACTACTTTTATCCCGACCTGCCGAAGGGTTACCAGATCAGCCAGTTCGAAGACCCGGTCGTGCAAGGCGGCAGCCTCACGTTCGCGTTCGAGAAGGACGGCAAGCTGGAGACGAAGACCGTCAACCTGACCCGCGCCCACCTCGAGGAAGACGCCGGCAAGTCGCTGCACGAGGATTACCACGGCATGAGCGGCATCGACCTGAACCGCGCCGGCACGCCGCTGCTGGAGATCGTTTCCGAGCCGGAAATCCGCAGCGCCGCCGAAGCCGTGGCCTATGCGAAGGCGCTGCACGGACTCGTGATGTGGCTGGGCGTCTGCGACGGCAACATGCAGGAAGGTTCGTTCCGCTGCGACGTCAACGTGTCCGTGCGCCCCGTTGGCCAGAAGGAATTCGGCACCCGCTGCGAGATCAAGAACCTGAACTCGTTCCGCTTCATGGAAGAAGCGATCCACTACGAAGTACGCCGCCAGATCGAGCTGATCGAGGACGGCGGCAAGGTCGTGCAGGCCACGCGCCTGTGGGATCCGGACCGCAAGGAAACGCGCGAGATGCGCACCAAGGAAGACGCGCAGGATTACCGCTACTTCCCGGACCCCGACCTGCCGCCGCTCGCGATCTCGCAGGACTGGATCGACCGCGTGAAAGCCGGCATGCCGGAACTGCCGGCCGCGATGCGCGAACGCTTCATCGGCGACTACGGCCTGCCGGAATACGACGCGCTGATCCTGACGTCGTCGCAGGCGATGGCCACGTATTACGAAGCCGTCGTCGCCAAGGCCGGCAAGGAAAGCGCCAAGGCGGCCGCGAACTGGCTGATGGGCGACGTGTCGTCCGCGCTGAACCGCGCCGACGTCGCGATCGAGAACTCGCCGGTCGAAGCATCGCAACTGGCCCTGCTGCTGAAGCGCATCGCCGACGGCACGATCTCGAACAACGCGGGCAAGAAGGTGTTCAGCCTGATGTGGGAAGCGCAGTCGGAAGACGAGCACCTGGCCGACACGATCATCGAGCGCGAAGGCCTGAAGCAGATCTCGGACACGGGCGCGCTGGAAGCGATCGTCGACGAAGTCCTCGCCAACAATGCCAAGTCGGTCGAGCAGTACAAGGCCGGCAAGGAAGCGGCGATCAACGCGCTGATCGGCCAGTGCATGAAGGCGTCGAAGGGCAAGGCGAATCCGGCACAGGTGACCGAGCTGCTGAAGAAGAAGCTGGCGGCCTGATCCTTTTCCGCCAACGAAAAACCGGAGCACGCTCCGGTTTTTTTACGTCCGCCAATTGCCTAAAACCGGGGTCAGAGCCCGGTTTTGGGCAAAGTTTGCCGGGAAATTGCCCAAAAAAGGACTCTGACCCCGGTTTTATTCGTAGCGAAGCGCGTCGATCGGATCGAGCCGCGCCGCCTGGCTCGCCGGTACCACGCCGAACACGACGCCCACGCCGCCCGAGAACAGCACGGACAGCGCCACCGCCCACCACGGCACGACGGCCGGCGGGAAGTCCGGGATCATCGCGGCAATGCCGACGCCCAGCGCGTAGCCGATCACGAGGCCCAGCAGCCCGCCCAGCAGCGACAGGGTGACGGCCTCGATCAGGAACTGCAGCAGGATGTCGCGGCTGCGCGCGCCGATCGCCTTGCAGATGCCGATCTCGCGCGTGCGCTCCTTCACCGACACCAGCATGATGTTCATGATGCCGATGCCGCCCACCAGCAGCGCGATGCCGACCACGCCGCTCATCACGAGCGTGACGGTACCGCTCAGCTTCTCGAACGATTTCGCGATCTGGTCGGCCGATTCGATCTCGAAATCGTCCGTGTCGTCGGGCTTCAGGCGGTGCGCCTGGCGCATCACCATGCGGATGTGGCTGCGGGTCGCGTCCAGCCGGCCCAGGTCGCGCACGGCCACGGTGATCTGCAGCTGCGGGCGCGTGTTGTTGCCGATGATGCTCTGCCCCGTCTTGAACGGGATGATCATGTAGTTGTCCTGCGACATACCGAAGATCTCGCCCCGCTTTTCCATCACGCCGACGATCTTGAACCACTCGTTCGCGTACAGGACGAATTGCCCGACCGGGTTCGGCGGCAGGTGCAGGTCCTCGATCAGCTTCTCGCCGATGACGGCCACGCGGCGCGCGCCGGCGTCGTCGGACGCGCTGAGGAACCGCCCCAGCCGCGCGTAGCGGCCGTTTACTTCCTGGTAGCTGGCCGTCGTGGCGAACACCTGCGCCGTCGCCGACATCCCCGTGAAGCGCACCTCGGAAAAGCCGGGCGTGAACACGGGGCTGAGGTTGCGGATGCCGTCCACGCGCAGGCGCAGCTGCTCCACGTCGTCGAAGCGCAGGTAGTTCACCTTGCCGCGCATGACCTCCTTGAACTCGTTGTGCGGCCGCACCGTCAGGCCGTTGCCGCCCAGCCCCTCGAACTGGTCGGTGACGCTTTTCGACAGGCCCTGGATCAGCGAGATCACGGTGATCACCGACGCCACCCCGATGATGATGCCGAGCGACGTGAGGAAGCTGCGCAGCCGGTGCGCGCGGATCGATGCCAGCGCCGAGCGCAGGCTTTCGAGAAACAGGTTCATGCCGCGTTCTCCGCATCATTCCTCGTGTCCGACACGATCCGCCCGTCGCGCAGCCGCACGACGCGCCGGCACTGCGCCGCGATCTCGGGCTCGTGCGTCACCATGACGACCGTCTGCCCGCCCGCATGCAGTTCGCGGATCAGCGCCAGGATCTCTTCGCTGGTGGCGGAATCGAGGTTACCCGTCGGTTCGTCGGCCAGCAGGATCGACGGCTTGCCCACGAGCGCACGGGCGATCGCGACGCGCTGCCGCTGGCCGCCCGACAATTCGTTGGGCCGGTGATGCAGCCGTCCGCCGAGGCCCACGCGCTGCAAGGCCTGTTCCGCCAGCGCGAGGCGTTCGCGCAGCGCGATGCCGCGGTAGATCAGCGGCTGTGCCACGTTGTCGAGCGCACTCGCGCGGGGCAGCAGGTGAAAGCTCTGGAAGATGAAGCCGATCTCCTGGTTGCGCACGCGCGCCAGCTCGTCGCCGGACATCGTCGCGACCTCGCGGCCGTTGAGCCAGTACGCGCCGCTGCTGGGGCGATCGAGGCACCCGACGATGTTCATCATGGTCGACTTGCCGGAGCCGGACGCGCCGATGAACGCGACGAATTCATTGGCCCGGATGTGCAGGTCGACGCCCTGCAGCGCATGTACGGTCTGGTCGCCCATCGTGTACTGCCGCGTCACGCCTTCCAGCCGGATCACGGATGCGCTCCTTCCGCAACCTTCACGTCGGCCTTCTTCGCGACCACGGCATCGCCGTCGTGCAGCTCGCGCAGCAGGCGCGCGGGGCCCACGGCGATCGTCTGGCCGGCCGCCACGCCCTTCGTCACTTCCTGGTTGGCGTCGTCCGACAGGCCCAGTTCCACCGTCGTCTTTTTCACTTTCCCGTCCTGCACGACGAACACGTAGCTGGTGTTCTTCACCTTGTCCTTCGCGCCCGGGATTTCCTCGCTCAGCACGGCCTGGATCGGCACCGCGGCGCGCGCGGCACCGTTGCCGACGACGATCTCGACGCGGCACGTCATGCCGGAGCGCAGCGCGAGCTTCGCGTCGTCGAGGCGCAGCTTGACGACGTAGCTGCGGCCCTGCGTCTGCGCGCCGAGGACGGTCTTCGGCGCCATCGCCACGCTTTCCACGCGGCCCGTCACGGGCTGGTCGGGGAACGCGGCCGGGAACACCTTCGCCTGCTGGCCGACGCCCACGCGCGCGATGTCCGCTTCGTCCACGTTCACCTCGGCCATGATGGAGCCGACGTCGGCGATCGTCATCAGCGACGATCCCGCGATGCCGGTGGCGCTGGCGACGGCCGTCTCGCCGATCTTGATCGGCACGGCCGTCACGGTGCCGTCGATGGGCGCGCGCACTTCCGTCTTGGCCAGGTGCTCGCGCGCCTGCGACAGCAGCGCGCTGGCCTGCTCGAGCGTCTCGCGGCTGGCGCGCAGCTCGACCTTGGCGAGATCGACCTGGTGCACGGCGTCGTCGTACTTGGAGATGTCGATGTACTTCGCCTTGTACAGCTGGCCCATGCGGTCCAGGTTGCGCTGCTGGTTTGCGAGGTTGATCTGGGCGCGTTCGATCGCGATCGCGGCGTTGCGGCGGTTCGCTTCCTGCTGCGCCACCTCGGCCAGGTATACGGTCGGATCGAGCCGCAGCAGGGTATCGCCGCGGTTCACCTGGTCGCCCTCCTTCACGAGCACGCCGGCCACCTTGCCGATGACCTCCGCCGACAGCTGCACCTCCTGGCGGAACACGAGGTTGCCGGTCGCGAGGATGGCCGGGTGGATGGCCAGCTTCTGCACGGTCGCCAGCTCGGCCTCGCGGCGCGTCTGCTTGCCCGCGAACTTCACCACCACGGGGACGATGAAGAACGCCGCGACGATGGCCGCGCCTATCAGTTTCTTCTTCATGCGCTTATCCGAGGAAGGCGATCTTCGCGGCCCAGATGCCGTAGACGACCGCGTACGGCAGCACGGCGACCGTCACGCAGGCGGCGGTCGAGCGTCCCGTCCACGCCTTCAGGCCGAGCACGGCCAGCGCGATGGACCACACCGACGTCAGGTCGAGATTGGTGGCGAAGCCGAACCAGGGGCTGGACATGGGCACGTGCAGCAGCAGGTAGTTGAGCGACACCATGTTCATGTCTTCCGGCGCCAGGCGGCCGCCCGACGTCAGGATCTGCAGCACCGACAGGGGCACCGTCAGCAGGCGCGGGATACTGGTCCAGACGGCGAAGCCGAACCACTTGCCGTAGCCGATGCCGGTGCCCATCACCTTGCCCGCCAACAGGTAGTACAGCGCCACGACGGCGCAGATGAGCGGCGTGCCCACCACGGCGCCGATGCCGGAGCTCCACATCATCGTCTTCGGCGTCATGAACTGCGCCATCGCGGCACGCGCTTCCGGTTTCATGGGTCCCTGCGCCGCCAGCATGTGCTCGCGGAACCAGGCGAAATCGAGCGACGAGACGTACCAGCAGCTCACGGCCAGCGTCAGCAGGATCAGGACGAGCAGGGGGATGAAGGGGCGAGGCTTGTCCTTCAGCCGTGCGAAGGTGGGCGAAGGCGCGAGGATGACGTTTCCGATGTCGAAGAGCGGCTGCGTGGCCATGTGTTGACTCCCTAGTTATTGTGATCGGGTAGCACCTGCTACCCGGTGCCAAGCAGTCTAGGGTGTTTACGCCGCGAAAAACTCACCAATTGTCATGACACCGGGGGCACGCCCGAATTTATACGCGGCGTTTACATCGCTTCCAGCAGCGCCAGCGCCTGCGTCCTTGCCGCCGCCCGCAGCGAGCGGCGCAGCGCCGCATCGTCCGTGGTCCGCGCCAGCACCATCCCGCCCACGCACAGCGCGACGATGGCCTGCGCGCGCTGCTCGCCGTCGGTTTCGTGCTTGAGCGCGCCCGCGTACACGTGCACGAGATTGCGGATCAGCTGCGTGTACGCCTTCTGCGGCGACAGCCCCGCGCGCGCCACGTCGCCCGGCAATGCGTACAACGGACAATGCGCCTCGATGTTGTCGAACACCTCGTCGCTCAGGTAGATGTCGACCAGCATGCGCGCCAGCTCGCGCGGCGCGGGCGGCGGCGAGTCCTTGAAATCGGGCTTGAACGGATTGCACGTGCTGAAGCTGGCGACGGCCGCCGCGTACAAATCGTCCTTGCTGTCGAAGTGGTGATAAAAGCCGCCGCGCGTGAGGCCGGCCTCGGACATCACGCGGTCGATCGACACTTGTTCGAAGCCATGGCGGTTGAACAGCCGGCGCGCCGCATGCACGATGCGTTCGCGGGTCTGGGCCTTGTGTTCGCTACTGTAGGGCATTCGCGTCTCCTTTCGAGAACGGCATTATGCGCGTATTCACATTATGTTCTTGAACATATTATGTGGCCGCGTATTCTGGTTTCCATTCACCACAAGGAGACGACACATGTACACGCTGACCACCTTCCGTTCGGTTCCCTCGTTTGCCGTGGGCCACGTGCGCGACCTGCGCGTGCGCTGGGCCCTCGAGGAAGCCGGCCAGTCCTACGACCTGCGCCTGATCGGCTTCGAGGAGAAGGAAGCGCCCGCCTACCGCCGCGAGCAGCCGTTCGCCCAGGTGCCCGTTCTGCACGACGGCGACCTGGCGCTGTTCGAAACCGGCGCGATCCTGCTGCACCTGGGCGAGCGCCATCCCGTCCTGCTGCCGCGCGATCCGGCCGCGCGTGCGCAGGCGACGATGTGGATGTTCGCCGCACTGAATTCGGTCGAGCCCTACGTGGGCAACCTCGCCAACCTCGTCGCGTTTTCCATGGACCAGCCATGGGCCGAGGCGCAGCGCCCCGTGCTCGAAGAGATCGCGCTGAAGCGCCTGGGCCAGGTGGACGACTGGCTGGAAGGCCGCACCAGTCTCGCCGGCGAATTCGGCGCGGCCGACATCCTCATGACGACCGTCGTGCGCCTGCTCGACGGTATGGGCTACGTCGAACGCTTCGCCCGCCTCGCGGCCTGGCGCGACCGCTGCACGGCGCGCCCCGCCTACCGCAAGGCGCTGGCCGCCCAGGTGGCGCAGTACGTCGTGGAACCCGCGGTCGCCTGATTCAATCGGTCACGGGTACCAGCGGTATCGTGGCCGGCCCGCGCCGGCGCGCGAAGTCCGACGCGATGCCGGCGCGGATCGCTTCGAGCCGGCGGCCGTCGCGGTACAGCAGGTTGTAGCTTTCGAACGGAACGAGGCGGCCGTCCGGCAGCGCGAAGTGGATGCACGATTTCTTCAGCGCGCGCACGTCCAGCGAATACGCGTCCATGAACTGCACGATCAATACGCGGAACACGTTGTCGTAGCGGAGCGCGGATGGCGCCCTGACGAGCGGCAGGCAGCACATCAGCTCCGACAGGCAATTGGCCTGCGATTCCGGCGAGTGGTTCGTCGAGAACAGTTCAAAGATGCGGTCCTTCACGGCGCCGTGCAGCGCGGGGTCGCGTTCGAACACGATCGTGTTGCCGCTGCCTTCGACGAGCGTCTGCGGATCCAGCCAGCGCGTCAGCGGCACGGTGCCCTCCTTCGTCTTGATCGCGTACGCCATCGCCAGCGTGTCCGGATTGCACGGCACGGGCACCACGTCCTCCAGCGTGAACAAGCCGCTTTGCTCGGCGATGCGGCGCCGGATCTCCGACACCGTCAGGCGGTGCAGGCGCGGATCGTAGTCTTCGACGCGGCCGGCATCCTGGATCGGCTGCAAGGTCACGCCGCGCACGCAGGGCTGCTGCAGCGCGAAGTCGATGATCTCGCCGATCTCGCCGTCGTTCAGGCCTTTCTTGAGCGTGACGACGAGCGTCGTCGACAGGCCTGCTTCATTGAGGTTGTCGAGCGCCTGGCGGCGGATGCGCGTGAGGTCGGCGCCGCGCAATTCGCGATGCACCTCCGCGCGCAGCGAATCGAATTGCAGGTAGACCTCGACGCCGGGCGCGTAGCCGGCGAGGCGCTGCACGAAGCCCTTGTCCTGCGCGAGCACGACGCCGTTCGTGTTGATCATCACGTGCTTGATGGGGCGCGCTTTCGCGGCGTCGAGGATGTCCCAGAACTCCGGATGCAGGGTGGGCTCGCCGCCGGACAGCTGCATCACGTCCGCCTCGCCTTCGTTGGCGACGACGGCGTCGAGCATGCGGATCACTTCCGCCAACGGACGATGCCGCTCGCGGTGCGTGCCGCTCTCCGCATAGCACACGGGGCAGTTCAGGTTGCAGTTGTCCGTGATCTCGACGACGGACAGGCACGAGTGCTGCATGTGGTCCGGGCACAGGCCGCAGTCGTACGGACAGCCGTACTCCATCTTCGTGTTGAACCGCTGCGGCATCTCCGGGTGCTTGACGAAGACTTCGCGGCACAGGCGGTAGTACGCGACGTCGTCGCTGACGAGCACGCGCTCGGTGCCATGCGCGCCGCACCATTTGTCCATGTAGACCTTGTCGTCCTTGAACACGATCTTCGCTTCGACCGGGTGCAGGCAGGTCGAGCAGACGGAGGTCGTCGTGTCGTAGAACAGATAGGGGCGGGACTTGCGGGTCATGGGAGCTCCTTGCGCGGCGGCGCGGGATAGTCGCGTTCGGACGCCGCGACCTGGCGGCGCAGGTCGTCGGCCAGGCGGTCGGCGGCAGCGACCATATCTGCAGGAAGCATGGCTTTGGCGCCTGCGATGGCCGCGGCGTTGCCGGTCAACGTCAGCAGCGCCAGCGCATCGATGCGCTCTGCGGGGGAAGCGCGATCTGCTTTCACCTCCCACGACAGATACTTCACGTCTCCGCCGCCGCAATGCAGGATGTTGCGCGCCCGCCAGAGCCGGGACTCGTCGGAGTGGCCGGCACGGGCCAGCAGCTGCGCGGCCCGCAGCGCGGGCTCGACGCGAAACACGTCCGGTCCGGGCTGGACCACGCAAATTTTGGTGGCGGCACGCTGCAGCAGGACAATGCCGCGCGCTCGATCCCGTGGGTTGGCACCGAAAGGTTCGTAGCCTCCCCACGACCTCGTACCGCCCAACATCTCCCCCAACAGCGCCTGGGCCGGAGCGTAGTCCTGCGCGCTCGCCTGCTCCAGCAGGCCCAGCGCACGCGGCACGTCCGCCTGTTTCCGGTCCGACGTGGACACCAGGGTATACGCGAGCGAGGTGCGCGCTGCCGGGTTGCCGGCCGCGGCAGCGCCCGCCAGCTCGGCGATGCGGCGCCGGCGGGCTGCTTCCGCGTCGCGCTGCTGACGCTCATAGCGGTTCTTGTTGACCGCATCGATCGCGACGCAGCCGGTGCCGCCGATGAAAGCGAGAGCCAGGACCAGCATCCCGCCGCGTGCGCGGGAATCAGCGAAAAGAGTCATGTACGAGCCAGCTCCCTGGATTGAAGGATTACGAACGGCAGATAACAGGCCAGCGCCACGATGCACACCCACTGGATGCCCGACAGCCCGAACACGTACGCATACGGCACCGGCTTGATGCCATCGACGACGAGCCGCCAGACCAGGTAGGACGCGAGATACAGCTTGAACGCGAGCCCGGAACTGCGCGCGAGCGGCGCGCGCCAGCGCCACAGCAAGCTGCCCACACCCAGCACGAACAGCATGTCGTAGACCTGCGTGGGATGGCGGGCGATGCCGTCGCCAAAGTCGACGCCCCACGGCAGCGCGGTCGGTACGCCGTACGTCCCGTCATGCAGGCCCGCGAGGAAGCAGCCGATGCGGCCCACGACCGTGCCGGCGACGAGGGGCAGGATGAACTGGTCGCCCGTCGAGCGGCGGATACCCGTGCGCTTCTTGGCGATCTCCACGCCGATGAGGCCGCCCAGCAGCCCGCCGACGATCGACTGGCCCGACGCGATCAGGCGCCAATCCGGCACCGTGCCCTGCCACAGGTGCGGCATCTCGATCCAGAACACGAGCTTGTTGCCGATGGCGGCACCGAGGATGCTGCCGACGACGACGGCGAAGGAGCCCGGCTGCAGCAGCGCGGGTTGACGGGCGCGTCGGCGCTGCCAGCGGTACAGCTGCACGCCGCCGGCGAGGGCCAGCCATTCGAATACGAGGTGAACCCATTGCGCGGTCGCAGCGGGCAGGACGGCGCCCTTCATGCTCCGCCGGGCGGACGCTTGCGCCACAACCTGATGACAATCCAGCCGCACACGAAGGCGATGCCGAGCCCGATCAGGCCGAAAACGAGCGCGACCGACGAGAAGTTCTCGGGCCCGGGCGAGGACAGGCCGGCAAGCCCGCTGAAAGTGCCGACGGCGCCGCACAGGCCGAAGCCCGCGAGCGCCAACGAGAGAATGGCAGTCAGAAAACCGCGCGCGACGTTGTTCATGGCAGCTCCCAAATAGTTGCCGCCATTACATCACATTCCGCAGGCTCAGGCCACGCCGTATTGCTGGCGATACGCCGCGACGGCGTCCTTGTGCTGGGCCAGCGACGGATCGGCTTCCAGGTAGCCGAACAGGTCGGCCAGGCTGGCGATCGAGATCACGGGGATGCCGTAGGTCTGGCTGACTTCCTGCACGGCCGACAGCGGCGACAGCACGCCGTCCTTGCCGCCCCGTTCCATGCGGTCGAGCGCGATCAGCACGGCGGCCGGTTCGGCGCCGGCGGCGCGGATCATCGCCACCGATTCGCGCACCGAGGTGCCGGCCGAGATCACGTCGTCGATGATGACGACCTTGCCCGCCAATTTGGCGCCGACGATGGTGCCGCCTTCGCCGTGGTCCTTGGCTTCCTTGCGGTTATAGGCGAACGAGGTGTTGCGGCCTTTCGCGGCCAGCGCCACGGCGGTCGCGGAGGCGAGCGTGATGCCTTTATAGGCCGGGCCGAACAGCATGTCGAATTCGAGGCCGGAATCGAGCAGGGTCTGGGCGTAGAAATCGGCCAGCTTGCCGAGCGTGGCGCCGTCGTGGAACAGGCCCGCGTTGAAGAAGTACGGCGACTGGCGGCCCGCCTTGGTGATGAACTGGCCGAACTTCAAGACTTCGGCTTCGACTGAAAACGCAATGAACTGTTGGCGCAGATTGTCCACGACACGACCCTCGAACTGTGAAAACCGGTATTGTAATCCGCCCCGCCCCCGCCCGCGAAGCCGGTGTTCCACCACCCGCGTGAGACGGTGCAGGCGCCGTTCCGTGCGCGGCGCCCGCAGCGCCCGGCCGACCATGGCGAGGAATGCGTCCTCGGCGCGGTGGACGCCCTCCAGTTCGGCCTGCATGCGCACGTGTTCGGTCGTGTCGCGCACGAAGCAGCGGGTGTAGCGCAGGCGGCCGTCCTCGAAACAGGCGTTCGCGCGGATGACCACGTGCCGGATCGAACCGTCCTTGGAGCGCAGGCGCGCCGGCTGGTCCACCACCGTTTCGCCGGCCGCCAGCCGCGCCAACATATCGGCGGCGACGGCCGGATCGGCGTGGAACCGGGCGGCATGGTGCCCGACGTATTCTTCCCAGCGGTAGCCGAGCATCTGCAGCTCGGCCTTGTTGGCCCACAGGATCGTGCCGTCGGCGCCGACCTGGTGCAGTCCTTCGGCCGCGTTCTCGACCATGTCGGCGAACTCGCGTTCGCGCCGCAGCAGGTCGCGCTCCGCCTGGCGCCGCCGCGCCGCCTCCGCGTGCAGCGCATGCACTTTCTGCTCGAGCCGGACCAGGTTGATGTCGACGGGTTGCCCGGACGGCAGCGGCGCCGCCACGTCGGCGCAGGCGTGGTCGTGCCCCGCGCAGACCTGGCGGAACACGTGCGCCGCGTCGGACGTTGGAAACAGGGTCCAGGGATAAGCGCAGAACAGCGAGAAGTCGAGCTTGCGCGCCAGCTCGTTCCACAGCCGCTCCAGGTGCAGGGCCGCGTCGTAGCGGCCGCGCGCGCACAGCAGCGCCACCATCTCGCCGAACGCGTGGACGGGTGCGCCGCCGGCGCAGGCTTCGGCCACCACGCGACCGACCTCGTACTCGAAACGGGCGCGGTCGGGCCAGCCGTCGACCATCAGGCGCGCCAGCGTCGTCTCGGCGTCGAACCACGCGACGTCGCGCGACGGCGGCGCGGAACGCCCTTCCGCGCGCGCCAGTTCGTCCAGGCGCCGTTGCAGCGCATCGGTGTGTGCGCCGGTGGCGATGACGATGGCCCGTCCCCGCGTCCGCAATGCCCGCTCGATGAAGGACGCGACCTCGTCGAGCAGCGTGTCGCTGTCGTCGTAAAAGCGCACGAAATGCCCCGTCTTGCCGTGTTTGCCGGACAACAGGTCCTCGCTCTTGATCAGCATGGGGGTTTTCTAATGGATGAAAGATGCAATTCTATCCACATCAGGCGCGCTCAAGACGGCGGCGGCCGTTCAGGTCGCCGTTGTATTGACATAAATCAAAACGTCAGAGGTTTAGTCGGTGCCCGCAGCCAACCGCACGACGAGATCGGAATTGACCGGTATACCGGGCCGGGCGTTTAACGTTTGTTTAACCGCCATGGATGTGTTGATGGAAGTCAAAACGAGCTACACTATCGCCCTTGGCCCACCGCACTTTTGTCCAGATCCATGCCACGAATTATCTCCGCCAACTTGAACGGCATCCGTTCCGCCCACAAGAAGGGTTTCTTCAACTGGATGGCCAGCCAGGACGCCGATTTCATCTGCGTCCAGGAGCTGAAAGCCCAGCAGGCCGACATGACCGAGGAATTCCTCGCGCCGCACGGTTACCACGGCCATTTCCACTATGCCGAGAAAAAAGGTTACTCGGGCACGGGCGTCTACAGCCGCACGAAGCCGGATGCCGTCAGGACGGGCTTCGGCTGCGTCGAATTCGACAACGAAGGCCGCTACACCCGCGCCGACGTGGGCAACCTGACCGTCATTTCCGTGTACTGCCCGTCCGGCTCCTCGTCGCCGGAGCGCCAGGAAGCCAAGTTCCGCTTCATGGAAGTGTTCCTGCCGCACCTGCAGGAGCTCAAGGCCGAGGGCCGCGAGATCGTGATCTGCGGCGACTGGAACATCGCGCACAAGGAAATCGACCTCAAGAACTGGAAGGGCAACCAGAAGAATTCCGGCTTCCTGCCGGAAGAACGCGCCTGGATGACCCGGATCTTCGACGAACTGGGCCTCGTGGACGTGCACCGCGGCATCGACCAGCGCCCCGAGCAATATACGTGGTGGAGCAACCGCGGCCAGGCGTGGGCGAAGAACGTCGGGTGGCGCATCGATTACCACGTCGCCACCCCGGGCATCGCCGCCAAGGCGCACGCCGTGTCGATCTACAAGGACGAACGGTTTTCGGACCATGCGCCGCTGATCATCGATTACCACCTCTGATAATTCCCCCCGGCAAGGGGGAATTCCAGCCAGATATGTCGTAAAAACATCAACTTACCCACTTCCCAGGTGGGTTTGTTGATATGATCGTTCACTAAGTTTTCCTTGTGGAATCTTTTTTCCACGACGTCAAACACTCTCCGCGAACGATCATGCCCATCCAGACCTCTACCTCCTCCGCGCCCAAGTTGTTACTTGCGGCCCAGCCGATCTTCACGCCGGGCCACATGAGTATTACCCTGGATTTCAGCACCGACATGGCGGCTGGGAGCGGGTCGGTCATCATCACGGACGGTGCCATACAGACCGTGATCGACCGCGTCACGGGGGAGCCCACGCTGCGGGTGGTCGGCGCGACCGACACGCACACGATATCGGCATCCAGCCTGGACATCCAGGGCACCCAGGTCAAGCTGGACGTGGCCGGCCTGCTGCCCGGTCACACGTACAGCCTGGTCATGAGCGCGGATGCGCTGCAGTCGACAGCCCATGCGGCATTCGGCGGCGTACGCTCGACTTCGCAGGTGCCGATCGTCACGCCGGACGCGCCGGACACGCTCGGCCCGCAGTTACTCAAGATCGGCACCGACGGCAGCGTCCTGAATGCGGGAGGCAGCATCGTCGTCACGTTGACGTTCTCCGAAGCCGTCGACGACCTGCCGGCGGATGCGTTGAGCGCGCAGCACGCGGAGATCACCAGCCTGACCAGGAGCGACGGCGGTCTCACGTGGACAGTGCTTCTGACCGCGCCGAAAGACGCCACCACGGCGCTCGGCAACGTCCTGAGCCTGGACATGACCAAGGTGTTCGACGCGGCCGGCAACCACGGCAGCGGCACGAGCAACCTCGCCAGCTACACGGTCGACACGCAGGCCCCCACAGCCACCGTCACGCTGGACAACGCCCTGCTCGGCGGCAGCCACGATGCCGTCGCGACCATCACGTTTTCCGAAGCCGTCACGGGCCTCACGTCCGCCGCGCTGAACGCCGGCCACGCGACCGTCTCGAACCTGCATACGACGGACGGCGGCACGACCTGGACCGCCACGCTGAGCGGCACCGCGGCCACCAGCGCGGGAGGCGACGTCCTCGCCGTCGACCTGGGCCAGGTGAAGGACCTGGCCGGCAACGCGGGCAGCGGCAGCGCGGTGTCGGCGGCCTACACGGTCGATACGCAGGGACCGAACGCCGTCGCCATCGCCCTCGACGGCGCCACGCTCGCTGCCGGCAAGCCCGTCCATGCCACGTTCACATTCGCGGAACGCGTGCAGAACCTGACGCCGGACGCGATCACGGCACCGCATGCGACGGTGTCCAATCTCGCCAGCAGCGACGGCGGCAAGACCTGGACCGCAACGCTTTCCGCGGACGGCACCGGCACCTGGACCGGCAACGCCGTCAGCGTCGACCTGGCCAAGGTGGCCGACCTCGCCGGCAACGCGGGCAGCGGCACGATCGCAAGCAGCGCCTACGCCGTCGACACGCAGGGGCCGACCGCTACCTTGGCACTGGACGGAACGGCCGTGCACACGGGCGGCACCCTGGGCCTGACGCTGCATTTCAGCGAGGCCGTGAAAGACCTGACGGCGGCCGCGCTGCAGGCACCCAATGCGGCGCTCGCCAACCTGCAGCACTCCGGCGACTACCTGACGTGGACGGCCACGCTCACCCCGCAGGGCGGCGTCACCGACGCGACCAATGCCGTCATCCTCGATCTCGCGAAGGTGCACGATGTCGCGGGCAATGCCGGCAGCGGCAGCACGGCCTCCGGCAACTACGCCATCGACACGCACGGCCCCGGCGCCGTCGCCATCGCGCTGGACGGCGCCACGCTCGCCGGCGGCAACAGCATCCACGCCACGTTCACGTTCGACGAAGCCGTGCAGGACCTGCCGCTCGCCGCGATCGGCGCGCCGCACGCGCACGTGACCGGCCTCGCGAAGGCCGACGGCGGCAAGACCTGGACCGCGACCCTGACCGCGGACGGCAGCGGCACCTGGACCGGCAACGCCGTCTCCGTCGACCTGACGCAGGTGAAGGACCTGGCCGGCAACACGGGCAGCGGCACCTTCACCGGCGCGGCCTACGCCGTCGACACGGAAGGCCCGACCGCCACGCTGGCGCTGGACAGCACGACCCTGCACGGCGGGAGCAGCGCCACGCTGACGATCCGGTTCAGCGAAGCGGTGACGGACCTGACCGCGGCCGCGCTGCAGGCCCCGAACGCGACGCTCACGAACCTGCAGCCGTCGGGCGACGGGCTGACGTGGACGGCCACGCTGACGCCGGCGAGCGGCATCGAGAATGCGGTCAATACCGTGACCCTCGACCTCGCGAAGGTGCACGACGCGCTCGGCAACGCGGGCAGCGCCAAGGCGACCTCCGGCAACTACGCCGTCGACACGCAGGGCCCGACCGCTACGCTGGCGCTGGACAGCACCGTGCTGCACAGCGGCGGCGGCGCCACCCTGACGATCCGGTTCAGCGAAGCCGTGACGGACCTGACGGCGGGCGCCCTGCAAACACCCAACGCAACGCTCACGAACCTGAAGCATTCGAGCGACGGATTGACGTGGACGGCCACGCTCACCCCGCAGGGCGGCCTGACCGAGGCGGACAATGCGGTCAAGCTCGACCTCACGAAGGTGCACGATGCGCTCGGCAACGCCGGCCGCGACAGCGCCCTCTCGACCTCCTACAAGGTCGACACGGTGGCGCCGACCATGACCCGCATCGAGCTCGACAACACGAACCTGGACGCCACCCACGGCGCCACGCTGACCATCCGCTTCAGCGAAGCCGTGGCCGACCTGGACACGGACGCCATCAGCGCGCCGCACGCGGCCGTCAGCGGCCTGCACATGGCGGACGGCGGCCTGACGTGGACCGGCACGCTGGCCAGCAACGACCTGGCGCCCAGCAGCGGCAACGTGCTGTCCGTCGACCTGACCAGGGTGCACGACCTGGCAGGCAACGCGGGCAGCGGCAGCGCCCAGTCGGAGGGCTATGCGGTCGCGGGCATCGCCAACACGCTCGCCATCGCCCTCGACGGGACGAGCCTCGACGCGGCCCACACGATCCAGGCCACGTTCACGTTTACGCAGGCCGTGCCGAACCTGTCCCTCGCCGCGATCTCGGCGCCGCATGCGAGCGTCTCGAACCTGGTGGGCAGCGCAGACGGCAAGACCTGGACCGCGACGCTGTCGGCCAACGGCAGCGGCGACTGGACCGGCAACGTCGTCGGCGTGGACATGAGCAAGGTGCTGGACGCGAACGGCCATGCCGGCACCGGCAGCGCGTGGAGCGCCCCATACGCGGTCGACACGATCGGCCCCGCCGGCGCGACGATCCTGCTTGCCGCCGGCATGCTGAACGCGGGCGGCACGATGGACGTGACCTTCGCGTTCGCCGAGAGCGTGGGCACGCTGCCGGCAACCGCGATCAGCGCGCCCGGTGCCATCGTGAGCAACGTGCACACGGCCGACGGCGGCAAGACGTGGATGGCGACGCTGACGGCCCAACCCGGCGTGGAGACGGGCGGCCTGCACGTCGTGCTCGACCTGGCCCAGGTCGTCGACGCCCACGGCAACCACGGCGGCGGCTTCGCGGCCAGCACGGCCGCGTACGCGATCGACAGCAAGCCGCCCGTCGTGGCGGACATCCTGTTCGACGACACGACGATCGGCCCGTCGCACGGCATCGGCTTTTCGGTCACGTTCTCGGAAAGCGTGAGCGGCCTCACGGCCGCCGCGCTGCAGGCCCCGCACGCGACCGTGAGCGGCCTGGCAACGGCGGACGGCGGCAGGACGTGGACCGGCACCCTGAACGCCGAGGCCGGCGCCGGCAGCAGCACGGGCAACCAGCTGCGCGTGGACCTGACCCAGGTGCACGACGCGGCCGGCAACGCGGGCAGCGGCAGCGCGGCGTCGCTGTCGCACTACAGCGTGAACACGGATGCGCTCACCGCCACCGTCGCGCTGGACGGCGGCGCGCTGGTCAGCGGCGGCAGCGTCGGTCTCACGGTGCGCTTCTCCGCGGCGGTGACGGCGCTCGACGCCGCGGCCCTCGACACGCCGCACGCCGCGCTCACGAACCTGCACCACTCGGACGACTACCGGACGTGGTATGCGACCCTGTCCGCGGCCGACGCGGGCATCGTCGACAACACCAACACCGTCGGCGTCGATCTGACGAAAGTGCACGACACGCTCGGCAACGCGGGCAACGGCACGGCCAGCTCCGGCAACTACACGTACGATACGACGGTGGCCGCCTACATCTCGGGGCTCTTCGTCAGCGACGAAGGTCCGTATGCCGACGACGGCATCACGAACAGCGGCGGCGAATACGCCTACGGCTATTTCATCGGCACCCTGGCCGGCAACCAGCAGCTGAAGGTGATGATCGACGGACAGGAAGTGGACCCGTACGGCCTGCACGTGTACTCGGCGGAAGGCGGCAGCACGTACTGGAATTACGCGGGCGAAGCGTACCTGCCCCCGGGCGTGCACACGTACACCGCGAGCATCGTCGACGACGCCGGCCATGCCAGCGCCACGGTGTCGAAGCAGTTCACGATCGACCTGACGGCGCCGAACGTGACCGGCTCTCCCGACGGCAGCACGGCGTTCGACGTCGCGGGCGACCTCGTCCTCACGTTCGACAAACCCGTGTACTGGACGAGCGGGGAAAGCAGCTACGACGGCCTGCAGCTGTACGACTTCGACGACGCCAGCATCGACATCCCCCTGACGGAAGCGAACTTCTCGGCCGACCACAAGACCATCACGCTCACGGCCGACGAGCTGCACCTCGGCTCGGGCAACGACTATTCCCTCTACCTGCCCTACGCGCTGACCGACCTGGCCGGCAACCAGGTGGCGGAGCACAGCATCGTCTTCCACACGGCCGGCACCTACGTCGACGTGACGGCGCCGCGGGCGATGAACCTCCGGGCCGACGTGAGCGGAGGCGACTACGGCGTCGGCGCAACCATCGGGATCCGCGTGACGTTCAGCGAACCGGTCGACGTGCGCGGCGACCCCGGCCTCGAACTCAACAACGGCGCCTTGGCCAGGTTCCGCGGCATGAGCGACGACCACCGCAGCGCGCTGTTCGAGTACACGGTGGCGGCCGGCGACAACGACGTGGGCAGCCTGAACTTCGTCACCAGGGGCGATCTGACGGACCATTTCGCGGACGGCGCCGGCAACGTGCTCGACCTCGCGCACATCACGTACGGCTCCCTCGGCGACTCCGACGGCTACGGCGGCACGATCCGGATCGACACGCACGCCCCGGGCGCCCTGCCCGCGCCGACGCTCGCCGCCGCATCCGACACCGGCACCGCCGGCGACAACGTCACGAGCGTCGTGGCGCCCACCATCGCGGGCAGCGGCGCCGAACCGTGGGCCGAGATCGCGCTGTACGTGGGCGACCGCCTCGCGGCCAGCGGCTGGGCCGACGGCGACGGCCACTGGAGCATCGACAACGTCCTGCTGGGCACCAACGGCACCTACGCGGTCAAGACCGTCCAGTACGACGCCGCGCATAATGCGAGCGCGCCGTCGCAGCCGCTGACGATCACCGTCGCCGGCTCGACCGCCGCGGGTGCGACGTTCGCGCCGGGCTCCGACAACGGCCTGTCCTCCAGCGACACCATCACGAGCATCGCCGCGCCGGAACTGACGGGCACCGTGGCCGCCGGCACCCAGGTGACCGTGTGGGACGGCGACACGAGCCTGGGTTCCACCACCGCCGGCGACAACGGCGTATGGCATTTCTCGCCCCTGTGGAACCTCGCGAACGGCCAGCACACGATCACGCTGGAACTGCAGGATACCGGGGGCAACGTGACGCCGCGCGACCTGTCGGTCCCGTTCACCTTCACGGTCGACGCCATCGAACCGGACGCCCCGGGCCAGCCGGTGCTGGCGGCGGCGAGCGACACGGGCGTCTCGTCCTCGGACGGCATCACGAACGACACGACGCCCACGCTGACCGGCCTTGCTGCGGAAAGCGGCGGCCGGATGCTGGTCTACGACGGCGCGGCCCTCGTGGGCGGGGCCGACGTCGGCAATAACCGGAGCTGGACGGTCACGCTCGGCGGCGGCGGGCCGCTCACGGACGGCGTGCACACGTTCACCGTGGTCCAGGAAGATGCGGCCGGCAACCAGGGCGCCGCATCCGCGCCGTTGTCGGTCACGATCGACACGACGGCACCGACGGTGGCATTGACCCAGTCGACCAGCAAGGCGGGGGCGAACTGGCACAGCCTGACGTTCAGCGAAAAGATCGTGTTCGCGCAGAACGGCACGGTCGACGTGCTCGACAGCGGCAATCACGGGCGCTCGCACCATGCGTGGGACGTGTTGACCAACTGGGACATCGCGAACGGGAACACGCTGGAACTCAACCTGGGCACGCTGAACGGCGTCTACCACCTCACGGTGAACGGCAGCGCGATCGAGGACGTGGCGGGGAACGTCGCCATCGTCGGCAGCGACACCTTCGGCGTCGGGCCGACGGCCTGACGGACGATCAGGGCGCGGGCCACTCCAGCGCGCGGCCGCTTGCGAAGCTGCGCGCTGCTCCCGTGAGCGGATCGTCGAACGCGATGGACCGCGCCAGCAGTTGCAGCGGCGCGGAGAAATCGTCGCCCTTGCACGGCAGCGCGACGGGATAGAAGGCGTCGTTCAGGATCGGCACGCCCAGCGACGCCATGTGCAGGCGCAGCTGGTGCTTGCGGCCCGTGTGCGGATGCAGGCGGTAGCGCGCGACGTCGCCGCGCGTTTCCAGCAGCTCGACGAACGTCTCGGAATTCGGCTCGCCCTCTTCTTCGCGCATCACGAAGAACTTGTCGCCGTCGACCATGCGGCTCCGGTAGGTGAACGGGAAGTCGCGCCCGTGCAGCACCGGTGCCAGCGCCTCGTACACCTTGCGGATGCTGCGCTTCTGGAACATCGACTGGTACGTCCCGCGCGTGGCCAGGTTGTGCGAGAAGATGACGACGCCGGCCGTCTCGCGGTCGAGGCGGTGGATCGGCGTCAGGTGCGGCAGGTCGAACTTCTGTTTCAGGCGCACGAGCAGGGTCTCGCGCAGGAAGCGCCCCGTCGGAATCATCGGCAGGAAATGCGGCTTGTCGACGACGAGCAGGTGCTCGTCCTGGAAGATCACGCTTTCCTCGAACGGAATCGGCGTCTCGTGTTCCAGCTCGCGGTAATACCAGATGCGCATGCCCTGGCGTACGTGGCTTTCCGCCTGCAGCGGCGTGCCCTGCGCGTCGACGACGTCGCCGCGGACGAGGCGCTCGGCCCAGGACGGGCCGGCGATGGCGGGAAAACGCGCCTCGAGGAAGGCCAGCATGCCGCCGGTCCGGGTTTCCGTGATCCACAAATAGCTGGGCGCCACGCCGTCCCGCACCGGCAGCGGCACGACGGCGTTGGCCGCGGCCTGGTGGCCCTTCCTGACGAAACGTGCCATCGATTCCTTATTTATTCATCAGCGTTGCGCAACGTTGGAACGGTAAGGCGGCAACCGGTTGACCGACACGCCCTTGCTGCGCGCGTACAGCGGCAGCAGCACGTTCATGTGGCTATCGATCTGCTCGATGCGCTCGCTGCCGCCCGGGTGCGTGGACAGCAGCTCGATCGGCGCGCCGCTCTGGTTCAGCGCCGCCATCTTGTTCCACAGCGCGATGCCGGCACGCGGGTCGTAGCCGGAGCGCGCGGCGATGTCGAGGCCCACGAGGTCGGCCTCGCGCTCCTCGTCGCGCGAGAATTTCAGCACGAGGAGCTGGCCGGCCGCGTTGGTCGCGCCGCGCACGTCCACGCCGAGCCAGGCCGACAGCGCGGCGCCGCCCAGCTGGCTCGCGAGGCCCGTCGCCGCCGCCTTGCTCTGGCGGTCGCGCCCGTGCTCGCGCAGCGCGTGCGCGATCTCGTGGCCCATCACGGCCGCGATCTCGTCGTCCGTGAGGCGCAACTTGTCGATGATGCCCGTGTAGAACGCGATGCGCCCGCCCGGCATGCAGAACGCGTTCACCTCGCCGGACTGCAGCAGGTTGACCTGCCACTTCCACTGCTGCGCATCCGGGTTCCAGCGCGCCGTGTTCGGGATGATGCGTTTCGCGATGGCGCGCAGGCGCTGCACGCGCGGGTCGGATTCCGGCACGAGCGCGCCTTCCTGCTTCGCCTTGCTCATCAGCGCCAGGTATTGCTGGGCCGACTGCTGGTTGATGGCTTCCTCGGGCGCCGCGATGTCGCGCCACACGCCGCCGATCGAATTGCGTTTCAGTGGCTTGACGGCGATGCCGTCCTGCACGACCTGGTCCTGGTTCGGGCGGTCGTCCTGCGCGCGCGCGGCGTACGCGCCGGGCGTGGCGACGCTCAGGGCAAGCAGCACGGCCGCGCCATGCTTGAAGAGTCGATTCATGGTGTTCTCCTGCTGGGTTCCGGACACATGATGCCCGCGTCGCGCCCGTAAGTACAACACGATACGCATAAGCGGGCGGTGGCGCGTCAGGCCTTGCTCACGAGATCGCGCTTGCGCAGGCGGAACACCGCCAGGCTGCCGCGCAGGTTCGGCAGGAACGACACCGGCTTGCCCTCGGCCAGCGCGACGTATTCCAGCACTTCCAGGCCGCATTTCTCGGCCAGTTCCTTGAAATCGTAGATCGTCGCGTAGCGCAGGTTGGGCGTGTCGAACCACTGGTAAGGCAGGGTGCGCGACACCGGCATGCGGCCTTTCAGCAGCGCGGCGCGGTGCGGCCAGTACGCGAAGTTCGGGAACGACACGATCGCTTCCTTGCCCACGCGAACGATGTCGCGCAGGCGCGCCTCCACGTGCTGCATCATCTGCAGCGACGACAGGCACAGGACCATGTCGAACGCGTCGTCCGCGAACAGGCCGAGGCCCTGCTCCATGTCGTGCTGGATCACGCTGATGCCGCGCTGTGTGCTTTCCAGGACCTTGTCGTCGGCGATCTCGACGCCATAGCCGGTGCAGCGCTTGGCCTGCTCCAGGTAGCGCAGCATGGCGCCGTCGCCGCAGCCGACGTCCAGCACGTGCGCGCCGTCGCCCACCCAGTGGGCAATGAACGCGAGGTCGGACCGCAGGGTCAGGTCTTCGTATTTCATGCCGCCTCCTTCTTCTCGCCGGCGATGCGTTCGAAGTAGGCACGGACGATGTTCATGTAGCGCACGTCTTCGAGCAGGAAGGCGTCGTGGCCGTGCGGCGCGTCGATCTCGGCATAGGTCACCTTGCGGCGATTGGCCAGCAGCGCTTCCACGATCTCGCGGCTGCGCTCCGGCGAGAAGCGCCAGTCCGTCGAGAACGACGCGACGAGATATTGAGCCTGCGTGTTTTCCAGCGCCTTGGCGAGGTTGCCGCCATGCTCGCGCGCCGGATCGAAATAGTCGAGCGCCTTGGTGATCAGGAGGTACGTGTTGGCGTCGAAGTATTCCGAGAACTTGTCGCCCTGGTAGCGCAGGTACGATTCGATCTCGAAGTCGATGCCGAAGTCGAATTTGTAGTCGTTCCTCTCGGCCGCGTTGCGCAGCTTGCGGCCGAATTTCTCCGCCATGTCGTCGTTCGACAGGTACGTGATGTGGCCGACCATGCGCGCCACCTTCAGGCCGTTCTTCGGCACGACGCCGTGTTCGTAGAAGTCGCCGCCGCGGTAGTCCGGATCGGTGAGGATCGCCTGGCGCGCCACGTCGTTGAACGCGATGTTCTGCGCCGAGAGTTTCGGCGTGGACGCGATCACGATGCAGTGGCGCAGGCGCTCGGGGAACATGATGCTCCACGCGAGGGCCTGCATGCCGCCCAGCGAACCGCCCATCACGGCCGCGAATTGCCGGATGCCGAGGCGGTCGGCCAGCAGCGCCTGCGCGGCGACCCAGTCTTCCACCGTCACGACGGGGAACGTGGCGCCGTACGGTTTTCCCGTGGCCGGATTCGTGTGCATCGGGCCCGTGGACCCGAAGCAGGAGCCGAGGTTGTTGACGCCGATGACGAAGAAGCGGTCGGTGTCGACCGGCTTGCCCGGCCCCACCATGTTGTCCCACCAGCCCGCGCTCTTCGGCTGGTCGGCGTAGTGGCCGGCGACGTGGTGCGACGCGTTCAGCGCGTGGCAGATCAGCACCGCGTTCGATTTGTCGGCATTCAGCGTGCCGTACGTTTCATACATCAGCGTGTAGTCGCCGATCGCCGCGCCGCTTTGCAGGCGCAACGGTTCGGCGAAGTGCATCGCCTGGGGGGAGACAATTCCGATCGATCCCATGAAGACTCTTAAGTTGTAACTAGACGGACTGCAGCTGCTCCACCGCTTCGGCGATGGCCGCCGGTTCCATCGCGCGCAGGATGCGCTTGGTGCGCGGCACGAGCCGCGCCAGGTCGCTGGACAGGATTTCCTGCTTGACGGCCAGGAGCTGGGCCGGATGCATCGAGAACTCGCGCAGGCCCATGCCCAGCAGCAGGCGCGTGAGCTTGACGTCGCCCGCCATCTCCCCGCACACGGCGACGTCGATGCCGGCCTTGTGCCCGGCCTCGATCGTCATCGCGATCAGGTTCAATACCGCCGGGTGTAGCGGATTGTACAGGTGCGCCACCTCGTAGTCGACGCGGTCGATCGCCAGCGTGTATTGAATCAGGTCGTTGGTGCCGATGGACAGGAAGTCCAAACGCTTGACGAACATCGGCAGCGCCAGCGCGGCGGCCGGGATTTCGATCATCGCGCCGACTTCCACCGCCTCGTCGTACTTGATGTTCTGCTCGCGCAGCTGGGCCTTGGCCTGCTCGATCATGCTGAGCGTCTGGTCGATCTCGAACGCATGCGCCAGCATCGGGACCAGGATGCGCACCTTGCCGAATGCCGACGCGCGCAGGATGGCGCGCAGCTGCGCGAGGAACATCTGCGGCTCGGCGAGGCAGTAGCGGATCGCGCGCAGGCCGAGCGCCGGATTCAGCGCCGTGTGTTCGGTCTGGTCGAGCGGCTTGTCCGCGCCCACGTCGAGCGTGCGGATCGTGACCGGACGGCCCTTCATCGCCAGCACGGCCTTGCGGTACTGCTCGAACTGCTCGTCCTCGCCCGGCACTTTCAAACCCTGCGCGCCGCGGCCCATGAACAGGAATTCGGAACGGAACAGGCCCACGCCGACGGCGCCCGCTTCCAGCGCCGGGCCGCAATCGTCCGGCAGCTCGATGTTGGCGAGCAGCGTGATCGGCGTGCCGTCCTTCGTCACGGCCGGCGTCTTCTTGAGCTTGAGGAGGCGTTTTCGCGCCTTCATCAAATTGGCCTGGCGCGCGCGGTACTGCTCCATCACGAGCGCGCTCGGATTGCAGATCACGACGCCGGCATCGCCGTCGACGATCACCCAGTCGTCCTGCTCGATCAGGCGCGACGCCTGGCTCATGCCGACGGCGGCCGGGATGTCCAGGCTGCGCGCGACGATCGCCGTGTGCGAGTTCTGGCCGCCCACGTCCGTGACGAAGCCGACGAACGAGCGGTCGCGGAACGCGAGCATGTCGGCCGGCGAGATGTCGTGCGCGACGACGATCATCTGCGGCTGGAAGTGGTCTTCCTCGGGCACCGGCGGGGCCGGCAGCGCGGTCCCCATCAGCACCTTCAGCACGCGCTCGGCCACCTGCTGGATGTCCTGCTTGCGCTCGCGCAGGTACTCGTCCTCGATCTCGTCGAACTGCGCGGACAGCTCGTCGATCTGCGTGACGAGCGCCCATTCCGCGTTGTAGTGGCGCGAACGGATGATGTCAAGGGGCGCCTCCGAGATCATCGGGTCGGACAGGATCAGCACGTGCACGTCGATGAACGCGCCCAGTTCCGTCGGCGCTTCCTTCGGCAGCTCGGTCCACAGCTCCTGCAGGTTGCGGTGCACTTCGGCGATCGCATCCTGCAGGCGCTTCACTTCCGCCTCGACCTGCTCTTCCGGCACGAGGTAGTGCTTGACGTCGAGCGCGGCCGGCGTGAGCAGGTGCGCACGCCCGATCGAGATCCCGCGCGAGACCGGAATGCCGTGCAGTGTGAACGATGCCATGGAATTTCCCAAATGACGGCCTCGGCTATCCGGCATTACTCGCCTTCGCCGAATTTATCGTTGATGAGGCCGGTGAGCGCGGCGATGCAGTCCTGTTCGTCGGGGCCGT
This sequence comes from Massilia sp. Masssp94, assembly GCF_059491305.1. Classification (NCBI taxonomy): domain Bacteria; kingdom Pseudomonadati; phylum Pseudomonadota; class Betaproteobacteria; order Burkholderiales; family Oxalobacteraceae; genus Massilia; species Massilia sp. Masssp94. Next base: position 1,897,715 of record NZ_CP168501.1, read on the forward strand.
CCGCTTCCAGCGTCACCTTGGCGCCCTTGCCAGCGGCCAGCATCATGACGCCCATGATCGACTTGGCGTTGATGCGGCGGCCGTTGCGGGTGAGCCAGACGTCGCTCTGGAACTTGGCGGCCAGCTGGGTGAATTTGGCGGATGCGCGGGCGTGAAGGCCCAGCTTGTTGATGATCTCGAGTTCCTGTTGAATCATATTTTAATTGTCGTTTCTCTCGTTCATCTGTCCGGTCAGGTGCCGACCCGGATGCGGTTGTCGACCCGGACGGCGCCGTTCTGCGCGCCGGCCAGGGCCATCTCGACCACGACGTCCAGCGTGTCGCGCCGGTACGTGATCGCGCGCAGCAGCATCGGCAGGCTGATGCCCGCGATGACTTCCACGCGCCCGGCCTCGGCCAGCGTGTTGCAGCAGTTCGACGGCGTGCCGCCCTTGATGTCGGTGATGACCAGCACGCCATCGCCTTCGTCCAGGCGCTGGATCGCACTCTTGGCCAGTGCGTGGATCTCGTTCGTGTCCTGGTCCGCCGTCACGTCGATCGCTTCGAAGCGCTCGGTGGGGCCGCGGAACACGTGCGCGACCGCGGCGATGAATGCCTGGCCCAGTGGAGCGTGGGTCATCAGCAGGATGCCTACCATGTTGTCAGTTTCCTGTTACCCGTTTCTCGACGGCGTCGATGAACATCGCCGCGACGTCGAAACCGGTCTGGTCGGTGATCTCCTGGAAACACGTGGGGCTGGTGACATTCACCTCGGTCAGGAAATCGCCGATCACGTCCAATCCTACCAGCAACAGGCCACGGGCCGCCAGAATCGGACCCAGACTTTCGGCGATCTCGCGGTCGCGCTCGGTCAGCGGCTGCGCGACGCCGGTGCCGCCGGCCGCCAGGTTGCCGCGCACTTCTCCGGCCTGCGGGATGCGCGCCAGCGAGAACGGGACCGGCTTGCCGTCGATGACGAGCACGCGCTTGTCGCCCTTGACGATGGCGGGAATGTATTTCTGCGCCATGATCGTGCGCGCGCCGTTGTCCGTCAGCGTCTCGATGATGGAACCGAGGTTCAGGCCATCGTCCTTGACGCGGAAGATGCCGGCGCCGCCCATGCCGTCCAGCGGCTTGAAGATCACGTCGCCGTGTTCGGCGTGGAAGGCGCGCAGGCGCGTGCCGGACGACGACACGAGCGTGGGCGACGTGAACTGGCTGAACTGGGCGATGGTCAGCTTTTCGTTGTGGTCGCGGATCGCCGAGGGTTTGTTGAACACGCGCGCGCCCTGGCGCTCGGCCAGTTCCAGCAGATACGTGCCGTACACGTATTCCATGTCGAACGGCGGGTCCTTGCGCTCGATGACGGCGTCGAACGCGGACAGGGGCACGGTATCGGTGTCGCCTTCGCGGTACCAGTCGTCCGGGTCGCCGGTCAGCTGGATCTCGGTGGCCTCGGCCGTCACGACGCCCTCTTCCAGCACCAGGTGGCGCTGTTCGAAGGCATAGATCCGATGGCCGCGCCGCGCCGCTTCGCGCATCATCGCGAACGTCGAGTCCTTGTAGATTTTGAAGCCGGACAGCGGATCGGCGAGAAAAGCGATTTTCATGATGGTCCCAATGAAGGCAATGCCACGATTTTAGCCGGAAACGCGGATGTTCGCGGAAAGGCGGCCGCGTCCGGCGGACGAGTTATCGGGGCATCTTCCTGTTGGCAAAACGTCATCTATTCAATCTGCATTTGCGAACCGTCAAACGTGCCGCCGGACCAGTTGGGAAGATGCGACGCAGGAGGGCACTATGAGCGACCAAGCCGAGCAGGAACGCATCAACCAGGTCTATCGCCAATGGACTGGCGGCGCCGCGTTGGCGAAGCACGCCTGGCACCGGCCCGACATCGTTCGCCAGGCCGCGGCGCGGGCGCGCGTGCTGGCCGACCTGCTGCCGCTGACGGTGGGCCGCGACCTGTCCGCCGTGCGCGCGCTGGACGTCGGCTGCGGCGGCGGCGGCTTCCTGCGCCAGCTGATCGACTGGGGCGCCACGCCGTCCCACCTCGCCGGCACGGAGCTGCAGCCCGACCGCCTGGAGCAGGCCCGGGCCCGCACGGCGCCCGGCGTGCGCTGGCACCTGGGCCAGCTCGACATCTTTCCCGACGCGAGCATGGACCTCGTGAGCGCGCACTCGGTGTTTTCGGCGCTCCTGGACGAAGACCTGCGGCGGGGCCTGGCCGCCGAAATGTGGCGCGTGCTGCGTCCGGGCGGCTGGACGATGATCTTCGATTGTCGCTACGGCAGCGCGCGCAACGCCCACGTGCGCAAGGTGACGGACGTCGAACTGCTGCGCTTCTGGCCCGCCGCCAGCCGCCACTACCGCACGCTGGTACTCGCTCCGGCGCTGGGCCGCCCCCTGGCCGCCCTGCCCTGGCTGATTCCGGAAGCGCTGGCGACGGTGCTGCCGCCGCTGCGCTCCCACTTCATCTACATGGCGCGCAAGCCGGAGACGGATCGGATGGATTAATAAATCTCCGGATCCGGGTCGGTCCGCTCCAGCTCCAGCGACGCCGCCAGCAACGCAAGACGCGCCACCACGCCGTACACATAGAACCGGTTCGGCGCGGCGGTGCCCGGCTTGGCCTTCAGGTCCGGCACGGCATGCTGCTGCGCGAACGCGAGCGGCACGTATTGCGAGCCCGGCGCGTTCAGGTTCTGGTCGACGCCGCGCTCGGCATGCACGCGGTAGAAGCCGCCGACGACGTAGCGGTCGATCATGTACACGACCGGCTCCGCCACCGCGTCGTTGATCGACTCGAACGTGGGCACGCCTTCCTGGATCATCACGTCGGTGACGGTGACGCCATCCTTGATGACCGACATCTTGTTGCGCTGCTTGCGGTTCAGGTCCTTGACCTCGCTCGCATCCTTGACGGTCATGATGCCCATGCCGTACGTGCCGGCATCCGGCTTGACGATGACGAAGGGTTTCTGGTCCTTCATCCCGTATTCCTTGTACTTCTTCTTGATCTTCGACAGCAGCGCCGACACGTTATCGGCCAGGCATTCCATGCCCACGTCTTCCTGGAAATCGACCTCGCCGCATTTGCTGTGCAGCGGGTTCACGAGCCACGGGTCGATGTCGATCAGCTTGCCGAACTTCTTGGCGACCTCGTCGAACGCCTTGAAGTGGTTGCTCTTGCGGCGTACGGCCCAGCCGGCGTGCAGCGGCGGCAGCAGCGACTGCTCGTGGACGTTTTCCAGGATGCTCGGGATGCCGGCGGACAGGTCGTTGTTCAGCAGGATCGTGCACGGATCGAAGTCGGCCAGGCCGACGCGGCGGCCGTTGGGCGAGCGCACGAGCGGTTCCACAACCAGCATGTTGCCGTCCGGGAGCGCGAGCGGCGTCGGCTCCGTCACCTCGGGCGACAGCGAGCCCAGGCGCACGTGCAGGCCCGTCTGGCGGAAGATCTGCATCAGGCGCTGCACGTTCTGCAGATAATAGGGATTGCGCGTATGGCTTTCCGGGATCAGGAGCAGGTTGCGGGCGTCCGGGCAATACTTGTCGATCGCGGCCATGGCGGCCTGTACCGTCAGCGGCAGCATCTCCGTCGACAGGTTGTTGAAGCCGCCCGGGAAGAGGTTCGTGTCCACCGGCGCCAGCTTGTAGCCGGCATTGCGCAGGTCCACCGAGCAATAGAACGGCGGCGTGTGCTCCTGCCACTCGAGGCGGAACCAGCGTTCGATGGCGGGCGTGGCTTCGAGGATCTTCTTTTCCAGGTCCAGCAGGGGACCGGTCACGGCGGTGGCGAGGTGGGGAACCATAAAAATGACGTCCTTCGGGCTTCTTGGCGATATGGTAAGCCGAGATTGGGGTGTTAGAACGTTTTTTAAAGACCTTTATGCACTTTAGAAATAAAAAAAGCGCCCCGGAGGGCGCTTTCGCATATTGCTAGCCTGACAATCAGGAGTGATAAGCCTGCTCGCCGTGGCTCGTGATGTCCAGGCCTTCGCGTTCCTCTTCCTCCGGGACACGCAGGCCGACGACGACGTCGACGATCTTGTAGGCGATGAACGAGACGACGGCCGACCACACGATGGTGGTGCCGACGGCTTCCGCCTGCACGAGGACCTGGTGGCCGATCGAGTACGGGTCGGCGGACATCTTGTTGGTGACGTAGTCGAAGATGCCCTGGCCGCCCAGTTGCGGTGCCGCGAACACGCCGGTCAGCAGCGCGCCCAGGATACCGCCCACGCCGTGGACGCCGAACACGTCCAGCGAGTCGTCGGCGCCGATCATGCGCTTCAGGCCGTTCACGCCCCACAGGCAGACGATGCCGGCGACGAGACCGATGACCAGGCCGCCCATCGGACCGACGAAGCCGCAGGCCGGGGTGATGGCGACGAGGCCGGCGACGGCACCCGAGGCGCCACCCAGCATCGACGGCTTGCCCTTGGTGATCCACTCGCCGAAGACCCACGACACGGTGGCGGCGGCGGTGGCCAGCAGGGTGTTGACGAAGGCCAGCGCGGCGACGTCGCCCGCTTCCAGTGCCGAACCGGCGTTGAAGCCGAACCAGCCCACCCACAGCAGCGAGGCGCCGATCATGGTCATGGTCAGCGAGTGCGGGGCCATCGATTCACGGCCGTAGCCGACGCGCTTGCCGATCAGGATCGCACCGACGAGGCCGGCGATAGCGGCATTGATGTGCACCACGGTGCCGCCCGCGAAGTCGAGGGCGCCCTTCTGCCACAGCCAGCCGGCCTTGGCGGTCTCGGCGTCGAGGGTCGCGGCGGTGATGGCATCCGGACCGGTCCAGAACCAGACCATGTGGGCGACCGGCAGGTAGCCGAACGTGAACCACAGCACGACGAACAGCAGCACCGCGGAGAAGCGGACGCGCTCGGCGAAGGCGCCGACGATCAGGCCGCAGGTGATGGCCGCGAACGTGCCCTGGAACGCCACGAAGACGAACTCGGGGATGACGACGCCCTTGCTGAACGTGGCTGCGGTCGAGAACGCTCCCTTGACCGGATCCCAGATCCCGTTCAGGAACAGGCGGTCGAAGCCGCCGATGAACGCGGTCTTCTCGGTGAACGCCAGCGAGTAGCCGTAGATGCACCACAGGACGATGATGACCGCGAAGATCATGAACACCTGCAGCAGCACGGACAGCATGTTCTTGGAACGGACCAGGCCGCCGTAGAACAGGGCCAGGCCCGGGATCGTCATCATGATCACCAGCAGCGTGGCGACCATCATCCAGGCGGTGTCGCCCTTCTGCGGAGTGGGAGCGGCGGCGGGTGCGGCGGCGGGTGCGGCGGCCGGGGCTTCCGGTGCGGCGGCAGCGGCGGCTGCCGGCGCGGCCGGGGCAGCGGCGACCGGTGCGCTGGCGGCCGGTGCGGCTGCGGGTGCTGCAGCTTCGGCAGCAGCGGCTGCCGGCTTGGCGGCATCCTGGGCCATGGCCGGGGCGGCTGCGGCCAGCGCCACGGCGACGGATACGCCTGCGATCAGTTTTGTAATGGTGTGGATCATCGGATTCCCCTTACAGCGCTTCGTTGCCGGTCTCGCCGGTACGGATACGGACTACCTGCTCCAGGTTGGAGACGAAAATTTTGCCGTCACCGATCTTGCCGGTGCGGGCGGCGCTCTGGATGGTGTCGATCACCTGGTCGACGATGGCATCGTCGACCGCTGCCTCGATCTTGGTCTTCGGCAGGAAATCGACGACATATTCCGCGCCACGGTAGAGCTCGGTATGGCCCTTCTGGCGACCGAAACCCTTCACTTCCGTCACGGTGATACCCTGGACGTTGATTTCCGAGAGGGCTTCACGCACCTCGTCGAGCTTGAAGGGTTTGATGATGGCGGTGATCATTTTCATGTGATTGCCTCTTCAGAAAGTTTTTGAAACAGTGAGCAGGGCCGCGGACTTGCCCAGGTTTTCCGCGGACGGGCTCAGGTACGCGCTGGTGTCGGCCTTGATCCAGGACAGGGCCACGGAGCAGATGCCCAGGTCCTTCGTGACGCCGAGCTTGTAGTCGGTGTACGAGAACGAACCGTTGTGGCGCACGTTCTGGCGGCCGGCGTGCAGGTTCAGCGTGAAGCCGCTGCCGACGTCGACGTTGGCGCCGATGTCCAGGTAGCCGCTGCCCTTGCTGTCGGCCGTGCCGAACAGGTTCGTCAGCGAATGCGAGTACTTGACGTACGCCGGGCCGAAACCGAGCTGGCCGTACAGTTCGAACGTGTTGGCATTCGGATGCAGGCCATTGCTCGGGTAGAAGTAGTACAGGCCGCCGACGTCATAGGTGATGTCGCCCGTGAGGTTGCCGCGCTTGCCGCCGTACAGATCCCACTCGACGTCGCCGCTGCCGCCCAGGTCCTTGGTCCACTTGATGGTGGACAGCCAGGTGCCCGCGTACAGGCCGGTCGGGTTGTGCGTGTAGTCGGCGCCGCCCTGCAGTGCGGGGTCGAGACGGGACTGGGAAATGCCGCGGTAGCGATAATCGCTCGTGACCGCCGCGTTGAAACTCACTTCATTGTCCGGCTTCTGCTCTTCGGCGCCGGCCAGCCCGATGTGAAGGCTCCACAGGCTTGCTGCGAGTACTGCGGCGTGGGACCAGTTGCTGTTACGACGCTTCATACGACACTCCCTTTAGTTGAACATATTCTTGGGTTGCGGTTTACAATCCGGGATTGCGACCTCTTATGGTTAATGGTTGATTAGCAGGATGCGTGCCACCCCCATGCCGGGCGGGTTCCCGCTTGTTTTTCACCCCTTCCGCCCCCAGTTTTTTACTTTCAAAATACAAACGGGACCAGGGCGCGTGCGCCGTCGCGGTGCACGCACCAAATCAGGTATGTACGCACCTTCTTGGTGCGGCATGCCGACTCAAGGACTAGTGTGAAATGAACAATTTTTTCAATGATTTGCAGGGCAAGATCAATCAGGCGATCGAAAACTCGCCCGCCAAGGACATCGAGCGCAACGTCAAGGCGATGATGACCCAGGGCTTTTCGAAGCTGGACCTGGTGACGCGCGAAGAGTTCGATATCCAGGCCCAGGTGCTGGCCAAGACGCGCGCCAAGCTGGAGGCGCTGGAACTGCGCGTGGCGGAACTGGAAGCGAAGCTGGCCGCCTCCGACGCCAAGGCTTGACGCCTACGGGCGGCCGCGCACCCTCATCCGCACCTTCGCCCGAGCCATCACCCGCCACAGCGCGAACAAGGCCGCCCCGCCCAGGCTGACCGCAAACACGATCGCCACCATCCAGCCCATCGGATTGGTCAGCCCGAGACTGTCCGCGCCGAAGACGAGCGCGGACGCCAGCGCCACCTGCGCGATCCACACGGCCCGCAGCGGCCGGAACGCGTCGAGATCCCCACGCTTCCACAGGCGCAGCGCAACCCACGCGACGGGTCCGCACAGCAGGCAGAACAGCACCGCGAGGGCGAGCAGGGTCAGGATCAGTCGGGGCATGCGTGGGCAGGAGAAGGCGGAGCCCGCTACATTACCAGACACCGCGCAGACCCGACGCGAAAAAAGTTCGGCATACAGGCCTGTCCCCTCTCAACAGGCATCGTCTCCGCTTGCCTAAGATGAGGCCTCGCCCACCGTCGAAGGAGTCCGATGAGCCTCGCCGTCCTCAGAAGCCGCGCCCTGGCCGGCATGGAAGCACCGGCCGTCAGCGTCGAAGTTCACCTGGCCAATGGACTACCGGCGATGAATATCGTGGGGTTGGCGGACGCCGAGGTGCGCGAATCGAAAGACCGCGTGCGCGCCGCGCTGCAGAACTCGGGCTTCGAGGTTCCCAGCCGGCGCATCACCATCAATCTTGCGCCGGCCGAGCTGCCAAAAGAATCCGGACGGTTCGACCTGCCGATCGCACTGGGCATCCTCGCGGCGTCCGACCAGATCCCATCCGGCGCGCTGGACGGCTACGAATTCGCCGGCGAGCTGTCGCTGTCGGGAGAATTGCGCCCCGTGCGCGGTGCGCTGGCGATGAGCTTTGCCATGCTGCGCCAGCACGCCGACGAGGACACGTCCGCGCGCGCCTTCGTGCTGCCGTGGGCGAACGCGGACGAGGCGGCCCTCGTGACGGACGCCGTCATCTACCCTGCCCGCTCGCTGCTGGACGTGTGCGCGCACTTCGCCGCGACGTCGGACGAGGCGCGGCTCGCGCGCTACCGCCCCGTGCCGTCGGCCGATCCGCCCGTGTACCCGGACTTCGCCGACGTCAAGGGCCAGCAGCAGGTCAAGCGCGCGCTCGAGGTAGCGGCCGCGGGCCTGCACTCCGTGCTGCTGATCGGACCGCCGGGCGCCGGCAAGAGCATGCTCGCGTCGCGCTTCCCCGGCCTGCTGCCGCCGCTGCGCGAGGAGGAAGCGCTGGAGACGGCCGCGCTCCAGTCGCTCGCGGGCAGCTTCGCCATCGAGCGCTGGAAAAAACGGCCGTTCCGCAGTCCGCATCACACGAGTTCCGGCGTGGCCCTCGTCGGCGGCGGCCAGGGGCCGCGTCCCGGAGAAATTTCGCTCGCCCACCACGGCGTGCTGTTCCTCGACGAGTTGCCGGAGTTCGACCGCAAAGTCCTGGAAGTCTTGCGCGAGCCGCTGGAAACGGGCGCCATCACGATCTCGCGCGCCGCGCGCCAGGCCGACTTCCCCGCCAGTTTCCAGTTGATCGCGGCGATGAATCCATGTCCGTGCGGCTGGCTCGGCCACCCGTCGAGCAAGTGCCGCTGCACGCCGGACGCCGTGCAGCGCTACCAGGACCGCATCTCCGGTCCCCTCCTCGACCGCATCGACATCCAGGTACCCGTGGCCGCGATGACGCCGGATACGATGGCGCAACTGGCCGACGGCGAACCGAGCGCCGCCATCGCCGCGCGCGTCACGCAGGCGCACGCGCGCCAGTTGTCTCGCCAGGGCAAGGCCAACCGGAAGCTGACGACGCGCGAGATCGACCACCACTGCCACCTGGACACCGCCACCGCGCGCCTGCTGGGCGACGCCATGCAGCACCTGCACTGGTCGGCGCGCGCCTATCACCGCGTGCTGAAGGTGGCGCGCACGATCGCCGATCTCGCCGGCGTCGATACGGTCAACGCCCAGCACGTGGCCGAGGCGATCCAGTACCGGCGCGGCTTATGTGACCATTAAGCGGCGACCACTAATCCACGCGCCTGCCGGCGCCGCTCGATGACGAACACGAGCAGCAAGGCCAGCACCTCGAAACTGCCGCCGACCCAGCCCACGACCCCGGGCGACGCATGCGCCACCGTGAACCCGCCCGCCAGCGCGCCCAGCGAGAAACCGGCGTACTGGAACGATGCGTTCAGCCACAGCACGACACCCGGCAACAGCAGGCCGAGCGGCCAGTGGCCGAAGCCGGCGATCGCGGCGAGAGAAGGCCTCTGGGCAGGGAGGTGGGCTCGGTGGACATCGTCGACTCCGTTCTGGTTGCCTGATGCAGGCGTCTTTTCAGAACGGAGGACGACGCGTGAGACCAATCGGCCTCGAATCAGGCCATCGCTTCCCTGTCGAAGGATCAGGTGAGGCCCGTGGTCTGCTGTTCGCGCGCCGCGCGCTTGATGGCCTGGGGCGGCTGGCCGAAGGCGCGCAGGAAGGCACGGCGCATGCGCTCGGGATCGGAAAAACCGGTCTCGCGCGCGACGACGTCGATCGAGTGGTTGCTGCCCTCGATCATGGCGCGCGCCGCTTCCACGCGCAGCACCTCGATCGCACGGGCCGGCGACTGGCCCGTCTCGATGCGGAACGTGCGGCTGAACTGGCGCGTGCTCAGGTTGGCCGCCTCGGCCAGCTCGTCCACGGACAGCGGCTTGCGCAGGTGGCGCTTGGCGTACGACAGCGCCTGCTGGATGCGGTCGGACTTCGGCTCCAGTTCCAGCAGCGCGGAGAACTGCGACTGGCCGCCGCTGCGGCGGTGGTAGACGACGAGCTTGCGGGCGATGTTGCGCGACAGCTCGATGCCGTGGTCGCTCTCGACGAGGGCCAGGCACAGGTCGACGCAAGCCGTCATGCCGGCCGACGACCACACCTTGCCCTCGTTGATGAAGATGCGGTCTTCCTCGACGCGCACCTTCGGGTACATGCGCTGCAGGTCGCGCGCCAGCGACCAGTGGGTGGTGGCACGCTTGCCGTCCAGCAGGCCCGCCTCGGCCAGCAGGAAGGCGCCCGTGCAGATGCTGCCCACGCGGCGCGACTGCACGCCGGCCTGGCGCAGGATCTCGACGAAGCCCGGCGACGACGGACGCCGCGGCGCCATCTGCCCCGCCACGAGCAAGGTGTCGTAGTCGTAGCGCGTGACGGCTTCCGTGAGCACGCTGATGCCCGAGGAACTGGTCATCGCGCCCCCATGCTCCGACAGCATCGTGACCTCGTACATGGATTCTTCCAGCAAGGTATTGGCCAGTTCGTAGACCGTTGTCGCCATGAGATCCAGGACCTGGAAGCCGGGTGGCAGCAAGAGTCCGATTCTGCGTTTCATGTTGTCCTCAGTGATGATCAGGTTCGCCGGAGAGTCCGGCGCCACAGCGTCTGCTGCAGTGCATGATGGTAATCATACGACAACCGCTCCGGTCCAACCAAAAACAACTGACAAAGTAGATAGGCTTCCGAATATATGTGCATACGCACACTTTGTCCTGATTCGAGGGTTCTTTGTCATTCAGGGCAGACATGTTTGCGCCAACATTGATCCCAGAAGACAACATCTTCCACACCCCTGATAACCAGAACGGAGAATCACCATGCAACTCACGAACAATACCATCTTCATCACCGGCGGTACCTCGGGCATCGGCCGCGGCCTGGCGGAAGCGTTTCATAAACTGGGCAACCAGGTCATCATCGGCGGCCGCCGCAAGGCCCTGCTCGACGAGGTGACGCGCGCCAACCCGGGCATGCGCGCCGTCGAGCTGGACATCGCCGATCCGGCCAGCATCGAACGCGCCGCCGCGGCCCTGATCGCCGAGTGTCCCGCGCTGAACGTCCTGGTCAACAACGCCGGCATCATGCCGTTCGACGATCCGTCCGGCACGATCGACGACGCCACGGCCGTGTCCACCATCGAGACGAATCTGCTCGGCCCGGTCCGCATGACGTCCGCCCTCGTCGGCCACCTCAAGAAGCAGCCGCGCGCGACGATCATCAACAACACGTCGGTACTGGCCTACGTGCCGATCGCCACGAACGCGGTGTATTCGGCCACCAAGGCCGCGCTGCACTCGTACACGCTGTCGCTGCGCTTCATGCTGCGCGCTACCGGCGTGACGGTGCAGGAAATCGCGCCGCCGTGGGTCAACACCGACCTGATCCACAAAGGCGACGACCCACGCGCCATGCCGCTGGACGCCTTCATTGCCCAGACCATGCAGGCCCTGGCCACGGACCGCGAAGAAGCGCTGGTCGACATCGCCGTCCCGCTGCGCAACAACGCCGGGCCGGACGAGCACAAGCTGGTCCACGAGTTCAACGCCCACATCGCGGAGAACCCGATCCCGGTCGCCTGAACCGTCCGGCCCTGTTACCATGTCGTCATGACAAGACGACGCTTCGCGGCCCTCGTGGCCGCGCTCGGCCTGCTTCTGGCGGCCTGTTCCCCCAAGTACAACTGGCGCGACTATGCAAGTCCGGACGCGCCCTACCGCGTCATGTTCCCAGCGAAACCGGCAACGTTCACGCGCACCATCGACCTCGACGGCATGCAGGTCGCGATGACGATGACGGCGGCCGAGGTCGATGGCGCGACGTTCGCCGTCGGCGCGGCCGAAGCGCCGGACGCGGCGCGTGCCCAGGCCGCGCTGGAAGCGATGCAGCTCGCGCTGGTGCGCAACATCGGCGCCACCGTCACCAGCCAGAAGGCGACCGCGGACACGGACCGCGCCACGCGCGACGTCGACGCCAGCGGCACCCGCAACGGCGAGACCATGCACCTCGTCGGCCACTTCGAGGCGCGCGGCAAGCGCTTCTACCAGGTGATCGCGATCGGCAAGAAGGATGCGCTGCCCGCCGAACAGGTCGAACAATTCATCACCTCTTTCAAACTGCCCTGAGATGAACAGCGAGTCCCCTGCCCTGCGCCTGTCCGGCCTGCGCAAATCCTTCGGCCGGCCCGCCGTCGACGGCCTCGACCTGACCGTGCGGCGCGGCCAACTGTACGCGCTGCTGGGCCCCAACGGCGCCGGCAAGACGACGACCTTGCGCATGGTCACCGGCCTGCTGGCCCCCGATGCCGGCGACGTGCAAGTGCTCGGCATCGACCTCGCGCGCGATCCCGCGGGCGCGAAGCGCGGCATGGCCTATCTGCCGGACGACCCGCTGCTGTACGGGAAACTGCGGCCGACCGAATACCTGGAATTCGTCGCCGGCCTGTGGGGCATCCGCGCGCAGGACGCCGAACCGCGCGCGCGCCGCCTGCTCGACTGGCTCGACCTCACGAAGCACGCGCACGAGCTGACGGAAGGGTTTTCGCGGGGGATGAAGCAGAAGCTGGCGCTGGCCGGGGCGCTGATCCACGAGCCCGAGCTCCTGATCCTGGACGAACCGCTGACCGGCCTCGATGCGGCCGCCGCGCGCCAGGTGAAGGACCTGCTCGTGTCGCACGTCGAACAGGGCGGCACCGTGATCCTGACGACACACATCCTCGAGGTGGCGGAACGTCTCGCGCAGCGCATCGGCATCATCCGCCAGGGCCGCCTGATCGCCGAAGGCACGCTGGCCGAACTCCGCGAGCGCACCCAGGGCGGCAGCCTGGAAGACGTATTCCTGCACCTGACCGAAGGACAGCCAGGGTGAGTGCCGCGCCCGGAAGCATTCGCTGGCTGCTGGGCCACGAGCTGCGCCTGGCCTGGTATGGCGCGACCATCAACAAGGGCGGCAGGCGGCGTCCGGGCTGGCCCGCCATCGCCGTGTTCGTGATCGGGTTCATCGGATTGCACCTGATCGCGTTCGCGCTGCTGCGCGCACTGGGCCGCGACGGCATGGGCGACGCGCTGCTCGCGATCCCTATCAGCCTGCTGGTGGTCGTGTGCTCGACCTTCATGCTGTCGAGCGGCCTGCGGGCCTGCGTGCTGGCGCTGTTCGAGCGCGGCGACCTCGATCTGCTGCTGTCGTCGCCCCTGCCCTCGCGCAGCATCTTCGCGGTGCGTCTGCTCGGCATCGCGGCCGCCACCGCCCTGCCCTACGTGTACCTGGCCGGCCCGTTCGCCAACGTCGCGTTGGTGCTGGGCCATCCCGGCTGGCTCGGCCTGTACGTGACAATCGCCGCCTGCGCGACGCTGACGGCCTGCGCAGGCATGCTGCTGACGCTGGGCCTCGTGCGCGTGCTGGGCGCGCGCCGCACGCGCGTGGTGGCGCAGGTGCTGGGCGCCATCGCGGGCGCGCTGATCTTCCTGCTGTCGCAGGCATATAACTTCACGCGCCATGACGGGACCGTGGGGCCGCGCATCATGGAGATGATGACGCACCAGTCCCTGTTCGGGCCGGACAGCGTGTTGTGGCTACCCGGCCACGCCGTCCTCGGTGCGCCGCTGCCGCTGCTGGGCGCCGTCCTGCTGGCGGGGCTCGCGTTCATGCTGACCCTGGCCCGCACGCACCGCTTCTTCGTCCATGGCCTGCAGCAGGCCGCCGGCATGGGCCGCGTCCGCGCCCGCCCGGCCGGCGCGCTGCGCTTCGGTTTCCGCGCCAGCCTGTTCGACACGGTCGTCATCAAGGAATGGCGCCTGATCGCGCGCGACCCGCACCTGATCGCGCAGGTGCTGCTGCAGCTGGTCTACCTCGTGCCGCTGCTGTTCCTGATCCTACGCGGCGACTCGGCCGGCCCCGCGCTGGGCGCCGGCCTCACGCTGCTGTGCAGTTCGTTGACGGGTAGCCTGGCGTGGATCGTGATCTCGGCCGAAGATGCGCCCGACCTGCTGCTGTCGGCTCCGGCGCCGCGCCGCACGCTGCAACTGGCCAAGCTGGCGGCGGCGACGATGCCGGCCCTGCTGCTCGTCGCGCTGCCGCTGCTATGGCTCGTCGTGCGCACGCCGCTGACGGGCCTGCTCGTCGCGTTCCCGGTCAGCGCGGCCGTGCTGAGCGCCGGCCTGATCGTGCAGTGGACGGGTCGCCCCGCTCCCCGCAGCGATTTCAAGACGCGCGGCAAGGAAAATTTCCTGTGCACGATGCTGGAACTGGTCAGCAGCCTGTGCTGGGGCGGGCTCGGCTGGCTCCTCGTCGCGCTGGCGGCGGGCGGACCGGCCTGGATGCTGCCGGCCGCGGCGGCGGTGCTGGCGGCGGGGCTGCTCGTGCTGCTACTGGCCCGCGCAATGCGGCGGCGCCCGGTGTGAGAGGTAGCCCACTGACCTCCAGGCCCGACTCGTGATATCGTTGGGCTACTCACAATAGAATGAGACAACTATGTTAATCACCTTTAAATCCAAGGCTTACCCGAACGTCATGATGTACCAGGACCACGCCAAGCGGATCCTGGACCTCCTGCACAAGGACAGTGAACGCGGTGTCATCACCGCCGAAGAAGCGACGCAAGCCGTCAGACTGCTGGAAAACGAGATCGAAGAAAGCCGGAAGCACCAGGCCACCGACGAGATGGAACAGGACGTCAAGGCCCATCAAGGCGAAGAGGACGCGGAACACCAGCCGTTCGAGACCGTGACGTTCTCGACCCGCGCGTTCCCGCTGCTGGAAATGCTGCGCGCCTCGCGCGACCAGCAGACCGACGTGCTCTGGGGCGTCTGACCCGCCCGATCAGGACGTTTTCCGCTCGATCGCTTCCGCCACCGGGTGGACAGGGTCCTGCAGTTCATACGGCAACTGCAGGGCCACGCCGATGCTCGCTTCTATCTGCACGTTCCCGCTCGCCAGTTTGTACGGACGTACCAGCTGGGTCGAGCAGGAGATGCGCTTAATCCTCGGCATTTTTGCCGTAGAAAAGCAAAAAGCCCGCTCAGTGCATACTGAGCGGGCTTTTCTAATAACTAGCCTGACGATAACCTACTTTCACACTGGTTGCAGCACTATCATCGGCGCAGAGTCTTTTCACGGTCCTGTTCGGGATGGGAAGGGGTGGTACAGACTTGCTATGGTCATCAGGCATAACTTGTACGAGTGCCGCAGCTTATGCATGCGTCACTCTGAATCCGGAAGAAGCAGTTTTCGTAATCTGTTGTCTCAACAAACAGCCGAACCCTTGCGTTGGCATGACTGCCAATGTTATAGGGACAAGCCGTACGGGCAATTAGTATCAGTTAGCTTAATGCATTACTGCACTTCCACACCTGACCTATCAACGTCCTGGTCTCGAACGACCCTTCAAGGAGCTCAAGGCTCCGGGAAATCTCATCTCAAGGCGAGTTTCCCGCTTAGATGCTTTCAGCGGTTATCTCTTCCGAACTTAGCTACCCGGCAATGCCACTGGCGTGACAACCGGTACACCAGAGGTTCGTCCACTCCGGTCCTCTCGTACTAGGAGCAGCCCCCTTCAAATTTCCAACGCCCACGGCAGATAGGGACCAAACTGTCTCACGACGTTTTAAACCCAGCTCACGTACCACTTTAAATGGCGAACAGCCATACCCTTGGGACCGGCTACAGCCCCAGGATGTGATGAGCCGACATCGAGGTGCCAAACTCCCCCGTCGATATGAACTCTTGGGAGGAATCAGCCTGTTATCCCCAGAGTACCTTTTATCCGTTGAGCGATGGCCCTTCCATACAGAACCACCGGATCACTATGTCCTACTTTCGTACCTGCTCGACTTGTCGGTCTCGCAGTTAAGCACGCTTATGCCATTGCACTATTAGCACGATGTCCGACCGTACCTAGCGTACCTTCGAACTCCTCCGTTACACTTTAGGAGGAGACCGCCCCAGTCAAACTGCCTACCATGCACTGTCCCCGACCCGGATCACGGGCCAAGGTTAGAACCTCAAACGAACCAGGGTGGTATTTCAAGGTTGGCTCCACGAGAACTGGCGTCCCCGCTTCAAAGCCTCCCACCTATCCTACACAGATTGGTTCAAAGTCCAATGCAAAGCTACAGTAAAGGTTCATGGGGTCTTTCCGTCTAGCCGCGGGTAGATTGCATCATCACAAACATTTCAACTTCGCTGAGTCTCGGGAGGAGACAGTGTGGCCATCGTTACGCCATTCGTGCAGGTCGGAACTTACCCGACAAGGAATTTCGCTACCTTAGGACCGTTATAGTTACGGCCGCCGTTTACTGGGACTTCAATCAAGAGCTTGCACCCCATCATTTAATCTTCCAGCACCGGGCAGGCGTCACACCCTATACGTCCACTTTCGTGTTTGCAGAGTGCTGTGTTTTTATTAAACAGTCGCAGCCACCAGTTTATTGCAACCCTTTCACCCTCATGGAGTAAAACCATTCAAGCTACCGGGGCGTACCTTATCCCGAAGTTACGGTACCAATTTGCCGAGTTCCTTCTCCCGAGTTCTCTCAAGCGCCTTAGAATACTCATCTCGCCCACCTGTGTCGGTTTGCGGTACGGTCTCGTATGACTGAAGCTTAGAGGCTTTTCTTGGAACCACTTCCGATTGCTTCGTGTCACAAGGACACACGTCTCGACCCCTTGAATTACGCGCCCGGATTTGCCTAAGCGCCTTCTATGAGTCAAGAACCAACTATTCCAACAGTTGGACAACCTTCCGCGATCCGTCCCCCCATCGCATCATACGACGGTGCAGGAATATTAACCTGCTTCCCATCAGCTACGCATCTCTGCCTCGCCTTAGGGGCCGACTCACCCTGCTCCGATGAACGTTGAACAGGAAACCTTGGGCTTTCGGCGAGAGGGCTTTTCACCCTCTTTATCGCTACTCATGTCAGCATTCGCACTTCCGATACCTCCAGCATCCTTTACAAGACACCTTCTCAGGCTTACGGAACGCTCTCCTACCATATGGATCAAAGTATAAATACTAAGAAACATATCCGCAGCTTCGGTGACTGGCTTAGCCCCGTTACATCTTCCGCGCAGGACGACTCGATCAGTGAGCTATTACGCTTTCTTTAAATGATGGCTGCTTCTAAGCCAACATCCTGACTGTTTTAGCCTTCCCACTTCGTTTTCCACTTAGCCAATCTTTGGGACCTTAGCTGGCGGTCTGGGTTGTTTCCCTCTTGACGCCGGACGTTAGCACCCGACGTCTGTCTCCCAAGCTCGCACTCATCGGTATTCGGAGTTTGCAATGGTTTGGTAAGTCGCAATGACCCCCTAGCCATAACAGTGCTCTACCCCCGATGGTGATACTTGAGGCACTACCTAAATAGTTTTCGGAGAGAACCAGCTATTTCCAGGTTTGTTTAGCCTTTCACCCCTACCCACAGCTCATCCCCTAATTTTTCAACATTAGTGGGTTCGGACCTCCAGGGCGTGTTACCGCACCTTCATCCTGGCCATGGGTAGATCACCTGGTTTCGGGTCTACACCCAGCGACTGTCGCCCTGTTCGGACTCGATTTCTCTACGGCTCCCCTATTCGGTTAACCTCGCCACTGAATGTAAGTCGCTGACCCATTATACAAAAGGTACGCCGTCACCCCACGAAGAGGCTCCGACTGTTTGTATGCACACGGTTTCAGGATCTATTTCACTCCCCTCCCGGGGTTCTTTTCGCCTTTCCCTCACGGTACTGGTTCACTATCGGTCGATTACGAGTATTTAGCCTTGGAGGATGGTCCCCCCATCTTCAGACAGGATTTCTCGTGTCCCGCCCTACTTGTCGTACGCTTAGTACCACCGTTCGAATTTCGTGTAAGGGGCTATCACCCTCTATGGCCAGCATTTCCAGGCTGTTCCACTATTCGATCGACTATCACGTACAAGGCTCATCCCATTTCGCTCGCCACTACTTTGGGAATCTCGGTTGATTTCTTTTCCTGCAGCTACTTAGATGTTTCAGTTCGCCGCGTTCGCTTTGCATACCTATGTATTCAGTATGCAATGACCTAAAAGGCCGGGTTTCCCCATTCGGAAATCTGCGGATCAAAGTGTGTTTGCTCACTCCCCGCAGCTTATCGCAAGCTACTACGTCCTTCATCGCCTGTAATCGCCAAGGCATCCACCATGTGCACTTATTCACTTGTCCCTATAACGTTGGCCCCTGCATGAGTATCAGGGAACGTCATAACAACAAGAGTTCAGCTTACTATGTTTGTTGATACATACAGATTACTACCCTAAGTGTGCATCCAACTTTCGTTAGCTACACGCTTAAAGAAAACTTTACTTCTTCCAGATTGTTAAAGAACGAGAACTACACTTACCTAAAACCAGCGTCTTACGTAAAGGTAGTGGTGGAGGATGACGGGATCGAACCGACGACCCCCTGCTTGCAAAGCAGGTGCTCTCCCAGCTGAGCTAATCCCCCATTTTGGTAACGTGGTAGGGCTGGTTGGACTCGAACCAACGACCCCCGCGTTATCAACACGGTGCTCTAACCAGCTGAGCTACAGCCCCGAAAACTCTTCTCGTTTAACTTTGAACAGTCGATAAGCGTGGGCGCTTGATGATGGAGCGTAAGCTCCCGTGCCACTCTAGAAAGGAGGTGATCCAGCCGCACCTTCCGATACGGCTACCTTGTTACGACTTCACCCCAGTCACGAATCCTACCGTGGTAAGCGCCCTCCTTGCGGTTAAGCTACCTACTTCTGGTAAAACCCGCTCCCATGGTGTGACGGGCGGTGTGTACAAGACCCGGGAACGTATTCACCGCGGCATGCTGATCCGCGATTACTAGCGATTCCAACTTCACGCAGTCGAGTTGCAGACTGCGATCCGGACTACGATACACTTTCTGGGATTAGCTCCCCCTCGCGGGTTGGCGGCCCTCTGTATGTACCATTGTATGACGTGTGAAGCCCTACCCATAAGGGCCATGAGGACTTGACGTCATCCCCACCTTCCTCCGGTTTGTCACCGGCAGTCTCATTAGAGTGCCCTTTCGTAGCAACTAATGACAAGGGTTGCGCTCGTTGCGGGACTTAACCCAACATCTCACGACACGAGCTGACGACAGCCATGCAGCACCTGTGTTCAGGCTCCCTTTCGGGCACCCCTCAATCTCTCGAGGGTTCCTGACATGTCAAGGGTAGGTAAGGTTTTTCGCGTTGCATCGAATTAATCCACATCATCCACCGCTTGTGCGGGTCCCCGTCAATTCCTTTGAGTTTTAATCTTGCGACCGTACTCCCCAGGCGGTCTACTTCACGCGTTAGCTGCGTTACCAAGTCAATTAAGACCCGACAACTAGTAGACATCGTTTAGGGCGTGGACTACCAGGGTATCTAATCCTGTTTGCTCCCCACGCTTTCGTGCATGAGCGTCAATCTTGACCCAGGGGGCTGCCTTCGCCATCGGTGTTCCTCCACATCTCTACGCATTTCACTGCTACACGTGGAATTCTACCCCCCTCTGCCAGATTCAAGCCTTGCAGTCTCCATCGCAATTCCCAGGTTAAGCCCGGGGCTTTCACGACAGACTTACAAAACCGCCTGCGCACGCTTTACGCCCAGTAATTCCGATTAACGCTTGCACCCTACGTATTACCGCGGCTGCTGGCACGTAGTTAGCCGGTGCTTATTCTTCAGGTACCGTCATTAGCCCAGGATATTAGCCTGAACCGTTTCTTCCCTGACAAAAGAGCTTTACAACCCGAAGGCCTTCTTCACTCACGCGGCATTGCTGGATCAGGCTTGCGCCCATTGTCCAAAATTCCCCACTGCTGCCTCCCGTAGGAGTCTGGGCCGTGTCTCAGTCCCAGTGTGGCTGGTCGTCCTCTCAGACCAGCTACTGATCGTCGCCTTGGTGAGCCTTTACCTCACCAACTAGCTAATCAGATATCGGCCGCTCCAGGAGCATGAGGCCCGAAGGTCCCCCACTTTCATCCTTGGATCGTATGCGGTATTAGCGTAACTTTCGCTACGTTATCCCCCACTCTTGGGTACGTTCCGATATATTACTCACCCGTTCGCCACTCGCCGCCAGGTTGCCCCGCGCTGCCGTTCGACTTGCATGTGTAAAGCATGCCGCCAGCGTTCAATCTGAGCCAGGATCAAACTCTTCAGTTTAATCTCTGTTTTTGCTACTTTCGTAGCATGTCGCTCACTCAAAATACTGACCGTCACTCATTGCTGAGCAACGTATTTCTTTTGCGTGAACATTTGATAATTTAAGCATTCAGTATCACCGAAGCGATACTGGCACTTCATCAAACGCCCACACTTATCGACTGTTGATTGTTAAAGAACTGTGTTCGGTACTGCCTTGCTGCGCTTGCGAATCGTTTTGTTCGTCAGCAGCAGAGAAGCGAGATTATGCAGTGTTTCGCGATGTTCGTCAACTTCTTTTTCCCGCTTCGTGGCGTCGATTTCCTCTGGATTTCGACCGTGCCGTGAAGCGGACGCGCAGTATAGCAACCGCCCAGCAACCTTGCAAGCTCAGCCGTATCAAATAGCTGGCGCCGCGGCATGCTGTTTCAGCCACGCCAGCGCACGCGGTGCCGCACTCAATATAGAGATATGACCATCTTCGAGCTGCAGCCACGACACGGCCGAAGGACAGTGACGCGCCAGCCATTCGGCATGCGACGTCGGCACCATCCGGTCCTGCCCGCCGTGCAGCAGGAGCACCGGCCGCGTAATACACGCGCAATCAAAACCCCACGGCGAGACATACGCGACGTCGTCATCGATCAGGCCATCGGACCCGGCCGCCAGCGCCGGCCCGACGACACGATCGAACCACGACCACGGTCCCGCCAACGCATTCCAGTCGGCCTCGATGAACGATTCCCGATCGAATTCCGGGGACGCAGCTTCGTACGCGGCCTTCTCCGCCCTGCCCGCCCGCGCGGCGCGCAGGCCCGCGATGCCGGATGGCCGCATCCCGGCGAACCAGTCGAGTCCCGCGGCGTCGAAGGGCGCCAGCCCGGCGATGCTGACGGCAGCCAGAACGCGGTCCGGCAACAGCGCGGCACAGGCAAGCGCGTGCGGACCGCCGCCCGAGTGGCCGACAACAGCGAATTGGCCGATGCCGAGCCGGTCGGCGATCCGCGCGACGTCGAGGGCAGCCGACGCGACATCGCGCCCCGGTCGCGGCGTCGAGCCGCCATAGCCAGGGCGGTCGTAGCCGATCCAGCGCAGCCCCAGACGGGCAGCGTCGGCAAACAGCGGCTCGGGCGGCAGACCGATGTTCGGCGTCCCGTGCAGCCAGAAAACCGCCAGGCGGCCACTCCCCTGCTCGTAAAAGTGCAGCGTGCGCCCGTCATCCAGTGCCAGGTCTGTTTCCGTCATCTCGGCTCCTACGGTTGTGCGCCGACGGGCTGCCGCCGCAACTGCTCCGCATCCTTCAACGGCGGCGCGCCGAACAGGCGGCGGTACTCGCGGCTGAACTGCGACGGGCTTTCATAGCCCACCTCGTAGGCGACACTGGCCGCCTCGACGTCGCCGCTCATCAGCATCTTGCGCGCCTCGAGCAGCCGCACCTGCTTCTGGTACTGCAAAGGGCTCATCACCGTGGCGGCCTTGAAGCGGCGGTGCAGTACCGAAGGACTCATGTGCACCGTGCGCGCCAGCGCGTCGATGCTGAGCGGCTCGTTGTAATGCGTGCGGATCCATTGTATGGCCTCGCCCACCGCGCGCTCGCGCTGGCTGCCGACGACGCCCCGACTCAGCGTCGCCCCGCCCGGCGCCGTTACGAGGTGATAAATCAGCTCCTGCTTGAGCAGGCGGCCCAGCACGGGCAGGTCGCGCGGCCGGTCGAGCAGACGGAGAAGCCGCACGAACACGTCCAGCATCGCATCGTCCGCACGTTCGACCGTGATCGCGGGCGGGTCGGCGTCCGCCAGCGGCAGCTGCAGTTGCATCTCCAGCACGAACGCCGCCACCTCCTTCGGATCGATGTCGACGCGGATGCCGTAGTACGGCGCCGCATCGGTTGCGCGTATGACCTGGCCGGACACGGGCATCGCCAGACCCGCCTGCACATAACACCCGGGGCCGTAGCGCAGCACCTGCGAGCCGACCAGCATCTCCTTCTCGCCCTGCACGAGCAGGCAGACGGACGGCGTCAGGATGCCGCGCCCGGCGGGCGTCGGCGCCGGCCGGCGTATGAGCCAGAGCCAGGGCAGCCCCGTCGCCAGGTCGAGGTTGCCCACGCCCGCGCCGCGCATCGCCTGCCCGACGAGGTCCAGGAGCCGGGTTTCAGAGTGCCTTGTCATGACCCATGATGGCTTTCGGTTCGAGATAGGTCTCCAGGCCGAAGACACCGAACTCGCGTCCCAGGCCGGACTGCTTGAAGCCGCCGAACGGGGCTTCCGGTGCATCATACAATCCATTCACGAACACGCGCCCTGCCTGAATGCCGGCCGCCACGCGGTTCGCGTGCGCCAGGTCCGCGCCGAACACGTACGCGTGCAAACCATATGGCGTGTCGTTGGCGATGGCGATCGCCTCGTCGTCGTCGCGGTACGGGATGATGGACAGGACGGGCCCGAAGATCTCGTCGCGGGCGATGGCCATGTCGTTGCGGACGTCGCCGAACACGGTCGGCCGCACGAAATAGCCCCGTTCCAGCCGGTCCGGACGCCCCGGCCCGCCCGCCAGCAGGGTCGCGCCCTCCTCGATCCCCTTGCGGATATAGTCCTGCACGCGCTCGTACTGCTTGCGCGTGACCATCGGCCCCACGTTCACGCGCGGGTCGCTCGTCGGGCCGACGACCAGGTCCTCGAACGCGCGCACCGCCAACGCATGCGCCTCGGCGACGCGGCTCGCAGGCACCAGCAGCCGCGTGCCCGCGATGCACGCCTGGCCGCTGTTCATCACGGCGGCCAGCGCCGCCAGCGGCATCGCCTTCGCGAAGTCGGCATCGTCGAGCAGGACGGTCGGCGATTTGCCGCCCAGTTCCAGCGTCACCCGTTTCATGGTGTCGACGGCGCCGCGCGCGATCGCCTTGCCGACGCTCGTGGACCCCGTGAACGAGATCTTGGCGATGTCGGGGTGGCGCGTGATCTCCGCGCCGACGACGTCGCCGCGGCCCGTGACGATATTGAAGACCCCCGGCGGCAGTCCCGCGCCGTGCATCACGCGGGTGATGAGCTCCGTCTGCGCGGCACTCAGTTCGCTGGGCTTGACGACGGCCGTGCTGCCGGCGGCGATCGCCATCGACAGCTTGGTCGCGATGAAGCCGATGTTCGCATTCCACGGCGTGATCAGCCCGACGACGCCATGCGGCACCATCGTCACGCGCGCGCCGCCGACCTCGCGCTCGAAGGCATATTCACCCAGCAGCCGGCGCGCGATCGCGAACGATGCGGCGGCGCGGCGCGCGGTCCCCGTCGCCATCGCCGTCGTGCCGCCGTATTCGGCGACCATGACGTCGACGATGTCCTGTTCGGCGGCGCCGACGGCGTCGTGCAGGCGCTGCAGCCAGTCCATGCGTTCTTCCCGCGTCGTGCGCGCCACGGCCGGCAACGCCGCCTTCGCCGCCGCGATCGCGCGCTGCGCGTCGACCTCGTCGGCCAGGATCACGGTCGTCGTTTCGCGCTCGGTGACGGGATCGAGCAGGACGAGCGGCTCGCGCCCGTGCGGGGCAACGAACGCGCCGTTGATATAAATGGTATCGATGGTTTTCATGGCAGGGCTCCTCGTGAACGATGGATTCATCATAGGAGTCCGGGCCCGCCCGGCGGTAGCAGGATACTGACGAAGGATTGCCCGATCCTGCCGATCTGGCGCGGATCAGGCAGTGCGCACCAGCGCCTCGAACGCCTGCGCCGCGCGGCTGCGATAGCGTTCGCGGTGGCGCAGCAGGAAGAAGTCGCGCGGCGGCAGGTCCACGCGCACCTTGGCGAGCAAACCCGCCGCGATGTACGGCGCCGCGACCAGTTCCGACAAGACGGCCACGAAGCCCGCGCTCATCACGGCCGCGCGCACGGCCTCGTTGGACGGCAGGGTCAGCGCGACCTGCAGCGCGGCCAGGTCGACGCCCTGCGCCGCCAGCATCTCTTCGAGCGCGGACCGCGTGCCCGATCCCGGCTCGCGCATGATCCAGCGGGCAGCCTGCAGGTCGGCGGCGGCGAGCCTGCGCTTGCGTGCCCACGGATGGCCGGGCGCGACGACGATGGCCATGTGATCCTGGCCGATGCGCTCCGCGACCAGCGCCGCATCGTCGATGCCGCCCTCCACGAGTCCGAGATCGGCCTCGCCCTCGCGCACCGCGTCCGCCACGGACTGCGTATTGCCGACGTCCAGCCGCACGTCGATCTGCGGATGCGTCTCGCGAAAGCGCACGAGCAGCGGCGGCAGCCAGTAGCTGGCGATCGTCTGGCTGGCCTGCAGCGCGAGTACACCGCGCGCCAGTCCGGCCAGTTCGACGAGCACGCGTTCGGCGCCGGCCGCGCGGGCCAGCGTGGCGCGCGCCTCGTCGAGGAAGATGCGGCCGGCGGCATTGACTTCGATGCGCCGCCCGACCCGGTCGAACAACGGCGTGCCGTAACGCTCTTCCAGCGCGCGCAGCGATGCGCTGACGGCGGACGGTGTCAGCGCGAGGACATTCGCCGCCTGCGTCAGATGCTGGCGTTCGGCGACGGCGACGAAGATGCGGAGCTGGTCGAGGGTCATCGTTCGATTGAAGTGAATGATCTGTGCGGAATTTTAAGATGGACCGAACGATCTTGTCGAGCCGATACTGCGGGCTCGAACCAGGAGAACACCATGAACGATAAGATCTTCACGCTCATTCCGGGCATCGCGCTGAGTGCCGCCGTCACGGGCGCCGCCGTCCTGCTGGAGCGCGGCGAGACCGCCCTCTTCGGCCGCGCATGGCTCGAAAGCCTCGTCCTGGCGATCCTGCTGGGGAGCCTGGTCCGCACCGTCGCGACCGTCCCCGCCGCGTGCGAAGCCGGCGTGCGCTTTTCCGCCAAGGTCGTCCTCGAACTGGCCGTGATGCTGCTCGGTGCATCCATCAGCGCCGGCGCGATCGCCGCGCACGGGCTGCCGCTGCTGGGCGGGATCGCGCTGTCGGTCGTCCTCGCGATCGCATTCAGCTACACCGTCGGCCGGCTGCTGCGGCTGCCGCACGAGATGGCCGTGCTGGTCGCGTGCGGGAATTCGATCTGCGGGAACTCGGCCATCGCCGCCGTCGCGCCGGTCATCGATGCGCAGGGCAAGGACGTCGCGTCGTCGATCGCGTTCACGGCCGTGCTGGGCGTCGTCGTCGTGCTCGTGCTGCCGCTGCTCGACCGGGTCCTCGGACTGACGCCCCTCCAGTACGGCATCTTCGCCGGCATGACCGTGTATGCCGTGCCGCAGGTGCTGGCCGCGGCGGCGCCCGTGTCGCAGGCGAGCGTGCACATCGGGACGCTGGTAAAACTGGTGCGGGTGCTGATGCTGGGACCCGTCGTGCTCGGGCTGTCGCTGTTCCGGCGCGACGGCGCGCGCCGCGCCTCGCTGCCGCTGGCGCAACTCGTCCCGTGGTTCATCGTCGGCTTTCTCGCGCTGATGGCGCTACGGTCCGTCGATGCCCTGCCGGCCGTCGTACTCGAACCGGCGCACGTGGCCTCGGGCTGGCTGACCAGCATGTCGATGGCGGCCCTCGGCCTCGGCGTCGACGCCCGCGCCGTACTGCGCGCGGGCGGCAAGGTGACGGCGACCGTCGTCGTGTCGCTGGTCGGGCTGGGCGCGATCAGTTGGGGGCTGATTGCGCTGCTGGGGATCCGGTGACCGGATAGTACGGGCTTTCGAGCGGCCCGAGATAACTGGGCCGCAGCCCGCCCGCATCGATGACAAGGCGTTGCAGCACGAGACCCGGATCGAGCGCCCAGAACTTCACCGTGTGGCGGCCGGGGCGTGCGACACGATGCGTGGTGACGAACTGCGCGACGCCGTCCGAGACGATCTTGCTCCAGTGGCGTTCGGAACCGTCCGCATGGACGTTGACCACCTGCGGCGCCTCGTCGTCGATCGAGACGGCGTAGCGGAAGCCCTCGCCCGGCTGGAACTTGAGCGTCGGTCCGAGGACGGCCTGCAGTTTCAGCTCACCGGCGGTGAACAGGTGCACCTCGTACTCGAGCCGCATGCCATCCGCGACCTTCAGCGCGTCCGCCGCGACCGGCAAAGTGGTCATGCCGGACAGCGTGCGGCCATAGCCGGGAATCCTCAGCCACTGCCGGCCGGATGGCGCCAGCGCGCGGGTGTAATGCTCCGCCTCGATCGCGACGACGCCCTGCGTTTCCACGTGACCCCGCGCCGTGTCGGGCGCCAGGCCGGCCGGTTTGTGCACGGGCA
Organism: Massilia sp. Masssp94; assembly: GCF_059491305.1. Taxonomy (NCBI): domain Bacteria; kingdom Pseudomonadati; phylum Pseudomonadota; class Betaproteobacteria; order Burkholderiales; family Oxalobacteraceae; genus Massilia; species Massilia sp. Masssp94. Next base: position 1,924,007 of record NZ_CP168501.1, read on the forward strand.
CCTTGACCTCGACCTGCGCCTTGGCCGGACCGCTGATCGTCAGCGATGCCACCGTGGTGCCGGCGGGGACCGCGCTCCAGTCCACGTCGACGACGATGCGCTGGTCCTTGCTCACGCGGCCGGCCTTGTGACTCAGGCGGATCCACGGATGGCTCGTCGTGATGGCATAGTCGAACGGCTGGGCGCTCCGGTTGAACAGCTCCAGATGACGCGGCTGCTTTTCGAAGACGTCCAGCGGCGGCAACACGAGCTGGCGGATCGGGAAGACGGGCCAGGCGATGGCGTCGCCCTGCACCGCGACGCCCATCTGGTCGGACGGGTGAATGCCGTTCGGCGCCGCCAGCTGGCCGGGCGCGGGAACGCGCAGCTCCGACACGGCCGGCATCACGTCGCGGTAGGGCTGGTCCCAGTTGGTGTAGCCGAAACGCGTCTGCGACATCATGTGATTCCATTTGCCGCCGCTGATCTCGCGCTGGTATTTATTCGCGAGATCAGCGTCGCGCTGGAACAGCTGGCGCACGCGCGCCGCCATGTCGTTCGTCGTCACGCGGCCCTGGCGTGCGTACAGGCGATTGAGGCCGGTCGACACGTACATGTCGAGCGCATTCGCGGACGCGCGCACGGGATATTCCACGAGCTGGAAGTAGGCGTCGCGCATGTTCGCGGGCAGCGTGCGGCCGACGCGCACCGCTTCGTCGGCGAGCGCGTTGTAGTCCGCGACGACGCGCTCCGCCTCATCGTAGTTGGTGAGGCTGTAGGTCTCGGGCTCCAGCTGTTCCGGACGGCGCCGCGCGTTGTAGCGCGTGTACTTGTCGACGATGGACGCGATGTCTTCCGCATGCGCCGCGCCGAATTCACGGGTGGCCCAGGCACGCAGGTACTCGGGCAGCCGCTCCGCCGGCCACGCTTGCGGGTTCCACGCATACGCCATGAAGAATTCGGTCGGCACCTCCATCGGCTTCAGGTCGCCCACGTTGACGACCCACAGCCGGTTCGCGCCGTACTCGTTTGCGAGGTTCATCTGCTCCCACACCTTGGCGATCTGGGTCACGTTCAACCATTTGTACGAGCGGGGACCGCCGACATAATCGAAATGGTAGTAAACGCCGGCACCGCCGCTGCGCTTGCGTTCCTCGGCGGTAGGCAGGCGGCGGATATTGCCCCAGTTGTCGTCGCACCAGAGCAGCAGCATGTCGTCCGGGACGCGCATGCCCTTCTCGTAATAGTCCTGCACTTCCTTGTAGAGGGCCCACAACTGCGGCACCTTCTCCGGTTCCTGGCCGAGCTCCTTCCTGATGATCGCGCGCTGGTCGCGGACGATCTGCTGCAGCAGGTCGACGTTGGCGTCTTCCGACATCGGCTCGTCGCCGTCGCCGCGCATCGCCATCGTGATCACCTTTTCGTAATCGCGCGTATTGCGCAGGCCCTGCGCCCAGAAGTCGCGCAGCACCTCGCCGTTGCGGTGGTAATCCCACGGCCCCTTGCCGTAGCGCTTCCACTCCTGCTGCGCCCTCATCATCGGTTCGTGGTGGGACGTGCCCATCACGATGCCCATCGTGTCGGCGAGCTTGCCGTTTTCCTTGTCGTCGTCATAGAACGACGAGTACCACATGGCCGGCCACAGGTAATTGGCGCGCATGCGGAGCATCAGTTCGAACAGCTTTTCGTAGAACTTGTGATTGAAGCCGCCGAAGCGCTCCTTCGCCCAATTGGTCAGCACTGGCGCCTCGTCGTTGAGGAACAGGCCGCGGTACTGGACGGTCGGTTTTTCCATGATGCGCGTGTCGAGCGGCACGCTGAGCGAGCGGTGATGCACGACCGGCACGTCGGCCCACCAGTACCAGGGCGAGACGCCGATCTGTTCCGACAGCGTATAGATCCCGTAGATCGTGCCGCGCTTGTCGCTGCCGGCGATGACCAGGGCGCGCTGCACACCGGGCATCGGGTCCGCGACCGCCTGGATGACGAAGCCTTCCCACTGGCCGGCCAGCGCACGCGTGTCGATCTTGCCCTGTTGCGCGAGGCGGTCGATCAGGCCATGGCGCCCGAGCGTGCCCACGATGATCACGTCGCCCGACGCCGCCGGACGGTCGACCTGCCATTGCGGCGTCTTGCCCGTCACGCTGCCGATGTCGCGCTGCAGGTCGCGTGCCGCGCGCAGCACGCCGGGATACTCGTCCGTGCCGACGACGATGGGCGCGGCACGTCCGGCCTGGACCAGCGCAACGCCGGCCTTGCCCTCCGTGTCGACGAACCGCGCCGTGCCGATGGCGTGGACCTGGCCTGCGATCAGCAATCCCGCCACTGCCGTCACAAGGCGTAGCCATAAATCCCTACTTGTACTTCGCTGCATGAACGTCTCCTCCGTTGAATGACCGACGGTCCCCGGATGTTATAAAACATTGCTTTATCATTATTTTTGGTAGCGCAATCATTTGAGTCTACCGACAGCCGGGGTGCCGGTCAAACGGCTGCTACACTTCTATTTAGCCAATAAACAACAAAGGGGTTCCTATGCGCCAAGCCATCGTCCACATCGCCCTGGTCGTGCGCGACTACGACGAAGCCATCGATTTCTACGTCGGCAAACTCGGTTTCGAGCTGCTGGACGACACGTACCAGCCGGCGCAGGACAAGCGCTGGGTCGTGGTGGCGCCCCCCGGCGGCGCCGGCACCACCCTGCTGCTGGCCAAGGCATCGAAGCCGGAACAGGTGCCGTTCGTCGGCAACCAGGCCGGTGGCCGCGTCTTCCTGTTCCTGAACACCGACGACTTCTGGCGCGATTACGAACGTCTGCGCGGGCATGGCGTGCACTTCGTGCGCGATCCGAAGGAAGAGGACTACGGCACCGTGGCCGTGTTCGCGGACCTGTACGGCAACCTGTGGGACCTGCTGCAGCTGCGGCCGGACCATCCCATCGCCGCACGTCTGCGCGTTTACCAGCAGAGCGACGATGCATAGAGTGCAAGATTCCACATGACCCCGAGGGCGATGCGTGAAACTGATCAGAACGGCGAGCCTGGTCCGGCGACAAAAAGACTGCATCGTCCATTGTGAAATCGAGTTGTGCCTGGCCCCGGGCGCATCCGGCCGCTACCTGGTCAATCTGCGCCAGGGCCGCATGGGCGAGGAATGGCGCGAAACGACGCGCACCCCGCAACCCGTCGCCCTCGCCGACGCCGACACGCTGTTCCACCTCACCGTCACCGAATGCATGGCGCAGGGCTTCGTCGATCCGGCGGATCTCGCACCGGCAGCCATCCCCGCCGCGCCGCCGCCCATCCGTGTATCGACCGAGGCCGACCGCATCCTGCTCCATCGCCTAGACCATCGGCCGCTGCGGCGACGCCGGCGCGGCCGAGGCGATGCAGCAGTTGGCGGAACGCGGCGCCAGCGATGCCGTGCGCCGCGTCGCGCTGCACGCCTGGCTGATTCTGGCCGGCTCCGATGCGCGCCGCGACCATGCGCGCGCGCTCGTTGCAGACTGGCCGCACGTCCTGCGCGAGACATGGGCACAGGGGGAGATCGATGCGACGGCTGGCGCAACGTGCCGCTCGACGCCTGGCTGGAACAGCTCGACCAGGTTGCACAGGCCGACGACCAGCCGCTGGCGCGCCGCGTGCTGCTGGCCGCGCTGCGCGCCGTGCCGCTCGCCGCCGGCAGCTTTCGCGCCGTGCGCCACCTCTTCAAGATGGCGGAGATGCGGGCCGACGGTGAACTCTTCGGCCTGCTGCAGCGCCGCTTCGAAACGACGGCGCATACCGCGCGGCGTTACGTCCACACGCGCAGGGGCTACCGCTCCTTCGCCGAGGAAGCGGCGCGGCCCGACAGCACGGTAGCCTACGGGTCGTGACCCGCCATTACCTGCTGCGGCGCGGCTGGCGCACGTTGCGGCGCCTGGGCGAGGACGCGTCGCCCGACTTCATCCCGCTGGCGCTCGGCATCCTGGCCACCTACGACGACCGCGACGCAAGCCGGGGCAACAGCGTCCGCACCGCCGGCCGCATCGTCGACCGCTACGGCCACTGGTCCCTGTTCAACCACCTGCTGCGCGCGGCGTACGCATCATCTCGGCGCCGATGCCGCGCCTGAAGCGGGCGCAGTACTGGGTCCTCGACAACGTTCTTTCACGCGCACCCGTGCACCCGGCCGCGCACGGCTTCCTGGCCGGCCGCTCCATCGTCAGCAACGCCGCGCCGCACGTCGGCCAGGCGGTTGTCATCAACGTCGACCTGAAGGACTTCTTCCCGTCGATCGCGCTGCCGCGCGTGCGCGGCGTGTTCCGCCAGCTCGGCTACGGCAAGCAGGTCGCGACGACGCTGGCGCTGCTGTGCACCGAATCCGCGACGGAGACCGTGCAGGTCGACGGCGAGACGTTCCATGTCGCGCACGGCCCGCGCGTCCTGCCGCAGGGCGCGCCGACGAGTCCCGCGCTGACCAATATCCTGTGCCGGCGCCTGGACGCGCGGCTGCAGGGTGCGGCGGCACGGCTCGGTTTCCGCTACACGCGCTACGCGGACGACCTGACATTTTCGGGCGACGAGTCGGTGCGCAAGCTGGCGGCCAAGCTGCTGTGGCGCGTGCGGCAGATCGTGGTCGACGAAGGCTTCACGCCGCATCCGGACAAGCAGGAGGTGATGCGCAGCCATGCGCGCCAGAGCGTGACGGGCATCGTCGACAACGAGAAGCCCGCCGTGGACCGCGACACGCTGCGGTGCTTCCGCGCGGTGCTGTTCCAGGTCGAGAAGGATGGGCCGGCCGGCAAGCAGTGGAACGGCAACGACAATGTGCTGGCGGCGCTGGAAGGCTATGCGCACTTCATCCGGATGGTCGATGCCGACAAGGGCACGCCGCTGCTGGCGCGCGCGCGTGCGGCGCGTGCGAAGTGGAACGGTGACGCGGCTGCGCCGGATGCGGTCGCGCAGCGCGCCGAACGGACCGCTCGGCGCAATCCCCTGCTCATCGGCGGCGGGCGCATGACGTGGTATGCGGTCGCGCAGCAGGGCGTCGTTGCGCTGCTGCTGAGCCGTAAACTCGACAGCAATGTGCCCGTTCTCGCCATGCTGGCGTTGTACTGGCTGTCGGTGCGGGTTCGCCGGATGCTCTGGATTCCGTTTATCGTCGTGATGGTGCTGATCTGGGCGGCGCCGGGTCGCTGTTACGGAGCGGTTACTTCTTGCGTATCCGACGCAACCGCAGTGGCAGCAGATTGAAGAGCCGCACCAGCATATGGAGCTGCCATGGGAAGACACAACAGTCGGCACGCGCGTCGATCGCGGCTGCCATGCGCCGGACAGCATTCGCTTCCGTTTGCAGGAACAGCTTCGCACTCGCGTCGCCTCCGTTCAGTTCGCGCAGGCGCGCCGTGTCGACATAGCCCGGCACAAGCGTCGTCACCGCAATCCCGTACGGCACCAGCGCCTTGCGGTAAGTGGCGCAGATGGCGATGGCGGCGCGCTTGCTGGCACTGTACAACGAGCCTCCGGGATAGTCTATCAACAGGCCGGCGATCGACGCTACTGTCACCACCTGGCCACGCCCCTGGGCACGCATTAACGAGGTAGCGGCTTCGAAAGCGTGGACCAGACCCGCAATATTGGTCTGAACGAGCGCGGGACCAAGGCCCGGATCGGCGGCGAGGCCGGCCGCATCTGCATACTGGCCTGCCGTCACGACGATTATGTCGAGACCCCCGGCCCCGAAATCACGTACGACGTCTCCCACCGCCAAACGGTCGGCGATATCCAGCGTGTAGGTACGCACGCGCGCATCCCGCATGATCGGGTGGCCATCCAGGCGGTCAGGATCGCGCCCGCACAGCGCCAGCTCGGCACCGCGTGCGTGGTAGTGAACGGCCAGTGCCAAGCCGATGCCACTCGTACCACCAATGATCAGGATCTTCATCGTTTGCATCCCGCGAACGCCGCCATCCCTTTCAGGTACCCATAATCCCATTGTGCATGTACCTGGGCGGCGTACGCGTCCTGCGTCGAGGGCACGTCGAGGCCGATGCGGTTATGGCACCAGTCGATCCGCTTGCCGATACCTTGCGCGCGCAGCATACCTTTGGCGTCGCGAGTATCGACCCACGTATCGGCATGCTGCGCATGTACATGCTGCAAGCGCGCGGCGCCGTCGATGCCGAACACCGCGCGCAACGCGGGCAGTGCGAGCCAGCGGTTAAATGGCATTTTGCGTTCCATGACCACCTCGCGCGCGAGACGCTGCGCCAGCTCGATGGGTAACAGATCTATCACGCCACCGCTGTAGTGTCGGCCCGCGACTTCGTGGCTGCGGAAATAAAACATGTCGGCGATCGAGATGCGCGCGGCGTCCGCGGGCGCGATGCCCAGCTCGACCCGTAGCACGGGATCCACGGCGCCGGCGCTCCAGCGCGGGTCCGCCGCTGGCGCCGGACTGCCATCCAGCAGAGCTGCAACACGCTGCGGGCCGAACACGACTTCAGAAAACAGCGGCTGCGTTCTGCGTCGTGCTCCCGTCTGTTCCGGTTCGTACAACAGTCTGGCACCGACGATGGCCAACGCCGGCGCATCCGGTGCGACCCGCTCCGGCAGCGGCAACGGCAGTGCGGCTGGAAGCTCGAACAGATAATCGCGCTGCAGATCAACGATGCGCGCGGACCGAGCACGCCGCAGCCAGCGCAACCCCGCTGCACCGAGCGTACGCAGCGGCGTCGCACGTTGCGTGGAGCGGATCGAACGCAGGAACGCGTACATCGCAGAGCCGGCAATCCAGTCTCGCCGTGCACCGGCGTCGGGCAGAGCCGCAATAGCTGCAGCCGCAATTGCTCCGCCGCAGCTAGCCAGCAGCACATCGGGTCGGCGTCCGCAGTCTTCTGCTGCCGCGTGCACGCCGAGATAATAGGAGAACCGGAAGCCCCCTCCAGCCAGCACGAGGCAGCGTCGATACTGTTCATGCGTGTTCATTGCATGCATAATGCCCAAATGAAAAAATTATCACAAGCACAACGAAAGCGTTCGCCGGACGGACACGTGCTTGTGCGTACGCGCCTCGTGCACCTGATGCTGAACTGGCTTGCATTCAGTGTGTGCTACCCGCTGTGCAATCTGCTCGCCGCGCAGCAGGTGCAACGCAGCCTGGCCATCGAGCTTGATGCCGCGATCCCCTTCCTGCCCTGGATGGCCGTGCCGTATGCCAGCTCGGGCCTGTTGTTCACCCTTGTCTTCTTTCTCGTCCGCGACAACGAACAGTTGCTCGTAGTGAGCCGGCGCCTGCTGCTGGTCACGGTCGCCGGCTGCCTCGTCTTCGCCGCCGTGCCCGCGCAATTCGGCGCCGTACGTCCCGACGTTGCGGACGGCATACCCGCCACGCTGTACCAGTGGCTCGACATTGTCGATCGGCCCTACAACCAATGCCCTTCGCTGCACGTCGCGTACTGCGTGATCATCTGGCTCGCCTTGCGGTCCCTGTGCCGCGACACCGTACGCGCCCTGCTGGGTGCCTGGCTCATGCTCGTCGCTGCGAGCACGCTGTTCACCTGGCAACATCACGTAGTTGACGTCGTCAGTGGCCTGCTGCTGGGCGCCGCCGCCGCGTGGGCGATCAGGCCGGGCGCCGCGCGCCGTACGACCGTCAGTTTTTACTATGCGATCGCGGCGGGCCTCGTCGTACTGGTTGGTGTGGTCCCCCTGCACAGCTGGATCGCGGCTTATGCAGCGGTCAGCCTGTTATTGGTGGCGGCGGCCTATGCCACACGCCGTTCCGATTTCCTCGCCAAGCGCCTGGGTCGACATCCACTTCGCGCCTGGTTGCTCTTCTGGCCTTATCTCGCCGGCTACCGGCTGACGTGGGCCCTCGTGCGCATTCGCGAGCGCGGCCGCCCTGCGTTCGTGCAACATGCGCCCGGATTCTGGTCGGGCCGACGCCTCACTAACGTGGAAGCCCGTGCCCTGCCGCGCGGTTGCCACGTCATCGACCTATCGGGCGAATTGCCCGAGACCGCCCTGCTGCGTCACACGCATTATCTACATTTCCCCCTGCTCGACCTGCAAGCGCCGCGCCCCAGTCAGTTGCGTGTGGTACTGGCCGCACTGGCTCGGCTGCGCGACGCGGGACACCCTGTGTACATCCACTGCGCCATGGGTTACAGCCGCAGCCGACTCATATCGCGACTTCACTTGCGAAGGAAACAACGATGTCCGTCTCGATCTATCAGCTGAAACCGCGCTTCCAGCAATTGCTGCGTCCCCTGATCGGCGCGCTGCACCGGGCAGGCGTGACACCGAACCAGGTGACGCTCGGTGCGATGGCGCTGTCGGTGGCGTACGGCGCGGCGCTGGCCGCTGCACCGGGAACGGCTGGCCTATGGTTCGGACTGCCTCTGTTTCTTCTGCTGCGAATGGCCTTCAACGCGATCGACGGCATGCTCGCTTCCGCGACCGACAACAAGACCAGGCTGGGCGCTCTGCTCAACGAAATCTGCGACCAGGTGTCGGACGTGGCGCTGTATCTTCCGTTCGCGCTAGTGCCCGGCATTGTGGCGCCGCTCGTGGTACTGGTCGTCGTCGGCGCGCTACTGGCCGAATTCGCCGGAGTTCTGGCACTGGCTGTCGGCGCACCACGGGGCTTCGAGGGGCCGATGGGCAAAAGCGACCGCGCCTTCGCCTTCGGTCTCATCGCTCTGTTGATCGGTCTGGGCTCCGGGTCGGCCGGGAGCAACGGTATTCTGGGTGCCATGCTGCTGCTGTCGGGGCTGACCGTCTTCAACCGTCTGCGCCGGGCGCTGCAGGCCGACGCGCCACTGATACAGTAAAGATCCCCTCCACACCAATTGCAGTCGCGATTTTGTGTCCACCGGCCAGTGAGACAAGTGCATCCATCTCCGCCTGCGGACGTGGACGCATCTTCCACAGCTGGCCGCGGTGGTTGATCAACGTATAAGCAATCATGTCGAGCTGAGGGTGCCACGGCTGAGCGGTATAGATCAGGTACCCGCCCGGCTTCAGGCTACTCATCACGCCACGCAACGATGCCAACACCTTGTCGTTATCGCTGAACAGTTCGTACAGGCCGGACACCACGGCGATATCGTAATCCTCCTCTTGTCCTGCATAGCTGGCAGCATCGAATGCGTCGCACCGTTCGACAGTCACCGGGATCGTCAATTGCAGGTCCGCAGCCAGACGGCGCGCGTTGTCGACGTTGTGTTGTATGTAGTCACGCAGCGTGATCTCGAGCGGACTGTCCTGGAACCGCTTGGCGGTCTCGAGGACGTACCGTGCGGAACCGGCGGCGATGTCGAGGATGCGCACCGTTTTCCCTTGCGGCTGCGCGGCAATGCAGTCGGCCAGCATGCGTTGCAACTGCATCTTACGCACGCGGATACCGCGCCAGCCGACGGCGTCCAGGTAACCGCGATCGATGATCTTGCCGATGCCGAGACGGCCGCAAGCTTCGTTGCGGTAGACATAGTCAAGCGACTCGCCGGAATCAAAACCGTAGGTCAGGCCGATGCGCATGCCTTCACTGAGCGGACCTAACACGCCCAGCATGCGGCGCTGCAAGCCGAACCAGGCGCGCGCTGCGGCGCTGCCGCTCTCATTGCGCTCGATAGCGGCGTAGCGGTGCGCCGCGTGGCCGTCGCGGTCCGCGCGCACATAATGCGTTGGAGGCAATGGTGCAGCAGCCCAGCAGTCGCGAATGAAATCGCGACTCGCGTGCAGGGCGGCTGTGGTGTCGCGCTCGTAGAACACGGCGTGGTAGCAGTCGTCGATCCGCACAAAGCGCTTCAAGCGAGAGCTAAGGCGCTCGAAGAACAAACGCTGGGGCTCTTCCTTGACGACATAATCCTTGTCAGCAGCGAGCATCAGCACTGGTACATCGATCGCCGCGGCGTCGGCGACGAGACGCTCTGCCGTATCGCCCAGTTCAAGTAGGATTTTCGCGGAAATACTTTTCGCGATCAGAGGGTCGGCCGCATAAGCCTGCGCCTCGTCGGCGGAATGCGTGAGCATGCCGGGACGGATGTAGCTCGTGACGAAAAGCTCGGGTTTGAATCGCCGCGCGAAACGCAGCGCCGGATTTGCCAGTGGGACGTACAGCTTGATCTGGAACGCGGCGGCTGCCATCACGAGCCCGCGAATGCGCGGAGCGTAGTCGTGCACCCAGGTTGCCGCGACCACCGCACCGACGCTGTTGGCTACGACGATTACGTCCTCGATTGCGATTCCGTAGCGTTCAATGACGTGGCGAACGAAGGCAGCTAGGTCGTTCACCAACGTAGCGAAGTCCGGAGCGTCGCCGCGGGCACCAGGTGAGTAGCCGTGACCGCGCGCATCGTAGGCGAATGCCCAGTCCCGGTGCTCGCCGAAACGCTCGACGAGTGTCGCGATTCGGCCTGAGTGTTCATGACCGCGATGGAGGAAGATCAGTGCGCGCGGCGCACGGTTGGTTGCCGGTGCGACGGGCTGCCACGCACGAAAGAACAGCCGTGTGCCGTCGTCACCGGCAAAACCGGATTCGAAGGTGGTCCAGGCAATGGAATGGTCGATCTTCATGGCAGTGTCCTTAGTCGATGCTGCGGAGCAGGCAGTACAAGAGCGGAGCGGTGAGGACCAGGCTATCCACCCGGTCAAGGATGCCGCCGTGGCCAGGGATCAGTTGGGAAAAATCCTTAATTGACAAACAGCGCTTGGCTGCGGAAAACATCAGATCGCCGGCGAATCCTGCCAGCGACAACAGCAAACCCCACAGTGCCAGCTGCGACGGCGTCGCCAATGATAGATACGTACCGAGCACGAGGCTCACAATCTGCGACATGACGACACCGCCGGCCAAGCCTTGCCAAGTCTTGTTGGGACTGATCGTCGGCGCGATTTTGTGACGACCGAAAAGCTTGCCGGCAACGAACTGACCGATGTCGTTCAACGCCGTCAGAATGAACAGGTAAAACAGCCAGGCGAGATTGGTGCGGGTAGTGAATGGCAGAGAGGCGAAGGCAACGAGCAGTTGCATCGCCGCAGCCGTTGCCACAATCGACGACCACGTGATGGCGGGCCCGGCGGTACCTATCTGACGGCAACGCATCGATAAAACGGAAATGGCGCCACATAGAAGCGCGGCAGCGAGGACCGGCATCCAGCTGTTCAAGATGCCCGTCACCAGGACGATCATCGCAGCCCCTAACCGGAAACGGGTGCGCCCTCCCGGGTAATACGACTCAAGTTCGAGCGTCGCGAAAGCGCAGATGAGATAAGCCAGCACATGCAAGCCTGTCGGATAGGTCACTAATGCCAGGCTAACGATGGGGAAAATTCGCCACCACGCATTGACTTGGTAGCTCAACATGCCAGGCGCTGCACCGCGAGCGGCGAATTTCACAGACAGTGAAGCGACGGCAAGCAGACCGTACAGCGCTGTCATGGCGCGGACGATGGACATCCCGGCGTCGATGAAAGGGAACATGGCAAGCAGTTAAATACCGATTACTTAATCGTATTTGTTTTAACTGTTCGCAATGTCTAAGCTGCAATTTTATTGAGCCAAGTCAATAAAACATAGATGGGAGGAAGCGAGTGCACAGTTTGCAGTGACAACCCGACTAAAGACTGGACCCACAAAGCAAAAAGCCCGCTCAGTGCGAGGATTGGCAGTGCGAATCCGAGCGAGCGGGCTTCGTTTTTCCAAAACGAAAAACCCCGTCGAGATCACTCGACGGGGTTTTCTTAATAACTAGCCTGACGATAACCTACTTTCACACTGGTTGCAGCACTATCATCGGCGCAGAGTCTTTTCACGGTCCTGTTCGGGATGGGAAGGGGTGGTACAGACTTGCTATGGTCATCAGGCATAACTTGTACGAGTGCCGCAGCTTGGTGCATGCGTCACTCTGAATCCGGAAGAAGCAGTTTTCGTAATCTGTTGTCTCAACAAACAGCTGAACCCTTGCGTTGGCAATGACTGCCAAGGTTATAGGGACAAGCCGTACGGGCAATTAGTATCAGTTAGCTTAATGCATTACTGCACTTCCACACCTGACCTATCAACGTCCTGGTCTCGAACGACCCTTCAAGGAGCTCAAGGCTCCGGGAAATCTCATCTCAAGGCGAGTTTCCCGCTTAGATGCTTTCAGCGGTTATCTCTTCCGAACTTAGCTACCCGGCAATGCCACTGGCGTGACAACCGGTACACCAGAGGTTCGTCCACTCCGGTCCTCTCGTACTAGGAGCAGCCCCCTTCAAATTTCCAACGCCCACGGCAGATAGGGACCAAACTGTCTCACGACGTTTTAAACCCAGCTCACGTACCACTTTAAATGGCGAACAGCCATACCCTTGGGACCGGCTACAGCCCCAGGATGTGATGAGCCGACATCGAGGTGCCAAACTCCCCCGTCGATATGAACTCTTGGGAGGAATCAGCCTGTTATCCCCAGAGTACCTTTTATCCGTTGAGCGATGGCCCTTCCATACAGAACCACCGGATCACTATGTCCTACTTTCGTACCTGCTCGACTTGTCGGTCTCGCAGTTAAGCACGCTTATGCCATTGCACTATTAGCACGATGTCCGACCGTACCTAGCGTACCTTCGAACTCCTCCGTTACACTTTAGGAGGAGACCGCCCCAGTCAAACTGCCTACCATGCACTGTCCCCGACCCGGATCACGGGCCAAGGTTAGAACCTCAAACGAACCAGGGTGGTATTTCAAGGTTGGCTCCACGAGAACTGGCGTCCCCGCTTCAAAGCCTCCCACCTATCCTACACAGATTGGTTCAAAGTCCAATGCAAAGCTACAGTAAAGGTTCATGGGGTCTTTCCGTCTAGCCGCGGGTAGATTGCATCATCACAAACATTTCAACTTCGCTGAGTCTCGGGAGGAGACAGTGTGGCCATCGTTACGCCATTCGTGCAGGTCGGAACTTACCCGACAAGGAATTTCGCTACCTTAGGACCGTTATAGTTACGGCCGCCGTTTACTGGGACTTCAATCAAGAGCTTGCACCCCATCATTTAATCTTCCAGCACCGGGCAGGCGTCACACCCTATACGTCCACTTTCGTGTTTGCAGAGTGCTGTGTTTTTATTAAACAGTCGCAGCCACCAGTTTATTGCAACCCTTTCACCCTCATGGAGTAAACCATTCAAGCTACCGGGGCGTACCTTATCCCGAAGTTACGGTACCAATTTGCCGAGTTCCTTCTCCCGAGTTCTCTCAAGCGCCTTAGAATACTCATCTCGCCCACCTGTGTCGGTTTGCGGTACGGTCTCGTATGACTGAAGCTTAGAGGCTTTTCTTGGAACCACTTCCGATTGCTTCGTGCCACAAGGGCACACGTCTCGACCCCTTGAATTACGCGCCCGGATTTGCCTAAGCGCCTTCTATGAGTCAAGAACCAACTATTCCAACAGTTGGACAACCTTCCGCGATCCGTCCCCCCATCGCATCATACGACGGTGCAGGAATATTAACCTGCTTCCCATCAGCTACGCATCTCTGCCTCGCCTTAGGGGCCGACTCACCCTGCTCCGATGAACGTTGAACAGGAAACCTTGGGCTTTCGGCGAGAGGGCTTTTCACCCTCTTTATCGCTACTCATGTCAGCATTCGCACTTCCGATACCTCCAGCATCCTTTACAAGACACCTTCTCAGGCTTACGGAACGCTCTCCTACCATATGGATCAAAGTATAAATACTAAGAAACATATCCGCAGCTTCGGTGACTGGCTTAGCCCCGTTACATCTTCCGCGCAGGACGACTCGATCAGTGAGCTATTACGCTTTCTTTAAATGATGGCTGCTTCTAAGCCAACATCCTGACTGTTTTAGCCTTCCCACTTCGTTTTCCACTTAGCCAATCTTTGGGACCTTAGCTGGCGGTCTGGGTTGTTTCCCTCTTGACGCCGGACGTTAGCACCCGACGTCTGTCTCCCAAGCTCGCACTCATCGGTATTCGGAGTTTGCAATGGTTTGGTAAGTCGCAATGACCCCCTAGCCATAACAGTGCTCTACCCCCGATGGTGATACTTGAGGCACTACCTAAATAGTTTTCGGAGAGAACCAGCTATTTCCAGGTTTGTTTAGCCTTTCACCCCTACCCACAGCTCATCCCCTAATTTTTCAACATTAGTGGGTTCGGACCTCCAGGGCGTGTTACCGCACCTTCATCCTGGCCATGGGTAGATCACCTGGTTTCGGGTCTACACCCAGCGACTGTCGCCCTGTTCGGACTCGATTTCTCTACGGCTCCCCTATCCGGTTAACCTCGCCACTGAATGTAAGTCGCTGACCCATTATACAAAAGGTACGCCGTCACCCCACGAAGAGGCTCCGACTGTTTGTATGCACACGGTTTCAGGATCTATTTCACTCCCCTCCCGGGGTTCTTTTCGCCTTTCCCTCACGGTACTGGTTCACTATCGGTCGATTACGAGTATTTAGCCTTGGAGGATGGTCCCCCCATCTTCAGACAGGATTTCTCGTGTCCCGCCCTACTTGTCGTACGCTTAGTACCACCGTTCGAATTTCGTGTAAGGGGCTATCACCCTCTATGGCCAGCATTTCCAGGCTGTTCCACTATTCGATCGACTATCACGTACAAGGCTCATCCCATTTCGCTCGCCACTACTTTGGGAATCTCGGTTGATTTCTTTTCCTGCAGCTACTTAGATGTTTCAGTTCGCCGCGTTCGCTTTGCATACCTATGTATTCAGTATGCAATGACCTAAAAGGCCGGGTTTCCCCATTCGGAAATCTGCGGATCAAAGTGTGTTTGCTCACTCCCCGCAGCTTATCGCAAGCTACTACGTCCTTCATCGCCTGTAATCGCCAAGGCATCCACCATGTGCACTTATTCACTTGTCCCTATAACGTTGGCCCCTGCATGAGTATCAGGGAACGTCATAACAACAAGAGTTCAGCTTACTATGTTTGTTGATACATACAGATTACTACCCTAAGTGTGCATCTAACTTTCGTTAGCTACACGCTTAAAGAAAACTTTACTTCTTCCAGATTGTTAAAGAACGAGAACTACACTTACCTAAAACCAGCGTCTTACGTAAAGATAGTGGTGGAGGATGACGGGATCGAACCGACGACCCCCTGCTTGCAAAGCAGGTGCTCTCCCAGCTGAGCTAATCCCCCAGTGTAACGTGGTAGGGCTGGTTGGACTCGAACCAACGACCCCCGCGTTATCAACACGGTGCTCTAACCAGCTGAGCTACAGCCCCGAAAACTCTTCTCGTTTAACTTTGAACAGTCGATAAGCGTAGGCGCTTGATGATGGAGCGTAAGCTCCCAGTGCCACTCTAGAAAGGAGGTGATCCAGCCGCACCTTCCGATACGGCTACCTTGTTACGACTTCACCCCAGTCACGAATCCTACCGTGGTAAGCGCCCTCCTTGCGGTTAAGCTACCTACTTCTGGTAAAACCCGCTCCCATGGTGTGACGGGCGGTGTGTACAAGACCCGGGAACGTATTCACCGCGGCATGCTGATCCGCGATTACTAGCGATTCCAACTTCACGCAGTCGAGTTGCAGACTGCGATCCGGACTACGATACACTTTCTGGGATTAGCTCCCCCTCGCGGGTTGGCGGCCCTCTGTATGTACCATTGTATGACGTGTGAAGCCCTACCCATAAGGGCCATGAGGACTTGACGTCATCCCCACCTTCCTCCGGTTTGTCACCGGCAGTCTCATTAGAGTGCCCTTTCGTAGCAACTAATGACAAGGGTTGCGCTCGTTGCGGGACTTAACCCAACATCTCACGACACGAGCTGACGACAGCCATGCAGCACCTGTGTTCAGGTTCCCTTTCGGGCACCCTCCAATCTCTCGGAGGTTCCTGACATGTCAAGGGTAGGTAAGGTTTTTCGCGTTGCATCGAATTAATCCACATCATCCACCGCTTGTGCGGGTCCCCGTCAATTCCTTTGAGTTTTAATCTTGCGACCGTACTCCCCAGGCGGTCTACTTCACGCGTTAGCTGCGTTACCAAGTCAATTAAGACCCGACAACTAGTAGACATCGTTTAGGGCGTGGACTACCAGGGTATCTAATCCTGTTTGCTCCCCACGCTTTCGTGCATGAGCGTCAATCTTGACCCAGGGGGCTGCCTTCGCCATCGGTGTTCCTCCACATCTCTACGCATTTCACTGCTACACGTGGAATTCTACCCCCCTCTGCCAGATTCAAGCCTTGCAGTCTCCATCGCAATTCCCAGGTTAAGCCCGGGGCTTTCACGACAGACTTACAAAACCGCCTGCGCACGCTTTACGCCCAGTAATTCCGATTAACGCTTGCACCCTACGTATTACCGCGGCTGCTGGCACGTAGTTAGCCGGTGCTTATTCTTCAGGTACCGTCATTAGCCCAGGATATTAGCCTGAACCGTTTCTTCCCTGACAAAAGAGCTTTACAACCCGAAGGCCTTCTTCACTCACGCGGCATTGCTGGATCAGGCTTGCGCCCATTGTCCAAAATTCCCCACTGCTGCCTCCCGTAGGAGTCTGGGCCGTGTCTCAGTCCCAGTGTGGCTGGTCGTCCTCTCAGACCAGCTACTGATCGTCGCCTTGGTGAGCCTTTACCTCACCAACTAGCTAATCAGATATCGGCCGCTCCAGGAGCATGAGGTCCGAAGATCCCCCACTTTCATCCTTGGATCGTATGCGGTATTAGCGTAACTTTCGCTACGTTATCCCCCACTCTTGGGTACGTTCCGATATATTACTCACCCGTTCGCCACTCGCCGCCAGGTTGCCCCGCGCTGCCGTTCGACTTGCATGTGTAAAGCATGCCGCCAGCGTTCAATCTGAGCCAGGATCAAACTCTTCAGTTTAATCTCTGTTTTTGCTACTTTCGTAGCAGATCGCTCACTCAAAATACTGACCGTCACTCATTGCTGAGCAACGTATTTCTTTTGTGTGAACATTTGATAATTTAAGCATTCAGCACCCCGAAGGATGCTGGCACTTCATCAAACGCCCACACTTATCGACTGTTGATTGTTAAAGAACTGTATTCGGTACTGCCTTGCTGCGCTTGCGAATCGTTTTGTTCGTCAGCAGCAGAGAAGTGAGATTATGCAGTGCTTCGCTTAACTCGTCAACCCCTCGTCTATTTCTGCAACACACTCGATGTAATCGATCTGACAAGTTTAACGTGTGATTCAGTTAAACTTTTTGTGCGCTGCAGAAGCAGGACGCGAACTATAGCAAACGCGCGGGCACCTGCGCAAGGCCTGTCTTGCAGTGCCTAAAAAGCTGGCATCCAGCTTGCTTACTGTGTGTTGCATAAAACAAAGCATCAATAAAACGGAGCATATTTACACGCCTGATTGTTCCGTTCCGGTACAGGTGCTACATTTATGAACAGTCGATTCCCAATATAGAGCCGCGGTCCAGGGCCAACCAGGAGACTTGGAATGACTTATCAACACGCAGGCTTGCTCGCCCCCGGCGACGACATGGCAACGATGATCGCGATCTCGCACCGACGCTCCGAACAATTCGGCCTGAGTCCCGATTCACGGCCCGATTTCACCCCCGTATCCGGCACCGACCTGTCCTATCTGGTCGAACAGAATCGCCTGCTGTACAGCCACGCGGTGCCCGCGATGGAAACGCTGTACCAGCAGATCGCCAACACCCACAACATGGTCCTGCTGACGGATGCGCAGGGCGTGATCGTGCATTCGCTGGGCGACGCCGACTTCCTCGAAAAGGCCAACCGCGTCGCGCTGACGGCGGGCGTCGCCTGGTCCGAGGAGAGCAAGGGCACGAACGCGATCGGCACCGCGATCGCGGAACGGGTGCCGACGACGATCCATGCGGACCAGCACTTCCTCTCCGCGAACCACTTCCTGACCTGCTCCGCGGCACCGATCACCGACCACCGCGGCAACGTGGTCGGCGTGCTGGACGTCAGCGGAGACCGGCGCAGCTTTCACAAGCACACGATGGCCCTCGTGCGCATGTCCGCGCTGATGATCGAGAACCAGCTGTTCGCGGCGACGTTCGAAAACGCGATCACCCTGCACTTCCACACGCGCCCCGAATTCATCGGCACGCTGATGGAAGGGATCGCGTCGTTCAGCCCGGGCGGCCGCTTCCTCGCCGCCAACCGCAACGGCCTGTTCCAGCTGGGCCTTTCGTATCCCGCACTGCAGGCCCATACGTTCAGCTCCCTGTTCGGCCTTCCCGTCTCCGCCCTGTACGATCACTACCGCACCGCGGCGCCCGGCCTGCTCGACCTGTGCATGCACAACGGCGTGCGCGTGCGCGGCCGGGCGGAACTGCGGCTGACGAACGGCGTGCACGTGCTCACCGGCGCGTTCGACGATGCGACGCAGATGGCGCCCATCGCACAGGTGCCCGCGAAGGCACCCACGCGGCGCCTGTCCGGCCTGCGCTACCTGAACACGGGCGACCCGCAGCTCGAACAGGTCATCGACAAGGTCAACCGCGTGCTCGGGCGCGACGTGCCGATCATGATCATGGGCGAGACGGGCACCGGCAAGGAATTGCTGGCCCAGGCCATCCACAACGATTCGCCGCGCGCGCAAGGGCCGTTCGTCGCCGTGAACTGCGCGTCGATTCCCGAGACGCTGATCGAATCGGAGCTGTTCGGCTACGAGGACGGCGCGTTCACCGGCGCGCGCAAGAAGGGGGCGGTCGGCAAGATCCTGCAGGCGAACGGCGGCACGCTGTTCCTCGATGAGATCGGCGACATGCCCTATCCGCTGCAGGCCCGCCTGCTGCGCGTGCTGCAGGAACGGATGGTCACGCCGCTCGGCAGCGGCAAGTCGATCCCGGTGAACGTGGAAGTGATCTGCGCGACGAACCACAACCTGCGCCGCCGCATCGCCGAGGGCCTGTTCCGCGAAGACCTGTATTACCGCCTGAACGGCCTCGTGGTGAAACTGCCGCCGCTGCGCGAGCGCACCGACCTCGAAACGGTGGTGCGAAAAATCCTCTCTGTGGAGAACGAAACGGGCGGCACGCACACGATCTCGGACGAGGTACTGCGGCTGTTCAAGCGCCACAAATGGCCGGGCAACTTCCGCCAGCTGACGAACCTCCTGCGCACCGCCGCGATCATGGCCGGCGACGAGGAAGAAATCGGCCTGCGCCACATGCCGGACGACTTCCTGGACGACATCGCGGAGCCGCCCGAAGCCGCACCCGCGAGCGCGCCCGCCGCCCAGCAGATGATCGCGTCCGGCGCCAATCTCGAAGAGATGGAACTGGCCGCGATCCTCAAGTCGCTCGAGGCGAACGGCGGCAACGTGTCGGCGACGGCGCGCGCGCTGGGCGTCTCGCGCAACACCATTTACCGCAAGCTGCCGCATCTGAAGACCTCCCCCTAGACAGCCGGGAAGCCGGACGACTTCCAGCGCGCGCCGTCCTTGCCGATCGTGAGCAGGTCCACGCCCGGCAGGTGCGCGGCCAGCGCATGCGCGCGGCGTGCGCCCATCACCATGAATGCGGTCGACAGGCCGTCGGCCTCCAGCCCGGTGGGCGCGAGCACCGTGACGCTGGCCAGCTCCGTCGGCGAATCGCCGCTGGCCGGATCGAAGATGTGGTGGTGGCGCAGGTCCGACGTGAACGCCGACGCGTAATCGCCCGACGTGGCGGCGCAGCGCCCGTCCAGCACGAGGCTCGCGGCCACCGCGTCCTCGTTGCGCGGATCGCGGATGCCCAGGTGCCATGGCCGCCCGCCGGTGCGGCCCAGCGCACCGTATTCGCCCGTGTCGACGAGCGCGTGGCGGATGCCGTGCCGGCGCAGCGCGGCCAGCGCGAGGTCCGTCGCATAGCCTTGCGCGAGGCCGTTCAGCGTGATCGCCATCCCCTTCCGTGCCAGCACGACGCGTTCCGGCCCCGCCTGCACCTGCGTCCAGCCGACGAGGCGTTGCGCGCGCATGCGCTCGGGCTCGGGCGGCACGCCGTGCGCCGAATCGAACGCGCGCCACAGCGGCTGCACCGTGATGTCGAACGCGCCCTGCGTCAGGCGCGACAAGGTGCGCGCATGCTCCAGCACCGTCAGGAGATGCGGATCGGGGCCGTGCAGCACCTTGTCGCGGTTCAGCCGGAACACCTGGCTGGGCGGCTGGTGGAGGCTCATCAGCGCATCCACGCGGCGCGCCTCGCCCAATGCGGCGGCGATGGCCTGCTGCGCGGCTTCCGGGTCCGCATGGCGCACGGCGACGCTGATCGTCGTCCCGAATGCCAGCGCGGCGCCGCTGTGCAGTGGCAGTTCGTCGGCTGCGGCCGCGTCGGCCACCGCGGCGCCGGCCATGCCGCCCAGGGTGGCGGCGATGAAGGTCCTTCTGTGCATCATGCTCTCCTGTCGATGACGTCCGGGGCCGGGACGATCGGAATCGTCCGGCTGCGCTTCCGCTCCAAGATCCGCGGCGCGCACTGTTCGTCGCTTGCGTGGATAACGACACATTCCATACATTGAAAACACTCCTCGTAGTCGACCTTCCCGCTCGGGGCGATCGCGTTGTAGCCGCAGCGGTGGCGGCACGTTTGACACGGCGTGCCGCATTCGGCGCGCCGCGGGATCCAGTCGAGCAGGCGCACGCGGCCCAGCAGCGCGAGCGCCGCGCCGAGCGGACAGAGATAACGGCAGAATGCCTTGTTGACGACCATGACGGCCAGCAGCAGGCCGGCGGCATACGCGACGAACGGCCAGGCGCGCACGAAATTCAGCGTGATCGCGGTCTTGAACGGTTCCAGTTCGACGAGCCGGTCTGCCTGCGCCGGCGCCCACACGGCCGCCAGCAGGATCGCCGCCAGCACGCCGTACTTCACGCGCTTCAGGCGCGCATCGAGCACGCGCCGCACGGCGACCTGCGGCAGCCGCAGCGCCTGTCCCGCGAGACCCGCGAATTCCTGCAACGCGCCGAAGGGACACAGCCAGCCGCAGAACGTGCCGCGCCCCCAGATGAACAGGGAGACGAGCACGAACGCCCACAGCGCCACGGTCAGCGGATCGAACAGCAGGTAATCCAGGCCCCGCCCCGCCCGGAGGGCCTGCACGATGCCGGTGAGATTGACGATGGACAGCTGCGCCTGCGCCGCATAGCCGATGAAGCCGATGGTGAACAGCAGCCACGCGCGGCGCAGCCAGGCGAAGCGGCGTGCGTGCGCCACCAGCCGGCGCTGCTGCCACAGCGCGGCCGCGAGCAGCGCGAGCGCGACGCCCAGCACGATCAACTCCACGCGGCGCGCCTTCCAGCTGGCCTGCCACGCCGGGGCGGCGCCCTCCGGCGCAATGTAGTACGCCTCCGGCAGGCGGTACGAGAACGCGATCTCGCGCGTGATCCGCTCCGGATAGACGATCCCTTTGCTGCGCGTGACGGGCAGCGCGAAGTCGAGCGCGCGCGCCGGATCGAGTCCAGCCTGGCCGATGACGCGCATGAGCAGCATCTCGTCGGCCGGCAGGTGCACGCCGTCGGCCAGGCGCGGTTCGAGATCGAGGTCGCGCATCTCCACCGGCAGGCGGTCCTGGCGCAGCACGATGCCGCGCGGGACGCTGCCGCGCACGAAGTCCGCGCCGGTAAGCGTATGCGGACCGGCCGTCAGCACGAGCAGCGCGTGGTCGCCCGGTTCCAGCCTGCCCTGCAGCCGGTTCCACGTGCGCGGCGCCAGCAGGTTGCGGCCGACGGCCGGCACCGACGCCCACGCGACCCACAGGTCGATGAAGACGTCGTCGGGCTGCGCGAGCGCCTGCGCATCCAGTCCGGCGCCGCTACTCCCCGCGAACAGCCGCTCGACGTCGCCCCGGCGCACGCGGACATGCCGCACGAGGCCCGCATCGAGCATGTCCTGCAGCGACAGCGGCGCGAAGACATCCATGCGGATCCGGCCGATGCGGCCCGGATCGCGCCCCTGCGCAAAACCGAGCTTGGCGCGCGCCACCTTCAGCGCGGCCGACAGGACGCTCTGGTTGATGATGCGGACGGATGCCGTCGCCTTCGACACCCCGTCCAGGCTGCCCTTCGCGCCACCGACCGTGATGCCCTGCCCCAGCGACCGCCCGCGGTACTGCTGCAGGAACTCCCGCAGCGGCGCTTCCCCGAGACCTTCCAGGAACACCGGTTCGTGCTGTGACAGCACCGCCACGTCGAGGAAGGTGCCTTTCGGGTCCATGACGACGAGGAGATTCGGCGGCACGCCGGCGAAGCCCGGCACCGGCGCCAGGTCGGCCGATTCGAACGCATAGCCGACCAGCTCCGTCACCGTGCCGTTCTGCTTGAACAGCGGCCAGGCCGGGATGTCGGCCGATTTTTCGCCGACGACCAGCGGCGCCGGGAAGCGCCGCGCCAGCTCCGCCTGCGTCAGCGTCCCGGCGTGCGCCGCGGCGCAAAGCAGGAGCCAGCAGATGACGAGGCGGAGCAGGTTCATGGCCGCATCAGAAGAAGATGATGCCGCCGACCGAACCGCCGTTCATGCGCGCGGTGGCGCCGCCGAAGCCCTTCGAGCGCGTCTGCCCGATCTCGGCCACCAGCGTGATCGCGCTGTTCAGCGCATAGTAGGCCCCGGCCGTCAGGTTGGCGTTCGACTTCAGGCCGCCGGTGCCGACGGTGTTGTCGTCGTTGGCGCTGCGGCCCCACGACAGGCCCAGTTTCAGGGCATCGGTCGTCTTGAACGTGCCCTGCACGAGGAAGTTCCTGGAGCGCACGTCGCCTTGGTCGGCGTCGGACAGGATGCCCAGCGCGCGGCCCGTCTGCGCGTTGACGAGCAGGCCCGCGGCGCCCAGCTGGTACGATGCGCCGGCTTCGAAGCCGTTCATCGTGAGGTCGCTCGCGCCCGGCGTCTGCGTTTCGAAGCGCTGGGTCTTGGCGCCGAGCCAGGCCTTGAAACCGTCCTGCGCGAACGAGAGGCGCGCCTGCACCTGCGGGCTCGAACGGGTGGAGTAACGCGGACCGGCGATGACCGGCGTGTCGGACACGGGACTCATCACGCCGAAGTCGAAGCCGATGCCCGCGTCGTTTTTCGGCGTGCTGTAGACGATCTGGCCATACGTGCCCAGGTAGCTGTAGCCGGCACCGATGTGGCCCAGCGTCACGCGGCCGCGCTGCGTGGCCTGCACCGGCGCGCCTGCGCCGACGAGGGTCATGTCGTTCAGGATCGCGTTGGCGCCGAAGATGCCGTAGTCGCGGCCCAGCTTGAAGGTGCCGAGGTCCGCACGGCCGAACGTGAAGAAGGCCTGGCGCACGTCGACCGTGCTGTTTTGCGCGATCGCGCTGTCCGTCGCCGTGGCGACGTAGATGCCGATCTTGGCGGTGACGTCGAAGCCGCCCTGCGTCGACGATACGGACGTCACGAGACCGCTGGGCAGCAGGCCGTTGCCGATGGTAGTGCGGTGATCCTCGCCGCCGCAGCCGAGCGCGCGGCCGCCCAGCGCCAGCCCGCCGACGGCGTCGCCGCTGCACGAGACGCCCGTGTAATATGCGTTGACGATGCCGCCGACGTTGACCGTCCAGTCGCCGGCCTTCAGGTCGACCGCGGAAGCTTGCGTGCAGGCGCCGATCGAGGCCATGACGGCCAATGCGTGAACCTTCTTCATTTGTCTCCTCGCTTTCTTGTTTGTAGTGGGATACATCGTTGAGATGTACCGACAGTGATGGCAAGTTGCGTGCCCGGTCGCTCACCCGGGGAAAAGCGAAGAAACAGCGTATTTTTCTGTGGCGAATCGGATCAGGTGTTGCAGTTTTGACCGTCCGCACACAAAAACGAACTAAACGGTATAAATAAAAAAAACCGCGGCCGAAGCCGCGGCAAAACAGGGTCTTGACGCCGGCCGCCGCCGCAGCCGATGCATAACCCTCCCTGACCACTTACCTGGAGTTCAAATCAAATCTTGGTTGCGAGCTTGAAGACCCAGACCGAGCCGCCCTGCTCCAGGAAGTTCACCTTCTTCGCAACCTCGCCGCCCCACAGCGGCACGGCACCGCCCCAACCGGAGACGACGGCCACGTATTGCACGCCGCCGTCTTCCCACGTCACCGGCGGCGCGACGACGCCCGAACCGGTCTGGAACTTCCACAGTTCCTTGCCCGACTTCGCATCGACCGCCTTCAGGAAGCCCTCGGGCGTGCCGTAGAACACGAGCCCGCCGGCCGTCGTCATCACGCCGCCCCACAACGGTGCCGTGTTCTTGTTCTCCCAGACGATCTTGCCCGTCTTGGGATCCACCGCGCGCAGCGCGCCGATGTAGTCGTCGTTCAGCGGCTTGATCGTGAAGCCGGCACCGAGGTAAGCGCCACCCTTCTTGTACGTGATCGGTTCGTTCCAGATCTCCATGCCCCACTCGTTGGCGGGCACGTAGAACAGGCCGGTCTGCGGGCTGTACGCCATCGGCATCTGGTTCTTCGCGCCGAGGAAGGCCGGCGCGGCGAACACGGTCGAACCCTTCTTGCCGTCGCCCTTCGTCGGATCGCTGGGACGGTTGGCGGCGATGAAGTTCGGACGGCCCGTCTTGAGGTCGATGCCGCTCGCCCACGTGATCTTGTTCACGAACGGGAAGGCATTCTGCAGCTGGCCCGTCTTCGCGTCGATCACGTAGAAGAAGCCGTTGCGGTCGGCCTTGCCGCCGTAGCGCTTGCCGTTCATGTCGAACGTGACGAACTCGTTGGCGCCGTCGAAGTCCCACGAATCGTTCGGCGTGCTCTGGTAGGCCCACTTGATCTGGCCCGTCGTCGGATCGAGCGCGAGCGTCGACGACGAATACAGGTTGTCGCCAGGGCGCAGGTGGCTGTTCCACGGTGCCGGGTTGCCGGTGCCGACGTACGCGAGGCCCGTGGCCGGGTCGTACGTGCCGCCCATCCAGGTCGACGCGCCGCCCGTCTTCCACAGCTCGCCCGGCCAGCTCTTGTTGACCGTGCCGGTGACGCCCGCATCAATCGCCTTGCCGTCCTTGTCGTAACGGTAGCCCATATGGCCTTCGACGGTCGGGCGCGACCACAGCAGCTCGCCCGTCAGCGGGTTGCGGCCTTCCACGCGGCCCACGATGCCGAACTCGCCGCCCGAGACGCCCGTGATCAGGACGCCCTTGGCGATCAGCGGCGCGGCCGTCATGGAGTAGCCGGCCGCATAGTCGTCGACCTTTTCCTTCCACACGACCTTGCCGGTGTTCTGGTCGAGGGCGACCAGTTGCGCATCCAGCGTGCCGAAGATGACGAGGTTGCCGTACACGGCGGCGCCGCGGTTGACGACGTCGCAGCACGGCATGATCGCTTCCGGCAGGCGGTGCTCGTACTTCCACAGTTTATTCCCCGTCTTCAGGTCGATCGCATAGATGCGCGAATACGACGCGGTGACGAACATCTTGCCGTTGGCGATGATGGGCTGCGACTCCTGCCCGCGCTGTTTCTCGCCGCCGAACGAGAACGACCAGGCCGGGACCAGCTGGCCGACGGTCTTCGTGTTGATCTGGGTGAGCGTCGAAAATCGCTGGCCCTGCGTACCCATGCCGAAGGACAGCACGTTCTTCGTGTCCTTGGCCGCGTTTTCGATCATCG
Organism: Massilia sp. Masssp94; assembly: GCF_059491305.1. Classification (NCBI taxonomy): domain Bacteria; kingdom Pseudomonadati; phylum Pseudomonadota; class Betaproteobacteria; order Burkholderiales; family Oxalobacteraceae; genus Massilia; species Massilia sp. Masssp94. The sequence continues at coordinate 1,949,523 of NZ_CP168501.1, forward strand.
CGTTGGTGATGTCGGCCGCCTGGGCGATGAACGCCAGCGGGGCGAGTCCTGCGAGCAGGATGGTCATTCTCGTCTTCATGCTTGTCTCCTTTGTTGTCGTTGTATGGTGGGCACGTGGTGCCCACCCTACTGCTTTGTCGTCGCTTAAGGTCCCGGCGCCTGGCTGCGCAGCTGGCCGTTTTCCTCGTCCGTGAACAGGCGCGAGCGCGTGAGGAAGCGCCGGCCCGTGCCGTTATCGAGCGAGAACATGCCGCCGTTGCCTTCCACCACGTCGATGATCAGCTGGGTGTGTTCCCAGTAACCGAACTGCTCCAGCCCGATGTAGAACGGCGCGCCGTCCAGGTTGCCCAGGTAGACGTCCGTGTCGGACAGGTCGAACTCCCCGGCGGCGTAGCACATCGGCGTGCTGCCGTCGCAGCAGCCGCCGGACTGGAAAAACATCAGCGGCCCGTGGCGCCGCCGCAGCTCGCCGATGAAGGCCAGCGCGGCGGGAGTCGCCATCACGCGTTCGATATTGGCTGTCATGGCGCCTCTCTGCCAGTTAAAAGAAGCCCAGCGCTTTCGGGCTGTAGCTCACCAGCAGATTCTTGGTCTGCTGGTAGTGGTCGAGCATCATCTTGTGATTCTCGCGGCCGATGCCCGACTGCTTGTAGCCGCCGAATGCGGCGTGTGCCGGGTACAGGTGATAGCAGTTGGTCCACACGCGGCCCGCCTGGATCGCGCGGCCGACGCGGAAGGCGCGGCTGCCGTCGCGCGTCCACAGGCCGGCGCCCAGGCCGTACAGCGTGTCGTTGGCGATGCGCAGCGCATCCGCCTCGTCCTTGAACGTCGTCACCGACACGACCGGGCCGAAGATCTCTTCCTGGAAGATGCGCATGCTGTTGTCGCCCTTGAACACGGTCGGACGCACGTAGTAGCCGCCGGACAGGTCGCCGTCATGCTTCGCCTGCTCGCCGCCGGCCAGCACCTGCGCGCCTTCCTGGCGGCCGATGTCGAGGTAGGACAGGATCTTTTCCAGCTGCTCCTTCGACGCCTGGGCGCCGATCATCGTGCCCTCGTCGAGCGGGTTGCCGGCCTTGATTTGCGCCACGCGTGCCAGCGCGCGCTCGATGAACTTCTCGTAGATCGATTCCTGAATCAGCACGCGCGACGGGCAGGTGCACACCTCGCCCTGGTTCAACGCGAACATCGCGAAGCCTTCCAGGCACTTGTCGAAGAAGTCGTCGTCCGCGTCCATCACGTCCGCGAAGAAGATGTTGGGCGACTTGCCGCCCAGTTCCAGCGTTACCGGAATCAGGTTTTGTGCGGCGTACTGCATGATCAGGCGGCCGGTGCCGGTTTCGCCGGTGAAGGCGATCTTGGCGATGCGCTTGCTCGATGCGAGCGGCTTGCCCGCTTCCAGGCCGAAGCCGTTGACGATGTTCAGCACACCCGCCGGCAGCAGGTCGGCGATCAGTTCGACCAGCACCATGATCGAGGCCGGGGTCTGCTCGGCCGGTTTCAGCACGACGCAGTTGCCGGCGGCGAGGGCCGGGGCCAGCTTCCACACGGCCATCAGGATCGGGAAGTTCCACGGGATGATCTGGCCGACGACGCCCAGCGGCTCATGGAAGTGGTACGCGTAGGTCTGGTCGTCGATGGTCGAGATGGCGCCTTCCTGCGTGCGGATGCAGCTCGCGAAATAGCGGAAGTGGTCGATCGCCAGCGGGATGTCGGCCGCCATCGTTTCGCGGATCGGCTTGCCGTTGTCGATGGTCTCGGCGGTCGCGATCAGGCGCAGGTTCTGCTCCATGCGGTCGGCGATGCGGTTCAGGATGTTGGCGCGTTCGGCCGGCGACGTCTTCGCCCAGGCGTCCTTGGCGGCGTGGGCGGCGTCCAGCGCCAGCTCCACGTCTTCGGCCGTCGAACGGGCCACTTCGCAGAACGGCTGGCCGCTGATCGGCGTGACGTTGGCGAAGTACTCGCCCTTGACCGGCGCGACGAATTTGCCGCCGATGAAGTTGTCGTAGCGTTGGCGGAACGGATTGGCGACGCCGAGTTTGCTGATGTCTGCGAGATTCATGTCATCCTCTTTCGTTGTGGGTTGGGTGGCCGTTGCGGGCACTGGTGTTTGCTCGGTACATCCCTTCTTTCGCAAACCCCGTGCCAGCCCGCTTTCCCCTGTTTTTGCCGTGTTGGACCGCCTGGCGCCGGCTGTTTCTGGTACAGGTGTTCCAAACTTGAACAGGTCAGCGGATCACCACGCCCCACGGCAACTGGCCCACAGCGATGTCGCCCGTCTTGCTGCCCGCGGCCGTGTCGATCACGGACACGCTGTCCGAGCGCCCGTTCGCCACGTACAGCCGGCTGCCGTCCGGCGTCAGCGCCATGTTCCAGGGCCGCTTGCCGACGGCGATGGTGGCGTCCACCGCATTGCGCGCCGCGTCGATGCGCATCACGCTGCCGTCCGCGCCGTTCGACACGAATACCGTCTTCCCGTCGGGCGACACGACGATGCCGGCCGGGTTCTTCCCCGCCGGGATCGTGGCGATGCTGCGGCGCTTGTCGATATCCAGCACGTACACCGCGCCCGCGAGCTCGCACGCGACGTAGGCCCGCGTACCGTCCGGCGCGAAGCCGATGCCGCGCGGGCGCAGGCCCACCGCGATCGAACCGACCTGGCGGCGTGCGGCCACGTCGATCACGTCGACCTGCTCCGCGTTCTCGGCCGAGACGAGCAACCAGCGCCCGTCCGGGCTGAACACGGCGTGCTCGGGGTTCTTGCCCTGGACGGGAATGTCGGCGACGAGCTTGCGCGCGGCCGCGTCGACGAGCGCCACGCTGTTGGAATCCTCGACGGCGACGGCGACCCAGCGGCCGTCGCGCGACGCGTTCACGCCCTCGGGCGAGCTGCCGAGCGGGATCGTGGCCAGCGTCGCGCCGCTGGCGGCATCCAGCACGAGCAGCGCGCTGCCGGCGGCGTCCGTGACGTACAGCCGGCTGCCTGCCGGATCGGCCGCGATGCCGCGCGGGCGCTTGCCGGCCGCGATCTGGCGCACGGCCGCGCCGGTGGCGGTGTCGATCACGCTGACGCTGCCGGATTTTTCGTTGGGGACGTAGGCGAAGGGGGCGGCCTGCGCGGCGCCGAAGCTGCAGGCCAGCAGGACGATGAGGGAACGAAGACGTGACATGATGGTCCTTTGAGTGTGGTCGGTACTCTCCGGATTGCAAGCGCCATGCCATGCGGGCAGCACGTTTCCGGGCTGGCAGGTATATTGCATGCGCTCATGGTCAGCGCCCGGATGACAAGGGCGACCATTCGACAGGAGACAAGATGAATCACCGTTTGAATTTCGTGGCGGCACTGTTCGCCGCCGCCCCGCTGGCCGCCGTCGCCGCCCCCGATGCGCCGATGAGCGTGGTCGTCGTCAGCGCCACGCGCGCCGAGCACACGAGCTTCGACCTGCCGGCCGCGATCGACGTCGTCGACGCGGACCGCATCGGCGCCGCACAGCCGCGCGTCAACGCGTCCGAGGCGCTGGCCACGGTGCCGGGGCTCGTCGTGCAGAACCGCCAGAACTATGCGCAAGACCTGCAGATTTCCTCGCGCGGCTTCGGCGCCCGGTCCGCGTTCGGCGTGCGCGGCGTGCGCCTCGTCGCGGACGGCATCCCGGCCACCATGCCGGACGGCCAGGGCCAGGCCGCGACGTTCAACCTCGACATGGCCGAGCGCATCGAAGTCCTGCGCGGCCCCTTCTCCACCTTGTACGGCAACCACGCCGGCGGCGTGATACAACTGTTCACCCGTGATCCACGCGGCGCACCCTATATCGAAACGAATGTCTCGGCCGGCAGCGACGGCATGCGCAAAACGGACGTCAATACGGGCGGCAAGCAGGGCGCGTTCGGCTGGCTGCTCGACGGCTCGCGTTTCGAAACGGACGGCTACCGCGCCCACAGCGCCGCCACGCGCGACCAGGCTTATGCCAAGCTGACGTTCGACACGTCCGCGACCGGCAAGCTGACGGTGACCGCCAGCGGCCTGCGCCAGGACGACACGCAGGACCCGCTCGGCGTGACGTGGGCCACGTTCCAGCGCGACCCGCGCGCCGGCGAGATCGATGCGACGGACCCGCAGACGCCCAAGCGCACCTTGGCCGACCGCTACGACACCCGTAAAAGCATCCACCACACGCAGGTCGGCCTCGCGTGGGACGAGAAGTTCGGCCAGGATCGCCTGCACGTTGCAGTCTATGGCGGCAACCGCAGCGTGATCCAGTACCAGTCGTTCTCGAAGGCGTTCCAGGCACCGGCCAGCCATTCCGGCGGCGTCGTCGACTTCGACCGCGATTTCTACGGCATCGATGCGAACTGGCAGATGGCGCGCCCGCTCGGCGATGGGATTCTCCGCGCGACCGTCGGCCTGGAAGCCGGCAAATCGAACGATGCGCGCAAGGGGTACGAGAACTACGTCGGCACCACGTTCGGCGTGAAGGGCAACCTGCGCCGCGACGAGGAAGACGACGTGCGCAACGTCGATCCTTACCTGCAGCTGGAATGGGAGCGCGGCCAATGGGTGTTCACGGGCGGCCTGCGCCACAGCCGCGTGAGCTTCGACGTGGACGACCACTATCTCGCCAACGGCAACGACGGCGGCAGCGTCGACTACCGCCACACGACGCCGCTCCTGGGCGCGCTGTACAAGGTGACGCCCACGCTGAACGTCTACGCGAGCGCGGCGCGCGGCTTCGAGACGCCGACGCTGAACGAAGTGTTCTACTCGGGCACGGGCAACGGCTTCAATTACCGCCTCGGCGCGGCCACGAGCACGCAGCTGGAGGCCGGTGCGAAAGCCCTGGTCGGCCAGGACGTGCGCGTCAACGCGGCCGTCTTCCAGGTGCGCACGCACGACGAGCTGGTCGTCGACAGTTCCAGCGGCGGCCGCACGAGCTACCGCAACGCGAGCGCCACCCTGCGCCAGGGCCTGGAACTGTCGCTCGACGCCGACCTGCGCGCGGGCTTCTCCACCCGCGTGGCGGCCACGGTGCTGCGTGCGATCTACGACGAGGCATTCACCGGCGTCGCCGAGGGCAACCGCCTGCCGGGCGTGCCGAGAACGAGCCTGTTCGGCGAGCTGGCGTGGAAGGATGCGGACGGCCGCCTGCAGGCGGCGCTGGAAACCATCGCCAGCGGCAAGGTCAATCCGGACGACGCCAACGCGGCGACGCCGGCGCCGGGCTATGCGATCGTCAACGCGCGCGTGCAGGCCAGCCAGCCGCTGGGCGCGTGGCGCGTGCGCGAGTACGCGCGCGTGAACAACGTGTTCGACCGTACGTACGTCGGCTCCGTCATCGTCGGCGACAGCAACAAGCGGTATTACGAGCCGGCGCCGGGCCGCAACTGGGTGCTGGGCGCAAGCGTCCAGTACCAGTTCTGAATACGCGAGGCGCATAACATTCATGCACGCCGGCATATGACCGGCGTGCGCGTTGCCTGTTACGCTCGCGTGATGGACAAACTCTCGGAATGGCAAACACGCGTCGACCTCGCCGCGTGCTACCGGTTATGCGCGCTGTACGGCTGGGCCGACGGCATCTACACCCACATCTCGGCCGCCGTGCCCGGCGAGCCGGGTCACTACCTGATCAACGCGTTCGGCCTGTGCTTCGATGAAGTGACGGCGTCGAACCTCGTCAAGGTCGACAGCGCCGGCAACGTGATCGGCGCATTGCCTGCGCCGGTGAACCGGTCCGGCTTCCGCCTGCACGCGGCCGTGCACGAGGCGCGGCCGGATGCCGCCTGCGTCATGCATCTGCATAACGTGGCCGGCATCGCCGTCGGCATGCAGCAGGACGGCCTGCTGCCGCTGTCGCCGTACGCGCTGCGCTTTCACGGCGAGCTCGCGTACCACGACTACGAAGGCATCGCGATGACGCTTGACGAGCAGGCACGCCTCGTGGACAACCTGGGCCACCGCCCCGCCATGCTGCTGCGGAACCACGGCAGCCTGACCGTGGGCCGCACGATCGCGGAAGCCTTCGTGCTGATGGAAACCCTGGACCGCGCCTGCGAGGCGCAGCTGCGCGCACAGGCGGCCGGCGTGCCGCTCGTGCAACCGCCCGCTGCCATGTGCGCGACGGCGCATGCGCAGCTCGTGGGCGACGGCTCGCCCGAAGGCGTGCTCGAATGGCCGTCGCTGCTGCGCCGCCTGGACGCCGCCAGTCCCCGATACCGAACCTGAAGGAACCCCTATGCCGACCATTAACGTTCAACTGTTCGAAGGCCGTACGCCGGAACAAAAGCGCGCCTTCGTAAAGGCCGTCACGGAAGCCACCGCCAGGACGCTGGAGTGCTCGCCCGACGCCGTGGACATCCTGATCCACGAAGTCAAGCGCGAGCACTGGGCCACGGGCGGTAAACTATGGTCCGACGAATGATCACGGCCTGACGACCTGCACCCCGTACTTCGCGAAGAGCGTCTTCAGTTCGCCGCTGGCCGCCAGGTCGTTCAGCGCGGCCTGCAACTGGCGCGCGAGACCGAGGTTATCCTTCTTCACCGCCATGCCGACCGCCCAGCCGCCGCGCGGCAGGCGGTCGAACGGCACCTCCTGCAGCGGGAATGCGGGATCGCCCTTCATCACCGACTCGATCTGGGCCCGCGTGGCCAGCACCGCATCCAGGGCACCGGCCTTCAACTGTTCCAGTGCTTCGATCGCGGTCGGGTAGATGTGCACCTGCTCGCGGAAGCGCCCCCCACCCTCGCCCAGCATCACCATGCCGGAGATCGACACCTTCTCCACGCCGATGCGCTTGCCCGCCAGCGCCTCCACGCCGCCGACCTGCGGGATCGCCTGCGCGCTGCGCACGAGCCGCACGGTCTCCACATAGTACGGCGCGAAGATCTCGACCTGCGGATTCGCGTTCATCAGCATGCGGTCCACGGGCACGTGCAGCATCACGTCGGCCGGTCCGTAGCCGAGGTAGTGGCCCTTCCACACCATGTTGCGCAGGTCGTCGTTGAGATCGTCGCCGGCGTTGAACGGCAACAGCGTCAGCTTCAGACCGAGCTTGCCGGCCAGCGCGGCGCCGAGGTCGGCGTCGATGCCCTGGCCCTTGTCGGAAAACGGCGCGAGATCGTTGTAGACGGCCACCTTCAGATGGCCCGCCTCGCGCAGCACGGGATTGTCTGCCGCGAGAGCGGGTGCGGCGATGCCCGCACCCAGCAGCAGGCCGGCCGCAAGCATCCGGCGGCGCGACGGCGAAGTCAGGGTCGACATGACGGCCTCAGTCGGCGGCGCGGCGGGATTCGAGGTAGGTCTTGATGGCCCACATCGCTTCCTGGTTGAACACGCCTTCGAACGGCGGCATGTAGACGGCCCCGTTGCGCACCTTGCCGTGGCGGATGCTGGTCAGGAAGTAGTTGTCGATCTCCTTGTAGCAGGCATCCTTCTTCTTCTCGTTCTTGATGCCGGTGCAGTCGCGATCGAGCAGGCGCAGGTCCGGTGCGATCCCGCCCGACACCGCTTCCAGCCCGTGGCAGCGGGCGCAGTTCTGCCCGTAGGCCGACGCGCCGATCTTCAGCGCCAGCTTGTTGGTGCGGTACGGATTCTCGTCGCGCCATTTGTCGCCCAGGGCGGGCAGGCCCGTCGTGTCGACGGCTTGCGGGACCACGTTGCCGTGCGCGTTGGCCCAGAGCGAGGTGAGTGCGGCGGCGGCAACGGCGACTGCGCCGGCGGCGATGCGGAATTTGTGCTTCATGGTGATGTCTCCTGTAGGTTTATCGGTCTATCCCTACATGAGCAATCGGCGTGCCATGCTTCATACGCCCTGGATGGCGGCGTTCGCGGCCCGCGCCTGTCCCAATTTGCAACAGGTGTCACATGTCCGCGCGTGCCAGCGCGCGTGCCGCCGCCTCCGGATACAGGCGTTCGAGCGTTTCCGCCATCACGCGGCCGAGCAGCGCCTGCACGGGCGCCGCGGCCGCCGCAGCATCGGGCGCGCCACGCACGGCCTTCCACAATGACGCCAGTTCCGCCTCGTGCGCGGCGACGCTGCGTTCGACCTCGGCCTGCCAGAACGGCGGCGCCTCCCCTTCGACGAAGTTGCCGCGTCCGCGCCCAAAATGGGCGACCGCCAGGTAGCGCAGCACGCTGCCGACGAGGAGCGTGCGCAGGAACGGATCCGCGAACTGCACGGTCGGCCGGTCGCGGTCCGTCGTGGTATTGAAACCCCAGGCCGCGCCAGCCATCGTGAGCGCGCCGACGATCGCACCGAGCAGCGCGCCGCCACCCAGCGTGAGGCCGCCGGCCATCAGGTCGGCCGAGAGGCCCGTCGCAGCGCCGGAAACGACGGCACCGAGCAGCCCCGCCTGCGCCTTGTCGATGGGCGCGCGCACGGCGAAGTTCTCGCGCACGCGGGCATTGATGCGGCCCGCGTCGCCCGGGTCGAGCCGGTGCAGGCGCAGGAGGCCGACCGTCGTGTCGCCGATGCGCCGCTCCAGCCGCTCGACGAGGCCGGCCATCGCCGCCTCCTGGCGCTTCTGTTCATCCTTGCCGAGACCGACGGCCTTCAGCGCCGACTTGAACAAATTCGCCTTGCCCTCCTGCTCGATGGACTGGCTGTCGCGCGCGGCGCCGGCCAGCATCTGCGCGCCGAGTGCCACGGCCTCGCGGAAGCGCTGCACATTGTTGGCCTGCCAAGCCGCGAGCAGCCGCGCATAGCCGTCGCGTTTCGACGCGTCGATCAACTTGCCGACGCGTTCGTAGAACACGTCCTCGTGCACCCAGCAGCGCGCGAACGCGTCGAGCGCAAGCACGTCGCGTACGATCGAGAACTGGTCGAGGTGCGCTTTCCAGCGCGCCTGCTCCGCCTGCTCCTGCTCGTCCGGCCGCGGTGGCCCCAGCTGGTTGAGCAGCACGACGACCGGTTTGCCGAGCCATTCGAGGATCCGCATCTCGGCCGGCAGGTAGCCGGCATCGCGCGGGTCCTCGGACGAATTCACGAGGTACAGCACCACGTCGGCCGCGTCCTTCGCCGCGCGCAGCGCCTGCTGGCTGAGCCAGAACGGCCGGTCGCGGTAGCGGTCGAATACCTCGCGCATGAACCAGCCGATCGGATTGCCGGCCTGCGCGAGGCGCTTGAGCAGCCGGACGGAATCGCCGAAGCCGGGCGTATCCCACAACAGCAGGCGGTCGCCCGCGCCGCTGGTCTGCAAGGTATGCGCTTCGGCGAACACGGTCACGTGGGCGGCGTCGCGCACCTCGCCCACGTCCATGCCCACCAGGGTGCGTGCGAGGGTCGTCTTGCCGTTGTTCGTGTGCGAGACGAGCGCGAACTGGATATCGACGGGTTGCGCGCTCATGCGCCCCCCGACACCGGAAGGCCGCTGCCGAGATCGAGCGGATGGCGCTCCGGATGCAGCAGGTCGACGACGGTCCCCTGGATATGATGATACTGGCAGAACTGGTGCCACAACGCGACGCGCTCGACGAGGCGAGCGTCGGCGGCGCCGCGCTCCACGAGCCCCGATTCGTCCAGCAGCACGGCGATGCCGCGCGGCGTGTTCCGCGCCAGGTACTCGAGAAACGCGCCGTGGTTTTCCCGTTCCGGCGTGGCGGCGAGGCTGAACAGGACGGCCGTGATGGCGACGCCGGCATCGTCGAGGCGCGCATCGCGCAGCAGCTCCTTCGGCTCCTCGCCGTACGGGCACGATGGGCGCAGCATCAACTGCGCCTGTTCGCCGAGCACCATCGCCGCGACGGCCGCGAGGCCTTTATGACGCGGCTCGTCGACGGTGAAGCTGTACGGGATCACGCGCAGCACGGCCGGACCGGACGCGCCGACGCGGTCGGCCAGCAGCCGGTAATACGGCTGGCCGAGGTCGAGCGGGAAGCGGTGCGCGAGGCGGCGCGCGCGCAGTCCGGACACGAGCGCCAGCACGAGGCGCGGCAGCACGACGAGCAGGAACAGCGTCGCCGCATACAGGTGCACCCAGCGTGCGCCACCGGCGGGCGACGGCTCCTGCACGAAGCGCAGCGCCTGGACGTCGGCCAAGGTAAAACCCTGCAGCGGGAACACGGCCAGCGCGGGTGCGAACAGGACCGACAGCAGCATGTGCACCTGCTGGGCATCGAGGAACGTGCTCTCCCACCCGGCCGCGTATTGCGTCAGCACGCCGCGCGCGTACAACGACGCGATCGCACCGAGCGCGAACGCGGCGGCCGCGAGGTGGATGGTGCGGCCGAGGCGCAAATGCGTGAGCTTGGCCGTCAGCGCCGACCAGTCCGTGAAGTATTGGGCGATGCCGGCGGCGAGCGGCGCCGGCAGTTTGCGCGGCAGCGCGGCCTTGCCGACGGACAGGCGGCGCAGCAGCCGCGGGCTCGCCCAGCCGGTGCGCTTCGACGGCACGAGCGCCCACACGATCAGCGCGACGTAGACCAGCAGGTTCCACGCGAGGATCGCGAGCAGCGGCGCCGACAGCAGGTCGACGCGATGCGGATTGCCGATGCGGTCCAGCCCCGCGCCGGCCGCGAAGCCGATGATGGGCAGCAGCACGGCCAGCATGGGCAGCAGGCTGCGCCGCTGGCGGAACGCGGCAAACGCGGGCGTGCGCTCGGCCAGCCGCTTGAGGATGAGTTCCGCGCGCTGGCCGAGGAAGTGGTCGAGCCGCGGCTCGCTCTTGCCTTCGGCCGCCTGCCAGTGCGCCAGCTCGCGCGCGCTGCGGCTGGCGTAGACGCGGTCGTCTTCGGTCAGGATCTCGCGCTTCGTGTCGGCGGTTTCGATGGCGCGCATCAGGACGACATCGCGTGCGGTCCGCTCGTTCATGGGCTCCTCTCTGGATGAGTTGACAAGCTTATCAGAAATACTTCACCCATCGTTTCCCGCTCGTGCGCTTGTACGCGCCGAACAGCCGCGTCGGCAGATACAGGACGACAGCCAGCAGCGCGGCGATCGCCCACACCTGCCAGACGTGCGCCACGTCCGCGCGCGGCACGCCCAGCGCGGCGGCGGCGAGCTTCTGCAGCGCCAGTAGCGCATACAGGTGCAGCAGGTAGTAGAACAGCGGCGCCCCGCCGAACACCGCCGCCGCGCGGGTCGCTACCGTGTCCACGCGCTCGATCCACGCGAGCGCGACGCACCCCACGCCGAGCGTCAACAGGAGGAAGTCGAGCGAGGGCGGATATTTCGTGAAGTTGAGGAGGGACATCGCGGCGCGCACGGGGTCAGCCTGCGGCGTCCACGGCACGGGCTCGCCGTACGCGTTCACGCTGCGCAGGACGACGAGCGACGCGAGACAGGCGATGCCAACGAGGGTCAGCCAGCGCGTGCGCAGCGCGGGCGCGGCCGTCCTGGCATACAAGGGGCCGCACGCATAGCCCAGCAGGATCACGCCGATCCAGGCCAGCACGGGATAGCTGACCTTGATGCGGACCGGGTCGAGCGCGAGGAAGCCGCGCTGTTCGAGGATCGTCCACGCCGCCGGGGCCAACGTCCCCTGTTCCAGCGCATTGTGCCCGCCCACGATGATCAGGCCCAGCACACCGGGCAGCGCGAGCGGCAGGCGGTGCAGCAGCGCCAGCGCGAGCATGGCGAGGCCGATGGCCCAGATCACCTGCAGGTAAATGGTGGACTGCGGCGCCCCCGACCAGGCGGCATTCACGACCGTCACCTCGAGCGCGAGCAGCAACAGGCCGCGCTTGACGAGGAACCCCGTCGCGCTGCGCCGGCCGCCGGGCGGATGCGCATACAGCCACGCCGACAGGCCGGTCAGGAACACGAACATCGGCGCGCAGAAATGCGCCGCCAGGCGGGTGAAGAACAGCGCGGGCGGCGTCGCGCCCACGTCCATCGGATCGCCGACCTGGTGCTGGAGATAGAACGTCTCGCGCACGTGGTCGACCGTCATCAGGAGCATGACGAGGCCGCGCATCACGTCGATCGAGAGAATACGTCGGGTGTTCATGGCGGTTCCTCAGTAGCGGTAAGACAGGGTTGCCGTCGCCGTGCGCGTGCTGCCCGGCGCGACCCACAACCGGCTGTACGAACTGGCGTAGTAGCGGCGGTCGAACAGGTTGTCGACGTTCAGCGCGATGCGCCAGCGTTTGTCCGGCGCATACGCCGCCATGACGCGGGCCGTCGTGTAGCCGGGCAGCGTGAAGCCACTGGGCGCCGCCACGTCGCCGAAGCGCTCACCCACGTACGCGAGTCCGGCGCCGGCCGACAGCCGTGCATCGCCCGCGACCAGCAGCACGTTGGCGCTGTGGCGCGGCACGTTGGGAACGCGGTTGCCGGTACGTATGGTGTTGTCGCCACGGGTTACGCGCGCGTCCGTGTACGCGTACGACGCCGACAGCTTCAGGTCGCGCCGCAGCCGGCCCGACACGTCCAGTTCCACGCCCCGGCTCGCGACCTCGCCTGCCGGAATGGAGTAATCCGTGTTCGCCGGATTCGTCGTCAGGACGTTCTTCTTGCGGATCCGGTAGAGCGCGAGGGTGCCCGCCAGCCCGCCCGGCATGTCGAGCTTCGCACCCACCTCGTCGGCGCGGCTCTCTTCCGCGGGGAACGCCTGGTTGTCGATGCCGATGCCGCTGTTCGGGCGAAAGCCGCGCGCGGTGCTCGCGTACAGCGCGACCGTGGCAGCCGGCTGGTAGACCAGTCCGGCGCGCGGGCTGGTGGCGCCCACGCGGTGGTGGTTGACGGCCGCCGTGCGATGGTTGATCACGGTCTGGCGGTACCGGTCATGGCGCACGCCGACGAGCGCTTTCCAGCGCGCCGTCAGGTCCAACTGGTCCTGCACGTAGAGCCCCGTGGCGCGCTGGTGTTCGAGCGTATCGATCGACAGGGCGAGCGGCGCGGCCGTGCCGCCGTACACGGGGTCGAAGATGTCGAGCGCGTACGGATTCGCGGCCGACGGATTGCGGCGCAGCTGCACGCGCCGGTCATCGAACCGGTAGGTGTCGACGCCGACCAGCACGGCGTGGTTTGCGAGCCTGCCCAGCAGCTCAACGCGGGCGGAACGGTCGATGGCCGCGAAGTCGCGATGCCGCCGCTGGCGGCGCAGCGTCCGGCCATCCGCCGCGAGGTCGCTGGCTTCCGTCGAATAGCCGGCGAGCGCACTGTCGCGATAGGATGCGCCACCCTGCACCGACCAGCCTGCGCCCAGCGCGCGCTGGACGAACAGCTGCTGTCCCACCGACTGCACGATGACCGGACCGTCGGCAGGCTCGCCGAGGAAACGCGAGACTGGCAACCGGCCCGGGATCGCGACGACGCCACGGTCGAACGGCGTGCGTTGGCGCGTCGCCTCGATCTCGTACGACACCGTCGTGTCTTCGCCCGCGTGCCACAGGATGGACGGCGCGACGTAGGTGCGCTCCGTGTGCACCAGGTCGCGGAAGCTGCCGCCCGCCTGGTGCGCCAGGTTGAACCGGTACGCGACGCTGTCCGACAACGGCCCGGTCAGGTCGGCGGCGGCGCGCCGCGTGCCATGGCTCGCAAGCGCGGCGTCGATGCCGTATTGCGGCGCGAAGCGCGGCTTCTTCGTCACGATGTTGACCGTGCCGCCCGGCTCGCCGCGGCCATACAGCGCCGATGCGGGTCCCTTCAAAATCTCGATGAACTGGGTACCCGCGACGTCGCGCAGGCCGTTGTAGCCACGGCTCGAACTGAAGCCGTTGACCATGTAGTCGGACCCGAAGTTCGGATCGCCCGTGAAGCCACGCATCGCGTAGCTGTCCCACAGGCCGCCCAGGTCGCTCTGGCGGGCGATGCCGCTGGCCAGTTCCAGGGCACCGGCCAGGTTGGTGACGCCCGCGTCGCGCAGCAGGTCGGCCTCCAGCGTCCGGGTGCTTTGCGGCAGGTCGAGCGGCTGCGCATCGGTTTTCGTGGCGCCGGCCACGGTAAGGGCATGGTAGGCCGTGCGCTGGCCGGTGACGAGCACGGTGCCGGCCGGCGGTTCGGCCATGGCGTGGAAAGACAGCGTACCGGCGAGCAGCGGCACGCACCGCAGATGGGTGTTCTTGATCTTCATGTTTCCAAATCCTGTTCAGCGAATAACGCGCAACGCCGCCCGGGCGCAGGCGCCATGGCGGTACGATGCATCGATTGGAGGAACTGATCAGGCTTGGGGTGGACCGCGCGGCTGGTAGACGTGGACCGGCTGCGGACGGATGCCGGTGCGAATCGGGTCGACGGGGCCCTCGTCCGCCAGCGCGAGCGGCACGAAGACATGCACCGATGGCGGCGCCGCGAATGCCAGCTGGGCGCCGTCGAGGCACAGTGCGCAGAGATCGCGCAATGCCGGCTTGCCGTCGGCGCCCCGCTCCACCTGCGCTGCCGCTTGCGGAGTGGCAGCCTCCGCGACGTGCGTCGCCGCATGCTGCAACGACATCTGCTGCGTGATGAGCAGCAGCAGCGACAGCAGTACGTGGACGAAGGAGCGTGACATTCGGGGTAATGGAAAGACAACAGCGGGGCATTGTAGCTGAAGTCGGGGCGCTGAAAAGCAAAAAGCCCGCTCAGTGCATACTGAGCGGGCTTTTCTAATAACTAGCCTGACGATAACCTACTTTCACACTGGTTGCAGCACTATCATCGGCGCAGAGTCTTTTCACGGTCCTGTTCGGGATGGGAAGGGGTGGTACAGACTTGCTATGGTCATCAGGCATAACTTGTACGAGTGCCGCTTGCATAGTGCATGCGTCACTCTGAATCCGGAAGAAGCAGTTTTCGTAATCTGTTGTCTCAACAAACAGCTGAACCCTTGCGTTGGCAATGACTGCCAAGGTTATAGGGACAAGCCGTACGGGCAATTAGTATCAGTTAGCTTAATGCATTACTGCACTTCCACACCTGACCTATCAACGTCCTGGTCTCGAACGACCCTTCAAGGAGCTCAAGGCTCCGGGAAATCTCATCTCAAGGCGAGTTTCCCGCTTAGATGCTTTCAGCGGTTATCTCTTCCGAACTTAGCTACCCGGCAATGCCACTGGCGTGACAACCGGTACACCAGAGGTTCGTCCACTCCGGTCCTCTCGTACTAGGAGCAGCCCCCTTCAAATTTCCAACGCCCACGGCAGATAGGGACCAAACTGTCTCACGACGTTTTAAACCCAGCTCACGTACCACTTTAAATGGCGAACAGCCATACCCTTGGGACCGGCTACAGCCCCAGGATGTGATGAGCCGACATCGAGGTGCCAAACTCCCCCGTCGATATGAACTCTTGGGAGGAATCAGCCTGTTATCCCCAGAGTACCTTTTATCCGTTGAGCGATGGCCCTTCCATACAGAACCACCGGATCACTATGTCCTACTTTCGTACCTGCTCGACTTGTCGGTCTCGCAGTTAAGCACGCTTATGCCATTGCACTATTAGCACGATGTCCGACCGTACCTAGCGTACCTTCGAACTCCTCCGTTACACTTTAGGAGGAGACCGCCCCAGTCAAACTGCCTACCATGCACTGTCCCCGACCCGGATCACGGGCCAAGGTTAGAACCTCAAACGAACCAGGGTGGTATTTCAAGGTTGGCTCCACGAGAACTGGCGTCCCCGCTTCAAAGCCTCCCACCTATCCTACACAGATTGGTTCAAAGTCCAATGCAAAGCTACAGTAAAGGTTCATGGGGTCTTTCCGTCTAGCCGCGGGTAGATTGCATCATCACAAACATTTCAACTTCGCTGAGTCTCGGGAGGAGACAGTGTGGCCATCGTTACGCCATTCGTGCAGGTCGGAACTTACCCGACAAGGAATTTCGCTACCTTAGGACCGTTATAGTTACGGCCGCCGTTTACTGGGACTTCAATCAAGAGCTTGCACCCCATCATTTAATCTTCCAGCACCGGGCAGGCGTCACACCCTATACGTCCACTTTCGTGTTTGCAGAGTGCTGTGTTTTTATTAAACAGTCGCAGCCACCAGTTTATTGCAACCCTTTCACCCTCATGGAGTAAACCATTCAAGCTACCGGGGCGTACCTTATCCCGAAGTTACGGTACCAATTTGCCGAGTTCCTTCTCCCGAGTTCTCTCAAGCGCCTTAGAATACTCATCTCGCCCACCTGTGTCGGTTTGCGGTACGGTCTCGTATGACTGAAGCTTAGAGGCTTTTCTTGGAACCACTTCCGATTGCTTCGTGCCACAAGGGCACACGTCTCGACCCCTTGAATTACGCGCCCGGATTTGCCTAAGCGCCTTCTATGAGTCAAGAACCAACTATTCCAACAGTTGGACAACCTTCCGCGATCCGTCCCCCCATCGCATCATACGACGGTGCAGGAATATTAACCTGCTTCCCATCAGCTACGCATCTCTGCCTCGCCTTAGGGGCCGACTCACCCTGCTCCGATGAACGTTGAACAGGAAACCTTGGGCTTTCGGCGAGAGGGCTTTTCACCCTCTTTATCGCTACTCATGTCAGCATTCGCACTTCCGATACCTCCAGCATCCTTTACAAGACACCTTCTCAGGCTTACGGAACGCTCTCCTACCATATGGATCAAAGTATAAATACTAAGAAACATATCCGCAGCTTCGGTGACTGGCTTAGCCCCGTTACATCTTCCGCGCAGGACGACTCGATCAGTGAGCTATTACGCTTTCTTTAAATGATGGCTGCTTCTAAGCCAACATCCTGACTGTTTTAGCCTTCCCACTTCGTTTTCCACTTAGCCAATCTTTGGGACCTTAGCTGGCGGTCTGGGTTGTTTCCCTCTTGACGCCGGACGTTAGCACCCGACGTCTGTCTCCCAAGCTCGCACTCATCGGTATTCGGAGTTTGCAATGGTTTGGTAAGTCGCAATGACCCCCTAGCCATAACAGTGCTCTACCCCCGATGGTGATACTTGAGGCACTACCTAAATAGTTTTCGGAGAGAACCAGCTATTTCCAGGTTTGTTTAGCCTTTCACCCCTACCCACAGCTCATCCCCTAATTTTTCAACATTAGTGGGTTCGGACCTCCAGGGCGTGTTACCGCACCTTCATCCTGGCCATGGGTAGATCACCTGGTTTCGGGTCTACACCCAGCGACTGTCGCCCTGTTCGGACTCGATTTCTCTACGGCTCCCCTATCCGGTTAACCTCGCCACTGAATGTAAGTCGCTGACCCATTATACAAAAGGTACGCCGTCACCCCACGAAGAGGCTCCGACTGTTTGTATGCACACGGTTTCAGGATCTATTTCACTCCCCTCCCGGGGTTCTTTTCGCCTTTCCCTCACGGTACTGGTTCACTATCGGTCGATTACGAGTATTTAGCCTTGGAGGATGGTCCCCCCATCTTCAGACAGGATTTCTCGTGTCCCGCCCTACTTGTCGTACGCTTAGTACCACCGTTCGAATTTCGTGTAAGGGGCTATCACCCTCTATGGCCAGCATTTCCAGGCTGTTCCACTATTCGATCGACTATCACGTACAAGGCTCATCCCATTTCGCTCGCCACTACTTTGGGAATCTCGGTTGATTTCTTTTCCTGCAGCTACTTAGATGTTTCAGTTCGCCGCGTTCGCTTTGCATACCTATGTATTCAGTATGCAATGACCTAAAAGGCCGGGTTTCCCCATTCGGAAATCTGCGGATCAAAGTGTGTTTGCTCACTCCCCGCAGCTTATCGCAAGCTACTACGTCCTTCATCGCCTGTAATCGCCAAGGCATCCACCATGTGCACTTATTCACTTGTCCCTATAACGTTGGCCCCTGCATGAGTATCAGGGAACGTCATATCGACAAGAGTTCAGCTTACTATGTTTGTTGATACATACAGATTTTCTACCCTAAGTGTGCATCCAACTTTCGTTAGCTACACGCTTAAAGAAAACTTTACTTCTTCCAGATTGTTAAAGAACGAGAACTACACTTACCTAAAACCAGCGTCTTACGTAAAGATAGTGGTGGAGGATGACGGGATCGAACCGACGACCCCCTGCTTGCAAAGCAGGTGCTCTCCCAGCTGAGCTAATCCCCCAGTGTAACGTGGTAGGGCTGGTTGGACTCGAACCAACGACCCCCGCGTTATCAACACGGTGCTCTAACCAGCTGAGCTACAGCCCCGAAAACTCTTCTCGTTTAACTTTGAACAGCCGATAAGCGTGGGCGCTTGATGATGGAGCGTAAGCTCCCGTGCCACTCTAGAAAGGAGGTGATCCAGCCGCACCTTCCGATACGGCTACCTTGTTACGACTTCACCCCAGTCACGAATCCTACCGTGGTAAGCGCCCTCCTTGCGGTTAAGCTACCTACTTCTGGTAAAACCCGCTCCCATGGTGTGACGGGCGGTGTGTACAAGACCCGGGAACGTATTCACCGCGGCATGCTGATCCGCGATTACTAGCGATTCCAACTTCACGCAGTCGAGTTGCAGACTGCGATCCGGACTACGATACACTTTCTGGGATTAGCTCCCCCTCGCGGGTTGGCGGCCCTCTGTATGTACCATTGTATGACGTGTGAAGCCCTACCCATAAGGGCCATGAGGACTTGACGTCATCCCCACCTTCCTCCGGTTTGTCACCGGCAGTCTCATTAGAGTGCCCTTTCGTAGCAACTAATGACAAGGGTTGCGCTCGTTGCGGGACTTAACCCAACATCTCACGACACGAGCTGACGACAGCCATGCAGCACCTGTGTTCAGGCTCCCTTTCGGGCACCCCTCAATCTCTCGAGGGTTCCTGACATGTCAAGGGTAGGTAAGGTTTTTCGCGTTGCATCGAATTAATCCACATCATCCACCGCTTGTGCGGGTCCCCGTCAATTCCTTTGAGTTTTAATCTTGCGACCGTACTCCCCAGGCGGTCTACTTCACGCGTTAGCTGCGTTACCAAGTCAATTAAGACCCGACAACTAGTAGACATCGTTTAGGGCGTGGACTACCAGGGTATCTAATCCTGTTTGCTCCCCACGCTTTCGTGCATGAGCGTCAATCTTGACCCAGGGGGCTGCCTTCGCCATCGGTGTTCCTCCACATCTCTACGCATTTCACTGCTACACGTGGAATTCTACCCCCTCTGCCAGATTCAAGCCTTGCAGTCTCCATCGCAATTCCCAGGTTAAGCCCGGGGCTTTCACGACAGACTTACAAAACCGCCTGCGCACGCTTTACGCCCAGTAATTCCGATTAACGCTTGCACCCTACGTATTACCGCGGCTGCTGGCACGTAGTTAGCCGGTGCTTATTCTTCAGGTACCGTCATTAGCCCAGGATATTAGCCTGAACCGTTTCTTCCCTGACAAAAGAGCTTTACAACCCGAAGGCCTTCTTCACTCACGCGGCATTGCTGGATCAGGCTTGCGCCCATTGTCCAAAATTCCCCACTGCTGCCTCCCGTAGGAGTCTGGGCCGTGTCTCAGTCCCAGTGTGGCTGGTCGTCCTCTCAGACCAGCTACTGATCGTCGCCTTGGTGAGCCTTTACCTCACCAACTAGCTAATCAGATATCGGCCGCTCCAGGAGCATGAGGCCCGAAGGTCCCCCACTTTCATCCTTGGATCGTATGCGGTATTAGCGTAACTTTCGCTACGTTATCCCCCACTCTTGGGTACGTTCCGATATATTACTCACCCGTTCGCCACTCGCCGCCAGGTTGCCCCGCGCTGCCGTTCGACTTGCATGTGTAAAGCATGCCGCCAGCGTTCAATCTGAGCCAGGATCAAACTCTTCAGTTTAATCTCTGTTTTTGCTACTTTCGTAGCATGTCGCTCACTCAAAATACTGACCGTCACTCATTGCTGAGCAACGTATTTCTTTTGTGTGAACATTTGATAATTTAAGCATTCAGCACCCCGAAGGATGCTGGCACTTCATCAAACGCCCACACTTATCGACTGTTGATTGTTAAAGAGCTGTATTCGGTACTGCCTTGCTGCGTTTGCGAATCGTTTTGTTCGTCAGCAGCAGAGGAACGAGATTATGCAGTGTTTCGTTTAACTCGTCAACTCATCTTTTTCGTCAGCGCAAGCGGCGTTGTCAAACCACCTAGCTCAACTGTTTGATTTCGCTGAACTTTTCTTGCACTGCCGAAGCAGGAGGCGAACTATAGCAAACCAGATCGGAGGTATGCAAGGGGCTTACCGTAAGAATTTTCGAGTTGCTTCTGTGCTATCTTTGCCGGCTTCATCCCCCCATGGAGTCCCCATGCGCATCGCCCCCACGACGAATCCCGATCTGTCCGCCGCCCTCACCGCCGCCATCAATAACAAGACGAAGCCGCTCGGCAGCCTCGGCGCCCTCGAACGGCTGGCCGGCCGCCTCGGCCTGATCCAGAATACGGTCGCGCCGACGATCCGGCAGCCGGCCATTCTCGTGTTCGCGGGCGACCATGGCGTCGTCGCGGAAGGCATCTCCGTCTACCCGCAGGACGTCACGTGGCAGATGGTCGAGAACTTCCTCGCCCAGGGCGCCGCCATCAACGTGTTCGCGCGCCAGAACGGTATAGCCCTGCACGTCGTGGATGCGGGCGTCAATCACGATTTCGGCGCACGCCCCGGCCTCGTCGACCGCAAGGTGGCAAACGGCACGCGCAACTTCGCGGTCGAACCGGCGATGACGCCGGCGCAATGCGCCACCGCGCTGGAACATGGCGCGGCCCTCGCGGCCGACCTGCCCGGCAACGTGGTCGGCTTCGGCGAGATGGGTATCGGGAATACGACGGCGGCCGCCGCGCTGATGCACAAGCTGACGGGGATTCCCGTCGCGGACTGCGTCGGCGCCGGCACCGGCCTGTCGCCGGACGGCGTGCTGCGCAAGCAGCGCGTGATCGAAGCGGCGGCCGAGCGCCATGCCGGCGTCGACGATCCCCGCGCCGTGCTGGCCACGTTCGGCGGCTTCGAGATTGCGATGATGGCCGGCGCCATGCTGAAGGCGGCCGCGCTGCGCAAGGTCCTGCTGATCGACGGCTTCATCGTCACGAGTGCCCTGCTCGTCGCGGCGCGCATCGAACCCGCGATCCTGGATTACTGCGTGTTCGCGCACTGTTCGGACGAATCTGGCCACCGCCGCATGCTGGACGCGCTCGGCGCCGAGCCGCTGCTGCACCTGAACCTGCGCCTCGGCGAAGGCACGGGCGCCGCGCTCGCCCTGCCGCTGCTGCACGCGGCCGCGAACTTCCTGAACGAGATGGCGACCTTCGAGTCGGCCAGCGTCAGCGAAAAATCCGCCTGATGCATCAAGTCCGCCTGTTCTTCATCGCGCTGCAGTTCTTCACGCGGCTGCCGATCCCGGGCTGGGTCGGCTTCGAGGCCGCGTGGCTGCAGCATGCGTCGCGCTACTTCCCGCTCGTCGGCGTCGTCGTCGCGGCGGTTGCGGCCGGCGTCTATTACGCGGCCGCGCTCGTGCTGCCCGCGCCCGTGGCGGCCGTGCTGTCGACCGCGGCGTCGATCTATATCACGGGCGCATTCCACGAAGACGGCTTCGCCGACACGTGCGACGGCCTCGGTGGCGGCATGACGAAGGAACGGGCGCTGGAGATCATGAAGGATTCGCGCGTCGGCGCGTACGGCGCGATTGGCATCGTGTGCATGCTGGCGACCAAGCTGTCCGCGCTGGCGATGCTGCCGCCGCACGTGGCCGTGGCCGCGTTGTTCGTCGCGCATCCGCTCTCGCGCCTTGCCGCCACGGCGCTGATCTGGAAGCTGGACTACGTGCGCGGCGAAGGCAAGGCCAAGCCGCTGGCGCAGCAAATGACGACGGCCGAATTCGCGATCGCGACGATCACCTGCACGCTGCCGGCCGCGTACGTTCTGGCCACGAAAGCGATGACGCCGGCCGCCATGCTGGCCGCGATCATCGCAGCGGCACTCGCCGCGCTATGGCTGGGCCGTTTATTCGTGCGCCGCCTCGGCGGCTACACGGGCGACTGCCTCGGCGCCGTCCAGCAGCTGGCCGAAGCGCTCATCCATGTCGCCGTGCTGGCCACGCTGGGCCACGGCGCCTGGAACGCATGACGCTGTACCTGGTCCGCCATCCGCAACCGGACGTTGCGCCCGGCCTGTGCTACGGCGCCAGCGACGTGCCGGTCACCGAAACGGAACTCGCACGCGTGCAATCCGGGCTCGCCCTGCCGCGCGACCTGCCCGTCTACGCAAGCCCATTGCGACGCTGCGCCTTGCTGGCCGAGCGGCTGGCGCCGGGCCGCGTGACGCTCGACGCGCGCCTGGCCGAGATGGATTTCGGCGCGTGGGAGTTGCGCCCATGGTCGGACATCCCGCGCGCCGACGTCGACGCCTGGTCCGCCGACCTGCTCCACTACCGCCCCGGCGGCGCGGAAAACGTGCTCGACGTGGCGCGTCGCGTGCAGGCATTCGTCGCCGATCTGCGTGGGCCGTCCGCGCTCATCGTCTGCCACGCCGGCACGATCCGCCTGCTGGCGGCGCTGCATGGCGGCGTGCCGCTGGAACAGGCGGCACTGAACGCGGCGCAGACGCCGCATCGCATCGGCTACGGCCAGCTGGTCGTGCTGGGCGTATAATGTCGGGGTTTTGGTGCTCGCGCTCCTCTCTGGGGCGCAGTTAAACGGGAAACACGAAGCGCTCTTCAGACAGGCGCCAACGTGTGCTGCCCCCGCAACGGTAAGCAAGTGCCGGCACGCTCTCACGCGTGCGCGGCAACCGTCCCCACATACCACTGTGCATCCGCATGGGAAGGTCGGACGGCCATACTCGCCAGCCCGGATACCGGCCAAAAGGTGGAAGCGCCCTGCGCTTCTGTTCACCTGGCTGACGGGGACGTCGGCCGGTTGTCCATCACAATAAAAACGTCATGTCCTTTCCTGTTTTCCGGCAGGCAGCCGCGCTTTCGCTCGCATTCGCTGCCGCCGCATCGGCCCACGCCGATCCCATTCCCGACACCGTCATCGTCACCGCGAATCGCACGCCGCAGCGCGCCGAAGACGTCATCCCCGACACCGTCGTCATCTCCAGCGACGACATCGCCCGCGCGGGCGCCGGCTCCGTCGCCGACGTGCTGCGCCGCCAGCGCGGCATCGAAATCTCGCGCAATGGCGGCGCCGGTACCAACACCACCGTGTTCCTGCGCGGCGCCAACAGCAACCAGGTCGTCGTCCTCGTCGACGGCGTACGCATCGGCTCCGCGACCACGGGCGCGGCGTCGTGGAATGCGATCCCGCTGTCGGCCATCGACCACATCGAGATCGTCTACGGCCCCCTGAGCTCCCTGTACGGCGCGGATGCCATCGGCGGCGTCGTGCAGATCTTCACGAAGAAGAGCGAAGGCGCGCCGATGTTCAGCGCCAGCGCGGGCGGCGGCACCTACGGCACCAACCAGTACGACGCCAGCGTACACGGCTCGACGGGCGGTGCGCACGGCGTGACGTATGCCCTCTCCGGCGCGCACGAAGAATCGGACGGCTTCTCGTCCACGCGTCCCGGCTCGTCGAGCTACAACGCGGACGATGACGGCTACACGCGCAACAGCGTCAACGCACGACTCGCACTGCGCCTGGCCGAGGGTCACGAGATCGGCGCGCAATTCATGCAGAGCCGCCTGAGCGCGCAATACGACAGCGGCAAGTCAGCCTTCGACACCCACAACATCCAGGAACTCGACAGCTACAGCGTCTTCCTGAACGACCGCTTCCTCCCGAACTGGCGCAGCAGCGTCCAGGCGGCGCGCTCGGAAGATAAACTGGGCAGCTTCACGAGCACGACGCCGTCCGGCACCACGCAGCTGAACACGCGCCAGGACGAGTTCACGTGGCAGAACACGTTCGACATCGCCGGCGACACGCTGCAGGTGCTGGCCGGCCACCGCAAGGAACAAGTCCTGTCCAGCGCCATCAAGGACATCAACCGCACGCGCATCACGAATTCCCTCGCGGCCTCGTACGACCTGCGCCGCGGCAGCCACCTGCTGGACGTCAGCGCGCGCAACGACCATTCCGAATACGGCGGCAAGACGACGGGCGCCCTCGGCTACGGCTACGAGTTCACGCAGGACCTGCGCGCCACGGCGAGCTACGGCACGAGCTTCCGCGCCCCCACGTTCAACGAGTTGTACTACCCGGGCTATGGCCTGACGTCGAACAAGCCGGAACGGGGCCGCAATGCGGAAGTGGGCGTGCAGTACCGCGTGGCCGGCGTCGACCTGCAGGCGAACTACTACCGCAACCGGCTGACCGACATGATCGTGTCCGTCACGCCGTGCCCGGACCGTCCGAACGGCAGCTGCGCGTACAACGTCGACCACGCCCTGCTGGAAGGCCTGACGCTGGCGGCCGTCACCCGCATCGGCAACCTGGACCTGCGCGCCAGCGCCGACCTGCAGGATCCGCGCGACGAGACGACCGGCAAGCAGCTGGCCCGGCGCGCGCGCCGCCACGCCAGCGTCGCGGCCGACTACACCGTGGGTGCCGTGGAAACCGGCGTCGAGCTGCAGGCCTCCGGCCGCCGCTTCGACGATGCCGCCAACGCCAACCGCCTCGGCGGCTACGGCCTGCTGAACCTGTACACTACCTGGCACATGACGCGCGACTGGTCGCTGCTGGTCCGCCTCGACAACGCGGCCGACAAGCACTACGACCTGGCGCGCAACTATGGCACCTCTGGGCGCACCTGGTTCGCGGGTTTCCAATATGGTAGCCACTGAGGGAGTTCGCTAACCACCATGTTCCGACGAGCCATGCACCCAGTACCACCGCCCCTGCGCCAGCGCGCCATTCCGATCATCGTCACGCTGCTGTGCGTGGCGGTCGCCAGCCTGCTCGTCGCGGGCATGAGCGGATCGATTGCGGTCGCGCCGGCCGAGCTGCCGGACGCGGTGGCGCAGGTGCTGCGCGGCCGGCCGGAATCGCTGGCCGCGTCGCTCGTCGAGCTGCGCGCCGGCCGCGCGCTGATGGCCTTCGTCACCGGCGGCGCGCTCGCGCTGGCCGGCGTCATGATGCAGGCGCTGCTGCGCAATCCGCTCGCCGACCCGTACGTGCTCGGCATCTCGGCCGGCGCGTCGGTCGGCGCGCTGTTCGCGCTCCTGATGATGTGCGCGGCGGCCACCGTGGACGGCGCGGCGATGGCCGGCGCGGTGACGATCGCCCTGCTGCTCTACCTGCTCGCGCGGCGCGACATGCGTAGCGGGGTTGCGGTGGAAGGCGGCACGTCGATGCTGCTGCTGACGGGCACGATCATGCAGGCGGCCAGCATGGCGCTCGTCACGCTGATGCTGTCGATCGCGCCGGAAGGGCGCCTGCGCAGCATGGTGTTCTGGATGATCGGCGACCTGGCCGGCGCGCCGCTGCGCATCCTGCCCTGGATCGTGCTGGCCGCGGCGCTCGTGTACGCGCTGCGCAACGCGCGGGCGATGAACATGCTCGCGCTGCACGCGGAAGCCGCCGCCACGCTGGGTGTGCGCGTGGGCGCCGTGCGCAAGGGCCTGTTTTTCGTATCGGCCGTGCTGACGGCGAGCGCGGTGACGAGCGCCGGCGCCATCGGTTTCGTCGGTCTGATCGTGCCGCACGCGTGCCGCTTCGCGTTCGGCCCGGACCACCGCGTGCTCATCCCGGCCGCCGTGCTGGGCGGCGGCAGCCTGCTCGTGCTGTGCGATACGGTCGCGCGCACGGTCGTCGCACCGACCCAGCTGCCAGTCGGCGCCATCACGGCGCTGATCGGCGCGCCCGTCTTCCTGTATCAACTGCACCGCATGCACAAATGACGATCGCGACCCGACAACTGGAATTGCGCGCCGGCGATCGCGTACTCGTGCACGGCCTGGACTGGGTCGTGCGCGCCGGCGAATGCTGGTCCATCATCGGCCGCAACGGCGCCGGCAAGAGCACCCTGCTGCGCACCGTGGCCGGCCTGCGCGCGCCCGATGCCGGCACCGTCGCGCTGCACGACCGTCCGCTGTCCGCCTGGCCGCTGGAAGCGCTGGCACATGAACGCGCGTACCTGCCGCAGTCGCGCAGCGACGCGTTCGCGTACAGCGTGATGGAAACCGTGCTGTCCGCGCGCCATCCTTACCACGCCAACCATTACTGGGAACAGAGCGACGACCACCACGCGGCCGTGAACGCGCTCGTGGCGATGGAAGTCGACCACCTCGCCACGCGCGACGTGCGCACGCTGTCCGGCGGCGAGCGCCAGCGCGTGGCCATTGCCGCGCTGCTCGCGCAGGACACGCCGCTGCTGCTACTGGACGAGCCGGCGAACGCGCTCGACCTGGCGCACCAGGTGCGCACGATGTCGCTGCTGTCGCGCCTGTGCCGGCAAAGCGGCAAGACCATCGTGATGATCGGCCACGACCTGAACCTGGCACACAGTATTTCCACCCACGCCCTGCTGCTGATGGGCGACGGCCGCTGGCATGCCGGCACCGTCGACGACGCACTGCAGGCACCGCTGCTGAGCAGCTTTCTCGGCCACCCGATCGACGCAATCGAGAACAAGGGCCGTCGTATTTTCATTCCCCTGGAGGCCCCTCATGACTGAAATGACCCCTGAACAAACCGCGGAACTGAACGAGCGCCACCGCGCGCGCATGGAGCGCAAGAAGGCCGTCATCGACGCCAAGATCGCCGCGGCCGACAAGAAGATCGGCATCATCATCGTCAACACCGGCAACGGCAAGGGCAAGAGCTCGAGCGCGTTCGGCATGGTCGCGCGCGCGCTGGGCCACGGCATGAAGGTCGGCGTCGTCCAGTTCATCAAGGGCGCGATGTCCACCGGCGAAGAGATGTTCCTGCGCCGCTTCCCCGACGACGTCAGCTTCCACGCGATGGGCGAAGGCTATACGTGGGAGACGCAGAACCGCGAGCGCGACATCGCCAAGGCCGAGGAAGCCTGGGAGCAGGCGCGCCGCTTCCTGGCCGATCCCGCCTGCGGCCTCGTCGTGCTGGACGAATTGAACATCGCGCTGAAGTATCGCTACCTGGACGTGCACACGGTGATCGCCGACCTGCTCGACCGCCCGGAGATGCAGCACGTCGTCGTGACGGGCCGCGCCGCGCCGCCGGAACTCATCGCCATCGCGGACACCGTGACCGAAATGAACGTCGTCAAGCACGCCTTCAAGGCGGGCATCGCGGCGCAGGCCGGGACGGAGTGGTGATGGCCTCCGGCGCCCGCATGCTGCTGGTCGCGGCCATCGCGTCCGGCCAGGGCAAGACGACGGTCACGGCCGCGCTCGCGCGGCGCCTGCGCCGCATGGGCCAGCGCGTGCACGTCTTCAAATGCGGGCCCGACTTCATCGACCCGATGGTCCTCGAACACGCGAGCCGCGCGAAGGTCCACACGCTCGACCTGTGGATGGTCGGGCTGGAGCAGAGCCGCCGGCGCCTGGCGCGCGCCGCGCGCGACGCGGACGTCGTATTGGTGGAAGGCGTGATGGGCCTGTACGACGGCGATCCGTCCGCCGCCGACCTCGCGCGCGCATTCGATCTGCCCGTGCTGGCCGTGATCGATGCGTCGGCAATGGCGCAGACGGCCGGCGCGGTCGTCATGGGCCTGCGCGACTACGGGCCCGTGCGGATGGCCGGCGTCGTCGCCAACCGCGTCGCGAGCGAAGGTCATGCACGCATGGTCGCGGCGTCGCTGCGCGACATCCCGCTGCTCGCGACCCTGCCGAAGCAGGCGCGCCGGCTGCCGGAACGCCATCTCGGCCTCGTCGTGCCGGGCGAAGTCGCCGACATCGACGCCATCCTCGACGAACTGGCCGACCAGTTGCAGCTGGACGAGGCGCAGTGGAATGCGCTGGCGCCGCAGCTCCCGGACGAAGCCTTGCCGGAAGAACCGGTCGCGCCGCTGCTGTCCGGGCTCACGGTGGCGATCGCGCGCGACGCCGCGTTCTGCTTCCTGTACCCGGCCAACGTCGACACGCTGGAAGCGCTGGGCGCGCGCGTCACGTGGTTCTCGCCGCTGGCGGACGAACCGGTGCCCGAGGATGCCGACGCCGTCTACCTGCCGGGTGGCTACCCGGAACTGCACGGCGAAGCGCTGGCGCAGGCCGGGCGCTGGCGCGAATCGATCCGCGCGGCGCATGCGGCCGGCCTGACTATCCTCGCGGAATGCGGCGGCATGATGGTGCTGGCCGAGTCGCTCGTAGACAAGGAGGGCCGCGACTGGCCGATGGCCGGCCTGCTGCCGGGCCGCGTGCTGATGCAGCCGCGTTTGGCCGGACTGGGATCGCAGGGACTCGCGACGAACGCCGGGCAGATGCGCGGCCACACCTTCCACTATTCGCGCCTGGAGACGCCGCTTGCGCCAGCCGCGTGGACGGTCAAGCATCCGTCCGGCACGCAGGGCGAGGCCGTCTACCGCGTCGGGTCGCTGACGGCGTCGTACTTCCACGCGTTCTTTGCCTCCAACCCGGCCGCCGTCGCGAGCCTGTTGCAGGGAGAGCTGGAATGAGCCGCACCCTTCTCCTCGGCGGCGCGCGGTCCGGCAAGAGCGGACTGGCCGAGCGGCTCGCGCGCGAGTCCGGCAAGGACGTCGTGTATGTCGCGACGTCGTATGCGGGCGATACGGAGATGTCGGCGCGGATCGACCATCATCGCGCGCGCCGGCCGGCGGAGTGGAAAACAGTGGAAGAGCCGACGGCGCTCGCGGCCACGTTGCGAATCCTGTGTGCGCCGGAGCGCATCGTGCTCGTCGACTGCCTGACGTTGTGGCTCACGAACCTGATGTTCTCCACGCGGCAGGAATTTCCCGAGGTCGGCCCCATCGACCTGCCGCCGCTGTTCGTTGACGAACGCGCCGCGCTGCTCGACTGGCTGGACGCGACACCCGCCGGCGACGTCGTCTTCGTATCGAACGAAACCGGCATGGGCATCGTGCCCTACGGCGCCGTCTCGCGCGCGTTCGTGGACGAAGCGGGCCGCCTGAACCAGGACGTCGCGGCGCGCTGTGACCGCGTGCTGTTCGTCGCGGCCGGCCTGCCGCTCGTGCTGAAGGGCGCGCCATGCTGAGCGGACTGGCGCCCACGACGCTTGCGCTGGCGCTCGTCGCCGGCGTTCTGCTCGACCTGTTGCTGGGCGAGGCGCGGCGCTGGCATCCGCTCGTCGGCTTCGGCCGGCTGGCGTCCGCGCTGGAACGCCGGCTCAACGGGGGGCGCTCGCGCATCGCACGCGGCCTGCTCGCGTGGATGCTCGCCGTGCTGCCGTTATGCGCGCTGGCGTGGCTCGCGTGCGCGTACGCCGGCGCGGCCGGCCATGCCGTACTGCTGTACCTGGGCATCGGCCTGCGCAGCCTGCGCGACCATACGTTGCCGATCCATGCGGCGCTCGTGCGCGGCGACCTCGATGCGGCGCGCGGCCTGACGTCGCGCATCGTCAGCCGCGACACGGAGCAGGCCGGCGAATCCGACCTCGCCAAGGCCGGCGCCGAATCGCTGCTCGAAAACGGCAACGACGCCGTGTTCGGCACGCTGTTCTGGTTCCTCGTCGGCGGCGGCGCCGGCGTCGTGCTGTTCCGTCTCGCGAACACGCTGGATGCCATGTGGGGCTACCGCAATGCGCGCTTCAACCTGTTCGGCCGCGTGGCCGCGCGCATCGACGATGCGCTGAACTATGTGCCGGCGCGCCTGACTGCCCTGTCGTACGTGCTGCTGGCGGAGCGGGGACGGCTGCGCGCGTGGCGCTGCTGGCGCACGCAAGCGCCCGCGTGGAGCAGCCCGAACGCGGGCCCCGTGATGGCCAGCGGCGCCGGCGCGCTGGGCGTGCAGCTTGGTGGCGCGGCCGTGTACGACGGCGTGACGGAACAGCGGCCCCCGCTCGGCACCGGTCCGGACGCGTGCGCGCACGACATCCTGCGTGCCTGGCGCCTCGTGTGGCGTACCACGCTGCTATGGGTCGTCGTGGCCGGCGCCGCGCTATTCGTATTGGATGGAGCGATCCATGCTTGAACACGGCGGCAACCTGCGCGCGGCGCAACAACGCTACGGCGGCACGGACTGGATCGACCTCTCCACCGGCATCAATCCGCACGGCTATCCTGCGCCCGCGCCGACGCCGGATGCGTGGCACCGCCTGCCGGAACGGGATCCGGAGCTCCTGCGCGCCGCATGCGCGTACTACGGCGCACCGCACCTGCTGCCGGTGGCCGGCACGCAGGCCGCGATCCAGGCCTTGCCGCGCCTGCGCGCCGAACTGGCCGGGCCGGCGCGCGTGACGGTGTCCGCGCCCTCGTATGCGGAACACGCGCATCACTGGGGCCGTCATGGCCACGTCATGCATCAGGTGGCGTACGACGCGCTCGACGACGCGGTGGACGGCAGCGACGTGGTCGTCGTCATCAACCCGAACAATCCGACCGGCGCGACGGTGGCGCCGGCACGCCTGCTGCACTGGGCGGAACGGCTCGCGGCGCGCGGCGGCTGGCTCGTCGTGGACGAGGCGTTCGCGGACACGGCTCGGGCGCTCAGCGTGGCCGCTCACGCCGGCCGGCCCGGCCCCTTGGGTCTGATTGTGCTGCGCTCGGTCGGCAAATTCTTCGGCCTGGCCGGACTACGGCTCGGCTTCGTCGGTGCGGATACGACCCTGCTGACGGCGCTGGACGACCTGCTCGGGCCATGGGCCGTCAGCGGCCCGGCGCAGGAGATCGCGATCGCGGCCTTGCGCGACCACGGCTGGCAACAGGCCACGCAAACGCGCCTCGCACGCGACGGCGCGCGCATGCACGCGCTGCTTGCACACTACGGCATCGACGCCCACGGCACCCCGCTGTTCCATTGGTGGGCGGAGCCGCGCGCCGAGGCTTTTCATGAACACATGGCGCGGCGCGCGATCTGGGTACGGCTGTTCCCGGGCGCGGCGCGCGGCATCCGCGTCGGCCTGCCGGGGAACGAATCCGCATGGCGGCGCATCGAACAAGCACTCCGGGAATGGAACGACACATGAAACGATCGATCATCGCAGCCGCGCTCCTGTGCGCGGCCAGCCTGCAGGCGCAGGCCGCCGTCAGCGTCAGGGACGACGCCGGCGCCACCGTCACCGTCGCGAAACCGGCCCAGCGCGTGATCTCGCTGGCGCCGCACGTCACCGAGCTGCTGTTCGCGGCGGGCGGCGGCAGCCATGTCGTGGGCGTCGTCTCGTACAGCGACTTTCCCGAGGAAGCGAAGAAGATCCAGCAGATCGGCTCGAACCGCGAAGTCGACCTGGAACGCATCATGGCCTTGAAACCCGACCTGGTCGTCGTCTGGCGCCACGGCAGTTCCGAGCGCCAGATCGAAATGGTGCAGAAGCTCGGCATCCCGATGTTCCACAGCGAGCCGCAGAAGCTGGAAGACATCGCGGACAACGTGCAGAAGCTCGGCCAGCTGATGGGCACCGACGCCGTCGCCGGCCCTGCGGCAGCAAGCCTGCGCGGCAGGATCGCCGACCTGCGCGCCCGGTATGCGAAGCGCCCCGTCGTGCGCAGTTTTTACCAGGTGTGGGACAAGCCGCTGTACACGCTGAACGGCCGCCACATCGTCAGCGACGCGCTGCGCCTGTGCGGCGGCGAGAACATCTTCGACAAGCTGCCCGTGACGGCGCCCGTCGTGTCGATCGAAGCCGTGCTGCAGGAGAATCCGGAAGCGATCTTCGCCACCGCGGAAAAGAACTACGGCGGCGTGAGCCTCTGGAAGCCCTACGGGACACTCACCGCCGTCCGCAACAACAACCTGTTCACCATCGACGGCAACCTGCTCAACCGCTCCGGCCCGCGCATGATCGCCGGTGCCGCGCAGCTGTGCGAAAAGCTCGAACTGGCGCGCAGCCATCGCCCGAAATGACCCGCTTCCCGTATCCAACCCTGATGGTGCAAGGCACGACGTCGGACGCCGGCAAGAGCACGCTCGTCGCCGCGCTGTGCCGGCTGCTGGTGCGGCGCGGCGTGCGCGTGGCGCCGTTCAAGCCGCAGAACATGGCCCTGAACAGCGCCGTCACGAGCGACGGCGGCGAGATCGGCCGCGCACAGGCGCTGCAGGCCGTCGCCGCGGGACTCGAACCGCACACGGACATGAACCCGGTGCTGCTGAAACCATCGAGCGACACGGGTGCGCAAGTCGTCATCCACGGCCGCGTGCGCGCCGAGATGAATGCGCGCGACTACCACCAGTACAAGACGGTGGCGATGCAGGCCGTGCTGGAATCGCATGCGCGGCTGCGTGCGCAATACGACGCCGTGATCGTGGAAGGCGCCGGCAGCCCGGCCGAGATCAACCTGCGCGACCGCGACATCGCCAACATGGGGTTCGCAGAGGCGGTCGACTGCCCGGTGATCCTCGTCGCGGACA
Source organism: Massilia sp. Masssp94 (assembly GCF_059491305.1). Classification (NCBI taxonomy): domain Bacteria; kingdom Pseudomonadati; phylum Pseudomonadota; class Betaproteobacteria; order Burkholderiales; family Oxalobacteraceae; genus Massilia; species Massilia sp. Masssp94. The sequence continues at coordinate 1,981,712 of NZ_CP168501.1, forward strand.
TCGACCGCGGCGGCGTGTTCGCCCACATCGTCGGCACGCTGGCCTGCCTGTCGGACAGCGAACGCGCGCGCATCAAGGGCTTCGTCATCAACCGCTTCCGCGGCGACATCAAGCTGCTCGAGCCGGGCCTGGACTGGCTGGAAGAACAGACGGGCAAGCCGGTGCTGGCCGTGCTGCCTTATCTGCACGGGCTGTATCTCGATGCGGAAGACGCCGTGCAGGCCGTGGCGCCCGGGACCGGCGCGTTCCGCGTGGTCGTGCCCAGCTATCCGCGCATGAGCAACCACACGGATTTCGATGCGCTGCGCGTCCATCCCGACGTCGACCTGCGCTTCGTGCGCGAAGGCGAGCCGGTGCCGGACGCGGACCTCATCATCCTCCCCGGCAGCAAGAACACGCGCGGCGACCTGGCCTGGCTGCACGCGCAGGGCTGGCCGGAGCGCATCCGCCGCCACCTGCGCTATGGCGGCAGGGTGATCGGCATCTGCGGCGGCTTCCAGATGCTGGGATCCTGCGTCGACGATCCGCACGGCGTGGAAGGCGCGGCCGGCCACTCGAAAGGCCTCGGCCTGCTGGGCCTGGGCACGACGCTGACGCGCCAGAAGCGCCTCGCGCAGGTGACGGGCCGCTGCGTGTTCGCGCCCGATGCGCTGGAGGCGGCGGTTACCGGCTACGAGATCCACATGGGCGTGTCGACGGGCGACGCGTTGGCGCGGCCCGCGTTCGAGATCGACGGCCGCCCGGAAGGTGCGTGCTCGGACGACGGCCAGGTGCTGGGCACCTATCTGCACGGGCTGTTCGACCATGCCGATGCGTGCGCGGCGCTGCTGCGCTGGGCGGGGCTGCACAGCGCGCATGTCGTCGACACGGCCGCGCTGCGGGAGGCGAGCCTGGACCGGATCGCGGATGCGGCGGCGCCGCTCCTCGACCGGCTGCTGGCGCTCGCCTAGCCGCCGTGCCCGGCGCCGACATCGGGTAAATCTGCAGGCCGAGCGACAGGTCCGTCACGGGGTCTCTTCGATGGTCGATAAAGCCATCCTATCGCCGGCTTTACATCATCCGATTGGCCCGCTCAAATGAGAGTCGATATCATTTGAGCGAGCTGGACGATAAAGGAGTATCTCATGGCAGCGGCACGCAAAGGCAGTCAGGTCATCACGCACATGGCGATCGGTTTCGCGATCGCCTATGCGTTCACGGGGTCGATCGCGCTCGGCGGACTCGCCGTGCTGGTCGAACCCGTGCTGAACGTGCTGCTGCTGCCGTTCCACGAACGGGCGTGGGCGCGCCGCGTGCATGCGGCCAGCGGGCGGCGCCGCTACCTGCTGGCCAGCCTCGAAAAGATCAGCCAGGCCACGATGCACGGTGGCGTGGCGTTCGGCGTCCTGTACCTGGCCACCGGGTCGGTGGCCTTCGGCGGCATGGCGGCGCTGCTCGAACCGGTCTGCAACGTGATCCTGATGCCGCTGCACGACCGGTTGTGGGACAACGCGATCGGCCGCGGCGTCAGTACGTCCCCGACTTGACAATCACTCCCCGGACGCACCCTCGCGCAGCGCGTCGAGCGTCTGCCGGTCGAAGACCGTACCGTTCTGCCGGTCGAACAGGCCGAAGCTGTTCCGACCGAGATCGCCCGTGTCCCAGTAAAACGGGATCATGCCGTTCTTCAGGGCGGTCTTGACGACGTACTTGTGATAGTAGGCGCGGCTGGCGAGGTGCCGCTTGAGATCGTCGCCCGTCAGTTGCGAGCGGCGGATCGCGCCGAATTCGCCGAGGAGGACGGGGATGCCCTTGTCCACGAACTGCGCTTTCATGCGGCCGAACAGGTCGTCGACCAGTGCCTCCTCGCCCGCGGTCGCATTGTGGGCGGTGTCGGTCCTGGAGTGATACGCCGCGCCCCAGTAATAGGCTTGCTTGCCCCACGCTTCGTCCTTCGTCATGAGGGCGAAGTTGAACGGGGTATAGAAGTGGACTTCCGCCATCAGGCGGCCGGGGACGGTATCGGTCGGCATGGCCGTCATCAGCTTGTTGGTCTTCTCGATGTCGGTGCCTGGCCCCTGGACCACCAGCACGCGGTAGGCGTTGCGGCCGCCGGTCGAGCGCACGGCATCGACGAAGGTCTGGTGGTACGACGCCAGGATGGCCATCTGGCCGGCGTCCTTGACGTCCGGTTCGTTGGCGCTGGCGAAGAGCACGCGGCCATCGAAGTCGCGCAGCAGCGTGGCGATCTGTTCCCAGTACGCCTTCTGTTTCGCGTTGACGGCGGCCTGCCTGTCGGCCGTGAAGTTCTCCTGGAGCCAGCCGCCGTCCCAGTGGATGTTCACCAGCACGACCATGTCGTTGTCGACGCAGTACTGCACCACCTGCTTCACACGGGCCAGCCAGGTGTCGCTGATCTTGCCCGTCCTCGGGTCGGCATACTGGTCCCACGCCACGGGGAGGCGGATGGCATCGAAGCCGCTCTGCCTGACCAGCCGGATCAGGCTGTTGCTGACGAGCGGATTGCCCCAGTTGGTCTCGCCGCCGATGGCTTCCATCGTATTCCCGACGTTCCAGCCCAGGCGCATCCTGCCCGCCATCTGCACCGCGTCGTCGCGCATGCCCGACATGTCGGCGGGCAGCGGGTTCGAATTGTAGCTGGGGTAGTGTACCGGTACCGGCGCAGGTGTCCGGGCGCGCAGCGCGGCGAGCGCCAACCCCAGCACCAGCAGCGCGGCGCAGGCAAGACCGATCTTCTTCATGAAACGATTCATTCCGTCTTCCCGAACATGGTCGGCGCTTATTTGCGCAGCAGCTCCGCGCCGAAGGGCTCGAGCCGCAGCGTGCCGTCCCACGCGCGGCCACCGAGCACGCCGGTGGCAGTACCGTCGAACTTCACGTCCTGCGGTTGCGTCGTCGTGTTGACGTACAGCGTGCGGCCATCGACCTCGCGGGCATAGACGCCTTCCGGTGTCGCGGGGCCTGGCTTGATGCCAAGTTCGCCGTACAGGCTGCGGTACAACGCCTGCATGACGGGGCGCTGCGCGGCCGTGGCGACGTAGATCGCCCTGCCTTTGCCGTAGCGGTTTTCGGTGATCGCGGGCGGCGCATCCGGCACGTTCGTCAGGCGCGCGACGACCTTCGCGGTGGACGGCTCCAGCACTTCGTAGAACTTCGTCGTCGTCTTCACGGTCTTGCCGTCGAAGCCGACGTCGAGCGGCGCGTCGGCGTTGTAGTACTCGCTGGTGCGCAGGCCGAACACGTCGCTGAGGCGGCCCGGCAACGGCGTGTCGAACACCTGGCCCGTCTCGCTGACCTTCGCCGAGAACGCCGTCATCACGACCGTGCCGCCGTCCTGGACGTAGCGGCGCAGCGCGTCGGCACTCGCCTTGTCCATCACGAGGTCGGCCGCCACCACGACCATCTTGTAGCGCCGCAGGTCGTCATGGCCCACGTGGATGACGGCCGTGTCGATGTTGTCGTTGAAGACGGGCGCGAACGCATTGTGGAGCTGGTCCATGTACGGGATCGTGAAGTACTGGCGCATCGTGTTCGACGGACCCGGCGGCGTGGAGGCATTACGGCTGTCGAACGAGTACGCGAACGCGACCTGCGGTTCCGTGTGGCGCGGGAAGCCCAGCGCCTGCAGCGTCTTGAACTCGCGCGCGATCGTGCCGAATTCCCACAGCTTCCACGACGGCTTGCTGTCATGATCGAGAAGACCCATTATCATCTGTTCCTCGCCGCCGAGGTGGGAATTGTAGGTCCACGCCATCACGGATTGGGCGCCGAGCAGCAGGCCGAAGTGAGCCCACATCCGCGAGCGCCCTTTGGTCCCGTAGTAGCCGCCGCCGCCCGCCGTGAACTCGTTGAACCAGATGGGCGTGTCCAGGCCAGCCTTCATCATCAATGCTTCAAAGCCGGACCCGACCGGCTCGCCCGGATAAAAGCCCATCGCACCGTAATGCGCGTACTGGCGATACGTCGACAGATAGTCGAAGCCCTTGCGCCCGGCGCTGTCCCACAGGTTCGAGATCGCCGGCTTGTCCGGCGCATACTTCACGCGGACGGCTTCGAGGTCCTTCAGCACGGCGATCGTGTTGTCGGACCAGAAGCGGCGCAGGTCGAGGTTGCGCTCGGCCGGGCCGGGACCGTCCGCATACGGCAGTTCCACTTCGTCCCACGACGACAGGTGGCGCGACCAGCGCTGGGTCGCCCACGCCTGGTTCAGCGCATCCAGCGTACCGTATTTTCGTTTGAGCCAGGCGACGAAGCGGGTCCGGTCGGCCTTCGAATACGACATGAACGTGTTGCCGATCTCGTTGTCGAAGCCGATCGCGATCACGGCCGGATGCTTGCCGTAGCGCTGCGTCAGCTTCTCGGCCAGACGGACGGCGTGACGGCGGTAATCCGGGTCGCTGATGTCGAGCATGTAGCGCTCGGCCGGTTGCACGGTCGCGCCCTGTGCATTCACGAGGTTCACGCCGGGGTATTTGCGATGCAGCCACAGGGGCGCAGGCGTGCCGGGAATATCCACGATCACCTTGATGCCGTTCGCCTGCATCGCGTCGACGATGCGGTCGAATTCCTCGAATTTGAACTTGCCGTCTTCGGGTTCGAAGTAATCCCAGGACAGGTCGCCCATCCGGACGACGTTGAACCCGGCCTTCTTCATCAGGGCGATGTCGCGCTGGATCTGGTCGGGTGTGCGGTCGACGGGCTGGTAGCACGTCCCGACGAACAGTTGTCCCGGGCCGGGCCAGCCCACGGGGGCGGCGAGCGGGAGCGAGGCAGGCCCGGCCAGCGTGGCCAGAGCGAAGGCGATCTTTGCAATGAGTTTCATTTTGGATCTTTGAAGGTTTCTCGACCACAAAAGAATAAAGGTGCCCGGCGGCGCCTCGCTAACGCCAATGCGGAAGATTTAGCAAAAAATGCAGGATTTGTTATGAGTCGTGCTGCTCCTGCTGCGCGGCGCTCGCCACGCTCTTGAAAACCTTGGGCGTGCAGCCGTATTCTTCCTTGAACAGCTTGTTGAAATACGAGACGTTGGCGTAACCGACGGAGTAGGCGACCTCGGCCACGGTCACGGCGGGCGCCTCGGTGAGCAGCCGGGCCGATTCCGTCAGCCGCAGTTTTTTCAGGTAGGCCGTGAACGTCATGCCGAGTTCCGCCTTCAGTACTTCATTGACCTTGTTGCGGTTGGCGCCCGTTCCCGCGACGACGCGGTCCAGGTCCAGGTCGGGATTCGTGTAATTCGTCGCGATGAAACGCAGGACGGCCGCTTTTTCCTTGTCCTTGAACGGTTCGAGCGTCAGCTGCCGATAGGCGACGAGCGGCAAATCCTTCCTGAGCTTGCTGTCCAGGCTGGCCGCCAGTTCGCGCGCATGGGCCCGGAAAAACCAGAACGCGAACGCGCACCAACTGCCCACGAGGACGATCGCCAGCGCGACGAGATAGCGATAATCGCGACCATGCAACGTCACATGACTGATTTCCACGCGGCTGTCGCGGTCGCGCGGGGTCTGCTGGCTGACACCGAAGACGAATTTCGCCACCTGGTTCAGTTGATAAGACTGGTGCGACAGGTCGAGATGCATCCTGTCGTACCACCACTGGGGAATGGTCAGCCGCGTCAGGTCCAGCGATACGGGCGTACCCCGCTCATTGCAGGAGAAAAACGTGAGCGGCGACGGGTAGGTCAGGTAGTCGCCCGGCTTCGAGATGGCCGCGTCGAATGTCGGCAGGGCGAATATGAGGGCATTCATCGGATTGCATTTGGCCGTGAACGTGATGGTGTCGAATCTCGACAAATCCACCGGCACGGCATTGCCCTCGCCGTCCTCGAACAACATGTCGGCCGAGACGAACGGATACGTCGTCGCCCGCGTGAGCCGGAAGTCGAAACGAAGCGATCGCTGGGCGGTCTCGATGACGCGTATGGTCGAGGTACCGCCCTCCGGCGCGTCCGTCTTCGTGACCGGGCGCCAGTACAGGCCCCCGCCTCCCGGCGGCATCAGCGCGGCGGATGGGTAACTTTGGTACACGCACAGGCAGGCGATCAAAGCGTCCGCGACCAGCAACAAAAGGAGCGCATAAAGCGCTTTTTTATAGAAATTTTGCATCTTGGCTACATCGGGTGTCTCGTCAAGGAAGCTTAACGCCACCAGGCTTCAATATCGTATCAACGCTGCAGTTTTTTCTATGACGATGCGAAAATTTTCGTTTGCGAGGCTGAATTTGATATCCATTGTGGACAGCTGAAATGCAAAAAAGCCCGCTCAGTATCAACTGAACGGGCTTCTGCATATAACTAGCCTGACGATAACCTACTTTCACACTGGTTGCAGCACTATCATCGGCGCAGAGTCTTTTCACGGTCCTGTTCGGGATGGGAAGGGGTGGTACAGACTTGCTATGGTCATCAGGCATAACTTGTACGAGTGCCGCTTGCATAGTGCATGCGTCACTCTGAATCCGGAAGAAGCAGTTTTCGTAATCTGTTGTCTCAACAAACAGCTGAACCCTTGCACTGGCATGACTGCCAAGGTTATAGGGACAAGCCGTACGGGCAATTAGTATCAGTTAGCTTAATGCATTACTGCACTTCCACACCTGACCTATCAACGTCCTGGTCTCGAACGACCCTTCAAGGAGCTCAAGGCTCCGGGAAATCTCATCTCAAGGCGAGTTTCCCGCTTAGATGCTTTCAGCGGTTATCTCTTCCGAACTTAGCTACCCGGCAATGCCACTGGCGTGACAACCGGTACACCAGAGGTTCGTCCACTCCGGTCCTCTCGTACTAGGAGCAGCCCCCTTCAAATTTCCAACGCCCACGGCAGATAGGGACCAAACTGTCTCACGACGTTTTAAACCCAGCTCACGTACCACTTTAAATGGCGAACAGCCATACCCTTGGGACCGGCTACAGCCCCAGGATGTGATGAGCCGACATCGAGGTGCCAAACTCCCCCGTCGATATGAACTCTTGGGAGGAATCAGCCTGTTATCCCCAGAGTACCTTTTATCCGTTGAGCGATGGCCCTTCCATACAGAACCACCGGATCACTATGTCCTACTTTCGTACCTGCTCGACTTGTCGGTCTCGCAGTTAAGCACGCTTATGCCATTGCACTATTAGCACGATGTCCGACCGTACCTAGCGTACCTTCGAACTCCTCCGTTACACTTTAGGAGGAGACCGCCCCAGTCAAACTGCCTACCATGCACTGTCCCCGACCCGGATTACGGGCCAAGGTTAGAACCTCAAACGAACCAGGGTGGTATTTCAAGGTTGGCTCCACGAGAACTGGCGTCCCCGCTTCAAAGCCTCCCACCTATCCTACACAGATTGGTTCAAAGTCCAATGCAAAGCTACAGTAAAGGTTCATGGGGTCTTTCCGTCTAGCCGCGGGTAGATTGCATCATCACAAACATTTCAACTTCGCTGAGTCTCGGGAGGAGACAGTGTGGCCATCGTTACGCCATTCGTGCAGGTCGGAACTTACCCGACAAGGAATTTCGCTACCTTAGGACCGTTATAGTTACGGCCGCCGTTTACTGGGACTTCAATCAAGAGCTTGCACCCCATCATTTAATCTTCCAGCACCGGGCAGGCGTCACACCCTATACGTCCACTTTCGTGTTTGCAGAGTGCTGTGTTTTTATTAAACAGTCGCAGCCACCAGTTTATTGCAACCCTTTCACCCTCATGGAGTAAAACCATTCAAGCTACCGGGGCGTACCTTATCCCGAAGTTACGGTACCAATTTGCCGAGTTCCTTCTCCCGAGTTCTCTCAAGCGCCTTAGAATACTCATCTCGCCCACCTGTGTCGGTTTGCGGTACGGTCTCGTATGACTGAAGCTTAGAGGCTTTTCTTGGAACCACTTCCGATTGCTTCGTGTCACAAGGACACACGTCTCGACCCCTTGAATTACGCGCCCGGATTTGCCTAAGCGCCTTCTATGAGTCAAGAACCAACTATTCCAACAGTTGGACAACCTTCCGCGATCCGTCCCCCCATCGCATCATACGACGGTGCAGGAATATTAACCTGCTTCCCATCAGCTACGCATCTCTGCCTCGCCTTAGGGGCCGACTCACCCTGCTCCGATGAACGTTGAACAGGAAACCTTGGGCTTTCGGCGAGAGGGCTTTTCACCCTCTTTATCGCTACTCATGTCAGCATTCGCACTTCCGATACCTCCAGCATCCTTTACAAGACACCTTCTCAGGCTTACGGAACGCTCTCCTACCATATGTGCAAGCACATATCCGCAGCTTCGGTGACTGGCTTAGCCCCGTTACATCTTCCGCGCAGGACGACTCGATCAGTGAGCTATTACGCTTTCTTTAAATGATGGCTGCTTCTAAGCCAACATCCTGACTGTTTTAGCCTTCCCACTTCGTTTTCCACTTAGCCAATCTTTGGGACCTTAGCTGGCGGTCTGGGTTGTTTCCCTCTTGACGCCGGACGTTAGCACCCGACGTCTGTCTCCCAAGCTCGCACTCATCGGTATTCGGAGTTTGCAATGGTTTGGTAAGTCGCAATGACCCCCTAGCCATAACAGTGCTCTACCCCCGATGGTGATACTTGAGGCACTACCTAAATAGTTTTCGGAGAGAACCAGCTATTTCCAGGTTTGTTTAGCCTTTCACCCCTACCCACAGCTCATCCCCTAATTTTTCAACATTAGTGGGTTCGGACCTCCAGGGCGTGTTACCGCACCTTCATCCTGGCCATGGGTAGATCACCTGGTTTCGGGTCTACACCCAGCGACTGTCGCCCTGTTCGGACTCGATTTCTCTACGGCTCCCCTATTCGGTTAACCTCGCCACTGAATGTAAGTCGCTGACCCATTATACAAAAGGTACGCCGTCACCCCACGAAGAGGCTCCGACTGTTTGTATGCACACGGTTTCAGGATCTATTTCACTCCCCTCCCGGGGTTCTTTTCGCCTTTCCCTCACGGTACTGGTTCACTATCGGTCGATTACGAGTATTTAGCCTTGGAGGATGGTCCCCCCATCTTCAGACAGGATTTCTCGTGTCCCGCCCTACTTGTCGTACGCTTAGTACCACCGTTCGAATTTCGTGTAAGGGGCTATCACCCTCTATGGCCAGCATTTCCAGGCTGTTCCACTATTCGATCGACTATCACGTACAAGGCTCATCCCATTTCGCTCGCCACTACTTTGGGAATCTCGGTTGATTTCTTTTCCTGCAGCTACTTAGATGTTTCAGTTCGCCGCGTTCGCTTTGCATACCTATGTATTCAGTATGCAATGACCTAAAAGGCCGGGTTTCCCCATTCGGAAATCTGCGGATCAAAGTGTGTTTGCTCACTCCCCGCAGCTTATCGCAAGCTACTACGTCCTTCATCGCCTGTAATCGCCAAGGCATCCACCATGTGCACTTATTCACTTGTCCCTATAACGTTGGCCCCTGCATGAGTATCAGGGAACGTCATATCGACAAGAGTTCAGCTTACTATGTTTGTTGATACATACAGATTTTCTACCCTAAGTGTGCATCTGACTTTCGCCAGCTACACGCTTAAAGAAAACTTTACTTCTTCCAGATTGTTAAAGAACGAGAACTACGCTTACCTAAAACTAGCGTCTTACGTAAAGGTAGTGGTGGAGGATGACGGGATCGAACCGACGACCCCCTGCTTGCAAAGCAGGTGCTCTCCCAGCTGAGCTAATCCCCCGACGCATAACGTGGTAGGGCTGGTTGGACTCGAACCAACGACCCCCGCGTTATCAACACGGTGCTCTAACCAGCTGAGCTACAGCCCCGAAAACTCTTCTCGTTTAACTTTGAACAGTCGATAAGCGTGGGCGCTTGATGATGGAGCGTAAGCTCCCGTGCCACTCTAGAAAGGAGGTGATCCAGCCGCACCTTCCGATACGGCTACCTTGTTACGACTTCACCCCAGTCACGAATCCTACCGTGGTAAGCGCCCTCCTTGCGGTTAAGCTACCTACTTCTGGTAAAACCCGCTCCCATGGTGTGACGGGCGGTGTGTACAAGACCCGGGAACGTATTCACCGCGGCATGCTGATCCGCGATTACTAGCGATTCCAACTTCACGCAGTCGAGTTGCAGACTGCGATCCGGACTACGATACACTTTCTGGGATTAGCTCCCCCTCGCGGGTTGGCGGCCCTCTGTATGTACCATTGTATGACGTGTGAAGCCCTACCCATAAGGGCCATGAGGACTTGACGTCATCCCCACCTTCCTCCGGTTTGTCACCGGCAGTCTCATTAGAGTGCCCTTTCGTAGCAACTAATGACAAGGGTTGCGCTCGTTGCGGGACTTAACCCAACATCTCACGACACGAGCTGACGACAGCCATGCAGCACCTGTGTTCAGGTTCCCTTTCGGGCACCCCTCAATCTCTCGAGGGTTCCTGACATGTCAAGGGTAGGTAAGGTTTTTCGCGTTGCATCGAATTAATCCACATCATCCACCGCTTGTGCGGGTCCCCGTCAATTCCTTTGAGTTTTAATCTTGCGACCGTACTCCCCAGGCGGTCTACTTCACGCGTTAGCTGCGTTACCAAGTCAATTAAGACCCGACAACTAGTAGACATCGTTTAGGGCGTGGACTACCAGGGTATCTAATCCTGTTTGCTCCCCACGCTTTCGTGCATGAGCGTCAATCTTGACCCAGGGGGCTGCCTTCGCCATCGGTGTTCCTCCACATCTCTACGCATTTCACTGCTACACGTGGAATTCTACCCCCTCTGCCAGATTCAAGCCTTGCAGTCTCCATCGCAATTCCCAGGTTAAGCCCGGGGCTTTCACGACAGACTTACAAAACCGCCTGCGCACGCTTTACGCCCAGTAATTCCGATTAACGCTTGCACCCTACGTATTACCGCGGCTGCTGGCACGTAGTTAGCCGGTGCTTATTCTTCAGGTACCGTCATTAGCCCAGGATATTAGCCTGAACCGTTTCTTCCCTGACAAAAGAGCTTTACAACCCGAAGGCCTTCTTCACTCACGCGGCATTGCTGGATCAGGCTTGCGCCCATTGTCCAAAATTCCCCACTGCTGCCTCCCGTAGGAGTCTGGGCCGTGTCTCAGTCCCAGTGTGGCTGGTCGTCCTCTCAGACCAGCTACTGATCGTCGCCTTGGTGAGCCTTTACCTCACCAACTAGCTAATCAGATATCGGCCGCTCCAGGAGCATGAGGCCCGAAGGTCCCCCACTTTCATCCTTGGATCGTATGCGGTATTAGCGTAACTTTCGCTACGTTATCCCCCACTCTTGGGTACGTTCCGATATATTACTCACCCGTTCGCCACTCGCCGCCAGGTTGCCCCGCGCTGCCGTTCGACTTGCATGTGTAAAGCATGCCGCCAGCGTTCAATCTGAGCCAGGATCAAACTCTTCAGTTTAATCTCTGTTTTTGCTACTTTCGTAGCATGTCGCTCACTCAAAATACTGACCGTCACTCATTGCTGAGCAACGTATTTCTTTTGCGTGAACATTTGATAATTTAAGCATTCAGTATCACCGAAGCGATACTGGCACCTCATCAAACGCCCACACTTATCGACTGTTGATTGTTAAAGAGCTGTATTCGGTACTGCCTTGCTGCGCTTGCGAATCGTTTTGTTCGTCAGCAGCAGAGAAGTGAGATTATGCAGTGCTTCGCTTAACTCGTCAACCCCTCGCTGTTTCTGCAACACACTGAATTCGTTCGATTTCATGCGCTGCAGAAGCAGGACGCGAACTATAGCAAACCCGCCCGCATCCGTGCAAGGGGTGTTGGGAATTACATACCCTCGAAATTCGGCTTGCGCTTCTCCAGGAACGCCGCCATCCCCTCCTTCTGCGCCGGCGTACCGAAGCCCGCATGGAAGAAGCGGCGCTCATAACGTACGCCTTCGGTCAGGGTCGTCTCGAACGCGCGGTTGACCGCATCCTTGATCTGCATGGCCACCGACACCGGCATCGCGGCGATCGTCTCCGCCACTTCCAGCGCCACCGTCATCACGAGGTCGGCCGGCACGACGCGGGACACGAGACCCGTGCGCTCAGCTTCCGCCGCATCGATCATGCGCGCCGTCAGCAGCATGTCCATGGCTTTCGACTTGCCGATCGCGCGCGGGAGGCGCTGCGTACCGCCCGCGCCCGGGGTCACGCCGACCTTGATCTCCGGCTGGCCGAACTTGGCCGTCTCCGACGCGATCAGGAAGTCGCACATCATCGCCAGTTCGCAGCCGCCACCCAGCGCATAGCCGGCGACGACGCCGATCACCGGCTTGCGCACATTGAGGATGTGTTCCCAGTTGCGGCCGATGTAATTACCCGGATACGTATCGGCATACGTGTAATTGGCCATCGCGGCGATGTCGGCGCCCGCGGCGAACACCTTGTCGCTGCCGGTCAGGATGATGACGTTGACGGCCGGATCGGCGTCGAATTTGTAGAGCGCGTCGCCCAGCTCGTTCATCATGTTGTCGTTGAGGGCGTTCAGCGCCTTCGGACGGTTCAGGCGGATCACGACCACCTTGTCGTGGTGTTCGATCAGCAGGTCAGAATATTCCATGGGACACCCCTTAATAAGATGAGCCCAGATTGTAGCGCCTGAACGACGCATGTGACGTATACGGCAATCATGCGTTTGTTATCATCTACCCGTGCCCCCTCTCTCCCTCCTCAGCCGCCTGTCGACCGACCGCCAGCTGCGCAACGCCGACTTTCGCCGTTTCTGGTTCAGCAGCACGCTGACCAACTTCGGCGCCCAGATCACGCTGCTGGCCCTCCCGATCTGCGCGGCCCTGCTGCTGCACGCGACGCCAGCCCAGATGGGTACCCTGGCCGCCGTCGGCTCCCTGCCGTTCCTGCTGTTCTCGCTGCCGACGGGCGTCCTGCTCGACCGCAGCCGGCGCCTGCCCGTCATGCTGGCCAGCGATGCGATGGTCGCGCTGAGCCTCGCCAGCGTGCCGTTCGCATGGTGGCAGGGGTGGCTCAGCGTGCACTGGCTGTACGCCGTGCAGTTCATGTTGGGGACGGGATTCGTCGTGGGCGGCAGCGCGGAGCAGATCTTCCTGACGTTCCTCGTGGGCCGCGATGGCCTCATCGATGCGCAATCGAAGCTGGGCGCGACCGAATCCGCCTCGCGCCTGCTCGGTCCCGGCATCGCGGGCCTGCTCGTGCAGGCACTGGGGGCGCCTGTCGCGATCCTGTGCAACGTGGCCGGCTTTACGGTCTCGCTGTGGAATCTGCGCCGGATCCGCACGCGCGAGCCGCAACCGCAGCCGCCCCAATCGCACGTACTGCGCGACGTGGCCGAAGGATTGAAATTCGTGTGGAGCCAGCCGGTGCTGCGCCTGCTGGCGTGGACGTCCGCCTGCTGGCACCTGCTGTTCTATGGCTACACGGCGCTGTACGTGCTGTTCGCCACGCGCGTGCTGGGGATGTCGCCGGGCCTGATGGGCACCTCGCAGATGCTGGGCGGCGCCGGCGTCTTGTTGAGCTCTCTGCTATTGAAACCGCTGACGCGCCGCTTCGGCTCCGGCGGCGCCATCGCCACGGGCCTGTGCATCTCGTGCCTCGGCTTCATGCTGATGCCGACGATCCCGCGCGACCTGCTGGGCAGCCGCGCCGCCACGGCGGCCGCCTATGCCGGCGTCGTGTTCTGCCTCGATTGCGGCGGCACCCTGTTCTTCCTGCCCTATCTCGCGCTGCGCCAGCGCGTCACGCCCGATGCGCTGCTGGGGCGGATGACGTCGACGATGCGCTTCATGACGGTGGCCGTGGCGCCCATCGGCGCGGCCGGTGCCGGTGCGCTGGCCGAGCGGCTCGGCGTGCGCGGCGGCCTGACGGTCGTCGCGGCGGGCGCCCTGCTGCTGACGTTCACCACGCTGTTCGGCACCCGCCTGCACCGGATACGGCAATAAGCCTCAGTTACCCGGTCGCGGCAGCAGCGCCCAGATCTGCCCGCGCTGCTTCATGCGGCCCGCGTTGTCGGCCGCCTGGCCGCCGAAGCCGAAGAAGAAGTCCGCGCGCACGGCGCCCTTGATGGCGCCGCCCGTGTCCTGCGCCATCACGAGGCGCCGCAGCGGCACGTCGCCCGCCGGTTCCGTCGTCGACAGGAACAGCGGCGCGCCGAGCGGGATGAAGGCCGGGTCGACGGCGACGGAGCGCGTGGGCGTCAACGGCACGCCCAGGGCGCCCTTCGGGCCGACGTTCGGATCGGGCAGGCGCTCCTCGCGGAAGAACACGTAGCTCGGGTTGACGTTGAGGAGTTCCTGGCGGCGCTCCGGATGCGCGGCGATCCACGCCTTGATGCCCTGCGCCGTCGCCTCGCCCGGCGCCAACTCTCCCTGGTCGATCAGCCAGCGGCCGATCGCCTTGTACGGATGGCCGTTCTGGTCGGCGTAGGCGATGCGCACGGTGTCGCCGTCGTCCAGCTGCACGCGGCCGGAGCCCTGCACTTCGAGGAAGAACGCCTCCACGGGATCGTCGACCCACACCAGTTCCTTGCCCGGGATGCGCGCGCGCTCGATGTCGGCGCGCGTGGCGTACGGGACGACGGTCTTGCCGACGAGGCGTCCGCGCAGCCGCATGCCCTTCAGGCTCGGGTAGACGCTCGCCAGGTTCACGGTGATCAGGTCGTCCGGTACTTTATAGAGAGGCGTCTGGTATGCGCCGCCGCGCTTGCGGGCGCCGCGCAGCATCGGCTCATAGTAGCCCGTGATCAGGCCCGCGTCCGCGCCGTCGGGCGTGCGCACGAGATTCGGCACGAAATACGTCTCGAAGAACTGGCGGATGGCCGTGCCGTCGTCGGGGTCGACCGATTTGCCGGCCGCGCACGGCGCCTTCCAGTCCGGCTTCGCGCCCAGCGCGCGGCAGGAAGCCTGGAACGCAGGCCAGGCCTGGCGCAGGTCGTCCTGCTGCCAGCCCGGCAACGCATCGAACGAGACCGGCGTGAACAGGGGCGCGGGCGGCGGCGGTTGTTGCGGCTGCGCCGGCGGCTGGGTCGGCGGCACCGGCACGGGCCCGACGGGCGGCGGCAGCCTGACCGGCGGCTGCGGGGGCGGCGTCGTGGTACATGCCGCCAGCAAGGCGACGAGGGTCAATAAAGCGGGTACACTGCGGCGTGTCGAAAACATATGGGATGACAACGGAATGTGGATGCTGATGTTGGAGGCCGGCGTGGCCTTGTTCCTGCTGGTGTTCATCGTCTGGTGGACGATGTTCTCGGGCCGCAAGCCCGAGCAGAAGCCGTCCTCGACCAGGAAGAACGATACGCCCGAGATCTGATCAGTGCAATGCGTGCGGCAGCGACAGCACGAATTCGGGAATCTTGACTTCGAAACGGTGGCCGTCCTCGGCGACGAAGAAATACTCGCCGACCATCGAACCCTGCGGCGTTTCCATCTGGGTGCCGCTCGTGTATTCGAATTGCTCGCCCGGCTGCAGCAGAGGCTGGTGGCCGACGACGCCCAGGCCCCGCACTTCCTGCACCTTGTTGTTGGCGTCCGTGATCACCCAGTGACGCGAGATCAGCTGGGCCGCCACGGTGCCCGTGTTCCTGATCGTGATCGTGTAGGTGAACACGTGCTGCGTCCGCTCCGGGTGGGATTGCTCCGGCAGGTATTGGGTCCTGACGGTGATCTCGAAATCGTAGGCGGGCATGGTGTTCCTTGTTGAAATGGCAAAAGAGCGCTTGGCCCACATGATACAACGTCGGCCGAAAGCACGGCGTCGGCGTACAATGCTGGCTTTGTCTTAAGCAACCCCGGCCCATCATGACCTACCGCATCGCTCCCAGCATCCTGTCCGCCGACTTCGCCCGCCTGGGCGAGGAAGTGCGCAATGTCGTCGCCGCCGGCGCCGACATCATCCACTTCGACGTGATGGACAACCATTATGTTCCCAACCTGACGATCGGCCCGCTGGTATGCCAGGCCATCCGTCCGCACGTGCAGGTGCCGATCGACGTCCACCTGATGGTCAAGCCGGTCGACCGCATCATTCCCGATTTCGCCAAGGCCGGTGCCGACATCATCACCTTCCACCCGGAAGCGTCGGAACACATCGACCGCACGCTGCAGCTCATCCGCGACAACGGCTGCAAGGCCGGCCTCGTGTTCAACCCGGGCACCCCGCTGCACCACCTGGAACACGTGATGGACAAGATCGACATGATCCTCATCATGTCCGTCAACCCGGGCTTCGGCGGCCAGTCGTTCATCCCGGAAGCGCTGAAGAAGATCGCGCTCGCGCGCCGCATGATCGATGAATCGGGCCGCGACATCCTGCTGGAGGTCGACGGCGGCATCAAGGCCGACAACATCGCCGCCGCCGCCGCAGCCGGCGCCGACACGTTCGTGGCCGGTTCCGCCATCTTCGGCAAGCCGGACTACAAGGCCGTCATCGACGCGATGCGCGCCGAACTGGCCACCGTCTCGAAAAAGGCCGCCTGATGAAAGCCGGCGCTGCGGCGATCCGGGCCGCCATCATCGACCTGGACGGCACGATGCTGCACACCGTGCCGGATTTCGAGCTTGCGCTGAACGGCATGCGCGCGGAATTCGGCCTGGCGCCGATCACCCAGCAGATCATCGAACCGATGGTCGGCAAGGGATCGGAAAAGCTGATCCGCGACGTGCTGGCCCGCGACTACGACACGGACCGCATCGACGCCGTGTTCGACGACGCGATGGCCGCCTACCAGCGCCACTACCTCGCCATCAACGGCGAACGCGCGACCTTGTATCCGCACGTGATCGAAGGCCTGCAGGCCCTGAAGGACCTGGGCCTGCGCCTCGCATGCGTGACCAATAAACCCGTCGCGTTCACCCAGCCGCTCCTCGCGAAGAAGGGCCTCACACCCTACTTCGAGCTGGTCTACGGCGGCGACTCGTTCCCGCGCAAGAAGCCGGATCCGATGCCGCTGCTGCAGGTCTGCCGCGACTTCGACGTGGAGCCGGCGCGCGTGGTCGCGATCGGCGACTCCAGCAACGACGCCGAAGCCGCGCGCGCGGCCGGGTGCTTCGTGCTGTCGGTCCCGTATGGCTACAACCACGGAAAACCTGTGCAAAGTATTAATTCCGATGGTATAGTTGGTTCGCTACTTGAAGCGGCTGAACTGATCAGCGCTCATAACAAAGCCAACTCCTAAACCATCTACTCCATGTTTTTCGCCAAAAAACACATCGTCAACCCAACCGGTGCCCATGAGGCCTGGCTGTGGCGACGCTGGCAATCCTGGTCCATCTGACCCAAGCTGATTGCTGCCGGTGCACGCCCTGTGCACATAGATACCGGCAGGTTTTTTGAAGAAATCGCCGCCCGTTCCCCTTCCTGCGGGCGGCCCGGAGAAAAGCATGACCGAACTCGAATTCAAATCGCTCGCCACGCAAGGCTATAACCGTATTCCCCTGATCGCGGAAGCATTTGCTGATCTCGAAACCCCGCTCACCTTGTACCTGAAGCTGGCCCAGAGCCAGGACGCCGGCAAGAACACGTTCCTGCTCGAGTCCGTGGTCGGCGGCGAGCGCTTCGGCCGCTACTCCTTCATCGGCCTGCCGGCCAGGACGCTGCTGCGCACGCGCGGCAATGTCACGACGGTCGAGAAGAACGGGGAAGTCATCGAGACGCACGAAGGCAATCCGCTCGACTTCATCGAGGCCTATCAATCCCGCTTCAAGGTCGCGCTGCGCCCGGGCCTGCCCCGCTTCTGCGGCGGCCTGGCCGGCTACTTCGGCTACGACACCGTGCGCCACATCGAGAAGAAGCTGGCGCACACGGCGCCGCGCGACGAACTGGACCTGCCGGAAATCCAGCTGATGGTGACGGAAGAGCTGGCGGTGATCGACAACCTGTCGGGCAAACTGTATCTCATCGTATATGCCGATCCGTCCCAGCCCGAAGCCTACAACAAGGCCCGCCAGCGCCTGAAGGACTTGCGCGTGATGCTGCGCCGGAGCGTGGACGCGCCGGTGACGTCGAGCTCCGTACGCACCGAGGCCGTGCGCGACTTCAGCAAGGAAGACTACCTGAAGGCCGTCGCCGTCGCGAAGGAATACGTGATGGCGGGCGACCTGATGCAGGTGCAGATCGGCCAGCGCATCCGCAAGCCGTACGTGGATTCGCCGCTGTCGCTGTACCGTTCGCTGCGCTCGCTGAATCCGTCGCCGTACATGTACTACTACAACTTCGGCGACATGCAGATCGTGGGTTCGTCGCCCGAAATCCTGGTGCGCAACGAGAAGGACGCCGACGGCGGCCGCAAGGTGACGCTGCGCCCGATCGCCGGCACGCGCCCGCGCGGTTCGACGCCGGAACGCGACGCCGAACTGGCGCACGAACTGCTGAACGATCCGAAGGAAGTGGCGGAACACGTGATGCTGATCGACCTGGCGCGCAACGACATCGGCCGCATCGCCACGACCGGCAGCGTGAAAGTCACGGACCAGATGGTCATCGAGAAGTACTCGCACGTGCAGCACATCGTCTCCAACGTGGAAGGCACGCTCAAGGACGGCATGTCGAACCTGGACGTGCTGCGCGCCACCTTCCCGGCCGGCACGCTGACGGGTGCGCCGAAAGTGCGCGCGATGGAAATCATCGACGAACTCGAACCCGTGATGCGCGGCATCTACGGCGGCGCCTGCGGTTATCTCTCCTTCGGCGGCGAGATGGACGTGGCGATCGCGATCCGCACGGGCGTGATCAAGGACGGCAACCTGTACGTGCAGGCGTCGGCGGGCATCGTCGCGGATTCCATCCCCGAGATGGAATGGCTGGAAACGGAACACAAGGCGCGCGCCGTGCTGCGCGCGGCCGAGCAAGTGCAAGACGGACTGGATGGGGAGATCTGACATGCTGCTCATGATCGACAACTACGACTCGTTCACCTACAACATCGTGCAGTACTTCGGTGAGCTGGGCGAGGAAGTGCGCACCGTGCGCAACGACGAGATCACCCTCGAACAAATCGCGGACCTGGACCCGGACCGCATCTGCATCTCGCCGGGCCCGAAATCGCCGAAGGATGCCGGCGTGTCGGTGGACGTGCTGCGCGAATTCAAAGGGAAGAAGCCGATCCTCGGCGTGTGCCTGGGCCACCAGGCCATCGGCGAAGCGTTCGGCGGCAGGATCATCCGCGCCAAGCAGGTCATGCACGGCAAGACGTCGAAGATCGCGCACATCGGCGAAGGCGTGTTCAAGGGCCTGCCGAGCCCCTTCACGGTGATCCGCTACCACTCGCTGGCGATCGAGCGCGCGTCGCTGCCCGCGTGCCTGGAAGTGACGGCGTGGACGGACGACGGCGAAATCATGGGCGTGCGCCACAAGGAATTCGACATCGAGGGCGTGCAGTTCCACCCCGAGTCGATCCTGTCGGAGCACGGGCATGCGATGCTGAAGAACTTCCTCGAACGCACCGCCTGAGCAAGAACGACGTCGTTCCCGCGAAGGCGGGAACCCAAGTTGCTTGCACGCCGCACAGCAATTGGGCCCCCGCCTGCGCGGGGGCGACGAGGTGTATATTCATACTGGACCTGCCATGATCACCCCACAAGAAGCCCTCCTCCGCTGCATCGAGCACCGTGAAATCTTCCACGACGAGATGCTGCATCTGTTCCGCCAAATCATGTCCGGCGAAATCTCGCCGACGATGGTCGCCGCGCTGACCATGGGCCTGCGCGTGAAGAAGGAAACCATCGGCGAGATCACCGCCGCGGCGCAGGTGATGCGCGAATTCTCCACCAAGGTCCCGATGGCCGACACGACGCACCTCGTCGACATCGTCGGCACCGGCGGCGACGGCGCGCACACCTTCAATATCTCGACCGCGTCGATGTTCGTCGCAGCCGCCGCCGGCGCGCGCGTCGCGAAGCACGGCGGGCGCAGCGTGTCGTCGTCGTCCGGCAGCGCGGACGTCATCGAATCGCTGGGCGCGCACATCGACCTGAAACCCGAGCAGATCGCCCAGTCGATCGCGCAGACGGGCATCGGCTTCATGTTCGCCCCGAACCACCACGCGGCCATGAAGAACGTGGCCGCCGTCCGGCGCGAGATGGGCGTGCGCAGCATCTTCAACATCCTCGGCCCGCTGACGAATCCGGCGGGCGCGCCGAACATCCTGATGGGCGTGTTCCACCCGGACCTCGTCGGCATCCAGGTGCGCGTGCTGCAGCGCCTCGGCGCCCAGCATGCGCTCGTCGTCTGGGGCCGCGACAACATGGACGAAGTCTCGCTCGGCGCCGGCACGATGGTCGGTGAACTCGTCAACGGCGAAATCCGCGAATACGAGATCCACCCGGAAGACTACGGCCTCGCGATGATCGCCAGCCGCAACCTGAAAGTGGCCGACGCCACCGAATCGAAGGCGCGCATCATGGAAGCGCTGCGCGGCGAACCGGGTCCGGCCCACGACATCGTGGCGCTGAACGCGGGCACGGCGCTGTACGCGGCCGGCGTGGCGGCGTCCATCGAGGACGGCCTGCAGCGCGCCCGCACCGCCATCGCGTCGGGCGCGGCGCTGGCGAAGCTCGACCAGTTCGTGAGCGTCACGCGCCAGCTCGGCGCGGCGAGCTGACATGTTCGGCATCCACGACCTCGCGCTGTTCGTCGTGTCCGGCCTGCTGCTGAACATCATGCCGGGGCCGGACTCGCTGCTCATCATGACGCGCAGCGCGACGCAGGGCTGGCGCGCCGGCAGCGCGGCGGCCCTCGGCATCGGCACGGGCACCTTCGTGCACATCTTCGCTGCGGCGCTCGGCCTGTCGGCGATCCTGGCCACGTCGGCCGCCGCGTTCACCGTCGTCAAGCTGCTTGGCGCCGCGTACATCCTGTACCTGGCTGTCGGCATGCTGCTCAGCAAGCGCGGCGACGGTGCCGCCGCTCAGCCGCTCACCGTCGCCCCGCTGCCCCTGCGCCGCATCTACGCGCAAGGCATCCTGACGAACGTGCTGAACCCGAAGGTGGCGCTGTTCTTCCTCGCCTTCGTCCCGCAATTCATCGACGCGAACGCGCCGCACAAGGCGGCCGCCTTCCTGATCCTGGGCGCCATCTTCAACATCAACGGCATGTTGTGGTGCCATGCGCTGGCGCTGTTCACCGCGCAGGCACGCGCGCGCCTGAAACCGAATCCCGCCGTCGCGCAATGGCTCAACCGCGCCACCGGCGGCCTGTTCGTCTGGCTCGGCGTCAAGCTGGCGCTGGCGAAACAACACTGAATACCACCATGTCCGATATCCTGAACAAGATCCTCGACGTCAAAGCCACGGAAGTCGCCGCGGCCAAGCAGCAGCGCGATTTCAACAGCCTGCGCCGCGACGTCGAAAGCGATGCCGCCCTGCGCGCCGACCTGCGCGGCTTCGAGGCGAGCCTGCGCCGCAGCATTGACGCGGGCCGTGCGGGCGTGATCGCCGAAGTGAAAAAAGCGTCGCCGTCGAAAGGCGTGATCCGCGCCGACTTCCGTCCGGCCGAGATCGCCCGGAGCTATGCCGCGGGCGGCGCATCGTGCCTGTCCGTCCTGACCGACGTGCAATTCTTCCAGGGCTCGCCCGAGTACCTGAAGCAGGCGCGCGCCGCGTGCAACCTGCCCGTGATCCGCAAGGATTTCATCATCGACCCGTACCAGGTATACGAAGCCCGCGCGATGGGTGCGGACGCGATTCTGCTGATCGTCGCTGCGCTGGATCATGGCCTGATGGCGGATCTTGAGGCATGTGCCCAGGAACTCGGCATGGACGTGCTGGTCGAAGTCCATGACGGCGACGAACTGGATGCGGCCCTGAAGCTCAATACGCGCCTGCTGGGCATCAACAACCGCAACCTGCGCACTTTCGAGGTCACGCTCGACACGACCATCGGCCTGCTGCCGCGCATTCCGGCGGAACGGCTCGTGGTCACGGAGTCCGCGATCCTGGCGCCCGCCGACGTCAAGCGCATGCGCGACGCCAACGTGCATGCGTTCCTGGTGGGCGAAGCGTTCATGCGCGCGCCCGATCCCGGCACGGAACTCAAACGCTTATTCGACTGACATGAACACGATCATCCGCGCAGGCCTCGTTCTCGTTATCTCGATCGCAGGCCTGGGCGGATGCTCGAGCGTCAGGACGGCCACCGAGGCTGTCACCTCTTCCGTCGGACGTATCTTCCATCCCGCCTCGCCGACGGCCCCCGCGCCCGCTGGCCTGGACGACTACAAGACCCAGGTCGCGCACCACGTGGCCGACCACAATCCCGAACGCGCCTGGACGGGCACCTTGCCGCCCATGCTGCCGGCCATCGTCGTGCTCGAGATCACCGTCGACCGCGACGGCCAGCTGGCGGACGTGGCCGTGCAGCGCTCGCGCAATCCGGATGCGTCCGAGATCGCGCTGGCGTCCGTGCGGCGCAGTTCGCCGCTGCCGCCCCCGCCGGCGGGCCGGCTCACGTTCTCCGAAACCTTCCTGTTCGCGGACAGCGAGCGGTATCAGCTGCGCAGCCTGGCGGGGCCGCAGGCGTCGGAATCGCCGTCGCCGTGACCATGCGCGACGGGTGCGCCTGCTCGACAATATTCGGTCTATAATTATTTGTTACATTTTTACACATTTGATATTCATGTCGACAATACAGCGCAGGAACAATGTCCGGCTGGCGGGCACCGGCCCGGCGACGATGGTGTTTGCCCACGGCTTCGGCTGCGACCAGACCATGTGGCGGTTCCTGGCGCCGGCCTATGAGGATCGCTTCCGCACGATCGCGTTCGACCTGGTCGGCAGCGGCGGTTCCGACCTGTCCGCGTACGACCGCGACAAGTACGGCACCCTGCACGGCTACGCGGACGACCTGCTCGAGATCGTCGACGACTGCGCGACCGGTCCCGTCATCTTCGTCGGCCATTCCGTCAGCACGATGATCGGCCTGCTGGCCACGATCAAGGCGCCGGAAAAATTCGTCGCGCAGGTCATGGTGGGCCCGTCGCCCTGCTACATCAACGACGGCGACTACGTCGGCGGGTTCAGCCGGGAAGACATCGACGAGCTGCTCGAGACGATGGACGCCAATTACCTCGGCTGGTCGAGCAGCCTGGCGCCCGCAATCATGGGCGTGCCCGACCGTCCGGAACTGCGCAAGGAGCTGACCGAGAGCTTTTGCCGCAACGATCCCGAGATCGCCAAGCATTTCGCCCGCGTGACGTTCCTGTCCGACCACCGCGCGGACGTGCCCCGTTCGACCGTGCCGGCGTTGATCCTGCAATGCAGCGACGACCTCGTGGCGCCCCGTGCCGTCGGCGACTTCCTGCACCGGCACCTGCCGGGCAGCGTCCTGCACGTCATCGAGAACGTCGGTCATTGCCCGCACATGAGCGCGCCCACGGAAAGCTCGCGCGCCATCGACAACTTCCTCGCGCACGCACTGCGCTGACATCCGTGCCGACCGCGCCCTCCGGCGACATCCTGTTCGATCAAGCCGCCTGCGCATTGCTGCTGACGGAGGCCGACGGCGTGATCCTGAGGGCGAACAGCATGGCGTGCACGTGGCTCGGCTATGCGGAGGAGGAGCTCGTCGGCAAGGTGCGCATGCAGGATCTGCTGCCGGTGGGCGCCCGCCTGTTCTACCACACGCATTGCCAGCCGATCCTGCAGGTGCAGGGCTCCGTGGCCGAGATCCAGGTCGACCTGCGCAACAAGCGCCAGGAGCGCCTGCCCATGCTGATCAACATCAGCCGCCGCCAGGAAGCGGACGACATGATCGACCACTGGGCCCTGTTCAAGGCCTCCGACCGGCGCGCGTACGAACGCGAACTGCTGGCGGCCCGCAAGGCGGCGGAAGCGGCGCTGGACGCGCGCCGCAGCGCCGAGGAGGAGTTACAAAAGCTGAATGCGCAGCTGTCGGCCGCGGACCGGCGCAAGGACGAATTCCTCGCAACCCTGTCGCATGAACTGCGCAACCCGCTCGCGCCGATGCGCAGCGCGCTCGACGTCCTCAAGCTGAAGTTCGGCCACGGAACGGACAACCGCCTGCTCCAGGCGTTCGACCGGCAGATGCGCCACCTGACGCGCCTCGTCGACGACCTGATGGAAGTCTCGCGCATCACGCAGGGCCGCATGCAGCTGCAACGCGCGCCGGTGGAATTGTCCGCCCTCGTGCAGGGCGCGGCACACGACCTCGCCGCGACGATGGAAGCGGCGCGCCACACGCTGCGCCTGTCCATCGCGGCGCCGCCCGTGGTCGTGGACGGCGATGCGACGCGGCTCGCGCAGGTCGTCATCAACCTGCTCACCAACGCGGCCAAGTACACGCCGGATGGCGGCACGATCGAGCTGCGGCTGTCGTGCGACGACGGCACGGCCGAGATCAGCGTGCGCGACAACGGCATCGGCCTGCCCGCCTCGGCGCTCGCCACCGTCTTCAACATGTTCTCGCAACTCGAACCGGCGCTCGAACGGTCGAAAGGCGGCCTCGGGATCGGCCTGGCGCTCGTGCGCGGGATCGTCGAACTGCACGGCGGCAGCGTGCATGCGGACAGCCCGGGACCGGGCCTGGGCAGCACGTTCACGATCCGGCTGCCGCTGGCGCAAGGCAGCGTGTGGGCGCCGTCTTTGCAGGCACCGTCCGGAACGGCGGCGCCGGCCCAACTGCGCGTCCTCGTCGTGGACGACAACGAGGATGCCGCCGAGACGCTGGCGATGACGCTGGAGCTGCACGGCTGCGAGGTGAGAACGGCGGCGACGGCCGCCCGGGCGCTGGAGATGCTCCCCGGCTTCGCGCCGGCCGTGGCCCTGCTCGACATCGGCCTGCCGGACATGAACGGCTACGAACTGGCGCGCCGCGTGCGCCAGCTGTCTGCGGGGGCCGGCATCACGCTGATTGCGACGACCGGGTGGGGCCAGCAGAAGGACCGCGAGCGGGCGTTCGCGGCCGGGTTCGACCGTCACCTCACCAAGCCGATCGATTTCGATCTCTTGCGATCCTATCTGCCGAATTAACTTGCGCTCGGCCGCTTCACCGCCGGCCCCTTGCGCGTGCCCGGCGCCACCGAGATCTGCACGCACGGCACGCGGTCGCCCTGCAGGGTGACGTCGAACGCCATCAGCTCGTCGCGGCGGAACGCGTGCACGCTCACCGTGTCGCCCACGCGGTAGCGCGCGAGCAGCTGGTCCAGGTTGGACGGGTTGCCGTTCACGCGCAGGCTGTCGACGGCGATCAGGATGTCGCCGGCCGACAGGCCCGCCTGGTGCGCCGCGCCGCCTTCGTGCACCTGCGTCAGCTTGACGCCGGCGGCGTCGCGGCCGATGCCGGCGTCCAGCGACGGCTTGGCGTTCTTGCGCTCTTCCGTCACCTTCACGCTGAACGGCGCGTACAGCTTGGCCAGCGGGATGTCTTCCGTGCCGCGGATGTAGCGGTCGAAGATCGACTTCAACCGCACGCCGCTCACCTCGTCGAACAGGCTTTCCACCTCCTGCTCGGTGACCCCGCGCCCACCTCCTTCCTTGCCTTTGTAGAAGTCGCGGCCGTAGCGGTCCCACAAGGCGAGCATGATGTCGTCCAGCGACTTCGCGCCTTCCGTCTTCGCGCGGATCGTCAGGTCGAGCGCGAGGCCGACCAGCGAACCCTTGGTGTAATAGCTGATGATCGCGTTCGGCGCGTTCTCGTCCTGGCGGTAGTACTTGCTCCAGGCGTCGAAGCTGGACTCGGCAATGCTCTGCTTCGTGCGGCCCGTGCCGCGCAGGACGCTGCCGACCGTCTTGCCGAGCAGCTTGAAGTACGTGGCCTCGCTGATGATCCCGCTGCGCACGAGCATCAGGTCGTCGTAATAGCTCGTAAAGCCCTCGAACAGCCAGAGCAGCGGCGTGTAGTTCTCGACCTGCAGGTCATACGGCGCGAACACGGCCGGCTTGATGCGCTTGACGTTCCAGGTGTGGAAGTACTCGTGGCTGCACAGGCCCAGGAACTTGATGTAGCCCTCGTTCGGCTCGGCGGTCTTCGGCGCGGCCGTCGTCGGCAGGTCGGTGCGCGCGCAGATCAGCGCGGTCGACGCGCGGTGTTCCAGGCCGCCGTAGCCATCGCCGACGACCATCGTCAGGAACACGTAGCGGTCCATCGGCGCCTTCTTCGTCTTCGGCTCGAAGAACGCGATCTGCGTCTCGCAGATGGCTTTCAGGTCTTTTTCCAGGCGCGCCATGTCCAGGTTCGGCACGCGGCCCGTGATGACGATGTCGTGGCGTACGCCGTGCGCGGTAAAGCCGCCCAGCACGAAATCGCCCATCTCGACGGGGTGGTCGATCAGCTCATCGTAGTCGCGCGCGACATAGGTGCCGAAGCCGTAGCGCTTCGCGCCCCCTTCCGGCAGCGAGGTGGCCACGCGCCACGTGCGGGCGGCCGGGTCGCCCGGACGCTGGATGTCGACCTGGTGCGGCCGCGTCTCCTGGCCCACGACGCGCAGGAACACGCTCGTGCCGTTGAAGAAGCCGTGGGTCTGGTCCAGGTGGGCGGCGCGCACCGACAGGTCCCACGCATACACCTCGTAATGCAGCGTCAGCGGCCCGGCGACGGGCGCGGCCTGCCAGCTATGCTTGTCCAGCTTCGTGAGACGGACCGCTTCCCCCCGGGCCTCGGCGCGGATGCGCACGATGTTGCGCGCGAACTCTCGGATCATGTAGCTGCCCGGGATCCAGGCCGGCAGCGCGAACACCTGCCCGTCCGGATGCGGCTCCGCCACGGTGACGGTGACGTTGAACAGGTGCCCGGCGAGGTCCTTCGGGACGATGGTGTACTGGATGGCCGGCGGCTGCTTCTGGGGTGCTTTTTTCATATGACGTGAACAATCTCTCTCCGATGCGCCGTAGTGTAATCGGATTTTTCAAGAAAGAGCGTATTCAAACGGTTGGGATTACCCTTCCGTAAGATCTTCTGGCAAGTCGATGTCGCGGAAAATCCCCGGGTCGTCGACCGGCACCTCGGTCACGGTAAACGCCTGCAACAGCCGCCGCGCGCCCGCGTCCCCGCTTAACGCCAGCAACGCGTCCAGGTGCACGGCCCCGAAACCGACCGGATTGCCGCGCCGCCCATCCAGCACGGGTGCCGCGATGCCCGCCCCGGCCGCCAGCGCGTCGACGAGGCGGCGCAGGGTGGCCGGATCGACATACGGCATGTCGCCCAGCGCCACGAGCCAGGCCTGCGGGTTCGATGGCAGCGAATGGCGGATGGCATGCGTGAGCGATGCCGCCATGCCGCTGTCGGCATCCGGACACACGGTCACGTCGCAGCCGAGCGCGGCCAGTTGCCCACCCACGCCGGCGTCAAGCGGCGGCACGACGGCGACGACGCGCGGGACGGCGGCCAGCAGCTTGCGCGCGCTGGCCACGACGACGGGTTCGCCGGCCAGCGGCTCCAGCAGCTTGTTGCGCTGCCCGGCCGGATCGAAGCGGCGCCCCCGGCCGGCCGCGAGCAGGATGCCGACAACATGCGCGACCGGGGACACGCTCAAGCCGCCGCCAGGTCGAACGGCAGCTTGCGCAGGCGCTTGCCGGTCAGCTTGAACACGGCATTGGCCAGCGCCGGCGCCAGCGGCGGCAGGCCCGGCTCGCCCATGCCCGTCGGCGGATCCTGCGACGGCACGATGTGGACGTCCACCTGCGGCATGTCGTTCATGCGCGCCACCGTGTAGTCGCCGAAGTTCTGCTGCTCGACGACGCCATCCTTCAGCGTGATGCGCGCGCCCGGCAGCGTCGTGCCGAGGCCCATCAGCGCGGCGCCCTGCACTTGCGCCTCGATGGACATCGGGTTGACGGGCAGGTTGCAGTGCACGGCGGCCGTGACCTTGTGCACTTTCGGGCTGCCGTCGACGATCGACGCTTCGACGACGTAGGCGACGACCGTGTTGAACGACTCGTGCAGCGCGACGCCATATGCACGCCCTTTCGGCAGCGTCTTCTTGCCGTAGCCGGATTTCGCGACGGCGAGATCCAGCGCCGCGTGATGGCGCGCGTGCTTCGCGTCGATCAGCTTCTTGCGGTACGCGACCGGGTCCTGGCCGGCCGCATGGGCCGCCTCGTCGATCAGCGTCTCCATCACGAACGCCGTGTGGGTGGACCCGACGGAGCGCCACCACAGCACGGGCACGTTGGCTTTCACCGCATGCGCCGTCAGGTTCAGCGGCACGTCGTACGGCTCGCCCATGCCTTCGACCATCGTGGCGTCGACGCCGTTCTTGACCATCATCGGTTCGAACGCCGTGCCGGTGATGATCGACTGGCCGACGATCGTGTGGTCCCACGCGACGATGTTGCCGCCGGCGTCCAGGCCGATGTCCGCGCGGTGGATGTGCGACGGACGGTAGTAGCCGCCGCGGATGTCGTCCTCGCGGCTCCAGATCAGCTTCACCGGACCCGCATGGCCCGCCGCTTTGTACGCCTTGGCGATGTTGACGGCTTCCACGATGAAGTCCGACGTCGGCACCGCGCGGCGGCCGAAGCCGCCGCCCGCCATCATCGTGTTCAGGGTGACCTGCTCGGGCTTCAGGCCTGCCGTCGCGGCGGCAGCGGCCTGGTCGATGGTCTGGAATTGCGAGCCGACCCACAGGGTGCACGCGTCGTCCTTCAGGTCAACCGTGCAGTTGATCGGTTCCATCGGCGCGTGCGCCAGGTACGGGAATTCGTAGACGGCCGAAATCTTCCTGCTCGCGCCCGCGAGCTTGGACGTATCGGCCTTGCGGGCGACGGCGCCCGGCGTCTTCGCCAGTTCCGCGAACTGCGCCAGCTGCTTGCCGCTGTCGACTTTTTCGACGACGCTCGTGTCCCACTCGATGGCAAGCAGGTCGCGCGCCTGTTTCGCCGGCCAGAAGCCGTCGGCGACGACGGCCACGCCGCGGCCGCCCCGGTCCACCGGAATCTCCAGCACGGCGATCACGCCGCGCACGGCCCTGGCCTTGGCTGCATCGAACTTCGCCACCTTCGCGCCAAACACGGGTGGGTGCGCGACGACCGCGATCTTGGTGCCGGCCGGCTTGACGTCCAGGCCGAACTGCTGGCGGCCCGTCGACTTGGCGCGCGCGTCCAGGCGCGGCATGGGCTTGCCGATGTAGCGGAACGCCTTCTGGTCCTTCAACGTGACGGTCTGCGGCACCGGCAGGGCCATCGCCGCTTCGGCCAGCGAGCCATAAGTCGCCTTCTGGCCCGCCGGGCCGTAGACGACGCCCTTCGCCGTGCGGCACCGGGACGGATCCACCTTCCACTGCTGGGCGGCGGCCTGGACCAGCATCGCGCGGGCGCGGGCGCCCACTTCGCGGTATTGCGTGAACGAGTGGGCGATGGTGCCCGAGCCGCCCGTCATCTGGATGCCGAAGGCCGGATCCTTGTACACGTCGGCGGCCGGCGCGAGTTCGCCGCGCACCTGGCTCCAGTCGGCATCGAGTTCGTCCGCGATCACCATCGGCAGCGCCGTGTGCACGCCCTGGCCGAACTCGAGACGGTTGACCAGCACGGTCACCGTGTTGTCCGGCGCCACGCGCAGGAAGGCGTTCGGCGCGTAGACCGTCGGCTTGGCGGCATCGGCGGCGCGGGCGAAGCGGCCGCCAGTTGGCAGCACGAAGCCCAGCACGAGGCCACCGGTCGCCAGCGTGCCGGCTTTCAGGAAACCGCGGCGCGAGGTCGGGGCAAAGCGGCCGCCGGCGGGAGCCGCATTTTTCATCTGTTCGAATAGCATGCGGGCCTCCTTACGCCAGGGTTTTGGCGGCATCCTTGATGGCCGCGCGGATGCGTTGGTAGGTGCCGCAGCGGCAGATGTTGCCGCTCATGGCGTTGTCGATGTCGGTGTCGGTCGGCTTCTTGTTCACGCGCAGCAGGGCCGTGGCGCTCATCACCTGGCCGCTCTGGCAATAGCCGCACTGCGGGACGTCATGCTTGACCCAGGCGTCCTGCACGGCCTTGCCGACCTTGTCGGATTCCATCGCTTCGATGGTCGTGATCTTGTGGCCCGTGGCCGCGGAGATCGGCGTGACGCAGGAGCGGATCGCCTGCCCGTCCAGGTGCACCGTGCAGGCGCCGCACAGGGCGGCGCCGCAGCCGAACTTGGTGCCGGTCATGTTCAGGTTGTCGCGCAGCGTCCACAGGATGGGCGTGGAGGGATCGGCGTCGACCTGGACGTCGCGCCCGTTGATGTTCAATGTGAGCATGTCTTCTCCCTTGTTTTGGCTTGTTGGTGTAGTCGTAAAAAACCCGGCGGTGCCGGGCTTTTCGTTTTACTGCTTGAGGGCGGCCAGTTTGGCCTCGAGCGTCTTCTGGTCGACGGCGCCCGGAATCCGGCTGCCGTCCGAGAAGAAGATCGCCGGCGTGCCGGTGATGTGCAGCTTCTGGCCCAGCGCCAGCACCTTCTCGTTCGGCGACTCGCAGCTCGCCGGCGCGGCCGGTGCCGGCTTGTTGTTGATCATCCAGTCATCCCAGGCCTTGGCGCGGTCCGGGGCGCACCAGACATTCTTCGATTTCTCGAACGAGTCCGGCGACAGGATGTTGTACAGGAACGTGTAGATCGTCACGTTGTCCATGTTCTTCAGCGTCGTCTGGCGCAAGCGCTTGCAGTAGCCGCAGTTCGGGTCTTCGAACACGGCGATCACGCGCTTGCCGTCGCCCTTGACCTGCTTGATGGCGTCGTTCAGCGGCAGGTCGGAGAACTTGATCTTGTTGATGTCGTCGATGCGCTCGCGGGTCAGGTCGCGCGTCGTCTTGGCATCGTAGACGTGGCCGATGATGAGGTATTCACCTTTCTTGTCCGTGTACAGGATGTCGCCGGCGACGCGCAGTTCGTACAGGCCGGCGTACGGCGTTTCCTTGATCGACTCGATCTTGGCGCCGCCGAGGCGCGGTTCGATCGCCTTCTTGATGTTCGCCTCGACCGAATTCTGCGCGCCGACGCATGACGTGATCAGGCCGGTCGCCAGCAGGACGGCGAGCTTCGTTTTACCCATGAGTGAATTCCTTAAAGATGTGCCGCGTTACCTGCCCATCGCGTGGGCGATCAGCCGTCGCTTGACCAGAGGCAACTTATCCAGCAAGTTTAATCCTAAATTGCGAACCACGCGCACGGGCTCAAGATTTGCGCCGAACAAGCGCTCCAGGCCATCCGTGGCGAGTTGCATCAGCAATACGTCTTCCTTGCGCGCTCTCGCGTAGCGCGCCAGCAGGCGCTCGTCGCCGAGGCCCTGGTGGTCGTCGCGCGCGGCGAGCGTGTCGAGCAGCGCATTGATGTCGCCGAAGCCCAGGTTCATGCCGTGCCCGGCCAGCGGATGCACCGCGTGGGCCGCGTCGCCGATGAGCGCGACGCGCGGCGCCGTGATCGCGTGCGGGCGCACGAGCGCCAGCGGGATCGCCTTGACGTCTTCCGGCTGCAGCGGCTTCAGCAGGCCCAGCTTGTTCTCCGAATACTCGCCCAGGCGGATCGCCAGTTCGCCCAGCGATTCGTTCATGATCGTGTCCGCCAGCGTGTCCGGTGCGGACCACACGAGCGACACTTTATTCCCCGGCAGCGGCAGCAGCGCGACGATGCCTTCCTTGCACGTGAACCATTGATAGGCGACGTAGTGATGCGGCTTCTCACACGCAAAATTCGCCACGATGGCGCGCTGGTGGTACGAACGGTAATCGATGCCGATGTCGCACTGCCCGCGCACCCAGGAATCGCGGCCGTCGGCGCCGACCAGCAGCTGGGCCGCGAGCACCTTGCCGTCTTCCAGCTCGACCTCGACGTCTTCCGCGCTGCTCACGATGCGGCAGGCGCGTCCCGTGACGGTCTCGACGTTCTGGGCAAAGCGCAGCGCCGCGTCGAGCGCCTGGTTCAGGTTGCTGTCCTCGACGATCCACGCGAGCGAGCCCGCATGGGCGCCGAACGCATCGAACCCGAGATGGCCGCCCTGCTCCCCGTCGCCCTGCACGTCCATGGCGTCGACGGGCGCCACGCGCGCCATGTCGAGCGCGCCCCAGACTTTCAGCGACGACAATAACGTATGCGCCGTATGGTTGAGCGCGTACACGCGCACATCCCAGGGTTTTTCGGCGCCGGTCGACGCCTCCGGTGCATCCGGCCGCGCGGGCGGCACGAGCAAGGTGACGCTGTGCCCGGCCTGCGACAGGCCCAGGGCCGCCGTCTTGGCGATGGCGCCATTGCCGACGATGCAGATGTCGCTGCGGCGGGCGACGTTGCGATGATGTGCGGAGGAAGTGGTCTGTGTGCTCATGATGAACATTATAGACCGTCACCGTGGCCTGCTTCCTGCGAACGGGACGGGCATATCGTCCTGGCCGTTGCCAAAAAAACTGCTCGACAGGCCCTTGCAGCTTCGCAAACCCGTCGCTATAATCATGCCTCCTTTGGCCTGGTAGCTCAGTTGGTAGAGCAGAGGATTGAAAATCCTTGTGTCGGTGGTTCGATTCCGCCCCGGGCCACCAAAGTTTCAAGCGAAAACGCCGACCCCTAGAGGTCGGCGTTTTCGTTTCCGGCATCCGAAATCTTGCATCCGGTCTATTTCCGGTACAAAGCGGCGTTGAGGCGGCGGCATCAGACCCAATTGTCCAGGCTGGCTCATCCAATCTGACTAATCCACAGTATCGGTATCGATTAATTTTTATTCCGTATCAATACGTGACAGGCGTCCATGAAAATCCTCGAATACATCGAATTTTCCCCTCCGCGCAACAAAAACCAGTATGCCAGGGTACGAGAAGCGATCGAGCGCGACGACTTCCGCGCGGCCGATGTCAAGAAACTGACCAACCTTACGCAGGGCAAGTTTTATCGAGCAAAACTCGATTATGCCGACCGCTTGCTGTTCTCCATCGTCCGCTACGATGGCGAAACCTATGCCCTGATGCTGGAAGTGATCGAGCAGCACGCCTACGACAGGTCGCGCTTTCTCCGCGGGGCCAGTATCGACGATACCAAGATTCCGGCGGCCGATCTGGCCGAAGCCATCCGGGAAGCCGAGCCGGTGGGGTATGTGAACCCGAACCGGCCACAGGTGCACTGGCTCGACAAGGTCATTTCTTTCGACGATGCACAGCAGGCAGTCTATTTGCAAGCCACCCCCTTGATCATCGTCGGTAGCGCGGGAAGCGGCAAGACCGCGCTGACACTCGAGAAGATGAAGCAGGCGCAGGGCGATATCCTGTACGTGACACTGTCGGCCTACCTTGCCCAGTCGGCGCGCGACCTGTACTACGCGCATGGTTTCGAACGCGAAGGACAGGAAACGGATTTCCTGTCCTTCCGCGAGTTCCTCGAGTCGATCCGGATCCCGCAGGGCCGCGAAGCCAGCTGGCGCGATTTTTCCACTTGGTTCGCGCGCATGCGCCAGCAATTCAAGGGCATCGACGCCCACCAGGCATACGAAGAAATCCGGGGCGTGATCACCGCTGACGCCGCCGGCGTGCTGACGCGCGACCAGTATGCGGCGCTCGGCGCACGTCAATCGATCTTCTCGTCCGGCGATCGCACCGCGTTGTACGACCTGTTCGAAAAATACCGGGTCTGGCTGCAGGAGGCCCGGCTGTTCGACTCGAACCTGGTGTCGCACGACTGGCGGCGGCAAGTGCAGCCGCGCTACGATTTCGTGGTGATCGACGAGGTGCAGGACCTTACCCCGGTCCAGTTGGCGCTCGTGTTGCGCATGCTGAAGAAGCCGGGACAATTCTTGCTGTGCGGCGACTCGAACCAGATCGTCCACCCGAATTTCTTTTCATGGGGCAAAGTCAAGAGTCTGTTCTGGCACGATCCCGAACTGGCCGAACGACAGCAACTGCAAGTCCTGCGAGCCAATTTCAGGAACGGCAAGCAGGTCACGCGGATCGCCAACACGCTCCTGAAAATCAAGCACAGGCGCTTTGGCTCGATTGACCGCGAGAGCAATTTTCTGGTCGAAGCCGTCAAGCAGGATGAGGGCGCCGCCAGCCTGCTGACCGACAGCGATGCCGTGCGGCGCGACCTGAACGCGCAATCACGCCGCTCGACCCGCTTTGCGGTGCTGGTATTGCGCGACGAAGATAAGGCCGAGGCGAGAAAGCACTTCGACACCCCGTTGATCTTCTCGGTACATGAAGCGAAGGGCCTCGAGTACGACAGCATTGTCCTGTACCGCTTTGTTTCGGACAACCGCGCCCAGTTCGCCGCAATCGCGGAGGGAGTCGGGGAATCCGACCTTACCGGGGATGAACTGCAGTACGGCCGCGCCAGGGACAAGGGCGACAAATCGCTCGAAATCTACAAGTTTTACGTCAACGCGCTGTACGTGGCGCTGACGCGGGCTATCCACAATGTCTATCTGGTCGAATCGGATAAAGGACATCCGCTGCTGCGCCTGCTCGATATCGCAAACCTGGACGCCCCGGCGAAAACGGCCGCGCAAGCATCGAGCCTCGAGGATTGGCAGAAGGAAGCGCGCAGGCTGGCATTGCAGGGCAAGCAGGAACAGGCTGACGCGATCGAACGCATGATACTGAAGACGTCACCCGTCCCCTGGCCCGTGCTCGACGAGGCCAGGCTGCGTGAGACGCTGTCCAGGGTGTTCCGCGAACAGGTACCGGGCAGCAAAACCAAGACCCAGCTGTATGATTACGCAACCTGCTTCGACGAACCGATCCTCGCCTATTTCCTGGTGCACGACGCCGGCTTCGGCCAGGCACGCGGTTTTCCCATGCATGCCGTCACGTTTGGCCGGCGCCATTATCAGCCCTATTTCGCTCGCAATTTCAAGGACATCCTGAAATTATGCGATAAACATGGCGTCGAGCATCGGACGCCGATGAACCAGACGCCGCTCATGGCGGCAACGGCGGCCGGCAACGTTCCCCTGGTGACTGCATTGCTCGAACGCGGCGCCGATACCACGGCCGTCGACCACCTGGGCCGCAACGCGCTGCACTGGGCGATCGCGGCTGCGCTGCGCGACGATGAGTACGCCAAGGGGCCGTTCGGCGCGGTCTACCAGTTGGTGGCGCCAGCTCGCATCGACGTGATGGTCGGCGAGCGCCTCGTGCGCATCGACGCGCGCCAGTCCGAATACCTGATACTGCAAACGATGTGGGTGCTGTTCAAGTCGTGCTTCGGCAATGCGGACGCCAGCGACCGAGGCGGCTTCGACGCCGGGATGCTACTCGGCGCCTACGAACGGATGCCGGCTGCCGTACTGCCTCCCGAACGCAGGAAGCGGGCCTTCATCTCAGGCGTATTGGCCCGCAACGAGGTCGATCGCGACTACGCCTATAACCGGCACCTGTTCAAGCGCGTGGCAACCGGGGTCTACCAGTTGAATCCGGCATTGTCGCTGCGCAGTCGCGGTCCTGATGGCAGTGACGAATGGGTGCCGGTGTATTCAGCCCTCAACCTTCCTCTCGTCAAGGAACTGGCCGATCCGCGCTACGATCGGCATATCAATGATCTGCTCGGGCTTGCCGGACTGCCGCTCACGGCCGAGCCGATCATCCGACGCGCCGGACGGCAATGATCTTGTGCGTACCGACGTCCGTGAACGCCTCAAGCCCGGCCGCAACGGTCTTGATCGTCCACACAGGTGAGCGATACTGCGACGCTACAGTATTTTTTGACCAGATCCACCGCCAGCAAGCGGCTTACGACAACGAGGTAACTACAATGGACCCGAAGAATGATTTGCAACTCGGCATTTGCCAAGCCATCGAAACCCACCTGAGAGCCGAGTACGAAGCCATACCCGAACTGACTGATGCCTTGTGTATCGTGGGTCTCGACAATTCGATCATCGCAGTGAAACAAAAATTCGGCTTCGCGAAAAACGAGAGGGTGCTGAACCATCCAGCCATCGACGGCATCGTCGCCCACGTGGTCGAGATTGGCGTCCACAACATCGGCAAAGACAACGATCTCACGCTCAAGGATTATGTTGCCCTTATCACCTCGATCAAGAAATCGGTGATTCGCCATTCGTCCTTCGGGCCGTGCGCCTACTACGAGTTCATCAGGAACTTCGTCTGAGCTGTCACGCCAGGGGGCAGCGCAAGCGACCGCGCGCAGGAATGAAAATCCCTGTGTCGGTGGTTCGATTCCGCCCCGGGCCACCAAAGTTTCAAGCAAAAACGCCGCCCCGTGCAGGTCGGCGTTTTTGCTTTCAGGCTATCGATAATAAAACGTCATCCGTGGATGGCGTTTTATTCACCCCTGTTTTATTTAGCCTGCTTGCGACGACGCGAACGCAGCATTGCGCCGGCACCCAGCAACATCAGCGCGGCCGATGCCGGTTCCGGAACTTTCACCGGCGGGATAACCGCGCCAAATCCGTCGATATAGGCATAACCCGTGTGTGCGGACGGCTGGCAATCGGCAGCCAGAATCGACAGCGTGAAATCGTGGCCCGACAGCGACGAATCGATCGCGAGCTGTTCGATTTGCCAGGCCGACGTATAAAACAGGTCGCCATTCATGGTGAAACGGCTGTCGACGCCGCCGCCGCCGTCGCCGGCATTGTAGACGCGATTGATCAGGACCGTGCCCGTCGTATCGTCGGTCAGCGTGATCAGCAATTCGGCCGATTCATCGGCGGTGTGGCCGCCATTTTCCAGCACGGCTTTCCACGCGAAGAAGATGTTCGATTCGGTGTAATTCGTCACTTTCTGGCTGAGGACCGATGCATTACCGCCGTCCGAAGTGTCTTCGACACGATACGAGTACTGGCCCGAATAAACGGTCGAACCCAGCAACGAGCCCAGCAACGGATCGACCGTGCCAGCGGCGTTGACGGCCGAGCGGGTTGCCGGCCCCGTGTACTTGCTGCCGCCCGGCAGGAAAGTGGCGGGCGACAGGCTCGCATTCAGCGTATCCCAACGATACCCTTCCCCAGTCGTCCAGCCGTTTGCATTGCCATCTTCAAAACCACCATTGATAAAGGCGCCGGCGTGTGCGGTACCGGTAATGGCGGTGAATGCGAGGGCAGCGGCCAGCGCGAATTTTAATTTCATCTCTGTAGTCCTTTCAAGTCAATAAGAGTTATGGGTGCAACTAATGCACTGCGACACCTTAGCAATTCCTGTGCCACGCACTTATCTACTTGAAAGAAAATGGGTTTTTTAAAGCCGCATCGATATAGAACCTGTAACTGTTAAATACACCGACATTTAAATCGGGTAAATCGGCGATAGAATATAAAACATATGTATTCATTAAACCCGATACGGCTTCATATTATGTTCATCCTCTTATTTAATTAGGGAAAATCTCGATAATTTTAATCAACTCTTATATTCAACCAGCACGCCATAATCGCAATACCTCTTCCGCAATTACATCGGGAAATTCCTCCTGAAAAAATAATTTTCCTTTTGGAACTCGATATATTCCCTGCGAGCGCGGGAAAATACGGTCAAGATAAGCGGCATCCGCCAGCGGAAAGATCATGTCGCTGGCGCCCCATACCATCCGCACCGGCACCGTGGTGCGTTTGAGCGCCGCCTCGATGCCCGCCAGCGGATTCGGCGCGAGCGCGTCGTGGAATGCGTGATACTGCCTGCGCCGCAACGGCGTGCTCACCATCGGTGCCACGTAGTAGTCGATGATGTCGTCCGTGAGCAGCGCCGGATCGTGGTACGCGGCCGCGCCGAACGTCGCGCGCGCCAGGTTTCCGTCGGCCAGCCACTGCGCGGTGTCGTCGGCCAGCGTGCCCGCACGGGCCATGTCGAGCACCGGCTGGATCAGCGGCGGCGGGCTGTTGGGCTCCGTGTCGCAGTTCGTGAGCACCAGCGTGCGCACGCGCGCCGGAAAGCGAACCAGGAACAGCTGCGCGACCGCGCCGCCGCTGTCGGAAGCGACGATGTCGGCCTGGCCGACGCCCAGCGCATCCAGCAGCGCCGCCAGCATCGCCACCTGGGCGGCGGGCGCCACCGACTGGTCTGCGGGGATCTGCGAGTAGCCGAGGCCCATGAAATCGGGGGCGATGCAGCGCCGGTACGGGGCGAGGCGGTCGAGCGCCCCGCGCCACTGGAAGCCGTTGAGCGGCGCCCCGTGCAGGAACAGCGCCGCCGCCCCCGTGCCGCGCTCGACGTACGCGATCCGGCCGCACGGCAGGTCCACATGGCGCCGCGCGTGGCGATAGCGTTCCACCTCCGTCTGCGCCGCCTGCGCACGGCCGGCTACGACCGCTGCCGCGGTCACGTACAAGAAATCCCTGCGTTTCATGCTCGACTCTCCTTCGCTGCGTTGGACATGGAAGGATGCTAGCGACGCGGAGCAGGCCCGGCGCGCACCGGCGGCCGGCGGCGGACACAAACGGATGATTTCCTTGTACATTGGCGGGACGCGTACCGGAGGATCAGATGACCGACCGCCCATCTTGCTATCCCAGCCCAGCGACGGCCCCGCTGCCGCTCCTCGACGTGCTGACGTCGCCGGTGCCGTCGGGCCGGTTCGATTCGCCCGTGGACGAACGCCACGTGTTGTGCCTTCACCTGGGCGGGCCGGTGCCGGTGTCGTACCGGGCGGGCAAGGCCGAGCGGCAGGGCGTGCGGTTGCACGGCCAGTTCTGCGTCGTGCCGGGCGGCTCCAGCACGCGCTGGATCCTGGCGCAGCCGGCCACCTCGCTGCTGCTCCGGCTCGCGCCCGCGCACCTGCGCGCCACGGCCGACGACATGGGACGCGGCGCGCGCGCCTTCGACCTCGCGCCGGCGATCCACGTCCGCGATCCGCAGATCGAGCGCATCGGCTGGATGATGCAGGCCGAGGACCATGACGCCCACCCGGGCGGGCGGCTGTTCGCCGACAGTCTCGCGTCGGCGCTCGCCGTGCGCCTCGTCGCGCTGCAGTCGCGGTCGAGGACCGTGCAGGCACGGGCGCTGCCCGCCTGGCGCCTGCGCCACGTCATCGAATACATCGACGCCCACCTGGACCAGGACCTGACGCTCGCCGAACTGGCCGCCGTCGCGGGGTTCAGTCCTTCGCATTTCAAGGCCTTGTTCAGGCAGGCGACCAGTACGCCGGTCCACCGGTTCGTGCTCGAACGGCGCGTGGAACGGGCCCGCCTGCATCTGCTCGAGGGGCGGCTCAGCGTCACGGAAGTCGCGTTGGAAACCGGCTTCGCGCATCCGAGCCACATGGCGCGCTGGATGCGCCGCATCGTGGGATTGAGCCCGTCGCAGATCCGGGCCGGCTGAGGCGCGGCGAACGTCTTATGCGCTCAAGGGATCGACACGTCCCTCGGAAGTCATTTTTTCGATCACCCTGACAGCCGTCCCGCCGCCGGGAACGACCGCGCTGGCCAATTCCGATCCCAGTTCGAACAGCATTTCGCGGGTGGTGAACGCCTGCAGCGTTTCCTTGAACCACTGGCCGTTCTCGATGACTTCGCCGGTCAATCCATCGACTTCGATCACGCCGACCTTGTCCTCGGTCGTCCAGGCGAATTCGAAAGCGAACACGGGACGGTAGTACAGGTGGACCTTTTCTATCGTAATAAGATCTTCCTGAAACTCGTGCGCATGAATGGTCTCCGCGGCGAGCGTCTGGCGGATCTTCTGCAGCAGCATGGGCAAACGCAACTGCGGAACGACAGCTTCGGGCAGCTCGAGAACCGAGTGCTCCTGCACCTTGTATTTATTGATGTAGTTTGCCAGCGCCCCTTTTTTCGGATCGCGCGACAAACCGTCGAGGTGATCCTCGTACTTGATCTTCCTGTGCGAATATTCGACGGCCTGCATGCTGATCGTCCGCTTGTTCCCCTGCTCCGCGATCGAATATTCCTTCCCGTTGATGACGACCTTGTGCGCATAGGCGTTACCGATGTCGACCGGATAAATCAGCTCGCGCGAATAATCGACCGAACGGGTCGTCACCACGTGCCAGAACGGCTCATAGCGCAACACGTGCTTCGACAGCAGGACCGTTTCGTCCCTGGGGCGTTTGAACGGATTCAGCTTGGTCCAGAAGCCGAACGCATTCAGCTTTTTCTGGTTGGCCTGCTCGTTGGCGGCGCTTAATGGGTAGACCTGGTCGAAAACGAATACTTTTTCAGCATTGTCGATGTATTGCAGATGCTCCGTCATAGAAATCCCTGAAATTGTTGTCATGTTGAGCGATTGATTTCCCGATTCTGCCTGACGGAGCGGCACACTGTCGATACCGGGCAAGACGCGGCAGATACTGCGTCAAGGATCCGGCCACGCTGTTTCAATGCTTGCCGGTCTCCCCGAACAAGGAAAAATCCGGCAGCCTGCCCCGCGCCTGCAGGTCGGCCGCGTCGCCGATGCGCAGGATGGTCGCCGGCCGGCCGTCGAACGCGGGCCAGTCGGGCAAGCCCTTGCCGTTCGGCGTGCCCGTGCGCGCGAAACTTGCCCACGTGTCGGCCAGGCGCGCGGCCAGCTGGCGGTCGTATGCGGACCACGGCCGCGGATCCTGGCCGAGGTGATCGAACACGTACTGGATCTCCGCGCCATGCCCCGCTCCGCAGCCATAGCCGCACGGCGTCAGGGGTTCGGTCGGCCGGTGCGTGAAATAGTAGAGGTAGGGCCTGGCCTGGCCGTACTGCGCCTGCAGTGCCGCCCAGTACCACGTGCGCCAGCCCCACCAGTCGGTCGTGAGCCGGTCGATCGACGCCCTGGCTTCGGCATCCGTCGCACCGGGATACTTAGCCAGCACGGCGGTGGACGGCGCATGGCCCAGCAGCTTCGCCACGAGCGCCTTGTGGCTGGCGGCCGTGAACTTGTCGGTGCCGAGGATTTCCGGTGCGAGGTCCTTACCCTCTTCCGCATTCCAGCCCGCGAGCAAAGGCACGTCGTTCTGGCGATGGTTGCGGTACGTCGTCGTCAGGTCTTCGCGCAGCAGATGGCCGTCGACGATGGGATGCGGCGCCCATGCCGGTTTCTGCAGCGCGGCGACGGGCAGCGCGCGCAGGTCCGCCAGGCGCTTCGCGCCCACCGCCCTGGTGAACGCCACGCCCGCCTGTTCCGCGGCCGTGCGGTCGAACAAGGCGTTCTCGCTGGCGTCGATCGGCATCGCGAAGTTGCCGCTCTGCGAGATCGCGCGCTGGAACAGGCCCTTGGCCAGCGGTGACGCGACGAGCACGGCGACCGATTCGCCGCCCGCCGATTCGCCCATGATCGTGACGCGCGCCGGATCGCCGCCGAAGGCCGCGATGTTCTGCCGCACCCAGCGCAACGCCGCGACCTGGTCTTCCATGCCCTGGTTGCCCGACGCCTTGTCCGGCGACTCCGCCGTCAGCTCGGGATGGGCGAAGAAGCCGAAGATGCCGAGGCGGTAGTTGATGGTGACGACGACGACACCGCGCCGCGCCAGGTTGCCGCCGTCATAACCGGGCTGGGCGCCCGTGCCGCCGTAATAGCCGCCGCCGTGGATCCAGACGATGACGGGAAGCTTCTGCGCCTGCGCGGGCGCCCACACGTTCAGGTACAGGCAGTCTTCGCTTTTCGGATCCGGGATCCACGCCGCCGTCTGCGCGCAGGCCGGCGCGTAGGCCTGCGCGGTCTTCACGCCCTGCCACGGCACGACCGGCTGCGGCGCGCGCCAGCGCAGTTGGCCGACGGGCGGCGCCGCGAACGGCACGCCCTTGAATACGTTCACGCCGTCGGCCGCCGTGCCGACGATCCGTCCTCCCGTGACCTGCACCGGGTCCGTCACCTGGGCCGCCTGGGCCATTCCAACCAGCAGGCATCCGGCGACAACAGCCGCACCTTTCATGTCGTCTCCTCATATTTGTCGAAAAGACATTTTAGCGGCCTCGTTTTCTGGCAGGCCAGCGTGTCAAAAATAATTATCGAAATAATGGTTTTCGCGCTTGCAAACCGTCCGGCGCCGGGATAAAGTTATCGACATAATGATTATCGCGATAAGTAATTTACAGCGGCAGACCATCTGACCAGTTACCGGAGGAATCGAAATGAACCAGCCCATCGCCCGCACGCTGCGCAACGTCTTCGGCGCAGCCGCCCTCACCGTCGCCGCCCTCGGCCCGGCCCACGCCCAAACGTCCGACGCCTTCTCGTCCGTCAGGCAGATCGATGCGGGCGTGCTGAACGTCGGCTACGTCGACGCGGGGCCGGCCAACGGTCCCGTCGTGATCCTGCTGCACGGCTGGCCGTACGACATTCACAGCTATGTCGACGTCGTACCGCTGCTGACGAAGGCCGGGTACCGCGTGATCGTGCCGCACCTGCGCGGCTACGGCACGACCCGCTTCCTGGATCCGAAGGCCGTGCGCAACGGCGAACCGGCCGCGCTGGCGCAGGACGTCGTCGACCTGATGGATGCGCTGAAGATCGACAAGGCGATCCTGGCCGGCTACGACTGGGGTGCGCGCAGCGCCGACATCGTGGCCGCGCTGTGGCCCGAGCGTGTCAAAGGGCTGGTGTCCGTGAGCGGCTACCTGATCGGCAGCCAGGAAAGCGGCAAGCAGCCGCTGCCGCCGGCCGCCGAGCTGCAATGGTGGTACCAGTTCTACTTCGCCACCGACCGCGGCGCCGCCGGCTATGCGAAGAACCATCACGATTTCGCCAAGCTGATCTGGAAGACCGCGTCGCCGCAATGGCAGTTCGACGACCGCACGTTCGACCGCAGCGCGGCGTCGCTGGAGAACCCGGACCATGCCGCCATCACGATCTTCAACTACCGCTGGCGCCTCGGCCTGGTCCAGGGCGAAGCGAAATACGACAAATTGGAACAGCGCCTGGCCACCTTCCCGGCCATCACCGTGCCGACGATCACCCTGGAAGGCGACGCCAACGGCGCCCCGCACCCGGAACCGGCCGCGTACGCCAGGCGCTTCACCGGCAAGTACAAGCATGAACTCATCAAAGGGGGCATCGGCCACAACCTGCCGCAGGAAGCGCCGCGCGCGTTCGCCGCTGCCGTCATCGCCGTCGGCCACCTGTAATCCGCATTTCCTCATCTAATCGAAAGGACATACCATGAGCAAGATCGACAAGGTTCTCTACACTGGCAAGACCCGCACCACCGGCGGCCGCGAAGGCAGTGCAAAAAGCGACGACGGCCGCCTCGACATCACGCTGTCGCCGCCGGGCAGCCACGGCAAGGGCACGAACCCG
Organism: Massilia sp. Masssp94; assembly: GCF_059491305.1. Lineage (NCBI taxonomy): Bacteria > Pseudomonadati > Pseudomonadota > Betaproteobacteria > Burkholderiales > Oxalobacteraceae > Massilia > Massilia sp. Masssp94. The sequence goes on from NZ_CP168501.1 coordinate 2,024,723, forward strand.
GAACAGTTGTTTGCCGCCGGCTGGTCGGCCTGCTTCATCGGCGCGCTGGGCCACGCCGCGCGCGACCGGCACGTGACCCTGCCGGCAGACACGGCAGTCGATGCGGAAGTCGACCTCGGCACCGGCACCGGCACCGACGGCTATTCGCTGCAGGCGCGGCTGACCGTGAGCCTGCCCGGCGTGCCGCGCGACGTCGCGCTGGACCTGGTCCATGCCGCGCACCAGACGTGCCCGTATTCAAAAATGTCGCGTGGGAATATCGACGTGAACATCACCGTGGCGTAAGCCTGGAAACGACAACGCCACCGGTTGGTGGCGTTGTCATCAGTGGAAGAACAGGTACAGGATGACCAGCACGATGGCCGGTACGCCCATGATCCAGGCCAGGAAATATTTGCCCATGATCGTACTCCTTTCGTTTGCGATTGATCACGGGTTCAGGATGCCGCAGGCGGGCGCGGGCGTCCGTACGGTAATGCACGAAGCGCGCGTGCCGGCCTAGGGTTGCGCGAACAGCACCTGCAGGTCGTCCCGGCCGATGGCCGCCGCGAGCCCGCCTTCGGCATCGAGCACGGCATTGGCCAGTTCGCCCTTGCGGCGCTGCATGTCTTGGATTTTTTCTTCGAGCGTGCCCTGCGCGATCAGCTTGTAGACGAACACCGGCTGGTCCTGGCCGATGCGCCAGGCGCGATCGGTTGCCTGGTTCTCGCTCGCTGGATTCCACCATGGATCGTAATGAATGACGGTGTCGGCCGCGGTGAGGTTCAGGCCGACGCCCCCGGCCTTCAGGCTGACCAGGAACACGCTCACGTCACCCCGCTGGAACGCGCCGACGGGAGCGTCGCGATCGGCCGTGTCGCCTGTCAGTTGCACGAACGTGATACCGCGCGCGTCCAGCGCGGCGCCGATCAGCGCCAGCATGCTCGTGAACTGGGAAAACACGAGGACGCTGCGTCCCTCGCTCAGCAACGTGTCGAGCAGTTCCAGCAGCGTGTCCAGCTTGGCCGACCCCACCCTGGCGGCCGCGTCCAGCAGGCGCGGATCGCAGCAGACCTGGCGCAATTTCAACAAGGCATCGAGAATAATGATCTGGCTGCGCGCGAGGCCCTTGGCATCGATGGCGTCGCGGACCTTCCTGTCCATCGCCACGCGCACGGTCTCGTACAGGTCGCGCTGGGCGCCGTCGAGTTCGATGGGCAGCACGATCTCCGTCTTGGGCGGCAATTCGGTGGCAACCTTGTCCTTGGTCCGGCGCAGCATGAATGGTTTCACGCGGCGTGCCAGCAGGTTCTTGCGCTGGACGTCTCCGCGTTGCTCGATCGGCTTACGGAACACGGTATTGAACTGTTTGTCGTCACCCAGCAGACCCGGCATCAGGAAATGGAACTGCGACCACAATTCACCGAGGTGGTTCTGCACCGGCGTACCGGTCAGGCACAGGCGGTGGCGGGCATCGAGCAGGCGCACGGTCTGCGCCGCCTTCGAACGGCTATTCTTGATGTACTGGGCTTCGTCGAGGATGAGAAGGTGATAGCGGTGCCTGCGCAGCGCCGGCTCGTCGCGGCCCAGCAGGGCATACGTCGTGAGCACGAGGTCGGCGTCGCCGACCAGGTCGAACGATGCCTTCCTGTCCTTCCCGTGCAGGAGCAGCACGCGCAGGCCGGGCGCGAAGCGCGTCGCTTCGGCCTGCCAGTTGCCCATCAGGCTCGTCGGCGCCACGACGAGCGCCGGCGCATCGAGGCGGCCCGCCTCCTTTTCGGCGAGGATGTGGGCGAGCGTCTGGATGGTCTTGCCGAGTCCCATGTCGTCGGCCAGGATGCCGCCGAAGCCGTATTCGCGCAGGAACTGCATCCAGTCCAAGCCCGCGCGCTGGTAAGGGCGCAACTGCGCCGTCAGGCCGGCGGGCACGTCCACCGGCCGGATGCCGTCGAAATCGTGCAGCTTGCGGCCCAGTTCACGCAAGCGTTCGCCGCCCAGCCAGCGCAGGCGCGCGGCGCGCTCCAGTTCCGCCAGGCGTGCCGCATCCAGCGCCGGCAGCTGGATCTTCGCGCCGACGCGGTCGCCGAAATACAGCTCGCCCAGCGTGGCCAGGATGGGTTTCACACGGCCCCACGGCAGGGCCACGCGCGTACCGTCGGACAACGTCAGCGGCAAATCGTCGGTATCGGCACGGGCGGCCAGGGCGTCGATACCGAATTCGAGCGGCGTCTTGCGGATCATGTCCACCAGCAGCGGCAGCAGCGGATGGCGCGCGCCGCCGACGATGATGCCCAGTTCCAGGTCGAACCAGCCGTTGCCGTCGCCCTCGCGTTCATCGAGATCGGCATACCACTCGTCCACGTGCGCAAAGTCGTAGCGGAAATCCGGGTCGATCTCGATCGACCATCCCGCTTCGCGCAGGCGCGGCAGGCCGTCGCGCACGAAGGCCAGCCAGGCCGTCTCGTCTGGAAGGGACAAGGCGTCCGGCCAGTACTCGCGCATGGGCGAGTTCGCCGGCGCCGGCATGAAACCGAGCGCGGCCAGCATGTTGCCGGCCTCCGCTTCGGCCTTCCGGTCGCGCACGATCACGTCGACACCGTCCTCGCGCGCAATGCGCAGCACGGGCTCGGCGACGCCGTCCGTCGACATGCCGTCATAATCGAACGACAAGAACGCGAGGTCGCAGACGACCCAGTCGCGCCGCCCCGGAACGTCCTGGCTGTCGAGCACGAGACGCGGCACGGGCACGACGTCGTGCCGCTCGCGCACTGCCATCGTCGCGGGAACGGGCACGAATTCGTCCAGCCCCAGTTCGAGCAGGCGGCCCGCGACCCCGCCGCGCTGTTCCGCGATCAGCACCGGCGCCTGTTCCACGATGTCCATCAGGGCCGCCGACGGGACGCCGGCGAGCGCCTCCGGCACCGCCAGTTCGCCCACGACGAGATCGTCCATGTAGTACATGGGATCGGTCGGCAGGATCTGCACGCCCTTCTCGCCTCCGCTCATCTGCCAGCCCAGCAAGACGGCCTCGGGGTTGGCGGGATGCGCATGCCATGCAGTGCCGATGGCGCGCCGCGGCCCCGGCGTCATCCGCAGCAGTTCTCCGCGCGTGGCCTTGTGCTGGCTCGCCGCGCGCCACAGCCGGCCGGCGGCGGCGAGTTCGCCCAGCAGCCGTCCGCCGACCACCCCCGTCGGCCTGGGCGCGCCCTGGCCCATGCGCAGCGCGGCCAGCAGGAGCAGCGGCTCCTCGTCCTCGCGGCGGACGAACGGCAGCCGATGCGTCAGCAGGTACAACGGGTCGTTCACGATGGTGGCCGAGCCGAAGCGGCCGGCCTCGTCCAGGTGCACGATGTACGGGTGCAGGCTCAGCGCCTTGTCATGGCGATCGGGCACGAGCACGTACTCGATCCTGAAGGCCTGCACCGACGGATCGTGCGCGCCCCGCACGTGGTTCTTTACCCTGGCCAGCAGCGCCAGCCAGCGCTCGGCCGCGAGCGGCACGTCGGGCGCGGCGCGGTCCAGCAGCGTCAGCAACACGGCCACGACATGCTTGCAGTTGTAGCTCATCGGGCAATCGCAGTCGCCCTTGAACTGGACGCCGCGCTTGCCGGTCGTCACGCGGATGGCCTGCCCGTAGAATTTGCCGCCGCTGCCTTCGACTTCCCCATGGATCGTCGCGCCATCGACGTCGATCGCGACGACGCGGTCTTCGCTGCAATAGGCTTCGCCCCGGGCAAAGGTGCGGGGATCGAACTGGTGTTTGACGTCGTCGCGTGTGAATTCCATGTGCGGGTGAACGATGGTCGAATCGAGGCGACATTATCCGCGATCGCCGCGCCACGCTCCACGGGCGACGTTGACGGACCTCAGGCCGGCTGCGCCACCCGCGCCGCGCGCGCCATGCGCCAGATCGTCGTGCCGTTCACGACCGCCATCACGATCTCGAGCGCCGTGCCCCCGATCGAGCCGGCGATGATGTTGTTCGCGATCCATAGAAAGGTCCCGCACAGCATCGCGAGGCGCATCGGAACGCCGCGCAGGAGAAACAGCGCGAGCGTGCCGACGCAGGACGCGCCCAGGGGCAGCCAGTCCGTCATGCGCGTGGCGAGCGTCAGGCCCAGGGCGAGGTTCATCGCGACGACGCCGACCGCCACCCACACCGAACGCGTGTACAGCGCCAGCACGGAGCGCAGCAGCGACATGGTCGTGCTGGCGACAGGCGTCGGGTTCCCGAGCAGGGCGAAGTGGACGATGTAGGCCAGGCATTCGCCGGCCATGAACAGCTTGAAGCGGCGGTCGTCCTTCTGCATCGCGCAGGCGACGCCGAGGACGAACGCGATGTAGCCGACGCATTGCGCCGGCGCGAACCAGTCGAGGGACATGGGAAACTCTTCGGGAAGGAGCGGCATTATAGCCCGCATCCTGGACTAGAATGTCCGGGCAGTCCTGACAACCGATGTCTTCCAAGGAGCTACCATGAAAGCATTGAAATTCGGTATCGCCTGTCTGTCCGCCCTCCTCGCCCTGTCCGCCCACGCCGCCGATCCGGCACCGGTCAAGAAGATGAACGGCGTCCTCGTCGACGCCCACGGCATGACGGTCTACACGTTCGACAAGGACGTCGCCGGCAGCGGCAAGAGCGCCTGCAACGGCCCATGCGCGGAGAACTGGCCGCCGGTGAAGGCCGGCGACGCGGCCGTGTCCGCGCCGTACTCCACCGTCACGCGCGACGACGGCAGCAAGCAGCTCGCCTACCAGGGCAAGCCGCTGTACACGTTCGTGAAGGACAAGAAGGCGGGCGACCGCGCAGGCGACAAGAAGATGAACGTCTGGCACGTCGTGACGGATTGACGGCCGCGCCGCGGCATCAGGCGGCGGGATCGTGATCGTCGCGGCGCTGGTCCGGCGCCAGTCCGGCGCCCATGCCGCCGCCCCCGTCCATGCCGCCGCCTCCACCGCCCTTGCCGCCGCCGCCCTCCCCTTTGCCGCGGCTGCCCGCACCCTGCGCGCGCGTGGGGCCCTGCAGCGGGATCGCGACGCCGTCCGGGACCGGTCCCAGGTCGAGCGCTTCACGGATGAAGGCGCGCAGCGAGATCACCAGGTCGGCCGTGTGGATCGGCCGTCCCGCCGCGAGGTCGCTCGCGGCCTGGCCCGCGAGTCGGCAGTGTTCCTCCGTGCCGAGCAGCAGGATGTCGGCCAGCGCCGCCTCGACGGCGTCGCGGATGCGGCGCGCGCGGTCCGAACCGGCGTCGAGGCCGGCCGCGCGCAAGTCGCGCAGGTGCTTGGGATCGACCGTCAGCTCGCCCGTGAACGAGCCGCCCAGCGTGCGGTACGCGGCGATCAGGGTGCGCAGGCGCTCGTTGATCTGGCGGTTCATGCGCTCGCGCCGCTGCTGGATCGTCTGCATCATGAGCACGCGGATGCCCACGCCGATCAGGGTGAAGACGGCGAGACCGAAGAAGGTCGTCGCCAGCGCCTGCCACGAACTGAAGTCCAGGTAGCGCATCGTTCGCTCAGTTCACGCTGTCGCGCACCACCCGCAGCTTCGTCAGCTGGCCACGGCGGTAGGTGTACAGCGTGAGGGCCGCGTCGCGCAGGTCGCCGTTCGCATCGAAGGCGATGGTGCCCGTGATGCCCTGGTACCTGATCTTTGCGAGGGCCGGCAGGAACTTCGCCGGGTCGGACGATCCGGCCGCGCGCATGGCGGCGGCGAAGGTCATCGTCGCGTCGTACGCGTACGGCGCATACGTCTGGAAGCCCATGCCGTAGCGCTTCCTGTAGCGGTCCGAAAACGCGGCCATCCCCGCCTCCAGCGGCGCATCGACGCCGCCCGCCACGACGCACACCACCTTGTCGTCGCCGAGCGCGCTGCCTGCCAGCTGCGGCAGCTTTTCCGAGCACACGCCGTCGCCCGACACGAACTTCGCGGTGATGCCCAGCGCCTGCATCTGCTTGAGCATTGGGCCGGCCGTCGCGTCCATGCCGCCGTAGAAGATCACGTCCGGCCGGCGCGCGCGGATCTGCGTGAGGATCGCATTGAAATCCGTCGCGCGGTCGTTGGTGAACTGGCGGCTGACGATCTCGGCGCCCTTCAAACGCTTGACGTCTTTCGCGAACTGGTCGGCGAGGCCCTGGCCGAACGCGGTGCGGTCGTCGATGATGGCGATCTTCTTCGCCTTCAGCGTGTCGATGGCGTAGCTGGCCAGCACGCGGCCCACGAGGTCGTCGTTGGCGACGATGCGGAATGCCGTTTTATAGCCCTGGTGCGTGTACAGCGGCGTCGTTGCCGCCGGGGAGATTTGCGGGATGCCGGCGCTGTTGTAGATCTTCGAGGCAGGCACCGTCGTGCCGGAATTCAGGTGGCCGACGACCGCGACGACGCCGCCGTCGACGAGCTTTTGCGCGACGGCCGTGCCGAGCTTCGGATCGCTGCCGTCGTCTTCCGCCTGCAATACCCATTTGACCTTCTTGCCGGCTATCGTCGCGCCCTGCGCATTCAAATCGTCGATCGCGAGGCGCGCGCCGTTCTCGATGTCCTTGCCCTGGTGCGCGCTGGGACCGGACAGCGGCGAGGCGCTGCCGATCTTCACCTGCGATTGGGCGTGGGCGGCCGGCACGCAGGCCAGCGAAAACAGGGTGGCGAAGCAGATCAGACGCATGGGCTATTCCTTCAGGGTGATGTCCCGATTGTAATGCCCAGCGACCCCGCTTACGACAACCAGAAGTCACAGACTATTCTTGACTTCCCGCGCCGGGCGTCTAGGCTGCATGAAGCGGCCCCGCCGCACCACAATCACAAGGAGAAAGAGACATGGACGCACAAGACAACAAGCGGCTCGTCCTGGAAGGCTACCGGCTGTTCCAGGGCGGCGACATTCCCGGCATGATGGCCTACGCCCACGACGACGCCGAGTGGATCGGCCCCGACGCCGAAGCCGTGCCCTTCGCCGGCAGCTTCCACGGCAAGGCGGAAGTCGGGCGCTTCTTTTCGGAGCTGATCACGGCCATGCAGCCCACGCGCTTCGTCATCAAGGACGTCATCGCGGAAAACGACAAGGTCGTCGTCCTCGGCGAGGCCATGTGGATGGTCAGGTCCACCGGGCGCAGCTACGACAGCCAGTGGGTCCACGTGTTCACCATGCGTGACGATAAGTTCATCCGCGTCGAGTCGCTGTACGACACGGCGTCGGCCGAACGCGCGTTCCGCCCCGACCGGCCGGACGTGACGGCCGCGGCGACCGCGCTGCGTCACTGAACCGGACGCGTTACCAGAACACGACGCGGTCCTGTGGCGCCAGGTACATCCTGTCCCCCGGCTTGACGTCGAACGCGTCGTAGAAGCCCGGGTGGTTGCGCAGGCTGCCGTTGACGCGGCATGCCGACGGCGAGTGCGGATCGGATTTCACTTGCGCGATCGGCGCCGCGTCGCGCGCCTTGCCGCGGCGCGCCGGCGTCCCCATCTGGGTGAGGACCATGCCTGCCCTCACCCGCCTACTCCTGCTCGCCGCCACGCTGGCCGCCGCCGCGCCCGCGCGTGCGGACGAGCTCGCCAACCTGATCAATGCGTACCGTGCCGCGCCCGGTATCTGCGACGACGCCGCGGCAGCGCCGGTTGCGGCGCTGAACGTCGAACCGACCCTGTCCCGCATCCGCATCGGTCCAGGTACGTTCCTCGAATTCGCGCTGCAGCGCGCCGGCTACGAGGCCGCACATGCCGAGGCAATCACGGTCACTGGGCCGCCGGATGCGCGCGCCGCAATGGAGGCCATCGCACAAAAATACTGCCGCACCTTGCGCGCCGCGGACTTCGTGGCCGTCGGCACGGCGCACATCGGCGACGACTGGCAGGTCGTGCTGGCGCGGCCCATCGTCATTCCGCCGCTGCCCGAGTGGCCGGACGCGGGCCGGGACATCCTCGCGCTCGTGAACGCGGCGCGCGCGCAGCCGCGCACGTGCGGGACGCAGGCGTTCGGTCCGGCCGGTCCGCTGGTGTGGAACCCGCTGCTGGGCCAGGCCGCCCTCGTGCACAGCACGGACATGGCGCAGAAACACTACTTCAACCACAAGCAGCCGGATGGCAGCGTGCCGGCCGACCGGGCGACGCAAGCCGGCTACCGCTGGGCGCGGGTCGGGGAAAACATCGCATCGGGACAGCGCACGCCCGAGGAAGCCGTCGCGTCGTGGCTGGACAGTCCCGGCCACTGCGCCAACATCATGAATCCGGCGTTCACGGAGATGGGCGCGGCCTACGCGATCAATCCCCAGAACCGCAACCGCACCGCCTACTGGACGCAAGTCTTCGGCACGCCGCGTTGATCATAGCCCCAGGCTATGGGGTTCATAAAAACAAACATATTGCGCACAATTTAATTGCGCGCTATAGTTCCACCCATGGAAACGAACGACGCAAACGCAGCGCTCCTGCTCGACAACCAGTTGTGCTTCGCACTCCACTCGGCATCGCTGGCGATGACGAAGGTGTACAAGCCGCACCTGGACAAGCTGGGCGTGACGTACCCGCAGTACCTCGTGCTGCTGGTGCTGTGGGAGCGCGACGGCCTGAGCGTGTCGGACATCGGCGAGCGCCTGTACCTCGATTCCGGGACGTTGACCCCGTTGCTGAAGCGCCTGGAGGCGCAAGGCCTGGTCGACCGGTCCCGCGATCCGCAGGACGAGCGCCGCGTGGTGATCCGGCTGACGGCCGCGGCGCGAGCGCTGAAGGACGACGCGGCCGGCATCCCGGCTTGCATCCTGGGCGCCACCGGTTGCGACGTGCAGGATGTTGTAAGACTCGTCGGCGAAATTCAGGCGATGCGCGCCAGGCTCGCCGGCGCAATGTAAGACGATTTATGTGCAGTACGAACTCAACCACTGAAAGGATAACGCCATGACCACCAAACTCGATAAAGTCCTGTACACCGCCAAGGCCCACACCACCGGCGGCCGCGAAGGCGCCTCCCGCACCGACGACGGCCTGCTGGACGTCCGCCTGGCACCGCCGAAGGAAATGGGCGGCAAGGGTGACGCCACCAACCCGGAACAACTGTTCGCCGCCGGCTACTCGGCCTGCTTCATGGGCGCCATCAAGTTCGTCGCCGCCCAGAAGAAAGTGGTCGTCCCGGCCGATGCGTCGATCGACGCCAGCGTCTCGATCGGCCCGATCCCGAACGGTTTCGGCCTGGCCGTGGAACTGGCCGTGAGCCTGCCGGGCCTGGACCGCGCCGTGGCGCAGGACCTCGTCGACTCGGCCCACATCGTGTGCCCGTACTCGAACGCGACCCGCGGCAATATCGACGTCACGCTGAGCCTGATCTAAATCAAACCGGGGTCAGAGCCCTGATTTGGGAAATTTACCAAAATCGGGCTCTGACCCCGGTGTTCGAGCAATAGTCCGCTGCTACGAGGATGCTTTTAGTTAATTAATTTTATCTATTAGATCCATATAAACGGATAGTTTGCACGAATACCCCGCAAGCTCTACCATGGTTATGAATAGATCGCAGCTATCGCGGAAAAACCTTCGATAGCTTAACCATGAAAGAGCCGCCATGACCCAACTGACCACCGCCTCCGGCATTCCCGTCACCGACAACCAGAACTCGATCACGGCCGGTCCGCGCGGCCCCGTGCTGTTGCAGGATTTCCACCTGATCGAGAAACTGCAGCACTTTAACCGCGAGCGCATCCCCGAGCGCGTCGTGCACGCGAAGGGTTCGGGCGCATACGGCACCTTCACCGTCACCCATGACGTCAGCAAGTACACGAAGGCGAAACTGTTTTCGGCCGTCGGCAGGCAGACGGAAACGTTCCTGCGCTTCTCGACCGTCGGCGGCGAAAAAGGCTCGGCCGACACGGAACGCGATCCGCGCGGTTTCGCCGTGCGCTTCTACACCGAGGAAGGCAACTGGGACCTGGTCGGCAACAACACGCCGACGTTCTTCCTGAAGGACGGCATCAAGTTCCCGGACTTCATCCACACGCAGAAACGCGATCCGCAGACGAACCTGAAATCCGCGCAGAACGTGTGGGACTTCTGGAGCAAGACGCCGGAAAGCCTGCACCAGGTGACGATCCTGTTCTCGGACCGCGGCACGCCGGACGGCTACCGCCACATGGACGGCTTCGGCAGCCACACTTACAGCCTGATCAACGACGCGGGCGAGCGCGTGTGGGTCAAGTGGCACTTCAAGACGTTGCAGGGCATCAAGAACCTGAGCGCGGCGGAAGCCCAGCGCCTGGCCGGCGTCGACCCGGACTATGCGCAGCGCGACCTGTTCAACGCGATCGCAACAGGCGACTACCCGCGCTGGAGCGTGGAAATCCAGGTGATGGACGACGCCCGGCGCGCCGCCTGGGAAGCGCAGACCGGCTGGGATGCGTTCGACCTGACCAAGGTGTGGCCGCAGGGCGAATTCCCGCGCATCCCCGTCGGCGTCCTGGAACTGAACCGCAATCCGGACAACTACCACGCCGACGTCGAGCAGGCCGCCCTGTCGCCGTCGAACATCGTGCCGGGCCTGGGCTACAGCCCGGACAAGATGCTGCAGGCACGCCTGTTCGCCTACCACGACGCCCAGCTGTACCGCGTCGGCACGAACCACCAGCACCTGCCGGTGAACCGTCCGCGCTGCCCGTTCCACAACCAGCAGCGCGACGGCGCGATGGCCGTCGCCAACGGCGGCGCGGCGCCGAACTACGATCCGGTGCATGCGGACGTCCCGGCCGTCGGCGGCTTCGGCCACGGCGACGCCGGCTGGCCGGTGGAAGGCAACGCGGGCCGCTACGACACCCGCGCCACCGACGACCACTTCACGCAGGCGGGCAACCTGTTCCGCCTGCTCACGGAAGAAGGCAAGCGCAACCTGATCGCCAACATCGCCGGTTCGCTGTCCAATGCGGACGCCGCCACGCAGGATCGCCAGATCGGGCATTTCCTGAAAGCCGACACGGCGTACGGCCAAGGCGTGGCGGACGCGATCCGCGCGCTGCAGAACCAGGCGTAAGCGTCAGCCTTCCGCCTGCGCGGCCAGCCAGGGCACGATGACGTCGAGCAGGCGCTGCGGCGCCTCGAGCGGGATCATGTGCCCCGTGTCCGCGATGACGGCCAGCGTGGCGCCGGGAATGGCGGCCGTCATCTCCTGCGCTTCCGCCAGGCTGCGCAGCTGGTCGTTTTCCGCCGCCACGACGAGCGTCGGGCAGCGGATCTCGCTTGACCGTTCGAGGTCGGCCGGCCGGTCCAGCAGCGACTGGCGCCGGAACACGTCGCCGCCGAGGCGCATGCCCATCGCGCGGATCCGCTCGATCAGCGCGTCGTTGTCGCGCTGCTTCGGGTGCAGCGACGTGGCGACGGCCGTGCGACTGAGGCCGCTGAAGGCGATGGACGGCGCCGCGTTGCCGATCGCGCCCTTGCGCTGCTGCAGCGCGGCCGTGTCGCCGCGGGTGGACGTCGAGATCAGCACGAGCGCGCGCACGCGCTCGGGCGCCTGGCGCGCGATCGCGCGCGCGACGTAGCCGCCCATCGAAAAACCCACGAGCAGGAAAGTCGGCGGCGCTGTCGCGAGGACGCGGTGCGCCATCGCCTCGACCGACGTGTCGTGGCGCAGGTCGGCATGGACGACGGGACCGAAGCGCGCCAGCGCCGGCACCATGTCGTCCCATAACGTTTCATCGGCCATGAAGCCGGGGACAAGAAGGATAGCCATGCCGCCATCCTAGCCGATTTCACCCGCGCCGGATGGGCATGCCATCTATCCGGCACTGTCCTGAGTCGCCTCAAGGCGGACCGGCCCCGTTGCGATTTTCATTGACTCTTGTTGCCTGGAAACCCAAGGAGTCTTATGAAATCCATCGCCACCATCAGCGTGCGCAACCAGCTCAGGTTCGCGTTCGCCGTCGTCATCGTGCTGTCGTTCCTCGCGACGGCCATCGCCATCTGGCGCCTGCAGGTCCTGTCGGACGACACCCAGGCGCTCACGCAGCGTCCGCTCGTGAAGGAGCGGCTGATTTCCGGCTGGCTGCTGAACACGTCGATCGCCGCCAAGCGCACCGGGGCCATCGCCCGCTCCGCCGATCCGGAACTCGCGACCTGGTACGCTGCCGAAACGCAGGATTCGACGACGCGCACCACCGCGCTGCAGAAGCAGGTCGGCGACCTGCTCGGCACGCCGGAAGAACACGCCGTGTTCGAGCGGATCGGCACGGCGCGCCAGCGCTACATCGTCACGCGCGACCGCGTGATGGCGCTCAAGAAGGCGGGCAACGATGCCGAGGCCCGCAAGGTCTTCGACGACGAATTCGTGCCCGCCGTGACCGCATACCTCGGCCAGGTCAAGGCGCTGCTGGAGTTGCAGCAGAAAGAGATCGATACCCGCGTCGCCACCGTGCTCGCGTCCGCGGATCGCAGCAGCCACGTCCTCACCGCGCTGTGCCTCGCCACGCTCGTCTTCAGCATCGTCGCCGGCACGTTGTGCGCGCGCATCCTGTTCCGGCGCCTGGGCGGCGAACCGGCCCGCGCCGCGCAGGTGGCGGCCGAGATCGCGGGCGGCAACCTGTGCGTGGCCGTGCCGGTGGTCGCCGGCGACAAGGACAGCCTGATGGCCGCCCTCGAGCGCATGCGCGCGAGCCTCGCCGGCATCGTCGCGGACGTGCGCGCGGGCACCGGCACGATCGTCGCCGCCGCCACGACGATGGCCGGCGAGGCGCAGGACCTGTCGCACCGCACGGAAAGCCAGGCGCAGGCGCTGGAAGAGACGGCGTCGTCGATGGAAGAACTGACGCAGGCGGTCGGCCAGAACGCGACGAGCGCCGAGGAAGCCAACCGCATGGCCGGCGACGCCGCGCGCGTGGCGCGGCAGGGCGGCGCGATGGTCGGGCAACTGGTCGACACGATGGGCGCGATCAATGCATCGTCCGCGCGCATCGTCGACATCATCGCCGTCATCGACGGCATCGCCTTCCAGACCAATATCCTGGCCCTGAACGCCGCGGTGGAAGCTGCGCGCGCCGGCGAGCAGGGGCGCGGCTTTGCCGTCGTCGCCGCCGAGGTGCGTGCCCTCGCCCAGCGCTCGGGCGCCGCCGCGAAGGAGATCAAGGACCTGATCGACGCCTCCACCCAGCGCGTGGCCGACGGCGCGACCCTGGCGGGGCAAGCCGGCCAGACGATGCGCGACATCGTCGACAGCATCGGCCGCGTCACCGGCATCATGAACGAGATCGTCGCCTCCAGCCGCGAACAGGCCAGCGGGATCGGCCAGGTCAACCAGGCCATCGTGCAGATGGACGGCGTGACGCAGCAGACCGCGGCCCTCGTCGAGGAATCGGCGGCCGCGACGCGGGCGATGCATGAACAGGCGCAGGCGCTGGCCGGGCTGGTGGAAGTGTTCCGGGTCCAGGCGAAGTCCCAGGCGGCGCCGAAACCGGCGCTGCCGCCGGCACGCCGCGCGGCGCCCGCTGCCGCGCCCGCGCCCGCGGCCCGGCCGGCACGGAAACCCGCCACCGTCCGCAAGACCCCTGCCACGGTGGAGGCGGACTGGGAAGAGTTCTGACCAAAGGATAGGGGTTGTTGCCGCAACCGGGTTTCTCAGGCAACATCCTCCCTATTCTTCATCTTTACGCTCGACGCCATGACCCTGCCCGCCCACCAACTCACCATGACGGTCCTGATGACGCCGGATACCGCGAACTTTTCCGGTAACGTGCACGGCGGGAACATCCTGAAACTGCTCGACCAGGTGGCCTACGCCTGCGCCAGCCGCTATGCCGGCACCTATGTCGTGACGATGAGCGTCGACCAGGTGACGTTCCGCCAGCCCATCCACGTGGGCGAGCTGGTGACATTCCTGGCCGCCGTCAACTACACGGGCCGCACGTCGATGGAAATCGGCATCAAGGTCGTGGCCGAGGACATCCGCACGCAGCAGGTGCGCCACGTGAACAGCTGCTTCTTCACGATGGTGGCCGTGGGCGACGACAAGCAGCCCGTCCCCGTGCCGCCGCTGCGCCCGTTCGGGCCGGACGAACTGCGCCGCCACAAGGAAGCGAAGGCCCGCAAGGAGCTGCGCCTGGCGCTCGACCGCCAGCATGAGGAACGTGCCGCAGCAAAAAATTAGGGTTTTTTGTTAACCCGTGCTATACTGCGCCGCCTTGGCCTGGTAGCTCAGTTGGTAGAGCAGAGGATTGAAAATCCTTGTGTCGGTGGTTCGATTCCGCCCCGGGCCACCAAGAATTCCAGCAACGCCAACCCCTGCGGTTGGCGTTTTGCATTCCACTATCCCTTTCGCACACTGCCATGACGACCTTGCCTCCCTGCCCCACCTGCGGTTCCACGCTGACCTACGAAGACGGCATGGGCAACTACGTTTGCCCGGAATGCGCGCACGAATGGCCCGTCAAGGCCGACGCGGCGGCGGAAGAGACGGCCCGCGTGTGGCGCGATGCGGCCGGCAACGTGCTGCAGGACGGCGACACCGTCACCGTCATCAAGGACCTGAAACTGAAGGGCGGCGGCGGCGTCGTCAAGCAGGGCACCAAGGTCAAGAACATCCGCCTCGTCGACGGCGACCACGACATCGACTGCAAGATCGACGGCTTCGGCGCGATGAGCCTGAAGTCGGAATTTGTCCGCAAGAGCTGAGCGGGCGATATCCGATCCGGTATCGACACCGGAAAAACCGTCATTGGACGGCCATCGTGGATCGGCCTAGCATCATCCCATCGGACCGATCCCACGAGAACAACAATGAAGAGACACCTCGCCGCCCTCCTCCTCGCGGCCTGCGCGCCGCTGCACGCCGCCGAACCTTCCACGCCACAGCCGGTCAGGCTGGCCATCGACGCCACGCAGGCCAAGGGGCCCATGACGCCGATCTGGGCCTGGTTCGGCTACGACGAACCGAACTACACGACGGCGCCCAACGGTAAAAAGCTGCTGAGCGACATCGCCGCGCTGAGCCCCGTCCCCGTGTACGTCCGCGCGCACAACCTCATGACGTCGGGCGACGGCAGCTACGCGCTCAAGTGGGGCTCGACGAACATGTACACCGAAGACAAGGACGGCAAGCCGGTCTACGACTGGACCATCATCGACGGCATCTTCGACACGTACATCGAACGCGGCATGAAGCCGCTGGCGCAGATCGGCTTCATGCCGGAAGCGCTGTCGCAGCGCCCGCAGCCCTACCGCCACCACTGGAAGCCGGGCACGCCCTACAAGGAGATCATGACGGGCTGGGCCACGCCGCCGAAGGATTACGCCAAGTGGTCCGAGCTGGTCTACCAGTGGGTGAAGCACAGCGTGGCGCGCTACGGGCAGAAGGAAGTCGAGAGCTGGTACTGGGAAGTGTGGAACGAGCCGGACGGCCTCTACCTCATCGCGCCGGACACGAAGCGCGAGTACTTCAAGATGTACGACTACGCGGCCGACGCGGTGAAACGCGCGCTGCCGACGGCGCGCATCGGCGGGCCGCACACGGCCGGCGCGGGCCGCTTCATGGACGACTTCCTGCAGCACTGCCTGCACGAGACCAATTACGCGACCGGCAAGACCGGCACGCCGCTGGACTTCGTCGCGTTCCACGCCAAGGGCGCGCCGAAGGTCGTCGACGGCATCGTGCGGATGGGCATGGACGCGCACTTCCGTCACCTCGACGAAGGCTTCGCGCTCGTCGAAAAATACCCGGAGCTGAAGAACGTCCCCGTCATCATCGGCGAATCCGACCCGGAAGGCTGCGCCGCCTGCGGCATGCAGACCAACCCGGAAAACGCCTACCGCAACGGCACGCTGTACGCCAGCTACACGGCCGCGTCGATCGCGCGCGAGTACGACCTGGCCGCGCGGCGCGGCGTGAACCTGATCGGCGCGGTGAACTGGTCGTTCGAGTTCGAAGACCAGCCGTGGTTCGCGGGCTTCCGCGACCTGGCGACCAATGGCGTCAACAAGCCGGTGCTGAACGTGTTCCGCATGCTCGGCAAGATGCGCGGCGAGCGCGTGGCGGTGACGGGCGACCGCGCCTACGACGCGGCCCGCATCCAGGCCGCCGGCGTGCGCGGCGCGCGCACCGACATCGATGCACTGGCGGCGAAGGACGCGCACAGCGTGTCCGTCCTGGTCTGGAATTACCACGACGACGACATCATCGACGCCGGCTCGCCGGTCGAACTGCGGATCGCCGGCATTCCCGCCAAACGGGTGCAGATGCGCCACTACCGCATCGACCAGGAGCACAGCAATTCGTACGCCGCGTGGAAGCGCATGGGCTCGCCCGCGCATCCGACGGCGGCGCAGGTGGCCGATCTGCGGAAGGCGAGCGAACTCGCGGAGCTCGCGCCCGCGTCGACGCTGCAGACGACGGACGGCACGGCGACGGTCAGGATGCAGTTGCCGAGGCAGGCGGTGTCGCTGGTGACGCTGACTTACTGAATCACCGGCGCGGGACGGCGGGCACAGCGTCGGATCGCGCCCGCCGTGTCCGTAACACGCACTCGCGTACAGCGCCGTCGTCGACACGGCGAAACAATCGAATGACGCCACTTTGGCCGTACGAGCAGAACACCCAGCTCAGGATTGCGCGTGTTGAAAGCCTGGAACCGCACCGTCTACTACGCCTTCAAATGGTTCCTGTTCGGCGCGCTGGCGTTCGTGCTGTTCCGGCGCTGATCTGTCATACGCCGGTAACATGCCGGTGAGTATGATGAGGCAACGGAATCCGGCCACGACGCACATGTACAAATCCAGGAAACGCCTGCTGATCCTCGACGCGGACGGCACCACCATCGACGCCTTTTCCGCCATCGAAGCGGCCTTTTCGCGGCATGGGCTGGACATCGGCGACGAAGCCCGGTTCCAGAAGCGCCACAACCTGTTCAAGTACCTGGGCGGGCTGAAGGAATTCCCGTCGATCATCAAGAAGAACCTGCGCAAGAACAGCCGGGCCAGGCTCGTCGACAGCCTCACGGAGGTCTATCGCCAGGAAGCGACGATGTACGAAGGCATTCCCGACCTCGTGCGGGAACTGGTCGCCGCGCCGGACGTCGTCGTCGGCATGGTCACGCGCAACATCACGAACGAACCGCTGGAGACGCTGCGCCAGCTGTTCCAGCGCCACGACATCGACATCAATGCGCTCGACTTCCTCGTCCACATTCCGCTCTCGGAAAAGAAGACGAGCCAGTTCCGCGCCATCCGCGAACAATTCGGCATCAATCCGGCGCGCGCCTACGTGTGCGGCGACGAGCACAAGGATTTCACTGCCGCGATCGGCTCGGGCATGCACCCGTTCATGGTGTCGTACGGCTTCGAGGACTACGACCGGCTCACGGAGAAATTCGAGATTCCCCACGAGCTGATTTCGCGTACGTCCGGCGAACTGTGCCAGCGCATCCGTCATGCGCTCGACCTGGGCAAGGGCCGAGGCGGACCGGTCAGTACGCGTACCAGAACAGCAGCGCGCTGACGACGCCGAACATCCAGTAATCGACGGGCGCACCGGCGAACCAGCGCTTGTGCCAGGGAACCAGTTCGCGCTTGAAGCGGCGCCAGCCGAAAGCGGGATTGACGACGAACCACAGCCAGTCCTCGACGATCCAGAACAGCATCACGGCGCCCAGCGCGCGCGCTTCCAGCTGCAACGACCACTGGCCCATGAAGGCCAGCGGGAAGTGAAAAATGACGCCGATGAAGGAAAACATCCACGCGTGGTAGCCGGTCAACGCGCGGCCGCCCCAGAAGATGTCGAGCAGCGGATGCTCTTCGATGCGCCAGGTGGGCAGGTTCGCGGCCCAGCCGGCCTCGCCTTCGATCTCGACTTCGACGCGGGCAAAAAAATACGCGGCAACGACGATGGCGGCCAACGTCGCGACGAACTGGCCGGCATGGGAAAGTTCAAACACGGGCATCGATGGGTTCGGTCTGCTTCAGGATGGCCGCCAGCACGGCGCTCGCGGCATGGGGACGGCCCAGCGCGAGGGCGCGGGTACGCATGGTGTCGAGTTCGGCCGGATGGGCCATCAGGTAGCGCACGCGGTATTCCAGCGACGGCGCATCGAACGCTTTCATCGCGGCGCCATGTTCGAGCAGGAAATTGGCGTTGCGTTCTTCTTGCCCGGGAATCGACGCATTCACGATCATGGGCAGGCCCAGCGCCAGGCACTCCGCCGTCGTGGCGCCGCCCGGCTTCGTGATGGCCACGTTGGCGCAGGCCATCAGGCGCTCGACCTTGTCCGTAAAACCCTGCGGCACGAGCCGCCCCGGGTACGCGGCCGCCAGGCGTTGCAACGCCGCCAGTTCCGCGGCATTGCGACCCGCCAGTGCGATCAACTGAAACTGACCGGGGATCGCCAGCAGGCGCTGCGCCAGCGTGGACAGGCCGCCCAGCCCCGCGCCGCCGCCCATCAACAGGAAGGTCATGCGGCCGGGATCGATGCCGAGTTCGCGTGCACACGCGGCGCGGTCCGGCCGGCACATAAAAGCCGGCATGACCGGGATGCCGGTGACGTGGATGCCGTCGCGCGCGATGCCGTGTTTTTCCATCAGGAACGCCACTTCGTCGTTGCCCGCGAAATAGCCGGCCATGTGCCGGTGCACCCACATGCGGTGCAGGTCGAAGTCCGTCACCTGCACCCACACGGGGCAGCGCAGCATGCCATCGGCAACCTCGCGCGACAGGATCTCGGCCGGCAGGAAATGCGTGCAGACGATGGCATCCGGGCGCAGCTCGGCGATTTTCGCCAGCAGCGGCGCGCAATCGCGCCGTTCGATGCGGCGCCGCAGCCGGTGCGCCCAGCCGTCCGGCGCGGCCGTGTTGGTGGTGTCGTAGACCCAGCTCCACACGGCGGGTGCGCGCCGCACGAGCATGATGTAGAGGTCGGCGTAGACCTGGCGCAGGCGCGGCGTCGCGTAGGCGGTCGCGTCCAGGTGGATGACCTCGGCGATGCCGGGGACGGCGCACGCGGCGGCACGGATCGCCTCGGCGGCGCGCGTATGGCCGGCGCCCGCCGGCACGCTCAGCACGAGGATGCGCTTGCCCGCCCTGCCTTCGTCCATCCAACGCCCACCCATCGCGCTCGCCTTGCCGTGCATATTGATGAGGGCAATGTAGCGGTTGAATATGACGGTGCCGTGACGACGCGTGCGCCCCTTGCCAAGCGCGGCGGTGCACGCGATCATGGGCCCATGAACCCGCTCAACCTACCCCGCACCTTTGCCCGACTGGCCGGCCTGGCCCTGTTGCTCGCGAGCAGCGCCTGCCGCAGCGATGCGCCGCAGGTCCCCTCCACCGCCACGGGCAGCGCGCCCGTGCTGGCACGCATCGAGGCCGAGCGCGGCGCTGCCGCCTGCGATACGGACGATCAATGCCACACGATCGGCGTGGGCCACAAGGCCTGCGGCGGTCCCGAACGCTACCTCGCGTGGTCCAGCAAGAACAACGACGGCACGCGCCTGCGCGCGCTCGTGGCCGAACACGCGGCCGCGCGCCAGGCCGAGGACACCAAGAAGGGCATGATGTCGACCTGCTCCGTCGTCCCCGATCCAGGCGCGACGTGCGCCGCCGGCCAGTGCGTGCTGCGCGCCACGAACAACGGTCCCGGCGGGATGGCACCCGTCGCCCGCTGATACTTCATCACAAACGACAAAGGCCGCGGCATGCACCGCGACCTTTGTCTTTCGGGCCGCTTGTGGCGGCCCATGGTCGAGCTGTAACCCGACGATTACTCGACCTTCGCCTGCTTGTTGCCGGCGTTCTGGAACAGCGGGATCGGATCCGTCGTGTCGACTTCGACGATCGTCGTGCCGACCGTGGCGCCGCCGGTCACGTAGGCGACCGAACCCAAGTGACGCTTGCCGGTCGCGAGACCGGACCACGACAGCGCCACCGATGCCGTGCCGCCCAGGGCGACCTGGGACGGTGCGACGGCCCTGAAGTTGCCGCCGGTGACGCCCGGGCTCAGCACCCAGGTCGACAGCTTGTACGTGGCGCTGCCACCGACCGGATCGTAGCCGACGACGCACACCTTGTACTCGCCTGCCGGCGGGTTGGCCAGCGTGACCATTTCGTTGGCCGTCTGGCCGCCGCTGGTGCCGACGACGGTCGTGCCGCGTGCCACCACCAGGTCCAGGTCGGACAGGCCGTTGCCGGTGCCGACCGTGTCGCTGTCGTACAGCGCGAAGCGGGCGGTCGTCGTGCCGGCCGGGATGGTGACGGTATGCACGTTCACGCCCGTGCCGCCGCCGCCCGTGCAGACGCTGTTGGCCGTGTTCGTCGCCGTGACGACCGTCGAGCTGAACTGGGTGGCCGGGATCAGGCCGGCCTTGGCGAGGGACAGCGAGCCGGCGTAGCCGGTACCGATGGTGACGACCTTAGTGCCGGACGTCGCTTCGCTCTGCACCGTGGCCGGTACGGCGATCGTCGAGGCGCGCGCCGTCAGCGGGCTGCGCACGGTGTGCGTGCCGTCGCTCCAGGTCAGCTTGCCGTACACCCACGTGTTCATCGGCGCGCTGGTGCGGGTCAGCTTGACGGTGTACGTGGCGCTGGCGCCCGGCGCCAGGTTCAGCGTGGCCGGCTGCACGTCGACCGTATAGCCCGGCAGCGTGGTGCTGACGTTGTACGTCGCCGCGCTGCCGCCCACGTTCTTCACCGTGCGGGTCAGCGTCTGGATGCCCAGCACGTTGGCGGCCGTCAGCGACGGCAGGTTCAGGTTGTACGGCTGGATCGAGCCGACGGCCGGGCAGGTGCCCGGGCTGAACACGTTGGTGATGCCGAGGCCGCACAGGAAGCGCGCGTAGTCGATCGTGGCCAGGTCGTACACGAGGCCCGGATCGACGGCAGTGGACGGCGCCACGTGGCCGGCCCCCTGGCCCCACGGCAGTGTGCCGGTCGTGCGGGCCGTGCTGTCCCAGGATACCGAACCGTTCAGGCCATCGTCGAAGGTGTCGTACGCGGTCGTCATCAGGGCCGACTTGATCATCGCCGGCGTCCAGTCCGGATGACGCTGTTTCAGCAGCGCGGCGATGCCGGCCACGTGCGGCGACGCCATCGAGGTGCCGGTGTAGAACGCGAAGTCCTTCGACGGTGCGGGTGCGCCCGCGGCGACCGCGTCGCGCTGGGCCTTGGTCAGGTCGGCGCTGACGGCCGCCAGGATGTCCGTGCCCGGCGCGGTCACGTCCGGCTTCATGATGTTGGCGTTGGCCACGTTCGGGCCGCGCGACGAGCTGCTGTTCATCTGCGGTGCCACGATGTTCGGATCGACGATGCCGCGCAGGTTGTTCAGCGCCGCAGTGGCGCCCGGGGTCGAGGCATAGTAATCCTTGACCTTCTGGCCGTCCGCGGCCGTGATGTGCACGGTCGAGATCGAGTGCGCCTGGTTCAGGATCGTCGCCGCGCTGGTCGGCGTGTTGGCGATGATGACGCCGACGGCGCCGGCCGTCTTGCCGTTCGCGCTCTTGTTGACGAGCACGTTGCTGCCGCGGTCGCAGACGAGGATCTTGCCCGTCACCTTGGCCGGGTCGAGGTACGTGGTCGGACCGTCGGCCGGCCCGAAGCACAGGTTCAGGCTCGGGTCGGCCGGATCGACGCCCGCCAGGCCGGCATCCTTGGCGAGGATCAGCGGCGACGACGGCGTGTTGGCATTGCCGGACGCGCCGGTGACGGTCACGCCGTTGCCCAGCGCGACGTCGCCCGCATACGTGCGGTTATGCGTCGAGTTGCCGACCGTGGTGAGCCACGGGCTGATGTGGGCGACCGGTGCCGTCGCCGGACCGGAGTTGCCGGCCGATGCCGCCACGAACACGCCCGCCGCGGCCGCGCCGAGGAAGGCGACTTCGGTCGGTTCGTTGAACGCGCCGCCGCCGGCGTTCGGGCCGATCGAGAAGTTGATGACGTTCACGCCATCCTTCACCGCCTGCTCGATCGCGGCCACGCTGTTCGAGGTGGCGCAGCCGTTCAGGCCGGTGCCGCCGTCGGTCCAGCAGACTTTATAGGCGGCGATGCGGGCGCGCGGCGCCATGCCGGTGATCTTGCCGAGGGAGACGCCGCTGGCGCTGGCATTCACGTGCGCGTTGCCGCCGGCCGTGCTGGCCGTGTGGTCGCCGTGGCCGCCATGGCCTTCCGCGCCGGCGACGGAGTCGCGCGCCGACAAAAATTCGGTCCAGTGCAAGGTCTGCGTCGGCTGCTTGAAGTAGCGCGCGCCGATCAGCTTGTTGTTGCAATCGGTGACGGCGAAACCTTCGCCGACCTGGCAGATGCCCTTCCAGGACGCCGGCGGGGCATCGTAGGCGAGCTTGGTGCCGTCGCGGCTCGGATTGCCGTTCGCGTCGACGCGGTCGGCGAAGCTGTCGTGCTCCGGCCAGATGCCGCCGTCGACGATACCGATGATGATGCCTTCGCCGGCCTTGTCCTGGCCGCCGAGCTGGTCCCACAGGCCGCCCGGCTTGTCCAGGCCGAGGAACGTCGGGGTATAGCTCGTGTCGAGCTGCAGGATCGAGTCGGCCGAGATGCTGGCGACGCCCGGGTTCTTCTTCAGCGCGCGGACCTCGGCGTCGGTCAGCATGGCCGAGAAGCCGTTGAAGACGACCTTGTATTCGTTGGTGACCTGGGCCTTGTTGACGGTGGACAGGACATCCGCCTGCTTCGTCTCCAGGTAGGTGATGTAGTTCTGGACGCTCGTCGCGTCGACGTTCAGGCGCTGGCCGGTGGCGGGCTTGGTCGCCGTGAGGCCGCTGACGCCGCCGTCATAGGTGGCGACCGGCTTGTCGGCCAGCTGGACGATGTACGAGCGGCGGACTTCGCCGTCGGCATAGGCGTGGGTGGCCGCCGCGACGGTCAGCGCGAACAGGACGGCCGAAGTGATGGGACGCAGTTTCATGGTCGATACCTCGGCGGCTTAGGCGTTGTTGGACGAAGGAGCGGATTTGCGGCGGCGCGACAGGAGCGCGCCCATGCCCAGGCCGATCAGCGCGAGGCTGCCCGGCTCCGGCACTTCGGCCAGTGCGAGGTTGTCGATGGCGAACTGCGCCTGGTAGATCGACGGATCGGAATTGTCGGCCGCGACGGTGCAGCCGCCGATGCCGTCGAACAGGCAGGCGTGGATCGTCAGGCTGGTCAGCTCGGCGTAGCCGAAGCCGGCCGGCAGCGTGGCGGTGTCGAACAGCGGGTTGCCGTTGTTGTCGAGGCCCGGGAAGTCGAGCGCGTAGCCGAGCGTGCCGCCGTTCGCGAACGTGCCGGTCAGCAGCAGTTGGCCATACGAGAAATTCGGCAGGCCGCCGAACGGGGCAACGAAACCGAAGTCGAGGCGACGCAGGCTGAACTTGCCGCCGTCGTCCTTCTTGATCGTGACGCCGCCGTCGTTCAGGCCCAGGTAGGAATGGCTCGTGTTGTTGGTCGGACAGCCGCCCAGCCAGCAGGAGGTCGGGTCCATGCCGTTGACGAGCAGGCCGACGACGCCGCTCGTGCCGCCGTGGTTGTCGATGGCTTGCAGCGTGTAGCCGGCCTCGCCGAGCGTGTCGCCGTCCACGTAGATGCCGTCGGGGCTCAGGGATTCGAAGTTCACCACGGACGCCATGGCAGGTGCCGTGCCCAGCAGGGCAAGCGCGGCGGCTGCACCCAGGACCAGTTTATTCAGCCCGGATTGGGCAGGGGAAACGCAAGAAGTCGGATTGGTTGTCATGTCTCTCGCCTTGAAATGGAAGCACCGATGGGTATCGGGCCTACGTGTTTTTTTACCAACTACACGACTTTCCAATGTAGCAAGAAAACAATATTTATTCGTAAAAAATTATCCGAATTAACTATTGTGCTCAATGTTTGATATTGAACAAAATTTGGATTTCCCTATGAAAACAGCGATGTCGAAACGCAAGAAATTGTCGTTTTTTAATTACAATTCATTGCAAATAGAAAAATTGCTAGACATGCATTTTTGCTTGTGCTAACTATTTTACAATGTATCCGCGTGGAAATAGATTCTATATGTGCAACTGGATGTGGACGCGCCTTTGCCAAGAACCATTTCAGTCCTAGCAAATGTTCATGCTTGATTGAAAACTTGGGTACAAACGGTTGATACCAGTTGGTTGCTCACGGGCCACAAACGTTCGCTGGAGACACGCTGACAGAGTATGATTACGCTTCCCCGAAGCAGACTCGAGAGACCTATCCAGGATGAATGTTCCCGCGCACACCGATGCTTTGTTCCGTCAGGCCGAACGCGGCGTGCTGCCGCTCGGTGAACTGTTCCAGGGTGCGCAGACGCTGGTCGAACTGGGCATGCAGCAGGAAGCCATCCGGTTGTACGCTACCTGGATCGAGCACACGGCCTCCCCGGCCGCGTATGCCGCCTGCTTCAACCTCGCTGTCGCGCGCGGCAACGTGGGCGACGATGCGGGCGCCGCCCGCGATTACCTGAAGGCGATCGAACTCGCCCCCGGCTTCGTCGAGGCGCGCCTGAATCTCGGCACGCTGTACGAGCGCATGAACCGGCCCGATGACGCGCTCGCCGCATGGCAGGGCATCCTCGCCGACATCCCGGACCTGGCCGCGAAACCGGCGCTGCACGTGCAGGCCCTGAACAACCTGGGCCGCCTGTGCGAGATCCGCAAGCGCCTGCCGGAAGCGCTGGACTATCTCACGCGCAGCCTCGAACTCGCCCCGGACCAGCCCAAGGTCATCACCCACTGGGTGCACCTGCGCCAGAAGCTGTGCGTGTGGCCCGTCTACGAAGCGTTCGGCGCCGTCACGGTGGAAGAACAGCGCCGCCACACGTCGGCCCTCGCGATGCTGGGCGCGTCGCCGGATCCGGCCGAGCAGCTGGCCGCGTCGCTCAACTTCGTCGAGCGCAAGGTGCATGCGGCGCCCGAGCAGCTGGCGCCGCCCGAGGGCTATGCCCACAGGCGCATCCGCATCGGCTACCTGTCGTCCGACCTGTGCTCGCACGCGGTGTCGATCCTGACGGCCGAACTGTACGAGCTGCACGACCGCGCGCGCGTCGAGGTCTACGCGTTTTCCTGGAGCCGCGAAGACAATTCGCCGCTGCGCGCGCGCGTGGTCGGCGCGATGGACCACTACATCCGCATCGACAGCATGACGGACGAGGAAGCGGCGCGCTGCATCCGCTCGCACGAGATCGACATCCTTGTCGACCTCCACGGCCTCACGCTGGGCGCGCGCGCCGACATCCTCGGCTGGCGTCCCGCGCCCGTGCAACTGACGTGGCTGGGCTTTCCCGGCCCGACGGCGGTGCCCGGCATCGACTACGTGGTGGCCGACGACTTCGTGCTCCCGCCGGCGCTGGAACCGCATTTCACGGAACGGCCGCTGCGCATGCCGCACACGTTCCAGATCAACGACCGCCGCCGCGCCATCGGCCCCACGCCCACGCGCGCCGCGAACGGCCTGCCGGAAGGCGCGTTCGTGTTCTGCTCCTTCAACAGCAATTTCAAGGTCACGCCCGAGGTGTTCGACAGCTGGATGCGCATCCTGACGCAGGTGCCGGACAGCGTGCTGTGGATGGTGGCCGACAGCGACGCCACCCGCGCCAACCTCGTGCGCGAGGCCGAGGCGCGCGGCGTGGCAGGCAGCCGCCTGCTGTTCGCGGGGCGCGTGGCGCCGGCCGATTACCTGGCCCGCTTCCGCCTCGCCGACCTGTTCCTCGACACGAATCCGTTCAACGGCGGCACCACCGCGAGCGACGCCCTGTGGGCCGGCCTCCCGGTGCTGACGTGGGCCGGCCAGACCTTCTGCTCGCGCATGGCGGGCAGCCTGCTGTGCGCGGTCGGCCTGCCGGAACTCGTCACGCACGCGCTGGAAGACTACGAGGCGCTGGCCATCGCCCTCGGCAACGACCGCCCGCGCATGGACGCGCTGCGCGCGCGCCTCGCGGCCAACCGCGACGCGAGCCCGCTGTTCGACACGCCGCGCTTCGTGCGCGACTACGAAGACCTGCTGGCCACCGTCGTCCGGCGCCCGGCCGGCGTCGACCCCGTGGACGAGCCGACCATCGCCCGCCTGCAGGAAGTGCCGGCCCCCGCGCAACTGACCTTGCAGCAGGAAAGCATGCTGTCGCTGCTGCGTCCCGGCATGCACAGCATCGTCGAAGTGGGCGGCGCGACCCTGGCCCAGGCCTGGCGCGCACGCGCACCGAACTCGCACTATATCGCCATCAGCGCCGCCGGCGGCGCCTCCGGCGACTGGAGCACCGCCGCCATCGAGCGCGACGCCGAACGACTGACCGACGCCGACTGGCAGCAGCTGGCCGCGGCCCAGTGCTGGCTGTTCCCGGAAACGCTGGAACGCCTGCGCGACCCGTGGGCCTTCCTTGCGCGCCTGCGCCGCCAGGCGCTCGGCCCGGTGGAACTGGTCGCGTGCGTCAACAACGGCCAGCACTGGCTGCTGCAGACGCTGCTCGCCGCGGGCAACATGCCGGACCGGCGCAACCTGCACCTGCTCACGCGCGCATCGCTCGCGGCGCTGCTGGCCGAACACGGCTTCACGCTCATCGCCATGACGACGGTGAACGCGCAACAGCCGCCGCCGGCGGTGCTGGACGCGATCCGCGCCCTGGCCGCGGCCAGCGGCGCCGACCCTGAACTGGCCGTGCAGGACGCCCTGCCCTACCAATACCTGGTGCGTGCCATCGCCGCCTGATCAGCCGAGCCGCACGACGTCGATCGGGTCCGGCAGGAAGCGGGCATAACGCCCCATCGACGCGAGGATGGCATCGTGCGCCAGTTCGAACCGGTACTCGACGTCGTCTTCCGCCACCCGTTGCGCGCCGAAGCGCTCGTGGAACGTCCACACGCTGCGATTGTCCTTGCGGACCTCGAAATGCGCATTGCGAAAGCCGAGATGGTCGAGCGCATACCGGTAGACGATCAGCGCCGATTCGATCCCCACATAGGTAGGAGCACCGTCGGCGACGATCCAGCTCCCCCAAGAAAAGCTGTCGCCGACGGCGTTGTACAGCCGCACGGTGCCGACCGGCTGGCCGGCACCGCCCGCCTCGTCCTTCAGGCAGATGATGAAATAAGCCTGGCTGCCGTCCGTCTTGTAGCGCTCGATCCAGGCGGCCTGCCTGGCCACGTCGGCGTCGACCGCCGACAGGTACGCCGCCTTTTTGGGATCGAGCCGCAACGACAGGATATAGGCCGCATCGGCGACCTCGACCTCGCGCAGCACGAGCTTGTTGCCGACCAGGCGGGCGGCGGGTTGGATGGTTGGTTGTTCGCTCATGACTCCCCGTATGAACTTGATGGACGAAGGCATGATTACACACAACAATCGCCATAGGAATGACATGGTTGCAATCAAATTGCCCTTCTGAAAACCAATCGCAAAATTGTGCCAACTATTGGTTGCTCACGGGCCACAAAATTTCGCTGAAAACAGGTCAACAGAGTATGATTACGCTTCCTTTGCGATCGGCAGGACGACGTTCGGCCTCTTCGAAACACACCATGCAAACGAATCAAATTCCCGTCATCACGGTGTCGTACAACTCGCCCGACCTGATCGAGGCGCTGCTGCGCACCTTCCGCCAGTTCTATTCGAACAAAGTGTACGTGATCGACGGCTCGCGTCCCGAGGTCGCGACGCAGATCGGTGCCATCGCCGCACGTTTCCCGGACGTCGAGTTCATCCCGTTCGGCTACAACATCCACCACGGTCCCGGCATGACCTGGGCCGTGCACAACCTGAACCTGCAAGGCCAGGCGCTGTTCCTCGATTCGGACGTCGAGATCGTCAAGGACGGCTTCCTCGAAACCCTGCAGGCCGAGCTGGAGCCGGGCATGTGGGGCGTCGGCAGCACCCAGCGCGTCAACGAGCGCGGCTACGACGAGCCTGACGACGGGCCCATCCACTACCTGCACCCGGCCTGCATGCTGGTCAACCTGGACGTGATGCGTCAATGGCCGCTGCCGATCAAGCACGGCGCGCCGAACATCCAGACGATGCTGGCGCTGAACCACAGCGGCAACGCCCACCTGTACAAGCACGTGCAATGGGTCCGCGAAGATTTCGAAGGCCGCACGACGCCGCACTACATCAAGCACCCGTGGCAGGGTACGGTCAAGCGCACCGGCGGCTACCACTACGACATGCCGGCGCCCGACGGCAGCGTCGATCCCTATCTGCTGCATTTCGTGCCCACCGACGCCGCCAAGGTGATCGACGTCGGCTGCGGCAACGGCCTGTTCGCCAAGGCCTACCGCGCCCGCCATCCGATCTGCCAGTACCTCGGCGTGGAACTCGATCCGCAACTGGCCGACCAGGCACGTCCGCATTGCGATTTCGTGTTCAACATGGACATCACGAAGCCGACCAGGCAGTTCGACACCTACGCGGCCGGAGCCGATTGCTGGATTCTCGGCGACGTGCTGACCAGCCTGCCCGATCCGTGGGCCCTGCTGCGCGACATCCGCCGCCGGAGCGCGCCGGGCACCCGCGTCGTCGTCTCGGTGCGCAACGCCCAGCACTGGAGCGTGCAGGCCCGGCTCGCCGTCGGCGACCTGCATTACCGCGACGACACGCCCGTGCGCCCGCACGACCTGCGCCTGTTCACGCGCGCCACCTTGCTCGACCTGCTGCGCCAGACCGGCTTCGAACTGGCCACCGGCTCGCCCGAGGTGCGCGACGAGCCGGCGCGCGAGCAGTGGCTGCCGGCCATCCGGGCGCTCGCCGCGGCCGGCGGCAACGATCCGGAGCAGGCGGCGCAGGACGCGCTGGCGTGGCAGTATGTGTGCGTCGCGACGCTCGTCTGAATCCAAACATGCAGGAGAATTCCATGTCCCGTTCCCCCTCCGCCCACGTCCATGACGGCGCCACCGTCGCCGCCGATGCGCAACTGGGCGACTTCGTCGTGGTCTACGCCGGCGCCGCGATCGGCACCGGCTGCCGCGTGCGCGGCTTCACCCAGGTCTGGCCCGGCGTGCGGCTGCACGAGGGCGTCGACCTCGGTCCGGGCGTCACCATCGAGGCACCGGACGGGGACGGCAGCGACGTCGTGATCGGCGCCGGCACCCGCATCGGCGCCGGCGCCCTGCTGCACCGGGGCGTGCGCATCGGCCAGGGCGCCGAAGTCGTGGCCGGGGCCGTGGTCACCCATAACGTGCCGCCGTACGCGATCGTGGCCGGCGCGCCGGCACGCGTGGTCAACTACGTGCAGCAGGCCGAACGCAAGCCGGCGGCCGAGTGGCACACCATCACCACGCCGCCAAAAACGCCGTCGGCCGTGCGCCTCGGCGTCGGCGACGTGACCTTGCACCGCTTCAAATTCGTCGGCGACCCGCGCGGCGACCTGTCGGTCGGCGAGTTCATGCGTGAAATCCCGTTCATGCCGAAACGCTACTTCCTGGTCATGAACGTCCCCAACGACAAGACCCGCGGCGAACACGCGCACTACAAGTGCCACCAGTTCCTGGTCTGCGTTAAAGGCAGCTGTTCGGTGGTCGTCGACGACGTGGCATCCCGCTGCGAAGTGCGCCTCGACGCGCCGGACATCGGCCTGTACCTGCCGCCGATGACCTGGGGCATCCAGTACAAGTATTCGAGCGACGCCGTGATGATGGTGTTCGCGTCGGATTATTACGAAGCGGAAGACTACATCCGCGACTATGACGAATTCGTCGCCGCCAAACGCCGCATGGGCGACAGCGGCGCCCTTCCTGTGGAGCACGCATGAGTATTCCCTTCCTCGACCTGAAGGCCATCAACCTCGAGCAGGAAGACGCCATCGAACAGGCCATGCGGCGCGTGCTGCGGTCCGGCTGGTACGTCCTCGGCAAGGAAGTGGAAGCGTTCGAGCAAGCCTATGCCGCCTGGTGCGGTACGCGCCATGCCATCGGCGTGGCCAACGGGCTGGATGCGATCTTCCTCGTGCTCAAGGCATGGGGGGTGGGCCCGGGCGATGAAGTCATCGTTCCCAGCAATACCTATATCGCCACCTGGCTGGCCGCCTCGCATTGCGGCGCCACGCCGGTCCCGGTGGAGCCGGTGGCGGGCACGTACAACCTCGATCCGGCCCGCGTGGAAGCGGCCATCACGGCGCGTACCAGGGCCATCGTGCCGGTCCACCTGTACGGCCAGTGCGCCGACATGGAGCCGCTGATGGACATCGCACGCCGTCACCACCTGAAGGTCGTCGAGGACGGCGCCCAGGCGCACGGCGCGCGCTATCGCGGCCGGCGCGCCGGTACGCTGGCGCACGCCGCCGCGTTCAGCTTCTATCCCGGCAAGAACCTGGGCGCGCTGGGCGACGGCGGCGCGATCACGACCGACGACGACGCACTGGCACGGCAACTGCGCGCGCTGCGCAACTACGGCTCCCAGAAGAAATACCACAACGAATCCATCGGCTTCAATTCGCGCCTGGACGAGCTGCAGGCGGCGATCCTGTCGGCCAAGTTGCCCGTGCTGGACGACCAGAACGCCCGGCGGCGCGCGCTGGCGGCGATCTACGATGCCGAGCTGGCCGGCATCCCCGGCCTCGTCCTTCCCGTCGTGCCCGAGTGGGCCGAACCGGTGTGGCACCTGTACGTCGTGCGCCATGCACAGCGCGACGCGCTGGCCAAGGGGCTGGCCGAGGCCGGCATCGGCACGCTGGTGCATTACCCGATCGCACCGCACCTGCAGCCCGCCTACGCCGATCTCGGCATGACCGAGGGCCGGTTCCCGATCGCCGAGGCCATCCATCGCGAGGTGCTCAGCCTCCCGATGGGCCCGACGATGACGGCGGCGCAGGCGGTCGAGGTCGCGCAGGCGGTACGGCGCATCGCCGCGGCGCTGTGAACGGCGCCATCCCGTACTTTTTCTCACGAACGACAACGAACTCCGATCTCCATGACGCTTCCCAAAGTCAGCATCGTCATCCCGTCGTACAAGCCGGAGCACTTCGAACAATGCCTGCGCTCGGCCGTCGGCCAGACCTACCCGAATATCGAAATCCTCGTCAGCGACAATTGCCCGACCGAGCAAATCCGCGATATCTGCGCACGCTTTCCCGAAGTAATCTACCAGCGCTGCTCGGTGATCCGCGGCGATAACATCCACGCCGCCTTCTTCTCGGGCAAGGGCACGTACATCAAGCCGCTGTTCGACGACGACATCCTGCATCCGTTCTGCGTCGAGCGCATGGTGGCCGCGATGACTGCGCATCCGCGCGTGCAGATGACGTTCTCGGCCTCGCAGGTCATCGACGCCAACAACCTGCGCGTGGAAACCCGCCGTGCGTTCGAGGCCAGCGGTTCGATGACGGGCCTGGAACTGCACCGCAGCATGGTCCTCGGCATGCGTAATTTCGTCGGCGAATTCTCCACGGTGATGTTCACCCGTCAGAAGCTGTGGGAAATCGGCCACCACCGGCTGTTCGCGCTGGCCGGCCACGACTGCACCCGCGGGCTGTCCGACGTGTCCGCGTACTGCAACCTGGTCGAGGGCGGCGACGTGTTCTACCTCGACGAGGAACTGAGCTACTTCCGCCGCGATCCGCGCCTGCAGTCGGAATCGAATCCGGCCGTGAACAAGAATTTCGGCTACTGCTTCTCCGACTACTTCGACCTGCTGCTCGCGTCGCATCGCCTGGGCGTCGTCGGCACGCAGGAGCTGCTGGACAAGCGCGACCAGGTGCACACCGCCTACCTGCAGCTGCGCGGGGTCTTCTTCCAGATCGAGGAAGCCTGGCAGCGCTACGCCGCCTACACGGAGAGCCTGACCGCATGACGTCCCTGCCCCCCTTCTATTGCATCAGCCACAAGGACCCGGGCTGGCCCCTGCCGCCGTTCCTGACGCTCGTCGGCACCGGGGGCTACGTGCCGGAGCGCGGCATCGGCATGAGCGTGCACGCGCCGCAGCTGGCCTACAAGAACATGAAGCTGGGCGAATACGCGGCACTCTTCATGATCCGCCGCCTGCTGGAAGAAGCGCATGCCGACGGCTTCGTCGGCGTCTGCCATTACCGCCGCTACGCCCTGGTCGCCGAGATCGGCGAGCTGCGCGGTTTCAACTACCACGCGCACCCGAGCGAACTGCAGGACCTGCCCATCGAAGCGTTCATCGGCGACGGCACGACCCCGATCATCTCGGCGCCCATCAATTTTCCCGGCACGGTCATGCAGCAGTACTCGGCGAACGCGGTCGGGCGCGACCTGCTGATGTTCTTCGGCGACGCGGTCGACTGCGGCGTGATCGACAGCGACGAGGCGATCAACTTCCTGTCCGGCACCAGCTTCATCACGGCGGGCAACGTGGGCTACATGCCGGTCGCGTGGTTCGTCGAGACCATGCGCCAGCTCGAAGGCGTCGTGGCACGCTTCGCCCACAACCATTACGTCCGGCGCGAAGGCTACGAAGAACGTACGATGGGCTTGTGCTGCGAACGGCTGCATGGCCTGCTGCTGCGCAAGAAGGCATTGGAATACGGTGCGGACAAGGTGATCACGCGTCCCCTGACGGTGCTGACCGAGACCGGTCGGCTGAACTGAAACGGCAAGGAGATCGGATGAAAGCAGTCATCCTCGCGGGCGGCCTCGGCACCCGCATCAGCGAAGAAACCTCGGTCAAACCGAAACCGATGGTGGAGATCGGCGGCAAGCCCATCCTCTGGCACATCATGAAGGGCTATTCCACGCACGGCGTGAACGATTTCGTGATCTGCTGCGGCTACAAGGGCTACGTGATCAAGGAATACTTCGCCAACTATTTCCTGCACACGTCCGACGTCACCTTCGACATGCAGAACAACCGCATGGAAGTGCACACGCGCAGCGCCGAGCCGTGGAAGGTGACCCTGGTGGACACCGGCGACGACACCCTGACCGGCGGCCGCCTGAAGCGCGTGCGCGACTACGTGCGCGACGAAGAGGCGTTCTGCTTCACTTACGGCGACGGCGTCTCGAACGTAAACATCACGGAACTGATCGATTTCCACCGCGCCCACGGCAAGCTGGCCACGCTGACGTCCGTCCAGCCGCCGGGCCGCTTCGGTGCCCTCAACCTGCAGGGCGACGAGATCACCAGCTTCCAGGAAAAACCGCAGGGCGACGGCGCCTGGATCAACGGCGGCTTCTTCGTGCTCTCGCCGCAGGCCATCGACTACATCGACGGCGACGCCACCACGTGGGAGAAGCAGCCGATGGAAGGACTGGCGCGCGACGGCCAGATGCGGGCCTTCTTCCACCACGATTTCTGGCAGCCGATGGACACCTTGCGCGACAAGATGCACCTCGAAGAGCTGTGGAAATCCGGCCGCGCGCCCTGGAAGACCTGGGAGTGATCATGTTCGGCGACATCTACCGCAACAAGAAGGTCCTGGTCACGGGCCATACGGGCTTCAAGGGTTCCTGGCTCGTCATGTGGCTGCTCAAGCTGGGCGCGCGCGTCGCCGGCCTGTCCGACGGCATCCCGACCCAGCCGTCCATCTTCGAGGAGACCGGCCTGGCCGGGCATATCGAGCACCACCTGGGCGACGTGCGCGACCTGGCCGCCGTCCGGCGGGTCCTCGCCGATTTCCAGCCCGACTTCGTGTTCCACCTGGCCGCGCAGCCGATCGTCTCGACGTCGTACAGCGATCCCGTGGACACGATCACGACCAACGTCATCGGCACCACCAACGTGCTGGAAGCCCTGCGCCTGCACGACCGCCCCTGCGTCGCCGTGATGATCACGTCCGACAAGTGCTACGAGAACGTCGAGTGGCTGTGGGGCTACCGCGAGACCGACCATATCGGCGGGCGCGACATCTACAGCGGCTCGAAGGGCGCGGCCGAGGTGGTCATCCACGCGTACTACTGGTCGTTCTTCCGCGCGCCCGATTGCAAGGTGAGGCTGGCCAGCGGCCGCGCGGGCAACGTGATCGGCGGCGGCGACTGGGCCAAGGACCGCATCGTCGTCGACTGCATGCGCAACTGGTCGGAAGGCCGCAAGGTCGAGATCCGCAGCCCGCAGGCGACGCGGCCATGGCAGCACGTGCTGGAGCCGCTGTCGGGCTATCTCGCCCTGGGCGCGGCGCTGCACGAACGCCCGGAACTGTCGGGCGAAGCCTTCAACTTCGGACCGCGCGCGGAACAGAACCGCACCGTGCTGGAGCTGCTGGGCGACCTGTCGCGCCACTGGCAGTTCGCGAGTCCCGAACAGGCGTACGAGGTCACCGGCAATATCCCGTTCCACGAGGCGGGGCTGCTCAAGCTGAACTGCGACAAGGCCCTGTTCCACCTGCGCTGGGAAGCGAACCTGAACTACGAGACCTGCGTGCGCCTCGTCAGCGAATGGTATTACCGCTACTACCGCGAGCAGGCCGACATGCACGCGCTGACGCTCGCCCAGATCGGCGAATACGAAGCGCTGGCCGCGGCGCGGGGGCTGGCATGGACGCGCTGACGCCCTGCACGCTCACGCCGCTGGCGCGTATCGCCCACCCCAAAGGCGACGTGTACCACGCGATGAAGGCGACCGACCCGGGCTTCGCCGGCTTCGGCGAGGTCTATTTCACCACCGTGCATCCGGGCGTGACGAAAGGCTGGAAGCAGCATACGCGCATGACCATGAACCTCGTCGTCGTCGCGGGCAGCGTCACGTTCCACCTGCACGATGCCGGCACCGGCCGCACGGCCTCGCACACGCTGGGCGACGCCAGCTATGGCAGGCTCACGGTGCCGCCGGGCTGGTGGATGGCGTTCACCGGCACCGGGGACGGGACGAACCTGGTCTGCAACATGGCCAGCATCCCACACGATCCGGCCGAGGCAGTCAACGTCGACCTGGCCGCGTACCCGCTCGCATGAAGATCCTGCTGACCGGCGCCCGCGGACTCCTGGGAACGGCCATCGGCAAGGCGGCCGCCGCGCGCGGCTGGCACTGCGCGCCGCTGGCACGTCCCGCGCTGCCGGACGCCCCGGCCTACCTGCCCGCCGAACTCGCCGCCGGCTGGGATCTCGTGATCCATGCCGCCGCCAACACGAACGTCGAGCAGTGCGAGCTCGACCCGTCCACCTGCTACCGCGACAACCTGCTGCTGACCGAACTGATCGCCACCGCGTGCGCGCGCGCCGGCACGAAGCTGCTGTTCGTCTCCAGCACCGGCGTGTACGGCGCCCACGGCACCGCGCCCTGGCGCGAATACGACGCCGTGCGGCCGACCACGCACCACCACCGCAGCAAGATGCTGGCCGAGGAACGCGTGCTGGCCGCGAGCCCGGACAACCTCGTCGTCCGCACCGGCTGGCTGTTCGGCGGCGCGCCGGACATCCCGAAGAATTTCGTCGCCCGCCGCATCGACGAGGCCCGCGCCGCGCTGGCGAACGGCGCGACGATGCGTTCGAACGTCCAGCAGCGGGGCGTGCCCTGCTTCAGCGGCGACGTCGCGGCGCGCATGCTCGACCTGGGCGCGAGCGGCCTCGCGGGCGTCTTCAATTGCGTGAACGGCGGCTCGGCGTCGCGCCACGAGTACGTGCAGGCGATCGTGCGCCTGGCCGGCTTCGATCTCGAGGTCGGTCCCGCCGACGCCGCATCGTTCAACCGCAAGGCCAACGTCTCCGACAACGAAATGGCGGACAACTGGAAATGCGACCAGCTGGACTGGCCGGCCATGCGCGACTGGCGCGCCGCCCTCGCCGCCTATCTCGAGGGCGAACTCGCCCCTTACCTCGCAGCGAACTGACATGGAAACCATCGATATCGTCATCCTGGGCGCGGGCATCGCGGGCCTGGGCGCCGCGCTGCGCGCGCGCGAATTGAACCGCCAGGCCGTCGTCTTCGAGGCGCGCGACCGCGCCGGCGGCCTGCTCGACAACTTCACGGTCGACGGCTTCCGTTTCGACCACGCCGTGCACCTGTCGTTCGCGAACGAACCGGAAGTACGCGCGATCTTCGACCGCACGCCGTATCTCACGCACCCGGCCGATTCGTATTGCTGGGATGACGGCTACTGGCTCAAGCACCCGGTGCAGAACAACCTGTATCCGCTGCCGCCGGAACAGCGCGTGGCCCTGATCAAGTCCTTCCTCGCGCGTCCCGACACGCTCGCGCACGACGATTACGAAAGCTGGCTGCGCCACCAGTACGGCGACGCGATCGCCGAACGGTACCCGCTGCGCTACACGCAGAAATACTGGGCGGTGCCGGCCCGCGCATTGTCCACGACGTGGATCGGCAACCGCATGCGCCGCGCGGAACTGGACGAGATCCTGTTCGGCGCCCTGACGGGCGATACGCCGAACACGTATTACACCAAGGAGATGCGCTACCCCGTCGCGGGAGGCTACAAGGCGTTCATCCAGCCGCTGCTCGATGCCGCCGAGATCCGCACGGGCCACGCCGCGACAGGCATCGACACCGCGGCGCGCACCGTGACGTTCGCGAACGGCGCGACGGTGCGTTACCGGCAGCTCGTCAGCACGCTGCCGCTGCCGGTGCTCGTGCGCCTGGCCGGTGACGTCCCGGACGACGTGCGCGCGGCCGGCGCCGGCCTGCACGCCACGTCGATCGACCTGGTCTCCGTCGGGTTCGACAAGCCGCTCGTGAAGGACCTGTGGTTCTACATCTACGACGAGGACATCGCCGCCAGCCGCGCCTATTCGCCGTCCGTGAAATCGCCGGACAACGCGCCGCCCGGCTGCAGCTCGCTCCAGTTCGAGATCTACAACTACGACACGGGCAGCGCCCATGCGCCCGACGCGCTCAAGGAGAACACGGTCTACGCGCTGCGCAAGATGGGCATCGCGACGGCGGACGACATCGTCGTGCTCGACCATCGCCGCCTCGCCTACGGCAACGTCATCTTCGAGCAGGGAATGGAAGAACGGCGCGCCCGTGTGCGCGCCTGGGCGGGCGCGGCGGGCATCGCCACGTGCGGCCGGTTCGGCGAGTGGGATTATTTGTGGAGCAACCAGTCGCTCCTGAGCGGCTACCGCGCCCTGCCTTGAGGACAGGCGCGCGGCGCCGGGCGATCACGGTTCCCGGATCGCTTCGTCCAGCCCCTTCGTCAGGGGCCACAGCAGATACGACAACACGGTCCGCTTGCCGACCACGATCTCCGCGGTCAGGGTCATGCCCGGCAGCAGGCGCGCGTGCGGGTCCATGTTCTTCAGCTTCCCGCCGCCCAGGTCGATGCGGCTGACGTAGTAGGCATCCGTGCCCGATTCCGCGTTCGCCGTGTCGCGCTTGAACGCGTCCTCGGACAGGGTGCGCACCTTGGCTTCCAGGGTGCCGTGCTTCTGGAACGGGAACGCGTCGAGCTTGATGTGGGCGACGTCGCCCGGCTTCACGTGGCCGACGTCGAGCGAATCGATCTGCACTTCGGCGTCCAGCGCGGTCCCCAGCGGCACGAGCGTGAACATCTTTTCGGCGGCCTGCGCGACGGAACCCTGCGACAGCTTGGCGATGTCCTGCACCATGGCATCGGCCGGCGCGGTCAGGATCACCTTGTCGCGGCGCAGCGTGCCCTTCTTGATCTGCTCGGCCGTCGCGTCGCGCTCGCGCGTTAGGTTCAGCAGGTCTTCCATGATCTTCTGGCGCCAGCCGTTCACGAACGCGCGCTTCTCCGCCTCCAGGCCGGCCAGCGCGCGGCGGATCTCCGGCTCCTGGTTCTTCGCGAGCGTGTAGTCGCGCTCCACTTCCATGCGCTTGTTGCGTGCGTCCAGCAGGTTGACCTTGGCGCCGAATTTCTGGTCGACGAGGCGTTCCTGCATCGTCTCCACCTCGCGCAGCGATTTCGTCCTGTCGCCCAGCACCTGCTGGTCGCGCACGTTCGTGTCGAGCGAGGCGCGCGTCTTGGCGATGTTCTCGTCCAGGCGCGCCATCTGCGCGGCGAAGTTGGCGCGGCGTTCTCCCGCCAGCTTGTCCTGCAGTTGCGTGTCGGCCGACACCTTGCCCGTCTCGGCCAGGGTCCCGCGGCCGGCCAGTTCGGCCTCGAGGCGTTTCACCTGCGTGTCCAGGCTGTCGAACTTCAGGCGGAGTTGCGCCTGGTCGGCGTCGGCGTCCGTCGGGTCCAGGGTGGCGAGGCGCTCGCCCTTCTTGACGACCTGGCCGATGCGCACGTCGATCGAGCGGATGATCGACGTCTCGATCGGCTGCACCACGATATTCGACAACGGGGTGGTCAGCCTGCCCTGCGCCTTCACCACCTCGTCGATCTCGGCGATGCTGGCCCAGCCGAGGAAGCACACGAGCATCGCCGCCAGTGCGTGCACGGTGATGCGCGCGTACGGCGGCAGCGGACGGCGCTCGATCTCGTCGGCGTCCGGCAGGAACTCGATGTCGGTCGGATCGAGCGCGGTCACAGATGACTTGTTTGCTGGTTCCATAATTGAATGTAAGTAGAGCAGCGCGTCAGGAGTTCTTCATGGCGGCCCGCGTCCATCAGCTGGCCGCGCTGCATGACCAGGATCGAATCGGCGTTGACGAGCGTCGACAGGCGGTGCGACACCATGATCACGGTGCGGCCGACGGCGATGCGCGACAGGTTGTTGATGAAGATCGCTTCGCTTTCGGGGTCGAGCGCGCTCGCGGCTTCGTCCAGCACGAGGATGCGCGGCTTGGCCAGCAGCGCTCTAGCGATCGACAGGCGCTGTTTCTGGCCGCCGGACAGGTTCGACGCATTCTCTTCCAGCATCGTGTCGTAGCCCTGCGGCATGCGCTCGATGAATTCGTCGGCGCCGGCAGCACGTGCCGCCTCGACGATGTCCTCGAAGCTGGCCTCGGGCATCGTCGCGGCGATGTTCTCGCGCACCGTGCCGTGGAACAGGAAGTTCTCCTGCAGGACGACGCCCACCTGGCGGCGCAGGTGCGGCAGGTCGATCTCGCGGGCGTCGTAGCCGTCGAAGCGGACGAGGCCCTCCTGGATGCGGTACAGGCCGTGGATGACCTTCGTGATCGTCGTCTTGCCCGAGCCGCTGCGGCCCACGATGCCGATCACGCTGCCTTCCTTGATCTCGAAGGTGGCGCGGTCGAGCGCGTTGTTCTGCGCGCCGGGATAGCGGAACACGACGCCGTCGAATGTGATGTTGCCGCGCAGTTCGGGACGCAGGCCGCCGGTGCGGCCTTCCGGCGCGCGGTTCATGACCTCGCCCAGCATGCGGATCGACAGCGCCGTTTCCTGGTATTCGTTGACGAGGCCCACCAGGGCGATCAGCGGCCCGCTGACGCGGCCGGACAGCATCTGGAAGGCGATCAGGGCGCCGACGGACAGCGTCTGGTCGAACACGTCCTGGGCGCCGATCACGATGATCACGACGGGCAGCAGCTTGCCGAGGAAGTCGGTGATGGCATTGCCCGTGATGGAGATCTGGCCCACGCGGAAGTGCTGGTTCAGCGCATTGGCCGAGCGCTGGTCCCAGGCGCGGCGCTGCATCGGCTCGATGGCCAGCGCCTTCACCGTGCGCATGCCGTGGATCGTTTCCACCATCAGCGCCTGGCGCTGGCCTTCGGCCGTGTACAGATCGTTCAGGCGGCGCTGGAACGTGGGCACGAGCACCGCGACGATGCCGCTGATGAGCAGCGTAAACAGCAGCACGATCATCGCCAGCTTGACGGAATAGCTGAACAGGATCGGCAGCAGGATGAACAGCGCGGTCAGGTCGAGCGCCGTGAAGAACATGCGGCCCGTGAGGAAGCCGCGGATCTTTTCCATCTGCTGCATGTGGCGCACGACCACGCCCGCGGACGTGGTCTCGAAATAATCGATGGGCAGCGACAGCAGGTGCGCGAACGTGCGCCGCGTGAGGCGGATGTCGATCTTGTTCGTGGCCCACAGGGTCAGGATCTGGCGCATGAAGCCGAACGTCGATTCGAACAGCAGCGCGATGCCGATGCCGGCCGCCAGCACCCACAGGGTCGAGACGCTATGGTGCACGAGCACCTTGTCGATCACGAGCTGGAAGAAGATCGGCGACGCGAGGCCGAGGATGTTCATGGCCATCGCGGCGATGGCGATGTCGCGGAACGCGGCCTTCTGCTGCAGGATCTCGGGAATGAACCAGCGCAGGCCGAACGGCTGGCGCGTGTCGGACAGCTTCGACGTGCGCTTGAGGAACAGGACTTCGCCGCTCCACAGCGACTGGAATGCGGCCGGATCGAGCATCTTGACGGTCCCGAGGTCGCCCAGCGGATCGAGTACCGCGAGCACGCCGCCGTCGTCGCTGCGCGCGCCCACGACGATCATGCTGTTGCCGTCTTTCAGACGCGCGAGCAGCGGGAACACGCCCTTCTGCCCCAGCAGCTTGTCGACCGTCAGCTGGCGCAGCTTGGCCTTCAGCCCGATGCTCGAGGCCATCCCCAGCAGCATGGACGACGAGGGCTCCTCCGCGTTCAACGCGTAGTCGTGGATCAGGCGCTCCGGATTCACTTGCAGGCCGTGATGCTGCGCGATGGCAGTCAGGCATTGCAGAGTTGTATGAGGGAATTTGTCGGCCATTAGGGAACTAATAGAAGCGAAGTGCGGCAGACCGAGAGATTACCTTGTTGTTGACCAGAATTGTTGCTGAACAGCACTGTGTTACGCCCCTTATTCTTGGTTTGTCGCAATTTGGACGCAAAAAAAGGCAAGACCGATAACGGTCTTGCCTTTTTGCTGTCAAAGCGGGCCGGCGCGAACCGGCCCCATGCTAGCGCGTTACGGCTCTTTATTTGCGGCTGCCGGTGGTGAGGAAGCCCGAGTCGTGCGGCGTCGTCACCGACTTGGCCAGCGATTCGGCCGTCGACGTCATCGCCGCGTTCGCACCGCTCACCTTGTTGCCGTTGGCGTCGAACTGCTTCATCACGTCGACCATCGTGCCGACCGAAGCCAGCAGGCCGGTCTGCGCGCCCGCCAGGTTCGGCAGGGTCAGGCCGCCGGCCGCCACGCCCGCATCGCCGGCGTTGAAGGCCGTCATCGCCTGGACCATGCTGCCGACCTTGCTGCTCAGCGAGGTCGCGGTCGCCGCGGCTTCCGCGGCCGACTTGTCGGTCGTGAACCACACGTCGCCCGTGGCGGCCGTGGAGCCGTCGGTCTTCGTGAAGGTCGACTGCATGCCGATCCAGTTGCCGTTGTCCTTCGCCGCGGTCTTGTCGCCGTTGACGTTGATGCTTGCCACGTTCAGCGATGCCAGGCTCTTCAGCTCGCCCGATTCGCTGACGCCGTCGCCGTTCGCGTCGACCCACACCTTCAGGTTGCTGTAAGCAGCATCCTTCGAGTCGATCACGCCGTCGCCGTTCGCGTCCAGCTGGGCCAGTGCTTCGTAGCCGTTGGAGGCGTTCTGGCCGCTCGCCAGCTTCGTCGACGTACCGAACAGCTCGCTACCGTCGTCGATCGAACCGTTGCCGTTGCGATCCAGTGCCAGCAGGCCGTCGGTCGCATCCGCCCAGCCCGTCGTGACCTTGCTGCCGGTCGCGAACAGGTCGAACTGCACGCCCTGGGCGATGCTCTTCGTGTGGATGCCGTCGCCGTTCAGGTCCAGCACGATCGGGCTGCCGACCTTGAGCTGCTGGATCTGTGCCGTCGTCATCGAGCCCACCTGGGCCGACGTCAGCGCATGCACCTGGCCGGTCGTCAGCGCGGCAACCTGCGTCGTCGTCAGACCGTTCTGGATCTGGTTCGTCGTCAGTGCCTGGATCTGGTTCGTCTTCAGCACGGCGATGTCGCGGGTTTCGAGCGTCGAGATCTGGCTGGTCGTCAGCGACGACAACTGGCCGGTCGTCAGCGCCTGCACCTGGCTGGTGGACAGCGCGACGATCTGGTTCGTCGTCAGGCCGTTTGCCACCTGGCTCGTCGTCAGCGCGCCGATCTGCGCCGTCGTCAGCGAGGACAGCTGGTTCGTCGACAGGCCGGCCGAGATCTGCGCGGTGGTCAGCGCCGAGATCTGGCTGGTCTTCAGCGCGATCAGGTCGCGGGTCTCCAGCGCGGCGACCTGGTTCGTCGTCAGCGCACCCAGCTGGGCCGTCGTCAGGGCGGCGGCATCGGCCGACGTCAGGGCGACGATCTGGTTCGTCGTCAGGCCTGCCTGCACCTGGGTCGTCGTCAGCGCGGCGATCTGGTTCGTCTTCAGCGCGGCGACGTCGGCGGTTTCCATCGCGGCGACCTGGTTCGTCGTCAGCGCGGCGACCTGGGCCGTCGTCAGCGCGCTGGCCTGGACCGTCGTCAGCGCGACGATCTGGTTCGTCGTCAGGCCTGCCTGCACCTGGCTGGTCGTCAGGGCCGCGATCTGGGCGGTCGTCAGCGAAGCCAGTTGCGAGGTCTTCAGACCGGCCGAGATCTGGTTCGTCGTCAGTGCCTGGACCTGGTTGGTCTTCAGCGCGGCGAGGTCGGCGGTTTCCATCGCAGCCACCTGGTTCGTCGTCAGGTTACCGACCTGGGCCGTCGTCAGCGCGGCAGCCTGGGACGTCGTCAGCGCGACGATCTGGTTCGTCGTCAGGCCTGCCGAGATCTGGTTCGTCGTCAGCGCGGCGATCTGGCTCGTCTTGAACGCGGCGAGGTCACGGGTTTCCAGCGCGGCGACCTGGTTCGTGCTCAAGGCGGCGGACTGCGCGGTGGTCAGCGCGCCAGCCTGGGCCGTGGTCAGGGCAACGATCTGGTTCGTGGTCAGGCCTGCGGACACCTGGTTCGTCGACAGCGCGGCGATCTGGGCCGTCGTCATCGACGACAGTTGTGCCGTGGTCAGGCCGGCCGAGATCTGGTTCGTCGTCAGCGCCTGCACCTGGCTCGTCTTGAACGCGGCGAGGTCGCGGGTTTCCAGCGCGGCGACCTGGTTGGTCGTCAGCGCGGCGGTCTGGCCGTTGGTCAGTGCGGCGGCTTGGGCCGTGGTCAGGGCGACGATCTGGTTCGTCGTCAGGCCGGCGGACACCTGGTTCGTCGTCAGGGCGGCGATCTGGCTCGTCTTCATGGCGGCCAGGTCGTTCGTTTCCATCGCGGCCACCTGGTTCGTGGTCAACGCGGCGGTCTGGGCCGTCGTCAGGGCACCTGCCTGGTTCGTGGTCAGGGCGACGATCTGGTTCGTCGTCAGGCCAGCCGACACCTGGTTCGTCGTCAGCGCGGCGATCTGGGCGGTCGTCATCGACGACAGTTGTGCCGTGGTCAGGCCGGCCGAGATCTGGTTCGTCGTCAGCGCGGCAACCTGGTTCGTCTTGAATGCGGCGAGGTCGGCGGTCTGCAGTGCGGCGACCTGGTTCGTCGTCAGCGCGGCGGACTGCGCAGTCGTCAGCGCGCCAGCCTGGGACGTGGTCAGGGCGACGATCTGGTTCGTCGTCAGGCCAGCCGACACCTGGTTCGTCGTCAGCGCGGCGATCTGGTTCGTCTTCATGGCGGCCAGGTCGGCCGTTTCCAGCGCGACGATCTGGTTCGTCGTAAGCGCTGCCATCTGGCCGGTCGTCAGGGCACCCGCCTGGTTCGTGGTCAGGGCGACGATCTGGTTCGTCGTCAGGCCGGCGGCCACCTGGCTCGTCGTCAGCGCGGCGACCTGGGCCGTCGTCATCGACGACAGTTGTGCCGTGGTCAGG
Source organism: Massilia sp. Masssp94 (assembly GCF_059491305.1). Taxonomy (NCBI): domain Bacteria; kingdom Pseudomonadati; phylum Pseudomonadota; class Betaproteobacteria; order Burkholderiales; family Oxalobacteraceae; genus Massilia; species Massilia sp. Masssp94. The sequence continues at coordinate 2,068,147 of NZ_CP168501.1, forward strand.
CCGGCCGAGATCTGGTTCGTCGTCAGGGCGGCAATCTGGCTCGTCTTGAACGCGGCGAGGTCGGCGGTTTGCAGCGCGGCGACCTGGTTGGTCGTCAGGGCGGCGGACTGCGCGGTCGTCAGCGCGGCAGCCTGCGACGTGGTCAGCGCGACGATCTGGTTCGTCGTCAGGCCGGCGGCAACCTGGCTCGTCTTCAGGGCGGCGATCTGGCTGGTCTTCAGCGAAGCGAGATCGGTCGTTTCGATCGCGGCGACCTGGTTCGTCGTCAGCGCGCCGATCTGGCCGGTCGTCAGGGCACCTGCCTGGTTCGTGGTCAGGGCAACGATCTGGTTCGTCGTCAGGCCGGCGGCCACCTGGTTCGTCGTCAGCGCGGCGATCTGGGCCGTCGTCATCGACGACAGTTGTGCCGTGGTCAGGCCGGCCGAGATCTGGTTCGTCGTCAGCGCGGCGACCTGGCTCGTCTTGAACGCGGCGAGGTCAGCGGTTTGCAGCGCGGCGACCTGGTTGGTCGTCAGTGCGGCGGACTGCGCGGTGGTCAGCGCGCCAGCCTGGGCCGTGGTCAGGGCGACGATCTGGTTCGTCGTCAGGCCTGCGGACACCTGGTTCGTCGACAGCGCGGCGATCTGGGCCGTCGTCATCGACGACAGTTGTGCCGTGGTCAGGCCGGCCGAGATCTGGTTCGTCGTCAGCGCGGCGACCTGGCTCGTCTTGAACGCGGCGAGGTCGGCGGTTTGCAGCGCGGCGACCTGGTTGGTCGTCAGTGCGGCGGTCTGCGCGGTGGTCAGCGCGCCTGCCTGCGAGGTGGTCAGGGCGACGATCTGGTTCGTCGTCAGGCCGGCCGACACCTGGTTCGTCGTCAGCGCGGCGATCTGGTTCGTCTTCATGGCGGCCAGATCGGCCGTCTCGATCGCGGCGACCTGATTCGTCGTCAGTGCGCCCATCTGGCCGGTCGTCAGGGCACCCGCCTGGTTCGTGGTCAGGGCAACGATCTGGTTCGTCGTCAGGCCCGCGGCCACCTGGCTCGTCGAGAACGCGGCGATCTGGGCCGTCGTCATCGACGACAGTTGTGCCGTGGTCAGGCCGGCCGAGATCTGGTTCGTCGTCAGCGCCTGCACCTGGCTCGTCTTGAACGCGGCGAGGTCGGCGGTTTGCAGAGCTGCAACCTGGTTCGTCGTCAGCGCGGCGGTCTGCGCGGTCGTCAGCGCGCCTGCCTGCGAGGTGGTCAGCGCGACGATCTGGTTCGTCGTCAGGCCGGCGGACACCTGGTTAGTCGTCAGCGCGGCGATCTGGTTCGTCTTCATGGCGGCCAGGTCGGCCGTCTCGATCGCGGCGACCTGGTTCGTCGTCAGTGCGCCCATCTGGCCGGTCGTCAGGGCACCCGCCTGGTTCGTGGTCAGGGCAACGATCTGGTTCGTCGTCAGGCCGGCGGCCACCTGGCTCGTCGTCAGCGCGGCGATCTGGGCCGTCGTCATCGACGACAGTTGTGCCGTGGTCAGGCCGGCCGAGATCTGGTTCGTCGTCAGCGCGGCGACCTGGTTCGTCTTGAATGCGGCGAGGTCACGGGTTTCCAGCGCGGCGACCTGGTTGGTCGTCAGGGCGGCGGACTGCGCGGTCGTCAGCGCGCCTGCCTGCGAGGTGGTCAGCGCGACGATCTGGTTCGTCGTCAGGCCGGCGGCAACCTGGCTCGTCTTCAGGGCGGCGATCTGGCTGGTCTTCAGCGAAGCGAGATCGGTCGTTTCGATCGCGGCGACCTGGTTCGTCGTCAGCGCGCCGATCTGGCCGGTCGTCAGGGCACCCGCCTGGTTCGTGGTCAGGGCAACGATCTGGTTCGTCGTCAGGCCGGCGGCCACCTGGTTCGTCGTCAGCGCGGCGATCTGGGCCGTCGTCATCGACGACAGTTGTGCCGTGGTCAGGCCGGCCGAGATCTGGTTCGTCGTCAGCGCGGCGACCTGGCTCGTCTTGAACGCCGCGAGGTCAGCGGTTTGCAGCGCGGCGACCTGGTTGGTCGTCAGTGCGGCGGACTGCGCGGTGGTCAGCGCGCCAGCCTGGGCCGTGGTCAGTGCAACGATCTGGTTCGTCGTCAGGCCGGCGGACACCTGGTTCGTCGACAGCGCGGCGATCTGGGCCGTCGTCATCGACGACAGTTGTGCCGTGGTCAGGCCGGCCGAGATCTGGTTCGTCGTCAGCGCCTGCACCTGGCTCGTCTTGAACGCGGCGAGGTCGGCGGTTTGCAGCGCGGCGACCTGGTTGGTCGTCAGTGCGGCGGTCTGCGCGGTGGTCAGCGCGCCTGCCTGCGAGGTGGTCAGCGCGACGATCTGGTTCGTCGTCAGGCCGGCCGACACCTGGTTCGTCGTCAGCGCGGCGATCTGGTTCGTCTTCATGGCGGCCAGATCGGCCGTCTCGATCGCGGCGACCTGATTCGTCGTCAGTGCGCCCATCTGGCCGGTCGTCAGGGCACCCGCCTGGTTCGTGGTCAGGGCGACGATCTGGTTCGTCGTCAAGCCCGCGGCCACCTGGCTCGTCGAGAACGCGGCGATCTGGGCCGTCGTCATCGACGACAGTTGTGCCGTGGTCAGGCCGGCCGAGATCTGGTTCGTCGTCAGGGCGGCAACCTGGCTCGTCTTGAATGCGGCGAGGTCACGGGTTTCCAGCGCGGCGACCTGGTTCGTCGTCAGCGCGGCGGTCTGCGCGGTCGTCAGCGCGCCAGCCTGCGAGGTGGTCAGCGCGACGATCTGGTTCGTCGTCAGGCCGGCCGACACCTGGTTCGTCGTCAGCGCGGCGATCTGGTTCGTCTTCATGGCGGCCAGGTCGGCCGTCTCGATCGCGGCGACCTGGTTCGTCGTCAGTGCGCCCATCTGGCCGGTCGTCAGGGCACCCGCCTGGTTCGTGGTCAGGGCGACGATCTGGTTCGTCGTCAGGCCGGCGGCCACCTGGCTCGTCGTCAGCGCGGCGATCTGGGCCGTCGTCATCGACGACAGTTGTGCCGTGGTCAGGCCGGCCGAGATCTGGTTCGTCGTCAGCGCGGCGACCTGGTTCGTCTTGAATGCGGCGAGGTCACGGGTTTCCAGCGCGGCGACCTGGTTCGTGCTCAAGGCGGCGGACTGCGCCGTGGTCAGCGCGCCTGCCTGGGCCGTGGTCAGGGCAACGATCTGGTTCGTCGTCAGGCCTGCGGACACCTGGTTCGTCGACAGCGCGGCGATCTGGGCCGTCGTCATCGACGACAGCTGGTTCGTCGTCAGGCCGGCCGAGATCTGGTTCGTCGTCAGCGCCTGCACCTGGCTCGTCTTGAACGCGGCGAGGTCGCGGGTTTCCAGCGCGGCGACCTGGTTGGTCGTCAGCGCGGCGGTCTGGCCGTTGGTCAGTGCGGCGGCTTGGGCCGTGGTCAGGGCGACGATCTGGTTCGTCGTCAGGCCGGCGGACACCTGGTTCGTCGTCAGGGCGGCGATCTGGCTCGTCTTCATGGCGGCCAGGTCGGCCGTCTGCAGCGCGGCGACCTGGTTCGTGGTCAGCGCGGCGGTCTGGGCCGTCGTCAGGGCACCTGCCTGGTTCGTGGTCAGGGCGACGATCTGGTTCGTCGTCAGGCCAGCCGACACCTGGTTCGTCGACAGCGCGGCGATCTGGGCCGTCGTCATCGACGACAGCTGGTTCGTCGTCAGGCCGGCCGAGATCTGGTTCGTCGTCAGGGCGGCAACCTGGCTCGTCTTGAATGCGGCGAGGTCACGGGTTTCCAGCGCGGCGACCTGGTTCGTCGTCAGCGCGGCGGACTGCGCGGTCGTCAGCGCGCCTGCCTGCGAGGTGGTCAGCGCGACGATCTGGTTCGTCGTCAGGCCGGCCGACACCTGGTTCGTCGTCAGCGCGGCGATCTGGTTCGTCTTCATGGCGGCCAGATCGGCCGTCTCGATCGCGGCGACCTGGTTCGTCGTCAGTGCGCCCATCTGGCCGGTCGTCAGCGCGCCTGCCTGAGCCGTGGTCAGGGCGACGATCTGGTTCGTCGTCAGGCCAGCGGACACCTGGGCGGTCGTCAGCGCGGCGATCTGCGTGGTCACCATCGACGCCAGCTGGTTCGTGGACAGGCCGGCCGAGATCTGGTTCGTGGTCAGCGCGGCAACCTGGCTCGTCTTGAACGCGGCGAGGTCGGCGGTCTGCAGTGCGGCAACCTGGTTCGTGGTCAGCGCGGCGGTCTGCGCGGTGCTCAGTGCGCCTGCCTGCGAGGTGGTCAGCGCGACGATCTGGTTCGTCGTCAGGCCGGCGGACACCTGGTTCGTCGTCAGCGCGGCGATCTGGTTCGTCTTCATGGCGGCCAGATCGGCCGTCTCGATCGCGGCGACCTGGTTCGTCGTCAGGGCGCCGACCTGGCCGGTCGTCAGGGCGCCCGCCTGGTTCGTCGTCAGGGCGGCGATCTGCGTGGTCGTGAGGCCGGCCGAGATCTGGGTCGTGGTCAGGACAGCCAGGTCACGGGTTTCGATGGCCTGCAATTGGTTGGTCGTCAACGCACCAAGCTGCGTCGTCGAAAACGCAGTCATGTCGGAGGTCGCGAGAGCGACGATTTGGGAAGTAGTCAGCGCCTGTATCTGGGCGGTGCTCATTCCGGTGATAACTGATGCCATGGTCGATGAACCTTTAATATATTGAACGTTGTCCGAATGATCGCCGCCCGATGCGCGATATCAGTGAAAGACTATTTCCCTAAGGATACATTTTATTGGTGCGCTTACGAATGCTTTACGGCAACAAACCGGCCAACTTGAGGCATTTTCGGTTGTTTTTTCTCCACAACGCTCTCTCAACCACGCTTTTTATCCCTTCGATAATTCATCCGGATCGGCTTTTCCAGCCAAGCGGCGCTTGACGTTTCTTGCGTTGCCGTTAGGAAATTGCTTTCGGCAGAAGAGAAAGGCGACAGCCGAACGCCTGCCATTAAGTCCGCAGGGCAACTTTCTTGCAATTCAATGGAGTTGGCAAATTAATAATCGATTGGCGACGGGCGACGGCTCGGGCGAGGTTGTCGTACGATAGACACAGTCCCGTTCAACCACGTATCCCATGCTCCCGAATACTCGCCTGATCCTCTTGCTGCTCGGCCTGCTCGGCGCCAGTGCGACGCTGCTCGCCGCCGAACGCGGCGCCCGTTCCGCGCCCGTGACGCCGGTTCCCAGCCTCGACGTGCCGCGCTACATGGGCGCCTGGTATGAAATTGCAAAATACCCGAACAGGTTTCAGAAACAATGTGCCAGTAACACGACGGCGCATTACAGCCTGCAGCCGGACAAGACCGTGCAAGTCATCAACCGCTGCCGCCGCGCGGACGGCACCATCGACGAGGCGGTGGGCACGGCGCGCCAGCTGGGCGGCCCCACGTCGCCCACGCTGAAGGTCCGGTTCGCGCCCGCCTGGCTGTCGTTCCTGCCGATGGTGTGGGGCGACTACTGGGTGATCGACCTCGACCCGAACTACCAGCTCGCCGCCGTCAGCGAGCCGGGGCGGGACTATCTGTGGATCCTGGCGCGCACCCCGACCGTGTCGCGCCAGGCGTACGGCGCCCTGCTCGAGCGGCTGGAGCGGCAGGGGTTCGATTTGAGCAAGCTGGAGATGACGCCCCAGGCGGCGTACTGACAACACTCGGCGGCGGCAGCAGCGGTAAACGCTTGCCAACGGCATGTTATTTACGGAAACTAGTTATTTCAATTTTGTAAATGACTGCCGTTGATGTCGAAGACCGCCGCGCGCGTGTCGCGCCTGTATGAAGTGATGGACCTGATGCTGGACTCGGTCGGCGATCCGCTCGCACTGAAATCGCTGGCGGCGTCGGCCAGTTATTCGTCGTTCCACTTCGACCGCATCTTCCGCGAGCTGACGGGTTTCTCGGCCGTCGAATACCAGCGCAAGCGCCGCCTGCGCCGCGCCGCCCACCTGCTGCGTCACGAGCCGGACGTCCCGATCGTGCGCATCGCCCAGGATTGCGGCTTCCCGTCGAACGCGGCGTTCGCCAAGGCGTTCAGGCAGCAGTTCGCGATGTCGGCCAAGGCGTGGCGCGAGGGAGGATGGCGCGACTACATGGACCAGCAGGTCGGCCGCGAGAGCGACGTCAGCTTCTTCGTCGCCGAGCCGGACGACCTGGAAGCGATCCTGGCGCCGTACTGCCCACCCGAACCGGGCACGATCGCCGCGCGCATCGCCGTGCGTAACCTGCCGGCGCTGACCTTGCGCTACCAGCGCTTCTTCGGCCAGTCCGGCGCGGCGCTGTCGTTCGCCTGCCACGACTTCATCCAGGAACGCGAGAAGGCCGACGGCCTGCCCGCCAGCACCCCGTGGTACGGCGTGTTCGACGAAGACCCGGGTTTTACGGGCGAACGGGAATACTGCTACGACTTCGGGTGCGCGGACGATACCGTGCTCGATCCCGGCCTGGGATTACGCGTCCTGCCGGCCGGCACCTACGCCTGCCTCGACTTCGACGACGAATGGCCGCGCTTCCGCTCCATGTACGAGGACTGGCTCGACAAGCAGGCCGTCTGGCGCCTGGACAGCACCCGGCCGCACATCCAGAAGGTCGAACGCACGCCCGAGGGCCGCTGGCGCGGCTGGCTGGCGCTCCCGGTCAAGAAACGCTGATCACCAGTCGAAGTCGTCGGGGATCTTGAAGTCTTTATACGGATCGTCCTCGCCCGCCGCGACGGCTTCGGCCGCCTTGTTGACGCGCACGACGCGCTCCGGCGCACGTTCCGCGATCTTGTCCGCGATCACGCGCGGCACCAGCTCGAAGCCGCCCGCGTGGGCGACGATGGACAGGCGCCCCGCCACCAGGTGGTCGCGCACGAGGCTGGAGACGTGGATGCGCTCGATCTTGGTGCCGATCGTGAAGTTGTAGACGACGTCCAGGTTGCCCTTGCCCTTGGGCTGGCGGTTCACCTGGATCATCTGCGCGATCTGCGCTTCCACCGCCTTCGCGGCGGCGGCCGCATCGCGCTCGGCATTCAGGGCACGCGCGCGCTCGGCCTGCTGGCGCTGGGCCTCGAGCACCGCCTCCTTCGTCTCGTTGACGCTCTGCACGCCCGTGCGGCGCTCGATCTTCTGCTGCTTGGCTTTTTCCTGGTTGACGACCTTGACCTTCTTCTTGTCGACCAGCCCGGCCTTCATCAGCTGCTCCTGCAGGGAAACCATCCTTGACTCCATCAACGAACGTGGGAATCCTCCAGCATAGCAAACCTGACGGCTTCGCAACAGCGGTCGATCAGCCCGCCGGCTGGGCCAGGAAGAAGCGCAGCATCTCGGCCGACGCGTTCGGCCCGGACGCATCCGTGTACGAGCCGGCCGGATCGCCGCCCGCCCAGGCGTGACCGGCACCGTGCACGACCCAATGTTCCGCCACCGCGCGGCCGTCGTCGTCCAGCGCCGTCGTGCGCGTGTGGCCGCGGCCCGAACCGGCCGTGCCGCGCTCCTCGATCTCGCGCACGGTCCCCTCGCCCAGGAACTGGCGGACCAGCACCTCACCGTTGGACGGATGGACGACGGCGTCCTGGTCGCCATGGAACACGATCAGCGGCACGCGGCGGCGCAGCGTCCGGCTCGCGCCGTGCAGGTGCTTGCCCTTCATCGCGTTCAGCCCCGACATCAAGTCGCGCGCGGCGCCGACCGGCAGGCCGGAATGCACGCCGACGGCCGCATACAGCTCGGGATACGCGGCGCCCATGACGGCCGCCATCGCGCCGCCCGCCGACAGGCCGGCCACATAGACGCGGCGCGGGTCGGCGCCGTATTCGTCCACGATCTTGCGCGTCATGCCTGCGAGCACGGACGGCTCGCCCTGCTCGCGCGCCTGGTGCGCGGCGTCGAACCAGTTCCAGCAATTCGAACTGTTGGCGCCGCGCTCCTGGTCCGGGTACAGCACCAGGCAACCGTGTTCTTCCGCGAGCCGGTTCATCGCGGTGCCGGCCGCGAAATCGGCGGCGTGCTGCTGGCAGCCGTGCAGCATGACGACGAGCGGCCGCGGCCCGGATGCCGCTTTCTCCGGCACATACAGGCGGTAGCGGCGCGTGCCCGCTGCGTTGCTGAACGAGCCTTCGAGAAATTGACCAGGTGCGTCAGGCGTCACCGGTCGCGGACTCTTCCGCAAGCCGTCGAAGCGCGCACGCCAGTCGACGGACGGCGAGGTGCCTTTCGCGGTGGCCGGACGGCGCAGCCAGTCCGGCACGCCGTTCAGGTCGGCGAACGGCGCACGCGCGCCCGGTTGCTCGGCAAAAGGCGGCGTGAACGGCGTACCCGCTTGCGCCCCCGGCATCAGCCCGGCGGTGCGCAGCGCGTCCTGGATCAGCGCGGTGGCCGCGGCCGGATCCTTGCCCTGGCCCGAGCGCACGGCGCCCAGGATGTTTTCAACAAATTGTTCATATGGTTTCATGGTGTTCCTCAGGAATGGATGCGGTCCGCGAGCGCGGACTTGACGGCGGCCGGCGCGAAAAATGCGCCGAGCACCTGGATGGAGGCGATCGCCGCACGCGCCAGCTCGGGCGTGACGTCGTCGTCGATGGTGGCGAGGCCCAGCACGTGGATGTCGAGCTGCTCGCCGGCGGCGACGCCCGCTTCCAGTTCCGCCTTCGTGTAGCGCTGCATGCCCATCACGAAGCGCTTGCGCGTGACGGTCTGGCGGATCGCTTCGCCGTGCTGCTGCAACTGGTTGCGGATGGCCGTGCGGACGAAATCGGTACGGTTCGTATAAAAACCTTCGGCCACGAGCAGGTCCATCTGCGCCAGGTCGACGAGGCCCAGATTGATGGTGACCTTGTCCGTATCGGGAAATTTGGGTTTGGTGTCGACGAGCTTCATGGTGTCTCCGCAGTGTTTATACGCCCAATATACTCCAACCGGAGTATTAACGGAGTATAACTGCGAATCATCGAAGTGCGGTATAATATTCCTTCCGGATATAAAGCCGGCCCACTCCTTCCCTCCCACCCCCACGCCCGGCAATCGCCGCGCGCCCCGCCCCCAAGGACCCCCATGGCCAAAGAAGAACTCATCGAAATGGACGGCATCGTCCAGGAAATCCTGCCGGACTCGCGCTTTCGCGTCGACCTGGACAATGGACACAAACTGATCGCCTACACGTCGGGCAAGATGCGCCAGCACCATATCCGCATCCTCGCGGGCGACCGCGTGACGCTGGAGATGTCCGCGTACGACCTGAGCAAGGGTCGCATCACGTTCCGCCATATCGAGAAGCGCAACGCGCCGCCGGCGCGCCGTCCGGCCTACCGCCGCTGACGTCAGTCCTGCGCGGCCGGCGCCATGTTCACGAACCGCGTGAGTACGAGCACCGGCAGCGCCGACAACACCACCCACAGGAAGAAGTGACGGTAGCCCAGCGCATGCTGGATGTCGCCGCTGACCACCTTCGACAGCACGAAGCCCAGCTGCATGAACCCGGACCCCAGCGCGTAGTGCGCGGTCTGGTAGCGGCCGGGCGCGATCACCTGCATGATGAACAGGATCATGCCCACGAAGCCGAACCCGTAGCCGAACATCTCGGTCGACAATGCCGCCATGACGAGGCCCAGGTGCGACGGTTGCGCCGCGCTCAGGTACCAGAACACGAGGTTCGGCACGTTCATCGCGAGGATCAGCACGAGCATCGCGCGCTTCAGGCCCACGCGCGCCGTGAACCAGCCGCCGAGGATGCTGCCGACCAGGAAGGCCGCCGTGCCGGCCGTGCCGTAGATGGCGCCCACTTCCTGCGTCGACAGGCCAAGGCCGCCGACCGCGCGCGCATCGCGCAGGAACAGTGGGCCGATCGTCTGCACCTGCCCTTCCGCGAGACGGAACAGCAGGATGAACACGATGCCCATCCAGATGCCCGGCTTGGCGAAGAATGCGCGCACGACGTCCACCAATACGTCCACGCTGCCACGCATCGACGCGCCGGCGCCCGTCCTCACGGTCTCGGGCAACGCCCACACGTGATACAGCCCGAGCCCCGCCAGCAAGGCGCCCAGCACCCCGAACACGGTGGCCCACGCGGCCGGGGGACCGATGCGCTGTTCGAGGAAACCGGCCAGGATCACGAGCCCGCCCAGCGACAGGAACTTGGCACCGTTGAAGAACGCGCCCTGCCAGCCGGCGTACGCGCATTGCTGGCGCTCGGACAGGTTCGCGATATATAGACCGTCGGCCGCGATGTCGTGCGTGCTGGACGCGAACGACACGATGGCCAGCAGCCCGATCGCCAGCCCGAACCACGCGGGCAGCTGCAGCGCGAGGGCCAGCGCCGCGAGCGCGATGCCGCCCGTGACCTGCAGCACGACGACGACCCGCTTCTTGCTCGCCGCGAGTTCCAGAAATGGACTCCACAATGCCTTGAACACCCACGCGAGGCCGAGGACGCCGGTCCAGCGTGCGATCTGCTCGTTGGGCACGCCCATGCTCTTGAACATCAGCCCCGCCACGAGGGCGACGCTGAAGAACGGCAGGCCCTGCGCGAGGTACAGCGTGGGCACCCACGCGAGCGGGTGCCGGTGCGCCTGGGGTGTCAGGTGGTCGGGACGGATGCTATCCATGGGAATCCAGTGCGATGACGACGGTTGCGCTCTTGCGGCCGCGCGTGTCGAAGGTGGCGACCTTGAACACGGCGGCGCCCTGCCCTGCCGCAACCGGTCCGGTGTAGCGCGGGCTGGCGGCATCGGGCTCGCTGCCGTCCAGAGTGTAATGCAGCGCGAGGCCCGGCAGGGCCACGTTCGCGTGGAACGTCCGGCCATCGGCGACGGCGCCCGGCGGCGGCAACCGGTAGCCGTAGGCCAGCGGCGCGCGGTCGAGCCGTGCCAGCTCGCGCTGGCCGAGGCGGTTGGCGAATTCGTTCCACGCGTCGTCCATGGCGCGTGTACGCTCCCCGGCATCGTCGATCGCGCACCAGCCGGGATCCGGCGCCCACGCCCGCTCCGCCAGCGCCACGAGGCGCGGCGCGGCCAGGTATTCGATGCGGTCGCGCGAGCGGGCATTCTCTCCCCACAGCTGTCCCTGCAGGCCATTGACGCGGCGCCGGCCCTCGGCCGTCAGGCGCGTCATCGCGGCCAGCCGCCCGGGCGGCACGCTTCTCCCCATCGGGTCGGCGGCCGCGCTGACGATCATGTCCAGCGGGCAGAAGCCAAACGCATGGCGCGTCTCCACGAAGCCGGCCCAGTAATAACCCGGCTCCTGCGGATCCTTCGCATACGCGAGGTCGAAATACAGGTTCGCGGCATTCGCCAGCACGACGTCATAACCCGCATTGGCGAGACGGTACGCGACGTCTTCCTTGCCCGAGCCCCACGCGTTGTTCCATGCATAGACCTGGAAACCGGGGCCGCCGTCCTCGTACACGAGCGCCGTCTCTTCCCAGCCCGCGAACGCGAGGCCGTGGCGTGCGAGGATCGCGCGGCAGCGGTCGACGAAATCCGCCTGCAGCTGCGCGATACGGGTCCAGCCGCGCTCGCGCATCAGCGCCCGGCACCGCGGCGAGCCTTCCCACGCGCCCAGCGGCACCTCGTCGCCGCCCGTGTGGATCGTCCTGAGCGGCACGCCGGCCTCGCGGTACAGCGCCGCGACGTGGGCGACGACGGTGTCGATGAAGCGGTCGACGGACGGCAGCGCGATGCAGATCACGTTGTCGCGCCACAGCTGCACGGATTCGTAGACGGAGGCATCGTACGGGTCGCTCAGCAGGTAGCGCTCCGCGCCTTCGATATCGCCCTGCGCGCGCAGGCGGTCGTGGCGCGCGCGCATCGCCAGCACGGCCGCGCGCGCGTGGCCCGGCATGTTGAATTCCGGGATGACCTCGATGTGGCGTGCGTGCGCATGGCGCAGGATGCCGATGAAGTCGTCCGCGTCGTAATAGCCGGTGCCGGACGATGTGTCCACGTCCGCGCCCGAGCCAAAGGATGGCGGCAGCGTGTGGCCGCAGGCCGCGCCCCGTTTGCCGCCGATCTCCGTCAGCTCCGGCAGCGCGTCGATCCGCAAGCGCCAGCCTTCGTCGTCCGTCAGGTGCAGGTGCAGCCGGTTCAGTTTATAGCGCGCCATGCAGTCGAGCAGGCGCTTGACCGTGGCCACCGAAGCAAAATGGCGCGCCACGTCGAGCATCATGCCGCGGTAGCCGAAGCGCGGCGCATCGAGCACGCGGCCGCACGGCAGACAGCCGTCCGCATCCAGCAACTGGGCCAGCGTCTGGATGCCGTTGAACACGCCGTGCGCGCCGGCGCCGCGTATCAGGATCGTGTCGGGGCCGATGTCGAGGCGGTAGGCCTCCGGCCCGTCCGCGGCCACGCTGCCGATCTCCAGCAGGATGCGCGCGCCGTCGCCGTCCTGCAGGTCGTCCAGCAGCGCGCGCAGCAACGCCGCTTCGCCGACCAGCGCGGCGCCGGCCATGATCTCGCTGGACGCCGACAACCGGCTGCGCACCGCCGTGAACCGGGCCGAGACGGGCGTCGGCGTGATGCGCCCGACGTCGTCATCCGGCAGCAGGCGCAGGCCGCTGTTCTCGCGCCAGCGCCAGGCCGCGTCGGCCGGCGGCAGCACGTCGCGCGCATGGCGCTGGAGCTGTTCCGGCCGCGCGAACGGCGCGACGTCCGCGTCGCCCAGGTCGACCGTGCGCCCGTCCGCTTCGACGAGATAGAAGCCGAGCGGCGCGTCCGTCAGGCTGATGGCCCAGAACTGCGCCTCGTAGCGCACGTCCAGCATCTCGCCGGGCTGCCACGGCGACGGCGCCGTGCGGCGCAGCGCGAACAGGTCGCCGTTCACGTGCTCCAGGTCGAAGCCCGCGCTCACGCTGCCGGCCAGCACGCGCCGGCACGCGTTGAAGTACACGGTCCATCCCGCCGCGATCGGCGCGCCCGACACGTTGGTGAGCGTCAGGCGCGCCGCGAACACGTCGTCCGCGACGAGGTTGGACACGCACGCCCACGTCACGACGACCTTCTCCCTTGGCGACACGATCAGAGCTTGCCGCGCAGGCCGAGGTAGAAGGTGCGGCCGTTCGAGTAGAACGCGCGCGGCTGGTCCTTGTTCTCGGCGTACATCTTGATCGTCTCGTTGGTGAGGTTCAGCGCGTCGAACGTGACCGTCAGGTGCTCGTTGATCTTGAAGTTCACCGAGGCCGCCAGCGACGGCATCGAGTCCACGTGCTGGCTCGCGCCGCGGTCGACGCCCGCCTTGTACGAGGAGCGGTAGCTGTACGCGAGGCGCGCGGAGAAACGGTCGTTCTCGTAGTAGCCCGTCACGTTGTACGTGTTCTTCGACGCGTTGAGCATCTCGCCGCCGCCATCCAGTTCGCCGTCCGCCCACGTGTAGTTGGTGAGCAGGCCGAAGTTGTTCCACAACGGCTGCTGCCAGGAGAGCTCGATGCCCTTGTTGGTGGCGCTCGTGTTGTACGGCGACGTGATCTGGTAGTCCGTGAACGCGCCGCGCTTGTTGTTGTAGTAGCTGCCGGTGCTCGTGCCCTGCGCGACGATGGAGCTGAAGTCCATGTAGAACAGGCCCGCCGACAGCATCGCCTTCGGCATGTAGTACCACTCGGCCGACAGGTCGTAGTTGACGGAGCGGATCGGGTCCAGCTTGACGTTGCCGCCGCTGCCCGACAGCGCATCGTCGTTCAGCGACACGGAGCCGCCCAGCGCGCTGTAGTCGGGACGCGCCATCGTCTTGGCGATGCCGGCGCGGACGACGAGGCTTGACGACACGTCGAACTTCACGTTCGCGCTCGGCAGCCAGTCGCGGTATTTGCGCTCATACGTCGTCGGCGTGTACGGACCGAACGCGGAACCCGTGACCGGATTCTGGCCGCCCGGCAGGTTCACGACGGTCGTCTGGCGCGTCTCGACGGCGCGCAGGCCGAAGTTGCCGCTCCAGTTGTCGCCGCCGATGTCGGCCATGCCGTAGACGGCCGCCGTCTTCTCGCCCACCTTGAATTCGTCGAGCCAGTTGTGGCGCAACGTGAAGTCCAGCAGGCGGTTGCCCGGCACCGCGCCCCAGGCGCCGAGGGCCGGTCCGCTGTACTTGAAGTAGTTGTTGAAAACGCTGCCGCCGAGGTCCGAGCCGAAGTCGCCCGGGTACATCTCGCCGTTCCACACTGGACCCGGATTGCTGAAGCCGTTCGGGCCCGGGCGCGTTTCCAGCGGGTGCTCGGCGGTGCGCCTGTGGTCCGTCCAGCGCGCGCCGAAGCGGACGCCCTGCAGCCACGGGTTGTCGCGCACGCGCCAGGTGCCGTCGACCTGCGCATACTTTTCCTTGTCCACGGACTGCGCTTCGCCGCCGCCCGCCCACGCCGTCGATCCCGGCTTCGTCGTGTTCCCGCCCGGGTAGCTGACGGTCGCCGGCGTCATGCCGTTCAGCGCGTACATCATGCCGCCGTCGACGTTGTTCTGGTAGTAGACGTCGCCATGGTCCCAGCCGATGCCGTGCGTACGGCCGATCTTGCCCGTGAAGCTCAGGTCCTCGTTGACGCGCCAGCGGCCGTTCAGGTCGATGTACCACGATTCGCCGCCCGCATCCGGACGGTAGATGTTGTCGACCTCGCCCGAGTTGCTGGAGAACGTCGCGCCGACGAGCGTTCCATTGCGGATCGCGGGGCTCGCCGGGACCAGGTTCGCGCTGTTGATCGAATTCGCGGGCGCGGCCAGCCAGTTGGTGTTCTGGTGCGGCGCGCTCAGTTTCGAATAGAAGCCGTTCAGGTCGACGCCGATGTCGCGCGTGGGTTTCGCCTCGATGTCGAAGGCGCCGCCTTCACGCTTCTTCTTTTGCTCGAAGAATGCGGCGCCGATAAAGGTCGGGACCTTCACGCCGGAAAGCGCAGGATTCGCGATGGCGGCGGCGCTCGTCGCGCTGATCGGCGTGTAGCCGAGGATCTCCTGGCCGTCGCGGCGCACGCTCTGCTTTTCCGAAAAGCCCTGCAGCAGCACGCCGAACGTATTGGTCGCGTTCTTCCAGCTCACGAGGGCCGACACCTGCGGCTCGGTCTTTTTCGCGAGGTCGTTGTAGTTGGCCTGCACGGACGCTTCCACCGTCAGGGGCTGGCGGAAGTCGAGCGGACGGCGCGTGATCACGTTGATGGCGCCCGACACGCCGCCTTCGACGAGATCGGCGGTGGCGCTCTTCTGCACGACGATGGAACCGACGAGTTCCGAAGGCAGCAGCGAAAAGCTCGACGAGCGGCCCACGTTGCCGCCGTACTGGTTCAGCACGAACCAGTCGCCCGTGCTGATCGCGTGGCCGTTGAACAGCGTCTGCTGCAGGCTGGGGCTCGTGCCGCGCAGGCTGACGCGGTCGTTCTCGCCGAAGCCGCCCTCGCCGCCCGCGGACGATTGCGTGTTCACGCCCGGCAGGCGCTGGATCGCGTCGGCCACGTTCTTGTCGGGCATCTTGCCGATGTCCTCGGCCGTCACCACCTCGACGACGGCGTCCGCGTTGCGCTTCTGGCGCAGCGACTGTTCCAGTGCCGCGCGCACGCCCGTCACGATCACGGTCTGCGCGTCCGGCGTGCCGCCGCCCTGTGCGCGCGCCTGTGCCGCGATGCCCATTACCAATATCGTCACCGCGCCCGCGATCGCGGTCCGTCCCATCGACTGTCTCATGTGCTCTCCCAAAACTGTGGTAATCAAAGAACCTTGCCAGTTTCGAATTCGTGGACGCTGCAGCGTCTCTCGTCTTCGTATGGGGCGCATTGTCTCGTTGAAATTCCGACCGTGTTTGTCAAATCTTGCTAATCAGCGGCGGAAGAACCACAGCACGATCGAGACGACGATCGAGATGACGAGGCAGGTAACGATGGGGAAGTTGAAGGAGAAACCCTCGCGGACGACGTGGATGTCGCCGGGGAGGCGGCCGAACGGGAACCGGCGCAGCCAGGGCCAGAGGAGCCCTGCGGCGAGCAGCACGAGGCCGAGAACGATGAGGAGTTTTTGCATGGCGCCAGTCTAGCGTACCTCGTGAAAATCCTGGTTGCGCTAGACTTCCCCTCAGCCTGTATGGCCCCGGTGGGGCCTACACCTTCAAATTTATTTTTGGAAAAAGGGGGAAAGCATGCCTACCACCTGGATCGTATCCGCCGACGCGGGCCGCGCCCGCATCTTCGCCGAATCGGACCCCAAGCAACCTTACATCGAAGTCGAGGACATGGTCAGCGCCAACGCGCGCCTGCGCGACATCGACATCAACACCGACCGGCTCGGTCCGACCTCGGCCGGCCAGAGCATCCACAATACGGGCGGCGCCACGCCGAACAAGCAGTACCAGCCGGCGCAGACGCCGGAACAGCACGACGCCGAGTTCTTTGCGAAGGACATCTGCAAGTACCTGCTGAAGGGCTGGCAGGAACAGCGGTTCCAGAAACTGGAACTGGTGGCCGAGCCGAAGTTCCTCGGCGTGCTGCGCGGCCAGCTGGACAACCAGCTCAAGCCGCTCGTCGACCTGGAACTGAACAAGGACTACAGCCACTTCAACGCGCACCAGCTGCGCGAACAGCTGCAGGCGCAGAAGGCCAAGTTCTGATTCACGCCCGTGCCAGTGCCGGACGCGGCTGAGCGTCCGCTACTGGCCGCGCGGCCTGCGCCGGCCGCGGGGCCACACGGAACACGCCGACCGACGCCGCCAGGCGCTGTGCCTGTTCGTGCATCGTGCCGGCCGCCGCGGCGGCTTCCTCGACCAGCGCGGCGTTCTGCTGCGTGACCTGGTCCATCTGCGCCACCGCGACGTTGATCTGGCCGATGCCGGCCGTCTGTTCGGCGCTGGCCGACGTGATCTCGCCCATGATGTCCGTCACCCGGCGCACGCTGTCGACGATCTCGCGCATTGTCGCGCCGGCCTGACCCACGAGGCGTCCACCCGTCTCCACGCGCTCGACCGAACTCTCGATGAGTCCCTTGATCTCCTTCGCCGCGCCGGCCGAGCGCTGGGCGAGGTTGCGCACCTCGGACGCCACGACGGCGAACCCGCGGCCCTGCTCGCCCGCGCGCGCCGCTTCCACGGCCGCGTTCAGCGCCAGGATATTCGTCTGGAACGCGATGCCGTCGATGACGCCGATGATCTCCGCGATGCGGCGCGACGCGTCGCTGATCTCGCCCATCGTGCCGACCACGTCGTCGATCACGGCGCCGCCGCGTTCGGCCACACCTTTCGCCGCTTCCGCCAGCGCATTGGCCTGGCGCGCGTTGTCCGCGTTGTGCTTCACGGCCGACGTCAGCTCTTCCATCGACGCGGCCGTCTCTTCCAGCGACGACGCCTGCTGCTCGGTGCGCGCCGACAGGTCCTGGTTGCCGGCCGCGATCTGGCGCGAGGCCGTCGCGATCGTATCGGTGCCGCCGCGGACTTCGCCGACGATGTCCGCCAGCGATGCGTTCATGGCGCGCAGCGCGCCGAGCAGCTCGCCGATCTCGTCGCTACGCTCGATGTGTACGGTTTGCGTGAGATCGCCGGCCGCCACGCTGCGTGCCACGCGCAAGGCTTCGGCCAGCGATGCGCCGATGCCGCGGATCAGCCATGCGGCGACGCAGGCACCGGCGAGCGCGCCGATGACGACCAGGGCGATCGAGAGATTGCGCGTGCGTTCGTAGCGTGCCAGCGCGGCGTCGTATTGCGCTTTCGCCACGTCCAGCTGCAATTGCACGAGCGCCTGCATGTTCTTTTGCGCCGGCAGATAGCGCGACGCGAGCGGCCCCTTGACGAGCTTCCGGACCTCGTCCGCATCGTTGGCACGCAGCGCGGCCATGGTCGGCTTGAGGCCTTCCCGAACGAACGTCAGGCGGCTCTCGATGAACGTCCGCGCCAGGACTTTTTCTTCCGGCGTCAGGTAGGTTGCCTTGTACCGGTCCCACAGCGTACTGATTTCCTGGATGCGTGCTTCGACTTCCGCGATCACGGGACCGTTGTCCGGCTCGGCCGCCAGTGCGGCACTCGACAGGGCGTTCTGGTTCTGCTGCATCAGCGACAAGATATGGCTGAGCTGGCTGAGGGGTACCAGCCGGTCGTTGTAGACGGTACCCAGCGCGGCATTCGTGACGCCCTGGTTGACGAGGCCGACGACGCCCACGACGATGGAAACCGCACTCAACAGTACGGTCAGGAAGATGAGACGGGTCTTGATACTGAGATGTTTGAACATGGCAATGGCAGGCAAAAGCGCCTGTTTGTAAGTATGGTGGCGCTACCAAACTGTAGAGCAGTTCAGAGGCCGCCGGTACTCATTTGTTGCCATCTATCCACAAAATCACGCGATCCTCAGCCATCTGCACCGAATTGGAGCCAATATCCCTATTTCAGTGCAGCAATACGCACCAGCATAGTGCAAAATACACACCCGTAAACGGCGACGCCCGCCGCTGCCGGAAGGCAGAGCGGCGGGCGCGAGGCCAGCGTTGTCGCTTAAAAGCCCTTGGCGCCGGCGGCTGTCGGACGACGTGCGGCAAGTGCCGGCTGCGGCCGGGACGGCGCACGGGATGCAGCCGCGGCCGCGTGGTCCAGCTTGAACACGCTGACCGCCTCGGCCAGGCTGCGCGCCTGTTCCTGCATGGATTCCGTGGCCGCGGCGGCCTCCTCGACCAATGCCGCGTTCTGCTGCGTCACCTGGTCCATCTGCTGGATCGCGGTGCCGACCTGTTCGATGCCGGCGCTCTGCTCGCCCGACGCGGCCGAGATCTCGGCCATGATGTCCGAGACGCGGCGCACGCTGGCGACGACTTCCTGGATCGTCGTGCCGGCCTCGCCCACCAGGCGCGAACCGGCCGCGACCTTCTCGACGGAGTCGCCGATGAGTTCCTTGATCTCCTTCGCCGCCGCGGCCGAGCGCTGGGCCAGCGTACGCACCTCGCTCGCGACGACGGCAAAGCCGCGGCCCTGCTCGCCCGCGCGCGCCGCTTCCACGGCCGCGTTCAGGGCCAGGATATTCGTCTGGAACGCGATGCCGTCGATGACGCCGATGATGTCGACGATCTTCTTGGACGACGCGTCGATCGCGCCCATGGTGTCGACCACCTGCGCGACGACGTCGCCGCCACGCACGGCCACGCTTGATGCCGACGCGGCCATCTGGTTGCCCTGCCGGGCATTCTCCGCGTTCTGGCGCACGGTGCCCGTCAATTCTTCCATCGACGCCGCGCTTTCCTCCAGCGCGCTGGCCTGCTCCTCGGTGCGCGCCGACAGGTCGTGGTTGCCGGTGGCCACCTCGACGGCGGCGGTGGCGATGGTGTCGGCGCCGCTGCGCACGCGCGTCACCAGCGCGTTCAGGTTCGCGTTCATCGTCTGCAGCGCGATCATCAGTTCGCCCGTCTCGTCGCGGCTCGCGACGTCGATGCGCGTCGTCAGATCGCCCTGCGCGACGGCGTTGGCGACGGTGACCGCGCGACGCAGCGGGCCGGTGATGCTGCGCGCAAGCCACCACGCCAGCGCCGCGCCCAGCAGCACGACCGCGATGCCGACGCCCACCAGCAGCAGGCGTCCGCTCGCCGCCATGTCCTCGACGCGCGCCTTGGCGTCGTCGAAGCCCTGCTTCTGGTGCTCGGCCAGGTCGGCCGCCGCCGCTTCGTACGCCGCAAGCGCCGGATTCATGCCGGCATCGGCCGCGCGCTCGATGGCGGCCGCGTCGACGGTGCCGCTTTCCTTGAGTGCGAACAGCTTCTTGCGCGCCGCCGTGTACGTCTTGCGTCGCTCGTTGAGGGTCGCGAACAACCGCTTCCCTTCCTTGCTCGCAACGAGGCGCTGCAATTGTTCGTCGATGCGGTTGATCTCTTCGCTGTTCGCCTTCATCCTGACGTTGATCCGCTCCTGGTCCGGCGCATCCACCGCACGCAGGCGCGCTTCGGTCAGTGCACGGTTGATGCGGGTACTGGCCAGCCAGCGGTCGGCCAGGCGGGTCTTGCTGATCGACGCGTCCATGTCCGCGGTCGCGTCGACCACCTGCTGCAGGCGCAGCACGCCGACCACGGTCAGCATGGCCGACAGTGCAAGCACGGCGGCGAACGCGAGCCCGAGCCGGGCTCCGATTTTGAGATTCTGGATATGCATGTGTACCTCGACGGAAACGGTAATGCTGCGGATGCGCGCGGCGGGTCGTGGCGGCGGGCCGGCGCGGTGAAAGGGCGAGGATGGGGCCCGCACGTGCCGCGCCTGCGTGGGCGGGGCCGTGTCACGATTTAATGATACACGCCATATTTATCCACGGAACATTAAGTTGCGACACCGCAACGCTATTTCGTCGCAGAATGAGGTAAAGCCTGCCGCTATAACGTTAGAATTCCAGATTCCGCTCTGTCACATCAGCGATTGCCAATGTCCGCATCCAATTACCCTTCGTCGTCCCGCCGCCGGTTCCTCGCTGCCCTGCCGTTGTCCGGGCTGCTGCTGCCGACGGCCCGCGCGGCCGCGCCGCTGCCCGTGCTGCTGGGGATCGACGGCGAATTCGGACTGGACAATTCGACATCGGCCCAGGCCGTCGAACTGGGCATGCGCGCGGCCATCGCCGAGATCAACGCGGCGGGCGGCGTGCTGCACGGCCGGCCTTTGCAGGTCGTGACGAAAGATCATCGGTCGATCCCGGCGCGCGGCATCCGCAACATCCAGGAGTTCGCGGCGATGCCCGATCTCGTGGCGGTGTTCGGCGGCCGCTTCAGCCCCGTCGTCATCGAGGAACTGCCGACCCTTCGGTCGACGCACACCTTGTTCATGGCGCCGTGGTCGTCGGCCGACATCATCGTCGACAACGAGATGCGTCCGAACTACGTGTACCGCCTGTCGCTGCGCGATTCGCTGGCCATGCCGAAGCTGTTGCAGACGGCGCACCGGCGCGGCCTCGACCGCATCGGCCTGCTGCTGACCAACACGTCCTGGGGCCGCAGCAATGCCCAGGCGGCGGCCCGCGCGGCCGAGAAGCTGCCCGCGCTGAAGCTCGTCGGCACGTCGTGGTACAACTGGCGCGACACGAGCCTCGTCGACAACTACCAGCACCTGCGCGCGGCCGGCGCCCAGGCCATCGTCCTCGTCGCCAACGACGACGAGGCAGCGATCCTCGTGCGCGAAGTGGCCGCGCTGCCGAAAGCGCAACGCCTGCCGATCCTGAGCCACTGGGGCGTGACGGGCGGCGAATTCGCGGCCCAGGCGGGACCGGCGCTGCAGCAGGTCGACTTTTCCGTGATCCAGACCTTCAGCTTCTTCCGCGCCGACCCGGCGCGCGTCGAGCGCTTCCTCGCCAGCGCGGCGCAGGTGTCGAAGGTGCGCCGCATCGAGGACATCAAGGGTCCCGTGGGCGCCGCGCACGCCTACGACCTCACGCACATCCTGGCGCTCGCGATCGACCGCGCCGGCAGCACCGACCGCAAGGCCGTGCGCGACGCGCTCGAGCGTCTCGGCACGGTCCGCGGCCTCGTCAAGACGTATGCGCCGCCGTTCACGCCTGCCCGTCACGAAGCGCTCGGCCCGGACGACCTGCTGCTTGCGCGCTACCGCGCGGACGGCGTCCTGGTGCCGGCGGATGACTGACATGATCGACGCCTCCGCCCCGGCCAGCCTGGCGCGCCGCTTCGCGAACGCGGCCGCGATCCTGACGGCGGCGGCCGTGCTGCTCATCGCCGGCGTCTCGTTCTGGCTGATCGACCACCAGCGCGCGCAGGCCAACGCCCTGCTGCAGGAGCGCGAGGTCGCATTCCACGCCACGACCGTCGGCCACAACCTGGAAGCGGTCGTCACGCGCCTGCACGAAGTGGGGGCGAGCCCGATCCTGGCCACGGCGCTCGTCGACAGCGCCGGCAAGGAAACCTACCTGACGCCGTTCCTGCACGGCCTGCGCCAGATGAACGGCATTCCGCTGCGCCTGCTGTTCACGGATTTCGAGGGCAAGGAAATCGCGGACAACGGCGTGCCCGGCTTCACGGACGCCGACATGGCGTGGCTGCGCGCGCGTCTGGAAAACGGCGACGAACGGGCCATCTTGCAGACCGGTCCCGACGGCGGGGAGCTGCTCGGCGTCGTGCTGCTGCGCTACCAGCGCACGCGCACGCCGGAAGGCGCCCTGGTGTACAAGGTACGGCTGGCCGACCTGAAGCCCACGTCCTGGGCCGTGCTCGCGCCCGCGTCCGCGGACAAGGCGGCGGGGCCGCACGAGATCGCGGCACCCGTGCCGCTGCCGCCGCGCCTGGCCCACGTCGGCCTCGTGCTGCGCGAGGACGAGCGCCGCCTGCCGCTGCCGCTCGAGACGTCGGGGCCGCAGTATCTCCTGATCCTGATCGTCGCCTGCCTGCTCGCGCTGGTGGTGTTCATCCTCGCGGCGCGGCTGGCGCACGGCCTCACGCGCGACCTGCGCCGCCTCGAGACGTTCTCCGCCAGCCTGGGCGACGACATCGGCACCCAGCGCGCGCCGCTCGAGGGCTCGCGCGAAGTCGTCAGCCTGGCGCGCGCGCTCAACCGCATGCTCGACCGCCTGTACGAACAGCGCGCGCACCTGGAGGAAGAACGCCGCAAGTTCCTGCAGCTCGCGAACAACATCCCGCAACTCGTGTGGATGGCCGACCCGGAAGGCAACATCGTCTGGTTCAACGACCGCTGGCATGAATTCACGGGCAGCCCGCCGGGAACCACCGGCGCCGACGAGTGGCACCGCTACCACGACCCCGAAGTGCTGCCGCAGGTGATGCGGCGCTGGAAGGAAGCCCTCGCCAGCGGCAACATGGCGCAGATGACCTTCCCGCTGCGCGGCGCCGACGGCCGCTACCGCAGCTTCTTCACGTCGGTGGCGCCGCTGCGCGACGAGGCCGGCCAGATCGTCCAGTGGTTCGGCACCTGCACCGACGTCACCCCGCTGGAACGGGCGGAACGCGCCGTGCGCTACAGCGAGGAGCGCCTGCAGCAGGGCCTCGTCGCCGCGCGCATGGCCGTGTGGGAGCGCGATCCGCACAGCGGCCAGGTCACCTTCTCGGCCAACCTGCACAGCGTGTTCGGCAAGAACTGGCACAACATCGCCGAGCTGCAGAAGCTCGTCCATCCGGACGACCGCAAGCCCCTGCGCGACACGGTCGAACAGGCCATCCGCGCCGGCGGCGAATACCGCGCCACGCCGCGCGTGCGCCGCGCCGACGACGGCCGGCTCGCCTGGATCGACATGCGCGGCCGCCTCGGCCTCGGCGCCGACGGCCGCAGCACCGTCGTGCACGTCGTCGCGATCGACATCACGGAGCGCAAGCGCGCGGAAGAAGCGCTGCAGCTCGCGGACCGGCGCAAGGACGAATTCCTCGCCATGCTGGCGCACGAACTGCGCAACCCGCTGGCGCCGATCTCCAGTGCGGCCGACATGCTGCGCCTGGCCTATACGGGCGAGCCGCGCGTGAAGCAGATCAGCGACATCATCGCGCGCCAGGTCGCGCACATGCGCCACATCGTGAACGACCTGCTGGACGTCTCGCGCGTCACGCGCGGCCTCGTCGCCGTGGCCAGGCGGCCGATCGACCTGCGCCGCGTCGTCGCGGAGGCCGCCGAACAGGTCCGCCCGCTTGTCGACGCGCGCCGCCACCGCCTCGACGTCGCGCTCGGCGCAGCGCCCGTGATGGTGGACGGCGACCACACGCGCCTCGTGCAGGTGGTCGCGAACCTGCTGACCAACGCGGCCAAGTACACGCCGGAGGGCGGCCATATCGAGGTCGAACTGGAAGCCGCCGATGGCCAGGCCTTCCTGGCCGTGCGCGACAACGGCAACGGCATCGGCCCCGACCTGCTGCCGGTCGTGTTCGACCTGTTCACGCAAGCCTCGCGCACGCTCGACCGCGCCCAGGGCGGCCTGGGCCTGGGCCTCGCCCTGGTGCGCAAGCTCGTCGAACTGCACGGCGGCCAGGTCGACGCCGCCAGCGCCGGCCCGGGGCGCGGCAGCACGTTCACGGTGACGCTGCCTTTGCTGGACGTCAAACCGGGGTCAGAGCCCGTTTTTGAGAAATTGCCCGAAACCGGGCTCTGACCCCGGTGTTTCTGCGCCGCATTGGTTTGACGGCATGGGTGGATCGGGGGACGATGGCGCCAACGTCAACGCTCCCGCTTCGTCCATGCCCGTCTCGTCCCCGCCCCAGCTCGGCCTGGTCTGCATCACCGTCTCGAAGGACATCCGCTACCGCACCGTCACGCGCAAGCGCCTGCTGGAGCAGTCGGACGACGGCCAGCGCAAGCTGCTCGACGACATCTACCGCGACAACCTGCAGACGCTGGACGGTGCGCTGCACTACTGCCGCCGCAACGGCATCCGCCTGTACCGCATGCCGTCGTCGATCTTCCCGTTCTTCGACGAGGACATCGGCCGCGCCGTGATGCAGCCCCTCGCACCCGCGCTCGCGCGCACGGGCCGGCGCGCGACGGAACTCGGCCTGCGCCTCGTGATGCATCCGGACCAGTTCGTCGTGCTCAGTTCCGACTCGCCCGACGTCGTCGCCAACAGCGTCAAGATCCTGCGGATGCACGCCGACATCATGGACCTGCTGGAGCAACCGCGCTCGCCGTGGGCGCTGCTCGAGATCCACGGCGGCAAGGCGAACCGCAGCGACGCGCTCGTCGAGCGCATCCATGCGCTGCCCGACGCGATCCGCCTGCGCCTGTGCCTGGAGAACGATGAATACGCGTACGGCGCGGACGAGATCCACGACGTGTGCATGCGCGCCGGCGTGCCGATGGTGTTCGACGCGCACCACCACATCGTGCACGACAAGCTGGCCAGCTACGACGACCCGAGCGTGGCCGCGATGCTCGCCGCGGCACGCGCGACGTGGCCCGTGCCGGCGCACCAGGTCGTCCACATCTCGAACGGGCGCGACGGGTTCAACGATCGCCAGCACGCGGACCTGATCACGACGATGCCGGCGGCGTATGTGGAGGCGCCGTGGATCGAGATCGAGGCGAAGTTCAAGGAAGAGGCGATCGATGGGTTGAGGGGATGGCTCCAACCCGTCGCCCCCGCGAAGGCGGGGGTCTAATTGTTCATGAGCTGTCGAAACGCATGCAAACTTGGGTCCCCGCCTCCGCGAGGACGACGTTGTATTGCTTAGCGGTTGACCGCCCCCATCGCCCCTTCCGGATACCGCGTCCCCACCGCCGCCCCGCGCGGAAAGATCGCTTCCAGCTCCGTCAACTGCGCCGGCCCGAGGTCGATGTCGACGGCATCCACGTTCTCGTCGAGGTAGTTGCGGCGCTTGGTGCCGGGAATCGGCACGATGTCCGGCCCCTGCGCCAGCACCCACGCGAGCGCCAGCTGGCCCGGCGTGCAGCCCGCCTCGCGCGCCAGTTCGCGCACCTTGTCGACGAGCGCGATATTCTGCGCGAAGTTCGCGCCCTGGAAACGCGGGCTGTTGCGGCGGTAGTCGTCCGGCGCGAAATCGTCCGGCGTACGGATCTCGCCCGTGAGGAACCCGCGGCCCAGCGGACTGTATGGCACGAAGCCGATGCCGTGGCGGCGGCACGCATCGAGCACGCCATCCTCGGGATCGCGCGTCCACAACGAGTACTCGCTCTGCAGCGCCGTCACCGGATGCACCTTCACGGCACGCTCGATCGTCTGTACGGACGCCTCGGACAAGCCCACGTAGCGCACCTTCCCGGCGCGGACGAGGTCCGCCAACGCGCCCATCGTGTCCTCGATGGGCGTGGCCGGGTCCACGCGGTGCTGGTAATACAGGTCGATCGTGTCGATGCCGAGCCGCTTGAGGCTTCCCTCGCAGGCGGCGCGTACGTACTCGGGGCGGCCGGAGACGCCGAAATCGCCCGGATTTCCGGGTGTTCGCTTGACGCCGAACTTGGTGGCGATGACGAGTCCCTCGCGCCGCCCGCGGATCGCGCGGCCCAGCAAGACCTCGTTCGTGTGCGGGCCGTACATGTCGGCCGTGTCGAACAGCGTGACGCCCAGGTCGATGGCGCGCTGGATCGTCGCGATGGATTCGGCGTCGTCGCGGTTGGCGTAGAAATCGCTCATGCCCATGCAGCCCAGGCCGATGGCCGAGACGTGCAATCCCTCATTGCCCAGCTGACGTATCTTCATGATGGTCTCCGGTGCGATCGATGGGCGTGACGATAGCCGTTTCGCGGCGACGGCGGCACACGACAGGTTTATGATCATGCAAGCATTCACATCGTTCATGACGGACATGGGAAATGTGAATTGGGAGTTTCCGAGTGCGAAGTCCAGAATGGACGACCATGCTTCTCATGCACACCATGGATGACCGGGCCTGGAGGCGGACATGATCGTCCGCGACCGCCCATCGGCCCTGCGGCTGTTCTTCATCATGCGCGGTTCGATCCTGCCGCGCATCTGGATGCACCTCGCGGTCAGTACGCTGCTGGCGGTGATCGTCACCTGGACCGACGGCCAGTTCGGCCACCACAAGCTGCATTTCACGACGACGCCGTTCACGCTGATGGGGCTTCCCCTCGCGATCTTCCTTGGCTTCCGTAACAACGCGGCCTACGACCGCTACTGGGAAGGCCGCAAGCAGTGGGGGGAACTGATACTGCGCAGCCGCAGCCTCGCGCGCCAGTGCCTGTCGCTCGTCGCGCCCGGCCATCCGACCGCGGACGATCCCCACCTGCGCATCATTCGCCGCGCCATCGCGTATGCACACGCGCTGCGCCACCGGCTGCGCGGCGACACCGACGGCAATGCCGACGTCGCGCCGTGGATCGCACCAGCCGAATGGGAACGCGTGCGCACGCAATCGAACGTCCCGTACGCGCTGATGCTGGAGATGGGCGCCGACCTCGGGGAATGCCTGCGCACGGGCCGCCTGGACGCCTGCCTCGCACCGTCCATCGATGCGAGCTTCTCGGCGATGACGGCGGTGGCCGCATCCTGCGAACGTATCCGCGGCACGCCGATCCCGTTTTCGTACACCCTGCTCCTGCACCGCACGGCGTACCTGTATTGCTTCCTGCTGCCGTTCGGCCTCGTGGACACGATCGGCTACCTGACGCCCCTCGTGTCCGCCATCGTGGCCTACACCTTCTTCGGCCTGGACGCCCTCGGCGACGAGCTCGAGGAACCCTTTCGCGCCTCCGACAACGGCCTGCCGCTCGAGGCCCTGTGCCGCACGATCGAGATCGACCTGCGCACCGCCCTGGG
Organism: Massilia sp. Masssp94; assembly: GCF_059491305.1. Taxonomy (NCBI): domain Bacteria; kingdom Pseudomonadati; phylum Pseudomonadota; class Betaproteobacteria; order Burkholderiales; family Oxalobacteraceae; genus Massilia; species Massilia sp. Masssp94. The sequence goes on from NZ_CP168501.1 coordinate 2,095,229, forward strand.
CGACCGCGACCTGCCTCCTCCCCTGCTGCCGGAGAACTACCGGCTCAGCTAGTTCCATCCCGAAGTCGACCCGAGAAAGACATGAAGACAGAATACCTGGACCGTATCCGCTGCGCCTCGCTGCGCGGCCGCGTCACCAGTGCGCACGAGGCCGCGCGCTGGATCAAGGACGGCATGACCGTCGGCATGAGCGGCTTCACCCGCGCCGGCGACGTCAAGCTCGTGCCGGCCGCGCTGGCCGAGCGGGCCCGCACGGAGCCTTTGAAGATCACGCTGATGACGGGCGCCTCGCTCGGCAACGACACCGACAAACGCCTCACCGAAGCGGGCGCACTGGCGCGCCGCATGCCGTTCCAGGTGGACCCCGTGCTGCGCGCGGCGATCAACCGAGGCGAGGTGATGTACATCGACCAGCACCTGTCCGAGACCGTCGAACAGCTGCGCAGCCGCCACATCGCGCCGGTCGACGTGGCCATCGTGGAAGCGGTGGCGATCACGGAAGACGGCGCCGTCGTGCCCACGACCTCCGTCGGCAACAGCGCCAGCTTCGCGATCCTGGCCGACAAGGTGATCGTCGAGATCAACCTCGCCCAGCCGGCCGGCCTGGAAGGCCTGCACGACATCTGGATTCCGAAGAAGCGCCCGTTGCGCGAACCGATCCCGATCATGTCGGCGGACGACCGCGCCGGCACGCCGTGGATCGCCATCCCGCCCGAGAAGATCGTCGCGATCGTGTTGTCCGACCAGCCGGATTCGACGTCGTCCGTGCTGCCGGCCGATCGCGAGACGGCCGCCATCGCGGGCCACCTGATCCGCTTCTTCGAACGGGAAATCGAGGCTGGCCGCCTGGCGAGGGAATTGCTGCCGCTGCAGGCCGGCATCGGCACGATCGCCAACGCGGTGCTGGCAGGCTTTGCCGACAGCCCGTTCGACCGCCTGACGATGTATTCGGAAGTGCTGCAGGATTCGACGTTCGACCTGTTCGACGCGGGCAAGCTGAATTTCGCGTCCGGCTCGTCGATCACGCTGTCGCCGGAAAAGAGCCGGCAAGTGTTCCGCGACTTCGACCGCTACCGCGACAAGCTCGTGCTGCGTCCGCAGGAAGTGTCCAACCACCCGGAAGTGATTCGCCGCCTCGGCATCATCGCCATCAACACGGCCCTGGAAGCGGACATCTACGGGAACATCAATTCGACGCACGTGCTGGGCACGCACATGATGAACGGGATCGGCGGCTCGGGCGACTTCGCGCGCAACGCCTACCTGTCGATCTTCGCGACCAAGGCCACGGCCAAGGGCGGCAAGGTCTCGTCGATCGTGCCGATGGTGACGCACGTCGACCACACGGAGCACGACGTCGACATCATCGTCACGGAACAGGGCCTCGCCGACCTGCGCGGCCTCGCGCCACGCGAACGGGCCGAGGTCATCATCGAACAGTGCACGGCCGAGCCGTACAAATCGATGCTGCGCGCGTACGTGCGGGAAGCGCGGCGGCGCGGCGGCCAGACGCCGCACGTGCTGGAGCAGGCGTACGCGTGGCACACCCGCTACAGCGAGACGGGCTCGATGCTCGAACCCTGAACCTTCAGCGCACCTCCAGCTGGAACGGCGCGGCCGGCAGGTCGTCCGCGCCGAACAGGTTCACGAACGGCGCGTCGGCCCACGCGTAGCGCACGCGCGTGACGTCCGGCGTGCCGGCGCCGGGCAGGACGATGCTGTCACTCTCCTTGCCGGCCACGCGCGCCTCCGCGTAACGGCACACCGTGCCCGCGCACACCTCGAACGCGTTGGCGCGGTCGGACGAATACGTCGCCAGGCCGCCGCCCGTGTCCTTGAACGTCACGACGATGTCGCCGCCCTTGCGCTGCGCCGACACGGCCGTCGGGCTGCCGGGGATCGTCTTCTCGCCATACGCGACGGCGCGCGCCGCGCGCGCGAGGCGTTCGCCGACGACCGTCTTCTGGGTCGGGTGGATGTCGAAACGGTCGCCCACGTCGATCGTGACGGCCAGGCCCGCGTGCGGGTCGTTCGCCACCGCGGCCGCCTGTGCGTCGCGCAGCTCGGCCCAGCCGGACTGGCCCGGCGTTTTCGCCGGCGAACCGTACGACGTCAGTTGCACGACGAAGAACGGGAGCGCCGGCTGGCCGAAGCGCTGGCGCCAGTCGCGCATCAACAGCGGCAGCAAGGTGCGGTATTCCTGCGCCGCGCCGGCGTTCGATTCGCCCTGGTACCACGCGGCCAGCTTGAATTTATAGCCGACCAGCGGCGCGATCATGCCGTTGTACAGCGTGGTCAGGCTCGTCGGCACGGACCACGGCGCCGGCGGCACCGACTGGCCTTTCATGGCGCCGCCGCGCTGGACCTTCCACGCGGCCGGCAGCGGGATCGCCTGGCCGTCCGCGAGACCGATGCTGCGCTTGTCCACCGGCCCGGACAGGCCGCCGCCCTGCCCGCCGCTCAGCACGCGCATGGCGATCACGTTGCGGCCCGGCTTGAACACGCCGGCCGGCACATCGTAGTCGCGCCACATCCATCCCGTGCTGATGCCGCCCACGCGCACGCCGTTGACCCACGTCGTGTCGTAGGTGTCGACGGGGCCCAGGTGCACCGCGTTCGCGGCCTTGGCCTGCGCTTCCGTCAGGGTGATCGTCGTGCGGTACCAAGCGACGCCGTCGAAGTCCTTGAAGCCGGCCACGCCGCTGTCCTTCCACGATCCGGTCGGCGTGACGGTGGGCCATGCGCTGTCGTCGAAATCGGGTGCGATCCACGCACGCTGCGCGGCAGCCGCCGGGTCGTGCGCCGTCCACCAGGCCTCGTTGCGGGCATCCTCGGCGCGCATGCCGGCAACCGGGTCGGCACCGTACTGTTTGACGGCGTCGACGCCGGCCGTGTAGTCGCGGACGGTGCGCAGCGACTCGCCACCGATCCAGCCCTGGATCGTCGTGCCGCCCCAGCTGGCGTTGACGAAGCCGACCGGCACCTTGTAGCTGCCCTGCAGCGAGCGCGCCATGTAGTAGCAGACGGCGGACGCATCGCCGATGGTGTCCGGCCCCGCGATCTTCCACGCGACCGGGCCCTTGAGCTCATCCTGCGGCGCCGCCGTGCTGTTCTTTTCCACGTTCAGGAAGCGGATCCTGTCGTTGGCCGCCATCATCGTCGTCGACCACGCGTTGGTCGAATTGTGCACGGCGAATTCCATGTTCGACTGGCCCGAACACAGGTAGACGTCGCCGACCAGGATGTCGGCGCGGCTGACGCTCTGGCCGCCCGCGGCGACCGTGAGCGTGTAGGGTCCGCCCGCCGGCTGCGGCGGCAGTTGCGCCTTCCACTTGCCGCGCGCGTCCGCGGTGCCGGTCACGGTGCGTCCGCCCAGGGTGACGCTCACCTTGCTGCCGGCGCCGGCCGTGCCCCACACGGCAATCGGCTGGTCGCGCTGCAGGACCGCGTGGTCGGCAAAAATACGGGCCAGGCCCAGGTCGGCCGCCTGCCCCGGCAGGCAGGCGCTTGCCGCCGCGAGCGCCAGCAGGCGTGCGGCCATCTTCGTAGTCTCCATCGAATCTCCTCGTCGTTAGTGGCGCAGATGTTTGCGCTTTTCATTTTTTCTTAATAAATGATGTTATACCAACAGCGAGGCGAAGGCAGCAAAAAAAACGCCAGCCCGCAGGCTGGCGCTTCATTGCGGAGCGGAGCGGTCAGTAGCCGCGGCTGCCCGTGCCCTGGCTGCCACTGGTGGTGCTGGAGCTGGTGCCGGTGCCCGCCGCGCCCGTGCCGGTCGCGCTGGTGCCCGTGCCCGAACCGGAGCCCGTGCCGCTCATGCCGCTCGAACCGGACAGGCCGGTGCCGCTGGCGCCGGTGCTGCCGCTCATGCCGCTGGTGCCCGACGAGCCGGAACCGGTGGTGCCGGTTGCGCCGCTCGAACCCGAGGAGCCGGTGCCGGTGCCGGTCGGAGGCGTGGTCGTGCCGCTGCCCGTGCCCATGCTGCCGCCGGTGCCGGTACCCGTGCCGCCCGACGTGCCGCTGCCGCCGCTGGTGCCGGTGCCGGTGCCGGTGCCCATGCTACCCGACGAACCCGAGGTGCCCTGGGTATCCTGGCTGCCGCTCGACGACGAACCGCTGCTGGAGGAACCGCCGCTGCCGCTCGAACCGCTGCTCGAGCTGCTCTTCTTATGATGTTTTTTCTTCGTGTGTTTCTTGGTGGTCGAGCTGCCCGACGTCGACTGATCCTGCGCGGTCGCGCTGCTGCCCGTCGACGAACCGGTCTGCGCCTGCGCGTTGACCGTACCGAACATCGCCACCGTGACGGCAGCACCCAGCAGGCCCTTCAGTAACTTATTCATTTTCATATCGCTCTCCTCAGAGAATGGATTTGGGGCAAAAAAAACTCTGCAATATCAAGAAGATACTGTGGAGGCGGAGTTTAAAGAGATCGCCGTGAAGGGTGCGCGCGTTAGCCTCGCGGAAACAAAAATCAGTACGCCCCGGCCGCCTGCGCCGCAAGCGTGCCCATCCGCGTGTACAGGTCGAGGATGTTGCTCTTGTCGTCCGGATAGACGCGGTTCGACAGGAACACGTAGAACGACTTCGACTGCGGATCGACCCACAGGATGCAGCCCGTGAAGCCGGTGTGGCCATAGCTGCCGACCGGGTACACGGTGCCGCGCGGGCGCTTCGCGTACGGCGAGTCGATGTCCATGCCGAGGCCGCGCCCGGCCAGGCCGGGAGGCGATTGCACGGTCGTCAGCAGGCGGACGCTGTCCGGGCTCAGGATGCGCACGCCGTCCAGCACCCCGCCCGCCAGCAGCATGCGGGCGTAGCGCGCCACGTCGCCGACGGTCGTGAATACGCCGGCCGAGCCCGCCACACCGCCCATGCGGCGCACCGTCGGGTCGTGCACGACGCCGCGCAGGAGCTCGCCCGGCGCGAGGTCGCCATGCGCGCCTTTCCCGTCCGCGCTGCCGACCTGGGTCGGCGCGATCGTCTCGACGTCGGTCCGGCGCAGCGGCAGGTAACCCGTGTTGCGCATCCCCAGCGGCGCGTAGATGTGCGACTGCGCGTAATCGTCCAGCGGCGTGCCCGTGACCTTTTCGACGACCTGGCCCAGCAGCACGTAATTGACGTCGGAATAGCGGAAGAACGTACCGGGCGGGTGCGTAACAACCTGGGCACACGCGAGCTGGTGCGCGGCCACGCGGCCTTTCCATGCAGGGAGGGCCGGCAGCCCGGCGGGCAAGCCCGAACTGTGCGTGAGCAATTGCCGGATCGTGATCGTTTCCTTGCCGCCGGTCCCGCATTCGGGGAAGTATTTGACGAGTTTGTCGTCGAGCCCGATACGTCCCTGCTCGGCCAGGATCAGCACGGACGGCGCCGTCGCCAGCACTTTCGTCAGCGAGGCGGCATCGAAGGTGGTCGCCGTCGTGACCGGAGCCGCATCCGGTTCATAGGTCAGGCGGCCGTAGGCGCGTTCGTAGACGGCGTCCTCGTGCTCCAGGTGGAACACGGCGCCGGGCAACTTGTGCGCGTCGATGGCGCCCTCGATGGCGGCGTCGATCTGGGGAAAGCGGCGCACGTCCAGCCGGGGGACATCGGCCGCGGGCACGCTCGGTACACGGGCAGGCAAGGTGCAGCCGGCAGCGAGCACGGCGATGCAAGGAAGCAGGTAAATACGCATGTTGAGCAAACGGAGATGCCGTGGAGACATTGTTCAACAGGCCATCATATGCCGTTCCGGACCGTGGCGCACGCGAAAAATTCGATCGGCGTATCATGGGACGATGAATGCACCAATGATTCCTTTCTCGATACTCGACCTCGCCCCAATCACCGAAGGCAGCGACGCTGCCGAATCGTTCCGCCGCTCGCTCGACCTCGCGCAGCACGGCGAACGCTGGGGTTACCACCGCTTCTGGCTCGCCGAACACCACGGCATGCCGGGCATCGCCAGCGCGGCGACGGCGGTGCTGATCGCCCACGTGGGCAACGGCACCTCCACCATCCGCCTCGGCGCCGGCGGCATCATGCTGCCGAACCATTCCCCGCTCGTCATTGCCGAACAGTTCGGCACGCTCGAATCGCTGTTCCCGGGCCGCATCGACCTGGGCCTCGGCCGCGCGCCCGGTTCCGACCACGCGACGGCCCGCGCGCTGCGCCGCAATCTCGCGTCCGACGCGGACGAATTCCCGCAGGACGTCGTGGAACTGATGGATTATTTCGCGGACGCCCCGCGCCGCCACGTGCGCGCCGTCCCCGGCGCCGGCCTCAAGGTGCCCGTGTGGATCCTCGGCTCCAGCCTGTTCGGCGCGCAGCTGGCGGCAATGCTGGGCCTGCCGTACGCGTTCGCGTCGCACTTCGCGCCGCAGATGATGATGCAGGCCATCGAGATCTACCGCGCCAGCTTCCGCCCCTCGGCCCAGCTCGACAAGCCGTACGTGATGCTCGGCTTTAACGTGTTCGCCGCCGAGACGGATGCGGAAGCCCAATGGCGCGCGACGTCCATGCAGCAGGCGTTCGTCAACCTGCGCAGCGGCCATCCGACGCGTTTGAAACCGCCCGTCGAAGGTTATCTCGACCTGCTCGGCCCGGCGGAACGCGGCATGCTCGACGGCGTGCTGTCGTGCTCGGCGATCGGCTCGCCCGAGACCGTCGAACGGCAGCTCAGGGACTTCATCGCGCGCACGGGCGCGGACGAGCTGATGATCACGTCGCAGATCTACGACCACGCGGCGCGGTTGCGCTCGTACGAGATCGCGGCGGAGATCCGGCGCAACGGTGATCTGGCGAACATTCAACCGGCGCGGCCTTAGCCACACTTGTCATCCATGGACGGCACCGGGCCGTTGATTGCATAACCATGGAGGACCTATGAACACTCGACTGATCGCCGCAACCCTGATGCTCTCGCTCGCCTCGACGGGCGCCGCCTATGCCAAACCCAGCTGCGCGAAAGGCGCCATCGTCGGCGGCGTCGGCGGGCACGTGGCGGGCAAACACGGCTTGCTCGGCGCTGCCGCCGGCTGCGCCATCGGCCACCACATGGCCAAGAAGCAGGAGAAGGAGCAGCAGCGGCAGGCGCAGGCGCAAGCACGGCAGCAGGCCGCCAACAGCCAGCAGCCGGCACCGCGCAAATAACCCCCCCCGTCGTTCCCGCGCAGGCGGGAACCCAAGTTTGTCGGCAGATCGCGAAAATTGGGTCCCCGCCTTCGCGGGGACGACGTATATGCGCTAACCAATCGACATCAAGCGTCCCCCGTCCCCGCCTGCAACGCGTCGATCACATGACGCGTCGAGCGCACCTTGCCCATGACGGGAAAGATGTGCCCGCAGGCGAACTCGTGCGCGTCCGCCGCCATGCTGCTCATCGCATCCTCGACGAAGACGAGCTCGTAGCCGCGGTCGAACGCGGCGCGCGCCGTCGACTCGACGCCGAAGTTGGTGGCGATGCCGCCGAGGACGATCGTCTTGATGTGGCGCCGGCGCAGCAACTGGTCCAGTTCCGTGCCGTAGAACGCGCCCCACTGGCGCTTCGTCACGACGATGTCCTGCGCCTGCACCTGCGCGTCCGGCGCCAGCAGCGACGCGTCCGGCGGTGGCGCGGGCGTGCCGGGTTTGCGCAGCGGCGCATCGGCCGGCGGCAGCTGCAACTGGTCGACGAGCACGCGCACGAAGATCACCATGCCGCCGCGGTCGCGCATTTCGCCCGACAGCAGCACGCAATTGCCCACCACCTGCTCGGCCGTGTACGGGGCCAGGTCGCGTTTCACATTACTGTTCTGCAAATCGATCAGCACCAGGGCGGTGCGGCCGATATCGATGTCCAGGTCGCTCATGTAAGATCCTCCTCGCCGCGCAGTATCCGCCGGCAGACGATTTGGTGGCGCCGGTTTCCGCTGTGCTAAATTTCCGGCATCATGCAAAGAACCGCCATCGCCGCCTTGTGCGTCCTGCTGGCAGGCTGCGCCAGCCAGCCCGCCCTCACCGACTACACCGTCAACTCGGGCGCGCAGCGTAGTAGCGCGCAGCAGGCGCTGTCGTTCGACCATGCCGACCTGAGCCTGCGCATCGACCCGGACAGCCGCAGCCTGCGCGGCGACGCGACGCTCACGTTCAGCACCGGGGCGCCGCTGGACAGCATCGAGCTCGACCTGGACCGCAACCTGCCCATCGACACCATCACGGTCGACGGCCAGCCGCTCGCGGCCGACCGGTGGCGCAACCCGGACGGCAAGCTGACCATCGATCTGCCGCAGCGCTTGGAGCCGGGCCGCCAGATCAAGGTGCGCGTGACGTACCACGGCGAGCCGCACGTGGCGAAACGGGCGCCATGGGACGGCGGCTTCGTGTGGGCGCGCACGCCGGACGGCAAGCCGTGGGTCGCGAGCGCCGTCGAAGGCGAAGGCTGCGACCTGTTCTGGCCCTGCATCGACCATCCGATGGGCAAGCCGAAGGTCGTCGACGAACACATCACCGTGCCCGCGCCACTCGTGGCCGCGGGCAATGGCGTGGCCACGGGCATGACGGAAGCGAACGGCTGGCGCACATGGCACTGGCGCGCAAAGAGCCCGAGCACGTACGGCATCGCCATCAACGTGGGGCCGTACGAGGTGCTGTCCGGCGAGTACCGCAGCCGCTACGGCAATACGATCCCGCTGCGGTTCTGGTACCTGCCGCAGAACAAGGCGCATGCGCAAGACCTGTTCTCGGAATTCCCGAACATGCTGGATTTCTTCGAATCGACGATCGGTCCCTACCCGTTCGCCGACGAGAAAATGGGCGTCGTCGAAACGCCGCACAAGGGCATGGAACACCAGACCATCAATGCCTACGGCAACAAATACGTCAAGACGCCATACGGCTACGACGACCTGCTGCAGCACGAATTCGCCCACGAATGGTTCGGCAACCAGCTCACGAATGCCGACTGGGACGACATGTGGCTGCACGAGGGCCTCGCCTCCTACATGCAGCCGCTGTACATGCAATACCTGCACGGCGACCAGGAATATTTCGCCGCGCTGATGCAGCAACGCGCGGGCATCCGCAACAAGGCGCCGCTCGTGTCCGGCAAGCACAAGCGCGAGGAAGACGTCTACGACCTCAAGCGCGGCGGTCCCGGCGGCGACATTTATGCGAAAGGCTCGCTCGTGTTGCACACGTTGCGCGGCCTGATCGGCGACGGCGCCTTTTTCCGCGCCGTGCGCGAACTCGTGTACGGCACACCTGACCCGCGCCCGGGGAATTTCTCGCCGCGCTATGCGACGACGCCGGACTTCATCGCCATCGTCCAGCGCGCGAGCGGACGCGACCTCGGCTGGTTCTTCCAGGCCTATATGTACCAGGCCGCGCTGCCCGAGCTCATGGCCACGCGCCGCGGCGACACGCTGGACCTCGCCTGGAAGACGGCCGCCAACACGCCGTTCCCGATGCCGCTCGACGTGCGCGTGGACGGGCGCACCGTCACCCTGCCGATGACGGACGGCCGCGGCAGCATCGCGCTGCCGCCGCACGCGACGGTCACGTTCGATCCGCATTCGAAGATCCTGCGGCGCGAGAGGCGGTTCGAGGTGTTCCAGCGCTATCAGGAACAGATGCCGAAGCAGGCGAAACCGCTAGGGTAATGCCTTGCCATCGACGTCGATCCGGCGCACTTGCCCCAGGTTCAGGGCACGGATCGGCGCCTCGATCTTGCTCATGTCGCCGACGACGATCCACACCGGCTGCCGCGGCAGCACGACGCGCGCCGCCAGCGCATTCAACTGCGCGGGCGTGACGGCCAGCGCCGTCGCCGTGTACGTGTTGTAGTAATCCTCGGGCAAGCCGTATTGCAGGATCGTTGCGTAGGCATTGCTGAGCTGGCTGACCGTCTCGAACGAGCCGGGCAGGCCCAGCGTCTCGTTCGCCTGCGCATCCTGCAGTTCGCGCGGCGTGACGGGACGTGCGCTGCCCAGCTCGGCATATTGGCGCGCCAGTTCGCGCAGCGCATCGGCCGTCTTGTCGGTCTGGACCGGCGAATCGCTGACCAGGATGCGCTGCCCGCGCGCCGCGACGAGCGACGAGCCGACGCCGTACGACCAGTGTTTATCTTCCCGCAGATCCATGTTCAGGCGCGAACTGAACGTGCCGCCGAACACGTCGTTGAGCAGGTTCAGCGCGACGGCATCCGGCGTGTTGCGCGGCGGCGCCAGCTGGGCGCCCACGATATTGCTCTGCAGCGCACCGGGACGGTCGATCAGGTAGATCGTCGTGCCGGCCGGCTGGTCGACCTTGGCGATCTCGTGCGCCGGCAGGGTGCCGGCCTTCCACGCGCCGAACGCGCGTTCCAGCAGCGGCGCCAGTTCGGCCAGGGTCGTGTCGCCGACGACGAGCAGGGTCGCATTGTTCGGCTTGAACCACGTGCCGTGATAGCCCACGAGATCGGCGCGCGTCATGCGGGAGACCGCGGCTTCCGTGCCGGTACCGGTCAGCGGCAGGGAATACGGATGGCCGGGGCCGTACAGCAGCGGCGGCAGCACGCGCAAGGCCATCAGGCGCGGCACCGTCTGCTCGCGCTGGATCGCGGCCAGCCGCGTCTTGCGCACGCGTTCGAAGTCCGCCTGCGGAAAGGCCGGACGCAACGCGAGGTCGGCGTACAGGCCCAGCGCCTGCGCCAGCGTGGGCTTGAGCACGTTCATGTTGACGAAGGCGCCGTCCAGGTTGATCGACGTGCCGAACGAGGCGCCCAGCGCTTCCAGTTCGCGGCTGATCTGCAGGGCGCTGCGCGACGTCGTCCCCTCTTCCAGCATGCGCAGGGTGAGGCTCGCGAGGCCGGGCAGCGCCTGCGAATCGGACGCGAAGCCGCCACCGAGCATCAGCGACAGGTTGATCACGGGCGCGCCGTGGCGCTCGGCCAGCACGACCTGCATGCCATTGGACAGCGTCGTCTTCTGCATGGGCGGCAGGGTCAAGGTTTCCGGATGGCCGGCCGGCGGGCCCTTGCCGCGGTCCACCGTGGACGCCCCCGCCGCGAGCCCGGTCGGGAATGGATCGACTTCCAGCACGTAGTCGCCGTCGGCCAGCCAGTCGAGCATGGCTTTGCGCACCGCCGCCGGCGTCGCGTCCTTGATGCGCTGCAAATAGAGCTTGTAGCAGTCCGGATTGCCCGTGTACGTGGCGCAGCGCGCCAGCACGTCGCTCTTGCCGCCGAAGCCGCCCACACGCTCGACGGCGCGCGCGTGCTGCGCGAGGATCGTCGTCTGCGCAAGCCGCAGCTCGGCGGCCGTCGGGCCGGTCTTCATCAGCGCGCGCAATTCCTCGTCGGCCAGGGTTTCCATGCGCGTGACGTCGGCCGCAGGTGCGCCCGGCTTCGCGGTCAGGTTGATGCCGAACTGGCCGGCGATTTCGTTCGAATCGTTGCCGGTGCCGACCGACGTCGCCAACTGTTCCTTGACGACGAGGCGCTGGTACAACCGCGACGTCTTGCCCCCGCCCAGCACCTGCGCGGCGAGGTCGAGCAGCGGTTCTTCGGGCGTGTCGGCGCCCGGCACGTTCCACAGGCGATAGATGCGCGCCTGCGGCACGCGGTCCTGGACCTGCCCCCGGTGCGTGCCGCTGCGCTTCGCGACCCACGCCTGCTGGTGGGCCTGCGGCGGGCCCGGAGGAATATCGCCGTAGTATTTTTCGACCTTTTCGCGGGCCTGCTGCGGCGTGATGTCGCCGGCCAGCACGAGCACCACGTTGTTCGGGCCATAGTGCCCTTTGAACCAGTCGGTGACGTCCGTCATCGACGCGGCATCGAGGTCGGCCATGGCTCCGATCACGGTCCATGAATACGGGTGGTTGGCCGGCCACGTATTCTCCGTGACGACCTGCTCGACGATGCCGTACGGCTGGTTCTCGCGCTGGCGCTTTTCGTTCTGGACGACACCCCGCTGCAGGTCGAGTTTCTTCTGGTCGAGCACACCCAGCAGATGACCCATGCGGTCGCTCTCGGCGAACAGCGCGTAGTCGAGCATGGACGTGGGGACCGTCTCGAAGTAATTCGTGCGGTCCTTGTTCGTCGTGCCGTTCAGGTCCGTCGCGCCAATGCCTTCCAGTGCCGACAGGAATGTCTTGTCGAAGTTGGCGCTGCCGGAAAACATGAGGTGTTCGAACAGGTGCGCAAAGCCCGTCTTGCCGGGTTTCTCGTTCTTGGAACCCACGTGATACCACGTGTTGACGGCCACGACGGGCGATTTATGGTCTTCGTGCACGATCACCGTCAGGCCATTCTTCAGAACAAATTTCGTGTACGGAATATCGGGGATGGGGATGTCGATGCCGGCATCGCGTGCGGGCGCCGGCGCGGCCAGGGCCAGCATCAAGACAAACGATGACACAAGGGCAAAGCGCATGCTGGGTCTCCTCACGTGGATGATCGGCCGCGCTCATTCTAAGAAATATTGCCCAGGCTTGTCGTCCTGGACTGACAAGCAGGCCGGACACCGTCCGCTGCAAGAATCATGCATGGGGCGTATCATTGAGGCTGGCAATCAGCAAGGAGAAGCTCATGAATCAACGACGCTCTTTCCTCAAAAGTTCCGCCGTCCTCGCATCGGTGCTCGGTGCCCCCGCCATCCGGACCAGCGCCAAGACCCTGCCGGATGCGCCCGTCTCCCCTGTCGCGCCGAACGAGCGCATCGTGCGCCTGTACAACACGCACACGGGCGAAAGCCTGCGCACCATTTTCTGGGCCGAAGGCGAATTCATTCCCGAAGCCTTGCAGGACATTAATAAACTGCTGCGCGACCACCGCAACAACAAGATCTCGGCCATCGATCCGAAACTGCTCGTCTTGCTGGACCGCATCAGCGCCCAGTACGGCAGCCACCCGACCGTGCACGTGATCTCGGGTTATCGCTCGCCGGAAACGAACGAGATGCTGCACGAAAAGACGGGCGGCGTGGCGAAGCACAGCCTGCACATGGAAGGCAAGGCCATCGACGTGCGCATTCCCGGCCAGGACCTGGCCAAGCTGCACAAGATCGTGATGGCGCAGAAGGCGGGCGGGGTCGGCTATTACCCGGACTCGCAGTTCGTGCACATGGACGTCGGCCGCGTACGGTACTGGTGACCATGCACCGGGCCGTCGCGTGGGTGTTGTCGACGCTGCTGGGCGCATCCGCGGCGGGGCTGGCGCACGCCCAGGCGGCGCCCGACGACCAAGGCATCCAGACGGTCACCGTCACGTACACGCGCGACCCCGTCGACAAGTCCTACCGCAAAATGATCCGCGGCATGGAGCGGTTCCAGCGCGAGCATGCGCTGGCGCCGCAGGCCACGTTGCGCTTCCGCCTGCTGCCCCGGTCGCCGACCGTCGACATGCACGGCATCACCCTGCGCGTCATCGGCGACCACATCGCGGTGCCCGTCCCCGTCGCGCCCGACAACAGTTTTACGCTGCCACGCAACGAACAGGCGCTGAAAGAGGATGCGGCCGTCGTCGCCAACCGCAAGACGACGAGCATGACGTGGCGCGCGCAAGTCATGACGCCCGGCCTGCCGCCCGGCACGCGCCGGCTGGGCGACTTGCGCCTAGAGTGTCTCGTCGGCATGGAAGCCGGGCTCGTGTCGAACAGCTCGCCGCTGTTCGGCTGGATCTCGAACGCTCTCACGAGTCCCGAACAGGTGTGCAACAGTCCCGACGGCAATTTCCTCTTCTTCAACGAGCGCCCCGTGTTCGCCGTGACCCTGCGCGCGGGCGAGCGCACGGAAATCCTGCCGTTCCGCTTCCTGTACGCGGGCGGCGAGCAGACGCGCGACATGCTGCCGTTCTGCGACTGCCAGGTGCTGCTCGACCGCACGTACTACGCGCCGATCTGGGACCGCAGCTGGCCGGACGACACGCTCGTCAGCTTCGCCACCATGGACGACGAGGCGGCGCCATGAACCTGCGCCCCATCCTGCTGGTCACCGCCCTGCTGTCCGGTTGCGCCACGCGCGCGCCGGGACCCGGCACGAGCGTGGCCGAGTCCCGCTTCGACCAGCTCGTCGTCCCCGGCCGCACCACGCGTGCCGAGCTGCTGGCCGCGTTCGGGCCCACGAAGACGATCGTCTTCGATTCCGGCATGGAGACGTGGTTGTACACCGCCCCGGCGGCCGGCGGGCACATGGAACTGGTGCTGCTGCTGGGCCGCGACGGCATCGTGCGCAAGATGCGCAAGCGGCCCCCGTATCCGACCGATCCCGCGCCCTGACGGCGAGGTACCGGCCGTGCAGGCTCGCTATATAATGGGCCGTCCCCATTGCGTTGCGCGGCCGCCTTGAAAATCCAACTCCCACGTTCGTCGACCGTCCCGTTGTACACCCAGATCAAGGAAGCGATCCGCGCCAAGATCATCGACGGCACCTACGTCGGGCACCAGCAACTGCCGTCGGAAAACGAGATGATCGCGGCGTTCGGCGTCAGCCGCATCACGGTGCGGCAGGCGGTGAACGACTTGCAGAAGGAAGGCTTGCTGTTCAAGGTACACGGCAAGGGCACCTTCGTCGCCTTGCCCAACGTCTCCCAGGAGTTGACGCACCTGCAGGGCTTCGGCGAAGCGATGCACCGTCTCGGCCACGAAACCTTCTCGGATGTATTCGGGCTGGAAACCGTCAAGGCGTCCGGCATCGCCCACGCCAAGCTGCAGATCGAAGACGGCAGCCCGGTGACGGAGGTCCGGCGCGTACGCTATTTGAACAGGGAGCCGGTCTCGATCGACTACTCCTGGGTCAGGCATGACGTGGGGTCGCGTCTCACCGAGAGAAACCTGCGCGAGAAAGACCTGTTTTTCCTGCTCGAAAACGAGTTGCACCAGCGGCTCCATTCCGCCGACGTGGAAATCGATGCGACGTCGGCGACGAACGACGTTGCGACTCGCCTGAAGGTCGCACCGGGCTCGCCGATCCTGCGCATCGAGCGCCTGACCTACGCGCAGGGCGAAAAACCGCTCGTGTTCGAATACCTGCATTACCGCGCCGAGACCTTCAAATACAAGATGAAGGTATTGCGCTAGTAACGCCAACATATCGCACAGGTCACGCGTGGGCACGGGTGCCCCACCCTACGCCCTGTTTTGGCCGTTCCCTCCCCACAACGGCCACCTGCCGCACCGCACGCGCACCGTTCCTGATCATTCTTCCCTCCCGATCCCGCGAAACACGGGGAATTCGACTGGCACGCAATTTGCACAACTCGTTATTACGAGTTATGACGAGGTGCGCACGGTGCCGCAAGGCGACTTTACTGAAAGGGTGACATGAAAACCATTGAACTGGAATACGACCTGGTAATCGTTGGCGGCGGTACGGGCGGGCCGATGGCCGCGGTGAAAGCCAAGGAAAAGAATCCGAAGTTGCGCGTGCTGGTGCTGGAAAAGGCCAACGTCAAGCGCAGCGGCGCCATCTCCATGGGCATGGACGGGTTGAACAACGCGGTCATTCCCGGCCATGCGACGCCGGAACAGTATACGAAGGAGATCACGGTCGCGAACGACGGCATCGTCGACCAGAAAGGGGTGTACGCCTACGCGAGCAACAGCTACGCGATGATCGAGGAGCTCGATCGCTGGGGCGTCAAGTTCGAGAAGGACGAAACGGGCGACTACGCCGTGCGCAAGGTGCACCACCTCGGCAGCTACGTCCTGCCGATGCCGGAAGGGCACCACATGAAGAAGGTGCTGTACCGCCAGCTGAAACGCCAGCGCGTCGACATCACCAACCGCGTGGTCGCCACGCGCCTGATCACGGGCGTGAACGGCGAGATCGCCGGCGTCATGGGCTTCGATTGCCGCACCGCCGACTTTTATGTGATCAAGGCAAAGGCGGTCGTGCTGTGCACGGGCGCGGCGGGGCGTCTCGGCCTGCCCGCATCCGGCTATATGTTCGGCACGTACGAGAACCCGACCAACAGCGGCGAAGGCCACGTCATGGCCTATCACGCCGGCGCGGAACTGACGAACCTGGAATGCTTCCAGGTCAATCCGCTGATCAAGGATTACAACGGTCCCGCGTGCGCCTACGTCACCGGCCCGTTCGGCGGCTTCACCGCGAACTCCACCGGCGCGCGCTTCATCGAATGCGACTACTGGAGCGGCCAGATGATGCTGGAGTTCTACAACGAGCTGGAAGGCGGCCGCGGTCCGGTGTTCCTGAAGCTCGATCACCTGGCGGAAGAAACGATCGCGGAGATCGAGCACATCCTGCACACCAACGAACGCCCGAGCCGCGGCCGCTTCCACGAACGGCGCGGCAACGACTACCGCCAGAAGGCGATCGAGATGCACATCTCGGAAATCGGCTTTTGCAGTGGCCACAGCGCCTCCGGGATCTGGACCAACGAAAAAGGCGAGTGCTCCCTCCCCGGCCTGTACGCGGCAGGCGATTGCGCCAGCATCCCGCACAACTACATGCTCGGGGCGTTCGTGTACGGCAAATTCTGCGGCGAGAACGCGGCCGACTACATCGCCGGCAAGTCTGCGACCGTGATCAACACCGACATGGTGGAAGCGGAGCGCCGGCGCATCATGGCGCCGCTGGCGCGCAGCGAGGGCCTGACGCCGTTCCAGGTCGAGTACAAGACGCGCCGCATCGTGAACGATTACCTGCAGCCGCCGAAGGTCACGCGCAAGATGGAAATTGCGCTCGAGCGCTTTGGCGAGATCAAGGACGACCTCGAGGAACTCGGCGCCGTCAACCCGCACGAACTGATGCGGGCGATGGAGGCGCACACGATCCGCGACTGCGCGGAACTCGCGGCGCGTTCTTCCCTGTTTCGCAAGGAAAGCCGCTGGGGCCTGTACCACCTGTGCGTGGATCACCCCGAGAAGGACGACGAGAACTGGTTCTGCCACACCAACGTCAGCAAGGGCGCGGACGGGAAGACGGTCTTCCGCAAGCGCGAGATCGAGCCCTACATCGTCGAACTGAATGCCGAAGAAAAAGCCGCCTACCAGCGCCTGCGCGTGGCCGGCACCAAAACCGCCATCGCCGTATAACCGAACCGGAAAGGAAAGAACATGACCATCGCAACCACCCGCACGCAAGCCCCGGTCGTCGTCGACCAGTCGAAGTGCATCGCCGAGAAAGGCTGCACCGTATGCGTCGACGTCTGTCCCCTGGACGTGCTGGCGATCGACATCGTCTCCAACAAGGCGTTCATGAAATTCGACGAATGCTGGTACTGCATGCCGTGCGAACAGGACTGCCCGACCGGCGCCGTGCACGTCAACATCCCCTATCTCGTGCGCTGAGGTGGCTCCCATGATGGCAACCACACTCCACGAACGGCTGCACAGCAGCGACCCGGGCGTGCGCCGCGTCGCAGTGCTGGATCTCCCCTACTCCGACGAGGAAGACGACATCGTGCCGCTGCTCGTCGCCGCGCTGGCCGACCCCGACGCGAGCGTGCGGCTGGAAGCGGCCAGGGCGATCGAAGGCTACGAAGATCCCGAGGTGCTGGAAGCGCTCGTGCCGCTGCTGAAGGACGCCGACCCGGAGGTGCGGCGCGCGGCGGCGACCACGCTGGCCGAACTGAAGGAACCGGCGTCGGCACCGTACCTGCTGCCCTACCTGGGCGACGAAGAAGCCTCGGTCAGGATCGCCGCCCTGCACGCGATCCGCGCCCTGCGCGTGGACGCGGCCTTCGAACCCGCGCTGCGGGCACTGGGCGACGTCGATGCCGGCGTGCGGCGCGAAGCGGTGGGCGTGCTCGGCTACCTGAAAAAGCCGGAAGCGATCGGCGCGCTGACGAATGCGGCGGCCACCGACCCGGACCAGGAAGTGCGCCGCATCGCCGTGGGTGCGCTCGGTTACGCGTCGGCAGTCAGCATCCAGCCGACGCTCAGCCGCGTCCTCGCCGATCCGGCCTGGCAGGTGCGCGAGGAAGCGGCGACGACGATGGGCAAGCT
Source organism: Massilia sp. Masssp94 (assembly GCF_059491305.1). Taxonomy (NCBI): domain Bacteria; kingdom Pseudomonadati; phylum Pseudomonadota; class Betaproteobacteria; order Burkholderiales; family Oxalobacteraceae; genus Massilia; species Massilia sp. Masssp94. Next base: position 2,113,129 of record NZ_CP168501.1, read on the forward strand.
CGGGCTGGCGCTCGGCGTGCCGGACCTGGTGCGCGCGATGGACGACGAGTTCTGGCAGGTGCGGGTAAAAGCGGCGCGCAGCCTCGGCAAGCTGAAGGCGAAGACCGCGGTGCAGGCGCTATGCGAAGCGTTGCGGCATCCGATGAGCAACCTGCGCAAGGAAGCGGTCATCGCGCTGGGCGAGATCGGCGACACGCGCGCCATCGCGCACCTGGAGCTGGCGCTGAAGGACGTCGATTCGGACGTGCGCAAGCTGTCGAAGCTGGCGCTGACGACCATACAACTGAACGGAGGTGCGTCATGACACACGTTGTCGGCGAATCGTGCATCGGCTGCAAGTACACCGACTGCGTCTCGGTGTGCCCGGTCGAGTGCTTCCATGAAGGCCCGAATTTCCTCGTGATCGATCCGGAAGTCTGCATCGACTGCGGCGTATGCGTGGCGGAGTGCCCCGTCGAGGCGATCTACGACGAAAAGGACCTGCCGGACGGGCAGAAGGACTACGTCGCGCTGAACGCCAGGCTGGCGGCCCGCTGGCCGCTGATCACGCAATCGACTGAACCGCTGCCGGAGGCCGACGCATGGGCGTCCCGGCAGGACAAGCGCGACCAGCTGGTGGAGGTGGCCTAGCAACGTGGGCCGCGTCGTTTTTCATCCTGTGACTCATTCTGGAAGGATTCAACATGACACTTCGGTTCCTCATCCGTATTGCCGCGCTCTCCGCCGCTGTCCTGTTCGCGCCGGTGTTGCAGGCGAAAGAGGTCGTCACGATCGGCATCGGCACGCAGAACACCACCACCAACACCGTCACCGGCGGCATCGTCATCAAGGAGCTGGGCCTGCTCGACAAATACCTGCCGAAGACGGGCAGGTACGCCAACATCGATTTCAGGGTCGACTGGCAGAACTTCACCTCCGGCCCGCCCGTCACCAACGGCATGATGGCCAACAAGATCCAGATCGGCATGATGGGCGACTACCCGCTGCTGGTGAACGGCGCCAACGGCCAGCAAAGCAGGGGCAACGAAACGCAGCTGGTCGCCGTGATCGCCTATAACGCCTTCGGCGCCGGCAATGGCGTGGTGGTCAACAAGGACAGCCCGTATTACCAGCTGGCCGACCTGAAGGGCAAGAACGTGTCCGTGCCGTTCGGCTCGGCGGCGCACGGCATGCTGCTGCAGGCGATGCAGGCGCGCGGCTGGTCGGACGATTTCTGGAACCTCGTCAGCCAGACGCCGGAAATCGGCACCAGCAACCTGCGCGAAAAGAAGATCGACGGCCACGCCGATTTCGTCCCCTTCGGCGAGCTGCTGCCGTACCGGGGCTTCGCCCGCAAGATCTTCGACGGCGCCCAGACCGGGATTCCAACCTTCCACGGCATCGTCGTGCGCAAGGATTTTGCGGACAAGTATCCGGAAGTCGTCGTCGCCTACATCCGCGCCATGATGGATGCCGACGACTGGGTCCGCAAGAACCCGCGGCTGGCGGCCGAGAAGATCGCCGCATGGACCAGGATCGAGAAAGAGGTCGTCTACATCTTCCTCGGCCCCGACGGCATCCACACGCTGGACCCGACGATCAAGCCCCTGCTCGTGAACTCGGTCAAGACCAGCTACGGCGTGCTGCAAAAGCTGGGCAAGGTGAAGGAATTCAATGTCGATGCGTGGGTCAACGAAAGCTATCTGCGCGCGGCCTTCAAACAGCGCGGCCTCGACTACGACGCGCAGAAGCGCACCTTGGCCAACTACGACATCCAGGGCAAGGACCCGGTCTGCGGCAAGGCGGTGACGCGTCCGAAGGAAGCGGGTGAGATCTGGATCGAGGGCGGCGACATCGTGCCCCTCAGCTCTCCGGCCTGCACCTTCATGGGGATCAAAAAGTACCAGGACGCTGGCAAGAAAATTGCTGTGGTCTATTTGTTCGATCAAGGACTCGGCATCAAGGTATTTGCCGACAGAGCCTTCTATGCGGTCAACGGCATCGGCGCGAAACTGGATGTCGTGCCGTTCCTGCTGAAGAAGGACGCGGAGACCAGCGCAGCAAAATCCGGAGGCACCGTCGCAACCTACGAGCAAGTGCTCGCCAAGATGGAGAAATGATCATGGCTCTGATGGACCGTCACCCAATCGCACCGCCGCCAGCGGCGCCGCCGCCCCACCCCGCCACTGCCAAGCCGATACGGCAGCCCAGACTGGAAGCCATCGAAGGCGGTGCGGGCAGCGCGCCCGCACCGGACATCCCGTTCTCGCTGAAGCGCTGGCTAGAGTCGGGCATCGGAGGGGCGCTGCTCGGCACCCTGTCGATCGGCGCCGTGCTGCTGGCCTGGCATCTGGCGACATATTACAAGCTCGACGTCTACATCCGCTTCGGGAACATCCCGACGCCGGTGGATGTGTGGCACAGCATCCTCGACGTCACGCGTTCGGACAAATTCGCGGTGAACATCGGGATCAGCGTGCGGCGCGTGCTGCTCGGCTTTTCCGGCGCGGCGATCGTCGGCACGCTCCTCGGGGTCATGGTCGGCCGCTACCGGATCTTCCGTTCGCTGGCGCTGCCGGCGATGGAATTGTTCCGTCCGATCCCCGCGATCGCCTGGGTGCCGATGGCCATCATGCTGTGGCCCAGCAACGAGGTCAGCATCGCGTTCATCACGTTCCTGGGGGCGTTCTTCCCCATCCTGATCAACACCATCCACGGGGTGGAGAGCGTCGACGGCGTGCTGCTGCGCGCCGCGCACAGTCTCGGTGCGAAAGAGAAGGATGTGATCCTGTATGTCGTGATCCCCGGCGCACTCCCGCATATCTTCACGGGCCTTGCGGTCGGCATGGGCGTCGCGTGGGTGTCGCTGATTGCGGCGGAAATGATTTCCGGCCAATTCGGCATCGGCTACTTCACCTGGGAAGCGTATTCGCTGATTTCGTATCCCGACATCGCGCTCGGCATGATCACGATCGGCGTGCTCGGCCTCTTGTGCAGCAAGGCGATCGACCTGTGTTCCAGGTTCGCCATGCCGTGGACGGGCGCGGCGGCGGGAGCGGGAAAATGAGTGCGTCCTCCATGAACGGCCAGGGCGGCCATATCGAGGTGCGTGACCTCGACATCAGTTTCAGGGCGCGCGGCGCGACCGTGCAAGCCGTCAAGTCGGTATCGCTGGACGTGCGGCCGGGCGAATTCGTGTCGCTGATCGGTCCCTCCGGTTGCGGCAAATCCACGCTGATGAACGCGGTCGCCGGTTTCACCGCGGCCGACAGGGGCGCGCTGACCCTGGATGGCCGGCCCATCACCGGGCCCGGTTCGGACCGCGGCGTCGTGTTCCAGCAGTATTCGCTGTTCCCGTGGATGACGGTACGCAAGAACGTCGAGTTCGGACTGAAGATGAAGGACATGCCGCCGGCGCAGCGCGAAACGCAGGCGCGCACCCTGCTCGGCCTCGCCGGTTTGCTGGCCTTTGAAAACCATTATCCGGCGCAGCTGTCGGGCGGGATGAAGCAACGCGTCGGTATCGTGCGCGCGCTGGCGACCAGTCCGCAGGTGCTGCTGATGGACGAACCGTTCGGCGCGCTCGATTCGCAGACCCGCTCCGTCATGCAGGAGATCCTGACGAACATGTGGCAACGGCTGCGCCTGTCCGTGCTGTTCATCACGCACGACATCGACGAAGCGATCTTCCTGTCCGACCGCATCTATGTGATGACGGCCAGGCCCGGACGGATCAAGGCCGACATCAAGGTCCCGCTGCCGCGCCCCCGCACGCCGGACATGATGGACACGCCGGAATTCGCGGGGCTGGTCCGCGCGATCAAGAAGCTGATTCGCGAGGAAAGCCTGGCCGCGATGGGCGGCGAGTTGCGCGACGGCGGCTATGCCGGGCTCAGCACGGAGATCGGACCGGAGGGGGTGGCCAATGTCCTTTGACGAAGCGGCCTGGCCCGACGCCATCACCCTGAACGGCAAGGCGCGCGCACTGGAGCTGGCGTGGAGCGGCAGGCATGCAGTGTTGTCGTACCGCGCGTTGCGCCGTTCCTGCCGCTGCAGCGTATGCGAGCAGATGCGCAGGTCGACGTGCAGCGTCCTGCCCGTTGCCGCCGACGTGGTCCTGTTGAAGATCGAACCAGTGGGCGCGACGGCCATGCAACTGGTTTTCTCGGATGGCCACGCGCGGGGGATCTATCCCTGGACGTATCTCAAACAGATGGCATTCGGCCCGACGGACGGGCTTCCCGAATCTTTGACGAAAGGATGGCGTGATGAGTAATTTCTACGAGGCGGAGGTGTTGTCCGTGCGTCATTGGACGGACCGCCTGTTTTCCTTTACCACGACGCGCGAATCGAGCTTCCGCTACCAGAGCGGGCAGTTCGCGATGATCGGACTCGAAGTGGACGGCCGGCCGCTGATGCGCGCCTACAGCATGGTGAGCCCGCATTACGAAGAACGGCTCGAATTCCTCAGCATCAAGGTGCCGGATGGTCCCCTGACCTCGCGCCTGCAGGACATCCAGGTCGGCGATTCGATCCTGGTCGGCCGCAAGGCGTCCGGCACGCTGCTGAGCCAGAACCTGTTGCCGGGCAAGCACCTGTACCTGCTCGGCACGGGCACCGGCCTGGCGCCGTTCATGAGCATCGTGCAGGACCCCGACGTCTACGACCGGTTCGACAAGGTGATCCTCGTGCACGGCTGCCGCCACGTCAACGAACTCGCGTACCAGGAACGCATCGCGGCCGACCTGCCGAACCACGAATTCCTGGGCGACCTGGTGGCCGACCGTTTGATCTATTACCCGACCGTCACCCGCGAGCCGTTCGAAAACCAGGGGCGCATTCCCGACCTGCTGCAAAGCGCACGGTTCTACGCCAGGCTCGGCCTGCCGCCGCTGGACATCGCCCACGACCGCTTCATGCTGTGCGGCAGTCCCGCCATGCTGAAGGACACCGTGGAGGTGCTTACCGGGCATGGTCTGAGGGAAGGCAACATGAGCCATCCCGGCCATTACGTCATCGAGCGCGCATTCGTCGACAAGTGAAAGGAACCGACATGAAGATCATGGTCCCGGTGAAACGGGTGGTCGATGCGAACGTCAAGGTGCGCGTGAAGCCGGACCGCTCCGGTGTCGACCTGGCCAACGTGGAAATGGCCATCAATCCCTTCGACGAGATCGCCGTGGAGGAAGCCGTGCGGCTGAAGGAAGCGGGCCACGCGGAGGAAGTCGTCGCGGTGTCCTGCGGCGTCGACGCCTGCCAGGATGTGCTGCGCACCGCGCTGGCCGCCGGTGCCGACCGCGCCATCCTGGTGCGGACGGACGCCGCGTTGCAGCCGCTCGCCGTCGCCAGGCTGCTGGCCGCGATCGCCAGGCGCGAAGTCCCGCAACTCGTCATCCTGGGCAAGCAGGCCATCGACGACGATTGCAACCAGACCGGCCAGATGCTGGCGGCCATGCTGGGCTGGCCGCAGGCCACGTTCGCATCGTCAGTGCGGGTCGAGGGCGGCGGCCTGGCGGTCGCGCGCGACGTCGATGGCGGCATCGAAACCGTGCACCTGGCGCTGCCGGCCGTCGTGACGGCGGACCTGCGCCTGAACGAACCGCGCTTCGTCAGCCTGCCCAACCTGATGAAGTCGAAAAAGAAGCGGCTGGACGTGGTGCCCGCCGAAACCCTCGGCGCCGATCTCTCCCCGCGCTGGAGGACGCTGGCCGTCGACCCGCCCCCGCAACGCCAACCCGGTGTGCGCGTGCAGGATGCGGCCGAACTGGTCCGCCGTTTGCGGCACGAAACAAACGTCATTTAATCATTCGAGGAGCCATCATGACGGTACTGGTCATCGCTGAACACGACAACGTTTCACTGCACGCCGCCACGCGCCATGCGGTCGGCGCGGCCCGCCTGTGCGGCGGCGACGTGCACCTGCTCGTCGCGGGACACGATTGCGTCCCCGCGGCGCGCGCGGCCAGCCGCGTTGCCGGCGTGGCGAAGGTGTGGCTCGCCTCGGCCCCGCAGCTCGCGCACGGTCTCGCGGAAAACGTCGCCGCCCAGGCGCTGGAACTGCTGGCGCAGGAGCCTTGTACCCACGTGCTGGCCGCCGCCGGCACGTTCGGCAAGAGCGTCATGCCGCGCATCGCGGCCGGACTGGATGCGGGGCAGATCTCGGAAGTCACACGCATCGTCGCGCCCGACATCTTCGAACGTCCGATTTATGCGGGCAACGCGATCGCGACCGTCCAGGCACTGGACGCCATCAAGGTGCTGACCGTGCGCGCCACCAGTTTCGACGCCGCGCCCCTGGGCGATGCCGAAGCGGTCATCGAGGACATGACGCCGGTGGACGATGCCGGCACCGCGCGCGTCGTCGCAGTCGAGCGGACGGTGTCGGGACGGGCGGAGCTGACCGCGGCGCGCGTCGTGGTCGCGGGCGGGCGCGGCCTCGGTTCCGCCGCCGGTTTCGGCACGCTGGAGCCGCTGGCGGACGCGCTGGGCGCCGCGATCGGCGCGTCGCGCGCGGCGGTCGACGCCGGCTTTGCCAGCAACACATTGCAGATCGGCCAGACCGGCAAGGTGGTCGCGCCCGCGCTGTACATCGCGGTCGGCATTTCGGGGGCCATCCAGCACCTGGCCGGCATCGGTGATGCGAAGGTCATCGTGGCCATCAACAAGGATGCGGAAGCGCCGATTTTCGGCGTGGCGGATTACGGCATCGTCGGCGACCTGTTCGACGTCGTGCCTGCGCTCGTCACCGCATTGCAGGAGGACGAACAAAAACAGCTGGCCGCCTAGAGGATCGGGCACCATGCTGACACACGCCGGCCTCGTACTGGTCTCCATTGCCATCGGCGTCCTGATCGGCGCGGCCGGCGTCGGCGGTTTTTTCATGCCGCCCGCACTGATGCTGCTGATGAACATGGACATTCACCAGGGCATGGCGTTGTCCCTGTTCACTTTCATCTTTACCGGCGCAGCGGGCGCGCTCTACTTCCACAGGAAAGGCAGTCTGGACTGGACGCTGGTGCGGCCGGTGTGCCTCGGCGCGGCGGCGACGGGCTATGCCGGCGCATGGACCGGCCATCATCTCGCCACCGCGTCGCTGTCGACGGCGCTGGCCGCCGTGATCCTCGTCGTCGGCATGACCATGTCGGGCGCCGGCGGCCAGGCGGTGCTTGCCTTGCCGGCCGGCCCGCGTCAGCGCCGGCTGATCCTCGCGGCGATCGGTGCCCTCACGGGGTTCTTTTCCGGTCTCACCGGCATCGGCGGGCAGGTGCTGTCCGTGCCGCTGATGGTCTTGTGCGGCTATCCCGTGCTGACCGCGATCGGCGTCGGGCAGATGCTGCAAACCATCGGCGCGTTGTCCGGTTCGCTCGCGAACCTGCGTTACGCCAGCATCGACTATGGCCTGGCCGCCTTCATCGTCGTGTTTGAAATTGCCGGGGTACTGGCCGGCGCCATCCTCGTCCACCGTGTCGACGGCGCGTTCGTCAAGCGCGTGGTCGGCGGACTGTGCATGGTGGCCGGTTGCGGGTTCATCCTGCGCAGCTTGCAGGCCTGAATCGGTGTACAGTTGAGCATCTTTGTTTTTGGAAAAAATAACGATGCGCAAGATCACCGGGGCGCTGCTGGCGCTGACAGCACTGGCGTGCGTACAGACGGCGCGGGCCGACGGGCTCGACCCGGCCGAGCAGCAAATCGTCGCGGAGATCAAGGCGCATGCGCCGCAAGCGCTCGCCCTGCTCGAGCAGAGCGTCCTCATCAACAGCGGCACGATGAATACCCGCGGCGTGCGCGACGTGGGCGCGCTGTTCCGCAAGCAGTTCGACGCGCTCGGCTTTACCACGCGCTGGATCGAGCTGCCGCCCGAGATGCGCCGCGCCGGCCACCTCGTCGCCACGCGCGACGGCAACCGCGGCAAGCGCCTGCTGCTGCTCGGTCACCTCGACACCGTGTTCGAGCCCGGTTCCGACGTGCCCATGTGGAAGCGCGATGGCGACAAGGTCCGCGGCCAGGGCGTTTCCGACATGAAGGGCGGCGACGTGATCGTCATCGAAGCCTTGCGCGCGCTGCACCGCGTGGGCGCCCTCGACGGCACGCGCATCGCCGTCATGTTCACGGGCGACGAGGAAGAAGCGGGAAATCCGAAGAGCGTGTCGCGCGGCGACATGGTGGAGCTCGCCAGGCGCAGCGACGTCGCCCTCAGCTTCGAGGGCAGCATCCTCGACAAGAATGGCCAGGCGACCGCCACCGTGGGCCGGCGCGCGACGGCCACGTGGGAGCTGGACGTCAAGGCGCGCCAGGGCCATTCGATGGCCGTGTTCGGCGCCAACGGCTATGGCGCCGTGTACGAGACGGCGCGCATCCTGGACGCCTTCCGCCAGCAGGTGACCGAGCCTGGCCTCACGTTCAATCCGGGCGTGATCCTGGGGGGCACCGAGGTCGCGTTCGACGACGCGACCTCGCGCGGCACCGCATTCGGCAAGACCAACGTGATCGCCAATACGGCCACCGTGAAGGCCGACCTGCGCTACCTGGACTACCCGCAACGCGACCGCGCACAGGCACGCATGCGCGCCATCGTCGCGCAGAACCTGCCCGGCACCAGCGCCACCATCACGTTCCACGATTCGTATCCGCCGATGGCCGTGACACCCGGCAACCTGAAAGTGCTGGACCTGTATTCGCGCGCCAGCCAGGATGCCGGGCTTGGGACGATCGCGCCCTTGCCGGCGGAAGCGCGCGGCGCGGGCGACATCCAGTTCGTGGCACCGCTCCTCGACAGCCTCGACGGCCTCGGCGCGAGCGGCAACGGCGCCCACTCGCCGAACGAAGACCTGGACGTGGGCTCGATCGAACGGAGTGCCGTGCGCGCGGCATTGCTGATCTATCGTTTGACGCGTTGACGCTCGTCGAATTTCTTCAACTGGACACGCTACCCGAACCGGGTAATATGCACACATGGCACGACTGATACTTACCTTCCCCGAAGACCAGTACTACTACACGACCTTGCTGACGGTGCGCGTCACCGACATCAACGCCGGCAACCACCTGGGCAACGACTCGATGATCTCGATGATCTCCGAGGCACGGGCCCGCTTCCTGTTCGAATACGGCGTCTCGGAAACGGAGGGCGACGGCACGGGCATCATCGTGACGGACCTCGCGACGACCTACCGCGCCGAAGCGCATGCGCGCGACCAGCTGCTGTTCGAAGTGGGCGTCATGGACTTCAATAAATATGGTGGCGACATCATCTTCCGGGTCACCCGTCCGAAGGACAAGACCCTCATCGCGATGGCCAAGCAGGGCTTCGTCTTCTTCAATTACAAGACGAGCCAGGTCGTCGCCATGCCGGAAGACTTCCGCGGCAAGTTCGACCGGGTGAACTGGATCGACTGAACGCGCGCGAAATAGCTGGAACTTTCTCCCCCTCCCGCTGGAATATGGGTAAAGACAATGACCCATGACCACACCACCCACTGACACCGACCTGCTGCGCCAGACGCGCAGCGGCGCCGCCGACGCCTTCGCGGCCTTGTACCGGCGCCACCAGGGTCCGCTGTACCGCTTCGCGCTGCTGCGCTGCGGCTCGGCGGACACGGCCGCCGACGTGGTCCAGGAAACGTTCATGGGCCTGCTGACGGATCGGTTCCGCTTCGATCCGCTGCGCGGACAGCTGCAGCACTTCCTGTTCGGCGTGGCGCGCAACCTGATCCTGAAAAACGAGACGGCACACCAGCGCCACGTGGTGCTGGACGGCGGCGACGACGGCGACGACGGGTTGCCGGACGACGCGGCCTGTCCGCTGGCGCGCCTGCTGGACAACGAGGCCGCCGAGGAAGTGCGGCGCGCGCTGGCGCTGCTGGCCCCGCACTACCGCGACGCCGTCATCCTGTACGAGATGCACGACTTGTCGTACGCCGAGATCGCCGACATCTGCCAGGTCGACATCGGCACCGTGCGTTCGCGCCTGTCGCGCGGCCGGGCGGCGCTCGCCAAGCGCCTGGCCGGCTGGCGCGCCACGGCTGGCGCAGCATGAAAGGATAGTCATCATGGACATTCGAAACACGACGGACCGCGATCCCCTGCTCGACGCCCTGCGCGCGGAGGTGGGACGGCTGGACGCCCCGCGCGGCGTCGAGAAGGAATTGCTGCAGGCGTTCGCGAAACTGCACCCGCCGAAGCGCCGCTGGTATCACAGGCTGGCCGTGCGTCCCTTGGCGCTGGCCGGGGGCGTCGTGGCCGGGGCGTTCGTGCTGGCGTTCGCCGTGCGCGCGCCGCACCCGGTCGAGGACGGCCGCGCCGGCGCGCTCGTCGCGCTCGACGGCAACGGCGTGTTCATCGCACTGGATTCGGCCGAGCGCATCGCCGCGGAACCGGCGCCGCGCATGGTCGCCACCGACGTGCCGCGCACGAGCCTGGCCGCGCTGGGCGTGCCGCTGACGCCGGAAAACGCGGGCGATTCCGTCCGGGCCGAGATGCTCGTCGCGGCCGACGGCCAGCCGCTTGCCCTGCGCCTGAGCGCGCTTCAATGACAAAGAGGATGCCATGACCACCAAACATGTTGTGATCGCCGCCCTGCTGGCCGGCCTGTTCGCCCCGGCGCTGGCCGAGGATACCCAGGGCCGCGCGTCCGACGGCGCCATGACGTTTCACTTCGATAAGATGGAGTTCGATGCGCGCAGCGGTGCCGCCGTGATGCGCTCGAACATCGTCAAAAGCGCACCCTACAGTGCGCAGATGGTGACGGAGTTCGCGCAGGCGCTACCCGACGGCAACCAGATCGCCACGCGCCGCACCACGATGACGTACCGCGACAGCGCCGGCCGCACCCGCCAGGAAATCCGCGACGACAAGGGCGACGTCGCCACGGTCACGATCAACGATCCGGTGAGCGGCACGAACCTGGTCCTGCACCCACGGAACCGCTCGGCCGTCAGGATCAATCCGGGAGCCACGGCGCGCGCCGCGGCCGATGCGGCGCGGGCGAAAGTCGACCAGATGCGCAAGGACGGCACACTGCCCGCCGGCAGCGAGGAGATCATCGTCAAGCGCGTGCAGGGCATCGACGACGCCGAACGGCAGCGCATCCAGCGCGACGTGCGCATCCAGGTCTCGAGGGCGCTGGCGGAGAGCGGCACGGCGCAGCGCGACGCGCAGATGCGGGTGGCGCCGCTGATGAACGGCGCGTTCGCCGACGTCAAATGGTCGACGAAGGCGACGACGAAGGACCTGGGCACGCGCGATTTCGGCGGCATCAAGGCCGAGGGCAGGCTGCGCAGCTACGAGATCCCGGCCGGGGCGATCGGCAACCGCAACGCGATCGTCGTGTCGGACGAGACGTGGACGGCACCCGACCTGCAGGTGACGGTCTACACGAAGCACAGCGACCCGCGCAGCGGCGACGTCGTGTTCCGGCTCGAGAACATCAAGCGCGAGGAACCCGCGCCCGCGCTGTTCACCGTGCCGGCCGACTACACGGTGCGCGAAGCGGGCGGCCGCTGGCGCGACAAGGCAGGCCGCGCGGACAAGTAAACGAACGCCGCTCCCTGAGCGGCGCGAAGCCTCAGCGCCGCTTCTTCCGGATCGGCGCGATGGTCTTGTCGAACCAGTCGTCGATCATCTGCTTCTCGTAGCGATACGGCTCCGAATCGAAGTAGTGGCTGAACGTCTGCTGGTAATTCATGTCCTGCAGCTGCGACTGGCCGTTCTTGATCACCTGCCCGTTCTGCTCGATCGCATAATTCAGCTCCATGCGCGGCCAGTCCGCCCGCCCGGTCATCACGCGCAGGTCGCGGCCCAGCCGGGTACTCGGAATGAGGCGGCCGGCCGGGTCGAAATCCGTGATCTCGATGCGCAGGTCCTCGCCCGGCGGCAGGTTCGCGCCCAGCTTCACGAAGTGGTCGGTGATCTGGTCCAGCATCTCCTTGCGCTCCCAGCCCGGGAACGGCAGGTCGTGGAAATTCTCGGGATGCACCCACGTGACGTTGACCGCGGCCGACGCACTGCCTGCTGCCAGCGCCAGCAGGCCCGCCAGGGCCATCGTTTTCATGAACGCTTTCATGATGTTCTTCCTTTCGTCGTCGAATACAGCATCTGTTAATACCTCATTCTTATACGCCGGTTTCCATGCCGGGTCCGTTATCGATTCGTCTTAGTTTGTATCGAAATGTTAGTCCGCGCACAGGTGTCCCGGGCTCTTGCACAGCACAATCCAGAACGGGACAACGCAAGCGAGGAAGCATCATGCCGGAAGGCCCGTCGCTGGTCATCTTGAAAGAGCAGACGGCCCCGTTCGTGGGCCAGGAAATCGTGCGTGCCGAGGGCAATACCTGGGCCATCGACACGGCGCGCCTCGTCGGCCAGCCCGTCGTCGCGCTGCGCACGTGGGGCAAGCATTTCCTCATCCAGGTGCCGACGATGGTCGTGCGGGTCCATTTTCTCCTGTTCGGCACGTACCGCGTGAACGAACGGCGCGACAAGCCACCGCGCCTGTCGCTCGGCTTCGCGGACGGCGGCGAGCTCAACTTCTACGCCTGCTCGGTCAAGGAGATCGACTGCGACATCGACGCGTACTACGACTGGGCCGCGGACGTCATGTCGGATGCATGGGATCCGGCGTTGGCGCGCAAGAAGCTCAGGGGCGCACCCGACACGCTCGCCTGCGACGCCCTGCTCGACCAGGACATCTTCGCCGGCGTCGGCAACATCATCAAGAACGAGGTGCTGTTCCGCATCCGGATCGATCCCCGGTCCAGGGTCGGCGCGCTGCCGCCGGCCAAGCTGCGCGCCCTCGTGCAGGAAGCGCGCCAGTACAGCTTCGACTTCCTCGAGTGGAAAAAAGCGTTCACACTCAAGAAACACTGGCTCGCGCACAACCAGAAAATCTGCCCCCGCTGCCATATCCCTTTTCACAAAGCGAATCTCGGCAAGACGAACCGCCGCAGCTTCTGGTGCGAGCGCTGCCAAAAGCTGCATGAATAAGGCGGAAACAATAGGGAAACGACACGTTGCGACATTGTGACTTTTTGCACTGCGTCATTAATATTTCTTGTTGTTAATGGTCACTGCTCATACTACAATCATTTCGGACCGTGCAGCCTTACCTCAAAACCTCGTGAGATCGTCAAATGTCCTTCCTGTCATCCGCCGCGCCGAAGCTTGCACCATGGAAAGTACTGCTCGTCGACGACGAACCGGACATCCATGACATCACCAAGCTGACGCTGTCCCGTTTCCGCCTCGACGGCCGCAGCCTCTCGTTCCTGCACGCCTACAGCGGCGCCGAGGCGAAGGACATCCTGGCGCGCGAGAAGGACGTCGCGCTGGTGTTCCTCGACGTCGTCATGGAGCGCGAGGACAGCGGCCTGGAAGTGGCGCGCTGGATGCGCCAGGAGCTGGACAACCAGTTCACCCGCATCGTGCTGCGCACGGGCCAGCCGGGCCAGGCACCCGAGGAACGCGTGATCGTCGACTACGACATCAACGACTACAAGGAAAAGACGGAACTCGACCGCACCAAGCTGTTCACGACGACGTTCGCCGCCCTGCGCGCCTACCGCGACATCATGAAAGTCGAGGACGCCCGCCGCGTCCAGCAGAATTACCGCGAAGGCCTGGAGCGCGTGATCTCCGCGTCCACGCATCTGTTCAGGCAGCGCAACCTGAAGGATTTCGCCAGCGGCCTGCTGCAGCAGGTCGTCGCCCTGCTGCGCCTGGAGCAGAGCATGCTGCTGCGCGTGACCGGCGCCAGCGTGATCACCGGCGAGAGCCAGTACGAAATCCTCGCGCGCATCGGCGACGTCGGCGACCACGACATCGGCCCGGAACTGATCGCCCAGCTGGACGAGGCACGCCACAACCGCATCTCCAAGCTGCATGGCGACACTTATGTCGGCTACTTCCCGAACAGCAGCGGCAAGGCGTCTCTGCTCGTGCTCAAGGGCGTGGAAGAAATCGACGAGATCGATGTGCAATTGCTCGACGTGTTTTGCTCGGGCGTCGCCATCGCCTTCGACAACATCCTGCTGAACCAGGAAATCACGGACACCCAGGCCGAGCTGATCCTGCGCCTGGGCGACGTCGTCGAATCGCGCTCGAACGAAGCCGGCAACCACGTGCGCCGCATGGCCCAGGTGTGTCATCTGCTGGCCCAGGAATCGGGCATGTCCGACGACGAGACGGCCGTGCTGATGCATGCGGCGCCGATGCACGACGTGGGCAAGATCGCGACGCCGGACGCCGTCCTGTTGAAACCGGGGCGCCTCACGCCCGAGGAATGGGACATCATGAAGCAGCACCCGACCATCGGCCTGCAGATCCTCGACGGCTCGCAGCGCCCGATCCTGAAGGCGGCCGCCGTGATCGCCCACCAGCACCACGAGAAATGGGACGGCAGCGGTTATCCGCAGGGCCTGCAGGGCGAAGACATCCACCCGTATGCCCGCATCGTGGCCGTGGCCGACGTGTTCGATGCCCTCACGCACGAGCGCGTGTACAAGAAGGCGTGGCCGATCGACCAGGTGCGCGACTACCTGCGCGACGTGGCGGGCCAGCACCTCGATCCGCACTACGTCGACATCCTCATCAGGAACCTCGACAAGGCCACCGAGATCAACGAACGCTGGCCGGACTGAAATCGATATCGCGGGCCGGGACAAGGGAGACAGAGTCAGGTAGTATGCAGAGCTTCGCGGCAATACTGTCCCGACCGCCATCCGGCCCATGCGTATCCGAACCCGACTGCTGCTCCTGATCCTGGCCATCCTGGTCCCTGCCCTCCTCGCGGCGGTCCTGGCCGTCGGGTATGTCTATCAGGAAGAGCGGCGCGCCCAGGAAACGAGCGTCAAGGAAGCGGTGCGCGCCTTCACCCTCCTCGTCGACAACGAACTGGAGATCAGGGAAGGCATCCTGCGCACGCTGGCGAATTCCCCCGCGCTGGCCCGCGGCGATCTCGAGACCTTCTTTCACCACGCCCATTCGGTGGCGCCGCGCGGCGAGACGGCGATCCTGCTGCTCGACCGGGACGGCCACCAGTTGCTCAACACGCGGGTCGCGCCGGGCGCGCCGCTGCCGCCCGGCCGCGCGTCGAACCTCGACGCGCTGATGCAACGGGACGGCGCCGACCGCACCCTCGTCTCCGACCTGTTCGTCTCCTCGATCAGCCAGCGCCATGCGGTCGCCATCCAGGTGCCGGTGCACGTGGACGGCACCCTGCGCTACTTCCTCGCCATGAGCATGAACGCCGCCCAGCTGCAGGCGCTGCTGGGTGAACAGCGCTTCCCACCCGACTGGCAGGCCGCCATCGTCGACCGCACCGGCCGGCTGATCGCGCGCTCGATCGACCCGGACCAGTACCGGGGCCGCTCGGTCAGCGAGGTGGCGCTGGCCCAGTTCGCCGCCCACCGCGAAGGCGTGTTCTCGAACAGGAACCTGGCCGGCATTCCCGTGCAGGCCTTCTTCAGCACCGTGCCCTCGTCGAACTGGAAAGTCCTCGTCAGCATTCCGACGGAAGACCTGCGCCGCGTGCCCCTGCATGCGGCGGCCTTCCTGGCGGCCATCATGGCCGTCATGCTCGTGCTGGCATCGGTGGCCGCGCGCTGGTTCGCGCGCCGCGCCGCGATCCCGATCGAATACCTGGGCCGCAGCGCCGCGGACCTGGGCGCCGGCCGCGAAGTGCATTACCGGCCGCAGGGCATCGTCGAGATCGACGCCGTGGCGCAGCGCATGGCCGACGCGAGCCGCCAGATCCTGACCGCGCAGGCCGACCTGGAGCAGCGCGTGGCGGAGGCCGTGGCGGCCAGCGAGCGCGCCCAGAGCGCCCTCGTGCGCGGCCAGAAGCTGGAAGCCCTCGGCCGCCTCACGGGCGGCATCGCGCACGAATTCAACAACCTGCTGCAGACGCTGACGACCGCGCTGCAGCTCGCGTCCCTGACGGCGAACCAGCCCAAGGTGCTGAGCCTGATCGACACATGCAAGCGCACCGTCAGCCGCGCCACCGCGCTGACGACCCGCCTGGGGTCGTTCGGCCGCGTGCAGGATGCGCGTTTGCTGACGGTCGACCCGGGCGAGCAGGTGCGCGGGTCTGTCCAGCTGCTGCGCGGCGTGCTGCGCCAGGGCACGCGCATGGAAGTGCATTGCGAGGACGACCTGTGGCCCGTCACCGTCGACCCCGTACAATTCGACCTGGCCCTGTTGAACCTGGCGATCAATGCGCGCGACGCCATGCCGGACGGCGGCCGGCTCGGCGTCGGCGTGCGCAACTGCTCCCTCGAACCGACCATGGAACGCACGGGCGGCGACTACGTGTGCGTGAGCGTGACGGACACGGGCATCGGCATGCCGCCCGACGTGCAGGCGCGCGCGCTCGACCCGTTCTTCACGACGAAACCGCCGGGCCAGGGCTCCGGCCTCGGGCTGCCCCAGGCCTACGCATTCGCCACGCAGTCGCGCGGCTGGCTGACCCTGGCGAGCACGGTCGGCGCCGGCACCACCATCGAGATCTACCTGCCGCGCTCGCTGCAACCGTTGTCGGCCACGGCGGCGCGCACTGACAGCCAGGCGCCGGGACACGGCAGCGGGCGCGTGCTGTTCGTCGAAGACGATCCGCTCGTGCGCGAAGCGGTCGTGCGCGGCCTGGAAGACTGCGGCTTCGACGTGATGGTGGCGCCGGACGGCGACAAGGCGCTCGCCATGCTCGACGCCGGCCTCGACGCCGACGTCGTGTTTTCCGACATCGTCATGCCCGGCAAGGTCAGCGGCATCGACCTGGCCGGCATCCTGCACGAGCGCCGCCCCGGCCTGCCGGTCGTCCTCGCCACGGGCTACACCGACCAGCGCGCCGTCATCCCGGGCGTGCAGGTCCTCGCCAAACCGTACGAGATCGACCAGCTGGTCGAACTGCTGGCCAACCTCTCCGGCAACCGCTGACCTTTACAGTGTCAGCGTGACCTGCTCGCCGGCCACGGCGACCGTGCATCTGGTCGCGCCCGCCGTACGGCCCGGTGCCGTGCTGCAGTCGGCGCTGACCTGCTTGCCCTGCCAGGTGCCGTCGAACTTGCCGTCGCCGTGCAACAGCGACACGTGGTCGTCGATGACCTTGTCGCCGTTGACGAAGATGCGCACGCCGGAGCAGTCGATCAGCGCGCCCTGGATATCCAGCTTGCCGTCGCGGCTCGTGTAGTGATTTCCGGTTACCGGCGATAGCGCCGCGCAGCCGGACATTGTGACGGCCAGCGCGGCCGCGATCATGAACTTTGTTGACATTTTTGTGTAATCTCCGCTTATCTGCGCGGTTCTCTTCAGGAAACCTTGAAATCATAACCGTATTTACTGAAAGATTAATATTCAAAAATTGCAATAAGCATGCTTTTTTTTGCAATGCAAACTGGATGTTTTTACTCGTATTGCAATTTCCATATGGAAACTATTGGTTGCAGCCAGGCTGGCGTAGAATGGACCGCATCAAGGAGACGATCATGCAGACTCTGCCCCTGAGAATCGGCGCCGGCCAGGACCTGCGCGCCGTGCTCGACGCCCTCGTCGCGCAACACCACGTGGACGCCGCGTTCGTCCTGCAAGGCATCGGCAGCCTGGCGGTCGCCCGGTTGCGCTTCGCGGGCCGGCCGGAATTCACGGAACTGCGCGGCGACCTGGAAATCCTCACGCTGGGCGGGTCGTTGTCGCCGGACGGTCCGCACCTGCACGCGAGCGTGGCCGACGACGGCGGCCGCGTCATCGGCGGCCACCTCGGCCCCGGCTGCATCGTGCGCACGACGGCCGAGGTGCTCGTGGCGCTGCTGCCGCGCCACCGCTTCCGCCGCGAATTCGATCCGGCCACGGGGTTCGACGAGTTGTTCGTGAAGGCCTAATGTCCGTTTCCGCACTGAACGATCCAGTGCGCGGCCGTACTCTGGCGGTAAATACTTCCGCAGAGACCGATCATGACCACGCACATTCCGGACGAAGATCCGACCCAGCCCAAGCCCGCCCCCCTGTCGCTCGCCGCGTGGAAACACTTCGTCAACGTCGCCAGGCCCTACTGGCTGGGCGATGAAAAAAGCAGGGCCTGGACCCTGCTGCTGCTGTTGATCGTGCTGATGCTGGTCGACACCAAGCTCGCGGTCATGCTGAACAACCAGACCGGAGAATTGACGTCGGCGCTGGCCGGCAAGGACGCCGGCCGCTTCTGGACCTCGGTGCGCGCCTGCCTGTTCATCCTCGCGTTCGCCGTGCCGACCTACGCCTTTTACTACTACATGCGCGACGTGTTCGCGAACCAGTGGCGGCGCTGGCTCACCGGCCGCTTCCTCGACGGCTATCTGCAGGACCGCAAATACTACGCGCTGGGCGCCGGTAACGAGATCGACAATCCGGACCAGCGCATCAGCGAGGACATCAACACGTTCACGGGCCGGTCGATCAATTTTCTGCTGATTTTCCTCGGCTCGGCCATGCAACTGGTCGCGTTCAGCACCGTGCTGTGGTCGATCTCGCACCTGCTCGTCGCCGTACTGGTGGCCTATGCGGTGATGGGCAATATCGTCGCCCTGTACTTCTTCGGCAGTCCGCTGATCCAGCTGAATTTCTGGCAGTTGCGGCGCGAGGCCGACTTCCGCTTCAGCCTGATGCGCCTGCGCGAGAATGCCGAGTCGATCGCGTTCTACCGGGGTGAAGCGCAGGAGCGCACGCACATCGACAGCCGCTTCGACAAGGTCATCCGCAACTTTGCGCGGCTGATCAGGAAACAGCGCGCGCTGAATTTCTTCCAGCGCACGTTCAGCCAGCTCACCGTGGTGCTGCCCTACGTGCTGCTGGCCGGCGGCGTGCTGTCGGGCGAGCTGGAAGTGGGCGCCGCGACGCGCGCCGCCGGCGCCTTTACGGCCGTGCTCGGTGCGGTGGGCGTCATCGTCGACAACTTCGAGAGCCTCAGCCGTTTCGTGGCAGGCATCGGCCGCCTGCAAGCCCTGTCCAACCTCGTGCTGCCCGGTGCGCAGCCTGCCGCCGAAGACCGACACCCGCGCATCGCGATGCGGCCCGGCACGCACTTCGCGCTGGAAGCCGTGACCTTGCATCCGCCGCAATCGGACCGCGTCCTCATCAAGGAACTGAGCCTCGTGCTGAAGCCCGGCGACGCTTTGTTGATCACCGGCGCCAGCGGCTGCGGCAAGAGTTCGCTGCTGCGCGCGATCGCGGGGCTGTGGCGCACGGGCAGCGGCACGATCCAGCATCCGCCGCTGGAAGACGTGTTCTTCCTGCCGCAGCAGCCGTATCTGCAGCCCGGCACCCTGCGCAGCCAGCTCATCTATCCCAGCGTGCACCGCGACCTGAGCGACGAGCAGCTGCTCGACATCCTGCAACAGGTGCACCTGCCCGCACTGGCCGACCGCGTGGGCGGCCTCGATGCCGTGCACGACTGGAGCAAGCTGCTGTCGGTCGGCGAGCAGCAGCGTCTCGCCTTCGGCCGCGTGCTGGTGCACGCGCCGCGGATCGTCATCCTGGACGAGGCGACGAGCGCGCTCGACAGCGCCAATGAAACCGCGCTGTACGCGCGCCTGCGCGCCAGCGGCGCGACCCTCGTCAGCATCGCCCACCGCGAAGCCGTGCTGCGTCACCACACGCACGTGCTGAAGCTGGCGGGCGACGGGTCGTGGGAAGTCAGCGAAGCCGGCGGATTCGAGTTCGACCAGCCCGTGGCCGACGCCGGGCCGGCACCGGTGCGGCCAGCGGCCGTCGCGACGTTCGTCGGCTAGACTTCACACCACGGCGGCGCCGACCGGCTCGGGCCGCCGCGCAAGCAGGTGGGACAGCCGCTGCAGACCCGCCTGCAAGCGTCCGCGGTCCTTGATGCTGCCCAGGGAGATCCGGATGGCATTCGCCGACCCGGCGCCGGTTGCGAATGCCTCCGCCGGCGTGACCGCGATGCCCTCGCGCTCGGCCGCACGCGCCAGCTGCGCGGCGGTCCAGTACGCCGGCAACTCGAGCCATACATGCAGGCCGTCTCCGGCCCCGCTGTACCGCCCCGCCAGGATATCGCGGGCCATCCGGTGGCGCAGGCGGGCCTCGTTGCGGACGCCTTCCATCAACCGGTCCGCCGAACCGTCGAGGATCCACTGCGTGGCCAGTGCGGCCGTCAGTGGCGCGACCATCAGCGCAAATGACCTGAGTGCGGCCAGGAACCGTTCGCGTACGTGCGGGTCGCGTACGAGCACGAAGGCGACCCGCAAGCCGGGCGTCAGGCATTTCGACAGGGTCGAGATGTAGACCACCTGGTCCGGGGCAAACGTGGCAACGGGTGGCGGCGGGGCGGCGGCAAGGCGCCAGTACGGATCGTCCTCGACGATGCGGACATCGCAGCGCTGCGCGATCCCGGCGAGCGCCTTGCGCCGGCGTTCCGGCATGGTGACGGCGGTCGGGTTCTGCAAGGTCGGATTGAGGTAGACCAGCCCGGGCTTGTGCCGGCGGCACGCCTCCTCGAGCATCTCGGGCACCATCCCGTGCCGGTCCGCTTCCACCGCGATGACCTGCCGGCCGAACTGGGTGGCCGCGGCCAGCAGGCCGGGATACGTCGTCGGCTCCGCCAGGATGACATCGCCGGGCGCCGTCAGCGCAAGGATCAACGCGGCGATCGCCGCCTGCGCACCCGGACAGACGACGACGTGCCCCGCATCCGGATGGCCGAACATCGGTGCGAGCCATGTGGCGCCGGCCTTGCGGTCGGAGTCGCTGCCCCCGCCCAGGTGGTAATTCATCAGCGCTGTGTTATCGGCCCGCATCAGGACTTGCGACAGACCCTGTTTCAACATGTCGTCGAAGTCCACGCCATCCGGCGGCGGCGGGGTGTTCATGCTCAGGTCGAGGACAGCGGTCAATTCGACTTTCGGCGCCGCGACATACGTGCCGCGGGCGCCGCGGCCCTCCAGCAGGTTGCGGCGCCTCGCTTCGTCGTAGGCGCGCGTGACCGTCGTCAGGTCGACGTCCAGCTGTGCCGCCAGCCGGCGCTGCGGAGGCAGCCGGTCGCCCGGCCTCAGCGAACCGTCCGCCACCGCCGCCTGCAATGCCTCCGCAATCTGCAGGAAACGCGGCCCGCCATGCGCGGCCAGGCGCGGCAACCAGGTGGGCAAATCGTCATCTTGTATGGATTTCAACTGGGACATTTTGTCTCGATGTATGGAGATTGCTTTTGCGTAGTATGTGGGTATTCGACGATGGTTCAAACACAAAAATCATGGAATGGATCCCGGTAGTCTTCGTTGTGTTCAAGTTTCTCGTGTTAGCCACGGGGATGTTCTTCGCCATCAAGTGGCATTACGACCAGGGGAAGAAGGGAAAAGTGCAAGAGCGGCGCGCGGTGCTGCGCGCGAGCGGCAAGGTGGCCGCACTCTTCGTGGTGATACTCGTGGGCCTCGGGCTCGTCACCTTCGCCCTTGCCAGGGTGCTCGGCCTGGACCTGGGCTACCCGTGATGCCGCCCCGCCGCGCAGACTAGAATACCTGTCCGACAACGCACCCGAAGGACGCCCATGACCCTGCTGAACTTTTCCCAACCGGCGCTCGACGACGCCACCCTCGCCGCCGTGACCGACACGATGAAGACCGGCTGGATCGCCAGCGGCCCGCGCGTCCTGGCATTCGAGCGCGCGCTGTCCGGGACCTTTGGCGGCCGTCCCACACGCACGCTGACGTCGGCCACGGGGGCGATGGAACTGGCGCTGCTGGCGTGCGGCATTGGTTCCGGCGACGAGGTGATCACGTCCACGCAAAGCTTTTTCTCGACGATGAACATGATCGTCAAGGTCGGCGCCCGCCCCGTGTTCGTCGACTGCGACCTCGTCACGCGCGCGATCGACCTCGACCAGGTGGCGGCCGCCATCACGCCGCGCACGAAGGCAATCGTGCCCACGCACTTCCCCGGCGCCCTGGGCGACATGGACGCGCTGTACGCGCTGGCCCGGCGCCACGGCCTGCGGGTGATCGAGGACGCGGCCCTCGTGCAGGGCTCGACGTGGAAGGGACAGCCCATCGGCAGCTTCGGCGACATCGCCACGTTCTCCTTCCACCCGAATAAAAACATGACGACGATCGAGGGCGGCGCCATCGTCGTGCCCGACGACGAGACTGCAAAGCGCATCGAGGTGCTGCGCTTCCACGGCATCGAGCGCCTGGCGGACGATACGCGCGACGTCGAGGTCGCGAGCGGCAAGTACAACATGTCGGACGTGTCGGCCGCGATCGGCCTCGCGCAGCTCGCGCAACTGCCCGCCTTCCTGGCGCAGCGCCAGCGGCTGGCCGAGCGTTATTTCGACGTGTTCCCGGACATCGACGGCGCCGTGCTGCCGCCGCGCGGCGTGCCGGGCCAGAGCTGGAACATGTTCTGCGTGCTGCTGCCGTACGAGGCGCTCGGCACGACGCGGCAACGCTTCCGCGCCGCACTGCGCGAACGGGAGATCGCGACGGGCCTGTCGTACGAACCGTCGCACCTGACGACGCTCGGCCGCAGCCTCGGCTGGCGCGAAGGCCAGTTCCCGAACGCGGAACGGATCGGCCGGGAGACCGTCACGATCCCCCTGCACTGCGGGATGAACGAAGCCGACGTGGACCGCGTGTGCGCGGCCATCGCCGACAGCTTGACCTGATCAGGCAGCCTTCAGCCCGGGCCGGGCGGTCTTGCGCGGAAAGCGCAGGTGGTAGCGCAGGCCCTGCCCCGGGCTGCTCTCCACGCGCAGCGAGCCTTGCAGCACGTTCGTCGCGAGGTTGTACAGGATGTGGCCACCGAGACCGCTGCCGCCGCTGCCGCGCTTCGTCGTGAAGAACGGGTCGAACAGCTTGGCGAGCGTCTCCGCATCCATGCCCACGCCGTCGTCGGCGTAGTCGAACACGACGTGGTCGCCGTCGAGCGCCGCGTGGAGCGTGATGTGGCCGGGCTGGTCGCGCTCGAAGCCGTGCATCAGCGAGTTGACGACCATGTTGGTGACGATCTGCGACACCGCGCCCGGAAAACTCTCCAGCAGCAGGTCCTTCGGGCAGTCGACCGCGACTTCCAGCGGCCGGCCCTTCAGCTTCGGCTGCAGCGACAGCAGCACTTCGTTCAGGTACGTGCCGAGATTGAAGGTGCGGATATCGTCCGAAGACTGGTCCACCGCGACCTGCTTGAAACTGCGCACGAGGGCCGCGGCGCGCTGCGTGTTGGTGGTCAGGATGCGCAGGGACTGGTCGACGATGTCGAAGAACGCCTCCAGGCTGTCCTGGGTCATGTCCCCCGCCGCCAGCTCCTCGCGCGTGAGCTTGAGTTCCTGCACGAGGTGGCTCGTGGCCGTCACGCAGATGCCCAGCGGCGTGTTGATCTCGTGCGCGACGCCGGCCACCATCTGGCCCAGCGACGCGAGCTTTTCCTTGCGCACCAGTTCCGTTTGCGCTTCCTGCAACTGGTGCAGCGCCTGTTCGAGCGCGGCGTTCTGCTGTTCCAGGCGCTCCTTGGCCTTGCGGATGGCGCGGTCGGCCTGCATGCGCGCGATCGCCACCGCCACGTGGCTGGAGATGAAGGCCATCAGGTCCAGGTCCGCCTTCGTGTAGACGACGGTCGGGTCATAGCTCTGCACGACCAGCACGCCGTACGCCTTGTCGTTGACGAGCATCGGCGCGCCGATCCAGCTCGCGATGTCCGTGCTCCCCAGCGGGTGCTTCACCTTGCCCGCCGCGTGCAGGCGCGCGAAGCTGCCGGCGTCGTGGAGCTGCGCCTGCTTCGTCTGCAGCACGTACGACACCATGCCCATCCCGAACGGGAAGCGCTGCTGCGGCGGCACGTCGTCCTTTTCGTCGGCAAAGTACGGGATGCTGATCTCGCCCGTGTCCGGATGCGTGAGCGCGATGATGAAGTTCTTCGCCATCATCAGTTCGCCGATGATGGCGTGCAGGCTGGCCGCCAGCACGTCGGTCTCGATGGCGGAGGCCGACAGGTCCGCGATCTGGTACAGCGCATGCTGCACCTGTTCCGCGCGGCGGCGCTCGGCCACCTCGCGCGCCAGCGCGCGCGTGCGCTCCTGCACGGCGCGCTCGAGGCGGTCCATGCTCTGCAGGCCCTGCAGCGCGTTCGACACGTGGTTGGCGATCAGCGCGAACAGCGCCTGGTCTTCCTCGCTGTACGTGTACTCGGGCAGGTAGCTCTGGATGACGATGGCGCCCACGGCCTCGTGCTGCTGGTCGAGCAGCGGGCAGCCCATCCAGTGCTCGGCGATGCTGCCCGTGCCCCAGACGCCGCCATTCTCGCGCGCCCGCATTTCCTCGCCCGTCACCACGAGGGGTTGCTTGTTGAGCATGACCCACGCCGTCGGCGATTCGTCGGGCGACGCCAGCGTCACACGCTCGTCGGGGCCCGGCCCCGCGTCGCGCGAGTCGACGAAATAGACGAACCGGACCGTGTCGTCTTCCCGCTCGGCCAACGTGACGTAGAAGTTCTCCGCATACATGATGCGGCCCAGCGCGCGGTGCACGGCGCCGATGAACTCGGTGACGTCGGTACAGCTGGCGGACAGGTGCCCGATGCCCAGCAGCATGGCCTGGACCGTTTCCAGGCGGGCGAGACGGTCTTCCATCGATTCCCCTTGTCGAACAAAAAGTTACGCTCGGGAAATCTTATCAGTTCAGGCCGTCTCTGCGGGGGTTGTGTCGCGAAAATGCCTTACCGGGGCGCGCGAAACTCGTTCTCGACCCAGGTGGATGCGGAAGACGGCGACAACTTGAAATCGGGACGCACGCGCACCTGCGCCACGCGCTCGCCCATCTCGTCGAACGCGCTCAGCAGCGCATACGGATTGTCCTCGTCCGGGACGATGTCCAGCGTCACCTTCAGCTCGCCGTCGGCGGTCGAGACGACGGTGCTCTTGTGCAATTGCGCGTGCAGCTGCTGCTCGTGGCGGCGGATGACTTCGGACGCCGTCTTGACGAGCGTGTGGAAAGCCGGCGTATCGAGCGGCTTCGGGTTTTTCTTGTCGCGGCCCATGGTCCAGGGGCCGACGAGGGCCGGCTCGGATTCGCCGTCCTTGTACATGGCCACGGCCCAGCCGTCGTCGTCTTCGTTCTTGATGACGCGTGCGGTCCAGCCGTTGCCCTGCCACAGACGGGGCTCCTGCACGGGAGCATCATCGTCGTGGTCTGGGATGTCGTCGTTCATTCTTGCTTTCTCGGTCGTGCGGGCATGCGCCCAGAAGCAAGATCATAGGCGTTCGCGGCGCACTGGACAAGCGCCGCTTCCGTACCGCTAGATGATGCGCAGGTCGGGGCCGCGGGGCGGCACGATGGGTGGGCCGGGCGGCGTGCTGCGCGGGTCGATCGCCGGCGAGGGGATCTGGCTCTTGAACGGATTGATGATGATCGGTGGAATCGCCGGCGGTGCCGATGGCGGATTCTTGTGGCCGGCGGCGTACTGGATACACTGCATGGAAAGCCTCCTGCAAACAGAGCAGGCTGTCAGTATAGACCTCGAGTCCAGCATTGCAAGGCTTGATTTCCGGCCACTTTTTGCCTTACTGCAGCGCGCGGTCGAGCAGTTCGACCCAGTGCTCCACCGGCACGTCCGTCCCCGACTGCAGGTGCGTGATGCAGCCGATGTTGGCGGACACGATGCGCTCCGGCGCCGTCGCTTCCAGCCGCGCCAGCTTGTCGTCGCGCAGCCGCAGCGACACCTCCTTGTGCAGCACCGAATACGTGCCGGCCGAGCCGCAGCACAGGTGGCTGTCCGCGCACAGCCGCACGTCGACGCCCGCCGCGCGCAGCAGGTCCTCGACCTTGCCGCGGATTTTCTGGCCATGCTGCAAGGTGCACGGCGGGTGGTACGCGACCCGCTCGCCCTTCTCCCGCGTTCCGAGCTTCGCCCGCAACTTGGCCTCGAACTCGGGCAGCACTTCGCTGACGTCCTTCGCCGCGGCCGAGACGCGCGCCGCCTTGTCGGCATATGCCGGATCGCCGGCCAGCGCATGGCCGTATTCCTTGATCATCGCGCCGCAGCCGGACGCGTTGATCAGGATGGTGTCGATGCCCTGCTCCAGATACGGCCACCACGCGTCGATATTGCGGCGCATGTCGGCGCGGCCGCCATCCGCATCGTTCATGTGCCAGCGGATGGCGCCGCAGCACCCGGCCCGGCTGGCCGCGACGATCTGCACGCCGACGGCATCGAACACGCGTGCCGTCGCCGCGTTGATGTTCGGCGACATCGCCGGCTGCACGCAGCCTTCCAGGAACAGCATCTTGTGCGTGTGCCCGGTGCGCGGCCACACGCCGGCGCTTTGCCGCGCGGGCACCTTGTCCTTCAACGCCTGCGGCAGCAGCGGCCGTACCGCCTGCCCCGCCTTCATGGCCGGCGTGAACAGCCAGCGGCGCGGCAGGGTTTCCTTCAGCAGCGTGCGCAGCATGCGCTGGCGCGCGGGCCGCGCGACCTGCTGCTCGACGACGCGCCGGCCGATGTCGGCCAGCCGTCCGTACTGCACGCCGGACGGACAGGTCGATTCGCAGTTGCGGCACGTGAGGCAGTGGTCCAGGTGCGCCTGGGTTTTATCGGTGGCGGGCCGGCCTTCGAGCACCTGCTTGATCAGGTAGATGCGGCCGCGCGGGCCTTCCAGCTCGTCGCCGGACAGTTGATAGGTCGGGCACGTGGCGGTACAGAAGCCGCAATGCACGCATTTGCGCAGAATCGCGTCGGCCTCGTCGCCGTCGCGCGTGCCCCGGATGAAATCGGCGAGATTGGTTTGCACGGCTAGAAATCCTTGTACATGCGGCCGCGGTTGAGCACCCCGGCCGGGTCGAACACATTTTTGAGTTGGTGGTGGATCGCGAGGACGGCGGGCGCCAGCGGCTGGAACACCCCGACACTCCCATCGCCGCCGCGGAACAGCGTCGCGTGGCCGCCGGCCTTGCCCGCGGCGGCGCGCACCGTGGCCGCATCGGCATCGGTGCGGAGCCAGCGCTGCGCCCCGCCCCATTCGATCAGTTGCGGTCCTTGCAGCGCCAGCGGCGGCGCAACCGTCGGCAGGGACAGGCGCCACATGCTGTCGGCGTCCGCGAAGAACGCGCCGTCATGCTCGCGCAGCGCGCGCCACCAGCCGTCGGCATCGTCCAGCAGTTCGCCACCGATGCGCTTGCGCGCCGCGTCGACGGCCGACCGCGCGCCGGACAGGCGCACCGTCAGCACGTCGTCGTGCCAGCTGGAGGCGGAGACCGGCAACGGCTGGCCGCCCCATTCGTTCAGCCGGCGCAGCGCCTCGTCCTCGTTCATGTGCAGCCGCACCGTGCATTCGGCGACGGGCTGCGGCAGCACCTTCAGCGACACCTCGGCGATCAGGCCGAACACGCCCAGCGATCCGGCCAGCAGGCGCGACACGTCGTAGCCCGCCACGTTCTTCATCACCTTGCCGCCGAAGTGCAGCGTCTCTCCCTTCCCGTCCACCAGCACGGCGCCGAGCACGAAATCGCGCACGGCGCCCGCGGCCTGGCGGCGCGGTCCGGACAAGCCGGCGGCCACGGTGCCGCCGATCGTCGCGCCGGGACCGAAGTGCGGCGGCTCGAACGCGAGCATCTGGCCGTGCTGCGCCAGGTGCGCCTCGATCTCGGCCAGCGGCGTGCCGCAGCGGGCCGTGATCACGAGTTCGGTCGGCTCGTAGTCCGTGATGCCGCGATACGTCGTCGTGTCGAGCACCGTGCCCTGCACGTCCTGCCCGTACCAGTCCTTGCTGCCGCCGCCGCGGATGCACAGCGGAGACCTGGTGGCGGTGGCATGGCCGATCCTGTCGGCGAAGTCTTGTAAGGTCGTATTCATCCTAAAAAGCGATCAGAAGCGCGGCAGGTTGGGAAACGGCATCCGCCCGTGGCGCACGTGCATGCGGCCGTATTCGGCGCAGCGGTGCAGGGTCGGAATCGCCTTGTCGGGATTGAGGATGCCGGCCGGATCGAAGGCGCGCTTGACGGCCAGGAACGCATCCAGCTCGGCGCGCGAGAACTGCACGCACATCGAATTGATCTTCTCGATGCCGACGCCATGTTCTCCCGTGATCGTGCCGCCCACCTCGACGCACAGTTCGAGGATGTCGGCGCCGAACTGCTCCGCGCGGTGGAATTCGCCCGGCACGTTCGCGTCGAACATGATCAGCGGGTGCAGGTTGCCGTCGCCGGCGTGGAACACGTTCGCGCAGCGCAGGCCATACTTCTGTTCCATGGCCTCGATCCGCTGCAGCACGTGGGCGAGGTGCTTGCGCGGGATCGTGCCGTCCATGCAGTAATAGTCCGGCGAGATGCGGCCGACGGCCGGGAACGCGTTCTTGCGGCCGGACCAGAAACGCAGGCGTTCCGCCTCGTCCCGCGACACGGCCAGCGCCGTCGCGCCGCACTCGCTCAGCACCTCGCTCATGCGCGCGATCTCTTCCTCGACTTCCTCGGCGATGCCGTCGGATTCGCACAGCAGCACGGCGGCGGCCCGCGTGTCGTAGCCGGCGTGCACGAATTCCTCCGCGACCTGCGTCGACAGCCGGTCCATCATCTCCAGGCCGGCCGGGATGATGCCCGCCGCGATCACGTTGGCGACCGCGTCGCCGGCCTTCACGATGTCGTCGAACGACGCCATCACGACGCGCGCCACGCGCGGCTTCGGCACCAGTTTCACCGTCACCTCGGTCACGACGCCGAGCATGCCTTCCGACCCGATGGCGACCGCGAGCAGGTCGAGCCCCGGCGCGTCCAGCGCCTCGCTGCCCAGTTCGACGATCTCGCCCTCAGTCGTCACCATCCGCACACGCAGCACGTTGTGCACGGTGAGACCGTATTTCAGGCAGTGCACGCCGCCGGAGTTCTCGGCGACGTTGCCGCCGATCGTGCACGCGATCTGCGACGACGGATCGGGCGCGTAATACAGCCCGTGCGGCGCGGCCGCTTCCGAGATCGCGAGATTGCGCACGCCGGGCTGCACGACGGCCGTGCGGGCGTACGGATCGAGTTTCACGATCCGGTTCAGGCGCGCCGTCGACAGCACGACACCGCCGGCGATCGGCATCGCGCCGCCGGACAGGCCGGTGCCGGCCCCGCGCGGCACGATCGGCAGGTTCAATTGCCGGCACACGGCGATGGCGGCCATGATCTGCGCCTCGTTCTCGGGCAGCAGCACGATCATCGGCATCTGGCGGTAGGCGGCGAGGCCGTCGCATTCGTACGGGCGCGTTTCCTCGGGGTCGGAGCGCACGCAGCGGTCCGGCAGGACGGCCAGAAGCGCGGCCAGCGGCGCGGCCGCAGCCTCGCGCTGGCTGACGGCCCGGGTTTCGGGAGAGACGGGAGCATTCATCGGACCACCATCAACGTGAACGGCCACACGTACGCCTGCAGCGTGACCAGGACACCGACCAGCACGGCCAGTGCGAGAGAATGGAAGAAGACGAAGCGCAGGATGTCGCCTTCGTGGTTGATCCAGCGCGTGGCCGTGGAGGCGACGACGATGGATTGGGCATCGATCATCTTGCCCATGACGCCGCCGGAACTGTTCGCGGCGCCCATCAGGTTCGGCGCGAGGCCCAGCTGCTCCGCCGCCACCTTCTGCATGCCGCCGAACAGCACGTTCGACGCGGTGTCGGAACCCGTCATCGCCACGCCCAGCCAGCCCATGAGGGTGCCGAAGAACGGGTACAGCGCGCCCGTGTTGGCGAAGGCGAGGCCCAGCGTGGTATCGGTGCCGGAGTAGCGCGTGAGCGTGCCCAGGGCCAGCATCAGCACGATGGTCAGCAGCGAGTAGCGCACGAGCCACAGCGTACGGAAGAACGTGCGCACGATGGCACCCAGGCTGTAGTGCATGAACAGCGCGCCGGCGATGGCGGACAGCAGGATGCCGGTGCCCGTCGCCGACAACAGGTTGAACACGTAGATCGCGGATTCCGGCTCGGCGTGCGGCACCACCGGCGGCACGCGCATCACCAGGTTATGCAGGCCGTCCATCGGGAATTTCGGCGCGAACAGCGTGTTGAAATACGCCTTCACCGGCGGCAGGCCCCAGATGAAGACGAACACGGTCAGGATGAGCCACGGCGTCCAGGCGCGCACGATCTCCGCCCGCGAATACTTCTCGACGGTCGCCGCGGGCCGCGCGGTCTCCGCCTCGCGGCCCTTGAGGCTGGCCGACGTCCACACGGTCTTCGGCTGCCACACGCGCAGGAACAGGATCAGCGACGCCATCGACACGAGGGCCGCGATGATGTCCACCAGTTCCGGGCCGATGAAGTTCGACACGAGGAATTGCGGGATCGCGAACGACAGGCCCGTCACGAGGATCGCGGGCCAGATGTCCCACATCGCCTTGCGGCCGGCGAACGCCCAGATCAGCCAGAACGGCACGAGCAGCGAGAAGAACGGCAGCTGGCGGCCGATCATGGCCGTCACTTCCATCAGGTCGTAGCCGTGCACCTTGGCCAGGGTGATCACGGGCGAACCGAGCGCGCCGAAGGCGACCGGCGCCGTGTTCGCGATCAGCGACAGGCCGGACGCGGCTAGCGGCGAGAACCCGAGCCCGATCAGGATGCCGGCCGTGACCGCGACCGGCGTGCCGAAGCCCGCCGCGCCCTCGAAGAACGCGCCGAAGCAGAACGCGATCAGGAGCAGTTGCAGGCGGCGGTCGTTCGTGATGCCGGACAGCGATGCCTGCAGCACCTTGAAGCTGCCGTTCTGTTCGCACAACTGCTGCAGGAAGATGATGTTCAGGACGATCCAGCCGATGGGCAGCAGGCCCGTGAAACCGCCCAGCAGCGCGGCCTTGCCGGCCATCGCGGCCGGCATCGAGTAGGCGAAGACGGCCACGCAGAACGCCGCGGCGAGGCCGAGCGCGGCCGCGATGTGCGCCTTGATGTGGAAGAAGCCGAGCGCGGCGAGCATCACCACCACGGGGATCGCGGCCAGCAGGGTCGATAGGGCCATGCTGCCGAACGGATCATAAACCTGTTGCCATACCATCTACGTCTCCTTGATTGATTGAATTCTTATTGGGGCTGATTCTTGTCGCGCAGCAGGTCGGCCAGGCTGCGCGGTGCGGGCTTGAGGGGGGTTCTGTATTTTGTCCAGCCCAGTTGCTGCGTCGGCGCCAGCACACGCAGCCGTGTGGCCGCCCAGCGGAACATGCGGTACACGCCGGGCCGGCCGAACGCGCCGCGCCAGAAGCGCCAGACGAGGCGCTCGCCGCGGCTGTACCTGGCGCCCTGCCCGCGCAGCGGATGTTCGACCTCGGCGTCGGGATTGCGGTTCGCTTCCGTGCGCAGGCGCACGAGCAGTTGCGGGATCGGGATGCGCACGGGGCAGACGTCGCCGCACGCGCCGCACAGGCTCGACGCCGTGGCCAGATCTGCCGTCGACTCCAGGCCCAGCAGGTGCGGCGACAGGATCGCGCCGATCGGCCCCGGATACGTCGTGCCGTACGCATGGCCGCCGATGCGGCCGTAGACGGGGCAATGGTTCATGCACGCGCCGCAGCGGATGCATTGCAGCGTGGCCCGCAGCTCCTCGTCGGCATAGGCCTGGGTGCGGCCGTTGTCGAGCAGGACGAGGTGCAGTTCGCGCGGGCCGTCCAGCTCACCGGCGCGGCGCGGGCCCGAAATCAAATTGAAATACGTGGTGACGGCCTGCCCCGTCGCGGAGCGCGTCAGCAGGCTCGCGAGCGGCACGATGTGCTCCAGCTTTTCCACGACCTTCTCGATGCCCATGATGGCGATGTGCACGTCCGGCACGGTGGTCGACAGGCGGCCGTTGCCCTCGTTCTCGACGAGCCACAGGGTGCCCGTGTCGGCCGCGGCGAAGTTCACGCCGGACAGGCCGATGTCGGCCTCGACGAACGCATTGCGCAACGTATGGCGTCCGGTCTGGATCAGGCGGTCGACGTCTTCCGTGTACTCCGTGTCCGGAATGTGCTCGGCGAACAGCGCGCCGATGTCGGCGCGGGTCTTGTGAATCGCCGGCATCACGATGTGCGACGGCTTTTCGCCCGCCAGCTGGACGATGTATTCGCCCATGTCGGACTCCAGGCACTTGATGCCGCGCGCTTCGAGGTAGTGATTCAGCTCGATCTCCTCGCTCGCCATCGACTTGCCCTTGACGATGCTCTGCGCGCCGCGCGCGGTGGCGATGCCGTGGATGATCGCATTCGCTTCCTCGGGCGATGCCGCCCAGTGGACCGTCGCGCCGGCCGCCGTCAGCTTCGCTTCCAGCCGTTCCAGCAGCGCGGGCAGTTTTGCAAGCGCGTTCTTGCGCACCGCTTCGCCGAGGTCGCGCAGGCGCTGGAGCTCGTCGTCGTCGCCGAACTGGCTGCGGCGCTTGTCCTGCAGGAAGGTCATCGCGCCCTTGAAACTCTGGCGCAGCTGGGCATCGTCCAGCGCCGCGCGGCTGCGGGCGTGGAAATCCTGGGACGGGACGAACTGCAAGGGGGACGTGGTCATGCGCTCTCCCCGGTGACGATGACGACCCACGTCCAGCGCGGACCGTGCGCGCCGAAGGCCAGGGTCTGCTGGATGTCGGACGTGCGGGATGGCCCCGTCGCGAGCACGAGGTTGGTCGGCATGCCGTCCTGCCAGCGCTCCGCGTGCAGCGCCTGGTGCAGGTCGGCGTGCAGGGTGTGCGCGTGGACGAGCGCGATGTGCAGCGGCGGCACCAGCGACATGGTGCGGGGAGACGCCGCATCCGGCGCCAGCACCAGCGTGCCGGTGGCGGCGATGCCGGAACGGGCGACCGTGAAGCCGGCATCGACGGTGCCGAACAGTTCTCCTTTCCAGTCTTCCAGCGGACGGTCGAAGGCGAGCGCTTCGACGCTCGGCGGCAGCGCGGCACGCAGGGCGCGGCCTTCGGCGCTCGCGCTGTCGACGAGGATGCGGCGCACGCCCGCGTCGGCGATGCGTTGCGCCAGCAGCGCGGGCCATTCGTCGGCCCGGGCGCACCACGCCTGCGCGCGCACGGCCTCCAGCGCGGCCTGCATGCGCTGCGCGAGAACGTGTGGCGACGCGTCGCCGCGGCGCGCGTCAAAATGGGCGTCGATGCGGAGTTCGAGATCGTTGATGTCCGCCCCGTGCGGAGCGGCCGCGCGCAGGCGGCCCAGGATGCGGTCGCGTGCGCTCATGCCTGTTCTCCCGCGCCACCAATTCGGCGCCACAGGAAGCTGGCCAGATGCTCGACGGCGAGCGGCGCGCCCTGGTGCTGCGCGGCGTGGCCGATGTTGAGCAGGCAGGCGCAATCGGCCGACACGACGCGGCGGCAGCCCGTCGCGCGCATGGACGCGATCTTGTCCGTGACCATGGCGCCGGAAATGTCCGCATGCTTGATCGAGAACGAGCCGCCGAAACCGCAGCATTCGGATTCGTGCTCGTGCTCCACGCGCGTCACGCCGGGCACCGCGTCGACCAGCGCCACGCCATGGGCCCGCGTGCCCATCTCGCGCCGCGCGGAACAGGAGGTGTGCAGGACGACGTCCTCCGGCACCACGGGCGCCCCGGCCGGCAGCTTCCACTCCAGGACGTGCAGCAGGAACGCGCCGAACTCGACCACGCGTGCCGCCACGGCCTGAGCCTGCGGGCTCAGGGCCGGGTCGGCGCGGAACAGCTCGGGCCAGTGCTTGCGCATCATGCCCGCGCACGAGCCGGAGGGGACGATGATGGGCCAGGGTTCGGGAAACAGGTCCAGCTGGGCGCGCGCGACGGCCCGGGCCTCGTCCGGGTTACCGCTGCTCCAGGCGGGCTGTCCGCAGCAGCTCTGGCCGCGTGGGTAGTGAACGGTGACGCCGGCCGCTTCCAGCACGCGCACGGCGTCGAGCCCGGCCTGCGGCATGAACAGGTCGATCACACACGTACCGAACAGATACACGTTGCGAGTCATGCAATGTCTCCAAAAGGGATTGTGTTTTTTCTTTTAGTTGTCAGATCTTTCCAGTATTCTCAGGGCATCACAAACTGGTTGGGCCAGAGCAGGAGAAGTCGTGGGACAAGTCAAGTCGGTCACCAGCAAACTTGAAGAGGCATTGCTTGAAGGCACTTTCCCGGCCAACTCGAAGCTGCCGTCGGAGCGCGAGCTGGCCGAACGTTACGGGGTATCGCGCAACACGGTGCGCGAGGCGATCCAGCAACTGGGGGCGCGCGGGCTCGTGCGCATCCGCCCGCGCAGCGGGGTGTTCGTGTCGGACCAGTTGCGCACGGGCGCGACGTCGCCGTGGGGCCAGCTGATCGCCGACAGCCCCGCGCGGCGCGAAGACATCCTGGAATTCCGGCGCGTGCTGGAAGGCGCCACCGCCTATTTCGCCGCCCTGCGCGGCACGGACGACGACCTGGAACGCATCCGCGGCGCGATGGCGCGGCTCGACCAGGCGCGCCGGGACAGCAACCATGCCGCCGAATCGCGCATCGACGTCGAACTGCACGAGGCGATCGCCCAGGCCTCGGGCAATAGCATGTTCCTGCACCTGCACAGCAGCGTCACGAAGATGATGCGCGAGCACATCATCCGCAACGTCGACGGCTTGCGCGAGCTGAATCAATCGGTGTCGGAAATCCTGGCGCTGCAGCACCGCACGATCTGCGACGCGATCTGCGCGCGGCGCCCGGAAGAAGCGCGCACGGCGATGCAGACGCACATCGACTACGTGCGCAGCCGGTTCGACGCGGACGAGGGATAGCCGACGCTGGTTGGGCCAGCGCCGTTCGTCCGCCTTTGCAACGCTCCGCCCCCCGAAAAATGCAGTTTGTCGCAGTCAGATGGAGCGCATCGGGACGTATGGATACAGTACGACCATCCGATCAACGACACCCCGAGGACCCATCATGAAAAAGACCGCCGCCATCATCATCCTGTTCCTGTTCGCCCTGCTCGTCTGGAACGTCTTCACGTTCGGCGACAGCGTCGTCACGATCGGCGACGAGGACATCGGCGGGCCGCTGGGCGCCGTGCTGGCGACGGTCTTCGCGGGCGGCGGCATGCTGCTGGCCGGATTGATCATGCTGTTCGTGGGCGCCGTGCTCGCCGTGGTGTTCGCCGGCGTGGGCGTCCTGGTCATCGGCGGCCTGGCCCTGGGTGCCTGCGTGCTGGCCCTGCTGATTTCGCCGCTGCTGCTGCCGCTGCTGGTGCCGCTGGCGATCGTGTGGTTCTTCGTGAGCCGCTCGCGCAAGCACCGCATCATGCAGCAGGCGGTGTAATCAGATCCCTTCGATTAATCTCATCGCGAACACGATCGGCAACCCGGCCGCGATCACCTTCCGCGCGGCCGCGCCGTGGTCGTACGGCACCCTGAAATACTGGATTTCACGCGCGACATCGTCGAACAACGCATAGCACGCCGCGTTGTTCTGGTCGCGCGGCTGGCCCACGGCGCCGGGGAGCACGAGGTACTGGTGCTGCGGCTGCAGCGGGATCACCTCCCCGGCCTGCGGCACGTGGCGGCCCATGCGGCCATCGTCGGCGCGGCGGTACAGCGCGGGCGCATGCACGTGGCCGGAAAACACGATGCGGCTGCCGCTGGCGCGGATGCTGCGTTCGGCCTCCTCGATCCCAGTCACGTATTCCCACCGCTCGGGCGCATGCGCGCTCGCATGCACGAAGCACGCGTTCCCGTGCCGTTGGACGAGGGGCAGCGCGGCCAGGAACGCCAGCTGCCCGGCTTCCAGCTGGCCGCCCGTCCAGGCGATGACTTCGCGCGCTTCCGCATGCATGCGCGGATTCAACGGCCGCGTGACGGCAACATCGTGATTGCCCTGCACCGCGACGGCGCCCCGCTCAACGTACTCCATCACGGTGCGCACGACCCAGGCCGGATCGGCGCCGTAGCCGACGAAGTCGCCCGTGAACGCATATTGGTCGACGTGCTGGCGTTCCGCGTGCGCGAGGCAGGCCTCGACGGCTTCGCGGTTCGCGTGCAGGTCGGTCAGCAGCGCGAGGCGCATGTCAGCTACCCAGGCGCTCCCGCGCGTACTGCTCGTAGCCGCGTGCACGCAGCTCGCACGCCGGGCACTTGCCGCAGCCATGGCCCCACGCGTGCGCGGCGCCCCGTTCGCCCAGGTAGCAGGTGTGGGTGTCGAAGCGGATCAGGTCGACGAGCGCCTCGCCGCCGCACTGCTCCGCCAGTTGCCACGTCTGCTTCTTGTCGATCCACATCAGCGGCGTCTCGACCTTCAGGCGCGTGGCCATGCCCAGGTTCAGCGCGACCTGCAGCGCCTTCATCGTGTCGTCGCGACAGTCCGGGTAGCCGGAGAAATCCGTCTCGCACATCCCGCCCACGAGCACAGTCAGGCCGCGGCGGTACGCCACGGTCGCCGCCACCGTCATGAACAGCAGGTTGCGGCCGGGAACGAAGGTGTTCGGCAAGCCGTTGGCCTGCATCTGGATCTCGACGTTGCTGGTCAGCGCCGTGTCGGAAATGCGCGAGATCAGCGACAGGTCGATCAGGTGATCCTCGCCCAGGCGCTGGTCCCAGGTGGCCGACAGCGCGCGCATCTTCGCGAGCACGGGCGCGCGCACGTCGAGTTCGATCGCATGGCGCTGGCCGTAGTCGAAGCCGATGGTTTCCACGTGCTCGTAGCGTTGCAGCGCCCACGCGAGACAGGTGGTGGAATCCTGTCCTCCGCTGAACAGGACGAGGGCGGTATCGGGTTGGTGCATGATGGGTTCCTGTAATGACGTCGTCGCTGAGTCGTCCGCCATCTTATTTGACAATCAGTTAAGATGTGCCCGGCAAATTGACGAATGGAGCGACATGATTTCCGCACGACCCGACCCATGCACGGCGATGGCGCCGGCGCGACCACGAATTTTGGCACAAATCGTGCTGGCCGTGAACGCGCTGTGTGTCGTCCCGGTCGCGGCCGCGCAGGATCAACCTCCCCCCGAAGCACCCTCTCGAGCCATCGACTACGACGTGCGCATCGACGCGCCGCGCCAGCTGCGCGACCTGCTGGAAAACAACCTCGACCTGATGCGCTGGCGCGGCAACCCGCGCCTCGACATGGAGCAGCTGCTGCGCCTCGTACGCACGACGCCCGAGCAGATCAAGACCCTCGTCGCCACCGAAGGCTATTACACGCCGAAGGTGTCCGCCGACCTCGACACGTCGGGCGCCAAGCCGCGCGCGCTCGTCGACGTCGAACCGGGCGAGCCGGTCGTCGTGGGCGACGTCGACATCGAGTTGCGCGGCTTCGTCCCGTTCGACAAGGGCAGCGCCCCGATCGACGCGGCCGCCCTCCGTAACCGCTGGACTCTGCCCGTCGGCGCGCGCTTCCGCACGGCGGACTGGGAAGCGGCCAAGCGCGGCCTCGTGCGCCAGGTGGCGCAATCGCGCTTCCCGCGCGCGCAACTGCTCGATTCTTCCGCCACCGTCGATCCGGACACGCACCGCGCACTGCTGAAGGTGGTCATCGACAGCGGCCCGGACGCCCGCTTCGGCGGACTCAAGATCGAGGGCCTGCAGCGCTATCCGGCCAGCGTGATCACGAACCTGAACACGATCCGCCCCGGCGACGAATACAACGAGGCTGTGCTGCAGGCGCTGCAGGGCCGCCTGCAGGACACGAGTTATTTCGCCAGCGTGGAAGTGAGCGCCGACATGTCGTCCGTGATCGCGTCGCAAGTGCGGGACCTCAAGGAAAACGAGGGCGCGACGCCGCAGCCGCCGTCCGGGCCCGCGACCTTGCCCGCGACGTTGCCCGTCCTTGTGCGCGTCACCGAGAACAAGCGCAAGAACGTGGCGCTCGGCGTCGGTTTCTCGACCAACACGGGCGCCCGCACGCAGGCCGAGTACGACGACCTGAACGTGTTCGGCAAGCGCATGAAGAGCAACGTGCTGTACGAACAGAAGCACCAGGCCGCGAAGGCCGAGTTCTACCTGCCGACGACGACGGGCGGCTACAACAACAGCTTCGGCGCCGGCTACGACCGCCTCGACGCCAACGGCCAGATCACGCGCACGACGAGCATCCACGCCAAGCGCGCGTGGGGCTCGCCGCTGCTGGAAAAGACGCTCACGCTGGAAGCGCTGACGGAACAGGTGACCATCGACGACCTGCCGACCACGCGTGTAAAAAGCGTGCCGCTGACGTTCTCGATCACCAGGCGGAAGCTGGACAGCCTCGTGCAGCCGTCGCGCGGCTATATCGTCAACGCGCAGGTCGGCGGCGCCTTCCTGCCCGTGCTGACGGACGAGAAATTCGTGCGCATCTACACACGCGGCCTCGTCTACAAGCCCGTCGGCGAGTCCGGGACGCTGATCATGCGCGGCGAATTCGGCGCGGTCGGCTCGAAGGACAAGAACGGCGTGCCGTCGACATTCCTGTTCCGCGCCGGCGGCGACCAGTCCGTGCGCGGCTACGGCTACCAGCAGCTGGGCGTGCCGGTCGGGTCCGCCATCACGGGCGGCCGCTACCTGCTCACCGGCAGCGCCGAATACGATTACTGGTTCAAGCCGCCGTGGGGCGCGGCCGTGTTCTACGACGTCGGCAACGCGGGCGACAATTTTCATGACCTGAAACCGAAGGTCGGCTACGGCGTCGGCGCGCGCTGGCGCAGCCCCGTCGGCCCGATCAACGTCGACGTCGCCTACGGCAAGGCGGTCCATAAAGTCCGCCTGCATTTCTCACTGGGATTCACGTTCTGATGGAAGCCGATCAACAAACGCCCCAAACCCCGGCGCCAGTGCGCCGCTGGCCGCGCCGCGTCGGCATCGGCGTGGTCGTCGTCGGCGTCGTGCTGGGCGGCGCCGTCTGGTACCTGGGCCGCGAGACCACCCTGCAAATGATCGCCCAGCGCGTCGCCAACGCGAGCGGCGGCAAGCTGACCCTGTCCGGCGTCTCCGGTTCGCTGTACGGCCACATGCACATCGGCCACGTCGTGTTCCGCAGCGAGACGTCCGTGACGACCGCGGACGACATCGACATCGACTGGAAGCCCTGGCAATACCTGTCGCGCGGCGTGGAGATCGACAAGCTGTACGCGCGCGTGGTACGCGTGGAAACGCTGAAGGAATCGACGGAACCGACGACGATGCCCACGCGCCTCGCGCCGCCCTTCAAGATCGCGGTGGAAGATGCGCGCCTGGCGAAAGCCATCTTCGTGAACAAGGGCGCGACGACGGAAATCGACGACATCCGCGTGCGCGTGCACGGCGACAAGGCGCAGTGGAAGCTCGACTACGCGTCCGCGAACACGCCGTGGGGCCAGGTCGCGGCCAAGGGCAGCATCGCGAACACGCTGCCGTATAAACTCGATGCGGATGCAAGCCTGACGCAGTCGCAGCCGGCGGCGCCGGCGCAGACCGAGGCGCCGCCGAGCCTGGGCGCGCAGCTGAAACTGCACGCGTCGGGCGACCTGCAGAAGACCGTCATCGACGCCACCGGCCAGGCCGCGCGCGCACAGGGCAAGGCGCAGATCGTGATGTCTCCGTTCGCGGACATCCCGCTGCAGGCGTTCACGCTCGACGCGCACAACATCGACCCCGGGTTCTTCAGCCCGACGCTGCCGAGCGCGGACCTGAACCTGGCCGTGGCGGTCCGGCTCGACCCGAACCGCAACATCGCCGGCACCGTGAACCTGACGAACGACGGCGCCGTCGGCACGCTCGACCAGCAACGCCTGCCACTGCGGGCGATGCGCGGCCAGCTGGGTGGCAGCCTGACGTCGATGCGCATCACCGACGTGCTGATCGACGTGGGCAGCGCCGGCCGTTTCACGGGCAGTGGCAGCGTGCAGCGCGGTCCGGACGAACAAGGCCTCGGCACGGCCGAATTCGCACTGCACACGGACCGCTTCGACCTGCACGACGTCTACGGCAGCATGAAGCCGACGCAGATCGCGGGCGATATCAAGGTCGCCAACACGAAGGACACGCAGACGCTGGACGTCAACCTGTCGGACGCGGGCCTGCGCCTCGCCGCCCAGGCCGCGCTGGCCGACAACGTGCTCACCGTGCGCGACGCGCGCCTGTCCGCGGGCAAGAGCAGCGTGCGCGTGACGGGCAATGCGAACCTCAAGGACAGCAAGCCGTTCAAGGCGAATGCGGTGGTGAGCCGCTTCAACCCGGCCGACTTCGGCAAGTTCCCGCAGGCGGACATCAATGCCGAGATCAACGCGGCCGGCGCGCTCGCCCCGCAGTGGAAGGTCGCGGCCGATTTCGCCGTGCGTCCGAGCCGGCTGTTCGACCAGCCGCTGTCCGGCCGCGGCAAGCTCGATGCGGATGCCACGCACGTGCACGACGTCGATGCGGCGCTGGCGCTGGGCCAGAACACGGTCGACTTGCGCGGTGCGTTCGGCAAGCCGGGAGAACGGCTGACGTGGAAGGTCGACGGCAGGCAGCTGTCCGCCCTGCGCAGCGACCTGTATGGCGCCGTGCTCGCGAGCGGCGTCGTCACCGGCACGATGGCCGCGCCGCGCACGACGTTCGAGGTCGATGCGCGCAACCTGGGCTGGGTGCCGCGCGAACGGAAAAACGACAACGGCTCCGTCCATGCGAGCGGCGAGGCCTGGCTGTCCGGGAAAGAAGGCGCGCGCAGCGTCGAAGTCACGGCCAAGGGCGACATGCAGCGCCTGAACCCGGCCGCCTTCGGCTCGCCGCTGGCCGGCAGCATCAACGGCGGTTTTACCGCCAGCGGCCGCACGGGCGCGAACATGGGCGGCGCCGTCGACCTGGCGCTGCAGGATTCCACCTTGTCGAAATCGCCGCTGTGGGGCCACGCCAGGCTTGCGGCAGACAAGCGCCATGTGTCGAACGCCGACGTCGACCTGCACCTGGGCGGCAACGTCGTCGCCGCGAAGGGCGCGTTCGGCAGCGGGCGCGATACGCTGAACTGGCGCATCGACGCGCCGCAGCTGGCCGCGCTGGGCCCGGACTTCGGCGGCGCGCTGCGCGGGTCCGGCACCTTGTCCGGCACGATGGACACGCCGTCGCTGACGGCCGCCATCGAGGGCCAGAACATCCGCGCGATGGGCACGCAGTCGGTCAAGGCACTGAAGGCCACGGCGAACCTGGGCGCGGGCCGCGGTGCCGCCGATCCGCTCGCGCTCGACGTGTCGGTGACGGATTACGCGAGCACGACGACGGACAAGCTGGGCAACGTCAGCGAAACGAAGATCGCTTCCGCGCGCCTGACGTCGACGGGTACGCGCGGCGCGCACACGATTTCCGCCGCCGCCCGGGGCGACAGCTTCGACGCCGCGCTGGCCGTGCGCGGCGGCCTGACGGGCAATACGTGGAACGGCACGGTCGACGCGCTGAAGAACAGCGGGCGCTACGCCATGACGCTGGCCGCGCCCACGCCGCTGCGCATCGCCGGTGCGCCCGGCAGCGGCCTCGCGGGCCTCGCTAAACCGGAGCAGATCGCGCTCAGCGGCGCGACGATCCGGCTGCCGGCGGGCTCCGTCACGATCGACTCGCTGGCCAAGATCGGCCCGCGCTGGAACACGCGCGGCAGCGCCACCGGGGTGCCGATGAACTATCTGGCGCAGGCGTCGGACGCGATGCGCCAGAACGTGCGCGGCGACCTGACGCTCGGCGCGCAATGGGCGATCGACCTGCGCGCGCCCACCGCGGCCGGCGCCGTGCCGCAGCTCGCGGGCAGCGTGCACGTGTTCCGCGAAAAGGGAGATTTGATCGCGGGCGACATCTCGCCGATCGCGCTGGGCCTGCGCCAACTGGACCTGCGCGCGGACGTCGCCGGCGGCGCGCTGCGCAGCCAGTTCGCGCTGGACGGCACGCGCATCGGCACGGCCAATGTGGACGCCACCGCGCAGTTGCTGCAGGGCCGCGTCGACAACGACAGCCCCTTGAAACTGACGGCCAATGCGAGCCTCGCGTCGCTGTCGTGGGTATCGCCGCTGCTCGGCCAGCCGGGCCTGGAAGTGGACGGCGCGCTGCGCCTCGCGATCAACGGCACGGGCACCGTCGGCGCGCCGACCCTGAACGGCAATATCGAAGGCGACGGCCTCGCCGTGCGTTGGCCGGACCAGGGCGTCCGCCTGCGCAACGGCCAGCTGCGCGCGCAACTCGCGGGCGACCAGCTGCAGCTGCAGCGCCTGACCCTGGAAGGCAACAGCGGCCGCGCGACGGCGGACGGCTTCGTGCGCTTTGCCGGCGGCGCAGCGACGATGAACCTGAAACTCGTCGCGGACAAGCTGGAAGCGCTGTCGCGCCCGGACCGCACCGTCGTCCTCAGCGGCCAGGCCAGCGTCGTGCGCGACGCGCACCAGTTCCGGGTCGAAGGCAGCTTCAAGGCCGACCGCGCGCTCGTCGAACTGGCGCCGCAGGACCGGCCGACGATCTCGGACGACGTCATCGTCCTGGGCCGCGGCAATGCGGCACCGACGACGGCGAAGAAGGAAGGCGCGGTACCGCTGACGATCGACCTGACGGCCGACCTGGGCGACGACTTCCACCTGCGCGGCATGGGCGCCGACGCCTACCTGGCCGGCAGCGTGCACGTGCTGAAGGTGGGCGACCGCCCGCCCCGCGTCAACGGCACCGTGCGCACCGCCAACGGCACGTATGCCGCTTACGGCCAGCGCCTGGCGATCGAGCGCGGCGTGATCACGTTCAGCGGCCCGTACGACAACCCGTCGCTGGACATCCTCGCCGTGCGCAAGCGTCCCGACGGGGAACAGCTGAGCGAGACGAACGTGGAAGCGGGCGTGCAGGTGCGCGGCACGGCGCTGGCGCCGACGGCGAAGCTCGTGTCGACGCCGAACGTGTCCGACAGCGACAAACTGTCGTGGCTCGTGCTGGGCCACGGCATGGAAGCGACGACGGGCAGCGAGGCCGACGTGCTGAGCGCCGCCGCCGGCGCCCTGCTGGGCGGAAAAGGCGGCACGGGCGGCATCACGAGCAAGCTGGCGAACTCGCTGGGCGTGGACGAACTGGGCGTGCGCCAGGGCGCGGGCCAGGCGTCCGGCCTGGAAAACACGGTGGTCACGGTCGGCAAGCGCATCTCGTCGCGCCTGTACCTGAGCTTCGAACAGGGCGCCGCGACCGCATCGAGCGTCGTGCGGGTGCGCTACAAGATCAACCCGCGCATCACCCTGCAGCTGCAGACCGGGACCAACACGGCGCTGGACGTGCTGTACTCCTGGGCGTTCGACTAACACCGGGGTCAGAGCCTGAGCCTTCCCCTCAAATTTTTGTTGTAAACAGCTTGGGAAGCTGTTAACTTTCAATCCCAAAAACGGCGCATGCATGGCTGTGTTAGCCCTTTCGTTCGTAGCTACCAACTGCGAACAAAGGGGAACAGGCCATGCATGCACAGCGGATCATACAGGAGTTACTTCAAGCGCAGTGCCCATCCATGCACGCCAAGCGACGCGAGTGTTTGGCGGCGATGACTGATGCTGCGGCCCGTGGCGGTCTCGGTGTGGTGAAGATGGGCAAGGCGATCACTGGCCAGACTAGTTTGCGTCATCGCATAAAGCGCTGCGATCGATTGCTGAGTAATCCGCAACTAGCTTCTGAGCGCCTGTTAGCGTATCGAGCGCTGGCCCGACGCGCCTTGCACGAGCAGGTGCGTGTTTGCATCATCGTCGACTGGTCCAATTTGCTGAATGACGTAAGCCAGCACGTTCTGCGTGCCGCATTGATCGTTCGTGGACGAGCCTTGGTCATCTACGAGGAAGTGCATCCGACCGAGCTGTATGGCGCCGCTTCGGTTCACCGGGCTTTCATGAAGAATTTGCGCTCGGTGCTTCCGCCTGGGTGCCAGCCCATCATCATTAGCGACGCAGGTTTTCGGGCCACATGGTTCAAGATGCTGAATGAGCTTGGCTATGCGTGGGTCGGCCGCATCCGCAACCGCGACATGGTGAAAAAGAGCGGCTCATGTACTTGGCGCAGATGCAAACAGCTTTATGCCGACACCAAGGGAAAGGCACGCGACCTGGGAGATTTTCTTTATGTCCGCTCCAATCCAGTGGCGTGCCGTCTCGTGCTCATTAAGCAGCCGCGCAAGGGGCGTCAGCGCAAGACCGCCTTTGGCAAAAAGGCGCGCAGCCGTCACAGTATCAAGAATCAGGCCTCGCAACGCGAACCGTGGCTGCTGGCTTCCTCACCATCGCTATCCCGGCTAAGCGCCGACTCCGTGGTCGACTTGTACAGGTGCCGCATGCAGATCGAACAGACTTTCCGGGATCTCAAGAATGCGCAATGGGGTATGGGACTGACTACTGCACAAACGCGAAAACCTCGACGTTTGGCTGCGTTACTGCTCATCGCGGCGTTACTTGGCTTTGCTCTGTGGTTGATTGGCTTGGCCGTCAGGTGCGCCGGGTACCGCATTGAATACGGCAGCCGTAAAAAGGCAGCAACCACGCTGTCAATCCTGTCGTTGGCACGCCATTGGCTGATCGAGCCTCACGCAACCAAGCTGACACGAAGTCAGCTTGCCGACGCATCGTCAGAGCTGACTTCCATGATGCTTACCTATGACATCTGAGCAAAATTTGAGGGGAAGGCTCAGGGTCAGAGCCCGAATTTAGGTAATGTCCCGGACGACATTTCCAAAAGCCGGGCTCTGAC
The DNA here is from genome assembly GCF_059491305.1 of Massilia sp. Masssp94. Taxonomy (NCBI): domain Bacteria; kingdom Pseudomonadati; phylum Pseudomonadota; class Betaproteobacteria; order Burkholderiales; family Oxalobacteraceae; genus Massilia; species Massilia sp. Masssp94. Next base: position 2,157,625 of record NZ_CP168501.1, read on the forward strand.
CCCGGTTTCAGGCAACTTTTGCGCGCTTCGGTTTTGCTTTGGCGGCGTTGAGCGCCGCCGCGGCGCGGATGAGCGCACGGAATGCGGCCGGGTCCAGCTCGTCGCCTTCGTGGATGTCGATGGCGCGTCGGGCGTTGCCGTCCAGGCTCGAGTTGAACAGGCCGGACGGGTCGTCCAGCGACGCGCCCTTCAGGAAGGTCAGCTTCACGTGCGACTTGTACGACTCGCCCGTGCAGAGAATGCCGCCGCTGGACCATACGGGCGTCCCCATCCACTTCCATTCTTCCACGACGCCGGGCACCGCTTCGTGGATCAGCGCGCGCACCCGGGCCAGCGCCGCGCCGCGCCAGTCGCCCAGGTCGGCGATGCGGCGGTCGATCAGTGCGGACGCCGCCAGGTCCGTGGATGCATTCTCCTGCTTCATGTCGCCTCCTTTGGTTCAGTCGTCGAGCTTCGCCAGCACCTCGTCGAGGGCGGCCGTGAATTTGTTCCAGCCGTACTTCGCACCATTGTAGGCCGCATCCTGGCCGGGCTGGAAGCCGGTCTGCTCCATTTTCAGGTGCGTGCCCGCGCCGGCCGGGGTCAGGGTCCAGGTGACGACGCTGTCCAGGCCCATCGCGGCCCACGTGTACGACAGCGAGCGGTTCGGTTCGATCTCCAGCACCTCGCAGTCGACGGCGCCCCAGTCGGCGCTGAGCTTGAAGCGGTGATGCAGGGCGGGCACGAAATCGTTCTTCATGAGCCACGCTTCGATCAGGTGCGGCTGCGTGAGTGCGCGCCAGAGCTTTTCCGGCGGATGCGCGAATTCGCGTTCGACGGTGACGGTGCGCGTGTGGAGCGAGGTATCGTTCATTGGTCCATCCTTTTCAAGAGGTCTTCCAGGTCATCGAACCGGCTCTCCCAGAACCGGGCCATTTGATTCGTCCAGTCGGCCAGCGGCGCCAATGCCTGCAGCTGGGCGGTGTAGTGCGTCTGGCGTCCTTCATGCCGGTCGCGCACGAGCCCCGCCTGCTTCAAGAGCCCCAGGTGCTTGGACACGGCCGGCTGCGAGATGCCGGCCCGGGCCGTGAGGGCCCCGACCGTCTGCTCGCCGTCGCGGCACAGCGATTCGAAGATGGCGCGCCGCGTGGGGTCGCCGAGTGTCCGGAAAAGAATATCGTGGGTGTCTGTCATGGCAATTAATAACCGGCTGGCTATGAATCAAATCATAACCAGCCGGTTATTGGTTGGTCAAGCACTTTTTTAGCGGGGCCGCAGCAGCACCGCGCCGCTCGTCTGCCCTGCCTCCAGCGCGGCATGCGCCTCGGCCGCGCGCGCCAGCGGCAGGTCCAGCCCGACCGGCACGCGCAGGCCCGCCGCCAGCCGCGCCAGCGTGGCCTGCGCGCCTTCCTGGTACAGGCCGGGGATCGTCATGAACTGCATCACGCTCGGCCGCGCAAACGCGATGCCGCGCGGTTTGCCGATCTGCAGCAGGTCGACCGGTTCCATGCGGCCGCCGGCCTGGCCCACACTGGCCGCCATGCCGTAGGGACGCACGGCGTCGAAGGTGCGCAGCAGGGTCGCGCCGCCGATGCCGTCGATCGCGAAGTCGACGCCGCGCCCGCCACTGAACTCGCGCGCCGCCGCGACGAAGTCCTCGTCGCGGTACAGGACGACGCGTTCGGCGCCGTGCGCGAGCGCCAGCGCGGCCTTGTCGCGGTTGCCGGCCGTGCCGATGACGCGCGCGCCGAGCGCACTCGCCCACTGCGTCAGCACGAGCCCGAGACCGCCGGCGGCCGCGTGCACGAGGACCGTATCGCCAGGACGGAGCGGGCGCACGTGCGCGAACAGCATGTGCGCCGTCAGGCCGCGCAGCAGGCCGCCGGCGACGGCATCCAGGGAGACGGCGTCCGGCACCGCCACGAGGCGATCGGCCGGCACATTGCGCACCGCCGCATAGCCGCCGAGCAGTCCCGTGTACGCGACGCGCTGGCCCGGTTCGAAGCCGGTCACCCCGGGGCCGAGCGCCTCGACGACGCCGGCGCCTTCGACACCGGGCGTGGCCGGCAGGTGCGGCAGCGGATAGGTGCCGCTACGGTGATACACGTCGAGGAAGTTCACGCCGATGGCCAGCTGGCGCACCCGCACCTCGCCGGCCGCCGGCGGCGCGACGGCGAGCCGCCCGGTTTCCAGTTGGTCCGCGCCGCCCTGGCGGTGGATGCGCACGTGTTCGATCAATTCGTCCATGTCATTCTCCTGTTGATGGGAGCCTCATGGTAGATTGATCAAAAATCGTCCGAAATCCCAAAAAATCGCCTTTGACCGTGCAAAAATCGATAAGTCAACCACTCGACTGGGACGACATTCGCTACTTCGTCGAACTGGCCCGCCAGGGCAAGCTGAGCGCGACGGCGCGCGTGCTGGACGTCGAGCATTCGACCGTCGCGCGCCGCATCGGCATGCTCGAAGCGAGACTGGGGGTGCGCCTGTTCGACCGGTTGCCGAAGCACTGGGCGCTGACCGTGGAAGGCGAGGAATTATTGACGCAGGCGCGCCGGGTGGAAGACGAAGCGATGGCCTTCGCGCGCGCCGGGGCGGGTGCGTCCGCCCTGCGCGGCGTCGTGCGGCTGTCCGCGCCGCCCACGTTCGCGAGCAGCTTCCTCGTGCCGCACCTGGGCGCGTTGCGCGCGCGCTGGCCCGCGCTCACGCTGGAAATCATCGGCGAAATCCGCCAGGCCGACCTGTACCGGAGAGAGGCCGACCTCGCGCTGCGCATGGCGCGTCCCGGGCAGCCGGGACTGGCCGCGCGACCGCTGGCGCAGATGGGTTACGGACTGTATGCGGCGCCCGGCTGGTTCGAGCGTCCGCCCGACGAATGGGAGTTCATCGGGTATGGCGAAGCGATGAAGGACACGCCGCAGCAGGCCTGGCTCGCGAAATTCGCTGCCGGACGCGCGTACGCGTTCTGGACCAATGACGCGGCCGCGATGGTGGCCGCGTGCCGCGCCGGCCTCGGCGTCGCAGTGCTGCCGCATTTCCTCGGCCGCGGCGATCCGCTGCTGGTGCTGCACCCGGACCACGGCCACGTGCTGAGCCGCCCGCTGTGGCTGGCGGTGCATCCGGACGTGCGCCGCTCGCCGCGCGTGACGTTGATGGCGGACCTGCTGGCCGACCTGCTGCAGGAACACGCGGCGCTGCTGGCCTAGTGGAACGTTACGCTCGGATTCGGATCGACCGGCGGCTCGTCGTTCTGCGGCGTGCGGATGGGCGGCTGGTGCGGGTCGGCGGGCTCGAACGGGTCCGGCGGCGGTTCTTCGATCGGCGCGGGATCGGGCGCCCGGTGCGCGTGCTGCCCGATCGTATGCCGCCTCGCGGTCAGGTCTGGGATCATGTGAGGCTCCTGCTAAAGATGCCAAAACATTACCATGGGCAGCGGTTTGCCGACGCGCGCCTGGATTACAATGGCGGATTCGACAGAAAATTCCGAGGAATCCCATGTTGCCGACTCCCGTCGTTGCCGCCGTGCTCGCGCCCTTCGTGCTGTGGCGCATGGTCAGCCGCATCAAGCGCCTGACGACCCGCCAGCGTTCGAAGACGTGGCGCCACCGCACGACGCTCGTGTTCTTCCCGATCCTGCTGCTGCTCCTGACCGCCGTCAGCATCAAGACGAACCCGTTCGCCCTCGCGGGCCTCGCGGCCGGGCTGCCGGTCGGCGCCGTGCTGGGCCGCATCGCGATCGGCAGGACGCGCTTCGAACAGGTCGGCGACGATTTCTTTTTCACCCCGCACGCGCCGATCGGCATCGCGGTGGCCCTGCTGTTCATGGCCCGCATGGCCTGGCGCGCGTACGAGTTTTTCGCGCTGGGCTCGCTTGCCCACCACGAGTTCGTGTCGAGCCCGCTGACCCTCGTCATCTTCGGCGTACTGGCCGGCTATTACATGAGCTATGCGTTCGGCCTGCTGTCCTGGCGCAAGCGCACCGCCCCCGTCTCACCTTGAGTTTTAACGCATGAGTCTTACCACCCTCGCCCTCATCGCCCTCGTTCCCCTGCTGATCTGGCGCATTCATTCGCGCCTGAAACACCAGATGACCCGGCAGCGCTCGATCCTGTCGCGCCACTACACGGGCCTGTTCGTCTTCGTCGTCATGATCCTCATCCCGGCATCGGAACTCGGCGACCGCCCGTTCCAGCTGGCCGCGCTGGCCGCCGGCGCCATCGGCGGCATCGCGCTGGGCAGCTACGGCCTGCGCCGCACCCGCTTCGAAGACACGCCCGAAGGCTATTTCTTCACGCCGCCATCGCGCATGGGCATCCTCGTCGCCATGCTGCTGGTGGCGCGCGTGGTCTACCTCGGCATCGAGATCTACATGAACCAGGGCAGCAGCCGCCCGAACCCGCGCTTCACGGACAGCCCCATCACGATGCTGTGCCTGGGCTTGACGGCCGCCTATTTCGCGACGTTCTCCGCGGCCCTGATGCGCTGGCGCCAGCGCATGCGCAAGGAAATCGGCGACGCTTGATTCGCTTGATACAGCCCAATGCGTCATGCATAGCCCTACGGAGAATGGCCGCAGGGGCTATTTGATGTATTGACAACCGTGTCGTGGCTCCAGTCGTTTGCCTGGAGCACGCATGGTCTTTTCCCTCCTCACCCGCCATTGGCTGGCCCGGCGCCACTACCCGTTCGCGTCCTGGGCAGCCTGCATCATGCGCAGCCTGCGCGTGCTGCTGTTCCGCCGTGCCCACGTGGAATTGCTGGCGATGGACGTCTACCGCAACTACGTGACGCAGGTGCACGACGACGTGTTCCACCACCTGAGCCACCGCAACTATCTCGCCAGGGGATTGTCGCTGCGCCAGCGCGTGCGCTGCGTGCTGACGCATTACCGCTTCGAGGACGCCACGTTCGACGCCGCCTACAAGCACGCCGTCTACCGCGACGGCGGACTCGTGCTGTGGCAGCACGAGGCGGACGGCAGCAAGGTCGAGATCCGCCTCGGCATGGCGCAGCGCCTGAACGCGGAAGGCGATCTCACCCTGACCCTGCTGGCGAACGGCAGGCGTGTCCACCGCCTGTCGTTCAGCTGGGTCGACGAGCGCTTCGCCGGCCTGGCCGGGCTCGGCGCGGCCGGCATCCTGCCGTTCATCGCCCGCAACCAGGGGTACCGTGCCGACGAGGCCGACGCCGTCGATGCGTTCCGGCGCGCCTTCCCGCCAGACTCCCCGCTGGTCACGACGCCCGGCTTTTTCTGCTGCGCCGCCCTGCAGGGCATCGCGCAAGCGCTGGGCATGGGCCACGTGGTGGCCGTCAAGTCGGCCTGGCACTGCGCCTGGCTGCCGTCCGACGACAAGCATTTCGCCACGGCCTATGACAGCGTATGGCGCAGCCTCGGCGGCACCGACATGCCGGGCCGCGCGTGGTGCATCGCCCTGCCGTTCGAGGCCAGGCCGCTGGCGGCGATACCGTCCAGGCACCGCAAGCGCGCGGCGCGGCGACGCGCGTACTGGCAGGGCATCGGCGACGCGGCACGCGAGGTGCTGTCGCGCCATCTGACGGCGCAGGCACACAAGCAAAACGGCCGGCGTCCCCAGGAACGCCGGCCGCTGCAGCCATCATGACAATGCGGTCAGGCCGCGTGCGCTTCTTCCCCTTCGCGCCGTCTCTGCAGCACGAAGATGGGCTGCGCCCACTGCGTGTCCTTCTTCTTCTTGCTCGTGATGAGCGTGAGGTCGGAAGGATCGTAGACGTCCGTGTTGTGCGTCAGCGGCGTCGTCATCAGGTATTGCGCGTCGGTGTTTTTCAGGAACTCGCCGACCAGCTGGATGTTGCGGATGTCCAGGTGGGCGAACGGTTCGTCGATGAACACGAAGCCGCCGGAACCCTCTTCCGATTTCAGCAGGCCAATCAGCAGCACGAGCGATTTCATGACCTGCTGGCCGCCCGACGCCTCGCCGTCGTTCATGCCGATCTGGCCCTTGCCGTCGAACTTGAAGCGCACGTGCAGGCCGGCCTGGGCCAGTTGCACGTCGTCGTTCTCCAGGCGGACCGGGTCGACCGAGACGTCGATGTTCGCCAGCTCGCCCAGTTCGCGGATGTTCTTCGAATAGGTCTTGATCGTGTAGCGCAGGCGCTCAATGTAGGCGCCGCGCGCATTGTCCGTCGCCTCGATCGCGCGGTTGTTCTGGTAGCGGCGTTCTTCCGTCTCCACCTGGCGGCCCGAGAGCTGGTCGTTCAGGCGCGCGTACTGGTCGATGACGGTCGGGTCCTGTTCCCAGTCCGCGCGCGCGAGCGACGCGTCGAGGGAGTTCATGCGCAGCTTGACCTGGTGCGCGTTCTGGTGCGTCGCGACGAGGGCCGCACGCTGCTGCGCGCTGCGCCACGACTTCGGCACGTGGCGCCACGCGCGGCGCAACGTCAGCAGCTCGCGCGCATGCTCGCTGCGCTGCTCGATCACGCGGCGGTTGTTCAGGCGCATGCCCGCTTCCGCTTCCGACAGCGCCATGCGGGCGTTCTGCCAGACGGTGTCGGCGCGCGTGCGCGTGACGGTCGCGTTCTTGATCAGGACCTGCAGCTCGCCCAGGCGCGCCCCCACCTGCAGGCGCTCGGCCTTCAGCGGTTCCAGCGCACGCGTGGCTTCTTCGAATTCGGCCTGGCGCGCCGACAGCTCCTTCGCGGCGTCCACGCCGGCGATGCGCACGCGCAGCGCGGACACTTCCGCCGCCAGCTTGCTGATCGCGAGCGTCAACGTGTCTTCCTGCGCTTCCAGCGCCGGCAGCGAGCGCTGGATGGCTTCCAGGCGCTGCGTCTTGCCGGCCGCACCGAAACGGTAGCGCGACGGCTCGACGAACAGCGAGCGGCCGCCGCGCCGTTCCCTGTGATACGCGTCCGGCGTGATCCATTCGTCGGCGTCACTCTTGAAACCGTCGTCGACGGAATCCACGCGCTCGATGCGTTCCAGCTGGTCGATCAGCCAGGACGGCGCCTTCGACGAGAAACGCACGACGGACAGCAGCGTATCGTCCTTGACGACCGGCGCGTCGACGCAATCCGGCACGATGAAGTGGCGATAGCGCTCCTTCTCCGCCAGTTTATAGGCGGCCGACGCATCCTTCGCGCGCTCCAGCAGCACGACGGACGCGTAGCCACCGAGCACACCCTCGACGGCGCCTTGCCACTTCGGATCCGTCACTTCGACGATGTCAGACAGCATGGCGTGCGGGATGCCCGCATCGCGCAGCGCGCGGCGCATCTGGCGCTGGGCTTCCGGCTCGGGCATCGTCGTCTTGCCCTGCAGCGCGCTGATCGTCGCCATCTCGCCCGCGATTTTCGTGGCCAGCGCTTCGCGTTCGGCCTTCTTCTTCGCGAGTTCCGCTTCCTTCGCTTCGAGCTGGGTCGCGACTTCCGCGATGTCGGCGCCGGCATCCGCCGCCAGCTTGTTCAGGCGTTCCTTCTGTTCGAGCAGGCTTTCCAGCGGTTTCAGTTTCGCGTTCACCTGCGTCAGGCGCGTCGCGAGTTCGTTCGCTTCCTGTTCGAGCTTCACCTCCTGCTGCTGCGCTTCGGTCAGCGCGCGCTGCTGGGCGGCGAGTGCGTTGCGCTTTTCCGTCAGCAGGCTGTCGGCCTGCATCAGCGGCTTCTTCGCCTCGCGCAGCGCGCGGCTCACGTTCGCGGCCTTTTCGCGCGCTTCGTGGTATTCCAGGCTCGGCAGCACTTCCTCGACGAGGGCGCGGCGTTCCTTTTGCAGGTCTTCCCACTGGTGGTAGTTCGCAACGCGCAGGCGCAGGCCTTCGAGGTTGATGCGCGACGTCTCCAGCTCGGCCTCGAAGCGCTTCAGCTCCGACTCGGTGTCGCGCTGGTGGCGCTTCGCCTCGTCGTACGCGTCCAGCACTTCCTTGTCGCCGAACACCTGGAACACGAGGTCCAGCAGCTGGCGCGGCGCGTATTCGCACAGTTTATCGGTCTCGCCCTGCTCCAGCGCGAGCACCTTCGACATCGCGGGCGACAGGCCGGCCGACGCGAGGCGCTTGCGGTAGTTCTCGACGCCGAGCCAGTCGGTGGCTTCCGTCACTTCCTCGATCTGGATATTCCCCGGCCGCATGAGGTACTGGCGCTTCCAGTCGCCGCCGTTCTTCTGCACCTGGCAGAACAGCGTGACTTCGTCGTCGCTGAAGAAGCCGCTATGCCGGAACGGGCGGTTCGACAGCTGGCGGCCGGACGGTTTGTTGTCGACGACGGCGCGCAGCCAGGCACTCTGCTGGCCCGAATGGCGCGCGTAGTGTTTATAGGTCCGGCCCATCGAGCAATCGAGGCCGAACAGCGTGCGCAGCGCGTCGAGCAGCGTCGTCTTGCCGGAGCCGTTCTGGCCGGCGATGGTGATGATCTTGGCGTCGAGCGGGATGTTCTTGATGCGCTGCCAGTAGTCCCAGTGGACCAGCTCGAGGGATTTAATGTGGAACATGCGTGCCTCTTAAGCTTGTGGCGTTTCGGTGTCGACCGGTTCGTCGTTCGCGGCTTCGCTGACGTGACGGCGCGGTGCGGCCGCCACCGGTGCGCGCTTGAACACGTCGGCCAGCGCGCCGTTGATGATGCGTTCCTTCAGCACGTCGGTATCCATCAGGAGGTCCAGCAGCGGACCTTCCAGGATCACGTCGCCGCGGCGCTCGATGAAGCCGAGCTTCGACAACAGGCCCAGGTTCATGTCCATGCGGGTCTTCTTGCCCAGCTTCTCGCCGAAGTCCGCGAGCAGCGTCGTGTACGAGATGCCGATCGACGTATCTTCCGCGCGCGGGATCGGGTTGTCCTTGTCGAACATGTCGGACTGGTCGATGTCGATGGCCTGGTGCGTTTCCTGGCGCTGGCGCTTGGGCAGGATGATCTGCGCCCACAGCACGACGAGCAGCGCCACGCCGTCGCGCGTGAGGCCGAAGTTATTGTTCTGCCAGATGTCCTTGGCGCCGAAGATCTTCGGTTCGACGTTACGGTGCAGGGCCAGCGTGACGTGGTCCGCGTACACGTTGTCGAGAAGCTTCAGGCCGCATTCGAGCAGGCGCTTGTCGATCTCGGCGCGGAACTGGTCGTCGGACAGCGCGCGCTTGACCATCTTGTCGTCGCGGCGCAGGGTCTGGTGCGTGAGCAGTCGCGCGATCAGGATTTGGGCGTCGTCATTCATCTTGCGTCTTGCTTTCCGGGGTGCTCGGTAGATCGAGATTCAGTGAGAGGGTCGCGCGCGAGATGGCCGCGATGTGCGGGTCGTCCAGCGGGATCATTTCGTCGGCCGAATCGAAGCGCACCGGCAGGCGCGCCAGTTCGGCGGTCGGGCCCTGCAGGTTGGCCTCGGCCGGATCGCCCAGCAGCGGCAGCAGCGAGGCGCGGTACGATGCGACGGCAAAGCTGGCCGGCAGCAGCGATTCCTGGATCGGCACGCTCTTCGGTGCCCCCTCCGCCATGATGGGGAAGTTGTCCAGGTTGGCGAAATCGGCAAGGCGGCGGATCCAGTCGTCCAGTTCCGCCTGCATCGCCGGGTTGTCGTTGATCGTCATGGCCGCGTCCTCGCCGTTCGGCAGGCCGCCCGGCGCCATGGGCGCGACGCGTTCCATCATGAGTTCCGTCTCGGCCACGTCGATCATCTCGGCCGGCGTCGTGAACAGCGGGACGACCGGGCGGTCGATCGCGTCCTCGGCCAGGCTGGCGAGGTCGTCGTGCGCCAGCAGCCAGCGCTTGATGTCCGTCGTCGACAGGCCCGACTGGCCCAGGTGCACGCGCTGGCGCTCGATCTGGTTCAGCGCGCGCGAGAACATCCCCTGCATGTTCAGGAGCTGCGACTGGGCGCGGCCGATCGCCTGCGCGGCGCGGTGCGTGGCGGAGTCGGCGCGCTCGTCGGACGTGATGGCGCGCAGGATCACGGAGCCCTTCTCGACCCAGTCGCACGCCATGTGCCACTTCGCCTGCGACGCGCGCAGGCGGAATTCGGAACCGGACGCGATCGCGTCGCGGAATTCCTCGTGCAGCTCGACGAGGCGGCCCAGCAAATGCTTCAGCTGGTCGACGGTGATGCCGCCGACGGCCTGCGCACCGGCCACCTGCGACAGCAGGAAGCCCATCTCGGCCTCGTCCTCTTCCGGCTTGCCGAGGGCGAGCAAGGTGTCGAGCGCGGCCAGCACGTTGCGCGCGAGCGGCGTGATGCGGTAGACGGCGGCCGGGTTGTCCCACGCGAGCAGGCCGTGCGTACGCAGGCGGCCCAGCACCGTTTCCAGGCTTTCCGGGATCAGGTAGGCGAACTTCGTGTTGATGTCGGCGCGCGAGAAGGCGGAATCCATCGCGTCGGACGCGAGCTCGCGCAGCACGAGCAGGCGCACGATGACGCCGTCCTGCGAGCCGTGGAACAGCGCGGTGAACGCCTGCAGCATGGGCTGCGCACGCTTGAGGTGATATACCTGCTCGATCTCGTCCGGCGCCACTCCCTCCTGGAAGTGCGTCTGCAGCGGGTCGAGCTCATCTTGCGCCGGGATTTGGGAGTCGGCGGCGGTTGCTGCCAGGTTGTCGATCATCGTAAGGCTTACCAGTCTGCTGTCGCGCGCGGCCTTCTGGACCACGGGCGCGGGGGCGTCAGTATAACAGTTAAGGCTTGGCAACTAATACGGAACGCCCGCGTACGGTTCACAACTGGTGAATATGCAACGGAATCGAAGCGCCGCTTGACTTGCCAACATGACAACATCAGGCGCGCGCCCCTCTGATCCCGACAGCGCGATAATGAACGTTGCGATATTTACATCATCTTCATGAGGAGGAATGCCATGCAACGCACACTTGCGGCCGCGGTTGTATCCACCTTCCTGGCCGCCTGCCTGACCCCGGCCGCCGTCCTGGCGGCGCCACTCACCCCGAAGCAGCAGAACGGCATCAACTACGTCAACGGCGGCGTCGGCGAGGAAGAGCAGGCCGCCATGAAGGCCCTGCGCGCCGACTACAACCTGCTGCTGACCTTCGCCACCAAGCAGAGCGGTGCCTACCGCTCCGACGTCCAGCTCGATATCTCGGATGCCAAGGGTGCGAATCTGGTGACCGCGGCGAATACGGGGCCGATGTTCTTTGCCAGACTGCCGGCGGGCACGTATCGGATCAGCGCGGCGGCGGAGGGCAAGACCTTCAAACGGACCGTCAAGGTGGGCAGCGCGCCCAAGGAGATCGTGCTGCATTGGGAAAACGACAATCCGGATGATCCGGGGCCGCAAGAATAACTGCCGGTATCTTTCTTGCAATTTAAACAAGTCGAAACACGCGTTCGATAGCGTCGTTCGGGCTTGCACCTTCGCTATCGCCCCATTGCAGACCTTACTGGAAACGCTTGAAGCCGAAAAATAAAATAACGGCCACAACAACCCAGAACCCGGCACGCGCGACAAAGCTGTAAACGCCGGCGCGAGGGTGTTGTGCGGACGTTACAGCGACTGGTGTCCGATAGCGCCACACGATGCCCGCGGCCAATGTATTGATCAGCAAGCTCAAGCAGAAAGCCTTCCAGTCCCAGCCCAGAAAAACCTGGAGCAGGATTGACGTGATGACGAGGGGAATCAAAATCGCGAATGCTTGTTTTCGAGTGGGAAATCGCTTGTTCATGGTTAGGATTCTTCGCGCTGCTGCGTTGATTGACTGGCCTGTTTTCGACTCTACACACGACACTGTAAAGATGGCGTAAAAACTGGTCTTCAATACGTGTTCGCCGTCCGGTTTTGGCCCCGAAGCGGACGCGCCCAAAAGTTCCGAAACTCTTCGGTTTCAACAAGTTTAGCGGTTTCAACTGCGTGCACAATCATCGTTTTCACCAGCCCCGATTCCGATATTTACTTGCCCTTCAACGTACCCTCCTGGCCCGCCAGCCGCTCGACAAGCGCATCCATCCGCTCCACCGGCACCTGCGCATACCCGAGCAGCAGCCCGTTGACCGGCTCCCCACCGGGCACCGCATGCGCCGACAACGCATTCACCACGATTCCCTGCGCCCGCGCGCGCCGCACGATCTCCACGTCCGCAATGCCATCGGCGGGCAGACGCAGCGCCAGATGCATCCCGGCCGAAGCCCCTTCGACGACCGCGTGACTGCCCACGTGCCGCCCGAGCGCCTCGACCAGCGCATCCCGGCGCTGCCGATACAACCGCCGCATCCGCCGCAAATGCAGCGCGAACTCCCCGCTGCGTAAAAACTCCGCCAGCGCCAGCTGCTCCGCCGGCCGCCCCGCCGCTGCCGACTGCGCGCGCATGACGGCCAGTTGCGGCGCCAACCCGGCCGGCACGACGACGAACCCGATGCGCAGCGCCGGAAACATCGTCTTGCTGAACGTGCCGCAGTACAGCACGGGCGCGTCCGCCACGAGACCCTGCATCGCCGCCAGCGGCGGGCCTTCGTGGCGGAATTCGCTGTCGTAGTCGTCCTCGACGATCAGCGCGCCGGCCGCACGCGCGCCGTCGGTCAGTGCGAGGCGCCGCACCGCCGACGTCACCACGCCGATGGGGTACTGGTGCGACGGCGTCGTGTAGATCAGCTTCGGGCGGCGCGCGCTCCAGTCGTGAAGAGACGGCGCCATGCCCTCCCCGTCCACGGCGATGCCCTCGACGATCAGGCCCGCACCCCGGAACGCGGCCAGCGCGCCGCCGTAGCCGGGGCTCTCGATCCAGGCGATATCGCCCGCGTCCGCGCACGCGTGGGCGCACAGGTCGAGGCTCGCCTGCGTGCCGTCCGTGATGAAGACCTGGCCCGGCTCGCACACGACGCCGCGCGACGCGCGCAGGTAGTCCGCGATCGCCGTGCGCAGCGCCGGCTCGCCGGCCGGGTCGCCGTAGTTCAGCTGGTCCGCGGACAGGCCCCTCCATGCGCGGTCCAGCAGGCGGCGCCACTGCGCCAGCGGGAATGCACGCAGGTCGGGCACGCCGGGCGTGAACGGCAGCGCGACACTGGCCGTGCCGTTCACGGTCCGCAGGTCCTGCGCGCGGCGCGCAAGGCCCGCCTGCGGCACGTTGGCGCTGCGCCGGCGCGGTGCCGGCGCGATGCCGGCGACCACGGTGCCGCGCCGGTCCGGGATGACGAAGCCTTCGCACGCCAGCTGCTCGTACGCGTACAGCACCGTGTTGCGGGCGATGCCCAGCTCCTGCGCCAGCGCGCGCGTCGCAAGCAGGCGCGTGCCGGCGGCCAGCGTGCCGTCGCGGATCGCGGCGCGCAGGCATTCGTGCAGCAGGCGCTGGCGCGGCCAGGCGTGATGCGCGTGGTCGCGGCCGAAGGCGTCCAGCAGCAGCGAATAATCCATCGTGGCTCCATGAAATAGCGCGCCCCTGGATCTGTTGCTGGGGCCAACTTGACCATTATAGTGCGGCTTCCATTCACCACATCGAGGCCATGAATACCGCTCCCTCCACCCGCACCCAGGTCAAGCGCATCGCGCGCAACGCATCCTACGACCCCGCCCTGCTGCACGCCATCGTCGATGCCGCCTACGTCTGCCACATCGCCTTCGCCGACGCGCACGGCACGCACTGCATCCCCACCGCCTGCTGGCGCAGCGGCGATTACCTGTACATCCACGGGTCGAACGGCAGCCGCATGCTGCAGCGCCTGACGGAGCAGGACTGCTGCGTGACGATCACGCACGTGGACGGCCTCGTGCTCGCGCGCTCCGCCTTCAATCACTCGATGAATTACCGCAGCGCGATGGTCTACGGTCGCTTCGAGGTCGTCGGCGAACCCGCCAAGCGCGACGCGCTGGCCGACTTCATGGAGCACCTGGCGCCGGGCCGGCAGGCAGGGATCCGTCCGGGGAACGACAAGGAATTCGCGGCGACGACCGTGATGCGCATTGCACTGGACGAAGCCGCGTGCAAGGTGCGTACGGGTCCGCCGAACGACGACGAGGAGGACATGCACATCGCCGCGTGGGCCGGCGTGCTGCCGCTCGCACAGGCGCGCGGAACGCCGGTGCCGGACGCGCATTGCGCGGCCGCGGCGCCGGCCTACGTAAAGGACTGGGCTACTTCTTGACGATGCGTTCGAGCGTCTGCTCGACGTAGTCGCGGTCGTTGTCGGTGAAGCGCAGCTTGACCGGATACCACTCGTGGCCGGGCGCCAGCCAGATGTCGAGCGACTGGTCCCTGGAACCCGGCGGCGGGGCGCGCATCACGTGCACGGCATCCACTTCGCCCAGCGACGCGCCGGCCTGCACCTTCTCGCGGCCCACGACGCGGAACGTCCACGGGTCCGCATCGCGCGGGCCGATGACGAAGAACTGCCATTCCGACCCCGGCTTGAACTTGTCCTTCGCGGCGCGCGCCACCGCCACCAGTTGCCACGAGACGGACACGCGGTCCTGCTCGCCACCCTTGATCGGATACGTCTTGTCGCCGTCGCTGAAGGTGATGGTCTTGCCGTCGCGGTCGAAGGTGGCCGTCGTCGGGTCCTTGCGGAAGCGCTTGTCGTAGTACTCCGTCGGTGCGAGGCCCCAGTTGTCGACGATGCCCGTGCTGCGGTTTTCCGTCAGCTTGCCCAGCAGCGCCACGCGCGACTCGGCGTTGACGGAATATTTACTGTCGTTGGCGCGCCAGGTGAGCGTCGCATCGCCGCTCAGGTTGAAGCCGCGCTGGCGCGCGCCGATGGAATAGGTCAGGTCGGCCGACGGCGGCAGGTCGAACGGGCGCTTGATGGCCGGATGTTCTTCCGCCGCGACCGCCTGGCCGCCCAGCACGGTCATCAATACTGCCCCTGCGCCTGCCGTCTTCAAAACATTTTTCATATATCAGCTTCCTGCTTGTTGAATCACGATTTTGCTCGCGGTCTGGGTCGTTACGGCCCCACTCGCCTCGACGTTGCGGATCTGTACCGGATACCAGCCATAGGCCGGCGCCAGCCAGAGTTCCAGGCGCGAATTGTACGAGCCGGGTTTCGGTGGACGCACGAAGTGCCACGTGGCGATGCGGCCCAGCGGCGTGTCGAGCTGTTCCTGTCCGGCCACCGTGAAGGTGAAAACGCTTGCGTCGCGGTCTTCGCCGACAAGGATGTCGATATTTCCCGACAATTGTTTCGAATCACCGCGCGCGATGGCCGCCAACTGCAGCGGCACGCTGGCTTTATCCTGCGCGCCCGGCACGAGCGGATACTTCGCGCCGGATGCCGAAAACGTCAGCGTGCCCTCCTGGCGATTGAAATGCGTCGCCGTCATGGCGCGTCCGCGCCGCTTCTCCGTCATCAAGGTGGGGACGAATCCTTCGTCTCCAACCGTGCCCTCGCTCGTGAGGGTGAGCAGGTTCACGTGCGCGAACACGACGCGGATGCCGGCCTCGATCTTCACGCGGTAGCTGGACGGCGTCACCCGCCAGGACAGCAGCGCGTCGCCGCTCCACTTCGTGCCGTTCGCGTCCGTGCGCGCGACGTCGAGCGTGATGTCGGCCGAAGGCGGCATGTCGACCTTGTAACGGCGCGCTTCGGGCGCGGCCGGCTGGGGCTTCGGTGCCGCTTCCTGCTGGACCTGCGCCTGGGGTGCCGCGTCCTGTGTCGTGGATTGTACGGGGTCCGCACCGGCGGCGGCGCCACCCTGCCCCGTTTGCTGTCCCGCCGCATCGGGCGCCGCGAGACCGTCCGATTCCGGCGTCAACGCCCCATCGGAACGAGCGGGCGGCGGCGCGGCGGGCACCACGGGCTCCGGATCGATCTCGGGCAACGGCGGCGGCTCCAGCGCCGGCTGCGGTGGCGGCACGGGCGGCAGCGGGCGCGGCTGCGGTGCCTCGACCAGCTCGGCCGTCAGGGGCGCGCGTCCCGTGCGGGCGGACGGGTCGGGCACCTGGCCCGTCTGGCGCACGAACCAGACGAACACGAGCACATGCAACAGGACCGTGAGCGCGCCCAGCGCCAGTTGCCGGCGGCGTCGGGTCGTGGCGTATGCAGGGCTCATCCGCCTAGTGTAGCCGGTCCGCCCGCGCACTGCCCGCCTGTGCTTCCAACCATCGCATCCAACCATATCTATGTCGGCTCTTATTTATCTGTTACGCTAGCGGCCACCAACCAGGGAGAGACCACCATGCTGAAACCCTCCGCACCCGCCATGCCAGGCGTGACGGACACGCTGGAATTCGTCAAGAACCTGTGGGGATCCATGCAGATCCCCGGCACCGGTATGCCAGGCATACCCGGCATGCCGGGGATGGCTGGCATCGCCGCACCGCCGATGTCGACCGAAGACCTGGACAAGCGCATCGCCGACCTCAAGGCGGTCGAGTCCTGGCTGAACCTGAACCTGTCCATGCTGCGCGGGACCATCCAGGCCCTCGAAGTGCAGCGCGGCACGCTGATGACGCTGAAGACGATGGGTGCCTCGATGGCCGAAGCGATGCGCCAGTCCGGCGTCAGCGCGGAAAAGATGGCCTCCATGCCGTTCTCGCCCTTCTTCGGGGCGCCGGGCCAGGCGGGCGCCGCTGCCAAGCCGGCAACGCCGGCCGCGAAGACGGATGCACCCAAGGCGCCGGCTGCCGCCGCGGCAGGCAGCGGCGGCACGACTCAGCCGGGCACGGCCGCGCCGCAGGCCGCCGGCGCAGCGGACGCGCCGGGCAACCCGGCCGCGGCGGCGATGCCGGCTGCCGTCGCATGGTGGAACATGCTGCAGGAACAATTTACGCAGGCCGTCGCCAACGCGATGACGCCGAGCGCCGCCGCGCCGGCAGCGCCCGCGAAGGAGACAGGCGGGGCGCCGAAAGCGGAAGCGCCCAAGGACGCGCCGAAGGTGCAGCCGCCTGCGCCGAACGGCGGCAACGGCAGCAACGGCAAGACGCGGACCAGCCGGTCGAAGACCGACAAGACCTGACGTCCACCCCGGCCGTCAGCCGAGCTCGAACGGCAGCTTGCGCAAGCGCTTGCCCGTGAGCTGGAAGATGGCGTTGGCGAAAGCCGGCGCCAGCGGCGGCAGGCCCGGCTCGCCCATGCCGGTGGGCGGCTCGGTGGACGGCACGATGAATACGTCCACACGCGGCATGTCCGGCATGCGCGCCACCGTGTAGTCGTTGAAATTCCCCTGCTCGACGATGCCGTCCCTGAACGTGATGGCGGCGCCGGGCAACGTGGTGCCGAGGGCGGCCAGCACGGCGCCCTGCACCTGCGCCTCGATCGACAGCGGATTGACGGCCAGGTTGCAATGCACGCCAGCCGTGACCTTGTGCAGCTTCGGCACGCCATTCTCGACCGACGCCTCGACCACGTAGGCCACCACGCTGCCGGACATGCCGTGCACGGCCACGCCCCAGGCACGGCCCTCGGCCAGCCGCTTCTTGCCGTAGCCGGACTTCTGCACGGCCAGGTCGAGCGCCGCCAGGTGGCGTGGGCGTTTATCACCCAGCAGCTTGCGCCGGTACGCGACCGGATCGGCGCCGGCCGCGTGCGCCACTTCGTCCACCAGCGTCTCCATGACGAACGCCGTGTGGTTCGACGCCGACCCGCGCCACCACAGCACCGGCACGTTCGCCTTCGGATGATGCACCGTCAGCTTTACCGGCAACGCATACGCCTCGGCGATGCCCTCGGTCGTCGTGGAATCCACGCCGTTCTTGATGAGCACCGATTCGAACGGCGTGCCCGCGCTGATCGCCTGGCCGACGATCACGTGGTTCCACGTCACGACGTCGCCGTTCCCATCGAACCCGATGTCGACCTTGTGCACGTGCGCGGGGCGATAGTAGCCGCCCTTGATGTCGTCCTCGCGGCTCCAGATGATTTTCACGGGGCCGCGCCCGTATGCCTTCGCGACGTTGACCGCTTCGACCAGGTCGTCCGACGTGGTCACGCCGCGGCGGCCGAATCCGCCGCCCGACATCATGGTGTGCAACGTGACCTGCGTGAGCTTGAGTCCCGCCGCGGCGGCGACGGCGCTCTGGTCGAAGGTCTGGAACTGCACGCCCGCCCACACCGAGCAGCGATCCGCATGGAGGTCGACCACGCAGTTGACCGGTTCCATCGGCGCGTGCGCGAGATAGGGGAATTCGTAGACGGCCGAGATCGAGGTCGGCGCCAGCGCCGGCGCGGCGGCAAGCGCGCGGTAATCGCGCAGCTGCCGGCCCGAATCGAGCTTGTCGACGGCGCCCGTGTCCCAGTCGATGACGAGCGCGTCGCGCCCCTGCTTCGCCTGCCAGTAACCGTCCGCGATCACGGCCACGCCGCGCCCGCCGCTGCCGGCCGCCACCTCGACCACGTCGACCACGCCCTTGATCGCTTTGGCCCTGGCCGCGTCGAGGCTGCGCACCCGGCCGCCGAATACCGGCGGACGCGCGACCACGGCCACCTTCATGCCGGGCAGCGTAAAGTCGATGCCGAACTGCTGCTTGCCGCTCGATTTGGCGCGCGCGTCCAGGCGTCCGGTCGGCTTGCCGATGCGCCGGAAATCCTTCGCGTCTTTCAGTTGGACGGTCGCCGGCACCGGCAGCTTCATGGCCGCATCGGCCAACGCGCCGTAGCGCGCCTTGCGGCCGCCGGGGCCGATGACCGTGCCCGCCGACGTGGTGCACGACGCCGGCGCGACCTGCCACTGCTCGGCCGCGGCGGTGATCAGCATCGCGCGGGCGCGCGCGCCGATCTCGCGGTAATGCGTGAACGAGTGCGCCACCGAGATCGAACTGCCGGTCATCTGGATGCCGAACAGCGAATCCTTGTAGGCGTCGCCCGCCGGTGCCAGTTCGGCGCGCACGCGCGACCAGTCGGCGTCGAGCTCCTCGGCGACCAGCATCGGCAACGCCGTGTGGACGCCCTGGCCGAATTCGAGCCGGTCGACCATCACGGTGACGGTGTCGTCGGGCGCGATGTGCAGGAAGGCGTTCGGTGCCGGTGCGGCTGCGCGGCCGGGGACAGGCAGCATAAAGCCGAGCACGAGCCCGCCGGCGGACTTGAGGAAGCCGCGGCGGGTCACCGCCGCGTGGGTGGTCCGTTCGATGCGCACGTCGCTCTCCGCTGTAATCAAAGGCAAATTTTCACACGGCGGGCAGTGCCGCCGGGATTATGATTTTCACTAGACCGTGTAGCGAATTACGCCACGTCAGTCAAACAACAACCAACTAGAATTGAAAATTGCGTGGAAGCCCATTGCAGAGAACAATCCATAACGCAGGCGGAAGTAACTCAGGACAACTCCCGTAATGATCTGCGAAGAGACGACGAACACTGTCAGGCACCCAAGCCAACCATTGGTGGTCGCAATCGTAAAATTGCCAAGGTGAGCAAGGCCAAACGCAACCGCATTCCCCCACACGATCAGGCGATATCGAGTCAGGAAGGCACGTCCTCGCGCCATGCGTAGAGAAAATTTTCTCGCATCATCGAGGTGTCGCCGGCGAACGTGATCGACGAACATCACAGCCGCAACAACGCCAAGCAGGACGAGCGAGACCTGCCAGCTCCCGATGAAGAGGGGTATCAGCACAGGCTGCACCGCGAGTGTCGCGGTCGCACTGCGCAGGCCAGCCCGAAAGACCAGTTCCTCGAGCAGCGGGGCGACCACCACCGACGCAAACGCCATGCGGGTGCCCGACCAATCCAGCGTCGATGTCACGCCGAGCAGCTTGGTCAGCCCAAGCAGTATCGGTGAAAGCACGATCGCAAACGACACCAGATATGCAAGCAATATGACCGCCAGGCGCCAGATCAGGCCGGACATGCCGACGTCGGCAGGGTGCCGACGTGTTGGACGCCAACAGAAACGTGCCAACTGACTCAATTCGGCACGAATCTTCGGCCTCCATTCGCTGGTAACGGAGCGCGCACCCGACAACTACACCACCTCGTCGACCACGCCACTCTCCGCCACCGGCTGCAGCTGCGCCAACTGCTCCATCAACTGCGCGAAGCGCTGCTGCCCCGGCAGCAGGCGGTCGACGTGGTGCAGCACCTCGTACGCTTCGCTCGATAACGCGGTGTCGTAGCCGTGCTGCTGCATGTGCGAGACGAGGATCTGGGCCGCGTTGAACAGGATGCGCTGGTTGTTCGGCACCTTCTTGCGCGCCTGGCGCATCCACTCGACGGCGTCCTTCAGCTTGCCCGTCTTCCACAGCAGCACGCCCTGGTTCATCAGGTCCGTCGCTTCCTTCTTGGAGGCGCGGATGAACTCCAGGCCCTCGTCGCCGAGGCGCGCCTTGTCGAAGATCTTCTGCACTTCGTCGAGCAGCAGCGGGTTGTCGTGGTTGTTGCGGATGACGTAGCACAGCAGCTCCACGGGCGCATCCTTCACGCCCACCGCGAACAGCAGTGTGGCCAGTTCCAGGCAGGTCGGGATGTCGGGCCGGGTCTCGGTCGCATCGAGCAGGGCTTCCAGCTCGTCGCCGGCCTTGCGCGCGCGCCGGTAATCGCCGCTCTCGTGGTAGACGAGACCCTCGGTGATCTTGGAACGCAGCGCGATGTCCGGATGGTCGGCGGCGAACTCGCGCTGGACCTGCAGCAGCAGCCGCAGCGCTTCCTTCGCATCGTTCTTCTGGCCGCACACGCGCGCCAGCCCGAGGTAGGCGTCGGGTGTCTTCATGATGGAATACTCGCCGATCAGGATGCACTTGCGGAAGGCCTGCTCCGCCATCTGCACGTTGCCCACCTTGAGCGCCACGTTGCCGAGATTGCGCTGGCGCGGCACGGAATTCGGCGACAGTTTTGCCGCCCGTTCGAGGATCGCGCACGCCTCGTCCAGCTTGCCCAGGTTCTGATAGGTCAGCGCGAGCTGGTCGTACGCGTCGATGTAATAGCGGTTCTCCGCGATTACGCTCTGGAACGCTTGCCGCGCCTGTTCGAATTCGCCGTTGGCCATGCGGATCTTGGCGATGCCGGCGCGCGCCCACTGGTATTCGCGCTGCTCCAGCACGCGCTCGTACACCTCGCGCGCCTTCACCGGCTCGCCGCTCTTTTCCATCAGCTTGGCCTTCATGCGCAGGAGGTCGATCTCGTGCGCCTTGTGGCCTTCGATGACGGCATCGCACAGGCGCGCCGCGCGCAGGTAGTCCTTCTCCGCATAGGCCTGGTCGATGAGGCGGAAGATCTGCTTCTTGTGCCACACGCGATTGAGCCGCGTGAGCAGCACGCCTTCCGTGATCGGCTTGATCAGGTAGGCGTCCGGCTGATGCTCGGCCGCGCCCATCACGGATTCCACGCTCTTTTCGGCCGACACCATCAGCCACACGGTGCTCGGGTTGACGAGGTTGCGCACGCGCGCTTCCTCCAGCACCTGCTGGCCGTTCTTGCCGTCGCCCAGGTTGTAGTCGCACAGGACGACGTCGTAGCGGATGCGCGCCAGCAGGCCCATCGCCTCGCCGCCGGACGAGGCCTGGTCGATGTTCTTCGCGCCCAGGCTGCGCAGGGCTTCGCGCAGCAGCTGGCGCACGCCGACGAAGTCGTCGACGACGAGGTAGTTCTTGTCGGCCCAGTCGATTTCGTTGACGGCCTTGGCGGAAGCGTTCATGGCAGGTTCAGGATGAAGCAGCCGCCGCCGTAGCGGCCGCCGTTTTCCAGGCGCAGCGTGCCGCGCCGCTCGCGGTGCTGGTGCATGCGCGCGACTTCGCTGGAAAAATACAGGCCCAGGCCCGCGCTGTTGGTCAGGAAGTTCATGCCGCCCGCCGTTTCGCGGGTGGCGATCGCGCCGGCCTTCAGCAGCGCCGGCGGATACCCGGGGCCGTTGTCTTCCACGCGCAGTTCGAGCCAGTTGCCGTCGGTGACGCGGATCGCCAGGCGCACCGTGTCGCAGGTGTAGTGGATGGCGTTGTTGATCGCATGCGACAGCACGCCCACGATCAGGTCTTCGTCGAAGTGCCAGACGAGGTCCGCGTCGTAATCGAGTTCCAGCTTCAGGCCGCGCGACTTCAGCAGCACGCGCTCCAGCGCCACCACCTGGTCGACCAGCTGGCCCAGCTCGAGCGGCTGCACGTCGAACGGGTACGCGGGCGTGCCCACCTGCTTGTACAGCGCGAGCAGCTGCATCAGGTTGTCGTTCAGGCGCTTCGTCTGGTACAGCATGTGCGCCATCTGCGGGTACGCCGATTCCGTCTGCGGAGATGCGTCGACAAGAAGCCGCTCCAGCGTCCCGGACAGGACGCTGATCGAATTCTTCATGTCATGCGCGGTCGAGGCGAGAAACAGCGACAGTTCGGGCGCGTCGGGGGTGTCGTCCATGGCTGGATCATGTGTGAAATGTTGCTTGGCACACATTATACCTTTGAAACTTTCGGTTGCCCGAAAGAAATCAATTTTCTGGCTGCGGACCCCGCGGGGCGCGGCGTGCGCGCAACACGAAGCGGGCCGGATCGAGCGCGTCGACCAGGCTGGACTCCAACGGCAGCGGCTCGCCTTCGATCCCTGCTGCGAGCAGTTCGGCCGCCAGACCGGCCCAGATCAGGCCGCGCGACGCATAGCCGAGCAGTCCATACAGCCCCGGATGGCGCGGCACGTCGCGCAGGCGCTCGGTGGTGCCGGCGGCGGCGAAATCCGGCAGGCGGCCGACGAGCGGCAGGCGATCCGGCGCCACGCAACGAAAACCCACGCGCCCCGCCAGCGGCGCATCCTCCGCCGCATGCGGATCGGACAACAGGCCGCGCAGGCGCTCCAGGTTTTCCGCGTGGCTCTCGGGCGACAGCGCGGGATTCGGATCGGCGTCGTAGGTCGCGCCGGCGCTGCACACGCCCCCGGACGGCGGCGTCAGATACGCCTCGCGGCACAGCACGACGGGCAGTTTCGGCACCATGTCGGCCGGCACGTGCGACACCTGCCCGCGCAGCATCGTCAATGGCAGCGGCGCGGCCTGCGGCACCTGCGCGGCGCCGGCGCCGTTGGCCAGGATCAGGTTCGGCGCCCGCGCGACCACGATGCCGTGCTCGTTCGTCAGGTGCCACTGCTCGCCGTCGCGTTCGATGCGCACGTCGCCCACGCCGAATTTGCGCTCCAGGCGCCCGCCGCACGCATCCAGCATCGCCGCGCACACGCTGCCGGGCCGCGCCCAGCCGGCGCCGCGGAACAGCCAGCCGCCGTCCGGCGCCGGCAGGCCGCCGAGCAGCGCTTCCGCCTCCGGGCGTTCCAGCCACTCGGCGAAATCGGGCGGCAGCGACGTATCGGCGGCGATGGCGCGCTGCACGTCCGCGTGGCCGGCGTCGCGCGCGAGTTGCAGGACGCCGCATTTGTCGCCCTCGATGGCGCGGCCGATGCCGCCCAGGCGCTCCCAATGGCGCAGCGCGTACAGGTAGGCGGCGCGCGTCAGGCGCGTGGGCACGTTGTCGTCCTTCGACAGCAGCGGCATGAAGATGCCCGCGCGGTTGCCCGACGCTTCCATCGCGGGCTGCGGCTGGCGGTCGACGACCGTCACCTGCCAGCCGCGCGCGCACAGGCGCTCGGCCGCGGCGGAACCGGCGATGCCGGCACCCAGCACGATCGCGCGGCGTTCGGGCGCCGGCGGTGCGGGCGGCCGTGGCTTGCGGCTGGCGAAGCGCGCGTGGCGGCCATCCGCGTCGAACACGAAGCCCTGCGCCGTCAGTGCGGCGACCTGGTCTTGCGTGAGGCCTTGCGCCTGCAGCGTGGCGTCCTGCGCGGCCACGCGCGCGACGTGGCGCGCGAAGTCCGTGCCTGCGTGTTCGATGTCGTGCAGGCGGAACATGTCGACGCGCGCCGTCAGCTGGGCCAGCGCGTCCGTCAGCGGTGCGCTGATCAGGTCCAGCGTGACGCCCGGCTCCGCCTGCAGCATGCGGTGGAAGCCCGGCATCAGGTGGTCGCACAGGGCGATGATGTGAAGATTGGGAGAACGGTGCGGATCGGTGCGCCAGACGTCAGTCAGGACGCGGACCGCGGCGCCGTCGCCGTAATGCGAATCGAAGACGGTATAGCGGGCCCGGGTGCACCAGCAGGCACGGTAGTCCATGACATCACCTCCGGCGGCGGCACAGGCAGGCACGGTCGTGATCGTCGACCATGCCGATGCCCTGCATGTAGGCATACACGATGGTCGAGCCGACGAACTTGAAGCTCCGCCTGGCCAGGTCTTTCGAGATGCGGTCGGACAGCTCGGTACGGGCCGGCCGCGCGCCGTCTGGCCAGTCGTTGACGATGGGCTTGCCATCCACGAAGGCCCACAGGTAGTCGTCGAGGGTCAAGCCCTGTTCGCGCAGGCGCAGGTACGCTTTCGCATTGTTGATGGCGGCCGCGACCTTCAGGCGGTTGCGCACGATGCCGGGATTCGCGAGCAGTTCCGCGACCTTGGCATCGTCGTAGTTCGCGATCTTGTCCGCGTCCCAGCCGTCGAAGGCGAGGCGGTAGTTGTCGCGTTTGTTCAGGATCGTTTCCCACGACAGCCCGGCCTGCGCGCCTTCGAGGTTGAGCATTTCGAACAGCGTCGTCTCGTCGTGGCAGGGTACGCCCCACTCGTGGTCGTGATAAGCGATGTAGCGTGGGTTGGCCATGTTGGCCCAGGTGCAGCGGGTGTCGTTCATACATCAAGTATAAACCCGCGGCGCCGATTTTCATTGTCGGCATAGTAATTTGATTTACACTTGCGCCCATGAACCAACCGACGCAGCTAGGCAGATACCGGATCGTGCGCGTGCTCGGACGCGGCGCCATGGGCGAGGTCTATGAAGGCCTCGATCCGCGCCTGGACCGCAGCGTCGCGATCAAGGTCATCTCCACCGCCTGCGATGCCGATCCGGAGCTGCACGCGTCGTATTCGGCCCGCTTCATCCGCGAGGCGCAGGCCGTCGCGCGGCTGAACCATCCGCATATCGTCGGCCTGTACGACTTCGGCGAGGAAGACGGCGTCGCCTACATGGTGATGGAACTGGTGCGCGGCGAAGAACTGGCGGCCTACTTCGACATGACCCAGGACTTCCACCTCGAGTTCACGCTCGAGGATGCCGTGCGCATGACGTGCGAGCTGCTCGACGCCCTGGGCTACGCGCACCGCAACGGCGTGATCCACCGCGACATCAAGCCGGCCAACGTGATGCTGAGCCACGACCTCTCCGTGAAACTGACGGACTTCGGCGTCGCCCACATGGCCGCCCTGAACGCGGCGGTACAGGATGCCGACGGCGCGGAGATGGTCGGCACGCCCAGTTTCATGGCGCCCGAACAGATCACGGGCCAGGCCGTCGGCCCGCAGTCGGACATCTTCGCCGTCGGGATCATCCTGTACCAGTTTCTCACCAACGAGCGGCCGTTCCGCGGCGCCGGCATGTTCGCCGTGCAGCAGAAGATCCTGCACGACCACCCCGTCCCGCCGACCCTGCTGAATCCCCTGCTCGGCCCGGCCTTCGACCGCGTCCTGATGCGCGCCCTCGCCAAGCGCCCGGAACATCGCTACCCCAGCGCCGAAGCGTTCCGCGACGATCTGCGGCGCGCGCTCGACGGCGACACGCTCGCATCACCGCTGTTTCCCGACCTGTGGCGTCCGCTGGACACGGTCACGCCCCGCTCCCCGGCCGATGTCGTGCGCCATGTGCCGGACGATGCGGATGCGACCCGTGTCGAAGACGCCGACGCGACGCGTCTCGCGCCCATAACCCGGCCATGACAGGAAAATGAGCGACGCGACCATCGTGGCGAACGGCGACTTCTTCCGCCGCCTGCAGCAGCTCACGACGCGCATCCACGCCACGCGCAACGTCGACGAGATCATGCTCGACCTGTCCGAGGGCATCTGCACGCTGTTCGGCGCGGACCGCCTGACGATCTACACGGTCGGCGAGGACAAGGCGAGCCTCGTCTCCAAGATCAAGACGGGGATGGCGTCGTTCCGCCAGCTGCGCCTGCCGATCTCCGCGCAGAGCGTGGCCGGCTACGCCGCGCTGGCGCGCCGGCTGCTCAACCTGAACGACGTCTACGATGCCGCCGAACTGCAGCGCTACGCGGCCGACCTGCGCTTCCAGCAGGGCGTCGACCGGCGCACGGGCTACCGCACGACGCAGATGCTGGTCGTCCCGATCATGCACGACAGCGAAGTCATCGGCGTCCTCCAGCTGATCAACAACCTGCGCGGCGGCCCGTTCGACAGCACGGTCGTCGAAGGCGCGCGCTACCTGTGCGACACGCTCGCCATCGCATTCGCCCAGCGCCGGCAGGAAACCAGGCGCGAGCGCACGGGCTTCGTCGGCGCGCTGGGATCCCGCGCGCTGGGACGCGAGCAGGTCGAGCAGGCGGTGGCACAAGCGCGCGCGCAGGGCCGCGACGTCGAGGACGTGCTGCTCGACGACTTCAAGGTGAAACTGCCCGTCGTCGGGCGCGCCCTCGCGGACCATTTCGCCGTGCCCTATCTCGCCTTCCACCCGGGGCGGCGCGTGCCGGCGGAACTCCTCGACGGCATGGACCGCGCGGCCGCCGAAGTGCGCCAGTGGCTGCCGGTGGAGCGCAACGAGCATGCGCTGTACGTCGTCTGCATCGACCCGGACAAAGTCAGGGCGGACAATGCCGTCGCCACGCTGTTCCCGCAGTCGCGCCCCGTGTTCTGCGTGACGACGCGGCGCGATTTCGCGGCGCTGCTCGACCAGTACTTCGGCCCGGCCGCGGCACCCGCGGCGCTGCCGCCCGAACGCGCGGACAGGCTGCTGGATACCGTCGCGGCACTCGTCGCGGGCAGCCACCGCGAGGGCCTGTCCGACCTGCGCATCGAGACGGCGCCGGGCGACAGGCCGGGCGAGATCCGCTTCACGGTCAGCGGCGTCCTGCGGCTGCCGTGAAAATCGCCAATCCTCCAGGGCAGCGTGCTAGCATGCCGCACCTGTATTGATATCCACCGCGTTCGATGAGCACCTGGAAGCAGCTAACCCCGAGCATCTACCACCGCCTCGCCTTCGGCAGCGCGTACGGACTGACCGACGTCGGTCTCGTACGCCAGTCCAACGAAGACAACTTCCTCATCGATCCCCTGCTCCGCCTGGTGGCCGTCGCAGATGGCATGGGCGGTCACGACGGCGGCGAAATCGCAGCCTGCCTGGCCCTGGAAACCGTGCGCGATGCGCTCGCGGCCGCCGACCCGAAAAAATCCTCGCCCGGCGATGCGGCCGACCCGGACGCGACCTGGCAGGACGAACACATGCCCGCCGTCGTGGCCGTGCACGAAGCCCTCGACGCCGCCAATGCGCGCGTGTACGGCGCGAATGTGCAAGGCGGCCGCGGCGAAGGCAGCGGCATGGGCACCACGCTGACGGGCTTCTGGCAAAGCCTGCCGGGCGGCCCGCTCGTCATCTTCCACGTCGGCGACAGCCGCCTGTACCGCTACCGCGACGGCGAACTGGCCGTGCTCACGCGCGACCAGACGATGTACCAGCAGGCGCTGGAAGCGGGCGTTTCCGGCGACTTCCCGCCGCGTAACCTGCTGCTGCAGGCGATCGGCCCGACGGCCGCCATCGCGCCCGACGTCAAGGCATGCACATCCCATCCCGGCGATTTATACCTGCTGTGCAGCGACGGCTTGTACGGCAACACGCCGCACGCCGCCATCGAGCAGGTGCTGGCCGGCGCGCATGCGCAGGCGCTGGAGCACTGCTGCGCCGAGCTGATCGCCCTCGCCAAGGCGCATGGCAGCCGCGACAACATCACGGCCGTGCTGGCACTCGTCGAGCGCTGAACGGCAAGTGTCGCTATTTACACTATGCAAATAGAATTTCTCTAGAATAATGTAGATTTGACACGAGGAAAGATGATACTCTGTAGGAGATCTCCTACTATCACTCTTCCAAACCTCGTATGGACTACCGCAGCGCCTACATTCGCCGAAGCAGAAAGGGGTCGCGTCTGAAACAGCGCCTGGCCGCTGTCGGCGTGCTGGGCGTGGTGGCGTGCGCCGCGCTGTACGCGTACGCGATGCACGAGTCCACGGCGCCGACGGTGTCCGCGCAGGCGCATGCGCCGGCCGCCGCCGCGACGCCGGTGCCGGCCGTGCTGCGCACCGCGGCCCAGGTGGAGACGAAGAAGACGCGCCGCGTCTATCCGTATTCGATCGTGCCCGGCGGCGTCCTCGACCGCAAGGAACTCACGCATGCCGTCGCCGTGGACCAGGTCGTGGCGGCGCATTACGCGGCGTTCGAGGCAAGCAAGACCACCGTCAGGACCGTCGACAAGCCGCGCGCCGTGTACGTCTCGTACCGCAAGGGCGACAAGGTGTTCTGGACGGCGAAGAAACTCCAGCTGGCCAAAGGCGAAACGCTGCTGTCCGACGGCCAGAACGAGATCCGCACGCGCTGCGGCAACCGCATTTCCGACGTGCCCCAGCTGCCCGTCGAAGCCAAAGGGCCGAGCGAGGAAGAACTCGATTCTTCCGTCGAAGAGGCCCAGCAGGACGAAGGCACCATGGAACAGGTCGGGTACGCGGCCGAGACCAATCCGGCTGGCCACGGCTATCAGTTGCAGACCTTCGGAAACGGCGAGACGGCGCAGACCGGCGGTACGGCGCCCACGCGCACCAGCTTCGGCCTGAACGGCATCCCGGGTGCCGGCATGGGCCCCATCTGGGACGGCGGCGCCTTGCCGGTATCGCTGGCCAAGGTGTCGAGCGATACTACGCCGACCGGCACCGACAGCGGCCCGGGCACCGGCACGCCGGGCAACGGCGGTTCCGGCGGTGGCAGCGATCCGGGCAAGACGGGCGGCACGACGCCGGACGGCACGACGGACGGAACGACGCCGGACGGAACATCGCCCGGCGCCGACGGCACGCAACCGACCACCGATCCCGGCACGAAAAGCCCGACGATCCCCGGCACGCTGCTGCCGACGGACCAGCCTGGCCAAACCAACGATCCCGGCAAAGACCCAGGCAAAAACCCGACCAAACCGCACGGCGACGTGCCGGAACCGGGCACGCTGTGGCTGGCCGGCGCCGGCGTGGCCGCGCTGCTGGCGGCGCGCCGCGCGAAGAAACGGTCGCGCGACTGAGCCGGTGTTCTAGTCTTCGATCACGGCACGCCCCGCGCGCCGCAATTCTTCCAGGTGGTCGAGCATCTGCCGGATCACCTCCGGCGGGTGCCCCTGCCAATCCGCCACCTCCCCGACGATCCTGAGCGGCGTCCGCGTGCGGTACGAGCGCGTGGGATTGCCGGGAAAGCGTTTATTCGTCAGGTTGGGATCGTCCTCGAACGTCCCCGTGGGTTCCACGATATAGACATGCCCCCGCCCCTCGGCGCCGCCGAGCGCCGTCGCCAGTTCGGCCCCCCAGATCGCGGCCTCCATCGATGCGCTGAAATACACGTTGTTGGAGACGCGGCCTTCCTCGAAATTGGAGGCGTGGCCCGGAATTAATACGTCGCCCGGCTGGAAACGGATTCTGGTGCCGTGGTAGAACGGGCCCGGGACGTTGTCGCAGGATTCGTGGGTAACGGGCGTCCAATCTTGATGATCCATACGGCCTCTTATTTCAACAACCTGATGTGCTTGACGAGGGCAATCCGCTCGCCGCCTTTGGGGCGATACGACTCGCCCGCGAGCATGTTACAGCGCCGCGCGTTGCTGGCCCATCTGCTGCGCGCAGGGCACGTCGGCTGCCGACGGCGACGAGCAAGCCAGTGCGGCAAGCAGAAACGGCAGGTTGTTTATCACGCGATTCATGCATGAAACCGGTAATGTCATTCTTCATCATGCTGAAAGGATGAAGTCACAGGTTCACGCTTGACCACTGAGATGACATTAGTATTGACGACGAATTACCACACCGGAGATACTGGACAACCCCCGAACAGTCCCGCAACCCGGGCTACCCTGCGCCGTGGGCAACGGCTGAGAACTCCCATGACGCTCGCGCTCTACGGTCATCCCTTCTCGTCGTACACGCAAAAAGTGCTCGTCGCGCTGTACGAGAACGACACGCCTTTCGAGTTCCGCTGCCTCGGGCCGGACACGCCGCAGCACGCGGCGCAGTGGCTGCAGCGCTGGCCGCTGCGCAAATTCCCGCTCCTCGTCGACGGCGCGCGCAACGTCGTCGAGACGAGCATCATCATCGAATACCTGCACCTGACGCATCCGGGGCCCGTGCGCCTGCTGCCGGACGATCCGCTCGCGGCGCTGGACGTGCGCTTCATGGACCGCTTCTTCGACCTGCACGTGATGAACATGGTCCAGCACGCGGTGAACGGCGCGCTGACGGACGATGCGGCCAAACGCGCGGACGCCGTCGCGACGGCGGCGGAAAAACTGGAACTCGCCTACGAATGGCTCGAAGGCTACCTGGCCGGGCGCACGTGGGCGGCCGGCGACACGTTCTCGCTCGCGGATTGCGCCGCCGCGCCCGCGCTGTTCTACGCGGACTGGACGCATCCGATCGGGCCGCAGTACCCGACGCTGCGCGCCTACCGCGCGCGCCTGCTGGCGCGGCCGTCGTTCGCCCGCGCGGTGGACGAGGCGCGGCAGTACCGTCCCCTGTTCCCGCTGGGTGCGCCCGACCGCGACTGAGCGCGACCGAACGCCGGCGTCAGTAATCCCAGAACACCGGCACGTAGCGGTACGCGTCGCCATCCGCCATCACCCGCCCGATGGACGGGAACGGCAGGTGCGCCGCAACCAGCAGTCCGCCATCGATCATCAGCTCGCGGAACAGGCGGTCGCGCACCCTGGCCGCTTCTTCCGGATCGTGTTCGAAACCGTTCTGCCAGCCGGGATGCTCGAAGTTGACGGGAAAGACGGCATCGCCGGCGAACATCAGCCGCTTGCCGCCGGACGCCAGGTCGACCACGCAATGGCCGGGCGTATGGCCGCCGGTGCGCCGCGCCACCACGCCCGGCGCGACTTCGCGGCGCTCCTCGAAGACCTGCAGCCGGTCGCGGTATTCGTCGAGGAAGCGCGCGGCCGTCGAGCGCAGCACGGGCGGCACCGCGTCCGGCATGACCGTCAGCGAGAAATCGGGCGACGCCCAGAATTTCACTTCGGCGTCGGTCACGTGGATACGCACGTCCGGACGCAGTCTCTCCTTCACGCCGGGCGCCAGCAGTCCACCCACGTGATCCATGTGCATGTGGGTGATGACGATGTCCGTCACGGACGCGAGATCGATGCCGACGGCCTCCAGCCGCGCCGGGAACTGGCCGGCGCGCGGGAAGCCCGGGAACTGCGTGCCGACACCGGCATCGACGAGGATGGTCTGGTCGCCGCTGCGCACGACGAGCACGTTCAGCGGCCAGTCGAATTTGTCGGGCGGCAGGAACATGTGATCGAGCCAGTCCGCCAGCTCGGCCGGATCGGCGTTGGTCGCCATCGTCGTGGCGGGCAGCGGCAGCACGCCGTCGCTGACCACCATCACGTCGATGTCGCCGACCTTCAGCGCGTAACGGGACGGCACCAGTTCTTCGGGGCCGTGGCTGGCGGGGCGCAACGGGGTATCTACGGTAAGCATCATGGTCTCCTGAAAGAGGCCCGGGGATCGGGCATGGATGCATCGTAGAGACGAAGACCGCGGGCCAGAAGCCATGCGGGCGGGCGCACCGTGTTGCCCGCTACGCACCAAACCGCGATCAATGCGCGTACTTGCGCTGGACGTCGTCGTAGAACTGCTTCATGGTCCAGAACGCGAGCTTCTTCTTGCCGGCGTCCGTGACCAGGCCCTTGCGGTTCCAGAAATCCTGGTAGTACGGATGCTGGCGGCGCGGCGAGCGGAAGTCGACGAGCACCCACGGCGTCATCCCGCGCAGGCCCGGGATCGCGGACAGCATCTTGAACTGGTTGCGGTACAGCGTGTCCTGGTATTCCTCGCTCCAGCGCGTGTCGGCGTCGGCGTGGTAGCCGCCCAGCGCCTCGGCGCCGAATTCCGTCACCACGACCGGCTTGTTGTAGCGGACGTCGAAGCGGTAATTCAGCATCTCCGCATTGCTCGCCCAGTACCAGCCGGCGTACTCGTTGAAGCTGGCGAGATCGAGATAATCCGCGAGCGGATCCTCCACCGTGATGTCGCTGCCCTTGCGGTGGATTTCCAGCGCGGCCGCGACGAGGCGCGTGTCGTCCAGCGACCGCGCCGTCTTGGCGAGATTGCTCATGAACGTATTGCGCGGGCCGCCGATCGGCGTCTCGTTCCCCACCGACCAGACGACGACGCTCGCGCGGTTCTTGTCGCGCGTGACGAGGTCCGTCAGCTGCGCGTGCGCGTTGGCGTAGGTGTCGGGATTGGTCCACGAGATCGTCCAGTACACGGGCACTTCCGCCCACACCATCAGGCCCATCTCGTCGGCCAGGCGGATCATCTCTTCGCTGTGCGGGTAATGCGCGAGCCGCACGTAGTTGCAGTTCATCTCCTTGGCCCACTGCAGCAGCATGCGCATGTCGCCGGCGCCGCGCGGGCGGCCCGGGATCAGCGGGTTCTCCTCATGCATCGAGATCCCGCGCAGGAACACGGACTTGCCGTTCAGGAGGATGTCCTGGCCGCGCGTCTCGATGGTGCGGAAGCCGATGCGGTCGACGACCTTGTCGCCGCCGCCGGACAGCTCGACCGTGTACAGCTTCGGCTGCTCGGGCGACCAATACGTCAGTTTATTCACCGGGAAGTTCAGCGCCGCGCGGCCGTTCGCATCGGTGCGCACGGTGGTCCTGATGCCCGCTTCGGGAATGCTGACGGTCACCTGCTGCGCCTTGCTGTCCCCCGCCATTTGAATGAAACCTTCGATGCGGCGGGCGTCGCCCTTCGCCAGCTGCACCTTGTAGTCGGCGATGTACGTGGCCGGCAGCTCGGCCAGCAGCACGTCGCGCGTGATGCCGCCGTAGTTCCACCAGTCCGTGTTCACGGTCGGGATCTCGTCCTGGTGGCGCGTGTTGTCGGCCTTGACGACGACGACGTTGCGGCCCTTCGCCAGCTGGTCCGTCACGTCGAACTGGAACGGCGTGAAGCCGCCCTTGTGCATGCCGAGTTTTTTACCGTTCAGGTAGACGTGCGCCTCGTAGTTGACGGCGCCGAAGTACAGCGCGTAATGCTTGCCCGGCTTCGGGTCGGCCTGGAACGCCTGGCGCAGCCACACGGTGCCCTCGTACAGCTGCAGCTTTTCCGCCTGCGAGTTCCAGTCGCCCGGCACCTTCATCGTGGGCGCGTGGTCGAAGTCGTACTCGACCCACTCCGTCTTGTCCTTCGGCTTGCGGTCGTCGTAGAAGCCGCCCTTGCCGCTGTCCGACTGGTCGAACGGCATGTGGCGGTAGTCGTAGTAGCCGTTCTCGTACGGGTCGATGATGTAGCTCCAGCGGCCGTCCAGGCTCACGTGGCTGCGGGCGTAGATGTTCTGCGTGGGCGCCATCAGGCTGTCGGCGTGGCTCGCTTTCGATGGCTGCCCGGCGAGTTGGACATCGACCGGAGCGGCAGCATGCGCGGCGCAGGCCACCAGCGTCAATACAGAGAATTGCAGCGCGGCCGTCAGCCGGGCAAACGGGTGTGTCATGGCGTCTCCTGATGGTTATTCAGGGAATGGTAGCGCTGTCATCGCTCAGCTGCAAGATTTACAATCCGTGCGTTATACTCGCGGGATAAGGGGTGTTCACGCCATGTCGGCGTGACAGGTGTTACGCGCTGGTCGGGCCGCCACGCGGCCTTGTCACGACCCTATGCTTATACCCACGACCCTGCAAATGATCGGTGCCGCGCTGTTCGGCGTGGCCGTCCTCCACACCTTCTCCGTCAAGTATTTCGAGCGCCTCGCGCGCACGCACCCGCGCCATGCCGGCATCTGGCATCTGCTCGGCGAAGTGGAAGTCGTGTTCGGGTTCTGGGCGATGGTGCTGATGCTGTTCATGTTCGGCGTCGCCGGCCGCCACGAGTCCGTGGCGTACCTCGAGTCGCGCAACTTCACGGAGCCGATGTTCGTGTTCGCGATCATGGTCGTGGCGGGCAGCCGGCCGATCCTCGATTTCGCCCACCTGCTCGTGCGCACCGGCGCGCGCCTGCTGCCGCTGCCGCGGACGATGGCGCTGTGCTTCGTCGTGCTGTCCCTCGTGCCGCTGCTGGGCGCCTTCATCACCGAACCGGCCGCGATGACGCTGGCGGCCCTGCTGCTGCGCGACGGCGTGTTCGCGCGCAAAACGGGAGCACGTGATACGGGCCCGCGCCTGAAATACGCCATTCTCGGCGTCCTGTTCGTCAACGTCTCCATCGGCGGCACCCTGACGCCGTTCGCCGCGCCGCCCGTGCTGATGGTCGCGTCCACGTGGGGCTGGAACCTCGGCTTCATGCTGCAGACTTTCGGCTGGAAGTCCGCGCTGGCCGTCGTGACGAACACGATCCTGCTGCTCGTCGTGTTCCGGCGCTCCTTCCTCGCGCTGGGCGATGCGGCGGATGCCGTGGCCGATCCCGTGCCGCTGCCGGTCATCGCGATGCACCTGCTGTTCCTCGTGCTGATCGTCGTCTTCGCCCATCATCCGCAAGTCTTCATGGGCATCTTCCTGTTCTTCCTCGGCTTCACGGCCGCCTACCAGCGCTACCAGGACAACCTGATCCTGCGCGAGGCGCTGCTCGTCGCCTTCTTCCTGGCCGGCCTCGTCGTGCTGGGCGGCCTGCAGGCCTGGTGGCTCGCGCCGCTGCTGACCAGCATGAGCGCCGACGCCGTGTTCTTCGGCACCACCGCGCTCACGGCCATCACCGACAATGCCGCCCTCACCTACCTCGGCGCCCAGGTGCCCGGTCTCAGCCTCGCGTACAAGACCGCCCTCGTCGGCGGCGCGGTCGCGGGCGGTGGCCTGACCTTGATCGCCAACGCGCCCAACCCGGCCGGCGCCGCGATCCTGAGAGACAGCTTTCCCGACCGCGCGATCAGTCCCCTCGGGCTGCTCGCCGCCGCAACACCGCCCACGCTGATCGCGGTGGCGGCCCTGCACTTCCTCTGATCCCTGACCTGGAGACGCAAGCAATGAACGACCTGGTGAACGCCATCAACGGCATCGTATGGAGCCCGGCCCTGATCGCCCTGTGCCTGGGCGCCGGCCTGTATTTTTCGGTGCGCTCGCGCTTCCTGCAGTTGCGTCATCTACGGGAGATGGTGCGCCTCATGATGGAAGGGAAAAGCTCGGCCGAAGGCGTATCGTCGTTCCAGGCGCTGGCCATGACGCTGGCCGGCCGCGTCGGCACCGGCAACATCGCGGGCGTCGCGACGGCCATCACGTTCGGCGGCCCCGGCGCCGTGTTCTGGATGTGGGCCGTGGCCTTCCTGGGCGCGAGCTCCGCGTTCGTCGAGTCCACGCTCGGCCAGGTCTACAAGGAGCAAATCCACCGCGAGTTCCGCGGCGGGCCCGCGTTCTACATCGAGAAGGGCCTGGGCATGAAGTGGTATGCGTGGATCTTCGCCGTCGTCACCGTGTTCGCCACCGGCGTGCTGCTGCCGGGCGTGCAGGCGAATTCGATCGCGGAAGGCCTGCGCAACGCCACCGGCATCGACGCCAACGTCACCGCCGCGCTGCTCGCCATCGCCCTCGGCTTCATCATCTTCGGCGGCGTCAAGCGCATCGCCCACTTCGCCGAAATCGTCGTGCCGTTCATGGCGCTCGCGTACATCATCGTCGCCTGCGTCATCATCTTCCTGAACTGGCAGCAGCTGCCGGACGTGCTCTCGCTGATCTTCAGCTCGGCCTTCGGCCTCGATGCCGGCTTCGGCGCCATCGTCGGCATGGCGATCCAGTGGGGCGTCAAGCGCGGCGTGTATTCGAACGAAGCGGGCCAGGGCACCGGACCGCACGCCTCGTCCGCCGCGGAAGTCAGCCATCCGGCCAAGCAGGGCCTCGTGCAAGGCTTCTCGGTCTACATCGACACGCTGTTCGTGTGCTCGGCGACGGCCTTCATGCTGCTGATTACCGGCCAGTACAACGTCGAAGGCCCGGACGGCACCGCGATCCACACGGGCGTCCACGGCGTCGCGTCGGGTCCGGGCTATGTGCAGACGGCGCTGGAAAACGTGATGCCGGGCTTCGGCTCGCTGTTCGTCGCCCTCGCCCTGCTGTTCTTCGCGTTCACGACGATCGTTGCCTATTACTACATCGCCGAAACCAATATCGCGTACATCAACCGCACCGTGCACCGCCCATGGATGACGCTCGTGCTCAAGGTCTGCATGATCGGCGCGACCGTGTACGGCTCGGTGAAGACGGCCGACGTGGCGTGGGCGCTGGGCGACCTGGGCGTCGGCCTGATGGCCTGGCTGAACATCGCCGCGATCCTGCTGCTGCGTAACGTGGCCTTCAAATGCCTGCGCGACTACGAAGCGCAGCGCGCGGCGGGCAAGGATCCCGAATTCGATCCGGCCGCTCTGGGCATCGAGCGCGCCGATTACTGGGTCAAGCGGGCTGCCGGCCGCCGCCAGCAAGGCACGGAGACGGTCGCGGCCAAGGTGTGAACAGATCGTCATCGATTTGGCGCGTGAGTGTGGCTATTTGTCCCAATGCGTCGAAACCATTTGTAATTACCGGGAGGAACCTGCAAGAATAAATTACCATGACGAAACTAAATTTCTCCGAGAGAAAAACCGAAGAGCCAGCGCTCGCAGCGCTGGCGCAAGGATTACGTCGTCTCACCGCGGACGCCAGTGTGGAGACACTGCAGCAGGAAACGGTGGCCGTTGCGGTGTCGCTGTGCGGCGCCGAGCGCGGATACTGGGCGGCCGCCGGCGAGACGGCCTGTATTGGAGACACGACCTGTTTCGCGGTCGGCGACGGCATGGTCGTGCTGGAGCATGCGCAGGCAGTCGACGCCGCGCTGCTCGACATCCTCGCCACCGCGGCGTCCATCGCGCTGACGAACGCGGCCCTGCGGGAACAGAGCCGGCAAGACCGGTCGGCGACAGGACTGGCGTTCGAACACACGCTGCTGCACACCCTCGTCGACAACATCCCCTTCCGCATCTACGCCAAGGACCGGGACAGCCGTTTCCTGTTCGGGAATAACCGCATGGCCCGCCTGGCCGGCGTCGAGACACCGCCGCAACTGATCGGCAAGACCGACTACGATTTCTTCCCGGCCGAGCTGGCGGCCAAATACTTCGCCGACGAAAAGCAGGTCATGGATTCCGGCCAGTCGCTGTTCGATTACGAGGAATTGGTCGAGGACCAGGACACGGGCGAATTGGGCTGGACCGTGACGACCAAGGTGCTGCTGCGCGGCGCGGACGGCGCGGTGAACGGCATCGTCGGCATCGGCTACGACATCACGCAGCGCAAGCAGATGGAAGAGCGCCTGCGCGAGCGCACGCAGGAACTCGAAGAGGCCAATGCGCGGCTGGAAGCGGAGAAGGAACAGCAGCAGGTCCTGATCCGCAAGCTGAGCGACATGCAGGGCCAGCTGCTGCAGTCCGAAAAAATGGCCTCGATCGGCCTGCTGGCCGCCGGCGTCGCCCACGAGATCAACAATCCGCTCGCGTTCATCAGTTCGAATTTCGGCGCGCTCGAACGCGACGCGAAAGACATCCTGAAGCTCATCAGCGCATTCGAAGGCGTCGAAGGGCTGCTGCCGGGCGACGCGCGCGCTCCGGTCGCCTTCATGAAGGAAGACATCGGGCTGGACGACATCCGCCAGGACCTCGACGCGCTGTTCGCCGAATCGCGGGAAGGCCTGCAGCGCGTAAAGCACATCGTGCAGAACCTGAAGGATTTCTCCCGGCCCGGCGGCACGGAAAAGGAAATGGCCGATCTCGAGCAGGGATTGGACAGCACCCTGAACGTGGCCTGGAACGAAATCAAGTACAAGGCGGACGTCGTCAAGGAATACGCCGGCGTCCCCGAGCTGTATTGCCTGCCCTCGCAGATCAACCAGGTCTTCCTGAACCTGCTCATCAACGCGGCCCACGCCATCGAGGGCAAGGGCACGATCATCGTGCGCACCGGCCATGACGAGAAGGTCGTCTGGGTCG
This sequence comes from Massilia sp. Masssp94, assembly GCF_059491305.1. Taxonomy (NCBI): domain Bacteria; kingdom Pseudomonadati; phylum Pseudomonadota; class Betaproteobacteria; order Burkholderiales; family Oxalobacteraceae; genus Massilia; species Massilia sp. Masssp94. Next base: position 2,195,413 of record NZ_CP168501.1, read on the forward strand.
AGATCGAGGACAACGGATGCGGGATCGCGCCGGCGCACCTGGATCACATCTTCGAACCCTTCTTCACGACCAAGCCCGTTGGCAAAGGGACCGGGCTCGGGCTGTCGATCGTGTACGGGATCGTGCAGGGGCATCAGGGCACGATTGGTGTGAAGAGCGAAATGGGCAAGGGAACCGTGTTCAGGGTGGCGTTGCCGCGGACGTAGCCCAGCTGCGCCGCACTGCGCCCTGTTCGGGGGCGCCCCACAACACCTTGCCGGGGTTGAGGATGTTCTGCGGATCGAACACGCGCTTGATGGCCCGCATCAGTTCCACCGCGGGCAGCCCCGCTTCCTGCACCAGGAAATCCATCTTGTGCATGCCGATGCCGTGCTCGCCCGAGCACGTGCCGTCGAGGCGGATCGCACGGGCCACCAGCCGGGCGTTGAGCAGTTCCGCGCGTTCGCGCTGCTCGGGCTGGTGCGGATCGATCAGGTAGCCGAAATGGAAGTTGCCGTCGCCGACGTGCCCGACCAGCGAATACGGCACGCCCATCTCGTCCGCTTCGCGCACCGACTCGAGCAGGCATTCCGCCAGGCGGCTGATCGGCACGCACGTGTCGGTGCTGATCGCGCGGCAGCCGGGTATCGAGGCGATGGCCGCGAAATAGGCATGGTGGCGCGCCGTCCAGAGCCGCGACCGCGCTTCGGGGTCGGTCGCCCAGGCGAACGCCGCGCCGCCGTGCTCCCCCGCCAGGGCCTCGACCGTTTCCGCCTGTTCGCGCACCGAAGCCGGCGTGCCGTGGAATTCCATCAGCAGCATCGGTTCTTCGCGCAGATCCAGCTTGCTGTACCGGTTCACCATCCGCACGGTGTTCGCGTCGATCAGCTCCATGCGCGCGATCGGAATGCCGGATTGGACGATGTCGATCGCGGCGCCCACCGCGTCGGCGATGCCCGGGAACGAGCACACGGCCGCGGACTGCGCTTCCGGCAGCGGATGCAGACGCACGACGATCTCGGTGAACACGCCGAGCGTGCCTTCGCTGCCCACCATCAGCCGGGTCAGGTCGTAGCCCGCACTGCTCTTGCGCGCACGCGTCCCGGTATGCACGATCTCGCCCGCGGCCGTGACGACCTGCAGCGCGAGCACGTTCTCGCGCATCGTGCCGTAGCGTACGGCGTTGGTGCCGCTGGCACGGGTGGCGCACATGCCGCCGATCGACGCGTCCGCGCCCGGATCCACGGGGAAGAACAGCCCCGTGCCCTTGAGGGCCTGGTTCAGCTGCATCCGCGTCACACCCGGCTGCACGGTGGCCGTCATGTCCGCGGTATCGATGGCGAGCACGCGGTTCATGCGGCTCACGTCCAGGCTGATGCCGCCCCGTACCGCCAGCAGATGACCTTCCAGCGACGACCCCGCGCCGAACGGGATCACCGGCACCGCGTACCGGCCCGCCAACGCGAGCAGCGCCTGGACGTCCGCGACGTCCTCGGCGAACACCACCGCGTCCGGCGGATTCACGTCCACGAACGACGATTCGTCGCGGCCATGCTGTTCGCGCACCGCGGCGGCGGTCGAGCAACGGGGGCCGAAGCGGGCTTGCAGTTCGGCTAATAACGGTGCCGGCAGGCCCTGGTCCGGGGCTGGGGTCATACGGTCATTCATTCCAAATTCCTGGTGATGTTGGTGTGTTCGGAAAGATTGTCTCACTACCCGGCGATTTCTTTCTTGAAGGATTGCTACGCCACAGAAATTTTTCGCCAAAAAAAGTGAACTTAGGAAGTTTCCCTGCCTCAAAGCTTACTCATTAACTTGCTGAGCCAGGCTTCTCCCGATGAAAAAAACCACTGTTTTCGCTTCCAACATCCGTGCAAACGTTCTCCTGTCCTGCGGCGCCGTCGTGCTGCTCGCAGCGGCCCCGATGGCTTCCGCCGTCGCCAAGGATTTGTATGTCTCCACAACCGGCTCCGACTCGAATCCCGGAACGCAAACCGCGCCGGTGAAGTCGATCGCGCGTGCCGATGCGCTCGCAAGCGCCGGCACCGTCATCCACGTTGCCGCAGGCACGTATCGGGTCTCCGCGCCCGCGCTGGACAACGCCGGCATCAAGACGAGCAAGAGCGGTACCGCAACCGCCCGCATCAAGTTCGTCTCGGACGTGAAATGGGGGGCGAAGATCATCGTGTCGGGCACCGGTATCACGTGGGATTCGCGCGGCAGCTATGTCGATATCGACGGTTTCGACATCTCCGGCTCGGGCCGTCACGGCATCCTGGCCGCCGGCGCGAACCTCACGATGACCAACAACTTCATCCATGACCTGACCATCAGCGGCGGTTGCAACGGCAGCGGCGGCGCGGCCATCGATACCTATGGCCCGGTCGGCGGTGTCGCCATCGACCGCAACGTGGTGCGCAACATCGGTGCTTCGATGATCGGCAAGTGCAATACCGTGCAGGGCATCTACATCGCGAACGCAAACAATGTCGTCACGAACAACCTCGTCTCGGGCGTTGCCATGGCCGGCATTCAACAATGGCACGGCGCGACCGCGTCGACGATCGTCAACAACACGGTCTTCCGCAGCAAGGACGGTATCCTGCTGGGCCAGGGCGATGCCGGCACGACCACGGGTTCGGCCAACAACTACGTCGCCAACAACGTCGTGTATGACAACACGACCTACGGCATCGTCGAACTGGGCAAGATGGCCGGTAACAACCGTTATGTGAACAACCTGGTGGCAAAAAGCGGCACCGCCATGCGCGTGGCGGGTAGCGTCAGCGGCACGATTTCGTCGGATCCGCTGTTCGTGGCCTACCAGGCCAACGGCACCGGCAACTATCGCCTGTCGAGCAGTTCGCCGGCGATCGACCGCGGTACGTCGACGTCGGCACCTCGAGTCGACCTGATGCTGGTGGCACGCCCCCGTGGCGCGGCCGTCGATATCGGCGCCTACGAGTTCTAAGACGGCTCTTTACTTCGCTGGCGCGGGCGCGTCGACGTGCTCGTAACTGAAAATGCGTGAGATGCGCCACTGCTTCCCCTGCAAGAGCATCAGATGCGAAAAGTTCGCATGCCCCGCCAGCGTCTCGGGTGCGCCCGCAGGCCGCGCATAGAACCGATGTTCGCCGGTGACGATCGCGCCATACAGCGTCTCGCCCTGGCGCATCGGGAAAAAGCGGATCGTTCCCGGCACGGCTTCACGACGCAATTTGACCGGCGCGCTCTTCATGCCGTCGTTCACCGCGGACAGCGCCTTCTTGCCGATTACCTTGCCGCCACGGTCGTGATAGAACTCGACGTCCGACGCCAGCCAGGCGTTCATGCCATCCGGATCGGCGCGGTTATAGGCTTCCCAATAGGCCTTGTCGGCGGCCCGTGCACCGGCATCCCACGCGGTATCGGCGGCCGGATGGGCCAGCGCGGCGGTGGATACCATGGCAAGCATGGCGATGGATGTCGATACTAGACCGTGCACGAACATGAATCCTCCGGTAAGAATCCATGAATTATAGCTGTGCAGTATTCACGGGCGTTGTATCCCGCCACGCGCCATCGATACGCTCGATGCACGTCGCGATCGCCGCCTTGGCGTGACCGAGCACGGTATATGAGGCGAAGAATTCGGTGAGGACGTTGCCGTGATCGAAGCAGGTCGCCGCGCCAATGCGGCGGCCGGTGCTGTCGTCGACGGCTTCGAACTCCAGGCTCGCGCCGCCGGTTGTGACAGGACCGACCAGCAGCAGCGTCATCGCGTTGACCATCCGATTGGGTGTTTGGAGTTCGGTCACCGCCACGCGCAGCCGTACCCGGCCTGCCGCGCCTGGCGCCGCCGGGATCTTGCTCACCTGACGATGCAGTTCGGCGTCGACATAATCCAGGACTTCGCGCTGTTGCGCGTCGTCGAGCCCTTCGATGCGGCCGGAACTTGTCTTGATCAACGGATGTTCCACCACGACTTCGGCGTAACGGCCCGGGTCGAAGCCGGGCTCGCGGAACATCAATACATGCTCGTATCGCGTCGGCGCAAGCGTCTCATACGTATCGAGGAATCCCGAGCGCGTCATGCCGTTCGTCGCGCACCCGGAAAGCACTCCCGCTATGCACAGCAACATTCCGCCGCGGATTGATGCGCTTTGCTTGTTCATGGATGGACTCCTCAATCAAACCGGATATACGGTTTGATAATTTTGCTCGTCCACCCTTGGCGGCAGTTGGGGCGCCTCAAGGGAACCACTCAACGGTTCAATGCCGGGTACCGTCCAACATCGCTGCAAATCCTTGCGCTCGCGGCATCCCGGCACACGTGAGCATCGTCGGTTCAACGCCCGGCGAACCCGCCGTCCACCACAGGCTATGGCCTTGCAACGCCGCCGCGGCGATACGCTCGCCCACGTTCTCGTCCAGCGCAAAACGCCATGTGCCATTCACCGGCACAGGCTGCGCATCCTTCGCCACCCCAGGCTCCGGCATGCCATCGAACTGCGCCAGCCCGAACGCCGGGTCCAGCGACGCCCGCGCCAGATCCTCGAGCGCGTCGTACCAGGCCACATGCTTGTGAAACCAGTCCAGCAACGGCGGCGCACCGACAGCACCGATCATCAGCGGAAAGTAGCGCCCGACGCGATCCACGCTCGGCATCATCACGCCGCCCAATCCTTCCGGCCCAAGCACCCCGGGTGAAATCGCAAACCGCCACACCGGACTGGTGAGATAGTGATTCAACCACTGATCCCCGAGCTGCTGCTGGCTCGCATGAATGCACTGCTGCAGCCACGCATCCCAGGCCGCAGCCAGCCCGTCCGGCAGCCCGCGCGACACGAAGTCACCGAGCGTGGAGACCTTGCCGAAGTACCCGGTCACAGCTTGTCCACGCAGCGGAACTGTTCCAGCACGGCGCGGCGGAACGGGTTGACGACGCTGCTCGCGGTCAGTTCCAGCGCGGCCTTGCGGCCATCGGCATCGAACGTGACCTTGTAGCGCTCGCCCTGCGCGGTCGGTTCGACCGTCGCCTTGTCGAGCATGCGGAACCACGCCCACGGGCCTTCCGTGTGCAGCGAGCCATGCGCGCTCGCGGGCGTGACGTCGAGACGTACCTGCCCGCTGCCCTTCCCGCTCGGCAGCTGGAACGATGCCGGCGCCAGTGCGCCCGGCGCCGCGGTCAGGGCCTGGCCGTCGATGTCGAGCACGAACTTCGTGATGGCCGGGTCGAGCGCCACCGGCTTCAGGTCGAAGCGCATCGAGGCCTGGCGGCCGCCGTTCGCGAAGAACGCGTCGCGGATTTTTGCCGCGCGCTGGAATTCGTCGAGCGTGGATTGCGGGATGCCGAGCGTGCCGTCGTTCGCGGTCGCGCGCCAGCGCCATTGGGCGCCGCCCATGTCGACGTATTGCGCGAGGTTCTTCGCGAAGAAGTCGTCGATCAGGCCACCCGGCGCGAACATGCGGCCGAAGTCGTCGGCGGTGACATCCTGCGCGGCGGACTTCACGATCGGGTAGCGGCCCGCGACGGCCTGGCGGCAGAACTGCGCCGGGCCCGCGGTCCACAAGGCGTTCAAGCGTTCGCGTTCGCTGCCGGACGTGAGGCCCGCGCCGCCGTTGTCGATCGACTTCAGCATCGTTCCCAGCGGGGCCGGCTTGCCGTCCGCTTCCAGCTTCACTTTCGCGAGCGCGTCGCCCGGCGGCGGCGGTGCGCCCGTGCGCTTGGCGGCGGCGGCGCTGTCCAGGTAGACGGCGACGTCCTTCAGCATGCCCAGCGACTGGTCCAGCGGCGACGGCGTCCCCATCGTCATCTTGTGCAGGTCTTCGAAGTGCGCGTCGACCGGGTTCGCGGCCTTCACCGGTGCGGCGGGCGCGGCATCGTCCGTGCTGGCCATCGCGCTTTCCAGCTTCTTCTTGTAGGCGTCCAGCTTGCCCCTGACGGCGGCCGTGACCGATGCGGCCATGGGTGCCTTGGTGCCGCCCAGCGTCGTCTCCTTGCTGGCCGCGACGAGGAATTTACGCATCGGCGACTCCGCGCCGGACAGCAAATTGGTGATGCGCGCGCCCTGCTCCAGCGTCCCGAACGGACGCAGGCTCACGTCGGCCAGCAGCGCATCCCATTGCGCGATGTAGTCGTCGTAGTACAGGCGCAGCACGGCCTGGCGGACCTGGTCGCGGTTGCCGGCCTGCGTCGCTTCCTGCTGCGCGAGCACCCAGCGTTCCTTCTCGACGTCGTCGACGGCTTCGTTGCTCGTCTCGAGGAATCGCGCGTAGCCGGCGGGCGAGTACATGCCGTTCACGCCGCGCGTGATCGGCTCTCCGCTCTTGCGGACGAAGACGTTCGCGGCTTCGCGTCCGCCCGCGCTGGCGGGGCTGAATTCCGGCAGTTTCTCGCGCATCAGCTGGCGCTTCAGGCGGTTGTAGACGCGCTGTTCGAGCGGCATGCGCGCCAGCGTCAATCGCGTATCGCTGATCAGTTGCGGATCCAGCCGCGGCATCGCCTGGCCGTCGCGGAAGTTTTCCATCAGCGCCAGCTCGTGCGCGGCCAGCGCCGCTTTTTGATCGTCGTTCGCGTCCTTCAGGTTGCGCGCATCGTCCAGCGCGGCCCACGCGGCGACGGATTCGGCGTCGAAGTGGCTCGCGTCGCCCAGCATCAGATAGACGCGCAGCACTTCGTACAGGTACTCGGGACTGTTGGCCGCGCTCCTGCGCAGCTGGTCTTCCATGCGCTGCTGCAGGCGCGGCAGCAGCGTGTCCTGCAGCACCTTGCGGTAGGCGATGCGCGCGGCCTCGCCCAGCTTGTCGCCCTGGTACAGGCCGAAGCGGTTCAAAAGAGGCGCGCCCTTGTCGCGGTCGTCGTAGCCGCCCGGCAGCGTGCGCAAGGCGTCCAGCACGGGCAGCAGTTGCACCGTCGATCCCTGCGCGGGCAATGCCGCCACCTGCTTGGCGATGTCCGCCGATTTCGCTTCCATGTCGGCGACGTACGCGCGGTTGCGCACATAGCTCGTGATCATGCCGGCCCCCAGCAGTACGAAGGCGACGGCGATTGCCGCAACCGCGCCCCACTGGATCACGCGCCGGCGCTTCTCCAGCGCGTGGTTCACGCCGGCCAGTTCGGCCTCGGGGAAGATCACCTGCTGCAGCAGGTTCGTGATGAAGTAGCTGCGGCCGCTGGCGGCGTTCGGCGCCAGCGCTTGTCTCTCCAGGCCGAAGGACGCGGCCATCGCACTCATCACGCGGTCCAGCGGGCTGCCTTCCTGCGTGCCGCTGCTGAAGTACACGCCGCGCAGCAGCGCCTGGCGTTCGTAGCGGTTCGATGCGAACACGTCGTCCAGGAAGCGTTTCAACACGTCCTCGATGCCCGCGAACTGCTGCGGGAAGCTGTAGACCAGCGCGCGCTTGTGCGGATCGCGCTCCTGCTGCATGCGCGCCAGCACGCGCTCCTGCAGGCGCTGTTCCAGCTGCTCGAATTCGGCGGGGAACGCGGCCAGCGCGGCGTCGCCATCCATGCCGTCCTGCAGCGGGAACGTCATGCCCCACACCTGCGCGCGTTCCTCGCGGCCCAGCGCATCGAAGAATTCGACGAAGCCGCCCAGCAGGTCGCACTTCGTCACGAGCACGTAGACCGGAAAGCGCACGCCCAATTGATCATGCAGTTCCTTCAGGCGGTCGCGGATCGCTTGCGCATTTGCTCGACCTTCTGCTTCCGTGTCCTGCAGCAGGTCGCGTAGGGGCACGGTGACGATCACGCCGTTGATGGGACGGCGGCGGCGGTATTTTTTCAGCAGTTGCAGGAAGCCCGTCCATGCGGCCTTGTCGGCGCCCGCGTTGCTGTCCTGCGTCGTGTAGCGGCCGGCCGTATCGAGCAGTACGGCGTCGTCCGTGAACCACCAGTCGCAGTTGCGCGTGCCGCCCACGCCTTTGACGCCGCCTTTGCCCAGCGCGTCCGCGAGCGGGAATTTCAGGCCGGATTGCGTCAGCGCCGTCGTCTTGCCGCTGCCCGGCGCGCCGATGAACATGTACCACGGCAGCTGGTACAGGCCGCCCTTGCCGCCCGTCTTCGCCTTCTTCAGGATCGCGATGGCGTCCTGCATGCGCTTGTTCAGCTGCGCCACTTCGGCGGCGCCTTCCTCGGGTGCGGGCGCGGACTTCGCATCCTCGCCGGCCACGCTCTTCATCAGTTCGCGGTTGGCGCGCCACGCCTTGAACCAGCGCCAGCCCAGCCAGCCGGCCCACAGCGCGAAGACGATAAGGATGAAGGTCCAGCGCACCGTCTCCGATGCGAACGGATAATGGCCGTCGTAGGACACCAACGGTAACTCGAACCAGATGACCAGCGCGAGCAGCAGCGCGCCCAGGAAGGCCAGCACGGCGGGCTTGATCAGCCAGGTGAAGAACTTTTTCATTGCGGTTGTCGTGTTGGTCTCAAGGTGCGGTGGCAGGCGTCAGCAGGACGATCTCCACGCGGCGGTTGCGCGAGCGGCCGGCCGGCGTGTCGTTCGACGCGAGCGGTTCGGAGTCGCCGCGGCCCTCCACGCTGTAGCGCGCTTCCGGGCCGGCGCGTTCGGCCAGCAGGTCGCGCACGGCGGTCGCGCGGGCCTTCGAGAGTTCGTAATTGGACGGGAAGCGCGCCGACAGGCCGGGTTTCGTATTGTCCGTGTGGCCCACGACGATCACCTTGCCGGACACGGTCTTCAGCGCGTCGCCGATGCGGCCCAGCAGGCCGAGGTATGCCCCGGAGACGTCGCCGCTGCCCGATGCGAACACGCCGTCGCCGCGCAGGGTGACGACGGAGCGGTCGGCGCTGTCGACGACGGTGACGAGGCCTTGCGCGATTTCCGGTGCGAGGAAGCCGGCCAGGCGCGGCACGGCCGGTGCCGGAGCGGCAGGCGTCGCGACCGGCGGCGGCGCCGTCTTCAGCGACAGCAGGTTCGCGAACACCGGATCGGACGCATTGCCCAGGCGATGGCCGAGGAACAGCTGCAGCAGGATCAGGATGACCGCGGCGCCGGCGGCCATGATCCACACGGGGACCATGCGCCACAGCGGCTCGCCCTTGCCAGTGGCGCCCTTCCAGTGCGGCGACAGCTCGGTTTCGACGGGCGTCTTCTGCTGTGCGATCAGCTGCTGCAGGCGTTCGCGCAGCGCGTCCAGCTGGCTGCGGCCGTTGTCGATGACGCGGTAGCGCCCTTCCAGGCCAAGCGCGAGGCACAGATACATCAGCTCCAGCGCATCGACGTTGTCCTTCGGCGCCTGCGACAGCTTCTGCAGGATCAGGAAGAACTTCTCGCCGCCGAACGCCTCGTTGTGGAACGCGACGAGCAGGCTGCGGCTGGCCCACACGCCGCCACCGCCCCACGGCGTCGACGAGATGGTCTCGTCCAGCAGGGTGCACAGCGCATAGCGGGCGGCCGCGATCTGGTCGTGGTTCACGTGCGCGGCCTTGGCGCTGGTCTCGAACGTCTTGATCGCCTGGATCAGCTGCATGCGCAGCGCTTCCACGTCCGGATGCGACGCCATGCGGCGCAGCGGCGGCACGAGGTCGAGCAGCGGATTCGCGGCGCGCACGAGCGGATTCAGGCCCACGCCGTGCAGTTGCGCCGGTGCGCCGGCGGATTGGGGACGCGGCGGCTCGGCAGCCGGCGGCTGGCTGGGGGCCGTGCGGCGCCCGCCGGGTGCGGGCACCAGCACGGTGCGGTCGGGGTCCTGCATGGGGTTCGTTGGATCGCTCAAGCGGTCCTCCTGCTCATTTGCTTATTTGCGGATGGCCCAGAACTCCATCTGCAGGCCCGGGTACTCGTTCGGGATGTGCATCGCGAAGCCGACGGAGTTCTGCAGCTGGGTCCAGTGCTCGCCCGCCTTGTCGAGTTCAAAATACGTGTAGCCGGCGTGGAACGGCAGCTGGCGCGGCGCCACGGGCAGCGCGCGCAGGGCGATGCCCGGCAGCTGCAGGTTGACCAGGTCGCGGATCTTTTCGATCGACCCGATCTTGACCATGGCCGGGAAGCCGCTGCGCACGGCTTCCGGCGGCATGTGCGCGTTCACCGCGAGCACGAACGTCGCGGTGCGCAGCAATTCCTTGTCCGGCACGACGGCCACGCGGATGCCGAACTGGCGCTCTTCCAGCGCGAGCGCGACGGCGCGCGGGTCGACGACGAGCGACAGCGCCGCGCGCACGTCTTCGATCAGCGGCGCGAAGCTTTCGTTCAGCCGGTCGTGACGGTACACGGGATACGTGGCGGCGCGCTTGTCCGGCCGGCTGAACGTCGACAGTTCGCCGGCCAGCTGGGCCAGTTCCGCATACAGCCGCTCCGGATGCAGGCCCGTCATGCCGGCCAGGTGGCCGAACAGCGGCAGGCTGCGGTTCAGGAGCTGCAGCATCAGGAAGTCCGCGATCTCGGCGGCGCCGGCGACGCCGGGCTGGCTCAAACGTCCGGCCAGCGCCTGCGCACGCTGGCCCAGCAGGCCGACCAGTTCATCGGCAAAGGCCGACAGGCGCGGCGCGACGCGGAAGTCCAGGCACGGCGGGCAATACGCGGGATCGAGCACGACGCGGTTGTCCGGCCGGCGCTCGATCACGCGCGCGATGCCGAGGGTCGTGTACGCGTTGACGACGTCCTTCTCCAGCGCCACGCGCAGGCGCAGGCTGCCCACCTGCATCAGCGCGCTGTTGTCCAGGCCATTGCTGTCCATCGCCTCGTAGTCGACGGGGCGGTGGCGCGCGAAGTTGTCGGGGCCCGGATCGTCGCCGGTCTCCGCGATGCCCATGCGGCGCAGCGGCAGCGCCAGCACGATCAGCGCGTCGCGCGCATCCTCGGGGATGTCGATCGGCTGGGGCAGCGCGTCGTCCTGCGGCAGGTTCAGCGTGGTGCCGTCCGGGAGCACGGCGCTCGCCGCCAGCAACGCGAGCTTGCCCTGGGCGAGCAGTTGTTCGTCGATGACCAGCTTCGTGAAACCCCACGCGTAGGCGCGCACGCCCGCGACGCGTTGTTCGATCACGCTGTGCAGGTAGCGGTCGTGCTGTTGCAGGTGCTGGGGCTGCAGCAGCATGCCCTCCGACCAGATGACTTTACTATTCCAGGACATTCGTTGGCAGTGATTGGAGTATCGGTTGATGGGAGGTCAGCGGCGCGCCTGGCGCAGCCGCGCGACCTGTTCCTCGTAGGCCTTGCCGAACGCTTCGCCGAACAGGCGATGGAAATCGCTGTCCGCCTCAACGGCCATTTGCGTGTACAGCTCGACCAATCGGTCCCACATCTTGGCCTTGCGGTTCGCCGCGAGCATCTTGTCCATCACGGTCGGCACCTGCAGCCGCGCCTCGATGGCGGCCGGGTCGAAGCGGGCGAGCACGCCTTCCAGCGCCGCGCGCATGCCGGCCATGATCGCCAGCTCGTGCGCCTTCAGGTCGTCGAACGCGTTGGCGAACGCGCGCGCCGGCTGCATATAGCCAGGCATCGTCCCGTTGATCATCTGCGTCAGCGCGCTGTCCGCGTCCGGGAAGAATTTCAGCGGATTGTTGGCGGCGGCCGAGATCATCGTCATGTCCAGGCGGCTCTCGCGCTTGGTCATGGCACGGCCCATCAGCACGCCCATCGTGCCGGCCGTCGCTTCGCGCAGCATGGCGCCGGCCAGTTCCGCGATCTCCTCGGCGCTGCGCTTCGTGTTCAGTTCGGAGAGGCCCAGGCCGCGCATCAGGGCCTGGATCACCGGGTCGTCCGCGGCCGTGGTGCCCGGGGTGCGCGGTGCGGCTGGCACAGGTGGTGGCGGCGGCGGCGGCGGCGGCGGCGGTGGCGGCGGCGCCGCGGGCATGGGCGGCTCGGCCGGCGCGAACGCGGTTGCTTCGGCTTCCTCGACCTTCAGCGGCGCCGGCGCCGGTGCGGCCTGCACGCGCGGCGGCAGGAAGTCCGCCAGCGGATCGTAATCGTCCGGAATCGCCATGGCCATCGCCGGCGCGGCTTGCGGCTGCGGCGTTGCCACGACGGGCGGCGGCGCAAACGGCAACTGCTCCGGCGGCACGTGATCACTCTCGGCGCCGCGCCAGGCCGGTACGCTCCGTGCGGGCGCCGGTGCGAGGCTGCCGAACAGATTCAGGCCGAGCGGATCGAAGCTCGGGTTCAACGGATCGCCGCCCACGTCCAGGATGCCTGCATTGGCCAGCGAATCGTCCGGATTCATGGGCAGTTCGGGCGTGACAGCCGGCGGTGGCGGCGCAACCTGCAGCGGTGACGGCGGTGGTGCCGCAGGCATGAACGCCGTCGCCTCGCTCTCCACGCTGGCCAGCAATTGATAGTCGCCGATGGTGACGCGGTCGCCGTCTTCCAGCTGCACGGAGCGGCCGGTGCCGACGGGGCGGTCGTTGACGAGGCTCGGGTTGCTGCCGACGTCGACGAGCCAGAAGCCCTCGTCGCGGTATTCGACGCGCGCATGCAGGCGCGAGATGTACTTGCCGGGATCGTCGAGCACCAGGTCGTTGCCGGGCGCGCGGCCGATGGCGCCGCCCAGCTGGTCGAAGCGCCGCGTCAGCGCCTGGGCCGGCGCCGCGTTGCGGTACATGTAGACGCTCAGAGTGATGGGCATTGGGGTCCTGAAGGAATCGATCGATTATACAGTTGCATGGTGACTCAACTCCGCCCCACATCCTTCAAAAAGCGCGCCCGTTCCTGCGGGTCCGGCAGGTTTTCGGCCAGCAGCCGATAGAACTCGTCGGCATTGCCCGTCATCCTGGACGCGCGCTTGACCAGCACTTTCGCGATCGGGCCCACGTACAGGGCCAGCTTCATCTGCGCCGCCTCCATCTGCTCGGGGCTCAGTTGCAGCAGCGTCGGCATGCCCGTCATCTGCGTCAGTTGCGTCTTCGGCGCACCGGCCTGGCTGCGGCCGCCCATCGTGGCCAGCGTGGACAGGCCGTGCTTCTTCTTGATCTCGCGGACGCTGTCCCGGAACTGCGTGCGGCCCGCATCGGAACCGATGTGCGGCAGCAGGCGGTTGCACAAATCGTCCAGGTCGACGGCGTCGCGCGCCGCGTTCTTGAGCACCAGTTTCGCGACGGGGCCGATCTGCGTCGACAGCGCCGTCTGCAGGTCCGGGGCCAGGCCGTGCAGCCACTCCGGCGCGCTGGTCAGGCTGGAGGCGCTGCCCGTCGCCGGCATGCTCTGCGACGCGCCGGTGGGATGCGCGGGCCGCGCCGGCTCGGGCACGGCCGGGCGCTGGAACGCGAGCACGGTGCGCTCGTTGTCCTCGTCGGTGAGGGGCACGCCGCCGGTTTGCTGCATGTACGCGGCGTTCAGCGCGTCCAGGAAAGCCTGCGCGTTCGGGTAGCGGTCTTCGATGCGCTTGGCCATCGCCTTCGCGAGCACCGCGTCGAACGCGGGATTCAGCGACGGCTGGCGCTCGCTCGGGCGCGGCGGCGTCTCGTGGATGATCTGGTGCATGACGGTCGACGCCGGCCCGCTGAACGGCCGCACGCCCGTCAGCATCTGGTACAGCACGATGCCGACGGCGAACAGGTCGGAGCGGCCGTCGACGGTCTCGCCCTTGAACTGTTCGGGCGACATGTAGCTGGGGGTGCCGATCACGGCACCCACTTGCGTCAGGGTCGACGACTCGATCTTGGCGATGCCGAAGTCCGTGATCTTGACCTGTGCGTCGCCCGTGATGAGGATGTTGGCGGGCTTGATGTCGCGGTGGACGACGCCGCGCGCATGCGCGTAGTCGAGCGCGCGCAGCAACTGCGTGATGCAGGTGATGCTGGCCGCGAGGTCCATCGGCACGTCCTTGACGAGGAACGCATTGAGCGGCGTGCCGTCCACATATTCCATCGCGATGTACGTCGTGTCGGCGTACGCGCCGAAGTCGTACACGGCGACGATGTTCGGGTGCACGAGGCGCCCCGACGCCTGCGCCTCGTTGCGGAAGCGGGCGACGATGTCCTGTTCGTGCAGGCCGTCCTGCAGGCCGTCCAGCAGCTCGTGCCTGATCGTCTTGAGCGCGACCGTGCGCGCGATGTCGGCGTCGTACGCCTTGTAGACCACACCCATGGCGCCGCTGCCCAGCACGCCGTCGATGCGGTACTTGCCTATCCTGTCGATTGTTGCCATTTACTTTGTCCTGCTTACTCTTCAAGCATCTTCAGCGCGCTGTTCAGGCTCGTACGCATGCGGTTGAACGAGCGACCCAGGCCGCTGATCTCGTCATTGCCCTTGACGTCGAATTCGTCCGCCTCGAACTTGCCCATGCTGACGTCGTCCGCGACCGTCGCCAGGCGCTTGATGCGGCGCGTGACGAACAGGTGCACCATCACGTTGAGCGCGATGAAGACGGCGACGAACACGCCGAACAGCGATGCCATGAACGTCTTGAAAATCGAGTTGGCGCGCGCCAGCGGCACGGCCATCGGCACGGAGATCACCTGCGCGCCCACCACTTCGTTCAGCTTCCAGCCGAAGCCGTTGTTCGGGCCGTAGATGTCGACCATGGTCTTCGGCGCTTCGGCGGCCGTCGTGTGGCAGCCCAGGCAGACCGGGTCCTTGATCTGCAGCGGGCGCGCGATGTACAGGCTGCGGCCCGTCGCGGTATCGCGTTCGCCGACGAATTCCTTCATGTCCGGCTTGTTGCGCAGCGTCTGCACCACGTCCACTTCCCAGTCCGACGCCTTGTCGCGCAGGTTGGTCGGGTTCAGCGTCGCTTCCTTGTACGAGAAGTCCGGGTACGACTTCAGGATCACGTTCAGGTTTTCGACGGCCGAATACGACGGCACCGACTGCGGGTGGAACTCGAACTTCATCTGGTTCTTCAGCAGCGGCTGGATCTGGCTCGCGGTGTAGCCGCGCACGCTCTTGGCCGCTTCCAGCAGCAGGCGGGCGTTCTGCACGGTTTCCTCGCGCGCGCTCTCCTTGAGCAGGCGGTCCGCGACGACGCCGGCGGCGAGGAAGCCGACGGCGAAGATCGACACGAACACCAGGTTGAATTTGGCGGCGATCGAAAGTTTCATGTTGTGTTCTCCTGATTGAATTCCTGGTGGCGCGGCGTCAGAACATTCCATTGTCCGAACGCCGGGCCGGGTACAGCACCGGCTTCCAGTCCGGGCCCTGGCCGAGCGCGCGGTCGAGCTGCTTGCGGAAGTCCGGGTCGGACAGGCGCGGCTTGAACCGCGCCACGAAGCGCCTGCGCGCCGGCAGCGTCGACGCCAGCCAGTCGTCGACATCGGCATACGCGGCGTCGCGTTCCTTCACGGGGGCCACCTTGCCGGCATTCTTGACGCCGGGTACGCGCGCCAGGTGGTCGCGGAAGGCCGGCGGCATGGCGCTCACGAAGGCGCGCGGCGGGCGGCTCGTCACCAGTTGCCGCTTGTCGGCGTCGATGCCCGCGTATTGTTCGACGGCGAGTTTCAGTACCGTGCCAGCCCTGGAAACCTGCTGCTCGCCCTCTTCCGCGAACACGGCCTCCAGGCCGCCGCCAGCATGCACGATCGTGGAACCGGTCGGCACGGTCACCTGCAACGCGGGCGTGACGACCACGGCGCGGCGGCCTTTCGCATACACCTTGGCCCAGCCCTGCAGCAGTTCCAGCTCGACGGGCGACTTGCCGTCCGCCGCCAGGCTCGCGACGAGCACGCGGCTCTGCGGGCCCAGCGCGACGATCGCGTCCGCGCCCGCCTCGACCTGCGCGCCGGCGGCCTCCGTCTCGAGGATGTCGTCCTTCTGCACGGCGACGCCGCTGCCGGCCTTGTACACGGCCGCGCCGCGGATCAGTCGCACCGGTTGCTCGGCCAGGGTCAGCACGGCGCGCGGCTCCGCGGCCCGCAGGGCGGTGGCGACGAGCATCAGGCAGGCAAAAAGAAACCGGAATCGCATGGCAGCCTCAATTGATCTTCACGAGCGCGCCTTCGATGGTCATCACGGCACCCGACTTCACCTGCATCATCGCACCCGCCTTGATTTCCGTGTTCGCATCCGACTGCACGGCGATCTCCGGCGCCTTGATCGTGATCTTGGCCGCCTCGATCTTGATGCTGCTGCCGCCGACCTTCAGCTCGATCGACGTATTCGCCTCGATGACGATCTTGTTGCCGACCTTGACGCTCTGGTTGTTGTCGACCTTGCGCGTCTCGTCGTTCTTGACCGTCGTGGACAGGTTGTTGTCGACGGCGACGGTCTGGTCGTTCTTGACGTGCACCTTGCGGTCGTTGCCCACGTCGAGGCTCTGGTCGTTGGCGATCTCGATGGTCTGGTCGCCCTTGTCCTTCTTCTCGAAGCCGACCTTCAGCGTGTCGTTGTTCTTCACGACGCGGTTGAAATCCTTCTCGGCCTGCACGAAGATCTCTTCGCTGTCCTTCTTGTCCTCGAAGCGGATCTCGTTGAAGCCGTTGCCGCCCTTCGACGTGTTGGACTTGATCGTCGATTTGGTCTGGTCGGCCGGCAGCGTGTACGGCGGCATGCTGTCGCCGTTGTAGACGCAGCCCGTCACGAGCGGCCGGTCCGGGTCGCCCTCGAGGAAGCTGACGACGACTTCCATGCCGACGCGCGGCACGAACATCATGCCCCAGCCCTTGCCGGCCCAGCCCTGCTGCACGCGCACCCAGCACGAGCTGGTCTCGTCCGACTTGCCGTCGCGGTCCCAGTGGAACTGCACCTTGATGCGGCCGTACTTGTCGGTCCAGATTTCCTCGCCCGCCTTGCCGACCACCATCGCCGTCTGCGGTCCCTGCACGATGGGCTTGCGCGCCGTCGGCGGAGGGCGGTAGCTGTGCTCCTTGCCGATCGCCTCGAACCGGCAGCGGAAATCGATGCCTTCCCGTACGCCATCCGAGCGGTATTCGTTACCGGCGATCTCGGTCTCGGCCGACGTGATCAGGAAGGCGCGGTTCTCGTCGGCGCGCGGATGTTCGGACAGCGTGAACAGCGCACCTGTCGTCAGGCCGCGCGCGCTGCCGGCCGCTTCGATCCGTTCGCCCTGGCCGTGCAGTGTCTCCATGCGTGCGCGGGCGAAGCCGTTGCCGGTACCCGCCTCCTGGTAGCGGCCGGGGTAATCGTAGTGTTCGTAGCTCGCCTGCGAAAACGGCGCCGCCAGCTTGGACTTGACCAGAAGGGCGCCGTTGACGCTGGACGACGCATTCTCGAAGTCGAAGTCGTTCAGCACCATCGCGCTGGGCTGGATCTCGCCGCCGGGGACCAGGCGCGTCACCGCCTCTTCCAGCGGAGCGCGTCCCTCTTCCTCGTCGCGGAACAGGATGGTGTCGTAGCCGCTCACGGTCGCGTGGGCGCCGTAGCCATCCGCCAGTACCATCGTGTGCTTGCTTTCCGCGTGCGTGAAGTAGAAGTAGATCCCCTCTTCCTCCAGCAGGCGGCAGACGAAATTGAAGTCGCTCTCGCGGTACTGCACACAGTAGTCGCGCACGGCCGGCGTGGCCGCCAGCATACCCTGGTCCAGTTCGATCGCGACGCCATACGCCCCCAGCACGGCCTTGACGATGTCGAGCGCGTCCTTTTGCTGGAAGATGCGGCAGTTGGTGGCACGCGTCAGCAGCCACAGGGTCGGGTGGACGATCGCGAGATAGGACGGTTTGCCATCGCGCCAGCCCTGGTAGGAAAAGCGCGTCACGATGCCGTTGAAATGGCGCTGCCCGCCCTCCGGCAGGTCGAGGCTCACGGTCATGCCCGTGCCCAGGATGTCGGCGATCTTGATGTCGCTCCGCTCGGAGGCGAGCTCGATGCGGAATTCCGACAGGCGGCCCAGCGCCTCGCTGCATTGCATGCGCTTGAACAGCAGGACGTCGGCGCCGAGGACGGTCTTGACGGCGGCTTCGCGGTGGGTCTGGTTGGGCAGGATGGGCATGCGAAAAACGGACGGGTTAGGGAATCATGGTCTTGACGGTGCCGGCATTCGTGAAGCCGATCACGCCGCCCCAGTTGCACATGCACTTGGAGACGTTGTCGAGCGCCGGCATGTTGGCGATGAGGACCGTGGGCGCGCCGGGCACCCACGGCGCGGACGTCGCCGGCACGCACGGCATGGGCGTGAGCACGCCCAGCGCCGCGGCGGTGGCCGCGGCCACCGTCGGATTGGCCGGCGAGTTGCACACCCCGAACGGCATGATATTCACGAGCGGGATGTGGTCCATGATGTTGGCGGCGGGCGGGCCCTCCGCGAGCACCTTGTTCTTCGGCAGGACGACGAGCGACGACGGTGCGGCACCGAACGTGCAGGTCATCATCGCACCCATGGACACCTGGTTGGGCATACGCTTTCTCTCACGCGATGGACAGGAAACTGACGTCCAGTTTGATCTTGTCGGTCCTGCCCTGCAGGACGTTGTCGAGATTCGTCGCCTGCGCGCCCTGGCATGCATCGCACATCGCGTTCTCCGACACCACCTTGCTCGTTTTCAGGCCGAGAATGGCGATGTCGATCGAGCTGACCGTATCCGCGACAAGGATCTGGCGCAGAAGCACGCCCAGCCGCTCGAACTGGAAAATCTCCATGTGGGTCTGGTCGCCTTCCTGCTTGCGCATCGTCTGGGCCGAGTACACCTGTTTATGCCGCATCATGTTGCCCGTGAAGCTCACCACGCGCAGGACCTGGCCGAACGCGTTGGCGATATCCGCCACCATCGCCCCGAGCAGGCACGAACCGCCCGAGTCGACGTCAAGGGTAAAGAATTTCTGGTCGGCCTGGATTTTATTCAGCTTCGAGAGCCGCTTGCTGGGCGGGACATGGCTCTCCTCGTCGAGGTAGGCGAGGAAGCGTTGTTCTGCCGTTTGCAGGCCGCTCCAGTTTCTCGACGTGTCTCCCGCCAGCCGGAACGCCGGGTAACCGCCGCCGTGCGTGATGCTGGTGAGGGTGATGCCCGTCTCATGCAGCGAAGCCAGCGATCTTCCGGGCATGGGATTGGTCGTGGCATACCGCGCCGCCGCAATGCCTTTTCCCAGCTCCTTGACCAGCAGGCGGACGAAATAGGACCGGCCCGTGTTGATGTTGCCAAACGTGGAAATGGCGTGACCATTGCAGTCATAGTCCCGCATGCTCCATCCCTTGGTCACGACCAGCCGGTGCACGAGCCACTCGGCCTCGGGGCCGGACAATTGAACCTCCTCCATCGGGTTGGCGGGGAGCGTCACGACGCCTTTGAGGCCGCGCCGCGCAAAGATCCACTCCCAGCCTTCCCCGTCATAGACTGCCGAGACGAATTGGTGAAATTCCCACTCCTGGGCACAATCGTCGATGACTTTCTCGACCACGGTCAACAGGTTCATATCCAGGTCTCCAGATCAGGGGGGCACGAATGAATCAGGGCAGACGCACGTCGAGCAGGTCAAACACGACATCGATCGGCGTCGCGATGCCGCCACCATCCTTCCCGCCGCCGTGCATGATGCCGATGATGTCGTTGTCGGCGTTGAACAATGCCGAGCCAGAATCGCCCGGAATCTGGAATTCCTCGCGCAACCCGGTGACCTTCACTTCCAGCTGGCTCGCGAAGTTGATGTCGCCGCCAAAACGCGCGTGCGGCACGGTCTTGTTCGCCGCGATGTCGACGATGCGCCCCGTCGTCACGCGCGACGCCGTACCGCGTTTCCATACCTCGTCGCCGACGCGCACGACGCTGGAGCTCAGGCGCAGTGCCGTGCCTTCGGGCGTCCTGTTCGCAAAAAGGACCCCCGGCTCCAGATAAGCGACGGCGGCATCGATGCGGTGGTCGAGGATGCCGCGGTCATAGGTCGCGACCTTGTCGGAAGCGCTGGCGCCATTCCCTTTCGACGGTTGCAGGATGATGGGCTTGTCCTTGTTGGTGGAACCGAATTCGGCGCGCATCACGTGCTCGTTCCCGAGGATCATCGGCCGGTCGGTCTTGTTACACAACACAAAGCAGGCGATGCTCCCGGGGCCGGGATGGTTGCCGCCGCTGATGCTCACGCCGATGAGCAGGGGACGGTGGCGGGCCAGGTCCGGCGGGCTTGGATTGGCCGGATCGAGACTCTTGATCAGCTTGTTCAGGCTCGACAGCACCAGGTACGACAGGTCCCCTTTGTAATCGTTGACGATCTGCGTGAACGAACGGCGGTTGTCGGCCGGGATGAACAAGGCTTCGAGCAGGCCGATGGCCCGGATCAGGTCGCGGATCTCCTTCGTCGCTTCCTTTTTCATATGCAGGCTGTTGCTCAACGCGGTCCGGGCCTGCGTCGACAATTTGCCGAGCTCCGTGTCCAGGCGCGTCAGCAAGACGCCCTTGTACGACGAACTCGTCTTCTTGATGGTGGCCTTGATTTCCTTCAGTCGATCATCAGCGCTTTTATTCATGAGTGTTGTCCTTGTTATTAAAGATCCGCGTACCCGGTCCGGTCATGTCAGGCGAAGGAATAGGAGAACTCGCCATCCGCCACGCCGACGGTGACGCCGGCGACGCTCGCGCCTTCCATCATCCGGTTCAGGAACGCCCGGCTGATGTCCGGCAGCATGGTATTGGTCAGGATCGCATCGATCATGCGGCCGCCCGACTCGCTCTCGGTGCAGCGCGACACCACGAGCTTGACGACGTCGTCGCCGTACTCGAACGGGATCTTGTAGCGCGCTTCCACGCGCTTCTTGATGCGATTCAGCTGCAGCTTGACGATCTGGCCCAGCATGTCGTCCGACAGCGGGTAATACGGGATCGTCACGATTCGGCCCAGCAGCGCCGGCGGGAACACCTTCAGCAGCGGCGCGCGCAGCGCACTGGCCATGCCGTCCGGATCCGGCATCAGGTCCGGGTCCTTGCACAGGCCCGCGATCAGGTCCGTGCCCGCGTTCGTCGTCAGGATGATCAGCGTGTTCTTGAAGTCGATGAAGCGGCCCTCGCCGTCTTCCATGAAGCCTTTATCAAAGACCTGGAAGAACATCTCGTGCACGTCCGGGTGCGCCTTTTCCACTTCGTCGAGCAGCACCACCGAGTATGGCCGGCGGCGCACGGCCTCCGTCAGCACGCCGCCTTCGCCATAACCGACGTAGCCCGGGGGCGCACCTTTCAAGGTCGACACCGTGTGCGCTTCCTGGTACTCGCTCATGTTGATGGTGATGAGATTCTGTTCGCCGCCGTACAGGGCCTCGGCCAGCGCCAGCGCCGTTTCCGTCTTGCCGACGCCGGACGTACCGGCCAGCATGAACACGCCGATCGGCTTGTTCGGATTGTCCAGGCCCGCGCGCGACGTCTGGATGCGCTTGGCGATCATTTCCATCGCGTGGTCCTGGCCGATCACGCGCTGGCTCAGCGTGGAAGCGATGTTGAGAATCGTCTCCATCTCGTTCTTCGCCATGCGTCCGACAGGGATGCCGGTCCAGTCGCCGACAACGGCGGCCACGGCCTGGTAGTCGACGGTCGGCAGGATCAGCGGGGTCTCGCCCTGCAGCGCGGTCAGCTTCGCCTGCACGGCTTGCAGCTGTTCCTTCAGCGCGGCACGCCCGGATTCGTCGGCAGCCGGTTCCGCGGCTGCCGTTTCGAGCTTCGACCCCGTACCCTCGACCGGCTGCGCACCGTCGCGCAGCTGCGCGCGCAGCGCCAGCAGTTCGTCGACAAGCGCGCGCTCGTCGTTCCAGCGCTGCTCCAGGCCCGCCAGGCGTTCCTTCTCGGCCGCCAGCGCGACCTCCGTCTCGTGCGCGCGTGCGCCCACTTCGATGCCGATCGCGCCTTCGCGGCGGATGATGTCCATCTCGACGTTCAGCGCGTCGATGCGCTTGCGGCTGTCGTCCACCTCGGCCGGCGTCGCGTGCAGGCTCACGGCCACGCGCGCGCATGCCGTGTCGATCAGGCTCACGGATTTATCGGGCAGCTGGCGCGCCGGGATGTAGCGGTGCGACAGGCGCACGGCCGCTTCCAGCGCCTCGTCGAGGATCTGCACCTGGTGGTGCTTTTCCATCGTCGACGCCACGCCGCGCATCATGCGGATCGCCCGCTCCTCGCTCGGCTCGTCGACCTGGATGCTCTGGAAGCGGCGGGTCAGCGCCGGGTCCTTCTCGATGTGCTTCTTGTACTCGGCGAACGTGGTCGCGCCGATGGTGCGCAAGGTGCCGCGCGCCAGGGCCGGCTTGAGCAGGTTGGCCGCATCGCCCGTGCCGGCCGCGCCGCCGGCGCCGACCAGCGTGTGGGTCTCGTCGATGAACAGGATGATGGGCTTCTCGCTGGCCTGCACTTCGTCGATGACGGAACGCAGGCGTTGCTCGAACTCGCCCTTCATGCTGGCGCCGGCCTGCAGCAGGCCCACGTCCAGCGCCAGCAGCTGCACCTCTTTCAGCGACGGCGGCACGTCGCCGCGCGCGATGCGCTGGGCAAAGCCTTCCACGACGGCCGTCTTGCCGACGCCGGCCTCGCCGATCATGATCGGGTTGTTCTGGCGGCGGCGCATCAGGATGTCGACCATCTGCCGGATCTCGTCGTCGCGGCCCACGATCGGGTCCATCGTGCCGCCTCTAGCCTGCTCCGTCAGGTCGACCGTGAATTTCTTCAGCGCTTCCTGCTTGCCCATCTGCGCGGGTGCGATTGCGCCCGACGCTTCGCCCGGTGCCGCGGCCTGGAAGCCGTCGCTGGCCGCCATCTTCGCTTCCGGCGAGTCCTTCAGCAAGGTGCCGAAACGGTCGGACAGGTCATCGGCCTTGATCCGCTCGAACTGGCGGCTGATCGCGTACAGCGCGTTGCGCAGGTTGGACGTCTTGAGCATGCCGAACACGAGGTGGCCGCTGCGCACCGACGATTCGCCGAACATCAGGGTGCCGAACACCCACGCGCGTTCCACCGTCTCTTCCAGCTGCGACGACAGGTCCGTCACCGACGTGGCGCCGCGCGGCAGGCGGTCCAGCGCGGCCGTCACGTCGCGCGCGAGCACGGCGGCGTCCAGTTCGTAGTGGCGGACGATGCGGTGCAGGTCCGAGTCCTGCAGCTGCAGGATCTGGTGCACCCAGTGGACCATCTCCACGTACGGATTGCCGCGCAGCTTGCAGAACACCGTGCTGCTTTCGATCGCGCGGTAGCACAGCGCGTTGAGTTTTCCAAACAGTGCGACACGGGAGATTTCGGCCATGTTCGTTCTTTCGCGTGGGTCAGCCCTGGCGGGCAGTCGGGTTGATCAAGAGTTGACGGGCATCGCGCGTGGCCGGGCCGCTCGCGAGGTAAGTGGTCCAGCCGAGGCGGCGCGCGCCCAGCGTCAGCGGAGGAATTTCGGGGCGCTTGAGCACGAGGCGCACGTCCCAGTCGAGCACCGTGCCGGCGTAGCTCTTCACCCAGTCGACGACGCGCTTCATGCTGGCGCCGCCGGGCAGCATGCGCTCGTAGTCGGCGTAGTCGAGGGGGCCGATCACGAGCCGGAACTTGTGCTGGCAATCCCAGACCTTCGTCCCCAGCACGGCGGACGTACCGAGACGGTTGCCGCGGTCTTCCATGCCGATGCGGGTCTGGCCGTCCAGCGGGATCTTCATCCAGTGGCCGACGAACTGCTCGAGTTCGACGGGCAGCTTGAAGTACGCGCGCAGGATCGTCACGAGGCCCGCGGCCGGGCGGCGTTGGTTGGCCATCAGGCCCGCGAAGTGCAGCTTGGCGAAGTCGCCGATCTCGTCGCGCCCGCGCAGGGCCGGCGCACCGATGCCGAACAGGCTGCCCACGTAATCGGCGAAGCGGTCGCTGTCCGGGCGGTCCAGGCTGACGGCCGGGTCGGCCGCGGCGCGCGCGCGGTAGAACAGCGATACCATCCGGTGGTGGAACACGTCGAGGAACGCGACGAGCGTGGGGTCGTTGTGGTTGCGGGCGCGGTCGCGCGCATACTCCGTCAGGTGCAGCGGCAGCGGACCGTTGGGGCCGAACAGGCCGATGAAGTTGACGGCCAGGCGCGCGCGCGCGTCGCCCATGGCGGGCGTGAATCCGGCCACGGCGCCGGGCTCGAAATTGAGCGACGGGTCGCGCCCGAAGCGCACGGCGTCGTCGCGCGGACGCAGCGATGCGCCGATGCGGGGCTTGTCCGGATGCGCGTTCTCCAGCAGGCGCAGGGCCTGGAAGAAGTCCAGCGCGGCGCCGGCGTCCTCGAGCTGGCGTTCGACGTCTACAGGATCGCGCATGCGCCCTCCGCCGCCTTCCAGCGCATGATCTCGCCGCGGCCGACGGTGCGCACGACGGTCTCGGTGAACGAATTGATCGACACGTATTGCGTGAAGAAGTGGCTGAGCACCCCGCCCAGCACGAATGCGCCGGCGCCTTCGAATGCGCCGTCGTCCATCGTCACCGTGATCTCCAGGCCGCGTCCGAACGTGATCGGTCCGGGCGCCGGCATGCGCCGCGTGACGGGTTTCGACGAGACCGAGCGCACGCCTTCGACCTGGCGCTGGCTCGCCGCGTCGAGCGGGTGGCAGTACAGCGCGAGCAGTTCACGCAGGGCGCGCGCGCCCTGGTCCGGGTCGGTGTCCGCCAGCGACAGATAGTTCAGCGACAGCTGGTTGATCAGGCGCCACGCCATGCCGCCCTCGGCGAACGACGGGAAAGGCTGGCTCGGGCCGCCCAGCACGCGCACCGATTGCACCGGCCCGCCCTGCTCCAGGATGAAATCCGTCTTGCCAACGCCGAGCGACATCGTCAGCGGCAGGTCGCGGTTCGTGCACCACACGACGAGGCCGAGCTGGCGCAGGCTGTGGCGGTACGGCGCCTCCTGCGCGTCGACCAGGGTGATGAACATCTCGGAGCCGATGTACGACGAGCGCGGGCCACGCTGGCGCTGGCGTTGCGACAGCAGGCGCGGTTCGCGCCGGATCTGGTAGTAGGCCTGGCCCGCCACGGTCGCGGCGCCCAGGTCGCGCGCGCTGTACAGCGGGTGGAATTCCTGCTCGGCGTCGGTGCCGGTGCCGTAGCCGGTCACGCTCTCGACCTGGTGCACCTCGAAATCCATCGGGCGCGTGCGGTCGGGCAGCACGTGGTATTCGAACTGGTCGCCGGTCAGGTTGATGCGGTCGGCGCGGCGCTGGAACAGGTTCACCACGGGCGTGCAGTTCAGCGCGAAATTGCTGTGGTCGAGCGCCTGCTCCAGGCGCGCATCGCCGCGCGACAGCAGCACGATGATCTCGATCTCCTGCTCCGCGCAGGCGGCCACCGCGGTTTGCAGGCCCGCCAGCTCGACGAACAGGAAGCGCTGCGCGAACGCGAAGTATTCCTGCAGCAGGCGGTAGCCCTGGAAGCTGCGCTGGCCGCTGGGCAGCAGCGCGTCGTCCTCGGCGAAGCCGCGCGGGCGCAGCGCCGTCTTCGGCAGCAGCGTGTGGCGTCCGGCCGGACGGCTGCCCGGCATCACGAGGACGCCTTCGACGGCGCCCAGCAGCTTTTCGTAGATCTGGCCCGGCATCTCGTCGCTGCCGCGCAGGTGCAGCGCGAGGCGGTCCAGTCCCAGTTTGGCGAACGGCATGCCGTTGGTGGTACGCAAGCGCAGGCGCAGCCCCGCCTTCACGTTCGCGGGCAGGCGCGCGTCGACGCCCTCGATGCGGCCGCCGTGCGTGAAGAATTTCGCTTCGACGAGTTCGACCGGCCACAGCGTGACCTCGTGCGCCGTGCGGTATTCGCAGGCGGTGGCGTCATCCTTGCCCAGGACACTGCGCATGGCCGCGCCGCGCGGAATGCGGTAGCCCACGTTCAGCGCCGGGTTGGCGAGGTCGGGCTGCAGCTGCACGATCGCCATCGACGGCGTGGGCGCCAGGAAGTGCGGGTAGACGAGCTCCGACAGGTGCTGGGTGAAGCGCGGGAACTCGGCGTCGATCTTCATCTGCACGCGCGCCGCCATGAAGGCGAAGCCCTCCAGCAGGCGCTCGACGTACGGGTCGGCGCACTCGAAACCTTCCAGGCCGAGGCGGCCGGCGATCTTCGGGTACTGGACCGCGAACTCGCCGCCCATCTCGCGCAGGTGCTGCAGCTCCTGGCTGTAGTAGCGAAGCAGGCGTGGGTTGGTCATGTCCGTGCGCCGGAAAATTCGGTGAGGCTGATCTGCGCAAGATCGAGATCGAGTTCGGTCTTGAGGAACAGGCGCTCGGGATACGGTTGGGCCCACATGTCGGCCTGGATCTCGAACATGATCTTGCTGATCGATTCCTGCTGCGGCACGACCTTGACGGTCACGGACGAGCGGATCAGGCGCGGTTCGAAATCCCAGATGGCCTGGCGGATCGCACGTTCCAGGTCGGCCGCGCTCATGTTCGCCAGCGACGCGCCGGACATGTCGGGCATGCCGTAATTGAGGACGGAGTTCGCCAGGTGCGGCAGGCGCGGCACGTCGGAGACGGACAGCAGGTTGGTCGTGTTCAGCAGCCATGCGAGGTCGCGCAGCACGCCTTCGCGCAGGCCGCGCACCGACAGCACGCGCCGTTCGCGCGACTCGACCTCCTGGTCGGGTTCATCGTCGGTGAGGCGGTCGAGCAGCGAAGGTTGCAGGCGCTCGCGCGGTGCCAGTTCAGCCATGGTCGACGCTATCGAATTCGATCAGGCGCGCGTCCATCAACGGGAAGTCGTCGTCGCCGTTCGTGAACATGCGCTGGCCGACGGGATGCTCGCCCTGCCACTCGGTCTGGCGCGCCAGCTTGACCGCGTCGGCGGCCTCCGTGCTGCCCGGGTAGCGGGTCGGGATCAGGCCGACGGTCTGGGCGCCGTTGGACCACGTGAACGTCGCGGCCGTCCACACGGCATCGCGCAGGTCCGCCGGCGGCTCGATCTCGATGCGCGCGATGCGCATGAACGGCACCCACACGTAGCGGCCGTTGACGACCGCTTCCAGTATGGGGCCCAGGCGGCTGTCGGCATCGGCCAGCCAGTCGAAGCGCGTGCCGTCGATCGTGCCGGGCGATGCGGGCGCGGCATCGAACGCGGCGGCGCGCAGGCTCGCCGCGGCAGCGGCATCGGTGGCGTCCAGTTTCAGGGCTTCGGCCAGCTGGGCCATCCAGGGCTGCGGCTCGCCGAAGATCACGGGCGCGCGCAAGCCGGCAAAGATCTCGGCGCGCAGGGCTTCGCACTGGATCGCCTCGCGATACGTCTGCACCATCGGCAGCGCGCCCGCATCCAGTTCGCCCGCGACGTTCAGCTGCGTCAGGGCGCGGTTCCACTGGCCCAGCACGGACAGGAGCTGGAACAGGAACACACGCAGTTTCGCGTCGCCACTCTTCTTGCGCACCGCATCCTGCAGCGCGGCGAGTGCGCCGGCCAGGTCTCCATCACGAATCAGCTGTTGCGCAAGCATTCGAAGCTCCCATCAAAAAATTCATCTAGCGGCCTTTCGGGGGCCTCGCAAAACCGTAGCGAGCGGCGGCAGATTCAGCCGGGAAGCGCAGCTGTACAAGCGTACAGCGCGCATCGCAGGGCTGGGCGCCCCCGCTGAATCTGCAACGCGCAGCAGGTTTGGCGACGCCCCTTACACTGCCGCGTTCTCGGCGATGTTCCAGGCGAAGGTCTTGTCGCCGGCGACGGTGCCCTTGCTGTCCTGCGGGGTGTAGGCGAAGGTCACCTTGCCGAAGTTCAGCGTGACGTTCTCGGTCAGGCGGTCTTCACCGCCGCTGCCGCCGGTCGAGATCGAGGTCACCAGGACTTCTTCCATGGTGATCAGGATGTACTTCTGCTGGCCTTCGCCGGCTTTACGCACCATCAGCACGGCCTTGTCGAGGTGGGTACCCTTGGCCAGGGCGGTCATCAGCGCATTCGACGAGCTGTCGATGTACTTGGTGAACGAGATGTCCTGGAAGTTGGCCTTGCCGGCGCCGCCGCCACCGCCCATGTGGGTGGTGCCGGACTGGCTCATGCCCCAGCTCCACGCCAGGATGTCGATGTCGCCCTTCGGACCCTGGACCTTGTCGCGCGACTCACCCTTGATCTTGTCGCCCATGTTGATGAACATATCCAATGCCATGTCTTATTCTCCTAGTTGGTTGTACTTCCGAATACGCGCGGGCACGCGGCCCGCGCGGGACTTCAAAAACGGTTCAAGCCTTTGCCGACGGCAGCTTCGACACGAGGCGCAGCGATACGGTCAGGCCTTCCAGCTGGTAATGCGGACGCAGGAAGAACTTGGACGTGTAGTAACCCGGGTTGCCTTCGACTTCTTCCAGCACCACTTCGGCCGCGGCCAGCGGTTTCTGGGCCTTCGTCGCTTCGCTGGAGCTGCCCGGATCGCCGTCCACGTACTGCATGATCCACTTGGTCAGCCAGCGCTCCATCTCGTCGCGTTCCTTGAACGAGCCGAGCTTGTCGCGCACGATGCACTTCAGGTAGTGGGCGAAGCGGCAGGTCGCGAACAGGTACGGCAGGCGCGCGGCCAGGGCGGCGTTGGCGCTGGCGTCCGGGTCGTCGTACTCGGCCGGCTTGTGCAGCGACTGCGCGCCGATGAAGGCGGCGAAGTCCGTGTTTTTCTTGTGCACCAGCGGCATGAAGCCGTTGGCGGCCAGTTCCGCCTCGCGGCGGTCCGAGATCGCGATCTCGGTCGGGCACTGCATGTCGACACCGCCGTCATCGGTCGGGAAGGCATGCACCGGCAGGCCTTCGACCGCGCCGCCGGACTCGATGCCGCGGATGCGCGAGCACCAGCCGTATTCCTTGAACGAACGGTTGATGTTGACGGCCATCGCGTAGGACGAGTTGGCCCACGTGTAGTTCTTGCTGCCTTCCGCGCTGGTGTCTTCCTCGAAGTCGAATTCCTCGACCGGGTTGCTCTTGGCGCCGTACGGCTGGCGCGCCAGGAAGCGCGGCATGGTCAGGCCGACGTAGCGCGAATCCTCGGACTCGCGGAAGGAGCGCCATGCGGCGTGTTCCGGGGTCTGGAAGATCTTCGTCAGGTCGCGCGGGTTGGCCAGCTCGTTCCACGACTCCATCAGCATGACGGACGGCGCGGCGGCCGAGATGAACGGCGCGTGCGCGGCGGCGGCCACCTTGGCCATCGACGACAGCAGCTCGACGTCCGGCGCGCTGTTGTCGAAGTAATAGTCGGCCACGATGGAGCCGAACGGCTCTCCGCCGAACTGGCCGAATTCTTCCTCGTACATCTTCTTGAAGATCGGGCTCTGGTCCCAGGCCGTGCCCTTGAACTTCTTGAGCGTCTTGCCCAGGTCGTTCTTCGAGATGTTCATCACGCGGATCTTGAGCATCTCGTCGGTTTCGGTGTTGTTCACCAGGTAGTGCAGGCCGCGCCAGGCGCTTTCGACCTTCTGGAACTCCTCCGTGTGCATGATCAGGTTGACCTGCTCGGTGAGCTTCTTGTCGAGCGCGGCGATCAGGCTCTGGATCGTGCCCAGCACGTCGCTGGTGATCAGGTTGGTGCCGGCGAGCGCCTGCTCGGCCAGCGTGCGCACGGCGACTTCGACCGATTCCTTGGCCTTGTCGGATTGCGGCTTGAATTCCTTCTGCAGCAGCGCGCCGAAGTCGCTCATCTCGAGCGTACCGGACTCCTGCTGGCTTTGTGCTAACGCTTCGGACATTCTGTTCTCCCGTCTTTCTTTATTCGGTGGGCTTCGGTGCGGACGTCAGCGCCTGCATCAGCGCGGGTTCGGCGAGCAGCTTGGAGATCAGCTCTTCCGCGCCGGTCTTGCCGTCCATGTAGGTCATCAGGTTGGCCAGCTGGCCGCGTGCCTCGAGCAGCTTGTTCAGCGAATCCACCTTGCGCGCGACGGCGGCCGGGGTGAAGTCGTCCATGCTTTCGAAGGTCATGTCGACGGCCAGGTTGCCCTCGCCCGTCAGCGTGTTCGGCACCTGCACCGCGACGCGCGGCTTCATGGCCTTCAGGCGCTCGTCGAAGTTGTCGACGTCGATCTCGAGGAACTTGCGCTCCGCGACCGGTGCCAGCGGCTCGGCGGGCTGGCCCGACAGGTCGGCCAGGACGCCCATCACGAACGGCAGCTGCACCTTCTTCTCGGCGCCGTACACTTCGACGTCGTACTCGATCTGCACGCGCGGTGCGCGATTGCGTGCGATGAACTTCTGGCTACTTTCTTTGCCCACGTTTACTCCTCCTTGAATGAACTACCGGCCTGCTGATTCAATAATCGTCCGACCCGTTGGACTCGCCCGGCTGGGGTCCACGGATCACATACAACTGCTGCATGCTGTCGGGCGCGAGGTTCTCCATGACTTCCATGAAGCTCATCGGCGCCAGGCGCTTGGCCCGTTCCAGCAGCATCGGCACGGGGCTCGACGGCTCGTAGCGCTGGTAGTAGGCGAGAATCTTGTCGATCATGCGGATCACGTCGGCGCGGCTGGTCACGTCGCCCGTGATGGCCGCGGCGCGCGGCGCGGCCGTGCCGCTGCCCTGTGCCGCGGCGCCGTCGTCATCGGGCGCGGCGTCCGAGGCTTCAGGCGCGGCTTGCGCACGGCTGGCCAGCAGGTCGGCCATGCGGCGCAGCTGGCGCGTCAACGGCGTGAGGTTCAATGACTGCGTACTGCCCACGTGATCGGCGAGCGCGGCTTCCAGGTTCACCACGCTGTCCAGCGCACCGTTGACGGCGCTGGTGGCGGCCTGCATCGCGTCGTCGGACACGTCGGCCAGCGCCGCGTCGATCGATTCGGGCGACAGCGCGGTCTGCCCGTCCGGCACGGGGGCCTCGCCGTGTGCCTGCTCCAGCACGCGCAGGGTCAGGGCCCCGAGGCCGGGCAGCATGACGAAGGCCGTCTCGCGCAGCTCGCGCAGGGTCGTCGCCGGGTCGGTCAACTGGGCCAGGCAGTTGAGGCGCAACGTGGGGTCGTTGCCGTCGTCCGGATCGAGTTCGGGATGGACACGGTCCCAGCGCTCGGTCACGAGGCGTTCGAGCAGGCGCGCGCCGTCGGCGAAGCCGGGCAGCGCATGCAGCGCCAGCAGCGCGCGCACGAGCGGCATCGCCACGCGCAGGTCGCGCGTGCGGCCGAGCAGCTCGAGGGCCTGCTTCTTGACTTGCTTCCATTCAGGGGGGACGGCGGGGACGATCGTGTCCCCATACTGGACTTCTGGCTTGCCGAGCGCACTCTGCTCGAGCTCCAGGAATGCGGGGTCATACTCGAGATTCGGTCCGCAAGGGGCGGTCTCCTCCAAATCCTCGAGCAGGACATCGACGTCGACAATACTCATGATTGTGCGCGTTCTTACTAGTTGTAGGACGTGTTTGAACTCGTCGTCACGGCACCGGGCCGCGCGCGGTTCTTATTTAGTGTGTTTCGTGAGGATTTTTCCCCTACGAACCGCGCACTATACGCCATTTAGCGGTCTCGTCGTTAACACGAAACCTAAATTTTTTTGCACTAATATTTGCCCAAAATGGTTGACAGCAGTTTCAGAACACGATCATTTTTCGGCACAGATGAGCCAAGTAAAAGGCATTGGTTGCCTTTCATGGAACGATGCTTATGTTCTTTACAAGAGATGTCAATACGGCATTCAGGCGCAGCCTGTGACCAGGAGTAGCGGCACGCCCGTCCACGTCACCGCCACGAGCGCCAGCACGGCCAGCACGAGGCGGGCCCAGTCGACCAGGCCGGCATCCTCGCGCCGGGGCGCCTCGCGCGCGCGCCACGCGAGCCAGGCGCACGCGCCGATGGCGGCCAGCGTGACGGCACCCAGCAGCACGCGGTCCGGCCCGCCGGGACGCATGCCGGCCGGCGTGCACTGGGCCGCCGCGAGGCCATAGGCGAAGGCGAAGTGCAGGCTCCACACGAGCAGCGGCAGCGTCCCCGCCAGCAGGCGGCGCCAGAACGATTCGCGGGTGCGCGGCATCATGGCCATCACGCCATCAGCAGCGGCACGAGCCGCACGACGAGCATCCCCGCGATGCCCTGCAACGTGGTCATGTGCCACACGAGCGCGATGGTGTCGAGGGATGCGCGGCTGCGCTCACCCAGCAGGCCGCACCATGCGCGCGCGGCGAGATACGGCGCCAGCACGGCGAGCGTCACGACGTGCAGGCCCTGGTAGGAGGCCAATGCCGCGACGGCCGCGGCCCATGCGGTGGCGGTCGGGTCCAGCCGGGCATCGAGCAGGCCGCCCACGTCGACCGCACATGACGCGAGCACGCAGCCCAGCGCCGCCAGCACGAGCCACGGCAGGCGCCGCGTGCCGACGGCGAGCGTCGCGAACCACACGAGCAATGAGCCCAGCACCAGCAGGCCGGCGGATGTGAGCGCGAGGTCCTGCGACGGCAGCGTGGCGCCGGGCGGCGGGCACACCGTCAGGCGCATCGTCACGTGCACGTAGGCGAACGCGAAGCACGCGAAGATGCTGAGGTCGACGACGAGCATCACGATGGCGGCCCACCACGCGTGCGAGGCCGTGCCGGTGGCGCCGACCGATATCGACTCGCCATGGCCGATGTCCACGTCGGTGACGGTGCTCGCGCGATCCGCCTGCCACATCCATCCGAGCACCGCCGCGATGGCCGCGATGCCGCAGATCCAGGCGATCATCGTCAGCTTCACGGTCAGCAGCAGGAAGAAGGCGGCCGTGCCGGCGGCGGCAATGAGCGGTAGCCAGCTGTCGCCGGGCAGGATCAGCACATAGCGCGGGACCGCCGCGACGGGGCTCGTGGCGATGGTCTCGCGCGCGCCCGTCGCCGTGCGCGGCAGGTAGTGGCGGCCCGCCTCCACCTCGCGTACCAGTTCCGGACGGTCCCACAGCGGGTCGATGGAATCGATGCGCGGGATGCTGCGGTTGCCGTAGTCCTCGGACGGCAGCCATTCGAGCGTGGGCGCATTCCACGGGTTGCCGACGGCGCGCGCAGGCCGGCGCAGCGACCGCCACGCATCCCACGCGAACACCAGCACGCCGAGCGCGAACGTGAACGCGCCCACCGTCGACAGCATGTTCAGGCCATTCCACCCGAGGTCCGCCGCATACGTGTAGACGCGGCGCGGCATGCCGAGCAGGCCGGTCACATGCATCGGGAAGAACGCGACGTTGAAGCCGACGAACATCAGGCCGAACACCCAGCGCGCGAGCCCTTCCGACAACCGGTTGCCGTTCACGAGCGGCAGCCAGTAGTACAGCGCGGCGAACACGGGGAACACCATCCCGCCGATCAGCACGTAGTGGAAGTGCGCGACGACGAAATACGTGTCGTGCACCTGCCAGTCGAACGGGATCACGGCGACCATCACGCCGGTCAGGCCGCCCAGTACGAAGATCGCCATGAAGCCGAGCAGGAACAGCGTGGGCGCGTTCGCTTCGACTTTTCCCTTCCACAGCGTGGCGATCCACGCGAACACCTGGATCGCGGTGGGCACCGCCACCGCCATGCTGGCCGCGGAAACAAAGCCCATTTCCAGCGTGCCGAGGCCCGCGGTGAACATGTGGTGCGCCCACAGGCCGAAGCTGAAGACGCCCACGCCGACGAGGGCCGCGATGATGGCGCGGCGCGCGACGAGCGGCGTGCCGGCGAGGGTCGGCACGATCGTCGACACCATGCCGGCGGCCGGCAGAAAGATGATGTAGACCTCGGGGTGGCCGAAGAACCAGAACAGGTGCTGCCACAACAGCGGATCGCCGCCGCGGTCGGCGATGAAGAACGGCCAGTCGAACGCGCGCTCCAGTTCCAGCAGCGCCGTGCC
Organism: Massilia sp. Masssp94; assembly: GCF_059491305.1. NCBI lineage: Bacteria > Pseudomonadati > Pseudomonadota > Betaproteobacteria > Burkholderiales > Oxalobacteraceae > Massilia > Massilia sp. Masssp94. The sequence goes on from NZ_CP168501.1 coordinate 2,228,903, forward strand.
CGCGATCACGGCGGGGAACGCGAACACGATCATCACGCCCACGACCAGCATGGCCCACGCATAGACGGGCATGCGTCCCAGGGTCATGCCCGGCGCGCGTGTAAACAGGATGCCGACGATCAGTTCGATGGCGCCGGCGATCGCGGAGATCTCGATGAAGCCGATGCCCAGCAGCCAGAAGTCGGCATTCAGGCCCGGCGAATATTTCAGGCCCGTAAGCGGCGGATACATGAACCAGCCCCCGTCCGGCGCGAGGCCGACGAACAGGGTGCAGAAGAATGCGAGGCCGCCGATGGCGTAAGCCCAGAACGCGTACGCGGACAGGCGCGGGAACGGCAGGTCGCGCGCGCCCAGCATGTTCGGCAGCAGGTACACGGCGATGGCTTCCACGATCGGGATCGCGAACAGGAACATCATGACCGAGCCGTGCATCGTGAACACCTGGTTGTACGTCCCGGCGCCGAGGAAGCCGTTGTCCGGCACGGCCAGCTGCACGCGCATCAGGAGGCCCAGCACCCCCGCGAGGACGAAGAACAGCAGCGCCGTCCCGATGTACAGCAGGCCGATGTTCGTGTTGTTCACGGACGAGAAGAAGCGCCAGCCGCGCCGCGTGCGCCAGACGTCTTCCAACCGCGCGAGGTCGTCGTCCCGGGTTGTCATTGCAGGTGCTCGAGATAGGCTGCCAGCGCGCGCAGCGTGTCGCCGTCGGTGCCGGCGGCGGCGGGCATGAACACGCCCGGCTTGACGGCCTGCGGGTCCGCGATCCAGCCGGCCAGCGTGTTCCGGTGCGTGCGCAGCAGGCCCGCGCCGATATGCGCGCGGCTGCCGACGTGCGTCAGGTCGGGGCCGAGGCGCGCCGTCTCGGCCACGCCGCGGATCGTGTGGCACGCCTGGCAGCGCTGTTCGAGGAAGGCGGCGCGGCCCCGCTCCAGCAGCGCGCCCTGCGGTGCGCGGGCCGGCAGTGCCTGGCGCCGCAGCCAGTCGCGGAACGCGTCGGGCGCCAGCGCCACCACGTGCAGCGCCATGTTCGCGTGCTGGGCGCCGCAGAATTCCGCGCACTGGCCGCGGTAGACGCCGGGCCGGTCGGCACGCAACGTGAGGCCGGTGACGCGGCCGGGGATCATGTCGCGCTTGCCGGACAACGACGGCACCCACAGGCTGTGGATCACGTCGGCCGCGTTCAGGCCCACGTACACGGCCTGCCCGACGGGGATGTGGATCTCGTTGGCGGTGACGATCTCGCGTCCGCCGGCCGGATCGCGGTAGCGCACTTCCCACCACCACATGTGCGCCGTGACGGAGATCGACAGCGCGGCCCGCGAGCTTTGCGGAACCAGTTGCGCGCTGCGCCAGGTGCTCCACGCGAGCAGCGCCGACAGCACGAGCACGGGAAACGCGACGCCCGCCCCCGCGATCCACAGGCCGGGCCGCAGCGGCCGCGTGTTGTCGCGCAGGCTGAGCGCCATCAGCGCCATCACGGCGACGAAGATGACGGTCGCGGCCCCGAACAGGACCCACGCGAACTGGCTGATGACCGCGGCATCCGCGCCGGCCGGGTGCAGGACGGATTGCAGCGTCCCATTCATCGCAGGGTGTACAGGTATGCCGCCAAGTGGCGCGCCTCCTGCTCGGTGAGCCCCACGTTCGGCATCGTCGTGCCGGGCTTGAGGGCGGGCGGATCGAGCAGCCAGGCCACGAGGCGCGGCGGCACGTTGGGGATGCCGCCGGCGATGTAGCTGAGGCGCCCGAATTTTTCCAGGTCCGGTCCGGCCTCGCCGCCCGCGCCCGGGACGTCGGGAATCTTGTGGCACGCGCCGCACTGGTATTGCGTGATCAGCTGCTTGCCGATCTTCGCGTCGCCGCCGATGTACGGCTTGCGGAAGTCGTCATCGCCACAGCCGGACAGCAGCCCTACGCACGTCAATACGAGCGCGGCACAAGCGATGGAAGAGCGTGACAGGGAGGTTGGCACGGTTGAATCCACGACGTTGAGTTGGCTTTTATAATACCGGAGACGATGCATTTTTTTTAACACGATTCGTTTGGGACACTCGCATGCCCGCCACGCGCGCCCGCCTGATCATGATGACCATCATCGCTACCCTGCTGGGATCGGGGATGGCCGCCGCGCTCGCGGGCTTCGTCGTGCTGCGCGCCGGCTGGTACGACATCGGCGCCACCACGCAGCACTTCCCGTTCGTCTACAGCACGCTCGAACAAGCCATGCATTACTCGGTGCGGCGCCATGCGAAGAGCGTGGCCGAACCCGCGCTGGGCAACCACGAGCAGGTGCTGCGCGGCGCGGCCGTCTACCGCGACAACTGTGCCCAGTGCCACGGCGGTCCCGGCACGGCACCCGGCAAGCATGGCCTGAGCATGCAGCCCGTGCCCGGTCCGCTGGTGGACGCCACGCGCCACTGGAAGCCGCGCGAGCTGTACTGGATCACGCGGCACGGCATCAAGATGAGCGGCATGCCGGGCTGGGAATACCATCTGAGCGAGGACGAGCTGTGGTCCACGGTGGCGTTCATCATGCAGCTGCCCACGCAGAGCGCGGACGATTACCGGGCAATGACGGCGGAGGCGAAGAAATGAACCGGCTCGCGCTCGTCCTTGTCCTCGTACTCGCGGCGCTCCTGCAAGCCGGCTGCGGCGACGCGAACCGCGCCCCCGCCGGCCTGCAGGGCGACGCCGCGCGCGGCCGCATCGCCCTCGCGCAGTACGGCTGCCGCGCGTGCCACATGATCCCCGGCGTGACCGGCTCGAAGGTCTGGGTCGGGCGGCCGCTCGAAGACATGGCGAAGCGCCCCATCATCGCCGGCACGCTGCCGAACAACCAGGCGAATCTCGTGCGCTGGATCCGCGATCCGCAGGCCATCGACCCGAAAACCGCAATGCCCGTGCTGGGCGTGTCCGAGCGCGATGCGATCGACATGAGCGCCTGGCTGCTGTCACATTGATGCCCGTTCGATCGCGCGGGCCAGGTCGTCCACCCCGGCGCGGATCACGTCCGGCGTGAACGCCGAAAAGCCGAGCAGCAGCCCGGGATCGATGGCGCAGGCGGCACCCGCCTGCGGATTCGTGTAATAGCCCAGCGTGCGCACGTCCACGCCGACATCGCGGGCGTGCCGGGCGACCGTTTCCTCGTCCAGCCTCTCGGTGAAATGCACGCACAGGTCGAGGCCCGCGTCCGACGGGCCCTGGCGCAGCCGGCCCTTGAGACGCGCATCGAGCGCATCGACGAGGGCTTGCCGGCGCTCGCCATACGCGTCGCGCGTGCGGCGGATGTGGCGCGCGAAGTGGCCGCCGGCGATGAAGTCGGCGAGCGTCGCCTGCGGCACGATGGGACTATGGCGGTCGACGACGGCCTTCGCCCGCGCCAGCGCCGCGGCCAGCGCGGGCGGCGCCACGACGTAGCCCAGCCGCAGCGCGGGGAACAGCACCTTCGACAACGTGCCCACGTAGATCACGCAGCCCGCGCGGTCCATGCTTTGCAGCGACGCGAGCGGCGGGCCGGTGTGGCGGTATTCGCTGTCGTAGTCGTCCTCGACGATCCACGCGCGGTTCGCCTCGGCCCAGCGCAGCAGTTCGAGACGGCGGCGCAGGCTCATGGTCACGCCCAGCGGCAGCTGGTGCGAGGGCGTCGCGAACGCGAGGCGCGCATCGGGATAGTGCTTTGCCGCGTACGCGACGTCCATGCCCTCGGCGTCGACGGGCACCGGACAGACGCGCGCACCGGCCACCGTGAACGGCGCCACCGCGCCCTGGTAGCCGGGCGATTCGATCCACATCGCTTCGCCCGGTGCGAGCAGCAGCTGGGCCAGCAGGTACAGCGCCTGCTGCGAACCGGACGTGATCACGACCTGGTCCGGCGTGCACTGCACCCCGCGCGACGCCTTCAGGTAGGCGCACAGCAGCTCCCGTAGCGGCGCGTACCCGGCGCCGGGGCCGTAGCCGAGCGCGCCGGTCGAATGGCGCCAGTGGCGCGCTTCCAGCCGGCGCCAGACGTCGAACGGGAACAGGTCCAGGCCCGGCATGCTGGCGCGGAAGGCGCGCAGCGGCCCAGCGTGGTGCAGCACGCGCGCCATGCCGCCCGCGATGAGTTCTCCGCGCGCCGACAGCGGCCGCACCATCGGCGCCGCGGCGGCATCGCCCGCACGGGCACCGGCCGGCAGCGACGCGCTGACGAACGTGCCCTTCCCCACCGTGCCCTGCAGATAACCCTCGGCCATCAACTGCTCGTACGCGGCAAGCACGGTCTGGCGCGAGACGTTCAACAGGCCGCACAGGGTGCGCGTGGCGGGCAGGCGCACGCCGGCGGCGATGCGGCCGTCGAGGATCGCGTCCTTCAGGTGGACGTACAGCTGGCGGAACAGCGGTGTCGAGGAATCGCGCTCGAGCGTGGCGGCGGCGAGGATGTCGTGGACGTGCATGGCGGCGGGGTGCAGATTGGTACGGTCATCTTGGCGTTAATTGGTCATTTGAGCAAGCCATCCTTGAACTTAAGATGACAGCTCGTTCGCACACGGAGAGATGATGAAACGATTCGAAGCCACCCTGGCCTGGCAGCGCGGCGACCAGGCCTTCACCGACCTGCGCTACAGCCGCGCGCACCGCTGGCGCTTCGATGGCGGGCTGGACGTGCCGGCCTCCTCGTCGCCCTTGTCCGTGCCCGTGCCGTTGTCGGACCCGGCCGCCGTCGATCCCGAGGAAGCCCTCGTCGCGGCCGCCGCCAGCTGCCACATGCTGTTCTTCCTGTCGCTCGCGGCCGCGCGCGGCTACGTGGTCGACCGCTACCTCGATCACGCCGTCGGCCTGCTCGATACCGGTCCGGACGGCCGCGCGGCCATCACCCGCATCGTGCTCGATCCCGTCATCGCGTTCGGCGGCGAGCGGCAGCCGGACCGCGCCGCGCTGGCCGAGCTGCATCACGAAGCGCATGCGCGCTGCTACATCGCCAATTCGCTGAAGGGAGACGTCGTCGTGGAAGGGTTCGAATAATGTACGTGCCGAGACAATTTGCCGTGGCCGACGAGGCCGACATGCTGGACCTGATCGCCGCCAATCCGCTGGGCGCGCTCGTGCGCCTCGGCGCCGGCGGGCTGGAAGGAGACCACATCCCGTTCGAGCTGGCGGCGCCCACCGACGCGGCGCCGCACGGCCTGCTGCGTGCCCACGTGGCACGCGCGAATCCGATCTGGCAGGCGGACGATGCGGCCGTGCTCGTGCTGTTCCAGGGCGCGTCCAGCTATGTGTCGCCGCTGCTGTACGACGTCGAGGCGGCCGGGGGACGCGTGGTGCCGACGTGGAATTACCAGGTCGTGCATGCGCACGGGCGGCTGCGTGCGATCGACGATCCGGCGTGGATCCTCGGCCAGATGACGCGGCTGACGGGACGCCACGAAGATGCGCGTGAAGGGTGGAAGGTGGAGGATGCGCCGCGCGAGTTCATCGACAGGGTCGTGCGGACGACCGTCGGCATCGAGATCGCCATCGAACGCCTCGAAGCGAAATTCAAGATGAGCCAGAACCGCACGCCCGAGGACCGGGCGCGCGTGCTGGCTGCGATGGGATAACGCCGGCAGTCCTTATTCGCCGGCTTATTTGCCCGACGTCGTACCCGTCTTGGCCATCGGCATCTGCTCGGCCGATTTGAGGTGTTGCGCGACGACCGGCTCGGTCTTGTCGACGAGGGCCTTCACTTCCGGATCCTTGGCCTTCTTCGACGCCGCCACCAGCTTGGCGTGGACAGTCTTGTGATCCTGGACGCCGGCCTGCTTCATGTAGGCCTTGTCGAAGGCGTCGCCGCTCATCTTTTCCAGCTTGGCGGCCATGGCCTTGTGCTTGGCGTCCGGCTCGGTCGGCAGGGTCACGCCGCGCGCCTGGGCCAGCGCCTTGACTTCGTTCAGGTTGGCGGTATGGTCGTCGATCATCTGCTGGGCGAACGCTTTCACCTCGCTGCTCTGGCTCTTGCTCTGGGCAAGCTTGCCACCCTCGACTTCGGCCATATTGGCCATTGCCATATCCTTGAGAATCTTCTCGTCGCCGGCGCTCAGCTTCGCGCCGGTGGCCGTACCCGCCGCCGACTGGCCGGCGCCGCTGGCGCCCATGCTCGAGGTGGCGCTCTGGTTGGTCATGCCGGCCGCACCCGCCTGTTTGCTGCGGTTTTCCATGCCGGTGCTGTTGGTGTTGTCGATGGTGCCTTCGCGGGTGGTTTTACCGGACGTGTTCTGCTTGCCGGGCGTGCTGCTGGTGCCGGTCTGGCTCGGGGTCTGGCTGACCGCCGCCGTCTGGGCGTGTACGCCGACGGTGGCGAACAGCGCTGCCACTGCCGAGACGGCCAGCAGCCCTTTCAAGGTGTTCTTGTTCTGCATGTTTCGCTCTCCTGAACTCTGTTATGAAGTTGGCGCCTGGCGGGGGCCGCAGTGCGCAAGCTCGTGTTTGAATGACAACGGCCGTGGCAAAGTGTATCGCCGCGTTTTCTTGAACAGCGCGCGTTAGCCAGCAGGAAAGTTTTATCGATATGCGAAGAATGAACGGCCTCAAATTCGGGGTCAGAGCCTGAGCCTTCCCCTCAAATTTTTGTTGTAAACAGCTTGGGAAGCTGTTAACTTTCAATCCCAAAAACGGCGCATGCATGGCTGTGTTAGCCCTTTCGTTCGTAGCTACCAACTGCGAACAAAGGGGAACAGGCCATGCATGCACAGCGGATCATACAGGAGTTACTTCAAGCGCAGTGCCCATCCATGCACGCCAAGCGACGCGAGTGTTTGGCGGCGATGACTGATGCTGCGGCCCGTGGCGGTCTCGGTGTGGTGAAGATGGGCAAGGCGATCACTGGCCAGACTAGTTTGCGTCATCGCATAAAGCGCTGCGATCGATTGCTGAGTAATCCGCAACTAGCTTCTGAGCGCCTGTTAGCGTATCGAGCGCTGGCCCGACGCGCCTTGCACGAGCAGGTGCGTGTTTGCATCATCGTCGACTGGTCCAATTTGCTGAATGACGTAAGCCAGCACGTTCTGCGTGCCGCATTGATCGTTCGTGGACGAGCCTTGGTCATCTACGAGGAAGTGCATCCGACCGAGCTGTATGGCGCCGCTTCGGTTCACCGGGCTTTCATGAAGAATTTGCGCTCGGTGCTTCCGCCTGGGTGCCAGCCCATCATCATTAGCGACGCAGGTTTTCGGGCCACATGGTTCAAGATGCTGAATGAGCTTGGCTATGCGTGGGTCGGCCGCATCCGCAACCGCGACATGGTGAAAAAGAGCGGCTCATGTACTTGGCGCAGATGCAAACAGCTTTATGCCGACACCAAGGGAAAGGCACGCGACCTGGGAGATTTTCTTTATGTCCGCTCCAATCCAGTGGCGTGCCGTCTCGTGCTCATTAAGCAGCCGCGCAAGGGGCGTCAGCGCAAGACCGCCTTTGGCAAAAAGGCGCGCAGCCGTCACAGTATCAAGAATCAGGCCTCGCAACGCGAACCGTGGCTGCTGGCTTCCTCACCATCGCTATCCCGGCTAAGCGCCGACTCCGTGGTCGACTTGTACAGGTGCCGCATGCAGATCGAACAGACTTTCCGGGATCTCAAGAATGCGCAATGGGGTATGGGACTGACTACTGCACAAACGCGAAAACCTCGACGTTTGGCTGCGTTACTGCTCATCGCGGCGTTACTTGGCTTTGCTCTGTGGTTGATTGGCTTGGCCGTCAGGTGCGCCGGGTACCGCATTGAATACGGCAGCCGTAAAAAGGCAGCAACCACGCTGTCAATCCTGTCGTTGGCACGCCATTGGCTGATCGAGCCTCACGCAACCAAGCTGACACGAAGTCAGCTTGCCGACGCATCGTCAGAGCTGACTTCCATGATGCTTACCTATGACATCTGAGCAAAATTTGAGGGGAAGGCTCAGGGTCAGAGCACATTTCAGATCAATGTCCTGATATGCACGAGGCGCCGAATGCAGGTCCCGGCCTGCCCATCTGGACGGGCAGGCCGGCACCGTCGCCCTCAACAAGTTGCTGCCGAGATCGTGCCAAAAAATGAGCTCTGACCCCGAATTGTCGATCAGCGGAAGCTCAGCGCCCCGGTCAGGTCGCCCGGCGGACGCGCCCCGCGCGCCGCGAACGCCGCGTTGCGTGCGGCCAGGCCTTCCAGCAGCGGCAGGCCGTGCAGGCGCGTGATGAAGCGCAGGATCGACGTCGTGTCGTAGAAGTTGTGGTCGACGGCGCCCTTCTTCGCGTACGGCGAGATGACGATCGCGGGGATGCGCGAACCCGGGCCCCAGCGGTCGCCCTGCGGCGGCGCCACGTGGTCCCACCAGCCGCCGTTCTCGTCGAAGGTAACGACGACGACCATGTCCTTCCACTGCGGCGACTTCTTGAGGTGCTCGATCACGTTGGCCACGTGGGCATCGCCGGACTCCACGTCCGAATAGCCCGCGTGCAGGTTCAGGTTCCCCTGCGGCTTGTAGAACGTAACGGCCGGCAGCCTGCCGGCAATGGCGTCGGCGATGAATTTGTTCGAGATCGGGCTGTCGCCCATGCCGCCGTCGCGCAGGTGCTCGGCGCGCGCCGCGGTGCCCGGTCCGAACTGCCTGAAATAGTTGAACGGCTGGTGGTGGAACTGGAAGTTCGGCCGCTCGCCTTCGCCGCGGCCGTCCAGCGCCGCCTGCCACGCACCCGCGTACCACGCCCAGCTGACGCCTTTCTCGGACAACAGGTCGCCGATCGTTCGATACGTTTGCGGCGGCAGCACGGCCGGGTCTTGCGGATCGGCCAGGTGCGCATCGCCGCCCGGTGCCGGGCGCACCCAGCTCGGCTGGAACGGCGGCGCCATCGTGTTGACCGCGTAGCCGTCCGGCGTGATGGCGCCGTTGTTGACGAACTTCGGCTTGCCCTCCAGCGCGGACTTGGGCGACTCCGGCGCGAGCGCGAGACGGACGCCCGTCGGGCCGTCTTCCAGCACTGCGATCTTCTTCGCGGCCGGCGTGGACGCCGCATCGAAGAATTCCGGTACCCGGCCGCTGACCAGGAACTGGTGGTTCAGGTAGGAGCCGCCGAACGCGCCCATGAAGAAATTGTCGCACAGCGTGAATTGGCGCGCGATCTGCCACAGGCCCAGGTTCTTCGACGTCTCGCCATAATGCCCCATCGTCAGCGCGCCGTTGTCGCCCCACGCGACGAAGCCGTCGTTCTTGCCGCCGTTGATCTGCATCTGGTTCTGGTAGAACAGATGCCACAGGTCGCGCGTGACGATCGCTTCCGGCAGCGGCTTGCCGGCGGCATCCGTCAGCCTGAACGGCGCGTTGGGAAGATGCTGGATGTCGTCTTCCCTGATCAGGTAATCCGTGCCGCCGATGTTCTGGCGCGCGGGCACCATGCCGCCCCAGATCTTCGGCAGTTCCGGCAGGACGCTGCCGTCGCGGTCCTTCTGCGGGACGGCGTTCGCCGCCGGCAGCGGTTGCGCGAGGCCGGGGAAGTCCGCGAACAGGTTGTTGAAGCTGCGGTTCTCCAGGTAGATCACGACGACGTTCTTGACGTGCGCCTTCAGCTTGGCGTCCAGCGAGCCCGCGACCGGCTTCACCGCCTTGGCCGGCTTCGCTTCTGCGGCCGGTGGCGCGATCGACGCCGACAGGCCCACGGCGGCCGCGGCCTGGAAGATGCGGCGGCGCGCGGGGCTGGCGGGGTGGTCGTCGTCGTGATCCTGCATGGCGTTCTCCTGGGGCGCAAAGCATCGATTATCTGTTCTTTTTGCCATCAGGAAAAGAAAAAAGCCCGTCAGTACGGGCAAAAACGACAGCGATCGCTTACAACTCCTTAACGCCGATTTACCCGCGCTCAGTTGCGCTTAACCGCGCTTAACATCCCGCCGGGCCAGAATCCGGGAACGAATCGACGAAAGGATCACCATGAAACGCACCGCGCTCGCCGTCCTCGGCGCCCTCTTCCTGGCCTGCGCGCCCCTCGCCCACGCCGACGACACGCCGGCCCCCACCGCGCGCCCGACGCTGAAACTGCCGCAGGCGCAGGTGGAACGGCTGCTGGAGGTCTACGCCCTGATCAAGCAGAACTATGTCGGCGAGGCCGACGACAACACGCTGTTCGACGGCGCCCTGTCCGGCATGCTGGCCGCGCTCGACGCGCACTCGCGCTACCTGGACAAGGACGCCATGCGCGACGTCGGGCGCGAGAACAGCGGCGAGTACGTCGGCATCGGCATCGAGGTCGAAGGCGACCGCAAGCAACTACGCGTGGTGTCCGCCACCGAAGGCTCGCCGGCCGAACGCGCGGGCGTCCGGCCAGGCGACGTGATCGTCTCGGTGGACGGCGCGCCCGTCGCCGCCATGGCGGGCGACGACGTCGCGCGGCGCATGCACGGCGCGCCAGGCACCGTGGTCGCCGTCGGCATCGCGCGCCGCAACAAGGTCGAGACCCTGCGCATCACGCGTGCCGACCTGCACAACGACACGGTGCGCGTGAAGATGGCGGCGCCGGGCCTCGCGTGGATCCGCATCTCGGAATTCGGCGGCGCCACGGCGGCCGACCTCGCGGCGGCCCTGAAAAAACTGGACAATCCGCGCGGCCTGATTCTCGACCTGCGCAACGATCCGGGTGGCCTGGTGTCGACGGGCGTCGCGGTCGCGGGCGCGTTCCTGCAGCCGGGCACCGTGCTGTTCTCGGCGCGCGGACGCGAACCGGGCGCCAACGCCACCGTCACCGTCGACGAGCGCTACTACCGCCAGCAAGGCCAGCCCGACGTGCTGGCCGGCCTGCCCGGGTGGACCCGCACCGTGCCGCTGACGGTGCTCGTGAACGGCGCGTCCGCGTCGGCCGCGGAACTGGTCACCGGTGCCCTGCAGGACCAGCACCGCGCCACCGTCATCGGCACGCGCACGTTCGGCAAGGGTTCGATCCAGTCCGTCATCGGGCTGGACGCGGACAGCGGCATCAAGTTCACCGTGGCGCGCTACTTCACGCCGAACGGCCATGAGATCCAGGCGCGCGGCGTCACGCCCGACATCGTCGTGACGCCCGCGGTGGCCGCCGACGACGACCTGTTGCTGCGCGAAGCCGACCTGGCAAAACACCTGCCCGCGACACAGCCGCTCGACACGATGGCGGAGGCGAAGCGCGAGCCGGTCGAGTCCACGCGCACGTTCGGCACGCGCGACGACAAGGCCCTGCAGACCGCGGTGGCCGTCCTCACGCCCGAAGACAAGCGTTCGTCCACGCTCGCGGCCCTGTTGCGCCGCTGGAGCGGTGCGCCGCTGGCGGCGAACGCCGCGCCGTAACGATCACGTCACAATCCCGCGTCAAAATACGCATCGCTCCCAGGGAAGAGAGCACATGGCGGCTCGGCCGCCCTACCGGCGCCGGCGGTCGGGAAACATACCGGCACCAATTCAGAAGCGTGCCCTTGCACGCAGGCTCTCCTTGACGTGCCGGCGCGCGCGCGGCATCGCATCCAGCGCGCGCGCGGCCAGCACGCCTTCGATGAAGCCGAGCAGCCCCGCCTCCTGCGGCACGCGGTCACGCAGCTGGGCAACCAGCTCGCGTGCCACGAACGCATCGTTGATCTCGCCCAGCTCGTCCTGCATGCCGCTCAAGAGATCGTGCCGTTTCGTCGCCTTGCGGTCGTGCGACAACGCGGAGAAGAACTCGCGCGCATAACGTTCCTTCTTGGCCGCGATGCGCACCTTGTGCAGGCACTCCGGCCGTTTCAGGTCATAGCCGCGGGCGCGCTTGCGCACGCGCGCGGCCGCGTGCTGCACGAGCTGCGGCGCGGCCTTCGCGATCTTCTGTTCGAGCGGATCGGCCGGCAGCGCAGTATGGTGCCAGCCCTTGCCCGCGATCCAGCCGCCCAGCGCGAGCATCAGGGTCGTGTAGCGCGGGCTGCCGACGGCCGAGCGCACGCGCGCCCGATGACGCTCCGCCTCCTCGCGCGCGGCCGCTTCCACGCGCGCCAGCGACGGCTTCTGGTCCTCGGTCAGCGGCAGGCCGGGCAGCACGGATTCGAGGAACACGTCCCAGTTGCGTGCGTCGCCCAGTTCGCCGGCGAACCAGTCGATATCGGCCGCCAGCGGTTCCGGCAGCGTCACGAGCCCGTCGACCATGTCCTGGGCCGCGCGCAGGCGGCGCAGGCCGACGCGCATCTGGTGCAGGCTCTCGACGTCCCCCGCCAGCACGCCCCGTTCGTTGGCCTGCATCTGCTGCAGGCAGTTCTGCAGGATGCCGCCCAGCGCCTCGCCCAGCGTGGCCTTGCGCTTGAGCGTCACGGGCGCGGCCTTGACGGCGTGCGCCTTGTCATCGGTCGCCAGCGCATAGCCGCGCTCGGCCTTGCTGATGTTCTCGATGCGCACGGGCGTCGCCTCGTGCACCCGCTGCGCCAGTTCGTACAGGCAGGCCGGATCGCCATCCTTCACTTCCAGCTCCAGCTCGCGCACGGCTGTCTTGCGCTCGCCGTGCTGCAGTTCGCCCACGTCCAGCGCGCACTCGACATGCGTGCCGTCCGGCAGGGCCAGCATCCACGTCGTGCGCTTCGTGCGGTTGACGAAGACCGGCTCGGGTGCAAGCTGCCGGCCGTCCAGGCTGTGCGCGAGGCCGGGCAACGCTTCGCGCAGCTGGCGGTCGAACAGGTCGTGGTCGGGCACCTCGGACGGAATCTCGGCTTCCAGCTCGGTTCTCCGGTGCAGGCCGGCCACGGCGCTGCCGCCGCCCTTCAGGGTCTGCACGTGACGCTCCCCGGCGCTGCGCACGCGCAGGGCGAAGCCATGCTTCCACAAGTCGAAGCCGCCGGTGTCGAAATAGCGGTCGACGTGTTCCTGGTCGCGCGGCTTCGACACGGCGTGCTCGCGCAGCACGGCCGATTTTTTCAGCCGCGCGGCACTGGTCGCATCCACGGCCAGTTTGATTTCACATTCCATCGGATTCTCCTGTCATCCATCCTCTTACTGTAGCGCATCGCCTTCAAGGCCGACACACGAATCGGCGCTCACGTACCCGCGTTGGATCAACCCTGCACGCAAGCGCGCGTGATGCAGAACAGCCCGGCGCCGGCCACGTACCGCTACCGTACGGAAGCTGTCCGGGCATTCATGCAGGCTGCATTTCCAAGGAGACAGATATGGCACGGTTCGGTGTCGAGGCGATCCGCTATTTCAGCCACGCGCGCGCTGCGCCACAAGACCGGACGGCAGGCGTATGTGCTGGCCGTGCGCGCGACGGAGCGGGCCTATCTCGACCTGCCCGTGTACGGCAGCGGGATCGTGGCCGGACACGGGCGCACGGAGATCGCGCGCTGCGAGATACGTTGACGGGTGTGCTCAGGCAGCCGGCCGTGGGTGCAGGTCCAGCCTGCGGCCGGCCTTGACGATCTGGCTGGGCACCTCGTGGCCGACGAGGTCCTGCAGGCGGACCGCGGCCTGCAGCAGCCGGGCCAGGTCGACGCCGGTGTCGTAGCCCATCAGTTCGAGCGCGTGCACGACCTCCTCCGTGCACACGTTGCCGGTGGCACCGGGCGCATATGGGCAGCCGCCGATGCCGCCGAGGGAGGCGTCGAAGCGGTCGGCGCCGGCATCGATCGCGGCCAGCACGTTCGCCAGGCCCATGCCGCGCGTGTTGTGGAAGTGCAGCGTGAGTTCGATGCCGGGCCAGCGCGCGCATACGGCTTCCGTCAGCGCGTGCACCTGGGTCGGATAGGCCATGCCGGTGGTGTCGCACAGCGTGATGCCGTGCGCGCCGAGTTCGCCGATGAAGCGGGCGCACCAGTCCAGCACGTCCTGCTGCGGCACGTCGCCTTCCATCGGGCAGCCGAAGCTGCACGACAGCGACACGTTGACGGCGACGCCGTGGCGCCGCGCCAGTGCCGCGACGTCGGCCAGTCCGGCGAAGGATTGTTCTCGCGTCATGCGCAGGTTGGACAGGTTGTGGCTTTCGCTGGCCGACATGACGAGGTTCATCTCACCCACGCCCGCCGCGACGGCACGCTCGGCCCCGCGCACGTTCGGCACGAGGGCGCTGTACACGACGCCCGGTGCGCGCGCGATGCCGGCGAACACGTCGCCCGCATCCGCCAGCACGGGCACGGCCTTCGGCGACACGAAGGAGCTGACTTCGAGCTTGGCGAGTCCCGCGCCCGACAGCAGGTCGGCCAGGGCGATCTTGTCGGATGTCGGCACGAAGCGGCACTCGGCCTGCAGGCCGTCGCGCAGCCCGACTTCCTGGATGTGGATGCGACGGCTGGCCCCGGTCCAGGCGCTCATGCCACCACCTTGCGCGCGCGCAGCGCCGCGATCTGGTCTTCGGTGAGGCCGATCTCGCGCAACACGGCATCCGTGTCCTCGCCCAGCCGCGGCGCGGCCGAGCGCACGCTGCCCGGCGTGCCCATCAGCTTCGGCACGATGCCCGGCACCTCGACCTCGTAGCCTTCTCTCGTCTGCTGCGTCAGGATCATGTCGCGGGCCCGGTAGTGCGGGTCTTCCGCGATGTCCTTCGCCGTGTAGACCTTGCCGGCCGGGACTTTCGCCGCGCCCAGCACATCCAGGACGTCCGTCACGGTCCGCTCCGCCGTCCACGCACCGATGGCCGCATCGATCTCGTCCACGCGCGCGACGCGGCCCGCATTGTTCGCGAGATCAGGCGCGTCGCCCAGGTCGGGCCGGCCGATCGCCTGCATCAGGCGTTTAAAAATGCTGTCGCCGTTGCCCGCGACGAGCACGTAGCCGTCGACGCAGCGGTAGGCATTCGACGGGGCGATGCCCGGCAACGCGCTGCCGGCGGCCTCGCGCACGGCGCCGAATGCGCTGTATTCGGGGATCAGGCTTTCCATCACGTTGAACACGGCTTCGTGCAGCGCGACGTCGATCACCTGTCCTTTGCCGCCGTTGACCTTGCGGTGGTACAGCGCGGTCAGCACGCCGATGGTGCCGTGCAGCGCGGCCAGCGTGTCGCCGATCGAGATGCCGCAGCGCACAGGCACACGGCCCGGCTCGCCGGTCAGGTGACGCAGGCCGCCCATCGCTTCGCCGATCGCGCCGAAGCCCGGCAGGTCGCGGTAGGGCCCCGTCTGGCCGTAGCCGGAAATGCGCAGCATGACGAGGCCCGGATTCAGTTCGGACAGGACGTCCCACCCCATGCCCCAGCTTTCCAGCGTGCCGGGACGGAAGTTCTCGACGAGCACGTCGGCCTCGGCAATCAGCTTGCGCGCGACGTCCTGCCCTTCTTCGCTTCTCAGGTCGAGGGCGAGCGAGCGCTTGTTGCGCGACTGGACCTGCCACCAGATGGAGGTGCCGTCCTTCATCATGCGCCAGTTGCGCAGCGGGTCGCCCGTGCCCGGCGCCTCGATCTTGATCACGTCGGCGCCGAAATCGCCCAGCGTCTTGCCGGCGAACGGGCCGGCGATCAATTGTCCCATCTCGATCACGCGCACGCCCTGCAGGGCGTTGGCGGACATCGTGCCTGAAGCCGTCATGCTCATCTTGTCCTCGTCAGTTTGCAGATTGTTCGCGCTGGCGCAGCCGTTCGGGCAGGCCGAACGCCAGCACACCGGCGCAGGCCACGCCCAGCGCCGCGATCACGTACAGGGCGGGCGTCGTGCTGCCGGTGACGTCCTTGATGCGTCCGACCATCACCGGGCTGACGATGCCGCCCAGCTGTCCCAGCGTATTGATCAGCGCGATACCGCCCGCCGCGCCGGCACCCGTCACCAGTTTCGGCGGCAGTGCCCAGAACGCGGGGATCGACGCTACCACACCCGCGCCCATCACGGCCAGTGCCGCGACCAGCAGGCCGGGCTGGTGGTCGAACAGGCCGGCGCCGCAAAAGCCCACCGCGCCCAGCAGCACGAGGCCGATCACGAACTTCGTGCGCTCGCCGCTGGCATCCGACAGCCGGCCCACGGCTACCATTGCGATCGCACCGCACAGGTAGGGCACCGCCGTGAGCAGGCCGATAGTCGTCGGGCTCGTGGTGCCGGCGCTGCGGATCATGTGCGGCGCCCAGAAGTTCAGGCCATAGGAGCTCACCTGGATCAGGAAGTAGACGAGGCCCAGCGTGAAAAATCCCGGCGTCTTGAGGGCGCCCAGCAGCGAGTGGCTGCCGATTCTCCGGTTCTGTTCGGCGATGCGCGCGGCCAGCAGCGCGCGTTCGTCGGGCGCGAGCCAGGACGCATCCTCGACGCGGTCCTTCAGCACGAGGAACACGATGGCGCCCAGCAGCACGCACGGCAGGCCGCCCACGAGGAACAGCCAGTGCCAGCCGGACATGCCCAGCACGCCGTCCAGGTGGGCCAGCACGAGGCCGGCGGCCGGCGCACCGACGAGGCCCGAGAATGCCGAAGCGAGGAACAGCATCGACGTGATGCGGCCGCGGTAGGCGGTCGGGAACCACAGCGTGAGGAAGTACAGCACGCCGGGCGCGAAGCCGGCCTCCATTGCGCCGATCAGGAAGCGCAGCACGTAGAACTGCCATTCGGTCTGCACCAGCGCCATCAGCGCGGTGGCGATGCCCCACGAGACCATGATGCGCGCGATCCAGCGCCGCGCGCCGACCTTGTACAGCATCATGTTGCTGGGGACTTCGAACAGGACGTAGCCGACCGAGAACAGGCCGGCACCGAGGCCGTACGCCGTGTCGGACAGCGACAGGCTGCTCTGCAGCGCGAACTTGGCGAAGCTGATGTTGATGCGGTCGAAAAAGGCGAACAGGTAGCAGACCATGATGAGGGGCATGATGCGCCATGCCACCTTCGCCACGATCCGCGCCATGTCCGGCACGGCGGCGTCGGACGCGCCGGCCGGGGCGGAAAGAATCTTGCTCATTGTTGTCTCCGGATGGATAGTCGTCGAATGAAGCACGCTCTTGGTGGCGTGATGATGCGATTCTGGCAGCACGCCTCCGGACGCGGAATGACCAAGGTGTGAACCCCGCTTTCGCGTTTCGCGAAAGCTCGCCAGGTGTCAGGCCCCGGCGCCCAGATGGTCCACCAGCAGGCGTGCGTGGCGCGGCAGGGTTTCCAGGTCGCGCACGCCGATCAGGAGCTGGCGCCGGGCCCACGCATCCGTCAGCGGGATCTGGCGCAGGTTCAGCGAGCGCACGAGCGCGCGCACGGCGTCGGCGGGCAGCACCGCGACGCCCAGGCCGGCCGCCACCATCTGGCACATCGCATCGAAGCTGCGCACCTGGATGCGCACGCGCAGGCGCCGGCCCATCGCTTCCGTCTCGGCCTGCAGGCGCTGCGCCAGCGACGTCCCCTGCGACAGGCTGACGACGTCGAAATCCGCCGCCTCCTCGAAGCCCAGGCTGCGCCGGCGCGCGAGCGCGTGGCCGGCCGGGACCACGAGCACGAGGCGGTCTTCGCGATACGGCATCAGGTGCAGGCCGAGGGCCGGCGTGCGGTCGGCGAAGATGCCGATGTCGGCGCGGCCTTCGAGCACGCCCAGCACGATCTCGTTGCTGTTGAGCTCAGCGAGCTCGATCCGGATCGCCGGATTGGCCCTGGCAAACGCGGCGATGTCGGCCGGCAGGAACTGCGTGATCGCGGAGGTGTTCGCCCACAGGCGCGCCACGCCGACGATGCCGCTGGCGTGGTCGTGCAGTTCGGCCGCCAGCAGGTTCACGTCGCCGAGGATGCGCTGCGCGTGCCGGGCCAGCGCCAGGCCGGCCGCGGTGGGCGTGATGCCGCGCGAATGGCGTTCGAACAGCGCGGCGCCGACGGCGGCCTCCAGGTCGGAGATGCGCTTGCTCGCCGCCCCGACGGCCAGGTTGGCGAGCAGCGCGCCCTTGCTGATGCTGCCGGAGCGGACGACGTGGCTGAACAGGGAAAGTGAAACGAGGTCGAGACGGTGCAGGTTCATGAAGGCATTGTGCACCGATCCCGGCCCGCGGTCATCAGTCGAACTTGCTGAAGTCCGGCTTGCGCTTCTCGAAGAACGCCGTGAAGGCTTCCTTCGCCTCGGCCCCGGTCAGCATCGCGCTGAACCGCTCGTTCTCGGCGGCGATGGTGTCCTTTACCAGCGCCGCACGCGAGCGCTTCATCAGGGCCTTGGT
Organism: Massilia sp. Masssp94; assembly: GCF_059491305.1. Taxonomy (NCBI): domain Bacteria; kingdom Pseudomonadati; phylum Pseudomonadota; class Betaproteobacteria; order Burkholderiales; family Oxalobacteraceae; genus Massilia; species Massilia sp. Masssp94. Next base: position 2,246,948 of record NZ_CP168501.1, read on the forward strand.
CGTGCGGATCGACGCCGCCGGCAATTTGACCAGCTTGGCAGCCTGCCCCTGCGCGAACGCGAGCAGCTCCGCGGCCGGCAACACGCGCGCCACGATGCCCATCTCGAACGCTTCCTGCGCGCCGAAGGCTTCGCCCAGCATCAGCTTTTCGGCAGCACGGGTGTAGCCCGCCGATTGCGCGACGAGCAGCGACGATGCGAACTCGGGGCACAGGCCCAGCTGCGAGAACGGCATCGAGAATTTCGCGTTATCGGCGCAGTAGACGAGGTCGCAGTGCATCAGCAGCGTGGTGCCGATGCCGACGGCGGCGCCGGCGACGGCCGCGACCACCGGCTTCGAGCAGCCTTCCAACGCGCGCATGAACTGGAATACGGGGCGCGATTCGGTCATCGCGCCTTCGCCCACGTTGTGCAGGAAATCTTCGAGGTCGTTACCGGCCGTGAAGATCTCGGGCTTGCCCGTGATGAGGATCGCGCGGATGGCGGGGTCGGTGTCGGCTGCGCGCAGCGCATCGGCCAGCAGGGTGTACATGGCGCCCGTGATGGCGTTCTTGCGTTCCGGGCGGTTGAATTCGAGGGTGAGGATGCCGTCGGCGGTGGTGGTCAGGATGTCCATTCGGTGTCTCGCTTGTTCGTATAAAAAAAGGGTGGGAACGGTTGTGCCGTACCCACCCTTCCGTTCACGTCGTGTGGATTACACGCGTTCGATGATGCCCGCCGCGCCCATGCCGGCGCCGACGCACATGGTGACCATGCCGTACTTCAGGTTGTTGCGGCGCAGGGCGTGGACGACGGTCGCGGCGCGGATCGCACCGGTCGCGCCCAGCGGGTGGCCGAGGGCGATCGCGCCGCCCATCGGGTTCACCTTGCTGGTGTCCAGGTTCAGGTCGCGGATGACGGCCAGTGCCTGTGCCGCGAAGGCTTCGTTCAGTTCGATCCAGTCCAGTTGGTCCTGGGTGATGCCGGCGGCGGCCAGCGCCGCCGGAATCGCGACCTTCGGACCGATGCCCATGATCTCCGGCGGCACGCCGCGCACGGCGAACGACGAGAACTTGGCCAGCGGGGTCAGGTTGTGTTCCTTCAGGATCTTCTCGCTGACGACGATCAGCGCGCCGGCGCCGTCCGACATCTGCGACGACGTCGCGGCCGTCACGCTGCCCTTGGCGGCGAAGACGGGCTTGAGCTTCGCCATGCCTTCCATGCTGGCGTCGGCGCGCGGGCCTTCATCCAGGTCGACGGTGCGGCGCTTGACCTTGATCTCGCCGGTCGCCAGGTCCGGCGTGCGGGTGACGATTTCCACCGGGGTGATCTCGTCCTTGAACAGGCCGGCCTGCTGGGCGGCGATGGCCTTGCGGTGCGATTCCAGGCCGAAGGCGTCCTGGTCTTCGCGGCTCACCTTCCACTGGGCGGCGACCTTCTCGGCCGTCAGGCCCATGCCGTACGCCAGGCCCACGTTCTCGTCCTTGAACGTCTCCATGTTGATCGACGGGTGGTGGCCCATCATCGGCACCATCGACATCGATTCGACGCCGCCGGCGATCATCACGTCGGCCTCGCCGACGCGGATGCGGTCCGCGGCCATGGCCAGGGCGGTGATGCCCGAGGCGCAGTAGCGGTTGACGGTCACGCCGCCGACGGTGTTCGGCAGGCCGGCCAGCACGACGGCGTTACGGGCCACGTTGAAGCCCTGCTCCGCTTCCGGGAACGAGCAGCCGACGATCGCGTCGATGATCAGTGCCGGGTCCAGGTTCGGCACGGCGGCCATCGCGCCGCGGATGGCGGCCACCAGCAGGTCGTCCGGACGGGTCTTGTTGAAGAAGCCGCGCGGCGCCTTGCCGATCGGGGTGCGGGTCGCTGCGACGATGTATGCGTCTTGAAGTTGTTTGCTCATGTCAGTAGTCCTTGTTGTCCGCGCCGCGATCAGTTACGCACCGGCTTACCGTTTTGCATCATGCCCATGATGCGTTCCTGGGTCTTCGGATTGTTCAGCAGCGAAACGAATGCCTTGCGCTCCATGTCGAGCAGCCACTGCTCGGACACGACGCTGCCCTGGTCGATGTCGCCACCGGAGACGATCTCCGCGATCGTGTCGCCCAGCTGGTAGTCGTACGCGGAGATGAAGCCGCCGTCGCGCATGTTGACCAGTTGGCCGCGGATCGTGCCCCAGCCGTAGCGCCCGGTGACGGTGACCGGGCGGCGCAGCGGTGCACGATAGCCGGCGTCGAACATCGAGCGCGCGGTGACCTTCGCCACGTGCAGCAGTTCGTACGGGTTGAAGACGATGACGTCGTCGTCCTTCAGGTAGCCCATTGCCTTCGCTTCCAGGGCCGATTTCGACACCTGCGCGGTAGCCGCGTTGGTGAAGCCGGTCTTCAGGAATTGCAGGATGTCGTTGCCCTTCGATTCATTGGCCGCGCGCACTGCCGCTTCCTTCAGGCCGCCGCCGGCCGGCACCAGGCCGACACCCACTTCCACGAGGCCGATGTACGACTCGATCGAGGCCACGCGCTTCGATGCGTGCAGCGCCATTTCGCAGCCGCCGCCCAGGGCGAGACCCGCCACCGCGGCCACGACCGGGATGTTCGAGTATTTCATCGCCATGAACGTGTCCTGCAGTTCCTTGACGATCGGGTCCATCGCTTTCGCGCCGCCCGCCATGAAGGCCGGCAGGGCCGATTGCAGGTCGGCGCCGGCCGAGAACGCGCCGCCGTCGGCCGCATCGGTATTCCAGATCACGATGCCCTTGAAGCCCTTCTCGGCTTCGGCCAGCGCGCGCTGGATGCCCTTGATGACGCCGTCGCCGATCACGTGCATCTTCGTCTTCAGCGAGATGACCAGCACTTCGTCGCCCGAGTGCCACAGGCGCACGGAATCGTCCTCGAACACGGTGGTGCCGGCGGTCTTCGGATCTTCGCCGCCCGCGCCCACGACCGGTGCGCGGAACTGCTGGCGCTCGTACACTGCCACGTCGGAGCGCGGCACGTACGCGTTCTTCGTGACCGAATAGGAACCTTCAGGCGTGTGCACGCCCTTCTCCGCGACCGGTGCGCTGAACACCCAGGCCGGCAGCGGTGCATCGGTCAGGGCCTTGCCCGCTTCGATGTCTTCCTTGACCCACTGGGCGATCGTGTTCCAGCCGGCGGCCTGCCACGTCTCGAACGGGCCGACGCTCCAGCCGAAGCCCCAGCGCATCGCGAAGTCGACGTCGCGCGCGTTGTCGGCGATCGAGTCCAGGTGGAAGGCGATGTAGTGGAAGGCGTCGCGGAAGATCGCCCACAGGAACTGCGCCTGCGGGTTGGTCGATTCGCGCATCGCCTTGAATTTCTTGACCGGGTCCTTCTCTTTCAGGATGCGTGCGACGATGTCGGCTGCCTTGGCGCCGCCCGGCACGTATTCGCCCGTCGCGGTATCCAGGCGCAGGATGTCCTTGCCGACCTTTTTATAGAAGCCGGCGCCCGTCTTCTGGCCCAGCGCGCCCTTTTCGATCAGCTTGGCCAGCACGTCCGGCGTCTTGTACACGCCGAAGAAAGGGTCGTCCTGCAGGTTGTCCTGCATCGTCTTGATGACGTGGCCCATCGTGTCCAGGCCGACGACGTCCGCCGTGCGGAACGTGCCCGACTTGGCGCGGCCCAGCTTGGCGCCGGTCAGGTCGTCGACGACGTCGACGGACAGACCGAACTTCTCGGCTTCGTGGATCGTGGCCAGCATGCCGAAGATGCCGACGCGGTTGGCGATGAAGTTCGGCGTGTCTTTCGCACGCACGACGCCCTTGCCCAGGACCGAGGTCAGGAAGGTCTCGAGCTGGTCGAGGATTGCCGGCTTCGTCGCGGCGGTCGGGATCAGTTCGACCAGGTGCATGTAGCGCGGCGGGTTGAAGAAGTGCACGCCGCAGAAGCGCGACTTCAGCTCGGCGTCGAAGCCTTCGGCCAGCTTCTCGATCGACAGGCCCGACGTGTTCGACGCGAAGATGGCGTTGGCGCCGATGTGCGGTGCGACCTTCTTGTACAGGTCGTGCTTCCAGTCCATGCGCTCGGCGATGGCTTCGATGATCAGGTCGCAGCCGGCCAGCACGTCGAGGTTGTCCTCGTAGTTGGCGACTTCGATCAGTGCGGCATCTTCCTTGTTGCCCAGCGGCGCCGGCGACAGTTTTTTCAGGTTCTCGATGGCCTTCAGGACGATGCCGTTTTTCGCTCCCTCTTTTGCAGGCAGGTCGAACAGCACGACCGGGACCTTGGCGTTGACGCAGTGCGCAGCGATCTGCGCGCCCATCACGCCGGCGCCCAGCACGGCGACTTTCTTGACGATGAAATTAGTCATCTCTCGTAATCCTTAGTTAAGTCGTCGTCCCCGCGAAAGCGGGGATCCATACTGAAGCACCGAAGTCGGAAGCTGTGCTTTGCTCGTGACTATCCAAGTTCCGATGCTCAGTATGGGTTCCCGCTTTCGCGGGAACGACGGGTAGATTTGATGGTGCGTGTTTAAAACAGGTCGGCGTCCAGCGCCATCAGGTTCGACGAACCCGAACGTGCCTGGCGGATCAGCATCGCGGTTTCCGGGTACAGGCGGGCGAAGTAGAAGCGTGCGGTCGCCAGTTTCGACTCGTAGAACTTGTCGCCCGAATCCTTCTTGGCCAGTGCGATCTTCGCCATCTGCGCGAAGAAGTACGAGAACACCATGTGGCCCACGACGCGCAGGTAAGGCACGGCGGCGGCGCCCACTTCGTCCTGGTTCTGGAAGGCCTTCATGCCGATTTCCATCGTCAGCTTGCCGACCTTCTCGCCCAGTTCGCCCAGCGGGCTCACGAATTCGGACATCTGCTCGTCCAGGCCGTTGTCTTCGACGAACGCCTTGATCTTTTCGCCGAACGCGCGCAGCTTGGCGCCGTTGTCCATCAGGATCTTACGGCCCAGCAGGTCCAGCGATTGCACGGTGTTCGTGCCTTCGTAGATCATGTTGATGCGGGCGTCGCGCACGTACTGCTCCATGCCCCACTCGGCGATGTAGCCGTGGCCGCCGTAGACCTGCATCGCTTCCGACGTGGCGATCCAGCCGTTGTCGGTGATGAAGGCCTTCACGACCGGGGTCAGCAGCGCGACTTCGTCGGCGGCTTCCTTGCGGACAGCTTCGTCCGGGTGGTTCAGTTCACGGTCGATCTGCAGCGCGACGTACGACGTCAGGGCGCGCGCGCCTTCGGCATAGGCTTTCGCCGTCAGCAGCATGCGGCGCACGTCCGGGTGGACGATGATCGGGTCGGCCGGCTTGTCCGGTGCCTTCGGGCCCGACAGGCTGCGCATCTGGATGCGGTCTTTCGCATAGACCAGCGCGTTCTGGTACGCGACTTCGGTCAGGCCCAGCGACTGCATGCCGACGCCCAGGCGGGCGGCATTCATGAACACGAACATCGCGTTCAGGCCCTTGTGCGGCTGGCCGATCAGCGTGCCGATGGCGCCGTCCAGGTTCATCTGGCACGTCGAGTTGCCGTGGATGCCCATCTTTTCTTCGATGGCGCCGCAGGTGATGCCGTTGCGGGCACCGACGGAACCGTCGGCGTTCGGCAGGAACTTCGGCACGAGGAACAGCGAGATGCCTTTCGAGCCTTCCGGCGCGTCCGGCAGGCGGGCCAGCACCAGGTGGACGATGTTTTCCGACATGTCGTGCTCGCCGGCCGAGATGAAGATCTTCGAGCCGGTGATGCTGTAGGTGCCGTCGGCCTGCGGTTCGGCCTTCGTGCGCAGCAGGCCCAGGTCGGTGCCGCAGTGCGCTTCGGTCAGGCACATCGTGCCGGTCCACTCGCCCGAGACGAGCTTCGGCAGGTAGAACTTCTTCTGGTCGTCGGTGCCGTGTTCCTTCAGGCACTCGTACGCGCCGTGCGACAGGCCCGGGTACATGGTCCATGCCTGGTTCGAGGAGTTCAGCATCTCGTAGAACGAGTTGTTCAGCGAGACCGGCAGGCCCTGGCCGCCGTATTCCGGATCGCAGGCCAGCGCAGCCCAGCCGCCTTCCACGTACTGTTTGTAGGCTTCTTTAAAACCCTTGGGCGTGGTGACGGTCTTGGTGGCGGCGTCGTAGTGGCAGCCTTCGCGGTCGCCGCTGTGATTCAGCGGGAACAGCACTTCCTGCGTGAATTTCGCGCCTTCTTCCAGCACCTGGTTGATGATGTCGGCGTCGATCTCCTGGTACGCCGGCAGGTTCTTGAATTCTTCGGTGACGTTGAGGAACTCGTGCAGAACGAACTGCATATCACGAAGTGGCGCGACGTACTGACCCATGGTTGTTCTCCTGACAGGTGAATATTTTGTGTGAATTACTGGGCGCTGGCGGTATCCGCCTGGCTGTTTTGCTTGTTGGGATTGCGGTAATCTTCGACCAGGCGCGCGAAGCCGCGGTGCGCGCGGTCGACGGTGCCCGGGATGCGCAGGAAGCGCGCATCGTGGTGCACCGCCAGCACGAGGCCATACATCTCGTACACGAGTTGCTCGGGGTCGGTGCCCGGCTTCAGGTCGCCGCAGTCGATCGCCTGTTGCGCGCAGCGCAGCAGGGCGCCCTGCCACGTGCGGACCATGGCGACGAGTTCTTCGCGGATCGGGCCCGGGCGGTCGTCGTATTCGACGGCTCCACTGATATAGATGCAGCCGGACGCGATCTCGACCGAGACGCGCTTGAGCCAGCGATTGAACATCGCCTCCAGGCGCGGCAGGCCGCGGGCTTCCTTCAGGCTGGGGAAGAAGACTTCCTGCTCGAAGCGGCGGTGGTACAGCTTGAGCACGTCGATCTGCAGGTCTTCGCGCGACCCGAAGTGCGCGAACACGCCCGATTTGCTCATATTCATGCGGTCGGCCAGCAGGCCGATCGTCAGGCCTTCCAGACCGTCGCGGCTGGCGAGCTCGAGCGCAACATCGAGGATGGCGGCCCGCGTCATCTCGCCCTTGCGCATGCTCATGCTTTTCGCTGTCGTATTAATAATATGCCTCGCGTAAGAGAGGATTTAATCTGATCGAAAAAATCCGAACGCTCGTACTATTATCTACCAGCCGTGAAATGTCAAACGGGAACTTAGAGGCGACGTTCTAGTGTGTTGTCAGCCGCCCGCACGGGTGATGGCGCGGCGGTCGCGCTTGGTCGGGCGGCCCTTGATCGTGCTGCCCGGTTCGGGGAACAAACGGCGTGCTTCCTGATCGTTTTCCCTACGGACGATACTCTCTTCCGTCTCGCGGTACAACGCCTGGGCGACGGGTGCCGGCCCCCGCTTGTCGGACAGGCCCAGCACGACCACCTCCCAGCGGTTCGAACCGTTGTCGACGAAAATCTTATCATCGACCTTGACGGAGCGGGCGGGTTTGACGGGTTCGCCGCCGATCCGCACGCGGCCCCGGTCGACCGCATCCGCCGCCAGCGAGCGCGTTTTAAAAAAGCGCGCGGCCCACAGCCATTTGTCGATCCTTACGTTGTCATTCTCTGTCATAGCGTCTTTCCATCATGCGTAGCCGATCGCGACGACCCGCATGGTCAATTTATAGAGAAGATAGGCCATTTCGTGGCCGCAGCGGCGCACCCAACCGAGTTGCCGCAGATCATCCAGGCACACCTCCACGCCATCGGCCACGCCCCGCTCGATCTGGCGGGCCAGCGTACCGGCGAACTGCGCATCGCGCACGACGACGTTCGCTTCCTGGTTGACGAACAGCGACAGCCCGTCGCAGTTGCTGGAGCCCACCGTGGCCCAGTTGTCGTCCACGACGCAGACCTTCGCGTGCAGCTGCGTCTTGCGGTATTCGACGATGCGTACCCCGGCCGCCAGCAGCTGCGGGTAGAACGACGACGCGACGGCATCCTGCATGCGGAATTCGCCCACGCCGATCATCAGGCAGACGTCGACGCCGCGCCGCGCGGCCTGGCACAGCGCGTCGCGGAACTTGCGGCCCGGCGCGAAATACGGTGTGGCCATCAGCACCCGCTTGCGTGCGCGGCCGATCGCCTGCAGGTAGGCACGCTGGATCGTGCGGCGGTTGCGCAGGTTGTCGCGCACGACGAACGCCGCGCGCATCGGGTGGTCGCCCAGCGCGGCCGGCTGTTTGCGCATTTCCCGGAACAAATTGATCCGTCGGACGAGCGGCAGGTGACCGGCCCGCGTCCACTGGGCCTGGGCTTCGCGGTGGATTTCCGCGACGAGCGGCCCCTGCACGCGCACGGCGAAATCCCAGCGGGGTGCCGGCAGCGGCGCGTGCGGCTCGTAGTCGTGCAGGTTGTCGTCGTTCGTGTTGATGCCGCCGACGAACGCGACTTCACGGTCCATGACGGCGATCTTGCGGTGGCTGCGCGCGGCACCGCGCTTGAACCACGGATTGAACATCCGATAATGCACGCAGACCGCGCAGAATTCCTCTTTCAGCCGCAAGGCGACGCGGTTGCCGGTGCCGAACCAGTCGGCCAGCACGCGGACCTTGACGCCGCGCTGCGCCGCACGGATCAGCGCGTCGGTGACGGCGCGCGCCGTGTCGTCCTCGGCATAGATATACGTCTCATACAGGATCTCATGTTTGGCCGCGTCGATGGCGGCCAGCAGCGCCGGGAAATAAGTGCTGCCGCTTTCGAGGAGAGTAACGTCGTTGTTGGCTACATACGTAACGGTGCGCATCGCTATGCCAGCTGCAGGTTGGCCACGATCGGTGCGTGGTCCGACAGGCGCGCCCACTGCGGGCCGTGCAGCACTTCGGCATGCTCGACCTTGAAGCCGCGCACATAGATCCGGTCGAGCCGGAACCAGGGCAGCGCGGCAGGAAACGTCCGCGCCGGCACCAGGCGTTTTTCGCGCCCGGCCGCATTGCGCACGATATCACCGATCCGCGCGCCGAACCGCGCCGGCCGCTCCAGTTCATCGAATACCTCAACGACGCCCAGCTTCAGCCGCAGGCAATCGCTCAGGGTATTGCGCCAGTCGTTGAAGTCGCCGGCGATGATAACGGGCTCGTCCGGACGTGCGGAGTCCTGCACGCACTGGACCAGCGCCTCTGTCTGGCGCCGGCGGCTGACTTCGAACAGGCCCAGGTGCACGACGTAGCAGTGGACGTTGCCGGACGGCGTCTCCAGCACGCAATGCAGGATGCCGCGCTGTTCGTAGGCGTGGTCGGAGACGTCGTGGTTGTTCTGGTTCGAGATCGGAAAACCGGACAGCAACGCGTTGCCGTGATGGCCGTGGTCGTACACGGCATTCATGCCATAGGCGGCATGCAGGTTTTCACCCGCAAAGAACTCGTGCTGGGCCTTCTCGGGCCAGTGGTGATGGGGAGTGCGCACCTTCTCGCCATAGCGGGCCTGGTAGCGGTCGTGCCGGCCCTGCACCTCCTGCAGGAACACGACGTCCGCATCGAAGGCACCGATGGCTTTTTTCAGCGCCAACACGCGCGGCGTACTACGGAAGGAAGAGACGCCCTTGTGGATGTTGTAGGTCGCAACACGGATTTTCATGGGAACATTGTAACCCCATCAGTCCGTGCCTTTCCGGGGCGGGGAGCGCAATCGTGCGCCGGTGGCGCCTTCCCCGGCTTCTGGCCAGGAAAGGCGTTGGGGACTGCTCAGGGGGCGACGGCGCGCATGTAATCGCCGTTCGGCAGAGGACGCGCTTCCGGTGGGATGACGGGCTCGCGGTAGACCGGGTTGGTGCGCAACGGGCCCATCAGGCGGAGACCGCTCAATAGCTCGATGCACAGGTAATCGTTATCGACGCCAACGTCCTTGACCTTCTGCTCGTGTCTGCGTTCGCTCATGATTCCTCCCTTTGTTGGACATTGCTAAATTGAAAAGTCGCCAGAAACGACTTGTGGAACTTAATGAAATCATTTCTAGCTGTCAAACAAGCGATTGTATTGTGTGCATCAAATTTTAGGAAATTTAATTCCGTTTGTACAATGGAGAAAAACTGCCCGATGTAACAATCGGGCAGAATTGATCACGCTAAAACTCTCACAATCACGCAGATTGATGAGTTTGCAGCACCCGATCCAGCACGTTCTGCTCCAACCCACCGAACTCCACGCTGCCCCGCGCGCGCGGCCGCGCCAGGCCAACGTCCAGGTCGAGAGCCAGCCGCCCCTGCTCGATCAACAGGATGCGATCGGCCAGCACCACGGCTTCCTGCACGTCATGCGTGACGAGTACGGCCGTGAAGCCGCGCGCCGTCCACAGCGTTTCGATCAACTGCTGCATCTCGATGCGCGTGAGCGCGTCGAGTGCCCCGAGCGGCTCGTCCAGCAACAGCAGCTGCGGTTCATGCACGAGCGCGCGCGCCAGGGCCACGCGTTGGCGCTGGCCGCCGGACAGCGCGGCCGGCCAGTCGTCCGCGCGATCGAGCAGGCCGACGCTCCGCAGCGCCGCACGGGCCCGCTCCGCGCCATCCTTCAGGCCCAGCGCCACGTTCTGCAGCACGGTCTTCCACGGCAGCAGGCGTGCATCCTGGAACATCATCCGCGTTTCAGGCTTCTGTCCGCCACCGCCGATTTTGACCTGGCCGGCGTCCGGAAGTTCCAGCCCGGCGATCGCGCGCAGCAAGGTGCTCTTGCCGCATCCGCTGAGGCCCACGATGGCGACGAATTCGCCCGGTTCGATCCTGAGGTTGACGGCATCGAGCACGGTGCGCCCGGCATAGCGTTTGGTCAGGCTGCGCACGTCGAGGTGCGCACCCGCCCGGTAGTCTTGAATGTCTTTTGGCATGAAGGATCAGCGGTAAGCGGGATTCCAGCGCAGGAAGCGGCGTTCCAGGCCGCGCGCCGCCAGGTCGGCAGCCTTGCCCAACAGGGCGTACAGCAGCACGCCGACCAGCACGACGTCCGTCTGCAGGAATTCGCGCGCATTCATCGTCATGTAGCCGATGCCGGCCTGCGCGGAAATGGTTTCGGCGACGATCAGGAGCACCCAGACGAGGCCCAGCGAGAAGCGCACGCCGACGAGGATAGCAGGCAGCGCGCCCGGCAGGATCACGTCGCGGTACAGGGCCCAGCCGGACAGGCCGTAGCTGCGCGCCATCTCGATCAGCCCCGCGTCGACCGAGCGGATGCCGTGGAAGGTATTCAGGTAGACGGGGAAGAAGACGCCCACGGACAGCAGGAACAGCTTCGCGGCTTCGTCGATGCCGAACCATAGGATCACGAGCGGGATCAGCGCGAGCGCCGGGATGTTGCGCACCATTTGCACGGTCGTGTCGAGCAGCGTCGCGGCGCGCCGGCTGCTGCCGTTGAGCAGGCCGAGCGCGAGGCCCAGCGCGGCGCCGAGCCCGAAGCCGGCCGCCGCGCGCCACAGGCTCACGCGCAGATGCGTCCACAGCTCGCCGGACACGGCCAGGTCGCCGAACGCCTTCGCCACGGCCAGCGGCTCGGGCAGGATGCGCGTCGACAGCAGGCCGGTGCGCGACGCGGCCTGCCACGCCACGATCAGGAAGACCGGCAGCGCCCACGGCGCCAGCGGGGCGAGCAGGCGTTGGATGGACGCGGCGCCGCGCGGCTGCGCGGACGCCGGGAGGGTCCGGATCGCGCCCATCACGCCACCTTCTTCGGCAGGCGCTGTGGCACGATATCGACGGCCATCACTTCGCCAAAAGGACCGGTGATCGAATGCCCGCCGTGCTCCCGGCCTTTGCCGAGCAGCGGGAACACGAGTTCCGCGAAGCGGTACGACTCTTCCAGGTGCGGGTAGCCGGACAGGATGAATGTCTCGATGCCGAGGTCCTGGTACTCGCGCATGCGCGCGGCCACGGTCTCCGGATCGCCGACGAGCGCCGTGCCCGCGCCGCCGCGCACGAGGCCCACGCCGGCCCACAGGTTGGGCGCCACTTCCAGCTTGTCGCGCCGGCCGCCGTGCAGCGCGGCCATGCGGCGCTGGCCCACCGAATCCATCTTCGCGAACGCGGCCTGCGCTTTCGCGATGGTGGCGTCGTCCAGGTGGCTGATGAGTTTATCGGCCGCGGCCCACGCTTCCTCGTTCGTCTCCCGGACGATCACGTGCAGGCGGATGCCGAATTTCACCGTGCGGCCGTGCTTCGCGGCGCGCGCGCGGATGTCCGCGATCTTCGCCGCCACGGCGGCCGGCGGCTCGCCCCACGTCAGGTAGACATCCATCTGCTCCGCGGCCAGTTCGTGCGCCGCTTCCGACGAACCGCCGAAGTACAGCGGCGGATACGGCTTCTGCACGGGCGGATAGAGCGTACGCGCGCCTTTCACGGTCAGGTGCTTGCCCGCGAAGTGATAACCCTCGTCGCCGCCTTCCCCGGCCAGCGCGGCGCGCCAGATACGGATGAATTCATCCGAGATCTCGTAGCGCGTTTCGTGGTCGGCAAATACGCCGTCCGCTTCGAGCTCCGCCTGGTCGCCGCCCGTGACGACGTTGATCAGGAGGCGGCCATTGGACAGGCGGTCGAACGTCGACGCCATGCGCACGGACAGGCCCGGCGTCGACAGGCCGGGACGGATCGCGACGAGGAATTTCAGCTTGCGCGTGGCGTGGATCAGCGACGACGCGACGACCCACGCATCCTCGCAGGAACGGCCGGTGGGCAGCAGCACGCCGTCGTAGCCGAGCGTGTCGGCCGCCACGGCGATCTGGCGCGTGTAGTCGGCGTCGACGGGGCGGGCTCCCTTGCTGGTGCCGAGGTAGCGGCTGTCGCCGTGGGTCGGGATGAACCAGAAAACGTTCGGACTACTCATGGCTTATTCCTTCGCGAGCAGGTTGGCGGGCGGCTGCGCATCGCGCACGACGATCGGTTTCGGGATCAGCTTCAGGCTGTGGAACGTGTCCGCGATCTTCTGCTGCGCGGCCAGCACGTCCGGGGTCACGGTGCGCACGCCGTACGCATAGCGCCGGGCCGCGAGGGCCACGACGTCCACGGGGAGGCCAGTCTGCGCCGCGAGGATCGTCGCGACTTCCTGCTGGTGCGTGCGGCCCCACTCGTCGACCTTGGCCAGTTCGTCGATCACGGTGCGTACGACGTCCGGATACTGCTCGGCGAACGGGCGCGCGGCCACGTAGAACTGGTGGTTGGCGGCGAGCCCCTTGCCATCGGCGAGCACGCGTGCGCCCAGCTGCCTCTCGGCCGCGGCGAGGAACGGGTCCCAGATCACCCAGGCGTCCACGGCGCCGCGCTCGAACGCGGCGCGCGCCTCGGCCGGCGGCAGGTACACGGTCTGGATCTCGCGGTAATCGACGCCGGCCTTTTCCAGCGCCTTCACGAGCAGGTAGTGCACGTTCGATCCCTTGTTGAGCGCAATCTTTTTCCCTTTCAGTTCCGTCACGCTGCGCAAGGTGGAATTTTTCGGCACGACGATCGCCTCGGAGTCCGGCGACGGCGGCTCGTTGCCGACGTAGACCAGGTTCGCGCCCGCGGCCTGGGCGAAGATCGGCGGCGCTTCGCCGACCGTGCCGAAATCGATGCTGCCCACGTTCAGGCCTTCGAGCAGCGCGGGACCGGCCGGGAACTCGGTCCACTTGACCGCGATGTTCTTCTCGGCCAGGCGTTTTTCAAGCGTGCCGCGGCCCTTCAGCAGCGTGAGGGTGCCGTATTTCTGGTAGCCGATGCGCACCTCGCGGGGCGCGCCCGCGGCACGCGCCAGCGGCAGATCGGCGAAGGGGGCCGCCACGGCGGCGGCGAACAGCAGGCCGAGCGTGCGGCGGCGCTGGCCGCTCCGCGTGCCGGCATCGAACGAATCAGTCATGGGGGGTGATCCTTTTTATCGTGATGGTCAGGCAGCGACGGCGAGTACGTGGGCGGCCGGTGCCATGCGCTGCAAGTCGTCGTGCAACTGCGCGACGCCGGCGGCGATGCGCGCGGAGATCGCCGGCACCGGGCGCAGGCCCAGCTCCGGATCCCACGGCAGCTGCTCCGACGTTGCGAAGATGCTGGGCAGGATGTGACGCGGCGCGAGCGAGGCGAGCACGGGGCGCAGCGCGTAGTCCAGCGCCAGCATGTGCGACTGGCTGCCGCCGGTGGCGAGCGGCAGCACGAGCTTGTCCGCCAGGCCGTCCTGCGGCAGCAGGTCGAGGAAGGCCTTCAGCACGCCGCTGAAGGAGGCTTTATGGACAGGGGTGCCGATGACGATCGCATCGGCGTCGCGCACGCGGGCGACGGCGTCCGCGATGGCGGGATCCTTGACGTCGGCGCGCAGCAGCGCCAGGGCGGGCAGCTCGCGCACCTGCAGCGCGCCGGTGCGATGGCCCAACGCGGCCAGGCGTTCGCCCACCAGTTGCTGCAGGCGCCACGTCGTCGAAGGAAAGGATGGGCTTCCGCCCAGCAGGAGAACAGTCATGGTCGTTCCGGGTCGATGAGATGGACACAGGCTACTGCTGCCCTCATCGAAGCGGAACGAATGCTTTTACGTTTTGATATGCCGTTTTCGTTAAAAGATTTCGCGCATATGCATTGTCGCCGGCTAGATGACGACGCCCGCATCGGGCACCGGCTGGAAGCGCGGCAGGACGACGCGGAACAGGGTTCCCTTGCCCACTTCGCTCTGCACCTCGAAGCGGCCGCCGTGCTTCTGCACGATCCCGTACGACAGCGACAGGCCGAGACCCGTGCCTTTGCCCACCGGCTTGGTCGTGAAGAAGGGTTCGAAGATGCGGCCCAGCCGGTCCTCGGGGATGCCGGTGCCGGTGTCCTCCACCTCGATCCACACGTGCTTCTCGTCGTGGGCCGTGCGCAGCGTGATGCGGCCGTGCTTCTCGATCGCGTGCGCCGCATTGACCAGCAGGTTCATGAAGACCTGGTTCAGCTGCGACGGGTAGCATTCGATCTGCGGGATGCTCCCGTACTCCTTGGTCACCTCGGCCTTGTACTTGATCTCGTTCCAGACCACGTTCAGGGTGCTGTTCAGGCCCGCCTCGATGTCGGCGTACTGCAGGTCGCCGCCGTCCACGTGCGAGAAATCCTTCATGTCCTGCACGATGCGCCGCACGCGGTCGATGCCGTCGAGGGATTCGCGCAGCAGCGGCTCCAGGTCCTCGCGCAGGTACTCGGCGTCGACTTCCTCTTTTACCCGCGCGATGCCGGCGCGGTCTTCGGGGCTGAACGCCCCTTCCAGCGCCGCGTAGCTGTCGAGCAGCCGCAGCATGCCCTGGGCGTACCGCTGCAGGCTGCCCAGGTTCGAATTGACGAAGCCGATCGGGTTGTTGATCTCGTGCGCGACGCCGGCCGCCAGCACGCCGATCGACGCCATCTTCTCCGACTGCAGCAGCTGGCTCTGGGCCTCGCCCAGCTTCTTGATCAGCTCCGCCTGGCGCGCCTTTTCCTTTTCCAGCGTCGCATTCGCCTCCTGCAGGTCGCGCGTGCGTTCGCGCACCTTCGATTCGAGCTGGTCGCGCGACTCGCGCAGCGCTTCCTCGGCCCGGTGGCGTTCGGTGACGTCGGTGTAGCCGAACACCCGCCCGATGATGCGCTCGCCCAGGAACTGCGGACGCGAGCGGCATTCGAAGAAGCGGCCGTTCTTCAGGCGGAACAGGTCCTGCGTCTCGGTCGTATCGGCCACCTGGCGCAGCTGGCTGCGGATCAAGTCGCCCTGCTCCACCTGGCCCGCGATGTATTCGACGATGCCGTCGTCGTCGCCGGCCTGCAGCAGCGCGGCCGGGATCTCCCACATCGCCGAGAACAGGCGGTTCATGCTCGTGATCTTGCCGTGCCAGTCGACCACGAGGATGCCGTCCGCGGTGGACTCCAGCGTCGTGCGCAACTGGGCCAGGGTCTGCTCGAGCAGGGCCTCGACCTGGCGCTCGTGGCGGCAGTCCTGCGCGCGCACGAGCAGCAGCGGGCGGTCGCCGTCGTGGAGTACGTTCACCGACTTCATCACCGTCAGCAGCGACGTGTCGGCGCACAGGTACTCGCCCTCCTGCGCCTCGAAGCCGAGATACTGGCCGCCGCGTACCTCTTCCCAGTAGAACACGTCCTGCAGCGAGCTTTCGATGTCCGTGATGAGCATGTCGCGCAACTGCGCGGCCGCGTAGCCGAGCGTCTGTTCGACCTTGCGGTTGGCGACGAGGATGCGCAGGTCGGCCGGATCGACCAGCATCACCATGTGCGGGCTGTGGTCGACCATCAGCTGGTGCAGGTTCATGGCTGGCTCCTCCGCGCCGGGTCACCCGCGTCGAAGTAATAGCTGACGCGTTTGCGCGGGCTGAGGTAGTTGTAGATGTCCTTGGGCACCTGGGACGGGCGGATCGACTTCACGATGTTCAGGTCCGGCTGCGTCTCGAGGTTGACGACGATCGCTTCCTCGCGCGGCACGCTGGCCTCGTAGATCATCACTTGCGGCCTGGTCGGCTTGGCGGTGTTGACGTTGACGCACATGCCGACGACGCCGTTGGCCAGCTGGACGATCGTGCCCGGCGGGTATACGCCGAGGCAGCGGATGAATACCTGCAGCAGCTTCGGGTCGAAGCGGCTGCGCATCTTGGCGAACATCAGCGACAACGCCTCGTGCGGCGTCAGCGAATCGGCCGGGTTGCGCGGGTTGCACAATTCGTCGTAATGGTTCGCGATCGCGACGATGCGGGCGAGGATGCTGATCGCCTCCCCTTGCAGGTGGCGCGGATAGCCGCTGCCGTCGAACATCTCGTGGTGGTCGCGGATGATGGCCAGCGCGGGTGCCGCGAGGCCCAGCTTCCTGCCGATCTCGTAGCCACCCTCGCAATGCGTTTCGACCAGCGCCTGCTCGGCGTGGTTGTAGGCATCGAGCTTGTTCAGCACCTTATCCGGGATGTTCTTCGTCCCGACGTCGTGGAACAGCGCGCCCATGCCGAGCAGGCTGGCCACCTCGTGCGGCAGCTTGATGTCGCGCGCGATCATCATCGACAGCATCGTGACGTTGAGCGAGTGGACATAGATTTCCTCGCCGCCCAGCTTGTCGCCCATCAGGTTGATCGCCAGCTCGGGCGCGGACAGGATCGAATCCGTGATCTGGCCGATCAATTTGCCGGCCACGCGGACCGTCTCGGCCGGCTGGGAAAACAGGTTGCGGTCGATGTCGCGGATCGCGCGCGCCGTGTTCACGAACGCCTGCTCGATGCGCGCCGCGTTCTCGCGCTGCTCGCGGATGCGTTCCATCATCTCCCGTTTCGCCGCCATGACCGGCGACTCGGCACGCGCCTCCGGCGACACCGGCGCCGGCGCCGCCGGCACAGGCTGCGCCGATGCCGGTGCGTCCGTGGGCACGGGCCCGTCGCTGAGCGCGGGATCGACGCGGACCGTGGCCAGGCCCAGGCCGCGCAGGATGCGCAGCTGGTCCTCGGTCTTGACCTTGAAATTGCTGAACGCGAACGGGTGCTGGAACCATTTCAGGTCCAGGTAGACATACAGGCCGATCTGGACCTGGTCGATTGGGATAGTGACTGTATCGGCCATGAAAACGCCTCCTTCCAGACCGAAAGTATCAACCCCACCCATTTCGGTCAAGAAACATTTGTTGCCGTGTGGAACTGATGACACAATCCCGGCGGTGGCGCCACAATCAGGCGCCCGTCACCACCCGGTTGCGGCCCTGCTGCTTGGCGCGGTACAGCGCCTTGTCGGCTGCCCAGAACAGCGCCTCGGCATCCTGGGCGTGGGCGGGATAGGCCGCGACGCCGAACGACGCCGTCACCTTCTGCGGTCCCTCGCCCTCGGGGTGCGGCGCGATGGCGGCCAGCGCGATGCGGATCGCCTCCGCGCGCGTGCCCGCGTCCGCCGCCGCGCACTCCGGAAGCAAGAGTACCATTTCCTCGCCGCCGTAGCGACAGGCGATGTCCCCTTCGCGGATACCCAGGCGCAGCTGCTGCGCGATGGTGCGCAGCACGGCGTCGCCGACGGCGTGGCCGTAGTCGTCGTTGACACGTTTGAAATGGTCGATGTCGACCAGCACGAGGCTCACGGGCACGTTCTTGCGGCGCGCCCGCGCGAGTTCGCGTTTCAGCGCGGCGTCGAAATGGCGCCGGTTGAACAGGCCCGTGAGCGGATCGAGCACCGATTGCCGGCGCAGCGATTCGCGCAGGCGCGCATTCCCCAGCGCCAGCGCGAGCTGCTCGGCGACCGTCACCGCGAGGCGTTCCTGTTCTTCGTAATCCGGACCGGCGGCCAGGCCCTCGAGGTGCAGCATGCCCACCAGTTCATCGTGCGTGACGAGCGGGATGCACAGGCGTGCCGTCGTTTCATCCGCCGGCTTGCGGTAGTGCGCGCACGGCAGGTCGTTGGAACTCGCCGTGCGGTAGCGCGCCCCGTGGCGCAGCGACCAGCAGGACTCGATGTCGATCTCGGACGGTTGCCCGGACGGCGTGCCCCATTGCGTGTGCCGGTCCAGCACATGGTCGTCCTCGTCGCGTAGCAGGAACAGCGTGCCGGACACGCCGGGCAGCAGCTTCGGCAGCGAGCGCGCGATCACGGGCGCGGCATCGGGGATCGACGGCACGGCCTCCACGGCGCGCAGCAGTTCCGCGACAAATTTCAGTTCGCGGTTGTGGCGCGTCGTCAGCGCGACGGCCTCCGCGAGCTGGCCGGTCTGCGTCTCCAGCTGCCCGGCGATGGCGCGGCGCGCGCGCAGCATGCGCATCGCGACCAACAGCAGGATGCCCAGCGCGATGATGTTGCAGGCGGTCGCGGCGACGCTCACGGTGAACGAGCGCGCCGAACGGGCCAGCAGGTCGGCCTGCAGCGCGTCGCGGCGCGCGCTGCGCCGCGTACGTTCCGCCGCGACGATACGGCGCAGGTCGTCCATGTACTGCTTGCCGCGCAGGGAGCCGACGACGCGTTCCGTCGCCTCGAATCCTTCACGGCGGCGCAGCTGGATGGTCTCGTCGAGTTCCGCCAGCTTCAGTTCCGCGAGCCGCGCGATGCGCCACGCGGTGGCCCGCTCGGCATCCGTGCCCGCCTTCTCCTTGGCGTCGTGCAGCGCCGCGGGCAGCGTGCGCCGGACCTGCTCGTACGGCTCGAGGAAGACGTCGTTGCCGGTGATGACGAAGCCGCGCTGCGCCGTCTCGGCGTCGCGCATGGATGTCAGGATGTCATCGAGGCGCTGCTGCGCGCGCAGTTCGGCGCGCGATTGCGCCAGCAGCACGTTGACCGAGCGGTTCAGCCAGAACGGCACCGCCGCGATCAGGACCATGACGATGAAGACGGCCAGGGCGACGAACTTCAGGTGTCTTGCACTGCGCATGCGGGTGAGCGACTTTCGATTGCTATGAGGCAAGGGAAAATAGCACAGTTTCCGCCGCGTACGATTGAGAGACGAGCGTTATTTGTCGTCCACGTGGCGGGGCAATTGCAGGATCGCTTCCGCGTTCGACGAGGAGAAACACCGATCTGCCGCTTCCAACAACGGCAGCCATGCATATTGCAGGTGCTCGCGCGGCGCGAGGGTGATCGGGATGTCGCGCGGGACGCAAACTGAAAACACGTGTTCCGTGTTGTGGGTGACGCCGGGCGCGTAGCGGTGGCGCCAGGTCTGGTAGATCTCGTAGACGTTGGACAGGAGCCAATCCTTGAGGACGATGCGCTCGCCATCGGCCACGATGCCCGTTTCCTCGAACAGTTCGCGCGTGGCCGCTTCCAGCAGCGGTTCGTCGGGGCGGTCGAGGGAACCGGTGACGGATTGCCAGAAGCCGGGGCGGTCGGCGCGTTCGATCAGCAGGACGTCCAGGTCGGCGGTGTGGATGACGACGAGGACGGATTCGGGGATTTTGTGGGGCATGGCGTGATTGTAACGCCATGCCCATCGAACGGTTGCGTTACGCGACCTTCGGCTCGTTACGCAGGCGGATATGCAGCTCTTTCAGCTGCTTCTCGTCGACTTCCGACGGCGCGTTGGTCAGCAGATCCTGCGCGCGCTGCGTCTTCGGGAACGCGATCACGTCGCGGATCGACTCGGAGCCGGTCATCAGCGTGATCAGGCGATCCAGGCCGAACGCCAGGCCGCCGTGCGGCGGGGCGCCGTACTGCAGCGCGTCGAGCAGGAAGCCGAACTTCAGCTGCGCTTCTTCCGCATCGATCTTCAGCGCGCGGAACACCTTGCTCTGGACTTCTTCGCGGTGGATACGGATCGAGCCGCCGCCCAGTTCCCAGCCGTTCAGGACCATGTCGTAGGCCTTGGCGATGCAGGCGCCCGGGTTCGTCTCGAGCATGTCTTCGTGGCCGTCCTTCGGTGCCGTGAACGGGTGGTGCGTCGCGTTCCAGCGGTCGCCTTCGTCGTCGTACTCGAACATCGGGAAGTCGATGACCCACAGCGGCGCCCAGACGTCGTCGAACAGGCCGGCCTTCTTGCCGAATTCCGAGTGGCCGATCTTCACGCGCAGCGCGCCCATCGAGTCGTTCACGACCTTGGCCTTGTCCGCGCCGAAGAAGATCAGGTCGCCGTCTTCGGCGCCGGTCAGTTCCAGCACCTTGGCCAGGACGTCGTCCGAGATGTTCTTGACGATCGGCGACTGCAGGCCTTCGCGGCCCTTGGCCTTCTCGTTGACCTTGATGTAGGCGAGGCCCTTGGCGCCGTAGATGCCGACGAATTGCGTGTACGCGTCGATTTCCGAACGCGGCATCGAACCGCCCTGCGGCACGCGCAGGCCGACGACGCGGCCGCCCACCATGTTGGCGGCGTTGTTGAAGACCTTGAATTCGACGGTCTTCATCAGCTCCGTCAGTTCGGTGAACTGGAGCTTCACGCGCATGTCCGGCTTGTCCGAACCATAGGAGCCCATGGCGGTGGCGAAGTCCATGACAGGGAACGGGTTCGGCAGGTCGATGCCGGCGGCGTTCTTGAAGACGACGCGCATCATGTCTTCGAACAGGTCACGGATTTCCTGCTCGGTCAGGAACGACGTTTCGCAGTCGATCTGGGTGAATTCCGGCTGGCGGTCGGCGCGCAGGTCTTCGTCGCGGAAGCACTTGGTGATCTGGTAGTAGCGGTCGAAGTTGGCGACCATCAGCAGCTGCTTGAACAGCTGCGGCGACTGCGGCAGCGCGAAGAAGTTGCCCGGGTTGACGCGCGACGGCACCAGGTAGTCGCGCGCGCCTTCCGGCGTGGACTTGGTCAGCATCGGGGTCTCGATGTCGATGAAGCCCAGGTTGTCCAGGTACTTGCGCACTTCCATCGACACCTTGTAGCGCAGGCGCAGGTTGTGCTGCATCTGCTGGCGGCGCAGGTCGAGCACGCGGTGCGTCAGGCGCGTGGTTTCCGACAGGTTGTCGTCGTCCAGCTGGAACGGCACCGGCACCGAAGCGTTCAGCACTTCCAGCCTGGTGGTGTTGATCTCGATCTTGCCCGACTTCAGGTTGGCGTTGGCGGTGCCCTCCAGGCGGTTCACGACGGTGCCCGTCACGCGCAGGCAGTACTCGTTGCGCACGTGCTCGGCGACCTTGAAGACCTCCGCATTGTCGGGGTGGCAGACGACCTGCACGAGACCTTCGCGATCGCGCAGGTCGATGAAGATCACGCCGCCGTGGTCGCGACGACGGTGCACCCAGCCGCACAGGCTGACGGTTTGGCCCAGCAGCTCTTCGGTCACGAGGCCGCAGTAGTGAGTACGCATGGAGGACATAGTTTTTCGATCCTGGTTGGTTGATTCGGTGGCCCGCTTCTGGCGGGCCTGGATTCTTTGCTGCCTTGTTGGTTCTATTCCGCGGCGGCGGCGGCGGGCGCCCCGGCCGCTGGATCGAGCGGCGACGGCGGCGACGGCGGCGCCACGACGCCCATCGAGACGATGTACTTGAGGGCCGCGTCGACCGTCATGTCCAGCTCGACCACGCGGCTCCGTTCCATCATCAGGAAGAAGCCGGAAGTCGGGTTCGGGGTGGTCGGCACGTACACGCTCACGTACTCGCCCACCAGGTGGTTCTTGACGTCGCCGCCCGGCACGCCGGTCAGGAAGGCGATCGTGTACGAATTCTCGTGCGGGTACGGGATCAGCACGGCCTTGCGGAACGCGTTGCCCGACGACGAGAACAGCGTGTCCGACACCTGCTTGACGCTCCCGTAGACCGAGTTCACGACGGGAATGCGCTGCAGCAGCCGCTCCCACATGCGCACGAACCATTTGCCGACCAGGTTATTGGTCAGCACGCCGGTCAGGAACACGATGGCCAGCGTGATGATGGCGCCGAGGCCGGGGATGTACGTGCGCGGTTGCCACTCGCTCGGCACGAGCACGAGCGACTGGTCCAGCGTGCTGATCACGAAGTTCAGCACCCAGGCCGTGATCGCCAGGGGAACCAGGACCAGCGCGCCGGTAATGAAATATTTACGCATCGATTGTCGTGACGGATCTCGTCCGATGATTTGTCGGGTGCTCATTATGCGCCGGCCGCGATGGGCCGGCGCCGCGGTCAGGTACTGCTGCTGTCCTTCGCCGGCGCGGCGGCCGGCGTCGGCGCGGGCGACGCGTCGGTGCTGCTGCCCGTGCTACTGTCGGACGACGTCGACGCTGGGGCCGTGCCCGTTGCCGGCGTAGAGCCACCGCGGAAGTCGGTCACGTACCAGCCAGTACCTTTCAATTGGAAACCGGCGGCGGTGACTTGCTTCTTGAACGATGACTTGCCGCACGAAGGGCAAACGGTCAGAACCGGATCGGCAATCTTTTGCAGTACATCCTTGGCAAAACCGCATTCATCGCAGCGGTAGGCGTAAATCGGCATCTGAATACTCCGCAAAAATCATCAAAACCCTGAATTATAAAGCTTTTACGGAGCCGATGGACGCCTGGCCGGCTTGGTGCATTGTGGAAACAGTGTTGTTTTTCGTCAGCGCACGATTGTTTCTGTTTGCCGAACGTCAACTTAACTGATTAAATAGCATTCTTAGCAGCAATGCTGCACGAGGATTAAGAAACAGAAGTTTGCGCGACCGGCTTCCGGCCCGCCGCAATACCGCAGAAAAGCACTTCACTCGGGCCCGCTTGCGGGCCCTTTTCTTTTTTATCGGCGCTGCCAGATCATCCAGCGTTCCTTGCCTGCGAACACGGGAATCGAATCCTCGACGGCCTCATCGGCCACGCATTCGAACGTGGGCGTCAATAAGCCATCCAGTTCCTCACGCGTGATGCCGAACGGCGGCCCCTTCGGCACCTGGTCGAAATAAAAATAACCAGCCAGCAGGCCGCCCTGCCCCAGCAATTCGGACCAGCGCCGCGCCACGTCCGGCCGGCGTGCCCGCGGCAGCGCGCACAGGAACGCCTGTTCGTAGACGAGATCCAGCGGCTTCTCCGGCGCATACGCGAAGAAATCGGCCTGCCGGATGCGGTCCGCCCACGGTCCGGCCAGCGCGCGGGCGCGCGCGACGGCTTCGGGCGAGAAATCGATGGCGGTGGCGTCCCAGCCGGCCTCGCACATCAGCGTCAATTCGTGCGCGGAGCCGCAACCAGGAATCAATGCCGACAACGGACGCGCCGATGCGGAGACGAACCGCCGCAACGCCGCCGACACTCCACCCCGCTCCCACGGCGTGAAATCGCGCTCGAAGCGCTCGTCCCAGAATTGCGGCGACAGCGGATCGCGGCTGGCGAAAGCGGGCGGTGCCGCCATCACGGCGTCCAGTGCAGGTGCCCCGCGACCTCCAGACCGACGACGATCACCGTCAGCACGCCCGTCACGCAGGCGAGGAAGGCCAGCAGGCGATTGGTGCGGCGCTGCTGGTCGACCAGCTTGGCCATCAGGTCGCCCATGTCGAGGTCGCTGTACGCCCGCTTGTGCAAGACCTGGTGCACAAGACGGGGCAGCTGCGGCAGGATCTGGCCGAAGCGCGGCGCCTCCGCCTTCAAGCGCTCGGCCATGCCGCGCCAGCCGACCTGCTCGGCCATCCAGCGCTCCAGGTACGGTTTCGCGGTCTTCCACAAGTCGAGGTCCGGGTCGAGCTGGCGGCCCAGGCCTTCGATGTTCAGCATGGTCTTCTGCAACAGCACGAGCTGCGGCTGCACTTCGACGTTGAACCGGCGCGACGTTTGGAAGAGGCGCAGCAGCACCTGGCCGAACGAAATGTCCTTGAGAGGACGATCGAAGATGGGTTCGCACGTCGCGCGCACGGCGGCTTCCAGTTCGTCGACGCGGGTCTCGCGCGGCGCCCAGCCCGATTCGATGTGCGCCTCGGCCACGCGCTTGTAGTCGCGGCGGAAGAAGGCGAGGAAGTTCTGCGACAGGTAATCTTTATCGAAATCGTTCAGCGTGCCGACGATGCCGAAGTCCAATGCGATGTAGCGCCCGAACGTGTCCGGATCGATCGACACGAGGATATTACCCGGGTGCATGTCCGCGTGAAAAAAGCCGTCTCGAAAAACTTGCGTGAAGAAGATTTCGACACCGTCGCTGGACAATTTCTTGAGGTCGACGCCGGCCGCGACGAGGCGGTCGGTCTGCGAGATCGGGATGCCGTTCATGCGCTCCATCACGATCACGCTGCTGGAACAATAGTCCCAGTACATCTCCGGCACCATCAGCAAATCGGAATTCGCGAAATTGCGGCGCAGCTGGCTCGCGTTGGCGGCCTCGCGCATCAGGTCGAGCTCGTCGTGCAGGTATTTGTCGAACTCGGCCACGACCTCGCGCGGCTTCAGGCGGCGGCTGTCGGCCCACACCTTTTCGATGAGGCCGGCGGCCATCTGCATCAGGGCAATGTCTTCATCGATCGTGGTCTTCATGCCCGGACGCAGCACTTTCACCGCGACCTGCTTGCCATTCTTGAGCTCGGCAAAGTGCACCTGGGCGATCGATGCGGATGCGACCGGCGTGCGCTCGAACGACGCGAACAATGTTTCCGGCGAGGCGCCGAGGGAACGCGTGATCTGGGCGACGGCCAGGTCGGAATCGAAAGGCGGCACGCGGTCCTGCAGCAGCGACAGCTCGGCCACGATGTCGGGCGGCATCAGGTCGGGCCGGGTCGACAGCACCTGGCCGAATTTCACGAAGATCGGACCCAGCTCTTCCAGCGCGAGCCGCAGGCGGATCGCGCGGGGCGACGTGATGCGGCGCCAGAAGAAGACGGTATTGATCAGGCGGGCGGTGCGGGGTACGTGGAGGCCGGAAATCGCGATCTCGTCCAGGCCATACTTGACGATGACGGTGAAGATCTTCAGCAGGCGCAGGAATTTCAGGATCATCAGTGGTCCGAAGGCGTGTCAGGGGTCGTCGGAACGGGAGCGATGCTGTGCGCGGCAAGCTTCTGCTCCAGTTTGGCGATGCGCTTGGCCGTGCGTTCGACGTCGTCGCGCAGGCGGCCGACGTCGTCGGCGAAATCATCGACAGTCGCCGGGCGCACGAGCACGCGGCGTTCTTCCAGCAGGAATTCGGCGACGTTTTCCGCGAGCCGGCGTCCGGCCGTGGCCGCGCCCGTCACCGCCGAGCGCGCACCGCCGGCGAGGCGCACGGCGCCGATCGGCCCCACCACGCGCTCGAGATCGTGCTCGGCATCCCAGCGCAGGCCCTTCGACAATTGCGAGATCGTGTTGGCGAACTCGGCATCGCCCTCGATCCGTACGTACGAAAACGCGCGGTCGCGGTTCTGCAGGATCAGCGGCAGGTCGGAGAGCTTGACGTGGATGGTGACGCTGGCCGCATCGTCGACGCCCGCCGTCTCGAGCATGCCGTCGCGCGCGACGCGCATGCGCAGGGCCAGGTGGCCCGTATCGATCACGGCGGTCTTGCCGGCATGGCGCATCAGCGCGTCGCGCGCCCAGGCTTCCTGCGCCAGCAAGTGATTGATCGTCGCGACGGCCGGAGCCGACGGCGACAGGAAAGAGGGAGTCGAAGACATGACCATTTTCGTCTGCACAAAATAAAACCGCCCGGCACTGGACACGTCGAAAAACCTGCTGCGCGTTGCACTGCTGTGCTGCGATGCTCGCTGTACTCCTCGTACAGCTGCGCTTCTCCCACAGCATTGCGGCCGCTTGCGACGGTTTTTCGAGGTGCCCGTAGGTCGGGCGGTTTCGATCTTACCAGTTCACCAGAGCATAAACCCTAGAGCACGGAACTTTTCTTGCGAAAATTTTAAGTAATCTGCTGAATGCCCGCCAGGACCCAGCCGCCATTGCCGGACAGCGGCTTGGCCAGGTTCCAGACTTCGACGAACGGTTCCGGCGCCGCGCCCGGCGCGTTGCGGATCATGCCGTTGAACTGGACGCTCGCCAGGTAATCGCGGTCGGTCGTCTCGATGCCCAGCAGCTGCGAATCGATGTTGACGACTTCCGTGTAGTCCGGCTGGCCGCCCCGTTCCTGGATCTGCAGCGACAGTTCGGCGTACACCTCGGGCGACGTGAATTCGCGCAGGTCGGCGAGGTCGCCGCGGTCCCAGGCCGCTTGCATGCGGATGAACGAGGACCTGGCGTGGCGCAGGAACGCTTCCGTGTCGAACCCGGCCGGCACGCCCCACTGCTCGTGCGCGGGCGCGGCCTTGTCGAGCGACGGCGCATTCGAGAAGCCCGACTGGAAGCCGCCCTGGTTGCCAGGGTAAGCACTACCGCTGTTCAGGCCCGAACCGATTTCCGGCGTGGCCGAGGCCGGTACCGGATCCCGGTTAAAGCCCGTAAAAGTCGGGTTGGCCGGCGTGTCCTTGCGGCGGAACATGCGGATGATGAACATCACGGCGAACACGAGCAGCAGGATCATCAGCAGCGACGACAAGGCGCTGGCCATCGCGCCGCCGATGCCGAAGTGCGAGAACAGCGCGCCCAGGCCAAGGCCGAGCAATGCACCGCCCAGCACGCCTTTCCACATGCTCGGCCGTTTCTGCGGCACCTGGGCCGGCGCCATGGGAGCCGGCGCCGGACGTTGCTGGTACGACGGCTGCTGGGCAGGTGCCGGGGCCGGCGCAGGTGCGCGCATGCGGCTCACGGACTGCGACTGGCGGCCGAACGAACGGCCACCGCCGACCGGACGCGCATCGGCGACGCTGGACAGCGTCATCAGCGCGATCATCATGCTGGCCAAAAACTTTTTCATCAGCTCACCTCAAAGTTTGATGCCGGTGTGCAGTGCGGCCACACCGGCCGTCAGGTTGTAGTACTGCACTCTTTCCAGGCCCGCGGTTTCCATCATGCCCTTCAGCGTTTCCTGGTCCGGATGCATGCGGATCGATTCCGCCAGATACCGGTAGCTTTCCGCATCGTTGGCGATGCGCTGGCCCAGCCACGGCAGCACCGAGAACGAATACACGTCATACGGCTTTTGCAGCGGCGCCGCCACTTTGGAAAACTCCAGCACCAGTAACTTGCCGCCCGGCTTGAGCACCCGGCGCATTTCCGCCAATGCCTGATCCTTGTGCGTCATGTTGCGCAGGCCAAAGGCCACGCTGACGCGATTGAAATAATTGTCCGGGAACGGCAGTTTTTCCGCGTCACAGAGCAAGGTGGGGGTGACCAGACCTTTGTTCAATAGACGATCGCGGCCCACGCGCAGCATCGACTCGTTGATGTCCGTGAGCCAGACCTCGCCGCTCGGTCCCGCCGCCTTGGCGAATGCCTTCGACAAGTCGCCCGTACCGCCGGCGATGTCGAGCACCTTGAAGCCGGGACGAATGCCGGCCTGGGCGATGGTGAACGCCTTCCACACGCGGTGCAGGCCGGCGGACATCAGGTCGTTCATCACGTCGTATTTGGACGCGACCGAGTGGAATACCTTGGCTACCTCGTGGACCTTCTCGTCTTCCGAGACGGTCTTGTAGCCGAAATGGGTGGTGTTGGTCATAGTAGCAAGCCGTTTAGTCTTGCCACATTATACAAGCCGGGGTCCGCCGCCCGACTTAAAGATGACTTACCCCGGGCGAACGCGAAGAAAACGTTTGCGTCGACGTCAATGTCGGCTTTACCACACAAGATAACAAACGTGCATCCCAATTGTTAAAACTCTGCTTATAATGGTTTTCGCTTGCGCACAGTCAGGAACAGGGATGTTTATCGCTTAACCATGTGCTGCCGGCGATACTTCTTGTTAAAAAAATTTCTAGAGAGAGAAACAAATGGCGACTGGCACCGTGAAATGGTTCAACGACGCAAAAGGCTTTGGCTTCATCAAACCTGACGATGGTGGCGACGATCTGTTCGCACACTTCTCGGCCATCAATTCGGCAGGCTTCAAATCGCTGGCGGAAAACCAGCGCGTCACCTTCGACGTGACCTCCGGCCCGAAAGGCAAGCAGGCGTCAAACATCCAGCCGCAGTAATTCCAGGCCGGTAAACGAAAAAGCGCCGTGTGCAAACCGGCGCTTTTTTCGTTTTCGTCAGTGGCTGCACCCACCGCTGCCGCAACCGCCGCCCTTCTGCCCGGCCGCCGGCACGGCGCTGGCTTCGCGCCCGCTGTCGCCTTCATACCCCGCCGCATGGAGGCGGCCCAGGTAATCCTGCCACAGCGCGTCCTGCTCGTTGCCCAGCTTGTACAGGTAGTCCCACGTGTAGATGCCGGACTCGTGGCCGTCCGTGAACAGCGGCTTGACGCCATAGTTCCCGACCGGCTCGACACCGCGGATGCCCACGTCGCGCTTGCCGACCTGGAGCACTTCCTGGCCCGGGCCGTGGCCCTTCACTTCAGCCGACGGCGAGTACACGCGCATCAGCTCGAACGGGATGGAGAACGCGGCGCCGTCGTCGAAGGCGATTTCCAGGATCTTCGACTGCTGGCGGATGGTGAGGTTGGTGGGGTTTGCCATGGCTTGAAAGTATTGAAACCGTCATTCCCGCGAAAGCGGGAATCCATTCGGAGTGTCTTCGATCGACTCAGTATGGATTCCCGCCTGCGCGGGAATGACGACGGTGGATATTTTAGCGGTCGGTGAACCGGCGTGCGATCGCCTCCGCCAGCTGCGGCACCAGCGCCCGGCGCGCGACGAGCACCGCCTCGTCCGTCGTGCGCTGCGCCTGCGCCCACACGGGCGCGGGGAAGTGCGCGTCGTCGGCGTAGCGCGGGATCACGTGCCAGTGCAGGTGCGGCACCACGTTGCCGAGGCTCGCCACGTTGACTTTCAGCGGCTGCATCACCTCGCGCACGGCGAGTTCGAGCTTGTACACGGCATCGTTCAGCAGCAGGCGATCCGCATCCGCGAGGTCGCTCACTTCGCGCACGTGGTCTTTCCAGATCACGCGCGCGAAGCCGGGGTAGTTGGCATCGTCGACGAGGATGACGGCGAACTTGTCGTTATCGACGACAGTCGGCACGGCCAGTTCGCACAACTCGCAACCCATCATACAAGCACCCGCTCGATGCCGCCGTTGTTGGCGTTGGCCACGTAGTTCGGCATCCAGTTCTCGCCCAGCAGGTGGCGCGCCATCTCGACGACGATGTAGTCGGCCGTGGTGCCCGAATCGTCGTTGTAGCGGTTCAGGCCCTGCAGGCAGGACGGGCAGCTCGTCAGGATCTTGACGTCGCCGCTGAAGCCGTCGGCGCGCAGCTTGTCGGCGCCCTTCACCATTTCCTGCTCCTTGCGGAAGCGGACCTGGGTCGAGATGTCCGGACGGCTCACGGCGAACGTGCCCGACTCGCCGCAGCAGCGGTCGTTCTTCTCGATCTTGACGTTGTCGACGGTCTGCACGAGCGCGTTCACGGTCTTCGTCGAATCGCCCAGCTTCATCGGGTTGTGGCACGGTTCGTGGTACATGTAGCGCATCCCCGTCACGCCTTCGAGCTTGACGCCCTTCTCCAGCAGGTACTCGTGGATGTCCATGATGCGGCAGCCCGGGAAGATCTTCTCGAACTCGTAGGTCGCGAGCTGGTCGTAGCAGGTGCCGCACGAGACGAGGACCGTCTTGATGTCGAGGTAGTTCAGCGTGTTGGCCATGCGGTGGAACAGCACGCGGTTATCCGTCATCATCTTGTCGGCCTTGTCGTACTGGCCGGCGCCGCGCTGCGGATAGCCGCAGCACAGATAGCCCGGCGGCAGCACGGTCTGCACGCCCACTTCCCACAGCATCGCCTGCGTGGCCAGGCCCACCTGCGAGAACAGGCGCTCGGAACCGCAGCCCGGGAAGTAGAACACGGCTTCCGTATCGGCGTTGGTGACCTTCGGATTGCGGATGATCGGGATGACCTTGTCGTCCTCGATGTCCAGCAGCGCGCGCGCCGTCTTCTTCGGCAGGTTGCCCGGCATCTTCTTGTTCACGAAGTGGATCACCTGCTCGCGGATCGGCGCCTTGCCGGTCGTCGGAGGCGGTGCCTTCGTCTGCTCCTTCGCCACGGCCTTCAGCACACTGCTGCCCAGGCGCTGCGCCTTGAAGCCCAGGTCGACCATCGCCTTGCGCGTCGCGTTGATCGTCGTCGGGTCGGTCGCGTTCAGGAAGAACATGGCCGCGCGGTGGGCCGGCTTGAAGCTGCGCTTGTCCATCTTGCGCAGCAGGTTACGCATGTTCATCGAGACGTCGCCGAAGTCGATGTTGACCGGGCACGGCGTCACGCACTTGTGGCACACGGTGCAGTGGTCGGACACGTCCTCGAATTCTTCCCAGTGGCGGATCGACACGCCGCGGCGCGTCTGCTCTTCGTACAGGAACGCTTCGATCAGCGCGGACGTCGCGAGGATCTTGTCGCGCGGCGAGTACAGCAAATTCGATTGCGGCACGTGCGTCGTGCACACGGGCTTGCACTTGCCGCAGCGCAGGCAGTCCTTGACGCTGTTCGCGATCTCGCCGATGTCGCTCTGCTGCATGATCAGCGATTCGTGGCCCATCAGGCCGAACGACGGCGTGTACGCGTTGCGCAGGTCGGCGTATGCGGTGTCGCTGTTCAGGAGCTTGCCCTTGTTGAAGCGGCCTTCCGGGTCCACGCGCTGCTTGTAGTCGCGGAAGTCGCGGATCTCGTCTTCGGTGAGGAATTCCAGCTTCGTGATGCCGATGCCGTGCTCGCCCGAAATGACGCCGTCCAGCGAACGC
This sequence comes from Massilia sp. Masssp94, assembly GCF_059491305.1. Lineage (NCBI taxonomy): Bacteria > Pseudomonadati > Pseudomonadota > Betaproteobacteria > Burkholderiales > Oxalobacteraceae > Massilia > Massilia sp. Masssp94. The sequence goes on from NZ_CP168501.1 coordinate 2,277,778, forward strand.
GCCAGCTTCATGATGCGCTCGACCGCCTTGTGCGCGTCCTGCAGCATCGCGTAGTCGTCCGAGTTCACGGGCAGGTTCGTGTGCACGTTGCCGTCGCCGGCATGCATGTGCAGCGCGACGAACACGCGCGAACGCAGCACGCGCTTGTGGATCGCGGTGGCTTCGGCAAGGATCGGCTCATAGGCCGCACCGTTGAAGATCTGGCGCAGCGGCGCGCGGATCTCCTGCTTCCACGAGACGCGCACCGTGTGGTCCTGCACGACGTCGAACAGCACGGCGCCCGGCTGCTGCGCGAGGCGCGCCTGGAACGTGCCGGCGAGACCGTCGAGGCCGACGTCGGCGAGCTTGTCGAGCACGTCGCCCAGCGGCTGATCGAGGTTCGCCGTGATCCAGGTCCAGCGCGCCGCGACGCGGCCCAGCAGCTCGTCGGCCTGCTGTGGACGGTCGCCCAGGATCTCTTCCTTCGACACGCCTTCGCCCGTCGCGTCGTCCGCCTTCGTCACTTCCAGGTTCCCGGCCGTGAAATAGGCGTGCAGTTCCTCGACGAGCTGCAGCTTGTTCTTGATCGACAGCTCGACGTTGATGCGCTCGATGCCGTCGGTGTACTCGCCCATGCGGTTCAGCGGAATCACGACGTCCTCGTTGATCTTGAAGGCGTTCGTGTGGCGCGCGATGGCGGCCGTACGCGAGCGGTCGAGCCAGAATTTTTTACGGGCTTCCGGGCTGACGGCGATGAAGCCCTCGCCCACGCGCGTGTTCGCGAGACGCACGACTTCCGACGTGGCCAGCGCGACGGCGTTCTCGTCGTCGCCGACGATGTCGCCGAACAGCGCCATCTTCGGCAGGGTGCCGCGCTTCGATTTCGTCGCATAGCCGACGGCGCGCAGGTAGCGCTCGTCCAGGTGTTCCAGGCCCGCGAGGCGCAGGCTGGCGAATTCCGGCTTGCCGCTCTTCGGCAGGCTGTCGAGGTAATCCTTGATCTCGACGATCGACGGGATCGCGTCGCGCGCCTGGCCGAAGAATTCCAGCGCGACGGTGCGCGTGTACTTCGGCATCTTGTGCAGGATCCAGCGGCTTGAGGTGATCAGGCCATCGGTGCCCTCTTTCTGGATGCCCGGCAGGCCCGCGAGGAATTTGTCGGTGACGTCCTTGCCGAGGCCTTCCTTGCGGAAGCGGCGGCCTTCGATGGCCAGCGTCTCCGTGCGGAACGGCTGGCCTTTCGGCGCGCCCTTCTCGGACGGGTGCGTCCATTCGAGCTTGAACGTGGCGACCGGGGCATCGTGGATCTTGCCCAGGTTGTGGTCGACGCGCGTGACGTCGAGCCAGTCGCCGTTCGGGTCGACCATGCGCCACGACGCGAGATTGTCCAGCGCGGTGCCCCACAGGACGGCCTTCTTGCCGCCCGCGTTCATCGCGATGTTCCCGCCGATGCACGAGGCGTGCGCGGACGTCGGGTCGACGGCGAACACGAAGCCGGCCTTCTCGGCCGCCTGCGACACGCGCTGCGTGACGACGCCGGCACCTGTGAAGATGGTCGCGTACTCGCGGTCGACGCCCGGCAGGCGCGTCATCTCGACCTCGCCCATCTGCAGCAGCTTTTCCGTGTTGATCACGGCCGACATCGGCGACAGCGGAATCGCACCGCCCGTGTAGCCGGTGCCGCCGCCGCGCGGAATGATGGTCAGCCCGAGTTCGATACAGCCTTTCACGAGGCCGGCCATCTCGTCTTCCGAGTCCGGCAGCAGGACGAGGAACGGGTATTCGACGCGCCAGTCGGTGGCATCCGTCACGTGCGACGTGCGGTGCATGCCGTCGAAGCGGATGTTGCGCTTGTCGGTGTAGCGGCCCAGCACGGCCTTGGCGCGCTTGCGCAGGTCGTAGGTGTCGGCGAATTCGCGGCCGAAGTCGTCGACGGCCTTGCGCGCGGCGACGAGCAGCTGCTCGACGGCGGCGCTGCGGCGCGCGGCCGTGGCGGGGTCGGACTCGCCGGCATCGACCGTCAGGCGGCGCTTGTCGACTTCCGCCAGGCGGTGATGCAGCGCTTCGATCAGCTTGGCGCGGCGCTTCGGGTTGTCCAGCAGGTCGTCCTGCAGGTACGGATTGCGGCGCACGACCCAGATGTCGCCCAGGACTTCGTACAGCATGCGGGCCGAGCGCCCGGTCTGGCGGGCACCGCGCAATTCATCCAGCAACTGCCACGATGACTCGCCCAGCAGCCGGATCACGATCTCGCGATCGGAGAACGACGTGTAGTTATAAGGGATTTCGCGCAGCCGGATGGGCGCGTTTTCTTCGAGCAGGGCGTGGATATTGGCAGGAGCGTTCATGGGGAGATCGACTGTCGTACTGACGCGTAGGACTCTCTATTCTAGCTTATTGCGATGCACCACGCTGGGGAAGGAATATTTTTTGCAACGGCGAAAAAGCAGAAACGGGCGGAAAACGACGCTTTCGCGCAAATTTGTTTTGGTTGAACGCAAGATTTTCCGGCGAAAGCTCGGCATCGTGGTCGCGAGGGCATCTTATCCACGTCGACTTAACCTTGGTGCCATATGTATTTGTACGAAGCACCTCACTGCACCTGGGCTACATCAATTCCAGAAATTTTCAGGGCGACATGGCTTCGGCATAGGGGGACGAATCAATTGCGTTCGTTGCCTACGGGGCACAAGAGGCCCAGCGAATCCACTTTTGCTTCTTATCAACATCATTCAAGCTCTGTTGGTTACCTTGGCCGATGGAAAATCTGATACCAGATAACCGATCGGAGGTAATACATGGATAGGAGTCAAGCGATCGCGGGCGCTGCGCTGTCGGTATTCGGTCTCGGCGCGCAACACGACCGCCTGATGCGCCTGGAATTCCCCCGGGGCGACGGGCCTGATCCCATTCTCTTGCCGAACCGGATGTCGGCACGCGAAGAAGTGTCCCGCTGCTTCCGTGTCGAGGTCGAGCTCCTGTCCGATGACGCCCGAATTCCCTTGAAGGCGATGATGGCCAGGATGGTGACGATTTCCATCGTGCGCGAAGACGGCTCGCTGCGCTACTTCAACGGCTACGTCACCGAATTCCAATTCATGCGCACTGACGGCGGTTTCGCGTTTTATCGCCTGGTGCTCGAGCCCTGGCTGGCCTTTACGAGGCTGCGCAAGGACAACGTGTCGTTCCACGGCAAGAGCGTCATCGAATTGACCGAACTGACGTTTGCCCGTTACCGCCAGGCCGACTGGCATGCGGCCATCGTCGGCGACTATCCGCGCAAGACCTGCGCCAACCAGTACGACGAGACCGACTACAACCACCTGCACCGCCGTTGGGAAGATCTCGGGCTGCACTACTGGTATGAGCATCGGGCGGACGGGCATACGCTCTGGCTCAGCGACAAAAGCACGCTCGCGCAACCCATCGATCCGTCCGGGATCGACGATTCAGGAGAGATTCCGTTCCGCGACAAGGCCGGTTCGCTCGAAGACGACGGCATTCGCGATTGGAGCCCTGCGCGACGCATCGGTTCCGGCCAGACGACCCTGGCCAGCTTCGATTACAAGAATCCGATCGTGCAGCGGTCGACCGCCGAGTCACTGAATGATCAGGGCGACGTCTTTCCGTACGAGATCTACGAAAGCACGGGATCGTACGGGTTTCGCACCCACGACGACGGCGAAAAACTCGCGCAGCAGCGCATGGGCGAGCGCGATGCGAATACCCAGTATTTCGAAGCGCGCGGCAACGATCGTACCGCCCAGCCCGGCCGATGCTTCAAGCTCGGCGGCCATTTCAGCGCCGAGCTGCAAGCGCCGAAGTGGGGTGAAGCGCCTCACCCCAGTATCGCTAACCGTGACTATCTGATCCTTTCGGTCGACCACGAAGCCAGCAACAACTACCAGGCCGGGCCGGGTGCGCCGTCACATTACGAGAATTCGTTCCGGTGCGTACGCAAGGATATCCAGTGGCGTCCAGGCCGCCACTACAACAGCAAGCCCTGCACTTATCCCGGCATTCAGACGGCGATCGTGGCCGGGCCTGACGGTTCGGAAATCCATACCGATGGCTACGGGCGCGTCAAAGTCCAGTTTCATTGGGACAGGCTGGGCAATTACGACGAGAACAGTTCGCCTTGGCTCCGTGTCATGTCGCCAGGGACTGGCGGCGAATTCGGGAATATTCGCTTGCCTCGGGTTGGTGAGGAAGTGGCGGTGGTCTATCTTGACGGGAACATTGATCATCCTGTGATTCTTGGGGCGCTGTACAACTTCACGCATATGCCGCCTTGGCAGTTGCCTGAGCAGCAGGCTTTGAGCGGGTTGCGGAGCCGGGAGCTGCAAGCCGAAGAAGGCAGTGGGCGAGGTAATCATCTGATACTGGACGATACTGCAGGCAGAATCCAGGCGCAGTTGAAAAGCGATCATCAATGCAGCCAACTCTCGCTCGGACATATCACTCGCATCGACGACACTCGCGGACGCAAGGATGCGCGCGGTGAAGGATGGGAACTACGAACTGATGGACACGGCGTTGCCCGCGCGGCAAAGGGCATGCTGATTACCACTGAAGCTCGACAGGGCGCGCACGGGGCGATCAAGGACGTCGAAGAAACCTCTCGGCGCCTCAGTCTCGCTGTAGAGCAGCATCGAATTTTGGGCGAGATTGCGCAAAAAAATGGCACCCAAGATATCAGCAGCAACCAGGAGGACGTCGCTCTTTCACTCCAGACGCAGAACGACGCGATTACCGGCCCCTCCTCGGCAAATAGTGGCTTTCCTGAGCTGACGGAGCCACATCTGGTGCTGGCGAGGCCTTCAGGAATTGCAACAACTACTGCAGGCGACAGCCACATTGCCAGCGAGCGCCATACGGCCATCACAACCGGGAAAGAACCGACGGAGGAACTGGACTCACACGGCCACCGAAAAAAAAAGGTTTGTCGTGAGGATTCCCTCTTGGCAAATTTCCGCTCCCCTTGATAAACAGAGGCCAGGTGCTTAAATGAATAAACTATATACTTTGTTTTGCGTAACGATCCTTGGTTCGAGCATAGCGCACGCTGAAGTGCGGGTGGAGGAATCGTGCTGGACCCATGCGGCACGAGGTGGTTCTGACAAGCAGATTCAATTTGTTCTGAAGGCCTATAAGGATACGGATCTAGACAGGGAGGTTGGCGCGGTCGTGCAATATGTGGGATCGAAGGGCATAATCTCACTGGTGTTCACGAATTTCGTGAGAACGGATATGGAGGACGATCCAGATGCCGGAAATTACGAACTCACCCGAGTTGAGGTAATCGGCGGGAAGATTGGTGGCGAGTATGTTTTTGCTCAGGTCGGCTCCGGGATCAGGCAAGGCAAGATGGTTACGTATAGAAAATCCAAAACTGCAAAACCAATAAATTTCTACCATTCTTCCGATGGCGATGGAAGGTGTGGATTTAAGGTGAACTGAGCCTATTTCTTGAATTCACAATCTAACCTGCCGATTAAATTACCATGCCGCTCAAGATTATTGTAGTCGGAGACTCGACTGATCACGGCGGCAAGGTGATCAGTGGCTCGCCATCGCACGATGTCGACGGCAAGCCTATCGCGCGGCTGGGCGACCAAGTAGATTGCCCACAGTGCTACCCGGGCGGCAAACCACATGGGATCAACAAGATCATTACCGCCCATGCCACCTTATCCGTTGGTGGTATTGCCGTAGCCGTTGAAGGCTGCGTCAGCGAATGCGGGTGCAAGTTGATCGGCTCCCGGCGTGCCAGCGTCGAATGAAGGACGCCGCGTAGTTCGCCTCGGCGATTAAATCCGATCACGGTCACATGCCAACCGGCATAGACCATCCGCACACAACAGCCGCGTCTATCCAAATACCCGGCTCGTCATCTCCCCAAGCCACTTCCACCACCCGTCCGGCACGTACAGCAGCGTGACCGTCATGAACACATAGCGCCCGAACTTGCCGATCGCCATATAGATCACGCTGGGCCAGAACGGCAGGTGCAGCCAGCCCGCCAGGGTGCACAGCGGATCGCCGATGCCCGGCACCCAGGACAGCAGCATCGTCTTCGCGCCGTAGCGTTTGAGCCAGTGGAACCAGCGCGACGAGCGTTCCTTCGCGAAGGCGACCTTGGCGCGGTAGCCGATCCAGTAGTCGACGATGCCGCCCAGCGTGTTGCCCAGCGTGGCGACGAGGACGGTGGGCCAGAACATCGCGGGATTCGCTTTCACCACGGCGAACACGGCGGGCTCGGAGCCGAGCGGCAGCAGGGTCGCGGAGACGAAGGCGATGAGGAATACCGACGTGAGCCCGACAGTGGGCACGGCGAGGAATTTCAGCAGCCACAGGACGGCGGATTCGATCATCGGCAGGAAAGGTTGGACGGCGGAAGGATAAGTTGAGTACATTATAATGAGGAGCAACACCTCGCAACGACACGGTACGCCTGGCTCTACCAAGCCAGGCTGCCGCACTGCTCGCCTCGGTTACCCACCAAGCAGGACAGTCAGCGTCGCCCCGGAACCCGAACAGCCCCGCACCGATCATGACTACCGACTACCTCAAGAAAATCCTCACCGCGCGCGTCTACGACGTGGCCGTCGAAACCCCGCTGGAGTACGCCCCCAGCCTGTCGAAGCGCACCGACAACAAGATTTACCTGAAGCGCGAGGACATGCAGAGCGTGTTCAGCTTCAAGCTGCGCGGCGCCTACAACAAGATGGCCAACCTGTCGGAGTCGCAACTGAAACGCGGCGTGATTTGCGCGTCGGCCGGTAACCACGCACAGGGCGTCGCCATGTCGGCGGCGCGCCTGAACTGCCGCGCCGTGATCGTGATGCCGACCACCACGCCCAGCGTGAAAGTGGATGCGGTGCGCGCCTTCGGCGGCAGCAACGTGGAAGTCGTGCTGCACGGCGAGTCGTACACGGATGCGTTCAACCATGCGCAGATGCTGGAAAAGGAACAGAAGCTGGCGTTCGTGCACCCGTTCGACGATCCGGACGTCATCGCCGGCCAGGGCACGATCGGCGTCGAGATCCTGCGCCAGCATTCGGCGCCGATCCATGCGATCTTCCTCGCGATCGGCGGCGGTGGCCTGATCAGCGGCGTGGCCGCGTACGTAAAACAGATCCGCCCCGACATCAAGATCATCGGCGTGCAGACGAACGATTCGGACGCGATGGCGCGCAGCCTCAAGGCCGGCGAACGCGTGACCCTGCCGGACGTCGGCCTGTTCGCGGACGGCACCGCCGTGCGCCTGGTCGGTGCCGAGACCTTCCGCCTGTGCCAGGAACTGGTCGATGAAATCATCATCGTCGACAACGACGCGCTGTGCGCCGCCATCAAGGACGTGTTCACCGACACGCGCAGCATCGTCGAACCGTCCGGCGCGCTGGCCATTGCGGGCGCGAAGGCCTACGTGGAACGTTCGCAGATGTCGAAGAATCCGGTGCGCGGCGAGACGCTCGTCGCCGTCGCGTGCGGCGCCAACATGAATTTCGACCGCCTGCGCTTCGTCGCCGAGCGCGCCGAACTGGGCGAGGCGCGCGAAGCCGTGTTCGCCGTGACGATCCCCGAGCAGCGCGGCAGTTTTAAACGCTTCTGCGCGCTGATCGGCCCGCGCAACGTCACCGAATTCAACTACCGCATCAGCGACGAGCGCGAGGCGCACGTCTTTGTCGGCGTGCAGATCGGCAGCCGCAGCGAGTCGGGCACCGTCGCGCGCACGTTCGAGGAACACGGTTTCCGCACCCTCGACCTCACGCACGACGAACTGGCCAAGCAGCACGTGCGCCACCTCGTCGGCGGCAAGAGCGGGCTCGCGCACGACGAGCTGCTGTACCGCTTCGAATTCCCGGAACGTCCGGGCGCGCTGATGCGCTTCCTGGACACCCTGGCGCCGAACTGGAACATTTCGCTGTTCCACTACCGGAACCAGGGCGGCGACGTGGGCCGCATCCTCGTCGGCCTGCAAGTGCCGTCGGGCGAGATGGACGAGTTCCGCGAGTTCCTCGCGACGCTCGGTTATCGCCACTGGGACGAGAGCGCGAATCCGGTTTACAAGCTGTTCCTGTGATGACTCGTGGGCTCGTGATTGATGCCGATGGCATCAATCACGGGCCCACGACCGTACGCCCTCGAAACGCATCCATTGACGGTGCGCGCAACGATCGCCGGAAAGGTGTACGATACGCCGCTTTGCCGCCGCCGGACCGGCATCGTCACGCATGTGGCCGGCTTCGAGTACACACCATGACCAATACCCCTGATCAATCGCCTCTTGGCAAAAACTCGGCCTACCAGACCGAATACGCGCCGGAGCTGCTGTTTCCCATCCCGCGCCAGCAAAAGCGCGACGAACTCGGCCTGGCGGGCACGCTGCCCTTCTTCGGCGTCGACATCTGGAATGCCTATGAATTGTCGTGGCTGAACATGCGCGGCAAGCCGCAGGTCGCCATCGCGACCTTCACGGTGCCGGCCGATTCGCCCAACATCGTCGAATCGAAATCCTTCAAGCTGTACCTGAATTCGTTCAACCAGACCCGGCTGGCCAACACGGACGCCCTGCTGGCCCTGCTGCGCGAAGACCTGTCGAATGCGGTCGGCGCGCCCGTGCACGCGGCGCTAACGCTGCCCGAAGAGTTCGACAAGCTCAAAATGGGCGAGCTGGACGGCCTCCTGATCGACCGCCTCGACGTCGAGATCGACAATTACAGTCCGTCGCCGGAACTCCTCAAGGCCAACCACGAGGAAGCCGCGGTCGAGGAAACCCTCGTGTCGCACCTGCTCAAATCGAACTGCCTCGTCACGGGCCAGCCCGACTGGGGCAGCGTGCAGATCCGCTACGTCGGTCCGCAAATCGACCAGGAAAGCCTGCTGCGCTACCTGATCGGTTTCCGCGAGCACAACGAATTCCACGAGCAATGTGTCGAGCGCATCTTCACGGACATCCTGCGCCAGTGCAAGCCGAACAAGCTGGCGGTCTATGCCCGCTATACCCGGCGCGGCGGCCTGGACATCAATCCGTGGCGCGCCAATTTCAGCACCGCCAAACCGCCGAATTTGCGTGCCGCGCGCCAATGAACAATGCGGATGGGTGATTTTTGATCGTTCGTCCCCATCTACAGTGTACGTTTCCGGCGACATCCTTCACGAGGTTTCCGGATGTGTAAAACGGCAACTCAGCGCTAGAAAAATCGGCAAAAGAGGCCCCGGGAAGATGTTTCATGCGTGAAACCCGGGATTTCGTGGCGGAAATTGCGCTCGCCGGAACGCCGGGTACGGGGTCTTTACGCAAAGGTTTGCGGCAGGGATCACACAGGCGTCGAACGGCGTGCAAAATCGAATTACACGGCCATAAAACAGGCCTATAATTCCCGCTCGCAAGCACCCAGGGTGCACCGCAATAGAAGCGTGTTATGACTAATCTAAGCAAAATCCTCTCGCTCGAGAACGTGCAGCTGGACATCGAAGTGTCGAGCAAGAAGCGCGCCTTCGAGCAGGCCGGCCTGATCTTCGAGAACAACTGCGGCATCGCCCGCTCCACCGTGTCGGACAACCTGTTCGCGCGCGAGCGTCTCGGGTCCACCGGACTCGGTCATGGCGTCGCCGTGCCGCACGGTCGCATCAAGGGCAGCAAAAGCCTCAAATCGCCGCTGGCCGCGTTCGTGCGCCTGGCCGAGCCGATCCCGTTCGAATCGCCGGACGGCCAGCCGGTGAAACTGCTCTTTTTCCTGCTCATCCCGGACCACGTCACGCAACAGCACCTGGAAATCCTGTCGGAGATCGCGGAACTGTTTTCGGATGAGGCAATCCGCACGGCCTTGAGCACGGACACGGATCCGAAGTCCGTCTACGAACGCATCATCAACTGGCAACCGAGCCTGCAAGCCCTCGGCTGACCTTGCGAAAGCGACCATGCTGCAGACCCCGCTGACCATCCAACGGCTGTACGACGACAACCGCGACAGCCTGCAACTGGGCTGGTTCGCCGGATTTCCAGGCGGAGAACGCCAGATTTCCGGCGACGCCGTCTCCGCCGCGGACCAGGTCGGCCACCTGAACCTGATCCACCCGGGCCGCATGCAGGTGTTCGGTCACCAGGAACTGAATTACTACCAGCGCCTGAAATCCGGGTCGCGCAGCCACCTGATCGGCGAACTGATCGCGGGCGGTCCGCCGGCGCTGTTCATCGCGCAGGGTCTCGACACCCCGCCGGACATCCTCGCCATCTGCGACGAGCAGAACATCCCGCTGTTCTCGACGCCGCTGCCGGCCGCGCAGGTCATCGACTACCTGCGCGTGTATCTGTCGAAGAAGCTGGCGCAGCGCGTCATCATGCACGGCGTGTTCATGGACGTGCTGGGCGTCGGCGTGCTGATCACGGGCGACTCGGGCCTCGGCAAGAGCGAGCTGGGCCTGGAACTGATCTCGCGCTCGCATGGCCTCGTCGCCGACGACGCCGTCGAATTCTCGCGCATTGCCCCGAACATGATCGAGGGCCGCTGCCCGCCGCTGCTGCAGAACCTGCTCGAAGTGCGTGGCCTGGGCCTGCTGGACATCAAGGCGATCTTCGGCGAGACGGCGGTGCGCCGCAAGATGCGCCTCAAATTGATCGTCCACCTGGTCAAGCGGGGCGCGCTGGACGAGGAAGTCGAACGCCTGCCCTTCCACTTCCCCACCGAGGACGTGCTGGGCCTGCCGATCCGCAAAGTGGTCATTCCCGTCGCGGCCGGCCGCAACATCGCGGTGCTGCTGGAAGCCGCGGTGCGCAATACGATCCTGCAGCTGCGCGGGATCGATACGCTGCAGGAGTTCATGGAACGACAGCGACAAGCAATGAGCAGCGATTAGCGCTGCAGTGGAGTGCGGGCCAAGCATGGCCCGCCCGTTCCGCAGGCGCGGAGCGGTGCTCCGCGAAACCCCTGCTCCACCAGCGACAAGCAATGAGCAGCGACTGAGCATACGAAAGTTCAGTCCAGGAATCCGCTCCCCACGGCACTGTTGCAAATACCTCATCCATAAGCCTTGTGCGATGCGGCAAAGACTTGCCGATGCTATCATCGCGCCATGCGCATCCTACTCATCACCGGTATCTCGGGCTCCGGTAAATCCGTCGCCCTGAACGTCCTCGAAGACGCTGGCTACTATTGCGTCGACAACCTTCCCCCCGCCCTGCTGCCGGCGCTCGTCGGCAGCATCGAAGGCGACGAAACCAGACGCATCGCCGTCGCCGTCGACGCGCGCAGCGCGGAGTCGCTGGCCGAGCTGCCGACGACGGTCGCTGCGCTGCGGGAGGAAGGCCACCAGGTGAAGGTGATCTTCCTGACGGCCAGCACGCACTCGCTCGTCGCCCGTTTTTCCGAGACGCGCCGCAGCCACCCGCTGTCGCACGAACTGCGTCCGGGCGAGAACCCGGCGTCGCGCCGCACGCTGATCGAATGCATTTCGGAAGAACGCGACCGGCTGGGGCAGATCGAGAAGATGGGCCACGTGATCGACACGTCCGAACTGTCGGCCAACAAGCTGCGCGCATGGATCAAGGAACTGGCCGAGGTCGCCTACGCGCCGCTGACGCTGTATTTCGAATCGTTCGCATTCAAGCGCGGCGTGCCGCTCGATGCCGACTTCGTGTTCGACGTGCGCGCCGTGCCGAATCCGTATTACGACCTCACCTTGCGCCCGCTGAACGGCAGGGACGCGCCCGTGATCGCCTTCCTCGACGCCCAGCCGCAGGCGGCCGAGCTGCTGTCCGACATCCGCGCGTTCATCGCCAAGTGGCTACCGTCGTTCAAGAAGGACAACCGCAGCTATCTCACCGTGGCCGTCGGTTGCACGGGCGGCCAGCACCGCTCCGTGTACATGGCGGAGCGGCTCGGCGCATATTTCAGCGACACGGAACGCGTCGTCGTGCGCCACCGCGAGCAGCCCTGATATGCCCTAGGCGTGGGCACCCGGTGCCCACCCAAGTACGCCGTCGAACGTCGTGCCGGCCCGGATTCGCAGCGAAGCGCGATCACAAATCGCGTAGCGGATGCGCGTGCCCGGGCCAGACGGGCGCGAAGAACCACGCGACCATCTCCGGCGTGACCGCATCGAGCGTGGGCGGATTCCACTGCGGCGCATTGTCCTTGTCGATCACGAGCGCGCGCACGCCTTCGAGCACTTCGCCGTGTTCGAACGTGCGGCGCACGAGCGAGCGCTCCATGCGCAGGCAGTCCGCGACGCCGAGCGCCGCGCCGCGCACGAGCATCTCGCGCGTCACGGACATCATCAGCGGCGAGCGCTGGCGCAGCGTGGCCAAGGTCTTTTGCGCGAACGGGCTCGCATCCGTCTCCAGCGACGCCATCACGGCCGCGACGGAGTCCGCGCCGAAGTGGCGGTCGATCGCGTCGCGCTGCGCTTCCAGTTCGCTCGCGCCGGCCGGGAACGGCGCGGCGAACGCGCGGATCGCGGCGGGCAGTTCCGCGCCCGGCGTCGTCTCGATCAACGCGCGCAGCGCATCCAGCTGCGCGCCCGGCACGAACACGTCGGCCAGGCCGACGTAGATCGCATCGGCCGCGCCGATCGTCACGCCCGTCACGCCGAGATAGTGGCCGAGGCGGCCCGGCGCGTGCGACAGGAAGTGGCTGCCGCCCACGTCCGGGAACAGGCCGATGTTCACTTCGGGCATGGCGATCTTCGAGCGCTCCGTCACGATGCGCAGGCCGCAATCCGGCCCGCCCTGCGCGATGCCCATCCCGCCGCCCATCACGACGCCATCCATCAGCGCAATGTACGGCTTCGGATAAAAGTGGATCAGGTGGTTGAGCGCGTATTCCTCGGTGAAGAAATCTTCCAGCAGCGGGCTGCCGGTCTGCGGCGTGGCGCGGCCGGCCTCGTGGAAAAAGCGGATGTCGCCGCCGGCGCACAAGGCCTTTTCGCTGCTGCTTCCGATGACGACGGCGTCGATCGATGCATCGTCGCGCCAGGCGAGCAGCGTGGCGGTGAGCGTGCGGACCATGTCCAGCGACAGCGAGTTCAGCGCCTTCGGGCGGTCCAGGGTGACGATGCCGCTGCGGTTGGCAACCCGCGTCAGAACGTGTGCAGTCATGTCTCGTTGTTATTGAAATAATCAGAGCAGCATTGTAGCGCCCATAAAAACTAAAAGGGCGCCGATGCGCCCTTTACTCCTTGGTGCTACTGCACGCGTGGCATTACGCCGCGGCGGGCTCCTCCTCCCCACCTTCGGACATGCGCTTGATACACGCGTTGTCATGATCCTTGAGCATTTGCTTGTACTTGACGACCTGGCGGTCCAGGCGGTCCATCAGCATGTCGATCGCGGCGTATAGATCGTGCGCGGCACTGGCGACATGGACGATCTTGCCCGCGAGGCGCAGGTTGATCTCGGCTTTCTGGCGTTTTTCTTTCTCGGTGAGATTGTCGATGCAGAGGATGACGTGTGAGTCGATCACTTGATCGAAATGACGGGTGATGCGTTCGAGCTTGTTCTGTACGTATTCTCGGATGGCTGGAGTTACATCGAGATGATGTCCGCTGATTGTGAGATTCATACACACTCCTTTGAAGATGCACTGCCTGCCGTGCGCGCATCGTGCGCAATGGGACAGTGTTTGTTACAAGGATTTGCGGAGACTGACGGGCGGGATTTTCAGCGCCTCACGGTATTTTGCGACCGTGCGTCGCGCGATGACCATTCCCTGTTCCCCTAGCATCTCCGCGATCTTGCTATCGGATAATGGATTCTTGGGGTCTTCTGCTCCTGTGAGTTGTACGATGAGGGCCCGTATTGCCGTCGACGATGCTTCGCCTCCCGCTTCGGTGGCAACGTGACTCCCGAAGAAATACTTCAACTCGAACATGCCGTGCGGGGTCAGCATATATTTCTGAGTTGTGACTCGAGAAATTGTGCTCTCGTGTAGACCTAGTGTATCAGCTATCTCACGTAAAACAAGGGGCCGCATCGCGACTGCGCCATGGGAAAAAAAGTTGCGCTGGCGATCGACAATTGCCTGGGCTACACGCAGGATCGTGTCGAAGCGCTGGCGCATGTTCTTGATGAGCCACTTGGCTTCCTGCAACTGCGCGTTCATCTGCGTTTCCGATTTGCCCTGCTTCATCAGCGACGCGTACAGGCTGTTCACGCGCAGGCGCGGCATCACTTCCGGATTCAGTTGCACGCTCCAGCCATCCTTGGCGCGGCGCACGATCACGTCGGGCACGACGAAGTCCGACACGTCCGACGCGAACGCCGCGCCCGGATGCGGATTGCACTGGCGGATGACGGCCTGGGCTTCGCGCAGGTCTTCGTCGTCGCAATCGAGCGCCTTCTTCAGCTTGTTGAATTCGCGCTGCGCGAACCACGTCAGGTATTTCTCGACGATGACGAGCGCCATGCGCCGCGTCACCATCGGCACGCCGGGCATGCGGCGGATCTGCAGCGCCAGGCACTCGGCCGCGCTGCGCGCGCCCACGCCCGGCGGGTCCATGCTCTGCACCATGGCGAGCGCCGTGCGCAATTCGTCGAACTCGATCTCCAGTTCTTCCGGCAGGCGCGCATGGATGTCTTCCAGCGGTTCTTCCAGGTAGCCGTTGTCGTCGAGCGCATCGACGACGAGTTCCACGAGCGCGCAGTCGCGCGCCGCGCAGCACGTCAGGCGCACCTGCTCCATCAAATGCTCGCGCAGCGTGACGGGGCTCGCTTCCAGCTGCGGGCGGCCGTCCTCGTCCTCGCCGCCGCTGCCGCTGCCGCTGCGGCCGTATTCGCCCCAGTCCTCGCCGCCTTCGCCGCCGCTTTCTCCGCTGTCGCCGCCGGCGTCACCGCCTTCGCCATTGCCGCTCTCGGCGGGCGCACTGCCGCCTTCGTCGCCATTGCCCTGCGCGGCCGGCGCCTCGCCCGCCTGTGACGAGGACGGCGCGCTGTTGATAGCGCCGTCGGCCAGCAACCGTACGGAGCGGTCGAGCGGATCGTCGAGCCGTTCGAGCAGCGGGTTCTCGCTCAGGACCTGCTCGATTTCCTGGTGCAGCTCGAGCGTGGACAACTGCAGCAGGCGGATCGATTGCTGCAGTTGCGGCGTCAGTGCAAGGTGCTGTGAGGTCTTGAGTTGCAGCGTCTGTTTCATGACTACATTCGGAAGTGTTCGCCCAGGTAGACGCGGCGCACCGATTCGTTGGCGATGATGTCGTCGGGACGGCCCGATGCCAGCACCGCGCCCTGGTTGATGATGTAGGCGCGGTCGCAGATGCCCAGCGTCTCGCGCACATTATGGTCCGTGATCAGCACGCCGATGCCGCGCTCCTTCAGGAAGCGCACGATGCGTTGGATCTCGATCACGGCGATTGGATCCACGCCGGCGAACGGTTCGTCCAGCAGCACGAAGCGCGGATTGGTCGCGAGCGCGCGCGCGATCTCCACCCGGCGGCGTTCACCACCGGACAGCGACAGCGCCGGGCTCTCGCGCAGCTTCTCGATCTGCAGCTCGGCCAGCAGCTCGTCGAGACGTTCGGTGATGCGCGCCTTGGTGAGCGACTTGCCGTTCTCGCGCTGCAATTCCAGCACCGCGCGGATGTTCTCTTCCACCGTCAGCTTGCGGAACACGGACGCTTCCTGCGGCAGGTACGACAGTCCGAGCAGCGCGCGCCGGTGGATCGGCAGGCCCGTGATGTCGGTGCCGTTGATGTCGATGCTGCCGGCGTCCGACGGCACGAGGCCCACGATCATGTAGAACGAGGTCGTCTTGCCTGCGCCGTTCGGGCCCAGCAGGCCGACCACTTCGCCGCACGCCACCTGCAACGACACGTCGCGTACGACCAGCCGCTTGCCGTAGCTCTTCTGCAGTCCCTTGACGACGAGGGTGCTGCCGCCGCATTCGGCCGGCGCGGCCTGCGTGCCTGCTTCCATTGCGCTTGCCTCCGTCATTGCTTGCCTGCCGGAGCGGGAGCGGCGCCGGCTGCAGGGGCGCGGCGCGGCTGCAGCGTGATGCTGCCGCGGCCATTGCCCGGCTTGTCCGTGCCGTTGGCGTCGTTCAGGCCGAGCAGCTTCTCGTTGCGGTTGTCGTAGGAGATGAATTCGCTGGCCATCTCCTGCGTGACCTTCTTGCCCTCGAGCTGGCGGATGACGGCCTTCGAGAACAGCTTCACGATGTCGTTGCGTTCGTCGTATTCGATGCGCTGGGCCTGGCCCTCGCCCCACAGGTCCGGGCCGCCGTCGCGCTTCTGGCGGAAGGTCGCGAGCTTGCCGGGATTGGCCGTGAGGATGAAGGTGCGCCAACCGTCCGGCGATTCCTTGACCTCGGCGCGGTCGGACTTCAGGATCATGGTGCCGCGCGTGATGACCACGTTGCCGGTGGCGACGTAGTTCTGCGTGACCTGGTCGACGTTGGCGTTGTCGAACGCGATGTCGACGGGCTTGAGCGCGTCCGCCTTCTCGGCCGAGGCAGCCAGCGGCACCAGCAGGAAGATGGCGGCGGCGAGTATTTTTTTCATTCGATAGTCCTTTTTAGTGACTTGCGCGCGACTGGCGTGGCGGATAGGTGACCTTGCCGCGGCCACCCAGCGCGATCTGCTGCGTGGCGTTGTTGGCGACCATGCCCACCGCGTCGACCGATGCGGCGCCGAGCGTCATGTGGATCGGCTTGTCGGTCTTCGCGATCTCGTCGTCCGGCAGGATCGTCAGGACCTCGGTGCGGATCCGCATCGGCTCCGCACCCGGGGCGGCCGGACGCCGGATGTCGACATTGCCCGTCAGGTCGATCTGGTTCTGGTTCTGGCTCACGAGCGCGCTGTTGGCCGTCATCGTCATCGGCGGATGCTCGTCGGTGAGGCTCTGCACGACCGGCTTGTCCACGAGCGCCGTGTTGTCGACGGGGCGGTGCGTGAGGCGCTCTCCCGAGATCACGTAGCGCGGCTTGCCGGCCTCCGACATGCGGACCCAGCTGAAGTTGTCGACGATGTAGTCCGGCTCGTTGCCCGCGTTGAAGCCCGGCCCGTTCTCCCCGCCCTGCATCACCTGCACGAGCCAGAAGCTGCCGAACGCGCAGAACACGGCGAACAGCATCAGGAGCAGCAGGCGCCAGCGGTGCGCGGTACGCTTGTAGCTTGCGGGAGCCATATCTCTCTTATCCGAAGTAAGGCGCGAGCGCCTGTTCGTAGGTGCCCTGGGCGCGCATCACCATATCGCACACTTCGCGCACGGCGCCGCGGCCGCCCGGGTTCTTCGTCACGTAATGGGCGCGGTGCTGCACTTCCGGATGCCCGCTCGGCACCGTCACCGCAAAGCCCACGCGCGAGAGCAGCGGCAGGTCGATCACGTCGTCGCCGATGTAGCCGCACGCCTCCGCCGTCACGCCGGTTTTATCCAGCAGCTCGGCGAACGCGAGGCGCTTGTCGTGCTGGCCCTGGAACACGTGCGTGATCCCGAGGTCGCTTGCGCGCTTGATGACGATGGGCGACGTGCGTGCGCTGATGATCGCCGTCTGCACGCCGGTGCGATTCAGCAGCTGGATGCCGAGACCGTCCAGCACGTAGAACGTCTTCGTGACTTCGCCGTCCGGGCCGTACGTCAGGCTGCCGTCGGTGAGGACGCCGTCCACGTCGAAGATCATGACTTTGACGCGCGCCGCGCGCTCCATGTGTGCCAGCGGAGTCACCATCAGATCACCTTGGCGCGCGTGAGGTCGTGGATGTGCAATGCGCCCACCAGCACGCCGTCCGCATCCGTGACGAGCATCTGGTTGATGCGGAATTCTTCCATCACGGCGACGGCATCCACCGCCAGCTGTTCCGGATGCACGCGGCGCGGGTTCGGGTGCATGACGTCGCGGATCGCGAGCTTGCTGAAATCCTGGACCTTTTCGATCAGGCGGCGCAGGTCGCCGTCCGTGAACACGCCGACGGGGCGGCCGGCATCGTCGACGATGGCCGTCATGCCCATGCCCTTGTGCGAGATTTCCAGCAGCGCGTCCGTGAGGAGCGCGTCCGGTTTCACCGTCGGCACTGCGGCGCCGCTGCGCATCACGTCGCGCACGTGCGTGAGCAGGCGGCGGCCGAGCGCGCCGCCCGGATGCGAGCGTGCGAAATCGTCCGGTTTGAAGCCGCGCAGCTCGAGCAGCGCGACGGCGAGCGCATCGCCCAGCGCGAGGGTCGCGGTGGTGCTCGCGGTCGGCGCCAGGTTAAGCGGGCAGGCTTCCTTCTCGACGGCCACGTCCAGGTGCACGTCCGCCGCCAGGGCCAGGCTCGACTCCGGCTTGCCGGTCATCGCGATCACGGGCACGTTCATGCGTTTGACGGCCGGGATCACGATGGCCAGTTCGCTGCTTTCGCCGGAATACGAGATGGCGATCAATACGTCCTGCGAGGTCACCATGCCGAGGTCGCCGTGCGCGGCCTCGCCCGGGTGCAGGAACAACGCCGGGGTGCCGGTGGAGGCCAGGGTCGCCGCGATCTTGCGGCCGATGTGGCCCGACTTGCCCATGCCCGACACGACGACGCGGCCCTTGCACGCCATCATCAGCGCGACGGCGCGCGGCACGCTGTCGTCGCGGTCGAGGCGCGCGGACAGCTTGCGGATCGCCTCGCCTTCGACATCCAGCGCCTCGCGGGCCAGATCCAGCGCGCGCCGTGCCTGGGCCTCGTTAAAACTTGTCAGCATTATTTTTTCATCGGTTACACTCATAGGCAAAGTATATCCGAATTGGGAAAGCAAAAAACTTGCCAGACATAACAAACAACATATTTACGGGACCTCGCCGTCGCGCTCCATGACCTCAGGCCTCGAACTCACCCTCCTGTTGCTGGGCAGCGCAGTCCTCGGCGTCGTCGCGTTCCGGATGCTGCACCTGCCGCCGATGCTGGGCTATCTCGCCGTCGGCGTGCTGATCGGCCCCCACGCGCTGAACCTCGCCGACAACGGCACCACGACGCAGGCCCTGGCCGAATTCGGCGTCGTCTTCCTCATGTTCTCCATCGGGCTGGAATTCTCGCTGGCCCAGCTGCGCGCCATGCGCCGCATCGTGTTCGGGCTCGGGCTCGCGCAGGTCGTGCTGACCATCGTCGTGACGGTACTGGCGTCGCTGTGGACGCGCTACCTGCCCCCGTCGATGCAGATCGGCTGGCAGGCCGCGCTGGCGCTCGGCGGGGCGCTGGCGATGTCGTCGACGGCCATCGTCTCGAAACTGCTGACGGAACGGCTGGAGCTGGAAAGCGAGCACGGACGCCGCATCATCGGCATCCTGCTGTTCCAGGATCTCGCCGTCGTGCCGCTGCTGATCCTGATCCCGTCGCTGGCGAAACCGGCCGAGGAACTCGCGATGACGCTCGCGTGGGCCGGCATCAAGGCCGCCGCCGTGCTGGCGCTGCTGCTGTTCTTCGGCCAGAAGCTGATGCGCAAGTGGTTCAACATCGTCGTCAAGCGCCGCTCGCAGGAACTGTTCATGCTGAACCTGCTGCTCGTGACGCTGGGCGCGGCCGCGATCACGGAACACGCCGGCCTGTCGATGGCGCTGGGCGCGTTCGTGGCGGGCATGCTGATCTCCGAGACGCCCTATAAACACCAGGTGGAGGAGGACATCAAGCCGTTCCGCGACGTGCTGCTGGGCCTCTTCTTCATCACCATCGGCATGCTGTTGAACGTGCAGCTCGTGCTCGCGAACTGGTGGGTCGTCCTGCTCCTGCTGGCCGTGCCCGTGCTGCTGAAATTCGCGCTGATCGCGCTGCTGGCCAAGGCGTTCGGTTCGACCGACGGCGTCGCGATGCGCACGGGCCTCGCGCTCGCGCAGGCCGGCGAATTCGGCTTCGTGCTGCTGAGCCTCGCCTCGGGTTCGCACCTGATCGCGCCGTTCGTGATCCAGCTCGTGCTCGCGTCGATGGTGCTGTCGATGCTGGTCGCCCCGTTCGTCATTGCGAACATGGACAAGCTCGTGATGAAGGTGGCGACCAACGAATGGATGCTGCAGTCGCTGCAGCTGACGCAGATCGCGAGCCGTACGATGGCCACGCAGAAGCACGTGATCATCGCCGGCTTCGGCCGCAGCGGCCAGTCGCTGGCCACCCTGCTGTCGGAAGAAAAGCTGCCGTGGTACGCGCTCGACCTCGACCCCGAGCGGGTGCAGGAAGCGCGCACGGCCGGCATCAACGTCTCATACGGCGACTGCACGCGCCGTGAAGCGCTGATCGCGGCCGGTATCAACCGCGCCAGCGCCCTCGTGATCACGTTCGCGGACACGCGCCTCGCGGTGAAAGTGCTGCACCTCGTGACCGAGCTGGCGCCAAAGCTGCCCGTGATCGTGCGCGCCCACGACGACACGGAACTCGACGTGCTGAAACGGGCCGGCGCCACCGAGGTCGTGCCGGAAGCGCTGGAATCGAGCCTGATGCTGGCCTCGCACGCGCTGGTCGTGATGGGCGTGCCGCTGCGCCGCGTGGTGCACCGCGTGCAGGCCGCGCGCGACGAGCGCTACGCCTCGCTGCGCGGCTTCTTCCACGGCGCCAGCGACATCGCGGACGGCACGGAACACAACTACGTGCGCCTGCATTCGGTGACCCTGCGCGACGACACCGGCGCCGTCGGGCGCTGCATCGCGGAGCTGGAACTGGACGAAGTGGGGGCCGAAGTCACGGCCGTGCGGCGCGGGATCGACCGTATCGAGCCGACGCCGGAGACGGAATTGCGGGCGGGGGATGTGGTGGTATTAAGAGGAACCGGAAACGCGGTAACCCGAGCGGAAGGCCGATTGCTGCGGTAATTGCGTTGGGTGGGCTCCCCGAGCCTACGTTGATGCGACGACGCGGTTCCGGCCGCCCTCTTTCGCCTGATACAAGGCCTGGTCGGCCTGGGCGACGAGCTGCTGCGCCACGCCTTCGATCGCGTGGTCCCGCTCGAAATCGTCGAGGGTCGCCACGCCGATCGACACCGACACCGCCAGCGTCTGCCCTTCCGGCATCACGAACGGCTTCTCCGCCACGCTGGCGCGGATGCGCTGGGCGACCATGCTGGCGCTGCCCAGGTCCGCGTCGATCAGCAGCACGACGAATTCCTCGCCGCCGAAGCGGCCCAGCGCATCCGTCATGCGCAGTTCGGCCTTGATGCGCGCCGCGACTTCGCGCAGCACGTCGTCGCCGGCCAGGTGGCCGTACGTGTCGTTGACCTGCTTGAAATAATCGATGTCGATGTACATGCACGACAGCCGGTACGCCTGGCGCCGCGCGCGCGAAATCTCTTCGACGAGGCGGCGGTCCATGTAGCGGCGGTTGTAGACGCCCGTCAGCGCGTCGGTCAGGCCGATGTACTTCAGCATTTCGTTGCTGATCACGTTCTCCAGGCAGATCGCGATGATCGACCCCATGTGCTCGACGAAGTCCGTCCCCAGCAGCGGCGTGAAGCGGCCCGGGTCGCGGCTGCCCAGGTTCAGGCTGCCGATCAATCGTTTATTGCGCAGCAGCGGCACCAGCGCCACGCTGGCGATGCCCGCGGGCGGATGGGGAAAGGCGTGGCGTTGCGTGGCCGCGTCGAACGGTATCAGCCGTGGTTTCGGCGTGCGGCCGGCGGTCAGGTCATACCCGAGACCATCGACATTGTCGTGGAACAGCAGGTTGGGAAACGCCTCGAAATCCACGCCCAGCTTGTCCATGACGGTGTAGATGTCGGCGTCCGTGTCGACGAGCGACAGGGTGACGGCATCGAGGTCGGACACCACGGGCAGGAGGCGGAAGATCGTGCCGACCAGTTCCTGGAAAGTGCTCGCGCCGACGATTTCCAGGTCGAACGCCTGGTGCCGCATCATGATGGCGTGATTGCCCTCGGCCTGGTCCATCAAACTGGCCAACTGGCGGCGCAAGGCCTCGTTCTCGGCGATGAGTTCGCGCACACTGGCGCCGCGCTCGTGCATGTGTGGTTCCCCTTCAGCAAGAACCCTAATTTACGCGAACTTACGCGGCTTGAAAACGAAAATGATGAGGTAAGGCTAACAATATTGCCAAGATGTCATCTCAATGTTGCGCGTACCGCGTCCCAGGCCCGGTCCAGCAGCGGCGGCGCCAGCAGGTGGACGGCGCGGGGCACGACGTCCAGCCGCACGTCCGCCCCGAGCGCGGCGAGGCGTTCGAACATGCGTTCGCTGTGCTGCACGGGCACCGTCCCGTCCCGGCGGCCGTGCACGAGCGTGACGGCCGTACGCCGCTCCCAGACGTCCGGCAGCGGCGCGCAGCGTCCCGCGACGGCGACGACGTGGCGCGCGAGATAGCGGTCCCGGCACGCGGCCAGCGCCATGATCGCGCCCTGCGAAAAACCCGCCAGCACCGTGTCATCCGCGCCCACGCCATGCGCGCGCTGTAACGCCTCGATGGCCGCGACGAATGCCGGCAGCGCGGCACGGATGCGGCCCGGACGATTCTCTTCCGTGATGCCGGCCACCGACATCCATTGAAAACCGGCGCCGCCGCGGTCGCAGGGACAGGCGGCCGGCGGTACGACCACGCGCGCGTGAGGATCATGGATGGTAATCAGGTCGGCCAGCGGCGCCATGTCGGCGGGCGTCTGGCCGGCGCCATGAAGCAGGATGATCAGGGAATGCATCCGCGCAGTCTAGCGCATCCGCCGCATATCGATATACGCCCACCGACTCAGGCGTTTTCCAAATTAACAAGCGCGAAACCATTCGTTCCCCGGGGCCCCGCTCGTCGATACCATCCTGCCAATCATGACTTGTCATGACAGGACATACCAGACCATGACCCACGCCATCCTTCGCGCCATCGAACCATCCGCCGTCCCGCTGTATTCGCAAGTCCGTGAACGGCTGCGCGAGCGCATCGTCGACGGCACCTATGCCCCGCAGGCCCGGCTGCCGTCCGAAAGCGAGATCGGCACCCTCTTCAAAGTGAGCCGCATTACCGTGCGCCAGGCGCTGGGCGACCTGCAGAAGGAAGGCGTGATCGTGAAGGTGCCAGGCAAGGGCACGTTCGTCGCGGCGACCCGCCCGAGCCAGGAACTGGCGCGGCTGGAAGGCTTCGGCGAAGCGATGTCGCGCAAGGGCCACCGGATCGTCAACCGCGTCGTGAAGCATGCGCTGGTCGAGGCAACGCCCCTGGTGGCGGCGCGGCTGCGCGTGGCGCCGGGCGCGCCGGTGACGGAGATCCACCGCGTGCGCTGGCTCGATTGCGAGCCGGTGTCGTTCGAGATCACGTACCTGCCCCCCGCGATCGGCGAGCGCCTGCGCGGCGAGAACCTCGCTGAACGCGACATCTTCCTGATCCTGGAAACCGACTACGGCATCACGCTCGGCCACGCCGACATCCAGATCGGCGCGGTCAATGCAGATCACGCGTTGTCCGAGGCGCTGCGCGTGGAACCGGGTGCCGCGTTGCTGCGCATCGAGCGCCTGACGTGGACGGCGGACGGCATGCCGCTCGACTTCGAATACCTGTACGTCCGCGGCGAAGCCTTCCAGTACGCCCTGCGCCTGCCGCGCCATCC
Organism: Massilia sp. Masssp94; assembly: GCF_059491305.1. Lineage (NCBI taxonomy): Bacteria > Pseudomonadati > Pseudomonadota > Betaproteobacteria > Burkholderiales > Oxalobacteraceae > Massilia > Massilia sp. Masssp94. The sequence continues at coordinate 2,301,239 of NZ_CP168501.1, forward strand.
CTGACATTCATTTAACTGGAACCGATATGGAAACGCATATTCAAACCGTCGACGTGCTCGTGATCGGCGGCGGCACGGCCGGCCCGATGGCCGCCGTCAAAGCCAAGGAAGCGAACCCGCAGCTGCGCGTGCTGCTGCTGGAAAAGGCCAACGTCAAGCGCAGCGGCGCAATCTCGATGGGCATGGACGGCCTGAACAACGCCGTCGTGCCCGGCTTCGCGACGCCCGAACAGTACGTCAAGGAGATCACGATCGCCAACGACGGCATCGTCAACCAGGCCACCGTGATGGCGTACGCGCAGAACAGCTACGCGATGATCGAGGAGCTGGACAGCTGGGGCGTGAAGTTCGAGAAGGACGAGACGGGCGACTACGCGATGCGCAAGGTCCACCACATGGGCACCTACGTCCTGCCGATGCCCGAGGGGCACGACATCAAGAAGGTGCTGTACCGCCGCCTGAAACGGGCACGCGTAGCGATCACCAACCGCCTCGTCGCCACGCGGTTGCTGACCGCCGAAGACGGCTCAGGTGCCAGCAAAATCGCGGGCGCGATGGCCTTCGATTGCCGCACGGGCGACTTCCACGTGATCCGCGCGAAGTCCGTCGTGCTGGCGACGGGCGCCGCCGGACGTCTCGGGCTGCCCGCCTCGGGCTATTTGTTCGGTACCTACGAAAATGCGACCAATGCGGGCGACGGCTACAGCATGGCGTACCACGCGGGCGCCGAGCTGTCCGGCATCGAATGCTTCCAGATCAACCCGCTGATCAAGGATTACAACGGCCCCGCCTGCGCGTACGTGACCGGCCCGTTCGGCGGCCACACGACCAATGCGAAAGGTGAACGCTTCATCGAATGCGATTACTGGAGCGGCCAGATGATGCAGGAGTTCTACGACGAACTCCAGGGCGGCAACGGCCCCGTGTTCCTCAAGATGAACCACCTGGCCGAGGAAACCATCCAGACCATCGAGACGATCCTGCACACGAACGAGCGTCCGAGCCGCGGGCGCTTCCACGAAGGGCGCGGCACGGACTACCGCGAGCAGATGGTCGAGATGCACATCTCGGAGATCGGCCTGTGCAGCGGCCACTCCGCGTCCGGCGTGTGGGTCGACGAGCATGCGCGCACGACGGTGCCGGGCCTGCACGCGGCCGGCGACCTCGCCTGCGTGCCCCATAACTACATGCTGGGCGCGTTCGTCTACGGCCGCCTGGCTGGCGAAAGCGCGGCCGCGTACTGCGCGGCGCACGAACTGCCCGCCGTCGACGAGGCCCAGGTCGAGCGCGAGCGCGCCCGCGTGTGGGCGCCGCTGACGCGCGAGGACGGGTTGCCGCCGAACCAGGTCGAGTACAAGCTGCGCCGCATGGTCAACGACTACCTGCAGCCGCCGAAGGTCACGCGCAAGATGGAGATCGGCCTGCAGCGCTTCGAGATGATCCGTGCCGACCTCGATCGCCTGCAGGCGAGGAATCCGCACGAGTTGATGCGCGCGATGGAAATCCACGCGATCCGCGACTGCGCCGAGATGGCCGCGCGCGCGTCGCTGTACCGCACGGAGAGCCGCTGGGGCCTGTACCACAACCGCGTCGACTACCCGCAGCGCAACGATGCCGACTGGTTCGTGCACGTGCAGCTGAAGAAGCAGGACGGCGAAATGACCTGTTTCAAGCGCCCGGTCGCCCCATACATCGTTCCGCTCGACGACAACGAGAAGGACGCCTACCGCCGCCTGCGCGTGCACAAGACCGAAGCCCTCGCGGCCTGACCAGGAGAACCTCATGCCGACCACCATCAACATCACCAGCGTCCCCGTCACCGTCGACGAAGACAAATGCATCGCACACAAGGGCTGCACCGTGTGCGTGGACGTGTGCCCCCTCGACGTGCTGGCCATCGACATGGTCAAGGGCAAGGCGTACATGAAGTTCGACGAATGCTGGTACTGCATGCCGTGCGAGAAGGATTGCCCCACGGGTGCCGTGCACGTCGACATCCCCTATCTGCTGCGCTGAACATACTACGGAGAACAATCAATGAAATTCCTTGCCCTGTCCCTGCTGCTCGCCTTCGGTTCCGCCAACGCGGCCGAGACCATCCGCGTCGCCATCGGCACGCAGGACACGACCATCAACTGCGCCACCGGCGGCCTGCTGATCCGCGAGCTGCACCTGCTCGAAAAATACCTGCCGCACGACGGCAAGTACAAGGACGTCAAGTACGACATCGAGTGGAAGAATTTCACGTCGGGCGCGCCGCTGACGAACGAGATGGTGGCCGGCAAGCTGGACCTGGGCTCGATGGCCGACTTCCCCGGCTCCTTCAACGGCGCCGCGCATGCCAAGGCGGGCAAGAAGAGCATCTTCATCACCGTCCTGTCGGGCAGCACGCTCGGTTCCGGCAACGGCATCGTCGTGCCGAAGAACTCGCCCGTGCAATCGCTGGCGGAACTGAAGGGCAAGACGATCTCCGTGCCGTTCGCCTCCACCGCCCACGGCATGCTGCTGCGCGCCGTGAAGGCGCAAGGCTGGGATCCGGAGAAGGACGTGAACATCACGACGCAGGCGCCGGAAGTCGCCGGCTCGGCCCTGCAGAGCAACAAGGTCGACGCGCACGCCGACTTCGTCCCGTTCGCGGAGTTATTCCCGCACCGCGGCTTCGCCCGCAAGATCTACGACGGCTCGCAAGCCCAGGCGCCGACGATGCACGGCAGCCTCGTCGACGCGGCGTATGCGAAGAAATACCCGGAAGTCGTCGTCGCCTACCTGCGTGCCGCCATCGAGGCGGACCGCCTGATCGCGGCCGAGCCGGAAAAATACAGTGAGCTGATCGCGAAAGTCACCGGCATCGAAGCGGAAGTGAACTATCTATTCCACGGCCCCGTGGGCCTGCAGACGCGCGACTTCACGTGGAAGCCGGAGTATCGGCAAGCCGTGAAAACGTCGATCGAGACCCTGCGCCTCCTGAAGCGGACCGATTCCGACATCGACGTGAACAGCTTCATCGACGATACCTTCATTCGCACTGCCTTCAGGCAGGCCGGCCTGGACTACGACAAGCAGTTGAAGAACTACGAGAAGCTGCCGCTGAAGGCCAAGGACGCGGTGACGGGCAAACCGATCACGGACTTCCGCCACCTCACGCAGATCTGGGTGCAAGGCGAGCCGCTCGTACGCCACTACGCGAACGCAACGACCGCGATCGCCGAGCTGCGCAAGCTGGAACAGGCGGGCAAGAAGGCGCGCACCGTGTATGCCCACGACCAGGGCTCGGGCCTGAAGCTGCTGGCCCGCGACGCGTGGTTCGTCGTCGCGGCCGACGGCAGGGACGTCAGCGCTTACCTGCTGAAGGCGGATGCGCAGACGCAGGCCGCCAAGGTGAAGGGCAAGGTCGTCGATTTCGATACGCTCAAAGCGGGCAAGCCGATCTGACCATGGACGCCACCGCCACCCGCCCCATCGACCCGGCCCTGCTGCGCCGCGCGGGCCGCCTGCTGCTGCGCACGCTGTCGCTCGTCGCCTGCGTGGCGGCCTGGCACTGGGCCTCTTCGCACCACCTCGACCTCGGCCTGGTTTCTTTCCAGAACGTGCCGTCGCCGAAGGACGTGCTGGACGCCGCCACGACCTTGATCGAATCGCCCAAGCTGGCGCTGCACCTGAAGGCCAGCGTGTGGCGCGTGTTCGCCGGTTTCGTGGCGGCGGGCATCGTCGGCATCGGGCTCGGTCTTTTCATCGGCCGTTCGCGGCTGCTGGAAGACGTGCTGCTGCCGCCGCTGGAAATGTTGCGCCCGATCCCGGCCGTCGCCTGGATCCCGCTGGCGATCCTGATGTTCCCGTCGTCGGAACTGTCGATGGTGTTCATCACGTTCATCGGTGCGCTGTTCCCGATCCTGCTGAACACGGTCCACGGCGTGGAAGGCGCCGACCCGCGTCTCGTCGCCTCGTCGCGCAGCCTCGGCGCCGGCCGCTGGACCATCTTCTCGGAAGTGATCCTGCCGGCCGCGGCGCCGAACATCGTCACGGGCCTGTCGATCGGCATGGGCACCGCGTGGTTCTGCCTCGTGACGGCGGAGATGATCTCCGGCCAGTTCGGCATCGGCTACTACACGTGGGCCGCGTACACGATCCAAAACTATCCGGACATCGTCGTCGGCATGCTGTTCATCGGCGTCATCGGCATGGGCAGCAGCGCGCTCGTGAAAAAGATCGGCGACCTTGCGATGCCCTGGTACCACATGCAAAGGAAAAAGCGATGAACCAGACGACCAACTTCGAACGCGCGCAGCTGGCGCAGGGCGGCGCCATCGAGATCGACAAGCTGGGCATCCGCCTCGGCGAGGGAGCGCAGGCGTTCGACGCCGTGCAGGACGTATCGCTGTCCATCGCGCCGGGCGAATTCGTCTGCGTGCTGGGTCCGTCCGGCTGCGGCAAGTCGACCCTGCTCGGCGCGCTGGCCGGCCACTGGACGCCGAGCCGCGGCAGCATCCACGTCGACGGCGCGCCCGTCGCGGGACCGCATCCGGACCGCGGCCTCGTCTTCCAGCAGCACACGCTGTTCCCGTGGAAGAAGGTGCTGGACAACGTCGCCTTCGGCCTCAAGATGCAGGGCGTGGGCCGGCGCGAGCGGCGCGAACGGGCGCGCGAGCTGCTCGGCCTCGTGGGCCTAGCCGGCTTCGAGGACCGCTATCCGATCCAGCTGTCGGGCGGCATGCAGCAGCGCGTGGAGATCGCGCGCGTGTTGATCAACCATCCGCGCGTGATGCTGATGGACGAGCCGTTCGGCGCGCTGGACGCGCAGACGCGCCTGAAGATGCAGGAACTGCTGCTGGACGTGTGGGCGCGCGTGAACACGACCATCATCTTCATCACGCACGACATCGACGAGGCGCTGTTCCTCGCCGACCGCATCCTCGTGATGAGCCCACGGCCGGGCCGCATCATCGACGAGATCCGCCTCGACTTCGAACGCCCGCGCCATCCGGACGTCATGACGTCGAACCACTTCACGCGCCTGAAGCGCCACTGCCTGGACCTGCTGCACCCGCAGGCCAGCATCACGCCGCTCGCGCGCCTGAGCCCCCTGGGCCCTCTCTGAACTCTGCCATGCAAGGACACACCGTGACTTCCGATTTTTACGACGACCCCGAACTCGCCGAACCGCATTTTTCTCTCCTTGAGCGCCTGCAGGATAAAGATGCCACGGTGCGCCGCATCGCCCTGATGGACCTGGCCGACCTGGACGGCGACGCCCACGTGCCGCTACTGCTCGCCGCGCTCGGCGACGATGCCGCCGTCGTGCGTACGGAAGCGGCGCGGGCGCTGGAAGCCTTCGAATCGCCGGCGACCGTGCGCGGCCTCGCACGCCTGCTGTCGGACGAAGATGCCGACGTGCGCGCCGCCGCGGCCCAGGGCCTCTCCGAACTGAAGCTGCAGGAATCTGCACAGGAACTGCTGCCGTTCATCGGCGCGATTGAGCCCTTCGTGCGTGCGGCCGCGCTGCGCGGCGTGCGCGAACTGCGCGTGCCGGACAGTTTTGCGCCCGCGCTGGCGGCCCTGGACGATGCCGACCCGCTCGTGCGCCGCGAAGCCCTGACCGTGCTGGGTTACCTGAAACGCCGCGATGCGGTCGACGCGCTGACGCGGCTGGCGATCCAGGATCCGGTGCCGGAAGTCCGCCGCGCCGCGGCCGGCGCGCTGGGTTTCGCGGAAGAGATGCCCGCCGTGCTGGTTGCCCTGCTGGCGGCCTTGTCCGACCAGGCGTGGCAGGTGCGCGAGGAAGCGGCGACGACACTCGGCAAGCTGCGCCTGCGCGACGCGGCGCCGGCCCTCATCGCCGCGCTGGACGACGCCTACTGGCAGGTGCGCCTGCGCGCCGCCCGCAGCCTTGGCCGCCTGCGCAATGTGGATGCCCTGCCCGGCTTGACCGCGGCGCTCACGCACACGATCGGCAATCTGCGCAAGGAAGCGGCGCTGGCGCTGGGCGAGATCGGTTCGCCGGCCGCCCTGCCCGCGCTGCGCGCGGCGGAAAACGACCCGGATCCGGAAGTGCGCAAGTCCGTGCGCCTCGCGCTGCAGCAGATCGGGGCGCAAGCATGACGGCGCTGCCGGAGACCATCGAGAACCACGCCGCGCAGGGCGTGCTGGCGCTGCACTGGCCGGACGGCCGCAGCGCGCGCGTGACGCACGCGCGGCTGCGCGCGGCGTGTCCGTGCTCGGCATGCCGCGCGCAGCGGCGGGCCGGGGTCGAGGTGCCGGAAGACGCCGCCGTGCGCGTGGCCGCCATCGAGCCGGTGGGTGCCTATGCGCTGAACCTGACGTTCAGCGATGGGCACCGGCGGGGTATTTATCCGTTCGAGATGCTGGCGACGTTCGATTAAAACGCGATCTCGGTGGTCAATTCCTGCCCGAGATGCAGCTCGCTGCCGGCCCCCGCCGTCACGATGCAGTTCATGCCCAGGCACACGGCGCCTTCCATGCGCGGATTGGCGCGGTAGGTCCGCAGGATGTCCAGCGGGTCCGGGCCGGGAATGCCCGTCGCCTGGTCGATGGACGGGATCGGGCAGCGCGCGCACGGCTTCACGGGACGGATCTCCACGTCGCCGATCGTTAGCGTCGCGAGAAAATCCTCTTCGCAGGCATCGATGCCGTCGACGACGAGATTCGGGCGGAAGCGGTCCATCTGCAGCGCCGTGCGGCCGGCCGCGACGAGGCGGGCGTTGAGGTCGTCCAGCGACGCCTGGCCGATCAGCAGCAGCGGATAACCGTCCGCGAAACGCGTCTGCGCTTCCACGCCGTTCGTCCACTTGGTGCTCGTCGGGCGCACGACGTCGCGGTGGAAACGCACGAGCCGGCACGGGGTTGCCAGCGCATTCGAAAACCAGTCCGCCGCCGCGTCGCCGCAATCGGCGGCGTCCACCGTGTCGTCCCAGATCTTCACCGTGCGCTTCGGCGCGGACGCGTCCCAGGCGAGCGGCAACACCAGCGGATCCATGCCGGGCGCATGGACGCGCAGCCTGTCGCCATCCGGCAGCGGCCGGAGCAGCGCCATGCGTGGATGCTCGCGCTGCGTGAGAAACTGGCCGTCTTCCGTCACCAGCATCCATTCGCGGTCGTGCACGCCCAGTGCGAACAGGCCGGATTCGAGCACGGTGGCGGACCGGACGGCGATACCGGCGCAGGATTTGATCGGGTACAGCAGCAGATGGGTTAGCAGGGCCATGGATCGGTTCGTTCTGATGGGATCTGAAGAGTCAGGCCGATAGTATGCACCAATCCACACCCGCGGTTCCTGTTTGCCAAGCGCATAAAACCCGCGTACACTCCGTCCCGTCGTTTCGTGGACTGCACGAAACGACGCCAATGCTAGGGGTCCTGCGCCGTCATCAACGGCGTGGGTGAGAAATACCCTCTGAACCTGATCTGGATAATGCCAGCGAAGGGAAGCTCGAAAAGTCTGCGTGCACGTCGTTCGCACTACGCATCTTCGTACTCCTCAAGCTGGATCGCCGATCTTCAGTGACCAACAAGGAGTGCACTTGAACGCCGATCCGAAATTCCTCTCCGCCAGCGCCACCGTCGACGCCGCCGCCGTCGCGCCGCTGCCCAATTCCCGCAAGGTCTACGTGACGGGCAGCCGCCTGGACATCCGCGTGCCGATGCGCGAGATCACCCAGTCAGACACGCCCGCATCGTTCGGCCATGAACCGAATCCGCCCGTGTGGGTCTACGACACGTCCGGCCCGTACACCGATCCCGACGCCGCCATCGACATCCGCTCCGGCCTGGCCCCGCTGCGCGCCGACTGGATCCGCGAGCGCGGCGACACCGAAGAACTGGCCGGCCCGTCGTCGCACTACGGCGTCGAACGCCTGAACGACCCGAAGCTGGCCGAGCTGCGTTTCAACCTGCAGCGCAAGCCGCGCCGCGCCGTCCCCGGCCGCAACGTCACGCAGATGCACTATGCCCGCCAGGGGATCGTCACGCCCGAGATGGAATACGTGGCCATCCGCGAAAACCTGCGCCGCCAGGAATACCTCGCCGCGCTGGAAGCCGCCGGCCCCACGGGCAAGCGCATGGCGCAGATGATCGGCCGCCAGCATCCGGGCCAGTCGTTCGGCGCCAGCATTCCTCGTGAAATCACCCCGGAATTCGTGCGCGACGAGATCGCCAAAGGCCGCGCGATCCTGCCGAACAACATCAACCACCCGGAATCGGAGCCGATGATCATCGGCCGCAACTTCCTCGTGAAGATCAACGCGAACATCGGCAACTCGGCCGTGACGTCGTCGATCGGCGAGGAAGTCGAGAAGATGACGTGGGCCACGCGCTGGGGCGGCGACACCGTGATGGACCTGTCGACCGGCAAGCATATCCACGAAACGCGCGAATGGATCATCCGCAACAGCCCCGTCCCCATCGGCACGGTGCCGCTGTACCAGGCGCTGGAAAAGGTGCACGGCAAGGCCGAGGACCTGACGTGGGAAATCTACCGCGACACGCTGATCGAGCAGGCGGAGCAAGGCGTCGACTACTTCACCATCCACGCCGGCGTGCGTCTCGCCTACGTGCCGATGACCGCGAACCGCCTGACGGGCATCGTCTCGCGCGGCGGCTCGATCATGGCCAAGTGGTGCCTCGCCCACCACAAGGAATCGTTCCTGTACACGCATTTCGAAGAGATCTGCGAGATCATGAAGGCGTACGACGTCGCGTTCAGCCTGGGCGACGGCCTGCGTCCCGGCTCGATCTACGACGCCAACGACGAAGCCCAGCTGTCCGAACTGAAGACGCTCGGCGAGCTGACGCAGGTCGCGTGGAAGCACGACGTGCAGGTGATGATCGAGGGTCCGGGCCACGTGCCGCTGCAGCTCATCAAGGAAAACATGGACCTGCAGCTGGAGCAGTGCCACGAGGCGCCGTTCTACACGCTCGGCCCCCTGACGACCGACATCGCGCCGGGCTACGACCACATCACGTCCGGCATCGGCGCCGCCAACATCGGCTGGTACGGCACCGCGATGCTGTGCTACGTGACGCCGAAGGAGCACCTGGGCCTGCCCGACAAGGACGACGTCAAGGACGGCATCATCACGTACAAGATCGCGGCGCATGCGGCCGACCTGGCCAAGGGCCATCCGGGCGCGCAGATCCGCGACAACGCGCTGTCGAAAGCCCGTTTCGAATTCCGCTGGGAAGACCAGTTCAACCTGGGCCTCGATCCGGACAAGGCGCGTTCCTTCCACGACGAGACCCTGCCGAAGGATTCCGCCAAGGTGGCGCACTTCTGCTCGATGTGCGGTCCGCACTTCTGCTCGATGAAGATCACGCAGGAAGTGCGCGACTACGCGGCCGGCCAGGGCATCGCCGCGAACGCCGCGCTGGAACAGGGCATGCAGGTGAAGGCCGTCGAGTTCATGAAGCGCGGCGCCGAGCTGTATCACAAGGAATAAGGATGGTCGAGATCGAACTGAACGGCGCCGCGCACACGCTGCCGGCGCAGGCCAGCCTGCACGACCTCGTGGAATCGCTGGGCCTCGCGGGACAGAAGCTCGCGCTGGCCGTGAACCGCCAGGTCGTGCCGCGCGAGCGCTGGCGCGACACGCCCCTGCAGGCGCGCGACCGCGTGGACGTGGTGCGCGCCATCGGCGGCGGCTGATCCTGAACCTCAAAAGGAATACGACATGACGAATACGACGCATGCGGACCGGCCGCTCACCATCGCCGGCAAGGCCTACAACTCGCGCCTGCTGGTGGGCAGCGGCAAATACCGCGACCTGGAACAGACGCGCGCCGCGACCGAAGCATCGGGCGCCGACATCATCACGGTGGCGATCCGCCGCGTGAACATCGGCCAGCACGCGAACGAACCGAATTTGCTCGACGTGGTGCCGCCGTCGCGCTGGACCATCCTGCCCAACACGGCGGGCTGCTACAACGCCAAGGACGCCGTGTACACCTTGCAGCTGGCGCGCGAACTGCTGAACGGGCACAAGCTCGTCAAGCTAGAAGTGCTGGGCGACGAAAAAACGCTGTTCCCGAACATGCCCGAGACGCTCGTCGCCGCGCGCGAACTGGTGCGCGACGGCTTCGACGTGATGGTCTATTGCAGCGATGACCCGATCCAGGCGCGCATGCTGGAAGACATCGGCTGCGCGGCGATCATGCCGCTCGCGTCGCTGATCGGTTCCGGCATGGGCATCCTGAATCCGTGGAACCTGTCGCTGATCATCGAGCAGACGCAGGTGCCGGTGATCGTCGATGCGGGCGTCGGCACGGCGTCCGACGCGGCCATCGCGATGGAACTGGGCTGCGACGGCGTGCTGATGAACAGCGCCATCGCCGGCGCGCAGGATCCGGTGCGTATGGCGGGTGCGATGCGCCTCGCGGTGGAAGCGGGTCGCGAAGCGTATCTGGCGGGCCGCATGCCGCGCAAATTCGCGGCTTCGCCGTCGTCGCCGATGGCGGGCCGGATCTGATGGAGACCGCCACGCGGCCCTGCGTCCTCGTGTGCGCCGGCCTCGATCCGTCGGGTGGCGCCGGCATCCAGGCCGACATCGAAGCGATATCGGCCCAGGGCGCTCACGCGCTGCCGCTCGTGACGGCGCTGACGGTCCAGGACAACAACGCCGTGCGCGAAGTGGTGCCCGTCGACGCGGGCCTGCTGCTGCGCCAGGCCGTGGTGCTGGCCGACACGATGCCGATCTGCGCGGTGAAGATCGGCATTCCCGGCAGCCGAGAAAACGCGGAAGCCATCGCCGGCATCATCCGCATGCTGCGCGTGCGCCGGCCCGGCCTGCCCGTCGTCCTGGACCCGGTGCTGGCCAGCGGCCGCGGCGACAGCCTGGCGCGCGGCGACGCCCTCGCTGCGCTGGCGCCGCTGCTGGCCCTGGCGACGCTCGTCGTACCGAACCTGCCGGAGGCGGCGGCGCTCGGCATCTCCACGACGGGCGCCGACCTGCCCTGGCCTCACGTGCTCGTCACGGGCGGACACGCCAACGGCGCCGACGTCGTCAACCGCTGGCTCTCGGCCACGGGCGCGCGCGAATGGCGCTGGCCGCGGCTGCGCGGCGAATTCCACGGCAGCGGCTGCACGCTCGCATCGAGCATCGCGGCGCGCCTGGCGCTGGGGGACACGATGGCGCAGGCGCTCGAACTGGGCCAGCGCTATTGCGACCGGACGCTCGCACACTCGTACGCCATCGCGCCGGGCCAGCGCATCCCGCGCCGCATCCATCCATAGGAGAACAGATATGCGAGGTTTGTACCTGGTGACCCCGAACTGGGACGACACCGACCGCCTGCTGGCCGTGACGGAGCAGGCGCTGCGCGCCGGCGCCGCGCTGATCCAGTACCGCCACAAGGATGCGGGGCCGGCGCTGCGCCGCGAACAGGCCTCTGCCCTGCTCGCGCTGTGCCGCCGCAACGGCCGGCCGCTGGTCATCAACGACCACGTCGCGTTGTGCACCGAGCTCGATGCGGACGGCATCCACGTGGGCGGCCTCGATGCGCCGGTGGCGGCGGTGCGGGGGCTCGTCGGCCCGGACAAGATCGTGGGCGCGTCGTGCTACGGCGACCTGGAACTGGCGCGCCGCGCGCAGGGCGCGGGCGCGAGCTATGTCGCGTTCGGCGGTTTTTATCCGTCGCTCGTGAAGAAGTATGCGGTGACGACGCCGCCGGACATCGTCCTGCAGGCCAAGGCCAGCCTGTGCGTGCCGGTGGTCGTGATTGGCGGGATGACGCCGGCGAACGCGCGGCCGCTCGTGTCGCGCGGGGCCGATGTGGTCGCGGCGATCAGCAGCGTGGTGCAGGCGCCGGATCCGTATTCGGCGGCGCGGGAGTTCGTCGGGCTCTTCTGAACCCGACGAACGGTGGAACGCGTTACGCCTTCGCCAGCTTGAACTGCGCCAGTTCACCGGTCAGGTACCCGACCGCCGCCCCGAACTTGTCCTTGTAATTGGCCTTGATGAGCGGCTCCAGCGTGCCCTTGACACCGGCGTGGATGCCGCCCCAGTCGCCCGGATGCTGGAAGTTGCTCATGATGTAGGTCCAGCCATTGACGTCGTCGACGGCATGCAGGCCCGTCGACTCGCCGCCCGCCGGCACGGACAGCAGGCGAGAAAGCTGCTTCGTGTCGACGTTGTACGCCCACAGGAAGTTGTTCACGTGCTGGCTGCTGTCCTCGCCGATGAACAGCGTGCGCATCTTTTCCGAAAACTTCAGGTTGTCCGGGTTGCCCACCTTGTCCGGGTTGGCCGTGTTGCCGAGGGCGTCGGCGGCGATGTCTTCGCCGACCAGCAGCGCCTTCGTATCCGCCGGCATCCACTCGCTGTTGATGGCGTTGCCGGCCGTGTCCTTCTGGCCGCCCTTCAGGTTCAGCATCATGACGGCGCCCGCGTTCAGCGCCTTCGGGATCGAGATGCCGTTGCCCGGCACGTTCAGCGCGTTACCGGCGACCATCGAGCTCTGGCAGTTCTGCAGGGCCGAGTAGACGATCTTGTCCTTGATGTTGACGGTGGTGCCTTCCATCTTCGTGAAGCCCATCGATGCGCCGACGAGGGCGGCGTAGCGGTGCGTCTCCAGGAACGCGGCCGCCTTTTCCATGCCGGCCTTCACCTTGATCCACTCGACGCGGCCGTTGGCGGTGACCTTCGTGTAGGTGGCATCCGCCGGGTCGGTGGTCTTGACGTCCATGATGTCGGCCGGTTTCAGCGACGCGGCCAGCGAGCGGATCTCGGCGCTCGTCGCGGCACCCAGCTTGATCCACGTGAGCGGTGCGGCGGCTGCGGCCGGGTCCAGCGAGAAGCCGGTACCGACCTTGGCCACGTACAGCGTGCCCGCCGACAGGTCTTTTTCCTTGTCGGCCACGAACGCGAAGTAGCCGCTGTTGGTGGCGTCGTCGCCCATGATCACGGTGCGGTTGTCCGGCATGACCTGCACCAGCTCGTGCGAGATGCGGCCGAGGCAGTAGTGCTTCTTGATCGATGCGGTGCCGTCCGCGTTGACCGTCACTTCCGGCAGGTGGCCGTAGTTGTACGGGTTCGCCTTCGTCTCGTCGCCGTACAGGTTCTTGCTGAAGGCCTTGAATTGCGCATCGGAGGCGGCGAGGTAGGCGTTCGGCTCGTACTCCTCGCTCGACAAATGGGTGCCCCACGGCGACAGGCTCGCGCCGCACGTGATCCACAGGCCGTTCACGCTGGAGGTGTCGACGTTGTGGTACTTCACGAGCGTCAGCTTGCCGGTGGTCTTGTCCTGGTCGAGGGTCAGCACGGCGATCGGCGACGGCAGCCGGCCGTACATGTCGGTCTTGCCGTCCTGCGCCCACGTCGTGTACTCGAACTGCACGACGGCGAACACGGTATTGCCCTTCACGCCCGCCACGTTCGCGTTCGGCACCGTCAGCAGCGACGTGCCGTCCGGCGAGTCCGAGAAGAACTGGCGCTCCTTGCCGGCGACGGTGGTGTCGACGATCGGCTTGTTGTTGATGTCGTAGTAGCCGCCCGCGAGGATGGTGCCGCCGCTGCCGTTCGGGACCATGTCGCCCGTGATGAAGAACGGTTGATACGACAGCTTGAAATCGAGCTTGCTGCTGTCGCTGAAGTTGACCGTCATCGTCGAGCCGACGGAGGTCGTCGCCATCGCGGCGGCGGCGGCCAGGGTCGGCGCCGTCATCGACCCGAACGACACGCTGGCGAGGGTCACGGCCGGCGTCGTCGGCGCGGTGGTCGTCGGGGTGTCATTGTCGCTGCCGCCGCCGCAGCCGGCCAGCAGAGCGGCCACGCCGCCGGCGCCCAGCGGCAGCATCGGGGTGGCGCCCATCAGGCGAAGCAGGCGGCGGCGGGACACGTCGGGATTCGGGTTCATGCGTCAACTCTCCAAGGTTCACAAAAGGAATGCCCGGAGATTAGTTGACAAATATTTCACCCTAATTACAAGAATCGTCGGTCATTAAGCCGTCATCAGCCGCTCATATCATGCGACCGATTTTTCCGCTTTGACCTCACTTTGAAGGGTTTCGCATGCACCGTCTTCCTCTCGCCCTCGCTGCCGCCGCCATGCTCGCGCTGACAGCCTGCGGCGGCTCCGATCGCAACGACAATGCCGACACCGTCCTCGTCATTCCGGCCGCGCCCGCCGACCAGGGCGCACCCGACACGGCGCCGGTACCGTCGGCGCTGGCCTTCGTCGATACGGCCGCCACCAACCAGCGTGGCGACGCCCGCTATGCAACCCTGGCGACCAACGCCGGCGTGCGCGTACTCGGCGGCATGCTCGACATCTGGAAACCCTTGACCGAGATCGTCGACGCCGGCGTCACCGCGCCCGCCGTGGATGGTTTCCCCGCGGTGGTCGCATCGACCTGGACCGGCCTGCCCAACGACGGCACCCAAGGCGGCACCATCGTCAACGCGGCCGTTCACAACGCAAATATCGACTACGTGGTCAAAGCCACCGCCAACCGCACTGCCGAGCAGACGCTGCAGGCCTACCTGGACGATCGCCGCAACAAGGGCTACAGCGTGACCGAAGGCATGGGTCCGCTGACCAGTGCCTGGCGCACGGCCACGCGCCAGACCACCACGATCACCGACATTCCGGCGGATGCCACCACCGTCAAATACGATGACGGCGGCAACAACAACGGGGTCGGCGGCGACGCCAATGCCGACTTCGGCAAGGTCGTCGACCTGATCAACTCGATGGGTAACAATGGCTCGACCGAGCCCGCCAAGCGTTTCTACAAATATGCGCGTCCCTACCGCTGGAGCAGCGCCGTGAAGGTGGTGCCGCAACTGGAGCCGGCCAAGAGCACGACCCCGAGCACCGACGGCGGTTTCACCAGCGGCCACGCGGCCGAAGCGACCCGCAATGCCGTCGGCATGGCTTACGTGCTGCCCGAGCGCTACCAGGAATTGGTCGGACGCGGCCTGGAACTGGGCGAAAGCCGCATCCTCGCCGGCATGCATTCGCCGCTGGATGTCATCAGCGGCCGGGTACAGGCGCAGGCCGTGGCTGCCGCCAACCTGATCGCCGCCGGTGCCACCGTCCGCTCCGCTGCCGTGACCCAGGCCCACACGACCCTCATGAAGCTGACCGGCACCACGCCGGCGACCTTTGCGGCCTACGCCGTGTCCGGCACCGCCGCCAACGACCGTTTCGCCGACTACGCCACCAGTCGTGCGAACTACATCCGGCGCATGACCTACAACCTGCCTCAGACCGGGGCCACGAACCTGCCGGCCGTGGTGCCGAAGGGCGCCGAAGTGCTGCTCGAGACACGGCTGCCGTACCTGACCGATGCGCAGCGTCGCGTCGTGCTGAAAACCACCGCGATTGCCTCCGGTTACCCGGTCCTGGACGATCCTGAAGGTTGGGGCCGCCTGAATCTGTTCGCCGCCGCCGAAGGCTATGCCGTCTTCACCGGTAACGTGATCGTGAACATGGATGCGAGCAATGGCGGCTTCAATGCGGCCGACCGCTGGCGCAACGACATTGCCGGCAGCGGGAAGCTAGTCAAGCAAGGTACTGGCGCGCTGCAGCTGGGCGGTCAGAACAGCTGGACGGGCGGCACCCAGGTCGAAGGGGGAACGCTCGAGGCGCTGTCGGCCAGGGCGTTCGGCAACGGCGACGTCTATGTCGCCGGCGGCGGTACCGTGGCCAGCAACGCGCCGGCTGCGCTGGTCGTGGGCGGCAACTACACGCAGCTCGCCGGTGCAACCCTCGAACTGCGCCTGGGTGCCGGCCAGCAAGGACGCGTCAACGTCAGCGGCACCGCGACGATCGCCGGCGGCACGCTGCGGATCACGTTCCTGGACGGCTACAAGCCGGCCGTTGGCGACACGCTGACGGTGATTGCTGCAACGAGCCTGAAAGGGAAGTTCGAGACCATCGCCGTCGACGGTTTCACCGCGACCCCGACCTATACCGAAACGGGTCTGCAGCTGCGTTTGAGCAAATAGCGAGTGAAAAAAAGCCCCGGCACCTTGCGGTGTCCGGGGCTTGGAGCCTGCAGTCTGGATCAAACGTTGAACAGGAAGTTCAACACATCCCCATCCTTGACGATGTATTCCTTGCCTTCCGCACGCATCTTGCCCGCTTCCTTGGCGCCCGCTTCACCCTTGTAGGTGATGTAGTCGTCGAAGGAAATGGTCTGCGCACGGATGAAGCCGCGCTCGAAGTCCGTGTGGATCACGCCGGCCGCCTGCGGGGCGGTGGCGCCGATCGGGACGGTCCAGGCGCGCACTTCCTTCACGCCGGCCGTGAAATACGTCTGCAGGCCCAGCAGTTTAAAAGCGGCGCGGATCAGGCGGTCGAGGCCCGGCTCTTCCATGCCGAGGTCGGCCAGGAATTCCAGCTTGTCGGCGTCGTCCAGGTTGGCGATTTCCGATTCAATGGCGGCGGAGATCGCGACGATCGGCGCGTTCTGCTTGTTGGCGAATTCCGTCAGCAGGTCCAGCAGCGGATTGTCCTTGAAGCCACTCTCGGAGACGTTGGCCACGAACATGGCCGGTTTCGCCGTGATCAGGCACAGCGGCTTGATCAGTTCCAGCTGGTCGGCGTCCAGGCCCAGCGTGCGCGCGGGCTGGCCTTCGTTCAGGTGCGGCAGCAGCTTTTCCAGGATCGCCACCAGCTTGATCGCATCCTTGTCACCGGCGCGCGCCTTCTTCTGCTCGCGGTGCAGGGCTTTCTCGGCGGTACCCATGTCGGCCAGTGCCAGCTCGGTCTGGATGACTTCGATGTCGTCGATCGGGCTGACCTTGCCGGCCACGTGGATGACGTTCGGGTCTTCGAAGCAGCGCACGACGTTGACGATGGCGTCCGTCTCGCGGATGTGCGACAGGAACTGGTTGCCCAGGCCCTCGCCCTTCGACGCGCCGGCCACGAGGCCTGCGATGTCGACGAACTCGACGATGGCTTTGACGACACGCTCCGGCTTGACGATGGCCGACAGCTGGTCGATGCGCGGATCCGGCACCTCGACGACGCCGACGTTCGGCTCGATGGTGCAGAACGGATAGTTTTCAGCCGGGATGCCGGCCTTGGTCAGGGCGTTGAACAGGGTGGACTTACCGACGTTGGGCAGGCCGACGATGCCGCATTTGAGACTCATGGGAAGCTTTCAGGGTCGAATTACGAAACCTCGTATTGTACCTCCGCTTGCCTGCAAAGACCGCAAACAGGCCTGTTTACGTCGTTTAAAGCGGACGAATCCGTGCAATATCGGGCTTGTTCACAAATGCCGTGAAGGCATCCCGCAGCCGCTCCCCCTCGTCCATCGCCTGACTCCAGGCACGGATGCGGGCATCGTGATCCAGCCCATAGAACTTGAAATCGCTGCGGTCGATGATTTTTCCGCGCGGCATCTTGGCAAGAAACGCATGGCTCGGCGCCACGATCAACACATTGTCCAGCCAGCCGCGGTTCGGTCCGCGGGCGGCGCGGCGCCATGGCAGCGCCTTGTCCAGCCAGCCCGGCACGATGTGCTCGGAGAAATGGGGATACAGCACGATGTCGCCGGGCGGCTGCGCCGCCACCCGGGCGTACGGCAGCGCCAGGTTGTAATCGATGATGCCGCCATCCCAGTAGTGGCCGGACGGTGCGCCGGCGATGTCGCGCACCGGCTTCATCAGCATCGGCAAGGTGCCCGAGGCCAGCAGGCCGGCTGTCAGGTTCTCGGGCGTCAACGCGGCGAAATGCGTGGCGAAGCTGTCGAAACGGTCGCGCAGCCAGGGCGTGTTCGCACGGCGGTCGCCGAGCACGACGCGGTCCATCAGGTGCGCCAGCTTGTCGCGCGAAAAGAGGTTGTGCAGCGCCGCCGCGGCGAATCCGCGCATCTCGGCGTGACGGTGGCCGGGCGCCGCGAGGGCGCGCTTGCCGCGCACCGTCAGCACGTGCAGGCGGTGGTGCGGGTGATTGACGATGTCGTCCTCGTGGCCGCGCACGAATTCGTTCAGCAGGCCCTGCACGACGGCGTCGATCTGTTCCTGCGACGGCTTCGTGCTCGTATAGCGCTGGCCACTGTAGAGCTCGCCCAGGCGCGCGAACGCTTGCACCGGATCGCGCTGGCAGGCGGCCGCCATGCGCCAGGCGCCGATCGACGAGCCGATCAGCACGCGCTCGCGCGGCGCGCGCGGGAACCACTCGCCGAACACCCACTGGTCGAGGGCGCGGAACACGAGACCCTTTGGTCCGCCCGCCGCGGCAGGCACGACGGCGACGTCTTCCGCGCGCAAGCCGTGCGTGCGGATCCGGGCCAGGGCCAGCGGGCCCGCGTGGAAAGTCAGTGCGCTCATCGCGGAATTATCGCAGGAAGAGCACGATTGCGTAGGCTCAAGGGTCAACGGATCGCCCTCCGTAACATGGTCCGGTCGCCCTTCCGACTTGAGCATGTGGAGCCCGCATGACCAGTAGATATTGTGCCCTGCTAATGCTGATGATCGTCACACTGCTGGCGCCGTTCGGCCATGCGCGCGCCGGCACGGACAGCGATTCCGCCGCCATCGTCGAGCGCCACGTCCGGCACTATGTCGTCGAGCAGGACGGCACGTACCGGCTTGCCGTGGACGACGTCCGCACCATCGCCGGGTTACGTGCCCTGCGGGACCAGGGCCGGTTCGCCATCCGCTACGACAGGGCGCAGGACGACCTCGTATCGCTGGACGCATACACGCAAAAGCCCGGCGGACGGCGCATACCGGTGCCGCAGAACGCCATCCACGATCAGCCGGACGCGCGCACGAGAACCGTCGTGTTCCCCGATGCGGCGCTGGGCGACCAGCTGGTCGTGCACTACGTCATCCGCCGCCGCATACCGCCGTTGCCCGGCCACTTCGAAGACGTGGCGGTCATGCCTTTTCAATTCCACCGGAACACCACCGTGGTCTACGACATGCCGTCCACCCTGCCGCTGCACGCGGATGCCGTCGGCTTCGTGCCGGTACCGGCCGACAGTCCCCCGGGCCGGCGGCGCTACCAGTGGCGCTACGTGAACGAGGCCGATGGGCATGGCGAGGCTGGCGCCGTCAGCGTGCTCGACGACGGGCACCGCCTGGCCGTGTCCACCTTCGCCGACTACCCGGCGCTCGCCGCCGCCGTACGCGACGCCGCGGCCGGCAAGGCGCTGCCCTCTCCCGCCCTCGCGGCACTGGCGCACCGGCTGGCCGACGAACTGCCCGACACGCCCGCCCGCGTGCTGGCCCTGTCGGACTGGGTGCGGAACAACGTCCGCCGCGGCGACGACAAGGACCACGCCACGCGGCTGCAAGCCATGCTGGCCGCCATCGGCATCGACAGTACGCCGGCCCTCGTCAACGGCGGCAACGCCTACCGGCTGCCGGACGCGCCCGTGCTGGCCGTCCTCGACCACATGATCCTGTACGTGCCGGCGCTGGACCTGTTCGTCGACCCGGCGGCGGCATCCGTCCAGGCCGGCTATTTGCCGCCTGCGTTGCTGGGCAAGCCCGTGCTGTTGATCAGGAGCGGCACGTTCGCGATGACGCCGGTGCTGCAGCCGCAGAAGGTCCGCGCGGTGGCCACGGTCGACGTCGGTCGCGACGGACATGTCAGCTTCAACGTGGACCGGGCCATGTCCGGCGCGCTGGCCGAGCCCTTGCGCGCGATGGCGCGCGATGTCGCGGGAGGCGGGCGCGAGCATGCCGCACGAACCAACCTGCGCGACGTGAAACAGGGCGGCGATGACGACACGCTGACGCTGTCCGGCACCGACAATGTTGGCGCCTTGCGCACGGGACGGACGCTCGCAACCAGCCACCGCGCCTGGAGCGTCGTGGACGCCGCCGTGGCAGGCCTGACGCAGGAACGCGACCGGCGCCACGACTTCGTCTGCCCGGCCATCGACGCGGAGGACGAGACCCGCCTCCGCCTGCCGCCGGGCCTGCGGCTCACGTCGCTGCCGGCGCCGGCCAGCGTGATTACTGGCGGCATCTTCTATCGCGCGACGTATGTGCGCGAGAGCGACGGCGTGCTGGTCAAGCGCCGCCTCACATTCCGCCACGGCCGTGCGACCTGCTCGCCGATCGATGCCCGTGCCATGCAACCGGCGCTGGAACGCATCCGGCGCGACCTGCGCAGCCGGGTCGCCATCGCGACCGATGCAAAGATCAAACCCGGGCGCTCAGACAGTGCCATCACGCGCAAACGCCTCGCGCCACCCGCACGCGTGCAGCCTGGCCACGGCCTCGTCCGTGAGATCGAAGCGCAGGTCGACGCGGTCCCGTCCCGAACGGTAGCCGCCGGGCCAGCGGGCGATCTCGATGAAGCCGCAGCGTTTGAAAAAGCCGGCCGTGTGTGGATGCGTATCGACCGTCACGTAGCGGGGCCGCAGCTTGCGTCCGGCCATGTGCAGCAGGCGATAGGCCAGCAGCGCGCGGCCGATGCCCGTGCCGTGGCGGTCGGCCCGCACGAGGCCGAACACGAGCGTGCCGAGGTCGTAGAACTCGGACAATTCGTAGCCGCCGAAGCCGACGATCTCGCCCGCCTCGACCACGACGAACAGCGGACCGTCCGGGTCGTCCAGCGCGGAACGCAGCCATGATTCTTCCGATGCCGGAAAGTGAGCCGGCACATTGGAGCGAAAGGCCGCCAGCACGGCCTTGCGGTCGTCCGGACGGTAGCGGCGGATACTGATCTTCATGGCGGCAGCCTAGCACAGTGAACTGTCGCGCGCCTTGTACGCCAGGGCAATGGCCGTTACATTAGTGCCATGCAACCCGATGAAACCATTACCGTCGAAGACGCCGTGCAGGTGCTGGCCATGGTCGGCGACCTGTCCATGGGCCTGCCGCCGGATCACTCCATCCGCACGGCGCGGCTCGCCGCCCGGCTGGCGGAAGAAAACGGCGACGGTGCCGATGCGTGTACGAGCACGAGAATGGTGGCGCTGCTGCGCTGGTCGGGCAGCACGGCGACGGCGGCCGGATTCGCGCACCTGCTGGGCGACGACGTCAGGGGCCGCCATGCGATGGTGACGCGGACATTGTCCGGCCACGCCGGCCTCACGTTCGCCAACGTGATGCCGCTGGCGCAGATGCAGTGCGAGGTGGCGGGCGATATCGCCGTGCTGCTCGGGTTGCCGGGAGACGTCGAGGACAGCCTGCGCCACCTGTTCGGCAGCCACCACCGCGGCGACATGCAGGACGTGCTGTTCGCCCCGAACATCCCGCGCGCCGTGTTCTACGTGCGCCTGGCCGGCGACCTGGAAGTGCTGGCGCCCGCGCACGGGACGGACGGCGCCTTGCGCCTGATCGGCGAGCGCGCCGGCGTGAAATATCCGGCGACGTTCGTGCAGAGACTGTCGCCACATGCGCAGGACTGGCTCGACATGCTGGAAGAACCGTCCTGCGCGGCCGATTATCCCGGCCACGACCGGCGCGTGCCGTTGTCCATCGTGGCCGACGTCATCGAACTGAAGCTGCCGTGGCTCACGGGCTATTCGCGCCGCGTGGCCGCGCTGGCGCGGCGCAGTGCGTCGCTGGCCGGCATGATGGCACTCGAAGAAAGTCCGCTGGTGCGAGCCGCGCTGCTGCACGGCATCGGCAAGGTGGCCATACCGAACGTCGTGTGGGAGCGGCCGGGCAAGCTCGATGCGGATGACTGGGACCAGGTCCGCAAGGTGCCGTTCTGGACGGCGCGCGCGGGCACGCAGATACCCGCGATCCAGAACGAGGCCACGCTCGCGTCCTTCATCTACGAGCGCCTCGACGGCAGCGGTTATTTCCGCAAGGCGCGCGGCGAAGCGCTAGGCATGCAGGAACGGCTGCTTGGCGCCGCCGCCGCGTTCGTCTCGCTGTGCTCGCCGCGGCCATGGCGGCCCGCGCATGGCGAGGCGGCCGCGTCCACGTTGATGACGGCACAGGCGGCGGCCGGACGCTTCGACCGCCAGGCTGTCGAGGCCGTCCTCGCGGCGGCCCGCGGCCCCGCACAACGGCCGCCCGTGCGCGACCGCCTGCTATCCGATCGGGAACTCGAAGTGCTGCGCCACATCAGCCGGGGCGAAACGAGCCGCGAGGCGGCCCGCGCCATGCGCATCACGCCGGCGAGCGTCCGCATGCACGTCGACAATATCTTTCAGAAGCTGGAATCGGGCTCACGCCCCGCAGCCACGTTGAAGGCGCTGGCGCGCGGGCTGATCTGAGACTCGTGAACACCGGGGTCAGAGCCCGATTTTGAGCAATTTCCAAATTTCGGGCTCTGACCCCGGTTTGCGGCAACGTCAGTCAGTGTGCAGCTGCGTCGTCGCAGCGCTCATCTTGCCTTCGCATACCATCGGAATGATGCGCAGGCTTTTATCGATGGCTTCCTCGATCAGGGTCTGCTCTTCGCGGCGCGGGCGATGCAGCACGAAGTCGGCCACGGCCTGCTGCAAATTCAGCGTGCGCGGATGGCCGATGCCCAGGCGGAGGCGCCAGTAATCCTGGGTGCCGAGCGCGGCCGTGATGTCCTTCAGGCCGTTGTGGCCGCCCGAGGAACCACCGCGCTTGAGCTTGGCGGCGCCCGGTGGCAGGTCGAGTTCGTCGTGCACGACGAGGATCTCTTCCGGTCCGATCTTGAAGAAGCGTGCCAGGCCGCCGACGGACTGGCCGGAGCGGTTCATGAAGGTCAGCGGCTCGAGCAGCCAGACGTCCTTGCCCGAGATCGATGTCTTGGCGACCATGGCGTTGAAGCGCGATTCGCGCTGCAGGTGGCAGCCGGGCAATGAGTTGGCGAGGTTGTCGACGAGCCAGAAGCCGGCGTTGTGACGGGTTTGTTCGTATTCCGGGCCGGGGTTGCCGAGGCCGACGATCAGGCGAATGTGCATAAAACGTGAAAATCGAGCGTAAAGCTCGATTATCACGTAAAACGCGGCTGGCGCGGCCGCGTGAACGATCATTGAGCGCTTATTTGCTCGCGGCGACAGCGTCCAGGATCACCTTGGCGACGTCCGCCGGACGCGACTGCTGCGGCACGTGGCTGGTCGGCAGCTCAGTCGTCTTCGCGCCGATGGCCTTCGCGAAGCGGCGCTCCAGGTCCGGCTGGATCATGCGGTCGTTCTTGCTGACGATGTACCAGCTCGGGTGGTTTTTCCACGCAGCGACCGTCGTCTTCTCGCCGAACGCTTTCACTGCGATCGGGCCCTGGGTGGCGGCCATCACGGCGGCGTGATCAGCGGGCACGTCCTGGGCGAAATTCTCTTTCAGCACGGCCGGCGACAGGCTGGCGAAGCCGAACTTGTCGACCGTCAGCTTGGTGATGCCCGGCGCAGGCGGCAAGTCCTTGCCGAGGTCGCTGGTAGCCTGGCCGGCGTCCGGTGCGAACGCGGCAACGTAGACGAGGCTCGCGACCTTGTCGCCCGCGCCCGCTTCCGTGATCACGGTACCGCCCCACGAGTGGCCGACGAGCACGACCTTGCCCGGCTGGTTGTCGATCGCGCGTTTGGTGGCGGCGACGTCGTCGGCCAGCGACGTCAGGCTGTTCTGCACGGCCGTGACCTTGACGCCCTTGGCCTGCAGCAGCGGGATCACTTTGGCCCAGTCGGAGCCGTCGGCGAATGCGCCGTGGACGATGACGACGGACGGTTGCTCGGCGGCGGTGGCGGCGTGGGCGAAACCGGTGCCGGCGGAGGCGATGGCGGCAGCGGCGGCGACGCTGCGGAGGACGGTGGTGATCGATGCTTTCATGATGGCTCCCTTAGTTGGTCAGTAGGTGGTTCGTGGTTGGGGTGTCGATGGAAGCCAGTGTAGAGAGACGGACCGAACCGCGGTATCGGTCGATCGACCGACCCCGACCTTGCCGCCGCACGTCATCGTCGTTACAGTACCGGGATGCAAATCGACAACACCGTCTCCGTCGAAGACGCCGTCCAGGCCCTGGCCCTTGTCGGCGACCTGTCCATGGGCCAGCCGACCGATGGCTCCATCCGCGCGGCACGACTCGCGGCGCGCCTCGCGCAGGCCGACGGCGCTACGCTTGACACCTGCTGCCATGCGCGGCTCGTCGCCCTGCTGCGCTGGTCCGGCTGCACGGCGAACGCGTCCGGCTTCGCGACCCTGCTCGGCGACGACGTCGGGGGCCGCGACGCCATGCTCACGCAGACGCTGCCCGCGGACAATCCGCTGACGGTCCAGAGCGTGACGCCGCTGGCACGCATCCACTGCGAGGTGTCGGGCGACATCGCCGGCCTGCTGGGTCTGCCGGCGGAAGTCGAGGCGGGGCTGCGTCACGTCTGGGAGCATTACGATGGCAATGGCCTGCCGGAACGGTTGCGCGGATCGGCCATTCCGACCGTCGTCTTCTACACGAGCCTGGCCGGCGACCTCGAGATCCTCGCGCGCACGCATGGCCTGCCCGAGGCGCTGCAGATGATCGCCCGGATGGCCGGCCGCAAGTACCCGGCGCCGCTCGCGCGCCTGCTTGCCGGGCACGCGCAGGCGTGGCTGGACGAACTGGACACGCCGGCGCCGGCGGCCGTCGACCCGCTGCTGGCGCGGCACGTGCCGCTGTCCATCGTGGCCGACATGATGGAGTTGAAGCTGCCGTGGCTCGCGGGTTACTCGCGCCGCGTGGCCGAGCTGGTGGAAGCGGCCGCCGCGCGCGCGGACCTGTCGCCGGCCCAGCAGCAAAGTCTCGGCCGCGCCGCCCTCATCCACGGCATGGGCCGCGCAGCGGTATCGAACACGATATGGGAACGGGAGGGAAAACTCAGCGCCGCCGACTGGGAAAAGATCCGGCTCGTGCCGTACTGGACCGCGCGGGCCGGCGTCCAGATCCCGACCCTGCGTCTTGAAGCCGCACTGGCGTCGCACGCCTACGAACGGCTGGACGGCAGCGGCTATTTCCGCAACCTGGATGCCGATGGGCTCGGTCTGCCGCACCGCCTGCTGGCGGCCGCGTGCGCTTACGTGGCGCTGTGCATGCCGCGGCCCTGGCGTCCGGCGTATTCACAAGATGAGGCTGCGCGCGTGCTGGCGGGGCAAACACAAAGCTTCGATGCGGATGCCATACGCCACGTTATTGAAGCGGCCGGCGTCCCGGCGGCCGGCGTCCCGGCGGCCGGCGTCCCGGCGGCCGGCGTTCCGGCGGCCGGCGGCCCTGCCCCAGCGGCACCGGCCCGCAAGAGCCTGCTGTCCGACCGCGAAATCGAAGTCCTGCGCCGCATCAGCCTGGGCGAAAGCAACAAGGAAGCGGCGCGGGTCATGTAGATCAGCCCGTCAACCGTGCGCACGCACGTGGAAAGCATTTTCCGCAAGCTGGCGTGCTCGACGCGGGCCGCCGCCACGCTCAAGGCGCTGACGCTGGGACTGATCTGACAAACAAAAAACCCGCCGGACTCGCGTCGCGGCGGGTTTTGTGATGCTGAGTAAAAATTACTCGGCAGCGGCTTCGGCCGTAGCGGCACCGCGCGGGATCGACGAGGTGGCGACGGTCTGGTCCTTGCCGTGAGCAACGATGGTCACGCCTTCCGGCAGGGCCAGCTGCGACACGTGGATCGACTGGCCGGCTTCCAGCTTCGACAGGTCGACGGTGATGAATTCCGGCAGTTGGCCCGGCAGGCAGGACACGTCCAGTTCGTTCAGCACGTGCGACACGATGGCGCCGCTCAGCTTGACTGCCGGCGAGATCTCGGCGTTGACGAAGTGCAGGGCGACCTTGGCGTGGATCGGCTGCGAAGCGTCGACGCGCTGGAAGTCAGCGTGCAGGACCAGTTGCTTGTATGCGTGCATCTGGAAGTCACGCAGCAGGACTTTCTGCGTCTTGCCGTCCAGTTCCAGATCCAGGATCGAACCGTGGAAAGCTTCTTTCTTGAGCGCGTGGAACAACGCGTTGCCATCCAGGGCGATCAGTTCCGGGGCAGCGGCGCCACCGTAGATGATGCCCGGGGTCTGGCCGGCGTTGCGCAGGCGGCGGCTCGCTCCGGTCCCCTGCTGAGTACGTGCAAATGCGACTACTTTCATGGTGTTACTCCAAAGTGTGGGCCCGAATGCCGGCGCGTGCCGGCCCGGTTGCCCGGGTTGTGATGTCCCCGCGACCAGGGACATCGGTAAAGAGCGCACTCGCGCACGCTCAAGAAATTCTGTAAACCTTTGATACGTCAACGGCGCGCCGGCTTTTCAGCCAGGCGCGCCGCGCTTGGAACCTGATTCGATCAGTCGACGAACAGCGAGATGACCGAGTCGCCCTTGACGATACGCTTGAACGTTTCGGCCAGCAGCGGTGCGCAGGTCAGCTGGCGGATCTTGCCGCAAGCCTGGGCAGCCGGGCTCAGCGGGATCGTGTCGGTGACGACCAGTTCATCCAGCGGCGAGTTCGCGATACGCTCGATCGCCGGGCCGGACAGGACCGGGTGCGTGCAGTACGCGACGACTTTCTTCGCGCCACGCTCCTTGAGGACTTCGGCGGCCTTGGTCAGCGTGCCTGCGGTGTCGACCATGTCGTCCATGATCACGCAGTTGCGGCCTTCGACTTCACCGATGATGTTCATGACTTCCGACACGTTCGCCTTCGGGCGGCGCTTGTCGATGATCGCCAGGTCGCAGCCGAGGCGCTTGGCCAGCGCACGGGCACGCACCACGCCGCCGACGTCCGGCGACACGACGAGCAGGTCGTCGTAGTTGCGCTTCTGCAGGTCACCCAGCAGCAGTGGCGATGCGTAGATGTTGTCGACCGGGATGTCGAAGAAGCCCTGGATCTGGTCGGCGTGCAGGTCCATGATCAGGACGCGCTCGACGCCGGCTTCCTGCAGCATGTTCGCGACGACTTTCGCCGAGATCGCGACACGCGCGGAACGCGGACGGCGATCCTGGCGGGCATAACCGAAGTACGGAATCGCCGCGGTGATGCGGCCAGCCGATGCGCGCTTGAGAGCGTCGACCATCAGCATGATTTCCATCAGGCTGTCGTTAGTGGGAGCGCAGGTCGATTGCAGAACGAAGACGTCCTTGCCGCGAACGTTCTCGTTGATTTCGACCATGACTTCGCCGTCGGAGAACTTCGAAACTACGGCTTTGCCGAGAGGAATGCCGAGGTTTTTTGCGACCCCTTCTGCTAGCGCCGGATTGGCATTGCCGGTAAAAACCATCAGGTTTTCGTAAGCCATGGGAGTCCCAGAGATGTAAGAGCGTTGAAAGAAACTTGAAAAGTCGCTAATCGTCGGATGATTAACGCTGAACCACAAAAAAAAATGAGCCGCTCATTGGCGGCTCCATTTTTATCTGCCTGCTGGAGCACGTGTCATCATCAGCTCAGGCAAAGAAACTTTGGCAGGGGAACAAGGATTCGAACCTTGGTATGCCGGAATCAAAATCCGGTGCCTTAACCAGCTTGGCGATTCCCCTACACTGAAACTTACAGCTTGCCGCTGCACTCGATTATTATATCGTCGAATGCGTCGACAGGCAAAATTTTATTCTACAACTCGTTGATTTGCAAGAGCGATTTCATCGGATGTCGCTGCAGCGCTTTCGCTTTCCACGCCCTCCACCGAGCCGGCACATGCTTCAGTACCCGTTCAGCTTCCTGCTCTGTGGAAAATGCGCAAAACACGCACGAGCCCGAACCAGTCATCCTGGCCGCTCCGTAACCACCCAACCATTCGATCGCCTCTGCTACCGGCGGGAACAAGCGGGCTGCCACGTCCTGCAAATCATTTTTTCCGAAGCCAATCAAATCATTCGATTCGACATGTCGTCTGGAAAAGTCCGATATTGTGATGGCTTTCGTGTTTCTTGTCAAATCGGGGGCCGTAAAAATTGCAACGGTGGGAACGGACACGCCCGGTTCGATGACCACATACCAGCAATCCGGCCCCGGCACGGCCTGCAATGCCTCCCCCACGCCTTCGGCGAATGCCGTCTCGCCGAACAGGAAAAACGGGATGTCCGCGCCCAGCGGCAGGCCCAGCGCGATCAGCTCGGCATCCGTCAGGCCGGCCTGCCATACATGATTGGCCGCCATCAGCGCCGTGGCCGCGTCGGACGAGCCACCGCCGAGTCCGCCGCCCATCGGCAGGCATTTCTCGACGGCGACGTCGATGCCGGGCGGCAGGTGCCCGTGACGGCGCTGGTATTCCGCCTGCAGCGCGCGCAGTGCGCGGACGATCAGGTCCTGCTCTTCCGGCACGCCGGGCACATCCGTCGTGCGCACGATGCGCTCGTCGCTCCGCACATCGAAGTGCAGCGTGTCGCTGCGGTCGATGAGTTGGAACACGGATTGCAGCAGGTGGTAGCCGTCCGGCCGGCGGCCCACGACGTGCAGGAACAGGTTCAGCTTGGCCGGCGCGGGACAGTTGTGCAGAGACGTCGGCGCCATGTCACGCCACCGGATCGATGACGATGCGGATCGTCAGCGCATCGCCGACGGCCGTCGTGCTGCGCTCGGCATCGATGCGGCGCGGCATCGGGGCGCCGCCCGGGCCGTTCTGCCATTCCACGAAACGCAGGCGCCAGCCGTCGTTCGTGACGACGCTGTCGTGCGCGGGCGACGCCGTGAAGCGCTTGCCGCTCGCGTCGACGGCATAGCCCTGCAGCCAGTCGCGCAGGCCGCTCACGGGCAGGGTCCAGCCGAGGGACTTCGCCGTCAGTGTGTCGATGTCTTTTTCCACGCGCGGCGCGCGGCCGGACTGTTTCAACGTCGCGGTCTCGGGCGTGACCGTGATCTCGGCGACGGTCTGGCCCAGCGGCGAGAACAGGGAGACATCGATGCGGCCGGGGCGCTGCGCCCACGTGAAATTGCCGTTGATCGATTGCGGCTGGCCATCCTTCTGGTAGTTCGCGGCCAGGCGGCCGTTCAGGTCGATGGTGTCGCGGTAGGCGCCCACCTGGGCGGTCGGGTTGGCCAGCGGGACGTTGGCGGTGGTGGCGCAGCCGGCCAGGGCCGCGACGCAGGCGGCGGCGATAACGAATCGGGAAAGTGAATGCATCGGCATGAAGTCAGCAAGTCGAATGAACCGACGGACGCCGCAGCGTCCGTCGATTGTCATTATTTCACAGAGTCTGGTGCAGGCGCGCCAGTGTGCTCTTCAACGCGTCATTCTTCGGATCCTTGGCCTGCGCCTCGCGCCATAGCTTGCGGGCATCGTCCTTCTGGCCCTTCTTCCACAACACTTCGCCCAGGTGGACGGCGATTTCCGGATCATTGCGCACCTCATAGGCCTTGCGCAAGTGGGCCTCGGCCTCGTCCAGCTTGCCAAGGCGATAGTTCACCCAGCCCATGCTGTCGAGGATGAACGGGTCGCCCGGCGCCATTTTCAGGGCCTTGGAGATCAGTTGATAGGCTTCCTTCAGGCGGATGTTGCGGTCGGCCAGCGAATAGCCGAGCGCGTTATAAGCCTGCATATTGTCCGGCGACTTGGCGATCACTTTCCGCAGCGCCTTTTCCATCACGGCCGTCTTGCCCATCTTTTCGGCCATCAGGGCATAGTCGTACAGGAAGTCCGTATTGTCCGGGAAGCGCTTGACGCCCTGCTCCATCAGCTTGAACGCGTCCTTGGCCTGGCCCGCGTCGCGCAGGATTTGCGCTTCGACGAGGACGATCTGCGCCTGCTCCGTCTTGTCGTCCGTCTTCAGGGTGCCCAGCAGCTTGCGCGCGCCGGCGACGTCGCCCTGCTTCGCGGTCAGCTGGGCACGGCGCAGCTCGGCGCCGAACTGGACCTTCGGATCCTCGGTGTCGAGCCGGTCGAGCCAGTCGGCCGCAGCCTTGTAATCGCCCCGTTCCTCGGCGATCTGCGACAGGATCATCACGGCCTTCGACGGGTCGCGCTCGTCTTCCGGCGCCTTGTCCATCAGGTCCACGAAGCGGCTGAAATATTTTTCCGCGGCCGTGCGGTCGTTCATCTGCATCGACAGGATGCCGAGCGCGTACAGGGTGCCCGGATTGTCGGGCTGGGCTTTATCCAGCGTGAGGAATTCCTGGCGCGCGGCCTCGTACTGCTTTTCGTTGACGAGCAGGCGCGCATACGCGGAACGCACTTCGCGCGCCTCCGGGTGGGCGGCGAGGAAATCCTTCAGCACCTTGATGGCGCCGCCTTCGTCCTCGCTCACCTGGGCCGCGGTCAGCGCGGCGATCTCGGAATCGGGCTTCAGTTGCAGGGCCGTTTGCGCCTCGCGCCTGGCGGCCGCCTTGTCGTTGCGCGCCAGCGCGGCCTGGGCCAGCACGACGTGCGTTTCCATCAGGTTGCCGTACGGCGCGACGAGGCGCTCGAGCATGGCGCTGGCCGCTTCCTTGTCCTTGGCACGCAGCAGCAATTGCTGCATCTGGAACATGAGGAGGCCGCGCGCGGCCGGGGTCGCGTCCGCCAGACGCTGTTTCAAAATATTTTCGGCCTCGCCGAGGTTGTCGGAGAGGATGACCAACCCCAGATAGTACTGGCTGGCCTCTTCGGAGTCCGGTGCGTACTGGCGCCACAGTTTCACGGCGGCGAGCGCGTCGTCGGCCTGCTTGGCGGACAGCGCCATCTCGGCGGCGCGCTTGGCCAGGCGCGGGTCCTTCGTCTGCTGGGCCAGGCTCATCATCGTCAGGTACGGCCCCTGCCAGTCCCCGTTCTTGTAGGCCATCTCGGCCTGCATGAGCTGACTCATCATGGCCGGGGTCATCTCGACGTTGGGAAGTTTTTCGGCCTGTTCGCCTTCCTTGGCCTGGTCGGGATGGTCCCGGGCTTCGGCGGCGGCGAGCGGCTGGTCGGACAGGTCCTGGGCCGGTTGCTGCTGCTTGGGAGCCACAGCGCAGGCCGACAGCAGTGCGGAGAGGGTTACAATGGCGAAAGCGTTTTTCAAGGCAAGTCCCACGTCATCGAGATTGTCCGATTCTACGCCATGCACCCGCCCCGCGTGCGCCGCTGCAACACGAATTTACATTCCTCTCACGTTGTCAATCATTCATGCCTGAATTACCAGAAGTCGAAGTGACGAGGAGAGGTGTCGCGCCTCACCTGGAAGACCGCATCGTCGAAGACGTCCTGTTGCGCCGCGAAGGCCTGCGCTGGCCCTTTCCCCCGAATCTGCGCGAGCTGCTCGCGGGTCGCCGCATCCTCGGCACGGGCCGGCGCGGCAAATACCTGCTGCTGACATTCGAACATGGCACCTTGATCGTCCACCTGGGCATGTCCGGTCATTTGCGCGTGCTGCCGGAAGGGGTCGAATTGAAAAAGCACGACCACTTCGACCTCGTCGTGCGCGGCCCGGAAGGCCGGCGGGTGCTGCGCCTGCACGATCCGCGCCGCTTCGGTGCCGTCCTCTGGCACGGCCACGACGACGGCGAGCTGGAACAGCACGTGCTGCTGCGCGGCCTGGGCGTGGAACCGCTCGAAGACAAGTTCTCCGGTGCCCTGCTCCACCAGGCGACGAGAAACCGCAGCGCCCCGATCAAGCAGGTGCTGCTCGCGGGCGACATCGTCGTCGGGGTCGGCAATATCTATGCGTGCGAGAGCCTGTTCCGCGCCGGCATCAACCCGAAGACGGCCGCCGGCAAGATCAGCCGCGCCCGCTACGACAAGCTCGCCGAAGCGATCCGCGACATCCTCGCCGCCGCCATCGTGCAAGGTGGCAGCACGCTGCGTGACTTTATTGCCGTAAATGGTCAATCGGGCTATTTCCAGCAGACATATTTCGTCTATGATCGTGCAGGAGTTCCTTGCCGCAACTGTGGCACGCCGGTCCGCCAGATCAAGCAGGGCCAGCGGTCCACGTTCTACTGCGCGGTCTGCCAGCGGTAAGGTCATCGACGAGGCACGGGACACGCGGGACACCTATATGCAGGATTTGCAACAGTACGCGCACTGGCGCACGCAGGTCGCCCAGGCGCTGGAAGCGTATCGCGGCTGGGCCCAGGGGGCCGAGCTGCTGGACGGGGCGGCGGAACAGCGCGTCGCGCGTGCGCTCGCACGGCTGCGCGACGACCGCCTGTCGGTCGCGTTCGTGGCCGAATTCTCGCGCGGTAAATCCGAACTGATCAACGCCATCTTCTTTGCGGACTACGGCCAGCGCATCGTGCCGTCGAGCCCCGGCCGCACGACGATGTGCCCGACCGAATTCGCCTGGGAGCCGGCGCTCGTCCCCTGCATCCGCCTGCTCCCGATCGAGACGCGCGCCGAACGCCTCGCGACGGGCGACTATCGCGACGTCCCGGATGCGTGGACCGTGCTGCCGCTGGACCTGTCCGCGCCGGAGCGCATGCACGAGACCTTCCTGCAGGTGAGCCTCACGCGCCGTGTCGCGCCGGACGAAGCGCAGCGCTACGGCCTGTACGATCCCGACGATCCCGACCTCGCGGCGACGCTCGGCGCGGACGGCCTCGTGGAGATCCCGCGCTGGCGCCATGCGCTGATCAATGTGCCGCATCCGCTGCTCCAGCAGGGCCTCGTGATCCTCGACACGCCGGGCCTGAATGCGATCGGCACGGAGCCGGAGCTGACGCTGAACCTGATCCCGAACGCGCACGCCGTGCTGTTCATCCTGGCCGCCGAGACGGGCGTCACGAAGAGCGACATCGACGTCTGGCGCACCCATATCAACGCCGGGCCGGGACGCATCGTCGTGCTGAACAAGATCGACGCATTGTGGGACGAGTTGCGCAGGCCGCACGACAACGACGCCGCCATCGCGCGCCAGCAGCACGACGCCGCGCGCCTGCTGGGCGTGGCGGATGCGCAGGTGTTCCCGGTTTCCGCGCAAAAGGCCCTCGTCGGCAAGATCACGGGCGATTACGCCCTGTTCGAAAAGAGCCGCATGGGCGCGCTGGAATCGGCGCTGTTCCATGAACTGATCCCGGCGCGCCAGGACATCCTGCGCCGCCAGCTGCAGGAGGATCTCGCGACGTTGACGGGCGCCCAGTCCGCGCTGCTGGCCGCGCGCGGGCGCGACCTCGTCGAGCAGCTGCAGGAACTGCAAAGCCTGCGCGGCAAGAACCAGGGCGTGATCGCGCACATGGTGCGCCGCGTCGAGATGGAAAAGAAGGAATTCGACGCCAGCCTGTTCAAGCTGCAGGGCACGCGCGCCGTGTTCACGACCTTGTCGACGGAGCTCTACTCCATCATCGGCATGGACGTCGTGCAGGACCATGTCGACGCCGTGCGCGCCGCGATGGA
The DNA here is from genome assembly GCF_059491305.1 of Massilia sp. Masssp94. Taxonomy (NCBI): domain Bacteria; kingdom Pseudomonadati; phylum Pseudomonadota; class Betaproteobacteria; order Burkholderiales; family Oxalobacteraceae; genus Massilia; species Massilia sp. Masssp94. The sequence goes on from NZ_CP168501.1 coordinate 2,334,309, forward strand.
AGCCGCGCGCTTTTCGACGGGCATGCGCGCGCCGGTGCGGACCTTCTTCGACCAGGCGCGCGCATGCCTGGCTGCGGCGGAAGCAAAAATCGCCGAGATCGCGGCGATGATGGAGACGATGGTGCGGCGCTTCTCCACCGAGCACGGACTCGCGCTGGCGCTGCCGGCCGCGCTGTCGCTGGAACGCTACCGCCGCGAGATCGACGCCATCGAAGCGATCTACGTGAAGCAGTTCGGCACGGCGACCCTGCTCATCACGAGCCGCGGCACCCTCCTCGAACGCTTCTTCGACACGATCGCGTCGCGCATCAAATTCGCGTTCCGCGAAGCGAACGGCGATGCCGAGGCGTGGCTGAAGGTGGTCATGGCGCCGCTCGAAGCGCAGATCCGCCAGCACCGCGACCAGCTGCGGCACCGCCAGGCATCGATCCAGCGCATCCTGGAAGCCACCGACAGCCTGGAACAGAAAATCGCCGCCTTCGAGGCGGCCCAACACGACCTGGAGCAGGTCAAGGCGCGGCTGGTGAATTTATCCGGCGGCGTCGCTGACGCCTTGCGCGCCGACCTGCCCGAATTGCGAGCAGCTTGATAGATGAAACGCAGCACCGACACCGAAATCCTGTCCGACCCCAGCTTCTCGCGCGCCGTCATCGACTGGCAGCGTGCCCACGGCCGCCACGCCCTGCCCTGGCAGAACACGCGCGACGCCTACCGCATCTGGCTCTCCGAGATCATGCTGCAGCAGACGCAGGTGACGGCGGTGCTGGCCTATTACGCGCGCTTCCTCGAGCGCTTCCCGACCGTGCACGACCTCGCCGCCGCGCCGGCGGAAGACGTGATGGCGCACTGGAGCGGCCTCGGTTACTACACGCGGGCGCGCAACCTGCACGCGTGCGCCAGGCGCGTCGTTGCCGACTACGGCGGCGTGTTCCCGAGCGACCCGGCGCTGCTGGCCGACCTGCCCGGCATCGGCCGCTCGACGGCTGCCGCCATCGCCGCGTTTTCCGCCGGCGCGCGCGCCGCGATTTTGGATGGCAACGTCAAGCGCGTGTTCGCGCGCGTGTTCGGCATCGACGAATACCCGGGCATCAAGCCGGTGGAAGACGCGCTGTGGCGCCGCGCCGACGCGCTGCTGCCGGAAGGCGACGGCATCGAGGCGTACACGCAGGGCCTGATGGACCTGGGCGCGACGCTGTGCACGCGCGGCAAACCGGACTGCGACCGCTGCCCGCTGCGCGACCGCTGCGTGGCATTCGCGACCGACCGCACCTCGGTGCTGCCCGTGCCGAAGCCGAAGAAGGCGACGCCGGAGCGGCGCGCGCTAATGCTGGCCGTCGTCGACAACGGCCAGGTGCTCCTGCAGCAGCGGCCGGATTCCGGCATCTGGGGCGGCCTGCTGTCTCTGCCGGAATACGATGGCCACGTGGCGCTGGACGAGGCGGACGACGTATCGCCGACGACGCTGGCCGGCGCCGCCGGCGAGTTCGGCACGGTGGCCGAGGTGGAACCGCTGCTGCCGCTGGTACACGGCTTCACGCACTACCGCCTGCACATCCAGCCCTACCGGATCGGCCTTCAGACGCGCGGCGAGACGCCGCCGGGCCACGTGTGGTGGAACCTGGCGACCATCACGGACGCACCGCTGCCGGCGCCGATCAAGAAGCTGCTGGGCCAACTGGCGGCCCCATCGCTGTTCTCCTAACCAAATTCGGGGTCAAATTCGGGGGCATTGGTCTCCTGACAGGAATTGACAGTGGTCCGGCCTAGACTGGCCGCACTGTCAACCAACGAAGGAGAACACCATGCTGACCCCGACCTATACCATCCTCTACGTCGCCGATCCGCACGCCAGCGCACGCCTGTATGGCAAGCTGCTGGACGCGCAGCACGTCGAGAGCTCGCCCACGTTCGTGCTGTTCCCGCTGGAGAATGGCCGCATGCTGGGCCTGTGGGCGAAGTCCGATGCGGTGCCGGCCGCCGACTTCCACGGCTGCGGCAGCGAGCTCGCGTTCCGCGTGCCCGACGACGCGCAAGTCGATGCGCTGCACGGCAAGTGGCGCGAGGCCGGCCTGCGTATCCTGCAGGCCCCGGCCAAGGTGGATTTCGGCTACACGTTCAGCGCGGCCGATCCGGATGGACACCGGCTGCGCGTGTTCGCGCGCGGCGAGTGAGCGTCAGAACGTATCGAGCGAATAAATGCGCCGGTGTTCCTTGATCGCATACCGATCCGTCATCCCGGCGATGTAATCCGCGATCTTGCGCGCCTGCTTCACCGTGTCCCCAAGCGCCACCTGGTAGTCCGGCGGCAGCAGCACGGGATCGGTCATGAAGGCGTCGAACAGCTCGTGCACGATGCGGCTCGCCTTCACGCGCATGCGGTTCACCTGGTAGTGGCGGTACAGGTTCGCGTGCAGGAAGCGCTTCAGTGCCGTCGTCTCCTCGCGCATCTTCCGGGAGAAGCGGATCAAAGGCGGACCGGCACGCACGTCCTCGATGCTCTGCGGCGAAGCGTCCGCCAGCAGCTCGGCCGACGTCGCGGCCAGGTCGGCCGTCATCGCCGTGATCATCAAACGGATCGTCTCGTACAGCTCGCGCCGGCCCTGCAGGCCCGGGTACTGCCGCACGACCTCGCGGTGCAGGCGCGCGAACAAATCCACCTCTTCCATCTGCTTCATCGTCAGCAGGCCCGAACGCAGGCCGTCGTCGATGTCGTGGTTGTTGTACGCGATTTCGTCGGCCAGGTTCGTCAGCTGCGCTTCCAGGCTCGGTTGCGTCCTGTCGATGAAGCGCTGGCCGAGGTCTCCCAGCTGGCGCGCGTTCGTCAGCGAGCAGTGCTTCAGGATGCCTTCGCGCGTCTCGAACGTGAGGTTCAGGCCGTCGAAGGCGCCGTAGTGTTCCTCGAGATGGTCGACGACGCGCAGGCTTTGCAGGTTGTGCTCGAAGCCGCCGTAGTCCTTCATGCAGTCGTTCAGCACGTCCTGGCCGACGTGGCCGAAGGGCGTGTGCCCGAGGTCGTGCGCGAGCGCGGTCGCTTCGACGAGGTCTTCGTTCAGGCGCAGGCTACGCGCCAGCGTGCGCCCGATCTGCGCGACTTCGATCGAGTGCGTGAGGCGGGTGCGGAATAAATCTCCCTCGTGATTCAGGAAGACCTGGGTTTTATACTCGAGCCGGCGGAACGCGGTCGAGTGGATGATGCGGTCGCGGTCGCGCTGGAATTCGCTGCGCGAGCCAGGCGACGGTTCCGGATGACGACGCCCACGGCTCTTCGACGACTGCGCCGCGTAGGGAGCCAGGTGGGCGTCGAAGTCAATCATGACGATGGTGTTCCAACCAAGGCCTTCAGCGTGGCGTCGAGCAGTTCGCGCGGCGCATTCGTGATGCTCGGGCTGCCCAGCGGTTTCAGCAGGATGAACTTGATGGCGCCGCCCTCGTTCTTCTTGTCGACTTCCATCAGCTCGATCCAGCGCTCGATGCCCAGGTCCGGCGCGACGACCGGCAGCCCGGCCGCCTTCACGAGCGCGCGCACGCGCTCGAGCGCGGCGTCGTCGATGAGGTTCAAACGGCGCGACAGGTCGGCCGCCATCACCATGCCGCAGCCGACGGCCTCGCCGTGCAGCCACGCGCCATAGCCCAGGCCCGCCTCGATGGCGTGGCCGAACGTGTGGCCGAAGTTCAGCACCGCGCGCAGGCCGCCTTCGCGCTCGTCGCGGGCGACGACGTCGGCCTTGATCTCGCACGAGCGCGCGATCGCGTGCGCGAGCGCCGCGTGGTCGCGCGCCACCAGTTTCTCGATGTTCGCCTCGATCCAGTCGAAGAACGGGGCGTCGAGGATGGCGCCGTGCTTGATGACTTCCGCCAGGCCGGCCGACAGCTCGCGGTCCGGCAGGGTGTCGAGCGTGGCGGTGTCGGCGATCACGGCGCGCGGTTGATAGAACGCGCCGATCATGTTCTTGCCCAGCGGGTGGTTGATGCCCGTCTTGCCGCCGACCGAGGAATCGACCTGCGCGAGCAAGGTGGTCGGGATCTGCACGAACGGCACGCCGCGCATGTAGGTCGCGGCCGCGAAACCGGTCATGTCGCCGATCACGCCGCCGCCCAGCGCCACGAGGGTCGTCTTGCGGTCGCACTTGTTGGCCAGCAGCGCGTCGAACACCTCGTTCAGGCTCTCCCAGTTCTTGAACTCTTCGCCGTCGCGCAGGATGATGGGCACGACCTCGCGGCCGGCCGCCCGGAGCGGGCCCGCGACCTTGTCCAGGTACAGCGGGGCGACGGTGGTGTTGGTGACGATGGCCACCTTGCCGCTGCCGCCGATGTGACGGTTGAGTAAAGAAGAATCGTCCAGCAGGCCGCGTCCGATCGCGATCGGATAGCTGCGGTCGCCCAGCTCGACGTTAAGAGAGATGCATGCCTGTTCGTTCATTGTCGTCTTTGCGTTGGCCTGCTCGCGCGCGGCGTTGTCCGCGTCGAGCTGGTCCAGGATTGTCTGAACCATCGATTGTACGTTAGGTCGGCCCGTGTCGATGACCATGTCGGCGATCTCGCGGTACAGCGGCTCGCGCTGCGCGGTCAGGTCTTCCAGCTTCCTGCGCGGGTCGGCCGTCTGCAGCAGCGGGCGGTTCTTGTCGTGCGCCGTGCGCGCGAGGATGCTGGAGACGCTCGCGCGCAGGTAGATCACGGTGCCCCGCTCCGCCAGCAGCGCGCGGCTGGCCGGGTTCAGCACGGCGCCGCCGCCGGTCGCCAGCACGATGCCGTTCTGCGCGGTGAGTTCGCGGATCACGTCGGCTTCGCGGCGGCGGAAGCTGGCCTCGCCCTCGATCTCGAAGATCCACGGAATCGTGGCGCCCGTACGCGCCTCGATCTCGTGGTCGGAATCGATGAAGGTCATGTCCAGGCGCCGCGCCAGCAGGCGGCCGATGGTGGTCTTGCCGGCCCCCATCAGGCCGACGAGGAAGATGTTGTTGTTCTTACAGTCAGACACGTGTACGCGTTCAAATAAAAACGGCCAGGTAACCCCTGGCCGCTTTGTTGCAATTGGGCATCCCTTAAGAAAACTTATGGGCAGGTGAACGACAGTTTAAACGGAATACTGGTTACGGAGCCAGCGGGCGTCGTGACCGTGACGTTGAACTTGGCCGTGGACGGTCCCGTGCAATTGGTCGGGCTCGTGCTGCCGACGCTGAACAAATGCGTATAGCCCTGCGGGATGCTGCCCACCGTCAGGCCGGTCGGATCGTCGACGGCGCTGTTCGTGTGCGGCGCGACGTTCGGCACCGTGGCGGGCACCACCGGCGCGGCGTTGCCGCCGAGCATACCCGTGATCGCGACCGTGGAATTGGCCGGCATCGGGTTGTTGTTCACGTCGTTGAACTGCAGCCGGAAGCTCTTGGTCGCACTGGACGGCAGGGTGCCCAGGTCGATCTCGCCGCTCGCCAGCGGCGTGGGGCTGGCGTCCATGTAGACGTATTTGACGGCGCTGCCGCTCATGAAGATCGCGGTCCGGGTGTAGACGGTATTCGTGCCGTCCGTCGAGCTGGCGCAGATCGTGGCCAGGCCGGGGCGGGTCGCGTCCGGGGTGGCGGCGTTGCACGGCGTGGCCGGCGTGCCCGGGATCGCGACGCGCGGCGCCTGGGTGCGGAACGCGACCGAGCATACGCCGTTGACGGTGTTGCAGCCGCCTTTGTCGGACGAGCCGATGGCCCCCATGTTCGTCTGGAACACGACCGGCGTGCCGTCCGGGACCGGGTTGCCGAAGGCGTCGGCCACCATCACCTGCACGGTCGTGGCGGACGGGTTGTCCACGCTCCAGCCCTCGACGTTGAACGAGCCCGAGCTCAGCGAGAACCCGCGCTGCGCCGGCAGGCCGGTCGTCACGACGATCGAGTCGGACAGGGTCGAAATGTCCGGACCGCCGTTGGTGCCGGTGCCCTTCAGCGTGGCCTGCACGCGGAACGACGTCGGGGTCGCGCCCGAGTTGACCGTCGTGACCACGCTGCCGGTGGCATCGGTCGTGTCGCTGGCCTTGTTGATGACGACGTCGGCGCCCGCGGGCACCGGCGTGAAGTCCACGCGCTGGCCGGCCAGCGGATTGCCGAAGATGTCGACGACCTTGTACGTCAGGATCGCGGTTTCGGTGCGGCCGTTGCCGCCGTTGCCGCGCACGACGATCGATTGCGTGGTCGGCGTGGCGCCCACGAACTGCACCGACGCGGCGGCCGGCGGCGCGATCGCCAGCGTGGCCGACGCCGACTTGGCGATGCCGGCGGCCGTCACGGTGATGATGTCGTTGTTGGCGCAGCCCTTGTCGCGGTAGACCGTCTGCACGGTGCCGTTATTGGTCGGCACGGTCGCGGCCAGCGTTGCCTTGCCGGCCGTGACGCACGCGGAGCTGAAACTGACGTTGACCTGCTGGTCCGTGTACTTGCTGGAACCATTCAGCACGTCGACCGACAGCACGGTCGAACCGTAGGCCTGGATGCTGGCCGGGCTGGCGGACAGGGTGCCGAACGTCAACGCCGTGGCACCGACCGTGTAAGCTGTTTTGCCGGTCACTGTAGCCCCATCCACCTCCGTAGCGACACTCACGTAACCAGCGCCCTCGGCGGACAAACTGGCCGCGTACATGCTGATTGTAGCCACGCCGTTGACGTCGGTGCGAACGGTACCGCTCGTCGGTTTGAAGGTGGCCAAGGTGCCGTCGGTGACGAAGGTCACGACCTTGTCAGCGATCGGCTTTCCATTCTTATCCAGGACGGTTGCTGTGGCGGTCAACGGCGTGCCGGCAGTAAGCATGCCACCGCCACTGAATGCCACCGCAATCGTTGGCTCCGCCGTCACCGTGGATCCGGTACCGGTCCCCGTGCTGCCGGAACCGGAGCCGGTCCCGCCGCTCACGGCGCCCGGATTGCCGCCGCCGCCGCCGCATGCGGTCAGCACCATGGCCATCAGCAGGCCGGCCACGCGCACGCCGTGGCGCGCCGTGGAGTCGTTCTTGAAGTCGTTCATGTGTGGGTTCTTGTTGATGATTCCGTCAATGACCGTTCTGCAGGCGCTCGGCCACGATCTTCGGCGTGATGAAGACGAGCAGCTCGGTCTTGGTGTTCTGGCGCGACGTCGACTTGAACAGATTGCCCACGACCGGGATGTCGCCGAACAGCGGCACCTTGTTGTCGTTGCGGGTCTCGGTCATCTGGTAGATGCCGCCCAGGACCACCGTGCCGCCGTTCTCGACCATCACCTTGGTCTTCACGTGCTGCGTGTTGATGGCGAAGCCCGACGCGGTCGCCTCGCCCTTCGAATCCTTGGCCACGTCCACGTCCAGCACGACGTTGCCGTCCGGGGTGATCTGCGGCGTGACTTCCAGCTTCAGGTTCGCTTTCTTGAACGTGACCGACGTGGCGCCGCTGCTCGTGGCCTGCTGGTACGGCAGCTCGACGCCCTGCTCGATGATGGCCGGGACGTTGTCCTCGGTGACCACGCGCGGGCTGGAGATGATCTTGCCCTTGCCGTCCGCTTCCAGCGCGGACAGTTCCAGGTTGAGGAAGCGGTTCGCCGCCGACGAGAACAGGGAGAATGCGATCGACGGCGCATTCGTGCCGTTGATGCCGGCCGCCGGCAGGTTCACGAGCGTGGAGTTGGTGTAGCCGTCGCCCTTGTCCGGCGTCTGGCCCGTGACCTGGCCCACGCCCGTCAGGTTGCCGCCGATGGCCACGCGCTGGTTGCCGCTAACCTGGTAGCCCGTGTCGCCGCCGCGCAAGGTGCGCAGGTCGGCAAAACCGAGCTTGGCGCCGAGGTTGCGCGAGAAACCGTCGTTCGCTTCCACGAGGCGCGCCTCGACGAGCACCTGCCTGGTGGCGATGTCGGTCTTCTGGATCAGTTTGCGGATGTCTTCGATCTTCGATGCGATGTCCGTGACGAACAGCTGGTTCGTGCGCGGGTCGATGATGGCGCTGCCGCGCTTGGACAGCACGCGGTTCTTGCCGCCGCCGTCGCCGCTGGCGCCGCCGTTCTGGTCGAGGCCGAACACGGTGCGGAACGACTCGGCCTTCTGGTAGTTCAGCTGGAAGATCTCGGAGCGCAGCGGTTCCAGGTCGGAGATCTGGGCCTTCTGCTCGAGCTCCAGTTTTTCCTTGGTCAGCAGTTCTTCCTTCGGCGCGATCCACAGCACGTTGCCGTTCTTGCGCATGTCGAGGCCCTTGGCCTGCAGGATCACGTCAAGGCCTTGGTCCCACGGCACGTCCTTCAGGTGCAGCGTGAGGTTGCCGGTGACGGAATCGCTCGTGATGATGTTCAGGCCGGACAGGTCGGCGATCGCCTGCAGCGCCTGGCGCACTTCGATGTTCTGGAAGTTGAACGAGACCTTCTCGCCGCGGTAGCCCACGCCGCCTGCGCCGCCGGCCGGCCGGTTCGGATCTTCCTTGACGGGCTTGACGTCGATGACGAGCTGCGTGTCGCTCTGGTAGACGCTCTGCTCCCAGTTGCCGTGCGCTTCGACGACCATGTGCGTGTTCTCGCCCTTGGTCGTCGTCGTGATGCGCGTCACGGGCGTGCCGAAGTCGGTCACGTCCAGGCGCCGGCGCAAGGTCGGCGGCACGCCGGTTTTCATGAAATCGACGAGGATCTGCGAACCGACCTGGCGCACGTCGACGGCGACCTGGCCGTTCGGCAGGTCGACGACGATGCGGCCTTCGCCATGGGTGCCGCGGCGGAAATCGAGGTCGCGCAGCAGCGGCAGGCTGGCCGGGGCTGCGCTCGCCGCGCGGGCCGGCGCGCCGGCGGCGTCGATGGCGCGCGCAGGGGCGCCCGAGCCTTCGACGGTGACGATGACATCCTTGCCGTCGACGGCGGTCGCGTAGTTCAGCACGCGCTTGAGGTTCAGCACGAGGCGCGTGCGCTCGCCCGCCTGCACGACGTTCACGCCGCGCACGTCGCCCAGGTTGATGTCCTGGACGTTCTTGCCGGTGGCGTTGGCGGTGGCGCCGAAATCGAGCGCGATGCGGGCCGGGTTGGTGATCGAAAAGCCGATCGGCAGCTGCTTTGGCGGCGCCTTCATGCCCACGCGAATGACGACGTTGCCGCCCTGCTGGTTGGCGCTGATCGACTCGATCGCGTTGTCCTGGGCCCAGGCGCACACCGTGGCGAGCGCCAGCAGCATGCCGCCCGCGGCGGAAAGGAATCGGGTCATTTACGGTTCTCCTTGATTTGCAGCTCCAGCTTCGTCATGCGTTGCGTCCATTCTCCGGCGGCGTCCTGCACCACTTCGCGGATGTCCACGGCGTCCTCGCCTACGTGCGTCACGACGCCGAAGTTCTGGCCGATGCGCTGGCCGGCCTTCACCTGGTACAGCGCGCGTTCGATCTGCAGCAGCGCGAAGCGCGTGCCGCCCTTTTCCATCGTGCCGACCATCTGCATGGTGTCGAGCGGGAAGGTCTCCAGCTGCTCGCGCGGGCGCTGCAGGTCCGGCTGGTTCGGGTTGTTCGACGTCGCGGCCGTGCGGGCCAGTTCGCCCAGCAGCTTGTTCGCATCGAACGGGTCGACGGCATCCTTCGCGCCGTACGCGTAAGGCAGGAAATCCTTCGGCTCGGGCAGCGGCTTCACGGCCGGGCGCGTGTCGCGCTTGACCTGTTCCATCCAGTCGCGCACTTCGCGCACGTCGGAATCGCCGCAGCCGGCCAGCAGCAGGGTCGCCATCAGGGCGCCGATCGCGATGCGCGGGCTCATGCCTTCCCCTTCTTGGCGGTCTTCTTCGCCTTGCGGGCCTTGGCCTGCGCATCCAGTTCGTCCTGGTCGAGGTAGCGGAAGGTCTTGGCGATCGCGTCCAGCGACAGCGTGCCGTCCTTGCCGGCGGTGAGCGCCAGGTTGTTCAGGGTGACGATGCGGGGCATCCTGGCCATGTCGGCCGCGAATTCGCCGATGTCGTGGTAGTGGCCCGTGACCTTGATGTCGATCGGCAGCTCGGCGTAGTAATCCTTGACGACGACCTGGCCCGGCTTGAACAGTTCGAACTGCAGGCCGCGGCCGATGCCGGCCTGGTTGATGTCGGACAGCAGCGCGGCCATCTCGGCCTTGCTCGGCAACTGCTTTTCCAGGCGCTCGACGTAGCGGTTCACCTGCCGCTGCTGGGCTTCCAGCGCGTCCAGGTTGATCGCCTGCGCCATCTTGACCTTGTAGTCGTCGCGCAGCTTGAGTTCCTGCGTGGCCAGAGCGGCCTGCTCCTCGAACTGGCCGCTCCAGTAAAAGAAGTAGCCGAGGCCGAGGACGGCCGCCATCACGCCAGCCGCGCACAACAGGCGCGGCGCCAGCGGCCACAGGCCGGGATGGCGTCCCTGCAGGCCCTCGAACTGGGCGGCCAGGTCGGCGAAAGACTGTTTCAGATCGATGTTCATGACTTGGTGCCCGCGCTGTTACCCGATTTTGTCGTGGACGGCTTGGCATCCTTGTCGTCGTCCTCGGCGCGGGCGCGCTTGATCGCGACGTTCAACGTGAATTCGACGACCTTGCGGCCGGTCTTGCTCTGCGCGAGCGTGGCCGCGCGCACCTCGGTCAGGTCCGGGCGCTCCAGCCACGGCGAGCTGCCGGACAGGTTGCGCAGCAGCTCCGCCACGCGCTCCTGCGACTGCGCATAGCCGTTCAGCAGCACGCGCTGGCCGTCCTGCTTGAAGCTTTTCAGGTACACGCCGTCCGGCGTCTGGCGCACCAGTTCGTCGAGCAGGTAGACGGGCTGGTTGCGGTCGCCCTGCAAGTCCTCGACGGCCTGCTGGCGCGCCTTCAGCGCCTCGATCTCGGCCTTCAGGCTGGCGATCTTGCCGATCTTCTTGTCCAGTTCCGCGTTGGCGTTCTTGAGCACCAGGTTGCGTTCGTTCTGCGTGGCGATGCGGCTGGCGTTGTACGCGCCGACGAGCAGCACGAGCGCGACGCCGACCAGGCCGCCCAGCGCCATCAACGCGATGAACGCGGCCTGTTTCTGCTTGCGCTTCGCTTCCCGGTGCGGAAGCAGGTTAATGCGGATCATCAGCCGAACCTCCGCAGTGCCAGGCCGCAGGCGACGAGATAGCCGGGACCGTCCGTGCGCAGCTGCTGCTCGCGCACGGCGGGAGCCAGCTGCATGCCGGCGAACGGCGCCACGACGGAGGTCGCGATGCGCGTGCGGCCCGCGATGATGTCGGGCAGGCCGGGCAACTGGGCGCTGCCGCCGGCGAGGACGATCTGGTCGATGCGCGTGTACGGCGTCGACGTGTAGAAGAACTGGATCGCGCGCGTGACTTCCAGCGCGGCGTTTTCGAGCCAGGGCGCCAGCAGGTCGGCGCGGTAGTTGTCCGGCAGGTCGCCCGTCTTCTTGCGCGTTTCCGCTTCCTCGAACGACAGGCCGTAGGCGCGCACGACGTCCTGCGTGAGCTGCACGCCGCCGAACGGCTGCTCGCGCTCGTAGACGGTGTCGCCGTTCTGCAGCACGGAGACGTGGGTCGCGTTGGCGCCGATCTGGAACAGCGCGACGATGCGGTCGCGCGGACCGTTGTCGTTGTCGAGGAGGCGCTGCAGCGCGGCGCGGGCGGCGTACGATTCGATGTCCATCACGGTGGCCGTGAGCCCGGCCGCTTCGGCGATGGCCACGCGGTCCTCGACCTTTTCGCGGCGCGCGGCGGCCAGCATCACTTCCATGTCCTCGGGCGAACTGGCGACGGGGCCGATCACGTCGAAGTCGAGGCTGACCTCGTCCAGCGCGAACGGGATGTACTGGCTGGCCTCGGACTCGACCTGCACTTCGAGCTGGTCTTCCGGCAGGCCGGCCGGCAGGATGATCTTCTTGGTGATGACGGCGGCCGGCGGCATGCCGAGCGCCACGTGCTTGATGCGGGTGCCGCTCTTCTGCACGACGCGGCGCACGGCGTCCGACACCGCGTCGATGTTCTCGATGTTGCCGTCGACGACGGCGCCGCGCGGCAGCGGTTCCGCCGCATGGCGCTCCAGCCGCAACTCACCCTTGCCGCCGTCGGACAACTCGACCAGGCGCACGCCGGACGTACTGATGTCGAGCCCGACGAGCGGCGGGCTCTTTTGTCCGAACAAGGAACCTAGACTGATCACGAGCGCACTCCCCTATCTGCTGCTTCTTTGAACGCCCGCTTGGGGAACTGTTGAAATGGTAGAAATACAGTGCATATATATCAGGCACCGTATTGAATCGTAGCAATACTGATCTATGAGGACAAGAAATTTCTACACGGGAACATAATAGTGCGCAGCATGAAAACGACACTCCTTTCACTCTGATATCAATCAATCTTGCCTCTGTTTTCACACCTATTGTCCGCTTGTCTAGCCGTGCCTCAGATACAAGCGTGACTTATAATGAAATGGATCAATAAAGCGACCGACATTACGCATGAAAGCATCCCAAAACGGGGCCAGCCCCGCGCCGCAGTCTCCTTCGCCGAAGCACACACCCAAGCGCATCCTCCTGACCATCCTCGCCACGCTGGCCGGTCTGGCCGTCTGCGGGGTGCTCGTGGTCGTGTTCGCGCTGGCGATGGCGTACCCGAACCTGCCCGCCCTCGACACCCTGACCGACTACCGGCCCAAGATGCCGCTGCGGATCTTCACGGCCGATAACGTCCTGATCGGCGAATTCGGCGAGGAGCGCCGCACCCTCGTCCACTTCAAGGACATCCCGGACGTGATGAAGAAGGCCGTGCTGTCCATCGAGGACGACCGTTTCTACGAACACGGCGGCGTGGACTACTGGGGCATCCTGCGCGCGGCCATCCACAACGCCACCGGCGGCGCGCGCCAGGGCGCGTCCACCATCACGCAGCAGGTGGCCCGCAACTTCTTCCTGTCGTCCGAGCAGACCCTCAAGCGCAAGGCGTACGAGGCCCTGCTCGCGTACAAGATCGAAAAGAACCTCACCAAGGACCAGATCCTCGAGGTTTACATGAACCAGATCTACCTGGGCCAGCGCGCGTTCGGCTTCTCGTCGGCCGCGCAGATCTACTTCGGCAAGGATCTGAAAGACATCTCGGTCGCGGAAGCGGCGATGCTGGCCGGCCTGCCGAAGGCGCCGTCCGCGTACAACCCGGTCGTCAATCCGAAGCGCGCGCGCGTGCGCCAGCAGTACATCCTGCAGCGCATGCACGACCTGCGCTACATCACCGACGCCCAGTACGAACAGGCGAAGAACGAGGAACTCAAGATCAAGATGGACAGCACGGCGTTCGGCGTGCATGCGGAATACGTGGCCGAGATGGCGCGCCAGCTCGTGTACGAGCAGTTCAAGGAAGACACCTATACGCGCGGCCTGAACGTGTTCACGACGATCACCAAGGCCGACCAGGACGCCGCCTACCTCGCGCTGCGCCGCGGCGTGATGGACTACGAGCGCCGCCACCCGTACCGCGGCCCGGAAAAATACATCGAGATCCCGTCCGCCAAGGGCGAAGCCGACGAAGCGATCGAGGCGGAGCTGGCCGAGCATCCGGATTCGGACGGCATCGTCGCGGCAGTCGTGATGGCGGCGTCGCCCACGCAGGTGAAGGCGGTGCTGGCGTCCGGCGAGGACATCACGATGACGGGTGCCGGCCTGGCGTTCGCCCGGGACTGGCTGTCACCGAAGGCGGCCGAGACCCGGCGCCTGCGCCGCGGCGCCGTCATCCGCGTCATGCAGGACGACGATTCGTCATGGCGCATCACGCAGATGCCGGAAGTGGAATCCGCCTTCATCGCGGTGAGCCCGGACGACGGCGCGATCCGCGCGCTGGTGGGCGGCTTCGACTTCAACCGCAGCAAGTTCAACCACGTGACGCAGGCGTGGCGCCAGCCGGGATCGTCGTTCAAGCCGTTCATCTATTCGGCGTCGCTGGAGCGCGGCTTCTCGCCCGCTACCCTGATCAACGATGCGCCGATCTCGTTCGACGCGGGTGCGACGGGCGGCCAGGCGTGGGAACCGAAGAACTACGACAACAAGTACGAAGGCCCGATGACGATGCGGCGCGGCCTGACCAAGTCGAAGAACATGATCTCGATCCGCATCCTGAACAAGATCGGCGCCCGCTACGGCCAGGAATACGCGACGCGCTTCGGCTTCGATCCGGACAAGAACCCGCCGTACCTGACGCTCGCGCTGGGCGCGGGTGCGACGACGCCGCTGCAGATGGCCGGCGCTTATTCCGTGTTCGCCAACGGCGGCTACCGCATCAGCCCCTACATCATCTCCAAGGTGACGGATGCCGACGGCAAGGTGTTGTCGGAAGCGCGTCCGGACCGGGCCGGCGTCGACGCCAACCGCGTCATCGACGAGCGCAATGCGTGGCTGATGGACAGCATGCTGAAGGACGTGGCCCGCTACGGCACGGCGGCGAAGGCATCGCAGGTGCTGAAGCGCACGGACATCGCGGGCAAGACGGGGACGACGAACGATTCGATCGACGCGTGGTTCGCCGGCTACCAGCCGCACCTGGTGGGCATCGCGTGGATCGGCTACGACCAGCCGCGCAACCTGGGCAACAGGGAAACGGGCGGCGGCCTGGCGCTGCCGATCTGGATCGGCTTCATGCAGAAGGCGCTCAAGTCCGAGCCGGTGGTCGAGCGTCCGGTGCCGCCGGGGCTCGTGCAGTACGGCGACGAGTACTATTACGCCGAGAATCCGCCAGGCACGGGCGTGCAGTCGCTGGACGTGGGGCCGGTGGCCCCGGCGGCCGAGCAGAAGTCGCGCGACGCCGTGCGCAACGAGTTGTTCTGAAACTGTCGGAAGTCTTTACAGTTGAATTGCTCGCTTGGAACACTGTTCGTTCAAGTTGTTGTTTCTAAAAGGCAAAGCGTTTGCATTGCAAAATGGCATGAAGATTGCTCAACAGGAAGCCGACGTCCAACACTGTCCTTTCCTGGTGAGCCAATAACATGATCAAAAAAATACCTGCAATCGCTTTCGCTCTTCTTTCCGGCATCTTTTCGGTACAGTCCGCCAACGCGACCGTGTATTCGGTGGCCTACACCGCGACGGCGCCCAGTTTCTCGATCCTGTCCGGGACGGGCGACGTCGGCGCGACGCTCTCTGTGGGCGATTCGTTGACGGTGACGGTCAACGCCCCCGCCAACAAGGCGTTCAAGACCACCGGGGGATTCTTTTTCAATTACCAGATGTGGAACGGCAGCAGCCAGCTCACCGAGGATGCCACCTACGACTTCTCGCTGGGCGGACTCAGCGTCCTGTCCGGAACCGTGAACAACGCGACGGGATGCTGCTCCGACGTGCGCCTGCCCCTCTACAGCCTGCCTCCGCTGACCTGGGATACCCTGACCTTCACGGCGACGATCGTCAGCGCGAACGGTCCTATCCAGCTGCTGAACCTGTTCGCCTCCCAGCAGGACAACACGCAGTTCATCGACACCGCGGCCGTGCCGGAACCGGCGTCGATCGCACTGATGGCCATCGGCGCGCTGGGCTTCGCGCAGCGGCGCCGCCAGCGCGGCAAGCAGGCCACGCTGGCCTGACCTGGAAGCCGGCGCCCGCCGGCTTTTTTTTCGCCGTCAGCGCAGCTTGACCGGGGCGCCGCCCTGCTGGGTGGCGAAGTCGGACAGCGACGTGAAGAACTCCGTGTCGTCGCGCGTATTGCGCCACTCGTCGCCCACGCGCTTGTAGTGGAAGCCGCCGGCGCGGGCGGCGATCCACATTTCCTGCAACGGCGCCTGGCTGTTGACGATGATTTTCGAGCCGTTGTCGACGAACTCGATCTCGAGCACGTTGCCGCTGCGCTTGCACTCGACGTCGACGATATCCTGCTCGAACAGGCGGTCGAATGCCTGCTCGATATCGTTCAGGGTGGACTCGGCCAGGGCCAAAAATTCGGATTCGGTCATGCTACACTCCAAGGTCTGCTAATCAAACCGTGATTCTAATCGTGAAGTCCCCATTTGCGCTCCTGACAAGCCTGGCGACCCTGATGGCGCTGTCGGCCTGCGGCCAGACCGGTCCGCTCTACATGCCCAAGCCCCCCGCCCGTCCCGGAGCCGCGCCTACCAGCGCCGCCCCGGCCGGCACCACCACGAACACGGCCACTCCGGCGGTCCAGATCTCCCCGCCGGCACCCGCTGCCGGCGTGACCGTCCCCGCCGCCGGTTCGAATGCGAACAATACCGAAGCGAACAACCAGACGCCGCCGGCCACCCAACAGTAAGCACCGATTTCATGTCTCACTTCACTTATCAAGACGGCGTCCTGCACGCCGAACGCGTTCCCCTGTCCAGGATCGCCACCGAACACGGCACCCCGACCTACGTCTACTCGAAAGCCCAGTTGCTGGAAAACTTCGCCGGCTACGCGCGCCCGTGCGCGGGCCGCGACGCGCTGGTCTGCTATGCGATGAAGGCAAACTCCAACCTGGCCATCCTCGACCTGCTCGCGCGCCAGGGCGCCGGCTTCGACATCGTGTCGGGCGGCGAACTGCTGCGCGTGATCGCGGCCGGCGGCGACCCGGGCAAGGTCATCTTCTCGGGCGTCGGCAAGACGGCGGCCGAGATCGCGCTGGCGCTGGAAAAGGGCATCCTGTGCTTCAACGTCGAGTCGATTCCCGAGCTGCACCGCATCAACGAAGTCGCCGGCCGCATGGGCAAGCGCGCGCCCATCTCGCTGCGCGTGAACCCGAACGTCGACCCGAAGACCCACCCGTACATCGCCACCGGCCTGAAGGCGAGTAAATTCGGCGTCGCGTTCTCGGACGCGCTGGACACCTACCGCACCGCCGCGCAGCTGCCGCACCTGGACGTCGTCGGCATCGACTGCCACATCGGCTCGCAGCTGCTGGACGACGCGCCTCTGCTGGAAGCGCTGGACAAGCTGATCGAACTGATCGACGCATTGGCGGCCGAGGGCATCCACCTGCACCACGTGGACGTGGGCGGCGGCCTGGGCATCGACTATGGCACGGGCGAGGACTCGCCGGTACCGATCTCGCATTACGTCGAGCGCGTGTTCGCGCGCGTGGACGCGTGGCGCGCGGAAAAGCACGGCGGCCAGCCGATCAAGGTGATTTTCGAGCCGGGCCGCTCCATCGTGGGCAACACGGGCGTGCTGCTGATGTCCGTCGAATTCCTCAAGCCGGGCGAGGAAAAGAACTTCTGCGTCGTCGACGCCGCCATGAACGACATGGCCCGTCCGACCCTGTACCAGGCCTGGATGGACGTCAAGCCGGTCGTGCAGCGCGATAGTAGCGCGGTGACCTACGACCTCGTCGGCCCCGTGTGCGAATCGGGCGACTGGCTCGCCCGCGACCGCGCGCTGGCCGTCGAGCCGGGCGACGTGCTGGCCATGATGGCGGCCGGTGCCTATGGCTTCACGATGGCGTCGAACTACAACACGCGCGGCCGCGCGGCCGAGGTGCTCGTCGACGGGGACCAGGTGCATGTCATCCGCAAGCGCGAGAATCCGGCCGACCTGTTCGCGCTCGAGACGATTGTGAAGGCCTGAAAACCGTCGCCCCCGCGCAGGCGGGGGCCCAATTTCTCGCGCAGCACCTACTCCCTCCCCCGTGACCGGTCATCCGGCCACATCTGCGCCGCGCACGCGGCAGCCTGCTCGTTCCAGCGACCGCCCAGGTCGAGACAGCGTTCGAGCAGGCCATAGCGCGGCCGCCCCATGCCGAATACGAGCACGAGGGCCAATACGACGACGATCACCAGCGCAAGGGGCCACTTCATGTCGTCATGATCGCACGGAAGCAGGTGTAATACGTTTTTCGGCACGCGTGCGGCTGAGGCTCCACCACACGCGCAACAGCAGCAACACGCCGACGACGCTGCCCCACACGATGGGCTGCTCGAAGTTGTGCTTGCCCGCCTTCATCCACCAGTAGTGCAGGATCGCCAGCGGCGCGATCACGTAGATCACCTTGTGCAGCAGGGCCCAGTTGCGGCCGAGCCGCCTGATCATCGCATTGGTGCTCGTCACGGCCAGCGGGATCAGCAGCACGAAGGCGGCGAAACCCACCGTGATGAACGGGCGCTTCAGCACGTCCTTCCACATGGCGGCCACGTCGAAGAAATGGTCGAACCACAGGAACGTCATGAAGTGCATGAACGCGTAGAAGAACGTGAACAGGCCCGCCATGCGCCGCAGTCGTACGACCCAGTTCCAGCCCGTCAGGCGGCGCAGCGGCGTGATGGCGAGCGTCGCGCACAGCAGGTACAGGGCCCAGTCGCCGCTGCCGTGCGTGAGGAATTCGACCGGGTCGACGGGCACCCCGGCCGCCGTCAGCCACGCCATGCGCAGGAACGGCAGCAGCGCCAGCACGAAGATGACCGCCTTCAGGGCCTTGAACTGCGTCGAGCTCGGGTTGAATGCCATGACAGCCCCCGGCTCAGAAATTTTTCTTGAGATCCATGCCCGTGTACAGCGAGGCGACCTCGTTATAGCCGTTGAACAGCAGCGTCTTGCGCTTGGGCGTGAACAGGCCGCCCTCGCCGATGCGCCGCTCGGTCGCCTGCGACCAGCGCGGGTGGTCGACGTTCGGGTTCACGTTCGAATAAAAGCCGTATTCGTCGGGCGCGATGCCGTTCCACGCCGTGCGCGGCTGGTCGCGCAGGAAGCGGATCCTGACGATGGATTTCGCCGACTTGAAGCCGTATTTCCACGGCACGACGATGCGCACGGGCGCGCCGTTCTGGTTCGGCAGCACCTGGCCGTACATGCCGACGGTCAGCAGGGTCAGCGGGTGCATCGCCTCGTCCATGCGCAAACCTTCCACGTACGGCCATTCCAGCACGCGGCTTTTTACGCCCGGCATCTGGCTGCGGTCGGCCAGGCTCGTGAATTCGATGTATTTCGCGTTGCTCGTCGGTTCGACCTGGCGGATCAGGCTCGAGAGCGAATAGCCGACCCACGGAATCACCATCGACCAGCCCTCCACGCAGCGCAGGCGGTAGATCCGCTCTTCCAGCGGCGCCAGTTTTACCAGGCGGTCGAGGTCGATCGTTTGCGGTTTCTTGACTTCGCCTTCGATCTGCACGGTCCACGGTCGCGTGCGCAGCGTATGCGCGTTGGCGGCCGGGTCGGCCTTGTCCGTGCCGAATTCGTAGAAATTGTTGTAGTGGGTCGCGTCGTCGAACGAGGTCTGCTTCTCGTTCGTCGAAAAGGCCGGGTTGCGCGTGGCCGGCAGTTTCGGCACGGTGCCCTGCGCGAATGCCTCGCGGGTGGCCATTTCCCACAGCGACGAGCCGACGACGGCCGAGGCCGCGACCTTGGCGAGGAACGCGCGCCGGCCTTCGTAGACCTCGCGCGGCGTGATTTCGGACGGGAACGGCAAATCGATGCCGTTCGGATTTTTTCTGATCAACATGGCGGCTCCGGCTGTATGTAATGTTTCTCGCGACATATCAACGTTACACCATCTGGCGCCACCGGGTTGTCCGGGCGGCGATTTGTTACCAATTGCCGCCAACGGACATAAACGAACACATTACAGCTTGCCGTACGAATGCAGGCCCGACAGGAACATGTTCACGCCCAGGAAGGCGAACGTCGTCACGACGAGGCCGACGAGGGCCCACCACGCCGCCGCGCGGCCGCGCAGGCCGGACATCAGGCGCATGTGCAGCCAGGCCGCGTAGTTCAGCCAGACGATCAGCGCCCACGTCTCTTTCGGGTCCCACGACCAGTAGCCGCCCCACGCCTCGGCCGCCCACAGCGCGCCCAGGATCGTGGCGACGGTGAAGAACGCGAAGCCGACGGAGATCGCCTTGTACATCACGTCGTCCAGCACTTCCAGGGACGGCAGGCGGTCGGCCAGGATGCCGTGCGACTTCAGCAGATAGGCCGAGCCGACCATCGCCGCCAGTGCGAACGTGCCGTAGCCGATGAAGTTCGCCGGCACGTGGATCTTCATCCACCAGCTCTGCAGCGCGGGCACGAGCGGCTGGATCTCGGCGGCATCGCGCGCGACCGTGTACCACAGCAGGAAGCCGACGGCGGCCGAGATCACGAGCAGCACGAACGGGCCCAGCTGGCGCGTCTGGTAACGCTGTTCGTAGTACAGGTAGAACATCGCCGTGATCATCGAAAACAGGATGAACACTTCGTACAGGTTCGACACGGGGATGTGGCCGACGTCGGTACCGATGAGGTACGACTCGTACCAGCGCACCATCATGCCCGTAAAGCCGAGCACGACGGCGGCCCAGCACAGCTTGGAGCCGACGCTGCCGCCGAACGGCGAACGCGTGAGCAAACCGAGCCAGTAGAACACGGTCGAGAACACGAACAGCGCGCTCATCCACAGGATCGCGGACTGGCTCGACAGCATGTATTTCAGGAAAAATTTCTGGTTCGCGGCATCGAGCGAGCCGCCGTACAATTGCACGGCCCACAGCGCCAGCAGCGCGACGAGCGGCATCAGCCAGCGTACCGGCTTGAAGGTCCAGCCGACGAAGGCGAACGTCGGCGCGGCCAGCACCAGAATCGCCCGTTCGTAGATGTCCATGTAGGCGCCGAAACGGCTCAGCGCGTACAGCGCGGCGGCCAGGAGGCCGGCGCCGAACAGCCAGTCGATGGCCGTGAGGCGCTTGAAGAAGCCCGGCGGGCGGGTGTACGCCGCGCCTTGCGCTTGCGATGCGGATGAAATGTCCATGGGTGTCTCCTGTTTCCTTGCTCTGCTAGCTTACGCCGATTGCGGCAATTTGGTCTTCAAGTCTTCGAATTCGCGCTCGAAATCGAGCGTCTTGCGCTGCGTGCTCATCGCCATCAGCGCATGCGTGCCGCCGCCAGGTGCCGGTTTCACCCAGACCCAGACGCGACGCTCGCGGATGTAGAACATCGAGAAAATGCCCAGCACCAGCAACAGGCAGCCCACATAGACCACTTTCTTGCCGGGCGAGCGCGTCACCTGCAGCACCGACGCCTTCACTTCCTTGAAATCGTCCAGCGCGAGGAACACGGGAGCGCCGTAGAAAAAGCTGTCCGACAAGGCGTTCGTCGCCTGCTGCAGGAAGCGGCCGTGGGCCTCGGTGGGCGTGGCGGGTTGCTCGCCGGCGCGCGCACGCGCAGCCTGCCACAGCTCCCACATGGCGCCGTTGAGCATCTTCATGAACACGGTGGCCGCCTTTTCCTGCTCCGCGGCGGGGATGCGCTCGAGGAATTTTGACACGGCCAAATAACCGCCCTGGTTGCCGTCGCCCGCGAAGATGGCCAGCGTCTTGGCGGCCGATTCCTGCAACTGCGCGGACAGCGCGCCGCTCGCGTCGCCCGGCGGCAGCGCGCGCGCGGCATAGCGGCGGGCCGCTTCTTCCCGCAGCGACGGGTCGGCGAGCGCGGCGCGCAGGCGCATCCATTCGCGCAGGCCGTGCTCGTCGTCGGCCGGGATGCGCAGGAAGCTGAATTGGTCGGACGGATTGTTGCGCACGCCGGCCAGGTACACTTCATGACCGTCCAGGGTCACGGGCTGCATGTAGTTCAGGAATTCGCGCGCCTGGCCCGTCTTGTCGCGCAGCTTGTATTGCACGCTGGGACCGACGTTTTTCAGGTCCTTGTTGCCCACGTTCTTCGCGGCCGAGCCGGAGTGCTGGGACAAGGTCTGGGCAAACTGTTCCTCAAGGCTCTTGCCCTTGGTGACGGCGCGCGCATCGTTGTTCTGGCTCGTGTTCTCGACGTTGAACGGACGGAAGCCCGACCACTCGACCGAATACACGTCGGCGCCCTGCTTCAACTCGGTCGCATTGCCGACTTCGCCATCGAACGAGAACGATTTGTCGCTCGTGCCCGTCATGGGCCAGCCCGTCAGCTTGAGCTTGCTGCCGCCATCCTCGAAGCTGGACTGGTAGACGGCAATGCCGCGGTAGATCAGCGGCTCGTTGACCTTGATGGTGGCGGGGAACGCCTTGCCCGTCTCGTGGTCGCGGATCACGACTTCGCTGGCGAACAGCTTCGGCATGCCCGTCGAGTAGAAGTCGATGATGAATTTGCGCAGCTCGATCGTGAACGGCAGATCCTGCACGAGCACGCCGTCGGCCTGCTGGAGCAGCGCCGTGTCGCTGGCCTGGCCTTCTGGAATCATCGTGTTGCCGCGGAAGGTCGGGTTGCCGAGACCCAGGCGGTGCTGCGGTGGGATGGCGGAGATGAGGCCCGTGCCGGCATACGGCGTCTTGCCCATGAACCATTGCTGGAAGCGGATAGGCAGGTTCGAATCGAGCAGGCCGCCCAGCAGGATGACGATGATGGCCGTGTGCGCGAAGATGTAGCCGAACTTGTTGCCGGCGCCCTTTTTCGCGGCGACGAGCACGCCGCCCGCCTTGTCGACCATCTTCGTTTTATAACCGGCGTCGACGAGGCGGGACGCCGTCTGCTGCGCGAGCGGGACCATGTCCAGCGGCGCCGTCCATTCGCTTCGGTGGTGGAAATTGCGCAGCGATTCTTCGCGCACGGAATCGCGCCAGCTCCGCATGTCGCGGATGAACTTGGGCGCATTGCGCGCGATGCACAGGCTCGTGGACACGATCAGGAACGCGAGGATCAGCAGGAACCACCAGGCCGAATAGACCGTGTACAGGCTGAGCTTGCGGAACACTTCGAACCAGAACGGCCCGAACTGGTTCACGTAGTCCGGCATCGCCCGGTCCTGTTGCAGGATGGTGCCGATGATGGCGGCAATCGCGATCATGACCAGCAGGGTGATCGCGAAACGCATCGAGGACAGCAGTTCGACCGTTTCCGCTACGCCGCGCCGGCGCGTCTTCAGTTCAATTCCGGTGGTACTCATCGACTTTCACTCTAGACACAACATTCATTGAGGATACAACAAAAGGGCGCACCGCTTGCGCGGCCGCCCTTCCCTGTTGTCCTGCTTTTTTTATTGTAGGCCGATTATTCGGCTCTATTCACTCTGACCGGCTGATACCGGGTATCACTTCAGGCCGGCGATATAGTCCGCCACTGCCTTCATTTCGTCGTCAGACAGGCGCTTGGCCAGCGTGGCCATCTGCGGGCTGTTGCTGCGCCCGCCCGCCTTGAACGCCTGCAACTGGGCGACAGTGTAATCTTGGTGCTGGCCGGCCACGCGCGGATACTGGGCCGGGATGCCGGAACCGGTGGCGCCGTGGCAGCTGGCGCAGGCGGCCACGCCGCGGTCGGCGATGCCGCCGCGATAGATCTTGCGGCCCAGTTCCAGCGTGTCCTTGTTGCGTGCGGCGCCCTGCTTGGGCTGCTGCGTGGCGAGGTAGGCGGCGATGTTCTTCTTTTCGTCGTCGCTCAGCATCTTGGCGTACGTCGTCATCACGGGCTGGTTGCGGGCCGGCGTCGTGAAGTCGACGAGTTGCTTGTGCAGGTAATTGTCGATCTGTCCTGCCAGCTTGGGGTTCGTGTTGATGGTCGAATTGCCGCCGGCGCCATGGCACGACGCGCAGGCCGGCAGGCCGCGGGCATTGTCGCCGGTGTCGTAGAGGGAACCGCCCTTGGCCGGATCGGCCTTGGCGGCGGCCGGGGGCGCGTGGGCCGCGTCCGCTGCAAAAGCGCTGCCCACGATGAGGAAACTGGCCAGCAAGGATTTCACGATCGCCGCACATGCGGCCGGTTGGAACACACGATTCATTCAAGCACCCTGAAAAAGTCAAAGATAAACTTGCAGTTGCAGTGCAGCGGTCATGCTCGTGCCCCCGCGCCGGCAATGACGCCTTCAGGCTCGCCGGCGGCAGGTAACTCCCTATTGTACAATAGCCTTTGTTTCCCGCCCTCACCTTCGTTGTCTTTTTCGCTCCACTTCCCTCATGTCCAAACTCTGGCAAGCCCGTTTCTTCACGACCGTCAACCAGTTGCGGGATCTTCCCAAGACCCAGGTACCGGAAATCGCCTTCGCCGGCCGGTCCAATGCGGGCAAATCGACGGCGATTAATATCCTGACGAACCAGAAGGGCCTCGCGTTCGCGTCCAAGACGCCCGGCCGTACGCAGCACATCAATTTCTTCTCGATCGGCGGAGCGCACGTCGCCATGCACCGCAAGGATCCGACCAAGGTCGAGGAAATCGAGGGCCTGCTCGTCGACCTGCCGGGCTATGGCTATGCAGAAGTGTCGGGCGATGCCAAGCTGCACTGGCAAAGGCTGCTGGGCGACTATGTGCAGCGGCGGGAACAGCTGGCCGCGCTCATCCTGATCATGGATTCGCGCCGCCCGTTCACCGAGCTCGACATCCAGATGCTGGAATGGTTCGCCCCGACGGGCAAGCCGATCCACTGCATCCTCACGAAGGTCGACAAGCTCAACCGCAACGAATCCGTCAACACGTTGCGCCAGGCGCAGCAAGTGCTGGACAGCTATGTCGACGAGGAAGGCAACGGCTTCCCGTTCACCGTCCAGCTGTTCTCGGCGCTGAAACGCATCGGCATAGAGGAAGCCAACGACAAGATCATCGAACTGCTCGGCCTGGAGGACGATCCGGCCGATCCCGAACAATAACCTTTGGAACCGCCATGCCGATCATCACGCCTTCGCAATACCCCGCCGTGCGCATGCGCCGCATGCGCCGCGACCCGTTCTCGCGCGCCCTGATGCGCGAAAACGTCGTCACCGCCTCCGACCTGATCTATCCCGTGTTCATCCTCGACGGCCAGAACCAGCGCCAGCAGGTCGCGTCGATGCCGGGCGTGGAGCGGCTGTCGGTCGACCTGCTGCTGAAGGTGGCCGAGGAAGCGGTCGCGCTGGGCATCCCCGTGCTCGCGCTGTTCCCCGTCATCGAGGCATCGCTGAAGACCTATGACGGCGTGGAAGCGACGAATCCGGACGGCCTCGTCCCGCGCGCCGTGCGCGAGCTGAAGCGCCACTTCCCGCAGTTGGGCATCATGACGGACGTCGCCCTCGACCCGTACACGACCCATGGCCAGGACGGCCTGCCGGACGAAAACGGCTACATCGTCAACGAAAAGACGATCGCGATGCTGACGCGCCAGGCGCTGGCCCAGGCCGAGGCCGGCGTCGACGTCGTCGCCCCGTCGGACATGATGGACGGCCGCATCGGCGCGATCCGCGTGGCGCTGGAAGAGAAGGAACTGATCCACACGCGGATCATGGCCTACTCGGCCAAGTACGCGTCGGGCTACTACGGCCCGTTCCGCGAAGCCGTCGGTTCGGCCGCCAACCTGGGCAAGGCCGACAAGAACACGTACCAGATGGACCCGGCCAACAGCGACGAAGCCCTGCGCGAAGTGGCGCTGGACATCGCGGAAGGCGCGGACATGGTGATGGTCAAGCCGGGCATGCCCTACCTGGACGTCGTGCGCCGCGTGAAGGACGAATTCAAGGTGCCGACCTTCGCCTACCAGGTCAGCGGCGAGTACGCGATGCTGCAGGCCGCGTTCCAGAACGGCTGGCTCGATCCGGACAAGGTCATCATGGAGACCATGATGTCGTTCAAGCGTGCCGGCGCGGATGGCGTGCTCACCTATTTCGCGATGGATGTGGCGCGGCGCCTGAAGGCCGCGGCATAAAACACGCTTGAAACGTTACACATCGTTCATGTGTGACATTTCGATAGCGTCCGGCAATCCTGGATCGGTAACATCTCCAGTTTTATGCCTGCCTTTCCCAAGGATTCCCGGACGTCCCCCTACCGCTGGCTGATCCTGGCCGTCGCCACCGTGCTCCAGGCCGGCGCGGCGTTCGTCACGCAAGGTATCGCCGTGCTGGCCGGGTACCTGCAAAAGGATCTGCACCTGTCCGCCACCCAGGTGGGCCTGCTCATCACCGCCTCGACCGTGGCGCCGATCTTCACCCTGCTCTTCGTCGGCGACCTGCTCGACCGCAAGTCGGAGCGGGCCATCATCGGCGCGGGCATGCTGATCATGGCCCTCGGCCTCGTGGGCGCGTGCGTGGCACCCGGTTTCCTCGCCTTGTGCGCCGCCCTGTTCGTGATCGGCATGGGCTACAGCACGGTCCAGCCGGGCGGTAGCCGGTCGGTATCGCAATGGTTCCACGGCCATCAACTGGGGATCGCGATGGGCATCCGGCAGGCGGGCCTGCCGCTCGGCGGCGCCGCGGCTGCGGCGGCCTTGCCGTTCCTGGTCGGCGTGCGCGACTGGCGCGCCGCCTTCCTGTTCAGCGTCGCCGTCGTCCTGGCTTCCGGCTTGCTGTTCTGGGCGGTCTATCGTCCGCCCACGCTGGCGGACCGTCCCGGCAAGCGTGCCGTGCTGACCGTCTTCTTCCTGGTCCGGATGGTGCGTCAACGGTGGATGCAGCGTGTCGTCTGGTCCGGCATGGCCCTGGTCGGCACGCAATACGGCATCGTCGTCTTCCTGATGCTGTTCCTGCGCGACCGGTTCGGCCTGCCGTTGCGCGAGGGCGGCTGGATGCTGCTGTCGATGCAGCTGTGCGGCGGCGTCGGCCGCATCGTCCTGTCGATCTGGAGCGACCGCTGCGGCAAGACCGGCGACCGGTTCGTGCCCGTGGCGGTCAGCATGCTGGCCACGGGCATCGGCCTGCTTGCCCTGATCGGCCTGCCCGTCGACGCGCCGCGATCCTGGCTGTTCGGGCTGATCGCCGTGCTCGGTTTTTTTGCGCTGGGCTGGTATGGTCCCTGGGTGACCTATATCGCGGATTCGGCACCGGCGGACAGCGTCGGGCTGGCCCTCGGCGCCGCCATGACCGTCAATCAGATCGCCATCGTCCTGACGCCGCCGGCGCTCGGCATGCTCCACGATGCGGCGCGCGATTACGATGCCGTGTGGAGCATCTTGATCGGATGGATCGTGGCGACGCTCGTGCTCCTGCACGTGCTGGGCCGGTTCCACAAGCCGCAGGCGGCCGCGGCGGGCCGGCCGTAGGCTCAGCGGGCTTTCTGGTTCGCGGCGATACACGTACACCGTCGTGTCGTCCAGCTTTTCGATTTCCCGGTGCATCGTGCGGCACGGTGCGCAATCCACGTCGGAAAAGATCGCCACGGCCCGGTTGCCGTTGCCGAATTTGTAGGCCAACGTTTCTCGGATCTCCACGGTGATATTTATTCGCGGCGAAACGAAACGTCGAATGCCTGCGCCAGGAAAGCAACCAGCGTGCGCACGCGCGCCGACTGCTGCCGGTGCTGCGGATAGACCGCATAGATGTCCGCATCGGGCGTAAGGAACTGCGGCAAGACCTGCACGAGCCGTCCGCTGTCGAGGTAGCGCGCGACATCCCATTCCGCACGCAGCAGGATGCCGTGGCCGTCGAGCGCCCAGTTGACCGCGGTTTCGCCGTCATTGGTCGCCAGGTTGCCGCGCACCTTGACGGTTTCGCCGGGGCCGTCGGCGCCGTCCCGGTGCAGGCGCCACGTCCCGTGGGCGTCGTCGCCTTGGCGGATGCAGATGCAGTTGTGGCGCGCGAGGTCGGCGGGACTCGCCGGCGCGCCGCGGGCCGCGAGATACCCGGGCGACGCGCACAACAGGCGGCGGTTGTTCGCCAGTTTCTTCGCGATCACGCGTGCGTCGGCGGGCGCGCCGAACCGGATGCAGACGTCGAACTGGTCGTCCGTGAGGGGCGGCGGCCTGACCGACAACTGCAGCTGGACGTCGACCTCGGGATACCGCAGCGCGTACTGCGAGATGGCGGGGGCGACATGAAGACGGCCGAAACCCAGCGTCGCGTTCACCCGCAGCTGGCCCTTCGGCTGGCCTTTCGACGCGCCCAGCAACTGGTCGAGGTCGGCGATATCGTCCAGGATGCGCCGGGCGTGCTCGAGCAGGACTTCGCCATCGGGCGTCAGGCTCATGCGGCGCGTCGTGCGATTCACCAGGGGCAGGCCCAGCCGTGCCTCCATCTGCGCCAGGCGCTTGCTGACGGCGGCCGTGCTGACGCCGAGCTCACGCGCCGCGCCGCTCAGGCTCCCGCAGGTTGCCAGCGACACGAAAAACCCCAGCTCGGCCGGCTGTAAGCCCGTACTCATCCCGATTCTTGATCCCAGGTTAAAGATGCATTGAGTCTAGCCATGCTGTTTCCGTTCGTCCAGCACCTACAGTAGCGCCACATCATCGAGACAGGAGACAGGCACCATGAAGACATATCGGATCGCAACCATTCCCGGCGACGGCATCGGCAAGGAAGTCGTGCCGGCGGGGCGCGAGGTACTGGAAACACTGGCCGCGGCGGGCGCCGGGTTCAGCGTCGAGTTCGAGGACTTCGACTGGGGCGGCGACTATTACCGGCGCCACGGCGTCATGATGCCGGCCGACGGCCTCGACGCGCTGCGCGGCAAGGACGCCATCCTGTTCGGCTCGGCCGGCGACCCGGACATTCCCGACCACATCACCCTGTGGGGCCTGCGCCTGAAGATCTGCCAGGGTTTCGACCAGTACGCGAACGTGCGTCCGACCCGCATCCTGCCCGGTATCGACGCACCGCTGAAACGCTGCGCGCCGCAGGACCTGGACTGGGTCATCGTGCGCGAGAACTCGGAGGGCGAGTACGCGGGCGTGGGCGGCCGGGTGCACCAGGGTCATCCGATCGAGGCCGCGACCGACGTCTCGATGATGACGCGGGCCGGGGTCGAGCGCATCCTGCGCTTCGCGTTCCGGCTGGCGCAGTCGCGTCCGCGCAAACGGCTGACCGTCATCACCAAGAGCAATGCGCAACGCCACGCGATGGTGATGTGGGACGAGATCGCGCTGCAGGTCTCCAGGGAATTCCCGGACGTCGCCTGGGACAAGGAACTCGTCGACGCCGCGACCGCCCGCATGGTGAACCGCCCCGCAACGCTCGACACCATCGTCGCGACGAACCTGCACGCCGACATCCTCAGCGACCTGGCCGCGGCCCTGGCCGGCAGCCTGGGCATCGCGCCGACCGGCAACATCGATCCGGACGGCCGCTATCCGTCGATGTTCGAACCGATCCACGGCTCCGCCTTCGACATCATGGGCCGTGGCCTCGCCAATCCGATCGGCACGTTCTGGTCGGTCGCCATGCTGCTCGACCACCTGGGCGAGTCCGGCGCGGCGCTGCAGGTGATGCGCGCGATCGAAAGCGTGACCGCCACGCCGTCGCTGCACACCCGCGACCTCGGCGGGACGGCGACGACGGCGGACGTCACGCGGGCCGTGTGCGGCTTCCTGGCGGGGCAGGCGGTTCGTGCCGCATAACATGCCGAACCGGGCCTGAAAAACACAACATCCCCCAACTTGCGCCCCCCACGACGGCCGTTCCCGCCGGCGCTTCGCGCCTACGATAAGGAGATCCATCGTCCCAACCGATCTTCGAGGAGCGTTCTTCATGGGGAAGCACATCTACAACATCGCCGTCATCCCGGGTGACGGCATCGGCAAGGAAGTCATGCCCGAGGGCTTGCGCGTGCTCGATGCCGCCGCCAGCCGGTTCGGCATCCGGCTCGAATACAAGCACGTCGAATGGGCCAGCTGCGACTACTACGCGGCCACCGGCAAGATGATGCCCGACGACTGGAAGGCGCAGTTGTCCGGCATGGACGCGATCTACTTCGGCGCCGCCGGCTGGCCCGCCACCGTGCCCGACCACGTGTCGCTGTGGGGCTCGCTGCTGAAATTCAGACGCGAGTTCGACCAGTACGTCAACCTGCGCCCGGCCCGCCTGTTCGACGGCGTGCCCTGCCCGCTGGCCAACCGCAGGCCGGGCGACATCGACTTCATGATCGTGCGCGAGAATACCGAGGGCGAGTACTCGTCCGTCGGCGGCATCATGTACGAAGGCACCGAACGCGAAGTGGTGATGCAGCAATCGGTCCATTCGCGCATCGGCAGCGACCGCGTGCTGCGCTTCGCCTTCGAGCTGGCGCGGCAGCGGCAACGCAGGCACGTCACGGTCGCCACCAAGAGCAACGGCCTGGCCGTCAGCATGCCGTGGTGGGACGGGCGCGCGGCGGCGATGGCGGCGCAGTATCCCGACGTGGACTGGGACAAGCAGCACATCGACATCCTGTCCGCGCGCTTCGTGCTGCAGCCGCAGCGCTTCGACGTGGTGGTCGCCTCGAACCTGTTCGGCGACATCCTGTCCGACCTCGGTCCCGCCTGCACCGGCACGCTGGGCCTGGCGCCGTCGGCCAACCTGAATCCGGAACGCGCCTTCCCGTCGCTGTTCGAGCCGGTGCATGGCTCGGCACCGGACATCTACGGCAAGAACATCGCCAATCCGATCGGGATGATCTGGTCGGGCGCGATGATGCTCGACTTCCTCGATGCCGGCGGCGGCCCCGGGCGCCAGGCCCACGACGCCATCCTGGCCGCCATCCAGCAGGTGCTGCGCGACGGCCCGCACACGGCGGACCTGGGCGGCCAGGCCTCGACCACGGAAGTGGGCCAGGCCATCGCGGCGGCAGTGGCGGTGGCGGGGGCATGACCATGGACACCGCCACGCGTTCCGCCTATCCGATCGACGTCGCCTTCCCGGACCTGCGCCCCTACGCCGCCGGCAACGGCGGCATCCCGTACCTGTACACGTACGACAGCGGCGTGCCGGGTCCGCACGTGATGGTCAACGCGCTCACCCACGGCAACGAGGTATGCGGCGCCATCGCCGTCGCGGACCTGCTCGGCCTCGGCATTCGCCCGCGCCGGGGCAGGCTGACCCTCGCATTCGCCAACGTCGAGGCCTACCTGCGCTTCGACCCGGCCCATCCCGACGCCTCGCGCTTCGTCGACCAGGATCTCAACCGCGTATGGACCGCGGCCATCCTCGACGACGCTGCCCGCGATTCGTCCGAACTGCGCCGCGCGCGGCAATTGCGGCCCGTGCTCGATACCGTCGACTTCCTGCTCGACCTGCATTCGATGCACGAGCGCTGCGCGCCGCTGTCGGTCTGCGGCCCGCTGGACAAGGGCATCGCGCTGGCGCGCCGGCTCGGCACGCCAGCCTGGATCGTCAGCGACGAGGGCCACCCGGAAGGCCGGCGCATGCGCGACTATGCCGGCTTCGGCGATCCGGACAGCGAGAAGAACGCGCTGCTGGTCGAATGCGGCCAGCACTGGGAAGCCGGCGCGGTGGACGTCGCCCGCGACGTCACGGGCCGCTTCCTGCTGCTGCACGGGGTCGTCGAACCGTCCGACCTGCCGGCCGCGTGGCTGCAGCCGCAACCCGCCGCCACGCGCGTGGTGCGCGTCACCGAGCCGGTGGTCGCGTCCAGCATGGACTTCCGCTTTGCCGCCGACTACACCGGCCTGGAAACCTTCCGGGACGCCGGTGCCGTGATCGGCTGGCGCGACGGCGAGCCGGTCACGACGCCCTATCCGGACTGCGTGCTCGTCATGCCGTCGCTGCGCCAGTTGCGTCCCGGCGTGACCGTCGTGCGGCTGGGACGGTTGCTGGGCTGACCCACGGCACAACATGCCGCCGCGGCGCGAAATACGCAATTTCCGCCGCTTCGCCGCCCGCCGTCCGTACGATCCTGCCGCGGGGTCGGGCCTACCATGAAACGGTGCCGCGTTCTTTGCCGGCCCTTTCCGCTTCCACATAAGGACTCAAGACCATGTCTCTGACACTGACCCGTACCGACCTGCTCAAGGAGCACAATTTCATCGACGGACAATGGCGCGACAGCAGCAGCGGCGTCCGCTACGACGTCGCCGACCCGGCTTCGGACGACTGCTTCGCCACCGTGCCCGCCAGCGGCGCGGACGACGCATTGCTGGCCGTCGCCGCCGCGCAGGCCGCGCTGCCGGACTGGCGCGCCCGGCCCGCGCGCGAACGCGCCCGCTTCCTCAAGCGCTGGCATGCGCTGATCGTGGCCAACACGGACGACCTGGCGAAGCTCATTTCGCGCGAACAGGGCAAGCCGCTGGCCGAGGCGCGCGGCGAAGTGGCCTACGGCGCGTCCTACGTCGAATGGTTTGCCGAGGAGGCCGTGCGCGGCTACGGCGACATCATCCCCGAACAGGTGCGCGGCAAGCAGCTGACGGTGACGCGGGAAGCGGTGGGCGTCGTCGCCGCCATCACCCCGTGGAACTTCCCGCTGGCGATGATCGCCCGCAAGATCGCGCCTGCCCTCGCGGCCGGCTGCACCGTCGTGGCCAAGCCGGCGGAAGACACGCCGCTGACGGCGCTGGCGCTCGTCAGGCTGGCGGAGGAAGCGGGGATTCCCGCCGGCGTGCTGAATATCGTGACGACGTCGCGCGACCGGGTGGCGGACGTGGTCGGCGCATGGCTGCAGGACGCCAGGGTCCGCAAGATCACGTTCACCGGATCGACCGCGGTCGGCAAACGCCTGGCGCGCGAATCGGCCGGCACGCTGAAGCGCCTGTCGCTCGAGCTCGGCGGCAATGCCCCGTTCATCGTGTTCGAGGATGCCGACCTGGATGCCGCGGTCGACGGCCTGATGGCGGCCAAGTTCCGCAACGGCGGGCAGACCTGCGTGAGCCCGAACCGCGTCTACGTGCACGATGCGGTCTATGCCGCGTTCACGCAAAAACTGGCGGCCCGCGTGGAAGCGCTGCGTGTCGGCCCGGCCACCTGGGCCGACGCGCAGATCGGCCCGATGATCAACGCCCGCGCGGTCGACAAGATCGAAGCCCACGTGCGCGATGCGCTGGCCAGGGGCGGCCGGCTGGTCGTCGGCGGCAAGCGCCTGGCCAACGACGTCGCCGACGGCCCGAATTACTACGCGCCGACCGTGATCGCCGAGGCCAGCCACGACATGGCGCTGGCGTCGGAAGAAACCTTCGGTCCGGTGGTGCCGCTGTTCCGTTTCGCGGACGAGGACGAGGTCGTCCGACTGGCCAACGATACCCCGTACGGCCTCGCCGCCTACTTCTACTCGCGCGACATCGTGCGCGTGGCGCGCGTGAGCGAGCGGCTCGAGACGGGCCTGGTGGGCATCAACGAGGGCGTGCTGGCGTCGGAGGCGGCGCCGTTCGGCGGCGTCAAGGAATCGGGCTACGGCCGCGAGGGCTCGCGCTACGGCCTGGACGATTACACGCAAACGAAGTACCGCTGCCAGGGCGGCCTGGCGTAAGGCCCGCCGTCCGTCGCCTGTCCGCCTGCTCCCCGCGAGGGGACGCAGGCTTTTTTTGCACCCGACATCTGTGGCCAAAATTCGGGGTCAGAAAATTCGGGGTCAGAGCCTGAGCCTTCCCCTCAAATTTTGCTCAGATGTCATAGGTAAGCATCATGGAAGTCAGCTCTGACGATGCGTCGGCAAGCTGACTTCGTGTCAGCTTGGTTGCGTGAGGCTCGATCAGCCAATGGCGTGCCAACGACAGGATTGACAGCGTGGTTGCTGCCTTTTTACGGCTGCCGTATTCAATGCGGTACCCGGCGCACCTGACGGCCAAGCCAATCAACCACAGAGCAAAGCCAAGTAACGCCGCGATGAGCAGTAACGCAGCCAAACGTCGAGGTTTTCGCGTTTGTGCAGTAGTCAGTCCCATACCCCATTGCGCATTCTTGAGATCCCGGAAAGTCTGTTCGATCTGCATGCGGCACCTGTACAAGTCGACCACGGAGTCGGCGCTTAGCCGGGATAGCGATGGTGAGGAAGCCAGCAGCCACGGTTCGCGTTGCGAGGCCTGATTCTTGATACTGTGACGGCTGCGCGCCTTTTTGCCAAAGGCGGTCTTGCGCTGACGCCCCTTGCGCGGCTGCTTAATGAGCACGAGACGGCACGCCACTGGATTGGAGCGGACATAAAGAAAATCTCCCAGGTCGCGTGCCTTTCCCTTGGTGTCGGCATAAAGCTGTTTGCATCTGCGCCAAGTACATGAGCCGCTCTTTTTCACCATGTCGCGGTTGCGGATGCGGCCGACCCACGCATAGCCAAGCTCATTCAGCATCTTGAACCATGTGGCCCGAAAACCTGCGTCGCTAATGATGATGGGCTGGCACCCAGGCGGAAGCACCGAGCGCAAATTCTTCATGAAAGCCCGGTGAACCGAAGCGGCGCCATACAGCTCGGTCGGATGCACTTCCTCGTAGATGACCAAGGCTCGTCCACGAACGATCAATGCGGCACGCAGAACGTGCTGGCTTACGTCATTCAGCAAATTGGACCAGTCGACGATGATGCAAACACGCACCTGCTCGTGCAAGGCGCGTCGGGCCAGCGCTCGATACGCTAACAGGCGCTCAGAAGCTAGTTGCGGATTACTCAGCAATCGATCGCAGCGCTTTATGCGATGACGCAAACTAGTCTGGCCAGTGATCGCCTTGCCCATCTTCACCACACCGAGACCGCCACGGGCCGCAGCATCAGTCATCGCCGCCAAACACTCGCGTCGCTTGGCGTGCATGGATGGGCACTGCGCTTGAAGTAACTCCTGTATGATCCGCTGTGCATGCATGGCCTGTTCCCCTTTGTTCGCAGTTGGTAGCTACGAACGAAAGGGCTAACACAGCCATGCATGCGCCGTTTTTGGGATTGAAAGTTAACAGCTTCCCAAGCTGTTTACAACAAAAATTTGAGGGGAAGGCTCAGGGTCAGAGCACATTTCGGATCAATGTCCGGCCGCACAACAAGCGCCCGCACCCACGGCGAGGGGCCGCCGCCCCGTCGCCATGCGGCGTGACAGGCCGGACGCCATGGACTGACGTTCGACCTTACCTCAAGGATCTTGCGCGATAAAGGGACCTGACCCCGAATTTGCGGGCGGTCAGAAGCTGTGGCGGATGCCCCAATCCGCGCGGTTGGCGTTGTTGGGGTCGATGTGGCCGATGGAGGTGAACAGCGAGGTACGCTTGGACAGCGCATACGTGTAGCCGATCGCATACTGCGCCGTATCGGCATTGCGCACCGAGCGGTCGTTCAGCCGGTTGTACGACGCCAGGATACGTCCGCCGCCGGCCGGGATCGTCAGGCCGACCAGCAGGTCGCTCGCGTCCACCGGCGCCAGGCCGGCGGCGTCCGTTTGCTGCCGGTCGAGGCCGAAATGCAGCTTGGCCACGCCGAAGTCATAGTTGCCGCCGACGAAGCGCAGCTTGGCCGCCCCGGTGCCGTTGGCGTCGTTGTTGTTCTGGTAGCCGTACGCCACCTTCAAGCGGCCGACGGTATAGGTGAAGGCGCCGCTGATTTGGCGGTTGGCCGACGTATTGCCGGCCGTCTCGCCGAACGCATACGAGACCTCGCCCTTCAGCCCGCCGACCTGTTTCGCGTAG
This sequence comes from Massilia sp. Masssp94, assembly GCF_059491305.1. NCBI lineage: Bacteria > Pseudomonadati > Pseudomonadota > Betaproteobacteria > Burkholderiales > Oxalobacteraceae > Massilia > Massilia sp. Masssp94. The sequence continues at coordinate 2,369,352 of NZ_CP168501.1, forward strand.
AAGATGGCGTTCTGCGTGCGGATGTCGATCGCGGCATAGATGTTGCGACCGAAGAACGATTCGGCCGCGCCCGACATGCCGTCCTCGAACGGATCGATGACGTCGGTCAGCAGGCAGTAGGACGGCGTCCAGGTGCGGCCGAAACGCACGGTACCGAAGTCGCCTTTCAATCCCACCCACGACTGGCGGCCGAAGATGCGTCCGCTCTGGCCCGCGGTGCCCGTGTCGGGGCTGAACCCGTTTTCGAGCTGGTAGATGACGGACAGGCCGTTGCCCAGGTCTTCCGAGCCGCGGAAGCCGAGGCGGGAACCCCACCAGCCGCCGGGGTCGACGCCCCAGCGCGTGGGCGCCACGTCCGATTTCGAATACACCAGGCCGATGTTGATCAGGCCGTAAACCGTGGTCGTCGATTGCGCCGAGGCGGGACCGGCAACGGCACTGCACACCGCCGCCGCAAGCAGGATTTTTTTCATGATTGTCTCCTTAAATTATGTTTTGGACGTGGCTTGAGCGGGTTGAAAAACCTGCTGGAATGAGCTCGCGATCATCCGCTCCACACCCATCAATTTAAGGCTGCTCCCTCGGCACTTTTTCTCGAAAGACGGCGGGCCAACAACATGAACACTGCGAAATCACCGTGCCTGACGGCGGAATATGCTGCGCTGTACGGGGACATTATTCGGCGCGCTGGTAGATCGCGGCGAGGTCGCACAAATCCCAGTTCCCGCCGCTTAAAACCGCGCACACTTTCTCGTCCGGCCGGACAGCGACCGCACCGCCCAGCAAGGCGCCGATACCGATGGACGCCGCCGGCTCGGCGATCAATTTCGCATCGTTGGCAAGCATGCGCATGCCCGCGACGATATGCGCGTCGTCCACCAGCACGATCTCGTCCACGTACTTCTCGATGATGGGATACGGATTCCGCCCGGGGACGCTGAGCCGCAAGCCGTCCGCAACGGTGTCCTTCAACGGCAGCGACGTGCGTTCCCCGTTGATCCTGCTGTGGAAGTACTTCGGCGTCAGGGCCGGCTCGGCGCCGATGACCCGCACCGACGGTTTCGTTTCCTTGATGGCGGTGGCGATCCCGGAAATGAGGCCGCCGCCGCCCAGCGGCACGATGACCGTGTCGACGTCCTCGAGGTCGTCCAGAATTTCGCAACCGATCGTGCCCTGGCCCGCCATCACCAGCGGGTCTTCGAAACCGTGGATCACCGCGTACCCGTTTTCTTCGGCGATTTCATACGTCTTTTTCCAGCGGGCCGCGTTATCGCCGTCGAACAGGATGACTTCCGCCCCGAGCGCCCTCGTGTTGGCGATCTTGACCTCAGGCGCGCTGGCCGGCAGCACCAGGAACGCTTTCACGCCCAGCATGCGCGCCGCGTACGCGAGTCCCTGGGCATGGTTGCCCGACGACGTGGCGATCAGGCCGTTCGCCACGGCGTCCCGGGGGAGCGCCAGCGCCGTGTTCAGGGCGCCCCTGATCTTGAATGCGCCCGTGATCTGCAGGGTTTCCGGCTTGAGCCAGAGCTGGCAGCCGAGGGCCTTTTCCATCTTCTCCGCACGTAACAGCGGCGTGTGACGGATGTGGGGTTTCAGCCGTTCCCGGGCTTCCCGGATATCCTGGATGGTGGGGTAGTTACGCATGGTGTCTTTCTGGAGGTTGCGTGAAGAATTCGAAGAAGGCGCCGACCCCGTTTTCCAGCGCATTCCGGTAGATCCGGGACGCGGTGGTGTTGTCCTGGATGGCCATGCCCGTGGAATCGAAGATCGTGATCTCGTCATCGTTCTCCCGGCCCGGTTTTTTCCCCGCCAGGATCTCGCCGATTTCCCCGTGAATGTCGTCCTGCGTGATGATGTGCGCGTTCAGCGGATGCCAGGTTTCGCCCTTCGTGACGCACTGCGCGATGGAATCGTTGACGATCTTCGCGTTGCGGAAGATCGCCGGTTCGAATTCCTGTTTGCCTTGCTGGTCCGTCCCGATGGCCACGATGTGCGTGCCGGGCTTTACCCAACCGGCTTCGACCAGCGTTCCTTTGCCGCGAGTCGTGGTCACGAGGATGTCGGCCCGGCGCACCGCGTCCTCCTTCGACGCCGCCATGACGACGGGAATGCCGAACTCCCTTTCGATATCGGCCTTGTACTGCGCCAGCGTCTCGGGATGGTTGTCCCAGGCGTGGATCTCCTCGATGACCATGACCTCGCTGATCGCCCGGATCTGCAGCCTGGCCTGGATGCCCGTTCCGATCGACGTGACCGTTTTCGCATCCTTCCTGGCCAGGGCCTTGACCGACACGGCGCCGGCCGCACCGGTCCTGAGGCCGGTGATCAGGCTCCCGTCCATCACGCACGTCAGCGCACAGGTTTGCCCGTCGAACAGCAGGATGGTCCCCATGTTGGTGGGCAGACCGTATGTCCTGGGGTTGTCCGGAAATCCGCCGGACGACGCCTTCATCGAAATCACCTCGTTGGCCCGGTAGTAGCCGAGCTTGAAGTCGATTTCCCCGCGCGGGGGAGGCAGGTGGATGCCGATATAGTCGGGTTGCTCGACCTGTCCGCCGCTGAACGCCACGAAAGCTTCCTCCACGGCGGCGATGACTTCGCGCATGCAGATCAGCTGGGCGACTTCTTCCTTTTTGAGTAACAGCGTTTTCATTGCGTTCCTTTCGATATCAGTAACCGAGCGACCGGTCGACCAGGCCGCTCATCGGTAACCCTTCCCAATGCCGCCGGAGGTTGTCGATGACCGCGTCGGCCGCGGTCTCCGGCTGCGTCATGCTGGCGACATGCGGCGTCAGCACCACGCGCGGATGCGTCCACAACGGATCGCCGCGCGGCAGCGGTTCGGGCTCGCACACGTCCAGGATGGCCTGGCCGACCTGCCCCGTGTCGAGCGCCTGCAACAGGTCGCGCTGCACGAGATGCCCGCCGCGGCCCACGTTGATCACGGTGGCGCCTTGCGGCAGCCGGTCGAACAGGCGGCGGCACAGGATGCCGCGCGTGTCGTCCGTCAGCGGCAGCAGGCAGACGAGGATGTCGGTGCGCGCCAGGAAGTGCGCCAAACCTTCCGGGCCCGCATGGCAGTCGACGCCGTCGATCTGCTGCGGCGACCGGCTCCAGCCGGCGCAATCGAAACCGAGGCCGCGCAGGCTGGCCAGTACCGCGCGGCCCAGCACGCCCAGGCCCAGCACGCCGACGCGCCGCGCGGCGGCGGGATACACGCGATGCGGCTGCCAGTGCCCTGCCCGCTGCTGGTCGAGGTAGGTACGCCAGTCCCGGTGGATGGACAGCACGGCCAGCGTGACGTATTCGACCATCCCGCCGATGATGCCCGGCTCGACCATGCGCACCACGGCCACCGTCGCGGGGATGGCGGACAGGTCGAACTGGTCGGTGCCGGCGCCGGTCGAGAACAGGACTTCCAGGCTCGGAAACCGGTCCGCCAGGTCCGCCGGCGGTTCCCACGCGGCCAGGTAGCGCACGGCGTGCGGATCGCCGACGTCGGGCCAGGTGCGGAATGGCAGCGCCGGCGTCTTGCGGGCAAACCGTTCCGCCCAGACGGCCCCGCGGACCGGATCGGCTTTGTACAGGAAGGTCATGGGGCCTCCGCGCCGCATCCCGACAAGGCTGTCACGATCTTCTCCATATCAAGCCGGACGGTAGATCACGTACAGCTTCGCCACGTGCTCGCGGCTGTCCCAGGTGCACGACGCCTTCTGCTCGATGAGGAAGATGTCGCCCTTCGAGAACGTGCCGCTGCGGCCTGCTTCATCGACGAAGGTCACGCTCCCTTCCAGCAGATACATCAGTTCCATGTGGCGGAAGTACAGTGCACGGCGGGCATAGGGCGTCGAGTCCCACGTGCCGCACGTGAATTCCCCGTCTTCGGACTTGTAGTCGGTGTGGTTGCGGCACAGCGGCGTGGGCGTCAGCAGCAGGTCGGGCGACGGGCCGCCGGCCGACGGGCCCATCTCCGGATTTTCCCTGATCGGCACGATCGCGCCGTCGCCCGCCCGGCTCTTGTTGTAGCGGACGAAGATCAGCGACACGGGTCCTTGCGCGGACCAGGCGAATGCCGCGCCATGCTTGAGAATCGCACTCTGGTTCGCCCCCAGCGTGACGGACGTACCCTGCTGCGTCAGGGTCAGGCTGCCCTGGTGGACGATGATGAATTCGTCCGCCGCGAGAGACTGTACGGCGCCGTTGCCGGCGTCGAGCGTGATGACGCCCGCCGTGACCGGGCCGGGCGCCCAGTCCAGGACGCGGCGGCTGGCGAGGAAGCGGTCTTCTCCCGCCGGCGCGGTCACGGCGATGCCCTGGGTCGGGTCCTGCGCGAACTTGCGCAGGTCGACGAAGGATGGCGTATGGACCGGGACGGCAACTGCGGCTTGCCGGAAATTCGACGTGATGGTAGCTCGAGACATGATGGTGGCTTGCATTGAATGTTGATGAGAATGAGGTTCACGCCGCGTTCGCGACCGGCGTGGCGAACCGTCCGATGTGGTAACACTCGATCGGCGTGCTCGTGGCGCCCGTGGCGATCAGTTCCGCCATCACCTCGCCCACGCCCGGCCCCAGCTGGAAGCCTTCGCCGGAAAAGCCGAACGCATAGAACAGGCCGGGTACGCGCGCGCTCGGTCCCATCGCGGGCCGGCTGTCGTCCATGTAGCCCTCGATCCCGCTCCAGACGCGGATGATGTGCAGGTGCTCGAATGCCGGCATCACGCCCGGTGCGCTCTTCAGCTTGTACAGCGTCCGGGCCGGGTTCACGTACGAGCGCCGGCTCTCGATGTCCGCCGGTTCATGGCCGCCGCCGCCGATGACGATGTTGCCGCGCGCAACCTGGCGGAAATAGACGACCTGCTCGAACGTGTCCGCCATCGCACCGATGGTCGGCCGGATCGCGTAAGGCACGGGTTCGGTGACGCACATCTGCGGCGCCCTGGCGATCATCGGCACCGGCTCGCCGAAGTGCGTGCTGATGCGATTGCCCCAGGCGCCGGCCGTGACGAGGGCCACGGGCGCGCGGAAGGTCCGGCCATCCGCGGTGGTCGCGACGAAGTCCGCGCCGTCCTTTTCCAGGCTCGTCATCTCGGTGTTTTCGAACACCTGCACGCCGGCGCGTACCGCCGCACGGCCGATGGCCGGCGCCGCCAGGCGGGGATTCGCATGCCCGTCGTGAGGGGCGTAGCACCCCGCGGTGATGTCCGGCCCGAGGTACGGAAAGCGCTCGTGCAGCGTTTTCGCGCCCAGCATCTGCATGCCGATGCCGAACGACCCGGCATCCTCCGCATACTTCACCATGCGTTCCTCGTGCGCCGGCGTGACGCCCACGCGCAGGTGGCCGTTCAGCAGGAGCTCGACGTCCGCACCGAACAATTCCTTGAACTTCAGCCAGATCGCGCGCGCGCGGTTCGCCAGCGGCAGCTGCTCGATGGGGCGGCCCATCCGGCGCGTGTTGCCGAAGTTGACGCCGCTGGCCTGCTGACCGATCAATCCCCGCTCGAGCAGGATGACGGACATGCCGCGCTGCCGCAGGAAGAAGGCGCTGGAGGCACCCATGATGCCGCCGCCGACGATGATGACATCCGCTTTCAACGCACTCATTTCACTTCCTCCCGCACCGCCATCGACAGCGGCTTCACCGGCGCCTGGCCACGCAGGCGTCCCACCAGTTCCACCGGCACGCCGGCCGCATGGGCGATGACTTCCGCACCGGCGTGCCCGCAATATCGTCCCTGGCAGCGGCCCATGCCGACGCGGCACAGCGCCTTGGCGCGGTTCGCTTCGCATGCCCCCATCTCCGAGACCGTGCGGCGCAGTTCGCCCGCCGTGACGGCCTCGCAACGGCAAACGATGGCGTCGTCCGGCAGCGCCGCCGCCTGCTGCGCGGGCCAGGGGAACGCTTGCGCCAGGCCATGGCGGAAGCGCTCCATCCTTGCCTGTTGCGCACGGAGCGTCCGCACTTCGTCCTGCGCGACCGTGAACTTCAAATCCGTCAGCACGGCCAGCGCCGCCAGGCGTCCGCCGATCTCGGCGGCGTCGGCGCCCAGCACGTTCATGCCGTCGCCGGCGAGATAGACGCCAGGTACCGACGTGCGTCCGTCCTCGCCCACGTCGGGCAGCCACTGGCGCGTCTCCTGGTCGAAGCGGAAAGCGCAGCGCGCCAGGTCGGCCAGCTGCGTCTCGGGACGCAGGTGGTAGCCCATCGCCACCGCGTCGCAGTCGAAGGCAAGTTCGCGGCCCCCCTTGTCGCGCACGACCACGCCCTGCACGCCGGTGTCGGGCGAACCCGTGATTTCCGCGGGCACGATGCCGGTCAGCACCTGCACACCGGCCCGCTTCAATTCCCGGGCGAGCGCCAGGCCGTTGCGCAGCACGGACGGCCGCGCCATCAGCTTCGGCAGCGCGGCCACGCGCCGCATGAAGGGCGACGTGTCGAGCACCGCCGCCACGCCGGCGCCCGCCTTCACGTACTGCGACGCCACCAGGTACAGCAGCGGCCCTGTGCCCATGAACACGACGCGACGCCCGATCGCGCACGCTTGCGCCTTCAGCGCGATCTGCGCCGCGCCCAGGCTGTAGGTGCCCGCCTGGTGCCAGCCTTTCACCGGCATCAGGCGGTCGGTCGCGCCGGAACAGATCACCAGCGCGTCGTACGGCAAGGCGCGCGACGTGCGCTGGTCGGTGACGTGCAGCTCGCGCTGGAAGATGTTCCACGCCAGCGTCTCCGGCAGGTAGTCGATCTTGCCGCGCAACGCGTCGAAACTCGCGTGCAGCGACCGGGCGCGTTCGGCTTCGGTGCCGTACAGCTTCGCGTACGGGCGGGTGAAGTTGTCGGGCTGGCGGCGGTAGATCTGGCCGCCGTCGCGGCGGTTTTCGTCGACGACGGTCGGATGCAGGCCGGCCGCGACGAGGATTTCGGCGCAGCGCACGCCCGCGGGGCCGGCGCCGACGATGATTACGCGAGGTTGGGCCATGTCGCCTCCGGTTGTGTCGTCACTAGGTTCATGCCGTCCGCCACGACGGTGGTACAGGCGCGCAGGCGGCGGCCGTCGGCGGTCCAGACCCAGCAATCCTGGCAGGCGCCCATCAGGCAGAAGCCGGCGCGCCGGCCGTCGCCGAATTCGGACTCGCGCAGCTGGCGCACGTTGTCGAGCATGGCGACCATCAGCGTGTCGCCGGCGAGCGCCTCGACCGGGTGCCCGTCGATCACGATGCGCACCCGCGCGCGGCCCGTCTCGGCCAGTCGTACGAAGCGGCTGCTCATGCGACGTCTCCTTCGACGACGCGCAGCGGCGCCTGGATGGCGCGCAGCTCGGCTTCCGGACGGTGGCACAGGATGCTGCCGCCGTCGGCGAGCATCTGGCGCGGCGGCGGCAGGCGGTTGCACATGCCGTCGACGCGCAACGCGCAGCGGTCCACGAAGGCGCACATGGCGCGCGCCGCTCCGTTCGGCGTCAGCGGCGGCAGCGCCGCCGGCGTGGCGCCCGCAACCTCTTCCAGCCAGCCGCGGCGCAGCGCCGGCACGGACGAGATCAGCAGATGCGAATATGGATGGAATGGCGGCAGCGCCTGCGCCTCGCGCTTGCGCGCCTCGACCTTGCGGCCGGCGTACAGGACGACGATCTCGTCGCAGATGGCGCGCACGGTGCCGATGTCGTGGCTGATGAACATGTAGGACACGTTCAACTCCTTGCGCAGCTCGGCCATCAGTTCGATGATGGCGGCGCCGACCACGGTGTCGAGCGCGGAGGTCACCTCGTCGCACAGGATCAGGTCGGGCTGGGCCGCCAGCGCGCGCGCCAGGTTGATGCGCTGCTTCTGGCCGCCGGACAGTTCGCCCGGCAGGCGGTCGGCCACCGCGGCCGGCAGGCGCACCAGGTCGAGCAGCTGCAGCACGCGCTTGCGGCATGCCTCGCCGCGCATGCCGTGGTAGAACTCGAGCGGACGGGCGAGGATGCGCCCGATGCTGTGTTGCGGATTGAGCGCCGTGTCGGCGTTCTGGAACACGAACTGGATGCGGCGGAACTGCTCGCGCGTGCGTCCCTCCAGCGTGGGCGCGAGGCGCTTGCCGTCCAGGAGGATCTCGCCTTCGGACGGCGCCACCATGCCGGCGATGGCCCGTGCCAGCGTCGTCTTGCCGGAACCGGATTCGCCGATCACGCCGATCGTGGCGCCGCGCGGAATCACCAGGTTGACGTCGTCCAGCACGCATTTGACGGGCGCCCCGCGCCGCGCCGTGCCGTAGGCCGCGTGCAGGCCGCGCACCTCCAGCAGCGGATGCTCGTGCGCGGTCTTCGGGTCGCGCACGGCCGCGGCCGCCGGCTTCGGGGCGATCGCCGCCAGGAGGCTCTTCGTGTAGGGATGGGCGGGTGCGGACAGGATCTGCGCGGTCGGCCCCGATTCGCGGATCTCGCCGTCGCGCAGCACGACGATGCGGTCCGCCATCTGCGCGACGACGGCGAGATCGTGCGACACGTAGACGGCCGTGCTGCCGCGCTCCTTGACCACCTTCTTGAACGCGCGCAGCACCTCGATCTGCGTCGTCACGTCGAGCGCGGTGGTCGGCTCGTCCAGGATCACCAGGGCGGGATCGGTGATCAGGGCCATGGCCGCCATCACGCGCTGCAGCTGCCCGCCCGATACCTGGTGCGGGTAGCGCTGGCCGATCCGATCCGGATCGGGCAATGCCAGCGCGCGGAACAGCTCGACCGCCCTGGCTTCGGCCTCGGCGCGCGGCATCACCTTGTGGATCAGGGCGCTCTCGACAACCTGGTCCATCAGCCGCTTGGACGGGTTGAACGCGGCGGCGGCGCTCTGCGCGATGTACGCCACCGTGTGGCCGCGCAGTCCCGCCAACTGGCTCTCGCTCATCGCCAGCATCCGGTTGCCGGCCACGGTCACGTCGCCGCCGGCCAGGCGGCAGCCGGTGCGGGCATAGCCCATCAGCGCCAGCGCGATGGTGGTCTTGCCGGAGCCGGACTCGCCGATCAGCGCCAGCACCTCGCCCCGTTGAATCGAAAAATCCGCGCCGTGGACGATGGGCACCTCCTCGTCCATGTCGTTGCGCGCCGTGACCCTCAGGCCGGCCACCTTGACGATCGTGTTCGTGTCCATGTCAGCCCTCCCTGCCGCGGCGTTTGCGGCCTGCCAGGCCGTCGATGGCCATGTTGACGGCGATGGTCAGCGTGGCGATGGCGATGGCCGGCATGACGACGGCCGGCGCGCCTTCGGACAGGCCGATGATGTTTTCGCGCACCAGCGACCCCCAGTCCGCATGCGGCGGCTGGATGCCGAGTCCCAGGAACGACAGGCCGCTGAGCAGCAGCACGATGAACAGGAAGCGCAGGCCGAAATCGGCCAGCACGGGCCGGATCATGTTCGGCAGCATTTCGCGGCAAGTGATATAGGCCATGCCCTCGCCGCGCGCCCGCGCCGCCTGCACGTAGTCCATCGCCTGCACGTTCACGGCCAGCGCGCGCGCGATGCGGTAGGCGCCCGGCATGTAGCCGATGCCGGCCGTCAGGATCAGCAGCGGCACCGACGTGCCGAAGCCGGCGACGATGATCAGCGCCAGCAGCTTGTGCGGGATGCTGAGCATGGTGTCGACGATGCGGCTGACGATGGCGTCGAACCAGCCGCCCGCCGCCGCGGCGCACATCGCGAGCACGGTGCCGCCGACGCTGGCCACCAGCACGGCGGCCAGCGCCAGGCCGATCGTGTACGGCGCGCCGTGGAGGATGCGGCTCAGCATGTCGCGGCCGAGGTAGTCGGTGCCGAGCGGATGCAGCGCGCTGAGCGGCGCGAACACGTCGTCGCCGACGCCGCCGGCGTCGTCCGGGGCCAGGTACGGGCCGGCCACGGCCATCAGCAGCCAGAACGCGAAGACGGCGCAGCCGATCAGGCCGGCCAGCGGCAGATGCCGGCGCGGCTTGCGCCGGGCGATGGGAGAAATCACGGAGGTCTTCATTTTCTTAACCTTGGGTTGGAAACGATTGCGCACACGTCCGCCACGGTCAGCAGCACCAGGTAGCCGGCGCAGAACAGCATCGCGCAGGCCTGCACCACGGGCATGTCGCGCATGGTGACGGAATCGACCATCAGGCTCGCGATGCCCGGATAGTTAAAGATCGATTCGATGATGATCACGCCGCCGATCAGGTAGGACAGCGACAGCGCCACCGCGTTGGCGATCGGGCCGATCGCGTTCGGCAGCGCGTGGGACAGCACCATGCGCACTGGACGCACCCCCTTCAGGCGCGCCATCTCGACGTAGGACGCATTGAGCTGGTCGATCACGGCGGCGCGGGTCATGCGCGCCATCTGCGCCACGATCCCGCAGCACAAGGTCATGACCGGCAACGCATAGGCGCGCAGGAACTGGCCCAGGGTGGCGATATCGTCGGTGTGCGACAGCGCGGACAGCCAGCGCAGCTTGACGGCGAACAGCAGCACCGCCAGCGTGGCGATCAGGAACTCCGGCACGGAGACTGTCCACACCGTCGCCACGCTGACGACGCGGTCGAACAGCGAGCCGCGGTACATCGCGGACAGGATGCCGAGCGCCAGCGCGAGCGGCACCGAGACGACGGTGGTGGCCGCCGCCAGCATCAGCGAGTTCGGCAGGCGGCCGCCGATCAGCTCCGTCACCGGCAGGCCGTTCGCCATGGCCACGCCGGGATGGCCGGTCAGCAGCCCGCCCAGCCAGTGCAGGTAGCGCACGTGGGCCGGCAGGTCGAGCCCCAGCTTGGCCCGCAGCGCGGCCACCAGCTCGGGCGTCGCTTCCTGGCCAAGCGCCGCCTGCGCCGCATCGCCCGGCAGCAGGCTGGTGATGGTGAAGATCACCACCGACACCGCCAGCAGCGTCAGCACCCCGACACCCACGCGGTTCAATACCAGTCGTACGGTGGTCCCGTTCATGATCACGCTTCCAGCCAGATCTGGTCGGCGAACATATAGCCCATCATCCCGCCGAGCGGATGGCTGGCGTAGCCCCTGATCTTGTTGCCGAGACCGTCGAGCGAGTGGATGAACATGGGGATGCCGACGCCGCACTGTTCGTGCACGAGCACCTGCATGTCGCCGTACATCTGCTTGCGCCTGGCTTCATCGGTTTCGCCGCGCGCCAGGTCGAGCAGCTGGTCGAACTTCTCGTTCTTCCAGCCCGACACGTTCATCGGCGAATCGGATTTGTAGAACAGCGAGAACATCAGGTCGACCGTCTGGCGCGGATTGATATTCCCGAACGACATCGGGTGCTTGGCCCAGTGGTTCGACCAGTAGCCGTCCGGCGGCATGCGCTTGATGTCGAGGTTGAGGCCGGCCCTCTGCGCCGACAGCTGGATGATCTGGGCCATGTCGACCGAGCCGCCGGCGGCGGTCGAGGCCACGATCGGCAGGGTCTGGCCGGCCATGCCGGATTTCTTCAGGTAGAACTTGGCCTTGTCCAGGTCGAACTTGCGCTGCGGCAGGCCGGCGAAATAGAAGCGGTTGCCGGGCTGCACCGGCTGGTCGTTGGCGATAGTGCCGTAGCCGCGCATTGCCACCTTGCGGATCTGTTCGCGGTCCAGCATGTATTTCATGGCCAGCACGAAGTTCGGGTTCTTCACCGGGCCGAGCTGGTCGCGCATGATGAGGTCGGTGTACAGGCCCGTCTTCGATTCGAACAGCGTGCAACCGGAGCCCGAGAAACTGGCCGCCGAGCGCGGGTTCACGCCGTTGATCAACTGCACGTCGCCCGACAGCAGCGCGTTGACGCGGGCCGCCTCGTCCGGGATCGAAAAATATTCGATCTCGTCCAGGTAAGGCTTGCCCGGCTTCCAGTACTCGTCGTTGCGCACGCCGATCGAGCGCACGCCCGGCCTGAATTCCTTGCACTTGTAGGGCCCGGTGCCGACCGCCGTCGCGAAGTCGGTGGTACCGTCCTTGACGATGGCGAAATGGGACGCGGCCAGCAGCGCCGGCAAGTCGACGTTCGGCGAATTGAGCCTGATCTGCACTTCGAGCGGGCCGGTGGCCTTGATGTCCGCGAACTCGTCGGCCACGGTCTTGACCTTGGAGGCGTTGGCGGGATTCTTGTGGCGCAGCAGCGAGTACACGACGTCCGCGGCACCCAGCGGCTTGCCGTCGTGGAAGCGCACGTCCTTGCGCAGCTTGACGGTCCACAGCGTGCCGTCCTTGCTGTCGACCGATTCGGCCAGCGCCATCTGCGGCGCGAGCTTCGTGTCGATGGTCGTCAGGCAGCTGTAGAACATGTAGTGCCGCACGTAGTCGGCGATGGTGCTGCCCCTGGCGGGATCGAGTGTATCGGCCGTCGATCCGGACCCCATGGCGACCCGGATCCGGCCGCCCTTGCGCGGGGTCTGGGCCAGCGCGGTGCCGGGGAAGGTTAGCAGGCCGCCTGCGGTGGAAGCCAGCATGCCGCCCGCCAGCAGCGTGCGCATCACGTCGCGGCGCGTGGCGCTTGCGGGAACGCCGGCGGCGTCGAATGGTGTGTCGCTCATGATTGTCTCCTTGGTCTTGAAATAATTGTTCAGTGCAGCCAGTCCTGCAGCCGGTAATACACGCCCACCACCGGCAGGAACCAGGGTGTGCCGAAATGCCCGGGCACGGCCGGCCATTCCAGGTGGCGCCACGGGTTCAGTTCGGCGCGGCCGGCCATGACGTCGGCCATCACCTGCCCCATGTGGACCGACATCTGCACGCCGTGTCCGCTGTAGCCCGTCGAGTAGTACATCCCGCAGTGCTCGCCTGCGCGCGGCAGGCGGTCGGCCGTCATGTCGACCAGGCCGCCCCAGCAATAGTCGATGCCGACCCCGCGCAGCGCTGGGAACATCTTTTCCATCGCCGCGCGCAACACGACGCCGCTCTTCCGGTCCGAGCGCGGATTCGACAGCGCGAAGCGCGCCCGCCCGCCGAACAGCAGGCGGTTGTCCGGCGAGATGCGGAAGTAATTGCCGATGTTCCTGGACGTGACGTAGTTGCGGCGCCGCGGCAGCAGGCGGCCGAGCAGCGCCGGATCCAGCGGTTCGGTCGCGATGATGAAGCTGCCCACCGAGATCATGCGGCGGCGGAACCAGGAAAACGGTCCCTGGCGCGAATTGCCGGTCGCCAGCAGCACCTGGCCGGCCTGGACGACGCCGCGGCCGGTGGTGACGCGGAACCCGCCCGCGGGCAGGCGGTCGAGCCCCGTCACCGGGGTGTGTTCATGAATGCGCGCGCCGGCACGGGCGGCGGCCTGGGCCAGGCCGACGCCGAATTTCCCCATGTGCATTTGCGCGCTGGTGTTCTGCAGCAGGCCGCCGTAGAACTGGCTTGATGCGACCTCGTCGCGGATCCGCGCCGCGGACACCATCTCGACGTGCGGGTCGACCTCGCGCCGCAGCACGTCGCAACTGCGCGCCAGCTTGTCGTAGTGCTCCGGCTTGGCCGCCAGCTTGAGCTTGCCGACGCGCGCGAAGTCGCAATCGATGGCTTCCCGCGTGACCAGGCGCTCTACCGTGTCGACCGCGGCGTTGTAGGCCTGGTAGAACGAGCGCGCCGTGTCGACCCCGAGCCGGGCGGCGAGCGCCCCGAAATCGTGCGCGGTGCCGCTGTTGCAATGCCCGCCGTTGCGGCCCGACGCTTCGCCGACGACGCGGCCCGCTTCCAGCACCAGCACCGAGGCGCCGCGCCGGGCCAGCGCCAGCGCCGCCGACAACCCGGTAAAGCCGGCCCCGACCACGACCACGTCGGCGTGCCCCGTCACCGGTTCCGCTGCGCCGCCGGCAAAGGCCGGTGCCGTATCGAGCCAATAAGATTCGAGCTTCATGATCGTGTCCTGTCGAAGTAGCTTTCCGGGTGCATGCGCATGCCGCTTACAGGCCGACCAGCGCCGGCAGGCCGCCCAGGTCCGTGATCTGGTGCGAACCCCACACCGGCCACGCCGGTTCGTGGCCGCGCGCCACGAAGACCTTGTTCTTGATGCCGACGTCGTCGGCCGACAGGTGGTCGTAGCGCATGCTCGACGACACGTGCAGGATGTCTTCGGGATTGCAGCCCAGCTGGTCGATCATGTATTCGAACGCGCGCAGGCGCGGCTTGTAGGCTTGCGCCTGCTGCGCCGTGTAGACGCGGTGGAACGGGGCGCCGAGCTTGTCGACGCTGGCCTGGATCTGGGCATCCATCGCGTTCGACAGGATCACCAGCTTGTACTCCTTGGCCAGGCGCGCCAGCGCGGCCGGCACGTCCGCGTGCGGGTTCCAGGTCGGCACCGCGCGGTAGAAGTTCAGGCCCTCGTTGTCGCGGTATTCGACGGCCCAGCGCTTGCAGGTGCGCTCGACCGAATTGCACAGCAGCTGGTCGTACGGGCGCCAGTCGCCCATCACTTCGTCCAGGCGGTAGCGCGCGAAGTCGGTGGTGAATTGCTGCATGTTCTCCGGGGCGACGCGGTCGGCGAACAGTTCGCGCGCCAACTCCGCCATCTGGAAGTTGATCAGCGTGCCGTAGCAGTCGAAGGAAATGTATTTGGGCCGCAGGTTGGTAGTCATGGTTCTGGTTCCTTAGATGATTGATGTTGGCGATTCGGGTCAGGAAGCGCGTTCGTAGGCGATTCGCGGTCACTGCAACGTCGTCTCCTGCATCCATTACACCATCGCCTCCCTGCACGAAAATCCCGTTTTAAGCCTGGCAAAACAGAACAAACCGTGGCATTTGCGGCGCCTTTCGGCACACTATGCGGCGCCGAAAAACGTCAGTCTTCCAGGGCGAAATCGACCAGCACGCTCTTGTGGCGCAGGTTCGCTTCGTACGCCTGGCGGCCGAGGTCCTTGCCGATGCCGGAGCGCTTGTAGCCGCCCGTCGGAATCACGAAATCGGCCGTGCGGCCATAGCGGTTGATCCATACCGTGCCGGCCTCGATGCCGCGCGCCAGGCGCAGGGCGCGGCCAATGTCTGCGGTATGCACCCCGGCGGCCAGGCCGTAGTCCGGGTGGTCGGCCAGCGCCAGCGCCTCCGCCTCGTCGTCGAACGCCTGCACCGTGATCACCGGTCCGAAGATTTCCGACTTCACGGCGTCCATCGCGGGATCGACGCCGGCCAGGATGGTCGGCTGGTAGTACGCGCCGTCGTTGCCGCAGTCGACCGGGCCGCCGCCGGCGACGAGCCGGCCGCCCGCGGCGATCGTGC
The DNA here is from genome assembly GCF_059491305.1 of Massilia sp. Masssp94. Classification (NCBI taxonomy): domain Bacteria; kingdom Pseudomonadati; phylum Pseudomonadota; class Betaproteobacteria; order Burkholderiales; family Oxalobacteraceae; genus Massilia; species Massilia sp. Masssp94. The sequence goes on from NZ_CP168501.1 coordinate 2,384,520, forward strand.
GCCGCACGATGCCGTCGATGCGGTCCATCTCGCGGCGCGCGATGATGGGTCCCAGCGTGGCGTCGGGATCCCAGGTGGTCCCGGCCTTGAGTTCGGCGAAGACCGCGGCGAGGCGCTCGACGACGCGATCCGCCACCGCGCGCTCCACGATCAGGCGCGACCCGGCCACGCACACCTGGCCGGCATTCAGCGTGATGGCGCGTGCGACGGTGCGGACGGTGCGTTCGAGGTCGGGCGCGTCGGCGAACACCACTTGCGGGCTCTTGCCGCCCAATTCCAGCGTGACCGGCTTCGTGCCGCTTTCCGCGCACGCGGCCATGATGGCGGCGCCGCTGCGGGTCGATCCGGTAAACGTCACTTTCGCGATGCGCGGATGGCGGCACAAGGCGGCGCCGGCGCCCTGGCCGTCGCCCTGGACGATGTTGAAGATCCCCGCGGGCATGCCGGCCTCGATGGCCAGTTCGGCCAGGCGCAGCACGGAGAACGGCGTCATCTCGGAGGGCTTGAGGACCACCGCGTTGCCCGCCGCCAGCGCCGGCGCCACCTTCCAGGAGGCCATGACCAGCGGGAGGTTCCAGGGGGCGATGGCGGCGATCACGCCATAGGGTTCGGCGATGGTCATGCCGAGATGGTCGGTGCGGGTCGGCGCGATGTCGCCGCCGATCTTGTCGGCCCACTCGGCGAAGAAGCGGATGCCGTCCGCGGTGAACGGCACGTCCCAGGCGGCGGCATCCTTGAGCGGACGGGTCGAGCCGACCGCCTCCAATTGCGCCAGGGCCTGCGCGTCGGCGTCGATCAGGTCGGCCCAGCGGCGCAGCACGCGCGCGCGCTCGCGCGGCGCGCAGCGCGCCCAGTTGCTGGTCTTCCAGGCGCGCCACGCATCCTGTACCGCGCGGTCGACCAGGTCGGCGTCGGCCAGCGGCACGCCGGCGTACACCCGGCCATCGGACGGGCGCCTGACGTCCATCGCCTGCGCGCCGCCCGCCACATACTGCCCGCCGATGAAGTGGGCGCTGCGTACTGCCACCCGGTCGGGGTCGAAACGTTCCATCGTGTGTCCTTTCAGTGTTGCGTCATGTGCGACTCTGAAAAGATTGTAGGAGCGTTCCCCAAGCATTTTATGTCGTCCGGCCGGCCCGGAACGGCACAAGCTTTCGTATTGCAGCGGCAAATGGTGGATCGTTTCGAATTGCATTTACCCCGTCGCCGGACGGATTCGTGTGTGGCATGATGCGGCCGGATAGCCACTCGGCGAGGAGCAATCACATGAAAGATCGAAACCCAAAAAGCCAGGTGCGGTACCGCAGGATGACTGCCGCCGACCTGCCGGCGGCGCACAAGCTGTCGCTGTCCGTGTTATGGCCGCACCGCCTGGAAGACTGGCAGTTCATCCACGCACTCGGCGAAGGCATCGTCGCCGAAGACACGTCCGGCATCGTCGGCACCATCATGTGCTGGCTGCACGGCCCCGGCTACGCGTCGCTCGGCATGACCATCGTCGCACCCGGCCACCGGGACCGGGGAATCGCGAGCGCGCTGCTCGAGCGCATCCTGACGGAGATCGGCGACCGCACCATCCTGCTGCATACCACCGCGACCGGGGTGCGCTTCATCGAACACAAAGGTTTCGTCCAGACGGGCTGGGTGCACCAGCACCAGGGCAGCGTGTTCCGCGCCCCGTTCGTGCCGCTCGGCCCGGGCGAACGGATCCGGCCGGTCGGTCCGCGCGACGAGGCGGTGCTGGCCGACCTGGCCACGCGCTCGACCGGCGTGCCGCGCGCCACCGTGATCAAGCACCTGCTGACCGTGGCGGACGTCGTCGCCATCGACCGCTACGGCGAACTCGTCGCCTTCGCGGCGCTGCGCAAGTTCGGCCACGGCTATGTGATCGGCCCCGTCGTCGCGGCCGATGCCGGGCACGCGAAGGCGCTGATCGCCCATTGGGCCGGCACGCAGGCGGGTGCATTCGTCCGCGTCGACGCGCCGGACAGCAGCGGCCTCAGTCCCTGGCTCACCGAAATGGGCCTCGTCCAGGTCGAGGAATCGGTACACGCGATGATGCGCGGCGACCCGCCGCGGCCCGCGGGTCCCGTCAAGTGCTTCGCCCTGCTCAGCCAGTCGCTCGGCTGACCGGAAGGACAGATCATGACAACGACATATACCGCCATCACCTGCCGCCCGATGCGCGAGGATGACCTGCCCGCGGCGCTCGCGCTGTCGCAAGCCGTGCGCTGGCCGCATCGTCCCGAGGACTGGCAGTTCGCCCTGCGCCTGGGCACCGGCTTCGTGGCCGAGGAAGACGGCACCGTGGCCGGCACCGCGCTGTGCTGGCATCAGGGCCCACACCACGGTTCGCTGGGGCTGATCATCGTGGCCCCGGCCCACCAGGGCAAGGGCATCGGCCGCCGGCTGATGCACCTGGTGCTCGACCAGCTCGGCGACCGCTGCACGGTGCTCAACGCCACCGTGGCCGGGCAGCCACTGTACGAAAGCCTGGGCTTCCAGGCCATCGGCACGCTCCACCAGCACCAGGGCATATTTGCCCCGCCGGCGGCATCGGCGGGACCGCGTGCGCGGCCGGCCACCGCCGCCGACATCCCCGCCATCGTCGCACTGGCGAACCGCGGCACCGGGATGGTGCGCGACGAGTTGCTGAAACAGCTGATCGGCGTGGCCGACGGCGCCGTGCTGGAGCAGGATGGCGCCGTGACCGGTTTTTCGCTGATACGGCCGTTCGGCCGCGGCCACGTGATCGGGCCGGTGGTCGCGGCCGACGCCGCGTGCGCGCAGGCGCTGATCGCGACGTGGGGCGATGCCTACGCCGGCGCCTTCGTGCGCCTGGACGTGACGGGGTCGAGCGGCCTGGGCGAATGGCTGGCGCAGGCCGGGCTGGCCGAGGTGGACACCGCGGTGACGATGGCCCGCCATGGCGTGCCGCCGCGAGACGCTACGGTCCGGCAGTTCGCCATCGTCAGCCAGGCGCTCTGCTGACCGGTCAATAACCGCTGGTCCGGTCGATGACGCCGTCGACCGGCAGTCCGCGCTCGATCCGGGCGATCCTGGCCGCGATCTGGCGCGCGCTTTCCCGGCACAGCGTCAGCGCGGCCACGTGCGGCGTGATCTCGATGCGCGGATGCCGCCAGAACGGGTGATCGGGCGGCAGCGGCTCCTCGCGGAACACGTCCAGCGTGGCCTGGGCCAGCTGTCCACTGTCGAGCGCGCGCAGCAGGTCTTCCTCGACCAGGTGGGCGCCTCGTCCGATGTTGATCAACTGCGCGCCCGGCGCCAGCCGCGCGAACAGCGTCCGGTCGAGTATGTCCGCCGTGTGCGGCGTCAACGGGAGCAGGTTCACCAGCACGTCCAGGCCATCGAGAAAGTCCGGCAACGCGTCCGGCCCGGCAAAACAGGCGACCTGGCCGACCGCGCGCGGCCCGCGGCTCCAGCCGCGCACCGCGAATCCCAGCTGGGCCAATGCGCCGGCCACGGGCGTGCCGAGCGCGCCCAGGCCCATGACTCCGACCGCGTGCGTAGCTGCGTCGCGTCCGGGCAGGGGTTGCCAGCGCCGGGCCCGCTGGAGCGCGGCGTACTCGGGGAAGCGGCGCGCGTGGCGCAGCACGGCGGCCAGCACGTACCGCACCATTTGCGGTGCCATGCCGGCATCGTCCAGCTTGATCAGGGGCACGTGGGGCGGCAACAGGTCCGACTGCGCCGCCAGCAGCGCGAGCACGGCATCCACGCCCGCGCCGAGGTTGAACACGGCCTTCAGCCGCGCGCGTCCGGCGAGCGCCTCCATGGGCGGATTCCAGACCAGCGCATAGTCGGCGGCGGCACGGTCGCCCGGCCGCCATGGGCGCACGCGGGCCGCCGGCAGCACGGCGGCAAGTTCGTCGATCCAGGACGCGGCGTCGCCATCCGGCAGGCATACGAGGATATCCATGTGCGCCTCACGCAAGACGCGCGTTGCCGGCCGCCGGTTGCCGGTCGAGCTGGAAGACGGCCACCAGTTCGCCCAGCGCGCCGGCCTGGTCGCGCAACGAGGCCGCGGCACCGGCGGCATCGTCGACCAGCAGCGCGTTGCGCTGCGTGACCTCGTCGAGATGGCCGATCGCCGCGCTGATCCGGTCGATGCCCGCGCTCTGCCGCTGGCTGGCGGCGGCGATGTCGCCCACGATGTGCGCGACCCGATCGACGCTGTCCACGATGTCCCGCATCGTCTGGCCGGCCTGGCGCACCAGCGCGGTGCCGGCGCCGATCTGGCCCACCGACGCGTCGATCAGCGCCTTGATTTCCCGGGCCGCGCCGGCGGAGCGCTGCGCCAGGCTGCGCACCTCTCCCGCGACCACGGCGAAGCCGCGCCCCTGTTCGCCGGCGCGCGCCGCCTCCACCGCCGCATTCAACGCCAGGATGTTGGTCTGGAAGGCGATGCCGTCGATGACGCCGATGATGTCGACGATCCGGTTCGCCGACGCGTTGATCGACTCCATCCTGTCGACCACGCCGGTCACGACCGCGCCGCCCCGTTGCGCGGTCGCGGCGGCCGAGGCCACCAGCCGGTCGGCGTCGCGCGCGCTGTCGGCGTTCTGCTTCACGGCCCGGGCCACCTGGTCCATCGATGCCGCCGTCTGCCGCAGGGCGTTGGCCTGCTCCTCGATCTGGCCGCGCAAATCCGCGCTGCCGCCGGCGACCTGGGTCGACGCGGCGCCGATCGTCACCGCCGTGGCGTCGATCCGGCCGATGGTCCGGGTCAGGCTGCGCTGCATGGAATCCATCGCGGCCAGAAGGCTGCGCCGGTCGTCCGCGCGCAGGGCGACCGCGCCGCTCAAGTCCCCTGCCGCGATACGGCGCACGATGGCGGCGGCGTACGCCGGCTCGCCGCCGAGATCGCGATAGATGTGGCGGATCAGGTAGCCGCCGAACAGCGCGGCGGCAAGCGTGCCCAGTGCAATGGCCGCTGCCGCGCCGTTGCGCAATACCGTGTAGCGCGCGGCTGCCCGCTCGTACTCGCGCCGTGCCGCGTCCACCTGCAGCCGGCGCAAGCCGTGCATGTCCTCCGCGACCTCGCCCGCCATCGGGCGCATGTGCTCCTGCGCGGCCTTGGCCGCTTCCACATCGCCGCTCCGCAGCGCGGCCATGGCCGGCCGCAGCCCCTCGTCCCGCATCCGCGTCCAGGCGGCGCCGAAGCGGTCGGCCAGGCGCCGCTCCTCTCGCAGGACGGCGGCGGGCAGGCAGGCGCGCCAGGCCTCGTCGATCTCGGCGGCGTTGCGCTCGATGCGCGCCGATTCGGCCTTGATGTCGGCCATCGGGTCGTTGATGGCCTGCGCCAGCGACAGGCGGTTTTGCAGCAGCAGCGCGTCGATGCGCGAGATCCGCTCCAGCATCAGTGCGCGGTTCTCGTACACCTCCTTGAGGCCCTGGTTGGCCAGCTGCATGCCATGCAGGCCGAGCACGCCGATGCCGGCCGCGAGGACCGACAGGAAGGCGATCACGATGCCGAGGCGGGTCTTGATGGTGAGGGTCAAGGCAATCTCCTGGTGGGCTACGGGCTGCGTCGGGCAGGCAGTATCGCACCGGGTGCGCAGCAGGAAATTCCGAATCCTTCGCAATTACGCAATGCCCGCCATGTTTTCCACCGTGCCGGCGGCAGCTATCGCTGCGCGCCCGTGGCTACCATGTCGCTGTCTTCCCCTTTCATCTGGAGCCCTTCATGCCTACCCATTCCCTCGTCGCGCTGGACCGCGACCACCTGATCCACCCGCTCGTGAATTACCAGGCCCATGAGCAAAGAGGGGTCACGATCCTCGAATCGGGCCACGGCGCCTACCTGCGCGACGCGCAGGGCACGGAACTGCTGGACGCGTTTTCCGGCCTGTGGTGCGTCAACGTCGGTTATGGCCAGGAGAGCGTGGTCCGGGCCGCCGCCGAGCAGATGCGCAAGCTGCCTTATGCGACCGGCTATTTCCATTTCGGTTCCGAACCCGCCATCCGCCTTGCCTCACGCCTGGTGGAACTGGCGCCGGCCTCGCTGCGCCACGTGTATTTCACGCTGGGCGGCTCGGACGCGGACGATTCCGCCATCCGCTTCGTCACGCACTACTACAACTCGACCGGCCGTCCGACCAAGAAGCAGTTCATCTCGCTCGAGCGCGGCTACCATGGCTCGTCCACGATGGGCGCGGGCCTGACCGCGCTGGCCGTGTTCCACCACAATTTCGACCTGCCCCTGCCCCAGCAGCACAAGATTCCCTCGCCCTACCCGTACCGCAATCCGGCCGGTTCCGATCCGGACACCATCATCCGCACGTCGGTCGAGGCGCTGCGCGCCAAGGTCCGCGAGCTGGGCCAGGACAATGTAGCGGCGTTCTTCTGCGAACCGATCCAGGGCTCCGGCGGCGTGCTCGTGCCGCCCAGGGGCTGGCTCAAGGCGATGCGCGACGCCTGCCGCGAACTGGACATCCTGTTCGTCGTCGACGAAGTCATCACGGGCTTCGGCCGAACGGGCCCGATGTTCGCGTGCGAGGAGGAAGGCGTGGAGCCGGACCTGATGGTCGTGGCCAAGGGTCTCACGGCAGGCTATGCGCCGATGGGCGCCGTGCTGATGTCCGACGCGGTGTACCGCGGCATCGCCGACCACATGCCGGCCGGCGTACCGGTGGGCCATGGCCATACGTATTCCGCCCACCCGGTGAGCGCCGCGGTCGGCCTCGAAGTGCTGCGCCTGTACACCGAAGGCGGGCTGCTGGCCAACGGCCAGGCCCAGGCACCGCGCTTCGAACAGGGCCTGCGCGACCTGCTCTCGCACCCGCTCGTCGGCGACGCGCGCAGCCGCGGGCTGCTCGGCGCGCTCGAACTGGTCGCCGACAAGGCCGACAAGACCCGCTTCGACCCCGCGCTGAAGCTGCACGAACGCATCGCCGTCGCGGCCTACCGCAACCGCCTCGTGTTCCGCGCCTTCGGCGACAACGTGCTCGGCTTCGCCCCGGCCCTGTGCTATACGGCGGATGACTTCGACCTGATGTTCGAGCGCCTGACCCGGACCCTCGACGAGGTGCTCGACCAGGCCGACGTGCGCCGCGCGCTCAAGACAATTTGATGTGGCCTCAGGGAAAAATCATCATATGCATTACAGAGACGCTGATAGTATGATGATTAGCATCAACGGCGAGACAGAAATGGCAGGCCACGATGATCCCTGATACCCTCAAGCTGGACCGGATCGACATCCGCATCCTCAGCCACCTGCAGCGTAACGGCCGGGTCACGAATGTCGACCTGGCCGATGCCGTGGGCCTGTCTCCCAGCCCGTGCCTGATCCGCGTGAAGCGCCTGGAGAAGGCGGGCTACATCAACGGCTACGGGGCCCATCTGCAGCTCGAGAAACTCGGCGACATGCAGGTGGTCTTCACGCAGGTCACCCTGTCGGACCACCGCCGCGAGGACTTCGCCAAGTTCGAGGCCGCCATCCGTAGCATCGACGAGATCGTCGAATGCCATCTGGTCAGCGGCGGCTTCGACTACCTGCTCAAGTTCGTCACCCGCAGCGTCGCCCACTACCACAGCATCGCCGAGGACGTGCTCCGGCAGAGCATCAACATCGAGAAATACTTCAGCTACATCGTGATCCAGTCGCCCTTCGTCAAGCACCACTATCCGATCGAGAAGCTGTTCTCCTCGCACGAGTGACGATGCCTGGGCCGGCAGCCCCGGCCTAGCGCGGCGGTTTGTATTCCGGGAACATTTCCTTGTACAGGAAGGCCATCAGTTCGTCCGTATCCTGCGGCCGGGCCGACAGCGTGACGACGCGGTTCAGGCGGTGCGAATCCCACTCGAAGTCGCCGGTCTTTTCCTTGCGGATCAGCTCGATCATCTTCTTGACGATGGCCGTCTCGATGTCCGGGTCGCTGCCGCGCTCGACCGTCACCGCCGTCAGCCAGCGGCGCTTGAAATTCGGGTTCCAGCCGCGGAATTTCAGGTCCGCCCGGCTGAACGTCTTGTTGGAGATGCTGAACACGCCGCCCGTCTCGTTCGGATCCTGGCCGCCGCGGCCGTTGATGGCGGCGATGTTCGCGAGCGCGTTGCGTGTGCCGCGCGCGGCTTCGCTTTCCTCGGCCTGGTCCGTCTGCGCCGGGGCGCCGCGGCGCTTGCGCTGGGCCTCGATATAGGCCTGCATGTCGACTTCCTGCGGCGGCGTCTTCGTCTCTTCCTTCGGCGGCTGCGGCTTTTCCTCCACCGTTTTGACCTCCGGCACGGTGATCGTGTTCGGCAGGCGCGGCATCGTGATGCGCGGCGGCGTGAACTTCGGCGCGGCCGCTGCCTTGGCGGTGTGCTTCGGTGCCTGCTCGGCCGGCTTGGCGGCGGGCTTGTTCTGCTTCAGCGGCGGCAGCCACACGACGGCTTCGCCGGCTTTCGGCGGCGCGTGCCTTTCGACTTTCGGCTGGAACAGCCAGACGGCCACGAGCAGCAGGTGCAGCCCGATCGTGATCGCGATGCCGGTCCGGTTCGGGCCCTTCTGCCCATAGATGACCACTTTCCGTCCGGGCAGCGGCTGGCCGCAATGTGCGCAGACATCGCTGTCTTCCAGCGGGATATGGGAATGGTCACGCAAGATAATGAACGCCTCCGGTCGGAGGACAAATAAATGATATTGACGAGGCGCAGTCTAACCCGTTTGGATTAGCCGCGCACGCGCTGTTAAGGATCTGTAATGAGAGTACAAGCTGGGTAGCTTAATGGTTGTTACAGTGTGTATCAACCTTGCCCAGCAGAATCGTCACGCCACCTTCGTCAATACCGGCTTCCGCCCCTGCTCCACATCCACGAGCTGCGTATCCGTCATCGGGCCGCTGCCGCTGTACTTGTCGAGGTACAAATAAATCACCGGGGTGATGTACAGCGTGATGACTTGCGAGAAGATCAGGCCGCCGCACACCGCGAGACCCAGCGGCTGGCGCAGCTCGGCGCCGGCACCGAGGCCCAGCGCGATCGGCAGCGCGCCCATCAGCGCGGCCAGCGTCGTCATCAAGATCGGGCGGAAGCGCAGGATGCACGCCTCGCGGATCGCCTGCTCCGGCGCCATGCCCCGGTTGCGCTGGGCGTCGAGGGCGAAGTCGATCATCATGATCGCGTTCTTTTTCACGATGCCGATCAGCATCAGGATGCCGATGATGGCGATCATCGTCAGGTCCAGGCCGAACAGGCGCAAGGTCAGCAGCGCGCCCACCGCGGCGGACGGCAGGCCGGCCAGGATCGTGATCGGGTGGATGAAACTCTCGTACAGCACGCCCAGCAGCACGTAGATGACGCCGACCGCGGCGACGATCAGGATCAGCTGGCTCGACTGGGAATCCTGGAACACGGCCGCGTCGCCGCCGTATTTCGTGATGATCGACGCGGGCAGCTTCATGTCGCGGCCCATCTGCTCGATGGCGGCCGTGGCGTCGCCGAGCGGCGCGTCCGGCGCGAGGTTGAACGACAGCGTGATCGCCTGCAACTGGCCCTGGTGGTTGACGGCGATGGGGCCGACCGTGCGTTTCACCGTCGCCACGCTGGAGAGCTGCACCAGCTGGCCCGTCTTGCTGCGCACGGACAGGCGCGACAGCGCGTCCTCGAACTGGCGGTCCTCGTTGGCCGTTTCCAGGATCACGTAGTAGCTGGCCGCGCTGGAATAAATCGTCGAGACCTGGCGCTCGCCGAACGCCGCGTACAGCGCTGTGCGGATATCGCCCAGCTGCACGCCCAGCAGGTTCGCCTTGTCGCGGTCGATGTCGAGCTTGGCCTGCAAGCCCTTTTCCTGCGTATCGCTCGTCACGTCACGGAACAGCGGGTTGTTGCGCATGCGTTCCTGGTACTCGTTGGCCCACTGGCCGATGTCCGCCCCGGACACGCTCTGCAGCGTGTACTGGTAGCGGCTCTTGCTCTGGCGGCCGCCCAGCTGCAGGTTCTGCACGGGTGCCATGTAGACGTTGACGCCGGCGATCCCGCGCAGCGACTTGCGCAGGCGGTCGACGACTTGCGGCATCTTGTCGCGCTGGTTGCGGGGTTTCAGCACGATGAACATGCGGCCGTTGTTGCCGCCGCCGGTGAACGACGTGACGTCCTGCACGGCCGGATCGGCCTGGATGACTTCCGCCACCTTCGTCTGCAGCACGACGAGCGCGGACGACGAAATGTCCTCGGCTGCCTCGGTCGTCACGCGCAACTGGCCGATGTCTTCCTCGGGGAAGAAGCCTTTCGGGATGGTCGTGTACAGCACGACGGTCAGCGCGAACGTGCCGAACGCGACGATCAATACGACGAAGCGGTGCTTCAGCGCCACGTCGAGCGTCTTCTCGTAGGCATTGCGCAGCGCCGTGAAGCCGCGCTCGAAATGGCGGCCGATGAAGGTTTTCTCTTCCGTGTGGTCGTGGCCATGTGCCGGGAGCAGGCGCGATGCCAGCATCGGCACGAGGGTCAGCGACACGGCGGCCGACACGAGGATCGCGAGGCCAACGATGACGGCGAATTCGTGGAACAGCAGGCCGATCACGCCCGGCATGAAGAAGATCGGGATGAACACGGCGATCAGCGACACCGAGATCGACACGATGGTAAAGCCCATCTCGGCCGAGCCGTCGAGCGCGGCGCGCAGCGGCTTCTTGCCCATCTCGATGTGACGCACGATGTTTTCCAGCACGACGATCGCATCGTCGACGACGAGGCCGACGGCCAGCGTGATGCCCAGTAGAGAAATATTGTCGAGGCTGTAGCCGAGCCAGAACAGCAGCGCCAGCGCGCCCAGCAGCGAGATCGGCATCGTGATCGCGGGGATGAACGTGGCCGACGCGCGGTGCAGGAACAGGAAGATCACGAGCACGACGAGGCCCACCGTCAGCGCCAGCGTGAAGTTCACGTCGTGGATCGCCTCGCGGATCGATCTGGAGCGGTCGTTGACGAGGTTGATCTTGATGGACGCCGGCAGCTGCGACTGGAAGCGCGGCAGCAGGCGGCGCACGCCGTCGACCACTTCGACCGTGTTCGCGTTCGGCTGGCGCTGCACGAGCAGCACGATGGCGCGCTCGCCATTGTAGGCGCCGAAGGCCCGGGTCGACTGGTAGCTGTCCTCGACGGTGGCCACGTCGCGCAGGCGCACCGGCAGGCCGTCGCGCGTGGCGACGATCAGGTTTTCGAAGTCGGCCGCCTTCATCATCTGGGCGGGGCCCTGGATGGTCATGGTCTGCTGCGGGCCGTCGAGGATGCCCAGCGCCGAATTCGAGTTGGCCGAGCGCAGCGCCGTCGCCAGCTCGTCCATCGTGATGTTGCGGGCATTCATGAGATCGGTCTTCGCGCGCACGCGCACGGCGAAGCGCTTGCCGCCGTTGACGGACACCTGCGCCACGCCCGGCAACGTCGAGATCGCGGGCGACACGAGGTTTTCCGCGTAGTCGTTCAGCTCGGACAAGTTCATCGACGGCGACGTCATCGTCATGAACAGCACGGGCGCATCGGCCGGATTGACCTTGCGGTACGACGGCAACGTCGTCATTTCCTGCGGCAGCTGGCGCTGGGCTGCAAGAAGTGCGGCCTGGACGTCGACGGCGGCCGCGTTGACGTCGATCGACGGGTCGAATTCCAGGGTGAGCGACGTGCTGCCCTGCGTGCTCGTCGACGTGATCAGGTTGATGCCGGCGATGGTCGAGAACTGCTTTTCGAGCGGCAGCGCGACGGACGACGCCATCGTCTCGGGACTGGCGCCATCCAGGTTGGCGTTGACGTTGATGACGGGCGTGTTATAGCTGGGCAGCGCCGCGACGGGGATGTGCGAATACGCCAGGATGCCCACGAGGATCAGGCTGATCGACAGCAGCACGACCATCACGGGCCGGCGGATGCACAGTTCGGACAGGTTCATCGTGTTCAGCCCTTGTCGGCGACGTGGACGTCTTTGCCCTTGCCTTTACCCATGTCGGACGCCAGGCGGACCTTGGCGCCCGGGCGCACGTTCTGCTTGCCGTCGGTAATGACCTGCTCGCTGCCGGCGAGACCGCTGACGGCCGCATCGACGCCCGCCCCGTACACGCGGCGCACGGGCACGAGGCGGGCCGAGTGGTCCTTCTCGAGCACGTAGACGAACGTGCCCTGGGCATTGGTGATGATGGCGTTCTGCGGGATCACGACGGCATCCTTCAAGGTCTGCACGATGACCTTCGTGCTCACGTACTGGCCGGGCCACAGCGTGGTCTCGCGGTTGTCGAACTCGGCCTTCACCTTGATCGTGCCGGCTTGCGGGTCGACCGTGTTGTCGACGAAGCTCAGCAGGCCCTTCACCGGTGCCAGGTCGGCGCCCGGCAGCGCCTCGACCTCGACCTTGCCCCGCTTCTGCGCCGCCAGCAGCGACGGCAGGCTGGATTCCGGCAACGTGAACGCGACGGTGATCGGGTCGAGCTGGGTGATCGTCGTGAGCGACGTCGCCGGCTGCACGAGGCTGCCCGGATAGACGTTGATGCCGCCCACGCGGCCGGACATCGGCGCGCGGATCGCGGTGTAGCTCGTCGTGACGCTGCTCGCGCGCGCGGCGGCGCTGTCGGCCTGCAGGGTGGCGCGGGCCTGGTCGACCTGGGCACGCAGCGTGTCGACGGCGCTCTGGGCGATGAAGTGCTGCGCGAACAGGTCCTGGCTGCGCTTGTATTGCCGCTCGAGGTCGGCCAGCGACGCGCGGTCGCGCGCGACCTGGGCCTGGGCCTTGTCGAGGTTGGCGCGGTCTTCGCGGTCGTCGAGCGAGAACATCAGCTCGCCCTGTTTGACGAACTGGCCTTCCTTGATGTGGACTTGCCGGATGGTCGCGGTCGTCTGCGGGTGCAGGTCGACGGCGCGGACCGGCGTCACGGTGCCGTTGGCCTGCTGCACGACGGCGACGTCCTGGCGGTGCGGCGCCACGACGTTGACGACGGCCGGCGGCTGCGCCCCTTTACCCTTGCCGCCCGGGGCGGCGGCCCCGTCGGCATGCGCATCGGAACCGCGGTTCACGGCCCACGTGCCGGCGCCGACGGCAATGACAATGCCGGCGACGATCGCGATATTCTTGGTCTTCATTCCACTCCCTGTGCCGCCTGTCCGCGGTCTTTCTCTTTGTGTATTTATGCGATGAGGGTGACGCCGGCCGCAAGACCGAGTCTCCGCCGGAGATTGTCCCACACGGGTGTAACAGTAATGTTTCTGCCCGTGCGATTTTTCAGCGTGCTTATTTGCCGGGATAAAACTCCGGCAACATCAGGGTCGCTTCGAGCCCGCCTTCCGGATGATTGGCGAGGTTGATGCTGCCGCCGTGCTGCTCGGCGATGTTGCGGGCGATGGTGAGCCCGAGGCCCGTGCCGCCCGATTCGCGCGAGCGCGACGTCTCCACCCGGTAGAACGGGTCGAACACGCGGGCCAGCTCGGCGCCCGGGATGCCGGGGCCGGCATCGCGGATGCGGATGCGCGCCGCGCCGTTGATGCGGTCGACGCTGACCCTGGCCGCGTGGCCGTACTTGACGGCGTTGTCGATCAGGTTCACCAGGCAGCGGCGCAGGTCCATCGGCCGGCCCAGCAGCGCCATGCCGGCGTGGCCCGTCAAGGTCACGCGCTGGCAGCTCTCGGCCGCGTCGGCGACGACGGAGTCCAGCAACGAGTCGAGGTCCAGCATCTGCATGGCCTCGTTCGTGTCCATGCTGCGCGCCAGGTCGAGGCCTTCGCGCACCATTGCCTGCATCGCGGACAGGTCGCCGATCAGGCGCTCCTGCAGTTCCGGCTCGTTGACCTTTTCCAGGCGCAGGCGCATGCGCGTGAGCGGCGTCTGCAGGTCGTGCGTGATGGCGGCCAGCATCTGCGTTCGCTGGAAGATGTACTGGCGGATGCGCGCCTGCATCGCGTTGAAGGCGGCGCTGGCCTGGCGGATCTCGTCGGCGCCCGTGAGGTCGAGCGGCGGGTGGTTGATGTCGTTGCCGAGGTCTTTCGCGGCCTGCGCCAGCTGCTTCAGCGGCCGAGTCGTCATGCGCGCCACGAGGTAGGCGAGGAAGGCCACGCTGACGAGGAACATCGAGATCGTCCACGTGTAGTCGGTGCGTTGCGGCGACGTGGCCGAGCGCGGCGGCAGCACGGACAGCACGAGGTCGTCGCCGTCGCGCAGGCGTACGGCGATGCTCTCGCACGTGCCGCGCCACTTCATGCGCAGCAGGCCGAACACGACGGGCTGTTCGCGCGCCGTCGAGCACGCGGCGGGACGCGCGGCCAGCGACCGCATCACATACCCTTTGCCCATGCGGGCGGCGAGCGCCTGGGTGAATTCGGAGTTGGTCGGGGCAAGCGCCGCCGGATGGGTGTCGACGTCGGCGAGCTGCATGCCGGGACGGTTGGCCACGTCGAGGTAGGCCTTGCGTGCGGACTCGGGGACGATCTCGGTGGCCATGATGAGCTGTTCGGCCCGGTCGAGGTTGTGCAGGTCGCGGAACTCGTCGATGACGCGCGCGCGTTCGGCGTCGGCCAGCAGCTGGGTCAGCGCGGCCGTGAGCACGATGCCCAGCAGCAGGGTAGCAAACACGCGGCCCGTCATCGAGCCGAGGAAAGCTCTCACGCGCTCGGCTCCACCGTGACCTGGCCGGCCAGCACGTAGCCGCCGTTGCGGACGGTCTTGATGATCTGCGGCATGCGCGCATCCTCGCCCAGCTTCTGGCGCAGGCGGCTGATCTGGATGTCGATCGAGCGGTCGAACGGATCGGCGTCGCGGCCCTGCGTGAGGTTCAGCAACTGGTCGCGGTTCAGCACGCGGTTCGGGTGCTCCAGGAAAACGCGCAGCAGGCGGAACTCGGCGCCCGACAGCATGATGACGACACCTTGCGGATTGACGAGATGGCGCGCGGTGAGGTCGAGCGTCCAGCCCGAGAATTTCATCTGCTGCACGTTCTCGACCTGCGAGTTCGGCGGCATCGCGTGGCTGCGGCGCAGCACGCTGCGGATGCGCGCCAGCAGTTCACGCGGCTCGAAGGGCTTCGGCAGGTAGTCGTCCGCGCCCATTTCGAGGCCGAGGATGCGGTCCAGAGGCTCGCTGCGGGCAGTGAGCATGATGACGGGCATGGTCGAATGCGCGCGCAGCTTGCGGCACAGCGTGAGCCCGTCGTCGCCCGGCAGGTTCAGGTCGAGCACGATCAGGTCCGGACGCGACTCGTCCAGGAGTTTCCACATGGCGGTGCCGTCGGCCGCGGCAAGCGCGCGGTAGCCGTTCGCTTCGAGGTAATCGGCCAGCAGCGAGCGGATATCGCGGTCGTCGTCGACGATCAGGATGGTAGATGGATTGTCCATATCGCCATTATCGCGAGTTGTTCGAACCCTGAACAGTCACTTTGTATCGGCTTGTATATGGATCTTCCAGGGAAACAAATTGATACAAAGAACGAGAGACGGGAAACGCTGCGCTTACATCTTGCGCCCATGATGGGAACCGTGCGAAGACGACGCGATGCACGCAGATCGGAGCATGAAGACAACGTTTGGCGGTTTGCCAACTTTAACCCTACTAGGAAACCTGAGATGAAAACCTATCGCAAACACCTCCTCGCCGCCCTGTCCGCGCTGACCCTCGGCGCTGCCGCACTGGGCGCCCATGCACAGACGACGGACCAGGCCGCACCGCAGGCCCGCCACGGCATGCAGCACCAGAAGCTGACGCCGGAACAGCGCGCGCAATTCCGCGCCAAGCGGATCGCGAAGCTGCACGACCAGCTGAAGATCACGCCGGCCCAGGAAAACGCCTGGAATGCGTTCGTGGCGTCGATGCAGCCGCCTGCACGCCAGCCCCACGACCGGGCCGCTTGGGCCAACCTGACGGCGTCGGAACGCATGGCGAAGATGATCGAGCGGCAGAAGCTGCGCACGGCCGCCCTCGAACAACGCCAGGCGTCGCTGAGCACCTTCTACTCGGTCCTGAGCGCGGACCAGAAGAAGACGTTCGATGAGAAGGCGGCACGCTTCGGACACCGTGGCCATGGTGGCTGGCAGCATCGCGGCCACACCGCACAAGGCTGAATACCCACCCTCGCTCCCGCGAAGGCGGGAGCCCAGGTTTCTCGACCAAGCCACGAACCCGGGCCCCTGCCTTCGCAGGGGCGACGTGGCTTTGTACAGCGTGAGGATTACTGCAGCTTGCCCAGCGAACCCAGGAACTTGTTCGCATCCTGATAGCCGATCACCCGGCTATCAGGAATCTCTTTCCCCTGCTTGTCGAACAGGATGATGCCCGGCGGCCCGAACAGTCCGAAGCGCTTGAGCAGCGCCCGGTCATCCGCATCGTTGGCCGTCACGTCGACCTGCAGCAGCACCGTGTTCGCCAGCCGCGCCTTGACGGCCGGATCGACGAACGTCAGCTTTTCCATTTCCTTGCACGACACGCACCAGTCGGCGTAAAAATCCAGCATCGCGGTGCGGCCACCGGTGGCGGCCAGCGCGGCGTCGAGCTGGTCGACGGTCTTGATGCGCGTGAACGCGAGCGGCAGCGCGGGCGCGCCGCCCGTGAAGCGGGCCAGCGGCGCGAGCGGGTCGCGCGCACCGCTGGCCACGCCGACGAGCTGCGTGGCGCCCAGCACGACGCTGGCGGCGCCGAGCGCGAGACCGGCCCAATGCCCGCGCAGGCCGCGCAGCAGGTAGAAACCATAGCCCAGCAGCAGCGCAGCCCACAGGACCATCTGCACGATGCCCGGCAGGACGGGCGCGGCCATCCACAAGGCCATCGCCAGCATCAGGACACCAAAGAAACGCTTCACGGATTCCATCCACAGCCCGGCGCGCGGCAGCAGCGAGCCGGCGGACACCCCCACGAGCAGCAGCGGAATGCTCATCCCGACCGCCATCGCGAACAGCGCGGCGCCGCCGATGACGACGTCGCGCGTCTGGCTGATGTACACGAGCGCACCCGCGAGCGGCGCCGCCACGCACGGGCCGACGATCAATGCGGAGATCGCCCCCATCACGAACACGCCGGCCAGCTTGCCGGACGACTGACGGCCAGAGGCACTGGTCAGCCGCGTCTGTAGCGCGGCGGGAACCTGCAACTGGTAGACGTCGAACATCGACAACGCCATCACGACGATCAGCAGCGCGAAGCCGCCCAGTACCCAGGGATTCTGCAGCGCCGCCGCCAGCCCTTCGCCGAGCAGGCCGGCCGCCACGCCCAGCGCCGTGTAGACGATCGCCATCCCGAACGAGTACGCGAGCGACAGCACGAAGCCGCGCGTGCGGTGCACCTGTTTGCCTTCACCCACGATGATCGACGACAGGATCGGCACCATCGGCAGCACGCACGGCGTGAACGCGAGGCCCAGTCCCAGCAGGATGAACGCGGGGACGATGGCCAGCAGGCGGCCGCCCTGCAGCAGCGAGGCGATGCCGGAGAGTTCGGACGGTGCCGCCGGTTTCACGGGCGCGACGGGCGCCGGTGCGGGTGCGGGTGGCGTATCGACCTGCGGCGCGGGTTGTCCCGGGAAGTTGAACCCGCCGCCCTGCCCCGGCGCGACGCTCATCTGCGGCGCGCTGCCGCCGGCACCCGGCGTGAGCTGGACCGACGCATCCTGCGGCGGATAGCACAGGCCCTTGTCCGCGCAACCCTGGCCGGTGGCGGTCAGCGTGAACGGCCCGGTGGCGTCGACCGGGATGCGGATCTCGACGCCGTTGTGATAGGTCTCGACGTTCTTCTGGAACGTGTCGTCGTACTTGATCTTGCCCGGTGGGATGGCCGGCTCGCCGAGCTTCGCGCCGCTTGCCGTGAAGCGGAAGCGCTCGCGGTACATGTAGTAGCCATCGGCGATCGCGTAATTGACGACGATCGTGTGCGCGTCCGCCATTTGCGCGGAGAACTTGAATGCCTGCTCAGGCGGCAGGAAGTCGTCGTCGGCGTGGGCGGAAGAGACGAAGGCGAGACAGGCCAGCAGCCAGGCGGCCAGCAGTCGCGTGATCGACAGGGAAAAAGATCGGGACATGGTCGGAATATTGGTTCAACGCATCAGCATGGTACACCGGGTCCGCGTCGTCCGCTGCGGGCAAAAAAAAACCAGGCCGGAGCCTGGTTTTTCATGTTGCCTGAACCGCGATTACTCGGCGGTCGGCGCGTCTTCAGCCGAGGTGACTTCCGGACGGTCGACCAGCTCGACGAAAGCCATCGGGGCGTTGTCGCCAACGCGGAAGCCCATCTTCAGGATGCGGATGTAGCCGCCCGGACGCGCGTTGTAGCGCGGGCCGATTTCAGCGAACAGCTTCTGGACGATTTCGCGGTCACGCAGACGGGCGAATGCCAGGCGCTTGTTGGCCAGGGTGTCGTTCTTGCCCAGGGTGATGATCGGCTCGACGACTTTGCGCAGTTCCTTGGCTTTCGGAACGGTGGTCTTGATCGCTTCGTGACGCAGCAGCGAAACGGTCATGTTGCGCAGCATGGCGAGGCGGTGGGACGAGGTACGGTTCAGCTTGCGAAGGCCGTGACGGTGACGCATGGTAATTCCTTTCGAGTTAAGTTTAAATCCGAGCTCTTCGATCGCCGCTGTGTGCGACGCGGGCCGGTTGGCGACAAAACGCCCGGGACACCTGCCCCGGGCGGGTACTACGAATTACTTTTCCAGACCTGCGGGCGGCCAGTTTTCCAGCTTCATGCCCAGGGTCAGACCACGGGAAGCCAGGACTTCCTTGATCTCGTTCAGCGACTTGCGGCCCAGGTTCGGCGTCTTCAGCAGTTCGTTTTCCGAACGCTGGATCAGGTCGCCGATGTAGTAGATGTTCTCGGCCTTCAGGCAGTTTGCCGAACGGACGGTCAGCTCCAGGTCGTCCACCGGACGCAGCAGGATCGGATCGACCAGCGGTGCACGCGACGGTGCTTCCGCGGCGGCTTCGGTGCCTTCCAGGGCAGCGAACACGTTCAGCTGGTCGACCAGGACGCGGGCCGACTGGCGGATCGCTTCTTCCGGCGTGATGACGCCATTGGTCTCGATGTTGATGATCAGCTTGTCGAGGTCGGTACGCTGTTCGACGCGGGCCGATTCCACGGCATACGACACGCGGCGGACCGGCGAGAACGATGCGTCCAGGATGATGCGGCCGATGGTCTTGTTCGTGTCTTCCGACAGGCGGCGCACGTTACCCGGCACGTAGCCGCGGCCTTTTTCGACCTTGATCTGCATGTCCAGCTTGCCGCCGGCGGTCAGATGGGCGATCACGTGGTCCGGGTTGATCAGTTCCACGTCATGCGGCAAGTCGATGTCCGATGCCAGGACCGGGCCTTCGCCTTCCTTCTTCAGGGTGAGCGTCACGGAGTCGCGGTTGTGCACCTTGAACACGACGCCTTTCAGGTTCAGCAGCAGGTCGACGACGTCTTCCTGCACACCGTCCAGCGACGAGTACTCGTGCACGACGCCGGCGATCGTCACTTCGGTCGGCGCGTAGCCGATCATCGACGACAGCAGCACCCGGCGCAGCGCGTTACCCAGCGTGTGGCCATAACCACGTTCGAACGGTTCCATCACGACTTTCGCGTGGCCGGCGCCGAGCGTTTCGACATCGATAATACGTGGCTTCAACAAACTATTTTGCATGAGTGTCCTCTTCAATACCCTCGGCTCGTTACACCGATAAGGCTGATGGCATCAGTAGTGGAAACGCCTGCTTCTGGGAGCAGGCGGTAAGGCGAATTCGGTGTTGCCGTCGTGTCCGGCACTGCCGGACACGACTTCCCGCGGAAGCGGGAACCCATACACAGTCGGCTTTAGCCAGCTCAGCATGGATCCCCGCTTTCGCGGGGACGACTTCGGCGCGGGATGACCGCGCCAAAGTCGATTAACGCGAGTACAGTTCGACGATCAGCGCTTCGTTGACGTCGGCAGCGATCTCGTTACGCTCCGGATAGGCGCGGAAGGTTGCTTCCATTTTCTTGGCATCGACCGACACCCAGCTCGGGAAACCAACCTGCTCGGCCAGCGACAGCGCTTCGACGATACGGGTCTGCTTCTTGGCCTTTTCGCGGACGGCGATGACGTCGCCGGTCTTGACCTGGTACGAAGCGATGTTCACGACGTTGCCGTTCACGGTCAGCGCTTTGTGGCTGACCAGCTGACGTGCTTCGGCGCGGGTCGAGCCGAAGCCCATGCGGTAGACGACGTTGTCCAGACGCGATTCCAGCAGCTTCAGCAGGGTCTCACCGGTGTTGCCCTTGCGGCGCGACGCTTCGGCGAAGTAGCGGCGGAACTGACGCTCCAGCACACCGTAGATACGCTTGACCTTCTGCTTTTCACGCAGCTGGTTGCCGTAGTCCGACGTACGCTGGCCCGACTTGACGCCGTGCTGGCCCGGTTTGACGTCCAGTTTGCACTTGGAGTCGAGCGAGCGGCGTGCGCTCTTCAGGAACAGGTCGGTGCCTTCACGGCGCGACAGTTTTGCTTTAGGTCCGATATAACGTGCCACGTTAAACTTCCTTTGTTTGAATGATCACGCCCCGGATGCGGCTTGAGCCACAACAGGCGCTAGTCCAGTTCTTCGATGAGACCGGACGTGGCTTACAAAAACCTCATGACCAGGACGGCCCGAGGCGACAATAGCCGGGCAGTATAACCCATTTCCGGGTTAACTGCGCCGGCGATTCTTTACACCACGGCGTGTGGCGCATCAATGCTGCGGCGGGCGGCGAACCGCCCGGGCAACATTAGATACGACGACGCTTCGGCGGACGGCAGCCGTTGTGCGGAACCGGCGTCACGTCCTGGATCTCGGTGATCTTGATACCCAGGTTGTTCAGCGCGCGCACAGCCGACTCACGGCCCGGGCCCGGGCCCTTGATGCGGACTTCCAGGTTCTTCACGCCGTATTCCTGAGCAACCTTGCCAGCTGCTTCAGCTGCGACCTGAGCCGCAAACGGGGTCGATTTACGCGAACCCTTGAAACCTGCGCCGCCGGACGTCGCCCACGACAGGGCATTGCCCTGACGATCGGTGATCGTGATGATGGTGTTGTTGAACGATGCGTGGACGTGTGCGATGCCTTCGGCGACGTTCTTTTTGACTTTCTTGCGGATGCGGGCTGCAGCCGCCGAGCTTTGTTGCTTAGCCATGGTCAGTTCCTAGATTATTTCTTGAGCGATTGAGCTGCCTTGCGCGGGCCCTTGCGGGTACGTGCATTGGTACGGGTGCGTTGACCGCGGACCGGCAGGCCCTTGCGGTGACGCATGCCACGGTAGCAGCCCAGGTCCATCAGACGCTTGATGCTCATGGACAGCTCACGGCGCAGGTCGCCCTCGACCACGAACTTGCCGACTGCATCACGCAGCTTTTCCAGCTCGTTGTCGTCCAGGTCCTTGACCTTCTTGTTGGTCGCAACGCCGGTCGATTCGCAGATCTGCTTCGAGCGGGTACGGCCGATACCATAGATCGCCGTCAGGCCGATGACGGTGTGCTGGTGATTGGGGACGTTGACCCCTGCAATACGTGCCATTCGATATTCCTCGTATTAACCTTGACGCTGCTTGTGACGCGGCTCGACGCAGATCACACGGACCACGCCCTTGCGCTTGATGATCTTGCAGTTGCGGCAGATCCGCTTGACTGAAGCGTTAACTTTCATTTTGCACTCTCTTCCAGATTCGATAACTTGATTAGTTTTACTTGGTGCGGAACACGATGCGGGCCCGGGACAAGTCGTAAGGGGTCAGCTCCACCGTTACCTTGTCACCCGGAAGAATGCGGATGTAATTCATCCGCATTTTACCCGAGATATGTCCAAGCACCACGTGCCCGTTTTCCAGCTTCACGCGAAAGGTCGCGTTCGGGAGGTTCTCCAGAATCTCCCCTTGCATTTGGATGACGTCGTCTTTTGCCATTCGGTCTATTCACTCCTGGGGGCGCCAGCCGCTCAACGCGACGGGATACCGCCCTTGAAATTAGCCTTGCGCAGCAGCGATTCATATTGCTGCGACATGACGTAGTTCTGCACCTGCGCCATGAAATCCATCGTGACGACCACGATGATCAGGAGCGAGGTTCCGCCAAAGTAGAAAGGTACTTTCCACTGGCTCTGGAAGAACTCCGGCACCAGGCACACCAGCGTGATATAGACTGCACCGGCCAGGGTCAGGCGCATCAGGATCTTGTCGATGTAGCGTGCGGTCTGCTCGCCCGGACGGATGCCCGGTACAAACGCGCCGCTCTTCTTCAAGTTGTCCGCCGTTTCCTTGCTGTTGAATACCAGCGCCGTGTAGAAGAAGCAGAAGAACACGATGGCCACCGCATACAGCAACGCGTGGATCGGTTCGCCCGGGCTCAGCGAGGCAGCGAGGTCTTTCAGGAACCCGACGACGGGGCTGTTGACATCTTTGCCGCGCGTGAACCAGTCGACGATCGTGGCCGGGAACAGGATGATCGACGAAGCGAAGATCGGCGGGATCACCCCAGCCATGTTCAGCTTCAGCGGCAGGTGGCTGGTTTGGCCACCATAGATCTTGTTACCGACCTGGCGTTTCGCGTAATTCACCAGGATCTTGCGCTGGCCGCGTTCGACGAACACGACAGCGTAAGTCACCAGGGCTACCAGAATCACGATGACGATCGCGGAGAAGCTACCGATCGAACCGTTCGACACCAGGGTGAACAAGCCACTCAGTGCGCCCGGCAGACCAGCTGCGATACCGGCAAAAATGATGATCGAGATACCGTTGCCAAGACCACGTTCGGTGATCTGCTCGCCCAGCCACATGAGGAACATGGTGCCGGTCAGCAGGGTCACGACGGTTACGAGGCGGAAGCCCATGCCCGGATCGAGCACGAGGCCTTGCTGCGCCTCGAGCGCGACGGCGATACCGAACGCCTGGAACAGAGCCAGCACGACCGTGAAATAACGGGTGTACTGGGTGATCTTGCGGCGGCCGGCCTCGCCCTCCTTCTTCAGTGCCTCCATCTGCGGCGAGACGATCGACACCAGCTGCATGATGATCGAAGCCGAAATGTACGGCGTGATGCCAAGTGCGAACACGGCAAAACGAGACAAGGCACCACCCGAGAACATGTTGAACATGCCGAGAATGCCGCCCTCGTTCTGCTTGAACAGCTGGGCCATGGCGACCGGATCAATCCCGGGGACCGGGATATGAGCTCCGATACGGTACACGACCAATGCGCCAAGCAAGAACCACAACCGGCCCCAGGGGAAACCGGATGCAGCGCTTTTACCAAGTTGTGAATTAGTCGCCAATTTTTGCTCCGATCAGGCAGCGGTCGCGTTTAGGCGACCGAGCCGCCAGCTGCTTCGATCGCTGCTTTCGCGCCAGCGGTTGCCTTGATGCCTTTCAGGTTCACCGCTTTGGTGATTTCGCCCGACAGGATCACGCGCACGTCGCGAGCAACGACCGGCAGCACGCCGGCTTGCTTGAGCACCAGAACGTCGACGTCGGCAACGGCCAGGTTGTTCAGGTCCGACAGACGCACTTCAGCCTTGAACGTAGCGTTCAGCGACTTGAAGCCACGCTTCGGCAGACGGCGCTGCAGAGGCATCTGACCGCCTTCGAAGCCGACTTTGTGGAAGCCGCCCGAACGCGATTTCTGACCCTTGTGGCCGCGGCCGGCGGTCTTGCCCAGGCCCGAGCCGATACCGCGACCGACGCGGCGCTTGGCGTGTTTCGCGCCTTCAGCGGGTTGGATGGTATTGAGTTGCATTATTTTCTCCGTTGACCAAGCCGCGGCTTAGTCGACAATTTTCACGAGGTAGTTGACCTTGTTGATCATGCCGCGGATCGCCGGGGTGTCCTGCAGCTCGGAAACCGAGTTGACACGACGCAGACCCAGACCGCGCACGGTGGCGCGGTGATCCTGGCGGGTACCGATCAGGCCTTTGACCAGCTTGACTTTGATGGTGTTTGCCATAGTTATTCCCCTTAACCCAGGATCTCTTCCACCGACTTGCCGCGCTTGGCAGCGATGTCGGCCGGAGTGCTCATTTTTGCCAGACCGTCGAGGGTCGCGCGAACCAGGTTGTACGGGTTCGACGAACCGGTCGACTTGGCGACGACGTCGGTCACGCCCATGACTTCGAAGATTGCGCGCATTGCGCCACCTGCGATCACGCCGGTACCCGGCTTGGCCGGCGACATCATCACGTACGACGCGCCGTGGCGGCCGGTGACGGAGTGCTGCAGCGTACCGTTCTTCAGGGGCACCTTGATCAGGTTGCGGCGGGCTTCTTCCATCGCTTTTTGCACGCCGACCGGAACTTCCTTCGACTTGCCTTTGCCCATGCCGATGCGGCCATCGCCGTCACCGACAACGGTCAGCGCTGCAAAACCCATGATACGACCACCCTTCACCACTTTGGTGACGCGGTTGATCGCGATCATTTTCTCGCGCATGCCATCATCCGGCTTGTCGCTTGCCATTTTCGCTTGCATTTTTGCCATGACGATTCTTCCTTAGAACTTCAGACCAGCTTCGCGCGCGGCTTCTGCCAGCGCCTTCACACGGCCGTGGTAACGGAAACCCGAACGGTCGAATGCGACTTCGGTGATCCCTGCTTTCAGTGCTTTTTCTGCGACGCGCTTGCCAACCAGTGCGGCTGCAGCGGCGTTGCCGCCGGCACCCGACTTGCCGCCCAGCTCGGCGCGCACTTCTGCTTCCAGCGTCGAAGCCGAAACCAGGACCTTCGCATCCGGGCTGATCAGGTTCGCATAGATGTGCAGGTTCGTGCGGTGCACCGACAGGCGGTTCACGCCCAGCTGCGCGATCTTGATGCGGGTTTGGCGTCCGCGACGCAGACGCGATTCTTTCTTGTCCATCGTCAGCTCCGATTATTTCTTCTTGGTTTCTTTAAGCTTCACCACTTCGTCCGCATAACGGACACCCTTGCCTTTGTACGGCTCAGGCGAGCGGTAAGCGCGCACTTCTGCGGCAACCTGACCGACCTGTTGACGGTTGATACCCTTGATCAGGATCTCGGTCGGGGTCGGGGTCGCTGCGGTGACGCCTTCCGGCATCGCGTGCAGCACAGGGTGCGAGAAGCCCAGCGACAGGTTCAGGGCGTTGCCTTGGACGGCGGCCTTGTAACCCACGCCGACCAGGGTCAGGCGCTTTTCGAAACCTTTGGTGACACCGGTCACCATGTTGTTCACCAGTGCACGCAGGGTGCCCGACATGGCGTTCGATTCGCGGGAATCGTCGATCACGTCAAAGGTCAGCGTGCCATTGTTGTTTTCCACTTTGACCAGGCCGTTCAGCGGCTGGGTCAGGGTGCCCAGCGGGCCCTTGACGGTGATCGACGACGCGTTGATCGCGACATCGGTACCGGCCGGGACGGCGATTGGCATCTTAGCTACTCGAGACATCGTCTACTCCTTAAGCCACGTAGCAAATCACTTCGCCACCGACACCGGTAGCGCGTGCTTTGCGGTCGGTCATCACACCCTTCGGGGTCGAGACGATCGCCACGCCCAGGCCGTTCATGACCTGAGGGATCTCGTCTTTGCCCTTGTAGATGCGCAGGCCAGGACGGGAGACGCGCTCGATGCGCTCGATAACCGGACGGCCGACGTAGTACTTCAAACCGATTTTCAGTTCAGCCTTGCCACCTTCGGTGGACACGGCGTAATCTTCGATGTAACCCTCATCCTTCAGGACGTTGGCAATCGCAACTTTCAGCTTCGACGACGGCATTTCGACGGTGGTCTTCTGCACGCCTTGCGCGTTGCGAATACGGGTCAGCATATCGGCGATAGGATCGCTCATACTCATTGCTTATTCTCCTATTACCAGCTAGCTTTGGTCATACCCGGGATTTCGCCTTTCATGGCGAATTCGCGGAGTTTGGTACGGGCCAGACCGAATTTACGGAAAGTGCCACGGGGACGGCCGGTCATGGCGCAGCGGTTACGCTGGCGGGTCGGCGCCGAGTTACGCGGCAGGGCCTGCAGCTTCAGGCGTGCTTCGTAACGCTCTTCTTCGGTCTTCGACTGGTCGTCGATGATTGCTTTCAGAGCGGCACGCTTTGCGGCGAATTTCTCCACCAGGTCTGCACGCTTCTGTTCGCGGTTAATCAGTGCAAGTTTTGCCATGTTCTTAGTTCCGGAACGGGAATTTGAATGCGGCGAGCAGCGCTTTGGCTTCTTCGTCGGTCTTAGCGGTCGTGGTGATCGAGATGTTCATGCCACGCAGCGCATCGATCTTGTCGTAATCGATTTCCGGGAAGATGATCTGCTCTTTGACGCCGATGTTGTAGTTGCCGCGACCATCGAACGATTTGCCGCTGACGCCACGGAAGTCACGCACGCGCGGCAGGGCCACGGTGATGAAACGGTCCAGGAATTCGTACATGCGGGCGCCACGCAGGGTCACCATCGTGCCGATCGGGTAGCCTTCGCGGATCTTGAAACCTGCGATTGCCTTGCGAGCCTTGGTCACGACCGGCTTCTGGCCAGCGATCTTCGTCAGGTCGCCGGTTGCGTGCTCGATGATCTTCTTGTCGGCGACAGCTTCCGACAGACCCATGTTCAGGGTGATCTTGGTCAGGCGCGGCACTTCCATCACCGACTTGTAACCGAATTTTTCGGTCAGTTCGGCAACGACTTTGTCTTTATAAACTTGTTGGAGACGGGCCATTTCTCATTACCCTTTCACTACTTCGCCGTTCGACTTGAAGACGCGGACTTTTTTGCCATCCACTTCTTTGAAGCCAACGCGATCAGCCTTGCCGGTCGCTGCGTTAAACAGCGCGACGTTCGACACGTGAATCGGCATGGTCTTGTCGACGATACCACCAGTTACGCCGGTCATCGGGTTCGGCTTGACGGCCTTCTTGGCCACGTTCACGCCTTCGACGATGACGTGCTCAGCATCTACGCGCTGCTGAACGACACCGCGCTTGCCTTTGTCTTTACCGGCCAGAACGATGACTTCGTCGTTTTTACGAATCTTATCCATTGCTGCTCCCTTACAGAACTTCAGGTGCCAGGGACACGATCTTCATGAACTTCTCGGTACGCAGTTCGCGCGTCACCGGTCCGAAGATGCGGGTACCGATCGGCTCCAGCTTGCTGTTCAGCAGGACGGCGGCATTGCCGTCGAACTTCACCAGGGAGCCGTCCTGGCGGCGCACACCTTTAGCGGTACGCACGACCACGGCGTTGTAGATTTCACCCTTCTTGACGCGGCCGCGCGGAGCAGCTTGCTTCACGGTGACCTTGATCACGTCGCCAATGCTGGCGTAACGGCGCTTGGAGCCGCCCAATACCTTGATGCACAGAACTTCTTTTGCACCGGTATTGTCGGCCACTTCGAGCCGGCTTTCGGTTTGAATCATGATATTTTCTTTCCCAACTTAAGCCGAAGAAACCCCACGGAAAACCGTAGGCCTGCGGTCAGTCTTGGTCCCGCCGTCCGCACTCATTGCAAGCGCGTACGTTTGGGTGATTGGACTTTCCAATGTTCGTTGCAGGCCGCAGTTACCGAAGGACAAACTGCGGCAACACATGAACGAAGCCCGCTAGTATTCCACATACCAGCGGGCCACGCAAGACAAATTTTCCGGGGGCGTTGTAAAACCTACTGCGCAAAGCTCGCTACGGTTTTACAAGGCCCCGGTTTTGGATCAGAGAACCGGAGCGACCTGCAGAACTTTGGTCAGGGTCCAAGCCTTCGTCTTCGAGATCGGGCGACCTTCCGCGATCTCGACGGTGTCGCCGATTTTCGCCTGGTTGGTCTCGTCGTGCGCGTGATACTTGTTCGAGCGCACGATGATCTTGCCGTACAGCGGGTGCTTGACGTGACGCTCGATCAGCACGGTCACCGTCTTGTCCATCTTGTCGGACACGACTTTGCCGACCAGCGTACGCTTCAGCGCCGTTTTAGTGGTGTCGTTCATTTGGCTTCCTTCTGGTTCATCACAGTCTTGACACGCGCGATATCGCGGCGCACCTTCTTGAGCTGGGCGGTGTTCGTCAGTTGCTGCGTAGCGATTTGCATGCGCAGGCCGAACTGTGCCTTCAGCAGCTCATTCAGCTCTTGTTGCAGAGCTGCCTGGTCCTTGCCGCGGAGTTCCGTTGCTTTCATTCTTAACTCCTGTTATTGACCGACTTGACGCACGACGAACGTCGTCGCCAGCGGCAGTTTGGCGGCAGCCAGACGGAAGGCTTCGCGCGCCAGTTCTTCAGCGACGCCGTCCATTTCGTACAGGACCTTGCCCGGCTGGATCTCGGCCACGTAGTACTCCGGATTACCTTTACCGTTACCCATACGGACTTCAGCCGGCTTGTTCGAGATCGGCTTGTCCGGGAAGATACGGATCCAGATACGGCCGCCACGCTTGATGTGACGGGTCATGGCACGACGTGCAGCTTCGATCTGGCGTGCGGTGATACGGCCGCGGGCAACTGCCTTCAGACCGAATTCGCCGAACGAGACCGCGGTGCCGCGGGTGTGCGAAATGCCGGTGTTGCGGCCTTTCTGCTCTTTACGATACTTTCTGCGGGATGGCTGCAGCATGCTTATTCTCCTGCTTTCTCAGCGGCCGGCTTGGCAGCACGGCGGCCTGCGGGTGCGGTACCTGGCTTGGCGCCCGGGCGGCCACGGCCAGCCGGTTTGCCATCGTCACGACGCGGACCGCGCGGCTTTTTCTCGTCGGCCGGAACGTCGATCACCGGTGCTTCGCCGGTCGGCGAACGGTCACCCTTGTAGACCCAGACTTTCACGCCGATGATGCCGTACGTGGTCGAGGCTTCGCTGGTGCCGTAGTCGATATCGGCGCGCAGGGTGTGCAGGGGCACACGGCCTTCGCGGTACCATTCGGTACGTGCGATCTCGATGCCGTTCAGGCGGCCCGACGACATGATCTTGATGCCGACAGCGCCCAGACGCATCGCGTTCTGCATCGCACGCTTCATGGCGCGGCGGAACATGATACGTTTTTCGAGCTGCTGGGCGATCGAGTCGGCGATCAGCTGCGAGTCGATTTCCGGCTTGCGGATTTCTTCGATATTGACGTGCACCGGCACGCCCATGATCTTCGTCAGCGACGACTTCAGGACTTCGATGTCTTCGCCCTTCTTGCCGATGACGACGCCCGGACGCGACGAGTAGATCGTGAAGCGCGCGTTCTTGGCCGGACGCTCGATGACGATGCGGCCGACGGAGGCGTTCTTCAGTTTCTTCTTCAGGAAAGCGCGGGCTTCCAGGTCTTCCTTCAGCATGTCGGCGAAGTTGCCGTTGCCAGCGTACCAGCGCGATGCCCAGTTACGGGTGACCGCCAGGCGGAAGCCGGTTGGGTGGATTTTCTGACCCATCGTGTGACTCCTTAGTTACCGACAGTCACGAAGATGTGACAGGATTGTTTCGAAATGCGATCGCCGCGGCCTTTGGCACGTGCCGTAAAGCGCTTCAGGATCGGGCCCTTTTCGACATAGATCTGAACCACTTTCAGTTCGTCGATGTCGGCACCATCGTTGTGCTCGGCGTTCGCGATTGCGGACTCCAGCACTTTCTTGATGATGGTCGCGCCTTTTTTCGGGCTGAACTGCAGGATGTTCAGCGCGGCGTCGACTTTCTTGCCGCGGATCAGATCGGCGACGAGGCGGCCTTTCTGTTCCGACAGGCGGACGCCTTTGAGGATAGCTTTAGTTTCCATTATTTCTTCGCCTTCTTGTCAGCGGCGTGGCCCTTGAACGTGCGGGTCAGGGCGAATTCGCCCAGCTTGTGACCCACCATGTTCTCGGACACGTACACCGGCACGTGCACTTTACCGTTGTGAACGGCGATCGTCAGACCGATGAAGTCCGGGGTGATCGTCGAGCGGCGCGACCAGGTTTTGACCGGCTTTTTGTCTTTGTTCGCTTGCGCGGTTTCGACTTTTTTCACCAGGTGGGCGTCAATGAACGGCCCTTTTTTCAATGAACGAGTCATGTCTTATCCTTATTTCTTGCCGCGGCGCGAGACGATCATCGACGACGTGCGCTTGTTCGAACGCGTCTTCTTGCCCTTCGTCTGCTGGCCCCATGGCGACACCGGGTGACGACCCGCAGCCGTACGACCTTCACCACCGCCGTGCGGGTGGTCGATCGGGTTCATCACGACACCGCGAACGGTCGGGCGGACACCGCGCCAACGCATTGCACCGGCTTTACCGATCTTGCGCAGGTTGTGCTCGCCGTTGCCGACTTCGCCAACCGTTGCGCGGCACTCGATGTGCACGCGGCGCACTTCACCCGAGCGCAGGCGAACCTGGGCGTAGGTACCTTCGCGAGCCATCAGCACGACGCCGGCGCCTGCGGTACGGGCCATCTGGGCACCCTTACCCGGCAGCATTTCGACGCAGTGCATGGTGGTACCGACCGGGATGTTGCGGATCGGCAGGCAGTTACCCGACTTGATCGGCGCTTCCGAGCCGTTCATGACGGTATCGCCCACGGCCATGCCCTTGGTAGCGATGATGTACGCGCGGAAACCGTCGGCGTAGCACACCAGAGCGATGTGCGCGCTGCGGTTCGGGTCGTATTCAATGCGCTCGACCTTGGCCGGGATACCGTCCTTGTTGCGCTTGAAGTCGACCACGCGGTAGTGGTGCTTGTGACCACCGCCGATGTGGCGGGTGGTGATGTGACCGTTGTTGTTACGGCCAGCGGTCTTCGATTTCTTCTCAACCAGGGCTGCGAACGGACGACCCTTGTACAGGTCGGCGTTCACAACCTTCACCATGCCGCGGCGGCCTGGGGAGGTTGGCTTCATCTTAACGAGTGCCATTATTTAGCCTCCTCGACAAAATTGATTTCCTGGCCCGGTTTCAGGGCCACGAAAGCGCGCTTGGTGTGGTTGCGGCGACCGGTGAAACGGCCCGAACGCTTCTGCTTGCCTTCGCGGTTCACGGTCTGGACCGATTCCACTTCGACTTTGAACAGCAGCTCGACGGCGGCTTTGATTTCCGGCTTGGTCGCGTCCGGCAGGACCTTGAACACGATCTGTTCGTTCTTTTCCGCGACGAAGGTCGCCTTTTCGGAAATGACCGGAGCCAGCAGCACCTTCATCAGGCGCTCTTCGCTGAATTTGATTGCGGCGCTCATGCGTACATCTCCTCGATCTTGGCCAGAGCAGCTTTGGTGACCAGGACTTTCTTGTAGAACACCAGCGACATCGGGTCGGCGTGCTTCGGCTCGACAACCAGCACGTTCGGCAGGTTGCGCGATGCCAGCAGCAGGTTTTCATCGATGGTGTCGGTGATCACCAGGACCGAGTCCAGACCCATGCCCTGCAGCTTTTGCGACAGCAGCTTGGTCTTCGGTGCTTCGACGGTCAGGTTCTCGATGACGCTCAGGCGGTCTTCGCGGGCCAGCTGCGAGAAGATCGAGCAGATACCTGCGCGATGCATCTTCTTGTTGACCTTGTGCGAGAAGTTCTCGTCCGGCGAGTTCGGGAAGATACGGCCACCACCGCGCCACAGCGGCGACGACGACATACCGGCACGAGCACGGCCCGTACCTTTTTGACGCCACGGCTTCTTGGTCGTGTGGGAGACTTCTTCACGATCCTTCTGCTTGCGGTTGCCCGAGCGCGCGTTGGCGGCGTAGGCGACCACGATCTGGTGGATCAGGGCTTCGTTGTAATCACGGCCGAACACGGTGTCGGCGGCGTTGACTGCGGCGCCAGCTTGACCTTGCTCATTCAGGAGCTTGAGTTCCATCGCTTATGCTCCTTTCTTGGCTTTGACCTTGACTGCCGGCTTGACGATCACTTGACCGTTCTTGGCGCCAGGAACGGCACCCTTAACCAGCAGCAGTTGACGCTCGGCGTCGATACGGGCGATTTCCAGGTTCTGGGTCGTGACAGTGACGTCACCCATGTGACCGGTCATGCGCTTACCCGGGAACACGCGGCCCGGATCCTGTGCCATACCGATGGAACCCGGCACGTTGTGCGAACGCGAGTTACCGTGGGTGGCGCGGCCCGACGAGAAGTTGTAACGCTTGATGGTACCGGCGTAGCCTTTACCGATCGAGGTGCCTTGCACGTCGATCTTCTGGCCCACTTCGAACAGCGAGACGTTGACTGCGTCGCCAGCTTTGAAACCAGCGGCTTGAGCGGCTTCGACGCGGAATTCCTTCAGCATCGTGCCAGCTTCGACGCCAGCTTTGGCGTAGTGACCGGCAGCGGCCTTGTTCACGCGGGAAGCGCGACGTTGACCGAAGACGACCTGAACTGCGGCATAACCATCAGTTTCAGGAGTTTTGATTTGCGCAACACGGTTGTTCGACACGTCCAGCACGGTAACGGGGATCGAATCACCGTCGTCCGTGAAGATGCGCATCATGCCAACCTTGCGACCGAGAAGGCCCAGGCTCATTTTTTCTCCATTCCCACCTGCGATTGGGCGGGGCTAGTTGACTATCGGAAGTTTTAAAAAAACTTCCTCTTAAACGCATGGGCCAAAAAAAGATAGGCCCACACCGAAGCCGGCTAGTATAGCGCGCGCAACGGATGGACGCAACAGGAAAATGCGAAGCTGACGCGGCCTGTTGCGCTTTACGCTAGAGTCGTGGAGATCAGAGAATCCGTTCAAGCTGAACGGCACAGAAAAGACACCTTGGCATCTTTTCTCTACAGGCTCGAGGCCTGCGATATGGAGGAATTCTGGTGGGCGGTGCAGGATTCGAACCTGCGACCCCTTGGATGTCGACCAAGTATTCTAACCAGCTGAACTAACCGCCCGGGGAGCCGCATTATACGAGGATGTTTTAGCAAAGCGCAATACCCAATCCAAAAAACTCGCCATTCCGTGATTCGGTGCAATCATCTCACAGGTTGTCGATGTTATTTTGCAATGTTATCCTTGACGGGTTCCACCGGGGACGAGCGCCGTCTCACACCATAAATACAACCCTCACGCTGGCGCCCCGTTTCAAGCTCACCGTCCGTCCCCGTCGCGTGGATGCCAAGCCGCATCCGCTTTCCTGCGCGCGCACCCGGCCACCGGCCGCGGCCCTGCACGCCTCACTCCCTGCCACGTCCGCGCTCGAGCGGGCCGCGTGGCGGACATCGCTCGACAAGGATGACCATGACCGCATTGCCTTTCCGTTCCCGTACCCCTTACCTCGATCCGCGCAAGCTCGTGCTCGCCACCGACCTCGACGGCACCCTGCTCGCCGGCCCGCAGGAAGCGCGCCGGAGAGTGCGCGAGCTGTTCGGCGGCGGCCTGGAGGGCGCCACGCTCGTGTTCGTCACGGGCCGAGGACTGGAATCCGTGATGCCCCTGCTGGCCGATCCGACCATTCCCACGCCCGACTACATCATCGCCGACGTGGGCGCCACCATCGTGCACGGCAACCTGCGTCCCGTGGAACCGCTGCACCATGAGATCGCGGCGCGCTGGCCCGGCAGCCAGACCGTGCTGAAGGCGCTGGCCGGCTTTCCGCAGCTGGAACGCCAGAGCGTGCCGCAAGAGCGGCGCTGCTCGTTCATCGCGCCCGAGGGTGCCGTCACGCCGGCGCTGCGCAGCGCGGTGGCGGCGCTCGGCTGCGAGCTGCTGTTCTCCGCCGGGCGCTACCTGGACGTGCTGCCGCGCGGCGTCGGCAAGGGTCCCGCGCTGCGCCGGCTGATCGATGCGGCCGGCTTCGACCCGGCCCACGTCGTCGTCGCGGGCGACACGCTGAACGACCTGTCGCTGTTCGAGACGGGCTTGCGCGGCGTGGTCGTGGGCGGCGCGGAGCCCGCGCTCGTCGCGCGCGTGCGCCGCATGCCCAGCGTGTTCATCGCGGAAAATGCCGGCTGCGGCGGCATCCTCGACGGCCTCGCCCACCACGGCCTGCGCACCCATCACGCGGGCACGGCGGACGTCGCGCACCTGCCCGGCAAGGCGGAACTCGTGATGGTCTACCACCGGCTGCCGTTCGACGAGGCGGTCGAGGATGGCGTGGCCGTGCGGCGCCGCCCGAAAAGCCCGAACGGCATCATGCCGACCCTGCTGAGCCTGTTTTCGGGCGGCCGCACGGGGTCCTGGGTCGCGTGGTCGCAGCAGGACTCGCGCGATCCGGACGGTTTTGCAAGCCACGTCCCCGTCGATCCGGAGCAGTATCCGAACCTGCAGGCGGCACGCATCGCGCTGACCGGGGAGGACGTGGACCTGTTCTATAAAAAGTTTTCGAAAGAGGCGTTCTGGCCGATCATCTTCTCGTTCCCGGACCGCGCCGAATTCCGCCGGGACCACTGGGAACGCTACCTCGACGTGAACCGCCTGTTCGCCGAGCAGGCCGCGCGCGAGGCGGCGGAAGGCGCCACGGTCTGGGTGCACGACTACAACCTGTGGATGGTGCCCGCGTTCCTGCGCCCGCTGCGCCCGGACCTGAAGATCGCGTTCTTCCACCACACCGCCTTCCCGTCCAGCGACGTCTTCAACATCCTGCCGTGGCGCCGCGACATCGTCGCCAGCCTGCTGCAATGCGACTACGTGGGCTTCCACATCCCCCGCTACGTCGAGAACTTCGTCGATGCGGCCCGCTCCTGTGCGCCGGTCGAGGTCGTCGCCAGCGCCCCGTGCGCGCCCCGCTTCCTCACCTATGGCTGCGCGCTGGGCGTCGACACGACGACGACGGCGATCGAGGCCGGCGGCCGCCGCGTCGCGCTGGGCGCCCATCCGGTCGGCACGGACGTCGCGCTGATCGGGCGCCTGATGCAGACGCCGCAGGTCGCGGCGGATCTCGCCGAGATCGACGGCTACCTGGCCGGCCGCACCGGCATCGTCTCGATCGAGCGCCTGGACTACGTAAAAGGGTCGCTGGAAAAGCTGCAGGCGTTCGAGCGCCTGCTGGAACAGCATCCGGCGCTGGCGGGCAAGGTCACGCTGCTGAACATCATCACGCCCGCCGCGCCCGGCATGGAGATCTACGACACGCTGCGCGAAGAACTGGACCGCACGGTGGGCCGGATCAACGGGCGTTTCTCGACGCTGGACTGGGTGCCGGTACGCTATTTTTATCGCTCGCTGCCGTTCGAGGCCGTGCTGGCCCATTACGCGGCCTGCGACATCGCGTGGATCACGCCGCTGCGCGACGGCCTGAACCTCGTCGCGAAGGAGTACATCGCGGCACGCCACGCGGTCGGCAAGCCGGGCGTATTGATCCTGTCGGAATTTGCCGGCGCCGCAGTCGAACTGCACGGCGCCCTGCTGACGAATCCCTACGACGCGCATTCGATGACGGACAGGCTGTACCGCGCCATTACAATGGGGCCCGACGAGGCCGCCTATCGCGCGGAGCGCATGGCCGCCATCGTCGCCGACCATGATGTCGCGCGCTGGGGCGGGGAGTTCCTCGCCGCCGTCGCCGACGCGGCGGCCGGCACCGAGGCATTGCCCGAAGCCGCCTGAGCAATCCCACCGCAACCACCGGAAAGGATGATCGGATGAATGTAGTATTTTTCGATAACACGACGCTGGCCTGGCTCACGGCCCTCGGCATCGCGGCCGGCGTCGCGCTGGCGCTGTACATCGCGAAACGACTGGGCGTGCATCACATGCGCAAGCTGGCCGAGCGCACGGAGACGCGGCTGGACGACATCGTCGTCGAAGCGCTCGACGGCACGCGGCTGCTGGCCATCGTCATCATGGGCCTGTTCGCCGGCAGCAAGTTTCTTGTCTTGCCGCCGGAAGTGCATTCGTTCGCGACACGGGCCGCCATCGTCACGGGCCTGATCCAGGCCGCCGTCTGGGGACATCGCGCCCTACGGGCCTGGCTGACGGATTATTACCAGAACCGCGCCGGCGACCCGGCCCGCGCCACGTCGGCGGCGGCCGTCGGCTTCATCGCGCAAACCGTGCTGTGGACCGTGCTGCTGTTGATGGTGCTGGACAATCTCGGCGTCAACATCACGACCCTCGTCGCCTCGCTGGGGATCGGCGGTATCGCGGTGGCACTGGCCGTCCAGAACATCCTGGGCGACCTGTTCGCGTCGCTGTCCATCGTGCTCGACAAACCCTTCGTCGTCGGCGACTTCATCATCGTCGACAAATACCTGGGCACCGTGGAATACGTGGGTTTGAAGACGACCCGGCTGCGCAGCCTGGGCGGCGAGCAGCTCGTGTTCTCGAACGCGGACCTGCTCAAGAGCCGGCTGCAGAACATGACGCGCATGAGCCGGCGCCGCGTCGCGTTCACGGTCGCCGTCGCGTACGACACGCCCACGGACAAGCTGCGCCAGATCCCGCCGCTGCTGACGGAACTCGTCAAGGCGCACGAAGGCGTGACGTTCGACCGCGCCCATTTCGCCGGCATGGTGGCACCATCGCTGAACTTCGACGTCGTGTACTGGGTGGAGTCGGCGGATTACGTCCGCTACATGGATATCCAGCAGGAGATCTATCTGCAGCTGATGGACCGTTTCGCCGCGCTGGAGATCGAGCTCGCGTTTCCGACGCAGCGGCTGCATCTGCACGACGCGCGCGAGCCGGCGGCCACCTGACGGATCATTGCGGCGGCGCGGTCGATGCCCGCACGACGAGCGTGCTGGCCAGCGCCGTGTTGCGCAGCGGCGCGTACTGGCCGCGGATGCGATCGATCAGCAGCTCGATCGCAAGCTGCGCCATGGCGCGCTTGGGCGGCGCCACCGTCGTCAGCGGCGGCAGCGCATAGCCCGCGCCGGCAATATCGTCATAGCCCACCACGGACAATTGCGCCGGCACGCGCACCCCGGACGCACCGGCGGCGCACAGGCCGCCCAGCGCCATCAGGTCGCTCGTGACGAATACGGCCGTTGGCCGGTGCTCCCGTCCCAGCAGGCGCGTAAATGCCGCGTGGCCGCCGGCGCTCGTGAATTCCTCGTGCACGATGCCGTCCGGCGTCACCGCCAGCCCCGCTTCCGCCATCGCGCGCAGGAAGCCGCCGACGCGTTCGCGCGTGCGCGGCAGGTCGGCTGGGCCGGACACGCAGGCGATGTCCCGGTGCCCCAGCTCGATCAGGTGGCGCGTCGCCTCGTACCCGCCGTCTTCCTGGCCGGCCTGGACCAGGTCGGCATGGAGCCCCGGCAGCGCCCGTTCCAGCTGGACGATCGGGACCGCTTCATGGCGCAGCAGCAGATCCTGTTCGTCGTCGGCACCGCTGGCGACGAGGACCAGGCCGTCGATGCGCTTTTCCATCAGCAGCCGCAGATAGGCGGCCTGCTTCCGTGCGCCGCCGTGCGCGTTGCAGAGGATGATGTTGTAGCCGACCTCGAACGCAGCGTCCTCGATCCAGCGGATCAGTTCGGCGAAGTATGGATTGGACGAGTTCGGCACGAGCACGCCGATGGTGTGGGTCTTGTCGTTCTTGAGGCTGCGGGCGATGGCACTGGGGATGTAGCGCATCTCGTCGATGATGCCGAGCACGCGCTGGCGCACGTCGTTGCTGACCACGCGCGTGTTGTTGATCACGTGCGAGACCGTGGAGATCGACACTCCGGCACGCTCCGCTACCTGTTTCATGGTCGCCATCGCTTCCTCCTGAGGCGCGATTATTACCGATGTGTTTCAGTAATTACAACTCCCGGGCGTTCATTCTTCAAGATCAGGTCGCTATCGGGCTTATCAAGAGGGCCACGACCGGCGGGTCGATCTGATATTTCCACGCAAAACGGTTTTGAAAAATTGTATACAGAGGGCGCCAAAATTCCCTGCCTTCCCTCTGTGAGAGAGCGGATTCTCCTACTTATTATTCGATAGAAACTGTATACAAATTCGTTGACACTGCCGGCAGGCAGGGGCATCATGATTTGAAAACAAGCCGCCGCAGAGTGGCCCAAGCATTGTGGAGACAGCGCAATCGGTTGCATCCGGATCCCGGATTGCCTGCCGTGGTCGACCGTCTCCACCGTCCGGAAATCATCGAACCACCCGACGCAGTTCAGGACACATCGACGGAGACATACATGAACAATCTGCTGTACAAGGTCGACGACCGCCCTCCCCTCATCACCACGACCCTGCTCGCCGCCCAGCACATGCTGGCCGCCCTCGGCGGCATCATCGCCGTGCCGCTCCTCGTCGGCGCCATCCTCAAATTGCCCGCGGACCAGATCGTCGCGCTCGTCAACGCGGCGCTGCTGGGCTCGGGCATCGTCACGATCATCCAGTGCAAGGGCATCGGCCCCGTCGGCATCCGGCTGCCGTGCGTGATGGGCACCAGCTTCGCCTTCGTCGGCGCGGCCATCAGCATCGGTTTCGAGCATGGCGTGGCGGGCATCCTCGGCTCGTCGCTCGCCGGCTCCGTCGTCATGATCGTCGGCAGTTTCTTCATGCCGCAGATCCGCAAACTGTTCCCGCACCAGGTGACGGCCGTCGTCGTCACGATGATCGGCCTGTCGCTCGTCCCCGTTGCCGTCGACTGGGCGGCCGGCGGCAAGGCGCCGGGTGCGGACTACGGCGCGCCCGCGAACCTGGGCATCGCGCTGTTCGTGCTGGCCATCGTCGTCGCGCTCGTCCAGTTCGGCAAGGGCATCATCTCCGCCTCCGCCATCGTGATCGGCATCGCGATCGGCTACGCCGTCTGCCTGGGCCTGGGCCTCGTCGACTTCTCGAGCGTGCAGAAGGCCGCCGTGTTCGCGCTGCCGCAGCCGCTGCACTTCGGCATGAGCTTCCCGCCGAGCGGCATCCTCGCGATGGCCCTCGCCTACGTCGTGACGATGGTCGAAACGACCGGCACCTTCATGGCGCTGGGCGCCGCGACGGAAACCAAGATGCGCGGCACGCTGCTCAAGCGCGGCGTGTTGTGCGACGGCGTCGGTTCCGCGTTCGCGTCGACGCTGGGCGCGCCGCCGATGTCGACGTTCGCGCAGAACGTGGGCGTCATCTCGCTGACCGGTGTCGCGAGCCGCCACGTCGTCGCCCTCACCGGCGTGATGCTGGCGCTGGCCGGCCTGTTTCCAGTGCTGGGCGCCGTCGTCGTCACGATCCCGCAGCCCGTGCTGGGCGGCGCGGGGCTCATGATGTTCGCGATGATTCTTACCGCCGGCGTGCAGATGCTGGGCAAGGTCGAGCACGACAAGCGCACGGGCCTCATCATCGCCGTCTCCATCGGCTGCGGCCTCGCCGTCAGCGTGCGTCCGGAACTGCTGGCCAAGCTGCCTCCGTTCGTGAACGAAATCTTCGGCTCGGGCATCAGCACGGGCGCGATCATGGCTGTCCTGCTGAACCTCGTGCTGCCGAATCGTCCCGTGGAAGTGCACGACGACGAAGAAGACGTCCCGCAGCCCCTGCTGGTGAAAGACCTGGAGGCGGTCTGACGGGGCTTACCCCGACATTGTTTCCGCAGTGCCCGCGCATTGTTTCCGCAGTGTTGAACTCTAAAAAAGTGGAAAATCTATGAGCAAAACTCTCCTGATCAAGCATGCGCGCGTCCTCGTCACGATGGACGCGCAACGCCGCGAAATCGTAGACGGTGCCGTCTTCATCCGCGACAACGTGATCGACAGCGTGGGCACGACGGACGCACTCCCGCAGGACGCCGACGAGGTCATCGACGCGGCCGGCCACGTCGTCATCCCCGGCCTCGTCAACACGCACCACCACATGGTCCAGAGCCTCACGCGCGTCATCCCGGCCGCGCAGGACGGCGAACTCTTCAATTGGCTGACGAACCTGTACCCCGTGTGGGCGAACCTGACGGGCGAGATGGTCCACGTGTCGACGCTCACCGCGATGGCGGAACTGATCCTGTCGGGCTGCACGACGAGCAGCGACCACCTGTACATCTACCCGAACGATTGCCGCCTCGACGACAGCATCGAAGCGGCGCACACCATCGGCATGCGCTTCCACGCGGCGCGCGGCGCGATGAGCGTGGGCCGCTCGAAAGGCGGCCTGCCGCCGGACAGCGTCGTGGAAGACGAAGCGGCGATCCTGAAGGACACGCAGCGCCTGATCGAAACGTACCACGACGCGGCGCGCCACGCGATGCAGCGGATCGTCGTGGCGCCCTGCTCGCCGTTCTCCGTGTCGCGCGACCTGATGAAGGAAGCGGCGCTGCTGGCGCGCAGCCACGGCGTGTCGCTGCACACGCACCTCGCGGAAAACGTCAACGACATCGCGTACAGCCGCGAGAAATTCAACAAGACGCCGGCCGAATATGCGGAAGACTGCGGGTGGGTCGGCCACGACGTGTGGCACGCGCACTGCGTGCAGCTGGACGACGCGGGCATTCATTTGTTCGCACGGACCGGCACCGGCGTCGCGCACTGCCCGTGCTCGAACATGCGCCTCGCGTCCGGCATCGCGCCCGTGCGCAAGATGGTCGACGCCGGCGTGCCCGTGGGCCTCGGGGTGGACGGCAGCGCGTCGAACGACGGCGCGCACATGCTGGGCGAGGTGCGCCAGGCGATGCTGCTGCAGCGCGTGGGCTTCGGCCCGGATGCGATGACGGCGCGCCAGGCGCTGGAACTCGCCACGCTGGGCGGCGCGAAAGTGCTCAATCGCGACGACATCGGCAGCATCGCGCCGGGCATGTCGGCGGACGTCGTCATGTTCAAGCTGGATGGCGTGGGCTTCGCGGGCGCGCTGCACGATCCCGTCGCGGCACTCGTGTTCTGCACGCCGGCCAACGTGAATCATAGCGTCATCAACGGCAAGGTCGTCGTGAAGGATGGGGTGTTGCGGACCGTCGATCTGCCGGTGGTGCTGGAGCGGCACAACCGGCTGGCGGAGGAGTTGGTGCAGTTGTCGAGATAAGAAACACTTAAAACCGTCGTTCCCGCGCAGGCGGGACCCCAGGTTTGCCAGCTGTGCAACGAACTTGGGTCCCTGCCTTCGCAGGGACGACGGCAAAAGCAAACGGCCCATCTACCGCGAAGTAGATGGGCCGTTTTGCATGCGCCGGCGGCAAGGCCGCCAGGGCGCTTGAAACGATTACTGCAGCTTGATTTCGACGTCAACGCCAGCCGGCAGGTCCAGCTTCATCAGCGCGTCGACGGTCTTGTCGGTCGGGTCCACGATGTCCATCAGACGCTGGTGCGTACGGATTTCGAACTGGTCGCGCGAGGTCTTGTTCACGTGCGGGGAACGCAGCACGTCGAAGCGCTGGATGCGGGTCGGCAGCGGAACCGGGCCCTTGACGACTGCGCCGGTGCGCTTGGCGGTGTCGACGATTTCCAGTGCGGACTGGTCGATCAGCTTGTAGTCGAACGCTTTCAGGCGGATACGGATTTTCTGATTCGGAGCGGACATGCTATTTCCTTAAAAAAGAACGAACCGGCACGCGGGCCGGCAATCATGTGTCAGGTACTGCGGATACTGCGGAGGGGACGGCAGTATAACACCGATTCACCCCTTACTGCACAAACAGAAGGGACAGAACTTTCGCTCTGCCCCTTCTGTCGTATTGCTACTACTTAGATAATCGCTAAATTAGGCGATGATCTTGGCAACCACGCCGGCGCCGACGGTACGGCCACCTTCGCGGATTGCGAAGCGCAGACCTTCTTCCATCGCGATCGGAGCGATCAGCTTGACGGTGATCGACACGTTGTCGCCCGGCATGACCATCTCTTTGTCGGCCGGCAGAACGATCGAGCCGGTCACGTCAGTCGTACGGAAGTAGAACTGCGGACGGTAGTTGTTGAAGAACGGGGTGTGACGGCCGCCTTCGTCCTTCGACAGGACGTACACTTCGCCCGTGAAGTCGGTGTGCGGCTTGATCGAACCCGGCTTGGCCAGAACCTGGCCACGCTGGACGTCTTCACGCTTGGTACCGCGCAGCAGCAGGCCGACGTTGTCGCCAGCTTGACCCTGGTCCAGCAGCTTGCGGAACATTTCCACGCCGGTGCAGGTCGTCTTGACCGTATCGACGATACCGACGATTTCGATCTCTTCGCCGACCTTGATGATGCCGCGCTCGACACGACCGGTCACCACGGTACCGCGGCCCGAGATCGAGAACACGTCTTCCACCGGCATCAGGAAGGCGCCGTCAACAGCACGTTCCGGGGTCGGGATGTAGGTGTCCAGGGCTTCAGCCAGGCGGATGATGCAGTCTTCGCCCATTTCGCCCTGCTGGCCTTCCAGCGCCATACGAGCCGAACCCTTGATGATCGGCAGGTCGTCGCCCGGGAACTCGTACTTCGAGAGCAGCTCGCGCACTTCCATTTCGACCAGTTCCAGCAGTTCCGCGTCGTCGACCAGGTCGCACTTGTTCAGGAACACGATGATGTACGGAACACCCACCTGGCGAGCCAGCAGGATGTGTTCGCGGGTCTGCGGCATCGGGCCGTCAGCAGCGGAGCACACCAGGATCGCGCCGTCCATCTGCGCTGCGCCGGTGATCATGTTCTTGATGTAGTCGGCGTGGCCCGGGCAGTCGACGTGTGCGTAGTGGCGGTTGGCCGTTTCGTACTCGACGTGCGCGGTGTTGATGGTGATGCCGCGTGCTTTTTCTTCCGGAGCCGCGTCGATCTGGTCGTAGGCCTTGGCTTCACCGCCGAATTTCTTCGACAGAACGGTTGCGATTGCAGCCGTCAGGGTGGTTTTGCCGTGGTCAACGTGACCGATCGTGCCGACGTTCACGTGCGGCTTGGTCCGTTCGAATTTTTCCTTTGCCATTTTGATCTTCCTTTAAAAGACAATATTT
The DNA here is from genome assembly GCF_059491305.1 of Massilia sp. Masssp94. NCBI lineage: Bacteria > Pseudomonadati > Pseudomonadota > Betaproteobacteria > Burkholderiales > Oxalobacteraceae > Massilia > Massilia sp. Masssp94. Next base: position 2,427,085 of record NZ_CP168501.1, read on the forward strand.
TATTTATTTGTGGGACAGAGCAGGGTTTACCGCCTTCTGCTCCGTCCCCAACTGACTATTACTTGGCCTTAGCCGTCACGATGGCGTCCATCACATGCTTCGGTGCTTCAGCATAGTGCTTGAATTCCATCGTGTAGGTCGCACGACCCTGGGTTGCCGAACGCAGCACGGTCGAGTAACCGAACATTTCCGACAGCGGGACTTCGGCCTTGATGATCTTGCCGCCGCCGCCCGGGATTTCGTCCATGCCCTGCACCATACCGCGGCGGGACGACAGGTCGCCCATCACGGTACCGGCGTAGTCTTCCGGCGTCTCGACTTCCACGGCCATCATCGGCTCGAGGATGACCGGGCTGGCTTTACGGCAGCCGTCCTTGAATGCCATCGAACCGGCCATGCGGAACGCGTTTTCGTTCGAGTCCACGTCGTGGTACGAACCGAACACCAGCGTGACCTTGACGTCCACGACCGGGTAGCCAGCCATGACACCGCTCGACAGCGTCTCGCGCACACCCTTTTCGACTGCCGGGATGTATTCGCGCGGAACCACACCGCCCTTGATGGCGTCGACGAACTCGAAGCCCTTGCCCGGCTCTTGCGGTTCGATGTTCAGGACGGCGTGACCGTACTGACCACGACCACCCGACTGCTTGACGAACTTGCCTTCGACGTCGGTGACGGCCTTGCGGATCGTTTCGCGGTATGCAACCTGCGGCTTGCCGACGGTCGCTTCCACGCCGAATTCACGCTTCATGCGGTCGACGATAATTTCCAGGTGCAGCTCGCCCATACCACCGATGATGGTCTGGCCCGATTCTTCGTCGGTACGCACGCGGAACGACGGGTCTTCCTGAGCCAGACGGTTCAGTGCCAGACCCATTTTTTCCTGGTCGGCCTTGGTCTTCGGCTCGACGGCCTGCTGGATCACCGGCTCCGGGAACACCATCTTTTCCAGGATGATCGGTGCCGACGGGTCGCACAGCGTTTCACCGGTGGTGGCTTCTTTCAGGCCCACGGCTGCGGCGATGTCGCCTGCACGAACTTCCTTGATCTCTTCGCGCTGGTTCGCGTGCATCTGCAGAATACGGCCGACGCGTTCTTTCTTGCCCTTGATCGGGTTGAACACGGTGTCGCCCGAGTTGATGACGCCCGAATACACGCGGAAGAAGATCAGCTGGCCGACGAACGGGTCGGTCATGATCTTGAATGCCAGCGCTGCGAATTTCTCGTCGTCCGATGCCTTGCGGGTCACCGGCTGGTCGTCTTCGTCGGTACCTGCGACCGGCGGGATGTCGACCGGCGACGGCAGGTATTCGATGACGGCGTCCAGCATCGCTTGCACGCCCTTGTTCTTGAACGCGGTGCCGCACATCATCGGGACGATTTCGCCGTTGATGGTACGTGTGCGCAGTGCGTTCTTGATCTCGTCTTCGGACAGTTCGCCCTCTTCGAGATACTTGTTCATCAGGTCTTCGGTCGCTTCGGCAGCCGTTTCGACCAGCTTCTCGCGCCATTCGTTGGCCTGGTCGACCAGCTCGGCCGGCACGTCGCGGTAGTCGAACTTCATGCCCTGCGAAGCGTCGTCCCAGTAGATCGCCTTCATCTTGACCAGGTCGACCACGCCCTTGAAGTTGTCTTCGGCGCCGATGGGGATCTGCAGCGGGATCGGGTTGGCCTTCAGGCGGGCGCGCATCTGCTCGTACACCTTGAAGAAGTTCGCACCGGTACGGTCCATCTTGTTGACGAAGGCCAGACGCGGGACTTTGTACTTGTTAGCCTGACGCCACACGGTTTCCGACTGCGGCTGCACGCCGCCGACTGCACAGTAGACCATGCAGGCGCCGTCCAGGACGCGCATCGAACGCTCCACCTCGATGGTGAAGTCGACGTGGCCCGGGGTATCGATGATGTTGAAGCGGTGCGGCTCGAAGTTGTTGGCCATACCCTTCCAGAAGCAGGTCGTCGCTGCCGAGGTAATGGTGATGCCGCGCTCTTGCTCCTGCTCCATCCAGTCCATGGTTGCTGCACCGTCGTGCACTTCACCGATCTTGTGGTTGACACCGGTGTAGAACAGGATGCGCTCGGTGGTCGTCGTCTTACCGGCGTCGATGTGAGCGGAGATACCGATGTTACGGTAGCGCTCAATAGGGGTAGTGCGTGCCATAAATTTTCCTAACTTTTGAATGGACAAAACCGAGCAGCATTCTGGTGATCAAAATGAGCTCGGCCTGAACAACGGATACTGCATGGCCGCACCACCCCGGAGGCGTTCTGCCCCCGAAGCGATTGGGCCATTTGCTTAGAAGCGGAAGTGCGAGAACGCCTTGTTCGCTTCAGCCATACGGTGAACTTCATCACGACGCTTCATCGCGCCGCCGCGGCCTTCTGCTGCTTCCATCAGCTCGCCACCCAGGCGATGCGGCATGGATTTTTCGCTACGCTTGTTTGCGGCTTCGCGCAACCAACGCATAGACAGGGCCATACGGCGGACCGGACGCACTTCAACCGGCACCTGGTAGTTGGCGCCACCGACACGGCGGGATTTCACCTCGACCATCGGCTTGCAGTTGTTGATCGCGGTTGCGAACACTTCCAGCGGGTCCTTGCCCGATTTGGACTGGATGTAGTCGAATGCACCGTAGATGATGTTCTCAGCGACCGATTTCTTACCGGACAGCATCAGAACGTTGACGAACTTGGCGACATCGGTGTTGCCGAATTTCGGATCCGGCAGAATCTCGCGCTTGGGTACTTCACGACGACGTGGCATTTCAATTCCTTTTTGTCTTCAGTTGAGCGCTTATCGCACTCGCGAAAGGCCATCAAAGCCCTTCACTTACTCGGCCTTCCGGCCGCCTCAACTAACTCAATATTAATTTACCCAGATTGCAAGAAGATTACTTCTTGGCAGCCTTGGCACGCTTGGCACCGTACTTCGAACGGGCCTGCTTACGGTCTTTCACGCCCTGGGTATCCAGTGCACCGCGGACCATGTGGTAACGCACACCCGGCAAGTCTTTCACACGACCGCCGCGGATCAGCACGACCGAGTGTTCCTGCAGGTTGTGGCCTTCACCGCCGATGTACGAAATGACTTCGAAACCGTTGGTCAGGCGAACTTTGGCGACTTTACGCAGTGCCGAGTTCGGCTTCTTCGGGGTCGTCGTGTAGACACGGGTGCAGACACCACGCTTTTGCGGGCAGTTTTCCAGTGCCGGCGACTTGCTCTTCACAACCGCGGCTTCACGCGGCTTGCGAATCAGTTGATTGATGGTTGGCATCGTTCAAAAATCCAACAAAATGACTACTAGTTAATGACCCGGGGTTCTTGCTTCCCGGGGGCTGAAACCTTGTCCCGCTACTTTCCGTACAGGCGACGAAAGCCACTCACCAGCGGGAGCGGCTGTTATGCGTAAACCATGCGCAGAATAATTCGAGAACTCGCGAGTATAGACCTGAAGCGGGACCGGGTCAACAAACTTGCTGACCGGGCACCGCGACAGCGGCGGAAGATTGTGTAATTGCTCAGTAGATGTCGTGATAACGACACAACCAGTGTACGCCGGATTTCATCCGTTGTGCAGATGGAATGGCGTTACCCCTGGCAAAAATCGGATAATAGCGGACTTCGCCTCCGCGCTGCCGCACACGTCCGTTCGATGTCATTCCTGCTACGCCCGCGCAACCTGTACGTCGCGCTCACTTATCTGCTCCTGTCCTGCGTGCCGTACGTGGCGCCGCTGTTCGGCCAGCCGCTGTCGCACCCCGGCCAGGTGGCCGGCATCGAACTGCTGGCCTGGCTGGGCGTGTGGGGCGTGTTCAAGCGCCCGGCGTACTTCCACTGGCTGCTGCTGCCCGCCTTCCTCGCGCTGCCCGTCGAGCTTTATTTATATGCGTTCTACGGCCAGGGCATTTCCACGCACCACCTCGGCATCATCGCGGAGACGAGTCCGGCCGAGGCCATGGAATTCCTCGGCAGCAAAGTCTGGCTGCTGGTCGGCGTCTTCGTCGGCGTGCTCGCGTGGTTCGTCACGAGCTGGATCGCCGCCTGGCGCACGCGCGACCTCGACTGGGCCGACGTGTCGCGCCCCGTCGTGGTGGGCGTACTGGCGGTCGTGGCCGTCGTGTTCGCCTACGGCCTGAAGTACGGCGTCGCGCCGCCGCCGCTCGCGGGTGCCGGCCCGGCAGCGGCCAGCGTGCGGCTCGTGAAAGCCTCCGACAGCGTCGAGGCCGCCAGCGAAGAGACCGCCCCGCCCCGTCCATCCAGCATCCCCCGCCCCGCCTCGCTGCCGCCGCTGGCGCACTGGATGAAGCTGCCGTTCGACCTGGACACGTTCGCGCACTCCTGGCCGTTCGGCCTGGCCGCGCGCGGCGTCGATTTTTACAAGGAACGGGTCTATCTCGCCGACCTGAACCGGCGCAGCGCCTCCTTCCGCTTCCATGCGCACCTGGCCGAGCCGAACGACGACCCGCAGGTGATCGTGATGGTGATCGGCGAATCGTCGCGCTACGACCGCTGGAGCCTGAACGGCTACGACCGCGAAACGAACCCGCTGCTGTCCAAGGAAGACAACCTGGTGCCGCTGCGCGACGTGATCACGTCCGTGTCGGCCACGCGCCTGAGCGTCCCCGTCATCATCTCGCGCAAGCCGGCCACGCAAAGCCTCAAGGACGGGTTCTCGGAAAAATCGTTCCTGACCGCGTTCAAGGAAGCGGGCTATAAAACGTTCTGGCTGTCGAACCAGATCTCGTTCGGCAAATTCGACACGCCCGTGTCCGTGTTCGCGAAGGAAGCGGACGTCGTCGACTTCCTGAACCTGGGGGGCTTCACGGACAATTCCAATTACGACGAGATCCTGTTCGGTCCGCTGAAGCATGCCGTCGCGGATCCGGCGCCGAAGAAACTGATCGTGCTGCACACGCTGGGCAGCCACTGGAACTACAGCCACCGCTACCCGAAGCAGTTCGACAAATGGCTGCCGTCGCTGTACGGCATCGACAAGCCCGTCTACACGGACATCGGGATCAAGGACAAGCTGAACAACAGCTACGACAGCTCGATCCTGTACACGGACTGGTTCCTCGACCACGTCATCGGCACGCTGAAGGAAGCCGACAAGCCGGCCGCCATGCTGTACGTGGCCGACCACGGCCAGACGCTGTACGACAACAGCTGCCGCCTCGCCTTCCATGGCCACAACACGCAATACGAATTCCACGTCCCCGCGTTCGCCTGGTATTCGGATACGTACGCGGAGCGCTTCCCGGACAAGGTCACGCAACTGCGCCGCCACCGCAAGGCGAAGCTGGCGACGGAAAACATGTTCCACACCCTGCTCGACCTGGGCGACGTGCGCTACCCGGACGAGCGCCTGGAGTGGAGCTTCGTCAACGCCGCCTTCAAGCAGCACAAGCGCTACGTCGACAGCTACGGCTGGACCGACTACGACAATGCCACCATCAAGGGCGACTGCCACGAAGTCATCGCCAAGGGCAAGCCATTGCCGCGCGACTGATGCGCCATCTCAAACCGGGGTCAGAGCCTGACCCTTCCCCACATATTTTTCTTGTAGGTGGACGGGGTTGCTGTTAGCTTCCGGTGAAAAAAGCTGGTGCATGCATGGCTGTGTTAGCCCTCTCTTTCGTAGCGTCCAAACTGCGAAGGAGAATCAACCATGCACGCACACCGCATCATACAAAATCTATTGGACACGAAGTGTCCCGAGATCCATGCCAAGCGCCGCGGCTGTATAGCGAAAGTGGCAGAGGCCGGCAGAATCGGCGGGCTTGGTGTCGTCAAGATGGGGCGCTGTCTAGACACGAAGACGAGCATTCGTCATCGCATCAAGTGCTGTGATCGTCTGCTGAGTAATCGTCATTTGCCGGCTGAGCGGCTAACGATTTTTCGTGCTCTGGACGAAGCCGTCCTGGCTGGTCATCGGCACATTGCCATTAGTGTCGACTGGTCCAATTTGGTGCCTGACGGAAGCTTGCATCTCTTGCGCGCCGCGGTCACCGTCAAGGGACGTGCCTTGGTTCTTTACGAAGAGGTGCATGCGGAATGCGACCTGGGATCTCCGAAGGTACATCGCCGCTTCCTCGAGACGTTATGCTCGCTATTGCCCGATCAATGCCTGCCGATACTGGTCACTGATGCCGGGTTCCGGGCAACGTGGTTCAAGCTGGCCACGAGAATGCACATTTCGTGGATTGGGCGCATCCGGAACCGTGACATGGTATGTGCCGAAGGATCCGGACAATGGGACGGCTGCAAGACCTGGTATGCCGGAGCGACAGCAAAGCCACGCTGTCTTGGCCGTTTTGAGTATGCACGCTCCAACGCGACGCCATGTCAGCTGGTGCTGTACAAAAAGGCACCTCAAGGGCGCCATCATCGCACCAGCTTCGGCAAGAAGACGACGAGCTCCAATAGCAAGAAAAACAGGGCTACTCAAGTTGAACCGTGGTTACTCGCCGTCTCCCCGGACCTGGAAGCATTGAGTGCGAAACAGGTAGTGGAGATCTACGCTGGCCGGATGCAGATCGAGCAGACCTTCCGGGATTTAAAAAATGCTCAATGGGGAATGGCATTATCAGAGAGCCAGACGCGCGCGCCCCAACGTCTGGAAGTACTCTTGATGCTGGGAGCATTGATCAGCTATGCCCTCTGGCTGATCGGCTTGGCGGCGGCAAGCGCTGGCTACCACATCAATTACGGCAACACGAAGAAGTCGGGGCCCACGCTCTCAATACTAACCCTGGCACGTCATTATTTGGCCGATTGCGTACGACCTCAGTTGGATCGCCACGCCTTCCAGCTCGCCCGACTTACACTGATCAATCTGGTGCAGGTAGTGAAAATTTGAGGGGAAGGGTCAGGGTCAGAGCCCTTTTTTGGGAAATTTCCAAAAATCGGGCTCTGACCCCGGTGGTGCCGGCCGCGAGGCCAGCAGGTACAGGAACGCCCAGGCGAGCCGGGCGAGACGGCGACACAAGGTGCTGGCAAAGGTGGACATCGGTGCTCCGCGGCGTGATCGTGATCCATCCCATGCAAGGTCGATGCCCGCCCGCGTCCACCGCCGTGGCGCACGGCCTGCGCGAAATACGCACCAGATCGGCGCATGGATGCACCGCTGCGGCGCGCCGCGAACGTGCGCCCGCGGCCCTCACACAGGTAAAGCCCGGCCGGACCCGGCTGGCACCGTTCTTGCAAATTGAACCTGCAACGAGAGGTGGGCCGATGTCGGCATCGCGCACATCTCGACAAGGTGGCTAGGGTTCCGACCGCGCGAGCGGTGCTGGTCCGAGAGCTGCCGGTTCCCCGCCGCGCCGCGGCAAGGAGCTACACGGAGGGATAAAAGCCCGGGAGGACGATTGCGCCGCAATCGCTTGCCTCTCGTTTTTATCCACTTCGGGAGCTCCATCATGCGTTTCTTCCAGCACCACCGCATCCTTCGCAGTTCCATCGCAACGGTCCTCGCCCTGTGCGCGGCGCTGTCGGCCGCCGGGCCCGCGCACGCCGAGGTCAAGGTCGGCCTGTCCGACTGGCCGGGCTGGGTGGCCTGGTACGTCGCGGACCAGAAGGGGTTCTTCAAGCGGCACGGCGCCAACGTCAAGCTGGTCTGGTTCGGCAATTACACGGATTCCGTCGCCGCGCTGTCGGCCGGCCAGCTCGATGCCAATGCGCAGACGTGGTCGGACACCATGACGCCGCTGGCGAAGAAGGTCGACGTGAAGGCCGTGCTGGTCAACGACAACTCGGCCGGCAACGACGCGCTGATGGTCGGCCCGAAGATCAAGTCGTTCGCGGACCTGAAGGGCCGCACGGTGGCGCTGGAGCAGTTCAGCATCTCGCATTTCGTGCTGGCCACGGCGCTGGCCCGCAACGGCATGGGCATCAACGACGTCAAGGTCGTCAACCTGTCCGCCGGCGATGCGGCCGCCGCGTTCGTGGCGGGACGCGTGGACGCCGCCGTCGTGTGGAACCCGTGGGTCAACAAGATCCAGGCGAGCGGCAAGGGCCACCCGTTGTTCACGTCGCGCGACATGCCGGGCCTCGTCCCCGACCTGCTCGTCGCCCACGGCAAGGCCCTGCGCGACAAGACCAAGCGCCAGGACCTCGTCGGCATGATCCAGGCGTGGTTCGACACGCAGGCCTTCATCCACGACCATCCAGACGAAGCGGTGCAGATCATGGCGAAAGTCGTCGGCATCAAGCCGGCCGAGTACAAGGTCTTCCTGCCGGGCACGCGCTTCTTCGACCGCGCCGACAACCAGGCCGCGCTCGATGCCAGCAAGCCGAAGTCGCTCGTCGCGGCCGGTCCCGAGATCCACAAATTCCTCAGCACGAACAAGCTGGTCGCCGGCCCGGTCGACTACGCCGCCGGCATCGATGCCTCGCTGCTGGCCGACGCCCTCAAGAAGTAAGCCATGCGCGACGACCTGCCCCCTCCCGATCGCGCGGTCACGCGCAACCGCCGCTCCCCCTGGGACGTGCGCGGCGACCTGCGCCGCCGCAGCGCGCTCGCGCTGGCCGTCGCCGGCTTCGTGCTGCCGCTCGCCGTGTGGATCCTCGTCTCGCTGAACGGCTGGGCCGATCCCGTATTCCTGCCGCCGCCGTGGCAGGTGCTGGCCCAACTGGGCGAGTGGTACCGCGACGGCGACCTGCTGGGCGACGTCATCGTCAGCATCGGCCGCGTGCTGGGCGGCTTCTGCGTCGCGGCCCTCGTCGCCGTGCCGCTCGGCGTGCTGGTCGGGACGTATGCGCCGGTGCGCGCGTTCCTCGAGCCGCTGACGGAATTCACCCGCTACCTGCCAGCCGTCGCGTTCATCCCCCTGATCATGCTGTGGGTCGGCATCGAGGAAAGCGCGAAGGTCGCCGTGATCTGGGTCGGCGTGTTCTTCCAGATGCTGCTGCTCGTCGCCGCCGACGTGGCGCGCGTGCCGGACGCGCCGATCGAAGCGGCGCGCACGATGGGCGCGACCAACGAGGAGATCATCAAGTACGTGCTGATCCCGGCCGCCCGTCCCGCGATCCTGACGACGCTGCGCGGCGCGATGTGCCTGGCGTGGACGTACCTCGTCGTGGCCGAACTGGTGGCCGCGAACTCGGGCCTGGGCTACGCGATCCTGAAGGCGCAACGCTTCCTGCAGACCGACAAGATCTTCGCCGGCATCCTGCTGATCGGCCTCGTGGGCCTGCTCACGGACCAGGCGTTCCGCTGGCTGCACAAGCGCTGCTTTCCCTGGCATCACCTGCGAGGCTGAACCATGACACCCAAGATAGCCGTACGCGGCCTGTACAAACACTATGGCCGCGGGGCCCGGCGCACGCTCGCGCTGCAGCACGTGGACCTGGACATCGCCGTCGGCGAATTCGTGACCCTCGTCGGCGCCTCCGGCTGCGGCAAGTCGACGCTGCTGCGCACGATCTGCGGCCTGGAGGAATACGGACAAGGCAGCATCGTCTGCAACGGCCGCGACGTCGACGGCCCGGGCGCCGACCGCGCCATGGTCTTCCAGAGCTACAGCCTGTATCCGTGGCTGACGGTGAAGGACAACATCCGCTTCTGCCGCCGCCTCAGGCACCACGCCGCCGCCACGTCGAGCGACGTCGAAATCGCATCCGGGCGCGCCGACGCCCTCATCGGCCTGATGGGCCTCGCCCACGTGGCGCATGCGTATCCGGCAGAGCTTTCTGGCGGCATGCAGCAGCGCGTGGCGATCGCGCGGGCCCTGATGGCGCGGCCGGACGTGCTGCTGATGGACGAGCCGTTCGGCGCGCTCGACGCGCAGACGCGCGAGGTGATGCACGACCTGATCCGCCACGTCCACCACCTGGAAAAGACCACCATCGTGTTCGTCACGCACGACGTCGAGGAAGCGATCTACCTGGGCGAGCGCGTCGTCGTGATGGCGCCGCGGCCGGGCCGCATCGATTCGATCGTCGACGTGCCGTTCGGCGCCAGACGCCACCAGGACCTGAAGCTCGCGCCCGAATTCTCGGCATTGAAGCGCCGGATCCTGAACCGCATCCGCGAGACGTCCGGCGTCAAGACCGACCTGGAACAGCTCGAAAAACTCACCCGCACAGCACAAGACTAACGACTGACGGAGCCACCATGACCCTCACCGAACACACTCTCGAACTGGCACCGGACCTGGACCCGGCCCGCGTGCTGTGGACCGAACGCTTCCCCGGCGGCGCGCACTGGTCGTATCGCGTGCGGCGCGGCACCACGCTGCGCTTCATCGCGGTGGAAGCCGGCACCAACGCCTCCGTGCTGCTGTACCGCGCCGACGAGCGCATGGAGCGCCTGAACGTGCCGGACACGCTGAAGGCCCAGCACACGGCACATCTCACGGCGGGCCACGTGCTGTACTCGGACATGGGCCGCATCCTCGCGTCGATCCCGCGCGACACGGTGGGCTGGCACGACCCGCTGTGCGGCCTGTCGGACGCCGAAGGCATCGCCCGCCGCCACGGCGTCAAGCGCTACCAGGAACACCGCAACGCCATGCACCGCAACGGCAAGGACAGCCTGCTCGTCGAGATGGGCAAGTGGGGCCTGGGCCTGCGCGACCTCGTGCCGAACGTGAACCTGTTTTCCAGGGTGGCGGTCGATGCCGACGGGCGTTTCCGCTTCGCCGGGAACCACGCAAAGCCCGGCGACTTCGTCGAACTGCGCTTCGAGATGGACACGCTGGTCCTCGTCTCCACCGCGCCGCACCCGCTCGATCCGCGCCCCGACTACGCGCCGGGCAAGGTCACCATCGTGGCCTGGGATTCCGGCCCGGCCGGCGCCGACGATGCGTGCCGCCTGTCGTGCGCCGAAAACGGCCGCGGCTTTCATAACACCGAACTGATTTACCGCTGAGGAGACCGTCATGCACACCCTGCGCGAGAGCACGCTCGATCCCGCCGCCGCCCTGGCCATCCACGACCTGCCGGCCGGCGAACCGTGGCTGCACGAAGTCAAACGCGGCCAGACGCTGCGCTTCGTCGACCTGGAAGGCAACCAGGCCGTGGACACGATCTTCTACAACGCCGCCGACACGGCCGAAAGCTACAGCGTCACCGACACGCTGCAGCGCCAGGGCGGCATCTACCTGTCCGCCGGCTCCGTGCTGTATTCGAACCGCGGCCGGCCGATGCTGGCTATCGTGGCCGACACGTGCGGCCGCCACGACACGCTGGGCGGCGCCTGCGCGGCCGAGAGCAACACGGTGCGCTACGCGCTGCAAGCGAAATTCATGCACAGCTGCCGCGACAACTATCTCCTGGCCCTCGCCCGCGCCAAAAATGGAGCTGAAATAAGCGGCATGGACAAGCGCGACCTCGTCCCCAACGTGAACTTCTTCATGAACGTGCCGGTGACGGAAGGCGGCGGTCTGTCGTTCGAGGACGGCCTGTCCGCGCCGGGCAAGTACGTCGAGCTGCGCGCCGAGATGGACGTGCTCGTGCTCGTGTCGAACTGCCCGCAGCTGAACAACCCGTGCAATGCCTATAACCCCACCCCGGTCCGCTTCGTGATCTGGGACGCCGCCTGAAAGACCGCCATGTTCGACAAGATCCTGATCGCCAACCGCGGCGAAATCGCCTGCCGCGTGATCCGCACCGCGCGCCGCCTCGGCATGAAGACGGTGGCCATCTATTCCGAGGCCGACGTCGAATCGCTGCACGTGCGCCTGGCCGACGAAGCCGTATGCGTGGGCCCGGCCGCCGCCGGCGACAGCTATCTGTCGGCCGAGCGTGTGCTGGCGGCGGCGCGTAACACGGGCGCGCAGGCGATCCACCCCGGCTACGGCTTCATGAGCGAGAACGCGGGCTTCGCGGAAGCGTGCGCCGCCGCCGGCATCGTGTTCATCGGCCCCACGCCGCAGCAGATGCGCGACTTCGGCCTGAAGCACACGGCGCGCGAACTGGCGCAGAAGGCCGACGTGCCGCTGCTGCCGGGGACCGGCCTGCTGGACGGCGTCGAGGAAGCGCTGGCGGAAGCGCGCCGCATCGGCTATCCCGTCATGCTGAAAAGTACGGCGGGCGGCGGCGGCATCGGCATGCGCCTGTGCCGCGACGACGACGAACTGGCGGGCGCCTACGCGTCCGTGCGCCACCTGTCCGAGAACAACTTCAAGAACAGCGGCATCTACCTGGAAAAATTCGTGCAGCGCGCGCGCCACGTCGAGGTACAGATCTTCGGCGACGGCCGCGGCAACGTCGTGTCGCTGGGCGAGCGCGATTGCTCGGTCCAGCGCCGCAACCAGAAGGTGATCGAGGAAACGCCCGCGCCCGGCCTGTCGGACGGCACGCGCCATGCGCTGGCCGCCACCGCCGTGCGCCTGGGCGCAGCGATCGACTACCTGTCGGCCGGCACCGTCGAATACGTGCTGGACGCCGACACGGGCGCGTTCTACTTCCTCGAAGTGAACACGCGCCTGCAAGTGGAGCACGGCGTGACGGAAGAAGTGTTCGGCGTCGACCTCGTCGAATGGATGATCCGCGCGGCGGCCGGCGAACTCACGCTGCCGGAGCAGGCATCGCTCGTGCCGAACGGCCACGCGATGCAGCTGCGCGTGTACGCGGAAGACCCGGCGCGCAATTTCCAGCCCTGCTCCGGCGTGCTGACGGCCGTCGACTTCGCGCCCGACCTGCGCGTGGACACGTGGGTCGAGCGCGGCGTCACCGTCAGCCCGTATTACGATCCGCTGCTGGCCAAGCTGATCGTCAAGACGGACAACCGGGCCGCGTCCGTCGACCGGCTCGTGCGCGCTCTCGAAACGTCGCGCATCGACGGCATCGAAACCAATCTGGCCTACCTGGCGCGCATCCTGCGCTACGACGATTTCGTCGCCGGCCGCCAGATCACGCAGATGCTGGCCGCGATGGACTTCGCGCCGCAGACCGTCGAAGTGCTGGACGGCGGCATCCAGACGACGGTGCAGGACTACCCGGGCCGCCTGGGCCTGTGGGCCGTCGGCATCCCGCCGTCCGGGCCGATGGACGCCTACGCGCACCGCGTGGCGAACCACCTGGTCGGCAACGACATCGCGGCACCCACGCTGGAGATGACCCTGCAGGGCGCGACGCTGCGCTTCAACTGCGCATGCACGATCGCGCTGGCCGGCGCGGACCTCGGGGCCAGCGTCGCCGGAGCGGACGGCAAACGCGAGCTCGCCAACTGGCGCGCGCATGCCGTCGCCGCCGGCGAAACCTTGCGCTTCGCCGGCGTGCGCGGCGCGGGCGTGCGCGCGTACATCGCGTTCGCGGGCGGCCTGGACGTGCCGGACTACCTCGGCAGCCGCGCCACGTTCACCTTGGGCCAGTTCGGCGGCCACGGCGGCCGCGCCGTGCGCGCGGGCGACATGCTCAAGCTGAAGCCCGTGCCGGCGTTCACGCGCGAACTCGCACCCGCCGCGATCCCGGCCTATGCGCACCACTGGGACATCGCCGTCCACTACGGCCCGCACGGCGCACCGGACTTCTTCACCGACGACGACATCGTGACGTTCTTCGGCACGGACTGGCAGGTGCACTTCAATTCCAGCCGCACCGGCGTGCGCCTCGTCGGCCCGAAACCGCGCTGGGCGCGCACGGACGGCGGCGAAGCGGGCCTGCACCCGTCGAACATCCACGACAACGCCTATGCCATCGGCTCGATCGACTTCACCGGCGACATGCCCGTGATCCTCGGCCCGGACGGCCCGAGCCTGGGCGGCTTCGTGTGCCCCGCCGTGATCGTGTCGAGCGACCTGTGGAAGATGGGCCAGCTGAAACCGGGCGACACGGTGCGCTTCCACCGCGTGTCCGTCGACGAGGCGGCGGCCCTGCGCGCGGCGCTGGACGCCGTGTTCGAGCGGCCGGATGCGGCGCCCGTGTGGACGCCGCCGGCGTCGCCGCAAGGCCTGGCGCAGCCGGCCATCGCGGGCGAGGCGGCGCTGCCGGACGGTACGCGCGTCGTGTTCCGCCGCGCCGGCGACGACTACCTGCTGGTGGAATTCGGCGACCTCGCGCTGGACATCAACCTGCGCTTCCGCGTCCATGCGCTGATGTGCGCGCTGGAGGATGCACGCCTGGCTGGTGTCGTCGACCTCACGCCCGGCATCCGCTCGCTGCAGGTCCACTTCGACCATCGCCGCCTGGGCGCCGCGCGCCTGCTGGAGCGGATCGGCGCGCTGCTGGCGGCGCAGGGCCCCGTGGAGGACATGGTGGTCCCGTCGCGCATCGTGCACCTGCCGCTCGCCTGGAACGACACGCAGACGCGCCTCGCGATCCAGAAGTACGAGACGACCGTGCGCCCGGACGCGCCCTGGTGCCCCAGCAACATCGAATTCATCCGCCGCATCAACGGCCTGGACTCGATCCGCGACGTGTACGACGTCGTGTTCAAGGCGAGCTACATGGTGCTGGGCCTGGGCGACGTCTACCTGGGCGCGCCGGTCGCGACGCCGGTCGACCCGCGCCACCGCCTCGTGACGACCAAGTACAACCCGGCGCGCACATGGACGCCGGAAAACGCGGTCGGCATCGGCGGCGCCTACCTGTGCGTGTACGGCATGGAAGGCCCGGGCGGCTACCAGTTCGTCGGCCGCACGGTGCAGATGTGGAACCGCTACCGCCAGACGGCCAGCTTCCGCGACGGCAAACCGTGGCTGCTGCGCTTCTTCGACCAGATCCGCTTCTACGAGGTGACGGAAGACCGCCTGCTCGAGCACCGCCGCGACTTCCCGCTCGGCCGCTTCGACGTGCGCATCGAGGAAACGACGTTCTCGCTGGCCGACTACAACGCGTTCCTGGCGCGCGAAGCGGACGCCATCGCCGCGTTCAAGACGCGCCAGCAGGCCGCGTTCGAGGCCGAGCGCGAACGGTGGCGCACGAGCGGCCAGGCCGAATGGGTCAGCGAGGAAGCGACGCTCGATGCGGGCGCGCTGGCCGACCTGCCCGACGGCAGCCAGTACCTGTCCGCCGTGGTTCCCGGCAGCGTGTGGAAGATCGTCGTGCCGCCCGGCGCCGCCGTGCGCGAGGGCGAGACGCTGGCGATCTTCGAATCGATGAAGATGGAAATCCCCGTCGTCGCCACCGCCGACGGCGTGCTGGACGAATGGCTCGTCGCCGAGGGCAAGCCCGTCGCCGCCGGCCAGCGCATCGCGGTCTTCACGGCCGCATCCTGAATCCGCAACCCATCCCCTACAAGGAGTCCCGCATGCACGACAAGAAGATCATCCTCGCCATTGCCACCCTGCTGTGTTCCGGCGCCGCCTGGGCCGACGACGCGCCCGCGTTCACCGGCCACGTCGACCTGGTCAGCAAATACATCCTGCGCGGCGTCAGCTCGACCTATGGCCCCGGCCTGCCGGGCCTGGGCAACGCCGGCGCCGACGCGCCCGAGTCGGACCAGCCCGCGCTGCAATGGGGCGTGGACTGGAACGACCCGTCCGGCTTCTTCCTCGGCTACTGGGCGTCGCAGATCAACTACTCGTACAAACGCCTGGGCGAATCGTATGCCGACCGCGGCATCGCCGACTTCCAGCACAAGAAATCGATCGAGAACGACGTCTACGGCGGCTACAACGGCAAGGTGGGCGACATCGGCTACACGGTCGGCCTGACAGGCTATTACTACATCAACGGCGAACACGCCAACGCGCTCGAGACCAAGCTGGGCGCCAGCTACGGCCCGTTCAGCGTGACGGCGCAGACCCTGCTCAAGGACGTCGTCTGGGGCAACCGGGGCGACACCTACTGGACGCTGGCCGCGAGCCAGCCGCTCCCGCACGACATCACCCTGTCCGCCACGCTCGGTTTCTACACGTACCACAAGGAAGGCCGCTACCTGGGCACGGTCGACACGCTGACCGGCACGCGCTGCCCGGCCGGCACGAGCTTCATCGTCAACGGCTGCTTCGCGGGCGGCGCGCCGGCGTCGGGCGGCTGGCGCCACCTGACCGTCGGCTTCACGCAGCCGCTCGGCGCCGGTTTTACCTGGGGCCTGCAAGGCCTCCTCGGCGGCGACAACCGCTACGGCGTCAAGCAGGGCAACCGCCTGCTGGCCACCCTCGGCTACGCCTTCTGACCCTCTTATGCGAGACATCATGACGATCACCGACATCCACGCCGGCTACCTGGGCGGCGCATCGACGCCAAGCCGCTGCATCGAGCAGGTACTGGCCCGCATCGCCGCCGCGGACCGCCCCGAGATCTGGATCAGCCGCGTGGACGACGCCGCGCTGCGCGCACAGGCCCGCGCGCTCGACGCCATGCTGGCGGCCGAAGGCGCCGCCGCGCTGGCGCGCCTGCCGCTGCTGGGCATCCCGTTCGCCGTCAAGGACAACATCGACGTGGCGGGCATGCCCACCACGGCCGCCTGCCCTGCCTACGCCTACGTGCCGGACGCATCGGCGCCGGTGGTGCAACGACTCGTCGCGGCCGGCGCCCTGCTGGTCGGGAAGACGAACCTGGACCAGTTCGCGACGGGCCTCGTCGGCACGCGCTCGCCGTACGGCGCCGTGCGCAACGCGGTCGATCCGGATTACGTGTCGGGCGGCTCCAGTTCCGGCTCCGCCGTCGCCGTGGCGCTGGGCATGGCCGGCTTCGCGCTCGGCACGGACACGGCCGGCTCCGGCCGCGTGCCGGCTGGCCTGAACGGCATCGTCGGCCTCAAGCCCACACGCGGGCTGCTCTCGACGCGCGGCGTGGTGCCGGCGTGCCGCATGCTCGATTGTGTCTCCGTGTTCGCGGCGAGCGTGGCCGACGCGTGGAAGGTCGTGCAGGCCGCGGCCGGGTACGATGCGCTCGACCCGTATTCGCGCCGCATTGCGCCGCAGGGCGTGCGCCGGCGCGGCTATCGCATCGCCGTGCCCGCGCAGCTGGAATTCTTCGGCGACGCCGCCGCGCAAGCCGCATTCGAGGCGACCCTGGCGCGCCTGCGCGACCTCCCCGGCTGCACGTTCGGCACCGTCGACTACACGCCGTTCCGCGACGCCGCCGCCCTGCTGTACCAGGGCCCGTGGGTCGCGGAGCGGCACGCCGCCGTCGGCGCCTTCATCGACGCGCAACCGGACGCCGCGCATCCGGTGGTGGCCGGCATCATCGAGCAGGCCAGGGAGTACGACGCCACGGATGCGTTCAAGGGCCAGTACCGGCTGGCGGCGCTGCGCCGCGCGGCCGATGACAGCCTCGCGGGCTACGACTTCCTGCTGGTGCCCACTACGCCGACCATGCCGCGCATCGCCGACGTGCTGGAACGCCCGGTGGAACTGAATGCGCAACTGGGGTATTACACGAACTTCGTGAACTTCTTCGACATGGCCGCGCTGGCCGTGCCGGGAACGGCGCGGCCAGACGGCCTGCCGGCCGGCGTCACCTTGATCGGCTCCACCGGCAGCGACCACCTGCTCGCGACCGCCGCCGCGGCTCTGCTGGACGGCGCGGAGGCCGCTGCGCTGGCCGCCGACCCGCTGCCGTTCGCCGAACCGACGGTGCAGGTGGCGGTCGTCGGCGCGCACCTGGCGGGCCAGCCGCTGAACTGGCAGCTGCTGGAACGGGGCGCGCGCAAGGTGGCGGCCACGCACACGGCGCCGCACTACCGCCTGTACGCGCTGCCGGGCACGACGCCGTCCAAGCCGGGCCTGGCGCGGGTCGACCGCGACGGCGCGGCGATCGAGGTCGAAGTGTGGGAACTGCCGCTGCGCCGCTTCGGCGAATTCGTGGCCGAGATCCCGGCGCCGCTGGGCATCGGCTCGCTCGAACTGGCGGACGGCAGCTGGGTCAAGGGCTTCATCTGCGAGCCGGCCGCCATCGCGGGCGCCACCGACATCAGCGTGTTCGGCGGGTGGCGTGCGTACCTGTCACGACAGGCTGCCTGACAGCCGGGATCAGACCCCGATATTTGGAAATTTCCCAAATTCGGGGTCAGAGCACATTATTTTTTGGCGTCTTCGCCAACGCCTGTCTTTTACCTCGCTACGGGCAGGCAATGTCGGCCAAATCGACGGCTCGATTTCAGAAAATGTGCTCTGACTCCGAATCTGTCCGGACATCAAGACCGTCCGCACTGTCCGCCCACACTGCCCCCGGACAGTCGCGGACGCGGCGGTGTCCGCTGTCCGCGCCAATGAAATCAATGGCTTAGCGGCTGGCATGGATCATGCAAATACGACACTGTCCACAACCCGTGTCCACATCATGATCCGCGATACATCACAACAAGACGCCGTCATCGCCCCGCCCCCGGGCCACAAGCTGAAGCGCCGCGCGCTCTGGATCGGCAGCGCCGTGCTGGTGGCCGCACTGTGCGCGGGCCTCGTGTCGACGTGGCGCGGCAGCGAGGCGTCCGTCAGCGCGTCGCGCCTGCGCATCGCCGAGGTCACGCGCGGCACGCTCGTGCGCGACGCCTCCGTCAACGGCCGCGTCGTCGCCGCCGTCAGCCCGACCCTGTATGCCAAGGCCCCCGCCACCGTCAACCTGAAGGTCGCGGCCGGCGACACGGTCAAGAAGGGGCAAGTGCTGGCCGTGCTCGAATCGCCCGACCTGGCGGACGTGCTGAAACGCGAGACGTCCGCGTACGAAGGCCTGAAGGCCGAGGTGGCACGCCAGCAGATCCTGTCGCGCAAGCAGAAGCTGCTGGCGCAGAAAGAGGCCGACACCGCCGAGATCGACCGCCTGTCCGCCCAGCGCACCCTGGAGCGCTACGACAGCGTGGGCCAGCTGGGCATCATCGCGAAGATCGATTACCAGAAGGCGAAGGACGCGGTGCAGTCCGCGCAGATCCGCGCGAAGCACGCCTCGCAGGCCGCGCTGCTGGAAGGCGAGGACGTCGCGCTCGCGATCAAGACGAAGCTGAACGACCTGGAACGCGCCCGGCTGTCGATGGAAGAAGCGCAGCGCCGCGTCGACGAGCTGACCGTGCGCGCGCCCGTCGACGGTTTCATCGGCACCCTGAACGTGCAGGACCGCATGATCGTCGCCGCGAACGCGCCGCTGATGACGCTCGTCGACCTGTCGAAGCTCGAGGTCGAGATCGAGGTGCCGGAGACGTATGCGGCCGACCTGGGCCTGGGCATGAACGCCGAGGTCACGCTGCCCTCGGGCACGGCGACGGGCAAGTTGTCGGCGCTGTCGCCGGAAGTCGTGAAAAGCATGGTGCTGGCGCGCGTGCGCTTCGACGGCGAACAGCCGAAGGGCCTGCGCCAGAGCCAGCGCGTGACGGCGCGCCTGCTCATCGAGGAACGCCCGAACGTGCTGATGGTGGCGCGCGGCCCGTTCGTCGAAAGCGAGGGCGGACGCTATGCCTACGTCGTGCGCGACGGGATCGCCGTGCGCACGCCGATCCGCATGGGCGCCACCAGCATGTCGGCCGTCGAAATCGTCTCGGGCCTGAAGCAGGGCGACAAAGTGGTGGTGGCCGGCACCGACGCCTTCAATAACGCGCAACGCATCTCGATCAATCAGTAACCCAACCCAAAGGAACAGCCATGCTGCGCATGACCAATTTGAGCAAGGTGTACCGCACCCACATGATCGAGACGCACGCGCTGCGCGGCTTCGAGATCGAAGTCCGCGAAGGCGAGTTCGTCACCGTGACCGGCCCGTCCGGCTCGGGCAAGACGAGCTTCCTCAACATCGCCGGCCTGCTCGAGGAATTCACGTCCGGCGAGTACATCCTCGACGGCGTCAACGTGAAGGGCCTAAACGACAACGCCCGCTCGCGCCTGCGCAACGAAAAGCTGGGCTTCATCTTCCAGGGTTTCAACCTGATTCCCGACCTGGACCTGTACGACAACGTCGACGTCCCGCTGCGCTACCGCGGCTTCAACGCGGCCGAGCGCAAGAAGCGCATCGAGGACGCGCTGGCGAAAGTCGGCCTGGCGTCGCGCATGAAGCATTATCCGGCCGAGCTGTCCGGCGGCCAGCAGCAGCGTGTGGCCATCGCGCGCGCGCTCGCGGGCTCGCCGAAACTGCTGCTGGCGGACGAACCGACCGGCAACCTCGACACGCAGATGGCGCGCGGCGTGATGGAACTGCTGGAAGAAATCAACGCGGCCGGCACGACGATCCTGATGGTCACGCACGATCCGGAACTCGCGGTGCGCACCACGCGCAACGTGCACATCATCGACGGCCAGGTGTCGGACCTCGTGCGCCGCGGCCCGACGCTGGTCGACACGAAGTCCGCCACGGTCACCGCATAAGGAGCGCACCATGTTCGGCTATTACTTCAGGCTCGGCGTGCGCAGCCTGCGCCGCAACCCTGCCCTCACCGCGCTGATGGTGCTGACGCTGGCCGTCGGCGTGGCCGCGAGCGTGTCCACGCTGACGATCCTGCACATGATGTCGAGCGACCCGATCCCGCAGAAGAGCACCCGGCTGTTCGTGCCGCTGATCGACAACGGCCCGGTCGAGGGCTACACGCCGGGCGAGGATCCGGACGACATCCAGATCAGCTACAAGGACGCCGTCAATCTGGTAAAAGGCGGCCAGGGCGTGCGCCGCACGGCGCTGTACGGCGTCTCCGCGCCGATCCAGCCGCCACGCACGGACATCCAGCCGTTCAACCTGTCCGGCCTCGCGCCCACGCGCGACTTCTTCGCCATGTTCGACGTGCCCTTCCTCCACGGCCAGGCCTGGACGGAACAGGACGAGGCGCGCGGCGCCGACGTCGTGGTCCTCAGCCGCGAGATCGCGGAAAAACTGTACGGCGACGCCAACCCCGTCGGCCAGCGCGTCATGCTGATGGGCTTCCCGTTCACCATCGTGGGCGTGATCGACAACTGGATGCCGCTGCCGCGCTTCTATCGCCTGAACGGCGGCGTGCGCTACGGCGCCGGCGAGGAATTCTTCATCCCGTTCACGACGTCGATCCGCCACGAAGTCACGCACAACGGCAGCATGAGCTGCTCGGGCAATCCGGGCGCCGGGTTCGCCGCGCGCCTGGCATCGGAGTGCACGTGGATCACGGTATGGTTCGAAACGGCGGCGGCGAGCGACCGCGCCGACCTGCAGGCCTGGCTCGACAACTACGCGGCCGACCAGCGCAAGCTGGGCCGCCTGAAGCGCAACGCCGTGAACCGCCTGTACGACGTGCCGGAGTGGCTCGTGTTCACGAAGGTCGTCGGCAAGGACAGCAAGCTGCAGACGTGGCTCGCGTTCGGCTTCCTCGTGCTGTGCCTCGTGAACACCGTCGGCCTGCTGCTGGCGAAATTCTCGGTGCGTGCGTCCGAGATCGGCGTGCGCCGCGCGCTGGGCGCCTCGCGTGCCGACATCTTCCGCCAGTTCCTCATCGAGACCGGCGTCGTGGGCCTCGTCGGCGGCGTGCTGGGACTCGTCCTCGCGTTCGGCGCGCTGGCCCTGATCTCCATGCAGGGCAAGCAGACGGCCGCCGTGGCCCACATGGACTGGGAGATGCTGATCGTGACCTTCGTGATGTCGGTCGGGGCCGCCGTCCTCGCCGGCCTGTTGCCGACCTGGCGCGCCTGCCAGGTCACGCCCGCCATCCAGCTGAAATCACAGTAAAGGAGAACCGCCATGGAAATCCGCCCCATCCTGTCCGCACTCCTGCGCAACAAGACCGGCCCGATCCTCGTCGCGCTGCAGGTCGCCCTGAGCCTCGCGATCCTGGCCAACGCGGCCCACATCGTCAACGAGCGGCGCGCCGTCGCCGCGCGGCCGTCCGGCCTGGCCGACGAGCACTCGACGTTCTACATCACGGTGCGCAACCTGTCGAACGACACGCCGGAGCAGCGGCTGGCCAACATCAAGCGCCAGACCGCCGTGCTGCGCGCCGTGGCCGGCGTCGCGTCGGTCGCCCACGTCAGCCAGATGCCGCTGTCGCGCAGCGGCAGCAACACGAGCGTGGCCGTCAACGACCGCCAGGACAAGCCGAGCGCCGTCGCCTCGCAGTTCGTTTCCGGCGACTCGCTCGTGCAGACCTTCGGCCTGAAGCTGGTCGAGGGCCGCGACTTCCTGCCGGCCGAGCTCCTCGACGTGAACGAGGACACGACGGCCGAACCACCGCCCCAGGTCATCCTGACGAAACCGCTGGCCGACAAACTGTGGCCGGAGCAGCCGGCCGTCGGCAAGACCATGTACTTCGGCACCGGCAAGGATGCCCGCGGCGTGCAGGTGGTCGGTGTCGTCCAGGCCCTGATGAGCGCCCACGGCGAAGTCGGCGAACGGGGCGAGCAGTCGGTGATCATGCCGGCGCGCCTGTACGGCAGCGAACCGGTGGTCCTGTACGCGATCCGTACCGAACCTGGCCAGCGCGACCGGGTGATGAAGGAAGTGGAAGACGCGCTGCGCAAGTCGTCGGCCACGCCGATGATCACGAAGATGAAGACCGTCGACGACGACCGCAAGGACCGCTACCGCGCCGACGTCGCGCTGCAGTGGATGCTCGTCACGGTGAGCGTGCTCCTCCTCCTGATCACCGCCAGCGGCATCGTCGGCATGGCCAGCCTGTGGGTCACCCAGCGCCGCAAGCAGATCGGCGTGCGGCGCGCGCTGGGCGCGAAGAAGACCGACATCCTGCGCTACTTCATCACGGAGAACTTCATGATCACGAGCGCCGGCGTGTTCGGCGGCGTGGCGCTGGGCCTCGCGTTGAACCAGCTCCTCGTCAGCAAGCTGGAGATGGCGCGCCTGCCGGCCGGCTATCTCGTGTTCGGCGCCCTCGGCTTCTGGCTGCTGGGCGTGGCGGCGGCCTACGGTCCGGCATGGCGCGCGGCCAGCATTTCGCCGGCCACCGCGACGCGCAGCGTGTGACCCGGCAGTGATATGCTAGCGGGCATGCCTACCGTACTGATCATCGATGACAACGCCGCCGTCGGCATCGCGCTCGACGTCCTGTTTTCGCTGCACGACATCGGCTCGCTGCGCGCCGCCTCGCCCGAGGAAGGGCTTGCCCTCCTCGCGCGCGAGCCCGTCGATCTCGTCATCCAGGACATGAACTTCACGGCCGACACCACGTCGGGCGAGGAAGGGGTGGCGCTGTTCCGCGAGATCCGCAAGCTGTATCCGGACCTGCCGGTGATCCTGCTGACGGCGTGGACGCACCTGGACGCGGCCGTCGACCTGATCAAGGCCGGCGCCGCCGATTACCTGTCGAAGCCGTGGAACGACGACCGCCTGCTGGCGACGGTGACGAACCTGATCGAACTGGGACAGGCCAACCGCGCGCTGGGCCAGCGCCTGCAGCGCGAACGCCGCGCGCGGCGCGAACTGGAACAGCAGTTCGACCTGCGCGGCCTCGTGTGGGCCGACCCCGCGACGGAACGCGTGCTGAGCCTCGCCTGCCAGGTGGCGCGCGCCGACGTGCCGATCCTGATCACGGGACCGAACGGCACGGGCAAGGAACGCATCGCCGAAATCATCCAGGCGAATTCGATGGTTCGCGACGGTCCGTTCGTCGTGCTGAACTGCGGCGCGCTGCCGTCGGAACTGATCGAGGCGGAGCTGTTCGGCGCCGACGCGGGTGCGTACACGGGCGCCTCGAAGGCGCGCGAAGGCAAGTTCGAGGCGGCCGACGGCGGCACCTTGTTCCTCGACGAGATCGGCAACCTGCCGCTGGCCGGGCAGATGAAACTCCTGCGCGTGCTGGAGACGGGGCGCTTCGAACGCCTCGGCTCCAACCGCGAGCGCCAGGTGAAAGTACGCGTGATCAGCGCGACGAACGCGGACCTCGCGGCGATGATCCGCGCCGGCACCTTCCGCGAAGATTTGTATTACCGCCTGAACGTGATCGAACTGAAGCTGCCGGCGCTGGCCGCGCGTCCCGGCGACATCCTGCCGCTGGCGCACGCCTTTCTCCCGCGCGGCAAGACCCTGCATCCGGGCGCGGAAGCCGCCCTGCTCGCGCACAACTGGCCGGGCAACGTGCGTGAGCTGAAGAACGTGATGGCGCGTGCGAGCCTGCTGGCCCAGGGCGACGTGATCAAGGCGCCCGACCTCGGCCTGCCGCTGCCGGCCCATGTCGCGCTCGACGCGGAGCCGGACCGTGACGCCATCACGCAGGCGCTCGCACGCGCGGGCGGCGTGATCGCGCAGGCGGCGGCGGAACTCGGGCTGTCGCGCCAGGCCCTGTATCGCCGCATGGAGCGGTTGGGCATCGCCCGCACCGTATGAAATTCCGGCTGTCGCTCGTCACGCGCTGGTCGGCCCTCGTCGGCACGCTGCTGGCGGTCGGGATCATCATCGCGCTGGCGCTCGACCATCTGCTGCCGGGCCGTCCGCTCGCGGTGCTGGGCATCTGTTTGCTGTGCGTCGTGCCGATATCCATCATCACGCTGCGCTCGCAGGTGCAGCCGATCCTGTCGCTGTTCCGCGCGTTGGAGGGCACGGTCACCAGCTACCGCGACGGCGATTTTTCGTTCAGCCTGCACTGGCCGCAGAACGACGAACTGTCGGACCTCATCGCCGCCCACAACGCGCTGGGCGAAGTGCTGCGCGAGCAGAGACTGGACCTCGTGCAGCGCGAACTGCTGCTCGACACGATGGTGCAGAACACGCCCGTCGCCATGCTGCTCGTGACGGAGCCGCCGGGCGCCGCCGACCGCAATGTACGCGTTGTCGTCTACGCGAACGTGGCCGCGCGCCAGCTGCTGTTCGAGGGTCATAAGCTGGAAGGCCACGCGCTGCACGACGTGCTGCAAAAAACGCCGGCCCTCGTGGAAGCACTGGCGCGCGGCGGCGATGGCCTCTTCACGGCCGGCGACGGCGAAGAGGAAGAGGTCTATCACCTCGCCCGCCGCAACTTCAGCCTGAACGGCCGGCGCCACGAACTGCTGCTGCTGCGCCAGCTGACGGCCGAACTGCGGCGCCAGGAAGTGCAGACGTGGAAAAAAGTCATCCGCGTCATCAGCCACGAGTTGAACAACTCGCTGGCCCCGCTCGCATCGCTCGCCCATTCCGGCACGGAGCTCGTGCGGCGCGGCCAGACGGAGCGCCTGCCGCAGATCCTGCAGACCATCGGCGAACGCACGCGCCACCTGGAGAGTTTCATCCTCGGCTACGCGCGCTTCGCCAAGCTGCCGGCACCGCGCCTGGAGACGATCGCCTGGGCCGATTTCGTGGCCGGCCTGGCGGACCAGGTGGCGTTCCGCCTCGGCGGCGAACTGCCGGAATCTCCGGCGCACATCGACCGCGCGCAGATGGAGCAGGCCCTCCTCAACCTGCTGAAGAACGCGCACGAATCCGGCTCCCGCCCGGAAGACGTCGAACTGCACATCAAGCGAGTACAAGACGTCGTCCGCATCGACGTATTCGACCGCGGCACGGGCATGAACGACGCCGTGCTGACGAACGCCCTCGTCCCGTTCTACTCGACGAAGCGCAGCGGCACGGGCCTCGGCCTGGCGCTGGCGCGCGAAATCGCCGAAGCCCACGGCGGCCGCATCACCCTCGGTAACCGCGAGGGCGGCGGCCTGGCCGTCACCCTGATCCTGCCCGCCTGAACTCGACACTTCGGGGTCAGAGCCCGGTTTTAGGAAATTGCTCAGATTCGGGGTCAGGTCCCTTTCTTCCGGCGCCGTCCCGCGCATTGATCGCCGTTCCTCGTACTTACCCGCACAATAGGCGACGTTGAGCGCATCGACCATTTATAATGTGCTCTGACCCCGAATTTGCCGCGAAAGCGCACGATCGTGCGATACTCCCGGTTTCGTCGACGTTGGAGTACGCGAAGAATGATCCGACTACCTTTGTTTTGCATGACCGCGCTGGCGCTGTTGGCCGGCTGCGTCCAGTCCCCTGCCACCCGTACGGCCTCCGCGCCCGCGCAGCCGCAGCAACCGCCGCAGCAGCAGGTGCCGGGCCAGCATTGCGCGCCGCCCGTCTATCCGCAGGAAGCGCTGCAGGCGCGCATGAGCGGCGTGTCGATGATGGCCTTCCTGGTCGGCAGCGACGGCACCGTGCGCGAATCGCGCCTGCTCAAGTCGAGCGGTTACGCGATCCTCGACCACGCCGCCGAAGCCGCGCTCCGGCTGTGCCGCTTCAAGCCCGCGCTGAAGAACGGCCATACGGTCGCGGCGTGGCAGCCCGTCCAGTACGCGTGGTCGCTGCCGTAATGACCAACGCCAGGGATCCCCGCTTCGCCCGGCCCGGCCACCCGCCGGCCACGATCACTGAATTCGAAGGCGTGCGCTCGCTGCACCTCGGCACCTCGTGGGTGCAGGGCGCGATGCGGCTGGCGCGCCCCGATGCGATCGAACTGGAATACGTCCAGATGATGATGATGTGGATGCTGTTCCTGCCGAATCCGCGCCGTATCGTGCAGCTGGGCCTCGGCAGCGCCGCGCTGACGAAGTTCTGCCACCAGCGCTTTCCGCAGGCGCGCGTGACTGCCGTCGAGCTGAATCCGAACGTGATCGCCATCTGCCGCGAACACTTCGGCCTGGGGCCCGACGACGACCGCCTGGACGTGCGCGAGATGGACGCGCTGGACTTCGTGATGGACGACGCCAACCACGGCACGGTGGACGTGCTGCAGGTCGACCTGTACGACGAGGAAGCGCGCGGCCCCGTGCTCGATACGCCCGAGTTCTACGCCGCGTGCGCCGCCTGCCTGAAGGATGGCGGCATCATGACCGCCAACGTGTTCGGCGATTTTTCCAACTACGACAAGAACCTCGATGCGATGCGCGACGCGTTCGACGCCGTCGTCTGGCTGCCCGAGGTCCACGACGCCAACATCGTCGTCGTCGCGTTCAAGGACGCGCCCCTGATCGACTTCGCCGTGCTGTACGAGCGCGCGGCCGACATCAAGCGGCGCTACAACCTGCCGGCCAAGGGCTGGGTCAACGGGTTGAAGGAGTGGATGCGCGACCACGCGGGCTGATCGTGCGCCGGCCCCGGCCCGGCTCGGGCTAGCATGGGGCATGGCCACCGACATCTCGCTCCTGCGCACCGCGCGCCTGCAACTGGTCGTCCCGGCAGCCCGCCACGCGGGGGCATTCGCCGCCCTGCATGCCGACCCGTACACGATGCGCTACATCGGCCAGGGCCGCCCGCTCGACCGGACGGACGCCTGGCTGCACCTCGCCATGCTGATCGGGCACTGGCAGATGCGCGGCTACGGCGCGTGGATGCTCGAAGATCCCGCCGACGGCAGCTTCGTCGGCCGCGTCGGCCTGTTCCATCCGGCCGGGTGGGACGAAGCGGAACTGGGCTGGATGATCGTGCCCGCGCTGCGCGGACGCGGTCTCGCCACGGAAGCGGCGCGGGCCGTGCGCGACGTCGCGTTCGGCACGCTCGGCATGAAGTCGTTGATCAGCCTGATCAAGCCCGGCAACGAGGCGTCGCGCCGCGTCGCACTGAAAGCCGGGGCCATCGCCGCCGAAACCGTCAGCTTCCCGGACGGCCCCCTCCAGACCTACCGCTACCGCAAATAGTTCCCTCATGCGCGGCGCATACGACTGAGCCAGCGCAACTCAACCAAAAGAGTAATGGGCATTGTCATGAAACGTCATCGACGATTCTGATGAGGCTCAAGCATGAACGTGTTAATGGTTGGCGCCGGTAATGCCGGCTGCGCGCTCGGGGCCCTGCTGGCGCTGGATGGCCACCGTGTCGCCCTGCTCAAGACGTCGCGCGCGCTGCATGACGAGAACTTCGACGCGGTCGCCGCAACGCGCACGATCACGGTGAACGGCAGGGCCGGCGCCGGCACACCGCGGACGGCCGCACTGGCACTCGCCACACGCGATCCGGACGAGGCCTTCGACATCGCGCCCGACGCCGTCGTCGTCACCACGCAGACGCAGTGCCACCCGCACGTCGCCGCGCTGATCGGCCCCCGGCTCGACGGCCGCCCGCTCGTGCTGCTGGCGCCCGGCTACCTGGGGTCGTTCCACTTCCTGCCCTGGCAGGCCCGCGCCGGGTTCCTGCTGGCGGAAGGCGAAAGCCTGCCGTACGACGCGCGCCTCGTCGCCCCGGGCACCGTCGACATCCTGTTCCGCAACGTGCGCAACGCGCTGGCCTTCGTGCCGCGGACCCGCGCGGCCGAAGGTCTCGCCCGCGCGGCCCGTTTGTTCCCGACCTATGTCGCGACCCGCACCAACGTGGTCGAATCCGCGCTGCACAATCCGAACCTCGTCGTGCACACGATCGGCACGCTGCTGTCGGCCAGCCGCATCGAATACGCGGAAGGCGAATTCTGGATGTACCGCGAAGCGTTTACGCCCTCGGTCCTGCGCCTGCTGGCGCGGCTCGACGCTGAAAAGAACGCCGTCATCGCGGCCACGGGCGGGCGGCCGTCGCCGTATTTCGACGAGTGCCGCTTCCGCAACGCCGACGACCTGGACGAACCCGCGCTGGCCGTGTTCCGCCGCTACGCGCGGGAAGGCGGCCCGAAAGGACCGGCCAGCATGGAGACGCGCTTCATCACGGAAGACGTGCCGATGGGCCTCGCCCTGCTGTCCTCGATCGGCCGCCTGATGGACGTGCCGACGCCGGTGGCGGATGCGCTGATCGTGATCGCCGAAGGCCTGCTCGACCGCGATTTCCGCAGCGACCCCGAGGCGCGCACCTTGGCGAGCCTCGGGCTCGGCGACGCGTCGCCGGCCGACTTCCGGCGCCTGCTCGATGCTTGAGCGCGCCGCCCTGTACGGCTGGCTGGCGCGCCGCTATTACGCGTGGCGCCCGTATCTTCCGGCCCGCCTGCTGTACCACCCGGACTATTTCCGCCTGCGCGCACTGCTCGCCGGCGACGCCGCGGCCGTCGATACACTCGCGCGGCGCCGCCTGCGCCGCATCCTCGTGCACGCGCTCGCGCACGTGCCGCACTACCGCCGCACCGTGCGCGTCAGCCCCGCCGAGGCGGCGCACGAACCGCTCGCCGAGGTGCTGGCCGCCTTTCCCTGGCTGACCAAGGACGAAGTGATGGCGCGGCAGCGTGACTTCCTCGACAGCCGCCTCGACCCGCGCCGGCTGCTGTACGCGACGAGCGGCGGCTCGTCCGGCCAGGGCATCGGCATGTGGCGCAACAAGCGCCTGGCCGACATCGAAAAAGCCTTCTTTGCGCACGAGTGGGGGCGCTTCGGCTTCTCGTTCGACAAATCGCGCATCCTGCGCATCGGCGCCGATGCACGCCGCCACGCGCACGAGCCGCCGGTGCGCGTGGCCGGCAACCGCCTGATGCTGTCGCCCTACCACGTCGGCGCCGCGCACCGCGCCGCCATCCTCGATGCGCTCGACCGCTTCCGCCCGGACTACGTGCACGCGTATCCCAGCTCCGCGGCGGCGCTGGCCGAACTGCTCGATCCCCGCGACCTGGGTTTCCGCGTGCGCGCCGTGCTGCTGGCGTCCGAGCCAGTCACGCCCGCGCAACTCGCGGCGCTGCGCCGGCTGTTCGATTGCCCCGTCTCGCTCAACTACGGCCTGTCGGAGCGCACGAACCTGGCCTTCGCCACGTGCACCGGGCTTGCGGGCGCGGACTATCGCTTCCAGCCCCTGTACGGCTGGTCGGAAAACCGCTGGGACGGCGAGCGCGCGGAAATCGTCGGTACGTCGCTGTGGAACGACGTGATGCCGC
Source organism: Massilia sp. Masssp94 (assembly GCF_059491305.1). NCBI lineage: Bacteria > Pseudomonadati > Pseudomonadota > Betaproteobacteria > Burkholderiales > Oxalobacteraceae > Massilia > Massilia sp. Masssp94. The sequence continues at coordinate 2,456,604 of NZ_CP168501.1, forward strand.
TGATCCGCTACCGCACGGGCGACTACGGCGTGATCGACGCGGGCGGCCGCTGCGCCGCCATCGACGGGCGCGCGCAGGAATTCCTGATCGACCGCGCCGGCAACCGCATCCCCGGCCTCTCCATCGTCATCGACGAAGCCACGTGGGACGTCGTGCGCCTGTACCAGGTGCGCCAGCGGCGGCCCGGCGAGATCGTCCTCGCGGTGGTGGGACGCCACGGCCCGCTCGATGCCGCCCAGCGCGCATTCCTGCTCGACGCCCAGCGGCGCCGCGGGGGCGACCGGTTCGACATCACCTTGCAGGAAGAAAGCGATATCCCGCTGGCGCCGAACGGCAAGCGCAAGCTGGTGGTCAGCGCGCCGGGTGCGTGAGCGGCAGGGCCGGCGCGGGCATCGCCTCGCGCCACCAGTCGGCGCCTTCCTGCGGCTGCGCGAGCGCGAGGCGCTCGCCCATCATCGGCGTCGCCAGCTTCACGCCGGCCGCGCGCGCAAGATCGGCGATGCGCTCGAACGGTTCGTACCACGGGTGCAGCGCCAGGTCGAACGTGCCGTTGTGGACGGGGACCAGCCAGCGCCCGCGCAGGTCCAGGTGCGCCTGCAGCGTCTCCTCGGGCAGCATGTGCACCTCGGGCCACATCGCGTTGTAGGCGCCGTTTTCGACAAACGTCACGTCGAACGGGCCGAAACGCTCGCCGATGGTCTTGAAGTCGTCGTGGTAGCCCGTGTCGCCGCTGAAGAACAGCTTCAGTCCGGGCGCCTCGATCACCCACGACACCCATAACGTGCGGTCGCCGTCGCTCAGGCTCCGTCCCGAGAAATGCCGCGACGGCGCCGCCGTCAGGCGCAACCCTTCCACGTCGGTCGACTGCCACCAGTCGAGCTGGCGCACCTTCGCCGCGTCGACGCCCCAGCGCACGATGCGGTCGCCCACGCCCAGCGGTGCGATGAACTGGTCGGCCTTGGGAATCAGACGCTTGATGCTGTCGTAATCCAGATGGTCGTAATGGTCGTGCGACAGGATCACGCCGGCGAGCTGCGGCAGCGCCTCGATGCCGATCGGCGGCGCGTGAAAACGCTTCGGACCGGCCCACTGCACCGGCGCCGCGCGCTCGGAAAACACGGGGTCCGTGAGCCAGTAGCGGCCGGCGAGCTTGAACAGCATCGTCGAATGGCCCAGGCGCCACAGGCTCGCGTCGGGCGCGGATTCGATGTCGGCCCTTGTCACCGGCTGCACGGGCAGCGGCTGGTCGGGCACCGCCGTCTTCGGCTTCGTCGTCGACACTTTCCAGAACAGCGCCAGCATCTCCATGATGCCCTGGCGGCGGCGCGGGACGACGTTGCGGAAACGGCCGTCGGGGTGACGTGGGGCGGATTCAGACATGGCGGCAGTGGCTCGAAGGACGATGAACGATCATCGCACGTTCCCAAAAATCCTGCCGACGGGTTGGCAAATTCAGCGCCGTTCGCGCCACCACAAGGCCAGCAGCGCCAGCGCGAACACGACGCCGAACGGCCACACGGGCATCCGCTGCGTGCCCGGCGCGACCGGCGCCGGCGTGCGCGCCGCATAATTCTCCGTCGCCGCACGGCGTTCGCTGCGTTGCCACAATGGCCAGTCGCCCGGCGCATACACGTACACCTGGCCGTCGTTCGTGCCCGTCTGCACATGCAGCCAGCCGCTGGCCGCCGGCCACACGGCCACGCAGGCGGCATCCACATATTCTGGGCGGCGCTGCCAGGCGAGCGTCTGTTTCAACTCAGCGATGGTCACGGTGCCGCTCACGCCGCGCGCGCAGACTGCCAGGCGCCGGTGCGGCAGCGGCATCTCCTCCGGATCGAGCCATGCGACGTCCGCGCGGCGCTGCACGCGCAGGCGGTCGAGAACGTCCTGCCACCACAGCGCCAGTTGGCGCGGCTGCGCGATCGCATGACGGTGCCAGTCGCCCACGCCCAGCCAGGCGATGCGGCCGTCTTTCCAGTCGCGCGTCCACAAGCCGTCCTTGCCGGTCCACTCGCCGATGCGGTCACCGGCCGGATTCAAGCCGCCGGACGCCATCGGCAGCACCGTGCCGATGGTCTTGTTGGCCGGCTGCGGCGCCAGCGGCAATTGCACGCTGCGCGCCCACGTGCCGGCATCGCGTGCATTCGCGCCCAGCACGAGCAGCCGCGTACCGCCGGCCACGCGCGCCAGCAGCGCGTCGCGGGTGGCGGCGCCGGCCCGCTCGAACCAGGCCGCGTCGACGATCTCCAGCTCGGGCTTGTCCATCTCCGCGCGCGCCGTCTCGCCACGTTCCAGTCCTTTACCCAGTTCGACCTGCCAGTCGATGACGGCGCCGCTGGCCGCGAGCAGGTCGTCCAGCACGCGCAGGTCGAACGACGGCGCGCCGAACCGTCCCCGCACCTGCAGCGGCGCGGGATCCGTCACCGTGAACGGCACGGGCCCTTCGTCGACGACCTTGCCCGCGGCGTCCTGCAGGCGCGCCTTCAACACGAGCCGTTCCGCGACGGGCGGCAGCCATTGCACGGCGAGGTCCGTGTCTCCCTTCGCTTCGGCCAGTACTTGACCGTTCTCCGCCAGCAGTTGCAGGCGGCCGGGCGCGGACCACGAGCGGTGCACTTTCAACGTGAACACGCGGCCGAGCGCGATCGTGCGGGGGAAGTCGAGATCGATGGCCGGCGTATCCGGCTTTTTCCAGTCGAGCGGACGGGCCGGCAGGTCGTCCCATTCGGCCGCGCGCAGGCCGTCGCTGGACAGGAGCAACGTGCGCACGCCGGCCAGCGTGCGTGGCGGGTCGGCCGCATCGACCGTCAGCGTGGCCCCCGCCTCGCCCGGCAACGCGAATTCGCCGACCGTACCCGCCAGCGCCACGCCCGCGACCAGCGCGAGCACGGCATCGATCCAGCGCCGGCGCGCGGCATACGCGAGCGCGGCCAGCACGCCGATGAGGACAGCGGCGACGGCGCTCATCGTTCGCCTGCCCGCAGCGCCTTCGCGAACGGCGTCTCGACGACGGGCCGCGCCTGCAGCAGCACCGGTGCATCCGTCACGCCCCCGCGCAGCCACGCGGCCAGTTGCGCACGCGCGGCCGGCTTGCCGTCGGCCACGTCCTGGATCGCCCGCTGCGCCGCGAGCCGCTGCTCGTCGTCCGTGATCCGTTCGCGTACCCAGTCGTGCGCCGTGCGCGTCCACAGCGCGGGCAGCGGACCGTCGTGGCCGAGCGCCTGCACGAGGTCGCGCAGGTTCGCCGGCACGATCTCCGCGGCGCCGGCCTGCGCGCGCTTGTAGCTCGCCGCGCCGGCCATGTCGCCGCTCATGCGCTTGTCCTCCTTGATGGCCGGCGGCGCGAACGCCGTCTTGTGCAGATAGATGCGTTCCGACTGCTGCAATTCCTTGATCGCTTCCAGCGCCTTGTACTCGGGCGGCAGCGCGGTCTTCGGCGTGATGGCGCGCAGCGCCTTTTCCGCGTCCCACATCGCGGACAGCGCGCGCCGCAGCAGCTTTTTCGTCGCGTCGTCGAACAGGGTCGCGTTCTCGACCGAGTCGTGCGCGTGGCCGAACTCGTGCAGCACGTCGAGCTTGGCGCCCGCGCCGTGACCATGATCATCGTCATGATCGTCGTCCTTGCCGAACAACGTGGATTCCTCGCCGAGGAACTGGCCGTAGCGGCGGCGCAGCGCGGCCTGGTCGGACGCAATGCTTTCGCTGCGCTCGCGCACTTCATCGTCGCGCATCTTTTTCGACCGCATGTCGGCCACCAGCTGCTCCGTGTCGATGATCACCTGGCGCTGGCTGCGCAGGCTTTCCGGCTTGACGAGCGTGGGCAGCGCCGTCGTCTCTTCCGCCTGTTCCGACGGCGGCGCGGGCAGGCGCAGCGTGTAGGTGGGCGACTGCACCGTGTGCGGCCGCGCCGCGTTGTCGCTCGCGCGCACGAAGAAGTACAGCTCGTCGCCCGGCTCCATGCCGAGGTCCGTCAGCAGCCAGTCCTTCGTCCAGCTGCGCCGGCGCGGGTCGCTCGACGCGGGCAGCGGCAGTTCGCGGTCGCTGAAGCGGATGTTTTCGCCGCTGCCGCGCGCCAGCGTGAGGTGCAGCGTGGCCTGCTGGACGCGGTAGTCGTCGGTGACGGTCACCGCGATGGCTGCGCTCTTCGCATCGCGCGGCAGGTCTTTCGTCATGTCGTTCGGCTGCGTGACGGCGATTTCCGGCGGCTGGTCCGGGATCACCTTCAGGGTGTAGCGCGTGCCGCGCCAGCGCCAGAAGATGGATTCCGTCGCCGTCCAGCGCGCGCAAGCGGATCCCGCGTGCAGGGTCTGGCCGTCGCTCAGTTCGATGGTTTCATCCGCCTTCTGTAGGTCGTCCAGGCACCATTCGACCGCGGTCTGCTCGGGCACCTGCGCATCCTTCGGCGGAGACTCCCATGGCGCCACGCCCGTGTACGACGGCGGCGCCAGTTTCACGACCAGTCCCGCGTGCGTTGCGGCTGCCGCTACCGGACGGCCGGCCGCATGAGCGGCAGCTTGCGGACTGGCTGCATGCGGCAGCAAGGTCGAACCCCACGCCAGCCCCGCGAGCGCGAGATTCGCGAGCAACCACGTCCAGCCGAACGGCACGTGCGCGGCCACGATGGCGCGCACGCGGCGCGGCGGCAGCGCGGCATCGATGCGCTTCAGCAGGCGCCCGCGCTGCAGGCGCGCAACGGACGTTTCCGGTTCCTGCGCCAGCAGCGCGGCGCTGTCTTCCATCTCGGGCACGGCACCGTCGATCCAGTGCGTCCAGCCATGCGCCACGTGGCGTTGCAGGTGCAGGCCGTCCCACGCGCAGAACGCCGACCACGCCAGCAGGCCGGGGCCGGACCGCAGCAGCAGCCATGGCAGCGCGCCAACGACCCACAAGCCCGCGCGGCGCAGCAATGCGGCGCGCCACAAGCGCCGCGCGAGATCAACGGCGCCGGACATGGGTCACGATCCTTTCAAGTGCGAACAGCACGACGAGCGCGAGACCCAGCCAGTGGCGCAGCGCGCCGGACGCCGGGCCGGCCGGCGCAGCGGCGTCCGGCTCGAGCGCCTGCGCGGGCGCCGTGTAGGGTTGTACGCCGACATACCGGCGCTGCCACGCGGCGAACAGGGCGCGTGCGCCGTCGGCATCGTGCGGCGGCTCTGCGCGCCACAGCGGTGCGCGCAGGCCGGGCGGCGGCGCGTCGGGCCGGTCCCACACGACGAGTTCCGTGCGCGGGCCCGGCGCCGCATCGACGACGATATGCCACACGCCCTCGGCCGCCGCGAACAGCCGGTGCCACGCGTCGGCGCGGTCGCCGAAGACGGCGACGTGACGTTCGACCGGTGCCGCGGGCACCGCCGCGGTGCGCAACTCGACGGCGTGACGGAAGCGCGGCAGCACGGCGGGCATGACGGCGTCGCCGGCGACGACCAGGCGCGCACCCGGTTCGAATTCGCGCTCGTGCGCGTGCAGCCACGTCACCGCGTCGCGATCGGGCAAGGTGATGCGCTGCCCAGCCTCCTTGTCGACGACCGCCGGCGGCGTCCCCGGCACGACCAGCACCGTGTCCCCGCGCCACGCCAGCACGAGGTCGGCCAGCAGCGCGATCAGGGTCACCAGCAGCAGGCAGCGCAGCAGTAACAGGATCACGTCGTGCCAGTGCCACACGCGCTGCTGTTTCGGTTCCGCCGCCGGCAGGAAGCGTGCCGAGGCAAGGAAGGCCGTCTTCGCCTGTTCGCGTTTCTGGCGGTGCCACAGGATGGGCAGCAGCACGACGGGCAGCGCCCACCACCACAAGCTCATTCCGTTCATGCGGCCTGCGCCCTCCGTAACCACGCACGCAGGACGTCACCCGGCGCCTGCTCGATGCGCGCCTGGACCAGCGGCACGTCGTTCTTGCGGCACGCGCGCACCACCTCGTCGAAGTGCGCCGTGCGGTTGCGAACGTACGCTTCCTTCACGTCACGGCCGAAGCGGTAGACGGCGCCGCCGTGCTCGGGGTCGCGGTAAGCCGGTGTCGCGTCGAACGCGGCATCCACCTCGGCCTGCGTGTGCAGGCACAGGGCGCGCACGTCGTGGCGCATGCGGCGCAGCCGGAGCAGCGCGTCGGACAGCGGGGACGGCCAGTCGAGAAAGTCGCTGGCCGCGCACACGACGCCGGGCGCGCGGGAAAAATGCAGGCTGGCGCGCAGGGTGTCGGCGCCGGGCAGCACGCCGCCCGCCTCGACGCCGTTCAGGCGCGCCAGCACGCGCTGCAACTGGCGCGGTCCGCGCGCGGCCGGCGTGAAGTCGGCGCGCTCGCCGCGGCACACGATAAGGCCGAACGCATCGCCCTGGCGCTGCGCGATGGCGGCCACGCACGCGAGCAGCACGCGCGCATACTGCAGTTTCGTGAGCCCTTCGATGCTGCGGCTGGGTTCCGCCATCGACGCGGTCGCATCCAGCACGAGCCAGACGGCGACGTGGCTGTCGCGCTCGGCCTCGCGCACATAATATCGATCGGCGCGCGCGAGGAGTTTCCAGTCGACGCGGCGCCACTCGTCGCCGGGCGCATAGGCCCGGTATTCCGAGAACTCGACACCAGCGCCCCGTTCACGGCCGGCGTGGATGCCGTGGCCGAGCCCCGCCAGCACGTGGCGCACCACAAGGTCGAGGTTGGCCGCGTGTGCGATCAGCGACGATGAAGACAGCACGTTTTACTCGGTCCGGATGCCGGCGTGCAGCGCGGCGAGAATGTCCGCGATGGCGATGCCGTCCGCCTCGGCCTCGAAGTTGCGCAGCACGCGGTGCGCCAGTACGGGCAGCAGCATGGCGCCGATATCGTCGCGCGTGACGGCGAGGCGGCCACGCATCAGCGCGCGCGCCTTCGATGCCAGTACGAGGGCCTGGCCGGCGCGCGGGCCGGCACCCCAGCCGATGTGCTTGCGGATCGCTTCGACGGGCGAATCCGCCGGGCGCGTGGCGCGCACGAGGCGCGTCGCGTAGCGCAGCATCGACTCCGAGATCTCGATGTCGCGCACGAGCAACTGCAGGCGCAGCAGCGTCTCCAGGTCCATCGCGGGGTCGGCATCTGCCAGGCCGGCGTGCGTCGTCGCGCCGACCATCATCATCTCTTCATCTTCGGTCGGGTAGCCGACGTCGATGCGCAGCAGGAAGCGGTCGAGCTGCGCTTCCGGCAGCGGATACGTGCCGGCCTGTTCGATCGGGTTTTGCGTCGCGAGCACGAAGAACGGTTTCGGCAGCTTGTGGGTCTGGCCGGCGAACGTCACGCTGCGTTCCTGCATCGCTTCCAGCAGCGCGGATTGCGTCTTCGGCGGCGCGCGGTTGATCTCGTCGGCGAGCAGCACCTGCGTGAACACGGGGCCCGGCTGGAAGCGGAACACGCGCTGGCGCGTGGCCTGGTCTTCTTCCAGGATCTCGGTGCCGACGATATCGGACGGCATCAGGTCGGGCGTGAACTGCACGCGCCGGAACTGCATGTCGGTCGCCTGCGCCAGCGATTTCACGAGCAGCGTCTTGCCGAGGCCCGGCACGCCCTCGACGAGCGCATGGCCGCCGCCCAGCAGGCACGTCACCAGCAGGTCGATCACGTCGCGCTGGCCGATGATCACGCGGCCCATGCTCGCCTTGAGCGCGTCCACCTTTGCCGCCAGGTCGGCGATCTCGTTCTCAGTCCATGCAGCTTCAGCCACTTGCTACGCTCCTAACGCATATTGAATGATGTTCACCGCGAAGCGGGTGTTGTCGACCGCGAGCCAGCGCTTGTTGCGGAAGTCGTAGTCCCACTCGCAGCCGTAGTCCTTGTTCGAATACAGCACGCCGATGCGGCCACCCACCTCGATGGCGCGCAGGTATTCGTGCACGAGATCGTCGCCCCAGCCGTTCAGCTCCACCGACGTGTTGGGCGGACCGTCGAAGTGGAAGAAGCTGGAATACAGGCGGTGATCATTCGGGATCTTGTGCAGCGCCTTCGGGCCGAAGATGCGCGCCATCTCGGCCTCGAAGGATTTGGCGAACAGGCCGTCGATGTCGTGGTTGCAGTCGTCCACGAACACGAAGCCGCCGCCCTTCACGTAGCGCTCGAAGTTGCGCCGCTCGGCCGGCGTGAACTGCACGAGCTTGTGTCCGGCCAGGTAGCAGAACGGCGCTTCGAGCATCTTCGGATCCGCCAGGGCGACGATGCGCTCGGCGGTATCCACCCGCAATGTCGTGTACTCGACGAGCGAGTTCAGGACGTTGCTGGGCATGCGCTGGTCCACGTCCCAGTCGCCCGACTCGTACGTCAGCCGCGTGAAGTAGAAGTCGTACGTCGCCATTCTCTTCAGCCGATCCTGCGGCCCGTGTTGATCACGTTGATGCCGTTGAAGCGCGCCGTCGACGTGCCGTGCGAGACGGCGCTGACCTGGCTCGGCTGGCCCTTGCCGTCGAAGAAGGAGCCGCTCATGCGCCAGTCGCGTTCATCGCAGATCGCCGTGCACGCATTCCAGAAGTCCTGCGTGTTCGACTGGTACGCCACGTCTTCCAGCATCTGGCCGATCTTGCCGTCCTTGATCTCGAAGTACAGCTGGCCGCCGAACTGGAAGTTGTAGCGCTGCTGGTCGATCGAGTAGGAGCCGCGGCCGAGGATGTAGATGCCCTTCTTGACGTCCTTGACCATCTCGTCCGGGGTCATCTTCTGCGTACCGGGGACGAGCGACACGTTCGGCATGCGCTGGAACTGCACGTTGCTCCAGCTGTCCGCGTACGAGCAACCGTGCGATTCCTTTTCGCCGATGATGTGCGCCTGGTCGCGCGTGGCCTGGTAGTTGACGAGGATGCCGTCCTTGATGATGTCCCAGCGCTTCGCGGGCACGCCTTCGTCGTCGTAAGCCACGGCGCCCAGCGAACCCGGCGCCGTCTTGTCGCCCGTGAAGTTGACGATCTTCGAGCCGAAATTGAAGTTGCGCGACTCCCACTTGTCCAGCGTGCAGAAGCTCGTGCCGGCGTAATTCGCTTCGTAGCCCAGCACGCGGTCCAGCTCCGTCGGGTGGCCGACGGATTCGTGGATCGTCAGGAACAGGTTTTCCGGCGCCAGCACGAGGTCGTACTTGCCCGGGTCCACGCTCTTCGCCGTGAGCTTTTCGCGCGCCTGGCGGCCCGCGTTCTTCGCTTCCTCGACGATGTCGTAGCCGCCGTTGTACAGCGTGGCCACGCCGCCGGCCGCGCGCACCTTGTGCGCCGCCTTCACGTCGAACCACTCGTAGCCCATGCCGACCGGCGGCGCCAGGCCCGCGCGCGAGCGGAATTTTCCCGTCGCCTTGTCGACCGCGGTCGCGTTGATCGGCGCCCACAGGCGGTGGATGTCCTGGTCGATGTACGAGCCGTCGGTCGATGCAAAATACTTCTGCTGGTTCACCTGGAACAGGTTCGCCGTCATGAAGCTGGCGCCGGCCGCGAGGCCCGCCTTGTTCGCGGCGATCAGCAGGTCGGCCTTGTCCTTCACGGGGACCGTGCGCCAGTCTGTTTTGATCGGCGTGGCCCACGCGACTTCGCCCACACCTTTCACGGGTGCGAGCTGCACGGGTTCCGTCTGCAGCTTCGCGTTGGCCTTCGCGATGGCCACGGCTTGTCTCGCGGCGCCGGCGACGGCATCCGGGGTCAGGGAATTCGTGGCGGCGAAGCCGTAGGCGCCGGCGGCGATCACGCGTACGCCGATGCCCGTCGATTCGGTATTCGTCACGCTCTCGACGTTCAGGTCGCGCGTGGTGATGTACTGGTTCAGGTAGCGGCCGATGCGCACGTCGCAGTACGAGGCGCCCGCTTTTTTCGCGGCGTCCATCGCGGTATCGGCCAGCGACTTCTTGAAGCTCAACGCGAGGGGATTGAGCAGTTCCTCGGCGGCGATCGCGTTGCCGAACACGGGGACCAGCATGGCGCCGGCCGTGCCGGCACCGATTTTGAGGAAGGTACGGCGTTCCATTGTTTCTCCATTGCGCAGGGCGGGCACGGCGTGCCCGCCCAACACATCAAACCGCGTCCGACAGCGACGTGAAGTTGAAGTCGCGGACCTTCATCGGCGGAATCAGCATCTGGAACGGCACCTCGTCGCCACCGATGACGACCGGCTTGCCGATCTCCTCGATATTGTTGAGCATCGTGACCGGGCTCTCGTTGAAGCGGAAGTTCTTGATCGGGTACTTGATCTTGCCGTTCTCGATGTAGAACGTGCCGTCGCGCGTGAGGCCCGTCAGCAGCACCGATTGCGGGTCGACCATGCGGATGTACCACGTGCGGGTCACGAGCACGCCCTTCTTCGTGTTGGCGATCAGCTCCGCCGTCGACTTGTCCGTGCCGGCCATGATGATGTTGCCCGGCGTGGCCGTCGCCGGCACGCCCTTCTTCTTGGCCCAGTACTGCGAGTAGTTCAGCGCATTGACCTTGCCGTCCTTGATCAGGTCCATGCGCTTGCGCGCGATGAGGTTCTCGGTGTCCCACGGCAGCACCGGCACATCCGGGTTCCACGGGTCGGCCCAGATGTTGACCTGCTGGTCGAACAGCTTGTCGCCCAGGCGCGAGGCGCCGCCCTTCTTCGACAGGAAGCTGCGGCCTTCGTCGGTCTGGCGCGCATCGAAGCCGAACAGCATGTAGCCGAGCAGCTCGGACGTGGCGGCCGGTTCCAGGATCACGGTGTAGCGGCCCGGTTCCAGCGCCTTCGCGTCGACGGAGCGCAGCGCCTTCTCGATCGCGACGTCGGCCGCCTCGCGCGCGTCGAACCTGTTCGCGTCGGTGGCCGAGCGCTTGACCCAGCCGGAGCCGCGGCCGTCTTCCGTGCGCACGGTGCAGGTGAAATCGAGGCTCGTCTGCTGCTGGTGGCCGTACACACCGTTCGAGTTGGCCACGCTGGAGAACTGGTTACCGTCCGTGAAGAAGCCGGCGGCGACGAGCTTGTTCTTCTTGCAGGCTTCGATCGCGTACGCCGCGGTCTGCGCGCGGAATTCCGGATCGATGGCGGCCGTCTTCGCGCTGAAGGTCTGCGACGCCTTGTAGTCCTGCTTCGACACGGCCGGCATGAATTCCGGATTCTCCGGCGCCAGGCGCGCGAGGTCCTCGGCGCGGCGCACGACTTTTTCCAGCGACTTGTCGTCGAATTCGTTGATGGTCGCGGTGCCCTGGCGCTTGCCGAAAGCGACCGTCACCGAGATGTTGGTGTCGTCCGCGAGGCCGGCGGTGGAGACCTGGTTGCGCGCGAAGCGGATGTTGCCGTTGCGGCTGCCGCTCACGGTGACGATGCATTCGTCGGCCTTCGAGAACGAGAGGACGCGGTCGGTGATGTGTTTGGTCTGTTCCTGGGTCAGGATGGTCATGGTCGTAGGTCCCTGCCTTAGCCGATCTTGCGGGCGGTGTTGATGACGTTGATGCCGTTGAAGCGCGCGGTCGACGACCCGTGCGACACGATGCTGATCTGCGGAGGCTGGCCCTTGCCGTCGAAGAAGGAGCCGCCCATGCGCCAATCGCGTTCGTCGCAGATCGCCGTGCACGCATTCCAGAAGTCCTGCGTGTTCGACTGGTACGCCACGTCTTCCAGCATCTGGCCGATCTTGCCGTTGTTGATCTCGTAGAACAGCTGGCCGCCGAACTGGAAGTTGTAACGCTGCTGGTCGATCGAGAACGAACCGTCGCCCACGATGTAGATGCCCTTCTTGATGTCCTTGACCATCTCGTCCGGCGTGAGCTTCTTCTTCCCGGCCTGCAGCGAGACGTTCGGCATGCGCTGGAACTGCACGTTGCTCCAGCTGTCCGCGTACGAGCAGCCGTCCGATTCTTCCTTGCCGATGATGTGCGCCTGGTCGCGCGTGGCCTGGTAGCTGACGAGGATGCCGTCCTTGATGAGGTCCCAGCGCTTGGCCTTGACGCCTTCGTCGTCGTAGCCCACGTTGCCCAGCGAGCCCGGGGTCGTCTTGTCGGCGACGATGTTCACCAGCGGCGAGCCGTACTTGAACGACTTCGACTCCCATTTATCCAGCGTGGCGAAGCTGGTGCCGGCGTAGTTCGCCTCGTAGCCCAGCACGCGATCGAGCTCGGTCGGGTGGCCGACGGATTCGTGGATCGTCAGGTACAGGTGTTCCGGCGACAGCATCAGGTCATATTTACCTGGCGTGACCGACTTCGCGGTCAGCTTGCGCTTGGCGTCGCGGCCCGCGGCGCGCGCGTCCTCGACGATGTCGTACGATTTCGTGTACAGCGTGGCGACGCCGCCCGCCGCCTTGATCTTGTCTTCCTTGCGGGCGTCCAGGTATTCGTAGCCCATGCCGACCGGCGTCGACAGGCCGCTGCGCGAACGGAACTTGCCGCTGCCCTTGTCCACCGCGGTGGCGGAGAACGGCGCCCACAGGCGCTGCAGGTCCTGGTCGATGTACGAACCGTCGGTCGATGCGAAGTACTTCTGCTGGTTCACCTGGAACAGCATCGACTGCATGAAGCTCGCGCCGGCATCCATGCCCGCCTTGTTCGCCGCGATCAGCAGTTCGGCCTTTTCCTTGATCGGCACCGCGCGCCAGTCCTTGACGATCGGGGTCGCCCACGACACCTCGCCCACGCCCTTGACCGGTGCGAGACGCACCGGCTCGGACTGCAGCTTCGCGTTCGCCTTGGCGATCGCCACCGCCTGGCGCGCCGCGCCCGCGATGCCGTCCGGGGTCATGTCGTTGGTGGCGGCGAAGCCGTACGCGCCGTTGACCACCACGCGCACGCCGACGCCGGCCGATTCCGTGTTCGTCACGTTCTCGACGTTCAGGTCGCGGGTGATGATGTACTGGTTGAGATAGCGGCCGATGCGCACGTCGCAATAGCTCGCGCCGGCCCTGGTGGCGGCGTTCAGCGCGGTGTCGGCCAGCGCCTTCTTGGCCGCGATGGGCATCGCGGTGAGCAGCTCCTCGGCGGCGATGGCGTTGCCGAAGACGGGTACCAGCATGGCACCGGCGGTCCCGGCACCGATTTTAAGGAAGGTACGGCGTTCCATGGGTTCTCCTGAAATCACACACTTCTTTTTGGTCAGCGGCCCGGATTGCGGGCCGCTCCTTTTTTTACTGCGGGGTCGTGAAGCCGATGCACCTTAGCAGCAAGTTGACGTTTTGAATAGGCAATGTTCATGCCACGTGGCAGGCGGCGGATTTGCACGCGTTCCGGCGTTTTTCGGTGTCCGCGACTGTCCGCCCGGTGTCCGCGACAGGTGGGCCGGACACCTCGCATATGCATGCGTCATTACGCCTGGATACAACACGAGATTACTGAATGGTTACGCGTGAGAATTCGTGCATTTTTACAGTTACGCACCGTGTATATTGCGACGGCAACGTTTGCATGTCACATTTGCACACCAAAACAGGGATTCCATGAAGATCGTTCGCCTTGCGGCGGCCGCCGCAATCGCGCTGGCCAGCTGCACGCTCCAGGCCCAGGAAGTCAGCTTGGCCACCGCCCCGCCGACCGCACCGTCGACCGCAGTACTGCCCGTATCGCCTGCCGTCGAGAACTCGGTCGTCAAGATCTTCAGCACCCTGCGCCGCCCGGACCCGTTCAAGCCCTGGACCAAGGCCACGCCGCAAGAGATCACGGGATCGGGCGTGGTCATCGAGGGCAAGCGGATCCTCACCAACGCCCACGTCGTCGGCTACGCCAGCCAGGTGCAGGTGCAGGCGAGCCAGGACGGCGACAAGGTCGGCGCCACCGTCGTGGCCATCGCGCGCGGCATGGACCTCGCGCTGCTGAAACTGGACGACGAATCGTTCTTCGACAAGCACCACCCGGTCAAGCGCACGAGCGTCCTGCCGGACGTGCGCGAAGCCGTGATGGCCTATGGCTATCCGATGGGCGGCACGTCGCTGTCCGTCACCAAGGGCATCGTCTCGCGCGTCGAATTCGTCCCCTACGGCTACGGCAGCGCAGGCCTGCGCGTGCAGATCGACGCGCCCATCAACCCCGGCAACAGCGGCGGTCCGGTGATCGACGGCGACAAGATGGTCGGTCTCGCGTTCTCGGTGGCGGCGAATGCCCAGAACATCGGCTACGTGATCCCGAACGAGGAAGTGGAACTGTTCCTGCGCGACGTGGCCGACGGCCGCTACGACGGCAAGCCGCTGCTGCTGGACGATATCCAGACGCTGGAGAATCCGGTCCTGCGCCAGTACCTCAAGCTGGACAAGTCGGTCGACGGCGTCGTCGTGCACCGCCCGTACCGCAGCGATGCCGCGTATCCGCTGAAGGAATGGGACGTCATCACGCGCATCGGCGACTACCCCATCGACGATCAGGGCATGGTCAGGCTCGGGCCCAACCTGCGCGTGCGCTTCCAGTACCGCGTGCAGCAGGTCGCGAAGAACGGCAAGGTACCGCTGACCATCGTCCGCGGCGGCAAGACCATGCAGGTGCAGGTGCCGGTGAACGGCCCGCGTCCCCTGCTGATTCCCCCGCTGGACGGCGACTATCCGTCGTACTTCGTGTACGGCCCGATCGTGTTCTCGCGCGCCACGGCCGAATACCTGTCCTTCATCAGCAACAACGCGCACCTGCTGAACGCCTACAGCTTCAACGCCAGCCCGCTTGTCACGCGCCGCGGCGACGAGCCGGACGCGCAGCGCGAAGAACTCGTCGTCATCAGCTCGCCGTTCTTCCCGCACAAGCTCGTGACGGGCTACAGCAACCGCTTCGGCTCCGTCGTCGAGTCGATCAACGGCGTTCCGGTACGCAGCCTGCGCCATTTGGTGGCCGTGCTGCGCGACCTGAAGGACGACCTCGTCGTGCTGCGCTTCGACCAGCGCCTGGGCGAGACGATGGTCCTGCCGCGCCAGGCGCTGGTCGACGCCACCGAGGGCGTCCTGCAGGACAACGGCATCCGCTCGCAAGGCTCGCAAGACATGCTGGACGTCTGGAACGGCAAGAAGAATTGATGGCGTCTGCATTTTCGTTACGCCGCGCCGCATTGGGCGCGGCCGTGCTGTCCGCCTGCGTGCCCTGCCTGGCCGCGGCCGCACAACCGTTACCCACGCCGGCCCAGCTGGCCGCGCTGGCCTTTCCCGGCTGGAGCGAGAGCGCGGCCGGCCGCGTGCACAGCGCGGCCTTGCCGCCGCTTCCCGGCACCGGGCACGGCATCTACGCCGGCTGGAACGTGGGGCAGAACCGCGTACTCGTCGAACCGAAACTGGTGCTGCGCACGGACCCCACACACCTGACCCTCATCGCGGGCCTCGTGCCGGCCGGGGACGACGGCCGCTCCAGCGCCGTCCACGCGACGCCGCTGGCACTGGCTGCTTACCAGTTCGAACAGCATGGCGGCACGTGGGGCGTGAGTGGACGCCAGGGCATCTTCGCGCTGCGCGGCTTTTCCGGCGCCGCCGCCGTGCGCGAAGTCGCGCTGGCCGCGCGCCGCCCGGCCATCGCGGTGGAATACGGCAGTTGCTGGCAGGGTTACTGCGGCACCTGGCTCGCCGTGTACGAAGTGGGCCGCGACGCCGTCCGGCGCGAGCCGGCCGTGGAGCTGGCACTGTCCGGCATCAACGTCGACAGCGCGGCGGATTGCCAGCGCCGCCTGGCTCCGCTCGTGAAGCCGCACGCGCAGGACCCCATCGCACGCGACGACGGCGGTGCGCCGGACACGCACGACTGCTATGCGATCGAGAGCAGCTGGAGCATCGACGCGACGCATGAGCGGCCGGGCGACCTGACCATCCGCTACCAGGGGGCGATCAGCCGCGCGGAGTCGTATGCGGGGCCGCCGGCGGCGATCGACCAGAAGCAGGTGCTTCGGTACGGGAATGGGAAGTATCGGGCGATTTCAGGGTACTCGCCGGTGCCGGCGATATAACCTGTGACGTAAAAACCGTCGCCCCTGCGAAGGCAGGGGCCCAATTTTGCGTGCGTGGCCGCTCAAATGAACTTGGATCCCCGCCTGCGCGGGGATGACGATGCGAGCCGCGCGGACGACGTTTTATGGCGCGGTCTTTTTGACCGGCGTGAAGTTCAGGTCCTGGAAGTCATAGCTGAAATCCGTCTCCGTCGAGATGGGCTGCATCCGCATCCGCTCGATGCTTCCGTCCGGGTTCAGTGCGAACGTGACGTACGCATCCGCATTGAAGTTGCGCTCCTTCCAGCGCACGATGAACGTGTCGTGCTGGTAGTGTTCCAGTTCGCCCGTCAGGTCCGGCGTGCGCGACATCGTCAGGATCTGCCGGTTGCCCTCGTGCCGGATTGTCGCGATGCCGTACCAAGGATCCTGGTACTCGCCGTCGTACGCCGTGCGCGCCAGCGACGGTTGCGACTTCGCCGCGCGCGCGGCGTTCGCCTTGCCTATGCGCGCCAGTTCCTTCGCGTGGTTCTCGTCCTCGACGGCTTTCACGATGCCGATCCAGTCGGTCGCCGCGGCCGGGTTCAGCATGCGGTCGAGCAGCTGGTACTGCAGCGCGTTCAGCGAACCGCCGCTTTCCGCATTGGTCAGGATGGCGATGCCCAGCTTCGCATCCGGCACGAGCACCACCTTCGAATAAAAGCCCTGCAGCGCGCCGCTGTGCATCGCGACCAGCCTGCCCTGCCAGTCGCGCAGCTGGAAGCCGAGGCCATACGCGAGGAAGTTCGGGCGCGTGGCGGCCAGCTTGGGATCGGGCTCGCTGATGCGCATCGGCGTCTGCGCCGTCCACATCTCGCGCGCCTGCTTCGCGCTGTACAGGCGGATTTCCTTCCCGTTCGCGTCCGTGCCCACCTTGCCGCCCGCCAGCAGCACGTTCATCCAGCGCGCGATGTCCTCGGCATTCGTATTGATGCCGACGGCGCCCACGGCGTTCGGCACCGGCATCGCCTTCACGGCCGCGATCCTGTCGTTGATCTTGCTGTGGGCATTCGCCACGTCCGGATTGCCCGCGCTTTCCGCGAGGCTCGTCGTCGTGGAGACCATGCCGACCGGCGCGAGGATGCGCTCGTGGATCGTCTCGCCCCACGTCTTGCCTGACTTGGCCGCGATGATCTTGCCGGCCACGATGTACAGCAGGTTGTCGTACGCATAGCTGCTACGGAAGCTCGTGGCGGGGCGGATGAAGCGCAGCTTGTGGATGATCTCGTCGGTCGAGAAATTCGTCGTGGGCCACCACAGCAGGTCGCCGGCGCCGAGCCCCAGGCCGCTGCGGTGCGTGAGCAGGTCGCGCACCGTCATCTCGTGCGTGACGTACGCGTCGTACATCTGGAAGTCCGGCAGGTGCTGCGTGACCGGATCGTCCCACGCGAGCTTGCCTTCGTCGACGAGCATCGCCAGCGCGGCCGCCGTGAAGGCCTTCGAGTTCGACGCGACTTCGAACAGCGTCTTCGCATCGACCTTGTCCGGCGCGCCCAGCTTGCGCACGCCGAAGCCCTGCGTGGCGACGACCTTGCCGTCCTTGACGATGGCGATCGCGATGCCGGGCACGTCGAACAGCTTCATCGTGCGTTCGACGTCGGTGGCCAGCCGGGCGTTCAGGGCTGAGGCATCCTGCGTAATGACAGATGCGGCGGGGGCGGTGGCGGGTGTCTGCGCCAGTGCGGCGCCGGAGAAAGCGAGCAGGATCGCTGCTGCGATGCGGGTCATGGATTGCACTCTTGGATTCCTCGGATGGTGGAAGCGCGGGGCAGGATAGCATGTTCGCGTCGGCGCCACACCTCTGCTATGATCCGCCTTTCCATGGATGCCTTCCTCGTTTCCACCGGCATCGTCGCCCTCGCCGAAATCGGCGACAAGACGCAGTTGCTGGCCTTCCTCCTCGCCGCACGCTTCCGCCGTCCGCTGCCCATCGTGGCCGGCATCTTCGTCGCGACCGTCGCCAACCACGCCTTCGCCGCCGCCGTCGGCGCGCTCGTGAGCCGCCTGCTCGGCCCCGACGTCATGCGCTGGGTGCTGGGCATCGTCTTCCTCGGCATGGCCGCCTGGATCATGGTGCCGGACAAGGTGGACGAGGACGAGACGCCGCTGGCGCGCTTCGGCGTTTTTTTGACCACCGTGCTCGCGTTCTTCGTCGCCGAGATGGGCGACAAGACGCAGGTCGCGACCGTCGCCCTGGCGGCGCGCTACTCGTCCGCCGTGGCGGTGGTCGCCGGCACGACGCTCGGCATGATGCTCGCGAACGTGCCGGCCGTGTACTTCGGCGACCGGATCGCCGGACGTGTGCCTCTCAAGCTGGTGCACGGCCTGGCGGCGCTGATCTTCGCCGTGCTGGGCATCGCCACCCTGTTCGGCGCGGGACGCAGCCTGGGCTTCTAGGGCTGCTGCGTCACCCAGACCGGGGCCGACCACAGGATCTTGCCGTCGTCCTGCGTCACCTTCGCATAATAGAAATGCGCGCCCGGCGAAGGCGCCGTCGTGACGTCGGCCTTGTCGGACAGCTGGCTCACGTCGCCGTTGCGTCCCGGGACGCCTTCGATGATCGCCACCGTCGCGGCCTGCCGTCCCGCCGCGCTGGCGTAGGCGACCTGCAGCCGCAGCGCACCCGTATTGTCGAAGCGCTCGCCCATCAGGTGGCCGTTCGCGGTGAGGACCACCTGCGCATCCTTGTCCATCGTCGCGAACACGCGGCGCGCGCGCACGGCCTCGAGGAAGCTGGCGCGCGTCAGCGGCACGCCGTCCGGGATCAGCACGGCGCTGCGGTTGCTGTACGACGCGCCCCAGTTGGCGCAGTGGTTGTCCTGGTTGCTGCTGAACGCCACGTGGTAACCCGCTTCCAGCAGCTTGTTGCAGGCCTGCTCGAAATTGCTGCGCCGCGTCTCGCCCTCGTTCTCGCTGACGGAAAACGCGGTGCTGTTGACCACTTCGCACAAGGCCATCACGGCGTCGCCGTCGGGCGTGTAGGCGAGCGGCGTGCCGTTCACGGTGAACTGGCCGGTCGGCGCGGGATGGTTGAACTGGCCGGTCAGGCCGCGCTGGCGCATCAGGGCGTACAGCGCAGCGTAGTCGCTCTTGGCCGTTGGAGTGTCCGCAAGCAGCTCGCCCTTCCCGTTCTTTTCCCAGCCGAGCAGTTCGTCGCTGTCGAAGATGTTCAGGTGACCGCCGTTGCCGATCACGCCCCATTCCATGCCGTACAGCGCGAGGAAGCCCGGATTCGCATCCGAATAATCGCGCGCCGTCTTCAGGCCGGCGTGGTACAGCGCCTTCGCTTGCGCGGGATCGGCATCGAGGTTCGTGCCGTCCGAGCCGTCGTACATGTGGTTGTGCTCCGAGACCATCAGGATGTCCAGGCCGTGCCTGCGCGCATACGGGTAGGCGACATCCGGACCGTAGGGCGCCGTCTGCGGGTCCTGCGCGCCGTGGCAGTTGTCGACGGCGCCGCCGCCGTCGCTGTCGCGCGTCTGGCTGTGCAGGTTGCCGTAATAGACCGTGTACGGCAGCGCGCCCGGCGCCGGCATGGCCATCATGGGTGCGCGTCCCGTCGGCAGCGGAGAGAACGCGGGCAGCGCGGGCGCCGGCACGGTGCCGACGGCGATGTCCCAGCCCTGGTCGGCCGTCTCGCTGCCGCTGGCGGCATGCAGGCGCACGCGGTAGATGCCGGATGCGGGCTTACGGCCGGCGAGCATGCCCTGCCAGCGCACGGCCACGACACGCGACTGTGCACCCGGCGGCGTACCGCCCAGCGCGAGCCGCCCCTGCCATTGGGCGACGCGGCGGCCGGACGGCGCGACGAGTTCCAGGCGCCATCTCACGGGACGACGCGCGTGCAGGCCAGGATAGTTGAACGACAAGGTGAACGAGCGCGCATCGCGGACGTCGCCGCGGTACGGCGCGAGCAGGGTCGCATCGAACTCGTTATGGTCGAGCGTCGCGGCCGACGCAGAGCCAAACCAAGGGTTGAACACGCCGGCCGCGGCCAGCACCAGGGAGAGAGTGGGGATCGAGGTTTTCATGATGCAATTTTTGCAATTGCATGCATGTCGGCCTTGATCCGCAACTCATAAAATTGTCAGTTAGACATTAACTTATTGACAAAATTTAAGGGTTTATCCATTTGCATGTCGTCGTGGCGGGAAGCCACGTGCAGTTCCACCTCGTGCGTCCGGCCGTCGTCCACCAGCGCGATCGTATTGCCCTGCTGCGCCACCCCGTCCACGTGGAGCAGCGGCTCGTCCGCGCGCCGCACGGCGATCGTGTACTGGCTGCCGCGGTAGCGGTAGTGTAGACGGAAGCCTTCCCAGTTGGCGGGCAGGCGTGGCATCAAGGTCAAGGATTCGCCGGCTCGCGTCACCCCGAGCAACGATTCGACGATCAACCGATACATCCAGCCGGCCGAACCCGCGTACCAGCTTGCCGTCATCACGTACGGCGCCGTGTGCTCGGCCGGAACGAGCATGCGCGCCAGTGCCCACGCGCGCTCGGTGTCGCCGAGGTGCGCGAACGCCATCGCCGCCCAGATCGCCGCCTGCGTGTCCTGGGCGCCGCCGTCGTCGCGCACGAGATGCGCGTCCACCGCCTCCATCGCGATGCGCGCGCGGTCCGGGTCGGCCGCGCCGGACAGCACGGCCCAGCTTTGCGTGGCCGCATCGATGCCGCTGGCGCTGTCGTCGCCATACGCGCGCCGGTACCAGGCGCCGTCCCACGCGTTGCCGTCGAGGTTGTGCGCGAGGACCTGGGCTGCGCTGCGGCACGTCGTGCAGAAGCCGTAGTCGCCGCGGCGGTCGGCGAGTTCCGCGAAGCGGCACAGCACGTCGTACAGGAAGAACCCGAGCCGGACGCTCTCACCAACGCCACCCGCGCCCGGCGGCAGCCCGTGCGGCCCGAACACGAGGGCACGGCGCAGCGCGCGCACGCAGTGTTCGTAGATGCTGGCCTGTTCCTGCGAACGCTCGGGCAGGTCGCAATACGCCGCCTCGTCCTGCCTGAGCGCGCGGCCTTCGATGAACGGCGCGATCTCGTCCAGCAGCGCGTAGTCGCCCGTCACGCCCACATAGCGGTGCACCGCGAGCGGCAACCACAGGGCGTCGTCCGTGCAGCGCGTGCGCTCGCCGCGGCCCGTCGGCGGATGCCACCAGTGCTGCACGTCGCCTTCGACGAACTGATGGCCGGCGAACAGCAGGATGTGGTCGCGCAGCAGTTCCGGACGCACGTGCACGGCCGCCATCGCATCCTGCAGCTGGTCGCCGAAACGGTACGCGCCGACCGACTGGTCATGGCTCGTGCGCGCCCACATGCGGCACGCGATCGCCTGCACCATCAGCCAGCCGTTGACGAGAACGTCGAACGCCGGTTCCGGCGTCTCGATGCGGACGGCGCCCAGCGTGTCGTCCCAGAAGTCGCGCACGCGCGCCAGGTCGGCGGCGGCGGTCACGGCACCGCTGTGGCGCTGGACCATGCCGGTGGCGTCCAGGTTGCGGCGCCCGCCCACGCCCAGCATGAACACGAGTTCCTGTTCTTCTCCCGGCGCCAGGTCGACGACGGTCTGCAGCGCCGCGCACGGATCGAGCGCGGCGCCGCCGCGGCCGGACAAGGTCGTGCGCCCGAGCGCGGCCGGATTGGCGAGACTGCCGTCGCGGCCGATGAATTCCGCGCGGTCGCAGGTAAACGCCACGTGCTCGGCATCGAGGTGGAAGAACGCGACGCGGCCCGCGAAATCCCCGTTCCACGCACTCCGGGCAAACAGCGCGCCGCTGACGGGATCCTGCTCCGTCACCACGTGCGGCGCTGCGTCCGCGCGCAGCTCGCCCAGCACCCACTCCACGTAACCCGTGACGGACAGGCGCCGCGCCGTGGTCCCGTCGTTGCGCAGCTTGAGCACGATGTGTTTCAGCGGCGCGTCCAGCGCCACATACGTCAGCAGCTCGCTGTGGATGCCGTGCGCCGCGTGTTCGAACACGCTGTAGCCGAAGCCGTGGCGCATGACGTAGTCGGCGCCGGAGGGTGCCGGCAGCGCCGTCGGCGACCAGAACACGCCCGTCTGCTCGTCGCGCAGATAAAACACTTCGCCGCCGCGGCCGGCCACGAGGTCATCGTCCCACGGTGTCAGGCGGAATTCATGGGCATTCTGGTTCCAGCTGTACGCCTGGCCGCTTTCCGAGATCACCGTGCCGAACATCGGGCTCGCCAGCACGTTGACCCACGGCGTGGGCGTGTGCCGGCCCGGGCCCGTACGGATGACGTATTCGCGCCCGTCGGCCGTAAAGCCGCCGGTGCCGCCGTCCTGCGCGAGTTTCTGCGCGGCCGGCGCGGTCTCTTCGTCCAAGCCCGGCGCCGCGGTCGGCACGAGCGCGGGCGGCAACTCGGCCTTGCGCGCGGCCGCGCGGCGCAGTTGTTCGGCGAGGCTGCCCTGGTCGTCCGCCAGGACCACGCGCGCCACTGCCTGCATCAGCATGCGGTCTTCCAGCGACAGCTGCTCGGACGTGCACACGTACACGCCGCCCGCGCCGGGCAGCCGCATGACCTCGTCCTGCAGCGCCGCCGGGCCGTCGCACCAGGCCACGAGGTTCGCGGCGAGTCCTTTCGCGCGCCACCACGCATACGCCTGGACCGCCTGGCGCGCGAGGCCGAGGTTGGCGGCGTCGCGCAGGTGCAGCAGCACGAGCGGACGGTCGCCCGGAATGCCGAGGGCTTCCAGGTCGGCGCGGCCGTACTGGTTGCGCGCGATGACGGCCGGGTCGGCGCGCAGCGCGGGCTGCGGACACAGCACGCTGCCGGCCAGGCGCGCGTACAACTGGGCGTCCGCCTCGCTCGCGTTCAACTGGCGCAGCATGACCTGGCCGTGCGTCCATGCGAGTTCGGGCACGCGGTCGGCCACCTGGCGGTCGCGGTATTTGTCGATCAGGCGCAGCGCGTGGTCGCGCGTCTCGGCCACGCCCAGCACGATGTCGACCGTCGCTTCCTGGTGCGGTGCCAGCGTCAGGATGCGGCGGATCGCCAGCGCCGGATCGGACACGGCGCCGTCCAGGCCGTCCAGCGGCGCGCGGGCCTCCAGCGCGGCGGGATGCGCCCTGCTCCGTCCGCGGCCGATGAAGTGCGCGCGGTCCGTCCCGAACTGGGCCCCGGGCGCGTCCGCGCCGTGCACCGTCATCACGTTCAGCAGCCATGCCTGCCCATGCGCGCACACGAGCGCGTCGCGCTCCGCCAGTATCTCCATTTGCACGGTGGCCGGCGCCACCTCCGCGTAGCTCGTCAGCTCCATCGTGCGCGTCGTGCCCGTCCGGTTGGCGATGCGCAGGCGGCGCAGTTCGACGTCGTCGTCGGGCGCGACGACGATCTCCGTGTGCAGTTCGATGCCGTGGTCGCGCCGGCGGAATGCCGCGCGGCCTTCGGAGAACCGGGCTTCGTCATGCTCGGGCCGCGCCAGCGTGGGCCGCCACGTGTTCGACCACACGGCGCCGCTGTCCACGTCGCGCACGTAGCAGACATGGCCGCTGTCGCCGGCGGTCGGATCCGCGCGCCAGCGCGTGACGGCCAGGTCGCGCCACGCGCTGTAGCCGGCGCCGCTCGCCGTCACCAGCACGTGGTAGCGGCCGTTGGACAGCAGTTGCACGTCCTGCGGCGCGGCGTCCGGCTGCGTCACCGTGCGCGCCGCCGCGGCGGTGTCGGGTGCGCGCGGACGCGTGTCGTCGACCTCCACGTGGCGCCCCGCGGCGGCGCGCGGCACCGGTTCCTGCAGCAGCGGCAACGCGGCCTGGAACTGCGGTTCGGCGGCGAAGCGGCGCTGCATCGGCCGGTCGTGCAGCAGGCAGGACAGCGCCAGCAAACCCATGCCCTGGTGGTGCGCCATGAATGCGCGCACGATCGCATGGGCCTGGCCCGCGGGCCGCCGTGCCGGCGTGTAGTCGACGGCTTCATAGAAACCGTAGCGGCCCGTGAAGCCCAGCTGCGCCATGCGTTCCAGGTTGGCGCACGCGCGCTCCGGCTCGACCATCAGCGCCAGCAGCGCGGCATACGGCGCGACGACGAGGTCCTCGCCCGATACCCGTTGCGTGCAGCGCCGTGTACCCACCTCGGGTATGCCGAAGGCGCGGTACTGGTAATGCAGTGCGGCGTCCATCGCGTTGTAGCCGGATGCCGCAAAGCCCCACGGCACGTCGCGGCGGCGGCCGTATTCCGCCTGCGCGCGGACGATGCCCCGGTACGTCCGGTCCAGCAGCGTGTCGCGGTACGCCGGCATCACCAACAGCGGCGCCAGGTAGTCGTCCAGCGCGCCGTCCAGCGACAGCAGCACCGGGTGGCCGTACGCGCGGCACATCTGGCGGCCTAGCGCGGTCCAGTGTTCCTGCGGCAGCTGGCCGCGCGCGATGCCGGTGAAGCTGGCCAGGCGGGCATTCGATGCGAGCAATCCCGTGTCCGCGTCGGCCAGCAGACCGAAATCCATGTCCGCGCGCGCACGCGCGGCGCGGGCCAGTTGCGCGATCTTCTGCAGGCGCACCCGCGCGTTCGTGCTGCCTTCCTCGACAAGCCCGGCCAGCAGCAGCTGGCGCGTGCGCTCGTCCGGTTCCAGGTCGTCGCCCGGCGCCTTCATGCCGAAGCCGGCCAGCTCGCGCACCGTCGGGATGCGGGTGAGGCTCGAATCGATCACGTATTCCTGCACGACGCGCATCCACGGCGCCATCGCCAGCAGGTCCGCCTGCGCGGCCGCCGTTTGCCGCGCCAGCCTGCCGGTCCAGTCGCGCAGCTGCGGATCGGCGTCGTCGGGCACGGCGGCGCACAACGCCTCGGCGTCGCGCGCCAGCGTCTGCAGGCAATCGGCGAGGCCCGGCAAGGTGCCCGCATTGCGGCAGCGCTCCGGCGAGAGGTGCAGGCGCAGCGCGGCGATCGCCTCGCGCACGGCGGGCACGGCGTGTTCGTCGGCGACGTCGAGCGTGTCGCGGATGCCGTCCAGTGCGCGGCTGGAGGCGATGGGCTCATCGGCCAGCCGCTCCAGGCCGGCGGCCAGCGTGAGCAGGTGCGCCGCCAGGTTGCCGCTGCCGGCGATAGCCGTGGACAGCGGCTCCAGCGTGCGCGTATCGTACGCGTCGTGGAAGTGGCCGCGCTGGCGTTCCAGCCGGCCCATCGTCTGGAGTGTCGCGCGCGTGCGCGCCAGCAGGTCGCCCGTGGGCGCGTAGCCGAAGTCCCATGCCGTCATGTTGGCCAGCAGCGCGAAGCCCATGCTTGCGGGCGACGTGCGATGCGCGACGACGGGGGCCGGGTGTTCCTGCAAGTGGTCGGGCGGCAGCCAGTTGCTCTCCGCCGTGACGTGGTCTTCGAAGAATGCCCACGTGCGGCGCGCCGTCGTGCGCAGGAAGCGGCGCTGCGCATCCGCCAGGTGCGGTGCGTGACGCGCGGCCGGCAGGCTGACCCACCATGCGACCACGGGCGACAGGAACCACAGCAGCAGCAGGGGCGCTGCCGCGAACAGCGCGAGCGGATTCGCAAAGCTGAGCAGCACGGCGACGCCGACCGCGAACGCGGGCGCGAACCACATGTTCTGCCAGTTCGACTCCATGTCCGTGCTGGAGCGCGACAGCGTGGGCGCGCGCCACTCCAGGCGCAGCCGTTTCGACACGAGCATGCGCCACGCGCCGCGCGCGATCGCGTCCACGCTGTAGCTGGCCTCGTGCGGCAGGAAGGCCGTGTCCAGCAGCGCGTGATAGAGGCCGATGCGCGCATCGTGCGCGCAGTGCCGCAGGTGCGCGCCGGGGGCGACGTCGTGCGGCTTGTCGGCCAGGGCGACGAGCGTGCGCAGCGCGAACGGCACGAAGAACACGGCCAGCACGGCCGCGGTCCAGAACGCGGGCGCCGGCAGCAGCGCCCAGCACAGCACCAGCAGGATGCACAGCGTGGGCGCGACGAGGCTGCGGCGCAGGTTGTCGAACAGCTTCCAGCGCGCCAGCGGCGGCAACGGATTCGCTTCGCGGCTGCCGTCCGCCCGCGGCACGCGGTCGCGCAGCCAGCCGGCCAGTTGCCAGTCGCCGCGGATCTGGCGGTGGCGCCGGGCGACGTCGTCGCTGTAGCGCGCCGGGCATGGCGTCACGAGGTGGGCGTCGCCCAGCAGGCCGGCACGCAGGTAGCTGCCTTCCAGCAGGTCGTGCGACAGCACCCGGTCGTCCGGCAGGCGGCCGCGCAGCACGCGGTCGGCCACCGCCACGTCGTAGATGCCCTGGCCCGCGAACGTGCCTTCGCCGAACAGGTCCTGCTCGATGCCGGGTGCGCCGCCGCACAGGCGTTCGTAGCGCGACGCGTGTTCCGGCGGCAGCGCGGCCGTCATGCGCGGCTGCAGCAGGCCGTGACCGGCCACCACGCGCCGGCCACCATCATCGAGCACGGGGCGATTGAGCGGATGCGCCATCGCGGCGACGAAAGCGCGGGCGGCGTCGCGCGGCAGCCCGGTGCCGGCGTCCAAGGTGATCACGTAACGGATCTCGTCCACGCCGTCGACGGGCCCCTCGATCACGGCGAACGGCGCGCGCTCGCCGCGCAGCAGGAACGCGTTCAGGTCTTCCAGCTTGCCGCGCTTGCGGTCGCGGCCGATCCACGCGCCCTCGCCTTCGCTCCACGTGCGCTGGCGGTGCAGCAGCAGGAACGGCCGGCACTTCCCATACTTCGCATTCAGCGCGGCGATGCCGGCGCGCGCCTGTTCGATCAGGTCGGCGTCGCCGTACACCTCCTGCCGCGGCGCGTCGGCCAGGTCGGTCAGGAGGCAGAAGCGCAGCTGCGGATCGCGGTTGGCGAGGTAGTGCACTTCCAGTGACTCGACGAGGGCCGCCACGTTGTCGCGGCCGTACAGCAGCGCGGGCACGACGACGATGGCGCGCGCGTCCAGCGGGATGCCGGCCCCGAAATCCATGCGCGGCAGCGGCGCCGGTGCGACGAGCCGCGCGGCCATCAGGTCGACGAGGGCCAGCGCCAGCCGGCTCGCACCGAGGGCGCCCAGCAGGCCGATCGCGACGAGCAGTGCAGGACTGGCGCCGTCCTGCGCCGCATGGACCACGGTGGCACCCGCGAACAGCGCGGTGCACGCGCCGACGGCGCCCAGGTAGGCCGGCAGCGCGCGCACGCGCCCGGGGCGCAGGTTCAGCCGCTGTTTCAGCTGCGGCAACCCGTCGCCGGCCAGGTAAAAGCCGACGTGGCGCCCGCGCGCGTCATGCCCTTCCGCCGCCAGCGCCAGCGCTTCCGTCGCCACTTCGATCTCGCGCCGGCCGGCTTCCCGCGCGAGGCGCCCGACCACGTGGCGGTAATGGTCGCGCGTGGCACCGTCCATGCGGCCGTAGACGCCCGCCGGGTCGCCGCGCAGCGCCTGCTCGACGGCGCTCATCGTCTCGGTGAATTCGCGCCAGTCCATGCTGCCCAGCAGGCGCAGGCTGGCGATGGAATTCGTCACCGAGACGTCGTCGGCGGCCTGCTGCGTCACGTCGGCCTGCATCGCCTGGTCGATCGTGCGGCCTTCGTCCGCGAGGCGCGTGGCAATCCATTGCAAGGCCTGGGTGAGCGGGCCGCCGCGTCCCTGCAGCCGGCGCGCGAGTTCGGCCACGAAGCCGGAGCTCATCGGCTGCACGTCGCGCACCATGTCGGCCACGACGAGGATCAGGTCACCGGGACGCTCCTCGGCCCGCGCCGTCATGCGGTCGGCCCAGCGGTTGGCCTGCACGCGCTGGCGCCGTGTGTCCGCCTGGCGCATGGCGAGGCGGCGCAGGTTTTCGATCAGCACGAGGCGCAGCATGGCCGGCAGCGCCGCCAGTTCCGCCAGCGCCAGCGGCGCGCCTTCCTGGTAAGCGGCGACGAAGCGCGCGAGGCTTTCCGCGTCCAGCCGGCCGTCGCCATGCGCGATCACGTCCAGCGCCAGCTGGTACACGCGCGGATTGCCCGGCGCATCGGCGTCCTGCAGGCAGGGCAGCGCGCAGCAGTCGTCGTCGGGGAGGTGGCGGCGCGCGAGGCGGACGTGGTCGTCGATCAGCCAGGCATGGTCGAGCAGCGCGTCGGCTGCCGGCGGCAGGCGCACGCCCGCGCGGGCGTGCGCGCGCGAGGCCGGCGCAGGCGTCGGCGATGACGGCGGCATTGTCGTCCAGGCGGTCCAGCAGGCGGTCGCTGCCCGGCGCGTCGGCCAGTTGATGGCGCGCGGCGAGGCGGCGGCCGTGGACGGCCATCTGGGCGGCGGAAAACAGTTCGGCGCGCAGCGGGGCGTCGTCATCGGCGAAGCCGGCTGCGGGCGGCAGCGCTTTTTCTTCTTTCAACAGGAACCTCGTGGTGGCGTGCGCAATCGACCGCCGGCTGACGCGGGACGCGACCATTCGGATGAAGCGTGAGACGAGGGCGCACGGCTGCCGCCATGCTAAGCAATCAGGTGCCGGGAAACTGTGCGTTAGCGAACGCTCATTGACGATCGGTATGTTTTACGCGAGCGCGAGCCCACCCACGAGGGTCCACGCCTGCGCATGCCCCGCCCGGCGCAGGCACAGGGCGGCCTTCGCGCTACGGTTCCCACTGCGGCAGACGAACACGATCGGCCGTGCCGGATCGGACAACCATGCCGGCATATGCTCGGCAAGGCGCGACAGCGGCACGTGGTGCGCCGCGCGGCCGTGCAAGGTCATTGCGCCGGCCGCGGTTTCACCAGCTTCGCGGACGTCGACGAGCAGCGCGTCCGCGTGGCGGCGCAGGAAGACGTCCAGCGTGTCCGGGTCCAGCTGGCCCGGCACGCCGGCTGCGCGCAGCGCGTTCACCGTCGTACAGGCCAGGCCATCGACGTCGGTGCCGTGGCAGATCACGGCGGCAGCGTGTGCGACCTGCGTCAGGCGGGACGCATCGATGGCGCCGAAGACCTGGCGCACGGCCGTGCGCGGCAAGCGGCCGTCTTGCGCCTCGCCCAGCAGCCAGCCGCCCGGCACACGGGCCAGCACGGCGCCGCCGATGGGCATGCAGGGCGCATGGCTGCCGTCGTCCAGCGCGACGGTGGCGCGGTCCGCCGCGTCAAATTCGGTCAGGCGCAGGCCCGCGTCACGCGCCAGCGCGGCGATGCGGTCAACCTGCCCCGGCGGCGGATCGATCGCGACGCAGGTCCCGGCATCGAACACGATCCAGCCATGCCGCCCGTCGCCGCTGACCTGCATCACGCCTGGATTGCCGCCGCTGAGCGGCGACGTGCGCAACGCGTCTCCGCAGCGGCGGAGACGCGCGCAGGCGGCGTCGATGAATGCGTCGTCCGCGAGCGGCCCGATCGACAGGCGCACGGCGCCGCCGCTGCGCCACAGGGGCAGGCCCATCGCATCGAGGACGTAGCTGGGCGCGGCCTTGGCGGCGGAACAGGCCGAGCCCGCGCTGACGCGCACGCCGGCCGCGTCGAACAGGTCGAGCAGGTCCTTGCTGGAGACGCCGGGCACGGCGACATTCAGCGTGGTCGGCAGCGTGTGTTCGAACGGCGCGTTGAAGACGATGCCGGGAAATGCGTCGCGCAATGCGGCCGCGAGTCGGTCGCGCATGGCGGCCAGCTCGGCGTGGGTACGGAACGTCGTGCCCTCTTCCAGTGCGGCCAGCACGGCGCCGAGCGCGGCGATGCCGGCCATGTTTTCCGTGCCGGAGCGCTGGCCGTCTTCCTGGCCGCCGCCGATCATCAGCGGCGTGTACGGCGCGCCGTCGCGCACGTACAGGATGCCGATGCCTTTCGGCGCATGCAGTTTATGGCCGGAGAACGGCGCGTAATCGATGCGCGTGTTCGCGAGATCCAGCGGCAGCTTGCCCAGCGCCTGCACGCAGTCGACCATCCAGTAGGCTGTCGATCCGCTGGCGCGCAGCACGCGGGCGATGCCGTCCAGGTCCGAGATGGCGCCCGTCTCGTTGTTGGCCGCCATCGTACAGACCATGGCCGCGCGCGGCGCCAGGTCGCGCAGGACGTCCAGGCGGTGGCGGCCGGCCGGGTCGACGGGCAGCGGCTGCAAGGCAAGCCCGGTGCCGAGCAGGCGGTTCCAGTGCGCGAGGCTTTCCGACACGGCCTTGTGTTCGGTGGCGCCGTAGACCAGCAGGTCACCGCAGTCTTCCCCGGCCGCGCGGCGCTCGCGCACGGCGACGAGGGCCGACAGCACGGCGGTCTGGATGCCTTCCGTGGCGCCGCTCGTGAACAGCACGCGTCCCGGCCCGGCACCGAGCACGCGGCGGGCGCGCACACGGGTCGTGTCGAGGATGCGTTTGGCGCGCAGGCCGGTGGCGTGGCTGCTGCTCGGATTGCCGAACGAGGCCTCCATCGCCTCGACCGCGGCGGCGATCGCGGAAGGCAGGACCGGCGAAGTGGCGTTTGCGTCGAGGTAGAGGTCGGGGGCCATAAAATAATTGCTAAAAGTCCAAAAATAAATGCGCCAGCAGCGCGATTGTTGAGTAATATGTTACGGTTTGGTGCCGAAAATGACGTACTAAAGAATCTTTGATTTTTCCTGGCCTGAAGAACGAACATTCTAGAGACCGTGCGATGGACAAGATGAATTCACTCGACAAATACGACTGCGCGATCCTGGCCGCCCTGCAGGCCGACGCCACGCTGTCGATTTCCGGCCTGAGCGAAAAGGTCGGGCTCTCCAGCACCCCCTGCTGGAAACGCGTCAAACGCCTGGAGGAAGAGGGATACATCGAGAGCCGGGTCAGCATCGTCAACCGGCACAAGGTCGGCCTGCCCGTGACGGTGTTCGTCAGTGTGCGCACCAACGAGCACGACGAAAAATGGCTGGAGCGCTTCGCTTCCGCCGTCGTCGCGCTGCCGGAAGTCCTGGAATTCCACCGCATGAGCGGCGACGTCGACTACCTGCTCAAGGTCGTCACGACCGACATCGACGGCTACGACCGCTTCTACAAAAAACTGATCCGCACCGCGCAGCTGTCCGGCGTCTCCTCCGCGTTCTCGATGGAGCAGATCAAGTGCACCACCGCGCTGCCGCTGGATCTGATCACGCACGGGCTTCCGGCGTAAGCAAGCTGTTTGCACGCCCGCGCGATCGTGCGATGATGGCGCCCGTTGACTACAACGGAGACAAACGAATGGCATCAACCATCAAAACCCTGGCGCTGGCGGCGATCCTGCTCGCGACCGGGACGACCGCGCGCGCCCAGGACCAGGTCGTGCGCATCGGCGTGAGCGGCCCGCTGTCGGGTTCCAACGCCTTCGCCGGCAAGGACGACGAGAACGGCGTGCGCCTCGCGGTCGAGGAACTCAACGCGCAAAGGCTCAAGGTGGGCGGCAAGACGCTGAAATTCGAACTGCTGTCGGAAGACGACCAGGGCGACCCGAAAGCCGGCGTGAGCGTGGCGCAGAAGTTCGCCGACGCCGGCGTCAAGTTCGTGCTCGGCCCGTACAACTCGGGCGTGGCGATCCCCGCCTCGCGCGTCTACAACGATGCCGGCATCCTGATGTCGACCGTGGGCACGAGCCCCAAGATCACGCAGGCGCGCTACCCGAACGTGTTCCGCATCGTCGCCAGCGATTCCCAGGTGGGCGCATCGATGGCGTCGTACGCCGCCAGGGAACTCAAGATTAAAACCGTCGGCGTGATCGACGACCGCACCGCGTTCGGCCAGGGCATCGCCGACGAATTCGCGAAGCAGGCGCGCGCCTCGGGCGTGACCGTCGTCGGCCGCGAATTCACCAACGACAAGGCGAGCGATTTCTCCGCCATCCTGACCGCGTTCCGCGCGAAGAAAGTGGACGCCATCTTCTTCGGCGGCTATGCGCCGCAGGGCGCACCGATGGCGCGCCAGATGAAGCAGCTGGGCATGGCGAACGTGCGCCTGCTGGGCGGCGACACGCTGTGCAGCCCCGAGATGGCCAAGCTGGGCGGCGATGCCGTCGGCGGGAACGTGATGTGCGCGCAGGCCGGTGCGACGCTCGACAAGCAGGCCAACGGCCCCGCGTTCAAGGCGAGATACAAACAGCGCTACCAGCGCGACCCGGACGTGTACGCGCCCGCGTTCTACGACCAGACGATGTTCATCGCCCGCGCCATGCAGGCCGCGAATACGACGGACGCCGCGGCCGTCGGCAAGCAGCTGCACACGATGAACTACCAGGGCGTGGCCGGCACGTACGGCTACGACGCGAGCGGCAACCTGAAGAAGACGGCCGTCACCGTGTACACCTTCAAGGGCGGGCAACTGGCGCCGCTGGCCAATTACTGAAGCGGCCCTTGTAAAGACTGGGCCTCCGGCGGCGCAAGGCGTATCC
Source organism: Massilia sp. Masssp94 (assembly GCF_059491305.1). Taxonomy (NCBI): domain Bacteria; kingdom Pseudomonadati; phylum Pseudomonadota; class Betaproteobacteria; order Burkholderiales; family Oxalobacteraceae; genus Massilia; species Massilia sp. Masssp94. The sequence continues at coordinate 2,488,715 of NZ_CP168501.1, forward strand.
TTGGCGCCGCTTCTTTTACATCGTTCAAACATCATGAAACAGACCCTTACCCTGGGCACCATCGCCGCCGCCTGCCTCATCGCCTGCGCGCCGGCCCTCGCCGCCGACACCGCGGCCAAGCCCACCGCCGGCGCCACGAACGCCAGCGCCGCATCGAAACAGCTGAACAAACTGGCCGACGACTACTGGGACGCGGAAGCGCGCTTCGATCCCGTCGCCGCCGGCGAAAGCGGCGACAACCGCTTCCCCGACCAGATCGGCATGACGATCGCACCGAAGAACATCGCCCACCAGTACGCGCTATACAAGGGCTACCTGAAACGCCTGCACGCGATCCCGCGCGACGGCTTGTCCCAGCGCGACCAGACGAGCTACGACATCCTCGACTACGAGCTCAAGACCGCGCTGCGCTTCGAGCCGTTCCCCGAGTACCTGCTGCCGCTGGACCAGATGGACGCGCTGCCGATCACGCTCGCGAACTACAGCAGCGGCCAGCAGGCGCAGTCGCTCGTCACCGTGAAGGATTACCAGGCCTACCTGAGCCGCCTGAACCAGCTCGGCCCGTGGATCGACCAGGCCATCGCCAACATGCGCGAAGGGATGAAGCGCGGGATCGTGCAGCCGAAGGCGATCATGGAAGCCGCCCTGCCCCAGTTCAAGCAGCTGGTGGCGAACAAGGCCGAGGACAGCATCTACTACTCGCCCGTGAAGAACTTCCCGGCGGGCTTTTCGGAAGCCGATAAAAAGAAACTCACGGCCAGCTATCGCAGCACGATAGCCGGCAAGTTGAACCCGGCGTTGAAACGCCTGGCCGACTTCATCGAGCACGATTACCTGCCGGCCTGCCGCACGAGCACGGGCTGGAGCGCGCTGCCGCAGGGGATGGACTGGTATCTCGCGCGCGTCGCGAGCCAGACGACGACCGACCTGCAGCCGGAACAGATCCACCAGATCGGCTTGCGGGAAGTCGCGCGCATCCAGGGCGAGTTCGCGCGCATCGGTCCGAAGATGGGCTACGACGGCCCGCCGGCCGGCCTGCCGGTGTGGGTGTCGGAACAGGCGAAGTACAAGCCGTTCAAGACCGAGGGCGAGATCATCGACGTCTACCGCCACCTGAACACGGTGCTGCAGGCGAAGCTGCCGGCGCTGTTCTCGCTGCGGCCGAAGACGCCGCTCGACCTGCGCCTGGAACCGGAACTGTCGCGCGCGACCGCGTCCGACCACTACACGCCGCCGGCCGTGGACGGCTCGCGTCCGGGCGTGTTCTGGTCCGTCGTGAACGACCCGAAGCAGTACGGCAGCACGGGCATGGTCACGCTGTTCCTGCACGAAGGCCAGCCGGGCCACCACTTCCACATCGCGCTGATGCAGGAGCTGGGCCTGCCGAACTTCCGCAAGTTCGGCGGCAACAACGCGTTCACGGAAGGCTGGGCGCTGTACGCCGAGACGCTGGGCAAGGAGATGGGCCTGTTCGACAAGCCCGAGGATTACTTCGGCCACCTGAACGACGAGATGCTGCGCGCCGTGCGCCTCGTCGTCGACACGGGCATGCACGCGAAGGGCTGGACGCGCGAGCAGTCGATCCAGTACATGCGCGAGACGCTGGGCTACACGGAAGCGGACGCGCGCAATGCGACGGAACGCTACATGGCGTGGCCGGCGCAGGCGCTGGGCTACAAGATCGGCGCGCTGAAGATCCAGGAACTGCGCGCCCGCGCGGAAAAGGAACTCGGCCCGAAATTCAGCCTGCCGAAGTTCCACGAGATCGTGCTGGGCGAAGGCACGCTGCCGCTGGCGCTGCTGGAAAAGAAGGTCGATCGCTGGATCGCCGAGAGCAAGTAATCACCCGAACGTGACGGCAACGGCGAGGCCTCCCAGCCGTTCCGACCGCCGCACCGCGACCCGTGCGCCATGCACGGCCGCGATGCGGCGCACGATCGACCATCCGAGTCCGCTGCCGGCCGCCCCGTTGCCGGCCACGCGATAAAACCGTTCGCCGAGCCGCGCCAGGTCGGCGTCGGCCAGGCCCGCGCCGCCATCCTCGACGTCGAGCACGACCTCATCCCCTTCGCGATGCAGATACACGCCGATGGCGGCCCCCGGCGGCGCATAACGCACCGCGTTGTCGACCAGGTTGCGGACCAGGACCGCCAGCAACAGCGCATTCCCGCGCACGACGTACGTCCCCTGCGCATCCAGCTCGAGGCGCTGCGCCTTCGCCAGCGCGGCCGGCGCCAGCTCGGCCATCACGCCGCGCGTGACGCCCCCCAGTTCGACGCCGGCAATCTCGGGCGCCTGCGCAGACTCGACGCGGGCCAGCGTCAGCAGCTGGTCGATCAGACGCGCCGCGCGGTCGCAGCCGGCGAGCAGGCCGTCCAGCGCGTGCGCGCGGGTCGCGTCGTCCGTCGCGGCCCGTGCCACCTGCGCCTGCATGCGGATGGCCGCGACCGGCGTGCGCAGCTCGTGCGCCGCGTCCGCCGTGAAGCGCCGCTCGTTCGCGAGCAGATCGGCGATGCGCCCGAGCAGACCATTGAGCGACGCGGCGAGCGGCAGCATTTCCGCGCTCATGCCGTCGAGCGCGACGGGGTCCAGCGCGTCCGGACGGCGCGCCGCCAGCGTGCGTCCCATCCGGCGCAGCGGCGCGAGGCCGCGCCGCACGGTCCACCACGTCGCGAGCCCCAGCACGGGCAGCGCGAGCGCCAACGGCCACGACACGCCGCGCAGCACCGCGGCCAGGATCTCGCCGCGCGCATCGAGCCGCTCGCCGACGTACACCTGGCGCCGGCGCGCGTGATCGTAGGCGGCGAACACGCGCCAGCGCGCGCCCGGCGCGTCGACGAACGCAAAGCCGTCGCGCCGCGCGGCGGGACCGAACGGCAGCGCGGGCGCGTTGGCGGAACGCAGGACGAGGCGTCCATCGCGCCACACCTGGAAGGCGACGCGCGGCGCGTAGCGATGGAGGATCGGTGCGTCGGGCGCCGCGACGTCCTCGTCGGCATCCGCGTCCTGCACGAGCAGCAGCGATGCCGACTGCGCGAGGTGCGCGTCGAGCAGCTCGTCGAGTTCGTGGCGCGTGTCGGACAGGGTCAGCGCGAGCGTCGCGGCCCACAGCGCCGCGAGCACGCCGAACATCAGCCCGAGCAGGCGGAGCTGCAGCGAGGGGGCCGCGCGGGTCATGGGGTCGCGGGATCGCGCAGCACGTAGCCGACGCCGCGGACCGTCTGGATCGACGCGCTCCCCAGCTTGCGCCGCAGGTTGTGCACGTGCACCTCGACGGCATTGCTCTCCACTTCCTGGCCCCAGCTGTACAGGTGTTGCTCCAGCTGTTCGCGCGTCAGCACGCGGTTGGCATTCAGCATCAGCGCATGCAGCAGGTCGAATTCGCGCGTCGACAGCGTCACCGGCGTTTCTCCCTTGCGCACGGTGCGCGCGGCGGGATCGAGTTCGACGTCGCCCGCGCGCAGGCGGTCGCGCGGCTGTCCGTGCGCGCGCCGCACGAGGGCACGCAGGCGCGCGGCCAGTTCGTGCAGGTCGACGGGCTTGACCACGTAGTCGTCGGCGCCCGCGTCGAGGCCGCGGATGCGGTCCGGCACGGCGTCGCGCGCGGTCAGCACGAGCACGGGCGTGGCCAGCCCGGCGGCACGCACGGCCGCGAGCACGTCCATGCCGTCCCGGCGCGGCAGGCCCAGGTCGAGCACGGCCGCCGCGTAGTCCTGCGCGCGCAGTTCGCGCTCGGCCGCATCGCCGCTCTGCACCCAGTCGACCTGGAAGCCGAGCTGGCGCAGCCCGGCGCGCAGGCCGTCGCCGAGCAGGGGATCGTCTTCCGCGAGAAGGATGTGCATGCGCTCATTCTCCCACGCGGCGGGTCAGTCGTCACCGTCTTCGCCATGGGCCTCGGCCGCCGCGACGGCGCCCAGGCCGGCGGCCGGATGGCTCAGCTGCCAGCCCCAGAACCCGAGCACGGCCGCCAGCAGCACGATGCCGAGACCGCGCCGGGGCGTGGCGATGCCGTCGGCGGGCGCACCGCGCTTGCGGCCGCTGAACATGGCCGCGACGAGGTTCTCGCGGTGCAGCCAGCCCGACACGACGACCGCCGCCACATGCAGCCCGACGAGGCCCAGCATCAGGTTCGCCAGCGCTTCGTGCACCTCTTCGTACGCGTCGCCCAGCGTGTACGTCGCCAGGCCGGCGGCGGCGGCCGTCACGGCCAGCGCCAGCAGGGCCACGACCGCAAGGCCGCCGGCAGGGTTGTGGCCGGGGTAGTGCTGCGGCTGGCCGCGTACGAGGCCGCCGAGATAGCGCATGGCGGCGCGCGGCCCGCGCACGAAGTCGCCGAAGCGGGCGTGGCGCGTGCCGACGAGGCCCCACGCGACGCGCAGGACGGCCAGCGCCAGCACGGTGCAGCCGAGGGTCACGTGCACCAGCATCCAGCGCTCGTGCCCGGCCGTCAGCCAGGCGCCGGCGAAGCTGGCCGCCAGCAGCCAGTGGAATACGCGGACCGGCAGGTCCCACACAAGAACGTTTTTCATGCTTGCCTCCTGACCCTCATCATCGGCAAGCCTGCTTAAGGTTTTCTTATCGCCTCACTTGGCCGGGACGATCCGCCACACGACGCCGCCGCCGTCATCCACGACGAGCAGCGCGCCGTCCGCCGCCACCGTCACCGCGGCCGGGCGGCCCCACACGTCGCGGTCGGACAGCACCATGCCGGTCATGAAGTCCTGGTACTGGCCCGTCGGCGCGCCGTTCTTCATCATCACGCGCACGACCTTGTAGCCGGTGCGGATGCCGCGGTTCCACGAGCCGTGCAGCGCCAGGAAGATGTCGCCGTCGTACTCTTTCGGGAACGCGTGCTTCGCGCCCGCCGGGGCGTGGTACACGGTCATGCCCAGCGGCGCGGAGTGCGCCTGGATCAGCGTGTCGGGCACGGTAATCTTGTCCTTCAGGTCCGGGCGGACGCCCTTCAGGCGCGGGTCTTCGTGCGCGCCCAGGTAGTACCATGGCCAGCCGTAGAAGCCGCCGCGCTTCACGCGCGTGACGTAGTCCGGGGGCAGGTTGTCGCCCAGTTCGTCGCGCTCGTTGACGCTGCAATACAGGTCGCCCGTGTCCGGATGCACGAACATGCCGACGCAGTTGCGCAGGCCGTTCGCGTAATTGCGGCGGTTCTTGCCGTCCGGGTCGAACGCGAGCACGGTGGCGCGGTCGGTCTCCTGGTTCCACGTGCCGCCCAGGCCGTGCGCGGCTTCCCATTGCGCGAGCGGCTGCGGCGGCGTGGCGCCGATGCCTTCGCCGACGTTGGTGGCCGAGCCGACCGAGACGAACAGCGTCTTGCCGTCCTGCGAGAACGCGAGCGAGCGCGTGATGTGGTTGCCCAGGCCGTCGACGATCTTCTCGACGATCGTCTCGGGCTTGCCCTTCGCCTTCAGGTCGCCCGCGGCGTAGGGGAAGCGCACGACCGAATTCGCGTTGGCCACGTACAGGTATTTCGGATTCGCGGCCGGCCACAGCGCGAGGCCGTACGGGCGCGACAGGTCCGTTGCGAATACGCTGTCCGTGCCCACCTTGGCGCCGTCGGCCGACAGGCGCAGGATGCGGACTTCACCCTTGCCCGAATCGGCCAGGAGGATGTCGCCGTTCGGCGCACGCAGCGCGTAGCGCGCCTTGCCCGTGTCGGCCAGCACGCTGACCTTGAAGCCTTTCGGCACGGCCGGCAGCGCGCCGTCCGGACGCTTCGCGAGCTTGGGGCCATTGCCCGCGCTCTCGCTGGCAAACGGTGCGACGAGCTGGTCGACCGTGATGTGGTGCACGTCGCCCGGCTTGTCGTCGGTCCAGGCGCCGGTACGCGCGCCTGTCGCGGCGGCGGTTTTCGGTGCCGCCGATTTGCCGCTTTGCGCGGCGAGATAGTCGATCACGGCACCGCGTGCTTTTGCGTCCGCGATCCCGATCGGCATCGCAGTGCCCGGCACATCCTTCGTCGGGTCGCGCAGGAAGACGTCGAGCTCCGCGCGCGTCCACGTCTTGCCGGCCGCACCGGCCTTCGACAGCGCATCCGTGTAGTTGTAGCCCGGTGCCGAACCGGCCTTGCGGCCCACGACGTTGAACAGCGGCGGACCCGCGCGCGAGCCCATGGCGGCATCGGCCGTGTGGCAGCTGGCGCAGTTCTGTTCGAAATAGGTCTGGCCCGCGGATGGTGCGGCCGACGCCGCGGAGGCGGCGCCCAGCAGCGCCAGTGCGGCGGCGATCTTGTAGTTCATTTTTTCTCCCCAGGTGAATCAGTCGATCATGAAGACCGGATAACGGCGCCACTCCGGCTCGCGCCAGCGCGCGCAGTGCGCAAAGATGAAGTCGAGCACGGCACCCTGATCCCGCAGCAGGTCCGGATTGGCGGCCTTCCAGGCGCCGAACTTCGCGGCCAGGTCAGGCTCGGCAGCCAGCAGGCGCTCGGCCTCGTCCTCGAACACGTAGTCCGAATACGCTTCCTTCTTTTCCAGCACGCTGTTGAAGAAACCCCAGCGGAAGAAGCTGTCGTGGGCCTGCGGTTCCAGCGTCTCGACGGCGTAGCGGACCTGGTCCTGGTCGAGCGGGACGAGGTAGTCGCCGGCACGGATGGTCACGGTCTCGCGCACGCGCTCCAGCTGCACGTCGTCGTGGAACATGTGGCCTTCGTAGGCGTGCGGGCGCGTCGTCAACGCGGCGATGCGGTAGACGGACACCTCCTGCGTGCGCTCGGCCTCCACCCGCTCCAGCCTGACGCCGTTCCAGCGCAGGCGCTCGATCGCTTCGCGCCACTGCTGCGGCACGACATAGGCCTTCGGTGCCGGCACGACGACGTCGGCCGGGAAGCGGTTGTAGTGCGCGATGTCGCGTTCGAACGGCTCGTTGCGGTCGTAGTACAGGCGCTGGTAGTCGCCGAGGACGCTCGCCTTGTACTTCGCCGCATAACCCTTGAAGCGGAACGTGGACGGATTGGCTTCGTCCATCGCCCAGTGCACGGGCCATTCGCGGCGCGTGTGGCCGGCCGCGCGGGCGGCGCGGCGCATCTGCACGATCCTGGCGCCGTTGGCGATGGTGAAGTCGAGCGCCGTCTCGACGAGCGCGCGCATCGAGTGGTAGCGGTCGGCGAAGGGCTTCAGCATGTGCGTCTCGGGCATGAAGCCGATCGTGTCGTGCAGCGCCGCATAGCCCGTCGAGAAGCGCGCCGTCTCGAGGAAGTCGGCGATACCGTCATCCGGGCTGTCCTTGACGGGGTTCACGTACGGGCACATGGGCCAGCCGCGCTTGTCCATCTCCGCGTACATCGCGGGCAGCATGGTATCGCGCAGGAACGTGCCGAGGTCGCCGCCCAGTTTGTCGGCCTGGGTCGGGATCAGGGTCATCGTGTAGCTGTAGTCGGCGCCGTTGGACGTGTGCGTATCGACCATCACGTCCGGATCCCATTCCGTGAACAGTTTATTGAAGGTCTGCGCCGTCAAGGTGTCGCACTTGACGAAATCGCGGTTCAGGTCGAGGTGGCGGCTGTTGCCGCGAAAGCCGAACGACTCCGGGCCGTCCTGGTTCACGCGCGACGTATTGGCGCGGTTGAACGCGCCGTCCACGTTGTAGAGCGGGACGAACAGGAACACGGTTTGCCCCAGCGCCGCAAGGCGGTCCGGCTGCTGGCAAAAGTCGCGCACGAGCGCCATGCACGCATCGACGCCTTCCGGTTCGCCCGGATGGATGCCGTTGTTGTTGAAGAAGACGGGACGGCCCGCGGCCTTGATCTGCGCGCGGTCGAACACGCCGTCGGCCGAGATGACGCCGGCGTGGATCGGCACGCCCGCGTCGGAGGTCCCGACCACGGAAAAGCGCAGCACCCGGGGGTATTGGTGCGCGAGGTTTTCGTACCAGGCGATGCAATCGGACCAGGTCGTGGTCTGATTCTGGTTGCCCTGCTCGAAAGGCGTCTGCAATGCGTTCAGCATGGTGTCGTTTGCTATCTTGTGGAAGTCTGAGGTCGCTACTCTACCTCAGATGACTGCGCTCAGGCAGCCGCCACGTCCGACAGCGGGAGGGTGATGGCGACGAGGGTGCCCTCGCCGGGATGCGACTGCACGTGGATGCTGCCGCCGAGGGCGAACACGCGCTCGCGCATGCCGATGATGCCGATGCCTTCCGACGCCACGGCCGGATCGAAGCCTTCGCCGTCGTCCTGCACTTCGATGTGCAGCGCCCCGTCCTCGTCGGACAGCGCGAGACTGACGCGCGCGAAGCCGGCCTGCGAGTGCTTCATGATGTTCGACAGCGCTTCCTGCACGATGCGGTAGGCGGAGATCGCAAGCTCGTTGCCGATCTTGGAAAAATCGCCCTGCGATTCGAATTCGAAGTGCACGCCGGAGCTGCGGTAGTGGCTGACCATCTCCTCGACGGCACCGTGCAGGCCGAGCATGTCCAGCACTTCCGGACGCAGCCGGCGCACGAGGCGGCGGCCGTTCGCGTACAGGTCCAGCGCCAGCTTGGTGATGGCCTGGGCCTTGGCGCGGATCTGGTCGATTTCCTCGCCCGGCGTGGCCTTGGCGGCGAGCTGCTGGATCGTCTGCGATTCCAGGCGCACGGCGATCAGCGAGGCGTTCAATTCGTCGTGGATCTCGACGGCGATGGATTTTCTCTCGTCCTCGATGATGCTGTTGACCTTCTGGATCAGCTTGCGCTTGTCGGCGTCGGCGCGCAGCGCCTCGTTGCGCGATGCAAGCAGGTCGCGCGTGCGCTCGGCCACCTTGTTTTCCAGGTCCTGCTTCGATTGATCCAGCGCCACCGACATCTCGCCGATCGACGCCTGCAGTTCGCCCACCTCGCCGCCCGTCGTGACGGGCAGCTGCACGCGGTAGTTACCGCCGCGGATGCGCCGCAGCACGGAGATCGCCTCGCGCAGCGGCACGGTCAGGCTGCGCGCGAGGATGTACGCGAGCGCGCCGCTGGCGGCCAGTGCCAGCGCGGCCATCGCCAGTTCGACGCGGAAGCGGTGCAGCTGCTTGGCCAGCATGTTCGTGGGCGACATCGTCACGCGCACGAGGCCCACGACCTCCGTCGTCAGCGTGGGCGGACGCGTGTCGCCAGCGGCGGAGACGTGCGGCGTGCCGTTGTCCGAGAACAGGTTGAACCACACGACCTGCTTGCTGATCTGCGCCTCGAACGAGCGGCTCTCCGCCTCGATCGGGTGTTCGGACGCGACGGAGACGGGGGTCTGGCCGTTCATGTCGACGACTTCGATGCGGTACACGCTGCTGTCCGACTGCACGAGGCCGTTGATGGTCAGGCGCAGGTCGGACAGGTTGCCCGAGATGACGTTGTATTCGCTGGTCTCGGCGAGCGCGCGCGCGAGGATGCGGCCGCGCTCCGCCAGTTCCTCGTCGACCTGGGCGCGGTGCGCGTACCACGAATACCAGACGAAGGACGTGAACAGCAGGGTTACGGGCAGCATGGTGATGAACGCCATGCGCAGGCCGATGCTCCAGCCGCGCCAGAACTGCAGCGCGCCGGGCCGCAGCCTGGCGGGCCGCAAGGTGACGGAGCGCAGTTTGGCGGCGCGCAGCGAGGCGTCGCGGAGGGCGGCGGGGCGTTTCATGGCTGGCGTGGCGGCACGGGCCGGGCAAAGTGGCGCACGTTGTCCGGCACCTCGACGTCGAGCGAGCGCGCGACGCCCTCGTTGACGATGGTGTGGAAGTAGCGCGGGAACTGGGGCGCCGGCAGCTCGCCGCCGGCCACATAGCTGGCCACGATCTCGGCCACCTGGGCGTTGATATCCTCGACCTCGGAATACGTCGTCGCCAGCGCGCCCGCCTTGACCATGTCGGCCGAGAAGCCGATCACGCCCTGCTTGTGGCGGTAGGTCGAGAGCAGGATGTTGCGGAAGTGTTCCGGATTGTAGACGGCGCTGTCGGGCAGCGCCAGCAGCACGTCGGTCTGTCCGATCTGGCCCAGCAGGCGGTTGATGTCCGCGTCCGGATCGGCCTGCAGCACGTTCACGTGCTCGTTTTCCAGCATCGGCTTGAGGAATGCGGTGTCCGGGCCGAGGATGGCTGCCACGCGCACGGGACGCCGGTACAGCAGGGCCACGAGGCGCAGTTGGTCGGCCGGCGCCGGCTCCGCGTACACGGCCGTGAACATTGCTGCGCGCGCCGGCGGCAGGGTGCCGAGGATGGAGCGCACGACCTGGCTCGACGTGAACGTGGAGACGACGACGCAATCGCAACGGCGCTGCGCCACTTCGCGCAACGCGGCCGGGCCGACCGTCACGTACAGCATGCGCCGGTGCTGGGCCAGTTCGGTGCGGAACACGGAGAACACGGGCACGAGGCGGCGCGTGATGTCGTCCACGATGCGGCGCGTGATGGCGCTGTCGTCCGTCGTGACGATCTGGAAGCGGTAGCCCTGCACGGGCTCCGGCTTGATGTCGCGGGTGGAGAACGCGTGCGCGGACGTCGTCAACATCAGGGCGGCCAGCGCCAGCACCACATTGGGTCCCTGCCTGCGCGGGGACGACGTGCCGACGCAGGCACCGTCGTTCCCGCGCAGGCGGGAACCCAAGTTTGCAAACCGGAGCACGGACGACAACACGGCAACGAAACGGGTCAGGGCTCGATCAAGCCATGCTTGACGGCGAGCTTGGTGATGTACGCCTGCCGGTGCACGCCGAGCTTCTCCTTCACGGACTGGCTGATGTTGCTGATGGTCTTGGTCGACAGGTTGAGGCGCTCGGCGATCTCCATATTGGTCAGGCCCTCGGCCATCAGCTTGAAGATCTCCAGGCTGCGCTCGTCCAGCTGCGACTGCGGCGAGACGTCGCCGCGCACGGCCAGGCTGGCCAGGCGCTCCGCGATCTGCGGCAGGAAATACAGCTTGCCCGCGTGCGCGTGGCGCACGGCATCGGCCAGGTCGGCCGGGTCGCAATCCTTCGTCACGAACGCGTGCGCGCCCAGGCGGTAGGTTTCCTTGATCAGGCTGTCCTGGTCGAACTGGCTGAGGAACACGATCTTGGCCTTCGGGTCGGTCCGGAGGATGTTCTGCGCCGCGTCCATCCCCGTCAGCTCGGTACCGAAACGGATGTCGAGCACCGCCACGTCCGGCTTGAATTCCGCATACATCGCGGCCGCCTCGCTCGGGCTCTTGGCCTGGCCCACCACTTCCATTCCCTGCGCCGACAACGACATCGCGAACCCGGTCATCACGATCGGGTGGTCGTCCGCCAGCATCACGCGGATCGGCTTTTGCTCTTTCTGCACGTTCGATTCTCCAGGCTACTTCTGCTTTCAGGCGAAAGCACAGAGACGATTATTCCACACAACAGCACCGGGCGCGAGGCGGCAAGCATTCATTTTCCAAATTGTCAAGACGGCCACGGCAATAAAGTGGAATGATACATTGCCATGAAATCGCTTTGCCGATTGCTAGCAAATAGCATATATTCATTCCGTTCGATGGATTTTCCGCTTCACTCCGTTTTACCTCCGGCAATGCCGGTACAACAACAAGGAGGATGGCCATGCAATTCACGAGTCTCCCGGGCGGCAACCGCCCCGATGCGAAAGCCGCGAAATTCGTCCTCGTCGCCGCCCTGCACGTGGCACTCGGCGCCGTGTTCATCCACAGCATCAACACGAAGAAGATTTCCCTGTCCAGCCTGCCGGAACAGGTGCTCGTCATGATCGAGCCGGAGCGCCCGGCGCCGCCACCGCCGCCCGAGCCGCCGAAGCCCACGCAGCAACTGGCGCCGCCGGACGTCGTGGTGCCGAAGGTCGAGGTGGATGTGGCCCCGCCGCCGGTGCCGAGTCCCATCCAGGCGACCACGGCGTCCGACCCGTCGCCGTTCCCGGCCATGCCGTCCGACCCCGTGCCGGACACGCCGGCCACGCCCAGCGCCAACCCGGGCCAGATGCGCACGGCGGTGCTCGCGGACGCCAATGGCTGCGCCCTGCCCGACTATCCGGCCGCGGCCGCGCGCCGGGGCGACACCGGGACCACGACCCTGGCGCTGCTCGTGGGCGCCGACGGCCGCGTGAGTTCCTCGCGCATCGAACAATCGAGCGGGTCGCGCGACCTCGATCGCGCCGCCATCAATGCCCTGACGCTGTGCAAATTCAAGCCCGCCACGAACAACGGCGTCGCGGAAGCCGGCTGGGCGAAGCTGGCCTTCGTCTGGAAGCTCGACTAGTTGGTGGCGAACAAAGGGAGACGCACGATGCGTCACGTACCTCGACCGGCCGTATGGGCGGCCTGCGGCCTGGCCTTCCTCCTCGCCTGGCTCATGCTGCAGCCGCGCGCGGCGCCGGTGCCGACCGGCCCGTTCGTCCCCGGGTTCAACGCGGCGCGCGCGCAGGCGCACGTGCAGGTGCTCGCGCGGGCGCCGCGTCCGGCCGGCAGCGTCACGAACGCCCGCGCCCGCGAGTACCTGCTGGCGCGCATCCGCGCGCTCGGCCTCGAACCCGAGGTCCAGGTCGACACCGTGTCCGCGACGTCGTGGGACTGGATGTCGCATGGGCAGAGCACGATGGCGACCGCGCGCAACATCGTCGTGCGCAAGCGGGGCGGCGCGCGCCATGGCGCCGTGCTGGCCATGGTCCATTACGATTCCGCCGCGCCGACGCCCGGCGCGGCCGACGGCGGCGCGTCCGCCGCCGCGCTGCTGGAAACCATGCGCGTCCTCCAGGCCGGGCCGCCGCTCGACAACGACCTGCTGTTCGTCTTCACGGACGCCGACACGGTGCAGGCGATGGGCGCGCGCGCCTTCATGCAATCGCACCCGTGGGCGAAGCAGGTGCGCGTCGCCCTGCGCTTCGACAATGCCGGCAACCGCGGCCCGCTAGAATTGATCGACGCGGCGCACGCGGACGGTTTTGCGCTGGACGCGTGGGCGCGCGCGGCGCCGCAACCGCAAGGCTCGTCCTTCATGGCCGAGCTGTACGACCGCCTGCCGCAAAGCGGGGGCGCCGCACCGCTGGCGACGGACGCCTTTCCCGTGCTGCACTTCGCGACGACGCAGGGACCGCTGGGCCGGGAAGGCATGCACGACGTGCCGCAGCGCCTGTCCAGCGCGAGCCTGCAGCACGAGGGCGAGACGATGCTCGCGCTGCTGCGCCGCCTCGGCAACGCCAACCTGGCGCTGGTTTCTCCCCCGCACGGCCAGGTGTATTTCGCGCTGCCGCTCGCCGGCATGGTCCACTACGATGCCCGGCTGACCTGGCCACTGGCGCTGCTCTGCTGCGCGCTGGGCGCCTGGGCCTGCCGCGCGGCCCTGCGCAACCGCATCTCCGCCACCGACATCGTCGACGCCATGTTCAGCGTCCTGTTCATCACGATCTGCGCCACCTTCGCCGCGTACCTGTGCCGCGAGGCGCTGCCGGTGCTGCAGGCCCGCTATCCGGCCGCCGTCCTCGCCGACGACGGCGGCGTGCGCTGGCAGCTGGCGGCCTTCATGCTGGTGCCGGCCGCCGTCTTCATCGCGCTGCAGCGGCGCCTGCAGCGGCGGCTCGGCGTCGCGGCGACGGCGCTGGGCGTGCTGCTCGCCGCCGACGTCGCACTCGTCGCGACCTGCGTACGCGCACCCGGCGCCAGCTACGTGCTGGCGTGGCCGCTGCTGGCCGGGCAGGTCGCATGGCTCGTACTCATGGGCGCACGCACGTGGGCGCCGGCCCGGCGCGCGGCCATCGCGGTCGCCGGCGCGCTGCCGGCCCTCCTCCTGCTGCTGCCGGCGGTGTGCGCGAGCTTCGCGTTCTTCACGCCGGCCTGGCTCGTGCTGCCCTCGAGCCTCGTGTGCCTGCTGGCGGGGCTGTGCGGCATGGCCCTCGATGCGCTCGCGCGGCGCTGGCTCGTACGGCCGCTGCTGGCCGGCGCCGGCGTCTCGTTCGGCATGGCGTATGCGGCCGTGCCGCAGGTGCCCGATCTGCCGGCGCCGAACCGGCTCGTGTACTACAAGGACACCCCGAGCTGGCAGGCGTTCTGGCTGCATCCGGCCGGGCCGCTCGATGCGTGGACGCGGCAGGTCTTCCCCAACACCATGCATCCGTATCCGCTACCCTACCTGTTCGGGCCCGACGCGGATCCCGTGTGGTACGCGGCGGCGCAGAAGGACGACAGCATCGCGTGGCCCGGCCTCGTCATCGACAAGGACGAACGCAGCCCCCGGCGGCGCCACGTGGAATTCACGCTGCGCTCGAAGAACCGCGCGCCCGACATCGTCGTGCGCGTGCAGGGTGCGTGCCCGTGGCGCACGAGCGTCAACGGCCGCGTGCTGACGGAGAAATCGTGCTTCAGCTGGCGTCTCGCCTTGCACGGCATGGGCGACGAGACGCTGCGCTTCGCGTTCGACTTCCAGGGCGATCCGCCGTTCCTCGTGTACGTCCAGGAACGCATCCCCGGCCTGCCCGCCCGCGACCTGCCGCCCCGTCCCGCCGGCCTGCCGCCGCTGCTGCCGCTGTCGGGGACCACGGTGGCGGCCGACGTGCTGCGGTTCCCCTGAGCGGCGCCTGCTCTACAATGCGGGTCCCGACAACGACTCCGGGCCGCAGGGTGGCCGATGCGCCGGCCACGCCCGCGTGGAAGAAGGGCGACCAGTTCGGGAAGACCAGGGTGACGGCGAGCCGCTAGCGAAGGGTTCCCCTCGCACGCCTTGAGGCATGCGTATCGCTGTTCTTGTCGGACTCGGGGACCGCGCCGTCCCAGCCCCACCGGTGGGGTCACATCCGCGAGACGGTGGGACGCAGCTGTTCCAGCAGGCCGGCCTCGGACGAGCAGCCGAATTTTTCGTAGACGGCCTTCACGCAATCGCGCAGCACGGCGTCGCTGACTTCCATGTTGGCGCGCGCCGATTCGCGGCCGCCGCCGACGCCCATCCAGAACGCCACCTCGGCCTGTTGCGGCGACAGCTCCACGGAGCCGATGGCGCGCCAGATGCGCAGCGGCAGCGGCACGACGAATTTCATGAAGATGCCGACCGTGCGGATGTACGCCGGGTCTTCGGCATGCAGCGCGGCCGCGCCGCCGGCGCTCATCCACTGCGCGCGCGCCTCCAGCACGCCGCCGGCCATGGCGAGGGTCCCGAGCGGCAGCAGCCACGGATAGCGGTCGCCGTGCGCGACGGATTCCACGAGGCGCAGGCAGAACGGGGGCAACGTGCGGCGGTTGAAGGCCTGGCGTTCCTGCGCCGCCAGCTGGTCGAGCAGCGCGCCGGCCGAATCGCTCAGGTACAGGATCTGGCCGTCGACGGTGGCCAGCAGCATGGCCTCGTCCTCGACGACGCCGGCGCTGCCGGCCGCCAGTTCGGGCGCGTTGCGCAGCACGTGCTCGAAATACGTCGCCACGCGCTGCAGGTCTTCCTCGTCGTGGCGGTCGAACGCGGGGCCGTCGTGGCGCCACAGCGTGATCTCGCCCAGCCGGCGGCCGGCATGCGACAGCGGCACCTGCAGCGTGTGCAATGCGGGCGTGCCGTTCGCCGTGAAGCCGGCGTGGTCGCGGTACGCATAGCCGCTCGGCGGCGGCAGCACCGACACGTACGCGGGGTCGTTCCCGGCCAGCGGCGACGCCTCGGCCGGATCGACGCGCAGCGCCAGCTCGGCGCAGGAATTCGGCACGAGTTCGCGTACCAGGGTGAAGGCATCCTGGACGATCGTCATCAGGTCCAGTCCCGCGTAGCACAGGATGCGCAGGCGGGCCCATTGACGGCTGTTCTTTTTGCGGGACACGGTCGGCTGGATGAAATTGGGATAAGTCAGGCGCGGTAATACTGATCGTTATGACAACGGATGTCAACCTTCCATGGCCGGCTGGTTCGAAGCCTTTGCTGCCAGGATCTGCGCCAGCTTGCCGATTTCGACCGGCTTGACGAGGTGGTGATCGAAGCCCGCCTGGCGCGACAGCTCGCGGTCGCGCTGCTGGCCGTAGCCCGTCAGCGCGACGAAGACGGCCTGCGCGTGGCGCGCGTCGCGGCGCAGGCGGCGCGCCAGTTCGTAGCCCGTCATGTCGGGCAGGCCGATGTCGAGGATGAACACTTCGGTGGCGAGATCGGCATGCGCCAGCGTGCCGGCCGCGTCCTCGTGCACGTGCACCGTGTGGCCGTGCGCGCGCAGCAGCACCGCGAGCGACTGGCCGGCATCGCCGTTGTCGTCGACGATGGTCACCGTGAGCGGCCGCGCCGCCCCGCTGCCCTCGCCCGACCGCATCACCTGCCCCACCTCGGCCTGCGCGAGCGGCAGGGTGACGGTCATGGTCGTGCCCTGCTGCAGCCCGGCGCTGTGCGCGGCCACCTGGCCGTTGTGCATGCGGACGATGCTCTTCACGAGCGCGAGGCCGATCCCGAGGCCGCCCTGCGAGCGGTCCGGCGCGCGGTCGGCCTGCGTGAACAGGTCGAACACGTGCGGCAGCAGCTGCGCGTCGATGCCGGTGCCGTTGTCGCGCACCGCGGCCCGCGCCGCGCCGTCCTCGATGGTGACGACGAGGGCGATGCGGCCGCCCGGCGGCGTGTACTTGGCCGAGTTGTTGAGCAGGTTGACGAGCACCTGGATCAGGCGCGTGCGGTCGCCTTCGACCGGCACCGGCGCATCCGGCAACTCCACCGTGAGGCGATGCTGGCGCTCCTCGATGTGCGGGCGCGCCTGCTCCACGGCCGCCATCGCGACCTTGTTCAGGTCGAGGATCTCGTTCTCCAGTTTCACGAGACCGCGGGTGACGCGCGAGACGTCCAGCAGGTCGTCGACGAGCTCCGTCATGTGGCGCACCTGGCGCGAGATGATGTTGCTGGCTTTCAGGCGCAGCCCTTCGTTCACTTCGGGCAGGCGCAGGAGCTGGGCCGCGCTCGTGATCGGCGCCAGCGGATTGCGCAGTTCATGCGCCAGCATCGCGAGGAACTCGTCCTTCATCTTGTTGTGGCGCTCGGCCTCCGCGCGCGCCGCGCGTTCGCTGGACAGCAGCTGCTCGCGCTCCTCGGCCGCGCGCTGGGCCATGTCGTACAGGCGCGCGTTGTCGATCGCGATCGCCGCCTGCACGGCGAAGGCGCCGATCAATTCTTCGCTGCGTTCGCTGAACATCGCGGGCCGCGGATGGCCGAAGAACAGGCCGCCGATCACCTCGCCCGAGCGCGACACGACGGACGCGGCGAGATAGCTCACGACGGGCAGGTGCCCCGGCGGCATGCCGTGGTGCGGCGCCGACAGGCCATAGCGCGGGTCCTGGCGAATGTCGTCGCTGCGGATCGGCGCGCTGCCGTGGAACGTCGGCCCGAACACGGCGGTGGCGCGCGGCATGCCCAGGCGTTCGAACGCGACGCGCGGCGCGCCGGACAGCGCGTACAGCGAATACACGTCGCCCTTGTCGTCCCTCGCGTTGTAGAAGAACGCGCCGAATTCCGCGCCGACGAGCTGCGTGGCGGCATCCGTGATGGCCTGCATCAGCGGCTCGAGGGCGATGGTCGACGCCAGCGTCTCGGTCGCGCTCTTCATCAGTTCCAGCACGCGCGTCTCTTCGCGCAACGCCTCCTCGGCGCGGATGCGGCGCAGCGCTTCCCACATACGGCGCGCGGCGTCTTCCAGCAGGCGGACCTCGTCCCCGATGCGGCCCGCGTCGAGCGGCGCACGCAGCGCCAGCACGGCCGCCAGGCGGTCGCCGTCCATCAGCGGCACCGCGATGCCCGCCTTGTCTCCGACCGCGCCATCCGTCGACCACACGGTCTCGCCCTTGCACAGGCGTTCCGGCACGCCGAGCGCCAGCGCCGCCAGCGGCACGGTGCGGCCGGACTGCGGCGCGCGCGCGCCGCCGTCCCACTGTTCCAGGATCACGGCCGCATCCATGCCCGGCCTGGTCTCCGCATACGTCACGATGGCATCGTCGACGTACGCACCGACCTGGCGCAGCGCCGCCCGCAGCAGCGGACCGGACGCCGTCTCGCGGCGCAGGATGTCCGCCAGTTCGAGCTGGAAGGCGCGGCGGCGTTCGGCCAGCACCGTCTCCGTCGTCTCGACGAAGGTCACCAGCACGCCCTTGGGGTTCCCGTCGTCGCCACAGACGGGGCTGTACGAATAGGCGAAGTGGCAGGTCTCGAAATAGCCGTAGCGGTTGATGGTCAGGGCGAGGTCGCTCGAACCGACCGGCTCGCCCTGCAGCACGCCCGCCCACATCGGGCCGATCACCGGCCAGATCTCGGGCCACGTCTCACGGACATCGCCGCCCAGCGCCCCGTCCTTCTTGGCGCCGAGGATCGGCACATAGGCATCGTTGAAGAATTGCGTGTACGCGTCGCCCCAGGCGAGGTACATCGGCAGCTGGCAATCGAGCAGCGTGCGGACGGCGAATTTCAGGCTGAAGGGCCAGTGCGCGACGGGACCGACGGGCGTCGTCTCCCACGGGTGGCGCCGCATCTGCAATTCCATGTCGCCCGGCTTTCGGGCGGATGTGTCATCCAGGGATGCAGGATCGAACGGCCAGGGCATATCGTGGATAGTCGGAGGCAAGCCGGAGCGGCTCAGCTACCCATCATAGCAGGCGGCGCGAGCCCAACGTGTGCATATATTGAAATATTGTAACAAAGAGATGGGAAAATGTTACGCACCCCGTTCGATCCGCGCGAGCAGGCGCCGGCCCGCGGCGACGATCCCGGGGCCCGGATCCATCTGCGCCCTCACGATCATGCCTTCCACGCACAGCAGCGCCTCTTCCGCCACCTGGTGCGGCGCCGCCAGTCCCAGCCGTGCAGCCACGCCGCCGAGATAGCGCTCCAGTTCGCGCTTATGGCGCACGGCCTGCTCGCGGTGGCGGGGATCGTCCGCCGCGCCCGTCTCGGCGACGGCATTGATGAAGGCGCAGCCGCGGAAGTCGCCTTGCGCGAACCACTCGTCCAGCGCGTCGGCCACGGCAGTCAGCCCTTCCCCGCGCGCGAGCCGGGCGTCGACGGCGGCCGTGAACCACGACGTCCAGTGGTCGTGGCGCCAGTCGAGGAACGCGGCGATCAAATCGTCTTTCGACGGAAAATGGCGGTACAAAGACATCTTCGCCACGCCGGATTCCGCGACGATCCGGTCGATGCCGGTGGCGCGGAATCCGTCGCGGTAGAACAGGCGTTTTGCCGTATCGAGGATGCGGTCGCGGGCGGAAGACTGGGCCATGGTCGTCAGGTCGGGGGCGGAGTGCGGGACTCCAGTATATGATACAGACCTGTCTACATCAACTAGCTGGATGGATGGGCCGCATCAGGCTGGTTTCGCTTACGATACAGACCTGTCTACCTCATTTACACAAGGAGCCTTCATGTCCACGATCGAACCCCGTCCCCCACTCCCCCCGTTCACGCGCGAAACGGCCATCCAGAAAGTCCGCCTGGCGGAAGACGGTTGGAACAGCCGCAACCCGGAAAAAGTCGCACTGGCCTACACGCCGGACAGCTATTGGCGCAACCGCGCGGAATTCGTCACCGGCCGCGAGCAGATCGTCCCCTTCCTGGACCGCAAATGGAAAAAGGAACTCGACTACCGCCTGATCAAGGAGTTGTGGGCCTTCGAAGGGAACCGCATCGCCGTGCGCTATGCCTACGAATGGCACGACGATTCCGGCAACTGGTTCCGCACGTTCGGCAACGAGAACTGGGAATTCGACGAGATGGGCCTCATGCAGCGGCGCTATGCGTGCCTGAACGACATGCCGATCCAGGCATCCGAGCGCAAGTTTCACTGGCCGCTGGGTCGGCGGCCGGACGATCACCCCGGCTTGTCGGCGCTGGGGTTGTAATCCCTTACTGGATGACGCCGCAGGCGATGCGGCCGCCCCCGCCGCCCAGCGGTTTCGGCTGGTCCGAGAAATTGTCGCCGCCGGCGTGGATCATCAGCGCCTTGCCCTTCACTTCGGACAGCTTGGTCAGGCGCGGCGCCGTCACGGCCGTGCTGGCCCCGCCATTGTCCCCGACGACGAGCGGCGGCAGGTCGCCCAGGTGGCCGTCGCCGGACGGGCCGGCATGGTGCTTGGCGCCGGTCGGATCGAAGTGACCGCCGGCGGCGCCGGCCGGCACCTTCTTGCCATCCTTCTCGTTCGTGCCGCAGCTGGCCATCTCATGCACGTGGAACCCGTGCGCCCCGGGCGGCAGGTTCGTCAGATTCGGCGTGAACACGAGACCGCTCTTCGATTCGGCGATCGTCACGGCGCCGATCGGTTTGCCGGTGCCGTCGGGGCCCACGAGCGTCATCGAGGCTTGCAGTTGAGCGGCGGCGTGGGCGCCGGAGGCTGCGGTCAGCGCGCATGCGAGCGCGATGAGCGATTTGATGGTCATACCGTCTCCTTTCAGGTTGGGAATGTGTCGCGGGAATAGTGTATTCGATAACTAGCTGAGTTGACGCAACGGATACCGTGAGCGCGGCAGGAACAATGGCGAGTCGACCGAGGAGACGCCATGTCCGATAACCTGCTCTCAGAAGTCCGCCAAACCATCATCGACATCCACCCGGAACTGGCCCACGACGCCAGCCTGCCGGACCGCCTCGAGCGCGCGTATGCGCACGCCGTGGTGCTGGGGTTCACGGACCTCGAGGCCATCGCCCGCTTCCTCCGCTACGAAGCGACGGCCCCGAATTTTTATCGCCAGCCCGCGATCGATTCTTGGCTCCGGCGGCCCGGCCAGCCGGTCGAGCAGCGGTTCGCGGATGTGCTCGTGCGGGTGAAGTCCGGGTTCAGGCGGGAGTGATTGCCAGACAACAAAACTGGCTGGCTTTTTGTTACTCTGCCGCTAGACTATTTCACATTTGAGCCGGACGGAAATCGATGAGCAAACCCTTGATTCGCATGGGCGACCGCACCAGTCACGGCGGTACCGTCATCAGCGGCGACATGACGTGGGAGGTCTATGGCAAAGCCGTGGCGCGCGTTGGCGACCTGACGGTCTGCCCGAAATGCAAAGGTGTATTTGCGATCACCACTGGCGCCGACGACCTGACCGGGTTCGGCCAAGCCGTTGCGCGACATGGCGACAAGACTGCCTGCGGTGCGACGCTGATCGCCGGCCAGTCGTCGGCCTGGTGGGACAACCATTCCGGCCCCGACGGCGCAGCTTCTGTTGCCAGCGCAAAGACCGACATGTCCAGTCATCTGGTTGCACAGGAGGCGCCAACCATCTGCCTGGAGTGCCTCGCCAAAGCCGCTGCCGCAGGATCGGCCATGGTAGTGAGAAGCTAGTGTGGATATCGTCGAGCACTTCCGGGCCCTTCAACAGGCTGACACTGCCTTATGGCTCTATGCGTTGGTTGACGGCTTCCAGTATGAACAGCATACCGGGCAGCGACTGGTTTATCAGCGCGGCATCAACCGTCCTATTTTTCTCGGTACGGAAGATGAGCCTCTCGCTCACGCCGGCCCGTGGCTCATCGACGTCGTCAGGGCGCCTGACCAGTTGCAGTCGCTGCACGACCTTGAGCAAGCGCTGCCATCGGTATCGTGGTTAGTCTCTGCGATCGATCTGGAAGGTCTGAGCCAACTGCTGCAACTCAAACTCGACGCGCAACTGCCGGATGGCCGCAAGGTACTGCTGCGGTTCTACGATCCGCGCGTCCTGGGCAACCTGATGCAGACGATGAACAACGCGCAGCGCGCCGAGTTCGTCCACCTCATCGACGAATGGCACTTCATCCACGATGGCCGCAGAGTATGCATGGGAGGGCCTCGTGCTTAAACTGAGCGAAGAACAGCTCTCGCATCTGGACCTGCTGGAAAAGCGTCAGTACATCAAGCAAGTCTGCAAGAACATCGTCAGGGAACATCCCGAACTCGCAAGCGACAGGGGTTTGCCGGACCGCCTCGAACGCGCGTATGCGCACGCCGTAGCGCTGGGTTTCACGGATGGCGGCGCGATTACCCAGTTTCTTTATTACGAAGCCTTTGCCCCGAATTTTTATCGTGAACCGGCGATCGATGCCTGGCTCAGGAAACCGGGCCAGCCGGTCGAACAACGGTTCGCCGACATGATCGCGTGGGTGAAGTCCAGACTGAGGGAGAATTAATGGCAGCGCTCGCAGTTCCCATCCTCGAAGCCGCCGGCGGCGCCCTGTTGCGGGCGCTCGGTGTTGCCGCTGTTGCCGGTGCCGGTGCGGTCGCGGTCAATGAAGTGAACAAGAACAAGGTCGAATCTGCGGACAAGGCCAAATCTGCGCCGATTGCGGAGGCTGGGACACATGCCAAGACAAAAGATAGGTGTGACAGGTGTCCGCCGGATGGCGGTATGCTGGTCAAGCGCAACTGGAGTATGTCCGAGGTATCGCGAGCTTATCAGGCCCGTATTTCTGGTTTCGCGCCCTACACAGAATGGAATTTTCAAGGCATCGATTTTGATGGCTTTAAGTCACAGGGATGCTTGCTGTTAGAGGCAAAGGCACTTTACGACCAATTTTTTGAGTCGGCCATGGAGCCAAAATTTTTCTTTGAATACACTGGACTGCAAAAAATCCTCGACGAAGCAGGACGCCAAAGCAAAGTTATCGACGCATCGCCACCTTCAGAGTTGCACTGGCATTTTATGCAGCCACTGAGCCGTGCTTATTTCGCGAAGCAATTTCGAGAGTCCTTTCTCCCTGTTGTCACCTTCCTCACGCCATGAGCTATAACCTTACAATTAGCTGCAACTTCAGAACCGGATCGGTCCTCCCTTCAATCGAGTCGCAATATACAGATTTGTGGAAACTTGCCATTGCCTTGCAGAGCCTTGGCTTTCCTCTTGATGAATGGTACCCACCAGCCGACACGCAAGAGCAAGCATTACTGAACAGCGCATTCACAGACACCGGCCCAAGCATGGCAGCACTTGCAATGGCCAAAGCTGACAAGGATAACCTTGCCACAGATCTGAGAAGCTTAGGTGTTTGGAACGGCAAAGAAGGTGACGAGGGCGCAACCTATACGACCAGTTACGACACGGGTCGGATTCCGTCTCGTTTGCGTTTTCGAACCCGAAACGTCGGAGCCCTGCAGGATTATCGAAATATTATCAAATTGACTCATAATATCGTCGGCATATGGAAACCTATGCTTGTCCAAGTCGGTCCAGCGGATTATTCGGACAATAGTGTTTTCCCGGACAGACCTGGCGCAGGCTGGATGCTCTATCTACCGTTTGCGATCAATGCCCATCAGGTTCCGGAAGCGGCTGACGTCATCAAGATCATGGATGACAAAGGTAAAGCCCAGCAAGGCAGCCTCATCATTACCGTAGCGGAAACCTTCGACGCGCAAAATCCTGAGCACATCAAAAAGGCGAACGCGATCGAGACCAGGCTGGTCGATCAAGACCTGCTCCCGACCAATAGAGAATTCGTCACAAAGTTCTAAGCGGCCAAACGCAGGACCTCGTCGGTCGCGCGCACGTCCGCATACTCGCCATGCAGGTTCGCCAACGCCATCAGATGAACCTCCTCCGCGCTGCGCAAGGTGCCGCCGAAATCCGTCTTCTCGAAGGTAAAACAGGCATCCGCCACGACGACCGTCGAGAACCCGAGATTGCCGGCCGTGCGCGCCGTCGCCTCGACCGAATTGTTCGTGCTCACGCCGGCGATGACGACGTCGCGGATGCCGCGCGCATGCAGCCAGCGTTCGAGTCCCGTGTTGACGAAGGCGTCCGGCACGTTCTTTTCGACGACGTGCTCGTGCGGCAACGGCATGAACCGCTGCTGGAACTCGGCGCCGCCCTGACCGGGCGCGAAGACCGACGTCGGCGCGCGGCTGATGTGGCGCACGAGGACGACGGGCTCGCCGCGCTCCCGCCACGCGGCCAGCAGGCGGACGATGTTGGCTTCGGCCTGTGGATTGTTCCGGGGCGGCAGCGTGGGGCTGAGCATGCCTTTTTGCATATCGATGATGAGCAGTGCGGTCATGGGTTCGGCGCTCCAAAACGTTCAACGATGAAATCAATAAAACTGCGCAGCTTGGGCGAGCGATACCGGTCCGGCAGGTAGACGATGTGCATCGGCCGCTCCGGCAACCCGTATTCGGGAAACAGCTGGACGAGCCGCCCCGCCCGCACGTCGGGCTCGAGCAGGATTGTCGGCTGCAGCACGATCCCGAGCCCGTGCAGCGCCGCGGTGCGCAAGGCCTGCCCGTTGTTGATTTTTACGCGGCCGGTGACGGGCACCTGACAGACGTCGTGGTCGTGCTGGAAGCGCCACTGGTTGATGCTGGCCGCGCCGAACGCGAGGCGGTCGTGACTGGCCAGGTCGGCCGGGTTCGCGGGGACGCCGCGCCGCGCGAGATAGTCGGGCGACGCGCACAGCATCAGCCGGTACGGCGCCAGTGGCCGGGCGACGACGTTCGCATCCGGCGGCAACTGGCCGACGCGGATGATGGCCTCGTAGCCGTCTTCCATCAGGTCCACGAAGCGATCGGAAATATCCAGTTCGACATCCACTTGCGGATAGCGGACGAGGTAATCGGACAGCACCGGCGCCAGCGCCTCGGTGCCGAACGTGACGGGCGCGCTCACGCGCAACTTGCCCGCGGGCGCGAGCCGCATCGTGTGCGCCTGGGCATCCGTCTCGGCCACGAGCCGCAGGATCTCCTTGCAGCGCGCATAGTATTCCTCGCCGAATGCCGTCACGTGCTGGCGCCGCGTCGTGCGGTGCATCAGCTGCATGCCGAGCCGCTGCTCGAGCGCGCGCACATGATTGCCGGCCATGGTCGCCGACATGCCGCACGCGTCCGCAGCCGCGCTCAGGCTGCCCTTGTCGACGGTGAGCACGTAGACCTTCATGCTGTCCAGCAAATCCATTCGCAAGTCCTGGTTGGAAATGTTGCAAGAAAAGCCGAGTTTATCGTTTTTCCGTTGGCAATCACACTGGGCGTCTCATTTCACAGGAGCCAACGCCATGTATGCCATCCAGCTTGTCGAACCGTCGTTGACCGCGTTCCGCCGCGTTTCCTTGCCCGATCCGCAGCCCGGGCCTGGCGACGTCCTCATCCGCCTGCGCGCGGCCGCGCTGAACTACATCGACGTCGCCGTCGCGACGGGCAGCTTCCCCGGCGCGACCTTGCCGATGGTGCCTGTCGCCGATGGGGCCGGAGAAATCGTCGCGCTGGGTGCGGACGTGGAGGGCGTCGCGCTCGGCGACCGTGTCGTGCCGCACTTCATGCCGGACTGGCTCGACGGGCCGATGCGGCCGGAACGGATCGCGGCCATGCGCGGGATCACGCGCCCCGGGTCGCTGTCGGAATACGTGGCGGTGCCAGCGAAGAGCGCCGTGCGGCTGCCGGAACACCTCGATTTTGCCCAGGGCGCGACGCTGCCGATCGCGGCGACGACGGGGTGGAATGCGGTGCGTTCGGCGTCCGTGCGGCCCGGTTCCGCGGTCGTCATTCTCGGCACGGGCGGGGTCAGCATGTTCGCGCTGCAGTTCGCCAAGGCGAGCGGGGCGACGGTCATTCTCGTGTCGTCATCCGATGAGAAGCTGGAGCGCGGACGCGCGCTCGGGGCGGATCACTTCGTGAACTATCGCGCGACGCCGGACTGGGACAAGGCGGTGCTGGCGATCACTGAAGGGCGCGGCGCCGACCTCGTCGTCGAGACGGTCGGCGACGCCACGTTCGAACGCTCGCTGCACGCGGCGGCGACGGGCGGCACCGTGTTCACGGTCGGCTTCCTGTCGGGCGCGGCGACGTCGGTCAACCTGTTCTCCATCATCGGCAAGGCCTTGCGCGTGGTGGGCAACAGTACGGGATCAGTGGCGGACCTGAAGGAAGCGGTGCGGGCGATTGCGGCGCACCGGATCGTGCCGGTAGTCGACCGGCGGTTCGGCCTGGACGAGACGGCAGCGGCTTATGCCGAGCTGGCAGCGGGTTCGCGGCATTTCGGCAAGCTGGCGTTCGTGCATTGATCATCCACCGGGAGTCGAACCCGGTATCCGGAGCATGGCGTTCCGTGTCTGTGCAAAAAAGATAATCTAGTGTTATCGTTTTCTGTCCAACAACAGTGGCCACGGTGCCGAAGGACCCTCATGCTTCTCTACGTCGACGCCCAATATGCCAGTCCCTATGCAATGTCCGTGTTTGTCGGGCTCAAGGAAAAAGGCATTCCGTTCGATATGCAAACGCTGGATCTGGGGGCGGGTGCGAACCGCTCGGCGGACTATGCCGCCACATCGCTGACACAGCGCGTGCCGACGCTGGTCGACGGCGACTTTCGCTTGTCCGAGTCCTCGGCAATCACGGAATACCTCGATGAGGTGTATTCCGGTACCGCCCTGTATCCCGACGAGCCCGAGGCAAAAGCGCGCGCCCGCCAAATCCAGGCGTGGTTGAGAAGCGACCTGCTGCCCATCCGCCAGGAGCGTACGACGGAAGTGCTGTTTTATCGTCCATCCGATGCGCCTTTGTCCGACGTCGCGCAGCAGGCCGCGCAAAAATTGTTCAAGGTCGCGGAGACGCTGTTGTCCCAGGACCGCGCGCACCTGTTCGATGCCTGGTGTATCGCGGATGTGGATCTCGCGGTGATGCTGAATCGCCTCGTCCTGAACGGCGATGCCGTGCCGGCGCGGCTTGCCGACTACGCGAAGAGACAATGGGAGCGGGCGTCGGTCCAGGCATGGGTCGATCTGCCGCGTCCACCGCTCTGATCAAACAACGCGGCACCCCCTCGAGGTCTGACGGTGGTCATGGGCCGGGCTCGTCCGTTCGATACACTGCACTTATCCATATTGCTTATTTTATAACTTTTGAGCAATGAAGGTTGCAGATGATCCGGATTGCCCGCCACCTCGCATGCCTGCTCGCCACCTGCGCCATCGCCGGACAGGCCAGCGGGCGCGATCCCGACCCGGACGGCTGGGGCATCGTGACAAGCCAGCCCATCACGGTGGCGGGTCATGAGTTCTGCCGTTCCTTCATCACGGCCTGGCTCGACAAGCCCGGCAGCGACCGCTACACGATCGCCATCCGCGAGCGCCCGTCGGCACGCTGGGGCACGCTGGTCTGGGTCGAGTACGGCCCGCGCCGGGTGCTCCAGGTGCAACTGCCGCCCACGCGCACGGCGCTGATGGCGCTGGGCGAAAACGCCGCCGAGAGCGCCTACCAGGCCGTCCTGGACATCGAGCGCCAACGCACGCTCATCCTCGATGCCGACCTCGCGCCCGACGAATTCTGACCCCGCATGAAGGAGTGAGCCATGTCCCACCGACTGTCCCTGCCTGTCGCCTGCAGCCTCGTGCTCTGGGGCGCCGCCGCGTGCGCTTCCGAACTGGTCTACGTGCCGGTCAACCCGAATTTCGGCGGCGCGCCCTCCAACGGTCCGGGCCTGCTCGGTGCGGCGTCGGCGACCAACAAGCATGGCCTGTCGGGCCTCGGCGGATCGTCGCCGCTGAACCAGTCCCCTCTCGAACAGTTCAACCAGACGCTCGAACGCATGATGCTGAGCCAGCTCGCGTCCGCCGCGACGTCGAAGCTGATGGGGGCGGACGGCAAACTCGTGCCGGGGACATTTTCGACCGAAAACTTCGTCATCACGGTGACCGACCTGGGCGGCGGCCTGCTGCGCGTGACCACGACGGACAAGGCGACCGGCGCCGTCACCTCGTTCGAGGTGGGACAATGAACGCGCGGCTGGCCGTGTTGGCACTGCTGTGCGCGCTGGCCGGATGCGCCCATGTGCCCTCGACGGTGCGGGACAATGCCCGGCTGACGCCCGCCACCGCCGTCACGCGCGACCTGCTGGCCCTGCCGCCGCCGAAGGGCAAGATCGCGGTGGCCGTGTACGGCATCCGCGACCAGACGGGCCAGTACAAGCCGGCGCCGGACAGCTCCTTTTCCACCGCGGTGACGCAGGGCGCGTCGTCGATGCTGATCCGCGCGCTGCAGGACTCGGGCTGGTTCATTCCGGTGGAACGCGAGAACCTGCAGAACCTGCTCACCGAACGCAAGATCGTGCGCGCGCTGGAGATGCCGCAGCCGGCGGGGACGCCGCCCGTGCAGATGCCGCCCCTGCTGGCGGCCTCGGTCCTGATCGAAGGCGGCGTCGTCGCCTACGAGAGCAATGTGCGCACCGGCGGCGTGGGCGCGCGCTTCCTCGGTATCGGGATGAGCACCCAGTACCGGGTCGACCAGGTGACGGTCAACCTGCGCACAGTCGATATCCGCGGGGGCCAGATCCTGCAGAGCGTGTCGACCACCAAGACCATTTATTCGTACGAGCTGCATCCGAGCGTCTTCAAGTTCGTCAACGTGAAGGACCTGGCGGAATTCGAGGCCGGCACGACCCGCAACGAGCCGACGCAGCTGTGCGTCGGCGAGGCGATCGAGGCCGCCGTGGTGCACCTGATCGCGCAGGGCATCCGGGCCGGGAACTGGGCGCTGCAGGACGACGCCGGGATGGCCGATCCGGTGCTGCGGCGCTACCTGGCCGCCGCAGGGAGAGCGCCATGAACGCGCTGCGGCACGGCGCCTGCGGCCTGCTGCTGGCCGGCGGCATCCTCGCGGGCGCCCGCGCGGGCGATCTCGCCCCGTCCGAACTCGATGTGCGGCCCACGGTCATTGCCGCGGCATCCCTTCCGGCACAAAGCCGGGCAGCGGTGTCGCAAGCGGGCAGCGACAACGGCGCCAGCCTGCTGCAAACGGGCATCGACAACGAAGCCTCCGTGTGGCAGAGCGGCCAGCGGAACACGGCCAGCATCCTGCAGGCAGGCGCAGGCAACCGCGCCGGCATCGACCAGCAGGGCATGTCGAACACGGCCCGTATCGAGCAGTACGGCCAGCAAGGCTATGCGCGCATCACCCAGTATGGCAACGGCAAGTCGGCCACCATCGTTCAGCATTAGGGGCCGCTGAATCGCTTTCGATAACGCCCCTGTCCACTTCGAGGAGCACTCCATGAAACTCGCACTCTCGACCATCGCGCTCGGCATCAGCCTGGCCTGCGCGTGCCAAGTCGCATCGAGCCAGGCCATTACGGTCACGCAGCAGGGCAGCGGCAACACCGCAGCCGCGGAACAGGTCGGCCTGACACCATACGACCCGCAAGGGCCGCTCACGACGGCATCGATCACGCAGATTGGCAACAACAACCACGTGGGCGGCCCCGGCGCCACGAGCAGCGGCGTCTTCCAGCGCGACACCAACAGCGGCGTGACCGCCGTGGTCAGCCAGAACGGCACGGGAAACAATGCAGGGATCACGCAGGACGGCGTGAGGGTGTACGGTCGGTTCGACACCAGCATCACACAGCGCGGGAACGGGAACGATGCCGCGATCACGCAGGCCATCGTCACGTCCAGCCCTGTCGTCGTTGACCAGAACGGCACCGGTAACGTCGCCCGCGTGGAACAGAGTCTCAGCGGCGACACGAGTGTCCAGACGTCGCAGACCGGCACGGGCAACAGGGTGACGGTCGTCCAGCGGGACGGCGTGTACTACGGTCCGAAGGTCACCCAGACCGGCGATGGAAATATCGCATCGGTCATCACCGACAGTGCCTACGCCGCCGGCCCGACCATCGTACAAACCGGCACCTCGAACAGCGCAAGTACGGTCCAGAGCAATGGCTGGGATGACTCGCTCACGCTTCGGCAGGAGGGATCGGGCAACACCGCTGACGTCAGCCAGACCGGCGACGGCCAGGTCGCCGACATCCGCCAGATCGGTAACACCAACCTGGCCAGCTTGATCCAGACCGGCGCCAGGAACGCGGCCACGATTGCGCAGATCGGCAGCAGCAACACCGCGACGGTCAGCCAGGCCGGCGAAGGCTACGTGGCCAACGTCAACCAGACGGGCTCGGGCAACTGGACCAACGTCTACCAGCACTGAGGCCGGCAGGCACCGGATCGGCATAGGGGCGGCCAGTTGTCTGGCCGGTCCCCTGCCACACCACCCGGCGTGCGGGTCCGCACCGGGCGGTTCGAGTAGTTGAGGTTAGGTGAGGCGTGGCATGCCAAGACGGTCGAAGTAGGCAATCGTTAGCGCATTGTTCAAGGCAAACTTGCTGTTATGCCACCAGCGACGGCTGTTTCTTGCCACCAGCAGTGCAACGTTCGGTTTTGCCCCTAGCTTCAGCAGTTCACGGTAGATCGTCGTCCCTCGCTTCCAGTGCTTGAGGTGAAGTGCTCGCATCCGGTGCCGCATCCATTCATCCAGCCTGTTTAGGACCTTTGGGGTTTGCGCCAGACCGAAGTAGCCTTTCCATCCCAGCACATAAGAGCGCAGGCTTTCAATCACCTGCATGATGCTGCGTCCGCCGGACCGGCGGGTGAGTTCTCTGATCTTTTGCCGAAACGCCTCCTGCGCCTTCTTCGACACCGCACGTTTTACCTCGCCTTTTCCGGTCATATAAAGCTCGTAGCCGAGAAATTTGCGGCCAAACGCCTGGCTTACCGCACTTTTCGATTCGTTGATCTTCAAGTGCAGCTTGTCATATTGACGCTTGAGCAGAGCCATCACCCGCTCGCCTGCCTTCTGGCTGCGCACGTACACGTTGCAGTCATCGGCATAGCGGGCGAAGCGGTGTCCCCGTCGCTCCAGCTCACGATCCACCTCGTCGAGAAGCACATTGGCCAGTAGCGGAGAAAGCGGACCGCCTTGCGGCGTCCCTTCTCCCCGCTCGAGCACCACGCCGCCATTCATGATGCCCGCGTTCAGGTAGGCGCGCACTAGCCGGATGATTCCGGCGTCCTTCACGCGTTTCCCTAGACGGTCGATCAGAATGTCGTGGTTGACTCGATCGAAGAACTTCGACAGATCGACGTCGACCACGGTGCGGTAGCCCTGCTGCACGTACCACTGTGCTGCAAGCACGGCATCTCGCGCACGACGGCCGGGCCGGAACCCGTGGCTGTGTTCACTAAAAGTGGGATCGATCAGGGGTTGCAGCACCTGCAACAGCGCCTGCTGAATCAAACGGTCGGTCACGGTGGGTATCCCCAGTTCACGCTCGCTCCCGTCCGGCTTCGGTATGCCGACGCGCCGTACCGGCATGGGCCGGTACGTGCCTTCCATCAGTTGCTGCCTGATGGTGGGCCAAGCGTGCTTCAGGCGTTGTCCGGTTTGGGCAATGTCCAGACCGTCGGCGCCTGCGGCTCCCTTGTTCGCCTTCACGCGTTTCCACGCGCGTTGCATGTTCTCCCTCGCGAGCGCTTGCGTGAGCAAGTCTCGCCCTGTGCCTTCCAGTCCCTGTCGCGGGAGCCGTGTTTCATCGCTGGACGCTTGGGACGGGGCTTCACCCCGCCTTGCCGCGACCCGCCCCGCTTTTGCGGGCATCTGATGCCGTACACAGTTCATCGACACGTTGTTGGACACTCCTACTCGTTCGGCCCTTCGCTTAAAAAAAAAAAAAAAAAAAAAAAAACTCAGCTACTACGGCCTCTGCTGACTTCTCGCTCCGATTTTTTTTTTCGTCGCCCTTTCAGGCGTGAGGCGAGATCTCCCCAGGTAAGAACGCACTCCTTCCCTGCACAACCGCCGGATCTACGCCGCTTCGCCTTGACCACAAGAGCTTCGCGGTTTTTGGCCCGCTCGCCCTGCTCGGCAGCGCCTTGTATCCGATTCTTGTTCATCGGCTCGCAGTTTCGCTCCACGCTTCCTCCCCACAGTCGGTCGCCCTCGTGCAGTTGCGCTTCGCTTCGCTCGCTGTGGTCAGCTCGCGGCGGGACTTCCACCCACAAGAGTGCGCCCATGCTGGGCGCACCAAAAAAAACGGCACCCCTCGAGGTGCCGTTTTCATCAGCTGATTAAGCCAAGGCTGAAGCGATCACTCGCCGTCGCCGTGATGCTGTTCGACCGAAGCCGCAGCGTTCTGCTGGTCTTCCATCGCCTGCAGCTCGGCAGCCATGTTGGCCTTTTCCTGCTGCAGCAGCGCTGCGCGCTCTTCCGCTTCCCACGCTTCTTTCTCCTTGCGGGCGCGGTGGAATGCCAGACCGGTACCGCCCGGGATCAGGCGACCGACGATGACGTTTTCCTTCAGGCCGCGCAGACCGTCGCGCTTGCCCATGATCGCCGCTTCGGTCAGCACGCGGGTGGTTTCCTGGAACGATGCGGCCGAGATGAACGAGTCGGTCGACAGCGATGCCTTCGTGATACCCAGCAGCACGTTCTCGTAGGTCGCCGGCAGCTTGCCTGCGGCCGTCACGCGGTCGTTTTCTTCCAGCAGTTCCGAACGCTCCACCTGCTCGCCGACGATGTAGTCGGTGTCGCCGGCTTCGACGATCTGAACACGACGCAGCATCTGGCGAACGATCACCTCGATGTGCTTGTCGTTGATCTTCACGCCCTGCAGACGGTACACGTCCTGCACTTCGTCGACGATGTAGCGGGCCAGCGCTTCGATACCCAGCAGGCGCAGGATGTCTTGCGGATCGGCCGGGCCGTCCACGATCATCTCGCCCTTGTTCACCACCTGGCCGTCGTGCACCAGCACTTGCTTGTCCTTGGTGATCAGGAACTCGTGCTTGTTGCCGTCCATGTCGGTGATTTCCAGGCGCTGCTTGCCCTTGGTCTCTTTACCGAATGCGACCGTACCGGTGACTTCCGCCAGCATGCCGGCATCTTTCGGCGAACGGGCTTCGAACAGCTCGGCAACGCGCGGCAGACCACCGGTAATGTCACGGGTCTTCTGCGATTCGGTCGGGATACGTGCAAGCACTTCACCCACCGATGCCTGCTGGCCGTCCTTCACCATGATCAGCGCGCCGACCTGGAAGCCGATCGTCACGGCGTGTTCCGTGCCCGCGATCTTGACTTCCTGGCCTTGTTCGTTCAGCAGCTTGACCTGCGGACGCAGGACCTTGCTGGCCGAACCGCGGCGTTTCGGGTCGATCGCCACCAGGGTCGACAGGCCGGTCACGTCGTCGACCTGGCGAGCGACGGTGACGCCCTCTTCCACGTTCTCGAACTTGATCGTGCCACCGTATTCCGTGATGATCGGACGGGTCAGCGGGTCCCACGTTGCCAGCGGCACGCCGGCCTTGACGACCATGCCGTCCTGGACGGCCAGCGTCGCGCCGTACGGCACCTTGTGACGCTCGCGCTCGCGGCCATGGTCGTCCGTGATCAGCACTTCGCCCGAACGCGAAATGACGATCTGGGCGCCCTTGCCGTTGGTCACGTAACGCATGGTCGCCGTGAAGCGGACCGTACCGTTCGACTTGGCTTCCACCGACGATGCCACTGCCGCACGCGATGCCGCACCACCGATGTGGAACGTACGCATGGTCAGCTGGGTACCCGGCTCACCGATCGACTGTGCTGCCACGACGCCGACGGCTTCGCCGGAGTTCACCAGCATACCGCGGCCCAGGTCACGGCCGTAGCACTTCGCGCACAGGCCATAACGGGTGTCGCAGTTCAGCGGCGTGCGGACCTTCACTTCGTCGATGCCCAGGCGCTCGATCTCTTCGACCATGTCTTCGTCCAGCAGCGTGCCGGCTTCGTACAGGGTTTCCTGCGTTTCCGGATTGACGACGTCGGTACCGGTCACGCGGCCCAGGATACGGTCGCGCAGGGCTTCGATCACTTCACCGCCTTCGACCATCGCCTTCATGTGCGTGCCGTTGGTGGTGCCGCAATCGTCTTCCGTCACGACCAGATCCTGCGTCACGTCGACCAGACGACGGGTCAGGTAACCCGAGTTTGCCGTCTTCAGCGCGGTGTCGGCCAGACCTTTACGGGCGCCGTGCGTCGAGATGAAGTACTGCAGAACGTTCAGGCCTTCGCGGAAGTTCGCGGTAATCGGCGTTTCGATAATCGAACCGTCCGGCTTCGCCATCAGGCCGCGCATACCGGCCAGCTGACGGATCTGGGCCGCGGAACCGCGGGCGCCCGAGTCGGCCATCATGTAGATGGCGTTGAACGACTCTTGCGTGCCTTGCGTGCCGTCGCGCTTCGTGACCGGCTCCACTTTCAGCTGGTCCATCATCGCCTTGCCCACTTCGTCCGAGGTCTTGCCCCAGATGTCGACGACCTTGTTGTAACGCTCGCCGGCGGTGACCAGACCCGAGGCGTACTGCTGCTCGATCTGCTTCACTTCCGCTTCGGCGGTCGCGATCATGCCCTTCTTGACGTCCGGGATCAGCATGTCGTCGACGGCGATCGAGATACCGGCGCGCGTTGCGAGACGGAAGCCCGACTGCATCAGCTTGTCGGCGAACACGACGGTCGCACGCAGGCCGCACTTGCGGAACGACGTGTTGATCAGCTTCGAGATCTCTTTCTTCTTCAGCGCGCGGTTCAGCACCGAGAACGGCAGGCCTTTCGGCAGGATCTCGGACAGGATCGCACGGCCGACCGTGGTCTCGTAGCGGGTCAGCGTCTGGTCGAAGCCGCCTTCGGCGTTGCGCGGGAATTCCACGATACGCACGGTGATGCGGGTCGCCAGTTCGACTTCCTTGTTGTCGTACGCGCGGATGACTTCCGACACGTCCGGGAACAGCATGCCTTCGCCCTTGGCGTTGATCGCCTCGCGGGTCGCGTAGTACAGACCCAGCACGATATCCTGGGACGGCACGATCGACGGTTCGCCGTTCGACGGGAACAGGATGTTGTTCGACGCCAGCATCAGCGTACGCGCTTCCATCTGTGCTTCGATCGACAGCGGGACGTGGACTGCCATCTGGTCACCGTCGAAGTCGGCGTTGAACGCCGCGCAGACCAGCGGGTGCAGCTGGATTGCTTTACCTTCGATCAGGACCGGCTCGAACGCCTGGATACCGAGACGGTGCAGCGTCGGCGCACGGTTCAGCATCACCGGGTGTTCCTTGATGACTTCTTCCAGGATGTCCCAGACGACCGGTTCCTGCTGCTCGACGAGCTTCTTCGCAGCCTTGATGGTCGTTGCGAGACCCATCAGTTCCAGCTTGTTGAAGATGAACGGCTTGAACAGCTCGAGGGCCATCAGCTTCGGCAGACCGCACTGGTGCAGTTTCAGCTGCGGACCCACCACGATGACCGAACGGCCCGAGTAGTCGACGCGCTTGCCCAGCAGGTTCTGACGGAAGCGGCCGCCCTTACCCTTGATCATTTCAGCCAGCGACTTCAGCGGACGCTTGTTGGCGCCGGTCATCGCTTTGCCGCGACGGCCGTTGTCCAGCAGCGAGTCCACTGCTTCCTGCAGCATGCGCTTTTCGTTACGCGTAATGATCTCCGGAGCGCGCAGTTCCATCAGGCGCTTCAGGCGGTTATTACGGTTGATGACGCGGCGATACAGGTCGTTCAGGTCGGACGTGGCGAAACGGCCGCCATCCAGCGGGACGAGCGGACGCAGCTCCGGCGGCAGGACCGGGAGCACTTCCATGATCATCCATTCCGGCTTGATGCCCGAACGCTGGAACGCCTCGAGCACTTTCAGGCGCTTGGCGTATTTCTTGATCTTGGCTTCCGACTTCGACTCTTTGAGTTCGACGCGCAGGGCTTCGGCTTCGCGGTCGATGTCGATCGAGCGCAGCAGTTCACGGATGCCTTCGGCGCCCATGAATGCGGTGAAGTCGTCGCCGTACTCTTCGTACTTGGCGGCGTAGTCGTCTTCCGACATGATCTGGCACTTCTTCAGCGGGGTCATGCCCGGATCGGTCACGACGTATGCTTCGAAGTACAGGACGCGTTCGATATCGCGCAGCGTCATGTCCAGGACCATGCCCAGACGCGACGGCAGCGACTTCAGGAACCAGATGTGCGCGACCGGCGAGGCCAGCTCGATGTGGCCCATGCGCTCACGACGGACTTTCGCCAGGGTGACTTCGACGCCGCACTTCTCGCAGATGACGCCGCGGTGCTTCAGGCGCTTGTACTTGCCGCACAGGCATTCGTAGTCCTTGATCGGACCAAAGATTTTCGCGCAAAACAGGCCATCACGTTCCGGCTTGAACGTACGGTAGTTGATGGTCTCCGGCTTCTTGACTTCGCCGAACGACCACGAACGGATTTTCTCGGGCGACGCCAGGCCAATCTTGATGGCGTCGAAGCTCTCGTTTTGCTGAACTTGCTTGAATAGATCGAGCAGTGCTTTCATTTATCACTCCGGGTGATTGAATTCTTTACTTCGCTTCCGTCGTTCCCGCGAAAGCGGGAACCCATACTGAGCCACTTTAGCCACTTCAGCATGGGTCCCCGCCTGCGCGGGGACGACGGCGTACTGGCTATTAGCTGCGCTCGAGATCGATGTCGATACCCAGCGAGCGGATTTCCTTCACCAGCACGTTGAACGATTCCGGCATACCCGCATCGATCACGTGGTCGCCCTTGACCAGGTTCTCGTACACCTTGGTACGGCCGTTCACGTCGTCCGACTTGACGGTCAGCATTTCCTGCAGCACGTACGATGCGCCGTACGCTTCCAGTGCCCACACCTCCATCTCACCGAAGCGCTGGCCACCGAACTGGGCTTTACCGCCCAGCGGCTGCTGCGTCACCAGCGAGTACGGACCGGTCGAGCGGGCGTGCATCTTGTCGTCGACCAGGTGGTGCAGCTTCAGCATGTGCATGAAGCCCACGGTCACCTTGCGCTCGAATGCTTCGCCGGTGCGGCCGTCGTACATCGTGACCTGGTTCTTCGACGGGGTCATGCCCAGGTGGGCCGCGATCTCGTCCGGGAAGGCCAGATCCAGCATGCGGCGGATCTCTTCTTCGTGGGCACCGTCGAACACCGGGGTCGCGAACGGCACGCCGTTCTTGAGGTTGTTCGCCAGCTCGACGATTTCCTGGTCGCTGAAGTTGTCCAGGTCTTCCTTCTTGCCCGTTTCGTTGTAGATCTTGCCCAGGAACGCGCGCAGTTGCTCGGTCTCGGCCTTGGCCTTGATCATTTCGCCCAGGCGCAGGCCCAGACCTTTCGCTGCCCAACCCAGGTGGGTTTCCAGGATCTGACCGACGTTCATACGCGACGGAACGCCCAGCGGGTTCAGCACGACGTCGGCCGGCGTACCGTCGGCCATGAACGGCATGTCTTCCACCGGCACGATACGCGAGACCACACCCTTGTTACCGTGGCGGCCTGCCATCTTGTCGCCCGACTGCAGGCGGCGCTTGACGGCCAGGTAGACCTTGACCATCTTCTGCACGCCCGGCTGCAGCTCGTCGCCCTGCGTGAGCTTCTTGCGCTTCTCTTCGAAGGCCAGGTCGAACTGGTGACGCTTCTCGTTGATCGACTCCTTCATCGCCTCCAGCGCGTTGGCGGTTTCGTCGTCGGCCGGACGGATGTCGAACCAGTGGAATTTATCCAGGTCGTCCAGGTAGGCCTTGTCGATCACGGCACCCTTCGCCAGCTTCTTCGGACCGCCGTTGACGGTCTTGCCGACCAGCAGACGCTCCAGACGCTGGAACGCATCGCCTTCGACGATACGCAGCTGGTCGTTCAGGTCCAGGCGGAAGCGCTTCAGCTCGTCGTCGATGATCTGCTGGGCGCGCTTGTCGCGCACGATGCCTTCACGGGTGAACACCTGCACGTCGATCACGGTACCGACCATGCCCGACGGCACGCGCAGCGACGTATCTTTAACATCCGACGCTTTTTCACCGAAAATTGCGCGCAGCAGCTTCTCTTCCGGCGTCAGCTGGGTTTCGCCCTTCGGCGTCACCTTACCGACCAGCACGTCACCGGCCTGCACTTCGGCGCCGATGTAGACGATGCCCGACTCGTCCAGGCGAGCCAGCTGGTTTTCCGCCAGGTTCGAGATGTCGCGGGTGATTTCTTCAGGGCCCAGCTTCGTGTCACGCGCCACGACCGACAGTTCCTCGATGTGGATCGAGGTGTAGCGGTCATCCTTGACGACGTTTTCCGAGATCAGGATCGAGTCCTCGAAGTTCAGGCCGTTCCACGGCATGAACGCCACCAGCATGTTCTGGCCCAGTGCCAGTTCGCCCAGGTCGGTCGAGGCGCCGTCGGCGATGACGTCGCCGCGTGCCACGCGATCGCCCACTTTCACGATCGGACGCTGGTTGATGTTGGTGTTCTGGTTCGAACGGGTGTACTTGATCAGGTTGTAGATGTCGACACCGACTTCGCCAGCCTGCGCTTCTTCGTCGTTCACGCGGATCACCACGCGGCCGGCGTCGACGTAATCGACGATACCGCCACGGGTCGCCTGCACGGTCGTGCCCGAGTCGACCGCCACGGTGCGCTCGATGCCGGTACCGACGAAGGCTTTTTCCGGACGCAGGCAAGGCACGGCCTGGCGCTGCATGTTGGCGCCCATCAGTGCGCGGTTCGCGTCATCGTGCTCGAGGAACGGAATCAGCGATGCCGCCACCGACACGATCTGGCCCGGGGCCACGTCCATGTACTGGATGCGTTCCGGCGACACGAGGATGGTCTCGCCCGCTTCACGTGCCGAGACCAGCTCGTCGACCAACTGGCCTTCTTCGTTGATCTGCGCGTTCGCCTGGGCGATGATGTAGCGGCCTTCTTCGATCGCCGACAGGTATTCGATCTTGTCGGTGACTTTCGAACCTTCGACCTTGCGGTACGGGGTTTCCAGGAAGCCGTATTCGTTCAGGCGGGCAAACAGTGCCAGCGAGTTGATCAGGCCGATGTTCGGGCCTTCAGGCGTTTCGATCGGGCAGACGCGGCCGTAGTGGGTCGGGTGCACGTCGCGGACTTCGAAGCCGGCGCGCTCGCGGGTCAAGCCGCCCGGGCCCAGTGCGGAGACACGGCGTTTGTGCGTGATTTCCGACAGCGGGTTGGTCTGGTCCATGAACTGCGACAGCTGCGACGAACCGAAGAATTCGCGGATCGCGGCCGAGATCGGCTTGCTGTTGATCAGGTCGTGCGGCATCAGGTTGTCCGCTTCGGCCTGGCCGAGGCGTTCCTTGACGGCGCGCTCAACGCGCACGAGGCCGGCGCGGAACTGGTTTTCGGCCAGTTCGCCCACGCAACGCACGCGGCGGTTACCCAGGTGGTCGATATCGTCGACTTCGCCGCGGCCATTGCGCAGCTCGACCAGGATCTTGATCACGGCCAGGATGTCTTCGTTCGACAGGGTCATGTCGCCGACCAGTTCGTCACGGCCGATACGGCGGTTGAACTTCATGCGGCCGACGGCCGACAGGTCGTAGCGTTCCGGGCTGTAGAACAGGCCGTGGAACAGCGCTTCCACCGATTCTTCGGTCGGCGGTTCGCCAGGACGCATCATGCGATAGATCGCCACGCGGGCAGCGGTCTGGTCGGCGGTGTCGTCGGTGCGCAGCGTCTGCGAGATGTAGGCGCCCTGGTCCAGGTCGTTGGTGTACAGCGTCTGGATCGCGTCGATGTTGGCGTCGCGCAGCTTGCCCAGCAGCTCGTCGGTCAGCTCGTCATTGGCGTTGGCGATGATCTCGCCGGTGTCGCCGTCGACGACGTTCTTCGCCAGCACGCGGCCGACCAGGTAGTCTTCCGGCACCGAGATGTGCGTGATGCCGGCGTTCTCGACGTCGCGCACGTTCTTGGCGTTGATGCGCTTGTCCTTCGTTACCAGCGTCTTGCCGGTCTTCGGATCGACGATGTCGAAGCGCGCGACTTCACCGCGCAGGCGCTCGGCCACGAATTCCAGTTCCGCGCCTTCCGAGCGCAGGTTGAAGTTGTCGAACACGAAGAAGTTCGCGAGGATCTGCTCCGGCGTCATGCCGATGGCTTTCAGCAGGATCGTCACCGGCATCTTGCGGCGGCGGTCGACGCGGAAGAACAGGATGTCCTTCGGGTCGAACTCGAAGTCCAGCCACGAGCCGCGGTAAGGAATGATACGTGCCGAGAACAGCAGCTTGCCCGACGAGTGCGTCTTGCCGCGGTCGTGCTCGAAGAACACGCCCGGCGAACGGTGCAGCTGCGAGACGATCACGCGCTCGGTGCCGTTGATCACGAACGAACCGTTGGCGGTCATGAGCGGCAGTTCGCCCATGTACACTTCCTGTTCCTTCATTTCCTTCACGACGGGCTTGGTCGGCGATTCCTTGTCCAGGATCACCAGGCGCACCTTGGCGCGCAGCGGCGACGCGAAGGTCAGGCCGCGTTGTTGGCATTCCTTGACGTCGAAAGCGGGGTCACCCAGCACGTAGGACAGGAACTCGAGGCGCGCAAAACCATTGTGCGACACGATCGGGAAGATGGAGGTGAAAGCCGATTGCAGACCTTCGTTCTTGCGTACGGAGGGCCCTGCATCCGCTTGCAGGAAATTCTCGTAAGACTCCAGCTGCGTAGCGAGGAGGTAGGGAACGTTGTGAACGTTGGCGCGCTTCGCGAACGACTTGCGAATGCGTTTCTTCTCAGTAAATGAGTAGTGCATGGACACTCCGTGAGTGACAGAAAGGATGAGAATTCAGGAATTGCCAGTGGTTAAGCCACCACATGCAAGGCCTCAAATCTCGCCGCAATCGGCCGGGTGATTGGGAACCTGTGCTGCTGTGTTACGATAATGCTGTGCTGCGGTGCTACCAAAACCTAAGGGTACTGCTTGTTTTGTCGTAGGGACGACAAAAGAGCCAAAGCCGCATACCCCACCTTCCGGCGGGGATCTGCGCGCTTTGACTCCGGCGCGGGGCGCTGATTCAGCGCCCTTTGCATATGTATTACTTGAGCTCGGCCTTGGCGCCAGCTTCTTCCAGCTTCTTCTTGGCGGCTTCAGCGTCAGCTTTCGGCAGGGCTTCCTTGACGGTCTTCGGTGCGCCATCAACGACGTCCTTGGCTTCTTTCAGGCCCAGGCCGGTGATTTCGCGGACGGCCTTGATGACGCCGACCTTGTTCGCGCCGACTTCGGTCAGGACGACGTTGAATTCGGTCTGCTCTTCAGCAGCCGGTGCAGCGGCGCCGCCGCCAGCTGCCGGTGCGGCCATTGCAGCTGCCGACACGCCGAACTTCTCTTCGAATGCCTTGACCAGGTCGTTCAGTTCCATGACCGACATTGCGCCAACTGCGTCCAGGAACTCTTCTTTGCTAATTGCCATTTGAAACTCCAAATATTTGATTGTGATTAGTACTTGACCAAAAAGGCTTGCTTATTCTGCTGCTGCGGCTTCTGCCGGAGCTGCGGAACCTTCGCCTTTTTGTGCTGCGATTGCAGCCAGAACTCGTGCAAAGCCGGACACCGGAGCCTGCATGACGCCCAGCAGCTGGGCGATGAGGACTTCACGGCTCGGGATGCTTGCCAGCGCGTTGACGCCAGCGACATCCAGGTTCTTGCCAGCGTAGTTACCGCCCTTGACCACCAGTTTGTCGTTGGTCTTCGAGAAGTCGCTGAGCACCTTGGCGGCTGCCACGGCGTCGTCCGAGATCGAGTAGATCAGCGGACCAACCATGGTGTCGGCCAGGGGTGCGAACTGGGTGCCTTCCACAGCGCGACGAGCCAGCGTGTTCTTCAGAACACGCAGGTACACGCCCTGCGAACGAGCATTTGCACGGAGTTTCGTCAGAGCACTAACCTGGATGCCACGGTACTCGGCGACGACGATGGTTTGCGCGGTTGCTACTTTCGCGCTAACTTCTTCGACGACGACCTTTTTGTCATTCAGATTAAGACCCACGGTCAATCTCCTTAAATGATGTGAGGGACGTCCCCCGCATCGGTTCGAACACGGCGTCCGAAGTTAAGAAGTACGACAAAAGCATCGACTACAAAACTTGTTCGGGTTCGCCATCTGCGTTGGGTTTTTTGTATTAACCTCCGGCAGGTGCTAAAACTCGCTCTGCCTTCGGCCCAACGGTCTTTGATTGCCTGGCGGGGTTCAGTCCGCCAGCCCAAAGATCCGCCCTGCGTTACTTTGCAGGGACTTAATTCTTGCTATTAAGCAGCCAGGGTAGCGTGATCGACACGCACGCCAGCGCCCATGGTCGACGAGATCGCGACCTTGCGCAGGTAGATACCCTTCGACGAAGCCGGCTTGGCCTTGTTCAGGGCGTCGATCAGCGCGACCAGGTTGGTCTTCAGCTGTTCGTCGCTGAACGACTTGCGGCCGATCGTGGCGTGGATGATACCTGCCTTGTCGGTACGGTACTGGACCTGACCGGCCTTGGCGTTGCGCACGGCGCCAGCCACGTCCGGGGTCACGGTGCCGACTTTCGGGTTCGGCATCAGGCCGCGCGGGCCCAGGATCTGACCCAGGGTACCGACGATACGCATGGTGTCCGGCGAAGCGATGACGACGTCGAACGGCATGTCGCCGGCCTTGACGCGTTCTGCCAGGTCTTCCATACCGACGATGTCGGCGCCGGCGGCTTTAGCCTGCTCGGCCTTGTCGCCTTGTGCGAAGACGGCGACACGCACGGTCTTGCCGGTACCAGCCGGCAGGACGACGGAACCACGGACGACCTGGTCCGATTTCTTCGGATCCACGCCCAGTTGCACGGCGACGTCGATCGACTCGTTGAACTTGGCGGTTGCGAATTCTTTGACGATTGCAACGGCGTTGTCGAAAGCGTAGGCCTTGTTACGGTCGACCTTGGCTTTGATTTCTTTGACGCGCTTGGACAGCTTGGCCATATTAGATACCCTCCACCGTGATGCCCATCGAACGAGCCGAGCCGGCCACGACGCGCACAGCAGCGTCCAGGTCAGCGGCGGTCAGGTCCGGCTGCTTGATTTTTGCGATTTCTTCAGCCTGGGCACGGGTCAGCGTGCCGACCTTGTCGGTGTGCGGCTTCGGCGAACCTTTGGTAACGCCCGAGAATTTCTTGATCAGGTACGTTGCCGGCGGGGTCTTCATCTCGAAGGTGAACGACTTGTCCGCGAAGGCGGTGATCACGACCGGAATCGGCATGCCCGGTTCCATGCCTTGAGTCTTGGCATTGAAGGCCTTGCAGAATTCCATGATGTTCAGACCGCGCTGGCCGAGGGCCGGGCCGATCGGGGGGGACGGGTTTGCTTTACCAGCCGGCACTTGCAGCTTGATAAAACCGACGATTTTCTTTGCCATGATAGGCTCCTTTGTCGATTATGAGTGGTAGCGCTCCACCATACCGGCGCTCCGATCAAGCTACTGCGCGTTGCATTTTCGGTCTGCGATGCTCGCTGTACTGAAGTACAGCTGCGCTTCTCAGGCTGGGCGCCCCCACCGAAACTGCCGCCGCTCGCTACGCTTTCTCGGAGTGCCTTTTCCTGGCGGAGCTCCTCTTATCGGATTCCGCCTTGCTGCTGCGACGCTCCGATTCGGCGTTTTAGACTTTCTCTACCTGCCCGAACTCCAGTTCCACCGGAGTCGCGCGGCCGAAGATGGTGACAGACACACGCACCTTCGATTTTTCGTAGTTGACTTCCTCGACAGAGCCGTTGAAGTCGGTGAACGGGCCTTCCTTGATCCGCACCTGCTCGCCCACTTCGTACAGCACTTTGGGCCGCGGCTTCTCGACACCTTCCTGGACCTGCTGCATGATCTTGTCGATCTCGCGCGCCGGAATCGGGGTCGGCTTGTTGCTCTTGCCGCCGATGAAGCCAGTGACTTTCGGCGTGTTCTTCACGAGGTGCCAGGTCTCGTCGGTCATTTCCATCTCGACCAGCACATAACCCGGGAAGAAGCGACGCTCGGTCACCGATTTGCTGCCATTCTTGACTTCGACCACTTCTTCGGTCGGAACCAGGATGCGGCCGAATTGTTCCTGCATGCCGCCGCGCTCGATGCGGTCGGTCAGGCCGCGCATCACGCTCTTCTCCATGCCGGAGTAGACATGCACGACGTACCAGCGCTTGTTGCTGACCGGAGTACTCAGCGGCGCACCAGC
The DNA here is from genome assembly GCF_059491305.1 of Massilia sp. Masssp94. Classification (NCBI taxonomy): domain Bacteria; kingdom Pseudomonadati; phylum Pseudomonadota; class Betaproteobacteria; order Burkholderiales; family Oxalobacteraceae; genus Massilia; species Massilia sp. Masssp94. The sequence continues at coordinate 2,532,339 of NZ_CP168501.1, forward strand.
GTCTTGTGCCGGGGCGTCACCCGGCACGTTATCTTGCTGAACGTTATCGCTCATTATTATTTCCACCCCAGGATCACGTCGTACATCAGAAATTCCAGAATCTTATCCGTGCCCCACAGGAAAATTGCCATCACCAGCACGAACCCGAACACCACGGCGGTGATCTGGGTCGCTTCCTTGCGGGTAGGCCATACAACCTTCTTCGTTTCACGTACGGATTCCTTCGCGAAGCTCAGGAAATCGCGGCCGGTCGCGGAAGTCCACAACAGCAGGACGGCAATAGCCAAACCAGCCACGAGTGCGCCTGCGCACATCAGGGCTGGTTTGTTCTGGCCTTTCAGAATGAAAAAGCCGACCACACCTGCAATCGTAGCAACCACTGCCAGCGCGACCTTGAACTTGTCGTTCGAGGTGCCGACGGTTTGCACGGATTGATTAGACATACTTAATTTACTTTCGGGTGCCTGGCACCGAATTCGGTGGCAGGGGCGGAGGGCATCGAACCCCCAACCTTCGGTTTTGGAGACCGACGCTCTGCCAATTGAGCTACGCCCCTACAAAAACTTCTAGTTGAATCGAGCATTATACGCTACTTGGGTATTTCGCGCAACACTCTATTGTTGGGCGGAACAGAATCGTTCCGCCCGGAGGTACAACAGTATTACTTAGGCGATGATCTTGGCAACCACGCCGGCACCGACGGTGCGGCCACCTTCGCGGATTGCGAAGCGCAGACCTTCTTCCATCGCGATCGGAGCGATCAGCTTGACGGTGATCGACACGTTGTCGCCCGGCATGACCATCTCTTTGTCGGCCGGCAGAACGATCGAGCCGGTCACGTCAGTCGTACGGAAGTAGAACTGCGGACGGTAGTTGTTGAAGAACGGGGTGTGACGGCCGCCTTCGTCCTTCGACAGGACGTACACTTCGCCCGTGAAGTCGGTGTGCGGCTTGATCGAACCCGGCTTGGCCAGGACCTGGCCACGCTGGACGTCTTCACGCTTGGTACCGCGCAGCAGCAGGCCGACGTTGTCGCCAGCTTGACCCTGGTCCAGCAGCTTGCGGAACATTTCCACGCCGGTGCAGGTCGTCTTGACCGTATCGACGATACCGACGATTTCGATCTCTTCGCCGACCTTGATGATGCCGCGCTCGACACGACCGGTCACCACGGTACCGCGGCCCGAGATCGAGAACACGTCTTCCACCGGCATCAGGAAGGCGCCGTCAACAGCACGTTCCGGGGTCGGGATGTAGGTGTCCAGGGCTTCAGCCAGGCGGATGATGCAGTCTTCGCCCATTTCGCCCTGCTGGCCTTCCAGCGCCATACGAGCCGAACCCTTGATGATCGGCAGGTCGTCGCCCGGGAACTCGTACTTCGAGAGCAGCTCGCGCACTTCCATTTCGACCAGTTCCAGCAGTTCCGCGTCGTCGACCAGGTCGCACTTGTTCAGGAACACGATGATGTACGGAACACCCACCTGGCGAGCCAGCAGGATGTGTTCGCGGGTCTGCGGCATCGGGCCGTCAGCAGCGGAGCACACCAGGATCGCGCCGTCCATCTGCGCTGCGCCGGTGATCATGTTCTTGATGTAGTCGGCGTGGCCCGGGCAGTCGACGTGTGCGTAGTGGCGGTTGGCCGTTTCGTACTCGACGTGCGCGGTGTTGATGGTGATGCCGCGTGCTTTTTCTTCCGGAGCCGCGTCGATCTGGTCGTACGCCTTGGCTTCGCCGCCGAATTTCTTCGACAGAACGGTTGCGATTGCAGCCGTCAGGGTGGTTTTGCCGTGGTCAACGTGACCGATGGTGCCGACGTTCACGTGCGGCTTGGTCCGTTCGAATTTTTCCTTTGCCATTCTAGACTCCTAAGATCCTAACGATATTGAAAATTACCAGGCACACCTGACGGTCGAAACAGCCGACAGCCGTTTAAATTCTGGTGCCCTTGACGTGGATTGAACACGTGGCCTCTCCCTTACCAAGGGAGTGCTCTACCACTGAGCTACAAGGGCTGATTTGAAACTGGAGCGGGTGAAGGGAATCGAACCCTCGTCATAAGCTTGGAAGGCTTCAGCTCTACCATTGAGCTACACCCGCGAGGTACCACGAATTCGATTCACTACACGATCAACGCATTTGGTGGTGGGGGCTGGATTCGAACCAGCGTACTCAGAGAGGGCAGATTTACAGTCTGCTGCCTTTAACCACTCGGCCACCCCACCGCGAAGAACCGCAGAGTATGAAGCAAGATAACAACTTCGTCAACTGGTTTTGCTTGAACTGATCAAACTCAAACAGTGTCGTTGCTTCGGGGCGTGATTGTAACGGCCACAGTACAACTCCGCAAGGGCTGTTTGCAAGAATCCCTGCCGAGCGGTCCAACCATGCATTTGCGCGTACACTGTATTGACGTCAGAGGCGCCCCATGGACCAGCATCGCACCGGCAATCACGAAGGGCACGCGCTTCGGCTGTGGCTGGCCAACCTCGCGACCATTGCCGTCTATATCGGCACCCTTCTCCTCAGCCGCGCGCTGGCCCTGCCCGCAGGCTATGCCACACCCGTATACCTGCCGGCCGGCGTCGGGTTCGCCTTGAGCGTCGCGTTCGGCTGGCGCGCCCTCCCCGGCGTCGCCATCGGCGCGTGCCTGTCGCACCTGCCCGACGGCTGGATGGACCCCGACATCGCGCCCGCGACCGCGGTCCTCGCGACGACGGTCGCCACGCTGGGCTCGCTCGTGCAGGCCTGGCTGGGCGCCCGCTGGTTCCGCCGCTTCGTCGACCCGGCCCTCGGCACGGCGCGCGACGTCGCCCGTTTCCTTGCGCTGGCACCCGTGTTCTGCCTGATCAACGCCACCGCCAACGTGTCCGCCCTGTACCGGCTGGACGTGGTGACGGCGGCCGAACGGGCCCCGAACTGGATCAACTGGTGGGCCGGCGACACCGTGGGCGTCCTCCTGGCCGCCCCGCTCGTCTGGATCGTGTGCGGCCAGCCGCGCCGGCTGTGGCGCCGGCGGGCGCGCCTCGTCGCCCTGCCGCTGCTGCTGGCGGCCGGCGTCGTCATGGCCGCCTACGAGCAGACCGTGCGGTGGGAGCACCAGCAATACCTGCAGGCCTACCGCCTGAAGGCCCAGCAGGTGGTCGACGAGCTGCAGGCCGAGCTGCGCGAGCACGAACGCTTCGTCGGCACGTTCTCGCGCACGCTTGCGGCGGAAGACCGGTTCATGGATCGCGCCAAGTTCCTGAACATCGCCAGCGGCTACGTCGACGGCCGGCCGGAGATCGCCGCCATCAACTGGCTGGTGCCCGTCACGCTGGCCGAACGCGCCGCGTTCGAGACGTGGGTGCGCACGCACGTCGACGCCGCGTTCGCCGGCGTGCGCGACGTGACCCGGACACAGGGCCTGCATCCGGCCGGTCCGCGCGCGCAATACCTGCCCCTGCTGTACACCTGGCCCCCGTCCAATGCGAGCATCCGCGGCATGGACTTCCTGACGGCGCCGGGGCGCACGGAAGCGGTGTCGCGCGCGCTGGCCGGCACACGCCCGATCGCGACGGGGCCGGTCGAGCTGGTATCCAACGGCGCCAACGGCATCGGCCTGTTTCGCTCGGTCGGCGCGCCCGGCCAGCCGCCGCTGGGGGTATTGGCCCTGATCCTGGATGCCCATGCTTTCGTGCGGCAGGCGGTCCTGCGCGCCGGCTTCTCGGGCTTCGACATCAGCCTGGCGGATACGACCGACCGCGGCGCGCCCGTCGCGCTGGTGGGCAGGCCAGGCCGGCACGTGGTCAGCGGCGACTACACCGTACCGCTCACGTACGGCGGCCGCACCCTGCAACTGCGCTTCACGCCCACGGCCGCCTACATGGAAGGCGAACGGGGACTCGCGAGCTGGATCGTGATCACGACCGGCCTGCTGCTGGCCGCGCTGCTGGGCGCGCTGATGCTGATCGTCAGCGGCGAACGCGCCCAGATCGAGGCCCAGGTGGCGGAGCGCACGGCGCGCCTGCAGGCCATCCTGGACAATGCCGCCGACGCGATCGTCACCGTCGACGCGCGCGGCACGGTGCTGTCGGCCAACCGCGCCACGACCGCGCTGTTCGGCTACCCGCCGAATCACCTGCCGGGCCTCGCGTTCACGACGCTGGTGCCGGGCCATGGCGACGAAGACAGCCTGGGCCTGCTGGCGCGCCTGGCCGACAGCAGGCCCGACGAACGCCAGCTGGACGGCCTGAACGCGCGCGGCGAGCCGCTGCCGCTCGCGGTGGCGGTGTCCATCGTCGACCTGGCCGGGGAGCGCCTGTACGTGTGCATCCTGCGCGACCTGACGGAGCAGCAGCGTGCGCAGGCGCGCATCCACCGCCTGGCCCACCACGACCCGCTGACGGGCCTGGAGAACCGCCATGCGCTCGGCATGCGCCTGGAGCAACAGCTCGCCCAGGCGCGCCGCAACCGGCAGCCGCTGGCCGTGCTGTTCATCGACCTCGACCATTTTAAAAAGATCAACGATTCGCTCGGCCACCAGGCGGGCGACGAACTGCTCGTGGGCGCGGCCGCGCGCATGAAGGACCTGCTGCGCGACGTCGACAGCCTCGCCCGCCTCGGCGGCGACGAATTCATCATCGTGCTGTGCGGCCCGCTTTCCCCCGACAGCGTGAGCGCGGTGGCGGTGCGCCTCGTGGCATCGCTGCAGCAGCCCTACCGCCTGGCCGGCACGACGGCGCACAGCGGCGCCAGCGTGGGCGTAGCCCTGTTCCCCGAGGACGGCCACGATGCGGACACGCTGCTGCGCCACGCCGACATGGCGATGTACGCGGCCAAGCGCGAAGGCCGCGGCAATTTCCAGTTCTTCTCGCCCGCCATGAACGCGGCCACGCACGAACACCTGCTGCTGGAAAACCGCATGTGGGCGACGCTGGAGAACGGCGGCTTCGACGTCCACCTGCAGGCCCAGGTCGAGCTCGAGACGGGACGCGTGATCGGCGCCGAGGTGCTGCTGCGCTGGCACGACCCGGAGCTGGGCAGCGTCGAACCCGGGCGTTTCATCCCCATCGCCGAGGAATCGGGCCTGATCCTGCCGCTGGGCGACTGGGTGCTGGCGCGCGCGATGGCCCTGCTGGCCGAGTGGCGCGACGACGGCATGGACCACCTGCGCCTGGCCGTGAACCTGTCGGCGCGCCAGTTCAGCGGCGGCGCGCTGCTGTCGCGCCTCGACGAGCTGCTCGCGGAGCACGCGATCGACCCGGCGCGGATGGAACTGGAGATCACGGAAACGGCCGCCATGCGCGACCCGGAAAACACGCGCAGCCTGCTGCTGCAGCTGCGCGCGCGAGGCTTCAAGCTGGCCATCGACGACTTCGGCACGGGGTATTCGTCGCTGGCCTACCTGAAGCTGTTCGCGATCGACCGCATCAAGATCGACCGCGGCTTCGTGCGCGACATCGAGACGAATCCGAACGACGCCGCCATCGTCGACGCGACCATCGGCCTGGCCCATGCGCTCGGGCTGGGCGTGATCGCGGAAGGCGTGGAAACCCACGCGCAATGGGGCTTCCTGCGCGACCGCAACAGCGACGAAGCGCAGGGCTACCTGTTCGGGCGGCCGATGCCGGCGCGCGAATTCCGGGAATTCGTCAGGGCGCGAGCGCAGCCAGTACCTGGCCCTTGAGCGCCTTGATGAGGGCCGTTTCGTCGGGCGGCACGCCTTCCGGCGCGAGCTCCGTGCGGTCGGCATAGAACAGGCCCAGCTGCACCTTGCCCACCACCAGCGGCAGCACGATGAAGCTCCGCGCGTCGGGCAGCAACGCCTTGTGCCAGGCCGGCAGCAGGTCGCGGATCTTGGCGCTGCGCGCATCCGAGATCATGAGGTCGGCGTCGTTTTCCATCGCCAGGTAGAACAGGTCGCGCGCGCTCTTTTCTCCGGCGGGCGCCAGCGGAAACGTGAAGCCTTCCTGCACGCGCGCCTGCGCGAGCCCGAACGATGCGCGGGCCCGGTACTGGCCGGCGCGCACGTCCTTCAGCACGACCGTCGCGAAGCGGAAGCCCAGCGCCGTGTACAGCGTCTCCAGCACGGCCATGACGACGTCGTTGACCTTGTGCCGGCCGGACGCGCGCATCTGGGTGACGTCCTGCACGCCCGCCAGCAGCAGGTCGCGCGCGTTCTTCGGCTTGCCGCTCGGGTACGTGCCCTGCTCTTCCTCTTCCCCGCCGAGGGTCGCCAGCAGCAGCACGTTGGGCAGGCCGCCCTTGTCTTCCTGCGGCGCGCGGCGCGGCATGGGCTGCAAATTCATGCTCTGCAGGAGGCTCGTCATTTCGAACGCGACCGTCTCGAACAACTCGTCCAGCTCGGCCGCGCCGAGGTTCAGCGCGGTGCCGTAGCGCGCCAGCAGCGCCTGCGCTTCCGGCGTGTCGGACGGCGTGGGGGTCCTGCCCATCAGGCGCGCCACGTCCAGGCTGAACGACGCCACCTGGCGCATCCATTCGCTGCGGTTGACGGCCAGCTTGAGCGCCCCTGCCTCCAGCGGGCGCTGGGCGTGCACGATCACGCCCGGGATCTTCCACTCGCCCAGCACGGCTTCGGACAGCGCGTCGAAGCCGCAGCCGAGGATCATCTGCGCGGCCTGTGCGGGCGTGTGCTTGCCGGTGGCGAGGAGGGCCTGGATCTCGCGGTAGCGGTCATGCTCGTGCGACGCGACCAGCAGCGCGCCGAGATTCTTGAACAGCGCGCTGATCGACGCTTCCTCCGCGCCCTGGTAAAAGCTGTGGCGCGCCATTTCGCGGCCGACGAGACTCGCGCACAGTGACGCTTCCAGTTCCATGCGCACGCTGTACGCATGGTCGCTGCTGGCCAGCGCGTCGACGAGCAGCATCGCCAGCGCGACCGTGCGCACGTTGTCGAAGCCCAGCAGGGAAATGGCACGCGACACCGTCGTGACGGCCGTGCCGGCCGCCGTGCGGTAGCGGACCGTGTTCGCCAGGCGCAGGATGCGCTGCGTGAGCGCGACGTCGGACAGCACATAGTGCGCGAGATCGTGGGTGCCCTGGTCTTCCGAGGTCGCCATCTGCACGACGCGCGCGATGGCGCTGCCCAGCGCGAACATGTCGTCGTCGCCGCAGACCTTCTGCAGCAGCGCGGCGCGCACGCGGCGGCCCCCGTCCGTCGGCTGGAACGGCGCGGCGTTCATGTTGGGATTGGAAGCGGGGCTCCCGACTGCAGGAATCATGATCGCTTAGCCGGCCCTTTTCGGACGCGGACCCTTGTCGTATTTTTTCAGAATCTGCTGGTGCAGCCCGGCCAGCGCCGGCAGCTTCGGGTTGACCGGATCGAGGCGGCGCACGCCGGCGATGTAGCCCAGGGCCTGCTGGCCGAGGCGCTCGTCCCAGCCGTCGTGGTCCAGGCATTTCAGGATCGCCAGCGCCGCGTTGAACACGACCTGCGGATTGTCCGGCAGCTTGGTCGCCGCTTCCTGCATCAGCACGACGGCGCCCTTGTAGTCGCCGCTCTTCGCCTTGGCGGCGCCGGTAGCGACGAGGTCGACGACCTGCTGGCGGCTTTCCATGGCGAGCTTCTGCGCCGTCTCGGCCTGGCCCGCGTTCTCGAACACGGCCATCGCGCGCGCCACCGCGGCACCGTTCTGCGCATTGCGCATCACGTCGCGCACGATCTCGGCGGCGCCCTCCTCCATGCCGTTCTCGATGCAGGTGCGCGCCAGCTCCAGCTTGATCTCCGGGCGCAGGTCCGGCGCCTCCTGGCTGGCCGCGAGGGCCGCCGCCAGCGATTCCGCGAGGCGCGCCTCGTTGCCCGTGTATTCGTGCACGAGGCTCGACGCGATCGCGCTGCACAGCGGCGTGTGCTTCTGGAACGCCATCGATTTGTCCAGGTCGCGGATGACGGCCGCGGCCTGCACCGGGTCGCCCTTGCGCACGAGCGTCTGCACGAGGCGCACGTGGTCCTGCGGGTCCTTGAATTCGGAATACTTGGCCTTGCTGACGACCTGCTTGAGGATCTTCTCGGCCGTGTCGTGGTCGCCCGCCTCCAGCGCCGTTTCGCCCAGCTTGCGCAGCCGGCGCACCGCGTGCGGGGAGACCGTCACTGCCTCCGTCAGCACGGCCTGCGCCGCATCGAGCGCGCCGGCCGCCTCGTGGGTGCGCGCGAGCCAGTCGTAGGCGTCGACGAAGTTCTTGTTGGCGTCGACGAGCTCTTCGAGCATCGCGCGCGCTTCGTCGTAGCGCTCGCGCAGGAACAGCGTCTTGGCCAGGCCCAGGCGCGCCCAGGCGATGGCCTTGGTCTCGACGAGCTGGCGGTAGAGCGGCTCCGCTTCGTGCGGCTCGCCGAGGAACATGTGCAGCTCGGCGCGCAGGCGCATGAAGTCGACCAGGTAGCGCGGATGGCGTTCTTCCCCGTCGAGGCAGGCGGCGATCGCCTCGCGCTGGCTGCCCGCCTCCATCAGGTCGTACACGGGCAGCAGCGCATTTCTCCGTTCCAGCCCGCGCGCGATGCGTTCGAGCAGGCGGTCGGCCGTGAACGGTTTCAGGACGTAGTCGGTGGGGCCCAGTTCGGCGGCGCTGACGACCTTGCCGTAATCGCCTTCGGCCGTGACCATGAAGAACATGGTCGACAGCGGCATGAGCTTGTGGTGGCGCACGTCCTCGAGCAGTTGCTGGCCGTCCTGGCCGCCTTCCAGCGCGTATTCGCACAGGATCAGGTCGTACTGCTTCAGGCCGAGGTGCTTGACGGCCTGGTTGGAGCTGCCGACGTGGTCGATCTTGCTCAGGCCGCACATGTTCAGCATGTTGTGGATCGTCGAGCGCATCCCGGCGTGCGGCTCGATGATCAGGGCGTTGAGGCCGTCAAGTTCGTTCATGTCCCGGTTTTCCGTGTGTGCCTGCGATGGGCTGGCGGGCTGCATGGGCCCGTGTGGTCTACTGAGTATATTACGTCCAGGGAACTAAATTCTTGAATTTCACCCACCATCAAACTGGTGAAATGTCGCGAAAAACCACACTTTCGGTTATCAGGCGCCGGGCTGGCGTGCGGCAGCCTGGCGCAGCGGCGCGCGGTGGCCGGGGGCGCATTCGGGGCGGGCACCGCCGATCATGATGTTTTGGTAACGGACTTCATACTTGCCGGCCGCGAGTTTATCGATCAGGAACTTGGCGCGGCCCAGCACGTAGGCGTGGCGCACGTTCGAGCGGCGGTCGAGGTCGTAGATCTTGACCAGCACAGGCGACGGATTGTTGCTGTTGTCGACCAATACCTGCATCTCGTCGCCCTGGTTGCCGAGCGGATAACCGTCGATGTAGCCGGACTGCGCCGGCCACGGATCGCCCGTCGGCGCGACCTGGGTCTGCAGGTCGGTGTCGCAATCGGGCGCGCGGGCCGGCACGATCAACTGGGTGACGCCGAGGGCCTTGATGTCGGGCGGCACATCGGCCTGCCCGGCGGGACGTGCCCAGCCGTCGGCGCTGGCGTCGCTGCCGAGCGGGTCCGGCGCTGTGTTCGGGGTGGATGCGGAGGCGGATGCCGACGCGGAGGCCGATGCGGATGCGGGCGCCGCGGCCGTGGGCTGGGCTTTGCCGGGCCAGGCCAGCGCGCTCGGTACGCTCGGCAGTATCCTGGGGGGATCGAGCAGGACGATGGCCAGCGCGCCGCCGCCCGCGAAGGAGGCGAGCATCAGGCCCCACCAGCGCGGGTCGCGCAGTACGCGCCAGCGCGACGGTGCCGCGACCTGGCGCGGTTCCCAGTGCCCGTCGCCGCGCGGCTTCTCGCGGCCATCCTCGCCATGGGAACTTTCCAGCCACTCGACTTCCCACTCTTCCGACGCGATCCACTCGTCGTGTTCCTTGCGGCGCACGGGATCGGACAGGATGTTGTAGGCCGTATTGACGATGGCCATGATGCGGGCGGCGCGCTCGTCGCCCGGATTCTTGTCGGGGTGATATTTCTGACTCAAGGCCTTGTAGGCCGCGCGAATGACTTCCTGCGGTGCGTGGCGCGACACCTTCAGGTTGTCATAATGGGTATGGATCTTGGCCATGGGTCAGGGTCGGGTTGCACAGGGCGCCAGCTGCTTCAATAGTAGCCGATTCGTTTTGTAACGGCAGAGGCAAAGGACAGCCTGCCGTACGGGCGGCATTACAGCATAGCCGGGTTTGTATCCACCGCGCAAGATGTCAGTATCACAACTTGTGGCTGCGATCGGCGCGCTCGATGGCGGGGTCGAGCGCGACGCCGCTGCCGACGATGAGCACCTTGAACAATTCCCCCATTTCCGCCGGCGAGACGAGCTTCTGCACGGCCTTCGACTGCGGCAGGTAGCGCAACGCATCTTCCGGGTCCGTCTTCAGCAGCAGCTCGCCGATGCCCGCCGCCAGCAGGAAGGCCGCCTGGCTCATGTAGCCGAGCACGTCCAGCCCGGCACCGTGGGCCGCGAGCGCCATCGCCGTGAAATCGACGTGCGCCGTGATGTCCTGCAGGCCCGGCAGATAAAACGGATCCGGGTGCGCATGGTGGCGGTAATGACACATCAGCGTGCCGCTCGTGCGCTCGTCGAAATAATATTCGTGGGCCGGGAAACCGTAGTCGACCAGGAGCGCGGCGCCTTTCCCCTTCTCGAACATCTGCGCCAGCGAGCGCATGAACCCGCAGGCGACCGGGTGGACTTCGGTCAGATAGCCGTCCTGCAAGGTGTCGGCGTCGGGAATTTGGCGGCCGATCTGGTCGAGCAGCGCCGCGTCGGGCTCTGCGGGCGCAAAGGCGAAGCGGCCGTCTTCCACCGTCACCATCTGACGCAGCCAGCGGCCGCCGTCGCGCACGACGAGCTCGACCGGCATCGCATCCAGCACTTCGTTGGCGAGCACGACGCCGCGGAACGCCACCGGGAAATCGTGCGTCCAGCGCACCTGCGGGAAATCCTTCAGCGCTTCCTGCTGGCGCGCGCGCAATTCGCCCGACAGTTCGATGATCGTATAACTGTCGACGCGCACGCCCAGTTCGGCCAGCGCCGTCAGGACGTCATGGGCGAGTTTGCCCGTGCCGGCGCCGAATTCGATAATGTCAGGGGCACTTTGGGCCATAATAGCGGCTGCCGCGCGCGCCAGCGTGGCACCGAACAGCGGGCTGATCTCGGGCGACGTGGTGAAATCGCCATCGCGGCCCAGCTTCGCCGCACCGCCGCTGTAATAGCCGAGATTCGGCGCGTACAGCGCCAGTTCCATGAACCGCGAAAACGGGATGGCGCCGCCCTGGTCGGCGATCTCGGCAGCGATCATGCGCTGCAGGGCTTGGGACGCGGCCAGCGCGTCGCTGGAGGGAAGAGGTAAGGACATCCGGCCATTGTAGCGAGAATCGGCAGCGACCCACAAACCACGATGACACAGACAAATTCGACTCCTGACTCAGTTGGCACACCCTCGGACCGCCCGCACGCGGGACGCGCGCGCGTGGCCCTCGTCACGGGCGCCGGCCGGCGCATCGGACGCGCCATCGCGCTTGGCATGGCCGAAGCCGGCTGGGACGTCGCCGTGCACTACCGCCAGTCCGCGTCGGATGCCGACGAGGTCGTCGCGGCGATCCGCGCCCTGGGCCGGCGCGCCGTCGCGCTGCATGAGGACCTCGCCGACGAGGCGGCCGTGCGCGCCCTGCCCGGCCAGGCCGCGCACCTGCTGGGCGGACTGGATTGCATCGTCAACAACGCGTCGTTGTTCGAATACGACAAGCCGGACGCCTTTTCTCCAGCCCTGCTGGCCGCCCACATGCAGTGCAACGTGGGCGCGCCGCTGCTGCTCGCGCAGGCATTGCACGCGCTGGTGCCGGACGGCGGCCAGGCCGTCGTGATCAACTTGCTCGACCAGAAACTGTACAATCTCAACCCGGATTTTTTGTCGTACACGCTGTCGAAAGCGGCATTGCAGACGGCCACCACGATGCTGGCCCAGGCGCTGGCACCGGCACTGCGCGTCGTCGGCGTCGCGCCCGGCATCACACTCGTCTCGGGCGACCAGAGCGCGGACGGCTTCGAGCGCGCGCACAAGGTCACGCCGCTGGGACGCTCGTCCACGCCGCAGGACATCGTCGACGCCGTGTGCTACGCGGCCAATGCGAAGGCGCTGACCGGCACCACCCTGCTCGTCGACGGCGGCCAGCACCTGATGCCGCTGGCGCGCGACGTGATGTTTTTGACTGAAGACTGAATCAACCCCGTCCCCTCTTATTTCGAAGGTTTCCTATGTTGTCCGCCCTGTTCTACCCGCAACTGCGCGATTGCCGCAGGCTGTTCCTGCGCAATTACGAAGTCATGATCAACATCGGTGTCCATGAGTTCGAAAAGAAGGGCGAGCAACGCGTCCTGATCAATGTCGACCTGTACATCCCGCTCGCCCTGTCGACGCCGAAGGACGATCAATTGCACGAAGTGGTCGACTACGACTTCATGCGCGAGACCATCGCCAGGCGCATGGCGCAGGGCCACGTGCACCTGCAGGAAACCCTGTGCGACGACGTCGTGAAGGCGATGCTGGCGCACCCGAACGTGCGCGCGGCCCGCGTGTCGACGATGAAGCCCGACGTGTATCCCGACTGCGAAGGCGTCGGCGTCGAAGTGTTCCAGATCAAGGATGAAGCATGAATGAAGTGACCTTGGCGCGTCCCGAGACGGACGCGCTTGATAAAAAGGCCGAGAAGCAGGCCTACGAGAACAACAAGCTGCACAAGCGGCTGTGCCGGCTCGTCGGCCAGGCGATCGGCGATTTCAACATGATCGAGGACGGCGACAAGGTCATGGTCTGCCTTTCCGGCGGCAAGGACAGCTATGCGCTGCTGGACATCCTGATGACCTTGCGCGAGCGTGCCCCGATCCACTTCGACATCGTCGCCGTCAACCTCGACCAGAAACAGCCGAACTTCCCGGCCGACGTGCTCCCGGCGTATCTGGAAAAACTGGGCATCCCGTACCACATCGAGAACCAGGACACGTACAGCATCGTCAAGCGCCTGATCCCGGAAGGCAAGACGACGTGCTCGCTGTGTTCCAGGCTGCGGCGCGGCATCCTGTACCGCGTGGCGGACGAGCTGGGCTGCACGAAGATCGCCCTGGGCCACCACCGCGACGACATCCTCGAGACCTTCTTCCTGAACATGTTCTTCGGCGCGAAGATCAAGGGCATGCCGGCCAAGCTCGTCTCGGACGACGGCAAGCACGTCGTCATCCGTCCGCTGGCCTACGTGAAGGAAGCGGATACGGAACGCTATGCCGAGGTAAAACAGTTCCCGATCATCCCGTGCGACCTGTGCGGCTCGCAGGAAAACCTGCAGAGAAAACAGATCAAGGCGATGTTGCGCGACTGGGAGAAGAAATATCCGGGCCGTGTGGAAAACATCTTCTCGTCGCTGTCGACCGTCGTGCCGTCGCACCTGATGGACCGCGAGATGTTCGGCTTCACGGACCTGAAAGCGGACGGCGTGGCGAATCCGGCCGGCGACATCGCGTTCGACGAGGAACCGTGCTCGACGCCGGCGACGGGGACCATTCCGCTGCAGCCGCTGTAATACTTCACGCTGGCGTCGGAAGTCCTGGGCGAGCGCGCGGCCGAAGGCTCGGGCCTGATCTGCGTGGCCATCTTCGGCGGTGCCATCGTGCCCTTGATCACGGGCTACGCCGCCGACGCCGCCGGCCTGCGCCTCGCACTGGCCGTGCCCGCGCTGTGCTACCTGCTGATCCTCGCGTTCGGCTGGTACGCACGCCGGCCGCTGCAGTACGGCTGAGCGTCAACCCGCGACATCCGTGCCCGCCGGGCTCACGCCGTCCGGCTGCCTGCGCGCCTGGCCGAACTGGCGCAGCGCGCGGGCGTTGATGCGGTCGCGCTCGGTATCGCGCAGCCAGCCCCACTTGTCGAAGTAGCGCCACGCCGACACGCACCGCCACCAGAGCGCTGCCGACCGCCTGCGCCAGCCGCGCGCGCTTGCCTGGGCCGGGTCGCGCGCAGGGTGACGCAACACCGTGACATGCGGCACGAACACGGTGCGCGCGATGCATGCGGTGCGGCGCGCCAGGTCGACGGTGTCGAACCTCTGCAGGAAGCGCTCGTCGAACATGCCGGCGCGCAGCACGGTCTCGACGCGCATCAGCAGGCAGCAGCCCGGCGGCACCGGCACCTCCATCACCCGGCTGTAGCCGCCCGCGTGCAGCTGGTAGCGCGCCAGCCTGCCGCTGGAGCGGCGCAGCAGCGGAAAGCAGCGTCCCAGCAGCAGTTCCAGCGGCCCCGGCAGCAGGCTGCACAGCGGCTGCAGGCGCCCGTCCACATCCTGCACCCGCGGCGCCAGCAGGCCCACGTCGGGATGCTGCTCCATATAGGCGACCATCCGGGCCACCGCGTCGAGCGGCAAGCCGATGTCGGGTGCAAGCAGCAAGTGATAGACACTGCCCGCCGCCGCGGCCTCGCGCAGGATGCGGTTATGGGCGCGCGCCTGACGGGGCCAGTCCCGTTGCGGGCGGTAGTGCGCCCCGTAGCGTCCGGCCAGCGCGGCCAGCGCAGGCTGTTGGGCATCGTCGACCAGGTAGATCCGCAGGTGCGGACAGGCCGTCGTGAGGCTGAGCAGCAGATGTTCGATCCGGTCCGGTGTCGCCCCGCCGCAGACGAGGCAGCAGCTGGCCCGGACGGCCGTGGCGCCCATGCTCAGCCCCCGCCGCGCGCGCGCGTTCGCCGGGCGCGCGGTGCATGCGCGGCACGCCGGTTAGTTGCAAAACTGCATTCCTTGTCCATGGCGCCCTCCAGCGAACGAAACACATGGGTTCAGAGTGGCGCCGTGCGCGACGGTTGCAGCGGAATCGGCGGCGCTTGCGCAGGATCAGACTGCAAGCATCTGCCGCCGACAAATGGATATGAAAGAGGTCGAACGGTTACAGCGCCATGGGCACCCGTGCCCACGCGAATGCCTACACTACGCGAACATTGCTACGATCGTGTCATTGATGAGTCAAGGTGTTTAGCGTGTGCGCGGCGGATAAATCGCGATCTCCTTCATCTGCGACCGCGCGATGTGCATCGGCACGCGACGCGCCCGCGCCGTCGACGCCGCCGGGCAGGCATTGGTGGCGCGGTACGCGAGCGCGGCGGCCAGCATGCCCTCGGCGGGATCGCCCAGCGCATGCGCCATGTCGTCGGACACGGCGCAGGTCGGCGCGAAGCCGTCGGCGAAATCGCCGAAACCCTTCGCGTTCACGCCCTGGAACTGGATCGTGAAATACGTCGTGCCGCAGTTATCCGCCGGCAGGAAGCCGTAGGGCTTGCCACAGGTCGTGGCGCCGATGATATCGACCTGGACGTCCACCCCGCGCAGGCCGTTGATGACGGCTTCGCTGGCCGAGCACGTGTCGGACGTCGTCAGCACGGTCACGCGCTTCAGGCCCAGGTAGGGCAACGCCATATTGCGCGGCGCGGAAAAGCCGTAGGCCGTGTTGCGGAACGGGATCGGGGCATCGGGCGCCGTCTTGTCGTTGTACAGCGCGCGCTCGAACGTCTTCCCGGCCGTGGCCGGTCCCGCGATCATGTACGCCAGTTCGCTGGCGACGTACAGGAGGCCGCCGCCGTTGTAGCGCATGTCGAGCACGAGGTCCGCCGCGCCCTGGTTCTTCAGGCTCGTGAACGCATTCACGAGCTGCAGTTCGGAGACGGCATTGTGGTCCTCGAAGCTCAGGTAGCCCACCTTGCCGGTCGGCGTGTCGATCACTTTCACGTTTTTCACGGGCGTCGTCGTGACGACGGCGGACGTCAGCGCGATGTCCATCGTGGTGTCGCCGCGGCGTATCGTGAGCGTGTGGCGCTCGCCCGCGGTGTCCGGCGACAGGCCGTCGTTCAGCCGTTCGATCTGCGCCTCGTCGGCGGTATTGATGAAGTCGATGCCGTCGACGGCCGTCAGCAGGTCGCCCCGCTGGATGCCGGCCGCGGCCGCGGGCGACCCCGGCTCGACGATCGCCGCGATCCAGGTGCGCGGTGCCGTCGTGGAGTTGACGGACCACGTCAGGCCATAGCCCGTATCCTGGCTCGCATTGGTCAGCGCATCCCATTCCGCCGTCGTGTAGGTGAAATGGAAACGGTCCTTGTCCTTGCCCGACGCGGTCAGCGCGGGCGTCTTGAGCGCATCGAAATAGTCGAGCGTGTTCGTGTAGTCGGCCATGCGGACCGTCGACGGGATCTCGCTGTACCAGAGATAAGTCGCGTCGGTCCAGCCGCGCAGGAATTTCATCTCGTCCTGCAGCGTGCCCTGGCGGTCCGGGAACGCATGACCCTCGGCGTCGACGCCCGTGCGTGGCGCGGCGCACAGGTCTTGGTAACTGATGTAGTCGGACGGGATCGGGTCCGGGGTCACGGCCGGTGGCGTGGGCGTCGTGGTCGGCGGCGTGGTCGTCCCGGTGCCGGGATTGCCGGCGACGGGCGTCGAGGCGCCGATGCCTGGACTCCCCCCGCCGCCGCCACAGCCGGACAGCGTGACGAGCGTCGCGAAAGCGCAAGCGAACAGGCGGGAAAAACGGGTCGGCGAAGCAGCGGTAGAAGGCGATTTCATGCGTCCGATTATAGACCCGGCCGCTTCGCGCAAATACATCCAACTGTAACAACGCCGCCTGCCGAAACCGGCGGGCGGCGTCGTATCAAAAGAACAGCATCAGGCGGCGCGGGTGACGGTGCCGCCCGCGTGGAAGGCAGATACCAGTTCCGCTTCCTTGCGCTTGGCTACCTTGAGGTTGCGCTCCTTGACGTGGCCGAAGCCGCGGATGTCTTCCGGGATACTCGCGATGGCCACGGCCTGCGCCAGGTTGTCGGCCGTCAGCCTGGGCAGCAGGCCCTCGATGGTGGCGCGGTATTCCTGGTTCAGGGCGCGTTCCATCCGGCGCTCGGCCGTGTGGCCGAACGGATCGAATGCCGTGCCACGCAAACCCTTCAGCTTCGCCAGCACGCCGAACGCCTTCATCATCCACGGGCCGAATTCCTGTTTTACCAGGTGGCCGTCCTTGTCCTTCTTCGCGAACAGCGGCGGCGCCAGGTGGAATTTCAGTGTGACGTCGCCTTCGAACATGCCGTCGATCCTGGCCATGAACGCGGGATCCGTGTACAGGCGCGCGACTTCGTACTCGTCCTTGTAGGCCATCAGCTTGTGCAGGTAGCGCGCGACGGCTTCCGTCAGGCGCGTGCCCTTGCCCAGCTTTTCCTCGGCGGCGCGGACGCGGTCGACGAAGGCCTTGTACTGCGCGGCATAGTCGGCATTCTGGTACGCGGTCAAGAGTTCGACGCGGCGCTTGACGAGCTCGTCGAGCGTCTGCGCGCGCTTGAACTCGATCACCTTCGCGGGCGTGACGAGCTTCTGCACGGACGGCAGATCATGCGCCGCCGTGCGGCCCCAGTTGAACGCGGCCTTGTTGAAGGCGACCGACACGCCGTTCAACTCGATCGCCTTCAGGATCGACGCTTCCTGCAGCGGCACGTGGCCCTTCTGGAACGCGTAGCCCAGCATGAACATGTTGGTGGCGATGGCGTCGCCCATCAGCGTGGTCGCGATGTGGCCGGCGTCGATGAAGTCGACGTTGCCTTCGCCGCAAGCCTGCACGATGGCGCCGCGCGAACCTTCGGCCGGGAATTGCCAGTCCGGGTTCTTGATGAACGCGGCGGTCGTGGCGCCGGTGCCGTTGACGGCAGCCCACGTGCGGCCTTCGCCCATGCGCGACAGCGCGTCGCGGCTGGCCGTCACGATCTGGTCGCAGCCGATCACGAGGTCCGCGTTACCAGTGCCGACGCGCGTCGAGTACAAATCGCCCTGGCGGTCCGCCAGGCGCACGTGCGACATCACCGGACCGCCCTTCTGCGCGAGGCCGCTCATGTCCAGCACGAGGGCACCCTTGCCTTCGACGTGGGCGGCCACCGCGAGGATCTGGCCGACCGTCACGACACCCGTGCCGCCGACGCCGGTGACGAGGATGCCGAACGGGTTCGTCGTCGCAGGAATCTTCGGCATCGGCAGCGACGGCGGCGCCGCTTCGGCAGCAGTCTTCTTCGGCTTTTTGAGTCCGCCGCCTTCGACCGTGACGAAGCTCGGGCAGAACCCGGTGACGCACGAGAAATCCTTGTTGCACGACGATTGGTTGATCTGGCGCTTGCGGCCCAGTTCCGTCTCCAGCGGTTCGACGGACAGGCAGTTCGACTGCTTCGAGCAGTCGCCGCAGCCTTCGCACACGGCTTCGTTGATCACCGCGCGCTTGGCCGGATCCGGATAGGCGCCCTTCTTGCGGCGGCGGCGCTTTTCCGACGCGCAGGTCTGGTCGTAGATCATGGCCGACACGCCCGGCATCTCGCGCAGTTCGCGCTGCACGTCCATCAGTTCCGCGCGGTGGCGCACGGTGACGCCTTCGGCCCACGGATAATCGTCCGGATATTTGTCCGGCTCGTCGGTGACGACGATGATCGGCGTCACGCCTTCGGCCGCGAGCTGGCGGCTGATCCTGGCCGGGTCGAGCGGACCGTCGACGACCTGGCCGCCCGTCATCGCGACGGCGTCGTTGTAGAGAATCTTGTACGTGATGTTGACCTTGGCCGCGACCGAGGCACGGATCGCCAGCACGCCCGAGTGGAAATAGGTGCCGTCGCCGAGGTTCGCGAACACGTGCTTCTCGCCCGTGAACGGGGCCTGGCCGATCCACGTGACGCCTTCGCCGCCCATGTGCGTGAACGTGGACGTCTCGCGGTCCATCCACAGCACCATGTAGTGGCAGCCGATGCCCGCCATCGCGCGCGAGCCTTCCGGCACCTTCGTCGAGCTGTTGTGCGGGCAGCCGGAGCAGAAGTACGGGATGCGGTCCGTTTCCGGGTTCGCCTTCGGGATGTTCTTGAGGATCAGTTCCTTCGCTTCGAGGAAGGCGATGCGTTCCTTTACGCGCTCCGCGACCGGATGGCCGGCGCAGTAGTGCGAGATGCGCGACGCGATCGCGCGCGCGACCTGGGCCGGATTCAGCTCGTAGTTCGCCGACAGCAGCCAGTCGCCCTGGCCGGAGCGGTTCTTGACGCTCCACTCGCCGGCGTCGTCGAACTTGCCGACGACGCGCGGACGCTCGCTGTCCGGCAGGTTGTACAGCTCTTCCTTCAGCGCGTATTCCAGCACTTGCCGCTTTTCCTCGACGACGAGGATCTCGTCCAGGCCGCGCGCGAATTCGTGCACGCCGACCGAGTCCAGCGGCCACGTCATGCCGACCTTGTACACGCGCAGGCCGATGTCGCGCGCGGCCTGCTCGTCGATGCCGAGATCCGCCAGCGCCTGGCGCGTGTCGAGGTAGCTTTTGCCGGCGGTGATGATGCCGATCCTGGGCTGGGGGCTGTCCCAGATGATCTGGTTGAGTTTATTGGCTCGCGCATAGGCCAGCGCGGCATACCACTTGTAGTGGTTCATGCGCACTTCCTGGTCCAGCACGGCGTCCGGCCAGCGGATGTTCAGGCCGCCCGGCGGCATCTCGAAATCGGTCGGCAGGATGGTCTGCACGCGGTCCGGATCGAGGTCGACGACGGCGCCCGATTCGATGATGTCGGTCACGCATTTCATCGACACCCATAGCCCGCTGTAGCGGCTCATCGCCCACGCATGCAGGCCGTAGTCGATGTATTCCTGCACGGACGACGGATACAGCACGGGGATGCCGCAGTGGTGCAGGATGTGGTCGGACTGGTGCGCCGTGGACGACGATTTCGCTGCGTGGTCGTCGCCCGCCAGCACGAGCACACCGCCATTCTTCGCGGAGCCCGCGTTGTTGCCGTGTTTAAAGACGTCGCCGCAGCGGTCCACGCCCGGGCCCTTGCCGTACCACATGGCGAACACGCCGTCGTACTTCGCATCCTTGAACAGATTGGTCTGCTGCGTGCCCCAGACGGCGGTGGCCGCCAGGTCTTCGTTCATGCCGGGGTGGAAGTGGACGTGGTGCGATTCCAGGTGCTTCTTCGCCTTCCACGCGGTCTGGTCGACCTGGGTGACGGGCGAGCCCCGGTAGCCGGTGATATAGCCCGCCGTGTTCAGGCCGGCCTTCAGGTCGCGTTCGCGCTGCAGCATCGGCAGGCGGATCAGCGCCTGGGTGCCGGTCATGAAGGCGCGGCCGCGCTCGAGCGTCCATTTGTCGTCGAGCGTGATCTCGTGCGGGGATAGCGGTTCCAGCTGGCTGCGGTCCAGGGGGGCGTTCATGCGTGTCTCCGATTATGTTTGTCGTGTTTCGGTTGAGGCCAGTATAGACCCGCACCCCCAGCATTAAATTTCAATGAATTCCCCCCGCCGGACGATTTGCGCAATAAAATTGCGACGTACGCCCGCCCCGTGGAGAATTCATGTCAAAAATCGAGCTGGATAAAACCGATCGCAAAATCCTGGCCATCCTCCAGTCGGATGGCCGCCTGTCGAACCAGGACGTGGCCGAGCGCGTCAGCCTGTCGCCGTCGCCCTGCCTGCGGCGCATCAAGCGGCTGGAAGAGGCCGGCGTCATCCGGCAATATGTCGCCCTGCTCGATCCCGACAAGCTGGGCCTGGGCCTGCTGGCCTATGTGAATGTCCGCCTGGAAAAACACAGCGAAGGCGCGGCGAACGCGCGCGTGCCGGCCACGTCGCCGCGCTTCGAATTCGCCCAGGCCGTGTCGACCTGGCCGGAAGTGGTGGCCTGCTATGCGATGACGGGGGAGATGGATTTCCTGCTGCGCGTGCACGTGGAGGACATGGACCACTTCTCGCGCTTCATGATGAGCACCTTGCTGCGCCACCCGGCCGTGCTGGACGTCAAGTCGAGCTTCGCCCTGCAGCGCATCAAGGAAACGACGGCGCTGCCCATTGTTTGAGGCTGTTTAGTAATAAGCACGAAACTCGCAGTCCGATGCGCGCGCGCGTTTGACCCGGCGCGGCGGTCTCGCTAATCTCGATCTGGTCTCGGCCCGGCCGTCGCTTCAGGGGCGGCCGGTTCGTCTCCAGCCGGTGTGGTCCGGCTCTCTTTCCGATGCACCGGGTGTTGTCCCGGTCCGTCGGATTTTTTTTGGCCTACCAGCCGGTGATGCGCCGCAGTTGCGGCAGCAGTTCGGCCGCCATGGCCGCATGCTGGGCCGTCGTCGGATGGCCATTGACGGCGTCACCGGGCTGGTACGCCACCGGTGCGAGCAGGTGCACGCGCCTGTCGCCCACCCGGCCCATCGCTTCCTTCAGATAACCGATCAGCGCCGCCTTCTTGTCGCCATTCAGCAGCACGCCTTCCGTCAGCGCGATCTGCGCGTGCGGATGGTCGCGCAGCACGCGGCGCAACAAGGCCGTGTACGTATCGACATACGCCGCACGCTCCGGGATGCCGGGGTTGAAGTCATTGGTGCCGATCGCGATGACGATCAGGTCCGGAGCGTAATCGGCCTGGTTCCATCGCACCGGATGCGCGGCATCGGCGATGGCGAGGTCGTAGAACGCCGGCAGCTGAAATTCGTCGGTCCGGTCGTTCCAGCTGCGCACGAGACCCCGGCCGCCATAGCAGACCAGCTGCACCTGCGCGTCGAGCGCACGCGCGGCCAGCATGCCGTAGGACAGGCGTGGATTCCACCAATCGGGCGTGTCCTTGTCGCCGGCGCCCCGCTCCATGTCGGCGCCGCACGTGACGGAATCGCCCAGCACGAGCAGGCGCCGCCTGGGCAGCGTGGGGGCGGCGAGGAACCGGCCATCGGCCGTGAAACGCGCGATGGACGTCACGCCCAGCCAAGTCTCGCTGCGGTGCACGAGTTCGACGCGATGCGAGCCGCGCGCCGCGCCCTTGAAGACGTCATAGGACTGCACCTGCGGCGCCAGATGCAACGTGCCGGCGGGTTTGCCGTCCACGATGACGTCGACGAGGCTGCTGGCACTGCCTGCCGCATCGACGGCGAGCCGGGTGCCGTCGACGACCAGGGACAACGTCACGCCGGGATAGCCGAAGCGCACGGTGCCATCGGCTTCCGCCACCGAGCGGCCCATGCGCGCGACGTGCGTATCGGCGGCGGGTATCGTCTGCTCGGCGGCCGCCGCAGCCGCGCACACAGCCAGCAGCGCGGCAACGAGCGGCCGGCGCATCACGCCCCCTTCTTCAGGCGCAGCAGCAGCACGCCGTGCGACGGCACGGTCGCGTCGAGACGCTTGCTCGTGTCGCCCGTCTTGCCGGTCCACGCATCCGTCCAGTGCCAGGTCGCCTTCTTGAAGTCGACTTCACGCTTGGACAGGTCGTCGGCGATGGCGTTCTGCTTCCAGTCATAGTGCAGCGGCAGCGCGGACTCGCCGCGGTTCAGCACCATGAACGCCCACTCGTCGTTGGCCAGCGGCTTGGCCCACAGTTCGACGGGACCCTGCTTCCAGAAGCGCAGCGCCGGCACGCCCAGCGGGTCCTGGTTGAGGGCGATGACTTCGCGGCGGCCGATGATCTTCTTGACCGAGTCCGGCATCGAACGCAGGTCGTTGCCGAGGATGAGCGGCGAATTCATCATGGCCCAGATCGAGAAGTGCGCGCGGTCCTCGTCTTCCGTCATGCCCATGCCGACTTCCAGCATGTCCATGTCGTTCCAGTGGCCCGGCCCCGCGTGCTTGCGCAGGCCCGCCTGCATGTCGAGGATGCGCATCACGCCCCATGCGGACCACGAGCCGGCGCTCTTTTCGCAATCCCAGCACGGATAGATGTCGCCCGTCGTGCGCCACGAGTGGCCGACGTCGGCCGCCCATTCCCACGGCTTGTTGTCGCCCCATTCGCAGATGCTGAAGAGAATCGGGCGGTTGGCCGCGCGGATCGCGTCGCGCATCGTCGTGTAGGCGCCGACCGCGTTCAGGCCCTTGGTCTCGCACCAGTCGTATTTCAGGTAGTCGATGCCCCAGGCGGCGTACGTCTTCGCATCCTGGTATTCGTGGCCGCGGCTGCCGGGACGGCCGCCGCACGTCTTGTCGCCGGCGTCCGAGTAGATGCCCAGCTTCAGGCCGCGCGCATGCACGTAGTCGGACAGCGCCTTCATCCCGGACGGGAAGCGCTGCGCGTCCGCCTGGATGTTGCCGTTCTCGTCGCGCGCGCCGTGCCAGCAGTCGTCGATGTTGATGTACTGGTAGCCGGCATCCTTCAGGCCCAGCTTGACCATGGCATCGGCCGTCTCGCGGATCAGTTTTTCGTCGATGTCGCAGGCGAATTTATTCCAGCTGTTCCAGCCCATCTGCGGGGTGGCCGCGAGGCCGTCGAATTTCTGCGCCCAGGCCGCGGCCGGGGACGCCGCGATGGTGGCGGCAAGGATCAGGGAGGCACTACGTTTCACTATTTTGCTCCAATCGTCTTCAGGCGTTTATCGTGGTCCGCGATCAACTTGAGCGAGCTGGCATCGCTGTCGAACACGGAATAAAGGCCCTGCTCTTCCTGCGGCGGATCGCCGACGAAATCGTTACCCGGCTTCCACCAGTAATCCGCATTGGCCGCACGCCCCGCACCGCCCCACGCCCAGAAGTTCCAGCCGGCGACCGGATCGCCCGCTGCCGCGCGCTTCTCCAGCGTCGTGAAGACTGCGTCATAGAAGCGGTCGCGCACCTTGGTCGACGCCTTGATGTCGAACGAGCCGCCGTCGCGGTTCAGGCCGAACTCCTCCAGCACGATCGGCTTGCCGAGCTTCTTCGCATAGTCGACATGCACGTTCAGGTAGTGGCTGGCCTTCTCCATCATGCCGTTCCACGTGGCGTCGGGCTTCTTCGGATCGAACCAGCCCCAGTTCGTCGGCCACAGGTGGTACGTCAGGTAGGCGATGTCCGGCGTGCGGTGCGCGTCCAGGTACAGCTGCGCATCCTGCGCGGAGCCGGCCAGGCCCTCGCTGCCCGTGCTGACCATGTGGCGGCCATCGAGCGAGCGGATGTAGTGGGCGGTCTCGGCGATCCACTTCACGTACGTCGCCTTTTCCCGCGGCGTCGACTTGCTGTTGCCGGGGCGCGGCTCGTTCGCGAGCTGCCACGACAGGATCGTCGGGTCGTCGCGGTAAGCCTTCTTCGTCACCGTGTTCGTGCGCTGGACGATCTTCGCGATCACGTTGCGGTATTCGGCCTGGGCGCGGGCGTTCGTGTAGAACGTCGCGTTTTCGGCCATGTAGCGTTCGTAGTCCTTGCTCACGTTGGGATCGTGCGCGGGCGAGCCGGTGAACCAGTTCAGGTACTGGGTCATCCCGCCGGACCACTGCCAGAAATTATTCAGGTAGAGCACGGCCGTCATGTCACGCTTTGCCAGTTCGGCCATCATGAAGTCGAGGCCTTGCAGCAGCTGCTCGTCGTACTGCCCGGGCGCGCCCGTCGTGGCGGGGCTGACGGCGCTTTTCATTGCCGTCTTCTCCGACACGGCCAGCACGCGCACGTTGTTGATGCCGAGCGCCTTCATGCGGTCCAGCTCCTTGACGAGGCGGGCCCGCTGGCCCACGCCCGTCGGCGCGCCGAGGTAGCCGCCATACCAGAAGTTCGCACCGGCGATCATGTAGCGCTGGCCGTTGCGTTCGAAATGGCTGTCCTTGACGGCCACGAAGCCGCTGTTGTCTGCCGCTTGTGCCGCTTGGGTCGCACCCGCCATCAGCAGGGTGGCGGCCAAAGCGATGTTGCCGAACTTGCGTTGCATGGTCGTAGTCTCCTCGCGCTCCTTGGGGAACGTCATTGTGTGGGATCATGCGCCGCCCACCGGGCGGTGGGCGGCAGGGGGGTGATGCTTACTTGCGCTGGCGGCCGCGCACGTCCAGCGTGGACGCCGGCAGGTCGACCGTCACGCTGGTCGCGTTCTTGCCGGCCGCGTCTTCGGCCAGCACCAGCTTGTACTTGCCCTTGGCGATGCGCCAGGTCTTGCTCTTCTCGTCGAACAGGCCGAGGATGCGCGGCTCGACGACGACGTCGACTTCCTTCGATTCACCCGGCTGCAGCGCGACCTTGTCCCAGCCGGCCAGGCGCTTCGGCGCTTCCCACTTGGCGGCGAGCGGCGACACGTACACCTGCGGCACGTCCTTGCCGGCGACGTTGCCCGTGTTCGTGACCTTGAAGCGCACGTGCAGGCGCCCGTCCTTGACCTGGCTCGCGAGACCCGAGTACGAGAACGTCGTGTACGACAGGCCGTGGCCGAACGGGAACAGCGGGGTCAGGCCCTTCTGGTCGAACCATTTATAGCCGACGGCCGCGCCTTCCTTCGTGTAATCGACGGTGAAGCGCTGCTCCGGCTGTTTCGGATCGCCGTCCAGCTTCGGACGCGGCAGCTGCTGCTCGGAGACCGGGAACGTGGCCGGCAGGTGGCCGGATGGATTCACGGCGCCGAACAGCACGCGCGCGATCGCTTCGCCGCCGCTCGTGCCCGGGTACCACGCTTCCAGCACGGCCGGGATCTTCGACACCCACGGCATCGCGACCGGGCCGCCCGTTTCCAGCACGACGACGGTGCGCGGGTTGGCGCCGGCCACGTTGTCGATCAGGGTGTCCTGGTTGTCCGGCAGCGCCAGCGACGTCGCGTCGTTCGCCTCGCCGATCCACTGCGTCGCGAACACGAGCGCGACGTCGGCCTGCGCGGCCACGCGCGCGGCGCGTGCCGGATCGGTGCCGTCGTCGTACACGACCTTCGCGTTCGGCGCCAGCGCCTGGATGTGACGCAGCGGCGACGACGGGTAGTACACGACCGGACCCGGCCAGACCTTCGGCTCCAGGCCCGGCACGGCATTGCCGCCGACCGGATACACCTGCGACGAACCGCCGCCCGACAGCACGCCCACGTCGGCATGGCCGCCGATGATGGCGATGGTCTTCACGTCTTTCGACAGCGGCAGCACGCGGTTGTCGTTCTTCAGCAGGACGATGCCCTCTTCCGCCGTCGCGCGGCTGACGGCGCCGTTCTTCGCGAAGTCGATCTTGCCGCCCTGCGCGACCGGATTGTCGACGACGCCCTTGGCGAACATGGCGCGCACGATGCGCGTGGCCATGTCGTCCAGGCGCGCTTCCGACACGTAGCCGTTCTTCACGGCTTCGTCGAGCGCGCCGCCGAAGTACGGCGACTTGTCGAATTCCTGGCCCG
Source organism: Massilia sp. Masssp94 (assembly GCF_059491305.1). NCBI lineage: Bacteria > Pseudomonadati > Pseudomonadota > Betaproteobacteria > Burkholderiales > Oxalobacteraceae > Massilia > Massilia sp. Masssp94. The sequence continues at coordinate 2,558,399 of NZ_CP168501.1, forward strand.
ACTGGCGGTCCAGGCCATTGTTCGCGGCCTGCACGGTGCTGTGCGTCGCGCCCCAGTCGGACATCACGTAGCCCTTGAAGCCCCAGTCCTTCTTCAGCACTTCGTTCAGCAGGTAGTCGTTCTCGCACGCATAGGTGCCGAACACGCGGTTGTACGAGCACATGACGGAACCGGCGTCCGACTGCTCCAGCGCGAGCTGCATCGCGAGCAGGTCCGACATGCGGGCCGCGGCCTTGTCGATGCGGACGTCGTGCTCGTTGCGGCCCGTCTCCTGGTCGTTCAGCGCATAGTGCTTGACGGTCGAGATGACGTGGTTCGATTCGATGCCCTTGACGGCATGGCCGACCATCGTGCCGGCCAGCAGCGGGTCTTCACCGGCGTATTCGAAGTTGCGGCCGTTGCGCGGATCGCGCATCAGGTTCACGCCGCCGGCCAGCATCACGTTGAAGCCGGAAAGGCGCGCTTCCGAGCCGATCATCGCGCCGCCGGCATAGGCCATCTGCGTATCCCACGTCGATGCGGTGGCGAGGCCCGACGGCAGCGCCGTGCGCTCGCGCGGGGTCGGGGTGGCCTGGGTGGCGACGCCGAGGCCGGCGTCCGTTTCCAGCAGGTCCGGCAGGCCGAGACGCGGGTTACCCGGCACGAAGCCGGCCGAGAACGGGATCGCGTCTTTCGGCGGCGTGGTGCCCTTCGGGGCGAACGACGTGCCGAAATAGCCGAACACCCAACGCAGCTTTTCTTCGCGGGTCATGGCCTTGACGGCGAGTTCGGCGCGCTTGTCGGCGCTGAGGGAACGGTCCAGCCACGGCTTCTGGGCCGGCGCGGCGGGCGCGTCGGCGGCGGTGGCGAACAGGGGGAAGGCGGCAGCCAGGGCGGCAACGAGGGTCAGTTGATTCAAACGCATGGGACGAGGCTCTCTTAGGGTACGGATCGTTATAGGTATGCGACGCTTTGGATATGCAATGTGCCGCCCCGTGAGAACCACGCGGCGGCAATTCGGATCAGGCGGTCAGACGGCCTTGATGTCCACGTACATGCGGGCGTATTTCGCGCCGAAGTACAGGATGAAGGCGTAGCAGACGGCCGGGATCAGGAACGACGTCTGCAGGCCGATCATGTCCGCGGCCTGGGCCTGGATGACGGGCACCACGGCGCCGCCGGCGATGGCCATCACCAGCAGGCCGGAGCCCTGGCTGGTCTGCGGGCCCAGTTCGTGCACCGACATGCTGAAGATGGTCGGGAACATGATCGAGTTGAACAGGCCGACGGCCAGCACGGCCCACATCGCGAAGTGGCCATGGCCGAACGTGGTCGCCACCAGCAGCGCGATGCACACGGCGGCGTTGAACGCGAGGACCTTGCCCGGGCTGACGGTGCGCATCACGGCCGAACCGATGAAGCGGCCGACCATCGCGCCGCCCCAATAGTAGGCGACATAGTTCGCGCCGACTTCCGGCGAGAAGCCGGCGATGGACGAGTCGCCCATGTAGTTGATCAGGAAGCTGCCGATGCTCACCTCGGCGCCGACGTACACGAAGATCGCCAGCACGCCCAGCATCAGGCGCTTCTGCTTGAGGATCGAGCCGGTGCGCACCGTGCCGGTGTCCTCGTCACGGATGATCGGCAGGCGGATCACGGCGAACAGGATGGCCAGGATCGCCAGCGTGGCGGCCAGGCCCAGGTACGGACCCTGCACGGCCTGCGCCTGCGCCAGCTTCTCGGCGGCGGTCATGTTGTTCGGATCGGCGACCGTCGAGATGTGCGACAGGATCAGGTAGCCACCGATCGGGGGGCCGACGAAGGTGCCGAAGGAATTCAGGGCCTGGGTCAGGTTCAGGCGGCTCGACGCGGTGGCCGGCGGGCCCAGTACGGTGACGTACGGGTTGGCGGCCACCTGCAGGATGGTGATGCCGCCGGCCAGCACGAACAGGGCGAACAGGAACAGCGCGTACACGCTGGTGGCGGCCGGGTAGAACAGCGCGGCACCGACGGCGCACACGGCCAGGCCGACGACGGCGCCGGCTTTGTAACCGATGCGGCGGATCAGGGCGCCGGCCGGGATCGACAGCAGGAAGTAACCGCTGAAGAAGGCCAGGTTCACCATCATCGCCTGTACGTACGTCAGGTTGTAGACCGATTTCAGGTGCGGGATCAGGATGTCGTTCAGCGACGTCAGCAGGCCCCACATGAAAAACAGTGCGGTGACGACGGTCAGCGGAAAGGTGTAGCTGGGCTGGGCCCGGTTAGCAGGCTCGACGACAGCCTGTGGTGCACGTTCCATGGATAAGTCTCCTTGAGATGTTACCGCTAACAGGACGGCAACTTTTATTGTGAAAAGATTCTGCAGAAGCAGGGTAAAGGGGTCAAACGGGGTATGCGATTCGCCGCGAAGTTTAGTCAGGTGCCACTAAACACGGCCTCCCCTCTTATGAAATCGGTTTCTTACATGAGAATATACCGGGCAAACAGCTGTTTAGTAAAGCCGACTAAACTTCCCTGTAAATGCACCTTCGCGTTTGACCAAGGGAATTTTCATATGCAAGACTCCATTCAAATGAGCGACGCCCAAGGCGTGCGCAGCAACGATATCGGAGACAACGTGAATCCCGTCACCTCACGCCCCCGGGCGGGCGACAGCCCCGCACCGGTCACGATCCGCGACCTGGCCAAGTACGCCGGCGTCTCGGCCGGCACGATCTCGCGCGCCCTGAAAAACGAGCCCGGCCTCACGGAAAGCACGCGCCAGATGGTGTTGTCGGCAGCCCACGAACTGGGGTATGACTTCTGCAAGCTGCGCCGCAAGCGCATCCGCCGCCTCACGTTCCTGTTGCATCGACAACACAATACGGCCGCCAGCAGCCCGTTTTACTCGCCCGTGCTGCACGGGGCCGAGGAAGCCTGCCGCAAGCAGGGCATCGTGCTGTCGTTCATGGCGGTCGGCCCGGCCGACGGCGTCACGGAACAGCTGCGCATGCACGCGCCGGACGCCATCGTGTGCGCCGGCTTCTTCGAACCCGAACTGCTGAACGCCCTGCGCGCCAGCGGCAAGCCCCTCGTCCTCATCGACATGAAGCTGCGCGGCTACAGCTCGGTCAACCCGGACAACCACATGGGCGGCTACCTCGCCACCCGGCATCTGATTTCGCTGGGACGCGAACGCATCGCCATGATCTCCGGCTCGCTCGGCCACTACAGCATCCGCGAGCGCAACCGCGGCTACCGCCAGGCCTTGTACGAAGCGGGCATGCTGGCCGACCCGCGCCTGGAGACGTGCCTGCCGGACGGCGTCGACCTCGAGACGGGCGCCTACGAAGCGATGCAGGCGCTGCTCGACCAGCCCCACCCGCCCGACGCCGTGTTCTGCTACAACGACGCCGCCGCCCTCGTCGCGATGCGCGCCTGCCTCGCGGCCGGGAAGACGGTGCCGCACGATATCTCGATCGTCGGCTTCGACGACATCCCCGGCGCCGTGCTGGGCCACCGTCCGCTGACGACGCTGCGCATCAACAAGAAGGAGCTGGGCGCGCTGGGCGTCGAGCTGCTGCTGCGCGGTCCGCAGGATCCGCCGCTGGAACAGGTGGCGCCCGTGGAACTCGTCGTGCGCGCCAGCACCGTGTGCGAAGACTTCCGCATCCGTAAGTAAGTCACTTTTTATCCACCTACACCCACCATGCTTCCCGATTTCCATTCCCGCTCGACGCTGCTGCAGCACATCCGCCACACCCGCCAGTTCTACGACCCGCGCTGCGTCGACCCGAGCGGCGGCTTCTATCACTTCTACAAGGACGACGGCGCGATCTACGACGCGCGCACGCGCCACCTGGTGAGCAGCACCCGCTTCGTGTTTAATTTTTCGATGGCGTGGCGCCAGTTCCAGGAGCCGGCCGACCGCGAACGCGTGCTGCACGGCCTGCGCTTCCTGCGCGACGCGCACCGCAACCCGGAGACGGGCGGCTATGCCTGGACGCTGGACTGGAACGACGGACAGAAGAAAGTCACGGACGACACGAACCACTGCTACGGCCTGGCCTTCGTGCTGCTGGCGTACGCCCACGCGGTCATGGCCGGCGTCGACGAAGCGCGCGCCTGGCTGGACGAGACGTACGACCTGATGGAACGCCGCTTCTGGGAACCGGCGCACGGCCTGTACGCGGACGAAGCGAGCGGCGACTGGTCGACGCTGTACCCGTACCGCGGCCAGAATGCCAACATGCATGCGTGCGAAGCGATGCTGGCCGCGTTCGACGCGACGGGCGACACGAAATTCCTGTGGCGTGCCGAGACGCTCGCGCACAACATCACCGTGCGCCAGGCGGCCCTGTACGGCAACCTGGTCTGGGAACACTACAACAGCGACTGGTCCGTCGACCCGGACTACAACCGCGACGACAAGACGAACATCTTCCGCCCGTGGGGCTACCAGCCGGGCCACCTGACGGAATGGGCCAAGCTCCTCCTGATCATGGAACGCCACAAGGACCAGATGGCCGGCCCGTCCGACTGGCTCGTGCCGCGCGCGCGCCAGCTGTTCGACGCGGCGCTGACCAAGGCATGGGACGCGAAGCACGGCGGCATCCATTACGGCTTCGGTCCGGAAAACGAAATCTGCGACGCCGACAAGTACTTCTGGGTGCAGGCCGAGAGCCTCGCCGCCGCCGCGCTGCTGGGCGCGCGCACGGGAGATAAAGCGTACTGGGACTGGTACGACCGCATCTGGGCCTACAGCTGGGAACATTTCGTCGATCACGAACACGGCGGCTGGTACCGCATCCTCGGCCCGGCGAACGAAAAGCTCACGGACGAGAAGAGCCCGGCCGGCAAGGTCGACTACCACACGATGGGCGCCTGCTATGAAGTATTGACCGTTCTCGTGAAGGACTGACATGGCGGACTTTCCCGTATTCGTCGCGGCAGGGGAAGCCCTGACCGACATGATTGTCGACGACGCCGGCGCCACGCGCTGGCACAGCGTGACGGGCGGCTCGACGTGGAACGTGGCGCGCGCGATGGCCAAGCTGGGCGCGCCCAGCGCCTTCGCCGGCGCCGTCAGCCGCGACGTGTTCGGCGACCAGCTGTGGCGCGCCACCCTCGATGCAGGCCTGGACGAGCGCTTCCTGCAGCGCCTGGACAAATCGCCGCTGCTCGCGATCGTGCACCGCCTCGACCCGCCCAGCTATTTCTTCGTCGGCGACGACAGCGCGGACCTGCATTTCGACGCCGCGCAGCTGCCGCAAGACTGGATGGGCGCCTGCCGCTGGGCGCACTTCGGCGGCATCAGCCTGGCGCGCCAGCCGCTGGCCGGCAAGCTCGTCGCGCTGGCCGAAACGTTGAAGGCGCGGGGCGTGCGCATCAGCTACGACCCGAACTTCCGCGCGCTGATGGACGAGAACTACGACCCGACACTCCGGCGCATGACGGCCCTGGCCGACGTCGTGAAGGTCTCGGAAGAGGATCTCGTGGGCCTCCTCCGGACGGACGACGCCGATGCCGCCTTCGCGACGCTGCGCGGCTGGAACCCGGACGCCACCTATCTGTACACGAAGGGGGCGGCCGGCGCCTCGCTGCATACGCCGGCAGGATCGTGGGAGATGGCGGCGCCGCGCATCACGCCCGTGGACACGGTCGGCGCGGGCGACGCCAGCATCGCCGCGCTGGCGTGGAGCATGCTGCATGCGCCCGAACGCGATGGCCTCGCCCACCTGCGCTTCGCCGTGGCGGCGGGCGCCGCGGCCTGCCTCGCGGCCGGCGCCACGCCGCCGTCGCTGGCCGCCATCGATACCTTGCTGGCCGGGATGCACGCCTGATCACTTCCAGCAGTTTTCGTAGGTGGCGCCGACGGTGAATCCGGACAGCGTCGTGCCATGGATGCCGTTCGCGGCCAGCGGATCGTTCATCCGCGCGGCCGCGCGCGCGGCCTCGTTCCAGCGCGCGTGCGTGACGAACAGGCGCAATTCCGGACGGTCGAAATAGCCGGGCTTCGACATCAGCGCGACGGCGCCCGTGACCTTGGTCAGCCGGCGCACGTCGCCGTTCTGCGGCGCCACGCGGTCATGGCCGATATCCGCCAGCAGTTTTATCTTGTCGGACAGCGCATACGACATGCGGCCGCCGGCGGAGGCCCACGTTTTTGCCTTGGCCGGATCGTGTGCCGAAGTGTGAGCCGAATCGCGCTGCCAGACGGCGACGAGTTCTCCGCCGAAGCGGCGCGTGACTTGCGCGTACCAGCTGTCGACGATGCGCAGCCGGTGCACGTCGTCGCCGCTCGTGATGTCGCCCGTCGCGCCATTGTCCGTGCCGGCGCCCGTGCCCCACTGGACCGCGAGACGGTTGTCGCCGGCGCCGTCCAGCACGCGCTGGCGGTGCTGCACCGTGATCATCGAACCGCCGTGATGATCACGCTGGCCATCGCTGCGGATCAGCGCCAGGCCCAGTTCCAGCGTGCCGCCCGGATTCACGGGCACGCCGCGCAGCTGAACATCGTGGCGGTTCGCCGTGTCGCCGACGCGCATGATCGGCATCGTCTGCTGGTCGTCGTGCAGGTAGGCGTAGCTGAACTTCATGGGTCCCAGCGGCACGTCCTCGATGCCGACGCCCATGCCGGACGGATTCCAGTACAGGAAATCGTTGACGTTCGCGCCTTCGCGCTTGTAGTAGCGGCGCCCGATCCACAGCGCGGCGTCACCGAGTCCGCTCACGTGTTCGATGGCGAGGTACGCTTGCGGCAGGCCGATCTTCCAGCCGCCCTGCGGCCGCCTTGCATTGCTCGACGCGGCCGCGTTGCCCAGGTTGAGCATGGCGTACGCCTTCACGTCCTCGCCGGCGTCGCCCCGCACGAGGTGCTGGCCCAGCAGCATCTCACCGTAGACGCCGCATTCATTCCCCAAGCGGTACTTGGCGCCCGCGCCGGCCAGGCCGAAGCAGGTCTGGCCGCCGCCTTCGGAATTCGCGGCCGCGTTGGCGCGCAGGTAATTCTGGACGTCCACGGCGGACGCAGGGATGCAAAACGCGAGCGCGAGCAGCGCCGGCGCGATGGTTGGCATGCGCATGGTATCTCCTGATTGTTTTTATGGGCAAAGCGGATCCCGTCCGGCCGCGGCGCAGATGCCGCGGCAGGTCAACGGAACAGGATCGGATGACGGCTTAGTCGAGCAGTGCGCTGACTTCTTGCGCCGTCGGCGCATACGGCCCGGCATGCATGGCGGCCGTGGCGGCCACCGCCGCGATGCGCGCGAGCTGGCACGGCGCGCGCATCTCCGGATGCAGCAGCAGGCCGGTGATCCAGCCGGCCATCGACGCGTCGCCGCAGCCGACGGTGTCGACGACGTCCACGCGGCGCGCGGGCGCATCGAGCACCTCGTCGCCGCGGATCAGCGACAGGCCATCGGCACCGCGCGTGTACAGGATCTCGGCATCGGGCGCCAGCGCGCGCAGCGCGGCCAGCGCGTCGCGCTGTTCGAAGCCCGGGAACAAACCTTCCAGGTCTTCGTCCGACACCTTGATGTGGCTGGCGAGACCCGCGATGAGTTCGAACGTGGGCCGGTACGCCGCGTCGCGCATCGCGTTGCGGAAGTTCGGATCGAAGGCGATGCGCTTGCCGGCCTGGCGCGCCATCAGCGCCTGCTCCACGAGACGCCGCGCCAGCGGACCGCGCGCGAGCGCGAGGCTGCCCACGTGGATGAAGTCGGCCGCTTCCAGCCAGCCGTCCGGCAGCAGCTCGGGCCGGAAGTGCAGGTCCGCGCTGTTCTCGCCCAGGAAGACGTAACGGGGCGGATGGCGCGACGTCACCATCGCGATGAACGGCGGCGCGTCCACGCGCTGCAGGAAGCGTTCGTCCAGGCCAGCCTGCGCGCCGGCGTCCGCGATCTCGTCGCCGAAGGCATCCATGCTGACGGCGCCGGCATACCCCGTGTGCAGCCCGAGCCTTGCGCCGACGCGCGCAACGTTCCAGCACGAACCGCCGGGCAGCGAGCGCCACGTGCCGTCGTCCTGGCGGATCATGTCGGTCAGCGCTTCGCCGAAGACCACGTAGCGGGGGAGTCGTTGTGCTTGCATGTCAGTTCGCCTGTTGTTGATAACGCCATTTATCGAGCATCACGGCGAGCACGATGACCGTGCCCTTCGCCACGTACTGCCAGAACGAGGACAGGCCGAGGATCGTGAGACCGTTGTTGAGCAGGCCGATGATCAGCGCGCCGATGACGGTGCCCCAGATCGTGCCCACGCCGCCCATCAGGCTCGTGCCGCCGAGGACCACCGCGGCGATCGCATCGAGCTCGTAGCCCGAGCCCCAGTTGCCGTTCGCGCCATACAGGCGGCTGGCCGACATCGCGCCCGCGGTGCCGGCGCACAGGCCGGAGAACGCATAGACGAAGACGAGGACCAGGCCGACCTTGATGCCCGTGAGCCGCGCCGCCTGCGGATTGCCGCCGACCGCGTACACATGCATGCCCAGCACCGTGCGGCGCAGGATGAACCAGGCCACCAGCACGAGCGCGGCGGCGACCCACACGAGCCACGGCAGGCCGGCGAACGAATCGTTGCCGATCCATTCGAAGGTCGGGATCTCGCGGTTCAGGATCGTGGTGCCGTCCGCGAGCAGGTACGCCGTGCCGCGCAGCGCCGTCATCGTGCCAAGCGTGACGACGAACGGGTTGATCTTGAAGACGGCGACGAGCGTGCCGTTCAGCAGGCCCATGCCGAGGCCCGCGAGCAGGAAGATCGGCAGCGACAGCGCGGGCGCGTGGCCCGGCAGCGACGCGATCATGCCCAGCACCGCGGACACCGCCAGCACGGAGCCGACGGACAGGTCGATGCCGCCCGTGAGGATCACGAACGTCATGCCCGTCGCCAGCACGACGTTGATGGAACTCTGGCGCAGCACGTTCATCGTGTTGGCCGTCGTCGCGAAATTCGACACGCCGTCTTCGGCGAAGTAGCCGGTCAGGAAGTAGAACACGATGTACAGCGCGACGAGCACGGGCAGCATGCCCATCGTCGCGAACATGCGGGAAAAGGCCTGGCCAATGCCGCCGTGCGCGCTTGCACGCGGCGCCGTGGGAAGGGATGATTTGAGGGTCTGCATGATGTCGTCTCCTATGCGGCCTGGGCCTGGGTGGCCAGTGCCATGATGTTTTCCTGGGTGATGCGTTCGCCAAGCAGCTCGCCGGACAGCCAGCCTTCGCGCATGACGAGCACGCGGTCGCACACGCCGATGATTTCCGCCAGCTCGCTCGAGATGCACAGCACGGCCACGCCCGCATCCGCCAGCTCGTGGATGATCCGGTAGATCTCGTGCTTGGCGCCGATGTCGACGCCGCGCGTCGGCTCGTCGAGGATCAGCACGCGCGGCTTGATCTCCAGCCAGCGCGCGAGCAGCAGCTTTTGCTGGTTGCCGCCCGAGAGGCCGCCGATGATGCCGTCCGGCCCCGCGCCGCGCGCCGACAGTCTGGCAATCGCGCCGCGCGTGACGTCCAGCAGTTCCCCGCGCCGGAGTACCCCGCAGCGGGCATGCTTGCCGAGCACGTTCATCGTCACGTTCGCCAGCAGCGACTGTTGCAGGAACAGGCCCTGCCCCTTGCGGTCTTCCGGCACGTAGGCGATGCCGAGGCGGATCGCATCGCCCGGCGTGCGGATCGCCACTGCGCGGCCATCGACTTCGAGCGTGCCGCCGGACAGAGGGTCCGCGCCGAACACGAGCCGCGCCAGTTCCGTGCGGCCGGCGCCGACGAGGCCCGCGAGGCCGACGATCTCGCCGGCGCGCACCTCCAGCGACACGGGATGCACCTTCGCACCGTGCACGTCGGTGAGCTTCAGGCGCACGGGGCCCGGCGCGCGCCGCTGCGCGCGCTCGTAGAAGCCGTTGAGTTCACGGCCGACCATCATGCGCACGACCGTGTCCGGCGTCGCTTCGTCGCGCGTCAGTTCGCCGATCCACGTGCCGTCGCGTAGCACGGTCACGCGGTCGGCCAGCATGCGCACTTCCGCCATGCGATGGCTGATGTAGATGATCGCGATGCCCCGTTCGCGCAGGGCGCGCATCACGTCGAACAGGCGCTCCGTCTCGCGCTCGGACAGCGCGGCCGTCGGCTCGTCCATGATCAGCACGCGGCTGTCGTGCACGAGGGCGCGGGCGATTTCGACCTGCTGCTGGTCGGCGATCGACAGGCCGCTCGCGAGACGGTTCGGCGCGAACGTGGCGCCGAGACTTTTCAATACCTCGGCCGCGCACCGGTTCATCTGCGCCGTGTCGACGACGCCGAAGCGTCCGCGCGGTTCCGCGCCCATGAAGATGTTCTGCGCGACCGTGAGATTGGCCGCGACCGACAGCTCCTGGTAGATCAGGTTGATGCCGCACGCACGCGCATCGGCGGGACACCCGATGCGGACTGGCTTGCCGGCCACGCGGATCTCGCCGGCGTCCGGCTGGTACACGCCGGCGAGGATTTTCATGAGCGTGCTCTTGCCGGCACCGTTTTCTCCCATCAGCGCGTGGATCTCGCCGGGGCGGATGGTCAGCTGGACGCCGTCGAGCACCGTGACGGCGCCGAACCGCTTGCGGATGCCGGCGACCTCCAGCACGGGCGGTGGATTAATTGTTGCCATGTCTCCTCCAATGAGAGGTGTCTTTTAATGACTGGCCCAGCCCTTGTAGGCCAGTACGTTCTGCTTGGTGATTGCGGGGGTGGGAATCAGCACGACCGGGTTCGCGGGACGCTTGCCGTTCATGATCCCGTAGCCGATGTCGACGGCCAGCGTGGCCATCTTGTAGGGGTCTTGCGCGGTGGTGACGGCGAAGATGCTGTTCTTCGACCTGAGCGCCGCTTCCGCATCCGGCGCGCCGTCGACCGACGCGACCATCTGCACGTCCGGGCGGCCCGCCTGCTTGACCGCGAGTTCGGCACCGATCGCGGACGGGTCGTTGATGGCGAAGACGGCATCGATGCGGCGGTGCGCGATCAGGAGGTTCGTCATCACTTCCATGCCGCCATCGAGGCTGCCCTTCGCATCCTGGTTGTCGGACACGATGCGGATGCCGGTGCCGGCAAAGGCCTGCTTGCAGCCGGCCACGCGCGCGATCACGGCGGTGACGGGTGGCCCGTTGACGATGACGACATTGCCCTTGCCGTGCAGGCGAAGGGCGATGCGCTTGCAGGACTCGGTACCCGCCATCGTGTTGTCGGACATGACCGTCGCATCCGCATTGTCCGCGCCGACGTCGACGGCCACCACCACGATGCCGGCATTGCGCGCCTTTTGCAGCACGGGCGCGATGCCTTTCGGATCGGACGCGTTGACGATGAGGATGTCGACCTTGTTGGCGATGAAGTTTTCGATCTGGCCGACCTGGGTGTTGAGGTCGTACTTGCTGGAGACGGTGGTGACCTTGACCTTGTCGCCGCCGACCTTTTTCGCGGCGTCAAGCGCGCCCTTGCCGATGGCGACAAAGTATGGATTGGCCAGGTCGCTGACGGCGACGCCGACGGACTTCAGCGGGCGCGCGGCGTGCGCCACGCCGGCCAGGGAGAAGGCGAATGCCGCGATGCACGCGAACACGGCGGATCTTTTCATGACGGTGTCTCCGAGCTGTTTTAGGTATGGGATACTGCCTGACGAAAGAACTTTACACGTGTCGACTTTTTGTCGTCAACAGATTTTTTTACAAAATTTTTAATGGTTGAGTGACCACAACAACACGTGATCCACGGCGGGCGAATGGCGCGTGTGCTAGGGGAATCCGCGCTCTTATTGCACGCAAGTATTTTTGCTATGATGGTGACGCGCCTGTCGGCGGGCGCTTACTTTACACGAGTCAACAAACTGATGAAAACAGCGCAAAATCCCCGTGGCCCAGCCTCTCGTGGCCCGGTGACCATGCACGACGTCGCCGCGCGGGCCGGCGTGTCGCGCGCCACGGTGTCGAAGTATTTCAACGACCGCGAGGGATTGAAGGCCGATACGCGGGCCCGCATCGAGCAGGCCTGCCGCGACCTCGAATACGTGCCCGACCCGCACGCCGTGAGCCTCGTGCGCGGGCGCTCGCGCATGGTCGGCGTCATCCTGCCGGTGGTGAACGAACCGTTCTTCGCCGAGGCGCTGCGCGCGATCGAGGCGAAGGCCAAGGCGCTGGGCATGGACGTGATCATCCAGTGCTCGTACAACGACCCGGCCGAGGAAGCGGCGGCGCTGATGACGATGCGGTCGATGAAGGTGGCGGGCGTGATCCTGACCGCGGTCGCGTCGACGGCGAACCTCGACCTGCTGCTGCGGCTGGAGCAGGAAATGCGCATCGTCTACATGGACAGCTATGTCCACGAAGACTGCAACTACGTCATGAACGACAACCGCCAGAGCATGGCGATGCTGACCCGCTACCTGCTGGGCCGCGGCCACCGTCCGGCCTACCTGGGCGCGCCGCCGGTCGCGCATCCGTCGCCGGAAGAACGGCTGGCCGGCTACCAGGACGCGATGGCGGAAGCCGGCATGCAGCCGTACCTCGTGCCGGCCAGCACGCAGCCGTCGTGGGATTTCGAAGCGTACGCGTTCCGCCACGTGCTCGACTGGCTCGCGAGCGGCGCGTGGAAGCGCGCCGGCGTCACGGCGCTCGCCTGCGGCACCGACAGGCTCGCCATCGGCGCGATGTCCGCGTGCCGCCGCTTCGGCCTCGAACCGGGCAAGGACCTCGCGATCGTGGGCCACGACGACCTGCCGATCTCCGCCTACCTCTACCCGCCGCTGACGACGTTCCGGCAGGACGTCGCGGCCATCGGCGTCGCGGCGATGGAATGCCTGCAGGCGCAGCTGGACGGCGCCGACGTGGCGCCGTACCGCAAGCGGTTTACGGGCGGATTGGTGCCGCGCGATTCGGCTTAGGAACGTTCAGCGCTTCGGCCGGAACCATTTGACGGCAGCGCGCGCATTGGCCTTGACCGTGTAATCGATCTTGGCGAACTGCTCTTCCAGCGCCTCCGCAAGCACGCTGCCCGGGCTGGGCGGCGGCAGGTGCAGGTGGGCGTCCGCTTCTCCGTATTCGCGGCGGATCTCCATGCCGGCCTTCTTCGCAATGTGCATCATCGTGCGGTTCGACGACAGGCACTGCATGTACAACGTGTCGACGTCGGAATTGCGGCAGTGGATGGCGGCCCGTTCGAACAGCCGCGTGCCGACGCCCTGCCCCCGCGCGGATGCCGAGACGGAGACACCGAACTCGGCCACCTTTTCCTTGTCCGTGTAATGGATGCTGTCCGGATGCGCCTCGCGCGACGTGAACGCGAGGTGGCCGACGCCCACGAGCTGGAACCGCCCGTTGTAGACGCCGAACACGATGTCCTTCGAAAAATCGAGTTTCGCGACATACGCTTCGATCAGCTCGTCCGGCAACACGCTGCCGAAGCGCAGCAGGCGGTCGTCGCGGTCGAGGGCCAGGAAGTGGCGCAGGATCCGCCGCCGGTCGCGCCTGGCCAATGCCTTGACCAGCACGGCCTGACCCTTCTTCTTGATCAGGTGGTTCAGCCAGCGGCGGAGTGGATGGTCCTGCATGGGCGCTCTATTCTTGCGTCGATACAACAGAATTTGATCACTTATCGCTGCGAACGGGATACCAAGGGTAAAGCGGCATATACTTGATTCTAAAGAGAAATCGAGAGTGTCGCATGCCATTTTTTCGCCAGGCCCTGCCCTGCCTGATCTTCTGGATGAGCGCGCTGCTCGCGTTTCCGTCCACCGCAGCCAACGCAGATGCATCCGCAGCCTGGCAACCATTTTCTCATGTCTCGTTCCGGCATCACACCGAAGAAGCGCTGCGTTTCGGCACGTCTCTCGCCCAGGATCGCGACGGTTTCCTGTGGCTGGGTACGCAGACCGGCCTGGTTCGCTGGGACGGTTTCCGGGTGCGGCGCTATGTGGCCGATCCGGCGCGGGAAGGTAGCCTGCCGGACGGCTATATCCAGAGCGTGCACGTGGACGCGGGCGGCCGCCTGTGGATCGGTACGAGCGCGGGCGGCCTGGCGCGCTACGACGCGGCGCGCGATCGCTTCACCGTCATCCCGGCCGGCCCGGGCGGCCTGGGCCATGCACGCGTCTCCAGCATCGTCGACGACGGCGCCGGCGGCATCTGGGTCGGCACCGGCGCGGGACTGGGACGCGTCGACGCCGCCGGCAAGGTGCATGCCGCCGCCAGCGGCGCCCCGCAGCTGGCCGCATCCGTGCTCGCACCGGATGGGGTGGACGTGCTGTTGCGCGACCGCCAGGGCGGTCTCTGGATCGGCACCCGCGAGGGCCTGTTCTACCGGTCCGGCGACCACGACCGGCTGGAGGTCGTGCACCTGGGGCTGCCGGCGCCGAACGAACCGTCGATCAACGCCTTGTACCAGGACAGCGCGGGGCGCGTATGGATCGGCACCCGCACCCATGGCGCCTTCGTCATCGCCACGCGGGGCGCGGCGCCCCGTCCCATCGTGGAAACGGGTCCGCAGCCCGCCTTGCAGGGCGAGCGCGTGTTCACGATCGTGCAAAAGGATGACGACGTCGTCTGGCTCGGCACGGAGAGCGGCGGCATCGTCGAGGTCGACGTACGCCAGGGCACGACGCGGCGCCTGCGCTACCGCGGCGATGTGCCGGACAGCCTGCGCAGCGACGAGATCCTCGCCATGCTGCGCGAGCGCGGCGGCCAGATCTTCGTTGCCACCGGCGGCACCCTGAGCCAGCACGATCCCCTCCCGCGCGGCATCGTGACGGTGCGGACGATCGGCAGCATTACCGGCCTCAACATTTATCATCTGCTGCCCCGCCCGGACGGCAAGGTATGGCTGAGCGTTCCCGGCGGTGGCGTGAGCATCGTCGAGCCGCACACCGGCGCGCTGGCCGAGATCAGGGCGGACGCCGATGCCCTGCCCAAGGGCCGGGTGCTCGCCATGGCGAATGCGCCGGACGGCAGCGTCTACATCGGCACCCAGCAAGGCCTGTATCGCAGCGACGGCACCGGGCGTACCGTACGGCACGTCGAGATTGCGGGCCGCCGTCCCGACGCGTCCGTCTGGGCCCTGGCATGGCGCGACGGTCTCCTGTGGCTGGGCGGGCTCGACGGGGCATGGGCGGTGCGGCCGTCCTCCGCCGGGCCGGCGACCGTGTTGCGCCACGAAGACGAGGCGCTGGGCGACCGCCGCGTCACCGCCCTGCTGCCGCTCGCGGACGGCAGCGTGTGGATCGGCACCCGGCGCGGCGTCGTGCGGCTGGACCGGGACGGCACGACGGTGGAGCGCCTGCCGACCGACAACGCCGACCGCACGCGCGTGCCGAACGGCTTCGTCTCGTCCCTGCTCGTCGACCGCACGGGCCGCCTGTGGGTGTCCTCGTTCGGCAACGGCGTCGCCATCCTCGATCGCACCGATGCCGGCGGGCGCCGCTGGTTCCGGCGCCTGACGACGGCCGACGGCCTGCCCGACAACAGCGTCAACATGCTGGTACAGGACCGCAGCGGGCAGATCTGGCTGAGCACCGACCTCGGCCTGGCCGGCGTGCACCCCGACACCCTGCAGGTCCGCCGGCTGGGTGAGGCCGACGGCGCCCACGTGCCGAGTTACTGGACCAGCTCGGGCGCGCTGGGGGCGGACGGCGAGGTGCTGTTCGGCGGTTTCACCGGCCTCTCCGTCGTATTCCCCGACCGGCTGGACACCCGCCGTCCCCTGCCCCCGCTCGCCATCACGCAACTGATGCTCGGCGGGCGTGCGATCCGTGCGCTTGCGCCGGTTGCATCGGGCCGCGAGCCCGCCGCGCTGACCGTCACGCCCGCCGATCGCGAACGCGGTTTCGCGGTCGAGTTCGCGACCCTGGATTACATGCCGGCCGAGCACCGCCACTACGCCTACCAGCTCGAAGGCTTCGACACCGGATGGATCGAAGCCGACACGACCGTGCGCCGTGCCAGCTACAACAACCTGCCGCCAGGGAACTACCGCCTGCGCGTGCGTGCCTCCGGTAACAGCGACGATACCGTCAACCTGGAGCTGCCGGTCCGCGTCCTCCCCGCCTGGCACCAGCTGGCCTGGGTGCGGGCAATGGGTGCGATCGCCGTGCTGGGCATCCTTGCCGCCCTGATGCAGGCCCGCACGTCGCTGCTGCGCCGGCGCCAGCGCGAGCTGGAGGCCGTGGTCGCCAGCCGCACCGCCGAGCTGCGCGCCACCCAGCTGAAACTGGAAACCATGGCCTACAACGACGCGTTGACGGACCTGCCCAACCGGCGCCGCTTCAACGACGAACTGCAGCGCCTGGCCGCCCTCGGCCGGCGCGGCGGCGACCCGTTCGCGCTGCTCCTGATCGACCTGGACCGCTTCAAGCACATCAACGATACGCTCGGCCACGATGCGGGCGACGCGCTGCTGGTCGCGGCGGCGGAGCGCCTGCGTGCGGCCGTGCGCCAGACCGACTGCGTGGCGCGGCTGGGCGGCGACGAATTCGCCGTCCTGCTGACGCCGGCCAGCGACGCCATCGTGGGCGACGTGGCCCAGCGCATCGTCGATTCGATGCGCGCTCCGATCGCGTTCGGCGCCCACGACATGCGCGTCAGCGCCAGCGTCGGCGCCGCCGTGGCCTGGCGGGACGGTGTGGACACGGACGCCCTGTACAAGAACGCCGATACGGCGCTGTACTGCGCCAAGGAAGCGGGCCGCGACACGTGGTGCAGGTTCGGGGCCGACACCGCGGCGGCCTAGGTTCAGTCGCGCACGTCGCCCAGCGCCGCCTTCACGGCGCTCACCCGCGCGGCGTGCACGGCTTCGGGGATTTTTTCGCGGTTCTCGGCGTAGCGCGCCGCCACCTCGCCCGCGTTCACGCCGCGCGCCGCGTCCAGCGCGCGCAGCAGCCAGGGCGCCTGCGGATAGGCGCGGCTGCGCATCTCATGTCGTTCGTCGCCGCGCCCGCGCGCATCGCATTCGGACGCCAGCAGCATCTGCGCGAAGCGGTCCGGCTTGCGGAACGCGTCGCAGCGTTCGAACAGGGTCACGATCGTGTTCGGCCGCAGGTCGAGCGCGCGGCTCACGTTGCCGTGCTCGCGCGCCGTCATCACGGCCAGGTCGCGGCAGTCCGTCGGCACGCGCAGGCGCTTGCTCAGTTCCGTGATCAGGCGCGGCCCCATGCCTTCGTGGCCATGGTGCTTGGGCCAGTGTTCGGGCGACGTTGACCCTTTACCCAGGTCGTGCATGAGCGCGGCGAAGCGCACGGGCAGGTCGTAGCCCTGTTCGGCTGCGTAATCGATCACGAGCATCATGTGCACACCCGTGTCGACTTCGGGATGGTGCAGCGGCGGCTGCGGCACGCCCCACAGCGCATCGAGCTCGGGCAGGATGCGCGCCAGCGCGCCGCAGTCGCGCAGCACGGCCAGCATGCGCGACGGCTTTTGCTCCATCAGCCCGCGCGACAGTTCCTGCCACACGCGCTCCGGCACGAGCGCATCCACCTCGCCCGCCTCGACCATCTGGCGCATCAGCGCGAGCGTCGTGTCGGCCACCGTGAATGCCGGGAAGCGCGCGGCGAAGCGGGCCAGGCGCAGGATGCGCACGGGGTCTTCGGCGAACGCGGGCGACACGTGGCGGAACACGCGGTCCTGCAGATCCTGCAAGCCGCCGTAGGGGTCGACGATGGTGCCGTCCTCGGCGCGCGCCATCGCATTGATCGTCAGGTCGCGCCGGATCAGGTCGTCTTCGAGCTTGACGTCGGGGGCGGTGTGGAACACGAAGCCGTGGTAGCCCGGCGCCGTCTTGCGCTCGGTGCGCGCGAGCGCGTATTCCTCGTGCGTCTGCGGGTGCAGGAACACGGGGAAATCCTTGCCGACGGGCCGGAACCCCTTGGCGATCATGTCCTCGGGCGTGGCCCCGACGACGACCCAGTCGTGGTCCTGCACGGGCAGCCCCAGCAGCTCATCGCGGACGGCGCCGCCGACGACGTACGCCTGCATCGTCATCAGTCCGGCAACTCGTCTTCGTGCAGGCCGGCGATTTCCGTTTCGGCCATCGCTTCCTCGACCCAGCGCGCGACGGCCGGGTGCGCGAGCACGCGCGTGCAATAGGCCTGCAGCGCGGGCGCCAGCGCCACGCCATAGGTCTGGAAGCGCGTGACGACGGGCGCGAAGAACGCGTCGGCGATGGAGAAATCGCCGAACAGGAAGTTGTGGTGGCCGAAGCGGGACAGGCACTCTTCCCAGATCTCGCAGATGCGGCCGATGTCGGCCTGGGCGCCCGGCGTGCGGCCGCGGCCCGGCAGGCGCGCCTTGATGTTCATCGTCATCGCGGTGCGCAGGTCGCCGAAGCCGGAATGCATCTCGGCCACGACGGAGCGGGCCAGCGCGCGGGCGGCCACGTCCTGCGGCCACATATGCTTCTCAGGAAATTGCTCTGCTACGTATTCGCAGATGGCGAGACTGTCCCAGATGGTCATCTCGCCGGCCAGCAGCACGGGCACGCGGCCGGAAGCCGAATACTGCGCGATGTTGGTGGCCGTGTCCGGCTGGTCGAGCAGGACGCGCACTTCCGTGAACGGGATGCCGGCGGCGACGAGCGCCACCCAGGGGCGCATCGACCACGAAGAGTAATTCTTGTTGCCGATGACCAGGGTCAGGCCGGCCTGGCGTGCGTTGTCGAGGGTCTGCGTCAATGTCGGGTCGAGTTCGAGAGTCTGCATGGTGTGGCGTGATCGTTGAGGTCAGCGCCCGGCACGGGCGCGCAGAGCGTCGAGTCCGCCGGGCGGCGCCAGGTACTGCGGCGCGACGGCCTCGAGCGCCGTGAGCTTGATTCCCAGCGCCGCTGTTGTCAAGACTTTATTGTCCCTGGACGGCTGGAGCACATTGTCGACCTTCATCGAATCGAGATTGTCGCGCGTGATGACGGGCTCGCCCGGCAGCAGCTCGAACAACATCGCCTGCAGCCGCGCGAGCGCATCCGGCAAGGCGATCACTTTGCGCTCGTGCCCCGCATAGCGCCCCGCCAGCCGCACCAGTTCCGCCAGCTCGTAGACTTGCGGCCCACCCAGTTCATAGGTGAGGCCGGCCGTGTGCGGATCGAGCAGCGCACGCACGAACGCCTCGGCCACGTCGCCCACGTACACGGGCTGGAAGCGCGCATGCGCGCAGGCGAGCGGGACGACGGGCAGGTGGCGCTGCAGGCGCGCGAACATGTTGAGAAATTTATCTTCCGGGCCGAACACGACGGACGGCCGGAAGATCGTCGCCGCGACGCTGGGCTGGCTCGCCGCGGCCGCCTCGCCGTCGGCCTTCGAGCGCTGGTACATCGAGGGGCCGTTGCGGGCAGCGCCCAGCGCGCTCATGTGCAGATAACGCGGCACGGCCTCGAGCGCGCAGGCGGCGGCGATGCGGTGCGGCAAATCGACGTGGGCCCGGCGGAAGTCCGGCCCGTACGGATTGCCGCGGCGCGAGTGCAAGATGCCGACCAGGTTGATCACGGCATCGCGCCCGGCCACGAGCTTGCGGAGCGCCGTGTCGTCGTAAGGATCCGCCTGCACGATGTCGACGCCCAGCGGCATCAGGTGCATCGCGTGGCTTTCGTGCCGCGTGGGCACGACGATGTCGATGGCGTGCTCGGACAGCCTGGCCGCCAGGTGGCTGCCGATGAATCCGGTCCCGCCGAACAATACGACCGATTGCGCGTGCATGCTGTCCTCCTGCTCGTTGTTCGCTCTCCTTACGGGAGGCCGATGCCCCCGCCGCGCGGCGTGATCGTACCCAGGCGCGCCTTGAGCGATTGCGGACGCTTGTCGAACAGCGCGGCATAGTTCGTCGCGTTCGACATCACGTTGCGCACGTAGGTTCGCGTTTCCTCGAACGGGATCGACTCGACGAACACGGCCCCTTCCATCGGCGCCGTCAACAGCCCGCGCCACGTACGCGCGCGCCCCGGTCCGGCGTTGTACGCGGCCGTCGCCAGCACCTGCGAGCCTTCCGCACTGTTCAGCACCATGTTCAGGTAATTGGTGCCGAGCACGATATTCGTCCGGATATCGCTGAGCATGCCGTGGCCGTAGTCCGTCAGCCCGATCTTTTCCGCCACCCACTTGCCGGTCGACGGCATCACCTGCATCAGGCCGGACGCGCCCACGCCCGACTGCGCATCGGAGACGAAACGCGATTCCTGGCGGATCAGGCCATAGACCCAGGCCTGGTCCAGGCCGAGGCCCTGCGCCGTCGGGTGCAGGATGTCGTTGTGCGGCGCCGGGAAGCGCTGCGTGTAGTCGAACTCGGTGCGCGTGCGTTCGGACGTGGACAGCATGCGGTCGAGGATATCGTTCTGGCGCGCAAACTCGGCGGCGGCGAGCAATTGCCGTTCCGTGAATCCGGTGAGCGCCCAATTCCATTCGCGCGTGCCTTCGAAACGCATGCGCATCGAAAAGAATTTCAAGGCGCGCCTGAAGCCGGGGTTCGCGGCCACCTGCGCCAGCTCGGCCGGCGTGGGCGGCGCGGCGCTGGGCGGGATGCTGATCTGCATGCCCAGCTCTTCCATCGCCAGCTGGCCATAGAAACTGTTCTGGTCGGCGATGCCGCGGTACAAGGCCTGCGCATCCTCGCGCCGGCCTTCGGCCTGCAGCGCGCGGCCCAGCCAGTACGTCCAGGCGGGCTCGTCGTGCTGCTGCGGCGGCATCGCCTCGATCGTCGCACGCACCGTCTTCCAGTCGCCGCGGCGCAGTGCGATGCGCGTCTTCCACTCCAGCTGGTTCCACGTCAGCGGCGCCCCTTCCGCCTTCTTCCAGTCGTCGTACGCTTCGGGCGCCAGCGTCAGCGACGCGGCCAGCGCGATGTTCGCCCAGCCGATCGCCTTTTCCTCGGCTGACAGTTTCGATGCGTTCCTGTTGAGCGCCACCGTCGCCAGTTTCAGGCTCGTGCGCGCCATGCGGCCGATGGCGACGAGGTAGATCTCGTGGTCGGCGCGCGTGCTGCCGATGCCGCGCGCCATTGCCACGGCCGGCAGGTCGACGGCCTGCGCGGCACGCGTGTCGGACGCACCCAGCAGCAGCGCCGTGCGGCGCGACGGCCCCGTCGCATGCATCTCGCCGGCCAGGCGCAATTGCGCCAGCAAATCATTGTTCGTGAACTGGCCGGACTGGACGAGCTGGTTGACCAGCGCGGCGCACGCTTCGCCATACATCGGCGGATTGTCGAGCAGCACGCGTGCCTCGGCCGCCACGTTTTGTCCCTTCGATGCGCGCGACAGCAAGGCATAGCACTTGACCTGGTAATCGTCTTTCTTGACGAACAGGGGCAGCTCGCGATCGAAGTTGACCCAATCGCGCTTGCGGCCGAGTTCCAGCAGCCAGTCGTTGCGCAGGCGGTCGGCGATGGCGCTGCCTTCGTAACGTTTCAGGAAATCCAGTATTTCCTCGTTGGAAGCGTCGCGCAGCCGCGGTTTGAGCCGATAATAGTCGACGTACGACGGAATCGCGTAGTCCGGCAGCCGGGCCGCCAGCGCCGCGGCTTTATCGGCATCGTTCTTGCGGGCGGCGTCGCGCAGTTGCGCGAAGATCTCGTCCTGCTCGCGGCTGGCATCTGCCTGCGGTCCGGGCGCGACGACCGGCGCAGGCACCGCGGTGGGCGCAGCGGGTGTGGGGGGTGCCGTCCCTGGCGACACGGCCTGGGCCGCGACAGCGGACGACGCGAGGAAGAGCAGGCTGGAAGCGGCCGCGACGGCGCCGGCTAACAGTGTCTGCGACATCGATAATGCAATATTCAATGTAGGCTTCATTTCATCCATGACCGGCGATTCAAGAATACCATGCCCCTCGAGCCCGAGCGTGGCGGACGAGAAACAGGCGGCAAAATCGGCATTGCGCAAGGCGCTCAGGACTGCACGTGGGGGGCTTGATCCCGCAATCAAGGTCCAGTGGGATGCACACATCGGCGCACAGGTCGTTGCGTGGTGGAGATTGCGCCAAGTAAGTGTCATCGGTGTGTACTGGCCGCTGGCCGGCGAGCCCGACCTGCGCGCCGCATACGCGGAGCTGCACCAGGCGGGTGTGCGCCTGGCGCTGCCCGTCGTGATGGAACGCGACGCGCCGCTGACGTTCACGGAGTGGACGCCCGGCGAAGCCATGTTGCCGGACGAAGCCGGCGTGCAGGTCCCGGCCCAGCTGCGCTTCATCGAGCGCCCGCCGGCCCTGCTGATCCCCTGCCTCGGCTTCAATGCCGACGGGTATCGCCTCGGCTATGGCGGCGGCTACTACGACCGCACCCTGGAACAGCCGCCGCGCCCGCACACGTTGGGGATTGCCTACAGTAATCAGGAAGCCCAGTTCTCGCATGCGCCGCACGACGTGCCGCTGGACGTGATCGTGACGGAAACCACCAACGTCACCTGATGCCTAAAAAAAATGCCCGCGCGGCCTTCCGGTCGCACGAACATTCGTGAGGGTGACACCGGATCAGGCAGCCGTGATGCGCTGCCAGATCGCGGTCGTGGCCGCCGCCTGGTTCATGCTGTAGAAGTGCAGGCCGGGCGCGCCGCCGGCGAGCAGTTTCTCGCACAGGCCGCTGACGACGTCCAGGCCGAACGCCTTGATCGACGCGGAATCGTCGCCGAAGCTGGCCAGCTTCAAACGGATCCAGCGTGGAATCTCGGCGCCGCACATGTCGGAGAAACGCATCAGCTGCGTGTAATTCGTGATCGGCATGATGCCGGCCACGATGGGCACGTCCACACCCAGCTTGCGCGCATTGTCGACGAACTGGAAGTACGCGTCCGGATTGTAGAAATACTGCGTGATCGCGGCATTCGCGCCGGCCTGCACCTTGCGGACGAACGCTTGCAGGTCGTCCTGCGGCGACTTGGCCTGCGGGTGCATTTCCGGATACGCAGCCACCTCGATGTGGAACCAGTCGCCCGTTTCCTGGCGGATGAACTCGACGAGGTCGCTGGCATAGCGCAGTTCGCCCGCGCCACCGTAGCCGCTCGGCAAGTCGCCGCGCAGCGCCACGAGACGGCGGATGCCCTTCTCCTTGAATTCCTGCAGGATCGCGCGGATCGATTCGCGCGTGCCGCCCACGCACGACAGGTGCGGTGCGGCATCGTGGCCTTCGGCCAGGATCTCGAGGACGGTGGACAGCGTGCCGTGCTGCGTGCTGCCGCCGGCGCCGAACGTCACGGAGAAATATTTTGGATTCAGCTCGGCCAGCTTCTGCCGGGCCACGCGCAGCTTGTCCGCACCCTCGGGCGTCTTGGGCGGGAAAAACTCGATACTGATGTTAGGGGTTTCCATCTTTGTTGAGTAATAAGGTAGAAAGCGCCCACGAAATGACACTGTACAGGATCGCCGCCAGGAACGCGGACCAGAACCCCGCCACGTGAAAGCCCCCGACGAGGTGCGCGACCAGCCAGAACAGCAGTGCGTTGATCACCAGGATGAACAAACCGAGCGACACGACCGTCACGGGCAAGGTCAGCACGACGAGCAAGGGACGGATGATCGTGTTCACGAGGCCCAGGACGAGGGCCGCCACGAGGGCGGCGCCGACGTTGTCGACCGTTACCGAATGCATCAGGTAAGGCAGGGCCATCAGGGCTGCCGCATTGATCAGCCAGGTCAGGAGCAGGCGCATGTTGTGTCTTTCGTGAGAGGTTGTCCAGCACACCTCCGCCGACGATGGAATCCGGCGGAGGTGCATCAGTTCACGGAAGAGCTTACCAGATCAATAACGGTAATGTTCCGGCTTGTACGGGCCTTCCTTGCTCACCGAGATGTAGGCGGCCTGCTCTTCGGTCAGCTCGGTCAGCTGGGCGTTGAGCTTTTTCAGCTGCAGGCGGGCGACTTTTTCGTCCAGCTTCTTCGGCAGCGTGTACACGCCGACCGGGTAGGCGGCGGTATTGGTGAACAGTTCGATCTGGGCGATGGTCTGGTTCGCGAACGACGAGCTCATCACGTACGACGGGTGACCCGTGCCGCAGCCCAGGTTCACGAGGCGGCCTTCGGCCAGCAGGATGATGCGTTTGCCATCCGGGAAGATTATGTGGTCGACCTGCGGCTTGATGTTTTCCCACTCGTACTTGCGCAGCGCGGCAACTTCGATTTCGTTGTCGAAGTGGCCGATGTTGCAGACGATCGCCTGGTCCTTCATGCGCAGCATGTGCTGCTCGGTGATCACGTGGTAGTTGCCCGTGCAGGTGACGAAGATGTCGCCGTGTTCGGCGGCCTGGTCCATCGTCACGACGCGGTAGCCTTCCATTGCGGCCTGCAGTGCGCAGATCGGGTCGATCTCGGTAACCCAGACCTGGGCCGACAGCGCGCGGAGCGCCTGGGCCGAACCCTTGCCGACGTCACCATAACCGGCCACGACGGCGACCTTGCCGGCGACCATCACGTCCGTCGCGCGCTTGATGCCGTCGACCAGCGATTCACGGCAGCCGTACAGGTTGTCGAACTTCGATTTCGTCACGGAGTCGTTGACGTTGATGGCCGGGAACGCCAGCTTGCCGTCCGCGTGCATCTGGTACAGGCGGTGCACGCCGGTGGTGGTCTCTTCCGTCACGCCCCTGATCTGCGGCAGGCGCTTCGAGTACCACTGCGGATCGATGGCCAGGCGGCCCTTGATGGCGTTGAACAGGCAGATTTCTTCTTCCGAACCCGGCTTGTCCAGCACCGAGATGTCCTTCTCCGCGCGCACGCCCAGGTGCAGCAGCAGCGTGGCGTCGCCGCCGTCGTCCAGGATCATGTTGGCGTAGACGTCATCGCCCCATTCGAAGATGCGGTGGGTGTAGTCCCAGTACTCGTCCAGCGTCTCGCCCTTGACGGCGAACACGGGCGTACCGACCGAGGCGATGGCGGCGGCAGCGTGGTCCTGCGTCGAGTAGATGTTGCACGAGGCCCAGCGCACTTGCGCGCCGAGGGCTTCCAGCGTGCGGATAAGCACGGCGGTCTGGATGGTCATGTGCAGCGAACCGGCAATGCGCGCGCCCTTCAGCGGCTGGGCGGCCGCGTATTCGTCGCGGATGGCCATCAGGCCCGGCATTTCCGTTTCGGCGATGCGGATTTCCTTCTCGCCCCACGAGGCGAGGCCGATGTCGGCAACGAGGTAGTCCTGGGTGGTGTCTTTGAGTACGGCGCTCATCACGCCCTCCTTTCAAGTTAAGAAAAAAGTAACGTGAGCGCGGTGTTGATATCCGAGCCTGGCGAGATGGGGAATCTCGTCGCAACGCTCCTCGGAATTTACAAGTGTAGCACGGTGGGCACGTGTCTGCCCACCGGCTACGGGCGTTTTTGCAACGCGCGTTGGGTGTTACGCGAGACCGGCTTCGGCGCGCAGCAGCGCGGCCTTGTCGGTGCGCTCCCAGCTGAATTCCGGCTCTTCGCGGCCGAAGTGGCCGTAGGCGGCCGACTTGGTATAGATCGGGCGCAGCAGGTCGAGCATCTGCACGATGCCTTTCGGGCGCAGGTCGAAGTGTTCCATCACCAGTTCGGCGATCTTCTCGTCCGAAATGACGCCCGTGCCTTCCGTGTAGACCGTGATGTTGATCGGACGGGCCACGCCGATCGCGTAGCTGACCTGCACCTGGCACTGGCGCGCCAGGCCGGCGGCCACGACGTTCTTGGCGACGTAGCGGGCGGCGTAGGCGGCCGAGCGGTCGACCTTGGACGGATCCTTGCCGGAGAACGCGCCGCCGCCGTGCGGTGCGGCACCGCCGTAGGTGTCGACGATGATCTTGCGGCCGGTCAGGCCGCAGTCGCCCTGCGGACCGCCGATGACGAAGCGGCCGGTCGGGTTGACCAGGTAACGGGTATCCTGCAGCCATTCGCGCGGCAGCACCGGCTTGATGATCTCCTCGATCACCGCTTCCTCGATCTGGCTGTGGCTGACTTCCGGCGCGTGCTGGGTCGACAGCACGACGGTGTTCACGGACACCGGGCGGCCGTTGACGTAGCGCAGCGTGACCTGGGACTTGGCATCCGGGCGCAGCCACGGCAGGCGGCCGTCCTTGCGCAGTTGCGACTGGCGCTCGACGAGGCGGTGCGCGTAATAAATAGCGGCCGGCATCAGTTCCGGCGTCTCGTCGCACGCATAGCCGAACATCAGGCCCTGGTCGCCCGCGCCCTGGTCGAGGTCGAGGCCGGCGCCTTCGTCCACGCCCTGGGCGATGTCCGGCGACTGCTTGTCGTAGGCGACCAGCACGGCGCAACCTTTATAGTCGATGCCGAAGTCGGTGTTGTCGTAACCGATGCGCTTGATGGTATTGCGTGCAACTTGAATATAATCGACGTTTGCGTGCGTCGTGATTTCACCGGCCAGGACGACCAGACCCGTGTTGCACAGGGTCTCGGCAGCCACGCGCGCGCGCGGATCCTGTTCCAGGATGGCGTCGAGGATGGCGTCGGAAATCTGGTCGGCGACTTTGTCCGGGTGGCCTTCAGAGACGGACTCGGAAGTGAAGAGGTAGTCGTTGGAAGACATTAAGGCTCCTGATACTGTTGTAAAAATTGCCGCAGCACCAAGGCCTGCGACGCTTTAGCGAGATTTATATTCCGCTTCGCAAGTTGTCATTAACTCCGCGGATGCTACAAAGTGGTATTTTACGCTCCTCCAAAAATTCTGGCACAGCAACCCGTCGGTTCTCTACCCTAAATCAATCAATGCTTGTCCTTTTGTTTCGGATCCTGTCGTTTTTGCCGCTGCGCGTCCTGCATGCGCTCGGCGCCGCGCTCGGCTGGATCGTCTATCTGCTCTCGCCGTCGCACCGCCGGCGCCTGCGCGAAAACCTCGAACGGGCCGGCTACGGCGGCCATCTGCGCGCCGCGATCGCCGAATCCGGCAAGGCCATCGCCGAGCTGCCGTTCGTCTGGTGCGCGCCGCAGGAGCGCGTCACCCGCCACGTCACCATGGAAAACTGGGAACTGGTGCAGCGCCAGCTCGACGCCGGCCGCGGCATCGTCTTCCTCACGCCGCACCTGGGCTGCTTCGAACTGACCGCCCAGCAGGTCTCGCTGCGCGTCGAACTGACGGTCATGTACCGCCCGCCGCGCCAGAGCGCCCTGAAGCCGCTCGTCGAAGGCGCCCGCGAGCGCCAGCACATGCACCTGGCACCCGCCAACCTGGCCGGCGTGCGCATGCTCGTCAAGGCGCTGCGGGGCGGCCAGCCCGTCGGCGTGCTGCCGGACCAGGTCCCGCAGGAAGGCGAAGGCGTGTGGGCGCCGTTCTTCGGCCGCGACGCGTACACGATGACCCTGCCCGCCAAGCTGGCCCAGCTGGGCAAGGCCGACATCCTGACCGTGTACGCGGAACGCCTGCCGCGCGGCCGCGGCTTCGCCATCCGCTTCGTCCCCTTCGAAGGGTCGCTCGACGGCGACGCGGCCCGGCAGGCCGCCGCCATCAACCGCCAGATGGAAAAGCTCATCGCCTACTGCCCCGCCCAGTATTTCTGGAGTTATAACCGCTACAAGAAGCCGCAAGGCGTCGAAGCACCGCACCCCGAGACCGTCGCATGAGGTTCCTGATTTTCCTGTTGTGGCTGCTGCACTTCCTGCCGCTGCCCGTCCTTGGTCGCATCGGCAACGCCGTCGGCTGGCTGATGTATTACGCGATTCCCAAGCGCCGCAAGATCGCGCTGGTCAACCTGCGCCTGTGCATGCCCGAACTGGGCGAAGCGGAGCGGGTCGATATCGCCAAGCGCCATTTCATGGCCTATTCGCGCAGCATCCTGGAGCGCTCGCTGATCTGGTGGGCGCCGTTCGAGCGCATCCGCAGCCTGATCGAGATCGTCCCCAAGGTGCCGAAAGCGCAGCTGGAAAGCGGCCCGACCATCTTGTTCTGCCCGCACTTCGTGTGCCTGGACGTGGCGGGCGTGGCGTCGCGCGTGGTGCCGCTGTCGAGCATGTATTCGCCGCAAAAGAACAAGGCGTTCGACGATTTGTTGCGTAATGGCCGCGAACGTTATGGCCCGGTGCGCCTGTTCACGCGCACCGACGGCATCAAGCCGATCATCCGCGCACTGCGCGAGGGCCTCCCCTACTTCATGCTGCCGGACATGGACTTCGGCGAGAAGGATGCGACCTTCGTGCCGTTCTTCGGCATCCCGGCCGCCACGTTGACGGCGATGGGCCGGCTGGCGGGCGCGACGGGTGCAAAAGTCATCCCGGTCGTCGCCACTTTCCTGCCCAACTACAAGGGATACCGGGTAGAGTTCTATCCTGCATGGGAAGATTTCCCCGGCGACGACATCATTGCCGCCACGCGTCGCATGAACGCCTTCATCGAGGACCGCGTGCGCGAACATCCGGCCGAGTACTTCTGGACCCATAAGCGCTTCAAGACCCGGCCACCCGGCGAGCCTTCGTTCTACGATTAATGACAGATACCATGAAACTCAAGTTCACCAAGATGCACGGCGCCGGCAACGATTTCGTCGTCATCGACGCGATCAACCAGCAACTCGACCTCGGCCCGGAACAATGGCGCCGCCTGGCCGACCGCCGCTTCGGCGTCGGTGCCGACCAGATCCTGGTCGTCGAGCGCCCGGTCACGGAAGGCAGCGATTTCCGCTACCGCATCTATAACAATGACGGCGGCGAGGTCGAGCAATGCGGCAACGGCTCGCGCGCCTTCGTCCGGTTCGTCAGCGACAAGGGGCTGACCGACAAGCGCAGCATCCGCGTCGAAACGATGAGCGGCATTATCACCCCGCGCCTGGAAGACGACGGCAGCATCACGGTGGACATGGGCGCGCCGATCCTGGAGCCGAGCCAGGTTCCGTTCGATGCGGCCGGCCTGGAAGGCGTCGCCGAAGGCCGCGACACGCTGTGGCCGATCACCGTCTCGAACAAGGGCCAGGAACAGACCGTGCTCGTGTCGACGGTCTCGATGGGCAACCCGCACGCGGTGCAGGTCGTCGCCGACGTCGATGCGGCTCCCGTCCTGGAAACGGGCCCGCAGATCGAGCACCACCCGCGCTTCCCGCGCCGCGTGAACGCCGGCTTCCTGCAGATCGTGGACCGCGGCCATGTGAAGCTGCGCGTCTACGAACGCGGCGCCGGCGAGACGCTGGCCTGCGGCACGGGCGCCTGCGCCGCCGTCGTGGCGGGCATCCGGCGTGGCCTGCTGGATTCGCCGGTGCAAGTCCAGGCTCGCGGCGGCAAGCTGACCATCAACTGGGCCGGCGAAGGCCAGCCGGTTTATATGAGCGGTCCGGCCGAGACCGTGTTCGAAGGCGAGATCGAGATCTGAAGCGAGATCTGATTCAGGCGGCCAGCGAATAGTCTCCGTCCGGCGCCGGGGACTCTTCCGGTTCTTCCGTCCCGGACTCCGCGCTCGCCATCTCCGGCAACAGGCTGCGCAACCGGTACAGGCGCTGGCGATAATTCCCTTCCGGCCCGCCCGGACCGCAATCGACGTTCTCGAAGACGAGCGCCACGCGGTCGAGCAGCTGGCGCTCCTGCGCCGTTTCCACCGAGATCAGCCTGCGCCGGCTGCGGCCGTAGCTGGCGCGGATGTCGATCACGAGGCAGTGGCCGCGGTCGGCGCCGCGGATATCCAGCAACAGCGCCTCGGCCCGGCTCAGGCCAAAGGCCACCGCCAGTTCCAGGCGCGCGGCCAGCAGCGGATGGGCCGCGAGGTCACGCCCGGCCAGTCCACCCAGGTCCGTCCAGGCGCCAGGCTGGCGCGGCGCCAGCTTGCGCAGCGCGGCCGCAGCCTTGGGACAGGCCTGCGCCGCCGCCTTCTGCAGCCAGAACAGCGCGCGCACGTCGTTGTTCTCGTTCTCGCGGCGCGCACGCCATGCCGCGTTCCCGCATTCCAGCTGGGCATCGCGATAGCCCATCTCCGCCGCGCGCTCCAGGTATTTCTGCGCTTCCAGCACATTGCGCTGGGAGAATTCCGGCTTGATATAAATACGCGACAGCGCGTACCAGGCTTCGGCCAGGCCCTGCTCGCCAGCCAGGGCCAGCCAGCGCACGGCCTTCTTGAAGTTGGCCGCGCCATGGCTGCCGGGAATCCGCTTGCCGTCCACCCGCATGCGGGCGCACCACAGGCCGAGCGCGAACTGGGCATGGCGGTCCTGCTCGGCCGCGGCGATTTCCCAGAACCGCAGCAATTCATCCTGGCCGACGTCGTGCGGGGCCTCGTTCGCGGCCACGAGCCGGGCACAGCGCGACAGCAGCAGCACCTCGTCCGGCGCCAGGCGGGCGGCCGTGTGGTCCTGGGCGGCATCGGAACCGGCCAGGGC
This sequence comes from Massilia sp. Masssp94, assembly GCF_059491305.1. Classification (NCBI taxonomy): domain Bacteria; kingdom Pseudomonadati; phylum Pseudomonadota; class Betaproteobacteria; order Burkholderiales; family Oxalobacteraceae; genus Massilia; species Massilia sp. Masssp94. The sequence goes on from NZ_CP168501.1 coordinate 2,588,593, forward strand.
GCGCGCCAGCGGGAGCGCCCGCTCCAGCCAGGCGGACCAGCGGCCGGCGTTCCAGTCCTGTTCCAGCAGGGCGAACTGCGCGGCGCCGACGCCGCTGTCGGCCGCCTGGCGCAGCCAGCGCTGGCCCGCGGGGCTGGCCACGGGCGCGCGGGCGACCGGCTCGTCCGTCTCGGGCGGCGCCGCGCCGTGCTCGCGCGCGAGCAGCCACTGCGCTTCCGGAAAGCCGGCACGGGCCGCGTCTTCCAGCGCGCGCAAGGCCTTGGCGCGCTGGGCCGGCGTGCACTGGCCCTCGTTCAGCGCGCCCAGCACCAGTTGGGCATAGACGAGCCCGGCGCGCACGAGCCCGCCGTCGTAGGCCAGTTCATACCAGCCGGTGACGGGTTGCGGATTGTCACGCGCAAGATCGACCGGAATATGGTTCCCGATCAATTGCCATGCTTCAGCGCAACCCTGCTGTGCGGCGCGGTCGAGCCAGTGGAGGGCCGTGGGCAGGCTCTTCGGCAGCCCGGCACTGCCGAACAGGTAGAGCCGGCCCAGGGCCAGTTGCGAGTCGACGCGCCCGGCACGTGCGCCGCGGATGACCGCCAGTTCTTCACGGTTTGCCATCGTTCTTTTCTGGATGTTAGAGACGTCTACGAAATATCGCAGTCCAATTTCGCAAGCACAATGCACGAAGATACGTGAAGATCGCTTGCGTTGCGCTACTGATGAGCTCATGTGTCGCGCACTGCGGTAACAATGGACGTCGGATGGGCCAGAGTCTAAAGCCGCGGCGATGCGATTCGGCTACGATTCCAATGGCCTTTGAGCCCGCACAAACCCTGCCGTGGCACGGGGAGAGAATGATGATGTTTTGAAACTTAAACGAGCCTTAAGGTGTGCCCGGTTTCCCGAGGCGGCCGTTTCAAAAATACAACAGCACGATTGGATTTATTGGCTTTCGACCAAGTACAGCGGTCATAATTGACAAATCAGACAATCTTGACGCATTAAGCATTTAAGGTTCACACATCCGAGTGTTCAGCAACTAATAAAAATCTCAATGCTCTCTGGATTCCTTCGATTCACTTTTTAGGATAAAAATTAAGATGAAAAAAACCCTCGTGGCAGCCGCTCTGCTGGGCGCATTCGCCGGTGTGGCACAAGCTCAAACCGCTGTTCAAATCTACGGTAACATCGACGTCGGCATGGTCAAGCGCACCGACCAGACCCTGGCCATCGGCAAGCGTGCTTCGAACACCCTGGGCTTCAAAGGCACCGAAGATCTGGGCAACGGCCTGAAGGCACTGTTCCAGGTTGAAATGCGTTACGAGCCGGACACCGGCACCAACGAAAACAACGGCCGTCCGCTGTTCCAGGGCCAGACCCGCGTCGGTCTGCAGGGTGACTTCGGTATGGTCCGTCTGGGCCGTGGCCTGACCCCGTTCCAGGAAATCGTCGGTTCGTTCGAACCGTGGCACGGTCTGCCGACCCAGGCCGGCTTCTACACCGACATCTCGGTCGCCGGCTTCAACTCGGCTCCGCTGGACGTCGGCGGCAGCGGCCCGAACAACAACCGTGTCTCGAACGCGATCTTCTATAACTCGCCGGTCGCCAATGGCTTCCAGGTGAACGCTTCGTGGGCATCGAAAGAAGCCACCGGCGGCGGCGTGACCGGTATCGGCGCTGGCGCTGCCACCTACGCCGCGGGCGCACAGGCTTCGGCCAACCCGTTCTCGATCGCTGGTACCTACAACAACGGTCCGGCAGCAGCGATGCTGGCTTACGAGCGCAACGCCGTCGAATCGAAGGTCTGGTCGGTCGCAGGTTCGTTCTCGGTGACCCCGGAACTGAAACTGATGGGTACCTACTCGCACCAGAACATGGAGCACACCAACACCCAGCGTCCGACCATCAAGGGTGCTGAAATCGGTGCAACCTACGCTGTCGGCCCGGGCAAGCTGCTGGCTGGCTTCGGTCTGAAGAAGCAGGAAGAAAACGTCCGCCTGCACGACCTGATCACCCGTCAGTACTCGCTGGGCTACGAGTACAGCCTGTCGAAGCGTACGTACCTGTACGTCGATGCATCGCGCAAGACCAACGTCTTCAACCAGGCGACCGGCGCAGCTTCGGCTACCCCGACCGTCAACCACTACGACATCGGCCTGAACCACTCGTTCTAAGCTGACGCCGCGGGGGCAACCCGATACGTTGCTCTAAAAAGGGCGGACCAAGGTAACTTGGTCCGCCCTTTTTTATTTAGCTTTGATGCGGGCAATGCTGGGTTTTCATAAACTATGTTGGATTCGCTCGCGAACGACTACCAAATAAGGTACCGTTGCTCTTAAGCTTATCGCTCACCTTTTTTGGCGTAAGTATTAGTTGCACATGCGTTGGTGCGAACCTTCCTTACGAATCATGCTCTTCGTTTATTACACTCGAAATACGTTATTATTTTTGATCCATGGGCTACGTTCTTTCACATTACAAAAGCTTTAAGCGGCCTTTTCGTTCTCAATTAAGAAAAGGCCGGTTCCAAATATATATTTGGCGTCAAGCGCGGGCACTCTACTCGCAAAATGATTAAGGAGCATAATAAAGAGTGAAGCCATATAGCGTAGCACCGAGTTCATCACCTGATTTTTTAGCAATTAAGAAATGCATTCTTGATGACGCCAATCGAAAAGATTACTCTCGCCTTTCTCATTAAAAATACGAGACCAATCAAAAATATTAAGAATCGATGTTTTTATTGGACGTTTCTCATCCCAAAAAATGAGTGAGGAAAGCAATGACAATCCTTCATTCGACTGAATTCTCATGAGAGCCTCTTTGGCCTGAGCTTCAGTATCGAATGATATGTAATAAACCGTATCGTCGAAAACTACAGGTCGCCCTTCAATGGGACCAATAACTCTAAAACTTAAAGATTTGTATAAGGCACAAATCGCAACTTTCCACGGCCGAAAAGTATAGTCGCCAACACCGAAAACAGAAAATCTAGGATTTTTTGCATATATAGAACTACCGCGCGCATCCAAGGCAGCTCCATGGCGCTGTAAATACTCCCACGTTTTTGGTGCGACGGCACGAATATTAGATGTGTCCTCGCCAACTTTACGTTGAGTAACTAGGGCGTATTTATTCCGCCAGCCTTTATCACTACCAACATCCGATCCTTTTAATAAAGGAAATAAGTAATCAGACTCGACTTCCACCGTCTCGCCCAATCCGTTGATTAAGCTCGCTCCTGTCATAGTAAATTCCATGATAGAAGACGCATCATGCTTCACTCCCGAACGCCATTTTTGTGGGCTTTCGCCAATCAAATAGGAATATTTCTCGAACAAATCAATATCACCAATAGTTAGACCAAATCGATGTCCTACACGGCGTCCATACCCATCTTCAAGCCCCGAATATACGGTATAGTCGTAAGAAGACTCGCTTTCAACGTTCGATATTTGAATAACGAGAAGACAAGCATCTACTGCTGCATTAAAATGTTTCTTCGCATCGATCTTAATAAGAAAGGAATTTTTTACAAAATCCTTTTGCTTCTCTGCATGTGCGAGGACTTTGCGAGCAACTGCAGTCTTAACAAGCATAGCAATATCGCCATTCTGCCCCTTAAACCACCGAAGCACCTCTAATAGCATCCATTCAGATATATCGAAGTTTGCCTTGCCGCTTATAGCATCGAATCCGTTATGCCCTTGGAAATTAGATTTTTCTGGGAGGTTTGATCCACCAATAGCGCCAATACCGGAACTTGTGACCCATGGAAAGTTTCCTATGACGAGCTTCCGACCGCTAAGCCCAGCTATTTTCGCTTTCCAGTCGGTGGCAAAAAAATCAGCGCACTGCAATGTAATGCGTTCCGCGCCAACTACGTTTTGCAGTTTTTGCTTGAGTACATTCAAGTACGATTCGTTTATTTCGAACCCATGTATTGACTGCGCCTCACCAAAAACTTCTGATGCTGCACAAACAAAAGCCCCAACGCCGCAAGTGGGTTCGATAATGACATCAGGCCTAATACCTATATCAAATAATTTTTGACATACATTCAAAGCAAGGTTACCAGGGGTTTGAAAATCCCCGAACTCAATTTTACGTTTACGTTCAGACACCATTTAGACCCTGAAAATAGAAAAAATGCCACTAATCTGTCCTGCACTAGCAATTACGCGCTTATACTGGAGACGCCATTGTAGTGCCGGCGATATTGTCAAATAACCAACTTCCGGGATATTACGCATGACTTCGCCTGCCAAGATGCTTAACTCCATTACATCAGCGGTTAGATTTCTATCACTCATAAACGCCATAATGTCGTCTTGATTCCCGTGTTTCGACAATATATCTCGAATACCATAAGTCAGTTGAAAGTCTGCCGTTCTATTTTTATCAACAAAAACCGTATCAGTAATTCTTAAGGTCGCAGTACGTGTCTTAGGATCATCCTGTTTATCATATACGAAAACGATTAGCGAATACCCTAACCCATATACTTTCTGCCGAATTGATCTAAATGGACAAGATGACTGCGGCTGCCGAATACTTGTAACCTTCATATCGACGTTTAAGTCTGGGAAATCGAGACCGCTTGCTGCATTTCCTTGTTCAAAAATATATCCACGATCAACTAAATATTCGCGGAACTTGAGCTCAAGATATGTCCCAACAGCTTTTCCATCTGTAATACCAAAAAGTGAAGGCTCTGGATGCTCACTTTCCATACGAGAAAAGATCTCGGCCTCTTCGCAAAGCAAATTTATTGTTAATCTGGTCATAATTGTTTTCTACATTATGTCGCGAATTGTTACGCAGTTCGCTCACAAAGTGTATATTTTCCCCAAAAAATTTTTCCGAACTACAGTCTAACATTGCAGCACTGCATCTTTGCAGTTATTTGCAAAAATACAAGTTAGACAGAAAGAAACTTAGGTGGCTAAATGATGCGACGATGGCACAGTGCAGACAGGAAATCTGCGCCGACCCATTGCCGTCGGTTAAAATGAACTGTCTACCCATCTCGCAAGCCGCACATGACCGCCGCAACACTGGATTCCGCCGCCATCGCCCAATACCTGCTCGACCATCCGCAGTTCTTCGTGGAGCACGCCGCTTTGCTGGGCGAAGTAAAACTGTCGAGCCCACTTACGGGCCGCGCGGTGTCGCTGCAGGAACGCCAGATGGAAGTCATGCGCGACAAGTACCGCACCCTGGAACTACGCATGTCCGAGCTGGTGCGCCACGCCGAGGAAAACGCGGCCATCGCCAACCGGTTCCATGGCTGGACCCAGCAATTGCTGCGCACCCGCGTGCCGGGCGAGATCCCGACCGCCGTCGCCGACGGCCTCGTCAAGCATTTCATCGTGCCGCACGCCACGCTACGCCTGTGGAAACTGGCGCCCGAGCACGCCGACACGTGGTACACGAACGGCGTCTCCGAGGACGTGCGCCTGTTCGCCAGCAGCCTGCGCGCCCCGTACTGCGGTCCGAACAAGGACTTCGAGGCGGTGAGCTGGCTGGCAGGCGCCGAGCAGGACGGCGCGGACGCCGTGCGCTCGACCGTCCTGCTGCCGCTGCGCGCGAACGGCAGCGCCTTCGGCCTGCTCGTGCTCGGCTCGCCCGATCCGGAACGCTTCAGCGCCACGATGGCGACGGATTTCCTCGTCCACATCGGCGAGACGGCCAGTACCGCACTCGTCCCTCTGCTCGGCTGACATGGACACGCCGGCCGCCGACGACTGGACCGGCCGCTACCTGGCGGAGCTGAAAACGCAGCGCCAGCTGTCCGACCACACGATCGCCGCCTACCGCCGCGACCTGGCCGAACTGGCCCGGCTCACCGGCCAGGCCGACTGGGCGGCGTTGACCCATTTCGACATCCGCCGCGTCACGGCGAAACTGCATGCCGAGGGGCAGAGCGCCGCCTCGATCGCGCGCAAGCTGTCCGGCTGGCGCGGCTTCTTCGACTGGCTGTCGCGCCACGTTGCGCTGGCCGCCAACCCGGCCGACGGCGTGCGCGCGCCGCGCCGTCCCAAGCGCCTGCCCAAGGCACTGGCCGTCGACGATGCGGTCCAGCTCATGGAAAAAACGACGTCCGGCCATCCGGAACCCGCGGAGCTGTGCGACCGCGCCATGTTCGAACTGCTCTACTCGAGCGGCCTGCGCGTATCCGAGCTGGCCGGGCTCGACGTCCACCACGTCCCCGCCCGCGATGGCCAGCCGGCCTCGCTCGGCTGGCTGGAACTGGAGGCGCAGGAAGTGGTCGTCACCGGCAAGGGCAACAAGATGCGCCGGGTGCCCGTCGGCGGTCCGGCGCGCGCGGCACTGGAAGCGTGGCTGGCCGTGCGTCCGCCGGCGCGCGACGGCAGCCTCGCCCTGTTCCTGTCGGCGCGCGACACGCGCATCAGCCCCCGCGTCGTGCAATATCGCCTGAAAGCCCATGCGCAAAAGGCCGGCATGCCGGTCCACGTGCACCCGCACGTGCTGCGCCACTCGTTCGCGTCGCACGTGCTGCAATCCTCGGGCGACCTGCGCGCCGTGCAGGAACTGCTGGGCCACGCCAGCATCACCTCGACCCAGATCTATACGTCGCTCGACTTCCAGCACCTCGCCGCCGTCTACGACCGAGCCCATCCGCGCGCAAAGCGTAAGTAAGTGCTCCAGCGCAGGCAGGCACGGCATGCCGGGTGGTGACGATTCGTAAATTCCGGCATAATCTTCCGATTCCCTGCGGCCGGAACGGCGCACACCATTGGACAGCGACATATGGAATTGATCCCAAGCACTATCCTGACCGGCTTCCTCGGCGCCGGCAAAACCACGTTGCTCAACCGCATCCTGCAGGAAGAGCACGGCCTGCGCATCGCCGTCATCGAAAACGAGTTTGGCCAGGAAAACATCGACAACGAGATCCTCGTGCAGGACCCGAGCGAGCAGATCGTCGAAATGAACAACGGCTGCATCTGCTGCACCGTGCGTGGCGACCTGATCGTCGCCCTGACGAACCTGGCACGCAAGCGCGAAGCGGGCGAAATCAGCTTCGACCGCGTCGTCATCGAGACCACCGGCCTCGCCAATCCCGGCCCCGTGGCCCAGACGTTCTTCGTCGACGAGGAAGTCGGCGCGCACTACCTGCTCGACGCCGTCGTCACCGTCGTGGATGCCCGCCACGCCATGGACCAGCTGGACCGCCACGAGGAAGCCCAGCGCCAGGTCGGTTTCGCCGACAAGATCCTGCTGTCCAAGACGGACCTCGTGGACGCCGCCGCCGTCGAGGAACTGAAGGCGCGCATCCGCCGCATCAACCCGCGTGCACCGATCAGCACGTCGGACTTCGGCCGCGCCCCGATCAGCGACGTGCTCGACCTGCGCGGCTTCAACCTGAACGACAAGCTGGAGCTGGATCCCGCCTTCCTCACGACGGAAGAGGCGCACGACCATGGTCACGACCACGATCATGACCACGTCCACACGGAAGCGTGCGACCACAGCCACGACCACCATCATGGCCACCACAGCGACGACATCGCCGCGTTCGTCTTCAAGAGCGACCGTGCTTTCGACCCCGAACGTCTGGATCAATTCCTCGGCAGCATGGTCCAAGTATTCGGTCCAAACATGCTGCGCTACAAGGGCGTGCTGTCGATGGCGGGCGCGGATCGCAAGGTCGTCTTCCAAGGCGTGCATCAAATCATGGGCAGCGACCTCGGTGCAAAGTGGGCGGATGGCGAATCGCGCGGCAGCAAGATGGTGTTTATTGGTAAAAATTTACCGAAAGATGTCTTTATTCGCGGATTGGAACAGTGTTTGGTATAAACTACCCCGGTTCTATGGTGCTCTCATGCACCCTGTGGTTGAACGACTGAACAACGGTCACGGCAGCTCGCCCGGCGCACACACCGAAGCAATGGTAACCGCTGAGTTAGCTGATAAAATGGAAACTCTGTCGTATCAAAGGTAAGTGAAGTCATGACTAAAACAACGAAACCGAATACCGTTGCGCAGCCCGAAGAACGCCTCCTGACGGAAGAAGAAATTCGGGCCATGAGCGACGACGACTACATGAACCCGGCCCAGCTGGCGTTCTTCAAGAACCGCCTGCAGGAACTCGAAAAGGAACTGCTGAAAAACGCAGGCGAAACGACGGAACACCTGCGCGAAACGGTACTCGTTCCCGATCCGGCCGACCGCGCCACCATCGAGGAAGAGCACGCGCTCGAGCTGCGTACCCGCGACCGCGAGCGCAAGCTGCTCAAGAAGGTCCAGCAATCGCTGGCCTCGATCGAGTCCGGCGAATACGGCTGGTGCGAAGAGACCGGCGAACCGATCGGCATCCCCCGCCTGATCGCCCGTCCGACCGCGACCTTGTCGCTGGAAGCCCAGCAGCGCCGCGAGCTGAAGCAAAAGCTGTACGGTGACTGATCGCCGTACGCGCCGATGAAAAAGCATGCGCCCGTCGCATGCTTTTTTGTTTTTGGGGCCGGATTGGCCTAGGGTTCGTGCGCACGAATTATTTCCCATCGGATACACTTATCGGATTGCCGGCAAGTTGACGCAGCTCAGGCGTGCGCACCGCACCGTCCGCGCCGCCATGCTAATGTCTCGACCGGCAAACGGGCAGACAAGGACGGCATGGGACTCTTCGATTTCCTGAAGAAAAAAGGCGACGCACCGCTGGCGGGTGCGGACGCCCGCCCGCGCCCTGAGGATCCGCTGACCGCCGGCCCCGTCACGCGGCTTTCCCTCGATACCGAGGCGGAACGCGAGCGCCAGCGTGAAATCGCGCGCGCCACCGCGGCCAAGATCGACGCGATCGAACTGGAGATGGCCTCCGCCATCTTCGACGACGACGCCTGGGCCGGCAACCGGCGCCCGCCGGCCGCCGCCGGCGCGCCGCCACCTGAGCAGGACACGGACCTCCTGCCGGGCCAGGATGAAGTGCCGGACGCGGCCGCTACCCCGTCCAGCGCGCCGGTCGTCGAGGAAGCGGCGATCCTGTACGCCAACGGCCAGCTCGAGGCGGCCGCCCTCCTCTTGCGCACCAGCGTGCACGACCAGGGCACCGACCGCCTGCCGTGGTGGATGCTGTTCGACCTGGTCCAGATCATGGGCCTCGAACACGAGTTCGAAAGCATCGCGATCGACTACGCCAGCCGGTTCGAAACGTCGCCGCCCACGTATCACCCCGTCGCGGACACGTCGCACGCGCCCGACCGCCAGGTATCGGGGGCGATCCCGACGGCCACCCTGTCCGGCCGCCTGGACGACGGTCCGCTCGCCCGCGCGCAACTCGCCCGCGCCGCCTCGCCCGGTCCGCTGGTCCGGTTTGAATTCCAGGCGGTCACCGCGGTGACGGCGCCGGGCTGCGCCCTGCTGCTGGACGCGCTGCAGGCCCTGCGCAAGGCGGGTCGCGAACTCGTGCTGGCAGGCGCCGACCACCTCGTCGCCGTGCTGCGTCCGATGCTGGCGATCGGCGACCGCGGCGCGGGCGAGGCGCCCTGGCTGCTGTTGCTGGAACTGCTGCTGCTGACGAACCGTGAAAAGGATTTCGAGGAGACTGCGATGGATTATTGCGTCACCTTCGAGGTGTCGCCGCCGTCGTTCGAGGCCCCCAGACACGCGGCCTTGAGCCTGGCGGCCGGTCCGGCGACGGCGGGCGACCGCTTCCTCCTGCCGGCCGCGATCCGGGGCGGCAGCGCGCCGTTGCTGGCCGCCATCGCCGACCACGCGGCGCTCCATCCGGTCCTTGTGCTGGACGGGTCCCGCCTCGCACGCATCGATTACGCGGCCGCGAGCGCCCTCGCCGCCCATCTGCGCACGCTTGCCCAGGACGGGCGCGAGGTCGTGCTGCGCGACCTGAACCATCCCGTCGCCGCGTTGCTGCGCCTGCTCGGCGTCGGCGACCGGGTGCGTCTGTACGCCCACCGATACTGACGCCGCAGGCGCCGTGCCCCTCGGATACGGTTCAGTCTTGCAATTTCATATCGCATCCCCACTTGCGGTGAGCAGATCAACCACGAGGCAAATATGGAACAATTTCACGGCACGACGATCGTCAGCGTACGGCGCGGCAACCAGGTCGCGCTCGGCGGCGACGGACAAGTCACCCTGGGCAACGTCGTCATGAAGGGCTCGGCGCGCAAGGTACGCAAGCTCTACCAGAACAAGGTGCTGTGCGGCTTTGCCGGCGGCACGGCCGACGCCTTCACCCTGCTCGACCGCTTCGAAGCGAAACTGGAAAAACACCAGGGCAATCTGCTGCGCGCTTCGGTCGAACTGGCCAAGGACTGGCGCACCGACCGCGTGCTGCGCCGCCTGGAGGCCATGCTGCTGGTGGCCGACCGCGAAAAGACCCTGATCATCACCGGCAACGGCGACGTACTGGAACCGGAAGACGGCATCGGCGCGATCGGCTCGGGCGGCATCTACGCGCAGTCCGCCGCCAAGGCCTTGCAGGAAAACACGGATCTCGCCCCGGCCGACGTGGTCAAGAAAGCGCTGACCATCGCAGGCGAGCTGTGCATCTATACGAACATGTCGCACATCATCGAGACGCTGGAATAACGGTCTCTCACGCAAGAAAGTATTCATGAGCACAATTATGAACATGACCCCGTCCGAAATCGTCTCGGAACTCGACAAGCACGTCGTCGGCCAAAGCAAAGCCAAGCGCGCCGTATCGATCGCGCTGCGCAACCGCTGGCGCCGCCAGCAGGTCGAGGAACCGCTGCGCCACGAGATCACCCCGAAGAACATCCTCATGATCGGCCCGACGGGCGTCGGCAAGACCGAGATCGCGCGCCGCCTGGCCAAGCTGGCCGACGCGCCGTTCATCAAGATCGAAGCGACCAAGTTCACCGAGGTCGGCTATGTCGGCCGCGACGTCGACACCATCATCCGCGACCTGATCGACATCGGCGTCAAGCAGACCCGCGCCAGCGAAATGAAGAAGGTGCGCCAGCGCGCCGAGGACGCGGCCGAGGACCGCATCATCGACATTCTCGTGCCGCCGGCGCGCGACTTCGGCTTCAACGTCAGCAGCGACGCCAAGGACGGCGGCGACGCCACGCGCCAGACCTTCCGCAAGCGCCTGCGTGAAGGCGCGCTCGACGACAAGGAGGTCGAGATCGACGTCGCCGAGGCCTCGCCGCAGATGGAAATCATGGCGCCGCCCGGCATGGAAGAAATGACGGAACAGATCAAGTCGATGTTCGCCGGCGTCGGGGCGGGGCGCAAGAAACCCCGCAAGATGAAGGTGAAGGAGGCGATGAAGCTGCTCGTCGACGAGGAAGCCGCGAAGCTCATCAACGAAGACGAGATGAAGCAGAAGGCCATCGCCAACGTCGAGCAGAACGGCATCGTGTTCCTGGACGAGGTCGACAAGATCGCGTCGCGTTCGGAACACGGCGGCGCGGACGTCTCGCGCGCGGGCGTGCAACGCGACCTGTTGCCGCTCGTCGAAGGCACGACAGTGAACACGAAGTACGGCATGATCAAGACCGACCACATCCTGTTCATCGCCTCGGGCGCGTTCCACCTGTCGAAACCGTCGGACCTGATTCCCGAGCTGCAGGGCCGCTTCCCGATCCGCGTCGAACTGGAATCGCTGTCGATCGAGGATTTCAAGAGCATCCTGACCTCGACGGACGCGAGTCTGACCAAGCAGTACGAAGCCCTGCTGGCGACGGAAGGCGTCAAACTCGAGTTCGCCGACGACGGCATCCATCGCCTGGCCGAGATCGCGTATTCCGTCAACGAGCGCACCGAGAACATCGGCGCGCGCCGCCTGTACACGGTGATGGAAAAGCTGCTGGAAGAAATCTCGTACTCGGCGACCGACAAGTCGGGCCAGGCGCTCGTCATCGACGCGGCCTACGTCAACGAACGGCTGGATGCGCTGGCGGTCAACGAAGACCTGTCGCGCTACGTGTTGTAATCCACGGCTGCAGAAAGGAGAGGCGGCGATGGCAAACAAGGCACTGGCAACCCGGCAAAAGATGCGGCTGCGTGTCGAGCCGACGCCGCCACTCAAGCCCCGCAATCCGTTCGCCGGCTTCGCCAAGGCGCGCGCGGCTGGAGCGCATGCAAAACCCGAGGCCAGCGAGCGGCTGGCCGCGAAGCGTGCGCTCCAGAAGGTCAAGCTGGAGCCGGACGACGAGTAACCAGCGCCGGCGTTATTTCGCCGGCATGATCAGCGGCTTGCCCTTCTCGACGAAATAGGTGGCGATGCCCGCCCCGGCCACCGTGCCGGGGTTCCTGGCCGCGTGGATGGTGCCGGCCGGGATGAAGACGGATTGCCCCGCCTTCAGCATCACGGGCGCTTTGCCGTCGGGCAGGTACTCCAGCGTGCCCTCGACCACGTATCATCACCCGGATGCGTATGCCTCGGCACGCCATGGCCCGCGTCGACCTCGACGCGCACCTCGACGACTTCGCGTCCCGACACCACGCTGTCGTGCTTCAGCAGATCGGTGCGCCGCACGCCCGGCACCTGCGCCGCCGCCTGAGCACATGCTGCCGCACTGAATAACGCCAATACGAACACGCTTGCCGTTTTCATACGTTCTCCTTGGGTCTCGATTGGACACCGGCGCAGCGGCGAGGACACGGAAGTTCGCACCTGAACTGATGCGCATCATAACGCTGACCGGACCCAGCAGGCGGTCGTGGCTGGCGGGACTCGACATTTCTTGAACTGCCCTGCCTTCTTCTGTACATTCGTCAGGCCGAGTTGACGAACGAAAACAGAGAACTGACCACAACCATGAGCTCCCCCGACATGCTGCTGGACGTGCTGCGCGCCGAACTACGCGCGGCCGGGATCACCTACAAGATGCTGGCCGACCGCATCGCGATGAGCGAATCGAGTATCAAACGCATGTTCGGCCAGAAGGACATGACCCTGTCGCGCCTGGCGCAGATCTGCCAGGCGGCCGGCATCGCCATGGAAGACGTGCTGCGGCGCGCGGCCGATGCGCGGCCGCAGGCCGACACGCTGACGCTCATCCAGGAAACGGCGCTCGTCGCCAACCCGCGCCTGCTGCTCGTGGCGATCTGCTGCCTGGGGCACTGGAGCCTGGAACAGATGGTGGAAACCTATCGCTTGAGCGAACCCGAATGCATCGGCTTGCTGGTGGAACTCGACCGCCTCGGCGTGATCGAACTGAAGCCGCTGAACCGTTACACGCTGCGGGTCTCGAACGCGTTCCGCTGGCTGCCGGACGGGCCGGTGCAGCGCTTCTTCCGCTCCTACGTCGTCGAGGATTATTTCGCCGGTAACTTCGACGGTGCAGGCGAAACGTTGATGTGCCTGCCCGCACGCCTGTCGCTGGCGAGCGCCGCCGAGCTGGCGGAAAAGATCCATCAACTGGCCGGAGAACTTGCGCGCATGCACCGCAACGACCGCCGCCTGCCCCCGCAGGAGCGCGACGGCTTTACGTTGCTGGTCGGTTTCCGTTCGTGGGAATTCGCGGCGTTCACCGCGCTGCGGCGCTGAGCAGCCTTACTGCGTATTCATCTGGCCGGCCGGATTTTGCGGCGGCATCTGCTGACCGTTCGGCGTCGGATTGATCGGGTTCGGATTCGCGGGCGGCGGATTGTCGTGCGTGCCGACGTCGCCCGGGTTCGTCATGGACGGCTGCGGCTGGACGGCGCCCGGCGCCATCGGCGGCTCCGGCACGGCCTGCACCGGCTGCGCGGCCGGTGCGGTCGTGATCTGCTGGGGCTGCGGAAAATTCTGCTGCGGCATGCCGCCCGGCGGCGCCCCACTGGGCGGCATGCCGCCGGGCGCGCCACCCATCGCCGCGGCGGGCTTGGTATCGGTCGCCAGGTCGACACGCTTCATGACGCCGCCATCGGACAGCATCACATAGCGCGGGTGGACTTCCGCCAGCGTGATGCCGGGCGCCAGCTCCTTGCCGACCCGCAGCGCCTTCGGCGGCGAACCTTCGGCGACGATGATCGCCACGCTGCTGCTCCCGTCCGCCACGACGCCCGTCAACTGGTAATTGGTCGCGCTTGCCACGGAGACTTGGCCACCAAACAAGGTAGCGGCGGCATCGATGGTCGGGTCGGGCATGGCGGCCTGCGGCGCCGCCGCGATCGGGCGCTGGGGCGGCTGGTACAACTGCATGATCCAGTACGCCAGCGACACGGCAAACAGGACCACGCCCAGCAGGCTCAGGAAAAAAGGCAAGCGCTTGTTCATCAGTTTCCTTGTCACTGCACCAACTGGTTGATTTCAATAATCGGCATCAGCACGGCCAGCACGATCAATAGCACGACGAGGCCCATGGCCAGGATCAGCACGGGCTCCAGCAGGCCGGCGATGGTCATGGTGCGCCGTTCGAGGTCGGCCTGCTGCGAATTCGAGGCCCGTTCGAGCATGGCCGGCAGCTCGCCCGTGATCTCGCCCGCGCGGATCATGTGCACGAGCATGGGCGGGAACAGCTTTTGCGCCGACAGCGCCCGCGCCAGGCTCACGCCCTCGCGCACGCTGGCCGTCGCCTGCTCCACGAGTTCCTTCATCGCCACGTTCGACAACGTGTCGCGGCTCGTCTCGAGCGCGCGCAGGATGGGCACGCCGGAGCCCGTCGTGATCGCCAGGGTGCTCGCGAAACGGGTCGTGTTCAGGCTGCGTTCGAACTTGCCGTACACGGGCGCGTTCAACAGCCACGTATGCCAGCGGCGCTTGAGCACGGGGTTGCGCAGGGCGCGGCGCCACGCGTACCACGCCGCGATGACGACCAATGCCACATAGATCCCGTAGGCGCGCGTAAAGTTCGACACACCGAGCATGAGGATGGTCAGGAACGGCAGTTTCTGCTTGGTGTTGGCGAACACCGAGACGATCTGCGGCACGACATAGGTCAGCAGGAAGATCACGATCGCGAACGCGACGACGGTGACGATGGCCGGATAGGTAAACGCCAGGCGCACCCGCTGCACGAGGGCGTTGCGGCGTTCGATGTAGTCGGCCAGGCGCGACAGCACGCGCGACAGCTGGCCGATCTGTTCGCCGGACGCGACGAGGGCCCGATAGATCTCGGCGAAGTCGCGCGGATGGCGCGCCAGCGCGCTGGAGAACGACGCGCCGCCCATCACTTCGGACCGGATCGACGCGATCAGGTCGCGCACGTAGGCACGCTCGGCCTGTTCCAGCAACGCGGTGAAGGCCTGTTCGAGCGGCAGGCCGGCTTCCAGCAGGCTCGCGAGCTGGCGCGTGAACAGCGCGAGCTCGACCTGGGACAGGCGCTCGCCGAAGCCGCGCGCGCGCGCCGCCCCGCTCTCGTCGACCTGGGCCGCGATGGCCTCGACGGCGAGCGGCGTCAATCCCTGCAGGCGCAGGTCGGCGCGCGCGGCACGCGGGCTGTCGGCGTTCAGGACGCCCTTGCGGGTAACGCCGCCCGTGTCGACGGCTTCATAGCGGAAGGCGGGCATCGATCAATCCACCTTCGTCACGCGCAGCAGTTCGGCTTCCGTCGTGATGCCTTCCCGCACCCATCGTTGGCCATCGTCGTGCATGGTCTTCATGCCGGATTTCAGGGCCGCGTTGCGGATCTCGGCCTCGGCGGCCTGGTTGTGGATCTGCGAACGGATCTGTTCGTTCGTCTCGAGCAGCTCGTACACGCCCACGCGGCCGTGGAAGCCCGTATGGCCGCAGCGGTCGCACCCGACCGCCACCCAATGTCCCGCTTCCTGGCGCTTGCAGTGCGGGCACAGCTTGCGCACGAGACGCTGGGCCATCACGCCCAGCAGCGACGACGACAGCAGGAACGGCTCGATACCCATGTCCAGCAGACGGGTAACGGCCGAGGCGGCGTCGTTCGTGTGCAGTGTGGCGAGCACAAGGTGGCCCGTCAGCGAAGCCTGCACGGCGATTTGGGCCGTTTCGAGGTCGCGGATCTCGCCGATCATGATCACGTCCGGGTCCTGGCGCAGGATCGCGCGCAGGGCCTTGCCGAACGTCATGTCGATGCGGGCGTTGACCTGCGTCTGGCCGATGCCGGGCAGGTCGTATTCGATCGGGTCTTCCACCGTCATGATGTTGGTGGTCGTCGAATTCAGGCGCGACAGCGACGCGTACAGGGTCGTCGTTTTACCGGAACCGGTCGGGCCCGTGACGAGCACGATGCCGTGCGGCTGGTTGATCAGCTTGTCGAACTGCGGCAGCATCTGCCCGCTCATGCCGAGATGGCTGAGGTCGAGGCGGCCCGCTTCCTTGTCGAGCAGACGCAGCACGGCGCGTTCGCCGTGGCCGGTCGGCAGGGTCGACACGCGCACGTCGACGGGCTTGCCGCCGATGCGCAACGTGATGCGGCCGTCCTGCGGCAGGCGTTTTTCCGCGATGTCGAGCTGCGACATGATCTTGATACGCGAGATCAGCGACGCGTGGATGCCCTTGCGCGGGCGCACGATGTCGCGCAGCGCGCCGTCGATGCGGAAGCGCACGACGGACGTCTGCTCGAACGGTTCGATGTGGATATCGGACGCGCCTTCGCGCAGCGATTGCGTGAGCAGCGCGTTGATCATGCGGATGACGGGCGCATCGTCGGACGATTCCAGCAGGTCCTCGATCGCGGGCACGTCCTGCAGCAGCTTCGTGAGGTCGAGGTCGGCGTCGAATTCGTCCGCGACCTGCGACGCGTCGCCGCCGGCCGACTGGTACGCGGCGGCAATGGCCGATTCCAGTTCGGCGCGTTCCATCCGCCGCAGGGTGATGCGCCCGAAACGGCGCGAGAC
The DNA here is from genome assembly GCF_059491305.1 of Massilia sp. Masssp94. NCBI lineage: Bacteria > Pseudomonadati > Pseudomonadota > Betaproteobacteria > Burkholderiales > Oxalobacteraceae > Massilia > Massilia sp. Masssp94. Next base: position 2,605,330 of record NZ_CP168501.1, read on the forward strand.
CTCGGCGATCGCCGCGGGCTTGGTCGCATTCGAGACCAGCACTTCGACGGCTTGCGACGGGTCGCCGTTGGAACGCGCCAGCACGCCGTAATCGCGTGCGAATGCGTAGGGCAACAAATTATTCATCGTCTTCAGTTCTGTTGGGTCGGCGTCGCCGGCCGGTATTCGGGTTGCGCGGGTTGCACAGGGCGGAACTCCGGCTGGGCCGGCGCCTTGGGCTGGCTCGTGCCCGGCCCGGTGGCGGCACCCGGACGCGCAGCGGCGGGTGCCGGCGGCGGCATCGTGGCCATCGGGCTGCCCGCGGGCGGCTGGCCATTGACCAGGCTCGGCAGCACCGGTGCGCCGAGATTCTTCAGCAGCACGGTGTCGTCGACCGGTTGTGCCGTCGCGCCGGCGGCGCGCATGAATTCGTAGCGGTCCATCGACAGGCTGTCGTTCTGTTCCTTGCTGCGCACCACGACCGGGCGCAGGAACACCATCAGGTTACGTTTGGCGCGCGTGCGGGTGCGGTACTTGAACAGGTTGCCGATGATCGGAATGTCGCCCAGCCCACGCGTCTTTTCGTTGTTCTCGGATTCATCATCCGAGATCAGCCCGCCCAGCACGACGATCTGGCCATTGTCGGCCAACACGTTGCTCTCGATCGCGCGGACGGTGGTCACGATTCCCGACGCCGAGCTGACGGAGTTGTCGATCCCCGAATTCTCGTGGTAGATCGCCAGCTTGATCGTACCGCCTTCGGAAATCTGCGGGCGCACTTTCAGCAGCAGGCCCACGTCCTTGCGGTCGACCGTCTGGAACGGATTGCTTGCCCCGCTCGCGCCCGTCGTGAAGGAACCCGTAATGATCGGTATGTTCTGACCGACCTTGATCGTCGCCAGTTCGTTATCCAGCGTGATCATGTTCGGTGTGGACAAGATGTTGGCGTGTCCCGTACTTTCAAGGGCATGCGCGATCGCGCCCAGGCCCAGCTCGCCGTTCACCTGCTTGAAGAGGCCGATCGACAGGCCGGTCGGCGTCGGGATCGAGCTGCCGGTGGTCGCGCCGGACGCGCCGCTGATGCCCGTCGCCGCGGCCAGCGCCAGGTTGACGATGTTGTTGTTGCTGCCGCCGAGGCTGAACGACTGCAGGCCGCCGACGCGGTAGCTGCTGTTGTTGTTGCCGGTCAGGCCCACCCATTGCACGCCGAACTCGGACGCGTCGGTCGACGTCACCTCGACCACCAGTGCCTCGATGTAGACCTGGGCGCGGCGCACGTCGAGCTGGTCGATGACGGCGCGCAGGTTGCGGTACATGGCGTCCGGCGCCGTGATGATGAGGCTGTTGGTCGACGCGTCGGCCTGGATGAAGCCGGAACCCTGTCCGCCGCCGGCACCGCCGGCCGTGGCCTGGCCCTGCTGGGAGAACGAGCCGCCCGTGCCGCCCATGCCGACGCTGCTCTGCTGGCCCTGCTGGCCGCCGAGCCCGCCGGCACCGCCTGCGCCGCCGGTGGCGGTGGACTGGATCGAACCGCCCGCCGTGCCCTGCTGCTGCACCGGTACGGCCGACGCATCCTGCGACACGACGGCGCGCAAGGTCTGCGCGACCTTGCTGGCGTCGGCGTTCTTCAGGTAGACCACGTGGATGTTGCCGAGTTCCGCCGTCGGCTGGTCGAGCTTCGCGATCAGGTTCTTGGCCATGCTCGCGCGCGCGGGCGACGGCGCGCGCACGATGACGGAGTTGGTGCGCGGATCGGCCAGCACCGTGACGCGGCCCGCGTCGCCGCCGGCCGCCGGTTCCATCAGGCGCGTGACGAGCGTGGCGACGTCGCTGGCGATGCCGTTGCGGATCGGGACCACGTCGAGGTCGCCGGTGGCCGGCGCGTCGAGCGCGGCGATGATCTTCGACAGGCGGCGCAGGTTGTCGGCGTAGTCCGTGATCACGAGGCTGTTGTTGCCCGGATCGGCCATGATCGAGTTGTTGGGCGAGATCAGCGGACGCAGCACGGCCGTCAGGTTCGCGGCGGACTCATGCTGCAGGCGGTAGACCTGCGTGGCGATCTGGTCGCCTTTGACCCGCGAGCCGCCGGTGCCGACCTGCGTGGGCGACGACTGCAGCTTCGCTTCCGCTTCCGGCACCACCTTGGCATAACCGTCGCCGGTGACGACCGCATAGCCCTGCAGGCGCAGTGCCGAGGTCAGCAGCGAGAAGGCCTGGGCCCTGGTCAATGTCTTTTCCGAAACGAGCGTCAGCGTGCCTTTCACGCGCGGGTCGATGATGAACGTCGTCCCCGTGTAATGGCCGACCGCCTTGATCACGGACTCCATGTCGGCATTGACGAAGTTGAGCGCGGCGCCATTACCACTACCGTCCTGGGCATGGGCGAGCGGCGGCAGGACGCTTGTTCCGACGGTGCAGCAGAGCATGGCGCCGGCCACGATGCGGCGCAGTGCCGGGAGTTGCTGGATGCTGCGGGTTGGATTTTTTTTCATCATCTGAACTCTAACGCGATTATGTTCTTGCCGTTCACCATACGCCGTTGACCCAGCAGGTTGAGCAGGTTGCCCAGCGTGTCTTCGTACTTGTCGGCCGCCGCGGCCTGTCCCGAGAAGTGCAAGCGGCCGTTTTCCAATGCTCCATTACCAGACAGCAGGAGCGCACCGCTCACCGTACGCAGCACCACGTCGGCCCGCTGGCCGTGCCAGTCCATGGCCATCTCGTAGGTACCGAGCGGTTTGATCGGGCTCATGCGCGATCCCATGTCGGTCAGCGACAGCACCGTACGTCCGCTCACCGCCACCGTATTGCCCTGGCGCGCGATGTCCAGCAGGTTCCAGGACAGCTTGATCGTGCCCGTGAGCGCGAGCGTGTTCAACGGCGCACCCAGCCCGGCCAGGCCTTCGGCCGGCAACAGCAACTGGCCGGCGCTGACCTGCCATTGCGACCAGCTGCCGCTGACGTGCACGGGCTGCGCCAGCGCCTGGTCGTTGGCCAGGTCCATGCTGACATCCCCGAACAGCACCAGCGGCGACAGGCGCCAGCTGAAGCGTCCCGGCAGCAGCGGGGTGACGGATCCGCCCGCGCCCGGCGCCCCGCCCACAAAGGCTGAGCCGCGCCAAAGCGTACCCTGCGCATCCCCCAGAGTCAAACGGCCATCCGTCTGGCGTTCGACCATCGGCGCGAGCCATGCCGCCGGCAGGAACGCGAGTACCGTCAGGATCACCGCGAGCGTCGGCAGCGCGATCCAGGCAAACGTGCGCCTCATTGGCCGCTGCCGGTGTTCTGGCGCAGCGTCAGGCTGGCGTCGACCTGGCCGGCGGCGGGCAGGGACGTGACGACGGCGTCCTGCACGAGCAAGCGGTTGGCGCGGCGCTGCTCGTCCAGCCACGTGGCCAGGTTGGCGAACGCCACGTTATTCAACTGCAGCTTGATGTACTCGCCGTTCACCGACAGCGATTCCGGATTCAGGCCGCGTCCCGACAGGCTGCTGCCGACGGTTTCGCGCGTGAGCGGCACGACGTGCGTTTCCGGCGCCTGGGCCAGCGTGCTCGCTTCCTGGGCCATGGCCTGCATCTCGGCCGCCTGCTGGCGCAGCTGCGGCAACTGGCGGCGCAGCTGGGCGCGCCCTTCGATGGCCGGATCGACGAGCAGCAGGTACAGCAGCGCGGCCAGCACGACGGCGCCGCCGGCCGCCAGGAAGCGGCGTTCCTGCTCGGTGCGCGCGAGCCAGAGCGCCGTGGCGCGCTCGCGGTACTGGGCAAAGGTGGTGGCGATGCTCATGGTTTGGCTCCCGTGCTGCGGATGACCCAGTTGCCCGGCGTGCTTTCTTCCAGCGTGAGCCGGCGCGTGGCCAGGGCCGTGCGCAACTGCCCGGTCAAACCGGGGTCGACCGTTTCGGGTTTGACTTTGACGGTCAACGCGCGTTCGCGGTATTCAATTGATACAAGTCCAACCGGACGGCCGAGCGATCGCGTCGCTTCACCCAGCGCCGAGGCGAGATAAGTAAATTCGTCGGGCGACACGTCGCCCGTGTTGGCGCGCGCGCGGGCGATGTGCTGGCGCATCTGCAGCACGGGATCGAGGATCGTCGTTTCGCGCGGATACACGTTGCGGTAGGTCTGGACCATCGACTGGCGCACCGTGTTGGCTTCGCGGCGCAGGCGCAGCCAGTCGACGTTCAGCCCGATCAGGTTGACGGCCACGGCCAGCGCGCCGAGCGCGATCGGCCAGCGCCAGCGGCGCCAGTCGCGCGTGGGCGCCCCCGCCGCGCCGAGGCCACTCACGAGGTCCAGCGCAGTCGTCTTGGAACCGGCGATCCAGTGCGTCCAGCTGTCGGCCTCGATCAGGATGCCCGGACCGGCTTCCTGCGCCAGCGCCTGGTATTCGCCCACTTGCGCGGGCGGCACGTACAGCACGAGCGGGGCGTCGCCGCTGAAGGCGCGCGCCGTCTGCAGCACGACGGCCGGCGTGGCGTCGAGCGCGAGGCCGAAGCCCTGGAACAGGCTCTGGCGCAAAGTCAGTTCGACGCCGGAAATGGCGGCGGCAACACTGCCCGGCTGCAAAGGCAAGCACAGTTGCGCGGGCTCGGCCATGATGGTGCGCGCGCCCTGCGCCAGCAGGCTTTTCACGATGCCTTGCAGCCAGTCGCGCTCGACCACCGCGATGGGCCGCATGCCGTCGGGCTGCTCGGGCGCGGCCACGAGGACGGCGTCCATCGGATCGCCCAGGATGTGTTCTTCGACGAGGCCCGGCAGCGCGGCCTTCAGGCGCGCGCCGGACAGCGGCGGCGCCTGCACCTGCAGCAGGGTCACGTCGGCGGCGGCGAGCAGCAGCACGATGCGGCGGCTCGTGCCGACCAGGTCGCCCAGGTTGCGCAGCGGGCCTTCGCCATGCTGGTCGATCGCGCCGCCATCGGTGACGAGGGCGAAGCGGCACAACGCATGTTCACCTTCGGCACGCGCAGGATGCCGGATATAAAGTGTGCTCAAACTGTCTCGCTTTCTCGATCTTCTGTTGGTCGTTTTAACATGCCCTGCGCTATCCCTCGAGACTTCTCTTCAATGTTCAATACTGGCGGATCCACACCACTTTCGGCCCGCTGCCCGCCACCAGGTTCGACGACCGGTGGATCAGCGCCTGCGCATCCAGCGCGGCCCGATCCAGGCGGATGCGGCTGTCGACCAGGAACCAGTCGCTTTTCACGCTCGCCGAATCCTGCGCCGGCTTCCGGTTGTCGCCGATCTCGGTCTCGAAATAATTGAGACCGCGCCACGCCGCCTGCTTGCGCCGCACGATCAGCGTATTCGCTTCCGACACCGACATGTCCGGCACCACGGCCGCCAACACTTCCGCCGGCGCCGTGTTGACGTTCACCGGCGTCTTTTCCGGCAGCACCGTCACGAACGGCCGCAGCCGCTCGACGATGGCCGGCGTCACGCCCCGCACCGACAACAGATCTTCCACCTGCAATACCTTCAACGGCGCGCCGACCACGGGCGCGACCTGCTGCCGCGTCGGATCGTTGCCCTCTTCCATCGTGGCCGGCAAACCGGCCGCGACGAAGTTCGCGATGCGCAGCGCGAGGCCCTGGTCCAGCTGCAGGTTGTTCAGCAGGCGTTTGAAGATCTCCAGCTGCTGCGGATCCGGCAACCCGCGGCTCATTCCCAGGTTGCGCAAATTGTAACGCGAGCATGCGTCGGTAATGTTACCGGACAGGCTTGCATCGAACGTTTCTCCTTCGACCCGCTGGCGTTCGACGTATTGGTCCAGGCGCGTTTCCGCCAGCGGCGTCGCCCAAACCTGGTCGAGCGACGTGTAGTCGCGGTGGTCGATGCCGTCCTGGAACAGCACCAGCGTCGACCAGTCGAGCGCGCCGCGCAGGATCCACTTGGTCTGCAAGTGCAGGCGCTGGTTTTCCATCGAACGCACCTGCACCTGCTGCTGCCAGAACAGGCTGGCGACGATGGAGATCGCCAGCGTGGTGAGCAGCAGCGCGGTGATCACGGCCACGCCGCGTTCGCGCGCAGGCCGGCGCTGGCGCGTTCTCATGGTTCCCCCAGCAGGAAGGATTTGACCATCGGCTGTTGCAGGTTCTGGGCCTGCAACGCGACCTGCAGGCCCGTGGGTTCGTTGCTCACCTGCGCCGCCTGGTCGGGCGACGGGGGCTGGGGCGGCGGCGGCGCCTGGCCCGTGCCCGCCGCATTCGCGCCGGGATCGACGCCGCCCTGGCGCCACGAGTTGTTGAGCCAGGTCGCGACCTGCATCCCCGTCACGCCGGTCTGGATGGCCACGGCCGGGTTGGTGTCGGCATCGCTGGTGACGGCCTGCCACAGCGCGTCGAGCTGGACGAGGTCGCGCGTCGGCTGCGACTCGCGCCGCATCAAGGTGCCGTTGACGATGCGGTACGCGACCACCTGCAGCCGCGACGGCTGGTTTTCCGCGAACACTTCGCGCACGAGCGTCAGGCGGTCGGCGCCGACGAGGAGATAGGGCCGCTGGTCGACGACGTCGCGCTGGGCGATGTGTTCGCAGTCGCTCTGCATCTGGGCGAAGGCCAGCTGCATGCCGCGCGTCGTTTCCATCTGCTGCGTGAGGGCCACGCGGGCACGCACGATGCCGTCCAGCCCGCGCCAGCCGAGCACGGCGACGATGGCCAGGATGCTGATCGCCACGAGCAGCTCCACGAGGGTGAAGCCGCGGGCCGGGGAAGAGTTCGTCATCGCCACGGCTTCAACACGAGTTGGACCAGCTTGACGATGCGCCGGTTGGGGTTTTCGATGTCGTACACGGAGACCTCGACCCGGCGCAGGCGCGGGTTCGGGCTGGCGATCACTTCTTCCTGGCACACGAGGTGCAGGTCGCCCTGCGGGCAATCGAAGCTGTGCTTGCCGATGTCGGGGAATTCCTTGCCCAGGCGGATCTGCACGAGCCGGTTTTCGGCCGACCACGTCGCCATCATCGAGGCGCGCAGGCCGCTGCCGTTGGCGCTCAGGCTGCCGACGGCGCGCAGGCCCGCGCCCAGCGCCGTGCCCACGATGACGAGAGCCACGAGCACTTCGAGCAGCGTGAAGCCGCGTTGCCGGTTCGGGAATCGCATGGCGCGCATGATTGACCTCTTCACTCCACCGTGAAGTGCCCGACCCCGTCGGCGCGGATGGCGACGCGGTCGTTGCCGCTGGCCAGCGTGAGCACGAACGGCTTGTCGACCGGTTCGCTGCCGAACGTGATGCGCAGCGGATTCAGGGTACCCGCGCTGGTCGGATCCAGCAGCAGGGTCAGCGGGGCATTCTTGAAGTCGCGCTCGCGCAGCATGTCGTCGTTCGCGATCGGTTGCCAGCGCGTTTCGGTACGCACGAGGAAGTGGTAACGCTCGGGCGTGGCTTCGAAGGCGACGAGGCGGTTGCGCACGATCGCTTCGTCGCGCGCCAGCTGCAGCAGCAGCGCGATACGCTGCGCCTCCTTCTGCAGGTCCTGGTGCGGGCTGGGAATGGCGTTGAGGCTGGCCAGCCCCAGCGTGATGCCGATGATGACCATCACGACCATGATCTCCACCAGGGTGAAGCCGCCGGCGCGGCCCGGCGCGCGCGTGGTCATCGACACACCTACGTTATTTGTTGTCCCACGAACCGACGTCGGCATCCTCGCCGGTACCGCCCGGCTGGCCGTCCGCGCCCAGCGAGAACACGTCGATCTCGCCGTGCAGGCCAGGCGACAGGTACTGGTACGGATTGCCCCACGGGTCCTTCGGCAGCTTGTCGATGTAGCCGCCTTCCTTCCAGCCGTTGGCGGCCGGGCCGCTGGTCGGCTTCTGGACGAGGGACTGCAAGCCCTGCTCCGTGGTCGGATAGCGCTGGTTATCGAGCTTGTACATCTTCAGTGCCGACATCAGCGTGGCGATGTCGACGCGGGCCGCGGTCACGCGCGACTCGCCGGTACGGCCCAGCAGCTTGGGAACGACGAGCGCACCCAGGATGCCGATGATGACCACGACGACCATGATTTCGACGAGGGTGAAACCGCGCTGGCGGCGCTGCCGTGCGAAACGATGCTTGAAGTTCTGCATAGATGTGATGGAAGTGGTCGAAAAAACAGTATAAGGCCGAACGAGCGGGGATGAGGTTAAAAGTCGTTTGGAAAATGTTCCAACTCGTCAGGAAAATTGTCTAATTGTAAGATAGACGGCGCAGAAAGACACCTTCTACGTGCGCCGCGACTCATTCTACGCCGGGACGCCCCGCGCAAACGGGGCAGCACGGATTGCGCGCCACGCCGATCTCCGTCCACTCCATGGCGCGCGCATCCAGCATCTGCAGCCGGCCGGCCAGCGAACGGCCGCTTCCGGCCAGCAGCTTCAGCGCCTCGGCCGCCTGCATGGCGCCGATGATGCCGACCAGCGGCGCGAACACGCCCATCGTGCTGCATGCCACTTCCTCGAACTTGCCGTCCTCCGGGAACAGGCAGGCATAGCAGGGCGAAGCGGGGTCGCGCACGTCGAAGACCGAGATCTGCCCGTCGAAACGGATCGCGGCGCCCGCGACGAGCGGGACGCCGGCGGCAACGCAGGCGCGGTTGACGGCATGGCGCGTGGCGAAGTTGTCGCTGCAGTCGAGTACGACATCGGAATCGCGCACGAGTTCCCCTAAACGTGCGGCATCGGCGCGTTCGCGCAAGGCGACGACCTCGACCTCGGGATTGATCTGGTGCAGGGCTTCACGGCCGGACTCGACCTTGGGCTGGCCCACGCGGGCCGTCGTGTGCATGACCTGGCGCTGCAAATTCGTCAGGTCGACGGTGTCGTCGTCGACGAGCGTCAACCGGCCCACGCCGCCCGCGGCGAGATACAGCGCGGCCGGCGAGCCGAGACCGCCGGCGCCGATCACGAGCACGCGCGCGGCCAGGAAGCGCGCCTGGCCTTCGATGCCGATCTCGTCGAGCAGGATATGGCGCGAATAGCGAAGCAGTTGCTGGTCGTTCATCGCTTCGGTGCAGACGGCTTGGCGTCGTCCTTGATCTCGGCCGGCTTCGGCTCCTGGCCCGGCAGCTTGGCCGGCGCGGGCTTGTCCTCGTCCGGATCGGCCTTGGCGAGCTGCACTTTCAAGCCCTTGAAGTGATTCAGGGCTTGCGCCAGCTGGAAGTCATCCTTGCCGCCGAACTCGACCGGTTTCGCATTCTTCAGCGCGGCCATGGTGAACTGCTCTTCCTCGAGCTCGTCGCGGCGCTTCGCGTTCGCGCTCTTGCTGTCGGCCGCCTCGTTGGTCAGGTGGTGATCGAGGTCCGCCTCGCGCACGCGCACGGCGTTCAGGCCGTCGCCTTCCGGCGTCTCGTCGACCTTCAGGTCCGGCACGATGCCCAGCGCCTGGATCGAGCGGCCCTTCGGCGTGAAGTAGCGCGCGGTCGTCAGCTTCACGGCCGTGTCGGGCGTCAACTGGCGCAGGGTCTGCACGGAACCCTTGCCGAACGTCTGGCTGCCCATCACGATGGCGCGCTTGTAATCCTGCAGCGCGCCCGCGACGATTTCCGACGCCGAGGCCGAGCCCGTGTTGACCAGCACCACCATCGGCACGGTCTTCAGCGCGGCCGGCAATTTCGCCAGCGGATCGGCGCCCGGCTTGACGGCATAGAATTCGCGCCGGCCGTAGAACGTGGCGTTCGACTCGGCCAGCTGGCCCTTCGTCGAGACGATCACGTCGTTCGCCGGCAGGAAGGCGGCGGAGACGCCGATCGCGCTCGGCAGCAGGCCGCCCGGGTCGTTGCGCAGGTCCAGCACGAGACCCTTGATGTTCGGATTGCGGGCGTACAGGTCCTTCAACTTGTCCGCGACGTCGTCGACGGTCTCTTCCTGGAACTGGTTGATGCGCAGCCAGGCATAGCCGGGCTCGATCATCTTCGCCTTGACGCTGGCCACCTTGATTTCCTCGCGCTCGACCGGCACGACCCACGGCGCGTCCGCGCCGCGGCGGGCGATGGTCAGCATCACCTTGCTGTGCGGCTCGCCGCGCATGCGCTTGATGGCATCGTCCAGCGACAGGCCTTTCACCGGCACATTGTCGATGCGCGTGATCAGGTCGCCCGCCTTGATGCCGGCGCGGTAGGCGGGCGAATCCTCGATGGGCGAGACGATCTTGACGTAGCCGTCTTCCATCGCGACCTCGATGCCGAGGCCGACGAAGCGGCCCTGCACCTCTTCGCGCATCTCGGCGAAATCCTTCTGGTCCAGGTACACGGAATGCGGATCCAGCGAATTCACCATGCCGGCGATGGCGTCCGACAGCAGCTTCTTGTCGTCGACCTTCTCGACGTAATCGCTTTTAATCAGGGCATACACGTCGGCCAGCTGACGCAGCTCGTCCAGCGGCAGGGGCGCATCGCCGCCCTTTTGTGCCAGCGCCGAATACTGGACCGAGGCGGCCACCCCGGCCACCATGCCGAGGCCGATGAGACCGAGGTTCTTGAGTTTCTTGCCCATGCTGTTCCCTGGATTGTGCTTCCGGAAATTAGAACCTGATCCAGCTCGAAGGATCGAACGCTTTTCCGAGATGCCTGAGCTCGAAGTATAGCCCCGATTCCTCGTTACCGCCGGTATTGCCGGCACTGGCGATGACGTCGCCCGGCTTGACCGCGTCGCCGGCCTGCTTCACCAGGGTCTGGTTGTTGCCGTAGATCGACAGGTACTCGCCGCCGTGGTTGATGATGATCAGGTTGCCGTAGCCGCGCATCCAGTTGGCGAACACGACACGCCCCGCCGCGATGGCGCGCACGTCGGTGCCTTCCGGGGCCTTGATGAACATGCCGCGCCACGTCGGACCATCGCCGCGCTTGGCGCCGAAACGGGCCGCGATCTTGCCGGAGATCGGCGCCGGCAGGCGGCCGCGCAGGCTTTCGAACGCGCCGCTCGGCAGGTCGGCGGCCAGTGCCGTGTCGGCCGAACGCTGCGGTGCTTCCGGTTTCGGTGCCGGCTCCTCGGCCACCCGCGTCTCTTCCGGCTCGGGTTTCGGCGGCGGCAACGGTTTGACGGGCTTGCCCGTCTTGGCCGCTTCCTTGGCCGCTTCGCGCGCCAGGCGTTCGCGCTCTTCGCGCTGCGCCCTGGCCCGCGCCAGCGCACGTTGTTTCGCCTCGGCGGCCGCTTTCGCGCGCGCGGCGGCCAGTTCCTGTTGGCGCTTGCGCTCGGCCGCGGCGGCGATTTCCTGTTCGCGGATCAGGCGCGTCAGGCGGTCGACGAGGCCGCTCATGCGCTGCTCGTCCCGTTCCAGGCGGCTCGCCTGCTTGCGCTGGTCCGTCAGCTTGCTCGACAGGTTCGCCAGCAGGGCGGCCCGTTTGGCCTTTTCCTTTTCGAGCAGCGCCTTTTGCGACTTCTGCTCTTGTGCAATTTCTTCCAGCTCGTCCCTGGCGTTCTGCGTCTCGGCGTGGTTCGCCTCGACGGCCGCCAGGTTCGTGCGCAGGGAATTCAGTAATTTCGCTTGCGCCTGCGAGACGTAGGCCATCATCTGCAGGTCGCGGTTGATCCGGTTCGGGTTATCGCCGGACAGCAGCAGCTTGATGCGGTCCTCGTTGCCGGCGATATAGTGCTGGCGCAACAGCTTCGCCAGCTGGCGCTTCTGGGCCGCGATGGTGTCGCCAAGTCTCGCCTCTTCGGTCGCGAGATCCTTCAGCCTGGTATTGGTCTCGGCCTGCTCGTCCGCAAGTTCGCGCAGCGAGCGGTTGGCGTCGGAAATCTTTTCTTCCGATTCCGCCAGCTCGTCGGCCGCGTCTTCCTTTTCGCTCTCGGTGCGGCTGATGTCCTTCTTGAGCACATTGAGCTTTTGCTGGATGCCGGCGCGCGCCGCCTCGGCGGCGGCCTTCTCCTTGCTGCGCGTGGTCTGGCGCGGCGCCGCCTGCACGCTGCCGAAGGCGAACGCACAGGCCAGCAGGCCGCAGACCAGTTTGCCGCGGGCGGACAGGCCCGCGGACGTCGACTTCACGAAGGAAAAACGCAAGACTTACTTCGCCTTCCCTTGGTTGGCCACGGCGGCCATGGCGGCCGCGATCGCTGCCTGGTCGCCCAGGTAGTAGTGGCGGATCGGCTTCAGGTCCGCGTCCAGTTCATACACGAGCGGGGTGCCGTTCGGGATGTTCAGGCCGACGATGTCCGTGTCGCTGATGTTGTCCAGCATCTTGATCACGGCGCGCAGGCTGTTGCCGTGGGCCGAGATCAGGATCTGCTTGCCGGCGCGGATGGCCGGGGCGATTTCCTCGTCCCAGGCCGGCATCACGCGGGCGACGGTGTCCTTCAGGCATTCCGTCAGCGGGATCTCGGCCTTGTCGAGGCCGGCGTAGCGCGGGTCGTTGAAGGACGTGCGCGGATCGTTCGCTTCCAGCGCCGGCGGCGGGGTGTCGTAGCTGCGGCGCCATACGAGCACCTGCTCGTCGCCGAACTTGGCGGCGGTCTCGCCCTTGTCCAGGCCCTGCAGCGCGCCGTAGTGGCGCTCGTTCAGGCGCCAGTCGTTCTTGACCGGCAGCCACATCATGTCCATCTCGTCCATGGCCAGCCACAGGGTGCGGATCGCACGTTTCAGGACCGAGGTATAGGCCAGGTCGAAGGTGAAGCCGGCTTCCTTCAGCAGGCGGCCGGCCAGCTTGGCTTCATTGACCCCTTTTTCGGTCAGGTCGACATCGGTCCAGCCGGTGAAACGGTTCTCGAGGTTCCAGGTGGACTCGCCGTGGCGCATGAATACGATTTTGTACATAGGTGCTTTATAGAAAAAAGTGAGCAAGAAATACCGATCCGACTTCTATTTTATAATGCGATGATTCAGTTCAACCAACGGAACCTTCGTGAAATTCATCATCGACCATTTCATCACTGTCGCGATCGCTCTTTTGTCGGGGGGCGCCCTGCTGTGGTTGTCGCTCGCGCCGCGTGGCCGCGTGGCCTCCCCGCTGCAGGCCACCCAGATGCTCAACCGCGGTAAATCCACCGCCGTGATCGATGTGCGCAGCGCCGAAGCCTTTGCCAACGGGCACCTGCGCGACGCGAAACACATTCCGCTGGCAGACTTGGGCAATCGCACCGGCGAGCTGGACAAGTCGAAAATCAAGACCATCGTTGTCGTCGACCAGGACGGCAAACACGCCACTAAAGCGGCGCGCCTGTTGAAAGCGGCAGGGTTCGAAGATATCTATGGCCTGGAAGGCGGCATCGCGGCCTGGACGGCTGCCGGCCTGCCCCTGATCAAATAATTTGAAAGGATACTGCCATGACAGCCCATGTTGTCCTCTATCACACCGCCAGCTGCCCCTACTGCGTGCGCGCCGAGCGTCTGCTGGAAGCCAAGGGCGTGAGCGACATCGAACGCATCCGTGTCGACCTTGATCCGGAACAGCGCGCCATCATGATGCAGCGCACGGGCCGCCGTACGGTGCCGCAGATCTACGTGGGCGATACCCATGTGGGCGGCTTCGACGACCTGTACGCGCTCGACCAGGCGGGCCGCCTGGACCCGCTGCTGAAGGGCGAAGCAGCCTGATCGGTGCTGGCTTGGCCAGGCCCCGGCAAACTATTGAAACCGAATTGGTTTTGATACAATTGCCGGCGCCTTGACAAGTCAAGCACCTCGAATGGCAGGCTATGCCATTCTTCTTACAATTACACGAAAGCGTTCCATGGCTGACGAAAACCTGCAACCCGTATTCCAAATCCAGCGTATTTACCTGAAGGATCTGTCGCTGGAACAACCGAATTCCCCGGCGATCTTCCTGGAGCAGGAAGCCCCGACCATCGAGGTCGCGCTGGACGTCGGCGCCGAAGGCATTGCCGATGGCATCTACGAATCGACCGTCACCATCACCGTGACCGCCAAGGTCAAGGACAAAGTGGCCTTCCTGGCCGAAGGCAAGCAGGCAGGTATCTTCGAAGCCCGTAACATCCCGGCCGAGCAGATGGATCCGCTGCTGGGCATCGGTTGCCCGAACATCATCTACCCGTACCTGCGTGCGAACATCGCCGACGTGATCACCCGCGCCGGTTTCCCGCCGGTCCACCTGGCCGAGATCAACTTCGAAGTGTTCTACCAGCAGCGCCGCCAGGCGCTGGCCGAGCAGGCTGCCGCTGCAGGCACGCCGGCTGGTAACCAGTAATATCCCGGGCGTCCCGCTTCGCCCGTCCCGGGCGGGGCCGGACGCCTTGTTTCTTTGACGTGTATGCCGACTTTCGGCAGACACGTCTTCAAAGGCCCACATGCGCCCCATCCGCTTCCGCCACCGACTCATTGCAGGCTGCTTGCTGCTGCTGGCATCGTGCGCGGCCGCCGCGTTCGATTTCAAGACGGTCGGCGCGCATGCCGTGATCCTGTACGACGCCCCGTCCACCCGCAGCGGCAAGCTGTACGTCGCGCCCAGCGGCATGCCGGTCGAGGTCGTCCTCAGCTACGGCGACTGGGTCAAGATCAGAGACGCCACCGGCGACATGGCCTGGACCGAAGCGAAAAACCTGTCGGCGAAGCGCAACGTCATCGTGCGCGTCGCGTCCGCCAGGGTGCGTTCGGCGCCCGACGAGAATGCGCCCGTCGTGATGACGGCCGAAAAAAACGTCCTGCTCGAGCTCGTCGATCCGGAAGCCGGCAACTGGGTGCGCGTGCGCCACCGCGACGGCACCAGCGGCTACGTCAAGGCTTCCGACATCTGGGGCATCTAGCCCGTATTTCGATACCCATGCACGAACCGAAACCACCCCAAAAAATCACCGTCCTCGGTGCCGGCGCCTGGGGCACGGCGGTGGCGATCGCGCTCGCCGCGCGCCACGACGTCCTGCTGTGGGGACGCAATCCCGCGCAGATGGCGCAAGCCGCCAGCGCGCGCGAAAACACCGAATACCTGCCCGGCTTTCCGTTCCCGGACGGCCTGGACGTCACGGCCGACTTCGATGCCGCCGTCGCGCATGTCGTGAACAGCGCCGGCGAGGCGCCGCTGCTGATCGCGGCCTGCCCGGTCGCCGGCCTGCGCCCGCTGCTGCTGCAACTGAAGGGCCGCGCCATTCCGAACATCGTCTGGCTGTGCAAGGGCTTCGAATACGAGACCGGCCTGTTGCCGCACCAGGTCGTGCGCGAAGTGCTGGGCGATGCCGTGCCGGCCGCCGCGCTGTCCGGCCCGTCGTTTGCGCAGGAAGTGGCGCGCGGCCTGCCGTGCGCGCTGACGGTCGCCTCGACCGACAAGGCGCTGCGCGACCGCGTCGTCGCGCTCGTCCATGGCGGCAATATGCGCGTGTATTCCTGCGATGACATGGTTGGCGTGGAAGTAGGTGGCGCCGTCAAGAACATCCTCGCCATCGCCACCGGCACGGCCGACGGCCTCGGCCTCGGCCTGAATGCGCGCGCCGCGCTGATCACGCGCGGCCTCGCGGAAATCACCCGCCTCGGTACGGCGCTGGGCGGCCATGCGGGCACCTTCATGGGCCTGACGGGGATGGGCGACCTGATCCTGACGTGCACTGGCGACCTGTCGCGCAACCGCCGCGTAGGCCTGGCACTGGCCCAGGGCAAACCGCTCGACACGATCGTCCGGGAACTCGGCCACGTGGCCGAAGGGGTACCCTGCGCCAAGGCCGTGCGCGAGCTGGCGGCCAGGCTGGGCGTCGACATGCCGATCACCAATGCGGTGGCCGGCGTGCTGTTCGATGGCGATTCCGCCAGCGACATGGTGACCAGGCTGCTGGCGCGGGATCCGCGCGACGAACTGGCCTGATCCAGAGATTACGGCGCGGGCGTGCTCCGCGTCGGTCCACCCGTGTTATCGCCCGGATGCAGCAGGATGGTCAGCAACGCGACCGCATCCTGGTTGGCCTGGACCGCATGCGGCTCGCCGCCGGCGAGATAAACCATCTCGTTCGGCCGCAGGATCGTCGTGCGGCCGTGGGCCTGGAACGCGATCTCGCCTTCCAGGCACAGCAAGGTCATCTCGCCTTCGACCCAATGTTCCGGCAGCGGTTTTTCCTTCGGTATCACGAGCCGGATCAACTCCATGTGATCCGTCTTGATCAGTGCGATCGAGGTGAAATTCGCGATGTCGTCTTCGCCCCGCTGGAGTGCGATCCGCTCACCCGAGACTGCGTGGTGCAACGCCATGTGTGACTCCCTTTACTCTTCGAATGTCTGCGGCACCCCGCGCAGCCAGTTGACAAGCGCGGTGGCGTCCTTGAATCCCTGCGCAAGCTGCGGCACGAGCTTGTCCGGGGCGTTGATGTCCAGCTTCTCTTCCTTCCAGACGAAATAACTCTTCAGCTTCAGGTATTCGACCAGCGGATGGTTCGGATCGAATCCCTTCGGCGGGCGTTGCAGCTTGTCTTCCGGCTGCAGGTCGCCATACGCTTCGCGCAGATGTTTATTCTTCAACATTTTGGCGAAACCTGTCGCATCGTTGACGACGTGCTCGCGAATCGCCTTCAGGCGCGCCGCCGGCGGCAGGTATTCGCCCGCACCATACAGCAGCGTACCGTCCGCTTCGATGTGGAAGTAATAGGTCGGACCGCCGCCTTCGCTGGGCCGGCGCTTGTTGCCCGGCGCGATGCCGGCCGAGAAATGCGTTTTATACGGCGTCTTGTCGTGCGAAAAGCGCGTATCGCGCTGGAAGCGGAACATCGCCTTCTTCGGGTCGCAGGCGACGATCTGCTTGTCGAACCGGCCGATCTCCTTGATCAGTTCCGTCAGCACTTCCAGGAATTCGACCCGCAGGATGTCGTAGCGGGGCTTGTTCATGATGAACCACGGCCGGGTATTGCTCTCTTTAAGTTCGGAAAGGAATTGCGTCAGGTCGCGCAGATGCATAGATAATCCAAAGTTCAGGGGGTCTGGCGCGGACGGCGGCCGACGGTCACGGCGATGGTCGTCTCGCGGTTCTTGCGCATGACCGTCATCTGCGCCTTGCCGCCGGGCGGCAGGTCGGCGATGAGGTTCATCATGTCGTTGGTGCTGCCAACTTTCTTGCCTTCGACAGCCAGCAGGATATCGCCCGGACGCATGCCGGCGCGGTCGGCCGGTCCACCGCGCACGACGCCGGCGATGATGGCGCCGCGGTCGCGCGGGAGGCCGAAGCTGTCGGCCAGTTCGGGCGTGATGTCCTGCGATTCGACGCCGATCCAGCCGCGCACGACCTGGCCATGCTTGATGATGGAATCGAGCACGGTCTTCGCCGTCGACACGGGAATCGCGAAGCCGATGCCGACCGAACCGCCCGTTTGCGAATAAATGGCCGAGTTGATGCCCAGCAGGTTGCCGCGCGTATCGACGAGCGCGCCGCCCGAGTTGCCGAAGTTGATGGCGGCATCCGTCTGGATGAAGTTCTCGAAGTGGTTGATGTGCAGGTTGTTGCGGCCCAGCGCCGAGATGATGCCGAGGGTGACGGTCTGGCCCACGCCGAACGGATTGCCGATCGCGAGCACGACGTCGCCCACGCGCGCCTGCCCGGGGTCGCCCAGCACGATCACGGGCAATTTATCCGCCTTGATGCGGATGACGGCGAGGTCTGTTTCCGGATCGGTGCCGACGATGCTGGCGGCCGATTTGCGCCCGTCCGCGAGGCCGACCTCGATCTCGTCGGCGCCTTCCACGACGTGATAATTGGTCAGGATATAGCCGTCGCCGCTGACGATCACGCCGGAGCCCAGGCTGGCCATCTGTTCCTGCGGCGGCATCTTGTCGCCGAAAAACCGTTTGAAGAATGGATCCTTGAGCAGCGGATGCGTTTCGCGCAACGCCTTGCTGGTGAGGATGTTGACGACGGCCGGCATCGCGCGGCCGGCCGCGTCGCGGTAGCTGGCCGGCGCCGGGCCGCCGCCGGGCGCCTGTAGCACGGGCACTACCCCGCCGACCTGGGTCGGCGCGCGCCCCGTCCACGCCGGCCGCAGCGCCGCGATCACGACATAGATGCCGAGGGCGATCGTGACGGTTTGCGCGAACAGCAGCCAGTAGCGGCGCATCGGGGAACTCCTGTGTTCAGCGCTTCAGCGAATCGCGGATTTCACGGAGCAGCACGACCTCTTCCGATACTGCCACCGCCGCGGCCACCTCTTTCTCTTCTTCCGCTTTGGTGAGCGGCGCACGCATGCGGTTCATCAGGCGCACCATCTGGAAGATGACGAAGGCAAGGATCACGAAGTTCAGCAGGATCGTGAAGAAATTACCGTACGCAAGCACGGCGCCGGCCTTCTTGGCCTCGGCCAGCGGCAGGCCGTATGCCTGGCCGTTGAGCGGGATGTAGTAGCTGGCGAAATCGAGGCCGCCGAACAGCTTGCCGATCGGGGGCATGATGACGTCCTGCACGAGCGAATCGACGATGCGTCCGAACGCGCCGCCGATGATCACGCCGACCGCCAGGTCGACGACGTTGCCCTTCATCGCAAATTTCTTGAACTCTTCCAGCATAGCCATCACGGACCCCCCTTGTGTTTTTTAAAACCTTGTCAGGTTCACAGCGATGATACAGGAAACGTGGGGCGATCCGATCCGGCGAGATAACCATGTGGCCAAGTGGTCCAAGTCAAAAACGGGCGTTTTTGGAAGCCGCCTGACACGGCAAACGTTTTTTCTTTAATTTGCAAAACTGTTCACCTATAATCGACTGTTGCAAAAAAGCCTTTTACTGGTTTGCAACGTATTGCATTGCAACATTTCGCATTTGACGAATGGAGTTGGTATGAGTAATGAGAAGCAGGTCGATTCAGGCCGGCGAGGCTTGCTCGTGGCTACATGCGCGGCGGGTGGCGTTGTCGGTGTTTCAACGGCCGGGGTGCTGGTCAGTACGTTGCAGCCCTCGGAACGAGCGAAGGCGGCCGGTGCTCCGGTCGAAGCGGATATTTCCGATGTCAAACCGGGTGAACTGAAAGTCGTGGAGTGGCGCGGCAAGCCCGTATGGATCCTCCGCCGCACTCCCGAAATGTTGGCCAGTCTGCCGAAGAACGACAACCTCGTTGCCGATCCGAATTCCGATAAACCCTATCAAATGCCGGTGCCGGCATACGCGAAGAACGAATTCCGCGCCTACGACAAGCACAAGGAAGTGCTCGTCGTCGTCGGCATCTGCTCCCACCTCGGCTGCTCGCCCTCCGCCCGCTTTGCCGAAGGTCCCCAGCCGAACCTGCCGGACGACTGGCACGGCGGCTTCCTCTGCCCCTGCCACGGTTCCACATTCGACCTGTCGGGCCGCGTCTTCAAGAACAAGCCGGCCCCCGCCAACCTCGATGTTCCTCCGTACATGTACCTGTCCGATAACAAGATCTTGATCGGCAAAGACGAGAAAGGCGAGGCATAAGATGGGCGCAGCGTTCAAGGACACCAAACTCCCGGCCGACGCGCCGAAAAGCCACAAGGCCCTTGCCTGGGTCGACGACCGCTTCCCGCTGTCGAAGCTGTGGAACGACCAGTGGGGCCGCTACTACGCCCCGAAGAACTTCAACATCTGGTACCTGTTCGGCTCGCTGGCCATGCTGGTGCTCGTGCTGCAGATCGTCACCGGCATCTTCCTGACCATGCACTACAAGCCGGACGCCAACCTCGCGTTCGGTTCCGTCGAATACATCATGCGCGAAGTCCCGTGGGGCTGGCTCGTGCGCTACATGCACTCGACCGGCGCCTCGGCCTTCTTCATCGTCGTGTACCTGCACATGACCCGTGGCCTGCTGTACGGCTCGTACCGCAAGCCGCGCGAGCTGATCTGGCTGTTCGGCTTCGCGATCTTCCTGTGCCTGATGGCCGAGGCGTTCTTCGGCTACCTGCTGCCATGGGGCCAGATGTCGTACTGGGGCGCCCAGGTGATCGTGAACCTGTTCAGCGCCATCCCGTTCATCGGCCCGGACCTGTCGCTGTGGATCCGCGGCGACTACGTCGTGTCGGACGCCACGCTGAACCGCTTCTTCGCCTTCCACGTGATCGCGATCCCGCTGGTGCTGCTGGGCCTCGTCGCCGCGCACCTGATCGCGCTGCACGAAGTGGGTTCGAACAACCCGGACGGCATCGAGGTCAAGGAAAACCTGGGCCCGGACGGCCACGGCGTCGACACGATCCCCTCGCACCCGTACTACACGACGAAGGACCTGTTCGGCGTGTCGGCCTTCCTGCTGATCTACAGCGCCGTCGTGTTCTTCGCGCCTGAGATGGGCGGCTACTTCCTGGAATACAACAACTTCCTGCCCGCCGACTCGCTGAAGACCCCGCCGCACATCGCGCCGACCTGGTACTTCACGCCGTTCTACTCGGTGCTGCGCGCGACGACGTCCGACTTCATGTGGGTCGTGATGGCCGGCATTGCCGCGTACGTCGTGTTCATCTGGCTGCGTTCGCGCCTGTCGTACAAGACCAAGATCGCGATCACCGTCGTCGCGATCCTGGCCGAGATCGGCATGCTGCCGCAAGTGCTGGATGCGAAATTCTGGGGCGTCGTGCTGTTCGGCTCGGCCGTCGTGATCCTGGCCCTGCTGCCATGGCTGGACCATTCGCCGGTGAAATCGATCCGCTACCGCCCGAGCTGGCACAAATACGTGTACGCGGTGTTCTTCGTCGCGTTCCTGACGCTCGGCTACCTCGGCACCCAGCTGCCGACCCCGGCCTACACGCTGCTCGCCCAGGCCTGCACGCTGCTGTACTTTAGCTTCTTCCTCCTGATGCCGTGGTGGAGCGCGATGGGCCGGTTCAAGCCGGTACCGAAGCGTGTCACGTTCACCCCGCATTGATTCCGGAAACTAGCCAAAGGACAACCATGATGTTTTTCTCGAAAAAACTGCTCGCGGTCCTGGCCCTGCTGCCGGGATTCGTGTTCGCGAACGAAGGGACGGTCGCGCTCGACCGGGCGCCGGAACGCACCGACATCGCGTCGCTGCAAAACGGCGCCAAGCTGTTCGTCAACTACTGCCTGAACTGCCATTCCGCATCGTCGATGCGCTACAATCGTCTGCGCGATCTGGGCTTGAGCGAAGACCAGATCAAGAACAACCTGCTGTTCTCGGGCGAGAAGGTGGGCGACATGATGACGATCGCAATGCGTCCCGCGGATGCGAAATCCTGGTTCGGCGCCGTGCCGCCGGACCTGTCGGTAATCACGCGCGCGCGCGCCTCGAGTGCCGGGTCCGGCCCCGACTACATCTACACTTACCTGCGCACTTTCTACAAGGACGACGCCCGTCCGACCGGTTGGAACAACCTGGTCGTGCCGAACGTCGCCATGCCGCACGTGCTGTGGCAATTGCAGGGTGTGCGTACGGTCAAGATGGTCGAGGAACCGGATCCGCACGAGCCTGGCAAGACCGTGCACCGCTTCGCCGGATTCGAGCAGGTGACTCCGGGCACCCTGAGTCAGCAGGAATTCGATACGCAGGTGGCCGACCTGGTCGGATTCATGGACTGGATGGCCGAACCGGCGCGCGATTTTCGCAAGCGCCTGGGCGCGATCGTCGTGATTTTCCTCGCATTATTCGCTTTCCTTGCCTGGTCGTTGAATGCTTCTTATTGGAAAGACGTAAAGTGAGTTGATTGCCCGGTTATAATGCGGGCAATGTCTATTCGGGGTGAGCCGCCTGGCGCTTCACCCCTTTGTTTCTTGAAGGAACTATAAACCATGATGGTTCTCTACTCCGGCACCACGTGCCCGTTCTCCCAGCGCTGCCGCCTGGTCCTGTTCGAAAAGGGCATGGACTTCGAAGTGCGCGACGTGGATTTGTTCAACAAGCCCGAGGACATCTCGACGATGAATCCGTACGGCCAGGTGCCGATCCTGGTCGAGCGCGAACTGATTCTGTACGAATCGAACATCATCAACGAATACATCGACGAGCGCTTCCCGCATCCGCAGTTGATGCCGGCCGACCCGCTCATGCGCGCCCGTGCCCGCCTGATGCTGTTCAACTTCGAGAAGGAACTGTTCGTCCACGTCAACACGCTCGAAAACGAGCGCAACAAGGTGGGCGACAAGAGCCACGACAAGGCGCGCGCCGAAATCCGCGACCGCCTGACGACGCTGGCTCCGCTGTTCCTGAAGAACAAGTACATGCTGGGCGACGAGTTCTCGATGCTGGACGTGGCCATTGCTCCGCTGCTGTGGCGCCTGGATCACTACGGCATCGAACTGTCGAAGACCGCGGCACCGCTGATGAAGTATGCCGAGCGCATCTTCTCGCGTCCGGCCTACATCGAAGCCCTGACCCCGTCCGAAAAGGTGATGCGCCGTTAACGCGCCACCTCCGTTGCACGCCAGTTTACGCCGCCGCAGGCGAATCGAAGTACACTGGCGTGTAACATCTCGCATCATTCCGATCACACCATGCCCGACATCTCCACCAAGCCGTACCTGCTGCGTGCCATTTACGAATGGTGCACGGACAGCGGCTACACGCCTTACCTGGCCGTCAAGGTCGACGCCGCCACCACGGTTCCCATGGAATACGTGAAAAAGGGCGAGATCATTCTGAACATCAGCTACGGCGCGACCTCCGGGCTGAAAATGGACAACGACGCGATCACCTTCCGGGCGCGCTTCAACGGCGTCTCGCGCGAGCTGTACATCCCGGTCCACAACGTGCTGGCCATCTACGCCAACGAAAACGGCCAGGGCATGGCCTTCGACGTGTCGACGACGGCCGCCGACCTGTCCGCGCCCGCACCGGAACCGGCAGCCGCCCCGGCTCCCGGCCTGGCTGCCGTCCCGGCCAAGACGTCCGAGGTGTCGCATGTACCCGACGACGATGACGAACCACCCAAAAAAGGTGGACGCCCCACGTTGACCCGGATCAAATAAGGGTATAATTCTGGCCACATTGCCGGCTTAGCTCATCAGGTAGAGCAGTTGATTTGTAATCATCAGGTGGCGGGTTCGAGTCCTGCAGCCGGCACCAATAGAATCAAGCACTTAGCCCAGCCTTTATGGTTGGGCTTTTTGCTTTCTACGCGCCGTGTAGGTTTAGTGTAGGATTTTCGGATTGCTGCAATTCATCTAGGAACAAACCAATCCTTGCTCCCGTATCAGTTTAAAGTTTCCCAAAAACAACAGCAACCTTTCCTTACTTTCAAGATATTTTGTAACTGCGCTTTGTGCATTACGGCAAACTAGATATACTTTGTCGCATACACGGTGCATTGAAAAATTAACAACCAACACCTGCTCCCGGGGATAACATGGAATTTTTTAAACTTGGCGATGCTCCTGCCGCAGTAGGGGTGTCTGTTGATGCCATCGCTGCTTGGCTGGCTAGTGCCTATGGCCAACAAAAAATTCACGAGTCCTTAACGTTATCGGAAGCGTCTGTAGGTGTTTTGGCCAAAGCTCGCGCAGTTGACATTAAAGAACTGCACGAACCTGTCACCGTCTGACCGTTGACGGTCTTTCCTTACACCCCAGCAGAGTTGGTCCGACTGCTGGCAAGTTGCTCTGAATCGACCGCAGACCATGTCAATGGAAAGATGCATCGCACTTTCCTTGAGGTATATCTACAGCAACTAGGCGCTCGTACTATCGTACTTGAGCCAGCCTATATTGATAAAGATTTCCTTCACGACTATACAGGCTACTACGTTAGTTGCTTCCACAACTATCGCCGCGTTACGGCACGTCTTCACTTTTTCAGTTCTGAGTTCACTCAAGAGCATTTTGTTGCCCTGCTTTCCGGTGAGGCATCCCCACTTAGTATTGCAACGCTGCAGGATAGTTACCTCGGCTTTGTCGTAGTGAAACCCCTCCCGCAGACCATCATTGGTCGTACCTGCCTTAAGACCTACCCTTCCGAGAAGGGTCGCCGGAATTTTCCGGTTGTGCAACGATACACCGCGAATCTTGCAGGTATCAGCCTCTCTGTTGAGTCACTTCCGTTTCAAGAACAAGATAGTGTAGCGGCTGCTTGCGCAACTAGCGCTCTTTGGTCGATCTTTCATGCCACGGGGCGATATTTTCATCATCCGATACTTTCTCCAACGGAGATCACTAAGGCGGGGTCAGCAAGTTTGCCGGACGGTGATATGCCAAATACAAGGGCGTTCCCAAACAAGGGGCTTACGTCACAGCAAATGGCATATGCTATTAATTCTGTGGGCCTGGAACCCCAGGTTGTTGGCGCATCGCATGCTCATTTGGTTAAGAGCACCCTATACGCATACATGCGTGGGAAAATCCCAGTTCTTTTTGGCATACAGCTTGTAGACTACGACGCCACCGGTGCGACACCGTTCCGCGTCATCGGTAGACATGCCGTAGCAGTTGCCGGCTATGAATACGGTACTGATCCTATAGTTCCGTCAGGGCAAACTGGTTTTAGGCTAGCGTCCTCTCGAATCGGGAAAATATACGTTCATGATGACCAACTCGGCCCGTTTGCTCGGATGCGTTTTGCCACTGTCCCGGGAGCCCATTTTGGCAACCCAGCCCCGACTTTGGACGTCATGAAAACCGAATGGCGTAGCAATATCCCCGGCGGCGAAGTAATTGCGCTTCCGTTCCTGATGCTCCTTCCTCTATACAAGAAGATCCGCATCCCATTCGAGCTAATACATGACACGATCCTAGAGCTGGACAGTTTCATAGAGATGGTGCGCGCTCAGTTTTTCGCCCACCTCCAGCGGCCGGAGTGGGATATCTACTTGACTACCGGTAGCGATTTTAAGGCCGAGGTATTAAAAGATGTGGTTGCCGGAACGGTCAAAGATGGGCTCGAAATACTAACCGCATCGTTACCTCGTTTTGTTTGGCGTGCTACCGCGTCTCATGACAATGGGATCTACTGTGATTTCCTATTTGATGCGACAGGTATCGAGCAGGGGGCACTTTTGGTCTATGCTAAAGTAGCATCGCCAGAGTTCCGTACGATGTTCGCTCCCTTCGCTGGAAACCCAGTCGGTGGAGTGCAAACACGCCAAATTTTTAAAGTTTTGGGAACCGGCGTTGGTGCGTCATCCACCATTTTCCCACCTTAATCTCAACTACATCGCGGCGAGCGGAGCAGTTGGCGAATCTCGGCAACAGGCCAAGCCAATCGACCGTTGACCCGGACCGGCCGTATTGGCCCCTGTTCCGTCGACGCCCACACTCGCATTGTTTGCGCCTTGCGGCCCAAGTGATACGCAGCACTCGCCGTGTCCACGTGTGTGCGCTGCTCGAGATCGAGCGGCACATAGTTCGAGCTGGAGGTAGTGTGACCTTTGTACTTAGGGCTACTCATGGGGCTGACCTCAAATGAACAAGATGCGTCCATGTTGCCGAGTTCGGTCAGGCGTGGTTGCAAATGCTCGTCTAAACTCGCCTTGCGCAGCTAGTTCCGCAGGCGGCGAAGTGGTTAGGTGGAACCTTCCACCTAACCACAATCCAACGTGGTTAGGTAATGGGTGAAAGGGGGGGGCCAACCTGACACCTAATGGCAGGGTAGGGGCATTTTTGCCATAAATTCATGGGTGAGCAAAATCTGCAGCCGCACTACCCTACTTTTCCGTATTTCGCTGGCGTCACAGTGATCAGCAAAGACTAAGCAACCGTCGAATCTCAGCCACTGGCCAGGCCAACCGGCCATTGATGCGGATGGGACGTATTGGCCCCCGTTCCGTCGATACCCAAACACGCATCGTCTGGGGTTTCCGACATAGATAGAAGGCTGCACGCGATGTATCAACGTGAGTCCGTTGCTCTTGCGCAAGCAGACTGGCTGCGACCACACTTGGTCCTACCTCAGGATCTCGCTGATGCATATCTCACCTATTGAACAAATTGAACACAGCCGGGGCGAAGGAGCCCAAACTTAAGCACACTCATTTCATGCTGCCGCCTTCATGGCGTCGGCAACACGTCGGCGCCTTTCGGCTACCGATCGCCTGACCTACCGCTGCCAGGCCCAGAACGTTGACGCGGTTTCTCGCGTGGCGTGCCCCGCCCTTTGGGCAGGTCGCGGGTGACGCCAGCACCCTCGTGGTTTGGTTGCCGCCCTAGAGCGTCGCGAAAGTCAGCAGTAGCCCGGCTATAAGCCAGCGCGTCCTGTGTCCGGTCGGTGCCGGAAATTCGCTCTTTTGTCCCGAATGGATTGCTGTGAGCGCGGTACTTCCATGGGAACGTCGCCATAACAAGTTGGCGCTGCCGCGATCGATCAAGTGATCGAAATTTGAGAGTTTGAATTGCTGTCACATGACCTCTCAAACATGAGGCCAGCGGAGAGGAGATGCCGCAAAGGCAGCTTGTGAATCAGCTTTCCTTTCCAAGGAAGAGAAAGCGATAGCGAGGTAATTGCCGGAGACCGACGCCCCAATACTAAAACAGGAAATTTCCCATGGTCAAGAGACCCAATCTACGTACGACCAGTGCGGAATAAATTCTTGTCCCTTGGATTTCCAATTCTGTGGCCGTTCTGTGTTTGGTTTCGGTCCGCAGCCCGCGCCCGTACTGGGTTTCGTCAACACTCTGTATTCGTCTGTGTTCCAACGTCAGTTCTAGACCATCTACAAATCAGGTACTGATGTTGCATTAGCACTACAACAAGCGGTATCCCAAACACTTCCTCTCTCCTTCGTTGCGTCAGCAAACGCCTGCAAAATGCTAGGCAGGCGTCAGCTCGACGTTTCCTAACGTTAGGAAATCGATGATGCGGGGACGAACACCGCCACGAAGACCGCCATTTTTACCGAAGACCGCCACTTAATTTGTGTGGCGGTCTTCGGCGTTTTTGGCGGTCTTCGGGAGATGCCACTCCCATCCGACCTTCATACCGGCCTTCACCGCTTCAATGCCAAGGTCACGCTTGGCCCTCTCGATTGTCCGCCAAGCGTAGCCAGCCCCGAGCGCGTCGGCTTTAATCTGCTTGGTCGGCACGGGCCCGTCGGTTAGAAGATCACGGAGGAACTGCTCGGCATCTTGCTGCTCCCCGTTGGCGTCATCCTCGACATACTCGACCGAGCCAAGGATCTCGCGCGCGGTCCCTTCAATAGTTCCCTCCCAAACGGCGTGAGTCGTCTCGATCCCACTGTCCAAGGTGACAGCCCCAATCGAATATGCGACGCCGCCATCGTCCAAGGCGATGTTCGACTTGGCCCGCGCCAGGACGCGCCGGCCGCCGCCCTCTTCCTTGGCTGCCACCAGGACCATGCGCGCCAGCGCGCCGAACGCCTGCGAACCAATGACCCGATCCTGTGGCGCACGGCCGGCGCCGCCCTTGGCAAAATGCGTGATGCCGATAACGGCGCAGCCGTGCGCGTCCGCAAAATCCACCACGGCCTGCAGGCTTCGGCGAACGTCGTTCGCCCTGTGCATGTCGCCGGCTACGACAGACACGATCGGATCGATCAGCAGCAGACTGACACCGCCGATCGCTTGAGCCGTGCGGTGCAGTTCCAAGATGTCCTGCGACGGGTCAAACGGCACACTCTGACCATTATGGGCGATGCCCTCGATGAAATAACAACGCTCGAGATTGGCGCCGGATGCAAGCAACCGCGGAACCAGAGTATCGTCGGCCACGTCTTCGCTGGACCAGATCAGGACGTTGCCCGTCGTCCTGCTGGCCGCGCCGTCGGGCCAACGGCTGCGGCCGGTGATGACGGCTGCGAGCGCTAGAGCCAAAGTGGTCTTACCCGTGCCGGCTGCACCGGCGAGAATGGTCAGTTTCCCTGCCGGGAGCCAGCCAGGCCATAGCCATGTGATCGGCAGCGGCTTGATGTCGGCACCGCAACGAATCTTCACGATCCGTTCGCGATCCGGCATCCCGTCCAACGCCACCGCCCCACGAAAGACGCTATCCCAGCCGTCACGCATGTGTCACCTCCGCGCCGTGTTGGAATCGCTTGGCAGCGGTCAGCAGCCGTTCTCTCGCGTCCTTCGTCAGTGCATCACCCTTTGCCATGGTGGTCGCATACTGGCACAGGATCAGGGCTTCAAAGGACAGGCAGCGCAAAACGTCGGCGGCATTGAAGGGCCGACGCTCTCGCTTTACAACATCGCCGCCAATCCGCTCGGGAAAAAGATCCTCGAAAGCCAAGCCGATCGCATCCAGAATGCTTTGCACGTCGCAGCCGGCAAAGCAATGAAGCAGCACGCGGCCATCATCCAACTCACGAACAGACAGGCTTGGGCCTCTGTCGTCGTGAGTTGGGCAGCGGCATACCCAGCGCCCGTTGCCGGTCTTGCGCACGAGATCCAGTCGGGCCAAGAGAGCATCAGAACGCATGATTCACTCCGCTCTTGCACTCGCCAGTTGCGCGCGCAACCTCGCACTGTCGACGGATGATGTTCGCGTTCTGGACGTCGCCGGCATCCTCGTAGCGCTTCACCATGGCCGCGTAGTCGGCATCGGTCAGGCGTGTCCCACGGTGCCCGTGAACTCCTCCGACGCCACCGTGGGACACAGCATCCATGCGGGTTTCAGTGGGTTTCGGGTGGACGTCGGCGCTGACCTGAACCAACACGCGTTGCGCGCTCAGCAGCAGGCCGAACAGCGCGGTGCTGCTACCCTGCGCGCTGGCTTCGCCAATGTCGTGCAGCAGCTGGTCGACGTCGATGCCGGCGATGCGGGCGGCGCCCGGGCTGACGGGAGCAGTGGTGAACGTAGTCATGCCGACTCCTTTTTTTTGGTGCGCACCGATGCGCGGGGCTTAGTGGTCGACGCGGCCGGTGGGCCTCCTTGGATCAGGCGCAAGGTCGGGCGGCGCATGCGCTGGACACGTTCGTATTCATACTCCAGCACAACCATGACAAAGTGCCGCCCAGCATCATCGGTTGCGGCGAACAACTTTGCCATTCGCTCATACTGAGTCATGGTGCATTCCTCCCAGTACTGACACGTAATTTCTCGCCGTCCTTGCTCATGCGATCAAAGTAACGCTCGACTTGCACATCGATAGTGTTCATCGCAGCGATACTCATACGCAGCAATCGCCCTCTATTGAATGGAGTGAACAGGGGAGCTTCGCCGTTGTCGACATCTATGTCCGACTGCTCGATCATTGCCATGATCACGCCTGCCCCTGCGGCAAGGTCACGCACATCAGACAGCAGGTCATAGGGTCCTGTTTGATGGGCTCGGGCCACCCACTCAAACGGTTCGAACAACGGAGCATGGTTGTCCAATACCGGTGGCGTTGTCGTCTGGCTCATACCTGGTCCTCCTGAGCGTCAGCTGCAACAATGTCGACCATATCCTTTAGCTCGTCAGCCATCTGGACGGCCATCCACAGCAGGCTATCTTGCGCGCCCAGTCCAAGGCCACGAAAACCTTCGGCGTTATCGCCTTGGATGAGCAGAAGCAGACTCGAGAGCTGCCGGGCCCGCATGTGTGCGTGATCAACCGCCTCGTCGCGGTTGATGTATTGGACTCCGTAAGGGCTCTCGATTCGGCCGGCGTATTCTGGAGAAAGAACCGCCTTTTTTTCTTCTGGCGATGTCGCACCGCCAATTTTTGAGGTAAACTTCGTCTCGTTCATGTGCTGCTCCTTGAAAAAGATGCACCTGTCCACACCACAGTGACGAAGCTCTCACCCTTCGTCACTGCAGCAACTCCCGGTTCCGCCGGGCGCGGTTGCAAAAGAAATTCCAAGGGTCAGCCTCGCACGCTGGCCCTTTTCATTTCGCCATCGGTTAATCCATTACATCTCCCTCTCGCGATTCCGGAGTCAGGCAGATTGACACCGCTCGACCTCACGAGCCTTGATGAGCAAGGCTGTAATCTCGGCATTGACGGACCGAAGGTTGGCGCCCGCGCGTGACTTGATCCAGTCCTTAAGTTCTTGGGGAAGTCTCACCGGGGTTGGGGTCTGCTGTTTGAGTGCCATGTTGTCCTCGATCAAATGCCTAGCAATCATTAGAGTCTATTTGACTCTTAGAGTCAAGAAGACTCTTTGCGTAGTATCTAGAAGACTCTTATGCTGCTGTGTTATGGCTACCCAACCAATCCCGTACCCACTCCGGATGCCCGAAGAGCTACGTGCGCAGCTCGAAGCGCGTGCGGCCGCGCGCAAGCGTAGCCTAAATGCTGAGATTTTGGACATACTTCAGAGTTCGGTAGAAGGCAACACAACTACAGATATGGATCTTGATGTGCTTGCTGAGGAGGTAGCGAGACGGGTAGCGGCCAAGCTTAAGAACAGCGAAAGATAGGTGTCTTCCGATCACACTCCTGGCGATCCGTAGAGTGACTTCCACATATCTTGCTGACTAAAGTGTAATGAGGACCTGATGAGCCTTCTTCGATCGATCGTTGCCTTGATGTCTCCGACACCGGCCCAGAAAATTCGCATCGAAGCTACTGCCCCAACGTTAAAGCATTGGCGCCCCTCAGGCTCGTTTACTACTGACGTAGTTGGGGAGTCGCACTACTTCGACAACATTCGCCTGATTGCGATGAATATGGATGGCGACGGTGCGGTCGTGCACTGCACTGCAATGCTCGCGCCTGAAGAGGAGAACCCGAGCGATCCAAACGCGGTTGGCGTCTGGATCGAAGGTAAAAAGGTGGGGCATCTTTCGAAAGACGAGGCACCGTTGTTCAGGCAAGCATTGACTGCAGCGGGATCGGCACTCATACCCACAACGTGCGACGCCCTTATTCACGGCGGCGGGACTCACGACGGCCGAAGGTATAACTACTCGGTTGAGCTTGACCTCCTCCCAACAAGTCAAAACCATCAGCTTTCATCGGCTAGCCCGACCTACCAAGAGCCTATCCGTTCCTCACCTCACCCGTACATCTTCACTCAAGATCCAGACCAACACTTCATTGCCATTCCCTGCGTCGACCGCGCCACGATTGCGATGTGCGAGATCGGAGAAGAAGTTCAACCTTGGACAAAACCTAGCAACGGAGACGTCTATCTTTTCGCTCCTGGCTCTTGTGCCGGACAGGGCAGGCTTACCGTACTATCTACGCAGCGTTTTCCTGATTTCGCAACGACTCTCGAACGTCTTGAATACCTTACGATCCACGCTGTTGATGGCCGCAAAGTAATAGTATCCATGACCGGTTTTCCGGCTGAGTGATTGCACCCGCAGCGCTATATCATCAGATTGGTGTCTAGCTGTGTCTCTCTTCAAGCGCCCGAGCTGGCGTAGGTAACTGACGTGCTAAGGAATGACACGAGAGCGGAAAGAATTGCTAGGCCGCCGGTCGCCGTGCGTCCACGATCTTTATCAGGTGGCTGGCGAGAACAATCATCTCGGTCGCGTCGATCGCGCTAAGTTGGACCCGGCGATGGCTATGCGGATTTTTGTAGGAACCTAGAGCGCCGGCCATCATCTGGAGCAAGGCAACCCGCTCTCCGGACGGCGCGTCCATATCAGTCAAAGGACCGTTTTTCTCGCTGAAGGCCTTCTGGGCCAAAGCCACGCCAAAGTCGTCGGCCGAGAACCCACCCGTCTCCCGAATCGCGACCTCGAGCTCACGGAAAGCCTGGAACACGGCCGTGTCGTACTCGCCCCTCATGAATGCTGGCCAGCAGCACTTGACGAGCTCCGCGTGCAGGATCGCGCGCGGGAGCTGCACAGAGTTGGTGTAAGCGGCCACGCCGGCTCGGTTCTTCAGCTGCGCGCCGCGGCGGGTCACGAAGTGCCAGCCGAATGTTTCGCCTGGCTTCGGCGCAATCAAGCCCTCACGCACGAGCCAATTCCATCCCTCTGCCATCGCGTACTCCACTTGGCTGCGCTTGTGCTGCGGGAAGGGCCCCAGGGTGTCCGGGTGGGTAAAGGACGTCGGATGAAGGCGAGAGCCGCCGATCGGAGAACCCAAAGTGATCAGCTCGAGGCCGACGCCGGCGAGTTCCTCAGGTTCCAATGCCAAGACAGAGTCCGCATCGGGGATTAGGTCGTAGAGAGTCGTCATGTGCGTTCGGTCTTGGGCTTCGGACGGTGCAGAAGGAAAGATTCTACACGCGTCACTGCGGCAGCCCATTGGCCGATCCGGCCGCTCAAGGCCATTGCCGTGCGAGTTGGATCGCTGATGCGATGAGCGCGAGGACGGCGCCGGCCAGCTTGATGACTGCTTCGATTTTTTCCATTTTGAACCTTAGGAGTGGATATGGCTACAGAGTGCCGGGACTAAGGCGCAACGTAAATGCGCAGTAACAGTTACCGTTACCGTTACTGAATCTTGACAAATCAAGCGCGCAACGAAACCCGTACTTTTTCTAATCGACCAAGTTGCCGGCGGCCGCGCGGCCCTAAAAACGCGATCAACCAGCAATGGAAAAACCACAAGAGGATCTGCGATTGCCTTCCTAGGACACTAGGGTGTGCATACCACAGAGTCGTGACAGCACGATACCCAAGGCCGATAGAAAACCCTGGGGTAGCCCATGACTCGTCATTGGCAAGATGATGTGCTCGCTGCCAACACACCCGAGATTCCTGTACGGCCGTGATCTTGCACGACAGCATGTAGACCTCAGCAACCACTTTCAGGGAGTAGCAACAATTATGTTTCCCAGTCCCAGCATCAAACTCACCACGGCCATCATCAAGGCGCTGGCTCGCGGGCTCGTCAATCTAGCTCGGGGCTTCGGCAGCCACCTTGCCGGCACCTTCATGCTGATTCTAGTTATCCTGGCCGTGGGCGCCGCCTCGGCGATGTACCACGCCCAGATCGTGTTGGCCTGATGTGCGCCGCCAGGATCTGGCCGAGCACCGCCAGCGCGCGGGCGCCGCCGTCAACGGCTTGTGGACATGACACAGTACGTGCCTAGTCGTAATGAAAGGAGCTCAGCCATTGAGGCGCGTAGTATGCCTCCAATCAAACGGATGAGTTGCCTACTCGGCAGTCAACGTGCGCAGTTCCAGGGGAGCCTGACTTATGAAACAGCGAGTGCTTTGGACTGATGACGAGGTCGAAATTTTGCGACAGTCCTATGCCGACAAAGACAACCACGAACTTGCCAAGGTTTTCGGCGTAACCCCTGGCCGCATCAAATCCAAGGGGCAAAGCCTAGGTCTGCGCAAGTCGGAAGCCGGCATAAAGGCGATGTTTGCACGCCGGCGATTCAATGGCCAAGCGTCGCCCAGCGCCAAGCCGGTCGGTTCCTACCGCATCGACAGCGGCATCGTCCACGTCAAGGTGAGCGACGAGCCGGGCCCGGACAGCAATCGCTGGCGTGGTGTTCATGAGGTGCTGTGGATCGCCGAGCGCGGCCCGATTCCGGAAGGGCACCGCCTGCTGTTCAAGCCCGGCATGAGAACCGCCGTGCTCGAGGAAATCACGATCGACAAATTGGAGTGCGTGACCATCGCCGACGCGATACGCGACCGCTGCTGTTCGCTCGCGCCAGAAATCAGGGGCATTGTCCAACTCAGGGGCGTGCTGACGAAAACCATCAAACGGAGTAAAGAAAATGGCTAGGAATATTGAGGATCTGCGCGAGCTGCTGTTCGACACCATCGCAGGCGTCAAGAACGGAACGCTCGACATCGAACGCGCCAAGGTGATCGGTGACTTGTCCCAGGTCGTTGTAAACTCGGCAAAGGCCGAAGTCGAATATACCCGGCTGACCGGCTACAAGGGCCGGTTCCTCGAGAAGCAGGAAGAGCTGCCGCCCGGCATTACCGGCATCCACCAGCACCGGCTGCAGGGCTAAGCGTCGACTTGCACTCTACGATAAGGCGGCTATTCCGCTGATGTCGGCAGCTCGTCGCCGTACTCCCACGCCAGGTAGGCGCGCATTGCCGTGACGAGGGGCGACACATCCGCCCGGCTGTAGTCCTGCCGCTTACCGTGCCTCGCCATCCAGCGACCGAAGTCGCTGATCAGGTCGATATACTCGCGCTCGATGATCGGACCGCCCTGGGCCCAGCTGGTCGACGGACTGAAGGCTTCCCCGTTCTCGATGACGCACATTTCGGAGCCGGCGCCGTGCGGCGCGACGATCTCGACCTGTAGGCCTTGCGCTTTCCCGACCCAGTAGTCGAGCAGCGGCACGGCCTCAAGGTAGGCGATTTTCATGGGCTCTCCTTTGTCATGCTGGCATTCTAATGTGGACCGGCTGGGCACCCGCCCGGCATCGCACAGGAGGGCCCATGGCCGACATATTTCTCAACCAGGAAGAGCTCACGACCTTGACCGGTCGGAAGATGAAATCGAAGCAGATCGAGGCGCTGCGCCGCATGGGACTGCCGTTCCATGTGAACGCGTGTGGCAAGCCGGTCGTCGCCCGTGTGGCGATCGAGGGCAGGCGCGACGCGACCGACACGCCGAAATCTTCGAAGCCGGTTGCACGTATAACTTGATCCACCCACCATTTACTTGCGTCGGTTAAATCGGTCGGCTGAAAATTCAGCCGCCAGATCTCACCCATCCATTTTGAGACCTCTATCGACGGGCTGACTTTTCAGCCCGTCGATTGGCCGACGCAAAATTGCGTTGGCTGCTAGGTCGGCTCAGTTTTGAGCTGACCTCAAATACTCACCCCAAAACGGACATGCGCCTCCGCAATTCCTGCCTGGCCTCATTTGAAAGGTCTTTGATAAGCACGCAAAGCGCCCTTACTTTTTCCATTTCGTTAACGCCATCATCAGCAGAGACCTGAAATATTGAAATCCTGGCACGGGCATTTGGGAATGCTCGGAACTTGGCACAAAACTGCGATAAAGCCCGATGTGCCTGCTCGTAGCGTGGATCATCCTGTGCGATTGGAGTTGCCCAAGCGGAAAGCTTTTTCTCGGTTACTCGGCCGTCCAGCCTTCCTGTCGATCCAGTCTCATCTGCATACAAGTCAGCTGTCATGTCCTTGTACCCAATGAACTTGCTAGGACCAAATTCGAAGGCCCCATCCTTTTCAACTGCATACCAAGCTTGAACATGAGACAAGAGCTTAACCAGCCTTTCTTTCCCAGTGCCGCCGTTGATAATCCGATTGAATCTTGCGATGTTCGCTTTCGCGTCGTCAACAGAATGAACCAAGGTAATAGGCTGCATATTTCCTCCTAACATCGTTTGCATGCCTTGCATGCATTGGTTGATTTGCATGCATAGTAAGACAGTATCTCAACCATTGCAATGATTTTCAGGCTGTCCATAAACGAACGATTTCTAACATCAACGAGGATCAACAACTCTCCATGTTAGAAATATAGGCCTTGCAATTTCCAACACATCAGTATATTCTGACACCGTTTTCTAACACTTAGGACAACGGAGAGCAGGATGGCGACCTTTGCATACGGCCGAGTTAGCACCACCGAGCAAACCACCGAGAACCAGCGCCGTGAGATCGAGGCGGCCGGCTACCAAATCGACTACTGGTTTGCAGATGAGGGCGTGTCGGGCAAGGTCTCGGCGATGCAGCGCCCGCAGTTCGCCAAGATGCTCGGCCAGATCCGCGACGGCGAAACTTTGGTGGTGACGAAACTGGACCGCCTCGGCCGTGACGCGCAGGACGTCGGCGCGACGATCAAGATGCTGGCCGCGCGCCGTATTGAGGTCATCGTGCTGCAGCTGGGCAAGCTCGACCTCACCAGCGCCGCGGGCAAATTGATGCTGACCATGCTTGCGGCAGTGGCCGAAATGGAGAGGGATTTGCTGGTTGAGCGCACCCAGGCTGGCTTGGCACGGGCGAAGGCGGAGGGCAAGACCTTGGGCCGCCCATCCAAGACCACGGACGAGCAGCGTCGCCAGATCGTGGCCGACTACGCGGCCGGCGTCACCGTTAGCGAGCTTGCCCGCCGCTTCGCCGTGTCACGCGCGAATATCCTCGGCATCGTGAAACCGGCCGCGTGACCGGTGCAAACGTCAGCAATCCGAGGCAACCGGCTTCTCTATTTCTCCTGCAGACTTTCTGCCCATTGAATGACCTCACGGGCCTTGTAGAGCGGGTGGCCGGTACCGTTTGCAGTCCGGATGCGGATCGCCTTCGGGAAGCTCGACAACGGTAGGATCTTGTCCCGCACCGTGCTGTACGAGCGCTTGAGGTAGCGCGCTATGTGTTCCGTGTCCCACAGGTCGACTTCGAGCGGGATCATGTGTTCCGTGAGCTCGTGCAGGATCGCCTTCAGAAGTGCTTTCGTCTCGTCGTCGGTCATCTCTATCTCCTGCTGTAGAGCAAGCCCTTGCAGCATCCGTTTGTATTACAAGTAGTGGCAAAAGCCTATCCTGCGTTGCGCGCAGCCTTGCCGCTGAGCGTTGGTAATACCAAGCCTTGTGGCACAGTTGCTGGTATGTCCCCTATCCTGCCGTCGTTAATTTCCCAGGCCATCTGTTCAGCCGCTGAACTGCGCTCCCGGTTTACGCTACCCTTCTGTTTCCAAAATCATATGGAGCAGCCGTGGACGTGATCTTGGATCGAGATGAGCTATACCGTGAAGTTTGGTCAACAACCGTCAGTGCCGTGGCGCGCAAGTACAACCTAACTGATTACGACATACGGAAGGCATGCTTTGCACTTGATGTGCCGACTCCAATCCAAGGGTATTGGGCGAAAATTAGAGTAGGCAATCCACCGCCAATTCCTCCGCTCCCCCGAAAACGTGGCCCGTCAACGTTCACGTGCAAGAAGGTGCCACGTGCAGCTACAGGGTCGACTGAAATCAGCAGGCCCAAATCCAAGTCTAAATCAAACGACACACAGTCCAGCCCAGACACGCCCGCAAAGCCCAAGGAATCACTTGTCGATAGGGTCATGAAGAACACAGCGGAGCTTAACGCCAAGGGGCTAGTTCGGGCGCCGACGTCGCCTCGAGGTTCGATGCATCTCCTACCGGAGGACACTATCGGTCTTCCTCGATACATCCCTCTCAAGGTCTGGGGCGAGCTGCTGCTTGGGGAGCATGCTCCGCACTACAACAGCCTCTTGCGATGGGTTCACGATGGGTTTATCCAGCCTCAACCTATAAAAATCGGCAGGCGGTGGTGCGTTCGGAAGGATGCCGCGTACGTCCCTGATTAGGGCACACCCGGCTCGACGGTACAAAGCCACGACTGCGCATAGTTGATCGTCTTGCCCTCGACTTGGACGCGCTCGAAGCCGGCCAGGGTGAAGCGGCCCTCACTCATCCAAATCAAGTGCGGCTCGTACAGCACCTCTTGGCGCCGCAGCGGTCCCTCGCCGGCCGTGTGCCGCGCGACCTTTACCGACCGGCCCACGCCATCGTCGCGCACGTCCATCACTTCGAGCTGACCAGGCGGTGGCGTGTACTCACGGAGCTTCCATTTGGGCTGGTCGACCCCGTCTTTCCTCATCTTGATCATTCTGCATCTCATCCGAATACTGTATGCGCATACAGTATTTTTGCCAAGAGCGCCCAGTAGATTCCACTATTTTAGTGAGGCAGTGACGAAGTGGTATTCAATGGTAGCCTCTAGTATCTGGAGATATCCAATACCGCCCTTGAGCGCCGATGTCAACATTTGTCAACATGCCTCGCCGTTTGGCTACCTTGCGGCGTTCGATCACTTCCTGAATCTGAGGTTTTCTGAGGAGGCCGGCACCCTACTGGCGTCACATCGAAGGGCAAAACCTGAATATTTCCCCTTTTTTTAACTGGAGACTCGTATGCTGCGCTACCTGACAATCCGCAAGTTAGCGGCCGAGTCTGGCTACTCAGAAATTGCTATTCGGTCCAAGATCCACAGTGGAATCTGGATGCTGGACCAAGTGTGGAAGAAGGCGCCGGACGGTCGCGTCCTGATTGATGTCGAGGGATATCACAAATGGGTCGAGGGCGAGTATGACGTGCTCAAGGTCCAGCTCAAACGGCCGGCCAAAAGCCGACTCAAGCCACTATTACCGGACACCGATCCGCGCCGCTCCCGCTGCCCTGCGCCACTGGTTGAGTAGCACTACCTGGTACGCCTTCCAGTAAATTTCACTATTTTGCTGTGCCAATCCGCAGAGTTCTAAAAAGCGTTCGGAAATCCGGCGTTATCGACCCTAGCTTTTCCAACTTAACCAGCTGATTTAATTAGATTTTTTGTTCCGGTCAGGCGTTTAGAAAAACGCCTATTCCGGTCTACTTTAGATGAACAGTCATCTTGGCTCAGTTGCATCCTTGATGCGCATGATCTCAATCAGTGCAGCGGTCGACAGGCTGCTGACATCGAGCATCGACTCGGCTTTGACCGGCGGCAGATCGGCAGCACCGCCGATCGCTACCTTGTCGCCATAGTCGCGCGGGGCAATCTTCGACGCCCTCCAGCGGTAGTGCTGCGCAAGCTCACGCGCCTTGGACAGCTCGAATTGATCGCCGGCCGTCTCAATTGTCAGCGTCGCCTTCTCGTCCCACATCTGGGCGGTTTGTACCCTTGCCTCGCGCGCACGCGCGGAACGTTCAGAGTCGGCGCCAATCCAGGCCACCAGGGAGCCTTGCGACACCCCGATTTCGTCGGCGATCGCGTGCATGGCTTTCGGATGCAGGATCGCAGCGCACACTGCATCGATCCCAAACGCATCCATCTTCTCTCGCGCCGTCAGCTCGGTCTTCGGTTGGGTCTTTCGCCCCATGATGTTCTCCTATGTAAGGCAGTATTGATATCGGAAATTTTTCACCAACCTCAACATTCCCCAACATTCGCAGCCCATCCCGGCGCGCGGTACGTGCGAAAAATAGGAGCGGCTCAGCCGCCGCAGCGCAGCGCTTCGCCGACGACCGAAGCGCCTTCGGCCCAGTCCGAGGAGGTCGAGACGACGTAGAAGGCATTGCCACCGGCGGCCGCGGTTTCGTTCAGAGCGGACTTCATGGCGTTGCCGGGCTTGTCCGGACCGAGACGCTGATTGAAGGTCACCAGCTTGATAGTCTGGCACTTTTCCTTCTGAGCAGCGGTCACTATCTGGACCTTCTGTGCCGCATCGGTGAGGGGAGTTGCGCACCCTGCCAGCAGGGCCAGGGTGGCGCAGATGAGGGAGGGCTTCAGCATCGGTCGACTCCGGGCATTTAGAAAGTTGCCACAGTAACACAACAGACTGACCGGTTATGCCGGAGCCGGACCGTAATGCGCCGTATTTTGCGGTGCCGGGCATGCCTCTTACTTCTCCTGATGATCGTGCTGGCGTTCGGCCTGGAGTGCTTGGGTAACCCATCGCTGCGAAGCCGTCGCGTTGCCAGGCATTTTCATGACATGCGCGAAGCGTCGCCATCCGGGAGATTGGACGAAGCGACGGATCGCATCCTGCTGTTCAGGATGAACGCCATGCGCGGTTCTGCGGGCCAGCTCGGTGAACTCTGGCGAAGTCAGGAGCTTGTCGACCGCCTTTATGGCCTCGGGTTTGGCGCCCTTGGCAAGTGCCGATGCAACTGCAGCACCCGCACCTGGACCAAAAGCCCAGCCTACCGTCGTGCCGACGGTGGCGCCAAGCGCAGACTCGCGTGCAGTTTTGTAGAGGCGGCCGGTGAAGTTATCGATCGGCTTCAGCTCGTCCTTGATGGCGTTGAGGCGACCCGTCGTGATGCGCTCGCGCGTGGCGGCGCTGATGCCCTTGGAAACGCGGTACAGGTCGCTGAGCTGCTTGCGCGCCTCCGGCGGCAAGTGTGTCATGACCGCCAGATGTGACTGCTTGTTCTTGAGCAGGCCCTCATACCAGGTCGCGAACTTGGCGAAACTGACGTTGCCGTTGGCCGCAGTCTTGCCGAATGCCGTGTTGAGGCCGGAAGCGACGACCTCCTGTCGCATGCTCGCGGGTACTGCCTTAAGCAACTTGATGAGCTGGGTCGGATCTCCAGCAGGGAGCGCATTCATGGCTTTCGACATTTTTCCGACGAAGGACTCGTCTAGGTGCTTGCCGAACAAAGCCGCCAGATCGTCCTGGACACCCTTGTAGGTGGCGACAGTTTTCTGGGCGAGATCCCATTTTCCGGCCATGCCATGCTGCTCGAGCACAGCGCGCTGGTCCTTCTTCAGCGCGTCCTCGAGCATGGAGATCAGTCGGCTGTCCGAGTCCTTGAAAGGGCCAGCGCGCTGGATGCGCGCCGCGGTGAGGTCGCGCCGGACGTCATCCAGCAGCGCATACGTCGGCTGCTTCGTCACTGGTACCGCGCGCTTGGTCGCGGACTGAGCGCCTGGCATCAGTGGATTACCCGGCACCTCCTCAGTTTGCATGATCCTTTTCGGCGACAGCTTCGCAAAGATCATCTTCTCCATGGGAGACAGGTTCTTCATGCCGTCGAGCTCATCGGCGCGCGCCCGGATCATCGCCAGCACGTTCTCGGCAGGTGCCTCGGACTTGGCCGGCACTGCGGCGCGGATCTCGTCAAAGAAATTGTCCGCATGGCCCTTAAGCTGATCGTGCACGCCATTCAATTCATGTTTGACGCTGTCGGCCAGGGTGCTGAAGTCGTGCGTGCCGCCCATCTCCTCGATCAGGTCGTTTGCGCGCTGAGCCACCCGCTGCAGACCCTCCAGCTCCATGGCCCGGCCTTCCGACCCCGGGATCGACTTCGCAGCCTGCGAGAGCTCGCGGAATGCCTGGTTCGTAGTGACGTGGTCCGCCTGCAGGTCTCCATCGACGCCAAGGCGCTCGGCAGCTCCCACGACCTTGGGGTCGGGCGAGGCCTGCTCGGCCAGCACCTGCTTTGCCCGGCTGCTTCCGAAGCCTCCCTCTGCCGCCTTACGCGCCGTCTGGGTGAGGTCGTCTGCCGCCATGGGAGCCGCCCCACCTGCATCGATAGCAGGATCGGCAGCAGCTGTGCGTGGAGCGGAGCCTTGCGCTCCCATCGAAGTAGCGCCTGCATCGGCGGCTTCGGTCGATGCGACAGCCAGCGGGTCAGCAGCTGCTGTCGGTTTCGGCACGCCTCGCACGCGCTGCAGGATCTGCCTGGCCGGCGCTGCAGCGGCACGCACTGCATTGACCACAGCTGGCACAGCGGCGCCGGCGACGCCCGCTGCTGCTACCTCACCCGGATTGAACTCCCCGCCGGTGGCCGCTTGGGTCGCCTCGATGGCTGCCTGTGTACCAGCAGCCCCGAGAGCAGCGCCGCCGAGAGTCGTGGCGCGGCCGGCTGGAGTGAATGCCGCGATGGCGCCGAGCGCTCGAGGAAGATCGCTGACCTGGAAGCCCGGCTTGATGGCGTACTCCTTGCCGTCCATCGACGAGCGCAGCAGGAAGTTACCCCTCTCGTCCTGGCGCGCCTGCACACCTGGGAAGTTCGACTGAATGACCTTCACGGTCTCGGCCGGGTTGGACAGCAACGTGCCCAGACCGGTTTTCGCACTCGCCATGCTGAACGAGTTCAGCTCGGGCATGCCGGCCCAGTCAGGCGCCGCATCGGTTTCGGCGGTATGCCGCTTGTCACCGGTGACGGCCTCCTTGATGTGCCCAGGGATCGACGCCAGAGTGTCGAACAGGTTATGCCCCTGCTTAGTCTCTGTGGCGTCGTTGGCCGGCAGCGACTTGATGTAGCCGGCCAAGCGCTGCGCGGCCTTCGTGTCGCCGGCGGCATCGGCATTGCGGAGCGCCTGGTAAAGCTGTTCGCGGTCAGGCATCACTAGTTCCCGTACTTGTTGAGGAGGTAATCGATATCGGCCGGGTGCGCTGGCGCCGACTTCGCTGGCTTCGTCGACGGCGGCACGTTGCCTTCACCGCCGCCCTTTCCAGTCAGGAGCGAGCGTGCGGCCGGCGAGAGGAATGTATCCTCGAAGTCCTTGAGCCCGGTGCCCCGCTCGTAGCTGCGCTTTTTCTCCTTCAGGCGGCCGCCGAACAGCTCCTGCGCGGTGCCGACGGCGCCCAGAACCTGATCGGGAGAGTAGGTGCCATCGCCTGCCAGAGCATCAGCTGTGTGCTTCCGATCTTCTCCGGTGCCACCGACCCCGGACACGGCCTTGACCACCTCGGGCGCGACCATCTGCACGGCGACCTTCAGGTTTGACGGTGCGGCACCGCCGGTGGCTTCCGAGATCCTGTTCGCGATCTTGTTGAAAAGGCGGGTGTCCCCGTTCTTCTGGGCCAGGGCTAACTCCTTCAGCGTCGCCAGGTGGTTCATCGCGGTGTTGGCCGACTCGATCGCCGCACCATCCTTGCCGCCGGCGCCGAAGGAGCGCAGTGCGGCGGCGCGCGGTGCGTACTGGGCTGCGTCGTACTGGGGGTTGAGCTGCATGACCATGTCCATGGTGGCCTGCCCCCATGGCTTGTTCATGTTGAACTGGCCGAGCGGCGGCGCACGGTAGAACGCGATCTGCTTGGCCAGCGTCTCGTTCGGCTTTGCCGGCGCATCGGCCGCCTTCTGCTCCTCGACCCACTCGGAGTGGCGAATATCTTGGCCTCGGCGCTGCGTACTGGCCGACAGCGTCGCGTCGGCGCTCGGCGTGGTGAATGCCTTCTGGTCTTTCGGGGTCATACCGGCGTCGCGGAGCTGGCCCAGGTACGTGGGGAGCTCTTTCGGATCGGCCGGCATGCCGTCGATGTACTCCTGCGCGCCGCCCTTCGGAATGAAGCCGCGCGACTCCATCGACTTGAACATGGTGATCGCCTGCGCTGGCTTCACACCGGGCTTTGCGAGCGAGCCGGCCGTCTGCGCGAAGACGCCGTAATTCTTCACGGCCTGGTCGATCTTCTCGCCATCCAGCTTCGAGTCCGACTCTTTCTGGTCACGGGCATCCTTGTTTTGCGCGACGATGTTGTCGATGACGGCCTTGCCCTGCGGGTGCACGGCCAACATCGACTTGATGAGGACGCCCCCAAACTCCGGGTGCTCCTGGACCGCCTGTGCCTTGGCGCGCAGTGCCCTCGATTCAACGGTGGGACCGTTGGACGCGTTTTCGATCGCATCGGCGCGCGCGTTCAACCCGTCGACAACAATCTGCGGCTGGCCGTTTTGGATTGCCGAACCCCACTGGGCCAGATCGGAAAGCTGCTGCTTCTGCGCTACCGCGCTCTTCGTATCCCAGGCCTGTTTGAGCTGTTCGCTCATACCCGGTACCTGCAACATGGCGTTCGCATACTCTTCGCCGCCGGCATTCGGGTTCGCGACCAGCGACTGGATGACCTGTGCCTGTTGCTGCTTCTGGGCGAGCGCTGCCTGCTGTTGTTGCTGCTGCTGTTGTACCTGGCTGATGCCGATGCCGGCTTGGTAGCCCTTCAGGACACTGTCGAAGGGATTGGCGATGTCTGTGGTGTAGTCGATTGGAAGCATGATGGCCTCAAAACTTGAGCGAGGAGGTGAATGCGGACATGTCGATCGGGGTGAAACCAACATCCCCCACGCTCGACGTCAGCCCACTCGATTGGCGCGCGGAGGCTGCGGCGCGTGCTGCAGCCGCGTCATAGGTCGAGGTGGGGCCAAAGCCGCCCAGGCCTGCGAACGTCCCAATGCTGCTCCCCAGCGCGTTGTACACCCCAGCCTGGGATCGCCCTGCTGCCAAGGCATTACCCGCTTGTGCCGCGCCCTGCTGCTGGAGCAGACTGGCCACGTTCTGGCCGGTCTGCATACCGGCGTTGCCGACGCCCGCCGCGGCGTTCTGGCCGAGCGAGGTCAGCCCGCCCAGGTTCGCGTACTGCTGCTCGATCAGCTGGTTGAGCAACTGCGGCCGGAACTGGCCCAGCGCGCCCTGCACATTCCCACCGCGCAGGCCGCCCGTGGCCGAGGCGTTCGCGAGAATGGCGTCTTCACCCTGCTGCGCGAGCGAGCTGAACATCGGGGACGACTGGATGCCGCTGATCGCCGCCTGCTGCGCGGCGGCGCCGTTCAGGCCAAGCAGGTTCTGCTGCGCGCCGAGCGAACCAGTGCCGGCCGTGACGAACGGCGACAACAGCTTCTGTACCGTCTCGAACTGCTTGTTTTGCTGGTCGATGCCGAGCTGCGTGGCTCGCTCCTGTGCATTCGACGCGGTATTGGCCGCCGACCTGGTCGCGCTCGACGACAAAAGCGCGCCACCGATTCCTGCTCCTACAACTGCTGCTGCCACCATGATTTATTCTCCCAGCCATTTGCTGAAATACGTTTCGACAGGCGCCGCACCGATGCGCTTGAACAGCGCGCTGGCGTCAGCGTGAATTTTTGAACCCATGAACCACCGCTGCACACCACGGCGCCGGAGCTCCGCCTCGACGAAGCGGAACATGCGCACGCCCGCACTACCCGCGCGCTTGTCCTGGCGGACGTAGAAGATGTCCATCGTGCAGGTCAGGCAAGTGCTGTAGTGCAGCCCTGGCGCGATGAAGCCGATGAAGTAACCCACCATCTCGCCAGCGTCGCGGAGGGTGACGAAGATCAGGCCGCCGGCCCGCTCGCGCTCGATGTAGACGTGGTACTGAGGCTGCAGCGGCACCTTGTCCTGGTTCAGGGCCAACTCGCGGTAGTGCAGCGGCAGCAGCGTCTGCAGCTCGGCCAGCTGCTGCTCAAATGACTCGACGTGGCAAGTGATCATTTGGAAGTCCTGATATCGACGATCATGTGGATGCGGTCCCCGGCGCTGTTGTTGATCACCTCGTGCTCCTGTGCGTTGTCGAACCACCAGACCTCTCCAGGCGCCATGTAGGTGGTCTCCTCGCCGGCGCGGAAGTAGACTCCCGGCTGGCTCTGCAGGACGACGTGGAAGCGGCTGTAGTAGTCGGTGTGGGACTTGGTGTCGACGTGTGGGTAAATCACGCCGCCCGGGGCGATCTTGTTGATCATGACCCGGCCCAGGCGCTCGCCGCCGACCCGCGTCATCAACGACATCACGATCGGGCGAGCTTCGGTCAGAAGCTTGTATGCTGGGTAGTCGACGTTTTCGTGCTGGTCGTAGGTGCTCAGGTGGTTTTGCAGCTCCTCCTCAGTCTCGTGCACGGACTTGACGGGGAAGCGCAGCATGATCGACTCGATCTGCTTGAACGGGCCTTGCGGGTAATCGCGGAGGTAGGTGTCCTCTTTCCAGAGGTCCGAGCGGCGACGGATCGCCAACAGAAGGGGGGTGACGTCGACGCCTTGCGCGAGCAGGAGGAAATTACGCATCACATTCTCCCGAGTTAGAAGGGGGTTTGTGAGCCGCTGGGCGCTCGAAACTCAGCTATAGCAAGTAGGTGCCACTAG
Source organism: Massilia sp. Masssp94 (assembly GCF_059491305.1). Taxonomy (NCBI): domain Bacteria; kingdom Pseudomonadati; phylum Pseudomonadota; class Betaproteobacteria; order Burkholderiales; family Oxalobacteraceae; genus Massilia; species Massilia sp. Masssp94. Next base: position 2,650,192 of record NZ_CP168501.1, read on the forward strand.
GCCTCATTATAGTTCTTTCCTATCGTAAACTTACATTCAATAGTTAGACTTAATCGTAATGATGAACTTGAAAATCATTCGATCTGAATCTATCAATCGTCGAGGTCGAAGATGGTTGGATCTGGTCGGCCCGTCTTCGCGCACCAGGTCCGGAGCGTCATGAAGCCGTTCTCCTTGGCCTGCACAAAGCCGGCAGCACACGCTACTGTCAGATTGCGCCAGTAGCGGTCCCACAGATCGCGGTCTTCGATTAGTTGCATTCTGACGCCCTCAATCTCTTCCGGGGACCATCCATACCGAAAGGCCAGACGGTCCAGCCTCCTTGTGCGCGCGCGCGTGCGCAAAATGGTCTCAGTGGCCTTGGGTGGTGCGGTCATCCATCATTTCCTTCTACCTCGCGCGCATGCGCGTACTGGTCCGAGACCCCTTTCCCATTCATCTCCGTCGCGCACGCGCCCGGTTTAGGCCCTTCCTGGGCCTTTTCTCGCCTCACGCGCGCGAAATGGTCTCAGCCACCTGGCAAGCAGTCCTGGCCGAGTAGCTACAGCACCGTTTTGCCGGTGCTGCAGGGTCACCGCAATCAAGGTCATGGCGATCTTCGATTCGACCGACATCAGGTGCCATATCCCCTCCAGGTCATGGAGTAGGACCGTGGCCAGGGCCTCGGGGTCGAATCGAGGCAAAGGGTTGGTCCTGGCGGTCACAAGGATGCTTTCCATCAGGATCTGGATCTCTTCTCGGGCGGTGCTCATGTTGCTCCTTCAGGTTGTTGTCGTCCCCGCAAACCCGGGAACGGTGGTGCGCTCACGCGCAAAATGGCCTCGGGAGGCGCCGTCATTCACTATCCCTTCCTCGCGCGCGCCCGCGATGCGTCTCGAAAATGCGTTCCGCAATCTCAGGTTTTTTCAGGAGGCAGATACCTTCGTCTCCTCGCGCACGCACGCGATGTCCGACATAAATACCCTCTTGAATGTCAGGTTTTGTCAGGAGGCGCGCCCTGCAGCTGCCGCCACTGCTCCACCCGCATGAAGTTGTTTTCCAGGGTCTGCGCATACCCGGCGCGGTGCGCGGCCGCGAGCTGGGACCAGTACCGGCACATCTCTGCAGGGTTTGCCCTGGTCTGCGCCTTTGCGTCCTCGACGTCCTCTGTGCTCCAGCCGTACAGGTTCGCGATGTAGGCGAAGTCGCGAAGGAAGCGTTTAGACACCAGCATCAGCCCAGTCCTTACCCGTTTGCCCAGGAATTTGGATCTCAACGGCGAGGCCTTTCTGCGCTAACCGGCGTGCTAACCCGTACGTGGCGGCCTGTCCGGTGAAGCTTTCGTCGTTGTCGCCGGCTATCAGGACCCGCTCGACGCCGGCCGGCGGGTCCCACGCTTCCAGCAGCACAGCATTGGTGGCTGCCCATACCGGCACGCCGAAGCGAATAGAGGCCGCCAGAGCCGTTTCGATGCCCTCGGCCACACCGAGAGTCGTCCCGACCTCGCCAAGCCTCACAGCGCCCGTATTTAGCGGCTTGCCGGCCATGATCTTCTTCGGCTTCGGCACCGGTGCCTTCTGCCCGTCGTCCGTCAGGTAGGTCCGGTGGATCGATGCGCCGGCGCCGTCCGGATACTGAATCTTGGCCAGCATCGCCGGGAAGCGGCCCAAGTCGCGGCCCTCCTCGTCGGTGTACCTCAACCGGGGATGGAACCTGAGCCCGGCCGGCACCTGCTCGAGGCCGAGACGTCCGTTCAGGTATCGCCACACCGGATCGCCATGGACGACCTCTCGGGTTTCGGCCCACACACGCTGCAGCACCTTCACCTTGTCATGCTCCGCGCGTGTCGGCACGATCGCCCCCGCAGGGACCGTCCCGACGATGCGGTCGACGTGCTTGGCCGTCTCCTGGAACGTCCATCCGAACACGATCTGCAACAGCTGGAAGCCATCCCCCGACCCACAGCGCGAACAGAACCAAGTGCCGCGACCGTCCTTGTCATCGAAGCGATACCGGTCTTTCCCTGTGCAGGCGGGGCAGGGGCCATGCTTGTTACGAAGGTAAGCCGGATCGACGCCGAGGGCTTGCAGGATGCCCGGCCAGCGTCCGATCGCCACTTCTGCCGTCTTTGGTCTAAGCGCCTGCATGGCGGGCCTCCTTTCCCTTCGCCGCCTTGATCTGCAGGTGCCTCAGGAAGCCCCTCACCTCGTCGGTCGGCGCCGCCGGAACGTTTTGCATCTCGCGCGGCCAAACGCCGAAATAGTCTCGGTACCGGTGAGCGACCCAACCCGGCTGCCGACCCTTTTCCTGTGCCACGCCCAGCAACTGGGAGTAGAACTCCTGCTTGTCCATCTTCTTCGCCTTGGACTTCTTCTTGAGCGGCACCAGGTCGCCGGCGCGGACGTCGACGTTTGCCTTGCGCTCGGGGGCAAAGCCACATACGGGGCATTTGTGGACCGTCTTGACGTAGCTGCAGGATGGGCAGGCCTTCGGCAACGGCTTTTCCTTCTCCTGAGCCTCGCCTTTCGCTTCCCTGGGCGTGCCGTCGTCCAGCTCGAGGGGAAACTCGTCAGTCGGAAACCCGAGGCGAACCACGGAACCGGAGTGGTCGAGCATCAACGCGCGGTCCTTGCTCGCGTGCGGGCGCAGCACCCGGCCGGCCATCTGGATGTAGCGGATGAGGGAGCGAGTCGGCCGGGCCAGGATCAGCGTGCGGCATGCCGGGAAGTCCCACCCCTCGGCGAGAATGCCCACGTTCGAGATCACCATCGTCTCACCGGTCTCTACGCGAGCCAGGATGGCGCGACGCTCCTCCTCGTCGGTATAGCAGTCGATATGCTCGGCGCTGACGCCGGCAGCATGGAAACGCTCGACGATGTGCTTGCTGTGCGCGATGTTCGCCGCGAAGCAGACAGTCGGGGTCCCGCGCGCCAGGCGCAGCCAGTGCGTCACGATGTCGCCCACCAGCTCCGGCTTGTTCACGGCGCGGCCGACGTCGGCGTCGGTGTAGTCCAGATCCCCGAACGCGTTGCGTGCCTGCTTGATGCCGGCCATATCCGGCTCGCTCGGCGCGTACACGTCACAGTCCACCAGGTAGCCACCTTCGATCAGTTCCGGGATCGTCGCGGCAACCGTCATGTGCTCGAAAAGCGGGCCGCCCAGCTCGTCGTAATGCTTGCCTAAGCCTTTGGCGTATGGAGTCGCCGACAGACCCACAACCGGGACTCCCCTCGCCGCTGCCAGCACGCCGCGGTACTCACTGGAGCCGGCGACAGTATGGGCCTCGTCGATGATGATCAGGTCGACGTCGGGCAAGCCTCGGCGCGCCACGGTCTGGATGCTGGCCACCAGCACGCTTTCGTACACGCGGGTGGTGTTCTCGCCCTGGATGATGCCGTGGCCGATTCCTGCTTTCGTGAACCGGCGTGAAGTCTGCTCGACCAGGTGAACCCGGTTGCACAGGAAGGCCACGCGCTTACGCTTCGCCATAGCGCCACGTACCAGGGCCATGCCGATCTCAGTCTTGCCACTGCCGGTCGGGCTGCAGAGCATCTCGCGCAGCACGCCCCCGGCCAGGGATAGGCGGAGGTTTTGGACGGCTGCGGACTGATACGGGCGTAGGGTCAGCAACGGGGAAGCCGCACCGCCTTGGCTGGGCTGGTTTTTCGCCGTTAACTCTCCTCTTCTCTTCTGAGTTGCAACTAAGCTGCTAGCGCACTCTTCTGAGGTGCTCGTCAGTGGATAGCGCGGCGCTAGCACATTGCTAGCAATTGACGTGTTGTCCATGTGCTATCCCTTCGCAAGCTTGACGCTAGCGGCGCCCTGCGCGATCAGAAAGCCATGCTCAATCAGGACACTGAGATCCAGCCCGGTGATCGACAGCTTCCGTTCAAGGAATGGGACGTCGTGCGGCACCGTGCCGTTGTTCTGGCTAGCGTATAGCCACAGCAGCATGAGATGGCCCTTGGAGACGTCAGGCAGGGCACAGAAAGCGTAATCGTCGAGGATGGCCCTGTGCAGCTTGATCCAGGGCGGATTACGCTTGCCGTAGTGCTGGAACGTGTTCCAGTTCTTGATGGCGAGGAGCTGGGTATTCATGCCGGAACCAGCTCAAGTTCCCCTTGCGGGGGTGGCGTGTCCTTGCGCCGGCCCATCAGCACGTAGCGAGCAACGCCTCGATGCAGGAGCCCATCAGGGCCAAGCACGTCCTCCGACAGCGTGTAGATGTCCCATGCGTCCTTGAGTTCTTTAACCCTAGTGGCCAAGCGCATGTAGCCCGCTGCTGTGCCTTCATAGGTGTTGAGCCCGCGTGCGCCGCGAAACTCCAACGCGCGACGCAGGGTTTCACGCTGAGTGGTGCCGGAGGTACCCAGAAGGGCGACGCCGTTACGTGCAAGTTCCTCACACACCGCTGTGATATTCTGTGGGCTGCAGTTGAAGACTGCAGTTTGTTTTGTCGACTTCAGCCCGCCAGCTTGATCGACATGAGCGCCTCCCCTCGTGGAGGCGTTTTTGTTTTGGCGATTAGGCATGAGCGCCTCCGTTCAGGAGGGCTGCGATTTGGTTTGCAGGCCAAGCTAGGCGCCCATGCACACGAACTGGACGAATCGGGCCGTTTTCATTGCAAGCCCACATGCGTAAGGTCTGAGGCTTGCGATTCAAGGCTACTGCCGCTTCAGCAGTGGTTAGCGTTTCAGGAACGCTTGCAAGTTTGGGGGAGGTTGCGCGGGTTACGATCATTTCGTATCACCTATCTTTGTTGAAGGTGATACGGACTTTATGCACGGACATTTCCCGGCGGTGGGAGCCGGGAAAGTAGGAAACTCCCGGGAATGTCTCGGGAAAAAATTAGGGAATGAGTTTCGCGTTCCTCAATGCCGAAAGATGGTTCTGGATGGTCTTAAGCTCTGGCATTTTGTCGGCGCCATCGAGAAATTGGCTCAAGACCCTGAGCACTTGAGTACCGTTTGCCTGCGGGCCGTATCTGGCCTCAACCTTGTCCCAGTGCTCCAGAATCAGGCCTTTAGCCCCTCGTGGCTGACTGGCTAGCGCAGCATTTCGGTTTTCGCGGATCTCCGCGTCACGCGCGGCCGGCTGCTCGCTTGAATGCACGGCGGCCATATCCCTCACCACTTCCGTTTCCTCGTCCTGCTCTTGCTCGTCGTAGGGATAGGAAAGCCGATAGGGACTGCCCTCCTTTTCGAGCCACTCGTTCAAGTCCCGAACTTCAACGGTCTGCCGCCCCAACCTCCCCTGTGGCACGTCTTCCTGCTCGAGACGTACCCCGTGCTCCCTGATGACAAGCTTTCCGCGTTGGATAGCTTTCTCCAGCTGCTTGCACAAGGAATCTGCATCGATCTTCCCTGGGTAGGCTTTAGATAGAACTTGCGCTGCTTCCTTGAGTGTGTACTGACCCTGCCCCCACCGGCCTAGTCTTTCATCGACCTCTTCCAAGAAATCAGCAAAGTCCATAGTGACTTCCAGCGTGTTGCAAAGCTGGATTTTGACGAACCGAATGCCGGGCTCCACTTCGGGAGCCTGATGCCAGCGTTCTAGCTCTTGCAGCGGAATCGAATGCTCTTCAACCATGCTCGCGTTCCCTCAAACGCCCCTTAAAAATGGAGGCAGTGCCAGGGTGGTAAGGGAGCCACCTTTTCGCCCGCTAAAGCTAGGCACTGCCAAACCTACAGCCTGTTCAAAAACAGGCAAAGCTATTTACACGGTCTTGACGAGCTGAAGCGACACGGCAGACGGTTTACTTTCAATGCCGGCCTGTTCGAGCATCCAATTCTCGATCTCAACGTGCCAGATCCGGAGGAGATCAAGCGGCCGGCGGATATAGTTCTGCTCGCGGACTCCCTGCGGCGCATGCCCCTGAATCTGCGCTGCGATTCCTGGAGGAGTCTTCACCCATTCGCTCAAGCTGGCAAACGATCGTCGCAACCCATGCAGAGTCAGCGGCGGTAAGCCAGCCACAGCGACAGCTTGATTGTGCGCATAGCGAGGCTCAGCAATATACCCTGACGCCGAACCCGAGCTCGAGAACACGTAGGGATTGTCTTTAAGCCGCGGCAGCGAGGCCATGAGAGCCGCGACATACGGCGTCAGCGGCACCATTCTGAAATCCTCGACCTTGTCGGATAGCTTGATACTGTTCCATTGGAAGTTCACGTCGTCCCATTTCAACGCGGCCAGCTCTTCCCGGCGCGCTCCGATCAGCAGCAGTATCTGGAGATAGGCCGAGATAACGGGATTGCCGATCTGACGTACAGCCGAAAACCATGCCTGCAACATCTCACGCTGAAGCACGTCGTTGCGCACTTTTGGTTTGCCCAAGCTCTCCCGCGTGCGGGCACTTTTCGTGGGATTGCCCGTGACCATGCTGGAATAGGTCTTGTGTTCGCCACACCAGTTCATGCAGGCCTTTAGAAGACGCCAGGCGAGCCGCGCGCTGGATGGGCGATGTTTTGCCTCTTCCTTTGCCCATTGCTCAATGCGATCAGTCGTGAGGTCGACAAGCCGGACGCTTGCCAATGAGGACAATGGCCCAGGCTGTGTCAGCTTCGAACCGCGTTTAACCGGCTGGCCTCCTTCCTGCATCATCTGCTTGTGAGCACGCACATGGTGATCAGACCAACCGCCGGTTCGTGTCGCCATTCGATCAGCAACGTAGTCAGGCCAGATGTCGCCCAACGTGACTGCGTCGCGAACAGCCGCCGCCGCGGTCGCCTCTTCGGTCCTGACGCGCTCTAGCTCAGCTGCCTCTTCTGCAGCAATCTGATCTGCAAGTATCTTCCGTGGATCGATGCCACTGTCAGTCTGCGCCTTGTAGACTGTAGCTTTGGCCTGTGCCTGAGAGATGGACCAGGTACGCACGTCTCCGATCGTGATTCGGAGCGTCTTACCGTTGAGTGTAGTTTCAAAGATGTAGGACTTGGCGCCCTTGGCGGTGACCCTGAGGCCCAGACCGGGAGTCTTGCCGTCCCAATAAATACTCTGCTGACGCCCTTCAACGCACTTGAAGGCCTCGACTCGGGCACTCGTAAAGTTGTCCCATCTCATCGAGGCTCCCTTCATGTAGTGGCTATGTAGGGAATTTTAGCATACATAGATCAACACAATTCCACACAGAAAACCGAGCTATATGCATTAAGCACATGATTCACAAAGGATTTCCCTCTAACGATCAACTACGATCAACAACTCGAAATGGCTCAGTTCGGTGATTTGTAATCATCAGGTGGCGGGTTCGAGTCCTGCAGCCGGCACCAAGATTCAGCGGTAAAAACAAAGGGTTACGCGCTCACGCACGTAACCCTTTTGTGTTTGGGCGTTCAGGGAAGCTTACGAACGCTTGCGGCGCAGCAGCCCGAGAACACCGATACCCAGCAGCGCCAGCGACGCCGGCTCCGGCACGCCCGCCGGCGGCGTCACGGCAGCCGTGTCGACGTTCAGGATATCGAATGCCCAGTGCCCATCGCGCTTGTCGCCGGCCGAGTCGACGAAGCCGTTGCGGAAGTTCTCATTGGCCACGCCATCGCGCGCGAAGCCATCGGCCAAGTTCGATCCGGCGGCGAAGTTGTTGAACTGCTGGACCGTCACCGTGTAGGTCCCGGCCGCCAGCGCACTCTTGTAGTTCACGTCATAGCAGCGGCCCGTCATGAGATCGGCGGCGACGTCGCCGCAGTCCGCATCATCCTGCTCGTAAAGCTTGGCACCCGTACCGTCGAATAGCGACAGGATCGGGTCAAAGCCGCCACGGGCGATCGTATCGCCGTGCGCATTCACACCGCCGGCGTACGACCAGCTGCGCAGGGTCACGGTCGACGTGCCGCTCACCGTGAACGTAAAGCGTTGCACGTCGTTGTCATGGCTGAACGCCCCTGTAAAGGACAGGTTGGTTGCCTGTGCGGCAGTCGTCGCAGCGGCCAGCGCCACCATGCCGGCGAAAGTTCTCAATTTCATTTTGCTTCCCAGGTCAGTAGACACCGAAAAAGGCAGCAAAAGCTGTGCCACATAAAAATGCAATTGATTTACATAAGGAATTTATTTTATGCCCAGAGAATGTAAAGTTATCCGACATCATTGCGCATTACCGTACAGCGGTCGACACCATCAAGCCGATCGAACGTGAACCGCACAGGCAGGAACGTCTCGATCACCTGTGCGTTGGTACGCGCATGCATCGACACCTCGTCCAGCGTAAAACCCCCTCCGCCGGCCAGAGCGAGCGGAAGCATCATCTGGTCGGCAAGATATTCCGCGAATGCCGCGTGCGACATCAGGTACTTGCGCGCGCGCTGCACGACCTGGCGCGCCACCTATTCGGACGTGACGGACTTTTCGCCGAACGCCGTGAACGCCTCCGTCGCGTGTTCGTAGTCGAGGGTCAGCATCAAGGCATTGCCCGGACCCTGATCGGCCGGCAGGGCGCGTATCAGTAGCTGGTCCTCGCCCCAGTTCATGGCCCTGCCGATGCATTCCAGTTCGCGCTGCCCGACCCGTCCCGGAATGCCGGCCACGAACGCCTCGGCGTACGCGGCACGGCGCTCGCCGCGCGTCATCCACATGTGCGGCCGGAGCAGCGCGCATGGCTCCACGCGGGCGACGACGATGCCGCCGCCGGCCGGATAAAACCCGAAACGCTCCAGGTGGATGTCGATGCGGGCGCCCATCTCGGCCAGGCGCGGGCACCAGGCGCGCTGCAGGAATTGCACGGGCGGCGCCATGGGGTTGTGCGTCCCGCCCGCGAGCCGCAAGGTCGACGGTGTATTCGCCTTCAGCAGGGCCGGCAACACGGTCTGCAGCACCAGCGTGCAGCTCCCGGCCGTGCCGATGGCGAATTCATAGTCGCCGCCGGTGATCGGCCCCGGCACGAACGTCAGGTCCTGGCTGCCGAGTGCGGCGCCCGTCGCGTCGCCCCCGCACACCTGCAAGGCCGCCTGCACGGCCACGAGGTGCTGGCGCATCAGGCCGGGCCTGGCGCGGTTCGCGCGGATGTTCCGGATGCGGAAGGACCGCCCCGTGATCATGGCGAGCGTCAGCGCGCTGCGCAGGATTTGGCCGCCGCCCTCGCCGGCCGCGCCATCCAGTTCGATCATGCCATGTCCTTTCATCCTCTCATTTCATCCCTTGACGCAGACGATCTGCTTCAGGGTATGCACAACCTCGACGAGGTCGCTCTGTGCTTCCATTACGGCGTCGATGTCCTTGTAGGCCATCGGGATCTCGTCGATCACGCCGGCATCCTTGCGGCATTCGACGCCCTCGGTGGCGCGTACCTGGTCGTCGACCGAATAGCGGCGCTTGGCCTCGGTACGGCTCATGGTACGGCCGGCGCCGTGGCTGCAGCTGTGGAAGCTCTCCGGGTTGCCCTTGCCGCGCACGATGTAGCTCTTGGCGCCCATCGATCCCGGAATGATACCCAGCTCGCCCTCGCGCGCCGACACGGCGCCCTTGCGCGTGACCAGCACGTCCATGCCGAAGTGATGTTCCTTCTGCACGTAGTTGTGGTGGCAGTTCACCGCTTCCACGTGCGTCTCGAACGGCTTCCTGATGACCGTGCGTACGGCCGCGATCAGGTTCTGCATCATCACTTCGCGGTTCATGCGTGCGAACTTCTGCGCCCAGCCGACCGCTTCGACGTAGTCGTCGTAGTGTTGTGTGCCTTCCTTCAGATAGGCCAGGTCCTGGTCGGGCAGGTTCGCCAGGTGCGTGCGCATGTCCTGCTTGGCGACTTCGATGAAGTGCGAGCCGATCGCATTGCCGACGCCACGCGAGCCGGAGTGCAGCATGAACCACACGAAGCCCTGCTCGTCCAGGCAGATCTCGATGAAGTGGTTACCGGTGCCAAGTGTCCCCAGGTGCTTGTAGTTGTTCGTGTTCTTCAGCTTCGGCGTCTTCTGGCAGATGACGTCGAACTCGTCCTTCAGCGCCATCCACGCCTGGTCGACGGCCTGCGGCGGGGTGTCCCACGATCCTTTGTCGCGTCCCTTGAATCCACGCGTCTTCGGCGACATCCCGTGCGGCACCGAGCGCTCGATGGCGCTGCGCAGCGAGCCCAGGTTGTCGGGCAGGTCGTTCGCGCTCAAGGTCGTCTTGGCGGCCATCATGCCGCAGCCGATATCGACGCCGACGGCGGCCGGGATCACGGCGCCAAGCGTCGGGATCACGCTGCCGATCGTCGAGCCCTTGCCCAGGTGGACGTCGGGCATCGCCGCCATGTGCTTGTAGATGAACGGCATGCGCGCCGTGTTGGCCAGCTGTTGTTTGGCACCTTCCTCGACCGGGACGCCGCGCGTCCACATCTTGACCGGACGGCCGCCGTCCACGTTCAGGACATCGTAGTGTTCGGATTTCATCGTTGCTCTCCCCATGTGTGTCTCGTTGCTCTACCCCTTCCATTGCAAACGGCGTGCCACCTCCTCGTCGCGTCCTGAAGATGGCGCCAAGCCGCTGATTATCCAGAACATTTATTGTCGGCCCGTCGCTGCGGCAGGGCCGGATTTTCATGATAAATTTATCCTGATTTATAAAAGTTTATATTCATGAAAAAGAAGAACACCGTGGTCATCGGCTTCATCGGCACCCAGCTCGACAACGGCAAGGGCAGCGCGCGCTGGGAGAAATGGCGGCCGACCGTCGCGTTGACGCAGCATGAGGATGTGGTCATCGACCGCCTGGAACTGCTGTACAACGGCGAGCCGACTCCGCTGCTCGACCAGGTCATGCAGGACATCGGCACCGTATCGCCGGAAACCAGCATCGTGCCGCGCCGGGTGGATATCGACGATCCCTGGGATTTCGAGCAGGTCTACGGCGCCCTGTTCGACTTCGCGCGCGCCTATCCATTCGAGCCCGACCGGGAGGAATACTGGGTCCACATCACGACCGGCACGCACGTGGTCCAGATCTGCATGTTCCTGATGACCGAAGCGCGCTATTTCCCGGGTTGCCTGCTGCAGACGTCGCCACCGCGCCGGCATGCGCCCGGTGCGCCCGGCACGCTGGCGCTGATCGACCTCGACCTGTCGAAATATGACCAGATCGCCCGGCGCTTCTCGCGGGAACAGCAGGATGCCGTGGCGTTCCTGAAATCCGGCATCGCCACCCGCAACGTGCGCTTCAACACGATGATCGACGAGATCGAGCGCGTGGCGATCAAGTCGCGCGCACCGATCCTGTTGATGGGGCCCACCGGCGCCGGCAAATCATTCCTCGCGCGTCGCCTGTACGAGCTCAAGAAGACGCGCCGCCGAGCGGCTGGACGCTTCGTCGAGATCAATTGCGCGACGCTGCATGGCGACGGCGCGGGTTCGACGCTGTTCGGCCACGTCAAGGGCGCTTTCACGGGCGCGATGTCGGAGCGCAGCGGTCTGCTGCGCACGGCCGACAAGGGTGTGCTGTTCCTGGACGAGATCGGCGAACTGGGTCTCGATGAACAGGCCATGCTGCTCAAGGCGATCGAGGAGAAGCGTTTTCTGCCGGTCGGCGGCGACCACGAGGTGCACAGCGACTTCCAGCTGATCGCCGGCACCAATCGCGACCTGGGCCGCGAGGTCGCCCATGGCCGCTTCCGTGAAGACCTGTTTGCCAGGATTAATCTGTGGACGTATGAATTGCCGGGCCTCGTCGAGCGCGGCGAAGACATCGAACCGAACATCGAGTACCTGTTGCGCGAATTCGGCGCCGAACATGGGCAGATGGTCCGCTTCAACAAAGAGGCCCGCGACCGCTACATGCGGTTTGCGATGTCGCAGGAAGCGCGCTGGACGGGGAACTTCCGCGACCTCTCCGCGTCGATCACCCGCATGGCAACGCTGGCCGAGTCCGGCCGGATCAACGACGCCATCGTCGAGGACGAAATCAAGCGCTTGCGGCAGCTCTGGCGGCCCTTCCGCGACGTCGCCCAGGCAGCGACCGATCTCGACGCGCTGCTGGGCACGGACGCGGCGGCGCAGCTCGACCAGTTCGACGCACTGCAACTGCAGGCCGTGGTGGGGATCTGCCGCCAGTCGCAGTCGCTGTCGGACGCGGGCCGCAAGCTGTTCGCCGTCTCGCGCACGGCCAAGCGCCAGCCGAACGATGCTGACCGTCTCAAGAAGTATCTGGCGCGCTTCGGCCTGTCCTGGGACGACGTGCATGCTTGAGGGCAGCATGGCGCGGCGATTTCACGGCCTGTACCGCCAATGCTGCGTTCTGTCGCAATCGACAGGTTGCCTACGAGGTGTTTGCCTATAGTGATTCCATCAGACCACTATTTGGAGACCCCGAACATGAACAACCTGATCAAGAGCGCCTTCCTCGCCACGACCCTGGCCCTGAGCGCGCATGCCCTGGCCGACGACCTCGTCCGCGAAAACCGCACCGTGGATGCGAACGTATCGAAGGTACGCCTGGGCGGCGTGATCCGCCTGAACCTGCACCAGGGACCGACGCCGTCGCTCGTGGTGTCCGGCGAACGCCGTTATGTGACGAAGGTAACGACCACGCAGCGCGGCGACACGCTCGTGATCGACATGGAAAACAATACCCGTTTCGAAGGCAACAGCAAGAACGAGTTGCGCGCCGATCTTACCGTGCCGAACCTGCGTGAATTCGTGTCGCAGGGCGCTGGATCGAGCGAGGTCTCCGGCTTCAGCGGCGACAAGCTGAAGCTCGCACTGGACGGCGCCGGCGCCGTGCGCTTCACGGGACAATATCGCGACGTCGACGCGCGCCTGGGCGGCGTCGGCGGTCTCACGCTGAATCCCGGCCAGGCCGACCGCATCGAATTGCACCTGGGCGGCGCCGGCCATATCACCGTGGCCGGCCAGACCAAGGTCTTGCGCGCGCAACTGGGCGGCGTCGGCGGTCTCGACGCTCAACAATTACGCGCAGAAACCGTCGACCTGGATATGACCGGCCTCGGTGGCGCCAGCGTGTACGCGAAAACGGCGGCCAACGTCAATCTAAGCGGCATGGGCTCGGCCACCGTCTACGGCAAGCCGGCCACGCGCAACGCGACGACGAATGGTTTCGGCAAGGTGAGCTGGCAATAAGTCAGCGGATGACCGTGTCGTTCTTGACAGCCTTCACGCCGTTCACGCCACGCGCGATTTCCACGGCTTTCTGGGCGGATTCGCGCGAATCGACGAAGCCGCTCAGCTGCACCGTGCCCTTGAACGTTTCCACCTGCACCTGGGTCGCTTTGACGGTCGGATCGGCGGCAAACGCCGCTTTCACCTTGCCGGTGATCACGGAATCGTCGATGTATTCGCCCGTGCCTTCGCGGGTCGGCGTCGGCGCGCAGGCTGCGAGCGACACCAGCAGCGAGGTTGCGAGAACTGACTGGGCAATGGCGGACTGAAAACGAGTGAGCTTCATGGCGATTCTCCCGAGTTATCAAGAATTTTATTATTCCGAATTTCGGTGGAGTCTGTCGCCCGCTACTGTTGTGAAAACGGCACTGTCACGTTCAGGGGGTATCGGCCCGGCCAGCCTGCGCCATCAGCGGACCCGTCGGCGGTCTTGCGACGATGCGCTGCAGCGGCAAATCGTGGCCGATGACGAGGCGCACGTCGGCGTGCCCTGCCAGGCCGACCTCGACCGGCTCGCCCGTGCCGACATGCCGGGCCAGGCGTTCCGCCGCCATCCGGAACGCCGGCTGGTACTCGACGCGCGTCTGGCGCACGTCGAATCGTTTTTCATTGGTCAGGCGCACCACTTTCAGTCCCGGATCGCTCAGTTGGCGCGATACGAGCCGCGCGAGGCCCTGGCGGCCGTTGCCGTTACTGATCTCGAGCCTGGCGACCGCTTCCGGCGCGAGCGGCTGGGCGGCCGCGCCATCGACGGGCGCGCTGTGCAGCGCGGCGGCGTTTGCCGGCGTGCGGCGTAATTCGAGGATGCCGTCGTCCCTGCGGATCACTTCGACGGACGCCCATGCGTCGTCGTCGGGGCGTCGGTCGGTCCGGACCGCCTGCTCGATGGCCGGCAGGCGCGTGCCGCCGTTCGCCGTCGCATAATCGGCGCGGAAGTCGTGTTCGCGCAAGGCTTCGGCCTGGCGCAGCATCTGCTGGCCGCGCTCTTCCTGGCCCACCTTGAGCAGCGTCTCGCCCAGGTATTGCCAGGCGCGGTGGTTGAGCGGATCGAGCAGGCAGGCTTTTTCGAGCGCGACCTGGGCCGCGTCGAGGTCGCCGCTGAGCAGGTAGGCATAGCCCAGGTTGGAAAACAGGAAAGCGGATGCGGGACCGGATGCCATGGTGACGTCACGGGTCAGATCGCGCCAGATCGGGATCGCGCGCGCGAAATCGCGCTGCTCGGCGTAGGCGATCGCCAGCCCGTTGCGCGCATTGACGTGCCTGGCGTCGACGCGCAGTGCGGCCTGGTAGGCGGTGATCGCGTCGCCGTAGCGGCGCGCGAGGTACAGGTTGCGGCCTTGCAGATAACTGTCGTCCGCCGCCGGGGATGCGGGCGGGCCGGCGTACGGCTGCGGCGGTGGACTGCTGCAGGCCAGCAGCAGCACGCCGCTGCACAACAATGGCAGGTTGTAGAGACGGGTACGGGCGCGCATGACAATCTCCGTTCGTTCAGTTGGAATGACCGAGGGCGCTGCCGAAGAGCTTGGTAATCTGGATGCCGGCAGGCCCCAGCAGTACCACCAACAGGGTCGGGAAGATGCAGAAGATGAGGGGAAACAACAGTTTCAGCCCGATCTTGGCGGCCGCCTCTTCCGCCACGATGCGGCGCTTGCCGCGCAGCGTTTCCGAATACACCCGCAAGGCGTCGCCGATGCTGGTGCCGAAGCGCTCGGACTGGATCAGCATGGCGACGAGCGAGTCGACGTCGTCCAGCCCCACGCGCAGCGCGAAATTGCGCAACGCTTTTTCCTTGCTGAAGCCGGCGCGCATCTCCATCAGCACCAGTTGCAATTCCTGGCCCAGCGTGACGCTCTTGATGTGGATCTCGGCGGCGACCTTGACAAACGCGCGCTCGAGGCTCAGGCCCGCCTCCACGCACACGGTGAGCAGGTCGAGCGCGTCGGGAATGTTCTCGAAGATGTCGCGCTTGCGGCGCTTGATGACGCGGTCGAGGATCGTGTTCGGCAGGTAGTAGCCGCACGTCGCCGCGAGCAGCAGCAGGAACAGTATGCCGAGCTCGGCGATGGTGGCGGGCACGAACGCCAGTACGATGCCGACCAGCGCGGGCAGGCCCAGCGCGAGGGCCGTCTTCGATGCGAAGTACAGCGTCGGCGCCGCCGGGTTGCGCCAGCCGGCGTTCATGAAGCGCGTGCGCAGCGCCGACTTTTCCCAGCCCTCCTCCGGCACCGACAGTTTGGTGAGCGGCTTGGCGGCGCGCGCCACGCGTTCGATCCAGCCGCTGCGTTCCGTCTGGTCCTCGTTCGCACGGCCCATGAAGCTCGCCAGCCGGGCACGCAGTGCGGCGGGCGCGAACAGCACCGCCGCAAGCCACGCGAGGCAGCAGACGACCACGAAGACGATCAACAGGAACAGCAACTGCGCGCGAGTCATCGATGTCTCCTCAGATGTGGATGCGGATCACCTTCTTCAGCCAGATCACGCCGATGATGATCATGACCAGCGCCGTCCAAAGCATGTTCACGCCCAGCGGATCGGTCCACAGCACCTTGACGTACGTGGGATTCACCAGTACCAGCATGCCTCCCACGGCAAACGGCAGCAGCCCGAGGATCCAGGCCGACATGCGCCCTTCGGCCGACAGCACGCGGACCTGCGCCGCCAGCCGCAGCCGGCCACGGATGATGTGGCCGATGTTGCTGAGGATCTCGGCCAGGTTGCCGCCGGTCTCGCGCTGGATCAGGATGGCGATGACGAGGTAACGCAGGTCGGTCAGCGGAATGCGCGCCGCCATGTTGTGCAACGCTTCGCCCAGCGGCACGCCGTAGTTGATTTCCTCGCGCGCGATGCGGAACTCGCCGCTGAGCGGTTCCGGCAATTCGTTGCCGACGATTTGCAGCACGTTTGAAAACGAGTGCCCCGCACGCAGCGCGCGCGCGATGAAGTCGGCGGCGTCGGGCAGTTGCTCCTCGATGCGCACGAGGCGGCGCATGCGCGCGCGCCGCACCAGCAGCAGCGGCACGTGGACGCACAGCAGGACGATCGCGAGGCGCACCGGCAGCGGCATCGGCCACTGCATCACGAGGTAGGTGGCCGCCAGCATCGTCGCGACGGAGCACAGCAGGAAGCGCTCGACCGACCACGCGATGCCGGACTGCACCAGGAGCCTGTCGAGGCGGTGCGCGAAGCGGAAGCGCTGCAGCAGGCGGTCGACGAGATCGTGCCGGCCGAAGCGGCGCGACTTCAGGATCGAGATGCGTTCGGCGCTGCGGCCCTGGTTCCCCGACATCAGCTGCAGCCGGCGTGCGATCCGCTGGGCGCTGGCGCCATGCGTGCTCACCCACCATAGATAGACGCCTTCGATGCCGAGGATGACGGCGGCGAACAGGAAGACGATGAATCCGTAGAAGAGGATGTCCATGCGTGACTTTCGCGGCGATGCGGTTCAGGTGAACACGCGGTCGGGATCGAAGGTGTCCTCGGGCACCGCGGCGCCGAACATGCGCAGCCGGTCGGCGAAGCGCGGCCGCACGCCGGTGGCGCAAAAATGCCCCTGCACCTTGCCGTCGGCGTCGATGCCCGTCTGCTCGAAGCGGAAGATTTCCTGCATCGAGATGATGTCGCCTTCCATGCCGGTGATTTCCTGCATGCTGACGACCTTGCGCGTGCCGTCGGCCAGGCGCGAGGCCTGCAGGATCACGGTGATGGCGGAAGCGATCTGCTGGCGGATGGCGCGCGGCGTCAGGCTCACGCCGGCCATGCCGACCATGTTTTCCAGGCGCGCCAGGGCGTCGCGCGGCGTGTTCGCGTGGATGGTCGCGAGCGAGCCTTCGTGGCCCGTGTTCATGGCCTGCAGCATGTCCAGCGCTTCCGGTCCGCGCACCTCGCCCAGGATGATGCGGTCCGGGCGCATGCGCAACGAGTTGCGCACGAGCGCGCGCTGCGTCACTTCGCCCTTCCCTTCGATGTTGGGGGGGCGCGTCTCGAGGCGCACGACGTGCGGCTGGCGCAGCTGGAGTTCGGCCGCATCCTCGATCGTCACGATGCGCTCGTTGCCCGGAATGAAGCCGGAGATGAGGTTCAGCATCGTCGTCTTGCCGCTGCCGGTGCCGCCCGAGATCAGGATGTTCACCTTGGCGAGGCCGAGGCTCTCGAGCACCTTGATCATCGGCGGCGTGACGCTTTTATAGTCGAGCAGGTTCTGTACCGTGAGCGGCGTCGCGCCGAAGCGCCGGATCGACACCAGCGGCCCGTCGACCGCGAGCGGCGGGATGATCGCGTTGACGCGCGAACCGTCCGGAAGGCGCGCGTCGACCATCGGACTCGATTCGTCCACGCGCCGGCCGACGCGCGAGACGATCTTCTCGATGATCTTCATGAGGTGCGCGTTGTCGTGGAACGCCACGTCGGTCAGCTCCAGGCGGCCGCGCCGTTCGACGTACACCTTGTCGTAGGTGTTGACGAGGATGTCCGAGATGGTCGGATCGTTCAGCAGCGGTTCGAGCGGGCCGAAGCCGAGCATCTCGTGCTGGATGTCGAGCACCAGGTGGTGGCGCTCCTGCTGGTTCAGCACGATGCGCTCTTCCTCGATGATGCGCTGGACCAGCAGCGCCAGCTCGTGCTTGAACTGCTCGCTCGTCAGGCGCTTCAGGCGCTCCAGGTCGATCCGGTCGAGGATCATCTGGTGCATCGTTTTCTTCAGTTCCGCATAGGCTTGTAGCGCCGCAGCCGCAACGGGCTGATGCTGGCGCTCCTCGTCCGTCACGGACAGGCGTTCGCGCAGGGACATGGACGGCTCCTTGAAAAGATCAATCGTCTTCGCCGCGCCCGAACAGGCGGTCGAACAGACCCTTCGCCTCGGGAATGCGACGTGCGGTCACCACTTCGACCAGGTCGGCCAGGCTGCGCGCGGCGGCGCTGCCGCGCGACAGCTGCAGCACCGGAATGCCCTGGTTGACGGAGTCGGTGACGGCGATGTAATCGTTGGGGACGGTGTGCAGCACTTCTGCGCCCAGCGCCGCGTGCAGGTCCGCCAGGCGCAGCTTGCCGCCCTTTTCGTAGCGGTTGACGATCAGGCGGATGTGGTCCGTCAGATAGCCGAGCGAGCGGAAGATGTCGAGCAGGCGCCGGGCGTCGCGGATGTCCGGCAGGGCCAGCTGCAGCACCGGGTAGATCGCGTCGGTGCTGTCGAGAGCGCGCAGCGACACCGCATCGATCTGGCGCCCGACGTCGAGCAGGATGTAGTCGTAATGCTGGCGTGCGACGCGCAGGATCGTGTCGATGTGTTCCGGTTTCGCCTCGGTCGTCTGGCCCGGGTCGTCGGCGGCCGCCAGCACGCCGAAGCCAGGCGCCACGTGGACGAGGCACGATTCCAGGAACGGCCCGTCGATGCGCGCGATCTGCTGGCACACGTCGGACAGCGTCATGGCCGGTCTCTGGTCCGACACGTACAGCGTGGCGTCGCCGAACTGGCGATGCAGGTCGATCAGCAGCACCTTCTTGTCCGCCAGCGTGGCCAGCGCATAACCGAAATTGGTGGAGATGAAGGTGGCGCCGCTGCCGCCCTTGCAGGCGATGAAGGCGAGTATCTTCCCGTCGCGCGTCGCGGCCACGCCGGCGCTGGCTGCAATGCGGTCGATCGCCTCATGCAGCGCGCGGTGCACCAGCGGCAGTTGCAGCACTTCGCGCACGCCGGCGCGCATGGCGCGGATCAGGAGGTCGGGGTGATGATTGTCGGTCAGCAGCATGAAATGCGCTGCCGAGTAGTGGCGGGTCAGGCGTTCCAGCAGGTCGCCGTCGGCGGCATCCGCATCGCTGATATCGACGATGATCAGGCTCGGACCATCAGGCAGCGGACGATCGAGCGCATCGCGCAGGCTGGCGCGGCTGGCGGCGACATGCAGCGGCGGTACGCGTGCGGCACCCTGGGAGGCGATCTCCGCGTAAAGCTGGGTGTCGCGGCTGATCAGAAAGGCTTTCATCGTGGTCCTTGGGACGGCGTTCGGTCAAAATCATGTCATTGAAAAAGCGCGGACGACTCACTTGCTGCCCACCCCGCCGACGACCAGTGCCCTGATCGGTTTCTCCGGTTCCTTGAACGAATTCTCGTAGCGCTCCTGGGCGATGACGGCGGCCTTGCCTTCCATGCCGGCGGCGGGATTCGTATTGGCGGAAGCGGTCGGATCGAGTACCTGCGCCGCCACGTTGGCGCGCACGGCCGTGCCGAAGTGTTCGTTGAAACGCGGGGTCGTGTCGCACCCGTACAGCAGCATGCCCGACAGCGCCGCACATGCGATTCGCTTGCATCCGATGGCCATCGCTCTCTCCTATTTCAGTTCGAAGCCGCCCGCGCTCTGCGCAGGCGGTGCGGCCGGCGCCGGGGTCGACACGGACGCCGTTGGCGTCGCCGGCGCCGGCCCTTCCAGGAAGCCGCCGAGCATCACGCCGGCACGCGACGGTTCCCCCACCTTGTCGGTCGGGAGCGCGTAGCCGTTGCCGGACAAGGGTTTGACGAGGTGCGCGGTGATCACGAACACCAGTTCCGTGCGGTCCTGCTGATAATCCGCACTGCGGAACAGGGCGCCCAGCACGGGCAGTTCGCCCAGCACCGGCAGTCCTTTCAGGTTGGCGACCAGGTTGCTCTTGATCAGGCCACCGATCGCGAAGCTCTGGCCGTCGTACAGCTGGACCGTGGTGGTAGCGCGGCGCGTCGTCACGACCGGCAGGATGGCGGTCCCGTTGAACCCCGTCGCCGACAGGCCGATGCCTTCGCGCGACAGCTCGGACACCTCGGGCGCCACGCGCAGGTTGATGCGTCCGCCGCCCAGTACCGTCGGGGTAAAGCGCAGGCCGACGCCGAATTCCTTCTCTTCCAGCGTTACCCGGTTGTTGTCCTGCGCGACCGGGATATAGAATTTACCGCCCACGAGGAACGTGCCTTCCTGGCCGCTGATCGCCATCACGTTCGGCTCGGCCAGCACGCGCACCAGGCCATCCTGTTTCTCGGCCGCGGCGGAGAAGTTTCGGTCGGCACTCTTGCCCACCGCGAGCGCTCCATGGGCCGTGCCAGTGATGAAATTCGACAGCAGCATGGCGCCCCAACTGCCGGAACTGAAGGTCCACCTGGCGCCGCCTTCCAGGCGGTCGAGCAGGCTCTTCGACACTTCGGCGATCTTGACTTCCAGTTGCACTTGCTGGGGCGCGCGCACGCCCAGCATATTGACCACCCGCGCGGTGGCCGCCGCCGCGCCGCCCTGGTTCTGGCTTTCGCGCTGGTTCTGACTCGCGGCGTCTTCCTTGTCGGGCACCGTCAGTGCGCGCAGCGGACGCCGCACGTAGGCGGAGGCCAGTTCGACGGCGCGTGCCGCGGCACTCGCGTCGCTCACGGTGCCGGTCAGCACCAGCGCATCGGATGCGGCCAGCACCTTGATGTCGTGCTCGTCCGGCATGGCCGTGGCCAGCATCGCCTGCAGGGCCGACGGGTCCATGGCCACGGTGATGTCGAGTACGCTGCACAGGCCGCTCTTGCCCTGGATGATCATGTTGGTCGTGCCGACGTCGACGCCGGCGATGTACAGCGTGTCGGGCGCCACCATCAGCGCCTGCACGACGAGCGGGTTGCCGACGCTCCGGTGCTGGACCGGTTCCGGCAGGCGCATCAGGCTGGACTTGCCGATCTGCAGGGCCAGCTGGGCCGGCTTCGCGGCCTCGCCCTTGCAATTAGGTCCGGCCTCGGCACGCAGCGGCGCGGCGCCGGTCGGGTTGTCTGCGGGCTGGGCTTTCGATTTGCCGGCCGCGGCTGCAGGTCCGGCGGCCGCCAGCGCCAGGCCGGCGACGAACAGGCAGCGAAACAGCGGTGATGGCGTCAAGCATCCGTTCATGGCTTTACCCTGGATGAAGTTCAGAAGCACTCCTGCGACACACGCAGGCCGTTGAGCACGGTGACGCAATCACGCCGCACCGGCGCCGCCACCTTGACCACCACCGGCGCGGGACGAGCCGCGGGTGCCGGCTTGGGCGCGGGCTTGCGCGGCGCGGGCGGCGGCGCCTCCGGCAGCAGGGTGAGCTTGGTCGCGCCTTCGGTACTGGCCGCCTGCGGATCGACCTGGTTACGCAGGGCCAGCGACAGCGTGCCCACGCTGCGTGCCAGGTCGAGCTTCTCCGCCTGCTCCGGCGTCACTTCCAGCGTGACCGCGTTGACGACCTTCGGCTTGGTCTCGTCGCGGTTGACTTCCTGGGCGACCGCCAGCACGAGGATCCGCTCCAGTACGATCTTCGAGATGTTCTGCTGGCGGGCATCGGTCCCGGGCGGCACGTCCTTCTGGGTGCTGACGATGATGTCGACGTAGTTGCCCGGCAGCGCGAAGCCGGCCACGCCGATCACGTCGTTCACGCGCACCGTGATCGCACGCTTGCCTTCCGTGATCAGTGCCGACAAGCCGCCGAGCGTGCCGGCCGGCGCCAGCTTGGTCTCGCTGACCGGCTCGCCCATCAGCAGGTTCGTCTTGAGAACGCGGCCGCCGAGTTTCTGCGGATCCGTGAAAGCACCTTTTGGCACGCTGTTGGCGGGCCAGTCGGCCAGCTTGAACATCTCGGGCGTCAGGCGCTGGCCGAGACTGATGTCGGCGGCGGCCACGACGATGCGGCCGCTGCCACTGCCCGGCTGCTTCAGCAGCCAGCGCGATGCGAACACGACGGCCGCGAATCCGAACAGGATCGCGACGGTCATGAC
This sequence comes from Massilia sp. Masssp94, assembly GCF_059491305.1. NCBI lineage: Bacteria > Pseudomonadati > Pseudomonadota > Betaproteobacteria > Burkholderiales > Oxalobacteraceae > Massilia > Massilia sp. Masssp94. Next base: position 2,671,978 of record NZ_CP168501.1, read on the forward strand.
GAGGATGGCACGCTTGTTCTTCATTTTTGATTCTCCGTCGGGCAAGCGATGAACATGCTGCGCCAGGCTTGCTCGACCGCCGCGATCGTGAGGCGCGCTTCGGTCCCGGCAAAGCCGGCGAAATCGGCGACCCGGTCGAGCAGTTCGCCCGGGTAGCAGGCCAGCAGCGCGCGCCCGGATTGCGGGTGCAGCCGCTCGATCAGGTGGTCGACCGCGGTGTCTTCGACATCGATGCGGCGCAGCCGGCACTGGCGGCACAACAGGGCGCGGTAGGCATTCGCCGACCAGGCGCCGATGTCGGCCTTGTAGCCGATACGGCGCAGCGCGGCGTCATCGAAAACGCTGGTCGGGGCCAGGTTGGTTGCGAACACCACGGCGGCATCGAACGGCACCAGTTCCGCCTGGCCGCCCTGCAGCGACAATTGGTCGGTCCCCGCATCCAGCGGACCGATGAAGCGGTTCAGCAGCTCGGCCGCGGCGATGCGCTGGCGGCCCACGTCGTCGAGTACCAGCATCCCGTTGTTCGCCTGAAGGTGCGGCGGCGCGTGGTACACGCCCTGCTCCGCGTCATAGCGCAGGTCGAGCATGTCGCGCCCCAGTTCGGCGCCGACGTGGACGAGCGGACGCTGGCACACGGTCCAGCGCGCATCGCAACTGCGCCGTTCTTCCTGCTGGCGCGCGACCGGCGGCGGCGCCACGTGGACGGCGGGATCGTACAGGCGGATCACCTGGCGTCCGGCCATCAGCGCATACGGCACCGCGATGGGGCCCGGCAGAAGGCGCCCGAGCTTGCGCGCCAGCGTCGTCTTGCCGCCACCGGACGGTCCGTACAGCAGCAGCGAACGGCGCGCGTACAGCGCCGCACCCAGCACGTCGCGCGCGGTCTGCGACAGGCCCTCGTCGCCCAGCGCACCCGCCAGTTGCGCGGGTGTGATGCGCTCCGCATCCGCATGGCGCAACGCCTGGCGTTCGACCACGGCGCGATACGACGCGAGCGTGACAGGCGCCGGGCCGACATAGCCGCAGCGCGCCATGGCGTCGGCGGCGCCGCGCTGGCCATATGCGGTCAGCTGGTATTGCATGTCGATGTCCGACTCGCCGCACCAGGCCACTTCCACCTGCTGTTCCGCGATCAGTGGATTGAGGACCTCGCGCAGCACGCTGATCGACAGCCGCAGCTTGCCGGCCAGATGGGTCAACGGGGTCTTGCCGCCGGCCTGGATTGCCTTGAGCACCAGGTCCGTCACGAAGCGCGGTTCGAGTCCGGTATCACGCACGGTCTTTGCCTGGCGCGGCAGGACTGGCGCGATCTCCGGACCGCCCGCAGGCGCAGGGTGCGCGGCACGGAATCCCGCCGCGGTATTGTCTGTCGATAGCGTTTCAAACATCGGAACCCCCTTGCCTTGCTTGTTTTCCGAAACAGGTCAGAATGATTCTAACGACCGGTCTTTTGGCCACCCTTGAGCTTTGCCAAGAGCGGGCTCATCCATATTGAGTGACCAGAACGACGATCGTACCGGCCGCGATGGCCAGCCCGTAGGGCATCGAACCGGCACTTTGCGGGAGCGTCATGTCGGCTAATTTCGAGCCCGGTACGATGAGTCCGGACAGCAGGTGGCCGATGTTGACAAGGGCCAGTCGCAGGCGACTGCGCAGCAGTATCAGCAAGAGCGCCATCACCCCCCCGGCACACCATGTGAAAACGGCGATCTGGAATGCTTCGGCCGGACCGGTGAAGAAGCCGATCACGGCCATCATCTTGACGTCGCCGGCCGCCATTCCCCGCACCAGGTAGAACGGCAGGAAGATGGCCAGGCCCAGCAGCATGCCGCCGACGGCGGACAGCAGGGCCGCGCCCGGTTCGGGGGACAGCAGGTGGAGGAACAGCGCACCGGTCATGCCGGCGGACAGAAGACGGTTCGGGATACGCCGCGTGGCCAGGTCGTTGACGGCGGCAATACTGACCATGAGCAGCAGCAGCGCATCGCGGTATTGGTCGATTTGCATGACGGCTCCCAAAAAAAAGCCCCCCGGGCTCGGGGACCCGGAGGGCTACCACGGCATGACGATTACGGGGTAACCAGCTTGCCTGCGACGTAGGTGAATACCCCTTCCACTTTCTCACCGACGGTTGTTGCCGCAGCGGCCATCGCCACGCCGATCAGGGCGGCGATCAAGCCATACTCGATGGCCGTTACACCGTTCTCGTCAGCAGCGAAGGTTTTGACTGCGGAGATGAAGTTGCTCATGACAAACTCCCATATGGTGGGTTAATAAGAACTGCTACTGGCCGGCGACGCTGGTCAAGTCACCACTTCCAGCTGACTTGCTACGTTCCGTGCCAGTGAGTTCACTATAAGTTTTGATGCCGTACGGCAAGTTGACCACCAACAACTTTGCTGCGCGGAACTATTTTTTGTTCATCAGAATCAAAATCCGCCTAGCCAGGGGAACACGTTGTAGTTTGGCTTTGAGAAAATTCACTCAGGCTAAAAAAATTGCATTTGCATAATTGCCTAGAATGCAAAAACGCTATATCCTGTTTCGCTTGCCCTTTGTGAAACGCCTGATACCTGCGAACGCGACGGCGGCTGTGCCCAGCCTGCAGGTCGGTTGATTACATTGCTGAGAACGACATGGATTCGCTTCTGAAACACATGGTGGACATGACCGGCCACCGCGATCACGCGATGCTCGATATTTCCGTGATCTCGGCAGTGCAGGAGCTTGCCGGTGCGGCACAAACGCGCATATTGGCCATCACGTCCGTGTCGGGACAGCAATACCTACGTGCGCGCGCGACCATCGTGCAGGGCGGTGCGGCGCGCCTGGAAGAATCGCAGGACGGCGTGCTGGGCGAACCGGTGGCCGCCCTCCCCGAACTTAAACGCTGCCTGGCCGAGCATCAAGCGAGCGCGGAAGCGATCACGGCCGACGGCATGCGCGTGCTGTGGCTGCCGATCTGGTTCGGCGACAAGGCCACGACGTGCCTGGAAATCCGCGACGACAAGGCGTTTTCGCGCGAGACCGTGTACGTGATCGGCGGCATCGTCGGCGTTTACCGGAATTTCCAGAACCTCCTCGACTACAGCGAGCGTGATTCGCTGACCGGCCTGCTCAACCGCAAAACGTTCGACGACCAGCTGGCGCGCATGCTGCAGAATGCCCACGAACGGGATCCGCGCCTGCCGGGCCAGCCGGAGCGGCGCCAGCACCATGCCCAGGAAAAGCAATGGCTGGCCGTCGTCGACGTCGACCATTTCAAGGCCGTCAACGACAAGTTCGGCCACCTGTACGGCGACGAAGTGCTGATCCTGATCGCAAACCTGCTGCAATCGTCGTTCCGCGCCCAGGACCGCGTGTTCCGCTTCGGCGGCGAAGAGTTCGTCGTGCTGCTGCGCTCGACCACGCTCGACAATGCCTGGAAGATCATCGAGCGCTTCCGCATCAACGTCGAGAGCCATGTCTTCCCGCAGGTGGGACGGGTGACGGTCAGCGTCGGCTTCGTCAGCATCAGCGCATACGATTCGCCTGTGGTCACGCTGGGCCACGCCGACCAGGCGCTGTACTACGCGAAAAGCAATGGGCGCAACCGCGCCTGCCATTACGACGACCTCGTCGCGCACGGCCTGCTGCAGACCGTCGCCTCCAACGACACCGCCGAATTCTTTTGAGGCTCAGGCCACCTGCAGGAAACGCAGCGGGTCGACCTGCCATTTGTCGGGCGATTCGTGGCGCACGATCTTGTCGGCGCCGCCGAAGCCCACGCCACGCGCCAGGTCCACCGTCTCCGGCTTGATATAAGTCTGGCTCTTCGTGCTGTAGAACACGTTGACCTTGGGCGTGAGCAGACTCGTTTCGTGCGGCTCGACGACCACGGCCAGCCGGCCAGATTCCAGCAGGACGAGCGTCCCGACCGGATAAATGCCGACGCAACGCATGAATTCCTGCGTCAGCGCGGGATTGAAGTGGAATTTGCTCCACTCGTACATCTTGCGCAGCGCCTCCGCCGCCGGGATGCCCTTGTGGTAGCAGCGGTCGGCCGTGATGGCATCGTAGACGTCGACGATCGCGGCCATCTGCGCGAGCTCGCTGATCTCCTGTTCGCCCTGGCGGTCCGGATAACCCGTGCCGTCGCGCCGCTCGTGGTGGTGCAAGGTGATGTCGAGAGGGATCGGACCGATCTCGGACGAACGGCGCAGGATGTCGTAGCCGTCCCTGGGGTGGCGGCGCACGATCTCGAATTCCTCGTCGGTCAGGCGGCCCGGCTTGTTCAGGATGGCGTCCGGCACCAGGGCCTTGCCCGTATCGTGCAGCAGGCCGCCGATACCGGCCTGGTACGTGGTCGCGGCATCCAGCTTGCGCGAACGACAGAAGGCGACCAACAGGGTGCAGACGCTGACCGAGTGCAGGAATGTGTAATCGTCCTTGGTCTTGATGGCGGACAGCCCCAGCAACGCGGATGAATTGCGCAGGATCGAGGCGGTGATGCTCTCGACCATCGGTGACACCTTGTCCATTTCCACCGCCTTGCCCAGGCGCGCATCCTGCATCACGGTCTTGACGAGGCCGGCGGCCTGGCGCCGGATCGCCAGGGCACGGTCGAATTCCTCGGCCAGCGTGGTGCGCAGCGGCGCCACCGGTTTGGCGGCGATCGCGGCAACCTCGGCCTCCGTTGCGGCTTCCGCTTCCGCCACCGTCGGCGCGTCGGCCACGTCCAGGCCGCGCGTGCAGTCGATCGTCACGGAGCGGATGCCGGACGTCACGATCTTGCGGACCTCATCCTCGGAGGTGAGGAGGAAGCGGTTGCGCACGAAAGGATGCTCCATCCAGCCGCAATCGAGGTCATGGATGAACATCCCTACGCGCAACCGGGAAGAAGCGACTTTCTTGAGCATGGGCTTCCAGAAGGTGTGTGTTAATCTCGCCGCGACCGACGTCGTTCAAGTATAACAACTTGATGAAAAGAAACTTTTTAATAATGAACTTTTGGTTGCGTTTTGTAGCCATAAAGAGACAGATATTTACAAGATGGAACTCCGTCAGCTGCGCTATTTCGTTGCCATCGTGGACCATGGGTCGCTGTCGCGGGCCGCACTGGTCCTGCACGTGGCGCAGCCGGCACTGACCCAGCAATTGCGCCAGCTGGAGGAGGAACTGGGCGTGCAACTGCTGCACCGTTCGGCACAAGGCGTACTCAACACCGACGCCGGCAAAGTGTTCTACGAACATGCACAAGCCATCCTCAAGCAGGTGGCGGATGCGCAGGCCGCCGTCGTGCAATCGGCCGAACGGCCATCGGGCAGCGTCACGCTCGGCCTGCCGCACAGTATTTCGGACGCCCTCGCACTGCCGCTGTTGACGGCCATCCGCCAGCGCTACCCGGAAATCACGCTGCAGCTGACCGAGGAAATCACCGGCAGCCTCGCCGAGCAGTTGCGTGCCGGCCGCATCAACCTGGCCGTGCTGTTCGACGATGGCCAGCTCGGCAGCTTCACCGCCATTCCGCTCGTCGAGGAAGAACTGCGCTTCATCTGCCGCGCCGACGCGGCCGCCGCGGCCGGCCATGACAGCCTGACCCTGCGCGATGCGTTGGACGCCACCCTGATCCTGCCGGGCCTGCAGCATGGCGTGCGGCCGCGCATCGAAAGCACGGCGCGCGCCGCGGGCCTGGCCACACATGGCGTCATCGAAATCAACTCGATCGCGATCCTGAAATCGGCCATCCTCGCCGGCATGGGCGCCACCATCCTGCCCGTCGCGCCGGTGCTGACGGAGGTCGAACGCGGGGCCATGCGCGCGCTGGCCATCCGCGATCCCGCCATCGCGCGCACCGTCGTCCTGTGCACCTCGCGCAATATCCCGCTCACGAATGCGGCGGCGGCCGTCAGCCGCCTCGTGGTCCAGGTGGCGCACGATCTGTGCGCCGAGGGCCGCTGGATCGGCGCACGGAAAGTGTAGTCCCGAGCCATCATTTTTTCTTATGGCTCCATCCCCATTCCGTATTTCCGTATACGTCAACTTGTCTCTACACTTGGTGTAACAGCCGCCAAAGCGGCACCCGGACCCATTCCGGCCAGCGCCTACCCGGCGCGCCTCCGGCACGGGTCCATCTGAAAACACAAAGTTTGGAGACACCATGCCTGACACCGTCCTGGGCCAGGGCGCATCCGCGTCCATCCCCGCCGCGCCCGCCGTTCCCGCCCCCCTCAAAGACGTTAGCCTCGACGACAAGTACACCGCCACCTCCGGCAAGATCTTCCTGTCCGGCATCCAGGCCCTCGTGCGCCTGCCGATGATCCAGAAACTGCGCGACGAGCAGGCCGGTCTGAACACCGCGGGCTTCGTCTCCGGCTACCGCGGCTCGCCGCTGGGCGGCCTGGACGAGAACCTGTGGAAGGCCAAGGGTCACCTGGAAGCGAAATCCATCCAGTTCGTGCCGGGCGTGAACGAGGACCTGGCCGCGACAGCCGTCTGGGGCACGCAGACCGTGGACCTGATCGGCCCGGCGAAGTACGACGGCGTGTTCGCGATGTGGTACGCGAAAGGTCCGGGCGTGGACCGCTGCGGCGACGTCTTCAAGCACATGAACCATGCCGGCACGGCGAAGAACGGCGGCGTGCTGCTCGTCGCGGGCGACGACCACGGCGCCTATTCGTCGACCCTGCCGCACCAGTCCGACCATATTTTCGCCGCCTGCATGATCCCCGTGCTGTATCCGTCCAACGTGCAGGAATACCTGGACCTGGGCGTGCACGGCTGGGCGATGTCGCGCTTTTCCGGCCTGGCCGTCGCGTTCAAGGCGCTGGCCGACACGGTGGAATCCAGCGCCTCGGTCGACGCCGATCCGTTCCGCGTCGACGTGAAAATCCCGCAGGACTTCGCGATGCCGGAAGGCGGCCTGAATACGAAGCTCTCGTCCATCCCGCTGGGCCAGCAGGCGCGCAATCAGGAAGCCCTGATGCAGGACTACAAGATCTATGCGGCGCTCGCCTATGCGCGTGAAAACAAGCTGAATCGCACGACGATCGACAGCCCGGATGCGAAGCTCGGCATCATCGCGTCGGGTAAATCGTACGTGGACGTACTGGAAGCGCTGGAAGAACTGGGCATCGACGAAGCGATGGCGGCACAAGTCGGCCTGCGCCTGTTCAAGGTGGCGATGATCTGGCCGCTGGAGCCGGAAGGCGTGCGCGAATTCGCGCAAGGCCTGGACGAGATCCTCGTCGTCGAAGAGAAGCGCCAGGTCGTCGAATACCAGCTCAAGGAACAGCTCTATAACTGGCGCGACGACGTGCGTCCGCGCGTGATCGGCAAGTTCGACGAAAAGGGAGAATGGGTCGCGCCGCGCGGCGAATGGCTGCTGCCGCCGAAGGCCGATTTCTCCGTCGCGCAGGTGGCGCGCGTGATCGCCGGTCGCATCACCCGCCTTGCCCTCGACGACCGCACGCGCGATTTGATCAAGGCCCGCCTCGCTTTCCTCGAAGCGAAGGACGCTGTCTTGAAAAAGGCCGTGACGACGCCGTTCCGCCCCGCTTTCTACTGCTCCGGCTGCCCGCACAACACGTCGACGAAGGTGCCGGCAGGGTCGTTCGCGCTGGCCGGCATCGGCTGCCACGTGATGGCCACGTCGATCTACCCGGAGATGAACAAGCTCACGACGCACATGGGCGGCGAAGGCGCGCCGTGGATCGGCCAGGCCGCGTTCTCCACGGTGCCGCACGTGTTCCAGAACCTGGGCGACGGCACCTATTTCCACTCGGGCTATCTCGCCGTGCGCGCCGCCATCGCGGCCAAGGTCAACATCACCTATAAAATCCTGTACAACGACGCAGTCGCGATGACGGGCGGCCAGCCGGTCGACGGCACCACGTCCGTGCCGTTGATCGCGCGCCAGATGGCGGCCGAAGGCGTCAAGCGCATCGCGCTCGTCACGGAAGACCTGTCGCGTTACGAAGACCGTTCCGCGCTGCCGGCGGAAGTGACGCTGTACGACCGCAGCAAGATGGACGACGTGCAGCGCGAGCTGCGCGAGATCCCCGGGGTGACGGTCCTGATCTACGACCAGACCTGCGCGGCCGAGAAACGGCGGCGCCGAAAAAAGGGCGAGTTCCCGGACGTGGCGAAACGCATGGTGATCAACGAGGCCGTGTGCGAAGGATGCGGCGATTGCGGCGTGCAGTCGAACTGCGTCTCGATCCTGCCGAAGGAAACGGAATTCGGCCGCAAGCGCGCCATCGACCAGTCGGCGTGCAACAAGGATTATTCGTGCGCCAAGGGCTTCTGCCCGAGCTTCGCCACCGTCGAAGGGGGCACGCTGAAGAAGAACAAGGCCGGCGTCAGCAGGAAGGATGGCGATGATGGCTGGGGTCCGCTGCCGACGCCCGCCCTCCCCTCGATCGCGGCGCCCTACAACATCCTGATCAACGGCATCGGCGGCACCGGCGTCATCACCGTCGGCGCGCTGATGGGCATGGCGGCCCACCTCGAAGGCAAGGGTGCGTCCGTCCTGGACATGACGGGCATGAGCCAGAAGAACGGCTCCGTCACGTCGCACGTGAAGATCGCCGAGACGCCGGAACGCCTGCGCGCCCAGCGCATCGCAACCGGCGAGGCCGACCTCGTGCTGGGTTGCGACATGCTGACGGCCGGCGCGGCCGACGCCATCTCGAAGATGCGCCCGGGCCGCACGATGGTCGTCGTCAACCTGCACGAGCAGCCGACCGGCACCTTCGCCCAGCAGAGAGATTGGGAATTCCCGGCCGACCAGGTCCGTGCGCTGATCGTGGAAGCGGTCGGCGGCGAGGCCGGCGCCGACTTCCTCGACGCGACGAAGCTGGCGACGGCGCTGATGGGCGATTCGATCGCCGCCAACCTGTTCATGCTGGGCTATGCGTGGCAGAAGGGCCTCGTGCCGCTGTCGGAAGCATCGCTGCTGCGTGCCATCGAACTGAATGGCGTCGCCATCGCATCGAACCAGCGCAGCTTCCTGTGGGGCCGCCGCGCCGCCGTCGACCTGCAACGCGTCGAACGCACTGCGATCCCGGCGCAGCCGGTGTTGCTGCAAATGCCGCAGAGCCTCGACAGCGTGATCAGGAAACGCGTCGAATTCCTGACCGCTTACCAGGACGCGGCCTATGCGGCGCAGTACGAAACGCTGGTCGCGCGCGTGCGCGAACGCGAGTCGGCGCTCAAGCTGGGCAACAAGCTCTCGATGGCCGTGGCGAAATCGTATGCCAAGCTGATGGCCTACAAGGACGAGTACGAAGTGGCGCGCCTGTACACGGACGGCCGTTTCGTGGAACAGCTGCAAAGCCAGTTCGACGGCAAGTTCAGCGTGAAATTCAACCTGGCCCCGCCGCTGTTCGCGAAGAAGGATGCCAAGGGCCACCTCGTGAAAGCCGAATTCGGGTCGTGGATGTGGGGTGCGTTCAAGCTGCTCGCGAAGCTGAAAGGGCTGCGCGGCACGGCGTTCGACGTGTTCGGCTACACGGCCGAGCGCAAGATGGAGCGCGCCCTCGTCACCGAATACCGTGACATGATCGAGGCGCAGCTGGCGTCGCTGGATGCCGCGAACCACGGCGTCGCCGTCGAGCTGGCGGCACTGCCGGAGCAGATCCGCGGTTTCGGCCACGTCAAGGAACAGGCCGTGGCCGAGTATCGCGTGCGCAAGCAGGCGCTCCTCTCTGGCAACATCAAGAAGCGTGCCGCATGATGCCGACAACCATTCTTGACGTTTACGTTAACGTCATATACCGTACAAAGAACCCCCAGTTCGCTTCCGTTTTCCAAGGAACACCATGAACGACATCACGCCTGCCGCCAAGCTCGACCTGCCGGAGCACGCCAAACTGTCCAACAAAGTCCGCTTCGTCACCGCCGCCTCGCTGTTCGACGGCCACGACGCCTCGATCAACATCATGCGCCGCATCCTGCAGACGAACGGCGCCGAAGTCGTGCACCTGGGCCATAACCGCTCGGTCGACGAAGTCGTCACGGCCGCGCTGGCCGAGGACGTGCAAGGCATCGCCATCTCCAGCTACCAGGGCGGCCACGTCGAATATTTTAAATACATGATCGACCTGCTGCGCCAGCGCGGCGGCGCCCACATCAAGGTGTTCGGCGGCGGCGGCGGCGTCATCGTCCCGCACGAGATCGAAGAACTGCATGCCTATGGCGTCACGCGCATCTTCTCGCCGGAAGACGGCCAGCGCATGGGCCTCGTCGGCATGATCCGCTCGATGCTGGAAGCGTGCGACGTCGACCTGTCGACCTATGCGCCGGCCACGCTCGAGCCGCTGCAGACGGGTCCGATCGAGCAGCGCCACCGCCCGCTCGCGCAACTGATCACGGCACTGGAAAACGGCAAGGCTGCTGCCTCCCTGCGCAAGCGCATCATGGACACGGCCGAAGGCCTGAAGGTCCCCGTGCTGGGCATCACCGGCACGGGCGGCGCCGGCAAATCGTCGCTGACGGATGAACTCATCCGCCGCATCCGCCTCGACCAGGGCGACCGCCTGAACATTGCCGTGATTTCCATCGACCCGTCGCGCCGCAAATCCGGCGGCGCCTTGCTCGGCGACCGCATCCGCATGAATGCGATCAACCCGTGGAACGGGCAGGCGCGCGTATTCATGCGCTCGCTGGCTACGCGCGAAGCGGGTTCGGAGATCTCGCAGGCGCTGCCCGACGTGATCGCCGCGTGCAAGACGGCGGGCTTCGATCTCGTCATCGTCGAGACGTCGGGCATCGGCCAGGGCGACGCCGCCATCGTGCCGCACGTGGACGTGTCGATGTACGTGATGACGCCGGAATTCGGCGCCGCGTCGCAGCTCGAGAAGATCGACATGCTGGACTTCGCCGACTTCATCGCCATCAACAAGTTCGACCGCAAGGGCGCCCAGGACGCGCTGCGCGACGTGGCCAAGCAGGTCCAGCGCAACAAGGAATTGTGGAGCAAGTCGCCGGACGAGATGCCCGTCTACGGCACGCAGGCGTCGCGCTTCAACGATGACGGTGTCACCGCGCTGTACCTCGGCCTGTTGCCGGCGCTGGCCGAATTCGGCCTCGAGACGGAAACGCCGAAGCTGCCGAAACCCGCGACCAGATACTCGAGCGGCAAGAACGTGATCGTGCCGCCCGCGCGCGCGCGCTACCTGGCCGAGATCGCGGACACCGTGCGCGGCTACCACCGCAACGTCGGCAAGCAGGTCAAGCTCGCGCGCGAGCGCCAGCAGCTGACGGAGACGAAACGCATGCTGGCCGCCGCCAACCGTGAGGTGGTCCTCGACGACCTGATCACGGAACGCGACAACGCGATGGAAGGCGAGGCGAAGAAGCTGCTCGCGTCCTGGCCGCAGCTGCAAGAGACTTATGCGGGCGACGAGCACGTCGTGAAAATCCGCGACAGGGAAATCCGCACGAACCTCACCTACACGACGCTGTCCGGCAACAAGGTGCGCAAGGTCGCCCTGCCCCGCTTCGAAGACCACGGCGAGATCCTGCGCTTCCTGATGCTGGAAAACGTGCCGGGCGCGTTCCCGTACACGGCCGGCGTGTTCCCCTTCAAACGCGAGGGCGAGGATCCGACGCGCATGTTCGCCGGCGAAGGCGACGCGTTCCGCACGAACCGGCGCTTCAAACTGGTCTCGCAGGGCATGGACGCGAAACGCCTGTCGACGGCGTTCGACTCCGTCACCCTGTACGGCGCCGACCCGGCGCTGCGGCCGGACATCTACGGCAAGGTCGGCAACTCCGGCGTGTCGATCGCGACGCTCGACGACATGAAGGTGCTGTACGACGGCTTCGACCTGTGCAGCCCTGCTACGTCCGTGTCGATGACGATCAACGGCCCGGCGCCGACCATCCTCGCGATGTTCATGAACACCGCGATCGACCAGCAGCTCGACAGGTTCGAGCGCGACAACGGTCGCAAGCCGAACGCCGACGAAACCGCGAAGATCCGTGCCTGGGTGCTGGCCAATGTGCGCGGCACCGTCCAGGCGGACATCCTGAAGGAAGACCAGGGCCAGAACACCTGCATCTTCTCGACGGAATTCTCGCTGAAGGTCATGGGCGACATCCAGGAATACTTCGTCCAGAACCAGGTGCGCAATTTCTACTCGGTGTCGATCTCGGGCTACCACATCGCGGAAGCGGGCGCGAACCCGATCTCGCAGCTGGCCTTCACCCTGTCGAACGGGTTTACCTTCGTCGAAGCCTACCTCGCGCGCGGCATGCACATCGACGACTTCGCGCCGAACCTGTCGTTCTTCTTTTCGAACGGCATGGACCCGGAATACACGGTGCTGGGCCGCGTGGCACGCCGCATCTGGGCCGTCGCGATGCGCGACAAGTACGGCGCGAACGACCGCTCGCAAAAGCTGAAGTACCACATCCAGACGTCGGGCCGCTCGCTGCACGCGCAGGAGATCGACTTCAACGACATCCGGACGACCTTGCAGGCGCTGATCGCGATCTACGACAACTGCAACTCGCTGCACACGAACGCGTACGACGAGGCGATCACGACGCCGACCGACGAATCCGTCCGCCGCGCGCTCGCGATCCAGCTGATCATCAACCGCGAATGGGGCCTGGCCAGGAACGAGAACCCGAACCAGGGCTCGTTCATCCTCGAGGAATTGACGGACCTCGTCGAGGAAGCCGTGCTGCAGGAATTCGAGCGCATTGCCGAGCGCGGTGGCGTGCTCGGGGCGATGGAGACGGGCTACCAGCGCGGCAAGATCCAGGAAGAGTCGATGCTGTACGAGCACCGCAAGCACGACGGCAGCCTTCCGATCATCGGCGTCAACACCTTCCGCAACCCGAAGGCGGCACAGGCCCCGGCGACGATCGAACTGGCCCGCTCCACGGACGACGAAAAGCAGTCGCAGCTCGCGCGCCTGGAAGACTTCCACCGCCGTCATGCGGACGAGGCACCGGCCGCGCTGGCCGCGCTGCAACAGGCCGCCATCGACAACGAGAACGTGTTTGCCCGCCTGATGGACGCCGTACGCGTCTGCTCATTGGGCCAGATCACGACGGCCTTGTTCGAGGTGGGCGGACAGTATCGCCGCAATATGTAGTCCTGCCCTAGAATGGCTCCGGGGACCATCACCGGAGCCATGTATGCCGATCCAGCCGCAACAACTCGCCGCCCTCATGCGCGAAGTCGAACAGGAAGACCCGATCGACTTCGCGGACCTGCCCTTTCCCGAGGACGACTTGCGTGAACTCGTCGCCAGCCACCTGTGCGAGATGGCCGCCTCGATGGAAAACTTCAGTACCGAAGACCGTTTGATGACCCTGCTGGCCGTGTCAGCCAAGCTCGTGCTCGAAAACCTTGTATTGCACGTGCAATTGTTACGTCGCCATGGCTTGCCCGTCGGCGACAACGTCGAAGCCCTGCTGAGCCGGCTGCGCAAAGGCGAAAACGGCCCAGGATCGTAATATAGTCGTCATATTGTCGAGATATGACGTCAAATGTGACCGACTTCCACCACTTTGGTGGGGGGATTTGCAACACGACGGCAAACTTGTGCGTCTTTGTTAGTATTCCTTCAGGTATTATTGTTGAAGAGGAATCCGCACACCATTGCAGTTACGATACATATCTCGAGGAATGCCAGATGCCGCGTCACCCCAACAAGCTGAAACTTACCGCTGCCATCCTGTCCGGCGCGTTCATGGTCGCCGGGCTGTCCGCCTGCGGCCGCTCCACGCAGTCGACCGAGCAGCTGCTGACTGAAGCCAGGCAGTATCAGCAAAAAGGTGACCTGAAGTCGGCAATGATTCAGCTTAAGAATGCGGTCGAAAAGAGCCCGGAAAACGGCGAGGCGCGCATGGAGCTGGGCAACCTCCAACTCAACATGGGCGATTTCCCCTCGGCCGAGAAGGAATTCCGCAAGGCCCGCTCGAATGGGATCGCCGCCGACCGCGTGCTGCCCCAGCTGGCCAGGGCGATGTCGCAGCAAGGCAAGTTCAAGGAAATCCTCGACGAAGTCACGCCGGAAGTGGCCGCCAAATCGGCGCCGTTGCTGACGCTGCGCGGCGACGCCCTGCTGGCCACCGGCAAGCTCGACGAAGCCAAGCAGGCGTTCGAGCAAGCCCTGGCGCTGAACGCCAATGCCGGCGACGCCCTGCTCGGCCTGGCGCGCTACGCCGTCGCCAAGCAGGACAAGGACGCGGCCGCGCGTTACATCGACGAGGCCGTGGCCAAGGATCCGAAGAATGCGGATGTCTTCATGGCGCGCGGCTCGCTGCTGCGCACGCAGGGCAAGTCCGACGAGGCGCTCGCCGCCTTCGACCAGGCGCTGGCGCTGAATCCGCACCATCGCACGGCGCACATCGAGAAAGCCTACGTCAACATCACCCGCGGCAAGTTCGCGGACGCAAAAGCGGAAATCGACGCGGCCGAGAAGAATGCGCCCGGCAATCTGCTCGTGACCTATACCCGCGCATTGTACGAATTCTCGCAAGGTAAGTATTCGGCTGCCCAGGATGCCCTGCAACGCGTACTGAAAGTCGCGCCCGATCACATGCCCAGCGTGCTGCTGGCGGGCGCATCGGAACTGAACCTCGGTGCCTTGCAACAAGCCGACCAGCACCTGCGCAAATACCTGGAATTCAATCCGGACGACGTGTACGCCCGCAAGCTGCTGGCCCAGGCCCAGCTCAAGAGCGCGCAACCGAACGACGCTGCCGCCACGCTCGCGCCGGCACTGAAGAACGCGGCGGACGATCCGCAGGTACTCGCGCTGGCCGGCGAAACCTATATGCAGGTGCGCGACTTCAACAAAGCCAGCGTCTACCTGGAAAAAGCCACGACGCTGGCACCAAAGGCGGCCGGCCTGCGTACCTCGCTCGGCCTGTCCAAGCTGGCCCAGGGCGACCAGGCACGCGGCCTGTCCGAACTGCAGAAGGCCACGGAGCTCGACCCGAAGTCGGCGCAGGCGACGATGGCGCTGGTCCAGACGGAAATCAGCCTCAAGCATTACGACAAGGCGCTGGCCGCCATCGACGCGCTCGAAAAGCAACAGCCCGACAATCCGCAGGTGCTGACCCTGCGCGGCGCCGTCAACATGGTCAAGGGCGACGTGCCTGCCGCCCGTGCCGCGCTGGACAAGGCCGTGGCCCTGCAACCGACCTTCATCCCGGCCGTCCAGAACCTGGCACGCCTGGACCTCGTCGAGAAGAAACCCGACGCCGCCAAGCAGCGCTACGAAAAAGTCCTGCAGAAGGAACCGAACAACGTCGACGCGATGCGCGCCCTGGGCGAACTGGCGACGATGCAGAATCATCCCGAAGAAGCGACGTCCTGGTTCGAGAAGGCCAGCAATGTGAAGCCGGAAGCCGTCGGCCCGGCGCTCAACCTCGGCCGGCACTATCTGCGTACGGGACAGGCACAAAAAGCGCTGACGCTGGCACGCAAGGTCCAGACCGCCAACCCGACCAATCCCGAACTGGTGGAACTGCTGGGCCAGGCCCAGATCGCCAACAAGGACACGGCTGGGGCGCTGGAAACCTACAGCAAGCTCGTCAACCTGGCCCCGAAATCGGCCGCGCCGCACCTGCGCCTGGCCGGTGTGCACATGCTGATGCAGAACAATAATGCTGCGGCCGACGACCTGAAGCGCGCCATCGACCTGCAACCGAACCTGATCGCCGCCCGTCTCGCCCAGGTCGAGCTGGCCGTGCGCATGGGCCGCGGGGACGAAGCGCTGGCCATGGCTCGCCAAATCCAGAAGATCGACGACAAGTCGCCCGTCGGCTACGCCACCGAAGGCGACGTGCTGATGTCGCAAAGGAAGCCGGCGCAGGCATTGCCCGCCTACGACAAGGCGTTCGCGATCGCCAAGGCGCCGGAAATCCTCATGAAATCCCTGCAGGCCATGACGCTGACCGGCAAGGGCAAGGAAGCGCAAGCCCGTGCAGCCCAATTCCTGAAGGACCACCCGAACGACATCCTGGTCGGCATGTACGTCGCCGAGAACCATCTGGTTGCCAAGGATTACAAGGCCGCGATCGCACGCCTGGAAGACATCGTCAAGCGCGCGCCGAACAATGCTGCCGCGCTGAACAACCTGGCGTATGCTTATCAGCAAGTGAAAGATCCGCGCGCACTTGCAACGGCCGAGCAGGCATATAAACTTGCTGAGAACAACGCCGGCATCATGGACACGCTGGGCTGGCTGCTGGTGGAACAGGGCAATACGGGCCGCGGCCTGCCGCTGCTGCAGAAAGCCAGCACCCTGGTGCCGAAGTCGTCGGAAGTGCGCTACCACCTTGCAGTGGGCCTGAGCAAATCGGGCGACAAGGCGGGCGCGCGAAAGGAGCTCGACAAGCTTCTGGCGGACGACAAATCGTTCGCCCAGGCCGATGAAGCGCGCGCATTGCTAAAGGCTTTGTAAGAAGCTAATATACATTAATAAATAAATAATAATCCACGCCCGGCACCGCCAGGGCGTAGGGCGACCAGAACTTCCGTTCGCAGTACGCGAACGTTTTTAAACAATTGGGGAATCCTGCGATGACGACTTTCGACGATTTCAAGGATCCAGAGGGTGGTTCGGCCGCATCCCTATCGGACGCTCATGATTTTGGTGATCGCGATAATATGACGCCCTCGCAATATGAGGATGTTATCGTGAACCACGATTCGTATGGAATCCGGCTTACCGATACTGCGGACGGGCGAAATTCGGCAAGTATGCTGATCAACAAGATGTATGCCTGGCGCGGTTATGCCGGTACCCATCAATTCAGCGACGACCCGAATCGCATTACCCTCACCGCCACCGACAAGGGTGACGTGGTCGGTACGCTCACGATTGGTATCGATTCGCCGATTGGCCTGATGGCGGACCAGATCTTCAAGGAGGAGCTGGACGCGCACCGCAACAAGGGGGCGCGCCTGTGCGAGTTCACGAAGCTGGCGTTCGACCCGTCGGTCCGCTCGAAAACGTCGCTGGCCAACCTGTTTCACCTGGCCGTGATCTATGCCCGCGACATCCACCAGTGCACGGATATCGTCATCGAAGTGAATCCGCGCCATCGCCGTTTTTACGAACGCATGCTCGGCTTCCAGCAAGAGGGCGAACTGAAAGTCAATCCGCGCGTCGAGGCACCGGCCTACCTGCTGCGGGTGAACCTGGAATTCGTGACGGAACAGATCCAGAAATACGGTGGCACATTCAGCGCCGATAACAACGTGTCCGAACGTTCGTTTTACCCCTATTTCTTCTCGCCGCGTGAAGAACGAGGCATCATCAACCGCCTCCTGCGCATGGACGAACAACACGCATAAAACGCGCTGTGCGTAGCAGATATCGGTGCTTTCGGCCGTTTTATCGATAAAACCGTTTTTCCTCATCAATGACAAATCCGTTCCGCTATGAACAGGCGTTTTCGCGCAATATCGGCTGGGTAACGCCTGCAGAACAGCAGACCCTGCGCGGCAAGCGTGTCGCCATTGCCGGCGGCGGCGGGGTCGGCGGCGTACACCTGCTCACCCTCGCTCGCCTGGGCGTGGCGAAGTTTCATATCGCCGACTTCGACACCTTCGACATCGTCAACTTCAACCGCCAGGTCGGCGCCATGATGTCGACGGTCGGCCAACCGAAGGCCGAAGTGCTGGCCCGCATGGCCAGGGACATCAATCCCGAAATCGACGTCAAGATCTTTCCTGACGGCGTCAACCAAGGCAATCTCGACCAATTCCTGGACGGCGTCGACCTCTACGTCGACGCACTCGACTTCTTTGCCTTCGACGCCCGCCAGCAGACGTTTGCCGCCTGCGCCCGCCTCGGCATCCCGGCCACGACGGCCGCGCCGCTCGGCATGGGTGCCGCCCTGCTGAATTTCATCCCGGGCCAGATGACGTTCGAAGAATATTTCCAATGGGGCGACCTGCCCGAACTGGACAAGGCCATTCGCTTCGTCGTCGGCCTGGCGCCGGCCGGCCTGCACCGCCCGTACCTCGTCGTGCCGGACGCCGTCAATTTCGCCGAGCGCCGCGGTCCCTCCACGTTCATGGCCTGCCAGCTGTGCGCCGGCATCGTCGCCACCGAGGCGCTGAAGATCCTGCTGGGACGCGGCAAGGTCCTGGCCGCGCCGCACGGCATGCAGTTCGACGCCTATCGTAACAAGCTGGCCCACACCTGGCGCCCGGGCGGCAACGGCAACCCGTTCCACCGCCTGATGATCGCCGTCGCCAAGCGCCAGATGACGCGCCAGCTCGCCGGGAAAGCGGTACAGGCATGAACCAGACCCTCCGCGACATCCTCGACCTGGCGCGCTGGGCGCCGAGCGGCGACAACACGCAGGTGTGGCGTTTCGAAGTGCTCGGCCCCGACCACGTGGCCGTGCACTTCCACGATACGCGCGAGGATACGGTGTACGACTTCCGCGGCCGCCCGAGCCAGATCTCGCACGGCACCCTGCTGGAAACGATGGCGATCGCCGCCACCGCCCACGGGCTGCGCGCCGAGATCACCCGGCGTCCGGACGACCAGGACCACCTGCCCGTGTTCGACGTACGCTTCGTGCCCGATCCCGCTGTGAAGCCGAGTCCGCTGCTGGGCGCCATCACGACCCGCAGCGTGCAGCGCCGCGCGATGAGCACGCGCCCCCTGCTGCCCGAAGAAAAACGTGCCCTCGAGGACAGCGTCGGCCCCGGCTACGAAGTGCGCTGGATCGAAGGCTTCAGCGGCAAACTGGCCGCGGCGCGCCTGATGTTTTCGAACGCCAAGCTGCGCCTGACGATGCCGGAAGCCTACGAGGTACACCGCCGCATCATCCACTGGAACGCACGCCACAGCCCCGACCGCGTGCCCGACCAGGCCCTGGGCGTCGATGCCGCCACCCTGCGCCTGATGAAATGGGCGATGGTCAGCTGGGGCCGCCTGTCGACGATGAACCGGCTGATGGGCACCTGGGCGCCGCGCCTGCAGATGGACCTCGTGCCGGGTCTGCGCTGCGCCGCCCACTTCGTCATCATGGCCAGACACGCGCCGGAAACGGTCGAGGATCACGTCGCCGCCGGCCGCGCCGTGCAGCGTTTCTGGCTGACGCTGACCCACCTGGGCCTCGCGATGCAGCCGGAGATGACGCCCCTGATCTTTTCCGCCTACGTGCAGCATGGCGAGCCGTTCTCGACCGTCGACAAATTGCACCATTCGGCGCGGCAATTGCAGCAACGTCTGCACAAGCTGATCGGCACCGGCAACGGCCATCCGGTCTTCATGGGCCGGCTCGGCGCAGGTCCGGCGCCCCAGGCCCGTTCGCTGCGCAAGCCGCTCGAAGAACTGATGAAGTAAACCGGCGGCGCGGGATGTCCGCGCCGCCGGCGCCGTCCGCCCGGCACGTTCCCGCAACCATCTTTCTATCGATACCCCTATGGAACGTATCAAAATCCTGTTCTTTGCGGAAGCCGTGACGCTCGCCCACGTCGGCCGCCCCATCGCGCTCGCGCAATCTCTCGATCCCGCACGTTTCGACGTGCACGTCGCGTGCGCGGACGGCTACGAATTCTGCTTCAACGGGACGCAGTTCACCCGCTGGACCATCCACAGCATTCCGAGCCAGCAATTCCTCGACGCGCTCGCGGGCGGCAAGCCGGTGTACAGCACGGCGACGCTCGCCAGCTACGTCGAAGACGACCTGCGCGTGCTCGACGCGGTCCGCCCGGACATCGTCGTCGGCGATTTCCGCCTGTCGCTCTCGGTCAGTGCACGGCTGCGCCGGATCCCGTACGTGTCGCTGATGAACGCCTACTGGAGCCCGTACGTCGTGCAGCATTACGCCGTGCCGCACATCCCGCTGACGCGCCTGCTGCCGATCCGCATCGCGAATGCGATCTTCCGCATGGCGCGTCCGGTCGCGTTCGCCTCGCATTCCGTGCCGCTGAACCGCGTACGCCGCCAGTACGGCCTGCCGTCGCTGGGTACCGACTTGCGCAAGGTCTATACGGACGCCGACTACAGCATGTACGCCGACGTCCCCGATCTCTTTCCGCCGAAGAGCCTGCCCCAGCAGCATGCCTACATCGGCCCCATCATCTGGGCGCCGCCGCTGGCCAAGCCGGACTGGTGGGATAAATTGCCCGAAGATAAGCCGATCGTCTACGTCACGCTCGGCAGTTCCGGCCAGGGCCGCCTGCTGCCGCTGGTGCTGGAAGCGCTGGCGCCGCTGCCGGTGACGGTCATCGCCGCCACGGCCGGCACGATCGACGTGGCCGGTGCGCCGGCGAATGCGTTCGTTGCCCCTTATCTGCCGGGCGACGTGGCGGCCAAGCGCGCCAGCCTCGTCGTCTGCAACGGCGGCAGCCCGACCAGCCAGCAGGCATTGGCTGCCGGCGTGCCGGTGCTGGGCATTGCCAGCAATCTCGACCAGTTCCTGAACATGAGCGGCGTCATCAAGGCCGGTGCCGGCGCCCTGCTGCGCGCCGACCGCTTCCGCGCCAAGAAGCTGACGCGCCAGGTGCGCACAATGCTCGACGATCCGGCGCTGAGGGCAGGCGCCCGTCGCGTGGCCGACGCCTTCTCCAACTATCCGGCGGCGCAACGCATGACGGCGTTTCTGGAAGGCGTACAGGCATTCCATCGCCATGCACCGACCGCTTACGTGGACAGCAATTCCGTTGCAACCGAGAATCAAAAAAACACGTTAACGAACGCTATTCAGTGACTGTCGGAATTTTTTACAGCAGCCCTTCCCCCGAATCGGGTAATTTCTTGCATTTTTTCATAAGTCGTTGATTTAGAACAGTACAACAATTCCTGGCACGGCATTTGCATAAGGGTTGGCATGAGCCGCATCAACGAGCACGCGGTTTAACCGACAAACCCAACACGCATCCACTTTTGGAGCCTACATGAAGAATTCGTTCCGCAAACTGATCCCGGTCGCAGCCGCCCTTGGTCTGGTCTTCGCCGCATCGTCGGCACAAGCATTCACCCTGCAAAATGGTGCTGGCGTAACGTACGCATCCAACGTGAATAGCCTGGACTGGAACTCCACCGGCAGCGGCGTTGCCAAAGGCATCGCCAACGGCGTGGCACTGACGCAAGGCAACCCCTTTAACTTCCTGTATCAGGCGAACCTGTCGTCCGTTAACGGCCAGACCACCGGCAACTTCCGCGGCAACCTGGATTCGACCGCGGACGGCGTGGCGAACGACTCGTCGGCTTTCGAATTCACGATCGTGGCAAAGCTGAGCGAATACGTGAAAACGTCGTCGGTCGATCCGGTCAACAAGACGGTGAGCGCAACCTTCGGCCTGAACAACACCGCCGGCGCCAACAAAGTGGCGATCTTCTACGACACCAAAGCCAACGCCTTCACCAGCGCCGGCACCGGCTTCGACGACGGCGTCATGGTTGCCCTGCTGACCGTCGATCCGGCCAGCACGCTCTCCACGTTCACCACCAGCGTCGTCACCGGCAACGGCCTGGGTTCGACCAAGATGACGGCTTCGATCATGGAAAGCGGCGACTTCATCAATCAGAACTATCTGAAGGGTCTGACGAACGTGAGCTTCAAGTTCGACTCGAACCTGAACCTGCCGGCACTCGACTCGATGACCAGCTCGTTCCACTCTGGCGCCGGCGGCAACACGGACCTGTTCCCGGCGTACGGTGTGACGCCGAACGACCTGGTGTTCAAGGTCGACGGCGCGACCGCCGTCGAGAACGGCCGCGTGCCGGAACCGGCAAGCATCATGCTGCTGGGTATGGGCATGCTGGGCCTGGTCGGCGCCAAGCGCCGCCGCGCTCCGAAGGCCTGATCCGGATAGGCATCGGCATCACGAAAACCGCGGCTTCGGCCGCGGTTTTTTATTGTGCGCAACTTTCTTTATGATATGACCGATTTCCTTTGCGCATTCTTTCCCAAAAACATCTAAAAACTTTACGCAAGGACACATAAAAAATCGGAATTTTTTACAGTTGGCCTACCCGGGACGCAAGTTTGTGACCTAAGCTTTTGATTTATAACGAAAAGAAAAGACTGGCACGGCGTTTGCATTAAGTAGGAACAAGCCCGCAGAACGCGGCGCCTATACCGAACAACTTAATAAGCATCCACTTGGAGCCAACATGAAGATTTCGTTCCGCAAATTGATTCCGGTTGCAGCCGCACTCGGTTTCGCATTCGCTGCATCGTCGGCACAAGCATTTACTCTGCAAGACGGTAGCGGCGGTGTCTACGCTACCAACGCGACCAGCCTGGACTGGAACTCGACCGGTAGCGGCGTCGCGAAGGGGATCCCGAGCGCTCAGCAACTGACCGTAGGCAAACAATTCGACTTCCTGTATCAAGCCAACCTGTCCGCCGTCAATGGCAGCACGACCGCCAATTTCCGCGGCAACCTGGACTCGACCGCAGACGGCGCCCCGAACGACTCCTCGGCTTTCGAATTCACGATCGTGGCAAAGCTGAGCGAATTCGTGAAAACGTCCAGCACGGCGGGCACCACGCTGAACGCCAGCTTTGGCCTGAACAACACCCCGGGCGCGAATAAAGTCGCCATCTATTACGACACCCAAGCCAACGCCTTCACCAGCACCGGCACCGGTTTCGATGACGGCATCATGGTTGCCCTGCTGACCGTCGATCCGAACGTCACGCTGTCGACGTTCACCACCGACAGCGCTACCGGCGTCGGCATCGGTTCGACCAAGATGACCGCTGCGATCCTCGAGTCGGGCGACTTCATCAACCAGGACTACCTGGCTGGCCTGACGAGCGTGACGTTCAAATACGACTCGAACCTGAACCTGCCGGCCGGCGACTCGCTGACCAACGGCTTCCACAAAGGTGGCGACGCCCTGTTCCCGGACTACAGCGTGACGCCGGACGACCTGGTGTTCAAGGTCGACGGCGCCTTCTCGGTCGAAAACGGCCGCGTGCCGGAACCGGCAAGCATCATGCTGCTGGGTATGGGCATGCTGGGCCTGGTCGGCGCCAAGCGCCGCCGCGCTCCGAAGGCCTGATCCGGACAGGCATCGGCACCATGCAAAACCGCGGCTTCGGCCGCGGTTTTTTTATGCGCGGACGGTCAGGCTGCCTGTGTGTCGCTCTTCCCGCTGAGGAAGGCTTTATGAAACAGATGCCGGGCCAGCAGCAGCGGCGGCATGCGCAGCCAGTTCCCGCGCACGTACAAGGCAAAGCGCGCCACGTCGCTGAATGCGTCCGCGCAGCTTGCATGCAGCGGCAGCAGCGCGCGCGCGAACAACCGGTCCATCAGCCACAGCAGGGCCGCGTTCGGTCCCTCGGACGCCACCGCCGCCTGCGCGGCCGGCGGGACGACGGTACCGAGCAGGCGCGGACAATACCGCAACGCATAGAACAGCGGCCGCCCAAGCTCGAGCTCGCGGGCCCGCGCCGGCAACGTCTCCCAGAACCCGGGCGCCTGGCCGAACTGCGTCAGCAGGCGGTGCAGGTCGACGAGGTCGCGCAAGCCCTTGTCGAATTCGCCGTCGAAGAACAGGTGCACGGCGCTGTGCAGGACCATGTCCGCCGGAGACAACGTGGCCAGATGCGGCTCGCCCGGGATCGGACGAGCGCTCGCGCGCAGCCTGGCCGGATCCGGGCGCACGGGGGCCGTTTCCGGCAGGATCGCGTGGTGCACGTCGATCGAGTTGCCGCGCCGGGCGTGCTGCATCGGCGGCAACTCGTGCATCCATTCCCGGTAGTAGCGCTGGTCGTAGGCATCGTGGTGCGTGGTGATCCAGCCATGCATCATCAGCGCCGCCTCGACCTCGGGCAGCCGCGCCTTCGGCACGAGAATGTCGATGTCGGAAAACAGGCGGCCGCGGCCGGCGTCCAGGCCCGCCATCGCGTACGCGGCGCCCTTGAGCAGGATCAGCGGCAATCCCAGCCCGTCGAGCGCCCGGCCGATCTGGCGGACTTCGTAGCGGGCCGCCCTGGCATGTCCGGCGGCGCCCACGCGCGTCCACTCCAGGTGCGCGCGCGGCGCGGCGGGAACGGCATCGAGCAGGCCGGCATCTTCCAGCAGGACGAGCAGGTACGCGTCGAGGTTGGCGGCGTCGGCCTGGCGCAGCAGCAGGTCCCAGCCGGCGTCGTCCAGCCCTTGCACGGTGCCCGGATCGCGCAACACGCGTATCAGCAGCGGCATCATGCGCCCCCCGGCACCAGGCGTTCGAACAGCGCCATCGCCTCGGGCAGGCTGCTGTAGCGGAACGTGTAGGCGTCGCTGGCGTCGATCAGCCCGCCGAGGGCCGTAAAGCCGCGCGCACCCAGCACCTGGTAGTTGAAACAGTTGTCGGCCACCTGCATGAAGGCGCGCGCCTTCGGCAGCGGATCCAATGCGATGGCGGCACCGGCTTCCCAGCGCGGGAACACGATGCAAGCCGGGCGCGCGGGTTCGAGGGCGCGGGCAATGCTTGCTCCCGGCGCCTTCAGGTGGGCGATCGTTCCCTTGGTCGTTTCTTCCACGGGCCGGCTCAGTACGGCGTCCGGACGGAACGCACGGATGATGTCGATCGACGTATTCTTGAGGCTGACCGGGCGCGGCAGCGGCACGAGAACGCCGTCGTCGAGGCGCACGAGCGTCATCTCGTCCGACAGCAGCCGCCAGCCGTGGCCCAGCAGGGCGGCCGTCAGCGTGCTCTTGCCGGAGCCGGGCGGTGCCGGCAGGATAATGGCGCGGCCATGTTTCTCCAGCACGGCCGCGTGGACGATCAGGTAGCCGTGGGCGCGGTGCGAGACGCACCAGTTCATGGTCCATTCCAGCATCGGATACGCCTGCGCCAGCGGCAGGGGCTGGAACGGCGTGGTGCCGTCGTAGGCGAAATGTACCTGCGACTTGTACCAGCGGCGCAAGCCGCCCGAACGTCGCAGTTCGAGGTGGAAGTCGACGAAGCCGCCCACAGGCTCGACGGGGTAATCCGCATACATCAGCGCGACGCTGTCGATCAAGGGCGCCACGTCGCTGCGGATGCGGTTGGTGAAGGGGCCGGTGCGCAACACGAGACCGTCACCGGACAGGTGTGCCGCCAGTTCGGCGCGCGACAGCGAACCGACCGTCAGCATGGCTCGATCAAGTCCAGCCCGGCAAGCGCTGCCAGCATCTCGTCGATCAGGGAAACGAGGTCGTCGTCGCCGGCATCGAAGCGGTCGGCCAGGCGGCCGGCCAGCCCGGCCGCATCGGCGGGCTCGTCACGCAGGGCGAACAACAGGTCGAGCGCGGCGCCATCCAGCAGGTGGGTATTGCCCGACAAGTCGTTGTACAGCACGGCTTCCCCATCCCATTCCCGGCAGGCCAGCGCCTGGCCAGGCATCAGACGCCACATGCGTTTCGCCGCCTGTCTTCAGTCGTGGATCGAGCAGAGGTAGTTGGCGACCTGCGCATTGTCCCAATACACGCCGGCGGTCGGGCTGTAGCGGCCCGTGGTCTGCAGCTCGCTCCACATCGTCTTCAGGTCGTTCAGGTCGATGAAGTCGATGAGTTTCTGCTCGAGGTTCAGGTAAGCCGCCACGAGGTGCATGCCGACCTTGTTCGTGTCGAACGGCTGCGGGTTCAGCATGTCTTCCAGCTTGGCGCAGAAGTACGAACCCGGGTTGTAGCATTTGCCCTCGTCGTACGAGGCTGCCCGTACCGGGCAGGCCGTGCCGGGGCTGGCCGCATAAAAGACATCGGTGAACTTGAGGTCGCGCGACACCGGCCAGGCGTGCTGGGGCTGTTTCCAGTAACCGGGCGACAGGCCGCCGCAGGCCGGCGCCTTCGGCCCATAATGACTCGTCGACAAGCCGTCCGACAGCGAGCCCGAAGGCGATCTGCAGACCATCGACGCCATCGCCGATTTGCTTTCCAGCGTCGCGAGTACCCCCGCGCCCATGCCGGCTTTGGCCAGGCGACGGCGTGCCGCGCCCCGTTTGGTCAAGGACGGCGCCGGTTCGATCTTGTCGTTATCTTGATGTTCGGTAGCCACGTGCGTTCCCCAAAATGTTGTCGCTCACTGAGGGCGACCAGTACCTGATCAAGCAAGTTTTACGCCAACGTGGTTCCTGGAAGAAAAACTTACATTAAATCAGGTGCTTATTTTGGCGCCGTACCACCCAGCAACCACTATTGTATGTTGGAACACTGAGTGGTGTAAAAAATATCGACGACTGATGTTATCAGAAGAAGCTTTCCGGGATGACGAGGACGTCGCCCGGACGCATCGGCACGTTGGCCGAGATGTCGCCATCCTTGATCAGGTCGTCCAGGCGGACGTTGAAGCGTTGTTGCTTGCCGTCCACGTTACGGATCAGGCTGGCGCGATTGCCCGCCGCGAATTCGGTGGTGCCGCCGACGGCGATCATCACGTCCATCAGGCTCATGTCGCGGCGATATGGCAGCGCCTGCGGCTTGGTCGCCTGGCCGATCACACGGATCTGTTCGGAGTAATTGCCGATGAAGTTCGTGACGACGACGGTGACGACCGGTTGCTGGATGTACTTGGCCAGGGCTTTTTCGATGTCACGCGCGAGCGCGGTCGACGTCTTGCCGGCGGCCGGCAGGTCCTCGACGAGCGGCGTCGTGATCTTGCCGTCCGGACGGACCGGCACCGACATCGACACTTCCGGGTTGCGCCAGACGATGATGTTGACGGCATCGCCCGGCCCGATCAGATATTGGGAATCGGTCACCTGCGTCTCGATCGGCTGTTGGCCACCACGCGTTGCGCAACCGCCCAGCGCCAGCACGCATGCAGCGGCGAGCACGATCGCCGAATATTTCCCCAGGTTCGCCTTGTACTTGCCCACGTCAGATCCCTTTCGGTAAAGCCATTGTTATAAAGCCATTAACAGATTGGTATTGTATAGCATAGTGCCAAATGAACAGACGCCGCACAATATAAATTGTTCATGGTCATGACGTGCTTGCGGCTTTTCTGCCTATTTTTTTCGCAACAAGTCCCGGACATGGTTCACCGGAATCGCATACGTGATCCCGCTCGGCGCCGAGATCGCCGTCTCCTTCAATCCTTTGACGAACACGGCATTGATCACGCCGAGCACCTTGCCAGTGGCGGGATCGTAGACGGGACTGCCGCTGTTGCCCGGATACGCCGTCCCGTCGAGCTGGAAGATATTGAAGGGTTCGCGTTGCAGTGCGGCGATCTGGCGCGGGTCGAGGCTGCGTGCGCCGAGCGACGGACGGACGATGGGCGTGATCGCCGCGAGCGTCGCCCGGTGCGTGGCTGCATGCAGGCCCAAGGCCATGGCCAACGGAAAACCCGTCAATGCCAGTTCCTGGCCTTCCTGGACCGTATCCGAATCGCCCAGCTCGAGCGCGGGCAGCGGTGTGCCGGACAGGCGCAGGTGGGCCAGGTCGTGTTCGTTGTCACGCGCCACCAGTTCGGCCGGGCGGAAGCGCACGCCTTCTCCGTCCGGCAAGACGATGCCGAGCTGTACCATTTTGCCGTCGGCCGGCGTGGCCGGTACGACGTGGGCATTGGTAATGACGTCCAGGCCGTCCCCGACGACGAAACCGGTACCGTTGAAGACGGTCGACGGGCTGCGGGTCCGCTCGAACGTACCGATACCGACGACCGAGCGTTTGATGACCGGCACGATGGGCCGCAGGTCGGTCGCCATCGACTGGCCAGGCAACACGCCTGCCGCCAGCGCGCCTGCCGCCAGTAACGCCGTCAATCCGCGGCGGCGTGACCAGAATCTATTACGAAACGGCATCAACCGTGCACCCCCTTTTGCAATTTAGACATTACAATAAAGCGTTAGAATTTGAAAAATTGCTGAAACGTAAGTCTACGCGATGCGATCGCTCACCGTCCGCTGTCAGCGTTGAAGGCGTACAACGGTTTAACGATTTTTTATTAAATCCATGCTAATAATTCACGGATATTAAGCAAAAAACCCCACGGTCCTCAGCTTGCTCGGTGGCATTTGCGTTGCAGATGAGGCACTCCCGAATGAGCTCACCATATTTTTCTCGCGTGTAATTGCAATTGCTCGGGGTACAAGCGATCATGCGAGATATTTGATTATTTTTTAGGCCCCTCTTCCCCACGGGTAACGGGTCGTTCATGGCGAGACTGACGAGATGGCAGAGATCACAGCCGTACTTCTAAACTTCCTCAAGGCGATTGGCAAATACCGTTGGCATGCCGTCGTCATCACCTGGGTTGTCGCATTGATCGGCTGGGCGGTGGTATTGCGCCTGCCCAATCAGTACGAAGCGTCGGCACGCGTGTATGTCGACACGCAAAGTATTCTGAAGCCACTGCTTTCGAATATGACGACCGTGCCCAACCTGGAGCAACAGGTCACGTTCATGCGCCGCACGCTGATCAGCCGCCCGAACGTCGAGCGCTTGATGCGCATGGTCGACCTCGACGTCAAGGCCAAGGACAGCAAGGAACACGACAAGATCGTCGATGAACTGATATCGCAGATCAAGATCACCGGCACGGAGCGCGACGACATTTATACGCTGACGTATATGTCCGACAATCCGAAACTGGGCAAGGACGTCGTGTCGTCCCTGCTCACGATCTTCGTCGAGGGCAGCTTCAGCGGCAAGAAACAGGACTCCGAAAAGGCGGTCCAGTTCATCGACGACCAGATCAAGACGTACGAGGAAAAACTGGCCGCGGCCGAAAACTCGCTGAAAGAGTTCAAGCTCAAGAACCTCGGCATGCTGCCGGGTGGCGGCAGTGGTACCGGCGACTTCGGCGGACAGCTGCAAACGGCGACCGACCAGCTGAGCCAGGCCCGGCTGGAACTGGCCGAAGCGGAACAGGCGCGCAATGCGATCCGCCGCCAGATCGACGGCGAACCGGCCAAGCCGGGCACCGTGACGGTCGACCCGGCCCTCGTGGATCCGGAACTGGAATCGCGCATCGCACTGGCCCAGAAGAACCTGGACAACCTGCGCCTGCAATACACCGAACAGCATCCGGACGTGATCGCCAACCGCCGCCTGCTCGAGCAGCTGATGGCGCAGAAGGCCGATCTCGCCAAGAACAAGAAGCGCAGCCTCGACCCGGGCGCCAGCTACAGCCCGATGCTGCAGCAGCTGAACGTGTCGCTGTCGCAGGCCGAGGCCCGCGTGGCGTCGATGCGCGCCCGCGTCGCGGAATACGAGAATCGCGTGGCACGCCTGCGTAACCAGAGCACGACGGCGCCGGAAATCGAAGCGCAGTTCGCCCAGCTGAACCGCGACTACAACGTCAACCGCGAAAACTACCAGAAGCTGGTCGAACGCCGCGAGTCGGCGCGCCTGTCGGGCGACCTGTCGTCCGCCACCGACATGCTGCAGTTCCGCGTGATCGATCCGCCGACCGTGCCGAACCACCCGAGCGGCCCGAACCGCCTGCGCCTGTTCTCGCTGGTGTTCGTCGGCGCCCTCGTCGCCGGCCTGGCCGTCGCGTTCCTGATGAGCCAACTGCGTCCGACCTTCCTGAGCCAGAGCACGCTGCGCGACGTGACCGGCCTGCCGGTGCTGGGTTCGATCGGCATGAACTGGACGCCGGAACAGACCGTCAAGCGCAAGCGCCGTCTCGTCGCTCTCGCGAGCTCGGTCCTGCTGCTGTTCGGCGCCTATGGCGTCGGGATGGCTGCCATCCTGGTCCGTCCCACGCTTTAAGATTAAGGAGTACACCGTGAGCATCATCGAAAAAGCGGCCAGCCGGATCGACCTGCAGCGCAACGCGCCCGCCGTCGCCAAGACGCCGGAAACGGCCACCGTCGACGTCGTCGAGGCGGACGCGCCTGTCGTAGCGCCCACTGTGCCGGCGCACGCGGCACCGGCAGCAGAAGCCGCAGCGGCCCAGGCAAGCGCAGCCGCCGCTGAAGCGCCTCCGGCGCAAAAATTCTCGACCCGCCGCGTGGAGCTGGACCTGAACCGCATGCGCGACCTGGGCATGGTCACCGCCGCCAGCGGCCGCACGCGCCTGCTGGAAGACTTCCGCGTCATCAAGCGTCCGCTGCTGCAGCGCGCCTTCGCCGAACGCGCGGAAGGCGAGAAGCCGGGCAACCTGATCATGGTGACGAGCTCGCTGCCGGGCGAAGGCAAGACCTATTGCGCGATCAACCTGGCGATGAGCATCGCAATGGAACTCGACCATACGGTGCTGCTGGTCGACGCCGACGTCGCACGCCCGTCGGTGCTGCGCTCGCTCGGCCTGCCGGCGCACCGCGGCCTGATGGACATCCTGCTGGACGACAAGATCGACATGGCCGACGTCATGCTGCGCACCAACGTCGACACGCTGTCGATCCTGCCGGCCGGCACCAGCACCCCGCGCGCGACCGAGTTGCTGGCCAGCTCGGCCATGAGCTCGCTGGTGGACGAGATCGCCCACCGCTATCCGGACCGCGTCGTGATCTTCGACTCGCCGCCTCTGCTGCTGACGAGCGAATCGCGCGTGCTGGCCTCGCACATGGGCCAGATCGTCATGGTGGTCGAAGCCCAGACGACGACCCAGCATGCGGTCAAGGAAGCGCTGCACCAGCTGGAAGGCTATCAAAACGTCAATCTCATCTATAACAAGACCAGGGAGTTCCCCGGCATCGAAGAAACGTATGACTATCACTACGGCTAATTTGTCCGTCCACCGGCCGGTCAAATGGCCACGCAGCGCCACCCTCCGGCTCACGCCGCTTGCAGTGGCGGCACTGTTGCTGTCGAACCAGGCGTGGGCACAATGGCGGGTCACCCCCACGATCCAGTTGCGCGAAACGTATTCCGACAACGCGAGCAACCAGGCGGACGATCAGGCCCACGGCAGCTTCATCAGCGAAGCGGCGCCCAGCCTGAGCATCACCGGCACCGGTCCGCGCCTGAAGGTCGCGGCGAGCGCGGAATGGCGCAAGTTCGCCTATAGCAACGACGACATCGGCAACACGCGCAACAGCGACCGCCGCTACCAGGCCACGGCCAATGCCATCGCCGTCAAGGACTGGCTGTACGTGGACACCAGCGCGAGCGGCTCGCGCCAGGCCGTGTCGGCGTTCGGCCCGCTGCCGAACAATTCGTACACGGCCAACAACGGCACGGACATCCGCACCTGGAGCATCAGCCCTTACGTGCGCCACCAGTTCGGCACGACGGCCACCCTGAACGCCCGCTACCAGCGCGATTCGGTCGAAGGCGGCACCGGCAGCGGTTTCGGCAACAGCCTGGCCAGCACGGGTGCGTTCGACGTGACTAGCGGTCCCGCATTCCCCGACCTCGGCTGGAACGTGCATTATTCGCACCAGGACATGAGCGCGCAGCGCACAGGCAAGACGACCAACGAGAACAGCCTCGCCGGCCTGCAGTACCGCGCCACGTCGCACCTGAGCCTGACCTCCAGCGTCGGCTACGACAAGTACGAATACCGCGCGCTCTCCGAAAAGACGCGCGGCCGCAGCTGGTCCGCCGGTTTCATCTGGCAACCGTCGACCCGCACGCGCATCGCGGCCACGGTCGGCCACCGTTACTTCGGCAACACGGGTTCGCTCGACGCCAGCTACCGCACGCCGCACACCGTGTGGACGGTGACCTATGCCGACATCGTCACGACGTCGCGCCAGCAATTCCTGCTGCCGGCCGCGGTCGATACGGCCGCCATGCTGGACCAGATGCTCGTCAGCCGCTATCCCGATCCGGTGCAGCGCCAGCAGATCGTGCAGGCGTATATCGCGCAGGCGGGCCTGCCGCCCACGCTGCCCAGCGCAGTCCCCTACCTGAGCAACCGCTACATGCGCAACAAGCGCCTGCAGGGCGGCGCCACGCTCCGCGGGGCGCGCAGCACGCTGCTGTTCACCGTGTTCAAGGAACGCATGAACGCCCTGTCGCTGCAGCAGGAAGACAGCACCCTGCTGCCGTCGCAGTTGAGCACCCTGAACGAGGACACGGACCAGAAAGGCGCCAGCGCGAGCGCCGACTACAAGCTGTCCTCGCGCACGTCGGCCCACGCGAGCCTGTACGGCGTGAACGTCAAGTCGCTGCGCACCGGCGTCACCAACGATATCCGCCAGGTGAGCATGGGACTGAGCAGCCGCTTCGACACCAAGACCACCGGATCGCTCGACCTGCGCCACTCGAAAGGCCGCGCCGGCGTATTCGACAACCGCGACTACCACGAGAACGCGATCGTGGCGACGCTTACCGTCCAGTATTGAGCCCGCGGAGGCATACGATGTACGAGTCTTTTTACGGATTATCCGCCAAACCTTTCCAGCTGCGCCCGGACCCGCATTTCTTCTTCGGCAGCAAAGGCCACAAGCGCGCCATGGCCTACCTCGAGTACGGCCTGTCGCAGGGCGAGGGCTTCATCGTCATCACCGGTGAAGTCGGCGCGGGCAAGACCACGCTCGTGCGCAACCTGTTCAACCGGCTACCCTCCGACCAGATCGTCGCCGCCCACATCGTCAACACGCACCTCGATCCGGACGACACGCTGCGCATGGTCGTCTCGGCCTTCGGCCTGCCGTACGAGGGCGCCAGCAAGACGGACCTGCTCACGCGCCTGGAAAAATTCCTGTGCGACGTCGACCACCAGGGCAAGCGCGCCCTGCTCGTGATCGACGAAGCCCAGAACCTGTCCGCGCGCACGGTCGAAGAGCTGCGCATGCTGTCGAACTTCCAGACCGACGACAAGTCGCTGCTGCAGACCTTCCTGCTCGGCCAGCCCGAATTCCGCGCCACCCTGCACAGTCCCGGCATGCAGCAGCTGCGCCAGCGCGTGATCGCCAGCTACCACCTGGGCCCGATGGATGCGCAGGAAACCCGCGCCTACGTCGAGCACCGCCTGACCACCGTCGGCTGGAAGGGCGACCCGGCGTTCGACGACGGCGCGCACGACGCGATCTATGCCTACAGCGGCGGCATCCCGCGCAAGGTCAACACGCTGATGGACCGCGTGCTGCTGATGGGCTTCCTGGAAGAGATGCACGCGTTCGGCGAGCCGGACATCAATACCGTCGTCAAGGACATCAGCGAAGAATTCCAGGTGCCCGACCCCGTCGGCACGCCGGCGCCGGACACGCTGCCGGGCCACCTGCCCGAAGACGATGGCGACGCGGACTACAAGACCGGCCTGCGCACCATCGACCAGCGCATCGGCGAGCGCCGCGCCAGCAGCGTCGAAGTGCTCGACGAACGCATGATGCGCCTGGAGAAATCGATCGTTTCCGTGCTGTCGATCCTGAAGAAGATCGTCGCCACGCCCCACGGGGCAGTAACCCACCCTATGGATAATCAAGAATGAACATGGTCGAACTCGCCCCGCGGCCCGTGCCGGCCCCGGGACAACGCATCCGCAATGCGATGACCTGCGACGTCGAGGATTACTTCCAGGTCTCCGCGTTCGCCCCCTACATCGATCGCGCCAGCTGGCCGACGCGCGAATGCCGCGTCGAAGCCAACATGGATCGCATCCTCGGACTGTTCGAACGCCACGGCGTGCGCGCCACCTTCTTCACGCTGGGCTGGATCGCCGAGCGCTATCCGCAGGTGGTGAAACGCATCGTCGCCGCCGGCCACGAACTGGCCAGCCACGGCTACGGCCACCTGCGCGCGTCGGACCAGACCCGCGCGGAATTCGCCAACGACATCCGCTCCGCGAAAGCGCTGCTGGAAGACATCGGCGGCCAGGCCGTGCTGGGCTACCGCGCGCCCAGCTTCTCGATCGGCCGCGACAATCTGTGGGCGCTCGACGAGCTGCTCGACGCCGGCTACCGCTACAGCTCCAGCATCTACCCGGTCGTGCACGACCATTACGGCATGCCGGAAGCGCCGCGCTTCGCGTTCTACCCGAACGGCACCGACGGCCTGCTGGAAATCCCGATCACGACCGTGCAGATGATGGGCCGTAACCTGCCGGCCGGCGGCGGCGGCTACTTCCGCCTGCTGCCGTACGCGCTGTCGCGCTGGATGATGGCCAAGGTCAACCGCGAGGATGGCCAGCCCGCCCTGTTCTACTTCCACCCGTGGGAAGTCGACCCCGGCCAGCCGCGTCCCGAAGGCCTCGGCGCCAAGGCCCGCTTCCGCCACTACATCAACATCGACCGGATGGAACGCCGTATCGAATCCCTCGCGCGCGACTTCGCGTGGGACCGCATGGACAACATCTTCCTGAACCGCCCATGAACTCCATCATCGAAGCCGCACAGGCCAAACGGGCCGCTCCCGTCATGGCCTCCTCGCCCATGACCCTGCACGTGCTGCAGCCGCACGAATACGGCCGCTGGGACGCCTTCGTGCGCGCCTGCCCGGACGCCACCTTCTTCCACCTGTCCGGCTGGCAGAAGGTCATCGAAGGCTCGTTCGGCATCAAGACCTGGTTTTATTACGTGCAGCAGGACGGCCAGATCCTCGGCGTCCTCCCCCTCGCGGAAATCAGGAGCCGCCTGTTCGGCCATTCGCTGGGCGCGATGCCGTTCTGCGTGTACGGCGGCCCGGCCGCGACGAACGATGCGGCGCGCGCCATGCTCGACCAGGCCGCGCACGAACTCGCGCAGAAGCTCGGCGTCGGCCACCTGGAATACCGCGGCATGCAGCGCTTCCACCCGGACGACGCCAGCTGGCACACGAAGGAGTTGTACGTCACGTTCCGCAAGGAGATCACGGGCGACGACGAGGCCAACCTGAACGCCATCCCGCGCAAGCAGCGCGCGATGGTCCGCAAGGGCATCAAGCTGGGCCTGCGCGGTGAGGTCGACAGCAACGTCGACCGCATGTTCGAAGCCTATGCCCACAGCGTGCACCGCCTGGGCACGCCGGTGTTCCCGAAAAAATACTTCGCCATGCTGCAGGAAGTCTTCGGCGACGAGTGCGAAGTGCGCACCATCGTCACGGACGACAACCGCCTCGTGGCCGCCGTGCTGTCGTTCTACTGGCGCGACGAAGTCGTGCCCTATTACGGCGGCGGCATGGACCTCGCGCGCGAAGTGGCCGGCAACGACTTCATGTACTGGAACCTGATGCAGGCAGCAAGCGCGCGCGGCTGCCGGCTGTTCGACTTCGGCCGCAGCAAGCTGGGCACCGGCGCCTACGATTTTAAAAAGAACTGGGGCTTCACGGCGCAGCACCTGCCGTACGAGTACAAGCTGTACGGCGCGACCGCGCTGCCGGACAACAATCCGCTGAACCCGAAATACCAGCTGTTCATCAAGATGTGGAAGAAGCTGCCGCTGCCAGTGGCGAACTTCATGGGCCCCTACATCGTCCGTAACCTGGGGTAAGCGATGGAAGACCTGCTGCTGCTGATCCACCGGATCCCGTATCCGCCCAA
Organism: Massilia sp. Masssp94; assembly: GCF_059491305.1. Lineage (NCBI taxonomy): Bacteria > Pseudomonadati > Pseudomonadota > Betaproteobacteria > Burkholderiales > Oxalobacteraceae > Massilia > Massilia sp. Masssp94. The sequence continues at coordinate 2,707,233 of NZ_CP168501.1, forward strand.
CAAGGGCGACAAGATCCGCTCGTACCACCTGCTCAAGCACCTGGCCCGGCACTACCACGTGCACCTGGCCACGTTCGTGGACGACCCCGACGACTGGCAGTACGTGCCGCATGTCGAGGCGCTGTGCGCCAGCAGCCATTTCGCCGGCATGAAGCCCCTGCTGGCGCGCGTGCGCAGCCTGCAGGCGCTGCTGAAGAACCGCTCGCTGTCGCTCGAGTACTACCGCGACGCCTCGCTCGCGCGCTGGGTCGACGCCACCGTGGCGAAACACAAGATCGAGCGCGTGCTCGTGTTCTCGTCGGCGATGGCGCAGTACGCCGACCCGTACCGCTCGGCGCGCCGCGTCGTCGACTTCTGCGACGTCGACTCGGACAAGTGGAGACAGTACGCCGAACAGAAATCGTGGCCGATGAACTGGCTGTACCGCTACGAGGCGCGCCAGCTGCTGGCGTACGAACGCCGCGTGGCGCGCGACTACGACGCGTCGCTGTTCGTCTCGGCGCCGGAGGCGGACCTGTTCCGCCAGCTGGCGCCGGAAAGCACCGCCAAGATCGGCCACTTCAGCAACGGCGTCGACACCGACTACTTCTCGCCCGAGCAGCCGCATGCAAATCCGTACCCGCCGGACGAGCGCGCCCTCGTGTTCACGGGTGCGATGGATTACTGGCCGAACGTGGATGCCGTGCAGTGGTTCGCGGCCGACGTCTTCCCGCGACTGCGCGAACGCTTCGGCGACGTGAAGTTCTACATCGTCGGCTCGCGCCCGGCGCCGGCCGTGCAGGAACTGGCCAGGCTGCCGGGCGTCGTCGTGACGGGCACCGTGCCGGACGTGCGGCCGTATATCGCGCATGCCGCCGTGTCGGTGGCCCCCCTGCGCATCGCGCGCGGCATCCAGAACAAGGTGCTGGAAGCGATGGCGATGGCGACGCCGGTCGTCGTGTCGCCGCAGGCGCTGGAAGGCATCGACGCCGTGCCGGGCAGCGAACTGGTACTGGCCGAGGATGCCGGCGCCTTCGTCGACGCCGTGAGCATGCTGCTGGCCGGCCAGGACAGCGCGGCCGCCGCGATCGGCGCCGCCGCCCGCGCCAAGGTCCAGCGCCGCTACAGCTGGTCCAGCAACCTGGCCTGTATTGGAGAGAGTCTCGAATGTTCCTGAAACCGCCGCCCGGCGTGATCAACGCCACTTCCGCTCCCATCTCGCGCCAGGGCACGGCGCTGATCGCGCTGGCCCTGCTCGCGCCGTTCCTGCTGTACCTGGGCACCGTGCGCTCGATCGTCTCGGTGTGGAACAGTTCCGAAACCTTCGCCCACGGCTACGTGATCCTGCCGATCAGCCTGTGGCTCATCTGGCGCCGGCGCGAGAATTTCAGCCTGTACCCGCCGCAGCCCTGGCCGCCCGCGCTGCTCCTGCTGGGCGTCCTCGGCGCCGGCTGGCTCGCGGCCCAGCTGGGCGAGGTGCAGGTCGTGTCGCAATACTCGTTCGTCGCGATGTTCCCCGTCGCCGCGCTGGCCCTGTTCGGCCCGCGCCTGGCCGGCTCGCTCGCCTTCCCCCTGCTGTTCCTGCTGTTCGCGGTGCCGTTCGGCGAAATCTTCGTGGGACCGCTGATCCAGTTCACGGCCGACTTCACGGTGTGGGCGGTGCGCGCCACCGGCATCCCCGTGCTGCGCAGCGGCACCCGCTTCGAACTGCCGACCGGCAGCTGGTCCGTGGTGGAAGCCTGCAGCGGCGTGCGCTACCTGATTTCTTCGATCACGCTGGGTTGCCTGTACGCCTACCTCACCTACCGGTCCGCGCTCCGGCGCGCGTTGTTCATCGGCCTGTCGGTCATCGTCCCCGTCATCGCCAACGGCCTGCGCGCCTACATGATCGTGATGATCGGCCACCTGTCGGGCATGGAGCTGGCGACGGGCGTCGACCACATCATCTACGGCTGGCTGTTCTTCGGTCTCGTCATGTTCGTCATGTTCTGGATCGGCAGCTTCTGGCGCGAAGACACCGTCGCCACGCCGGCTTCCGCCTCCGCGACTGCGGCCACGTCCGCATCCGCGCCGCGCGCCGCCGGCACGCCACGCCGCCTGCCGGCGATGGTGATCGGCGTGCTGCTCGTGTGCGCGTTCTGGCCCGCGCTGGCGCTGGTGGGCGAGCGCGCCAACCACAACCCGGCCCCCGTGCGCCTGGCCGACGTCGCCGTGACGGCGCCGGCCGCGGCCGACTTCGCGGACTGGAAGCCCTTCTACATGGAACCGGATGCGCGTTTCCACCGCGCCTACCAGGCCGGCGGCGTGCCCGTCAGCCTGACCGTCCTGTACTACCGCAACCAGAACCCGGACAAGAACCTGATCAGCTCCATGAACCGCCTGAACGGCTACGAGGATGCCTGGCACGAGGTCGAAGGCACGTCGCGTGCCGAGACCGTCGCCGGCACGCCGGTCACGCTGCACGAAGGCATCCTGCGCACGCCGCAGAGCGCAATCATGGTCTGGTCGTTCAAATGGGTCGGCGGTCATTACACGGGCACCGACCCCGTGGGCAAGCTGTGGCAGGCCGCGAACAAGGCGATGCTGCGCGGCGACGACGGCGCCGCCGTGATGCTCGCCGTCCCGTACGAGAACGACAAGGGGCGGGCGCGCGCCGCGCTGCACCGCTTCCTGGCCGAACAGGGCCCGGCACTGGACCAGGCACTGAACGCGACCCGCACCCGCCAATAACACAACGCGACAACCAGAACGGAAAACGACCATGCGTGTACTGCACGTCCTCGACCACTCGATCCCGCTGCACAGCGGCTATACCTTCCGCACCCGTTCGATCCTGCGCGAACAACGCGCGCTCGGCTGGGAAACCTTCCACGTCACCGGCGCCAAGCAGAATTCCGGCGACATGCTGGAAGAAACCGTCGACGGCCTGCACTTCTACCGCACGCCGGAATCGAAGGGCGCGCTGGCGAAGATGCCCGTGCTGAACCAGGTGAACGTGATCGACGGCCTGGCCAAGCGCCTGGCCGAGATCATCCCGCTCGTGAAACCGGACGTCCTGCACGCGCACTCGCCGTCGCTGAACGCGATCGCCGCGCTGCGCGCCGGCAAGCGCTTCAACATCCCCGTCGTGTACGAAGTGCGCGCGTTCTGGGAAGACGCCGCCGTCGACCACGGCACCAGCACGGAGAACGGCCTGCGCTATCGCCTCACGCGCGCGCTCGAGACCTATGCGCTGAAGCAGGCCGACGCCGTCACCACGATCTGCGAAGGCCTGCGCAAGGATATCGTCGCGCGCGGCGTCCCGGCCGACAAGGTCACGGTGATCCCGAACGCGGTCGACATCGAAAAATTCTCGATGGGCGGCACGCCCGACTTCGGACTGAAGGAACAGCTGGGCCTCGCCGGCTCGCGCCTGATCGGCTTCATCGGCTCGTTCTACGCCTACGAAGGCCTGGACGTGCTGCTGCGCGCCGTGCCGAACCTCGTCGCACGCATGCCGGACCTGCGCGTGCTGCTCGTCGGCGGCGGCCCGCAGGATGCGCAATTGCGCCAGATGGCGAAAGACCTGAACATCGCCGACAAAATCGTGTTCACGGGCCGCGTGCCGCACGACCAGGTCAACAAGTACTACGACCTGCTCGACGTGCTCGTGTACCCGCGCCTGTCGATGCGCCTGACGGACCTCGTCACGCCGCTCAAGCCGCTGGAAGCGATGGCGCAGGGCCGCATCCTGGCCGCCTCCGACGTCGGCGGCCACCTCGAGCTGATCGCCGACGGCAAGACCGGCGTGCTGTTCCGCGCCGACGATCCGGACTCGCTGGCCGACAAGGTCGGCGCGCTGCTCGCCGCGCAGGACACGTGGCCGCAATTGCGCCAGGCCGGCCGCCACTACGTCGAGACGGAACGCAACTGGAAAGCCAGCGTGGGCCGCTACCCCGCCATCTACGGTCGCCTGACGAAGAAGGCGCTGGCGGCATGATGGAACTGCGACGATGAATGCACCGGCTCCTGCACTCACCCCGGCCGGCGTCGACACCCGGCCGCTGGTCGTGCACCTCGTGTATTCGCTCGGCGTGGGCGGCCTGGAGACGCTGCTCGTCGACTGCATCAACCGCATGCCGGCGTGGCGCCACGCCGTCGTCTGCCTGACGACCTACACGTCGTTCGCCGACCGCATCGCCCGCCGCGACGTCGAACTGCACGCGCTCGGCAAGCCACCGGGCCTCGGCCTCGGCACGCACCTGACGTTCTGGCGCCTGATGCGGCGCCTGCGCCCCACCGTGCTGCACACGTACAACCTGGCCGCGCTGGAATACGCGTTCACGGCGACGCTGGCCGGCGTCCCCGTGCGCATCCACGCGGAACACGGCCGCGACGCGAGCGACCCGCACGGCCTGAACCCGAAGCACAACTTCCTGCGCCGCCGCCTGGTGCCGTTCGTCGACCGCTTCATTCCCGTCTCGGAAGACCTGAACCGCTGGCTCGGCGACGTCGTGCGCATCCCCACCGCGAAGACGCTGTTCATCAAGAACGGCGTCGACACGGACAAGTATGCGCCCGGCGGCACGCCGGCGGCGGACGCGCCCTTCAGCGCGGACGACATCGTGATCGGCACCGTCGCGCGCGTGCAGGACGTCAAGAACCACCGCGCCCTCGTCGACGCGTTCGCGCGGCTGCGCGCGCAGCTGCCTCAGCTCGCGCCGCGCCTGACGCTGGCGATCGTCGGCGACGGCCCGCTGCTGCCGGCCGTGCGCGAACAGGTCGCGCAGCTCGGTCTCGAGGGCGCCGTGTGGCTGCCCGGCGCACGCGCCGACATCGCCGCGGTGCTGCACACGTTCTCGATCTTCGCCCTGCCCTCGCTGGCGGAAGGCACGCCCGTCTCGATGCTGGAAGCGATGGCATGCGGCCTGCCCGTCGTGGCCTCGCGCGTCGGCGGCATCCCGGAAGTCGTCGACGAAGGGGTGCAGGGCCTGCTGGTGCCGGTCGGCGACGTCGACGCGTTGGCGGCCGCGCTGGCGCGCTACGCCCAGGATGCCGGCCTGCGTACCACCCACGGCGTTGCTGCCCGCGCGCGCGTGGAAGACCGTTTCAGCCTGCGCGCCATGGTGGCCGCGTACGGCGCGCTGTACGACGGACTTTGCCGAAACAAGGCACACTGACGCGTTACCGTTTCACCCTCTACAAGCAAGAAAGCCAACACCATGTGCGGAATAGTCGGAATCTTTGACACCCAGGGCAACCGGGAGATCGACCGCGAAGCGCTGCGGCGCATGAACGAAAGCCAGCACCATCGCGGTCCCGACGAAGGCGAGCTGTATCTGGAAAAAGCCCTGGGCATGGGCCACCGCCGCCTGTCCGTGATCGACGTGGCCACGGGCCAGCAGCCGTTCCTGAACGCCGCACGCGACGTGGCCCTCGTGTTCAACGGCGAGATCTACAACTACCGGCTGCTCCGCGACGAACTGGTCGCGCTGGGCCACGTGTTCCGCACGAAGTCGGACACGGAAGTCGTCATGAACGCGTGGATCGCGTGGGGCGAGGACTGCGTGCGCCGGCTGCGCGGCATGTTCGCGTTCGGCGTATGGGACCGCAGGAAGCAGACGCTGTTCCTCGCGCGCGACCACGTGGGCGTGAAGCCGATGTTCTATTCGCTGCTGCCCAGCGGCCTGTTCGTGTTCGGCTCGGAACTGAAGTCGATCATGACCTTCCCCGAACTGTCGCGCAAGCTGAACCCGCGCGCCGTCGAGGATTACTTCGCCTACGGCTACGTGCCGGAGCCGAACACCATCTTCCACAACGCCTATAAACTCAGTCCCGGCCATTCGATCCTGCTGAAGGTCGGCGACCGTGCCGTGCAGTCCAAGCGCTGGTGGGATCTGTCGTTCAACGTCGCGCCGGCGCGGCCGGAAGCGGACGTCGAGGCGGAGCTGATCGACCGCGTGCGCGAAGCGGTGAAGAGCCAGATGGAAGCGGAGGTGCCGCTGGGCGCCTTCCTGTCCGGCGGCGTGGACTCCAGCGCCGTCGTCGCGATGATGGCGGGCGAGCGTGACGGCACGGTCAGCGAAGGCGTGACGACATGCTCGATCGGCTTCGACGATCCGGAATTCGACGAGACCCAGTACGCGATGCAGGTGGCGCAGCGCTACCGCACGCACCACCACGCGCAGATCGTCGACAAGGACGACTACGGCCTGATCGACACGCTCGCGCATTTGTACGACGAACCGTTCGCCGACAGCTCCGCGATCCCGACCTACCGCGTGTGCCAGCTGGCGCGCCGCCACGTGACGGTGGCGCTGTCGGGCGACGGCGGCGACGAGAACTTCGCGGGCTACCGCCGCTACCGCTTCGCGATGGCCGAGCACAGCGTGCGCTCGAAGGTGCCGGAAGCGATCAGGAAGCCGCTGTTCGGCACCCTGGGCAGCCTGTACCCGAAGGCCGACTGGGCACCGCGCGTGTTCCGCGCCAAGACGACGTTCGAGTCCATTGCGCGCGACCTGGTGGAGGGCTACTTCCACGGCGTGTCGCGCCTGCCGGACCGCCAGCGCGACCTGCTGTTCTCGGATACGTTCCGAAGCGACCTGCAAGGCTACCGCGCGATCGACGTGATGCGCGCGCACGCCAAGGAGGCGCCGACCGACGATCCGCTGTCGCTGATCCAGTACCTCGACTTCAAGACCTGGCTGCCGGGCGACATCCTGACGAAGGTCGACCGCGCCAGCATGGCCCACTCGCTGGAAGTGCGCGTGCCGCTGCTCGACCACGAATTCTGCGAATACGCGGCGACGCTGCCCCCGAGCCTGAAACTGCGCGGCGGCGAGGGCAAGTACATCCTGAAAAAATCGCTGGAACCGCACCTGCCGCACGACATCATGTACCGCGCCAAGAAGGGCTTCTCGATCCCGCTGGCGGCCTGGCTGCGCGGCCCGCTGCGCGACGCCGTGCGCGAGGCCGTGCTGGGCGCGCGCCTCGTCGATACCGGCATCTTCAACCGGCGCTACCTGGAAAAGCTGGTGGCCGAGCACCATGCCGGCACGGCCGATCACAGCGTGGCGTTGTGGTCGCTGATGATGTTCGACGCGTTCCTGCGGGTCAGTGTCGCGTCATAATCTGCATCTGTTCGAACTCATCTCTCCATAAAACTGCCCCGCCATGCGTGATGTCATACTGTTGTTGATGATGCTTGCCACCCTGCCGTACGCCTTCAAGCGCCCGGTCGTCGGTGCCCTGGTGTATGCCGTCTTCAGCCTGATGAGCCCGCAGCGGCTTTCCTTCGGCTTCGCCTATTTCTTTCCGTTCGCGATGATCCTGGCGACCGTTACGATCCTGAGCCTGTTGGCATCGAAAGAGCAAAAAAAGTTGCCGTTCACGCCGCCGGTCATCCAGCTCATCATCTTTACCGCGTGGATTACCCTGACCACATTCTTCGCACAGAATCCGGAAGGGGCGTGGACCGAATGGAATCGCGTTATCAAGACGATGCTGATGACGCTCCTGACGATCATGACGATACGGACCGTCAACGACGTCAAGGCGTTGCTGCTCACCATCGGGGTGTCGCTCGGCTTCTGGGGGTTCAAGGGCGGCGTATGGACCATCCTGAGCGGCGGCCACAACGGCGTCCTCGGCCCACAAAGCACGTACATCGGCGACAACAATACCCTGGCGCTGGCCATGGTCACGACTGTTCCCCTGCTGGTGGCACTCTCCAACATTGCCCCAACCAAGTGGACCAAGCGCATAGCCCTCGGCCTGGCCATGCTGACCGCGATCTCCGCGCTGGGTTCGTACTCGCGCGGTGCGTTGCTGGGCGGGCTGGCAATGACGTTTTTCCTCTGGTTGAAATCCAATTCTAAGGCCAAGACCGGTGCGATTCTGCTGTTGCTGGTCCCGATACTGCTGACGGCAATGCCGGCCGAATGGACGGGACGCATGCACACGATCGACAACTATCAGGAAGACGGGTCGGCCATGGGGCGGATCAATGCCTGGCAGTTCGCGATCAACGTCGCCAACCACCTCCCGCTCGGCGGCGGTTTCATGTGCTTCACGGCGCCGATGTATCAACTATTCGCGCCGAACCCGAATTTCGTCATCGTTGCGCACAGTATTTATTTCCAGGTACTGGGCGAACATGGGTATATCGGGCTCTTCTTCTTCCTGCTCCTGTTCTTCTTGAGCTGGCGCACCGGCTCGCGCGTCGTACGCAAGTGCGGCACGAATCCGGAATACGCCTGGGCAGCAACGACGGCCAAGATGTGCCAGGTCAGCATAATCGGCTACCTGACGGCAGGTGCATTCCTGGCGATGGCGTTTTACGAGCTGCCCTACTATATCCTCGCCGTCCTGGTCAGTATCGAGAAAGTCCTGTTCATCGCCCCCCAGCCCGACAACACACCGCCGTTGCGCTTGCCGTTCCTGAACCGCAAGCCAAAGCGGCGCCTTCCGGGCCAGGTTGACGCCACGGCAACGACGCGTCTGCCTCGACGTTGACTTGTATCACGAAAAATGCTTTCATCTGATACTTAAGACAATATTCGGCTGCCCATCGGGCATGCTTCCGATCCTGTGCAAGTTTCCATCTCCGCCCTGACCCCGAACACAAGGATCGGCACATGAACAAGCCGCGCGCAAATGAAATCGATCTGCTGCGATTTCTGGCAGCACTTGCGGTGGTCCTTTTTCACTATGCGTTTCGCGGCTACGCGGCGCATAGTTCCAGCTTGCCTTATCCACTCCTAGAGCCGGTCGCCAAATACGGCCGGTACGGCGTCGATCTTTTTTTCCTGATCAGCGGGTTCGTCATCCTAATGACGGCCTCTGGCGGAAGCCTGAAGCATTTTGTCGTGTCGCGGATCGTGCGCCTTTATCCCGCTTACTGGGTCTGCTGCACGTTGACGTTCCTCGTGCTGATTCTGTTCGGGATCGGCAAGCCGACCGTGGTCCAGTATTTGTTGAACATGACCATGCTGAGCGGTTTCGACGTCATGCAGAAAGTTGCACCGGTATCGCTCATGGACGGTTCCTATTGGTCCCTGGTTGTCGAGATGCGTTTTTATGCATTCGTCGTCGTGGTACTGTTGTTGCGACAAATGCATCGTGCCGAATTCTGGCTGACCGGGTGGCTGGTGGCAATCATTCTGTTCGAACTGGCGCGAATCGATCACTTGCGCGAGGTGCTGATCGTCGACTATGCAGCGTATTTCATCGGCGGCGCCATGATGTACCAGATCTGGTCGCGGGGACGGTCGATGTTGCGTATCGGCGTCATCCTCGGCAGTTGGGGGCTGTCGCTCTACGAGGCCTGCATGATGCTGCCGAAATTCGAGACCGCAACCCGCACGGTGATGGATCGTGGGGTGGTCATCGGGCTGATCACCGCCTGTTTCATCATGATGTATCTGGTCGCGACGAAAAAAACGTCCTGGGTAGGCCGTCGCAACTGGATGCTGCTCGGCGCGCTGACCTACCCGCTGTATCTGGTGCATCAAGCCATCGGCTACGTCATCTTCAACCACCTCTATCCGGGATCGAACCCGCATCTCCTGCTCTGGGGAACGGTAGCCCTGATGATGGCGATCGCCTACCTTGTTAATGTGCAAGTCGAAAAGCGTTATGCGGGCGCGTTCAAGCGGCAACTGAACGATGGCTGGGCATCGTTGCAGACCCTTATCGTGCCAGCCCGCTAGACGAAAACTTCCAATGCCATCGGATGCCCAAGAAAGGCGCCCGGGCTGGCCGACGGGCCGTAGGCGCCCGACTGGAACACGACGATCAGGTCGCCGACCTGCGCATGCGCCAGCTCCATGCGGTCGGCCAGGATGTCGAGCGGGGTGCACAGCGGTCCCGTCACGCTGGCCGGGCCGCTGTCCACCGCCGACATGCGGTTGCCCACGGCGACCGGATAATTCTTGCGGATGACCTGCCCCAGGTTGCCGGATGCTGCCAGGTGGTGGTGCATGCCGCCGTCCGTCACGAGGAAGACTTCGCCGCGCGAGACCTTGCGGTCGACGACGCGCGCCACGTACACGCCGCATTCGCCGACGAGGTAGCGCCCCAGTTCCAGCGCCAGCCGCGCCTGCGGCAGCGCCGCGGTCAGTTTTTCGACCTCGGGCGCCAGGCGCGCGGCGATCGGCGCCACGTCGAGTCTTTCCTCGCCCGGAAAATACGGAATACCGAAGCCGCCGCCGATGTTCACCTGGCGCACGGACACGGGCGCCGCCTCGGCCAGGCGCAGCGCGAGCGCGATGCTGCGCGCCTGCGCGTCGATGATTGCGTCGGCGCGCAGGCTCTGCGAACCGGCGAAGATGTGAAAGCCCTGGAAGTCGACGTTCAACGTCCCCGCCAGGCGCAGCACGCGCGGCACCTCTTCGGCGTCGATGCCGAACGGCTTGGCGCCGCCGCCCATCTTCATGCCGGAGGATTTCAGTTCGAAGTCGGGGTTCACGCGCAGGGCGATGCGCGGTGCGATGCCGAACGCGTCGCCGATGCGCGCGAGCGCGATCAGTTCGCGCTCCGATTCCACGTTCACGCAGACGCCGGCCGCGACGGCCTGCGCCAGCTCGTCCTCCTGCTTGGCCGGACCCGCGAAGCTGATGCGCGCCGGCGCCATGCCGGCATCCAGCGCCGTTTTCAGCTCGCCGCCGGACGCGACGTCGAGACCATCGACGAGGCTCGCCATGTGCTGCACGAGCGCCGGCATCGGATTGGCCTTGATCGAGTAGTGCAGCAGGACGCCTTGCGGCAGCTGGGCGCGCAGGTCGCGCACGCGCTGCGTGCACAGGGCGCGGTCGTAGGCGAAGAACGGCGTGCGGCCCACACGCTGCGCGAGCCGGGTCAGCGGAATGCCGCCGACCTGCAGGACGTCGTCGACGACGGGAAAGTGGATCTGCGGTGCGTGACGCGGTTTGTTCATTGTGCTTCGTTCGTGTGCAGGGTTTGGCGCAGCAAATTGCGGTCGATCTTGCCGTTCGGGTTGCGCGGCAGCGGACCGGCGCGCAGGTCGATGCGGGCCGGGACCATGTAGGCCGGCAGGCGGCGCTTGCATTCGGCCAGCAGGGCGGCACCGTCGATGGCCCCCTCCTCCACCGGCACGGCGATCACGGCGATCGCCTGGCCCAGTTGCGGATGGTCGATGCCGAAGGCGGCCACCTCGGCGACGAGGCCGGTCGCGTGCAGCACGGATTCGATCTCGGTGGGGCTGATGCGGTAGCCGGACACCTTGATCATGTCGTCGCTGCGGCCGATGAAATACAGGTAACCGTCGGCGTCGCGGCGCACCGTGTCGCCCGACCACACCGCGAGTTCCGGCACGGGCAGGCCGGGGTCCTGGCCGGGCGCGGGGCGGAACCGCTGCGCCGTGCGGGCCGGGTCGTTCCAGTAGCCCAGCGCGACGAGCGCGCCGCGGTGCACGAGTTCACCCGGCTCGTCGGCATCGCAAGGTGTGCCGTCCGGGCGCACGACGAGGATCTCGGCGTTCGGGATCGCGCGGCCGATCGAATCGGGACGGCGCGCGACTTCCTCCGGCGGCAGGTACGTGGAGCGGAACGCTTCCGTCAGGCCGTACATCAGGAAGATCCGCGTGTCGGGCAGGATCTCGCGCAACGCCTGCACCGTCGGCACCGGCATGGCGCCGCCGGAATTCGTGATGAAGCGCAGCGTGCAACCGGCGGGCCATGCGAGGCGCGCCAGCGCGATCCACAGCGGCGGCACGGCGGCGAGGCCCGTGATGCGCTCGCGCGCGACCATCGTCACGATGTCCTTCGGGAACAGGTAGTTCATCAGCACGACACAGGCGCCGCGCAGGAAGGCCGTCGTCAGTTGCGACAGGCCGTAGTCGAAACTGAGCGGCAGCACGGCGAGCAGGCGGTCGTCGCTGCGCAGGTCCAGGTAGCTGGCCACGCTCTGCGCGCCCGCGACCATGTTCCGGTGCGACAGCACGACGCCCTTCGGCTGGCCCGTGCTGCCGGACGTGTACAGGATCGCGGCGACGTCGGTGTCGATACGGCGGTGCGGCGCCGGATCGCCGGTTGGCGGTTCGGGCCATGCAAGTACCGGCACGGCGGCGGGTACGGACGCGGCGTCGCCGTCGGCCAGCAGCACGGCACGCAGGTCCGGACAACGATCCAGGACGGGTGCCAGCTGCGCGAGGCGTTCGGCCGTCGTGGCCAGCAGGCGCACGTTGCAGTCTGCGAGGATGTACGCGACCTGCTCGGGCTTGAGCAGCGGATTGACGGGCACGAAGACACAGCCGGCGGCTGCGGCGCCGAACATGGCGGCCACGTTCTCGATACGCTTTTCCATGTACACGGCCACGCGCGCGCCGGGTTCCAGGCGTGCGTCCAGCAGCAGCGCGGCGACGGCGCGCACGTCATCGGCCAGCTGCGCATAGCTGCAGCGCCTGTCGCCGTACGCGAGCGCTTCGGCGGCGGGTGCGCGCGCCGCGGTCTCGAACAGGGAGTCGTGGATCAGGTGGTTCATCAAAGCCGGCGGGACGTAGTCAGGCAAACGCTCATCTTACCAGTTCGCCTCTGGGAAGCGTACCAACCGGGCACGTCGCCGGCCCCGCCGACCGGGCGATAGCGATATCAAGAAGGCATGATGTCGTAAATAGACACAACAAGAGCGCTTTTATTATAAAATCTACAACTAACGACATTCACCTGGCAAAACCGGTTATCGTAAGCGGTCTTGACCAGCCGGCGGTGCCGGTCGTGTTGGCCCGATACGGCAGAATCAGAATAATGGAAAACAAAGCAGCTTTTTCTCACTCGTCGAACGTGTTGCAACCGAATCTGTCGGTGTATCTGGACCTGCTCAGGTATTTTGCCGCGTTGATGGTCTATCTCTTCCACGCTGGCCACTTCTCGCACTACAAACTCCCGTTCTTCGGCACCTATGGCGGCCTGGGCGTCGCCGTATTTTTCGTACTGTCCGGGTTCGTGATCGCGTTTTCTTCGACGGGCAAACGCCGGGACATCGTCGATTATTTCATTGCACGCTTCGCCCGCCTGTGGTCGGTCGCTCTGCCGGCAATTCTCCTCACCCTCGTCCTCGATACGGTGGGTCAATGGCTTGCGTTGTCGGCATATGCGCCGATGCAGCCGTATCCGGCCTACAAATGGATTGCGGCTTCCGGCATCACTGCGCTGTTCCTCAACGAAATCTGGTTCCTGGATATCTGGCTGGGAACGAACGGGCCGTTCTGGTCCTTGTCGTATGAATTTTGGTACTACGCGATTTTTGCGACGCTGATCTATTTTCGTGGATGGCAGCGCGTTGCCATGGCAGGTCTCGTGATGTGTATTGCCGGGCCCGGCATCATCATCGCCTTCCCGGTATGGCTCCTCGGCGTAGGTCTGTTCCATTTACTGCGCAAACATGTGTCAGCGGACAGGACACGGCTTGGCCTTGGTGCTCTGCTTGTCTCCATCGTATGCCTCACCCTTTACGTCATGATGGGTGGATCGAAGATCTTTACCGCTCTCCCGATCGCTTACCCGCTGGCCAATCTGAAGTCATGGGGCATCAATTTCTGGCCGCAGAGCTATGTCGTGGGCTTCCTCATCGCACTGAACATCTACGGCTTCGCCCGCATGCAACGAGTTTTCAGGAGCCCTTCCGAATCAACGGTACGCCTCGTCCGTACGACGGCGGAAACGAGCTTCGGCCTGTACCTCTTCCATTATCCTTTGATGTACTTCTGCAAGGCCCTCCTGGCCGTCGCCCACGTCCCCCAAGGCATGTTCTACGTTCTGGCCATCTATATCGCTCCATTCGTTGCGGCGACATGGTTGTCCCTGAAATGCGAACCCCTGAAGTTTGTCTTGTCCAGGATCCTGAAAACGTTATTGAAAAAGGATAAGGCACAGTCGGCACACGGCAAGGACGTCCCCATCGTCCCGGACTATCCCATGGCCGCACCGCTGGCGACCAACGACCACGAGCGACGCCTCGACATCTGACAGGTCGGTCTTCTTTCACCCCACCTCATCGACCTGTACCGGGCATGCATCTGCATGCACCCCGCATGTGTCGATATTTCGCTTTTAAATACATTTCAGCAAATTTGTTGTTTTCACACCGCAATCTCTTCATTTCATAACCGTAACTTGTGTATTTACACCGGCGTATATATGCTGAATTTAAGCAAATTTCCCTGGTGTCAATATGCGTACCCAAGTGTCCATCACCGTTGACACCGAGTTCAGCATCGCGGGCGCGTTTCGCGATCAGACGGTGTGCCCGATCGCAGAGCAGCGGGTCTGGTGCGTGAGCGGTTACAAATCGCATGGCCTGGGCTATATGCTCGACTGCTTCGCGCAGTACGGCATCACGGCGACCTTTTTCGTCGAGGTCCTGAACCGGCATTACTTCCATCGCGACCCCATGCGCGACATCGCCGAAAAACTGCATATGGCAGGACACGACGTGCAGTTGCACCTGCATCCATGCTGGACCGTCTTCCGGCACGAGGACTGGCGCGAACGCGCGCGCGTGCGCACGAGGCCCGGCATCGACGCCTTTCATGGCCGCGCCGAAGACGAATCGCTCAAACTGATGGAGTACGGGCTCGAGACGTTCCACACGTGGGGATTGCCGGCGCCGACGGTGTTCCGCAGCGGGAGCCTGCACCATGACGACGCGCTGTATCGCGCCCAGGCCCGCGCGGGGATTCCTTACAGTTCCCATGTCGGCGTGGCCGTGTTCGACAGCGGCGACGAGAACTATCGCCTGTACAGCGGCCGCCACGAACGCCATGGCGTGATCGAATGTCCGATCCTGACCTTCCGCGACTGGAAGGTGCCCGGCAAGACCCACCTCAAAAGCCTGACGATCACGGGCAGCAATTTTGCCGAGACGCGCATGCTGCTGGAGCAGGCGCACCGCGAAGGCGTCGAGCAGGTCGTGATCCTCTCCCATCCGTTCGAGTACGTGCATACCTCGGACCAGCAGATGTCCCGGATGCGCCGCCATCGCGTCAACCAGCGCCGCCTGGCCCGGCTCTGCGAATTCCTGAGCGAGAACACCGACCGGTTCGCGACGGATGGCCTGGCCGCCGCCGCCGCCATGCCGATGCGCGCCGAATCGTCGCGTAACGTCCTCCTCAAGGGAAGCCTGCTGAAGGCCGTGCCGCGCATGGTCGAGCAGGCCGTCTACGACAACTACGCCATGTGGCGCCTGAAGCACCAGGACGCCGGCGCCGTGGTCGACGTCGAGGCCTGCGCCTGAGATTCCAGGGCCGTGCCGGGGGCACGGAAACGGGGCCGCATGTTATATTAAATGCATGACGTCAACAGCTCCCGTCCGCCGCGCCATTCCTCCCGTTCCCGTGCTGTCGCTTGCCGCATTCTCGGGCGGGCGCCGTGCCGCGCTGCCATCGCTGCTGGACGGGGCGGACGCGCGCCTCGTCACGAGCGGCCGCGTCGCCATCGGCCTCGCCTTGCGCGCGCTCGGCGTGGGTGACGGCGACGTCGTGCTGGTGCCCGCCTATCACAGCCCGTCGATGGTCCCGCCCGCGCATTGGTGCGGCGCCGAGGTCGCGTTCTACCGCGTGCGGCCGGACACGGCGCCGGACCTCGCCGACATCGAAGCGCACGTCGCCAGGGGGCGGGTCAAGGCGATCCTCGCCACGCACTTCTTCGGCATCCCGCGCGACCTCACGCTGCTCCGCGCGCTGTGCGACCGGCACGGCATCGGCCTCGTCGAGGATTGCGCCCATTGCTTCTTCGGTGCGCGCGACGGTGTCGCGGTGGGGAGCGTGGGCGACTACGCGATCGGCAGCACGATGAAATTCTTCCCAATCTACGAAGGCGGCTGCCTGGTCTCGCGCCGGCACCGGCTGGACGTGGCCCTGCACGGCGCCGGCGCCGGCTTCGAAATGAAGGCCGCGTTGAACGCGCTCGAAACGGCGTTCGCCTACGGCCGCCTGCCCGTGCTGCGGATGCTGCTCGCGCTGCCGCTGCGCGCGAAAAGCGCGCTGTGGGGCGCATTGAAATCACGCGGCGGCAAAAGCGGCAACAAGAGCGGCGGCACGACGGCGCCCGCGCCCGCGCTGGCGCCGTCATCGTCGGACAGCAGCTTCGAGTTCGATCCGCGCTGGGCCGACAAGCGTTCGTCCTGGTTTTCGCGCGCGGTGCTGCGCGCTGTGTCGCCCGCGCGCATCGTCGCGCGGCGGCGGCGCAACTACCTCGACCTGCAGCGCGCGCTGGACGGCGTGCCCGGCTGCCGCCCGCTTTATTCGAGCCTGCCCGACGGCGCCTGTCCGTGGATGTTCCCGCTGCTCGTCGACCGGCCGCAGGCCGTGTTCGACGCCTTGCTGCGCGCCGGCGTGCCGATGACGCGCTTCGGCGCGACGCTGTGGGCGGGCGTCGACGCGAGCGTGTGCGCCAACAGCGCGGACCTGGGCCGGCGCCTGATCGCCTTCCCGTGCCACCAGGCGCTCGACGACGGCGAACGCGCATGGCTGCACGCGCAGGTGCGCCAGGCGCTGGAAACCTGCGCGGCGGTGCCCGCATGAACTGGACGGTCGTCCCTGCGCGCGACTTCGCGCGGCATGCCGCCCGCTGGCAGCGCCTGCACGCGGCCGGCGCCGCATCGCCGCTGCTCGCCTTTGACTTCGTGCAGCCGCTGCTCGACGTGTTCGGCACGGGCCGCGAGCTGCTCGCGTGGCACGGCCATGGTGAAGACGCGGACGCGATGACGATCGTGGCCCCCGGCCGCCCCGGCGTGTGGAACACGTTCCAGCCCGCGCAGGCGCCCGTCGGCCTGTGGCTGCAGCGCGATACCCGTCCCGCCGACGGCCTGCTCGCGGATCTGCTGCGCGCCCTGCCCGGTCCCGCGCTGATGCTGGGCCTCACGCAGTGCGACCCGATGCTGACGTCACGCCCGGCCGGGCCGCACAGCTTCGACTACATCGAGACGGCACGGATCACGCTGCAGGGGACCTTCGACGACTACTGGAACGCGCGCGGCAAGAACCTGCGCAACAACCTGAAAAAGCAGCGCAACCGCTTGCGCCAGGACGGCATCGCGACGCGCCTGGAGATCGTGCGTGATCCCGCGCTGATGGCCGCTGCCGTCGCCGACTACGGCCAGCTGGAGACGAGCGGCTGGAAGGCGTCCGAAGGCACCGCCGTCGCGGCCGACAACGACCAGGGCCGCTTCTACCGCGCGATGCTGGAAGCGTTCGCGCGGCGCGATGCGGCCAGCGTCTACCGCTACTGGTTCGACGGCCCGGATGGCCCGCGCCTGGCCGCGATGGACCTGTGCGTCGAAGGCGGCGGCTGCATCGTGATCCTCAAGACGGCCTATGACGAAGCACTCGGTCCGCAGCTGTCGCCGGCCCTGCTGATGCGCGAGGAAGCGACGCGCGGCCTGTTCGACGAAGGCCGGTTCGAGCGCATCGAATTCTATGGACGGGTGATGGAATGGCACACCCGCTGGACCGACGAGATCCGCACGATGTACCACCTGAACGGCTACCGCTGGCCGTGGCTGGGCCGCCTGCATGCGCTGGCGGCACGTCGCGCGGGTGACGTCAGCGCTGCGCCGCCAGCGCCTGCCGCAACTGCGACAGGCTCATGAACTCGCCGCCGACGCGGTCGCGGAACCACGCGCAGTAATCGTACACCGTCGTGATCAGGCGCTCGAGGTCCGCCTCGCAGCGCACGTACGGCGTGTGGCCCGGCATCATCGACGGGCTGTGGTACGTCAGCGAAAAGACCTGGCAGCCGCCGGCCAGCAACGCTTCGGTCAGGCGGCGCATCTCGGCGCCGGACGCCACTTCGGGGCTCAGGCGCACGCGCTCGAGCGCGCGCGAGCGCGCCAGCACGCCGCCCAGGCGCAGGCGCCGTGCCCAGCGGCGCTGGGCGAGGTCGTACAGGCGCGGCCCGACGTGGCGCAGCCAGCCGCAGTAGCCGGTCGTGACCGGCAATTCGAGCAGTTCGCGCCGCCCCGCCTGGAACCAGAACGGGTGCTCATCGAACGTGCGGAAATCCGGGCCGCCGTCTTCCGTAAACGCGCTGTAGGGGACGACGCTCGCATCGACCTCGTAGCCGAGCGACGCGATCGACTCGGCCGTGTGCGGACCGAGGCCGTAGCGGCCGGCCTTGAATGCGAGCGGCTGGCGGCCGAACGCGTCGGCGATGGTTTCGGTCAGGAGGCGCAGCTTGTCGTATTCGAGCTGGCGCGGCAGGTTGCCGCCATACGAATTGAAATCCGACAGCGCTTCTTCGTACGGGGGCGAGACCCACGGGTGCAGGTGGGCACCGATCTCACAGCGCTTCGCATCGAGCAGGCGGCGCAGCGTCGCGACCGCGCCGGGCGTCGTGGCGACCGGCCAGTCGACCATGTAAGTGGGCAGGATGCCGAACTCGTCGAACACGCGCGCATGCATCAGCGGCTGGCTGGCGATCGAGGTCGTCCCGATCGCGCTGCGATTGAACGGCTGGTCCCAGGCGAATTCGCCCTCGGTGTCGACGATCACGAGCAGGACTGGACGCTGTCCGGGTGCCAGTTGTGCCGGCACATGCTGAGCTTTTGTTAACATTACTTGCGTTCTTGCGTCCCATGCCCCCGACGTTGCCACGATAAGTATGGCCGTCGGGCGTTCTTGTTGATGCCGCTAAAAATGTTGCAATCCTAGCACAACAGCTTATTGTTAAGTATCAACCGTGCGGCAATCGGGACCCGGCTGAACAAGATGATTTCATTACAACACCTGCGTAAGAATATGGCAGCTCAGGCGGCGCCCGCTGCTACACTTGCGGTCGTGCCCGCTGTACGGACAATCAACGAAAGAATCGGAATCCATGGTGCCCGCAAAAAACGAAAATCCGGTATCCGATTTCAAATTCGATGCGCTGACGTCCCTCCGGGGTATCGCTGCCCTGTGCACGGTGCTGGCGCACCTGATCGTCATCTGGGGCGACGTGTTCCCCGCTTTACAGCAGGGATCCCTGTTCCGCGATTTTGCCCTGCACACCTACCTGTTCGTGGATTTCTTTTTCGTCCTGAGCGGTTTCGTGATGAGCCATGCGTACGGCAGGCATTTCGCGGATGCCGTCAGGCCCGGCAGCTACATGCGGTTCCTGCGCGCGCGGTTCGCGCGCGTCTATCCGCTCCACCTGCTGTTGCTGCTCGTGTATGTCGGCCTGGCCACCATCGGGATCAAGCAGGCCCAGGAAAATCCTGACTGGTCGATTACCGCCCACCTGCTGCTGCTGCACGCGATGGGATTCTTCAACCACACGACGTGGAACCAGCCTTCGTGGTCCATCAGCGTCGAGTGGTGGACGTATATCGTGTTCCCGTTTGCGATTCCGCTGGCCCGCCGTTATTTCTCGAACACCGCTGCGATGCTCGCCCTGCCGGTCATCCTCGGGCTGTTCGCATTCCTGGCCATGCATTTCGGCAGCGCGAACCTGACGGTCGGTTTCGCATTCTTCCGCTGCCTGATCGGATTTTGCGCCGGCGCGTGCCTGTATGCGATCGTCCGGCACCGGCGCATGGCAGCGTTCGCCGACGCTGCCGCCAACGGCGCGCTGGCCGCGGTGTTCCTGGTCCTGCTGTTCGTACCGTCGCCGTATGCCGACATGCTCGCCTTCGTGGGCTTTTGCGCGCTCGTGGTCGCGGCCAGCGTGGGAACCGGCGGCGGCCACTGGCTGCATCATCCGGTCCTGGTCTGGATCGGCGACATCTCGTATTCGATCTATCTGTGGCACAGCCTGCTGCTGCACGTGTTTGCAAAAGCCCTGGGCGCGGCCGCCCGGGCGCTGCCGTTCTTCCACAACCACCCGGTCCTGTTCTTCATCGCCGCGCTGGTGCTGTTCGAAGCCGCGATCCTGTTGCTGGCGCACATGAGCTACCGGTTCTTTGAATTGCCGCTGAGGAACTTCTTGGGACCAAAGAAGCATGCCGAGGCGCGCACGTTACAAGTGTTGCATTTTAGATAGCTTATCAATAGGCTATAATTTCGCGCCGGTTGTTGTCAAAGTGAAACTAAAGCCGGCCGAACAAAATTGCCGGAGAACAGGGTGGCCGCAGCGGACAAGCCAGGAATCGTATTCACCATGCGTTATCCCGACGATACGGGGTACGTATGGAATTTCACCGCCGCCGTGCGCGACCGGGCAAGTGCCGACCTGCGCGACAGGGCGAACGTGTACATGGCGTTTCCCAAGCTGACCGGCAATCCCAGCTACCAGCCGAAGAATTTGCAACCCGTCGAACTGGATTGCTACGATACGTCCCCGGCCGGACGGGCCGCGATCGAACAATTCGTGCGCACCCATAATGTAAAAGTCATGGTGTTCATGAGCGCGCTGTCGAACACCGTGTGCCTGGACCTGCTGCGCCGCCTGGGCGTGCGCACGATCAATACGGAAAACGACAGTTTCGACCCGCGCCAGCGCGACGGCGCAATCAAGAAAGTGGCGAAATTCCTGCTGCGGCGCGTGCTGCGCCTGCAGCAGCACGACCTGCACCTCGCCAACTCCGTCGCCCAGGAACACTTCCTGCTGAATTACCAAAAGCTTCCGCGCGACAAGGTGGTCCTGATGCGCAATTCGGTCGATTCGGTCAAGTTTCATCCAGGCGACCGCAACGAAGCACGCGCGCAGCTGGGCCTGGCCCCCGATTGCTTCTGGATCCTGGCCGTTTCGCAGGCGCGCCCGGAAAAACGCGTGGACCGGCTGCTGCAAGTGGTGCGCGACGTCATCGACGCGCGCCCGGCCAAGCGCATCGGCTTCATCTACGTGGGCGACGGTCCGCCGGCCGCGCAGTGGAAACAGCTTGCGCAAGAACTCGGCCTCGCCGATGTATGCGTGTTCGCCGGCCGCCAGAACGACCTCGTGCCGTACTACCGCGCCGCCGACCTGCTCGTGCACGCGGCCGAGCGCGAAAGCTTCGGCAATGCGATCGTCGAGGCCATGGCATGCGGCATCCCCGTCGTCGCCAGCGCGGCATTGGGCCCGAAGGAAACGATCCTCGACGGCAAGACCGGCGCCGTGATCGGCCTGGACGATTTCGCGGGTTTCACCCAGGCCGTGCTGCGCTATGTCGACGATCCGGAAATGACAAAAATGCATGGTAACTACGCGCGTGCGCACGTCGATACCGCATATAATGTTGTGCGTCAAAGCAAGGAGTTCGCTGCACACATTGCGCGGTTCCTATGATTGCCCAGCAAACGCAACCGCTTTGAATTCGATCAGCAGAAAAGGGAGTCCCGAGGAATGTCTTTAGTCGAGAGGGTGGTCCAGCGCGTCAGGCGAGACTATTTCCGATGGCAGTACCAGAAAGTCGCACGCCAGATCCTGGACACCCGCCCCGTCAAGCGCGGCGACCTGCCCTTTACGCTGCTGTCGATGGTGCACCAGCGCGACGTCCATTCCTACCTGGTCGCGGTCAAGTCGTTTACCCATTTCCTGAATCCGTCCCGCATCGTGGTCGTGTGCGATCCGTCGATCGACGAGACCGACCGCGCCGTGCTGAAGCACCACCTGCCGCACGTGATCCTGCGCGAGGCGGGCGAATTCACGCATCCGGACATCCCGCGCGGCGGCACCTGGGAGCGCCTGTTCGCGATTTCCGGCTATGCGCTGGACAGCTACGTCATCCAGCTCGATGCCGATACGCTGACCATGCAGCCGATCCCGGAAGTGCTGCAGGCCATCCAGACCGGCGCCGGCTTCGTGCTGGGCGAAATCCCGGACACGCCGATCCGCCCGCTGGACGCGGTACGCGCCCACGCGCTGCCGAAGGTGAAGCCGGGCGCGCACATCCAGACCCTGTCGGAAGCCGAGATGGCCAACGTCGGCCTGCCGGGCGATGCGCGCTACGTGCGCGGCTGCTCCGGCTTCACGGGGTTCCCGCCGTCGACGACGATGCGCGACAACCTGCTCGACTTCTCGCGCCGCATGACGGGCAAGCTGGGCGAGGACTGGAAACGCTGGGGTACCGAACAGGTGACCTCGAACTACCTGGTGGCGAACGCGTTCGCCGCGAAATCGCTGCCGTTCCCGAAATACGGCACGCCCGACTGCGCCACGGCGGAGACGGCGTTCTTCCACTTCATCGGACCGATGCGCTTCATCAATAACAAGTACAAGACGACGTCGCGCCAGGCCATCCACCTGATCTCCAACGCGCCGGCCTGATACCCGGCGCGTTTTTCTCTCCCCGGTTGCGTTGTCATGGCAGATTTGCGTCGTTCGCTGGTCATTAATTTCTTCGCGACGTCGGGCACCAAGGTCCTGCAGTTCATCGTCAGCATCCTGCTGGCGCGGATCCTGAGCCCGAGCGAGATCGGCATCTATTCGATGACGGTCGTGTTCGTGAATTTCGCCCAGGTGTTCCGCGACTTCGGCGTCAGCTATTACCTGCAGCGCGAACCGGATCTCGACAACGACAAGATCCGCTCGGCGACCGGCGTCGTGTTCACGACGTCGTGGGTCATCGCGGCCGCCCTGTTCGCGGCCAGCGGCTGGCTCGGCACGTGGTTCAAGGAACCGGGCATCGTGCCGGTGATGCGCGTGCTGGCCATCGGCTTCGTGTTCATCCCGTTCGGCACCGTCACGGGCGCCCTGCTCGCCCGTCACTACGAGGCCGAGAAACAGGCCGTCGTCCACGTCGTCGGCACCGTGTGCTTCTGCGCCAGCACGCTGATCCTCGGCGAGATGGGCCACGGCGCCATGTCGATGGCCTGGGGTAACCTGATCAACATCGTCGCCTGCGGCATCGCCTACGTGCCGCTGCGCCCGAAAGGCATGCCGTGGCTGCCGGGCTTCCGCCACTGGAAGAGCGTGGCGCACTTCGGCGTCGGCTCGCTCGTGACGAACTGCGCGACGACGCTGAACAACTCGATTCCCGATATCCTGCTCGGCAAACTGGGCTCGGCGCGCCACGTGGGCCTGTTGAGCCGGGCGAATTCCACGGTGTCGATCTTCAGCTACGTGGCCGGTTCGACGATGAACTACGGCGCCGTCCCGTATCTGGCCCAGACGTATCACAAGGGCGAATCGCTGGCGCCGATCCTCGCCCGTTCCACCTTGCTGCTGACGGGCGTCGGCTGGACCGCGCTGGCGTTGACGGCCGTGCTGGGCCAGGACGTCGTCGTCGCGCTGTACGGCGCCAAATGGATCGAGTGCGTGCCGGCGATCCTGCCGCTCGTGCTGGCCGCCGTCGTGACGCTCGCCTTCAACTACATCCCGATGGCGGTGACCGCGATCGGCAAGCCGTACCTGAGCGCGTTCCCGGTCGTCGTCACCCTGGCGACCCGCATCCTGTTCGGCGTGCTGCTGTTCGACGGCAGCCTGAACGGATTCGCCTGGGCGCTGTTCTTCGCAACGGTCGCCAGCGCCCCCGTCACCGCGATCCAGCAGAGCCGGTATTTCGGCCTCACGACCGCGATGATGTTCCGCGCCCTGCTGCCCAGCGCCGTCGTGGCGGCGGGCACCGGCGCCGTCGCCTGGCTGCTGGCGGCGCTGCTGCCGGCGTCCATCCCGGCCATGGCGCGGCTGCTCGTGATGATGCTGCCGCTGGCCCTGGCCTGGTACCTCCTGCTGCGCGCCACGCGCCACGAACTGGTGGGCGAAGTGCACCGCCTGGCCGCACCGTTGAAAGCCCGGCTGGCCCTGTTGCGCCCGAATGTATAATCGACCGCTCGCCCTCTCGTGGCGTGGCGCTTACTGAACCGAATGACCATCATGACGTATCTCGACGAAGTCAAAGCGACCCTGATCGACGTGCTGAGCCTGGGCGATGCCGGCCAGCGCCTCAATGCCGACTCTCCCCTGCTGGGCAGCCTGCCCGAACTCGACTCGATGGCCGTCGTCAGCCTGATCGGCGCCCTCGAAGAGCGCTTCGGCATCGCCATCGACGACGACGACCTGAGCGCCAGCACCTTCGAAACCCTGGGCAGCCTGGCCGACTTCGTGGCCGCGAAACGCGCCGAATGACACCGGACCGGGCCGAGGTGGACACGGAACCGTTCTTCCTCGGCAGCGGCGCGGACCGGCGCTTCTGCCTGTTCCACCGGCCCGCGGGCCCCTGCCGCGGCGCCGTCCTGTACGTGCCGCCGTTCGCCGAAGAACTCAACCGCACCCGCCGCATGGCCGCCCTCGGCGCGCGCCGCCTGGCCGCGCACGGGGTTGGCGTGCTGCAGATCGATTTGCTCGGCACCGGCGACAGCGCCGGCGACTTCGCAGACGCCCGCTGGGACCTGTGGAAGCAGGACCTGGACACGGGCGCCGCCTGGCTGCGCGCGCGCGTCGACGCCCCGCTCACGCTGTGGGGCCTGCGCCTCGGCGCCTTGCTTGCGCTCGACTTTGCGCTCGACCATGCGCGCACATCGGACGTCCCGCTCGCGCCCATGCTGCTGTGGCAGCCGGTGGCCGCGGGATCCACGTACCTGACCCAGTTCCTGCGCCTGCGCACCGCGAACGCGATGCTGGGAGAAGACGCGGCCGCGCAGAGCGGCACGAAGGCGCTGCGTGCCGCGCTGCAGGCCGGGGAAACGCTGGAAATCGCGGGCTACGATCTCACGCCCGAACTGGCGCTCGCCATCGACGCCCTGCCCGCGCCCGACGCGATGCTGCCGCCCGTACCCGTGCACTGGTTCGAGGTGCTCGGCGCACCTGGGCAGGCGCCGGGACCGGCCGCGGCGCGCGTCAAGGCGGCCTGGGAAGCACGCGGCACACAACTGCACGTGCACACGGTGACAGGCGCGCCGTTCTGGGCCACGACCGCCATCTCGACCTGTCCGGCCCTGCTCGACGCGACCGCCGACGCCACCCTGGAGCGCGCCCATGTCGTATGACGAACGCGCCCTGTCGTTCCGCTGCGGCGACGCGGCGCTGGTCGGGATCGCGTCCGTGCCGGCGCAGGCGTGTACGCGCGGCGTGCTGATCGTCGTCGGCGGTCCGCAATACCGCATCGGCAGCCACCGCCAGTTCGTCCTGCTGGCGCGCCATCTCGCCACGCACGGCATCGCCGCGATGCGCTTCGATTACCGCGGCATGGGCGACAGCGACGGCGAGGAACGCGATTTCGAAGCGATCCAGGACGACATCCGCGCCGCGCTCGACGCCTTCGTCGAAGCCGTGCCTGGTCTCACCGACATCGTGCTGTGGGGCCTGTGCGACGGCGCGTCCGCGGCCGCGATGTATGCGCCGGACGATGCGCGCGTACGGGGGCTCGTGCTGCTGAATCCCTGGGTGCGCACGGACGACGGCGTCGCCCGCACGACGTTGAAACACCATTACCGCGACCGCCTGCGCAACCCGGAATTCTGGCGCAAGCTGGCGCGCGGACAGTTCGATTACGCGGGCTCGCTGTCGTCGATGCTGAAACTCGTGCGCACCGCGCTTTCAAGCCGACCGGCGGGGCGCCCGGCGTCGGAAGACGAACCGGCGTCGCTGCCCGAGCGCATGCGCCAGGGCCTGCACGGGTTCAAGGGCGACACCCTGCTCGTGATCGGCGGCGCCGACCTGACGGGCCGCGAATTCTGCGACGTGGCCGGTTCGACGCCGGCCTGGAAACGCCTCCTGGCCACGCCGCGCGTGACGTGGCACCGCCTCGAGGAGGCCGACCACACGTTCTCGCGCCGCGCGTGGCGCGACCAGGTGGCCGAGTGGACCCGCGAATGGGTCAAGGCGTTGCCAGGCACGCCGTAAAGCGGGCGAAGGCCCCGTACACGGCAGGCGCGCCGCGGCGCGTGCCGCACAGGTCGAGCGCGTCCGCCGGCCGTTCTCCCGCATCCGCCTCGGCGCGCAGCGGCGCGTCGTCGCGCCAGGCGAAATCGCCGGTCTCGGGCGCGCGGAACAGGCCGCGCACGGGATGGCTGCCCAGGTAGGCGCGCCACAGCGGCGCCTCACGATTGTCGCCCAGGTGCACGATGCCGCCGTCGCGCGCGCGGATCGGACCGTCGACGAGGTTCCCGTCCACCTGGGCACTGCTGGCCGGGTAGCGCACGTCGATGCCGGTCGTGTCGACGAGCGTGTTGTCGAAGACCTTGCTCCCCGCCGCTTTGTTCAGGTAGATGCCCGCATCGGAACAGCCGACGATCAGGTTGGCGCGCAGGGTGCCGCCCTCCTGTTCCGTGATGCAGCGACCGTCGCGGCAGAATTCGTGCCCGGTGCCGCCGCCGCCCAGCGACAGGCCCACGCGCTGTCCCGGCAGGCCGCGCAGCATCTGTTCGCACCACACGACGTTACGCTCGAAGACGTTGTTCCTGCCGCCGCCCTTGGCGAACGCGCCGTAGCTGACCTGGTTGCCGTCGCGCTTGGCGAAGTCGGTGATCAGGTTCGCGCGCAGCGTCCAGCCGCTGGCCGCCACGAGGTCGACGGGCGTCACCGGATTGGCGGTCGCGCGCGCGCGCGTGGCGGTGAGGGTCGTGTGTTCGATCAGGCCGTCGTCCGGAAAGCGGCCGCCGGCGCCGTTGATCTTGATGTGCGCGTTGAAGTCGCGGATCGTGTTGTTGACGCTCGCGAAGTGGTGGCCGTTGCCGATGACGTGGAAGGCGTGTTCGCAGTCGTCGTCGGCCCGGCACACGCCGTCGATGTTCAGGTTTTCGAAGCGCCAGTACGGCGCGCCGACGACGAAGCCCTCGAGCGTCTCGAGTTCGATGTGCACGGTGCCCGGCTGCGCCGCGCGCACGACGATGGGCGCATCGGCCCGGCCGGGGCGCGGTACGTCGATGCTCTTGCCCTGGAACCGGTAGGTGCCCGGCGCCAGCGTGATGAGGTCGCCCGGAGACGCCTGCAGGAGCGCCGCGCGCAAGGCCTCGGGCGTGGCGACCTGGATGCCGGCGCCGTCCTGCCCGACGGGCCGCGGCTGGGCGCCGGCCGCGAGCGCCAGCCGCGCGGGCGGCGCGGCGGCGCTGCCGCGGTCGAGCGACGTCAGGATGGCGGCGACGCGGCGGCCCGTGTTCTCGATGAGCGGATTGTGGCCGCTGCTGCGTTTTTCGATGTACGGCGCGAGCGTGCGCGGCGCGCGTCCGACGTGGTCGATGGCGGCCAGCAGCACGCCGCCCGCCACGGCGGCAAGTACGCCCGCCGCCAGCAGGCCGCGGCGCGCCAGCCTGGCCGCCGTCACGCGCTGGCCTTGATGCCGTGGCGTCCCATCAGGTCGTACAAGGTGGGCCGGCTGACGCCCAGCATCTCGGACGCCTTGACGATGTTCCCGTCCGTGCGCGCGAGCGCGCGGGCGATGGCCTTGTACTCGGCTTCGTCGCGCACCTGGCGCAGGTTCAACGGCTCTTCCTCGGCACCCGTGTCGGGCAGGCCGAGATCGTCGGCGACGATCGTGTTTCCGTCGGCCATGATGACGGCGCGCTTGATGCAGTTTTCCATCTCGCGCACGTTGCCGGGCCACTGGTAGGCTTCGATCGCGGCCAGCGCGTCCGGCGCGAAGTGCAGCGACGCGCGCGATTCCTGCGCGCAGAACTTGTTCTTGAAGTGATGGGCCAGCAGCGCCGCATCGCCCTCGCGCTGGCGCAGCGGCGGGATCGTCACGACGATTTCGGACAGGCGGTAATACAGGTCTTCGCGGAAGCGGCCCTGCGCGCACAAGTCCTTCAGCTTCTGGTGCGTCGCGCAGACGATGCGCACGTCGACGGGGATCTCGTCATGGCCGCCGATACGCTCGATCACGCGCTCCTGCAGGAAGCGCAGCAGCTTGGCCTGCAGCGCCATCGGCAGGTCGCCGACTTCGTCGAGGAAGAACGTGCCGCCGTGGGCCAGCTCCACCTTGCCCTTGGTCTGCTTGGCGGCGCCCGTGAAGGCGCCCTTCTCGTAGCCGAACAACTCGCTCTCGAGCAGGTTTTCCGGAATCGCCGCGCAGTTGATCGCCATGAAGCGCTCCTTTGCGCGCGGCGACAGCGCATGGATGGCGCGTGCCAGCACCTCCTTGCCGGTAC
This sequence comes from Massilia sp. Masssp94, assembly GCF_059491305.1. Classification (NCBI taxonomy): domain Bacteria; kingdom Pseudomonadati; phylum Pseudomonadota; class Betaproteobacteria; order Burkholderiales; family Oxalobacteraceae; genus Massilia; species Massilia sp. Masssp94. Next base: position 2,735,131 of record NZ_CP168501.1, read on the forward strand.
CGGATTCGCCCAGCAGCATGACGGACGCGGACGTCGGCGCCACCTTCTCGATGGTGCGGCAGACTTTCGACATGCCCGGGTCGCGCGAGATCACGCCGGCCAGCGGCGAGTCGGCCTGCGACTGCTGCATGCGGCGGTTTTCCTCCTGCAGGTTATGCAGGAAGAAGGCGCGCTGGATCACGAGGTTCAACACTTCCGGATCGACCGGCTTCTGGTGGAAATCGTAGGCGCCCATGCCGATCGCCTTGACGGCGTTGGCATGGTCCTGGTTGCCCGTCAGGACGATCACGCGCGTGTCCGGCGCCAGCGCCAGGATCTGCTGCAAGGTGGCCAGGCCTTCGGTGGAGCCGTCCGGATCGGGCGGCAGGCCGAGGTCCATCGTGCAGACGGCCGGCTCGTGGCGGCGGATCTGCGCCAGCGCCGCCTCGCGGTCGCCGGCCACTACCACGTCGTACGCGTCCAGGCTCCAGCGCAGCTGTTTCTGCAGGCCCGGATCGTCTTCGATGATCAACAGCTTGGGTTTTTGTTGGGTCATGGTGTCTTCTTTCAGGCGATCGTCGCGGCGGCCGCGACGCGGTGCAGCGGCAGGACGACCTTGAACGTGGTACCGAGTCGGGGTTGGCTGGTCACGTCCAGCGTCCCGCCCAGCTCGGTGATGTATTCGCGGCTTTCGAACACGCCGATGCCCATGCCGGCCGACTTGGTGGAGTCGAATGGCTTGAACAGGCGCTCGCGGATGAATTCTTCCGTCATGCCTTCGCCGGTGTCCGTGATCTCGACCTCGACGGCGCTCTCGCGCCCGTCGGCGGGCAGGGCCACGCGGACCATCACGTTGCCGTCGCGCGGCGTCGCCTCGATCGCGTTCTGGATCAGGTGGCCCAGCACGCGCTCCAGGCGCTCGCGGTCGGCCAGCACGCACAGGCCCGCCTGCTCGACGAGCAGTTGCGGATGCGGCTCGAACGCGCTCTTGAGGGCGAGCGCCTGGCGCACGACGTCGTCGACGGCCAGCGGCTGCGGCTTGTCGGCATTCTCGCTGCGCGACAGCTTCTGCAGCAGCAGCTTCATTTTCTGCACGGAGTGGTTCAGCGTCTCCAGCATGTCGCGCTGGAATTCGGGGTTGTCCTTGTGCTTCTCCGCGTTCGCGTTCATCAGCGACAGCTGGGCGACGAGGTTCTTCAGGTCGTGCACGACGAACGTCGACATGCGGTTGAACGACTCGAACTGGCGCGCCACCATCAGCGCGTTGGCGGCGTCTTCCTGCGCGAGGTAGCTGGCGGCCTGGCTGCCGGCGATCTCCAGCAGGTCGATGATTTCCCAGTTCAGTTTCACCGGGCTGCGCGCGCGCTGCAGCACGACGAAGCCGAACAGTTTTTCCTGCAGCATCAACGGCACGACGAGCCAGCGGCGCGGGGAGTCCAGCAGCCAGCCGGGCAAGGCGAGACCTTCGTATTTGTCGGGGCGCTCGACGTATTCGTCGACATCGACGACCCACTGCGTGCTCTCCAGGAAGCGGCAGAACGGCGCGTTGGCCGGCTCGCTCACGTGGGTGTCGACCGTCGGCCAGCCCGCCATCGCCGTGAAGCGGCCGCCGGCATCGCGCTGCCACAAGGTGCCGCCGGGGCTTTCGACGAGCACGGCCAGCGCCTGGATCGCGCGCTCGCCCAGGTTCGGGCCGCGCTCGGACAGCGTGCGCGTAAAGCGCATCCACTCTTCGCGGTAATCGTAGTTGTAGCGGTAGAAGTGCTTGCTGATCGAGACCTTCAGCCAGGAGCGCGCCGTGCCGGAGAACAGGATCACGCCCAGCAGGGAGATGGCGCCGAACAGGAAGCCCGTCTGCATCACCGTGCCCCAGCTGCCGCCCACGTAGCGCAGGTAGTAGCCGACCGTGCCCATGGCCAGCAGGTAGATCGCGGAACCGAACAACGCGGCCGAATGGAAGACGACGCGGCGCGACACGGCGAACGACGTCGTCCACGACTTGCGCCGCGTGATCGACAGCGCGATCAGCGGCACGGTCAGCGCGTTGACGAAACCGCGCGCCGTCCACAGGTCCGCGCTCAGTTTGCGGAACAGCAGCGCATTGCTGTACATGTAGAAGTCGTAGGCGAACATGCCGCCGATGCCCAGGCAGGCGAACTTGATCGCCCAGCGCTCTTCGATGGTCTTGTTGCGGTAGACCTGCTCGACGAGCAGCATGCCGTACACGGACAGGCCGACATAGCCGATCAGGAGCGGCAGCCCGAGCACGGGCAGGAGGTCGTTGTCCCAGTGGGCGACGCCGACGCCGGTCAGCAGCAGCAGATAGACGCAGCCCGCCGCCAGCAGTCCCGCGCGCGGCGCGGGGAAGCGGCCGAGGATCAGGCGCGCCGGCTGGCTGTCCGCGTCGCTGCGCCAGTCGCCGAGCAGGGCCACGAGGAACAGCGACCAGGTGCCGTCGCGCAGCACCTCGAGCGCGGCCGTGCCCGTGTTCCACAGGATCTCCCGGGCGGCATCCACGCCCAGCGCCGCAGCCCACGCGGCCGTCGCCAGGCAGGCGGCGCTCAGCGTGCCGCGCTGGACGCGGCCGTGCCAGCCCGACAGGACCGACAGGCCCAGTGCGAGGAAGCCGATGGCGGCCAGTGCGTAGCAGGAAGCAGCGATATTGATCACGTTACTGGGCACGATGCGGCCGCAGGGAACATCAGCGTCCGCTGCGGAACAGGACGACCTTCAGGGTGTCGATCAGGATCAGGACGTCCAGGAACAGGCTGTTGTTCTTCACGTAGTACAGGTCGTACTGCAGCTTCTGCAGCGCGTCCTCGGCCGAGGAACCGTAGCCGTAGCGCACCTGGGCCCAGCCGGTGATGCCCGGCTTGACGCTGTGGCGCACGTTGTAATACGGGACCACTTCGATCAGCTGGTCGACGAAGTACTGGCGCTCCGGGCGCGGACCCACGAACGACATGTCGCCCTTGAGCACGTTGAGCACCTGCGGCAGCTCGTCGATACGCGTCTTGCGCATGAAATTGCCGACGCGCGTGATGCGCGGGTCGTTCTGCTGCGCCCATTGCGGCTTGCCGCCCTTTTCCGCGTCGGTGCGCATGCTGCGGAATTTGTGGACGAAGAACGCGGCGCCGTCCTTGCCGACCCGTTCCTGGGAATAGAACACGGGACCGCCGTCTTCCAGCTTGACGGCCAGCGCCGCCAGCAGCATCAGCGGAAGCGTCAGCACCATGATGATCAGGCTGCAGACGATGTCGAAGCTGCGCTTCATGAACGTGCGCACAAAGCTCTGGTCGAAGCCGCCGCCGAACACGAGCCACGACGGCTGCAGCGAATCGACGCGGATCTGGCAGGTCTCGCGCTCGAAGAAGGTCGCGGCGTCGGTGACCTTGAAGCCCTGCAGCTTGCACTCGAGCAGATCCTTGATGGGGAAGCCGCCGCGGCGGTTCTGCACGGAGACGACGATTTCCTCGACGTTGTACTGGCGCGCCAGCGCGACGAGCGATTCGCCCTCGCGCGACTTCAGCAGGCTGGTCCCCGGCACGCACAATTCCTCGGTCGGCGTCGGCACGAAGCCGGCGATGTTGTAGCGGTGGTAGCTGGTGCTCTGCATCGCCAGGTCGCTGCATTCCTTGGCGAGCGGGCCGCTGCCCAGGAACAGGATGCGGGTTTCCAGGAAGCGCAGCTCGGACGACTTGAAGAACACCATGCGCGCCAGGAAGATGCCTCCCGCGGCGATGCCGAACACGAGCGCCATGATGCCGCGGCCGAAATACAGGTCGGGCGCCACGTAGAACACCAGCGTCAGGATCAGGAAGCCCATCAGGAACGAGGGCATCAGCTTCATGAAGAACGGATGGCGCAGGCCTTCGTTGAAGTCGAGCTGGTACATGCCCATGGCGCTCATGCTGAAGATGATCGCGGCGGTGAATGCGATGGCGGATGTAAAGAAGTGATGGTCGAGGTTGGGCAGGGACGCGTTCTGGCCCAGTTCCATGAACCGCACCGTCGCGCCGATGTAGGCTGCGCCAAGCAGCACCAACACTTCGACGAACAGAAGGACGAATACGATCTTCGACACATAGTGATTAGAAATCCTAAGCACAATTGCCTCCGGTGTAGCTGTTATTGCTGATTTGCACAACCAATAGTCGAGCCGGGATACGCGTGCGCGTTCCCAAAAGTTCTTGACTCAAGGAAATAAAACAAGGCCGGAAATAGCCTGGAACTGTCATTGTCATCATCACATGCAAAACGGCAAGGCTCGGGGGTCCAAGCGGCCTGCCCTCGGCACGACCCATCGAATAGTCACGGCATCTGCAGCTGCGGATGCCGGCGATACATTACAGACGCCAGAGGCAGTAGCCAGCCTCGCGGATCCCGTTCGGATCGAACTGGGCCTTGACGTCGACGAAGCAGCCGCCGTCGTTCAGCTTGGACTGGAAATCCGTCAGCGAACGCGCCAGCACTTCCTTGTGCGGCACCGCAACGATGAGGGCATCCCCCTTCGGCAGGTCTTCCCAGCGCTCCAGTGCGATGCCGTATTCATGCTGCGCTTCGTCCGCTTCGGCCACCGGGTCGTGCACGTGCACTTCGACACCGTAAGACTGTAGCTCGTACACAATGTCCGCGACTTTGGAATTGCGCAGGTCCGGGCAATTTTCCTTGAACGTCAGGCCGATCACGTTGACTTTCGAACCCTTGACGTGGAAGCCCGCCGAGATCATCGATTTGACGGTCTTTTCGGCCACGAACTTGGCCATGCCGTCGTTGATGCGGCGCCCCGCCAGGATCACCTGCGGGTGGTAGCCGATCATCTCGGCCTTGTGCGTCAGGTAGTAGGGGTCGACGCCGATGCAGTGGCCGCCCACCAGGCCCGGGCGGAACGGCAGGAAGTTCCATTTCGTGCCGGCGGCCTTCAGCACTTCCAGCGTATCGATGCCGATCTTGTCGAAGATGATCGCCAGTTCGTTCATCAGCGCGATGTTCAGGTCGCGCTGGGTGTTTTCGATGACCTTGGCCGCTTCCGCGACCTTCAGGCTGGACGCGCGATGCACGCCGGCCTTGACGACGGTCTCGTACATGGCCGCCACGCGTTCCAGCGTCTCCGCGTCGTCGCCGGACACCACTTTCATCACGTTGGTCAGCGTGTGTTCCTTGTCGCCCGGGTTGATGCGCTCGGGCGAGAAGCCGACGTGGAAGCCATCCTTCCACTTCATGCCGGAGAATTTTTCCAGGACGGGGATGCAGACTTCCTCGGTCGCGCCCGGATACACGGTCGATTCATAGATGACGATCGCACCGCGCTTCATGTGCTTGCCGACGGTCTCGCTGGCGCTGATCAGCGGCGCGAAGTCGGGCACGTGGGCGATGTCGACGGGGGTCGGAACGCCGATCAGGATGTAATCGGCCTTGGCCAGCGCGGCCGGGTCGGTAGTGACGCTCAGGTGGCGCGCCGAACGCAATTGCTCAGTCGACACCTCACCGGCGGGATCGACAAATTTCTTGTAGCTCTCGACCTTTGTCGTCGACAAATCGAAACCGATCGTCGGGCCGAGCTTGCCGAACTCGACAGCCAGCGGCAAACCTACATAACCCAATCCCACTACTGCGATGACCTCGTCTGGCTTCATATTGATTCCGTTCCGCTTGGTTGCTATTACGATAACTTTGAGTCAGCACGGAAAAACGTCTGCCCGCTCGACGAGTCAACTCGCCTTGCCGACAACGGCGCCTTGTGCCATCGTCGTTTGCAGACCAACGTTCACATCGTGGGAGCCCATCGAATTTTCACGAATCCTCACCGCCGTGCTGATGAGATAATAACATTTTATCGATTACAAGTTAGCAACAAGACATACCGTGCGCATGAATCGAAACGTTCCGAGAACAGCAGAATAAGTGGCTGCGGTCTAAACAGGCAAGCAATACCTTGTCCTTACGTCCCGGAGTGTTGTAAGCGCGGTTATTGAGCGCTCGTAACTTGTCGTAATGTTATGTCTTTCGGGTAGGCGGTGACATTGCCTGCGTCGAGATCGAGGAAGGCGGCGCGGCCGGTCCTGCTACGCTCGCGGTTGGCGGCGATGGCCGCCTTGTCGATGCCGGCCAGCAGGCGGATCTTGGCCAGCTGCAGCTTGACGTCCTGCATGTTCACGCGCGCCAGCGCATAGCCGAGGTGGGCGAACACGGACACCCATTCCCGGCCGAAGGAGAAATGCGTGTTCGGGTTCGAGCTGCGCGCGATGACTTCGCGCCGGAAGGTTTCGCCCGATTCGAAGAATTTGCTGGGCGGGCGCTGTTCGCGGTCGTGATAGATACGCGACGTGGGCAGGACGCCCAGTTTCAGTTTGTGGAACTGCAGGCGCTGCGTGTAATTGTCATCCTCGCCGTAGTGGAAGAACGACGGGCTGAAGCCGCCCACCTGTTCCAGGCATGCGCGCGTCACCAGCCAGGCGGCGGCATTCACGAAACCGACGTCGTACACGTCCTTGATGCGGCCGAGGAAGAGATCCGAGTACAGGCCCCGGCATTTGTTCGGCGCGATGTAGTTCGAAAAGCCGTAATCGAGGCCGTCGCCGGCGCCGTTCAGGTGCATCGGGCTGATGACGCCATAGGCGGGATGCCGCTGGTGCGCCTCGACGAGTTTTTGCACCGCGTCCGGATCGATCCAGGCATCCTGATTGAGCAGGAAGACATAGTCCGCGCCGCGCTGGTACGCCATTTCCATGCCAATGTTGTTGGCCTTGCCAAACCCGTGGTTCGTTCCGGTAGCGACGACCTCCACTTCCGGATACTCGGCCGCGATGCGCGCCAGGGTGTCGTCCTTCGATCCGTTGTCGATGACGATCGTGTGCAGCGGCACGGTCGACTTGCGCAGGCTGGAAAAGCACGGGGTCACCCACTTGGATCCGTTGTAGGTCACTATCACCACAAAAACCTTGGCGCTCATCGTCGTCCTCTTTGAAATGGCTGGAAAATCGGCTGCAGTGCCGGATGTTGACACATTTGCAGCAAATTCGGAAGGAAACGGGCACTACGGTGTGCGGGGAGACAGGAAGGCATGGCGCGGCTGGCGGGGATCGAACCCACGACCCTTGGCTTCGGAGGCCCAAAAATAGCCATAGATAAGCACTATATTTATTCGAGACATTATCTTTATTGGCACAATCTTGGCACACTAACAGCTCAGCTAGAACTTTCGAACGACAAATGCCAGCCCATCCGCGATGTTGGCCATAACGTTGTCCAACTGGGTCAATAGGCAACTTTATCTTGCGTGCCAAGTAGCAGCAGCGCCGGGGGCACCATCACGCCCCCGTAGCTGCGGAGCCGGCGGCGTGTCGACCGTGACTACTACAAGTCCTGGATATTCAGCCGCACCACAACGCCAAATCCCGGCGTTTCCGCCGCTGGTCGCGATGGTCCCGGCTCCCTCCAGGAAAGCTCCACCGGCGGGTTTACGGTGACGACGAACACTTGCATAGGCGGAAAGTGAAGCACCACGACACGCCACCGTTGAGTAGTTTGGTAAGTCATCTCCCGTAATCAATGCCGGCATTTTCGGCAGTTGGCCCTGGTCTTTGCCGGGGCCAACGCTTCACTGGGGTCCGAAACTATGATGATCTCTTGCATTCGAAGCTATACGGTATTGGCCGCTGTGTTCGCCACGTTGCTCTCAACTTCTGCTGCCGCTGCTGCCACGGCGCCGCGCGCATGGCTAGTCAGCAAAGGCAATACACAGGCCGTGCTAGTCGGCGAGTCTCACGTCGGTACCCCAGTTGAGAACGATCACTACTTTGAGACCGTCGTGAAACCGAGTTACGCGGTGGCGGAGGTGGCCGTAATGGAGACTTATTTCGTTCCGGACCAGCTCCGGAACGGATCGTTCGCGCTCGGCGCGCCCTGCTTTGACGATCCGAAGGGTTTGCACACGCAGCGCTTGCATCTTGCCTTTGACGCTCTGATTAAGGCGACACGGGATAGCCATCTTGACGTGCCAAACTGGCTCGAAAGCTGGGCGCTCGTGCCGGAATACCTGACTTTGACGTTGTTGGACACGTTTACGACAGCGTCGCTCGGGCCGGCATATGACGTCGTCAGTGAAACAGGCATTTCCTTCCGCCTGCGTGGCACGGACACGACATCGAAAAAGACGATTGGCCTAGATACGCTCGGGGACAGGCGAACGCACTTCTGCAGCGCGAGTGCCGCTGACCGAGCAGATTTCGTTGCTGATAAAGCCCTGCAGGTTTCGCGCCTGCTGCGCCTGAAGCAATCGGATCCGTTGTATGGCTCCCTTGGCAAACTAGCAGTCGTCGCCGGGGAGGTTACTGACGAAAAGGTCCGCTGCGTCGACCGCCCGACGCCCTGTGCCATTGATCCGGTTTCTCCTGGCGATCAGATCTTGCAGGACAAGGGACTGGAGACAAACTATAGTTCGGGTACTTTTGAGATCATGATCAAGCAACGTACCCATGCCTGGGTTCCCCTCATCGCCAAAACCATTTCCGAACATCACAGAACCTTCGTCATCGTCGGTGCGCTGCACCTTCCCGACCTACGAGTTGGCACCCGGGTCGAGCCTGGTTTGATCAGTCTGCTGCGCCAGCAAGGCTTTTCGGTCACCAGTATCTGCGGGGCCAATGACATCAGTGCGACATTCCTATCGCCTTCCTGGTTCGACCGCGTGCGCTCCGCGCTGGGTAGCTTATGAAGACCATATTACAGACCGAAGCAAGCGAGTTCGGCTTGGCCAGCCTTGCCATGCACGGCTCGTGCACTATGCCGCCATGCTGGAACGGGCAGCGCGGCCACTGAGTCTGCCTAGATGTGCCGTGACTTGTTTCGAAACGTACGAGACGCCGGCACAAATTTGGCACATTCAATATGCCAAGAAATGAATTCAATGCGCGACACTGCTGCGTATCGCAGCACGTAAATGATTGAATTTTATAGGGATTGTGGCGCGGCTGGCGGGGATCGAACCCACGACCCTTGGCTTCGGAGGCCAATACTCTATCCACTGAGCTACAGCCGCGCTGGAGGAGGCGATGCGAAGGATACAGTCTTTCCCGGGCGTCGTCTATGGCAACGCGCCGCTCCAGTGGGAAATTGCGTTTCCACCAAGTGTCTTTGGGTCTATAATCGCCCGGCGGCATTGCATATAAATAAGTATTCCACGTATTCCGCAGGGCAGAAGCAGGTTTTTTTAATTTGTATTAAGGAAATCATGAGCGACGCGCACAACGAACACCAATCCTTTATCCGGACCCCCAAGCAACTGATCATCGCAGTGGCTGGTTTTTTCCTGGTCATCGTCATCGGCATCATCCTGCTGGTGATCTTTGCCACCAACAAGCCCCTGGGTGGCGCCGGGTCCGAAAGCCAGAGTGCGCAAGCCGTCGCGACGCGCGTGCGCCCGGTGGCCGAGGAAGGGTTTGCGTTCAAGGACGTGAACGCGCCCAAGGTGCTGCAATCGGGCCAGGCCGTGTATAACGCCACCTGCGTCGCCTGCCATGGCTCGGGCGCAGCAGGTGCGCCTAAGGCTGGCGACGCAAGTGCCTGGGGCGCCCGCATCGCGCAGGGCTACGACACCCTCGTCCAGCACGCCGTGCAAGGCATCCGCGCCATGCCGGCCAAGGGCGGCAATCCCGATCTCGACGACATCGAAGTCGCCCGCGCCGTGGTCTACATGACCAACCAGTCGGGCGCCAAGTTCAAGGAGCCGGAAGCCCCGGCGGCAGGCACCCAGGCGCCGGCCCAGGCCGCAGCCGCACCGGCAGCCGCCGCCGCACCCGCCCCGGCCCAGCCGGCAGCAACGCCGGGCACCCCGCCTACCGCAGGCGCGATCGCGACGCCGGCCGTCGCCGGCAACAACGAAGCCGGCAAGGCCCTGTTCAATACGGCCTGCACGGCCTGCCATACCGCGGGCATCGCCGGCGCACCCAAGGTCGGCGACAAGGCCGCGTGGGCACCGCGCATCGCGCAAGGCACGAATACGCTGTACGAGCATGCCATCAAGGGCTTCCAGGGCAAGGCCGGCGTGATGCCGCCGAAGGGCGGTTCCACAGCGCCCGACGCCGACGTGAAAGCCGCCGTGGACTATATGGTCGCGGCCGCGAAATAAGCCGAAAAAAACCGTCCTGCGGGACGGTTTTTTCATGAATGAGATAAGGAATGAACGTGTCACCGTCGTACACCCCCGTCATCCGCCTGTCCCTCGCCGCGGCACTGCTGGCCACGGCCGGCGCCGCGGGCGCCGCCACGCTGTCGGTGGGTCCGGGCAAGACTTATGTCGCGCCGTGCGCGGCCTTCGCCGCCGCCAGGGATGGCGACACCATCGAGATCGTCGGCGACTGGACGTACAGCGGCGACACCTGTGCGATCGCCCGCAGCAACCTGACCATCCGCGGCGTGCAGGGCCGGCCGGTCATCGACGCGGCCGGACGCCAGTTCGGCAACAAGGGCACCTGGGTCGTCACCGGCAACAACATCACGGTCGAGAACGTGGAGATGCTGGGCTCGAAAGTCATGGACGGCAACGGCGCGGCGCTGCGGCTGGAAGGCACGAATTTCACGCTGCGCCAGGCCTTCATCCACGACAACGAAAACGGCATCCTGATGGGTGCGAACCGCAACAGCAACGTCGTGATCGAACACAGCGAATTCGGCCACAACGGCCACGGCGACGGCCAGACGCACAACCTGTACATCGGCAACGCCAAAAGCCTGACCTTCCGCTACAACTATTCACACGACGCGAACATCGGGCACAACCTCAAGTCGCGCGCGATGTTCAACATGATCGCGTACAACCGCTTCTCGAGCACGCCCCCGGGCAAGCCCGGCAGCACGGCGAGCGGCAAGCCGTCGTACGAAATCGACCTGCCGAACGCCGGTACGTCCTACATCATCGGCAACGTGATCGAGCAGCCGGCCATCAACGACAATCCGAACATCGTGGCGTATGGCGAAGAAGGGGCGACGAATCCCGGCCAGGATCTGTATGTCATCAATAACACCTTCCTGAACGACTTCAGCAGCGGCACGTTCCTGTTCATCAGCGGCAAGGTATCGACCCCTGCCCTAATCCAGAACAATGTCTTCGCCGGTCCCGGCACCGTGAGCACGCAGGGCAGCGCCGTGCAGAAAGACAACCGTCGCATGGACAAACCGGGCTTCATCGACCGCGCCGGCTTCACGCTGCGGCCGCTGGTCAACGGGGTCGTCCTGAAAGCGGGGCCGGCGGCGGATCCGTGGACGAGCGGCACCGGCGGCCGCTGACGCTTATACGCAACATTTCGCCTCCGTAAGCGTTTTTTCCGCTGACTTTTCTCAAAAAAGTGAAAGCGGCCGCGTTGTGCCTAAACGCTAAGACCTCTTATAAATTTTTAACTATTGGTCTCTGGTTACCGAAACTCGTGCGTTTCATAGGGAGAATAAAAGTTGGGTTGAAGAAACACAAACACCGAAAGACCGAATAAAATGTTCAAGAAGTCATCAAGATGGAATTTTTGGCATGCATAATGCTGAACGACGCGGCAAACGTTTTGTTCCAGGTCTTTTTAATTGACCAACTATTGTTACACGCCGTTACAAAGGGTGAATCGTAAACCTCGTATTCTGCATCTTGCCCTTGGGAATTACTTCCCGCACAGAAACTTTACGAGGAATCTCATGCACACTTTGCGTAACCATTCACTCCTGGCTGCCACCATTCTGATGGCCTTCGCAGGTGTGACCTCCGCTTCCGCAGCCACGCTGTCCGTCGGCCCCGGCAAGACCTATGCCAAACCCTGCGCCGCCATCGCGGTCGCCAAGGACGGCGACGTCATCGAAATCACCGGCAATACCACGTACAGCGGCGACGCCTGCAGCATCAACCGCCACAACCTGACCATCCGCGGCGTCAACGGCCGTCCGAAGATCGACGCCGCCGGCAAGAACGCGGCCGACAAGGGTATCTGGGTCGTCAACGGCAACAACCTGACGGTCGACAACGTCGAGATGTACGGCGCGAAGGTCATGGACGGCAACGGCGCCGCGTTCCGCCTGCAGGGCGCGGGTTTTACGCTGCGTAATTCGTTCATCCACGACAACGAGAACGGCATCCTGGCGAATGCCAACCTGAACAGCGACATCCTGATCGAATACACGGAATTCGGCCACAACGGCCGCGGCGACGGCCAGACGCACAACCTGTACATCGGCCACGTGAAGAGCCTCACGTTCCGCTACAGCTATTCGCATGATGCGAACATCGGCCACAACCTGAAGTCGCGCGCGGATACCAACATGATCGCGTACAGCCGCTTCTCGAGCACGCCGCCGGGCGAAACGGGCAGCACCGCCACCGGCCAGCCGTCATACGAGATCGACCTGCCGAACGCCGGTACGTCCTACATCATCGGTAACGTCATCGTCCAGCCGGCCGCCAACCAGAACCCGGCCATCGTGGCCTACGGCGAAGAAGGCGCGATCAACGCCGGCAGCGACCTGTACGTCATCAACAACACGATCCTGAACGAGTACGGCGACGGCACGTTCCTGTTCGTCAGCGGCAAGGTCCCGACCCCGGCGGTGGTCCAGAACAATATCTTCGGCGGCATCGGTACCCTCAGCTCCCAGGCGAGCTCCATCGTGAAGAACAACTACCGTTCGGTCTCCCCGGGCTTCGTCGACCGTGCCAAATGGGACCTGCATCCGACCGCCAGCGCGCTGGTGATCAATGCCGGTACGGATCCGGGCAAGTCGGCCAAGGGCGTGTCGCTGACCCCGGTCGCACAATATAAAGCCACTGCATCCGGTGAAGCACGTCCGGTGGCCGGCCAGTTGGACATCGGCGCCTATGAAGTGACGGGCGACGCTGCGAACACCACGCCCGTGACCTGGACCGCCTGCGGCAACGAAGGCTCGACCTGCTCGTTCAGCGGTACGCGTGAAGTCCGCTTCGGTGCCAACGGCATCTATACGTCGAAAGTGGTCACCGGCTCGACCGCGTGCACGAGCGCCGTGTTCGGCGATCCGATCCGCGGCGTCGCCAAGACCTGCAGCTATTCCAGCGCACTCTCGACCGTGACGGCGACCGCGGCCACGGGCCCGTCGTGGATCCCGTGCTCCGGCGAAGGCGGCACCTGCGTGTTCAGCGGCACCCGCGAAGTCCGCTACGGCGCCGGTACCTCGTTCTCGACCAAGACGTTCACGGGTTCCATCTACTGCGCGAATACCGTGTTCGGCGACCCGGCAAAAGGCCAGCTGAAGACCTGCAGCTACTCCAGCAACACGATCACGACCTCGGGCACCTCGACCACGACCCCGGCCCCGGCCCCGACCGCACCTGCCGCCAACGATACCGGCTGGACGGCGTGCGCGGCCGAAGGCGGTACCTGCTCGGTCACGGGTACCCACCAGGTCCGCTACGGCGCCAACGGCTACTATGTGACGAAGACCGTGACGGGTCCGGTTGCCTGCACGAACGCCGTCTTCGGTGACCCGGCTTACAGGATCGCCAAGTCCTGCAGCTACAAGTAATTCGCGGGGCGTGTCCCCTTCCGAAAAACGCGGCCTCGTGCCGCGTTTTTTGTTTTGGAACGAACGGATCAGCGCCCGTTTGTGGCGTCAAAGTCGCATTAATAGTCCGCAATTACTCCAGATACAACTTTTACTCATAAAATAGTTTCCAGGACTGAACTTTTTCTGTACAGTCCACGAATGGGCTGGTCACCAGCACAAATTTTTTCGAAAAAAAATGCGGCGTGAACGCAACATCGACTTGATTTCGAAAATTTTTTTTCGTAGCCATTCCGACCACGGGTGTCAGCTCGGCACTTGCCAGTCAGATATGCATATTGTCACTCTGGCTCTGTCGATAAATTTTCCACCGGAAATTACATTCCATAGGGAAAAACCGTAAAAAGTCGTTTCAGGCTTCCTTTTTCTTGCATTGGATACTAGAAAAAGCGATCACAAAATGTTCTTTTGCTCTACTAAATAAGGCTAAAAGGAACAATAATTAGCCTCTTTTCAGGATTGCCGTTCAGCTATTTTCGGTTACACTTCGTTACAAACCGTCGATCTCAAACCTCGTATTCTGCAACTTTCCAGCAGGCACAACTGCTGACAGGCAATCGCTTACGAGGACATCGACATGCAACAAACCGCATCGCGCAACACCCAATTCTCTGCATCGCACCTGGCTGTTGCCGTCCTGATGGCGTTCGCAGGTGTGACCACTGCATCCGCAGCGACGCTGTCGGTTGGCCCGGGCAAGACCTACGCCAAGCCGTGCGCCGCGATCGCCGCCGCCAAGGATGGCGACGTTATCGAAATCACCGGCAACACCACGTATAGCGGCGATGTCTGCTACATCCTGCGCCACAACCTGACCATCCGCGGCGTCAACGGCCGTCCGAAGATCGATGCGGCCGGCAAGAACGCCGGTGGCAAAGGCATCTGGGTCGTCGACGGCAACAACCTGACCGTGGACAACGTCGAAATGTACGGCGCTAAAGTGCCCGACGCGAACGGCGCCGCGTTCCGCCTCGAAGCGGCCGGTTTCACGCTGCGTAACTCGTTCATCCACGACAACGAGAACGGTATCCTGGCGAACGCCAACGCGAACAGCGACGTCGTGATCGAGAACACCGAATTCGGCCACAACGGCGCAGGCGACGGCCAGTCGCACAACCTGTACATCGGCCACGTGAAGAGCCTGACGTTCCGCTACAACTTCTCGCACGACGCCAACGTCGGCCACAACCTGAAGTCGCGTGCGGACACCAACCTGATCGCGTACAACCGCTTCTCGAGCCTGAACCCGGGCGAGACGGGCAGCACCGCCGCCGGCAAGCCGTCGTACGAGATCGACCTGCCGAACGCCGGTACGTCCTACATCATCGGCAACATCATCCAGCAACCGGCATCGAACTCGAACCCGGCGATGCTGGCCTACGGTGAAGAAGGCGCGGTCAACGCCGGCAGCGACCTGTACGTCATCAACAACACGTTCCTGAACGACATGGGCAGCGGCGGTACGTTCATGTTCGTCAGCGGCAAGGTGCCGACCCCGGCCGTGGCCCAGAACAACATCTATGCCGGCGTGGGCACGTTCAGCACGCAGGGATCGACGATCGACAAGACGAACTACCGTTCGGCATCGCCGAGCTTCGCGAACCGCGCCGCGTACGACCTGCATCCGGTCGGCAGCGCGCTGGTGATCGATGCCGGTTCGGATCCGGGCGTGTCGGCCAAGGGCGTGTCGCTGAAGGCTGTCGCGCAGTACAAGGCTGTCGCCGCGGGCGAAGCCCGTCCGGTGGTCGGCCAGATCGACATCGGCGCGTACGAATCGCTGACCGCGCCGACCACGACGACCACGTCCTGGACCGCGTGCGGCAACGAAGGCTCGACCTGCGCGTTCAGCGGCACCCGTGAAGTCCGCTTCGGCGCGAACGGTGTGTACACGTCGAAAATGATCACCGCGTCGACCCCGTGCACGACCGCCGTGTTCGGCGATCCGATCCGCGGCGTTGTCAAGTCGTGCAGCTACGCCGGCACGACCACGGCGGCCGCGCCGGTGACCGGCACGCCGACCTTCACGGCCTGCGCCACCGAAAACGGCACCTGCTCGTTCACCGGCAAGCGTGAAGTCCGCTACGGCACCAGCACGATCTACACCTCGAAGGTCGTGACCGGTCCGGTCAAGTGCACCAACGCCGTGTTCGGCGACCCGGCACGCGGCCAGGTCAAGTCGTGCTCCTACTCGAGCGTGACGCAGTAATCGCTTTACCCGCACCATGAAAAAGGCCGCTTCGATGAACTGACCCCGTAAAGTTGGACGGTTAGTTTGCTAGGCAGCCAAGGCCTGAGTTCTGTATTGCACAGGACTCAGGCCTTTTAGTTTGAGTTTGATACG
The DNA here is from genome assembly GCF_059491305.1 of Massilia sp. Masssp94. Classification (NCBI taxonomy): domain Bacteria; kingdom Pseudomonadati; phylum Pseudomonadota; class Betaproteobacteria; order Burkholderiales; family Oxalobacteraceae; genus Massilia; species Massilia sp. Masssp94. Next base: position 2,751,023 of record NZ_CP168501.1, read on the forward strand.
GTCGTGATTGTAATAATGGATGTACTCAACCAGGCCATCCCGTAACGCATCGACGCTGTCGAATTTGTTCAGGTAGAAGAACTCTGACTTGAGCACCCCGAAGAAGCTTTCCATGGCCGCGTTGTCATGGCAGTTGCCTTTGCACGACATGCTCTGCACGAGTTCCCGCTCCCGAAGCTGATGCTGGTAAGCCGGCATCCGATACTGCCATCCCTGGTCGCTGTGAAGCAGTGGCTTCTCATGAGGCTGCAGCTTGGCCAAGGCTTTCTTGAGCATTGAGCTCACCATGTCGAAGACGGGACGCTTGTTCATTTCGAAGGAAATGATTTCGCCGTTGTACAGGTCCAGCACGGGCGAGAGGTACAGCTTCTCGCCGGCGACGTTGAACTCGGTCACGTCCGTCACCCACTTCCGATTGGCGGCATCAGCCTTGAATTGGCGTTGCAGTTCATTGGGCGCAGCTTGCCCCACTTCGCCCTTGAACGAGCGGTACTTCTTCGGTCGCACGAGCGATTTCAGCCCCAGTAATCCCATCAAACGCTGGACGAGCTTATGGTTGACTGGACTGCCTGACTGGCGAATCGCGGCGGTAACGCGTCGGTAGCCATAACGTCCCTTGTGGCGTTAGAAGACAGCTTTGATTGTCTCTTTCAGCTTCCCGTACTTGTCCTCCTGTCGCAGCAAACCCTGCTGATAATAGAAGGTGCTGCGCGGGAGCTGCGCCAGCTGGAGCAAACTGGCGATCGGGAACTGCTGCCTTAGTTCTTGCACTACTTGCGCTTTTTGCGCGGCGCTTGCTTTGGCCGGGCTTGAACTAAGGCCTGCAACTTTTTTACGTAAGCTAGCTCCATACGCAGTTGATTTACCTCGGCCAGCAAATCCTCGCGGCTGCGCTTGTCGTCATCCGGAGCCTGATCCGGCTTACTTGTGTCTGACGCCGTCATCGGCCTGGGTCTTCCTCTACGGCGTGGTTTCAACGCCTCGATGCCGCCCTCCTGGTACGCACGCTCCCACATGCTACCCATCGCATAACTGCGAATATCGAATCTGGCGGCAGTTTGATTAATCGAGAGCCGATTGTCCCACATGTGCTGCAACACAGACAGCTTGTACTCAGCGCTGTATCCGCTGGACTTCTTGCGCAAACCTGCCCCGCCGTGGAGCTGGTAGGCCGCGACCCACCGCTGCAAAATGACATGGCTACTTAACCCGTGCCGTCTTCCGATCGCACGGTAGCCTTCAGATGTGTCCGCTAGATAGTCCTGGACAACGGCGAGTTTGAACTGCTCGCTGTACTTGGCCATGAAAAAACCCCAAAAGTTGGTGTCCAACTTTTGGGGTTTAGTTCAATCGCGCGGCCGTTTTTATTGCACCGCGCGCCGCTCGGCGAACACCGCGCGCTTGGAGATCACGAAGTTGAACATCAGCGCCACCGCCGACCCGGCCACGACGCCGAGGAACAGGTTCAGCGTGCTGTGGTCGGTGAACCAGAGCCAGGTCTGGTAGACGGCCACGTTGATGAAGCCGCCCACGCCGGTGAACGCCAGATACTGCAGCCACTCGCGCACGGAGCCGGCGTCCTGCTTCACGAACGTGAAATGGCGGTTGACCTTCCACGTGACCGTGGCGGCCACGAGGAACGACACGATGCGCCCGCTCATGGGGCCGAGGCCCAGGCCCTTGACGACGGCGTACAGGACGCCGAAGTCGGTGACGAAGCCCAGCGCGCCGACGAGGCAGAAACGGAAGAACTGCTTCAAGCCTTTTTCTCGCGCGTGGCCCCGACCGACGGCACGGTCAGGTAGGCCAGGCGCTTCATTTCGCGCCGGCCATGGGTGACGGTGTCGAGCACGAGGCCGCAGGTGAGCGCCAGGAAGGCCAGCAGCATCATGCTGGCGGCCAGCACGGCGGTCGGCAGGCGCGGCACCAGGCCCGTCTCGAGATAGGTCACGAGCACGGGGATCGACACGCCGATCGACACCAGCGCCAGCAGCGCGAACAGGATCGTGAAGAACAGCAGCGGCCGCTCGTTCTTGAACAGCTTCGTGATCATCAGCAGGATGCGGAAACCGTCGCGGTAGGTCGACAGCTTGCTGGTGGAGCCTTCCAGGCGCGCGCCGTACGGCGTGTCCAGTTCGCCGATCGGCATGCGCAGCTGCAGCGCGTGCACGGTCAGCTCGGTCTCGGTCTCGAAGCCGTTCGACAGCGCCGGGAACGATTTCACGTAGCGCCGCGAGAACACGCGGTAGCCCGACAGGATGTCGGTGAAGCGGTTGCCGAACAGGTGCGCGACGAAGCCCGTGAACAGGGCATTGCCGAAACGGTGGCCGGCGCGGTAGGCGGCTTCCTCGGAGTCGACGCGGCAGCCGACGACCATGTCCAGGTTTTCCTCGACAAGCTTGGCGATCAGCGCCGGGGCGCTCGCGGCGTCGTAGGTGATGTCGCCGTCGCACATCAGGTAAATGTCGGCATCGATGTCGGCGAACATGCGGCGCACGACGTTGCCCTTGCCCTGCAGGGTCTCGGCGCGCACGATGGCGCCCGCGGCCGCTGCCACTTCGGACGTGCGGTCCTTGGAATTGTTGTCGTAGACGTAAATCCGCGCCTGCGGAAGTTCGCGCCGGAAGCCTTCGACGACGGCGCCGATGGCGGCCTCCTCGTTATAACAAGGCAGGATCACTGCGATGTCGAGGCCGGCATATGCGGCGCGGGCCGCTTCGATCGGCAATACATTGGTTTTCAGTGTGGAAGGCATGCTGCGTCCTCGCTGCGGATACTGTTGTGTGACGGGTGAACTGGGATTACTGCAATTTGGTGAGCGCCGTCGCCTTGGCCGGCAGGCCCATGTTGCGGACGGCCGCGATGTCGGGCCGGGCCGGGGCGACGGCGTCGTAGACTTCGGTGACGCCCGACCGGTACTGGTGCGGCAGGGTCTGGCCGAGCCGGAAGCCGGAATCGGCGCGCGCCAGTGCCGCGCGCACCTGGGCACTGTGCGGATAGGCGTCCTTGCCGCCCTCGCGCACGATGACAACGTGCTGGACGCCCAGCCGGTGCAGTTCGGCCAGCACGTCCGCGGTGTCGTGGTACTTGAGGGTATAGGTGGTGCCCATGAAATTCGAGTCGGCCAGCAGCTTCGATGCGCGCACGACGTAGCCGCGCAGCGCGCTGTCGTGCACGGCCATGTCGGCGATGAACCAGCCTTCGGTGGAGGCGCTGCCGTCGATGACGGTCAGCACGGGTTTGGCGGCGGCCAGGCGGTCGGTCACGGCGGCGATGCCGGTATCGGCCTTCGGCGCGCGCTGGACCAGGTGCACGATGCCCGGCACGGCCATCACGACGGCCAGCGCGGCGAGCGCCGGTGCGGGCGTGCCCGCGCGCAGAAGGGAGGGCAAATGAGCCAGCAGGCGCACGGCACCGAGCACGGCCAGCACGACGACGGCCGGCAGCGCGGGCGCCATGTAGCGTTCGACGATGTCGACCGGCACCAGCGACTGCAGCAGCAGGGTCGCCAGCAGCAGGCTGATCACGGCGCTGACGATCGTCCAGCGTTGCGGCGCCGCGCGGCGTGCGCGGAACTCGGCCACGATGGCGTACAGGGCCAGCAGGCCGCCGACGGGCGTCACGTTCCGCCCCAGGGCCTGCAAGTTGTACAGCAGCGCCTTCGTCGCATACGGCAGGCCCGCCTGATAGTTGAAACCGTCGGCGGCGATCTTGGCCGTCAGCATGTACCACGGCACGACGATGGCGGCCGCCAGCGCGGCGGCGACGTACAGCCGCACCGACAGCAGCAGTTTCCAGTTGGCCGTCAGCAGGATGTGGAAGACGGGAACGAACACGACGAGCCAGCCGTTGCCCTTGACGAGCACGGCCGTTGCGGCGAGCAGCGCGAACCCGAGCGCACTGCCCCAGCCGGGACGCACGCTGAACGCGATCCAGACGGCGGTGGCGGCGACCAGGCAGGCGGTCAGCGGCTGGTCCGCCATGAACATCACGTGGCCTTCGAGCACCAGCGGCGTCACCGCGTAGACGAGCGCGCCGGCCAGCGCGGCGCGGCGGTCGGCCAGCATGGACAGCGCCGCGGCGACGCCGATCGCCGGCAGTGCGGCGAACAGGACGTTGACGGCGAAGATCACCGGCAAGGTCGGCGGCAGCACGAGGAACACGAGACCGAGGATGCCGTAATAGGCCGGTGGCCAGTGCCCGATCGAGATTTTCGGATAATGGACGTAGAAATCGGTGGCCGCGCCCATCGGATTGCTGCCGAAATGGCGGGCAATGTAATCGGAGACAAAATACCCGTTGAGGAAGTGCGACGGTTCATCCGCCCCGGAAAAACCGGACTGGTACGACTTCGCCATGAACACGGCCAGCGCGCCGACGAGGACGGCGCACAAATAAGCCAGGCAAAGGAACCGGGACGAGGGTTTCTGGAAAACCGCTTGCATGAATGTCGGGGAAAGGTCAACGATGGGACAGCGTCGCGAACTTTAGCATATTTGCAAGCTTTAAGAGCATCAAGTTGTAACCATGTTGTATTTGCGACCGCTAACAACGACAACGCCATCCCCGGGACTGCGGGATGGCGTTGGGGCCGGAATTACCAGATGATGACGCGCTCCTGCGGCGCCAGGTACATCTTGTCGCCCTGCTTGACCTTGAAGGCGTCGTAGAAGCCCGGCTGGTTGCGCAGCGTGCCGTTGGCGCGGAACTGGCCCGGCGAGTGCGGGTCGGTCTTCACCTGCACGATCTGCTGCTGCTCACGCATCTTGGTGCGCCACACCTGGGCCCAGCCCATGTACAGGCGCTGTTCGCCCGTCAGGCCGTCGATCACGGGCGCCTTCTTGCCCTTCAGCGAGATCTTGTAGGCTTTATAAGCGATCGCGAGACCTGAGTTGTCGGCGATGTTCTCGCCCAGCGTCAGTTCGCCGTTCACGTGGTAGCCCTTGATCGGCTCGAACTGGTTGTACTGGTTCACCAGCATCTTGGTCTTGGCCTCGAAGTTCTTGTGATCGGCCGCCGTCCACCAGTCGCGCAGGTTGCCGTCGCCGTCGTACTGGGCGCCCTGGTCGTCGAAGCCGTGGCTGATCTCGTGGCCGATCACGGCGCCGATGCCGCCGTAGTTCACGGCATCATCCGCATTCGCGTCGAAAAACGGCGGCTGCAGGATCGCGGCCGGGAAGACGATCTCGTTCATCTCCGGGTTGTAATACGCGTTGATGGTCTGCGGCGTCATGCCCCACTCGTCGCGGTCGATCGGCTTGCCCAGCTTGTTCAGCTCGCGGTTGTACTCGACGTCGCGCGAACGCATCACGTTGCCCACCAGGTCGTCACGCGACACGACGAGGGCCGAGTAATCCTTCCACTTGTTCGGGTAGCCGATCTTCGGCGTGAACTTGGCCAGCTTGGCCTGCGCTTCCTTCTTGGTCGCCGGCGACATCCAGTCCAGCTTGTCGATGCTCTGCTTGTAGGCGACCAGCAGGTTCTTGACCAGCGCTTCCATGCGCGCCTTGCGCTCCGGCGGGAAGTACTCGGCCACGTACAGCTTGCCCAGCGACTCGCCCTGCGAACGCTCGATCGCGCCCACGCCACGCTTCCAGCGCGGTTCCATCTCCTTCACGCCCGACAGCGTCTTGCCGTAGAAGTCGAAGCGTTCGTCGACGAAGGCCTTGTTCAGGTAGTTCGCGTACGCGTCCACCAGGTGCATCGTCAGGTAGGCCTTCCAGGTGTCCAGCGAGGTCTTGTTGGAGATCTCGGCGAAGCCTTTCAGGTAGGTCGGCTGGCTGACGATCACATAGGTCGTCTTGCCGGCGATGCCGGTGGCCTGCAGGTAGCCGTTCCAGTCGTAGTCCGGCGCGACCTTGCCCATGTCGGCCAGCGGCACCTTGTTGTAGGCCTTGATCGGGTCGCGCAGTTCGACCTTGGTCCACTGCACCTTGGCCAGCTCCGTCTCGAAGTCGACGATCGCCTTCGCGTTGGCGGCGGCATTCTTGTCGCCGGCCAGCGCCAGCGTCTTCTCGACGTGCGTCAGGTACTTGGCCTTCGCGTCGGCCAGCTTGGCGTCGTCCGCCTTCAGGTAGTAGTCGCGGTCCGGCATGCCGAGGCCACTTTGATAGATGTCGGCGACGTACTTGGTCGAATCCTTGTTGTCCTGGTGGATGCCGAAATCGTACGGCACGTTCACGCCGATCTTGCCCAGGTGCGCCAGCAGCGCGGGCAGCTCGGACTTGTCCTTCAGCGCCGCGATCTTCGCCAGTTCGCCGTTCAGCGGGGTGATGCCGAGCTGCTCGAGCTTCGCTTCGTCCATGAAGCTGGCGTAGTAATCGCCGATGCGCTGGGCGTCGGTGCCCTTGGCCGGGTTGCCGGCGGCGGCTTTCTCGATGATGCCGCGCAGCTGCGGCAGCGTGTCGTCGCGCAGCTTGGCGAACGAGCCCCAGCTCGATTTGTCGGCCGGGATCTCGACCGTCTTCATCCACTTGCCGTTCAGGTATTCATAGAAATCGTCCTGCGGGCGCACGGCCGGATCGATGTATTCGGTGGCGACGCCGGCGGCCAGGGTCTGGCCCTTCTTGATGGCCGTGTTCTTGGCGGCGGCGCCTTCCGCCGCATGGCCGGCGTTGGCAAGCAGCGCCAGGGTCAGGGCGCTCAACAGGGTGTGCTTCTTCATCATCTCTTCATCTCCCTCGGGTTGTTATGGGTGGGATGGTGGGTTGCCGGCGGGGGTACCGCCGGCTTCGATTATCGCTGATGGCGATCCGTTTTGTTACCAAATCGTGACGCGCTGCTCCGGCGGCAGGTACATCTTGTCGCCTTCCTTCACGCCGAATGCCTCGTAGAACGCGGCCTGGTTGCGCAGCGTGCCGTTGGCGCGGAACTGGCCCGGCGAGTGCGGGTCGGTCTTCACCTGCACGATCTGCTGCGCCTCGCGCATCTTCGAGCGCCACACCTGGGCCCAGCCCATGAAGAAGCGCTGGTCGCCCGTGAGGCCGTCGATGACAGGGGCCTGCTGGCCGTGCAGCGAGATTTTATAAGCCTTGTACGCGATGGCAAGGCCCGAGTTGTCGCCGATGTTTTCGCCCAGCGTGAGGGCGCCGTTGACGTGGTAGCCCGGCAGCGGCTCGAAAGAGTCGTACTGCTTCACCAGCATGTCGGTCTTGGCCTTGAAGCGCGCCTGGTCGTCCGCCGTCCACCAGTTGCGCAGATTGCCCTCGCCGTCCGACTGGCTGCCCTTGTCGTCGAAGCCGTGGCCGATCTCGTGGCCGATCACGGCGCCGATGCCGCCGTAGTTGACGGCGTCGTCCGCGCTCGCATCGAAGAACGGCGGCTGCAGGATCGCGGCCGGGAACACGATCTCGTTCATGCGCGAGTTGTAGTACGCGTTCACCGTCTGCGGCGTCATGCCCCACTCTTCGCGGTCGATCGGCTTGCCCAGCTTGTCGATGTTGCGGTTGTAGGCGAAGGCCGCGGCGCGCATCACGTTGCCGACCAGGTCATCCTTCCTGACGCTCAGGCGGGTGTAATCGCGCCACTTGTTCGGATAGCCGATCTTCGGCGTGAACTTCGCCAGCTTGGCCTGGGCTTCCTTCCTGGTCTCCGGGCCCATCCAGTCCAGCTGGTCGATCGATTCCCGGTACGCGGCGAGGACGTTCTTGACGAGTTCCTCCATGCGCGCCTTGCGCTCCGGCGGGAAGTATTTCGCCACGTATTCGCGGCCCAGCGCCTCGCCCAGCGCGCCCTCGACGACGGACACGCCGATCTTCCAGCGCGGACGGTTGACGTCCGCGCCGGTCAGCGTCTTGCCGTAGAAATCGAAGTCCGCGTCGACGAACGCCTTCGACAGGTAAGGCGCGTATTCGCGCAGCAGCTGCCACTGGAAATACGCCTTGACCGTCTCGATGTCGGTGTCGGCGAGGAGCTTGTCGAAGGCCCGCAGGTAAGTCGGCTGGCCGACGATCACGTAATCGACCTTGTTGCCCACGCCGGCGGCGCCGAACGCGGTCTTCCAGTCATAACCCGGCGTCAGCGCGGTGAGCTGCGCCACGTCCATCTTGTTGTAGTTCTTGTTCGGATCGCGCAGTTCGACCTTCGTCCACTGCGCCTTCGCCAGTGCCGTCTCGAACGCGACGATGGCCTTCGCCTTCGCGTCCGCCTCCTTGTCGCCGGCGAGCGCCAGGATCTTCGCGACGTGCTGTTCGTACTTCGCCTTGGCCGCGGCCATCTTCGCGTCGTCCGCCTTCAGGTAGTAGTCGCGGTCCGGCATGCCGAGGCCGCCCTGGCGGATGTAGGTGGCGTACTTCGTCGACGCTTTCGCATCCTGCGCCACGCCGATGCCGTACGGCGTCGCGACACCGATTTTAATGAGGTGCGCAATCAGGTCCGGCACGCCCTTCTTGTCCTTCAGCGTGCGGATGCGCTGCAGTTCGCCCGTCAGCGGCTTGTAGCCCTGCGTCTCCAGCTTCTTCTCGTCCATGAAGCTCGTGTACAGGTCGGCGATCTTTTGCGCGTCCGTGCCGGCCTTCTTGTGCGGATCCTTCTGGTCCGCTTCGATGATGCCGAGGAGCTGCGGCTGCGTGTCCTCGCGCAGCTTCATGAAGGTGCCCCAGCTCGAGCGGTCGGCGGGGATCTCGGTCGTCTTGAGCCACTTGCCGTTCAGGTAAGTGAAGAAATCGTCCTGCACGCGTACGCTCGGGTCGATGTATTGCGTGTCGATGCCGGCGCGGTCCGCCGCCGCGGTTGCCGCGGAGACGAAGGTGGTCAGCATGGAAAAGGTCAGGGTACTGAGAAGGTAACGTTTCACGAGGGGTCCTTGTGTGCTGCGGTGTGGCTTGTGGCCATCCGCGAATGTAACACGGCCCAGTGTGCCGATACACCGGGCCGCCGTCGCCGCGCTCTGCACGAGAATCGCTGGCGGCGGGCTCTTGAGGACTTCGCTGGTGCTCATGACTATCGTTGTTATCGGTTGCGCGGCGGCACCAATTTTAGCGGGGAAGGATAGTCGAATCAGCGACGGGCGGCGGATTTTTACTTAACGATACATTGTATGTACGCCTCAGCCGCCGAGATTGATCGACGCGCCGCCGGGGCCGCCCATGCCGCCGCCCATGCCGCCACGCCCGTGACCACCCATGCCGCCCGGACGGCCGCCGCCGCGCTCCCCGCCACGTTCGCCGCCGCGCTCGGTGCCCGAACGCCCCTCCGGCACCACGCGCATCAACTGCTCGCCCATGAACGTCGCGACCTGGGCGCGCTGCTTGTCGTCGAGCGCATCGTTCACTTCCAGCCACGCTTCGCGCAGCTGCTTGTCCTCGGTATTGGTCGCCGCGGCTTCCGCCTCGACGGCCCGGTTCAGGTCGCGCAATTCGACCTCCGGCTTCGCCAGCAGCGTCTTCGCCTGTTCCTGCAGCGCCTCGCGGCGGCGCTGGCGCTCGCGCAGGATGGAGCGCGAACGGCCTTCCACCTGGTTCCACAAGGTCTGCTGGTTCGGGGTCAGGTTCAGGGATTTCTTTACGTCGGCGGACATGAACAGCAGATCCTCGACGCGCATGTCCATCAGCGGGACGGCGAACGAAGGGACGGCGCTGCCGATGGCGAGCGCGCACAGGACAGCGCGGGCGAACCGGGTCGTGATCATCTTTGGGCTCCGGGCAGAAAAAAGCCCACGGTGGGGGAACCGTGGGCAAAGACCACTTCAAGAGTGGAGAGAGAGAGAAAAACTGATAAGAACTATATGCTCCGCCCCCCACCCTGTCCGGGCACTTTACAAATGCTTACGCCGTGTTTGCCGGGAGATACAAGGATTAACAAGAACCCCGAGGTCGTATTTACGGCGGGTACTTACAGCGGCAGGTGCCGGCTCCACCCATCGGCCATCGCCCGCGCGAGATCCGCATGATTCGCGTGCCGGCTGGCGCGGTCGCGCTCGCGGCAAAAGGCCTCGTCGCGGTTGAACAGCGACGCCGCCAGGCCGCGGCCGGCCAGCGTGATGCCCGCCGTCTTCTGGAAGCGCAGCGCGGTGAACGCTTGCAGGGCCTGGCCCACATCGCCCGGATGCGCGTCGATGCGGTTCGCCAGGTGCCACGCGTCTTCCAGCGCCTGGCACGCGCCCTGGCCGGACGTGGGCAGGGCCGCGTGGGCCGCGTCGCCGATCATGACCAGGTTGTCCCGGTGCCAGGTCGGCACGGGATCGTGGTCGTGCACATAGATCTTGTTGATGCGCGCGGCGGGCGTGGTGGCGACGATGCGCCGTACCGGTTCCGGCCAGTCCGCGAAGAGGCGCTGCAGCTCGTCCCGATAAGCGTCCGGATCGCGCGTGCCGATCGTGGCCTGCGCCGCGCCGCCGGCCCAATACGCCTTGTCGCGCGCGACGGGCACGATGCCGAAGCGTTCGCCCGTGCCCCAATAGTCCGAGATCGTGTCCACGTCGAACTCGCCCTCGCAGACGCCGATCCAGTTGATGAAGCCCTGGTAGATGGGCGCATTGCCGCCCGTGACGTAGCGGCGGGCGCACGATGCCATGCGGCCGTCGGCGCCGACGACGAGATCCGCCGTCAAGGTCGTCCCGTCGTCGAAGTGGACGACCGCACCCGGTTCGATGCGCGCGACGTTGCGGCCATACCGGACGGCGACGCCCAGCGCCTGCAGCCGCGCCGACAGGATGCGCTGGAAATCGCTCCTGAGGATGGACAGGCTGGGATAGCCCATCCGCGCGTCGATCAGGCCGATGTCCAGCGCGCCGAGGTCCGCGCCGGCACGCGACAGGCGACGCATCGCGCGCGGGCGGCCGGCGACACCCGCCACGCCACCGCCGAGAATGGCTATGTGCATGTGAATAAAAAAGGCTGCCGCGGCAGCCTTTTCAACGAGGGTCGAACGCAGGTCAGGTGTTGAGCTGCTCGGCGTCGCCCAGTTTGTCCTTGTACGAATCGAAGATCTTGACCAGCGCGTCGCGCATGGAGACCTGCGGCTTCCAGCCCAGTTCCGAGACCGTGTTCTCGATCTTCGGCACACGGTTCTGCACGTCCTGGTAGCCGGTGCCGTAGTAGGCGCCCGAGCTCGTTTCGACCAGCTTCACCTGCTTGGCCGTCTCGCGGTATTCCGGATACTCGGCAGCCAGGTCCAGCATCATGCCGGCCAGTTCGCGGATCGAATAATTGTTGACCGGGTTGCCCACGTTGAAGATCTTGCCGGTGGCCTTGCCGTCCTTGTTCTCGATGATGCGCATCAGCGCGTCGATGCCGTCGTCGACATAGGTGAACGAACGCTTCTGCTGGCCGCCGTCGACCAGCTGGATCGGTTCGCCGCGCACGATGTGGCCCAGGAACTGGGTCAGCACGCGCGAGGAGCCCTCTTTCGGCGTGTGGATCGAATCCAGGCCGGCGCCGATCCAGTTGAACGGACGGAACAGCGTGAAATTCAGGCCTTCCATGCCGTAGCCCCAGATCACGCGGTCCATCAGCTGCTTGGCGCAGGCGTAGATCCAGCGCGGCTTGTTGATCGGGCCGTAGACCAGTTCCGAGTTCTCCGGATCGAATTCCGAGTCCGGGCTCATGCCGTAGACTTCCGACGTCGACGGGAAAATCAGGTGTTTCTTGTACTTGGCGGCCGAGCGGACGATCGGCAGGTTCGCCTCGAAGTCCAGTTCGAAGACGCGCAGCGGCTCCTTCACGTACGTCGACGGCGTCGCGATCGCCACCAGCGGGAGGATCACGTCGCACTTCTTGACGTGGTACTCGACCCACTCCTTGTTGATGGTGATGTCGCCTTCAAAAAAGTGCATGCGCGGATGGTCCAGCAGATGCGCGATCCGCTCGGAGTTCATGTCCATGCCATACACTTCCCAATCGGTCGTCTCCAGGATGCGCTTGGAGAGATGGTGGCCGATAAAACCGTTGACGCCGAGGATGAGGACTTTTTTCATTTCAGGTAGGAAACATTTTCACGTATCGCCCGATTATACCACCGCGCAAATTCACGCAAACCCGCCTCCAGTGACGTCGTGGGTTTGTAGCCGACCCAGTCCTGCAGCTTGCTGGTATCGGCGTGCGTGGCCGGCACGTCGCCCGGCTGCATCGGCTGGAAGTCCAGCGTCGCCTTGACATCGAGCGCGCCTTCCAGCGTGCGAATGAAGTCCAGCACCTGCACCGGCGTCTGGTTGCCGATGTTGAAGATGGCGTGCGGCGGCTTGCCTTCCGGTTTGGTCGGCTTGAACAGCAGACGGACGACGCCTTCGACGATGTCGTCGATATAGGTGAAGTCGCGGTACAGCTTGCCTTCGGCGAACACGGGGATCGCCTCGCCCGCCAGCATCTTGCGCGCGAAGCTGAAATAGGCCATGTCCGGGCGGCCCCACGGTCCATACACCGTGAAGAAGCGCAGGCCCGTCGTCGGAATGCCGTACAGATGGCTATACGAATGGGCCATCAGCTCGTTCGACTTCTTCGTCGCGGCATACAGCGACACGGGCGCGTCGGTGACGTCATCCTCGCTGAACGGCGTCTTGGCGTTGGCGCCGTAGACGCTGCTGCTGCTCGCGTACAACAGGTGCTCGACCTTGTGGTTGCGGCACGCTTCCAGCATGTGGCCGAACGCGACGAGATTCGCCTGTACGTACGCGGCCGGGTTCTTCAGCGAATAGCGCACGCCGGCCTGGGCGGCCAGGTGCACGACGAGCGCCGGTTTCACGCGCTCGAACAGCGCGGCCACCTGCTCGCCGTCGCTCAGTTCGACGGTCTCGCAAGTCACGCCGGCCGGTTTCAACAGCGCCTCGACGCGGTGGTGCTTCAGCGCCGGGTCGTAGTAATCGTTGAAGTTGTCGCAGCCGACCACGGTGTGACCCATGGCGGTCAGGCGCACCGCCACCGCGCTGCCGATGAAGCCGGCGGCGCCGGTGACGAGGATCGTTCCCTTGTTGCTCACTGCGTCCGTCATTGCTCGACTTTCCCCGAACGGCGGCCGATGCCTTCGTAGACGAGGCCGGCGGCGGCGAAGGCGTCCGGATCGTAGATGTTACGACCGTCGAACACGGCCTTCAGTTTCAGGTTCTCGGCCAGGAACGGCAGGTCCGGCGCGCGGAATTCCTTCCATTCCGTGACCAGCACGAGCACGTCCGCGCCTTCGACGGCCTGTTTGGCCGACTCGACGATGCGCAGACGGGTATTGCACAGGTCCTCGCCATGCTCGGCCACCAGGACACGCTTCGCCTCGGTGCTGGCGACCGGGTCGTAGGCGACCACGTTGGCGCCCGCGTCGAACAGCGACTTGACCAGGATGCGGCTCGGCGCTTCGCGCATGTCGTCCGTATTCGGCTTGAACGACAGGCCCCACAGGGCGATCGTCTTGCCGTTCAGGTTGTTTGCGCCGCCGAAGAAGCGCACCAGCTTCGTGAACAGCACGTTCTTCTGTTCTTCGTTGACCTTCTCGGTCGCGGTCAGCAGGTGCAGCTGCTTGTCATGGTCGGACGCGGTCTTGATCAGCGCCTTGACGTCCTTCGGGAAGCAGGAACCGCCATAGCCCATGCCGGCGTACAGGAAGTCCGGACCGATGCGCGGGTCCATGCCGATGCCCAGGCGCACGGCCTCGATGTCGGCGCCCAGCAGTTCGGACAGGTTGGCCAGCTCGTTCATGAAGCTGATGCGGGTGGCCAGCATCGCGTTCGCCGCGTACTTCGTCAGCTCGGCGCTGCGGATGTCCATCTCGACGAATTTCTCGTGGTTGCGGCTGAACGGCGCGTACAGCTGGCGCATCTGCTTGCCGGCTTCGGCGTCGTCGAAACCGACCACGATGCGGTCCGGCTTCATGAAGTCGTCGATGGCGGCGCCTTCTTTCAGGAATTCGGGGTTGCTGACGACATGGAACGCGACGTTCACACCGCGTTTCTCCAGTTCGCCCGCGATGGCGCGTTTCACTTTTTCAGCGGTGCCGACGGGCACGGTCGACTTGTCGACGATCACGGCCGGCTTCGTCAGGCGCTCGCCGATGCTGCGCGCGGCCGAGAGGATGTGGGTCAGGTCGGCGCTGCCGTCTTCGTCCGGCGGCGTACCGACGGCCAGGAAGATGATGTCGGCGTGGCTGACGGCGTCGTCGTAGTTCGACGAGAACAGCAGGCGGCCGGCGGCGGCGTTGCGCTGGACGAGGTTGTCCAGGCCGGGTTCGTGGATCGGGATGACCCCGTCCTTCAACATCGTGATCTTGCGCGTATCGACGTCCAGGCACAGCACGGTGTTGCCGACGTCGGCGAAGCAGGCGCCAGACACCAGTCCGACGTAACCAGTCCCGATAACTGAAATTTTCATGATCTTCTACAGATTGAGGTAAGGGACCATGGGACGCCCGCGCTGCATGCCGGTTCGCCTCATGAGGGAGTGGGCCGGAGGACTTGCCGCCGGGTTAATAACTAGACGAATTTATCACAGATTTCTGGCGAGCACGCTACACGTTTGCTTTTTTGCTATTAAACTGGAGGACGTTCCGTTAGAAAAGCCAAGTAATTGCAATCTATTACATAATAGATGCTACGCTCTGCTATTCCGCCCTGCGCACATCGTCGATGAAGCTCCTTACATTCAGTTCCCTCTTCCCGAACACGGTCAAACCCAGCCACGGCATCTTTGTCGAGACAAGATTGCGTTACCTGCTCGCCAGCGGCCAGGTCGAATCGAAAGTCGTCGCGCCCGTGCCCTGGTTCCCGTCGCAGCACCCGCGTTTCGGCGACTACGCGGCCTTTTCCAAGGTGCCGGCGCGTGAAACCCGCTACGACATCGAGGTCACGCACCCCCGCTACCTCGTCATTCCGAAGGTCGGGATGACCGCGGCGCCGTGGCTGATGGCCCAGGCCTGCAAGAAAGAGATCGGGCGCATCATCGACGAGGGCTATGACTTCGACGTCATCGACGCGCACTATTTTTATCCGGACGGCGTCGCCGCGGTGATGCTGGGCAAGTACTTCAACAAGCCCGTCGTCATTACGGCCCGCGGTACCGACATTAACCTGATTCCGCAGTTCACGCTGCCGAGAAAGCAGCTCATGTGGGCGGCAAACAACGCGGCCGGCATGATCACGGTGTGCCAGGCATTGCGCGAAGAAATGATCGGCCTCGGCATTCCGGGCGACCGCATCGTCTCGCTGCGCAACGGCGTCGACCTGCAGCGCTTCGTGCCGATGGACCGCGCGGCCGCGCGCGCCCAGCTGGGCATCGACGGCTTCACCGTCATTTCCGTCGGCGTGCTCGACCCGCGCAAGGCGCACGACCTGACCATCGGCGCGCTGCCGATGCTGCCGGACGTGAAACTGCTCATTGCCGGCATCGGACCGGAGCGCAAGAAGCTGGAAGCGCTGGCCGCCAGCCTGGGCGTGACCGACCGCGTCAAATTCCTCGGCGCCGTCGCACAGACCGAGCTCAAGCATTACTACAACGCGGCCGATGCGATGATCCTCGCGTCCAGCCGCGAAGGCTGGGCCAACGTGCTGCTCGAGTCGATGGCCTGCGGCACGCCGGTCGTTGCATCCAACGTGTGGGGCACGCCGGAAGTCGTGGCCAGGCCGGAAGCCGGCGTGCTGATGAAGGAACGCACGGCGAAAGGCATCGCCGAGGCGCTGACGGAACTGCGCAGCAGCTACCCGGACCACGCGGCCACCCGCCGCTATGCCGAGGGTTTCAGCTGGGACGACACGACCAACGGGCAACTGACGTTGTTTTCGCGCATCATCAACAGCCGCGGCAGCTTGCCGGCCGGCAAGCGCGCCGTCGCCTGACGGGACTCCCGCGCATCCCGGCGTCGCACCGGGGCCGCGGGAGGGTTATACTGGACCGCAGTCCCCTTTCGCTCATCGCCCATGCGCTCCAGCTTCAAGAACGTTGCCCTGGTCACCCTCGGTGTGATCCTCGGGGTCGGCGTCACGATGCAATATTCGGCCCTGGCCCACAAGCCGGTGGACGGCATGCCCATCGAGGGCCTGCACCAGCTGGCGCATGCCTACAACACGATCAAGGCCGACTACGTCGAGCCCGTCGAAGACCGCAAGCTCCTCACGCAGGCCGTCTCCGGCATGGTGGGCGCGCTCGACCCGCACTCGGCCTACCTGGACCGCAAGGCCTACCGCGAACTGCGCGAAGGGACCGAAGGCAAATTCGTCGGCCTGGGCATCGAGATCAACCAGAGCGAAGAAGGCTATGTCCGCATCGTCACCCCGATCGAGGACGCCCCGGCCGCCCGCGCCGGCATCCAGGCGGGCGATTTGATCACGCACGTCGACGGCGCGGCGGTGAAGGACATGGACCTCGACGAGGCCATCAAGCGCATGCGCGGCGAGCCGCACACGAAGGTCGTGCTCACGGTGCTGCGCAAGAACGCCCCGGCGCCGCTGTCGTTCACGATCGTGCGCGACGAGATCGTGCAGAAGAGCGTGAAGGGCAAGATCGTCGCGCCCGGCTACGCGTGGGTGCGCGTGTCGCAGTTCCAGGAACCGACCGTCGAGGATCTCGCGAATAAACTGGCCGCGCTCGCGCGCGCGGAACCGAACCTGAAAGGTCTCGTGCTCGACCTGCGCAACGACCCGGGCGGCCTGCTGCAGGGCGCGATTGGCGTCTCCGCCGCGTTCCTGCCGAAGAATGCCGAGATCGTCTCGACGAACGGCCAGCTGGACGATTCGAAGGCCCGCTTCTACGGCAGCCCCGAGTACTACCTGCTCAGCCGCGGCAACGATCCGCTCGACAAGGTGCCGGACCTGTATAAAACGATTCCGATGGTCGTCCTCGTGAACACGGGTTCGGCATCGGCATCGGAAATCGTCGCGGGTGCGCTGCAGGACCATAAACGCGCCGCCATCGTCGGCAGCCAGACGTTCGGCAAGGGTTCGGTGCAGACGATCCGCCCGCTGGCCGGCGACACCGCGGTGAAACTGACGACCGCACGCTATTACACGCCCAGCGGCCGCTCGATCCAGGCGCGCGGCATCGTGCCCGACGTCCCCGTCGACGAGAACGCCGACGGCGACGGCCTGAACGCCCTGCGCATGCGCGAAGCCGACCTGCAGCACCACCTCAAGAACGACACCAGCCGCGCGGGCGAGGAAGCGACGAACCACGACGACATCGAGGAGCAGATGCGGATCCTCGCCGCCGAACGCACCCGCAAGCCGCTGGAATTCGGCAGCGCGGACGATTTTCAGTTGACCCAGGCGCTGCACCATCTGCAAGGCCTGCCCGTACAGTTATCCAAACGCGCCACGCCGCCCGCCTCGCTCGCCCAACAGGCTCACTGATTCCGCACAACGCCTGTACTGACGGGCTTCCTGTGGAATGGACCCTCGGTTCCCACCGTCAGTACGATTGTGTAGAATCGCCTGATTCAGGGAGTGTTGCCTCCCGTTATAGTCTATGAAAGCTAGTCAAACATGAAACCTGTCGTCATCAGCGGCACCGGCCTGTTCACGCCACCGAATTCGATCTCCAACGATGAGCTGGTGACGGCGTTCAACCAGTACGTCGAGCTGTTCAACGCGGAGCACGCCGGGAAGATCGCGGCCGGCGAGGTTACCGCGCTGGAACCGTCCAGCAGCGCCTTCATCGAAAAAGCGTCGGGTATCAAGTCGCGCTACGTGATGGAAAAGGCCGGCATCCTCGATCCCACGCACATGACGCCGCGCATCAAGGAGCGCGCCGACGAGGAACTGTCGCTGCAGGCCGAGATCTGCGTCGCCGCCGCCCGTGAAGCCCTCGCGCGCGCGGGCCGCACGCCGGCCGACATCGACATGGTCCTCGTCGCCGCCAGCAACATGCAGCGCGCCTACCCGGCGATGGCTGTCGAGGTGCAGGAAGCGCTCGGCATCGACGGCTACGGCTTCGACATGAACGTGGCCTGCTCGTCCGCCACGTTCGCGATCCAGACCGCCGCCGCCGCCGTCCAGACGGGCCAGGCGCGCGCCGTGCTCGTGCTCGATCCGGAAATCACGAGCGCCCACCTGAACTTCCGCGACCGCGACAGCCATTTCATCTTCGGCGACGCGTGCACCGCGATGGTCATCGAAGCGGCCGACACGGCCACGAGCGCCCACCAGTTCGAGATCCTCGATTCGAAACTCAAGACGAAGTTCTCGAACAATATCCGCAACAACTACGGCTTCATGAACCGTTTCGACGAAGACGGTATCGGCCAGCCCGATAAACTGTTCCGCCAGCAGGGCCGCAAGGTGTTCAAGGAAGTGTGCCCGATGGCGGCCGCGATGATCCGCGACACCGTCGAGCACGCGGGCCTGAAGATCGAGGACATCTCCCGTTTCTGGCTGCACCAGGCGAACCTGAGCATGAACCAGCTGATCGCGCGCACCCTGCTGGGCCGCGACGCCACGCCGGACGAAGCGCCGGTGATCCTCGACCGCTACGCGAACACGTCGTCGGCCGGCTCGATCATCGCATTCCACTCGCACCAGGACGACCTGCCCAGCGGCGCCAACGGCGTCATTTGCTCGTTCGGCGCCGGCTATTCGATCGGCTGCGTCGTCGTGCGTAAAAGGTAGTTCCAGTCCTACAAAGGTGCGCTCCCTCTTCCTCTGGAATAGCCCGTTCCCCGCGCGCATGATCCTCTTGTCAGCCCAGCTCACAGGAGGATCAAATGTCGAAACAAAAAGGACCGGACACCACGCGTTCGCGCGGCATCGCCAAGGAAAAAACCGTCACCGTCGCGGAAGACAGCCAGCAGCCGCGCGCGCCGGGCTGGGTGGCGCCGGGTGGGGCCAACGTCCAGTCGGCCAATATCGAACAGCAGGGCGCATCGCTGCGCGCGCGCGGCTCGCTGCAGGGTAGTCTCAACGACAACGTGGGCGGCCAGCGCGGCGGTCCCGGCGCCCAGCAGGCCGGCTGGAGCGCCCGCCAGAGCGCCCAGCGCATGCAGGCGCGCGGCGAAGAAGACCGCCTGAACGCATCGCGCCAGTCGGGCTACGGCGGCATGGAACAGCAACAGAAAGGCGGCTCGCTGGAATCCTCGACGGGCTCCCGGCAGAGCGACCTCGACACGCCGCGCCAGGGTGACCAGACGGCGCAGCCGGCGTCGGATTCCCGCAGCAAGAAGAGCAAGAAACGCAGCAGCTAGGACCCGGCGGCTCGTCTTATAAACGCGCCGCCAGCTCCGCGCCTTCGCGGATCGCCCGCTTCGCATCCAGTTCGGCCGCCAATGCCGCGCCGCCGATCTTGTGGAATGCGGGCCCGCCCTGCAGCCCTTCCGGCGGCATCAGTTCCGCCAGGCTTTCCTGCCCGGCGCAGATCACCACATTGTCCACTTCCAGCAATTTCGCCTGCCCGCCCACGGTGATGTGCAGGCCCGCGTCGTCGATGCGGTCGTACTGCACGCCCGCCAGCATCGCGACACCGTTGCGTGCCAGCGTGGCGCGGTGCACCCAGCCCGACGTCTTGCCCAGGCCCGCGCCCGGACGCGTCGACTTGCGCTGCAGGAGCCAGATGCTGCGCGCGGGCGTCACGCCATGCGGCTTCACGAGGCCGCCCGGCGCGGCCACGGCCAGGTCGACGCCCCATTCGCCGGCCCAGTCCGCGACGGGTTGCGGGCGCGGCGCGTTGGCGTCGTGGACCAGGAACTCCGCCGTGTCGAAGCCGATGCCGCCGGCGCCGATGATCGCCACGCGCGGGCCGACGGGCGCGCGGTCGCGCAGCACGTCCAGGTAGGACAGCACCTTCGGATGCGCTATGCCCTCGATGCGGGGACGGCGCATCGTGACACCGGTCGCCACGATCACGTCGTCGTAGCCGGCCGCGACGAGTTCCTCGCGCGTGACGCGCTGGCCGAGCCGCAGTTCCACGCCCGTCAGCGCCAGCTGGCGGCCGAAATAGCGGATGGTTTCCGCGAATTCTTCCTTGCCGGGGATGCGCATGGCGATGTTGAACTGGCCGCCGATCCGCTCAAGCGCATCGAACAGCGTGACGGCATGGCCGCGCTGCGCCGCCACCGTCGCGGCGGACAATCCCGCCGGCCCGGCGCCGACGACGGCGATGCGCTTGCGCTGGCGTGTCGGCGTGTACACCAGTTCCGTCTCGTGGCATGCGCGCGGGTTCACGAGACAGGTCGCGCGCTTGTTGACGAACGTGTGGTCCAGGCACGCCTGGTTGCAGGCGATGCACGTGTTGATGCGGTCCGCGTGGCCCGCCGCGGCCTTGTTCACCCAATCGGGATCGGCCAGGAACGGCCGCGCCATCGACACCATGTCCGCGCTGCCCTCGGCCAGCAGCTGCTCCGCGTCGGCCGGCATGTTGATGCGGTTCGACGCGACGACAGGAATCCTGACGGCATCCCGCAGCCGCGCCGCAACCGACGCAAAGGCAGCGCGCGGCACCGACGTGACGATGGTCGGGATGCGTGCCTCGTGCCAGCCGTAGCCCGTGTTGAGGATCGTGGTGCCGGCGTCCTCCAGTGCCTGCGCCACCTGTACGACTTCGTCCCACGTGTTGCCGCCGTCGACGAGGTCCAGCACGGAGTGACGCACCATCACGATGAACTCGCGCCCGACGGCCGCGCGGATGCGGCGCACGATCTCCACCGGCAGGCGCATGCGGTTCTCGATGCTGCCGCCCCACGCGTCCGTGCGGCGGTTCGTGCGCGCGCACAGGAACTGGTTGATCAGGTAGCCCTCGCTGCCCATCACCTCGACGCCGTCGTAGCCGGCGCGTCTGGCAAGTGTCGCGCAGCGGACATAGGCCGCGATGGTCGACTCGATGCCGCGTGCCGTCAGCGCGCGCGGGCGGAACGGGGAAATCGGCGACTTGACGTTCGAGGCGGAGACGACGAGCGGCTGGTAGCCGTAGCGGCCCGCATGCAGGATCTGCAGCAGGATCTTGCCGCCCTCTTCGTGCACGGCGCGCGTGACGCGGCGGTGATTCAGGACGTCGGCGCGGAAGTTCAGCGTGCCGCCGAACGGCAGCAGCCAGCCCTGGCGGTTCGGCGAGATGCCGCCGGTGACGATCAGGCCCGCGCCGCCGCGCGCACGCTCGCGGTAGAACGCGGCCAGTTTCCCGTAGTTCCAGAAACGGTCTTCGAGCCCCGTGTGCATCGACCCCATGATCACGCGGTTCTTCAGCGTCGTGAAGCCGAGGTCGAGGGGAGACAGCAGGTGGGGATAAGCGGTGTCGGGGAGCGAGGCGGTCATGGGCACGACGTGAGTGATGATCCCGGCATTACACCGGGATTTCGTCGAGCCGTGGTTCTAATCGCGACACGCGCGAACGTCAGGCCGGATAACTCTCCGGCGTGCGCAGTTCCGCGAACTGCTCGATGCTGCCGATGCGCACGCTGACAGGGTTCAGGCTGGTATGCGGCGCCAGGGAGCGCCACGCGAACTTCCACTCCTTTTCGCGCGCGTCGGAAATCGGGCGGGAAAAGGCCGAGCCCAGGCGCGAGCGGATGCCGTATTCGACGGGGCCGTCGATGCCGGCCCAGTTGGGCAACGTGCGCTGGACGGCGCGGTGCAGGCGCTCGCCGAATTCTTCCGTGTTGTGGATGACGAGGCAGCTGTCGGCCGGGCCGAGGACGTCGAACAGGCTCCGGTTCCACGCCGTGGAAAGCGACAGGGTCAGGAAGCCGTTCTCGGGCTGGAGCTTGAACTGGCCGGTGGACAGCGCCAGTTCCAGCTCGGCGCGCAGGCCGTAGCGATGCAGGGTGGGGGGACGTTGATAGTCGTTCATGATGGTCTCGATTCGTAAAAACTAGTCCGGCCCGACCGGAACGTCGTGGCGGTGGATGCGCATGTAGCGGAACGAGACGGACACTTCGCGCAGCAGGAAAATGAAGCTGGCAATCAGGGCGACCATGGCCACCACGAACATGCCGGCGATGTAGCGGTCGAGCGGCAGATTGGTGGTATCGCCGAGGAACAGGCAGGCGATGATCACGCAGATCAGGAAGCCGCAGCCGGTGCTGGCCGTGATCGCATAATTGATCAGCCGCCAGCGCTGGTACAACACGTCGAGCTCCTCGCTGCAATCCGGATCCGGCCCCTTGCTCAGTTCGATCTTGAGGTCGCGGGTACGGTCGATGATGCGCGCGAGGCGGTTCATCAGTACCGTCAGCTTGGTCGCCACGCCGGTCAGCAGGAACACGGGCGCGATCGACAGCTGGATGACATGGCCGATGTCGTTGGTCTGGATATTCATGCGGGTAGCTTGTCGTTATTGTAAGAAGCTGGGGACAGTGTAGCAGGCGGCGGCCTCGGTCCAAATCGACGCCGTTTCAATCGAAACGGCCGTGTCGCTTGAACTGTTCCGTGGCGGCGACGAGGGCGCGGGCGATGCCCGCTTCCAGCGCGCCGTGGCCGGCGTCCGGGATCATGCGCAGGCGCGACCCGGCCCAGGCCTGGTGCAGGCGGTACGCGGACAGCGGCGGGCAGATCACGTCGTAGCGCCCCTGCACGATCACGGCCGGCAGGTGGGAGATACGGCCGACGTCGCGCAGCAGCTGGTCGGGCTCGAGGAAGCCGCCGTGCGCCATGTAGTGCGATTCGAGCCGGCCCACGCCCAGGTCGAGCGTGTCGGACGCGTGCTCTTCTTCCTGCGGCAGCAGGAACACGCGGCGGCCCTCGAAGCGGCTCCACGCGCGCGCGGCGGGCCAGTACTGCTGCGGATCGTCGCACAGCAGGCGCTTCGTGTACGCCTTCAGCAAATCGCCCCGTTCCTCGACGGGAATCGGTGCGATGAATTCGTCGTACAGCTCCGGATAGAACCACTGCACGCCGTACAGGAAGAATTCGATCTCGGCCGGCGTGCACAGGAAAATCCCGCGCAGGACGAAGCCGAGGCAGCGCTCCGGGTGCGCCTGCCCGTAGGCCAGCGCCAGGGTCGAGCCCCACGAGCCGCCGAACACGAGCCAGCGCTCGATGCCGAACATGGCGCGCAGGCGTTCGATGTCCTCGATGAGCAGCTGCGTCGTGTTGTTGCGCCACTCGCCCAGCGGCGTCGACTTGCCGGCGCCGCGCTGGTCGAACAGGATCACGCGGTAGGTGCTCGGGTCGAAGAAGCGGCGGTGCTGCGGCGACAGGCCCGCGCCCGGACCGCCGTGCAGGAACACGACGGGAATGCCGTTCGGGTTGCCCACTTCTTCCCAATAGATCGTGTGCAGGTCGTCCACGGCCAGCATGCCATGACGGTGCGGGAGGATGGGCGGGAACAGCGACGGCGGGGTGGCGGGCATGATCGGTCAGCGAAAAAACGACAACCGATTGTAGCCTACCGCCCGGCCATTCTAGAAGAAAGTGTTGAGCGCGAAGCGTACCGCGTAGTCGTCGTCCACGGCCAGCAGCAGCGGCCAGCGGTCGAACGTCGTGCACGGATGCGAGATGCCGCAGCCGACCAGGTCCCCCACCGCGAGCATGTCGCGCACGGGGCCTTCCGGCAGGCGCAGGTACGCGTGCTGGTCGTTCATCTTGACGATCTCGCAGCCGTCCGGCAGCGCGTGCGCGGCGCCGGGACCGGGCCGGTGGTGCCACAGCGGCACCGGCAGGCCGGCATCGTGCGACGCGTCGCGCTTGCCCATCGTGAGGATCGCGAGGCCCGGTTCGGGGCGCGACTGCACGACGCTCCAGATC
Source organism: Massilia sp. Masssp94 (assembly GCF_059491305.1). NCBI lineage: Bacteria > Pseudomonadati > Pseudomonadota > Betaproteobacteria > Burkholderiales > Oxalobacteraceae > Massilia > Massilia sp. Masssp94. Next base: position 2,774,598 of record NZ_CP168501.1, read on the forward strand.
TCCAGCGCCGGCCGCAGGCCCGCTTCCGGCTCGACGCCTTCGCGCGCGTCGAGTGCGGCGATGTGGCGCTGGTACATGCCGTGGTCGCTCGTCAGGTAGCAGCCGCTGCGCAGCACGGGCACGAGCGGCAGCGACAGGCCGTGCAGCTCCTGGAAGCCGCGCGCGACGAGGTCGAAGTACGACGAGCCGCCCGCCGTCACGAGGATCTCGCGCGTGCCGAACAGGCCTTCGTCATCGGCCTCGCGCACGAGCGCACACAGGCGCGCGACGAAGCTCGAGACGGCCCGCAGGTCGGCATCGTGGTCGTCCGATACCAGCAAGCCTTCATAGCCTTCGAAGCCGGCCAGCACGAGACCCGGCGCGCGCTCGATGGCCCGCGCCACCGTCAGCGCTTCCTCGGGCGTGCGGCAGCCGGCGCGCTTGCCGGACAGGCCCAGTTCGACGAGCACGGACAAGGGTCGCGTGAGCGGGTGATTTTCGACTTCCTCGGCCAGGCGCGCCGCGCCCGCGAGCGAATCGGCCAGCACGACGCATTCGAAGCCGGGATCCTCGTGCAGCAGCTGCAGCACCATGCGCACGTCGCTGCGCGCGACGAGCTGGTTCGCGACCAGCACACGGCGCACGCCGAAGCGGTGCGCGACCCGCACCTGCACGGCGTTCGCCAAGGTGATGCCCCAGGCGCCATTCGCGAGCTGGGCGCCGAACAGCTGCGGGCACATCGTCGTCTTGCCGTGCGGGGCGATGCGCACGCCGTGGCGCTCGCAGAAATCGCGCATCCATTCGAGGTTGTGGCGCAGCGCAGACGTTTTCAGTACCGCGACGGGAAAACTCGTGTCGCCATGCAGCACGTTCCAGCCCTGCACGCCGATCGCGCCCTGGCGCAGCGGCGCCGTCAACGGCAAGCCCTTCACACCGGGCTGCAGCATCTGTTCTTCGAGACTGGACAAGGCCAGCGCGCCGTGCGGCAATGCGTTCATGGTGTTTCCCTTCGCAACTCGTCCTCGAGATCGACGCGCAGCAGGCCCGGCGTCGGCATCACGCCCTTCGAACCGGGCGTGCGGAAGATGCCGGGCAAGAGGCCATCCTGCTGCAGCTGGGGCAGCAGCTCGGATAGCAGCTCGTCCAGCGAAAAGGCCTGGGGTTCATAGCCTTCCCATTCGAATTCCGCGCACAGCCGGGCGAATTCCTCGTCCGGCCACATCGCGAACACGAGCGTGCCGTCGTCCTTGTTCGCGAGCGCCCAGCCGTTGCGGTACAGGCCCCACACGGTGCCCGACGCGGCGACCCGCTTGACGAAATATTCATAGCGCTGCGGCGCCGGCAGGCGCACCACGGCCTTCACTTGTTCAGCATCGATCATTCAATTATCCCACGCGCGCCCGGCGGCGGCCGTCGGGACGAGCATACGACATCTGCCCTCCACCGCGGCGCGCAGGCCAACACCGGGGTCAGAGCCCGTTTTTTGGAAATTGCCCAAAATCGGGCTCTGACCCCGGTGTTTAGACGCAGATCGGCATAGGGGCGGCCAGTTGTCTGGCCGGTCCCCTGCCACACCACCCGGCGTGCGGGTCCGCACCGGGCGGTTCGAGTAGTTGAGGTTAGGTGAGGCGTGGCATGCCAAGACGGTCGAAGTAGGCAATCGTTAGCGCATTGTTCAAGGCAAACTTGCTGTTATGCCACCAGCGACGGCTGTTTCTTGCCACCAGCAGTGCAACGTTCGGTTTTGCCCCTAGCTTCAGCAGTTCACGGTAGATCGTCGTCCCTCGCTTCCAGTGCTTGAGGTGAAGTGCTCGCATCCGGTGCCGCATCCATTCATCCAGCCTGTTTAGGACCTTTGGGGTTTGCGCCAGACCGAAGTAGCCTTTCCATCCCAGCACATAAGAGCGCAGGCTTTCAATCACCTGCATGATGCTGCGTCCGCCGGACCGGCGGGTGAGTTCTCTGATCTTTTGCCGAAACGCCTCCTGCGCCTTCTTCGACACCGCACGTTTTACCTCGCCTTTTCCGGTCATATAAAGCTCGTAGCCGAGAAATTTGCGGCCAAACGCCTGGCTTACCGCACTTTTCGATTCGTTGATCTTCAAGTGCAGCTTGTCATATTGACGCTTGAGCAGAGCCATCACCCGCTCGCCTGCCTTCTGGCTGCGCACGTACACGTTGCAGTCATCGGCATAGCGGGCGAAGCGGTGTCCCCGTCGCTCCAGCTCACGATCCACCTCGTCGAGAAGCACATTGGCCAGTAGCGGAGAAAGCGGACCGCCTTGCGGCGTCCCTTCTCCCCGCTCGAGCACCACGCCGCCATTCATGATGCCCGCGTTCAGGTAGGCGCGCACTAGCCGGATGATTCCGGCGTCCTTCACGCGTTTCCCTAGACGGTCGATCAGAATGTCGTGGTTGACTCGATCGAAGAACTTCGACAGATCGACGTCGACCACGGTGCGGTAGCCCTGCTGCACGTACCACTGTGCTGCAAGCACGGCATCTCGCGCACGACGGCCGGGCCGGAACCCGTGGCTGTGTTCACTAAAAGTGGGATCGATCAGGGGTTGCAGCACCTGCAACAGCGCCTGCTGAATCAAACGGTCGGTCACGGTGGGTATCCCCAGTTCACGCTCGCTCCCGTCCGGCTTCGGTATGCCGACGCGCCGTACCGGCATGGGCCGGTACGTGCCTTCCATCAGTTGCTGCCTGATGGTGGGCCAAGCGTGCTTCAGGCGTTGTCCGGTTTGGGCAATGTCCAGACCGTCGGCGCCTGCGGCTCCCTTGTTCGCCTTCACGCGTTTCCACGCGCGTTGCATGTTCTCCCTCGCGAGCGCTTGCGTGAGCAAGTCTCGCCCTGTGCCTTCCAGTCCCTGTCGCGGGAGCCGTGTTTCATCGCTGGACGCTTGGGACGGGGCTTCACCCCGCCTTGCCGCGACCCGCCCCGCTTTTGCGGGCATCTGATGCCGTACACAGTTCATCGACACGTTGTTGGACACTCCTACTCGTTCGGCCCTTCGCTGAAAAAAAAAAAAAACTCAGCTACTACGGCCTCTGCTGACTTCTCGCTCCGATTTTTTTTTTCGTCGCCCTTTCAGGCGTGAGGCGAGATCTCCCCAGGTAAGAACGCACTCCTTCCCTGCACAACCGCCGGATCTACGCCGCTTCGCCTTGACCACAAGAGCTTCGCGGTTTTTGGCCCGCTCGCCCTGCTCGGCAGCGCCTTGTATCCGATTCTTGTTCATCGGCTCGCAGTTTCGCTCCACGCTTCCTCCCCACAGTCGGTCGCCCTCGTGCAGTTGCGCTTCGCTTCGCTCGCTGTGGTCAGCTCGCGGCGGGACTTCCACCCACAAGAGTGCGCCCATGCTGGGCGCACCAAAAAAAACACCGCCCGGAGGCGGTGTCGATGCGTCGCAAGCGCGGCCGCTTACTGCATGTGCTGGCCGCCGTTGATGGCGATGTTAGCGCCGGTGACGAAGGCGGCTTCGTCCGACGACAGGTACGCGACCAGGCCAGCCACTTCTTCCGGCTTGCCCAGGCGGCCCATCGGGATCTGCGGCAGGATCTTCGATTCCAGCACTTCGGCCGGGATGTCGGTGACCATCTTGGTGCCGATGTAGCCCGGCGAGATGGTGTTCACGGTGACGCCCTTGCGCGCCACTTCCAGCGCCAGGGCCTTCGTGAACCCGTGGATGCCGGCCTTGGCCGCCGAGTAGTTGGTCTGGCCGAACGCGCCCTTCTGGCCATTGACGGACGAGATGTTGATGACGCGGCCCCAGCCGCGCTCGACCATGCCGTCGGCGACGGGCTTGGTCATGTTGAACACGGAATCCAGGTTGGTCTTCATGACCGCATCCCAGTTGACCTTGTCCATCTTCTTGAAGGTCATGTCGCGCGTGATACCGGCGTTGTTGACCAGCACGTCGACGGGGCCGACTTCCTGCACGACCTTGGCCACGCAGGCCTGGGCGGAGTCGTAATCGGACACGTCGCATTCATACGCCTTGAAGTCATGGCCCTGTTCGCGCATTGCAGCAAGCCAGCCTTCCGCTTTCTTGCTGCCCGGCGAGTACGTCGTCACGACCTTGTAGCCGAGCGCCGCCAGCTTGATACAGATCGCTTCACCCAGGCCGCCCATGCCGCCGGTCACTAATGCCACTCTAGCCATTGTCTTCTCCTAGTTTTGCACACACTTGTTAACTACGGATACCGGCACGGCGCCCCAGCGGTAGCGCCGTGCGGGTGTTTAATCGCGCTCGACTGCCAGGGCAACGCCCATGCCACCGCCGATGCACAGGGCAGCGAGGCCCTTCTTGGCGTCGCGGCGGACCATTTCGTGCAGCAGGCTCACCAGCACGCGCGCGCCCGAGGCGCCGATCGGGTGGCCCAGCGCGATCGCGCCGCCGTTGACGTTGATCTTCGACGTGTCCCAGCCCATCTGCTTGTTGACGGCGACGGCCTGGGCGGCGAAGGCTTCGTTGATTTCCATCAGGTCGACTTCTTCGTGCTTCCAGCCGGCCTTTTCCAGCGCCTGGCGGGCGGCGTCGACGGGGCCCATGCCCATGATGGCCGGGTCCAGGCCGGCCGACGAATACCCCTTGATGCGGGCGATCGGGGTCAGGCCCAGTTCCTTCGCTTTCGAGGCCGACATCATGATCACGGCGGCGGCGCCGTCGTTCAGGCCGGATGCGTTGCCGGCGGTGACGGTGCCCTCCTTGTTGAAGGCCGGACGCAGGCTGGCCAGGCCTTCCAGCGTGGCGCCGTGCTTCGGATACTCGTCGGTATCGAACACGGTGGTGCCCTTCTTGGAGGCGATCTCGATCGGGATGATCTCGTCCTTGAACTTGCCGGCCTTTTGCGCGGCTTCCGCCTTCAGCTGCGACTGCAACGCGAATTCGTCCTGTTCCTGGCGCGAGATTTCGTACTTGCGCGCGACGTTCTCGGCCGTCACGCCCATGTGGTACTGGTTGTAGACATCCCACAGGCCGTCGACGATCATCGTGTCGGTCAGCTTGGCATCGCCCATGCGGAAGCCGTCGCGCGAACCGTTCAGCACGTGCGGCGAGGCGCTCATGTTTTCCTGGCCGCCGGCGATCACGATCGAGGCGTCGCCGCACTTGATGGCCTGGGCCGCCAGGTGGGTGGCGCGCAGGCCGGAGCCGCATACCATGTTCAGGGTGAACGCCGGGACCTTGTCCGGCAGGCCGCTCTTGATGACCGCCTGGCGCGCCGGGTTCTGGCCGACGCCGGCCGTCAGGACCTGGCCCATGATGACTTCGCTGACCGCGGCCGGATCGATGCCGGTCTTCGTCAGCAGGTGCTTGATGACCTGGGCGCCTAGCTCGGCAGCCGGAATTTTTGAGAGCGTGCCACCGAACTTGCCGATTGCAGTACGGCCTGCGGCCACGATTACGACATCTTCCATATCAATCTCCGGTATCCCGGCCCCAGCGGCCGGGGTTCAATGAGTGGACAGCCCTGCTGTCGGCCTTTTTCTGCCCAGGCCTGGAAGAATTCGAACACCAGCACAACGCGCGCTTGAGGAATCACAATCTCCGCTCAAGCTTGGACAGAAAGCCAACAATATTAGTGACCTCGCTTAAATCTTGTTTAAGCAAAATCAATCTTATCAGCTTATTCATCGGAAAAAACAGCCTTTTTATTGATTTTGCTTAAGGCTGAGCATCTTTCTCAGACATTATTTTTGTTCAGGAAACAGGAGTTTCCAGTCATCCAAACTCGCCCAAAACCCTTTTCCGTTGAGTGAAATTTCACAGTAGAATGCACGGGCTAAGCCAACCACATTGATTTATGCCCAAAAGCTCGAGCTCCCTGCCCATCGAAATCAAGATCTCCACGGTCGTGGCCATTTCGACCATCCTGCACTCGGCCGATCCGATCGCGATCGATGCCGCGCTGAAGCAGATGACCGGGGGTGTGTCGGATTTTTTCGAGGATGAATTTGCCGTCATCGACGTCGCCGGCATCGCCGACGACGCCGCGCACCTCGATTGGGAGGCGCTGGTCGCGCTGCTCAAGAAGTACCGCCTGAACGCCGTCGCCGTGCGCGGCGCGCCGGCCGCGCTGCACGACGTGATCCGCGCCCACGACCTGTTCCTGGACGACGGCACCAGCGGCTTGCAGACGAGCGCCGGCCGCGAACGGGAGGTGCCCGCGGCACCGGTCGACACGGCAGAGCCCACAGCCGAACCCGCACCATCGCCCGCGCCGGCCCCTGCGGCACCGGTGCACGCAATGATCGTCGACACGCCGGTCCGTGCCGGCCAGCGCATCTACGCGCGCGGCACCGACCTGATCGTGACCGCCGTCGTGAACAATGGCGCGGAGCTCATCGCCGACGGCAGCATTCACGTGTACGCGCCGCTGCACGGCCGCGCGCTGGCGGGGGCGTCGGGCAATGCGGGCGCGCGCATCTTCGCGCTGCAGTTACAGCCAGAACTGGTGTCGATCGCGGGCGTTTACCGGACGTTCGACGAAGGTTTCCCGGCGGAGGTCGCACGCCAGCCGGCACAAATCCGTTTGGTCGGCGACCGAATCGATATATCATCGCTGGGTTCGGCGACCCGCAATTAAAGCGCGCCCCTGTACCAGCACTGACCAGATACTGAAAAGGACACAATTTTTTCATGGCAAGAATTATCGTTGTAACGTCCGGTAAGGGTGGTGTGGGCAAGACCACCTCGAGCGCAAGCTTCTCGACCGGCCTCGCACTGCGCGGGCACAAGACCGTCGTCATCGATTTCGACGTCGGCCTGCGCAATCTCGACCTGATCATGGGTTGCGAACGCCGCGTCGTGTACGACCTGATCAACGTCATCAACGGCGAAGCGAGCCTGACCCAGGCCCTGATCAAGGACAAGCACTGCGACAACCTGTTCATCCTGCCGGCTTCGCAGACGCGCGACAAGGACGCGCTGTCGGAAGAAGGCGTGGAAAACGTGCTGAACGAGCTGGTCAAGATGGACTTCGAATTCATCATCTGCGACTCGCCGGCCGGCATCGAGCACGGCGCCCTGATGGCACTGACGTTCGCCGACGAAGCGCTGATCGTCACCAATCCGGAAGTCTCGTCCGTGCGCGACTCCGACCGCATCCTCGGCATCCTGCAAGCCAAGTCGCGCCGCGCCCAGAGCGGCGGCGAACCGGTCAAGGAACACCTCTTGATCACCCGCTACTCGCCGCGCCGCGTGGAAAACGACGAAATGCTGTCGTACGAGGACGTGCAGGAAATCCTGCGCATCCCCCTGCTCGGCATCATTCCGGAATCGGAAGCCGTGCTGCACGCGTCGAACCAGGGCAACCCGGCCATCCACTTCAAGGAGACGGACGTGGCCCAGGCCTACCAGGACGTCGTGTCCCGCTTCCTGGGCGAAGACATCCCGCTGCGCTTCACCAGTTACGAAAAGCCGGGCTTCCTGCAGCGCCTGTTCGGAGCGAAGTGATATGCCTCTGCTCTCATTCCTGTTCCCCAAGAATCAGAAAAGCGCGACGGCGGCCAAGGAAAGGCTGCAGATCATCATCGCGCGCGAACGCAGCGGCCGCGGCGGCCCGGATTTCCTCCCCGCCCTGCACCGCGAGCTGATCGAAGTGATCTCCAAGTACACCAAGGTCAACGCCGAGGACATCAAGATTTCCCTCGACCGCCAGGGCAACCTGGAAGTGCTCGACGTCAACGTCGTCCTGCCGGACGCCTGACCCCGTTCTTTCTGCCGCGCCGGGGTGATCACGCCGGCGCGGCGGCCACCTCGCGCACGACGCGCGTGCAGGCATCGATGTGCTGGTAGCCCATCTGCCTGAATAACGCAAAGCCGATCGCGGCCGACGCGACCTGCCCCGCCAGCGGCACGATCTTCGCCGCCGACTTGGCCGCCAGCTTGGCGCCCGACTTCTGCAACAGCTTCAGCACCAGCTCCTTCGTCACGATCTTGCCCACGAGCGTACTGCCGATGGCCGCCACGGCCTGGTAAGTGGCGATGCGCATGCGCGGCTGCAGCCGGTCGATCTGCTCCGGCGACAGGCCGAACGCCCGGTTGATCTCTTCCACCATGACGGCAAAGCTGGACAGGTCCGCAACGATGTCCACGCCCGGCACCGGGATCACGGATACGCCTGCCGAAATGGCCGCGCGCTTGCGCACGAGGCCGCGGCAGCGTTCGCGCACGCGTTCGATGTCCTCGCTGGAGACCGGCAACAGGGCCAATTCGTCGCCCTGACTCTTCTTCTTGAACATGTTAGCTCCTCAACCACAATGTTGACGTCAGTGTAACCGGGAGTTTGTCTACGGCCTGACACAACTATGACGCAATTTCCCAACGAAAATGTGAATTTATCTGAGGCATCAGTAGCTTTGCGTTTTAAAAGTCTGATATATTTAGTGACATTGTAGGAATGTTCCTACAGTGATGTCCTTCAGTCCCACAAGCCGAGACAGCCTGAAAATCATGAGAATATCCGTACTGGACAACGACACGACCCAGGCAGAACTCATCTGCCAAGTTCTGAACGGAGCTGGGCACAGCTGTCAAGCCTTCGACAGTGGTAAAGAATTGCTGGGGCAACTCCGCAAGGACAGCACCGACCTGCTGATCGTCGACTGGCAAGTGACCGACGTCCCGGCGGCGGAACTCCTGCGCCGCGCCAAGGAAAAACTGGCGCCGAATACCCCGACGATGTTCCTGGCCGGCAGCTCGGCCGAAGACGACATCGTGGCCGGCGTCACGGCCGGTGCCGACGACTACCTCGTCAAGCCGCTGCGCCGCGGCGAGCTGGTGGCACGCACGCAGGCCCTGCTGCGCCGGGCGTACCCGTCGCAGAATGGTGCCGAACAGTTACAGTTCGGTCCGTACGTGTTCGAGACCCGCCCGGGCCGCCTGATGATGGACGGCGAACAGATCGACGTCACGCACAAGGAATTCAACCTGGCGCTGCTGTTTTTCCGCAACCTGGGCCGTCCGCTGTCGCGTGCGTACATCCACGAATCGATCTGGGTGCGCGAAACGGCCGTCCCGTCGCGTACGATGGACACCCACGTTTCGCGCGTCCGCAACAAACTGCGCCTGCGTCCGGAAAACGGTTTTCGCCTCGTGCCGGTCTATAGCTACGGCTACAGGCTGGAAAAGCTGGGCGCGTGAAACCCTGACGCTGTAGGGGTATAATGGGCGCGCTGCCCAATTTTTGATCACCCATGCAACTGCTCGCCGTCGGCCTCAATCACACTACAGCACCGGTCTCGCTGCGCGAGCAACTGGCGCTGGCGCCTGAGCAGCTGGGCGATGCGGTGCAGGCGGCGCGCGGCTGGTTCTCGAAGTTCAATACTCGCGGCGAAGACGAAGCGGCGCTGCTCTCCACGTGCAACCGCACCGAGATGTACGCCGCCAGCTGCGCACCCGACCCGCTCGACGCGTCCGCGCGCTTTCTCGCGGATTACCACGACCTGAATTTCGCCGACCTGCGCCCGCATTTGTACATGCTGCCGCAGCACGACGCCGTGCGCCACGCGTTCCGCGTCGCCTCCGGCCTCGATTCGATGGTGCTGGGCGAGGCCCAGATCCTCGGCCAGATGAAGGATGCCGTGCGCGTCGCCGACGAAGCGGGCGGCCTCGGTACTTATCTGCACCAGCTGTTCCAGCGCAGCTTCGCCGTCGCGAAGGAAGTGCGATCGACGACCGAGATCGGCGCGCACAGCGTGTCGATGGCCGCCGCCGCCGTGCGCCTGTCGGAACGCATCTTCGATCGCGTCAGCGAGCAGAACGTGCTGTTCATCGGCGCCGGCGAGATGATCGAGCTGTGCGCCACGCACTTCGCCGCCCACAATCCGAAGTCGATCACGATCGCCAACCGCACGCTGTCACGCGGCGAGGCGCTGGCCGCGCGCTTCAACGGCAGCGCGATCGGCCTCGCCGACCTCTCTGAACGCCTGGCGCAGTTCGACGTCGTCATCGCCTCCACCGGCTCCACCTTGCCGCTGATCGGCAAGGGCCTCGTCGAACGCGCAATTAAAGCGCGCCGGCACCGGCCGATGTTCATGGTCGACCTGGCCGTCCCGCGCGACATCGAACCGGAAGTGGGCCGCCTGAACGACGTGTTCCTGTACACGGTCGACGACCTGGCCGAGGTGGTGCGCACCGGCGTCGAAAGCCGCCAGGCGGCCGTCGCGCAGGCCGAGGCCATCATCGAGACGCGCGTGCAGTCGTTCATGCACTGGATCGGCGACCGCGCCGTGGTGCCCGTCATCCGCGACATGCACGAATCGAGCGAAGCGATGCGCCTGGCCGAACTGGAACGGGCGCGCAAGCTGCTCGCCAGGGGCGAAGACATCGAGACGGTGCTCGACGCCCTGTCGAAGGGCCTCACCGCGAAATTCCTGCACGGCCCGCAACAGGCCCTGCACCGCGCCCAGGGCGACGAACGCGCCCGCCTCGCGAGTTTGCTGCCCCAGCTGTTCCGCGGCCGCCGTTAGCGGCCCGCACTCCTTCGTCGTACCCGCGTGCCGCTTCCCGCGGCTTGTCCGCTGTCATTCCCCATAAGAGCCCTATGAAACCATCCATGCTGGCCAAGCTGGACCAACTGGCCAACCGCCTCGTCGAACTGGACGAACTCCTGATGTCCGAAGGCGCCACCGCGAACATGGACAGCTTCCGCAAGCTGAACCGCGAACACGCCGAACTGAGTCCGCTGGTGGCCGTCTATCGCCAGTACCAGACCGCGCAGGCCGACATCGACGCCGCGCAGGAGATGCTCGCCGACCCGGACATGAAGGAATTCGCGCAGGACGAGATCGACGCGGCGAAGGCGCGCATGGCGGAACTGGACCTCGAGTTGCAGAAGATGCTGCTGCCGAAGGACGAGAACGACGAGCGCAACATCTTCCTCGAGATCCGCGCCGGCACGGGCGGCGACGAATCCGCGCTGTTCGCGGGCGACCTGCTGCGCATGTACACGCGCTACGCGGAGCGCAACCGCTGGCAGGTGGAGATGGTGTCGGAATCGCCGTCCGACCTGGGCGGCTACCGCGAAGTCATCGTGCGCATCGTCGGCCAGGGCGCCTACTCGAAACTGAAATTCGAGTCCGGCGGCCACCGCGTGCAGCGCGTACCGGCGACGGAGACGCAGGGCCGCATCCACACCTCCGCCTGCACCGTCGCCGTGATGCCGGAGGCGGACGAAGTGGAGGACGTGCAGATCAATCCGGCCGACCTGCGCATCGACACCTACCGCGCTTCGGGCGCCGGCGGCCAGCACATCAACAAGACGGATTCCGCCGTCCGCCTGACGCACCTGCCGACCGGCATCGTCGTCGAATGCCAGGACGACCGCAGCCAGCACAAGAACAAGGCGCAGGCAATGAAAGTCCTCGCCGCGCGCATCAAGGACGTGCAATTGCGCGAGCAGCAGAGCAAGGAAGCGGCAACCCGTAAAAGCCTGATCGGCTCGGGCGACCGCAGCGAGCGTATCCGCACCTACAACTTCCCGCAGGGCCGCCTGACCGACCACCGCATCAACCTGACGCTCTATAAACTGGACATGATCATGGACGGCGACCTGGCCGAACTGACGAACGCCCTGTCGGCCGAGCACCAGGCCGAACAACTGGCGGCGCTGGGGGATTGATCAACAACAAACCGGGGTCAGAGCCCGTTTTTGGGAAATTTCCAAAAATCGGGCTCTGACCCCGGTGTTAAGACCGGTATAAGTTGCTAGACTGAAAATATCCTTTTCGACTTCAACCAGGAAGCCCATGTCCTCGTCCCGCAATCTCCTGCTCGCCATCGCCGCCGTCAGCATCGCCCTGATCGGCGCGGCCCTGTATCTCCAGCACGTGAAGGGCCTGCTGCCCTGCCCGCTGTGCGTGATCCAGCGCTACCTGTACCTCGGCATCGCGATCTTCAGCCTGATCGGGGCCTTCGCCAACAAGATCAAGGCCGGCGCCGGGCTTGCACTGCTGTGCGCGCTGGGCGGCCTCGGCTATGTCGGCAAGCATCTGTACGTGCTGGCCCATCCGGGCTTTTCGTGCGGCATCGATCCGATGCAGACGACGCTCAACAAGATCCCGACCGCGACCCTGCTGCCCGGCCTGTTCCGGGCGGACGGCCTGTGCGAAGCGGCGCAGGAGACCGTGTTCGGCCTGAACGTGCCGCAGTGGTCTGCCGTGTGGTTCACGATCCTCACGCTGGCCCTCGTCTGGGTGCTGGTGCGGCGCGCGCGCTGATGACGATCCAGCCCGGCGCCACCATCGCGGCCGTGCAGGCAGGCCTGCCGCTCGACCCGCTGGAAAACCGCATCCTCCTGTGCGAGGCGACGGGTCTGTCGCGCGTCCAGTTGATCACGCAGGGCGACCGCGTCCTCACGCCGGACGAGGCGTCCCGCCTGGACGATCTCGTGGCGCGCCGGCTGCGCGGCGAACCGATCGCCTACATCGTCGGCCGGCGCGAATTCTTCGGCCTGGCGTTTCGGGTCGGCCCCGCCGTGCTGATTCCCCGCCCGGACACGGAACTGATCGTCGACCTGTCACTCGAGCGCCTGCCGGACAACGCAGCGCGCCTGCTCGACATGGGGACCGGAAGCGGCGCGATCGCCGTCGCCGTCGCGCACACACGGCCGGATGCCGACGTCACCGCGCTGGACGTCAGCCCGGACGCATTGGCCGTCGCCCAGGCGAATGCGGCCGCCAACGGCGCGCGCGTGCGGTTCCTCGAGAGCAGCTGGTTCGACGCGCTCGCCGCCGTGGAAACCTTCGACGTCATCGCCTCCAACCCGCCCTATATCGCGGCCGGCGACGAGCACCTGGTCCAGGGCGATTTGCGTTTCGAGCCGGTCGGCGCGCTGACGGACCATGCCGACGGCCTGTCGGCGCTGCGCATCATCATCCAGGGCAGCCCGCGCCACCTCGCGCCGGGCGGCTGGCTGCTGCTCGAGCACGGCTATGACCAGGCCGCCGCCGTGCGCGCGCTGCTGGCGGACGCCGGTTTCACGGACGTGCAGAGCTGGCGGGACCTGGCCGGGATCGAGCGCGTGAGCGGCGGCCGGTTCGGCTGAACGTCTCCCCGGCGCGCTCCGGACGCCCCGTTTGTTACAATTTCGGGTCCACCACCCGGAAGCCAACACGATGCGTCGACTGTTCGCGACCCTCATCCTGCTGGGCCCCCTCGTTGCGTTCGCGGCGGATGCCGCCGATCCGGCGCAAGCACTGTTCGAGCGCGACTGGCAATGGCGCCTCAAGCACCGGCCCGAATTCGCCACGAGCGTCGGCGACCACCGCTACGACGCGCTGCTGGCCGACACCTCGCTCGCGGAACAGACGGCCACCATCGAGCACGCGCGCCGCATGCTCGACCTCGCGCGCCAGATCGACCGCGCGCAGCTGGCCGGCCAGGACCGCCTCTCCTGGGACCTGTTCACGGGCGACCAGGAACGCATCCTCGCGCGCGCCGCATTCGTCGGGTTCGACCCGCAGCCGGTCAGCGCGCAGGACGGCCTGCAGATCCGCTTCCCGCAACTGATCGCGCAGATGCCGTTCGTGACGGAGGACGACTACCGCAACTACATCGCGCGCCTGAATGCCCTGCCGCGCCACGTCGACGGCATCATCGAGCAGATGCGCGAGGGGATGCGCACCGGCTGGACGGCACCGAAGGCCATCATGACCGGCCTGCCCGCGCAGTTGCGGGCCATGCGCGAGCACGTGCAGGATGGCGCCCTCGGCGCGCCGTTCCAGCGCCTGCCCGCGACCATCGCCGAGGAGACGCGCGTGCAACTCGCGGCGGACGGCGCGGCCGCCCTGCGCACGGCGGCGGGCGCGTTGCAAAAGCTGGAAGACTTCGTGCGCACCGACTACCTGCCGGCCGCGCGCACGACCATCGGCGCATCCGGCCTGCCCGGCGGCGCGGCGTGGTACGCGTATCTCGTGAAGACGGCGACCACCACCACGCTGGCGCCGGCCGAGATCCACACGCTGGGTATCAAGGAAGTGGCACGCCTGCGCGCCGAGATGGAAGCGACGGCCGCGCGCACGGGCTTCAAGGGGAGTTATCCGCAATTCGTCGCGTTCGTGCGCAGCGATCCGCGCCTGTTCCCGACCAGTGCCGACGCGCTGCTGGACCGCTACCGCCGCACCATCGCGCGCGTCCAGGCCCAGTTATCCACGCAGTTCGGCACGATCCCGCAGGAAGAACTGGCCGTCAAACCGGTGCAGCAGGCGGGGGCCGACACGCAGGGCGGCGCGTATTACGAAGCGGGTACGCTGGACCGGGTCGCGGCCCTCGCCGTCAACACGAGCCGCCTGGACACGCGGCCGCTATGGGAAGTCGAGACGCTCGCCCTGCACGAGGGCATCCCCGGCCACCACCTGCAGGTCGCGCGCGCCCACGCCATCGACGGCCTGCCGGCATTCCGCCGCCACGCCTGGTATCCCGCGTTCGGCGAGGGCTGGGCGCTGTATGCCGAGGGCCTGGGGCCGGTACTGGGCCTGATGCGCGATCCGTTCTCGCAATTCGGCCGCCTGGCCGACGAGCAGCTGCGCGCCGCGCGGCTCGTCGTCGACACGGGCATCCACGCGCTGGGCTGGCCGCGCCAGCAGGCCGTCGACTGGCTGAACGCGAACACGGCCAATCCGCCGTCCGACAACGAGGTCGAAGTCGACCGCATGATCGCCCAGCCGGGCCAGGCGCTGGCGTATAAAATCGGCCAGCTGCGCATCGCCGCGCTGCGCGCGCGGGCGCAGGCGGCGCTGGGCCCGCGCTTCGACGTCCGCGCCTTCCACGACGCCGTGCTGGACAACGGCGCCGTGCCGCTGGACGTGCTGGAGAAGCGCATCGACCGCTGGATCGCGGCGCAGAATGTCCCGGAACCTGACCTGGTTAATTAACTAAAATGTCATATTGAGGGCTGACCGGCGCGGTTGGCCGATTTCGGTTACTCTCTGCGTCTCATGGCAGTATAAGAAAGGAATCCTCGTGTCGAACCAACTGACCCGCCGCCTGGCCCTGCTGGACGACGATGCCCGCCGCGGCCTGCTCCTGCAAGGCCTGCGCGGCATCGAGCGCGAGACGCTGCGCGTCGACGGCCAGGGCCACCTGGCAAGGACTGCGCATCCGGTAAAACTCGGCTCGGCCCTGACCCATCCGCAGATCACGACGGATTACGCGGAAGCGCTGCTCGAATTCATCACGCCGGCCGAACACGACATCGGCCTGGCCCTGCACCGCCTGGACGCGATCCACCGCTACGCCTATTCCAAGCTGGACGGCGAACTGCTGTGGAGCCAGTCGATGCCGTGCGAGCTGCCGGCCGAGGAAGACATCGAGATCGCCTGGTACGGCAAGTCGAACATCGGCATGCTCAAGCACGTGTACCGCCGCGGCCTGGCCCTGCGCTACGGCAAGGCCATGCAATGCATCGCGGGCATCCACTACAACTATTCGCTGCCGGAAGAACTGTGGCAGCTGCTGGCGGAGCACGAGGGCATCACGGAAGAACGCCGCAACGCGCTGCGCGACTTCCAGTCCGAAAGCTATATCTCGACCATCCGCAACTTCCGCCGCTACAGCTGGCTGCTGATGTACCTGTTCGGCGCCTCGCCGACCCTGTCGAAGGGCTTCCTGCGCGGCCGCGAACACAATCTCGAGACGCTGTCGGACGACACCTTGTTCCTGCCGTACGCGACGAGCCTGCGCATGAGCGACCTGGGTTACCAGAACGACGCGCAATCCGGCCTGCGCCCGCACGAGAACAGCCTGGAAAGCTACGTCACCTCGCTGATGGACGCCGTCAAGCGTCCGTATCCGCCCTACGCGGAGATCGGCACGAAGAAGGATGGCGAGTGGGTCCAGCTGTCGACCAACATCCTGCAGATCGAGAACGAATACTATTCGACGATCCGTCCGAAGCGCGTGATCCGCACGGGCGAGCGCCCGGTGCAGGCGCTGTGCGCCCGCGGCGTGCAATACATCGAGGTGCGCTGCCTGGACGTCGATCCGTTCGAGCCGGTCGGCATCGCACTGGAGACGGGCCGCTTCCTGGACGCCTTCCTGCTGTTCTGCGCCCTCGAGGAAAGCCCCCTGATCAACGCGATGGAAGGCCAGGTCCACGCGCGCAACTTCGCGCGCACCGTAAAGGAAGGCCGCCGTCCGGGCCTCACGCTCACACGCAACGACCACGAAGTGCTGCTGAAGGATTGGGCGGAAGAGCTGCTGGAACGCATCCGCCCCATCGCGGAACTGCTGGACCACGAGCACAATTACAAGGGCGCGCACATGGACGCGCTGAACGCGCAGAAGGCCAAGGTCGCGGATCCGGAAAAGACCCCGTCCGCGCGCGTGCTGCAGGAAGTGCGCACGCTCGGCTCGTTCGCGCAGTTCGGCCTGCGCCAGAGCGAACTGCACGCCGAGGCGTTCCGTACCGAACCGCTGATGCCGGCCGAGACGGGCCTGTTCGACGAGATGGCGCGGGCATCGCTGGCCGAGCAGGCGCAGATCGAGGCGACGGATACCGGCTCCTTCGACGACTTCGTGGCGGCGTATAACAGTAGTACACTGTGCCGTAACAGCTGACCCGCCAGGTCGGGCTGAACCGGGGCCGCCTTGCTTACCTTCTTCAACGAACACCACGCACAGCACGCCACGACGTCGGAACCGCCCCAGCGCATCGACGTCGTGGCGAACGAGTTCACGCGGCGCGGCCTGGGCCGCATCGTCACCCCGCATGGCGTGCCCCTGACGTCGCTGGAACGCATCCACACGCCCCGCTACCTGCACTTCCTGCGCAGCGCGTGGAACGAATGGCTTTCACTCGACCCGCGCAACGCCGAGCGCGATCTCGTCCCCTCCGTGTGGCCAGGGCAAGGCATGCGCCGCGACGTCGAACCGGACAGTTTCACGGGCCGTCTCGGCCTGTACGCGTTCGACGGGACGACGCCGCTGACGGCCGGCACGTGGACCGCCGCGAAGACGGGC
This sequence comes from Massilia sp. Masssp94, assembly GCF_059491305.1. NCBI lineage: Bacteria > Pseudomonadati > Pseudomonadota > Betaproteobacteria > Burkholderiales > Oxalobacteraceae > Massilia > Massilia sp. Masssp94. The sequence continues at coordinate 2,791,547 of NZ_CP168501.1, forward strand.
GCCGACTGCGCGATCAATGCGGCGCACGCGCTGCGCCTGGGCGAGCGGAGCACGTTCGCGCTCACGCGGCCGCCCGGCCATCACGCCGGCGCCGACTACTGCGGCGGCTTCTGCTTCCTGAACAATGCCGCGCTGGCGGCCCAGCACCTGCTCGACGACGGCCTGCAGCGCGTGGCCATCCTCGACCTCGACTACCACCACGGCAACGGCACGCAGGACATCTTTTATCGCCGCAAGGACGTGCTGGTCGCGTCGATCCACGCCGACCCGCGCACGGACTACCCGTACTATGCGGGCCACCCCGACGAGACGGGCGCCGGCGCGGGCCTCGGCTTCAACCTGAACGTGCCGCTGCCGCGCGGAACGGCGGCAGCGCAGTGGTTCCTCGCGCTGGAAACGGCCTGCGTCAGGATGGCGGGCTTTTCTCCGCAGGCGCTCGTCGTCTCGCTGGGCGTCGACGGTTTCAGCGGCGACCCGCGCTCGCACTTCGGCCTCGCCAGCGGCGACTTCCTGCGCATCGGCGAGCGCATCGGCTTTCTTGGCCTGCCGACCGTCTTCGTGTTCGAAGGCGGCTCGGTCGTGCCCGAACTCGGCATCAACGTGGTCAACGTGCTCGAAGGTTTCGAGACGGCGGCCTGACAAGGAAACGACAATGATCGAATGGCAGTGGAGCGGTTTCGCCCACCTGACGGCGGCCGAACTGTACGAGATGCTGGCACTGCGCCAGCAGGTGTTCGTGCTCGAGCAGGCGTGCCTGTACCCGGACATCGACGGCCTCGATCCGGGCGCGCATCACCTGCTCGGCTGGCGCACCCTCGACGGCAGGCGCGAACTGGCCGCCACCCTGCGCTGCCTGGCGCCGGGCGCGAAATACGAGGAGATGTCGCTGGGCCGCGTCGTCACCAGCCCGTCCACGCGCGGCACGGGCCTGGGCCGCGAACTGGTCGCGCAAGGCATCGCGTGCGCGCAACGGCTGCATCCCGGCCACGCGATCCGCATCGGCGCGCAGGCCCACCTGGAAGCGTTCTATGGGAGCTTCGGCTTCGTCACGGTGTCCGCGCCGTACGACGAGGACGGCATCATGCACATCGACATGGTGCGCCCCGCTTCCATCATTTGAGCAGGCCGGATTTCGTCGGATCCGGCATGCGGATCGCGACGAGGCAGGCCAGCGCGCACATGACGCTCACGTACCAGTAGAAATACGGCTCGTGGCCAGCCTGCTTGAACCACAGGGCCACGTATTCCGCCGAGCCGCCGAAGATCGCGTTGGCGACCGCATACGACAGGCCCACGCCCAGCGCGCGCACTTCGACGGGGAACATCTCGGCCTTGATCAGGCCACCGATCGACGTGTACAGGCTGATGATCGCCAGCGCGCACACGATCAGCGCGCCGGCAGTCAGCGGGCTCGAGACGTTACGCAATGCCATCATGATCGGCGTCGTGAACACGGCGGCGAGCGCGCCAAAGGCGATCATCGACGTGCGCCGGCCGATGCGGTCGGACAGCGCGCCGAACGCCGGCTGCAGCAGCATGTAGACCAGCAGGCAGACGGTCATGATGCGGCTGGCCGTCTCCGTGCTCATGCCGGCCGTGTTGACGAGGTATTTCTGCATGTACGTCGTGAACGCGTAGAAGATCAGCGAGCCGCCCGCCGTAAAGCCCAGCACCGTGACGAACGCGCGCCGGTGGTGCTTCAGCAGCGACGCGACGCTGCCCGCGGCCTCGCTCTTGCGCTCGCTGGCGGTGGTGGTCTCGTGCAGCGAACGGCGCAGGTACAGCGACACGAGGGCGGCGCAGGCACCGACGACGAACGGGATGCGCCAGCCCCAGGCCTTCAGTTCGTCATGCGTGAGCAGCAGTTGCAGGATGCCCAGCACGAGCAGCGCCGCGAGCTGGCCGCCGATCAGGGTCACGTACTGGAACGACGCGAAGAATCCCTTGCGCCCCGGCTCCGCCACCTCGCTCATGTAGGTGGCGCTGGTGCCATACTCTCCGCCCACGGACAGGCCCTGGAACAGGCGCGCCACCAGCAGCAGCATGGGCGCCGCCGTGCCGATGCTGGCATAGGTCGGCAGCGCGGCGATCATCAGCGAGCCGCCGCACATCATGAGCACGGAAATCATCATCGCGTTGCGCCGGCCGTAGCGGTCGGCGATGCGGCCGAACAGCCAGCCGCCGATCGGGCGCATCAGGAAGCCCGCCGCGAAGATGCCGGCCGTGTTCAGGAGCTGGGTTGTCGGATTGCCTTTCGGGAAGAAGGCGGACGAGAAATACAGGGCGCAGAACGAATAGATGTAGAAGTCGAACCACTCCACCAGGTTGCCGGACGACGCGCCGACGATGGCGAACACGCGCTGGCGCGATGTGAGATGTTCGATGGCATGCGGGTCCGCTGTATCCGTCGTGGTCATTGCTATCCTCCGGGTCCGGACCCAGCATAGCAGTTCCTTAATTTTTACGGCGCCACAACAGCACCGGGATGCCTGCAAGCAGCAAAAATGCCGCTGCCGGCTCCGGCACGGGCGAGAGCAGGACTGGCGCGCAATACCCGAAGTCGTTGCAGCTGTTGGCCACGATCTGGCCGGCGTCGTTGATGCCGACGGCGTCCGTCAGCACCTGGATGCCGAGGCCGTCCGTCACGTTGTTCAGGTCGACCAGGCTGCCGTCGGCATACACGAACGCGTGCGAGAAACCGTCCCCGACGAAGCTGGAATAACCGACCACCATGCCGGCCGCGTTAATGGCGTGGGCTTCGCCGAAGTCGCCGCCGAAGGAACCGAGGTCGTGCATCACGCCGCCGCTGTACAGGAACGGATGCCAGACGGCCGCGGCGCCGATGAGGCTGTAGCCCGCCACCTGGCCGGCATCGTTCACCGCCTCGGCCCAGCTGAAGCCGCCGCCCAGCGTGCCGAGGTCCTGCATGGTGCCGTCGTGGTACAGGAATGCGTGGGCGCCGTCGTCCGGGAATCCCGGGCCCGGCTGGGAGCCGCCGACGATCATGCCCGCGCCGTTGATGCCCCGCGCCCGCGCATCCGCCCCGCCCAGCGTGCCGATGTCGGTCAGCGTGCCGCCGCTGTACAGGAACGCGCGGCTGTTGCCGGACGCATCCGTGGAATCGCCCACGACCTGGCCCGCGGCGTTGATGCCGTACGCGATGCTCTCGCCGCCATACAGCGTGCCGGTGCTCCGGATGTCGCCGTTGCGGTAGATGAAGCCGCGCGTAAAGTCGCCGGACAGCGAGGCGCCGACCACGGCGCCGCCGTTGGTGGCGGTCGCCCAGGCGGACTGGCCGCCCAGCGTCGGCAGGAACGTCGTCGTGCCGTCCAGCCACACGAAGGCGCGTTGCTGGTTGTCGGGATTGATACCGCTGCCGACGACGCTGCCGTCGTTGCCGATGCCGTAGGCCGTGAAGTTTTCGGGCAGGAAGGTCGCGGTATAGAGCGGGTCGGCCAGCACGGCCGGTGCCGCCACTGCCAGGGATACGCCGAGCATCAGCGCCGGCTTCACGCGGCGCCGGCGCGCGCGCCAGGCCAGCAGGCCGAGCCCGGCGGCCAGCATTGCCCAGGTGGCCGGCTCGGGCACGGCCGACACGAGGTCCAGGCGCACGTCCGCGCACGTGCCGAGGCGGCAGGCACGGCCCAGGATCTGGCCCGCGTCGTTGATGTCGGTGGCGTCGATGATCTCCCAGCCGTTCGCGCCCGTCACGAGCGTGTTCAGGTCGACCATGTGCCCGTCGAGATAGATGAAGGCGTGGTAGCCCCAGCCGACGTCCGTGATGAGGTCCGACGCGCCGACGATGACGCCCGCATTGTTCAGCGCCCGCGCATAGCCCCAGTCGCCGCCCAGCGAACCGAGGTCGACCATGTGTCCGTCACGGTACGCGAAGGGGCGCGTCAGCGCGCCGTTGTCCAGGACGACGTCCGTTTCCGACCAGCCCACCGCGAGCCCGGCGTCGTTGACGTCGTAGGCTTCGCTGCGCATGCCGCCCAGCGTGCCGAGGTCGAGCATCATGCCGCCCTGGTAGAGATAGGCGTGGCGGTCCGGGTCGAACGTGCTGGAGGGAAGCGTGGCCGTGCCGGCCACCGTGCCGGACGCGTTGATGGCCGCGGCATAGCTCCAGTCGCCACCGAACGTGCCGATCAGGTGGACGCCCCCGCTGTCATACAGGAAACCGCGCTGTGCCTCGCCGATGTAGGGCTGGGCATTGCCCGCGACCATGCCGGCGTCGTTGATGCCTCTCGCGTTCGAATACGCGTACATGTCGGGCAGGCTCGCAGCCACCGGTACCACGCTGCCGCCCACATACGCGAACGCGCTGCCGTTGTACGGGCTATTGCGTGACCCGGCGATGTCGCCATGGTTATTGATCGCAAGACCGTAGCTGTCTGGCAGCACGCTGCCCAGGCTCGTGACGGTCCCGCCGGACAGGATGGCGGCCGCACCGCCGGACGTGCCGACGATCTGGCCGGCGTTGTTGAGCGCGGACGGCGCGAAACCCGCCGGCAGGAAATCAAATGTATAGAGCGGATCGGCCCACGCGTGCGCGCTGGCGAAGAACGGCAACAACAGGGCGAACAGGCAACGGCGTATCGACATGGCAGGCTCCGGATGACATTCAGGCGTGCCAACGATACGGCCCGACGCGCCGCGCGGAACTGAGCCAGATCAGGCGTGCGCGGAACGCATTCAGAACGTGATGACGAAGCGCGCGCCGCGGCTCACCGGGCGCGCGTAACGTACCGTGCCGCCATTGCCATGTACCAATTGACGCACCATCGCGAGGCCAATGCCGCCGCCCTGTTTGCGCGTCGTGAAGAAGGGCGTGAAGATGTGCGCGGCCAGCGCGTCCGGCACGCCGGGACCGTCATCGTCGACCTCGATGCGCAGGCGCGCGCCGCGCACCAGGCGGGCGGCAACGCGCGCGCGGCCGCCCGCACCCGTCGCCTCGAACGCGTTCTTGAGCAGGTTGATCAGCGCCTGCTCGAGCTGGCCCGGGTCGGCCATCAGTTCCAGCGACGCCGGCTCCACCGAGAACGCGACCTCGCCGCCGCGCTCCCGCCAGGCCGGCCCCACCAGCGCATCGAGCCGCGCGAACAGGGCGGCCAGCGGCACCCGCTCGGGCCGCGCATCCGGCACGTTGGACAGGCTGCGGTAGCTGGCGACGAAACCGGCCAGGCTGTCGGCGCGGCGGCCGATGGCGTCGAGCGCCGTGCCGAGGTCCGCCGCCACGTCGGGCAGCAGCGCGGGCCGTGCTTCCTCGACCAGGTCGCGCGCCGTGCGCGACAGCGACGCCACCGGCGTCAGCGAATTCATGATCTCGTGCGTGAGCACGTGCACCAGCCGGCGCCAGGCGTTCAAGGCTTCGGCTTCCAGTTCGCTTTCGACCGGCATCAGCGCGGCGAGACGCTGCGGACGGCCATGCAGGGTCAGCATCGACACCGTCGCCAGCGCGCGTTCGGTGCCGCGCTCGGTCTCGAACTGCAGCAAGGTGCGGTCGCCGTGCGGTTGACGCGCCAGCTGGCGGTACAGGGCGGCGCCATCGGTGGCGCGGCCGGGCGCGACCAGCTTGCGCGCGTTCGCGTTCAGCGGCTGCACGTGCTCGTCCCCGTCGATGCCGAACAGCGCGACCGGCGCGTGTTCCAGGCGCGCTTCCAGGGCCAGCGCATTGTCGACGAGGCTTTGCTGCTCGACGTTCAGCACGGCGCGCGGTTCAGGCGCAGGCAGCCGGCGCAGCGCGGCCAGGCTGCGCCACAGGACCAGCACCGCGACCACGGCCGCCAGGCCGCACAGCACGAGGACACGCGGCGCATCGCCCGCGCGGCCGGCGCCGAACGCCAGCGCCGCGAGGCCGGCCGCCGTCAGCAGCGCGGCCATCTTCGCGCGCGCTTCAGATGCCATGCTTGCCCAGCTTGCGGTACAACGCGGCACGGCTGACGCCCAGCATGCGCGCGGCGAGGCTGATGTTGCCCCTGGCCTGGTTCAGCGCGGCGGCAATGGTGTCGCGTTCGAGCGCGCCGAGTTTGTACTCCACGTGGTTGGGCGCAGGCGGCGCGGCCGGTGCGAGGCCGAAATCCTCGTAGCGGTAGTCTGCCCCGCCGCCCAGGATCACGGCGCGCTCGCACGCATGGCGCAGCGCGCGCACGTTGCCCGGCCAGTCCCACGCGCACAGGCGGTCCAGCGCGGCCGGCGCCAGCTCGCGCACGGGCCGCTGGTACTGGCCCTCGTACAGCGACAGGTAGTGGTGCAGCAGCGCGGGAATGTCGTCGCGCCGGGCGCGCAGGGGCGGCACGCGGATCACGATGGTGTTCAGGCGGAACAGCAGGTCGGCGCGGAACACGGCCGGATCGAACAGGCGGTCTTCCGCCAGGTTGGTTGCGCTGACGATGCGCACGTCGACCGGTTCGGAGCGGTCGGCGCCGATCGGCGTCACCTCGCGCCGCTCGAGCGCCGTCAGCAGCCTGGCCTGCGCGGGCAGCGGCATGTTGCCGATCTCGTCGAGGAACAGCGTGCCGCCGCGCGCGGCCTGGAAGCGGCCGGCGCGGTCGCTCTTCGCGTCGGTGAACGCGCCCTTGCGGTGGCCGAACAACTCGCTCTCGAACGTCGCCTCGGGCAGCGCGCCCATGTCCACGGCGAGGAACGTCCCGGCGGCGCGGCGCGACGCCTGGTGGACGGCGCGCGCAACGAGCTCCTTGCCGACGCCGTTCTCGCCCAGCACCATCACGTTCGCTTCGGTGGGCGCGACACCGGCGATCATCGCCTTCACCTCGCGCATCGGCGCGGAGTCTCCCATCAGGGCCGACGCACCGGGCACGTTCGCGGCCGCGCGGCGCGCCAGCGCGGCATCGACGGCGGCGGCGAGGCGTGCGTTGTCCCATGGTTTGGTGATGAAGTCGACGGCGCCGCGCTTCAGCGCTTCGACCGCGAGCGGCACGTCGGCATATGCGGTCAGCGCGATCACGGCGGGCGGCCGCGCCAGCGTGCGCAGGCGGTCGAGCACCGCGAGCCCCTCGGCGCCGTCGACGCGGCCCGGCGTGAAGTTCAGGTCGAGCAGGACGACGTCCGGCACGCCGTCCGCCAGCAGCGCCTCCAGCCGCGCCGGATCGTCGAGCGTGGCCACCGCGCCATGGCGACGGCGCAGCAGCATCTGCGCGGCGCAGGCGACATCGCGGTCGTCGTCGAGGATCAGGAGGCGGGTGCGGGATTCAACCATCGGGCCATTCTAGCAGCGCGCATCGGGGCGTTGTACTGCCCGGCGGTCACCTGTCCGGAAGCGCACAGGGGTACCTGTCCGGATCCGGACAGTCGCGCGACAAAACCCCTTTCGGCAGGGGCAAAACGGTCGTGGCACGGGGCTTGCAAACAATGCCGGCATGACCCATCCATCTCCCGACCTCGTCACCGGCGCCGCCATGGACGTGCGCGTTCCGGTCCGGCGCGGCCGTTTCGTTCTGCGCGCCGGCGCGCTGCTGGCCGCCCTCTCCCTGGCCGCCCTCGCCGCGTGGCAGGCCTTGCCGCACGGGCTGCAGGTGGCAGCGCGCGACGTGCGCATCGCCCGCGTCGCGCCGGGCGTCTTCCGCGACGAGATCGTCGTGCGCGCCAGTGCCGAACCATTCAGCGCCATCGTGCTCGACTCCGTCGAATCCGGCCGCGTCGAGGAAGTGGTCGCGCACGACGGCCAGCACGTGGCGAAAGGCGATTTGCTGTTCCGCCTGTCGAACCCGCAGCGCAACCTGGAACTGCTGGCGCGCCAGACTGAGTACGCGCAGCAGATCTCGAACCTCGCGACCCTGCGCGTGGCGCAGGAAGCCAGCCGCACCGACCACCAGCGCCGCCTGGCGGACCTGGAATTCGCGCTGGAGCAGGCGCGCAAGCAGCATGCGCGCAACGCCAGCCTGGCCGCGCGCGGCTTCCTGTCCACGGCCGCGCTGGAGGATGCCGCCGACAAGCTCGCGCAGCAGCGCCGCCTGCTGGACGACGAACGGGCCAGCAGCGCCGCCGAGGAACAGGTGCGCGGTCGCGTGCTGCAGCAGATCGAAGGCGTGATCGCGGGCCTGCAGGCGGGCCTGAAGCTCGTGAACGCGACCGTCGACGCGCTGGCCGTGCGCGCGCCGGCCGCCGGCGTGCTGACCGATTTCCGCCTGCTCGTCGGCGAGACGGTGCGCCCCGACCAGCGCATCGGCCGCATCGACGATCCGCGGCGCTTCAAGCTGGTCGCGCAGGTCGACGAATTCTATCTCAGCCGCGTCACGACCGGACGCCCGGGCCTCGTGGTCCAGGACGGCGCCAGGTATCCGCTGCGCGTCGCCACGATCTACCCGCAGGTCAAGGACGGCCGCTTCACCGTCGAGATGGTGTTTACGGGCGCGCAGCCGCCCGTGATCAGTCCCGGCCAGGGCCTGGATGCGCGGCTGACGCTGGGCGAGCCGGCCCGGGCCCTGCTGCTGCCCCAGGGCACTTACGCCGGCGACGGCGGCGGCGCCTGGGTGTTCGTGGCGGCGCCGGACGGCCGCCATGCCGAACGGCGCACCGTGCGCCTGGGGCGCCGCAACGACACGCAGGTGGAAGTCCTGTCCGGACTGGCCGCCGGCGAGGACGTCATCGTGTCCGGCTACACGTCGTTCGGCAAGGCCGGGCGGCTGGAATTGACGAAGTGACGCGCACCCTCCAACATCACATCAACCACGAAAGAACGACATGCTCCGACTATCAGGCGTCAGCAAGATCCACACGGCGGGCGAAGTCCGCACCACGGCCCTCGACCGCATCGACCTCGAGATCGCCGCCGGCGAATACGTGGCCATCACGGGGCCGTCCGGCTGCGGCAAGTCCACGCTGCTGTCCGTCCTCGGGCTGCTCGACGTGCCGACGTCCGGAGAATACTGGTTCGAGGGCCGCAACGTGGCCGGCTGGAGCGAGGCGAAGCTGAATGCGCTGCGGCGCGGGAAGATCGGGTTCATTTTCCAGAGCTTCAACCTGATCGAGGAATTGACCGTATTCGAGAACGTCGAACTCGCGCTCGAATACACGGGCACGCCCGCGGCCGAACGCCGGCGGCGCGTGGGCGACATGCTCGAACGCCTGGGCGTGGCGCACCGCGCCGGGCACCGGCCGTCGCAGCTGTCGGGCGGCCAGCAGCAGCGCGTGGCGATCGCGCGTGCCCTCGTGGCCGGGCCGGCCATGCTGCTCGCCGACGAACCGACCGGCAACCTCGACACCGCGCACGGCGACGACGTCATGCGCCTGCTACGGAACATCAACGCCGAGGGCACGACCGTCGTGATGGTCACGCACTCGCCCGCGCACGCGGCGCAGGCGTCGCGCACGCTGCGCCTGCTCGACGGCCGCATCGTCGTCGACGCGCTGCTGGCGGCATGAGGAGGCCACGATGAATTTGCGCGATTTCCGCATCGGCTGGCGCCTGCTCGTCAAGGAGCCGGCGTATTCCGCGGTGGTGGTGCTCGGCCTCGCGGTCGGTATCGCCGTGTGCTTTTTGCTGCTCGGCTACGTGCGCCACTCGTTTTCGTACGACGAGCACGTGCCCGAACGCGAGCGCGTGTTCCAGTTGCAGGAACGATGGAACCTGGCCCTGCTCGGCACCGGCTGGGGCAGCACCGCCAGCCTCCCCGCGCGCGACGCGGCGGTGGCCAGCGGCCAGCCCGTGCTCGCCACCGCCTTCCTCGACCGCGGCGTCAACGTGCGCGTGGGCGGCCGGGCGCTTGCCTTCGGCGTCGCGCTGGTCGATCCCGACTTCGAGAAGATCTTCGCGCCGCGCGTGCTGGCCGGTGACCTGCATGCGGCCCTCACGCGGCCGGAGGCGCTGGCGCTGACGGCGGACACCGCCCTGAAGGTGTTCGGGCGCGTCGACGCGGTCGGGCGCACGCTGCAGGGCGACGGCCAGACCTATGTCGTGGCGGCCGTCCTCGCCAGCCCGCCGGCCGCCACCACGATGCCTTACGAGGCGCTGGCCGGCACGGGCAGCGTCATCATGCCGCCCGACCAGCGCGATTTCACGACCGGTGCCTGGGGGTTTTCGCCCGGCCGGGTCTACCTCAAGCTGTTGCCGGGGGCCGACGCCGGCGCGGTACTGGACGCGTTGCGACGCGGCCTGCGCGCCTCGCCGCTCGTGCGGCGCAGCTACGCCCAGCAGGTGGCGGCGCTGGGCGGCCGCGACCTGATCGATTATCGGCTGCAACCGATCGCCGACGTGTACCTCGCGCCCGACCTGAACGACATCCTCGCCGTGCACGGCAACCGCCAGGGTGTGATCGGCCTGGCCGCCGTCGCCCTGCTGGTGCTGCTGCTGGCTGCGACCAACTATGTCAATTTGGCCACCGTGCGGACGTTGGCGCGCCAGCGCGAGATCGCCGTGCGCAAGGTGCTGGGCGCGTCGGCGCAGGCCGTTGCGCGCCAGTTCCTGGCCGAGTCGGTGCTGGTCTGCCTGATCGCGACGGTCCTCGGCCTGCTGCTCGCGTGGCTGCTGCTGCCGGTCTTTGCCGACCTCGTGCAGCGCAAGCTGGATGGGATGTTCAATGCCGCCACGGTGGCGGCGACCCTGGCGCTGGGCGTGTTGCTCGGCCTCGCGGCCGGCGCCTACCCGACCTGGTCGGCGCTGCGCGTACGCGCCACCGCCGCGCTGGCCGGGCGCGGCGCCGGCGAGACCGCGCGCGGCGTGTGGATCCGACGCGCGCTGACGGCACTGCAATTCGGCGTCGCCATCGGCCTGACCGCCACCACGCTCGCCGTCGCGTGGCAGACGCGCTATGCCAGCACACTCGATCCCGGCTTCGATACGGCACCGCTGTTGATGTTCCCGGCCGCGAACGACATGCGCGATCCGCGCACGCGCGCCCTGCGCGACGCGGTCGCGCGCCTGCCGGGCGTGGCCGGCGTGACGGTCTCGCACCTGCCGTTCAGCGTCGGCCACAACATTGCGGTCCTGCGCCGCGCCGGCGGCACGGCCACCGACATCAACCTGTACGCGGTGAGTCCGGAATTTTTCGACGTCTATGGCGTCAAGCCGGTGGCCGGGCGCCTGTATTCGCCCGCGTTCGACAAGCTCAACGACGACGACCGCGTGGTGATCAATGCGGCGGCGGCGCGCCAGCTCGGCTTTCCCACACCGCGCGATGCGGTTGGACAGATGGTGACCGACAACATGGACGGCAAGCCGAAACAGGTCGTGGGCGTGGCGCCGGACCTGCGCCAGCGTTCGGCGCGCGACGGCCAGCAGCCCAGCGTGTTCTACCTGAACGACCGCGTGGGCGGATTCACGGTAAGGTGCAGCGGCGACGTCGACGCGGTCCGGCGCGCCATCGAGGCCCTGTGGCCGCGCTACTTCCCCAACGAGCCTCTGGATGTCGTGCGCATCTCGACGCTGATGACCGACATCTTCTATGCCGACGACCTGCGTCTCGCCAAGCTGCTGGCGGCGGCCAGCGCGATCGCGACGGCGATCGCCGCCTTCGGCATCTATGTGCTGGCCGCGTACAGCGTGCGCCGGCGCGAAAAGGAAATCGTGCTGCGCAAGCTGTATGGGGCCGGCCACGCGGCGATCGCAAGACTGGTGGCGCGCGAGTTCGCCGCGCTGGTCGGTGCCGGCGCGGTGCTGGGATTACCGTTCGCGTGGGTGGCGATCCAGCGCTGGCTGGGCGGGTTCACCGAGCGTGCGCCGATCGGCGGCTGGACGCTCGCCGCCGCGCTGCTGGTGGCGGGCGTCGTGGCGCTGGTGTCGACCCTGCGCCACGCGCTGGCGGCGATGCGGATCCGCCCCGCTAGCGCGCTGCGCGAATGAATCAGCAGGCCGCGCTGCCGCAGACTTTTACCAGTTCGACTTCGAACACGAGGCCGGTGTTGCCCGGGATTGCGCCCGGCACGCCGCCCGCGCCGTAACCCAGGCTGCTCGGGATCAGGATCGTGCGCTTGCCGCCGACCTTCATGCCCTGCACGCCCTGGCCGAAGCCGGGAATCACGGATTCGTTGGTGTTCACGGCGCCGATGACGAAGGTGAACGGCTTGCCGGGCAACGACGCGTCGAACTTGGCGCCCTTGAAGTCGGCCGCGGCGGCGCTGTACAGCCAGCCCGTGTAGTTGACCTGCACGCGCGCGCCGTTGACGGCTTCGGCACCGGTGCCGATCGCGATGTCGGTCTTGGTCAGCGCGGCGGGATTGTTGACGACGGGAGGGGTGGTGCTGCCCGAATCGCCACCGCCGCCGCATGCGGACAGGCTCAGGATGGCGGCGAAGGCGGCGGCCAGTGGGAAGGACAGTTTCATGGGACTCCTACGGGACAGGTTGGTTATCGGATGGAAACCCGAACCTTACCAACCTGCTCTGCAAGCGTCTGTGGGGGATTTGTATGCCTTTGTAATCCGCTCAGATTTCGACCTGGGTTCCAAGTTCGATGACGCGGTTGCTCGGAATCTGATAATAATCCGCGGCCGTGCGGGCGTTGCGCTGCATCGCCACGTACAGGTGCTCCCTCCACGGCATCATTCCCTGCCCCGGCACCGAGATCACGGTCTGGCGCGCGATGAAGAACGACGTCTCCATCATCTCGAATTCGAGGCCGCAGGCAGCGCACAGGCGCAGGATGTCCGGGATGTCCGCTTCGTCCTTGAAGCCGTAGGTCACGTTCAGCTGGTAGCAGTTGTGGCCCAGCGGGACGACCTCGACCTGCTCGCTCTCGGGCACGTACGGCTCCTCGCGGATGCGCACCGTGAGGAACACGACGCGCTCGTGCAGCACCTTGTTGTGCAGGAGGTTGTGCAGCAGCGCGTGCGGCACGCCGTCGGTTTCGCCGCGCAGGAAGATGGCGGTGCCGGACACGCGGTCGGGCGGCGCCACGAACAGCGACTGCAGGAAGTCGTCGAGCGGGATCGCGTGCTTTTCCAGGTTCTCGAACACGAGTTCGCGGCCGCGCTTCCACGTCAGCATCGTCGTCAGCAGGATCGCGCCGAGCAGCAGCGGGAACCAGCCGCCGTGCAGCAGTTTCAACGTGCTGGCCGAGAACAGCATGATGTCCATCGCCATGAAGAAGCCGGTGGCGCCGAAGCACAGCCACAGCGGCAGGTGCCAGCGGTAGCGGATCACGAAGAACGTCAGGATCGTCGTCGCGAACATGGTCGCCGTCACCGCGATGCCGTAGGCGCCGGCCAGCTTGTCCGACGAACCAAAGCCGACGACCGCCAGCAGCACGACGATCAGCTGCAGCCAGTTCACGGCCGGGATGTAGATCTGGCCGATCTCGCTTTCCGACGTGTGCATCACGCGCATGCGTGGCAGCAGGCCCAGTGCGATCGCCTGGCGCGTCATCGAGAACGTGCCGGAGATCGTGGCCTGCGACGCGATCACGGTCGCCATCGTCGACAGCAGCACGAGCGGCAGCACGCTCCAGCTGCCCAGCTGGTGGAAGAACGGGTTCTCGAGCGCTTCCGGATGCGTGATCAACAGGCCGCCCTGGCCCAGGTAGTTCACGGCGAGCGCGGGGAACACGACCATGAACCACGCGAAGCGGATCGGCTTCTTGCCGAAGTGGCCCATGTCCGCGTACAGCGCCTCGGCGCCGGTGAACGCCAGCACGACGGCGCCCAGCGCGACAAACGCGATCATGCGCTCGCGCAGCATGAACTCGAACGCATGCAGCGGGTTCAGCGCGTGCAGGATCACCGGGGCCTGCACGATATTGATGACGCCCATCACGGCCAGCGCGGCGAACCACACGACCATGACGGGGCCGAACCAGCGGCCGATGCCGGCCGTGCCGTGGCGCTGCACGCTGTACAGCCCCACCAGCACGACGATCGTCAGCGGCACGACGTATTTTTCCAGGCCGGGCGTGGCCACTTCGAGACCTTCGATCGCGCCCAGCACGGAGATCGCCGGCGTGATCACGCTGTCGCCGTAGAACATGGTGGCGCCGAACACGCCCAGCACCATCAGCACGTAATGCCAGCGCGACGTGCGCGTGACGGAATTCAGTGCGAGCGCCATCAGGGCCATGATGCCGCCCTCGCCGCGGTTGTCCGCGCGCAGCACCAGCGTGACGTATTTGAGCGAGACGATCATCGTCAGGCCCCAGAAGATCAGGGACACGATGCCCAGCAGGTTCGGCGTGGTCAGGGCCAGGCCGTGGACGGGATCGAAGATGGTCTTGAGCGTGTACAGCGGACTGGTGCCGATGTCGCCGTAGACGATACCGACCGCCGCCAGCGTCAGCCCTGCCAGGCTGCTTTTCTTATGTTCTGCCGTCAAGGTTTCACCGTTTTGTTGTTCTGGTGCGTTGCACAATAGAATAATTGACAAGGAAAGACAAGTGCGCGTCCTTTTGCCCGGCCGCTATTTTCTCAAAGTCTGCATCAATGGAAGCAGGCCGAGCGCACGCCTCGGTTGCCGCAAACGGCGGGCCCGCCAGCAAGGCTGCGTCCGTTCAAGGATAATGTCAGACCATTCACCCGTATCACGCCTCCCCATGAACACCGGCATCCTGTCCGCCGCCCTCGCCTTCCTGTGCTGGGGCCTGTTTCCGTTGTATTTCCACGCCATCGATGAAGTGCCGCCGCTGCAGATCCTCGCGCACCGCATGCTGTGGTCGCTGCTGTTCCTCGTGATCGTGCTCGCCGTGCGCCGCCAGTGGGCCTGGCTGAACCTCGTGCGCCGGCCGCGTGTGTTCGGCAGCTTCGTCGCGTCGGCCCTGCTGCTCAGCGTCAACTGGCTCATCTACATTTGGGCCGTGAACAACGGCCACGTCATCGAGGCCAGCCTCGGCTATTTCATCAATCCGCTCGTCAACATCATGTTCGGCTCGATGCTGCTGAAAGAACGCCTGCGGCGCACGCAATGGATGGCGATCGGCGTGGCGGCGCTGGGCGTCGCCTGGCTGACGTGGCAGGCCGGCAACGTGCCCTGGGTCGCGCTGGCGCTGGCCGTATCGTTCGGCGGCTACGGCCTGCTGCGCAAGACGGCTGCGCTGGGCGCGCTGGAGGGCCTGTCGTTCGAGACGATGGTGCTGTTCCCGCTCGCGGCCGCCTACGTCGTCTGGCTCAGCGTGCACGGCCAGAACACCTTCATCAACACGGACTCGAACACGACGCGCCTGCTGCTCGTCGCGGCCGGGCCGATCACGGCGATCCCGCTGCTGCTGTTCGCGGCGGGCGCGAGAAAAATCCCGCTGTCGATCGTCGGCTTGCTGCAATACATGTCGCCCACCCTGCAATTCCTTCTGGGCGTGTGGCTGTTCCACGAAGCATTTACTGCCGACCGCCTCGTCGGCTTCGTGCTGATCTGGCTTGCACTGGCCCTGTTCGCGGCCGAAGGCTTGCTGAATCGCCCGCAGCGGGTGGCCAAAGAGGCTTGAGCTGGCGCAAACCGGGGTCAGAGCCCGAATTCTGGCAATTTCCTGAAATCGGGCTCTGACCCCGGTGTTTTACAGTATCCTGTCGTCCTTATTTTACGAGATAGAAGTACATTACTAATGGCCAATTACGTCTACACCATGAACCGCGTGGGCAAGATCGTCCCACCGAAACGCCAGATCCTGAAGGACATTTCGCTGTCGTTCTTCCCAGGCGCGAAGATCGGCGTGCTGGGCCTGAACGGCTCGGGCAAATCGACCCTGCTGAAGATCATGGCCGGCATCGACACCGACATCCAGGGCGAAGCGCGCCCGATGCCGGGCCTGAACATCGGCTACCTGCCGCAGGAACCGCAGCTCGATCCGGAAAAAACCGTGCGCCAGGAAGTGGAGAGCGGCCTCGGTGAAGCCTTCGAGGCACAGGCCAAGCTGGAAGCCGTGTACGCGGCCTACGCCGAGGAAGACGCCGATTTCGACGCGCTGGCCAAGGAGCAGGAGCGCCTGGAATCGATCATCGCCGCCTCCGACGGCGGCAACCTGAACCTGCAGCTGGAAATGGCCGCCGACGCGCTGCGCCTGCCGCCGTGGGATGCGAAGATCGGCGTGCTGTCCGGCGGCGAGAAGCGCCGCGTGGCGCTGTGCAAGCTGCTGCTGTCCAAGCCCGACATGCTGCTGCTCGACGAGCCGACCAACCACCTGGACGCCGAATCCGTCGAGTGGCTGGAGCAGTTCCTGCTGCGCTTCCCGGGCACCGTCGTCGGCATCACCCACGACCGCTACTTCCTCGACAACGCCGCCGAATGGATCCTGGAACTGGACCGCGGTCACGGCATCCCCTGGAAGGGCAATTACTCGTCCTGGCTGGAGCAGAAGGAAGCCCGCCTGAAGCAGGAAGAAGCGACGGAATCCGCGCGCCAGAAAGCGCTGGCGAAAGAACTGGAATGGGCGCGCCAGAATCCGAAGGCACGCCAGGCCAAGTCGAAGGCGCGTCTCGCCCGCTTCAACGAACTGTCCGAATACGAATACCAGAAGCGCAACGAGACGCAGGAGATCTTCATCCCCGTCGCGGAACGCCTCGGTAACGAAGTCATCGAGTTCAAGAACGTCTCGAAAGCGTTCGGCGACCGCCTGCTGATCGACAACCTGTCGTTTACCGTGCCGCCGGGCGCGATCGTCGGCATCATCGGCCCGAACGGCGCCGGTAAGTCGACGCTGTTCCGCATGATCGCGGGCATCGAGCAGCCGGACAGCGGCGAAGTCGTCATCGGCAAGACCGCGAAGGTCTCGCTCGTCGACCAGTCGCGCGACAGCCTCGCCGCCAACAAGACCGTGTTCGAAGACGTGTCCGGCGGTGCCGACATGCTGTCCGTCGGCCGCTTCGAGATGCCGTCGCGCGCGTATCTCGGCCGCTTCAACTTCAAGGGCGCGGACCAGCAGAAGCTCGTCGGCAACCTGTCCGGCGGTGAACGCGGCCGCCTGCACCTGGCCAAGACGCTGCTCAAGGGCGGCAACGTGCTGCTGCTGGACGAACCGTCGAACGACCTGGACGTCGAAACCCTGCGCGCGCTGGAAGACGCGCTGCTGGAATTCGCGGGCAGCGTGATGGTCATCTCGCACGACCGCTGGTTCCTCGACCGCATCGCCACCCACATCCTCGCGTTCGAAGGCGAGTCGCAGGTCACCTTCTTCAACGGTAACTACCAGGAGTACGAAGCCGACAAGAAGAAGCGCCTCGGCGAAGAAGGTGCCAAGCCGAAGCGGATCCGCTACAAGCCGCTCACCAGCTAAGCTTACTCCTCCAGAAAGCGCTGGGCATCCAGCGCCGCCATGCACCCGCTGGCGGCGCTGGTGATCGCCTGCCGGTAGACGTGGTCCTGCACGTCGCCGGCCGCGAACACGCCGGGCACGCTCGTGGCGGTCGCCAGGCCGTTGCGTCCCGCGCGCGTCACGATATACCCGTTCTCCATCTCCAGCTGACCCGCGAAGAGGCCCGTATTCGGCCGATGGCCGATGGCCACGAACACGCCGTGCACGGGCAGCACGCGGATGCCGCCGCGCTCGCCGCGCAGGCGCAGCGTGTGCACGCCGGCCGCATCGCCCAGCACCTCGTCCAGCGTGTGGTTCCACAGGACGTCCACCTTGCCCTCTTCCACGCGCGCCAGCAGGCGCTCGACGAGGATCGCTTCCGCGCGCAGGTGGTCGCGGCGGTGCACCACCGTCACCCTGGACGCGATGTTCGACAAATACAGCGCCTCTTCCACGGCCGTGTTGCCGCCGCCGATCACGGCGACGTCCTTCCCGCGATAAAAGAAGCCGTCGCAGGTGGCGCAGGCCGAGACGCCGCGCCCCATGAAGGCCTGCTCCGACGGCAGGCCCAGGTAGCGGGCGGACGCGCCGGTGGCGATGATCAGCGCGTCGCACGTGTACTCGCCCTGGTCGCCGGACAGGCGCAGCGGACGCTCGTGCAGGTGCGCCGTGTGGATGTGGTCGAAGACGATCTGCGTGTCGAAGCGCCGTGCGTGCAATTCGAAGCGGCGCATCAGATCGGGGCCCTGCACGCCGTCCGGGTCGGCGGGCCAGTTTTCGACGTCGGTCGTCGTCATCAGTTGTCCGCCCTGCGCGACGCCGGTGACGAGCAGCGGGTTCAGGTTGGCGCGCGCCGCGTACACGGCGGCGGAATAGCCTGCCGGGCCGGAACCCAGGATCAGGACCTTGGCATGTTTTTTCATGATGTCAGGAGGCAAGGTGGCGGGACAGGTGCTCGGCGAACCGTTCGGGCGCCATGAACCCGATGACGCGGCTCTCCGGCACTTCCTTGCCCTGCTTGAACAGGATGATGCCGGGTGGCCCGAACAGGCCGAATTTCTTCATCAGCGCGCGGTCTTCATCGTTGTTGGCGGTGACGTCGACCTGCAGCAGGCGCACCTGCTTCATCTGCGCTTCCACCTTCGGTTCGGAGAAAGTAAAACGCTCCATCTCCTTGCACGACACGCACCAGTCGGCATAAAAGTCCAGCATCACGGGCGTGGGGGACGACGCGAGCACCTGATCCAGTTCGGCCAGCGTGCGGATGCGCTCGAACTTCTGTTCCTTGCCCTCGGCCGCGGCGGCGACCTGCGTGCCGCGCAGGTGCGCCAGCGGCTGCAGCACGTCCTGGCCCGCGCTGGCGGCGCCCACCAGTTCGAACAGGCCGCCCGTCAGCAGCACGAGGCCCAGCGTCTTGCCGGCATAGCGGCCCAGGCCCGCACCGGCGGCGATGGGTTCGAACACGCGCAGGAACACGGCGCACAGCACGGCGAACGCGCCCCACAGCAGCATCGCGACGGTGACCGGGAACACGGGCGTTACCATCCAGATCGCGACCGCCAGCAGCAGCAGGCCGAACACGCGCTTGACGTGGTTCATCCACGCGCCGGCGCGCGGCAGCAGGCTGCCCGCCGAGACGCCTGTCAGCAGCAGCGGCACGCTCATCCCGGCCGCCATCGAGAACAGCGCCCAGCCGCCCGTCCACACGTTTTTCGTCTGGCTGATGTACAGCAGTGCACCCGCCAGCGGACCGGCCACGCATGGCCCCACGATCAGTGCGGACAAGGCGCCCATCACGAACACGCCGGCGAACCGCCCGCCGCTCATGCTGCCGCTCGTCGTGCTCAAGCGGCTTTGCAGGCTGCTGGGCAGCTGCAGCTGGTAGACGTCGAACATCGACAGCGCCAGCAGCACGAGCAGCGCGCCGAACGTCAGCAGCACCCACGGCTTCTGCAGCGCGCCGGCGAGACCTTCACCGGCCAGGCCCGCCGCGACGCCGAGCGCCGTGTAGACGAGCGCCATGCCCAGGCTGTACGCCAGCGCGAGGATAAAACCTTTACTGCGCGAGACGTTGCCCTCGCCGACGATGATCGACGACAGGATCGGCACCATCGGCAGCACGCACGGCGTGAACGACAGCAGCAGGCCGAACGCGAGGAACGCGAGGCCGATGCGCCAGGCGCTGCCTGATTGCAGCGTGCGCTGGGCCAGCGAGCTGTCGTCTTCGTGCACTGGCGGCGGAGCGATCACGGCGTCGGCAGCGACAGGCTTCAATGCGCCCGGCGCCGCCGGGTCCACCGCGAACGCGACTTCGGCGGGCGGATAGCACAGGCCCGCATCCGCGCAGCCCTGGTAGCCCACGCGCAGCACGAACGGTGCTTTCGCATCCGCTTTCACCGGCAGGTCCGCTGCAAGCTGCCCCGCATAGGTTTCCATCTCCTTGTTGAAATTGCTGTCGAACTTGCGCACACCGTCCGGCAACGCGGGCTGGCCGACCTGCGGCGCCGTGAACACGAGGCGGTCGCGGTACAGGTGGTAGCCGGGCGCGATGGCCCAGGTGACGTGCACGATGCCGCCTGCGCGCAGTTCGGCGCTCGGCTTGAACGCCTGTTCGGGCGGCAGGAAGTCGTCGGCGGCAAGCGCCGGCCGGCCCAGCGTACTGGCCAGCAGGACCAGCGCGGCCATCCATCGAAAGAGCTGCTTCATGATGCGTAATCTCCTGAAATACTGTGGTGATGCGCTTGTCCCGTGCCGTCGATGGCGAAGTACGCGAGCCCGCTGGCGGCGAGGAAGGACAGGCCGTCGTCCTCTTTCAGCATGGCGATGGTCGACACGCTGCCGCCCAGGACGGCCAGCGGCGCCAGCACGCTCACCGAGCGCCAATGCGACACGGGCATCCCGGTGCGCGGGTTCAATACGTGGCAATAGCGCTTGCCGTCGACGTCGAAAAACCGTTCGTAGTCGCCGCTCGTCGTCAGCGCACCGTGGCTCACGGCGATGCTGGCGATAGTGCCATCGGCCTTGCGCGGGTCCTGGATGCCGATGCTCCACAGGCGTCCATCGGGTTGCGGGCCGATGAAGCGCATGTCGCCGCCGAGGTTCACGTAGCCGTGCCGCACGCCCCGTTCCTGCAGCAGCGCGCAGGCGCGGTCGGCCGCGTATTCCTTGCCGAAGCCGCCGAAGTCGATCTCCATGCCGGCGCGCGGCAGGAAGACGGCGCCGTCTTCACGCTGCACGGCCGTCCAGTCCACCAGCGCCAGCAGCGGCGCCAGTTCGCGGGCGTGCGGCACGCGCGGCTGGCGGAAGTCCCAGGCGCGGCGCAGCACGCCGGACGTGATGTCGAACAGTCCGCCGCTCGCGCGGTGCAGGTGATCGGCGTAGTCGAGCAGCTGCGCCGTCTCTGCGTCACACTCCACGCGGTAGCGGCCCGCCGCGGCGTTGATGCGGCTGACGATACTGTCGGCACGGTAGCGCGAGTACGTGCGCTCGATGCGCCGCACTTCGGCGATCGCCGCGAGGGCCAGTTCTTCCGCCGCATGTCCGTCCGGCGCGGCCAGCCTGATTTCACAACGGCTGGCCATCGCATCGAACGGAAAGCGGACCACCGCGTCTACCATCGCCGCGTCAATCCGACCTGGAAGATGCGGGCGTGCAGCGGCGCGAGGCCCGGACTACCGTCGTGGAACAAACGCCAGTTGCCGCGCTGCTCATAGCCTTCGACCTTGACGTCGACCGTCCACAGCTTGCCGATCTCGCGCTGGACCTTCAGCCCCGCCGTGACGGCGCCGAACCCGGACAGGCGCTGGTCCGGCGACGACAGGCGGCTCGGATCCGCACTCGCAAAGCCGGGTGGGAACGGCGGGCCGAGCGTGCCGTCGTACACGGGGTCGTAGTAGAAGTAAGCTGCGCTCTGCGTGTAGAGGCGCAGTTCCGGCACGATGCTCCATCCGCCGCCGAGCGGCTGCACGTATTCTCCGGACAGCGTGTGCGCGCGGATGCGGAACGAGTCGCTGTAGTAGCGGTAGGACAGGCGCGACGTGCCACCCGTGCTGTCGACGTAGTGATTCCAGCGCAGCAGCGCCGTGTTCTGGCGGCGCGAACGGGGCCGGTTATCGAACAATTTATACGGATCGTTGAAGTAACCGTCACCGTTCGTGCGCGTGAACGTGATTTGTCCGATGTCGTTCGGCGTCAGCACGCGCGTCACGCCCGCGAGGACGCTGACCGTGCGCTTGTGCTCATCGACGACGACGTGATTCACCGGATCGATGCGGTCGCGACTGCCTGCGACGCCGAACGCCCACGTCGTGTTGTTGTCCTCGCTGGACACCGTGCCGTTCAACGACAGCGCGCGCGACACGTAATCGTGCTCCGTCGAATACGCGGCGCCGGCCGTCAGCGTACCGCGCCGGAAGTAGCGCGTGACGGCGACATCGCCCGCCTTTCTCTCGTCCTGCATGTGCGAGGCGCCGGAGACCGCCGTGTGGTAGCGCGGCGAGGCGCCGGACACGTCGTCGGCCGTCAGCGTGCCTTCGATGGACCAGTCGCTCGCAACGGGCGCCGTCACCGCGATCGACGGCGAATGGGCACGAATGCGATCGAGGCCGCTCTGGCGGTCGGCGTAGTCGAGATAGCGCAGGCTGATGCTGCCGCCCTGCGGCGGCTCGTCCGCCAGCGCCTGCACGCCGGGCAGCAGCAGCGCGGCGGCGAGCAGCGAGGCCGCCAGGTCCTGGGGAGCTTGCTTGGATGTCGTCATGGAGTCTCCTCAATTACAGCCGCAGCCGCCGCCACCCACGCCCGCGCCGCCGGATGCGGCTTCGCGGCTCGTGTAAATGTGATCGGCATACCGCGCTTCGAGCTTGTCGCCGCCGAACGTCATCTCCGGCTTCGCCAACTTGCCTTTTTCCCACGGCTGCACGGTGGCGCATCCGGCTTGCGCCAGCAGCGCCGGCGCAATCAGCAAATAGAAAAAGCGCGCCTTCATTGCGCACCTCCCAGGGCTTTCTTGATCACCTGTTCGAGCGCCGCGCGGTCGGCCTCCTTGAAGCCCGCGTGCTCATATAAAACCTTGCCGTCCGGTCCGATCAGGACGCTGCTCGGCATACCCTTGATGCCGTAGGCGCGCGGCGTGGCGCCGGCCGGGTCGAACGCGATCGCGAAGCGGGCCGGCGTCTCGGCGAGGAAGCGGCGCGCGTCGTCCGTCTTCGCGTCGAGGTTCACGCCGACGACCTGCAGTCCGCGCGCGCCGTACTTCGCCTGCATCTCGTTCATCCACGGGAAGGACTGGCGGCACGGGCCGCACCACGAGGCCCAGAAATCCACGTACACGAGCTTGCCCTGGTACTTCGCCAGCTGCACCGTGCCGTCCTTGCCCGGCAGCTCGAACACCGGCGCCGCGGCGCCCTTGTCGAGTGCGGAGGCGGTCGACGCCTCCAGTGCGGCGGCCAGCACGACCGCCATGCGCAATACGCGCGTCGTCCGGATGCCCATCATTTCACCTCCTTCTTGCCGAAACGACGCCATCCCAGCACGCCGAACGACAGCACGACCAGCAGCGCGAGCATCGGATCGTTGCCATCCTTGATCGAGGAGCAGCCGCCGCCACCGGCGTTCTGCGGCGCCTGCACGGTCTGCACGTTGCCCTTGCCGGTCAGCGCGACGTTCCACGCGCCGCCGCCGTCGGCCGTCACTGCGAGGCTGCCGGCGGCATCGCCCGCACCCACCGGCGTGAAGCGCACGACGAGGTCGCAGCTCGCGCCCGGCTGCAGGGTGAACGGCACGGCCGCGCAGGCGCCCGTATCCGCCTGCAACGCGTACGGGCCGGTGAACGTGGCGGCCGTCACGGTGGCCGCGTTGGCGCCGGTATTGGCCAGCGTGATGCGGTGCGTGGGCGAGGTGCCGTTGACGTCGGCCGCGCCGAAGTCGAAGGATTGCGGGTTCACGGTCAGCATCGGCACGGGCACGGCGACGCCAGTGCCACCGAGTGCGACCGTGAACTGGTTGCCCGCGTCCGTCATCAGGACGAGGGTCGCGGCGCGCTGGCCGGCGGCCGTCGGTTTGAAGCCGACGTCGATCGTGCAGCTGGCCGACGCCGCAACCGACACGTTGGTGGCGCAGGTGCCGCCGAGGACGAAGTCGGACGCCTGCGCGCCATCCAGCACGAGCGATGCGACCTTCAGCGCGGCCGTGCCGCCGTTCGACAGGGTGATCGTGTGGGTCGCGGCGCTCTTGCCGACCTGCGTATCCGCGAAGGCGACGGGGCCCGCTTCCGACAGCGCCGGTTTCGCCGCCGGCGCCGTGGTGCCGGTACCGCTGATCGACACCTGCAGCGGCGCCGCATTCGACGTCACGGCCAGCGTGGCCGCGGCGGTGCCGGATGCCGTCGGCGCGAAGGCCAGGGTCACGGTGCAGTTGGCGCCGACATCCAGGGTCGTGCCGCACGTTTTGCTCGCGATGGTGACGGTGGATGCGCCCGAGACGGCGACGCCGTTCAAGGTGAGCGCCACGTTGCCCGTGTTGGCGAGGGTGACGGTCTGCGTCGCGGCCGGCGCCCCGATCGTCTGCGTGCCGAACGCCACAGCCGATGGATTGGCCTTGACGGCCGGTGCGGGCGCGGCGACGGTGCCGGACAATGCCACGGTCACGGCGCCGTTCGACGCGTTCGAGCCCAGCGACAGGTTGCCGCTGAACGCGCCGTTCGTCGACGAATTCGCGGTCACGGTCACGGTGCAACTGCCGCCGGCCGGGACGGCCGTGCCGGTCGCGCACGTGCCGCCCAGCGTGAACACGCCCGCGTTGGCGCCGCCGACGGCGATGCTGGAGAAGGTCAGCGCGGCCTGGCCCGTGTTGTTGACGGTGATGCTCTTCGCGGGCGACGCGACGCCGGCGACGAGGGCGCCGAAGTCGATCGCATTGGCCGACAGCGCGACGGTCGCCTGCGCGACGGCGTTGCCGGTACCGGAGAGGGCCACGGTGCTGGAGCCGCCCGTCGCGTTGTGCGCGATGACGAGCGATGCGCCGCGTGCGCCGGAGACGGTGGGTTTGAAGGTGACCTGCACGGTGCAGTTGGCGCCCGCCGCCAGCGACGTGCCGTTGGCGCAGGTGCCGCCGCTGATGGCGTAGTCGCCCGCGGCCGCGCCGGACAGGGTCAACGTACCCACGTTCAGGGCTGCGTTGCCCGTGTTGGACAAGGTGGTGGCGAGCGGCGATGCCGA
Organism: Massilia sp. Masssp94; assembly: GCF_059491305.1. Classification (NCBI taxonomy): domain Bacteria; kingdom Pseudomonadati; phylum Pseudomonadota; class Betaproteobacteria; order Burkholderiales; family Oxalobacteraceae; genus Massilia; species Massilia sp. Masssp94. Next base: position 2,815,922 of record NZ_CP168501.1, read on the forward strand.
CTGGCCGATGGTGCTGGCCGCAAAGCTCAGCGAGGCCGGATTGACGGCAGCCGCCGGTGCGGCGGTCACGGTCGGGTTGCCGATGAAGGCGGCGAGGTCCGCGATTTCCGCCGTCGTGAATTTGCCGTTGAACAGCGTGCCCATGCCGCCCTTGTTGGCGCTGAAGGCGCTGCTGATCACGCTCGGGTTATTCGCCGCGGCGAGGATGCCGTTGACGTTGGCGGCGGGTGACGGCCCGTGGCACGACGCGCAGGACGTGCCGCCGCTGGTCGGCCCGTTCAGGTACAGGTTCTTGCCGTTCAGTGCATCGGCCGCGTGCACGGCCGGGACGAACGCAAGGACGGCGAGAACGGTATAAACACTTCTTTGCAGCCCGGTCATAGTGACTCCCAGATTCGTTCAAAGGGCACAGCCACCAAGGGCCAGTGCATTCATCCCGCAGTGCGCCAGCGCGCACCAGCGCCAGTCGCGGACGCGCTGGTAGAGCAGCGCCAGCGCCAGTCCCGGTGGCAGCACGAGCGCCGCCGCGTGCCAGCCGGCGCCCACATGCAGCAGCGCGAACGCGGCCGCCGACAAAGCTACCGGTATCGGTACCGATGCAAACGCCGCGCGCCGGATCAGCCACTCCTGCAAGCCGGCACGCACCACCCACTCCTCCAGCACGGGCGCCAGCAACAGCAGTCGCGCCAGGGCGGCGGCGTCGGGCGCAACGAGCTGGCCGGTGCAGACCAGGTGCTGGGACAGCAGGGCAATGGGTGGCATATCAGGTTGTTACTGCGGAAATCGTCCGGTTAATACCGGCCGTTGTGAAAAGGTTCAGTCCGTTTGAAAAAAAAATTCGCTGGACGAACCAATGAGCACCATTGCGGTGTCAAAACGCCATGTTTGCCACTTCCGCCACACGGTTTAATGCGCGGAAATGGATCGTCGTCAAAGAGACATCGTGGGTAGAATCGTTGTGGTTGAGGCTCTTCAACTCGTGCGCGTTTGCGCCAGATCGACACGGCATGGCTGCGCCGCTTGGCAGACTACGTTCATGACACATTACCGCGACAACCGGGTCCCGGGCGGGACCTTTTTCTTTACGGTGCGCTTGTTGGATCGAGACAGCACCTTACTTACGGACCATTTCTCGGCTTTCGGCGAAGCGATGCGCCAGGCGCGCATCCGCAAACCGTTCCACGTCGATGCCTGGGTCGTGCTGCCGAACCACGCGCACGCCATCTGGACCCTGCCGCCGGGCGACCACGACTGCGCGTCGCGCTGGCGCGCCGTCAAGATCGCCTTTTCCAAGGCCTTGCATAAAGCCTGCCTGCCGGGCGGCGCCAAGGGCAAGGGCGATGGCGGCACGGGCGACGGCGCCATCTGGGAACGTCACTATCGCGACTACCGCGTGGGCGACGACGAGGAATACGCCAGCCTCGTCGACTACGTGCACGGCAACCCGATGCGCCATGGCCTCTGCCAACAGCCATCGGAATGGCCGTGGTCGTCGCTGCACCGTTTTATTTCGGCCGGATTCACGCCGCCCGCGCTGCCGCTGGCGCTGCCGCCGTGGATGCGGCCGGCAGGCCAGCCCGGGCACATCGCACGTCCGTAGCGGGCGAAAAAAAAGGCCTGCATGTGCAGGCCTTTCTACCTTGGGAGTAAAGCTGGAGACGCTTAGAAGCTGTAGCGCGCACCCACGGTCCAAGCGTCGGCCTTGGCGCCGAAATCCTTGCTCTTGCCGTAGCGCTCGTACTCTGCGGTCAGGGCAACCTGCTGGTTCAGGTTGTACTGCACGCCGACCGCGCCGTAGGCACCGGTATCGGTGTTCTTCATGTTCAGCGCGGCGGTTTCCAGCTTGCGCTCGCTGTGCTGCAGGCCCAGCTTGCCGTACACGGAGAACTGGTCGTTGACCGGGTAGTTGTACTTGCCGGCGACATAGTAGCTGTTGCCCTTGGTGCGGCCGCTGCCGTTGACGCCGTTGGCGGTGTAGTTGAAATCCGAGTTGCGGAAGTCGGTATAGCCGGCTTCGACGCCCCAGTTCTGGTCGAATTCATAGCCGCCGAAGATCTTGCCCGAGGCCTTGTAGCCGTCGCTGTCGAAATTCGTCAGGCCGCCGACCGAGGAATTCACGTGGTCCGCCGTGGCGATGCCGACGCCGACGTAGGCGCGCGGTTGGGTCTGGGTGGTCTGGGCTTGGGCCGCGCCGACGGCGGCAGTGGTGGCGATCAGTGCAACGATGAGCTTTTTCATGTTACGGATTCCCTTTGCGTTGTTTGACTGGTTCGCGATTCGATCGTGAATCGTGATGTGGTCAAGATAGCACCGCGAATTGGTGAAGTCCGTGCAGAACTCGTAAGACTTGTAATCGAATGTAACTTAATGACCCTAAATTCAGTAGTGCTTTAACGAAAATTGGGCAGAGATAACAACGATTTAGCTCACGTAACGAAAAGTTAGATTGATGCGTGGTCCAACCAGTTTGGCCGTCTTGTTGATGCCGTGCTGCCAGTTCGCCTGCAGGTTCCCCGCCATCAACAGCAGGCTGCCATCCGTCAGGTCCAGTTTGACGGTGCGTTTGCTGCGCTTGTGGCGCAGGATGAATGTGCGGGAGGCGCCGTAGCTGAGCGAGGCGATGACCGGCTGCGGTCCCAGTTCCGGCTCGTCGTCGCTGTGCATGCCCATGCTGTCCGCGCCGTCGCGGTAGTGATTCAGCAGGACGCTGTTGTAGCGCCGTCCCGTCGCCTGCTCGACCGCGGCGCGCAGTGTTTCCAGCAGCGGTGTCAGCGGCAGCGGATGCAGGGTCAGGCCGGAATAGGTATAGCCGGCTTCGCCATACCAGGCCGTCAGGCGGGGTTGCAGATAGCGCTTGCCATACACGACGACGGTGTCGGCACGCCATGATGTCTCGGCAAGCAGGCGCGCCAGGATCTCGGCATTGCCGATCGGTATAGGAAGCTGGGCCAGCATGGACAACTCGCCATCCTCGATCGGGATGGGGATCAAATCCATGCTTGTGGAAAACAAATCCATTCGACAATATTGCTATGATGAGAGGATCTCATCGACCAGGCATTTTCTCATGAACAAACGCCAGTTCCTCGGCGCCGCGGCGGTCGCGGGCGCCCTTCCGATCGCCGGCCACGCGGCGCAACCGTCCGGCCGCGGCCCTGCCCTGCTGACAGTCACTGGAGACATTTCGCACAGCAATCGCGGGCCGCTCGACCCGGCGCTGGACCAGATGATGCACAAGCACCAGGTCACGTTCGCGAAAGCCTGGGCGTTCGATTACGCCAGCCTGCTGGCCCTGCCGCCCGTGACGATCCGCCCGACCCTGGAGTACGACGGCAGGCCGCACACGCTGCGCGGCCCGCTACTGACGGACGTGCTGGCGCGCGCCGGCGCAACGGTGGGCGACAGGACGATCCTGATCTTGCGCGCGGTGGATGGCTACAACGTGGAACTGCCGGTCGCGCAGGCGCGTGCGCGGCGCTTCATCGTGGCCACGCACATCGATGGCAATCCGATGCCGCTGGGAGGACTTGGGCCGCTATGGGCCGTGTACGACGCCGACCGGGTGGCCGAGATGGCGGCACTGCCGCTGCCGCAGCGCTTTGCCGCCTGCCCGTGGGCGCTGTACCACGTGGAGGTGAAAGCCTGATCAGGCGTAGGCTTCGGCCAGGCTCATCACGCGCGGCGTGACCTTGATGCCGACGTTGCCGAACAGGGTGTCGAGCGCGGCCAGGTTGGCCGTGCATTCCTCGGTCTTCCAACCGTTGAACAGGTCGGTGCCGTTCTTCTGGAAATGCAGGTCGAGGACTTTGCCCTTGTCCTTGTGGACATAGGTCTGTTGGTAAGTGCTCTCGAAGCCGAGCTCGGCCAGGGCCGTCAGCACGGCCCGCGGCGGATTGTCCGGATCGGTGGCCATGAATACGCCGAACGTCTTACCCGGCGGCTTTGCTGCCACGTCGACTTCATAAATGCCCGGTGCCTTGGTGACACTCGTACTTTTCAGGAACAGCATGCTGTCGTCCTCCACGCATGACGGCGGCGCCGTCATCCAATAAATTAAAATCAGACACAGCTTATTGCAGTATGGGAACTTTGTCGACGAATGGTTTTCGAGATTTTGCTCTAGTGCAACAGGTCAGGCGGACAATAACCCGATGACACTGCCCGCAACGAGGGCACCGCACGCCAGCATGCCGACGATGAAGCCGATCTCGCGCTTGGCCGGATCGCGGTAATAGCCGAGCGCATACAGAATCCGTCCGACGCACCACAGCAGCCCGCCCGCGGCCGCCCAGCGATCGCCCAGATAGTGGCCGCACAGCCATAGCGGCGCCAGCACCAGCGGCAATTGTTCCAGCGTGTTCGCCTGCGCCCGTTGCGCGCTCTGGAACGGCAGCGGCCCCTCCATCATTGGGGCGGGCACGTTGTACTTGTTCCTGGCCCAGCCGGCCATGACGCCGGTCCAGAAATACACGCCCAGTGCGGCCAGCGTGGCCCATGCAGTCAACATCATGTGGTCTCCAACAAAAAAGCCCATCTGTTTGGGCAGACAGGCTTTTTACAACATGACGCACAACGGCGCAATCACGCCGGTCCAGGTTTTCAGCTCCGGCGGCGGCGCACACCCAGCGCCAGCATGCCGGCACCGACCAATGCAAGCGATGCGGGCTCCGGTACGTAGGCGCCATTGACCCGGATCGCCGGCACGTTATAGTAACTTTCGAAACGTCCCAATGCCTCACCGTCGAGTGAACGGTAGATCCCCTGATCCCAGGATTCGTCACGGTTGTAATAATAAAAATTCTGGTTGGATTCACCGTCGAACGAGAACTCGATCAGGTAATTCCAGTATTCGTTGATCACGACGTCGGGAACGTTGAAGTCGATCCACGCGAGCCCGTTGGTGGTGACCACCGAACTGCCGGACGCGAGCGTGTCGAGCTTCGCGACGTCGTTGCCCAACGAGTCGATCGTATATATGCCCCAATGCAATTCGGTGTTGGCCAGGTCCACATAGACGCCGACGCTCGATATGGTTTCCTGGGTCGTCACCCGGAAACCGATACCGCGCCCCATGGACCACGCGTCGTTCGAATGCGTCGAACCGATGTACCCCGCCGGGTCGTTAGGCGGGATAAAAGTGATCGGCGCAGCCGCCGCCAGACTGCTCACCACAAACATCGTGCTCGCTACACCGGCTTTCCAGAATTTGTTAAACATGGATTTGCCCTCCCCTCGTGTTTTAGCGCGAGAGGAGACGCAAAAATAATGCCCGAATTTTTTCTTTCGAAAATACAGGGCGTTACGCCATCAAGGAAAAATCCCGACAGTGAATTGTAAATTCCGTCGACAAAATACGTGACATGGCGTTACATACCGCGAGGCTTGCGCCGCGCCAGATCCCATGTCGCGGAGGCGAGGGCGTCGTACAGTGCGCCCGTCGGACCGTCCCAGGCCGCGACGGCCGCGTGCTGGCGCGCCACGGTCGCCGCATCGCCGCGCGCGATGGGTCCGGACAGCGCCGCTTCCGGCCCCAGCCGCAGCACATTCGATAAAGTTTCGGTCGCGAGCGGCCGCGCCAGTTCGCGCGCCACGTCGGCCGGGATGCCGGCGGCCTCGTAGGCGCGCAGCGCGGCATCCATCACGGTCACCAGGTAGTTCGACGCGAACACGGCGGCCGCGTGATACACGGTCTTGGCGGCGGGGTCGATCCGCACGGGCCGCGCACCGATCGCCTCGAAGGCGGGCAGCAGGACCGCCAGCGCGGCTACATCGCCTTCCACGCCGCAGAACGTGCCGTCGAACGCCGCCGCGACCGCGGCCGGATCGGCGAAGCTGCGCACCGGATGCACGCTGGCCACGACAGCCCCCGCCTGGCGCAACGCCTCCAGCGCCGTGGACGCCTTGGCGCCGCTGCAATGAAACACGACGGCGCCCGCCATCGGCGCGGATTGCGCCAGGGCGGCGGCGACACCGGCGATGGCATCGTCCGCCACGGCCAGCATCCACACGTCGGCCGGCCGCAACGTGCCATCGCCATCGGCCGGCGTACCGGCGCCGATGAATGCGACGGCGTCGCGCGCGCTGTCAGGGCCGCGCGTTTTGACGTCCTGCACGGCGAACACGCCGCGCGCAACAAACAGGCGGCCGAGGGCGCGGCCCACGTGGCCGGCGCCGACGATGTTCAGGGTCGTCATCATTGACTGGACTCAGAAACGGGACTTAGAAACGGGAGCCCGGCTGGCGCAGGAATTCGACTTCTTCCGGCGTCGACGCGCGCCCGAGGATCTCGTTACGGTGCGGGAAGCGGCCGAAGCGCGCGATCACGCCGCGGTGGCGGTGCGCGTAATCGAGCATCTCGTCGAAGCCCGGATGTTCGGCCGCCAGCACGCCGAACAGTTCGACGGCGCGCTCCTGCATGTACGCGTCCTCGGCGTGCTCGAACGGCATGTAGGCGAAGGCGCGCTGCAGCGGCGGCAGCTCGCGGTCGGCGCCGCTGTCGACGAGAGATTTCGCGGCCGCCAGCGCCAGCGCATCGCCGGCGAAGGACAGGGGCGTGTTGCGATGGGCGTTGCGGGTGAACTGGTCGAGCACGAGGATGCGCGCGAGGGTGCCCCGCGGTCCCTGCGCATCCCATTCGCGCAGGCCGCCGGCCAGCGCCTGTTCGATGGCGGCGCCGAAGCGGTCGCGGATGACGGCATCGAATTCGTCCTTCTTGACGAACCATTCGCGGCGCGGTTTTCCGGCGTCAAGGCTGCCCGGTGCGCCGAACCAGAAATCGAGAACGTCCTGGGGTGTCATTCATGTCCCTTCATATCAATTGCGTGCATGCGAAAGCTGGAAGCCGTCCACGCCTTCGAACGTGCACAGCTCGCTGGCCAGCAGCGACAGCGGCGCGCCCGGCTTGCCGGGCAATTCCAGCGCGACGAAATGCCACTCCTGGCAGCCCTTCTCGCTGGAGATCGTGAGCGAGCCGCCGGCGATCTCGTAGCCGCGCTCCAGCGCCGCCTGGCGCAGCGTCTCTTCCTGCGGATAGACGCCGGGCTTGAAGTGCAGCGTGACGGCCACCGCATGGCGCGACGGCAGCAGGCCCACGGCCTTGTTCAGGTAGATCATGATCATCGCGGAGAAGAACGCGAGACCCATCGCGGCCATGTAGAACCCGAGGCCCACGAGGATGCCGATCACGGACGACGACCAGATCGACGCCGCCGTCGTCAGGCCGCTGATGTTGAAGCCCGAACGCATGATGACGCCGGCGCCGAGGAAACCGATGCCCGTCACGACGCCCTGGATCACGCGCGTGGGATCCACCAGTGCCACGGACGACCCGTGCCCGCCGAACCAGTGGCTCGGATAGCCGGCGACGATCGTCAGCGCGCACGACGCCATGCACACGAGGCCATACGTGCGCATGCCGGCCGCGCGGCCGTGGTACGAACGCTCGTAGCCGACCATGAGGCCCAGCAGCAGCGCGCCCGCCAGGTTCAGGAGGATCAGCGCGTTCGTGGCCAGTTCGGCCTGCGACCAGTACGCGCCGACCAGCTCCGGCAGCGTGAGGGCCAGGTCGTTCGATGCGGGAGCCGTCAAGGCTTTTTCCTGACCAGCTGTTTTTCGAATTCGACGTCGTGCTTGCTGATGCGCTTGACCTCTTGCGGACCGAGGCCGTTGACGAACGCCACGAACTCGTCGAGCTCGAGCGGCGCGCACAACGGCGGCGCGCCCGGCTTTTCGGACAGGAAGAACAGGCCGTCGCCGGTGCGCGCCATCGAATACGACGTCACGCCGGTGCGCCGCTTGAGTCGGTCGACGGCGGCACTGGCGCGGGTGGAACGTGCTCCTGCCATGTCAGATCTCCTTGGTACGCAGTTCGAGCCAGTCGCGCGCGGCGCCGGTCACGTGCGGCAGCAGGCGCGCGCGCACGCTGCGGTGGTAGTCGTTGAGCCACGCGACCTCGTCGCCGCGCATCAGCGACAGGTCGATGCAGCGCGTGTCGATGGGGCACAGGGTCAAGGTCTCGAAGCCGAGGAATTCGCTTTGAGGATCAATGGCTCCATCGCCCACCACGCGCGTCAGCACGAGGTTCTCGATGCGGATGCCCCACTGGCCGGGGCGGTAGATGCCCGGCTCGTTCGACGTGATCATGCCCGGTTCCATGGCCGTATGCGGCTCCGGCGGCGCCGACGGCGAGATCACCTGCGGCCCCTCGTGCACGTTGAGGAAGTAGCCGACGCCATGGCCGGTGCCGTGGCCGTAATCGATTCCAGCCGCCCAGATCGGGGCGCGCGCCAGCGCATCGAGCATCGGCCCTTTCGTCCCGCGCGGGAAGCGCGCGACGGACAGCGCGATCATCCCTTTCAGCACCAGGGTGAAGTCGCGCTTTTGCGCGGCGGACGGCGTGCCGACGGGGACGACGCGCGTGATGTCCGTCGTGCCGCCCAGGTACTGGCCGCCGGAGTCGATCAGCAGCAGGCCGTCGCCCTCGATCACGGCGCAGTTGTCTTCGGACGCACGGTAGTGCATGATCGCGCCGTTCGCATTGAAGCCGGCGATGGTGCCGAAGCTGGGGCTGACGAAGTGCGGACGGCGGGCGCGGGCCGCCGTGATCTGCTCGTCGATGTGGACTTCGTTCAGCGGCGTGCGGTTCGGATCGGCCAGCGTCCGCTCGAGCCATGCGAAAAATTCGCACAGGGCGGCGCCGTCCTGTTCCATCGTGTCGCGCACGTGGTCCATCTCGGCATCGAGCTTGCGCGATTTCGCCAGGGTCGTCGGGTTGATGGCTTCCACCACGCGCACATGCGCCGGCACGGCGGCGCGCATGCCGGCCGTGATGCGGCGCGGATCGACCAGCAGCGTGCTGTCGGGCGGCAGCGCCGCCAGCGCCTGCCGCGCCCCCTCGTACGGCGCCACGCGCACGCCGTCCTGTTCCAGGCGCGCACGCAGGCTCCCATCGATCTTGCCGTCGGCGACGAACAACGTGGCGCCCATCGCTTCCACGAGCGCGTGCGCGAGAAACACGGGATTGAAGCTGACGTCGGCGCCGCGCAGGTTGAACAGGTAGGCGATGTCGTCGAGCGTGGAGATGAAGTGACGTTCGGCGCCGAGCCTCGCCATCGCGTTGCGCGTCGCATGCAGTTTATCGGCGCGATCGAGCACCGCGAATGGCGCCACATGTTCGTAGACCGGCTCGGGCGGCAGGCCCGGGCGGTCATCCCAGATCTCGTCCAGCAGGTCGAGGTCCGTGCGCAGTTTCACACCGCGGGCGGCCAGCGCATCGCCCAGCAGGCGCGCGACGGCGAGACCCAGCACGCGCGCGTCCACGGCGACCGTCCGGCCTGCGTCGAGGGTGTCGGCCAGCCAGTCGATGTGCAGCAGGCTCGCGCCGGACGGGATCTTCATCAGCCGGATGCCCGTGCCGGCCAGTTCGTTCTCGGCCTGCGTGTAGTAGCGGCCGTCCGTCCACACGCCGGCGAAGTCGTGCGTGGCGATGAACGTGCCGACGGACCCCGTGAACCCGGACAGCCATTCGCGGCCCTTCCAGCGGCCGGGCAGGTATTCGGACAGGTGCGGATCGGCGGACGGTACGATGAAGGCATCGACCTGGTGGCGCGCCATCGCGGCGCGCAGCTTCTCGAGGCGCTCGGCGCGCACACGGGTGGAATCAGGTGCTGGCATGGTGGCTCGGTTGTCGGGTGATGTGTTTATCAAGCCGGTATGATACGCCCTCTGAAGCATACCGCCGACCCGCGCCGCCGGAAATCGCGCGCAAGCGCAAACTGACGGATAATCGCACGCCCAGGGATCAATCCGATCCTGCAACCGACCCTGAAATATCATGCAAGACTTTCACTACAACCGCGCCCGCGCGCTGCTGGCCAATGCCGAGGAAATCGTCAGCGCGGACACCGTCCAGGCGGCCGTACGCAACGTCGCCGAAGTGCTGAACCAGCGTTTCGACAATGACGACACGGGGGAATTTCCCCTGGTGCTGGGCGTCATGGGCGGCGCGGTGGTGTTCACCGGCAACCTGCTCCCGCAATTGACGTTCCCGCTCGAATTCGACTACATCCACGTCACCCGTTACGGCGACCTGGACCGTGGCGGCGAAGTCGTGTGGAAAGTCATCCCGCGCCAGGACGTCACGGGCCGCACGATCATCATCGTCGACGACATCCTCGACGAAGGCGAAACGCTGGCCCACGTGAAGCAGCGCCTGCTGGACATGGGCGCGGCCGAGGTGATCCTGGCCGTGTTTGCGGACAAGGAACTCGGTAAAGTGAAACCGGTGCAGGCGGACATCGTCGGCCTGACGGTGCCGAACCAGTTCGTCGTCGGCTTCGGCATGGATGCGCACGGGTATTGGCGCAATTTGCCGGGGTTGTGGGTGATTCGGGATGCGGACAAGGTGCTGGGCTAAGCGCCCGCCCCGTCGTTCCCGCGAAAGCGGGAACCCATACTGAGTTTCCGAAGTCGAAAAAGCTGCGTACTTCGGTACTTCAGCATGGATCCCCGCTTTCGCGGGGATGACGTGATCAGGCCTTCAGGCCCAGCCTTTCCCTTGCCGCCTGATACTGCTGCGTCAGGCGCTCCACCATCTCCGCGACAGTCGGCACGTCATCCATCAGCCCGACGCCCTGCCCCGCGCCCCAGATATCGCGCCACGCCTTGGCGCTGCCGGAACCAAAACTCATCTTGCTCTTGTCCGACACCGGCAGGTTGTCCGGATCCAGCCCGGCCGCCACGATCGATTTTTTCAGGTAGTTGCCGTGCACGCCCGTGAACAGATTCGTGTAGACGACGTCGGCCGCCGTCGATTCCACGATCGCGCTGCGGTAGGCGTCGGTGACGTTCGATTCGCGCGTGGCCAGCCAGCGCGAGCCGATGTAGGCGAAGTCGGCGCCCATCGCCTGCGCGGCGAGGATGGCGTCGCCCGTCGCGATGGAACCCGACAGCGCGATCGGGCCGTCGAAGAATTTGCGCACTTCGCCGACCAGCGCGAACGGCGACAGCGCGCCCGCATGGCCGCCGGCGCCGGCCGCGACGAGGATCAGGCCGTCGACACCCGCTTCCAGCGCCTTTTCCGCGTGACGGATCGAAACCACGTCGTGCATGACGATGCCGCCATAGGCGTGCACGGCGTCCAGCATCTCTTTCGGCGGCGCGCGCAGCGACGAGATGATGATCGGCACCTGGTGCTTCACGCACACGGCCACGTCGTGTTCCAGGCGGTCGTTCGACTGGTGCACGATCTGGTTGACGGCGATCGGGCCCACCTTCCGGTCCGGATGCAGTTCCTGGTAATCCGCCAGCTCGCGCTGCAGGTCCGTCAGCCACGTGTCGAGCAGCTCGGCCGGACGCGCGTTCAGCGCGGGAAAGGAACCGACGATGCCCGCCTTGCACTGCGCGGCCACCAGCGCGGGACCGCTGGCGATGAACATCGGCGACGCGATGACGGGGAGGGACAGGTTTTGCAGGACGGGAGGCAGCGCCATGGGTTTCTCGCGATAGTTGATCGGACCCGTCGATTATGGATTAGAAAAGCACGATCGTGCTAGATTCCGAGCTCTAAATTTGCAGCGCCGGCATCAATCGAACGGAATCTGTTCTTCGCGCCGGCGGATCTCCGCCCACACGGCGCGCTTGGTGTCGTCGTCGGCGCGGCCCCACGCGACGATCTCGTCGATGGTGCGCAGGCAGCCCTCGCACAGGCCCGTCACGGGCGACATCTTGCACACATTGATGCATGGGGACGGCACGGGCGTCTGTTGTTCCGGCAAAAGACGTGTCTCGTTCATGCCGCGGCCTGTGCAACTGTCGGTATTGTGTCGCGCCACTTGGAGCGCCGACTGGTCTGGGATATAGGACACATGGTGCGCAGATTAACCTACCGGGACGAATCGCGCTTGACCGACAAGCCCACCCGCGTAGACTGGGGCTCTTCCGTTGCGCGTTGCGCTTACCCCATCTGTAAGGTTCGCGCAAGCTTTGCCATCAAGACTGAACCCTCGATCGATGCCTCAGCCACGCGCCGGCGCATTGCCGACACACCCCACAAGGAGTGCCGATGTCCCTGAATCACAAGTTCCTGGCGCAAATGCGCGCTGCAACCCGATCCCTGATGCGCCGCGGCCCGTCCGTTGCCCGCACCGTCATCCGGGAATCCGTCAAGAATGCCACCGCCGTGCAGACCGCAGCGGTCAAAAGCGTGGAATCCATCACGCCGCCGGCCTCGAATTATCCGACCTACGACGCCTTTTCCGACATGCTGGCCGACCTGTCCCGCCTGGGCCAGAGTGCGAATCCGTTCAATGTGCCCCCGCTGTCGACGGGCGCGGCCGCGATCGGCCTGCCCGGCCATTTCATCGACGCCAGTTATTCGAACGACGCGGGCACCCGCGACTACAAACTGTATATCCCGAGCACGTATGCCGGACAGCCGGCGCCGCTGCTCGTGATGCTGCACGGCTGCTCGCAGCATCCCGACGACTTCGCGCTCGGCACGGGCATGAACGCCCTCGCCGAGGAATATGGCTGCCTCGTCGCTTATCCGGCCCAGTCGCAGCAGGCCAACGCGACGCGCTGCTGGAACTGGTTCAGCGCCGCGGACCAGCAGCGCGGCCAGGGCGAGCCATCGATCATCGCCGGGCTCACGCAGGACATCATGGCGCGCTACGTGATCGATCCGAAGCACGTCTACGTCGCGGGCCTGTCCGCGGGCGGCGCGATGGCGGCCATCATGGGCACGCTGTATCCGGAGCTGTACGCGGCCGTCGGTGTCCACTCCGGCCTGCCGTTCGCGGCGGCGCACGACCTGCCGTCGGCGATGGCCGCGATGAAGGGCGATTTCCGCACCGGCCACAAGCCGGGTAAATCGTTGCCGATCATCGTGTTCCACGGCGACCGCGACACGACCGTGCATCCGGCCAACGGCCACGAACTGATCAACCAGCGCCGGCGCCACCCATCGGAAGACGTCGTCGTCGAACCCGGCAACGTGCCAGATGGCCACGCCTATACGCGCACCGTGCACCGCCGGCCCGACGGCAGCATCCACGCGGAACACTGGGAGATCCACGGTTCCGGCCACGCCTGGTCGGGCGGCGATACGCGCGGCAGCTATACGGATGGCAAAGGCCCGAACGCGAGCCGCGAAATGATGCGGTTCTTCCGGACGGCGCGCTGACGCTTACATACCCGGCGCCTTGTCGGCCTGTTGCGCGATATGCTGTTCGAGGCAGGCCGGACACCAGCACCCGGCCGCTGCGCCGGGCACCGGCAGCGGGACCACGGGCGGCAGCTTCGTGCACCAGCACGGTGCACCATCGGTACCATCCGCCATCGCGCAACCGAATTCGGCGCCGCATTGTGAACAAGTGCTCATGCAAAGGTGACATCGTGTATCCAGATGTAATGCACCTTAACGGCCGGTGCCGGAAAATACAACATAGAACTTCTATAATGGCCACTGCGGTAGGCTATTGCCTGTAAAATCTCGCAAATTCTTTTCCGGACCCCCAATGAACGCAACGCTGAGCAATCTGACGGGCGACGACCAGAACAACGACCTGACTGCGGTCTCGCCGCAGATCAAGGCACAGATCCTGGCCGAAGCGCTCCCCTACATCCGTAATTTCCACGGCAAGACGATCGTCATCAAGTACGGCGGCAACGCGATGACCGACGAGCGCCTGAAGCACGGCTTCGCGCGCGACGTGATCCTGCTGAAGCTGGTCGGCATGAATCCGGTCGTGGTGCACGGCGGCGGTCCGCAGATCGACAACGCCCTGAAAAAAATCGGCAAGCAGGGCACCTTCGTGCAAGGCATGCGCATCACCGACGAAGAAACCATGGAAGTGGTGGAGTGGGTGCTGGGCGGCGAAGTCCAGCAGGACATCGTCATGCTGATCAACCACTACGGCGGCCAGGCCGTGGGCCTGACCGGCAAGGACGGCGGCCTGATCCGCGCACGCAGGATGGCCATGCCGGACAAGGAAAAGCCGGGCGAGTTCCTCGACATCGGTTTCGTCGGCGAAATCGAAGCGATCAATCCGGCCGTCGTGAAAGCGCTGCAGGACGACGCCTTCATCCCGATCATCTCGCCGATCGGTTTCGGCCAGGACGGCCAGGCCTACAACATCAACGCCGACGTCGTCGCCGGCAAGATCGCGGAAATCCTGAAAGCCGAAAAGCTGATCATGATGACGAATATCGCCGGCGTGCAGGACAAGAGCGGCAACCTGGTCACCGACCTGTCGGCACGCGAGATCGACGAGATGTTCGCAGACGGCACGATTTCCGGCGGCATGCTGCCAAAAATCTCGTCGGCGCTGGACGCCGCCAAGTCGGGCGTGAACACCGTGCACATCATCGATGGCCGCATCGAGCACTCTTTGTTGCTGGAAGTCTTGACCGAACAGGCTTTTGGCACTATGATCCGCTCGCACTGAATTTCTGTGGCGTCTGAATGGCGCCACAAGAATCACTGCCCTTGTAGCTCAGTGGTAGAGCACTCCCTTGGTAAGGGAGAGGCCACGTGTTCAATCCACGTCAAGGGCACCAGGATTTGTCCAGATTCCCGCCTGTTTTGGTATCCCCGATGCCTGACGTAACGGATAAGACAAGCATCTTGTTCACGCTGCGCGTTTGCGCGGCAGGAATGCAGGACACTCGCGGCGCGATGACAAGCGTCAGGATGCGAGAGAGGAGTAAAAGCTGGAGCGGTAGTTCAGTTGGTTAGAATACCGGCCTGTCACGCCGGGGGTCGCGGGTTCGAGTCCCGTCCGCTCCGCCAGAATTAAGAAAAAGGGTCCGATTTTTCGGACCCTTTTTTGTTTCGCATCCGCCGTTCCCGCGTGCGCGGGAAGTCATTTCCGGCAATGCCGGGAATGACGGCTCAGTAGACCCGTTCGATCGTCACCCCGCTTTGTTCAAGCAAAGCCGGCACACTCCCCGTCCCCAATAAATGCAGCACGCCGATCGCGGCCACGGTCCGGTCTTCCGCACGCAGCAATTGCAGCAGGCGCTCGGCCAGCCCGACGTTCCTCTCCTTCAGCAGCACCTGGGTCACGAAGCGGCCTGACACGCTCCGGTCCGTCTCGCACCGCTCCGCCATCCGGTCGAGCGCCTGCCGGTCCGCGGTACTCCAGGCCCGCACGACTTCCCGGGCCTCCGTGCGCTGGGCGCCGGATTCGATCGTGTCCATCATTTCTTCCAGAAACCGCCAGCGATCCGGCATCGGCAGGCGGTCCAGCTGCGCCAATTGGCCGCCCAGCGATTCCAGCGCCAGCACCCGGACGTGGTGCCGGCGCGCCTGGCGGGCCAGCCACGCATCGCTCGACAGGTCGACCCGGTACCCTTGGCGCGTGTATTCGGCCAGTGTCAGCATCGTCGCCAGCAGCACCGGTTTGAAGCTCAACATCGATGACGCGTCGAGGCCCCCCTGCTGCAACAGCCTGTCGAGACGCCGCTTCTGCTCGGGCGGCAGGCTGTCGTAGGCGGGATTGCCGGGCGCGAGCATGCCGTACGTGCGCAGCGCGTCCTGCAGGTCGGCACGCGGCTGGTCGGGATCGATCTCGAGCGCCAGCGTCGATGCCTCGGCCAGCGCGCCCGTGAGGCGGTCTTCGAGTGGATAGAAGTCCGGCAGGCCGACGTGCAAGGTGCCGAACAGATGCATCACGTGGCCGTCCAGCGTGAGCCGGAACAGCGCACCGCGGTCGGTCGCATGGGCCAGCGGCGTGGCCAGCAGGCATACCAGAATCAGGTGGAAGAAGCGGCGCATACGCATCCTCGCGGAAGTCATCCTTGACCCATTCTGGATCGGCCCGACAGCCGGGCATGCGATCTGGATCAGAGGAAGAAACGCGCTGCGTCATGCCGATATAATCTGAACTCCCTTGTCCGTTCCGTTCCCACCGTGTCCAAGCTCCCCTCGCCTGTCTGGCTGTTCGACCTCGACAACACGCTGCACGATGCATCGCACGCGATCTTTCCGGCGATCAGCGCCAACATGAACACGTACATCGCGCGCGTGCTCGGCGACGGCGTCACGCCCGCGAGCCAGGAAACCGTCGACGCGGCCCGCGTCGGCTACTGGAAGCGCTACGGCGCGACGCTGCTGGGCATGATCCGCCACCACCGCGTCGACGCGGCCGACTTCCTGCGCCAGACGCACGACATCGGCGCCCTGCACGAGCTGGTGCGCTACGAGCGCGGCCTGGAGCGCCTGCTGCGCCGCCTGCCGGGACGCAAGATCCTGCTGACGAACGCGCCCACCGCGTATTCGACGGGCGTCGTGCGCCACATCGACCTGCAGCGCCAGTTCGCCCACCACGTCGCGATCGAGGACATGCGCGTGCACGGCCGGCTGCATCCCAAGCCGTCGAAGCTGATGCTGCGCCGCCTGCTGCGGCGCCACGGCGTGTCGGCGCGGCGCTGCATCCTCGTCGAGGACACGCTCATCAACCTCAAGCGCGCCAAGCAGCTCGGCCTGCGCACGGCCTGGGTCACGCAATACCTGCGCTACAGCGATCCGATCGGCAAAGCCCCCCTGCCGAAGATGGTCAAACGCCCCGGTTACGTCGATGTCAAAGTAAAATCCGTTCTTCGGCTGCCCGCGCACCTGCACCGGCTCGCCCCCAGACATCACACGGAGAACCTCTAACAACATGGCAAGCACCAAGCCGGGCCAACGCAAGCAGCAGATCCTCCAGGCCCTGGCGGCCATGCTCGAACACCCGAAGGGCGAGAAGATCACCACGGCGGCGCTGGCCGCCCGGCTGTCGGTGTCGGAAGCGGCCCTGTACCGCCATTTCGCCAGCAAGGCGCAGATGTTCGAGGGCCTGATCGAATTCATCGAGGGCACCGTGTTCACCCTGTTCAACCAGGTCGCGGAACGCGAGGACAATGGCGTCGCGCAGGCGCATGCGATGCTGCAGATCCTGCTGTCGTTCTCCGCCAGCAATCCGGGCATGACGCGCGTGCTGATCGGCGATGCCCTCGTCGGCGAGGACGACCGCCTGGTCCTGCGCATGAACCAGTTCTACGACAAGGTCGAGCTGGCGTTCAAGCAGGCGCTGCGCGTGGCCAGCACGCAGGGCCACGGCCGTGAGGAAGACGTGGCCGCGCGCGCCGGGATGCTCGTCGCGTACGTGACGGGACGCTGGCACCGCTACGCCAAGAGCGGTTTCAAGCAGCACCCTGTCGAGAACAGCCCGCTGCAGCTGGCCCTCCTCCTCGCCGCCTGATATCGATCGCCATGAGCGCCATGGACGCCACCGTGTTCGCCCTGCTCGATGACGCGAGCCCCGAAGGCCATGCGCAGGCGCGCTCGCGCCTGTACGAGGGCTATGCGGGCGTGCTGGCATGCCAGCACGTGGAAGACTGGCCGCGCTTGCTGGACGGCGTCCAGGACGCCCTCGCGCGCGGCCTGCACGCCGTGCCGGTGCTGACCTATGAACTGGGCGAGCAGTTGCTCGGCATCGCGGCACCGCGCGAGCTGCACGCGGCGCTGGCGCAGGTGCTGCTGTTCGAGCGCTACACGATGCTGGATGCGGACCAGGTCGACGCGTGGCTCGCCGCAGACGAAGCCAGTGGCCCGGCCGGCATCGGCGCCGTGCGCGCCAACGTCGACGAGGCCACGTTCGCCCAGGCCATCGACCGCATCCGCGACTACATCGCGGCCGGCGACACCTACCAGGTCAACTACACGTACCGTCTCCGCTTCGACGCCTTCGGCGACATCAGGCAGCTGTACGCGCGCCTGCGCGCACGCCAGCCGGTGCCCTACGGCGCCCTCGTCTCCCTGCCGGATGGCCGCGCGGTGCTGTCGCTGTCGCCGGAACTGTTCGTGCGCCATGACGCGGGCCGCCTGCTGGCGCGTCCGATGAAGGGCACGGCGCCCGCGGACCTGCACGACGATGTCGTGAACGCCGTGCGCGCGCAGCAGCTGGCCGCCGATCCGAAGAACCGCGCCGAGAACCTCATGATCGTCGACCTGCTGCGCAACGACCTGGGACGCATCGCGCGCACCGGCAGCGTGGGCGTGCCCGCGCTGTTCGAGGTGAAGCGCTACAGCAGCGTGCTGCAGATGACGTCCACCGTGCAGGCCCAGCTCGCGCCGGGCACCACGTTGCAGGACATCTTCACGGCCCTGTATCCCTGCGGCTCGATCACGGGCGCGCCCAAGCGCCGCACGATGGAAATCATCCGCGAACTGGAGCCGGCCGCGCGCGGCATCTACACGGGCGCGATCGGCTGGATCGATCCGCCGGCGGGCAGCGGGTTCGGGACGCTGCAGCATGCGCGGTTCGGCGATTTCTGTTTATCCGTCCCGATCCGCACGCTGACCCTGCTGCCGGAACAGAACGGCGTGCGGCACGGAGAGCTCGGTGTGGGCGCGGGCATCGTGTACGACAGCGACGCGGGCGCCGAGTTTGCCGAATGCCGGCTCAAGGCCGGCTTCCTCACGGGCCTGCCGAACGACTTCGAGATCTTCGAGACCATCCACGCCACGCGCGCGGACGGGTGCCGTCACCTGGAACGCCACCTTGCGCGCCTGGGTGCATCGGCCGCGTATTTCGGCCATCCGTTCAAGCCGGACCTGGCGCGTGCAGCCGTGGTGGAAGCCTGTGCCGCGCTGCCGGACGACGCCCCGCACCGCGTGCGGCTCGCGCTGCGTCCCGACGGCGAGATCGTCGTGCAGACGGGGGCGCTGGCGCCCTTGCAGGAACCGGTCGCCGTGCTGCTGGCGGACGCGCCCACGCGCGCGCACGACGTCTTCCTGCGCCATAAGACGAGCATCCGCAGCCGCTACGACGCCGCCTGGCGCGCGGCGGAAAGCGCGGGCGCCTTCGACACGCTGTTCTTCAACGAGCGCGGCGAATTGACGGAGGGCGGCCGCAGCAACGTGTTCGTGAAGATCGGCGGCCGCTGGTACACACCGCCGCTGTCGTCCGGCGTGCTGCCCGGCGTGATGCGGGGCGTGCTGCTGGACGATCCGGCCTGGGGCGCGATCGAATGCCCGCTCACGCGCGCGAGCCTCGCGCGTGCGCAGGAAATCGTCGTCTGCAACGCGCTGCGCGGGCCGCTGCGCGCCGTGCTGCGCAAGTAAAAAGGGCCAGCACGAGGCCGGCCAAAACCGGCCAGTTACGGCCGGCACGCTTTTGGAGGAAGCGGGGATTCGGTGCTGCGGGCGTTCAGGCGGGGAGGTGCATCGTGGGACTCTTCTTCATTTGGATTCGATGAAGACAGTCTATTGAACCACCTCAACAAAATCGTTGATGTGCATCAAAATGCCCACGATGGGATGATTGGCGGGCTCAGCCTTTGAGTGCCTGCTCGATCTTGCCGACGAGGGTAGGATCTTCCGGCGTCACCTTGCTCGGGAAGTAATCGATGACTTTGCCGTTGCGGTCGATCAGGTATTTGTTGAAGTTCCACTTGGGCTGGTTGCCCGTCGCCTTGATCAGCTCCGAATACAGCGCATTGGCTTTATCTCCGGAGACGACGGTGCTCGTGAACATCGGGAACTTCACGCCGTACGTGTTGTAGCAAAGGTCGGCGATCTTCTTCGCGTCCGCGTCTTCCTGTTTAAAGTCGTTCGACGGGAAGCCCAACAC
Organism: Massilia sp. Masssp94; assembly: GCF_059491305.1. NCBI lineage: Bacteria > Pseudomonadati > Pseudomonadota > Betaproteobacteria > Burkholderiales > Oxalobacteraceae > Massilia > Massilia sp. Masssp94. Next base: position 2,835,535 of record NZ_CP168501.1, read on the forward strand.
GACGAGGCCGCGCGGCGCGTACTTCGCGTACAGCTTTTCCAGGCCTTCGTACTGCTTGGTGAAACCGCAGTAGCTGGCCGTGTTCACCACCAGCACGACCTTGCCGCTGTACTGGCACAGGTCCTGCGGCGCTTCGTCCTGCAGGCGGTTGAAGGTGTGCTTCAGCACGGCGGGGCAGCTGGCCGGCTGGGCGACGGGCTGGGCGGCCGGGGTCTGCGCCAGCGCGGGTGCCGCCGTCATCGTGGAGAACGTCGCGGCGGCGCCGAGGGAAAGCAGCAAAGCGGTGGACTTGAACATGGTCGGAAATCGCACGGGTTGGTGGATCTTCATTCTATGCCAATCGGCGCGGACCGGCAGGCTCAGCCGTCGACTCAGTTGTCTATCCTTACCTTCGACATGTCCGCCTTCGGCTGAGGCCATTCGAGCTTCATGCCCTGCATCGTTTCCAGCATCAGGTGCGCGATGATCAGGTTGCGGTGCGTCTTCGAATCGGCCGGCACGATGTACCACGGCGCGTGGTCGCAGTCCGTCGCGTTGATCGCGTCGGCGTAGGCGCCCTGGTAGACATCCCATTTCTCGCGCGCGGTGAGGTCGGCCGGGTCGAACTTCCAGTGCTTCTCCGGGTCGTCCAGGCGCGCCTGCAGGCGCTCGCGCTGCTCGTCTTTCGAGATGTGCAGGAAGACCTTCATGATCGCCGTCCCCGTCTCCGCCAGCATGCGTTCGAAGTCGCGGATGTGGGCGTAGCGGCGCTCGAGGTCCATCCCGTCCAGCGTGCCGAGAATGCGCGGCACGAGCACGTCCTCGTAATGGCTGCGGTTGAAGATCCCGATTTCTCCCTTGGCCGGCACGCGCGCGTGCACGCGCCAGAGGAAATCGTGGGCTTTTTCCTTCTCGGTCGGGGCCACGAAGCCGGTGGCGTGCAGGCCCATCGGATTGATCTGCGAGAACAGCGCGCGCACGGTGCCATCCTTGCCGGAGGTATCCATGCCCTGCAGGATCAGCAGCAGCTTCTGGTCGCGCGCGGCGTACAGCTTTTCCTGCAGCTTGGCCACTTCGGCCGTCAGCTCGGCAGTAAGCGCTCGCTCGCGCTCCTTGAGTTCGCCATTCTTGAGCTTGCCCTTCTTGTCGTCGCGCAGCGGGGTGGCGCCGGCATCCTTGTCGCGCAGTTCCAGGTTTTTCGGCGCGCGGAAGCGTTCCAGCATGCTCATGCGGCCTGTTCTCCCAGCTTGCGGTGTTCGATCAGCATGCAGTGGTTCATGACCACGTCGAGGCCGGCGGCGCGGGCCAGGTCGGCGGCGACCTGGTTCTCGATGCCGAGCTGCATCCACAGACAGCTGGCGCGCACGTCGATGGCGTCCTTGGCGATCGGCGGAATCTCTTCCGACTTGCGGAAGCAATCGACGATGTCGATGCGCGTGCCGGACGACGCCAGCGCGTCGGCCGCCTCCTGCAAGGTGGCGTAGACGGTCTCGCCGAGGATCACCTGGCCGGCGTAGGCGGGATTGACGGGGATGATGCGGTAGCCCTGCTCCTGCAGGTAGCTGGCGACTTCCAGGCTGGCGCGTTCGGGCTTGTTCGAGAGCCCGACGACGGCCACGGTCCGGGCTGCGCGGAGGATTTGTTCGATGGTTCGCATGCTAAGCCTGAGTTTGTCTTGTCGTTGACACTAGCTTATCAGGTTTGCATCATCAGACGGCGCAGGATACCGATTCGGGGTCAGAGCACATTTCGGCAAAGATTCGGGGTCAGAGCACATTTTTAAGCAATGGTTCTGAAGAACGCTTTGCGCAAGGGTCGCCATGCCGGGCGGGCTACCGGCATCGCTTACCAGGGCTTTGATTCGCAGAAGCCATTGTTCTAAAAAGTACTCTGACCCCGAATTTCGCGATAAATGTGCTCTGACCCCGAATTTGGGCAATAAAAAAGGCAGCCGGGGCTGCCTTTCTTTTGAGCGCTCGAAAAACGAGCGATCAGCGTCCTTTATGACGCAGCTTGGCGATGGCCGCCAGCTGGGCGATCGCCGCCGCCAGTTCGGCTTGCGCCTTGGCGTAGTCGATCTGCGAGTCCTTGTTGACCATCAGCTCTTCGGCCTTGCGCTTGGCTTCCTGGGCTTTCGCTTCGTCCAGGTCGGCACCGCGGATCGCGGTGTCGGCGAGGACGGTCACGCCTTTCGGCTGGACTTCCAGGATGCCGCCGGCAACGAACACGAACTCTTCGTCGCTGCGGCCCGCCACCTTGATGCGCACGGCACCCGGGCGGATGCGCGTGATCAACGGGGTGTGCATCGGGTAGATACCCAGCTCACCCGCTTCACCCGGCAACGCGACGAATTCCGCTTCGCCCGAAAAGATCTGCTCTTCGGCCGAGACGACGTCAACGTGAATGGTATTTGCCATAAGTGTCCTTTGAAGAGGCTAGCTCTTAAGCAGCCAGCTTCTTGGCCTTTTCGATCGCTTCTTCGATGGTGCCGACCATGTAGAACGCCTGCTCCGGCAGGTGGTCCAGCTCGCCCGACGCGATCATCTTGAAGCCCTTGATCGTGTCTTTCAGCGAGACGTACTTGCCCGGTGCGCCCGTGAACACTTCAGCGACGTGGAACGGCTGCGACAGGAAACGCTGCATCTTGCGCGCGCGTGCGACGACCAGCTTGTCTTCCGGTGCCAGTTCGTCCATGCCCAGAATCGCGATGATGTCACGCAGTTCCTTGTAGCGCTGCAGGGTGCCCTGCACGGCGCGCGCGGTCGTGTAGTGCTCTTCGCCGACGACCAGCGGATCCAGCTGGCGCGAGGTCGAGTCCAGCGGGTCGACTGCCGGGTAGATACCCAGCGAGGCGATGTCACGCGACAGAACGACGGTCGAGTCCAGGTGGGCGAAGGTCGTGGCAGGCGACGGGTCGGTCAAGTCGTCCGCAGGGACGTACACGGCCTGGATCGAGGTGATCGAACCGGTCTTGGTCGACGTGATGCGCTCTTGCAGGCGGCCCATTTCTTCGGCCAGCGTCGGCTGATAGCCCACGGCGGACGGCATACGGCCCAGCAATGCCGACACTTCGGTACCGGCCAGCGTGTAACGGTAGATGTTGTCGACGAAGAACAGAACGTCCTTGCCTTCGTCACGGAACGCTTCCGCCATCGTCAGGCCGGTCAGCGCGACGCGCAGACGGTTGCCCGGCGGTTCGTTCATCTGGCCGTAGACCATCGCGACCTTCGAGTTGCCCAGGTTGTCCAGATCGACGACCTTGGCATCGGCCATTTCGTGGTAGAAGTCGTTACCTTCACGGGTACGCTCACCCACGCCGGCGAACACGGACAGACCCGAGTGCGCCTTGGCGATGTTGTTGATCAGTTCCATCATGTTCACGGTCTTGCCGACGCCGGCGCCGCCGAACAGGCCGACCTTACCGCCTTTGGCGAACGGGCAGACCAGGTCGATCACCTTGATGCCGGTTTCCAGCAGGTCTTGCGACGGCGACAGCTCGTCGTAGGCCGGGGCGGTGCGGTGGATCGACGCGGTGCGTTCCTGGCTGACCGGACCGCGCTCGTCGATCGGGTTGCCCAGCACGTCCATGATGCGGCCCAGCGTGGCCGGACCAACCGGAACCATGATCGGGTTGCCGGTGTTCTGGATGGTCATGCCGCGACGCAGGCCTTCCGAGCTGCCCAGCGCGATGGTGCGGACGATGCCGTCGCCCAGCTGCTGCTGCACTTCCAGCGTCAGTTCGGAGCCTTCCATTTTCAGTGCGTCATACACCTTCGGCATGGCGTCGCGCGGGAATTCCACGTCAACCACCGCGCCGATACACTGAACGATTTTGCCATCAGCCATTTTCGTTCCTTCAGATATAGTTTTAATGTCGTTTCGTGAGGTCGCTACGTCGCTCAGCTGCTGATCGCAGCTGCGCCCGACACGATCTCGGAGAGTTCTTTGGTAATCGCCGCCTGGCGGGTCTTGTTGTAGACCAGCTTCAGCTCGCCGATGACGTTACCCGCGTTGTCGGTCGCGGCCTTCATTGCCACCATACGCGCCGATTGCTCGGACGCCAGGTTCTCGGCCACCGCCTGGTAGATCAGCGCTTCCACGTAACGGACCAGCAGCTCGTCGATCACGACTTGCGCGTCCGGCTCGTAGATGTAGTCCCACGAGTGGGCGCCGCTGTCCGCTTCCAGGTGACCGGCCGGCAGCGGGAGCAGCTGCTCGATGACCGGTTCCTGGCGCATGGTGTTGATGAACTTGGTGTAGCACAGGTACACCGCGTCCAGCTGACCATCCTGGTAAGCGTCGAGCATGACCTTGATCGGGCCGATCAGCTTTTCCAGGTGCGGGGTGTCGCCGATCTGGGTGACGCTCGACACGACCTTCACGCCGACACGGTTCAGGAAACCCAGACCTTTATTGCCGATTGCAACGGCTTCAATGCGTTTGCCCGCGCTTTCCAGCTCGCGGGACTTCTGCGTCACCTGGCGCAGCACGTTGGTGTTCATGCCGCCGCACAGACCCTTGTCGGTCGTGACGACGATGAAGCCGACGGCTTTCGCCTCGACGTCCTTGGCTTGCGCCATGAACGCGTGGGTGTACTCCGGGTTCGCAGTGGCGAGGTTGGCCGTGATGTTACGGACCTTCTCGCTGTAGGGACGGGCGGCGCGCATCCGGTCCTGCGCCTTGCGCATCTTGGACGCGGCGACCATTTCCATCGCCTTGGTGATCTTCTTCGTATTTTCTACGCTCTTGATCTTGCCTCGTATCTCTTTGCCTGCTGCCATGAGCCCTTACTCCTTAAGGGGACGGGGGGAGAGCCCCCGTCCCGAGATCCATCAATAAGCCGGTCTTAGAACGACTTCTTGAAATCGGCGACGGCGGCGGCCAGCGCTGCTTCGCTGTCCTTGTCCAGTGCCTTGGTCTCTTCGATCTTCGACAGCAGCGCGCCGTGGCTCGACTTCAGGAAGCCATGCAGGCCCGCTTCGAAATCCAGCACGCGCTTGACGTCGATGCTGTCGAAGTAGCCCTTGTTCACTGCGAACAGCGAGGCGGCCATCAGCGAGATCGGCAGCGGCGAGTACTGCTTCTGCTTCAGCAGTTCGGTCACGCGCGCACCGCGGTCCAGCTGCTTGCGGGTCGACTCGTCCAGGTCCGATGCGAACTGCGCGAACGCGGCCAGTTCACGGTACTGCGCCAGGTCGGTACGGATACCGCCGGACAGGCCCTTGATGATCTTGGTCTGAGCTGCGCCACCGACGCGCGACACCGAGATACCCGCGTTGATTGCCGGACGGATACCCGCGTTGAACAGCGAGGTTTCCAGGAAGATCTGACCGTCGGTAATCGAGATCACGTTGGTCGGCACGAATGCCGAGACGTCGCCCGCTTGCGTTTCGATGATCGGCAGTGCGGTCAGCGAACCGGTCTTGCCCTTGACGGCACCGTTCGTGAACTTCTCGACGTAGTCGGCGTTCACGCGTGCGGCACGCTCCAGCAGACGCGAGTGCAGGTAGAACACGTCGCCAGGATATGCTTCGCGGCCCGGCGGGCGGCGCAGCAGCAGCGAAATTTGACGATAAGCGACTGCCTGCTTCGACAGGTCATCATAGACGATCAGCGCGTCTTCGCCGCGGTCGCGGAAGTATTCGCCCATCGCGCAGCCCGAGTAGGCCGAGATGTATTGCATTGCTGCCGATTCCGACGCCGACGCGGCGACGACGATCGTGTATTCCATCGCGCCGTGCTCTTCCAGCGAGCGGACGATGTTCTTGATGGTCGAAGCCTTCTGGCCGATTGCGACGTACACGCAGGTGACGCCCTGGCCCTTCTGGTTGATGATCGAGTCGACTGCGACAGCCGATTTACCGGTCTGGCGGTCGCCGATGATCAGCTCGCGCTGGCCACGGCCGATCGGCACCATCGCGTCGATCGACTTGATACCGGTCTGCAGCGGCTGCGACACGGATTCACGGGCGATCACGCCCGGGGCGATCTTTTCGATCGGCGAGGTCAGCTTGGCGTCGATCGGACCCTTGCCGTCGATCGGCTGGCCCAGTGCGTTGACGACGCGGCCGCGCAGTTCCGGACCGACCGGCACTTCCAGGATGCGGCCCGTGGTCTTGACGGTGTCGCCTTCCGAGATGTTCTCGTAGGCACCCAGGATCACGGCGCCGACCGAGTCGCGCTCGAGGTTCATGGCGAGGCCGAAGGTGTTGCCCGGGAATTCCAGCATCTCGCCCTGCATCACGTCCGACAGACCATGGATGCGGCAGATACCGTCGGCGACGGAGATCACCGTGCCTTGGTTACGAACATCAGCCTGACCTTCGAGGCCCTGGATGCGGCTCTTGATCAGTTCGCTGATTTCAGACGAATTAAGTTGCATGAGTGCTAACTCCTAATAGTTTCTTGATGCGTAGGGCAAGTCCTGGACGCGGCGACGGTGCTTGTCTAGCGATTCTCAGGCGACCAGCGCGTTGTGCATCTGCTGCAGCTTCGCGCGGACCGAGGTATCGAGCACTTCATCGCCGACGACCACGCGCACGCCACCGATCAGCGACGGATCGACCACGACCGTGGGGTTCAGCTTGCGGCCAAATTTCTTTTCCAGCGTGGCGACCAGCGGGTTGAGCTGGTCGGCCGAAAGTTCAAACGCGCTGTGGATCGTCGCGTCGGCGGCGCCTTCCTGTGCGTTCTTGAGCACAGCAAACTGGGCACCGATTTCCGGCAGCAGGGCAACGCGGCCGTTCTCGGCCAGCATCGCAATAAAGTTCTTCGCTTCAGGGCTCAAAGGCGACTTGACCATCGACGCGATCGCATCGGCAAGCTGTGCGTGCGTGACGATCGGATTGGCAGCAAAAGCCTGCACATCCGGATTGGCACCGATCTGCGCCAGTTCCGCGACGGTGGCCGACCAGGCGGCCATGTCGCCCTGCTGGGCGACGCGGAACAGGGCTTCGGCGTAAGGGCGGGCGACGGTTGCGAGTTCAGCCATGATCAGAGCTCGGTCGACAGGCGGTTCAGCAGGTCGGCGTGGGCCGCTGCGTTGACTTCGCGCTTCAGGATCTGCTCGGCACCGGCGACGGCAAGGGTAGCCACCTGGCCACGCAGTTCTTCGCGCGCGCGGGTGATTTGCTGTTCCGCGTCGGCCTTGGCACCTTCGATGATGCGTGCGGCTTCGACGGATGCCTGCTGCTTGGCTTCTTCGATGATCGCTGCGGCGCGCTTTTCGGCGTCGGCGATACGCTTGGTGCTTTCGTCACGCGTTGCAGCCAGTTCGGCGGCGATGCGCTTTTCTGCGGCGGCCATTTCAGCCTTGCCACGGTCGGCGGCTGCCAGACCATTCGCGATCCTCTCGGCGCGCTCGTCGAGCGCTTTCATCAGCGGCGGCCACACGAATTTCATCGTGAAAACAACCAGGATGAAGAAGACCACGAACTGGGCAAACAAAGTTGCATTCAAGTTCACGGTGTATTCCTTCTCACAAAAACGGATGCCGAACCTGGGGGGTTCGGCTGTTCAGAACCGAATAATGATTCGATTAGGCGTGGAACGGATTTGCGAAAGCGAACAGCATGGCGATACCGACGCCGATCAGGAATGCCGCGTCGATCAGACCAGCCAGCAGGAACATCTTGGTCTGCAGGGTGTTCATCAGTTCAGGCTGACGTGCCGAAGCTTCCAGGTATTTGCCGCCCATCAGAGCGATACCGATACAGGCACCGATTGCACCCAGGCCGATGATCAGACCGCAAGCCAGCGCAACGTAAGAATAGTCAGTCATTAGATTTACTCCAAAAGTATGTTAAAAAATTAAAAATTTACAACTTCTTTACTACCACTATCTTGTTCGTTCTTGCGATCGCGTCTGTCAGTGGCTCTCGTGGGCCTGACCGATGTAGACCAGCGTCAGCATCATGAAGATGAATGCCTGCAGGACAACGATCAGGATGTGGAAGATCGCCCAGACCGAACCCGCAATCACGTGACCGACGAAGCCGAACGCGGTTGCCATGGAGCCCAACAGGGCGATCAACAGGAACAACAGCTCGCCGGCATACATGTTGCCGAACAGTCGCATAGCGAGCGACACGGTACGGGCTGCATATTCGATGATGTTCAACAGCAGGTTGAACGGAGCCATGTAGATGCCGAACGGTGCAGCGAACAGCTCATGCACCCAGCCACCGACGCCTTTGACTTTCAGGTTGTAGTACAGGACCACGGCCAGCACGCCCAGCGCGATGCCCATGGTGCCGTTCAGGTCGGCGGTCGGGACGACGCGGTGGGTCGGGAACAGGTGCTCGACGCCGAGGACGCGGAACAGGGACGAGAACAGGTCGACCGGGAGGAAGTCCAGCGAGTTCATCAGGGCAACCCAGACGAACACGGTCAGGGCCAGCGGTGCGATGAAGCTGCGGTCACCGTGGATGATGGATTTCGACTGGTCTTCGACCATCTCGACGATCATTTCGACGAAGGCCTGGAAACGGCCCGGCACACCCGCGGTAGCGTTGCGCGCGGCCAGCCACATGATCAGGCAGCCGACCACGCCGGCAAAGATCGACCAGAAAATGGTATCGATATTCCAGACGTGGAAATCGACCACGAAGCTCTGGTGACCTGCAGTCAGGTGGTGGAGGTGGTGCTGGATATATTCACTTGCGGTTGGCGCATGCTCCGCCGCGGTTTCTACCGTGTTCGTCATTGTTTATGCCCAAATAATAAAATGATGTAACTTTTCAGCGCCACGATGAACCCGCCCAGCAGGGCCAGCCAGTTCAGGCCGTGGTACAGCCGCGCCGTTGCGTACAGCAGCGCGAGCGTTAAAGCAATCTTTACAAATTCCCAGATGAAAAATGTGGCAGGGTTTGGACCGCCCATTTTTTGTGAACTGGCGAACAGGCGAAACGCCATGATGCCATTGGGCACGACACAACACATCCCGCCAAGTACCGCCGAAAACATCGCAGCCCACCCCCCAAGCAGTCCGGCGATCACGCCGGCCACAAGTGTTGCCAGGATTTGCAGGGAGACCAAGCGCAGCATTTTTCTGTTCTTTTCGCGCCAGCCGTGGTGGAACCGTGTAACGGTATGGTAATTACATGAATCAGCGGGATTATAAGGTGTTATCGGAGCCATAGTCAAACTCTTCGCTCCGCGCGCCTGCTTATATCGGGTGTAAAAACGACAAAATAAATTACCTGGAAACTGTTAAATTTTCTACGAAATGTTGTGTATTTGCGACTGTTGAGCGAGGTAAACCGATAGTTTCGGCCATGCATATACCAGCCGGTACGGTCTGGTAACGCGACCAGGGGCACGCTCACCGACGTGCTCGATTTGCACCGCGGCAGTGAGGACGCTGTGCGCTGGGAGTGCGTGGCGCGTCGCCGTGGTGCATCCGTTGTGGATAAAAGAATGCCGGGCGCGCAGCCCGGCATCGGTGCGGGGGTGTCCGCGTCAGGCGCGCAGGCGCGCGAGCACGGTGTCGAGGACGTCGAGGTCGGCGAAGTCGATGATCATCTGTCCCCTGCCCTTCGGCCCCATCTTGAACACGACGGGCGTCGCCAGGCGGTCGGACAGTTCTTCCTCGAGGCGCACGATGTCGCCCGACTTTTCCTTCTGGCGCGCGGCAGCCGGCGGCGCGTTCTGCTCTTCCAGCGCGCGCGCGACCAGCTTTTCCGTTTCGCGCACGGACATGCGCTTGGCGATCACCTGGTTCGCCAGTGCGATCTGGCTGGCCGCGTCGACGGCCAGCAGCGCGCGTGCATGCCCCATGTCGATGTCGCCCGCCATCAGCATCGTCTGCACGGGTTGCGCCAGGTTCACGAGGCGCAGCAGGTTCGACACGGCACTGCGCGAGCGGCCGACGGCCTGCGCCGCCTGCTCGTGGGTAAAACTGAATTCCGAGATCAGGCGCGCGATGCCCTGCGCTTCTTCCAGCGGGTTCAGGTCTTCGCGCTGGATGTTTTCGATCAGCGCCATCGCGGCGGCGTTCTGGTCATCCACTTCGCGCACGAGGACGGGGATCTCGTCCAGGCCCGCCAGCTGGGCCGCGCGGAAGCGGCGTTCGCCGGCGATGATCTCGTAGCGCGCGCCGGACGGCGACTGGTCGATCGGCCGCACGAGCACCGGCTGCATGATGCCCTGGGATTTGATGGACGATGCAAGCTCGGCCAGCGAACCGTCGTCCATGCGCGTGCGCGGCTGGTATTTGCCTGCCTGGATCTGACCGACCGGCAGCAGGGACGGCGCACCGCTTGGCGCGGCCGGCGTCTCGGGAGCGTCTCCACCCAGCAGCGCGTCGAGACCGCGGCCGAGTCCTTTGAGTTTTTTGGTTGCCATGACTTATGCTGGTTCTGGTTACATTGTCTTGATGCGTTCGACCATCTCGGCGCCGAAGGCAATATAAGCCTGCGCGCCTTTCGAGGACGGATCGAACGTGACGCCCGGGATGCCGTACGACGGCGCTTCCGCCAGGCGCACGTTGCGCGGGATGATTGTCTTGAACACCTTGTCGCCGAAGTGCTGCTCGAGCTGGGCCGACACCTGCTGCGACAGGGTCATGCGCGGGTCGAACATCACGCGCAGCAGGCCGATGATGCGCAGATCATGGTTCAGGTTCGCATGCACCTTCTTGATCGTGTTCACGAGATCCGACAGGCCCTCAAGAGCGTAGTACTCGCACTGCATCGGGATGATGACGCCGTGCGCGGACACGAGGCCGTTCAGGGTCAGCATCGACAGCGCGGGCGGGCAGTCGATCAGGATGAAGTCGTAGTCGGCGTCGACCTTCGCCAGTGCTTCCTTCAGGCGGCGCTCGCGGTTTTCCAGTTCGACCATCTCCACTTCGGCACCGGCCAGTTCGCGGTTGGCGGGCAGCACGTCGAAGCGCCCTGCTTCGCTGCGCAGGCGCGCCGTGGCCACGTCGGCCTCGCCCAGCAGCACCTCATAGATGGACGAGGTCAGCCCCGCCTTGTTGATGCCCGCGCCCATGGTGGCGTTGCCCTGCGGGTCGAGGTCGACCAGCAGCACGCGCTGGTCAAGCTTGGCGAGACCGGCGGACAGGTTCACGCTGGTGGTGGTCTTTCCGACCCCGCCCTTCTGGTTTGCTACGCAAAAAATTTTCGCCATGTATGCCTTTATCAGTCATACGGTTAATATCATTAAAACGGTTTATACGATTTATATGATATTAACGGTATAAACTGTTTATACAGTTTATATGCTTATGCTTCGACGGGATTGTTTCACGTGGAACGTTCGATGAATACCAGGTGGCGCTCGGCGCCTAGCCTCGGTACGTCCAGCGGTTCCACCTTGTCGACCTTCCACTCTGCCGGCAGCCGTTCCTGTTCGTCTTTCGGGGCCACCCCTTTCAAGGCGATGTAGCGTCCGCCGTCTGCCAGCAGGTGCGAGGACCAGTTGACGAAATCCGACAGGTCGGCAAAAGCACGCGAGGTGATGACGTCGAATTTGTCGCTCACCTGCAGTTGCTCCACTCGTGCCGTGTACACCGTGACGTTGGCCAGGCCCAGTTCCGCCTTCACCTGCGTAAGAAACGCCGTTTTTTTGTGGACCGTGTCGATCATCGACACTTTCATGTCTGGCCGCACGATTGCCAGCACGATGCCGGGCAGACCACCGCCCGAACCCACGTCCAGCACATTCTGCGCGGCCGCAAAGGCCGGTACGGCGGCCAGCGAGTCCAGCAGATGGTGCGTGACCATCTGCATCGGGTCGCGCAGCGACGTCAGGTTGTAGACCGCATTCCACTTGAACATCAGGGCCAGGTAATTCATCAGCTTGTCCTGCTGGGCCGGATTCACGTCGAGACCCATCGCGGCGATCCCCTCGCCCAGCACGGCGGACAAGGCCGCTCGATCGAAATTCTTCATGCGGCCGATTCCTCGTTCGGGACACTCCCAAAACCTTTGGCGCCGCGCTTTTTCAGGTGAACGAGCAGCAACGAAATGGCCGCCGGCGTCACACCAGAAATGCGCGAGGCCTGGCCCAGCGTTTCCGGCCGCTGCTTATCGAGCTTCTGGCGCACTTCGATCGACAACGCCGCGATCTCGAGATAGTTCAGGTTCTCGGGCAATTTCAGGTTTTCATAGTGATCGTGGCGTTCGACCTCGCGCGCCTGACGGTCGATGTAACCCGAATACTTCAGCTGGATCTCGACCTGCTCCTTCACGGCCGGATCTTCCACACCCGGGCCGCCCAGCGCCTGGCCGTCGACACCCTGCAGCGTAACCAGCTTGTCGTACTCGACACCCGGACGGCGCAGCAGGTCCGCCAGGTTGTATTCGCGCTCGATCGCTTGACCGATCACGCGTTCGGACTCGGCCGCGGCAAGGATGCGCGGGTTCACCCACGTCGCGCGCAGGCGCTCCAGTTCGCGTGCGACGGCTTCGCGCTTGCGCTCGAACGCTTCCCACTGCGCATCGCCGACGACGCCCAGCTTGCGGCCGATCTCCGTCAAGCGCATGTCCGCATTGTCTTCACGCAGCGACAGACGGTATTCCGCGCGGCTCGTGAACATGCGGTATGGCTCCGCGACGCCCTGCGTCGTGAGGTCGTCGACCAGCACGCCGAGGTAGGCTTCCGAGCGCGACGGCGTCCACGCGTCGCGGCCCTGCGTCTGCAGCGCCGCATTGATACCGGCGAGCATGCCCTGGGCCGCGGCTTCTTCGTAGCCGGTGGTGCCGTTGATCTGGCCGGCGAAGAACAGGCCCTGGACGGCCTTCGTCTCCAGCGACGCCTTCAGGCCGCGCGGGTCGAAATAATCGTATTCGATCGCGTAGCCGGGACGCAGGATGAACGCGTTTTCCAGGCCGCGCATCGAGCGCACCAGGGCCAGCTGCACGTCGAACGGGAGGCTCGTCGAGATACCGTTCGGATAGAACTCGTTGGTGGTCAGACCTTCCGGCTCGAGGAAGATCTGGTGCGACTCCTTCGATGCGAAGCGGTGGATCTTGTCTTCGATCGACGGGCAATAGCGCGGGCCGACGCCCTCGATCACGCCCGTGTACATCGGGCTGCGGTCGAGGCCGTTACGGATGATGTCGTGCGTCTGCGCATTCGTGTGGGTGACCCAGCACGGCAGCTGCTTGGGGTGCATCGCGGCATTGCCCATGTACGAGAACACGGGGACCGGATCGAGGTCGCCCGGCTGTTCCGTCATCACGGAGAAGTCGATGCTGCGGCCGTCGATGCGCGGCGGCGTGCCCGTTTTCAGGCGGCCCTGCGGCAGCTTCAATTCCTTCAGGCGCGACGATAGCGACACGGCAGGCGGATCGCCCGCACGGCCGGCCGAGTAATTCTGCAGACCGACGTGGATCTTACCGTCAAGGAAAGTACCTGCGGTCAGCACGACGGCGCGGGCACGGAAGCGCAGGCCAATCTGCGTGACGGCGCCAACGACGCGGTCGCCTTCGACCATCAGGTCGTCGACGGCCTGCTGGAACAGCCACAAATTCGGCTGGTTTTCCAGGCGCGAGCGGATCGCCTGCTTGTACAGCATGCGGTCGGCCTGGGCACGCGTGGCGCGCACGGCCGGGCCTTTCGAGGAGTTCAGGATACGGAACTGGATACCGGCTTCGTCGGTGGCGATGGCCATCGCGCCGCCCATGGCGTCCACTTCCTTGACGAGGTGGCCCTTGCCGATGCCGCCGATGGACGGGTTGCAGGACATGGCGCCCAGGGTTTCGATGTTATGAGTGAGCAACAGGGTCTTTTGGCCCATGCGCGCAGACGCGAGCGCCGCTTCGGTGCCGGCATGGCCGCCGCCAACGACGATCACGTCGAATTCAGTCGGAAATAGCATGATGGAGTGTGTTGCGAGGAGGATTAAGAAGGGATTATAGATTCTTTTTTCCATGCGGCTTCGGCTCGGCCGCGAAAACGACGATTTGTTTCACGTGAAACAATGCCGTGTTAGGATTTTCGCCACACTCACTCGAGCTTGCAGCGATGCCGAAACGTCGTCCTCTCACCTGTCTTTTGCTTGCCGCCAGCGCGACCGTCAGCGCGTATCCACGCTCGGATCTGCCGTCGACCACGTTCAGCCACAAGGACTGGGAACTTGTCTGTGACAACACGAGAACCTGTCGCGCAGCCGGCTACAATGAAGAAGACGACGGTCCGAACGCGACCATCCTGTTGACGCGCGCTGCCGGACCGCACCAGCCGATCAAGGTCGAGCTGCAGCTGGCGGAAGATGAACGCCATCCGGCCCCCGACCAGCTTGCGATGAGCATCGACGGCCGCGCCGTCGGCATCGTCCGCATCGAACCGAAATCGTCCACGCTCACGCTGACCGATGCGCAAATGCGTGCACTACTGCCGGCCCTGCTGAAGGACGGGCGCATCGCCTGGACCGGCCAGGGCACGACATGGACTATCTCGACGGCGGGCGCTAATGCCGTGCTGCTCAAGATGGACGAATTCCAGGGCCGGCTCGATACGCTTGGCGCATTGGTGCGGAAGGGCAGCAAACCAGAATCAAATGTTCTGCCACCATTGCCCGCGCCAGAGATCGAGGCGGCGCCGGTCAGCCAGGACAAGAACCCCATCAAGCTTACCCCGGCGCAGACCCGCGAGATCAAAACCGCATTGCGCAAGACCGTGAAGGAAGGCGATTGCGAACTGCTGGACTCGGCGTCCGAATCGGCGGGCAAGCTCGAGGTGCGTCCGCTCACGAAGGACAAACTGCTTGCATCGCACACCTGCCGGATCGCCGCGTACAACACGGGCGACGGCTACTGGGTCGTCAATAAGAAGCCGCCCTACTCGGCCGTCCCCGTCACCACGTCCGCCACGGATTACGATGACGGCGTCATTACCTCGTTCCAGAAAGGACGTGGCATTGCCGACTGCGTAGCAACCGCGACCTGGACATGGGACGGCCACACGTTTGCCCAGACCTCCGACAAAACATCCGGCATGTGCCGTCAGTTCACGCCCGGTGGCGCATGGGATTTACCGACGCTCGTGACGAACGTCCGAAAGTCGCGTTGACTGTTCCACGTGAAACAATCACCAGCCCAGCCGCTTGAACGTGTCGAACGCTGTCTTTACGATCAGCAGCCCGACAACGGCGAGGAACAGCTTGCGCACGAAGCCGCTGCCATGCTTCAGCGCCAGCTTGGTCCCGACCAGTGAGCCGGCGATCTGGCACACGGCCATCAGCAGGCCAAGCTGCCACAGCAGATGGCCGCTGTAGCCGAACCAGAGCAACGCCGAGATATTGCAGGCGACGTTGACGATCTTCGCCGCCGCCGACGCGCTGAGGAAGTCGAACCCGAAGAAGCGGACGAACAGGAAGATCAGGAAGCTGCCGGTGCCAGGACCAAAGAAGCCGTCATAGAAACCGATGGCGGCGCCGACACCCATCGCCAGCAGCCGCTCCTTCATGCCGCTGTGGGACGGCGCATGGACGGCGCCGAGGTCCTTCTTCTTGTACGTGTACACGGCCACCGCGACGAGGACCAGCGGCAGCAGACTCCTGACGAAATCGCCCGGCACGCGGGTCACCGTCCACGCACCGATGAACGACAGCGCGAATGCGGCGAGGGCCGCCGGCGCCGCCGTGCTCCAGGCGACCGTCACGCGCCGCGAGTATTTGACGGCCGCGACTGCCGTGCCAAACATCGCGGCCAGCTTGTTCGTGCCCAGTAGCGTCGCCGGTACCTCACGGGGGAACATGGCGAACATCGCCGGGATCTGGATCAATCCTCCCCCACCGACGACAGCATCCACGAGACCGGCAACGAAGGCCGCGACGGCCAGCAGGGCAAAATCGAACATGATGAATCACGCGTAAAAGCGCTATTGTAGTCCGACACCCTTGTTGCGACGCAACAAACTCAGACGGCCGCCGCCCGCCCCTCTTCCAGGAATTGCAGCAGCAGGCGGTTGACCTCGTCGGCCGCCGTCAGCTGCAGCCAGTGATCCGCGCCGCGGATGCGCTCGAAACGGAACTCGCCGTCGACGTAGTGCGCGGAGTCGCGCATCTGCTTTTCGCCCAGGGCCGGGTCGCGGTCGCTCCACAAGCCCATCACCGGCACTTTCACCTGGCGGTGTCCGCGCGGCAGGGCGAGACTCAGGTTGGCGCGGTAATAGTTCAGGGCGGCCGTCAGGCGGCCCGGCGGGGACAGGTCGCGCTTCCAGTGGTCGGCCTGACCGGGCTCGTCCGTGAACTGGCGCATGATGAACCAGTCGGCGGCGCGCAACGTATGCTCGGCGATGCCCGGCATGATGAAGCCGAGGATATACGTCATGCGCAAGCGCTGCAGGATGCCGGCACGCGCGATGGCGTACGGGTGACCGGTGGACATCGCCACGTAGCGGTGCACGCGCTCCGGCGCCAGCGTCGCGATCTGCCAGCCGATGATGCCGCCCCAGTCATGGCCGACGAGGAAGACCTTGTCGATGTGGAGGGCGTCGAGCAGGCCCAGCACGTCGCCGCGCAGCTTGTCCATCGTGTAGTCGAAGACGCCGCCCGGCGCGTCGCTGCGGCCGTAGCCGCGCAGGTCCGGGGCCAGCACGCGAAAGCCCGCGGCGGCCAGGACGGGGACCTGCTTGCGCCAGACGATGTGGGTGTCGGGAAAGCCGTGCAGCAGCAGCACGGCCGGTCCCTGCCCCGTCGTCGTCGTGTGGATGCGGATGCCGTTCACGTCCAGCATGAGGGATTCGTCGATCACGTGCGTCTCCTTGAAACCGGAGCGTGGAGCACCGCCGCGATCTCGCCGACGATACCCCGGCGGAACAACAACACGCAGGCAACAAAGATGAGGCCGGTGACGATGCCCACCGATTCTCCGAGTGATGCGAACCATTCTACATGCGTCTTCTCGGCCAGGAAGTTCCCCAGGTCGCCCAGCTTGTTTTCCAGTGCGACGATCAGGAAAGCGCCCAAAATCGGCCCGGCCAGGGTGCCCATGCCGCCGACCAGGGTCATCAGGATGACGAGGCCGGACATCGTCCAGTGCACGTCCGTCAGCGTTTCGAAGCCGAGCACGACGGTCTTCGTCGCGCCCGCCAGGCCGGCCAGTGCGGCCGACAGCACGAACGCGACGAGCTTGTAACGATCGACGTCGTAACCCAGAGAAATGGCGCGCGCCTCGTTTTCCTTGATCGCCTTCAGCACTTGCCCGAACGGCGAATGCACCGTGCGCACGATCAGGGCAAAGCCGGCGACGCAGATCGCCAGCACGACGTAGTACAAGGTCAGGTCGTTGCCGAGGTCGACGCTGCCCAGCAACTTGCCGCG
The DNA here is from genome assembly GCF_059491305.1 of Massilia sp. Masssp94. Taxonomy (NCBI): domain Bacteria; kingdom Pseudomonadati; phylum Pseudomonadota; class Betaproteobacteria; order Burkholderiales; family Oxalobacteraceae; genus Massilia; species Massilia sp. Masssp94. The sequence continues at coordinate 2,852,789 of NZ_CP168501.1, forward strand.
CGGGACGCCCTGCAGCCCGTCCTCGCCATGCGTGAACGGCGCGCGCAGCGCCGCAAAATACACCATCTGCGCGAGCGCCAGCGTGATCATCGAAAAATAGATGCCCTGGCGCCGGATGGCCAGCAGCCCCATGACGAAACCCAGCGCCGCGGCCGCCAGCACGCCCAGCACGAGCGCCGCCTCGAACGGCAAGCCGAGCACCGCCAGCGCGTGGCCCGTGACGTAGCCGGCGCCGCCGAAGAAGGCCGCATGTCCGAACGACAGTAAGCCGGTGTAGCCGATCAGGAGGTTGAAGGCGCAGGCGAACAGCCCGAAGCACAGCAGCTTCATCAGGAAGACCGGATAGCCCACGAACGGTGCCGCCAGCGCCACCACCAATGCGAGGCCGTAGCCGAGTGTTCTGTTCATGGTCATCGCCTCATTTTTCTTTGCCGAACAGGCCGGCGGGACGCAGCAGCAGCACGACCACCATCACGACGAACACGACCACTTCCGACGCTTCCGGATAAAACACGCGCGTCAGCCCTTCGACGACGCCCAGCGCCAGGCCCGTGACGATGGAGCCGAGGATGGACCCCATGCCGCCGATCACGACGACGGCGAACACGACGATGATGAGATTGGAGCCCATCAGCGGCGTGACGTTGATGACGGGCGCCGCCAGCACGCCGGCAAAACCCGCCAGCGCGACGCCGAAGCCGTAGGTCAATGTCACCATCAACGGCACGTTGACGCCGAACGCTTCGACCAGTTTCGGGTTCTCCGTGCCTGCGCGCAGGTAGGCGCCCAGCCGCGTTTTTTCGATCGTGAACCACGTCGCCAGGCACACGACGAGCGAGGCGAACACGACCCAGGCGCGGTAGTTCGGCAGGATCATGAAGCCGAGGTCGGTGGCGCCGGACAGCGCTTCCGGCACGTCGAGGGTCTGGCCGGACACGCCGAAGAACGAGCGGAACACGCCTTCCAGCAGCAACGTGATGCCGAAGGTCAGCAGCAGGCCGTACAGGTGATCGAACTTGTAGAGCCAGCGCAGCATCGTCTTTTCGAACAGGATGCCGAACGCGCCGACGATGAGTGGCGCCAGCACGAGCATCGCCCAGTAATTCAGCCCGAACGACGTGACGCCGATGTACGCGGCGAACGCGCCCATCATGTACAGCGCGCCGTGCGAGAAATTGATCACGTTGAGCAGGCCGAAGATGACGGCCAGGCCCAGCGACAGCATCGCGTAGAACGAACCGTTCACCAGGCCCAGCAGCAGCTGGCTCATCATCGCCTGCAGGGGGACGCCGAAAATTTCCATATGACGTGCTTAGCCCAGGCTCACTTCCACGCCGCGCACTTGGTCTCGGCCTTGGTCGTGTACGCCTGGGTGCCCGGGATCGTGGCCACGACCTTGTAGTAATCCCATGGCGCCTTCGACTCGGCCGGCGTTTTCACCTGCATCAAGTACATGTCGTGCACCATGCGGCCGTCCGGACGGATCTCGCCATTCTTCGTGAACATGTCGTTGATCTTGGTCTTTTTCAGCTGGGCCATGACCTTGTTGCCATCGTCGGTGCCGATCGCCTTGACGGCGTTCAGGTAGTTCATCGCAGCGGAATAATCCGCCGCCTGCAGCGACGACGGCTCCTTCTTCATCTTCGCGAAGTATTTTTTCGCCCACGCACGGGTGTCGTTGTTCATGTCCCAGTACCACGCGTCCGTCAGGTAGAGTCCCTGCGTCGTCTGCAGCCCGAGGGTGTGGATATCGTTGATGAACACGAGCAGGCCCGCGATCTTCATCTTGCTCGTCAGGCCGAATTCCTTCGCCGCCTTGACCGAGTTGATGAAGTCGCCGCCGGCATTCGCCAACCCCAGCACTTGCGCTTTCGACGACTGGGCCTGTAGCAGGAACGACGAAAAATCGGACGCGCCCAGCGGATGCTTCACACTGCCCAGCACGGTGCCGCCATTGGCCTTGACGACGTCGGTCGTGTCCTTTTCCAGCGACTGGCCGAACGCGTAGTCGGCCGTCAGGAAATACCAGCTCTTGCCGCCCTGCTTCACGATCGTGGCGCCCGTGCCGCGGGCGAGCGCAACCGTGTCATAGGCATAGTGCACCGTGTACGGCGAGCACTGTTCGTTGGTCAGTTGCGCACTGCCGGAACCGATCGCGATGAAGACTTTTTTCTTTTCCGCCGCGACCTTGGCCATGGCGAGGGCCGCACCGGAATTCGTGCCGCCGATCAGCATATCGACGCCCTGCTGGTCGAACCATTCCCGCGCCTTGCTGGCGGCGATGTCCGGCTTGTTCTGGTGGTCGGCGACGATGAACTGGATTTTTTTACCGTTGATGGCGCCGCCCGCATCGGCGATCGCCATGCGCACGGCTTCGGCGCCGCCATTGCCGTCGATGTCGGAATACACGCCCGATAAATCCGTGATCATGCCGATTTTGATGGTGTCGCCCGAGATCTGGGCCAGCGCCGGCATGGACAAACCGGCCGCGAAGGTGGCGGCGGCAAAGGCAATCGCTGTTTTCATGTGGTCTCCATTGTCGATGATCAAACGCCCAGCAGCTCGGTCAATGCCGGCATGCTGGCCTGCAGCTCCGCGGCCGCGATCGTCGTGACGATGCGGCCGTGTTCCATGACGTAAAACCGGTCCGCCAGCGGCGCCGCGAACCGGAAATTCTGTTCCACCATGACGATCGTGTAGCCCTTCGCCTTGAGGGTCGTGATCATCTTCGCCAGCGCCTGCACGATCACGGGGGCGAGCCCTTCCGAGATCTCGTCCAGCAGCAACAGGCGCGCGCCCGTGCGCAGGATGCGCGCGACGGCCAGCATCTGCTGCTCGCCGCCGGACAGCCGCGTGCCCTGGCTGTGGCGCCGTTCGTACAAATTTGGGAACATCTCGTAGATCTCGGCGACGCTCATGCCAGCCTCCTGACCCGCCAGCTTCGGCGGCAACATCAGGTTTTCCTCGGCCGACAGCGACGCGAAAATGCCGCGCTCCTCCGGGCAGTAACCGATGCCGAGGTGGGCGATGCGGTGCGTGGGCGGGCGGATCGCCTCGACGCCATTGACCTTGATCGACCCGGTGCGCGCGCCCGTCAGGCCCATGATGGCGCGCAAGGTGGTCGTACGGCCCGCGCCGTTGCGGCCCAGCAGGGTGACGACTTCGCCCGGCTGCACGGTCAGGCTGACGCCGTGCAAAATGTGCGATTCGCCATACCAGGCTTGCAGGTTCTCGATCTCCAGTGCGGGCGTCATCCGTGTGCTCCCGCCAGGTTGTTGTCGGCGCTGCCCATGTACGCTTCGATGACCTGCGGATTGCGCGACACGTCCGCGTAACTGCCTTCCGCCAGCACGGCGCCCCGCTGCAGCACGGAGATGCGGTCGCAGATGCCGGACACGACGTTCATATTGTGTTCCACCATCAGGATTGTTCGGCCGCTCGCCACTTTCTTGATCAATGCCGTCACGCGGTGCACGTCTTCGTGGCCCATGCCTTGCGTCGGTTCGTCCAGCAGCATGAGTTCCGGCTCCATGCCGAGCGTCGTCGCGATCTCGAGCGCGCGCTTGCGGCCGTACGGCAGGTCGGCCGTGACCGTGTCCGCAAAGTTTTCCAGATCCACTTCGGCCAGCAAGGCCATGGCGCGATCGTTGAGCTGGTTCAGCGTTTTTTCGCTGCGCCAGAAATAAAAACTGGTGCCGAGGGCGCGCTGCAGGCCGATGCGCACGTTTTCCAGCACGGTGAGATGAGGAAAAACGGCCGAGATCTGGAACGAGCGGATGATGCCCATGCGCGCGATCTGCGCCGGTTTTTGCGAGGTGATGTCGGTGCCGTTGAACAGGATACGGCCGGCGGACGGAGAAAGAAATTTCGTCAGCAGGTTGAAGCACGTCGTCTTGCCGGCGCCATTGGGTCCGATGAGCGCGTGGATATGGCCGCGCTGCACCTGCAGACTCACCTGGTTGACCGCCGTAAAACCCTTGAATTCCTTCGTCAGATCACGTGTTTCCAGAATGACGTCCGGCATTGCGTCTCCCCCGCTTTCGTCCATTCAAGCTTTACAAATCATACACACTTTTGGAACTCGTCAAGATACAGCACGCGGCAGGCGGATCGCCCTGCGCTACGTCATGACGGCGCGCAAACCCGTTGTGCAAAAACGCACTATGACCACGTGCGGTCGATCAGCGCAGCCACCTTTTCGGCAATCATCAGGGTCGGGGAATTCGTGTTGCCGGAGGTGATCGTCGGCATGATCGACGCGTCGACGACGCGCAACCCTTTGACGCCTTTGACCCGCAATGTGCTGTCGACGACGGCGAGCGGATCGTCCATTTTTCCCATGCGGCAGGTGCCGACGGGATGGAAAATCGTCGTGCCGATGAGGCTGGCTGCTTCCGCCAGTTCTTCCTCCGTGCGGTAGTGCGGGCCCGGCTTGAATTCTTCCGGGCGGTATTGCGCCAGTGCGGGCGCCGCGACGATGCGCCGGGTCAGCGCCAGTGCGTCGGCCGCCACCTTGCGGTCTTCCGGCGTGCTGAGATAGTTCGGCGATATTTTCGGCGGCGCGTAACTGTCGTTCGCCGCCAGCCGGACGTGCCCCCGCGCCGTCGGCCGCAGGTTGCACACGCTGGCAGTAAAAGCCGGAAAACCGTGCAGCGGATCGCCGAATTTTTCCAGGGACAGCGGCTGCACATGGTATTCGAGGTTTGGCGTCGCCTGGCCGGGATCGGACCTGGCGAACGCACCCAGCTGCGACGGCGCCATCGACATCGGCCCGCTCTGGAACAGCAGGTATTGCACACCGATTTTCATCTTGCCGTACCACGACGCAGCGCTCGTGTTGAGCGAGCGGGCGCCCGTGATGCGGTAGACCATGCGCAGCTGCAAATGATCCTGCAAATTTTCGCCGACGCCGGGCGCATCGACGACGGGGTTGATCCCATGCTGATGCAGCAAAGCCGCCGGCCCGATGCCGGACAATTGCAGGATATGCGGCGAGCCGATGGCACCGGCGGCAAGCAGGGTTTCGCGCCGCGCCGTCGCCGTGAATGCCCGGCCGCCGCCCGTGAATTGCACGCCGCGGCAGACAACGCCCTGCTCCGTCTGCCCGATCAACAGCTTTTCGACGTGACAACCCGTCATGATCGCCAGGTTCGGCCGCGTGGAAGCCGGCCGGAGAAACGCTTTCGCCGTGTTCAGCCGGATACCGCGCCGCTGGTTGACTTCGAAATAGGCACAACCCGCGTTGTCGCCGCCGTTGAAATCGTCGACTTTCGGGATGCCCGTCTGGTGGGCCGCTTCGCGGAACGCGTCGAGGATCTCCCAGGACAGCCGCTGACGCTCCACCCGCCATTCGCCGCCGCTGCCGTGGATGGCGCTGGTACCGCCGTGATGGTCTTCGCTCGCCTTGAAAATGGGCAGGACATGATCCCAGCGCCAGGAGGGATCGCCCGTGATGGCGGCCCAGCGGTCGTAGTCCCCGGCCTGGCCGCGCATGTAGATCATGCCGTTGATCGACGAACTGCCGCCCAGGACTTTACCGCGCGGGTAGATCAGCGCGCGCCCTGCCAGGCCGGGATCGGCTTCCGTTTTATACAACCAGTCCGTGCGCGGGTTGCCGATGCAGTACAGGTAGCCGACGGGGATGTGGATCCACAGGTAATCGTCCTTGCCGCCCGCCTCGATCAGCAGCACCTGCACGTCGGACCTGCGGGTCAGGCGATTGGCCAGCACGCAGCCGGCGGTACCGGCCCCGACAATGATGACATCGAATTCCCCTGCGGACTCCATGGACCCTCGCATCTGATTCGGTTGAGCAAGCTTACCAGATGATCAAGCTCAACAAGGGGTCCCTGGACTGTGGATAAGCGTATGAATATCCACAGGTACGAAATGTGAGGAAGATCGGTTTTTCGCACAGTCGGGATTTTTATCCAGTTTTGCCACAAGGCACATACAAGACCAGCCCACCGTCTTATGCGAACCGTAAACGTTTGATGTTGTGGAAAAAATCCGGCTTATCCACAGAAGAGTGGCACCGTTAACTATTACTATTATTCTGTATACAAGCTTCTGGTTGTAAACCTGACGAGCCGCCTTGAAAGCTGCGGCCCTGTCGAAAAAAAATTTCTCGTCGCCGATCTCGACATCGTTCTGCTCAACAAAAAAAATCGACCGACTCCGGATGCGTTCATGACCACAACGCCTGCCCGACGTCGACCAGGCCAGCTACCCGCGACACCCAAACGCCCTGTTTCCGGGCCTTTTGTGGATAAGCTGCTGAATATCCACAGGATCGAATGTGCGGAACTGCCACGAAAGTCGATCTCGAATTTTTTTTCCAGTTTTGGTCCTCGACAGAAACAAGGTTTGTTCGACAGCTTTCGACGCACGTAAACCCTTGAGCTTGTGGAAAAAATCCCGTTTATCCACAGTTCAGCCGGCGTTTACTATCATTACTATCCTTTCTTTCTATCCAAGTTAACTAAAGAAGGACAACTCGCCCAGCAGCGATCGACGGCGAAGCAGACACGACGCGAACGCTCTTCTGTCTGCAAAAAAAAGAAACTGAACGCCGTCGCATCCAAAAAATGCTGACGTAACGACTGCTCGACTGCCGTTTGTCTACAGGAAGAACATGATGCCGAGGTCGCATCCGGAACAGCGTTCGCAGCCCGCGAACGTCCTGCCGGCAGACAAAACCAGCTCGACTGTGGAAAAGGCGCTGCATATCCACAGGATCGGATGTGCAGAACGGCCGTTTTTTCTGCTCGCCTGGTTTTTGTCCAACATCGGTTCAGCATCGATACAATGCTTGTCCAGCCGCTTCGTGAGCACGTAAACCGTTGACGCTGTAGACAAATTCCTTCTTATCCACAGGAAGGAAGGCGTTTACTATCACTACCATTTTTTATATATATCTTTGTTTTATTAATACAAAAACAGAGCGAACAGCGGGAACAAGCCGCCAAAACCGTCCGTCAACCCATCTAAAAACCAGGCTGAACCATGCGATTAGGGATCATCAGTGCGTTGCACGAAGAACAGCAGGGGCTCGTGGAGGCCATGGAAGGGGCCTACAAGCTCACGCACGGCATGCGCGAGTACTTCCTCGGACGACTGTGGGAAATCGACGCTGTGTGCGTTTTATCGCGTATAGGCAAGGTTGCAGCGGCACTGACGACCGCAACGCTTGTGGAGAAGTTCGGTGTTACCCACATCCTCTTTACGGGCGTGGCTGGCGCTGGAGACGCTTCGATCCGTGTCGGCGACATCGTCGTGGCCGAATCGCTCGTCCAGCACGACATGGATGCGAGCCCTTTGTTCCCCCGCTACGAAGTGCCGTTGACGGGTTTGACGCACTTCCTGTCCGACCACCACATGGCGTTGCAGCTGGCGGATGCGGCGCACCGCTTCCTGGAAGACGACTTCGCGCTTGCCGTCGACCCCGGGGAAAGGGCCGTATTCGCGCTCAGCGGGCCGCGGCTGCATCGAGGCCTGATCGCCAGCGCCGACCAGTTCGTGAGCGACAAGGACCGTCTGGACGCGTTGAATGAGGCATTGCCGGGTCTGCTGGCGGTGGAGATGGAAGGCGCCGCGGTTGCGCAGGCCTGTTTTGAGCTAGGCATCCCGTTCGGCGTGATCCGGACGATTTCCGACAACGCCAACGAACACGCGGCCACGGATTTCATGCGTTTCGTGAAATCCGTGGCCGCGCGGTATGCTTTTCACATCGTCAGGCAGTTTTGCCTGGGTTGGCAACATCAGGCCAACAGGGTATCCGCCGGCACGTAGTCATAGCCGAGATCCTTCGCGACGGCCGCATAGGTCACCTTGCCTTCGCAGACATTCAAGCCGCTCTTGAGGTGCGGATCGTCGCGCATGGCCTGCCGCCAGCCCTTCGTCGCCAACGCGACGGCATGACCGATCGTCGCGTTGTTCAGCGCAAATGTCGACGTGCGGGCCACTGCGCCCGGCATGTTCGCCACGCAATAGTGAACAACGCCGTCCACGACAAAGGTCGGATCGGCGTGCGTGGTCGGATGCGACGTCTCGAAACAGCCGCCCTGGTCGATCGCCACGTCGACGACGACAGCCCCTTTTTTCATTTTTGACACCATGTCGCGCGTGACGAGCTTCGGCGCCGCGGCACCGGGCACGAGCACGCCACCGATGACGAGGTCGGCCGACAGCACCGCTTCCTCGATCGCGTGCGCGTTCGAATACAGGGTCGAGATCCGGTTGCCGTAGACGAGGTCGAGCTGGCGCAGGCGGTCGACGTTCTTGTCGAGCACGGTGACACGTGCGCCGATGCCGACCGCCATCTGCAACGCATTCGTGCCGACGACGCCGGCGCCGATGATGACGATGTGGCCCGCCGCCACGCCCGGCACGCCGCCCAGCAGGATGCCGGCGCCGCCCTTCGATTTTTCCAGGTGGCTGGCGCCGGCCTGGATCGACATCCGCCCCGCCACCTCGCTCATCGGCGCCAGCAGCGGCAGGCCGCCGCCCGGGCCCGTGATGGTTTCGTACGCGATGCACACGGCGCCGGATTTCACGAGGGCCGCCGTCTGCTCCGGATCGGGCGCCAGGTGCAGATACGTGTACAGGATCTGTCCCGGACGCAGCATCGCGCATTCCTGCGGCTGCGGTTCCTTCACTTTCACGACCATGTCGGCCTGCGCGAAGATCTCTTGCGCCGACGGGACGATCGTGGCGCCGGCAGCCGCGTATTGCTCGTCCGTCAACCCGATGCCGGCACCGGCGCCGGTCTGCATGATGACCCGATGCCCGCGCGCGACCAGTTCGTGCACGCTGGGGGGCGTCAGGCCCACCCGGAATTCATTGTTTTTGATTTCTTTTGGTACGCCTATCAACATGTCTGCCTCCAGGTTAAACCTACGAAAAACATCTCCAAAAACAAAACGCCGCGGCGCAGGTTAGAAACCTGCTACCGCGGCGTCGCAGCCATCAGGACCCGGATTACAGACCGAGCGTCATCAGGCTTGCGTTACCTCCTGCCGCGGTCGTGTTGACGCACAAGGCGCGTTCCGCCACCAGCCGCCACAACGCCACCGGTTCGCCCGCACGGGTGTCGACGATGCCGACGATCGCCCCCGGACGGGCCGCCAGCCGCGCCTGCAGATCCCCGGGGAGACCCTGCTCGACGAGGGCCATGGCGAACTCGCTGCCGTCCAGCTCCTGCGCGTTGATGAAACGCACGTGTTCCTTGACGGCGATCGGCAACGCGGGCAGCGTTTCCGCCAGCACGAGCGCGCGGTTGCCCGTCGCGAACGCGGCCGCCAGCTGGTTCAGCAGGCTCGCCGTGCCGTTCGGCGCGCACAGGACGGTGCCGCGCGGAACGAAATCGAGCTGGTTGCGCTCGCCCGTCGGGCCCGGCAAGTCGATGCGCACGCCGTCCAGCGTCGTTTCCATGTAACCGTTTGCCAGGTTCGCGATGTCGCCGTGGCCGTTTGCGCACGCCCAGGCAAGCAGGCCGTCCAGCGCGTTATTGCTGCGGCGTGCGTGACGCAGCAGCGGCGCCGCATCCTGTTGCAGGCGCTTCAGGTACAACGGGCCGCCGGCCTTCGGACCGGTGCCGGATTTCCCCTCGCCACCGAACGGCTGGACGCCGACGACGGCGCCCACGATATTGCGGTTCACGTAGATGTTGCCGACGTGGGCCCGCGTCGTGATGAATTCGATCGTCTCGTCGATGCGCGAATGCACGCCCAGCGTGAGACCGTAGCCGGTCGCGTTGATCGTGTCGACGACCTTGTCCAGCTCGGAACGGCGCCAGCGCACGACGTGCAGCACGGGGCCGAAGACTTCGCGCTTCAGTTCGCTCATCGAGCCGATCTCGAGCACGGTCGGCGGCACAAACGTCCCCTGCGACAGCAACACGTCCGGCAAGACCAGCGAGAAATGCTGCTTCGCCGTCGCCTTCATGCGCTCGATGTGGCCGAGCAGGTTTTGCTGGGCTTCCTTGTCGATGACGGGGCCGATGTCGGTGGACAGGCGGTCCGGCACGCCCACGCGCAATTCCTGCATGGCGCCCTTGAGCATCTTGATCGTTTTATCGGCGATGTCTTCCTGCAGGAACAGCACCCGAAGGGCGGAGCAGCGCTGGCCGGCGCTGTCGAACGCGGAACTGAGCACATCCTGGACGACCTGCTCCGGCAGTGCGGAAGAATCGACGACCAGCGCGTTCTGGCCGCCCGTCTCGGCGATCAGCGGGATGTCGGCGCCTTCCTGTGCGGAACGTGCGGCCAACGTACGGTTGATCAATTGCGCAACCTCCGTCGAGCCCGTAAAAATGACGGCTTTTACACGTGCATCGGAGGTCAACGCGGCGCCGACGGTCTCGCCACGGCCCGGTAACAGCTGCAGCGCGCCTGTCGGCACACCCGCTTCGTGGAACAACTGCACGGCGCGGTGGGCGATCAGCGGCGTCTGCTCGGCCGGCTTTGCCAGCACGACATTGCCGGCGGCCAGCGCGGCGGCGACCTGGCCCGTGAAGATTGCGAGCGGGAAGTTCCAGGGGCTGATACATGCGACCGCGCCCAGCGCGCGCGCTTCCGGTGCATTGCGGATCTCGGCCGCGTAATAGCGCAGGAAATCGACCGCTTCGCGCACTTCCGCGATCGCGTTCGGCAGAGACTTGCCCGCTTCGCGCACGGCCAAGGCCATCAGTTCGCCGCGGTATTGCTCGAACAGATCGCCGACGCGGGCGATGATGTCGGCCCGGCCCGCATTGCCCATGCCTTCCCAGGCCGGTTTCGCGTTCACGGCGGCCTGCAGCGCGGTATCGACGTCGGCGGTGGTCGCTTCCGTCACCTGGCCGACGATGTCCGCCGACTGCGCGGGATTCACGATGTTCAGCGCACCGGCCGCTGCGACGGGACCGTCGACGAGCGGTGCGGCCACGTAATGGCGCGGCGTACCGAGGTCTGCGGCCAGTTCGGCCAGCACGTGTTCATTTGCCAGGTCGAGCCCGGCGGAGTTGCGGCGGCCGTCCGGGAACAGAGTCAGCGGCAGCGGAATGCGCGGGTGCGGCAGGCAGTGCGCGGCGCGCGCGGCTTCGAACGGATCGGTCAGCAGGGTGTCGATGGGCACGCTCTCGTCGACGATCTGGTTCACGAACGACGAATTCGCGCCGTTTTCCAGCAGGCGGCGCACGAGGTAGGCGAGCAGTGTCTCGTGCGAACCGACCGGCGCGTAGATCCGGCAGGCTTTACCGAGGTTCTCTTTGCCGACGACCTGGTCGTACAGCGTTTCTCCCATGCCGTGCAGGCACTGGAATTCGTAATCGGTGACGTTGCCGGCCTTCGCCCACGTGTAGATCACGGACAGCGAATGTGCATTGTGCGTGGCGAACTGGGCGTAGATCACGTCCGTCGCGGCGAGCAGCTTGCGCGCGCACGTGAGGTAAGACACGTCCGTGTAGATCTTGCGCGTGTACACCGGATAGCCCGGCAGGCCGTCGACCTGGGCGCGCTTGATTTCCGCATCCCAGTACGCGCCCTTGACGAGGCGGACCATGAATTTGCGGCCGCTGCGGCGGGCCAGGTCCACGACGAAATCGATCACGAACGGGCAGCGCTTCTGGTACGCCTGCACGACCAGGCCGATGCCTTCGAAGCCGGCCAAGGATGGATCGAAAGCAAGAGCTTCCAGCATGTCCAGCGAGATTTCCAGGCGGTCCGCTTCCTCGGCGTCGATATTGATGCCGATGTCGTATTCCTTGGCGAGCAGCACGAGGTTGCGCACGCGCGGCAGCAGTTCGCCCATCACGCGGGCATATTGCGCGCGGCTGTAGCGCGGATGCAGGGCCGACAGCTTGATCGAGATGCCCGGACCGTCCTTGATGCCGCGGCCATTGGAGGCCTTGCCGATCGCGTGGATGGCCGCTTCGTATGAGGCATAGTAATTGTCGGCGTCGGATTCCGTCAGCGCCGCTTCGCCCAGCATGTCGTAGGAATAGCGGTAACCGCGGGTTTCGTTTTCGACGCTGTTCTTCAAGGCTTCGGCTATTGTCTGGCCGGTGACGAACTGGTTGCCCAGCATGCGCATCGCGAGGTCGACGCCCTTGCGGATCAGCGGTTCGCCGCCTTTGGCGATCATGCGGGTCAACGCGGCACCGAGGCCCTTCTCGCTGCTGGACGACACGAGCTTGCCGGTGACGAGCAGGCCCCACGTGGCGGCGTTCACGAACAGCGACGGCGATTCGCCCAGGTGTTTTTTCCAGTCGCCCTTGCTGATCTTGTCGGCGATCAGGCGGTCGGCCGTTTCCGTGTCGGGTATGCGCAGCAGCGCTTCGGCCAGGCACATCAGTGCGACGCCTTCTTCCGACGACAGCGAGAATTCGTGCATCAGCGCATCCACGCCCGACGAGCGCGTACGTTTTTCGCGCACGGCCGACACGAGGCGGTGCGCCAGCATGTAGGCGTCGCCGTTGGCGCTGGCACCTTGCGCAAGCAGCCATTCCACGGCGGTGGTCTCGTCACGGCGGTAGGCGGCGGTGATCGCCGCACGCAGCGGCGTCTGTTCGCGGCGGGTTTCGGCCTGCAGGGCGTCGAAAGGGACGTAGGTGGAAGCCGGGAAGGCGGCAATGTTCATGAACGGTCAGGAAAAAATGGATGAGGACGAGCACCGGCAAACGCCGGTCTGGAGTGCGGATCAATGATTCGATTGTAGAAGGAAATCTTCTGGATTAATTCTGTTTTTACAGAAGACTAGCAATAGATAGTTTTTGGTGAGAGAATTTCACCAAATAATATTTATAGTGGAGAGAGAACACATGCTGGACAAGATCAGCAAGAAAATCCTGGCCGAACTACAGAGCGACGGGCGTATCAGCAACGTCGAGCTCGCCGCACGGGTCAACCTGTCGCCCGCCGCCTGCCTCGAGCGGGTGCGCAAGCTGCACGAGTCCGGCTACATCATGGGCTATACGGCCCAGCTGAATCCGCAGCTGCTGGACGTGTCGCTGCTGGTGTTCATCGAAGTGGTGCTGGACCGCACCACCCCGGAAGTCTTCGACGCGTTCAAGCAGAGCGTGCAATTGATTCCCGAAGTGCTCGAATGCCACATGGTGGCCGGCGGGTTCGATTACCTCGTCAAGGCGCGCGTGAAAGACATGGCAGCTTACCGCGAATTCCTCGGCAAGACACTGCTGCAGAAAGGCGTGCGCGAGACGCACACGTATGCGGTGATGGAAGAAGTCAAGAACACGACCAAGCTGCCCATCAAATGAAAAACGCCCTGGCAGGCAGGGCGTTGTATCTTCAGGCAATCTTTTCCATCTTTTCCGACGTTTCCGACTTCTGCGGAAGCATTTTTTGCGCCGAAGCGGACAGGTTTTCCAGGTTCTTGCGCAGCCAGCGGTGGGCCGGGCTGCGGCCGTCGCGTTCGTGCCAGAGCATGTCCAGGTGCACGGCCGGCAGCTGGAACGGCAGCTCGCGCCAGATCAGTTGTTCGGCCGCACCGGTCGACGCGATCAGGTGCTTCGGCAACACCGTGACCAGATCCGAGTTCGCGACCACGCGGCCGGCCGTGAAGAACTGGTTCACGGTCAGCAGGATGCGGCGCTCGCGGCCGAGCTGCGCCAGCGCTTCGTCGACGAGGCCGTGGGCGCGGCCCGAGAAGCTCACCAGCAGGTGGTTCGCCTTGCAATAATCGTCGAGGGAGAGCGTGCCCTGTGCGAGCGGGTGATTCTTGCGCATCACGACGACGTATTCTCCCGAATACAGGCGCTCGTGACGGATCGGCGAGCCCGTTTCGTACGACAGCTGGGCCGCGACGCCGGGGAAGAAGCCGACGGCCAGGTCGATGTCGCCGCGCAGCAGCATCGGCCGCGGTTCGCGCGTGGTCAGCGGCACCATGCGGATGTTGACGCCCGGCGCCTCTTTTTCGATCGACCGCACCAGAGAAGGCAGCCACAGGGCGGCAGTGGCGTCGGCCATCGCCATGCGGAACGTCGCCTGGGCCTTGGAAACGTCGAAGGTTTCCGGCATCACGGCCGCTTCCAGCGCGGCCAGCGCCTGGCGCACGGCGGGCCACAGCGCTTCCGCGCGCGGCGTCGGTTTCACACCGTAGGCCGTGCGGATCAGCAATTCGTCGCCGAGGCTTTCGCGCAGGCGTTTGATGGCGTTCGAGACGGCCGGCTGGGTCATCGCGAGGTGACCGGCGGCGCGTGTCAGGTTTTGCTCGGTCATGACGGCGTCGAAGACGCGGAGCAGGTTCAGATCAAGCGTGAGGAAGCTCATGGGACTCCGTTCAGGACGGGCAATAAATGGTTTGTCGGTACGGTAAGTGTACCCGATTTCCATTCACGATCAATATAATAGCTATTACCAAGTGTAATTAGATTTATATGTTGCGTTGCACTATAGTGACATCGAACGAATAGATCAGCTTGCTACTTAGTCTTCCCATGTCCTTCTCCGACACCCTTTTCCAGACCCCGGTGCTGGCTCTGCCCTTCACCCACCTGCTCTTGTGCATGGTCCAGCTGACCCTGCTGGGCGGCGTGTTGATGTTCTTCCGCCCCCTGCTGGTCGGCATCGTACGCGCGCTGGTACTGGTGGTGCGCCCGCGCCCGACGAAGGGCGAGCTGGCGGCACGCAGGCAGCGTGCGCAGGCCGCAGCGGTGGGATCGCACTGATCCTTACAGTCTAGTCTACACAGCTTCATTCCCGAAAGCGGCGCCCGGATAACCGGGCGCCGCTTTTTTTTCGCCCCTACTCTTACCCGTCGCCGGTAACTCGTGGTCGCTCGAGTTGTCAGGCGTTTTTTTGGTGATTCAATTTAACAATTAGTCGTCGAATGGATGGTGTATCAAAAAATCGATGATTCATGGATTGATGAGTTGGCGATTAGTTGGAAGAAGATAGCATCATATTGATGAGATATGAAGAATTTCGCTGAATTGGTCGTGTAGCAGTCGCATGCCGCATCATAAGGATGAGATAGAGATGAATTCAATGTAGTTGCTGAGTCATACTTGCAAAATAAGAGAAGTTCATGATTGGTCATTTTGTATGGATGAGTTGAGGTAACTTCGATCCTGTCGAATGGATGCGCCGCCAGAGGCGTCGACGCGCCGGCTGGCACCCCACCTCATCCAGAAATCCGGGTCGTGCGCAGTCAAAAAACGAGGGACGAAAAAAAACGCGGCCGCCGGTTGCCCGGGGCCGCGTTTCGAAGAATAACGAGCGGATTACTTGGCGTCGCCCAGCAGCGCCGGCTTGAGCGAGCGGTCGACGGGCTTGTCGCCCAGCCAGATGCGCAGGATCGCGTTGTAGAAGTTGACGTCAGGGATCGGGCCGCCCAGCTTTTTGCCGTTCAGCTCGGCCTGGGTGCCGGTGCCCGGGATCCAGTCCAGGTGCAGCACGTCGCCCTTCTTGAGGCCGTCGACGGACGCGAACAGCTCGCCCATCTTGCTGATCTGGGCCACGATGCGCTGTTTTTCCGCCTTGTCGATGTTCTCGTTCAGGCCATCCATGAAGGCCTTGCCGAAATCCTCGGACGAGATGTCGCGCGCCATCTGCAGGGTCACGCGGCGCGGGCCCTCTTCCTTCAGGATCTCGGCCGTGTTGTTCTTCTTCTCCGGCAGGTACAGGCCCGCCGCGTACACCTTGACGATGAATTTGGTGCGCATGCCGGCGCCGTTCAGTTTCAGGTCCTTGCCGGCGACCTTCGTCATGTCGTCGAACTTGTAGCCGTTCACGTCGACGACGGCGGCGATGGCCGGCAGGCTGGCGGCCAGGGTCAGAATGGCGCCTGCGAGCAAGCCCTTGATGGCAAATTTACGGGTAGTCATGGTTGTCTCCTTGGTGGGAAAGCTATCGTTGTAAACATCGTGGCCGCCGTTCAGGCCGCGGCCAGCGCCAGGGTAGGTTGGACATTCTGCAGCTTGAACACGCTGACGGCGCGCGCCAGGCGTTGCGCCTGTTCCTGCATCGATGCGGCTGCGGCTGCGGCCTGCTCGACGAGGGCGGCGTTCTGCCGGGTCGTCTCGTCCATCGCGACGATCGTCTGGCTGACCTGGGCGATCCCGGCGCTCTGCTCGAGGCTGGCAGCGCTGATTTCACCCATGATGTCGGTGACGCGGCGCACGCTTTCGACGACCTCTGCCATCGTCACGCCGGCCTGCTCGACGAGCGTGCTGCCTTCCTGCACCTTGTCCACGGAATCGCCGATCAGCAGCTTGATTTCCTTGGCGGCTGCGGCGGAGCGCTGCGCCAGGCTGCGCACTTCGGAGGCCACGACGGCAAAGCCGCGTCCCTGCTCGCCCGCGCGCGCGGCCTCGACCGCCGCATTCAGGGCGAGGATATTCGTCTGGAACGCGATACCGTCGATCACGCCGATGATGTCGACGATCTTTTTCGACGACGCCGTGATCGAGCCCATCGTCTCGATAACGTGCGCGACGACGGAACCGCCGCGCGCCGCCACTTCCGACGCCTGGGCCGCCAGTTGATTCGCCTGGCGCGCATTGTCCGCGTTCTGTTGCACGGTACCGGTCAGCGCCCACATCGAGCTCGACGTTTGCGCCAGGGACATAGCTTGGGATTCCGTGCGCGTCGACAGATCCTGGTTGCCGGTGGCAATTTCACCGGACGCGCAGGACATCGATTCCGTGCTCGTGCGCACCTCGCCGACGATGCGGATCAGGCTGGCGTTCATGTGGCGCAGCGCTTCCATCATCTGGCCTGCCTCGTCGCGGCTGTCGACGGCGATGTCGCTCGTGAGATCACCGTCGGCGACGCGGCGGGCGATCTCCACCACCTGGCCCAGCGGCCGCGTGATGCTGCGCGTGGCCAGCCACGCGACGCCCAGCGACAGCCCGGCCGCGACCGTCGTCAGCGCCAGAATGAGCATCTGCGTGCGCTGCGTGACGGCGGCCGTGTCGGCGCCGGCCTGGTGCATCGCGGCGTTTTGCCAGGCGACGAATTTGTCGAGTTGTTCGAAATAGCGGGTTTGCTGGGGGCGCAGCGAGAACATGAATTTCATCATCGCCTCGTCCTTGCGGTCTTCGTTGACGAGCTTGATGAATACCGTTTGCGCCGGCAGGAATTTGTTCTGGATGGTGGCCAGCGCTTTCAGGATGTCGGCGGCCTCGGCATCGCCCGTGCTCCTGGCCAGCTCGGCGACCTGGGCCGTGGCGCTGGCGCTTCTCGCTTCCGTGTTCGCCAGCTCTTTCTTGATCTGGTCCGGATCGGTCATGATGAGGACGTTGAGCATGCTGCGTGTCGCTTCGCTCACGTCTTCCTTGATGTGGTTGGCCGCGACGGTATTCGCGTAACGCACGTTGACCAGGGTCTCCATTTCCTTGTTCAGGCTGGCAATCCTGACATACGACAGCCCCGCCAGCAGCACCAGCAAGGCAATCACGACCCCGAACCCGATGGCCAGACGCTGGCCGATACTCATATTTCTAATCATTATTGTGAGTCTCTCCGTCCAAAAAAAAAGAATGGGCGTGCTAATTTTGCAAGATAAATATAGCACCGATGTGTTTGGCGAAATTAGAGACTCAAAACTATTTCAATGTTGCAAGAGCACAATCCCGGCCTCGGGAGACATGCCCGCGAACGAAGGCGCGGCTTTGTTGCGCACCAATGCAGTGCGCGGAAAGTGTTGTGTTTTGGAACGCGAATAATGATTGTATGCGTAATGAATGAATTTATTGCGCACGCAATCATTGGGTGAGGCGTAGCGGATGGCGGAGCACCAAAAGAAAAGCCGGCGCAGGCCGGCTTGTGCGATCAGGCCGCTTTGGCCTTGTCTGCGGTCAGGCGTTCGTATTTCGCCTGGAGCTGTTCGCGCGTTTCGCGCCATTCGGGATTGAACGGAATGCAGGCGACCGGGCACACCTGCTGGCATTGCGGCTCATCGAAATGGCCGACGCATTCCGTGCATTTATGCGGATCGATCTGGTAAAACTCCGCGCCCATCGAGATCGCGTCATTCGGGCACTCGGGCTCGCACACGTCGCAATTGATGCAGTCGTCGGTAATCAATAATGCCATGACTAATAAGACCTCAGGCTTTCGGTGCGGCCGCCATGTCGGCGATTTTCTTTTGCAGCCAGCGGTCGACCGAGGGGAACACGAATTTGGATACGTCGCCGCCCAGCATCGCGATCTCGCGCACGATGGTGCCGGAGATGAACTGGTACTGGTCGGACGGCGTCAGGAACAGGGTTTCGACGTCGGGCAGCAGATAGCGGTTCATGCCCGCCATCTGGAACTCGTATTCGAAGTCGGACACGGCGCGCAGGCCGCGCACGATCACCCGTGCATCGTGCTGGCGAACGAAATCCTTGAGCAGGCCGGAAAAACTTTCGACCTTCACGTTCGGATAATGGCCCAGCACTTCGTTGGCGATTTCCAGGCGCTCGGCGAGCGAGAAGAAGGGGCGCTTGTTCTTGCTGTCGGCGACCCCGACCACCAGGGTGTCGAACAGACCCGATGCGCGACGCACCAAATCCTCGTGGCCGCGCGTGAGCGGATCGAAAGTTCCTGGATAAACGGCTACAACCATTGCGGCTCCCTGGAGAATGCACCTGAATAGACGCGCATTATGCCTGAAATTTCGGCAACCGCCCGGGGAGGGGGCCCATTTTGCTTATTGTTTAAGCAGTTTTGCCCAGAAAAGCGGTGTTTTAACGCAACTTTAACAAATGGTAGTGCACCATCCCGGCCTTGTCGGCGCGGACCAGCTGCCAGGGCTGCAACCATTCGGGGACGTCCTCGGCCGCCTCATCCGTCTCCGGGAACGGCAGGCGCTCGCCCGATTCGGCATACGCGAGACCGCCTTCGTTCAGCAGTTGCGCGCAGAGCGGCAAGGCCTGGACCAGGAAATCCTGCTGGTAGGGCGGGTCGAGGAAGATCACGTCGAAGCGTTGGCCGCGCTGGGTGAAGTCGCGCGCCACGGCCAGGGCATCGGCGCGCAGGACGCGCACGTTGTCCGCCTTGAGCTTGTCCTTGACCAGTTCGAGCTGGCGCACGACGGGGCCGACGGTGTCGATCATCGTGACGGACCGCGCGCCGCGGCTGGCCGCCTCGAAACCGAGGGCGCCGCTGCCGGCGAACAGGTCGAGGCAGTCGGCGCGGTCCCAGTCGCCCGTCATCTGGTGATTGATCCAGTTGAAGACGGTTTCGCGGACGCGGTCGGGCGTGGGACGCAAGCCAAATGCGTCGAGAACGGGAAGCGGGGTGCGCTTCCAGGCGCCGCCGATGATGCGGACCTGCTGCGGCGGGCCCGGGCGGCGGGCGTAGGTAGGGGCGGACTTCTTTTTTTGCATGGGGCGGAATATAGCATCTTATTTCCCGCTAGCCAGGGCATTAAAGTCGTTGATCCAGCCCTGCATGCGTTTCTGCGCATGGGCTTTCTGGTCAGGCGTCGTCAGGCGGATCGCCGTCAGGATGAATTTCGACGTGTTGTCGACATAGGCGTCGAAGAATGCCTTGCGCTCCGGCGCATCCATGCGGTCGAACAAGTCGCGCAGCAGGTCGTGGATCGCCGCCATCGTCTGTTCCTTGTTCAGCTTGTCGCGCTGAATACGCTGCAGCAGCGCGATGATTTTTTTCTGGCGTAATACGCGTTCCTGCAGCCAGACCTCGTTGTCGAGTGGGCGTGCATCGGACGCCTTGCGGAGTGCCGTTTCCTGGTCGCGGCTGAAACTGCCGAACCATAATTCAAGCTGTTCCAGCGCCTTTTTATAGCGGGCTTTATGCTGGTCCTCGACGCTGCCGCTCATGAATTTCCTGCGGAAGTCTTCGTTATTTTTCGCGAACTTCTTTTCCATCTGCGCGATCTGGTCAGGCTTGATCGACATCGCCAGGTCGGCCAGATCCGGCAGCGCTTTAAAGGCCAGCAATTCCGTTCTCGCCTTGACGTCGCGGTAGTCGGACAGCAATTCGTCCTGCGTGACATTGCCGTCGCCGAGCTGGCGCTGCATCTTGGTCAGCAGGCCGGCGTAATCGCGCAGCTGCGTCGTGCGGTGCCACTGGAACAGCTTGTCGATATCTTTCTTGACCCAGTCGGACTGGTCGCTGTCGAGATCGAGATAGGCGTTCAACCACCAGTACAGCAGCGTGTCACCGTGGTTATAGGTGAACCGGATCGCGCTGCACGCACTCAGCAGCGCCACGAAGGCGATCAGGAACAGCATGCGTACCCGCAGGAACACGGTAGGGGGCGTGTTAAACTTTTTCATCTTTTTTAACTCGTTTTGAGAACGGCCTATGAACGTAGTCATCCTCGCCGCCGGCATGGGAAAGCGCATGCAATCCGCACTGCCGAAAGTCTTGCATCCACTGGCCGGCAAGCCGCTGTTGCAGCATGTTATCGATACGGCGCGCAGCCTGGACCCGAGTAAATTATGCGTGATTTACGGGCACGGCGGCGCAGCGGTGCCGAGTGCGGTTCAAGCCTGGTCGGGCCAGGGCGGCGTCGCGATCGACACGGCCCTGCAGGAACCGCAACTGGGCACCGGCCACGCCGTGATGCAGGCCCTGCCGCAGATTGACGAGAACGCACCGACGCTCGTCCTGTACGGCGACGTGCCGCTGACGACGGCCGCCTCGCTGCGCCGCCTGGTCGAAGCCGCCGGCGACGACAAGCTGGCGATCCTCACGGTCGAACAGGCGAACCCGTTCGGCCTCGGCCGTATCGTCCGTGAGAACGGCAACATCGTGCGCATCGTCGAAGAGAAGGATGCGAACGAAGCCGAGCGTGCCATCAAGGAAATCAACAGCGGCATCATGGTCATCCCCACCCGCCACCTGACGTCCTGGCTCGGCTCGCTGAAGAACAACAACGCCCAGGGCGAATATTACCTTACCGACATCGTCGCCCAGGCTGTCGCGGCCGGCGTACCCGTCGTGTCGGCCCAGCCGTCCGCCGAATGGGAAGTGGCTGGCGTGAACAGCAAGGTGCAACTGGCCGAGCTCGAGCGCCGTCACCAGCTGAACATCGCCATCGCCCTCCTCGAACAGGGCGTGACCCTGATGGATCCGGCGCGTATCGACGTGCGCGGCGAACTCGTCTGCGGACGCGACGTCACCATCGACGTCGGCTGCGTGTTCGAGGGCCGCGTGGTCATCGGCGACGGTGTGACGATCGGCGCCCACAGCGTGTTCGTGAACGCGACCGTCGCCGCGGGCGCCCAGATCAAGCCGTTCTGCCACCTGGAAGACGCCGTCGTGGGCGAAAAATCGGTCATCGGTCCGTATGCGCGCCTGCGCCCGGGCACCGAGCTGGGCGAGGACGTCCACGTGGGCAATTTCGTGGAGATCAAGAACAGCAAGGTGGCCGCGCACAGCAAGGCGAACCACCTTGCTTATGTGGGCGATGCCGACGTCGGTTCGCGCGTGAACATCGGCGCGGGCGCGATCACGTGCAATTACGATGGTGCCAATAAATTCCGCACGATCATCGAAGACGAAGCGTTCATCGGCAGCGACAGCCAGCTGGTGGCCCCGGTCACGGTCGGCAAGGGCGCGACGATCGGCGCCGGCACCACGCTGACCAAGAATGCGCCGGCCGGCAAGCTGACGATCTCGCGTCCGAAGCAGTTGACGATCGAGAACTGGACGCGTCCGGTCAAGGTCAAGAAATAAGCTTGTCCACCGCATACGCACAGGCAATCCACGGCATAAACACAGGGTAATCACAGCCTGGTCCACTGCCTGTGCACAGGGATGTCAACTGCCCGTCCACAACATCATCCACAAAGTCATCCACAGGCCGCCGCGTTGTCCCGGCGGGCCTGATCGTTTCAGAAACCCAGTGAAATGCGCAAGTGGCGGGAGATGGCGCCACTGGCTTGCCGATGCGCCAGGAATAAGCGCACAGAGTTATCCACAGGTCGTCAGACGCCGATACGCGTTTCGAACTTGCTTCGGAATGTGGAGAAGTAGGCTTTGACGTTGCGCACATTGCTGTGCGTGGTGAACAGGCGGTGCGCCAGGGCGTGATACGCCGGCATGTCGGCCACCTGCACGACGAGCACGAAATCCGGCCCGGGTGACACACGGTAGCACTGCAGCACGGCAGCCTCGTCCGCCACCACTTGCTCGAACTCCGCCATGCGGTCGGCGGCCTGCACGTCCAGCGTGATCTCGACGATGGCGGAGAGACGCGCGCCGACCTTGTCCGGCGCGACGATCGCAACTTGCCGCTCGATAACACCGTTCTCCCTGAGCTGTTTGACACGGCGCAGGCAAGTCGGCGGCGAGATGTGTACCAATTCCGCCAATTCCGCATTGGTCTGCGAAGCATCAACCTGCAGGATGTTCAGGATGCGACGATCCAGATCGTCCAGGTTTGGGTCCTCTTGCGCCATATAAGTAAAATCTTTCGAGAAAAATGAAAGGATATTTCATGTCGAATGTGTCGTGAAATTATCTATCAAAATGAGGTGCACTTAGAAAGCATATTTCGTTTCCTCTACTCTACAGTGCATGCATTCATCGATTTCGGAGGTTTCCCATGTGTGGCATCGTCGGCGCAGTCGCCCAACGCAACATCACCCCAGTGCTCATCGAAGGTCTGAAGCGTCTCGAATACCGCGGCTATGATTCCTGCGGCGTGGCGCTGCACGTGGACGGCCGCCTGGCGCGTTCGCGCAGCACGTCGCGCGTGGCCGATCTGGAAGCGCAAATCCAGGAAACCCACCTGCAAGGCTTCACGGGCATCGCCCACACCCGCTGGGCGACGCACGGCGCGCCGGCCACCAAGAACGCGCACCCGCACTTCTCGCCGAACAGCGACGACGCGCGCATCGCCCTCGTCCACAACGGCATCATCGAGAACCACGACGAACTGCGCGCCGAGCTGACCGGCCTGGGCTACGTGTTCCAGAGCCAGACCGACACCGAGGTCATCGCCCACCTGGTCGACCACATGTACAACGGCGACCTGTTCGACACCGTGCAGCAAGCCGTCAAGCGCCTGCACGGCGCCTACGCGATCGCCGTGTTCTGCCGCGAAGAGCCGCACCGCGTCGTGGCCGCCCGCCAGGGCTCGCCGCTGATCGTCGGCCTGGGCAAAGGCGAAAACTTCGTCGCCTCCGACGCGATGGCGCTGGCCGGCACCACCGACCAGATCATCTACCTGGAAGAAGGCGACGTCGTCGACCTGCAACTGGCCCGCTACTGGATCGTCGATGCCGAAGGCCGTCCGGCCGAGCGCGAAGTCAAGACCGTGCACGCCCACACCGGCGCCGCCGAGCTGGGCCCGTACCGCCACTACATGCAGAAGGAAATCTTCGAACAGCCGCGCGTCGTCGGCGACACGCTGGAAGGCGTGACGGGCATCATGCCGGAACTGTTCGGCGACCAGGCTTTCCGCGTGTTCAAGGAAATCGACCGCGTGCTGATCCTGGCCTGCGGCACCAGCTACTACGCGGGCCTGACGGCCAAGTACTGGATCGAGTCGGTGGCCAAGCTGCCAGTGAACGTCGAGATCGCCAGCGAATACCGCTACCGCGACAGCGTCCCGCACCCGAACACCCTCGTCGTGACGATCTCGCAGTCCGGCGAAACGGCCGACACGCTGGCCGCGCTGAAGCATGCGCGCAGCCTCGGCATGACGAACACGCTGACGATCTGCAACGTCTCCACGAGCGCAATGGTGCGCGAGTGCAAGCTGGCGTACATCACCCGCGCCGGCGTCGAAGTGGGCGTCGCGTCGACGAAGGCCTTCACGACCCAGCTGGCCGCACTGTTCCTGCTGACCCTGACCCTGGCCCAGGTGAATGGCCGTCTGACCGACGAGCAGGAAGCGAACTACCTGAAGCAGATGCGCCACCTGCCGGTCGCGCTGTCGTCCGTGCTGGCGCTGGAGCCGCAGGTGATCGCGTGGGCCGAGGAATTCGCCCGCAAGGAAAACGCCCTGTTCCTGGGCCGCGGCATCCACTACCCGATCGCCCTGGAAGGCGCGCTGAAGCTGAAGGAAATTTCATACATCCACGCCGAAGCCTACCCGGCCGGCGAACTGAAGCACGGCCCGCTGGCGCTGGTGACGGAAGAGATGCCGGTGGTGACGATCGCCCCGAACGACGCGCTGCTGGAAAAGCTGAAGTCGAACATGCAGGAAGTGCGCGCCCGCGGCGGCCAGCTGTACGTGTTCGCCGACGTCGACACCCAGATCACGTCGGGTGAAGGCGTGCACGTGATCCGCCTGCCGGAGCACTACGGCCTGCTGTCGCCGATCCTGCACGTGGCGGCACTGCAGCTGCTGGCGTATCACACGGCGCTGGCGCGTGGTACCGATGTGGATAAGCCGCGGAATCTGGCGAAGTCGGTGACGGTCGAGTAAGGTGTACGGCTGTAGATAGAAAAGCGTGAAGTGACTATCAAAGTGGATAACTTGGCGCTTACAAAGGAAGAAGAATCCTATTAATTTCGAATTTGGATAATTCTTCCTATGCTCCTGCTTCTGCTATCGATGACCACGGGAAATGAAAACACGCTCAGTTTAGCTCGAGCGTAGCTTATGGCGCTCGTTGGAAGGTCTAGCTTGGCCACAGCGTTTGTGTGAAGAGCAGCCGCGGCGTCAGCTCACCGATGGCAGCAAGATGCAGAGGGACAACGATCTAATCACGAGAGACTAAAATACAGCAAACACCACCTGTATACGTATAATTTAATTTGGTTATGATAACCGCATTCATGCAAGAACGCAGTTATACCAGCGAGTAATGTTGTCTCGTTACCGCTACGTGAATTAACCCGTATGCTATCAGGTATGCCCGGGGACATCGGAAAGATTACGCTACCGTATCTGCCTTCCGCATTCCCCGACGAACTTTTGGGAAGCTGGCTCTCACGGCTGGTTTACCTCAACGCCGAATCGTCGTTGAGTAAGTTTGCTCGGACATACAGCCTAGACGCCACCGTCAAATCCCCACTTGCCGATCCGGTGAACGGTGGCAGCTATGTTCACGCCCTATCGAATCTTTTAGGATTTGAGTATGACGATTTTGTAAGGACGTTTACAACAAAAGCGTACTGGGATGTATTTCAACCACTAACATTAGAATCCTTGTCGCATATTTCAGCGTGGCATGGCCGGGTTCGTTATTCAACAAAAATTTTACGCGTATGTCCAGCGTGCATAGATAATGACCTACTGAGTCAGGGGTGTCCTTACTTTCATCGTACCCACCAACTTCACAGCAAAGCCTGCCCAGCTCACGGATTAATGCTGCAAGAAAGCTGCGGAAGGTGTGGAATGCCTCTACGCTCATCTAACGAGGTAACGCTTATCCCGGCAAGATGCGAATGCGGCGCCGACGTGATTCTGAATCTGAAACGAGAAGTAGCAAACAAAGCCTGGATTGCCCTGGCCAAGTTTTCCGACCAGACATTAGCTGCTTCACCAGCAGATCTTGATATTCTTCATCTTGTACCTTACGTGCTTAGTTGCGTGACGAATGGAACGGACTTGTCCGTGCCAGTTAGTCTTAAGCGCGTTCTTACAGGTTACTATGGTATTGACGGCGTTGAATGGTTGTGTCGGCGACGGCAGAGTACTCAAGCTATCACGAATGCACCGATAAAAAATAAGCAGTGGACTAGAAATTTCGAGCCGCATTTAGCTGTCGCGGTGCTTGTTGCGTGTGGAATCTCTTTCGATGAAGCAAAGCATGAGGTAGCCTATCGAAAATCTGTGCCATTGTCAGAAAGACCTGTTCCTAAAATGAGTCGGGCGTCAGATAACGAACCCCGTCCAACGAGTCTCAGTGAGGCGAAGAAAATTGCCCAAGAATTTGGTCGCCATCGAAAGCAGCGCAGCGGTTTACGTACATTCAAACCTTACACCTATTGGATGCTCTACTTCCAAGACTGGACTTGGCTCTGGAACTGGGCACATGATAGAGAGATGAAATCGCTGCGGAAATGGAAAGAACCCCCTAGTATCGAGGAAGATAGAATAACGATTTGTGGTGGTTCGCCAGCAACGAAGCTGAATATGGCACGAGCGCGCGCCTATGCACGCGACCGGAGTTGGCTTGAGCTTCATAAGGAAACTCGTCGTCCAAAAATTGATCGAATAAGAAAAATTTTGCCAGCGCTCTCCACAGCGAGAACGCAGCATTTTGCGGATATCGGGCGGCCTACTAAGTGGACTCTAACCTTAGCGGCGAAACGCCTTCGCATTCCAATTGGAACCCTGCGGGGACTAGCTCGTCGCAACGGCTCCATTGCAGCGCTTGTGCCTGAGTCATCTCATGCTTTCTGTTTGAGATTAATTGAATGGGGAATAAAAACCTGCGTTCAACAAGGTGGTAATTTGACGCCTTCAAAGGTGCAAAGAGCTGCACTGTTATCCGGGAAGACATCGGTAAATTTCATTGCATCCGTAATTGAAAAGCGGACCTTTGAATAAGGTTGGCGAACAAATTTACCCATCTAAATTCGTACCCACGATGTTCGGTTGAGGATAAATCTTACCTGTGCTAGGGGCTGACGGTTTTTCAAAGCGATAGGTGGTAGAAAAGCCAATTGATTGCTCTTGCGGACAGGATTGCTAATATTTTATTCGCGGTTTCAATCGCAATCTTGGCGCGAGCTATTAAGGTAACTATTTCTTGGTGTTTCCCGTTCGCTTTCGAATTCCAGAGGCTCGCTGAATTCGCCATTCTGCAGGCGTTTTGTAGCCTCTGCTGGCAAGGTCGACCTCTGCGAGCGCGCGTCTGCGCTTGCAGAATGCCTCATCATCCTCGGCATGTTCAGCAATGGCTTGCTTAAGGATTGGAAGTTTCTCAATGTTTCGGCGTGAGCTTGCCTCCAAACCAGTGGCACGCAACAGTGAGGTAGCTGAGATTCGCCCCTTGATATGCGACGAATGTGTCCGCGCCGCCTCAGTAGTAACAGCCTCTGCGAGTGCTCGGTCTCGCTGTGGCCAATCCACTCTTGAACCACTACGTCGCTCAACGTTTCGCGGCTGCGCTGCAATATGAGCGATGAGCCAACCTCGGTCGTGTCGGTACAGCCATGCATAGGCAGCGCCTGCGATAACTCGAAGCTTTTTTATCCCTGCTATTGGATCTGAAGCTTGTGCGTTCAGCCACTGTGTACGGTAGCGCAGGAAATCCGCAGTGCGTTGCTGCATCTTACGCGCCTCGCGTAAAGCAGGAAATGTTCGCAGAATTCTATTCACCGACGATAAGGAGAGGCCCGTAACGGCAGCTACGCTAGCAAGGGTACTTCCATCTTCCAGCAGTTGCTTCACTTCGTCCAATTTTAAGTTTGTGATCGACTTGCGCCGCTCGGTAACAGGTATGCCTAGCGCTCGCCTCCATAGCACGACCGTAGTCGTGGATACGCCCAGTTCTAGTGCAACTTTTCGGCAAGTTAAAGCATGGTTGATAAGCATGTCATGAATTGCATTATTGTTTTGTCTGCTCTCCTTGTAGTCTCCCCGACCAGGGTAACAACTGGTCGGTTCTACCACCGCAGGCCGTACCGCGATCGAAACAAAATTGCGGACACTACTAAAGAGCAGACCGATGAGAAGCAAATGGCAGAGGGGATGCAGAGAACGGCTAGGTCGTCGACACAGATCGTATAGCCACCTCATTGGGAACCGTTCGGAGGACAGTAGGCGGTTCCTGAACGGCAACCCAACAAAGTCGCCGTACTCATATCGAATGGCGTTAGCGAGAGTAACCCAATCGACCCGTCCTTTAAGTAAAAAACCATGCTTTGCGAGACCTTGTAAGTAGGTCTGAGTCCTAGTTGAAGCACTAAGTCTCATGGGGGCAGTAACTAGTGCTTCGCTCGACAACACCGCAATTCTATGCAGGTGAGGATTCTCAATACGAATTGTGTGACCGAATGGTTCTACCCTCGCCGGCACGACGAGTTGCTGTCGGTGAGATTGACGACTCTGCAGTAAGTGCTGACATAAGGGTTCACCATGAACGGGACACATAAGCACCCCTGGAAGTTGGTGCATACGGTACAACACAACACAACCATTCTGATCCATACAGTTTTGGTCGCATGTCAAGCAACTACGTAGCATGGTTGATGCTCCGAAGCCATTAGCCACCATTCCCATCGCAAGCTTTAACCCATCCGCGCGATCTTCCTTCAACGCGTCAAGCGCTCTTTGATAACGCTCAGGCGGTAAGAACAGACCATAATAAGGAAATAGAGTGGCTGCGGTGGCAATAGCTTCTGGGGAGACGAATGGCCCCCATGCTGCGGTGTAATCAATGAAAGTGTTGAGTCTGCAAGGTATATCAGCGCTGGGGATACCGGTGCTAGAGCCGAAGAGCTCGGAGAGCGTTCGGCGAGGATTGTTCCGCGCGTTAAGGAAGTGAAGCCGCGATACCCATGAAAACAGCAGTTCTCCCTCGATGTATTTAGGCACGTATGGGAAGGAACACGGTTTCATGGTTGCTCCAAACGATCGGAAACTTTATCGAATCAGCGGGTTCTCTGTTGGTAAACTTATATAGCTTGTGCTTTTAGTAGATCGCTTTCTTCCTCTATTTAATTTTTCAGGAGCATGTGATGCACCCTCCGCCGGTACCTCTTGTAGCTCACTGAACTCGTCATCCGTCGGATTCGGCGTGTCGCTACCATCCGACCAAGCTATTAGCTTACGAAGCGAACGGCATCCCTCCTTGAACAAGAGGTCATCGAAGCTCTTGAGGAGGTGAGCTTGGCCGCTGAGCAATGCGCTAATTGCCGGTTCAAGAATTGCCATATCAATCTTCGACACACGGTCAAACGCGACGGCGTCGATAACCTCGCGTCCACCAATTTCGTTACGTTGCGCTAGCATGAACGCGAGGGCAGTAAAGGCCGGGTTGCCGGCACCTGCTTTGTGCCAAGCCTTGCGTATCTCCTTGCCGAGACTCACCGGATTCTTGACGAATTGATAGTCCCAGTAGATGTCACAAAAGGCATCAAATTCTGGGTCGCCATATTTCATCTGAACGAAATTAGATTCGCCGCCGGAATTGAGCTTACGCAGGTTGCGAACGTTCTCGTCGATGACCGATGCTAGCGCTGGCGTGCCTGCGACAACTAACGTGACACCTGCTCTTTCAATAATTTCGCTGAAAAGATTGAGAACAAACACGGCGTTCTTGCCCATCGCCGCCTTCAGGTTTTGGACCTCGTCGACAAAGATAACCCCGACTGAGGCTGCTGTCGCTACTTGAGCGATCAGCATCACCATACGTGCAACATTTCTTACGGCCACAGCTTGCCGACGGTAATCCGTGTTTCCTAGGATGTGATCCACCACCTCGAAAAATTGCAAGCACAGGCTTTTCAGTGTAGCGTCGTGCGACATCCGAATTCCGACCCACGGAATTTGACGGCAGACCAAAGGTTTACCTTGATATTCCTTGTGCTCAATGACGACTTGGTACGGCAGTGAAAACGCAGTAGCGAAAGTTGTCTTTCCGCTTCCGCTAATTCCAAGTAACGACTGCCCTCTGGCAGTCGAGGTCCAGTTGTTGGGGAAAGGAACGGCGCTCGATTCATTAAGCGCGATTGCGTGCCTCCGCTGGATGTCGTGAACTGATAATGGATGCCGCGCGACGTACGACTCCCGGATATTCATTGTAAGATTGGTGCCAGCACGTTTGTACTCGGCAAATGGATAGACGATCTCATTGATACATCCCACTTCCGCAGTTCGAACTAGTTCGCTCTTCTGGCGGTCCCTCTTAGTTGGCTTTTGCGGGTAATTCTTAAGCCTGTCGAGAATTCGGTCCTTGGACTTCTCCAAGCTCGGCAGCGCCTCTATAAAGGGGTTGCCGTCGAAACGACGGACGCCAGTAGGCTTGTAATCTGCAGGGATGCAGGTGTACGTGATCATTTTCGTACCTTTCTCTGGCGTTCAATAATCGCAATGCGTTCTCGCTTTTCGAGCTCATCCCAGGTTAACTGGGCCGGCACTGCAGCCGGTTCTTTTGATTTTGTGCCAAGAGGCACTGACTCAGTGATGGGCTTCCCGGTAAGAGCGCGCTTGATTTTCGCTGTCTCGGCCGTGCGCCTTGATGCGATATCCGCACTACTAGAGTGGATAGTGGTAACGTTTTGCTTGGGAGATCTGCGAGTTGGGTTTCCTGACCTCCTCTGGTTCTCGATGAACGCATCATTTCGTGTCGTTGCCAAAAGAAGCTGGTGGTCTTCCGCCAGATAGTCTTCCTCTTCCAAGGTAATCTCCTGTAGCTCCTGCAACCCAGCAGCATTCACTTCCCACAGCGGCCATTCGTCGTCGCCATTTGGGGCATAGAGTTCGACAGGATCTGAACGATCAATTTTTACAGCCACTTGCCGTCGCCTGGACGAGGATAGGCGAGCCTGGCGTTCGGCTGCGGCATTCATGGGCAGGTATTTTCGACCCCGACAGATCATTGCGCCATTTGCGAGGGTGGCCTTGTCAGTGCCTAGGAGAAGCCGTTGATAGTCTGCATCTTCCAACGGGGGACTCTCGATACCGGTGATATTTTCCAGTCCCCAGAGGTATGCATCACGAGGCGTTGGTCTTACCTGCGCGCGTCGAAGGATCGTGCGCTTTTCAAGATTGCTGTGAGGGCTGTTGTTGTGAGAGTCGATGATGTCGATCAGGACCCAATACACCTCGCGTAGCGTATGGACGGCGGCTGCCTTTGCTGCCTTGAACGCGCGCTTAGTCTTTGGATCCCCAGGGCGCTCAGCGAAAACGCCCTTAATTCCTCGCTGTGCCATCTTGCGCTTTAACTCACGATTTACGCGCTCAATGATTCCTTTCCCATCCGGACAGAAAGGCGGCAAGGTCTCTGTTTCGATGTGTAGACCACCGACTGCCGCATCAAGCATTGCATGAGAGATCATTTCGGAACCACGATCTACTACCAAGCGCGCGCAGACTTTACCTCGCGGCCAACGGTTTTCGTCGATGTTCACTCCAAGGTTTGTAAAGCGGCGCTTTCGCGAGGTAAACGCAATCAGCAAAGCGAAGCGGATTTCTTCCCAAGACGCTGGTCCCAGCGTGACATATGCGCTGACGATAAATCGACTCCACCGATCGATCACCAAATAGATGATTGGAGTACGAAGTACTTCACCGGGATTCTTACTGTCGACAAGGAAGATTCGGCCGCCAGTCGCGTCAATTTCATATACCTCGCCTGGCCCGGTGGCCAGCAAGGCTCCTTTCGCCGCCTTTCGGCCCTGCCCAGCAACGTTCTTCCTGGCGTCGCGGGACAGGGCTATGTTGCTATTAGTGATTGCACGGAACTGCCGCAGCGTGACCGGCAGAGGGCACTTCTTCGCGAGGTAGTCCGCATATCTGGTCGGGTGACGCTCGGAAAAGTAACTTTGGATGTATACCTGATGTGCTGCGGTTTGGGTCGTCGGCCCCTTTTTTGCAAGTGTCTCGATACAGTCAATCATGTCCGTGACGTCTTCGTCGGTTACAACAAAAGTGTTTGGCCCTAGTATTTTCGATTCGATGGGTTGCCGACCACGACGCTTGGGCTGGCGCACATCCTCACTAACGCCCGCCATTTCATCGATTAACCCAGGACGCTGGGGACCGACTTTACGCCCCTGTCGCAATGGCAGGAGGGCGTTCTTGACTCTGCCGAAATAGTAGTAACGAAGAAGTAGCCGGCGAAGTGAGACAGGACTGACGTTGAGTTCTTCTGCTCTTCGATTTATGAGTACGTTAAACGCCGAACGCGCAAGGTTTCGCTCGTCGTCAAATTGTTCGACCAGCGGTTCAATCGCGGAAAACGCACCCTTTATCGGATCCTGTTCGCTCTCAGCTACGGCAGGGTGGTCGAGGAACTGTTGAGGAAGTCTGTAGTGGTCTAATTTGCCCGGACACCTCGATAGGTGGACAATCCACCATCCGAGGAGTTTTACATGACAAGGCAGCGCCGAAAATTCGATACCAGTCTGAAGCTGGAAGTCGTCCGTATGATTAAAGAGCAGGGCCTGAGCGTCCAGCATGTTAGCGAGAGCATGAGCATCGGCCCGAGCGCGGTACGGCGCTGGGTAAAGCAATACGAGGATGAGCAGGCGGGGCAACCAGGCATCGGCAAGCCGCTCACGCCAGAGCAGCAGCGCATTCGTCAGCTTGAGCAGGAAAACCGTCAGTTGCGGGGGGACGTGGAGATATTAAAGAAGGCATCGGCCTTCTTTGCCCGCGAACTGAAATGAGTTACCGACTCATCGACGAGCTGCAAAAGAAGGCCCTCAGCGTTGCCCAATGCTGCCGGGTGCTGGGAGTGAGCCGTTCTGGTTTTTACGAGGCCCGGCGACGTGCCGTCCAGCCCGCCGTGTGCAAGGCCAGCGTGCATGTGCGGGCCGCTTTCGCGGCAAGCCATCAAAGCTACGGCAGCCGCAGGATCGTGGCCGCCCTGGCCAACGACGGGCTGCAAATCGGCCGCCATAAAGTGCGGCGGCTGATGCGGCAAGCTGAGCTGAAACCCGTCTGGAAGCGTAAATTCATTCACACAACCGACAGCAAACATGCCTTGCCGGTAGCCGCCAATGTGCTGGGTCGTCGGTTTAATCCGGTGGCACCGAACGTGGCCTACGCCTCCGATATCACGTATATCCGAACTGGCGCCGGCTGGCTTTATTTGGCGGTCGTGCTCGATCTGTTTTCGCGTCGGGTGGTGGGCTGGGCCATGGCGCCAAGCATGCCTGCCAGCCTGGTGTGCGAGGCCCTGAACATGGCCATCGGGCACCGGCAACCGGCGCCGGGCCTGGTGGTCCATTCCGATCGCGGCAGCCAGTACGCGAGCGCCGAATACCAAGCTTTGCTGGCCAAGCACGGCTATATCTGCAGCATGAGCCGGAAGGGAAATTGCTGGGACAATGCGGTCGCCGAACGCTTCTTTCTGAACCTGAAAATGGAACGGGTCTGGCAACGCCAGTATGCCAATCATGCCGAAGCCAGAATCGACATCGCGGCCTACATCGTGGGCTTCTACAACTGCGAACGGCTGAACTCCGTTCTGGGCAACCTGCCGCCCACCGTCTTCGAGCGGAACATGGCAGCAAAAGAATCTATCGTGGTGTCCGAAATTACTTGACCACTACAGTCCAAGGCGACCAACGCGCCAGTTGCCGGCCTCCAGGTTCCGAGTAACATTGGATCGATGCTGTTCCAATGGGCGAACGGCATACCGTGCCATGTTCGCGGTGGAAACAGGCATCACATAGATCACACGGCTAAACACATGCGTGATACGGAGCAGGACGGATGGGCGCTCCTGAGTCACTTCAAGAACTAAGCCAGGTTTAAGAGGCTCATCGTTGCGTCCCGGAACGAACATTGCCGATGTTACCATCGCGAAGCACCACGGGTAGGTGAAGAGTCAGTTTCGAAGTCAAATCGACGGCGATACGATCAGACCAGGCGCAATAGCGGAATTCTGTCAGGCAGTGGTCATAGCCGCGTTTGAGACGCCTGGAACATGTTTTGACTAGCTCTTTCAGAGGTAGGTTCGCCTCATAACTATCGGCAAACATTTTGGCAAACTCGTCCGCTTGGTCCATCTTGGGGACGTAACGTTGCAGCGACCACCCACGCATGAAGGTTAGGGTTGATAGCAAGTCCCTAGTGAATTCCGTCGTGTCGACCAGCTTCCAGTCGATGCCGTTCTGTTGGCACCATTGGTGCTCAACTTTTAACCTGAGTCTGACTTCTGGGACGACCGCGTCCTCGGGTGTCTTGATACTCCTCGCTTGATACACCGGTCCTGAGGGCGTGCGGCGCGTGACGACGAAGTCGAGGGTGAACGGCTCTGGATAACTGCCGTGGCGGGTGTGCTTGACGCCAAGCTCGCTGCAGATAGCCAGCGTTTCTTGTAGATGGAGGATGGGGAACTGCTCGCGTATGTCAACGACATCGAGCTGTCGGTCAAGGAGATGAAAGAATATCCGCTCGGGCACCGACAGCAGATGGTAGACGCGGGGGATTGTAATGCCCTTGGGATTGCCGGAGGTACCAATAGACCGAACATCTCTGACTCGCAGCCAAGGATGGTACGCAGTACCGACTCCCAAGCCAAATCCGCGCTTCAGCCTGTTATGTAAGTACCTCGGATACATGCCAAGATGGGGATCCCATTCCATGCAGTATAGAGTGGGACGCAGGCGATAAAGTGCCGTCTACGCTTAAATTGCTCGAGTTGGCTGGTTGCTCACCTTCGTCGCTCAGCCGAAAACTCAGGCAAGGGTGAGCGACTCGGTCAGAATCGATAGCGAAATCCACGCAGCGCTCGCTGACCTAGAACGGATCGGCGCCCTCTTCCGGTTCGCTAGGAAACAACTTCTCGACAATCGCCTCGTAGACTTTAGACGCGAACGCCTCCACCGCAGCCGCCAGGTCTCTTGCGTCTTGCGCGGTCACGACCACTGGGTTGCCATCCTTGTCATGTCCGCTTCGGTGCACGATGTCGTGGCGCTTCGTCAGCGCCTCTTCGAACAGCTTGAAACTTGGCGGCTTAATGCCAAGGCCAAACCGCAAAAGCATCGCGGCCTTGTCGAATCGATGCCATACGAGGTTTTGCAGATAGAACATGACGCGAGCCTCAATGCCGTCGTGCGCATCGAACACCTCGCCCAACTTGATCGGCTGATCGCGCAGCTCGGGCATGTTCTGAACGATGCCTTTCAACACCTCGCGGTTGCCTTTGGCCCAAAAAGCCACTGTCTCCCAAAGGTAAGCTTCCAACGCGGATATCGCGGCGCCGAACGCCATGCGCGAGAGCTGCTCCATAGCTGCCCCAGCGCCCTCGAGCGACAGGACGCTGGTGGCGCCAGCCAGCCGCTCTTTGAGCCTCGACAGCGGGTCGTCCGGTTTGTCAAGGTCGAGGCCAAAGAGGTCCTCATAATCTCGGTCGTCGTCGCGGCGCACAGGAGCCCACTGATACCCGCCATCGCGATTGAGGTCCTCGGCTAGCTCCTCGATCACTTCGTCGTCAACGATGTGCGAAAACCGCCCTTGCAGCTCTTCCTCGGCATAGTAAGGGCCTCCCCATATCCAAATGTAGCCGCCTTCCGCCGACTCATAGGGCGTCTCATAGGCAGGGTCGCAATAACGCGCGAGGAACCAGTCTCGCATCAGCTCCATTTGCCGCTCACGGTCGGCGCTTTGCAGCTCATGATCGTCAGGGTCGAATGGCGGCTGCGACTCCCAACGCTCCTCTGAATTGGGCAGGTCCCCTAACAGTTGATCGCCTGGCTGCGGGGCTGCCGGCTCATTGGATTGATGGCGGTTGTTCATAAGAGGCTCCCAGTGGCGCGCAGCGCATGCTGCGCCAGGTCCTAGCTTGATCTCCAGCGAATAGTTCGTGCTCCAACGACACCTCTTTTGCTCGACTTCACCCAAAGTAGTCCCCGCTTAAAAATAGTGAGGACTACTTTGCGTCGGAACCCAGGGTGTGTCTATACGGTGCTGAGACGACACTTACATTGCTTTGGCGCCTATACGTCTAGCTTCAACTTGACCACTGCTTATGGCTATTGAACAATAACCTTTTAGCGTCAATGGAGAGCGCACGTCATGTCATCACAACAGCCTTTGTCCGATGCAGATGCTCAAGCTGTGGCTGAATTCGTCGAGCCATACACATGCGCGATCCAATTTATTCCAAGAAACGATACCCGAGATCCGCCAGGCCGCCATCATGGCACTGGCTGGTTGTTCGACAACGATGGCGAGCCATGTATTGTCACATGTGAACACGTCTCTCGATGGCAGAAACACGGAGTTCTTGGATACTCATGCTTCGGGACGGAATACGGCATCAGCATCGAAGGCAAATTTGTCGAGGTTCCTCATCCCGTCGATGCTGCCGTGGCGACGGTGAAAAGATCGTTCACCGAGATTTCACATCAGGGCAAATGTGTTGCTAGCTCAATGTTCGGTATTGGCCACGCGCCAGTCCAAGGTGAGCTGTTTTATGCATACGGGTTTCCTGGAGCTGACGCCAAGCAGCTGTTTGGCACGCAGGTCGTGGTTGGGACTTCAGTGTTTCTGCGGCTGGTGGAACTCGATGAAGCCGTCTTTCAGGAAGAGCCGCCGCATCCAGATCCTGCACTTCACATGTCCTTGGCGTGGCAACCCGAGTACGCGCTGCCCATGCTTGGAACCACCGGAACATTGTCTTTACCAAATGGCATGAGCGGTTCGCTGTTATGGAACACGCGCTACGAAGAAGTAACCCTGTAGTGGTCTAATTTGCCCGGACACCTCGATAGGTGGACAATCCACCATCCGAGGAGTTTTACATGACAAGGCAGCGCCGAAAATTCGATACCAGTCTGAAGCTGGAAGTCGTCCGTATGATTAAAGAGCAGGGCTTGAGCGTCCAGCATGTTAGCGAGAGCATGAGCATCGGCCCGAGCGCGGTACGCCGCTGGGTAAAGCAATACGAGGATGAGCAGGCGGGGCAACCAGGCATCGGCAAGCCGCTCACGCCAGAGCAGCAGCGCATTCGTCAGCTTGAGCAGGAAAACCGTCAGCTGCGGGGGGACGTGGAGATATTAAAGAAGGCATCGGCCTTCTTTGCCCGCGAACTGAAATGAGTTACCGACTCATCGACGAGCTGCAAAAGAAGGCCCTCAGCGTTGCCCAGTGCTGCCGGGTGATGGGAGTGAGCCGTTCTGGTTTTTACGAGGCCCGGCGACGTGCCGCCCAGCCCGCCGTGTGCAAGGCCAGCGTGCATGTGCGGGCCGCTTTCGCGGCAAGCCATCAAAGCTACGGCAGCCGCAGGATCGTGGCCGCCCTGGCCAACGACGGGCTGCAAATCGGCCGCCATAAAGTGCGGCGGCTGATGCGGCAAGCTGAGCTGAAACCCGTCTGGAAGCGTAAATTCATTCACACAACCGACAGCAAACATGCCTTGCCGGTAGCCGCCAATGTGCTGGGTCGTCGGTTTAATCCGGTGGCACCGAACGTGGCCTACGCCTCCGATATCACGTATATCCGAACTGGCGCCGGCTGGCTTTATTTGGCGGTCGTGCTCGATCTGTTTTCGCGTCGGGTGGTGGGCTGGGCCATGGCGCCAAGCATGCCTGCCAGCCTGGTGTGCGAGGCCCTGAACATGGCCATCGGGCACCGGCAACCGGCGCCGGGCCTGGTGGTCCATTCCGATCGCGGCAGCCAGTACGCGAGCGCCGAATACCAAGCTTTGCTGGCCAAGCACGGCTATATCTGCAGCATGAGCCGGAAGGGAAATTGCTGGGACAATGCGGTCGCCGAACGCTTCTTTCTGAACCTGAAAATGGAACGGGTCTGGCAACGCCAGTATGCCAATCATGCCGAAGCCAGAATCGACATCGCGGCCTACATCGTGGGCTTCTACAACTGCGAACGGCTGAACTCCGTTCTGGGCAACCTGCCGCCCACCGTCTTCGAGCGGAACATGGCAGCAAAAGAATCTATCGTGGTGTCCGAAATTACTTGACCACTACACCCAGCTTGGAGAAAAGTGGAGTCCTGCCGAGATGCGTATTGCCGGAATGATCTGGGGACACTCCTCAAAATCAGGCCAGCTTTATGCCACACCTATTGAAACCATCGTCGCTGAGCTTCTCTACTAACTGTTCGGATTGGTTGCTGTGACGCGAAAAATTTATGTGGTCGATCAGAATGTCATGCGCTCACCGCGATTTGCGGAGTTCGTCGATGCGCATCCGAATGCAAAGTTTGTCATCCCAGACACAGGCTTGGTGGAAATGGTCAAGAATGAACATTGGGAAGATACCTTTCGGAACAGTTTTGAAGCATTTGTACCCTTGGTAACGAGGTGCTTTATGGCGATGTCCATACAAGAAGCTCGCGAACTGGAAATTAGATCCAGAGCTTCAGCTGAGGGACGATTATTGCCTAGCATTTTCACAGAGTTACTTCGCGGAGCCATCGTAGAAAGTCAGATAGGTAGTGGGCAAACCATGTCGCTACTACGTGACCGGATGGCTGAAGCTCGGGAAGATCTCCAACGGCACGACCTGAACGTCGAGGCAAATCGGGATGAGTTGAAACGCTTGGTTGGCAAGCTTCGTGCCGAGCTTTCGGAAGATGGGATCAAGGCCTGCCGACAAGGAGGAATAGCAGGAAGAATTGCGCGCTTAGGTATTGCCCGGGCAGTCGGGGACGGATTTTATGTGGCGCACATGAAGAAGGCTGGGGTTCCGAACTCCGTGTCGCGAAGGCTCTGGAAGACGAAATCCTTGACCAGGCGCTGGTGTTACGTCCAGGTGCACCATGCGCTGCAGTGGCTCGGGGATGGTGGCCTTGATACCGCAAAGGGCAAAGTCGTCCTCAACGATATCTTGGACCAGGACTACGTGCTGTTGGGCTCAGCCTTTGACGGCGTCCTTAGCCTTGAAACCGATGTTCGTAAAGCGTTGGAAGACCTGCAGTTTATGCTCTCCTTACCGCCTAGTGCCCATGCTCCGGTCATTGTCCGATAGGCGCCTGACCTCAAGGGCTTGGTCTGATTTTCATAAGCTGCTTGACGCTAAGTCTAGGTACGAAACCCAGGGTGTGGTGAAGGGGCTACTAGGCTAGAGCTATGGACGGGCCGTAGCATCGTCTATAGCACGCAACCATCGAGTAGCCCCTTGGTCAGCTGCTGAGCCATATCTTGAAGCGCGACCAGATGCTTGGGGACAGTCCGGCCTTCGCCCGAGTGGTCGGGCTAGACGCGCCGCCCTCCGCTAGAGAATCGACGCTAGGTTCAGCATCCCTTAGCTGGCTGTAGTGCTCAGCTTTGGCCCGCTTGTCTCGGCGCCGTTCTGCTTCAACCTGCGACGCGGACCAGGCGCCGGCCTCTAGGACGCGGCTCCCCCGGATCACATAGTGTGACCGGCACTTCTGGTTCCAGTTGCCCACGGAAGGGTGAAGCGAAATGGATTCGCCATCAAACGTCATGCGCCAGTCGGTAGGCGTAAACGGGGTCACCACGCGATCGCCGCAGCCGCAGCAGCACGAGTGGACCGCAGTCGCGTAGTCCATCGAGATGTACAACACGCCTGGATCCAATTCGCGTGGGACGTTGCGGACAAAGCGATGCTCCAGGGTTTCATGGCGCATCACGACTGGTCTCCGTTTAGCAACATGCCGCCATCAGTCGTGTACGTGCTGTGGTGCTCGTTCTCCAAGTCGCGGTAGAACCCACGGAGCTTCTTCCACTTCACGACCGCCAAGCACGCGTTCAGGGCGTTCAGGTCCGCCACCTGGATGTTGGAGGCGTACACGTCTTGACCGCCGCCGCCAGCGAAGGAGATGCGGCCTGCGTGGATGTGATCGCGCTTCGCTGGTGTACTCGTTGTCACCCGCAAGATACCGCCGAGGCTGCCGTTAGAGAGTTCCAAACCCATCCCGACGTCGATGAATGGAACGCCGAGCGCCTCCAGCTTGGCGACCACGGCGCGCTTTTCCTCGCCTGCGTCCATGCTGAGGAATGCAAACGTGATGCCGTCAAGCAGCCCCAGCGTCTCCGCGCTCATCTTCACGGGGTGCGCCGCGATGCCCCGATGCATCCGTTCATAGATGCCCTTCAGGTATTGCACCTTCTTCGGGGCGTCCCGCAGCTCCTCCAGCGATGGCGCGCCCGGCGCGCGGAACGCGTTGTGCGACAGGAATTCGTCATCATCGAACAGCCGGATTTCCTTTACTGGAGTCTTCGCAACCAGGTCAAGGATGTAACCGCCCGTGCCGCCAGTGCCCAGGATGCCCACCACCTCGTTCTCCAGCTTGCTTGCGAGCGCCCCCAGGCCGACCCGGCTCGATGCGGTATCGAGGTAGTTGAAGACGCTGTGTTCGTCTTCATCATCGGCGCCGCGGATCAACCGTGCGCTAATACCGGGCTGGAGGACGGCCGCCGGGCCAGCCAATATCGTTGCGTAAGTAGACATCTTGGCGTAGTAGTCCGGATAGCCGTCCTGGTTAGGCTTGCTGGAGAAGCTGTACCGTGCGGTGAGTCCGTGGCCGA
The DNA here is from genome assembly GCF_059491305.1 of Massilia sp. Masssp94. Lineage (NCBI taxonomy): Bacteria > Pseudomonadati > Pseudomonadota > Betaproteobacteria > Burkholderiales > Oxalobacteraceae > Massilia > Massilia sp. Masssp94. The sequence goes on from NZ_CP168501.1 coordinate 2,892,777, forward strand.
GGTCGGTGTTCGGCGACGCGTGAGAAATCCCTGGCAAAGGCGTCCCATCCGCGTTGCACGGGAAATCGCCGTCCCAATGGATCACGTGCGTTTCCGGCTTCCGCGTCTGATCGCCAGCCAGGTCAAGCATAGACACCAGGGCGCCGGTGCGCACGCGGCGCTGGGCATCGACGTAAGGGACCTCCCGCATCACCAGGAGGCTTCCCTGGATGCGGACGAAGTACCCCTCCGACCGCAGCCGGGCCAAGTCGGGATTACGACTGAACAGTTCGCGTGACATTGAAGATAGTCCCATGGTTTTTGACTTCAACAGAGCCGCCCTCGCCGAGTTCACCGGCGTGGGGGAGCGAGGCCGCATTGCGGTACGTCATGGAGAACTTGACGTTGGTTTCCGGCGGCGCGTTCGGATGAGAAAGCTTCACGACCTGTTCGAAGGTGACGTGCTTGTCCGGCACCGTCTCCTCGACAGCGTTGACCAGGATGACGTAGCCCTTGGTCGGCCGCGGGGCCACGATGAACCGCTCGATGCCAGGTGCATCGAGGTTGACCCGGTCGTCCGGCTCGATAAGACGGTCCTCGCCGCCTCGGACCTCGAGGAAGATGGCCTCCTCGGGCGACGGATCAGCGAGGTCATACAGAACGCTGCCGAGCAGGTCAGCACGGCCCCAGGCCATCTGGCGGTCGTTCAACGAGAACTTGAAGTCGCGGTCGGACTTGAACGCGATGAAGCGTTCAGCACCCCTGCCGCGCAAGTCTACGGTCTCGTCGAGCCGGATGTCCTCGAAGTCGCCCGAGGCCAAGAGCGCAAAGAGCAGGTAGTCGCCACGGCGGTCAAGCCCAGCACTGTCGAGAATCTGCCGACCGGTGGGAACTGGGTCCGTCACGTCAATGTGGCGGAAGGTCAGACCTTCCAAGCCGAAGAGAATGCGGTAAGCGGCAGCTTCCCGCAGAGGGCGATCCTCACGGATCGCATCGCCAACGTTGTCAATATCAGGATGTTTCATAGGGTCCTTATGGTTGATGTAGCGAGATTTTTCTCGTCTACATCCCTCTAATCGGACCCGCCGCATGCCGCCGGTAAGCTTTTTTTCAGAAATTTTTGTAGAGCGTGCCCGGCGGCACCGCGCCGCATACGAAGAAGGCCGGGCAGTTGGGGCAGATGGTGTCCGACACCTTGGCCTTGAACTGGCCATCCCGGATCCCACGGAAGATGTCGCTCAGCTTGCCCTGCCGGTTGTTCAGCTCTCTGGTGGAGAGTGTCAACGGCTTCGATTCGGCATCGGCCAAGTACACAAGCTCAATGTGCGCGTCAGGGAATGCCGCACGGGACGCCAGCACAAGCGCCGCGGCCCCAACGTCCTTTACATCTTCGCTGGGCGCGTGGCCAGTCCTTACTCGGCGCAAGGTGCGGATACCATTTCGTACCAAGATTTCGTCCGGCCTTACCTCCACTCTGAAATCTTCAAACGAAATGTGCAGCGCCGTTGGCCCTTCAATCAAGGCGCCTGCTCGTGACTCCAAGAAATACTGAAGCATCGTAACGGCTATCTCCCGATAGTCATCGATATAGCCATGTTCATGCAGACCATGGGCAACAAAGGCTTTCGAGAGCAAAGTATCCAGCTCGTCAGTCGGCGTGCTTCCCTGAGCCACAACCGCACGGTAGACCTCGCGGATCGCCTCATGCATTTGCATGAACGAGCTCATCCGGCGGCGACCACCCACCTGAAGCAGATGCGTGTACAAGAACCGTCGAGCGCAAGACTCATATAGCGCGACCTGATCGGAAGTGAAACGTGGACTGCCAGAAAACACCACAGGTATGGGGTCGTCGTCAGGTGCTGGAGGCATGACAGTAGTCGGCGTCACGGATCGGCGGTTGACTGTCCCGATTCGATCCAGGAATGGCGATAACGGCCTGGCTCGCCCGTTTGCCGTGGCGCTCGCCCCATAGAAAGCCAGACGATTTCTCGCGCGTGACATTGCGACATAAAACAGGCACTCCTGCTCTTCATTATGAGCCGCTCGTGCCACTTCATCAGCGGTCCCCTGTCCACCGACGACCATGCCCCTTGGTGGAGGACATTTCGATGTCCGAAGCGATCCAGGGATTGAATCCTTATTTACACCGGCAATGTGGACTGCTTGAAACTCAAGCCCCTTTGCCCCGTGTATCGTCATCAGGCGAACTGCGTCGATACCTTGGGCTGCTGCAGGAAGCTGCCTCAGGTCTCTGTCATCTCGCAGATGCAGGAGCCTCCTCACGCGGTCGGTAAGCCGCTGAATCGGGAGTCCCCGCCCGTTCGGCTGTGCCCGAACGAAGTTCATGAACTGCCAGATCGCGATGCCCTGTGCCCTCTCCGAAACGCTGGTTGACGCAGCGATACGTGCTGCTCGTCTAGTTCGGTCTAAAAGGAGGGTCGCAAGTACGGTCCAAGGTTGCGAAGTTGTATCGAAGCCAGCAAGGGCGACATGGAGGGCCGACAAAGCGGCCTGCCCTGCGCTCGTCACTTCAGCTGGGACGTGAAGCCGCCAGGCACCCGGTTCCACGTCCGTACCTCGTAGATGCTCAAAGATCCTAACTGCGTCCTCTAAAGCCATCTCGAACTCTGGCCAGCAAGCGGTCCGAATCAGCCCCATCGCGCGCCGGTCAATGAGAAGCGTCAGCACTGCTACAAGGTCCTTCACTTCTGGTCGCTCAAACAGGCTGCCCAAGAACAGTACCGGAATGCCTGCGCGTTCGAGTTCCCGTCCAATATCGGACAGCCGGTCATTCCCACGGCACAGGACGACCTGGTCGCGATACCGATAGCCCTCTATGTGCAGCTCTTCAATGCCGTCAGCGATAGCCGACGTTAACAGGGACGTGCTGCCCACCGTAATAACTTCAGGTAGCTTGCCACCAGAGCCCCTATCCGCTTTGAGTGCCTTCTCGCCATCAGCTGCTGACATGTCCTTCCCGAACGTCGAAAAGGCATGGACCACTTCTGACGTAGAGCGGTAGTTGACTTCTAGGCTCTCGCGTACCGCGCCGGGGAAATCCTCGCGCCCAAAGCGAGACATGTTGAACGATGAGGCGCCGCGGAACCGGTAAATGGATTGTTTAGCGTCGCCAACCACCCATAAGTTCTCGCCTGTTGGCCTCAACGCCGCTAGCAGCCGCACGCTGCTGCGGTTCACGTCCTGGTACTCGTCAACCAGGATGTGGTCGTACGCGCCCTGAAGCTGAGCTCTAACTGCTTCATCGCTTTCCAGCAGGAGCACTGGCTGCATGACTAGGTCACCGAAATCCACGCATTGGGTGACCGCCTTCAGCTCCTCATAGCGCGCATAGACCTTGGCAACTTCTGCTGCCTTCTCGGCGGCGTGCACGGCACTCTGATCGGACGCTGCAACGCGCATTGCCGTTGCCAGCGCCAGGTACCCGGCGGCATCAACGACTTCGTCCTTTGCTCGCGACACTGCAGCCAAGATTTCAGCGACGGTCTGCGAGGGATCGTAGAGATTACGGTAGTGGATCAGGCCGAGTCGCGGGAACTCGTTCTCAATGAGTTCCACTGCTTCGGTTCGATCCAGCAGGCGAGGATTAGCTGGCAGGTTACACCGGTCATTAAATCGCCTCAGGATGTCTAGGCCGAAGCTATGGAAGGTTCCAATACAAAGCGCGGCGGCCTCTTTAGGCCGCTTCAGTGCGATCCTCTCGGCCATTTCTCCTGCAGCTTTGTTCGAAAAGGTCAGAAGAAGGATACGCCTCGGGTCAACACCCTCCTCCAGCAGGCTCTCAACTCGCGCTACCAGCGTGCGTGTCTTACCTGTGCCCGGTCCTGCCTGAAGAAGAAAAGCAGCGCCTCGATGGCCAGCTGCGTCTTCTTGCTTCTTATTGAGGGGGATCTCAATTGGTTCCGCTGCAGCGACAACAGGCACATGGGGAAGCAATAGCGCATCAAGCATCTGTTGAGCCACGACTTCGAACGGCGCACCTAGCCGGCCTGCGATTTCGGAACAGGTCAGCCCTTGAACCACGTGCAGGTCGACCACCAAAGGCCTCGGCAGGAGAAGCTCTCTGGCGAAGAGGTCCATCTGAACCTCTCGTCGCTGCCGTCGGCTGTAGTCGACAACCCGGTCCATCCCAACCGGGCTGGCCTCCGACGTCCGAGCTGCGTCGATCTCGACTACAGCCTCGTCATCTTCTTCGCCGTCTCCTAGCTCGGCGTGTCCGATTTCATGCGCCACCAGGAAAGCCTGTTCGAATGGCGTTCCAACATTCTCGTGAACAATAAGAGGAATCTCAGCGTCGAAGGCTGCACGCGCGCCATCGAGGATCGCGGCACCAGGGGCGCAGGGCTCGACGGTAATGCCGAGTTCGTCAGCGATCCCGACCGCGAATTGATATGGAGTCCATGGGTCGCTCCCGCGCTCGACGGCTTCGTCGTGCAGTCGTTTAGCATGCTGCCGCGCGAGCTCTAGAGCATCCATGGTTACTCGTCGTCAAGCAGTTTTGACAATGCCTCTTCGTTGACCCCCGCTTCTCTAAGGGTTCGTTCCAAAGAAACCTTTTCCGCAGCCACTGGCTTGATGCTCGACTTGCTGGCCCGAAGCTGGGACGTCTGCGGCGGTAAAGCCAAAAAGGAGTTTAGGACTGCGACTGACGCTTGCAGAGCCTGGGCTAATTTTTCGTGAACGCGCGCGGGTATGGTTGAGGCTTCGATCCGGCGCTCGCGTAGGGCAAGGCCAGCCTGTATTGGCCATCCCAATGCTTTAGCTGCGTTAGTGAACGTCTTGGCTGGAGCCTCCTGTAGGGCTTGCAGAGTTGCCGGACGTTCCTGAAGCCTGCGCATACCTGCACTCACAGCAGCAAGATCGTCAGCGCTCAATGGCGTGTCGTCATCGAACTCTCGAGACAGTTCTCTGGAAAGATCCACAAGCTGTAGCGAATACTCTGGGTACTGCGATAGGTATCGCTCAAGGATTCCAGCTCCAGGCTCGAAATCCATAGCAAAAGCGTTTAAGACGTCTTCTCGTGTGTTCGATGAATGTTCAGTCATCACATCCTCCCCTTGCGTTCGAGACGCAGCCTCAAGGAGGCGAAAGCTTTGTCGCGATGCGTACGGATGGTCTTCTCGGTCTTACCCAGCACCTTGCTGATGGTTACGACTGAAGGGTCTTTCGACTCAATAGGAATTTCTTGGCGCCACATCTCGACGATCCTCCGTTGGAACTCAGGTAAGCTGTCAATCGCATCGTCGAGCAGCAATCGGTAATCTTTTTTGTCAAGTTCGTCGGCGTCAAAGGGATCGTAGTCCCCAACCGCAGCTTCGACCCGTTCGGAGACCCCTACTTCGTCAGAACCCAGCTCATCGCTCCGGTTCTCGTGTTTCCAATGGCGGTTGCTAGCGTCTTGCCTAGCCTTGGCTATGGCCGAGTTGAAGTTAACTTCGTAGTAATCGAGGCGGTCGTCGTACTCATCCCGATCGCTCAACAGTAGATCAAGGAAACGGTCGACCACGTCCTCCCGAATGTTCATTCTGGTGAGAGACTCCGTGTGGCCACCTGCGTCCGTAGCCCGCGGTATGCGACGAACAACACGGCCAAGCAATTGTTCGGCCAGTTTGTCACGATGAGCGCCGTCTGGTAGGTTGCGAACGAAGTATACCAACGCTTCCGGCGAAACAAACCCTGAAGCGGTGCTTGGCCAACGAGCTGCACGGCGCTCCAGTTCGGTGACGCTGAGGGTTGCAAGTTCGCGAATTTCAGTTTCAACGGCTTCGCGCCTGTAATAAGGCGTGCCATCAAGCTTGGTCTTGCGGAGGGGACGTACCACAATTATTCCTCAAGTCTAGCCCGTCTCAGGGCATGCCTATCAGTGAAAGGGGGCGTATAGGTTCCGCAGCTCACGCCCTCAGTTTCGCGTCTCACGCCGGTCTCTACAAGGCGTGCGCAGCTGGAGTCAAAGGCGCCGGTTGGCTTCGCAAAACGAGTAAGTGGCCTACTGGACACACAGCAGCGCCTCACATCGTGGCCATTTTTGTCGGCTCACGTCTTAATGCCTACGCCAACTCCCAGGAATGACTTCTACGTTAACAAGAAATATACCAGTAATCATATCCAATTAGCAACAAATAGGTGCTAAGATCAAGTTTACTGAGATCTGGAACAAGCATCGACGAACTTCTGGGAATGGAAACTTTCTGGTACGAGAATTTGAAGAAATCGACGCCGGCACAACCTCTGCAATCGCCGATTTCCTGAGCAAATTTCCATGAGCATAGCTGGGCAGCAATAAGATGGTTACCGTTGTCCCTTAATTTAACCCGAGTACAGTCGAAATGGCTGACGCGCACCGGGCGATTTTCCGCTTGCCACCCTTCACATGAGCGAACCGATCCCTACCGTTGCTATTGCAATAATGAAAGGCAACTGTCGAGTTCATTTTTCGAGGTAAGTCCATGAAATTTATTCACGCTGCAGACCTCCATGTCGACAGCCCCTTGCGCGGGCTCGACGGCTATGAAGGAGCACCCGTGCAGCGATTGCGCGGCGCCACACGGCAAGCCTTGTCTGCCTTGGTCGATCTCGCGATCGAGGAAGAGGTCGATTTCGTGATCTTGGCTGGTGACATTTACGACGGTAACTGGGCCGATTTCCGCACTGGCTTGTTCTTCCGCGACCAGATGGTGCGCATGACGCGCGAAGGTATCCGCGTCTACATCGTCAAGGGCAACCACGACGCCGAAAGTCAGATCACCAAACAGCTACCACCAGTCGATGGTGTTCATACGTTCAAGTCGACCTCGGCCGAGACGTTTATCATCGAGGACCTCGGCGTGGCACTCCACGGACGAAGTTTCCCGAACCGCGCGGTCCCGGAAGACTTGGTCGAGCAGTATCCTGCCGCCCATGCCGACATGTTCAACATTGGCGTGCTTCACACGAGCCTGAATGGGCGAGGTGGGCATGACACCTACGCGCCGACCACGGTCGAGGCATTGTGTGCCAAGGGCTACGACTACTTCGCGCTCGGTCACGTGCATGCGCGCGAGGTCGTGCGCGACGCTGATCCACGCATCGTCTACCCAGGCAACCTGCAGGGCCGTCATGCTAAGGAAATCGGGCCTAAGGGCTGCGAGCTGGTGACAGTGACCGGCGGTAGCATCAAGAGCGCACAGTTCATACCGCTGGACGTAGTGCGCTGGCACCAGCTGCGGCTAGATGCGAGCGGCGCGGCCGACGTCAACGTGCTGCGCCAGCGCTTTATGGCGGCGGTCACCAGTCTGGTGGCTGGCGAACGCGAACGCCTGCATGCGCTGCGAGTGATCGTTAGCGGCCAGACCGAACTGCACCGGTTCGAGGCCGAGCAGCCAGGCACGATCGCCGCCGCGATTCAGGCGGGCACCCAAGACTTCGAGGAAGCCGACTTGTGGGTCGAGGAGGTTCAGCTCGACCTGCGCTCGCCGCTTGATCGGGCCGCCGCCCTGGCACGCGCCGATGCGGTCGGGGAGGTAGTGCACCTAGTCGACGAGCTCACATCAAACGACGAACGGCTACGCGCATGGATGCTAGACCAGCTCGGCGGCCTCAGCATGTTGCCACCCGGTCTGTCCGATTGCGACCCGTCGACGCTGCGCCATGAAGTACTACGTGCCTTGCTGGCCGATGCAGAGGCGACGGTCCTTGCCCATCTGGGCGCCATGGAAGGAACTTCACGATGAAACTGCGCGAACTGCACCTGACCGCCTTTGGCCCCTTTACCGATCGCAAGCTCAATTTTGGCAGCGCTGAGCAGAGCGTGGTATTCGTCCATGGCCCGAATGAAGCCGGCAAATCCTCAACGTTGCGCGCCATCTCGGACCTGCGCTTTGGAATACCTCAGCTGAGCCGTGACAATTTTCTGCACGAACACCGCAATATGCTGCTGGGCGGCATACTCGTCGACTGCAACGATAAGCGCTACCACGTCACCCGTCGCAAGGGTCGTGGCACCACCCTGCAATATGCGGACGGCAGCGCGGTTCCGCCCGAGATTGAGACACTGATCACTTGTGGCCTGTCGAAGGAAGACTACGAGGCTATGTTCGGCTTGGATCACGAACGCCTTCGTAGGGGCGGCGAGGCCCTGCTGGAGGGCCAGGGAGAAGTCGGCGCAGCGCTGTTCGAGGCCAGTGCTGGCGTACGAAGCATTCCGCAAGTGCTCGAACGACTCGACCAGTCTGCGCGGACGTATTTCATGCCAGGGACACGCGGAAAGAATGCTCGCATCAACGAGGCCCTACGCAGCTACGCTGACCATAATACGGAGTTCAAGAGCGCACAGATCAAGCCGGCGGCCTGGGCGGAATTGTTCAAACAGCACCAAGTGGCGAAAAAGCACTTAGCCGAACTGGAGGAACGCGATCGCGAGGCGAACCGAAAGCGTCTGCACCTGTCCGAGCTGCGTGGCGTGGCCCCGCTGATTCGCAGCCTGGATGCGGCGCACGAAATGCTAGCCGAGCTGGAAGACGTACGGCTGCTGGCCGAAACAGCAGCGACCGAACGGGCCGCTGCACAAGCTGGATTGGCGGCCGCGCGCCAAAGCGCAGAAGCGGCACAGGCGACTGCGCAGCGGCTGGGCGCGCAGCTCAAGACCCTGATGCCAGATCAGGCGGTGCTCGACGCCGCGGCAAGCATCGAACGGCTTGCCGCTAACGCTGAGGCGTTCGACACCTTGCGCAACGACATTGCCGCCGCCGCGGACGAGGTGACCGAGGCGCAGCGCCTGCTGAGCGAACGTGCCGGCAGCATCCTGCCCGGCAAGCCAGCAGATGCCGTGCTGGCCTTGGTGCCAGGCTTGGCTGCGCGCGCTGAAATCGAGGAAGTGCTGCGCGAATTCGAGCTGGCGCAACAGCGTCTGAGCCAGCATCTCGAGTCGGCACGCCCTCTCACTGCCGAAGAGGAAGAGCAGATGGTCGAGCCTCTGCCCGCACCCGAGCTGCTTACTGCCTTAGATACGGCCCAGGTCGAGGCGACGCGCAAGGAAGCGTTAATGAAGCGCAAGGAGCAGCTCCCGGCCGAGATCAAGTCGCTGGAACGCGCCATTGCAGCTGACGCTGCGGCTCTCGGACTGGGAAGCGAAGCGGAGTTGCTCCAGATTCGCACCCTGCTGGATAGCGAAATCGATGCCGCACGCAGCGAGTTCGAAACCGCCGAAACGGAACTAGTCACGCTGCGCAAGCAGCTCTCGCAGTCGAAAGCCGAGCAGGTGGTCGTCGAAGCGAAGCGTGACAAGCTGTTGGCGGCCGGCGCTGTTCCCACGATAACGGACGTGCGTGCCGCGCGCGACCGGCGCGACGTCACCTGGACGCAGATACGTGCTGCGAATGACGGCGGTAAGGCCGTTGCCATCGTGATGCTGGACACTTTTGAGGCCGAAACACGCGATGCTGACAGGCTCATCGACGAGCTGGCACGTGATACCGAACGGGCGACCCAATTGCAGGGCTGCCAAGACGATCTGGCACGGCTTGTGCGTCAGTCGACCGACATCGAACGCGATCACACCGACATCCTGGAGCGCAATGCGACTGCGCTGCAGCGGTGGCATGCTAAGCTGCAGGCGCAGGGCTTGCCTCTACTGGCGCCGGCCGCGTTGCGCGAGTGGCAGTCACGGCTCGGCGATGCGCGCGAACAGAGCGCTACGCTGCGGTCGCTGCTCGACGAATTGGAGACGGTGCGCGCAACAGAGCGTGAGCTGGTGAACGGTCTGTACGATGCCATTACGGCTGTTGGCGCATCCGCTCCTGTTAATGCATCTTTGTCTCTCCTGTGGTCACTCGCGACGGACATCCAGAACGAAATGGAGCGTCGCAAGCGCGCCCTCAGCGCGGCAGTCGGCAAACGCGCGGAGCGCGAACGTCAGATCCGCCGCTTCAAGGCGCAGCAGGAAACGCTGGAAGAACAACAGTCCAGCGCGGCGTTGGCAGTCTCCTCGCGGGTTTTCGGTACGCTGCACTTGGAACTGGGAGCCGGGATCGCCGCCGCTCGCGCACGGCTGCTCGAGTTCGGGGCGCTGGCCAATGCCAAGGCCGATCTGGACGCTGCTGCTGCGCGCGGAGTGCGAGCTCAGCAAACATTTGACCGCCTACTGGGCCACGCACGCGAACTGGCAGCAGCGATGGGAGAGACACTGCCCGGCGACTTACGGCTGTACGTGGCGCAGCTCGAAGCAAGACTCAAGAAGGCCAAATTGATTGAAAGCGAGCGCGCCCTGAAGCAGCAGAGCCTGGAGGACGCGCAGGAACGCCAACATGAGCAGGAAAGCCTGGCGCAACGCCACGAAGCGACGCTGGAGCGACTATGCCGCGCGGCCAATGTTAATTCGCCTGAAGCGCTGCCCGAGGCAGAGGCGCAGTCGCAACGCAAGCGTCAGGCCCAGGCCGACGCTGATCGCGCACGCAAAGACTTGGCCGCGGCATCGTCGCGACAAGCGGATGAGCTGCGTATCCTGTTGCGCGACTACGATGCCGAGCGCATGGATGAGGAGGAAGCACAGGCATCGGCCGAGTTAGCGGCGCTTGAAACCGAGCTGCGCAATGCACGTCAAGCCGAGGAGGTCGCTCGTCGCGCGTTGGACGACGTCGACAGTGCCGACACTGCAGCCGCCGCGCGAGAGCGGATGGAGCGCGATGCGGCTGCGGTGCGACTGTCTATGGCGCCGTGGATGCGTTCCCGGCTCGCATACAGCCTGCTCGCCGAGGCCCTCAAGCGCTTCCGCGAACGCGCGCAGGGGCCAATGTTGGCGGCGGCGTCGCGCTACTTCCATCAGATGACCGATGGTCAGTTCGTCCGCTTGATCAGCGACGACAGCGACGATAAGCCGGTGCTGCTGGCGCAGCGCGCCAATGGCAGCCAAGTGAGGGTTGAGGGCCTTAGCGAAGGCACACGCGACCAGCTGTACTTGGCGCTGCGACTGGCTGCGCTCGAGATCCGGCGCGAGGCTGGCTACGATTTGCCTGTGGTGCTCGACGACGTGTTGATGACCTCGGACGACAGCCGGGCCGCGCTTGCATTGCACGCGATCGCGGAGTTCTCCAAGGGACACCAAGTGATCCTATTCACGCACCATGCGCACCTGTTGGATGTGGCCGAGCGCACCGTGCCAGGATCGATGCTTCAAGTGGTCGGACTCTAGGGAGGGACCTCTGTTCACAGACGAAGGCTGTCAAAGCGAGAGGACAACCTCAGCCATCGGAATTATCCGCAATGCCTAGGAGGATTGGAAGAATTATTTCCAACAGTTGTCACCTCACTTAAGTGTCGCCACTAATAAATTTTGATAGTAACCACTAAAATTGGATAGTGCCTTGGCCTCGTCAATTGTTACTATAAATTTCCTACAGATGGGCTGTGGTATCGGTGAGCGACAGAAGTTTTAGATCGAGCAGTGCCGAATGTTGCCAAACGCAAAAAAAGCCCATGACTACGCTTGCTCGCTCGCGTAGAACTGTCGTAATTTGTGCTGATAATAGCATCTACGGGAATGACTAAAGAGCGAAAACGTCATGAACTTCATTTTTAATTACTAATAATGCTCAAATTACTCGTAAATACGCCAAAAGGTGGCGTTGGTAAAACTACTACAGCGACCAATATTGCATTGCTTTTAGCCAGGCAAGGGCAACGAATTTTGGCCGTGGATTTGGCGGGCGGCCTGATTATGTCCCGCGTGTTATCAACCACCCCTGAATTCTCTAGAAGTTCCGGGAACCGTATTATTCAAATGGAAGGCGAAGGAGTGCCAGACAATTTTTCTGGAGCATCGGGTTTCGATTATGCCGTTTTAGATACGGATGATAGTTTCGTCGTTAGCGCTGACCTTCTTCGTGGCACACGCTCAGGATGGCGCGTTCTATCGCCTATCAATCCACACGACACTATTGGTCTTGATAGGATACCGCGTGAGCTCCGAGCTGTTTTGACGACAACTGCGCTTACCCCAAGTGAACTTAGACTCAGTGTGTTTGCAAACATGGCACATGGGGGAGAAGTTACATCTGGGCTTGAAAAAATAAGGACTGCGCTTTGCGATCATGGTATTGAAAGTACACTTGCCAACACACACCTTCCTTACTCTCCATCTGAAAACGCGCCGATCCTCCTGGAGGATCCTAATTACACCGAGTCCCTTCAATCGCTTCTCTATGAGGTTCTTTAATGAATCTATCGAAAATTGAAAAATTAGCTTTGGAGAAAATAAAAGGGGAGGTGGAGAAGCCTATCTCCTTCGTTTATTCTGGAACAATTGACCCTGATTTGCTTTCGGCACTCCAAATTTTTTGGTGTACGAATTCGCAGAAAATTGTGGTGGAGAACTCGATTTCACTCGTCGCATCTAGTTACTTGCGAACTGGTATTGACATCTTGAAAATGGCGAAACCGGACAGGTTAATTTTCTTGAAGGAAATCACGCTGAATCCAGTTCCGAAAAGCACTAGTGCTAAGGATAAAAGCTTTCTTTCAATCCGAGTTTGTACTTGGCAGCTGTTCTTGATTTTGAGTAAATCTGATATTAATATTAAAACTTCCCAACAGTTAGTCGATTTTTGCCTGCGAAAAGCTTTTGAGGCTCGGGCTATGCTTTTCGGCGATACAACTGAGATGGACATATGGGAAAATTAGAGGAGGCTCTTGTAGAGAGAGTGCTTGAAACTAGCGCGGAATATAAGCGTGCGGTAATGGAAAATACTATTCGATCCTTGCTCGGTGCCGCTCCACTTGAGCAGGTTACCGGACTTCCGCCAAGACGAGGTCCAGCAGACGGAGGGATTGACGGTATTATTTATATATCAAATTCCGATGGAGTAGGTCAACCTGTACGAACTGCAATAAATGTAAAAGTAAGGAAGACAGATTTCACGCGCGAACAATTGGGCGGTTTTTTGCTTGATATGGACCGGGAAAGAATTACTTCGGGAGTCATAATTACAGCTGCGTCTTTAGCTCCTGATGCAGAGGTGGAACTGGAAAGAAAAAATCGCGAGGGGACAGTTATGCTTTATCATATTCGTTTAGCCGATATATTAGCCGGAGATTTAAGTCATCTGGACATATTTATCGGGCAAAATCACATCAGCTCGGTCCTCACCTCCCAATTGCGTGAGATTCTTTCAAGAGAGTAAATGTACTACTCCGGGCGGGTCAAAACAAAGTGTTACAGCAAAAAATGGAAAGCATGGGTCCGGTCCGATTCTGTACAGTGGCGAACGCCCAACTGTTGCTTAGCGGCTTTAAGGCGTTCTTTAAGTGAGCCTTTGTTAGATCTGCCTCTTTGACTAGGTGATTAGTTATCTCGTGAAGGACTGTATCAAAAACAAAATGGTCAATATCTAGGCGGCTGAACTGCACCATTTGTGCCAAAACGCCTGTTTCGAAGCCAAATTCATATTGTTCGAAAACTGAGGTGTCAATCGATATTCCACCGATTTTCCCCGCGATGACCGCCTCTTTTAAAGCATTAACTGAAATTACAGGCATACGATATCTCTAGGACGGGAGCTGTAAAAGAAACTATTGCTGAGTACTGAATTTCTGTATGTGCTTTTGCTCTGCCTTGTTTTAGATGGTATTTGGACAAAATCAACCTGATGATTTGCCTAAAACAATGACAGGTAAGCCTGGCGGGGGCGGACCGTCTTCAACTGATCGCCAAGATTCCGATCAGATTCAGTAGCGACAGGCGCGTCAGCGTCGCTCAGTTTGTCGGGCTTGGGTGGGCGGTCGCGGCGGACCTCCCCGGATTCAATTCGATCCATAGGCCGATGGTGACGCGCTATTTTCGAGCATCGTTTGCAGGGCAGTCCAATCCGGCATGGCGGCCAGGTTGGGATGATGCCGCCAGAAGCGCGCAATCAGTTCCCGAAGGTCGGCATCGAAACCCGAGTCTGTGCGCAAACGTTCCAGATTATCGTTCAGGGCAGCGACGTTACATTCGAGAGCAATCTGGATTACCGAGCGCACCAAGTGCGGCTTGGAGCCTTTCGCAAAGGCAAGCAATTTCGCACGGTCCGCTTCGTCCGCATGGGCGAATACCTGACGCAGGGCAGGTGTCAGGCGGCGTGACAGGTCACGCTGTGCGCTTTGGCTAATGTTCTGTACTGTGGGCGACCCGATCAATTTGCAGAACAGAGCGGCAGCATCTGTACCGGACCGAGTTGCAGCAGCCGCGATCGTCCAGCCGTACGAGGTCAAATGATTTTCGAGCGCCGGTGCCTTCAAAGTAATGTCGAGCAGGCGGTCCGCCCAAGTCGTTCTCGATGGTTCGTCGACGAACTCGAGCGGATCAAGTAGCCTGCGGCGCACGAGGGCGGCGCACGCGTTCAGATACTGCTCTTTCTGAAATCGGTTCACCCTAGCGGCGCGCAAAGCAGGGAAGACGTGCTCGTTCAGCCAGACAACCAAGCGCGCAGCGTCGGCAGCATTCCGACAGATGACATCGGCCGTCCAGGCCGCGAGATGCAGACGCGTCTCCGTGTCCGGCAACTTGTCGAGCCACGTGAAGACCTCGTCCATGGCCGGCACGTGGACGGCGTCCGCAGTGACCAGCTCGGGCAACAGTTGCAACACGCTCTTGCTGGCGCGGGTAGATGCGCTCCGGACGATGACGCGCACCTTTTTTTCGAGGGATTCACGGAAAGCTTCGTTCGTCCTTGAGGCATCGGAGAGCTCAGGCAGCAATTCGCGCAGCCAAGCCGCTTGGCCGGTATGCGTGACCAGGTCAAGCAGGGCATCGATGTACTTTGGCTGAGGATTGTCGCGAAACGCCGCGATCAACCGGGCTTGTAATGTCGATGCGGCCCGGCTGTATTTCGTCGGGTCGCCGAGCACTGCCTCGTAGGCAACTCGAGCGCCGGGCAAGCCGCCTTCCGATGCCGCGAGCAGGAAAGGCATGAGTTCGGACGTGCCTGTCCATTCGCCGAGGGCGACTCCTGGCTGGACAGCGCCGAATAACGCTGCGGTTGACTGCGCCGACAGTACGGCGGCTTCGAGCAGCTGTACGGCCACTCCTAGCTCGACATGGCCCTGTTTCCGGCGCAGCACGCCGATGCCGAGGTCGAGCGCAGATTGCAGTGCCAGAAGGGCAGGCTGCCGGGTAGCCGGTGCTTGGTATGCACGTCCCAACATCGGACCCAAGACGAACCGTGCCCACAAGATCCGCAACGGCTTATCTAGTCCAGTCATGTGACTCTGCAATGCAGGCAAGTCATGGACCATGTTCCCGGCAAGTTGCCGTCTAATGTACTCGTCCACGCCAAACAGGTGAACAGCGAGTTCGGCACCATCGGTCGTGGGCGCGGACGCTAGCAACTGGCCCAATGTCGTGCCTGACGCTATCCAGTGGCCTGCCCATAAACGTGCATAAGGCTTGGTAAAGGTGTCGGCGCCTGCCTTACATGCGCTCGCGTTCCAATACTTATGTCGGGGCTGTTGTGCTTTGAGAAACGAGTTGATCGCTGTAGTGTCGAGCTGGCCAACGATGGAAACGACCTGTGCCGCGCAATCTAGGCGCGTGAATTTGGCGAGCGCCTTATCGAGAGCATCGCCGAGAAGGCTGAGAGCACCGTGCGACGTCGGCTGAGCGGACAGTGCCAGATTACCGAGCAGATAGATATAGTCGGTGACAACATCGTTTCTCACGTTGGCGGCATCGAAAACGTGGTCGCGCAACCGCAGGCTGCCTATCAGGGCCAACACGTCGGCCGGCATCCGTGACGCGAGACGGCCGAACATCTGTACCATATGCTGACGGATGCGCGGACTCGCCGCGAGCCATAGCGGCCGTGCCAGTGCGATCAGCTCATTGAGCCGTTTTGACGGGATATTAGTCGCCGTGCGTAAAAAATGGACGCGCAGTGCTTCACTCGAAGCGGGGTCGAGCAACAGAGCCTGCACCTTGTTAGCGCGTTCCGTGCAGGCTTTCCGCATGCTGCAGTGGACATGCAAGGCGACGCTCTGGTCGGCCAAGTCTGTACTGTGCAACAACCTGTCAAGCTCCCGGTGCGCGGCCTTCGCGACCGCCCCCCCGACCTCTTCGGCAAGCAGCAAGGCGTGCTGTTGGATCGGTTTCATAAACAAGTCTTCCGGACGTTCGTCGCAGCGCTGCGATAACAGGTCGATTCCGTCGCGTCCGAGCAGAACCACGAGACCCTGAGCGGCCGCGTATTCGAACAGCGTCTGATGGAAGAAATGGATGTGCTTGCCGCTCCTCTGCAATATTCCGCGGTGCAACAGGTCTGACACAAGTTCGATCTTGCCATCCACTGCGGAAAATAGTGTGATGACCTGACGGTACTCGAGGTCCAAAGTACCTTCGACCAACATCTGCAGTGCGAGGTAAGCAGCCACTCTGGAGCAATCCCGGCCATTTTTTGGCACTGCATCCGTGAGCAGTCCAGTCGAACGGCGATCTGACCGGATCCGGTACTGCCAGTACTCCCTATAAAGTTCGAAGAGATTGATGTCTTCCGGAATGCCATGCGGGGAGTAGATGTCGAACAGCATACGCATTGCCAGCGGAATCGCACACACGTCCTTGAGTGGGCGCCACATGGCGACTGCGCGCAAGATCCGATCGAGTTCGGCTTGGCTGTAACCGTGCCGTCTCGCGTAGGATGTCAACGCGGATATTAGCTCGGTATCGGAATATGTCTTAAGACGATAAATGCGAGGTGTAAACCTGGCCATGTCAATTCGCTCGAGTTCGCCAGGACGCGTGCTGAGCACGACATAGGCGTTCGCCTCCAACAGGCCAGCCAGCCGTCCGGCGAACAGTCCCGCATTGTCCGGGTCACGTAGCAGCAAGTCGGCCGTGTCAATGAGGATGAGTGCCATCTTGCCGCCGCGATGGATTGCAGCGCACGCGTCTTCGAGGCCGTCGACGTCGAGACCGCTGCCGACTGTCGCTTTCGCAAACGATGCAGCAGGTAGGAATAGAGGAGACCATTGTAGGTCGTCCCTTAGTTCACGGTAGACCCACCACAGCAGGCTCGATTTGCCGTGGCCGCCGTCTCCGACAACAACGAAAAGCCGCTCCATGGCGTCCTTCATAGGCCGGCGCAGGTCCTGCAGCAGACCCTCTCCCTGCTCGCGTGGCACGAACAAGCCACTGCTCAGGCGCATCGGTTTGCCGGCCGCGTCCATGCCTGCGATGTCGACTTCGCGAGCAAATGCCTCCGATCGAGCCTGCAAATCGATGAGCGCACCGTCCCCGCTTGCGGATATGGCCTCCTGGGCCGCAAGTGCGCGCATGAGGTTTTCGAAGATGTCGCGGCGGAGGGTTACCGTGAACTGTTCTCCGAGCACCTTAAGCAGATCCGCCCTGGTCAGTTTCCGCGCTGTCGAGGCATGTGCCGTGTCGAGGACCTTCTGCAGAACTGCCGGGAAAGCCTTTTCTGCGTCCTGCGGCGTCACCTTGAAGAATTCGTGAACCTGGGTGATGAGAAGATCCAGGCACTGTTTGCGAAGCGTTTCCGGATCTGGTTGGCCCGTAAGCCAGATGATGTTGCTGAAGAGCTCGGCCTGTAGCTGTTGTGGCGTGCGGTTAGAAAGGTAAGACTTTGTTGCCGGCTTCAAGTCCTGTGCCATAACCACACGAATCAGTTCGTCTAGATCCGTTGGCGATAAACGGTTGGCCGCCGCGTCTCGCCATGCTTCCAAGGTAGGGCGACCGGCGACCTGGTCAGTCTTGTCGCGCTCCAGCCCGACTTCTGACGTCGTTAGGAGCTGAACTTTGACCTTGTAATGAGCATTGTTCGTGTTCAGGTACACGAAGGAATCGATCGTAGCGCGTGCGGCACTACTGACGATTGTCACAGAAGTGGTCGCAGTGCACTTCACCTGTGTCGCAAGCAGTGATTGACCGAGAACGTCAGCATAATCGTCGGCAACTTCAAGGTGCAGTTCAGCTTGAGCGTCGAGCAGCAGCCACGCTGCGCAGCTTGCGTAAACCTGATAGACATAGCCACCGAGAGATGCGATCGCTTGCCGGGTTTCATCGCCTTTGATTGGCGGTACCGTGGGTGCGTTTGGGAGAACGGCGGCCATTTCTATTGTCCAGGGATCTCGTACAGTTCAGGAAATTATTTTACCTTGATAATTCGTCACGTCACTGTTGTATCGGTTGTTGTACACAGCCGATGAGTGGCATGTTGACCGGGTGCGTACAGGAACACGCGCACCTGGTCTTCAGGGAAGAACTCAGCGCCTCGTGATCGTCCGTACAATGCCGCCACCGAACATCAGCTATCGCCCTCGTCTTTTGGTCGAGGCAAAGGTCATGGAACTCATTGATCGACTGGTAGGTGTGGTCAATGCTATATCGTTCGCAGGTCCACTGTTCCGAGATCCAGCCGATCTCGGCCGTCGATTGGCAGGTGCCGGCTTAACTGGTCGGGCAGTCGCTGCCAAGCTGGATAGTCTAAAAACGTTGGAGTGAACGAGGTATCTTCAACCCGACATTGATTCAATGCTTGTTCCAATAGTGCCGCCCATCTGAGCTGTACTCACTATTCCCAGGATGTTGCGCTGAGAACTACACGGCTGAGCTTGCTTCAACTAACGATCGCTGGCTAGCTGACATACAGTTAGGTACATCGTCCGCAAACGGCAGCGGTTGAAGCGAGACGGCAGGCTTCAGTTGCTGAAGTTATCCGCAATGAGGGGCGGATTAGGGAGAATTCTCCACAATATTAGTCACTCAAGGAAAAGTTAGCCTTAAACTAAAAAGGTTGGCCACAAGTACAGAGCCCGGCGGAAAAGCCGGGCTTTTTGCTTTTCTATTACGCCGAACAATCATAATCGCCGATAGGAAATTCTCAACAGCAACAGCGTCTGCCCGGTTCGGCATAAAGCAGTAATTCCGGCGGTATCGCTTTCTTGTCGGGAATCAGATCAAACGACTTGAGGTAGTTACTGATAAGAAGGCGAGCGCTTTACCGGGGTTGCGCCCGCCGCCCACGATCAATAACGGCCTTTGCCCTTCGCCCGCGCGCTTCGGTCAGCGTTGTCGCAGAATCCACTGCGCGGCGCACCCCGCCAAAACTTGCGTTTTGTCACTGTTTACACGCAATTTAATCACTACAGTCAAGAACTTCGTCGCAAGTTCAGACGCGCTAACAGCCACTTCGAGCACCTCGAATTCAACAATGCGCAGCTCAACGAATGAGTAACTACGATGACTGACCTGCAAGCACTGCTGGAAGTTCACCAAAGCACCCGCCTGTTGCGCTTGTCGTTCCCGAGGAACGACGGCCCGCGAGTCAAGTTGATGGTGAACCGGTTCGAAGGCACGGAATACCTGTCGCGCGACTTCGAATTCAAGGTGGAACTCCTGAGCGACGACGGCAGGATAGAACTCGAGGCAATGCACGGCAAGCTGCTGTGCGTCTCGCTGGTACAGGCGGACGGCAGCCTCCGTCCCTTCACCGGCTATGTCACGTCGTTCAAGCTGGTCAAAACCGATGGTGGCATCGCGTTCTACGAGGCCGTGCTGACGCCGTGGCTCGCGTACACGCGCCTGCGTCGTAACAATCGGCTGTTCCATGCCAAAAGCCTGCGCGAGCAGGCGGAGACGATCTTCGCTGGCTACAATGGACTACCCGCGTGGGAATGGGAAGTCACTGCCGAACAACCGCAGTTCACGATGACCACGCAATGGGACGAAACCGACCACAACTACCTGTGCCGGCGTTGGGAAGCGGCGGGCTACAGCTATTGGTACGAACACAGCCGCGAAGGCCATACGCTCAGGATCTGCGACGACACCCGCGCCGCGGCGCCGATCGATGGGCCGTCGCCCGGCATCCGCTTTCACCGCGCCGGTGGCGCGGTCGAAGAGGATGCGATCGGCGAATGGAGCCCGCTGCGCCAGTGGGCGTCCGGACAAACTGCGGTGAGCGGCTTCGACTTCAAGAATCCGCGCCCGATACATGCGGACACCGTCACCATCAACCAGCAAGGCGATATTCCGCAGCTGGAGGTGCATCGCTATGAAGGGCATTACGGATTCAAGCACCAGTCCGACGCCTACCGGCTTTCGCAATTGCGCATGGAAGAAATCGAAGCCCGCGGCAAGCTGTACGAAGCACAAGGCAACAACCGGCGAGTCGCCGCAGGCAGGTGGTTCAGGCTGCTCGACCATTTCAGCGAAAGCGAAGACAGCGAATTCCTGATCCTGGAAGTGCATCACGAAGCCAGCAACAATTACCTGCAAGGTAAGAATGCGCGCGCCGAGTACAAGAACCGCCTGCTCTGCCAGAGCAAGGCCTTGCCCTGGCGGCCGGGACGCGGCTTCAACAGCACGGATACCAGACTGCTGGCCTTGCAGACCGCCATCGTGGTCGGCCCGGAAGGTCAAGGCAGCCTGAACGTGGACCAGTACGGGCGCATCCAGGTCAAGTTTCACTGGGACCGGGACGAAAGCGGTAGCTGCTGGGTACGGGTAAGCAGCAACTGGGCCGGCGGCGAGAAAGGCTTGGTCAGTCACCCGCGGGTCGGCTCGGAAGTGATCGTGCAATGGCTCGACGGTAATCCCGACCATCCGATCGTGACCGGCTCGGTGTACAACCAGAGCTATATGCCGCCGTGGAAGCTGCCCGAACAGCGGGCGCTGACCGGGCTCAGAAGCCGTGAGCTGACGGCCAACGGCGGCAACGCGCCCGGAGGACGCAGCAACCACCTGGTGCTGGATGACACGCAAGGGCAGATCCAGGCGCAACTCAAGAGCGACCATCTCGCCAGCCAGCTCAGTCTCGGTCATATCAACCGCATCGAAGACACTGCTGGACGCAAGGGCGCGCGCGGCCAAGGCTTCGAACTGCGCACCGACGGCCGCGGCGCGGTGCGCGCGCAGCAAGGCCTGCTGCTCAGCACCGAAGGGCGGCCGAACGCCCAGGCCCATATCACGGACATGGAGGAGACGCTGGAGCGCATGGCGCAGGGCCAGGCGTTGCACGACAGCCTGTCGCAGGTGGCACAACAGGCGCAGGCGCACCAGCCCGGCGACCAGGACCAGGTGACCGACGCGCTGCAGGCGCAGGTCGATGCCATCAAAGGTCAGGGAGGCACTCCGGCGCAAGGCGAATTCCCGGAATTCCAGGCGCCCCACCTGACCCTGGCCAGCCCCGCCGGCATTGAAACCACCACGCAGGGCTCAACTCATCTGATGAGCGTGGAGCATTCTGCCCTGACCAGCGGCGGCCATATCAGCCTGAGCGCGGGCAAGAGCCTGCTGGCCAGCGTCAAGGAAGCGGTGCGCCTGTTTGCCTACAAGGCCGGCATGAAGCTGGTGGCGGCGAGCGCCGACATCGATATCACCGCCTTGAAGGACAGCGTGAACATCCTGGCCAAGCTCAACATCACCCATACCGCCAACCGGATCACGATCACGGCAAAGGAAGAGGTGGTGATCAACGGCGGCACCAGCTTCAGCCGTTGGAACGCATCGGGGATCGTCCATGGTACCAACGGCATCTGGCGTCAACACGCGGCGAAACATAGCTTCGACCCCGGCAAGAGCGAAGGCACGCCGGGCTTGCCGCAGACCGTAAAGCTACCGCCGGGGCAGCTCGACCTGTATCACCAGTACGTGAATCAGGAAGGCGGCAGGAAGCAAGGCGTCCAGCAAGGCGACTACACCGTCATCGATGCCGAAGGCGGCGTCCACCGCGGAACGCTCGATGGCAACGGCTTTGCCAGCGTGGCCGGCCTGCCGATGGGAATGGCCACGGTCAGCTACGACAAGGATCCGCGCGATCCGTGGGATGAAGGCAGCTACTTCGGCCGGGGAACCGAATGGCCGGCCGTCGCGCTGTCCGAGGCTGGCGCCGATGCGGCGGCCACGGCTGACCGGCCAACGTCGGTGCCAAGGGCGCAGAACCCCGGACTGCTCGCCGACGCCAAAGGTGCGGCAGCCAGCCTCACCGGCGTAGCCGGCAACTTCGGCGCGATCGCGCAAGCCGCGAAACAAGCGGCAAGCGTCGTGCGGTCGCTGCAAAAAGGCGGCGCGCAAGCACTGCTGGCACCGATCGGGCACGCGACCCTGAATGCCTACGGCGCGTCAAGTCCCGGCAAGCCTGCCGCCGCCGTTGCGTCGACCCTTGGTTTGCCCGGATCGCTGCCGCGCATCGGCGCTGAAGTCCCGCCGTCAACTTTGAAAACATCCACCGTATAAAAAAACTTCCATGACCGAACCCACGCAAGCCCCGTCCAAGCCGGCCGAACGCGTGCCGGAAGTCGCAGTCGCTCCACTCAACACGATAGACCAGCAAGACATTGGCGCCGCTGCCGCCGCTTTTGACAAATGGTTGCGCAAGATCAGCTATGACTACGTCACGTTGGAGCGCCTGAGCACGGTCGCCGGTAGCCTGCCGGTGATCGGCAACATCATGGCGTTGATCGACGCCATCATGGACATGGTGGGGGTCATCCAGAAGTACATCGCCAAGAAAGAAATTGATTTCCTGGAATGGGTCAGCCTGGGCATCAACTTGATCGGCGTGGTTCCGTTTCCGCCGACGATGAGTGCCGCCCGCATGAGCCTGCGGCCCGCGCTGCACCTGGTCCGGCAAAAGCTGGCGCTGGGCGTCAAGGATATTGGCGCCGCCCTGATCGAGGTGCTGATCGCGCACCTCAATGCCACGCTGGCGGGCAAGATCGAGACCTTTATCGATGGTGCGATGGGCAAGCTGGCAGGGATGCTGGACGATTGCGCCCACCTTGCCGACGGCATTGCCGACGATCTGATCAAGATCCTCAACCGCTGCATCGGCAAGGAACCGCTTTTCGACGTGGCATCCCCTGCGGAAGTGGAAGACAAGCTGTACGACCCCAAGGTGAAAAGCAGCTGGCGCCGCATGCTTGGCGCCCTTGGTCGGCAGTACAAAAAGGCCGCGAACTACGCTGTCGCTGCGGCAGCCAGCCACCTGCCGCAGAGCGCAATAGCGGGCGTGACCGGTATCATCGGTCACTTGACCGACTTTAAGCCGGCGTTTCGCAGCAAGCTCGCCGCTCTGGCCGACGAACAGGCGCAGATGAGCATCCGGTGGATAATGATGCGGCTGCGCGACGCGGTCATCAAGCATAAGAAGCGGCATCCGGTGCTGGTCCCGTCAGCCAAGGGCGCGCATCACAACAAGAACAACCCCGGCCACGAGCTGGAGGCTGTCAGCCATCAAAGCCCAGCCAAGGGCGACGCTAACGTTTGCAAGCTGTGCCCCGCACCCGGCGGGACCGCGCATTCGATCAGCTTCGCCACCGGCGCCGAAACTTTTACACATACCGACTTCGTACTGGATGCGCCGCTCCCCATCGAATGGAGCCGCACCTACCGCAGCCAGCTGACCGCCTTTGACCGCGGCAATCTTGGCGCACGCTGGCTCACGCCGTACAGCACCCGCATCGACGTCGTTGGCCAAGGCAAGTCCGCCGCCCTGCTCTATCACGCAGCCGACGGCCGCAGCCACCGCTATCCGTGGCTGGCCATCGGCCAGCGGTACTACGACCCGGTCGAGCAAATCACGCTCACCCGCATGAGCATCAACCTCCTCGCGCTCGACTTCGGCAAGCCGCTGCCGGAAGGCGAACCCAGCCCATGGCGCGAAACCTACGAGCTGGTCGACACCGTGCGCGCCAAGGTCGCCGACCTGGGCAAGGAACATTTCCGGCTGATCGCCGTGCATGCCCGCGACGGCGCCGGACTTGGCCTGCGATATGACCACGTAGTCGCCGGCGAGCAGGTGCTCAGCGACATCATCAGCAAGCAGGGCGAGACCATCGTCGCCCATGCCGGCACCCAGGTCGACGCCGATACCGGCCACGTCCGCGCACTGTGGGAAATCCGGGACGGCAAACTGGTGCGCCAACTTGCCGCCTACGACTACGATGTCCACGGCGACCTGATCCGCGCGCAGGACGAGAACGCCGCCGCGTGGCACTACCAGTACGACCGACACCTCGTCACCCGCTACACCGACCGCACCGGGCGTGGGATGAACCTCGCCTACGACACCAGCATCGACAGCGGTGTCCACGCCAAAGCGATCCGCGAGTGGGCCGACGACGGCGGCTACGACACCCGGCTCGAGTGGGACAAGAACATCCGTCTGACCTACGTCACCGACGCGCTTGGCCACGAGACCCGCTACTACTACGACATCGCCGGCTACACCTACCGCGTCGTGCATCCGGACGGGCGCGAGGAATGGTTCTTCCGCGATGACGCCAAGAACGTCGTCCGTCACGTTCACACCGACGGCAGCAGCGAGCATTTCCGTTACGACGAACACGACAACCTGCTCACGCACACCCGTGCCGACGGCAGCCAGGTTCACTTCGAGTATGACGACCAGCACCGCGTCACCGGCATCCTCGATGGCGAAGGCGGCACCTGGAAGCGTGACTACAACGTCCAGGGTGATCTGGTCGAGGAAACAGACCCGCTCGGCAACAAGACCCAGTACGCGTACGACAAGGCCGGCCGGCCCGTCGAAGTCACCGATGCCAAGGGCGGCGTCAAGAAACTTGCCTATACGCCGGACGGCCAGCTCGCCAGCTACACCGACTGTTCCGGGCACAGCAGCCATTGGGAATACGATGACCGCAAGCGCCTGATCAAGCGCATCGACGCCGCCGGCAATGTGACCCGCTACCGTTACACGCCGCTCAGCGCCGAAACGCTGACGCAGGCACACGGTGAAGGCGGCAACCATCCCGGCCAACTCGAAGCCGTCATCCACCCCGACGGCAGCGAAGAGCAACTGCGCCACGACGCCGAAGGCCGGCTGCTCGCGCACATCGACGCACTGCAACGCACCACCGCCTACCGCTACACGGCGGCCGGACTGATCGCGAGGCGCACCGACGCGCTGGGACATAGCCTGGATTATCAGTGGGATGCGCTCGGCCGCCTATCCGCACTGGAAAATGAAAACGGCAGCGTCTATCGCTTCCACTACGACCCGGTTGGTCGCCTGCTGCAGGAACAGGGTTTTGATGGCAAGACCACCGAGTACCGCTACGACGAAGCCAGTGGCGTGCTGGCGGAAACCGTCGAAACCGGCCTGACCATCCGCCTCGACTTCGACCCCACGGGCCGGCTCGTGCAACGCCGGGCCGCAGCGCCCGGCCAGTCGGAGCAAATCGAAACATTCGCCTACAACGCCAACGGCCAGCTGGCCGAAGCGAAGAACGAACACGCCAGGCTGCAATGGTTCTACGACGCCGCCGGCAACCTGGTCCGCGAGCACCAGCATTACCAGGGGCCTTTCCATCCCGACAGGCGCACCGCGGTCTGGCACCACCACTACGACGAACTCAATCAGCGCACCGGCACCACCCGCCCCGACGGCCACCGCGTCGAATGGCTGACCTACGGCGCCGGCCACGTACACGGCCTCCTGCTCGACGGGCAGGACCTCGTCTCCTTCGAGCGCGACGCGCTCTACCAGGAAACCGGCCGCACCCAGATCAACGGCCTGTTGCAAACGATGAAGTACGATCCGGCCGGACGCCTGATCGAACAGCAACTCGGAATCATCGCGCAGGCCAGCCAGAAGGACCGGGATTTCTACCCCGACAAGTATCGCCCCGACGTCCAAGCCGGCATGCAAGCCGCGATCCTGCGGCGCTACCGTTACGACCCGTCCGGCCAACTGACCAGCCTGGAAGACAGCCGGCGCGGCCGCGTCGAATACCGCTACGACCCGGTCGGACGGCTGCTGGCGGCAAACAGCGTGTTGGGCCATGAAACCTTCGCGTTCGACCCGGCCGGCAACATCCAGGCAGCCGATATCGCGCAGCAGGAACCCATGGCCCGTTATGCCCCGCTGCCAAAGCTGCTGGACAACCTGCTCAAGGAATATGCCGGTGTCAGCCACCGCTACGACGAACGCGGCAACCTCGTGGAACGCGTGCGGAACGGCAAGCGGTCCGAATATGAATGGGATGCGTTTAACCGGATGACCCGCGCCACCACTTGGCATGGCGTCACCACCTTTGCCTACGATCCGCTGGGACGGCGTGTTGCCAAGCACAGCCAGGTGATGGAAGGCACTGTGTTCCGGGAGATGACCCGAACCATGTACGGCTGGGACGGCGACACGCTGGCGTTGGAAAGCAGCGTGCATCACGGCTACGCGGCAAGCGAACGAACGGTGCACTACGTGTATGAGCGCGACAGCTTTGTGCCGTTGGTGCAGGCCAGTCGAAGCCACGCCCTTCGGCTGGCGCCTACCACCGATGTGAAGGCGCTGATGGCGCGCAACGGCGGTAAGTACGATATTGCGCTTGATCCGCTATGGAATGGGGATTTTGAGCAGGAAACCGAACCGTTCGGTAAGGACGAGATCGCCTTTTATCAATGCGACCATTTGGGAACCCCGCAGGAGTTGACGGATTGCGAGGGCAAGGTCGCATGGTCGGCGCAGTACAAGGCGTGGGGGCAGGCGAAGCAGGCAATCAGCGACGCGGCGTACAAGGCCGGGATACACAATCCGATCCGGTTCCAGGGGCAGTACTTTGATGAAGAGACGGGGCTGCATTACAACCGGCACCGATATTACGATCCACTTAGCGGTCGTTTTGTGAGCAAAGATCCGATTGGATTGCTAGGTGGTTTCAATACTCATACATATGCACCGAACCCTATTCAATGGATCGATCCGCTGGGTTTGGCACCAAAGAAACAGAATTCCGTTAAGAACGGTTGCGCTAGTTGCGATCCATGTCAAGGCCATAACCCTGCTGCAATTGCGCAGTCGTGGCAAGGTCGTGATCCGTACAACGGCGTGGATAGCTATAGAAATGTTGTCGTGAAAAAGGGCACCGTATTTTATACGCTTTATCCGCATGGAGACGCACCGGGGAACTATTTAGTGAAATCCGACGTAGTAGTAGGTGCCCGCAATGCTAGGCAGTACAATGACTCGGTACAAGTTGCTCACAAGGGAAATTGGAAGCATCGAGATGCACGTCCTATGCGCACCAAAGTTCACGGTTATGTTCTTGCTAAGGATACTTGCATGGCAGTTGGTGTTGCAAAAAACAATCCAAACCTTGGAAATGGTGGCGCCACCCAATATTTTATAGAAAATAAAGATAAACCAAGCCTTGTAGATACAGGGCGAATTATTGCGTATGGGAATTAATAATGCATACTGTTAAATTAGACTTGAAGCACGGTTTGATTTTGGTTGATTCGTCATCCATAACGGTTGATGAAAAAGGCGTTCTAGCCGGATCTATCGCAAAACTATGTTCACCACCGATTCAAACAGATGAGGGGCGAACGCAATATCGTCTACTAAAAAAAGTCAGTGTTTGCGGAAAATCGGCAGATAGCGTGATTGAAGTTGGAGAAGGGAAAATATGCGCCGTTACGTTTTTGTTTGATTTGATTGAGTTTTTTGAGTCCAGTATTCTGGAGTCAAAAGTACTAAAAGCATGCGAGAAAACTTTAAATTTGAAGTTTTTAAGTAATCATCCAAGCGAGGCCTTTTTCAAATCCAGCGAATGGGGGCGGGCCACATTTTTTTACGATGCTAAGCAAGGCGATCTAAGTTTGGACATCAATTTCGAGCATCGGACAAACAAATTAAGTTAAAAGGCATGAGTTGTAAAAAATACGATCTGGTTCCTCCAGGGAAACAATTATTTATCGATTTTTCGCTCGCCAACTGGGCTCCATACAGCTTCGTTAGGCTGAGGATACTCAGAGCCTATTCCTCGAGCTATCTTTTAATTTGGCTCTTTTAAGGAACTTCAATGAAAAAAGTTTCACTGTCTCTAGTATCTGGCCTTCTGTTGTCCATACTGGCGTTCCCTGCCTTGGCTGACAAAAAGATACCAGAATCGGCGTTTTTCGATGCCGCAATTTGTAAACCACCTTATTCTTCCCGTCATGCTTTGGATATGTATAAGGCAGCCGAAAAATTGGGTAAGCCCGATCAGTCATCAGGGGCAGCAGTGTATCATCTTACGGCTCCCATAAAAAAGGACGGTTTTGTTGCGCAAGATGTCTTGTTTGCTGGTTCAACCATTGGCGTCCTTGTTGAGGGAAATGTCGCCGAAAAATTGGCTAAGCATTACAAATTAGTACCGCAGGATATCAATATTATTAATATGTCTGGCTTTGCACGCCAGCTACCGGACGCCCAGCAAGAAATGAAAGAACTAGGACTAATTTCTCTTGTCGCACTCAAGAGTAGTGCTTTCAAAGATAAGACCTTGCTGGCGTGTCAATTTGTCAGCAACGAAGACCGAAAGAACATGGAATTACTGAACGAAAACTAAGCCTGACATTGCGCTCAACCTGGACACCGTCCCTAACACGCAGCGTCAGTTAGCTCCTCGGAGAGTTCGTCGTGGTGACAGTTGGTGACAGGTGGCTTGGCCATGAAAACCCCCTGGTAAGCCGTGCAGCCCAGGCCGCACGGCCACCTCGGAGTGCCATGCTCACACCACCATCGGCCCCCCGATGTTCCCTTTGAATATCTCCATATTCAGCGAGAAATCGTCCACGGTGCCCGCAGTCCGCCCATCGACCAGCACGCTGATCGCCCGGCCGCCGCATACCCGCTTCATCTCGTCGATCGACAGCGAGCGCACGCGCGAGCCGGCCGGCGCCGTGCCGTCAAAGGCCAGGTCTTCGATAATCAATGTGTTCATGATGGTTCTCCTCGAATGGTTGGAAGTGGAACGGCGCGCATGTCACGCGCCCACTTCCCACCATGCATGGAGCATGCCACCTGCCACGTAACGGGCAGGCCGGCATTGACGGCGGTTTGTGTTGGTCCGGGACCAACACATCGCCTGAGACTGTTGGAAGATCAGTTCTTGCCGGACGATTTGGCCGCCACTTCGCGATACCGGGCTTCCGTCTCGGCCAAGCCTATGCGGGCCTGGACGAGCTGGGTCTGCATGCGTATGCGCTCCACCTCTTGCTGCACGCCTGAGAGTCCGGAGCCCTCTTGCGGTGCCCAGATCAAATCTCCGCCTTTGCCCGTGGCATTGCCGCGCGTGCACACGCGGCCATTCAACGCGGCCCCTTCGGAAAACTTCTGGTCCTGGTAAAAACAGTAGGATGGGTCGGCGGCCTTGGCGGGTCCGACGAAAACGACCGCCAATGCGGCGGCCGTGATGAACATTGATTTCATTGCGTTCCTGTTCAGGTAACGCCGCGCCGGCTCGCACCGGCGCGGCACTTCAGGTTAGAACACGTAGGTGGCCTGCATGCGGAAGCTGCGGCCCGGATCGAACCAGGAACGGCCCATGTCGCCAGGGGTCTGCTGGTTGACCTGTTTCGTCACGGTACGGGTCAGGTTGCTGATGTTGAAGCTGCCCGAGAAGTGGTCGCTGAAGCGGTAGTTGATGCCCGCATCCCACTGGCCCACCGGCAGCTGCCACACCGGGATCCCGAAGCCCGCATCCTGCAGCGGGTTGCCCTTGTCGTCCACGTGCGCCGGATCGGCGCTGGTGCCGTTTTGCCCCTTGGCGCCATAGACACCCGTCGCCAGCAAGGTACGGTCACGCCAGGAATACGCCAGACGTGCCGACACCGGGCCGCGGTCGTACATGAAGGCCATGTTGAAGGCGCGCTTCGACATGTACGGCACCGGCAGGTCCTTGTACGGGATGCCGTTGGTGTCGCAGCCATACAGCGCTGCAGATCCCTTCAGCTCGCCACCGGAGGGGCAGAAATTCGACGGGTTCGGGTGGTACAGCTGCTGCTTGCCTTCGATATAGGTGAAGTTCGACGACACGCCGAAACCCTTCGCCCAGTCCGGCAGGTAGTCGCTCACGCCGGGCACGTGATCGAGGTAGGTCATGCCGGCCAGCTCGATACCGCGCACACGGGCCTTGGCCGCGTTGGCCGGACCGGTGATCGTGAACTCCATATCGTTGCCGGCGAGATCCTTATACGTCCTCGTATAGGATTCGTTCATGATGATGTCCTTGACCTGCTTGTAGAAGAATGCAGCGGTCAGGGATTGGCCCGGGCGCGGATACCATTCCAGCGTCAAGTCGACATTGTTCGACTTGAGCGGCTTCAGCTTCACGTTACCGTCGTTGGTGCCGGTGTACGAGATGGTGGTGATCTTCTTGCTGTCGTTGGGATCGTTGATCACGTTCTGCGACAGCGTGATGTACTCCTGCAACTGATCGAAACCGGGACGGTAGATGCCGCGCGACAGCGCCACGCGTGCCTGCAGCTTGTCCGTCAGGCTCGCCTTCAGGTTCAGGCTCGGAATCACGTCGACGTGGCTGGACTTGAGATCCATCGGATCGCTGATCTCGCCGAAGCGCGGGACGTTCGGATTGGTGGTCTCGCCATAACTTGGCTTGAACACCGTGTAACCATGGGCCACGGTATTGGTCCGGACCACGCGTACGCCGGCGACGCCGTCCACCGGATATTTCCAGTTGTCGAAGCCGAAGCGCAGGTTGCCGTACAGGGCCTGGGTGCCTTCGCTGTGCCGGCTGACGTACTGCGGTTCGGTGCTGAAGCCAGGCGGGCGCCAATCGCTGCCGGCCGTCGAGCAATCGCTCGTCGCGCCCGTCAGCCTGTTGTCGTCCTCGCAGTTATAGCGCAGCGCGGTCAGCAAATTCTTGTATGCGGCCATGTCCCTGACCATCGACTGGGCGGGCACGACGAACGCCGGCGGTGCATGCATCCTGCCGTTGAAGAAGTCGGGGAACGCGAACGTTTGGACGTTGCCCAGCGCTGCGTATTTCGGGTCGCTCAAGTAACCGAAGTTCGGGCGCTGCCAGTCCCAGCTTTCGAGGTGCGGGATTTGTCCCGGGACGTCGGTTTCCTTCACGCCCCATTCTTCGGCATAGGATTTCCAGCCCGAACCCGCATTCTTGTCCTTGCGCGAGGAACGTTCCGTGATGCGGACGCCGAAGCGGACGTCGCGCAGCACCGGATGGTCGAAGCTGTATTTGCCATCCAGTTTCCAGGCGTACAGATCGGCCTTGGCACGGTTGAATTCAGGCTGCGAAATACCCCAGTAGTAGTTGCGGGGATCGGCCAGGAAGGCGATCGCCTTGTCGTTGAAATTGAATGCGGGCCGCGAACCGGAGACGTCCAGGCCTTCGCTCGGCAGGAATGTGCCGAGGTTGAGCATGCCGTAATTGCCGTTGTTGGTGGCGTGCACCCATTGCAGGTCGTTCTGGAACGACCAGCTTTCGTTGACGCGCCATTTGAAGTTCCACGCCAGCTCGCGCGTGCGGCCATGCACGTCGCGGAAGTTCTGGGTGGTGTTCATGCCGAGACCGCCGTCCACGAACTGGTTCGCGCCCTTGCCGCCGATCGGATAGCTGAGAACGCCCGACTGGAACACGCCGGCGCTGTTGAACTTGGCGTCGGTATAGACGGTCTTGTACGGGTTTTCAGGGTTGACACCCATCGAGACATTCGCGTTGACCTGATGGAACGCGGAGTCGAAGTACGTCAACGACGATTCCAGGTTGTCCTTCTTCCACTGCAACGCGCCATAGAAGCCCACGCGGCGGGTATCTTCGTTGTTGCTACCCCAGTTGCCACCGGCCGGCACCCACGCGGTCTGGCCTGGGATGAGATCGCTCCTCGGGTAGTAGACGTTCTGGTCGATCGTGTCGTAGCGGAACTTGGTGCGATTGAACGACAAATCCACCAGCGCGCCGAATTCGCCCGCGCGGGTCTTCCACCGGTTCGAGTACAGACCCGAGAAGCCCGGCGATTTGGTCTTGCCCAGTTCGGCGTAATTGCCCGTGGTGGTCAGCGCGCCGTACTGGCCCGGCGCGTCGAACGGCAGCCGCGTGCGCAGGTTGATCTGGCCGCTGATGCCGCCTTCGATCAGGTCGGCGGACGGATTCTTGTAGACTTCCACGCCCGCCATCAGTTCCGGCGGCACGTCGCCCCAGCTCAGTTCGCGTCCAGGCCAGCCGGCCGAGAACGTTTCGCGGCCGTTCATCGTGGACGAACCCCAGGACAGGCCACGCACCTGCACGCCCGAACCTTCCACGTTGAATTCCAGGCCGTTCGCGGCCAGGGAGGCGCCCTGGCGCGACTGGTTACGGTCCATCGTGACGCCCACCACGCGCTGCAGCACCTCGGTGATCGAGCGGTCCGGCAGCTTGCCGGCTTCGTCGGCCACGACCGCATCGACGATCTGGTCGGAATCGCGTTTGATCGCCGTCGCGGTCTCGAGCTGCTTGCGCTGGCCGGTGACCACGACAGTCGTAGTTGCGCTGTCGGCCGTCTGCGCCTGCGCGCTGCCGCACAGCATCGCGAACTGCGCCGCGGCCATCGCCAGCGCGGTCATCTTGATCGTCTTCCTGACGACCTTCGTCTCATCTCTTGTCATTATTGATGTCCTTTGTCTATGCCTTGGTTGCCACCGCCGTGCGGTGGCCATGAATGTCAGTCCAATGTCACTGGAAGTAGATCGGGCCGGTCAGCTTGAACTGGGTCTGGTACTTCGACGCTGCGTTTTTCACCTGCCCGTTCGGCTGTACCGCGGAGAACCGCATCTCGAGGACC
The DNA here is from genome assembly GCF_059491305.1 of Massilia sp. Masssp94. Taxonomy (NCBI): domain Bacteria; kingdom Pseudomonadati; phylum Pseudomonadota; class Betaproteobacteria; order Burkholderiales; family Oxalobacteraceae; genus Massilia; species Massilia sp. Masssp94. The sequence continues at coordinate 2,925,322 of NZ_CP168501.1, forward strand.
GGGTAGTTCTGCACTTCGTTCATGATGTCCAGCCCGCTCAGGCCGCAGGTCTCGCTGAATGCGAACTGATCCTTGAGGCCGACGCTGTAGTTCGTGGCGGCGGCGGCGGTCGGCTGGACGGTGGCTTTCAGGGCTACGTTGCAAGCCTTGCCATCCTTCTGGTTGAAGTGACCGAGGAAGAGTTCGACGTTGAACTTGTTGTTGGCCGCGCCGAACCACTCCGGATTTTGCGCAAGGTTGAAATGCAGCGCCGACTGGATCTCGAGCTGCAGGCCTTTCGGCGCGGCGCCCGGCGTGGTGAGGGCGGTTTCCTTGACGCCGGCCCGGTACGTGCCGTCCGGCGACAGGAGATCGGCGTCTGCGAGGCCGGCTGCGAAGAACTGGAACGACGCGCGGCTATACCACCATGCGTCCGGCGGCGCATCGGACGTTGCCGTGAAGGTGAAGCTGTCGCCGGAAGCGGCGCGATCGCAACTGTCGCACCACCATTGGTTACCGAAATGGCCAATGAGGCCTTCGTTGGTGTTGTCGGTGTCCTTGTAGCCGGTCAGGAAAGTCATCTTGGCCGGCAGTTCGGTACCGATCGGAATGTTTTTCTGCATGAACTGCGCCATCGCCACCGACGTCGCATCTTTTCCGGTCACCAACGCCGGCAGATAGAAGTCATTACCCTCCTGCTCGGCGACGATGGTGCACATCCCGTTGGCGAGCTTGGTCATCGTCGTCCCGCTGACCGAGCACACGTCGGGTGTCTTGCTCGTGAATTTGGCCGGCAGGCCCGAGGTGAAGGTGGCGGACAACTGCACCGGCTTCGTATCGAGCGGCTGCCAGCCCGGGTTGGGGAACTTGGCGATCATTTGCGGGTTCTTGGGAACGACGAAGATCTGGCGCTGCGAGACCGGCGCGTAGCCGTCGGCACCGGCCTGCGTGGCGGTCACCGAGCACTCGCCCAGTTTCAGCAGCGTCAGCTGATCCCCGCTGACGCTGCAAACGTCCGGCGTGTTCGACGTGAACGTCACGGCGCCGCCGGAACTCGCCGTCGCCTTCAGCGTGGCCGTCGCGGAATTGGGCGGCACGCCGATCAACGCCTCGCCCGAGAACGGGAGCTGAAAGCTGATGGTCTGCTCTGCGCCCCCGTCAGTACTGCCGCCGCCGCCGCCGCCGCAGGCGCTCAGAAGTGCGATGCAGCCGAGTGCAATCGCCGAAACATGGAATTTCATCGCTTCTCTCCTCATGGTGTGGTTCCTATCTGTCGTATTGATGCGTTTTTTACGAGCCCATGACACCGCGCCGCGTGAGGACACGCGTCGGGCGAATGCTTCCGAAGGGATGCACTGGACTGGTATCGGGACGGGAATGCCCGGGAGCGCGGAGCTCCAATCGTGCTTCAACTGTTATTGTTCTTTATATATAACGGACATTCTCATGGTTTATGATGCCATTGGCAGTGGCATGGCCACAATTACAATAACTTTTAAGGTAGGACATGAAATTCACCAGCCGTTGGGTTTTTGCCGATTGCACACGGGGAAACAAGCGCCGGCTATGTTGTTGATTTGCAACGCCGAACGACGGCGAACCTAAGCTTTGGCGCGCGCTCTAACACCTGCCCCGGACATCGACCGGACGCAGGAGCGTGACCATGGCAGGCATCGTGCGCATCGACGACGAAGTGATCACGACGGATGACTTCATCCGTACGCTGAAGTTGAACGGACAGTTCGAAGGATTGGTCGAGCAGATGGTGCGCGACCGCCTCACGGCGCGCGCCGCGCGGCAGGCCGGCCTCATGCTCGCGCCCGGGCAGATCCAGGAGCGTGCCGATGCATTCCGCCGCGCGCTGGGCCTGCATCGCGCGGCGGACACCAACCACTATCTCGACGCGCTGGGCGTTTCGCTGGACGAGTTCGAGGCGTACATCACCGACGGCCTGTACCAGGAAAAGATGCTGGAGCAGGTGTGCAGCGAAACGGCCGTCGCGCAGTATTTCAAGCTCAATTCGCCGCGCTTCGACAGCGTGGAGATCAGCCACGTCGTGCTCGATGCCGAAGGCGCGGCGCGGGAGATGCTGTCCGTGCTGCAGGAGGAGCCGGAAGCGTTCGCCGAGATGGCACGCGAGCACTCCGTCGACGAGGGCACGCGCCAGCAGGGCGGCGTTATCGGCAAGGTGTTGCGCGGCTCGCTCAAGGGCGACATCGAGGCGCGCGTGTTCAATGCGCGTGAGGGCGAACTGCTCGGACCGTTTCCATCCCCCGATGGCGCGTGCTGGGAAATTTTTTGCGTCAACGCGAAACACCCGGCCTCGCTCGATGCCGACACGGCCGCCGAGGTGCGCCGCCTGCTGCGCGAAGCGTGGCTGGTGGCGCGCGCGCAGGAGCACGTGATCGAAGCGTGTCCGACGCGCTGAGCCCGGCTGTCACCATGGAAACGCCGTCCAGAGCGCCGCCGTCCACGGATTTCCTGGCATCCGTGGAGATCCTGTCGCCGCTGGGGCGCGAGGCGCTGGAACAGCTGGCGGACGCGGTGCAGGTGAGTCATTACGCGTTCGGCGAGACGATCTGCAAGGCGGGCGACCCGGCCGAGGGGCTGTATGTGGTGAAATCCGGTTCCGTGCGCGTGTTCTCCGAAGAGCACGGCAAGGAGCTCAGCATCGGCGTCCGTAAAACGGGCGAGACGTTCGGCGACATCGCCATGCTGCGCGACGCCCACCATGACTTGTCGGCACGTGCATCGCTTAAGACGGAGCTGTGGCTGATCCCGCGCGCGGCGATCGAGCCCGTGCTGGCGCGCAATCCGCAAGCCCTCGATTTCGTCACGAGCTATGTCGCGATCGGTTCCGCCGGCGGCCTCGTGGCGCGCCTGTTCGATTTGCGCGGCAAGGTCGGCAAGGAAGAACTGGAAGAGATGGTGCGCAGCGTGGGCGTCAAGCGCGTCCCGGCTGGCAAGGAAATCCTCAGGCAGGACGGGCGCGACGACCGCCGCCTGTACGTGCTGCGCCAGGGGCAAGTGAAACTGGTCTACCACGACGGCGCCGACGAATTGACGTTGGCCACCCTGCAGGCGGGCGACATGTTCGGCGAGAAGGCGTGTTTGATGCGGCAGGAACAGATGGCGTCGGCCGTGGCGGTATCTGCCGCTACCCTGCTCGTCATCCCCGAAAAGACGGCACACATGATCCTCGAGCGCAACGCTGGCCTGCGCGAAGTGCTGGAAGACCGCATCCGCTTCGTCGAACGGGAGCTGGAGCGGCAAAAGAAGCTGGCCGAACGCCGCAAGCGGCCGCTGCGGCTCGACCTCGCCGAGCCCGGGTCCGGCGAGCGCGTGATCCGCCGCTTCGCCCTGGTGGAGCAGGCCGAGGAGATGGATTGCGGCGCGGCCTGCCTCGCCATGCTGTGCCGCCACTACGGCCTGCAGATTACGCTCGGCAAGCTGCGCGAACTGGCCAACGTCACCACGCAGGGCGCGACCCTGGACAGCCTCGCGCGCGCGGGCGAGACGCTCGGCTTCTCGGCGCGCGGCGTGCAGTGCACCTTCGATGCGCTGCAGGGGTTCGAGTTGCCCTTCATCGTGCACTGGGAGGGCTACCACTACGTGATCGTGTACGGCATCTCGCCGCGCACCATTTGGGTCGCCGATCCGGCGGTGGGCTTCCGCAAGATGTCCGTCGAGGCGTTCGAGCGGGGCTGGAGCGGCACCTGCCTCGTCTTCACGCCCGGCCAGGACATGGCGGCGCAGGCCGCCCTTCGCTCGCCGTGGCTGCGCTTCGTGGGCTATTTGCGGCCGTATCGCAAGATACTGCTGCATCTGTTCCTGGCCACGTTCGTGATCCAGATGCTGGGCATCGTGCCGCCCCTGATCATCCAGAACATCCTCGACGGCGTGATCGTGCACCAGAACGTCAGCCTCCTGCATCTCCTGATTGCCGGGCTCGTCATTTCAAATGTGTTCTCGCAGCTGATGGCGACCGTGCGCGCCTACCTTGCCAACTACATGGTGCGCAATCTCGACTTTTCGATGATGGCCGGGTTTTTCAAGCACACGATGTCGCTGCCGTTCTCGTTCTTCGCCAAGCGCAAGACGGGCGACATCGTCGCGCGCTTCCAGGAAAACCAGACGATCCGGGCCTTCCTCACCGAATCCACCGTCACGACGTTGCTGAACCTCTTGATGGTGTTCATCTATTTTTCCATCCTGTTCGTCTACAACGTCAAGCTGACCTTATTGTTGATCGCGTTCGTCATCCCGATCATGGCGCTGACGATCCTGACGACGCCGCACATCAAGCAGTACGCGCGCGATGTCTTCAACGCCTCCACCGATGCGCACGCCTTCCTGATGGAGGCGCTGGGCGGCGTGGAGACGATCAAGGGCATGGGCAGCGAGCGCCCCGTGCGCCTGAAGTGGGAAAAGAAGTACGTGAAGGCGCTCGACACGCAGTACCGCGCGCAGCAATTCAACATCCTCGTGGGCCTCGCGAGCCAGTTGCTCAATGCGGGCACGACCATCGCGATCCTGTGGGCCGGTGCCAGCCTCGTCCTGGACCACGAGCTGACGATCGGCCAGCTGATCGCCTTCAACGCCCTGATGGGCAGTGTGCTGGCGCCGTTGATGGGGCTGGTAGCGCTGTGGAGCCGGCTGGCGGACGCGGGCGTTGCCATGGAACGCCTCGGCGACGTGCTCGACATCGAACCGGAACAAAAGCCCGGCGAGGCGGCCAGCCGCGTCGTGCTGCCCGACCTGCGCGGCGACGTCAAACTCGAGAACGTGTACTTCCGCTATGGCGGCAACGACACGGCCTATGTGCTGGAAAACATCAGCATCGACATCCGCCGCGGAGAACTGGTCGCCATCGTCGGCCGCAGCGGCTCGGGCAAGACGACGCTGGCGAAACTGCTGGTCGGCTTTTATGCACCCACGGACGGCAAGATCCTCGTCGACGGCTACGACATGAGCGCGATCGACAAGGATTATTACCGCGCCCAGGTCGGCTACGTCATGCAGAGCAATCTGCTGTTCTCCGGCACCATCGCGGAAAACATTGCGAGCGGCGACGAGAGTCCGGACCGGCGCCGCATCGAGCAGGTCGCGAAGATGGCCGATGCGCACGCCTTCATCAGCAAGATGCCGCTCGGGTACGAGCAGGTGGTGGGCGAGCGCGGCGTCGGGCTGTCCGGCGGCCAGGTGCAGCGCTTATGCATCGCCCGCGCGCTGTACCAGGATCCGCGCCTGCTCGTGTTCGACGAGGCGACGTCGGCACTCGATACGCAGTCCGAAAGCAACATCATCGCGAACATGCACGAGATCCTCGCGGGACGCACGGCCGTGATCATCGCGCACCGGCTCAGCACGATCATGCGGGCGGATAAAATCGTCGTGCTGTACGAGGGCGGCATCGTCGAGCAAGGCCGGCACGACGAGCTGCTGGCGGGGCGCGGCATGTATTACGAGCTCGTGCAGAAGCAATTGGCCGCAGCTTGATTATCATGAAACTGTTCAACCAGGATCTGCCGCAGGGCGCATCGTCGATGTCATACGCGGGCTTGCTGGAGCGCCTGGAAATCCTGCGCTCGACCCTGCGCTGGGCCAGCCGCCTGGACCGGCCCGACATCGAAAAGCTGCTGCGCCAGGCGAATGCCGTGCGCGACGAGGTCATGCAACTGTCGCACACGGAGCGTTTCATACAAGCAGTCGGCAGTCAGGCGGCGCCGGAGCAGATCCCGGGCGAGCGCCGCCAGGCCCTGCTCGCGCGCAGCTTCGTGTTCGAAGGCACGTTCGGCGACAACCCACGCCTGCTGGACGCGCTCGAGATCGCGGAAAAGGCGGCGCCGACCGACCTGCCCGTCCTCGTCGACGGCGAAAGCGGTACGGGCAAGGAATTGATGGCCAAGGTGATCCATGCGAACGGCGCACGCGCCGACAAAGCGTATATCTCCGTCAACTGCGGCGCCATTCCCGAGAGCCTGATTGAATCGGAACTGTTCGGCCACAAGCGCGGCGCCTTCACCGGCGCGGCGACGGACCGCAAGGGCAAGTTCGAAAGCGCGCACAAGGGCACGATCTTCCTGGACGAGATCGGCGAGTTGCCGCTGCAGGGACAAGTGAAATTGCTGCGCGTGCTGCAGTCGCACGAGATCCAGCGCGTCGGCTCGGACGAGACGATCGCCGTCGACGCCCGCATCGTCGCGGCCACCAACAAGAATCTGCGCCAGCTGATCGAACAGGGCCAGTTCCGCGAAGACCTGTTTTATCGGCTCAGCGTGATCCACGTGACCTTGCCGCCGCTGCGCGAGCGCAAGGACGAGATCCCGCTGCTGCTGGCCTATTACGGCGACGAGGCGGCCGAAGCGCTGAAGAGGCGGCCGGTCGCGCTGACGCCGGTCTTGCGCGCCTTCCTGCTCGACTACACCTACCCCGGCAACATCCGCGAATTGCGCAACCTGATGTACCGCCTGGCCTGCCTGGCCGGAGACACGGCGGACATCGCGCACCTGCCCGAGGACATCCGCCCCGTTGCGCCTGCCCGGATCGAGACGGCCTCACCGGACCCGCCGGCCTCGCTGGCCGAAGCCAAGCGCGCGGCCAGCGACGAAGCCGAGCGTGCCTGCCTGGAACGCGGCCTGAAGGACGTCGGCGGCACCGTGGCCGAACTGGCGCGGCGCTGGGACATGAACCGCTCCCATTTGCAGATCCTGCTGAAGAAGCACGGGCTGCATTCGAAGGATTTTCGGCGGCATTAGCCGCGGATCACAAGGAGGGATTGAGAACGGTCTGGTCGGCCTCGACGTCGTCCGCGCGCACGACGATGACGGAGATGTTGTCGCGTCCGCCCCCTTCCAGCGCGAGCCGGACGAGCGTATCGGCCGCCTGCGCGCAGTCGCCGCCGGTCAGCGCGCCGAACATGGCCTCCGCGCTGACCGCATTGCTCAGGCCATCGCTGCAGAGCAGGAAGATGTCGCCGTCGCTCACTTGCACCTGCACTTCGTCCAGCGCCAGCGTCGTGGCCGCACCGAGCGCCCGCGTGATCATGGTCGCGCCCGGGTAGGCCGATGCGTCGGCAGGAGACAGGTGGTTCCGCGCTTGCAGTTCCTCGAACTGGTTGTGATCGCGTGTGAGCTGGTGCAGGCTGCCGCCGCGGCATAGATAGACGCGGCTGTCGCCGGCCCAGACGCAGACGGCGGTGCGGCCGGATGCCAGCAGCAGGACGAGCGTCGTGCCGATGACGGGCACGTTGCGTGCGGCGGCCTCCGCCACCAGCAAACCGTTCACTTCGAGCAGGCAGACGCGCGCTGCGGCGACGGCTTGTTGCAGCGCGTCTTCCGGCGGCAGCGCGTCCAGCGCTTCCACCGACATCCGGCTCGCGATTTCGCCGAACGCATGACCACCCATGCCGTCGGCGACGGCCCATAATCGCCGCGCCGGCCGGTCCAGCACGGCATCCTCGTTATTCGTGCGCACCAGTCCCGTGTCGGTGCGCGCTGCCGAGGTCCAGCGGAGTTGCAGCGTCTCGCCCATCAGACGTGTCCGTTGTTGGTACTCCGTTCATCCACGCCGACGGTCACCACCGAGTTCGGCGCCGAATTGCTCACGCTGACCGTCTGGAACTGGTTGATCATCTGGTCCGCGTAATTGTTGATCTGGTAAAAATTGATGACAGGTGAAGCGCGTAACTGCTCGGGCAGATAAGCCTGGATCCAGCCGAAGCACCACGCCGCGCCGTCGCCGCCGCGGACACGCGCCATCGCGCGCGCGTCGAGGGTGCGCTCGACGCGAAGGTCATCGATCCTGATGTGCGCCATGTGGCCTCCTGATTGAAAGACAGCGGCTGGTCGTTTTGGTTCATCGGTTTGGCGGGAACCGTATCAGGTTCCCGCCCTCCCGGGTCAGATCACCGCGATGTTGTTCTGGCCGAACTGGCTCGTGTTGTTGTTCGCGGTCACGCCGTTGACGAAGGCCGATCCGTTCGCAGTCGCGTTGACGACGTTCTGGAACTGGGTCAGGTTCTGCGTCGCGTCCACCGTCGTACCGTAGGTCGGCGACGGCGACGGCGAGGGCAGCGGGTACCAGGACGTCTGGCTCATGTTGTAGCCACCGCGTACGGCGGCCATGGCGCCGTGGTCGAGTTCAGCGGTGACGGACAGGTCTTTGATGATCAGGGTTTTCATGATGATGCTCCTTAAAAAATTACAGCGGGACGACAGCGTTATTGGTAGCAAATTGCAGTGGGTTCAAGGTCACGGCGGGGGCCGTGAAGCCGTCGCCGATCACACTGTTGTTGAGCACGTTGACCTTGATGTCCTGGACCTGGGCGATGCGCTGGTCGAGGTTCAGGTTGACGTTCACGTTCGGCCCGAAGGCCTGGCCTCCGCGGATCGCGGACATGGCATGCGTGTCCAGTGCGCGGGTGCGGGTGAGGTCCTGGATGACGATCGACGACATGATGTTCTCCTTAGATGACCAGCAGGTTGTTCTGGCCGAACTGCGACGTGTTGTTATTCGCCGTCACGCCGCTCACGAAAGCCGAGCCGTCGGCCGTCTCGTTGAGGACGTTCTGGAACTGGGTCAGGTTCTGCGTCGCGTTGACGGTTTTCGCATACGACGGCATCGGGTACAGCGAGTACGACTGGCTGCTCGTGCCGTGGCCGCCGCGCACGCTTGCCATTTGTTTGTGATCCAGTTCGCAGTTCTGGGCCAGGTCGTTGATGATCAGGGTTTTCATGACGTTCTCCTTACAGGACGGCGATGTTGTTCTGGCCGAATTGATCGGTGTTGTTGGTGGCGCTGACGCCGGAAATGAAGGCCGAGCCGTTGGCGGTCAGGTTCTTCACGTCCTGGAACTGCATCAGGTTCTGGTTCGCCTTGATGGACGAGTCGTACGACGGGCTGTACATGGTCGGCCAGGGCGTGGACGTGGCGCCGTGGCCGCCGTGGATGGCGGTCATGTCGCTGTGGCTCAGTTCGCAGGCGGCGGCGAGGTCTTTGATGATCAGGGTTTTCATGTTGATTCTCCTTGCGTCAGTGATTTGGTTGGAAGAGCGTTTGATTTGCGCTCACCAGGGTATGAGCAGAATGCGTGCCAGCCCAAAAAGCCCGTAAAAACAGGCTGTCTGGCTGTTTGGAAGGAGAATCTGGCGGGCACGGACCAACACCGCGCCGTATCTGTTGGATCCAGCCGAACACCGAACCTGAACGTACAAAAAAACCGCCCGGCTGGCGGGCCGGGCGGCATGGTAATCGTACTAAACGGTTTATATGGTTTATCTGGAAGGCGGCTTGCCCGGCTTCGCCTTCGTGCGGAAGTCGACGATCCGCTGCGGTTGCGCGGGCCGCAGCACACCCGCGTGCGAGCGCAGGCGCGAGCCGCCCGAGATCGCCTGCATTGCCTTGCGGTCCAGGTCCGTGTTGTCGGACAAGTCCTTGATGGTGATGGTTGCCATGTCGTTCTCCTGAATGGGGAATGCCGGCCCGGCCATCGTGAGATGACCGGGCCGGCATGAGTGACAGATTAAATTCGCGTTGGTTCCGCTCAGTGATCCATTTAATGAGCAACCACCGCGTTGTTCTGGCCGAACTGGCTCGTGTTGTTGTGTACGGTGACGCCGTCGATGAAGGCCGAGCCGTTCGCGGTCGCGTTCGTCACGTTCTGGAATTGCTGCAGGTTCTGGTCGACGTCGACGGTCGAGTTGTAGCTCGGGAAATAGACCGGCATCGGGGACAGCCCATGCGACGGTTGCTGCATCTTGCCGTGACCGCCACGCACGTGCGCCATCGCGCCGCGGTCCAGTTCGCAGGTGAGTGCCAGGTCTTTGATCGACAGAGTGTTCATCGTGTTTCTCCTTGAGTGTATGAAGTCAGGTTGGTTGGCGAGCCGCTTTCGTCGTGCTCACCCTACTCTTCGCGAGAACCGTGCCAGCACTTTTTTGCGCCCATTCGCGGCGTTTTATCGGGTATCGGGTGGGTTCGGTCCAACACTGGCAGTGACGCCGTTTGGCCGGGAACAACACATCGTCTGTGCGGTGAATTTGCACACGGCGCACCTGTCAGAGGAAGACATGGACAACCTCGCCGATACCCTTCGCCAGTTCCAGAGCGGCACCCTCGGGCAAGCCGAGATGTTCGCGCGCGTCGACCGCCTGCTGGCCAGTACGCCCGAGAGCGTCTCGAACCTGCTCAAGACCCTCAACGACGCGCATCGCCGCGCGCCGCTGCCGGCCGAGGTCTATGGCGAAGTCGAGCGCCGCATCGCGCAGGCGATCGAGGCACGCCAGCGCCAGCGCGTCGGCGACGAAGAAACCTATGTCCAGACCAAGCCCCTGCAACCGCCGACGCAGCCCGCGGGCATCGCCGGCCCGCCGGGCGCGGCGGTCGAGCGCATGAAAGGCGTCGGCGACACGCTCAACGGCCGCTTCGTGCTCGAGGAATGCGTCGGCTTCGGCGGCATGGGCACCGTCTACAAGGCGCTCGACCTGCGCAAGCTGGAAGCGTCGGACCGCCATCCCTATATCGCGATCAAGGTGCTGAACGTACAGTTCCAGGGGCACCCCAAATCGCTGATCGCCCTGCAGCGGGAAGCGCGCAAGGCGCAGACGCTGGCCCATCCGAACATCGTGGCCGTGTACGACTTCGACCGCGATGGGCCGATGGTCTACATCACGATGGAATACCTGCAGGGCAAGTCGCTCAGCCAGATGCTGCGCGCGCCCGACTTCCACGTCCTGCCGTTCGACGAGGCGATGAAGATCGTGAGCGGCATGGGCCGCGCGCTCGCCTATGCGCACGAGCGCGGCTTCGTCCATTGCGACTTCAAGCCGGCCAACGTGATCCTGACGGAGACCGGCGGCGTCAAGGTCATCGACTTCGGCATCGCGCGCGTGTTCCAGAAAGCGGAAGAGGACTCGGACGTGACCGTCTTCGATCCCGGCAGCCTCGGCGCCCTGACGCCCGCCTATGCGAGCCCCGAGATGCTGGAAAACCGCGAGCCCGATCCGCGCGACGACATCTATGCGCTCGGCTGCATCACGTATGAATTGCTGACGGGGCGCCACCCGTTCAACCGGCTGTCTGCCCTCCAGGCGCGCGACGCGGGCCTGCGTCCGCAGCGGCCGCCCGGACTCGGCCACAGGCAATGGCGCGCGCTGCGCAATGCGCTCGCGTTGCGGCGCGAGCTCCGCACGCCCACCGTCAACGGTTTTTTGAAGGAGATCGGTGCGCGCGACGCGCGGCGCCGGCAGCCGCTGCTGATCGGGGCGGGAACCGCGCTGGCCGCCGCGGCCGCGGCACTGGTCGTGTTCGTCGCACTGCGCCTGCTGTTGCCGCGGCATGGCACCGCGCCGGCCGCGCAGGGGCCGCCCGCGTCCGTCGCCGCCACGCCGCCGCCCGCGAACTCGCCCCCCCCTGCGCCTGCGCCGCCGCCGACCCTGGCGGCCGTCTCCACCGTGCTGGCCGGCGTGCCGTGCTCGGCGCTCGTGCCCGCCATCGACGGGCGTGTCGTGAGCGTGCAGGGCTATCTCGCGCACAGCGTGGGTCCGGCGCGCCTCAAGACGATGCTGGCGGCTCTGCCGGGCGTGACGCGGGTCGAGCTGACCCTGCGCGACGTCGACGATGCGAAGTGCCCGTTGATGCGCGTCCTCGGCCGCTACTGGGTCGCGTCCCGCACGGCCGGTGTGGCGCTCCGCCTGAACCCGGGCAGCGGCCGGGGCGGCAACCTGGCGGCAGGCGATACGCTGATGGTCGACGTGGCCACGCCGGACTACCAGTCGTACGTGTCGGTCGATTATTTCGTCCTGGACGGCAACGTCGTCCACCTGCTGCCCAATGCGGCCGCGCGCGAAAACCTGGCGCCGCCGCGCTACACGGCCACCATCGGCAGCCTCGGCAACTGGGTGATCGGTCCGCCGTTCGGCACCGAGATGCTCGTGCTGGTGACCACGTCCGTGCCGCTGTTCGAGGGGCTGCGTCCGGATGCGGAACCCGGATCGGCGTATCTGCGCGCCCTGGACGAGCGCCTCGCCGCGATCGCCGGGGCACATGGCGCGATCGCCGTCGACTTTTTGCAGATCACGACGCACGCGCGCCGCTAGCCGTCAATCGAGCGACCGCGCGACCCGGAATCCGTTCTGCGACTGGCGCACGCTGGCGTCGTATTTGAAACGCGTGGTGGACAGCATGTAGCTGCCGTTTTCGCGCCACGAACCGCCACGGATGACGCGCGCCTGGCAGTTGCCGTCGACCCAGGCGCTACCGTCGGCGGGCGCCCCCTTGTACGTGCTGTGCCAGCAATCCTGCACCCATTCCCACACGCTGCCGTTCATGTCGTTCAGGCCGAACGGATTGGCGGGGAAGCTGCCGACCGGCGGCGGGCGTTCCTCGCTCCAGGGCATGCCGCAGCCTTCGCAACTCGAATTCCCGCCTTTCATCTCTTGCCCCCACCAGTAGCGGGTCGTGGTGCCGCCGCGCGCCGCGTATTCCCACTCGGCCTCGGTCGGCAGGCGGTACGGCTTCCCGCTCACCGTGCCCAGCCATTTGAGGTACAGCTGCGCCTCGTCCCAGCTGACGTCGCGCATCGGCAGGTTTTCGGGCACGTTGCCCAGCGACGGCATCGTCGGACACACGCTGGCCCGGACGCACTGGTTCCACTGCCCCACCGTGACCTCGTACTTGCCGATCGCGAACGGCGTGTGCAACGCCACCTTGTGCGCGGGTCGCTCGGACGGGTCGCTGCTGTTGTTGCCCATCATGAACGGCCGCGGCGACAGCGCGACCATCAACGGGCAGACGTCGCAATCCTTCATCGTGGCAACGGAACCGGCCGGTCCCGCTGCGGGCGCCACTTCACGGCCGCCGTCGACGGGTGCCGGCACCGGGCGTATCTTGTTGTCGGGCGGCCGGGTTGGCTGCGATTGCGGTGGCGGCTTCGGCACGGTCTTCGTCTGCGGCTGGGTGCCTGCGGGCTTGCTCCCGGCCGGCTTCGCGGGCGCGGGCGCGGGCGCCTGCGGCGGGGCCGCCTTCAGCTGCTGGATGCGCGTGCGCGCCAGGCTGGCGAAGCGTCCCTTCGGATAGGCCTGCAGGTAAGCCTCGTAGTCGCCCACCTGCTTGCTGTCCTTGACGGAATTCCAGAACGCCAGCTCGAACTGCTCGGCGCTGTTCTTGGGCAGGACGCCCGCCACCTGGAACGTCGTGGGCAACCCATGCGCGCGCACGGGCGCGACGGCCGCCAGTGCCATCAGGCTGCACAGGATCAAGAGCCTCATCCACACAGGCCGCCTCCGCAAGTGTCAGGAAACCGCTTAGACCACAGGCCGCCGCGATTGTGCCGGCCGCACGTTTGTTCTGGCACAGGTGCCATGCATCCCGGTTGACGGATGCTGCCGGAACAGCGGCCCGCATGGCGGGCAGGAGAGGACGATGCGCAAAACAATTGTCTTGATACTGAGCGCGGTGGTATTGCAGGCCGTGCCCGTGCTCGCACGCACGCCGTCGCCCGAGAGCGCGCTGGTGTATTTCATCTGGCCCAGCGACGGCATGGTCGTCCGTCACGCGTTCTGGGTGCGGATGGGCTTGCGCAACATGGGCGTCGCGCCCAAGGGCACGGACATCGCGAAGACGGGCCACCACCACCTGCTGATCGACACCGACCTGCCCGAGAACATGGACCAGGCCGTGCCGAACGACCGCAACCACCTGCACTTCGGCGCCGGCGAAACGGAGGCGAGAATAGAACTGCCGCCGGGTTCGCATACGCTGCAGCTGCTGTTGGCCGACAAGGATCATATTCCGCACGATCCGCCGGTCTACTCGAAAAAGATTACAGTCACGGTCAAGTGAAACAGGAGCCCCCATGCGCATACGACTGGCAGCCGCCCTTCTCGCCGCCGCCGTTTCAGTTCCTGCCGCCGAGCCGACGCCGGCGCCGCCCAACGCCTACCTGTACATCGGCTGGCCCAACGACGGCCAGGTGGTCGCATCCGGCAAGCCGATCCGCGTCTGGTTCGGCCTGCGCAACATGGGCGTTGCGCCGAAAGGCGTGAAATTTCCGAATACGGGGCACCACCACCTGCTGATCGACACGGACGCGCCGGAGCCGGGCGTCGAGATTCCGAACGACCGCAACCACCTGCACTTCGGCGCCGGAGAAACGGAGACGACGATCGAGCTGCCGCCCGGCAGGCACACGCTGCAGCTCGTCATGGGGGACGACCAGCACGTCACGTTCGAGCCGTCCGTCCAGTCCAGAACAATCACGATCACTGTGAAATGATTTGCGAACTGTAGCGCGGCGTCACTGTCTTACAGGTCTCAAGGCGAGGACGACATGGCGATCGAACCGGCACCGGAACCCTATGCGGCACCGCCCGTGGAAGGCGGCGTCAGCGCATATCTCGAGCTGCTGGGCGGGCGCGACGTCCGGTCGCGGCTGTTTCCGCTGCACGACGAGGTCGTGATCGGACGCGATCGCCAGGACGCGCTCGCGTCCGACCAGTTCATCTGCATCCCGCTGCACACGATCAGCCGCCGCCACGCGCGCGTGCGGAGGCGCGGGGAGGCCTGGTCGGTCGAGGACCTGCACTCGTCGAACGGCACGTTCGTCAATGGCGAGCGGCTGCAACCCGGGTCGTGGCACGTGCTGGGCGACGGCGACGAACTGGCGCTCGCCTCCACCCAGCTCGTGTTCCGCTCGCTGGTCGCACCCGGCGCGGCCAGCATGCCGACGGTGATCAGGAAGTCGGTCGACGCCACCCAGTACGTGCCGGCGGCCGGCCCGCGCGATGCGCCTCGCGGCGAGCTCGAGAAATCGGTGCTGAAACTGCATGCGATGGCCCAGGTCAGCATCGCGCTGGGCGCCGTCACCGACCGCGCGACGTTGACGGAAAAGATCATGAATTTCATCTTCGACCTGTTCCCGCTGGCCGAGCGCGCGTTCATCCTGCTGCGCCAGAACGAACGCGACCCGCCCGTGCCGGTGGCGGCGCGGCGGCGCAACGGCATGGTCGAGGATCCGGGGCAGGCGCGCCTGTCGCACACGATCGTCGACGAGGTGCTGGGCAGGAAGCGCGCGATCCTGTCCGTCGATACCCTGGCCGACCGCCACTTCGCCGCGCAGGATTCGATCGTCGCCCAGGCGATCCGCAGCGTCATGTGCGCGCCGCTGATCGTGGGCGAGGAAGTGCTGGGGCTGATCCAGGTCGACAGCTCGTCCGATCCGCGCGCGTTCCAGGAGGCCGACCTCGAACTGCTTACGGGCGTGTGCGCGGAAACGGCCGTCGCGCTCAAGAATTTCCAGCTGTATTCCGACATCGAACGCCTGCTCGACGGCTTCGTGCGCGCGTCCGTGCAGGCGATCGAGGAGCGCGATCCCGTCACGGCCGGCCACTCGTTCCGCGTGGCGAGCTATGCCGAGCGCCTCGCCATGGCGCTCGACCGCGCGCAGGATCCGGACGTGCGCCGTATTGCCTTTACGCGCGAACAGTTGCGCGAGATCCGCTATGCCGCGCTGCTGCACGACTTCGGCAAGGTCGGTGTGCGCGAGCACGTGCTGCGCAAGGAGAAAAAGCTGCACCATGCCGACATGCGCCTGCTGGAGCAACGCTTCCTGTACGCACGCGCCTGCCTGGAGCGCCAGGCCTATCACACGCTCGCGCAGCGCCACATCGACGAGGGCTGGAGCGCGGCGACGTTCCGGGTCGAAAAGGAGTCCGCCGATGCGCGCCTGGCCGAGGAAGCGGCGCGGCTCGACGGCTTCCTCGCCACGATCCGCAGCGCCAACGAGCCCGCCATCTCGCGCAGCAGCGCCCTGCCCGATTTGCGCGACATCGTCCACTACGGCTGCCACGACCCGGACGGCCAGCCGCTCGCGCTGCTGGAAGACCACGAGGTGGCGGCGCTGAGCCTGGCGAAAGGCTGCCTGACGGCGGACGAGCGGCGCCAGATCGAGGAACACGTGGTGGATTCGTATTCGTTCCTCGTCCTGATCCCGTGGACGAGAGACCTGGCCGGCGTGCCCGCGATCGCGCACGGCCACCACGAGAAGCTGGACGGGTCCGGCTATCCGTCGGGCCTGCGCGGGCCGCAGATCAGCATCCAGACGCGCATCCTGACGATCTGCGACATCTACGATGCACTTACGGCCGGTGACCGGCCGTACAAGAAGGCCGTTCCCGTGGAACAGGCGCTGGACCTGATGCACGAGGAATGCGACGCGGGGCATATCGATGCGCGCCTGTTCCAGGTGTTCGTCGACGCCCGAGCATGGATGGCGCCATGACCGGCCGTCTCCTTTGCCTGGTTGCCGCCCTGCTGCTTGCCGCCTGCGCGGACGTCGGCATGCGCCCGTACGCGCGGCCGTCCGTGCCGGCCAAGACGGCGTGGGCGAACTCGGCCAGCTTGCCGCTGTCCAAGACGGAGCTGATCGTGCCGGACTGGTGGCACGAATTCCGCGATCCCTACCTCGACCAGCTCGTCAGCCGCGCGCTCGCCGGCAATTTCGACCTGGCCGTGCTCGCCGCGCGCATCGGCGTGGCCAACGCGCAGATCGGAGAGGCGCGGGCCGGCGCGCTGCCCACGCTCGACGCGGGTGCGGGCGCGAGCTTCCAGAAGGTCACGGGTCAACCGTTCACGAAGCAGTTCAACCTGGCCACGCAGACCAACTGGGACATCGACATCTGGGGCAAGGTCGAGAAGGGGGTGCAGGCGCAGAAGGCCGAGTTTTCCGCCACCGAGGCCGAGTGGCGCGCGGGTTATCTGAAACTCGTGTCGGACGTGTCGACGACGTATTTCCAGATCCTGCAATTCGACGAACAGATCGACCAGCAGCGCCAGACGCAGGCCCGCAACCGCGACATTCTCACCACGTACCAGGCGATGGAGCAGAACGGCCTCATCCCGCACACGCGTGTGCTGCAGCAATCGGCCGAGGTCAACCGCCTGAGTACGGAGCTGATCGAATTACAGCGCCTGCGCGCACTGGCCGGCAATGCGCTGGCGACCTTGATCGGCGTACCGGCCGGCGACTTCCAGATGCCTGCCGGCCGCCTGCAGGAGCGGGTGCGCGTGCCCGAGGTGCCGGGCGGCCTGCCGTCGCAATTATTGAAACGCCGGCCCGACGTCGTCGCGGCCGAATATCGCGTGCTGGAAGCGTACGACCTGACGGGGCAGGCCAAGCTGGCGCAACTGCCGTCGATCAGCCTGACGGGGCGCGGCGGCACGTCCAGCTTCGCGCTGTCGACCTTGCTGAAATCGTTCACGTTCGGGCTGCTGCCCAGCATTAATTTCCCGATTCTCGACCCGGGCGTGAAGGCGCGCGTGCGCACGAGCGAGGCGCAGACGAAGGTGGCGGAGCAGGCGTATCGCCAGACCGTCATGGCCGCGTTCGAAGACGTGGAAAATGCGCTCGTCAACCTGGAGGCGCACAAGAAGCAGCGGGGAGAATTGCAGCAGCAGGTCGACCAGTTGCGGCTCGTGGCCAGCACGACGGATGCGCAGCGCAAGGAGGGCGTGGCGTCGCAGCTGGAAGTGTTCGAGACCGAGCGCACCCTGCTCGGGGCCCAGCTGGCGCTGCTCGCCAACCAGCAGCAGATCCTGTCCGATACGGTGACACTGTACAAGGCGCTGGGCGGCGGCTGGCCGCCGGTGGAGGTGGCCGATGCGGCGCAGCATTGAAAGACGCTCCGATGGCGCCTGACGAAGTCCTGGTCGGCAAGATGCAGGCACCGCCTCTTCAACGCGTCGGCATCGTGCTCGAACCGCTGAACCATCCCGAGCTCGGTCCGCTCGCCATCGACGACGGCCTGTTCGCCATCGGCCGCACCGAGCCGCCGTTCGCCGCGTATCCGCCCGAGATCGTGGCCGATTTGTCGCGCCGCCATGCGCGCGTCTTCGTCGAGGGTGGCGACGTGTATATCGCCGACCTGGGCAGCAAGAACGGCACCACCGTCAACGGTGTCGCCGTGCGACACGGCATCGTGCGGCTGCACGACGGCGACGAGGTCGGCCTGGCGCGCGTGCTCGCGTACCGGGTGCGGCTGCAGGCGTCTACGCCGGCAGCGGCGCCGGCCGCCCGGCTCGCGAGCCTTACGCTGGAACCGGAGCGTG
The DNA here is from genome assembly GCF_059491305.1 of Massilia sp. Masssp94. Lineage (NCBI taxonomy): Bacteria > Pseudomonadati > Pseudomonadota > Betaproteobacteria > Burkholderiales > Oxalobacteraceae > Massilia > Massilia sp. Masssp94. Next base: position 2,943,406 of record NZ_CP168501.1, read on the forward strand.
CCGACCTCGGACTGGAAGCCATCGTCATCACCAGCTTTCCCTTCCTGATCAGCAAGGTGGACGATACGTTCGCGCGCTACAAGGAGAAGGAGCCGCACCAGGTCGGCTATCTGTCGCGCCGCCACGCCCACATCTTCCTCAAGGCGGGCGTGCCGTACGTGGAGGACCTGGGCAGCACGAACGGCACCTTCATCGGTGCGGTGCGGCTCGACGAGCACGCCCATGCGCTGGAGGACGGCGACGTGCTCGCGTTCGGCGGTCATCACTTCGTCTACCGCGTGCGCCTGCAATGGGAACAGGCCGGGCCCGAGCCGACCGTCACGCGGGTGTCGTTGCCGCCGGCGGCCTCCCCCGCGGCGATGGATGCGGACCACACGACGTTCGTCGCGTCGGCCGGCTCCTTCCTCGACATCTTTTGCGCCGACGAGCTGCCCGGCGCGCAGGAAGACGAGGTGAACCCCGCCTCTGCGGAACCGGCCCGCATCAGGCACGACAAGCGCGGGCAGGCCGCCCTGATGACGGCCGCCCTGCTGGATGCAATGGGCGCCGCCGGCGATGCCGACCCCGCGCGCCTGCGCCGCTGGCTGATGACATTGAGCGCGCTGGTGATCGCTGTCATCCTCCTGTTCCAGCTGGCCGGCGCGCCGGAGCGGGCGTTGCAGGGCCTCGTCGACCGCGGCGATTTCGCGACCGCGGCCCGCCTCGCCGACGACCGTCTCGCGCGCGACCCGGACAATGCGGAGGTGAAGGCGCTGGCCACGGAAGCCCTGCTGAAAGCGGAACTGCCGCAGTGGATGGCGGACCTGAAGGCGCGCCGCTTCGACCGCGCCATCCAGGCCGAAACACGCATGCGGCGCCTGAGCACCCATAACGCGGATGCCCGGCCGCTCGTGGCGGAAATCGCCTGGGTCGGCGACGTGGAACGGTTCGTCCATGGGCGCGGCGGCGCGGCGGCCCCCGTGCGCGACGCGGCCGACGGTGCGCGCCTCAGCCGGATGGTGCGCCAGTGGCAGGACGAGCAGCCGGCGCACCAGCGCGCGTTCGCGACGATCTCGGCGTACGTCCCGGCCTTCCGCGACACGTATGCGCAGGCGGCCAGCGACCTGCGCAAGCTGGCCCTGACAGGAGGCGGCGATGGCAACGAGTGACAAACCCCTGCGCCCGCTGATCGGCGCGCTGGAAGACCACGGCGACGAGGGCATCGGCATCCTGACGGCCACGCCGGCGCGCTTCACGCACCTGGCCATCTACGTGATGGTGGCGCTGGTGCTGGTCGGCCTGGCGTGGTCGTTCTTCGGCCGCGCGGATGTGCTCGTGATGGCGCCGGGCACGCTGGTACCGGCATCCGAGGTGCGCCGCCTGTATGCGCCCATCGACGGCGAACTGGCCAACATCTACATCGCCGAGGGACAGCCCGTGCTCAAGGGAGACGTGGTGGCGCGGCTGTACGCACGCGGCGCCATCGAGGCGGCCCGCAATGCGCTGGAGGCGCGCCTGAAACTGGAAGACGCGGAACGCGAATGGAAGGAATTCCCACAAAAGAAAGCTTTATTGGACGAGCGGGTGGCCGCGCTCAAGGAAGCGATGGACACGGAGGAACGCCAGCACGAGCGCCGCCAGGCCGAGGGCACGAGCCGCCTCGCCGCCGGCCAGCGCGCGCAGGCGCAGGAAGCGCGCACGAATCTGGAGGACGCGCGCCGTGCACGGGATGCGGCGCGCGACGAAGCGGCCAAGTACGAGCGCCTGTTCGCGCTGCCGGGCGGCGGCGGGGTCTCGCAACTGCAGGTGGAGGGCAAGAAGAATGCGCTGCAGGCGGCCGAGAACGCGGTGCGCGTGGCGGAATCGCGCGCGAGCGAGCTCTCGGCGCGCCAGAGCCTGGAAACCACCGAGGCCCGCTCGCAGCTGGAGACGAGCGGCCAGCAGCTCGCGAGCCTGCGCCTGCAGTACGAAGCGGCGACGCGCGAGGCGACGAACGTCGAGGAAAAGCTGCGGCTGCAGGTGCAGACGGCGCGCCTGGTGGCGGATGCGGCATCGCGCATCCAGTTCGAGAACATCGACAAGGACAATTTCCTGCGCATCCTTGCGCCCGTGGACGGCGTGATCACGGAGGTGACGTCCACGCAGCCCGGCGATAAGATCCAGGCGAACACCCCGCTGGGCGGCATCGTGCCGAAGAACACGCGGCCCCTGCTCAAGATCGAGATCCCCGAACAGGACCGCGCCTTCCTCCGCGAGGGCTTGCCGGTGCAGGTGAAATTCAACGCCTTTCCATACCAGCGCTACGGCATCATCGACGGCACCTTGCAGACCATCGCGCCCGCGACCCGGGCCTCGCCGCAGACGCGGCTGCCCGTGTACGAAGGCCGCGTCGCCCTCGAGCGCGATCACTACACCGTGGGCGACACGTCGTACCCGCTGCGCTACGGCATGACGGCGAGCGCGGAAATCGTCGTGCGCAAGCGCCGTCTCATCGACCTGGCCTTCGACCCGTTCCGCCAGCTCGGCGGGTGATGCCTATTGCGGCAAGCCGTTGTCGCCGTCGGACGCCGCCTTGAGCTGCAGGAAGACGACGTCCGCCGGCACGGTTTCTCCCGCCCGGAGCTTGGTGCGCGGGTCGTCCATGACGGGTGTCAGCATGAGCTTGCCTTCGACCCGGTCGGCGACGAACCAGGATTTCATCGCAGCCACGTGCACGAGGAAATCGCCGGCGCCGTGACGATAGCGGCTGACGAGCCGTGCCACGGCCGCGTTGCCCAGTTCGGACGCCCGCCAGCCTTCGCGCGACCCGGTGACGAAGATCGAGGTCGCCACGCGGTCGCCGACCTTGACGGGGTACAGGCTACGGCGGATGTCGACGAGCAGCGTTTCCGGATCGGTGTTCCCGGTAAAGGCACGCAGGGCGTCGAGCTGGACCCGGTAGACCTGCAGCGGCTCGCCGAGCGTGGCCTGGCGTACCTCGGCCTCCGACTCGAAACCGAGCGACGCATAGTTGCCGGCATTGACGACCTGCCGGAGCGTGGCCAGGCCATGCTGCGCTGCGGTGTCCTGGCTGTGGTTGGGGCGGGGTTGGCTCGTCTGGCAGCCGCCGAGGAAGAGGACGACCGCAACGACCAACGCGAAAGGAAGTTTGCGCATGTCAGTCACCTTTGTACGTGATGTTGTAATAGTCGTTCCAATGGGTGTGGTCGCCCGTGCGGCTGACGTAATCGGCATACGTCATGATGGTTTCCGTGCCGCCGACGAGCGTGCCCAGATCCGTATAAGGCTCGGGATCGTTGACGTCCACGTATTGCACGCCGTTCACCGTGAAATAGCCTTTTACGACCATCATGTGGCCACCGCCGCCGGGCCAGTGCCAGCTGAATGCGATGGGTTTCTTTTTGCAGTAAATCTGCGATTTGATCTGGCTGAACGTGAGTGCCGTATCGGAGGTCTGGTCGGCCGTAAAACCGTATTTCACGTATTCCGGCCAGCCGCCGTTATTACAGCTTCCGGAATTATTTTCGCAGCACGTCGCGAGGCCGAAACGGTTATTCGCTTCCACGCATTGGGCGACGTCATGGCCCAGGAAACGCATGGTCATCTGGCCGCTCGCCGCCCAGCACCAGTTCGACGCCTGCTGCGGTAATTTCGGGACGTCGATTGTGGATACCAACGGTGGATTACAACAGGCGGATAAAGTTCCCAATAAAAAAATTCCGCCAAGTATATTTGCGCTTTTCATTACGGCGACCCTCCAGCGAGTTCAATCGTTTATTTCCGGAATCATCCACGTATGGATAAACCCTCCCGATAAAGGTATATGCAGATCGGTTGCGAACCCAACCTGATTCCCGTGATTGGTTGAGGCCGCTCATTGATGAATAACGCCATCTTTTAATGCGGTATCATTGCGCCATGCGCCGCCTGATCCTCATCCTGCTGCTGGTCGTCTATCCATTCCAGGTCGCCCTGGCCATGGCGGACAAGTGCTGCGCGATGACGCCGGCCGGCGTGAGCCACCACAGCGTCGTCGCGCCAGGCGTAGACCGGACCGTGTTCGTGGCCGACGACGACGGCGCGTCCCTGGTCGACCCGCACTGCGCGGCCTGCACGTTCGGACATACGGCGTGCCTGCCCGCGGCGTTCGTCGTGATACCGGCCGAGCGCCGGCACGCTTCCAGCATCGCCTTCTTCCCGCCCTACCTCAAAGCGCCGCCCGCGAGCCGTCCCGAACGGCCGCAATGGCCTGCCGCCGCCTGACCCGCGCGCGGCATTGATACCCCACAAATCTCCGCGCGCCTGAATCGACCATTTTCAGGAGCACGCATGAACACATCCAGACAAAGACTGGCGATGTTCGTCCTCGCATCCGCATTGGCATGGCGCTGCGGCGCCGAGCCCCTGCGCGTCGCGGCGGACACCACCCCCATCGACTTATCCACAGCGATCCGGCTCGCCCTCGACCAGCCCGCCGCGCGCGCGGCCGCGCATGAGGTGGCGGCGAGCGAAGCGCTGGTCGGCCAGGCCGGCCGGCTGCCGAATCCCGAGCTGTCCTGGCTGCGCGAAGGCCAGCAGGCCGGCACGCGCACGACCACCGTGCAGATCAACCAGCCGATCGAGCTCGGCGGCAAACGCCGAGCCCGCGTCGCCCTCGCCCAGGGTGCGGCCGACGTGGCGCGCGGCGACCGGCTGGCGCAGCGGCTGGCCATCCGGGCCGACGTCATCGCAGCCTACCATGACGTCCTGATCGCCGGACACCGGCTCGCACTTGCCCAGGCCTTGACGGACCTCGCGCGCCGGACCGTCGACGTGGCGGGCAAGCGCGTCGCGGCCGGGAAGATATCGCCGATCGACGAGACACGGGCCCGCCTCGCGGCCGTCGATGCATCGACCGCGCTGACCCGGGCGACGGCCGCGTTGGCCATCGCCCGCACGACGCTGGCCGCGCTGGTCGGCCGCCCCGCGGACACCCTGGCGCTGGCAGACGACAGCGAGCGGCTGCCGGACCCCGCACCCATCGCGACCTTGCTGGCCCGCGAATCCGCCGCCGTCCGCCGCGCACGCGGCCAGCTCGCGGCGCGGCAGGCCCAGGCGGATGTCGAGCGGGCGGCGCGCGTGCCGGACGTCACGCTGTCCGTGGGCACGCAAAAGGATGACCAGGTGGGCCGGCGCCAGGCCGTCGTCGGCCTGTCCGTGCCGCTGCCCCTGTTCAACCGCAACGAGGATGCCCTGCACGCGGCCTTGCGCCGCACCGACGCGGCGAACGACGAACTGGCTGCGGCCCGGGTCGAGACGGCGGCCGCGCTGACGGCTGCCCACACGCGCTACGCAACGGCGAAACAGGAAGCCCGGCTGCTGCGCGACGACGTCGTGCCGGGCGCGAAGACCGCGTACGAGCAGACGCTGAAAGGATTCGAGTACGGGAAGTTTTCCTTCCTGGACGTGCTCGACGCGCAACGGACGTGGTTCCAGGTGCAGACACGCCACTGGGACAGCCTGGAAACCGCCTGGCGCGCCTGGGCCGACATCGAACGCCTCGCCGGCACCGATCAAGATTGAAGAGAACACCATGACGAAGAAACAGACCCTGGCGATCGCGCTGATGTGCGCGTTCGCCCTCCTCCTGGCCGGACTGATGCTGTTTACGCGCGAGGACTCGGCACCCACGAAAGATGCGCACGGCCACGACGACCGCGGCGCGGAAACAGGCGGCGCAGCGGAAGATGCAGGCGCACGCGGCATCGCGATGACGGCGGCGCAGATCAAGGCGAACGGCATCGCCCTCGACACGGCCGGTCCGGCCACCTTGCGGCAGCGGCTGCACCTGCCCGCGCAAGTCAAAACCGACGCGGAACGCACCGTCGCGCTGGCCGCGCCCGCGCCGGGCATCGTGCAGGCCGTGCTCGTGGCGCCGGGCGCCCTGGTGCGCAAGGGGCAGGCGCTCGTGACGATCCGGAGCCCGGCCATCGCGCAGTGGCGCGCCGACGCCGCCAGCGCGCGCCAACGGCTGCAGCTCGCCCGCACGACGTACCAGCGCGAAAAGGCGCTGTGGGACGAGCGCATCTCGGCCCGCCAGGATCTGGAAGCCGCGGCGACGGCGATGCGGGAAGCGGAGATCGCCGCACAGGCGGCGGCACAGCGCCTGGCCGCCCTGGGCATCGAAGCGGGCGGCGGCGTGTCCAGCAGCGTGACGATGCGCGCACCGCTGAACGGCGTCGTCGTCGAGAAGCCGGCCGTCGCGGGCCAGGCGGTCGACGAAACGAAGCCGTTGCTGACCATCGCCGACCTGTCGCACGTGTGGATCGAAGCGGCCGTACCCGCCGACAGCCTGGGCCAGGTCGGGGCGGGCATGGCGGCGAAGATCAGCGTGGGCACGCAACCGGGCGAGATCGACGGCACCGTCGCATTCGTCGGCCCCGTCCTCGGCGAGACGACGCGCATGGCGACGGCACGCATCGTCCTGCCGAACCGCGACGCGCGCCTGCGGCCGGGCATGCTGGCCAGCGTCGACCTGATGGGGCCGCAGGCGCAGGTGCCGGTGACCGTGTCCGGCGATGCCATTCAGACGATCCACGAGCACAGCGTCGTGTTCGTCCGCACGAAGGCCGGATTCACGCTGCGCGACGTCGTGCCCGGGCGCTCGGACGGCAAGCGGATCGAGATCGTGCGCGGGCTGGCGGCGGGGGATGTCGTCGCGGCCGGCGGCAGCTTCCTGCTGAAGGCGGACCTCGGCAAGAGCGAAGCCGAACACGACGACTGACGAGGCGCCCATGTTCCAACAACTTATCGCATTCGCCATCGCGCGCCGCTGGCTGGTCGTGCTCGCGGTCCTCGCCCTCGCCGGCCTGGGCGTGGTCAACTACCAGCGCCTGCCGATCGACGCCGTGCCCGACATCACGAACGTGCAGGTGCAGATCAACACGGCCGCGCAGGGCTATTCTCCGCTGGAAGTCGAGCAGCGCATCACCTTCCCCATCGAGTCGGCGATGAGCGGCCTGCCCCGGCTCGAGCAGACGCGGTCGCTGTCGCGCTACGGCCTGTCGCAGGTCACCGTCGTCTTCAAGGAAGGCACCGACATCTATTTCGCCCGCCAGCTCGTGAGCGAGCGGCTGCAACAGGCGAAAAGCCGGCTGCCGGACCAGGCCGATCCCGCGCTGGGGCCGATCGCGACGGGCCTGGGCGAGATCTTTTACTGGACGGTCGAAGCGCGCCCGGACGCATTGAAACCGGACGGCACGCCCTATTCTCCGGCCGACCTGCGCGAGATCCAGGACTGGATCGTGGCGCCGCAACTGCGCGGCGTCGCGGGCGTGACGGAAGTGAACACCATTGGCGGCTACCTGAAGGAGTACCAGGTCGCGCCGGACATGGCGAAGCTCACTGCGCGCGGGCTGTCGCTGGCGACCCTGGTCAATGCCATCGACCGCAACAACGTCAACGCGGGCGCCGGCTATATCGAGCGCGGTGGCGAACAATTCGTCGTGCGCACGCCGGGACAAGTGAAAACGCTGGAGGAGATCCGTAACATCGTGCTGGACGTCGTCGACGGCGCACCCGTGCGCGTGCGCGACGTGGCCGACGTGGAGCCGGGCCGCGAACTGCGCACCGGCGCCGCCACGGAGAACGGTCGCGAAGTGGTGCTGGGCGCCGTCTTCATGCTGATCGGCCAGAACAGCCGCGCCGTCGCGGACAGCGCGCGCCGCAAGCTGGACGAGGTCAACCGTTCGCTGCCGCCGGGTGTGCAGGCTTTGCCGGTGTACGACCGCGCCGTGCTGGTGAACAAGGCGATTCGCACCGTCCGCAACAACCTCGTCGAAGGGGCGCTGCTCGTCATCGCGATCCTGTTCGCTTTTCTCGGCAATCTGCGCGCGGCGCTCGTGACGGCGCTCGTCATCCCGCTCACGATGCTGCTCGTGTTCACGGGCATGGTGCAGGCGGGCGTCAGCGCCAACCTGATGAGCCTCGGCGCGCTCGACTTCGGCATCATCATCGACGGCGCCGTCGTCATCGTCGAGAACTGCATCCGCCGGCTCGGGATCGCCCAGGCCGAGGTCGGGCGGCCATTGACTGGCGCGGAACGCCGCACGGAGGTGGCGCTTGCCGCGGCGGAAGCGAGGCGGCCGCTGCTGTTTGGCCAGGTGATCATCATGACGGTCTATCTGCCCCTGCTCGCACTGTCCGGCATCGAAGGCAAGATGTTTCATCCGATGGCGCTCACGGTCGTGATGGCGCTCGTCGGCGCGATGATCCTGTCCGTGACGTTCGTGCCGGCTGCCGTCGCATTGTTCGTCAGCGGCAACGTGGCCGAACACGACAACCGCATGATGCACAAGGCGCGCGACTGGTACCGGCCGCTGCTGGACTGGACCCTGCGCAACCGCCCGGTCGCCCTGACCTTCGCCGTGCTGTCCGTGCTGCTGACAGGCTTGCTGGCGACCCGCCTCGGCACCGAATTCGCGCCGAACCTGAACGAGGGCGATCTCGCCGTGATGACCTTGCGGATTCCCGGCACGAGCCTGCAGCAATCGGTGGCGATGCAGCAGCAGTTGGAGACCGCCCTGCTGCGCGAATTCCCCGAGATCGAACGCGTGTTCGCGCGCATCGGCACGGCCGAGGTGGCGACGGACCCGATGCCGCCGAATGCTGCCGACAGCTATTTGATCCTGCGTCCGGAAAACCAGTGGCCGAAGCCGAGACGAACGCATGCCGAGCTCGTGGCCGCGATCGCGGAAGCGGCCAACCGCATCCCCGGCAACAACTACGAGTTCTCGCAACCGATCCAGCTGCGCTTCAACGAGTTGATCTCGGGCGTGCGCAGCGACGTGGCCGTGAAGGTTTTCGGCGACGACACGGCGACCATGCTCGCGACGGCCCAGCGCATCGCCCAAGTGCTCGATCGGCTGCCGGGCGCCGGCGAAGTGAAAATCGAGCAGACGGGAGGTTTACCGGCGCTGACCCTGGCCGTCGACCGCATCAAGGCCGCGCGCTACGGCCTGAACGTGGCGGACGTGCAGGAAGCGTTCGGCACGCTCGTCGGCGGCCGCGACGTGGGCACCGTGTTCGAAGGCGACCGCCGCTTCGCGATCACGGTGCGCCTGGCGGAAGGGGCGCGCAACGATGTCGACACGCTGCGGCGCCTGCCGATCTCGCTGCCGGCGCGCGATGGGCGGGCCGCCAGCATTCCGCTGTCCGAGATCGCCACGTTGGACTTCGTGCCGGAAGCGAACCAGATCAGCCGCGAGAACGGCAAGCGCCGCATCGTCGTCACGGCCAATGTGCGCGGGCGCGATCTCGGGTCGTTCGTCGCCGCGCTGCAAGCCGACCTGGCCAAGCTGAAACTGCCGGCGGGCGTATGGCTGAGTCTCGGCGGACAATTCGAGAACCTGCGGGCCGCGGGCCAGCGCCTGGCGCTCGTCGTGCCGGCCGCACTGGCGCTCGTGTTCGCGCTGCTGTACCTGATGTTCGGCAGCGTGAAGGATGGCCTGCTCGTGTTCAGCGGCATCCCGTTCGCCATGACGGGCGGCGTGCTGGCGCTGTGGCTGCGCGGATTGCCGCTGTCGATTTCGGCGGCGGTCGGCTTCATCGCGCTGTCCGGCGTGGCCGTGCTGAACGGGCTCGTGATGCTGGCGTTCGTGCGTTCGCTGCGCGACCAGGGCCACTCCGCGCAAGATGCCATGCGCGAAGGGGCGCAGGTACGTTTGCGCGCAGTGCTGATGACGGCGCTCGTCGCCTCGCTGGGCTTTTTGCCGATGGCGCTGGCGACGAGCACGGGCGCGGAAGTGCAGCGGCCGCTGGCGACGGTCGTCATCGGCGGCATCCTGTCGTCGACGGCGCTGACCTTGCTGATCCTGCCGGCCTTGTACACGTGGGCGCATGAAAGTTCCCGCGACCCGGCCTATCGTTGAGCGTCATGGTGCGACCGTCCGGTACGCCATCCGGACCGGCCGCACCTGTGGCAGACTTTGTCATCGCTTATCGCTTACCAACACGGACAAGCACATGGACATCGGACGGATCGAAGCCCTGGCCCTGCGCCCCAGCCTGGCCGCGCCACCCGTGCGCGTGGACGGCGTGAGGGCCATCGCCTACCAGGGACTGGACGGCGACGTGTACGCCGACCCGCTGTCGCCGCGCCAGCTGCTGCTGGCCGGCACGGATGCTTACGACGCGTTCGCGCTGCCGCCGCACACGCTGCGCGAGAACCTGCTCGTGGACGTCGACACGTCGCGGCTCGTCTCCGGCACCGTGCTGCAGGTCGGCGATGGCGCCCTGCTGCGGCTGATGTTCCAGTGCGAAGCCTGCGGGCACCTGGACGCGCACCAACCCGGCCTGTCGACGCGCATCGGCACACGGCGCGGCATGCTGGCGCGTGTGCTGCGCGGCGGCGAGATCCGGCCGGGCGACCGGATCCGCGTGGCGGGCGCGCCGCTGCCCGCGTGGTCGGACGACTGGCGCGAGCGCATCGTCCATGTGCTCGATACACTGCCGCCCGCCAGCGTGATCACGTATAAGCGGCTGGCCCAGGTGGCCGGCATCGCGTCCAGCTATTGCCGCGCTTTCCCGGGCATGATCGCCCGGCTGGGGCCGCGCTACGCGGGCAAGGCCGTGCCCTCGCAAGCGGATATCGACCTGCCGCGCTGGGATGGGCGCGGGTTGTTCGATCCCGCGCCGGTGGAACGGTTGTTTTTCGCCGAGGTCGTGCCGTAGGCTTGCCCGTCAGGCCAGCTGTTCGATCGGCTGCAGGGCGTAGCGGACGTCGCCGCGGTCATCCGCCTGTGGTCCGGTGACGAGACAGGCATCCCAACCCAGTCTCCCGCTCGGCGCGGGGCCGAGGACGGTGCTGCGGACCGCTTCTCCGCGCAGGATCAGTTCGACCTCGTATTCGAGCGTGACGCCGGCCAGCAGGCCCAGCAGGCTTTTGAGGGCGCGCGCCGCGAGGCCACCCGGCAGGAACGACGAGAAACCGGCGTGGTCCAGCGGACCCACCACGACGCGCAGGCGCAGGTCGCGCTGCCACACGCGGTCGCCGGCCATCGCGCTCGTGCCCAGCACGGCGGTGGGGTGGCCGAGGACGGTCTGCTGGGCGGACGGCACGTCGTACCAGGCCCCGACGAATTGCTCGATGCGCACCGGGTGGTCGAAATACTCGGACAGCACGCGCCCCATCTGTACGGCCGAGGGCGGGCGCTGGCGGATCGACGCGGCGAAGTAGCCGATCGATTCGTCCAGCAGGGCGCCGTCCCTGGGATGCGTCAGGCGCCGGCGCAGCGCATTGTGGCCGAGCCCTGCCAGTGCCAGCAGCAGCGGCAGGAAGGTGTCCTGGCCGTCGAGCTGGTATTTGAAGTGCAGCCGGTATTTGCGCCAGGCTGCGTAGAACAGGGCCAGCGAGCGGTTCGAGAACGTGTCCAGCAGCGCGCGTGGACCTTCGTCGGAATGGCGCTGCTGGTGGTCGGCGATGCGCTCCGTGTAATGGGCCGGCAGCACGCCGGTGGCGCTCAACAGGCCCATGAAGGAGGGGGTGACGCGGATGTAGGTGAGCCTGGCTTCCTGCAATGCCTTGCCGAGCGCGTGCGCGCCGCGGTCGAGGTCGCGCGGCTCGGGCTGGATGGCTTCCAGCTGGCTGGCCGGAAATCCCAGCGACGTCGAGTTCTGGAAGCGCACGTAATGCGCGATGGCGTCGTGCTGGGGGCTGCCGTGCCGCTTGAGCCAGAGCTCGAGCATGCGCACGGCCTGGAAGTACTCGAAACGATAGGGTTCCCTGAACAGGCGCTCGATTACAGCAGGCTCAAATCGCCGCTTCTCGGTAGGCATTTCAATAATTCCTCTCCGGTTTTATTGGACACCACCACCAGTTGCGTGAAGCTGTTGGCGTGCACGTACAGGGCGAGAAACCGTTCGATGATGTGGGCGAATGCGTAGATGCCGCTGCCGACGAAGGCTTCCTCGTCGATGAGGATGCGCACTTCCACGCCGCGCACGAGGCAGGTGAACGGATTGCCCGCCATCCACGCGCTGGCGGTACGTTGTTCGATGCCGGCAATGCCGCCGATCTGGCGCTGCGACGATGGCGAACGGGGCAGGTCGTACAGGGCGAGCATCTCGCGGAAGGCGTCGACGCCGCCGTTTGCCAGTGACAAATGGTTCAGCGTCAGGTGCGAGATCAGGCGCCAATGGGCGCTGCGGGCGCTCTCGAAGCGGTAGGTGATGGTGGGCTTGCGCAGGAAGTGGATCGTCTTCATGCTCGAGCCGCCTTCGAGGAACAAATCGCCGCCGAGCTGGCCATAGGAGAGTGAGGCCGGCAGGTCGCGGTTGCTGCAGATGAGTTCGATGTTCAGCGTTTGCGTCTCGACGGCGGCCGGATCGAAGTCGATGTCGACGATGGCGATCTGTGTCTCGTACCCGGGGCTGCGCTCGGCCAGCGTCTCGTCGCGCCGCAGCACCCAGTAATGCCCGTTCCGCTCGGGCGTCTGGGCGTGCTTGAGCGAGTAAAACGGGTGGAATTCGACGACGGTTTCTCCCTGCGGCGTCTGGCGCACGAGGTTGACGGATTCGATGGATTGCACTTCGTAGGCGAAGGCGCGGCGTGCGTCGGCCAGCACGGGGTAGCTGGCGCTCGCGTGGGTCAGGCGGATCGGCTCGCCGCGCTGCGGGAACAGGTTGATGACGGGCGTGCAGCCGAGCAGCAGGTTGTTGGTCGACAGCGTGCCGAGCATGCGCGCCGTGTTCGAATCCGCGCGCAGGCCCGCCAGCGCCAGGTGCAGCGTCACCGTCGTCGCGCCGGCCGCCAGCGCGGTCGGCAGCGCGGCCATGAGTGCGGCCAAGTCGATGTCGAAAAAGTTGAACTTGTCGGGGAAGCAGAAGTACTCCGTCAGCAGGCGGTAAGCGGCATGCGAGCGCGCGGGAAAATCGATCAGGGCTTCGTCGTCGGCGAAGCCGGCGGGCTCGATCGGGATCGCGCCCAGGGGAAACCAGCGGCCATTGCGGTCCGCCTCGACGTATGCGCCCGCGGCCCGCATGAACAACGTGTCGCGCAACGCCGCGCAGAACGACGGTTCGCCGTCGATGAACACGCGCAGGCGCGGCAGGGCCAGCCGGCCGAGGCGCAACTGGTCGGCCGTGGCGGTGAGCGTCAGGCTCAGGCCGGAGCCGGCGCCTTCCGGCAGGCGTACGGCTTCCGGATGGTCGATGATGGCGGAGAACGCGGCCCTGGTGAGCGCAAGCGGCGCGACGGTGACGGGATAAACGGTGCGGAACGTGCAGGCCGCGCCGCGCACGGGCCGCGTACTCAGCGCGGTGCCGCGCGGGAGGACGCCGATGCCCGTCTGCTGGTTGGCGGTCCCCCCGAAATCCATCTGGGCGATCGAACAGGAGGGAAACGGGCGCAGGTAATGGGGGTACAGGACGTCGAACAGCGCTTCCGTGAATTCGGGATAGTCGTCATCGAGCCGCTTCGCGATACGCGCGTTCAGCAGCGCGAACGATTCGATCATGCGTTCGGTGTGCGGGTCTTCGCACACTTCGCCGCTGATGAGCAGGCGGCCCGCGATCTTCGGATAGCGCTCGGCGAATTCGCGCAGGTGACGGCGCAAGTGGCCGAGCTCGCGCTCGTAATACGGTAGCAATTGTTCCAAGCTTAGCCTCGCGCGGACGCGGCCGGCGACGCCCTGCCCGCCTTGTTGATGCTGTATTGCAGGGTCGACGGCTGCAGCAGCGCGTCGAAATTGACCGGTTCTTCCGATGCGCTGGCGACGAGCACCGCCGTGATCGAAAACTTCAGGCGGTTCACCGCACTCTCGTCGCGCACTTCGAGTACCGCCTTCACGTTGCGCAGGCGCGGTTCATGGCGGGCGATGGTTTTTTCGAGGCAGTCGCAGATGTAAGCGCGGTCGCTCGGGCTCGACAGCGAGCGGTCGGCGAAATCCGTCAAGCCGTAGGTCACGAGCGACTCGCTGCACTCGGGGAAACCCTGCAGTGAATTTTCGGGAATGACGGAGCGCGTGTTCAACAACGCCTCGAGGTCGCGCGCGACGGCATCCTTGAAATCCTCGGCGGTGATGCGCGAGACGGAGGCGTTACCGGCGCCGCGCACCGATGTGCCCAGCAGACGGTCGAAAAAACCAGGCGTGAATCCTTCCATCGAACTCCTCCATGCCGGCGGCGCAAGCGGGCATCTTTACACAGTCGGGCGCGAAAAAATAGTTCAGTTGGGCAAGACCCACGGTTACTTTGAGCAGTAGCAAAACTGCAGGTCATAGCAGAAAAAAAACCGTCATGAAGGACTAAGGTGATCGACTTGGGACAAGTCAATGACTGGAGGACATGCATGACGAGCACGATGATCGGCAACATGGCCAGCAAAGTATTGTGGGGAGAGGGTCTGCTCCTGCGTCCGCAGCATTTCCAGCGCCAGGACCAGTACCATGAACACCGCCTGTACAAGAGCATCCGGGCCGTACACCCGTATGCCTGGGGCATCGAAACACTGCAGATCGACCGCGAGGCGCTGTCCAGCAACGTGTTGCGCATCCTCGAACTCGCACTGCGCTTCCAGGACGGCGAACTGGTCGATGCGCCGGGTGCCGACGAACTGCCCGACACCGTCGACCTCAGCCAGTTGCCGCAATCCCAGCAAACCGTCACGTATTACGCCGCCCTGCCCGGCCTCAAACCCTTCAGCGGCAATTTCGCCCAGCCGGGCCAGCCGACCAAGACGGTCCGCTTCGTGCAAACCAATGAGGAAACGCCCGACCTCTACACGCAAGCGGCGCCGGCGTCCGTGTCCTACCTCAGGAAAACCGTGCGTCTCGTCCCGGAATTCGAGCCGCGCGACGCCTACCTCAGCTTTCCGGTGCTGCGCCTGCGGCGCGCCCCGTCCGGCGGCTTCGAGATGGACCCGTCCTTCCTGCCGCCCAGCCTGTCGGTGGGTGCCGCACCCGCCCTGTTCCAGCAGGTGCGCCGCCTGCTCGAGGCGCTGCAGGCCAAGGTGAGTTCGCTGTATGGCCACCACCGCGAGCCGAGCCGCAACGTGATCGAATTCCGTTCCGGTGACATGTCGTCGTTCTGGCTATTGCACACCGCCAGTTCCGCGTGCGCATCGCTATCCCACTACGTGCACCATCCCGACCTGCACCCGGAACGCCTGCACGAACAATTGCTGGGCGTGGGCGGCGCGCTGATGACGTTTTCGAAAAGCTGGACGCTGACCGACCTGCCGGTGTACCAGCACGCCGATCCCGGTCCCGGCTTTGCCAAGCTGTTCCAGATCATCCGTGAACTGCTCGACACCGTGATCTCGTCGAAGTACTTCGCCATTGTCCTGAACGAAGTGCGGCCGTCGTACCACCACGGCATGCTCGACTCCGGCAAGATCGACGACAAGACGACCTTCTACGTCGCCGTCTCGGCCGATATCCCGACGCTGGAACTCGTCGACACCGTGCCGCTGCGTTTCAAGGTCGGCGCGCCGGACGACGTCGAGAAATGCGTGCTGTCGGCCCTGCCCGGCGTGCGCCTGCAATACGCGCCACAATTGCCCGCCGCCGTGCCAGTGCGCCCCGACACGTGCTATTTCATCCTCGATGCCAAGGGACAAATGTACGAGCGCATGCTGCAGGCGCAATCGATGGCGATCTACGTGCCGTCGGGGATGAAGGGGCTGAAGCTGGAACTGCTGGCTGTCGCTGCGTGAGTCCGCGGTGCATGTTCCTCGTTGAACTCATCGCAGGCCAGCAGGCCACTATCGACAAACTTTGACGCCACACCATCATGTCGACACCTCTTACCGCCGAACCGCTCCCCGCTTCCCATACAGTCCCCGGCTGGATCAGGCAGGCCCTCATCGCTGCCACCGTCTTCGTCGCCTGCTGGGGCGGCGCGATCGTCTGGTGGCGCGCGAGCGGGAGCGTGCCCGCCACGTCGGAATGGATGCTGGTGCTGTTCGGCCTGCCTGTAGCCCTGCTGCTGGCGGGCTTCATCGGATACAAACGGATCGCGCAACGCAGCACCACCGTCCAGGCCGACGCGCTGCCCGCCGCACCCGCACGACCGGCCAGCGCCGCCACGCGCCCGGCGCACGCGCGGCACCTGGCGATCCTCGCGACGGCACTGCGCGCTCCGCAGGGTGTGTCCGCCGAAGAACTGGCGGCCGCCATCGCGGACAACAAGGCACGCCCGGGTCTGGACCGGGAACTCGTCGACGACGACGGCTTCCCCGTGATGTGCGCGCGCTGCGAGGACGCGCTAGACGAGGCGCTGCGGGAAGACATCACCGACTGGCTGGCGGCGCACGGAGCCAGTGAGGCAAACTTCAGCGACGAGCAGTGGCGCGCGCTGACGCTGGCAAGCAGCGTGGTCGCGGAACTCGCGGGACGTGCCGCGATCGAGTGGGCCGTGCGCGACGATGCCATGCCCGGGCTCCAGGTGCTGCCGCTGCTGCCTGCGGATTGGTCCGAGGGACAGCGCGATGCCGCTGCGGCGTGGCTGCGGCATGCGGCGGCGCAGGCCGGATGGCGTGGCGAGATCGGTGCGGCCATGTGCGGCACCGATCCCGTGACCGGCATTACTGCGGCCGGCGCAGCGCCCGGTGTCACGCTCGTGGTGGCGGCAGCGTCCCATGTGGGCGAGGCAACGGTCGCACGCTGGGCGTCGGAACAGGTCTTGTTCACGGCCGCGCAGCCGCAGGGGTTGATGCCGGGCGAGGGCGCCGCCGGCCTATTGCTGGGCGGCGCGGCGCTGGCCGGGGCATCCGATGGCCAGGCGGTGGCGCTGCTCGCGCCGCTCGCGGAAGTGCAGGTCGCGGAGCCGGCCGACACACGCAGGCGCGGTACCGACCGCGTGCTCGCGGGATTCGTCGAGCGCACGCTCGCCGATGCAGGTGCCGGTGCGGATGGCGTGGCGATGATCGTCGCCGATACCGGCCACCGCTCGCGCCCGGTGTACGAGCTGATGGAATACGCAGCCACGACGATGCGGCAGCTCGACGGCAGCGCGGACATCGTACGTGTCGGGGCATCGAGCGGCGCATGCGGCGTCGTCCCGTTCGTGACGGCGCTCGCGCTGGGCGCGCACTACGCGGGTGCGCGCCACGCGCCGGTGCTGTGCCTCGCCAACGAGACGCCGGGCCGCCGCATCGCCACGCTCGTGCAACCCGTGGATTGAACTCTCAGCGGGCCGGCGCGCGCCATGCCTGCGTGCGGCCCAGCACGTGGCTGTCGATGGATCCCTTCCTGGCCAGCTGGCCGCCGATGCCGAAGTTCAGCAGGCAGACATCTTCGTCTTCGTTTTCCCGTCCCTGGAAGCGGCGTGCCCACGGATCGCGCGTCGTGTCGTCCTGCGCGGGGCGGCGTGCCGCTGCAGCCGTCCGCGCGGCGCGGCGTGGTTGCGCCGGTTCGTCGAGCACGGCGGCATGCTGGCCGCTGGCGCTGCAGGAGACGAGTGAGCAGACGTTCACGTCTTGCGCAAATGCGGGGAGCGGTATGAGAAGCGCGGCGGCGGCCAGCGGGAGGAGCTTCCTGATCAAACCGGATGTCATGGTCTGCACCTTGTCGATGACGATGCGGCCACTCTAGCGGGTTGCGCGCGCAGGTCGATGTCCGATTGTGTCGGACGCGCGTCCCGACACATGCGCTTGCAAAAATCCTGCGCTACCATGAGTCCCGTAACTCAACGCACGGAGGAGACGACACATGATTTATCAAGGCAGCTGCCACTGCGGCCAGGTGGCGTATGAAGTGGAGGGCGAGATCCAGGGCGCCCTCGCCTGCAATTGTTCGATGTGCCAGCGCAAGGGATCGCTGCTCTGGTTCGTGCCGCGTGCGCAGTTCCGCCTGCGCACGCCCGAGGACGCGGCCGCCACCTACACGTTCAACAAGCACGTCATCCAGCACCGCTTCTGTCCCACGTGCGGCATCCATCCGTATGCGGAAGGGGTCGATCCGAAGGGGAATCCGATGGCGGCCATCAACCTGCGCTGCATCGAGGGTATCGATCTCGACGCGATTCCCGTGCAGCACTACGACGGCCGCGACGCCTGACCTTCAGTTCAGGCGCGGCGCGATCACGAGTTCCGGCTGCGGCCGCGGTGCGTGGGCGGACAGCTCCGCCGGCGCCACTTCCTGCGGCAGCGCGACGATGCGTTCCCACAGCGCGAAGCCGGCCGTGCGGTTGGCCTTGCTGAGCTGGTAGGCGGGCAAGGCGTCCATGCCGTGGGCCATCCACAGCGCTTCGTACGAGGGTGTCAGGCGCGCGTCGTGCCAGGCTTCGGAGAGGGGCGCGAAGGTTTCCTGCAGGACGGCCGCCGTGCTGCGCATGCGCACCCAGCGGTGGTTCAGCCAGCCGTTTTCTTTTTCGACGGGGTTCAGGAAACGCTCGATCACCTGGCGCGCCGCCTCTTCTCCGCTGCGGCTCATCACGTCGATGGCGGCGCGCGTCATGTTCAGGTTCAGCCCACCCTCTTTTTTCGTATGGCGGATCTGCACGACGCGGTCGCGGTAGCCCGGGGTGCGCTTCAGGGCTTCGTCGCGCCACGTGCGGATCGTGCGCAGGATGGCGCCCGCGAAGCGCGGCAGCGACGGGCGGCCGTCGGTGTCGTCGACCGGCATGTACGCGGCCGTCACCCCGGTGTTGTTGTTCGTCGGGAGAGACACGCGCGCGTCGAACGGGTCGTCGTCGGCGAGGTCGTCCTGCAGGGTGACGCCGAAGGTCGGACGGGTCGGGAGGATGTTGTCGAAAAAGTGAATGGGGAAGTTGCTGGTCAGGCCGCCGTCCGAGAACCAGACGCGCAGCAGGTCGACGCCTTCCCCATGCACCGGCAGCGCGCGCAGGCGGTACAGGGGTACGGCCTGCAGCAGCACGGGAAAACTGAGGCTCATGCGCGCGGCCACCACGAGCGGCAGGTCGTCCGGATCGGGCATGAAGTAGTAATCCTCGCCACCGGCGTTCATGCGTTCCAGTACCGTCACCGTGCGTGCGCCGTGGCGCGTATGGCGCGAGTGCGCCGTCATCCAGTCGACGATCGCGGGCGGGAACAGGGCGGCCATTTCCGAGGCGCGGAATACGAGGTCGGCGCTCGAATGCGGCAGCCGGTGTGCGCGCAGTTCGGAGAGGCCCGTCGTCATCAGGGCCAGTTCGATCGGCGGCTCGGACGTGCGCAGCAGCCCGAACGTCAATGGGGTGTCGAGCGGGAGACCGGCGATGTCCTGCACGAGGCCATGCAGCCATTCCGTCAGCGCGGGCGGATTGTCCGCGGACGTGCGCAGGCCGGAGCAGATGCCGCAGCGGTTGGCGCGCAGCCCGCGCCACGCCGACCACGTGGCCTGCAGCAGCGCCCCGGCCAGCGCGCCCACGAACATGCACAAGCCGAACCACAGGACGCTGGCGAGACCGACGAGGGGCACGCTCGGCCAGTGTCCGCCGAGCAGGCTGCTGCTGATCAGAAAGCCCAGCAGCCACATGCCCCCGCCCACCACGGCACCGAGCGGGAAATTCCACAGCATGGCGAGGGATAGATAGCCGCAGGCTTTCGACTTGCTCGTTTCGTTGAGCGCCGCCGCGATCACGCGGAAGTGCGGACGCAGCGCGGCGCAGGGCTGGAACAGCGAGAACAGCCGGGTGTGCGCGCCGACGGCTTCCTGCAGGCTGCCGGGCAGCCGGGCCAGGAGATGGAAACCGTCGTCCTCGCCCTGCCCGTCCTTGCGCACGCGGTTGCGCTTGAACTGGGCCGCCGCCGCCGCGATGGCCGCCACGGCGCCGACGCTCGTCCCGCCGATCGAGCGCAAGGTGAACTTTTCGGCCAGCCGCGCCACGAACGCGGGGTAGACCACGCCGGAGGTCACGCCCCCCTCCATCACGATATCGCATTCTTTCGGTAGAAAATCGTTCATCGCTGTCGACGCTCGTGCTTGATGCGTCGATTATGCGCTAACACAGCCTAGCCCGGCACGCCCACGATCACGCTGGACGCCTTGAACATCGCCGTGGCCGTCCTGCCCTCGGCCAGCTCGAGCGCTCGCGCGCTCTCGTTGGTGATGATGGCGGCGATGCTGCCGCCACCCGTCAGGTCGAGGACGACTTCCGTGTTGACGGCGCCCGGCGTCAGGAGGGACACGGTGCCGGCGAGCTGGTTGCGGGCCGAGAAGCGCGCACCCTCGCCTTCCGTCATGAGGATGATCGAAGACGCCTTGACCAGCGCGAACGCCTGGGCGCCCGCTGCCAGGCCGAGGCTGGCCGTGCTCTCGTGCGTGACGATGGCGACGATTCTGTGGCCGCCGGCGACGTCGAGTTCGATCTCGTCGTTGACGGCGCCGGGCTGGATCCCGGAGACGGTGCCGAAGAACTGGTTGCGTGCGCTC
Organism: Massilia sp. Masssp94; assembly: GCF_059491305.1. Taxonomy (NCBI): domain Bacteria; kingdom Pseudomonadati; phylum Pseudomonadota; class Betaproteobacteria; order Burkholderiales; family Oxalobacteraceae; genus Massilia; species Massilia sp. Masssp94. The sequence goes on from NZ_CP168501.1 coordinate 2,963,736, forward strand.
GTTTTCATGTTCAGCCTGCTGATCAGGGTCAGGTCGGCGGACAGGTTGCCGGCCTGTCCGTTGAGTTGGTCCACGAATTGCTGGTGGAGTTGCTCGAGCGCCCGGAAGTTCCTGACGAGTTGTTCGCCGCGCGCCGTCAGCCGCGTGCCGCCGCCGCCCTTGCCGCCGGCGACGCGTTCCACCAGCGCTTCGCCGGCCAGGTTGTTCATCGCGTCGATCGCGTCCCACGCCCCCTTGTAGCTCATCCCGACCGCTTTCGCGGCCTGGCTGATCGATCCCGCCTCGCCGATCGCGGCCAGCAGCTCGACCCGTCCCTGGCCGCCGAATTTTTCGCCGCCGACCGTCATCCAGACGGCGCCCTGCAGCGCGAAGCCTGTGTTGTCGCTTTCCACTTTGCCCTGTTCCGTTTCGTTATATACTCTACTATATAGCGATAAAGAACTGGAGTCGACCATGAAGCAACTCGCCGGCCTTCTGGCCCTGATCGCGTGCCACGCCGCCCAGGCGGACGAGGTGCAAGTGGCGGTCGCCGCCAACTTCACCGCGCCGATGCAAAAGATCGCTGCGGCATTCGAACAGGACACGGGCCACAAGGCCGTCCTTGCGTTCGGCGCCACCGGCAAGTTCTACGCCCAGATCGTCAACGGCGCGCCGTTCGAGGTGCTGCTCGCGGCCGACGACGAGACCCCGGCCAGACTGGAAGCGGAGCGCCGCACCGTGCCCGGCACGCGTTTTACCTATGCGACCGGCAAGCTGGCGCTGTGGTCCGCGCAGGACGGCTATGTCGACGGCCAGGGCCAGGTCCTCAAGACGGGGAACTATGCCCATCTCGCCATCGCCAACCCGAAGACGGCCCCGTACGGCGCGGCCGCCATCGAGACGCTGAACAAGCTGGGCGTCTACGACCGCGTGCAGGGTAAGCTCGTGCAGGGCGAGAACATCGCGCAAACGCACCAGTTCGTCAGCACGGGCAATGCGCCGCTCGGCTTCGTCGCGCTGTCGCAGGTCTATCGCGACGGTAAATTCGCGTCCGGCTCCGGCTGGATCGTGCCCGACAACCTGCACGGTCCGATTCGCCAGGACGCCGTCATCCTCGCCAGGGGCGGCGCCAATCCGGCCGCGAAGGCTTTGGCAAGCTATCTGAAATCGAACAAGGCCAGAGAGATCATCCGCTCGTACGGCTACGCATTGTGACCCTGGACGCCGCCGACTTCGCGGCCGTCCGCCTGACGCTGGAGCTGGCGACCGTCGTGACCCTGCTGCTGCTGGTGATCGGCACACCGATCGCGTGGTGGCTCGCGCGCACGCGCTCGCGCCTGCGGCACGCGGTCGGGGCTGTCGTCGCGCTACCCCTCGTGCTGCCGCCCACCGTGATCGGCTTTTATCTGCTGCTGCTGCTGGGGCCGAACGGCCCCGTCGGCAAGCTGACGGAGGCGCTCGGCATCGGCTTGTTGCCGTTCTCGTTCGGCGGCCTCGTGCTGGCCTCCGTGTGCTATTCCCTGCCCTTCGTCGTGCAGCCGCTGCAGAATGCCTTCGAGGCGATCGGCACGCGGCCGCTGGAAGTGGCGGCCACCTTGCGCGCGAGTCCGTGGGACACCTTCTGGTCGGTGGCGGTGCCGCTGGCGCGTCCCGGTTTCCTGTCCGGCGCCGTGCTCGGCTTCGCGCACACGGTAGGCGAATTCGGCGTCGTGCTCATGATCGGCGGCAATATCCCGAACAAGACGCGCGTCGTCTCCGTGCAGATCTACGACCACGTCGAGGCGCTCGAATATGCGCAGGCGCACTGGCTCGCGGGCGGCATGCTGGCCTTCAGCTTCATCGTGCTGCTGGCGCTGTACACCTTCTACCCGCAAGCGATGAAAGGACGGCGCCGATGACCGACGGATTGCGCGTACGCCTGCGCATGGACCGTGGCGCGTTCCAGCTGGACGTCGACCTCGACTTGCCGTTGCACGGCATCAGCGCCCTGTTCGGTCATTCCGGCTCGGGCAAGACGACGGTCCTGCGCGCCATCGCCGGCCTGGAACGCGCGCCCGGCGGTATCGTCGCGCGCGGCGACGAGGTGTGGCAGGACGATGCGCGCGGCGTGTTCGTCCCCGTGCACCAGCGGGCCGTCGGCTATGTATTCCAGGAAGCGAGCCTGTTCCCGCACCTGTCCGTGCGCGCCAACCTGGAGTTCGGCCGCAAGCGCGTGCCCGTGCACGAGCGCCGCTTCGCGCTGGAGCCCGTGACGGCCCTGCTGGGCATCGAAAACCTGCTCGAGCGCCGGCCGGACGGTCTGTCGGGCGGCGAGCGCCAGCGCGTGGCGATCGCGCGCGCCCTGCTCGCGTCGCCGCGGCTGTTGCTGATGGACGAACCGCTGGCCGCGCTCGACCTGCGCCGCAAGCTGGAAATCCTGCCCTACCTGGAACGGATGCATGCGGAACTGGCGATCCCGATCGTCTACGTGAGCCATGCGCCGGACGAGGTGGCGCGGCTCGCGGATCACCTCGTGCTGCTGGACGCCGGCAAGGCGGTCGCCAGCGGGCCGCTGTCGGAGACGCTGGCGCGCGTGGACCTGCCGCCCAGTTTCGCCGACGATGCCGGCGTCGTGCTGGACTCGATCCTGGCCGGCCACGAGGAAGACGCTTTATCCCGCCTGGAATTCGCGGGCGGCGCGCTGTTCGTGGGGCGGCGCCGCGAAGCCATCGGCACGCACCTGCGCTGCCGCATCCACGCGCGCGACGTCAGCCTTGCACTGGACCGCCCGCAAGGCACGAGCATCGTCAACCGCCTGCCGGCCGTGGTGACGGCGGTGGCGGCCACGGACACGCCGGGCCACGTGCTCGTGCAATTGCGGATGGGAGAATCGCCGCTGCTGGCCCGCATCACCGAACGCTCGCGCCGCGAACTGGGCATCGCGCCCGGACTGCGGCTGTGGGTGCAGATCAAGGGCGTGGCATTGTTAAATTGAAATTACCTAGAACCGGGGTCAGAGCCCGGTTTTGGGAAATTTCCAAAATTCGGGCTCTGACCCCGGTGGTCAGCGCATCCGGCGCATCGACGAGATGCGGTTGTTCATGCGGTCGAGCACGTCGTAGCGGCCCGGCCCCAGCACGACGCATTCGCCACGGAAGTCGGCGTGTTCGCAGAATTCCCAGCGGCCTTCGCGGATGATGAGCGAGGTGGCGCGGTCGTTGAAGCCGACGTCGCTCAGCGCGCGCACGTCCTGCGACAGTTCCACTTGCTGGCCTTCGAAGCGCTGGCCGGCGAACATCACGACGTCGGGACCGCCCCGGTCGCCGCGCCAGCCGCCACGGTCGCCACGGTCGCCGCGGTCGCCGCGGTCGTCACCGCGCGAGCCGCCACGGTCGTCGTCACGGTCGTGATCGCGCCAGCGGCCACGGCCGCCGCGGTCGAGCTGGCGTGCGGACGAGATGGCGTCATTGAAACCCGGAAGCTCGCGGTATTCGCCCGGCCCGAATTCCTGGCAGCGGCCGCCGAAGTTGGCGTGCTCGCACAGCAGCCACGTGCCCGAGCGGATGACGGCGCTCGACGCGCGGTCGTTGAAATTGACATCGCCCAGGCTGGCGGCGTCGCGGTCGATGGTCACGCGTTGGCCGCGGAAATTGCTGTCCGAGAACAGCGTCAGTTCTCCGGCAAAGGCGGCGTGGGTGAAGGTGGCCAGCACGGCGGCGGCGGCAAGCAGGCGTTTCATGATTTCTCCATGGGTGTGCGCCATCCGTCGGCGCCTGTGCTGTTAACGCGGGCGCCGTACGGACGGCTGACAGTTTCCTTGTAACAAAATTTTACGCGATCGGCGGCACGTGGATGGCGTCGATGTGTTCGGCCCGCAGCAGGTCGACGATGTGCCGGCCCAGGTCTTCCAGCGCGGTATCGTTCGACAGGTTGTGCAGGCGCTGCTCCAGGCCGCGCTGTTCGCGGATCGACACCGCCCAGCCGATCGGCCGCCCGTCATAGCCCGCGTCGGCCTTGCACAGGCTGGCGCAGGCGATCGTCAGCCGCAGCTCGTCCGTCGGCGCATAGTCGAAGCACCAGCCCCAGTCTTCCGCGCTCGGATAGCCGGTGACGACGCCCTGGCGGTTCAGCGCCTGCGCCAGCCACAGGGCCAGTTCGAAGCCGTAGACGCCCGGGTTGGCCTGGCAGTCTTCCGGCAAGGTCGGCAGGAATCGGGCGGATGAAAATTCGATACACCAGGCCATCGAGACCTCCTCACGCGGCCGCTTGTTCCTCCAGCACGGGGCAGCCGAACCCCGGCCGCGCCAGTTCGCGCGTCAGATCCGCACGCAGGGCGGACAGGCCGGCGATGCGCGCATCGATGTCTTCGAGCTTGCGCATCAACGCGTCGCGCAGCAGGGGCGCGGCGGCGGCCGGATCGTCCAGCAGCGGCAGGCCGGTCTCGATCTCGGTCAACGTAAAACCGAGCGCCTGGGCGGCGCGCAGGTAGCACAGCCATTGCACGGCTTCGGGCGGATAGTCGCGGTAGCCGTTGGCGAGACGGCGCGACAGCAGCAGCCCGCGTTTCTCGTAGAAGCGCAGGGTGTCCCGGGTAAGGCCGGTGGCGGCAGCGAGTTCTCCGATCTGCATGGAAGTCGATGCAATAAATGGCTTGACCTTGGAGTGTACTCCAGGGGCGATGATGCCGGAACCTTCATCCCGGGAGATTTCCATGCAACTCAGCCGATCCGCTTTTCTCACCGTCGTGCGCGCCAGCGCCGTGTACGACCTGCTGCTCACGGCGCCGTTCGCCACGCCTTGGACGTTCGCCCTCGCGCACACGCAGCTGTCAACTCTCAACCGCAGCCTGGGCGGCGACGCGCTGCCGGACTTCGGCCCGTTCCACGTGCTGTTCGCCTGCCTGATGGGCAGCATCGTGCTCGTGTGGTCCGTGCTGCGCCTGCGCGCCGCCAGCGTCACCCTGGGCCGCTACGATGGCGTGGGCCGATTCCTGTTCTCGACGTGGATGGCGTGGGCGTTGGCGGCCAGCGGTGCGCCCTTGCTGTGGCTGTTCCTCGTGCCGGAATTCTGCTGGGGCGTCGCGCAATGGCTGCCGGTTGCTCAGGGAGACGGCAGCAGCGCCGCCCGCGCGCCTTTTACTAGCGCCGCACCCATGCGTTCCAGCCGCGGCGGCTGAATGCGCCAGGCGTGCCAGTACAGCGCCACGTCGACGAACAGATCCGGCGTCAGGTCGACGAGGGCGCCGCTGGCGAGCATGTCCGCACATTGTTCCAGCGGCAGCAGGCCATAGCCCAGGCCGAGCCGGATCGCCTGCACGTACGGATCGCTGGACGGCACGTAATGAAACGGGTACGCGCCTTCCGGCAGGCCGAAGTGCTGCAGCAGGAACGCGGTCTGCAGGCGGTCGTTGCGGTCGAAGACCATCACCGGCGCCCGCCGCGCGGCCTCTCGCGTGATCCCGCCGGGGAACCAGCGCGCGGCGAAGGCGGGCGCCGCCACCATCCGGTAGCGCATCACGCCGAGCGGACTCACCGTGCAGCCGCGCATCGGCTCCGTTTCGCCGGACACGCAGGCGAGCGCGAGCCCCTGTTCCAGCAGCGCGAACGTGTGTCCCTGGTCGCCCGTGACGAATTCGACGAGCAGCCCTTCCTCGATCAGCACCGGCGCCAGCACGGGCAGCAGCCACGTCGCCAGCGTGTCGTTGTTGACGGCCAGCGCCACGCGCACCGGACCCGGATCGGCCTGCTGCTCGGCGAAGAATTCGTCTTCGAGCAACGCGCGGCGACGCAGGAATTGCAGCAACCGCATGCCGGGCGCCGTCGGCCGGCAGGGACGGGCGCGCACGAGCAACGGCGTGCCCAGGTCGTGTTCCAGCGCGGCGATGCGCTGGGAGATGGCGGACGGCGTCACGTTGAGGAGCGCCGCTGCCTGCTCCAGGCTGCCGCTGTCGACGGCGGCGACGAACGCCTCGCTGCGGCGCGGATCGATGGTCATTGGATTAGCCCAGCTTAATGAACTTTAGAAGTCATTAATATAATTGATGTAGCCGCGCGTACAAGGCATGCTGCTCCGCAATAACAACAGGAGGTAGCATGTTTTCACAACCGATTTTCTGGCAAGGCCTCGGGATGGGCGCGAGCCTGATCATGCCGATCGGCCCCCAGAACGCGCATGTGATCCGCACGGGCGTCGCCGGCCGCCACGTCGTGCTGACGGTGCTCACGTGCGTGCTGATCGACGTCACCCTCATCGCGCTGGGCATGTCCGGCTTCGGCGCGCTGATCGAGCATTCCCCGGCGCTGCTGCTGGCGGCCCGGTGGGGCGGCGCCGCGTTCCTGCTGTGGTACGGACTGCGGTGCCTGAAAAGCTGCTGGCAGGGCGCGGCGGCCCCGCATGCGGGTGAAGGGCAGGCGGCGGCGACGGCTTCGCGCGCGCTGGGCATCGTACTGGCGATGTCGCTGCTGAATCCGCACGTGTACCTGGATACCGTCGTGCTGCTGGGCGCCGTCGGCAGCAGCCTCGCGGCGAATCACCGCGTGTCGTTCGCGGCCGGCGCGATGACGGCATCGCTACTGTGGTTTTCCGCGCTGGGCCTGGGCGCGCGCCGCTGCGCGTTCGTGCTGGCGCGGCCCGCCGTCTGGCGCAGCATCGAAGGGGTTACGGGGACGACGATGCTCGTGCTGGCCGCCTTGCTGCTGCTCGAGAACTAGGCCGCGAGCGCCTTGCCGTGCTCGACCGACATCTGCGCCGGCAGTGCGACACCGTTCTTCACCGCGGTCAGTTCGGCGAGGATGGAGACGGCGATCTCGTACGGCGTCTTGCTGCCGATGTACAGGCCGATGGGACCGTGCAGCTTCGCGATCTGGTCCTCGGTGAGGTCGAATTCGCGCAGGCGCTCGCGCCGCCGCGCATTGTTGGCGCGCGAGCCGATGGCGCCGACGTAGAAGGCGTCCGTCCTGAGCGCCTCCATCAGCGCGAGGTCGTCCAGTTTCGGGTCGTGGGTGAGGGCGATGACGGCGCTGCGGCTGTCCAGCTTCATCTCCAGCACGAGGTCGTCCGGCATCGCGTGCACGACGTCCACGCCCGGCAGGCTCCAGCTGGCGCGGTATTCTTCCCGCGGGTCGCACACGGTCACCTGGTATTCCAGGCCGACGGCGATCTGCGCCAGAAATTGCGACAGCTGGCCGGCGCCGATGATCAGCATGCGCAGGCGCGGACCGTGGATCGTGACGAGCGCCTGGCCGTCCATGCGCAGCTGCTCGTCGACCTTGCCCTGCGCCAGTTCGACCGCGCCCGTCGTCAGGTCCAGCGTGCGCCGGGTCAGCATGCGGCGCTGGGCCAGCGCGAGCAGTTCGTCCATGCGGCTGTGCGCCCCGAGCGGTTCGACGACCAGCTGGATCGTGCCGCCGCAGGGCAGGCCGAAGCGGTGCGCTTCGTCGGCCGAGATGCCGTACGTGATGACTTCGGGCGCGGTACGTACGATGCCCATTTCGCGCACGGCGGCGATCAAATCATCCTCGATGCAGCCGCCCGACACCGAGCCGACGACGACGCCGTCGGCGCGGATCGCCATCGTGGCGCCTTCCGGCCGCGGGCTCGATCCCCACGTCCGGACGACGGTCACGTACTCGCAGCGCCAGCCGGCGCGCAGCCACTGGTCGCAGGCGTGCAGCACTTCGAGGTCGATACTGTCCATTGCCTTCCTTTGTTGCCAATCGGTAATTCTTGAGCCCACAGGGCAGCATGCATCCTAACGCAAAAACACGATCCGCGACGGGTTGCGGCACCCGGCAAGAGTGCAGGGGAAAAAATGGTATAAATCGTTTTCGCGCCGGCGGCGCTATACTCGTCGGACCGCGACCCGTGTTGGAGACCATCATGAAGCCAGACCTGCTGTCCCTGCTGCGCATCGATCTTCCCATCATCCAGGCCCCGATGGCCGGCGTCTCGACGGCGGCGCTGGCGGCGGCCGTGTCGCAGGCGGGCGCGCTCGGCTCGATCTCCGTCGGCGCCGGCAACGCCGAACAGGGCCGCGCGGCCATCGCCGACGTGCGCCGCCTGACCGACCGGCCGTTCAACGTCAACGTGTTCTGCCACCGTCCCGCGCAGGCCGACGCCGCGCGCGAAGCGGCGTGGCTCGACTACCTGTCTCCGCATTTCGCCGCCAGCGGCGCGCAGCCGCCGGCGTCCTTACGCGAAATCTACCAAAGCTTCCTCGACGACGATCCGATGCTGGACGTGCTGCTGGAGACGCGTCCCGCCGTCGTCAGTTTCCACTTCGGCCTGCCGGACGCGCGCCGCATCCAGGCGCTGAAGGACGCGGGCATCGTGCTGCTGGCCAGCGCGACGTCGGTCGATGAAGCGCGCCAGGTGGAGGCGGCCGGCATCGACGCCGTCGTCGCCCAGGGCTACGAGGCGGGCGGCCACCGCGGGCTGTTCGATCCGGAGCGGGGCGATCCCGCCATCGGCACGTTCGCGCTCACGCAAGGGGTGGCGCACGCCGTCCGCATTCCGGTGATCGCGGCCGGCGGCATCATGGACGGGAACGGCATCGCCGCCGCGCTGCGTCTCGGCGCCAGTGCCGCCCAGATGGGCACCGCGTTCATCCTGTGCCCGGAGTCGTCCGCGACATCGCACCACCGCGCGCTGATGCAGGCCGGGGAGGGTGTGATCACGGCCGTGACGGACGTCGTCTCCGGCCGGCCCGCGCGCGGGCTCGTGAACCGGCTGTTCAGCGAGATCGGCGCGCCCGGCCACCCGCCGCTGCCGGATTATCCGATCGCCTACGATGCCGTGAAGGCGCTGAACGCGGCGGCCACGAATGCGGGCAACAACGATTTCACGGTCAACTGGGCAGGGCAGGGGTTTGCGCTCGCACGGGCACTGCCGGCGGGAGAATTGGTGCGCCTGCTCGGCGAGGAACTGGCTCAGGCGTCCGCGTAAGCCGTCTCGATGGCTTCCTTGCGCGGCCTGGACGCGATGTGCACGACCAGCACCGCGTCGAGCGGCAGGGCAGGGTGCGCGGCGCGGTGCTTCGTGAACCAGAACACCTCGTCCACGTCCTCGTCGCCGGCATCGTGCGCGGTCGCGAGCACGTGCTGGTCCTCGGGCGCGTCCTCGTAGTCGACGGCTTCCAGCGCCGCGTCGTCCACGGCTTCGATCCAGGCCTCGGCATCCTTGCCCCAGGCCTGCACATAGCGCGCGCCGGAAGCGACGAGCCAGCGCGCGACGTCCCACAGCCACATTTCCGCGACCTCGTCCTCGGCCAGCACGATGGCGAGGAAGGGCGGGCGCGCGCCCAGGTCGGGCAGGTCGGCGTCGGGCGGCAGGTGCAGATATGTAAGAGTCTTTCGTTGCATGGCGCTAGCTTACCATCCTGCGTTACTATCTTGCTCGCGCCGGGACGTTCCGGCCCGATCCGTGGAGTCCCATGAAAATCCTTGCTTCCCTCGCGCTCGCCGCCGCTTCAGTCACGTCCGCCCACGCCGCCATTCCCGTGTACGGTTTCTTCGTCAAGAATACCTATCCGCACGACCAGCAAGCCTTCACGCAGGGCCTGTTCTTCAGGGACGGCCAGCTGTACGAATCCACGGGCCAGAAGGGACACTCGTCGCTGCGCAAGGTCGACCTGAAAACCGGCAAGGTGCTGCAGAAGAAGGACCTGGCGGATGAATACTTCGGCGAAGGCTCCACGGCCGTCGGCGACACCATCGTCGGCCTGACGTGGCAGTCGAACGTGGGCTTCCTGTTCGACGCGAAGACGTTCGCGCTGAAGGGCCGCTTCAACTACAAGGGCGAGGGCTGGGGCCTGGCCAGCGACGCGAAGCACGTCTACATGAGCGACGGCACCAGCGAGATCCGCATCCTCGACCCGAAGACGCTGGACGAGCAGCGCCGCATCCGCGTGACGGCCGAGGGCAAGCCGATCACCCAGCTCAACGAACTCGAAATCGTCGACGGCCAGATCTTCGCCAACGTGTGGGGGACCGATGTCATCGCCCGCATCGATCCGGAGACCGGCAACGTCGTCGGCTGGATCGACTGCACGGGCCTGCTGCCGCCGGACCAGCGCGGGACGACGAATCCGGACGCGGTCCTGAACGGCATCGCGTACGAGCCGAAGCAGCACCGCCTGTATGTGACGGGCAAGCTGTGGCCGAAGCTGTTCGAGATCGAGCTGGTGCCGATCAAACGTCCCTGACCGTCACGTCACCGCGATCACGACCTTGCCGAAGTGCGAGCCGGATTCCATGTGCCGGTACGCCTCGCGCGCCTGGTCGAACGTGAACACGCGGTCGACGACGGGCTGCAGCCCGGTCGCCTCGGCGAAGCGCACGACCTTTTCCAGCATCGCGCGGCTGCCGACGTAGACGCCCACGAGCCGCTTGGCGGTCGCCAGCAGGGTGGCCGGATTGACTTCGCCGCCGAAGCCGCTGACGCCGCCGATGATGGCGATGCTGCCGCCCATCGCGGTGGACGCGATCGAGCGGTTCACGGTGCCCTGGCCGCCCACTTCCAGCACCACCTGTGCGCCCGCGCCGTCCGTCGCGCACAGCACCTCTTCCTGCCATTCCGGCGTCGTGCGGTAGTTGATGACGTGGCGCGCGCCGAGCTCCTTCGCCCGCTGCAGCTTGGTGTCGCTGGACGACGTGATGATCGCGTTCAGCCCGGCCGCCCGGGCCAGCTGCAGGCCGAGGATGCTGACGCCGCCTGTCCCCAGCAGCAGTACGGTGTCGCCCGGGCGGACCGCGTTGCTGGATTCGAAGATGGCATTCCACGCCGTCACGCCCGCGCAGGGCAGGGTGGCCGCGTCGACGAAGCTCATCCCGTCCGGGATTTTCACCAGCGCGTCCTCGTCCAGCACCACTTCCTCCGCGAGCATGCCGTCGATGTCGCCGCCGAGCGCGTGACGGACTTTCTCGGGGCTCGTCAGGCCGTCATGCCAGTGTGGGAAGAACGACGCGGTGACGCGGTCGCCGGGCTGCACGCGCGTGACGCCGGGACCGGTGGCGACGACTTCGCCGGCGCCGTCCGAGCAGGGGATGATGGGGTCGTCGACGGTGACGAGGTAGTTGCCGCTGGCGACCATCAGGTCGCGGTAGTTCAGCGAGACGGCGTGCACGCGGATGCGCACTTCGCCATTGCCCAGTTCACGGTGAGGAAAATCCACGCATTGCAGCCCGTCGATGCCATCGCCGGGTAAGATCTGGTAAGCCCGCATCGCTGTCCTCCATCGGTTGGTCGGCCGCCCCCACTGGGCGGGACGATATTGTCGCCGCAAGATTGACGTGCGTGGCGCACGCTTATTTGGCGCTTATCTGGCCGCCGCCTTGCCCCGCTGGCTCGGGATGAACTCTTCCAGCACCGCCTGTTTCATCAGCGCCGGCGGCAGGATGCCCTGGGCGATGATGAAGTCATTGAAGGCCTTCAGGCTGAAGCGGTCGCCCAGCGCGATCTCGGCCTGCGTCTTCAGCGCGCGCAGTTTCACGTAGCCGTAGTAGTACGCGGTGGCCTGGCCCGGCATGCGGTACGAATAGCGGTCGACTTCCGACTGCGCGAACGGTTCGGACAGCACGACTTCGCGCATCAGGAACTGCTTCGCCTGTTCCGGCGTCATGCGGCCCAGGTTGATCTGCGGGTCGAGCAGGGCGCGCGCCATGCGCAGCAAACGGGCCTGCAGCGAGACGAGCTGGCCTTCCGGCGGCATGTACGGCAGGATCATCGCTTCCGAATACAGGCCCCAGCCTTCGACGTTCGTACTGTTGAAGGCGAAGCGGGCGCGCGCCACCGACATCCCTTGCTCCACCATCGACGCGAACTGCAGCTCGTGGCCCGGGCGCGCTTCGTGTGCCGTCAGCGTCCAGGCCATCGCGGTAAAGTCGAAGTCGTTCATCTTCTCCTTCGACTTCGCGTTCGGGTTCGCCAGCGGGATCACGAACTCGCCATACTCTCCCGTGTTGCCGATCATGCGCGGTGGGCTCATGAACGGCGCCGGCGAGCGGGCCGCCTCGGCGGGCGTCGCGGTGCGGATGTTCGCCTCGCGCGACGGCAGGGTCACGAGATCGTGGGCGCGCACCATGCCTTCGATATCTTTTAAACGCTCGCGGTAGTACGGCATCAGCTGGTCGGGGGCGATCGAGGATTTTTTGAGCTCGCGGATCACGTCACGGTAGTCGGACGACGGCAGCTGGTTGCGCGCGGCGATGATGCCCGCCACGACCTGCATCTCGTCGCGCACTTCCTGGAAGTCGAAGCCGGCGCGCTCGATCATCTGCTCCGGCGCGATGTCGACGCCGACGTTGGCGAGGCGGTTCACGTAGATCGCTTCCGGCAGGCGCACTTCCTTGCGCGTGCGCGGCATCAGGCGATTGCGCACCCAGTCGTCGTAGTCCTTCACCTGGGCCTTCAGCGCCGCGAAGTCGCTTTCCCAGCCGGTGATGTTCGCTTTCTTGAACAACTCCTCGATGCCGTCCATGTAGGTCGCGTTGTTGTTCAGGCCTTCCTCGACCTCGCCCACGTACGGGCCGATCAGCGTCTTGCTGGCAAGGCGTTCCTCGCCGCGGGCGCGCGCCAGCGTGGCGATCGGCGCGTAGCCGGCTTCCTTGCCGGCGTAGCGCTTCAGGCGTACCAGCGCGAGCTTCTGGCGTTCCGGCTTGTTGCGCGGGTCGAGCAGGGCGCGCAGGCCGCCGTACACGACTTCGCCCACGTTGACGTACTCGAGCAGGTATTTGTGCTCCAGCTTCATCGTCGCGATCTTCTTCTCGCGCGAGTCGATCAGGATGTCGAGGTCCTGGCGCACCTTCACGTCGTTTTCCTGTGCGCGCTGGCGGCGCAGTTCCGCGAGGCGTTTTTCGGTGTCGGCCAGTTCGCGCTCGTACACGCGCGGTTTCAGGTCGGCGACCTGGGTGTCGTAGTTTTCGTCGCCCAGTTCCGTGGATTCCTCGGGCACGTATTTACCGGTGTCCTGCAGGACCGGCTGGGTGTAGGCGTCGCTGCGCGCGACCCATGCGGGTGCTGCTGCGCAAGCGGCGCCGGATGCAAACAGGAGGGCGAGGCCGAGACGGATCATGATGCTGCCTTGTCGTGGTAAAGCCGGCATTCTAGAGCTAGATCGGCTTCGCCACCATGAACCAGAAGATGAAGACGAACGCGATGAACGCCGGCACGCCGAGCGCCACCCACGTGCGGAAGTATTTCCAGTACAGGGCGGGAAGCGGCGTGCCGTCGCGCGCGGCGTCCGCCGCCATGTCGCGCAGGCGCATCTGCAGCCACACGACGGGCAGCCAGCAGGCGCCCGCCAGCACGTACAGCATCAGCGACCACATGATCCAGCGGCTGCTCATCGGATAGCCGGCCAGGTGCACCATGGTGAACCCCGTGGCCGGCTGGACGACGGCCGTCGTGGCCGTGAACAGCCAGTCCGCGATCACGACGTATTTGCTGACGACGGCGATCGCGCGCACGTCGCGGCTCACGTTCGCGAACAGCATGTACCAGGCCGACCCGATGCCCGTGCCGAACAGGAAGGTCGACGACAGGATGTGCAGCCATTTCACGACGACGTAGTCCATCATGTGTCCTCTCTCTCGAGTTCGTAGAGCAGCCAGATCGCGGCCAGCATCGGCAGGTTCTTCGTCAGCGGGCCGTAGGGGTGGATCAGGAATTCCGGCAGCCGGACCGCGATCACGACCGAATAAAAGCCGATCAGCGCCAGTTGCATGAGCCACAGCCAGCGGCGCCGGCGCAAGAACAGCGTGCCGGCGCCCAGCAGCACGTCGAACACGGACGCGCCGTACAGCATCAGCGGGCGCAGGGCCTCGGGGATGCCGGCGCGCGCCAGCAACTCGTAGCTGGCGGCGGCCGGGTAGATGAACGCCGAGACGATGGCGGTGGCGATCCAGACGATGGCGATGGCCAGCCGCAGCACGGGCAGCAGCCAGTCCAGCTTCGCGCGCGCGCGCTCGGCGCCGGGATCGACGACGAACGACGCGATGTCGCGCGGCGGGCGTCCCAGCAGGCGCAGCGTGGGGGCGGGGTCGGCCGCGTTGCCGCGGTCGAGCATGCGCAGCGCGTCCGGGTCGAGCAGCGCGCCGGGCAACCAGGCGCCCACGCGCGCAAGCACTCGCGCGACACCCCCCGGCAGCGGCAGCACGCGCAGCCTGCCCATCCCCATCGCGCGGCGCAACGTGGCCAGGTAATCGACGAACGGCAGCGCTCGCGGACCGACGAGGGCGATGCGGCGCACGGGGCCACTCTCGGCCTCGTCCGCATACAGCCGCTGGCGCAGCAGCGTCACGATGGCGGCGACGACGTCGTCCACGTGGATCGGCTGCACGAGTTGCGGGGAATCTCCCAGGCGCACGGCGCACGGCAGCGATGCCATCGCCTTGAAGACGCGCGCGCTGGCGCCGTCCGCGCCGTAGACGAGCGACGGCTGCACGATGGCGGCGCGGATCGGGAGCGTGGCGAGATAGTCGTCGGCGGCCTTCTTCGACAGGTGGTACGCGGTGTCGGCCTGCTCGTCGGCACCCAGCGCGGACAGTTGCACGACCATGTGCACGGCGTCGGACTCCGCGCAGGCGGCGAACAGGGCGCGCGGCGTTGTCGTGTGCAGGTTCGCGAACGTCTGCGTGCCGCGCTCGCGGAAAATGCCGACGGTGTTGATGACGGCTTCCACCCCGGAAAGGCGCGCCAGCCACTTGGATTTGTCGGTATCGTTGGCGAAGTCGGCGCGGATCGCGTACAGGTGCGGGTGGCTCGGCAATGTGCCGGGATGGCGCACCGCGCACACGACGTCATGGCCCTCCGCCAGCAGCGCGCGCAACAGGTGCTGTCCGATGAATCCCGTTGCCCCCGTGAGCAGGATCCGCATGCTTTTCCTTTCTCTACTCTCCAAGAGGACTTCATGGAATCATGGAACACGGCATTCAGGCGCGGCCTCGTCGGCGGCGCCACGTCCAGCCTGCTGTCGACCGCGGCGCTGGCCCTGCTCGGCCGGCGCGAAGCCGGCAGCGCCTACGCACCGACCAATGCGGTCAGCCACTGGATTTATGGCGACGAGGCATTGCATGAACACACGCCCACGCTGCGCCACACCGTCCCCGGCTACCTGATCCACCACGGCAGCGCGATGTTCTGGTCGGTGCTGCTCGAGCGCGTGTGCGGCCGCCTGTTCGACCGCAAGGAACCCGCCCTGACGCTCGGCGTGGCGGCCGCCGCCTCGGCCGTGGCCTGCTTTGCCGACTACCAGCTGACGCCCAGGCGTTTCCAGCCGGGCTACGAGGCCCACTTGTCGAAGCCGTCGCTGGCCGTCGTCTACGGCGTGTTCGGCGTCGGGCTGGCGCTCGGTGCGATGCTCAGCCGCCGTTCCTGATTTCCTTCGAGTGTAAGCGAGGCGGCGATATCGTGGCGTCAGGGTGCATTGACGACCAGCTGCGCCGCGAACGCACGCTGGTACGCGGGCCGTGCTTCGCCGCGCGCGACGTAGGCGGCCAGGACGGGGAATTCGTCGAGGATGCCGGACGGCCGCAGCCGGAGCAGCACCGACACCATCATGAGGTCGCCCGCGCTGAAGTCGCCGTCGAGCCAGTCGGCATCGCCCAGGCGCGCCGACAGCTGCTTCATGCGGTCGCGCACGCGCTCCTCGACGAGCGGGATGCGTTCCTTGCTCCAGGGCTTGTCGCCTTCGAAGATCCGGGCCGTGACCAGTTCCAGGATGGGCGGTTCCACGGTGTTGAGCGCGGCAAACAGCCACGTGATGGCGCGGGCCCGCGCATGGTCGCCGGCCGGCAGCAGGGCGCCGTGGTGCGTGGCGATATGAAAGACGATGGCGCCCGTCTCGAACAGCACGAGGCCGTCCTGTTCATACGTCGGGATCTGGCCGAACGGGTGCAGGGCCAGGTGCGCCGGTTCTTTCATGGCGCGGAACGACACGAGGCGGACGTCGTACGGCAGGCCCGCTTCCTCCAGCGCCCAGCGCACGCGCGTGTCGCGCGCGAGGCCCTTGCCGCCGTCGGGCGAACGTTCGAAGGCGGTGATCGTGATCGTCATGGCGCGGCTCCAAGGAAAAACGGCGTACCGTGCAGTGTCACGGTACGCCGTTGTGAGGTCAAGCGTATTTAAAAGCTGTAGTTCGCGCGCGCATACACGTAGCGGCCATTGTTGCCGAACGGCGTGTAGTTCGAGAACGGCGTATTGCTGGTCGTGTTCAGCGCCGGCGGCAGGGTTTCCGAGTACTGGTCGAACAGGTTGTCCGCGCCGACCGCCAGGCTGAACTGGCGAGTGAAGGCGTAGCGGGCTTCCAGGTCGACGATCGTCCTGGCCTTCAAGGTGAAGTCGAACGCTTCCGTCGTGCCCGGCGACAGCACTTCGCCGTAGCGCGTGGCGCGGGCCGTCACGCCCCACTGGTTCAGCTTCCAGTTGGCGCTCGCCGTGATCTTGTTCTTCGGCTGGCCCTTTTCCAGCGTCAGCACGTTCACGCGGTCGAACAGCACGGGCGCCGGATCCAGCGCGGCCAGCTGGGCGGTGGTCGGGACCCTGGTCACGTCCGTGTGGTTGAAGTTGCCGGCCAGCGTGAAGTCGAAGCGGCCGGCGGCGCCCGCGTTCCACGGCATGCTCGCGACGATGTCGACGCCTTCCGTCTTCGTGTCGACGCCGTTGATGAAGAAGCGGCCGCCGCCGACGCCGATGAAGCCCTGCGACACGATGTAGTTGCGCACGGCCGTCGACAGCAGGTTTTCCGACAGCACGATGCGGTCGCGCACGTTGATGCGGTAGGCGTCCACCGTCAGGCTGACGGGGGCGAAGCGCATGACGGCACCCAGCGAAAAGTTGGTCGACTTCTCGGCCTTCAGCGGCTTGGCGCCCAGCGCGACGGCGACCGGATCGTTCGGCGTGAACGTCGTGATCTCGTACGGGATGCCGTTGACGAAGTTGGTCGACGTCGACGTGAAGCTCTGCTGCTGCAGCGACGGCGCGCGGAAGCCGTTCTGCACGGCGCCGCGCAGCGCGAAGTTCTTCGTGAAGTCGTAGCGGCCCGCCAGCTTGCCGGACAGGTTGTTGCCGAAGTCGTTGTAGTGCTCCTCGCGGATGGCGGCGGAGGCGAGCAGCTTGTCGGTGATGTTCGCTTCGACGTCGACGAACACGCCGATCGCGGTGCGCGACTTGTGCGACGCATTGGCCGGACGGAAGCCCGGGAATACCTGCGCGCCCGATGCGGCCGGGACGCCGCTCGGCAGGATCACGCCGCCGTTGCGCCAGGAATCCGGCTCGCCCGCGTGCAGCTCGTAGCCTTCGCGGCGCGCCTCGGTGCCGACCGCCACGTTCAGCGGCGACGCGAGACCGCCCACGTCGAACTTGCGCACGCCGGTGAGGTTGTACACGAGCTGGTTGTACGAGAAGCCGCCCGCATCGAAGTTCGTCTTGCTGGTCGGGCCGATCGACGCGTTCAGCGTGTTCTGCACGTCGTAGTTCATGCCGTTCTGGCCGTACACGAGCGACGTGTCCAGGTCCCAGTCACCGAGGGCCCAGGTCATGCCGGCGGCGGCGCTGAAGTCTTCGACGGTCGGGGCGATGATCGGCAGGAAGCCGTCCGGGTAGATCGATTGCACGTTGCGGCTGTCCTGCGGCATGCGGAAGTAGCCGGCCGAGCGCGCGTCGCGCAGCTGGTAGCTGCTCCAGCCGTAGACCTTCACGTCCGGGGACAGGTTGTTGCCCACGTTGACGAACACGGTCTTCTGCTGCATCTCCGGGTCGCCGTACCAGGCGTCGAAGCGGTTGATGGTCAGCTCGCGCGGATCGTAGGCGCCGTTCACTTTCGCGTACAGCTGGCGCATGTCGTAGCCGCTGCGCTCCGTGTGGTTCTGGTCCTTGTATTCGGCCGCGATGGTGATGTAGCCCGTCTCGCCCAGCGGCAGGCCTTTCCAGGCGCTGACGGTCGTGGTCTGGCCGTCCGTGCGCTTGCGCGAATTGGGTCCGGTCCACGTGGCGCCGGCCGGCGCCGCGGCATTCAAGAGGTCGTATTCCGAGATGTGGGCGCCGTACGTGATCGTGCCTTCGCCGCCCGTGCGGTCCGTGCGCAGGCGGACATTGACGACGCCCGAGATTGCGTCGGAACCGTATTGCGCGGCCGCGCCGTCGCGCAGCACCTCGATGCTTTTCACGATGGCGGATGGCACCGTGTTCAGGTCGACGGCGGCCGAGCCGCGGCCGATCGAGCCGTTCAGGTTCACGAGCGACGACGTGTGGCGGCGCTTGGAGTTCACCAGCACGAGGCTCTGGTCCGGCGCCATGCCGCGCAGGGTGGCCGGGCGGACGGTGTCCGTGCCGTCCGTCAGCGTGGGACGCGGGAAGTTCAGCGACGGCAGCGCCACCGACAGGGCCTGGTTCAGTTCGGTCGAACCCGTCGTCTTGAGGGTGTCGGCCGAGATGATGTCGACGGGAGAGGCCGTGTCGAGCGCCGTGCGGTTGGCGACGCGGGTACCGGTCACGACGACGGTGGCGGTGCTGTCCTGGGCCTGGGCCAGCAGCGGCGTGCCGGCGAACAGGGTGGCGATGGAGAGGGCGAGTACGGATTGTTGCGGCACAAATCGTTGTTGCATTCTCTTGTCCTTATTCTTGATCTACGTGGATACAACGGCAAGCTCGACTTGATAGTGGAGCTTGATTGTTATCGTTGTCAATTGTGCTAACCCGCAATAGATGTAAGGACGCAACAGTTACCCATCGCGGTGCATGGGCGCACCGCGATGGGCCGGGCTTTGTTACTTTCCGCGGATTTTCTGCACCAGCGTCACCACCGCCAGCACGACCGCGCCGACGACGACCCCCGCCGCGGCATCCACCACGCCAGGGGCCACCGCCGCCAGCAGCCTGCCCACGACCGGGACGCCTGCCACCGCCGCAGCGGCGCTCTCGGCCAGATGGTGCAGCGGCTCGAACGCGTGGCCGATGATGCCGCCGCCGACCATGAACATGGCCACCGTGCCGATCACGGATAGCGACTTCATCAGGCGCGGCGCGGCCGCCACCAGCAGGTTGCCGATGGCGCGGGCGGCGCTGCTCGCACGGCGACTCAGGTACAACCCGAGGTCGTCGATCTTGACGATGCCCGCGACGATGCCGTAGACGCCGATCGTCATCGCGACCGCCACCGCGACGAGGGCCGCCACCTGCGCGCCGAACGACGCGCCCTGTTCGTTGACGACGCCCAGCGAGATCACGATGATTTCCGCCGACAAAATAAAATCGGTGCGGATCGCGCCCTTGATCTTGTCCTTCTCGACCGCGCGCATGTCGGCATTGGCCGCCAGCGCCGTCGCCAGTTCTTCTTCGTGCGCCGCATCCTCGGCGGCGCTGTGCAGCAGTTTATGGGCGACTTTTTCGAAGCCCTCGAAGCACAGGTAGGCGCCGCCCACCATCAGCATCGGCGTGATCGCCTGCGGCAGGAAGGCGGAGATGGCGAGCGCGGCCGGAACGAGGATCGCCTTGTTGCGCAGCGAGCCCATCGCCACCGCCCACACGACGGGCAGCTCGCGGTCCGCGTTCACGCCTGTCACCTGCTGGGCGTTGAGGGCAAGATCGTCGCCCAGCACGCCGGCCGTCTTCTTGGCGGCGACCTTGCTCATCAGGGCCACGTCGTCGAGCACGGTGGCAATGTCGTCGATAAGTGCCAATAAACTTCCTGCAGCCATGTACCGCTCCCCAATATCAATATGCTCACATCTTAACCGACGCAGCCAGTCGGTCCGGTACACGGTTCAGGCGCGTTTTCTGCGTTTCAAACCCGAAAATCTGCATCTCGTCGCTTTCCCGTGCAGCTCATCGCGGGCGATACGTATAGTGACAACATTGGCTGCGGTGCAGCAGCCTTTCCGACCTGAAGGAGATGTCCATGAACCAGAACCTCGACCTGCCGTCCGTTCCGCGCCGCCGTGCCCGTCCTCCGAAGCGCAAGACCCGTATCACCATCTACCTCGACGACGAGGTCCTGGACGAATTCCGCTCGCGCGCCGAGCGCACCGGCACCGGTTACCAGACGCTGATCAACGCGGCGCTACGCCTGCGCCTGGCCAGCGGCGACGCGAATCCGGCAGCGGCCTGAGCAAAAAAACGCAGAAACCCCGCCAATACAGGGTGTATGACGTGTAAGAAGATTACGCGTAGCAATTAATTATGCTAATCTTCCGGCTCTTTCAACCCGGAGGATTTATGAAAAAAGGCGAACTGATCGCTGAATTTGCGAAGCGTACCGAGATGTCGGGCGCCGCTGCGAACGACGCAGTGAACACCATCATCGACATCATCACCGAGCGTCTGAAAAAAGGCGACACGGTGGGTATCACCGGCTTCGGCACGTTCTCGGTCACCAAGCGCGCTGCCCGCAAGGGCCGCAACCCGGCAACCGGCGAAGTGATCAAGATCGCTGCGTCGAAGACGCCGCGCTTCGCTGCCGGCGCGACCCTGAAGGCCGCCGTCAACCCGAAGAAGAAGTAAGCAGTACCCGCGGCTGGCCGCGGTCGTCCGGCAATCGCCGGCGCCGTGCGCCATGCCCGCGTATCCTTTCTCTCCCCTTCCGCTTCCTTCCCATGAGCTTCGCCACCTGGATCACCTTCGTCATCGCAGGTTCGCTGATCGCCATTTCGCCCGGCTCCGGCGCCATCCTGTCGATGTCGCACGGCCTTGCCTACGGGCTGAAAAAGGCCAGCGCCACCGTGCTGGGCCTGCAACTGGGCCTCGTGCTCGTGCTGGTGATCGCCGGCGCCGGCGTCGGCTCGCTGCTGGTCGCGTCGGAGACAGCGTTCACCATCGTGAAGATTGTCGGCGCGCTGTACCTGATCTGGCTCGGCATCGCCCAGTGGCGCGCGAAGGCGGAAGCGTCGAACGTCTCGACGGCCGGCCTCGCGGCGCACCCGTCGTTCGGCCGCCGCGTATTGACCGGCTTCCTCACCAACGCGACGAATCCGAAGGGCATCATCTTCATGGTCGCCGTGCTGCCGCAATTCATCTCGAACGCGGCGCCCGTGCTGCCGCAACTGGCGATCCTGGGCGTCACGATGGTCACCATCGATACCACGGTGATGCACGGCTACGCCCTGCTGGCATCGACGATGCAGCGCTGGTTCCGCGACCCGCGCGCCGTCAAGGTCCAGAACCGCTTCTTCGGCGCCGTGCTGATGGCGGTCGGTGCGCTGATGTTCTTCGTCAAGCCTGCCCACGCCTGAACGCGGAAACATTTCGCAACCATTTGTAATTCGTGTCGTCGTTTCGTACGCTCGTGCGTTGTAATGCAGGAGACGCAATCCGTCGCGTCTACCAACAAGAATACGAGTTTATTCCCGCCCTGGAGACATCATGCCGAACCGCGTCGCGCAAACCGCCGTCCTCCTTGCTTTCTCCACCCTGACGGCGCTCGCCGTGGCGGCCGATCCGCCGGCGCGCGTGGGCCGCGTCGCGCTGGCCCAGGGCCAGGTCACCATCGGCAGCGACGTCGGCGCGGAAATGATGGCCGCGCAGGTCAACTGGCCCGTCACGTCGGGCAACACGATCAGCACGGCGGCCGGCAGCCGCACGGAGCTGCGCGTCGGTTCGACGTCGATCCGCCTGGACGGCGATTCGTCGCTGGAAGTGCTGCAGATGGACGACAACGGCCTGCGCCTGCGCCTGCACTACGGCAGCGCCAGCGTGCGGGTGCTGAATGCGGACGTGCTGGCCGGCTTCGAACTCGAGACCCCGCAGGCGCGCGTGCGCCTGCAGCAGCCCGGCCGCATGCGCGTGGACGCGGAGCGCGTGCGCGACACCAGCTTCGTCACCGTGTTCGACGGCACGGCGCTCGTCGAGGACGGCGATTCGCAGCTGACCCTGCGCGCCGGCCGCCGCGCCGAGGTGGGCGATGCCGACGTCCGCACCATGGCCGCCGTGCGCGACGATTTCGACGAATGGGCCCTCGTGCGCGACCGCTACGAGGACAATGCTGCGTCGTCCCGCTACGTGACGACCGAGATGACGGGCTACGAAGACCTCGACCGCTACGGCAGCTGGCGCGAGGATCCCGAATACGGCCCGCTGTGGACCCCGACCGTGGCCTCCACCTGGGTGCCGTACCGCGACGGCAGCTGGACCTGGCTCGATCCGTGGGGCTGGACCTGGGTCGACAACGCGCCGTGGGGCTATGCGCCGTTCCACTACGGCCGCTGGGTGCACGTGCACAATCGCTGGGCCTGGGCACCGGGCCGCCGTCACGAGCACCTGGTCTGGGCACCGGCGCTCGTCGGCTGGGTCGGCGGCGCCGGCTGGAACCTCACGTTCCGCGACCGCAACCGGCCGCTGCCGGCCGCCGGCTGGTATCCGCTGACGCCGCACGACCGCTACGTGCCCACGTGGCGCGCGCCGGACCACCACCTGCGCTGGCTGAACGAACACGTGCGCGACAACCCGCGCCGCCCGCGCGACTACCGCCCGCAAGGCCTCACGGTCCTCCCGCAGGACCGCTTCGGCCGGCCGGGCCGGGTGAACGTCCCGCGCACGCCCATCACGACCGTGCCGCCCGTGCTGGTGCATAACGTCCCGGCCGGCGCGCCGCCGGCCGCCCCGGTGATGCCGAACCGGCCGAACCGCCCGGATCGTCCGGATCGTCCCAATCGTCCCGATCGTCCGGATCGCGACGGGGACGGCATCCGCGGCCCGGTCGCCATCGGCCGCATGGAGGGCCGCCACGCGGACCCGGGCCGCGAGCGCCGCATCGAGACGGCACGCGCCGGGCGCGACGGTTTTATCGCCCAGCGCCCGCAAGGCCAGGTCATCACGGCGCCGCCGGTCAATTCGGCACCAGCACAGGGTTTGCCCGTCACGAGTCCGACGCCACACTTGCCGCCGCAACCGCTGAGCACCGTGACGAGCCCGACGCCGCACATGCCGCCGCAACCGCTGTCGACGTCCAGCCCGACGATCCAGCAGCCGCAGGCGATGCCGCCGGCGGGCGTCCCCCCCGCCTGGCAGCGCGACCGCATCGACCGCGAGCGCGATCGGATGGAGCGTGACGCGCGCCGTGACGAACGCCGCGACCAACTGGAAGAATGGCGCCGCAGCCGCCAGCCGGTGCAGCAGGCCCAGCCGCAGCCCCAGCCGCAGCCGCAGCCACGCATCGAGCGTCCGGCCCCGCCGCCTGTGCAGATGGCGCCGCGTCCGGCACCCGCCGCCGCGCCTACCCCTGCGCCGGCCCCGCCGCCCGTGCAGATGGCCCCACGTCAGGCCCCACCGCCCGTGCAGATGGCCCCACGTCCGGCACCCGTCGCGGCACCGGCCCCGGCGCCCGCGCCGGCCAGGTCCGAGGAACGGCGCCACGTCGACCAGCGCGGTCGGGACCAGAAAGAGCGTTGATCCGGGCGGAAATGGGGCGGTTTGGCTACAATGCTGTTTTACAAAAGGAGTGGCCATGGACCCGAAAGATTCCCTCATCGAATACCCGAGCGATTTCCCGATCAAGGTCATGGGCCCGACGCACGACGAGTTCGCCAACACGATCGTCGAAGTGGTCACCATCCACGATCCGACTTTCCATGCCGGCAAGATGGAAGTGCGGCCGTCGGCCAAGGGCGCCTACACGGGCCTGACCGTGATCGTGCGCGCCACCAGCCGCGAAATGCTCGACAACCTGTACCGCGAACTGTCGTCGCACCCGATGGTCAAGATCGTTCTATAAACTGGGTTCAGGACGCCAGCCATCAGGCTGGCTTATAATGACGGGGTATCCCTTCACAGACCCTATCCATGCAAGCGAACCAGCCGGCTATCCGTGAGCTTGGCCGCGCCGACTACGAACCCGTTTTTGCCGCGATGCGCGCCTTCACGGATGCGCGCACGCCCGACACGCCCGACGAGTTGTGGATCGTCGAGCATCCGCCCGTGTTCACGCTCGGGCTGGGCGCCGACCGCGGCCACCTGCTGAGCGTCACGGCCCACGACGTCCCCGTCGTGCAGACCGACCGCGGCGGCGAAGTCACGTACCACGGCCCCGGCCAGGTCGTGATCTACCTGCTGATGGACCTGCGCCGCAACAAGCCCGGCGGCAAATTGTATGCGCGCCAATTTGTCCACAAGATCGAGCAGGCCGTGATCGATGTGCTGGCGGCGTATAATCTTGCCGGTGAACGCGTCGAAGGCGCGCCCGGCATCTATATCGCCGACGGTCCGCGCAAGGGCGCCAAGATCGCCGCGCTGGGCCTGAAGGTGCGCGGCAACGGCTGCACCTACCACGGCGTCTCGCTGAACGTGGCGATGGACCTGGCGCCGTTCACCTGGATCAACCCGTGCGGCTATTCCGGCCTGGCCACGGTGGACATGAAAACGATGGGCGTCGACGCGCCGCTGGCCGACGTACAGCAAGCCCTCGCCGCCGCGCTGATCGACCATCTGTCCACGGCACCCTCTTCAACCGCAGCGGTCGCGCAGGCCGCAACCAACTGACTACGCACATGACTTCTCCAATCGACACCGGCACCGCAGCAGCAGAATCCGCAGCAAATGCGTATAACGCGAGCGAAAAGCAGAAAGGCGCGAGCAAGACGTCGCGCATCCCGATCAAGATCGTGCCGCTCGAACAACACGAGCGCCTCAAGAAGCCGGACTGGATCCGCGTAAAAGCCGCGAGCCCGTCGTCGCGCTTCTACGAGATCAAGGACATCCTGCGCGCCAACAACCTCGTCACCGTGTGCGAGGAAGCGAGCTGCCCGAACATCGGCGAATGCTTCGGCAAGGGCACCGCGACCTTCATGATCATGGGCGACAAGTGCACGCGCCGCTGCCCGTTCTGCGACGTCGGCCACGGCCGTCCGGACCCGCTCGACGTCAACGAGCCGGGGAATCTCGCCAAGACCATCGCCGACCTGCGCCTGTCGTACGTCGTGATCACGTCGGTCGACCGCGACGACCTGCGTGACGGCGGCGCCGGCCACTTCGTCGAGTGCATCCAGAAGACGCGCGCGCTGTCGCCGAACACGAAGATCGAAGTGCTCGTGCCGGACTTCCGCGGCCGCCTGGAAAAAGCGCTGAACATCTTCGCCGACGGCCTGCCGGACGTGATGAACCACAACCTGGAAACCGTGCCGCGCCTGTACAAGGAAGCGCGTCCGGGCGCCGACTACCAGCATTCGCTGGTGCTGCTGCGCGACTTCAAGAAAATGTACCCGAACGCCGTCACGAAATCCGGCCTGATGGTCGGCCTGGGCGAGACCGACGAGGAAATCCTGGAAGTCATGGGCGACATGCGCGCGCACGACATCGACATGCTGACCATCGGCCAGTACCTGGCCCCGTCGAACTCGCACCTGCCGGTGCGCCGCTACGTGCACCCCGACACTTTTAAAATGTTCGAAGAGAAGGCGTACGAGATGGGCTTCGTGCACGCGGCCGTCGGCGCGATGGTGCGCTCGTCGTATCACGCGGACCAGCAGGCGCACGAAGCGGGCGTCGCAGCGTAAGTAACGTCAACAATTCGGATACATCACGCGTGGGCGGAGGGCCGCCCACCCTACGGGAACGATACGTAGGGTGGGCGGCCTCCGCCCACCTTGTTTGTCACCTGCCGCACGGTGCGCCCGCTGCGCCCGCGCTATATTGAAAACATGAGCGAACACCAACCCCGTCTCCCCTCCGACGCCGACAACACCCAGGACGACGACGCGTTCCTCGAACGCGAGCTCGGGCTGCACGCTCGCGGCGTCGAACTGGTCCGCATGGAAGGCCGCGTCTTCCTGCGCTTCGCCGGCGCCGTGCGCGTGGACGGTCTGCACGTCGAGTACCGCCTCGTGCCGTCGCGCGGCGTGCTGGCCAAGCCCAGCAAATGGCGCAAGATGGATCTGCTCGCGCGGCGCGAGCTCGTCGAGGAGCGGGCCACACGCGACGCCGTCGACGACCTGAACCAGGAGGTCGAAGAATTCGTGCGCGAAATTGCCGACCAGGCCGACGAGTTCGGCTTCGACCCGATGCTGTTCCTGCACGTACTGGAAGAGCTGGAGACGTCCGAGCCGGCCGAGTTCGTGTTCGACCGCATCCGCCAGCGCCTGCTGCACGCCGGCGAGCGCGAGCAGGAAGAGCGCCACGCCGCGCGCACCAAGGAAAGCATCAACCTCGCCGAGTACCCAGCGTCGTTCGACGTGGCCAGCAAGATGGCGCGCCGCTTCATCGCGCTGCTGGGCCCGACCAACTCCGGCAAGACGCACCGCGCGATGGAGCACCTGGCGCAAGCCGACAGCGGCGTCTACCTCGCGCCGCTGCGTCTGCTGGCGCTGGAAAACTACGAGCGCCTGCAGAACGCCGTCGGTCCCGATGGCGAACCCATCAAGGTCAGCCTGATCACGGGCGAGGAACGCCGCCTGGCCGAAGGCGCGACGCACATCGCCAGCACCGTCGAGATGCTGGACACGAAGACGCCCGTGCAGGTCGCCGTCATCGACGAGATCCAGATGCTGGCCGACCGCGACCGCGGCGCCGCGTGGACGGCCGCCGTATGCGGCGCGCCGGCGTCGACTGTGTACCTCGTCGGCGCGCCGGAAGCGCGGCGCGCGATCGAGGCGCTGGCCGAGCGCCTGGAGTGTCCGCTCGAAGTCCACGTGCTGAAACGCAAGGCACCGCTGTCGATGGAACCCGGCGCCGTGCGCAAGCTGAGGAACCTGAAGCGGGGCGACGCCGTCATCGCGTTCTCGCGGCGCGAGGTGCTGATGTGGCGCGACATGATCACGGAGATGGGCCTGTCCGTCGCGACCGTCTACGGCAATTTATCTCCGGAAGTCCGGCGCGCGCAGGCCGAGCGGTTCCGCGAAGGGCAGGCCGACATCGTCGTCGGCACGGACGCCCTCGCGATGGGCTTGAACATGCCGATCCAGCGCATCGTGATGACGACGGCCGTCAAGTACAACGGCGTCGAGGAAGAAGAAATCTCGGCCGCGCTCGCCAAGCAGATCGCCGGCCGCGCGGGCCGCTACGGCGTGCACGAGGAAGGTTTCGTGGCCGGCTACGACGACGACACGCACGAGGTCATGCGCTCGTTGATGAAGGAAAAGGTCCCGCCCGTGCCGGCCAGCGGTTTCGCGGTCGCCCCGTCGCTGGAGCAACTGCACCGCATCTCGTCGGTGACGGGCGAGACGTCGCTGGTGAAATTGCTGAAACGCTTCGTGCACAACATTGACGTGCCCGACGGCTTTTTCTATCCGCGCATCACGGAAGAACAGAACGAGCGCGCGGAATGGCTCGATACGCTGGACTTGAGCGTGGCGGAGAAATTCACGATGTCGCTCGTGCCCATTTCGACCAGGGTGCCGACCCTGGAAAGCGCGTGGTCGCACTGGGCGCAATCGCTCGCGAAACGGAAAGTCTGCAAGCTCCAGCCCCATCCGCAGGAATTGTTTTGGCAAAACCTGCAGGAAGTCGAGGACACGTGCCGCATGTACTCGGCCTATGCCTGGCTCGGCTACCGCATGCCGGAATTCTTCCCCAGCATCGAGGAAGCGCAGACCTTGGCGCGCGAAGCGTCCGAGCGCGTCGATGCGCTGTTGCAGCAGCAGAATGCGGCGACGCGCAAGCGGCAGGCCAAAAAGGAACGGGGGCGCTGGTAAGCAGCCGCTTCACGGCAGCTGCCGGGCCCGCCCGACGGCTTCCAGCCACTCTTCCCACACGGCTGGATCGCTCGTCCGGCCGTCTTCATCCAGCCGGTAGCCGGCCAGCAGGTCGGCCAGGTCGCTCGATTCCGTCAGGTCGACTTCGCGTTCGAGAAAGGCGAGCATGGCGCGGTAGGCCTGCTCGACCGTCAAGGGTTGATTGCTCGCATCCATGCTCGTCTCCGTGTCGATGACGCCAGCTTACGCCGATGTGCGCCGGTCGGGGCGACTCTTCACTTCGACCCGGTGCACGCCCGGGATGGCGCGCAGGCGGTCGAGCAACGCGTTGAATTCCGACTCGGACAGGCGCGAGAACGCGATGAGGACGTCATCGAGGTTTCCCGTTTCCTCGCTCTGCTGGACGATGAACGTGCCGATGCGGTTCGTGACCGGACCGAGTTCCTTTTCCAGCACGTGCAGCGTGAGCCGGCCCCGCTCGGCCGACAGCACCAGTTCGCGTTTTTGCCTGGACGAGAAATAGCGTTGTTCCAGCGGTTTCATCGCGGCCAGGATGAACAGGATGATGGCCGTGCCTGCCACCGCCGCCACGTACAGGCCGCCGCCCACCGCCAGGCCGACGGCCGCCACCGACCACAGGCTGGCCGCCGTCGTCAGGCCGCGCACGACGTCGCCGCGCAGCAGGATCGATCCCGCACCCAGGAAGCCGATGCCGGACACCACCTGGGCCGCCACGCGCGACGGGTCGAGTGAAATATGCTCGTGGTTCAATACGTCGTTGAAGCCATAGGCCGAAACGATCATGATCAGGCAGGAACTGACGCAGACCAGCATGTGGGTCCGCAACCCCGCCGCCCAGGACAGGCGCTCGCGCTCGAACCCGATGGCCCCGCCCAGCAGGGCCGCAAGGCACAGGCGCGCGACGAGTTCGGCTTCCGGCAGCATGATGGATGTGTTGATGAGCTCCAAAAAGCCATCTTAGCACCGGGCCCGGCTGGCCGGCGCACACTGTCACGGCAGGCAGTGCGCGGCAATGCCCGGACCGCCGGGACCGGCGTTTGCGATGTCGGCGGGCGGGTAGCCATTGCCCAGTGCCAGCGTCTGTCCGCCTTCGTAGCGCAGGCGTAACTGGTCGCCGGAATAGTCGGGCAGCGCGCGCGGCACGTAGACGGCGAAGCGGTAATGCAGCTGGGCGTAATAGCCGTGCCGGAAGACCTGGCTCGAAGGCCCGCGCTGGAGTTCGGCCGCGATCGCATCCGCGAGGGCGTCGGTGTCGAAGCGGCTGTTGATGTCGGCCGTGTCTTCCAGCCGCAGCGTGTATGGCCGCAGTGGCCCGTAGCGCTGGTCGCCGTATTGCACGCGCAGGCGGTCGGCGTCGAAATAAAAACTCGGAATGTTGGTGCCCGTGGCGTCCAGGTCGCACAGCAGGAACACGGCCCAGAATCCGTGCGAATCCAGCGGCAGCACGAACTGGACGGGCGCGCGGTTCGGCAGCGCGACGGGCACGGTGAAATCGATCCGGTGGACGTTGGCGACGTGCTGGTAATGCAACACGACGGTGTTGCGCAGGCCGGTGTCCACGCTGCTGCAGCCTGCTGCCGTCAGCAGGCCCGCAACGAGCACGTACTCGATCAGCTTGCGCATCGCCTTCTCCTTTGCCGGCATCAAGCTTGGGCCGAACAGGACCTCGGCGTTTGCGGGAAGTCAGCGGTGCGCGGGGAACGTCAGGCGTAGTGACGTATGCAGTTTGTTGGCGTTACGCGTGGGCGGGGGCCGCCCATCCTACGATTTCAACGATTTTTGTAGCAGCGCATGTAAGGATGCAAAATCCGGCTCGCCCAGGTAGCGCTTGAGGATCTTGCCATCCTTGCCGATGACGAAGGTGGTCGGCGTCATGTTGACGTCACCAAACTGCTTGGCCAGGTCGCCGCCGGAATCGAGGGCCACCTTGAACGGCAGCTTGCGCGTCTCGGCGTAGTTCAAGACATAGTTCGGCGGATCGTAGCTCATCGCCACGGCGACGAATTCCAGGCCGTCCTGCTTGAACTTGTTGTACGTCTCGACCATCTGCGGCATTTCTTTCACGCAGGTGGCGCACGACGTTGCCCAGAAATTGACCATGACGACCTTGCCGCGCAAGTCCTGCGAGCTGATCTTCTGGCCGGCGATGGTGATGAACGTGACGTCGGGCGCCTGCTGCTGCTGGCTGAACGTGGCGTAACCGATGCCGGCGATCGCCAGCACGGCCGCGCCGATGGCGGCCGGCTTGATCCATGTGCGTTGTGAGGTGGTCATGGTCTCATCCCCATCATCCGGTGTGTTACGACGTGCCCCGCGGCTCGGGTTGCTGCTGTTGCGGTGGCGACATCGAGCGCAGGTCTTCTTCGCTGATGTACTCGAACATTTTAACCACGCGCATGACGCCCGACACGCCCTGGGCAACATCGGCGGCGATATTGCCTTCGCGCTGGGTCACGAGACCCATCAGGTACACGGTGCCGCCTTCCGTCACGACCTGGAACGAGGTGGCCGACACGGTCTTCTTGTCCGCGAGGCTGAGCTTGACCTTGCTGGTGATGAGGGCATCGCTGGCGCGCGACGTGTAGCTGGACGGGCCGGCGATCTGCAGTTCGTTGATGACGTTATCGACATTGGTGATGCCGCGCACTTCGTTCTCGACCGCACGCTTCATCGCCTCGTCCTTCACCTCGCCGGTCAGCAGCACCTTGCGGTTGTAGCTGTTGATGTTGACGTGGCCGGCATCGCCGACGATGTTGCCCATCCGGGCAGCGGCTTTCAGTTCGATGCCCTTGTCCTCGGTCTGCGCGCCCAGCGTGCGGCGGTCGGCCGTCGCGACGGCACCGCCGACGGCGCCGGCAGCCACGACCGCGACGCAGCCTTGCAGGGACGACAACAGGGCCACGCACAGCACGGCCTTCGACAGGGGACGCAGCACGGCGTCGGCGTTAATTTGCATCTTCTTCTCCGAACAGGGCGACGTCGAGACCGTCGCAGATACTGTGGATCGCGACCAGGTGCACTTCCTGGATGCGGGCGGTGCGGGAATGCGGCACGTTGATGTGGACGTCGGCGTCGGTCAGCATTTGCGCGATCTTGCCGCCGTCCTTGCCGGTCAGGGCGACGACGCGCATCTCGCGTTCCAGCGCGGCCTCGACGGCGGCCAGCACGTTGCCCGAATTGCCCGACGTGGAAATCGCCAGCAGGATGTCGCCGGCCTGGCCGAACGCCTGTACCTGCTTGCTGAAGATTTCGTTGAAACTGTAGTCGTTGCCGACGGCCGTGATGATCGACGTATCGGTGGTGAGCGCGATCGCCGGCAGCGGGAAGCGCTCGCGCTCGAAGCGGCCGACCAGTTCGGCGGCGAAGTGCTGCGAGTCGCCGGCCGAGCCGCCGTTGCCGCAAGAGAGGATCTTGTTGCCGTTGGAAAGCGCATTGAACATCAGCTCAATCGCTTGAGAAATCGGTTGTGCAAGGAGATTCGCCGACTTCATCTTGAGTTCGGCGCTTTCCTGGAAGTGGGCGAGGATGCGTTGAGTATTCATGGTCAAAGATTATAGTGCAGTGGCAATGCCCGGCGATCAAGGCCAGCAAAAAATGCTTACACTTCAACGGCGTTCCTTATCCATTCGACATGGTTGCCATCGATGGCGACGACGTCGATGCGGCAGGGCGGCAGGCGATTGAAGCGTTGTAGATAAAACTGGGCGGCGCGGATGATGCGGCGGATTTTCGCCGGACTGATGCTTTCCGCCGCGCTGACCGGGGCCCCGGCCGCGCGCTGGCGCACTTCGACGAACACGAGCGTGGCACCGTCGCGCAGGATCAGGTCGATTTCTCCCGGCTTGCACTGGAAATTCGCTTCCACCAGCACGAGGCCGTGGCGTTCGAGATGGGCCAGGGCCACGTTTTCCCACGCGCGTCCCTGTTCCTGCTTGCGCGACAGCCGGGTCGGCCACATGTCAGCGGCCCTTGACGGGTTCGAATGCGCCGCCGCCGACGACGACGGCAGCCTCGACCCGCTGCAGCTGCAATTGCCCGCCGGGGCCGGCGACCGCGTCGAGCCGGCCCGTGACGCCATCGATGTTGAACGGCGCGCCATCCCGCAGTGCCAGTTCGCGCGCGACGCGGAAGGCGTCGATGCCGAGGGCATATAAGCGGTCCATGTCGAGCGGCTGTTCCGTATCCAGCGGGCGCGGGTAGACCATCACGGCCGGGTGGTCGGGCAGCACGATCCACGGCAGGTCGAGGAGGCGTACGCCGTCGAGGCCCGGCGCATCCGGCACCGTCGACCGCCCCGGATTCGCCGGGCCGCCGCCATAGCAGGGGATCGCGGCGGCCAGCGCGCGCACGGGGCGCAGCGCTGCGCTGTCGAGTGCGGCGAACAGCAGGTCGGGCGGGTCGATCTCCAGTTTCTGCTTCAGTTCCCCGATGGCCGCCTTGCCCCCTTCGCCGGACGGCACCGCGAAGCGCTGGTTCGTGTGGCCCAGCTGGACCCAGCGCGCCTCGAACGCGCCGGCCGCCCGCTGCGCCCAGGCTGCGCCGCCCGTGAGGATCAGCGCGCGGCCGTGCGGATGCTCGCGCGCGGCCCATTCCGCCACCTGGCGCGCCTCGTCCTCGATCGACAGCCCCGCCACGAGCATCCCGCGCGGCACACTCGCCCGGCCTTCCGGCACGCTCAGCACGACGGTCGGCCGCGTGACGGCATCGCTGTCGGCCAGTGCCGCCACGGCGGAACGCGCGAGCGGACCGACGATGATGTCGCTGGCCACCGCCGCGCGCGCGTACGCGTCGAGCACGTCGCGCGGCGCATCGCCTGTCGAGACGACCTCGGCCTTGAAGCCGGTGCCGTCCCGTTCCATGCTCGCCATGAAGCCGGCGCGAACCGCCTCGGCGGCCGTTGCCAGCGTGCTGGATCGCATCGGCAGCAGCAGGGCGATGCGGATGGGCGGGCTTGATGCCGGCGGCGGCGGCGCCGGTTCGTTCGGTGGCGGCCGGGCAGGACGCGGCTGGATGGCGGGATCCAGCATCGCGAGAAGGGGCGCGTGCGCACTTGTGTTAGTGTCCACGGACGCGCACAATCGCTGCGGCCCGGCACATGGCGTGCCGGCAAGGGCGTGGCCACCGACACTCATCATGATGAGCAGCCAGGCCAGCCGGGCGCACAGTGCCTCGAGAATCTTCATCCGTATCCCCAACATGACAGAAACCCAGTCCAGCCAGATCGCCCAACTGCCCGTCATGGGCGAGGCCGCCCAGCAGTCCTATCCTACCGCAACGCTTTACGTGGTGGCCACACCGATCGGCAACGTCACCGACATCACGCTGCGCGCGCTGCACGTGCTGCTGCTGGCCGACGTCGTCGCCTGCGAGGACACGCGCAAGACCGGCGCATTGCTCACGCGCTTCGGCCTGAACAAGCAGATGATCGCGGCGCACCAGCACAACGAACGCGAGGTCGCCGAGAAAATCGCCACGCGCCTGCGCGCGGGCGAGCGCGTGGCGCTCGTGTCGGATGCGGGCACGCCGGCCGTGTCCGACCCGGGCGCGCGCATCGTCGACGCGGTGCGCGACGCCGGCCTGCACGTCGTCCCGGTGCCCGGCTCGTCGGCGGCCATCGCGGCGCTGTCGGCGAGTGGCCTCGTGAACGACCGCTTCTATTTTGTCGGCTTCCTGCCCGCGAAGACGAAGCAGCGCGAATCGGAACTGGCCACGCTCAAGGCCGTGCCGGCGACGCTCGTGTTCTATGAGGCACCGCATCGCATCACGGACTGTGTGGAATCTCTCGTCGCCGCATTCGAGCCGACGCGCCAGGTGGTCTTTGCGCGCGAGCTCACCAAGCTGTTCGAGGAAATCCACCGCTGCCCGCTGAGCGAGGCACTCGCGTGGGTGAAGGCCGACGCCAACCGCGAGCGCGGCGAATTCGTCGTGCTGGTCGAAGGTGCGCGGACGGAGGACGATGAAGGCGACGTCGAGGCGGAGCGCGTGCTGCGCATCCTGCTGGAAGAGTGTTCGGTGAAACAGGCGGCCGCGCTGGCGGCGCAGATTACCGGGAAAAAGAAGAACGCCTTGTACGAGCGGGCGTTGCAGATCAAGGGCGGCGAGTAAGCGTACTTACCACTTGCACCCGCTGTCCTTCTTGTCCATCGCCAGGAAGATCGGCGCCAGCAAGCCCCCGGGCACGCCATCCTTGCAATCCGGCCGCTTGGCCTGCTTGATCGCCCGCTCGAACTTGCTTTCCGTTTGCAGCGCCGGTTTCGGCAGGCGTTCGAGCGCCGTGCCCACCTTGTCCGGATCGGGTTCGTTGGCCAGCTTCGTGGCCATGCCGCGCGCCAGGCTGCGCGCCGCGTCGACGTCGAAATGCCGCGTCGTCGTCGCGGGTTCCGGTGGCGGCGCGGGCGTGTCCGGTGCCGGTTTCACGGCATAGGTTTCCTCGGTCGACTGGCGTTTTTCCACCGGCACGGCGATCACAGGGCGGGTTTTCCTTGCGGGCGGCTGCGCGCGCGGGATCGGTTTCGGCGGCTCCTCGGCCGGTTTCACTTGCACGGGCGGTGGCGCGGCTTGCAGGCGGATCGTGAGCCGTTCCGGCGGCGCGGCGGGCAAGGTCGTGGCAGGCTGGCGATAGAACGCGAGCAGCAGCGCGTGCGCGAGCACCGACAGTGCAATGCCGGCCGCGACGCGGTTGACCTGCTTGCGGTCGGGGAGGGCGCCGTCGATGTTGTCGATTGCAAACGTCACGTCTTCACCTGTACGGAAAACCACGAATTCACGGGCTTTCCTTGACCTGGACAGTACCCGGACGGTATGATGGCTGTCTTCGGAGTGTAGCGCAGCCCGGTAGCGCATCTGGTTTGGGACCAGAGGGTCCAAGGTTCGAATCCTTGTACTCCGACCAGTATAGCAAGAGGCCGACGAGAGATCGTCGGCCTTTTTCATTTGTTACAACGTTCTCTTCGCCAACAATGCATTGCCGGCCCGGCTCGCGCCCTTGCGGCCGAGATGCTGCGAAATGAACGCGCCCGCCTCCACGACGACATCGAGGGCTATGCCCGTCTCGATCCCCAGTCCGTTCAGCATGTAGACCACATCCTCGGTCGCCACGTTGCCCGTCGCGCCCTTCGCATACGGGCAGCCGCCCAGGCCCGACACGGACGAGTGGAAGATCGTGACGCCCAGTTCCAGGCTGGCGTAGATGTTGGCGAGCGCCTGGCCGTAGGTGTCGTGGAAGTGGCCGGAGATGCGGTCGAGCGCGAAGGCGCGCGCCGCCGTCTCCATCACGGCCTGCGTCTTGCGCGGGGTCGAGACGCCGATCGTGTCGGCGATGTCGATCTCGTCGCAGCCCAGGTCGCGCATGCGGCCGACGACGTCCGCGACCGCATCCAGCGGCACTTCTCCCTGGTACGGGCAGCCGAACGCGCAGCTGATGCTGCCGCGCAGGCGCAGGCCGTTGTCCTTCGCCGCCTTCGCCACGGGCTCGAAGCGCGCGATGGATTCCGCGATCGAGCAGTTGATGTTCCGCTGCGAGAACGCTTCCGACGCGGAACCGAAGATCACGACTTCATCGGCCTGCGCCGCCAGCGCGGCCTCGAAGCCCTGCATGTTCGGCGTCAGCGCGGAATACAGCGTGCCGGGGCGGCGCGCGATGCCGGCCATGACCTCGGCACTCGTCGCCATCTGCGGCACCCACTTGGGCGAGACGAACGACGCCGCCTCGATATTGGCGAAGCCGGCGCGTGACAGGCGGTCGACCAGTTCGATCTTGACTGCGGCGGACACCGCTTCCTTTTCGTTCTGCAGCCCGTCGCGCGGGCCGACTTCGACGATCTTGACGTGCTTCGGCAGTTGGTTGTGCATGGTGGTTTCCTAATAGCCGCGGGCGCGGTCGACGATGTCGTCGATGGCCTCGCCCCGTTCCAGCTTGCCGATCTTGGCGGCGATCTGGCGTACGGCTTCTTCGCGCAGGGTGAGCGCGGAGATGTGCGGCGTGATGGTGATGCGCGGTTCGTTCCAGAACGGATGCGGGGCCGGCAGCGGTTCGTTGCGGAACACGTCCAGCGTGGCGCCCGCGATGTGGCCGGCGCGGATCAGCGCCAGCAGGTCCGGCTCGGCCAGCAGCGCGCCGCGCGCCACGTTGATCACGTAGGCGCCTTCGGGCAGTTGCGACAGGTGCGCGCGGTCGAGCAGGTTCGTCGTCTCGGGGGTGAGCGGCAGCATGCAGACGAGGACCTGCGTGCCGGACAGGAAGTCGCCCAGTTCGTCCATGCCGGCAAAACATGGCACGCCCGGCACGTCCTTCGGCGACCGGCTCCAGCCGCGCACGGGAAAGCCGAGCTGGCGCAAGGTGCGCAGCACGGGCATCCCGAGCTTGCCGAGGCCCAGTACGCCGACCGTGAAGTCGGCCTTGCGGCGGCGCGTTTCCAGCGGGTTCCAGATGCCCTGGCGCGCCTGCTGTTCGTAGTCGTCGAAGCGGCGGAAGTAGCGCAACGTTGCATACGCGACGTACTCCGCCATCTGCTCGGCCATGCCCGCATCGCCGAGGCGGACGATGGGGACGTGCGGCAGCGCGTCGCCGAACTTCAGCAGCGCGTCCACGCCGGCGCCCATCAGGAAGATCGCCTTGACGTGGGCCAACTGGTCGAGCAGCTGCGGCGTCGGCGCCCACACGACGGCGTAGTCGCAAGGCGGTTGCGACGCCAGCGACATGTTCTCGCGCCACACGACGGTCTCCGCGTGTGGCAATGCATCGGCAAAATCACGGGCCCACGGTTCGATGACGCCGTCGCCCCGGTACAGCAATATCCGCATCATTTGTCTCCTGATAATTGTTATGGATTGCGTGTGCTGTCTCGTTGGTTTTTATATGCTGCGGTTCTGCAACGTAATGGTGGGCGGAGGCCGCCCAACCTACGATTCGCCGTGCCCACCGGATTACGCCGCGGCTTTGAACGCCAATAATGGTGCCCCATCCGCGACCTGGTCGCCGACCTGGTACAACACTTCCTCGACCAGGCCGTCGCTCGGTGCGGCAATCGTGTGTTCCATCTTCATTGCTTCCATGATCACGAGCGGCTCGCCCTTCTTGACGAGCTGTCCGCTGGACGCGATCACGGCCACCACCTTGCCCGGCATCGGCGCCGTGAGGCGGCCGTCCGCCGTCTCGTGCTCGCCGGCATGCGCGAGTGGATCGTGCCAATCCAGCACGTGGTGCAGGCCGCCCGTGAACACGTGCAGCGTTTCGCCGTCGCGCCGCACCGTGCCCTGGATGGCCTGGCCGTCCAGGCGGATCGCGTAGCGGCTGTCATGCTGCGAAACAAGCGCCAGCGGATGGGCCTTGCCGTCCGCTTCGAGCGTCCAGCCATGTGCATGATAGGCCATGTCGATGGCATAGACCTTGGCCTGGGTCGTGGCCGCGTACTCGTCGCTGAATGCCAGCCGGCGGCGATACGTGCCGTTCATGCGCCAGCCGTAGGTGCTGGTCCACGGGTCGGTCGCGTTGCTGTTCGTCGATGTTTCCGCCGCGACGAGGGCCACGGCCGCCAGTGCCAGCGCGGACAACGGCGCCGGTCCCGCTGGCGGGAACAGCGTCGCCGTGTTTCGCTCGATCAGGCCCGTGTCCAGGTCGGCATGCGCAAAGGCATCGCCTTCGACGAGGCGTTTCAGGAAGGCGATATTGGTCGCGAGGCCGACGATGTGGAATTCGGACAGCGCCTGCGCCATGCGCGCCAGCGCCTGCGCGCGGTCCGCGCCCCACACGATCAGCTTCGCGATCATCGGATCGTAGAACGGAGAAATCGCGTCGCCCGCGCGCACGCCGGAATCGATGCGCACGTCGCCCAGTTCGAACGCGACGTGGCTTGGGGTGTCCATGCAGAGGAGTGTCCCGGTCGAGGGCAGGAAGCCCTTTTCCGGATTTTCCGCGTACACGCGCGCCTCGATCGCGTGGCCGTGGATCGCGAGTTCATGCTGCTGCTTCGGCAGCGGCTGGCCGGCGGCCACGCGCAGCTGCCATTCGACGAGGTCCGTCCCCGTGATCATCTCGGTGACGGGGTGCTCGACCTGCAGGCGCGTGTTCATCTCCATGAAGTAGAACGAGCCGTCCTGGTTGGCGATGAATTCGACGGTGCCCGCGCCCACATAGCCCACGGCACGTGCCGCCGCGACGGCTGCTTCGCCCATCGCGGCGCGGCGCTCGGGCGGCATGCCAGGCGCCGGCGCTTCTTCCAGCACCTTCTGGTGACGCCGCTGCACGGAGCAGTCGCGCTCGTGCAGATAGACGCAGTTGCCGTGCGTGTCCGCGAACACCTGGATCTCGATGTGACGCGGGCGCGTAAGGTATTTTTCGACGAGCACCTTGTCGTCGCCGAACGACGAAATGGCTTCGCGCTTGCACGACGCGAGCGCGGCCTGGAAATCCTCCGACCGTTCCACGACGCGCATGCCCTTGCCGCCGCCGCCCGCGCTGGCCTTCAGCAGCACCGGGTAGCCGATGCGGTTCGCTTCCGATTGCAGCAGTTCCGGGTCCTGCGCATCGCCGTGGTAGCCCGGCACGAGCGGCACGCCCGCGCCTTCCATCAACTGCTTGGCGGCGGATTTCGATCCCATCGCGCGCATCGACGATCCCGGCGGGCCGATGAACACGAGACCCGCGGCCGCGCAGGCTTCCGCGAATTCGGCGTTCTCGGACAGGAAGCCGTAGCCCGGGTGGATCGCCTGCGCGCCGGTGGCCAGCGCCGCGGCGATGATCTTGTCGCCGCGCAGATAACTGTCCCTGGCGGCGGCGGGGCCGAGCAGGATCGCTTCATCGCAGACCGCCACGTGTTTCGCGCCGGCGTCGGCTTCCGAATAGACGGCAACGGTCTTGATGCCGAGGCGGCGCGCGGTGGCGGCGACCCGGCAGGCGATTTCGCCACGGTTGGCGATGAGGATCTTAGTGAACATGGTGTCTCGTCTGTTTTAAGTTTTGTAAACGTTAGCTTTCAATCCGTCGTCCCCGTGAAAACGGGGACCCATGCTGAGCCACGGATCACGCGGCTTATGGATTCCCGCTTTTGCGGGAATGACGGGTTTTTTATTGCTGAACAGGTCGAACTTGGTTTTTGGCTTCAGCAGCCGCAGCTTTCCTTCTGCACCGACTCCAGCATCGCCGAGCGCGTTTTCAGGCCCAGCTTTTCCAGCAGCTTGCGGTCGTCGTCCGCTTCCGGATTGTCCGTGGTGAGCAGCTTGTCGCCGTAGAAGATCGAGTTGGCACCGGCCATGAAGCACATCGCCTGCACGGCTTCACCCAGCTCGCGGCGGCCGGCCGACAGACGCACGCGCGCCTTCGGCATCGTGATGCGCGCGACGGCGATCGTGCGCACGAATTCGATCGGGTCCAGCGGCGGCAGCCCGTGCATCGGCGTGCCTTCCACCTGCACCAGGTGGTTGATGGGCACCGATTCCGGATACGGGTTCATGTTGGCCAACTGCGCGATCAGGCCCGCGCGCTGGGCACGCGTCTCGCCCATGCCCACGATGCCGCCGCAGCAGATCTTCAAACCGGCAGTGCGTACGCGGCCCAGCGTGTCGAGGCGGTCGCAGTATTCGCGCGTGGAGATCACGTCGCCGTAGAAGTCCGGCGAGGTGTCGATGTTGTGGTTGTAGTAGTCCAGGCCCGCCTGCTTCAGTTGCTCGGCCTGGCCTTCTTCCAGCATGCCGAGGGTCGCGCAGGTTTCCATGCCCAGCGCTTTCACGCCGCGCACCATGGCTTCCACTTTCTCCATGTCGCGCTCTTTCGGGCTGCGCCACGCGGCGCCCATGCAGAAGCGGGTCGCGCCCTTGGCCTTCGCTTCACGCGCGGCGTCCAGCACGGTGTCGAGGTCGAGGATCTTCTTCGCCTCGACGCCGGTGTCGTAGCGCGCGGCCTGCGGGCAGTAGCCGCAGTCTTCCTCGCAGCCGCCGGTCTTGATCGACAGCAGGGTCGCGAGTTCGACGTCGCCGTCGGGGAAGTTGGCGCGGTGCGCCTGCTGCGCGCGGAACATCAGTTCCGGCAGCGGCAGTTCGAACAGCGCGAGCACGTCGGCGAGCGGCCAGGTGGCGTCTTTCGGCAGGGAGGCCGGCGTGACCGGCGGGTGGAGAGTAACGACTTGGGTCATTTCGGATTCCTTGTTTTGGTCAGGCTCGCTTGGCCGGCCATCCGGGCAGGCTCGCGAGTTCGAGGTAAGTGGAGGCCTTGGCGGCCGTCGGTTCGTCCAGGCGCGGCACGTGGCCGAGCAGCGGGGCGGGCAGGCGGCGTCCGAGCTCCGCGATGTTGTCAATCGCGAAGCGCATGTCCGGGTCCACCTGGTTGGCGACCCAGCCCGCGAGCACGAGGCCGCGCGCGACGATCGCCTCGGCCGTCAGTAAAGCATGATTGATGCAGCCCAGGCGCATGCCGACGACGAGAACGACGGGCAGCCCCAATTGTACGGCCAGATCGGCACTGTCGAAGTCTTCCGAGAACGGCACGCAGAAACCGCCCACGCCTTCGACGACGGTCGCGTCGGACGCGCCGAGGATTTCGGCATACGCCGTCAGGATGGGCACGGGTTCGATGGTCACGCCTTCCAGCGCGGCCGCGATGTGCGGGGCGCACGGTTCGCGCAGCATGTACGGCGTCGTGATCGACTGCGGCAGCTGCACGTTGCCGGCCGCGCGCAGCATGGCCGCGTCGTCGTTGTGCAGTTCGCCGTCGCGTTCCTCGGCACCGGCCGCGATGGGCTTCATGCCGCATGCGCGCACGCCATGGCGCACGAGTTTATGGAGGATGGCGCTGGAGATCAGCGTCTTGCCGATCTCCGTGTCGGTGCCCGTCACGAAGCAGGCGAAGCGCGTCGGCACGCCTTCCGCGGCCAGTGGCGCGGGGACGGCGATCGGCATCGCGGCCGGTTCGGCCATGCCGACGGATTGTTCGGGCTCGTTCAGACTCATGCCGAGGTCCTTTCCAGCTGGTTGAGCGCAGTAATCAACTGCGCGACGTCTTGTTCGGTATGCGCGGCGGACAAGGTCACGCGCAGGCGCGCCGTCCCCACCGCCACGGTCGGCGGACGGATCGCCGGCACCCACAGCCCCTGCTCGTGCAGGCGGGCCGCGGCGGCCATCGCCTCGTCGTTGGCGCCGATGATGATGGGCTGGATCGCCGTCGTCGAGACGGGGCGCTGCCAGCGCTCCAGGCGCAGGCCGGCGTCCAGTTGCGCGATGCGCGCACGGAGGCCGGCGCGGCGTTGTTCACCTTCATCGCCCTCGATGATATCCACACTCGCGAGCAGCGCGTGCGCGAGCGCGGGCGCGGCGGCCGTCGTGTAGATGTACGGGCGTGCGCGCTGGATCATCAGCTCGATCACGTCTTCGTGCGCGGCGATGAACGCGCCGCCGACGCCAGCCGCCTTGCCCAGCGTGCCGATGTAGACGAGGTGCGGCGAACGCAGGCCGAAATGCTCCAGCGCGCCGCGGCCGTTATCTCCCAGCACGCCGAAGCCGTGCGCATCGTCGACGACGAGCCACGCGCCGTGGCGCTCGCACAGCGCGAGCAGTTGCGGCAGCGGGGCGAGGTCGCCATCCATGCTGAACACGCTGTCCGTCACGACGATTTTAACGGGCGCTGCGCTCGCCGCCAGTTTCTCTCCCAGCACGGCCACGTCGCCGTGCGGGTACACGGTCACGCCCGCGCGCGCGAGGCGGGCGCCGTCGATCAGCGAGGCGTGGTTCAGCGCTTCCGAAAAAATCATCGCATCGGGCGTGCTGCCGAGCCCCGTCAGCACGGCGAGGTTCGCCATGTAGCCGGTGCAGAAGTACAGCGCGCGCGCGGATTCCAGATGCGGCGCTTCGAACGCGGCGAGTCGATCTTCCAGCAGCGCGTGCGCGCGGCTGTGGCCCGATACGAGGTGCGACGCGCCGCTGCCGGCGCCATACAGGCTCGCACCCTCGCGCAGCGCTTCCACGACGCGCGGGTGCGCGGCGAGGCCCAGGTAATCGTTGCTGCAGAACGCGAGCATGTCCCGGCCGTCGACGACCTGGCGCGGCGCGCAGGGCGTCTCCGCCGTACGCCGGTAGCGGGTCAGGCTGCGGCTTGCCAGCTCGTCCAGTTGGGCGCGGACGTCGTCGATCAGGTTCGTCATCATTCCGCGATCACTTCTTCGAACACCTTGCGCGTGCGCGCGGCGAGGCCGACGATTTCTTCTTCGTCCAGCACGTACGGCGGCATCAGGTACACGGTGCGGCCGATGGGACGCAATAAAAGCTCGTTTTCCACGGCGCTCGTGAAGAAGCGGCGCGCGAAGGTCGACGCGCGCTGCGTGTCCGGCTCGACCGCATCGAACGCGAGGATCATGCCGCGCTGGCGGAAGTTCGTCACGCGCTTGTGGTCCAGCAGCGGCGCCAGTTCCAGCATCAGGCGCGTGGCCGTCTCGCGGTTCTTGTTCAACACGTCGTCGTCCTGGAAGATCTGCAGCGTGGCCAGCGCGGCGCGGCAGGCCAGCGCATTGCCTGTGTACGAGTGCGAGTGCAGGAAGCCGCGCGTGATGTCCTCGCTGTAGAACGCCTCATAGACCTTGTCGGTGGTGAGGACGAGCGACAGCGGCAGGTAACCCCCGCTGATGCCCTTCGACAGGCACATGAAGTCCGGCCAGATCGCCGCCTGTTCGCACGCGAAGAACGTGCCGGTGCGGCCGCAGCCGACCGCGATCTCGTCGGCGATCAGGTGCACGTGGTATTTGTCGCACAGCTCGCGCAGGCGCTGCAAATACAGCGGGTCGTGCATCGCCATGCCGGTCGCGCACTGCACGAGCGGTTCGACGATGATGGCGGCGATGTGGTCGGCCCGTTCCGCGAACAGCGCCTCGACATCCTTCGCCGCACGCAGCGCGACGTCCTGCGCGGACTCGCCGTCGACGGCGTTGCGCGCATCGGGCGACGACACCGTCCGCGCGGCGCGCAGCAGCGGGCCGTACGCATCCTTGAACAGCGCGACGTCCGTCACGCCCAGCGCGCCGACGGTCTCGCCGTGGTAGGAGCCCTGCAGGCAGACGAATTCCTGCTTGTCCGCATAGCCCGCGTTGCGCCAGTAATGGAAGCTCATTTTCAGCGCGATCTCGACGGCCGATGCGCCATCGGATGCGTAGAACGCGTGACCCAGCTGCTGGCCCGTCAGTGCGGCCAGTTGTTCGGACAGCTCGATCACCGGTTCATGCGTAAAGCCTGCGAGCATCGCGTGTTCGAGCTTGTCCAGCTGGTCTTTCAACGCTGCGTTGATGCGCGGGTTGGCGTGGCCGAACAGGTTGACCCACCAGGAACTGATGCCGTCCAGGTAGCGCCGGCCTTCATGGTCGACCAGCCATGGCCCCTTGGCGTGGCTGACGGCGATCAGCGGCACCTCTTCGTGGTGCTGCATTTGCGTGCATGGATGCCAGACGCTGCGCAGGCTGCGCGCGATCCAGTCGGAGGAGGTGGTGGTGGGTTTCAATCTACGTCCTGTTTGGTCTAGCTAGTCCAGCCATGAAGGCCGGCGTTTTTCGAGAAATGAGGCGACGCCCTCGCGCCCTTCGAGCGACGCGCGGATGCCCGCGATGCGGTTCGCCGTGTCTTCCAGCAGCGCTTCCTTGACCGGTTCGCCCGCGATCTCGCGCACGAGCGTCTTCGCTTCGCGCACGGCATTCGGGCTGTTGTTGGCCAGTGCCTGCACGATGCCGGCGACCTTCGTGTCGAGGTCCGCGGCCGGGACGATCTCGTGCACGAAGCCGATGCGGTGGGCTTCCTTCGCGTCGAAGCGTTCGGCGGTGAGGAAGTAACGGCGTGCGGCCTGCTCGCCCATCGCCTTGATCACGTAGGGCGAGATCGTCGCCGGGATCAGTCCGAGTTTGACTTCGGACAGGCAGAAATTGGCCGTGTCGACGCTGATGGCGACATCGCACGCGGCCACGAGGCCCATGCCGCCGGCGTAGCAATCGCCCTGGACTTTCGCCACGACGGGCTTCGGGCAGACATAAATGGTGCGCAGCATGTCGGCGAGGCGCATGGCGTCGGCGCGGTTTTCGCTGTCCGAATAACCGGCCATTTTCTTCATCCAGTTCAGGTCCGCGCCGGCGCAGAACGCGGCGCCGGTCGCGCCCAGCACGATGGCGCGCACGAGCTCATGGCGTCCCAGCTCGTCGAAGGCGAGGGCCAGCTCCGCGATGCTTTGTTCGTTGAACGCGTTGCGCAGGTCGGGGCGGTTCAGCGTGACGTGGCCGATGCGGTCGGTAATGGTGACAGTGAGGGTCTGGTAGTCCATGTCTCGTCTCCTCACATGCGGAACACGCCGAACTTCGTGTCCGGGATCGGCGCGTTCAGCCCGC
Source organism: Massilia sp. Masssp94 (assembly GCF_059491305.1). Classification (NCBI taxonomy): domain Bacteria; kingdom Pseudomonadati; phylum Pseudomonadota; class Betaproteobacteria; order Burkholderiales; family Oxalobacteraceae; genus Massilia; species Massilia sp. Masssp94. Next base: position 3,007,666 of record NZ_CP168501.1, read on the forward strand.
TTGACAAGCCCAGGCCCAGCACCATGCGCGTATCGGCCGGGTCGATCACGCCGTCGTCCCACAGGCGCGCGGTGGCGTAATACGGGTGGCCCTGGTGCTCGTACTGTTCCTTGATCGGCTGCTTGAACGCGGCTTCCTCGTCCGCACTCCACTGCCCGCCGCGGGCCTCGATGCCGTCGCGCTTGACGGTCGCCAGCACCGACGCCGCCTGGTCGCCGCCCATCACGGAGATGCGCGCATTGGGCCACATCCACAGGAAGCGCGGCGAGAACGCGCGGCCGCACATGCCGTAGTTGCCGGCGCCGAACGAGCCGCCGATGATCACGGTGAACTTGGGCACCGACGCCGTCGCGACCGCGGTGACCATCTTCGCGCCGTTGCGGGCAATGCCTTCGTTTTCGTATTTGCGACCGACCATGAAGCCGGTGATGTTCTGCAGGAAGACGAGCGGGATTTTTCTCTGGCAGCACAGCTCGATGAAGTGCGTGCCCTTCAGTGCGGATTCCGAGAACAGGATGCCGTTGTTGGCGATGATCCCGACTTTCATGCCGAAGATGTGGGCGAAGCCGCAGACGAGCGTCGTCCCGTAGCGGGCCTTGAATTCGTCGAACTCGCTGCCGTCCACGATGCGCGCGATGACTTCGCGTACGTCGAACGGTTTACGGGTGTCGACAGGAATGACGCCGTACAGCTCTTCCGGCGCGTACTTGGGCTCCACCGCTTCGCGTAGCGCGCCCTGCTGGGGCTTGGTGCGGTTCAGGTTCGAGACGATGGTTCGCGCGAGCGCCAGCGCGTGCGTGTCGTCCTGCGCCAGGTGGTCGGCCACGCCGGACAAACGCGTGTGCACGTCGCCGCCGCCGAGGTCCTCGGCCGTGACGACTTCGCCCGTCGCCGCCTTCACGAGCGGGGGGCCGCCCAGGAAGATCGTGCCCTGTTCCTTGACGATGATGGATTCGTCGCTCATCGCCGGCACGTACGCGCCGCCCGCCGTGCAGGAGCCCATCACGACGGCGATCTGCGGGATGCCTTTCGCGGACAGGTTGGCCTGGTTATAGAAGATGCGGCCGAAGTGGTCGCGGTCGGGGAACACGTCGTCCTGGTTCGGCAGGTTGGCGCCGCCCGAGTCGACGAGGTAGATGCAGGGCAGGTTGTTCTGCTCCGCGATCTCCTGCGCGCGCAGGTGTTTTTTGACCGTCATCGGGTAGTACGTGCCGCCCTTGACGGTGGCGTCGTTACAGACGATCACGCATTCCTGGCCTGCCACGCGGCCGATGCCCGTGATGATGCCGGCGGCGGGCGCCGCATCGTCGTACATTGCGTAGGCGGCCATCTGGGAGAATTCGAGGAACGGCGTGCCCGGATCGAGCAGCATCTGCACGCGCTCGCGCGGCAGCAGCTTGCCGCGCGCGACATGCTTGGCACACGCGGCTTCGCCGCCCCCCTTGGCGACCTGCGCCACCTTGGCGCGCAAGTCGTCGACGAGGGTTTGCATGGCGGCGGCGTTGGCTTTGAAATCTTCGCTGCGCGGGTTGAGTTTCGTGTCGATCTGGGGCATCGGATCCTGTCTCCTGCTGTTCGCGGCTTGTGGCGCGGTTTTATTCAGGGAAACTGCCGTCCACATAGAACCACCGCATCTTGCCACCCACGGCAGGGTCCGGCTCGCGCAGGAACCGGCTGACTTCGTGCAACCGGTGGGCGCGGCCGTGGACCTTGAAGCGGGCGACGAATTCGACGGTGTCTTCGTTGGGTTGTTCCGGCAGGTCTGCTTTACGTTGACGTAAACGTAAAGCAGATTTTATCTCAAGTCCGAGCCACTGCACCTTCTGGTTTTGGTCGATGATGGGTTCCGCCGGCAACGTGCTGGGGTGCCAGGTCGCGCGCAGGTAGGCTTCGTCCCGCATGACGAAGGCCGTGTAGCGGGAACGCATCAATGCCTCGGCCGTCGGCGGCAGTTCCGCGCCGGCGATGAAGGGGCCGCAGCAGCGCATGATCGACGGGCCGCCGCAAGGACAGGGGAGAGGCTTCGCAGGAGTAGGCATGGCGGCAATTATCCGCCATTTCCGCGGGCTGGGTGAGCCACGCCTTTATGCGGGATAACAGCAGATGCGTGGGCGTTAAAGCATCTGTGCAGATCTTTTGCCGAAAATAAATGAACTGCTCATTAAATGGGCGGAGAAAAATTTTGTTTTTGGGTGCCCAGGATGGCTGTTCCATAACATTTCCCTGCGATTGCGCCGGAAAGTGATGTAAGAATGGCACAACGTGGTCTAACGATTGTATATTTACAACGTTTTGCTACGCGAAGGAGACGGTCATGTCTGCAATCCACAGTCTTGTTCTTGCCGCTGCCCTGTCGAACGTGCTGGCCACGGCCGTGGCGACGGAAGTCACGGTCGAGAAGGACTTGCCGAAGCGTGCGAAGGCCCGGTTCTTCGAGCGCGTGCAGGCGGGGGAGCTGGCCGATGCGGTCGCGCACCGGGGGCAGCCGGTGGATGTCAAGCCGGGCCAATACCATTTGCGCGTGCCCTGCGACAGCATGAAGCCGGGGAGCTTTGCAGACATCACCGTCACGATCGATGACAACAGCAGGACGCGGTTGAGGCTGGAGGAGTGCGGGGTGCAGGTCGACAGTCATTGAGCAATGCTCGAAGACTAAGCTGAGTAAGTCGGCCATGTTTTTACATTAAGTTTACGGTGATCTCCCGTATAGTTTGTTCGGCGAGCGAATTAATTAAATCGCGATTTTGGATCCGATGCGCGACACCGCCGGCGCACCTCGGCTTTTTTGGTTTGACTAACGTTAATCATATGAACCGTTTCCTTGGTTTCGCGGCACTGACTGGGTTCGTGCTGGCTGCCGCTACGCATGTGTTTGCCTTGGCAGGCGTCGACGTGGCGGAGCATTTCCCGTCTGTCTGGCTCCTGCATGTCGGAATATTCGTCGTCTTCGTCCCGTTCGTTTTCTCCAGCCGGAAGGTACTTGGCACGCGCCCTTCGCTTGCGGACATGCGAGCGTTGGTTCCCGGTTGGGTCTTTTTCGCCGGCGCGGCCGTTTGGCTCTATATGATGATCAACTTCGCGCTGTTCGCCGCCGCAACACAAGGCGGTAATCCGGCCGTGGAAGCGGGCAAGTACGTGCTGAAAAACCATGGACGGCTCATTCGAGAACTCAGCGGTGCGGAGTACGAGGCGCTGCGGGCGAATGAATTGCGCGGTTTCTCCGGGCACTGGTTATTGTTCTATTTCGTGCCGTTCGCATACTTCCTGTTTGCGAAAAGACCAGGTTCCTCCAATCCGTCACCGACGTCTGTGTGACACTCCGTGATTTTGTCGGCTGAACAAGTTGCTATGCTGGTCCATGGTCGGGTTCGACACGTGCCGACCGGGGATATCGACAAAAACAAACTGAAATCCAAAACATATTTCATGAAACAATCATTAATTCGCAGAGCATTATTCATCGTGTCGTTGCTGCTCATTTCCTCAAGTGCGACGGCTCGAGAACTTCCCGGCAAGCGCGACTCGCTGCACTCGGTCGTCCTGAATGAAGACAGGGTGATCCAGGTGCTCCTGCCTGAAAACTTCAACCCGGCATCGGGACAAAAATACGATGTGCTATATATCCTGGATGGTGATGGCAACTTGAACACTATCTCGGATATCCAGCAGTTTGCGCAGAACGAGTCTTACATGCCTCCCGTCATCATGGTGGCCGTGTTTAATACCAATCGTGACCGCGACATGACGCCGACCCATGTCGAGCAGATGGCCAGCTCGGGCGGGGCGGACAAGTTCCTGTCTTTTTTGAAGAACGAACTGCTCCCCTATATCAATAAAACCTACCCTGTCAGCGGCAACAATATATTGTATGGACACTCGCTGACCGGCCTGTTTTCCGTTTATGCATTTCTCGCCGAGCCACAGCTCTTCAATTATTACCTGGCCGTCGACCCAAGCCTTTGGTGGGATAGCAATTACATCAACAAAATTGCAGGCGACAAGTTGAATGCCTCGCCGGGTAAAGGCAAATCCCTGTTCATTACCGGGCGCGACGACGCGGGACTCAAGCAGATGGGAATTGCCGACATCGACACTCTTTTGAAGGAGAAGGCGCCCAAGGATTTAAACTGGAAAATCGTCGGCTACCCGGATGAGCACCATGGCTCGCTGCGGCTGAAAAGTGTCTACGATGGACTGAAATTCTTCTACAGCGGCTATGGCACACCGGCTGTCGTATTTCACCCGATGAACGGCATCGTCCTGAAGGACACGCCCTATAAAGTCTATTATTTTGGACAATCGCAAGTGCGCTACACGCTCGACGGGAGCGAACCGACATCGTCATCCACGAAAATGTTGCTTCATAATAGCCTGGTGAATGATGCCAAGTTGACCGCCAAGGATCTGGATCGTACCGACCGGTTCAACAAGACAACGGTCGGCGAATTCAGGATCGGGAATGCGCTGCCGGCAGTTGCAAAGCCGAGCAACATCACGCCGGGCGGCCTCAATTATTCCTATTATGAAGGATGGTGGAGCGCGTTGCCGGACTTCCGCAAAATGAAACCCGTTCGTTCTGGAATCGCCAGCAAAGAGTTCAACGTCAACAATATGCCCCGTTCGAGCGATTTCGCGACGCTATTGGAAGGCTACATCGAGATTCAAAAGGACGGGCAATATATCTTCGTCCTGGACTCGGATGACGGATCCAGGTTATTCCTTGGAGACCACCTACTGATCGATTACGACGGCACCCACGGTGGTGGGAAGCCGAAAACCTATTTGGTTCCTCTGGCAAAAGGCTTCTATCCCGTCCGGCTGGAGTATTTCCAGCAAGGTGGAGGCGCTCATCTCTCGCTGCACTATGTATTGCCCGGCGAGGAACAGCCGCAGCCCATTCCGCTTGAGCTTCAATACAGCAAGCACTGATATGAGGGCAGCCTACCCGGGCGGGGGCTGCTCGGCCCCCGAATCTCAACCAAGCATCAACCCATCCAACCCAAACGGCGGCGCCTTCCCGCGCATGAGATCCGCCAGCAAACTCGCCGTCCCACAAGCAAACGTGAACCCAAGTGGCCCGTGCCCCACGTTCAGCCATAGGTTCGAATACGGGGTGGCCCCGATGATCGGCGCACTGTTCGGCGTCGCCGGCCGCAGCCCGGCCCACGGCGTGATCCGCGTATAGTCCGCCGCACGCGGCATCGTTTCCTTCACCTGGCGCGTGAGACTGTCCAGCCGATGAGCGTTCAGGCTCAGGTCTTCGCCGACCATGTCGACCATCGCCGCCACCCGAAGTTTGTCGCCAATGCGCGCATACAGCACCTTGCGTTCGAAGTCGGTGACGCTGATCTCGGGCGCCACGTCGTCCTGGCGGATGGGCGCCGTCAGGCTGTAGCCCTTCAGCGGGTAGATCGGCAACGACAGACCCGCCGATTCCCCAAGCATGCGGCTCTGCATGCCGGCCGCCAGCACATACGCGTCGGCCGACAGGACGCCGGCCGACGTCTGCACGCCGGTGATCCGGCCGCCGCCAGTGACGAAGCGCAAAGCCTCGCCATGCACGAAGCCCGAGAAGCGCGGATGTGCGCCGATGCGTTCAGCCAGCGCCACGCAGAACGCGTAGCAGTCGGCCACCGCTTCGCCACTGTTGTAGATGCCGCCGGCGAGCTTGTTTTCCATTGCGGCCAGCGCGGGTTCGTGCGCCACGCATTCGGAAGCATCCCACACGGCGCCGGCATTCGGCTTCGCGGCGGCCGCGTCGAAAACGGCGCGCGTGCGGTAGACGACCAGCTTGCCCGCGTCGCGCCATTCGAATGCGTCCAGCGGCACGACGGGTTCCAGAGATGCCATCGCGCGGCGCGACAGCTCGCCCAGTTGCAGCAGTTTGTTCGTCGTCTTGCGGTTCAGGTCGGCGCGGCAGTTGGCGAGGAAGGCGGCCAGCCAGCGCCACTGGTGCGCGTCGAATTGCGGGCGGAAGCGCAGCGGGCCATGTTCCTGGAACAGCCACTTCAGGGCCTTCAGCGGCACGCCAGCGTCCGCCAGCGGCGACACGTAGCGGTAGCTCAGTTGCCCGCCATTGCTGTAGCTCGTGCCGGTGCCCACGCCCGGTGCGCGTTCCAGCAGCGTGACCCGGTAGCCGGCTTCGAGAAGCCACCACGCCGAGGTCAGGCCGACGACGCCGCCGCCGATGACGATTACTTGTTGCATCCGTGCACGCTTTTGATCATGGACATGCGAAGAAGCTTAGGGGCTGGCCCTGCGCTCGGCTAATGAATGTAGAGCGGCCGGGCATAACCGGGGTTCATGTTATGGCGTGTTGATATAACGCCGTCAGGATGCGCTCCTGGAACCGCGCCAGCGACGAATACTTGCCCTTGTTGGTGGGCGCGAACGGATCCGTCGACGTGCCGCCCACCAGCACGATCATCCCGTTCCGGCGCTCCGGATCGAACGCGAACACCGACATCAGCCCGTACGCATCGCCCAGGTGCCCGACGGCCGGAAAACCGCCGCCCTCGACCAGCCGGCTCCCCGTTTCGTCCGGGAACTGTTCATTGCCGAGCCCCCAGCAGTGAAACAGCCCCTCCGACGTGTCGCCATTGCGGCCGTCATACGTCCATTGGCGGCTGAACATCAGCGACAGCGTGGCCGGCTTCAACAGCTGCGGCCCTTGCCCCATCAGCATGCGCATCACGACCCCCATGTCGCGCGCGCTGATGCGCAGGCCGCCCGTCGGACTGAACGGCGTGGCATTCGTACCGATGACATAACGGTCGATGGCAACAGGCGGTTTGACGCTGTAGTCGTCGGCCTGGGCGATCCACGGGCCGGCCGGACCCCACACCTCCGTGTCGACCGTGCGCTTGCGGTACAGCGTCGCCAGATTGGCCAGCGCATTTGGCGGAAGTTCTGAGGGGAGATAGCCCGCCTGCAAGCCCAGCGGCTCGATCAGCAGGCGCCGCATCAGGCGATCGAAGCGTTCGCCGGTCACGCGTTCCATCACCGTACCGATCACGCCCCACCCGAGGTTGCAGTACGTGAAGTAGGCGCCCGGACCCGCGTTGGCCGCGAACATCCGGGCGTCGATGACATCCTTCAGCGCGACGTCCGCACCCCACGAATAGCCGGCATCGTCGCGCAGCGAAGACGTGTGCGTCAGCAGGTGGCGCAGGGAAATTAACTGGTCAGGGAAATGCGGATTGCGCAACGTAAAGCCGAGGTAGCCGGAAACGTCGGCGTCGAGGTCGACCTTGCCGCTTTCATACAGACGCATCAGCCCGAGCGTCGTCATCATCTTCGAGATCGACGCAATGCGGAACAGCGTATCCGGCCCGACGGGCTTGTCCGGCAGACCATCGTGTCCGATGAAGCGTCGGCCGAATTGATACGAATAGCTGACCTGCCCGGCACGGACCGTCAGCACTGACAGGCTCGCCAGCTCGCAGGCCGGATCCGCGGCGATGGCGGCGAGTTCCCTGTCCAGCCGGCGGGGCGGCGCGGCCAGCAACGGTCCGGCCGCCCCCAGTAACGCCATGCCCAGCATATTCCGTCGCGCTCTGTTCATCGTCATCCCCATATGATGGCCATGCAGGCGAGAATACGGACTCGGCCCGCGCCGGGCAAATACAGCGATGTCAATCCCGCATAACTTTTCGGAATGACAACGGCCGATCCTTTCATGACAGCCCCGGCGGCATCGGTATTACACTGGTCATGTCCGCACATCCAGGTCGAACAACAACGCGATGCTGAACACCGAAACCCCCGCCCCGCAACACGCGTCCCTCGATCAATATCCCACCGCCGAGCTGGTCAACGTGCTCGTCGACGACCAGTTCACGGCCGTCGAGGCCGTGCGTGCCGCCGCGCCGCGCATTGCCGCGGCCGTCACCGCCGCGCTGCCCCGGATGGAGCGGGGCGGGCGCCTCGTCTACGTGGGTGCCGGGACGTCCGGCCGGCTGGGCGTGCTGGACAGCGTCGAGCTGTACCCGACCTTCTCCTGGCCGCACGACCGGGCCGTCGCGCTGCTGGCCGGCGGGACGGATGCGATGTTCGTCGCCGTCGAAGGTGCCGAGGACGATGTGGACCAGGGCGCGGCCGATATCCGCAACGCGAACGTGGGGCCGGACGACGTCGTGCTGGCCGTCGCCGCATCGGGCGCGACGCCCTATGTGCTGGGCGCCCTGCGCGCCGCGCGGGCGGCCGGGGCGCTGACGATCGGTTTTGCGAACAATCCGGAGGCGCCCGTCACTGGCGAAGCCGAGATCGGCGTCACCCTGGACACGGGCCCGGAAGCCATCTCCGGCAGCACGCGTTTAAAAGCGGGCACGTCGCAGAAGATCGCGCTGAACACCTTCTCCAGCGCTTTGATGGTGCGTTTGAACAAGGTTTATGGCAACCTGATGGTAGACTTGAAGGCGACCAATGCCAAGCTGGTCCGCCGTGCCATCCGCCTGACGTCGTTCGCGACCGGGGCGGACGAGGCGGCGGCCCGCGTGGTACTGGCGCAGTGCGACTTCCATGTCAAGGTCGCGATCGTGGCCTTGTCCAAGAACATCCCTGTCGAGCAGGCGCGTGCCCTGCTGGAGAGCGCACGCGGCAGCGTGCGCGCCGCCCTGGCCGGCTGACGCGGCGCGGGCCCCAGCAACGCCCGCCGGCCGACGACGAAAGAACATGCAGACTACGCAATCCAAGAACCCGTGGCTGTGGGTGCCCTCGTTGTATTTCGGCCAGGCCATCCCCTACATCGTCGCCAACAGCCTGTCCGTCATCATGTACAAGGACATGGGGCTGTCCAACACCGACATCGCCTTTTATACGAGCCTGCTGTACCTGCCCTGGGTGATCAAGCCGCTGTGGTCGCCGGTGGTCGACCTGTTCGGCACCAAGCGCGGCTGGACGGTGTCTCTGCAACTGGTGCTGGCCGCCGCGTTGGGGGCCGTCGGCGGGACACTCCACTTGCCGTCGTTCTTCATGATCAGCCTGGCGGTCATGTGGGTGATGGCCTTCGCGTCCGCCACGCACGACATTTCCGCCGACGGCTTTTATATGCTGGGCCTGCGCCAGCAGCAGCAGGCCGCCTATGTCGGCGTGCGCTCGACGTTTTATCGGCTTGCGACACTGGCCGCGCAGGGACCGCTCGTGATCCTGGCCGGCCATCTCTCGACATCGTTGGGCGACGTGCACCAGGCGTGGAGCATCGTGTTCTTCGTGCTGTGCGGGCTGTTCTTCGCCTTGTGCGCGTGGCACCAGGCCGTGCTGCCGCGACCCGACACCGACCACCGGGCGACCGAGGGCAAGGAGGGAATCACTAAGCCCCTTGCCAGCTTCTTCGCCACCTTCGCCAGCTTTTTCCGCAAGCGCGACATCTGGCTGATCCTCGGTTTTATTCTGACGTTCCGCCTGGGCGAGTCGCAGCTGTTGAAACTCGTCGCGCCATTCCTGAAAGACCCGGTCAGCGCGGGCGGCCTGGGTCTCACGACCGAGCAGTACGGCACCGCCTACGGCACCATCGGCATCATCGCGCTGACCATCGGCGGCCTGTTCGGCGGTTACCTGATCTCGCGCCTGGGCCTGAAACGCTGCCTGTGGCTGATGGTCTTGGCCGTGCACTTGCCCGACCTTGTGTTCGTGTACCTGTCGTCCGCGCAGCCGCAGAATTTCGGCGTCATCTGCGGCTTCCTCGCGATCGAGCAGTTCGGCTATGGTTTCGGTTTCACCGCCATGCTGATGTACATGATCATGGTGTCGGAAGGCCCGTACAAGACGGCCCATTACGCGATCTGCACGGGCCTGATGGCACTCGGCATGATGGTGCCCGGCATGTGGAGCGGCAAGCTGCAGGAGATGATCGGCTACCAGCATTTCTTCGTCTGGACGTGCCTCGCGACGATCCCCGCCTTCGCGATGGCGGCCCTCGTCAAGATCGATCCGGAGTTCGGGAAGAAGTGAACAATAACCGCCTCGTGTCGCTCGACGCCTTCCGCGGTTTTACCATTGCCGCGATGGTGCTGGTCAATAACCCGGGCGACTGGGGCCATCTGTACGGACCGCTGGAACACGCGAAATGGAACGGCTGGACTTTTACGGACTGCATCTTCCCGTTCTTCCTGTTCATCGGCGGCGTGGCGATGGCCCTGTCGCTGGGCCGCCTGGCAGCAGCCGGTGCCGACAGGCCCCGTTTGCTCGCCAAGCTGGCGAAGCGCGCGCTGCTGATCTTCCTGATCGGCTTCCTGCTGAACTTCATGCCGTATTTCAATATCGACAAAGTGCGCATCCCCGGCGTGTTGCAGCGGATTGCGCTGTGCACGTTGCTGGCCGCGCCCATCGTCGTGTATTGCGGCTGGCGCGCGCAACTGGCCATCATCGCGGGCGTGCTGGCGCTGTACAGCGTGCTGATGCTGTACGTGCCCGTGCCCGGCATCGGCGCCGGCGTGCTGGAGCCCGGGCAGGACTTCGGCGCGTGGGTCGACCGCACGCTGCTGGGCAATCACCTGTGGGTGCAAGCTAAGACGTGGGATCCGGAAGGCATCGTGTCCACGTTGCCCGCGCTGTGCAGCCAGCTGTTCGGCGTGCTGGCCGGCCGCTGGCTCGCGTCGAGCGTGGACCGCACGCGGCAGGTGGTGGGACTGGTGGTCGCCGGCATCGCGTGCGTCGCGATTGGGATGTTTCTCGGTATCATTCTCATGCCGATCAACAAGAGCCTGTGGACACCGTCGTACTGCTTCCTGATGACCGGCCTGGCCTGCCTGGCATTTTCCGCATTCTATTGGCCGCTGGACGTGAGCCCCTCTTCCCGTGTACGTACGCTGGCGGCGCGCTGGACTCTTCCGTTCATCATCTACGGCATGAACGCACTGTTCATCTTTGCGTTTTCCGGATTTGTCGCGAAAATGCTGGGCTATGTAAAATTCGCGCAGCCGGACGGCAGCCAGCACACGCTGGGGCAGGTGTTGTACGCGCCGATCGCCGCGTTGCCGGTCGGTGCCGTCAATACGTCGCTGCTGCATGCCGTGTTGTTCGATGCGTGCATGTTCCTCGTCGCGTGGGGCATGTGGCGCAAACGGTGGTTCGTCAAAGTCTAGGAGTTGGTGTTGCAACCTGATCAAAAACGACGCGCATTCGCGTTCGCGGGAGTCGCCGGTGCGCTGGCGATGGGCGGCCTCATGTCGGGCTGCAGTTCGACGCCTCCGCTGGTGAGCAACGTCCCCGCCGGCGACGAGCCGCCGCCCGCCCCGCGTGAATTCCGGGCCGCCTGGGTGTCGACCGTCGCCAACATCGACTGGCCCAGCAAGCCGAACCTCTCCGCCGACAAGCAGCAGGCCGAAGCCATCGCCATCCTCGACCGCGCCAAGGCGCTGAACCTGAATGCCATCGTGCTGCAGGTGCGCCCATCCGCGGACGCCATCTATCCGTCCAAGCTGGAACCGTGGTCGGAATACCTGACGGGCCTGCAGGGCCAGGCGCCGCAGCCATGGTACGACCCGCTGAAATTCTGGGTCACGCAGGCGCACGCGCGCGGGCTCGAGCTGCACGCGTGGTTCAACCCGTACCGCGCCCGCCACAACGGCGCCCGCTCGCCGGCCGCGCCGAACCACATCACGCGCACGCATCCGGCCGCCGTCAAGACCTACGGCAAATACCAGTGGATGGACCCGGGCGAGGAAGCCGCCGTCAAGCAGACGCTGGACGTCGTGCTGGACGTCGTGCGCCGCTACGACATCGACGGCGTCCACATCGACGATTATTTTTATCCGTACCCGATCGAGGCCCCGACGGCGACCGGTGCGGAAGGCGCGGCGCTGGAAGGCCGCACCGCGAAGGCCGAGCTGGATTTTCCCGACGAACCCGCGTGGCAGCGCTACGTGGCCGGCGGCGGGCGGCTCGATCGCGCGTCGTGGCGGCGCCAGAACGTCAACCGCCTGATCGAAGCGATGTACGAGGGCATCCACCGCGAGAAGAGCTGGGTGCGCTTCGGCATCAGCCCGTTCGGCCTGGGCCGGCCGGACCGCCGCCCGCGCGGCATCGTCGGCTTTTCGCAGTACGACAAGTTGTATGCGGACGCCGAGACGTGGCTTCAAAATGGCTGGCTCGATTATTTCTCGCCGCAGTTGTACTGGGGCATCCGCCAGCCGGGCCAGGCGTACGACGTGCTGCTCGATTACTGGCTGACGCAGAACCCGAAAGGCCGCCACGTGTGGCCGGGCCTGTTCACGAGCCGCGTCGGCGCGCCGACGAAGGAGTATCCGCCGCAGGAAATCCTCGACCAGATCGACCACACGCGGGCGCGTCCGAACGCGAACGGCCACGTGCACTTCAGCATGGCGCCGCTGATGGAAAACCGCAAGGGCATCAGCGACCAGCTGCGCACCGTGTCGTATCCCGGGCCCGCACTCGTGCCCGCGACGCCGTGGCTCGGCAACGAAGGGCCCGGCGCGCCGTCCGTCGCGGCCGTGCGCAAGGGGCCGTCCGTGTATTTGAAACTCGCGGCCGGCAAGGCCAATGCGATGTACGCGATCTGGTCGCGCTTCGGCAACCAGTGGCGTTTCGCCGTGGCGCCCGCATCGCGCGTGGACTGGGCCGTGCCCGACGATGCGAAGCTGGGCGCGGCGGATGCCATCGTCGTCAGTGCCGTCGACCGTCTCGGCAACGAAAGCCCCAGAATCGAAGCGTGGCGCAAGGCATAACCTTGGGTCATGCATTGCACGCCACCATTCATTCGCCCGATGAGCGCCTGACGGCGTACACTGGCGGATGATCATGATCGATTCGCAACCCGAACCTATACCGCCGAGTCCGAGTCTCGCTGGCAGCCTGGGACTCGGCATCGACGCCGGCGGCACCGAGACGCGCTGGGCCCTTGCCGCGCCCGGCGGCGCCATCGTGGCCGAGGGCCGCGTCGCCGGCCTGTCGGCCCTGCAGATGGGTACGCCGCACGGCCGCGACACGGTCCGCGCCACCTTCGCCGAACTGGCGACGCGAGCCCTCGTGCACGGCGTGCCGGGCCGGGTGGAAGCGGGCCTGACGGGCTTCGGCGGCGACAGCGAACTGCTGCAGCGCTGGCTCGCGGAAGAACTGCATCTCGACCCGGGCCGCATCCACTTCTGCAGCGACATGGAAATCGCCTATCGCGCCAGCTTCGCGCCGGGTGAAGGCTATCTCGTGTACGCGGGCACGGGCTCCATCGGCGCCTTCGTCGACGCGCACGGCCAGTTCCACCGCGCGGGCGGACGCGGCGTCGTGCTGGACGATGGCGGCGGCGGCTTCTGGATCGCGAAGGAAGCGCTGCGCCACATCTGGCGCCTCGAAGACGAGCGGCCCGGCAGCTGGGAACAATCGCCGCTGGCGCAAGCCGTGTTCGACTACGTCGGCGGCGCCGACTGGGCATATTCGCGCCAGTTCATCTATGGCCAGGAACGGGGCGCCGTCGGCAAGCTGGCGCTCGCGGTGGCCGCGACGGCCGATAAGGATCCCGTCGCAGCCGACGTCCTGCGCGCGGCCGGCCGCGAACTCGCGCGCCTCGCGCTGGCGCTGACGGGGCGCTTCGGACCGCGTCCCGTCGCCGTGTCCGGGCGGGCGGCGGAACTGCATCCGCTGATCGTCGACACGATGCGGACAAGCGTGCCCGGCATTGCGCTGACCCAGACACCGGGCCACGCCCATCACGCGGCGGCGCGCATGGCGCTCGCCGCCGATTCATCCAACTCTACGACATCGACATGAAGACACTCGTCGCGACCCTGCTCCTCGCCCTGCTCGCCGGCTGCGCCACGCCGCCGCCCACCGGACCGCAATACGACCACACGTACACGGCCAAGGGGCAGGCCAGCCGCGTACGTTTCCTCGTGCTGCATTACACCGCCCAGAACTTCCCGGAGTCGCTCAGGATCCTGACCCAGCAGGAGGTCAGCGCCCATTACCTCGTGACCGCCGACCCTGTCCCCGTCATCTACAACCTCGTCGACGAAAAGAACGCGGCCTGGCATGCGGGTAACTCGAGCTGGAAGAATTTCACGCAGCTGAACAACAGCTCGATCGGCATCGAGATCGTCAACCTTGGCTGGAAAGATACGCCGAACGGCCGCGTCTACGCGCCGTTCCCGCAAGCGCAGATCGACGCGCTGATCCCGCTCGTGCGCGACATCGTCACGCGCCACCACATCGCACCGGAAAACGTGCTGGGCCACTCCGACATCGCCCCGCTGCGCAAGCAGGACCCGGGCCCGATGTTCCCCTGGCGCCAGCTTGCGGCCGCGGGCCTCGTCGCGTGGCCGGATGCGAACCGCGTCGCGATGCTCGTGCCGATCTTCCAGGTCCAGCTGCCGGACATCGCGTGGTACCAGAAGAAACTGGCGACGTGGGGCTATGGCCTCGTCCAGTCGGGCGTGCTCGACGAGCAGACGCGCACCGTACTGTCGGCATTCCAGATGAAATACCGTCCGGCCAACATCGACGGCAATCCGGACGTCGAGACGGCCGCGCTGCTGGAAGCGCTGACGAATCCGACCGGTCCGCTGCCGCAGCCGCTGCCGGCGCCGGTGATCACGGCGCCTGTCATCATTCCGGGCGAGACGCCGGTGCCGCCGCAGCCTCCTGTCCCGCCGGTGCCGCCTGCACCGCCTGAGCCGCCGCAGCCGCCGGTGCCGCCGGTGCCGCCGGCGCCGCCGGTCCCCGTGCAGCAGTGACCGGGAACTGAGCGATGCGCCTGCGCCATATCGAAGTCTTCCACGCCATCATGCAGGTCGGCACCATCAGCGGCGCCGCGCAGGTCCTGCACATTTCGCAGCCGGCCGTGACGAAAGTCCTGCAGCACGCCGAACTGCAACTGGGCATGCCGCTGTTCGAGCGCGTGCGCGGCAAGCTGATCCCGAAGCCTGAAGCGCACCGCCTGTTCGCCGAGACGGAAAAGCTCAATCGCGACCTGCAGGGCATCCGCCGCCTGGCCGCGAGCCTGAAAAATCGCGCCGAGGAAACCGTGCGGCTCGTCTCCACGCCGACCATCGCCGTCTCCGTGCTGCCCGCCGCGCTGACCGTGTGGCGCCGCGACTTCGCGCAGACCCGCTGCGAGCTCGCCACGTTCCACACGAACGAGATCGTGAACGCGTTGCGCCTCGGCGAGGCCGACCTGGCGCTGTCGCTGCAGGACCCGCGCCACCCCGGCATCGAAGCGGAGCCGATCGCGCAGGGCGCGCTGATGGTGATGGCGCCGGCCGGCACGTGGACCGACGCGGAGTGCGCGCAACCGATCACGCCGTCCGGCCTCAGCGGCGAGTTGATCGGCCTGGCCGACCGCGACCCGCTCGGCGAAATGGTCGTGGCCGCATGCGAGGCGCAGGACGTGCACCCGGTGTTTCGCACCGTCGTGCAGACGTACCAGATCGCGAGATCTCTCGTCGAGGCGGGTGCGGGCACGGCGGTGCTCGATCCGTTCACGGCCGCGTCCGCCGCGCCGGGCAAGGTGCAGTGCCGCCCGTGGGCGCCGACGATCCCCGTCCAGCTGTACCTGCTGACGGCCAGCCACGCGCCGCTGTCGCACGGCGCGCGTGAACTGGCCATGTGCATCGGCGCCACGGCGCGCAATTTGTTGGATCAAGGATGTGCATGAATACCATCGCCAGCGAGCACATCGCCGGCCACCCCGAGTTCCGCCACCTGTCGACCATCGCCGGCATCGCCGTCGACCTGCGCTACGCGACCCCGGACAATTTCGTCGGCCGCGATTTGTACTCTCCCTACGATTGCGCCTGGCTGCACCGCGACGCGGCGTTTGCGCTGGAGCGCGTCGTCGCGTGGCTGAAGGCCCGACGTCCCGGCTGCACGCCGCTCGTCCTCGATGCGCTGCGTCCGCAGCGCGTGCAGCAGCAACTGTGGGATGCGCTGGCCGGTACCGATCTGCAGATGTATCTCGCGCATCCGCAGCGGGGTTCGATCCACTCGTTCGGGATGGCGCTGGACATCACGATCCTCGATGAGCAGGGCCGCGAGCTCGACATGGGCACGGGCTTCGACGACATGACGGAACTGTCGCATCCCGCGCTGGAAGCCCGCTTTGTGGCCAGCGGTGAACTGTCGGCAGAGCAGGTGGCCAACCGGCAATTGCTGCGCGACGCCATGTGCCAGGCCGGTTTCGTCGGCATCAACACGGAGTGGTGGCATTTCGATTGCGGCGACCGCAACCTCGTGCGCCAGACTTTCCGCCGCGTGCTCTGACCCCGTCGCACGGTGCTGTCGCGCCACGCTGACGGCACCCGTGCACGCTTGAGCAAGCTCATTCTCCTGAATTTCTCCGCCGGGACAATCGGTCCACTGACCCACGCCCACGCGAAGGAGAAAGAGATGAAGAGCTCGTTGTTGTCCGGTTTTATCCTGCTGATCATGACCGCGCTGGCCGGTTGCAGCACCGACGCCGGCAGCCGGTTCGCCGCGCGCGACACGACGGTCGAGTACTACCGCGTATTCGACATCAAGACCGACGCCGCACGCGAGGCCGTGGCCGGGGCGGCCACCGCAGGCCTCAACCGCAATGTGAAGGAAGCCTCCGTCGCGACGCCAGCCGCCGAGGCCACCGAGCTGCCGGGCCACTTCAGGATGGCCGACCCGACGAGCGCCGCACCGGGTACCGCCGTCGACAAGAGCCCGAGCTGCGAAGGCGCCGCCTGGACCGCCAAGGCCGCCCCGCAAGTACGCGGCGGCGACAACATGAACATGGTCGCCTGCCTGTTCCCGTACAAGAACGGCTACCACCTCGACATGTACGCCGTGTTCACGAAGCCCGAAGGCGGCTGGCTGTCCTGGCCGCGCCGGGTCGGCGGCATGATGCTCGGCACACCGGAAAAATTCACCGAGACCACGATGCTGGACATCGTGCGCTCGATCCGCGCGAACACGAAGGCGCAGGTGTCGCTGGTGGAAGCGAAGCCCAATCTGCCGGGAACGCCGTGGCTGGAGGGGGGTGACGCGCCGCTCGCCGCAGCCGGACAGGTCAGCAAGCCGTAGGTGATACGCGACGGCGGCTTCGTCGAGACCGCGAGCGGCACCATTACGGTGTAGCGGTACCGTTCGCAATACCCGTCGCCGACGGTGTCCCATCCAGCCGCGCGACCCAATCGACGAGCGCATCGAGCACGGCCCGGCCGCGCCCGTTGCCGACCCGGTCGCTGTTGACGAAGGCGACGAGCACACACTGCCTGCCGTCCGCATCCGGCACGTAGCCGGCCAGCGCGACGACATTGGACAGCGTGCCGGTCTTCAGGCGCGCGCGGCTGGCGGCGGGGCTGTCGTGCAGGCGGCGGCGCATCGTGCCGTCCACGGCCGCGATCGGCATGCTGGCCTGGAGTTCCGGCGCCCAGTTGCTGCGCAGGCCCGCTTGCAGCAGGCCCGCCATCTGGATGGGCGTGATGCTTTCGATGCGCGACAGGCCGGAGCCGTTTTCCACGACGAAGCCGGTGTCGTCGATGCCGTGCGTGCGCATCCAGGCGCGCACGACGGCCTCGCTGCGGGCAAGCGTCGTCAGGGTCGTGCCGGATGTGTTGGGTTGCGGATGGCTGCCCAGCACGGGGTCCGGTTCGAGCGCGCCCAGGCTCAGGAAGAGCAGGCGGGCGAGCGTGTTGTCGGAGGGCTTGTTGATGTCGCGGATGACTTCCGGCAGCGGGCGCGACACGTGTTCGGCCAGCAGGCGCGCACCCGGCGGCGTGGCGCCCTCGACGGCCGTGCCCGTGATGGTGCCGCCCAGCGTCTTCCACTGGCGGCGCACGAGGCGGGCGACGTATTCCTGGCGGTCGATCACGTTGATCGACTCGCTGGCCACGCAGTTTTTCGGGAACGTGCCGTGCAGCACGACCTTGATGCCGCCGCCCGGACGCGGCACGGCTTCCGGCAGCTTCCACCCGTGTTCCCAGGTGGCGCAGTCGGCATCGATGAGCTTCATGTCCGTGTCGACGGTGACGCCGTCGAGCTCGGGCTGCATCGCGACGCGCACGCGCGTGGCCGGTTTGCCGTCCGGGCGCGGCGTCGAGCGGATGTCCAGTTGCAGCATGTTGCGGTTGACGAACAGCGCGTCCGGGATGGCGTTGTAATAGGCCTCCGGCGATTCGTCGAACGGCGGCACGCCGACGTCCGCGCGGGCCGGATTGAACAGCGTGCGGTCGACGACCAGGTTGCCGTCGATCCGGCGGATGCCCTGGTAGCGCAGGGCGCGCAGCATGGTCGTCAACGTCTCGGTGGACAGGTCGACGTCGGCGCCGCCGCGCAGCACGAGGTCGCCGCGCAGCACGCCGCCCTTGACCTCGCCCGTCGTGCGCATCTCGGTGCGGCCGCGGAACACGGGGCCCAGCTGCTCGAGGGCGACCAGGGTCGTGACGAGTTTCATCGTCGATGCAGGGTGCAGCGGATGGTCGGCCAGGTGGGACAGCACCGTCTTGTCGCCGCGCAGGACGAGCGCGCTCACGGCATCCTCGGGAATCCCCGCCGCGCGCAGGGCATCCGTGACGGGGATCGGCAGCGGCGTCGTCATCGACGCCGGCGGTGACGGTTGCAGCTGGGCCGCGGCCGGCATGCCGCTGCCCAGCAGCGCGGCGGAGAGAAGAGTCAGTGCGTGACGACGAAGCATGCCTGTCCTTTTTGTTGTTGCTATAGCCATTATCCGAAGAACACGTAAGCCACGGAGATGGCCGCGATGATGCCGGCAAAGTCGGCGATCAGCCCGCAGGAAATCGCATAGCGCGTCTTGCGCACGCCGACGGAGCCGAAGTACAGCGCGACGATGTAGAACGTGGTATCCGCCGAGCCCTGGAAAATGCACGCGAGGCGGCCGACGAACGAATCGACACCATACGTCTTCATGGCGTCGATCATCAGCGCGCGCGACCCGCTGCCGGAAAGCGGCTTCATCAGCGCGGTGGGCAGCGCGGGCGTGAACGCGGTGTCGAGGCCGGCCATGCGGATGAGCCATTCCAGGCCCTGCACGACGAAGCCGAGCACGCCGGCATTGCGGATCACGGAGATGGCGACGAGCATGCCGACGAGGTAGGGGATGATCGTGAGCGACGTCTGGATGCCGCCCTTGGCGCCTTCGATGAACGCCTCGTACACGTTCACGCGCCGAATCATCGCGCCGACGATGAACACGACGATGATGGAGAACAGGATCAAATTGCTCGCGACCTTGGAGACGGTCTCGATTTCCGGCTTGGTGAGGTATTGCGTGAAGTACCAGATCAGCGTGGCGATCGCGGCCGTCATGCCGCCCAGCCAGCCCAGCACGACGCCGTTCAGCAGGTTGATGCGCTGGCGGATCGACACGGCGATGATGCCGGCGACCGTGGCGACATAGGTCGCGATCATGCACGGGATAAAGATGTCGGACGGGTCTTTCGCGCCGAGGATCGCGCGCTGCGCCATGATCGCGAGCGGAATCAGGGTAAGGCCCGACGTGTGCAGCACGAGGAACATGATCTGTGCGTTGCTGGCCGTGTCCTTGTTCGGATTCAGCGTCTGCAGGCTTTCCATCGCCTTCAGGCCGAACGGCGTCGCGGCATTGTCCAGGCCCAGCAGGTTGGCGGAAAAATTCATCACCATGTGGCCCGTAGCCGGGTGGTCCTTCGGCACTTCCGGGAAGATGCGCGAAAAGAAGGGAGAAATCACTTTCGCCAGCCAGCCGACGGCGCCGGCCTTCTCGCCGATGTTCATGATGCCGAGCCACAGGGTCATCACGCCGGCCAGCGGCAGGGCGATGTCCATCACGCCCATTTTGGCCGCGTCGAAGGTGCCGTCGATGATGCGCTTGAAGATCTCGGTGTCTCCGAGGAAGATCCATTGGGCCAATGCCGCAACGAAGCCGACGAGGAAGAAGCCGATCCAGATGTAATTTAAAGCCATGGGTGTCGTAGTTTCGGCGGCTCATGCCGCCTGGGCTCGATTGTGCAGCGGAGAGTATAGGCGCTGAGCAAGCTGCACTGATGAAAGTATGGGCTAGGGATATGTAAAAAAGTTATGCGCCTCTGGAAAGCTTGGCGTTCTGTTATCGCGCTGCCGTATTGCCTGGGTCCAAAGCCTGAGCCTATGATACGCAACGCTTCCAGGACCTCGCCATGCCGACTCGCCGCTCCTTCCTCGCTTCCCTGCTGTTCACCGCTCTCGCCCCATTCGCCGCCGCGCAAGGGCCGCAACCCAAGGTCCTGCACATGTTCCTGTCGACGAGCGAGACAGGCATGGACCCGGCCGTCGCGTCCGACATCGCCACGTTGTCCCTGCTGGAAAACCTGTTCGATCCGCTGCTGCGCTACGACTACCTCGCGCGCCCCGTCAAACTGCAGGGCAATGGCGCGAAGGACCTGCCCGAGATCTCCGCCGACGGCCTGACGTACACGTTCCACATCCGCCCCGGCATGCGTTTTACGCCCGACCCGGCGTTCAAGGGGCCGCCGCGCGAGGTGACGGCGGCCGACTATGTCTACAGCATCCAGCGCCTGTATGACCCGACCCTGAAATCGCCGTGGTCGTTCATGTTCGAGGGAAAACTGCTGGGCGATGCGGCGTGGAAGGACCGTTTCAGCTACGCGACGAACATCCCGGGCCTGCAGGCCGTCGACCGGTACACGCTGCGCATCCGTCTTTCCGAGCCGGATAACAATTTCCTGTTTTACCTGGCCACGCCGGCGACCGGTGTCGTCGCGCGCGAAGTGATCGAGGCGTATCCGGGCCAGGCCGGCAATCACCCCGTCGGCACGGGGCCGTTCATGCTGGGGGACTGGAAGCGCAGCGACCGGATCGTCCTTGTGGCGAATCCGACGTCGACGTCCGTGTTTCACTCCAGCGTGGCGACGGACCCGGCGGCCGATCCCGGCGACCGCGCCATCGCGCGTGCGCTCGAAGGGCAAAAGCTGCCGCGCGTGGACAAGGTCGACATCAAGATCGCGGAAGAATTCCAGGGCCGCATGCTGGGCTTCCTGAACGGCGAATACGACTACCTGGAGCAGGTGCCGGAATCGATGACGGACATGGTCATCAAAAACGGCAAGCTGAAACCCGAGCTCACCGCGCGCGGCATGCAGCTGTACCGCTTCCCCGTGCTGCAGACCTACTACATGTGGATGAACATGGAGGATCCTGTCCTCGGCGGCTATTCGAAGGAGAGGGTGGCGCTGCGCCGCGCGATCTCGCTCAGCTACAACAGCGCCGAGGACATCGCCCTGCTGAAACAGGGGTTCGCGATCAAGGCCGAATCGCCGCTGCCGCCTGGCGTGCTGGGCTATGACCCGAACTACCGCAGCCCCGTCCCGTACGATCCGGCGATGGCGAATGCGCTGCTGGACCGCTTCGGCTACGACAAGCGCGACTCCGACGGGTTCAGACGGCAGCCGAAGCCGAACGGCGGCGGCACCGAGCCATTGACGCTGCAGATGAGCAGCGAAGCCACGGTCGGCGGCCGCCTGCGCGACGAACTGTGGCGCAAATGCCTGAATGCCGTCGGCCTGCGCGTCGTGTTCAAGTCCGATAAAAAGACGGAGATCATCAAGGCGTCGCGCCTCGGCAAGGTGCAGATGTTCGAGAGTAACTGGATCGCCGACTTCCCCGACGGCGACAATTTTTACCAGCTGCTGTACGGCCCCAACGCCGGCCGCGCCAACTACGCCCGTTTCAACCTGCCGGCCTACAACGAACGCTACGAGCAGGCGCACGCGCTCAAGGATGGTCCCGAGCGCCAGAAGCTCTATTTCGAGATGAACCAGCTGATCCACGCCTATAACCCGTGGGTACCGCTGACGCATGTACTCTCGGCAGATATCCGACAACCGTGGCTGAAAAACTACAAACGCCACCCCGTCGAATTCACGCAATGGCGTTATCTGGATGTCGATGTTGCGGAAAGGACACGTGCTGCAAGAGGGAAGTGATACTTTTTGCTAGATTTACTTAGTGAAATATTCCCTGCAGTTATAGTCAGCGCCGGAATTTTCATTGGCTGGGCGCGCGTCAGTGCGCTTACCTTTGAATCAACAATTCATGCCAACGTCATCGTGCACCAAGGAGAGCCACGTGAAGTTAAAGAAGCTAGCGACCATGATCGCCGTGATCGGTACCGCAGCCCCGGCCGTCGCGCAGCAAGCGCAAACGGACAAGCCGATCGCGCGCGTCGAAATCACGGGTTCCAGCATCAAGCGCATCGCCACCGAAGGCGCGCTGCCGGTGCAGACGATCACGATGGACCAGCTGGACAAGCAGGGCGTCACGAACGCGGAACAGCTGATGCGCCTGATTTCGGCCAACGGCACGGGCGCGGACAACATGACTTCAGGTAATAACGTGTTCGGCGCGGATGCCGACCGCGTCAGCGGCGGCGGCTCGTTCGCATCGCTGCGCGGCCTGGGCCCGACCGGCACCCTCGTGCTGATCAACGGCCGCCGCATTTCCGGCTACGGCCTGTCCGGCAAGGCGGTCGATCTGAACACGATCCCGCTGGCGGCCGTCGCCCGTATCGAAGTGCTGAAGGATGGTGCGTCCGCGATCTACGGCACGGACGCCGTCGGCGGCGTCATCAACTTCATCCTCAAGACGAATTTCGAAGGCCTGCAGGCGAATGCCACCGGCAACTGGACGGAGCACGGCGGCGGCGCCACCCGCCGGCTGCAGGTCGTGGCCGGCCACGGCAACCTGGACACCGACCGCTTCAACGTCATGGTGGCCGTCGGCTACGACAGGAACAACGAACTCGATTCGCACCAGCGCTCGTTCGCCAACGGCTACCAGCCGGCGCGCGGCCTGTCGCCGGACACCACCGGCACCCCGGTCGCCAACCAGCTGACGGGCGCCGGCACCGCGCTGGGCTCGAACTTCCAGATGCCGGGCGATCCGAACAAATACCTGCAGGCGGGTCTCCTCTCCCTGCAGGGCAAGTGCGACAGCGTGCAGGGCATGAACCAGTACGCGACGGCGCTGTGGAAGGACGTGACGTCGCCGCTGCGCTCGACCTATTCCTGCGCCTACGACTACGGCGGCGACTACGTGATGCAGCTGCCGACGGAGCGCACGAACGGCGTCGCCCGCGCCACGTTCCAGGTCAACCCGGACCACCGCGTGTTCGCCGAAGCCGTCGCCGCGCACACGAATTCGCTGGCGATCCTGACGCCGGCGCAGATTTCCACGTCGCTCGCGAACGGTAACGCGTATCCGGTGGGCGGCCCGTATTACCAGGACCTGTCGCCGTACATCGCTTCGTTCGACAAGACCAAGCCGATCATCTACAAATGGCGCGCCTGGCCGCTGGGTAACCGCACGCAGAACTACACGACCGACACCGTGCGCCTGATGACGGGCGCCGAGGGCATCCTCGCCGGCAAGTGGGACTACAAGATCGACCTGTCGCACAGCGAGAGCCACACCAAGACGGACCTCGTCGACGGCTATGCCTACACGAGCGCGCTGTACCAGGTGCTGGGCAGCGGCGTCGTGAACCCGTTCGCCGCGCCGTCGCAGGGCCAGAGCGCCGCCGCGATGCAGGCGCTGGAAGGCACCAAATTCTACGGCCGCCTCCAGCACGGCAAGACGACGCTCACGCAGTTCAACGCCTCCATCTCGGGCGAGATCTGGCAACTGCCGGCCGGCCCGCTGCAGGGCGCGATCGGCACCGACCTGCGCCGCGAGGGCTATGGCTTCGCGCAGGACGTCGACGCGACCAAGATCCTGCTGGCGCCGGGTAACGCGAACCAGGACACGGTCAACCGCAACGTCAAGGCGATCTACACCGAGCTCGTGGTTCCGGTCATGAAGAACCTGGAACTGCAGCTGGCGCTGCGCCGCGACGACTACAGCCTGATCGGCGCGACGACGAATCCGAAGATCGCGTTCAGCTACCGCCCCACGAGCTGGCTGATGCTGCGCGGTTCGGCCAACAAGGGCTTCCTGGCGCCGAGCTTCGCCCAGCTGTATTCGGGCCGCCTGGACCAGGAACTGCCGAACGGCGTGTCCGACCCGGTCGGCTGCGCGTCCCACCAGGGCGACCCGCGCTACTGCGCGATCGAGCGCCTGAACTACTTCAGCGGCGGCAACCCGAACCTGCGTCCGGAGACGTCCAAGCAGGGCACCCTGGGCTTCATCGTCGAGCCGAACGCGAACTTCTCGATGTCGGTCGACTACTGGGCGATCAACGTCAAGGACCGCATCCTGAACCGCACGCCGCAAGTGGTGCTGGCCAATGCGGCTGCGCTGGGCGAGTACATCCACCGCAATGCGGACGGTACCATCGATTACGTCGACGCGGGCTGGATCAACGCGGCCGGCCTCAAGACGCGCGGCGCCGACGTGGGCCTGCGCGGCCGCGGCAACCTGCCGGACGGCTGGCGCTGGAACGCGACCCTCGACGGCACCTGGACGCAGAGCTACCAGTTCGCCGAGTTCGAAGGCCAGCCGTACGTCGAATACGTCGGCAATTTTTATACGCGCGACATCTACCTGCGCTGGAAGCACAATGCCACGTTCAGCGTGAACAAGGGCGCATGGAGCTTCCTGCTCAGTAACCTGTACCGCGACGGCTACAAGGACCAGGTGCCGAACGGCGGCAAGGGCACGCCGCCGGCGGGCTTCAATCCGCACGTCGCCAGCTACACGACGTGGGGCCTGTCGACGACGTACACGGACTTGAAAAACACGACGATCACCGTCGGCATCCAGAACCTGTTCGACCGCGACCCGCCGTTCACGGCGCACAACGTGGACGAAGTCGTGGGCGCCGGCTGGGATCCGCGCGTGGCCGACCCGCGCGGCCGCTCGCTGAGCTTCGACGTCAAGTACCGCTTCTTTTAATCGGTAGCGCCAGTATCCTTGGCACGACCTGCGGCCCGCGACCATGGAAGCCACAAGCTTCCGCGGCGCGGGCCGTTTTACTTGAACCTCATTCCATGAACAGCAGGCGACGATTCAACGCGATGATGGCGGCGGCGCTGCTGCTTCCGTTCGCGCCTGCACGGTCCGCATCGAGAACAATGACACCACTGATCAAACCACCGCGCCTGCGCCGCGGCGACGTCGTCGGCCTCGTCGCGCCGGGCGGCTACACGAGCGACGCGTCGATCGAGAAGGCGGTCCAGCACATCGAGGCACTGGGCTTCCGCGTCAAGCTGGGCACGTACCTGCGCGACGTGTGGGGCAATTACGGCGGCACGGTCGCGGCGCGCATCGCCGACCTGCACGCGATGTTCCGCGATCCCGAAGTGAAAGCCATCTGGGCGATCCGCGGCGGGTCCGGCTGCATCTCGCTGCTGCGGCACCTGGACTACCGCCTGATCCGCACCCATCCGAAGGTCCTGCTGGGTTACTCCGATATCACCGCGCTGCACCTCGCCATCCACCGCCACGCGGGCCTCGTGACGTTCCACGGCCCGGTCGCATCGAGCACGCCGTCGGACTATTCGACGGCGCACCTGCTGGCCGTGCTGACGGAGCCGAGAGACTCGTACACGATCCCGATGTCGGCGGAGAACGACCGCCGCGCGCTGGAAGAGCCGTGGTATGCGACGCGCACCGTGCACGAAGGCGTCGCCGAGGGCCCGCTCATCGGGGGCAATCTGTCGCTCGCGAGCGCGCTCGCGGGCACGCCGTACGCGGCGGATTTCACGGGCGGCCTGCTGTTCCTCGAAGAGGTGAACGAGGAGCCGTACCGCATCGACCGCTGGATGACACAGCTCGACCTCGCCGTCGGTTTTGATAAAGCGGCCGGCGTCATGATCGGCATCTGCGAGAACTGCGGGCCGCAGGGCGACGGGCCGTCGCTGACCTTGGACGAGACGTTCGACGTGCACCTGCAGCCGCTGCGCGTGCCGGCGGTGACGGGGTATTCGTTCGGGCATATCCGCAACCAGTTCACGATGCCGGTCGGGATCCGGGGCAGGCTGGATACGGAGGCGCGGACGGTGACGTTGCTGGGGGCAGCCGTTAGCTGAAGACCGTCGCCCTCGCGGAGGCGGGGGCCCAATCTTGTATGCGTTATCGCAGCGCCAGCAACTTGGGTTCCCGCCTTCGCGGGAACGACGTTGCAGCGTAGCGGGTCGTGCTTACCACCGCCACGCCTCCTGCAACCGCTCCTTCAGATACTCCACGAACACCCGCACCCTTGGCGCCAGGTTCCGCTGGTGCGGATACACCGCATGCAGCGGCGCCGCCGCCATCGCATGATGCGGCAGCACACGCCGCAGACGGCCCGCGGCCAGGTCATCCCCCACGTCCCAGATCGATTTCAGCGCGATGCCGCTGCCGGCCAGTGCCAGCTGCTGCGCGGCGCCGCCGTCGTTCGTGAGGAAGGCGGCATCCACGCGCACGGGCGTGGTCTCGTCGCCGTCGAATTTCCAGTCCGTGCGGCGTTGATCGCCGATCACGATGCAGCGGTGGCCCGCCAGTTCGGCCGGCGTGCGCGGTTCGCCGTGGCGCTGCAGGTACGCCGGCGACGCGCACAGCACGCGGTAGTTCGGCGCCAGCGCGCGCGCGACGAGCGAGGATGCTTCCAGCGCGCCGTAGCGGATGCCGAGGTCATGACCGCTGTCCAGCAGGTCGACGACGGCGTCAGTCAGCTCGAGCTGGATGGTCACGTGCGGATGCAGCTCCTGGAACGCGGCCGCGATGGGCGCCAGCCAGCGCCGGCCGAATTCGCCCGGCGCCGTGATGCGCAACAGCCCGTGCACGCCGTCGCGGCGCTGCGCGAGCAGGGCTTCGGCCTGCTCGACTTCGTCCAGGATGCGCAGCACGCGCGCGTGGAACAGCCGGCCTTCGTCCGTCAGCGTCTGGCGCCGCGTCGTGCGCTGCAGGAGGCGCGTGCCCAGGCTCGCTTCCAGCAAGGACAGGCGCTTGCTGACGACGGACACGGGCACGTCCAGCTCGCGCGCGGCGGCGGACAGGCTGCCGGCCGAGACGATTCGCGCGAATGCGACGAGGGCAGGGAAGTTGTTGGCGAGCGTGTCCATCTTGCGCTTTTTGGAAACAATGATTTCGTATTCTGCCGCTATTTTTCGATCAGCGTGAAATCTATGATGGGCTCATCGACACCAGGAGCATCACCATGAAAGCTTTTACTATCCTCGCCGCCGTGCTGGTAGCGCTGCCCGCCTGCGCGGACGCACAACTCGTCAGCGCCCGGCAAGTCATCGTCGACCCGTCGCTGCCGCCGGCGCAGCGTGACGCGGAAATGCGGGCGGCGCGCCGTTACGCCACGTTCTGGCACACTGGCGACGAACGCTTTGCCCGCGCCGCGCTCGCAGCCGATTTCACGGACCGCACGCTGCCGCCGGGCCGCGCGCAAGGCGTGCCGGGGCCGCTGGCCGCCTCCAGGTTCGTGCGCACGGCGATACCCGATCTGCAGGCCGACCTGCTACAACTGATCGTTGCGGGCGACCGCGTCACCGTGCACTATCGCTTCCACGGCCATTTCACGGGACGGTGGGCAGACAGACAGGGGCAGGGGCAGGCGATCGACTTCATCGCCACCGACATCTATCGCATCGCGGACGGGAAGATCGCCGACAACTGGCACATCGAAGACAACCTCACACTGATGCAGCAACTGGGCCTCGTCGCCCGTTGAAAGGGACCATCATGCACATCGATTTGACCGGCAAGACCGCACTCGTTTCCGCCTCCACCGCAGGCATCGGCCTGGCGACCGCCATCGGGCTCGCCGACGCGGGCGCCACCGTCATCCTCAATGGGCGCTCCGTGGATGCCATCGAACGTGCCCGCGCGGCCGTGCTGGCGCGGGTGCCGGGCGCGCAATTGCGTGGCGTCGCCGCCGACCTTGCGACGGCGGAAGGCGCCGCGGCGCTACTGAACGCCGAGCCGCACGTGGACATCCTCGTCAACAACGCGGGCACGTACGGGCCGCAGGATTTCTTCGAGATCGACGACGCCACGTGGGAGCATTTTTTCCAGCTGAACGTGATGTCGGGCGTGCGCCTCGCGCGGCACTACCTGAAGGGGATGCTGGAACGGGACTGGGGCCGCGTCGTGTTCATCTCGTCGGAATCGGGGCTGAACATCCCGGCCGACATGATCCACTACGGGATGACGAAGACGGCGCAGCTGGCGATATCGCGCGGGCTGGCGAAGCTGGCGGCCGGCAGCGGCGTCACCGTCAACGCGGTGCTGCCGGGGCCGACCCTGTCGGAAGGCGTGCGCGCCATGCTGGAAGACGCGGCGAAAGAAGCCGATACGTCGGTCGAGCAGGCGGCGACGGACTTCGTGCGCACCCACCGCCCCAGCTCCATCCTGCGCCGCGCGGCGAGCGTGGACGAGGTGGCGAACATGATCGTCTACGTGTGCTCGCCGCAGGCGTCGGCCACGACGGGCGCGGCGCTGCGGGTGGATGGCGGGGTGGTCGACACGATCGCTTAGTCTCACGCCACGACCTTTACGCAACCACCTCGTCGATCTGCGTGGCGACTTCGTCGAAGGCGGCGCTGGCGCGGTCCTCGCCCATGTTCACGCCTTCGGCGTAGATGAACTCGACGTCCGTCATGCCCATCAGGCCCAGCACGCCCTTCAGGTACGGCACCTGCGAGTCGCGCTCCGTATCGCGGTAGATGCCGCCTCTGGCCAGGCCCACGTAGACTTTCTTGCCGGTGACAAGGCCTTCCGGACCGTTCGCCGTGTAGCGGAAGGTCTGGCCGGCGCGGGCGACGGCGTCGATCCACGATTTAATTTGCACGGACACGCTGAAGTTATACATCGGCACGCCCAGCACGATCACGTCGGCGTTTTTCAGTTGTGCGATCAGCGCATCGTCCAGCGCCACGCGGGCGCTTTGCTCCGGCGTGCGTTGTTCGGCGGGCGTGAACAGCGCGGACAGCGCGGCTTCGTCCAGCACGGGGTGCGGGTCGCGCGCCAGGTCGCGCAGCTCGACCGTCGCTTCCGGATGACGTGCTTTCAGGCGCGCCGTGATCGCGTCGGCGACGCGGGTGGAGTTCGAACCGTTGGCACGGGCGCTACCGTTGATTTGCAGGATGTTCATCGTGTTCTCCAGAAGTGTTGGGTCGATGGAGAACATTCTATTGAGACTCTTCGACGGGATTAAGCCGGGTTTCCGGATATCATTGTTCCATTTATGGGACGGGAGTCTGGGCCATGGTGGATGCAAACGATCTGATCCTGTTCGTGCGGGTCGTCGACGCGGGCAGTTTTTCGCAGGCGGCCGAACGGGCCCACCTGCCGAAGTCGACGCTGTCGCGCCGCCTGACCCTGCTGGAAGAAGCGCTGGGCGAAAAGCTGTTCGTGCGCAGCACGCGGCGCGTGGCGATCACGGCGTTCGGCGAGCGCATCCTGGAGCATGCGCGCCGCCTCGTCGACGAAACGGAAGAAGTCGCGGCGCTGGCCCAGCACCGGCAGGAAACGCCGCGCGGCGAATTGCGCGTGTCGATGCCGGCCGACCTCATCGAATCCGACTTCGCCGCCTTCTGCCAGGCGTTCCAGGCGCGCTATCCGGACGTCCGGCTGCGCATCGACCTGTCCCCGCGCCGCGTGGACCTCCTGAGCGAACGTTTCGACGTGGCCGTGCGCGCCGCCCAGCACCTGCCCGACGATGCGACGCTCGTCGCGCGCAAGCTGTTCGACGTGGGCCAGGGTTTGTTTGCCAGCCCGGATTACCTGGCCGAACATGGCACACCGGCGACGCCCGATGACCTTGTCGAGCATGCCTGTCTTGCCTACACCGGACACGACGGTACGACGCTGCCGTGGGTGCTGGCGCGCGGCGACGAGCGCTGGGAGCAGGTCGTGCAGGGACCGCTGGTATGCAATTCGCCCCGGTTGCAGCGCGAGATGGCGTACCGCGGCGCGGGCATCGCCGCGCTGCCGGCCGACGCCGCCCTGCGCGACTGGATCGGCAACGGCCGCCTGCGCCGCGTCCTGCCCGACTGGTCGCTGCCGACGGCCAGCCTCTGGTGCGTGATGCCGGGACGGCGCCTGATGCCGGCGCGCACGCGTGTGTTCGTCGACATGCTGAAGGCGCACATGGATGCCGTCATGAGCGGGTAATTTTTGAAAACGCTTGACACATGTGCGTACGCACATAACACTATGCCCATGACTGCTTCCGAACGACTCATTGCCTGCAACTGCTTCGCCTCCCGCAAGGCGGCGCGTCTGGTGACGAAGATGTATGAAGACCACCTGTCGCGCGTGAACCTGACGAGCACGCAGTTCTCGATCCTGGTCTACATCGACGAGGTCAAAGAGGGCTCGATGAAGGATCTCGCCGAGGCGATGGTGATGGAGCGCACGAGCGTGATCCGCGCGCTGCAGCCTTTGGCCCGCGACGGCCTCGTGGCCATCGGACCGCACGAGGACGACGCGCGCCGCAACGTCGTGCGCCTCACCGATGCGGGCCGCGCCAGGCTGGCGCAAGCGATGCCCGTGTGGCAGACGGCGCAGGCCGAGTTCGAAAGCCGGTTCGGTGCGGAACTGGCCGGGCAGCTCCGCGGCGTGGGCTGATCGGTTCAGCGGGCCTCGAACACGAGGCACGTGGTCGTTGCATGCGCATACAGCCGGCCCTGCGCATCGACGATCTGCCCTTCTGCCGTCGCGAGCTGGCGGCCGCAATGGAGCACCGTGCCGATCGCGCGCAGCGGCCCGCCGTCGAGCCGCGCGCCGCGCACGAGGTTCACGCTCAGCTCCGCCGTCGTGTAGGCGTATCCCGGTTCGAGCGCGGTCTGCACGGCGCAGCCGACGGCCGAGTCGAGCAGGGTCGCGTACCAGCCACCGTGCACGGTCCCCATCGGATTCAGGTGTTTTGCCTGCGGCGTGCCCTGGAACGTGGCCTTGCCCTTCTCGACCTCGACGAGGAAGAAGTCGAGCGTCTCGGCGATGTGCGCATACGGGAAGCGGCCGTCGAGCAGCGCTTCCATGATGGCCAGGCCCGTCATCCCGCGCGCTTCCTGCGCCGGCACCACGCCCGGACGTCCGCCGCCCTGCTCGATGCGCGCACGCACCGCGCGCAGCTGTTCTTCCCATTGTTGTGCCACCGTCGGCTGCGTCTCCATGCGATCCTCCTGTCGTGTGATTGGGTGTATATGCAAGGCTCCGGGCGGATTATGCACGGGTTCCGGCGTCCCCGGGGTTATACTCGCTAGAGGGACGGCACTAACGCCATCCCGGCAATGGAATACCGTACATGACATCGAACGACCCCCTGTGCAACTGCCTCGCCCTGCGCCAGGCGTCGCGTTACATCACCGGCGTGTACGACCAGGTGCTGAGCGAGGCCGGCCTGCGCGTCACGCAGTTCTCCATCCTGTACAAGCTGCTGGGGCTCGGGCCGATGACGGTCAACCAGATGTCCGCCGAACTGGTCATGGACCGCACGACACTCACCCGCAACCTCAAGCCGCTCGAGCGCGATGCCCTCGTGACGACCGGTCCCAGCGAGCACGACAAGCGTGAACGCGTGATCGTCCTCACGCCGGCCGGCAAGGCCAAGGTGAAAGCCGTGCTGCCGCTGTGGCGCCGCGCCCAGCAGACCTTCGAACAGAACTTCGGCAGCGAACGCGCACTCGAACTGCGCATGCTGCTGCGCGCCGTCGTCGAGACGGGCATACACGAGCCCGAAGTCAAATAAATCCGCTCGCCGGCAGGCCGCGCGTCATGCGCTTTTCAAAATACGTGTATATACTCCTATTTGCACGACCCCGCCATCCAACCCGAAAGGAGTCATCATGTCTGCCCGCGACATCGTCCTGTGTGCCCCCGTGCGTACCGCCATCGGCGCGTTCAACGGTTCCCTGAAATCCATCCCCGCCGTCGAACTGGGCGCGGCCGCCGTGCGCGCCGCCGTCGAGCGCGCGGGCATCGCTCCGGACGCCATCGACGCCGTCCTGATGGGCAACGTGGTCCAGGCGGGCAACCGCATGAACCCGGCGCGCCAGGCCGCGGTCCACGGCGGCATTCCCGTGAGCGTGCCCGCAATGACGCTGAACCGCGTGTGCGGCTCGGGCGCGCAGGCCATCGCGTCGGCCGCGCACGAGATCCTGGCCGGCGAATCCAGCGTCGTGCTGGCCGGCGGCATGGAAAACATGGACCAGGCGCCGTACCTGATGCCGCAGGCCCGCTGGGGCGCGCGCATGGGCCATGCGCAGATCTACGACAGCCTGCTGCACGACGGCTTGAACGACGCGTTCTCCGCCCAGCACTCGGGCTGGCACACGGAGGATCTCGTGAAGGACGTGGACCTCACCCGCGCCGCGCAGGACCGCTGGGCCGAGCGTTCGCAGCGCCGCTTCTCGGAAGCCCAGGCGGCCGGTGCGTTCAAGGATGAAATCGTGGCGATCGAGATCGCGGGCAAGCGCGGCGTGCAGCTGTTCGACACGGACGAAGCGAACCGCCCGGACACCACCTTGGAGACGCTGGCGAAACTGAAGCCGGCGTTCCGCCCGAACGGCACGATCACGGCCGGTAACGCGCCGGGCCTGAACAGCGGCGCGGCCGCCGTCATCGTCGCCGACCGCGCGACGGCCGAGCGCCTGGGGCTGCAGCCGGTCGCACGCCTCGTCGCATCAGGCGTGGCGGCCGTGGAGCCGGGCATGTTCGGCCTCGGTCCCGTGCCGGCCGTGCAGAAAGCCCTTGCGCGCGCGGGGTGGAACGTCGGCGACGTCGACCGCTACGAAATCAACGAGGCGTTCGCCGCCGTGCCGCTGGCGGTGGCGAGAAAACTGTCACTGGCGGAAGACGTCATCAATGTCGAAGGGGGCGCGGTGGCACACGGTCACCCGATCGGCGCAACGGGGGCCGTGCTGACGGTGCGGCTGCTGCATGCGATGCGGCGCGGGCTGGCGCGGCGTGGCGTCGTCACGCTGTGCATCGGGGGCGGGCAGGGGATTGCGCTGGCGCTGGAGCAGATCGCATGAACACGCGGACGCTAAAAAATACGCGAACGTAAAACGACGTCGTCCCCGCGCAGGCGGGGATCCAATTTTCAAGCGTTACGTTGACGCATGCAGAACCAGGGCCCCCGCCTGCGCGGGGGCGACGGATTACGCCGCCACCATCTCCCGCACCCGCTCCACCAGAAACTCCCTGAGCACCCTGACGGCCGGCGACACCTGCCGCCGGTTCGCCAGCACCATGTACAGCGGCTGGTTGTTGCCCTCCCAGTCCGCGCACACGGTATGTAGCGCACCGCTTGCGAGATCGGCCTGCACGTCGATGCGCGAGCGGTAGCACAGCCCCAGGCCAGCCAGTGCCCAGCGCCGCACGATCTCGGAATCGTCAGCCACGCGATCGCCGCGCACCGTCACCTCGATCTCGGCACCGTGCTTGTAGAAGCGCCAGCGGTCGTTGACCGACTCCTCCAGCATGAAGCACAGGCAGTTATGCGCGGATAGGTCATGCGGCGACGCCGGCGCGCCGTGCCGCGCCAGATACGCAGGCGACGCGCACAGCACGCGGCGGTTCGTTTCCAGCAGCGGCAGCGCCACCATGCTGGACTCTCTCGGCTTGCCGAAGCGGAGCGCGATGTCGACGGGCTCGCGATAAATATCGGCCAGCCGGTCCGTCAGCTGCAGCCGCAGGCGCACGGCCGGATGCCGTTCCTGGAACGCGTTCAGCCACGGCAGCACGACGTGGCGGCCGAGGTCGGACGGCATCGAGATCTGCAATTGTCCCTCGATCGTGTTTTCTCCCGCACGTACCTCCGCCTCGGCGTCGCGCAGGCCGTCGAGCAGCGGGCGGCAGCGGGCCAGCAGGCGTTCGCCGGCCACCGTCAGGCGCATGCTGCGCGTCGTGCGCACGAACAGCGCCGTACCGAGATCCGCCTCCAGCCGCTTCAGGCTCGCGCTGGCGACGGCCGGCGATACATCCAGCACGCGCGCGGCCGCGGAGAGGCCGCCTTGCTCGGCCGTGGTGACGAACAGTTCGAGGTCGCGCAGATTCATTTTTCAAATAAATTTTGAAAGTGATTTCTTGATTGCGCAGTTTATCAAAAAGATCGAAGCGCCCAGAATGACAACCATCGATCACCAAGGAGCCACCATGAAAGCCATCGCCTACCAGGACAACCTGCCCATCGCTCACGCCGATGCCCTCGTCGACATCACCCTGCCGGACCCGGTCGCGACCGGCCGTGACCTGCTCGTCGAGGTGCGGGCCGTGTCCGTGAACCCCGTCGACGTGAAGGTGCGCGCCGGCTCGAAACCGGCCGACGGCGAGTGGAAAGTGCTGGGCTGGGATGCCTCCGGCATCGTGAAGGCCGTCGGGCCGGACGTGACGCTGTTCCGTCCGGGCGACCGCGTCTGGTACGCCGGCTCCATCGCCCGCGCCGGCAGCAACAGCGAGCTGCAACTGGTCGACGAGCGCATCGCCGGCAGGATGCCGCAGTCGCTGGACTTCGGCGGCGCCGCCGCGCTGCCGCTGACGAGCCTCACGGCGTGGGAACTGCTGTTCGACCGTCTGGAAGTGCCGACCGACGAGCGCGGCAAAGGCAAGACGTTATTGGTGATCGGCGCGGCGGGCGGCGTCGGCTCGATCCTCGTGCAGCTGGCGCGCCAGCTGACCCGCCTGACGGTCGTCGGCACGGCGTCACGTGCGGAGACGCGCGACTGGGTGCTGAAGCACGGCGCCCACCACGTGATCGACCACGGCAGGCCGCTCACCGACGAGATCCAGCGTGCGGGCCTGGGCGCGCCGGACTACGTGATCAGCCTCACGCACACGGAGCAGCACTTCGACCAGATCGTCGAGATCATCGCGCCGCAGGGTAAATTCGGGCTGATCGACGACCCGGCCCCGATCGACGTCCGCAAGTTCAAGCGCAAGGCCGTGTCGCTGCACTGGGAACTGATGTTCACGCGCGCGCTGTTCTCGACGCCGGACATGATCCGCCAGCACGAGATCTTGAATCGCGTGGCGGACCTGATCGACGCGGGCACGATCCGCTCGACGGCCAACGAGAATTTTGGACGCATCGATGCGGCGAACCTCAAGCGAGCGCACGCGCTGATCGAGTCGAACCGCGCGCAGGGCAAGATCGTGCTGGCGGGGTTCTGATTACAAGCGCCGCGTAAATTCCATCGAAATCGGATAGACCATCTCGCACGGCTGCCCGTGGCAGGCGGCGGGCTTGTAGCGCATGGCCATCGCGGCGCTGGCGATGTAGCGGATCACGTCGTCGTCGAAGCTGCCCACCTTGCGCACCTCCTTCGCCTTGCCGTCCGCGCCGACCAGCACGTGCAGGCGCAGCAGGCCGCGGGCGGCGTACTTGCCGGCGACAGCCACCGCGAGCCGGTTGAATTCGACGGTGCCGTTCAGCGGATACGGCGGATCGTCGCCAGGTTCCAGCGCCGGATAACCGTTGCGGACGATATCCTTCTGTTCGGGGGTGAGACCATCCCAGCCGACGTTGGTCGGCAGCGGCGAGCGCACGTCCGTCTTCGCCAGCAGCGTGCCCGTGTCCGGCTCGGCCTGGCGCTGCTGGAACGTGTTCTCCGGCTTGGGACGGGCCAGCGCCCCGTTGCGGGCACCAACATCGAGCGTGCCGACGCGGCCGCTGCCCGCATACGTGATGCGGTCGCCATCGACTGGACGGCCATCGCGGAACTCGCCTTCGACCATGCCGCCGAGCGCGTACGTGAGACGGCCCTGGCCGTTCGGCCGGTCGGCGTGGAATTCGCCCTGGTAGGTATCGCCGTTCGGATAGATCTGCACGCCCTTGCCCTCGCGCCGCATCATCTTGAGGCCGCCTTCGTAGCGCAGCTCGCTGGCAAAGTGCAGGTAACCCTCGCCATCCGGCACGCCGTCGGTCAGCGAGCCGATGTACGTGAATTTGTCGCCTGCTTTCAGCTTCGCTTCACCGCTGACGGCGCCGTGCGCGAGCGTGCCTTCGATGCGGCGCGTGGTGCCGTCCTTCGTCGTCCATTCGAGCACGCCCTTGCCTTCCGCATAGCCATTGTTGCAGGGGCCCGTCCAGTGCACGGACTGGTCGTTGGGTGCCGGGAGAAGTTTGCCGACCTGGCAATCGTCGGCGTGGGCCGCCTGTGCGAGGCAGGCAGCCAGGAGGAGAGGCAGGGCGGTTTTCATCAACCCACTCTAGCATGCGGACCCGGACCGCATGCTCACCGATTCTCACCGCTGGCGCAGCCTGAGCGACATGTAGCTCAAGTCATGGCCGACCCCCGCGATCCGGAGCATGTCCGCCACGCGCGCGACGGTCGTGAAGCCGGCGCGCGCATACAGTTCGACCGCCGGCCGGTTGTCGGACAGGACCTCGAGATCGATCCACTCGATGTCCGTTTCGGCCCGTGCCCAGGCGGCCGCCGTTTCGAGCAGGCGTCGCCCGAGTCCGCGCCGCCGCCACACGCGGTGCACGCCCATGCCGAGCATGGCGCGGTGCGTCGCGGCCGGTTCCGGGCGGCCGCGCAGGTCGATGTGGCCCGCGATGTCGCCGTAGGCGTCGATGGCGAGCCACAGGCGGCGCCAGCCCGGCTGGCCGGCGGGGATGTCGATGCCCTTGATGAATGCGATGCGCAGCCCGGCCGGCAGGCGCGGCTGGCCCGGAGCGATGGGCTGGAACAGCGGCGTGCCGTCGGCGCCGTTGTCGCGCAGGTGGTCGTCCAGGTAGGCGAAGAATGGCGCCAGGTCGGCTTCATTGGCCGGGCGGATCGTCAACGCCTCCGTGTTGTCCATCAATGCGGTCACAAAGCCCTTGCAATCAAAATCTTCTGGATGTCGCTCGTGCCTTCGTAGATCTGGCACACGCGCACGTCGCGGTAGATGCGCTCGACGGGGAAGTCGGCCACGTAGCCGTAGCCGCCGAACACCTGCATCGCCGACGATACCACGCGCTCGGCCATCTCGGATGCGAACAGCTTGGCCATCGCGGCTTCCTTCAGGCAGGGCAGGCCCGCATCCTTCATCGCCGCGGCGTGCAGGATCAGCTGGCGCGCGGCCTCGATCTGCATCGCCATCTCGGCCAGGCGGAACTGCACCGCCTGGTGGTCGAAGATCGGCGTGCCGAAGCTTTCGCGCTCCTTCGCATACGCCAGCGCGGCCTCGAACGCGGCGCGCGCCATGCCCACCGATTGCGACGCGATGCCGATGCGTCCGCCCTCCAGGCCCGACAGCGCGATCTTGTAGCCTTGTCCTTCTTCGCCGATCAGGTTTTCAACCGGGACGCGGCAGTTGTCGAACACGATCTGCGCCGTGTCCGACGAATGCTGGCCCATCTTCTGTTCGATGCCGGCGACGATGTAGCCGGGCGTATCGGTCGGCACCCAGAACGCGCTGATGCCCTTCTTGCCGGCCGCCTTGCTTGTTACGGCCATGACGATCGCGACGTCGCCATTCTTGCCGCTCGTGATGAACTGCTTGGTGCCGTTCAGGACGTAGTGGTCGCCGTCGCGCACGGCCGTCGTGCGCAGGGCGGCGGCGTCGCTGCCCGTGTGCGGTTCCGTCAGCGCGAACGCGCCCAGCAAATCGCCCTGCGCGAGCGGGCGCAGCCAGCGTTCCTTCTGCGCCGCGTTCGCGTACGTCATCGCGATCGAGCACACGGGGCAGTTATTGACCGAAATGATGGTGGAGGTGCCGCCGTCGCCGGCCGCGATCTCTTCCAGCACCAGCGCCAGCGCGACGTAGTCGAGGCCCGCGCCGCCGTACTGCTCGGGCACGGCCACGCCGAACGCGCCCAGCTGGGCCAGTTCCTTCAGCTCGTCCTTCGGAAAATGGTGCTCGCGGTCCCAGCGTGCCGCATTGGGCGCCAGGCGTTCCTGCGCGAAGGTGCGCAGGGCGTCGCGGATCATCTGGTGTTCTTCGGTCAAAATCATGTTGTCTCGGTTGTTATCTTGGACGGCTCACCATGGGATGGGCGTGCCGTCGTAATTGAGGAAGGCGCCGTTCTGCGCCGGCGTCGCCTTGGCCAGGGTGGCGCGCAGTCCAGCCGCGCTCTGCTCGACGGTGAGCGTGGCGCTCGCGCCGCCCATGTCGGTCTGCACCCAGCCCGGATGGAACGTCAGGCACGTCGCGCCCTGCGGGCCGTACGTCAGCGCGGCGTCGGCCAGCACGGAATTCAGCGCGGCCTTGCTGGCGCGGTACAGCGAGCCCTGGTTGCTCGTGCGCGTGCCGATGGAACCCATGCGCGACGAGATCACGGCCACCTTGCCGCGCGTGGCAGTCACCAGCGGTGCGACGATCGGCAGCAGGCGCATCGCGGCCAGCACGTTCGTGTGCATGACGTCGTCGAACTCCTTCTCCGTCGGGAAGCCGGCGTGATCGGGGCCGTACACGCCCGCGACGAGCCAGGCGGCGTCGACCTTTTCGTCGTCCAGCTTCCAGCCCAGGCCACCGATCGATTCGGCATTCGTGACGTCGACCTGGTGCGCTTCCGCGCCGAGCCGGCGCAGCGCATCGCAATCCGCGGGCTTGCGCGCGGTGGCGATGACGCGCCAGCCGTCGGCGCGGTATTGACGGGCCAGTTCGAGGCCGATGCCGCGCGAGGCGCCGATGATGAGGGCTGTGGACATGGATGCTCCTTCACGGTATGGATGACAGTCCGTCACCATACCGTGTTTTAGCAACGCGTGCGTGACGGTCAGACCATCTCGATCGCCATCGCGGTCGCTTCGCCGCCGCCGATGCACAGCGACGCCACGCCGCGCTTGCCGCCCGTCTTCTTCAGCGCGCCCAGCAGGGTGACGATGATGCGCGCGCCGGACGCGCCGATCGGGTGGCCCAGCGCGCACGCGCCGCCGTGGACGTTGACCTTGCTGTGCGGGATGTCCAGCTCGTGCATCGCGGCCATCGGCACGGCGGCGAACGCTTCGTTGATCTCGAAGAGGTCGACGTCTTTCGGCGTCCAGCCAGTCTTCTTGAACAGCTTCTTCAGCGAGCCGATCGGGGCGGTCGCGAACTGGTCCGGTTCCTGCGCGTGCGTCGTGTGCGCGACGATGCGGGCGAGCGGCGTCACGCCCAGTTCCTTCGCCGTCGACTCGCGCATCATGACGAGGGCCGCGGCGCCGTCGTTGATCGACGACGAAGACGCCGCCGTGATCACGCCATCCTTCTTGAAGGCCGGACGCAGCGTCGGGATCTTGTCGACCTTCGCCTTGACGGGGCCTTCGTCCTTCTCGACGATCGTTTCGCCCAGGCGGTTCGCGACGGTCACCGGTGCGATCTCCCACTGGAAATCGCCGGACTCGGTGGCGTTCTGCGCGCGCTTGACGGATTCGATCGCGAACGCATCCAGCTGCTCGCGCGAAAAACCGTACCTGGCCACGCACTCCTCGGCGAACGTGCCCATCGAGCGGCCTTCGCCCGTCTTCTCGTTGCGCGAATACGCGTCTTCCAGGCCGTCCATCATCATGTGGTCGAACATGACGCCATGGCCGAGGCGGTAGCCGCCGCGCGCCTTCGGGATCAGGTACGGGGCATTGGTCATCGACTCCATGCCGCCCGCCACGACGACGTCCGCGCTGCCGGCCTTGAGCACGTCGTGCGCGAAGATCGCGGCCTGCATCGCGGAGCCGCACATCTTCGACAGCGTGACGGCGCCGGTCGACAGCGGCAGGCCCGCCTTGATCAGCGCCTGGCGCGCCGGCGCCTGGCCCTGGCCGGCCATCAGGCAGTTGCCGAAGTAGACGTGCTCGACGAGGCTCGCGTCGACGCCGGCGCGCTCGACGGCCGCCTTGATCGCCACGGCGCCCAGGTCGCTCGCGGATTTCGAAGAGAAGTCGCCCTGGAAGGCGCCCATCGGGGTACGGGCGGCGCCGACGATAACGATTGGATCATTCATTGTGTAAGGTCTCCAAGTAATGGGGTTGCGGCGAGGGTGTCGCCGGGTTCGTTGGGTCCGCGAGATGGAACCGGATGTGCTGCGGATACGGAAAAATGTCTTCGAGCTCGCCTGCGAGGATGCGGTCCTTGTGCGACTGCCACCAGACGCGCGTCAATAGTGCGGCATGGTGTTTCATGAACGCGGCGCGTATCTTTGGGTTCGCGAGCAGGAAGCGCGCGAATTGTTCGGGAAAGACGTCGTGCTTGCCGATGGGATACCAGGGCTCGGCGGCCATCTCGTCTTCCTCGTTCCGCGGCTGCGGGATGTCGCGGAAGTTGCAATCGGTGAGGTACTCGATCTCGTCGTAGTCGTAGAACACGACGCGGCCATGTCGGGTCACGCCGAAGTTCTTGTACAGCATATCGCCCGGAAAAATATTCGCGGCGACGAGGTCGCGGATCGCATTGCCGTACTCGAACACGCCATGTTCGATGAGGTCGTCGTCGCCGCTGCGCTGTGCACGGTCCAGGTAGATATTCAGCGGCACCATGCGCCGCTCGATGTACAGGTGCTTGATGACGATGTGGTCGCCTTCGATGTCGACGAGCGAAGGGGCGAACCGGCGCAGTTCGGCCAGCAGTTCCTCGTCGAAGCGGGACAGCGGAAAGGCCACGTCCGAGTACTCCAGCGTGTCCGCCATGCGGCCCACGCGGTCGTGGTGTTTCACCAGCAGGTATTTTTCCTTGATGCGGGCCCGTGTCGTCTCTTTCGGCGGCGGATAGAAATCCTTGATCACCTTGAACACGTACGGGAAGGAGGGCAGTTCGAACACGAGCATCACGAGTCCGCGGATGCCGGGCGCGATACGGAAGGCGTCGGAGCTGTGCTTCAGGTGCTGCAGGAAGTCGCGGTAGAACAGCGTCTTGCCCTGCTTTTGCAGGCCGAGGATCGTGTAGATTTCGCTGCGCGGCTTTTTCGGCATGAGGCTGCGCAGGAATTGCACGAACGCCGACGGCACCTCCATGTCGACCATAAAATAGGCGCGCGTGAACGAGAACAGCAGGATCACCTGCTCGGGGTCGGTCAGCACCGCATCGAGGACGAGCCGGCTGGCGCGGTCGTGCAGGATCGGCACGACGAACGGATGCTCGCGGGCGCCGTTGATGACGCGGCCGACTATATAGGCGGCCTTGTTGCGGAAGAACAGGCTCGACAGCACGTGCAGCTGCTGGTTCGGCTCGCGCTCGTGCAGGCCGAAATGCTCGACCATGCGTGCCTCCACGAGCGCGATGTCGCGGTCGAGGTCAGCGAACGGGCAGTCGAGCTGGAAATTCGTCACCATGCGCCGCAACGAGAAGCGCAGGCCGTCCGCTGCCGGGTAGTACACGCGGTAGGTCGGGGCCGGCTCGTCCGTCTCGATATATTCCGTCGAAACGGCCGGGCGCACGAAGATGAAATCGTTGCGGTAATAGCTGCGGTGCAGGATGTGGCAGCAGACGGAATTGAAGAAGCTCTCCGCCAGTTCCGGGCGCTTGTGGTCCGTCAGCAGGCCAATGTAATGCAGCTTGGTCTCGCGCCAGGTGTCGTCGTCGAGGTCCTCCGGCGCGTATTCGTCTTCCAGCGCATGCACGCATTCCTGCACGCGCTTGTCGTAGAAATCGATGCGCTTGCGCGCGGCCTGCTGGGCCGTCGTCCAGTCGGCACGCTCGAACCAGGTCTTGGCCGTCTTGCTGGCCTGGCGGAACAGCGTGTAGTGGCGGTCGAAGCCGTCCAGGATGGTGCGCGCGATGTCGAAGGCGATCTGGGACGACAGCAGCTTGGGGAAAGTGGCCTGGGTCATCGTGCGGCTCGCGCGGTGGAGAACGTTATTGTTATTGTATTACCCGATCCGTCGTTCCCGCCTGGGGGGGCGGGAACGACGTTCGTGGCTTTCGGGCTACGTGGAGTTGTTGTTCAGCCGGCTCTTGCCGATCTTCTTGTTCGCCCGGTCTCCTCTTCTCCACAAACTTACATCGTCTCGCCGAACAGCTCGCGCCCGATCAGCATGCGACGGATTTCGCTCGTACCGGCGCCGATCTCGTACAGCTTGGCGTCGCGCCACAGACGGCCCACGGGATATTCGTTGATGTAGCCATTGCCGCCCAGCGTCTGGATCGCCTCGCCGGCCATCCATGTCGCTTTTTCGGCGCTGTACAGGATGGCGCCGGCCGCGTCCTTGCGCAGGGCGCGGACCTGTTCCGGCGACTGTGCACGGTCGCAGGCTTGACCTACCGCATAAACATACGCCCGACAAGCCATCATCGTCGAATACATATCGGCCACTTTGCCCTGCATCAATTGAAACTCACCAATTGCTTGACCGAACTGCTTGCGCTCGTGGATATAAGGCACTACCGCGTCCATACACGCCGACATGATGCCCAGCGGGCCGCCGGAGAGCACGGTGCGTTCGAAATCCAGGCCCGACATCAGCACGTTCACGCCCTTGCCCACGCCACCCAGCACGTTTTCGACGGGCACTTCGCAATCCTGGAATACCAGCTCGCCCGTGTGCGACCCGCGCATGCCCAGCTTGTCCAGTTTTTGGGCGATCGAGAAACCTTTAAAACCTTTCTCGATGAGGAACGCGGTCATGCCGCGCGGGCCGGCCTCGATGTCGGTCTTGGCGTAGACGACGAGCGTGTCGGCGTCCGGACCGTTCGTGATCCACATCTTGGTGCCGTTCAGAACGTAGCGGTCGCCCTTCAGCTCGGCGCGCAGCTTCATGCTGACGACGTCGGAGCCGGCGTTCGGCTCGGACATGGCCAATGCACCGACGTGCTCGCCCGAGATCAGCTTCGGCAGGTATTTGCGCTTCTGCTCTTCGTTGCCGTTGCGCTTGATCTGGTTGACGCACAGGTTCGAGTGGGCACCGTACGACAGGCCGACGGAGGCCGAGGCGCGCGAAATTTCT
The DNA here is from genome assembly GCF_059491305.1 of Massilia sp. Masssp94. Classification (NCBI taxonomy): domain Bacteria; kingdom Pseudomonadati; phylum Pseudomonadota; class Betaproteobacteria; order Burkholderiales; family Oxalobacteraceae; genus Massilia; species Massilia sp. Masssp94. The sequence goes on from NZ_CP168501.1 coordinate 3,050,346, forward strand.
TCCATGGCGACGATGTGCGCCAGGTACCCCATATTGGCGCCGCCGTATTCCTCGCCGACGGTGATGCCGAGCAGGCCCAGTTCGCCCATTTTTTTCCACAGGTCCATCGGGAACTGGTCGGTGCGGTCGATCTCGGCCGCGCGCGGGGCGATTTCGCTCGCGGCGAACTGTTGTACAGCTTCGCGCAGGGCGGCGATGTCTTCGCCGTGGTCAAAGGTCAAGCCAGGGAGATGCAGCATGTCGTCCTCGTTCTCGTCGTCTAGTGGATGGCTGATGGCCAGGCTAGATGATAGCGCGGAGTGACGTTAACGTAAACGTCAAGCGACTGCCCGTACTCAGCGGCGGCGCCTGCGCCACATCCTGCGTACCGCCCAGGCCGCGACCAGGATGGTGAACAGCCACGGCAGCAGATATGCAATGCCCGACACGGCGAACGCGATTCCCTGCGACAGGTTGCTGCCGAACTGTTCCAGTGAACGGCGGATCGGCGCCCAGAACGGCCGTTGCCGGTCCGAGCGGATGGACACGTTCAGGATGTCGGTGTCGACGCGCTGGGCGAGCTGGGCGCGCTTGCCGTCCGCCGTTTCATACTTCGACTGGATCTCGGCCAGTTCGCGGTTGACCTTGATCAGTGCGTCGACGTCGTTGCCGGCGCGGTTACGCAAGGCTTCGAGACGGCTGCGATAGTCGTCCAGCATGGCCAGTTCGCGTGCCGTATCCGCGATCGGGCCGGACAGGTCTTCGACGTGCGTCGACTGGCGGGCAAGCTCGGCTTGTTTCCCCATTGCCGCGATCAGTGCCGGGACGACGTCCGGCCTGGCACGGAATTTCAGCGATGCCGCGGCGTCGGGCTCGCTGTCGATGCGCGACTCCAGCAGGGTGCACGCGGCGGCGGCTGCACGGCAGGCGCGCAGGCCGTCCGCATACAGGGCTGCCACCTTGTCCGGTGCAGCGTCGACGTCGACGAAGTGCTCGTAGGCGAGTTGCCGCGCCGCGTTTGCGCGGTCATGTTGTGCGATGGGCGCCTGCTCGCGCATCGGCATCTGCTGCACCTTCGAGCAGCCGGCGAGCGTAGCGAGCAGAAGCGCGAGGGATAGGTAGGAAAAGAAATTGCGATGCATGCCTGATTGCTTCCTGGATTGGTTCGTCTGGAACCCCAAGATAGCAAATCGTCCTCCGGAAAAAGACGCGCTTTATATCAGGCTGCGTCCTTTTCGCCGGCATCCTCGCCCAGCAGAGTGCCGGCAGCGTCCGATTCCGCCAGCAGCCGCCGGCATTCTTCTTCGTGAACAGAAATTTCCGCCAGCGACATCTCGATATCCGCCCGCTGCTGCTCCAGCGTCTCGCGCTGGTGCGCCAGCACGCCCAGGAAACGGTTGATCTGGGCCACCGTGTCCTTCGGCGTCTCGTACATGTCGATGATGCTTTTGATCTCCGACAAGGTCAGGCCCAGGCGCTTGCCGCGCAGCGTCAGTTTCAGCCGGGTGCGGTCGCGCGGCGTGTAGACACGGTTGCGTCCGCCCTGGCCTTCGCGCATCGGGCTCAGCAGCCCTTGGTCTTCGTAGAAGCGGATCGCACGTGCGGTGATGTCGAATTCGCGTGCCAGTTCGGCGATGGTGTAGGTGGTGGCCATGGTGTTCTGCGGGTCAAAAGTGGCGCGGTCCGGAATCGCTTAGAATCACAGCCTGCGCCTTCCGTTTACGTTTACGTCAAAGCGTTTGCGGCATTGTAACGCGCCTGCGCCCCGCATCCATACGAAAGTCCATTGCATGAATCCCCTCGAAGCCCAGCTCAGCTATCCATTCGGCGATGCCATCCCGCCGCTCGGCACGGTCACGGACGTGGCGCCCGGCCTGTCGTGGCTGCGCATGCCGCTGCCGTTCGCCCTCGACCATATCAATCTGTGGCTGCTCGACGATGCCGCGGAAGGCAAGCGCGGCTGGTCCCTCGTCGACTGCGGCGCCGGCACCGATGCGACCCGGGCCGCCTGGGAACAGCTGTTCACGGACGCGATGGAAAACCGGCCGCTGCTGCGCGTGTTCGCCACTCACTGTCACCCCGACCACGTCGGCTTGTCCGGCTGGCTGTGCGACCGGTTCGACGCCCCGTTCTGGATCAGTACGGGCGAGTTCGGCTTCGCGCGCATGATGGCCGCCGCGCTGCCGGGCGTCGACGGCCCGTCGGCGATCCCGCATTTCCAGCGTCACGGTCTCGTCGACCCCGGCATGCTCGAGCAGATGCAGAGCCGCAAGAATTACTACCCGTCGCTCGTGCCGGCCGTGCCGGCGGCATACACCCGCCTGCAGGATGGCCAGCGGGTCGTCGTTGGCGCGCGGGAATGGCGCGTGATCACCGGTTTCGGTCACTCGCCGGAACATGTCTCCCTGTACGACGAACAAGACCGCATTCTGATCTCGGGCGACATGGTGCTGCCGCGCATTTCGACGAATGTTTCCGTGTTCGCCGTCGAGCCGGAAGGCAACCCACTGCAGCTGTACCTGGATTCGCTGGACAAGTTCGCCGACCTGCCCGACGACACCCTCGTCCTGCCCGCGCACGGCAAACCGTTCCGCGGCGTCCACACCCGCATCGCGCAGTTGCGCGCGCACCATGCGGCACGGCTGGACGAAGTCCGCGCCGTCTGTGCCGAGCCGAAATCTGCAGTTGACATTGTCCCGTTGATGTTCAAGCGACAACTCGACGCGCACCAGCTCAGTTTTGCGATCGGCGAGGCTCTGGCCCATCTTCATTATCTTTGGTACAACGGTAACCTCGTGCGTGTAACCGGCGACGATGGCATCGTCCGATTTAAGTTGACTTAAAACAACATATTGAGGCCAATGGGTGTCGCAAAAATCACGACAATCTAACCGGACTTCTCACCACTTTGTTGACTCTTGGCATCATTTGTCGTGCTAAGAGGAAGAAATGTTCCAATTTTCAGTAGGAAATTGAACGAGCAAACGTTTTCCTTTTCCTGTAGGATATTTTTCACACATATCTCACAGAATGCTGGATACAACGGGAATTGCTGGACAGCACTGTGAGAATTGATCAATACTCACTCATTTGTTACCTACAGCCTCTCCTGCCGTCACAGACGGTCTGGTCAACGGAGCGACCTAATGACGGCTTTGCATGAACCCTTAGTGCCACCCATGAATTCGACTAACGAACGGGAGAGCTTCAGCGAGCGCCTGCAGCAAGCCCTGAAAAACGCCCATTATTCTCCGGACAGTCCCACCCGGCTCGCGCGGGAATTTAACATTCGCTTCGAGGGCCGTCCGATTACGGTCCACGCGGCACGTAAATGGCTGGTCGGAGAGGCGATCCCGACCCAGGAAAAACTGCGCATGATCGCGCAGTGGCTGGGTGTGCCGGCCGACTGGCTGCGCTTCGGCGGTTCGGAAAATGCCGCCGCCAATGGCGACGGCGCCGACGGCAGCACCCGGTTCGAATCGGCCGACGTCAAGCTGATCGCGGACCTGCAACGCCTGGACGAGCACCACAAGCAGCTGGCGCGCGAATTCATCCGCATGCTCGTGCGCATGAATCACCAGCAGCAGAAATAATCCTTCCTGATCGCCATCGGATTCACGATGGCCGCATCTCATGACGCGGCGTCCGCAAGTTCCGGGCGCCGCGTCACGCACTTCTGTACTGCAATTTTTTTTCTGCGATTAGTCCGCACAAACCGCCGAGTCTCGCGCATAATCGGTAACGCTAACGGAACGTCGCAACCGTCGAGTTCGCGTTCCTGCCTGGCGCCCGCCAGCGGCACTTCGAAAAACCGTCGGCGGTTTATCGACCTGCCTTAGTGTTATCGGTCATATAAGGATGCAGTCGCCTCATGATTAATAACTACAGCAACACCGCGCAGTTGAAGGATCTCATGACAGCACCGCCGATGACGGCGGCCCAGCACGCAGAAATCATGCGCAAGCGTAACGAGCAGCGCAGAAAAATCGAAGATGCAAGAGAACAGAGACGGGCCGAACGCGACCCGTACGGCGACCTCGCCTGATCAGGGCGTAGCGCCGTTCATGCCGCCCCAGCGCGGGGCGAGATCGTTCGTCACGCCCAGCAGGTCCATGACGCGCGCCACCGTGTGGTCGACCATCTCGGCTATGGTGGCGGGGCGGTGATAAAAGCTCGGCAGCGGCGGGAAGACGATGCCGCCCATTTCCGTGACCGTCGTCATGTTGCGCAGGTGCGCCAGGTTGAACGGCGTCTCGCGCACCATCAGGATCAGGCGCCGGCGTTCTTTTAAAACGACGTCAGCGGCGCGCGCGATCAGGTTGTCCGACAAGCCATGCGCGACCGCGGCCAGCGTCTTCATCGAACAGGGGGCGATTACCATGCCGGCCGTCTGGAACGAGCCGCTGGCGATCGAGGCGCCGATCTCGCGGTTGCGGTGCACCACATGGGCGAGCGCTTCCACGTCGCGCCGTTGCAGGCCGACTTCCTGGTGCAGGGTGAGGGTGGCGGCGTCGGAAATGACGAGGTGCGTCTCGACGCCGGGTACGGCGGCCAGCCGCCGCAGCAGCTGCACGCCATAGATCGCGCCGGTCGCGCCGGTGATGGCGACGACGATCCGGCGCGGGCCGGGATCAGCCATTCTTCTTGAGCAGGGCCTGCAGTTCGCCGGACTCGTACATTTCCGTCATGATGTCCGAACCGCCGACGAATTCGCCGTTCACGTACAGCTGCGGAATGGTCGGCCAGTTCGAGTATTCCTTGATGCCCTGGCGGACTTCCGCGTCTTCCAGCACGTTGACGGTGGCGATGTTATCGACGCCGCAAGCCTTCAGGATTTGGATCGCGCGGCCCGAAAAACCGCATTGCGGGAACTGGGCGGTGCCCTTCATGAACAGCACGACGGGCGTGGCGGTCACGGTCTCTTTGATCCAGGATTGTACGTCGCTCATTTGGTTCTGCCTTTGGTGAGAATTTGAGTGGATGACGGCATTTTATAAGAAAACCGGGACGGGCGTCCCGGCCGTCGCTTCAACGCTTCAACTTGGCAAACGCCGCCGCCATCGCGCCGCCGCCTGGCGCCGAACGCTCCTGTTTCTGGTGCTTATTCTGGTGATCCGCCATGCGCTTGCGGTCATCGCGATCCGCACGCTGCTGGGGTTGCGACCCCGCCTGCGGCGCGCTGTCCGACAAACGCATCGTGAGCGCGATGCGCTTGCGCTTGACGTCCACTTCCAGCACTTTCACCTTCACGACCTGGCCCGCCTTGACGACCGTGTGCGGATCCTTCACGAACGTGTTCGACAGCGCCGAGATGTGCACGAGGCCATCCTGGTGCACGCCGATGTCGACGAATGCGCCGAACGCCGCCACGTTGGTCACGACGCCTTCCAGGATCATGTCCGGACGCAGGTCCGAGATCTCCTCGACGCCTTCCTTGAACGTGGCCGTCGTGAATTCCGGACGCGGATCGCGGCCCGGCTTTTCCAGCTCCTTCAAAATATCGGTCACGGTCGGCACGCCGAATTTGTCATCCGCATACTTCGCCGGATTCAGGCGTTTGACCAGCGCGCTGTCGCCGATCACCGATTTGATGTCCTTCTGGATATCGGCCAGGATCTTCTCGACGACCGGGTACGATTCCGGGTGCACGGCCGACGCGTCCAGCGGATTGTCGCCGTTCACGATGCGGAGAAAACCCGCCGCCAGTTCGAACGTCTTGTCGCCCAGGCGCGGCACCTTCTTCAGCGCCGCGCGCGACGCGAACGCGCCTTGCTGGTCGCGGTAGTTGACGATGCTCTGCGCGACGCTGCTCGACAGGCCCGACACGCGCGCGAGCAGCGGCGCCGATGCCGTGTTGACGTCCACGCCGACCGCGTTCACGCAATCCTCGACGACGGCGTCGAGCTGGCGCGCGAGCTGCGTCTGCGACACGTCGTGCTGGTACTGGCCCACGCCGATCGATTTCGGATCGATCTTCACCAGTTCCGCGAGCGGATCCTGCAGGCGGCGCGCGATCGAGACGGCGCCGCGCAGCGACACGTCCAGTTCCGGCAGTTCGCGCGACGCGAATTCCGACGCCGAGTACACCGACGCGCCGGCTTCCGACACGACGATCTTCGTCAGCTTCAGCTCCGGGTTCTGCTTGATCAGGTCCTGCGCGAGTTTATCGGTCTCGCGCGATGCCGTGCCGTTGCCGATCGAGATCAGGGACACGTTGTGCTTCGCGGCGAGCCTGGCCAGCGTGTGCAGCGAACCGTCCCAGTCGTTGCGCGGCGCGTGCGGGTAGATGGTCGACGTGTCGACCACCTTGCCGGTCGCGTCGACGACGGCGACTTTCACGCCCGTGCGCAGGCCCGGGTCGAGGCCCATCGTCGCGCGCGGGCCCGCGGGTGCCGCGAGCAGCAGGTCCTTCAGGTTGCGCGCGAAGACCTGGATCGCATCGCCTTCCGCCTTTTCGCGGAGAAGCCCCATCAGCTCCGTCTCGATGTACATGAAGCTTTTTACACGCCACGTCCAGCGCGCCGTGTCGAGCAGCCATTTGTCGGCCGGACGGCCCGCGCCCTTGATGCCGAAGCGCGCGGCGATGCGGCTTTCGCACGGGTTGTGCGGCGCGTCCCATTTTGGTTTTTCCGGCTCGGAATCGAGGCGCAAGGTCACGTCCAATATACCCTCGCGGCGGCCGCGCATCAGCGCCAGCGCGCGGTGCGACGGCACGGTCGCCAGCGTTTCCGAGTAATCGAAATAGTCGGCGAATTTCTCGCCTTCTTCCTGCTTGCCGTCGACGACCTTCGATTCGACGACGCCGTGTTCCTGCACGTATTCGCGCAGCGATTGCAGCAGTTCCGCGTCTTCCGCGAAGCGCTCCATCAGGATCTGGCGCGCGCCGTCCAGCGCGGCCTTCGTGTCGGCCACGCCGGGGTTCGCGACGCCGTCCGCGTTGGTGAATCCTTCACGCAGGTATTTCGCGGCTTCGGCCTCCGGATCGCGCGCCGGGTCGTCGAGAAGGTCGTCGGCCAGCGGCTTCAGGCCGGCCTCGATCGCGATCTGGGCCTTCGTGCGGCGCTTCTGCTTGTACGGCAGGTACAGGTCTTCCAGCCGCGTCTTGTCTTCCGCCAGCGAGATCGCCTGCAGCAGCTCCGGCGTCATCTTGTTCTGTTCCGTGATGGACGAGATGATCGCGGCGCGGCGGTCTTCCAGTTCGCGCAGGTAGCGCAGGCGTTCTTCCAGCAGGCGCAGCTGGATGTCGTCGAGGCCGCCCGTGGCTTCCTTGCGGTAGCGGGCGATGAAGGGGACGGTCGCGCCTTCGTCGAGCAGGGCGATGGCGGCGGCCACCTGTGCCGGTTTGGCGGACAGTTCTTGAGCGAGGCGTTGTTCGATCGAAGGGAGCATGAGTTCGGGTCAGTCGGTGAATCGAACGGGCAATGATACGCAATCGCGGGCGATGCGCCAGTCTTGACAGGCACGACGATCTACGGTGGCGTGGGAAAGCGTGAACTTGCCAGAGAGGAATGCTGGTCACGCTGGTCTACACGCGCTGGCTGGGCAGCGCCCACGTCTTCGACTGGGGGCGTGCCATCTTCGTGGGCGTCGTGTGCGGGATCGGCGCCGCCGTCTGGCCGGACAAGCGTGCCGGCAAGGCCGGCGGCGACGGACGATAGCCGGTCAAGCATCAGATCTGCGCCTGGCCACCATCGACGAACAGCTCGGCGCCGTTGACGAAGCTGGCATCGTCGGACGCGAGGAATACGGCGGCTTTCGCGATCTCGTCCGGCTCGCCGACGCGGCCCAGCGGGATCTGCGCGGCCAGGTAGTCGACGAGGCCCTGTTGCGCGGCGGCGTCGTTGCCGGCCAGTTCGACGAGGCCGGCGGTGCGGGTGGCGCCCGGGCTGATCGTGTTGACGCGGATGCCGCGGTCCTTCAGGTCCAGGATCCAGTTGCGGGCGAAAGCGCGCACGGCGGCCTTGCTGGCGGCGTAGACGCTGAACGCCGGGGTGCCGGAGCTGCCGGCCGTCGAGCCGGTCAGGATCACCGAGGCGCCTTTCGACAGCAGCGGCAGCGCTTTCTGCACGGTGAACAGCGTGCCTTTCACGTTGCGGCCGAAGGTGTCGTCGAACTGTTCTTCCGTGATTTCACCCAGCGGGAGCATCGAGCCGCCGCCGGCATTGGCGTGCAGGACGTCCAGGCGGCCGAAGCGGGCGCGGATCTCTTCATACAGGCCATCCAGCGCGGTCAGGTCGCTGGAGTCGACGCGTAATCCGATCGCGTCGTGGCCGATGCTGTTTACCGCGGCGTCCAGTTCAGCCTGGCGGCGGCCGGTGACGATCACCTGCGCGCCTTCGAGGGCGAAGCGTTGGGCGGTGGCCAGGCCGATGCCGCTGGTGGCGCCGGTGACGAGAGCGATTTTGTTGGCGAGTTTGGCAGTCATGATGTTCTCCGTTTGGTTGATGTCGAAGTCGACGGAAACCATCGTACCGAGGTAAACTCCACATTAAAATAGCACTGATCGCAAACTATCTTTGCATTTTTGTCGTGCATACTTCGGAAGGCCGATAGGCATCGGCGCCGGGATGCCGTAACATGTCGGGTTCGATAACTCATCGGTTCCCCGCCGACGACGAACGATGTCCCTGTTGCCCGATTTCGAAGGTCTCGCGATGTTCGCCAAGGTGGCCGAGGAACGCTCGTTCGCCGGGGCCGCGCGTGCGCTCGGGGTGTCGGTGGCGACCGTGTCGCGGGCCGTCGCGCGGCTCGAGGAGCGGCTCGGTGCGCGGCTGTTGAACCGGACGTCGCGCCAGCTGGCGCTGACGGAATTCGGCCGCACCATCGCGGACAGCGCATTGAAGATTTATCGCGAAGCCGAAGAGGCGGAACATGCCGCGCGCGAGATGTCGGCGCGGCCGCGCGGGCTCGTGCGGCTGGCCGTGCCGATGTCGTTCGGGGTGCGTTGGGTCGCGCCGCTGATGCCCGCGTTCTTCCGCGAATATCCCGACGTGCAGATCGACCTGCACCTGTCCGACGCCACCGTCGACCTCGTGGGGCAGGGCTTCGATGCCGCCCTGCGCATCGCCGTGCTGCCCGATTCGTCGCTGGTGGCGCGCAAGCTGTGTCCGGTGGCGCAGGTCATCGTGGCCTCGCCCGAGTATCTGGCAACGCGGGGAACGCCGCGGCATCCGTCCGAACTCGTGGACCATCCTTGCCTCGGCTATACCTATCGCGCGCGCGTCGACGTGTGGCGCTTCACCAACGAGGCCGGGGAGGAAGTCGCCATCAAGCCGGAGGGTCCGCTGCGGGTGACGAATTCGGATGCGCTCCTGCCCACCGTATTAGACGGCCTGGCGATTGCCGAGTTCCCCGAATTTATTGCGGCAGATCACGTGCGCGCCGGGCGGCTTGTCCCCATACTGGAGGGCTGGCAGATGGCGCGAGGTGGCCTGTACTTCGTCACGCCATCGGCACGCACACGGCCGGCCAAGGTGGAAGCCCTGGCCGAGTTCTTCATGAAGCACCTGAGTGCGCCGGACTGGCGCCTCGTGTCATGACGCACCCGCAAAAAAATGCGTGATGGGGGCTGGCAAAGCGAGGCGCCAGAGTGTAACTTCTACTCTTTTCGTCTCGTAAAGTTTTACCCGCTACGTGCGATCCTTAACAAAGCTGTTCGGGTCGCATGACAGATAATAGGAATTGTTGTTTTTTCAAATTAAAGACTCGTGAGACCCATGCACACAGTTGATTTTCATCGCGACGACACCAGCGACGCACCGCCGGCTCGAGCACCTGCACGCGCTCCGGCCCTGCCCGCACCGGTGTTAAGCTGGCTGCAAAGGGTCGAGGCGGCAGCACATCCCCAGCCGAAGCTGACCGCGGAAGTCACTGACCCCAAGGCCGTCCAGTACAAATTCGTTTATGTCATGGCCCCGACCAGCGGCGGCCGTCACGTCGCGGTCTGCCTGTGCAAGGCGCGCCTGCGTCCGAACGGCGACGTGGCCGCGGCCAGCCCGGTGAGCGAAGTGTTCTCGCTGCTGTCGGCGCCGCCCGCGTACCTCGAAGGCGAGGACGAGGACCTGGTGCGTTTCTTCATCGCCATGCGCAGCGGCTCCAACCAGAGCACGAGCGCGACCGAGCCCAAGGGCAAGGTCGGCGCCATCCTGCTGCAGCAATTGCTCGCGCAAGGGAAACTGCTGTGGGCGAACTCGTGGTCCGACATGACCAATGGCCTGCTGTATCCGCTGCAGGCGGGGCCTGTGCGCAAGGCCAATCTCACGTGGCGCGACGAAGGCCGCGCGGCCAAGCTCGGCTGGTCGGTGGAGCCGGCCAAGGGCGCGACGCATCCCGGCGCCGACCTCGTCGACTACATGCTGCCGACGGATCCGCCGTGGTACATCGACAACCTGTCGTGCGGCCCGCTGGACCTGAACCGCGGCGGCATCGACATCTCGCTGGCCGACCTGCAGGCACTCGTGTCGCAGGCGCCGGCGCTGGCCGGCAACGACAAGAAACGCGTGTCGCAACTGCTGCTGGCACATGGCCTGCAACAGCTGATGCCGCTGCCGCAGCCGCTCACGCAGCGCATCCGCACCGATGTGAAACCGCAGCCTCACCTGCTGCTGGACGCCATCCCGCAGGCCGAGGGTAACGGCCAGCGCTGGCAGGACTTCGCCGTGCTGTCGTTCGACTACGACGGCCAGCGCATCTCGTTCGACCCGGCCCAGCGCGTCGTGCGCCAGATCGGCGACGTCACCGAAGTCATCGAGCGCGACGAAGTGCTGGAGGCGGCCGCACTGGACACCCTGAACAAGCTGGGCTTCCGCAAGCCGGCCACGCCGCCGCTGTCGGCCCTGTCCGGCGCGCTGCTGCTGGATGGCCAGGCGCACTGGCTGCGCTTTGCCGAAAACGACCTCGACGCGCTGTCCGACCTCGGCTGGCACGTGCAGAAGTCGCCGAAATACCGCTACGACGTCGTGCCGGTCGAAGAGTGGTATGCCGACATCGACGAACCGCCCGAGGCCGGCAACGCGTGGTTCGAGCTGGAGCTGGGCATCGTCGTCAACCGCAAGCGCGTGCCGCTGCTGCCCGTGCTGGTGCAACTCATTCGCACGGCGCCGCTGGACTTCAATCCGGACGTGCTGGCCGCGCACGCGGAAGCCGACCAGATGCTGGCGACCCTGCCCGATGGCGTGCGCGTGGCGCTGCCGTGGGGCCGCGTGAAGCCCATCCTGTCGACCCTGGGCGAGCTGTATTTCAACGACAAGATCAAGAACAAGGTTCGCCTGTCGACGCTCGATGCGGCGCGCCTGGAAGAACTCGCCAAAGGCACCGAACTGACCTGGACGGGCGGCGAGCGCCTGCGCGAAACGGGCCGCAAGCTGAGCCAGTTCGGCAAGGTCAAAAAAGTCGATGCGCCGAAGGGCCTGCAGGCCACGCTGCGCGATTACCAGCTGGACGGTCTCGCGTGGATGCAATTCCTGCGCGAATACGACCTGGGCGGCATTCTCGCCGACGACATGGGTCTCGGTAAAACCGTGCAAACGATCGCCCACATCCTGACGGAAAAGGAAGCGGGCCGCCTCACGAACCCGGCGCTGGTCATCGCGCCGACGAGCCTCATGACGAACTGGATGGAAGAAGCCGCGCGCTTCGCCCCGGACCTGAAGGTGCTGCTGTTGCAGGGCAAGGAGCGCATGGATCTGTTCGACCAGATCGATGGCGCCGACATCGTGCTGACGACGTACGCGCTGCTGCCGCGCGACGAGGAAAAGCTGCGCGAGCACGAGTACCACCTCGTGATCCTCGACGAATCGCACTACATCAAGAACACGCGCTCGAAGGCGGCGCAGACGGCCGGCTCGCTGAATGCGCGCCACCGCCTGTGCCTGTCCGGCACGCCGCTGGAAAACCACCTGGGCGAGCTGTGGTCGCAATTCCACTTCCTGCTGCCGGGCCTGCTTGGCGACGAGAAGACGTTCAACACGCAATTCCGTCACCCGATCGAGCGCCAGGACGACCCGGTGCGCCGCATGCTGCTGAACCGCCGCATCAAGCCGTTCCTGCTGCGCCGCACGAAGGACCACGTGGCGAAAGAGCTGCCGGAAAAGACGGAGATGATCCGCCGCATCGAGATCACGGGCCCGCAGCGCGACCTGTACGAGACCGTGCGCCTGGCGATGGACAAGAAGGTGCGCGAGGAGATCGACCGCAAGGGCGTGGCGCGCAGCCAGATCGTCATCCTGGAAGCGCTGCTGAAACTGCGCCAGGTCTGCTGCGACCCGCGCCTGGTGAAAGCCATGCCGGGCAAGAAGAACACGGCGGCCGTGTCGGCCAAGCTGACGGACCTGATGCAGATGGTCGACGACCTGCTGGGAGAAGGCCGCAAGATCCTCGTGTTCTCGCAGTTCACGAGCATGCTGGGCCTCATCGAAGAGGAACTCGATGCGCGCAAGATCCCGTACGCGATTCTCACCGGCGAGACGCGCGACCGTTCCGCGCAGGTGGCGGCATTCCAGCAGGGCGCCGTGCCGATCTTCCTGATCAGCCTCAAGGCCGGCGGCGTCGGCCTGAACCTGACCGCGGCCGACACGGTCATCCACTACGACCCGTGGTGGAACCCGGCGGCCGAGAACCAGGCGACGGACCGTGCATGGCGCATCGGGCAGGACAAACCCGTGTTCGTCTACAAGCTCATCGCGAAGGGCACGCTGGAAGAAAAGATCCAGTTGCTGCAGCAAAAGAAATCGGAGCTGGCGGCGTCGATCCTGGCCGAAGGCGAATCGCAGAAGATGGCGCTCACGCAGGAAGACCTGCAGGCGATCTTCGCGCCGCTGGACGAGTAAGCGCGGTAGCGTCGTATTCAAAGGGCAAGCCAGGGCGGCTTGCCCTTTTTATTTGCGCATGCATATATTGAATATGCGTGTTCGACGCAACGGCCGGGGTCGGTTATCTATGCAAAGCGATATATCGGGCACTATACTTATTGTCCGGAATCATTCTTATTAAGGCCATCATGACGCGCAGCGCACCCGTCTCGGCGGACATCTCCACGGCGGACGCCTTTCGCACGATTGCCGAACTGGGCGGTGACCTGGCCTTCATCCTCGATTGCACCACCGGCCTGCCGGCGTATGTCAGCCCGGGCGTCGACGACATGCTCGGCTATTCCCTCGCCGACATCCGCGCGCAGATGGACAAGGGCGGCGACGGCCCGCTGGCGGCCTTGTGCGCCGGCCTGCCGGAGCGGCTGCGCCGGTTTGCCGCCGGCGACGGGTCGCGCCTGCGCGTGATGCGCGAGTTCGACCTGCGCCGGCCGGACGGGAGCGAGGTGGCCGTCGAGGTGATTTCGACCCTGGCGCTGGACGACGCCGGCCAGCCGCGGGCGCTGCTGGGCCTCGTGCGCGACGTGTCCGCGCGGCGCGAGCGGGAGCGCGAGAGAAAACGGTTTGCCAGCATGCTGAACCATGAATTCCGGACGCCGCTGTCGACGATCGACGGCGCGATCCAGCGGCTGGAGTCCCTGGGCACCAAGGCCGACGAGGCGACGCGCGAGCGCTACCGCAAGATCGCGACCGCGACCGACCGCCTGATCGCGATGCTGGACGACTACCTGTCCCCCGAGCGCATGGCCGCACTCGGCAGCCAGCGCCGCGAGAACAAGGTGGGGCCGAAGCTGCTGCTGGAAGAACTGGTGGCGCAGGCGCGCGCGGCCGGACGTCCCGTGACCCTGGAAGCCAGCGACCTGCCGGCCGCGCTGCGGGGCGAACCATCCGGCCTGCGCCTGGCGCTCAAGGTGTTATTGGACAATGCCCTGCGCTATACGCCGGCCGGTACCGCGCTGCATGTGGCGGGACGGCGGGTCGACGGCGGCGTCGAACTGGCGCTGCGCGACGAGGGGCATGGCGTGCTGGCGGACGACGTCGCGCGCATCTTCGACAAGGGCTACCGCGGCGCGAATGCCGAGGGTATCGCGGGCAGCGGGCTCGGGCTGTACATGGCGCGCTCCGTGGTGGAAGTGCACGGCGGTAGTTTGACATATGCATGTCCTCCAGAGGGCGGCGCCGAGTTCAGGCTTTGGCTGCCGGCACAGGCGAGCGGGGCAAAAAGTCTTGCTTCCGGAATGACCAGCAGTGATAATCGGCATGGCGACCGGGGTTAGCCGCCCGACAACGAAGCCGGGAATACGAAACAAGGAATTGGCAAAACCCATGACGCAAATATTGATTGTTGAAGACAATGGCGAATACGCAGGCGATATGGCCGATTTCCTCAAGGAACTCGGCCATGAGGTCACGATCGCGACCACCGCCAGCGATATGTGGGCCGCGCTGACGCGCACGCCGGCGGCCGTGGTCGTGCTCGACCTGGGCCTGCCCGACGAGGACGGCTTTAACGTGATTCCACGAATGCGCCAGCTGTATCCCGAGATCGGACTGCTGGTGCTGACGGGCCGTGTGGCCTTCGACAACCGCATCCTCGGCCTGCGCCTCGGCGCCGACCACTATCTCACCAAGCCGATCAAGTTCCCGGAACTGGCTGCCCACATCGAGGCGCTGGACCGCCGCGTGCGGCCGTCGTCCGAGCCGGCGCCCGCGCCGAGCAAGTGGACCCTGCGCGTCTCGGCCCGCCAGCTCGAGCTGATGGGCAAGGTGATCGACCTGACGGAAAAGGAGTGCAACTTCCTGCACCTGCTGACCATCAACACCCGGCCCGTTCCGCGCCAGGTGATCGTGGCCGGCATGGGTGGCGACGATCCGGATGCCAGCCGCCGCGTCGACATGCTCGTCTACCGTCTGCGCAAGAAGGCCCGCACCGGCCTCGGCCAGGATCTGCCGCTGCGCAGCGCCTATGGCGAGGGCTACAGCCTGTCCGCCGGTTTCACGCTGGCGTAATCAATCGGGGACAGAGCGAGGCGGTCGCGTTAGAATGACGCCATGGCCCGCCAACCCCGACTCATCCTGCCGCACGAGCCGCACCTGATCATCCAGCGCGGCAACGACAACCAGCTGATCTTCCGCGACGACGAAGACCACCGCCGCTTCCTGGAATGGCTGCGCGAGAGCGCGAAGTTCTACCGCGTGGCCATCCACGCGTACGTCCTGATGCCGAACCACCTGCATGTGCTGGCGACGCCGTCCGACGAGGACGGCCTGGCGGCCATGATGCAGAAAGTGGGGCGGTTATATGTTCCCTGGTTTAACAACAAGTACGGCCGCTCCGGCACCCTGTTCCAGGGACGTTTCCGCACGTCCGTGATCGACCCGGACGCGTATTTCCTGGCCTGCATCCGCTACATCGAACTGAATCCACTGCGCAGCCAGCTCGCGTTCGAGCCGCTCGACTACCCGTGGTCGAGCTACGCGCATCACGCCGGCGTGCGGCCGGATCCGCTGATCACCGACCACGCCAAGTACTGGGAACTCGGCAACACGCCGTTCCAGCGCGAGGCGGCCTTCATCGAGCTGGCGCAGCAGGGGATGTCGGGGCAGGAACTGGATACGATCAATGCGGCGGTGCTGAAGGGGGCGCCGCTGGGATCGCATGAATTCAAGGTCGCGCTGGAGCACAAGACCAGGCGGCAGATTTTGCCGGCCAAGCGGGGGAGACCGTTCAAGGTGAAGGCTGCGGAATAGATTTGTGCGCAGCGTCATTGCAACAAATGAATGATGAGGGGGCTAAAGGCCTCCTTTTTTATTGCCCCGTCGCCCCCGCGAAGGCGGGGGTCCAAGTTGTTGGCGGGCACGCGGAACTTGGGCTCCCGCCTGCGCGGGAACGACGGTTTTGCGCATAACTATATGATTTTATTGATATGGCAGGCGAAACGCATCACTTGTTCTACTGTGTCCCCATTTAATTTAAGACCAAAAAACTCTGTATTTAATTCGACTCCGACCCTAATTATTGCTATTGATGTTTACCGAAGTCTGCTCTATCCTCGGCCTTCAATATCTTCAAAATGCTGCGGAGCCCCCATGATTGCCCAAGGTTTGTACGATCCCGCCAATGAACACGACGCCTGCGGCGTCGGTTTCGTCGCCCATATCAAGGGCAACAAGAGCCACTCCATTATTGAACAGGGTCTGCTGATCCTGAAGAACCTGGACCACCGCGGCGCCGTCGGTGCCGATGCCCTGATGGGCGACGGTGCGGGTATCCTGATCCAGATCCCCGACCAGTTCTACCGCGACGAGATGGCCAAGCAGGGCATCGAACTGCCGCCGCCGGGCGAATATGGCGTCGGCATGATCTTCCTGCCGAAGGAACACGCTTCGCGCATCGCCTGCGAACAGGAAATCGAGCGCGCCGTGCGCGCCGAAGGCCAGGTCGTGCTGGGCTGGCGCAACGTGCCGGTGGACGACACGATGCCGATGTCGCCGACCGTCCGCGCGAAAGAGCCGGTGATCCGCCAGATCTTCATCGGCCGCGGCCCGGACGTGATGGTCACCGACGCGCTCGAGCGCAAGCTGTACGTCATCCGCAAATCGTCGGGCCACGCGATCCAGGCCCTGAAACTCATCCACGGCAAGGAATTCTTCGTGCCGTCGATGTCGGCCCGTACCGTCGTCTACAAGGGCCTGCTGCTGGCGGACCAGGTCGGTGTGTACTACAAGGACCTGCAGGACCCGCGCTGCGTCTCCGCGCTGGCCATGGTGCACCAGCGTTTCTCGACGAACACGTTCCCGGAGTGGCCGCTGGCCCACCCGTACCGCCTGCTGGCGCACAACGGCGAGATCAACACCGTCAAGGGCAACTTCAACTGGACCCGCGCCCGCGAAGGCGTCATGAAGTCGGCCGTGCTGGGCGACGACCTGCAGAAACTGTTCCCGCTGATCTATGAAGGCCAGTCGGACACCGCCTGCTTCGACAACGCGCTCGAACTGCTGGTCATGGCCGGCTACCCGATCGCCCAGGCGATGATGATGATGATCCCGGAAGCCTGGGAAAACCACGCGACGATGGACGAGAACCGCCGCGCGTTCTACGAATACCACGCCGCGATGATGGAACCGTGGGACGGCCCGGCCGCCATGGCTTTCACCGACGGCCGCCACATCGGCGGTACGCTGGACCGCAACGGCCTGCGTCCGGCCCGCTACATCGTCACCGACGACGACCTGGTCGTCATGGCCTCGGAATCGGGCACGCTGCCGATCCCGGAATCGCGCATCGTCAAGAAATGGCGTCTGCAGCCGGGCAAGATGTTCCTCATCGACCTGGAAGCCGGCCGCATCATCGACGACAAGGAACTGAAGGACACCTACTCGAACGCCAAGCCGTACAAGGCATGGATCAAGTCGGTGCGCATCAAGCTGAACGAAATCAAGCTGTCGGAAAGCCAGCTGTCGCAGAACCGTGCCAAGGATGCACAAGGTGAAAAAGCCGCGATCTCGCTGCTGGACCGCCAGCAGGCATTCGGCTACACCCAGGAAGACCTGAAGTTCCTGATGGCCCCGATGGCCGTGCTGGGCGAAGAAGCCACCGGCTCGATGGGTAACGACTCGCCGCTGGCCGTCATGTCGAACAAGCTGAAGCCGCTGTACTCGTACTTCAAGCAGCTGTTCGCCCAGGTCACGAACCCGCCGATCGACCCGATCCGCGAAGCGATGGTGATGTCGCTCGTGTCGTTCATCGGTCCGAAGCCGAACCTGCTGGACACGAACAACGTCAACCCGCCGATGCGCCTCGAAGTGTCACAGCCGGTGATCGGTTTCGACGACATGGCCCGCCTGCGCAACATCAGCCTGCACACCGGCGGCAAGTTCAAGTCGTATGAACTGAACATCTGCTACCCGGTCTCGTGGGGCAAGGAAGGCATCGAAGCGTCGCTGGCCTCGCTGTGCGCGGAAGCCGTCGATGCCGTCAAGTCGGGCCACAACATCCTGATCGTCTCGGACCGCAACCTCAACGCCGACCAGGTCGCGATCCCGGCGCTGCTGGCGACGTCCGCGATCCACCAGCACCTCGTCCAGCGCGGCCTGCGCGCATCGACGGGCCTCGTCGTGGAAACCGGCTCGTGCCGCGAGACGCACCACTTCGCCCTGCTGGCCGGCTACGGCGCGGAAGCCGTGCACCCGTACCTGGCGCTGGAAACGCTGGTCGACCTGGCGCACACAATGCCGCACACACACGGGAATGAACCGGCTGCCGACAAGGCGATGTACAACTACACCAAGGCGGTCGGCAAGGGCCTCATGAAGGTGATGTCGAAGATGGGCATCTCGACCTACATGTCGTACTGCGGCGCCCAGATCTTCGAAGCCATCGGCCTGAACAAGTCGCTGGTCGACAAGTACTTCCGCGGCACGTCGTCGACGGTGGAAGGCATCGGCCTGTTCGAAGTGGCCGAGGAAGCCCTGCGTCTGCACGGCCTGGCCTTCGGCAAGGATCCGCTGCTGGCCAATGCGCTGGACGTCGGCGGCGAATACGCCTACCGCGTGCGCGGCGAAGACCACCTGTGGACGCCGGACGCCATCGCCAAGCTGCAGCACTCGACCCGTGCCAACAACTTCAGCACCTATAAAGAGTACGCGCAGCTCATCAACGACCAGAGCCGCCGTCACCTGACGCTGCGCGGCCTGTTCGAATTCAAGATCGATCCGACCAAGGCGATCCCGCTGGACGAAGTCGAGCCGGCCAAGGAAATCGTCAAGCGCTTCGCCACCGGCGCGATGTCGCTGGGCTCGATCTCGACCGAAGCCCACGCCACGCTGGCCATCGCCATGAACCGTATCGGCGGCAAGTCGAACACGGGTGAAGGCGGTGAAGATCCGGCCCGCTACATGGGCGAGTTCAAGGGCATCAAGATCGCCAAGGGCGAGACCCTGGCCTCGATCCTGGGCAAGGACCGCGTCGTCGCCGACATCCCGCTGGTCGAAGGCGATTCGCTGCGCTCGAAGATCAAGCAGGTGGCATCGGGCCGCTTCGGTGTGACCGCCGAATACCTGGCGTCCGCCGACCAGATCCAGATCAAGATGGCGCAGGGCGCCAAGCCGGGCGAAGGCGGCCAGCTGCCGGGCCACAAAGTGTCCGAGTACATCGCGTCGCTGCGCTTCTCGGTGCCGGGCGTGGGCCTGATCTCGCCGCCGCCGCACCACGACATCTACTCGATCGAAGACCTGGCGCAGCTGATCCACGACCTCAAGAACGTGAACCCGCACGCGTCGATCTCCGTGAAGCTGGTGTCGGAAGTCGGTATCGGTACGGTCGCCGCCGGCGTGTCGAAGGCGAAGGCCGACCACGTCGTCGTCGCCGGCCATGACGGCGGTACGGGTGCATCGCCGCTGTCGTCGGTGAAGCACGCCGGCACGCCGTGGGAACTGGGCCTCGCCGAGACCCAGCAGACCCTCGTGCTGAACGGCCTGCGCAGCCGTATCCGCGTCCAGGCCGACGGCCAGATGCGTACCGGCCGCGACGTCGTCATCGCCGCACTGCTGGGCGCGGACGAAGTGGGCTTCGCGACGGCACCGCTGGTCGTCGAAGGCTGCATCATGATGCGTAAGTGCCACCTGAACACCTGCCCGGTGGGCGTGGCCACCCAGGATCCGGAACTGCGCGCCAAGTTCTCGGGCAAGCCGGAACACGTCGTGAACTACTTCTTCTTCGTCGCCGAAGAAGCGCGCCAGATCATGGCCCAGCTGGGCATCCGCACGTTCGACGAGCTGATCGGCCGTTCGGACCTGCTGGACAAGTCGAAGGCCGTCGGCCACTGGAAGGCACAAGGCCTGGACTTCTCGAACATCTTCTACCAGCCGAAGGTCGACGACAAACGCCAGCTGCTGCACTCGGACGGCCAGGACCACGGCCTGGACAAGGCCCTGGACCACAAGCTGATCGCGCAGGCCAAGGCCGCGCTGGAGAAGGGCGAGCGCGTCTCGTTCATCTCGCCGGTGAAGAACGTCAACCGCACGGTCGGCGCGATGCTGTCGGGCGAAGTCGCCAAGCGCTACGGCCATGCCGGCCTGCCGGACGACACGATCCACATCCAGCTGCAGGGCACCGCGGGCCAGTCGGCCGGCGCGTTCCTGGCACACGGCATCACGCTGGACCTGGTCGGCGAAGGTAACGACTACGTCGGCAAAGGCCTGTCGGGCGGCCGCATCATCGTGCGTCCGAACACGGAGTTCCGCGGCTGGGCCGTCGACAACATCATCGTCGGCAACACGGTGCTGTACGGCGCGATCGCCGGCGAAGCGTTCCTGAACGGCGTGGCCGGCGAGCGTTTCGCGGTGCGTAACTCGGGTGCAACTGCCATCGTCGAAGGCGTGGGCGATCACGGCTGCGAATACATGACCGGCGGTACCGTCGTCGTGCTGGGCGACACCGGCCGCAACTTCGCGGCGGGCATGTCGGGCGGCGTGGCGTATGTCTACGATCCGAAGGGCGACTTCGAGCAGAAGTGCAACACCGCGATGGTGGCACTGGAGAGCGTGCTGTCGACCAAGGAGCAGAGCGACAAGGCCAGCTGGCACGCACAGACCCGCAACGGCGAGCGCGAGTCGGACGAAGCGATCCTGAAGCGCCTGATCGAGCGTCACTTCAAGCACACCGGTTCGACCCGTGCGCGCAACCTGCTGGACGACTGGGCCAACAGCCGCAGCAAGTTCGTCAAGGTCTTCCCGACCGAGTACAAGCGCGCACTGGAAGAGATGCACAACAGCAGCATGGAAGAAGCCAACGACAAGATCGAACTGGCTGCCTGATGCTCACCGGCGGGCGTCCGACGCGCCCGCCGCATCTCTCTAGACTGAACCGAATACGATAGGAATACAAATGGGTAAGATCACCGGCTTCATGGAATTTCAGCGCCAGGAAGAAGACCACCTGGAACCCGCTGCCCGCCTCAAGAACTACAAGGAATTTTCGATCACCCTGACCGACGCGCAAGCGAAGGTGCAAGGTGCGCGTTGCATGGATTGCGGCATCCCGTTCTGCAACACCGGCTGCCCCGTCAACAACCAGATCCCCGACTGGAACGACCTGGTCTACCACGGCAACTACCGCTACGCCGTTGACAACCTGCATTCGACGAACAACTTCCCGGAATTCACGGGCCGCATCTGCCCGGCACCGTGCGAAGCCGCCTGCACGCTGGGTATCAACAATGAGCCGGTCGGCATCAAGTCGATCGAGCGCAAGATCGCCGACGCCGGCTGGGAACACGGCTGGATCGTCCCGCAACCGGCTGCCGTCAAAACGGGCAAGAAGGTCGCGATCATCGGTTCCGGCCCCGCAGGCCTGGCCGCTGCCCAGCAACTGGGCCGCGCCGGTCACGACGTGACGGTGTTCGAGAAGAACGACCGCATCGGCGGCCTGCTGCGCTACGGCATCCCCGACTTCAAGATGGAGAAGGACCTGATCGACCGCAGGGTTGAGCAAATGCGCGAAGAAGGCGTGAAGTTCCGCACCTCGACCCTGGTCGGCAAAGATTTCCCGGCCACCGTCAGCAACATGGCGCGCGAAACCATTTTCCCGGAAGACCTCGTCAAGGATTACGACGCCGTCGTCATGGCGGGTGGTGCAGAAGCACCGCGTGACCTGCCGGTCCCGGGCCGCGACCTGAAGGGCGTGCACTTCGCGATGGACTTCCTGCCGCAGCAGAACCGTGTCAACGCCGGCGACAAAGTCAAGGACCAGATCAAGGCCACGGGCAAGCACGTGATCGTGATCGGCGGCGGCGATACCGGCTCCGACTGCGTGGGCACGTCGAACCGCCACGGCGCCGCATCGGTGACCCAGTTCGAACTGATGCCGATGCCGCCGGAACAGGAAAACAAGCCGCTCGTGTGGCCGTACTGGCCGACCAAGCTGCGCACCTCGTCGTCGCATGAAGAAGGCTGCGAGCGCGACTTCGCCGTCGCCACCAAGCGCTTCGAAGGCAAGGGCGGTAAAGTGGAAAAAGTCATCGCCTGCCGCGTCGAGTGGAAAGACGGCAAGATGACGGAAGTGGCCAACTCGGAATTCGAACTGAAAGCCGACCTCGTGCTGCTGGCCATGGGCTTCGTTTCGCCGGTGCAGCAGGTGCTGGACGCGTTCGGCGTGCAAAAGGATGCGCGCGGCAACGCACGCGCCACGACCGATGGCGACGTCTGCTACCAGACGTCGGTGCCGAAGGTCTTCACCGCCGGTGACATGCGCCGCGGCCAGTCCCTGGTCGTGTGGGCGATCCGCGAAGGCCGCCAGTGCGCGCGCGCCGTGGATGAATTCCTGATGGGTTCGTCGGTGCTGCCGCGCTGATCGGTTAGCTAAGTCGCAATCAAGGAACGGCCCGGGTCTGCCGCCCGGGCCGTTTTTTATTATCTTGAGCAGGTAATTCGTCTGACTGAAAAACTAATTTGCTTTGATTTCATATTAGAAGTCATACTGTTATTAAAGATGCTGCCAAAAGCTTTGATCTACTAATTTGGCCGAGTTTTTATTTTCAATGGTTAAGTAGAGCGGATTATAAATTAGGCCGTTTGCTTCGCCGTTATTTACTGCATGGGTCATTCGTGTTGCCAAGACAACAGCATTAACACGTGTGTTGGCGCCTCCATCCATTTCGGCTTGCAACAATTTAACGGCTTTTTCTCCGGCTTTTTCAATTTCATTGCTCCAAGAATTATCTGGGATACGTATCCAGATCGCTCCCGGTTTTTCTTTCGATAATTGGCCTACCGCAGACTTAAATGCGTTGACGATTCCGGAAACGCGATCAGAAGGCTTTTCGTTTGCCATCCCTATCACTATCGGTCTCTTCCAAAACGGAAGGTCGTTTTCGTCGACTCTCCCATCGCAGAGCATTGTGACATGATCGAACTCTTCACGAACAAAGAAATTGAACGCTTCCTGCTGGGCTTCCTCATCTGGCCTCATCCAATTGTTGACAACAACTTGGTATTTCCCCGAAGGATCAGTTGAATAGATGAGATCGCCCGTTGCTCGGTCGTATTTTCCACATCCCCCCATCTTGTATTGCTCAATGATAAAGTTTTTTAGTGAGGGAACATCTTTAATTTCAAGGTCATTTTGGGATTTCACAAACACTGCGAAACTTATTTTTTGCGGGCCGAACTCACCCAAAATGCCTTTTTGCAGTCCATCCCATGCTTTTTTTAATTTCTCATCACGCTCTGTGAGCAAATCTCTGCATTTGCATTCAACGTAACCATCAAGACCATCTGCGCGCTTAACGTACAAGTCAGGTGTGCGATTGCTGCCTTCTTCAATAAATCTTACCGAAAATCCTTTGTGACTATACATGGCGGCAACCTCTGCTTCAAAGAACGCAGAGAAAAAGCTGTCCTTCTGTTTTAGGCGGTCAGTCAACTTTTCGAGTCCAGACTCATGTTGGCATCGCTCTAGAATTTTTCCTAAAGTATAGAGCTTTAATATGGATTCGTTGGGAGTGAATTCATGTGTTTCGCGAGCATGGGTAAGGAGCTTTTCTAAATCTAGAGCCCACTCAATTAGAGGGTGCGGATCAGGTTTAAATAAATAGCTATGTTTTCCGTTTTCGGATATTTTCTTAAACTCTTCGATCTTCCGCTTTTCATGTGCCATTTTTTTCATCACCCAATCTCCTCCAATTACAGAGGAGATAACCTGCACTGAACCCATGAGCTCTGGAATAGTTAAGCTTGGTAGCTCGAATTTATTCATTTCTTCTCCAAGTAAATGGGAACTACAGATCAGCTCAGGCAGAGCTAGCTGGACTTATCTGTTAGCATGCATGATTCCGACAATTTGTACAATTTTGGAGACGGCATGAATATCGGCTACGTCGGCCTGGGCGGCATGGGCCATGCCATGGCAAGCAACCTCATTAGTAAGGGCCATACGCTGCGCGTGTGGAACCGCTCGCCCGGCAAGGCGGCCGGCCTCGTCGGGCAAGGCGCCACGCTGGTCGAGCATCCCGGCCAGGCCGTGGCCGGCGACGGCATCGTGTTCACGATGGTGGCCGATGACGCGGCGCTGGAGCAGGTCGTCGGCGGCGCGAACGGCATCGCCGCGACGCTGGGCCCGGGCGGCATCCACGTGTCGATGAGCACGGTGTCGCCGGAGACCACGCGCAAGCTCGCCGCCCTGCACGCCGAGCGCGGCGCCGCCTTCATCGCCGCGCCCGTATTCGGCCGCCCGACCGCCGCGGCCGCCGCCATGTTGTTCATCCTGGCCGCGGGTGACGCCGCCGCGCGCGACAAAGTCCTGCCCCTGCTGGAGACGATGGGCCAACGCGTGTTCCCGCTGGGCGACGATCCGGTCGCGGCCAGCATCGTCAAGCTGAGCGGCAATTTCATGATCATGGGCGTCATCGAGGCGATGGCGGAAGCGGCGACGCTGTGCGAGAAATACGGCGTCTCGCGTTCGGCCATGCTCGACGTGATGACGCAATCGATCTTCGCCACGCCGCTGTACGTCAATTACGGCAAGCTGATCGCGCAGCATGATTACGCCAATCCCGGCTTCAAGCTGTCGCTGGGGTTCAAGGATGCGAACCTCGTACTGGATGCCGCCACGAAGGCGCGCGTGCCGATGCCGCTCGCGAGCATGATGCACGACCGTTTTCTGTCCGCTCTCGCGAAGGACCGCGGCGAGCTCGACTGGACGGCGGCCGCGTTGAACGTGTCGGAAGAGGCGGGTCTCCGTTGATCACTCGTGCGGCGTGACGGCGTCCGGTTCGATGACGAGCATCTCGCCGTCCAGCCGCGCCGTCGTGCCCAGGTCGCGGCACAGCGCCTGCATGCGCGTATAGATCCAGGTGCGTTGCGTGTGGTCGGCCGGCAGCGCGCGGCCGTGGCGGACGAACACCGGGTGCAGCACGATGCGGCGCAGGGCGTCCTCGCCCAGGTGCACTTCGAACAGCAGTTGATGGTCGTTGCGCAGGTCCGCGTCGACGGCGTAGTCGTCGACGAGGTCGCCGGTCGCGTACAGGATCGGCCAGCCCCGGTACAGCTCGATGCCGTGGAAGATGTGGGCGCTGTGGCCGTAGACGATCTTCCAGCCGACGTCGATCGCGGCGTGTGCGAGGCGGCGCAGGTGCGGTGCGGGCGCCGTCACCATGTTCGGACCCCAGTGCAGCGACAACACCGGCCAGCGCACGCCGGCCGCGCGCAGGGGCGCGAGCGCGCGTGCGAAGGCGTCGGTGGCGGCCGTTTCGTCGTGCAGGCCGAGCCAGGCGATGCCGGGGTGATCGTCCGTCGCGGCGAAATCGGCCTGGTGGTCGCAGAACGCCGCCATCCCGACGAGCACGTCGCCGCACGCCACGACGGCCGGGGACAGCGCCCATGCGAGGTCCGGACCGGCGCCGGTGTGGGCGATGCCGTGTGCGTCGAGGATGCGCAGCGTATCGGCCAGCCCTTGCACGTCGTAGTCGAGACTGTGATTGTTGGCGAGGCTGATCATGCGGATGCCGGCGTCAAGCAGCGCCTGGCCGGCCGCGGAGGGCGCCGCGAAGTAATACGCCTTGGGCACGCCGTGCCAGCGCCCGGTACTGTCAGTGAGCGCGCACTCCAGGTTGACGATGGCGACATCGGCCGCACGCAGCAGCGGCGAGATTGCTTCCAGCGGCGCGTGGATGCCGTCGCGCAGCATGACGTCGCGCACGTGGCGGCCCAGCATGACGTCGCCGCCGAACACGAGGCGCAAAGGGCGCAGATCAGGGCTCATGGACGAACCAGCTCGTGAACCAGTCCGCCGCCAGCCGCGCCACCTCTTCCAGCGTGCCAGGTTCCTCGAACAAGTGCGTCGCACCGGGCACGAGCGCCAGCCGTTTTACGCAGCCCAACTCGCCATAGGCCTGCCGGTTCAGCGCGATGACGGGTTCGTCGGCACCGCCCACGATGAGGAGTGTCGGCGCCTCGACGGCGCGCAGGGCGTCGCTGCCGGCGAGATCCGGCCGCCCGCCGCGCGACACGACGGCCGCGATGGGCACCGCCGGGTCGGCCGCCAGCTGCAACGCGGCGGCCGCGCCCGTGCTGGCGCCGAACAGGCCCAGCGGTAACGGGGCCGTCGCGTCCTGCGCGCCCAGCCAGCTTGCTGCCGCGCGCAGGCGGCCCGTCAGCAGGGAGATATCGAATCGGTTATGGTATTGACGGTCTTCGTGCGGCGTGAGCAGGTCCAGCAGCAGCGTACCGATGCCGGCGTCGCGCAGCACGTGCGCCACGTGGTTGTTGCGCGGGCTCAAACGGCTGCTGCCGCTGCCGTGCGCGAACAGCACGACGCCGGAGGGAGTGTCGGGCAGCTCGAGCATGCCTTCCATCGTCGCCGCGCCGCTGTCGATGTGGACCAGGGCTTTTGTCATGATCGTTAGACCATCTGGCAGGGGCAAAGATTCGGCATCCGATTGTTAAATGGGGAGTGACCGAAAGTCCGGCATTTGCCCGTTCCCGAGGTCCGGGACAGGACGCCGAATCGCGATGTAGTGGATCTTCAGGATGTCCCCGTAAAAGGGTTTCTTTCCGGCATTTGTAAAGATTGTTTACTGATGTGAAACAATGTGTTGTATGCATAAGTTATTAAAAACAAGCACTTATGTCGCAAAATATCTGACTCTTCGTTTAGTAATGTTGTAATATCACGTCGATAACATCCCCGGAATCGGGCCGTGTCCTGCAGGCCTTGCCGTTTCTGCACTACAATACGGGATTCTCCAAATACCAATATCCACTGTGTCCAACCTCGTCGAAATTCGCGATCTGCATTTTTCGTATGGCGATCGCCCGATCCTGCAGAACCTGAGCATGGACTTCCCGCGCGGCAAACTGATTGCCGTGATGGGCGGCTCCGGCTCGGGCAAGACGACGGTCCTGCGCCTGATCGGCGGCCAGATCAAGCCGCAGCGCGGCACCGTCGCCGTGAATGGCGAGGTGGTGAACCAGCTCGACACCGAAGGCCTGTACAGGTTGCGGCGCAAGATGGGCATGCTGTTCCAGTTCGGCGCGCTGTTCACCGACCTGACCGTGTTCGAGAACGTGGCCTTTCCGCTGCGCGAGCACACGGAACTGCCGGAAGAACTGATCCGCGACCTGGTGCTGATGCGCCTGAATGCCGTCGGCCTGCGCAATGCCGCGGACCTGAAGCCGAACGAGATCTCGGGCGGCATGGCGCGCCGCGTGGCGCTCGCCCGTGCCGTCGCACTCGATCCGGCGCTGATCATGTACGACGAACCGTTCGCCGGCCTCGACCCGATCTCGATGGGCGTGACCGCCAACCTGATCCGCAACCTGAACGACGCGCTCGGCTCGACGTCCATCCTCGTCTCGCACGACGTGAACGAAACTTTCTTGATCGCCGATTACGTGTATTTCCTGTCCGCGGGCCGGATCGTCGCTTCGGGCACGCCGGACGAGATGCGCCGCTCGACCGATCCGTACGTCAAACAATTCGTGAACGCCGAGCCGGATGGCCCGGTGCCGTTCCATTACCCCGGCAAATCGCTGGCCGAGGACCTGGGCCTGGGAGGCAAGCGATGACCAATCCTCTCGCACTCCTCGGGGGCTTCGTCCTCGACACTTTCGCCCGCGTCGGCTTCGTCACGCGTTCGTTCGGCGGCCTGCTCGGCAAGGCGCCGGGCGCGCTGCGCCGTCCGACCCTGATCTCGGAACAGGTCCACTTCATCGGCAATTACTCCTTGCTGATCATCACCGTGTCCGGCCTGTTCGTCGGCATGGTGCTGGGCCTGCAGGGCTATTACACGCTGAGCCAGTTCGGCGCCGAGGAAAAGCTGGGCCAGCTGGTGGCGCTGTCGCTGCTGCGCGAACTGGGGCCGGTCGTGACGGCGCTGCTGTTCGCGGGCCGCGCCGGCACGTCCCTCACGGCGGAAATCGGCCTCATGAAGGCCGGCGAGCAACTGACCGCGATGGAAATGATGGCCGTCAACCCGATCCAGCGCGTGCTGGCGCCCCGGTTCTGGGCGGGCCTGATCGCCATGCCGGTGCTGGCCGCCGTGTTCTCCGCCATCGGCGTGGTCGGCGGCTACCTCGTCGGCGTGCAGCTGATCGGCGTGGACGAAGGGGCGTTCTGGTCGCAGATGCAGGCGAACATCGACGTGCGCCGCGACATCATGAATGGCGTCATCAAGAGCTTTGTATTCGGCATGGCCGTGACGTTCACGGCCCTGTTCCAGGGCTATGAAGCGCAGCCGACGCCGGAAGGCGTGTCGCGCGCCACCACGCGCACCGTCGTGATCGCGTCGCTGATGGTGCTGGCGCTGGACTTCGTCATGACCGCCTTGATGTTCAACAAGTAATCTGAAGAGTTGGGAAAAATTTATGCATCGTAAATCCATTGACGTCTGGGTCGGCCTTTTTGTCCTGTTGGGTGCGTTATCGCTCCTTTTCCTGGCCCTCAAGGCCGGTAACATGAGCACGATCTCGTTCAGCAAGACCTATTCGATCACGGGCAAGTTCGACAACATCGGCGGCCTGAAGCCGCAGTCGGCCGTCAAGAGCGCGGGCGTGGTCGTGGGCCGCGTGGGCGACATCTCGTTCGACGATAAAAGCTTCCAGGCGATCGTCCGCCTCGATTTGAATCCTGCTTACAAGTTCCCGAAGGACAGCTCCCTGAAGATCCTGACCTCGGGCCTGCTCGGTGAGCAATACATCGGCATCGAGGCCGGTGGCGACACGAACAATCTCGTCGAAGGCGACCGCATCACCCGTACGCAATCGGCCGCAGTGCTCGAAGACTTGATTAATCAATTTATCTATAGCAAGGCAGCCGAAGGAAAGGACAGTAGCAAATGACGAACCGCAATGACTCCGCCTCGCCGCGTACCCGCACTGGCCTGGCGCTGGCACTCGGTGCAGCCGTATTGCTGAGTGGCTGTGCGACGACCGCCAACCCGAAAGACCCGTTCGAGAAGTTCAACCGGGCCATGTTCAGCTTCAACGACACGGTCGACCGCGTCGCCCTGAAGCCGGCCGCCACCGCCTACAAGAACGTTACGCCGACCTTCGTGCAAACGGGCGTGAACAATTTCTTCGGTAACTTGACCGATTTGTGGAGCTCGCTGAACAATTTTGCCCAGCTGAAAGGGCAAGACGGCTTGAACGATTTCATGCGTTTTGCCGTGAACTCCACGCTGGGTCTCGCCGGCGTGCTGGACATCGCCACTCCGGCCGGCATGCGCAAGCATAACGAGGACTTCGGCCAGACCCTCGGATATTGGGGCGTGCCGAGCGGTCCCTACTTGATGTTGCCGCTGCTGGGCCCATCTACGATCCGTGACACCGCGACCTTGCCCGCCGACTGGTGGGGCGATGCGTGGACCCACGTGAACGATGTGCCGTGGCGCACCAGCGGCATCGTCCTGCGTGCGGTCGACCAGCGTGCCAGCGTGCTGGACGCGTCGAACCTGCTGGAAGACGCCGCCCTCGACCGTTACGAATTCATCCGTGACGGCTACATGCAGCGCCGCAACAGCAAGGTGCTCGACACGGACAAGGCGCAGGAACGCGCCGACAAGGTCCACGAAAAACTGGAAAAGGTCCAGGAAAAGGTCGAATCGAAGCTGGGCGTGAAACTGGGCCCGAAACCGGTGCCCGAAGATGGCGCGGAAGAGCCCGCAGCGGCGCCCGTGTCATCCGAACCGGCCAGCAAATAGTTAACGACGGTACAGCCAGGCCGTCCGCGCAGCACGCGGGACCGCTTGGCCAGACCCAACCAAATTAAAGGAAGCGTATGAAGCCCATCGCAAAACTGATCGTGACCGCCGCCGCCGTGGCCATGTCCACCGCCGTTCTCGTCGCGCCGGCCCGTGCCGCCGTCGAGGCACCGGATGCCCTCGTGAAACGCGTCTCCACCGACGTCATCGAGAGCGTCAAGGCCGACAAGGACATCCAGGCCGGCAACAACAGGAAAATCATGGATCTGGTCAACAGCAAGATCCTGCCGTACGTCGATTCGGACAAGATGACGGCCCAGGCCGCCGGCCGCTTCTGGCGCCAGGCGACGCCGGAGCAGCAAAAGCAGCTGGCGGCCGAGTTCCGCACGCTGCTCGTGTACACCTATGCCGGTGCGCTGTCGCAGATCAAGAACGAAACCATCGAGTTCAAGCCGTTCCGCGCCGACCCGGCCGACACGGAAGTCGAGGTGAAATCGCAGGTCAACCTGACCCGCGGCGAGCCGATCACCCTGAACTACCGCCTGGCCAAGGGCCCGCAGGGCTGGAAGATCTTCGACCTGAACGTGCTGGGCGCGTGGCTGGTGGAAACCTACAAGAGCACCTTCGCGTCGGAAATCGGCAAGAACGGCATCGACGGCCTGATCAAGAAGCTGCACGACCGCAACGAGCAGCTGGCCAACAAGCCGCTGACCAAGTCCGCGCAGAAGTAAGCATGGCGGAAGCGAATCCCATGCTCTCGCTGGAAGCCCTGACGTTCGACAACGCGCAAGCGGCGTTGGCGCAGGGCTGTGCCGCCGTGTCCGCCGGCGAAACCGAGTTCGACCTCGGCGGCGTCAAGGCCGCCGACTCCTCGGCCCTGGCCCTGATGCTGGCCTGGCAGCGCCGCGCGCAGGGACAGGGGCGCAGCCTGAAGTTCATCAATGTGCCGGCCAACGTCGATGCGTTGGCAAAGTTATACGGCGTCGACGGCTTGTTGGGCCGCGCGTAACCGCACCGCCGAAAACGCCACGGCCCGGAACGCCGTGGCGTTTTCTTCTATAATGGCTCGTTTCACCCGCACGGTTCCGGTCCTTCGGATCCCCAACGCATGACAGCAGCCATCCAGATCGACAGCGTCGAGAAAAGCTACAAGGGCTTCAAGGCCCTCAAGGGCGTTTCACTGAACATCGAACAAGGCGAATTCTTCGGCCTCCTCGGCCCGAATGGCGCCGGCAAGACGACCCTGATTTCGACCATCGCCGGCCTCATTCGTCCGGACGTCGGCAGCGTGCGCATCCACGGCCGCGACGTCGTGCAGGATTTCCGCGAGGCGCGCATGAAGCTGGGCGTCGTGCCGCAGGAACTCGTGTTCGACCCGTTCTTCACCGTGCGCGAGACCCTGCGCCTGCAATCCGGCTATTTCGGCCTGAAGAACAACGATCCATGGATCGACGAGGTCATGGAAAACCTCGACCTCACGCCCAAGGCGGACGTCAACATGCGCGCGCTGTCCGGCGGCATGAAGCGCCGCGTGCTCGTCGCCCAGGCCCTCGTCCATAAACCGCCCGTGATCGTGCTGGACGAACCGACGGCCGGCGTCGACGTCGAACTGCGCCAGACACTGTGGAAGTTCATCGCGCGCCTGAACCGCGAGGGTCATACGGTCGTCCTGACGACGCACTACCTGGAAGAAGCGCAGGCCATGTGCCAGCGCGTGGCCATGCTCAAGACGGGCAACGTCGTCGCGCTGGACACCATGTCGCAGCTGCTGCGCCGCGTATCCGGCTCGTCGCTTGTCGTGCACCTGAAGCACGGCGGCCTGCCGGAAGGCCTGCGCCACCTCGTCGCGCACGATGAACGTGATGAAGGTAAAAACAGCGGCGGCAACAAGTACACCCTCCGCGTGAACGAGTACAGCGAGGTGGAAGGCATCCTCGCGCGCCTGCGCGAATCCGGCGCCGAGATCGACGAGATGCAGCTGCAGCAGGCCGACCTGGAAGACATTTTTATCCAGATCATGGAAGGGAGCCCGGTACGATGAACGCGTTTTCCGTGGGTTTCCGCACCCTGTTTTATAAAGAAATCCTGCGCTTCTGGAAGGTCGCGACGCAGACCATCGCCGCGCCCGTCGTCAGCGCAATGCTGTATCTGCTGATCTTCGGCCACGTGCTCGATGGCCGCGTCGAGATGCTCGATGGCGTCAGCTACACGTCGTTCCTCGTCCCCGGCCTCGTGATGATGAGCGTGCTGCAGAATGCGTTCGCGAACTCGTCGTCGTCGCTGATCCAGTCGAAAATCACGGGCAACCTCGTGTTCATCCTGCTGCCGCCGCTGTCGCACGTGGAGATCCTGTCCGCATACGTGACGGCGTCCGTCGTGCGCGGGCTGGCCGTCGGTTTCGGCGTGTTCATCATCACGGCCTGGTTCGCGCACCTGTCGTTCGTCGCGCCGCTGTGGATCATCGTGTTCGCGCTGCTGGGCGCCGGCATCCTGGGCACCCTGGGCGTCATCGCCGGCATCTGGGCGGAAAAATTCGACCAGCTGGCCGCATTCCAGAACTTTTTGATCACGCCTGCAACATTTTTGGCCGGTGTGTTCTATTCCATTAAGAAACTTCCGCCGTTCTGGCTTGCAGTCTCGCATTTCAACCCGTTCTTTTATATGATTGACGGGTTCCGCTATGGTTTCTTTGGCCAGTCCGACGTGTCGCCCTGGTTAAGCCTGGCAATCGTCGCCATCTTCTTCGGGCTTCTTTCCGCAATCGCAATCAATCTGCTTCGCCGCGGCTACAAGCTGCGTCACTGAAAAAACATGGTTACTACACCCGAACTCATCCACGGCTACATCCAAAAGGGCCTGGAATGCACCCACCTGGAAGTGGAGGGCGATGGCCAGCATTTCAGCGCCGTCATCGTCTCGCCCGCGTTCGCCGGCAAGAGCCGCATCCAGCGCCACCAGATCGTCTACGCCGCCCTGGGCGACCGCATGCGTGAGGAAATCCACGCGCTGTCGATGAAGACGCTGACCCCGGACGAATACGGTAACTGAGCCAAGGATAATCGATGGACAAGCTCCAGATCGTCGGCGGCAAGCGCCTGAACGGTGACATCCCCATTTCGGGCGCCAAGAACGCGGCGCTCCCGATCCTGTGCGCGGGCCTGCTGACGGCCGGCGACCTCGCCCTGTCGAACGTGCCGCGCCTGCACGACGTGCGCACGATGCTGCGCCTGCTCGAGCAGACCGGCCTGAAGGTCACGCAGGACGACGAGAACGTCGTGCTGAACGGCTCCGCCATCAACACCCTCGTCGCACCTTACGAATTGGTGAAGACGATGCGCGCATCGATCCTCGTGCTGGGTCCGATGCTGGCGCGCTTCGGCGAAGCCAAGGTGTCGCTGCCGGGCGGCTGCGCGATCGGTTCCCGCCCCGTCGACCAGCACATCAAGGGCCTGCGCCAGATGGGCGCCGACATCACGATCGAGGGCGGCTACATCTACGCGAAGGTATCGCGCCTGAAGGGCGCCCGCATCCACACGGACATGATCACCGTGACGGGCACGGAGAACCTGCTGATGGCCGCCACGCTGGCCGACGGCGAGACGATCCTGGAAAACGCCGCGCGCGAACCGGAAGTGACGGACCTCGCGAACATGCTCGTGGCGATGGGCGCGAAGATCGACGGCATCGGCACCGACCGCCTCGTGGTCCAGGGCGTCGACAGCCTGCACGGCACTGAACATGGCGTCATTTCCGACCGCATCGAAGCGGCGACGTTCCTGTGCGCCGTGGCGGCGACGGGCGGCGACATCCGCATCACCCGCACCCGCACCGACATCTTCGACGTGGCCATCGACAAGCTGCGCGAGATGGGCGTCCAGCTGACCGTGGAAGGCGACAGCATCCGCGCGCGCATGGACGGCCGTCCGCAACCGGTGTCGTTCCGTACCACGGAATACCCGGGCTTCCCGACCGACATGCAGGCCCAGTTCATGGCCGTGAACACGATCGCGAACGGCTCGAGCCGCGTCACCGAAACCATCTTCGAAAACCGCTTCATGCACGTGCAGGAAATGAACCGCCTGGGCGCGCAGATCTCCACCGAGGGCAACACGGCCTTCATCAAGGGCGTCGACCGCCTCGTGGGCGCGCCCGTGATGGCGACCGACCTGCGCGCCTCGGCCTCCCTCGTGATCGCCGGCCTGGCCGCCGAGGGCACGACCCTCGTCGACCGCATCTATCACCTCGATCGCGGGTATGACCGGATGGAGGCGAAGTTGTCGGCGGTGGGCGCGGATATCGTCCGTATTAAATAAAACAACGTCGTTCCCGCGCAGGCGGGGACGACGGAAACGAACGCAGTCACATGAATGACACTACTCGGGACAGCTCGCAGCTGATCCTCGCCCTCTCGAAGGGCCGCATCTTCGAAGACACGCTGCCGCTGCTGTCCGCGGCCGGCATCGAGGTGCTGGAAAATCCGGAAACCTCGCGCAAGCTGATCCTCGCCACCAACGATCCCGGCATCCGCGTGCTGATCGTGCGCGCCAGCGACGTGCCGACCTATGTCCAGCATGGCGCCGCCGACTTCGGCGTGGCCGGCAAGGACGTGCTGCTCGAGCACGGCGGCGAAGGGCTGTATCAACCGATCGACCTGCGCATCGCCTGCTGCCGCATGTCCGTGGCCGCCAATGCCGGCTTCGACTACGACAACGCCGTGCGCCAGGGCGCGCGCCTGCGCGTGGCCACCAAGTTCGTGCACACGGCGCGCGAGCACTTCGCCAAGAAGGGCGTGCACGTCGACCTCATCAAACTGTATGGATCGATGGAGCTGGCGCCGCTGGTCGGCCTGTCCGACGCCATCGTCGACGTCGTGTCGACGGGCGGCACGCTGCGCGCCAACAATCTCGTTGAAGTCGAAAAGATCATGGAGATCTCGTCGCGCCTCGTCGTCAACCAGGCCGCGCTGAAGCTGAAGCGCGAGCGCCTGCAACCGATCATCGACGCGTTCGACCGCGCGTCCAAGCAGCAGCAATGCTAACGACCATGTCCATCACGATCCGCAAACTCGATTCCGCCGCCGACGGCTTCCAGCAGACCCTGAACACGCTGCTCGCGTTCGAAGCTGAGACCGACGACGCCATCGAAACCGCCGTGGCGAAGATCCTCGCCGACGTGAAGGCGCGCGGCGACGCCGCCGTGCTGGAATACACGAACAGGTTCGATCGCATCCCGAATGGCGGCGCCACCAGCATGGCCGCCCTCGACGTCGGCCAGGCCGAGCTGGATGAAGCACTGGCATCGCTGCCGGAATCGCAACGCGCGGCACTGCGCACGGCCGCGGAACGCATCCGCGTGTTCCACGAGCGCCAGAAGCAGGAACTGAACGGTTTTACGTACACCGAGCCCGACGGCACGGTGCTGGGCCAGCGCGTCACGCCGCTGGACCGCGTGGGCATCTACGTCCCGGGCGGCAAGGCCGCGTATCCGTCGTCCGTGCTGATGAACGCGATCCCGGCGCAAGTCGCGGGCGTGAAGGAAATCGTGATGGTCGTGCCGACGCCGGACGGCGTCAAGAACCGCATGGTGCTCGCGGCCGCCGCGATCGCCGGCGTTACGCGCGTGATCACGATCGGCGGCGCGCAGGCCGTCGGCGCACTGGCTTACGGCACGGCGACCATCCCGCCGGTGGATAAAATCGTCGGCCCGGGCAATGCGTACGTCGCCGCCGCCAAGCGCCGCGTGTTCGGCACGGTGGGCATCGACATGATCGCGGGCCCGTCGGAAATCCTCGTGCTGTGCGACGGCACGACGGACCCGGACTGGGTCGCGATGGACCTGTTCTCGCAGGCCGAGCACGACGAACTGGCGCAGGCGATCCTGCTGTGCCCCGACGCCGACTACATCGCCAAAGTGGAAGCGAGCATCCACAAGCTGCTGCCGACGATGCCGCGCAAGGACACCATCGCCACGTCGATGACCGACCGCGGCGCGCTGATCAAGGTGCGCGACATGGATGAAGCGTGCGCGATCGCGAACGCCATCGCGGCCGAGCACCTGGAGATCTCCGCCGAGGAACCGCAGCAGTGGGCCGATAAAATCCGTCATGCAGGCGCGATGTTCCTGGGCCGCTTCTCGTCCGAATCGCTGGGCGATTATTGCTGCGGCCCGAACCACGTGCTGCCGACGTCGCGCACGGCGCGCTTCTCGTCGCCGCTGGGCGTGTACGATTTCCAGAAGCGCTCGTCGATCCTGTTCGTGTCGCAGGCCGGCGCGCAAACGCTGGGCCGTGTCGCGGCCGAACTCGCGTACGGCGAGGGCCTGCAGGCGCATGCGCGCAGCGCAGAGCTCAGGATCCAATCGGAATCATGACGGCCTGGCTCGATCAGGTCTTCTGCGAGGATGCGCTGGCCGGCATGGCGCGCATCCCCGACGGCAGCATCGACCTGATCCTGACGGACCCGCCTTATAATCTCGGCAAGGATTACGGCAACGGCTCGGACCAGCAGAGCGTGGAGGATTACCTCGCGTGGACCGAGCGCTGGATCGATTGTGCGCTGCCGAAACTGAAAGACAACGGCAGCCTGTACATCTTTCTCACGTGGCGCTTCGCGCCCGAGATCTTCGTCATGCTCAAGCGGCGCATGACGATGATGAACGAGATCATCTGGGACCGCCGCGTCCCCTCGATGGGGGGCAGCACCAGGAGCTTCAGCTCGGTGCACGACACCATCGGCTTCTTCGTGAAGCGCAAGGATTATTATTTCGACTTGGACTCCGTGCGTATCCCGTACGACGCCGAGACGAAGAAGGCGCGATCGCGCTCGATCTTCGTGGGCGCCAAGTGGCTGGAGGTGGGTTACAACCCGAAGGACCTGTGGAGCGTGTCGCGCCTGCATCGCGAACATGCGGAACGGGTCGACCATCCGACCCAGAAACCGCTCGAGATCATCGAGCGCATGGTCAAGGCGTCGTGCCCGCCGGGCGGCGTCGTGCTCGACCCGTTCATGGGCAGCGGCACGACGGCACTGGCCGCCAAACGCCTCGGCCGGCATTTCACCGGTTTCGAGCTGAACCCCGCCTACTGCGCGACCATCGCGGAACGTTTGTCCGCTCCCGCGCAGCCGGCCACGAAAAAACGCAAAGGCGCCCGTACGGACGCCACCACCGAAGGAGTGAACCAAGCATGACCAGCATCGACAACCTCATCGCCAACACGATCCGCGAAGACGTCCGTGCCGGCCATATCTACAACGTGCCGGATTCGAGCGGCTACATCAAGCTGGACGCGATGGAAAACCCGTACCAGCTGCCGGATGCGCTGCGCGGGGAGCTGGCCCAGCGCCTGGCGGACGCCGTCCTGAACCGCTATCCGCTGGCGTCGTACAGCACGCTGAAGGAAAAGATCCGTACCAACCTCGGCGTGCCGGCCGGCTTCGACGTCATCCTCGGCAACGGCTCGGACGAGATCATCTCCATCCTGTGCACCGCCTGCTCGCGGCAGGATAAACGCGCGGTCGTGCTGGCACCGAGCCCGGCGTTCGTCATGTTCCAGCGCTCCGCCCAGTTCGCGGGCATGGATTACGTCGGCGTCCCGTTGAAGGCCGACTTCTCGCTGGACCGCGCCGCCATGCTGGCCGCGATCGCCGAGCACAAGCCGAGCCTCGTGTTCCTGGCTTACCCGAACAACCCGACCGGCAACCTGTACGATGAAGCCGACATGGTCGCGATCATCGACGCGCTGGGCGAGAACGGCATCGTCGTGGCCGACGAGGCGTATCACCCGTTCGCCCGCACGAGCTTCATGGACAAGCTGCCGCAGTATCCGAACCTGGTCGTGATGCGCACGCTGTCGAAGCTGGGCCTGGCCGGCATCCGCCTGGGCTACCTCGCTGCCGCACCGGCGCTGCTGGAACAGTTCGACAAGGTGCGGCCGCCGTACAACGTCAACGTATTGACGCAGGTGGCCGCCGAATTCGCGCTCGACCACGTCGAGGTGCTGGACGAGCAGGCCGCCCGTTTGAACGAGGCGCGCACGGAACTGGCCGCCGCCATGGCCGCGCTGCCGGGCGTGACCGTGTTCCCGTCGAGTGCCAATTTCATCACCTTGCGCGTACCCGACGCTGAAAAGACCTGCGCTAAACTGTTCTCAGAACGGGTACTGATTAAAAATTTGAGTAGAATGCATGAATTGCTGGCCAATTGCATCCGTGTTACGGTCAGCACCCCGGAAGAAAACTCCGTATTCCTGAATGCCCTGAAGGCTTCGCTGCAAGCCTGAACACCGCCGAGCACCTAGCAATGACCCGCACCGCAGAAATCACGCGCAACACCAGCGAGACGCAGATCCGCGTCGCGCTCAACCTGGACGGCACCGGCCGCCAGAAACTCAATACCGGGGTGCCGTTCCTCGACCACATGCTGGACCAGATCGCGCGCCACGGCCTGATCGACCTCGAAGTCGAGGCCGTCGGCGACCTGCACATCGACGACCACCACACCGTCGAGGACACGGGCATCACGCTGGGCATGGCGGTCGCCAAGGCCATCGGCGACAAGAAGGGCATCCGCCGCTACGGCCATGCGTACGTCCCGCTGGACGAAGCGCTGTCGCGCGTCGTGATCGACTTTTCCGGCCGCCCGGGCCTGGAATGGCATGTGCCGTTCACCCGCGCGACCATCGGCCGCTTCGACGTCGATCTCACCATCGAGTTCTTCCGCGGCTTCGTCAACCATGCGGGCGTGACGCTGCACGTGGATAACCTGCGCGGCGTGAACGCGCACCACCAGTGCGAGACCGTCTTCAAAGCGTTCGGCCGCGCGCTGCGCATGGCGTCCGAGCTGGATGCGCGCGCCGCGGGCACGATCCCGTCCACCAAGGGCAGCCTGTAAAGAGAATCATGAACAAGATTGTTGTTGTCGACTACGGCATGGGCAACCTGCGTTCGGTTGCGCAGGCCCTGCGCGCCGTCGCGCCCGAAGCCGACGTCCAGATTTCCGGCGACGCGGCCGCCATCGACGCGGCCGATCGCATCGTCCTGCCCGGCCAGGGCGCCATGCGCGACTGCATGCGCAGCCTGCGTGAATCGGGCGTCGAGGACGCCCTGCTGCGCGCGGCGAAAACCCGTCCGATGATGGGCGTGTGCGTGGGCGAGCAGATGCTGTTCGATTCGAGCGACGAGAATGGCGGCGTGCCCGGCCTGGGCCTGTTGCCGGGCAAGGTCGTGCGCTTCGAACTCGACGGCAAGCTGCAGGCCGACGGCTCGCGCTTCAAGGTGCCGCAGATGGGCTGGAACCGCGTGCACCAGAAGCGTGCCCACCCGCTGTGGGACGGCGTCGCCCCGGACAGCTATTTTTATTTCGTGCACAGCTATTACGCGCAGCCCGCCGAGGCGCAGGACGCCATCGGCGAGACCGACTACGGCGGACAATTCTGCTGCGCGGTCGCGCGCGACAACATCGTCGCCACCCAGTTCCACCCCGAGAAAAGCGCGGCCGCCGGCCTGCGCCTGTATCGCAATTTCGTCCACTGGAATCCCTGAGTTACCTAATCAACCGACTACGACCATGCTGCTGATCCCCGCCATCGACCTGAAAGACGGTCACTGCGTTCGCCTGAAACAGGGCGACATGGAACTCGCCACCGTGTTCTCCGAAGATCCCGCCGAGATGGCGCTGCACTGGCTCAAGAAGGGTGCGCGCCGTCTGCACCTGGTCGACCTGAACGGTGCGTTCGCGGGCAAACCGAAGAACGAAGAGGCGATCAAATCGATCCTGCAAGTCGTGCAGGAGTACGCCGAAGACAACGACCTGGACGAGATCCCGGTCCAGCTGGGTGGCGGCATCCGCGACCTGGACACCATCGAGCGCTACCTGGACGACGGCATCACCTACATCATCGTGGGCACCGCGGCCGTCAAGAACCCGGGCTTCCTGCACGACGCCTGCGGCGCCTTCCCGGGCAGCATCATCGTCGGCCTGGATGCCAAGGACGGCAAGGTCGCGACCGACGGCTGGAGCAAGATGTCCGGCCACGAAGTCATCGACCTGGCCCAGAAATTCGAAGGCTACGGCGTGGAATCGATCATCTACACCGACATCGGCCGCGACGGCATGATGGGCGGCGTGAACATCGAAGCGACCGTGCGCCTGGCGCAGTCCGTCAAGATCCCGATCATCGCTTCGGGCGGCCTGCACAACCTGGCCGACGTGGAAGCCCTGTGCGCCGTGCAGGACGAGGGCATCGAAGGCGTGATCTGCGGCCGCTCGATCTACGAAGGCACGCTCGACCTGGCCAGTGCGCAGGAACGCGCGGATGAACTCACCGAGGGCGCGCAGGCGTAATTCGCCCCTCAACCCGTCGTTCCCGCGAAAGCGGGAACCCATGCCGAGTGCGATAACGTCACGTCAGCATGGATCCCCGCCTGCGCGGGGAGTCGGTTCCGGCAATGCCGGGACCGACGAATGAATACCACTAGATAAATTTTATGCTCGCAAAACGCATCATCCCCTGCCTGGACGTCACCGGCGGCCGCGTGGTCAAGGGCGTCAACTTCACCGAACTGCGCGATGCCGGCGACCCCGTCGAGATCGCACGCCGCTACAACGAGCAGGGCGCCGACGAGATCACCTTCCTCGACATCACCGCCTCGAGCGACGGCCGCGACCTGATCCTGCCGATCATCGAAGCCGTGGCATCGACCGTGTTCATTCCGCTGACCGTGGGCGGCGGCGTGCGCAAGGTCGAGGACGTGCGCCGCCTGCTGAACGCCGGCGCGGACAAGGTGTCGATGAACACCTCGGCCGTCACCAACCCGCAACTCGTGTACGACGCGTCGCAGAAACACGGCGCGCAGTGCATCGTGGTCGCCATCGACGCCAAGCAGGTCGCGCCCGGCAAGTGGGAAGTCTTTACCCACGGCGGCCGCAACGCGACCGGCATCGATGCCATCGAATGGGCCCGCAAGATGGAAAGCCTGGGCGCCGGCGAACTGCTGCTGACCAGCATGGACCGCGACGGCACCAAGTCCGGCTTCGACCTGGGCCTGACGCGCGCCGTGTCGGACGCCGTCGGCATTCCCGTGATCGCCTCGGGCGGCGTGGGCGGCCTGAAGGATCTCGCCGATGGCGTGCAGGAAGGCCATGCCGACGCCGTGCTGGCCGCGAGCATCTTCCACTACGGGCAGCACACGGTCGGCGAAGCCAAGCGCTTCATGGCGGACCGCGGCATCCCGATGCGCCTCGACTGATTGATGGAACCGACGACCATGGTGACCCCGCCCACCCCCCCGACGATCCCGGCCCAGCCCTGGCTCAAGAAAGTCCAATGGGACGAGCACGGCCTCGTGCCGGTGATCGCCCAGGAAGCCGCCACCGGCGACATCCTGATGTTCGCCTGGATGAACCGCGAAGCCCTGGCCAAGACCGTGGAGCTTGGCGAGGCCGTGTACTGGAGCCGCTCGCGCAAGAAGCTATGGCACAAGGGCGAAGAGTCCGGCCACGTGCAGAAAGTGCTGGAAATCCGCCTCGACTGCGACGAAGACGTGGTGCTGCTGAAGGTCGAGCAGGCCGGCGGCATCGCCTGCCATACCGGCCGCCATTCCTGCTTCTTCCAGAAGTTCGAGGACGGCGACTGGAACAGCGTCGAGCCCGTGCTGCAGGATCCGGACACCATCTACACCAACCAGAAGAAGAAATAGCGCACACATGAGCACGCAACTGGAACGCCTCGCGGCCGTCATCGAATCCCGCAAGCCGGCCAACGGCGGCGACCCGACGGCCTCGTACGTCGCGAAACTGTTCGCCAAGGGCGACGACGCCATCCTGAAAAAGATCGGCGAGGAAGCCGTCGAGACCGTGATGGCAGCGAAGGACGTGCGCGCCGGCGCGGATGCGTCGAAGCTGCTGTACGAGACGGCCGACCTGTGGTTCCATTCGATCGTCCTGCTGGCGCAGTTCGGCCTCACGCCGCAGCAGGTGCTGGACGAACTGGCGCGGCGCGAAGGCATTTCCGGCATCGAGGAAAAGGCGTCGCGTCCGAAAGACTGAGCCCGGCTGTCACGCCGGCGTCATCCCGTATCGATAGAATGTGAGAGAACATGGATAACTGCATCTTCTGCAAGATCGTCGCCAAACAGATCCCGGCCAGCGTGGTGTACGAGGACGACGAGCTGCTCGCGTTCAAGGACATCAACCCGGCCGCGCCCGTCCACCTGCTGGTGATCCCGAAGCAGCACGTGGCCAGCCTGTCCGACTGCACCGACGCGCATGCGCCCGTGCTGGGCAAGATGCTGGCGCTGGCGCCGAAGCTGGCGCTTGAACACGGCATCGCGGTGAAGACCGGCCCGGACGGCGAGCGCAGCGGCGGCTACAAGACGCTGTTCAACGTCGGTCCGGACGGCGGGCAGGAGGTGTATCACCTGCACCTGCACGTCTACGGCGGTCCGCGTCCGTGGCGTGGCCTGGGAACGTAATTCCCTAAAGGAAAGAGGGCATTCCGGCCCTAAACCGCTTATACTGGCGTAGCTTTAGCTTACGCTGATCGGGCTGCTGCCCGGCAAGGAGAAAACAATGGGTTCGATGAGTCTCTGGCACTGGTTGATCGTGCTGGTCGTGGTGGTGGTGGTGTTCGGTACGAGCAAGCTGCGCAATGCGGGCTCGGACCTGGGCAAGGCCGTCAAGGGTTTCAAGGATGGCATGAAGGGCGAGGAAGACGGCAAGACGCCTGCCAGCCAGACGGCGCAACAGACCGCGCAGCAGGTGGCCGACAAGTCGACGATCGACGTCGATGCGCGCGAAAAAA
This sequence comes from Massilia sp. Masssp94, assembly GCF_059491305.1. Lineage (NCBI taxonomy): Bacteria > Pseudomonadati > Pseudomonadota > Betaproteobacteria > Burkholderiales > Oxalobacteraceae > Massilia > Massilia sp. Masssp94. The sequence goes on from NZ_CP168501.1 coordinate 3,092,687, forward strand.
CGCGTCACTAAGCGCGCCACTAAGCCCGCCACTAAGCCCATGCCTGACCCCGCATGATCGATCTCGGTCTTACCAAACTCGCCATCATCGGCGCGGTGGCGCTGGTTGTGATTGGCCCCGAGAAACTGCCTAAGGTGGCGCGCATGGCCGGCACCCTGTACGGCCGCGCCCAGCGCTACCTGCACGACGTGAAGTCGGAGGTCTCGCGCGAGATCGAAATGGAAGAATTGCGCAATCTGCACAAGGATATCCAGGACAGCGCGCAAAGCTTCAAGTCCGAGGTCGAGACGTTCAAGTCCGAGGTCGAGAACACCGTCTCGACCCACATGGACGAGGTCGAGTCCGCCTGGCGCGGCGACACGGCCGTAATGCCGACGACGGCCTCGACGGACGACATCGAGCGCAAGGCGCGCGACTTCCGCCGCAAGAAGCTGGCGAAGACGTCGAGCATGCCGGCCTGGTACAAGAACCGCCAGGGCACGCGCCAGCATGTGCTGTCCGGTGCCGCACGCGTGCGCAAGTTCCGTCCCGGCGCCACTTCCAACACCAAATTTTTCTGATGACGGCCGCCGTTGGGCGCCGCCTCCTAGCGCCAGATGACTGAAGAAACCGCGGGCGAAGAAACCTTCATCTCCCACCTGGTCGAGCTGCGCGACCGCCTGATCAAGGCGACGTACGGCATCGTCCTCGCCTGTATCGTGCTGATGCTGTGGCCGGGCCCGGCACAGATCTACGATTTCCTCGCCGCCCCGATGCTGGCCGCGCTGCCGGCCGGCTCCAAGATGATCGCCACCGGCGTCGTCTCGCCGTTCCTCGTGCCGATGAAGGTCACGCTGCTGATCGCCTTCATCCTCGCGCTGCCGTGGGTCTTTTATCAGGTGTGGGCGTTCGTCGCACCGGGGCTGTACGCACACGAAAAGCGGCTCGTGCTGCCGCTCGTGATCTCGTCGTCGTTCCTCTTCATCGCGGGCGTCGCGTTCTGCTACTTCTTCGTGTTCGGCCGCGTGTTCCACTTCATCGGCAACTTCTCGCCGACGTCCATCGCCGTGATGCCGGACATCGAGAACTACCTCGACTTCGTGATGTCCATGTGCCTTGCGTTCGGCGCCACGTTCGAGGTGCCGGTCGTCGTCGTGATCCTCGTCCGGATGGGCATCGTCAGCGTCGAGAAGCTGCGCTCGATCCGTCCGTACGCCATCGTCGGCGCGTTCGTCATCGCCGCCATCGTCACGCCGCCGGACGCCGTCAGCCAGCTGGCGCTGGCCATTCCGATGTGCCTGCTGTTCGAGCTCGGGTTGCTGATGGCGCCGATCTTCGTCAAGGCGACACAGGCGCCGCAGGAACAGTCCTGATCGCCGCTATTTTTTCGCGCTATTTTTTCGATTTTGCGGCCACTTCTTTTTTCAACACCAGCTCGACCGTCAGCTTCGCACTGGCCGGATAACTCGTGCTGGAGATCTTCTTGAAAAAATAGGCGAGGTCGTCCGGATGGCCGTCGTCGCTTTCGGTCAGCCGGTACCAGCGCACCGGTGCATGCCCTGCTGTTGCGACGACACGCTGGCGCCGGCGCGCGGCGCGCCGAAGGCCATGCAGGCAGCGAGTACGACGGTTCCAAGAAGTTTGTTCATCGTGAGTCGTTCGTGAAATCGAAAAACTCAGCATGATACAATTCTTTTTGTTGCGACAAGAATATCGAATCGATGCGCAAGACACTGCTGGCCATCGCCGGGGCGATCGTGGCGTCATGGCTCGCGTTGTTCGTGAACGCTGTTACGCTGCCGGTCGTCTTCCTGCATTACTCCGCCCAGGCCGTCGCGCCCGTGACCTATTTCTTCAACGAAGACAACGACATCGTCAAGGATCACCTGGGGCCCGGAGCAAGCATCGAGTTCCGTACCGCCCGCCGTCTCCATACCGACTACTTCATCGACGTGAGCCTGCCACTCGCCAGCCGCGACGGCGTGGAAATCAGACGGCCGTTCAGCCGCGTCGATGTCTATATCGGGCCCGATACGAAGATCGAGCGCACCGTGGTGAAAACCGACTTCCTGGCACGCGTCGCTTTTGAATGAGTGCTTATTCCACCGTGATCGGCAGATCCCGCCCCTCCAGCGCCACCTGTCCCGCGAAATCCGCCGCGTAGATCCGTAGCACGTAATCGCCCGGCTCGAGACCGTCCACCTTCCACGTGCCGGGCAGTGCCACGCCATCGTGCAGCGTGTTGTTGACGGCATAAGCGAACACCGTGGCCTTGCTGCCGTAGACCGTGATGCCGCTGTTTTCCGCATACAGCAGCTTCACCGCTTCGCGCTCGCGCGGCAGGCGGTCGTAGACCTGCGTGATGCGCGGCGTCTCGAATCCGGCGACGGGGCTGCCGTCCGCATGGAGCAGCTGGTAGCCCAGCTTGTACAGGCCGAGGCGGCGGCGCGCCAGGTTGCCGTCCATCTGGTCGTAGGCGGCGGCGACGATCGTGAGGGCGCCGAGCGTGCGCGCCACGTGCAGGCGCTGGCCCTTCTTGCGCGGCAGGCGCTGGCCGCTCGCATCGTACAGCGCGATGCTCTGGATGCGGGGCGGCACCGTGTCGCGCAGGCCGACGAAGGGCAGGGCCAGCGCGTTGACCGCGCGGCCGCCGGGGTAGTACTCCATGTGCACGTGCGCCATCGGATTGATCGTGCCGAGCGCGTCGCCGACGGCGAACCGCGTGCCGCGCCGTATGCGCACGCGTTCCGGCTTGCCGTTCGCGCCGCGCAGCACCTGGAACCGCGGATCGAGCGCATTGCCCCTGGCGTCGCGGCCCACGCGCATGTGGATGTACGACAGCGGCCCGATGCTCATGCCTTCGCCGAGTTCGCCGAACGCCCAGTTGGGATACGGATCGCCGACCGTCGCCGGCAGGACCGCCAGCACGCGTGCGCCGACGTCGGCGCGGATGTCCAGGCCCGCATGGAAGTGGTCGCGGTTTTCGCCATCGTAGCTGCCGCGCACCTCGCCCAGCACGCCGACGACTTCGTGCGGTTCCGCTTGCGGGCCCACGGGCCAGGGCATCGATGCCACTGCGGGCAGTACCTGCGGCCGCGCCTGCGGGGGTGGCGTGCCCGGTTGGGGCGGGGCCAGCACGAACATCTGCTGCGCCTGGCCATCGGCCACCACCAGCGCACCGTCGCGTTTCACGGCGATGCCGCGCGGCGCATACAGGCGCACGCTGCCGTCGCTCGCATAGCTCGCACCTTCGGGGTGGTCGACGTCCGGCAGGGCGTGATACTGCCCGCTCGGGTCGAACTGGAGGATGCGCCCACCCGCGCCGCTCGCATACAGGTAGCCGTCATGCGTCAGTGCCAGCGCGACGGGACGCCGCAGCAGCGGACGCTGTTCGTCCTCGGGCGCGCGCGCGAGCGTCGTCACTTCGCCATTCTTGTCGATGCGCCGGATCGCATTGTTGCCCGTGTCGGCGACGAACAGCACGCCGTGCTTGTCGACCGCGATGGCGCTGGGTGTGTCGAATCCGGCCGCGGTGCCCATGCCGTCCAGGTGGCCGGGCGTGCCGCTGCCGGCCACCGTCGTCACCGCGCCGTCCTTGCCGATGCGGCCGATGCGGTCGTTGTAGGTGTCGGCCACATACACGTTGCCGTCGCGGTCGACGGCCACGCCGACCGGCCCGTCGAAGCCGGCGGCGCTGCCCGCCAGCGTGCTCACGCTGCCGTCGGGCGCCACCTTGCGGACCGCGTTGTTGTGCGTGTCGGCGACGTACAGGTTGCCGAGGCGGTCGATCGCCAGCGCCGATGGCGTGTCGAATGCCGCGGCGGCGCCGACACCGTCCGCGAAGCCCGCGTGCCCACCGGCGAAGAGGGTCACCTGTCCGTCCGGCGCGATGCGGCGGATGCAGCTGCAGTCGCCACCGTCCGCGACGAACACGTTGCCGTGGCCATCGACGACGGTTCCGAACGGATCGCCGAAGCGGTCCGGCAGCGGCGTCACGCGTGCGGACCATGCGGGCCTGGTCGGCGCGTCGGCGGGACGCCAGAACGCGCGTCCCGGCGTCGCATCCTGGCGCGCGTTGAAGACGTACAGGGCCGCGCCGCCGGCCAGCACGGCGACGCCCGCGAGCGCCGCGACGATCGTGATGCGCTTCACGCGTTACTGCATCAGCTGGCCGATGATCTTCACCGGCGCATTCCCGTAACCGAGGAACTGGTCGTGGAATTGCTTGAGGTCGAAGCGCTCGCCCAGCTGTTCCTTGCGGCGCTCACGGAGTTCCATGATGTCGCTGTAGCCGCTGAAATAACTGGAGAGCTGCACGGACGACAGCTGCGCGCGTTTCCACTTCTCGGCCGCTTCCTGCGGGGTCTGGAACGCCTGGCGCACGAGCAGGTCGATCGCCTGTTCGCGCGTCATGCCCAGCACGTGCACGCTGTAGTCGAGGATCGTGTTGGAGACGCTGCGCAGGTTCCACTTGCACCACATCAGCCACAGCTCCGGCGCGTTGTCGCCATAGCCCGATTCCAGCATCATGCGCTCGCCGTACACGGCCCAGCCTTCGACCATGGCGCCGTTGCCGAACAACGCCTTCACCAGCGACGGCGAACGGTTCGCGTTCATCAGCTGCGTGTAGTGGCCGGGGATCGCCTCGTGGATGTTCAGGATTTGCAGCATCCAGTTGTTGTACTCGCGCATGCTGCTTTCGGCCTGCTCGGGCGTGAGGCCGTCCAGCGGCGTCACGTTGTAATAGGTTTTATCCTTCGGACGGTACGGCCCCGGCGCGTCGATGCTGGCGCCGGCCACGCCGCGCTGGTACAGCGGCGTCTCGCGCACGACGAGCGGCTTGCTCGGGTCGATCGTCACGAGGTTGTTCTTGATGACGTACTCCTGCAGTTGCGGGATCTGGCGGCGGATCTCGGGCAGGAAGTTGGCGGGCGTCGTGTGCTGCAGCGAGAGCTTGTCGATCACCATGCCGATTTTTTGATAACGGTCCGCGGGCTTCGCGGCGGCGCCCATCGTCTTGTCCCACAACTGGTCGGCGAGGCCGTCCATGCGCGTGAGGAGTTCGTCGCGCGCGGCCAGGGCCTTGCGATACGTCTGCTCGCCCGTGCTGGCGGACTGGATCTCGAACGCGAATTTTTGTTCGTACAGGTCCTTGCCGATGCGGAACGAGCGCGCGTTCTGCATCTGCCCCTGCGACTTGTCGAGGTCCGTCAGGAAGTCGACCCACGCCACCACCGCCGTGCCGGCGTTCGCGATGCGCTGCGCGAAGATCGCCTTCTCCTGCGGCGTCAGGATCGATTCCTGCGCGGCCTTGCCGAGGTCCGCCAGCACGACGAGCGTGCCCGGCGCCTGCTGGATCGCGAGCTGCGTGTGTTCGTGCGTCGGGTTGACGATGGACGCTTGCGCGGCCTGGTAGTACGCCGGCACCTCGGCCAGGCGTTTCAGGATCGTGCGCAGGCGCTGGGCCTTCGCGGCGTATTCCGTCGTCAGGATCAGGTCGAACGTCTGCGCCACGTTGTACTCGGCCGGGTTCCATTCGAACTCGCGGAACGTGGTCAGCTGCCAGCGCTCGTAATTCAGCTTGTTGAGGAGGACGGCGAGGTCGGTGCGCTGGTTCGGCGACAGTTTGTCGGCGTTCAGCTTGCCGAACTTGTCGAGCCACTCGTCGATGAACGCGAGCTTTTTCGCGCGCGTGGCGGCGTCGGGAATCGTCAGCCTCGCCGCGGCGTCGAACTTGCCGACGTAGATGCCGTCTTCCGGATCGATGCGCCACAGCGCGGTCACGAATTGCATGGACAGCGAGTCCATGTAGCGGTCATTGCGGTTCTGTGGCGTGGCGGCGGCGACGTGCGCGGCGGCCTTCCGTACCGGCTTGGCGGCGGCTTTGGCCTTCGGCTTGCTCTTGGCTTTGGCCGTGCTGGCCGCCTTGTGATGCGTCTTGGGACGCGCACTCGCCGGCGCCAGTGCGACGCTGGTCAGCAGGACGGCCAGTGCGATTTTCGATTTCATCATGTTCTATCTGCCTGGTTTATGGATGGGCCAGATGGGGGGCGTCAGATTAGCATCATTTGGCGCTTTTGCGGGCGTCTGAAACAATACGTCACGCGCGCGTCGTGACGTGATCCGTCGCCAACGCGCCCGCAACGGCATGCATCCTCACCCGGTTTGCCACTCTTCGACGGATGGCGGACGCGGGCCCGACGACCCTGCGAGCCCCGCCTGCAGCATGGCCAGCATGTCCGCCGGCGACAGGCGCGCGGCGACGTCCGTCCCTTCCAGCAGGCTGTCGGCCAGGTCGCGCTTGTGGCGGTGCAGGTCGACGATGCCTTCCTCGATCGTGTGGCGCGCGACCAGCCGGTAGATCGTCACGGGCCGCTGCTGGCCCATGCGGTGCGCGCGGTCGCTGGCCTGGTCTTCCACGGCCGGATTCCACCACGGGTCCATGTGGATGACGTAATCGGCCGCCGTCAGGTTGATGCCGACGCCGCCCGCCTTCAGCGAGATCAGGAACAGGTCGCCGTCTCCGGCCTGGAACGCATCCACGCGGCGCTTCCGTTCCTGCATTGGAGTGCTCCCGTCGAGGTACTGGTAGCGGATGCCGCGCTCGTCCAGATGCTTGCGGATCAGCGTGAGGTGGTCGACGAACTGGCTGAACACGAGCGCCTTGTGGCGGTTTTCCAGCAATTCATCCGCGAGGCGCGCGAACGTCTCCAGCTTGCTGCTGCGGATGCCGCTCTCCGGCGCGACGAGCGCGGGATTGCAGCACGCGCGGCGCAGCTTCATCATCTCGGCCAGGATCTGGATCTGTTTCTGCGATTGCGGTGCCTCCAGTGCGGCGATGCGTTCGAGCGCTTCGCGCCGCAGCGATTCGTACAGCGCCGTCTCTTCTTCCGACAGCTGCACCGGCAGATTGACCTCCGTGCGCGGCGGCAGTTCGGACAGCACCTGCGCCTTCGTGCGGCGCAGGATGAACGGCTGCGTGAGGCGGCGCAGGCGCGTGCGCGCCGCCAGTTCCGCGCGCTTGTCCGATGCCTTTTCGATCGGGCCGGAGAAGCGCAGCTGGAACTGGTCGCTTGTCCCGAGCAGGCCCGGATTGATGAAGCGGAACAGGTTCCACAACTCGCCCAGGTGATTCTCCAGCGGCGTGCCGGTGGCGACCATTTTGAAATCGCCCGTGAGCGCCATCACGGCGGCCGAGCGGCGCGTGTACGCGTTCTTGATGGCCTGCGCTTCATCGAGCACGATCGTGTGCCAGCGGATGCCGTCGAACAGCGCGGACTCCAGCTGCAGCAGGCCGTAGCTGGCGACGATCACGTCGAACGGTCCAGCGTCCTTCAGCATCGCGGCGCGGTCGCCGGGCCCGAACAGCTTCACGTTCAGCGTCGGCGCGAAGCGCTCCGCTTCCGCCAGCCAGTTCGTCGCGACGGACGTCGGTGCCACGACGAGCGTCGGCCCGCCCGGCGCGCGCGACAGGATCAGCGCCAGCGCTTGTAACGTCTTGCCGAGGCCCATGTCGTCCGCGAGGCAGGCGCCGACGCCCCAGTGCGCAAGGCGCGACAGCCATTCGAAGCCTTCGACCTGGTAATCGCGCAGCTCCGCCTGCAAGGTGTTCGGCAACTGCGGCCGGTATTCGGCGTTCTCCTGCATGTGCTTCAGGTGCGCGCGCCACGCTTTATCCGCGTCGACGCCGCCCGCTTCCAGCGCCATCTCTTCCAGCGCGAAGCTGGCGAGCGGGTGGAAGCGCAGCGCCTCCTGGTCCGCATCGCTGTAGGCAGAGAGATCCATCAGGCGGCGGTGCAGCTCGTGCGTGAGCGCGAGAAACTGGTTGTCGCCGAGGGCAATGAAACGGTCCTCGCGCACGCGTGCGAGCAGCTCGCGCAGGTCCATCACCTTGTTCTCGTCGACCTGCACTTCGCCGTTCGCGGCGAACCAGTCCTTGTCGCGCCGGATCTGGAGGCGCACGGACTTCGACGTGATCTTCTTCGACACGCGGAACGATTCGCCCTCGGGCCACGCGACGACGACCTTCGCTGCATCCAGTTCCTGCAGCTGGACGACGAGTTCCAGGCAGTGGATCGGCGCCGCGAGCAGCCATTCGCCATGCTCGTCTTCCGCGTGCTCCAGCGCCGGCAGGTCGGCCAGCAGCTGGCGTTCGGCCTCGCGTTCGGCATTCAGGTCGCGGCGCGCTTCCGTGCGCACGCCGCCCACGTCGGCGATCACGCTTTCCGCGCCGTCGCCCGGGCGGAAGTAGGGGCCCGCATCGGGCAGCGGCCGCACCATCACCTGGATGCGCAGGCCCTGCTGGTAAGGCAGCAGGTTGATGTGCAGGCGCGGATCGGCCGTCACTTGCTCGATGTCCGCCGCGCTGCCGCCGATATCCGACTGCACGGTGACGATGGACGAGATGGCGCTGATCGCCTGCAGCACGCGCTTCTCCGCTTCCAGCGGCACTTCGAGCCCGTCGCCGACGATGGCGCCGATGCGCCGGTGCTCGTCTTTTACCCGCACGATGCGCAATCTCGTCGGCGTCTCCTTCGTGACGACGACCTCGCCCTGCTGCTCGCGCAAGGGTGGCACCAGCGTGATCATGACCTTGCCGCCGCCGGCGCGCACGACCAGTTGCGGCTCGCCCGGCAGCAGTTCGATGCGCGTGCCCGGCGCATCCATCCAGAACAGCAGCGGGTGGCCGGCCAGCGCGGCCACGGCCTTGTCCAGGTCGAATTCGTAGCGCGTGCCCGTGCCGCTGTAGTAGCGGTAGGCGCCGATGCTGCTGGCGACCTGCACGTCCTGCGCGGTCAGGAAGTCCAGCTCCGCCGCCTCTTCCGCGAGACGCTTGAGGCCCAGCGGACGGCCGCGCGTCCAGCCGCCCTGCACGTCGCGCTTCTGTTCTCTCGGTTCGATGGCGCGGATGCCGAGGTGCGCGTCCCAGCTCACGAGCCACGCGAGTCGCGATTCCTTCACCACCTCCACGTTCACGGCGGGCTGCAGGTTGATGAGGGCGTTCAGCTGGCGCTCCCACGGCTGCTCGCGCTCGAACCACAGCGCGAGGTCGACGAAGCGGTGCCGCTGGCGCAGCGCGATCGCCTGCTTGTCGATGCCGACCATGCCCAGCTGCCCCAGCACGGACGCGATCTGCGCCGCGATGAAGTCGAAGCCCGCTTTCCCCGCTTCTTCGAACTGCTGTTCCAGCATGGCGCGCTGGTCCGCCAGCTGCGGCATGCCGAGCCACCAGTGCAGCAGGGCGCGGAACATCACGGGTTGCAGGCTCGTCTCCCAGTTGCGCGACGGGAGCACCTCCGCATCGACCGTGCCGCCGCGGATCTGGCGCAGCATCGACAACTGCTGGTACACGGCCGTATCGTGGCTTTGCACGGCGCGCGTGGCGCTGTCCAGATACGACTCCACGGCCTTCGCATGCCTGGTGTCGGCGCTCCTCAGCAGCGCCGTCACGTACAGATGGCCGCCGATGCCCTCGAAGATGGCCTTGCGTTTGCCCGTCTCGCGCCGCAGCGCTTTCAACGCCTTGTCGAAGCCGGCCAGCGCGGGTTCCGTGTCGCCGCGCAGCAGTTGCAGCACGCTGCGGTAGTACAGCGTGGCGGATTCGTCGAGGTCGACGAGCAGGTCGGCCGCCGCGTCGAGGCGCCCGCACAGGATCAGGTGCTCCGCCAGGGCCGTGCGCAGCGCCATCGATGCGCCGCCCTGTGCCACATGGTCTTCCGCATACGCGCGGATCGCGGGCGCGCTGGCCGGCTCGCGCTGCACGTGGTTGACGAGGACCGCGAGCACGTCGTCGCGTACAAGCCCGTTGATGCGCTCCATCAGGTCCGGCTCGAACGGCCGCGCGCAGATGTCGACGAGCGGATGCAGGTACGCCGCTTCGTGGCAGCGCAGGCACGCGGCCAGCAGCGGCGCGACGGCTTTCGGGCCATCGCCGGCGAGCAGGGCGAAACGCAGCAGCGCGACGCCCTGGCGGTAGCTGCGCAGCATGGGCGTGCCCTGCCAGTCCACGCGCAGCGGCGTCACCTGCTGGTAGACCTCGCGCAGCTCGTTGAGCCGGCGCGTGCGCAGCGCCCACTGGATGGCGGGCCAGGCGACATCGGCGGCGATCGTGTAGCCGCGCGACGGCAACTCGCCGACCAGGCCATCGGCGCGCAGGCGCTCCATCGGCTCGGCCAGTTTTTGCTCGCCCGCGCTGGCCTCCAGCGGCGCCAGGTGTTCGTGGATGCGCCGCCGTCCCATCGGCTCGCCGGCCAGCGCCAGCAGCGCGAGGATCAGCTTGCGTTGCTCGTCGCAGGCTTCCACGACCGCGTGTAACACCTCATCGCTCATGCAGGGAGATTCTCGATCTCGACGGCTGGCAGGCTTTCGGGGACGGGGATGCCGAACACGCGCAGATAAAAATACAGCTCCGCTTCCAGCGTGCGCACGATGCTGTCCGCCTTGCGGAAGCCGTGGCCCTCGCCGGCCAGCGTGATGTATGCGACGGGCACGCCGCGCGCGCGCAGCGCGGACACCATCACTTCGGATTGCGGCGGCGGCACGACCTTGTCGTCGAGACCCTGGAAGAAGATCATCGGCCGGTGCAGTTTATCGGTGTGGTTGATCGGCGAGCGCTCGGCGTAGACGCGGTCGGCGCTTTCCTTCGGCGCGATCAGGTATTCGTTGTAGTGCGATTCGAACTTGTGCGAATCCGCGTCCAGGCCTTTTAGATCGGACACGCCGTAGTAGCTGGCGCCGGCCTTGAACACGTCGTGGAAGGCGAGGGCGCACAGGGTCGTCAGGCCGCCCGCGCTGCCGCCGCGGATCACGAGGCGCTCGCGGTCGACGAGATCGTTGTCGACGAGGTGCTGGGCACCCGCGACGCAATCCTCGACGTCGACCACGCCCCATTGACCCTTCAGCAGGTCGCGGTAGGCGCGGCCGAAGCCCGTGCTGCCGCCATAGTTCACGTCCAGCACGGCGATGCCGCGGCTCGTCCAGAACTGCGTGGCCAGTTTGAGCGTGCTGGCCGCCATGCTCGTGGGGCCGCCGTGGCCGATCACCATCAGCGGCGGCAGTTCGCCCGGCTGCGGCGCGAAATCCCTGTTCGTGGGCGGGTAGAAGAACGCGTACGCCGTTCTCCCATTCATACTCGGGTAGCGGATGCTTTGCGGGACCGACAGATAGCTCACGTCGGGCAGCTGCTCGATCGAGCGCGCGAGCACGTCGCGCCGGCCGGTCGCGAGATCGATGCACGCGATTTCCGCCGCCAGCGTGGGCGCGCCGCCCAGCAGCGCCACCGTGTCGCCTTCGATCTTCAGTTCGCTGATCTGTTCGTAAGGCGTGGCGATGGGTGTGAGGTGGCCACTGCGCGCATCGAGGCGTGCCAGCTTGCTCACGCCATCTTCGATGAACGTGCAGACGATTTCCGTGGCCGAGCGGAAGCCGTACATGCTGTTCCCGAAGACCCAGTGCGGGCCGCCGAATTCCGCCGCGCGCGGGCACACGGGATCCACGACGCCGTGCTCGTAGCGGTACAGGTTCCACCAGCCGCTGCGGTCGGACACGAAGTGGAGTGTCCCGTCCGGCGACCATTCCGGCTGCACGATCGCTTCGTCTGCCCCGCCGGCGATCAGGCGGCCGTCCAGCGGCGTGCCGTCGTCGCCGATCTCGGCCAGCCACAGTTCGGTGCCCTGCCACGGCATGCGCGGATGGTCCCAGCTCAGCCACGCGAGGTGTTTGCCGTCGGGGGAGATGCGCGGCGACGAATAAAAATCGTTGCCGTCGACGAGCGTGGTGACCGTGCCGTCAGCGCCGAGTGCACTCAGCGTGTTATCCGGATACGTGCCGCCGGCAGAGTGGTCTTCGCGCACGCCGATCAGGCGCCGGTGCGCGCGGTCCAGCACGAAGTCGGCCCAGCGCTCGCCGCCGCCCGCGCTGACGGGGATGGGCTCGCCGCTGCCCGCGCGGTCGAGGCGGTAGACGCGGTTGTCGGCGAAGTTCGAGAACCAGATGTGGCTGTCCGCGACGAGCGTGGCGCCGCCGCCGTACTCGTGCACGCGGGTGCGGACGTTGAACGGGGCCGGCGTCAGTTCGTCGACCTGGCCGCCGCGGCGGCGCAGCAGCGTGTTGCGGCCGCCTTCGCTGGCGCGGCCGGCCAGCCAGAACACGTCGCCGCCGTCGAGCAGCACCTGCGACAGCGGCGTGGCGCCGGCCGCGACGACGGCGGCGGTGATCGGGGAGGTCCAGGTGCCGCAGGGCGCGGCCTGTTTGCGGGTGGTGTCGGTCATGGTCGGTTCTGGAGACGGGCAGCGGGAAGACAGCCATTATAAGTGTCTGCCGCGCGGGGGTATGTCCACGCGGATGCGGTACGGGGGGCCAGTGATGCGATAATAGAGGTTTGCCCACTCAACCCGCGAACGGATTGTCAGCCATGCCACAATTTGCCCCGCTCCAGAACGACACCTTCCTGCGTGCGCTGCTGCGCCAGCCGACGGACTACACGCCGGTGTGGCTGATGCGCCAGGCGGGGCGCTACCTGCCGGAATACCGCGCCACGCGCGCGAAGGCCGGTTCGTTCCTGGGCCTGGCCAAGAATCCGGACTTCGCGACCGAAGTCACGCTGCAGCCGATCGACCGCTATCCGCTGGACGCGTCGATCCTGTTCTCCGACATCCTGACCGTGCCGGACGCAATGGGCCTGGGCCTGTATTTCGAGGATGGCGAAGGCCCGAAATTCGAGCGCACCGTGCGCACGGAAAGCGATGTCGCCGCCCTGCGCGTGCCCGACATGGCCTCGTTGCAGTACGTGTTCGATGCCGTGACGTCGATCCGCACGGCGCTGAACGGCCGCGTGCCGCTGATCGGCTTTTCCGGCAGCCCGTGGACCCTGGCCTGCTATATGGTGGAAGGCGGCGGCTCGCGCGAATTCCACACGATCAAGAAGATGCTGTATTCGCGTCCGGACCTGATGCACCGCATCCTGGAGATCAACGCGGAAGCCGTCGCGCAATACCTGAACGCCCAGATCGACGCGGGCGCGCAGGCCGTCATGATCTTCGACTCGTGGGGCGGCGCGCTGGCCGACGGCGCTTATCAACAGTTCTCGCTCGCGTACATGGAGAAGGTCGTCGCGAAGCTGCAGCGTGAAAAGGATGGCGTGCGCATCCCGGCCATCGTGTTCACGAAGGGCGGCGGCCTGTGGCTGGACGCCATGGCCGATATCGGCGCCGACGCGCTGGGCCTGGACTGGACCGTCAACCTGGGCCGCGCCCGCGCGCAGGTGGGCGACCGCGTCGCCCTGCAGGGCAACCTCGATCCGGCCATCCTGTTCGCCGGCCCGGACCAGATCCGCACCGAAGTGGAAAAGGCGTTGGCCAGCTACGGCACGCCGTCCGCGGGTCATGGCCACGTGTTCAACCTGGGCCACGGCATCTCGCAATTCACCCCGCCGGAATCCGTGACGGCGATGGTCGACGCGGTCCACGACTTCAGCCGCCGCCAGCGCGCCGCCTGATCGTTCCACAGCAGCCGTGCTGCATTTTGTGCAGCACGGTGGCAGGCAATCACACTTATTCACAAAAAATCGGATTCGATCAGCGTGGACTGTAGAAATGTACAGTGCCCGCCAAAATATGGTAAGTGATTGATTTTATTGGATTTAATGCTGGGCCAAGGGCGGCCTGGCGAGGTGCTCCCAGAGGAGTGACCAGTTATCCACCGAAGCTGTCAGCCTATTGTTCACAAAGTTATGCACAGGTTCTGTGAATAATCCGGAAAAGTGCTTGGTTTACCGTGGTTTACGAGTTTTCTTCAAGTGTTGTATCAAGAATTTGCTGCACTGCGCTCAAGTTTTTCACCGGAAAGGCACAGTTATGCACAGAAGCGCGCAAGCGATGGGATATTTCACCCGTTCAAAGTGGAAAATCGTAAGTCATTGAATTTATAGCGAAAATTTCAGACTTTATGTAGAGAATTTCCTAACGTTTTGATCTAGCGTAAACCTTCTCCACGGTCAACTTTTCCATTTTCCACAAAGTTTTCCACAGTTTTCCACAGCTTCTCGACAAGGTACCGGATTGTCCCACTGCATCCTGCAAATCGCGCTCGACACGCCGCTCGACAGCCTGTTCGACTACCGCTGGGCATGCGAACCCGGCAGCGAGCCGGAAGTCGGGCAACTGGCGCTCGTGAACTTCGGGCGGCGCGAGGCGGTCGGGCTGATCGTCGCGGTCAAGCACGAGACGGACGTCCCGGCCGACAAGCTGAAGGATGCGCTCGCCGTACGCAGCCAGTTGTCCCCGCTGCCGGAGCGGTGGATCGCGCTGGCGCGCTTCGCCGCCGCGTACTACCACCGGCCGCTGGGCGAGGTGGCGATGCCGGGCTTGCCGAAGAATCTGCGGCTGTCGACGACGGTGGCGCTGGACCGGGCGCTGAAAAAACTGAACAAGGTCGAAGACGCCCACGATCCCACGCCGGCCGATATGCCCGTCCTGAACGCGGCCCAGCAGCTGGCGGCGGATGCGATCGGCGGCGCGCAAGGATTCAGTCCGCTGCTGCTGTACGGGGTCACGGGCAGCGGCAAGACCGAGGTCTATCTGCAGGCGTGCGCCCAGGTACTCGCGCGCGATGAAGACGCGCAGATCCTGATCCTGGTCCCCGAGATCAACCTGACGCCGCAGCTGGAAGCGAACATCCGCGCACGCTTCCCCGGCGTGATGCTGGCCACGCTGCACAGCAGTCTCTCGGAAGGCGAGCGCATGCTGCACTGGCTCGCCGCGCACACGGGCCGCGCGCGCATCGTGCTCGGGACGCGGCTGGCGATCCTCGCGTCGCTGCCGAATCTGAAGATGATCGTGATCGACGAGGAGCACGACCCGTCGTACAAGCAGCAGGAAGGCCTGCGCTATTCGGCGCGCGACCTGGCCGTGTGGCGCGCGCGCCAACTGGGCATCCCCATCGTGCTGGGCTCCGCGACGCCGTCGCTGGAAAGCTGGCACCACGCGCAGACGGGCCGCTACCGCAGGCTCGAACTGCGCGAGCGCGCCGTGCGCGACGCCGTGCTCCCGCGCGTGAAACTCATCGACATGGAGCGCGACAAGCCGAAGGAGGGCCTCACGTCGGCGCTGATGCAGGCGCTGCGCCTGCGCATGGAACGGGGAGAACAGTCGCTGCTGTTCCTGAACCGGCGCGGCTATGCGCCCGTGCTGTGCTGCGAGGCGTGCGGCTGGATCAGCAACTGCACGCGCTGCACCGCGTTCATGGTCCTGCATCGTCCGGAGCGGCGGCTCCGCTGCCACCACTGCTCGCTCGAACTGCGTATTCCGCACGCGTGCCCGACCTGCGGCAACATCGATTTGCAGCCGCTGGGCCGCGGCACGCAGCGCATCGAGGAAGGCCTGCAGGCGCTGTTCCCGGACGCGCGCATCCTGCGCATCGACGCCGATTCCACGCGCCGCAAGGGCAGCGCGCAGGAGGCGTTCGACACGGTGCACCGGGGCGACGTCGACATCCTGATCGGCACGCAGATGGTCGCGAAGGGCCACGATTTCAAAAGGCTGACGCTCGTCGGCGTGCTGAATCCCGACACGGCGCTGTTCTCGCAGGACTACCGCGCCAGCGAGCGGCTGTTCGCGCAGCTGATGCAGGTCGCGGGCCGCGCCGGTCGCGCCGGACTGGAATCCGAGGTGCTGATCCAGTCGCGCTACTGCCAGCATCCGCTGTACGGCGCCGTGATGCGGCACGACTATGACCGCTTTGCCGGCAGCCTGCTGGAAGAGCGTCACCAGGCGGCGCTGCCGCCCTACATGTACCAGGCGCTGCTGCGTGCCGAGGCGCCCGAGCTGGCGACGGCGATCGAATTCCTCGGGGCGGCGCGCGACGCGGTGCCGTCGGACACGGTCGTCATCAACGAGCCGATCCCGATGACGATGACCCGCGTGCACAACGTCGATCGCGCGCAGCTGCTCGTCGAATCGAATTCGCGGCCGGCGCTGCAGGCGTTTTTGACCGAGTGGGTCGACGTGCTGCGGGCGATGAAGTCGCGGGTGCGGTGGTCGCTCGAGGTGGATCCGCTCGACATCTGAAATTACTCACGTCCAAGCCGAGTTCTTGAAAACAGCGTATCGTCACGCTCGTGAACTTCCCGGAGGTCAGATGAAAAAACTGAAGGTCGATGTCGCCGTGATCGGCGCCGGTACCGCCGGCCTCGTCGCCTACCGCGCCGCGAAGGCGCAGGGGGCGCGGACGGTGCTGATCGAACGCGGCGTGTACGGCACCACGTGCGCGCGCGTGGGCTGCATGCCCAGCAAACTCCTGATCGCGGCCGCCGAGGCTGCCCACATGCTGCACCTGGCCCCCCAGTTCGGCGTCCATCCCGGGACGACCCGCATCGACGGCGTCGCCGTGATGGAGCGCGTGCGGCGCGAACGCGACCGCTTCGTCGGCTTCGTGGTCGAAGGCGTCGACGCGATGCCGGATGAAGACAAGGTGCGCGGCCATGCCCGCTTCGTCGATCCGCACACGCTGCAGGTCGACGACCACACGGAGATCGACGCCCGCCGCATCGTCATCGCCACCGGGTCCAGCCCCACGCGCCTGCCGACGCTGGAAAACGTGGGCCCCGGCGTGATCACGAGCGACGACGTGTTTTACTGGAACGACCTGCCGCGGTCCGTGGCCGTGATCGGCACGGGCGTCATCGGCCTGGAAATCGGCCAGGCCCTCGCGCGGCTGGGCGTGCGCACGCGCGTGTATGCGCGCGGCGGCAGCGTGGCACAGTTGTCCGATCCGGTCGTGCTCAGGACGGCGTCGCGCGTGCTGTGCGAGGAACTCGACATCCATTTCCAGTCGCGCATCCTGAAAGCGGAACAGGACGGCGACGACGTCGTGCTGACGACGGGCCGCCATGACGAGGCGATCACGGAACGCTTTCAATATGTGCTGCAGGCGGCAGGCCGCACGCCGAACGTGCACGACCTGGGCCTGGAAAACGCCGGCATCGCGCTCGACGCCAGCGGCGTGCCGGTCTTCGACCCGCGCACCATGCAGTGCGGGAACAGCCACATCTTCATCGCGGGCGACGCCAACCAGGAGCGCCCCGTGCTGCCGGAAGCGGCCGACCACGGCAAGATCGCGGGCGACAATGCCGGCCGCTTCCCGGACATCCGCCCCGGCCTGCGCCGCGCGCCGCTGACGGCCGCGTTCACGGAACCGAACATCGTCACCTTGGGCGCCAGCTACAAGGCCCTGTGCGCGCCGGGCAAATCGAAGTTCGCGGTGGGGCAGGTGTCGTTCGAGAACCAGGGCCGCAGCCGCGTCATGTTGCAGAACAAGGGCATGCTGCGCGTGTACGGCGAATACCGCACGGGACGCTTCCTCGGCGCCGAGATGATCGCGCCGCGCGGCGAACACATCGGCCACCTGCTCGCCTGGGCCGTGCAGTCGCGCCTGACGGTGGACCAGATGCTGGAGATGCCGTTCTACCACCCCGTGATCGAGGAGGGCGTGCGCACGGCGTTGCGGGATCTCGCCGCCAATCTCGCGAAGGGAGAAAGCGATATCGATCCCGACTCGGTCGAGCCGGGAACCTGATCAGTTGAGCAGCGAAGCGTCCAGCTTCCCTTCGGACGCCAGCTGCCGCACGATCTTGATCGTATCGATGTCGGCTTCCTGATACGCCGACTTCTTGAAATCCTCGTACATGCGGCCCGTCTCGTCGGTCGCCGACGCATTGCCGTCGTCGTACAGGAAACGCACCCACAGCACACCTTCGGACGGCGCCTCGATGGTCATGGTCAGCAGCGACTGGGCAATATCTCCCTGCGCCGGCACTTCGTAGCGCACTTCGTGCAGCGGGTGCAGGACCACCTTGTCGTCGATGACGAGGTCGCCGTAGCGCAGGCGGCGCATGAAGCTGCCGCATTCGCGCTCGCTGATCGTGCATTCGTCCAGGTGCGGCACGAACATCTTCGGATCTTCGGCGCGCAGCACGAGGCCGCGCCACAGTTGTTCGCGTGTCATGGTGTCGGCCAGCGGATTCAGCGGGTCGTTAATCTCGATCAGGTGTTCAAATTTCATGTTGTATTCCTCGTTGGCGCTGCAAGGCCCATCTTAGCGTAAGCGGCGCAGGACCGATGCAAAAGGCACATGTGGAGGCGGCTTGCGGTTTACTCAAGCGGCGTCGTGGATTCGACACGAACGTTACGCATGAGCTCCCAGCTTCGCTACAATGCTGGGCTGTCCCCTCCAATATTTCCAATGTCCAACACCCCGAATTTCGGCCTGAACGGTCCGCAAAGCGAAGCCGTGCTCTATCTCGACGGTCCGTGCCTGGTGCTGGCGGGCGCCGGGTCGGGCAAGACGCGCGTCATTACGCAAAAGATCGCCTACATGATCGAGCACCGCGGCTACGACCCGCGCACGATCGCGGCGCTCACCTTCACGAACAAGGCCGCGCTCGAGATGCAGGAGCGTATCGCCAAGCTGCTCAAGCAACCCAAGCAGGCCAAGCAGCTGACGGTGTCCACGTTCCACTCGCTGGGCGTGAAAATCCTGCGCCAGGAAGCGGCCGGCGTTGGTTTGAAGGACAAGTTTTCCATCATGGACAGCGACGACTGCTACACCATCGTCTCCGACCTGGCCGTGACCACCGACAAGCAGGAAATCCGCCGCATCCAGAACGCCATCTCGCTGTGGAAGAACGGCCTCGTCGACCCCGAGGACGCGATCCGGGACGCACGCGACGAGGACGAGGCCCAGGCCGGCCGCATCTACCGCAGCTATGTCGCGACCCTGCAGGCCTACCAGGCCGTCGACTTCGACGACCTCATTCGCCTGCCGGTGGAATTGTTTCGCAATAACGAGCCGATCCGCGACCGCTGGCAGCGCCGCCTGCGCTACCTGCTGATGGACGAGTACCAGGACACCAATACCTGCCAATACGAACTGGTCAAACTGATGGTGACGGGACTGGGCAAGAAGCCGATGTTCACGGCCGTGGGCGACGACGACCAGGCGATCTATGCGTGGCGCGGCGCGTCGGTGGAAAACCTGCGCACGCTGCAGACGGACTTCCCCGACCTGAAAGTGATCAAGCTGGAGCAGAACTACCGCTCCACGACGCGCATCCTGCAGGCGGCCAACGCCGTCATCGGCAACAACCCGAAACTGTTCGAAAAATCGCTGTGGTCCGAGCACGGCTTGGGCGAGCCCATCAAGGTTCTCGGCATGCCGAACGACGAGACGGAAGCGGACCAGATCGCGATCATGATCTCGGCCGACCATTTCCAGCGCAAGAACAAATGGTCCGACTTCGCGATCCTGTACCGCGGCAAC
The DNA here is from genome assembly GCF_059491305.1 of Massilia sp. Masssp94. Classification (NCBI taxonomy): domain Bacteria; kingdom Pseudomonadati; phylum Pseudomonadota; class Betaproteobacteria; order Burkholderiales; family Oxalobacteraceae; genus Massilia; species Massilia sp. Masssp94. The sequence continues at coordinate 3,111,980 of NZ_CP168501.1, forward strand.
CACCAGGCCCGCGTGATCGAGCAGGCGCTGCGCAAGGAGCGCATCCCGTACACGATCTCGGGCGGCCAGAGCTTCTTCGACAAGGCCGAGATCAAGGACATCATCGCCTACCTGCGCCTGATCGCGAACCAGGACGACGACCCGGCCTTCATTCGCGCCATCACCACGCCCAAGCGCGGCGTCGGCATGACCACGCTGGAAAAGCTGGGCGAATTCTCGCGCCAGTGGAATTGCTCGCTGTTCGAGGCGGCGCGCAAGGGCGGCATCGAAGCGCTGCTGCAGGAGCGCCAGCTGTACCCGCTGCGCGAGTTCTGCCACTGGATCGACGAACTGGAATCGCGCGCCACGCGGCCCGGCCCGTCCGGCAGCGGAGACAATGCCGCCGAGCTCATCGACGACATGATGAAGGAGATGAATTACGAGCACTACCTGTACGAAAACTTCGACGACAGGGCCGCGCAGGGTAAATGGCAGAACGTGCTCGAGTTCCTGAACTGGCTGAAGGAGAGAGGCCGCGGCGGACGTGACCGCGACGGTGAAGAGAAAAACCTGCTGGAACTGACGCAGATGGTGGCGCTGATGTCCATGCTCGAGGGCCAGGACGAGGAGCCGGACGCCGTCCGCATGTCGACCCTGCACGCCTCCAAGGGCCTCGAGTATCCGCACGTCTACCTCGTCGGTTGCGAGGAGGGCATCCTGCCGCACAAGGGCGATCCGGACGACCCCGTCGAAAAGATCGCTGCCCGCATCCAGGAAGAACGGCGCCTGATGTACGTGGGCATCACGCGCGCCCAGCGCAGCCTGCACGTCACGTGGTGCAAGAAGCGCAAGCGGGCAGGCGAGCTCGTGCATTGCGAGCCGTCGCGCTTCATCAAGGAAATGGCACTCGACGTGGGCGATGCGCCGCCGAAGGAAAACGAAGTCCTCACGCCCAAGGAACGTCTTGCCAGCCTGAAGGCGTTGCTGGCCACGCCGAAAGTGTGACGTTCACCCGCAGGGGGTGCGCACGATTGAAATTCTTATTTGACTTCAACTGTTGCGCGGGAAATACTTTCATGAATCAATTTTCAAGCAGCAAGCATCGTTAATTTCATGGCTACCGTATCTGACATCACGACCACGCCCGTGTCCGGGTTGAACCACATCGATGCCCTGCTCGATACCGGTCCAGACTGGAACTATTTAACGGATGAATTTGGAAAGCCCGTCTATCAGCTGACTTACACGTTTTCCATCGCGTCCGGTAACGAAGATCCAAAAGATACGCAAAAGAATTTCACGGGCGCCCAGCAGATATTCACCGCTACACAGCAACAGGCTGCTCGAGCCGCCTTTGACTATCTCAAGCAAGTCACGGGCATCGAGTTTGTCGAGACCCCCATAGGTAGCGATGCGCAGATTCATCTGTCGTACGCTAACCTGATAGCCACGAACGTGACCGGCCTGTGCAGCTGGCACAGCAGTTTCACCAACTATCAAAGTGGTCAGCTGGTGACTTACGACGCGGACGCCTACGTCTACCTCGACAACGATGCGACCTGGGGCGCACAGAACGCGAACCTGAGCAAAGGCGGCGACGGCTACGAGACGCTGCTGCACGAGCTGGGCCATGCGCTGGGTTTCAAGCACCCGTTCTATGAGCCTGACTACACAGGCGACAACAAGGCCGTGCTGCCGGATGCACAGGACAACACGGCCTATACCTTGATGTCCTACGACGCCAATGGCGGCCCGTACGCGACATACCGCGACTACGACCTCGCCGCATTGCACTGGCTGTACGGGGACGATGGCCTCGGTGGCGCGCAGGGCATGAACTCGACCGGCGGAGGGCGCTACATCACGGGAACCGGCGGTACGGACACCCTCACCGGAACGAGCGCCGATGACAAGCTTGCTGGAAATGGAGGAAACAACATGATCGACGGAGGAGCAGGAAACGATACCGCCGTATTCAGCGGCGCGCGCATCGATTACACGTTCACGAAGCTTGCCGACGGCGACTTGCAGGCCGTCGACAAGACCGGTACCACGACATTGCATTCGATCGAACTGATCCAGTTCGGCAGCAGCAAGTCCGTCAGTGCCAGCACGGTCCTCAGCAGCGACACGACGCCGCCCGGCGCGCCCGTGATGGCGGTCACCCGCAACGGCGCCGGTTATGCGCAGGGCAGCCAGCCGTACGTGAGCGGCACCGCGGAAGCCAATGCCGTGGTCAAGATCTACACGGCCAACAACGTGCAGGTGGGAACCGCCCAGGCCGATGCGAAAGGCGTGTGGAGCACGAACCTGAGCCCGTTCGCCGACGGGCTCGGGTACACGATCTACGCGACCGCCACCGATGCGGCCGGCAATACCTCGACGCACAGCGGCACGGCGACGTTCAACGTCGACGCGACTCCGCCCGTCATCCCGACCTTCAGCATGCAGTACGCGTCGGGCGACAACATCGCCACATTCAGCGGCACCGGCGAAGCCGGCACGCTGATCCAGGTCGTGCGCGCGGGGGCGACCGTCGACGACTACATCGACATCGCCACCACCACCGTCCGCCTGGACGGCTCGTGGTCGGTGACCACGTCGCCGCTGCCCAATGCCGGCTACCAGGTCAACGTCGTCTCGTCCGACAAGGCGGGGAACGCCACCGCCAGCTTCAACAGCGCAACGTTCACGGTGGCGAACAGCGCCTTCCAGGGCGGTACGGCCAAGGACGACGTGATCAAGGTGACGGCTGCGAACGGCGGTCACGCGATCGACGGCGGCGCGGGGCGCGACACGGCGGTTATTGCGGGCAAGTTTGCTGATTACAAGGTGGGCAAGGAAACCTGGGGCTACGGGGTCACGGACAAGCTGGGCAGCGGCGGACACGATTCGCTCATCAACGTCGAGCGTCTGCAATTCAACGATGTCAATGTCGCGCTGGACATCGATGGTCCCGCGGGCCAGGTCTACCGGCTGTACAAGGCCGCGTTCGACCGTGAACCCGATCCCCAGATCAATTACTGGATCGATCGGGTCGACCATGGCCTGCAACTGGAAGACATGGCGAAGGAGTTCATGACCAACCAGCCCGAGTGGGACAGGATGTACGGCAAGACCCCGTCCAACGCGGACTTCCTGACGAACCTGTATGCCCATGTCCTGCACCGCGGGCCGGACGGCGAAGGTTACGCATTCTGGCTGAATGCGCTGGACACCAAGATCGCCACGCGCGAACACCTGCTCGCCTTCTTCAGCGAAAGCCCGGAAAACCAGTTGCAGGTGATCGGCTCGATCGAGAACGGCTTTACCTATACGCCTTTCGGCGCGTGACGCCGATGCACGCAGAAGGCCGCCGCGACTGGCGGCCTTTTTTTCGCCCACGTATCATGCAGCTTTTACTTCACCGGACATCCACGTGAGCGACGAGAACCGTTTCATCGACATCGAAATCAAGCTGGCCGACCAGGAAAACCTCGTCGATACCCTCAACCGCACGATCTACGAGCAGGGACGCCGCATCGACCAGCTGGAAGCCATGGTGGCCAAGCTGGCCGACCACGTGCGCGCGCTGCGTGACGCGGGGCAGGGCCCGATCAACGACCGGCCGCCGCATTATTGACGCATCACCGGCAGTTCATATCGATTTTTACAAGATGTCACCCGCGGTCCTTGCCTAATCTGTGATTTTTTTGGCGGGGGGCTGACATGATGGCCATACGGAGTCTCGGGACGAGTTCGCGCGCGCTGCCTGCGCCTTGGGAAGCGCGTCCCCGCGCGGCGCGCTGCCCGGACAGGTTCGAGCTGAACGTCGCGACCGCCTATCACGACCGCCCGGACATCCTCGCGGCGTGGCACCGGATGCTGGCTGCGGCGGCCGGTCCGGAAACGCTGTACCAGTCGCCCCAATTCTTCAACCACCTGATCGACATGGATCACGGGCGGGATGCGAACCATGAATTGTTCCTCGTCCGCCGCAGTGTCGATTACGCGATCGTCGGCTTCATTCCCGTGCGCATCCTGCCGTGCCGGATCGCGTTCCATGCCGGCCCCGTGCCGCTGTTCGGGCGGACATTGCGAGCCTGCCAGATCCTCGGCAGCGTTCCGTTGCTGGACCCGGCGGAACCGGGCCTCGCCGAATTCATCGCGCGGCAGCTGCTCGTCCGCTTTGCGCAATGCCACGTGCTGTACCTGCAGGCCGTGCCGCAAGACGGCTGGAAAGGCATCGCGGGCGTGGCGGCGTACGTGCTGAACGGCTGGCGCGCGTGCCATACGCAGCCGCTGCCGGACGGCGTCGACGCCTATTTGAAGCATTTCAGCGCCAAGAAGCGCTACAACCTGTCGCGCCAGGTCCGCCTGCTGACGGAAGCGGCCGGCTCGTTGCACGTGCTGCGCATCACCCAGCCCGGCCAGGTCGGGGCCATGTTGGACGCCATGGTCGCCACCGACGCCTCCCGCGCCGCCGGGCGCGCCGGCGAGCAGGCGCGCCTGCAGAGCCTGGCGCGCCATGGCCTGCTGCTGTCCTACGTGATCCGTTGCGGCGAGAACGATGTCGCCGTCGTGTACGGCATGCGCTCGGCGTCCGTCTGGCATGTCTACAAGATCCTGTGCCGGCAGGACTATATGCATCTGTCGGTCGGCACCAGCGCGATCCACCTGGCCGTGCAGGACGTGCTGGCCCATTTCACGTTCGACCATATCGACTTCGGCTACGGCACGCCGCACGCGGAATTCCGCTCCACGCACGTGCTGGAGACGCGCGGCCTGGTCCTGCTGCACCGCGCGCGCAGCGGGACGGCCTGGCTGCTGAACGTCCACGGCCGGTACGATGCGCTGAACGGCGCGCTGATCCGCCAGGTGAAGCGGTTCCGGAAATGACTGTTATAGTGGCGGCACCTCCACCTCAAGCCACGATGACTCATGATTGACAACGCCCCCAGCCCGGAATTCTTCGACCGCGCCAATGCCCTTATCAACCTGGCGAACGACCAGTGCGCGTCGACCCATCCGAGCGAAGTCAGCGCATCGACGCTGTACGCCTCGGCGCGCTTCAACGCCTTCATCGTCGCGGCAACGACCGGCAACGCGGAGACCATGACCTCGGAAAAGGCGCGGGCGCTGGAGTATTTCACCGACCAGTTCCGCAAGATGATGGAAGCGAATCTCGACGATTTCGTCGAGAACTTCGACACCTACATGAAGCGGGCGGACAAGTAAGCGCCTGCGCTCTACACATGGCCGCCGCGTGCGGCCATTTTTTTTGGGCAGGGAGATGGCGTTCAAGCGGTGCGCCCGTGACGGCGGTTATCATGATGTCATTGTGAACTGAAGAGGTATCGATGGTGCAATTCGAATTCAGGCCGCAGTGGAAAGAGGAACTGCTTTGCTCTTGCGCCCTTGGTTCATTCACGTTGGACATGCCGATGGGCGTCATGTCCGTGTACCTGCCAATCAAGGCGTGTTGGCATGAAGTTGCGCCACCATGGGCATCGGAACTTTGGGACACGTTGCACCAGCAATTGCGAGCGTGGTGTGAGGAGAGAAACATTCCTCTTTATTTTTGTTAGTGCCACAACAATTAGCTGTCAACCACAAGGATTTCGTATGAAACCTGCTGAATCGGTACAAGCATTCCGGGACTTCGCCGCATCAAAAGGCATTGATTTGAATGCGTCAACGCCCCGAGTAGGTATTGAAGCAATGCTTGAGTTTCGCGCCCAGGCCGCATGCGCTGCATGTTCCGATGATATCTTGCTGTACCAGTGGGGAACCTACGACTGGGGAAACGGAAAATACTTCGAACTTGACATCACGCGTCAATTCATCGAAGCAGGGCTCGAGGATGACGACGCGATCAGCCAGCTGAGTCTTACATACAAGTACCAGCCAGGCGCTGAGCTGGATGCGCTCGGAACGAGTAACTGCTGGGAGGATGCAACACCGGACTTTCGCCGGTTCATCCTTGAGTCCGCTTCATTTATTTCGGTTGCAGACGCTAAAGCGGAGCAGATCGATCTCCGCCATTCTTACGTATAACGTTCACGAGAAAAGAGATGGGCAAAAACCGGCTGGAAGCCTTCAGCGACGGCGTCATCGCCATCATCATCACCATCATGGTGCTGGAACTCAAAGTCCCGCACGGCGCCACGTTCGACGTGCTGCTGCCGCTGTGGCCCGTCTTCATGAGCTACGTGCTCAGTTTCATCTACGTCGGCATCTACTGGAACAACCACCACCACATGCTGCACGCCGTGAAGGAAGTCAGCGGCGGCGTCCTGTGGGCCAATCTGCACCTGCTGTTCTGGTTGTCGCTGATCCCGTTCGTCACCGCGTGGATGGGCGAGAACCATTTCGAGAGCGGGCCGACCGCGGCGTACGGCTTCGTCCTGTTCATGTGCTCCGTCGCCTATTTGATCCTGGTGCAGGTGTTGACGGCGAATCATCCGAAGAACGCGGCGCTGGCCGAGGCGATCGGCAAGGATCGCAAGGGCAAGCTGTCGTGCGTTCTGTATCTGTGCGGCGTCGCCCTGTCGTGGTTTGGCGCCTGGCTCGGGTTCCTCGTCTATGCCGCCGTCGCCATCGTGTGGCTGATTCCGGACCGGCGCATCGAGGACAAAGTGGCACAGGAAGAGCAATCGGAGCGGGGCTGAGCCTCCCGCAAAGCCTTTTTTTAGGCCGTAAATATGTAACTTACGGCAATATCCCTGCTATCCTTAGGGCGCACTTCGCCGCCGGGTTCGTCCCGGCGGTTTCCATTATGGAGTGCACGAGCAAGAAGAGATCGGTCCGTGGCACAAGCACGGTCGGATCCGACAACCCTCCGGAGAGCCCAAAGAATGAACCGTTCGCACATCCTGGCCGTCGCTGTTACCGCAGCCGTCGCCAACCTGGCCCATGCCGCCCCTGCTTCGCTGCTGCCGGCGTCCAACCCGTTCGCCAAGCCGAGCACCCTGCAGTTCCAGTACCCGGCCTTCGACAAGATCAAGAACGAGGACTTCGCGCCGGCGTTCGAAGAAGGCATGCGCCAGCAGTCGCTTGAGATCGATGCCATCGCCGCTAGCCGTGCAGCACCGACCTTCGACAACACGATCGTCGCGATGGAGCGTTCGGGACTGCTGCTGAACCGCGTCTCGACCATCTTCTACAGCCTCGTCGGCGCCAATACCAATCCCACGCTCGACGCGCTCGACAAGGATCTCGCGCCGAAACTGGCCGCCCACAGCGACAAGATCCGCCTGAACGACAAGCTGTTCAAGCGCATCCAGACGCTGTACGACAAGCGCGCCAAGCTGCACCTCGATCCGGAATCGGCCTACCTGCTCGAGCGTTATCACACCGACTTCGTGCGCGCCGGCGCGAAACTGTCGGCCGCCGACAAGGAAAAACTGAAGGCCTATAACGGCAAGATCGCCGCCCTGCAGACCCAGTTCAGCCAGAACGTGCTGAAGGAAGCGAATGCGTCGGCGCTCGTCGTCGACACGCGCGCAGAACTCGCCGGCATGTCCGACAAGGCCATCGACGCCGCCGCCGCGCTGGCGAAGAAGGATGGTCTCGACGGCAAGTTCAAGGTGCCGGTCGTGAACACGACGCAGCAGGCGCCGCTGTCCGTGCTGACCAACCGCGCGACGCGCGAAAAACTGCTGGCCCTGTCGCTGGCCCGCGGCAGCCACGGCGGCGATTATGACAACCGCCAGGTCGTGCTGGACCTGGCCAAGGCGCGCGCCGAGCGCGCGAAGCTGCTGGGCTATCCGAACCACGCCGCGTACATGCTGGAAGACCAGACGGCCAAGACGACGGACGCCGTCAACAATCTGCTTTCCGAGTTTGCCAAGCCGGCCGTGCGCAACGCGAAGAAGGAAGCGGCCGAGATCCAGAAGGTCATCGATGCCGACGGGGGCAAGTTCCAGGCGACCGCCTACGACTGGAACTACTACACGGACAAGGTGCGCCAGGCGCGCTACGCGTTCGACGAGAACCAGCTGCGTCCCTATTTCGAGTTCAACAACGTGCTCGTGAACGGCGTGTTCTTCGCCGCCACCAAGGAATACGGCATCACGTTCAAGGAACGCCACGACCTGCCGGTGTACAACCCGGACGTGCGCGTGTTCGACGTGTTCGATGCCGACGGCAAGCAGCTCGCGATCTTCCTGCACGATCCGTATGCCCGCTCGAACAAGCGCGGCGGCGCGTGGATGAATGCGTATGTCGGCCAGAACAAGCTGCTGGGCACACACCCGGTCGTCGCGAACCACCTGAACATCCCGAAACCGGCCGCGGGCGAGCCGACCCTGCTGACGTACGACGAAGTGCGCACGATGTTCCACGAATTCGGCCACGCGCTGCACGGCATGTTCTCGAACGTGAAATACCCGTGCTTCTCGGGCACCCGCGTGCCGCGCGACTACGTCGAGTTCCCGTCGCAGGTCAACGAGATGTGGATGGCCTGGCCGGAAGTGCTGGCAAATTACGCCAAACACTACCAGACGGGCGCGCCCATGCCGAAGGAGCTGCTGGACAAAGTCCAGGCCTCGTCCAGGTTCAACGAGGGTTATCGCACGACCGAATACCTGGCCGCAGCTATCCTCGACCAGAAATGGCACCAACTGGGCGCCGCGCAAATCCCGACCGACGTGCTGGGCTTCGAGGCGACGGCGCTGCACGACGCCGGCGTCGACTTCCCGCTCGTCCCGCCGCGCTACCGTACGACGTACTTCTCGCACGTGTTCTCGGGCGGCTATTCGGCCGGCTACTACGGCTACCTGTGGGCCGAGAAACTGGACGCGGACACCGTCGAATGGTTCAAGGAACACGGCGGCCTGACGCGCGCGAACGGCGACCGCTTCCGCCAGATGCTGCTGTCGCGCGGCGGCACGATGGATGCGATGGACATGTACCGCAACTTCCGCGGCCGTGATGCGAAGATCGAGCCGCTGCTGGAGCGCCGTGGCCTGACGGGCGAATAATCGCGACGACAAGGGCGGCGCGCCAGGCCGCCCTTATCGGTGTAGACTTCTCACAACATCATGACGTGAGAAAGCCATGCTGCCCGAAAACGAAAATACCCTGAAAGCGCACCTCAAGACGCTGCACCGCAGCCTCGAGGAAACCGGCGAAGTCGATGACGAACTGGAAATGCTGCTGCGCCAGCTCGACGGCGACATCAAGCACGTGCTCGACAAGCGCTCCCAGGATCCGGACGCGAACACATACGGCCTGGCTTCGCGTACGCAGGAGCTGACAGCGCGCTTCGCCATCCGCCATCCGCACCTGGAACCGGCCCTGCGTGAGCTCGGCAACATCCTCGCGAGCATGGGGATTTAACGACAAGCCATTGAAAATTAAGCCATTTTTCGAGGGGTCCGCAGCTTAAACAGGCGTTTTCCGGTAAAATGCCGGCCAATGAACTCCCCTGCCAATCTTTTCGCGAACGTCGCCAAGCGTTCCAGCCGCGCCCCTGCGGCCCCGTTCCTGCCCATGTCCCGTGCCGAAATGGACAAGCTGGGCTGGGATTCGTGCGACATCATCCTGATCACGGGCGACGCCTACATCGACCATCCGAGTTTCGGCATGGCCCTCGTCGGCCGCCTGCTGGAAGCGCAGGGGTACCGCGTCGGCATCATCAGCCAGCCGGACTGGACCTCCGTGGAACCGTTCCGCGCGCTGGGCAAGCCGAACCTGTACTGGGGGATCACGGCCGGCAACATGGATTCGATGGTCAACCGCTACACGGCCGACCGCAAGATCCGCTCGGACGACGCCTACACCCCGAACGCCGAGCCCAATAAACGTCCGGACCGCGCCGTGACCGTCTACTGCCAGCGCGCGCGCGAAGCGTTCCCGGGCGTGCCCGTCATCGCCGGCTCGATCGAGGCGTCGCTGCGTCGCATTGCCCACTACGATTACTGGTCGGACAAGGTGCGCCGCTCGGTGCTGTTCGAATCGAAGGCCGACCTCGTCATCTTCGGCAACGCCGAACGCGCGCTCGTCGACGTCACCCGCCGCATCGCGGCCGGCGAGAACATCAAATCCATCCGCGACCTGCGCGGCACGGCGTTCCTCGTGCCGCACGGCTGGCTGCCGGATGAAGAGTGGACGGTGCACAATTCCACCCGCGTGGACGTGCCGGGCCGCATCGACGCGCAGCCGAACCCGTACGCGATGGCACTGGAAGATCCGAAGCAGTGCGCGCTGGACAATGCGCAGCCGGAACCGGAAGTCAAACCGATCGTCATCATGACGCGCGAACAGCGCCAGGCCGCCGCGCGCGAAAAGGCGCAGAAGACCGTCGTCCGGCTGCCGTCGTTCGAGACCGTCAGCGAGGATCCGGTGATGTACGCGCACGCGTCGCGCGTGTTCCACCTTGAATCGAACCCGGGCAATGCGCGCGCGCTCGTGCAGCAGCACGGCGACCGCGACGTCTGGCTGAACCCGCCGCCGCTGCCGCTCGCGATGGACGAGATGGACGGCGTCTACGACCTGCAGTACGCGCGCGCGCCGCACCCGAGCTATGGCAAGGCGCACATCCCGGCGTGGGAAATGATCCGCTATTCCGTGAACATCATGCGCGGTTGTTTCGGCGGCTGCACGTTCTGCTCGATCACGGAACACGAGGGCCGCATCATCCAGAGCCGTTCGGAACCGTCGATCCTGCGCGAGATCGAGCTGATCCGCGATACGACAAAGAATTTCGCCGGCACCATCACGGACCTGGGCGGCCCGACCGCGAACATGTACCGCCTCGCGTGCAAGGACAAGAAGATCGAGGAAACGTGCCGCCGCCTGTCGTGCGTGTACCCGACCATCTGCAGCAACCTGGGCACGGACCACAGCAAGCTGATCTCGCTGTACCGCAAGGCGCGCGCGATCCCGGGCATCAAGAAGATCCTGATCGGCTCGGGCCTGCGCTACGACCTGGCCGTGCGCTCGCCGGAGTACGTCAAGGAACTGGTCACGCACCACGTTGGCGGCCTGCTCAAGATCGCGCCGGAGCACACGGAAGAGGGCACGCTCTCCAAGATGATGAAGCCGGGCATCGGCGCGTATGACGAGTTCAAGGCGCTGTTCGACAAGTACTCGCGCGAAGCGGGCAAGAAGCAATACCTGATCCCGTACTTCATCGCCGCGCACCCGGGCTCGACGGACGAGGACATGCTGAACCTGGCCCTCTGGCTCAAAAAGAACAATTTCCACCTCGACCAGGTGCAAACGTTCACGCCGACGCCGATGGCCATGGCGACAACGATGTACCACTCGGGTAAAAATCCGCTGCACAAGGTCACCGAGGATTCGGAAGAGGTCCTCACCGCCAAGAGCGGCAAGACGAGGAAACTGCACAAGGCGTTCCTGCGCTACTACGACCCGGAAAACTGGCCGGTCCTGCGCGAGGGCCTGAAGCGCATGGGCCGCGGCGACCTGATCGGCAACGGCGAGCGCCACCTGGTGCCGCCGGCCGGCTCCGAACAGGAAGTCGCGCCGCAGCGTGGCGAGCGCCGGCCGCCGGTGGCGCCGCGTAGCGAGGCGCCGAAAGGCCGCGTGATCGAGGTCGCGACCCGGCGTAAAGGGCGCGGCAGCGAACCGGCACCGTTCATGGCGCCGCCGTCGAAAGCGAAGGCGGGGATTTTGTCGACCATTAAGTCGAAGCCCAGGGCCGGGCGCAAGTAAGCCCAGCACCGGGGTCAGAGCCCGTTTTTTGGCATAAGCTCAAAAGCTATTGCCAATATTCGGGCTCTGACCCCGGTTTCAAACACTCAAATCCGCGCTGGCCTGCTTGTCCCTCAACCTGCGCGCATACCGATGCCTCGCCCTCAGCCTCGGATTGGTCATGAGCCGCCCCATGGTCTCTCCAACGACCATCACGACCCCCAGCAGCGGCAGCACGAGCATCAACCCGGCCACGCCGGACAGTGCCCCGCCGATGAAGATCATCAGCACCGTCACCAGCGGGTGAATATGCAGGCTGCGCCCCAGGGTCAGCGGCATGAAGACGAAATCGTCCAGCAGGCGCGCGAGAATGAAGACGACGATCGCGCCATACGCGATCAGCGGATTGTTCGGCGCGTCGGTGGCTGCGACGACCACGACCATCATGCAGCCCACGACCGAGCCGACGAACGGCACCCACGCCAGCAGCGCGGAAATAAAACCCAGCAGCAGCGGCGACGAGACGCCGATCACCCACAGGCCAAAGCCGAGCACGATGGTGTCCAGCACGGTCAGCTTCAATAAACCCTCGAAGTAGCGGCGCGCGGTCTGGTCGACCTGGTGCAGCAGGAACAGCGTCCGTTCGAAATAGGCGTTCGGCACGGCGCGGGCGAGGAATTTTTTGAAGCGCAGGCCGTCGCGCAGGAAGAAGAAGGCGAGGAACGGGGCCAGCAGCAGCGACGGCAGCCAGCCTGCGGCGCCCAGCAGGATGGTCGTCAGGTGGCGCTGCGCGAAATTGTCCGTGTAGGCCTTGAAGCGCTTGTTCATGATCGACGTCAAATGCATCTCGGCCAGGATCGGGAACTTCGCTTCCAGCAGCGTCATCGTGTTGCGCACGAAGGCTACGCCGCCGTCCAGGTACAGGGCGCCCGTCTCGTGCCAGCTGTCCGTATCGCCGGGCGTGCCGGTCCAGGTCATCGCCGCCATCACCAGCAGGACGCTGGCGCCGTAGAACACGATGCACACGAGCGTCGCGGAGACGTTGCGTGTAAAACCGGCGCGCAGCAGGCGTTGCATCGGGCCCAGCAGGATGTAGTACATGACGGTGCCGAGGATGAAGGGCAGCACCAGCCACAGCATGTGCTCGAGCAGCACCAGCAGCAAACACGTCACGCCGATGATGCCGGTCCAGACGAAGGGACCGCTGCGCTCGTCGCGGAGGGCACCGTGGATCACAGCGCCTCCACCTGGGCGTTGCCGTCGAGCCAGCCGCGCAGCCGCTGGCCGATGTGGCGGGCCAGGGCGAGCGAGATCTTGTAGCCGATCACGGCATCCGTTTCCATCAAGGCGAGAAAGTCGTCGCGGAAGAAGACGGCCAGTTCGCACGTGTCGAGGGCGCGGACCTGGGCGCTGCGCGGGGAATTGTCCAGCAGGGCGAGGTCGCCGAAGAAACTGCCGGCGCTCATTTCGCCCACGATCTGGCGGCCCCGGCTGTGGCTGCGGCTGATCTGCACGCGGCCGCTCATCACGAGATACAGCGCCTGCCCTTCCTCGCCTTCGTCGAACACGATCTCGTCCGGCAGGTAGCGGCGCTCATGCATGAGGCCGTCGACAAACTTGATTTCCAACGGTTTGAGGGAACGGAACAGCGACGTGTTCTGCAGCCGAAGCTGGCGGGGGGACAGCGTGGACGATTTCAGGAAACCAAAGATCACGAATGCTCCAGGACGATGCAGCCGAGTGGCTGCTTTGTCAATTATGAACGATTCATTTGTGCTTGCGCAGCAACGAATGATCAGTTGATTGGACGCGACACAACACCCTCCAGCCGCTGTGCATACCGCCCAACCATTGGTGCAAATCGTGCGTGCACCTGCTTGAGAAACGTGTAATATAGTTCCTTTGGGAAATATTAATTACATTCATGGCATCATCTCACCACTTCCTGCCAGGAGGAATCGAGTGATCGATATCCAGACCTTCATGCTGGCGCTTGGCGTCGGCAACACGGCGTTTGCGTTGCTGATGGCGGGTTACATGCGCGGTGCGGCGCCCAATCCGGGCCTGCGCACCTGGATGTGGGCGCGGCTGTCGTCCGGGCTGGCACAGATCTGCTGCTGGGTGGCGCCGCATGTCGGGTTGCCCATCGTGGAGGAACTGGCCGCGTTCGGCTGGGTAGGCGGCGTCGCGCTGGAACTGGCGTCGTACTGCGTGTTCTTCGGCTTCCGCAACTGGCGCCGCATTCTTGCGCCCGCGGCCGTTGCGGCATTGATCATCGTCGCGGCCGCGGCGCTGGTGCAGGCGTCGCGCGAGCAGATGACGCAGGTGGTGGCCGTGATCGTTGCCCTGTTCGCCTCCGGCGCCGCCGCGATCCTGCTGCGTCCGCAGGCCGATGCGCCTTTGCTGCAGCGGATCATCGGCGTCAACGATGCCCTGTTCGCCATCGCGATCTGGATCTGGATGGCGGTGGCCAATGGCGGCGTGGGCCCGTTCAATGCGAATCCGGTGTATGGCTTCGCGTACCTCGCCAGCTATCTGCTGATGATCGTCAACGGGTTCGGTTTCCTGTTGCTGTGCAAGCTGAAGGACGACAAGCGCATGCAGCGCCTGGCCACGATCGACGGCCTGACGGACATGCTGAACCGCCGCGCCTTCTTCGAGCGAGCCGAGAGCGCCCTGCAGACGGCGGTTCGCCTGCGCAAGCCGATCGCGTTGATGATGCTCGACCTTGATCATTTTAAGCAGCTCAACGACGGCTTCGGCCATGCCTGCGGCGACGAGGCCCTGCGGTTGTTTGCGGACACGGCGCGCGCCACCTTGCGCGAGAACGACGTGATCGGCCGGCTGGGTGGGGAAGAGTTCGCGCTGGCGATGCCCGGTACGTCGCTGGCGGGCGCGCAGTATGCGGCCGAGCGCCTGCGCATCGCCGTCGCCGAAGCACCTGCGCTCACCTGCGCCGCGTCCTATCGGATGACGGTCAGCATCGGCCTCGTGATGATCGATCCGAACGAGGAATTGACGGCCGCCCTGGCGCGTGCCGACCACGCCCTGTACGCGGCCAAGACGGGTGGCCGCAACCGCGTCGAGATCGGCGCGCCGCGGCTGAGGCGGGCTTAAGCGAAGATGGAACGAAAAAAGGTCCGACGAATCGGACCTTTTTTCTTGATGCTGGCGGAGCGGACGGGGCTCGCCCACGTTCCGCGGGCCGCGGTTTCGCTTGCAAGCGAAACCCTTCGAGCCTCAAACCGTGCCTCCCGCAGGGGAGGCACTCTGATAGAACGAAAAAAGGCCCGACGAATCGGACCTTTTTTCTTGATGCTGGCGGAGCGGACGGGGCTCGAACCCGCGACCCCCGGCGTGACAGGCCGGTATTCTAACCAACTGAACTACCGCTCCGTTTACTCTGATCGGTGCTTCACTTGCAAGACTTCTGAAACTGACTGGTGGGCGCTGAGAGGCTCGAACTCCCGACCTAATCCTTGTAAGGGATCCGCTCTACCAACTGAGCTAAGCGCCCGTTTCAGGGTTTTTCTTGCCGACGTTTGTCATCACGTCCGAAGAGGCCCGAATCATAGCGTATCCCTTCGAAAACCTGCAAGGGGTTTTCGGAAAAAAGTGAACAGGGATGTGACACACCACGTTCTCATATACAACAAACTGTTGTATGGATGTGTAAGCCGATTCGTATTCCTTGCATAAGGATATACACATAATCGACAATTGCCAGTTTACATGCCGGCAATATTTAGACATCAACAATCAGGTGCGAGTTTGCCGAGGCAGGAGAGAACGGCGGAGACAACGCGGCAGTTTTTTTCACTCTTCCCAGCTAGGAAAAACTCAATGATCAAGATGTCCAAGATGCACAAGCGCGTCATCGCCGCGCATGGCGCAATGCTGGCGCTCGCAGCCGTACCCGGCGGCGCGGCCCTGGCCCAGACTGCGCAGGCGACCGAACTGCAGACGGTGACCGTGACCGCACAACGCCGTACCGAAAACATCAAGGAAGTCCCGGTGTCCGTCACCGCCATCAAGGGCGAGAAGCTGGACGTGCTCGTGTCCGGCGGCGCAGACATCCGCCTGCTGGCTGGCAAGACTCCCAGCCTGAACGTTGAGTCCTCGAACGGCCGCACGTTCCCGCGTTTCTATATCCGTGGCTACGGCAACACGGATTTCTCGACCTTCGCATCGCAGCCGGTGTCGCTGATCTATGACGACATCGTCCAGGAAAACCCGATCCTGAAGGGCTACCCGATCTTCGACCTGGCCGGCGTGGAAGTGCTGCGCGGCCCGCAGGGCACGCTGTTCGGCCGCAACACCCCGGCAGGCGTCGTGAAATTCGAATCCGAGAAGCCGAACCTCAAGAAGACCGAGGGTTACTACAACCTGTCGTACGGCACCCACGGCACCGCCAACGTCGAAGGCGCGATCAACGTGCCGCTGTCGGACAAGTGGGCGATGCGCGTGTCGACCCTGCGCCAGCACCGCGACGACTTCGTCGACAACTATAGCGACGTCGCCAAGACGAACAAGACCGGCGAACTGGACGGCTACAACGAACACGCCGAACGCGTGCAGTTCCTGTACAAGCCGGACACCACGTTCAGCGCCCTGTTCAACGTGCACCAGCGCACGACCAACGGCAGCGCCCGTCTATTCCGCGCGAACCTGATCAAGAAGGGCACGAACGATATCGCCGACGGCTACGATCTCGACAGCATCGTGACGAACGCCCAGAACTTCCAGAGCCTCAAGACGAACGGCGCCAATGCCCGCATCACGTGGGACCTGGGTCCGGTCATCTTCCACTCGATCACTGGTTACGAGTCGGTCGGCAGCTACTACAGCCGCGGCGACATCGACGGCGGCACGCCGCAAGGTCCGGGCTTCATTCCGTTCCAGTCCGAGACGGGCGGTTTCATCGACGACCTGAAGCAGTATTCGCAGGAATTCCGCGTCGAGTCGAAGAGCACGGGCCCGCTGAACTGGCAGGCCGGCGTGTACTACTTCAAGGAAGACGTGACGGGCGGCAGCGACGGCTACAACAGCGCCACGGGTGCCCGCACCTCGCGCCAGGCCAGCGAGCAGAATAACAAGGCCTGGGCCGCGTTCGGTTCCGTGACATACAACATCAACGACGCCCTGTCGGTGCGCGGCGGTATCCGTTACACGGACGACAAGAAGGACTTCCGCACCGTCACCGCGATCGGCTTCACGCCGGTGGGCCCGGACAGTGTCGGCGAAAGCAAGGACAAGATCAGCTGGGACCTGTCGAGCACGTACAAGCTGAATCGTGACGTGAACCTGTACGCGCGCGTCGCGACCGGCTTCCGCGCCCCGAGCATCGCGCCGGCCTCGACCTTCGCACCGGTGGGCATCACCGTCGCCGACGCCGAGACCATCACGTCGTACGAAGGCGGCATCAAGGCCGACCTGTTCGAACGCCGTGCCCGCGTCGCGTTCTCGCTGTACGACTACGAGATCAAGAACCAGCAGCTGACCGTGGTCGGCGGCAACACCAACGTCACCAAGCTGATCAACGCGAAGAAGACGGCTGGCCGCGGCGCCGAGTTCGACCTGGAAGGCCTCGTGACGCCGGACCTGCGCGTCGGCGCCAGCGCGTCGTACAACTTCACGGAAATCCGCGACGCGAGCCTGTCGCTGACGAAGTGCGCAGCCTGCACGATCACCGATCCGCTGAACGCCGCCGGCAACGTCCTCATCGATGGCAACCCGCTGCCGCAGGCACCGAAGTGGATCGTCAACCTGAACGCCCGCTACAGCATGCCGGTCGCCAATGGCGAGTTCTACGTCTACACCGACTGGTCGTACCGTTCGAAGATCAATTTCTTCCTGTACGAAGCGAAAGAGTTCACGGGCAAGCCGCTGACGGAAGGCGGTCTGCGCCTGGGCTACATCTGGGCCGACGGCAAGTATGAAGTGGCCGCCTTTGGCCGCAACATCCTCGACCAGCGCCGCATCTCGGGTGCCATCGACTTCAACAACCTGACGGGCTTCACCAACGAACCGCGCACCTACGGTGTCCAGTTCAAAGGCAATTTCTAAGTTTTACCAAGTCGTCAGACAGAAAGGCCGCGAGCGATCGCGGCCTTTTTTTTAATTCGGGGTCAGAGCACATTTCGGATCAATTTTCTTGCGCATCCCGAATCGTTCAAGTCCGCAGGCGCCGTCGGTGTATCGCTTTGGAGAGGCAGGCGGCGTCCCGATCGCGAATTGCTTTAAAGCTCGTGCACCAAAAAGTGCTCTGACGCCGAATTTCTTCGTTGGTGACGATTGAGATATCTCAATGTTGAGGATGTGCATATGTGAGCAACGCCTGACAGTCACGGAACATTGTTAATTAATTGGTCTTGCCAAGGCGATATGTTCTTCTGCTGAGTTCACAGTTTTCCGAAGAATCTAGGTTTTAGCGCTATCAATCGGTGAAAGTGTTGTATAGACATCGAATCCAATTGTGAAATTTCTACACGTTCATTTCTTTCGCGCTAATCTGGCACTCCCGCTTTTCAGACGGGAAATCGACGCTAAAAAAGCGTCGAGACAAAAGATCTCAGGCAATCACGCCTGCGGAAAATCAACTTTTGTGTTTTTCTAAAAGGAATAAACATGAAGTCTCAGCAATCGAAGTCTCCGGCAGTGTTGAAACTGTGCGCCGCGGCCGTCCTTGGTCTCGGCGCCGGCGTTGCGGGCGCGGGGGTGCCCGCGGACGTGCCGGCCACACACGCCGCGCAGCGTGTGGCCGTCTCGGACCAGACCGACCGCATCATCGTCAAGTACAAGGACGAGAGCGCACCGGTCGTCTCCAAGGGCGGGCAGGTATCGGTCGCACGTGCAATGCCGCTGTCCGCCTCGCGCAAGGCCGTGGTCGACCGCGCCGGCCAGCAGTTCGGCATGCTGGTGAAGGCGTCGCATTCGATCGCCACCGGTGCCCGCGTCTTCAGGCTGGACCGCAAGGTGTCGCTGGCCGATGCCGCCAAGCTGGCGGCAGAGCTGAAGTCGCGCGATCCTTCCGTCGAGTACGCCGAGCCGGACCGCATGATGCATCCGCTGTTCACGCCGAACGACTCGATGTACAGCCAGCAGTGGGATTTCTTCGAAGCGACCGGCGGCCTGAACGCGCCGGCCGCCTGGGACAAGTCGATCGGGACCGGCATCCGCGTGGCCGTGATCGACACCGGCTACCGCCCGCACGCCGACCTGTCGGGCCAGATCCTGGCCGGCTATGACTTCATTTCCGATACCGCTATCGCGAACGACGGCAACGGCCGCGACAGCGACGCCAGCGATCCGGGCGACTGGACCGCGGCAGGCGAGTGCGGGGCCGGCGAACCGGCGTCGAACTCGAGCTGGCACGGCACCCACGTGGCCGGCACCATCGCCGCGGCGACGAACAACAGCACGGGCGTCGCCGGCGTCGCATACGGCGCCAAGGTCGTGCCCGTGCGCGTGCTCGGCAAGTGCGGCGGCTACACGTCCGACATTGCCGACGGCATCATCTGGGCATCGGGCGGCACCGTGTCCGGTGTGCCGGCCATCGCGGCGCGCGCCCAGGTGATCAATATGTCGCTGGGCGGCGGCGGCGCGTGCGACACGACGACGCAGAACGCGATCAACAGCGCCCGTTCGCGCGGCACCGTGATCGTCGTGGCGGCCGGCAACGAGTCCCAGAACGCGAGCAACAGCAACCCGGCCAACTGCGCGGGCGTGATCACGGTGGCGGCAACGAACCGCTCCGGCGGCCGTGCCTCCTACTCGAACTACGGCACCGTGGTCGACGTCGCGGCACCGGGCGGCGACAGCGGCGCGGCCATCCTGTCCACGCTGAACGCCGGCACCAAGTCGCCGGGCGCCGACAGTTACGCGGGCTATATGGGGACGTCGATGGCGACGCCGCACGTGGCCGGTGTCGTCGCGCTGATGCTGGCCAAGAACCCGAACCTGACGCCGGACGAGGTCGAGTCGCGCCTGAAGTCGAGCACGCGTCCGTTCCCGGCCAGCTGCTCGGGCTGCGGCACCGGTATCGTGGACGCCTCGGCCGCGGTGGACGCGGCGGCCGGCACGGGTGGCGGTACGGGCACGACGATTTCGGAAACGGAGTCGAACAACACGCTCGGCACGGCCAACGGCGTGACGACGTCCGGCACGACGGTCAATGCCGCGATGGGCAGCTCGACGGACACGGATTATTTCTCCGTCCAGCTGCCGGCCGGTAAAACCCTGAGCGCGACGATGACGCCGAATTCGAGCTCGGACTACGACCTGTACATCTACAACAGCGCGGGCACCTTGCTGGCGCGCAGCGAGAATGGCACGGGCAGCGCGGATACCGCCACGTCGTCCAACACGGGCTCGACCACGGTGACCCGTTATGTACGCGTCGTCTACTACAGCGGCGGCACCGGTTCGACCAGCGGCAAGTACACGCTCAAGCTCACCTGGTAATGCGTTATAACTGGACTCATAACCGTTAAAATTCAATTACTTAACGAAACTTTCCTGTTGTAAAAAACCCGAAAAACGGCCCCATGTGGGCCGTTTTTCGTTACGCTGCACAGTTCGGTTTACTGAAAAGGATGCAGCATGACGCAGCGCCACAAGATCTCTTCTTTGTTGAAAATTTGTGCAGCGGCCTTCGTTGCCGCCGGTTTCGCCGGCCCGGCCGTGGCGCAGACCAATCACGCCGTCGTCCAGACCGACCGCATCATCGTCAAGTACAAGGGCGACAGCGACACGTCGAAGACCGGCGTGGCCGCACGCGGCATCGACCGCGCACGCCAGGCGCTGATCGACCGCGCCGGCCAGACCTATGGCGCCACGATGCGCGCGCTGCGCGCGACGGCGAACGGCGCGAACGTGCTGCAACTCAACCGCACGATGTCGCTCGACGAGGCGCGCCAGCTGGCCGCCGAACTGAAGTCGCGCGACGCCAACGTCGAGTACGCTGAGCCGGACCGCATCATGGTCCCGCTGGCCACCCCGACCGACCCCAGCTATACCCAGCAGTGGGACCTGTACGAAGCCACCGGCGGCATCAACGCGCCCGCCGCCTGGGACAAGTCGACCGGCGCCGGCATCAACGTGGCCGTGATCGACACGGGCTATCGTCCGCACGCCGACCTGTCGGGGCAGATCCTGCAGGGCCATGACTTCATCTCGACGACCACGATCGCCAACGACGGCGGCGGCCGCGACACCGACGCCAGCGACCCGGGCGACTGGGCCCCGGCCGGCAGCTGCGGCACGGGGATCCCCGTCGCGGACCAGAACTCGAGCTGGCACGGCACGCACGTGGCCGGCACGATCGCCGCGAAGACCAACAACGGCCTCGGCATCGCCGGCATCGCGTACAACGCCAGGATCGTCCCGGCGCGCGTGCTGGGCCGTTGCGGCGGCTACACGTCCGACATCGCCGACGCCATCGTCTGGGCGTCGGGCGGCACCGTGACCGGCGTGCCCGCCAATGCGAACAAGGCGCGCGTGCTGAACCTGTCGCTGGGCGGCACCGGCGCCTGCGACACCACGACGCAGAATGCGATCAACAGCGCCCGCTCGCGCGGCGCCGTGGTCGTCGTCGCGGCCGGCAACTCGAACACGAATGCGATCAATTCGAACCCGGCCAACTGCGCGGGCGTGATCACCGTCGCGGCGACGAACCGTGCGGGCGGCAAGGCGTCGTATTCGAACTACGGCACCAACGTCACCATTGCGGCACCGGGCGGCGACAACGGCGCCGGCATCCTGTCGACCTTGAACGCGGGCACGACGACGCCGGCATCGGACAATTACGCCTGGTACATGGGCACGTCGATGGCGACGCCGCACGTGGCCGGCGTCGTCGCGCTGATGCTGTCGGCGAATCCGAACCTGACGCCGGATGACGTGGCCGCCAAGCTGAAGTCGACGGCGCGCGCCTTCCCGGCCGCGTGCTCGGGCTGCGGCGCCGGCATCGTCAACGCGGCCGCCGCCGTGAACGCGGCGCTGGGCTCGACGACCACGACGACGACGACCCCGACCTGGACGTATTGCGCCGCCGAGAACGGTACCTGCTCGTTCACCGGCACGCGCGACGTGCGCTACGGCACCGCCACGAGCTATGTGACGAAGACCTTCACCGGCTCCGTGAAATGCTCGAACTCGGTGTTCGGCGATCCGGCCTATCGCGTCGCCAAGTCGTGCAGTTACTCCAGCGTCACCAAGTAAGTCCTCTCTACCGCCGCCGCATCCCCGCGGCGGCGTTCCCCCTTGCACTATTCCTAATTCCCAGCGATACTGTATGCAATTACAGTAGTCGCTCGGCGCGGGCGACCGCCACCGTGAACGCCCCCGTCCGCAAGATCATCCACTGCGATTGCGATTGTTTTTACGCATCCGTCGAGATGCGCGACGACCCGTCCCTGCGCGGGCGGCCGCTGGCCGTCGGCGGGCGGGCCGAGCAGCGCGGCGTGGTCGCCACGTGCAACTACGAGGCGCGCCGCTTCGGCATCCATTCGGCGATGGCCACCGCGCAGGCGGTCAAGCTGTGCCCGGACCTGATCCTGATTCCACCGAACATGGAAAAGTACCGGGTCGCGTCGCGCCAGATCATGGACATTTACCGCGACTACACGGACCTCGTGGAGCCGCTGTCGCTGGATGAAGCCTATCTCGACGTGACGAACTCGCCGCATTGCAAGGGCAGCGCGACCTTGATCGCGCAAGAGATTCGCCGCCGCATTCATGAAACGGTCGGCATCACGGCGTCGGCCGGCGTGGCGCCGAACAAGTTCGTCGCCAAGATCGCCAGCGACTGGAACAAGCCCGATGGACTGTTCCTCGTGCGGCCGGATGAGGTCGACGCGTTCGTCGCCGTGCTGCCTGTGAAGAAATTGTTCGGAGTAGGGAAGGTGACGGCCGCGAAGCTGCATCGCCTCGGCGCGCAGACGTGCGGCGACCTGCGCGACTGGAATATGGACAAGCTGCAGCAACACTTCGGCTCGTTCGGCGCGCGGCTGTACGATTTGTGCCGCGGTATCGACTACCGCGACGTGAATCCCGTGCGCGAGCGCAAGTCGATCAGCACGGAGGAGACGTACACGCCGGACGTCCCCGACCTGGATGGCTGCCTCGCGTTGTTGCCGGACCTGTACGAGCATCTGCTCGGCCGCATCAAGCGCAACAATGCTGAAAAATTCATCAATAAATTGTTCGTGAAGATCAAATTTGCCGACTTCCAGCGTACGACCGTCGAGTGCGTGGGCTACGCGCCGAACATGACGACGTTCCGTCACCTGATGGAGACGGGCTGGCTGCGGGCGAGCCGTCCCGTGCGGCTGCTGGGCGTCGGCGTGCGCCTGAGCGATACGGAAACGGTCGAGCAGCTGAGCTTGTTTGACGAACGTGCAACACAATAAAAATCCCTTGTCGACGACGTGAATTTTGCCGCCAGTCAGCGTGTAGAATGTCGTTCCTTTGAAATATCGAGATAACTGGAAGCAACGTTATGTGGTTCAAGAATCTTCAGATCTACCGCCTGCCCGCACCGTGGAATTTCTCCCCTGAACAGATGGAAGAGGCCCTGCAGTCGCAGGCGTTCACGCCCGCCAGCAGCAACGAATTGCTGCGCCAGGGCTGGGATTCGCCACGCGGCAACGGCAAGCTCGTTCACGTCGTCAACAAGCAGATGCTGATGATGCTGGGCACGGAAAAGAAATTGCTGCCGAGCTCGGTCATCAACCAGGTCGCCAAGGCCAAGGCCGCCGAGCTGGAAGAGCAGCAGGGCTTCCCGCCGGGCAAGAAGGCGATGAAAGAACTCAAGGAACGCGTGGCCGACGAGCTGCTGCCGCGCGCGTTCTCGATCCGCGGCAACGTGTGGACGTGGATCGATCCGGTCAACGGCTGGCTCGTCGTCGACGCCGCCAGCCCGAGCAAGGCCGACGACGTCATCAAGCTGCTGCTGAAGGCCGTCGACAAGCTGCCGCTGGAATCGCTGCGCGTGCAAAAGTCGCCGGTCGCCGTGATGACGGGCTGGCTGGAATCGGACGAAGCGCCGTACAACTTCACGATCGACCAGGACACGGAACTGCGCGCCACCGGCGAGAGCAAGGCCGCCGTCCGCTACGTGAAGCACTCGCTGGATCCGGAAGACATCCGCCGCCACATCGCCAACGGCAAGCAGTGCACGCGCCTGGCCATGACGTGGAACAGCCGCATCTCGTTCGTGCTGACCGAGCAGCTGGCCGTCAAGGGCATCAAGCCGCTGGACGTGATCAAGGAAAACGAAACGATCACCTACAGCGACGACGAGCGTTTTGATAACGACATCATGCTGATGACCGGCGAGCTGGCCAAGATGCTGACCGACCTGGTCGAGGCACTGGGCGGCGAAGCCAAGGCGTAACGAAAAACGGCCCGGATTTTTTCATCCCCGGGCCGTTTGTCTTTATTTCGCCGACGCCACTTCTTCCGTCGTGGCCGGTTCTTTCTTGCCGACGCCGCTTTCCGGCTGGCCGCCCGAATAGGTCGAGCCCGGGCGATTCTCGCCCGGCGCCGGCTTGCCCGGCAGCGGCTGCAAGGCTTTCGCCTTTTCCACGTCGATGCCAGCGATGTCGGCCACGCGACGTCCGTAATCCTCGTCGCAATGCCACAGGTGCCATACCATGCGCAGCTGGATCACTTCCGGACATTTCTTGAGGTCGTTGCCGACATTGTTGACGAGGTCGTCCCGTTCCCAATCCGCGAACGTGCGGTAGCGGTCGCCGGCCTGCTTGTAGTCGTCGGCGGTGCGGCTCGTCTGGTAGCGGCCCAGGTGGCCTTCGACGTGCTGGTGGTAATCCTTCTCGGGCTGCGGTGCCTCGCCCAGGCCGCCCAGCAGGCTCGGTTCGTAATTGATGTGCTTTTCTTCGCCGCCGCCGTCGACATGGAAAGTCATCTGGCCGTCGCGCTGGTTCGTGCGCGCGATCGCTTTTTCTTGCGGCGCATTGATCGGTAGTTGCAGGTAGTTGGGCCCGACGCGGTAGCGCTGCGTGTCCGAGTAGGACAGGGTGCGGCCCTGCAGCATCTTGTCGTCCGAAAAGTCGATACCGTCGACGAGCACGCCCGTGCCGAAGGCCGATTGCTCGGTTTCGGCAAAGACATTGTCCGGGTTCTTGTTGAGCACCATGCGACCCACGGGCAGCAGCGGGAAGCGGTCTTCCGGCCAGCGTTTCGTGTCGTCCAACGGGTCGAATTCCAGTTCCGGATGCTCGCCGTCGCTCATGATCTGCACGCAGAATTCCCACTCCGGAAACTCGCCGCGCGCGATCGCGTCGTACAGGTCGCGCGTGGCGTGGCTCGTGTCGTGCGCCTGGATCTCGGCGGCCTGCTGGCTCGTCAGGTTGCGCACGCCCTGTTTCGGCTGCCAGTGGAATTTGACGAGGTGGGCGATGCCCTGGTCGTTCACGAGCTTGTACGTGTTGACGCCCGAGCCTTCCATCTCGCGGTAGTTGGCGGGAATGCCCCACGGGCTCTTGACCCACGTAACCATGTGCAGCGCTTCCGGATGGCTGCAGATGAAATCGTAGAAGCGCCACGGCTCCTGCTGGTTCGTGACGGGGTCGGGCTTGAAGGCGTGGATCATGTCCGGGAACTTGATCGCATCGCGGATGAAGAAGACTTTCAGGTTATTGCCCACGAGGTCCCAATTGCCGTCGACCGTCTTGAGCTTGACGGCGAAGCCGCGCGGATCGCGTGCCGTCTCCGGCGATTCCTTGCCACCGATCACGGTCGAGAAGCGCACGAACACGGGCGTCTGCACGCCGGTCTCGTTGAGGACGCGGGCACGCGTGTACTTGCTGGCGGGTTCGTTGCCGATCTTGCCGTAGGCCTCGAAATAACCGTGCGCGCCCGTGCCGCGCGCATGCACCACGCGCTCGGGGATCCGTTCGCGGTCGAAGTGGGTGATCTTTTCGATGAACTGGTAATTCTCGAGGGTGGCCGGACCGCGTTCGCCGACGGAACGCATGGCCTGGTTGTCGCGGACGGGATGCCCCTGGCGCGTGGTCAGGGTGGGGCGCTGCTCGCTCATCGCATGGCTCCTTCAGGTTTGTTGGAAAACCATTATAGGAATTGACGAAAGCGAGCAGCGCCCGACACACCGGGGTCAGAGCCCGATTTTGGGCAATTGCCCAAATCGGGGCTCTGACCCCGGCTTACAGCGCCTGGAACACGCCCGCTGCGCGATTCTTCGTGACGTTATTCCAGGTGAACACTTTGCCGTTCATCGCGACATAGACGCCCGGCGGCAGCATCTGCGCGGCGGCGCAGGCGAAGCCGAAGTTGAACAGCGCATCCGAGTTGGCGATTTCGTACGGGATCATGGCACCGGTGAACACGATCGTCTTGTCCGACGTTGCCGCGCCCAGCACCTCGGCCGTTTCGCGCATCGTATCGGTACCGTGCACGATCACGATCTGCTTCTCGCTCGCGGCCTGGCACGCGGCCAGCACGTTCTGGCGATCGCTGTCCTGCATCTCCAGCGAATCGAGCAGTGACACGACCTGCAGTTCGACAGGAATGGTCATGCGGGAACGTGCAATGACCTCCGGTAAGTGGCTTTCGGCAAAGCCCAGAACGCCATTGAGTTCGTTATAGTGTTTGTCGAAAGTGCCGCCAGTGGCGATGATCCGCAAAGTCATGATGATTTGAAAACTCGGTAAAAAAAGGTGGGTAATGATAGCCGCAAACCGTAGTGTTTCCGTATGTGTCTGCGCTAGAATCGTCCGGATCGGATGAGTATCCTTTCTCCTTTTTGGGCCGAGCCCGCCTTCCAATGAAACCCGTCGCACCTGGAACCGTCATCTTCCATCGCCATCGCGGCTATGGTGTCATCACCCACGTCAACCTGCTGACAGGCTGGATTTCCGCACGCTTCGGCAACGAGTCGCGCACGCTCGACCTGAACCTGTCGACCGACGAGGTGCAGCACGCCGATGGCGAAGCGATCCTGTTCCGCCGCTCGCCGCCGGACCGCATGCCGCATGCGCGCCTGATGGCGATGGTGCGCGAGCTGCACATGGCCGGCTACGAAAAACTGTACCTGTATTCCTGGCCGAAGCCGTCGGGCCTGCATTGGCGCTGGCAATTGTTCACGGGTAAGCGCGACTGGATGCAGCGGCCGTGGCGCGAAGGCTGGTACGGCTCGGGCGCCGACTACAACAACAATCCCGTGATGGGCTGGGGTGATGCGCCCGGCGCCAGCACGGATGAGTTGATCCATGCACTGGCGAAGTTCGATCCCGAAGGTCTTGCGCGCGCGCTCGGGCGCGACGAGGATCACACCGCATGGTTCGCGAACGTGTGTGATGCGCTGCTGCCGGGCTATATGTATTCCTTCGATATGGCGCCGATGCAGCCGAATGCAAACGGCGGCCTCATCGAGATGCCGCCGGTGCCCATCGTTCCCGTGCGTGCCGGGTTGCCCGCGTATGCCGGGCCCGTGATCGAGTGGCCGCCCGGCTGGGCCGGTCTATGGACGCGCCGGCATGAGATGCCGATGCGCAAGCCCAACTTCACCGGCGAACCGGAGTTACGGTAGGGTGGGGTGTTTGATGCCAGAGTATCAAACACATGCCCACATCTTCACGATGTGTTGAAAGTCACTTCCTGAGCCTGGTTGCCTGGATCTCGTCCAGGCACTACATCATCCCATCCTCCTGGTAGCTGTCCTGCCTGCCATTGAATCCAAGGTCCGCTCTGCGGTGCCA
The DNA here is from genome assembly GCF_059491305.1 of Massilia sp. Masssp94. Lineage (NCBI taxonomy): Bacteria > Pseudomonadati > Pseudomonadota > Betaproteobacteria > Burkholderiales > Oxalobacteraceae > Massilia > Massilia sp. Masssp94. The sequence continues at coordinate 3,139,339 of NZ_CP168501.1, forward strand.
TTGGGTTCGTCATGTCTATTCGTTTGTTAAACCCAAACCCAATAAATTTACCGACATTAAAAGATTTATTGCTCCGTAGCAAATGTTAACTTTGCCGGCTCGGCTCAGAATCTCCACCAACTTGATGCAACCGCCGCTCGGGCGCCATCACGATTCAGTTGTCGATGATCGTGAAGGCCATCCATCAAGGCGACGCGACATTATAAAAAGATGGAGGAGACGACGATGCCACAAAAGCAACTTCACATTTTACGGAAAAAGCATGAGGAATAAACCAGCGTTTGCACATCCGGCACGGCGTCTGCCGGCCAAATCGACAACCTCGCTTGCCGTCGCAATCAGCGCGGCCATGGTCGCACTTGCGGCCTCCGCACCAGCACGGGCCGATTACACGGTGAACGGGACGACCACAAAGACGATTGCATACTGCGACGGCAACATTGCAATTTCGGGAAGCGGCGCCTATCCGGCCACAGCGACGGGCTGCGACAATATTGCGATCGGCGTTTCTGCGACCTCGAAAGCAGGTTCTCCGGCCGCTTATAGCAATGCCATCGCGATCGGGACCGTGGCTTCGGCGACTGGCGCCCAGGCCACGGCGGTAGGCAGCAGTTCTACCGCGATCGGAGACCACGCGGCGGCAATCGGCTCCAATTCCAACGCCACCGGCGCGCAGGCAACGGCAATCGGCGACGGCGCAGTCGCGAACGGTACGACGGCCTCCGCATTCGGCCAGGGCGCTTCCGCGGTCGACCAGTCGACGGCGGTCGGACAAGACGCCAAGGCCAATACCACGTTTTCGACGGCCATAGGCAAAGGCAGTGTGGCGGCGGGCGGTACGGCACTCGGCTTCCAGGCAAACGCGGGAGCGGGCGATGCGGTCGCGGTTGGTGTGGATAGCGTGGCTTCCGGAGCCGGGAGCGTTGCCATTGCCCGTTCGACGGCGTCGGCAACGAATGCAGTCGCCATCGGCGAAGGCGCGACTGCTGCGGATGCCAATTCCGTCGCGCTGGGTTCCAACGCGACCACGCGCGCAGCGACCACCGTCGGCAACGTGAAGGTGGGCGGGGTAACCTACAATGGCTTCGCGGGTGCCCCGGTGGGCGTGGCGAGTGTGGGCAGTGCCGGCGCGGAACGTCAGGTCGTCAACGTCGCGGCCGGCGACGTCAGTGCCACGAGCACGGACGCGGTCAACGGGTCGCAGCTGTACTCGGTCGCGAACCAGGTTTCGACGGTGACCAATCAGGTGGGTGCGGTCGCCAGCCAGGTCAATGCGGTGTCCAACAGGGTCGACACGGTCGCCGCCCAGGTCAACACCGTGTCCAACAAGGTCGACACGGTTGCGGCCCAGGTCAACACGGTTTCCGACAAGGTCAACACGGTATCCGACAAGGTGGACACGGTTGCGACCCAAGTGACTTCGGTTTCCGGCCAGGTGACGACGTTGAAGACGACCGTCGGCAAGATGGAAGCGAGCATGTCGGCCGGCACGGTCGCGGACCAGACGGGAACGGCAGTCGGCCGCAACTCTGCGGTGAGCGCGGTGAACGGCACCGCTACCGGCACGAACTCGAAAGTGACGGCCGCGAACGGTACCGCGATCGGCGCAAGCTCGAATGTTTCTGGCCAGAACTCGACCGCCATCGGCGCGAACAGCCAGGCCACGGCCAACAATGCCGTCGCGCTGGGAGCGAACTCGGTCGCCGATCGTGACAATACCGTGTCGATCGGCTCGGCCGGCGCCGAACGCCAACTGGCGAACGTCGCGGACGGTACGGCACCGACGGACGGCGTGAACGTGCGCCAATTGAACGGTGCGATCGGTTCGGTCCGTGACGAGATGTCGCAGTATCGCAAGGATGCCAACGCCGGTACGGCGAGCGCGATTGCAGTCGCCAGCCTGCCGCAAGCGGTATTGCCCGGCGAGCGCGTTGTCACGATGGGCGCCGGTACATATGGCGGTCAAGGCGCAGTCGCCGTCGGTATTTCCGCCGCGACGGACAAATGGCTCGTCAAGGGCTCGATGTCGAAACCCGTGTCGCGCCACGGCGCGTTCGGTGCGGGCGTAGGCGTCGGTTATCGCTGGTAACTCGTCCACTCCATTGCGAGTGGACTGATCTGCGCGAACCGCAATGCGAACGGTGCGTATCCGACGGCATGTAATTGCTTTTCATTAAAGTTTTGCTGACTGCTCTATAATGTTTACATTCTTTGCAAAGCTTGTGCCGTCGGTAACATTTGCCGCCTCACCGTTCGCAGTCCATGCCGTCCAGCCCGTACAGCCCGACGCTCAGCCATTCCGCTCAAGATATCGCTGGCGCCCACATCCTTGTCGTCGATGACCGCCCGAACGAGCTTCAATTACTGATCGAAATCCTGCGCGCATCGCGTTGCCGGATCAGCGTCGCGTTCGACGGGGCGCAGGCGTACAACCGTGCGCAACTGATTGCGCCCGACCTGATCCTGATGGATGTGCGCATGCCGCGCATGGACGGCTTTACGGCGTGCCGTCTGCTGGCCGCGAATTCCGCCACCCAGGCCATTCCGATTCTCATCCTGACCGCAGTCGATAGACTCGACGATCGCATTCACGGGCTCGAACTGGGCGCGATGGACTATATCGTTAAACCGTTCGAACCGGCCGAGGTGATCGCGCGAATCCGGAATCATCTGAAAAAAATCATCCGCACGCGTCTGGATGAGTACCTGCCCGACCTGCCCGACGGACCCGATGCGGCGCTGGTACGCGCGGCCGCCGCGGTGCTGGTGCGCGACTTGCGCAATGCGCCGACGGTCGAGGAACTCGCCAGGCTCGTCGGTACGCACGAAAAACGCCTGTCCCGGGCGTTCCGCGACAATCTCGGCCAGACTGCCGGCGAATATATCCGCGACACGCGCCTGAAGACGGCCCAGCGCTTCCTTCTCAATACGTCGATGACCATCGGCGATATTGCGGAAGAGATTGGCTTTTCGACTGCAGGGAATTTCGCCACTGCATTTCGTGAGCGCTTCGAGACGACGCCATCCGACTGGCGGCGCCAGCATGGCCGGACGGGGGACGTCTCTCCGTGTGCGGAACAACTGTCCGATGCATAGACTGTCGGATATGCCCGTGCTGGCCTGGCGTACCTTCCTTCTTTGCCTGCTGTTCACCTGCCTCTCCCTGTCCAACGCCCGGGCCGCCGGCGCGTCCGGCATGCCGGCGCTGCCGGAAGGCGTATCGGTTTTCGAAGATCCCACATCCGCGTTGACGGTCAGCCAGGTGGCCGCGCGGCTCGGTCATCCGCAAGACGGCTTCCTGCCCGCCACCAGGGAACGGCTCAATCCCGGATTTTCGCGGTCCGCATGGTGGCTGTACGTCACCGTGGCCAATCGCGACGACAGCAAGCATGCGCTCGTGCTGGCGCTGCAGGATCCGCGGGTCGACAGGGCGGATTTCTACATTGTTCAAAATGGTAAATGGACCGCCAGCTCCGTTTTTCCTCCCGCCAGCGCCGCCGCAAATGCGGCGCGCCCGCGTTATCCGTTGCTTGACCTGAGCCTCGCGCCGCACGACGAACTTTCCGTACTGGTTCGCATCTCGTCCCGCAAGCCGATACGCCTGCAGCCCGCGATCGTCACCTGGGCGGCCTGGCACGCCAACGAAGTGCGTGCAGCGTTGTGGGATGCCGCGCTTCTCGGCGGGTTCCTGGCGCTGACGTGGTGCGCATTGCTGATCGGGCTCTTTTCGCGCAGCGTCACCTTTCTGTTGCTGGCCATGGTGTCGCTCGGCACCGCCCTGTACGAGGCCGGCATCCGCGGATACCTGCGGACGTTCCTATTGCCGTCTGCGCCAGAGTGGGCGGCCCGCGGCGAAACCATGGCCGTCTATTTCGCGATCGCCTGCTTCATCCTGTTCGTCCTGAACATTTCGAACGGCGAGAAGATCCGCATACCCGTGCGCATTGCCTATCTGACGATATTCGCGTTCGAATGGGTTGGCATGGCCGGTGCGGCGTTTGGCGACCTGTATGTCTTTGTGCGGTTTTGTGCGGGGTTGAACGTCGCATTCGGTCTGTTGAATATTTGTCTTGCGCTTCTGCTTGCCAGACGCCGGACCCCGACCGGCCGCCTGATGCTTGTTACGGTGGTCTTCTCGTTTTTCAATTACGTGATACGAACCCTCGACGGGCACGATGCGCTGCCGTCGGCATTGCTTTGGCTGCACTCCGATATTTTCCCCAACCCTGTCATCGCGATCATCGGTCTTGCGACGAATCTTGTCGTGCTGGCGGCCTGGATCCATCACGTGGGCCGGCAACGCAATGAAGCGAAACAGCATCTGGAAGATCAACAGCGCACGGAACAGGCACGCCTGCGTGCGGAAGTCACCAAGCGCACGCTCGAACTCAATGAAGCCATGCATCAGGCGCAGGTCAATGTGCGGCAAAAGGTCGAGATTCTCGGCTATGTGAGCCACGACCTGCGCGCGCCCCTCTCCACGATCAATGGATACGCGAAACTCCTGCTCGAGACCGCGACCCAGCACCAGGCCAGGTTCATCCAGTTCATCGATCGCAGCGTCCATTATCAGCTCGCCCTGATCGATGAATTGCTCGAATTTACCAAAGCAGAACTGCAACCGCTCGATCTCGACCCGGAAGAAATCGATCTGCCCGCCTTCCTGGACGACATCAACAGTTTTGCCGTCGCGCTGTGCGCGCAGCAGAACAACCACTTCACCTGTCGCATGCTGACGGCGCTGCCGCGGACGGTGATCATCGACCGGACGCGTCTCCAGCAAGTGCTGCTGAACCTCCTGTCCAACGCATCGAAATTCACGCACGGCGGCCAGGTCACGCTGTCCGTCGACGCGCACGAGGAAGCCGGCGCCTGCCATATCGGTATCGAAGTCGCGGATACCGGCATCGGGTTCGACGTCGATGGAAAAACCGGACTTTTCCAGGCATTCCGGCAGGTGCACCCGACCGATGGCGGAACTGGACTGGGCCTGTTCATCGCCGACCGCATCATCCGATCCATGGGCGGCGCGCTGCGGGTATCGAGCCTGCCGGGCGCCGGGTCATCGTTCTCGTTCAGGGTCGCCGTGCGTCACCTTGGACCCATGCTCGTACCGCCCACGCACGTCGACCGAACGGCGGCGCCGGCGGCCGAAGCCACGGCGGTGGCGCTCCGTGTCCACGACAAGTCGTCTTGTCCGGAACCCGAAGCCCTCGACAAGCTGGCCGGATTTGCGCGCAACGGCCGTCTTACCGACATTGAACAATGGATCGAAACGTATGCGGCCCGTGCCGACCATGCGGACTTCCTCGAGGAGGTGCGACGTCGCATCGATGCGCTGGACTTCCGGGCCATCGAGGTGCTGGTCGAGGCATTGATATCGCCGCACGTCACGGTCGAGGACAGTGGCTCTTAACCATTCAGGATATTGGTCGGGTTCCCGTTTGCGAAGTTCACGACATTCTCGAACGCCGCCCGGAAATACAGTTCATAACTGTCGCGCTCGACATACCCGATGTGCGGCGTCGCCAGCACGGTCGGAATCTTCAAGATCGGCGCGTCGCCCGCCAGCGGTTCGCTGGTGAACACATCCAGTGCCGCATACCCCGGCCGTCCCTTGCGCAGCGCGGCCTCCAGCGCACCTTCTTCTACCAGTTCTGCACGGCTCGTGTTCACGAACAACGCGTCGCGCTTCATGCGCGCCAGGTCGTCGGCCTTGACGATGCCGCGCGTCGCATCGTTCAGCCGCAGGTGCACACTGACCACGTCGGCCTGCTCGAAGAACGCTTCACGCGTCGGCGCGGCCGTCAAACCGCCGGCGACCGCGGCGGCCCGGCTTTTCTCGCTGCCCCACACCATCACCTGCATGCCGAACGCCTGCGCATAGCCCGCGATCAGGTGTCCGATCTTGCCGTAGCCCCAGATCCCCAGCGTACGACCCTTCAGCACGCGGCCCAGGCCGTTGAGCTCGGGATTGATCGACGCCGTCTGCCACAACCCGTCCTTCAGGTTGTTGGCGTAGGGCACGATCTTGCGGCTGGCCGCCATGATCAGCGCCCACGTCAGTTCGGCCGGCGCGACCGGCGAGCCGACGCCTTCCGCGATCGCGACGCCGCGTTCGGTCGCGGCCGCCACGTCGATGTGTCCGGCGACCTTGCCCGTCTGCGACAGCAGCTTCAAATTGGGCAGCTTGGCCAGCAGCGCGCGCGGAAACGCGGTGCGTTCGCGGATCAGGACCAACGCGTCGAACGGTGCCAGGCGGATGGCCAGTTGGCCCAGGCCTCGGGTCGAACTGTTGAACACTTTGACCTCGTGGCCGTCCAACATGCGGAAGCATTCGAGGGTGCGGACGGCGTCTTGGTAATCGTCAAGGATCGCAATTTTCATGGATGTTAGCGGATGTTATCAGCAAGAAAGTAATGAAATGACAGAATTTGAACGTTAGGAAATAGCCTACTACATTACTCAACCAAAATTCCTACATTTTTGTTATTGAAGCATTTAAAACGCGTTTGTACGGGTGTAGAATCGACCAGAAATAAGAGCCAGAGATGTCAGACTGACATCATTTGCGGCCAGCAGCACACGTTCCAACCAGCCCGCCGGCCTCCGCGCACACGCGACCCCGGGCTGGCGACATGACCGCCGTAGCACCGAACCGTGAACCGCACGGCTTTCCAGGTGCGGGCCCACGAGGCCATCCTTGACGACGATCCTGCCGGGACAAGATTAACGGGATTCCGACCGCCGCGCGCATTGCAGGCCGCCGCCTCTGCCGCATCAAGGCCATCGGAATCGCCAGGGATTCTTAATTGGCATTGGAGGTATGTATGAACCAGCCCGTGATGGGCGGCGTCGCCGCACTGAACGTCCCAGCTTACATCAAGCACAATAAACTCATCAATTGGGTGGCCGAGATCGCGGCCCTCACGAAGCCCGACGCCATCTACTGGTGCGACGGCTCCGAAGAAGAGTACGACCGCCTGTGCGCACAGATGGTCGAAGCCGGCACGATGAAGCGCCTGAACCCGGAGAAGCGCCCGAACTCGTACCTGGCCTGCTCCGACCCGAGCGACGTCGCGCGTGTCGAAGACCGCACCTTCATCTGCTCGGCCACGAAGGAGCAGGCGGGTCCGACCAATAACTGGACCGACCCGAACGAGATGCGCCAGACCCTGAACGGCCTGTTCGACGGCTGCATGGCGGGCCGCACGATGTACGTCGTGCCGTTCTCGATGGGCCCGCTGGGCTCGCCGATCGCGCACATCGGCGTGGAACTGTCCGATTCGCCGTATGTCGCCGTCAACATGCGCATCATGACCCGCATGGGCAAGGCCGTGTACGACGTGCTGGGCAGCGACGGCGATTTCGTGCCGTGCGTGCACACCGTCGGCATGCCGCTGCAGGCGGGCCAGCAGGACGTGCGCTGGCCGTGCAACGCGACCAAGTACATCGTGCACTATCCGGAAACGCGCGAGATCTGGTCGTTCGGCTCGGGCTACGGCGGCAATGCGCTGCTGGGCAAGAAATGCTTCGCGCTGCGCATCGCCTCCAACATGGGTTACCAGGACGCGCAGCAGGGCGGTCCGGGCTGGCTGGCCGAGCACATGCTGATCCTGGGCGTGGAATCGCCGCAGGGCGACAAGAAATACGTCGCGGCCGCGTTCCCGTCGGCCTGCGGCAAGACGAACTTCGCGATGCTGATCCCGCCCGCCGGCTTCGAAGGCTGGAAGGTCACGACCATCGGTGACGACATCGCCTGGATCAAGCCGGGTGCCGACGGCAAGCTGTACGCCATCAACCCGGAAGCGGGCTATTTCGGCGTCGCCCCGGGCACGAACGAAAAGACCAATCCGAACTGCATGGCCTCGCTGCGCGAAAACGTCATCTTCACGAACGTGGCGCTGACCGACGACGGCGACGTGTGGTGGGAAGGCATGACCAAGGAAGCCCCGGCGCACCTGATCGACTGGCAGGGCAAGGACTGGACCCCGGCGTCCGGCACCAAGGCCGCGCACCCGAACGCGCGCTTCACGGTGGCCGCCACGCAGAACCCGGTGATCGACCCGGCATGGGACGATCCGGCCGGCGTGCCGATCTCGGCCTTCATCTTCGGCGGCCGCCGCTCGACGACGGTGCCGCTGGTGACGGAAGCCCGCAACTGGACGGAAGGCGTGTACATGGCCGCCACGATGGGTTCGGAGACGACGGCAGCCGCCGCCGGCCAGATGGGCATCGTCCGCCGCGACCCGTACGCCATGCTGCCGTTCATCGGCTACAACATGAGCGACTACTTCCAGCACTGGCTCAACCTGGGCCAGAAAGTCGCCGACAAGAACCCGCAAGCGCTGCCGAAGATCTTCTGCGTTAACTGGTTCCGCACCGATGACAACGGCAAGTTCGTATGGCCGGGCTACGGCGACAATATGCGCGTGCTGAAGTGGATCCTGGACCGCAGCCAGGGCCAGGCCGGCGGCGTCGAGCACATGTTCGGCACCACCCCGACCTACGGCGACCTGAACTGGACCGGCATCGAGTTCACGTCCGAACAGTTCACCATGATCACGTCGATCGACAAGGATGCATGGCGTGAAGAACTGAAGCTGCACAGCGAACTGTTCGACAAGCTGGCTTACCGCCTGCCGCAGGAACTGGTCGCGACCAAGCAGCAGCTGGAGAAGCGCCTGGCCGAGTAAGGCTGCCGCGGAGAAACACAGGCGAGGAGACGACGGCCGCACACACGACGATGCGGCCGCGACAAAATGGAAAAGGACAGGTCTGGTGGCCTGTCCTTTTTTCATTGGCTCATCGTGTCGTACTAGTCGGAAATATTGCAACTAACCGACTTTGACGCGGGCGCTCAGTGGAAGCGCGACTGGGACCAGGTGAAATACTGTTCCGAGTGCTGCCGCCGCGCATCGCCTCCGTAACCAAATAAACCCATCGCCTTACGCGAAATCATTTCGTTTTTGATTTTACTAAATCACGCATATCCACTATCCTGTCGTCAACTCGCACTGTTAGCGCAAACATTGTGGATATAAGCGAGCTTCGACGTAAAAGGACAATAGACATGAGACAACGCCGCACTGTGCTGCGCGCCGCTCTGGCGCTGGCTTTCACCACCCCATTCGCATTGCCGGCCATGGCCGCCGACGCCGCGCGCCAGATCGTCATCGATGCGAAGGCGCCGACCGTCGCGCGCGACCATGCCGCCGACCTGTCGGTGGGTTCCGATTACCCGGGCACGCTGATCCGCGACGACAGCCTGGCCCAGTTGAAGATCGCGAAGGATGAGCTGGGCTTCCGCTACATCCGCTTCCACGGCATCTTCCACGACGTGCTGGGCACGTTCAAGGTCGTCGACGGCAAGCCCGTGTACAACTGGACGAAGATCGACTACCTGTACGACAAGCTGCTGGGCATGGGCATCAAGCCGTTCGTCGAGCTGGGCTTCACGCCGGAAGCGATGAAGACGTCGGACAACAGCATCTTCTACTGGAAGGGCAATACCTCGCACCCGAAACCGGAACTGTGGGCCGGCCTCGTCGACGCCTTCGTGCGCCACGTGCAGCAGCGCTACGGCAACGAAGAAGTGCGCACCTGGTTCTTCGAAGTGTGGAACGAGCCGAACCTGGACGGTTTCTGGGAAAAGGCCGACCAGAAGGCCTACTTCGACCTGTATGACGTGACCGCGAAGACCATCAAGGCGATCGACCCGACGCTGCGCGTGGGCGGTCCGGCGACGGCCGGTGCGGCCTGGGTGCCGGAATTCCTCGCGCACACGCAGAAGAGCGGCGCCGCGGTCGACTTCATCGCCACGCACACGTACGGCGTGGACGGCGGCTTCCTGGACGAGAACGGCCAGGGCGACCAGAAGCTGTCGCCGTCGCCGGACGGCATCGTCGGCGACGTGCGCAAGGTCCGCAAGGAGATCGAAGCGTCGTACCTGCCCAAGCTGCCGCTGTATTTCACGGAATGGAGCACGAGCTACAACCCGCGCGACCTCGTGCACGATTCGTACATCAGTGCCGCCTACATCCTCTCGAAGCTGAAGGCGACGGAAGGCATCGCGCAGGGCATGAGCTACTGGACCTATACGGACCTGTTCGAAGAACCGGGTCCGCCGACCGCGCCGTTCGAAGGCGGCTTCGGCCTGATGAACCCGCAGGGCATCCGCAAACCGGCCTGGTTCGCCTACAAGTACATGAACGAGCTGGGCGACCAGCAGGTGCAGACCACCGACAAGCAAAGCTGGGTGACGAAGGATGCGAACGGTGTGCAGGTGCTGGCATGGGACTTCCAGACGCCGGACATGGGCAAGAAGACCAACCGCCCGTTCTTCGGCGCCGTCCAGCCGACGAAGAACGCCACGCCTTTGACGCTGTCGCTGAAGGGCATGAAGCCGGGCACGTATAACGTCCAGGTGTACCGCACGGGCTTCAAGGCCAATGACGCGTACACGGCCTACATCGAGATGGGCAAGCCGAAAACCCTGGCGGCCGACCAGCTCGCGAAGCTGCAGGCGCTGACGGTGGACAAGCCCGAGACGCGCACCGTGAAGGTCGCGGCGAACGGCACCGCGAACGTGCAGGTGCCGATGCGCGCGAACGACGTGGTGCTGGTGAAGATCGCGAAGTAACCTGACCAGGTAATGCGCGGCTCAGCCCCACTGCATCAGGCAGGGGGGTATGAGCAGCACGAGGGCCAGCACGAGGTAGATCAGCTGCAGCGGGATCATCCACCTGGCCCACGTGATCCACGGCACGCGCGCGAGCGCGAGCACGCCGACCGTGATGCCGGACGTCGGGATCATCGGCGTCGACAATTCTCCGAGCTGAAAAGCGAGGATCGCGGTCTGGCGCGTCACGCCCACCAGGTCCGCGAGCGGCGCCATGATCGGCATCGTCAGCGCGGCCTGGCCCGTGCCCGAGTGGATGAAGAAGTTGATCACCGACTGGATCAGGTACATCTTCTGCGCCGCGAACACGGGATGGCTCGACTGCACGAGCGGCATCAGCCCGTGCAGCATCGTGTCGATGATGTGGGCGTCGCGCGCGAGGATCATCGTGCCGCGCGCGATCGCGATCACGAGCGCCGTCGGTGCCAGGTCTTTCGCGCCCTGCATGAAGGCCGCCACCCAGTTGTCGGGTCCCAGCCGCCCGACGATGCCCACGACGATCGCCATGGATAAGAACAGCGCCGCGATCTCGTCGATGTACCAGTCGAATTTCACCACGCCGATCACCATCGCCGCCAGCGACAGCGCGAAGATCGCCAGCACCGCCTTGTGCCGGCCCGTCATGCGGTCGAGGCCAATGTGCGCCGGCTGTTCCTGGCGCCGCGACTGGTCCAGCACGTAGGTCGGGCTCAATGTCGGGTTCTGCTTCACGCGCGCCGCGTACCACATCAGGAACAGGATCGTGACGGACGTCGTCGCCACCCACACGATCAGGCGATACCCGATCCCCGAAAACACGGGCACGCCCGCGATGCCCTGCGCGATGCCGACGTTGAACGGATTGAGGAAGGCGGCGCCGAAGCCGGCCTGCGAACCGAGGAAGGGGATCGACACGCCGGTGATGGTGTCGTAGCCGAGCGCCAGCGCCAGCGGCACGAAGATCAGCACGAACGGGATCGCCTCCTCGTTCATGCCGAACGTGGCGCCGCCCAGCGAGAACAGGGTGACGAAGACGGGAATCAGCGCGGCGCGCACGAGCGCCGAGTGCTCGTGCATGCGGGCGATCGAGCGGATGCCCGTGTCGATCGCGTCGGTCTTCTGCACGACGGCGAACGCGCCGCCGACGACCAGCACGAAGCCGATGATCTGCGCCGCCTCCACGAAGCCCTTGATGGGCGCCTTCATCAGCGCAACGAGGCCTTGGGGCGCGCTCTCGACATAGTGGAACGAGGCCGGGTCGATGAGCTGCTTGCCGTTCACGAGGTGCGTGTCGTACTTGCCGCCGGGGATGAACCACGTCGCGAGCGCGATCAGTGCGAGGATCGCGAACAGCAGCACGAAGGTATTGGGGATTCGCAGGCGCATGTTATTGGCTTAAAAGTGAACCCGAACGGAAGGGCGTCGTCCCCGCGATCTTACAGATGTGCATCCCGCGCAGCAGGTGGCGGTGTGCGGTGCTCGCGAACAGCAGGCCGTTGCGGCTCACATGCACGGTCGCCGTGGCGCCGGTGACCGGGTTGACGATGTCGGCGACGGCGTCGCCGGCCTTTACTTCGTCGCCCAGCGCCTTCAGGAACACGAGCACGCCCGTCTGCGGCGCATGCAGGGGCTCCACGGCTTCCAGCGGCGACGCCGCGCACCGCGGCGCGGGCAGGGCGTCGTGCGGGATGTCGACGATGCCTTCGCGCGCGAGGAACTGCAGCAGCGCGTGCGCATCCTGCTCCGCGTAATCGTAGCGCACGTCCATCTCGCCGCGCAGTTCGACCGTGACGGCGGCGCAGGCGGGCGGAATCGGGATCGACGGTCCGAAGTGCGCGGCCAGGTCCCACCACAGCCGGCTGCACGCCTCGTCGAACGGCTCGCCACCCGAACCGGCGGACAGCAGGTAGGCGCGCGCGCCGAGCAGCGTCGCCAGCGGTGCCACGCGGTCCGCCAGCGCGGGACCGGTATAGACATGCAGCAGCGCCTCGTTGTCGCAATGCAGATCGAGCACGATGTCGGCGTCGATCGCCATCTCCAGCAGCGTTTTTTTCAATACCTGCGTTGCATCCGTCGGTTCCCACCGTTCGACGGCGGCGCGTGCCTCGGCGCGGATCGCGGCCACGTTCGCGGCCGCATCCGGCCCGAGCCGGCCGGCCAGCGTGTCTTTCAATTCGCCGGCGACGTGGCGGAAGGCGCGGTTGAAATTGGTACCTGTGCCCAGGTCGAAGCGCCCGAACGGCGCGCCGTGCACGATCTGCGACAGCCCGATCGGATTCGCGGCCGGTACGAGGATCACCTCACCATGGATGCGGCCCGCCGCATCGAGTTGCTCCAGTTCGCGCCGCAGGACGTGCGCGACGAGCATCGCGGGCACCTCGTCCGCGTGCAGCGACGCCTGGATATAGACCTTGCTACCGCTGCCCGCGCGGCCGTAGTGGTACGACGTGAGCTGGTAGCTGGCGACGCCCGGTTCGGTCGCGATCGGATGGGTCTTCGTATGCATGCGGACGTGTCTCCTGGCGTCGGTCTGCGGCCGATTATGTATGAATTTTTACACAACGTAAATCGATGAAAGATTATTTTCAAAATGTTGTTGAGTTGAGCGCTGTAACTGTTTTACATTAAAAAACATTAACTCATTGACATCCGGTCACATGACTTCTGCCGTCCCGTCCAGCGCTTCGCCCGACATCGGTTTCGCCGAATCTTCGCTCGGCCAGTCGCTGCTGCGGGTGCTGGCGGAAGGCTCGGCGTCGAACCGCGCGATCGCGGATTACGTGCTGCGCAACCAGGTGCGCGTGACGGCGCTCGGCATCGAGGAACTGGCCGACGCGTGCGCCGTGTCGACGGCGACCATCAGCCGCTTTGCGCGCGACCTCGGTTTCAGGAATTACGCGGCGATGCGCGGCGCGGTGGCGGAGACGCTGCAATCGGTGTTGCAGCCCGTCGAAAAGCTGCGCAGCACGATCGCGCGCCGCGCCGCGAAAGCGTCGCCGGCGCTGGAAAGCCTCGGTTATGCGGAAGCGGCCATCACGGCCACGAGCCGCGCGCTGTCCGGCACGCAGATCGACCGCGTCGGCGCCGTGCTCACGAAGGCGCGCACCGTGTACGTGCTGGGGTTCGGCCTGTCGTCGTTCCTCGCGGGCGCGCTCGCGATGCACTTGCAGCCGTTCTGCCGCCACGTCGTCGAGGCGGCGGCGAGCGGCGGCACGGAAGTCGCGGCCAGTCACCTCGCGACCATCACCGACAAGGACGTGCTGGTCGTGATCTCGCTGCCGCGTTACACGCTGGACGCCGCGTCGCTGACCCGGTTCGCGCGCGATGCCGGCGCGACCATCGTCTCCATCACCGATTCGCCGGCGTCGCCGCTCGCCGAACTGGGGCATCACGTGCTGTACGCGCACAGCACGCACCCGGTGCTGCCCAGCAGTTCGAGCGCCGCGCTGGCCGTCATCGAGGCGCTGGCCGTGTCGCTGATGACGTCCAACAAGGCCAACGTGGCCAAGGCGGCCCGTCACACCGAGGCGATCGCCGCGTATCTCTACGGTGAACACCAGATTCGCAAGCTCGTCAAAAAAACCTGAGTCACCACAAGACACCAAGAGGGAGAGCACCGCATGACCAAGCACATTTCGAGAGCCCTGCAACCGACCATACTGGCGGCGGCCGTCGCCGTCTTGACGTCGCAGCACGCCACCGCGCAAACGCAGACGCAGGCGGACGAACCGAAGATGCACCGCGTGGAGATCACCGGCTCGTCGATCAAGCGCATCGACACCGAGACCGCGCTGCCCGTGCAGCTGATCTCGCGCGAGGACATCGAGAAGATGGGCGCGACCACGGCCGCGGAACTGGTCAAGAACATCAGCGCGAACACGGCGCCGGTGACGGACGGCCCGAGCATCACGGACGGCACGTCCGGCCAGCGCGGCCTGAACGGTGCCAACCTGCGCGGCCTCGGCGTGTCGTCGACGCTGATCCTGCTGAACGGCCGCCGTCTCGCCAACTTCGCGTCGCCCGGCGACAACTCGGGCGTCGATCTCAATAACATCCCGGCCGGCGCGATCCAGCGCGTCGAGGTGCTGAAGGATGGCGCATCGGCGATCTACGGGACCGATGCCATCGGCGGTGTGATCAACTTCATCACGCGCAAGGACTACACGGGCATCGACCTGGCCGCGTCGGCCGCGGGCACGCAGCAGGGCGGGGCGGGCAAGAAGACGCTGAGCCTCAGCGGCGGCACGGGCGATTTGACCACCGACCGCTTCAACGTGTTCGGCGTGCTCGACATCCAGCAGCTCGACCGCCTGCGTTCGGGCCAGCGCCGCTTCATTTCCGAGCATCCGCTCGCGACGACGCTGCCGGCGCAGATGTCCAGCAACACCTTCCCGGCGAATATCGACATCTCGGCCGCGCAGCGTGCCGCGTTGATCGGCGCGGGCCTGCTGCCGGCCGGCAGCCGTGCGAGCCGCGTCAACCCGAGCGCGCCGAAGTGCAATCCGCCCGCCACCGTGTATGCCGAGAAGGGGCCGGGCGGCGTGGCCGGCTGCAGCTACGACTACATGGAAGACACGGAGATCTATCCGGACTCGCGCAAGATCGGCTTCATCGGCCGCGCGACCTTCCAGCTCGATCCGGACAACCAGCTGTTCGCGGAGCTGGTGCAGACGCAGGCCAAGACCAAATACGTGCTGTCGCCGAACCCGGTGTCGACCCTGCGCAACCTGCCCGTCAGCATCCTGCCGGAGGCATACCGCAACGCACTGTCGGCGCCCGGCCTGCCCGCCACGGTCAACCGGATCCGCTACCGAATGGCGGAAGCGGGCAACCGCACCAACGACGTGACGAGTACCGGCCAGCGCCTGCTGCTGGGTGCCACGGGCACCCTGGGCGGCTGGGACTACGACGTGGCGCTGGGCCGCGCCGAGAACAAGGCCATCGACAAGTACGTCGACGGCTACTTCCTGTACGACCAGTTCGAGGCCGGCGTGCGTTCGGGCGCGATCAACCCGTTCGGGCCGTCGTCGCAGGCCGGCCGGGACCTCATCAACAAGATCCGGGTCAACGACGAAGCACGCAATGCGAAGGGCGTGTCGACTTCCCTCGACGGCAAGATGTCGCGCTCCCTGACGACGCTGGCCGGCGGCGACCTGGCGCTGGCTGTCGGCGGCGAACTGCGCCACGAACACCAGACGTTCAGGCCGTCGGACCTGCTGCGCTCGAATAACATCCAGGGGGACCGCGACAGCACCATTCCGGCCGGCGAGCTGGCCGACGTCGAGACGGCGGACAACACGAGAAAAGTGGCCTCCGTGTTCACCGAGGTGGTCGCGCCGTTCACCAAGGAACTCGAGATGCAGTTCGCGGTGCGCTACGACCACTACAGCGAAGTGGGCAACACGACCAATCCGAAGATCGGCCTGCGCTGGCAGCCGATGCAGTCGCTGCTGGTGCGCGCGTCCGCGGGCACGGGCTTCCGCGCGCCGTCGCTGTCGGACTTGAAGCGCCCGACGATCTTCGGCACGACGGCCGGCATCCTGACCGACCCGCAGTGCGTGAAGCAGGAAGGCAGCATCGACACGTGTACCGACCAGTGGAACGTGGAACGCCGCTCGAATCCGGACCTGAAGCCGGAAAAATCGCGCGAGTTCTCGCTGGGCGTCGTGTTCGAACCTGTTAAACGCACGAGTCTCTCGATCGACTACTGGAACATCGAGAAGCGCGACGTGATCAGCACCCTGGGCGAACAGGTCATCATCGAAAACCCGGCAGCGTACAACGGCAAGTACATCCAGCGCGACGAGGACGGCTTCATCTCCAACATCCTGCTGATGAAGGAAAACCAGGGCAAGCTCAGGACGTCGGGCTTCGACATCGCCGGCGACTGGCGTTCCGAGCGCGGACCGTGGGGCCGCTTCGGCGTGAACCTGTCCGGCACGCTGATCCTGCATTACGACCGCCAGTTCGGTCCGCAGGAACCGTTCCGCACGAACCTGGGCGTGTTCCTGAACGACCAGGCGATCCAGAAGTGGCGCCACCGCGTGAACTTCGAGTGGGACAACGGCCCGGTCACGCTCACGCTGGCGAACCAGTACTCGATGGGCTACACGGACCAGAACACGACCTACGACCCGTACACGGACACGCTGCTGGCGCCGAACCACGTGAAGTACTACTCGCTGTGGGACTTGACGGGCAGCTGGACGATCAGCAAGCAGCTCAAGGTGCGCGCGGGCGTCCTGAACATGTTCAACGCGGATCCGCCGTTCTCGAACCAGGCCTGGTTCTTCCTGGCCGGGTACGACCCGAGCTACACGGACCCGCGCGGCCGCAGCGCGTTCGTGAGCGTGAACTACTCGTTCCGCTGACATGCTGAAGAAACTGGGTGTCGCGCTGGCGCTGGCGGTATGCGCCGGCGCGGTGATGGCGGCCGACGCCGGGCCGCCGAAAGGATCGCTGGTCATCATCGGCGGCGGCCTGCGCGTCAACAACGCCGAGGTGTGGGAGAAGATCGTCGCGCTGGCGGGCGGGAAGGGCGCGCGCATCGCCGTGCTCCCGACGGCCGCGCAGACGCCCGCGAAGGAAGCCCAGCTCACGGTGGACGCGCTGAACCGCTACGGCGCGCGCGCGTTCGTCGTCCCGGTCGCGCCCATGCTGGCCGGGACGGACGTGCGCAAGGCCGCGGACGATCCAGCGCTGGCCGACGCGATCCGCAAGGCCGGCGGCGCGTTCTTCACGGGCGGAGATCAAGCCCGCATCACGGGTTCGCTGCGGCGTGCGGACGGCAGCAACACGGCCGTGCTGGACGCGTTGTGGGCGCTGTACCGGCGCGGCGGCGTCGTCGCGGGCACGAGCGCCGGTGCGGCCATCATGAGCAGCACCATGTTCTACGACCCGCCGCTGGAAGTGATGCCCGTGCTGAAGAACGGCGTGGCGGACGGCAAGGACGTGGCGCCGGGCCTCGGCTTCGTCGGCGACGACGTCTTCGTCGACCAGCACCTGCTCGCGCGCGGGCGCTTCGGCCGCATGCTGCCCGCGATGCTGGCCAAGGGTTATACGCTGGGACTGGGCATCGACGAGAACACGGCGGCCGTCGTGGGACCGTCGCGCGACGTGACGGTGATCGGCTACCGCGGCGCGCTCGTGCTCGATCTGGCCGGGGCCACGACGGACAAATCGAAGCCGGGATTCAATCTCGCCAATGCACGCATCAGCTACCTGGACAGCGGCGACCGGTTCAACCTGGCCACGCGGACGTACACGCCGGGACCGGGCAAGGAGCCCGTGGACCGGCAGTACGTCGAGCACCGCGCGCCGATCTTTTATACGGACATCCTCGGCAACACGGCGGTCGCGGACCTGCTCGAGAAACTGGTGGACAGCGATCTGCAGCGGGCCGTCGGCGTGGCGTTCGAAGGGCCGGACAGCCAGTCGCCGGACCGCGGCTTCGAGTTCACGTTCACGCGCGTGCCGGACACCGCGGAATACGTGACCAACCGCGAGGATGCGTATTCGATCTACCGGATCCGGATGGACGTGCGGCCGGTGCGGGTGCACCAGCCGTTTTATACGGTGGAGTAGCAAGACTGTCGTTCCCGCCTGCGCGGGGACGACGTGGGTTACTTGAGCAGCGGTTTCAAGTATTTGCCGGTCACGCTGTCCGGATTGTCGGCCACGTCTTCCGGCGTGCCGTGCGCGACGATCGTGCCGCCGCCCGCGCCGCCTTCCGGACCCAGGTCGACGATCCAGTCCGCCGTCTTGACGACGTCCAGGTTGTGCTCGATGATGACGAGCGTGTTGCCCTGGTCGCGCAGGCGGTGGATCACCTTCAGCAGCAGGTCGATGTCGGCGAAGTGCAGTCCGGTCGTCGGCTCGTCGAGGATGTACAGCGTGCGGCCGGTATCGCGCTTGGACAGTTCCAGCGACAGTTTCACGCGCTGCGCCTCGCCGCCCGACAAGGTGGTCGCGCTCTGGCCCAGCTTGATGTAGCCGAGACCCACGTCCAGCAGCGTGTGCAGCTTGCGAGCGATGACCGGCACCGGCTTGAAGAACTCGTGCGCATCCTCGACCGTCATGTCCAGCACTTCGGTGATGTTCTTGCCCTTGTACTGGACTTCCAGCGTCTCGCGGTTGTAGCGCTTGCCGTGGCAGACGTCGCAAGGCACGTACACGTCCGGCAGGAAGTGCATCTCGACCTTGATCACGCCATCGCCCTGGCACGCCTCGCAGCGGCCGCCCTTCACGTTGAACGAGAAGCGGCCCGCGGAATAACCGCGTTCCTTCGCGGTCGGCACCGTCGCGAACAGGTCGCGGATCGGCGTGAACACGCCCGTGTACGTGGCCGGGTTCGAACGCGGCGTGCGGCCGATCGGCGCCTGGTCGACCGAGATCACCTTGTCGAAGTGTTCCAGGCCGTGGATCGCCTCGTGCGGCGCCGGTTCCGTCTGCGAACCGTACAGGTGGCGCGACAGGGCCGGGTACAGCGTATCGTTCACGAGCGTCGACTTGCCGGAACCCGACACGCCCGTCACGCACGTCAGCAGGCCTACCGGCAGCTCCAGCGACACGTTTTTCAGGTTGTTGCCGGTCGCGCCCGTGATGACGAGCTGGCGGTCCGGGTCGGCCTGCGTGCGCTTCTTCGGCACGTGGATCTTCTTCTTGCCCGACAGGTAAGCCGCCGTCAGCGACTCCTTGCTCTTCATGATGTCCTTGAGCGAGCCTTCGGCGATCACGGCGCCGCCGTGCACCCCCGCGCCCGGACCCATGTCGACGATGTAGTCCGCCGTGCGGATCGCATCTTCGTCGTGTTCCACCACGAGCACGCTGTTGCCGATGTCGCGCAGGTGCTTCAGCGTGGCGATCAGGCGGTCGTTGTCGCGCTGGTGCAGGCCGATCGACGGCTCGTCGAGCACGTACATCACGCCCGTCAGGCCGGAACCGATCTGCGACGCGAGGCGGATGCGCTGCGCTTCGCCGCCCGACAGGGTGTCGGCGCTGCGGTCCAGCGACAGGTAATCGAGGCCGACGTCGTTCAGGAATTTCAGGCGCGCGACGATTTCCTTGATCACGCGCTCGGCGATGTCCTTCTTCGCGCCCGTCAGTTTCAGGTCGTCGAAGTAGGTCAGGCAGTCGCGCAGCGGCGTCTTCGCGACTTCATAGATGGCGCGCTGCTGCTTGCCATTGCCGATCTTGACGTAGCGCGCTTCCGTGCGCAGGCGCGCGCCGCCGCACGACGGGCACTCCTTCTCGTTGATGAACTTCGCCAGCTCTTCCTTCACCGCCATCGAATCCGTCTCGCGGTAGCGGCGCTGCAGGTTGTTGACGACGCCTTCGAACGTGTGCTCGCGCATCACCGTGCGGCCACGCTCGTTCACGTACGCGAACGGCACCGACGTCTTGCCGGAGCCGAACAGCACGACGTCCTGCGCGGACTTCGGCAGCTGCTCGAACGGCTTGTCGAGGTCGAAGCCGTAGTGCGACGCGAGGCTCGTCAGCATCTGGTAGTAGAACTGGTTGCGGCGATCCCAGCCCTTCACGGCGCCGGACGCCAGCGACAGGTTCGGGAACGCGACGATGCGCTTCGGATCGAAGAACTCGATATGGCCCAGGCCATCGCATTCCTGGCAGGCGCCCATCGGGTTATTGAAGGAGAACAGGCGCGGCTCCAGCTCCTGCAGCGAATAGCCGCAGACGTTGCACGCGAACTTGTTCGAGTAGATGTGCTCCTTCTCCGTGTCCATCTCGTACGCGACGGCGCGGCCGTCCGCGATGCGCAGCGCGGTCTCGAAGCTTTCGGCCAGGCGCTGCTTGATCTCGGCATTCACCTTGATGCGGTCGATGACGACGTCGATCGTGTGCTTTTCCGTCTTCTTGAGTTTCGGCAGGTCGTCCACGTCGTAGATCTTGGCTGCGTGCGTGCCGCTCTGGATGCGGAAGCGGACGAAGCCCTGCGCCTGCATCGCTTCGAACAGGTCGCCGTGCTCGCCCTTGCGGTTCGCCACGACGGGCGCCAGGATCATCAGCTTGGTCCCTTCCGGCATGCCCAGCACGGCATCGACCATCTGCGACACGGTCTGCGCGGCCAGCGGCTCTTCCGGGTGATCCGGGCAGTAGGGCGTGCCGACGCGCGCGTACAGCAGGCGCAGGTAGTCGTGGATCTCGGTGACGGTGCCGACGGTCGAGCGCGGGTTGTGCGACGTCGCCTTCTGCTCGATGGAGATGGCGGGCGACAGGCCCTCGATCATGTCGACGTCCGGCTTTTCCATCAGCTGCAGGAACTGGCGCGCATAGGCCGACAGCGATTCGACGTAGCGGCGCTGGCCTTCGGCATACAGCGTGTCGAAGGCGAGCGACGACTTACCGGAACCCGACAGGCCGGTGATCACGATCAGCTTGTTGCGCGGCAGGTCGAGGTTGATGTTCTTGAGATTGTGCGTGCGGGCGCCGCGGATACGGATTTCTTCCATTGTTGTTTGAAGGCTTTCGAATGGTTGCGGGGCCGGCGCACGAATGGCACAGGTGAGCGGGCCGAACGGGAAAGCACACTAGTTTACCTGTTTTTATTTACAGTGGTATGCCGACCCTCGAAAAAGTCTGCGAGGCTTAACAGCATGATATGACGACCTGTCAAGATCTGCCGTTCCGGTATAACGTGCGCGTGTCGTATGTGGTCCGGGAGCGGGGCAATTCAATGGCAGACTCACCAGAAAACAGAAAAAATTTTCGGTGGTCCTATTGATGCATATCTCTTCCAAAATGGGCACTTTGGCCCCATCTACGAGGTCTGATCGGGTGCTGCGACCCGGGTGTCCGGTCAGTGCGGAACCAGTTGCTTTATGAGGCAACTGACCAGCATAATAGCGGACGCAATATCAACAGTTTCCCTCACGCTTAGTCTTCATGCAGAGTCAGGGATCATCCAAAGGAGCTTTACAAAATGGCATCAGTTAACAAGGTCATCATCGTCGGCAATCTCGGCCGCGATCCGGAAATCCGCTACATGCCGAGCGGCGACGCCATCGCCAACATCGCGGTGGCCACGTCCTACAAATCGAAGGACAAGAACACCGGCGAGCAGAAAGAGCTGACCGAGTGGCACCGCATCTCGTTCTTCGGCCGCCTCGCCGAAATCGTCGGCCAGTACCTGAAAAAGGGTTCGTCGGTCTACGTGGAAGGCCGCCTGCAGACCCGCAAGTACACCGACAAGGACGGCATCGAGCGCTACGCCACCGACATCATTGCTGAAAACATGCAGATGCTGGGCGGCCGCCAGGGCATGGGCGGCGGCGACAGCTACGGTGGTGGCGACGACATGGGTGGCTACGATGCCCCGCCGAGCCGCCCGGCCCCGCGCCAGGCCCCGCCGGCCCCGGCCGCACGTCCGCAGCCGAAACCGGCACCGAACTTCTCGGATATGGATGACGATATCCCGTTCTAAGCGCGACCTCGTTGTCCACTGATGAAAGCCCGCTCTTCGGAAGAACAGCGGGCTTTTTCTTTGTACATGCCGATGGGTTACCAATGTGTGCCTGATTGCGCCACACAGGTCTTGAGCGTTCATCTTTTCAGTGTGTTCACGTTACGTGAACAAGAAAAAATCGTGAACAAACGGGGCGAGCCTGCCCAATATGTGGGCTGCCTCACGCCCCGGGTGCAAATCGTCCCCAGAGTTTGATTCAAGTTAGTGCATGTAACTACAGCCGCCACCAATCTGGCTGGCATAAAACCTGCATCAGCTACTGCATCAGCCGCCGCCGGCGGTCACACCGATCGGAGCCCAGCATGCACGCAGAAACTCTCCCCGCCGTATCCACCGCCCAGCCCGACGTCAAACTGTCCGGCGACGTGTTCGGCGCCCTGATCAACCTGTCCGGCCGGCGCCGTTTCACGTCACAGCGGGTGGTGCTGTATTCCGTGCTGGCGTCACTCGGCCATGACGGCGCGGACAAGACTGCCCGCGACACCCTGGCGGCCTTCCGGGACGCGCATGTCACGCTCGTGCAGGGCAAGCAGGGTTTGCCGGGCATCTTTTGCCAGCAACTGCGCGACGCGTATTTCGGCACGATGCGGGGCGACCAGATCATCCGCGACTTCATCGCACTGGCCGAGAGTACGCTGGACGCCATCGGCACGACGTCGCGGCGCGCGCCCGCGCTGCTCGATGAGCTGGTGCGCAGCGCGACGCCGCTGCTCACCGTGCTCAATGCGCTGACCCTCGTGTACGAGGAACAGTCCAAGCGCCATGCCCTGCTGCAGCGCAGGCAGATGCAGGAATTGATGGGGGACATCAAGACCATCGCGCGGCAGGCGCGCATGGTCGCCTTCAATGCCCAGGTCGTTGCTGCGCGCGCCGGCGACGTCGGCAGGGAGTTCGCCGTGGTAGCGAGCACCATGACCAACGTCACCGGCGAGATCGATGCGCTGGTGCAGACCGCGCTGGAGGGTTCGCTCGCCTACTGAATCAGATGCGCTGGCGCTGCACGGTGTCGGAAACGTGCTGGTCCTGGACCCTGCGCGCGTCGCGCACCGTGAAGTCCGTCACCGACCGCAGGTCGAACAGCGCCGCGCCGTCGCTGCCCGGCTGGGCATTGACCGCGCTGAAGACGGCGTCCCGTACATCCTCCAGCACGAAGGCGGCGCGCGCCTCGGGCTGCGCATACGTCACCGTGACGTGGTCGACGTCGATGCCGGCCGCATGGCGCACGTACAGGCCATAGGCCGGGCACGGGCCGAACATGCCCGGCTCGGGATACGCTGTCGGCTTTTCCAGCGGGACCACGTCGCGCAGCATGGCCGTGCCGCCGCCTTCGACGTGCAAGCGCAGGTTCGACAGGTGGATGTCCTCGACCGGATGACCGGGCAGGCCGCTGATCGTGCTGGTAAAACCCGTTTGGGCGCCCGAGACGACGATGTTGCTGATGTTGACGCGCCGGATGGTCCCGACCGGCGGCGCATCCGGCCCACGCAGGCGCGCGCCGAGGCAGATGAAGATCGGATCGTTGGCCACCTTGCGCATGGTGATGTTGGAAATCGTGAGGTCTTCGATGTGCGAACCGTCCACGCTTTCGATGGCGAGGCCGCGGCAATCGTCGAAGATGCAGTTGGTGATCGTGATGTTCCTGAAGTCGCCATTCGATTCCGTGCCCAGCTTGATCCGCCCGACGCGGCCCGAGTGGTAGTCCGGTGTGCTGCGCTTGAATGTCCCGTCCAGCAGCGTGCCGACGTCGAAATTCCCGGCCACGTAACAATCCGAAATCGTGATGTTGTCGCAGGCCGCGATCCGGCCCAGTGCATACGACGCCTTCAGGCAGATGCCGTCGTCCCAGGGCGAATTGACGCTGCACCTGGAAATGCGCACGTTGCTGCAGCAATCGATGTCCATGCCGTCGCGATTGGTATCGATGCGCAGATTATCGACCGTCACGTTGCTGCATCCGGTCGCCAGGATACCGAAATGGCCCCCTCTCAAGATGCCGAAGTCGCGCAGCAGGACGTTATTGCATTCGCGTAGCGAGATCGCCTTGTTGCCTTCGCCCGGCCCGCCGTCCGCGTCGTAGCGTATGCTCCCGTCGGGCAGCTTCCGGTAGCCCGGGTTCAGTCCCTTGCCATCGATGTGGCCGGTGCCGGTGATCGCAACGCTGTCCAGGCCGATGCCCCAGATCAGGCTGTTCTTCCAGTGGCTGTGGCCGAAGTCCTGGTAGTTGCCGCCCGCGGCATTCGGTTCCGGCAGGTCGTACGGCGCGACCTTCCAGTCCACCGCTTCGATGACCGCGCCCGCCTCCAGATGCAGCGTGACGCGGCTGCGCAGCCGGATCGATGCGGACAGGTAGCGCCCGGGCGGGACATGCACGGTGCCGCCACCCGCCCTGGCCGCCGCCTCGATGGCGGCGTTGATGGCGCCGGAATCGACCGTCTTGCCGTCTCCGCGGGCACCGTAGTCGCGCACGTCGTGGCGCGCTGCGGCTTGCGCCTGCGCGTTGCCGAAGGCGGACAGCATGGGAAGCGAGACCGCCAGTCGGGCGGCTGAACCAAGCAAACGACGGCGGGTAAGTGTGCTCATGGACCGATACGCGGAAGAGTGGGTAATCTCTCGATGTTATCGATCTCACAATATATCTGCAAGCAGTTTATGCCTCCACCTGCATCCCCAGCGGCGCCCGATTCAGCCTGACATACGCATCCAGCACATCCGTCTTGTGCACGGCCCCGAGCAGCTCGGGGTCGAGTGCGCTGCGCACGGCCGGCAGCCGCTCGCCGAAGTGGCGCATGAACTGGCGCAGCGCGTCGTCCAGGCCCATGTCGGCGGTGACGACGGGCAGGGCGTCGGGCCGGGCGATGTCGGCGCAGGTGCGGGAGGATGCCTCGTCCCGCTCGTACAGCGCGGCCACGTCGTGCAGCGCCACCACGCCGCGGTAGCGCCGGGCGGCATCGACGAGGTAGACGTATTTCACGGGGTGCTGGCGAAACAGCGCGGCGGCCTGCGCGATGGAGGCATCGAGCGGCAGGACGGTGTCGGCGGGGCGGATCAGTTCCTGCATCCGGATCGCGCGCAGGCGTTCGCGTTCCTGCTCGTCGGCCGCGCGGCGCGCCGTGATCTCGTACATCGACGGCCCGTTCACGGCCCGCGCGACGGCAAAGGCGACGACGCAGGCCAGCATCAGCGGCAGCATCAACGCATAGCTGAGTGTCATCTCGAAGATCATCAGGATCGCCATCAGCGGCGCGCTCGTGGCAGCGGCCAGCAGGGCGCCCATGCCGACGGCGACGAACGCGGCCGGCGCGGCGGCCGTTTCCGGCGTCAACGCCTGCGGCACCAGCGCGAACAAATGGCCGACGGCCGCGCCGACGAACAGCGTGGGCGTGAAGATGCCGCCGATGGCGCCGGATCCGCTGGTGAGCAGCGTCGCCGCGATCTTGCAGACGAGGACCACGAGAACGGCCTGCCATAGCCAGGACTGGTGCAGCAGCGCGTTCACGACGCTGTAGCCGTTGCCCCAGACCTGCGGCACCCAGATGGAGATGGCGCCCACGCCCAGGCCGCCGAGCGCGAGGCGCAGCGGCAGCGGCAGGCCGCTGTTGGCGAACATGCCGCGCGTGCGCTGCAACGCGACCAGGAAGGCCGGCGCGATCAGCCCCGCGAGCACGCCCAGCGCGACGAACCACACGACCTCCAGGTTGGCGATGGGCGCGAACGCGGGCATCTCGTACGTCGGATGATAGCCGGGCAGGCGGCGCATGGTGATGTTGGCGACGACGGCGGCGACCATGATCGGCCCGAGGCTGTTCATGGTGATGGCCCCCAGGATGATCTCGGTGACGAAGAACGCGCTGGCGATGGGCGCGTTGTAGGCCGCGGCGATGCCCGCCGCCGCGCCGCACGCCACGAGCAGGCGCAGACGCTCCGTATTGAAACGGGCGATGCGGCCGACGACGGACGCGCTCATCGCCGCCAGCTGGATCATCGAGCCTTCGCGGCCGATCGAGCCGCCCGACGCGATCGACAGCAGCGACGATACGCTGTTCACGAGCGTAAGCTGCACCGGCACCTTGCCGTCGCCGACGGCCACCACTTCCATGTAGTCCGCACGCGCACCGCCGGCATGGCGGCGCGCCAGCACCAGCACGCAGCCGGCCAGCAGGCCGCCCGCGCTTGGCATCAGCAGGCGTGCCTGCCAGGGCAGTGCGGTCGCGATGTCGACGAACGAGCCGCTGCGGCCGAACAGCAGCGCCTGCAGCAGCGTGAGACCGTCGCGGAAGAGGAGCGTCGCCAGCGCGCCGACGAAGCCGACGAGCGCCGCCCACAGCAGGATGGCATTGGCGCGCAGCAGCAGCGAGAGCCGCGTGCGCAGGCGATCGGGCAAAGGAGCATTCATGACGAGGGGGCGGAGCCCGGCGCGGACCAGGTCGGCAACTATAGCATGCGCGCTGCGTTATGCGATCTGCATTTGAGGGATGTCAACCCGACGCCGACGGTACGACTTAGGATCGCTTCAGCGCCGTGTGCGCATTCCGACCCGGAGGTTCTCATGCCGTATCCACTGCTCCGGCTGGTCCGTCCGCTGCTCATCCTCGTTGCCGTCATCATCATGGCGGCGTCCGGCCATGCATGGGGCCGTGAGCCCCCGTTGCCGAGCGTATCCGCCCCGTACCGTGTCACGGTGTATGCCCATGTTCCCGAGCCCATGAAACTGTCGTTCGCACCGGACGGCTCACTGTATGTCGGGCGCCAGCCGGGACTGCGCATCCATCGTGTCGGACCCGGCGGGCAGCCGGTGACGGAGTTCGGTCCGCCAATGACCGATCCGGACGCCGTGCTCGTCGACGCCGCCACGCACATCGGCGGGCACAAGTTTGCGGTCTTCGTCGGCGGTGGCGGCGTCCTCGCGGCGATCCATGCCGACGAGACGTCATCGGTCCTCTTCGACACCGGCTTCGACGATGTCGACGACATGAAGTTCGACCGTCACCGGCGCCTGGTTTTTTCGGACGACCGGCCACGCGTGTTGAGCACTACCGGAGCCCCGCCGACCGTCCTGTTCGAGACGCCGACACGTCCCGGCAGCATCGCCATCGATACGCGCAACCGGATCTTCGTTGCGCTCGCCGACGGTACGATCCGGATCTACGGCCCGGATGGCCGTCTCGTGGACGATGCTTTCGCCACCGGCCTGGCCGGGCTGGACACCTATCTCGCCTTTCCCGGCATCGCGGGCGCCGCGATGCCGGGGCCGCTGTACGTCCTGAGCGGCACCACGCTGCTACGCTTCACGCCTGGAGGAAAGGCGATGACGATCGGGACTGGCTTCGTGCCCGGCCCGTCGAGCGGGACTGGCTTCGTATTCGGTCCGGACGGCGCCCTGTATGTGTCCGACTACTATGCGAACCGCATTCTGCGGATTTCGCGTCGCGGCCGGCCATAGCGCGGCCGGGTGTCGAAATGCCGTATCCTCGTTCGTCGTCGAGAAGCAGACTCGACTCGACAACGACCGCAAGGAACCGACATGACAACGCAAGACACCGTAAAAGGCCCCGCCTCGTACTTCCCCTCCATCGAAAAGAAGTACGGCAAGCCGATCGCGCACTGGATGCAGGTCCTGGAACAGGCGGGTCCGCGCAAGCACATGGAGCTGGTCGCCCACCTCAAGAACGACCACCAGCTGGGCCACGGTCACGCCAACGCGCTGGTCGCGGCATTCATGGCGAAGGCGTAGCGCAGCCGGCGTCGCCGAACGCGATGCGCACGGCCAGTCCGCGCCCATCGGGGCGGCCGTCGAGCGTGATGCGGGCGCCGTTGCGGGCCGCGGCCCGTTCCGCGATCGCGAGACCCAGGCCGCTGCCCGCCTGGTCCTGACCCGGCACGCGGTAGAAGCGTTCGAACACCCGCGCGCGCAGCGTGGGCGGGATGCCGGGACCCTGGTCCGACACCGTGATGCAGGGGCCGGCGTCGAGGCACACGTCCACGCGCGCGCCGTCCGGTGAATACTTGATCGCGTTGCCGACCACGTTGTCGAGCAGGGCGGCCATGCTTTCGCGGTGCAGCGGCAGGGTGATCGGAGCGGGCGCGTGCAATTCGATGTCGACGCCGCGCTGCAGCGCCAGCGGCGCGGCCACGGCGATGCGTTCGCGCAGCAGCGCGGCCAGGTCCAGGTCCTGCAGCGGCGCGTCCGTCGATTCCTGGCGCGCCCGTTCGAAGGCGAGCAGCTGGTGCACCGCGTGCGTGGCGCGTGCGACCCCTTCGCGCAGGCCGGCACCGGCTTCGGTCTTCTGGGCCGCGTCCGTGGACGCTTCCAGCAGGTGGGCATTGAGCTGCACGACCGACAGCGGCGTCTTGAGCTCGTGCGCGGCGTCGGCGAGGAGTTCTTGTTCGCGCGCGAGCCGTTCGGACAGGCGCCGCATCAGGCGGTTCACCGCATCCACGACCGGGGCCAGTTCGCGATAGGGCGACGCGGGCAGCGGCGCCAGCTCGGCGGCACCGCGCGCCTCGAGGGCCTGC
This sequence comes from Massilia sp. Masssp94, assembly GCF_059491305.1. Classification (NCBI taxonomy): domain Bacteria; kingdom Pseudomonadati; phylum Pseudomonadota; class Betaproteobacteria; order Burkholderiales; family Oxalobacteraceae; genus Massilia; species Massilia sp. Masssp94. The sequence continues at coordinate 3,167,994 of NZ_CP168501.1, forward strand.
GCCACCTCGCGCAGCGGGCGCAGGCCCACGCGCACGATGAGCCATGCCGGCAGCAGCATGAACGGCAGGCTGTAGACCAGCGGCGAGAGCAGGTAATTGGCGGCCGACGGGGTGAATACCCAGTCGCTGTCGGGCTTTTCGCGTCGCTCCACCGTGATGCCGCGTGTGGCGTCGCGTTCGGTCCAGAGCGCCCACCCGTCGTCCAGCGGCGCGCCCGGCGCCGAATCGTACGCGAGCTGCCGTCCCAGCCAGACGCGGATGCGCGCCTGCGTCGGGTAGCCGAACTCGCGGAACATGTCCAGGCGCAGGTCTTCGATGCGCTGGCCGATGCGCGCCAGCGCCGCCGGGTCGGGTGGCAGCGACTGCATGTTGAGCATGATTTGGCGCGTCCAGGCCCGGTTGACGGCCGCCGTCTGGCGCACTTTGTCGACCTTCACCTGCTTCACGATATGGGCCAGCGCCGCCAGCCAGATGGCGAGCATGACGAGCATGAAGCCGATCAGGAGGCGACGCAGCAGCGACTTCGGCGGCGACATGCTAGCGGTCGCCGTCATGGCGCACCATGTAGCCGACACCGCGCACGGTGCGGATGTAGCCGTCGCCGATCTTCTTGCGCAGGTTCGAGATATGCACGTCCAGCGTCTGGCCCTCGCTGTAGGGCAGCACGCCCTGTTCGAGTTCCGCGCGCGTGACGATGCGGTCCGGGTTGCGCACGAGCGCGTGCAGCAGCGCGAACTCCGTCCGCGACAGGTTCACGGGCGCGCCGCGGCAGGTGGCGCTCATGCTGCGTGCGTCGATGGCGAGGTCGCCGACCTGCCACAGCGCGTCGGCCTGCGCGCCGCCGGCGCGGCGCACGACGGCGCGCAGACGGGCCAGCAGCTCGGGGATGTCGAAGGGTTTGATGAGGTAATCGTCGGCGCCGCCGTCGAAGCCGTCGAGGCGGTCCTGCAGGCTGTCGCGCGCCGTGATCAGGACGGCGGGAAGCACGTGGCCGGCCGCGCGCAGGCGGCGCAGCAGGGCGACGCCGTCGCCGTCGGGCAGGCCCAGGTCCAGCAGCAGCGCGTCGTGGCGGCGCTCGTCCAGCAGGCGCGCGCAGTCGCTGCCCAGGCGCACCCAGGTGACGTCATGGCCGTCGTTGTGCAGCACCGACTGCAGCGCGCGGCCCAGCGCCAGGTCGTCTTCCACGAGTAGGAGTCGCATGGAGCGCAAGTATAGCGACGCGCCGCCGCCGCGCCTATCGGCCGTGAAGCCTCCCTGAAGATTGCAGGCGCTTCCCGCCTCTAGAATGGCGGCATCCCAACGTCAGGAACCCCCATGCGCCGCCTTGCCCTGCTGCTTGCCTTCCTCGCCACCCCATCGTTCGCCGCCGACTGGCCCATGTTCATGGGCGACCCCGCGCACACCGGCCGCGTGGCCGGCGAGACGCGTGCCATCAAGGGTTTCAGATTGGCGGGGCGGTTCGACGTCCACGCGGCGATCCATGCGTCGCCCGTGGCGGCGCAGGGGCGCGTGTTCGTCGGCGCGGAGAACGGCAACCTGTACGCGCTCGACGCGAAGACGCGTACCCTGCAGTGGCTGTATCACGCGCGCGGCGGCATCGCGTCGACGCCCGCGGTGGCCGACGGCACCGTCTACTTCCTCGACCGCGCAGGCAGCGTGCATGCGCTCAAGGCGGACGACGGCTCGCCGCGATGGACCTTCCGCACGCAGGGCGAGGCGGTGTTCGCCGCCCACGGCATGTTCGGCATGCCGCGCGACGGCCAGCCCGTGCCCGACCCGTGGGACCTGTACCTGTCGTCGCCGCTGGTCCATGACGGCAAGGTCTACGTCGGCAGCAGCGACGGCCACGTGTACGCCCTCGACGCGAAAGACGGCAAGCTCGCGTGGGCGTGGCGCACGGGCGGCATGGTGCATTCGTCGCCCGCGCTCGCAGGCGGCAACATCGTCGTCGGCAGCTGGGACGGCGCCGTGTATGCGCTCGATGCGCAGACGGGCGAGCAGCGCTGGCGCCACCAGACGGGCGTCGAGCAGAAGACCAGCATCATGTTCGGCATCCAGGCATCGCCCGCCGTCGATGGCGACACGGTATACGTCGGCTCGCGCGACGGCTTTTTCTACGCGCTCGATGCGGTGGGCGGCCAGCCGAAGTGGCGCTACGACGCGCAGGGCAGCTGGGTCGTCGGCACGCCGGCGGTGGATGGCGACAGCGTGTACGTCGGCACGTCGGACACCGGCCTGTTGCTGGCGCTGGACAAGCGCACCGGCCGCGAACGCTACCGCTTCGAAACGAAGGTGTGGACCTTCGCGTCGCCGCTGCGCGTGGCCGACGTCGTCGTGGCGGCGTCGATGAAGGGCGAATTGCACGCGCTCGACGCGGCGACCGGGCGCGCGCGCTGGTCGTGGCGCAGCGATGCGCTTGCCGTGAACGATGGCCGCGTGATCGACACGGCCACGGGCAAGCTGGACACGAAGCACATGTACGAGGGCGGACCGCATGCGCTGTACTCGGCCATGGAATACGTCAAGCGCCTCGGTGCCTTTGAGGGTTCGCCGGCCTGGTACGACGGCCAGCTGATCGCGGCCACCGCGACAGGCGAGGTGTTGTTCTTCGAACCGCAGCGCTGACGGGCGGCTTTACTAAAACGCCGCACGCCGCTGTCCGCGCGGCGGGCGGCATCGTTTGACCATCAAGCGCGGCCAGTTTAGTAATCGCCGCTAAACAGCGCCGCAAAGCCTTTCCGGCGTTTGACCCTCCCTCCGGGCGGATGCAGAATCCGCCGCATAACGATCCCGGCCGTCCGCGCCGGGACTTCATGCCTATCCCGGAGACCATCATGCGCCACGCCAGTTCGGGCCTGCCCACGCCCGTCGCACGCCCACCCCGCCTTTCGAACGCCTTGCTCGCCGCCGTGTTGCTGGCGGCATCTACCGTCCACGCGGCCACGTGGGGACCGTTCAACGCCGAATTCCCGGCCGCCGCCGACGGCCTGGTCAAGAAGGCGCCCGCCGGCGTGACGCTGGCGGCGCAGCGCGTCGCCATCGGCGGCTGGTTCAAGCCGTCGGAGGCCACGCGCGGGACGGTGCTGCTGGCCGGCGCGGACGGCATCGGCTACCTGTGCAGCGTGGACGGCACGCTGGCCTTCTGCGGCGCGGGTGCGCCGGTGCGCAGCAGCGTGCCGCTGCCCGCCGGCGCCTGGACCCATGTGGCGGCCAGCCGGGACGGCCGCCACGTCGTCCTGTACGCGAACGGCAGGGAAGTGGCGCGGGAGGAGGTGCAAGGCAGCGCAGCGGCCGCCGCGCAGATCGCGATCGCACCGCGCACGGGGACCGATGCCGCGTTCGCGGGCCGCGTGGCCGGGCTGACGCTGGGGGACGACGCACAGGCCGTCGCACGGCTCGCGGCGACGCCGCCAAACGAAGGCATGATCGTGTTCGAGACCGGCAGCCCCCACTGGCCGCTGCAGACCCGCCAGATGGCCGGCCAGCTCGTGCCGCAGGATGCGTGGACGCTGCCGCACAGCGCGACGCCGCCGTCGCAGCCCGTCGCCGTGCCGGCCTATGCGGGGCCGGCGCTGGAACCGCGGGGCGCGAACGCATGGACGATCCGTGCGTGGACGCTGCAATCGGCGGACCAGGCACCGGGATCCGCGCAGCAGATCGCCAGCGGGGGCTATGACGCGTCGCGCTGGTACAAGGCCACGGTGCCGGGGACCGTGCTCACCACGCTGGTCGACCGCGGCGTCTATCCGAGTCCGGCGTATGGCCTCGACAACCTCGCGATCCCGGAAAGCCTCAGCCGCCAGGACTGGTGGTACCGCACGAGCTTCGCGCTGCCGCGCGGCCACCGCCCCGGCCGTCACCTGTTCGTCACGTTCAAGGGCATCAATTACGCGTCCGCGATCTGGGTCAACGGCCGCCGCGCCGGCACCACGCGCGGCGCCTTCGTGCGCGGCAGCGTCGACCTGGGGCCGTACCTGAACCCGAAAGGCGAGAACGTCATCGCCGTCAAGGTGTCGCCGCCGCCGCATCCCGGCATCGCGCACGAGGAATCCGTCGCGGCCGGCGTCGGCGAGAACGGCGGCGTGCAGGCGCAGGACGGCCCGACCTTCATCGCCACCGAGGGCTGGGACTGGATCCCGTCCGTCCGCGACCGCAACACGGGCCTGTGGCAGGACGTCGTCCTGCGCAGCACGGGCGACGTGCGCGTGGGCGATGCGCACGTGATCACCGCGCTCGCGGACGACCATCGCGAGGCCGACGTCGGCATCGAGGTGCCGCTGACGAATTTGTCGAACAAGACCGTGCGCGCGACCGTGCGCGCCACCATCCGCGACCGGGCGGGATCGATGCAGCCTATCGTCGTGAGCCGCACGCTGGACGTGGCGCCCGGCACGCACACCGTGCGCTTCGCATCGAACGACTTCGCCGCGCTGAAGGTCAAGCAGCCGCGGCTGTGGTGGCCGAACGGCTACGGCAAGCCGGAGCTGCACGACCTCGACGTCGACGTGCTGCAGGGCGCGGCGCTGTCCGACCATGCGCGCACCGCGTTCGGCATCCGCAGCGTGACCTACGAGCTGTCGCTGGTCGACCGCACGGGCCACCTGCGCCGCGTGGAGGCCGATTTCACCAGGGCGCACGCGCTCGGCGTGCGCATCACCGACGCCCGCCACGAGGCGCTGCGCAAGGTCGCGGGCAACCAGTGGGCGACCGGCCTGCGTGCGGAAGCGGAAGGCACGGCCGCGATCCGCGAACTGGCCGATGCCGGCAGCCTCGCGCCGCACCTCGTCATCAAGGTCAACGGCGTGCGCATAGCGGCGCGCGGCGGCAACTGGGGCATGGACGACTTCATGAAGCGCGTCGACCGCGCGCGCCTGGAACCGTATTTCCGCCTGCACCGCGACGCCCACGTGAACATCATCCGCAACTGGGTCGGCCAGAACACGGAAGAGACGTTCTTCGAGCTGGCCGACGAATACGGCCTCATGGTGCTGAACGACTTCTGGGCCTCGACACAGGACTACAACATCGAGCCGCAGGACGTCGACCTGTTCATGGCGAACGCCGTCGACGTCGTGCGCCGTTTCCGCAACCACCCCTCGATCGTCGCCTGGTTCGGCCGCAACGAGGGCGTCCCGCAGCCGGCGCTGAACGAGAAGCTGGAAGCGCTGATCTACGCGGAAGACGGCACGCGCTGGTACACGGGCAGCTCGAACCGCGTGAACCTGCAGAACAGCGGCCCGTACGACTACCAGCCGCCGGAAACGTATTTCACGACGCACGGCAAGGGCTTCGCCGTCGAGGTGGGCACGCCGTCGTTCCCCACGCGCGAGGCGTTCGAGGCCGCGGTGCCGGCATCCGAGCGCTGGCCGCTGGGCGATACCGCCGCGTACCACGACTGGCACCCCAGCGGCAACGGCCGCGTGGAACCGTTCATGAAGGCGCTCGAGCGGCAGTACGGCGCGCCGGCGTCGCTGGCCGACTTCGAGCGCAAGGCGCAGCTGATGAACTACGAATCGCACCGCGCGATCTTCGAAGGCATGAATGCGGGGCTGTGGCGCGAGAACAGCGGCCGCATGCTGTGGATGACGCAGCCGGCCTGGCCGAGCACGATGTGGCAGATCCTCAGCCACGACTACGATACGCACGCCGCCTACTACGGCACGAAACACGCGTCCGAACCCGTGCACGTGCAACTGAACCTGCCCGATCACGCGGTCGACGTCATCAACAACCCGACCGCGCCGCTGGACAATGCGCGCGTCGCATTCGAGGCCTGGACCGTCGACGGCCGGCTGGCGGGCCGCGGCGCCGCCACCGTCAGTGTCCCCGGCGTGGCCACGTCGGGGCCGATCGACCTCGGCATCGCGCCGCTGCTGGCGCGCGAAGGCCTGCTGGTCGTGAAGCTGACCTTGACCGACGGCGCGGGCCGCACGCTGTCGGACAACGTGTACTGGCCGTCGACGAGCCCCGAGCGCCAGCGCGGCCTCGATACGCTCGCCGGCGTGCCCGTGACCGTGCACGCATCCGCCCGTACGGAAGGGAGGGTGGACGTCACGCTGACCAATCCGTCGAAGGTGCCCGTGCTGAACACCAAACTGACCCTGCTCGACGCGGCCGGCGCGCGCGTGCTGCCCGTGTACTGGTCGGACAACTACGTGGCGCTCATGCCGGGCGAGAGCCGCACCGTCAGCGCCGAATTCAGCGGCGGACAAGGCGCGCTGAAGGTCGCCGTACGCGCCTGGAATGGCCCGGAACAAGCTGTCGCGGTGGACGCCGCGCAGCCTTGAACCTGCGCGACAAGTTGATTGTTTAGTAAAGACGAAGAAACTGAAAGGTGTCCGGCGAAATTCTTTGATTTTACGAATCCTGGTTGAAATACTCGTCGACACGTGTCCGGTTCGCCGGCACGCAGAATTCAAAAAACCAAGGAGATATGATGCTGCATCCAATCAAACGGACGGCCATGAGCATGGCCGTCGCCAGTGCCTGCGCCTTCGCCGCCATGCCCGCCTGGGCGCAGGCCGACACCAAGCCGGCACAATCCGCCGACACGATCCCGGAAGTGACGGTGACCGCCACCCGCTTCAGCACCTCGCTGCTCAAGACGCCGGTCGCGGTGACGGCGTTCTCGCAGGACCAGCTGACCCGCAAGGGCGCCACCAACATCCGCGACCTCGCCAACGACATCCCCAACGTCACCATCGATTCGGGCCTCGACAACGGCGTGCAGATCACGATCCGCGGCATCACGTCGACCAACTTCACCGAGACGGGCGACCCGGCCGTGGGCTTCCACGTCGACGGCCTGTACTCGCCGCGGCCGCAGGGCGCGCAGGCGCTGATGTTCGACATCGACCAGCTCGAAGTGCTGCGCGGTCCGCAGGGCACGCTGTTCGGCCGTAACTCGACGGGCGGCAGCGTCAACGTCATCACCGCGAAGCCCGACTTCAACGGCAACTACGGCCGCGTCGAGACGGACTTCGGCAACTACAACAAGAAGCAGGTCAACTGGGTGCAGAACGTCGTCGTCAACGACAAGCTGGCGCTGCGCGGCTCCTTCATGCGCGTGCGCCGCGACGGCTACGCCGACCAGCACCAGGACCTGTCGGAAGCGAACGTGCCGTCGAAAGGCTGGATCCCGAACGGCGTGCCGGACGTCGACATGCGCTACAACCGCCAGGTCCGCCCGTCCGACTACTACACCAACCAGAACGAGTGGGCCGCGCGCCTGCAGGCCCTCCTGCGCGTCAACAAGGATCTCACGCTGCACGCCGCGTACGAGCACTTCCAGGATTCGGGCGCGGGCTATGCGTTCTTCCGCGATTGCGGCGCCGGCGTCGGCACGCGCTATGCCTGCACCAACGACGAGTTCTACATCAACGTCAACGTGCCGGGCCAGACCGACATGAAGATCCGCACGGTGCGCGCGGGCGCGGACTGGAACGTCAACGACCGCACGTCGGTGAGCTACAACTTCGCCGTCGCCGACCAGCGCCGCAGCCAGATCTCGGACGACGACCTGGGCCTGCAGAACGCGCCGTCGTGGGCCGACATCGCCCCGTTCCCAAATACGAAGGACGGCAACTGGGGCACCTGGCCGCTGCGCGACACGTGGCACCGCACGGCGGATTCGCGCTACCTGTCGACCGTGCACGAACTGCAGCTCAAGCAGCAGCTGGGTTCCCTGAAATACGTGTCCGGCCTGTTCTGGATGCACGAGCGTAACCGCATCGACTACGAGATGACGGAAGCGATCCAGAAACCGTTCGGCGACCCGGGCAGCGTGGTGTACGCGCAGCCGAATCGCCAGATCGATTCGAAGGCCATCTTCGGCCAGGCCGACTGGAGCTTCGCGCCGAAGTGGACGGCCACGCTGGGCGCGCGCTACAGCCGCGATTCGAAGGAAGACAAGGGCGGCAAGGTGTACGGCGCCAACTGGATCGGCAACCCGGCCTATTACCGCGGCCTGTACGACCGCGGCATCCCGGGCACGCCGGGCTTTACGATCCACGACGGGACCGACCTGACGCAGCAGATGGGCTGGGCCGGCGGCGGTCCGATCGCCTATGCCGGCTACGCCAACGCGACCAACAACGATCACAAGGAAACCTGGGGCAAGGTGACGTGGCGCGCGGGTCTGCAATTCCAGATCACGCCGCGCCAGATGGCTTATGCCTCGGTCTCGACGGGCTACAAGGCGGGCGGTTTCGCGGACAAGGTCGACAGCTGCAACTACCACCTGTGCGCCGCGACGGGCAAGCCGGGCGAGGCGACGTTCCTGCCGTACGGCCCGGAGACCGTCACCAACTATGAGCTGGGCTGGAAGGGCCGCTTCCTGGACAACCGCCTGAGCCTCTCGGCCACCGCCTTCTACATGCGCTACAAGGACATGCAGCTGACGGGGAACTACTTCGTCAACCAGATCATCCCGGACAACGGCCTGCCTTGCCCGGCCGACCAGCCCAAGTGCGACGTGTACGAATCCTGGCGCACGATCAACGTGGGCGACACCCGCATCCCGGGCCTGGAACTGGAGTGGGACTACAAGCCGTGGCGCGGCGCGCGCGTGGGCGGCGGCTTCGCCTTCATCGACACCAAGGTGCACGGCTTCTACAACTACAGCGACGATTACCAGTGCGGCGACGTGCGCGCGGAATTCGGCGTCCAGCCTTGCCCGGCCATCTACAACGGTCCGGACAAGTCCCTGCTGGGCCGCCGCCTGTACGACATCGACGGCAACCACCTGCCGAACACGCCGAAGTACCAGGTCTACCTGAACTTCTCGCAGGAGTTCGAGCTGCCGGGCGGCTACCGCCTCACGCCGTACGTGAAGGTGAACTGGCGCGACAAGGCCTATTTCGACCTGCGCAACACGGACTGGGCCGGCATCGGCCGCTACCAGGCCGCGTATGCGCTGGCGGATGCGTCGGCACGCCTGGATGCCCCGGACGGCAACTGGTATGCGGAAGCGTACGTGCGCAACGTGACGGACAAGCGCGCCAAGACCAGCAGCGATTCGCTGTGGGGCGGCTTCATGAAAGCCACCTACGTCGAGCCGCGCATGTTCGGCATCCGCGCGGGCTTCAATTATTGAAGACTGCGTGAAGAAAGCCCGTTCCATTCGTGGCTAGAATGAGCCGGTGCTCATGGGAGGCCACGGATGGAACGTCGGTGTTTTTTGCTTGCCACGGCTGCCTGCCTGGCCGGTTGCGGGGGCGGCAACGCTTCGGTTCAGCAGGCCGTCGCGCCCGGTCCCGCGGCACCGGCGGGCACCGTCGACACCTTCGCCGTCGCGAGCCGCGCGCTCGGGCGCACGATGAACGTCGCGCTGTACCTGCCGCCGGGCGGCGCGCGCCATCCCATCCTCTATCTGTTCCACGGCTTCGGCGGCAACGGCGCGGCATTCTTCGATGCCGGCCTGGCCATCAACCGCGCGGCCGACCGGCTGGGCACACCGCTCGTCATCGCCGCGCCCGACTACGACAACGGCTTCGGCGTGAACACGACGCCGGCGCAAGGGGCGCAGACCTCAGGCGGCACGATCGGCCTGTACGAGGATTACCTGATGACGGAGATGCTGCCGGCCGTCGAATCACGGCTCGGCGTGACGGCCACGCGCGCGGACCGGCGCATCGGCGGCGTGTCGATGGGCGGATTCGCCGCGCTGCATCTCGCATTGCGCCACCCGGAGATGTTTTCACGCGTGGGCGCGCACAGCGCCGCGTTATGGGACTACAGCGGCGCGGACCAGTTCACCGGCCAGCGCGACTGGCTGTACCCGACGCCGGCGCTGCGCGCGCAACGCGATCCGCTGCTGCTGGCGCAGCACGCCGACCTGCGCGGCCTGCGCTTCTACCTCGACGTCGGCGATCGCGATCCGTTGCGCAAGCAGGACGAAGCGATGCAGGCCGTGCTCGGCGCCGCCAGCGAATTCCACATGGGCAGCGGCGGCCACGACGCGCAGTTCTGGCGCAGCCGGCTGGAAGACTGGTTGTCCTTCTACAGTGCCGCCTGACGCCGCTGGCCCTGAAACAGCCCACCACATAAATTCGGGGTCAGAGCACATTTCGCCGCAAATTCGGGGTCAGAGCCTGAGCCTTCCCCTCAAATTTTTGTTGTAAACAGCTTGGGAAGCTGTTAACTTTCAATCCCAAAAACGGCGCATGCATGGCTGTGTTAGCCCTTTCGTTCGTAGCTACCAACTGCGAACAAAGGGGAACAGGCCATGCATGCACAGCGGATCATACAGGAGTTACTTCAAGCGCAGTGCCCATCCATGCACGCCAAGCGACGCGAGTGTTTGGCGGCGATGACTGATGCTGCGGCCCGTGGCGGTCTCGGTGTGGTGAAGATGGGCAAGGCGATCACTGGCCAGACTAGTTTGCGTCATCGCATAAAGCGCTGCGATCGATTGCTGAGTAATCCGCAACTAGCTTCTGAGCGCCTGTTAGCGTATCGAGCGCTGGCCCGACGCGCCTTGCACGAGCAGGTGCGTGTTTGCATCATCGTCGACTGGTCCAATTTGCTGAATGACGTAAGCCAGCACGTTCTGCGTGCCGCATTGATCGTTCGTGGACGAGCCTTGGTCATCTACGAGGAAGTGCATCCGACCGAGCTGTATGGCGCCGCTTCGGTTCACCGGGCTTTCATGAAGAATTTGCGCTCGGTGCTTCCGCCTGGGTGCCAGCCCATCATCATTAGCGACGCAGGTTTTCGGGCCACATGGTTCAAGATGCTGAATGAGCTTGGCTATGCGTGGGTCGGCCGCATCCGCAACCGCGACATGGTGAAAAAGAGCGGCTCATGTACTTGGCGCAGATGCAAACAGCTTTATGCCGACACCAAGGGAAAGGCACGCGACCTGGGAGATTTTCTTTATGTCCGCTCCAATCCAGTGGCGTGCCGTCTCGTGCTCATTAAGCAGCCGCGCAAGGGGCGTCAGCGCAAGACCGCCTTTGGCAAAAAGGCGCGCAGCCGTCACAGTATCAAGAATCAGGCCTCGCAACGCGAACCGTGGCTGCTGGCTTCCTCACCATCGCTATCCCGGCTAAGCGCCGACTCCGTGGTCGACTTGTACAGGTGCCGCATGCAGATCGAACAGACTTTCCGGGATCTCAAGAATGCGCAATGGGGTATGGGACTGACTACTGCACAAACGCGAAAACCTCGACGTTTGGCTGCGTTACTGCTCATCGCGGCGTTACTTGGCTTTGCTCTGTGGTTGATTGGCTTGGCCGTCAGGTGCGCCGGGTACCGCATTGAATACGGCAGCCGTAAAAAGGCAGCAACCACGCTGTCAATCCTGTCGTTGGCACGCCATTGGCTGATCGAGCCTCACGCAACCAAGCTGACACGAAGTCAGCTTGCCGACGCATCGTCAGAGCTGACTTCCATGATGCTTACCTATGACATCTGAGCAAAATTTGAGGGGAAGGCTCAGGGTCAGAGCACTTTTTGAGACACAATCTTCAAAGCAAGATCTTTCGGAGCTTCAGCCAGCTCCGGCGTGTTGACCGGCGTGAATGGCGTCCCGATTGCTCCAATCTAGGAGAAGCACTGTTCACCCGGACATTGACCCGGAATGTGCTCTGACCCCGAATATGGTCGGAAATGTGCTCTGACCCCGAATTTTCTGCCCCGAATTTTCAGCGCTGCTGGCCCCGGCCCGTCGCTGCCCACCAGATCCCGCCCATCAGGTGCGCGAGATATTGTGGGTCGCGGTACATGTCGCCGTTGTGGCCCAGCAGCGTGACGAACACGCGGCCCTTCTCGACCGTGTGGTACCACGACACCGGGTGGTCACGGCCCATGCCCGTCGACACCTGGCCGGGCCAGATCTTCGTGACGTCGTAGCTGGATTCGTCGATGTTCAGCACGGGGTGGATGGCGACCTTGTACGGGTTCGTCGTCTCGTACCACTCGTCGCTCCAGATCCAGCGCGGCGGGATGCCGAAGGTCGCCGGGAACGTTTTATCGACGACGTCGACGGCGCCCGTCTGCAGCATCGGGTGCGTCTTGAACGAGCGGCCGACGAGCTTCTCGTACCATACCCACCCGTTCGGCGGCGTGATGGCAGCGCGGTGCACGACGACGGCATTGCCGCCGTCACGCATGTAGGCCTCGAACTTCGCGCGCTGCGCCGGGTTCAGTTCCTCGCCCGGCGTGTTGAGGAAGACGACGGCCGCGTACTGCTTCAAATCGCCGTCGAACGCCTCGGGCTTGTTCGTGTACGTGAAGTCGAACGCGTGCAGCTTCGCCAGCTTTTCCAGGCTCTCGCGCGCGATCGGGATGTATTCGTAGTGGTACTTGTTGGGGATGGCCAGTACGAGCAGCTTGTACTGGACGTCCGCCGCCCACGCGGCCGGCGTGGCCAGCAGGGCCACGGCCAGCGCCGATGCGATACGTTTCATATGGATCCTTTCAAGGTGCGGGCACGCCTTCCGGCTTGCGCGAATGACTCCCGATACTGCGCGGGATGAGCCAGCCGCCGTCGGCGAGCCAGTCCGCCAGGCGATCCGGCCAGTGCTGCAGCGAGATGCGTTCGCCGCGCTGGCCCACGTTGAAGGCGTGGTCCGTGTCCGCGTACAGGTGCAGCTCGGCCGACACGCCGGCCTTCACGAGCTGCTGGTACAGGGTGATGGTGGGCGGCATGCAGCACGTGTCGCGCGAGCCCGCGACGAGGAACGCGGGCGGCGCACCGTCCACGGCCTTCGCGGGAGAGCCCAGCGGCCCGGGATACACGAGCACCTGGAAGTCCGGGCGCGCGCTCTGGCGGTCCAGCGCATCCGTCTTGCCGCGCGGCGCGGGCTCCGGATTGTCGGCGACAAGCGACACGAGTTCGCCGCCCGCCGAGAAGCCCATGATGCCCACGCGCTGCGGGTCGATGCCGTATTCCCCCGCATGCGCGCGCACCCAGCGCACGGCGCGCCGCAGGTCGGCCGCGCCGTCGCCTTCGATGCTGTAGCCGGCGGAATCCGGATCGCGCGCCAGCCGGTATTTCAATACGAAGGCCGTCACGCCCATGCGGTTCAGCAGCTTGCCCGCGACGACGCCCTCGTTCTGGAACACGAGCATGCGATGCCCGCCACCCGGCACGACGACGATCGCCGCGCCGTTCGCATGGCGCGGGTCGGCGCGCAGCACCGTCAGCGACGGGTCGTGCACGTTGCTGACGTACGCCCCGTCCGTCAGCTTCTCGGGCTCGCCGTGACGCTTTTCGGAACCGGGCGCGCCGTCGGGCCACAATTGAACGGCCTGCTGGGCACAGGCGCTGCCGGCGCAGCCCAGCGCCAGCAGCATCGCCACACAAAGGCGCTTAGTCGACATGGCTCGTGTACAGGCTGTGGTGCGTGAGGATGAACAGCGTGCGCTTGTCGGCGCCGCCGAAGATCAGCTGGAGCGGACGCTCCGGCACGTCGATGCGGCCCCGTTCCTTGCCGTCCGGACCATAGATGAACACCTGGCCGTTGGCGACATAGACATTGCCGTCCGGGCCCAAGGTCGCGCTTTCGCCGCCGCGGTCGGCGACCTGCTTCAGGTCCGTGATGGCGCCGCCCTGGCCCACGAGACCGCTGAACGTGCGGTTCTCGGAACCGTTCGTGAAGATCACGCGCTCGCCCACGCGGGCGCTGGTAAAGCCGTGCGTGTCCAGCGTGTCGGACCAGCGGTAGCCCAGGTGGTCCGTCGGGCCCTGGCGCGTCACGCGCCATGCCGGGAGCACGAGGCTGCCGTCCGGCGACACGTATTCCTGCGCCTTCGGCTTCGCCACGTCGCGCGCGAACATCTCGCTCAAGGTGGTGAACTCGTAGGTCTTCGGATCGATCTGGTCCTGGAACTCGCCGTTCTGCCAGAAGTTGACGGGAATGGCCACACGCGCATCCGCACGCGCTGCGACCGCCGTCGGCTTGATCATCGTGTAGCCTTCCGGCGTCGGCGGCACGTCCGGCTTGAACGCATACACGCTCGCGCTCGCGCCGTAGTGCGATACGACCATCACGTTGCCGCTGCGGTCGATGGCGAGGTTGATCGGGTCGAGCGGCGTGTCGCGCACGATCTCCAGGCCGCGGTCATGGCTCCATGCGTGGACGCGCTTGAAGTGGCGATCGATGAAGTACAGCTTGCCGTTGGCGTCGACGGCCGCGCCGGCGATGGAATAAAAGCCGTCCGCGACCTTCTCGACCTTGCCCAGCGGTGCCGGCGCGGCCGTCTGCTTGCCCGTGTAGTCGAGGATCGCAAATTCCCGCTCGCGCACCTGGATGTTGTGCGTGACGTCGGTGATGGCGTTCTCGTACGGGTACTTCGACGCGCGCGCATACGTCGTGCAGCCGTTCTCGTCGCAGGTGGCGAAGCCGCTTTCGCCGTTCACGTGCACGTTGCGGAAGCGGATGTCGCTGGAATTCGCGATGCGCACGGCCGTCACCGCCGGCTTGATGGAGCGGGTGACGCGGTAGCCGTGGTAGTTCGCGATCAGGATATTCTTCGAGTTGCGGATATCGAGCGACACGGAATCCATGCCGTCGCGGACTTCTTCTTCGGTCTGCGGTGCATAGAATGACCAGTTCTCCACGCCGTCCAGCACGATCTCGTTGCGGATGTGGTGCTCGGCCGAGAGTTCGTACACGCGGCCCGGCGTCTTCGTGTTCGTCACGTAGAAGCCCGCCTGCGCATAGCCGCTCGGCGACCAGATGCCGGTGAACGTGCCGCCGCCGCCGTCCGTCACCCAGACGCTCGGGTACTGGCGGTCCCACCAGGCGGTCGTATCCCACCGCTCCGTCTTCTTGTACGGATCGGCGCGCGTGCCGTCGTACAGGCGCGTGCCGTGGCCGCCCTGGATGCGCACGTCGTCGACCAGCGACTGCTCGCCCGCGCGCCACAGCAGCGCAACGGCGCGGTTGTTGACCTCACCGGTCGCGAGGCCGATGCCGGACACGATGCCGGCGCCGCCGCGCGCGCTTTCCAGCAGCGCCTTCGGCGTGTCGACGCCCTGGAACAGCGGCGAGCCATTCGGCAGCACGAGCTGCGTCAGGCCCGGGTGCAGGCCGACGATCACGGTGTCCGGCTTCATGCGGATCGTGTCGTTGACCATGTAGAAGCCCTGCGGCAGGTACACGACGCGGTTGCTGTCGATGGCTTTCTGGATCGCGGCCGTGTCGTCCGCGCGGCCGTCGCCCTTCGCGCCGAATTTGTGCACGTTGGCCCATTCTTTCGACGGCGGCAGCGCTTTCAGCACACGCTGCGGCGTGACCTTGGCGCTCAAAGGCGCCGTCTTGTAGTTGGTCGTGAAGCGGCCCGGTGTGCCCAATTGATCGAGCTTCATGCCGTAGTTGAGTTCCGTGACCTCGTACGCGCGGCCGGCGCCCGCGAGGGTCTTGCCGCTGTCGCGGAACTTCGCGAAGGTCGGCACGTTCTTCGCGCTGGCGTGGTCGAACGCGATCTGCGTGTAGACGTTGTCCTCGTTGCTGATGACGACGGCGGCCTTTGCGACGTTCTCGAAGCGGACGTTCTTCGCATACAGCCAGTCGCCGTAGCCGCGGTCGATGTCGATGCCGACCGGGGTGTCGCGGATGTCGACGTTGTCCAGCGTGAGCCCGGCCTCGTGCTCGCGGATGGCGGCGTCGCGCTGGCCGTCGAACGTCGCGTCGACGAGCGTGAACTGCCAGGCGGGCGACGTCTTTTCGGCCAGGATGCCGTAGCGGCCGCCGTGGAATTTCAGGTCGTACGCGATGTTCCCGACGTGGTAGACGCCGGCGAGGCCGCTGCCGATATGGAAATCGATGTGCGACAGGTTCGAGTGCTGCGCCGTGTGCATGCGCACGCCGGTGGCGGCCGGGTTGCCGTCGCCGATCTCGAAGTCGACGTTCGACAGCACGGAATAGAAGGTTGCGGAGTTCGCGTCGCGCACGTCCTTGTCCGCGCCGACGGCGCCCGCGACGGGCATCGGCACCTTGCCCACCGTGTACTGGTCGCCGCCGGTGAAGATCACCATGTTGGCGACGCCCTGCTGGAAGCCCGGCGTCTTCGGCGCCAGCACGAACACGGGACGCGTCGCGCCCACGCCGTACACGCGCACGGCGAGCGGGATCAGGATGCTCTTCGTGATGCGGTAGCGGCCCGACGGCAGGAACACGACGCCGCCTTCGCCCTTGTTGGCGGCGGCGTCGATGGCCTGCTGGATGGCGGCGGTGTCGTCCGTTTTGCCGTCACCCTTCGCGTGCACGACGACGGCGCGCGGATCTTCCGGCATGGTCTGGAAAGCCGATACGGAGGCGGCGGATGCGGGCGTGGCGAGTACGAACGCCAGCGCCAATGCGGCAGGAATCGTTGAAAGCGTAGTCTTCATTTATAGTTATCCTTGAGTGACGAACAGCGACAACAACATCACGAACAGCAGTCCGAACACGCCGACGAGGGTCTCCATCATCGTCCATGAGCGGAACGTATCCTTCAGCGACAGGCCGAAGTATTCCTTGAACATCCAGAAGCCTGAATCGTTCACGTGACTGAACATCAGGCTCCCGGCACCGACGGCCAGGACCATCAGGTTCGGGTCGACGCCGGAGCTTTCCACGAGCGGCCCGACGACGCCGGCCGCCGTGATGCCGGCCACCGTGGCGGAGCCCAGGCACACGCGGATCAGCGTCGCCACGGCCCAGCCGAGCAGAAGCGGATGCACGGGCATGTGCGCGAGCTGCGTGCCCAGTTCCGCGCTGACGCCGGAATCGATCAGCACCTGCTTCAGGCCACCGGCACCGGCGATGATCATCAGGATCGGCGAGATCTCGCGCAGGGCGCCCGCGGCGCTGTCCGTCACTTTCGAAAACGGCTGGCCGCGGCCGATACCCAGCGTCACGACCCCGACGGCGTACGACAGCAGCATCACGACGAGCGGACTGGATAGAAACGCGAGCGGCTTGGACAGGTCCGGGCGGATCAAGGTGACGAGCGTGAGGGCGCCCAGCAGCACGACCGGCAGCAACGCGGTGAAGAAGCTGTTGAAGGTGCCCGGCAGCTCGCTGTCGGGAATCGCCTGCTGCGCGGTGCGGAACATCGGCGCAGGCTCGCCGCGGATGTGTTTCAGCGACATGGCGAAGATCGGCCCCGCGATGATCAGCGTGGGGATCGCGACGACGAGGCCATACAGCAGCGTCTTGCCCATGTCCGCGTGCACGGCGACGACGAGCGCCGTCGCGGACGGGTGCGGCGGCAGGAAGCCGTGCGCGATCGACAGGCCCGCCAGCAGCGGCATGCCCAGCGCCACGGCCGGACGGCCGGACTGGTACACGAGCGAGAAGATCAGCGGGATCATCAGCACGAAGCCGACGTTGTAGTACAGCGGCATGCCGACGACGAAGCCGGTGACGGTCATCGCCACCGGGATCCGCGCCATGCCGAGCCGGTCGACGAGGCTGATGGCGATGCGCCGGGCCGCGCCGCTGTCGGCGATCAGCTTGCCGAACACGGCGCCCAGGCAGATCACGACGACCAGGGACCCGAGCAGGTCACCGATCCCCTTTTCGATGGCGCCCGGGATCTTCGCGGCAGGCATCCCGAGCATCAATGCGGCGACGATGGCTGCGACGACGAACGCGAGGAGCGGCTGAATCTTGCCCCACGCGATCATCACCGTCAGCAGGCCGACCGCCAGTAGTACTGACAGCAGGTTCCACATGGCCGGCCTCCGTTTAGAAGTTGTAGCGCAGGCCGGCGCGGTAGGTGCGTCCCACGACGTCGTACAGGGCCGGGTTGATCGCGAAGCTCGGGTTGGCCTGCGGTGCAGGTTCCGGATCGCGGTCCGCCAGGTTGTCGATCTTGAAGTAGACCATCATCTGCTTCGACACGTTGTAGCTGCCGCCGAAGTCGACGTAGGTCGCGCCCTTCATCTTGTTGTCGTAGATGGTCGGGTGGATCAAGGTCGACACCGGGCAGTTCGTCTGGCACTCGATGTACTCGTTGCTGTACTTGCCGTCGCTGAACCAGCGCTCGGTGAGGGTCAGGCTCAACTTGTCGTTGTCCCACGACTGCGTGGCGAGCAGCTTCCACTTCGGCGTGTTGCCCAGGTTGACACCAGCCCCTTCCGACGGGATCGTGCCGACGACGCCCGAATCCGTGATGAAGTGCAGCGTGCGGGTGGCCAGCGCGCGGACGGTGAAGCGGCCCGGCAGGTTGAATTTATCGAGGTTCGTGCGGTACGCCGACTCGATGTCGAAGCCTTTCAAATGCAGCGAAGCGAGATTGAAGTTCTGCACCGTGACGTAGTTGTTGCCCGGGCTGTTCAGCTCCATCGCCTGGCAGATCTCCTGGTTGCCGGCCACGCACAGGTCGACTTCCTGCTGGATCGACAAGGTCGAGATCACGTCGTTGACCTTGATGTCGTAGTAGTCGAGCGACGTCGAGAAGCCCGGCGCCCAGCTCGGCTGGCTCAGCACGATGCCGAACGAGTTATTACGCGCGATTTCCGGACGGAGCTTCGTGTTGCCGACGGTGCGCTGCTGCACGCTGACCGTGTTGCCCTGGTACTGCACCTGGTTGTTGACGACGACCGGCGCCGCGAACAGTTCGGAGAGGTTCGGTGCGCGCACGTCCTTCGAGCTGACGGCGCGGAAGCGCAGGCCGTCGATGGGCGTCTTCCACGTGGCGCCGATCTTCCAGCTGCTGACGCTGCCGGCGGTGCTGTACTTGGTCTGGCGGTCGGCCAGGTTCAGGTTCGCTTCGCCCCAGGTGTCCGACTTCAGCACGGGCAGGTTCAGCTCGACGTACGCCTCGCGCACGTTGTACGCGCCCGCGCCGTTGTGATAGTTACCGGCATACCAGTTGTTGCCGACCGTGCTGTTGAGGGTCGGGTCGGCGGGGTAGGCTGCGCCGCCGATCGAATCCGGGGAAACGCCGGCGCCGTACGGATCGCCGTGCACGTCGTACTTCTCGCGGCGCCATTCGGCACCCGTCGCCATCGACAGCGGGCCCGCCCAGCCTTCCCAGATCTCGCCGTTGAAGTTGGCGCTGGCCACGTCCTGGCTCTGCGTCGTGCGCTGGATCGGGCCGGCGCCCGGCGCGACATAGCCCCACGCGGCCGGATCGACCGGGTTGTTGCCGATGATGTTCAGCGGCACGCAACCGTTCGCGGCGGCGACGGCGTTGCGGCAGACGATCTTGCCGCTGGCATCGCGCACGGCGTCGATCGCATTGTTGTAGCGCGTGTTCAGCGTGATGTCGTGGACGTTGATGTTGGTCGTGTTCTCGCCGTGTTCCGCGTAGGCGTCGTACGACCACTCCTTGCCGAACAGGTTGAACCTGCCGTCCGCGCCAACGACGAAGCGGCGCTGCGTGCGCGTCGGGTGGACGTTGATGTTCTCCGGGAAGATCGCGTTCGCCGTGCCGTACTGGAAGCTCTTGATGTTGTTGGCCGCGCAGGCCGCCGCGATCGAGGCGGGCAGGAACGGGTTGTCGCACTGGATCGTCAGGTTGGCCTGCTTGGCCGCGCCCGGGTTCGGCGAGAAGTGCGATTTTACTTGCGCATAGTTCGCGGTGAAATAGATCTCGTTATCCGCGTCGAGGTCCCACGACAATCGCGTGTAGGCAACCTGGCGCTTGAAATTCATCGCGAGATTCGTGCCTGCGCCCACGCTGCCCGAGAGGTCGCCGCCCACGCAGAACGGATTCACGCAGTTCGTGACCTGGCCGGTGCCGGTCGGCACGCCGTTCGAGCCGTAGTTGAACTGGTACGGCACGCCGCCGTCGCCGAACGCGGTGCCTTGCAGCGGGCCGCTCGTGATCAGGCCGTATTTCGAATACTGGTATTGCTGGGCGTGGTCGATGGCCATGTATTCCGGCTTGCCGTCGGTGGTCTGCGACAGCGGACGGCGCTGGAACACCGTGTTGCGGTACCACGTGCGGCCGCCCGCGCCCACTTCGCCGAAGCCCGGCGAGTCGATGCCGTTTTCCTTGCTGAACTCGCCGCTGACGGTCGCGTGCAGGCGGTCGTCCATGAAGCCCTTGCCCCAGGCGGCCTGCAGGGTGCCGCTCTTGTCGTCGTGGTAGCGCGTCTGGCCGCCCTCGACATTGGCCTTGAAGCCCGTGAATTTTTTATCCGTGATGAAGTTGACGACACCGCCCACCGCATCGGAACCGTACGACGCCGACGCACCGCCCGTCACGACGTCCACGCGCTTCACCAGCAGTTGCGGGAACTGGCTGACGTCCGTGACGCCGGTGACGTTCGCGCCGACGACGCGCTGGCCATCGAGCAGGGTCAGGGTCCGGATGGTGCCCAGGCCGCGCAGGCTCAGCGAGGACAGGCCCTGGATGCCGCTCGAGGTGCTGTTGGTGCTCGTCGTGCGGCCCGTGCTGCCCTGCAGCGCCGGCAGTTCGGCCAGCGTGTTGAACAGGTTCGGCTTCGCGGCCTTTTCGAGGTCGGCACTGGACAGGCTCGTCGTCGGCGTCGGCTGTGTGAAGCCGCGGGCCGCGATGCGCGAGCCGGAAATGCGCACGACGTTCGCTTCCGGGACGGCGGCAGTGGCTTCAGGAGCCTGGGTTGCCTGGGCATCCGTCGCCGGCTGTTGTGCCGGTTCGGCTTGCTGCGCATGGGCGGCGCCGAGCATGCCGCAGGCACTGGCGACGGCGAGGTTGATGAGGGTGCGTTGTAGTGGTGTACGCATGGTAGTCTCCATTATTCTCATGTGGTCGGCATGCCGCCTCGGATGGGCGGCTGGGCCGGGTGCGACGACTGACTTATTGATTGATCGATGCGATGACGCTGGCCACCAGGGTTTCTGGCGGCTGGGTAATGTCCAGCGTGATGCCGGCCTCGTCCGGCTGCAGCGGCTCGAGGTCGCGCAGCTGGCTGTCCAGCAGGGTAATCGGCATGTAGTGGCCGATGCGCGTCTGCATGCGCGCCGCGATCGTGCCGCGCGGACCATGTAAATGGGCGAAGCGCAGGTTCGGGTCGGCCTGGCGCAGCAGGTCGCGGTAGCGGCGTTTGAGCGCCGAGCACGACACGACGACACCCGTGCCACGTTCGCGCGCGGCGCCGATCTCGTTGGCCAGGGCTTGCAGCCAGCCGGCGCGGTCGTCGTCCGTCAGCGGGACGCCGGCCGACATCTTGACCACGTTGGGTGCCGGGTGATACGCGTCGCCCTCGAGGAAGGCGACGTCGAACGCCGCGGCGAGGGCGGCAGCGATCGTGCTCTTGCCGCAGCCGCAGACGCCCATGATGACCCAGCGGCGGCCTTCGCCCGAGGGATTGGATACATCGCTTGGTGATGCCATTCTGTCTCTCTTTCTGTCAATTCACAGCGACCGTTAGCGCTATCATTTTTGCCAAGTCTTCAATAAGGCGGCGGGTTTGTAAAGTGTTATTCATGTTGCGGAGCAAACCTTGCAGGGGGCGGCTCATGCAATTTGCATGAAATGATCGGGATATTGCTGTTCCCTCAGAGGGAAACTGGGAAAATTGGACTGATAGCGCTATCAGTTGTGCACGGCGGCATCATGGGAGAGCGTGTGGCGTTTACAACACGTTTGCATCACCGGACGTTGGCGGAGTCGTGACCTTGGTCCGATGCAGGCGCATTTGCACGACAAACATCCGTAGCGCGGCCAGGAAGGGAACGGAAAGGAAGATGCCGGACACGCCGGCCAGTTCCTCGCCGGCGAGCAGGCCGAACACGACGAGGATCGGCGGCACGTCCGCGCCCTCGCTCATCAGCCAGGGGCTCAACATATAGTCCTGGAAGACGCGGTAGCCGCCGATGAAGACGATGATCCAGCCCACGTGCTCGTAGCCGCTGAACAGGGCGACGCCGACGATGGCCGCCGCCGCGACGAGCGGCCCCAGCACGGGAATCACTTCCAGCACGGCCGCGACGCCGGCCAGCAGCAGTGCGAACGGCACCCTCATCAGCGACAGCACGAGACCGTAGGCGAGGAGCGTCGCCAGCGACAGCAGGGCCAGTGCCCGCACATAGCTCGACAGCAAGGCGTTCAGGCCGTGCAGCACGTCTGTCCAGAACGCGCCGTTGCGGCGGTGGCGCATCGCCACGCGCAATTCGTCGAAGACATGCGCCTGCAAAATCATCAGGAAGCTCAGGATCGGGACGACGATGACGTAGATCAGGTTGCCGGCCAGGTGCATCAGCCCGAAACCGATGTTGCGCACGAACGGCATCGCCTCCGCCGAGCCGCCCTGCAACAGGTCGCGCAGGAAGGCGGCCAGGCGCGCGCGCAGGGGTTCGAGCAGGTGGGGCAGCGGCAGGCGCCGCTCCAGCGTGGCGGGATCGAGCAGGGTCGGCAACTGTTGCGCCAGGGCCGTCGCCTGCTCGGCCACCGTGTTGCCGAACAGCCCGACGGCCAGCGCGACGAGCCCGACCACGACGAGGTAGACGAGGCATAGCAGGAGCGTGCGCGGCACGCGGCCGCCGACGACACGCTGGGCCAGCACGAACAGCGGATAGATGAGGTAGCTGAACAGCACGGCGATCAGCATCACCAGCAGCGTCGTCCGCACGAGAAAGACACCATACAGTCCTGCAATCACCAGCGCGGCCGTCCACACCACGCGGGCCGTACGCGCATCGATACCGAACACGGCGTCTCCCTGTCAGCAACCCGCCACGGCGGCGGGCCTTGTCATGATGATACGGCCAGGCCTTCTTCGCTGGCGCGCAACTCGGCCGCCCGGTGCTACATTAGGGGTGCATGGAACACGGAAGGAGGGCGACGTGAAACGCAGCTATCGCTGGGCAACGGAGCAGGGTGGCGGCCTGGAGCATGTCGAACTGGAGACCGGGGAGACCGGGGAGGCCGGCGTGACGGCGGAAGGTGTCCTCATCGGCCCCGCCGGCGGACGGCTGTTCGCCTGCAGTTATCTGTTGTGCTGCGACGAGCACTGGCGCGTGCGCAGCCTTGACGTCCATGTCGCGGGCAAGGGGCGCGTGAGCCTGCGCGCCGACGGGGCCGGCAACTGGACTGACGCGGGCGGCACGCCGTTGCCGGCGCTGCAGGGCTGCACGGACGTCGACCTGTCCGGCAGTCCCTTCACGAACACGCCGCCGATCCGGCGCCTCGGCGATGCGCTGCATGACCGCCAGGAAATCCGCGTCGCGTACGTCGACCTGCCCAAGCTCGACGTCCAGCCCGTCGCGCAGGCGTACACGCGCGTGGCGCCCGACCGGGTGCGGTTCGAAAGCCTGTCCCGGCCGTTCGCCGCCGATCTCGACGTCGACGGCGATGGCGTCGTGCTGCGCTACGAGGGGTTGTTTACGCGCGTCGCGGGCTGAGGGCTTTGCGTTGACGCCGCGCCGATCCACGTCAGGCGGTGCCA
Organism: Massilia sp. Masssp94; assembly: GCF_059491305.1. Taxonomy (NCBI): domain Bacteria; kingdom Pseudomonadati; phylum Pseudomonadota; class Betaproteobacteria; order Burkholderiales; family Oxalobacteraceae; genus Massilia; species Massilia sp. Masssp94. Next base: position 3,191,308 of record NZ_CP168501.1, read on the forward strand.
CAGGGCTTCCAGCGGGCCTTGCTTATGGTGCTTGAGCCACCAGGCGCTGAAGCAACCCTGCAGCATGGCCAGCACGATGCCGATCGACAGCGCCGCGACGGTGCCGGTGACCGCGTACAGGCCGAAGCCGAAGCCGTGGTACAGGGTCGTGCCGACGATCGATTGCATCATGTAGCTCGTCAGGCTCATCCGTCCCAGCCAGCGGAGCGACCCCAGCACGCGCGCGCCGGCGGGACGACGGTACAGCAGGGCGAAACCCGTCACGAGCAGCAGCATGATGTCCAGGTTGAGCAGCGGCTTGGCGATGGCGTCCAGCGGCCGGCGCAGGGCCTCGGCGGGGAACCACGCCGCCAGGTGCCCATGGATGAAGATCAGCGGACCGAGCAGCAGCAACGCCCCGAAAAAGACGCGGCGCCAGATGCCGATGTTCCTGTCATTCACGGCAAACAGCCCGAGGCGGCCGCCCAGCATGCCGAACATGAACAGCGCGGGAATCTGCAGGAGGCGGCCCATTTCCCAGCTCCACAACAGCACGGCCTGCTTGCCGTTCGTGAGGTTGCCGATCCAGACGTCGAGCAGTGAACCGTGCTTCAGGTATTCCTCGGCGCGGCCGAAGTATGCCCAGGAGGCGGGATCGGGCAGCTTGCCCGGCGCACTGCCCAGCGCCGCCAGCGCATCGACCCACGCGACCGGCTGCAGGCTGAGGAAGCAGGCCAGCAGGAAGACCGTCCACGTGCCCAGGCGCGCGACGGGAATCAGCACGAGGCCGAGCACGGCATACATCGCGAGGATGTCGCCCTCGTAGAACGCGGAATTCACGAGTCCGAACCCGAGCAGGAGCAGCATGCGCCACGCGAAGCGCGGCCGGAAATCCTCCCCGCGCCGGGCCCGGGCATCGTCCTGCAAGTGGAACGTCAGGCCGAACAGCAGGGCGAAGATCGCATACGACTTGCCGCCGAACAGGGCGAACATCGTATCCCAGATGTGTTGCCCCAGCTCCTTCAGCCAGGCCGGCTCGCCGGGCGGCGAAAAATAGAGATCGAAGTGCTCGATGTTATGCAGCAGCATGATCGAGACGATGGCAAAGCCGCGCAGGGCGTCGACGAGGTCGAGGCGGGAGTCGGTACGGGGCATGTCGGGGGAGGGCGTCATGGTATTCCTGTCCGTTTTTGGGCCCGGCCATTCTAGTTTGGAATCGTTTTCATCTCCACTATATTTTTTACAACGCCCACGCTTATTTCTCGTTATAAGTTCACATCTGGTTACAAACTGCCCGTGTTTGTCGGCATCCCGCAACGGTGAAAATTTTTTCCGACTGGCAAAGCAAAGTTCTCGCAAACCGTTTAGAATTGCCTCCCATCAGCTTTCCACGCGCCAACCGCTCGGTTGGCGTTTGCTTTTTGATCCAGACATTTTTTTAAAAAAAGTCATCTACTAAATGCAAAATCATTTGCCCGCTACTGCTGCCGCCCGCTCCGGCAGCCTCCCGCTCGCGCAATCGCAGTCGTTCGCCCTGCCGCTCCTGTTTACGGTATTCGGCGTGATCATGGGTTCGTGGGCCGGCCGCATTCCGGCCATGGCTGAACGCGTGCACGTGTCGCACTCGGCGTTGTCGATGGTGCTGCTGTGCGGCGGCCTCGGTGCCGTTCTGTCGTACCCTATTTCATCGCGCATGATGAGCTCGCTCGGCGCCCGCAAGACCATGCTGTTTTCCGGCCTGGCCCTGCTGGCCGTGCTGGTCGCCATCGGCGGCGCACCGACCGTGCCGCTGTTGATGATGGCCGTCCTGGGCCTGGGCATCACGGCCAGCACGTTCGACGTCGCCGTCAACTCGGCCGCCACCCGCCGCGAAAAGCAGTCGGGCAAGTCGGAACTGTCGAAACTGCACGGCCTCGGCTGCGCCGGCGGCCTGGCGGGTGCGACCCTGGGCAGCCTGATGGCTGGCCTGCATATCGCGCCGCTCACGCACTTCGTGATGCTGGCCGGTCCGCTGGCCCTGGCCCTCTACTATGGCTATGCGTCGCTGGATGCGGACGACACCGGTGAAGTCGTCGAGAAAAAATCGTTCTCGCTGCCGCGCGGCCCGCTGCTGTTCCTGGGCGCACTCGGCTTTTTCGGTTCGATGGCCGAAGGCAGCATCGCCGACTGGAGCGGCGTGTTCCTGAAAGAGCACTTCGGTGCGTCGGACGGCCTGGCGCCGCTGGCCCTGTCGTCGTTCTCCGTGATGATGCTGCTGGCCCGCCTCGGCGGCGACAAGCTCAAGGTGCGCTATGGTGCCCGTTCGCTCGTCACCAGCGGCTCGATGCTGGGTGCCGCCGGCCTGTTCTTCGCCGTGCTGTCGCCAAATGCCTGGTTCGCCCTGTTCGGCTTCGCCGTCGCGGGCATGGGCCTGGCGCTGGTGTTCCCGTTCGTGTTCAGCGCGGCGGGCGCGCAGGGTCCCGCGGCATTGGCCGGCGTGGCCAGCATGGCCTACAGCGGCAGCCTGATGGGCCCGCCGGTCATCGGCGCCATCGCCCAAGGCATGGGAATGCAGGTCGCCATCGCCTACATCGGCGGCCTCGCCTGCCTGATCGCCTTCGTGGCCAGCCGTTCGCGCCTGCTGAAGTAATCATCCTTTCTTTCTCGTTCAGGGCGGTGCCGATGGCGCCGCCCTTTTTTGTTTGCGCTGTGCCAAGCCCGCGCGCATTCCGCAGAACTCCAGTACGCCTGCGTACTCCAAGCAAACGTCGCTCGTCTGCCCAGGATCGGAGTTGCCATGCAAAGCGAAATCGATGCCGTGTCCGTCGTCTGGTTCCACGACCGCCAGTTGCGCGAACGCGATTGGCCCGTGATGTCGCACGTCGCCGCCGATGCTGGTGTATGGGAATGGATCGCCGCCAATCACCGCTACAACGGCCTGCTGTGGCGCGAGGAAGACCGGGCGCGCCGGCTCGACGTGCCGCCTTCCGAGATCGCGGCCGGCAAGCGCCTGATCGACCGCTACAACCAGAAACGCAACGACGCGGTCGAATCCATCGACGAAGCGCTGCTGGCCGGCCTGCGCCACGTCGTCTGCGCGCCCGATGCGCGGCTCTCCAGCGAAACGGCCGGCGCCATGATCGACCGCCTGTCGATCCTCGCGCTGAAGATCCACCACATGCGCGCGCAGACGCAGCGCGTCGATGCGGACGACGCCCACGTCCGCGCGTGCACCGCCAAGCTCGACCGCCTGCTCGCGCAGCGCCAGGACCTGATGGCCTGCCTCGACCTGCTGCTCACGGAAGCGCGGGCCGGACGGGCCTATTTCAAGCTGTATCGTCAATTCAAGATGTACAACGATCCCGCGCTGAACCCGTACCTCAACGGCCAGGTGCAGGGGGATGGAAGGGCGGCGCCGTGAACGAGACGATCGACGTCGTGATCCCGACCCGCAACCGCCCGGCGGCGCTCGCGGTCACGTTGACGGCGCTCGGCGCGCAGACCTGGCCGGCCTTGCGCATCGTGCTTGCCGACCAGTCGGATGGCGACGGCGTCTGCACGCATGGCGAAGTGCAGGCGGTATTGCGCTACCTGCGCGTCACCGGGCGCAGCGTCGACACGTTCCGGCGCCCGCACCGCCGCGGCATGGCCGAACAGCGCGCCTTCCTGCTGGCCCAGGTGCGCTCGCCGTGCTGCCTGTTCGTCGACGACGACGTGATCCTCGAACCGGACCTCGTCGCCCGTCTGCACGCCGTCCTGCGGGAAGAGGAATGCGGCCTCGTCGGCAGTGCGCTGCACGGATTGAGCTACCTGGGCCAGTTGCGGCCGATGCAGGAAGCGATCGAATTCTGGGACGGTCCCGTGATGCCGGAAACCGTGCGGCCCGGCAGCCCGGCGTGGGCGCGTCATCACCTGCACAGCGCGGCGAACCTCTTTCACGTGCAGACCCGCCTGGCGGACGAGACCGGAGCGACGCGACGCTACAAGATCGCCTGGGTCGGCGGCTGCGTGATGTTCGATACGGCCAAGCTGCGCGCGGTGGGCGGCTTCGACTTCTGGCGCGACCTGCCGGCCCAGCATTGCGGAGAAGATGTACTGGCCCAGCAGCGTGTGATGGCGCTGTACGGCGGCTGCGCGATATTTCCGTCCGGCGCGTATCACATGGAACTGCCGACGACCATCACGGCACGGGCCATCGATGCGCCGTATGTGTTGCCGCTCAGTGAGCCACACGATGAGGCACACGACGAGCCGCACGATGCGACCGGCGAGTGACCGTCTCGATGACATGCGTGTAGACGACATGCGTGTAGACGACATGCGTGTAGACGACATGCGTGTAGACGACATGCGTGTCCACGACATGCGGGTCCACGATGTGCGCAAGATCGTCGTGCTGCGGCCGGGCGCAGTGGGCGACTTCGTGTTCGCGCTGCCGGCCCTGCACGCGTTGAAGCAGGCGTATCCCGGGGCCGAACTGGTCCTGGCGGGAAAAGCCTGGCATCGTGCGTTCCTGCACGGGAGGCCGGGGCCGGTCGACCGGGTTGTCGAGGTGCCGCCCGTGCAAGGCGTCGGCGCACAAGAGACTTCAAAAGACGAGGTCGAGCGCTTCGTCGACGCGCTGCGTGCCGAGCGTTTCGATCTCGCACTGCAGATGCATGGGGGAGGGCGTCATTCGAATCCATTCCTGTTGCGCTTCGGTGCACGGCTGACGGCGGGGGCCTGCGCGCCGGGTGTGCCCTTGCTCGATCGCTGGGTGCCGTTTCGCCAGCCCAGCCCGCGCAGGCTGGCCTTGCTCGAGATCGCGGCCCTGGCCGGCGCGGAGATCCAGTGGCCGCTCGACGCGCAACCGGAACTCGCGCTCACGGAAGCCGACCGGCACGAGGCCGCGGCGATCATGCCCGGGCTGGCCGGTAAACGGCTCATCGTGCTGCAGCCGGGGTCGACCGATCCGCGCCGCTGCTGGCCGGCGCCATCGTTCGCGGCGCTGGGCGACCGGCTCGCGCAGGACGGCGCTTGTGTCGCCGTCAACGGTTCGCCGGACGAAGTGGATCTTGTGCACGAGGTCGTGGCGCGCATGCATGCGCCGGCCGTCGCACTGGCAGGCCGGCTGAGCCTGGGCGGGCTGTGCGGCCTGCTGGCGCGCGCCGCGCTGCTCGTGTCGAACGACACCGGCCCGCTGCACCTGGGCCTGGCGCTCCGTGTGCCGAGTGTCGGCATCTTCTGGCTGACGAATTTGATCGACGGGATGCCGTTGCGGCCCTCGACCCTGCATGCGGCCATGTCGGTGCGGACACGCTGCCCTGTCTGCGATCAGGACAATCTGCGAGCGCGCTGTCCGCACGATGTGAGCTTTGTCGCCGATGTCGGCATCGACGAGGTGGAGGCGCTGGCGCATGCGGCATTGGCTCATCAATAGTCACCAGTAAGGCCACATGCCGACACTGCGCTGGCGGCTCGGCGCCGTGCCGGCCAGCAATGCGCGTGCATGTTGCAGCACCACCTGGGCGCGCTCCGCACCGGGATCCCAGATGCAGCGGTGCGTGTGGCGGTCGAGCGGCGCCCAGCGGGCAATGTCGGCCTTGCTGAACACGACGACGCTTTTGAGCCTGAGGCCGGCCGCGATATGGGACACGCCCGTGTCGTTGCAGAGCAAGAGCCTGGCATCACGCATCAGGACGGACATCGCACCGATCGAGATGGGCGCGGCGGCGTCGAGCGGCGGGTGGTGCATGCGGGACGCCACGTCGGCCGTCAGGTCCGCTTCCTCGGCCGATCCCGTCAACACCACCTTGAGGCCGAACTCGGCGGCGAGGCGGTCGCCAACCTCCGCAAACAAGGCGGCCGGCCAGCATTTGTCCCGCTTGCGCGCGCCCGGGTGGATGCACACGTAGGCGCCGGGCGTGAGCGTGGTGCCGAGGCCGCTTGCGCGCCACTCGTCTTCGTCGTCGTGCGACAGCGGAAATTCCAGGTGGACGCCGGTCGCTGGTGCGCCCAGCTGCTCCATCAGCGACAGGAGGCGCTCCGGCTCCGCCCCGATTTCCGGATAGGGAAACAGGACGGTGCGGTCGCGGACGACGGGCGCGCCACGGCAGAACCCGGCCATCGCCTGCGCGCCGAAGCCGCTGACGATGTCGTTGCTCACGTCGCCACTGCCGTGCAACTGGAGCGCCAGCGCGAACTGGCGGGTGCAGAGACTGTTGTAGAAACGCGCGAGCGCCTCCTGCCGCACCGGTTGCTCGGGCAGCAAAGGGTGGCCGGGAAAGGCGATGAATTCATCGACGTACGCACTGAACCGGTCTGCGAATTGCTGCGCCCATGGCAAACCCACCAGCGCGATGTGGGCACGGGGCACGGCGGCGCGCAGCGCGCGCAGCGCGGGCACCGCGCACAGCATGTCGCCCAGGTGAAGGGCGCGGAATACGATGACCGAAGGCGGATCGAGGCGCTGCAGCAGTGGTCGACGGTACATTGTTGCTCCTTTGTCGCCTGAGTTGCCGCGCTACCTTCGCAACAGGCCATCAAGGACATTGCGCGTGACGCGCTCCAGTTGGCGATCCCGGCCGGCGTCGAGGACTTGCGCCCAGTCGGTGGTTCCGGCAGAAAACACGGTGCCGTTGCGTGTGAACAGGCCCATGGCGGCCGTATGGATGCCTTCGCCGGCCGCGTGGCGTGCACGTGCCGGCAATTCCTGCCAGTCGGGGCCCAGGCGCGCCGCCGCCAGCAATGCATAGCCGTCCGGCGTACCGTCCCCGTCCGCCCAGACGGACAGCAATGCGCCATGGTCGGCATCGAAGACGTCGAGCGGAACGCCGTCGCATTCATAGCCCGCCAGCGGCGGCCAGCTATGCCGTCCGAGCGCGTCGCCGCGCGCCAGGCCGGTCTCCGTGAAGATCCAGTGATCGGGCTGCTGGACACGATAGCCGCCGGACCCGCGCGGACCATCCCACGAGCCGCCGCCATGCCGGTAGCTGGCGCCGCTCAAGCTGTCTTCGGGACGCGCCGCGCCGCGGGGTGACCACCACTGGTCGCGGGCGCCATGCGGGCCGCCCTGGTGGCAGACGATGGCCGTCCCGTCAGCGACGACGTGGATGCGCCACCAGCACACATTGCCGGCGAAGAAGGCGAGATTGCCGCCGCGGGCGACGAAGTCCTCGACGGCATCGCGTGTCGTCGTGCTCCAGTATTCGTCATGGCCGGCCGCGACCAGGAGGCGGTAGCCCGCGAGCAGCGCCGGGTCGGCGTGGATGTCGAGGTCCGTGCAGAAGTCGGCGCGGTAGCCATTGCGTGCCAGCCAGCGGATGAAGCGCGCGTCCCAATGGGCGAAGGTCTGGCGGGGCGATGCGGTGTCGTAATGGTCGGCGGCGCACCATACGGGCCCGCCGATGCCGCCGCCGGGACGGCGCAGCGAGACGCGCGCGCCCGGCGGTTCGATCGAACGCGGCGGGTGGACGTAGAAGCAGCCGCCGCCGCTGGCGTTATAGGCGTGGTACGTGGCCAGCGGCAGTTTGTAGAGCAGACCGCCGGGCATGCCGCGTTCTCCAGGCAATGCACGCACCACGAACAGGGCGGCCCCGTGGCCGCGGGCCAGGTCGAACGTGGTCTTGTGTCCTTCTTCTTCGAGGTCGGCGATGACCACGGCCGAGGGCCAGTCCGGGGGGATCGGAAAGGGATAGGCCGGCCAGTTCCAGTCCGCGTCCGGCGCGGCATCGGCCGCCCATGCGCCGGGCAGCCAGTCGCTGCGCAGCATCTCGACCGGTCCGTCGCTCCAGCGGTAGAACGTGACGCGGAAACGGCGGCTGTCGGTCGACACGTGCAGCTGCAGCGTGGCGCCGGGCAGCACGCTGGCCTGTCCTGGATACGCACGGATCATGCGGGCAGCTCCGGTTCGCTCCGTTTGGTCACGAGAAAGGGCGGTATCGCGAGGGCGTGCAGCGGCATGCGGCGGAACGAGGCAAGCGCTTCCTCCGGCGTTTCCACGATCGGTTCGTCCTTGCCGTTGAACGACGTGTTCAGCAGGACCGGCACGCCCGTGCGCGCATCGAAGCCCGTCAGCAGGCGGCGCAGCAGCGGGTCATCGTCCGGGCCGACGGTCTGCAGGCGCGCGCTGCCGTCCACGTGGGTGATGGCCGGTACCTGTGCGATCCTGTCCGGCCGGACCGGCGCGGCGAACTGCATGAAGGGCGAGGGACGTGGCAGGTCGAAGTATTCCCCGGCCCGTTCGGCGAGCACGACGGGTGCCAGCGGACGGAACCACTCGCGTTGCTTGACGCGCGCATTGATCCAGTCGCGGACTTCGGCCTGGCGCGGATCGGCCAGGATGCTGCGGTGGCCCAGGGCGCGCGGTCCGAATTCGCTGCCTCCCTGGTACAGGGCGAGGACGCGGCCCCGGCACAGCAGGTCGAGCATGTGGCTGCACATGGCGTCGGTGTCCGCGAGGTGGACGATGTGCAGATCGTCCCGGTCTGCCAGGGCGGCTTCGATGTCGTGGTGCCGCGGCAGGGGCCCGAGGTAGTCGTGGGTCCAGCGGTAGGCGCAGCCGGCGCCGGCCAGTTCCGCGAGGCCGTACAGCGCACAGCCCAGCGCGGTGCCCGCATCGCCCGGCGCGGGCGGAATGAAGACCTGCTTGAACGGCGTTTCGCGCAGCAGGCGTTCGTTGGCCGAACAGTTCAGCGCCGTGCCGCCGGCGAAGCACAGGTTGTCCAGCCCGGTCTCGGCATGCAGCCAGCGGGCCACGACCACGATGGCATCCTCGAACGCACGCTGGCCCGCCGCCGCCAGGTTGGCGCAGTCGGCGAAGGCGACGCCCGGCTGGCCGTAGCGGAATCGTTCGTGGTCGCGCAGGATGTCGCGCCAGGCCGGCGGCAACGTCACCTGTCCGCCTTCGACGGCCAGCGGCGGCAGGCCCAGTGCATGCGGCTGGCCGTGCGGGGCGAGCCCCATCACCTTGCCTTCGTTGCCTTCGCCGGGGAAGATGGCTTGCGTCAGCAGGAAATAAAACATGCCGAGGCCGACGAGGCGCATGTCGTCCCGGTCCCACAGGTGCTTGCCGATGCAGTGCACGCGTTCGCGGTCGGCGCGGTAGAACGAGGCGACTTCGCGCCAGTCGCCCGGCACGTACGCCGCGCCGCTCCAGTGGTCGGTCAGGTCCGCGACGGGGCTGCCCTGGCCGTCGATGACCATGGCGGCGGCCTCGCGGAACGGCGACGGGTGGAACACGCTGTAAAGGTGCGCCAGGTGGTGCGAGATGCGCACATGCCGGCAGTCGGGGGCAAGGCGCAGCGTCGCGCCCAGTTCCGCGTCGTACCGGGTCTGGTGGCGCGCTTCGTCGTCGCACGAGAAGCATTCGACCACGATGTCGATGGGCCGCTCCGGCCATGGCAGGCGCGGTCCGTAATGGTCGCGCACGTCGCCCGGCCGGCCCCAATGGTGCTTGTGCCGCGTGAGCCGCTCCTTCTGGATCGCCCACAGCAGCCGCGAGCCCTGCATCAGGCAGGCACTGGCGTCCTGGGTCCGGTTAATACCGAGCACGACGGGAACATCGGTCATCGTTACCTCCGCGTTGGGTTGCGCTGCGGTCCTGCTGAGGCTTGGAGCACGATGAGCTGGATTAGTTCATCCATTCGCGCGGTCGTTGGATGTCGATGGCGGCCTGAACGGTACGGCGAAAGACGGTATCATCGACGGCAGTGCCCTTGATGACGGATTCCTCATGCTCCAGACGCCCGCCTCGTTCACGCCCCTGATGGCTCCGCAGCAGGATGCCGCACCGCTGTCCTTCGTCTTCCATGGCGGGCGGCTGCTCGTGCGCGAGGCCGACCTCGGCCTGCCCGACGAGGCCGCGCTACGCAGCCTCGCGCTCGACCCGCCGCGCCTGCAGCCGGTGGGCCTGCTGGACGACCGTTATTGCCAGACCGCCTGGGTCGACGACGAAGCCCTGGCACCGCCCGGCCACGCCTGGCGCGGGCTGCGTTCGCTGTTCGGCGAGTTCGACGAAGGCCACCTCGGCGTGGCCGCGCGCGCCTGCCAGATCGCCGAATGGGCGCGCACGCACCGCTTCTGCGGCGCCTGCGGCAGCGGCACCGTGCTGGCGGCGGGCGAGCGCTGCTTCAAGTGCGTGAACTGCGGCCACATGGCCTATCCGCGCATTTCGCCGGCGATGATGGTCCTGATCCGCAATGGCGACAAGGTGCTGCTGGCGCTGCACACGCAGTCCGCCGTCAAACGCTTCGTGCCGCTGGCCGGCTTCCTGGAAGCGGGCGAGACGATCGAGGAAGCCGTGCACCGCGAAGTGTTCGAGGAAGTGGGCCTGCGCGTGCACAACCTGCGCTATTTCGGCAGCCAGTCGTGGCCGTTCCCGCACTCGCTGATGATCGCGTTCACGGCCGATTACCTGGACGGCGAGATCCGTACCGATCCCAACGAGATCAGCGAGGCGCGCTGGTTCGGACCGGGCGACGAGTGGCCGGAGCGCGTGCCGCACGTGTCGATCTCGAGCATGCTGGTCGACAGCCACCGTCCGCCCGGCCGCTGACGGCCGGCCCGCTTACGGTACGGGCGTAGCTGCGACCTTGCCTTCCACGCGCAGCGCCAGCGGCGTCTCTTCCGGCCGCGCGCCCGTGCTGCGCATGCGGACGACGCGCTGCATCAGGTCGAACCAGAAGGGGGCGCCGAACAGCGCGGTCGACGCCGTGACGATCCAGCCGGCGACCTGCAGCGCGAAATCGGCATTGGCTACCGGAGGGAACCGCGTCCAGCCGATCGGCAGCGCCATCATGGCGTCGAACACGGCCGGGTCGAGCGCGCCGGGCGCGTCATGGAGATGGGCCGCAAGGGCCGGCTGCTGCCACAGCGTGCGGAACAGGTGGATGCTGTCGATGTTGAACAGGATCGCCAGCAGCAGCGCCAGCAGCAGGGAAATCAGCATCTGGCGCCGTTTATAGGCGCCGGACATGCGCGCCATCGCGTTGTCGAACCAGCCGGCCAGCATGTCCTGGAATTGCTGCAGGTCGCGCGCGCGCCCATACAGCCCGCGCATCACCTGCCGGACCTGCGCATCGGGAATCGTCTCGATGGCGTTGCCGAGCTGGGCGAAGTCGCCCGGCACTTTCCACAGGCTGTCCACCAGCGCAATCGCAAAATGCGCCGGTTCGATGTACGATGGCCGCGTACGCATGTCCCGTTCGCTCGGCTGCGCGCCGTCCGCATGCGGGTTGACGAGCGGATGCTGGTAGACGGCACGCGCCAGCCCGTCGAAGCGGGAGTCGTTGAGCATGCTCTTGACGCCCGCCAGCAGGGTGTTGGCACGCAGCCGGAACGCCGCGGCCAGCGCTTCCTGCAAGGTGCTGACGATCAGGGCGACCGTGCCATAACAGAATGTCAGGCCGATCGCGACTTCCAGGACGGTGCTCCCAAGCATGGCTGTTCTCCGCGCAGTGACAAGGACGTCGACTACGCTAGCGCATCCGCCACAGTCCGGCTTTCGGTTTGCGCAAGGAAGCCGCCGTCATCTGTGGATCCGCTCCATTTTCTATATACTCTCGGCAATCGAAAATTTTAGGGTTAACCATGTCTGACAAAGAAGTCTTCACCGAGAACGACTGGCGCCGCCTGCTGGTAAGCCTTGGCGAAGATCCCAATCGCTCCGGCCTGCACGAGACGCCCGCGCGTGTCGCCAAGGCCTGGAAACACTGGACTTCCGGCTACGACCAGGATCCGGTCCAGATCCTCAAGGCGTTCGAAGACGGCGCCGAGGAATACAACGAATTGATCGTCGTGCGCGGCATTCCGGTCTACAGCCATTGCGAACACCACCTGGCGCCGTTCTTCGGCAAGGCGACGGTGGGCTATCTGCCGAACGGCAAGATCGTCGGGCTGTCGAAGCTGACGCGCCTCGTCGACGTGTTCTCCAAGCGCCTGCAGGTGCAGGAACGCTTGACCGTCCAGATCGCCAACACGCTGATGGAAGTGCTGGAACCGAAGGCCGTGGGCGTGGTCATCAAGTGCCGCCACATGTGCATGGAAAGCCGCGGCATCCGCACGCCGGGCGAGGAAACCATCACGTCGACCCTCCTGGGCGAACTGCAGCCGAACCTGGCGCTGCGCACCGAGTTCCTGGCGCTGGCCCGCGACTGACGGCCTGCCCGACCCCGCACGCATGGCGCCGCAAAAAAAAGGCGCCATGATTCCGAACACGCTGCTAGACTGTATTTACTGGGCGCCGTGTTCGAATCCGTCGCGACAATGCGCTACGCCCCGTCGATGACCGGGAACCTGTTCCGGATCATGTGTCTCCAAGTGAATTTGAGGCGATCGACATGGCCAGGCAAACCTTTCCAAGCGATGTACCGCGTGAACAGTTCGAGACCGTGCGTGAAATGCTGGAAGCGGCCCGCCGCAAGACCCGGCCGCGCAAGCACGACCTGTACGATGTGTTCTGCGCCGTCCTGTACTTCCTCCACACCGGCAGCGCCTGGCGCAGCATGCCGCCCGAGTTTCCGCCCTGGCGCACCGTGCACGAATATTTCACGCAATGGACGATGCTGCGTGACGGCGACCGCACCCTGCTCGAGCAGGCGCTCGACCGGCTCGGGCGCACGGCCGAAATCGCGCGGCTGCGCCAGTTGACCGGGCAGCACTGATCCGGACTGGGGGCGGATGACCGGCTGGTCGTCGGCGGGTGTGAGCGCTATCCAGCGAGGCGGGACTAGCGCGTGGCCCCCACCGAGCCTTCCGCCGGCTCGAACACGAGCTTCTTTTTCGCATCCATGTGGAACACGCCGATCGGCTGGGCCTGCACATTGTCCGACGGTTCCGGCAACTGGCTGCAGGTACGGGTTTCCAGTTGCCACATCGCGTCGCCCGCGCGCAGCAAAAAGGTTTCGTCGCCCGTGGAGAACAGCTCGACGTTCAGGTCGGCCAGCGGCGTCTTGCCGAGGTCGAACTGGCGCTGGCAGTCCGGCAGGCGCGATGCGATCACCCGCAGGCCCACCTGTTTGCTCCAGAAATAATCCTGTGTGACAACCACGGTCAGGGCGTGGTCGTTGGTATCGATCGTGTAGCTGGCCGATTCGTTGACGCAGCCGGCCAGCAGCAAGAGCGGTGTCAACAGGAGCAAGGTGGAGCGCATGGTCATTTCCGGGTTGCTGATGCTTCTGTGCATCACTGCGCGAGTATAGAGCGCTTCAAACACTTGCCGCAACGGCACGCTTCTCGCGCGCTACGCGATTTTTTGATTTCGGAGATGATGAATCAGGCAATCCATCTTCGAAAGCGAGCAAAGTCATGCCAGACGACGACCAGAGTCTATCGGAGCAGCGTGCGCAGGGCGCGACGTTGATCCATGCGCCGCCGCAACCGCTCACCTTGCGGATCAATGGCGCCGAGCACAACCTGACGATCGAACCCCGCGTGACGCTGCTGGACGCACTGCGCGACGTGCTGGGCCTGACCGGCACCAAGAAGGGCTGCGACCGCGGCCAGTGCGGGGCCTGCACGGTCCTCGTGGACGGCCAGCGCATCAACGCCTGCCTCACGCTGGCGATGATGCATGACGGCCGCGAGATCACGACCGTGGAGGGGCTCGCCCAGAGCGGACAGCCGCATCCGATGCAGCAGGCGTTCATGGATTGCGACGGCTTCCAGTGCGGCTATTGCACTCCGGGACAAGTGTGTTCGGCGGTGGCGCTGCTGGACGAAGTGAAGGCAAGGCAGGCCAGCATGCTGACCGAAGGCGACCAGCTGGCGCCGGGGGCGCTGTCCGAAGACGAGATCCGCGAGCGCATGAGCGGCAACCTGTGCCGCTGCGGCGCCTATCCCAACATCGTCAAGGCCATCCACAGCGTGGTCTTGCGCCAGGCGTAGGGGGACGTGCATGCAATCGATCTTCTACGACCGTGCCAGGGATGTGAATCACGCGCTCGAGCTCGCGCGCCAGCCGGGTGCGAAATACATCGGCGGCGGCACCAACCTGCTCGACCTGTACAAGAGCGGCATCGAGAAACCCGTCCGCCTGATCGACGTGAGCCGGCTGGCGCTGGCCGGCATCGACGAGCTGCCGGGCGGCGGCCTGCGCATCGGTGCCATGGCCAGCAACACGGCGGCCGCGAATCATCCGCTCGTGCGCCAGCGCTACCGCCTGCTGTCGGAGGCGCTGCTGAACGGCGCGTCGACCCAGCTGCGCAACATGGCGACCGTGGGCGGCAACCTGCTGCAGCGCACGCGCTGCCATTACTTTACCGATCCCGCTTTCCCGCACTGTAACAAGCGCGATCCCGGCTCGGGCTGCGACGCCATCGACGGCCACAACCGCATCCACGCGATCCTGGGCGCGAGCCCGCACTGCATCGCGACCAATCCGTCCGACATGAGCGTTGCCCTTGTCGCACTCGACGCGGTCATCCACCTGCAGGGGCCGGACGGCGCGCGGCAGGTGCCCGTCGCCGAGTTCCACCGGCTGCCGGAAGACAGCCCGCAGGACGACACGGTGATCCGCCCCGGCGAACTGATCACGGCGGTGGAATTGCCGCCGACGCCGTTTTCCCGGCATGCGCACTACCTGAAGGTACGCGACCGCGCCAGCTATGCGTTCGCGCTCGTGTCGGTCGCGGCCGCCGTCGACATGGACGGCGACACCATCCGCGACCTGCGCATCGTGCTGGGCGGCGTGGCCCATAAACCCTGGCGGGCGCTGGGTGCGGAACAGAGATTGCGCGGCCAGTCGCTGGGCGCGCTCACGGACGACGTGCTGGGCAAGGTCGGGGCGGATGCGGTCGCCGGCGCGCAACCGCATGCGCATAACGCGTTCAAGGTCGAACTGGCGCAGCGCGCGGTCGCGCGGGCGCTGCGGATCGTGACGGGCAGTCAGGCCACGGGCGAGATGGGAGGCATGGCATGACGATCATGGGCGCACCCATCAATCGCGTCGACGCCTGGGCCAAAGTCAGCGGCGCGGCGCGCTACTCGGCCGAGCATCCGGTCGACAACGTGGCCCATGCGGTCCTCGTCACGAGCACGATCCCCAGCGGACGCGTGCTCTCGATCGACGACAGAGCGGCCCGCGAGGTGCCGGGCGTGCTGCTCGTGATGACCCCGGCGAACGCCATGCGGCTTCCTCCCAACATGAAGGACGGCAAGCTCCAGCCGCCGATCGGGCGCAGGCTGACCTTGCTGCAGGAAGACGACGTCTACTACAACAACCAGCCGATCGCCGTCGTCGTGGCCGACACGTTCGAGCGCGCGCGCGAGGCGGGCGCCCGGCTGCGCATCGAGTACGAACGCAAGCCGGCCGTGCTCGACTTCGAGCAGGCCAAGGCGTCCGTGCATCCGCCGGAAAAAGTGTTGACGGAAGAAACCGACACGAAGCGGGGAGATTTGCAGGCGGGGCTGCTGGCCGGTAGCGCGCGGATAGCCGTCACCTACACGACGCCCATCGAAAACCACAATCCGCTCGAAACGCATGCGACGATCGCGCAGTGGGACGGCGACCGCCTCACCTTGTACGACTCGACGCAATACATGAAGGGCGTGCAGCGCATCGTCGCCAGCATCTTCGACATCCCGCCGGAGAATGTCACGGCGCTCTGTCCGTACGTGGGCGGCGGCTTCGGGGCTAAGGGTTCGGTGTGGTCGCACGTGGTGCTCGCCGCGATGGCCGCGAAGCAGTTGGGGCGTCCCGTGAAACTGTCGCTGGACCGCAACCAGATGTTCGGCCCGGTCGGCACCCGCCCGAACACCGAGCAGCGCATGCGCATGGCGGCGCTGTCGGACGGCCGCATGACGGCATCCAGCCACGATACGATCGCCTACACGTCGATGATCGAGGACTGGATCGAGCCGTGCGGCCTCGTCACGCGCATGATGTACGAAAGTCCGAACCAGGAAACGTCGCACCGGCTGGCACGGATGAATCTCGGCACGCCCACGTTCATGCGCGCGCCCGGAGAGGCGACGGGCTCGTACGCCCTGGATTGCGCGATCGACGAGCTGGCTTACGAGCTGCACATGGATCCGCTCGACCTGCGCCTGAAAAACTACACGGAGCGCGATCCCGGCAAGGACTTGCCGTTTTCCAGTAAATCGCTGCGCCAGTGCTACGAGATCGGCGCGGAGCGCTTCGGCTGGCGCGACCGCAACCCGCGGCCGCGCTCGATGCGGCAGGGGAGCAAGCTCGTCGGATGGGGCATGGCGACGGCGAGTTATCCGACGAACCGTTCGGCGGCGGAATGCTCCGCGACCTTGACGCCGGACGGCACCGCGCTGTTCCGCTCCGGTACGCAGGACCTCGGCACCGGCACCTACACCGTGATGACGCAGGTGGCGGCGGATGCGCTCGGCGTGCCCGTCGACCGCGTGCGTTTCGAGCTGGGCAATTCGCAGATGCCCGAAGCGCCCGTCTCGGGCGGATCGACGACGGTCGCCAGCGTGGCGCCGGCCGTGCAGGCGGCGGGGAAGGCGTTGCGCCTGAAGCTGCTCGGCATTGCTGCGGCCGATGAGCGCTCGCCGTTGTTCGGCGCGACGGCCGACCAGGTGGGCGTGGATTCGACGTCGGATGGTGGCGAGCTCTATCTGCTGGCCGATCCGGCGCGGCGTGTAGCGATGCAGGCCATCGCCGCACGCCACGGCGGTCCCGTGGAGGTGACGGCGAAGGCCGAGCCCGGCGACGAGAAGCAAAAGTATTCAATGCACGCGTTCGGCGCCGTGTTCGTCGAGGTGACGGTGGACGAGGACCTGGGCGAGATCCGCGTGCCGCGCGTCGTGGGCGTCTACGGCGTCGGCAAGCTGATGAACGAAAAGACGGGCTACAGCCAGCTGATGGGCGGCATCGTCTGGGGGATCGGCCTGGCGCTGTTCGAAGAGACGCTGATCGACAAGCGCGAAGGCCGCGCGGTGAACGGCAACCTGGCCGAGTACCACCTCCCGACGAATGCCGACATCCAGGCGATCGACGTGCAGATCGTCGACGAGGACGACCCGCACGTGAACCCGCTGGGCGCCAAGGGCATCGGCGAGATCGGCATCACGGGCGTGGGCGCCGCCATCGCGAATGCCGTGTTCCACGCGACGGGCAAGCGGGTACGGGATCTGCCGATCACGCTCGATAAATTGTTGTGAACGCCAGGCGCGTCACTCCTTGTGATGCGCCTGCGCGACATGCTCGCCGCCATGCTGCGCGTGCGTGTTTTCCCATCCGCCACCCAGCGCCAGGAACAGCTGCACCTGATCCGCCGCCAGCTGCGCGTCGGATGCCGCGAGGATGCTCTCGGCGCTGGCCAGCGTGCGGTCCGCGTCGAGCTGGGACAGGAAATCCGTGCGGCCGAACTGGTACAGCCTGGCCGACTGGCGCGACGCCAGCGCGCTCTGGTCGCGTGCGGCGCGCAGCGCGGCGTTGCGGTCGAGTTCGCGGGCGTAGACGGTCAGCGCGCTTTCCGTCTCGCGCAGTGCGTTCAGCACGACCGAGTCGAAACGGGCCAGCGCACCGGCCGTGCTGGCCTTGGCCTGCGCGATGTGCGAGCGGGCGGAGCTGGTCGCCGGCAGGCTCCACGAGATCAGCGGGCCGAGGCTGAACTTCCACGTGTTCGCATCGTTGAACTGGTTCATCATGCCGATCATGCCGACCGACGCGCCCAGGTTGATGTTCGGGTACAGCTCGGCCGTCGCGACGCCGATGCGCGCGGTGGCGCCGGCCAGCTGGCGCTCGGCCTGGCGCACGTCGGGGCGGCGGCGCAGCAGGGCGGCACCGTCGCCGACGGGGATCGTCGCGGCCACGCGCGGCGGCGTCGAACATTGAGCGACCTCGGCCGGGAACTGGCTCGGCACTTCACCTGTCAAAACAGCCAGACGGTACAGCGCCGTGCGGCGGCGCGCTTCCAGCGGCGGCAGGTTGGCGCGCAACTGGTCGAGCTGGGCTTGTGCACGGGTGGTGTCGATGGCGATGCCGCGGCCGCGCTTGACGCGTTCGGCCGTGAGATTCACGAACTTCCGCTGCAGATCGACGGAATCCTGCGCCACTTTCAGCTGGTAGCCGGCCGAACACGCTTCCGCATAGGCGCGGGTCGTGTCGGCCGCGACGATCACGTGCGTGAGGTCGCTGGCCGCCTGCGCGGCTTCGACGTCCGCTTCCGACGCTTCGACGGCGCGGCGGATGCGGCCCCACAGGTCGAGCGTGTAGCCGATCTTGACGTCGGCGTCGTACAGGCCGTCGGTAGGCAGTTGTTCCGGGATGCCCAGCTGGGCACCGGCGATCCGGCCGTATTGCGGGGCGGCGCCCATCTCGACTTCAGGGCGCTTCTTTTCCTCGACCTCTTCCAGCACGCCATGCGCGCGCTGCAGGTTGGCGGCGGCCACGCGCAGGTCGGCATTGTTGGCGAAGGCCCTGGCGACCAGCTTGTCGAGCAGCGGGTCCTGGTACAGGCGCCACCAGTCGGCCGGGAGCGGCTCGGATTTGAAGGACTGCTCGGCCGCGCCCATGAACGGGGCGTTGGCCGCGTCGCGCTTGATCACGGCCTCTTTCGGCACGTGGTAGTCGGGGCCCACCGTCGTGCAGGCGGCGAGCGCGGCCGCCAGCAGCGACAGCGTGAAGACTTTCTTGACGGAGGATCGGTAGCGGTTCATGACGATTTATGCGTGGTAGTCGCGGCGGGAACGGCAGCCATTGCCTTGGCCGCAGGCTTGGCCAAAGGTTTAGCCAAAGCCGGCAACACCTTCACCGTCGCCGTCTGCCCGGCGACGAGGCGCACGGTGGCCGGCACCTGGTCGATGGCGATCCGCACCGGCACGCGTTGCGCGAGGCGGACCCAGTTGAAGGTCGGGTTCACGTTCGGCAGCATGTTGGCGCCGGTGCTGCGGTCGCGGTCCGTGATGCCTTCGGCGAAGCTCTCCACGTGGCCGCGGATCGGCTGGCGCGTGCCCATCACCGTCACGTCGACCTGGTCGCCGAGCTGGATGCCGGGCAGCTTGGTCTCTTCGAAATAGCCTTCGACGTAGAACGAGCCGCTGTCGACGACGGCCATCACCGGATGCCCCGAGGTGGCGTACGCGCCTTCGCGCAGGTCGAGGTTCGTCACGATGCCGTTCACGCTGGAGACGACGCGCGTGCGTTCGAGGTTCAGCTTGGCGGTGTCGCGGTTGACGATGGCTTGGGCCAGCGTGGCGCGGGCCTGGTCGGTGCGGGTCTGCCCTTGTTCCCGGGTTTCCTGCGACACGAGGTCGTCGAGCTGGGTGTTACGCTGGTTCTCGCGCAGCGCCTGGGCCAGCGCGGCCTGGGCTGCCGTCACCTGGGCTTCGCTCTGGCGCAAGGCGAGTTCGAAACGGGCGCGGTCGATGTCGAACAGTGCCTCGCCGGCCTTCACCTGCTGGTTGTCGTGCACGTAGACCTTGGTCACCTGGCCCGTCACGTCGGGCGCGACCTGCACGACATAGGCTTTCACGCGGCCGTCCCGGGTCCAGGGCTCGACCTCGTAATGGCGCCACAGCTGCCAGCCCGCGTAGACCGCGCCCGCAGTCACCGCCGCCGTGATACTTACCCGGCCAATTGTCGACAAAATAGTTTTCATAGCCATCTCAGGACCAGTTGCGTGTGTAATACGTCAGTGCGCCGAGCACGATGACGAACAGGGAAAAATCGAACAGGGCCGGGTGCCAGACGACGCGATAACAGCCCGTCTTCGCCAGGACCAGGTTGATGAGCCGCGAGACCACCAGCGCCGCCAGCGTGAGCAGCAGGAGCGGAGGAACGTAGAGGCCGTAGATGCTGACTTCGCCGATCATCGGATCTCCTTTCAGATTGCAGTTGCAAGCGACGGCTGATATGCCGCCGCCTTGGGAAACAGGTCGCGCCGCATGCCGGTGAGGGCAGCGAGCGCCTCGCGCTGGGCCGCGTCGCGTTCGCCGGCGCAGATGGCGCGCAGGGCGTTGTCGAGCGTGTCCAGCAGGCTGCGTTCGCAGCCGGCGTCGACCCTGGGGCGCAGCGCGAAATGGCGCGACAGCTGCTTCATCAGCGGGCCGACGGCCGCTTCGCCGCGGCCCAGCCGGGCGCGCACGCTTTGCAACAGGGTCATGTTCAGGCCGATGCGCAGGTCGCGCAGGGCGTCGACGGCCTGCAGGTCCTGGTCCTTGCCGGCCAATGCCAGGCGCGGGGTCAGCTGGCCCACGCGGTCAACCATCCTGGCCGAGAATTCCGGCAGCGACGGCACGCGCTCGCCTTGGCCCATGCGCGACAGCTCGCTCCAACCGGCCTTGAGCAGGCGGCGTGCCGTCCAGCCGGCGCCCACGCGGCGGAACACGCTCGTCGTGACGGCGGCCGCGATGTAGCCGACCACCTGCGCCAGCGTGCTGTTCACGAAGGACACCATGTCGGCGTTGTGCGTGTCGACCATGGCCAGCGTGCCACAGATCGCGAACAGGAAGGGCATCGCGCGCCCGAACGTCGAGGGACGCGCGAGGAAGACGCCCAGCGCGAGGAAGGTCGGGGCGCACGCGAGCACGAGCGACTCGAAGTTGTGCACGGCCGGCAGGATGCCCAGCAGGTACAGGGCCGACAGTGGGATCGCGTAGATCGAGTACCACATGAAGGTCTTGATGAACGGGACGGGGTCGTCCTGCGTGGAGAAGAAACAGCACAGCACGGCCGTCATCATCGGGGCGGCGGGACCGGCCGGCCAGCCGGTCAGGATCCAGAACGCGCAGCAGGCCAGCACGGCGACCGCGGCGGCGAAGGCGGACAGCGCGGCCATGCCGCGGTCCAGGTGCAGCGCGCTCACCGGCACGCCCGGCAGGTGGCGTACGGCCTCGGGCAGGCGCCCGTGCACGCCCGCGTCGATGTGCTGGCGCAGCGCGCGCGTCTCGACGCAGATCTCGATCAGGCGCCGCAGCCGCGCGGCCAGGTTCACTTCGATCATGCCGGTCCAGCCCAGCGTCTCGTCGACCTTCGGTTCAAGGGCGTCGATGCGCTGGCGCAGCGCGGCGCCCTGCGCATCGATGGCCACGTCCTTCGGGCTCTCGGTGAGGGCGACGACGTCGCGCAGCAGCGCGTGCCACCGTTCCGATACCTCGGTGGCGCCCAGGTCGCGCAACGCCGTCAGGCGGTCTTCGACGCCGGAGACGATCGGCACGAACGCGGCCAGGCGTTCCTGCAGCGCATTGACCGCCTTCTCCGTCCAGCGCAGGTGCGATGTGTCGAACGGCAGGTGCGTGGTCATCAGGCGCATTTCCGTGATGTCGCCCGCGAGCTTGCGCCGGTCGGAGGCGGAGCGCGCGTCGCCGGCCGGATTCAGTGCGTCGCGGATCCAGTGCTGGGCGTCGCGCACGGCATTGTCCAGGCGCGCCACCAGCATCGGACCGAACGGCTGCGGCAGCACGAGGCTGTGCACGACGGTGGCGCACGTGATGCCGAGCAGGATCTCCTCCACGCGCGCGAGGGCGATGTCGAAGATGGCGGCCGGCTCATTGACGGCGGGGAAGGCGATGAGGCCGGCCGTATAGCCGCCCAGCATCAGCATGTACGAGCGCGGCGTGCGGTCGAGCAGCGACACATACAGGCACCCGGCGATCCACAGGGCCAGCGCCAGCGACAGCAGTTCGGGCGAGTTGATCAGCCGCGGCACGAGGAACGTGACGGCGATGGCGCCCAGCACCGTGCCGCCCGCGCGATACAGCCCCTTGGAGCGGACGGGGCCGGCGAACGGCGCGGCGCAGATATAGGCCGTCATCATGGCCCAAAACGGTCGCGGCAGTCCGATGCGCATCGATACATAGACCGAGAGCATCGCTGCCGCGAATGACTTGACGGAGAACAGGATCTCCGACCGGGTTGGCATGTTCACGCACCCTGGATGGTGGCGATGGCCGTCGGCAGGCCGGACAGGACGCGCAGCGTGGCCTCGACATCAGCCGCATCGAACTGCCCGAACAGCTTGCGGCGGAAGGGCGTCAGCGCCTGGTCCATCTGGCGGGCGGCCTTGAGGCCCTCGTCGGTCAGGCGCAGGATCTTGGCGCGGCGGTCCTGCGGATCTTCATGGCGCTCGACGAGGCCCGATCCGATCAGGTGGTCGACGACGCGCACGAGCGACGACGCTTCCAGGCTCAGCGTCTCGGCCAGGATGCCCGGCCGCACGCCGTTCTCGCCGAAGCGGTGGATGACCAGCACCGGCAGCCCGGTCGCCTGGGACAGGCCGAAGTCGGATGCGACCTTGTCGGCAGCGGCACGGTAGGCGCGCGACGCGTGGGTCAGCGCGGCGGTGAGACTGCTCAGGGTCTGGTCGGTGAGTCGCATGTTGATCCTCGTAAATACTTTTCTTGTTCACTGTTGATATGCGAAAGTTTAGCATGCGAAGTATTTTCCTTCAAGCCAGCTGCCGATGTGCGCGCGGGACAGGTCAGGATGCGGGGGCGATGCGGCGCAGGTCGGCCGGCGTGACGAACTCGGTGGCGCATGCCTGCGCGCGCAGCGCTTCGATCGTGGCAATGCCCCAGTGGACGGCGCCGAACGCCACGCCGGCTTTTTGCGCCGCCTCCGCATCCGTCGCCTGGTCGCCGATGTAGATGGCATCCGCCGGCGCCACGCCGCAGGCCTTGAGCACGGCCCGGATGCGGCTCGCCTTGCCGAATACGGACATGCCGCATTCGAAGCGCCGGATCAGCGCCGCCAGCTCGGGTCCCAGCACCGCGCGCACGTTGTGCTCGGCATTCGACGAGACGACGGTGAGCACCACGCCCCGGTCGTGCAGGTGGCGCAGCGCGTCCGCGATGCCGTCGAACAAAGGAATCGCGTGGGCGCTGGCGCGCATCATCGTGACGAAGGTCTTCGACGCGAGCGGCAGCTTCCAGGCCGGCATGCCGACGTGGTCCATCATCTGGCGCACGTGGAGGTGGCGCAGTTCGTCCGCGCGCGCGACGTCGATACGGCGAAAGCCGTGCTGGTCGGCGATCGTGTTGAAGACGGTGAGGACGAAGGGAAACGAGTCGGCGAGCGTGCCGTCGAAATCGAACATGGCGAGGCGATAGGTCATGCGCACATGGTACACGCCGCGTGCTTCCGCTCCGGATGCATCGTTTTTGCACAGCCGCCTGATCGCAAGCGCACATCGCTTTGCGCTTGCACATCGGTCTGCCTCATCTAAGCTGATCCGGGTCAAACCTATAAAACAATCGGAGACAGCATGACCATCCTGATCAGGGCAAGGCAGCTTGCCGGCATCCTCATTGGTTTTCTCGGCACGAGCGCCTTCGCGGCGGTCGTCGCTTTACCGAAGTACAACGTCAGCGTGAACGACGTGTCGGTCTCCGGTTTTTCGTCCGGCGCCCACATGGCGGCGCAGATGCATTTCGCGTATTCGAAAACGGTGAAAAAGGGCGCAGGCATCATCGCCGGCGGGCCCGTCTACTGCTCGCAGGGGAACGTCGCAATCTCGGTCGGTCCGTGCATGGCGAATACCGGCTCGCGCAATCTGCCGTATTTGATTTCGGTGGTGAATACGTGGTCGGGCAATGGCTATATCGACCCGACCAGCAATATGGCCGCATCGAAGGTCTATCTGCTGTCGGGAACGATCGATTCCACGGTCCGCCAACCCGTGATGGACGACCTCAGGACGATGTACGGTTCGTATCTCCCGGCCGCCAATATCTATTACAAGAACAATCTCGCGGCCGAGCATTCGATCCCGACGGATTTCTTCGGCAACGGCTGCGCCATCAACGGCAGCCCGTACGTCGACAACTGCAACTTCGATACCGCGGGCGAGATCCTGAAATGGATCTATGGTCCACTGAATCCGAAGAACACGGGTGTGCTGTCCGGCAGCTTCATCAACTTCGACCAGTCCGTTTTCTGGGGCAATTTCAATCCGAATTTTTATAGCATGGCCAACAGCGGCTACGCCTACGTGCCGGCCAGCTGTGCCGCGGGTCAATCCTGCCGGCTGCACGTGGCATTCCACGGCTGCCTGCAAAGCGCGTCCGTCGTCGGCACGGCGTTTTACCAGAATGCCGGCTATAACCGCTGGGCCGATACGAACAACATGATCGTACTGTATCCGCAAACGATCGTTACCGCGAACAATCCCGGCGGATGCTGGGACTGGTGGGGCTACGAGGACGTGAATTTCCCGGCCAAGAGCGGCGGGCAAATGGTCGCCATCAAGACCATGATCGACAAGATCGTCAGCGGCAACGCGGCGGCGCCGTTCACGTGCAGTCACTGGTATGCCAGCAATGTGTCGCACGTGTCGGCCGGCCGGGCGTACATCGGGGCGGATGGGCAGGTGTATGCGAAGAATTCGAACCAGTATCTGGGGTATTACATGGTCGCCGCTTATACGGATGTGAGGCAGACGTCGGCGGGGTATTACGCGTATGGAAGTTGTTCTTGAAACAGTTTAGTTACCATGAATGGCTGAAATCGCGCGCAAAACGTTATTTAAGCCGTTATTTTTACGATTAATTTGCATCTTAATGTAACAGGCTTTACGAGGTGTAAAGCGTGGTCCCGCACAATTCAGCTCGGCTATGATGGCGGCCCGCTCAGCCATATCGACAACTTTGTTGCTTGATTGACACTGAGCAACATTGAATGGCTGGGCTTGCACATGAAAGATCCGGGAGTGTCTGGACCGAACGCGACGGTCCAAAAACAGTTTGGTTTGATCAACCTTTTGAAAGCCGGTGCGGCGCAACTGATCGTCCTGCACCACCTGGCGTTCTACGGCCCGATGGCCGACGCCGCGCGGCCGCTGATGCCGCCGATTATCGACTGGCTCGACCAGTACGGCCGCATCGCCGTCCAGGCCTTCCTCGTCATCAGCGGTTTCCTCGTCGCGAAATCGCTGTCGCCGTCCGGCATGCCGGGCATCGGCAATCCGCTGGGCACGATCTGGCGCCGCTACATCAAGCTGGCGCCGCCGTTCATCGTGGCCATGTTCCTGGCGATCGGCGCGTCCGCGCTCGCGCGCACGTGGATGGTCCACGATTCGATCTCGGCCCCGCCGAACATGTCCCAGCTGGCCGCGCACGTCCTGTTGCTGCACAGCGTGCTGGGCTATGAATCGCTGTCCGCCGGCGCCTGGTATGTCGCCATCGATTTCCAGCTGTATGCGCTGATCACTTGCCTGCTGTGGTTGGGCGGACGCATCGCCGGCAACCGCTCCATGCCCTGGCTGATGCCCCTGCTGGTCACGCTGGGCGTGAGCATCTCGCTGCTGTACTTTAACCGCGACGCCGATTTCGACGTGTGGGCGCCTTACTTTTTCGGCAGCTACGGCCTGGGCATCCTCGCGTGGTGGGCGAGCGATCCGCGCCGGCCGTTCATGGCGACGTTCTCCCTGCTGTTGATGATGGTCGTGCCGGCCGTGCTGGCGCTGGAACTGGATTTCCGGATCCGCATCGCGGTGGCGTCCGTCGTGGCCTCCTTCCTGTGCCTGTACGGCCGCACGCGGCTGGGCACGTATGCGAGCTCGGGATGGTCGCTCATCAATTACCTGGGCAAGATCTCATATTCGATTTTTCTCGTCCACTTTCCGGTTTGCCTGGTCGTGAATGCGGCGTTCACGCGCTTCGTTCCAGATGATGCTTATCTGCAAGGCGCAGGCGTCGTGTGGGCGTGGGCGGCCAGCGTGGCGTCCGGGGCGGTGTTTTATCATTGGGTCGAAGCGCCGCTGGGCCGCTTCCTGGCCGGGCTGGCGAAGCCGGTGACGGTGCCGACGTTCGGCACCAAGCCCGCGAGATTGCGGGGATGACGCCGAAGTCAGCGCACGATTGCTGACTTTTATTTGTGTTCAAGCTACGCTGTCACTACGGAATGAAGGTGACATGATGAACACGCAAATCCTGGCACTCGATATTGCAGGTAACCCGTTCGACTGGATTGCGCCCGAGGACGCCATCCTGTACTACGCACTCGGCAAAGTGGCCTGGGAACTGGGCGGCCGCGAATTCGTTTTCCGCGGCGGCTATTCCAAGTCGGGCGTGCAGTCGAAAATCGCGGTCAAGCCGATCATTGCCATCGCCGGCAGCGAAATCATGACGCGCATGTTCAGGACCGGCCTGCCGCTGACGCACCAGAACGATCTACTGTTCAAGCGCGACCGCTACACCTGCGCCTATTGCGGCAACCGCTTCGCGCACAAGGAACTGTCGCGCGACCATATCCTGCCGAGGTCGCGCGGCGGCCAGGACACGTGGATGAATTGCGTGACCGCCTGCAAGCGCTGCAACCAGGAGAAGGGCAATTTGCTGGTGGAGCAATTCCGGCCGCTGATCTACGTGCCGTATGTGCCATGCCGTGCGGAGCATTACCTGCTGAGCGGCCGGAATATCCTGGCCGATCAGCATGATTATCTGGCGGCGCAACTGCCCAAGCACAGCCGGTTGTTGAATTGACGGTGCTGTATTGATTGTTTGATATGCAATTTCGAGGTGCCGCAGAATCGCACCTCATCGCCTTGATCAATCCACTTTTGCCAGCGCATCGTTGAGCGCCGGCCAGGCGATGTCCCAGGAAATCCGTTCCTGCTCCAGCCGTACCGCGGATCCCAGCACGTGTTGCTTGAGTACGTGGTACAGGGCCTGCTCCACGGGATCGAGATGCGGCAGTTCATGCGCGGCGTGCTGGGTTGGTTCACTGGCCCACAATGCGCGGTGGGCCAACAAGGTGGATTCGTTCATGAACAGCGAGCGAACCGCTGGCAGCTGTGCGCGTAATAAGCTCAGGATGGCAAAGCCGTGGGTGTCGATGTCGCCCCAGTAAAAGCTGCGCGCGCCACGTACCCACGACACCCTGGCAAGCAGGTCGACGCCATAACCCAGCGCCATGAACAGCACGGTGCCGGGGAGGTCCCCGAATGCGAGTCCTGATCCAGTCAAGGTTTGTCGAGTACGGAACGATGGGTTAGGATATATCTATTTACCAAATGTACTAAGGTTCCAAGTGCAAGATTTATATGTGTTCGACTTTCTCCGTACCGTCTCCGAGCAGTTGAAGAACAAACTGGAAACGTTATCGGCCTCGCTGTTGGATGATGCCGCGCTCAGTCGATTGCACGAATTCCAGGCAGAGGTCCGCTCTGCGCAAGGGGTCTACATGCTGATTTATGACGGTCAGCCTCGTTATATTGGTAAAGCAAATAACGTCAAAGATCGGCTCGCGCAGCATCTTACGAAATTACGCGGTCGTCGTCATATTGATCTCGATAAGCTTGCGTACAAAGTCTTGATACTCGATCACAGTATGAGTACTGCTGCGAATGAGGATATCTTGATTGGCTTATTCAAGGCACAATATTCAGACATGTGGAACGGTGCGGGATTCGGTCCCAAAGATCCCGGGAAAGAGCGAGACACGACCAAGCCCGGAAAATTCGATCAACAGCACCCGATTATCGATGACTACCCGGTTGCGATTGACTTGGATCTTGAGGGTGGTATTCAACTTGGAAGCCTTCTCGCAAGGATGAAGCTCCAATTGCCGTATGTCTTCCGATACGATGTTCCTACGAGCGTGCAGCAGAGCACTATTCACCTGCAATCTGTCAATCACGTGGCACATGACTTACTCCAGGCCATTGTTACTCATCTTGGCGATGGCTGGCGGGGTGCGGTCATCAGCTATGGTATGGTGCTTTATAAAACGGGAAAAAGTTATCCATACGGGATCGAAATCGATCCGTTATTGGATTAAGCAGCAAGATCAAGCGTTTGTTGCTCGGCGGCTTTCAAGTAGTCACATACGCGTTCGGCCATGACAGAAGCCAGTCGAACCGGCACGGCGTTACCTAATTGACGCATGGTTTCAGTCCAAGAACCTTGGAAAATGAAATTGTCCGGGAACGTTTGAATGCGCGCGGATTCGCGGACGGTGAAATATCGCACTGTGCCATCTGGTCGGCGCAACATATTCTCTCCACCGGGCACACCGTGGTCACCGGCTTTTAGGGCTTTGGCAGGTTCGTCCAAGGGGCTGCCTG
This sequence comes from Massilia sp. Masssp94, assembly GCF_059491305.1. NCBI lineage: Bacteria > Pseudomonadati > Pseudomonadota > Betaproteobacteria > Burkholderiales > Oxalobacteraceae > Massilia > Massilia sp. Masssp94. The sequence continues at coordinate 3,219,222 of NZ_CP168501.1, forward strand.
TGTGGCCGGGGTAAATCCGTGCGCCGGGTTGAAACTTATGCGCTTGAACCCGCGATGCTCGTGGATTCGTTTCCGGGTCAGGAAGATCGGAAATCGCATCGCGCACCGTTAACCATGGCGAAAACCGACTTCCGGTCTGACTCTTTTTGATTGCATCGAGAATACGCTCAATCCCGACTGGTCGCATCGGTTGATCGCGTTTGGCCACCTGATGGCGTTGCCAGTAATCCCCAGAATCCCATTGTGTTAACAACAGCGCATGCTGGCTATGGGTTTCTTCTGGAAATTCGAAATCGATCCCGAGGTCGGCGCGGAATCCGACAATAAACACGCGCATGCGTTTCTGTGGAACACCATAGTTCGCCGCGTTCACCAATTTCCATTTAACTCGATATTCACTCGGTGCGCCCGACGCTTTATGCTGACGGAGTCTATCCAGGTGTAGCAACCATTCTTCCGTGGCGTCCGCACTCAACGACGGAAATTCCAATTGCAGAAGAATGTAATCGAAATAATCCTTGAAGGCAGTTCGAGTCAAGCCTTGAACATTTTCGAAAACGAAAGCGCGTGGATTTGTCTCGCGTACGGCCCTGACCGCTTGGGGAAACATGTCACGGACATCCAGAAACCCGCCATGTTTGCCTCCGAGCGAGAATGGCTGGCAAGGCGGCCCACCAGTGACCAGGTCGATATTGTTGAAATTCGCATAATCGAATTTCCGTACATCTCCTTCTGTTACGTCTGGCCAATGAGCTACCGGGTCAACATTTTCTTTTTTGTTTAAACGGATTGTATTGCAGGCGTGCGTATTCCACTCCACTACCGCTTCGTGTATCACATTGTGACCGGAAAACCCGAGAGCCAATCCTCCGGCGCCAGCAAATAATTCAATCGAGTTAATCGTCATAATTTATTGTGAAAATCGCAAGTAAAAATCGCTGCAACCGGCTCTGGGATTGACACAAATATAAGATATCAGTGCCGTTGGAGATGGTAAGTTGGGTACATTTTACTGTACATGTGTACAGCAGTCCAAGTTGAAGGTGTCGTGTAGTACCCACTGACCTTTAAAAATCGTGGTCTTCCCCCAACTAGAAGACTAGCGTCCGTTGAGCTGCAACAATATTAACGGAAGCGCTTTATGATAGCGAGCTTCTCTGGGGAGGGAAGATGGTTGACACCGTCAGTGTCGCCAGGCGTAGCGAAATCATGTCACGGGTTCGAAACAAGGATACTCGCCCGGAACTGTACGTGCGACGCCTGATCCATAACGCCGGGTTCCGTTACCGATTACATGTATCCAAACTTCCGGGCCGCCCGGATTTGGTATTTCCTGGGCGCAGAAAAGTAATTTTCGTTCATGGGTGTTTTTGGCATTCACACGATGGGTGTCACAACGCCCGGATTCCCAAATCGCGCGCGGATTTCTGGAGGTCCAAGCTCGAGTCAAATAAAGAGCGGGACGAGCGTAACATGCGCACGCTCATGGATGAGGGTTGGAAGGTGCTGGTAATCTGGGAATGCGAGCTACGCGATCCTGCACTACTCGACAGGATTAAGGATTTTTTAGAGCAGCGCGCCGATTGAACAGAGAAGGAGGCAGGGGACCTCCTTCTCGTCACGCTTACGAAGTGCCGCTACTCGTAATGTCCGAATGATGCTGCCTTTCTTCGCCCCAATTTTAAACGTCGATATTCCCCGCCTGCAGCGCATTCGACTCAATAAAGTGCCGCCGCGGCTCCACGTCATCTCCCATCAGCGTCGTAAAGATCTGATCGGCAGCAATGGCGTCCTCGATCTGCACCTTGAGCAGGCGACGCACCGTCGGATCCATGGTCGTCTCCCACAGCTGCTCGGGATTCATCTCGCCCAGACCCTTGTAACGCTGCTTGGACACGCCACGCTCCGCTTCCTCGCGCAGCCATTCCATGGCCTGCTGGAAGTCGCGCACGGCGAATTCCTTCATCTTCTCGCCTTCGCCGCGGCGGATGATGGCGCCTTCGCCCATCAGGCCCTGGAACGTCTCGGCCGAGTTTTCCAGCGTCTTGTAGTCGGCGCCGGCGACGAAGTCGGCGTCGATCGACGTCACTTGCACGTTGCCGTAGTGGATGCGTTCGATGCGCAGGCTGTGCTTGTCCGACAGTTCGTCCGAACGCACGCCCACCTTCACGCTCGTGTCGTGGATCGCGTCGGCCAGCGCCTGCGCCGATTTCTCGGCCGCTTCCTGGGTCGACAGGTCCAGCTTCACACCGGTCATGATGGCGGACAGGGCGGCGCGGTCGATCACGCGCGACAGGCGCATCATGATCGCGTTCGCCTTGTTGTACTTGTCGACCAGGTCGCCCAGCGCGCCGTCGGTGATCGTCTCCGCGCCTTCCTTCGGCATCAGGGCAGCACCGTTCAGGGCGAAGCGCATCATGTAGCTGGCTTCCTCGACGTCGTCCTTCAGGTAGCGCTCGTCGCGGCCGGCTTTCACCTTGTACAGCGGCGGCTGCGCGATGTAGATGTGGCCGCGCTCGACCAACTGCGGCATCTGGCGGTAGAACAAGGTCAGCAGCAGGGTGCGGATGTGGGCACCGTCGACGTCCGCGTCGGTCATGATGATGATGCGGTGGTAGCGCAACTTGTCGACGTTGAACTCGTCCGGGCCGATCGACGTGCCGAGCGTCGCGATCAGCGTCGTGATCTGTTCCGACGACAGCATCTTCTCGAAGCGCGCCTTTTCCACGTTCAGCACCTTGCCGCGCAGCGGCAGGATGGCCTGGAACTTACGGTCGCGACCCTGCTTGGCGGAGCCGCCTGCGGAGTCACCCTCGACGATGTACAGCTCGGCCAGCGCCGGGTCGCGCTCCTGGCAGTCGGCCAGTTTCGACGACAGGCCCAGGCCGTCCATCACACCCTTGCGGCGGGTGAGGTCGCGGGCCTTGCGGGCGGCTTCGCGCGCGCGTGCCGCTTCCACGATCTTGCCGCAGATGATCTTGGCGTCGTTCGGCTTTTCCATCAGGAAGTCGGTGAGCGTCTTCGCCACGATCTCTTCGACCGGGCCGCGCACTTCCGACGACACGAGCTTGTCCTTCGTTTGCGACGAGAACTTCGGCTCAGGCACTTTCACCGACAGCACGCAGGTGAGACCCTCGCGCATGTCGTCGCCCGAGATTTCGACCTTGGCCTTCTTGGCGAAGTCGTTCTCGTCGATGTATTTGTTGATCACGCGCGTCATCGCCGCGCGCAGGCCCGTCAGGTGGGTGCCGCCGTCGCGCTGCGGGATGTTGTTCGTGAAGCAGAGCACTTGCTCGTTGTACGCGTCGTTCCACTGCATCGATACGTCGACCGAGACATTGGTGCCGTTTTCCGACATACGGTCGCCCGTCGCCTGGAACACGGTCGGGTGCAGGACGGTCTTGGACTTGTTGATGTACTCGACGAAGCCGCGGGTGCCGCCTTCGAAGGCAAACACTTCTTCCTTGCCGGTGCGCTGGTCGGTCAGCTTGATGTTGACGCCGTTGTTCAGGAACGAGAGTTCGCGGATACGCTTGCTCAGGATCTCATAATGGAACTCGACGTGCGAGAAGATTTCCTCGTCGGCCCAGAAATGGACTTCCGTGCCGCGCTTGTCGGTTTCGCCGATAACCTTGATCGGCGAGACTTCCACGCCGTCACGGATTTCGATTTCGCGGTTCAGCGGAACGCCGCGCTCGAATTCCATCTGGTGCACTTTGCCGTTCTGGCGCACGGTCACGCGCAGCAGTTTCGACAGTGCGTTCACGCAGGACACACCCACGCCGTGCAGGCCGCCGGAGACTTTATAGGCGTTCTGGTTGAATTTGCCGCCGGCGTGCAGTTCCGTCAGGGCGATCTCGGTCGCCGAGCGCTTCGGCTCGTGCTTGTCGTCCATCTTGATGCCGGTCGGGATGCCGCGGCCGTTGTCGGTGATCGAGACCGAATTGTCGGAATGGATCGTGACGTGGATTTCGGAGCAGTAGCCGGCCAGGGCCTCGTCGATCGAGTTATCGAGCACCTCGAACACCAGGTGATGCAGGCCGGTGCCATCCGACGTGTCGCCGATGTACATGCCCGGACGCTTGCGTACCGCTTCCAGGCCTTCCAGAATCTGGATCGACGAGGCGCCGTACTCTTCCGCCTTGGCAGGGGAGGATTCCAAAACTGCTTGAGTGTTCTCGGACATGACTGCTTTCTCAAATAACGTGTGAATCAGACGGCGGGCGCGCGGGCCCGGCTGTCTTGTGTCGTCGGATTATGGCGGGACGCTTGCGCTACGACTTCGGTAGCTCAGCTTGGATTCCCGCCTTCGCGGGAATGACGGTTTTGAGGTACGCGGCCTTAAAACCGTCGCCCCTGCGCAGGCAGGGGCCCAATCACCACTTGAGTCCCCGCACAACAGGACGAATATATGGGCGCTTCGCCCTAATTAAATACGCATCGGCATGACGACATACTTGAAGTCGCCATTCTCCGGAATCGACATCAGCGCCGACGAATTCGAATCGCCCAGCGAGATATTCACCTGGTCGCACTTCAGGTTGTTCAGCACGTCCAGCAGGTACGTGACGTTGAAGCCGATGTCGATCGTGTCGCCGCCGTAGTCGATTTCCAGTTCTTCCACCGCTTCTTCCTGGTCGGCGTTGGTCGAGCTGATCTTCATCGAACCCGGAGAGATCATGCAGCGCACGCCCTTGAACTTGTCGCTCGTCATGATCGCGGCACGCTGCAGCGAGCGCAGCAGTTCATCGCGGCTGATCGTGAAGTCGTTCTTGTAACCCTTCGGGATCACGCGGGTGTAATCCGGGAACTTGCCTTCGACCAGTTTCGAGACGAGCTCGATATCGGCGAACGTCAGCTTGACCTGCGAAGCCGCGATGTCCAGGCGGACTTCGTCGTCGCTCTCTTCCAGCAGGCGCTGCAGTTCCAGGATGGTCTTGCGCGGGATGATCACTTCCTGGCGCTCGAACGTCTGCTCGGCCGTCACCTGGGAAAATGCCAGGCGGTGGCCATCGGTGGCGACGGCGATCACGTTGTTACCGTCCAGCACCAGCAGCAGGCCGTTCAGGTAGTAGCGGATGTCTTGCTGGGCCATCGCGAAGTGCACCATGTTGAACAGGTGCTTCAGCGTTTTCTGCGGCAGCGTGACGGTCGCGTTGTAGCTGTCGGCCACGGACACGGTCGGGAATTCCTCGGCCGCCAGGGTCTGCAGCGCAAAGCGCGACTTGCCGCTCTGGACGGTCAGGCGCTTGTTCAACAGGGTCATCGTGACGTCGCCCGATTCCGGCAGGGCGCGCAGGATGTCCAGCAGCTTGCGTGCCGCGACGGTCGTGCCCGTCTCTTCAGGACCCGAACCGATGTTGGCCAGGGTCGTGATCTGCACCTCGGTGTCGGTCGACAGGAACGAGACGCTTTCGCCAGTCTTGCGGATGAGGATATTGGCCAGAATCGGCATGGTGTGCCGACGCTCGACAATACCACTCACGATCTGCAGTGGCCGGAGAAGCGTGTCTCGGGTGGATTTGACCAGTTGCATAGATATCCTCGGTTATGGGTAGGGTAAAAATGTTGTACGCGCAATATTTTGCCAGAAATCATCGGGGGCACAGCCTTTTCCCCCGCGTTCACGCATCAGCCTTTCAGGGTCTGTTCCAGCACGTGCAATTCGTGGTTGCACTCGGCGTTCTTGGTACGGTCCTGGGCGATCTTGCGGACCGCGTGCAGCACCGTCGTATGGTCGCGGCCGCCGAACAGTTCGCCGATTTCCGGCAGACTCTTCTGCGTCAGCTCTTTCGCCAGGTACATCGCGATCTGGCGCGGACGCGCGATGTTCGCCGGGCGGCGCTTCGAATACATGTCCGCGACCTTGATGTTGAAGAAATCGGCCACGGTCTTCTGGATGTTTTCCACGGAGATCTGGCGGTTCTGCACGGACAACAGGTCCTTCAGCGCTTCCTTCACGACGTCGATCGTGATGTCCTTGCCGTGGAAACGCGAGTACGCGAGGATCTTCCTCAACGCGCCTTCCAGTTCGCGCACGTTCGAGCGCAGGTGTTTCGCGACGAAGAAGGCGACGTCGTCGTTCAGCATCACGCCTTCCGATTCCGCCTTCTTCATCAGGATCGCCACACGCATTTCCAGTTCCGGCGGTTCGATCGCGACCGTCAGGCCCGAGTCGAAGCGCGAGATCAGGCGATCGTCCATGCCCGTGATCTCTTTCGGATAGGTATCCGACGTGATGATGATCTGCTTTTTCGCCGCGATCAGCGCCTCGAACGCATAGAAGAATTCTTCCTGCGTACGGCTCTTGCCACCGAAGAATTGAATATCGTCGATGAGCAGCATGTCCAGCGAGTGATAGTAATGCTTGAAGTCGTCGAAGCCTTTGCGCTGGTACGCGGTCACGACGTCGCGCACATACTGTTCCGCGTGGATATAGCGGATGCGCGCGCCCGGCTGGTCGGCCATCACCTGGTTGCCGATCGCGTGGATCAAGTGGGTCTTACCGAGGCCCACGCCGCCGTAAAAGAACAGCGGGTTGTACGAGACGCCCGGGTTGTTGGCGACCTGGATCGCGGCGGCGCGCGCCAGCTGGTTCGCCTTACCGGTCACGAAGTTCTCGAACGTGAGGTCCGGGTTGACGCGGCTCTGCTCGCGGCGCGGATTGTTCGCGATGACATTGTCCGGCGTGACGACGGGCATCTCCGGCACGGTCTTGTCGGCGGCGGCGTTGATGCCCAGCGCGCCGCTGCTGGACGGCATCGGGGCTGGGGCCGACGACACCGCTTTTTTCGGCATGCTGTTCTTCGGGTCGAGCACGAACTGCACGTCGACCGGCCGCTGATAATGCTCGGACGCCAGCGCGGTGATGCGGTTGGCGAACTGCGACTTCACCCAGTCGAGCTTGAATCGATTGGGCGCCGCAATGCGCAGCTTGCCGTCCTCGTAGTCAAGGGCGACGAGTGGTTTGATCCACGCGGTATATTGCTGCGGTGTCAGCTCGAGCTCCAACTGGTTGGAACAGGTCTGCCAAAAGTTATCCATACATCGACTAAGTTAAGCGTAACACTCTATTTTACCTGTGTTCTCGCAAGTTATCCACAGGCGATACAGGAATTTTCCACCGAAACGGAAGCGCCTGACGTGCATGGGCAACCGTTTGCGGCGCACAATAACGCGGCCTTGACACAACTGCCGCCTTGACAGTTGAACTCAAAATGCTGAATAATTCAGGGTTCCCCGCCCGTACGCCTTGTTAACCCAACAAATGGCACACAGGCGACAAGCTTTGCTGTGGCGTGACGCTGGCTTAACAACTGCGAAATGTCATTGGCGCAATGCTGACTCAGTGTGAGCTCAGCCCCGATTTTGCATCTATTTTGCTTTAAGCGAGACCACCATGAAACGTACTTACCAACCTTCCGTCGTCCGTCGCAAGCGCACGCACGGCTTCCGCGCACGTATGGCTACCCGTGGTGGCCGCCTTGTCCTGAACGCTCGCCGCGCCAAGGGCCGCAAGCGCCTGGCTGTCTAAGCCCGGAAAGCCGCATCGACCACGCCTACGACCTATGTCAGGCGAAGGTTCGCACGACTTTGCGCGCGTTCGGCGTATCGTAAAAACGGATGAGTTTTCATCCGTTTTTCGTTTGCGCCCTGCACAAAAAACCGCGCATTTCGTGCTCTATACCCGACCGAATGCCCTGCCTCATGCGCGGCTGGGCGTCGTCGCGGCCAAACGTTTTGCGCCGCGCGCGGTCACGCGCAACACCATCAAGCGCATCACGCGCGAACTGTTCCGGACCACGCAGCTGCCGGCGCTCGACTGCATCGTGCGCTTGTCGCGTCCGGTCAATGGCAAGGACGGTCCGGCGACGACGTCCGCGTTGAAGGCGCAGTTGCGCGTGGAACTGGCACGCCTGTTCGCGTCGCAAATGCCGCGTCCGCGCAATGCCCAGGCCGCTCCACAGGCGGCAAGCGTTGCGCCTTCAGGCTCGCAACCGGGACTATCATGAACCGGTTGCTCGTCTGGCTGTTGCGCGGTTACCAGTTGCTGGTGTCTCCGATGCTCGGACAGAACTGCCGTTTCTTTCCGACCTGTTCCAATTACGCGATCGAGGCCGTCAAGATCCACGGCGCCGCGCGCGGCGGATGGCTGGCCCTGCGCCGCGTCTGCCGCTGCCATCCGTGGAACGACGGCGGCGTCGACCTGGTACCGCGTCCCGGGGAGCAGCATTCCTCACCAACCGCTTGCGGTTGCAAGCATTCCTGAATAAGACCAATGGAAATCAATAAACGTACCATCCTGTGGATCGTGTTCGCCGTCGCGCTGGTCGTCCTGTGGAACGACTGGATGGTGGCCAACGGCAAGCAGTCGATGTTCTCGGCACAGCCGCCGGCCAAGGTCGCGCAGGCACCGAACCCGGCCAAGCCGAACGACTTGCCTAATGACGCAACCTCAGCGGCGACGCCGACCCCGGCCGGCACCGTCCCGGGCACGCCCGCGGCACCCGCGCCCGTGCAGGCCCAGGTCATCACCGTCACCACCGACGTCTATAAAGTCGACATCGACACGGCCGGCGGCGTGATCCGTCGCCTGGAACTGCTGAAGTACCGCGACAAGGTCGACCCGAACAAGAACCAGGTGCTGTTCCAGGCCAACGGTCCGCGCGTCTACCTCGCGCAGACGGGCCTGACCGGCGCCAGCGCGGCCGGCGTCCTGCCGAACCACAACACCCCGTTCACGGTCCGTCCGGGCCCGCGCACGCTGGACAGCAACAACCAGGTGCAGGTCGTGCTGGATGCGGAGCAGGGCGGCGTGCGCCTGACCAAGACCTTCACGTTCAAGCGCAACGACTACGTGATCGACGTGCGCCACGACGTGACGAACCTGACCCAGGCACCGGTCACCCCGTCGCTGTACTTCCAGCTCGAGCACGACGGCATGAAGCCGGAAGGCGACACGTACTTCAACAGCAGCTACACGGGCCCCACGCTGTGGACGCCGGAAGAGCACTACCAGAAGCTGACGTTCGAGAAGGTCGGCAAGGGTTCGGCCGACCACGCCAAGCAGTCGAAGGATGGCTGGATCGCGATCTCGCAGCACTTCTTCGTCTCGGCGTTCATCCCGCCGGCGAACACGCAGCGCGACATCTACACGAAGTCGCTGGGTAACAACCTGTTCGCCATCGGCGCCGTCGAGCCGCTGGGCACCGTGGCACCGGGCGCGACCGTCTCGAACGCCGCGCGCCTGTACTCGGGGCCGCAGGTGCAGTCGCTGCTGGAAAAAGTGACCCCGGGCCTGGACCTGGTGCGCGACTACGCGTGGGCCGCGATCATCGCCAAGCCGATCTTCGCCACGATGAACTGGCTGCACTCGATGATCGGCAACTGGGGCTGGACCATCATCGCCTTCACCATCCTGATCAAGCTGCTGTTCTTCCCGCTGTCGGCGGCCGGCTACCGCAGCATGGCCAAGATGAAGACGGTGACGCCGAAGATGCAGGCGATCCGCGAGCGCCATAAAAACGATCCGGTCAAGATGCAGCAGGCGACGATGGAGCTGTACAAGGCCGAGAAGATCAACCCGCTGGGCGGCTGCCTGCCGATCCTGGTGCAGATGCCGGTGTTCCTGGCGCTGTACTGGGTGCTGCAGGCCGCGGTCGAGATGCGCGGCGCGCCGTGGGTGGGCTGGATCCACGACCTGACGGCACCGGACCCGTACTTCATCCTGCCGATCCTGTACGCGATCTCGATGTTCATCACGCAGAAGCTGAACCCGCAGCCGGCCGATCCGGTGCAGGCCAAGATGATGATGTTCATGCCGCTGGCGTTCTCGGTCATCTTCCTGTTCTTCCCGTCCGGCCTCGTGCTGTACTGGGTCGTGAACAACCTGATCTCGATGGCGCAGCAGTACGTCATCACCAAGAAGTTCGCGCCGGCCAAGTAACACCGGCCCGGTGACCGAAAAGCCCGTGTCCGCACGGGCTTTTTTGTTTGCACCTACAATCCGACCATGAAACTCGATACCTCTCCCATCGCCGCCATCGCCACCGCCCCCGGACGCGGCGGCATCGGCGTGGTGCGCGCCTCCGGCAAGAACCTCGCGCCGCTCGTGGCCGCGCTGTTCCCTGGCACGACGCTGGCGCCCCGCCACGCCACTTATGTGCCGTTCAAGGATGCCGCGGGCACCGTCATCGACGAAGGCCTCGCGCTGTATTTCAAGGCGCCCCACTCGTACACCGGCGAGGACGTGCTGGAACTGCAGGGCCACGGCGGCCCCGTCGTGCTGCGCATGCTGCTCGCGCGCGTGCTGGAGGCGGGCCGCGACGTGGACCTGCGCCTGGCCGAGCCGGGCGAATTCACGCGCCGCGCTTTCCTGAACGACAAGCTCGACCTCGCGCAGGCGGAGGCCGTCGCCGACCTGATCGACGCGTCCACCGAGGCCGCCGCGAAATCGGCGTCGCAATCGCTGTCCGGCGCGTTCTCGAAGGTCGTGCACGAACTGGTCGAGAAGACGATCAACCTGCGCATGCTCGTCGAAGCCACGCTCGACTTCCCGGAAGAGGAAATCGACTTCCTCGAGAAATCCAATGCGCGCGGCCAACTGAAAGGCATCGTCGACGCGCTGGAAGCCGTGTTCCGCCAGGCCGCGCAGGGCGCGCTGCTGCGCGAGGGGTTGAACGTCGTGCTGGTCGGCCAGCCGAACGTCGGCAAATCGTCGCTGCTGAACGCGCTGGCCGGATCGGACGTCGCCATCGTCACGCCGATCGCGGGCACGACGCGCGATAAAGTCAGCGAGACGATCCAGGTCGAGGGCATCCCGCTGAACATCGTCGACACGGCCGGCATCCGCGCCATCGACGAGGGCATCGACGTCGTCGAGCGCATCGGCATCGAGCGCACGTGGGGCGAGGTCGGCAAGGCGGACGTGATCCTGCACCTGCTCGACGCGAGCCTCGGCCCGGCCAAGGCCGACGAGGACATCGTCGCCGCGTTCCCGGCCGGCGTGCCCGTCGTGCGCATCTGGAACAAGATCGACCTGTCGGGACACAAGCCGTCCGTGGACCAGGGCGCGGATGCGGTCAACATCTACCTGTCCGCGCACGAAAAGATCGGCATCGACCTGCTGCGCGCGGAACTGCTGCGCATCGCCGGCTGGCAGCAGACGGGCGAATCGCTGTACCTCGCGCGCGAACGCCACCTCGTCGCGCTGCGCCAGGCGCGCGAGCACCTGCGGTATGCCGCCGAGCATGCGGCGCAGGATGACCAGTCGCTCGACCTGTTCGCGGAGGAGCTGCGGCTCGCGCAGGATCAGCTGTCCAGCATTACGGGGCAGTTCACGCCGGATGATCTGCTTGGGGTGATCTTCAGTCGCTTCTGTATCGGTAAATAAACCCGCTCCGGCGGGTTTTTTTACGACCATCGTGTGTGATTGTGTGTGCAAATTCGGCAACAAAAGCTTGCTAACATAGCCTCCGCCGCAGCTGCTGAAAGAACCCGCTTGCCCATTCCCGCCCTCCCGCCCGAACCGCCCGCCGGCGCCATCGCCTGGCTGTGGCGCGCCGCACCCGTCCCCGCGTTTTCGCGCGAAACGGTCGCCGTGGTCGACCGCCACATCTGGCTCGCCGGCGACAAGGTGCTCGTGCGGCCGGGCGCACGTCCGCGCGCGCTGGCGCGCGGGACGCGCGTGATCCCCGTCGTGCACGTCGAGATCGACCCGCTGCATCCCCCGGCGGGTTTGAAGCCCGCGGAAAGCACCGTGCTCGCCGCCATGCACAGTGCCGCACGCGCATCGACGTCGGGCTGGGTGCAGCTGGACCTGGAAGCACGGCCGTCGCAGCGCGCCGACTACCGCGACCTCGTGCACCGCATCCGCGCCGCGCTGCCGGGCGATATGCGGCTGAGCGTCACGGCGCTCGGCTGGTGGTGCCGTGCGCCGGCCTGGCTGGACGGGTTGGAGGCGGACGAAGTGGTGCCGATGTTCTTCCGCATGGGCCGCGACAACGAGGCGCTGCGCGGCATCGTGGCGACGCGGCCCGACGTGCTGCATCCGCTGTGCCGCGCGGGCAGTGCCGGCTTTTCGCGCCAGGAAGCGCTCCCGCCCGCGGTGGCGGCGCGCTACCGGCGCACGTTCTGGTTCGACGAAAAAGGATGGAGGGATTCCCGATGAAATACCTGCTTGCCTGTGCCGCCATCGCCGCCGTCGCGGCGAACGCGTTCGCCAGCGGCGACTATGGTCCCAGCTACACGATGTTCAAGGCTTACACGAAGCCGGACATTCCCAACGCGCGCTTCCAGGCCGGCGACCTGGGCGTGCTGCAGCCGGGCATGCGCCGCGTCTACCTGTACACGGCCTGGCGCGCGATCATGCTCGGCGCGCCGGTCGCGCAGAAGCTGGGCACCGAGAAAGGCCTGGACCGGGCCGACGGCAGCGCGTTCGGCTACGGGTGGGACCACGTCGACGGCGAGGACACGTCCGCGGATCTGGTCGGGCGCGCCGCCAAGGTATTGAACATCAAGATCGACGATCCGGCGGCGCGCATGATCGTGGCCTGTCCGGTGGCCGCCAATGCCTACGCGGCCGCGACCCTGCGCCAGCTGGAGGCGCGACCGGATGCCACCCGCGCGCGGGTCGATGCGTGGCTGCGCGCGCAATACCAGGTCGGCGAATCCTGCCAGCGCGCGGAGGATGCACGTTACGCGTATCGCACCGAGAAGCTGCCCGACATCGTCGCGCCGCAGCCGCTGCCCGCGACGGAGCCGGCCTACTGGCGCCAGCTGCGCGACTACCAGCGCGCCGCGTGGCAGTTCCACGGCGCCCACTATGCCGAGAGCACCGCGCTGTTCGACCAGATCGGCGCGACGGCCGGCCATCCGATGCGGGGTCTCGGCGCATATCTCGCTTTGCGCTCGGAAGTCCGGCGCGCCGTCGCTGCCGTGCCGCAGACGCCGCGCAATGAACGCGAGCGCCAGGCGCAGCTTCTCGACAAGCGCGGCGCCGCCATCGTGGCCGACGCATCGCTGCAGCCCATGCACGAACCGGCCCGCGCGCTGCTGCGGTCCATGCGCGTGCGGCTGACGCCCGAAAACCGCCTCGATGAATTGAACCGCTACCTGGATGATCCCGCGCACGACCCGTACGCGCTCGACCGCCTGGGCGACTGGTCCGTGCTGATGGACGAGGCCAAGCCGGAGCCCCTGCGCGGACAGTACGCCTTCGTCGACTGGGTCGCAACGCTGCAAGACTGCGCCGGCAGCCGCGATGGATCGTGCGCCGTCCCGGCACGCCATGCGCTGGAGCGCTGGCAGCGGGGGGCGAAGCCGCGCGGGCACACGGATCCGTGGCTGGTCGCCGCGCTGATGCTGTCCGAGGCGCTGACGCCCGCGCTGGAACAGGCCGCGCTGGCCGTCGACTCTTCCGATCCTGCTTACCTCACCGTGCGCTACCACCTGGCGAGGCTGTGCCGCCTGGCGGGCAAGCGCGATGCCGCGCGCGCCGTCGCGGACGCCGCGCTGAAGGGCAAGCTGTCGCCGGGCACGCGCAACCTGTTCCGCGAAGAGCGCTTCGCCGTCGCGACGTCGGTGCGGGACGCCGGCGCGTACCTGCTGCGCGCGAACGTCGACATGGCGAGCCCCGACGCCGCACCGGCCGAGGACATGCTCAACGACGATGCCATCGCGTGGTTCAAGCGCGGCCTGGCCGCCGCCGACATGCTCGAGCTGGCGCGCGTGGAGTCGCTGCCGCAGCCGCTGCGCGCGCGCATCGCGGGCGCGGCCTGGATCCGCGCGGCGCTGCTCGACCAGCCGGAGACCGGCCGCGCCGCCGCCGACCTGCTGGCCAGGCTGGTGCCGGCCACGGGCGACATGGCGACGCGCTACGCCCGCGCCGCCACGCCCGCCGAGCGCCGCCACGTGGCGCTGGTCGCGTCGGTCGCATTCGGCCTGTCCGCGGACCTCGACATGACGGCCCCGCCCGTGACGCGGATCGAGGCCGGCGACGCGACGGCGTCCGCCTGGTGCAGCTTCAAGCCGGACCGCCTGGGCGAGCCGACGAGCTTCACATGGCGCCTGCCCGCGACGCCGGAGCTGGGCGACACGGCGGCGCGCCGCGCGGAACTGGGCAAGCTGGAACAGCTGAAAACGGCCACCGGCACGTTCGGCGACGACGTGCTGGAATGGGCCGATACGCATCCGGCCGACCCGGAGCTGCCCTGGCTGCTGCACGTGACCGTGCTGTCGACGCGCGGCGGCTGCCTCGACAAGGATGCGTCGGCCCTGTCGCGCAAGGCGCACGCGCTGCTGCACAAGCGCTGGCCGAAGAGCGAATGGGCGCGCGCAACGCCGTACTTCTATTGATGTGTTAGGCTTCGCCCCATCCATGGACGAGTGAGGCGATGATGACGGCGATGACGAGACGGACGTTCGGCAAGGCGGCGCTGGCGCTGGCGGGCGGTGGCCTGCTGGCATCGTGCGCGACGGTGATCGGACCGCGCCGCGTCGAACTGTCGCAATCCCGCCTGCAGGCCGGCCTGGAGCGCCGCTTCCCGCTGCGCAATCGCATGCTCGAGCTGTTCGACGTGCAGCTGACCCGGCCGCGCCTCGCGATCATGCCGGAGACGGACCGCGTGGGCCTGTCCCTGGACGTGTCCGTGTCGCCCCCGTTCCTGCGCCAGTCGTGGAACGGCAGCCTGGCCATGTCCGGCCACCTGGTGCTGGACAATGTGCGCAATGCCGTCGTCCTGTCCGCCACGCACGTCGACAGCTTCGACGTCGATGGCATGGAGGGCGACCGCGCGCGCGACCTGGGCCGCGCCGCCGATCTGCTCTTGAATCAACTGATGCGCGACATGCCGGTCTACACCTTCCGCCCCGAAGACCTGCGCTACGCCGGCGTGCAATTCATTCCCACCCGCCTCGAGACGGCGCCCGGCGCCCTGTTCGTCACGCTGGAACCGGCGCGCTGACGGCATCCGGCGCGCCCGTCGTAAATCCGGCACGGCGGCTCGCACGATTGAACGGCCCGGCGCACGCATTGCCATTACTGCTATTATTTCGGGCAGTTGGATGGGCCGGCATCGGTGACGATGACGTCGGGGCACCGTGACTGTTGTTTCTTGAAAACTCGTGGGCAACAGGCGTTGCACAGGTAGCACATTCGGCGCACACTGGTTTGAAAGACCACGTACCGCAGAAGCGGGCACAAGCGCGCTTGCGCTTTCTCATGCACACGATGTTCCACTAAAGTAATCTCAGCGTTACTGACGTGCTGCCGGTAAGGGGGAAACCTTGGAAACGATACAGGAAAGTGTTCCGGACAAGAGCGTGCCTGTCGATCCGGCCGTCGCGGCGCCCATGAGTGCGGCGCCGGTGCCCGCCCGTCTGAGCCTGCCACCCAAGGGCGCGTGCTGGTATTGCGACAAACCGCTCGACAGCGTGCGCCGTTTTTGCGGCAAATCCTGCGCCGATTCGTTCGACGAAGAAGCGGAATACAACCGCTGAACCGCGGGCTGCGCGTCAGCCGCCCGCCCGTTCGCGCAGCAGCGCCAGGGCGCCGTCGAAGTCGAAGCCTTCGACCAGGTCCGCCACCTGGCGATAACATCCTTCCCCGAGTTGTGCGGCCAGCGCGCCGGCGCCTTCGCGCACGAGGTCGACCGCATCACCATTGCCTTCGTCGAGCAGCGCCATCAGGCGGTCGACGATAGCGTGATCCATCTCCGCCGGCCGCTGCGCCGGCGCCGTGGGACGGCGTTCCGGCAAGGTGAGCGCCAGCGCATCCAGTTCGCGCAACACCCGTTCCAGCTCATCCTGCAGGCGCGCGAGGCTGCCGTGGACGTCGCCCGCGCCCCCGCGCAACAGGCCTTCCACGATGTCGGCCTGGCGCCGCAGCGGTACCGCCTCGATCATGCCGGCGGCCCCTTTCAGCGTGTGGACGAGGCGCAGCGCCAGCGCGGTGTCGCCCTGGTCGTGCGCGGTGCGGATGCCGGCCGCGCCATGGCGGTATTCGTTGCGGAAGCGCGCGAGGACGCGTCCGAACAGGGCCCCGTCGCCCATCAGGCGCGCGATGCCGCCCGCGTGGTTCACGGCGGGGGCATCGTGTGCGTCTGGCGGGAAACGGTGGTCGGGACTGTCCATGCGTTTTATTTTGTCGTGAATGACCAGGTGCGGCCGATCGGGACACCGTCGATGGCGCCCGAGAAGCTGACATCATACGTGGTCGCGGACGCCAGCTGGGCCAGAGGCACGATCGCCGCCGCCGACTTTGTGGTTGTATTCGAATCCTTGCCCAAGGCCAGCAGACGCGTCTCCAGGTCGCTACTGGTCCCGTGTGCGCGCATCGTGAAACTCTGGACCGTCAGTGTGCGATCGAGGTTCGTGTGCACGCTGACCGGGTAGCCGACGACGCTGCGGTCGGGCACCGGATCCGGTTCCTCGTAATCGCTGTTGAAATTGTTCGGGACCTGGGTCTGGCCATTGAACGGCCACGTGACGATCGTGCCCGCGGCGATGCCGGTCCCGTAGCCGCTGTTGGTGACGAAGTCGGCGGTAAAGTAGCTGTAATTGGCGGACGTCGTCGCCGCACCTGCGCCGATTTCCTTGAACACGGGTTCGAAGATCACGAAGCGGTGGTAGATCGCCGTGATCAGTTCCTCGGCCATGTAGAAGCCGGAACCGTTCGAGGTGGCCGAAATGACTTCGCCGATCGCATTCGGCGACCCGAACACGTAGCCGGCATTCTGCAGGCGGTCCTGCAGGCGCGCGCCCGTGTAGCCGGTCTTGCCGGCGGTCTGGTCGTGCGTCACCACGTTGTTGATGCGCTGGTAATCGGAATGGCCCTGGGCCGCGGTGTCGATGACGGCGTTGCGCGCCAGCGCCGGCATACCGATCTGGCTGCGGCGGTAGTTGATCCAGTTCAGGCCGTCGGTGGCGATGTTGTTCGTCGCCGTGGGCGCCGAGGCGTCCTGTCCCGAGAATCCGGTGGAGGGAGTCACGTTCGGGGCGCCGGCACTGCTCCCGCCGCCGCCCCCGCCGCAGGCGACGAGCGCCCACGCCGCGGTACAGGCGAGGGCGATCTGCCGCACGCGAAGCATATTGTTCATCATATATCACTCCCGGCGTCGGTCCTGATGGGGTAAAGGAGCCTCCATTCTAGGCGAAATCGGGGCCCGGTGACGATCGTAAGGACAATCGCGGCCCCGGCATAAGCCCATGTAAAATAAGCCATTCTTCCGCTTTTAACGAATTCCAGTGAATCCGACCCGCCAGCAGCGCCTCGCGCGCGCCAAGTTTGCCCTGCCCAGTTTCGTGACCCTGCTGTCGATTGCCTGCGGTTTCGGCAGCATCGTGATCTCGGTCGACAACGCCCCCGTGGGCGATCCGTCCGACTATCGCCTGGCTGCGATCCTGCTGGTGCTGGCGGGCGTGTTCGACGCGCTCGACGGCTTCGTCGCCCGCGCCACCAACACCCAGTCCGCGTTCGGCGTGCAGCTGGACTCCATCGCCGACGTGATGAATTTCGGTTGCGCGCCCGGGCTGCTGCTGTACTGCTACGGCTTCGCCCAGATGGGCGCCGCGCACCCGACCCTCGTGCGCATGGGCGGCCTGGCGTGCTTCGTGTTCGTGGCCTGCGGCGCGCTGCGCCTGGCGCGCTTCAACGTGATGGTCGGGAAGACGGACCCACGCTACTTCGTCGGCATGCCGATCACCGCGGGCGCGGCGTGCGTCGCCTCGGTGGTGGTCGCATGGCCGGACCCGGTGGCCGACATGGCCGGTGCCTTCCTCGTCATGCTGCTGATGGTGGCCGTCGGCACGCTGATGGTGTCGACGATCCGCTTCCCCAGCTCCAAGCAGCCGAAATCGAAGGCGGCGCTCGTCGCGCTCGTCGTCTGCATCGCGCTGCTGGCGCTGTTGCGCACGCGCTTCTTTGCGCTGTTCTTCGTGTTTTATATCAGCGCGACGCTGCTGCTGAACATCGCGTGGCAGGGTGGGTGGACGAAGATTGCGCCGCCGAAGGTGTACGAGGACAACGTAGAGGACTGAGGGCGGACTAAGCGAACTTGTCGAACATGGCGGCCAGGCGCGCCGCCGCCGCTTTCGCTTCCTCGACGTCGCCCGCATTGCCCGTATGGGTGACGATGCTGGCGGTGAGGAGCTGCACGAACGACCGGTCCAGCGCCTTGCGCGCGGCGGCCATCTGCTGGGCCACGGCGTCGCAGTCGGACGGCGCGTCGGCCAGCGCGATCAGCTTCTGCACGCCGCGCAGTTGGCCTTCCACGCGCGCGAGGCGGTTCAGCAGGTCCTTCTTCTGCTGCGCCGTCAGCGCGCGGCCTTCCACGATCTTGAGGGGTTCGCCCATGGCGGCGTAGGCTCCTACGCGACCTCGTGCCCGCGCGCGGCGCGCAGGATCGTGAACCAGTCGGCGCGCGACAGCTGGAACGTGGTGCCGGCGACGGCGACCGCGATCGCCTCCGCGCGGCCGCTGCCCGTCAGCGGGATGGGACGCGACGGCAGTTGCAGGATCCACGCGAACACCACGCTGGCGAACGGCTGGTGCAGGCGGTCGGCGATCTCCTTGATCACGAGGCGCAGGTTTTCCGCGTTCGCGTCGTTCGACGTGAACAGGCGGCCGCCGGCCAGTGGCGACCAGATCATCGGCGCCACGCCTTTATCCTGCAGGCCGTCGAAGGTCTCGTCGAACATCGGCGCCACGTGCAGCGGCGAGAATTCGACCTGGTTCGTCGACAGTTCGATGCGGCGGTTCAGCGCCTCGAACTGGTGGCGGCTGAAGTTCGAGACGCCGAAGTGCAGCACCTTGCCGTCCTGCTTCAGGCGCGAGAATGCGTCCGCGATCTCGTCGAAGTCCATCAGCGGGTCGGGGCGGTGGATCAGCAGCAGGTCGAGGCGGTCCGTGTGCAGCTGGCGCAGCGATTCCTCGGCGGACGCGACGATGTGCGCGGCGCTCGTGTCGTAGTGCTGGATGGTGTGCTGCGGGCGTTTATTGGACAGCAGCTTGATGCCGCACTTGCTGATCAGCTGCATGCGGTCGCGCAGCGACGGCTGGGCGCGCAGCGCTTCGCCGAACAGGCCTTCGACGCCGTAGTTGCCGTAGATGTCCGCATGGTCGAACGACGTGACGCCCAGCGCGATGCATTGCTCGATGAAGGCGATGCGCTGCTCCACCGTCATGTCCCAGTCGCCCATGCGCCACATGCCGGCGACGATGCGGGACAGTTCGAGGTCACCGTTCTTGCGGGGGGCGATGCGCGGGCAGGACAGGTCGCGGGGGAGGGCTGGGTTCATTGCGTTTTTTCCAGGTTGACGGATCACGTCATTATAAAACGTCGTTCCCGCGGAAGCGGGAACCCATGCTGAGGTGATCGAGGACGCTCAGTATGGGTTCCCGCCTGCGCGGGAACGACGGTGTTTACAGGCAGGTGATTACTTCATCCAGAGGCGCATCGAGTCCCACGCCCGGCCAAAGATCGACGCTTCCTGCACCTCTTCCAGCGCCACGACCGGCAGCGCCAGCAGCGGCTTGCCGTCGACGTTCATCTTCAGCGTGCCGACGCGGCTGTTCAGGGCCAGCGGCGCAACCAGCGGGTCCTTGCGTTCCAGGACCGGCTTCATTTTCTGCGCCACGCCCTTCGGCACGGTCACCCACACGTCGTTCGGGAAGCCGATCTTGACGTTCGACTTGGAGCCCTTCCAGATTTCCGGGGTCAGGATGGCCTGGCCTTTCGAATACAGTTTGACGGTGTCGAAGTTCTGGAAGCCCCAGTTCAAGAGCTTCTGGCTTTCCGCCGTGCGGTTGCCGTCCGACGTGGCACCGGACAGCACCGAGATCAGGCGGCGCTCGCCCGCCGGGCCGTTCGGGCGGTGGGCCGACGCGATCATCGAGAAGCCCGACGCTTCCGTGTGGCCCGTCTTCATGCCGTCCACGGTCGGGTCCAGCCACAGCAGGCGGTTGCGGTTCTGCTGCTTGATGCGGTTGTATGTGAATTCCTTGACCGAGTCGATCTTGTAGAACTCGGGGAAATCCTTGATGACGCGCGCAGCCAGGATCGACAGGTCGCGCGCGGTGGAGTAGTTGTCCGGCGACGGCAGGCCGTGCGGGTTGGCGAATTTGGTGTTCTTCATGCCCATGCGCTCGGCGTCGCGGTTCATCAGGGTGACGAACGTCGCTTCGTCGCCGGCGACGGCTTCGGCCAGCGCCACGGCCGCGTCATTGCCCGACTGGACCATCAGGCCGTACAGCAGGTCGCTGATCTTGACCGGGGTGGCGGGGTCGATGAACATCTTCGAGCTGCTGCCGTCGACCTTCCAGGCGCGGACCGACACGTTGACCATCTGGTCCAGCGTGACTTTCTTGTCGCGCACGGCTTCGAACACGACGTAGGCCGTCATGACCTTGGTGAGCGACGCCGGCTCGATGCGGGTATCCGGATCCTGCGAGGCGATGATCTGGCCGCTGGTCGCGTCCAGCAGCAGCCACGAACGGGCGGCGATTTGCGGGGCCGGCACCTGCTGCGCTTGGGCGGCCGACATCAAAAGGGCACTGGCGGCGAGGGCCGCGATTAACTTTTTCATGGAAGACAATTCAGAGGATTACGTGGATTGTGATGCGATAGACAATGCTCGAAAGCATTGCCTTGAAAGAAGATCGCATCATTATAGGCCAGCGTTCGCCTCAAATGTCACGTCTCCACAATTGCGCGACAAGATTTTTAATGTGGACGAGCTTGCGGTGGAAGAAGTGGTCGGCGCCGGGGATCACGGTCACGGGGATGTCGAGCGGGCGCGCCCAGTCGAACACGTGCGCGAGCGGTATCGTATCGTCAAGTTCGCCGTGGATCAGGATCGTGTCGGCCGGGACTTCCGGCATCGGCCACTTGCCGGCGGCCGTACCGACCAGCGCCAGGCGCTCGGCCGGGCGGCCCTGCTGGATCAGGCGCTGTTGCAGTTGTGCCTGCACGAAGGTGCCGAACGAGAAGCCGGACAGCGCGTACGGCAGGCCCGGATACTGTTCGATCATGTGGTCGAGCATGATTTCCATGTCGTCCACTTCGCCGCGGCCTTCGTCGTGCACGCCTTCCGACTCGCCCACGCCGCGGAAGTTGAAGCGGGCCGTCACGTAGCCGAGGCCGACGAAGGCGCGGGCCAGTGTCTGCGCCACTTTATTGTCCATCGTGCCGCCGTACAGCGGGTGCGGGTGCGCCACGAGGGCGATGCCGACGGGCGTGCCTTCCGGTTCGTCCAGCACACACTCCATCTTGCCGGCGGGGCCGGTCAGGTAAAACTTCTGGGAATTCTTGTTCATTGCTTGTTCAGGCGTACTTCGTCAGATCTTCAGGCGTTCGACGACCTCGCCCTTGACGAGGTGGCGGTCGATGATTTCGTCGATGTCGGAGTTGTCCACGTAGGTGTACCAGGTGCCCTGCGGGTAGATGACCACGACGGGGCCTTCCTCGCAGCGGTCCAGGCACCCGGCCTTGTTGATGCGCACCTGGCCCGGGCCGTTCAGGCCCAGTTCCTTGACGCGTTTCTTGGCGTGCTGCTGCGCCGCTTCCGCGCCGCTCTTGCCGCAGCTGGGGCGGCAGTCCTTGCCTTCGCGTTCGTTCAGGCAGAAGAACACGTGGTGTTGATAAAAGGGTTTGTCGTCGTTCATGTCGGTTCCGGATGGCGTGTATCTTTCATATGATACGCCGTTATCAAGAGCGATTCAGCCGGTGCGACGGCAGCAGCAGGAACCACAATGCGATGATGGGCCAGGCCATGTCGAGGAACTGGGCCGCCCCGTTGAAATTCAGGAATTTACCCTGCTGCCAGGCCTGCAGGGTGGAGACGAAATACGGGTTGGCGGGAATCGTGTTGACGACGATGAGCGACAGTACGAGCGTCACGACGGCCAGCCGGCGCTGCGCGACCTGGGGCGCGAACGCAAGGCCCGTCAGCATGATCAGTCCGATCAGGAAGCCGCCTTCGGCGCCCGGCGTGACCCACACGAACGCATTGTCGGGCGCGAAGAACAGGGAACTGGCGAGCGTCTTGACGACGATGCCGACGCCGACCAGCGCCAGCATCAGCGACAGCCGCGGCGCGCCGCGGCGCGTGAGGCACAGCAGCGTGAGGGCGGCGCCCGTCATGCCGCACGCGGTGATGATGGTTTCAGAGAGCCAGTATTGCTCCACGCTCATCGGCACGTCGCCGCGCAGCATGGTCACGAGGTCGATGTCCGTATCGAGCCAGTCGGACAGCCATTCCGACAGCAGCGGCAGGATCTGGCCGTTGCCGAACAGGTAGTTCTGCGGATAGACCTGGGCCAGCGGCCACAGCGCGACGAGCACGAGGCCCTGGCTCGCATGCGCCGCGAACCAGCGCTGCCGCAGCAGATACAAACGGCTGCGGTCGAGCAGCATCGGGGCGAACCACGCGCCGATCACCGCCCCGGCCAGGCAGCCGCCCGCATTGGTCAGCAGGTCGAGGCTCGACGGCACGCGGCTGGGCAGGTAGTTCTGCACGACCTCCATCGTGCCCGAGACGAGCAGGCCGACGACGGCCGCGATGGCGACCGCCCACAGGCCACGCACGCGCGGATGCAGCGCGAGCACGATCAGGATCCCGAACGGCATGTAGCCGACGATGTTGACCATGACGTCGAAGCCGGTCCACCAGCGCGGCATCTGCAGGACGAGGAAGGCGAACGGCGACAGGCCGCTGCTGCGCCAGCCGGAGAACGGGAACCAGCTGGCGTAGATGATCAGCAGCAGATAGGCCAGCAGCGCCGCGCGCGCCACCGGCGAGGCGCGCGGGCCGGCAGCGTCTTCCGTCTCGGTCATCGTCGGTTGAGATTCAATGTGCCCAGCCACGCCACGATGTCGGCCGCGACGGCATCGGTGCTGGCCGCGAGGGCGCGCGCGCCGCCGGCCGCATCGGCGCTGGGCGCGGCGACGGCCTGGCGGAAGCTCTTCTGGTCGACGAGCGTATGGCCCTGGAACACGGAGGCGCGCACGGCGACGACGCCGGTGCTCTGGCTCACGCCGCCGAAGTCGTGGATGAATTCATCGACATCGATGCGCAGCAGCGGGATGCCGGCGGCCGCATCCGTCTCCGACAGCACGCGCGCACCTGCCTGCGCGAGCCGCGTCTTGAAGCGCTGCGTCAGCAGCTGCAGCGGATTCGCCGTCCAGCGGCTGTTCGCATAGGTGCGGGCCTGCAGCGGGTCGGCATAGCTCAGGCGGTAGAACATGCGCTCGCTGTCCAGGGCACTCGAGCCGGTGACGTCGGTGACGACCACCGCGCCGAGCATGCCCTGTGCCTGCGCTTGCGCGGCCGTGGCGGGGCCGAAGTCGAATTGCGTGGTGGGCTGGCCCTTCTGCGAGGCGCAGGCGGATAGGGTCAAGGCCAGGGCGGCAGCGAGAATGATGCGGGTCGGATGCATGGTCGCTGGGTTCCTCATTTGGTCGGGGGGACGAAGCCGGGTTCGCCCGGGCCGGGTTCGGCGGCCGGTGCGCCGAACAGGATGCTTTGCGGGCGGTCGCCCAGGTTCGTCACGGTGCGGCGCACGGCGCGCAGCGAGGTCTTCGCCTCGTCGGCCATGTCGACGACGTGCGGCAAGGTTTGCAGCTCGAGGTCGGATGTCACGCCGCCCAGCGAATCGATGGCCGCGCCGGCGCGCTCGACCGGGCCGCCCGGGGCCTGCAGGCTCGTCGCGAGGCGGTCGTAGTTGTGTGCGGCGGCAGTGACGCTGGTGGAAAGCTCCTGTACGGAGCCCATCGTGCGGTCGAGTTTATCCGCCAGCGCGGGCAGGCGCGCCAGCGTGGGTTGCAGCTGGCCCGGGATCTCGGCATACGCGGCGGCGGCCTTGTTGATGCTGTCGAAGGCGCCCGTGAGCTTGTCCTGGTTTTCTTTACTGAGCACGTTGTTCAGGCTGTCCGTGATGCGCTCCGTTTTTTCCAGGATCGCGAGGCCGCGCTTTTCCAGTTGGTCGAGCAGGCCGGGACGCAGCGGGATGCGCGCCACGTGGCCCTTGTCGCTCTGCAGCAGCGGGGAGCCGGTGCGGTCGTCGTCGAGCTGGATGAAGGCGATGCCCGTCACGCCCTGGTAGCCGAGCGAGGCGAACGTCGTCTGCGTGACGGGCGCGCCTTCCTCGATCGAGAGCTTGATGAGGATCTGGCCCGTCACGCGCGGATCGAACACGATGTCGTCCACGCGCCCGACTTCCAGGCCGCGGTAGCGCACCGCGGCCTGCGGGTTCAGGCCGGGGATGGTCTGCGTGGTGACGATCTCGTACGGATGCATCGTGGTGCGGTCGCGGTTCAGCCACAGGCCGATCAGGATGGCCGCGACCAGCAGCGCGACCGTGAAGAAGCCCGTCATGAGGGCATACGATCTGTTTTCCATGTCAGTCTTCCGACTCCTTTCTTGCGATGCGCTCTTCCAGCACTTCCAGCGCCCGCTGGCCGCGCGGCCCCAGGAAAAAGTGTTTGATGAAGGGGTGCTGCACGCGCAGCACGTCGCACGACGGTCCCACCGCGATCACGTGCTTCTCCGCCAGCACGGCGATGCGCGAGGACAGCGCGAACAGCGTGTCCAGGTCGTGCGTGACCATCACGACGGTGAGTTTCAGCTCGCTGTGCAGCGTCTGGATCAGCGCCACGAACGAATCGGACAGGTCGGGGTCGAGGCCCGCCGTCGGCTCGTCGAGGAACAGCAGTTGCGGCTCGAGCGCGAGCGCGCGCGCGAGGGCCGCGCGCTTGATCATCCCGCCCGACAGGTCGGACGGCATCTTGTTCGCGTCGCCCGGGCCGAGTCCGACCATGTCCATCTTGAGCAGCACGGCGGCGCGCACGACCTCCTCGGGCAGGGCGCGCAGTTCGCGCAGCGGCAGGGCGATGTTGTCGAATACCGTGAGCGCGGAATACAGCGCGCCCTGCTGGAACAGCATGCCCCAGTGGTTGCGCATGCGCTGCAGCTGTTCCGGGCTGGCGCTGCTGACATCCTCGCCGAACACCCGCACGCAGCCGCTGGACGGCCGCTCCAGGCCCAGCATCTGGCGCAGCAGCACGGTCTTGCCGGTCCCGGATCCGCCCACGATGGACAGGATTTCGCCCGCATAGATGTCGAGGTTCAGGTCCTGGTGGACGACGGTGCGGCCGAAGCGCGTCCACAGGTTGCGGATCTGGACGACCGGCGGCCCGACGTCTTCCTCGGGCTCGCGGTTCAGTTGCTGCGGCGGGCGTTGGGCTGGTTGAGCAGGATTCGCCATCAGAAGCCCACTCCCGAGAAGATAATCGCGAACACGGCGTCGGCCAGGATCACGACGGTGATCGCCGTGACGACCGACGTCGTCGTGCCGCGGCCCAGGCTTTCCGTGTTCGGTTTGATGCGCAGGCCGAAGTGGCACGAGACGAGCGCGATCAGCATGCCGAACGCGACGCCCTTCGCGAGGCCGATGGTGTAATTCACGATCGGCACGGCGGACGGCAGCTTCTGGATGAAGTAGCGCATCGTCAGGTTCAGTTCGATCTTCGCGGAGACCATGCCGCCGATCAGGGCCATCGCATCCGTCCACACGACGAGCAGCGGCATCGCCAGCGCGAGCGCGACCACCTTGGGCATGATGAGACGGTAGCCGTGCGAGATGCCCATCACCAGCATTGCGTCGAGTTCCTCCGTCACGCGCATCACGCCCAGTTGCGCCGTGATCGACGACCCGGAACGGCCCGCGACGAGGATCGCCGCCAGCAGCGGCCCCAGTTCGCGGATGATGCTCATGCCGAGGATGTTGACGAGGTAGATGTCGCCGCCGAACATGCGCAGCTGCTGCGCCGACAGGTACGACAGCACGACCCCGATCAGGAAGCCCACGAGCGCCGTGATGCCGAGCGCCTGGAAGCCGGAGTGATAAATATTGGCCGACACTTCGCGCCAAGGTCCGGACAGCGGATGGCGGATGAAGCGGCCGATGTCCTGCACCACCTGGCCGATCAGGGTGATCGCGCCGCGCAGGTGTTCGAAGAAACTCAGCACGCCGCCGCCCAGCGTGATCACCCATTGCAGATGGCTCTTGCGCGTGCGCGGCAGCTCGATCCGGCCGGATTTCTCGATGCGCTCGAAGAGTTCTTCCTGCTTCGGGTCGAGCTTCAGCTGCTCGGGGCGGCGCTTGCCCCACGAACTCCAGAACAACTGGGCGCCGATGTGATCGAGGCTGGCGATCTCGGAGAGGTCCCAAACGACCGGCTTGCCGGCGAGGGATTTCAGCGTCTTTTCGATGTCCTTGAAGCCGCGCCGGGAAAACGCGTGGACCTGCCATACGCCGCGCGCCACCACGGATTGCCCCGCGCCGGCGTCTGGGTGTTCGATGGTTAATGTTGGCGCATTTTCAATCCGCATTGCGGCAGTGTAAAAGAGATTCGCGACTGCCGCCACCAGCGCTACGTTACCGTGACCGGATAGCGTTCGGTGGCGCACATTGCCGTGTTTACGCTGCGAGGTGGCGAACCTGGCGCTCGGGTGCTGCGTGCGTCGACTTGTCGGCCGGCTTGTGGGCGCTGCCGGCGTAGTCGCTCGCGATGAGGGCGGCAGCGTCGGCGGCCGGCATGCCCTGGCGCTGCAGCCAGGCCTGCACAAGCTTGGCCAGGCGGTCGAGCGCGATGCGGTGGGTGGCGTCGAGCTGCGTGTAGATCCAGTCCGAGAACGCCATGAAGTTGGCGAACGGGCTGTCGCCCAGCAGCACCTTGACCGTGTGGGCGAAGCGGCCGGAGTTCGCGACCAGGTCCCAGTAGCGGGCAAAGCGCACGAGCCGTTGCATGGTGGCGAAGTCGATGCGGTCGGTGGCCAGCACGGTGTAGGGCGGGTACGGCTCATACACCATCTTGTACGGTTCCGTGTGGCGGATGATCGGCGTGCCGCGCAGGCGCTTGAGGATGCCGAACTGGATCTCGTGCGGGCCGAGGGCGACCAGTTGGTCGAAGCCGCGCGCGAACGATTCGACGTCTTCGCCCGGCAGGCCGGCGATCAGGTCCACGTGCAGGTGGGCGTGCGATTGCGTCGTGAGCCAGCGGATGTTGTCCGCGGCCTTGGCATTGTCCTGGCGGCGGCTGACGAGCGTCTGCACTTCCGGGTTGAAGCTCTGGATGCCGATCTCGAACTGCAGCGCGCCGGGCGGGAATTGCGCGATCGTCGCCTTCAGCGCTTCCGGCAGGTGGTCCGGGACCAGTTCGAAGTGGGCATAGACCGGATCATCGGGATTCGCCGCGATCTTGTCGAGGAAGAACTGCATGATGCGCTGGCTCGTCTTGACGTTCAGGTTGAATGTGCGGTCGACGAATTTGAATAATCGTGCGCCGCGCTGGTACAGCGTCTCCATCTCCGCGAGAAAGGTGTCGATGCCGAATGGCCAGGCCGTCTTGTCCAGCGACGACAGGCAGAACTCGCATTTGAACGGGCAGCCGCGCGACGCTTCCACGTAGAGGGTGCGGTGGGCGATGTCTTCGTCGCTATATAAGGTGTAAGGCAGGGAGATGTCCGCCATCGGGGGCTGCACGCCCGCATGCACCTTCATGATCGGCTTGGGGCCATTAAGGATCTCGCCGCACAGCTTGGGGAAGGTGATGTCGCCCCAGCCGGTGACGACATAGTCGGCCAGGCGCGCGATCTCCTGCTCGTTCGTCTCGTACGAGACTTCCGGCCCGCCCAACACGACCGTCACCTCGGGCGCGACGCGTTTGAGCATTGCGACGGCCTTGGTCGTTTCCTCGACGTTCCATATATAGATGCCGAAGCCGACGATGCGCGGCTTCTTCGCCAGCAGGCGTTCGACGACCTCCACGGTCTTCGCGCCGATGACGAATTCCATCAGGCTCGTCTGTTCCTGGAGCTCGCCCATATTGGCCAGCAGATAGCGCAGCCCGAGCGCAGCGTGGGCGTAGCGGGCATTGAGGGTGGAGAGCAGGATGGTCATGGCGGTGCGGGGAGGACGGCAAAGGATGCATTGTAGCGGGACTTGCGGCCCGTATGCGACGCTGGTATGATTCGGTCCCTCGTCGCAAACGACAGGCCTTCAAACGGTTCTGAACGCTTCGATGGGAATAAAAAGAAGTTGACGAACATCGCGAAACACTGCATAATCTCACTTCTCTGCTGCTGACGAACAAAACGATTCGCAAGCGCAGCAAGGCAGTACCGAATACAGCTCTTTAACAATCAACAGTCGATAAGTGTGGGCGTTTGATGAAGTGCCAGCATCCTTCGGGGTGCTGAATGCTTAAATTATCAAATGTTCACACAAAAGAAATACGTTGCTCAGCAATGAGTGACGGTCAGTATTTTGAGTGAGCGACATGCTACGAAAGTAGCAAAAACAGAGATTAAACTGAAGAGTTTGATCCTGGCTCAGATTGAACGCTGGCGGCATGCTTTACACATGCAAGTCGAACGGCAGCGCGGGGCAACCTGGCGGCGAGTGGCGAACGGGTGAGTAATATATCGGAACGTACCCAAGAGTGGGGGATAACGTAGCGAAAGTTACGCTAATACCGCATACGATCCAAGGATGAAAGTGGGGGATCTTCGGACCTCATGCTCCTGGAGCGGCCGATATCTGATTAGCTAGTTGGTGAGGTAAAGGCTCACCAAGGCGACGATCAGTAGCTGGTCTGAGAGGACGACCAGCCACACTGGGACTGAGACACGGCCCAGACTCCTACGGGAGGCAGCAGTGGGGAATTTTGGACAATGGGCGCAAGCCTGATCCAGCAATGCCGCGTGAGTGAAGAAGGCCTTCGGGTTGTAAAGCTCTTTTGTCAGGGAAGAAACGGTTCAGGCTAATATCCTGGGCTAATGACGGTACCTGAAGAATAAGCACCGGCTAACTACGTGCCAGCAGCCGCGGTAATACGTAGGGTGCAAGCGTTAATCGGAATTACTGGGCGTAAAGCGTGCGCAGGCGGTTTTGTAAGTCTGTCGTGAAAGCCCCGGGCTTAACCTGGGAATTGCGATGGAGACTGCAAGGCTTGAATCTGGCAGAGGGGGGTAGAATTCCACGTGTAGCAGTGAAATGCGTAGAGATGTGGAGGAACACCGATGGCGAAGGCAGCCCCCTGGGTCAAGATTGACGCTCATGCACGAAAGCGTGGGGAGCAAACAGGATTAGATACCCTGGTAGTCCACGCCCTAAACGATGTCTACTAGTTGTCGGGTCTTAATTGACTTGGTAACGCAGCTAACGCGTGAAGTAGACCGCCTGGGGAGTACGGTCGCAAGATTAAAACTCAAAGGAATTGACGGGGACCCGCACAAGCGGTGGATGATGTGGATTAATTCGATGCAACGCGAAAAACCTTACCTACCCTTGACATGTCAGGAACCCTCGAGAGATTGAGGGGTGCCCGAAAGGGAACCTGAACACAGGTGCTGCATGGCTGTCGTCAGCTCGTGTCGTGAGATGTTGGGTTAAGTCCCGCAACGAGCGCAACCCTTGTCATTAGTTGCTACGAAAGGGCACTCTAATGAGACTGCCGGTGACAAACCGGAGGAAGGTGGGGATGACGTCAAGTCCTCATGGCCCTTATGGGTAGGGCTTCACACGTCATACAATGGTACATACAGAGGGCCGCCAACCCGCGAGGGGGAGCTAATCCCAGAAAGTGTATCGTAGTCCGGATCGCAGTCTGCAACTCGACTGCGTGAAGTTGGAATCGCTAGTAATCGCGGATCAGCATGCCGCGGTGAATACGTTCCCGGGTCTTGTACACACCGCCCGTCACACCATGGGAGCGGGTTTTACCAGAAGTAGGTAGCTTAACCGCAAGGAGGGCGCTTACCACGGTAGGATTCGTGACTGGGGTGAAGTCGTAACAAGGTAGCCGTATCGGAAGGTGCGGCTGGATCACCTCCTTTCTAGAGTGGCACGGAGTCTAACGACTCATCATCAAGCGCCTACGCTTATCGACTGTTCAAAGTTAAACGAGAAGAGTTTTCGGGGCTGTAGCTCAGCTGGTTAGAGCACCGTGTTGATAACGCGGGGGTCGTTGGTTCGAGTCCAACCAGCCCTACCACGTTACACTGGGGGATTAGCTCAGCTGGGAGAGCACCTGCTTTGCAAGCAGGGGGTCGTCGGTTCGATCCCGTCATCCTCCACCACTCTCTGTTCACTGCATTTATGTAAGCCCGCGTGGTTTAGATAAGTGTAGTTCTCGTTCTTTAACAATCTGGAAGAAGTAAAGTTTTCTTTAAGCGTGTAGCTGGCGAAAGTCAGATGCACACTTAGGGTAGTAATCTGTATGTATCAACAAACATAGTAAGCTGAACTCTTGTCGATATGACGTTCCCTGATACTCATGCAGGGGCCAACGTTATAGGGACAAGTGAATAAGTGCACATGGTGGATGCCTTGGCGATTACAGGCGATGAAGGACGTAGTAGCTTGCGATAAGCTGCGGGGAGTGAGCAAACACACTTTGATCCGCAGATTTCCGAATGGGGAAACCCGGCCTTTTAGGTCATTGCATACTGAATACATAGGTATGCAAAGCGAACGCGGCGAACTGAAACATCTAAGTAGCTGCAGGAAAAGAAATCAACCGAGATTCCCAAAGTAGTGGCGAGCGAAATGGGATGAGCCTTGTACGTGATAGTCGATCGAATAGTGGAACAGCCTGGAAATGCTGGCCATAGAGGGTGATAGCCCCTTACACGAAATTCGAACGGTGGTACTAAGCGTACGACAAGTAGGGCGGGACACGAGAAATCCTGTCTGAAGATGGGGGGACCATCCTCCAAGGCTAAATACTCGTAATCGACCGATAGTGAACCAGTACCGTGAGGGAAAGGCGAAAAGAACCCCGGGAGGGGAGTGAAATAGATCCTGAAACCGTGTGCATACAAACAGTCGGAGCCTCTTCGTGGGGTGACGGCGTACCTTTTGTATAATGGGTCAGCGACTTACATTCAGTGGCGAGGTTAACCGGATAGGGGAGCCGTAGAGAAATCGAGTCCGAACAGGGCGACAGTCGCTGGGTGTAGACCCGAAACCAGGTGATCTACCCATGGCCAGGATGAAGGTGCGGTAACACGCCCTGGAGGTCCGAACCCACTAATGTTGAAAAATTAGGGGATGAGCTGTGGGTAGGGGTGAAAGGCTAAACAAACCTGGAAATAGCTGGTTCTCTCCGAAAACTATTTAGGTAGTGCCTCAAGTATCACCATCGGGGGTAGAGCACTGTTATGGCTAGGGGGTCATTGCGACTTACCAAACCATTGCAAACTCCGAATACCGATGAGTGCGAGCTTGGGAGACAGACGTCGGGTGCTAACGTCCGGCGTCAAGAGGGAAACAACCCAGACCGCCAGCTAAGGTCCCAAAGATTGGCTAAGTGGAAAACGAAGTGGGAAGGCTAAAACAGTCAGGATGTTGGCTTAGAAGCAGCCATCATTTAAAGAAAGCGTAATAGCTCACTGATCGAGTCGTCCTGCGCGGAAGATGTAACGGGGCTAAGCCAGTCACCGAAGCTGCGGATATGTGCTTGCACATATGGTAGGAGAGCGTTCCGTAAGCCTGAGAAGGTGTCTTGTAAAGGATGCTGGAGGTATCGGAAGTGCGAATGCTGACATGAGTAGCGATAAAGAGGGTGAAAAGCCCTCTCGCCGAAAGCCCAAGGTTTCCTGTTCAACGTTCATCGGAGCAGGGTGAGTCGGCCCCTAAGGCGAGGCAGAGATGCGTAGCTGATGGGAAGCAGGTTAATATTCCTGCACCGTCGTATGATGCGATGGGGGGACGGATCGCGGAAGGTTGTCCAACTGTTGGAATAGTTGGTTCTTGACTCATAGAAGGCGCTTAGGCAAATCCGGGCGCGTAATTCAAGGGGTCGAGACGTGTGCCCTTGTGGCACGAAGCAATCGGAAGTGGTTCCAAGAAAAGCCTCTAAGCTTCAGTCATACGAGACCGTACCGCAAACCGACACAGGTGGGCGAGATGAGTATTCTAAGGCGCTTGAGAGAACTCGGGAGAAGGAACTCGGCAAATTGGTACCGTAACTTCGGGATAAGGTACGCCCCGGTAGCTTGAATGGTTTACTCCATGAGGGTGAAAGGGTTGCAATAAACTGGTGGCTGCGACTGTTTAATAAAAACACAGCACTCTGCAAACACGAAAGTGGACGTATAGGGTGTGACGCCTGCCCGGTGCTGGAAGATTAAATGATGGGGTGCAAGCTCTTGATTGAAGTCCCAGTAAACGGCGGCCGTAACTATAACGGTCCTAAGGTAGCGAAATTCCTTGTCGGGTAAGTTCCGACCTGCACGAATGGCGTAACGATGGCCACACTGTCTCCTCCCGAGACTCAGCGAAGTTGAAATGTTTGTGATGATGCAATCTACCCGCGGCTAGACGGAAAGACCCCATGAACCTTTACTGTAGCTTTGCATTGGACTTTGAACCAATCTGTGTAGGATAGGTGGGAGGCTTTGAAGCGGGGACGCCAGTTCTCGTGGAGCCAACCTTGAAATACCACCCTGGTTCGTTTGAGGTTCTAACCTTGGCCCGTGATCCGGGTCGGGGACAGTGCATGGTAGGCAGTTTGACTGGGGCGGTCTCCTCCTAAAGTGTAACGGAGGAGTTCGAAGGTACGCTAGGTACGGTCGGACATCGTGCTAATAGTGCAATGGCATAAGCGTGCTTAACTGCGAGACCGACAAGTCGAGCAGGTACGAAAGTAGGACATAGTGATCCGGTGGTTCTGTATGGAAGGGCCATCGCTCAACGGATAAAAGGTACTCTGGGGATAACAGGCTGATTCCTCCCAAGAGTTCATATCGACGGGGGAGTTTGGCACCTCGATGTCGGCTCATCACATCCTGGGGCTGTAGCCGGTCCCAAGGGTATGGCTGTTCGCCATTTAAAGTGGTACGTGAGCTGGGTTTAAAACGTCGTGAGACAGTTTGGTCCCTATCTGCCGTGGGCGTTGGAAATTTGAAGGGGGCTGCTCCTAGTACGAGAGGACCGGAGTGGACGAACCTCTGGTGTACCGGTTGTCACGCCAGTGGCATTGCCGGGTAGCTAAGTTCGGAAGAGATAACCGCTGAAAGCATCTAAGCGGGAAACTCGCCTTGAGATGAGATTTCCCGGAGCCTTGAGCTCCTTGAAGGGTCGTTCGAGACCAGGACGTTGATAGGTCAGGTGTGGAAGTGCAGTAATGCATTAAGCTAACTGATACTAATTGCCCGTACGGCTTGTCCCTATAACCTTGGCAGTCATTGCCATTGCAAGGGTTCAGCTGTTTGTTGAGACAACAGATTACGAAAACTGCTTCTTCCGGATTCAGAGTGACGCATGCACTATGCAAGCGGCACTCGTACAAGTTATGCCTGATGACCATAGCAAGTCTGTACCACCCCTTCCCATCCCGAACAGGACCGTGAAAAGACTCTGCGCCGATGATAGTGCTGCAACCAGTGTGAAAGTAGGTTATCGTCAGGCTAGTTATATGCAGAAGCCCGCTCAGTTGATACTGAGCGGGCTTTTTGCTTTCTAGATCCTCTCGAGCTTCTTCAGCACACCCGGAGACAACACGAGATCCGTCGCCTTCAGGTTCTCGCGCAGGTGGGCACTCGACGACGTCCCGGGAATCAGCAGAATGTTCGGCGACCGCTGCAACAGCCAGGCGATTGCTACCTGCATCGGCGTCGCCCCCAACTCGGCTGCGACTGCGGACAACGCATCCGACTGCAGCGGCGAAAAGCCACCGAGCGGGAAGAACGGCACATACGCAATACCGTCGCGCGCCAGGGCATCGACCAGCGCATCGTCATTGCGGTGTACGAGGTTGTACATGTTCTGCACGCACGCGATCGGCACGATGCGCCGTGCGTCCTCGACTTGCTTCATCGTCACGTTGCTCAGGCCGACGTGCTTGATGAGACCTTCCTCGCGCAGCTCCGCCAATGTCGTCACCTGTTCTTCGAGCGACCCTTCCGCCGGACCATGGACATCCAACATGCTGCGGAAATTGACCACCTCCAGCACGTCCAGGCCGAGATTGCGCAGATTATCGTGCACGGCCTCGCGCAGTTCCTTCGGCGACGTGGCCGGCAACCACGCACCCTGGGCGTCCCGTCGCGCACTGACCTTGGTGACGATGACGAGGTCGTCCGGATACGGATGCAGCGCTTCCCGGATCAATTGATTGGTGATGTGAGGGCCGTAGAAATCCGAAGTGTCGATGTGGTTGACGCCGAGCGCCACCGCGTCGCGCAGCACGGCGAGCGCGGCCTCCCGATCCCGCGGCGGCCCGAAGACGCCGGGTCCTGCCAGCTG
This sequence comes from Massilia sp. Masssp94, assembly GCF_059491305.1. Classification (NCBI taxonomy): domain Bacteria; kingdom Pseudomonadati; phylum Pseudomonadota; class Betaproteobacteria; order Burkholderiales; family Oxalobacteraceae; genus Massilia; species Massilia sp. Masssp94. Next base: position 3,253,531 of record NZ_CP168501.1, read on the forward strand.
CATGGCACCATAGCCGAGGCGCCGGACGGTGCGGTCGCCGAGTTGATACGTGGTGGACATTGAGATTCTCCTTGATGGATAGTGAACAGTGCAGCCACGATAAGCCCGCGACGATCTCAGGACAATCCGGCATAATCCGCATGGGTTGTACGTCAAAACGGACAATGGAAAACACATGAAAGTCGATCTGGGCGATCTGTCCGCCTTCGTCGCCGTCGCGCGTGCCGGTGGCTTCCGCGATGCCGCGCGGGCCACGAGCGGCAGCGCATCCGGTCTCAGCGATGCGGTACGGCGCCTCGAAGCAAAGCTCGGCGTGCGCCTGCTCAACCGCACCACGCGCAGCGTCGTGCCGACGGAAGCGGGCCGTAGCCTGCTTGCGCGCCTGGACCCCGTGCTCACCGAAGTCGAGAGTGCGCTCGACGTGGTCAATGGTTTTCGCGATACGCCCACCGGCACTCTCAAACTCAATGTACCGATGAGTGCGGCCCGGCTCGTGCTGCCGTCCATTGTGCCGCGCTTCCTGGCCGCGTACCCCGAAATCCGCCTGGAAGTGATCGCGGACGAGAGCTTCGTCGACGTGCTCGCGGCCGGCTGCGATGCGGGTATCCGCTACGAGGAAAAGCTCGAGCAGGACATGGTCGCCGTGCCCATCGGCCCGCGCATCCAGCGCATGGCCGCAGCCGCGGCGCCCGACTATCTCGACCGGCGCGGCCGCCCTCAGCATCCGCGCGACTTGCTGGACCACGCTTGCATGCGCGCGCGTTTTGCCAGCGGCGCCGTCATCCGCTGGACGTTCGAACGCGGCGGCGAGACGATCACGATCGATCCGCCCGGACAATTGCTCGTCCAGGTGGGCGGCGCTCTCGACCTGAAAATCGACGTCGCCGTCGCCGGCACGGGCATCGTCTACCTGTTCGAGGACTGGCTGCGCCCGTATATCGACCGCGGCGAGCTCGAGCCCGTGCTGGAATCGTGGTGGCCATCCTTTTCCGGCCCGTATCTCTACTATCCGGGGCGCAGGCTCGTCCCCGCGCCACTACGCGCCTTCATCGATTTCATCCGCGCGGATCAGTGACCGCGCTGATAGGTGCCGATCAGTTCCGCCTGCGCCTTCACATGTCCCTGCATCGCCTTTTCCAGCTGGGGCTTGGTCGGGTGACGCAGGTCGGGCAGCACGGTGTCGAGCGCATATAATTTATGCACGTAGCGGTGCCGTCCGATGGGCGGACATGGCCCGCCGTAGCGCGTGTTCTTGAAATCGTTCAGGCCGGCTTGCGTGCCGCGCGGCAGTTCCGCCTCGCGTATCCCGGCGGGAAGGTGGTTGGCCTGCGGCGGCAGGTTGTACAGCACCCAGTGCACCCAGGTCATTTTCGGTGCCGCTGGATCGGGCGCGTCCGGGTCGTCGATGATGAGGACGAGGCTGCGGGTGTCGGGCGGGACGCCGGACCACGACAGCGCGGGCGACGTATTCGCGCCATCGCATGTGTGGATGGCGGGGATGGGGCCGCCGGGCGTGAAGTCGGCCGAGGTCAATGTCAGGCTCATGCTTGCCTCCCTGGAGTCGAAACGCTACAGGCTTCGACATCGGCAAACGCTCTCGGTTGCACCGCTTCCAGCCGTCACAGCAGGCGCGCGATCGTCGCGTCGCCGCTGCGTGAACGGCTGGGCAAACACCCGCCACCGTCTGTGCTCCCCCCGATATCGGAACTTGAAGGTAGGCCAGTGTCGCCCAGTTCGTAAAATTCTTGTCCACGATGCCGTGGACACAGGAGCATTATCCGGGTGCAAGCGCCCTCATCTGTTCGCCGCCTCACACAACACGGCCGCGGCCACGCCGGCGTCAGGACCGCGGTTCGCCGACCTGGATCGGGTCACGGCGCGGAATGATGTACCAGAGTCCCACAAAGAGGAGGAGTGAGGCAACCGCGGCAGCGATACTGAGCGAGAGCATGTCGGTTGCAAGCGACACGACCGTCAACATGTCGAGCGACAGCCCAAGAGCCAGTGGCATCAACGCACCCCGGATGGCTTTGCGCGCTACCTTGACCATGAGCGACGTCGCGTAACCGTGCTGGGCGCGGTAATACACTGCCGGCGTCATCAGGAGAGCCATCGCGATCACCATCAAAGCGAGGCCGACCATGTGGCACGCCTGTGCGTACGGCGCGAGGTCATTGAACCGTTCGTTGAACACGGCGATCGTCTGGAAACCAAACACCGCCTGCAGGCCTGGGAGAATGCAGCGCGCCTCTTCGATGATGTCGCGCATGGCTCGGTGGTTCTTTTCTTGTTGAGAAGCTTGATCGTCCATGGGATGACAGTAGCGCCAAACACGGCTGTGTTCAACCGACCGCACGATTGAAGCACGTCGTTACGCGTGGACGATGCCGGCCTGCGATGCCCATTGTTCCAGGCTGTGCCGCTGGATCGCCGCCGCCATCAGGTCGGGGAATAAATCTGGCGTGCAGGCGAAGCAGGGGATGCCCAGCGCGGCCAGCTGCGCCGCATTGTTGCGGTCGTACGAAGGGGCGCCACTGTCGTCCAGCGCGAGCAGGGATATCACCTGCGCGCCGCTGCCGACGAGGCTCGCCGCGCGCCGCAGCATCTCCGCATTGTTGCCGCCCTCGTACAAGTCGCTGATCAGGACGAAGATCGTGTCCTGCGGCCGCGTGACGAGACCCTGGCAATACGCGAGCGCGCGGTTGATGTCCGTGCCGCCGCCGAGCTGCGTGCCGAACAGGACCTCGACCGGGTCGTGCAGCAGCGGCGTCAGGTCAACGACGGCCGTGTCGAACACGACCACCGACGTCGTCACCGCCTTGATGCTCGCAAGGACCGCCGCGAACACGCTCGCGTACACGACGGACGGCGCCATCGATCCGCTCTGGTCGACGCACAGCACGATGTCGCGCAGCGAGCGTCCGCGCCGGCCGTAGCCGATGCGCGTCTCCGGGATGATCGTCTGGTAGTCCGGTTGATAGTGCCGCAGGTTGGCGCGGATGGTGCGCAGCCAGTCGATGTCCTGGTGGCGCGGGCGCCGGTTGCGCGCCGCCCGGTTCAGGCTTCCCGACACGGCCTGGCGCATCGGCGTGGACAGCTTCTTTTCCAGTTCCTCGACGACCTTCGCAACGACGGCGCGGGCCGTCGCGCGCGTCTTGTTCGGCAGGACGCGGTTCAGGCTGAGGAGCGTCGCGACGAGGTGCACGTCCGGCTCGACGGCCGCCAGCATCTCCGGTTCGCACAGCATCTGCTGCAGGCCGAGGCGGTCGAACGCATCCTTCTGCATCACCTGCACGACGCTGGACGGGAAGTACTGGCGGATGTCGCCCAGCCAGCGCGCCACGCGCGGTGCCGATCCACCCAGGCCGCCGCTGCGCGTCTCCGGACCGGCGCCGTACAGCGCGTCGAGTGCCGCATCGATCGCGGCATCGGCACCGCCCAAGTTGAGTGATTCGCCCGCGTCCTGGCCCAGCACGAGGCGCCAGCGGCGCGCTGCTTCTTGTTCATTCGCCATGGACGGCCTCCTGGAGTGACCGAGTCCCGAACAGCGTGTGCAGGATGGGCAGCACGCGGCGCGCCCGCGCCGGATCGATGGCCGTTGCCGCCGCGGCGTGCGTGACCGCGCCGCCTGCTTGCGCCGCACGCTGGCCCAGTTCGCGCCGCTCCGGTGCGCTGAACGTGGCGACCGTCCGGCGCAGCAGCGGCAGCAGTTCCGTGAACACATGGTCCGGCTGCGCGAGCAGCCAGGCGTTCACGATATGCCACAACGGGTCGCTGTGCGCGAGCAGCGCGCCGCTGCCCTGTAAAAACCCTTCGAGCCAGTGCGCGGTAACGAGCGGCGGCACGGCCGGCGAGCAACGCAGCGCGAGCTGGCGCGCGGCGCGCTCGCTGTCCCAGCGTCCCTGCTCGGTGAGGATGCGGCCGCACCGCCCCGCCAGCAGCGGATGCGACAAATCGCTCGTCGCGCCGGCCTCCAGCGCATCGAACCAGGCCGCCGCATGCGCCTCGTCCTGCAACAGGCGCACGGCCTGGTCGGCCGCGATGATCTGGCCCAGCAGTGCGGCGGCCGCATCGTCCGCGACGCCGCGCAGGCCGTACGGCAGCGCGATGCACGCGCGCGCCAGGAGACCGTCGACGACGCTCGCCAGTGCCTGCGTGTCCACGTTGCGCGCGCTGCCGTAGCGCAGCACGTTGACGAGCGACGGCAGCGCCGCCAGCAGCGGCCCGAGGTCGGGCGTCAACGTGCCCACTTCCTGGATGCGCGCCATCAGCGGATCGACGGCCGCGCGCAGGTCGGCCAGCAAGATCGTCTCCATCAGGCGCGTGAGTTCCGGCAGGGTGTGCACCTGCGCGGCGCGGTCGGCGGCGAGCGCAGTTGCGGCGCTGTCGAGCGTGGCGCCCCAGCGGCTCGCGGCGATCAGGTCGACGGCGAATTCCGGCTCCCACGCGAGCTGCCATTGCTCGTGGAACGTGCCCGTCCGGCCGCGGACGGTCTGCTGCCGGCCCCACGGGACGCCCAGCAGCGCGAGGCGATGCAGCAGCACGCTCTTTTCCAGGTGAGCGGGCTGGCGCAGGTCGAGGTCGAGCTCCGTCATGTCCGCCCGCACGGGCATGCGCAGGCGCTTCTGCTGCGCGGCCACGTCCTGCGCGAGCGGCACGGCCGGCACGTCGTCCGGCACGGTGCCCAGCGCCTCGTCGACGAGCAGTTCGCGCCGGATCAGACGCAGCGGCGCGTCGCTGTCGTAGCAGAACACGGCGCGCACGGCTTCCATCAATTCATCCAGGCCCGGACGTGGACGGTCGCGCAGCGCGGCCAGCGTGTCGGCCAGGCGCGCCGCCTCGATCACGTGGGCGGACGATGCGTCGAGATCGTGCTTGCGAAGGAGCGTCGCGACTTCCGTCAGCCAGTGCAGGCCGGCGCGCTCGCGATGGCGCCACAGGTGGCGATACCAGCCGGGCGCCGTCACGCCCGCGCCGTAGCCGCTGGCGAACGTGAGGCGGCCGTGCGTCCACGGCACCCACGTCGCCGCGATCTTTTCCTTCGCCAGGCCTTTCAACAGATCGGCGTCGCTCTTCGCGCTGGGCAGCGTCGCGAGGGCCGGCACGTGCCACGCCCCACACACGACGGCGATGCGTTCGCGGCCATCCTTGACGGCCTGGCGGATCGCCGTGCGCATCCACGCTTCGCGTTTTATTTCGACGTCGTCGGACGGCGGGCCGGCTTCGTTGCGCAGCGCCGTCATCATCTCGGCGATGGCGGCGAACAGGTCCAGGCTGTCGCCGCGCTGTTCGACGAGGTGGTCCCACCACGTCTCCGTGTCGCCGTAGCCGGCCGCGCGGGCGAGCCAGCGCAGCGGGTCGTCCTGGATGTCGTCCTTCTTGTCATCCTTCTTGTCGTCCGCTGCGCGCAGTGCGAAGCGGTAGGCCTGCGGCAGATCGCAGAAGCGCAGCTCCGCGCCATGTTCGCTCGCGTAGCGGAGCGCCTGCCATTCCGGCGAATACTCGGCGAACGGGTAGAACACGGCGCGCTGCGGATCGGCCGGCGCGTACAGCAGCAGGGCCACGGGCGGTACCAGCTCCGCATGGCCGGCAAAGGGCGCCAGCGCATCCGCTTCCGCCGGACCCTCGACGAGGATGCAGTCCGGCGCCAGCGCGGACAGCGCGGCCGCCAGGCTGCGCGCGCAACCGGGGCCGTGGTGGCGGACGCCGAACAAGTGGACGCTCATGCCATGACGTCGCGGCAGGCGCGGTACAAGTCCTTCCACCCGTCGCGCTCCTTGACGACGGTCTCCAGGTATTCGAGCATCGCCACGCGGTCCTGCAGCGGATCCTTGACGATCGCGCCGACCATGCCGGCCGCAAGGTCCGCGCCGCGCAGCACGCCGTCGCCGAAGTGCGCCGCCAGCGACAGGCCGTGCGTGACGACGGAGATCGCCTCGGCCGTGCTCATGCTGGCGCTGGGGACTTTCAGCTTCGTCTTGCCGTCGCTGGTGACGCCTTCGCGCAGCTCGCGGAACACGGTGACGATGCGGCGGATCTCTTCCAGCGCCGGCGTCTCGGCCGGCAGCTCCAATGCGCGCCCGATGCTCGCCACGCGCGTCTCGACGATGCGCACTTCCTCGTCGGCCGTGCGCGGCGGCGGCAGCACGACGGTGTTGAAGCGGCGTTTCAGTGCGCTCGACAGCTCGTTGACGCCGCGGTCACGGTCGTTCGCGGTGGCGATGATATTGAAGCCTTTCTCGGCCAGCACCTCGTCGTCCAGTTCCGCGATCGGCAAGACCTTCTCGGACAGGATCGAGATCAGGCCGTCCTGCACCTCGCCCGGCATGCGCGTGAGTTCCTCGATGCGGGCGATGCGTCCCGTGCGCATGGCGCGCATCACGGGACTCGGGACGATGGCCTCCTGCGACGGGCCCTTGGCCAGCAGCTGCGCGTAGTTCCAGCCATAGCGCACGGCTTCCTCGCTGGTGCCGGCGGTGCCGTGCACGACGAGCGTGGAGTCGCCGCTGATCGCGGCCGCGAGATGTTCGGACACCCACGATTTCGCGGTGCCCGGCACGCCGAGCAGCAGCAGGGCGCGGTCGGTGGCGAGCGTGGCGACGGCGATCTCGATCACGCGCGGATTGCCGATGTACTTGGCGCTGATCGTCGCGCCGTTTTCCAGCTCGCCGCCCAGCAGGTATGTCGAGACGGCCCACGGCGACATCTTCCAGCGGGGCGGGCGCTGGCGCGTATCGGCGGCGATCAGCGCTTCCAGCTCGTCGGCGTACTGCTGCTCGGCGTGCTGGCGGAGGACGGAAGAGGTGGCGGTCATGCGGGCTCCTGGAATGAAAGGGTCATCTCGTGGCGCAGGCGCGCGAGATCGAAGAATGCATTGACGGCGTTGTCCCACTCGGCGTCGGGCTGCCAGGCCGCGCGCAGGCCTGCTTCCGACGCGACGGTGGTCGCCGGGTCGAGCGCGAGGGCGAGGCTGGACAGCATCTGGCGTACGAGCCACGGGTGGCCCATGTCGGGCAGCGGCAGCAGCGATGTGCGCAGCCGCTCCAGCGCGCACCGGCTCATGTCCGCGGACCAGGCATGTGGTGCGCCAGCGGCAAGGCGCGTCATTAACCGCATCGGGAACCCGTCGCCGATCCACTTGCCGGCGAGGGCGTCGAACAGGGCATCGTCTTGTGCGATGTGGGCGGCGGCGACGTCGAACAGGCTGTCGGGCACGGCCTCGCGCAGGGAGGGGCGGGCGCCGGCCGACCAGACGAGGAAGTCGCGCAGCCACGCGCGTGCGCCGTCCTGGCGCTGGACGGCCAGCGCCCAGCCGCGCACGAACACGGCGGCGAATTCGCCGTGCGCGGCGAGTTCGAGGCAGGCGCGCGGTGTGCGGTCGACATGGCGCGGCCACACGTTCGGATCGACGGCCGCCAGGATGTCCACGACCCACCCGGCCTTTTCGCCCAGGCCGTGATGCGGCGTGGCGCCGATGCCGTCGCGCCGCATGGCCGCATCCAGCGCTGCCGGCAAGGCCAGTTCGATGCGGTCGGATGCGATCCGCAGCAGCGGCAGCAGCCGACCCTCCATGCGCTGCGCCAGCCGCGATCCGGGCAGGCGCGCGAGCAGGCGCTGGGCCGCCGTTCGCACTTCCTTGCGGCGATCGTCGAGCGCCGCTTCGAGGAAGGCTTCGTCGTCCGGCCCCAGTCCGACGGCCAGGGCGGCCAGCAGGGCCGCGCGCCGGTCCGGGGGCTCGCTGCTCCACGCCGCCGCGAGTGCGGCGAGCGCCGTCTGCGGATCGCGCGCACGCCAGTCGCGCAGCGCGGCCACGCGTTGCTCCGGTGTGCCGGTGTCCCACGGCGCGGCCTCCGCATCGATGCCGGCGGCCCAGTCCCACTCCGCCTGCACGCGCGCGAGCCAATGTCCCCGTTCGCCCAGCACGGGCAGCAGTGCGGGACGCAGCGCCGGCTGGCGCGTGGCCGCATCGAGCAGCTTGGGCAGCATGTGTGCGGGCAGGTGGCCGCCGTACCGGTGCAGCAGCCGGAGCCACTCCGCTTCCAGGCCGGCCGGATGCAGGTCGCGCAGCAGCAGGGCCAGGACGGCTTCCGCACGGCGTGGGCAAGGACGCAGCGTCTCGGGCGCGGCGACGGATGCCGGCATCGGCGCGGGCAGGTCGGGCGCGATAAAACCGCTGCGTTCCCACAGGTCGAGTGCACCGAGCGAGAGCCACAGCGCCGCTTCCGGCACCGCCGCGGCATCGTGCGGCAGCAACGCATCGAGCGGCGCGGGGAGTCCGGCGGGCGGACGGCCGGCGCGGGCCATCCCGATTTTTAACAGCTGCTGCAGCTGGCGCGCGGCGTCGTTCATGGAAGGTTGCTGTCGATGTTGTAGAGCCGTCCGTCGCGCCAGACGGCGAGCGGCAGCAGCATGCGGCCATCCCATTCAGCGCAGACGGTGAGCGGATGGCCGCCGGAGACGGCCAGCAGGTGCACCGGATGGCGGAAAGACGGATGCAAGGCGATGCGGCGGCCCTGCGCGTTGCGGACGATGCCATGGTCCGTGCCGTCCGGTACGAGGCCGCCGAGCAGCACCGGGTGGCGCTCCAGGAAGGGCTGGGCGGCGAGGGCGTCCGCGTACGTGTCCTGCAGGGTGTCGAGGCTGGACGGGCCTGCGATGGCGGACAGGGGCTGCACGTCGTCCTGGTGCCGAATCTGCGCGCGCAGCGGCCATGCGCTCGGATAGAAGCACAGGTCACCGTCGAATGTGGTGCCCGGCGCGAGCTGTTGTTCGAAGCCCTGCGTGCCGACCGCGTACTGGAGGTGCAAGGCCCAGCGTCCCGTCGCGGCGCCCAACAGCCAGGTCGAGCGCACGCGCAGGCGTTCGTCGTCGAACGTGCACTGGGCGAGCACGCTCCAGCGGTCCGTGACGGCGCCCTGGCGCAGGACGTCGTCCTGGCTCATCGTCCACCCGAGCAGGGCGCGCACGTCGGCCTGCAGCGCCGGCGCCAGTTCGTCGATGCGCTGCCATGCCCGGACCAGCAGGTACAGCGATGCGAGTTCGTTCGCGACGAGGCTTTCGGCGTTGCGCAAGCCTGACTGGTAGAGCATGCTGCCCGCGCGGCGCAGGCGTCGTGCGACCGGGGCCGCCTGGGCATCTGCCATGCGCGCGGCGATCGCATCCCAGAACCCTTGGCCGCGCGAGCGCACGGACGCGAGACCTTCGCGCGCCAGATCGTGCAGCCAGGTCTGCAGGTCCGCCAGGCCAGCGGTCACTTTGTCTTCGCGCTTTTCCTCACGCTTGCGGGCCAGTGCCGCGGCTTCCGGACCGGCGTCTTTTGTGAGCGTCTTCTTTTCCTGGCGCGACTGGCGTCCCTGCAGCCAGTCGCTGACCCATGCCGGCGTCTCCGCCTGGTCGAACAAGAAGGGCTCGGCGGCGCGCAGCAGGTACAGGCCGAGGCCGTGCTTGCAGGGGAATTTGCGGCTGGGGCAAGTGCATTTGAAGGCGGGGCCGCCGAGGTCGATCTGGGTGCGATAGGGTGTCTTGCCGCTGCCCTGGCATTCGCCCCACAGGGCGCTGTCGCTCGTGCCGAGATTCGACCAGTTCCGCGGCGTCGCCAACTGGCTGCCGGCCTTGGCCGAGGCGGGATCGGGCGCGAGAGCCAGGATCTGGTTGGCGTCGAGGGTCACCGGTGTCCTTCAGGCGGATTGATATATTTTCTAGTTCAGTATTCGTGATTATTGCCTAAACGTCAATTAGATGGTGGAGGCGCTGAAGTCGCGCTCGTGCAACGGTACTTGCGTAAGGGCACGTGGGTTGTTATAGTGCGCCTCCTGTTTTGCAGCGCATGAATTGAGTCGGAAACGACGACGCGACAAAACAGACGAGGGGTTGACGAGTTAAGCGAAGCACGGCATAATCTCACTCCTCTGCTGCTGACGAACAAAACGATTCGCAAGCGCAGCAAGGCAGTACCGAATACAGCTCTTTAACAATCAACAGTCGATAAGTGTGGGCGTTTGATGAAGTGCCAGTATCGCTTCGGTGATACTGAATGCTTAAATTATCAAATGTTCACACAAAAGAAATACGTTGCTCAGCAATGAGTGACGGTCAGTATTTTGAGTGAGCGACATGCTACGAAAGTAGCAAAAACAGAGATTAAACTGAAGAGTTTGATCCTGGCTCAGATTGAACGCTGGCGGCATGCTTTACACATGCAAGTCGAACGGCAGCGCGGGGCAACCTGGCGGCGAGTGGCGAACGGGTGAGTAATATATCGGAACGTACCCAAGAGTGGGGGATAACGTAGCGAAAGTTACGCTAATACCGCATACGATCTAAGGATGAAAGTGGGGGATCGCAAGACCTCATGCTCCTGGAGCGGCCGATATCTGATTAGCTAGTTGGTGAGGTAAAGGCTCACCAAGGCGACGATCAGTAGCTGGTCTGAGAGGACGACCAGCCACACTGGGACTGAGACACGGCCCAGACTCCTACGGGAGGCAGCAGTGGGGAATTTTGGACAATGGGCGCAAGCCTGATCCAGCAATGCCGCGTGAGTGAAGAAGGCCTTCGGGTTGTAAAGCTCTTTTGTCAGGGAAGAAACGGTTCAGGCTAATATCCTGGGCTAATGACGGTACCTGAAGAATAAGCACCGGCTAACTACGTGCCAGCAGCCGCGGTAATACGTAGGGTGCAAGCGTTAATCGGAATTACTGGGCGTAAAGCGTGCGCAGGCGGTTTTGTAAGTCTGTCGTGAAAGCCCCGGGCTTAACCTGGGAATTGCGATGGAGACTGCAAGGCTTGAATCTGGCAGAGGGGGGTAGAATTCCACGTGTAGCAGTGAAATGCGTAGAGATGTGGAGGAACACCGATGGCGAAGGCAGCCCCCTGGGTCAAGATTGACGCTCATGCACGAAAGCGTGGGGAGCAAACAGGATTAGATACCCTGGTAGTCCACGCCCTAAACGATGTCTACTAGTTGTCGGGTCTTAATTGACTTGGTAACGCAGCTAACGCGTGAAGTAGACCGCCTGGGGAGTACGGTCGCAAGATTAAAACTCAAAGGAATTGACGGGGACCCGCACAAGCGGTGGATGATGTGGATTAATTCGATGCAACGCGAAAAACCTTACCTACCCTTGACATGTCAGGAACCTCCGAGAGATTGGAGGGTGCCCGAAAGGGAACCTGAACACAGGTGCTGCATGGCTGTCGTCAGCTCGTGTCGTGAGATGTTGGGTTAAGTCCCGCAACGAGCGCAACCCTTGTCATTAGTTGCTACGAAAGGGCACTCTAATGAGACTGCCGGTGACAAACCGGAGGAAGGTGGGGATGACGTCAAGTCCTCATGGCCCTTATGGGTAGGGCTTCACACGTCATACAATGGTACATACAGAGGGCCGCCAACCCGCGAGGGGGAGCTAATCCCAGAAAGTGTATCGTAGTCCGGATCGCAGTCTGCAACTCGACTGCGTGAAGTTGGAATCGCTAGTAATCGCGGATCAGCATGCCGCGGTGAATACGTTCCCGGGTCTTGTACACACCGCCCGTCACACCATGGGAGCGGGTTTTACCAGAAGTAGGTAGCTTAACCGCAAGGAGGGCGCTTACCACGGTAGGATTCGTGACTGGGGTGAAGTCGTAACAAGGTAGCCGTATCGGAAGGTGCGGCTGGATCACCTCCTTTCTAGAGTGGCACGGGAGCTTACGCTCCATCATCAAGCGCCTACGCTTATCGACTGTTCAAAGTTAAACGAGAAGAGTTTTCGGGGCTGTAGCTCAGCTGGTTAGAGCACCGTGTTGATAACGCGGGGGTCGTTGGTTCGAGTCCAACCAGCCCTACCACGTTACACTGGGGGATTAGCTCAGCTGGGAGAGCACCTGCTTTGCAAGCAGGGGGTCGTCGGTTCGATCCCGTCATCCTCCACCACTATCTTTACGTAAGACGCTGGTTTTAGGTAAGTGTAGTTCTCGTTCTTTAACAATCTGGAAGAAGTAAAGTTTTCTTTAAGCGTGTAGCTAACGAAAGTTGGATGCACACTTAGGGTAGTAATCTGTATGTATCAACAAACATAGTAAGCTGAACTCTTGTTGTTATGACGTTCCCTGATACTCATGCAGGGGCCAACGTTATAGGGACAAGTGAATAAGTGCACATGGTGGATGCCTTGGCGATTACAGGCGATGAAGGACGTAGTAGCTTGCGATAAGCTGCGGGGAGTGAGCAAACACACTTTGATCCGCAGATTTCCGAATGGGGAAACCCGGCCTTTTAGGTCATTGCATACTGAATACATAGGTATGCAAAGCGAACGCGGCGAACTGAAACATCTAAGTAGCTGCAGGAAAAGAAATCAACCGAGATTCCCAAAGTAGTGGCGAGCGAAATGGGATGAGCCTTGTACGTGATAGTCGATCGAATAGTGGAACAGCCTGGAAATGCTGGCCATAGAGGGTGATAGCCCCTTACACGAAATTCGAACGGTGGTACTAAGCGTACGACAAGTAGGGCGGGACACGAGAAATCCTGTCTGAAGATGGGGGGACCATCCTCCAAGGCTAAATACTCGTAATCGACCGATAGTGAACCAGTACCGTGAGGGAAAGGCGAAAAGAACCCCGGGAGGGGAGTGAAATAGATCCTGAAACCGTGTGCATACAAACAGTCGGAGCCTCTTCGTGGGGTGACGGCGTACCTTTTGTATAATGGGTCAGCGACTTACATTCAGTGGCGAGGTTAACCGGATAGGGGAGCCGTAGAGAAATCGAGTCCGAACAGGGCGACAGTCGCTGGGTGTAGACCCGAAACCAGGTGATCTACCCATGGCCAGGATGAAGGTGCGGTAACACGCCCTGGAGGTCCGAACCCACTAATGTTGAAAAATTAGGGGATGAGCTGTGGGTAGGGGTGAAAGGCTAAACAAACCTGGAAATAGCTGGTTCTCTCCGAAAACTATTTAGGTAGTGCCTCAAGTATCACCATCGGGGGTAGAGCACTGTTATGGCTAGGGGGTCATTGCGACTTACCAAACCATTGCAAACTCCGAATACCGATGAGTGCGAGCTTGGGAGACAGACGTCGGGTGCTAACGTCCGGCGTCAAGAGGGAAACAACCCAGACCGCCAGCTAAGGTCCCAAAGATTGGCTAAGTGGAAAACGAAGTGGGAAGGCTAAAACAGTCAGGATGTTGGCTTAGAAGCAGCCATCATTTAAAGAAAGCGTAATAGCTCACTGATCGAGTCGTCCTGCGCGGAAGATGTAACGGGGCTAAGCCAGTCACCGAAGCTGCGGATATGTGCTTGCACATATGGTAGGAGAGCGTTCCGTAAGCCTGAGAAGGTGTCTTGTAAAGGATGCTGGAGGTATCGGAAGTGCGAATGCTGACATGAGTAGCGATAAAGAGGGTGAAAAGCCCTCTCGCCGAAAGCCCAAGGTTTCCTGTTCAACGTTCATCGGAGCAGGGTGAGTCGGCCCCTAAGGCGAGGCAGAGATGCGTAGCTGATGGGAAGCAGGTTAATATTCCTGCACCGTCGTATGATGCGATGGGGGGACGGATCGCGGAAGGTTGTCCAACTGTTGGAATAGTTGGTTCTTGACTCATAGAAGGCGCTTAGGCAAATCCGGGCGCGTAATTCAAGGGGTCGAGACGTGTGTCCTTGTGACACGAAGCAATCGGAAGTGGTTCCAAGAAAAGCCTCTAAGCTTCAGTCATACGAGACCGTACCGCAAACCGACACAGGTGGGCGAGATGAGTATTCTAAGGCGCTTGAGAGAACTCGGGAGAAGGAACTCGGCAAATTGGTACCGTAACTTCGGGATAAGGTACGCCCCGGTAGCTTGAATGGTTTTACTCCATGAGGGTGAAAGGGTTGCAATAAACTGGTGGCTGCGACTGTTTAATAAAAACACAGCACTCTGCAAACACGAAAGTGGACGTATAGGGTGTGACGCCTGCCCGGTGCTGGAAGATTAAATGATGGGGTGCAAGCTCTTGATTGAAGTCCCAGTAAACGGCGGCCGTAACTATAACGGTCCTAAGGTAGCGAAATTCCTTGTCGGGTAAGTTCCGACCTGCACGAATGGCGTAACGATGGCCACACTGTCTCCTCCCGAGACTCAGCGAAGTTGAAATGTTTGTGATGATGCAATCTACCCGCGGCTAGACGGAAAGACCCCATGAACCTTTACTGTAGCTTTGCATTGGACTTTGAACCAATCTGTGTAGGATAGGTGGGAGGCTTTGAAGCGGGGACGCCAGTTCTCGTGGAGCCAACCTTGAAATACCACCCTGGTTCGTTTGAGGTTCTAACCTTGGCCCGTGATCCGGGTCGGGGACAGTGCATGGTAGGCAGTTTGACTGGGGCGGTCTCCTCCTAAAGTGTAACGGAGGAGTTCGAAGGTACGCTAGGTACGGTCGGACATCGTGCTAATAGTGCAATGGCATAAGCGTGCTTAACTGCGAGACCGACAAGTCGAGCAGGTACGAAAGTAGGACATAGTGATCCGGTGGTTCTGTATGGAAGGGCCATCGCTCAACGGATAAAAGGTACTCTGGGGATAACAGGCTGATTCCTCCCAAGAGTTCATATCGACGGGGGAGTTTGGCACCTCGATGTCGGCTCATCACATCCTGGGGCTGTAGCCGGTCCCAAGGGTATGGCTGTTCGCCATTTAAAGTGGTACGTGAGCTGGGTTTAAAACGTCGTGAGACAGTTTGGTCCCTATCTGCCGTGGGCGTTGGAAATTTGAAGGGGGCTGCTCCTAGTACGAGAGGACCGGAGTGGACGAACCTCTGGTGTACCGGTTGTCACGCCAGTGGCATTGCCGGGTAGCTAAGTTCGGAAGAGATAACCGCTGAAAGCATCTAAGCGGGAAACTCGCCTTGAGATGAGATTTCCCGGAGCCTTGAGCTCCTTGAAGGGTCGTTCGAGACCAGGACGTTGATAGGTCAGGTGTGGAAGTGCAGTAATGCATTAAGCTAACTGATACTAATTGCCCGTACGGCTTGTCCCTATAACCTTGGCAGTCATTGCCAACGCAAGGGTTCAGCTGTTTGTTGAGACAACAGATTACGAAAACTGCTTCTTCCGGATTCAGAGTGACGCATGCACTATGCAAGCGGCACTCGTACAAGTTATGCCTGATGACCATAGCAAGTCTGTACCACCCCTTCCCATCCCGAACAGGACCGTGAAAAGACTCTGCGCCGATGATAGTGCTGCAACCAGTGTGAAAGTAGGTTATCGTCAGGCTAGTTATATGCAGAAGCCCGTTCAGTTGATACTGAGCGGGCTTTTTGCTTTCTACTTCACCTTCTTCAGATACGCCCGCAAGCCATGGGTCAGCACCAGCGGAAAGACGCTGGCATGATCCTCGTCCGCAAATACTTCGAGCCGGCTTTTCAGGTTCGGATACCGGTGCGTTTTCAATGCTGCGTCGAAGTCGCATAGATCCGCGACCATGTCCGCATTCTCTTCCGTTCGCGACCGCTTCCGGTTCGCCGGCAATGTCTCACGGCCGCCGATACCGAAGGACACCGACGCCGGCATATCCTTGTGTCCCTTTGCATAAGCCTGTTCCCGATCGAACATCACGCCCTGGTCGAACCACAGCGATGGACTGCCGAGGATGTAATGGTCGAACGTGGCCGGCTCGCTCAACAGCACTTGCAGGCCGAGCAGGCTGCCATACGAATGGCCGACAAAGATCTTGCGACTCATGTCGGCCCGGTAGTTCGCGGCGATCAGCGGGAAGACGTCGGCAGCGATGAAGCGGCCATAGGCTTGCGCCTCGCCGAACGCGGCGCTCCACCCCGGCATATCGGAGACATATTGGCCCCGGGGCATCGACGGCGTGTAATCGCGGCGCCGGCTATACACGGGACTGTCGCCCTTCGCATACGACAGCCCGACGACGATCGCCTCTTCCAAACCCGCATGCTTGGCCAGCCGCTGGGCGATACCGCGCGCGACCGGAAACGCGTAGTTCGCGTCGACGACGAACACCACCGGATAATGCCGGCTCGACGAACGATACGAATCGGGCAGCGCGACGAATACCTGGTAGTCGCGGTTCAGCGTATTCGCATGCACGTCGCGCACCTCCGTGTCGTCGAGCACATAAGGTGTCGCGGCCGAGGCCAGGCTGGACACGAAGCAGCACGCCAACAGCAGTTTGCGGATGACCGTCACTGTTGCCCCTCCGCCGCCAGCGTCTTCGCCAGCCATTCCCGCGCGACCGCCGCGTACTTGCGGCAGGCGTCGCGATCGACGAGGGTCTTGTTCTCCTTCCGCTCCCAAAGATCACCGAAATCCGGATGCGCGCTCACGAGCACGTCGCATTCCAGTCCTTCGATCGTGGCGATCGAACGCTCGACGTCCGCGCGCGCGGTCGGATAGAGCGGATTCCTGCTGAAACTGCGGCCATCTGCAGCCATGGCGGTGAGGCTGTCCGCGTACACCACGCGCATCGTCTTGCCGCTTTCGCTCGATTGCCACGTCCAACTGGTGGCACCCGGTGTGTGCCCCGGCGTGAAGTGCGCCGTGACGGCGAGCGGCCCGAGTGTCACGACTTCGCCGTCGCGTACCGCGCGCGTGTTGGCGACGGGTGTCATCGGGACCAGGCTGGGATATTGCGGATCCCGCTTGTCCGGCTGGCCCGACTTCAGCACGGCGACAGACGCCGGGCTGCCCAGCACCGTCGCGCCGCTCATCTTCTGCAGCGCGGCGATGCCGCCCGCGTGGTCGAAGTGATCGTGGCCATTCAGGATGTAGCGGATGTCTTCGACCTTGAAGCCGAGCGCGCGGACATGCGCCGCGACCTGGTCGGCCGCGGCGGGCGGACCGCCGTCGATGAGGATGTGGCCCGCCGGCGACGTGATCAGCACGGCGCTGATGCCGTGCGTGCCGACGTAATACGTGTTGCCGTAGACGGGGAACGGATCCTGCGGCGCGAGCCACTCCGTCATGCCGGCGACGGTGGAAGCGGAGACGCCGCCGAGCAGGAGCGCGGCAGCCAGGCGTATCGTGTTTTTCATGGGTAGCTGGAGAGTTGATAAAGAGGATGCGTCGCCGATTCTGCGGCCATGCCGGTACGACGGACACGTCGCCGTGACGAAACGCCGCTTCCACGTGACGAAGCGGCCGGCCGCTGTCCACCGGCAGGCTATACTTTCCCGATGACGCAGCACGCCATTTCCCCGCCATCGATGCCGCCCGCGGTAAGGACCATCGCCATCGTCGTGCTCTTGTGGACGGCGATCAGCACCCTGGGCGCCCTGCAGACCTACAGCGACAACCTGCGCCTCGGCGTCGACAGCCACTATCCGTCACTGCTGGTGACGTGGTTCGTGGAGTACGCCGTGCCGCTGATCGTCCTGAGCGCGGGCCTGAGCCTCGCTCTCGCGCGCTGGCCGGGATTGATCGCCCGTCCGCGCAACGTGTTCCTGCTGTTCGTGGGCCTCGTGCTCGTGTTCCAGCCCACGCAGTGGACGTACATGGCGTGGCTGCGCGGCTACCTGCACATCGCGAGCGTCGACGACGCGCGCCGCCTGCTGATGAAGATGCTGCTGGTCGGCTGGTTCTCGACGACGGGCACGTTCGCCGCCATCCTCGCGGTCCACTACTGGCGGCAGGCGCGCGAGCGCGAACTGGCGTGGCAGCGCAGCCAGACCGACATGCTGAATCTGCGCCTCGCGCTGGAAGAGCAGCGCATGCTGGCCCTGCGCGCGCAGTTCGAACCGCATTTCCTGTTCAATGCGCTGAATGCGATCAGCGCGCTCGTGCGCGAAGGCGACCGCACGCTGGCCCTCGGGGGCATCGGCCGCCTGAGCGACCTGCTGCGCTACGCGCTGTCGGCCAGCGTGCGCAATACGGCGACCGTCGCGGACGAGCTGCAGTTCGTCCGCGACTACCTCGACCTGCAACGCCTGCGCTACGGCGACCGGCTGCAGGTCCGCATCGACGGCGACGACGCGCTGCTGCACGACGTCGATTGTCCGCCGCTGCTGCTGCAGCCGCTGATCGAGAACGCGTTGCGCCACGATCTCGACTGCCACGACGGACCGAGCGATATTCGCCTGTCCTTCGTGTCCGACGGCGCGGCGCTCACGATCCGGGTGACGAATCCCGCGCTCGCGCAGGCGTCGCCCAATCCCGGCGCGGGTCTCGGGCTCGCGAATACGCGCGAGCGGTTGCGCCTCATGCATCCCACCGCGACGCTGCGCACGACCCTGCCGGACGGCCGCTTCGTGGCCGAAGTCCGCCTGCCTTTGGCGCGGGAGTGAGCATGCCGGTGCGCTACCTGATCGTCGACGACGAGCTGCCCAGCCGTTCGAACCTGCGCCTGGCCCTGGCCGCGCATCCGGACTGGCGGCTCGTGGCCGAATGCGACGGCACCGCGTCCGCGCGCGCGGTGCTGGCCGCGCAGGAGGTCGACGTCATCTTCCTCGACATCCAGATGCCGGCCGAATCGGGCCTCGTGCTCGCCCGCGAGATCAGCCGCGCATGCGCGCCGCCACTCATCGTGTTCGTGACGGCCTACAGCGAACACGCGATCGACGCGTTCGACGTGCACGCACTCGACTACCTGCTCAAGCCCCTGAACGATGCACGCCTGGCCCAGACGGTCGAGCGCATAAGCGCCATGCTCGGACAGCGTCAGCGCGAGGCCTATGGCGCGGCGCTGCGCGATTACGTCGATGCCGGCCAGACTGCGGCGCGGCCGGAGCGGATCAACGTGCGCTCCGTCGGCCGCATCGAGCAGATCCGGGTGGCGGACATCCTGTGGATCGAATCGGCCGGGAATTACGTCGAGCTGCACCTGGCCGGACGCACGGTCCTGCACCGCATCACGCTCAACCGTCTCGAAACGCTGCTCGCGCCCGAGGCCTTCCTGCGCGTGCACCGCGGCGCGATCGTCAGGCGCGGCGAGATCGCGCGGCTGGATTCCGTCGGCGACGGCAGCTACCGGCTCACGCTGCGTTGTGGCGCCACGGTCGCCGTCAGCGAGCGTTACCTGGGCGCGCTGAAGTCGGCGATGTGACGGACACCCGGTTTGCCGGGATGGCCGCGCTGTCGCCGGACATGGCTGCGTGCCTATACTGGTGCCCGTCACGAACGAACGCGGAGAATGCCTTGTCTACGAAATCCATCGCCCTCGCATGCCTGTCGTTGTTGCCGCTGACGGCCGGCGCCGTCGATGCCGCCGCCGTGCGCGCTGCCGTCGACCGCGCCATCCAGCCCTTGATGGCGCAGCACGACGTGCCCGGCATGGCGGTCGCCGTCACGGTGGATGGCCAGGCACTGTTCTTCAATTACGGCGAGGCGTCGAAACAGGAGCACAAGCCCGTCACCGAGAACACCTTGTTCGAACTGGGCTCCGTCAGCAAGACCGTCACGGCGACGCTGGCGTGTTACGCGCAGGGACTCGGCAAGCTGTCGTT
The DNA here is from genome assembly GCF_059491305.1 of Massilia sp. Masssp94. Classification (NCBI taxonomy): domain Bacteria; kingdom Pseudomonadati; phylum Pseudomonadota; class Betaproteobacteria; order Burkholderiales; family Oxalobacteraceae; genus Massilia; species Massilia sp. Masssp94. The sequence goes on from NZ_CP168501.1 coordinate 3,272,958, forward strand.
CGCGGATCATCCCGGCCAATACGTCCCGCAACTGAAGGGCAGCGCGATCGACCGTGCGAGCGTGCTCGAACTGGGCACCTATACGCCGGGAGGCCTGCCGCAGCAATTCCCGGACGACGTCGAGACCGAGGCGCAGGCGATCGCTTACTTCCGCACGTGGCGCCCGGACGCCGCACCCGGCACGCTCCGCCGGTATTCGAATCCCAGTCTCGGGCTGTTCGGCCATGTGACGGCGCGGGCGCTGGGCGCCGGGTTTGCCGATGCCGTCGAAGGCCGGCTGTTCCCCGCGCTGGGCCTGAAGCACAGTCATATCCGCGTGCCTGGCGGCGCAACGGGCGACTACGCCTGGGGTTACGACAAGACCAACCGACCGGTGCGCGTCGGCCCCGGACCGTTCGACGCGGAGACGTATGGCGTAAAAGCCAGCGCGGCGGACATGATCCGCTTCGTCCAGCTGAACATCGACGCCAGCGGCCTGCCGGAACCGATGCGGCGCGCCATCGATTGCACGCACACCGGTTATTTCCGCATCGGCGATACCGTGCAGGGGCTCGGATGGGAGCAGTACCGCGCGCCCGTGAGCCTGGCTGCGCTACAGGCAGGGAATTCCACGAAGATGAGTGCCGAGCCGAATCCGGCCGTCCGGCTGGAGCCGGCCCAGGTCCCGCCGCCGGGGACGCTTTTCAACAAGACGGGCGCGACGCGCGGATTTGGCGCTTATGTTTTGTTCGTGCCGTCGCGTCGCGTCGGGATCGTCATGCTGGCCAATAAGAATTACCCGAATGCGGCGCGGGTGGAGGCGGCGTATTCGATTCTCGGGCATTTAGTACCGTGACCCCCTTGCGCACTGCGGCCAGCCTTTGCTATAGTTCGCCTCCTGTTTTGCAGCGCAAGAAAATCAGTCGGTAACGACGGCGCAACAAAACAGACGAGGGGTTGACGAGTTAAGCGAACTACTGCATAATCTCACTTCTCTGCTGCTGACGAACAAAACGATTCGCAAGCGCAGCAAGGCAGTACCGAATACAGCTCTTTAACAATCAACAGTCGATAAGTGTGGGCGTTTGATGAAGTGCCAGCATCCTTCGGGGTGCTGAATGCTTAAATTATCAAATGTTCACACAAAAGAAATACGTTGCTCAGCAATGAGTGACGGTCAGTAATTTGAGTGAGCGATCTGCTACGAAAGTAGCAAAAACAGAGATTAAACTGAAGAGTTTGATCCTGGCTCAGATTGAACGCTGGCGGCATGCTTTACACATGCAAGTCGAACGGCAGCGCGGGGCAACCTGGCGGCGAGTGGCGAACGGGTGAGTAATATATCGGAACGTACCCAAGAGTGGGGGATAACGTAGCGAAAGTTACGCTAATACCGCATACGATCCAAGGATGAAAGTGGGGGATCTTCGGACCTCATGCTCCTGGAGCGGCCGATATCTGATTAGCTAGTTGGTGAGGTAAAGGCTCACCAAGGCGACGATCAGTAGCTGGTCTGAGAGGACGACCAGCCACACTGGGACTGAGACACGGCCCAGACTCCTACGGGAGGCAGCAGTGGGGAATTTTGGACAATGGGCGCAAGCCTGATCCAGCAATGCCGCGTGAGTGAAGAAGGCCTTCGGGTTGTAAAGCTCTTTTGTCAGGGAAGAAACGGTTCAGGCTAATATCCTGGGCTAATGACGGTACCTGAAGAATAAGCACCGGCTAACTACGTGCCAGCAGCCGCGGTAATACGTAGGGTGCAAGCGTTAATCGGAATTACTGGGCGTAAAGCGTGCGCAGGCGGTTTTGTAAGTCTGTCGTGAAAGCCCCGGGCTTAACCTGGGAATTGCGATGGAGACTGCAAGGCTTGAATCTGGCAGAGGGGGGTAGAATTCCACGTGTAGCAGTGAAATGCGTAGAGATGTGGAGGAACACCGATGGCGAAGGCAGCCCCCTGGGTCAAGATTGACGCTCATGCACGAAAGCGTGGGGAGCAAACAGGATTAGATACCCTGGTAGTCCACGCCCTAAACGATGTCTACTAGTTGTCGGGTCTTAATTGACTTGGTAACGCAGCTAACGCGTGAAGTAGACCGCCTGGGGAGTACGGTCGCAAGATTAAAACTCAAAGGAATTGACGGGGACCCGCACAAGCGGTGGATGATGTGGATTAATTCGATGCAACGCGAAAAACCTTACCTACCCTTGACATGTCAGGAACCTCCGAGAGATTGGAGGGTGCCCGAAAGGGAGCCTGAACACAGGTGCTGCATGGCTGTCGTCAGCTCGTGTCGTGAGATGTTGGGTTAAGTCCCGCAACGAGCGCAACCCTTGTCATTAGTTGCTACGAAAGGGCACTCTAATGAGACTGCCGGTGACAAACCGGAGGAAGGTGGGGATGACGTCAAGTCCTCATGGCCCTTATGGGTAGGGCTTCACACGTCATACAATGGTACATACAGAGGGCCGCCAACCCGCGAGGGGGAGCTAATCCCAGAAAGTGTATCGTAGTCCGGATCGCAGTCTGCAACTCGACTGCGTGAAGTTGGAATCGCTAGTAATCGCGGATCAGCATGCCGCGGTGAATACGTTCCCGGGTCTTGTACACACCGCCCGTCACACCATGGGAGCGGGTTTTACCAGAAGTAGGTAGCTTAACCGCAAGGAGGGCGCTTACCACGGTAGGATTCGTGACTGGGGTGAAGTCGTAACAAGGTAGCCGTATCGGAAGGTGCGGCTGGATCACCTCCTTTCTAGAGTGGCACGGGAGCTAACGCTCCATCATCAAGCGCCTACGCTTATCGACTGTTCAAAGTTAAACGAGAAGAGTTTTCGGGGCTGTAGCTCAGCTGGTTAGAGCACCGTGTTGATAACGCGGGGGTCGTTGGTTCGAGTCCAACCAGCCCTACCACGTTACACTGGGGGATTAGCTCAGCTGGGAGAGCACCTGCTTTGCAAGCAGGGGGTCGTCGGTTCGATCCCGTCATCCTCCACCAACTCTCTGTTCACTGCATTTATGTAAGGCACAAGCTTTAGATAAGTGTAGTTCTCGTTCTTTAACAATCTGGAAGAAGTAAAGTTTTCTTTAAGCGTGTAGCTAACGAAAGTTAGGTGCACACTTAGGGTAGAAAATCTGTATGTATCAACAAACAAAGTAAGCTGAACTCTTGTTGTTATGACGTTCCCTGATACTCATGCAGGGGCCAACGTTATAGGGACAAGTGAATAAGTGCACATGGTGGATGCCTTGGCGATTACAGGCGATGAAGGACGTAGTAGCTTGCGATAAGCTGCGGGGAGTGAGCAAACACACTTTGATCCGCAGATTTCCGAATGGGGAAACCCGGCCTTTTAGGTCATTGCATACTGAATACATAGGTATGCAAAGCGAACGCGGCGAACTGAAACATCTAAGTAGCTGCAGGAAAAGAAATCAACCGAGATTCCCAAAGTAGTGGCGAGCGAAATGGGATGAGCCTTGTACGTGATAGTCGATCGAATAGTGGAACAGCCTGGAAATGCTGGCCATAGAGGGTGATAGCCCCTTACACGAAATTCGAACGGTGGTACTAAGCGTACGACAAGTAGGGCGGGACACGAGAAATCCTGTCTGAAGATGGGGGGACCATCCTCCAAGGCTAAATACTCGTAATCGACCGATAGTGAACCAGTACCGTGAGGGAAAGGCGAAAAGAACCCCGGGAGGGGAGTGAAATAGATCCTGAAACCGTGTGCATACAAACAGTCGGAGCCTCTTCGTGGGGTGACGGCGTACCTTTTGTATAATGGGTCAGCGACTTACATTCAGTGGCGAGGTTAACCGGATAGGGGAGCCGTAGAGAAATCGAGTCCGAACAGGGCGACAGTCGCTGGGTGTAGACCCGAAACCAGGTGATCTACCCATGGCCAGGATGAAGGTGCGGTAACACGCCCTGGAGGTCCGAACCCACTAATGTTGAAAAATTAGGGGATGAGCTGTGGGTAGGGGTGAAAGGCTAAACAAACCTGGAAATAGCTGGTTCTCTCCGAAAACTATTTAGGTAGTGCCTCAAGTATCACCATCGGGGGTAGAGCACTGTTATGGCTAGGGGGTCATTGCGACTTACCAAACCATTGCAAACTCCGAATACCGATGAGTGCGAGCTTGGGAGACAGACGTCGGGTGCTAACGTCCGGCGTCAAGAGGGAAACAACCCAGACCGCCAGCTAAGGTCCCAAAGATTGGCTAAGTGGAAAACGAAGTGGGAAGGCTAAAACAGTCAGGATGTTGGCTTAGAAGCAGCCATCATTTAAAGAAAGCGTAATAGCTCACTGATCGAGTCGTCCTGCGCGGAAGATGTAACGGGGCTAAGCCAGTCACCGAAGCTGCGGATATGTGCTTGCACATATGGTAGGAGAGCGTTCCGTAAGCCTGAGAAGGTGTCTTGTAAAGGATGCTGGAGGTATCGGAAGTGCGAATGCTGACATGAGTAGCGATAAAGAGGGTGAAAAGCCCTCTCGCCGAAAGCCCAAGGTTTCCTGTTCAACGTTCATCGGAGCAGGGTGAGTCGGCCCCTAAGGCGAGGCAGAGATGCGTAGCTGATGGGAAGCAGGTTAATATTCCTGCACCGTCGTATGATGCGATGGGGGGACGGATCGCGGAAGGTTGTCCAACTGTTGGAATAGTTGGTTCTTGACTCATAGAAGGCGCTTAGGCAAATCCGGGCGCGTAATTCAAGGGGTCGAGACGTGTGTCCTTGTGACACGAAGCAATCGGAAGTGGTTCCAAGAAAAGCCTCTAAGCTTCAGTCATACGAGACCGTACCGCAAACCGACACAGGTGGGCGAGATGAGTATTCTAAGGCGCTTGAGAGAACTCGGGAGAAGGAACTCGGCAAATTGGTACCGTAACTTCGGGATAAGGTACGCCCCGGTAGCTTGAATGGTTTACTCCATGAGGGTGAAAGGGTTGCAATAAACTGGTGGCTGCGACTGTTTAATAAAAACACAGCACTCTGCAAACACGAAAGTGGACGTATAGGGTGTGACGCCTGCCCGGTGCTGGAAGATTAAATGATGGGGTGCAAGCTCTTGATTGAAGTCCCAGTAAACGGCGGCCGTAACTATAACGGTCCTAAGGTAGCGAAATTCCTTGTCGGGTAAGTTCCGACCTGCACGAATGGCGTAACGATGGCCACACTGTCTCCTCCCGAGACTCAGCGAAGTTGAAATGTTTGTGATGATGCAATCTACCCGCGGCTAGACGGAAAGACCCCATGAACCTTTACTGTAGCTTTGCATTGGACTTTGAACCAATCTGTGTAGGATAGGTGGGAGGCTTTGAAGCGGGGACGCCAGTTCTCGTGGAGCCAACCTTGAAATACCACCCTGGTTCGTTTGAGGTTCTAACCTTGGCCCGTAATCCGGGTCGGGGACAGTGCATGGTAGGCAGTTTGACTGGGGCGGTCTCCTCCTAAAGTGTAACGGAGGAGTTCGAAGGTACGCTAGGTACGGTCGGACATCGTGCTAATAGTGCAATGGCATAAGCGTGCTTAACTGCGAGACCGACAAGTCGAGCAGGTACGAAAGTAGGACATAGTGATCCGGTGGTTCTGTATGGAAGGGCCATCGCTCAACGGATAAAAGGTACTCTGGGGATAACAGGCTGATTCCTCCCAAGAGTTCATATCGACGGGGGAGTTTGGCACCTCGATGTCGGCTCATCACATCCTGGGGCTGTAGCCGGTCCCAAGGGTATGGCTGTTCGCCATTTAAAGTGGTACGTGAGCTGGGTTTAAAACGTCGTGAGACAGTTTGGTCCCTATCTGCCGTGGGCGTTGGAAATTTGAAGGGGGCTGCTCCTAGTACGAGAGGACCGGAGTGGACGAACCTCTGGTGTACCGGTTGTCACGCCAGTGGCATTGCCGGGTAGCTAAGTTCGGAAGAGATAACCGCTGAAAGCATCTAAGCGGGAAACTCGCCTTGAGATGAGATTTCCCGGAGCCTTGAGCTCCTTGAAGGGTCGTTCGAGACCAGGACGTTGATAGGTCAGGTGTGGAAGTGCAGTAATGCATTAAGCTAACTGATACTAATTGCCCGTACGGCTTGTCCCTATAACCTTGGCAGTCATTGCCAACGCAAGGGTTCAGCTGTTTGTTGAGACAACAGATTACGAAAACTGCTTCTTCCGGATTCAGAGTGACGCATGCACTATGCAAGCGGCACTCGTACAAGTTATGCCTGATGACCATAGCAAGTCTGTACCACCCCTTCCCATCCCGAACAGGACCGTGAAAAGACTCTGCGCCGATGATAGTGCTGCAACCAGTGTGAAAGTAGGTTATCGTCAGGCTAGTTATATGCAGAAGCCCGTTCAGTTGATACTGAGCGGGCTTTTTGCTTTTCGGCGCCTCGAAAACGGATATTTGAATCGGAAAAAACGAAACCTGACAAGCTTGTGTTCCAACAGTTGTAGCAAAAGCGAAAACCGCTAGCATCGATAGCCCGATTCGCGTTCTACGTTCAAGGAGCACTATGCACTTCCATCGTGTTTTTCCTGCGATCGCCCTGGGCGCCATTTTCACCGCCTGCAGCCATCACGACAGCGACATTTCGCCTTCCACGTCCGCACCGCCGCCCCAGTTCAGCGCCGACATCATCCGCACGACCCACGGCATCGTCCACGTCAAGGCGGCCGATTTCCGTAGCCTGGGCTATGGCCTCGCGTATGCCTACGCGCAGGACAACCTGTGCATGTTTGCCGATTCCTTATTGACCGTACGTGGCGAGCGTTCGCTGTATTTCGGCGGCGAAGCCCGTGCCACGGCCCGCAAGGGCGATGAATACGGCGCCGCCAGCGGATTCATGGACCTGAAAAACGAAGACAGCGATTTCTTCTTCAAGGGCTATCTCGACGTCGACCAGCTGCGCGCCAGTTATACCGCCGGCGCAAAGGAGCCGCGTGATCTGCTCGAAGGCTATGTGGCCGGCTACAACCGCTACCTGAAGGATCATGCCGGCAATTATCCGGCCGCGTGCAAGGACGCGAAGTGGGTCAAGCCGATGACGGTCGAGGATATGTACCTGGTCCTGGCCGAGAAAGCGCTGCACGCCTCGGGCGAAGTGTTCGCGAAGGAGGTCGTTGCGGGCGCCCGCGATGCGACCGCGATGGTGGCGGTGGCTACAAAGTCGCCACGGCGCAAGCTCGACCCCGTGTTCCTGCTCGCCCGCCTGGACAAAGTCGTGCACCAGGGCTTCGGCAGCAATGCGCTGGCCGTCGGCAAGGACTTGTCCGCGAGCGGCCGCGGCCTCCTGCTCGGCAATCCCCACTTCCCCTGGACGAGTACCGACCGCTTCTACCAGGCCCATCTCACCGTGCCCGGCCGCTATGACGCGATGGGTGTCGTGCTGGGTGGCTTGCCGGTCGTTGTCATCGGGTTCAACAAGGATGTCGCGTGGTCGCACACCGTCACGGCCGCCACGCACTTCACGACGTTTAAACTGGCACTCGATGCGGGCGATTCGACGGGCACGACCTATCTGATCGACGGCGAGAAGAACAAGATGACGTCGAAGACAGTATCCGTCGACATCCTCATGGCGGACGGCACGACGGCGAAGCGCACCAAGACCTTTTACTTCAGCAAGCAGGGCGCCGTCATCGTGAAACCGGAGGCGGGGCTGACGTGGAGCAGCACGACGGCCTAATGTCCTTGCGGACCCAAACCGCGGCAATACCCGCATGCTCGAACAATGGCTGGGCATCGGCACCGCGACGAGCGTGCAGACGCTCAAATCGTCGCTGGACACCGTCGTCGGCCTGCCGTGGGTGAACACGGTCGCGGCCGACCGCGCCGGCAATGCGTTGTATGCGGACGCAAGCGTCGTCCCGCGCGTCACGACGGACAAGTTCGTGGGCAATTGCCTGCTCCTGCCGGCCCTCGTGTTGTTCGACGGTTCGCGCAGTGCGTGCGGCTGGGGCCAGGATGCCAATGCGCCTGCCGGCATTTTCTCGCCGGCCAATGCCCCATCGATGCTGCGCACGGACTACGTGGGCAATTCGAACGACAGCTACTGGCTGACCAACGCCCGATCCCTGCTGACGGGCCCGGCGCCGCTGGGCTATTCGCCGCTGTACGGCAAGACGGGTGTCGAGCAGCGCCTGCGCACGCGCATCGGCTTCATCCAGTTCGAAGAGTTGGCGCAACAGGGACATCAATTCCAGCTGTCCGACCTGCAGACGCTCGTGTTCGCCGACCGCATCTACGCTGCCGAGCTCGTGCTGCCGGACCTGCTGGCGGCCTGCCCAACGAACGATGCGACCCTCGTCCAGGCCTGCACGGTGCTCGCTGCGTGGGACCGTCACGCGAACCTCGACAGCCGGGGCGCCGTCCTGTTCCGCGAATTCTGGACCGCGGCCTCGCAGATCCCCAACAAGTGGAAGGTGCCGCTCGACCCGGCCGACCCCGTCCACACGCCCAATGGTGTCGCGCCCGCCGCGCTGCCCGCGATGTTCGCCGCGCTGAAGACGGCGGCGCAGACCTTGCAATCGCTGAACATCCCGCTCGACGCGAAGCTGGGCGATTACCAGGGCGAGACGCGCAACGGCGCGCGCACGCCCTTGCATGGCGGCGTGGGCGACGTCGACGGTTCGTACAACTCGCTGCGGATGAGCACCGGCCTCACGACCACCGGCTACAACAACGTCTATTGGGGCACGAGCTATGTGCAGACGGTGACGTTCGACGATGCCGGCCCGGTCGCCCAGGCGATGCTCGTCTATGGCCAGTCGACGGACCCGAAGTCGCCGTACTATGCGGACCAGTTGCCGCTGTACTCGCGCAAGGAATGGCCGACGCTGCCGTTCACGGACGCCGGCATCAATGCGGATCCGAACCGCAAGACCACAACGCTGACCGAGTAACCCGCGTCAGGCTTGCGACAGCGGCGCCGGATCCTGCGCCACGGCTGTCGCTGTCTTGCCCTGCGTGATGCTTGCGCCATCGCCGCGGCGCAGGCGCGCGAAGACGAGGGACGACAGCATCGTCATGACGGCCAGCGTGATGAACGCGTGGTGCAGCGCCTTGGTGACCATCACCTGGTCCGTCTGCGGCACGCGGCCCAGGAACCACGCCGTCACGATCGAACCGGCGGCGAGGCCGAAGCTCATCGACAGCTGTTGGAATGACGAGGCGATCGTGCTGGCCATGCTGGAGTCTTTCGATTCCACGTCGGCATACGCGAGCGTGTTCATGCTCGAGAATTGCAGCGAATTGAAAAAGCCCTGCAGCAAGCCGATGCCCGCGATGGCGTACCACGGCGTGGACGGCCCAACGAGCGAGAACAGGCCGATCGTCAGGCCGATGCAGATCGTGTTGAACATGAGCACCTGACGGTAGCCGAAGCGGGCGAGGACTTTAGGCGCGATGAGCTTCATGCCCATCGCGGCGGCGGCTGTCGGCATCATCAAGAGGCCCGACTGCCACGGCGCGAGCTTGAGGCCCAGCTGGTACAGCAGCGGCAGCAGGAAGGGCAGGCCGCCGATGCCCAGGCGCGTGATGAAGCCGCCCAGCACCGAGATGCGGAACGTGCGCACCTTGAACAACGCCAGGCGCAGCAGAGGGAACTGGGCTTCGTTCGCGTGCCAGGCATACGCGGCCAGCAGGGAGATCGATAGCGCCAGCATCAGGCCGGCCGTCATGGGGTCGAGCGTGTGCTCGCCGAACACTTCCAGCAGCCAGGACAGGATCGCCGTGCCGGAGCTGAACAGGATCAGCCCGATCACGTCCAGCGGACGCGGCTCGGCGCCGTGGTAATCCGGCATATGGCGCCAGACGAGGTATAGCGCGAGCAGGCCGACGGGCACGTTGACGAAGAAAATAAAGCGCCAGGAAACCCAGTGCACGATCAGGCCGCCGACGGTCGGGCCCAGCAACGGGCCGATCAGCGCCGGCAGGATCACGAAGTTCATCGCGCCCAGCAACTCGTTCTTGGGAAACGTGCGGATGATCGACAGGCGCCCGACCGGCATCATCATCGCGCCGCCGAGGCCCTGCAACAGGCGGGCCGCGACCATCATCGGGGCGTTCAGCGACAGGCCGCACAGCACGGACGCCACCGTGAAGATCGCGATCGCCGTGAAGAACACGCGGCGAGTGCCGAACCGGTCGGCCATCCACCCGCTCACCGGAATGCCCACGGCCAGGCTGAGGATGTAACTCGTGACGACGGATTTGAGACTGAGCGGTGTGACCTGCAGGCTGGCCGCGATGCTGGGGACGGCGGTGTTGACGATGGTGGCGTCGAGCTGCTCCATGAACAGCGCAGTCGCCACCAGCCACGGCAGATAGCGTTTGATGGTGTCGGTATCGGTCATCGGATGGATTCTCACACAAATCCGATAACCGGGTCGCAACCGGGGTCAGAGCCCGATTTTGGGCAATTGCTTAAATTCGGGCTCTGACCCCGGTTTGATCTTAATAGTGGTACGCCGCCTTCAGCAGCAGCAGGTTCACACCGCCGTTCGGTTTCTTGATGCCGCCGTTCGAGTAGTGTTGCAGGCGCGCGCCCAGTTCCCATTTGTTGGCGAAGACATAGCCCACGCCCACGTGGTCGGCGAATTCGAACGCGGTCGACAGCTGGCGGTGCGTGTTGCGGTAGACGCTCGAGAAGACCGCGGCGCCGATGCCGGCGTCGGCGTAGAAGCCCAGCTTGTTGTCGGCTTCCCAGCGGAACACCGGCGTGATGCCGACGACGGCCAGGTCCTTCGTGTTGCCCTGCTGGTCGAGCCACTGGTTGGCGCGCCAGTAGGCCACGTTCGCGTCCCAATAGCCGTTCAGGTGGTAGCCGCTGGTCGGCAGCCAGGATTTGTTCCAGTCTTTCTGGACCGCGAGACGGACGACTTGCACGTGTTCGCCGCCGCCGACTTCCACCGACGAGGAATCGAAATAACCGTCGGCGGCATGGGCCGCCGTCGCGGCCGACAACGCGGCCACGGCCGCCAGGGAACGCATCATTTTTTTCATGGAGAACATTGCCTTTGCTGTGAATGAGAGCCGTGCAAGCAAAATGGTCACGGCCAAACCGCTATTGTAGCGAGGTCGTTGAAAGGACGTAGTCGACCTATCAATTGTTAAAATGCGGACAATGAATCATCGAGAGGAAGCAATGACGTTACCGACTGTGGCATTTCTCGGCATCGGCCTGATGGGCAAACCGATGGCGACCCGGCTGGCGCAGGCCGGCTATCCCCTGCGCGTGTGGAACCGTACGGCCGCCAAGGCCGAGGCACTGCGCGACACCGGGGCCGAACCGCAGGCCGACCTGATGGATGCCGTGCGCGGTGCCGACATCGTGATCTCGATCCTGGAAGCGGGCCCGGTCGTCGGCCAGGTCATCGACGATGCCCTGCCGGCACTCGCGCACAACACGTTGTGGATCGACATGAGCTCCACGCGCCAGGACGAAGCCGTGAATTTTGCCGCCCGCCTGCGCCAGGCCGGCTGCCGCTTCGTCGATGCGCCCGTGTCCGGCGGCGTGGGCGGCGCGGAAGCGGGGCAACTCGCGATCATGGCCGGCGCCGATGCGGCCGACTACGCCCAGGCCGAGCCCGTGCTGCGCGTGATGGGATCGCCGAAAGCCGTCGGGCCCGTCGGCAGCGGCCAGGTGGCCAAGTTGTGCAACCAGTTGATCGTCGGTGCGACGATCAATGTTGTGGCGGAAGCGCTGCTGCTGGCGGAAGCGGCCGGGGCCGATCCGGCTGCCGTGCGCGAGGCGATCCGCGGCGGCTTTGCCGGCAGCCGCGTGCTGGAAGTGCATGGCCAGCGCATGCTGGAGCGGGACTTCATGCCGGGCGGCCAGGTCAAGACGCAATTGAAGGATCAGCGCAACATCCTGGCGGCAGCCAGCGGCGCCGGCGTCACGTTGCCCGTGACGGAACTCGTGACGCGGCAGTTCGAGAGCATCGCGGGCGACATCCCGTCCGCCGACCATGCGGCCGGCCTCATCGCGCTGGAGCGGATGAATCCAGGCAAGCGGCTGGGCACCGCGCCGGACCGTATGCCATAAGTATTTATTCGCTACCTGTTTGCGCTATCAATACAACCTCGTATAATTCCCAGAGGTATTACATCGTTACGTAATATCACGGAGACAATGGACTAGATGGCCCGCCGCAACAGTTTGTTGCCCCGGGCCGAAAACTTCTCTACCCTTGCCGCACATAACGAACCCAATACAGGGGCAGCATGGATAATCTGGGAAACGGCTTCCGCACGCGGCGGCAGCTGTTGAAACTGGCGTCGGCAATGGCCTTGCCGTCCGCTTTGGCGGCGTGTTCTTCGGAGAAGAAAAGCGCATCACTGGTCGTCGGCGGTTTGCCGGTGACGTGTAACCTGACCCTGCCCGTCGCGTGTGCGGCCAAAGAGGCCGAGATCGCCGCAAAGAATGCCGCAACCAAGCCGGCGAACCCGCTCGGCTTCGAGTACAGCAAATACAGCGGCTTCCCCGAGCTGAAGGAATCGCTGATGTCGGGCCGCATCCAGGCCGCCTATGTGCTGGCGCCGATGGTCATGGACCTCGTGTCCAGCAATATCCCCGTCAAGGTCGTGTCGCTGGGCCACCGCTCGGGCGCCGTCATCATGGTGCGCACGGATGCCGGCTACAAGAAATTCCGCGACCTGCAGGGCAAGCGCGTCGCCATCCCGAGCCGTTTCGCCGTCGACCTGCTCTTCCTGCGCAAGATGCTGGCGGAAGAGGGCATGAACATCAAGGACGTCGAACTGGTCGAGATGCCCCCGCCGGACATGCCGGCCGCGCTGTATGCGAAAGCCATCGATGCCTATTGCACGGGCGAGCCGTTCGGCGCCGCCGCGCAGATGGCCGGTTACGCGACGCCGCTGCGCATGACGCGCAACGAATGGCCGAATTACATCTGCTGCGTGCTCACCGTGCGCGAAGACCTGATCGCGAACAACCGCGCCGCCGTGCAGGACCTCGTCAACTACGTCCAGGCGGCCGGCAGCTGGATGGATGCGGATCCCGTCCACCGCGACCGCGCCATCGCCATCGCCGCGACCAGGAAATACTTCAATCAGGATCCGAAGATCCTGAAATTCGTGATGACGAATCCGAGCGACCGTGTCACGTATGGCGACCTGCGCATCATCCCGAAGGAATTCGACGAATTGATGCAGATGTCGCTGGACGCGGGCACGCTGAAGAAACCCATCCAGTTCAACCAGTACGTGGACGAAAGCTTCTTCAAGGCCGTCCGCCCCGTCACGATCACGCTATGAAACGCCTCGCCGCAGCACTGCTGTTTGCCTTGCCGTTGGCCGCGAGCGCGGAAGCATTGAAATCCGGGGAATTCTCGCCGCCCCGCATGGCGCCGGATTTCACGCTGCAGGGTTCGACCGGCAAGCCTCTTAAGCTGTCGGATTACCGCGGCAAGGTCGTGGCGCTGGGCTTCGGCTTCACGTCCTGCCCGGCCGTCTGCCCGACGACGCTCGCCGAACTCGCGGCCGTGAAAACGAAGCTCGGCGCGCAGGGCAAGGATTTCCAGGTCGTGTACGTGACCGTCGACCCGGAGCGCGACACGGCGGAGCGCATGCGCGCCTACCTGACGGCGTTCGATCCGACCTTCGTGGGCGCGACCGGCCCCGCCGCGCAACTGGCCGAGGTGCGCAAGGAATACGGCGTCACGTCCACGAGGACGGGCAGCGGTGCGAATTACGGTTTCAATCATTCGTCCTTCGTCTACCTGATCGACCGGTCCGGCAAGCTGCGCGCATTGAGCCCGTACGGCCGTGCGGTGGATGACGTCGTGCACGACGTGCGCGTCCTGCTGAATCAATGACGCGTTCCCGCATCCTGCTGCCGGCCGCGGCGGTGCTGGCCATCGCGGCGCTGTGGGCCACGCTGTGGGCCATGTATGCGCCGATTCCCGCAAGCTCGCGCGAGCAGCTGTTCGAGATTCCCGCCGGGACGTACGCGCGGCGCGCGGCGGGCGACAAGGTCGAGATCCTGCCGACGTCGATCCGGCTCACGCTGGGCGTGAAGGACATCCTCGTGCTGAAGAATCTCGACAACGTGCCGCAAACGTTCGGGCCCGTGCTGATCATGCCGGGGCAGAGTTTCAGGATGCCGTTCGGCGTCGCGGGGGACGTGCAGTTCGAATGCACGGCGCACGCGAGCGGCCAGATGCGCATCGTCGTCGAGCCGGCGCCCGATGCGGGCTGGCGCCGGCTTGTGTGGCGCGCACGACATTGGATGCAACCATAAGAGGGAGACAAGAGGCTGTGAAAAAGAAGAGCTTTTTTGCACAGAAGCGGGCGCGGATCATTGCGCCGGCGGTCGTGCTGGCGTTATTGATCGCGGTCTGGTGGATCGTCGTCGTCCAGACCAGGAGCGCGATCTTCCCGACGCCGGGGCAGGTCGTCAAGGGCACGTGGGAACTCGTGCAGGACGGTACGCTGTGGGAGCACATCGGTTCCTCGCTGATGCGCGTCGGTACCGGCTTCCTGCTGGCGATCGCCGTCGCCATTCCGCTGGGCCTCTGGATCGGCCGCATGGAGGGCGCGTGGGTCACGCTGAATCCGCTGTTCCAGCTGCTGCGTCCGATCTCTCCGATCGCGTGGATCCCGCTCGCGATCCTGTGGTTCGGCGTGGGTAACGCATCGCCGATCTTCCTGATCTTCATCGCGTCCGTGTTCCCGATGATCGTGCAGACCGCGGCCGGCGTGCACACGATCGAGCGGCGCTACCTGCGCGCGGCGGAAAACTTCGGCGTCTCGCGCGCCAAGCTGTATCGCCAGGTGATCATTCCCGCCGTGCTGCCCGAGATCATCGTGGGCATGCGCATCACGCTCGGTGTCGCGTGGCTGGTCGTCGTCGCGGCGGAAATGATCGCGCTGCGCTCGGGCCTCGGCTACCTGATCATGGATTCGCGCAACGCGGGCAACCGCTACGATCTCGTGATCGCCGCCATGATCATCATCGGCATCATCGGCCTCATGCTGGACGGGATCACCCGTCTCCTGGAACGTCTCAAATCGGTAAGGTGGCGCTATGGACGCTAAGGTGAACTACAAGGTCGCGGACAAGATCGTCGTCGACGACATCCGTCGAAGCTTCGAGACGCGCAAGGGCACGCTGCCGGTCGTCGGCGGCATCAGCCTCACGATCCGCGACGGCGAATTCGTCGCCATCGTCGGGCCGTCCGGCTGCGGCAAATCCACGTTGATGAAGATGCTGTGCGGCTTCGATCAGCCGGACGAAGGCCGCGTCCTGATCGACGGCCAGGTGCGCCACGGTCCGAGCCCGAAGGGCATCCTCATTTCCCAGCACGGCTCCGTGTTCCCGTGGCTGACGGTGCAGCAGAACCTGATGTTCGGCCTGGACGGCATCAGCGAGGCCGAGAAGGCGGAACTCGCCGACCACTACACGGCGATGGTGGGATTGAAAGGTTTCGAAAAAAGCTATCCGCACGAGCTGTCGGGCGGCATGCTGAAACGCGTGGAGATCGCGCGGGCGCTCGTCATGAAACCCGAGATCCTCTACATGGACGAGCCGTTCTCCGCGCTGGACGCGCTCATGAATCTGAAGATGCGCATGGAGCTGCTGCGCATCCTGGAAGAGGAGCGCCACACGGTGCTGCTGATCACGCACGACGTCGAGGAAGCCGTGCACCTGGCCGACCGCATTGTCGTGCTGTCGCCGCGGCCGACGACGATCCAGGCCACGTTCGAGGTGAACATCCCGCATCCGCGCAGGATGTCCAGCCTTGACGCGCAGGATCTCAAGGAAGCCGTGTTGAAGGAGCTGGGGCTGTAAGGCTCATCTCGACCAATCTCGCCCAGAAGCTCGCGCCGATCGGCAGCAGGTGGTCGTTGAAGTCGTAGCTGCCGTTGTGCAGCTGGCACGGTCCGAGGCCGTGCCCGTGGCTTCGATGATCGCCGTCGCCGTTGCCGATGAAGACATAGCAGCCCGGCTTTTCCTGCAACATGAACGCGAAGTCCTCGGCGCCCATCGTCGGTTCGACGTTCGTGTCGACGTTGTCCGCACCCACCACCGCACGCATCGCTTCGATCGCGAACGCCGTCTGTTCCGGGTGATTGATCAGGGGCGGGTAGTTGCGCTTGAACGAGAAATCGATGGTTGCGCCGAAACCGGCGGCCAGGCCGCTCGCGATCTCGTTCATGCGCCGCTCGATCAGGTCCAGCACGCTGGTGGAGAACGTGCGCACGGTGCCGATCATGACGGCTTCGTCCGGGATGACGTTGGTGGCGCTGCCGGCGTGGATCTGCGTGATCGACAGGACGGCCGTATCGAGCGGGTTCTTTTCGCGCGAGATGATCGTCTGCCACGCTTGCGCGATCTGCACGGCGGCCATCACGGGATCGATGCCGCGGTGCGGCTGCGCGGCATGCGCGCCCTTGCCCTTGACGACGACGCGGAACTCGTTACTGGATGCCATCATCGGCCCCGCGACGACGCCGAAGCTGCCCGCCTTGATGCCCGGCCAGTTGTGCATGCCGTACACGGCGTCCATCGGAAAACGTTCGAACAAACCATCGTCCATCATGCGGCGCGCGCCGGCGCCGCCTTCCTCGGCCGGCTGGAAGATCAGGTAGACGGTGCCGTCGAAGTTGCGGTTCTGCGACAGATAGTGGGCTGCACCCAACAGCATCGTTGTGTGCCCGTCATGACCACAAGCATGCATCTTGCCGGCGTGGCGCGACGCGTGATCAAATGTGTTGAGTTCCTGCATCGGCAGGGCGTCCATGTCGGCACGCAGGCCGATGGCGCGGTCCGAGGTGCCGTTCTTGATGATGCCGACGACACCCGTCACGCCCAGCCCGCGGACGACGGGGATGCCCCATTCGGTGAGGCGCGCGGCCACCACGTCGGCCGTGCGTTGTTCTTCGTAGCAGAGTTCGGGATGGGCGTGGATGTCGCGCCGGATCGTTTCGAGCTCGGATTGGTAAGCGAGTATGGGTTCTACCAGTCTCATTGATCTCTCCTCATGCCTGATAGGCATGCATGTTTTGAACTATTGTAGCCCTTCCATCATGTGGAAGGCCAGAGCCCCGGCGGCTGCCACCGGAATCGTATAAAGTACTGGTTTATCGACGTTTTTCCGGATGAATCCATGACCAAGACCATCGTCCGCGGCGCCTGTCCGCATGACTGCCCCGATACCTGCGCGTTGCTCGTGACCGTGGAGGACGGCGTGGCCACGGAGGTCAAGGGCGATCCGGATCATCCGACGACGGCCGGGGTGCTGTGCACCAAGGTCTCGCGCTACGTCGAACGCACGTACCACCCCGACCGCCTGCTGTACCCGATGCGCCGCGTGGGTAAAAAGGGCGAAGGCAGGTTCGAACGCATCACGTGGGAACAGGCGCTCGACGAGATCGCGAACCGCCTGCAACCCATTGCCGCGCGTGACCCGCAGGCGATCCTGCCGTACAGCTATTGCGGCACGATGGGCCTCGTGCAGGGCGAGGCGATGGCCATGCGTTTCTTCAACACGCTCGGTGCTTCCCTGCTCGACCGCACCGTGTGCGCGAACGCCGGTGCCACGGGCTACAAATACACGATCGGTGGTTCGATCGGCACGGATACCGAACAGTTCCAGGATGCGAAGCTGGTCTTGATCTGGGGCGGCAATCCCATCGCGTCGAACCTGCATTTGTGGACGCGTTTGCAGGAAGCCAAGCGCCGCGGCGCGAAGCTGATCGCCATCGATCCGTATCGCTCGCTGACCGCCGAGAAATGCCACCAGCACATCGCGCTGATGCCCGGCACGGACGCCGCGCTGGCGCTGGGCATGATGCACGTGCTGGTGAAGGACAACCTGCTCGACCACGACTACATCGAGAAGCACACGTTCGGCTTCGCGCAACTGAAGGACCGGGTGGCCGAATGGACGCCGGAGCGCACGGCTGCAACCTGCGGCATCACGGTGGAAGAAGTCGTCGACCTCGCGCGCGAGTACGGCCGCACGGCGCGCGCGGGCGAACCGGTTGCGATCCGCATGAACTACGGCCTGCAGCGCGTGCATGGCGGCGGCATGGCCGTGCGCAATATCGCATGCCTGCCGGCGCTCGTGGGCGCGTGGCGCCACGCGGCGGGCGGCGTGCAGTTGTCGACGTCGGGCACGTTCCCGGCCAATAAAACCGTCCTGCAACGCCCGGACCTGTTGCGCGGCAAGCTTCCGCGCACGATTAACATGAACACGATCGGCGCCGACCTGCAGCGCGACGCGTCGCCGGATTTCGGCCCGAAGATCGAGGCGGTCATCGTGTACAACTCGAACCCGCTCGCGATCGCGCCGGATTCGGCGCAGGTGCAGCGCGGCTTCGAGCGCGAGGATCTCTTTACGGTGGTGCTGGAACACTTCCAGACCGACACCGCCGACTACGCGGACATCCTGCTGCCGGCCACCACGCAGCTGGAACACGTCGACGCGCACCTCGCGTATGGCCATTTGTACATGATGGCGAATAATGCGGCGATCGCGCCATTGGGCGAATCGAAGCCGAACACGGAAATCTTCCGCCTGATCGCGAAGCGCATGGGCATGAACGACCCGATCTTCGACGAGACGGACGACGAACTGGCCGCGCAAGCGTTCGACAGGAAACACGAACGCGCCGTGCACTTCGACTGGTCGTCGCTGAAGCGCACGGGCTGGCAAAAGCTGAACATGCCGGCCGCGCCGTTCGCCGAAGGCGGCTTTCCGACGCCGTCCGGCAAGTGCGAGTTTTATTCGAGCTCGATGCTGGCCGATGGCCTCGACCCGCTGCCGACCTATATCCCGAACTACGAATCGGTCGCCTCCAACCCCGAACTGGCTGAGAAATATCCGTTGGCGATGATTTCTCCGCCGGCCAGGAACTTCCTCAACTCAACCTTTGTCAATGTCCAGAGCCTCCGCGCAACGGAAGGTGAACCGCACCTGGACATCCATCCCCTTGATGCCGCCTCCCGGGGCATCGTCGATAAGGAGATGGTGCGCATCTTCAACGACCGGGGCGCGTTCGTCGCGCGCGCCCGGGTCACCGCCAAAGCGCGGGCCGGCCTCGTCGTCGGCCTGTCGATCTGGTGGAAGAAGCTCGCCAGCGACGGCAAGAACGCCAACGAAGTCACCAGTCAGCGCCTGACCGACATGGGCCGGGCGCCCACCTTTTACGACACGCTGGTGCAGGTTGAAAAGGCCGCACCATGATCTGGAAATATGAAACTCACACGGATTACCCCGTGGCTCCGCCCCGTGCTGATCGCAGGCACGGCAGCGGGGCTGCTGGCCAGCTGCTCGACGCTGAATTACTACACCCAGGCCGCCCAAGGGCAGCTTGAACTCCTGTCGGACGCCCGTCCGATCGATGACTGGATCGCCGACCCCGGCACCAGTACCAAACTGCGCCATCGCCTCGAGACGGCGCGCCAGATCCGCCGCTTCGCAGTTGCCGAAATGGCTTTACCCGACAACAACAGTTATAAAAACTACGCGGCGCTGAAGCGGCAATACGTGTTGTGGAACGTCGTCGCCACGCCCGAGCTGTCGCTGCGGCCCCTGCAATGGTGCTTCCCCGTCGCCGGCTGCGTGAACTACCGCGGCTATTACAACAAGGAAGCGGCCGAGTCGTACGCGAAGGAATTGCGCGACGCCGGTGACGACGTCGAGGTCGGCGGCGTGGCCGCGTATTCGACCCTGGGCTGGTTCAGCGATCCGCTGATCTCCACGTTCATCAATTACCCGGACGGCGAACTGGCGCGCATGATCTTCCACGAGCTGGCGCACCAGATCGTGTACGTGCAGGGCGATTCGCAATTCAACGAAGCGTTCGCGTCGACGGTGGAAGAGGTCGGCGTCGAGCGCTGGATGGAGCGCTTCGGCAACCAGCAGATGCGCGACGCCTATGCGCGCTACCGGAGCCGCAAGAAGGATTTCCTCGGTTTGCTGATGAAGTACCGCAAGGCGCTCGAGCAGAATTACGCGCTCGTCGACCGCAGCGATGCGCAGAAGCGGGCCGTCAAGGCGCGTTTGTTCCAGGAGTTGAAGGACGAATACCAGGTCCTGAAGGGCAATTGGGGCGGGTATGCAGGGTATGATCGGTTCTTCGAGCAGCCGTTGTCGAACGCTCACCTGGCATCGATCGCGACCTACGAGGATTTCGTGCCGGCGTTCCGCGCGCTATTGCAACGCGAGGGCAGCTTCCCGAAATTCTATAACGCCGTCAAAAAACTGGCCGACATGGACCGTTCCGACCGCCACCGCGTGCTGAACGCCCTGGTGCCGCCGCTCGTGACGGCACCGTTGATGGTGCAGCGCAGCGAAACGCGACCGTAGCCATTTACGTCAAACGTCGATAGAGTCGTTGTTCGAAAAGCGCAAAAGTGCTTGCGTCCGCGGGCGCTGCCCGATAGCATCTTGTTTAATAATATCAGCACGACCGTGCGATTTTTTTTTGGGCCGCGCTCAGAACGATAACGATACTGGAGACAGAGGCACCGATGGACAAGATTTGGCTCAAGGCTTACCCGCCCGGCGTGCCGGCGGAAATCGATCCCGACCAGTATGGTTCGCTGGTGCAAATGCTGGAGGAATCGTTCCGCAAGTATGCGGCGAACAACGCGTACGTCTGCATGGACAAGTTCCTCACCTACGGGGAACTGGACAACATGTCGAAGCGCCTGGCGGCCTGGCTGCAGAGCCGCGGCATGAAGCCGGGCGCGCGCGTGGCGGTCATGATGCCGAACGTGCTGCAATACCCGGTGGCGCTGGCCGCGATCCTGCGCGCGGGCTATACGGTCGTCAACGTCAATCCGCTGTACACGCCGCGCGAGCTGGAACACCAGCTGAAGGATTCGGGCAGCGAAGCCATCATCGTGCTCGAGAACTTCGCGCACACGGTCGAGCAGGTACTGAGTAAAACGCTGGTGCGCCACGTCGTCGTGGCCAGCATGGGCGAGCTGCTGGGCGGTGCCAAGGGCATGCTCGTCAACTTCGTCGTCCGCAACGTCAAGAAGATGGTGCCGGACTTTACGATCCCGCACATGGTGCGCTTCAAGGACGCGCTGGCGCAGGGCGCGAAGATGCCGTTCCAGGCGGCGCAACTGAAGAGCAGCGACGTCGCCTTTTTGCAGTACACGGGCGGCACGACGGGCGTGTCGAAGGGCGCGACGCTCACGCACCGCAACGTCATCGCCAACATCCTGCAGACGGAGGCGTGGTCGAAGCCGGCGATGAGCCAGCCTCCGCTCGTCGAATTCCCGACCATCGTGTGCGCGCTGCCGCTGTACCACATCTTCGCGCTGACGGCGTGCGCGCTGTGGGGCATGCGCGTGGGCGCGCTGAACATCCTGATCCCGAACCCGCGCGACATCCCGGGGTTCATCAAGGAGCTCAAGAAGTACCGCATCAACATGCTGCCCGCGGTGAACACCTTGTACAACGCGCTGGTGAACCACCCCGATTTCAAGGACGTCGATTTCAGCGCGCTGAAGGTCTCCAACGGCGGCGGCATGGCCGTGCAGCAGGCCGTCAACGACAAGTGGAAGTCGCTCACGGGCACCAACATCATCGAAGGCTACGGCCTGTCGGAGACGTCGCCCGTGGCCACGTGCAACCGCTGCGACGTGCCCGGCTTCACCGGCACGATCGGCTTGCCGGTGCCGTCGACGGACATCGCCATCGTCGACGACGACGGCCGCCCGCTGCCGGTGGGCAGCATCGGCGAGATCGCGATCCGCGGTCCGCAGGTGATGGCCGGTTACTGGAACCGTCCGGATGAGACGGCGAAAGTCATGACGGCGGACGGCTTCTTCAAGTCGGGCGACGTCGGCATCATGGATGACAACGGCTACGTGAAGATCGTCGACCGCAAGAAGGACATGATCCTCGTGTCGGGCTTCAACGTGTATCCGAACGAACTGGAAGCGGTGATCGCGGCGCATCCGGGCGTGCTGGAATGCGCGGTGGTCGGCGTGCCGGACGAGCATTCCGGCGAGGCCGTGAAGGTGTTCGTCGTGCGCAAGGATGCGAGCCTGACGGCCGAGCAGCTGATGGACTACTGCAGGCGCGAGCTCACCGGCTACAAGAAGCCCAAGTACATCGAATTTCGCACCGAGCTGCCGAAGACGAACGTCGGCAAGATCCTGCGCCGCGCGCTGCGCGAGGAAAAGCAGGCGGCGTAGCGTCACCGGGCAGCGAGCATGAACCGCCCGTTTGCCGGGCGGTTTTTTTGCGCATACGATTCATATGATTGAGAACTAGCGAGGCAATGACATGGACAAATTCTGGCTGAAGTCGTACGAGGCGGGCGTGCCTGCGGAAATCGACTGGACGCAGTACCGCTCCCTCACGCACCTGCTGGAGGATTCCTTCCGCAAGTACGCCAACCGCGACGCCTTTGCGTGCATGGGCAAGTCCATGTCGTTCGCGGAGCTGGACAAGCTGTCCGGCGCGATGGCCGCGTGGCTGCAGCAGAAGGGCCTGGCGCCGGGCGCGCGCGTGGCGATCATGCTGCCGAACGTGCTGCAATATCCGGTGGCGATGGCCGCCATCCTGCGCGCCGGCTACACCATCGTCAACGTCAACCCGCTGTACACGGCGCGCGAATTGCAGCACCAGCTGAACGATTCGGGCGCGGAAGCCATCGTCGTGCTGGAGAACTTCGCGCACACCGTCGCCGAAGTCGCGCACAACACGAAGCTCAGGCACGTCATCGTCGCCACCATGGGCGACCTGCTCGGCGTGAAGGGCCTGCTCGTCAACTTCGTCGTCCGCACCGTCAAGAAGATGGTGCCGGCGTGGTCGCTGCCGTCCGCCGTGCCGTTCAAGCGCATGCTGGCCGAAGGCGCGCGCCTGTCCCGCAAGCCGGTCGAGTGCGGCCATGAAGACGTCGCCTTCCTGCAGTACACGGGCGGCACGACGGGCGTGTCGAAGGGCGCGGTGCTGAAGCATAAGAATGTGATCGCCAACGTGCTGCAGAACGAAGCCTGGTTCGCGCCGACGCTGGCCAAGATCCCGGCCGGCGAGACGCCGATCTTCGTGTGCGCGCTGCCGCTGTACCACATCTATGCGCTGACCGTGTGCGCCCTGATGGGCCTGCGCGCGGGCGGCACGAACCTCCTGATCCCGAACCCGCGCGACATCGGCGGCTTCATCAAGGAGCTCAAGAAATACCGCATGCACGTCTTCCCGGCCGTGAACACGCTGTACAACGGCCTGCTGAACCACCCGGACTTCGCGAGCCTGGATTTCTCGGGCCTGAAGGTGTGCCCGGGCGGCGGCATGGCCGTGCAGAAGGCCGTGGCCGACAAATGGCTCGCGGTGACGGGCGCGCCGATCGTCGAAGGCTACGGCCTGTCGGAGACGTCGCCGGTGGTCGCCGCCAACCGCTGCGACATCACCGAATTCACGGGCACCATCGGCTTTGCGCTGCCCTCGACGGAGCTGCGCATCATCGACGAATCCGACAACGAAGTCCCGTTCGGCACGGCCGGCGAGATCGCCGTGCGCGGCCCGCAGGTGATGGCCGGCTACTGGCAGCGTCCGGACGAGACGGTGAAGGTCATGACGGCGGACGGCTTCTTCAAGACCGGCGACATCGGCGTGATGAACGCCAGCGGCGCCGTGAAGATCGTCGACCGCAAGAAGGACATGATCCTCGTTTCCGGCTTCAACGTGTACCCGAACGAAGTGGAAGACGTCGTCGCCGCGCACCCGGGCGTGCTGGAAGTGGCGTGCGTGGGCGTGCCGGACCAGCATTCGGGCGAGGCCGTCAAGCTGTACGTCGTCAAGAAGGACAAGACGCTGACCAAGGACGACCTGCTGGCCTTCTGCAAGGAGCAGCTGACGGGCTACAAGCGGCCGAAGTACGTCGAGTTCCGCGACAGCCTGCCCAAGACGAACGTCGGCAAGATCCTGCGGCGCGAGCTGCGGGATGAAAAGCAGACTGCCTAACCGTCGTCCCCGCGGAGGCGGGGACCCATGCTGAGCATCAGTAATCGCGATACCTGAAGCGCCGCAGCATTTCTAACGTTGCGACGCCGGCGCCTCAGCTTGGATTCCCGCCTGCGCGGGAATGACGGTTTTTAATGCAGCGGCAAGAAACACGTTCTAGACCGCCGTGATCTCCACCCCAGGCTTCCCATCCTCGACCCGAAAGGCCGCCAGCTCCCGCTGGACGGTCTTCGGATCGCGCACCTCGTCCAGCCCGATGAAATGCGTGCGCGTCTCGCCGGGGGTAATCTCCATCAGCATGTACCCCCGCTTGTCGCTGCGCCCGTACCGGAGGTGCGGGTTCATCGCCACGTATTGCGACGTGCGCAGCTGCGGGCGCGAATTCGACGTGACCGACGTGCCGACGAATTCCGTCGCGACGACCGGATTCGCGGTCGACACGGGCCGGTTGAAATCGCGCCGCAGCTCCGTCGCGTAGAACGTGTGCACGTCGCCGCCCAGCACGAGCGGGTTCGCGGCGCGCGTGTCCACGAGCGTGTCGAGCAGGCGCCGGCGCGCGACCGGGTAACCGTCCCACCCGTCCGTCCAGAAGCGGCCGCCGTCGCCACTCCCCACCGGGATCTGCGACGACTGCGCCATCATCGTCTGCTGCGCGAGGACGTTCCAGCGCGCCTTCGACGACGCCAGCCCCGCCTTCAGCCACGCTTCCTGCTCCGCCCCCAGCATCGTGCGGCGTGGGTCGAGCAGGGCGGGGCAGGCGCGCGGCGTCACGGAATTCGAGCCGCCGATGCCCGGATGCGAGCACGCTTCCCACGCGCGGTACTGGCGGTCGTCGAGCACGTGGAAGCGCGCGAGGCGCCCCCAGTCGTAGCGCTGGAACATGCGCACGCTCGCAAAACTCTTCGGTGGCGGCAGGCGCAGCGGCATGTGCTCGAAGAAGGCCTGGTAGGCGGCCGCGCGGCGCTGGAGGAAAGTCGGCGACAGGCGCTCGTCGCGGTCCGCCGCGTAGTCGTTCGCGACCTCGTGGTCGTCCCACGTGACGATCCAGGGCGCGATCAGGTGCGCGGCCTGCAGGT
Source organism: Massilia sp. Masssp94 (assembly GCF_059491305.1). Taxonomy (NCBI): domain Bacteria; kingdom Pseudomonadati; phylum Pseudomonadota; class Betaproteobacteria; order Burkholderiales; family Oxalobacteraceae; genus Massilia; species Massilia sp. Masssp94. The sequence continues at coordinate 3,297,969 of NZ_CP168501.1, forward strand.
CCGGGTCCGTCTTGTATTGCGCATAGCGGCGGCGATAGTCCGCCAGGGTGAACGATTCGTCCTGGCGCACGATCCGCACGCCGGGCGCCGGATGCTGCAGGCGGTACGCGCCCCATTCGTAGATGTAGTCGCCGAGGAAGGCGACGAGGTCCGGGTTCGCCTGCGCGAGGTAGCGGTGCGCCGCATAGCTTCCGAATTCCCAGTGCTGGCACGACGCGACGGCGAGTTTCAGGCTGTCCGGCATGCTGTCCGGCGCCGGCGCCGTGCGCGTGCGGCCGACGGGGCTGACGGCGTCGCCCAGCATGAAGCGGTACCAGTACCAGCGCCCCGGTTCCAGGCCGCGCACGTCCACGCGCACGCTGTGCGCCAGTTCCGCCGTCGCGACGGCGGTGCCCTTCGCGGCGATCTTGCGGAACGCGCCGTCGTGCGCCACTTCCCAGCGCAAGGCGAGGGCGAGGGGCGGCGTCCTGGTCGCGTCGAGCGGATCGGGCGCGACGCGCGTCCACAGGATCACGGAATCGGGCAGGGGCGAGCCCGACGCGACGCCAAGGCTGAACGGATAACCGGCCGCGTTCGACGGTTTGGCGAGCAGCAGCGACGACGATGCCGCTGCGAGCCGCGCGGCGTTCAGCAGGAACAGGCGGCGCGGCCAGGTCATCAGGAGGTGATTACTGCGCGATCAGCGACTCGAGCGGCGGCAACTGGCGCGGCTTGCGGTCCGGGCCCGTGGCGACATAGGTCAGCGTCGCTTCCGTCACCTTGACGACGTCCGTCTGCAGGCGGTTGCGCTCCGCATAGACCTCGACGTAGACGGTGATCGACGTATTGCCGACCTTGACGATGTCGGCGTAGAACGACAGCAGGTCGCCGACGAACACGGGATTCTTGAACACGAAGGAATTCACGGCGATGGTGGCAACGCGGCCGTTTGCGCGGCGCACGGCCGGCAGGGAGCCGGCCACGTCGACCTGGGCCATGATCCAGCCGCCGAACACGTCCCCGTAGACGTTCGCATCGGACGGGGCGGGCATCATCCGCAGCACGGGCATCTTTCCTTCAGGCAGGCGGGTGATGGACGGGGTGGTGTTTACTGGCTGGGTCATCTTGAATTCTCGGTAAAGGCTACAATCCTCTCGATTGAACCATAAAACCTCGAGCCCTGCCATGCGACGCTCCTCTCCGAACTCCCTGCCGCCCGCCGCCGACCCGAACGCCAAACGGAACGACTGGGCCACCATCGCCACCTTGCTGCCCTATTTGTGGGTCTATAAATGGCGCGTGCTGGCCGCATTGATCTGCCTCGTCGGCGCCAAGATGGCCAACGTGGGCGTGCCGCTCGTGCTGAAAAAGCTCATCGACGCGCTGACGATCAGCCCGACGGATCCGCACGCCCTGCTCGTGCTGCCGCTCGGCGCGCTGGTCGCGTACGGCGCGCTGCGCTTTTCGACGACGCTGTTCACCGAACTGCGCGAATTCCTGTTCGCGCGCGTGACGCAGCGCGCCGTGCGCACGATCGCGCTGAAAGTGTTCCGGCACTTGCACGCGCTGTCGCTGCGCTTCCACCTGAACCGGCAGACGGGCGGCATGACGCGCGACATCGAGCGCGGCACGCGCGGCGTCAGCTCGCTCGTGTCGTATTCCCTGTTCTCGATCCTGCCGACGCTCGTCGAGATCACGCTGGTGCTGGGTTACCTCGGCACGCATTACGACGCCTGGTTCGCTGGCATCACCGCGATCGCGCTGGTCACGTACATCACGTTCACCGTCACCGTGACGGAATGGCGCACGCACTTCCGCCGCACGATGAACGAGCTGGATTCGAAGGCGAACACGAAGGCGATCGATTCGCTGATCAACTACGAGACGGTGAAATACTTCGGCAACGAGGACTACGAGGCCAGGCGCTACGACGAAGGCCTGCAGAAGTACGAGCAGGCGGCCGTGCGCTCGCAGACGTCGCTGTCGTTCCTGAACACCGGGCAGTCGCTGATCATCGCCGCCGCCGTCACGGCGATCCTGTGGCGCGCGACGCAGGGCGTGATCGACAAGACGATGACCCTGGGTGACCTCGTGCTCGTGAACTCCTTCATGATCCAGCTGTACATCCCGCTGAACTTCCTCGGCGTGATCTACCGCGAGATCAAGCAGAGCCTCGCGGACATGGAGCGCCTGTTCGGACTCCTCGAGCAGAACCGCGAAGTGGCGGATTCACCGGACGCCAGGCCGCTCGCGACGCACGGGGCAAGAGTGGAATTCTCGCATGTGGAATTCAGCTATGACCCGAACCGCCAGATCCTGTTCGACGTCGACTTCACGATCCCGCCCGGCACGACGACGGCCGTGGTGGGACACAGCGGCTCGGGCAAGTCGACGTTATCCCGCCTGCTGTTCCGCTTCTACGACGTGCAGCAAGGGGCCATACGCATCGACGACCAGGACGTGCGCAACGTGACGCAGGATTCGCTGCGCCACGCGATCGGCATCGTCCCGCAGGACACGGTGCTGTTCAACGACACCATCGAATACAACATCGCCTACGGCCGTCCGGGCGCGAGCCGCGCGGACATCGTGGCGGCGGCGCGCGCGGCGTCGATCCACGACTTCATCGAAACCCTGCCGGACGGCTATGCGACAATGGTGGGTGAACGCGGCCTCAAACTGTCGGGCGGCGAGAAACAGCGGGTCGCCATCGCGCGCACCCTGCTGAAGAATCCCGCGATCCTGATCTTCGACGAAGCCACGTCGGCGCTCGATTCGAAGTCGGAGCAGGCGATCCAGGCGCAGCTGAAGGAAATCGCGAAGCAGAGAACGACGCTCGTCATCGCGCACCGCCTGTCGACCATCGCGGACGCCCACCAGATCCTCGTGCTCGACCACGGCCGCATCGTCGAACGGGGCACGCATGCCGCGCTGATCGCGGCGGACGGCCTGTACAGGCAGATGTGGGACCGCCAGCAGGCAAGGCAGGACGAGGACCTGGCGTCACCGCCGGTCGAAGTGGTACAAGATTAAGGATTGAACAGGATGGAAAAACAGATCGTCGAGATCGACATGGCCGACGTCGGCCACGGCAACCCGGCCTGGATCGCCGCGCTGGAAGCGGGCAAGGTGCTGTACTTCCCCAACTTCGCGCAGCACGGCTTCGCGCCGCAGAAGGAAGAGCTGGCGCTGTTCCGCGAAGACATCCGGGACCCCAAGATCCGCAACATCAGCCTGTCCACGAGCGGCGACCTGAAAGGCGTCGTCGGCGACGATGCGACGAAGGCGCTGATGGCCGGGATGATCGGGCGCTTCCGCACCGAAGCGGAAGGCCTGCTCGCGAACCTGGTGCCGCGCTACGGCGAACACCTGCGCCGCGGCGCGACGAGCTTCCGTCCTTCCGTCGTGCAGAACCGCGTGCAATCGTGGCGCGCCGACGACCGCCGCATGCACGTCGACGCCTTCCCGTCGCGCCCCAACTACGGCGAGCGCCTGCTGCGGGTGTTCACCAACGTGAACCTGGAAGGCGAACCGCGCGTATGGCGCGTGGGCGAGCCGTTCGAGGACGTGGCGCGCCGCTTCCTGCCGAAGGTGAAGCCGTATTCGGCATGGCAGGCGAAGGTGCTGAATGCGCTGCACGTGACGAAGTCCCTGCGCAGCGAATACGACCACATCATGCTGCAGCTGCACGACGCGATGAAGTCGGACCTCGATTACCAGAAGAACGCGCCGCAGGTCACCTTCAACTTCCCGCCGGGCTGCGCGTGGGTGTGCTTCTCGGACCAGACCTCGCACGCCGTGATGGCGGGACAGTACATGATGGAGCACACGCTGCAGCTGTCGCCCATGCACCAGTACGACAAGGAAGCGAGTCCGCTGGCGATTCTCACACGGATGCAGGGACATGCGCTGGTGTGACAAATGCAAAAACGGCCGCGCGATTGAACTGAACCCCAAAAGTTGGACACCAACTTTTGGGGTTTTTTCATGGCCAAGTACAGCGAGCAGTTCAAACTCGCCGTTGTCCAGGACTATCTAGCGGACACATCTGAAGGCTACCGTGCGATCGGAAGACGGCACGGGTTAAGTAGCCATGTCATTTTGCAGCGGTGGGTCGCGGCCTACCAGCTCCACGGCGGGGCAGGTTTGCGCAAGAAGTCCAGCGGATACAGCGCTGAGTACAAGCTGTCTGTGTTGCAGCACATGTGGGACAATCGGCTCTCGATTAATCAAACTGCCGCCAGATTCGATATTCGCAGTTATGCGATGGTTAGCATGTGGGAGCGTGCGTACCAGGAGGGCGGCATCGAGGCGTTGAAACCACGCCGTAGAGGAAGACCCAGGCCGATGACGGCGTCAGACACAAGTAAGCCGGATCAGGCTCCGGATGACGACAAGCGCAGCCGCGAGGATTTGCTGGCCGAGGTAAATCAACTGCGTATGGAGCTAGCTTACGTAAAAAAGTTGCAGGCCTTAGTTCAAGCCCGGCCAAAGCAAGCGCCGCGCAAAAAGCGCAAGTAGTGCAAGAACTAAGGCAGCAGTTCCCGATCGCCAGTTTGCTCAAGCTGGCGCAGCTCCCGCGCAGCACCTTCTATTATCAGCAGGGTTTGCTGCGACAGGAGGACAAGTACGGGAAGCTGAAAGAGACAATCAAAGCTGTCTTCGAACGCCACAAGGGACGTTATGGCTACCGACGCGTTACCGCCGCGATTCGCCAGTCAGGCAGTCCAGTCAACCATAAGCTCGTCCAGCGTTTGATGGGATTACTGGGGCTGAAATCGCTCGTGCGACCGAAGAAGTACCGCTCGTTCAAGGGCGAAGTGGGGCAAGCTGCGCCCAATGAACTGCAACGCCAATTCAAGGCTGATGCCGCCAATCGGAAGTGGGTGACGGACGTGACCGAGTTCAACGTCGTCGGCGAGAAGCTGTACCTCTCGCCCGTGCTGGACCTGTACAACGGCGAAATCATTTCCTTCGAAATGAACAAGCGTCCCGTCTTCGACATGGTGAGCTCAATGCTCAAGAAAGCCTTGGCCAAGCTGCAGCCTCATGAGAAGCCACTGCTTCACAGCGACCAAGGATGGCAGTATCGGATGCCGGCTTACCAGCATCAGCTTCGGGAGCGGGAACTCGTGCAGAGCATGTCGCGCAAAGGCAACTGCCATGACAACGCGGCCATGGAAAGCTTCTTCGGGGTGCTCAAGTCAGAGTTCTTCTACCTGAACAAATTCGACAGCGTCGATGCGTTACGGGATGGCCTGGTTGAGTACATCCATTATTACAATCACGACCGTATCAAACTCAAACTAAAAGGCCTGAGTCCTGTGCAATACAGAACTCAGGCCTTGGCTGCCTAGCAAACTAACCGTCCAACTTTACGGGGTCAGTTCACGATGCGGCCGTTTTGTCGTTGGGACGTCGATCAGTACGTATAGAACATCCGCTGAATCTCCTTGGTGCTGTTGGTCTTCGTGAGCGCCAGCATCAGCAGGATGCGCGCCTTCTGCGGATTCAAGGTATCGGCCACGACGAAGTCCAGCTGGTCGTCATTCGCTTCGCCATTGCGCGCCACGATGCCCTGGCCCACGCGGCTCGCGCGCACGATGATCACGCCTTTTTCGCGTGCGGCCGACAGCGCCGGGCGCACCTTGTTCGGCAGGCTGCCGTCACCGACACCCGCGTGGATCAGGCCCTTGGCGCCGGCGGCGACCAGCGCGTTGACGGCGGTCGGGCCCACGTTCGCGTAGGTGTAGGCAATGTCGACCTGCGGCAGCGCCGACAGGTTGCTCACGTCGAATTCCGTGTCGACCGTGTGCTTGCGCGTCGAGGCGCGGTAGAAGTGCGCCTTGTTGCCCACCACGTAGCCCAGCAGGCCCAGTTCCGTCGCCTTGAACGTGTCGGTGGTCGTCGTGTTGGTCTTGCTGACGTCGCGCGCGGCGTTGATCTGGTCGTTCAGCACGACGAGCACGCCCTTGCCGACGGCGTCCGGGCTGCCGGCCGTCAGCACGGCGTTGTACAGGTTGATCGGGCCGTCGGCCGAGATCGCGGTCGACGGACGCATCGCGCCCACCACCACGACCGGCTTCCTGCTCTTCACGACGAGGTCGAGGAAGTAGGCGGTTTCCTCGATCGTGTCGGTGCCGTGCGTGATGACGATGCCGTCCACGTCCGGCTTGGCCAGCAGCGTGTTGACGCGCTTCGCCAGCGTGAGCCAGTGCTCGTTGCTCATGTTTTCGCTGGCGATCTGGAACACCTGTTCGCCGGTCACGTTGGCGACCTGCTTCAGTTCCGGGACGGCCTTGATCAGGTCATCGACGCCGACCTTGGCGGCCGTGTAGCCGACCGTGGTCGTGCTGGTGGCGCCGGTGCCGGCGATGGTGCCGCCGGTAGCGAGGATCACCACGTTGGGCAGGCGGGCCGCCGTCTGGGCTTGGGCGGATGCGGCCAGCAGCGTCATGAGGCACAGTGCGAACCACGTGCGTACAATTTTTAAGAACATCAGATCTCCTTTTTTAACAATTTTTGGAAGGCAAAAAAAAGGCTCCTTGGGAGGAGCCTGGTTCGGGGTGCCGGTCAGCGCAACGGCGCTGTGGCGATGTCCTTGTCGGCGAGCGCGGGATCGGTGAGATCCCCCTCCCACTTCGCGACGACCGCGGTGGCGATGCCGTTGCCGATCACGTTCGTGGCCGAGCGGCCCATGTCGAGGAAGTGGTCGATACCGAGCAGCAGCAGCAGGCCGGCTTCGGGAATATGAAACTGGTTCAGCGTGGCGGCGATGACGACGAGCGACGCGCGCGGCACGCCGGCCATGCCTTTCGACGTCAGCATCAGCACGAGCATCATGGTCATCTGCGTGGACAGCGCCAGCTCGATGCCGTAGGCCTGGGCGATGAAGACGGAGGCGAAGGTGCAGTACATCATCGAGCCGTCCAGGTTGAACGAGTAACCGATCGGCAGCACGAACGCGGCCAGGCGGTTCTTGACGCCGAAGCGCTCCAGGCCTTCCAGCGTCTTCGGATACGCCGCTTCCGACGACGCGCAGGTGAACGCGAGGATGGTCGGCTCGCGCAGCAGGCCGAGGAGCTTGAACAGGCGCGGGCCGACGAACAGCATGCCGATCGCGATCAGGATGCACCACAGCAGCGCGATGCCGAGGTAGAACTCGCCCATGAACTTGCCGTAGGTGCCGAGCACGCCGACACCGCTCGTGGCGACGACGCCGGCGACGGCCGCGAACACGGCGAACGGCGCGAAGTTCATCACATAGCCCGTCACTTTCAGCATCACGTGCGCGGCGCCGTCGATGGCGGCGATCATCGGCGCGGCGCGATCGCCGATGGCGGCGGCGCCGGTGCCGAAGAAGATCGAGAAGATCACGATCTGCAGGATCTCGTTCCTGGCCATGCCGTCGAAGATCGACGTCGGCACGAGGTGGGTGATGAAGTCCTTCAGCGTGAGGCCGGAAGCGGTGATGCCCGACGAGGCGCCGGCCGCCGGCAGGGTGCCGGACAACGCCATCGCGTCGCCCGGGCGGAACAGGTTCACGAGGATGAGACCCAGCGTGAGCGACAGGAGGGAAGCGATGATGAACCAGCCCAGCGCCTTGATGCCGATGCGGCCGACTTCCGCGGCGTCGCCCATCTTGGCGATGCCCACCACCAGCGTGGAGAACACGAGCGGAGCGATGATCATCTTGATCAGGCGGAGGAACAGCGTGGTGACCAGCGACATCGTGTCGGAGAAGCCTTTGGGATCGGCGAGATTCGTGTGCGCGATGTAGCCGGCGGCGATGCCGAGCGCCAGGCCCACGAGGATCCAGGTGGTGAGGCGGTTTCTTTTGTTCATAAGCTTCCTCTAGGGTGGCGGATGGCGGAGCAGGGGAGATCGTCCGTCCTGTTCCGCTGCCGTGGCACAATCTCGTGCAAGATCAGGGAGTTGCCGGGTGCCTGGTGCTGCGATATTGACAAGTCCCGGCAGTATCCTAGGCGTTGATGGTACTGTCAAGCAAACCCAAATCCGACGAAAACAAATGATAGAAATCGACAACGTCAGCAAGTGGTACGGCCCTGTCCAGGTTCTGCGCGACTGCACGACACGCGTCGCGCGCGGCGATGTGGTGGTCGTGTGCGGGCCGTCCGGTTCCGGCAAGTCGACGCTCATCAAGACCGTCAACGGCCTCGAACCCTTCCAGCAGGGGACGATCAGGGTCGACGGCACGTCTGTCGGCGACCCGGCCACGCGCCTGCCGGCGCTGCGCGCGCGCATCGGCATGGTGTTCCAGAATTTCGAGCTGTTCCCGCACCTGTCCGTCCGCGACAACCTGACGCTCGCGCAGGTCAAGGTACTCAATCGGTCGCGCGACGAGGCGACGGCCAACGGTTTGACATACCTGGACCGCGTGGGCCTGCTGGCGCACCAGGACAAGTTCCCGGCCCAGCTCTCGGGCGGCCAGCAACAGCGCGTGGCGATCGCGCGGGCGCTCGCGATGGACCCCGTCGCGATGCTGTTCGACGAGCCCACTTCCGCGCTCGATCCGGAAATGGTGGGCGAAGTGCTGGACGTGATGACTGGCCTGGCGCAGGAGGGCATGACGATGATGGTCGTGACGCACGAGATGGGATTTGCGCGCCGCGTGGCGGACCGTGTCGTGTTCATGGACGAGGGGCGGATCGTCGAGGACAGCGCCGGGGAGGCGTTTTTCGAGGCGCCGCAGTCGGCACGGGCGCGGGAGTTCCTGGCCCGGATCATCCATTAACCACCGTCGTCCCCGCGAAGGCGGGGACCCAATTTTGCATGCAGCCCGGCAGCGCTACGAACTTGGATCCCCGCCAAGGGGGGCGCCTAGCCCGGGGATGACGACTCAGAGGTTACGTAGTACGAGACTCACCCCACCCACGATCAGCACCACCCACACCGCCTGCTTGATCCGCTCCGCCGGCAGCCACTGGTGCAACCGGTTGCCGACATACAGCCCGCCGAGCGCGAACGGCAGCAGCGCGATGGCCAGCAGCGGCAGCGCCGGCTGGTTGTACAGGCCCGCGCCTGTAAACAGCACGAGGCGCGAGATGGCGCTGAAGAACAGCACGCCGCTGAGGGTGGCGCGCAAGGCCAGCTTGTCGTCCAGGCGGCTCGTGAGGAAGATCGTGTAGAACGGTCCGCCGGTGCCGAACAGCGCCGTGAAGATGCCGCCCACGACGCCGAACGGCACTGCCCACGCGGGCGCAAACGGCGGCAGCTTGCGGCGTGCGAACAGGCTCCAGGCCGAATAGCCCAGGATGAACAGGCCGAGCACGACCAGCAAGGTGCGCTCGGGCGCGCGCACGAGCGCGAGCACGCCGACGGCCATCCCGACCGCCATGAACGGGATGAGGCGCAGCGCTTCGCGCTTGTCGATGTGGCGGCGGTTCTTCACGCCCAGCAGCACGTTCGAGACAAAGTCGAAGATGAGCATCAGCGGCACCGCCATGCGCAGCGGCATGAACAGCACGAGCAGCGGCATCGCCGTCACGGACGAGCCGAACCCGGTCAGCCCCAGCACCGTGTAACCGAACACGATGATGAGCGCCAGCTGGGCGAGCGTGAGCAGATCGAACGTCATGCCGCGATTCTAGCCCTAACGGGTGATTTCGTTCTGTATTGCAATGTATCGTGCGTAGCAAACAACGCGTGCCGGCAACTTGACCTCCTAGTAAAATGTCGGGGTTCGCAATCCGAGAGCCGCCATGTCCATCATCGAATCCCCCGACACCATCACCATCACCCGCCCCGACGACTGGCACCTGCACCTGCGCGACGGCGCGGCCATGGCCAGCGTGCTGCCGCACAGCGCGCGCCAGTTCGCCCGCGCCATCGTCATGCCGAACCTGAAGCCGCCCGTCACGACGGCCGCGCTGGCTGCCGAATACCGCGCGCGCATCCTGGCCGCGCTGCCGCAAGGCATGAGCTTCGAGCCGCTGATGACGTTGTATCTGACTGACAACACGGAACCGGACGAGATCCGCCGCGCGCGCGACACCGGCTTCATCCACGGCGTGAAACTGTACCCGGCCGGCGCCACGACGAATTCCGCCGCCGGCGTGACCGACCTGCGCAAGTGCTATAAAACGCTGGAAGTGATGCAGGAACTGGACATGCCGCTGCTGACGCACGGCGAAGTCACGGACCAGCACATCGACCTGTTCGACCGCGAAGCCGTGTTCATCGAGCGCGTGATGCGTCCGCTGCGCCGCGACTTCCCGGAACTGCCGATCGTGTTCGAGCACATCACGACGAAGGACGCGGCCGAGTACGTGGCCGAGGCCGAAGGCCCGATCGCCGCGACGATCACCGCGCACCACCTGCTGTACAACCGCAACGAGATCTTCAAGGGCGGCATCCGCCCGCATTACTACTGCCTGCCCGTGCTGAAGCGCGAAGAACACCGCCTGGCGCTGGTGACGGCCGCCACGAGCGGCGACGAGCGCTTCTTCCTCGGCACCGACTCCGCGCCGCACGCGATCCACACGAAGGAAGCCAGCTGCGGCTGCGCCGGCTGCTACACGGCGCTGCACGCGATGGAGCTGTACGCCACCGCCTTCGAACAGGCCGGCGCGCTGGATAAACTGGAAGCGTTCGCGAGCCTGAACGGCCCGGCCTTCTACGGCCTGCCGCTGAACGAGGGCACGATCACCCTGAAGCGCGAGGCGTGGAGCCTGCCGGCGACGGTGCCGATGGGCGAGCAGGAACTCGTCCCGCTGAACGCGGGCGAACAGATCGGCTGGAAGATGCTGTAACGGGATGTTCCCCGAGATCGACTGGGCGCGGCCGTGGTACGACACGGTGCGTCCCGCCTTCGACAGTCTGTCCGCCGGGCCGTTCATCGATGGTTTCAACGCGAACGCGGCGCGGCTCGGCCTCGTCAACGTGGACGGCCAGCCGATCCGCTTCGTGCCCCAGGCCGACCTGCCGGAGGGCGTGGCGTACGAAGCCTACATCGGCGCCACGGGGTGCGTGCCCACGCGCGCGAACCTGCACGATTTTTTCAACGGCCTCGTGTGGCAGACCTTTCCGCGCATCAAGCGGGAACTGAACGCGCTGCAGGCCGCGCAGATCGCGCAGGCGGGCGTCGGCAAATCGCGCGGACCGGCGCGCGACGCCGCTACCATTTTTGATGAGAATGCCGCGCTGCTCGTCGTGCGCGACGATGCTGCCGGCCACGCGCTCGTCGCCGACCTGCGTGCGCATCGATGGCGCTCGGCCCTGTTCGACAAGCGCGACCTGTTCGGACGCGATGCCGAACTGTGGCTGTTCGGCCACGCGCTGATGGAAAAGCTCGTCGCGCCGCGCAAGGCGATCACGGCCCATGTGCGCGTGGTGTTCGCCCGCGACGATTTTTTTTCGCTCGACCGCGAGGGACGCCGCGACTGGATCGATGGCGCGGTGTCCAAGGCGATAGCGGCCGAGGGCCTGTCCACGGCCGGCTTCACCCCGCTGCCCGTGCTGGGCGTGCCGGGCTGGTGGCCGGACCAGGACGAAGCCTTTTATCTCGACCACACCGTGTTCCGGCCCAAAAGGCCGGCCAGCACCACCGAAGGAGGACACCATGACCGATAAGGTACGTTGGGGCATCCTTGGCACGGGCAAGATTGCCAAGGCCTTTGCCTCCGCATTGAAAGACACGCCAGACGCGCGGCTCGCCGGCGTCGGCTCGCGCAACCTGGCCAGCGCCGATTGGTTCAGCCGCGAGTTCGGCGGCACGGCGTACGCATCGTACGAAGACCTCGTGCATGCGCCCGACGTGGACCTCGTCTACGTCGGCACGCCGCACCCCATGCATTACGAGAACGTGCGTTTGGCACTGGAAGCCGGCAAGGGCGTCCTGTGCGAAAAGGCGTTCACGGTGAATCGCCGGCAGGCCGAGGAACTCGTGCAACTCGCGCGCGAGAAAAACCTGTTCCTGATGGAGGCGATGTGGACGCGCTTCCTGCCCGCGCTGGCCGAGGTGCGCCGCATCGTCGACTCGGGCGAGATCGGCACCGTGCGCCAGGTGAACGCGGACCTCGGCTTCAAGGCCGAATTCGGCCCGGAGCACCGTTTGTTCAACCCGGTGCTGGGCGGCGGCGCGCTGCTCGACCTGGGCATCTATCCGCTGTCGATCGCCGTGGCGCTGCTGGGGCCCGTGGACACCGTGCTGGCCCATGCCGACATCGGCCCGACCGGTGTCGACGAGCCGACGGGCATCCTGCTGCGCCATAGCGGCGGCGGCATGTCCGTGTGCAGCTGCTCGCTGCGTGCGCGCCTGCCGAGCGAGCTGACGATTGCCGGCGAACGTGGCCACGTCCGCATGAACACGATGTTCTACCGCACGCAGACGGTGACGGTGGTGCGCGCCGACGGCATCGCGCGCACCGTGCCCACGCCGTACATCGGCAACGGCTACGTGCACGAAGTGATCGAGGCGCAGCGCTGCTGGCGCGCGGGCCTGATTGAGAGTCCCGGCATGACACATGCTGACACGCTGGCGCTGATGGGCGTGATGGACGAGATCCGGCGCCAGATCGGCCTGACCTATGACGCCGATTCGACACAGATGAGCGGCACACCACCCAAGGAGAATGCATGAAACGCGACCCTCGTTCGACCAGCCGCATGCGGCGCCTGAAGCCGCGCCAGCGCAAGAAGCTGCGCGTCGGCGAATTCCAGGAACACTGCTTCGACGTCGAACTCGTCTTCCACAACCCGATGCGCGGCGAGCCGTATCACGACTTCATCAACGACTTCTTCGGCGCGCTGGAAGAACGCGGCCTGCTGGGCGGCGGCTTCGGCGGCCGCGAGCCGTTCAGCGAGACGGAAGGCGTCATTGCCCGCATCGAGCGCGGCTCGCCATCGGAACAAGACCGCGAAGCCGTGATCGCGTGGCTGCGTGCGCGGCCGGAAGTCGTCGACGCGCGCGCGAAGGACTTCAAGGATGCGTGGCACGGTTACGGCTTTTAATACGGTCGAGTTGTAAGGATCTGTCAGCGCGGTAACGGATTGTAAAGCCCGTCAACAGACGGGCAAGCCGCGCCGTTTTAGGGACAAGTGCAGCGCAAAACGACCTGCACCGAACCCCAAAAACTCCGAGGACCCTTCATCATGAAAAAGACCATTGCTACCCTGATCGCCGGCCTGTTCGCAACCGCTGCCTTCGCCCAGGCGCCCGCGCCTGCCGCTACCACGCCGGCCGCGGCCAAGGTCGAAGCCAAGCAGGAGAAGCAGGCCGCCAAGGCTGAAGTGAAGGAAACGAAAGCCGCCGCGAAAGCCGACGTCAAGGAAGCCAAGAAGGAAGCCAAGGCAGACGCCAAGGAAGCCAAGGCAGACGCCAAGGCCGACGTCAAGGAAGCGAAGGCAGACGCCAAGCACGTCAAGGCCGAGCACAAGGCCGAGCACAAGGCCGAACTGAAGGCTGAGCACAAGGCAACGACCGTCGCCGCCGCCAAATAAGCGGTTCGTTACGCAGTTACAAAGCCCGCGCGATGCGGGCTTTTTTGCTTCCGCTTCGCGCGAAAAAAATCCCATGCGGCTTCCGCGACTTCCAGGTCCGCGTTCTGCAGGCCGGTCAGCCAGTTGATGAAGCGGGGGTAGCGTTTCAGGCGGCTGGGTTCCGCATGGCCGGCGCCATCGATGCGGTACAGGCCGACCTGCAGCCCCTCCGCCGCTTGGCCCCACATGAAGCGGGTGACACTCGTTCGTGCGTCGCTGGCTGGGAGGCGCACGACGTCCGGCGTGTCCGGCAAGCCCGCCAGTTCGCGCCAGGCGTGCGCGGAGTCCTCGATCCCGCGCACCGGTTCGGCGAAGCCGAGCGCATACCAGGGCTTGCCGCCGTGATAGTGGATCAGCGGGTCGGCCGTGCAGCCGAAGATCAGCGCCGGCAGCGGCGTCGTGGGCGCCTGCGTGCGGCCGGGCGGCGGCATGCCCGCCAGCACGACCGAGAATGCCGCCAGGCGATGCGGGAGCCGCGTAGCCGCGGCATACGCCATCCAGCCGCCGCGCGACACGCCGATCAGGTAGACGCGCGCCGGGTCGGCGCCGTGGCGGGCGATCGCATGGTCGATCAGCGCGTCGATGAAGGCGACGTCATCCTTTTTGGCCACACGTGTTTCCGACGCGAAGCAATCGCTCCAGCCGCCCTTGCCGGCGTCCGGCGCGATCACGACGAGCTGCTCGCGCGCCGCGATGTCGAGCCACACGGACAGCGGGGACGGCGGAAACGCCAGCCCCAGCACCTGCTCCGCCGACGCGCCGGCGCCGTGCAGCACGATGATCAGCGCCCGGCCGCCGGGTGACGAGCCGTCCGGCGCCGCGACGAGGTAGCGGCGCGGTCCTTCGGGACGGGCAAGCGTGGCCGGCAGGGGAACGAGGCTGGGCATATGGACTCCTTGCATAACGATCAGAATCGTTGCATTGCTTGTAAGTATCTGTCAACCACGTAACCGTTTGTAAAGTTCGTCAACACACGGAAGGCAGGGTTCGTTGATGGCATAAGTCACACAGAACGATGTGCACATTGACTGACAACCACGAGGACCCTTCATCATGAAAAAAACCATTGCTACCCTGATCGCCGGCCTGTTCGCTACCGCAGCTTTCGCCCAGGCACCTGCTCCTAAGCAAGCAGTGCTGGTCGACAACGCCAACGTGAAGGCAACGAAGACCGAGACGAAGGCAGCCCCGGCCGAAGCCAAGGCAGCGCAAGCCGACGTGAAGGAAGCAAAAGCCGATGCGAAGACGGCCAAGACGCACGCCAAGGAAGCGAAGGCAAGCGCCAAGCATGCGAAAGCCAAGACCAAGCATGCCGTGAAAGAAGACACGGCCGCCACGACGGCACCGGCGCCGGCTGATGCAGCGACTCCCGCCACCCCGGCTACCCCGGCCGCTCCGGCCGCCATGGGCAGCTCGGGTACCTCGGGCACGTCGGACGCCTCGGCTGCCCCGGCGACCCCGGCTGCTCCTGCCACGCCAGCTACCCCGGCACCGGAAGCCGCGCCGGCACCTGCCGCACCTGTCACCCAGTAAGCCCGCACGCCGCCTCACGAAGCCCGCGCGATGCGGGCTTTTTTATGTCGCCTGCTCCGTGTGCATCGTGCGGAACAGGCCCGGACCGAGTCCGAACCGCCGCGCGAACACCTTCGACAACGGGTCCGCCGTCGCGTAACCCGTCTGGGCAGCCACCGACTTCAGCGCCATCGACGTCCGCAGCAGCGCACGCGCGTGGTCCAGGCGCGGCGTCTCGACGAAGCGTGCCGGCGCTTCGCCCAGCGCGTCGTCCAGCAGGCGTGACAGTACCAACTCCCAATTCTGCCGTGAGCGGCTCTTCACCCGTCTGGCAGCCCGCTTCCATGGAAGGGCGCGCACGGCTTGCGCATTCACCGGCATCGCCGCGGTGCGGTGGCCTTTCAATCTCCGCTGATGAAGCGACCCTGTTGCGCGGCGCTGCCTTTTACATACAGTGCACTGTCTCTTAAGAAATTTATTTTTCGCTATGTGCGGTAACCGACCGAGCGCGGCTCCCGATGGGCGGATAACGGTGTCACCGCAACAAACATAAGAGAACAACATGAACATGCCCACCGCCGCTACCCCCCAAACCCGTGCCCATCCAATGGTGATCGTCGCCGGCACCGCCGCCGTGATTTTTTGCCTGACCGGCACCGCCGCCCTCATGGGATGGATCCCGAGTTCGATGGGCCGTACGCAGGATCCGGCCCTGCCGCCATCGATCGGGTCCGCGATGCCGGTGCAAGCGCCGGCCTACGCTTCCGTGCGGGCACCGCATCACGCGGTCCCTACGGCGGCCGCCTACGAAAGGTCACGCGTCCAACCCGTCCATCATCCGGCCGTCGCATGCGGCAACTGCGGCGTCGTCGAATCGACACGTGAGCTGATCACCCGCGCCGACGGCAGCGGAATCGGCGCGGCTGGCGGCGCAATCGTCGGCGGCCTGCTGGGAAATCAGGTCGGCAGCGGCCATGGCCGGCAAGCGATGACCGTGGCCGGCGCCATCGGCGGTGCGATCGCCGGCAATCAAATAGAAAAGCGGGTCGAGGCGACCCGCAGCTACGAAACGGTCGTGCGCATGAACGATGGATCGACCCGCGCCGTCTCGCAGGCCGCCGAGCCGCAGTGGCATGACGGCGACCACGTCAGGATCGTCGATGGTGTCGTGCGGCTGACCAGTTAAGCGATGTAACCAGCGCCGCGCAGCGGTCCTGCAAGACACGGCATCTGTACCGGCAAGACAAAGCCGGCCAGTCAATAATCGCCTCACCCTACAATTAGAAAGTAACTGTGCTCTATACCCTCGCTGTCGTACTCATTATTCTTTGGCTTCTCGGAATGGTCACTGCGGTCACCGCCGGTGGACTGATCCACATTCTGCTCGTCATCGCCATCGTCGTCGTCCTGCTGCGAGTTATCAGCGGACGTAAAGTCCTTTGATCGCCGACCGCTCCAATCTTTTTCTCGACATTTCACCTTAAGGTTTTCAATGAATAAATTTATCGCTGCCATGATTTCTAGTCTGTTCGCCATTTCCGCAATGGCGGCAACGCCTGCGGCCGAATCCTCCCCGACGCCGGCCACTATCAAGGCGCAGGTAAAAGCCGAAAAGGCCGACGTCAAGGCCAACGCCGCGGAAGCGAAGGTCGATGCCAAGGCCGACGCCAAAATGGCGAAGGTAGCGACGAGGTCGGCTGCCAAGAAAGCCAAGGCGCAGGCAAAGGCCGACAAGGCCCGGGCCAAGGCCGAGGTGCAAGCGGCACAGGCAGCGCCCGGTAACGAAGTGGGCGCGGCTGCCAAAGCAGACAAAACGATTGCCGCTGCCGACGAAAAAATGATCAAGACGACCGTTAATGCAAATGCCGACATGCAAAAAGCCGAAGCCGATGCGATGTCCAGGAAAACAATTGCAGCAAGCCATACGCTGGCAGTCAAGGATAAGGGCAATGCCGATATCCGCGCGGCGGCCGTGAAATAAACGGCTGGATCGGGCGCATGAAGCCAGGATAATCTGCTTTTTTGCGCCGGCAATATGCGCATTTCCGCATCGGACGCGATGCGCAATATTTTGATGTAATTGCGTACGGCACAAAACGCGCCTTCCTGCCGGCCCCGCGCATAATGAACGGTGCGCGTGGTACTACACTGGCGCATGAATGCATAAATCGTCGAGCGGTTTGAGCGCCATGCCGGCATTCGTAAAAACATCCGGAACCGCTGCGTACACGCAGTGCGCTCGAATCAAAACAACGAACAGTCCACCCATCATGCCCATCCCGAGCAGCCAGGTCCCTGGCAAACCTGGCGCGAATGCGGCAACCGCCGCGTTCAAACGTCCAGGCACATACACACGTACGCTACGGATCGGCATCGCGCCGTCGACGATCATTACGATCATGCTCATCGGGATGGGCGTGGCGCTGCTCACCCAGCTGGTGCCGGTGATCATGGTGCTGATCGCGGCGTTGATGCTGGTCGGCACGCTCGGCCCGGCAGTCGAATGGCTGGAGCGGCGCCGGGTCGGTCGCTTGAGCGCCATCACGCTCGTGTTCGCATCGCTGCTGCTGCTGGCATTGGCGCTGGCCGTTTTTACCGTGCCCGCGTTCCTGATGCAGGTGACGAGCCTCGTGGAACAGGAACCGGAATTGCGCAAACGCGCCGTCAGCTTCCTTGCCTCGTATCCGCTCACGACCTCCCTGGCCGGCACATTGCGCCACTTGCAGTACGGCGCCTTGTTCAAGTCGTACAGCACCGAAGCCGTGGCGTTTTCCAAGAGCTTGTTGAGTATCGTCGCCTATGGCGCGGGTTCCTTTTTCCTTGCGCTGTATATCATGATCGACCGCGCCCGGCTGCGCGGTGCCCTGTTTGCCGTTGTCCCGCGTGCGCATCACATGAAGCTGTCGCGCATCATGCTCAACCTGGAAACCATCGTCGGCGGCTATGTGCGTGGCCAGGTCGTCACTTGCGCGATGATGGCGATTTTCCTGTTTATCCTGTTGAGCGCATGCGGCGTCCAGAATGCCATCGCGATCGCCGCATTCGGCGGCATTGCCGACGTGCTGCCGTTCGTAGGCATTTTCCTGACCATGATTCCGGCCGTGCTGGCAGCGCTTGCCAGCGGCAGCGCCGCCGCGACCGTCGTGTTCGTTCTACTGCTGTGTTACGAAGAATTCGAAAGTCGCGTCATCATCCCGATCATTTACGGCCGCGCACTACGCCTGCCATCGTCGATCGTGCTGTTTGCGCTGATCACCGGCGGCACGCTGTACGGCATCGGCGGCGCCCTGCCGGCGCTGCCGGTCGCGGCAACGCTGTTGATGCTTGCAGAGGAATTGAAGCTCGAACTACCGGGCGAAACCGCGCAACCGGACGATGTGACGACGGATCGGAACGATGTCATCGGCGAGGCCGAATACCTGCGTCGGACCGAAGGCATGACAGCCGAGGCTTCGGCCGGCGTTGCGCTGGAAATATCGGAAGAGCGCAAGGTAAAGGAGAATGCCGAGGCCGCGGAAGCCGACGATAAGAGTCCGGATTACGGCGCCCGATAAAACCGGGATAAAACTTCCAATTCCGTTTCCGCGTTACCGAAAATGAATTTCATAATGACTATGGAATTCAGTTTGCCATTTTATTCCGCCTGGCCGAAAAACATCAAATCATTGTTCAAGATTGATAATGCTTTGGAGATTTTCCAAAATAAGCCGAATAATCGGACGGGGTGATCAAAACAGTGCATACTGTCAATCGGGATATCCTTTCGCCCTTTGCCGACTTTTGCATGCCGTTCGGTAACAAAATTTAGGTATTAGGGAGATAATAATGATTTTAATTGCAGATGACGATGTTGATTTTGCCGAGACTTGTTCGATGATGCTTGAATCGCACGGCTATGAGGCGGCGGTGGTATCGAATGGTTTGGAAGCATTGGCAAAGATTCAGGAACAGCAACCTGAATTGTTGATTTCCGACTGCAGCATGCCGCATATGACCGGATTGCAGTTGAGCGAGGAAGTCAGGACGAGGCCGGCCGGTCACCAATTCCCAGTTTTATTGATGAGCGGTTCGCTGCGGGGCAAGGTCGCTCCCGGAACGAGTTACGATGGATTCTTGCGAAAGCCATTTCTGGCGGAAGATCTGATGGGCGAAGTGCGTAAACTATTGGCGAACTGTACCAGTGCGGTTTCCAGCGAAAAAGGAAACTCATGAGATTATCCGACTTCATTTTGGCTCACCTCGAGCCCATCTTACAGGAGTGGGAAGATTTCGCATCGACGATCGAACCGCTCGTGGACGCCAACAAAAAAGAATTGCGAGATCACGCGAGCGAAGTTCTGCAGGTTATTGCCCTCGATTTGAAAACACCGCAGTGCGAAAGCGAGAGCATCGCCAAATCCAAAGGCCTGGGGCCGCAGGCGGCTCTTGACACGGCGGCCGAGATTCATGGCGCCGACCGGGTTTCGATCGGTTTCACGGGCGAGCAGGTCATGGCCGAGTACCGCGCCCTGCGCTCGAGTGTGCTGCGTCTATGGGCGCGCCAGGTCGAGATAACGACCGCTAACGACATACAGGACATGGTCCGCTTCAACGAGGCCATCGACCAGGCCCAGATGGAATCGATGGCGCGTTATGCAAAAATGTTGCGCGAGGCCCAAAACCTGTTCCTGGCAATTCTCGGCCACGATGTGCGAAGCCCACTTGGTGCGATCAGCATGGGCGCCCAGGTATTGCTGCAGGATCAAACGCTCCCATCCAAGGTTCTCAAGGTAGGCCTGCGTATTTTCAATAGTTCAAAACGGATGGACGCGATCATCCGGGATCTGCTTGATTTTTCGACGTCGCACCTGGGTGACGGCATACCGGTCGATCCCAGTACCGTCGATCTTCTGGAAATATGCCACGGTGTCGTGGAAGAGGCGAATACTTTCCATCCCGACCGCAGGATCGAATTGATGTGCGAGGGTGAGTTGACCGGGGTGTGGGACGGAGACCGGATGGCCCAGGTGTTTGCCAACCTGATTTCGAATGCCATTCAGCACGGCAAGCCCGAAGGAGCGATCAAGGTCTCGATCTGCGGCTTCCCGGACGAGGTGATGTACCAGGTCAAGAACGAAGGCGACATCATTCCGCCGGCGAAGCTAAGAACACTCTTCGATCCGGTGAAACGTTTTGCCATACGTCCGGCGAGCGAGCGAGTAGGCGCGGGCACGCAAAACCTGGGACTCGGTCTTTATGTGGTGAAGCAAATTGTGGATGCACACGGTGGCGCGATTTCCGTCACTTCCAGCGAGGAGGACGGCGTGGCCTTTTCGTTGCACATTCCGCGCGTGACGCCGCACCGCAGGAAGGATGACTGATCATCCACAGTCCAGGGCAACGTGGGGCCATCAAGCCCGCCGCATGCGTTCGCTGACGTCCAACCCGATCCCGCGATAGCCGACAAATCCGCTGGCGTCATCGAAGATCGGCTCACCGCTGACCTGAAGATACTGGATACGGGAGTCGGGCAAGGTCCGGCTATAGACAAAGTCGAGGAACGGCTGCCGGTTCGCGATTTTGGTCTCGAGTGCCGCCCTTTCCTCCATGTTCCAGCCCGCGGCCGCGAGTTCTTCGAGCGAGGCGCCGCTGCCGATACCCAGCATTTCTTCGACCGGACCGGAATATTGGGTCAGCCTGCCGGTGGCATCCTGCTCCCAATACCAGTCCGACGAGAGCTCCGTAAAACGCTGGAAACGCGCTTCACTGCGGCGCAACTCCGCGGTCCGTTCGAGCACGGTTCGTTCCAGTACCCGGTTATAGTCGTCGAGCTTGCGATGGAGGAGCCGCACCTCGAGCATATTGTGAATGCGCGTCTGCAGTTCGAGGAAATCGAAGGGCTTGCTGACGAAATCTTTTGCACCGGCTTTCAGGGCGCGCAATTTGTGCGCGGGCTGCGCCGTGATGACCAATACCGGCAAGTAGCTGGCGCGCTCGATCTTGCGCAGTTCCTCGATGACCTCGAAACCGTCCATGTCGGGCATGTGCAGGTCGAGCAGAATCAGGTCGTAGCGGTGTCGTTCATGCAGGCCATAGACTTCACGCGGCCGCTGGGTCGTGGTGACGTTGGTATAGCCCTGGTTGCGCAACATTTCCTCGATCAGCTCAACGTTCGCTTCCTCGTCGTCGACGACCAGGATGGCGGCGTTCAGAATTTCAGCAGCTTCAAGCATCGGAACTCCTCGAGATAGGCATTAACATCGTGTTATTGGCCATGTTCAGCCTGCTGGAATGGGTTGGTGCTGGCAGCGTGCAGCAAGGCGACGTCGAGCGCAGCCATGAATTCGTGGACGCGGATCGGCTTGGTCAGATAGCGGAAGAACCCGGCCTGCAAGCCTTTTTCGATATCGCGCGGAACGGCATTCGCCGATAGCGCCAGTACCGGGATGTGCGCCGTGGCCGGGTCTTCGTGCAGGCGCTTGAGTGCGCCGTAGCCGCTGATGCCTGGCAGATTGATGTCCATCAGGATCACATCCGGCTGGTAGGCACGCGCCAGTTCGATGCCGAGGTGACCATCGATCGCGGTCAGCAGTTTCAAGTCGCCGCGGCGCGCGATCAATTGCTCGACCAACGCAAGATTGGCGGGATTGTCCTCGACGTACAGCAGGGTCGGCTGATCGTCCGGCAACCGGGCCGGTGTCTGCCTGCGCTCCAGCGTCACATCATCGATATTCTCGAGCGCCAGCGTGGGCGCGGCGGACGCCGTGAATTCGACCCAAAATACCGTCCCCAGCCCGACCACGCTGTCCACGCCCATGGCGCCGCCCATCAGTTCGACCAGCTGTTTGGTCACCACCAGCCCGATGCCGGTACCTTCCTCGACGCCGTCGTGCTGGCCGAGGCGATTGAAGGGCTGGAACAATTGCCCAAGCTGTTCCGCGGACAACCCGGCGCCGGTATCCTTGACACTGATCCGAACGCGGTCGTTGTCGCTCTTGGCGCACTGGACAGTCACGCTGCCGCCGATGCCGTTGTATTTGATCGCATTCGACAGCAGGTTGATCATGACCTGCTTGATCCGGGTGCGATCGGCGTGCACGTAGAACACGTTGTCGAGATCCGGGAAAGTCATCGCGATGCCACGCTTGGCGGCTTGCGGCTCGATCATGCCCTTGCAATCCTGCAGCACCTCATTGATCGACATCGATTCCTGCGACATCGTCACCTTGCCTGCTTCGATCATCGACAGGTCAAGAATCTCATTGATCAGGCGTAGCAAGTACCAGCCGCCCTTGAGGATCTGGTCGATGGAACGCTGCTGGCGCGGGCCGGGCGGCGGCATTTCCGACGCCATCAGTTGGGCAAAGCCGAGCACCGCATTGAGCGGCGTGCGCAATTCATGGCTCATGCTCGACAAGAACTCGGACTTCGCACGGTTGGCTTTCTCGGCGGCTTCGCGTGCCGCTTGCAACTCGACGTTGGTTTCCTGCAGGGCGTGCTCGAAATGCTTGCGCTCGGTGACATCGCGGGCTGCAGCAAACACGCCCTGCAATGTGCGGTCACGATCGTGAAACGTGGTCGCGTTGAAGGACACCACCGTCTGCTGGCCGTCGCGCGCCAATGCGGTCAGTTCGTAGTTCCTGACCTTGCCTTCGTTCAGCACGCGGGCAATTGCTTCCTCCGCACGCTCCGGCTCGGTAAAGCAGCTCTTGAATGGCGCGCCGATCAGTTCGTCCCTGGTGCGGCCTGTCAGCATTTCCATCTCATGGTTGACGTCGCTGATCATGCCGCGCGGGTCCGTCGTGATCAGTGGATCGATGTTCGATTCGATCAGCGAGCGGGTATAGAAATGCTGGTCGCGCAAGCGCTGGTCAAGCCGGGCCTGTTCAGCCTCGACCTCCTTGCGGGCCGTATTATCGGTGCCGATGAGCAGGAAACCGATCAGCTTGTTATCGGCGCCATGCAAGGCCGTAACGGACACCAGCGCCGGACAGCGCGTTCCGTCGGCGCGGATGTAGGTCAGTTCATGGATGTCCTCGATGCCTCGCATCGCCTTGTAGACCAGCGCATCGAAGCCAGGCCGGATTGCGACATTGAATTCTTTGCTCAGGGATGCGGCGCGTTCGATCAGTTCATGCGCATCCGAGATATTGGCAGGCGTCAGCTTGTTGATCACGTCCGTCGCGGCGTAGCCGAGCATGCGCTGCGCGCCCACATTGAAGATCTGGATCACGCCGTCGGCGTCGGTGGCGATACTCGAAAAGTTCGCGCTATTGAAAATGGCATCCTGCAACGCGCTTGTCTTCAACAGAGGGGCGACGATATTTCCGGCGTCCCGGGCCGCCTGCACGCGCGCCTGCCGCTTCGCCAGTGCGAACAAGCCGCCCAAAAAACACAGCAGCAATCCGATACTCGATTCGATGTGCAACGCCCTTGCCTCGCCGGTAGCGCCCTGCGTGAGCGCGAGGGCGCCCACCAGCAGCAGCACTGCGAACGTCGCCGCAAAGCCGATCACGACCAGGCGCTCGACAGGAAGAGGTTTGATGTTTTGCATAAGTAGATTCGATGTCCCGACAATGCGCCCAAGCCCCGGCGCCGGGGTGATGACAATGCGTTGTCAGGCAGCCTGGGCCGCCGGCTGCCGTTGGCGCGTGTCCGACAGCAAACGCGCAAATTCTTTCTTGACCACGCCGTAGCATTCGCACACATGCCGTTCCAGGCCGGCCCGGTCGAGCACCGTGATATGGCCGCGCCGGTAACTGATATAGCCACGTCCTTGCAGCCGGCCGGCAGCTTCCGTCACGCCCTCCCGCCGCACACCAAGCATGTTGGAGATCAGCTCCTGCGTCATCGTCAGTTCGTTGCTCGCGAGGCGATCCAGCGTGAGCAGCAGCCAGCGGCACAGTTGCTGCTCGACGGTGTGGTGGCGGTTGCACACAGCGGTCTGGGACATGTGCGTGAGCAGTGCCTGCGTGTAGCGCAACAACAGACGCATCACCGGGCCATTGCGATTGAATTCGTCCATCAGGATGCGCGCCGGTAGCCGATACCCGAAACCGCCGGTCTGGATGACGGCGCGGTTCGGGGTGCTACCCCCACCCATGAAGAGAGCGACACCCAGCATGCCCTCATTGCCGACCCCGGCAATTTCGGAGGAGCCGCCATTTTCCAGCAGGTAATGAATCGAAATGATCGCAGTGGTCGGGAAATAGACTTGATCCAGCTTGCCACCAGATTCGCACAGCACGTCGCCGAGCAGCAGGGGAACCAACTGAAGATGCGGGGAAAGGCGGGCGAATTCCGTGTCCAGCAGGGCCGCGAGAAGATGGTTCTGATTGGGGTCGTGCGCGGACTGCATATGCGGCGTTTCGGCTTTTCGGTCCGGCTGATTGTCTTGATATGCAGGATACCATAGCTGCGGACGTCAAAAATGAAGGACTACAACATTCTGTTTTAAGTTGTCGCAATGCGCGCTAAGCATGCCGGCGGGCCGTGCCGTTCGTCCCCGTGCATCGCGCGGAACAGCCCGGGACTCACGCCGAAGCGGCGCGCGAACGCCTTCGACAACTGGCCCGGCGTCGCATACCCCGCCTGCGCGGCCACCGTCTTCAGCGCCATCGACGTCTGCAGCAGCGTGCGCGCGTGGTCGAGGCGCAGCGTCTCGACGAAGCGCGCCGGCGTCTCGCCCAGCGCGTCCGTGAAGCGGCGGTGGAACGTGCGCGGCGACATGCCCGCGCGCGCCGCCAGGCTGGCCACGTCGAGTTCTTGGTCCAGGTGCGTGCGGATCCAGTCGACGAGGCCCGCGAACGGGCTGTCCGCCTTTTCCTGCGCCGCCAGCACGGTGCTGAACTGCGACTGGTAGCCGGGCCGGCGCGCATACAGCACGAGCCGGCGCGCGATGGCGTTGGCGACGGCGTCGCCCAGGTCGCGTGCGACGAGTGCCAGGCACATGTCGATGCCGGTGGTGACGCCGGCCGACGTCCACACGCGACCGTCCTCCACGTACAGCGCATTCGCATCGACGTCGACGCCGGGATGCCTGCGCCCGAGGATGTCCGTCGCTTCCCAATGCGTGGCGACGCGCTTGCCGTCCAGCAGACCGCAGGCGGCCAGCGCGAACGCGCCCGTGCACACGGACCCGTAGCGGCGCGCGCGGGCACAGGCGCGCTGCAGCCACGCTTGCGCGGCCGGGTCTTGCGCGAGCGCCTGCAAGCCGCGCTTGCTGCCGCCGGCGACCAGCACCGTGTCCATCGCGCCCGGCTTCACGGCGGCCAGCGGCGTCGTCACGACCGCCAGGCCGCAGTTCGTGGTCACCTGGCCGCCCCGCGGCGACAGGATGTGGATGCGATAGAACGCGCGCCCCGTGAGGTGGACGGCGGCGTCGTTGGCCGCGCCGAACACGGCGGCGGGGCCGGTGACGTCGAGCACCTGGACGTCGTCGAAGGCGATCAGGGCAACCTGGCGCGCTTTGGAAGGCCTGGATGGCATGGCAGGAATCGACACAAGTTTGACATTGCTGCCAATGCTAGCCGGTTCCTAGAATGGCGTCACCATCCATCGACAACGGAGCCTGCCATGACTGACACCCTGCACATCGGATTCCTGCTGTTCCCGCGCGTGACCCAGCTCGACCTGACCGGTCCCGCCCAGATCCTGAGCCGCGTCGCCGGCGCCCGGGTACACCTCGTGTGGAAGACGCGCGATCCGGTGCCGACCGACGTCGGCTTCACCATCAACCCCACGACCACCTTCGCCGACTGCCCGCAGCTGGACGTGCTGTGCGTGCCGGGCGGCTTCGGCATCGAAGACCTGTTCGGCGATGCCGACACGCTGGCCTTCCTGCGCCGTCAGGGACAGCACGCGCGCTATGTCACGTCCGTGTGCAACGGCTCGCTCGTGCTGGGCGCGGCCGGGCTGCTCGACGGCTACCGCTCCGCATGCCACTGGATCTGGTTGCCGTTCCTGACGCATTTCGGCGCCGTACCCGTCGCGGAGCGGATCGTGCGCGACCGTAACCGGATCTCGGGCGGCGGCGTGACGGCGGGGATCGACTTCGGCCTCGCGCTGGCGGCCGAACTGGCCGGCGACGACGCCGCGCGCATGATCCAGCTGGCGCTCGAATACGACCCGCAGCCGCCGTTCGATGCCGGCTCGCCGCAGGGCGCCGGCGCCGAGCTCGTGGCGCGCTACCGCGAGATGGTGGCACCGCGGCTGGCGCGGGTCGAGGCGGCGCTGGCGCAAGCGGCTGGGCTGTAAGAGATTGTCAGGAGCGTAAGCATTTGTAAATCGCGTCAACAGGGGAGCGTTCCTGGCCGTTTTCAGGCACAAGCGACGCGCAAACGTGGTCGCAGAAACCCAAAACTACCAAGGACCCTTCATCATGAAAAAAATCGTCGCCACCCTGATCGCCGGCCTGTTCGCCACCGCTGCTTTCGCCCAGACCCCGGCTCCGGCCCAGACGACCACGCCGGATTCGGCCACGCCGCCGGCCGTCGCCAAGGCCGAGGCGACGCACGAGAAACAGGAAGCGAAGAAGACCACGAAGCACGTGAAGAAGGCCAAGCACGCGAAGAAGGCCGAGACCAAGGAAGCCGCGAAGGATGCGGCGGCCGATACGACGGCGCCTGCTGCGACGAAGTGATGCATGGTGGGCACCCCGTGCCCACGTTACACCTTCAAGAACTCCTCGCGCCCGCCCAGCCACCGCTGCAGGTGCGCATCCACAATGGCCTCGGCTTCCGGCCGATCCGACTCCAGCAGCCACGCCGCCACGTCGCGCGCCTGTTCGACGATCCACTGGTCCGTCTCCAGGTTCGCGAAGCGCAGCATCGCCTGGCCGGACTGGCGCGCGCCGAGGAATTCGCCGGGGCCGCGGATTTCCAGGTCGCGCCGCGCGATCTCGAAGCCGTCCGTCGTCTCGCGCATCGTCATCAGGCGCTGTTTCGCCACGGGCCCCAGCGGGCTCTGATACAGCAGCAGGCACACGCTGGCCGCCGAACCCCGGCCCACGCGGCCGCGCAACTGGTGCAACTGCGACAGGCCGAAGCGCTCGGCGTGTTCGATCACCATCAGTGATGCATTGGGCACGTCCACGCCCACCTCGATCACCGTCGTCGCCACGAGCACGTGCACCTCGCCCGCGGAAAACGCGTCCATGATCACCTGCTTTTCCGCCGGCTTCATGCGGCCGTGCACGAGCCCGACGACGAGGTCGGGCAGCGCTTCCGCCAGCGTTTCGTACGTCTCGGTGGCCGTCTGCAGCTGCAGCGCTTCCGATTCCTCGATCAGCGGACAGACCCAGTACGCCTGCCGGCCTTCCTGCGCGGCCGCGTGCACGCGCTCGATCACTTCGTCGCGCCGGTTCTGGTCGATGGCGCGCGTGACGATGGGCGTGCGACCGGGCGGCAGTTCGTCGATGACGGAGACTTCCAGGTCGGCGTAATACGTCATCGCCAAGGTGCGCGGGATCGGCGTCGCCGACATCATCAACTGGTGCGGCACCAGCCCGTCCGACCCCTTGTTGCGCAGCGTGAGGCGCTGGCCGACGCCGAAGCGGTGCTGTTCGTCGACGAGCACGAGGCCGAGCTTCGCGAACTGCACGGAGTCCTGAATCAGCGCGTGCGTACCGATCACGAGCTGCGCCTCGCCCGATTCCGCCATCTCGCTGGCCGCCGTCTTTTCCTTCTTTTTCAGGCTGCCCGTCAGCCACGCGACCTTCACGCCCAGCGGTTCCATCCATGCGGCGATCTTGCGGAAGTGCTGCTCGGCCAGGATCTCCGTCGGCGCCATCAGCGCGGCCTGGTAGCCGCTGTCGATGGCCTGCGCGGCGGCGAGGGCCGCGACGACGGTCTTGCCGCTGCCGACGTCGCCCTGCAGCAGGCGCTGCATCGGGTAATCCTCGCGCAGGTCGCGGCGGATCTCTTCGACCACGCGCTGCTGCGCATTGGTCAGCTTGAACGGCAGGGCTTCCAGGAACGACGACGACAATGCGCCGACTGCACCGAGCACCGGCGCCCCTTTTTCGCGGCGTGCCTGCTGCGCGCGTTTCAGCGACAGCTGCTGCGCGAGCAGTTCGTCGAACTTCACGCGCGTCCACGCGGGGTGGCTGCGTTCCGTCAGCGCGTGTTCGTCGACGTCCGGCGGCGGGTAGTGCAGCAGACGCACGGCCGGCTGGAATTCGGCCAGGTTCAGCTTCTCGCGCACGGCACGCGGCACGGTGTCGGTCCAGTCCACGCGCTTCATCGCGTCCGCGATCGCGCGCCGCAATATCGTCTGCGACAGCCCTTCGCCCGCCGGGTACACGGGCGTGAGGGAGTTGGGGAGCGGCGCGCCCTCGTTGACGATCTTGTAGACCGGATGGACCATCTCGGCGCCGAAGAAACCATGCCGGATCTCGCTGCGGGCGCGCACCCGCGTGCCCTCGGCCAGCTGTTTCACCTGGCTGCCGTAGAAATTCATGAAGCGCAGCTGGATGTCGGACGTCTCGTCGGCGATGGTCACCAGCAGCTGGCGCCGCGGTTTATAGGCGATTTCGTTCTTCGTGACGACGCCTTCGACCTGCGACACGTGGCCGCCGCGCAGGCAGGCTTCGCGGATGGGGACGATCTGCGTCTCGTCCTCGTAGCGCATCGGCAGGTGCAGGACGAGGTCCATGTCCGTGCGCAGGCCGAGCTTGGCGAGCTTGCTCTCGATGCTTTTCGGTGCTTGTTTGGCTGCGGCTTTGGCCGCCGGTTTGGCGTTCGTGGCTGGCATGGCGGTTCGTTGGCGCGTGTTGTCGGCTTATCAGGATTTGGGCATAACGGTTATGGCCTGCGCCCGCCGGCCGGAATCCGGGTGTAAAATAATGGGTTCGCCGCACGCTGTAGCCCATATTGTAAGGCGGCTCGACGAGTTTTTCCCAGATGAGCAAAACGTACTCCCTCTCCGACTTCGATTTCGACCTGCCGCCCGAGCGCATCGCCCAGGTGCCGCTGCCCGACCGCAGCGCGTCGCGCCTGCTGCAGCTGGACGGCGACCGCATCACCGACCGTCAATTCTCCGACATCGTCGACCAATTGCAGGCCGGCGACACGCTCGTGATGAACAACACCCGGGTGCTGAAGGCCCGCTTCTTCGGCCAGAAGGACACCGGTGGCCAGGTCGAGGTGCTCGTCGAGCGCGTGCTCGACCCGCGCACCGTGCTCGCGCAGGTGCGCGCGTCGAAGTCGCCGAAGCCCGGCTCGCGCATCCGCCTCGCGGACGCGTTCGAGGTCGGCGTCGGCGAGCGTGCCGGCGAGTTCTTCACGCTGCACTTCGACGGCGACGTGTTCGAGCTGATCGAGGCCCACGGCCGCCTGCCCCTGCCGCCGTACATCGAGCATGACGCCGACGATTTCGACGAGCAGCGTTACCAGACGGTCTATTCATCGGCGCCGGGTGCCGTCGCCGCGCCGACCGCCGGCCTGCACTTCGACCAGGCGCTGCTCGACAAGGTCGCGGCCAAGGGCGTGCGCATCGCGTACGTGACGCTGCACGTGGGCGCCGGCACGTTCCAGCCCGTGCGCGTGGAAAATCTCGCCGAGCACAAGATGCACAGCGAGTGGTACACGATCCCGCAAGAGACCGTCGACGCCGTGCGCGCCGCGCAGGACGCGGGCCGTGACGTCGTCGCCGTGGGCACGACGTCGCTGCGCGCACTGGAGTCGGCGTCGCAGTTGGGCGCCCTTGCGGCCGGCAGCGGCGACACCAACCTGTTCATCACCCCGGGTTACCTGTTCAAGACGGTTACCCGGCTGATCACGAACTTCCACCTGCCCAAGTCGACGCTGATGATGCTCGTCTCGGCCTTTGCCGGCTACGACGAGATCCGCGCCGCGTACGCGCACGCGATCGCCAGCGAATACCGCTTCTTCAGCTACGGCGACGCGATGCTGCTGACGACGCACTCACGCGCAAACAAGAATTGAACCATGCTCGAATTTACCCTTCTTAAAAAAGACACGAGCGGCCTGTCGCACGCCCGCCGCGGCCGTTTAAAACTGAACCACGGCACCATCGAGACGCCGATCTTCATGCCCGTCGGGACCTATGGCTCCGTCAAGGCGATGGCGCCGAACGAGCTGAAGGAAGTGGGCTCGCAGATCATCCTCGGCAACACGTTCCACCTGTGGCTGCGCCCGGGCACGGACGTCATGGACAAGTTCGGCGGCCTGCACGGCTTCATGGGCTGGGACAAGCCGATCCTCACCGACTCCGGCGGCTTCCAGGTGTTTTCGCTGGGCGCGATGCGCAAGATCACGGAAGAGGGCGTGAAGTTCGCGTCCCCGATCGACGGCTCGCGCCTGTTCCTGTCGCCGGAAATCTCGATGCAGATCCAGCGCTCGCTGAACTCGGACATCGTCATGCAGTTCGACGAGTGCACGCCATACGAGATCGACGGCCGCCCGGCGACCGCCGAGGAAGCGGCCAAGTCGATGCGCATGTCGCTGCGCTGGGCCCAGCGCTCGATGAACGAATTCAGCAAGGGCGAGAACCCGAACGCGCTGTTCGGCATCGTCCAGGGCGGCATGTACGAGCGCCTGCGCGACGAATCCCTCGCCGGCCTGGAAGAGATTAATTTCCCGGGCCTGGCCATCGGCGGCCTGTCGGTGGGCGAGCCGAAGGAAGACATGATGCGTGTGCTGCAGCACGTCGGCCCGCGCCTGCCGGAAAACAAGCCGCACTACCTGATGGGCGTCGGCACGCCGGAAGACCTCGTGGAAGGCGTGGCGAACGGCGTCGACATGTTCGACTGCGTGATGCCGACCCGGAACGCGCGTAACGGCTGGCTGTTCACCCGCTTCGGCGACCTCAAGATCAAGAACGCCCGCTACAAGGACGACCAGTCGCCGCTGGACGAGTCGTGCTCGTGCTACTGCTGCAAGAATTTCTCGCGCGCGTACCTGCACCACCTGCACCGCTCCAAGGAGATCCTGGGCGCGCGCCTGAATACCATCCACAACCTGCATTACTACCTGAACCTCATGCAGGAGATCCGCGACGCCATCGATGCGGATCGGTTCCACGCCTTCCGCCTGAAATTCAACGCCGACCGCGCCCGCGGCGTGTAAACAATTAAATTTCCGATAATATCTTGCATTTCGGCATGCCAGTTCCCACATCGGGGGAATTGGCTGTTGCCAGTTTGCCGGTGCTAGAATACAGCGCTTGTTTTTTCATCTTATACAATCGGAGTCCTTGTGTTCATTTCCAACGCTTACGCGCAAACCGCCGGTGCAGCCGATCCGGGTCTGATGGGTAACCTCACCACGTTCGCCCCGCTGATCCTGATGTTCGTGGTCATGTACTTCCTCATGATCCGTCCGCAGCAGAAGCGCCAGAAAGAACTGAAAACCATGATGGACGCGCTGGCCAAGGGCGACGAAGTCATCACCGTCGGCGGCATGCTGGGCCGCGTGACCAAGGTCACCGACACGTACGTGACCGTCGAAGTGTCGGCCGGCACCGAAGTGGTCGTGCAGAAGAACGCCGTGACCGCGCTGCTGCCGAAGGGCACGCTGAAGTCCCTGTAATCCGGCCGCGCGGCCTGCGCGCCGCGCTTCCCGCCCGATCCTGAACGCTGGAACATCATGAATCGTTACCCCCTCTGGAAGTACATACTGATCCTCGTGACAGTACTCGTTGGCCTGCTGTACACGGCGCCCAACTATTTCGTCGACTCGCCGGCACTGCAGGTGACGACCTCCAAGGCGACCGTCAAGGTCAACAGCGACACGGCTGCCCGGGTTGCCGAAGCGCTCAAGCGTGACGGTATTCCTGCCGAAGCCGTGGGTCTGGAAGGCTCGGGCGACAGCGCTTCGGTGCGCGCGCGCTTCGCGACCCCCGATATCCAGTTCAAGGCCAAGGCGGCGCTGGAGCGCGACCTGAACCGTGACCCGGCCGACCCCGACTACATCGTCACCGTCAACCTGGTCAAGAACACGCCGGCCTGGATGCAGGCCATCAACGCCAAGCCGCTGAACCTGGGCCTCGACCTGCGCGGCGGCGTGCACTTCCTGCTGCAGGTGGATGCGAAGGCCGTGGAGGAAACCCGCATCAAGGGCGTCCTGTCCAGCGTCCGCAGCGAGCTGCGCGACAAGAACATCCGCCACGCCGGCATCGACCGCGTCGGCAACAATGTCGAGATCAAGTTCCGCGACGAAGCCACCCGTACGCAGGCGCGCAACGTGCTGGCCGCGCAGAACGCCGACCTGGCGTTCTCCGACGCCGCCGACGGCTCCGACCTGAAGCTGGTCGTCACCCTGAAGCCGGCCGCACTGCAGCGCGTGGTGGAAGAGGGCGTCAAGCAGAACATCAGCGCGCTGAGCAAGCGTATCAACGAACTGGGCGTGAGCGAGCCCGTGATCCAGCAACAGGGCCGCGACCGCATCGTCGTCCAGCTGCCGGGCGTGCAGGACGTCGCCCACGCGAAGGACATCATCGGCCGTACCGCCACGCTGGAATTCCGCGTGACCGACGATACCGTCACGCCGGGCACCGAGCTGTCCGCCGCGATCCCGCTGAATTCGGAACTGTTCACCGAAGGCGCCGGCGCACCGGTCGTCGTGTCGAAGGACGTCCTCGTGAGCGGCGATTCGGTCATCAACGCCGTCGCCGGCTTCGACCAGAACCAGCGTCCGGCCGTGAACATCGAGCTGAACGCTGACGGCGGCCGCAAGATGCGCGCGATGACCCGCGAGCGCGTCGGCAAGCGCATGGCCACGCTGCTGAAGGAAAAAGGCAAGTACAACGTGCTGCAGGTCGCGACCATCCAGAGCGAATTCGGTTCGAACTTCCAGACGACCGGCATGGCCAGCCCGCAGGCCGCCGCCGAGCTGGCGCTGCTGCTGCGCTCCGGCGCGCTGTCGGCCCCGATGGAATTCGTCGAGGAACGCGTCGTCGGTCCGCAGCTGGGCGCCGAGAACATCGCCAAGGGCCTGCACTCCACGCTGTGGGGCTTCGTGGCCATCGCGATCTTCATGATCATCTATTACCAGCTGTTCGGCTTCTTCAGCGTCGTCGCGCTCGCGTGCAACCTGCTGTTCCTGCTCGCGCTGCTGTCGATGCTGGGCGCGACCCTGACCCTGCCGGGTATCGCGGCAATCGCGCTGGCGCTGGGTATGGCGATCGACGCCAACGTGCTGATCAACGAGCGCATCCGCGAGGAGCTGCGGGCGGGTAATACACCGCAGGCGGCCATCTCGGCCGGCTTCAGCCACGCGTGGGCGACCATTCTCGACTCGAACGTGACGACCCTGATCGTCGGCCTGGCACTGCTGGTGTTCGGTTCGGGCGCCGTGCGCGGCTTCGCCGTCGTGCACTGCCTGGGCATCCTGACGTCGATGTTCTCGGCCGTGTTCCTGTCGCGCGGCGTCGTGAACCTGTGGTACGGCCGCAAGAAGAAGCTCGGCAAGCTCGCCATCGGCACCGTGTGGAACGCGGATGCCGCCGCGGCCAAGACGGCCGTCAAGAAAGGATAACCGGGGTAGACCATGGAATTTTTCAAGATTAAACGGGACATCCCGTTCATGCGCCACGCGTTGATCTTCAACGTGATCTCGGCGCTGACCTTCGTCGCCGCAGTGTTCTTCCTGGTGACCAAGCACCTGCACTTCTCGGTCGAGTTCACGGGCGGTACCGTGATGGAGCTGCGCTATCCGCACGCGGCCGACCAGGAAAAGATCCGCCACACGCTGGAAAAACTGGGTTACGAGCAGCCGGAAGTAACGAGCTTCGGCACCGCGCAGGACGTCATGCTGCGCCTGCCGATCCGCAAGGACGTCGCCGGTTCGGGCACGTCGGCGACTGTCTTCAACGCGCTGTGCGCGGCCGAAGCCGGCACGCCGAAGCAGATCGAGCAGACCAGCGACAAGGGCGAGAAAGTCGCCCGCACCAGCTGCGTCAACGCGGCCGGCGCGGAAGTGCTGAGCCAGCAGCGCGTGGAATTCGTCGGCCCGCAGGTCGGCGACGAGCTCGCGCAGAACGGCCTGAACGCCCTGATCATGGTCGTCGTCGGCGTGATGATCTACCTGGCCGTGCGCTTCGAGTGGAAGTTCGCCGTCGCGGCGATCGTCGCCAACCTGCACGACGTCGTCATCATCCTGGGCTTCTTCGCCTTCTTCCAGTGGGAATTCTCGCTGACCGTGCTGGCCGCCGTGCTGGCCGTGCTGGGCTACTCCGTGAACGAATCGGTCGTGATCTTCGACCGGATCCGCGAGACCTTCCGCAAGGAGCGCAAGCTGTCCGTGACCCAGGTCATCGACCACGCGATCACGAGCACGATCTCGCGTACGATCATCACCCACGGCTGTACCGAGATGATGGTCCTGTCGATGCTGTTCTTCGGCG
This sequence comes from Massilia sp. Masssp94, assembly GCF_059491305.1. Classification (NCBI taxonomy): domain Bacteria; kingdom Pseudomonadati; phylum Pseudomonadota; class Betaproteobacteria; order Burkholderiales; family Oxalobacteraceae; genus Massilia; species Massilia sp. Masssp94. The sequence continues at coordinate 3,332,304 of NZ_CP168501.1, forward strand.
GCCAGACGCTGCACTACTTCGCGATCGCGCTGACCATCGGTATCCTGTTTGGTATCTACTCGTCCGTGTTCGTCGCGGCCGCCATCGCCATGTGGCTGGGCGTCAAGCGCGAAGACCTGATCAAGCCGATCAAGGCCAAGGACGAAACGGACGGCGCCGTCGTGTAAGTACGCGCATCGTCTTCGGTACAAAAAAAGCCGCCCGGCCTGGCCGTGGCGGCTTTTGTTTTTACTATGTGTGAAACAGCGCACAGAGCGCTGACACAAGGCGGCCGTAAGATGGACTCGTCTCTTTCAGGACATCCCTAGTTTTGGACTTCACCCGCTCCCGCAAGGAGCGGGTTTTTTTTTATCAGGCCGGCGGCAGCGGAATCCCTTCCTACACCGCTGCGGTAGGTCAAGTCGCTGGCATTGTCCCGGGGTTGTTCGTCTATTGCCTCCATGGTGAACCGAAGCTGAACAGAAAGCTGGGCTTATATCGGTTCAAAGATTGGACGCTACCGAATTTACCTCTACATTGTCAGTGTGTAGCAACCAAGGTGGGTGGCCCGTCCTTTTTGCGCTTGGGCACGAATTAGTCAAAATATTTAACAAATGTGAGTTCACGCACAGAGTGCACGCGCCGTGGGAACTAAGATGGACTCGTCTCTTTCAGGACATCCCTAGTTTTGGACTTTGCCCACTCCCCGGAGTGGGCATTTTTTTTATCCGGATGCCATAAAAAAAACGTCGTCCATGCTTGCGCAGGGACGACGCCGGTGCAGCAGACCCGTTGCCGGGTCCGGGGAGGGGAATCGGAATCAGAAACCGTATTTCAGGCCGACGGTGTAGACATCGGCCTTGGCGCCGAATGCCTTGTCCTTGCCGTAGCGTTCGTACTCGGCGTTCAGGGCCAGATTCTGGTTCAGCTTGTACTCGACGCCGACGCCGCCGTACAGGCCGGTGTCGTAGCTGTTGACCTGACCCAGGGTGCTGCTGCTGTACTTGCGCTCGTTGTACGAGACGCCCAGCTTGCCGTAGCCGGTGAAGCGCTCGCCCAGCGGCATGCTGTACTTGCCGGCGACATAGGTGCCGGAACCTCTCACGTTGCCGAGGGAAGTGTCCTGCTTGTCGAAGTTCGTGTAGCCGGCTTCGACGCCCCAGTTCTGGTCGAATTCATAGCCGCCGTAGATCTTGGCGTTCGTGTGGTAGTCGTCGGTCGACTTGTTGTCCGCGGTGGCGGCGCCGATGCCGACGTAGGCGTGCGGCGTGGTGGTCTGGGCTTGTGCGACGCCGGCGACGGCGGAGGTGGCGATCAGTGCGAGCAGCAGTTTCTTCATGGTTCACTCCTTGGTGTTCTAGGGCTCGCGATTCGTCGTGAATCGCAATATGGCCAAGATAGCACCATGTTTCCCTAAGAGAAGTTCTTAAACGGTAAGGAATGTAACAAGATGAAAGTAAGTGACTGAAAAGTCACATATGGTCGAAACGACGCCGGCCGCATGCAGCGGCCGGTGTCGACGTGAACGTGAGAACGGGAATCAGGCCAACGCGGCCGTGAGGCTGTGCACTTCATCCTCCGATTCCTGGAGGATGGTTTTCAGCGTGCCTTCGCCGACGGCGAAGTCGATGGTGGCGCCCACCTGGATGCCGGACACGCCGGTATCGCGTTCCAGCAGCGGCGATGCGACGGGAGACAGGTCGTTTGCCAGCAGCAGCGTGTCGCCCAGCGTTTCCGGCGGCAGCGCGCGCATCCCGTTCCACAGCGCCTCGATGGCGCCCATCACGGGGGCGGGCACGCCCAGCTTGAGCAGGACGCCGCGGCCGATGGCGGTTTCGCCGTGCTCGATCCATTCGTCGGCGCCGCCGTCGAGCAGGCCCGGGAACTCGGGCGCGCGCGACAGCAGATAAAAGCCGCCGACCTCGTGCACGATGCCGGCGAACATCGCCGTTTCCGGATCGACGAACGACACGCGCCGCGCGATCACCTGCGACAACGCGGCCACGTGGGTCGAGTGGAGCCACAGTCGATCGGCCTTGGCGCGCAACTCGGGATCGTGGATTTCGCTCGCCAGCTGGCGCACGATGACGGCGGCGGCGAGCGCGCCCAGCGTGCGGAAGCCGACGCGCTGCACGGCCGCCTTGACGTTGGTGACGTCGTTGCCGAAGCGGTTATAGGCGGCCGAGTTGGCGATGGCGACGGTGCGGGCGGCCAGCAACGGCTCCGTCTGCACGAGACGCGCCGCTTCGTCGATGTGGCATTCCGGATCGGTCAGCGCGCGCTGCAGCTTGAGCGTCGCGTCGACGTGGGTAGGGAAGTGGAGGTCGCCGCGCCCGGCCTGCGCGGCAATGCTCTTGAGGGCGTCGATTCTGTCCATGGGAAAAAATTATACCCCCAGGAACTTCGTCAAGGCTCGCTGAAAATGGCGTCGCAGCCGTCTTTCGGTTCCTCGGTGTCCTGCAGCTCGTCGACGAGGCCGAGGTCGAACAATTCCTCGACCGCGTTCATGAAGCTGTTCAGGGTGGCGGCGCCGATCAGGCGGTAGATCTCGCCGTCATCGTTGCGCACGCCGATCACCATCGGTTCCTCGCGCACTTCGGCGGGCGATGCCACGTCCAGCAGCAGGTTGCCGATGATGTGCTTGTCGAAATGAGGCGGCTTTTTGCCTTCCAGTAGTGCTGTATTCATATCATCCTTCGTCGGCGGGAACGTGCCCGCCCGGTGTGACCAGGCCCGGCGCATCGAGCCGGGTGCGCAGCCGGCGCAGCGCGTGGTCAAGTTGTTCGAAATCGCCGTCGCCATAATCGGCGAACAGCTGCTTGCCGTGTGCGACCACGGCCGGAAACACGGTGCGGAACAGGCACTCCCCGTCCGCCGTCAGGCGCACGAGGAACGAGCGCTTGTCGTCGCAATTGCGCGCGCGTTCCACGAGTCCCTTCTGTTCGAGGCGGTCGATGACGCCGGTCAGCGTCCCCTTCGTGATCAGGGTCCGCTCGCCCAGTTCCTTGTAGGTCATGCCGGGCGTGTTGCCGAGGGTGGCGATGATGTCGAATTGCGGATGCGTCAGCCCATGCCGGCGCACCGGTTCGGCGACGAAGCGCTCGAACCCTTGCAGGCATTCGGCCAGCAGGCGCACACTCTTCAGATATCGTTCACCCATGAAACGATTATAGCCGCCAGCGCGGGCCGGCCCCAGTCTTCGTCGTTGCGGCCGGGTCCGGTACCATAGCAATCTTGCCAGAATTTATTTCACGTTTCATGACCCAGCATCTGCGCGGCATCCTCGCCCTCGTCGTCGTCGTCCTCGTGTGGGGGACGACGTTTCCTGCGATGAAGGAACTGACGGCTTATTTTTCTCCCGTCTGGATCATTTTGACCCGTTTCGCCATCGCGACGGCGCTCTTGTCGCCGTTCCTGTGGCGCGCACGCCGCACGGACCTGATGCTGGGCGGCATACTCGGCTTGCTGCTGTTCTTCTGCTACCTGTTCCAGGTGGAAGGTCTCGCGTTGACGACCTCGAACCGCAACGCCTTCATCTGCGGCCTCAACGTGCTCGTCGTGCCGCTGCTGGGCCTGCTCGGCGGACGCCTGCCGGAACGCCGCATCGTCATCGCGCTGTTGCTCGCGATCGCGGGGCTCGTGGCGCTGTGCTGGGATGGCGGGGGCGGCTGGGGCCGCGGCGACACGCTCGCGCTGCTGGCCGCGCTCACGTTCGGCGCCTACATCAAGGTCATGGAGGTGTATACGCGGCGCGCCGTCCGCCTGATGGCCGTGACGGCCGCGCAGATCGGTACCGTCGCCCTGTGCGCGGCGCTGTGGTTGTTCGCGCGCGAGGTGCCGCGGGGCAGCATCGACGTGGCGTCCGATGCCGCCAACTACTGGGCCTACATCGGCCACGGGCTGCTTCACTATTCGCCGAATTTCGCCTATCTCGGCGTGCTGTGCACGGCCGCCATCATCTCGATGCAGGCGTGGGGCCAGGCGCGCACGAGCGCCAACGAGGCGGCCGTCATCTATGCGTTCGAGCCCGGCGGCGCCGCGTTTTTCGCATATTTCTGGCTGGGCGAGGCGATGGGCGGCCGGGGCTGGCTCGGCGCGGCTTTGTTGATCTCCGGTATGATAGTCAGTCAATGGAATGCCGAAAGCCGGCCGACCGCCGCGCTCGCCCCCGAGTGATGATCCCTCATTGTCCAGCTCATTTTCCTAATGCAGCAACTTGAATTATCCCGCCTCGCGCTAGAGGCGCCGCTGCGCGTGCTGCTCGTGCATGCGGGCGAGCCGGATTCGCTGACGTGGTCCGGCCTCGTGCAGCCGCTGCGCCTCGCGGCCAAGGTGCTGGGGCCTGAACGCCTGCACGTGGACGTGCGCACCCCCGACAAATTCGCGGCCGACCAGCGCCACTGGCATCTCGTGCTGCTCGTCGCCGACGAGGCCGAGGCGGGGCTGCGTCCCGCCAACCTGCGCACCGTGATCTCCCGCTGCCGCGCGGCGCCGTGCTGGGGCGGCGTCGGCGCGGGCGTGCTGTGGCTGGCGGAGGCGGGCGCGCTGAACGGTGCGCGCGCCGCGTTGCCGTGGTCGCTGTATCCCGACGTCGACATGCGCGCCGACCAGGCCCTGCTGAGTCCGCACCTGTACGAGATCGACGGTGCGCGCCTGACGTCCTGCGGCGGCGCGGCCAGCATCGACTTCGCGCTGACCCTCGTCGACCTGTTGTTCGGCGCGACGGTCCAGGCGCAGGTGAAGGAAATCCTGTGCGTCGACCGCGTGCGCGGCCCGGACGAACGCCAGCGCGTCGCGCTGCAGGCGCGCTTCGGCGTGCTGCAGCCCAAACTGACGGAAGCCGTCACCCTGATGGAAGCGAACATCGAGGAACCGCTGTCGACCGACGACATCGCCCAGCTGGCGGGCGTGTCCCGCCGCCAGCTGGAGCGGCTGTTCAAGCAATACCTGGGCAGCCTGCCGTCGCGCTACTACCTCGAACTACGCCTGCAACGGGCGCGCCAGCTGCTGCGCGACACCAACTACTCCATCGTGCAGGTGGGGCTGATGTGCGGCTTCTCGTCCGGCTCCCACTTCTCTACCGCCTTCGGCGCCCTGTTCGGCAATACGCCCCGCGAAGAACGCCAGCGCAAGCTCAGCCAATAAATTCGGGGTCAGAGCACATTATTTTTGCGACGTCGCCGACGTTGACCGACATAGACCGAGCATCGCCGCGGCTTGGCCGAAGTTTGGAAATTAATGGGACCTGACCCCGAATCTGAGCAATTGTTGCTCGTCCAAAAATGAAAATGCCTGTCGCAGTTTGGAAAGAACGGCAACGATTGGCTTCTCTATAATGAGTCGCTCGGCGCGGCTGCTGGAGTCCGCGCAACCTTTTATTTGGATGAGGAAAACGTCATGAATGCTAAGCTCGACTCGGGTGTCGCCACGCGGCCTGTCACACGCCAGACTTTCGACGAGGTGCTCGTCCCGACCTACGCACCCGCCGCGATGGTGCCCGTGCGCGCGTCGGGCCTGGACGTCTGGGACCAGGACGGCAAGCATTACCTCGACTTCACCTCCGGCATCGCCGTCAGCAGCCTGGGTCATTGCAACCCGGTCGTCGTCGAGGCGCTGACCCGCCAGGCCACCACGCTCTGGCACGTCGGCAACGGCTACACGAACGAGCCGGTCCTGCGCCTGGCGTCGGCCCTGATCGAGGCCACGTTCGCCGACCGCTGCTTCTTCGCCAACTCGGGCGCGGAAGCCAACGAAGCCGCCCTGAAGCTGGCGCGCAAGTACGCGCACGGCAAGTTCGGCCCGCACAAGTCGCGCATCGTGTCGTGCTATTCCTCGTTCCACGGCCGCACGCTGTTCACCGTGTCGGTCGGCGGCCAGTCGAAGTACACCGAAGGCTTCGAGCCGCTGCCGCCGGAAATCAACCACATCAACTACAACGACATCGAGTCCGCACGCGCCGCCATCGGCGATGACGTGGCCGCCGTGATCGTCGAGCCGATCCAGGGCGAGGGTGGCGTGATCCCGGGCGACATCGAATTCCTCAAAACGCTGCGCGAACTGTGCGACAAGACCGGCGCCCTGCTGATCTTCGACGAAGTGCAGTCGGGCGTGGGCCGCACCGGCACCTTCTACGACTACATGAACGTGGGCGTGACCCCGGACGTGCTGACCTCGGCCAAGGCGCTGGGCAACGGCTACCCGATCGGCGCCATGCTGACCACCAACGAGATCGCGCAGTACCTGGCCGTCGGCAGCCACGGCACCACGTACGGCGGCAACCCGCTGGCGACGTCGGTGGCGCTGGCCGTGATCGAGCAGATCAACCAGCCGGCCTTCCTGGCGCGCGTGCGCGAGGCGAGCGGCAAGATCGTCGCGAACCTGGAGAAGCTGGCCACCGACTACCCGCAGCTGTTCACCAAGCCGCGCGGCAAGGGCCTGCTGCTCGGCCTGCCGATGGCCGAAGGCTACAAGGGCAAGTCGAAGGACTACACGAAGGTCGCGGAAAAGCTCGGCCTGATGCTGCTGATCGCCGGTCCGGACGTCGTCCGCCTGGCACCGGCGCTGGTCGTCTCCGACGAGCAGATCGCGGACGCGGATCGCATCATGCGCCAGGCCGCCGACGCGTTCCTCGCCGGCTGATACGCCTGCACCACCCGGCCGGAAGGGGGCCACCCCAGCCCGGCCGGCTCCGTTCGTTCGATGCCTTTGTCGGGAGAATCCATGTATGTAGTTCGTCCGGTAGAACCAGCGGATGTCGGCGCCCTCGAGACGCTGCTCGCCGCGTCCACGCCGGGAGTGCACACCCTGCCGCGCACGCGCGAAAAGATCGCCGCGTTCGTGGAGCGTTCCGTGGCGTCGTTCGCCGCCCACGTCGACATTCCCAGCGAAGAGTCCTACCTGTTCGTGCTCGAAGACGTCGACAGCCGCGAGCTGGTCGGCACCGCCGCGATCCACGCGTCGGCCGGTTCGAACGGCACTTATTTCGCGTTCCGCAACGATGTGATCCAGCAGGTCTCGCGCGACCTGAACATCAGCCACAGCGTGCACGCGCTGACCCTTTGCTCGGAGCTGACGGCGTATTCGCAGCTGTCCGGCTTTTATATTCGCGACCGCGACACGGCGCGGCGCGAAGCCGCGCTGCTGTCGCGCGCCCGATTGTTATATGCCGTGCTGGCGCCGCACCGTTTCGGCGACCGCTTCTTCGTGCCGCTGGCCGGCGTCACCGACGAGGGCGGCCAGTCGCCGTTCTGGGATGCGCTGGGCCGCAAGTTCTTCAAGATGGACTTCCTCGATGCGGAGCGCACGATCGGCGGCGCCCGTAACCGCACGCTGATCGTCGAGCTGATGCCGCACTACCCCGTGTACGTGCCGCTGCTGCCCGGCCCCGCGCAGGCCGTGATGGGCCAGATCCACCCGAGCGGCGAACTCGCGTTCGACCTGCTGACGGAAGAGGGCTTCGAGGCCGACGAATACATCGACATCTTCGACGGCGGTCCGATCCTGCAGGCGCACAAGCACGCGCTGCGGTCGTTCTCCGGCTCGATGGTGAAGAAGGTCGCGAACGCCGAACTGCAGCCGCCCACGCGCGGCGGCAAGGCCGCGATGGTGAATTACGCGGTGGCCAGCAGCGAGCGCAAGTTCCGCGCGATCGTGCTGCCGTGCGACCCGGCCGAGAGCTCCGAATCCATCTGCCTGCCGCCCGCGGCACGCGAGGCGTTAGGCAGAGAGACCGGCGACAGCGTCATCTGCGTACGTATCTGACGCTTTGGAAAACTATGAGGAACCCATGCTCGTAATCCGCGCAATCACCCTGAACGACATCGATCCGCTGATCGAGATGGCGCGCCAGGTCGGCAGCGGCATGACCACGCTGAAGCCGGACCGCGCCATGCTGGGCGAGCGCGTCGAGACCGCGGTGGCATCGTTCGCGCAGACGATCCCGCCCGAGGAACGCGACTACATGTTCGTGATGGAAGACACGTCCAACGGCCGCCTGGCCGGCGTGTGCGCCATCAAGGCCGCCGTCGGCCTCACGGAGCCGTTTTATAACTACCGCATCGGCACGCTGGTGCATTCCAGCCGCGAACTGGGCGTGTTCACGCGCATGGACACGCTGTACCTGTCCAACGACCTGACCGGTTCCACGGAACTGTGCTCGCTGTTCCTGATGCCGGAATACCGCACGGGCTACAACGGCAAGTGGCTGTCCAAGAGCCGCTTCCTGTTCATGGCCCAGTTCCAGCACCTGTTCACGGAAAAGATCATCGCCGAGATGCGTGGCTACCAGGCGGAGGACGGCACGTCGCCGTTCTACGAGGGGCTCGGCCGCCACTTCTTCAAGATGGATTTCAACCACGTCGACGGCCTCACGGCACTCGGCAAGAAATCGTTCATCGCGGAGCTCATGCCGCGCCAGCCGCTGTACGTGGCGTACCTGCCGGAAGACGCGCAGGCCGTGATCGGCCAGGTGCACCGCTCCACGCTCCCGGCGCGCAAGCTGCTGGAACAGGAAGGCATGCACTACGAGGGTTACGTCGACATCTTCGACGCGGGCCCCGTGTTGCAGGGCCGCGTGGCCGAGCTGCGCGCCGTGCGCGACAGCGTGCTGACCACGGCCGAGGAAGGCCAACCGGACGGCGAGTGCGAAGTCACGCTCGTCTCCAACACGAAGCTCGACGATTTTCGCATGGTCCTTACCCAGGCCTGCGACGGCGGCCGCAAGGTCGCGCTATCCGTGCGCGAACTCCAACTGCTGCATTGCCAGCCGGGCGACCTTATCCGCTCGCTGGCCCTCAACGTAAGGAAGAACAATGGCTAACGTCTCTAACTTTATCGGCGGTGAATGGCTGGCCGGCTCCGGTCCCCAGCTCGACACGATCGACCCGTCCACCGGCCGCCAGACCTGGACCAGCAACGAATCCACGGCAGAAGATGTGGACCGCGCCGTAAAAGCCGCGCGCGCCGCGTTCGAAGACTGGGCGCTCACGCCGCTCGAACAACGCATCGCCATCTGCCAGCGCTTCCGCGACCTGCTCAAGGAGCACAACGAGGAACTCGCCGCGATCATCGCCGAGGAAGTGGGCAAGCCGCTGTGGGAAGCCCGCACGGAAGTGACGACGATGGCCAACAAGGTCGACATCTCGGTGCAGTCGCATGCCGCGCGCACGGGCGAAACGGCTGCGAAGGTCGCCGACGGCAACGCCGTGCTGCGCCACCGTCCGCACGGCGTGTTCGGCGTGTTCGGACCCTATAACTTCCCCGGCCACCTGCCGAACGGCCACATCGTGCCCGCGCTGATCGCGGGGAACACGCTCGTGTTCAAGCCGAGCGAATATGCGCCGCGCACCGCCGTGCGTACCGTGCAGCTGTGGGAACAGGCCGGCCTGCCGCAGGGTGTGCTGAACCTCGTGAACGGCGGCCGCGCGACCGGCGTCGCGCTGTCGCAGCACCCGGATGTGGACGGCATCCTGTTCACCGGCAGCAGCCAGACGGGCGTCGCGCTGCATAAACAGTTCGGCGGCCAGCCGGGCAAGATGCTGGCGCTGGAAATGGGCGGCAACAACCCGCTCGTCGTCTGGGACGTGCAGGAGGATGAGAAAATGCGGGACGCGGCCGTGCACCACGCCGTCATGTCCGCGTTCATCTCCGCCGGCCAGCGCTGCACGTGTGCGCGCCGCCTGATCGTGCAGGACACGCCGGAAGGCCAGGCCTTCATCGACCGCCTCGTGGACGTGGCGAGCAAGCTCGCGGTCGGTCCGTCGAATGCGGAGCCGCAGCCGTTCATGGGCCCCGTCGTCTCGGCCGCCGTGGCGAAACGCCTCGTGCAGGCGCAAGAGATGATGGAAGCGCAGGGCGGTAACGTTTTGCTGCGCATGCGCCAGCTCGATCCGAACGCGGGCTTCGTCACCGCCGGTATCGTCGACGTGACGGATGCGACGGGCATCCCGGACGAAGAGTGGTTCGGACCGCTGCTGCAGATTGTCCGCGTGGCCGATTTCGACGCCGCCATCGACGCCGCCAACGCGACGGAATACGGTCTCGCCGCCGCGCTACTGTCGCCGTCGGAAGAGCTGTGGAAGCGCTTCGCGATCAAGGCGCGCGCGGGCGTCGTCAACTGGAACCGTCCGACGACGGGCGCCGCCAGCTCCGCGCCGTTCGGCGGCGTGGGCAAGTCCGGCAACCATCGTCCGAGCGCCTATTACGCGGCCGACTACTGCGCGTACCCGGTCGCCTCGATCGAAACGTCCGAGCTGGAAATGCCGGCGAAACTGTCCCCGGGCCTTAACTTCTGAACGATATGCGCAACGCACGCGAATTCAACTTCGACGGCCTCGTGGGCTCGTCGCACAACTACGCCGGTCTGTCGTTCGGCAACGTCGCCTCGTTCAACAATGTGCGGAGCGCGTCGAACCCGCGCCAGGCCGCATTGCAGGGCCTCGCCAAGATGCGCGCGCTGGCCGCACGCGGCTTCGCGCAAGGCCTGCTGCCGCCGCAGGCGCGTCCGAACTTCCGCCTGCTGCGCCGCCTCGGCTTTTCCGGCACGGACGCCGACGTGCTGGCGCAGGCGTACCGCGAATCGCCGGTGATCCTCGCGTGCGCGTACTCCGCATCGCCGATGTGGACCGCGAACGCCGCCACCGTCAGCCCGTCGGCCGACACGGCGGACGGCCGCGTGCACTTCACCGCCGCGAACCTGAACAATAAACTGCACCGCGCGGAAGAACATGTGCAGGCGACGCGCACCCTGCGCGCCCTGTTCGCGAACCCGGACCGCTTCGTCGTGCACGACCCGCTGCCGTCGACGCCCGCGTTCGGCGACGAGGGCGCCGCCAACCACACGCGCTTCGCCAGCGCACACGGCGCGTCCGGCGTCGAGTTTTTTGTCTATGGCCGCGTCGAATTCGACCCGTCCGCACCGGCACCCGTGAAATACCCGGCGCGCCAGACGCTGGAGGCATCGCAGGCCGTCGCCCGCCTGCACGGCCTGGACGCGGCGCGCACCGTGTTCGCGTCGCAGAACCCGGCCGTGATCGACCAGGGCGTGTTTCATAACGACGTGATCGCGGTCGGCAACGGCAACGTGCTGTTCTACCACGACCAGGCGTTCGCCGACGAAGCGTCCACGCTGGACGCGCTGCGCCGCGCGCTGGGCGTCACCGGCACCGACCTGCGCGCCGTGCGCGTGGACACGGGCGTCGTCCCCGTCGCCGATGCCGTCGCCAGCTACCTGTTCAACAGCCAGCTGCTGTCGAAGCCGGACGGCGGCATGGCGCTCGTCGTCCCGCACGAATGCCGCGAGACGGCGACCGTGGCCCGCTACCTCGAGCAGCTCGTCGCATCCGGTGGCCCGATCGACGAGTTGATCGAATTCGACCTGCGCCAGAGCATGCGCAACGGCGGCGGCCCCGCGTGCCTGCGCCTGCGCGTGGTGCTCACGGACGAGGAAGCGGCCGCGATGCACCAGGGCGTGCTGATGACGGACGATTTGTATGCGCGCCTCGTGCCGTGGGTCGAGCGTCATTACCGCGACCGCGTGGAGCCGAAGGATCTCGCAGACCCGCAGCTGGCCATCGAATGCGCGGCCGCGCTGGAAGACCTGGAACGCATCCTGGGCTTGCCCGGTCTTTACGACCTTTCATGATTTAATGGCGAATCGTTTCCGGGAACAGGAACCTTAAATAAGAGATCTGGACGGGACAACCCTGTCCGTACCAGCCGGGAACATGTGGCCACAAGCCGCGCCGAACCCGGCGCAACAACCAGCTTTTGGAGAAGCTAAACATGAACAAAGACATGCCTCACGATCTGCGCACGCAAACCCTCGCGCTGGTTAACGAGAACAAGCCGGTGGGCGCTTCGGAACAAGTGGGCGCGCTGATCGGCGCCTGGATCGGCGCCCTGGACGAGGACGACCTCGCCGGCATCGATCCCCGCAACCTCGCCGCCATCCTGTGGGATGCTTTCGCCCAGGTGGCGCAGCGCACGACCGACGGCTGCCAGATCGCGGAGAATCGCTATACGGACGGCCGCTGCGGCATGTCGACCGCCTTGCTGATCCTGAACGAGGACATGCCCTACCTCGTCGACTCGTTCGTGATGGCGCTGCGCCGCCAGCGCGTCGTCGCGTCGGGCGTGCTGAATACGGTGCTGCCCGTGCGCCGCGACGAAGCCGGCCGCGTGGTCGCCGTCGGCGAAGCGGGCGCGCCGCTGGAATCGTATGTCCTGTGCCTGCTGGCGGAAGACCTGCCGCAGGACGAACTCTCCCAACTCATCGAGCGCATCCAGATGGTCGCGCGCGACGCCGCCATCGTGCACCGCGACGCCGTCGCCATGGCCGACCGCATGACCGCCGTTGCCGCCGCCGCCGCCGCACAAGGTACGCCGTCCGGCCAGGAAGTGGCCGCGTTCCTCGACTGGGCCAAGAACGAAGGCTTCGAGCCGTTCGGCTACGCCTACTACTTCGTGAAGCCGGGCGTGCGCGAACTCGAACGCGACATCCCGAGCCGCATCGGCGTGCTGCAGGATACGTCGCACCCCGTCTACGGCACCTGCCTGCAGAACATCCCGGGCGACTTCGAGATCCTGTCCAAGCGCGACGAGACGCTGTCGATCGTGAAGGCCGACGTGGCCGGCACCTTGCACCGCGACCAGCCGCTGGACTTCATCGGCGTGCGCGACACCGACACGCAGGGCAACACGATCGGCGAACACTGCTTCGTCGGCCTGTTCACCCGCGCCGCCACGTCGACCCCGCTGGCGCGCCTGCCGTTCGCGCGCGGCCGCGTGGCGAAAGTGCTGTCCATCGCCGGCGTGCGCCAGGAAGGCTTCCGCGCCGAGAAATTCCTCGAGATCCTGGAGTCGCTGCCGCGCACGGAAGCGCTGGAAGCGGATCCGGACTGGCTCGCCCAGGTGTGCAGCTCCGTCGTCTCGCTGTACAAGCAGCCGCGCGCGAAAGTGTTTGCACGCCGCGACGTCTATCAACGCCACCTGAACGTCCTGGTCTATTTGCCGCGCGAACGCTACAGCGCCGCCGTCGTCGCCGGGCTGGCGCAGGCGCTGAAGGAAAGCTCGGGCGCCGTCGACGTGCGCACGCAGACGCTCGTCGCGGACGGCCCGCTGGCCCGCGTCTACCTGATCGCCCAGGCCGCGCGCTATCCGCTCGACCTGGAATCCGACATCCAGAAACCGCTGCTGTCCGTGCTGGACGGCTGGCATGACCGCTACACGGCGCTGACCGACACCGTCGAAGACGTCCCGACCCGCAACGCGCTGCGCAAGATCCTGCCGACGCTGCCCGTGAACTACGTGGCCGCGACGGCACCGGAAATCGCCTTCCGCGACGTGAGCGCGATCATCGCGAACGGCCAGCAGGGCCACGTCTCGGTCCGCATCGAGACGGATGAAGCGGGCATCACGTCGCTGCGCCTGTACTCGACGAACACGATGCCGTCGCTGTCGCGCATCCTGCCGGCGCTGCAGAACGCCGGCGTCGCCATCGACCGCGAACAAAGCTTCTGGATCGATACGGCCGACGGTACCCGCCGCTACATCACGGGCCTGATCGTCGACGCGGATTCGGCCGCCAAGCTGGCCAAGCCGGGCGTCGCGGAAGTGGCCGGCGAACTGTTCGCCGCGCTGTTCAACGACGAAGCGGAAGACGGCCGCCTGAACGGCCTCACCATCGAAGGCGGCCTGGCGATGCGCGAAGTGCAGCTCGTGCGCGCGTACATCAGCTACTGGCGCCAGGCCGGCAGCAAGTTCTCGACCCGCTACATGGCCGAGACGCTGCGCCCGCGCGCGAACCTCGTCAAGGAACTGGTCGAAGGCTTCGAACTGCGCTTCGACCCGAAACGCAGCGCCGAGGAGCGCGCCGAGGGCGATGCGAAACTGGTCGCGCTGAAGGCGGGCCTGGCCAAGGTCAACCACGCCGACACCGAGGAAATCATGGCCGCGCTGGTCGATCTCGTGATGGCGACCGTGCGCACCAATTACTATCAAGGAACGAAGGAAAATCGCGGCGAGAAGATCATCTTCAAGCTCGACACGAGCCACCTGGCGCTCGTGCCGGAACCGCGCCCGTTCCGCGAGATCTATGTGTTCTCGCGCCGCTTCGAAGGCCTGCACCTGCGCGGCGGCCCGGTCGCCCGCGGCGGCCTGCGCTGGTCCGATCGCATGGAAGACTACCGCACCGAAGTGCTGGGCCTCGTGAAGGCGCAGATGGTCAAGAACGCCGTCATCGTGCCGGCCGGCTCGAAGGGCGGTTTCGTCTGCAAGCAGATGCCGAAGGATGCGGCGCGTGACGTCGTCGCGGCCGAAGGCGAAGCCGTCTACCGCCTGTTCATCGCGAGCCTGCTGGAAGTGACGGACAACCGCGTGCGCGGCGAGATCGTTCCGCCGGCCGACACGGTGCGCTATGACCAGGACGACCCGTACCTCGTGGTCGCCGCCGACAAGGGCACGGCGACGTTCTCCGACATCGCCAACAGCATCGCCGTCTCGCGCGGCTTCTGGCTGGGCGACGCGTTCGCGTCCGGCGGCTCGAACGGCTACGACCACAAGAAGATGGGCATCACCGCGAAGGGCGCGTTCGAAGCGGTAAAACGCCACTTCTACGAGATGGGCCACGACATGAACACGACCCCGGTGACGATGGTCGGCGTGGGCGACATGTCGGGCGACGTGTTCGGCAACGGCGTGCTGCTGTCGCGCCAGCTGAAAGTGCTGGCCGCGTTCGACCACCGCCACATCTTCCTCGACCCGAATCCGGACGTCGTCGTGTCGTTCAATGAGCGCAAGCGCATGTTCGCGCTGCCGCGTTCCTCGTGGGACGACTACGACAAGGAACTGATCTCGGAAGGCGGCGGCGTGTTCCCCCGTACCGCCCGTCACATCGAGCTGTCGCCGCAGGTGCGCGAAGCGCTGGCCATCGAAGAGACGTCGCTCACGCCGGAAGAACTGATGCACCGCATCCTGCTGGCGCCGGTCGACCTGTTCTACAACGGCGGCATCGGCACCTACATCAAGGCGTCCACCGAGACCCACGCGCAAGTGAAGGACCGCGCCAACGACAACATCCGCGTCAACGGCAACGAGCTGCGCGTGAAGGTTGTCGCGGAAGGCGGCAACCTGGGCGCCACGCAGGCCGGCCGTATCGAATTCGCGCTGGCCGGCGGCCGCATCTTCACGGATGCGATCGACAACTCGGCCGGCGTGGACTGCTCCGACCACGAAGTCAACGTCAAGATCTGGCTCGACACCGAAGTCAACGCGGGCCAGCTGGACGAGGGCGAGCGCAACCGCCTGCTGACCGAGATGACGGGCGATATCGAGAAGCTGGTCCTGCGCGACAACACGCTGCAGACGCACCTGCTGGTGCGCGAGGCGCAGGCGCAATCGAACAGCGCCGTCGTCGACGGCTACGCCGCGCTGATCGCGAGCCTGGAGGCGGAAGGCGCCGTGTCGCGCGAGCTGGAACAACTGCCGGGCGAGACGGAACTGCAGCGCCGCAAGGCCCTGGGCCTGGGTCTCACGACGCCGGAACTGGCCGTCGTCGTCGCCAACGTCAAGAACCGCTTCAAGCGCACCCTGGCCGCGCTGCCGCTGACGGAACAGCCGTGGGCCGAGACCATCCTGCGCCCGTACTTCCCGGCGCAGCTGGTCGCCACGCGCGATCCGCTGGCGCACCCGCTGGCCAACGCGATCCTCGCGACCGTGCTGGCCAACGAATCCGTCAACCGCTGCGGCCCGCTGATGCTGCGCGACCTGGCGCTGGAACACCGCATCGACGACGCCGAAGTCGTCAAGTCGTGGGGCCAGGCGTGGGCCGCGCTGCACCTGGCGCCCGTGTTCGAGGCGCTGGACCATGACGCGCTGGTCGTGCCGCGCGACGTGTCGCAGACCGTCGACGCGCGTACCCGCGTGATGCTGCGCACCGTGATCGAAGGCGTGCTGTCGCTGCCGGCGGAGCAGGCCGGTGCCGGCGGCATGGAAGAGCTGTCGAACCTGTTCGCCCAGCCGGAACAACTGCGCCAGCTGATGCCGGCGAAGTCGGAGGCGGACAGCCACGCCGGCCTGTCGTCGTCGTTCGTGCAGGCGTGGAAGGCCGTCGACACGGTCGAATCGCTGGCGACGTTCCTGTTCGCGGCCGTCTCCATCCAGCGTCCGCAAGGCATGTCGCTGGCCGAGTTCCTGCGCGTCGGCATGTTGCTGCGCGAGCAGGCGGGCATCGACACGCTGGAACGCGGCCTCAAGCTGCCGGCCACGAGCAAGTCGCAGGAACAGCTGCGCAACTACGCGCTGCAAGCCCTGCGCCGCACGCAGCAACGCCTGCTGACGGAAGTGCTGGCGGCGAGCCGCACCAGCGGCGACATGCAGTCGGCCGTGCGCGAGCTGACCGCGGCGATGGGCCTGTCGGCCGGCTACGTCCAGCCGACGGACCTGGAGCAGGCGATGCTGGCCGTGTGGTCGCTGTCGGAAGGTTCGAGCCCGGACCGCATCGCATCCGGCACCGCGGCGACGACCGTCGCCACCACCGTCGCGAACGTGGCGTAAGCGATGGCGGCCACCTTACCGAAGGAAATCCGGGCACTGGCCGAAGGCGACTTCGGCGAGGTAGCCGCCCGCTTCGCGCAAGCCGGCTTCACGGTCGGCCAGCCCGCGAAGGGCGTGCTGACCGTGAAGGCCGCGACGCCGTCGGCAGAGCGGCCCGCCGTGCTGCTGTCGGTGGGCGTGCACGGCGACGAGACAGGGCCGATCGAGATGGTGGCCTACGCCATCGAGGCCCTGTCGCGCACGCCCGGCGAGCTCGCGGTGGACCTGATGCTGTGCGTCGGGAACATCGACGCCATCGCGGCCGGCAAGCGCTTCATCGACGCGGACCTGAACCGCATGTTCCGCGACCAGCGCGGCGACCTGGCCGGCACCTTCGAAGCCGGCCGCGCGGACACGCTGATCGCGGCGACGGCCGCATTCTTCGAGGGCAGCGGCCCGCGCCGCTGGCATCTCGACCTGCACACGGCGATCCGCGGCTCGCGTTATCCGCGCTTCGCGATCGTGCCGGAGTTGATCGCGGAGACTCCCCGCCGCGCGCTGATCGCGTGGCTCGGCCTCGGCGGCATCGAGGCCGTCATCATGAACCCCGCGTCCGCGGGCACGTACAGTTACTGGACGGCCGAGCGGCACGGCGCCGCGGGCACCACCGTCGAACTGGGACGCATCGGCACGCTGGGGCAGAACGACCTGTCGCAGTTCGCGGCGATGGCCTCGGCCCTGCATGGCCTGCTGCGCGGGCAAGCGCAGGAGGGCGGCAACGAGCCCGTCGTGTTCAACACGGCCCAGTCGATCACCAAGCTGTCCGATGCGTTCACGATGAGCTTCGGACGCGATACCGAAAACTTCACGCCATTGAAAAAGGGGGAAGTGATCGCGCGCGACGGCGATACTGTTTATACCGTTCAGCACGACGAAGAGTGTGTCGTGTTTCCGAATCCCGATGTGCGCGTGGGGTTGCGTGCGGGGATCATGGTGGTGCGCGCCGGTTGAAAGCGCGTTTGCGCCATGCGCGCTAGACTGGCTCTTTGAAATGCAAAGGGGAGTCTCACCCATGAGCAAGCTGTTTTCTCCGATCAAGCTCGGCCCGCTGGAGCTGGCCAACCGGATCGCCATCGCGCCGATGTGCCAATACTCCGCCGACCGGGGCTACGCCACCGACTGGCACATGATCCACCTCGGCCACCTCGCACTGTCCGGCGCGGGACTTCTCATCATCGAAGCGACCGCCGTGACGGAGGAAGGGCGCATCACCTATGCCGACCTGGGCCTCTGGACCGACGAGCATGCGGCCGCGCTGGAGCCCGTCGTCAATGCGATGCGCAAGCATGCACCGATCAAGATCGCCATCCAGCTCGCGCACGCGGGCCGCAAGGCGTCGAGCGAGGTGCCGTGGCACGGCGGCGCGAATCTTCCGGTGGGGGACTCCCACGGCTGGCAGACCGTGGCGCCGTCCGCGATCCCGCACGCGGAGGGCGAGACCGTGCCGCTGGCGCTCGATGCCGCCGGCCTGCAGCGCGTGAAGGACGGCTTCGTCGCTGCCGCGCGCCGCGCCGATGCGCTGGGCCTGGACGCCATCGAACTGCACGGCGCCCATGGCTATCTGCTGCACCAGTTCCTGTCGCCGCTGTCGAACCAGCGCGACGATCAATATGGCGGCTCGCTGGAAAACCGCATGCGCTTTCCGCTCGAAGTGTTCCAGGCCGTGCGCGCGGCCGTGTCGCCCGAGATGGTGGTCGGCATGCGCATCTCGGCCAGCGACTGGGTCGAGGGCGGCTGGGACCTGGAACAGAGCCTCGTGCTGACGCAGGAACTGGAGCGGCTCGGCTGCCAGTTCATCCACGTGTCGAGCGGCGGGCTGTCGCCGCACCAGAAGATCCCCGTCGGTCCGGGCTACCAGATCGAGTTCGCCGCGCGCATCAAGGCGAACACTCCCATGCCGACCATCGGCGTGGGCCTGATCACGGAGGCGAAGCAGGCCGAGACCATCGTGCAGACGGGCCAGGCCGACATGGTGGCGCTGGCGCGCGCGATGCTGTACGACCCGCGCTGGCCGTGGCATGCGGCCGCGGAATTGGGGGCGACGGTCAGCGCGCCGCCGCAGTACTGGCGCTCGCAGCCGCACGAGTACAAGCATCTGTTCGGCGATACGCGCCTGGGCCAGCGCTGACGGTCGTCGCTGGTTTTCCTCCGTTCGTTCCGCGTTTTACGCCGTCCGTCGCACGCAGGCGGACGGCCCTGCAAGCCCTTGCTACAGTGGCATGGTCAATAACAACAAGGCCATCCACCATGCGTACTCCGTTCGCCATCGCTCTCGCCTGCGCCATCCTCGGCGGCTGCGCCATCATCGTCGCACCGGGCGGCGATGGCGACTACCAGGTCCGCACGCCATTCTCCAGCGATTCCATCGAAGGCAACGGCGTGCCCGCGCGCGACGAGCGCACGATCGCCACCGTGCCGGCGCTGGAAGTGAACGGCACGATCACCGTCGACGTGCGCGTGGGCCCGGCGACGTCGCTGGTCGTGGAGGCGGACAGCAACCTGCTGCCGTTCATCCGCACGGAGCTGCGCGGCGACCGGCTCGTCATCGAGAAGGAGCGCTCGTTCCGCACCAACAATCCCGTGCGCGTGACCTATACCGTGCCGCGCCTGACGAACGTCCGCCACAACGGCTCCGGCCACCTGTCCGTGCAAGAGCTGAACGGCGGACCGCTGGTCGTGGAAGCGCAGGGATCGGGTTCCGTGCTGCTGACGGGCCGCGTGGCCAGCCTGGACGTGGTGCAGAACGGTTCGGGCAGCATCGACGCGACGACGTTGCAGAGCAGCGGCGGCAACCTGACCTTGACGGGTTCCGGCCGCATCGTCGCGGGCCGCATGCAGGGCGAGCGCCTGACGGCGAACCTGAACGGCTCCGGCCAGCTGCGCGTGACGGGTGCGGTGCGCCACCTGGCGGCGCGCTCGAACGGCTCCGGCCACCTGGACCTGGCGGACCTCGTCAGCGAGCAGGCGGACCTGTCGTCGACGGGATCGGGCGGCATGACCGCGAACGTGCGGCAGTCGCTCGTCGCGCAGAATAGCGGCTCCGGCGGCATCCGCGTGTACGGCAATCCGTCGCAGCGGACCGTGAGCGGGAAGCTCGTCCAGGTCGTGAATTAAAAACGCCGGCGCGAAGGCCGGCGTTTCGATTACAGCAGGTGGTCGAGCAGCTCCGGACCGAACACCTCGCGGTACAGGCGGCCGGCCGGCACGCCCGCATTCAGGAGACCGAGCCACTGGGCCTGCATGAACTTGTGCGGGCCGCACAGGTAGACCGACGCCTCGTCGTGCGGCCATGCCGGCAGCTTCGCCACGTCCATGCGGCCTTCGATCACGCCGGCCGCACCTTGTGCGTCCTCGTGGAAGGTCACGACGGACAGGTTCGGCATCACGGACACCAGGCCTTCGACTTCCGCGCGCAGCGCGTGGTGGCCGGCGTCGCGTGCGGCGTGCGCGAAGATCACGCGGCGCTGCGGATTCACCTGCGTCACGCGCTTCAGGGCGGACACCATCGGCGTAATGCCGACGCCAGCCGACAGCAGCACGAGCGGCGCGTCGCCTTCCGTCTCCGGCAGGAACTCGCCGAACGGGTGCGACACCTGCAGCGTGGCGCCGACCTTCACGTTGGCGTGCAGCCAGTTCGACACTTCACCGGCCGGCGTATCGTCCACGCCGTCTTCGCGCTTCACCGAGATGCGCAGGTCTTCACCATTCGGCGCATCCGACAGGCTGTACTGGCGCAGCTGGTGACGGCCGCCCGGCAGGTCGACCGCGACGCTGACGTACTGGCCCGGCTTGAACGCGGGGACCGGTTTGCCGTCGGCGGGGACGAAGCGGATCGACAGCACGTTGACGGATTCCGTCTTGACTTCCACGACGCGCATCGGACGGGTGTCGCCCGGCTGGATGCCGGCCGTGCTGTACAGGTTCGCTTCCGCTTCGATCAGCAGTTTGGCGAGCGAGTTGTAGGCTTCCTTCCACGCGTTCAGCAGCGGTTCCGTGGCGGCGTCGCCCAGCGTGGCCGCGATGGATTCCAGCAGGTGCTTGCCGACGATCGGGTAGTGCTCGGCGCGGATGCCGACCGACACGTGCTTGTGCACGATGCGCTCGACGACGGGACCCAGCGCGCCCGGGTTGCCGATGTTGGCCGCGTACGCGAACACCGCCGATGCCAGCGACTGCTGCTGCGCCCCACTGGCCTGGTTCCCCATGTTGAAAATGCGGGTCAGTTCAGGATGCGCGCCCAGCATGTTCGTGTAGAACAGCTTGGTGATCGTCAGGCCGTGCTGGCGCAGGACGGGGACGCTGGCATCGATGTAGGGGCGGGAAGCTTCCGAAATCATGGTGGTTCCTTTAATTATGCATTTAAGATGCAGATTTAAGATTCAAAAAAAGGCCCGCACAGCGGGCTTGCCATCAATATTGAAGTTAATCCTCACTCACCGGCTCGGGCAGGGCCACGGCGGTTTTCGCCGCTGCGCTATCCCAGAACATGCGATGCATGCGCACCACCTGTTCGCCCGTGCCGCCGGCGGTCGCGTGGGCCAGCGTGTAGCGGTCCATCGCGTCGTAGAACGCCCGCATGCCGGCGCGCAGCATGCCGCGCAGCTGGCAATCCATCTTCAGCGCGCAGTCCGTGCCGTCGCAGTCGACCAGCTCGTCGTCTTCGCCTTCCAGCTTGCGCAGTACCTGGCCGATCGTCAGGGTGGCGGGATCGGCGGCGAGGCGCAGGCCGCCGTTGCGTCCGCGGGTCGCCTGCACCCAGCCCAGCTTGGCCAGTTGCCCGACCACTTTGACCAGGTGGTTCAGCGGGATGTCGAATTGCTTGCCGATCTCGGCCACCGTTACCGGATGCGGACGTTCTCCCGCGCGTTCCAGATAGATCAGGACACGCAGGCCAATATCGGAGAATCGGGTGAGTCGCATCGGATCAGCTCAGTGGTTACGAGCGTATTCTAACTCCATGTGCGTATTCTACCTAAATCTGCATTAAAAATGCATGTTTAGCGGAAGTATTTTTTTTCCCGCAGTGAAAGCAGTGCCGGGAACTGGCCCTATAATCGCGGACTTTGGATAAGACAACAGCGCTACCCGCGCCAAGAGGACGACGACGTGAACCAGACACTGGGCCAAAAGCTCTTTCGTACCAAGACGTCCGAGCACAAGCTCGATGACGGCCATGCCCACGCCCTGGGCCGCTCGCTGGGCTTGTTTCCCCTGACGATGATCGGCGTCGGTGCCACGATCGGCACCGGTATCTTCTTCACGATGGTGGAAGCGGTGCCGAAGGCCGGTCCGGCCGTCGTGCTGTCGTTCCTGATGGCCGCCGTCACCGCGGGCCTCACCGCGCTGTGCTATGCCGAACTGGCCAACCGCGTGCCGGCCGCCGGCTCCTCGTATTCGTTCGCCTACGCCACCGTGGGCGAGTTCGCCGCGTTCATCGTCGCGGCCTGCCTGCTATTGGAATATGGCCTGGCCGCCAGCGCGACCGCGATCGGCTGGTCGGATTACCTGAACAACTTCCTGCAGAACGCGCTCGGCTGGCAGATCCCCGACGCGCTGCGCTCGCCCCTGGTCGTCGCGGGCAAGAACGGCGGCGTCGAATTCCACACGGGGCACATCAACCTGCCGCCGATCCTGCTCGTCGTGCTGTGCTGCGTCCTGCTGATCCGCGGCACCAAGGAATCGGCGACGACGAACGCCATCATGGTGCTGATCAAGCTGGCGATCCTCGTGTTCTTTTCCGCGATCGCGCTGTCCGGCTTCGACATCAACAACTTCCACCCGTTCGTCTGGCCGGCGGACGGCAAAGGCGTCGGCGGCCTGGCCGGCGTGACGGCGGCCGCGGGCACCGTGTTCTTTTCGTTCATCGGCCTGGACACCATCGCCACGGCCGGCGAGGAGGTCAAGGACCCGACGCGCGACGTCCCGATCGGCATCCTGGCCGCCCTCGGCATCGTCACCGTGTTCTACATGCTGGTCGCGATCGCGGCCCTTGGCGCCCAGCCGGCGTCGATGTTCGCGGGCCAGGAAGCGGGCCTCGCCGTGATCCTGCAGAACGTGACCGGCAAGGCATGGCCGGCGCTCGTGCTGTCGGCCGGCGCCGTCATCTCCGTGTTCTCGGTGACGCTGGTGACGATCTACGGCCAGACGCGCATCCTGTACGCCATCGCCAAGGACGGCCTCGTGCCGAACGCCTTCCGCAAGGTCAATCCGCGCACGCAGTCGCCGGTGACGAACACGCTGATCGTCAGCATCGTCGTGGGCGCCGTGGCGGGCCTCGTCGACTCCACCTTCCTGTGGGATATGGTGAGCATGGGGACGCTGGTCGCGTTCATGGTCGTGTCGATCGCGGTGCCGGTCATCCGCCGCAAGCAGGGCGAGACGGGCCGCAAGGGCTTTCGCGTGCCATTCGGGCCTTACCTCGTGCCGGGGCTGTCGATCCTCGCGTGCCTGTATCTCGTCGGCGGGTTGTCCAGCACGACTTATACGGTGTTCACCATCTGGATGGCGGTGGCCGTTCTCACGTATTTCGGGTATGGGATGCGGAACAGCCGGTTGAACAAGACGGATGCGGCGCAGGCGGAGTTGACGCACTAGCCACCAACGTCGTCCCTGCGCAGGCAGGGACCTGATGTGGACGCGTCGCGACGGCGCTCGCAAAATTGGGCCCCCGCCTGCGCGGGGGCGACGGTTCATTTCGCCAACGGCCTCACAAACGTCAGCAGGCTGACGAGCGTCTTCCCCGGCTCCTCCCACGGCACCATGTGCGCCGACCGCTCGAACCACACCGCCTGTTTCGACGGCGCCTTCACCTGCTTCAGCCACGCCTCCGTCGGTGCTGTCGGCGTCGTGTAATCGTGCCTGCCCAGGAACATCACCACCGGGATCGGGAAGCTTTTCACGTTCGAGAAATCCACCTGCACGAACTCCGGCAAAATGCGGCCCAGCGTGAGCAGGTTGCCCTGGTCGATGTCCTTGACCTGCTGCGCATCGTATTCCGGCGACAGGCGCGGACCGTCGAAATAATAGGCCGACTCGCTGCGGTAGGCGCTCAATCCGCCGTAGTACTGCGGCCACTTGCGCGCGACGATGATGCGTTCGCGGGTGATCGGCTGGTTGCCGGGGTAGGGCGCGATCGACTGCAAATCGCGCAGCGCTTCCTCGTTCTTGTGCTGTTTCGCCTGTGCCAGCGCGTAGTCGAAGCTGATGCGTTCGTTCTCGCGCACGCTGATCACCTGGCCGATGCCGACATAGGCATAAAACAGGTCCGGACGCTTCAGCGCCGCCTTCATGCTCACGATGGTGCCCCAGCTGTGGCCCATCAGGATCAGCTTCCGCTTGCCGTAGCGCCGGCGCAGGTGCTCGGCCACCTCGATGGCGTCGTCGACGTAGCGGTCGATACGGATGGTGTCCGCGACCTGCGCGGGATCGGTCTCGCCATAGGTCTTGCCGGCACCGCGCTGGTCCCAGTTCGCGATGGTGAAATATTCCTCGAGCGGGCGCTCGAACTGCCACAGGGTCGGCGTGACGGGCGCCGCCGGGCCGCCGTGCACGAACAGGATCATCGGGTTGTCGCGCTCCTGGCCGCGCACGGTGAGCCACTGGTCGATGCCGCCGATGCGCGTCTTGTACGATTCCTGCACGCCGTGCGGCGCGACGATTTTATCGAGGTCCGCCACGATGGCGCGGGCTTGCGTCCATGCCTGCGCCCGCTCTTGCCGTATTTTGTCGTCCTGTGCGTGCACGTGGGCGCATGCGACGGCGAGCAGTGCCCAGATCCAGATCCGCTTCATACCAATTCTCCTTATGCGTGATGTGCAGGCAGTGTAAGGAATCCGCTCCGAGCCGGCAGGCCCGATGGCATGGATTGCGCATTGCGCGGTATGAGATGCAGATGGCGCGGATGGAATACTTGGTACACTTGTCCGACTGCCAACACGACGAAGACCCACCATGAACACACAGCTCCAGCCAACCCGCAACGACATCCTCCCGCCCCACGTCGACCATCTCAGCGCCATCCTGCCGGACGACCCGTTGCTGATGATGGGCGCCGGCCCGGTGCCGATCCCCAGCGCGGTGGCCCGCGCGAATTCGCTGGTCATCAACCACCTGGGCGAGACCATGGCGAAGATCATCACCCAGGTGAAGGACATGGCGAGATACGTCTTCCAGACCCGTTCCAACTGGGTGCTGGGCGTGGCCGGTCCCGGATCGGCGGCGATGGAAATGGCGATCTGCAATCTGGTCTGGCCCGGTACGCGCGTGCTCTCGATCTGCAACGGTTTCTTCAGCGGCCGCATGGCGGAAATGAGCCGCCGCGCGGGGGCGGACGTCGTCACGATGAACGAGATCTTCCCGCACTCGATGTCGCTGGACAGGCTGGAAGCGCTGCTGGACGAACACCGGCCCCATTGCCTGACGCTCGTCCAGGGCGAAACGTCCAACACCACGTTCAACAACGACGTGAAGAACATCGCGCGGCTGGCGAAGGCGCGGGGCTGCCTCGTCATCGTCGACGCCGTGTGCACGCTCAGCACGACGCCGTTCGAGATGGACGACTGGCAGGTCGATGCCGTGATCACGGGCGGGCAGAAAGGGCTGTCGTCGATTCCCGGTGTCTCGCTGCTTGCGTTCTCCGACGCCGCGTGGAGCCGGATCCGCGAACGGCCCACGCCGAATACGCACTGGTGCCTGGACGCCCTGCTGGCCGAGAACTTCTGGCACAAGGCGTCGTACCACTACACGGCGCCGGTGTCGGGCGTGCTGGCGCTGCACGAAGCCTTGCGCCTCGTGTGCGAAGAAACGCTGCCGGTCAGGTTCGCCCGCCACCTGCGCTGCTCGACCGCGCTGCAGGACAGCATCGAGGCGATGGGCCTGTCCCTGTTCGCGCCCGCGGAATCTCGGCTCAATTCGGTGGTCGGGATCAATCTGCCGGAGGGCATCACCAACCAGGCCGTCTGCTCCACGATCTCGAGCCGCTACCAGGTCGAGATCTCGGGCTCCTTCGGCCTGCCGATCGTCAGGATCGGGCAGATGGGCGAGCAGTGCCGCGCGCATCACCTGTTCCGCACGGTGCACGCGCTGGGCAGCACGATGCGCGACCTGGGCGCGACCGTGGATCTGCCGTCCGGCATGGCGGAACTCGAGAACTCGCTGCAGCGCTCCAAGGCCGACTGATCACAGCACGCCCATCTCCTTGAGAAGGTTGTCCGCATGGTCGACCTTCTCCATGTTCCACAGGATGTAGCGGACGTCGACCTGGATGTCGCGCGTGGCGCGCGGATCGAAATCCCAGTCGGAGATGATCGAATCGAGCGTGCCGTCGAACGCGAGGCCCACCAGCTCGCCGCGCGCGTTCAATGCCGCGGAGCCCGAATTGCCGCCCGTGATGTCCAGCGTGGCGAGGAAGTCGACGGGCACCGTCTTCAGCTTCGGATCGGCCCAGCGGCCGAAGTCCTTCGCGCGGATCGCGGCCAGCTGGCGCGCCGGTGCATTGAACTCGCCTTCGCCCGTGTGCTTGGCGACGACGCCCTTCACGGTCGTGAACGCGGTCCATGAGCCGGTGCCATCGGCGCCGTAGTCGCGGCCCTTGACGTTGCCGTACGTGACCCGCAGGGTGCTGTTCGCGTCCGGGTACACGGCGCGGCCCTTGCTGTTCATGTACGCGATCTTCGCCTTCATGTAGCTGGCGTAGGTCTTCTGGATGCTCCCCGCCAGTTCGTCTTCTTCGGCCTCGCGCTTCATGTCGGCGTCGTACATCGCGACGGCGGCCCTGATGAAGCTGTCGTTGCTGGCCCTGAACTCCTGCGGGGTCTTCGTCAGCCACGCCGTGCGTACTTCCTTATCCTGCAGGTGCGAGCCCGCGTAGATGCGGTCCAGCGCCGTTTTCAATTCGGCTTCGCTCATGCCCGGCCTGATGCCCAGCCCACTGTCGAACGCGGCGTCGTGCTGGTCGGCCGGCTGCGCGTTGTACTGCTTCAGGAAGTTCAGCACGAGGGCCTTGTCGACCTTTTCGTCGTACGTCCGGTCCTGGCCGCCGATGACGGACGTCAGGCGCGGCAGGTCGCGTTCCTGGTAGCCGGACTTGCGTTCGACGTCCGGCTTCGTGCGCTCGTTGGCCAGGCGGTACAGGGTGCGCGCCGAGTTCAGGAAGCGCGGCACCGAATACCCGAGGAAGAATTCGCGCCGCGAGTCGGCGTCGCGCCGGGCGATCAGCTTTTCGACCGCCTCGATGTCCGCGCCGAATTCGGCCTTGCGCCGCGGGTCCGCAGCGACCCAGGCTTTCAGCGCATTGTGCTCGGCCGTCTTGCGCGCGAGGATGTCGCTGCCTTCGTAGCTGGCGATCATGCCCTTGCGGTTCTTGTAGTAGTTGTTGACGCTCGCGATCTGGCCCGCGTACTTCAGGCGCGCGGCCGGGTCGTTCTTCGTCTCGCGCTCGATGACGGCCAGCGTTTCGCCCGACGCCTTCACGAAGGCCGGATAATTCCAGTCGAACGTGAACGCCACTTCGGACGGCAGGCGGTGCCGGTTCGTGCGGCCCGGGTAGCCGAGGGCCATGACGAAATCGCCTTCCTTCACGCCGTCCTGCGCGATTTTCAGCCACAGCTTCGGGCGGTACGGGACGTTGTCCTTGGCGTAGTCCGCGGCCTTGCCATCCTTGCTGACGTAGGCGCGATAAAAGCCGTAGTCGCCCGTGTGGCGCGGCCACATCCAGTTATCGGTATCGCCGCCGAACTTGCCGATGCCTACCGGGGGCGCGTGCACGAGGCGCACGTCGCGGATCTCGAGCTGCTTGATGCGGTAGAACTCGAGGCCGCCGTAGAAGCTCGCGACGGTGCAGCGGTAGCCGGCGTCCTTCTCGCATTCGGCGACGAGTGTTTTCTGGTTCTTTTCCATCGCGTCCAGGCGCGCCTTGCCCGTCAGCTGCGCGACGTCCGGCGTGATCACGCGGCTGCTGACGTTTGCCACTTCCTCCGTGACGAACACGCGGCTGCCCGGCGCGGCCGGCAGTTCTTCCGCCATTGTCTTCGCGAGGAAGCCGTCGGCGAGCAGGTCGCGTTGCGGCGTGGAGTTCACGGCCACGCTGTTGTACACGCAGTGGTGGTTCGTGATCACGAGGCCTTGCGGCGACACGAACGACGCCGAGCAGCCGCCCAGGCTCACGACGGCGCCCATCGGGAACGCGGTCAGCCTGGTAAGAGCCGCCGGATCAAGTTTGAGGCCGGCGGTCTTGAGTTGCTGCGCGATTTGCGGCAGCTGCTGCGGCATCCACATGCCCTCGTCGGCCTTTGCGGAAAACGAGGCGAAAATCGCGAGCGCAATGAGGGTCTGTTTCATGGTTAGTCCTTTATAGCTGCGCCCCGATCAGGTCAGCCAGCTTGCCGCCGATTTTTTCCATGAATGGGCGGTTCTGCCACGCCTGCAAGGTGATGGGGCGCGCGTGTTTCCAGTCGTCTTCGAAGACAGCTTCTTGTTGCTTGGCAAAGTCAGGATCGAGCACGTTCAGGTTGGCCTCGTCGTTGAGGATGAACGAGCGGTTGTCGAAATTGGTGGAGCCGACGGAGACGAGCAGCGAATCGACGACCAGTGCCTTCACGTGGTACATCGTCGGCTGGTACTCGGCCATCTTGACGCCGGCTTCCAGCAATTCGCCCCAGCGCTCGCGCGAGGCGGCGCGCACGACGTCGGAATCGATGATGGGGCCCGGCGTGATGATGCGCACGTCCACGCCCCGTTTCGCCGCCGCGACGAGCGCCTTCACGGCCAGTTCGTCCGGCACGAAGTACGAGTTCGACAAGTGGATCGTGCGGCGCGCGGCCGTGATGGCCAGCAAATACATCAGGTGCATGCTCTCGCTGCCGCCCGTGGGCGAGCTGGAGAACATCTGCGCGGGCATGTCGCCCTGCGCGACGAGGGCGGGGAAGTAGGCGGGCCCGTCGAGGACGGCGCCCGTCGCCTTGGTCCAGTTGTCGTTGAACACGGCCTGCATCTGGCCGACGACCGGGCCTTCCACACGGAAATGCGAATCGCGCCAGTGCTCGGGATCCTGGGCGTTGCCGCGCCATTTGTCCGCGATGCCGACGCCGCCCGTGAAGCCGACCTTGCCGTCGACGATCAGGAGCTTTCTGTGCGTACGGTTGTTCAGGCGCGCGAGTTTCCACCAGACGGGCTTGTGGTAGCGGTGCAATTCGACGCCGGCGCGGCGCATCTCGTCGAGCGACGCGTCGTCGATCTTCATGCTGCCGATCCAGTCGAGCAGCACGTGCACCTTGACGCCGGCGCGCGCCCGTTCCGACAGCGCGTCCGTGAATTCGCGGCCGATCGTGCCTTCCCAGTAGATATAGGTTTCGAAGCTGATGGATGTCTGCGCCGAGCGGATCGCGTCCAGCATGGCGGGGAAAATCTTGTCGCCGTTGAGCAGCACTTCGGCCTTGTTGCCCTCGATGATGGGCGGGCCCAGCAGCACGCCCAGCGAGCGGCGGAATTGCGGATCGTCCGTGTCGTACAGGCGCGTGAGCTGCGTGTCGATCTTCTTTTCGCCTGGCGCGAAGTTCAGCACGAGCAGGCCCGCCACGAGGGTGGCGACGCAGGTGATGAGGACGACGATGGGGCGTTTGATACGCATGAGTTCGATTTGAAGACGTAAAAAAACCAACGCCAGCCGACGTTGGTTTTCAAAGCGGGGCTTGCACCTGCTTAGCGGACGCGGCCGCGACGCAGCAGATTCACGATTGCGAGCAGGATCACAGCGCCCAGGAACGAGACCAGCAGCGAAGATACACTGAAGTCATCGGAGTTGATGGTGCCATTACCAAACAGCGGGGACAGCAGCCAGCCACCCAGGAAGGCTCCCACGATACCGACCACGACATTGAGAATCATGCCTTGCTCAGCATCCGTCTTCATGACCATGCTGGCGAGCCAGCCGAGCACACCACCAACGACGATCCAGATAATGAATAACATGTTGAGTCCTCCTCAAGTTGGAAAAAACATACTCCAGGCCAATTGAATGCCGAGGCCATGTGCAAAGTCTATTGATGCACACGGTACCGGGTCGGTGCGTTGCCGAACGTTAGACGCGCAAACTCCGGCGACGTTCTCTTGTGGTGCGGAATGTCCCTAACTGGGTGCGTCACCGAACAGAAGCGCCTTGCTCGGCAGGCATATCGTTCAATCACTTTGCATCGAAAGGCGCGTCGAAAAACCTACTGCGCGTTGCATTTGCAGTTTGCGATGCTCACTGTACTTTCGTACAGCTGCGCTTCTCAACCGCAACTGCGGCCGCTCGCTACGGTTTTTCGAGACGCCTTGAAACGTAACACCCCGGACCGCTTCGATTACTGAAAGGAACGTACATCATGGCTATTTTCGACAACACGACCACTGAGCAGAACAAGCAGAACCGTATGGTGACCGGGCTGTTCCCCGACCGCGCCAGCGCGGAGCGCGCCTACAGCGCCATCTCCACCCGCGGTTATACGAAGGACGACGTCAACCTGATGATGTCGGACACGACCCGCAAGACCCATTTCTCCGACACCGAGACTGAGCTGGGCAGCAAGGCCGCGGAAGGCGCCGCTGCCGGTGCAGGTATCGGCGGCACCATCGGCGCCGTGCTTGCCGGCGTGGCCGCCATCGGCACCTCGCTCGTGATCCCGGGCGCAGGCCTCGTCGTCGCCGGTCCGCTGGCGGCAGCCCTGGCCGGCGCAGGCGCGGGCGGCATTACCGGCGGCCTGATCGGCGCGCTGATCGGTGCCGGCATCCCGGAAGAACGCGTCAAGCACTACGAGGAAGGCATCAACAACGGCGGCATCGTGCTGGGCGTGACGCCGCGTTCGGACGAGGACGTTGCCTACCTGAACCAGACCTTCACCGATAACGGCGGCTCGCACGTGATCGGCACCGGCATCGGCGCCGCCGCGGGTGCCGCCACCGGCGCCGCACTGGGCGCGGCCGGCGGTCCGATCGGCATGGCGGCCGGTGCGGCGATCGGCGGCATCGCCGGCGGCATGGCCGGCAAGGGCGTGGGCGAAGTCGTTAACCCGAAAGCGGGCGACGACCTGGGCGAACACTACCTGGCCAAGGGCACGGGCGCCGCAATGGGCGCGGCTGCGGGCTCCGTGGCCGGCCCGGTCGGTGCGCTGGCCGGTGCCGCGATCGGCGGCCTGGCCGGCGGCGCGGCGGGCCGTGGCGCGGGCGAAGTGGTGAATCCGCATTCGGAAGACCGCCTGCATGAACACAACCTGGCCCAGGGCACGGGTGCGGGTGCGGGCGCACTGACCGGTGCGGCCGTGGGCAGCGCGGCCGGTCCGATCGGCACCGTCGCGGGCGCAGCCATCGGCGGTATCGCCGGCGGCATGGCCGGCAAGGGCGCGGGCGAAGTCGTGAACCCGAAACCGGGCGACGATCTGCATGAGCACAACCTGGCCGGCGGCGGCGGCGCGGCAGCCGGTGCCGCGATTGGTGCCGTCGGCGGCCCGGTCGGCATGGCGGCAGGTGCAGCCATCGGGGGCATCGCCGGCGGCATGGTCGGCAAGGGTGCCGGCCACCTCGTGAATCCGACGGTGGAGGATGCGTACTGGCGCTCGAACTACCAGACGCAACCGTACTACACCACGGGCTACACGTACGACGATTATTCGCCGGCCTATGCGCTGGGCTACAACAACGCCCGCCGCTTCCCGTCCTACGACCTGGCCGAGCCGCACATGGCCGACGAGTGGGATCGCGTGAAGGGCCATTCGCGCCTGTCGTGGGAGCAGGCCAAGTCGGCCAGCCGCGCCGCGTGGGATCGCGTGGAGCGTGCGATTCCGGGTGATTCGGATCGCGACGGCCGCTGATCGTTCGGCGGCGCTACGAACCCGGCAAAAGAAAAAGCCCCGCGGCCGTGCTGGCCGCGGGGCTTATTCTTTTGGATCGAGCGATTACTGCTTGACGGCTTCGACCTGGATCGCCAGCTTGACTTCCGGCTTGAAGCCCATCTTGACGCCGTAGTCCACGCCGAAATCGGCACGGTTGAACGTGGCCGACGCATCGGCGCCGCACACTTCGCGCTTCAGCATCGGGTGCTGGATGCACTTGAACGAGTTGATGTGCAGGGTGACCGGCTTGGTCACGCCGTGCAGGGTCAGTTCGCCGTCGACGGTGGACGGTGCGTCGCCCTTGAACACGATCTTGCCCTTGTAGGTGGCGTTCGGGTACTTGGCCACGTCGAACATGTCCGGGCCCTTGGCGTGCTCGTTCATCTTGGCGTGGCCGAAGTCCAGGCTGTTCGCGTCGATGGTGATGTCGACGGTGCCCGTCTTGGCCGCGCGGTCGACGACGATGGAGCCTTCCGTCTTGTCGAACTTGCCGCGCCAGTTCGACAGGCCGCCGAAGTGGTCGGCCTCGAAGCTCGGGTACGTGTGGTTCGAATCGATCTTGTAGGTGTCGGCGGCGAAGGCGGCGCTGGAAGCGAAGGCGACGGCCAGGAGGGCGAGGTGCTTGAGTTTCATGTAAGGCGATCCTTTAACGATAAATAGTGTTTATTGTCCCGCTGCGACGCGGAATTTGATGACGACTTCGTCGGCGACCATGCTCGTGTCTTTCCACTCGCCTTCGCCGATGTTGAAGGCCAGCCGCTTGATCGGCAGTTGCCCTTCGAAAACCTGTTTGCCGCCTTCCGGCTTGATGGTGACCGGGAAGGTCACGTCCTGGACCCGGCCCTTGATGGTCAGCTTGCCCGAGACAGAGAGCTTGCCCGCGCCGGCCGGCTTGATGGCGGAGGAGACAAAGGTTGCCTTCGGAAACTTGGCCGAGTTGAACCAGTCCTTGCCGGCCACTTCCTTGTTGTACTCGGCCTCGCCGATGTCGAAGCTGGCCGTGTCGATGTCCACGCGCGCCGTCGCTTTTTCCGGGTGCGCCGCGTCGTAGTCGATCTGCGCGTTGAAGCTCTTGAACTTCGATTCGACCGGCACGTTCATCTGCTTGAACACGGCCGAGACGCTGCTGTGCGCGACATCGGTTTTCAGCGGTACGGCGCTGGCGATCAGCGTCACGCCAGCCAATACGGCAGCCAGGCCGCCACGGGTGAATTTCATGGTTTTCTCCTTCAGTGGGAACGGCCGGGCAGCATGCGTCCGAGCGTGCCGTCGCGGTCGACGAATTGGTGCTTCAGGGCGGCGACCACGTGCAGGCCGACGAGGCCGGCCATGACCATGTTCAGCCAGTAGTGGATCGGCTTCAGCGTGTCGGCCAGCGCCGGGTTCTTGGCGATGAACACGGGCAGCTGGAACAGGCCGAAATAGACGACCGGGAAGCCGGCCGCCAGCGTGTAGAAATAGCCGGACAGCGGCACGGCGAAGATCAGCACGTACAGCAGATGATGCAGGCCGTGGGCGGCGCCGCGCTGCCACGCGGGCATCGTGTCGGGCAGCGCCGGCGGACGGTTCTTCAGGCGCCACAGCAGGCGGATCGTGGCGAGCAGCAGCACGGTCACGCCGGCCCATTTGTGCCACGAAAAATACTTCAGCTTGGTGGGCGAGATGCCGGGAATGTCCGTCATCACGAGACCCAGCGTGAACGCACCGATGATCAGCACGGCGATCAGCCAGTGAAGCACGATGGCGGTCGTGGTGTAGCGCTGCATGACGGGTCTCCGATGAATTAGTACGAATTAGAACTAAATATTACCAAACTACCCAGCACACTAGCATGAGTTGCGGGTAGCTGTGGATTTGCAATAGGGATACTTTAACGGTTCCAAATATTGCGCGGAAGCTATCCATACGGATAACTTTGTTCAGCCAGTGGGACAATCCGTGGCGCATATGCCATGTCTGCATATGTGAAGGTAAAATGTCAAGAAAACGGATTTATAAAACATAATGACCCACACGCCCGGTCTGCCTTTGTTAGTGGCGGCGCTGATGCTGACCTTGCCGGCGCATGCCGGGGAAGCGGCGCGTCGGGGCGAGTTCGCCGACCTGTCGATCGAAGAACTGGCCAACATCGACGTCACGTCCGTCTCGCGCCGGCCCGAACGCCTGCAGGGCGCGCCGGCCTCCGTGTACGTGATCACGGCGGACGACATCCGCCGTTCGGGCGCCCGCAACCTCGCCGAGGCGCTGAACCTCGCGCCGAACCTGCAGGTCGCGCGCAGCAGCAACGCGAACTATTTCATCTCCGCGCGCGGCATGAACGGCACGAGCAACAGCCCGGCCAACAAGCTTCTCGTGATGATCGACGGCCGCTCGGTCTATTCGCCGCTGTTCTCCGGCATGTTCTGGGACGAGCCGGACGTGATGCTGGAAGACGTCGAGCGGATCGAAGTGATCAGCGGCCCCGGCGGCACGTTATGGGGCGTGAATGCCGTCAACGGCGTCATCAACATCACGACCCGCCACGCGCGCGACACCGTGGGCGATCTGCTCGTGCTGCGCGCCGACG
Source organism: Massilia sp. Masssp94 (assembly GCF_059491305.1). Lineage (NCBI taxonomy): Bacteria > Pseudomonadati > Pseudomonadota > Betaproteobacteria > Burkholderiales > Oxalobacteraceae > Massilia > Massilia sp. Masssp94. The sequence continues at coordinate 3,366,303 of NZ_CP168501.1, forward strand.
TCGACGGCGTCCAGGCTGCATTCCGCCACGGCGGCGCGATGGAGGGTGCGATGGGCAAAGGTGCGTGGCGGGCCTACGGCAAGGTGTTCGGACTGGGGCATAGCGAACTCGCCTCCGGCCGCGCGATCGACGACGACTGGACGCAGGGCCAGGTCGGCTGGCGCGGCGACTGGGAGCGGGGCGAGGAGCGGTTCAGCGTCAACGCCAATGCCTGGCGCGGACGCGAGGGCCAGCCGGCGCCCGGCGTCATCGCGGCGCCGGGTGCGGGCACGGGCCTGGACGACATCCAGCTGCATGGCGCCAACGTCACGGGACGCTGGGAGCATGTGCTCGACGGCGGCGGCAGCGTGACCGCGCAGGCGTATTACGACTACCGCTACCGCAAGGTGCCGCCCACGTTCACGGACGCCGTCGGCATCCTCGACCTGCAACTGCAGCACGCGCTGCCCGCGCACGGCCGGCACAGCATCGTGTGGGGCGGGGAATACCGCACCAGCCGCGACCGCGTGGACAACAGCCGCTTCGTCGCGTTCCTGCCCGCGCGCGACACGCAGGCCTGGGCCAGCCTGTTCGCGCAGGACGAGGTGGCCCTGCGCGACGACCTGAGCGCCACGGCCGGCGTGCGCTGGGAGCGCAATCCGTACACGGGCACGGAATTCCTGCCGAACGTGCGCCTGTCCTGGCGCGCCACGCCGATGCACGCGTTCTGGGCGGCCGTGTCGCGCACCGTGCGCGCGCCGTCGCGGCTGGACGTGGACGCGTACGTGCCCGGAGCGCCGCCCTACCTGCTGGCGGGCGGCCGGGGCGTGCGGACGGAGACCGCGCGCGTGCTCGAACTGGGCTATCGCGGCCAGGCGGGGCAGATCGTGTCGTATTCCGTGACGGCGTTCCGCAACCTGTACGACCACCTGCGCACGCAGGACGTCACGCCGGCCGGGCAGATCGTGTTCGGCAACCTGATGGTAGGCCAGGCGCGCGGCCTGGAGGCGTGGGGCAATGTGCAGATGACGCAGGCGTGGCGTTTGTCCGCGGGCGCCACGCTGCTGCACGAGGAATTCGCGTTGAAGCCGGGCAGCCGCGACCAGGGCAGCCCGATGACGACGGGGCGTGATCCGGCCTACACGGCCCAGCTGCGTTCCAGCCACGCGATCGACGCGGACCGCGAACTGGAACTGGCCGTGCGCCGCAATGGCGCGTTGGGATTTCCGAACGTGCCGGCTTACTGGGCCGTGGATGCCCGGTTCGGCTGGCGTTTCGCGCCGGGGATGGAGTTATCGGTGATCGGGACGAACCTGAACGGCGGGCACGCGGAGTACGGCGTGGCGTCGGTGCGGACCGAGGTGCCCAGGACGGTGGGAGTGAAGCTGACGTGGCAGCGCTAAACCCGTCGTTCCCGCGCAGGCGGGAACCCAAGTTCTGCACGCGTTTCGACAGCTCATGCAAAATTGGGTCCCCGCCTTCGCGGGGGCGACGTTCATCGACTTAGATAGCCTTCGCCAGCTGCGCCGCCAGACCGGTGTAATTCGCCGGCGTCATGGCCAGCAGCAGGTCCTTGGCATCTTGCGGAATCGCCAGCTTGCCGATGAATTCCTGCAGCGCGTCGCGCGTGATGCCCTTGCCGCGCGTGAGTTCCTTCAGTTGCTCGTACGGGTTCTCGATGCCGTAGCGGCGCATCACGGTCTGCACCGGCTCGGCCAGCACTTCCCAGTTCGCGTCCAGGTCCTGCTCCAGGCGCGCCGGGTTCACTTCCAGCTTGTTCAGGCCGCGCAGGCAGCTGTCGTACGCGAGCAGCGCGTAGCCGAAGCCCACGCCGATGTTGCGCAGCACGGTGGAGTCGGTCAGGTCGCGCTGCATGCGCGACACCGGCAGTTTATCGGCCATGTGGCGCAGCACGGCGTTGGCCAGGCCCAGGTTGCCTTCCGAGTTCTCGAAGTCGATCGGGTTCACTTTGTGCGGCATCGTCGACGAGCCGATCTCGCCGGCCTTCAGCTTCTGCTTGAAGTAACCGAGCGACACATACGTCCAGATGTCGCGGTTCAGGTCGAGCAGGATCGTGTTCGTGCGCGAGATCGCGTCGAACAGCTCGGCCATGTAGTCGTGCGGCTCGATCTGGATCGTGTACGGGTTGAACGTCAGGCCCAGGCGCTGTTCGATGACGTTCTTCGAGAACGCCGGCCAGTCGAAGCCCGGATACGCCGAGAGGTGCGCGTTGTAGTTGCCGACGGCGCCGTTCATCTTGCCGAGGATTTCCACGTCCGCGATGCGCTTCACCGCGCGCTGCAGGCGGGCGACGACGTTGGCGAATTCCTTGCCGAGCGTGGTCGGGCTGGCGGTCTGGCCGTGCGTGCGCGACAGCATCGGCAGGTCGGCGTTCGTGTGGGCGATCTCGGTCAGCCTGGCGATGACGGCCTGCAGCGACGGCAGCAGCACGCCGTCACGCGCGGCTTTCAGCATCATGCCGTGCGACGTGTTGTTGATGTCTTCCGACGTGCATGCGAAGTGGATGAATTCGGACGCGGCGACCAGCTCCGGCACGTCCTTCACTTGTTCCTTCAGCCAGTACTCGACGGCTTTCACGTCGTGGTTCGTGACGGCCTCGATTTCCTTGATGCGGGCGGCGTCCGCGTCGGAGAAGTCGGCGGCCAGCTTGTCCAGCAGGGCGGATGCGTCGGCGGAGAACGGTTTCAGTTCGGCGAAGCCGGCCTGCGACAGCGCCTGCAGCCAGGCGATCTCCACTTTCACGCGGTGGTGCATGAAGCCGGCTTCCGACAGGATCGGACGCAGCTTGTCGGTCTTGGCGGCGTAGCGGCCGTCCAGCGGGGACAGGGCCGACAGGGTCGAGGAGGATGCGGTAGAGGTCATGGGAGGAGGGAGGCGGTGAGTGCAAAAACGAGATTCTACCATCGGCAGGCTGGGGTTGGCCGCTTTGTCAAGTCTCATTTGGCCACCGTTGCAGGCGTTTCGCCGGCGTTTGGCGGGCGATAGGCCGATGCTATACTGTCTGCCAATCCACATGACTGAGCATCTATGAAACTCATCGGTTCCTTCACCAGTGCCTACGTGCGCAAGGCGCGTGTCGTCCTGGCAGAGAAAAAGCTCGACTATCAGTTCGAGCTGGAAAACGTCTGGGCGCCGGAAACGGAGATCGCTGCGTCGAACCCGCTGGGCAAGGTGCCGTGCCTCGTGATGGAAGACGGCAGCACGATGTACGACTCGCGCGTGATCGCGGAATACCTCGATACGCTGACGCCCGTGTGCAAGCTGCTCCCGCCGAACAGCCGCGACCGCGCCAACGTCAAGGTGTGGGAAGCGCTCGCGGACGGCGTGCTGGACGCGGCCGTGCTGGCCTACCTGGAGCGCACGTGGCGCCCGGGCGAGCAGCAGAGCCAGGCCTGGTTCGACCGCCAGATGGGCAAGGTGCGCGGCGGTCTTGCCGTGATGTCCGAGAACCTCGGCGAACAGCCGTTCTGCATGGGGATCCATTACACGCTGGCCGACGTCGCCGTCGGCTGCACGCTCGGCTGGCTGTCGTTCCGCTTCCCGGACATCGACTGGCGCAGCGCGTATCCGAACCTGGCGCGCCTGTTCGACAAGCTGTCGGAACGGCCGTCGTTCAAGGACACCGTCCCGCACTGATACGATGTCCTCGTCGTCCCGGCGGTTGCAAATGGCCGACATCGCGCGCCTCGCGGGCGTGTCGACGTCGACCGTCTCGCGCGCGCTCAGCCACAGCCCCCTCGTCAACCAGGAAACGCGCGACCGCATCCTCGACCTCGCGCGTTCGCTGAACTATACGATCAACATCGGCGCGCAAAACCTGCGGCTGCAGCAGAACCGCACGGTGGCCGTCGTCATCCCGATCGACCAGTCCTCGCGCCAGCAACTGACCGACCCGTTCTTCCTGTCGATGCTGGGCGGCCTCGCGGACGCGCTCAGCGAACAGGGTTTCGACACGCTCGTTTCGCGCGTGGACGCCGACCAGGTCGACGCCGCCGCCGCCCCATTCGACGGCGGCCGCGCCATCGGCGTGATCCTGATCGGCCAGGGCCGCCACCACGCTGAACTCAACAAGATGGCCGCGCGCGGCGTGCCGTTCGTCGTCTGGGGCGCGCAGCTGCCGCAGCAGTTGTACACGACGGTCGGCGGCGACAACGTCACGGGCGGCCGCCTCGCGACGGAACGCCTGCTGGCGCAGGGCCGGCGCCGCATTGCCTTCTTCGGCGACACCAGCTTGCCCGAGGTCGAGCAGCGCCACCGCGGGTACGTCGAAGCGCTGGCCGCGCATGGCCTCTCTCCCGATCCGCAACTGCACGTGGCATCGTCGTTCCTGCCCGAGAGCGGCGGCCAGGCCGTGGCGGAACTGGCCCGGCGCGGCGTCGCGTACGATGCCCTGTTCGCCAGCAGCGACCTGCTCGCGATGAAATCCATCCACGCCATGCGCGAACAGGGCAAGGACGTGCCGGTCGACGTGGCCGTCGTCGGCTACGACGACATCGAGTTGTCCAGTTATTTCCACCCGCCGCTCACCACCGTCGCCCAGCCGCGCGACGTGGCCGCGCGCGCGCTCGTCGATGCGCTGCTCGTCCTCGTCGACGGCCGCAGCGCACCCTCCGTCCAGCTTCCCACCGAACTGATCGTCCGCGCCAGCGCCTGACCGGGCGTTGCCATTCCACCCTCGTTGCGCATTGATTTGCAAACGTTTGCAATTGCGACGATTTTTTACCTCAGAGGCGAGAGAATCCCGCATGGCTAGCCGGTTGCAGCGTTTTTGCAACGTTATTGCAATCGTTTGCATTTTTCCAAAAATAGGGAAATAATGGCCGCGTGCCTGACAAGGTGCCAACAAATCGAATACAAACGGAGGAGACATGGAAGTTCGCATGAAGCACACGGCGCGTGCCGTGGCGCTGGCTTTGCTGCACCTGGGTGCGGCGTCCGCGCAGGAAGCCGCCGCGCCGGCATCGGCTACCGATGGCCTGAAGATGGAACGCGTCGTCGTCACCGGCACGCCGATCGGTTCGAGCAAGATGAAGTCGAGCGTTTCGGTCAGCACGCTGGAAGCGGACGCCATCCAGAACCTCGCGCCGACCAGCGCCGCCGAAGTGCTGCGTTCGATCCCGGGCGTGCGCTCGGAGTCGTCGGGCGGCGAAGGCAATGCCAACATCACCGTGCGCGGCGTGCCCATCTCCGCGGGCGGCGCGCGTTACGTGCAGATGCAGGAAGACGGCCTGCCGGTGCTGCAGTTCGGCGACTTCAACTTCATCACCCCCGACAGCTACATCAAGATCGACGGCACCCTCGACCACGTGGAAGCCGTGCGCGGCGGCTCGGCCTCGACCCTGGCCACCAACTCGCCCGGCGGCATCATCAATTTCATCTCCAAGGACGGTGCGCAGCAGGGCGGCAGCATCGGCCTGTCGCGCGGCCTCGATTACGACAGCACGCGCGTCGACTTCGACTACGGCGCGCCGGTCTCGGAGCGCGACCGCTTCTTCGTCGGCGGCTTCTACCGTCGCGGCGAAGGCATCCGCAACGCGGCCGGCAAGAACGAGCGGGGCGGCCAGCTGCGCGCGAACTTCACGCACGACTTCGACGGCGGCTACGTGCGCGTCTCGCTGAAGCACCTCGACGACCAGAGCCCGACGGCGCTGCCCGTGCCGGTCCTCGTCAACAACGGCCACATCTCGGAAATCGCCGGCATCGACCCGCGCTATGCATCGTTCTATTCGCCGTACTGGGTCAAGGACGTCTCGCTCACCAAGGGCAATGGCATTGTTGCGAGCGACGTCAACGACGGCCTGTCCGTGAAGAGCAATGCGATCGGCCTGGAAGGCTCGTTCGACCTGGGCAATGGCTGGACCGTGACGAACAAGTTCCGCAAGGCGTCCAACAGCGGCCGCTTCGTGGGCGTGTTCCCGGCCGACAGCGGCACGGTGGGCAGCTATACCTTCGCGACGGGCCCCAGCGCAGGCCAGGCCTACAACGGCCGCGCCTTTAATGCCGTCGTCTTCAACACGTCGATCGACGACGCGGGCAACACGCTGAACGATGCGCGCCTGACCAAGACATTTAAAATCGACGGCGCGAAGCTGAACGTGACGGCGGGCTGGTACTCGTCGCTGCAGAAGCTGGGCCTGACGTGGAACTTCAACCAGTACCTGATGCAGGCGACCGGCGACGACCCCGCGCTGCTGAAGACCGCGAGCGCGACACCGGGCTACGTGGGGCCGGCATTCGGTGGCTGCTGCTCGCGCGCCGTCGACGTCGAATACCGCACCAACTCGCCGTACGCGAACTTCGGCTGGGAGCAGGGCACCGTGAACGTGGACGCCAGCGTGCGCCGCGACCGCCAGCACGCCGGGGGCAGTGCCAACATCGCCACCAATGCGGCGGCGTACCAGCCGGGCACCGTGCAGCACGTCGACTACGACATCGGCCACACGTCGTATTCGGTGGGCGGCAACTGGAGAATCACGCCGTCGCTGGCACTGTTCGCCCGCACGAGCGAAGGCGTGGCGTTCAACGCCGACCGCATCCTGTTCGGCACCCCGCTGGACGGCAGCGCGCCGATCAGCATCAACACGGTGAAACAGCTGGAAGGCGGCGTGAAATGGCGCAGTGGCGGCCTGTCCACGTTCCTGACGCTGTTCCATGCCAAGACCCGCGAGAGCAACTACGAAGCGACGACGCAGCTGTCGACCGCGAACAGCTACGACGCGAAAGGCGCCGAACTGGAAGCGGCCTATCGCGTGGGCGACTTCCGCGTCAACGGCGGCCTCACCTTGACCAATGCGAAGATCACCGCGACGGCACCGGGCGGCGAAGCCACGATCGGCCACACGCCGCGCCGCCAGGCACACGCCGTGTACCAGCTCACGCCGAGCTACGACCTGGGCGCGGCCAACTTCGGCCTGGCCGTCGTCGGCACCGGTAAAAGCTGGGGCGACGATGCGAACACGCTCGTCCTGCCCGGCTACACGGTCGTGCATGCGTTCCTGAATTACCAGCTGACGCCGAAGGTGCAGCTGTCCCTGAACGCCAACAACCTGTTCAACCGCATCGGCTACACCGAGATCGAAGGCGACGGCCATGCTGCCCGCTCGATCACGGGGCGCGCCGTGAAGGCCAGCGTCAAGTACGCGTTTTAAGGATCCATGAGCACGATGTCCCATTCCCTGCGCCGCCTGCTCGACGGGTTGCCGCCGGCTCGCCACGCCGACGCGCAGCGTCGTTTCGCGAGTCACGAGGCCGTGCTGGCCGACCGCCTGCAACGCCTGTACGGCCACCTGCCCGGCCACGCCGGCTGGTTCGACAACCTGATGGCCGGGGTCGGGCGCCTGATGGCCGCGCGCCCGGCCGCGCTGCAGGCGCTCGACGCCGCCCGCGAAGACGACCCGCGCTGGTTCTGCGCGCCGACGATGCTCGGCTACAGCGCGTACGTCGACCAGTTCGGCGGCAACCTGCGCGGCGTGAAGGAACGCATCCCGCACCTGCGCGACCTCGGCGTCACGTACCTGCACCTGCTGCCGTTCCTGCGTCCGCGCGCGGGCGAGAGCGACGGCGGGTTTGCCGTCGCGAGCTTCGACGAGGTCGACCCGCGCTTCGGCACGATGGCCGACCTGGAAGACCTGACGGCGGCGCTGCGCGAAGCGGGCATCAGCCTGTGCTCGGACCTGATCCTGAACCACGTGGCCGACGACCATCCGTGGGCGCTGGGCGCGCTCACCGGCGACACCGCCATGCGCGCCTTCTTCCACGTGCTGGACGAAGACAGGGCGCAGGCGTATGAACGTACGCTGGGCCAGGTGTTCCCGCAGGCGGCGCCCGGCAATTTCACGCATGTCCCGGCGCTGGGCGGCTGGGTGTGGACCACGTTCTACCCGTTCCAGTGGGACCTGAACTACGCCAACCCGGCCGTGTTCGAAGCGGTCGCGGCGGCGCTGCTGCGCCTCGCGAACCGCGGCATCGACGTGTTCCGTCTCGACTCCACCGCGTTCCTGTGGAAGCGCCTCGGCACGGACTGCATGAACCAGCCGGAAGCGCACCTGCTGCTGCAGGCGTTGCGCGCCATCGTCGACATCGCCGCACCGGGCGTGCTGCTGAAGGCCGAGGCGATCGTGCCCACGCGCGAACTGCCCGCGTACTTCGGCGACGCCGCAGCACCCGAATGCCACCTCGCGTACCACAGCACCCTCATGACGGCCGGCTGGGCCGCGCTGGCCGAGGAAGACGCGGGCCTCGTGCGCGCGGTCGCCGCCGCCACGCCGCCGCTGCCATCCGGCGCGAGCTGGCTGACCTATGTGCGCTGCCACGACGACATCGGCTGGAAGCACCTGCTGGCCGAAGCGGGCAGTCTCGACCGCCTGGCCGAAGTCGCGCGTTTTTATAACGACGAGGTGAGCTATGCCGCAGGCGTCGGCTTCCAGGGCGGCCTCGCGACCAACGGCACGGCCGCGGCGCTCTCCGGCGCGGACGGATCCGAGGAAGGCTTGCGGCGCCTGCTGCTCGTGCACGGCCTCGCGCTGTGCTTCGGCGGCCTGCCCGTGCTGTACATGGGCGACGAGCTGGCCATGGCCAACGACGACAGCTACCTCGCCGATCCGGCAAAGGCGCACGACAGCCGCTGGATCCAGCGCGCGCCGTTCGACGAAGCGCGTCACGCGGCGCGTGACGACATCACGACGCCGGCCGGCCGCGCGTACGCGGGCCTGCGCCGGCTGATCCGGCAGCGCCGCGCGACGCCGGACCTCGCGGCCGGGACGCCGTGCACGGTGCTGCCCGCCGGCGATCCGGCCCTGCTGGCGCTGGCACGCGGCGAGCGCTTCCTGGGTCTCTTCAACTTTTCCGGCCGCGCGTTGACCGTCGACCTGGCCGCATACGGCCGCGCCGGCGCGGTGACGCTGGCGCCGTGGGATCAGGTGTGGCTATGATGACGCAACGTGTAAATGGAACCGTCGCCGTGTTCGGCGAAGCGCTGGTGGACGACTTCGGCGACCGCCAGGTGATCGGCGGCGCGCCGTTCAATGTCGCGCGCCACCTGGCCGCGCTGGGACAGGACGCCCTGATGCTCACCCGAGTGGGCCTGGACGAGAACGGCGCCCGCATGCGCGCGGCGTTCGAGCGCTTCGGCCTGCCGATGGCCGGGCTGCAGGTGGATGCGGCCTTGCCGACGGGCCGGGTGAGTGTGGAACGCCACAGCGACGGGGGCCACCGCTTCACGATCCTGCCGCACCAGGCTTATGATGCCATCGAGGCGGAGCCCGCGGTGACGGCCATGACGGCCGCCGCGCCCGCGACGCTGTATTTCGGCACGCTGGCCCAGCGCGAGCCGGCATCGCGCGATACGCTGGCGCGGCTCTTGGGCGCGACCGATGCCTGCCGCTACCTGGACCTGAACGTGCGGGAAGGGCAGGTGACGGAGCGGTGCGTGTTCGCGTCGCTGCACGCGGCCGACATCGTCAAGGTCAACGAAGAGGAGTTGCAGGATTTGTTCGGCTGGTACACCCACATGCGGCTCCCGACTGACGACATGGCATGCGCCGACGTGCGCCACGCGTGCGCGACCTTGCTGCGCGTGTTCAACCTGACGGGCCTGATCGTGACGCTGGGGCCGCGCGGTGCCGTGCATTTCGGTGCCGATGGCGCTTATCACTCAACCCCGACGCCGGGAGTACCCGTGCAGCTGGCCGATACGGTCGGCGCGGGCGACGCCTTCTCCGCCGTGTTCCTGCTGGGCCGCGCGCGCGGCTGGGCGCTTGATGCCACGCTTGCCCGCGCCAACGAATTCGCCGGCGCCGTGTGCGGCATCGTCGGCGCCGTCCCGGACGATCATGCGTTCTACCGTCCATTCATCGACCGCTGGGAGCCATGATGGCCAAGCCGCGCATGACGTTCTGGCAGATCGTCAACATGAACATCGGATTCTTCGGCATCCAGTTCAGCTTCGGGCTGCAGCAGAGCAGCATGAGCCCCATCTACAAATATCTCGGCGCCGACGAGGCGAGCCTGCCGTACCTGTGGCTCGCGGGTCCCGTCACGGGCCTGCTCGTGCAGCCGCTGATCGGCGCGATGAGCGACCGCACCGTCAGCCGCTGGGGACGACGTACGCCATACTTCCTGATCGGCGCGATCCTGTGCAGCCTCGGCCTGCTGGCAATGCCGTACAGCCCGACGTTGTGGATGGCCGCGAGCCTGCTGTGGATCCTCGACTCCGCGAACAACGTGACGATGGAACCGTACCGCGCGTTCGTCAGCGACAAGCTGCCCGCGAGCCAGCACTCGCTCGGCTTCCTCACGCAGAGCGCGTTTACGGGCCTGGGCCAGACGCTGGCCTACCTGACGCCGTCGCTGCTCGTGTGGATCGGGATGGACAAGGATGCCGTCAACGGTAGCCATATCCCGCAGGTCGTCGTCGCGGCATTCCTGATCGGCGCCGTGTGCTCGCTCGTGTCCGTGCTGTGGTCCGTGAAGACGACGCCGGAAGACCCGCTGCCGCCGCACGCGCTGGCGGCGCTGCGCGCCACGCCCGGCGGCTGGACGCATACGCTGGCGGAGATCGGCGCCGCCGTGCGCGACATGCCGGTGACGATGAAGCAGTTGGCCCTCGTGAAGCTCTTCCAGTGGTACGCGATGTTCTGCTACTGGCAATTCATCACGCTGTCGCTGGCGCGCACCCTGTTCGGCACGAGCGACGCGGCCTCGCCGGGCTTTCGCGACGCGGGCCTCCTCAACGGCCAGATCGGCGCGTTCTACAACTTCATCGCGTTCCTCGCCGCGTTCGCGCTGGTGCCGTTCGCGCGGCGTCACGGGCCGCACGTCGTGCACGCCGTGTGCCTGCTGCTGGCCGGCGCCGGCATGCTCGCGATCCCCCACATCCACACGCCGGTGCTGCTGCTCGTGCCGATGGTCGGCATCGGCCTCGCGTGGGCCAGCATCATGGGCAATCCGTACGTGATCCTCGCGTCCAGCCTGCCGCCGGAACGCACGGGGGTCTACATGGGCATCTTCAACATGTTCATCGTGATCCCGATGATCATCCAGATCTTCACCCTGCCGCTGTACTACCACAGCTGGCTGGGCGGGAACCCGGAAAACGTGATCCGCCTGGCCGGCGCGCTGCTCGTTTGCGCCGCTTTCGCGATGCGCCTGGTGCGCTACAATGCCCCGGGTACGATCGAACGGACGGAGATGGCGTATGCTGAAGTGGAACGGGATGGCGGTGGTGTTCGGCGAGGTGCACGTTGAGGAAGGCGCGGGCGCCCCGGTCGTCGGCGGCGCCCCGTTCAACGTGGCGCGCCACCTGGCCGCCTTCATGGCACCGCCCCTCCTGATCACCCGCATCGGCGACGACCGCAACGGCGCCGCCGTCCGCGCCGAGTTCGAACGCTTCGTGATCCCGGAAACGGGCCTGCAGATCGACACGATGGAAGAAACGGGCCGCGCCGTCGTCGAGCGCCAGGGCACCAGTCATCGTCTCACTTTGCTGCCGCGCCAGGCCTACGATTTCATCGACCCCGACTCCGCCGCAGCGAGTGTTTCCGGCGAGGTGGGAAGCAATGAGTACGACACCGTGTATTTCGGCACGCTGGCCCAGCGCGAAGAACGCTCGCGCCTCGCGCTGGCGGCCGTGCTGGACGCGACGCCGGCGGCCAAGCGCTTCCTCGACCTCAACCTGCGCACGGGCCACGCGACCGAACCGATCGTCACGAAGGCGCTGACGGCGGCCGACATCGTCAAGGTCAACGAGGAGGAATTGCAGGCGCTGTTCCAGTGGTATTTCCAGATCGGCCCGAACGACGAGGCGCTGTCGACGGAAGAGGTGCACGCGGCCTGCCGCGCGCTGATGGACCGCTTTTCGCTGGAAGCACTGATCGTGACCCTGGGCCACCGCGGTTCCGTGTACTTCGGCGCGGACGGCAGCTACGTCGCCACCCGCGACAACCCGGTGCCGCCGTTCGTGATCGACACGACGGGCGCGGGCGACGCCTTCGCCGCCATCTTCATGCTGGGCCGCGCGCGCGGCTGGCCGCTGGAGCTCATACTGGCGCGCGCCAACGAATTCGCCGGCGCGATCTGTGCGGTCAGCGGCGCGGTGCCCAATGACATCGGCTTCTACGACAAGTGGGTCGCACGCTGGCGCGAGGCATCTTAAAAAGGAACCTCGAGAAACCGTCGCGAGCGGAAGCAATGTTGGCCGAGAAGCGCAGCCGTACTTACGGTACGGCGAGCATCGGAGGCCAACAGTGCGACGCGCAGCAGGTTTATCGACGTTCCTTATTCGCCCATCTGCGATTGCAGGTAATTCTGGATGCCGACCTTGACGATGAGGTCGAGCTGCGTCTCCAGCCACTCGATGTGTTCCTCGGTGTCCTCGAGAATCTCCAGCAGCAGGTCGCGCGACACGTAGTCGTGCGCCACCTCGGCGGCGGCGATGCCCTCCTTGACCGTGACCTGGGCCGCGCGTTCCAGCTTCAGGTCGCATTCCAGCATCTCCTGTACCGATTCGCCGATCAGCAGCTTGTGCAGCGCCTGCAGGTTCGGCAGGCCGTCCAGCATCAGGATGCGGTCGATCAGGCGGTCGGCGTGTTTCATTTCGCCGATCGACTCGTCGTATTCCTTCTTGCCCAGTTTCGCGAAGCCCCAGTGCCTGTACATGCGTGCATGCAGGAAATACTGGTTGACTGCGGTGAGCTCGTTGGTCAGCTGTGCGTTGAGCAGCCGGATGATGTTGGGATCGCCCTTCATGGATTGCCTTTTCGTGCGGTTGTCGTCATAGCATCATAGCAAACCACGAGGCAGGCGGGCAGGGGCATATGGTGGAGGAGGGTCATATCGCCGCCAGCGCCAGGCCGCCGGCCGCCAGCAGCGACATAGCCCCGATCACGATGCCGACGGTGCGCCGCCGGTTGGTGAGCGACCACAGCACGACGCCGGACAGCGACAGCAGGATGATGGAGCCGGCAAGCGTGTCCACGAGCAGGATCCACGCGGCACTCATGCCCACGCCCTTGTGCAGGTTGACCAAGGTGCCGAAGACATTATTCTCGGCACGCTTGACGGTGACATAGCTGTTGCCGACCCAATATTCGGCTTGGACATTGCCCGACGGTGAAGTAAAACTGGCGCTCCAGCGCGCGGGTTGGATCAGCGACTTCTCGCCCCACGCGACGGGCCGCGCGGCCTCGGCTTTTACGCGCCCGGGTTCCGGCTCCAGCCGCAGCGAGCGCTTGAGCCAGGTCGCCAGCGCCTGTGGACTGCCGGGTGCCGGACTCGGCAAGGGAACCTGGACCGTGGACTCCTGCGCCTGGACGGCAGGAATTTTCATGACGGCACGGTGGTTGAGGAGGATGCCGGTGCTGCCGAACAGCAAGCCGAGCACGGCGCCCCAGAGACCGATCCAGCCATGCGTCTTGCGCAGCCATTTGACGATGACGGCGCGGCGCGTGGGCTGCGGAGGCGGCTGGACCGTAAAGGGCGCTTTCGGTGGGCGGAACGGGATTACGGGCATGGGAGTGAAATCCGGATGCGTCGGAAGTCACATATTACCAAGACCGGGTCGTGCATGGTCGGGTGCACGTACCGATTTTGCATAGCAATATCGGGCACCGCGGCGGCCTGCGCGGGAAGGTGTGTGGATCAGGCCACGATGCCGTCAGCCGGCGCGCGGCGCAGCTCGGTGACGACGGTCTTGCTTTCCAGGTGCTCGTGCATCACTTCGCGGGCATAGCTGACGCATTTGCCGCAGCAGGTGCCGACGCCCAGTTCCTTGTACAGGTCGGCCATCGACGTGAGGCCGAGGTCGACCGCCTGGCGGATTTCGCGGTCGGAGATGTTATTGCAGACACAGACGATCATGGGACGGTTCCGGTGGTGGATGCATCACAGGCCGTTGTTACTTGGTCTATAATGCGAATCATTCTCATTACCCTTCGTATTCTGCTCAAGTTGGATCGCGAATGCAAGCGTTTTTGTTGCGTTGTTGCGTTAAATGAAGGCTGAGAGAGCGGAAGTAGACAAACCGCAAATAGAAATAATTCGCATTTAGGTTTATGATGTACCCAACCGTAAAAGCATCGCCCCTTACTCCGGAAGCGACACCATGACTCTTGCTCCTACCCTGACCACGCTCGACAGCCTCAAGGCCGGCCAGAGCGGCACCGTGATCCATCTCGCGCCGAACGCGATCGGCAGCCGCGACGGCGGCATCGACGTGTCGCGCCGCCTGATGGAGCTGGGTTTCGTGCCGGGCGAGCGCATCCGCATGCTCAAGCGCGGCCTGCCCGGCGGTCCGCTGGCGGTCAAGGTCGGCCAGTCGACGTTTGCCCTGCGCCGCTTCGAGGCAGCGCTGGTCTCGATCCAGCCGGAGTAATGGAACCGACATGGGAGCAGTAGATCAGCAGGTCCAGGCGGCCGCAAAAACGCCGCTCATTGCCCTGCTGGGTAATCCGAACTGTGGCAAGACCGCCCTGTTCAACCGCCTGACCGGCGCGCGCCAGAAGGTCGCGAACTACGCCGGCGTCACCATCGAACGCAAGGAAGGCAGCTTCACGCTGCCGGGCGGCCGCGCATTGCGCGTGCTCGACCTGCCGGGCGCCTACAGCCTGAACGCCCACACGCCCGACGAAGCGATCACGCGCGACGTCGTCGCCGGCCTGCGCGCCGGCGAACAGACGCCGGACGCCGTCGTCTGCGTCGTCAACGCGACGAATCTGCGCCTGAACCTGCGCCTCGTCCTCGAGATCAAGCGCCTCGGCCTGCCGATGGTGCTGGCGCTGAACATGGTCGACGTGGCGAAGAAGCGCGGCATCGAGATCGACACGGCGCGCCTGTCGAAGGAGCTGGGCATGCCCGTCATCGAGACCGTGGCCATCCAGGCCGGCGGCGAGAAGGGCCTGCTGGCGGCGCTGGAAGCCATGCCGCTCGAGCTGCACGTCAAACCGAATCCGCTGTCCGCCATCGACGCCGTCCCGGTCGAGGAGACCCAGCGCGAGGTGCGCCGCATCATCGACGCGACGGTCAGCTTCGACAACGACAAGGGTAACCTGAGCGAGCAGATCGACCACGTCGTGCTGCACCCGGTGATCGGCCCGGTCATCCTCGCGGCCACGATGTTCCTGATTTTCCAGGCCGTGTTCAGCTGGGCCGCCGTGCCGATGGACCTGATCAAGAACGGCGTCGACGCCATCGGCCAGTGGGTCGGCGGTGCCATGGCCGATGGCCCGCTGCGCAGCCTGATCGTCGAGGGTATCCTGGGCGGCGTCGGCAGCGTGCTCGTGTTCCTGCCGCAGATTTTGATCCTGTTCCTGTTCATCCTCGTGCTGGAGGATTGCGGCTACCTGCCGCGCGCCGCGTTCCTGCTCGACCGCATGATGGGCGGCGTCGGCCTCTCGGGCCGCGCGTTCATCCCGCTGCTGTCGTCGTTCGCCTGCGCGATTCCCGGCGTGATGGCCGCGCGCACGATCCAGAATCCGCGCGACCGCCTCGTCACGATCATGATCGCGCCGTTGATGACGTGTTCCGCGCGCCTGCCCGTGTATGCGCTCGTGATTGCCGCGTTCATCCCGAACCGCGAACTGGCCGGCGGCATCAACCTGCAGGGCATGGTGCTGTTCCTGCTGTACGCGGCCGGCATCATCAGCGCGATGGCCGTCGCCTGGGTGTTCAAGCGCACGATGGGCGCCAAGGGCCACCAGCCGCTGATGCTGGAACTGCCCGCCTACCACTGGCCGCACCTGAACAACCTGGCGCTGGGCCTGTGGGAACGCGCGCGCATCTTCATCACCCGCGTCGGCACCGTGATCCTCACCCTGATGGTGCTCGTCTGGTTCCTGTCCAGCTTCCCGGGCGCACCGGAAGGCGCGACGCATCCGCCGATCTATTACAGCATCGCGGGCATGCTGGGCCGCGCATTGGCCGTCGTGTTCGAACCGATCGGCTTCGGCTGGCAGATCTGCATCGCGCTCGTGCCCGGCATGGCCGCGCGCGAAGTGGCCGTCGGTGCGCTGGGCACGGTGTACGCGCTGTCGGGCGGCGGCGAGGACGTGGCCAGCTCGCTGACGCCGATCATCGCCGCGTCGTGGGGACTGCCGACCGCGCTGTCGCTGCTCGCGTGGTACGTGTTCGCGCCGCAGTGCCTGTCGACCCTGTCCGTCGTGCGCCGCGAAACGGGCAGCGTGCGTTACGCATTCCTGATGGCCGGCTACATGTTCGCGCTCGCGTACACGGCCTCGTTCCTGACCTTCCACATCGCACGGGCCGTGCTGGGGAGCTGATCATGATCCAGTACCTGGTCGTCGCAGTCATCGTCGCCGTCGCCGCGCTGTATGCGGCGGTCAAGTATCTGCCCAAGGCGTGGCGCGAAAAGCTCGTCTACAAGCTGTCGGGCGGCACCGGCAAGGGCCGTTTCGTGAAGTGGCTCGGCACGGATTCGAGCTGCGGCAGCGGGTGCGATACGTGCGGCACGTGCGAGACCGAGCCGCTGCCCGAGAAGGATGCGAAGGGCCGCAAGGTCATCCAGGTGCACGTCCAGCGCTAATGTGACCCCAACATGTCGATCAGGCGTTTCGCATCGAACGGCGCCCTAACCTTGATGTCGTTGTCGAAGTAGCAGTACACATCCCCATCCTCCGCCCAGGCGCGGATGCGCGCGGCCCAGCGTTCCAGCGATTCGTCCTCGTACCCGCTCGCATACAGCTCGTGCTCGCCGTGCAGGCGGATGTAGACGAAGTCCGCCGTCACTTCATCCACTTCCAGCCATTTGCCGGCCGTATCGGCCACCACCAGCGCCACGTTGTACTTGCGCAGCAGCGCGAGGAAGGCCGGGTCGCGGAAGCTCTCGTGCCGCACTTCGACGGCATGGCGCAGCGGGCGCACGGCGTCGATGTCGAGCAGCGCGCGGCCCGCGAGCTTCTCGTCGTGGCCGCACGCGATGGCGAGGGCGTGCTCGGTGTCGTGCGGGAGCAGGGAGAGGAAATGCTCGACCTTGTCGGCAGCGAAGCGCAGCTGCGGCGGGAACTGCCACAGAAAGGGCCCGAGTTTTTCGCGCAGCGCGAACACGCCGGACGCGAGCACGTTGGCGAGCGGCGTCTCGATGCCGCGCAGCTTGAGCATGTGGGTGAGGAAGCGGTTGCCCTTCACGGCGAAGATGAAACCGGGCGGGGTCGCGTCGTACCACGCCGCGTAGCTGGATGGGCGCTGCAGCGAGTAGAACGAGCCGTTAATCTCGATGGTGGGCAGGAAGCGCGACGCATATTCCAGCTCGCGCGCCTGCGCGAGGCCGGGCGGATAAAACACCCCGCGCCATGGTTCGTAACGCCAGCCCGAGATGCCGATGTAGATTGCGCCCATGCCCCCAGTCTAGGGCAAACCGCGGAAATCAGGCGCGCCGGCGGCGCCACAGTCCGATGCCGCCCACGCCCGCCAGCAGCATCGCCCACGTGGGCGTTTCCGGCACGGCCGGCACCGATTCCGTGCCGGGCAGGGCGGACGACATGGAGAGCGTCGTGCCGTCCGTCCAGAGCAGGTGGTGTTCCGAACCGCCGTACGGGTTGAACTGGTAGTCGTAGACCATCTGCCCGGTCGTGACGAAGTGGCCGCCGCCGTTCAGGCCTTCCGGATCGCTGGAATATTCGCTGATGCCGAACGACAGGCCGCTCTCCGCGGAGAAGCGGAAGCTGTCGGCGTCGCAGTGGTAATAGGTATTGCTGCCCGCCGCGCAGGCCACGTAGTCCTTTGCATCGACCAGCAGCGATGTCAGCTCGCCCCGTTCGAGGACGCCGTCGCCGTTGGCATCGACGCCGGTGAACGAACCGTCGATGCGCAGGTCGGGCAGGAAGGCGGCGGCTTCCTGGTCGTGGAAGCCGGTGTAGCTGAAGGCCCAGTGGGATGTCTGGGCGTGGGCGATTGTGCTGGCCAGCAGCAGGGCGCCGGCGGTGACGGGGAACTTCATGGGCAGGACCTCGGGAATCAACAAGCGCGACAGACGACAGCCTACCTTGCCGTCCACGAAAGTCCTACGGATTTAACATGTGTGTCGCCGCTCAGCCACAGTGCATGAATTATTTCCCTGCCTGCACCACCGGCAGCTCGATCGCGCTCTCCAGCCCCGGCGCGTGATAGATGCGCTGCGTCGCCTTGCGATAATCGCCCGGCTTGGCGTAGAAGATGTTCGGCACGAACGTCTGCGGGTTGCGGTCGTACAGCGGGAACCAGCTGGACTGGATCTGCACCATGATGCGGTGGCCCGGCAGGAACACGTGGTCGACGTTCGGCAGCGCGAAGCGATAGCGCTCGGCCTTGTTCGCGGGGATCGCGGCCGGCTTGTCCAGGCCCTGGTAGTAGCGGCCGCGGAAGATGTCCATCGCGATCGGCAGCTGGTAGCCGCCCATCTCGGGCTGCGCCGCGACTTCGTCCGGGTACACGTCGATCAGCTTGACGACCCAGTCGCTGTCCGTGCCCGACGTCGACGCGTACAGGTCGACCATCGGCTGGCCGGCCAGCTGCAGCGGCGCGGTGAGCGGGGCGGTCGTGTAGGTCAGCACGTCCGGGCGGTCCGAATAGCTGCGCTGGTCCGTCACGAGCCACGGCTTCCACACGCTGGCGTCGGTCATGTGCACGGGACGGGGCACGAACGGCACCGGTTTCGCCGGGTCGGACACGTATTCGTCGAACGCGGCCGTCTTGTCGGCCTTGCCCTGCGCCTTCTCGAAGGCGAGGCCGAAGCCCGGCTTCAGGTACAGCGGCGTGGAGGCCGGCACGAGCGGCCACTGGTCGAGACGGCGCCAGCGATTGACGCCGGTCTGGTACGACCACACGGGCGGCGTGTCGAACGCGGGCGCGCCATCCTTCAGGTACTGGTTGAAGAACGGGAGCATGACTTCACGGCGGAATTCGCGCGCGGTGTCGCCCGTGAATTTCAGCGCGCCCAGCGTCGAGCCTTCGTAGTTGACGCCGCTGTGGCGCCACGGGCCCACCACCAGCGAATTCAGTTTATTCGTCTTGTCCTGCGGCTCGACGGCGGCATAGGTCGCATAGGCGCCGTAGATGTCTTCCTGGTCCCAGCGGCCCACGACGGTCATCGTCGGCACGGACAGCGGACGCCTGGCGAGGATCTTGTCCAGTGCCTGCTCCTGCCAGTAGCTGTCGTAGGCCGGATGCTCGAACAGCTTCTTCGTGAAGTTCAGCTGGTCGACGCCGTAGAGGTGCGCGAAGTCGGACGTGGAGCCCGCGCGCAGCCAGGCGTCGTAGTCGTCGTTGATGCCGGTGACGATCTTCTCGCCTTCGCCGCGTGCCGCGTTCTGGCTCGCGATGTAGGCAAGGTTCGGGTTGCGGAACGCGCCGTTGTGGAACCAGTCGTCGCCGCGCCAGCCGTCGACCATGGGGCTCATCGGCACGGCGGCCTTCAGCGCGGGGTGCGGGTCGACGAGGGCCATCAGCACGGTAAAACCTTCGTAGGACGAGCCGACCATGCCGACCTTGCCGTTCGATTGCGGGATGTTCTTGATCAGCCAGTCGATCGTGTCGTAGGCGTCGGTCGTGTGGTCGACTTGCGTGTTGTTCAGCGGGCCGCGCGCCGGGCGCGTCATCACGTAGTCGCCTTCGGAACCGTACTTGCCGCGCACGTCCTGGAACACGCGGATATAGCCGCTCTCGATGAAGGCGTCGTCGCCGTCGCCGAGAACCGACGTGATGTGCGGGCTCTTCATGCGGCCGGCGCGGCCCGACGCGTTGTACGGCGTGCGCGTCAGCATGATCGGCGCCTTGCCTTCCGCGATGCTCTTCGGGATCACGATCACGGTATGCAGCTTGACGCCGTCGCGCATCGGGATCATGACGTCCTGCTTGACGTAGTCGGCGTTCGGGACCGTCGTCTCGAATTTTCCGGCCGGGATATCCGGCGCCATCGGTGACGTCTGGGCGTGCGCGGCGCTGGCGAAGGCGGCGGCAAGCACGAGGGAAAGGACGGACAGGGACGGCAGGCGGTAACGCGGCATCGGATTGGTCTCCACGGGACGGTTGAGTGAGCAACCTTGGATAAAGATTGCAACAGAGCATGGTACCGAACCGTGGGAAAGTCTGCAAACGCGCCACCAGAATTCGGGGTCAGAGCACGTTTTGCTCAGAATTCGGGGTCAGAGCACATTTTTAGGCACGGTCTTTAGAGCAAGCTTGTGCGCTAGCCGTCACCTGTTCGGATCTACATGCGGCGAGCGGTCGCGGGGCCATGTGAGCATCCCGTAGGGTCAATATCCATCTGGACATTGACCCAAAATGTGCTCTGACCCTGACCCTTCCCCACATATTTTTCTTGTAGGTGGACGGGGTTGCTGTTAGCTTCCGGTGAAAAAAGCTGGTGCATGCATGGCTGTGTTAGCCCTCTCTTTCGTAGCGTCCAAACTGCGAAGGAGAATCAACCATGCACGCACACCGCATCATACAAAATCTATTGGACACGAAGTGTCCCGAGATCCATGCCAAGCGCCGCGGCTGTATAGCGAAAGTGGCAGAGGCCGGCAGAATCGGCGGGCTTGGTGTCGTCAAGATGGGGCGCTGTCTAGACACGAAGACGAGCATTCGTCATCGCATCAAGTGCTGTGATCGTCTGCTGAGTAATCGTCATTTGCCGGCTGAGCGGCTAACGATTTTTCGTGCTCTGGACGAAGCCGTCCTGGCTGGTCATCGGCACATTGCCATTAGTGTCGACTGGTCCAATTTGGTGCCTGACGGAAGCTTGCATCTCTTGCGCGCCGCGGTCACCGTCAAGGGACGTGCCTTGGTTCTTTACGAAGAGGTGCATGCGGAATGCGACCTGGGATCTCCGAAGGTACATCGCCGCTTCCTCGAGACGTTATGCTCGCTATTGCCCGATCAATGCCTGCCGATACTGGTCACTGATGCCGGGTTCCGGGCAACGTGGTTCAAGCTGGCCACGAGAATGCACATTTCGTGGATTGGGCGCATCCGGAACCGTGACATGGTATGTGCCGAAGGATCCGGACAATGGGACGGCTGCAAGACCTGGTATGCCGGAGCGACAGCAAAGCCACGCTGTCTTGGCCGTTTTGAGTATGCACGCTCCAACGCGACGCCATGTCAGCTGGTGCTGTACAAAAAGGCACCTCAAGGGCGCCATCATCGCACCAGCTTCGGCAAGAAGACGACGAGCTCCAATAGCAAGAAAAACAGGGCTACTCAAGTTGAACCGTGGTTACTCGCCGTCTCCCCGGACCTGGAAGCATTGAGTGCGAAACAGGTAGTGGAGATCTACGCTGGCCGGATGCAGATCGAGCAGACCTTCCGGGATTTAAAAAATGCTCAATGGGGAATGGCATTATCAGAGAGCCAGACGCGCGCGCCCCAACGTCTGGAAGTACTCTTGATGCTGGGAGCATTGATCAGCTATGCCCTCTGGCTGATCGGCTTGGCGGCGGCAAGCGCTGGCTACCACATCAATTACGGCAACACGAAGAAGTCGGGGCCCACGCTCTCAATACTAACCCTGGCACGTCATTATTTGGCCGATTGCGTACGACCTCAGTTGGATCGCCACGCCTTCCAGCTCGCCCGACTTACACTGATCAATCTGGTGCAGGTAGTGAAAATTTGAGGGGAAGGGTCAGGCTCTGACCCCGAATTTGCGCCGAAATGTGCTCTGACCCCGAATTGAAAAAATGGCCGGTGGGAACCGGCCGAGAGGATCAGGTGGCCAGGAGCTTGCGGCCTGCCGGCGCAGCGGCGGCCGGCGTGCTTGCCGCCAGCTTGAAGGTGCTGACGACGGCATCCAGTTCGCGTGCCTGTTCCTGCAGCGCGGCGGCTGCTGCGGCGGCTTCTTCGACGAGGGCCGCGTTCTGCTGCGTCGCGTCGTCCATCTGCGCGATCGCCTGGTTGACCTGCGCGATGCCCGTGCTCTGTTCCTGGCTGGACGCCGCGATGTCGCGCATCAGGACTTCCGCGCGGCGCACCGAGGTGACGATCGCTTCCATCGCCTGGCCCGCGCCGTCCGCCAGCGCGCTGCCCGCGTCGACCTTGGCGACGGAGTCGAGGATCAGCTGGCGGATCTCTTTCGATGCCGCCGCCGAGCGCTGCGCCAGGGTGCGCACCTCGCCCGCGACGACGGCGAAGCCGCGGCCCTGTTCGCCCGCGCGCGCGGCTTCCACGGCTGCGTTCAGCGCGAGGATATTGGTCTGGAAGGCGATGCCGTCGATGACGCCGATGATCTCGGAAATCTTGCGCGAGCTTTGCGTGATGGCGCCCATCGTGCGCACGACTTCCGCCACGACGGCGCCGCCTTTCTCGGCCGACTGCGCCGTCTCGGACACGAGGCGGTTCGCTTCCATCGCATGCTCGGCGTTGTGGCGCACGGTGGTCGTCAATTCTTCCATCGCGGCCGCCGTCTCTTCGATGCTCGACGCCTGCGCTTCCGTGCGCGCCGA
Source organism: Massilia sp. Masssp94 (assembly GCF_059491305.1). Taxonomy (NCBI): domain Bacteria; kingdom Pseudomonadati; phylum Pseudomonadota; class Betaproteobacteria; order Burkholderiales; family Oxalobacteraceae; genus Massilia; species Massilia sp. Masssp94. The sequence continues at coordinate 3,388,733 of NZ_CP168501.1, forward strand.
CAGGTCCAGGTTGCCGCGTGCGATTTCCTCGGTCGCGTCGGCGATCACATGGCTGCTGTCGCGCACCTTGCCGATCGTGCCGCTCAGCGAGCCGACGAAGCGGTTGAACGCCTGCGCCAGCTTGCCGACTTCGTCCTCGCCGTCGGCCTGCAGACGGCGGCTCAGGTCACCTTCACCGTCGGCGATCTCGCCCAGCATGCCGGCCGCGCCCATCACCGGCGCCGAGATGGCGCCCGCGACGAACCAGATCGCGGCGAGACCGACGGCACCGCCGACGAGCGCCGCAACGATGGCGGACACCGCGGCCGTCTGTCCGATGTTGCCGAGCACTTCGGCCTCCGGCACCTCGGCCACGACGTACAGGTTCAGCTCCGGCACATACGACGAGGCGACGAACTGGCGGCCCGCCGGCGCGTCGTAGCGCGCGGAGGCAAAGGCCTGCTTGCCCAGCAGCGAACGTACGAGTTCGGGCGTGAAGCCGGCCTGCTTGTCGAGGGTGTGGCGACCGTCGAGCAGGCTGCGGTCGCGGTGGACCAGCAGCGTGCCGTCGGTGCTCACCAGGTAGACGTAGCCGGATTTGCCGAGGCGGTAGTTGCGGATGCTGTTCGCCAGCGCTTCGGCAGAGAGGCCCAGGCCGGCGACCGCCAGCTTGCCGCCCGGCGTCTGCACGCGCGCGTCGATGAACAGCATGTAGACGCCCGTGGTGCCATCCTTGTCCAGGTTGAGCGAATAGGACACGCCGCTGTCGAGGAATTTCTTGAACCACGCATCCTTGTCCGACTTCTTGTCGATCATGCGGTCGAGGCCCTTTTCGGTGAAGTATTTCGACGTCGTGTCCGACACCCATAACACGGTGGCCGCATGGTTGGCGTCCTGCAGGCGCTTGGACTGCGCGGTCCACGCGGCGAGGCCGTCGTCCGGATTGCCGGCGTCTTCCCACGCCTGCAGGAAGGTGTTGTTCGCCAGCGTCTGCGAGATCGCGGCGGGCTCCGCGATCTGGCGCTGGATGTCGTTGCGGATGGCGCTGACCTGGGCCGGCAATTCATTGTCGACGACGCGCTCGCGCATCTGCGCGCTCGTCATCGAAATGGACAAGGTGGAGGAAATGGCGATGAAGACGAGCAGGCACACGCCCATGCTGAGCATGAGCTTGCTGCGGATGCCGAGTTGACGAAAGTTCATGAGCGTGAATTGATTTGTGGAAAGTCACATGGAGTGTAATCAGGGAAGCGTTGGATGAAGCCCGTAATTCGTGAACTTCGTCAAATTTCATGCCTTGACGCGGCATCTCTACAACGTTCTTTTATAGTCTTGTAAATGGTCAGGGAGCTGATCTTTCCAGCGATATATGGGCTATCTTCCCTTGAGTATGTTGTCGGTTTGCTTCTTGTCCGCACGCAAGAATGCTAAGCTACCGCCTTTCCCATCCCGGTACACGCTGATGATCGTCGTCCATCACCTGAACAACTCGCGCTCCCAGCGCATCCTGTGGCTGCTGGAAGAACTGGGCCTGGACTACGAGATCAGGAAATACCAGCGCGATCCGAAGACGATGCTGGCGCCGCCCGAACTGCGCGCCGTGCACCCGCTCGGCAAGTCGCCCGTGATCCAGGACGGCGACACGATCGTGGCCGAATCGGGCGCGATCGTCGAATACCTCGTCGACCGCTACGCCCCCGCATTGGCACCGAAGCCCGGCACGCCCGAGCGGCTGCGCTACACGTACTTCCTGCACTACGCGGAAGGCTCGGCGATGCCGCCGCTGCTGTTGAAACTCGTGTTCGACCAAGTGGAGAAGAGCCCGGCGCCGTTCTTCGTGCGCCCGATCGCCAAGGCCATCGCGAACAAGGTCAAGAGCAGCTACGTGCTGCCGCAGATCCGCCAGCACCTGGCGTACCTGGAGGGAGAATTAAGCACGCGCACGTGGTTCGCGGGCGACGAGTTTTCCGCCGCCGACATCCAGATCAGCTTTCCGCTGGAAGCCGCAGCCGCGCGCGGAGGATTGGATGCACAATATCCGAACCTCGTCGCCTTCCTCGACAAGATCCACGCGCGCCCGGCCTACAAGCGCGCGCTCGAACGCGGCGGGCAATACGACTTTGTAAAGTAAGAGATACATGGCGAAGCTGCTGGCCATCGACGGCCTGAACATCGTGCGGCGCGTGTACGAGGCGAGTCCCGAGCCGGACTCCGACCTCAAGGCGAGCATCGCCCTGCGCCACGCGTTCTCGTCGTTCCGCAACCTGCTGGAAGCGCATGCGCCCACGCACGTGCTGGCCGCGTTCGACTACGGCGGCGCCACATGGCGGCACGCGCTGTATCCGCGCTACCGGGAAGGTCGGGCGCCCATGCCGGGCGTGCTGCGCGAGGCGCTGCCGGCATTCCACGACCGCCTGCGCAGCGTCGGGCTGCACGTACTGATGCTGCCCGAGGTCGAGGCCGACGACGTGATCGGCACGGGCGTGATGCGCTGGCTGGCGGAAGGGCGCGGCGACGCCGTCGTCGCCACCACCGACAAGGACCTGCACCCGCTGATCGCGCACGGCGCGCTCGTGTGGGATCATTTCAAGGGCGAGTGGCACGACGACGCCTGGGTGCGCAACAAGTTCGGCGTCGCGCCCGAGCGCCTGCACGACCTGCTGGCGCTGATGGGCGACCCGACCGACGGCGTGCCGGGCGTGTCGAAGATCGGCATGAAGACGGCGGCGCGGCTGCTGAATGCGTACGGCGACCTGGACGCTGTCATGGCCGGCGCCGGCATCCTCAAGACGCCGCTGGGCGAACGCCTGCGCGCGGAGCGCGAGATCCTCGAGGTGTCGCGCAAGCTGGTACAACTGAAGACCGACGTGCGGCTGGGCGTCACGTGGAACATGCTGGCCTACGAGTCAGACTGAAGAAAGGAAATCGATGCTCAAGGCGATCATCGTCGACGGCAGCGCGGTGGCGCGCGGCCTCCTCAACACGGTGCTGACGGACGGCGGCTACGACGTGGCCGGCCAGGCCCATACGGCGGCGGCCGGGTTCGCGCTCGCGCTCAGGCACCAGCCGCACATCTTCTGCATCGCGCGCGAACAGTTCGAGGATGGCCGGGAAGCCGTCGACCAGCTGCGCGCGCAACTGCCCAAGACGCTGATCTTCATGGTCTCGGGCTCGCTCGACGCACCCGCCATCCAGGCCGCGGTCGCGGCCGGCGTGCACGGCTTCATCGTCAAGCCGTTCAAGGCCGACACGGTGCTGCGCACGATCCGCAATACCGTCATCTCCATCGTCAAGAAGCACCGCGGGCCTTGACCTTCAGGTTCGGCGCCGCGGCTCGCGGTCCAGCTCGCACAGCGTGCCGAGGGCGTGGCCGCCCGCATCGGCCAGCGGCACGCCGGCGTAGAAGCGCACGGCATTCTCCTTGCATGTGTGTCACTCATCCAAAAAATTGACGGATTTGATTTGTTGCTTTCCCGCGTATTCGGCAAGTATTTGATTATATGACCGAATTATTTATTGACCACAGGAAATTTGCCGATCAGAATCCAATGAATTAGTCAAATCCGTCAAATCACTGAAGGCAACCATGCCCCTGACCCACCTCCGCCCGCGTGGCGAAGCCGCCCGTCTCGATGTGTTGCGCAAGCTGAACCTGCTCGACACGCCCCCGAGCGAGGCCTTCGACCGCATCACCCGCATGGCCGCCCAGTTGTTCGGGCTGCCCATCGCGGCCGTGTCGCTGACGGACAGCAACCGCCAGTGGTTCAAGTCGCGCGTGGGCGTCGAGCGCGACTCGATCCCGCGCATGAAGGCGCCGTGCGGGCAGGTGGCCGACGAGCGCGCGCTGCTGGTCATCGAGGACCTGCAGCTGGAAGCGTGCTATCACGACAGCGTGCTGGCCGCGTCGGGCGTGCGTTTCTACGCGGGCGCGCCGCTCGTCACGCACGACGGCTGGTGCCTGGGCGCGATGTGCGTGCTGGGCCCGAGCCCGCGCACGATCACGGACGCCGAGCGCGTGGCGCTGACCGACCTCGCGGCGATGGTGATGGAACAGATCGAGCTGCAGCATGCGCTGGGCCGCGTCGACGCCGTCAGCGGCCTGCCGAACCGCACGCAGTTCCTCGACGATTTCAAGGACCTCAACATGGACAGCCCGCGTGGCGAACACCGCCTCGCCGCGCTCGTGAACCTGGCGAGCCCGGAGCAGCTGGGCAACGCGATGCGCGCGATGGGGGCGTCCTACCAGGACGAGATCGTCGGCGAGGCCGTGCGCATGCTGGACTCGACGATCGGCAAAACGGGTACCGTGTACCACATCGGCGCGACGGAATTCGCCTTTGTCGCGCCGGCCGGCACCGAGCTGGATGGGTTCTGCGCGGACCTGGAAGACTGGCTGCGCCAGCGCGCGCAATCGGTGACGTCGCGCTTCGTGACGACGGCGACGGTGGGCGTCGTGCCGTTCCAGATCGGCCCCACCGCGTGCGCGGACCTGCTGCGCAACCTGCACTCGGCGGCGCACCACGCGTTCGAGATGGACCGCGGCGTGTCCGTGTTCTCGCGGGAGCAGGACGCCGTGTACCGGCGCCGCTTCTGGCTCATCAACGAATTCGGCGCGGCGCTCGAGAACAGCGGCCAGCTGCGGCTCGTGTACCAGCCCAAGGTCGACCTGGACAGCGGCGCGTGCATCGGCGCGGAAGCGCTGCTGCGCTGGACGCATCCGACGTTCGGCGACGTGTCGCCGGCCGAGTTCATTCCCATCGTCGAGCAGACGTCGATGGTGCGCGCGACCACGCGCTGGGTCGTGGAGACGGCGCTGCGCCAGCTGGCGGCGTGGTGGGAAGCGGGTATCGAACTGCAGGTGGCCGTCAACGTGTCGGTCGTGAACCTGCTGGAGCCGGACTTCTGCGAGCGCATCGTCGACGGCCTGCGCCGCCACGGCCTGCCGGCATCGAGCCTCGCGCTGGAGATCACGGAGAGTGCGCTGATGAAGAACCCGCGGCTGGCCGAGGCCACCCTGCAGGCGCTGGATGCGGCCGGCGTGCGGCTCGCGATCGACGATTTCGGCACGGGCTACAGCAGCCTGGCCTATCTGCAAAGCCTGCCGGCGCAGGTGGTCAAGATCGACCAGTCGTTCGTGCGCGGTATCGAACGGGACGAGCGCAAGCGCTCACTGGTGGCGGCGATGATCAAGCTGTCGCACGACCTGGGGCACCGCGTGGTGGCGGAAGGCGTGGAGACGGCGGATGTCGTGGATGTGCTGAAGGAGGTGGATTGCGACGAAGCGCAGGGCTATCTGTATGCGCGGCCCCTGGCGCCGCAGGCGTTCGTGCAGTGGGTGGAAAAACGCGGCAAGGCGGAACTCGCTACCGCCTGAACGTCACCCCCGCGGAGCGAGGGGCCAGGTTTTGCGCGTATCGAAACGCATGCAGGGACGTCGCCCCCGCGGAGGCGGGGGCCCAGGTTTTGCGCGTATCGAAACGCATGCAGGGATTGGATCCCCGCCTGCGCGGGGATGACGGTTTTGAAGTTGCGTGCAGGTTTTACGCCGCGTCCTTCGCCGCCGCCAGCAACCCCATCTCTTCCGACCCGAGCAGCTTGTCGATATCGAGCAGGATGAGCATGCGCTCGTCGACGGTGCCCAGCCCGCGCAGGTATTCGCCCGACACGGTGGCGCCCAGGTCCGGGGCCGGCTTGATCTGGTCCGGCGTCAGCGTGACGACGTCCGAGACGCTGTCCACCACCATGCCGATCGTGTGCTTGTTGATGTTCAGGACGATCACGACGGTGAACGCGTCATAGGTCGGCGCGCCCACGTTGAACTTGATGCGCATGTCGACGATCGGCACGATGCTGCCGCGCAGGTTGACGACGCCCTTCAGGTACTCGGGCGCGTTGGCGATGCGCGTGACGGCGTCGTAGCCGCGGATTTCCTGGACCTTCAGGATGCTGATGGCGTATTCCTCGCCGCCCAGGCGGAACGACAGCACTTCGGTCGCGTTGTTGATGTCTTCAGCCATGATATCCCTCGCTAATTTCCATGTGGCAATATAACGAGAGATTACGACATTTTTGTGTCAGATACGATGGGCAAATGACAATCGCGCACAAAAATGCCGCAACTGCGGGATGGACGCAACAATCAGACGGCGCTCGCCGTATCGATGATGCCGCCGCCCAGGCAGACGTCGCCGTCGTACAGCACGGCCGACTGGCCCGGCGTCACGGCCCATTGCGGGTCGGTGAAGTCGAGCGTGAAGCGATCGAGGCCTTCCGGCGTCACCGTGCACGGCACGTCGGCCTGGCGGTAGCGCGTCTTGGCCGACAGTGGACGGGGCTCCGGAGGTGCGCCCGCGATCCAGCTGGCCTGGCCCGCGCCGAGACGCTCCGACAGCAGCCACGGGTGGTCGTGGCCCTGCACGATGTACAGCGTGTTGGTGGCGATGTCCTTGCGCGCCACGAACCACGGCTCGCTCGTGCCGTCCGCATTCTTGTGCGACTTCAGGCCGCCGATGCCGATGCCCTTGCGCTGGCCCAGCGTGTAGAACGACAGGCCCACGTGCTCGCCCACGGTCTGGCCGTTATCGAGTTTCATCGGGCCCGGCCTGTGCTGCAGGTAGCGCCCGAGGAATTCGCGGAACGGGCGCTCGCCGATGAAGCAGATGCCGGTCGAATCCTTTTTCGCCGCGTTCGGCAGGTTCAGCTTTTCCGCGATCTTGCGCACTTCCGTCTTGGCGATCTCGCCCAGCGGGAACAGCGATTTCGACAACTGCGCCTGGTTCAGGCGGTGCAGGAAGTAGCTCTGGTCCTTGGTCGAATCGAGCGCTTTCAACAGCTCGAACTTGCCGGTCGAGACGTTCTGGCGCACGCGCGCATAGTGCCCGGTCGCGATCAAATCGGCGCCCAGCTTCATCGCGTGGTCGAGGAAGGCCTTGAACTTGATCTCGGCGTTGCACAGCACGTCCGGGTTCGGCGTGCGGCCGGCCTGGTACTCGCGCAGGAATTCCGCGAACACGCGGTCCTTGTATTCGGCGGCGAAGTTGACCGCCTCGATGTCCACGCCGACGACGTCGGCCACGCTGGCCGCGTCGATCCAGTCCTGGCGCGTGGAACAGTATTCGGAATCGTCGTCGTCTTCCCAGTTCTTCATGAACAGGCCGACGACTTCATAGCCCTGTTCCTTCAACATCCAGGCCGCGACCGAGGAGTCGACGCCGCCCGACATCCCGATCACGACTTTCTTTTTGTGCATAGCTTCAGGTTACGTCCGGTTTGATGGTTAGCCCGCTGTTATACACCGAGTGGTCCGTGTACAGCAGGTCCAGCGGGGTGCGCTTGCCCGCCAGGTAATCGTCCACGCAGCGCAGCACGATGGGGCTGCGGTGGCGCTCCTGGCACGCGGCCAGTTCGTCGCGCGTGAGCCACAGCGTGCGCAGGATGCCGTGGTCCAGAGCCTGGTCGTACTGCCTGCCGGCCTTGCCGCAGAACGTGAAGCGCAAATACGTCACGTCGTGCCCGCGCGATTTCGAGTGGTAACGCGACAGATACATGCCGACGAGGGCTTCCGGGATGAACTCGTGCGCCGTCTCTTCCATCGCCTCGCGGATCACCGCCTGTTCAAGCGATTCGTGGGGGTCGAGGTGGCCGGCGGGCTGGTTCAGGCGGATGCCGTCGCTGGTTTCTTCTTCGATCAACAGAAAGCGGCCATCGCGCTCGATGATCGCGGCGACGGTGACTGACGGTCTGAAGGTATGGGTCATGCGCGTCCTTGTAGTGAGCCGACATTCTACCTTGATGGAACGTGCGTTGCTCGGGCGCACGCTGCGCCGCAACAGTTCGAGTCAAGGAAACTTATTGATATAAGACAAAACGAGGCGAGATTTGTCTAGGTTGCAATGGTATGAGCTATGAAAATCGCTTATCTGTTTCTGAAAAACCACTATCTGTATTGATCGGGTGTATTACATGCTAGATTGTAGACAGTTAATTAACTACACGGAGGCATCATGAGAATTGGTGTGCCGGCCGAATCGAGGCCGGGCGAAACGCGTGTCGCAGCAACTCCCGAAACCGTCAAGAAGCTGGCCGCCCAGCACGAAGTCATCGTGCAGTCGGGCGCCGGCCTTCATGCTGCCGCGATCGATGATGCCTATGCCGCCGCCGGCGCCCGCATCGGGACCGCGGCGGAAGCGCTCGGGGCCGACCTCGTCCTGAAAGTACGTAGTCCGAACGCGGAAGAGCGTGCGCTGATGACGCCGGGCGCCGCCCTCGTCGGCATGCTCAATCCGTTCGATACCGACAACCTGGCCGCGCTGGCCCAGCAGCGCATCACGTCGTTCGCGCTCGAAGCGGCGCCCCGGATCACGCGCGCCCAGTCGATGGACGTGCTGTCGTCGCAGGCCAATATCGCCGGCTACAAGGCGGTGATGATGGCCGCCAACGCGTACCAGCGCTTCATGCCGATGCTCATGACTGCCGCCGGCACCGTGAAAGCGGCGCGCGTGCTGATCATGGGCGTGGGCGTCGCCGGCTTGCAGGCCATCGCGACCGCCAAGCGCCTGGGCGCCGTCATCGAGGCCTCCGACGTGCGTCCGCCCGTGAAGGAACAGGTGGAATCGCTGGGCGCCAAGTTCATCGACGTGCCGTTCCTCACGGACGAGGAACGCGAGATCGCGAAAGGTGTCGGCGGCTATGCGCGCCCGATGCCGGCCGACTGGATGCGCCGCCAGGCGGAACTCGTGCACGAGCGCGCGAAGCTGGCGGACATCGTCATCACGACCGCGCTGATCCCGGGCCGCAAGGCGCCCGTGCTCATCGCGGAAGAGACGGTGCGCGCGATGAAACCGGGCTCCGTGATCGTCGACATGGCCATCGAACAGGGCGGCAACTGCCCGCTGACGGAACTCGGCAAGACGGTCGTCAAGCATGGCGTGACGATCATCGGCGAGCCGAACCTGCCGGCGCTGGTCGCGGCCGACGCGTCGGCCCTGTACGCGCGCAACGTGCTGGACTTCCTGAAGCTCGTGATCGACAAGGACGGGAAACTCGTCATCGACCGCGAGGACGAGATCGTGCGCGCGGTGCTGGTCGCCATCGATGGCGACGTGTTACGCAAATAGAAGGGGAGGGGACGCCATGGAAATCAGCCATACCATCATCAACCTGATCATCTTCGTGCTGGCGATCTACGTCGGCTACCACGTGGTGTGGACCGTCACGCCCGCGCTGCACACGCCGCTGATGGCGGTGACGAACGCCGTATCGGCCATCATCATCGTCGGCGCCATGCTGGCGGCCGGCCTGACGGAAGGCCTGACGGGGCAAGTTGCCGGCACCATCGCCGTCGCGCTGGCCGCCGTGAACGTGTTCGGCGGCTTCCTCGTGACCCAGCGCATGCTGGAGATGTTCAAGAAGAAGGAACCGAAAGCGAAGGGGCTGCCTGCCGCGAAGGATGCCGCCGGCGCCGTCCATGCCAAGGAGGCCGCATGAACATGATCAGCATGAACGTCGTGACGCTCTTGTACCTCGTGGCGTCCGTGTGCTTCATCCAGGCCTTGAAGGGTTTGTCCTCGCCGTCGACCGCGCGCATGGGCAACGCGTTCGGCATGACGGGCATGGGCATCGCCGTCATCACGACCATCGCCCTGATGTTCAAGCTGAAGGAGCAGATGCAGACGGGCGGCATGGGCTTCGGCCTCGTGCTGCTCGGCGTCGTGGTCGGCGGGGCGATCGGTGCCGTGGCAGCGAAGCGCGTCGAGATGACCAAGATGCCGGAGCTGGTCGCCGCGATGCACTCGCTGATCGGGCTCGCCGCGGTGTGCATCGCCATCGCGGCCGTGTCGGAGCCGTGGGCTTTCAACATCGCCGCGCGCGGCGAAGGGCTCCCGTTCGGCAACCGGTTGGAACTCTTCATCGGCACGTTCGTCGGCGCCGTCACGTTCTCCGGTTCCGTGATCGCGTTCGGCAAGCTGGCCGGCAAATACAAATTCCGGCTGTTCCAGGGCGCGCCCGTGCGCTACCCGGGCCAGCACATGATCAACCTGGTCGTCGCCCTCGCCATCGTCGGCCTGGGCCTCGCGTTCTGCTTTTCGGACGGCGCGGCACCGGCATGGACGCCATACATCGTGATGGCCGTGCTGTCGTTCATCCTGGGCGTGCTGATCATCATCCCGATCGGCGGCGCGGACATGCCCGTCGTCGTGTCGATGCTGAACTCGTACTCCGGCTGGGCGGCGGCCGGCATCGGCTTCTCGCTCAACAACTCGATGCTGATCATCGCGGGCTCGCTGGTGGGCTCGTCGGGTGCGATCCTGTCGTACATCATGTGCAAGGCGATGAACCGCTCGTTCTTCAACGTGATCCTGGGCGGCTTCGGCGGCGAGGCGGTAGCGGCAGATACCGGCGGCGCGAAGGAACAGCGCCCCGTCAAATCGGGCTCGCCGGAAGACGCGGCGTTCATCCTGCAGAACGCGGAATCCGTCATCATCGTGCCGGGCTACGGTCTCGCCGTGGCGCGCGCCCAGCACACGGTGAAGGAGCTGGTCGACAAGCTGACGGAACACGGCGTGCAGGTGCGCTACGCGATCCACCCGGTGGCGGGCCGCATGCCGGGCCACATGAACGTGCTGCTGGCGGAAGCGGAAGTCCCGTACGACCAGGTCGCGGAGATGGAAGACATCAACGGCGAATTCGGCCAGACGGACGTGGTGCTCGTGCTGGGTGCGAACGACGTTGTAAACCCGGCCGCGAAGGATCCGAAATCGCCGATCGCGGGGATGCCGATTCTCGAGGCCTACAAGGCCAAGAGCATCATCGTCAACAAGCGGTCGATGGCGTCCGGGTATGCGGGGCTGGACAACGATCTCTTCTATCAGCCGAACACGATGATGGTGTTCGGCGATGCGAAGAAGGTCATTGAATCGATGGTGAAGGCGGTCGAGTGATTACCTGCGGCCGAACATCATCAGTTCGGCCAGCAGCATCCGCGCCGGTTTCATTGTGTCCAGCGCCGCAAGCGCGAGCCCGAACAGCGGCTGCAGCGGCCCCGTATCCGCGAACACGCGCGCCATCGCATCCGTCGTGCGGATGATGGCGCCGCGGTCGCGCGCACGTTCCTCGGCGAAGCGGAACAACGCGTCCGCGATGCCTCCGCCCTGCTCGATCCCGTGCGCCAAGGATCGAGCCAATAAGCGCGCGAGCACGGCCGCATCGCGCAGGCCGAGATTCAGTCCCTGGCCCGCGACCGGATGCAGCGTTTGCGCCGCGTTGCCGATCGCGACCGTGCGCGCCGAGAAGCGCGGATCCGCATTCAGCCCGAGCGGAAACGCCGCCCGTTCCGATGCGCGCGTAAAGGTGCCGAGACGTTCGCCGAACGCGTCGCCCAGCTGGCGCAGGAATTCAGGCTCGCCCAGGTCCAGCAACTGCTGCGCGCGTTCCGGCCGCACGCACCACACGAGCGCATATTGGTGGCCATCGGGGCCGTCCTGCGGCAGCAGCGCGAGCGGGCCTTCGTCCGTGAAGCGTTCGAAGGCGCGGTGCGGTATGCCCTGGCTGCACGACACGCGCGCGATGACCGCGGTTTGCACGTAGTCGCGCCGCCGGGTGCGTTCCGCCTGTTCGCCGAACACGCCGCCTTCGGCCTGCACGGCCACCTTCGCATGGAGTTTGCGGCCATCGTCCAGGTCGAGCACGACGCCGTCGCGGTCTTCGACGAGCGCCGTCACGCGCACGGGGCGCAAGGTCTGCACGCCCGCGCGGTCGCAGGCGCGCACCAGCGCGTCGACGACGTCGCCGTAGCGCGCCACATAGCCCAGCGCGTCGACATCGTGTTCGGCGCGGTCCATCAGGCTGCGGCCCAGGTGGCCGCGGCGCGACACGTGGATCTGGTGGATCGGCGTCGCGTGCGGCTGCACGTTGGCCCACGCGCCCACGTCGACGAGCAGCTGGCGGCTGCCCCACGACAGCGCGATCGAGCGCGGATCGGAGATCGCCTGGCCCAGCGCCTTCGCATCGACGAGCGCGATGCGCTTCGGTTCGACCCCGCGGCGCGCCATCAATGCGGCCAGCGCGAGGCCGACCGGGCCGGCGCCGCAGATCGCGACATCGACGGACAGAGTGTCTTCAGCCATGCGTGGTCCCCACGATCGCTTCGATCTCGGCAACCGACTTCGGCGCGGACGCCGTCAGCAAACGGTAGCCGTCCCTGGTCACGACGACGTCGTCCTCGATGCGGATGCCGATGTGCCAGAAGCGTTCCGGCACGCCGTCGGCCGGGCGCACGTAGATGCCCGGTTCCACCGTCACGACCATGCCTTCCTGCAGCGGCCGCGAGGGCTTGTCGGCCTGCGTCACGTCACGGTAGGCGCCCACGTCGTGCACGTCCATGCCGAGCCAGTGGCCCGTGCCGTGCATGTAGAACGGGACGTGGGCCTTGTCGGCAATGGCGTCGTCGACGGTGGCGTATTTCGTCTTGTCGATGAGGCCCAGGTCCAGCATGCCCTGCACGAGCACGCGCAGCGCCGCTTCGTGGAAGGCGCTGTACGGCCGGCCCGGCGCGATGGCCTTGAACGCCGCGTCCTGCGCCGCCAGTACGAGCTCGTAGAGTGTCCTCTGGGCGTCCGTGAAGCGTCCATTCACCGGGAACGTGCGGGTGATGTCGGATGCGTAGCCATCCAGCTCGCAGCCGGCGTCGATCAGCACGAGATCGCCGTCCTGCATCTGCCGGTCATTGACGTTGTAATGCAGGATGCAGGCGTTCGGACCGGATGCCACGATGGGCGTGTAGGCCGGGAACTGGGCGCCGTGCTTGCGGAAGGCGTACAGCAGTTCCGCTTCCAGTTCGTATTCGAACATGCCGGGCTGCGCCGCGCGCATCGCGCGTGCGTGCGCGCCGCCCGAGATCTCGCCGGCGCGCAGCATCAGCGCCTGTTCGTCGGCGTCCTTGATCAACCGCATTTCGTCCAGCAGCGGCAGCAGGTTGACGACCGTGTCGGGCGCCGTCGTGCCGGTGCGGCCTTGCGCGCGCACGGCCTTGATCCAGCCGGTCACCTGCGCATCGAGCGCCGCGTTCGACGCCACCGCGTAGTACAGCGCGGGCGCGTTGGCGAGGATGCGCGCCATGTGCGTATCGAGTTCGCCGATGGGATAGGCGTCGTCGAAACCGAACGCCGTGCGCGCCGCTTCCGGGCCGTGGCGGTAGCCGTCCCAGATCTCGCGTTCGACGTTCTTCTCGCGGCAGAACAGGATGGCGCGGGCCGGCTTGTCGCCGTGCGCGGCGACGAGTACCAGCACGCTTTCCGGCTCCGCGAAGCCGGTCAGGTAGTAGAACGAACTGTCGTGGCGGTAGGGATAGTCGCTGTCGCCGTTGCGCAGGACTTCCGGCGCGGTGGGCAGCACGGCCACGCTGCCGGGCTGCATCTGCGCGGCCAGGCGCGCGCGCCGTTTCCCGTACTGTGCCGCATCGTCCATCAGGCGCCCGCCTTTGAAACGGAGCCCGGTGGCGCGTTGAGTTCTTCCAGCTGGCGCACGGTGCCCACGTTGACCCATTGGCCATCGTAGATCTCGCCGCCCACGCGACCCTGATCAATGAACTTGCGCATCAGCGGGCCGAATTTCAGGAACTCGCCCGCCTTGATCCCGTCAAACATTTCAGGGCGATAGACGCCGATGCCGGCGAAATTCCACTTCGGGTTGCCGTCGTTGGACAAGGTGTACATCGTGAGGCCGAAGTCGCCGTCCGGGTTGTGCCACGGGTTCGGCGTCAGGTACAGCCAGGCGATGTCGCGCTTCTCGGTCGGAATGAGCTGGCCGACGGCGTCGTGGTCCTTCAGCACGTCCAGGACTTGCTCGAAGTCGAAGTAGGGCGCGTAGATGTCGCCGGAGACGGCCAGGAACGGTTCGTCGCCGAGCAGGTGCAGGGCGTTGGCGATGCCGCCGGCCGTTTCCAGCGGCGTCGGCTCGTGCGAGTAGACGATGCGCGCGCCGTAGCGGCTGCCGTCACCCAGCTCTTCCTCGATCATGTGGCCGAGGTGGGAATGGTTGATGACGATGTCCTTGATGCCGGCGCGCACGAGGTTCAGCACGTGCCAGGTGATGAGGGGACGGCCCCGCACCTTGAGCAGGGGCTTGGGGCAGGTGTCGGTCAGCGGACGCATCCGCTCGCCGCGGCCCGCGGCGAAGATCATGGCTTTCATCGGCTTGTCTTCAGAAGGTGTAGCCGACCTGCGGCGCCTTGTCCTCGAGCGCGTCGAGCAGGCGCAGGAGCGGCTTGAGTTCGGTGTAGCGGTTGGCGGTCTTGCGCACGTAATCGATTACCGTGGGCAGGTCGCCCAGGTAGTGGGATTTGCCGTCGCGGTAGTTCAGGCGGCAGAAGATGCCGAGGATTTTCAGGTGGCGCTGCAGGGCCATGTATTCGAAGTCGCGGTAGAACGCGTCGATGTCCGGATTGACGGGCAGGCCGACCTGCTTCGCGCTTTGCCAGTAACGCACGACCCAGTCCAGCACGAATTCCTCGTCCCACTGGATGTAGGCGTCGCGCAGCAGCGAGGCCAGGTCGTAGGTGACGGGGCCATAGACGGCGTCCTGGAAATCCAGCACGCCCGGGTTGCCCTGGTCGAGGAACATCAGGTTGCGCGAATGGAAATCGCGGTGCATGTAGACCTGCTGTTGCGCCAGCACGTTCGCCGTGATCGCCTCGAACACTTTATCCAGCTGGGCGCGCTGGATGTCGTTCAGCCTGGCGCCCAGGTGGCGTTCGATGAACCACTCGGGGAACAGGTTCAGCTCGCGCAGGACGAACGCGCGGTCGAATTCCGGCAGCACGCCGGCCTGGCTCGTCATCTGGAACTTGATCAGGGCGTCGATGGCGTCCGAATACATGAACGGCGCGTTGTCGACGTCCAGGCGCTGCAAATAGGTCGTCGTGCCGAGGTCGGACAGCAGCAGGAAGCCGGTTTCCACGTTGCGGGCCACGATGGCGGGCACGGTGACGCCGGCGTCGCGCAGCAGGCCGTCGACGTGGATGAACGCGGGCACGTTTTCGCGCTCCGGCGGGGCGTCCATGGCGATGAGCGTATCACCCAGCTTGTCGCGTAGCGCCGGCACAACATCGAGGCGGAAGTAGCGGCGGAAACTCGCGTCGGCCGACGCGGGGCGCAGGCTGGCGACGTCGACCAGGTCCAGCGGGACGAGCCATTCGGTCAGCTGGGCGAGGCGGGCATCCTTGTCGGAGGCGGAGGGAGCGTGTTGAGGCGAAGAAGACATGAAGCGTCCCGGTGAACGGGTTCGTGACTGGTTGGTAAGTTTGCCCATGCGCGGGCAGGGCGGTTCGGGTGTAATGATACGTCATTTGCACCCGCATCGGACCATCCGGGGCTAAGGTGGGAAAGATCCCATTGTTAAAATTGTATCTATCGGTAAAAATCATTTCTCTTTGAAAATCAAAGGGTTATGGTCCACCGTCGCGCTTCCAAAGTATTACCGTTGGGCCGACTAACGCGACCGTGCCGCACGAATTCCCCTATAATAAGGGATTCAATCCAAACAATCGCCCTCCATGGTGCAACGCGATCTTTCATGAGCTGGATGACGGCCCTACCATTCCCGCGGCGGCGAACTGCCGCCGCTGTGTCCGCCCTCGTGGCCGTGGCCGCGGGACCGCTGTATGCGCAAACGGCGACACCGGCTGCCCCCCGCACCGACGAGCAGGACCTGCCGATCACGATGCGCGCCGAGTCGTTCAGCGGCCGCCCGGACCGCATCCTGAACATGGAGCGCAACGTCGAGATCACGCGCGGCGCCACCGGCGTCACGGCGGACACGGCGTGCTACCGCCGCGTCGAGGACGAGGTCACGGCCGAGGGCCACATCACGATGTGGCGCTTCGGCGACCGCTACAAGGGCGACGCCCTGCAGCTGAACCTGGAAACTGGTAAAGGCTGGGTGCTGCATCCCGAATATCGTCTGGTGATGAACAATGCGCAGGGCAAGGCGCAGCGCATCAACTTCCTGGGCGAGGACCAGGCCGTCGTCGTCGACGGCACGTACAGCACGTGCGAAGGCCCCGATCCGGACTGGTATCTTAAATCCAGCACGCTGCGCCTGGACCAGGGCCGCGACGTCGGCACGGCCGGCAAGACGATCATCTATTTCAAGGACGTGCCCATCATCGGCACGCCCGCGCTGTCGTTCTCGCTGTCGGGCGCGCGCCGCTCCGGCTGGCTGCCGCCGACGATCGGCGTCGGCTCCAAGGGTTCGGCCGAGCTGATGGTGCCGTATTACGTCAACATCGCGCCCAACCGCGACCTGACGCTGTTCCCGCGCTACATCTTCGCGCGCGGCCTGCAACTGGGCGCGACGGGGCGCTACATGGGCGAGACCGACCGCGGTCCGTACCACGGCGAGACGCACGTCGAATACCTCGCGAACGACCGGCTGGCGCACCGCAATCGCTGGTGGGTCGACACGCTGCACAACCAGTACCTGGACTCCAACTGGACGTTCGGCTGGAACGCGCACGCGGCGTCCGACAACGAATACCCGTCCGACTTCTCGCGCACCGTGGCGGCCAGCGCCGAGCGCCAGCTGCTGCGCGAACTGCGCACGGACTACTACGGCCAGTACTGGAACCTGACGGCGCGCGTGCAGAGCTACCAGGTGCTGCAGGACCCGGGTGCCGTCGCGAATCCGGACCTGACCGTGGCCACGCCGTACAACCGCCTGCCGACGATTAACTTCCACGCCGGCCGCTACGACGTGCTGGGCGGTTTCGACTGGGCGGTGGACGCGGAGGCGACGCGCTTCACGCACCCGGACGACAAGCAGGTGCAGGGCGACCGCGCCAACATGGTCGCGCAGGTGAGCTATCCGTGGGTGCATCCGGGCTGGTTCGTCACGCCCAAGCTGATGCTGCACGCGACGCAGTACAACCTGACGCACAACGCAGTCGGCGCGGACGACAAGATCTCGCGCGTGCTGCCCACGTTCTCGCTGGACAGCGGCCTCGTATTCGAGCGCAAGACGTCGTTGTTCGGGCCGGACGGCACGCAGACGCTGGAGCCGCGCTTGTTCTACGTGCGCACGCCGTACAAGAACCAGGACGACATCCCGAACTTCGACACGGGCGTCGCCGGTTTCAACTACGCCCAGCTGTTCACGGAAAACCGCTTCGTCGGTGCCGACAAGGTGTCGGATGCGAACCAGCTGACGGCGGCGATCGTGTCGCGCTTCATCGAGTCCAACGGCGCCGAACGCCTGCGCCTCGCGGTCGGCAGCCGCTATTACTTCACCGATCCGCGCGTGCGCCTGAACTCGAACGAGCAAAGCAACCAGACCCGCTCGGACGCGCTGGTCGCGGCGTCGGGCCGCATTTCGGAGTCGTGGACCTTCGACAGCGGCGTACAATACGATGCACAGGCGCGCAGCCTGTACAGCTCGAATGTCGGGGTGCAGTGGCAGCCGGCCCCGATGAAGGTGTTGAACCTCGAATACCGCTACCAGCGCGACACCTTCGGCATCGCCAACGGCTTCCGCAACGCCGACGTCTCGGGCCAGTGGCCGCTGTCGCAGCGGTGGTATGGTGTGACCCGGGTCAGCTACTCGGTGCGCGACCGCAAGCTGCTCGAGAGCCTCGTCGGGCTCGAGTACAAGGCGGATTGCTGGGTGTTCCGCATGGGCGCACAGCGCTTCGTGACCGCCGCGCAGAACGTCTCGACGACGAGCTTCTTCCAGCTCGAGCTGAACGGCCTGTCGCACCTGGGCTTCGGTAACCCGCTGGAGACTTTCAACAAGAGCATTCCCGGCTACACCCGGCTGAACACCAACGTCGGCCGCCCCTGACCGGGCCATGGACAACTAGATACCTGAAATGAGTGCTTTCCTGAATATGCGTACTACCCGTCTGTCTCCGCTCCGCCCGCACCAGCTCAAGCTCGCGGCGGTGCTGCTGTGCGCCCTCGCCACGGGCGATGTCCTGGCCCAGGCCAAGCCTGCAGCTCCGGCTGCGGCCCCTTCCACCAAGCCGGGCTCCGGCTTCCTGCCGCCGGCGTCCAGCAACGCCCACGTCATCGATTCCGTGTACGTGATCGTCAACGACGAAGTCATCACCAAGCGCGAAGTCGACCAGCGCATGGCCGAGATCGCGCAGCGCCTGAAGGCGCAGGGCGCCCAGATGCCGGCCGAGGAAGACCTGCGCCGCCAGGTCGTCGAAGCCATGATCACCGAGCGCGCCCAGCTGCAGCTGGCCAAGGAAATGGGCGTGCGCGTCGACGACACGACGCTCGACCGCGCCATCGGCCGCATCGCCGAAAACCAGAAGATGACCGTGCAGGACATGCGCAACGCGATGGAGAAGGACGGCCTGCCGTTCTCCCAGTTCCGCGAGCAGATCCGCAACGAGATCATGATGCAGCGCCTGATCGAGCACGAAGTCGACAGCAAGATCCAGGTCACCGACGCCGAGATCGACACGTACATGGCCGCCGAGAAGGCCGCCGCCGCCGACCGCGTGGAGATGGACATCTCGCAGATCCTCGTGCGCATCCCGGAAAACGCGTCGCCCGAACAGATCGCCGCCCGCAAGGCGCGCGCCGACGAAGTGGCGCGCCAGCTGCGCACGGGCGCCGACTTCGCCAAGATGGCCGCGACGTATTCCGATTCGCCGGACGCGCTGAAAGGCGGCTCCGTCGGCTGGCGCGACCCGGACCGCCTGCCTCCGATCTTCGCGAGCGAGCTGCACAAGCTGAAGCCGGGCCAGGTGACGCCGGTGATCCGCACCAACGTCGGCTTCCACATCATCAAGCTCGTCGACCAGCGCAAGCTGGCGGATG
Source organism: Massilia sp. Masssp94 (assembly GCF_059491305.1). Taxonomy (NCBI): domain Bacteria; kingdom Pseudomonadati; phylum Pseudomonadota; class Betaproteobacteria; order Burkholderiales; family Oxalobacteraceae; genus Massilia; species Massilia sp. Masssp94. The sequence continues at coordinate 3,407,533 of NZ_CP168501.1, forward strand.
CGCAGAAGGCCGACCAGGCCGTCGTGCAGCAGACGCACGCGCGCCACATCCTGCTGAAGATCACGCCGACGCAGAGCGAGGACGACGCCCGCAAGAAGCTCACCGAGATCAAGCAGAAGATCGACAGCAAGCAGGCGACCTTCGAAGACATGGCGCGCCAGTACTCGAACGACGGTTCGGCCTCGAAGGGCGGCGACCTGGGCTGGCTGTTCCCGGGCGACGCGCTGCCGGAATTCGAGAACCCGATGAACGCCCTGAAGACGGGCGAGGTGTCTGGCGTCGTCAAGACCCCGTTCGGCCTGCACCTGATCCAGGTCGTCGAGCGCAAGTCGGAAGACGTGTCGAAGGAGAAGGAACGCGCGGCCGCGCGCCAGGTCCTCACCGACCGCAAGCGCCAGGAAGCGCTGGAAGACTGGAGCCGCCAGGTCCGCGACCGCGCGTACGTCGAGTTCCGCGAGGACAAGTAATTGGCCTCGAGTCCACGTCCCACGCTGGCGATCACGGTCGGCGAGCCGGCCGGCATCGGTCCGGAGATTTCGATCCGGGCCGCGTGGGCGCTGCGCGCCGACGCGCGCTGCGTGCTCGTGGGCGATGCCGCCTTCCTGTCCCTCACGGCGAGCCTGATCGACCCAGGCATCCGCCTGTCCGCGATCTCCACGCTGGCGCTGCGCCACAGCGGCCTGCCGCACTTCGGCCCGGACATCATCCCCGTCGTCGACGTGCCGCTCGACGCGCACGTCGTCCCGGGCAAGCTGGACGCCGCCAATGGCCGCGCCGTGCTGGCCACGCTCGATCTCGCGATCGAGGGTACGCAGGCCGGCTGGTGGGACGCCATCGTCACGGCGCCGCTGCAGAAAAGCACCATCAACGACGCGGGCGTCGCGTTTTCCGGCCACACGGAATACCTGGCCGAGAAGACGGCGACGCCCAGGGTCGTCATGATGCTCGCGGGCTCGCCCGGAGGCGATCAGCCTTACCTGCGCGTGGCGCTGGCCACGACGCACCTCCCTTTGAAAGACGTGCCGGCGGCGCTCACGCGTGACACCCTCACGCAGGTGCTGGATATCCTGCACGCGGACCTCGTGCGCAAGTTCGGCATCGCGACGCCGCGCATCCTCGTGACGGGCCTGAACCCGCACGCGGGCGAAAACGGCTATCTGGGCCGCGAAGAGATAGCCGTGATCACGCCCGTGCTGGAAGACGCCCGCACGCGCGGCATCGACGCGCGCGGCCCGTATCCGGCCGACACGCTGTTCCAGCCGAAGTACCTGCGGGACGCCGACGCGGTACTGGCCATGTACCACGACCAGGGCCTGCCCGTGCTCAAGTACGCGACGTTCGGCCGCGGCGTCAACATCACCCTCGGCCTGCCGCTGATCCGCACGTCCGTCGACCACGGCACGGCGCTCGACCTGGCCGCCAAAGGCCTCGGCGAGGCCGATTGCGGTAGCATGGAAGAGGCGATCCGCGTCGCCCTTTCGATGGTGCGCGCGCAACAGCAACAACCCGCATAAGACCATGAAACACGTAGCCCGCAAGCGCTTCGGCCAGAACTTCCTGACCGACGACCACGTCCTTCACGACATCATCGAAGGCATCAACCCCCGCCGCGGCGACACCATGGTCGAAATCGGCCCGGGCCTGGCCGCGATGACGGCGCTGCTGCTCAAGGAGCTCGACCACATGCACGTGGTCGAACTGGACCGCGACCTCGTCGCGCGCCTGGAAAAAGCGTATCCGCGCGAGCGGCTGACCATTCACTCGGGCGACGCGCTGAAATTCGATTTCGGCAGCATCCCCGTCCCGGAAGGGAAGAAGCTGCGCGTGGTGGGCAACCTGCCGTACAACATCTCCAGCCCGCTGCTGTTCCACCTGGCCGATTTCGCCCACCTCGTCGAGGACCAGCACTTCATGCTGCAGAAGGAAGTCGTCGAGCGCATGGTGGCGGAGCCGGGCACGAAAGCCTACGGCCGCCTGTCCGTGATGCTGCAGTGGCGCTACGACATGGCCATGCTGTTCGTCGTGCCGCCGACGGCATTCGATCCGCCGCCGCAAGTCGATTCCGCCATCGTGCGCATGGTGCCGACGAAGCGCCAGCTGCCGGCCGACGCGGACGCGCTGAGTGCCGTCGTGCAGAAGGCATTCTCGCAGCGCCGCAAGGTGATCCGCAACTGCGTGGCCGGCATGTTCACCGAACAGCAGCTCGTCGACGCCGGCATCGATCCGGGCGCGCGTCCGGAGGCCGTGGGGCTCGAGCAGTACGTGGCGCTCGCCAACATCCTCAAGCCGCAGGGCTGATCAACGTGCGGGCCGCCATCCGCGCGCCCGTGCCGCTTCTTCTCCCGCCGCGTCGAGCGGCTTGTCCGCGATGCGCGCGTCGATCGCGTCCAGCACGGCCGGCGGCAACGCGCTGCCGGCCTGGCGGTAGCCGCCCGCCGCTTCCTTCTCCGCCTCGGCCAGCACGGGAATCTTCCACTGTCCGCCTTCCCGGCACGCGAGGCCGGCCGACGCGCCCATGACGAAGCCGCGGCAGTAGGCGCCGTCGCGGGCGGCGAAGCTGACGCCGACTTTCACCGCGCCCTCCGCCTTGCCGCCGACCTGGCGGTCCAGCGCGGACGCGAGTTCTCCCTGCGCCACCACCAGGTTGCCGTTGCCGGCGATGGCCGGACCGCCGCCGCCGGGGATCATCCGGCCGGCCAGGACGCCGACGACGAGCATGGCCGCCAGCGCGCCCCATTCCGGCCACGACCAGCGCCGCCGCTTGTCGCGCTCCACAGCCAGAGATACGACGGGTGCCGGCGGCTGCAGCCGCGCGGGCACGGGTTCGTCGAGGATGCCGGCAAACGCGGCGGCCACGTCCGCGCGCAGGGCGCGGTGGCGCTCCACGGTGGCGGCGATGGCGGGATCGGTGCGCATCGCCTGTTCGATGGCGGCCCGTTCGGCGGGTTCGAGCTCGCCGTCGGCATAGGCCATCAGGGTGTCGTCGGAATACGTCATGGTGTCCTTCGTGTTGGGTCGGCGAGCAGTTGCTGCAGGGCGTCGCGGGCGCGCGCGAGGCGACTCGTGAGCGTCCCGACGGGGATCTCGAGCACGTCGGCCGCTTCCTTGTACGGCAGGCCGTCGACAAGCACGAGGCCCACGACGAGCCGGTGTTCCCCGGACAGCAGGCTGATCGCCTTCTGCAGCGCGAGCCGCTGCTGGTGCGCCTGCGCGGTGTCGTCGCCCACGTGTTCGCCTTCCTCCTCGGGCGCGAATAACTCGGCGCGCCGCGTCCGGCTGCGCACTTCGTCGATCCACGCGTTCTTGATGATCCGGAACAGCCAGCTGTCGAGCCGCGTGCCCGGTTCCCACTGCTCGCTGCGGCCGAGCGCGCGCTCCATCGCGATCTGGACGAGGTCGTCCGCGTCTTCGCGATGATAGGTCAGCGCCCGCGCGAAGCGGCGCATGCGGGGCAGCAGGGCGGCGATGTCGTCGGCAAGCATGGTCTCTATGAGGTAAACGATCCGGGCGGGGATTTTCTTCCCGGCGCCGTTCGTTATTGGGATATCAGCCAATCATATATGATCCACTCATGAGTCCCTTCGTAAATATGCGTGCTCTTGTGGCCCTGGCGCTCCTGTGCGGCACGGTCTCCGCGCACGCGCAGTTGGGCCTGCCCTCGCTGCCGCTGCCCAGCCGCATCGGCCCGCTGGGGCTGGACGGTGTGCGCCGCCCGGTCGACCGGTTGCTCGACCGCGCGCCGTTGCCGGATCTCGGCCACCTGCGCGTCGACACCGTCCGGCGCCTGCTGCGCGACCATCCGGACCAGTTGGAGGCCGACCCGCGCGGCGAGCCGGCATTGCGCGGCGAGGTGCTGGCCGGGGCGCCGTCCGAGGCGGCCTTGCAGGCGGCGCGTGACGCGGGCGCGGCGGTCGTGCGCGACGAGGTGCTGCCCGGGCTGGGCGAGCGCATGGTGGTGCTGCGCCTGCCGGCCGGTGCGTCGACCGCGGCCATGGTCGAGCGCCTGCGCGCCATCGATCCGGACGGCAGCTACGATTTCAATCATGTCTACACGGGCAGCGGGGCGGCGGGCGGCGTTCGCGCCGGCGAGGGAGACGCCGTGCGCATCGGCCTCGTCGACAGCGGCGTCGACGGCGCCCACCCCGTGTTCGAGGATGCCGCGATCACGCGCTGGGGCTGCGGCGGCCAGGTGATCCCCGCGCCGCACGGCACGGCGGTGGCGGCGCTGATGGTCGGGCGTTCCGACTACCTGCGCGGCGCGGCGCCGGGCGCGCGCCTGTACGCGGCCGACGTGTACTGCGGCAGCCCGGTGGGCGGCGCGGCCGACCGCATCGCCGCCGCGCTGGGCTGGCTCGACCAGCAGGAGGTCGGCGTCGTGAACATCAGCCTCGTCGGCCCGGCCAATGCGCTGCTGGCGCGGGCCGTCGCCGCGATGCAGGCGCGGGGACATCTGCTCGTGGCCGCCGTCGGCAACGACGGGCCGGCGGCACCGCCGCTGTATCCGGCCAGTTATCCCGGCGTCGTCGGCGTGACGGGCGTCGACCGGCGCGGCCGGCCGCTGCCGGAAGCGGCACGGGGGCCGCAGGTGAAATTCGCCGCGCCGGGCAGCCAGATGGTCAGCGCCGCGCCGGGCACGCCACCGTACCGCCAGGTGCGCGGCACGTCGTTCGCGGCGCCCATCGTCGCGGCCCTGCTGGCGCAGCGGCTGCCCCGGCCGGACCGGACCGGCGCCGCGCGCGCCGTGGACGCACTCGTGCGTGAGGCCGGCGCTGCCGTCGCGAACGACGAGACCGGGTACGGCATCGTCGGCGCAAGCCTGCGCACGGACCCGGCGGACCTGCGCTGAAAAAATTTTTTGAAGGGTGGAAGAAAACGGCGAGCCCATCCGTTTTCCTTGTATCGGCGGTGAGAGACACCGCCCCATCACAAGGAGAACAGTCATGAAAGCCAAGTACATTACCCTCGTCCTCGCCCTCGGTCTCGCCACCCAGGCCCACGCGCAGCTGCTCGGCGGCCGGCTCGGCGGCTCATTGGGCGGCTCGCTGGGCGGCTCCATCGGCGGTATCAGCGGGATGAGCGGGATGAGCGGGATGAGCGACATGGGCCGCGTGCACACGATGGGCGGCACGCTGCGCGACGAGACCGCTGGCCGCGCGGGCCGCGCTACCAGCCAGCCGGCAGCCGGGAGCGCACCTGCGCAGCGACCGGGCGTGCTGGCGGGCGCCGGCAGCCTGGCAGGAAATGCGGGCGCCGGAAGCTCGGCCCGCGCGGACGGCTCCGGCTCGGCCAGCGTGGATGCGAGTGCCGTCCCCGGGGCACTCGGCGGTGCCGCCGGCGCGGCCCGTGGCGCGGCAGGCACCGCCCGCGGCGCCGTCGGCTCGGTGCGCGACACGGCGTCGTCCATGAACGGCAGCGTGGCCGTCGAAGGCAGCGCGGGCGGTTCAGCGGCGGGCAGCACGGGCGGCTCGGGTGCGAGCCAGGCATCCGGTACCGCGTCGCGCCAGTAAGACGCGTTACATGTCCCCTTGCCAGTACCGGCGCGCCTTGTCGAACACGCGCGCGCCGACCTTTCTTCCCATGTCCTGACCGGGCCCCGGTCCCGACTGCGCCGCCAGGTCCGTGAATGTGGCGTCGTCCAGGATGTCGCTGCCCGTGAAGCGGCGCAGCGCCTCGGCGGCGGCAAAGGCGGCGCACACGCCGTCGCGCGCGGCGTCGTCCGCGTCGGCCAGCGCATTGGCCAGCACGAAGAACAGCAGCACGTCGCGGTCGTCGTCATGCCCGTCGCGGACGGACACGCGCTGCGCCACGTCGCACCACACCGCGACGAGCGCCAGCGGCCGTGCGGCGGCGGCCGGGCGGACCTCGGCCGGCATCAGCGCGAACGGCTGGTCGCGGTCGCGGACGTCGAGCAGCGCGGCCGCCTGCATGCGCCCGATGCCCTTTGGCGTGAACAGACCGTCATCCGTGCCCGCATCCGTGCCAGACCGGGCGTCCAGGCCGGCGAGTACGGCGTGGGCCGCATGCCCCATCGCGGCGGCCTGGCTGGCGGCGTCGCGTTCGGCCCGCGGCAGGCGCACGGCCACGCCATGCGCGGTCTGGCGGGCGTTATCGTCGTACGCCGCCCACGCGTTGTACATGCAGGTATGCACGAGGGCGAGCGCATGCGCGGGCTCATGTGCGAGTGCCACGGTGCCGATCGTTCCGAGTGCCAGCGCATTCCAGGCCCGCACCGTCGCCAGGGGCGTAGCCGCCCCGTTCGCCTCGAGTTCCAGGATGTTTTGCCGATCCATGTCGTCCCCTTTGTGCCCTCGAGAAGTATCGCCAGCGAATCCGGCCTGGCTGTTGAGCGTTCTCATGCGTCGGCTGCTGATGCGGCAACGCACCATCCGCTTTTTGGGCGCGCTTTTGATCCTTCCATCCAGTGTTTTTTGCGTTTCGTCGCACGCCGGTGGAAGGGAAGGGGGCGGTCGCCTACAGTGACACCATCGACGAAACAAACACACAAGGAGAGCCAAAATGAACGTCCTCAAACACATGGAAGCCATCTTCCTCGCAGCCGCCGTCCTCGTGGGTGTGACGAGCGCCGCACACGCCGCCAGCGTCGCCAAACACGAGCGCTACGATGCGCAGGTAACGATCGAAGGCCAGCAGATGGCCGTCGTCAAAGTGACCGCGAAGCGCCCGTAACACCCGTAGTGGAAGCAACTGCCGCCCGGCAGTGAAGACGCAGAACGCGCAGCTCGAGAGCGCCGTTCGGACCGGGCCCCGGAGGCCCATCGCACCAGGCAATACCGGCACCTCCGCCGGCACCCCGCAGACCTTGACCAGCCGCGACGGCATGCCGCCGCAGGGACGCTTGTTGCCGTATGGGCGAAAAAAAAGCCCGCTGTTGAGGCGGGCTTAAATCCAATTCTTTCTGAGGAGAGTTGGAGGAGACAGGTGCAATTATGCTGCGCTACAGCATATCAGTCCAATTTTTGTTTCGCATATTCGTTATAAGAATTTGCGATATCTCATCCATGCTCTCCGGGTTCAGTTATTGACGCAGGTCACGACCAGGTTGCCCACGCCGCCTGCCGCTTCCGCCGCATCGTCCATCGTGCCGCCGCCGAAGCCGTTCGCGCCGCCGGTAACGGTGCAGGTCTGGGCCGGGTTGGTGGGCTGGGTCAGGACGGTCACGCCATAAGTCGTGTTGTACGGAACCGAGTTCATGATGAGGGCCACGTCCGCGCCGGTCGGTTTCTGGTTGGCGTCCAGCGCGGGGCTGACGCCGATGGTGCCCGTCGTGCTGCCGTTTGCCAGGACGAGGCCGGTACCGGTCAGGCCCTTGACCGTGCCACCGAGTGCGTAGGGATTGATCGAGCAGACGAAGCGGATGTCGATCCTGGCCAGCTGGCCAGCCGTGCCGTACGGCAGGAAGTTAGAGGCCGAGCAGGTCTGGTGTTTCGGCTGGGTGCCGCCCACCGGGGTGTGATTGGTGACGACCGCGCCTTTCGGGATCACTTCATAGACCTGGCCGTATTCGATCTGGTTCGGGAAGACGGCCGTGACGTCCTGGCCGGCCGTGGCCGGCGGATTGATGGGCAGGTCCTGGCCGTTCGTGCTCAGGACCAGGCCCGGGTATTGCAGGCCGCTGACCGTGATGTTGATCGGGAACGTGGCCTTGCCGCCACCGCCGCAGGCGGCCAGCGTGGCCAGGACCGCGAGGGCGAAGGCCGGACGCGCGAGGGAAAACTTCATGTGGGTCTCTCCAGATTCCAGATTTAAGCGCAGGTGACGGTGACGGTCGTGTCTTCGGTCGCGCCCATGGTGCCCGCACCCTTGCCGTTGCCGCCGCCGCTGACGGTGCAGGTCTGGCCGGCCGGCTGCTGCAGGACGGTGACGCCGTACGCGCCGTCTTCGTTCACGGGGGCCATCGACACGGTTGCGGTGCCCGCCGCGACCTCCTTGCGGTCGGCGCCATTGATGATCACGAGGCCGCTGGCCGTCAGGTTGACGATGCTCGCGGTCAATTTACGCTTGCGGATCGCGCAGTCCACGCGGATCTGTGCGATCGTGTAGTAATTGGCGCGCGCCTTGCCGTTGGTGACGACGCAATCCGAGATCTTCTCGACGTTCGACGGGACGCTCTTGACCGTGATGTTGAACTGGTCGTCGGTCGAGATGCGGTTGTTGAACTGGAACGACTGGTAGGGCGTCGTCACGGCCAGGTCTTCGCCGTTATTCGTCAGCACCAGACCGTCCTTGGTGACGTTATAGACCGCGCCGGTCAGGTACAGGTCGCCGCTCCCGCCGCCGCAGGCGGACAGGCCCAGCGCGCATGCCAGCGCTACAACGCCGGCACGCAGGATCGAGCTCTTCATAAAATCTCCACAGTGGAATGGGTGGCGCGCGGACGCTGCGCCGGTACGGCCGAATAGAAAAATGCCCATCATTTTAGTGCATTTGGCAAGCGGCGGCCCTATTTGGCTTTGTATCACGGTGTAACCATGAGCGCGTGTCCGGGGCGCCATTGCTTTTCAGCGCTGCCCTCGTTATGCTTGGACCGCTCCTTTCCACTCTCCAAGCTTCGTTTCCGGAGCCGCAATCCCGACCATGAACACGCGCCGCGCCTGGCCCAAGGCCATCCTGTTCGACCTCGACGACACGCTGTGGCCCATCGCCCCCGTGATCCTGCAGGCCGAAGAGAAGCTGTTCGCGTGGCTGCGCGAGCACGCGCCGCGCGTGGCCGAGCGCTTCACCATCGACACCCTGCGCCAGGCGCGCCTGGAGCTGCTGGCGAAGAAGCCCGAATTTCACCTCGACCTCGGCAAGCTGCGCCATGCCGGCCTCGTCGACGCCTTCCAGCAGGCCCGCGAGGATGCCGCCAAGGTCGAGCACGCGATGGCGCAGTTCTTCGCCGCGCGCAATGCCGTGATCCCGTACGACGACGTGCTGCCGGGCCTGCTGAAACTGAAGAGCCGCGTGCTGATCGGGTCGATCTCGAACGGCAACGCCGACCTGCGCACGATCGGCCTGTCGCACCATTTCAAGGTGTCGGTGGCGGCGTCGGCGTTCGGCGTCGCCAAGCCGGATGCGGCGATCTTCCTGGCCGCCTGCAAGGAGCTGGGCGTGGCGCCCGAGGATGCGGTCTACGTCGGCGACGACGTGCTGCTCGACGTGCGGGGCGCCCAGCGCGCCGGCCTGCGCGCCGTCTGGATGAACCGCACGGGCTCGACGAAGCACATGGAGCACGAAGTGGTGCCGGATGCGATCGTGCGCGACTTCGACGAGTTGCTGGACTGGCTCACGCGCGAACACGAACAACAGCGCGGATAAAGCACAAGCACGCATCGAACGTGCATAATGACATAAATGAAACGAAATCCTGGCTAGACCATGCAACTCGATAACCGTGCACAAACCCTGTTGAAAGCCCTGGTCGAGCGCTACATCGCCGACGGCCAGCCGGTCGGTTCGCGCGCGCTGTCGAAGATCTCCGGCCTCGACCTCTCCCCGGCCACGATCCGCAACATCATGGCCGACCTCGAGGAAATGGGCTACGTCGCCAGTCCGCACACGTCGGCTGGCCGCATTCCCACACCGCGTGGCTACCGCCTGTTCGTCGACACGCTGCTCACCGTGCATCAGATCGACGAGAACGCGGTCGAAGCCGGCATGCGCCTGCCCGCGCACCAGCCGCAGAAGGTGATCGCGAACGCGGCGCAGATGCTGTCGTCGCTGTCGCAGTTCGCCGGCGTCGTGCAGAGCCCGCGGCGCGAATCGGCGTTCCAGCAGATCGAATTTTTACGTCTGTCGGAAAAGCGCATCCTGCTCGTCATCGTCGACCCGCGCGGCGACGTGCAGAACCGGCTGCTGCTGACCGACGTCGATTATTCGCCGTCCCAGCTGATCCAGTCCGCGAATTACCTGAACCAGCATTTCGCCGGCCTGTCGTTCGACCAGGTGCGCGCGCGCCTGACGGGAGAATTGCGCCAGCTGCGCGACGACATGGGCCGCCTGATGCAGGCCGCGGTGGAGGCGGGCAGCGAAGCGCTGGCCGAGACGGACGACATGATCATCGCGGGCGAGCGCAACCTGCTCTCGGTGGCCGACCTGTCGTCCAACATGAGCTCGCTACGCCAGATGTTCGAGATGTTCGAGCAGAAGACGGGCCTGATGCAGCTGCTCGATGTGTCCAGCAAGGCCGGCGGCGTGCAGATTTTCATCGGCGGCGAATCGAAGCTCGTGCCGATGGACGAGATGAGTGTCGTCACCGCGCCGTACGAAGTGAACGGCAAGATCGTCGGCACCCTCGGCGTGATCGGACCCACGCGCATGGCCTATGAGCGCGTGATCCCGATCGTCGACATCACGGCCAAGCTGCTGTCGAGCGCGCTGAGCCACTCCTGAGCGGAGCGGCAGGCGGTCAGTGCCGGTGCGGGCAATCCGTCTTCTGGCAGTGGCCGTAGATGGCCAGGGCGTGCTCGGCGATCTTGAAGCCGCGTTCGCTGGCGATCTTCTGCTGGCGGCTTTCGATCTCGTCGTCGTAGAACTCTTCCACGTGGCCGCAGTCAAGGCACACGAGGTGGTCGTGGTGCGAGCCGGCATTCAGCTCGTAGATCGCCTTGCCGGTTTCAAAGTGATTGCGGTTCAGGAGGCCGGCCTGTTCGAACTGGGTCAGCACCCGGTAGACGGTCGCCAGGCCCACGTCCATGTTTTCGTTCAGCAGGGTCTTGTAGACGTCTTCCGCCGTCAGGTGCCGCACCGCGCTGTTCTGGAAAATTTCCAGGATTTTCAGCCGAGGCAAGGTCGCTTTCAGGCCGCTGGCTTTCAGGTCGGTTGGATTGTTGCTCATGTTTTGTTACTCGGATATGGGCGGAGTGCTTTATGATATAGCGTTTTGAACGCCCCCGCCTCATCGATTTTAAGGTCAGATATGCGCACTAAAGCCGTTTTCCATCGTTCCCACGCACGGGCAGCGCTCGTGGCCGGCCTCGCCTGCATGACGCTGGCGCTGTCCGGCTGCGCGGCCTGGCGTAACCAGACCAAGCCGGCGGCGCCGGTGAGCACCGCCCCCGACGCGGTCGCCGCCGATGCCGGCAAGTCCGCGGCAATCGCGAATTCGGGCGCGCAGACGACGACCGTCACCCAGCTGCAGAAATTCCTCTGGATCTTCTCGCCGTACCGGCCGGACATCCAGCAGGGCAATTTCGTGTCGCAGGAAATGCTGAACCAGCTGAAGGTCGGCCAGACCCGCGACCAGGTGAGATTCATCCTCGGCAGCCCGCTGCTGCAGGACGCCTTCCACAAGGACCGCTGGGATTACCCGTTCTACCTTGCGCGCGGTAACGGCGAGCTGACCACCAGCCGCGTCACCGTCTACTTCAAGGACGACAAGGTCGACCACTTCGACGGCGGCAACCTGCCGACGGAACGCGAATACATCAATCGCCTGATCGGCATCTCGAAATACGAAACCAAGACCGAGCAGGAATCGCTGGACGAGCTCAAGCGTAAGCGCGACGAGGCTGCGAAAGGCGGCGGAGGACAATAACATGACCCAACTGAAAATCGCCGTTGCCGGCGCCAGCGGCCGCATGGGCCGCATGCTGATCGAAGCCATCGCCGCCGCGCCGGACGCCGTCCTCGCCGGCGCCCTCGACCGCGAAGGCAACCCGTTCATCAATTCGGACGCCGGCGCGTTTTCCGGCCAGCTGACCGGCGTCGTGATCCAGTCCGACCTGGCCAAGGGCCTGGCGGACGCCGACTTCCTGATCGATTTCACGCGCCCCGAAGGCACGCTGCAGCACCTGGAATACTGCGCCGCGCACGGCATCAAGATGATCATCGGCACCACCGGTTTCGATGACGCCGGCAAGGCCGCCATCCGCGCCGCCGCCGAGAAGACCGCGATCGTCTTCGCCCCGAACATGAGCATCGGCGTGAACGTCACGCTGAAACTGCTGGAAATGGCGGCTAAGAATTTCTCCGACGGCTATGACATCGAGATCATCGAGGCCCACCACCGCCACAAGGTCGACGCCCCGTCCGGCACCGCGCTCAAGATGGGCGAAGTGATTGCCGACGCGCTGGGCCGCGACCTGAAGGAATGTGCCGTCTACGGCCGCGAAGGCGTGACGGGCGAGCGCGACCCGTCGACGATCGGCTTCGCCACCGTGCGCGGCGGCGACATCGTGGGCGACCACACCGTGCTGTTCGCCGGCATCGGCGAGCGCATCGAGATCAGCCACAAATCCAGCAGCCGCGTCAGCTACGCCCAGGGCTCGCTGCGCGCCGCGCGTTATATTGCCGACAAGGCAACGGGACTGTACGACATGCAGGACGTGCTGGGTCTCAAGGCCTGATCGCACACGCCCGTCGAACTGGACGGCTTTGCCGGCGATCTGCTGGCATACTGTCCACAAGACGGGCTTTTTTTCGCCCATTCATAGGAGATTCCCCATGGCCACCGTCGAGCTCAACGGCGCCGCGATCACCGATGCGGAAAGCTTCCACGTCGAGAGCCAGCGTGCGTTCGGCTTCCCCGATTCGTACGCGCACACGATGGATTCCTGGGTCGATTGCCTGAGCTACCTGCGCGACGAGGACGGCATGAGCAGCGTCCGCCTGAAGAAGGACGAGGTGCTGCACATCGTCGTGACGCACTCGGAAGCCCTGCGCGAACGGGCGCCGGACGTGCTGGAAGAGATGGCGTTCTGCATCATCGGCATCAACGAGCGCTACGAGGACTATGGCGAGAAGGCGGCGCTGGAGCTCGAACTGCGGTAGGTCGCTTGTCATGTGACACGATATAATGTTCTGCTCACCTCCTTCAGTCCGCAGAACATCATGCAAGAAAAATATAGTCCAGCCGAAGTCGAACAGGCCGCGCAGGCCTACTGGAAGTCGATCGACGCGTATAAAGCCGTCGAAAACGACCCACGTTTCCCGAAAGGCAAGTATTACGCCTGCTCGATGCTGCCCTATCCGTCGGGCAAGCTGCACATGGGTCACGTGCGCAACTATACGATCAACGACGTGATGTACCGCTACCTGCGGATGAACGGCTACAACGTGCTGATGCCGATGGGCTGGGACGCCTTCGGCATGCCCGCCGAGAACGCGGCGATGGCGAACAACGTGCCGCCGGCCCAGTGGACCTATTCGAACATCGCCCACATGCGCGGCCAGATGGAGTCGATGGGTCTCGCGATCGACTGGTCGCGCGAAATGACCGCGTGCAAGCCGGAATACTACAAGTGGAACCAGTGGATGTTCCTCAAGATGCTCGAGAAGGGCATCATCTACCAGAAGACCGGTACCGTGAACTGGGACCCGGTCGACCAGACCGTGCTCGCGAACGAGCAGGTCATCGACGGCAAGGGCTGGCGCTCGGGCGCGGTCGTGGAAAAGCGCGAGATCCCGATGTACTACGTGCGCATCACGGACTACGCCGACGAACTGCTGGACCACGTCGAGAACAAGCTGCCGGGCTGGCCGGAGCGCGTGCGCATCATGCAGGCCAACTGGATCGGCAAGTCGACCGGCGTGCGCTTCGCGTTCCCGCACGTGATCATGGACGAGCAGGGTGAGCTCATCAACGATGGCAAGCTGTACGTCTTCACGACGCGCGCCGACACGATCATGGGCGTGACCTTCTGCGCCGTCGCGCCGGAACACGCGCTCGCGCAGCACGCCGCCAAGGACAATCCGGAACTGCAGGCGTTCATCGCCGAGTGCAAGCAGGGTTCCGTCATCGAAGCCGACATGGCGACGATGGAAAAGAAGGGCATGCCGACGGGCCTGTTCGTGACGCACCCGATCTCCGGCGAGCAGGTGCCGGTCTGGGTCGGCAACTACGTGCTGATCACGTACGGCGACGGCGCCGTGATGGGCGTGCCGGCCCACGACGAGCGTGACTTCGGCTTCGCGCAAAAATACGACCTGCCGATCAAGCAGGTGGTGGCCGTGGAAGGCGAAACGTTCTCGCTGGACGGCTGGCAGGAGTGGTACGGCGATAAAGAGAAGGGCGTCGTCATCAATTCGGGCAAGTACGACGGCCTGGATTACACGTCGGCCGTCAACGCCGTCGCGGGCGATCTCGCGAACCTGGAGCTGGGCGACAAGAAGGTCACGTTCCGCCTGCGCGACTGGGGCATCTCGCGCCAGCGCTACTGGGGCACGCCGATCCCGATGATCCACTGCGAGAAGTGCGGCACGGTGCCGGTCCCCGAGAAGGACCTGCCCGTCGTGCTGCCGGAAGACTGCGTCCCGGACGGCTCCGGCAACCCGCTGAAGAAACACGAAGCGTTCCTCAAGGTCGACTGCCCGTGCTGCGGCGCGCCCGCACGCCGCGAGACGGACACGATGGACACGTTCATCGACTCGTCCTGGTACTACATGCGCTATACGTCGCCGGGTTCGAACGACGCGATGGTCGACCCAGCCCGCAACGATTACTGGATGCCGATGGACCAGTACATCGGCGGCATCGAACACGCCGTGCTGCACCTGCTGTACGCGCGCTTCTGGACGAAGGTCATGCGCGACTTCGGCCTCGTGAAATTCGACGAGCCGTTCGTCAACCTGCTCACGCAGGGCATGGTGCTGAACGAGACCTACTACCGCGAAGACGCGTCGGGCAAGAAGACGTGGTACAACCCGCTTGAGGTCAGCCTGACGTTCGATGAACGCGGCCGTCCGCAATCGGCGGTGCTGAAGGAAGACGGCCAGCCGGTCGTCATCGGCGGCACCGAGAAGATGTCGAAGTCGAAGAACAACGGCATCGACCCGCAGGCGCAGATCGAGCAGTACGGCGCGGATACCGCCCGCCTGTTCACGATGTTCGCCGCGCCGCCGGAGCAGACGCTCGAGTGGTCGGAGTCGGGCGTGGAAGGCGCGAGCCGCTTCCTGCGCCGCGTCTGGGCCTTCGCTCATGCGAAGCAGCAGAGCGTGGCCGCCGCGCTGGCCGGCCAACAGGCTGGGACGCTGGACGACGCGCAGAAAACGCTGCGCCGCGAAGTGCACAAGGTGCTGCAGCAGGCCGATTACGACTTCAAGCGCATCCAGTACAACACGGTCGTCTCGGCCTGCATGAAGATGCTGAATACGCTGGAGTCAAGCAAGCTGGCCGAAGGTGCAGCGTCGGACGCGGTGATCACGGAAGGCCTGTCGATCTTCCTGCGCATGCTGAACCCGGTCGCGCCGCACATCACGCACGCGCTGTGGCAGGAACTCGGCTATGCCGGCAAGTACGGCGACATCCTGAACGTGGCCTGGCCGGAAGTGGATCCGGCCGCGCTGGAGCAGGCCGAGATCGAGCTGATGATCCAGGTGAACGGCAAGCTGCGCGGTTCGGTGAAGGTGCCGAAGGAGGCCGACAAGGCCGCCATCGAAGCCGCCGCGCTGGCGTCGGAAGCCGCACAGAAGTTCGTCGAAGGCACGCCGAAGAAGGTCATCGTCGTCCCCGGCAAACTGATCAACATCGTGGTGTAAGCCATGCGCGCCCTGACCCGGAAGTTGGCGGTGCGCGCGGTTGCGGCCCTGCTGGTGGCGAGTGCCACCGCGGGCTGCGGCTTCCAGCTGCGCGGTTCGAACGGCAGCTACACGATGCCGTTCCACAGCATCTATCTCGGCTTCCCGGACACGTCCGCGCTGGGCACGGAACTCAAGCGCAACCTGCGCGCGACGGACCAGGTGGTCATCGCCGACAAGGCGGCGGATGCCGAGGCGCAGTTCGTGCTGCTGGGCGAGTCGCGCAACAAGTCCATCCTGTCGCTGAACAGCCTGGGCCGCGTGCGCGAATACCTGCTGACGTACACGATGTCGTTCACGGTGCGCGACGCGAAGGGCGCGGAACTGGTGCCGCCCACGCAGATCTCGCTGCGCCGGAACATGGCGTTCGACGAGACCCAGGTGCTGGCCAAGGAATCGGAAGAAGCGCTGCTGTACCGCGACATGCAGGCGGACCTCGTGCAGCAGATCATCCGCCGCCTCGCGTCGATCAAACCAGCCACTTGATTAAAAAGGAACACCATGCAGTTGCGGCCTGAGGCGCTCGACGGGCACCTCGCCAAGGGGCTCGCGCCCCTGTACGTGATCACCAGCGACGAGCACCTGCTCGCGCTGGAAGCGGCGGACAAGATCCGCCGTGCCGCGCGCGCGCAAGGGTATTCCGAGCGCGACGTGCTCACGGTCGAGCGCAACTTCAAATGGGGCGAGCTGCTCGCCGCCAACCAGGCCATGTCGCTGTTCGGCGACAAGAAGCTGATCGAGCTGCGCATCCCCGGCGGCAAGCCCGGCAAGGACGGCAGCGCCGCGCTGCAGAACTATGCGAAAGACCTGAACCCCGACAACCTCACCCTGATCACCCTGCCGAAGCTGGACTGGCAGACGGCCAAGGCGTCGTGGGTGGCGGCGCTGCAGCAGACCGCGGTCTACGTCGAGATCCCGAACGTGGAACGCGCGCAGCTGCCGGGCTGGATCGGCACACGTCTGGCCGCTCAGAACCAGAGCGTGGACCGCCAGAGCCTGGACTTCATCGCCGACCGCGTCGAGGGCAACCTGCTGGCGGCGCACCAGGAAATCCAGAAGCTCGGCCTGCTGTACGAACCGGGCAAGCTGACGTACGAGCAGGTGCATGACGCCGTGCTGAACGTGGCGCGCTACGACGTCTTCAAACTGTCGGAAGCGATGCTGGCCGGCGACCCGGCCCGCCTCGTGCGCATGCTGGAAGGTTTGAAAGGCGAGGGCGAGGCGCTGCCGCTGGTATTGTGGGCCGTCTCCGAAGAAATCCGTACGCTGCTAAAATTAAAGGCAGGGATGGCGCAGGGACGCCCGCTGGGCGCGCTGCTGAAGGAATACCGCATCTGGGGCCCGCGCGAGCGCATGATGGAACCGGCGCTGCGCCGGATCTCCCTGCCGACGCTGGAAGCGGCGCTGCAGCAGGCGGCGCAGGTCGACAGGATGGTCAAGGGCCTGCGCGCGAAGCAGTTCGCGGGCGATGCGTGGGATGCGATGCTGCAGCTGGCGTTGAAAGTCGCGTCGACATAACGAAATCACAGGAAGAAGCACGATGGATATCACCGAGACCATGCACACAATGGGCCGCCAGGCACGCGCGGCGTCGCGCGGCATGGCGCGCGCGGACAGCGCCACCCGCAACCAGGCCTTGCTGCTGATCGCCGCCGCCATCGAGCGCGACGCCGACCAGCTCCGCGCCGCCAACGCGCGCGACATGGAAGCGGCGGCCGCCGCCGGCCTGGAGCCGGCGCTGCTGGACCGCCTCGCGCTGTCCGACAAGGCGATCGCCACGATGGTCGACGGCCTGCGCCAGATCGTCGCGCTGCCCGACCCGATCGGCGAGATCACCGACCTGAAATTCCGCCCGACGGGCATCCAGGTGGGCCGCATGCGCGTGCCGCTGGGCGTCATCGGCATCATCTACGAAGCACGCCCGAACGTGACGGTCGACGCCGCCGGCCTGTGCATCAAGAGCGGCAACGCGGCCATCCTGCGCGGCGGCTCGGAAGCCATCCACTGCAACCGCGCGCTGGCGGCCCTCGTCGCCGAAGGTCTGCGCGGTGCCGGCCTGCCGGAGCACGGCGTGCAGGTCGTCGAGACGACGGACCGCGCGGCCGTCGGCGCCCTCATCACGATGCCGGAATTCGTGGACGTGATCGTCCCGCGCGGCGGCAAGGGCCTGATCGCGCGCCTGATGAAGGAATCCACCGTCCCGATGATCAAGCACCTGGACGGCATCTGCCATGTCTACATCGACGCGAAGGCGGACATCGCGAAAGCGCTGCCGATCGCGATGAACGCGAAAACGCACCGCTACGGCACGTGCAACACGATGGAGACCTTGCTCGTCGCCCGCGCCATCGCGCCGACCGTGCTGCCGCAACTGGCCGAGCTGTACGCGACGAAGGAAGTGGAACTGCGCGCCGATCCGGAAGCGCTGGCGATCCTGCAGGGCTACCCGCATCTGACGCCCGCGACGGAAGAGGACTGGAGCACGGAATACCTGGCGCCGATCCTCGCCGTGAAGATCGTGGACGGCATCGACGCGGCCATCGAGCATATCAACACGTATTCCTCGAAGCACACGGACGCCATCGTCACCGAGGATTACACGGACGCGATGCGCTTCCTGCGCGAAGTCGATTCGGCCTCCGTGATGATCAACGCGTCGACGCGCTTCGCGGACGGCTTCGAATACGGCCTGGGCGCGGAGATCGGCATCTCGAACGACAAGCTGCACGCGCGCGGGCCGGTCGGGCTGGAGGGTCTTACGTCGCTGAAGTACGTGGTGTTCGGCCACGGAGAGATCCGCAAGTAGGGTGGGCTCCCCGAGCCCACGTGTAACGCCAACATACCGCAAACTTCACGCGTGGGCACAGGGTGCCCACCCTACGTAAAGGATCTGCATGTACCTCTGGATCAAAGCGCTGCACATCGTCTTCGTCGCCTCGTGGTTCGCCGGCCTGTTCTACTTGCCGCGCATCTACGTGAACCTGGCCCAGGAAAGCAACCCGGCCGTCGTCGAGCGCCTGCTCGGCATGGGGCGCCGCCTGTACCGTTTCACGACGATCCTGATGGTGCCGGCGCTGTTGCTGGGCCTGTGGCTGTGGCTGGGCTTCGGCATCAAGGGCGGCTGGCTGCATGCAAAACTGGCGCTCGTGATCCTCGTGATCGGCTACCATCATGCGTGCGGATCGCTGCTGAAAAAGTTCGAACGCGGCGCCAATACGCGCAGCCATAAGTGGTTCCGCGTGTTCAACGAAGTGCCGGTTTTACTGTTGCTGGCAATCGTGATCCTGGTCGTCGTCAAACCGTTCTGACCTGAAGATTCAACCAGATTGATTGGCGGCCGGGCCTACATCCCCGGCCGCTTCGTTTTAGTCAGTCGGGGTCAGAGCCCACCCGTGAAAACCGGGCTCTGACCTCGAATGTTCTTTTTTAGTCAGTCGGGGTCAGAGCCCACCCGTGAAAACCGGGCGCTGACCCCGAATGTTCTTTTTTAGTCAGTCGGAGTCAGAGCCCACCCGTGAAAACCGGGCTCTGACCCCGAATGTTCTTTTTTAGTCAGTCGGGGTCAGAGCCCACCCGTGAAAACCGGGCTCTGACCCCGAATGTTTTTCAATACGGATAAAGGGTACCCCATGACTTCCTATTTTTGCCCCTGCCCGCGCGGCATGGAACAGGCGCTGGCCGACGAGCTGGCCGAGATCGCACAGACCACCGGCAGCACGTCGCTGAAGGTGCACAACCAGGTGCCCGGCGGCGTCCACTGCTCGGGCACGGACACGGACGCGTACCGCATCAACCTGCATTCGCGCATCGCGTCGCGCGTGCTGCTGCGCATCGCCAACCGCACCTACGCCAACGAGAACGACATCTACGACCTCGTGCTGGAACAGCCGTGGGAAGACTGGTTCAGCGTCGACCACACGATCCGCGTCGACATCACCGCGATCAAGTCGCCGCTGACGAGCCTCGAGTTCACCACGCTGAAGATCAAGGACGCCGTCTGCGACCGCTTCCGCGACCAGTTCGGCCGCCGCCCGTCCGTCGACACGCGCACGCCGGACATGCGCATCATGGGCTTCCTCGACCAGCGCAACTTCACGATCTACCTCGACACGTCCGGCGAAGCGCTGTTCAAGCGCGGCTGGCGCGAGGAGACGGGCGACGCGCCGCTGCGCGAAAACCTGGCCGCCGGCCTGCTGCGCGTGGCCGGATGGAAGCCGGGCATGACGTTGTTCGATCCGATGTGCGGCTCGGGCACGATCCTGATCGAGGCCGCGCAGATGGTGCAGGGCATCCCGCCCGGCGCGCGCCGCCGCTTCGCGTTCGAGAAATTCAGGAACTTCAATGCCAAGGCCTGGCAGGAGATGAAGACGGCGATCAAGCCGAACCCGCTGCCGGCCGAACCCACGATCTTCGGCTCCGACATCTCCGGCGACATGGTCGCGATGACGCGTCACAACCTGCGCTCGGCCGGCATCCTGTTCGAGGTGCCGCTGAAGCAGATCGAGGCGCAGCAGGTGCAGCCGCCCACCAGCGAGCCCGGCCTGCTGGTGACGAATCCCCCGTACGGCGAGCGGATCGGCGTGCGCGGCGATTCCACCATTCCGCAGGACGAGATGGCCGTCGGCTTCTACCAGCAGCTCTCCGCTACCCTGAAGCAGCGCTTCGCCGGCTGGACGGTATATCTGTTCACGGCCGACCTGGGCCTGCCGAAGATGCTGCGCCTGAAGGAATCGCGCAAGACCCCGTTCTTCAACGGCGCCCTCGAATGCCGCCTGTTCCGCTTCGACATGGTGGCAGGTTTCAATCGCCGCGACGCCGCAAAACCGAAAGAAGAATAATCAATGCTGCCCGAACCCGAACCGGACAATCTACCGAAAGACCCCGTCACCCCCATCCCGCTGCCGGCACCGCACAAGATCGCGATGCTGTCGGCGGGCGGCCTCGCCACCCTGCTGGCCGCGCTGTCGATGCTCGGCCCGTTCTCCGTCGACGCCTACCTGCCCGCGTTCCCCGCGATCCAGGCGTCGCTGCACGCGACCGGGCTGGAAGTGCAGCAGACGCTGACGGCGTACATGCTGGCCTTCGCCGCGATGTCGCTGTGGCATGGCGCGCTGTCGGACGCGTTCGGGCGGCGCAACGTGGTCCTCGTCGGATTGATCGTGTTCGCGGTCGGGACGCTCGGCTGCGCGTCCGCGCATTCCGTGCACTACCTGTGGATCTTCCGGATCATGCAGGGCGTATCGGCCGGTGCCGGCGTCGTCGTGGGCCGGGCGATCATCCGCGACCTGTATTCGGACGCGCCGGCCGCGCGGCTGCTGTCGATGGTGACGATGATCTTCTCGATCGCGCCGGCCATCGCGCCCGTGCTGGGCGGCTGGGTCGTGTCCGCGTTCGACTGGCGCTCGATCTTCCTCGGCCTGCTCGCGTTTTCCGTCGTGCTGTGGTGGGTGTGCTGGCAGCACCTGCCCGAGACGATGCCGGTGGAACGCCGCCAGCCGTTCAACCCGCGCTTCCTCGCGCGCAGCTACTGGGACATCTTCAGCTCCGTGCTGTTCCAGATGAAGTCCGGGATCGTCGCGTTCAACTTCGGCGGCATGTTCCTGTTCATCGCGGGTGCGCCGGTGCTGCTGCCCGTGCACCTGCACCTCGGGCCGTCGGATTTCGCGTGGCTGTTCGTGCCGGCCGTGAGCGGCATCTTCCTGGGCGCACTGGTCGCCAACCGGCTGGCGGGCAAGATGACGTTCTCGCGCCAAATCGCGATCGGCTATGCGTTGATGCTGGCGGCCGTCACCGGCTCCGTCGCCTACCACGCCGTGCTGCCGCCGGCGCTGCCGTGGACCGTGCTGCCGATGTTCTTCTATAACTTCGGCAGCTCGATCATCAACCCCAGCGCCACCCTGCTCGCGCTCGACCTGTTCCCGCACATCCGCGGCACGGTGGCGTCGTGCCAGTCGTTCGTGACCACGTTGATGGGCGCGCTGGTCGCCGGCCTCATCGCGCCGGCGCTGACCCATTCCGTGCTGGCGATGGCGCTCGGCCAGGCCGCGTTTGCGCTGGCGTCGCTGGCATGCTGGATGACGTCGCGCCAGTACCGCCGGTACAAGGCTCTCGCTTAAAAAGTAGTTGCGGTAATGATAGTGATCGTAAATAAATGCTAAATTTCAGGGACTTCTCTGCGCATTGTCAATACATTTCAGTTGAAATTTGATTCTAAAACGCGTCAAATTTCTTGGAAAGTATTGTTCCCGGTCAGAAATGTATATATGCTAAGATAAGTTTTTCATGCTTGGAATAACGATGTAAGCATTGATCTATTCCAGGGACCGCAAGAACGAACACTGTGGCAGCCCCCGCAGGGGAGAGCGGCCATCACCCAAAAACCAAGTTGGCGGCCGTGCTTGAATCCATACATCAACCTGACCAGGACATCCGCAATCGCCTGCTGATCGCGCGCTTGCCGGCCATGCCCCAGATCCTCATCAAGCTGCTTGCACACCTGCAGGCGGACGATCTGGGCATGCCCGAACTGGCCGCGCTGGTTGCGAAGGATGCCGGCATGACCGGCAAGATCCTCACCGTCGCCAACAGCTCCGCGTACCACCGCAACAGCCGCCAGCCGAACCTCGAGCAGGCGATGGTGGCGCTGGGCACGGACATGATCAAGACGCTGGTCATCAGCGACTCCGTCTTCCAGACCTTCAACAGCTTCCCGAATTCCAGCGCCACCGACCTGCGCGCGTTCTGGAAGAACTCGTTGACGGCCGCCGTGCTGGCGCGCGAAACCGCACGCCGCATGAATTACGCGCAGCCGGAAGAAGCGTATCTCGCCGGCCTGCTGCACAACGTCGGCCGCCTGGCGCTGCTCGCGACGGCGCCGAAGGAATACGCCTTCAACTTCACGGCGCGCGACGACGAAGACCTGTGCGCCGTCGAACAGCGCACCCTGCAGATCACGCATGCGGAAGCGGGCGCCTGGCTGATCGAACGCTGGCAGCTCGATTCCTTCCTCGCCGATTCCGTGCTGTACCACCATGAGCCGAGCGAGCGCCTGGAAGCGGCGCATCCCCTGATCCGCATCGTGCGCGTGGCCCACGTGCTGGCCTGCCATGCGCACGACGATACCCTCGTGGACGAGGCGCGCGCGCTGTGCGGTCTCGGTCCGGAAGCGCCGGACGAATTGCTGGGCCTCGCCGCGCGCCAGGTCGAGAAGGCCGCGATCCACCTCGGCATCGATCTCGCCGGCGCCGACGACCTGCCCGTGCCGGCCGCGTTCGCGCCGCCGCCGCCCGTCGATCCCGTGCAGCAGCGCCTGTCCGAGGAAGTGCGCAACCTGGTGCTCGTGTCCGAAGTGGGCCAGGCGTTCGCGCGCCAGCAGGGCGAGTCGGGCCTGCTGGAAGCGATGACGCGCTCGGCACGCATCCTGTTCGATTTCGCGAACGCCGTCGTGCTGCTGGAGAACCCGACCGGCCAGGCCCTCGTCGGCGCGCCGACCGCGAACCAGCAGCGCATTGCCGAATTCACGGTACCGCTGGCGAAGGGCGGCGCCGTCGCGCAGGCCGCGCTGGACCGCCGCCTCGGCTTCATCCGCCGCGACGGCCGTCCGCTCGGCCTCGCCGAAGAACAGCTGCTGCGCATGCTGGGCACGGAATCGCTCGTGTGCCTGCCGCTCGTCGCGGGCGCGCGCTGCCTCGGCGTGATGATCGGCGGCGTCGCGACGTGGCAGCTGCCGGCGTGCCAGAAGCGCGAGCGCTTCCTGCACGCGTTCGGTGCGCAGGCCGCGGGCGCGCTGGAGACGGCGATGTCGGAACGGGGCCACGCACGCCGCCAGCTCGCCCACGTGGCGGAGGAATACCGCGAAGCGTCGCGGCGCGTCGTGCACGAAGTGAACAACCCGCTGGCCATCATCAAGAATTACCTGTCGGTCCTGGACAGCAAGCTCGAACGCCAGGAACCCGTCAGCGCCGAGCTGTCGATCCTGAACGAGGAGATCGACCGCGTCGGCCAGCTGGTGGGCAGCCTGACCGAGATCCAGCTGGGCGCCGCTACGTCGAAGGTCGACAGTGCGCCGGCGGCGGACGTCGCCCGCGTCGTCGACGACGTGCTGCGCCTGTTCCGCACGACGAACTTCATTCCGGCAAACGTGGAGATCGTCGTGAGCATGTCGGACGTCGAGAGCCGCATCGAGGGCGATCCGGACATCCTCAAGCAGATCCTCGTGAACCTCGTCAAGAACGCGATCGAGGCGCTGTCCGGCAGCGGCGGCCGCATCGAGATCGCCAACCGCGGCCACGTGAACCGCGAGCGCAGGCTGTACCTGGAACTGGTCGTCTCCGACACCGGGCCGGGCCTGTCGCGCGAGGTGCTGGCCAACCTGTTCTCGGCCGTGAAGAGCACCAAGGAGGGACCGCACCACGGTCTCGGCCTGTCGATCGTGCACAGCCTGGTCAAGAAGCTGAACGGGCATATCGCCTGCCGCAGCGGCACGACCGGCACCAGTTTTGAAATCCTGCTGCCGGCGCATGCCGGCGCCGGCGCCCCGGCCATACCGCCGGTGCGCGCGCTTGGATCCGTATAAGGTAACAATGAATCCATTCTCCGCCAGCGCCACGTCGTCCAGCCCCCACGACACGCAATCCTCGCTCGGCATCGACCAGCCCCGACTCCTGCTCGTCGACGATGAACCGCGCCTGCTCACCTCCCTGTACGAACTGCTGCAGGGCCGCGGCTACCAGCTCGTCACGGCCGCCACAGGAGGAGAAGCCCTCGCGCACCTGGCGCGCCTGCGCTTCGACCTCGTGCTGCTCGACCTGCGCCTGCCCGACATCGGCGGCCACGAGATCATGGACTTCATCAACGAGAAGGGCATCGACGCCGACGTGATCGTGATGAGCGGCGAGGTCGGCATCGACGCCGCCATCGGCGCGCTGAAACGCGGCGCCTACGATTACCTGCGCAAGCCGTACAGCCGCGAGGAACTGCTCAAGACCGTCGCGAACGCCCTGAAGCAGCGCCGCCTGGAACAGGCCAACGCGCGCATCGCGAGCCAGCTGGAAAACTCGGAAAAGATGTACCGCTACCTGGTGGATTCGTCGCCGGACATCATCTACACGCTGAACCACGAAGGCAAGTTCACCTTCATCAACGACCGCGCCTACCAGCTGCTCGGCTACAAGCGCGAAGAACTCATCGGCCAGCATTACTCGATCCTCGTGCACGACGAAGACCTGGAGCGCGCGCGCTACGTCTTCAACGAGCGCCGGGTCGACGAGCGGGCCTCGCGCAACGTCGAGCTGCGCCTGAAGTGCCATGCGGGTGCCAACCAGGAACGCACCTTCAACAACACCTTGATGACGATCTCGCTGAACGCGATCGGCATGCACGTGCCCGACCAGGAAGTGAAACGGCTCGAGTTCTACGGCACGTACGGCGTCGCGCGCGACATCACGGACCGCAAGCGCGCCGAGGAAGTCATCTCGTACCAGGCCTACCACGACATCCTGACCGACCTGCCGAACCGCATCCTGTTCAAGGACCGCCTCGGCCTCGCCGTCATCCAGGCCAAGCGCAAACAGACGGAACTTGCCGTCATGTTCATCGACCTCGATCGCTTCAAGCTCGTGAACGACACGCTCGGCCACGTCAAGGGCGACGAGCTGCTGCAGCAGGCCGCGGGCCGTTTGAAAGAATGCCTGCGCAAGGGCGACACGCTGGCGCGCCAGGGCGGCGACGAATTCACGATCGTGCTGCCGGAACTGCGCGACCGCGACGACGCGCGCATGGTGGCCGACAAATTCCTCGAGGTGCTGCAGGAGCCGTTCGACCTGGACGGCCACGCCGTGCACATCTCGGCCTCGATCGGCATCGCGGTCTATCCGGTCCACGGCGAATCGATCGACGAGCTGCTGCGTCACGCCGACATCGCCATGTACCAGATCAAGGGGCAGGGCAAGAACGGCCACGCGTTCTACGACCCGTCGATGCAGGACGTGTCGCACCAGAAGATCGCGCTGGAACAGAGCCTGCGCCGCGCGCTCGAGAACAACGAGCTGGAGATGTACTACCAGCCGCAGATCGACGCCATCAGCGGCCGCATCGTCGGCGCCGAGGCACTGATGCGCTGGAACCATCCGACGCGCGGCGTCGTGTCGCCGGGCGAATTCCTGCCGTTCGCCGAAGAGAACGGCCTGATGCTGCCGATCTCGGACTGGATGATCGGCGCGCTGTGCCGCGACATGCTGCAGTGGAAGAACATCGGCGGCAACCAGGTGCGGCTGTCGCTGAACCTGTCGCCGCAATACCTCGACCGCGGCGATTTCTACGAAAAGATGCGCAACGCGCTGCTGCGCTACGGGATCGCGCCGAGCCAGATCGAAGTCGAAATCACCGAGAACATCTGCATCCGCAACCCGCAGCACGCGATCGAGCAGCTCAACAAACTCGGCCAGCTGGGCGTGTCCGTCGCGATCGACGACTTCGGCACCGGCTATTCGTCGCTGGCCTATCTGCACCGCTTCCCGGTCCACACGATCAAGATCGACCAGTCGTTCGTCAAGGAGATCCACGACGAGCACGGGCACTATCCGGTCGTCCTCGCGATCATCTCGATCGCGCGCGGCCTGGGCCTGAACCTGATCGCGGAAGGCGTCGAGACGGATTCGCAGGCCGGCTACCTGCGCGCGAACGGCTGCCTGACGATGCAGGGCTATTTGTACCACCGCCCGATGCCGCTCGGCCGCTTCATCGACGTGCTGCGCGGGCAGACACTGCCGGCGGGCGTCTCGAACGTGCTCGCCTTCCAGGCCTGATGCGTCATGACCCCCAGCGAGACCGACGCTCGCCATACCGCTGAGTTCTTGCGGGTCAAGGCGCTCGCGGAGCGCGGCGTCGCCACGGCCCAGCACAGCCTGGGCTTCATGTACGTGAACGGCCACGGCGTGCCGCGCAACTACGAGCAGGCCGTTGCTTGGTATCGCATGGCGGCGAGCAGCGGCCTCGAACAGGCGCAGTACAACCTCGGCGTGATGTACCAGAAGGGGCAAGGCGTGGCGCAGGACCTGGGCCAGGCGCTGTACTGGTACCGGCAAGCCGCGGAGCAGGGCTACGTGCAGGCCCAGTACAACCTGGGCTGGTTGTATGCGAAGGGACAGGGCACGCCGGCCGACGTGCATGAGGCGCTGCACTGGTTTAACAAGGCCGCCGAACAGGGCGACCCCGGCGCCCAGCACAATCTCGGCATGATGTACGAGGGCGGCAAGGGCGTCGCCCAGGACGTCGCGCAGGCCGTCGAGTGGTATCGCAAGGCGGCCGAACAGAATTACGCGCGCTCGCAGTTCAATCTCGCACTCAGATACGACAGTGGCCAGGGCATCGCACGCGACGTGCAGCAGGCCATCCACTGGTTCCGCAAGGCCGCGGAGCAGGGCTATGCGCCCGCGCAGTTCAACCTGGGCCTCCGCTACGACAAGGGCCAGGACCTGCCGCAGGACAGCGAGAAGGCGGTCCTGTGGTACGGCCGCGCGGGCGAGCAGGGCCACGCCAGCTCGCAGTTCAACCTCGCGCTGATCCACGATGCCGGCCATGGCGTCGCGCGCGATCCGGAGCTGGCGCTCGCGTGGTTCCGGCGCGCCGCCGAGCAGGGACACGCGGGCGCGCAGGACAATCTCGGCCTGCGTCATGAACACGGCCAGGGCGTCGAGCAGGATTACGTGCAGGCCGCGTACTGGTACGCCCTCGCCGCGGAGCAGGGCTTCGCCGGCGCGCAATACCACCTCGGCCAGTTGTACGATGCGGGCCATGGCGTGGTGCAGGATCCTTCCATCGCACTGGACTGGTATCGCAAGGCCGCGGAACAGGGCCACCTGCGCGCGCAGTTCGATCTCGCCTTGCGCTACGAGAGCGGCAATGGCGTCACGCAGGACGAACGCGAAGCCGCGTACTGGTACCGCAAGGCGGCCGACCAGGACTACGCGCCCGCGCAGTACGCGCTGGGCCAACTCCTCGACCGCGACGACACGGGCACGGTCGATCCGCGCCAGGCGACGCTGTGGTACCGCAAGGCGGCCGAGCAGGGCCACGCGCTCGCGCAGTTCGCGCTGGGCCTGCGCCACGACAGCGGCCACGGCGCCGAGCGCGATTACGAGGCCGCGCACTTCTGGTACCTGTGCGCCGCGCGCCAGGGCCATGCGCGCGCCCAGTTCAACCTCGGCGTGATGTATGCGGCGGGGCAGGGCGTGCCGCTCGATCTCGTCGAAGCCTATGCATGGCTGCACCGCGCGGGCGCCGCGGGCATCGCGCCGGCCGCGAACTATATCCGGCGCATCGCCGCGCGCATGGAACCGGCACTGCTGGCGCAGGCCAACGGCTATATCGGCGCGGCCTAGATCCTAGAGCACGATGTGGCCGGCCGGCGGGGCGGGTGGCCGGTCGTGGGGCAGGCCATGGAGCACGCTCAACTCGGCTTCGATCGCCCGCGACAGGGACGTGATCGGCACATCGTTGGCGCTGCCTTCGAACGGATTCTCGGTGCTGGCGCCGACCTGGTCGAGTGCCAGGTACATCCATCCGATCAGCACGCTGAACGGCACGGCCAGCCACGCCATCTGTCCGTCCAGCCGCGCGAATTCCCGCACCGTACCCAGTGGCAGCAGCAGGGCGAACAGCCAGACGAACAGCGAATTGACGATCGCGTACTGGCGCGGATAAGGAAAATCCTTGAGGCGTTGCGCCCGCGCGTGCTGATCGATCAGGTCCTTCAGGGTCTTTTGCATCTCGGCGTATTGCAGCATCTGCAGCGCCTGGCCGTGGAACAGGTCGCGGATGGCGCGGCTCTGCAGGGACATGAGCGCGGCGGGGACGTCGTCGACGGTCAGGAGGTGGGCGACGGTGTCCGGCGGCAGATAGCGGGCCAGTTCGGCCTCGAGCGGCACGCTGCGTTCCGCCACGTCGAACATGCGTTCCCGGTATTCGGCATTCGCCGCGGCCGTGGCGGCCTCCCACACGCGCGGCGCGCGCAGCTGGTAGCGGACGGCCGTCAGCCAGGCCAGGTGGCGGGTGACCAGCGCGGGGATCGCGCGCTCGTCGGTCGGAAAATCGCGGCAGATCAGGCCCCAGTGGCGGCTGGCGGCCGCGAGGGACGACCAGATCTGCTGGGCTTCGACCGTGCGGCCATAGCTCTGCGCATTCTTGAACCCGACGATGAACGACGCGGCGGTACCCAGCAGCGCGAGCACGGGCCACGGCAGGGAAAGCCAATGCCAGCCGCCCAGCTGGTACAGGGCCGCGACCGTGCCGGCGACCGCGGCGAGCGGGTAGATGTGGCGCCGGGTCCAATGCGCGAACTCGAACAGCCCGTAGGACTTCCCGATGTGCATGGACGTCCGGTCAGGCTTCCTCGGCGCGCAGCGCGTCGCGCACCGCCGGATCGCGCGACATCCGCTCGTGGAACGCGGCCAGCGCATCGAGGCCCGCCATGTCGACGCCTTTCGCTTGTGCCCAGCGCAGCACGACGTAGAGGTAGGGATCGGCGATCGAACGCTGCCCCGTGAGCCAGTCGCGGTCCGCGAGCGCGCCGTCGAGGCGTTCGAGGTATGCCCGGACATGGCGGCGCGCGTTGGCCGCCAGCTGCTCGTCCAGGTCGCGTTCGTCGAGGAAGCGCTCCGGCGCGAACAGGGGTTTGAATGCCTTGTGGACGTCCGAATTGAGGAACGCCAGCCAGCGCATGACTTCGGCCCGGCCGCGCGGGCTGCCGTCGCCCGCCAGCCGCGCATGCGGATGGAGGTCGGCCAGGTAGCCGAGGATGGCGACGTTTTCCGTGAGGGCGAGGTCGTCGTGCACGAGCAGCGGCACGTTGCCGCCGGGGTTGAGCGCCAGGTAGGCGGGCGCCTTGACCGAGTCGAGCGTCATCGGCACGATCTCGTGCGGCACGCCGAGCCAGCCGAGAACGATCAGGTCGGCCAGCGAACAGGCGCCGCGCATGTGGTAGAGCTGCATGGTGTCTCCGGTGGTGTCGATAGCGGCGCCACTATCGCACGGGTCCATGCCGCGTATTGGTGCATTTTCGGCACCGGATTGCGTCCTGTCTTACACTGCCGGATTCAAGGCGAGCCGTGCATCCTGGCGCAGCGTCCGTGCGAGGAAGGTATCGATCGCGACCGAGCTGGCCGTCGGCGCGCTCAAATGCGGGCAGTGGCCCACGTTGTCGATGACCTTCAGCGTGCTGTGCGCCAAGTGCTCGTGCAGCCATTCGCCCACTTCGCGCGGCACGATCAGGTCGTCGCTGCATTGCAGGACCAGGGCGGGGACGGTGGAGTGTTCGACTTCGGCGCGGATGTCGGCCTGGAAGGTCACGCGCGCGAAATGCTTGGCGATGGCGGGATCGTTGCGGCAGAAGTTGCGCGTCAGTTCCGCGCCCAGTTCCGGACGATTGGGCGCGCCCATGATCGCGGGCGCCATCTTGCGCGACCAGTCGAGGAAGTTCGTCTCCATCGCCTGCAGCAGGCCGTCGATGTCCTCGCGGTTGAAGCCGCCGATGTAATCGCCGTCGTTGATGTAGCAGGGCGACGGGCCGACGAGGACCTGGGCGAGGAAACGCTCCGGGGCCGCCACCGACGCCAGCAGCCCGATCGACGCGCCGACCGAGTGCCCGACGACGACGGTCGGACCGGCCGCGCAGGCGTCGAGGATGTCCAGCAGGTCCGTCACGTGGCCCTGCAGGCTGGCGTACTTCGCGCGGTCGTAGGCTTCCCAGTCGGAGCGGCCGCTGCCCGTGAGGTCGTACAGCACGACGCGGAAGCGCTGCGCGAACGCCGGCGCCAGGAAGCGCCACATGGTCTGGTCGCAACCGAAACCGTGCACGAACACCATGGTGACAGGTCCGGAGCCGGTGACGTGGACGTTGTTGCGAAACTGTACAGACATGGTGAATCCTGGCCGAAGCATGTAACAATCCACTGATATTACCACTGTGAAACCACCGTCAGCGGCACGCACATTGATCTGGCGCAAACCGCGCAACAGTGCGTTCGCGCACGGCACGGCGGGAGCGATTCGCGATATACTGTTTATATATACAGTATTTATTCGCGATGGAACTCAAAGACAAGCTCGAGATCCTGGCCGACGCGGCCAAGTACGACGCCTCCTGCGCCAGCAGCGGCGCGCCCAGGCGCGATTCCGTCGACAAGGACGGGCTGGGTGCGACGAACGGCATGGGCATCTGCCACAGCTATACGCCGGACGGACGCTGCGTGTCGCTGCTGAAGATCCTGCTGACGAACTTCTGCGTCTACGATTGCCAGTACTGCGTGAACCGGCGCACGTCGAACGTGCCGCGCGCCCGCTTTTCCGTCGACGAGGTCGTGAAGCTCACGCGCGATTTTTATCTGCGCAACTACATCGACGGCCTGTTCCTCAGCTCCGGCATCATCCAGTCGAGCGACTACACGATGGAACAGCTGGTCGAGGTCGCGCGCCGCCTGCGCGAAGACCACCAGTTCCGCGGCTACATCCACCTCAAGACGATTCCCGATGCCGACCCGCGCCTCATCGAACTGGCGGGCCGCTATGCCGACCGGCTGTCGGTGAACATCGAGCTGCCCACGCAGGACAGCGTGACGAAGCTCGCGCCGGAAAAGAGCGTCCACACGATCAAGCTGGCGATGGGTTCCATCCGCACGAAACTGGACGAAAAGGACGACCACCCCAAGGCGCCCACGTTCGCGCCGGCGGGGCAGAGCACGCAGATGATCGTCGGCGCGGACGCCAGCGACGACCAGACGATCCTGAATACCGCGCAGACGCTGTACGGCAGCTATAAACTGAAACGCGTGTACTACTCGGCGTTCAGCCCGATCCCGCACAGCCCGTCCAGCGTGCCGTCCGCGCCGCCGCCGCTGCTGCGCGAGCACCGGCTGTACCAAGCCGACTTCCTGCTGCGCGGCTACGGTTTTACGGCGAAGGAGCTGATGCCCACGGCCGGCAACCTGGCGCTGGACATCGACCCGAAGCTGGGCTGGGCGCTCGCGAACCGCGACCACTTCCCGCTCGACCTGAACCGCGCGGACGAGACCATGATCGCGCGCGTGCCGGGCATCGGACTGCGCACGGCCAAGCGCCTGATCGACCTGCGGCGGCTGCGGCGCATCCGCTGGGAAGACCTGTCGCGCCTGCGCTGCAGCCTGAAAAAGCTGGCGCCCTTCGTGATCACGGCGGACTACAAGCCGGCGCAGGGCACCGCGTCGTCCGACCTGCTGCGGCGTAACCTGGCCGACGCCCCCCAGCAGATGAATTTGTGGCCGGAACTGCAGGCGGCGTGATGGCGGCGGATGCGCTGGTCCGGACAGGGCAGCCGGTGCAGGTCGAGACGTTCGCGGAGTGGCGCGAGGCCGCGCGCGAGCTGCTCGTCCACGGCATCCCGCCCGACCAGGTGACGTGGGGCGTGCCGCACATGGGCGACCTGCTGGCCGGCGGCGACCTGTTCACGGGTGCGCCGGCCCCCGCCGAGGCACCGCATAATCCCGTCATACCGCCGGACGAGCCAAGGAATGAGCCGCTGCGCCCCGCGCCGCACATCCCGCGCTCGCTGATGGAGATGCTGCAGTCGGCCGCCTGCTGCCGCGTGCCGGACCGCTGGGCCTTCCTGTACCGCGTGATCTGGCGCTGGCAGCTGGGCGAGCACGACGTGCAGTCGCCGGCCGACGAGGATGGCGCCCGGCTGCACGCGATGGTGAAGGCGGTCCGCCGCGAGGAACACGACATGCATGCCTACATCCGCTTCCGCGAGCGCCCGGAAGAAGCCGGCCCGCCGCGCTTCGTCGCCTGGTACGAGCCGCGCCACGACGTGCTGCCCCAGGTGGCCGACCATTTCGTCTCGCGCATGGGCAAGGTTAGCTGGATGATCGCCACGCCGGAGGCGAGCGTCCTGTGGGATGGCCATACGCTGCACAACACGGGACCGCTCGTGCGCGATGCGGCCGACCTCGAAGACACGGGCGAAGCCCTGTGGCTGACCTACTACCGCAGCGTGTTCAACCCGGCCCGCCTGAACACGAACGTGATGCACCAGCATATCCAGTCGGACCGGTGGAAGAACCTGCCGGAGGCGAAGATCGTGCCGCACATGGTCAGCGAGGCGGCGCTGGGTGCGCGCAAGGTGGGCCAGTACGAGGCCGTCGGCCAGCGCAAGGGCACGACGATCCCGATCGCCCCCGAGGATGCGCAACCGGAACGCCAGCAGCCGTCGAAACTGGACGAATGCCGGCGCTGCGAGCTGTGGCAGTTCGCGACGCAGGCCGTGGGCGGCGAGGGACCCAAGCGGGCGAAGATCATGTTCGTCGGCGAGCAGCCGGGCGACCAGGAAGACCTGGCGGGGCAGCCGTTCGTCGGCCCGGCCGGCAAGCTGCTGGACCGCGTGTGCGAGGCGGCCGGCGTCGACCGCGACACGATCTACGTCACCAACGCCGTCAAGCATTTCAAGTGGGAGCCGCGCGGCAAGCGGCGCCTGCACAAGACGCCGGTCCAGCGCGAGATCGAGGCCTGCCACTACTGGCTCGACAAGGAACTGGCGAGCGTCAAGCCGACCGTCATCGTGGCCCTCGGCGCCACCGCGCTGAAGTCGGTGCTGCGCACGGCCAACGTCACGCTCAAGAATTCCCTCGGCAAACCGCTGCGCCACGAAGGGCGCTGGGTCGTCACGACATACCACCCGTCGTATGTGCTGCGCGTGCCGGGCGAGGACGCGAAGCGCGAGGCCTTCGACACGATGGTCGAGGGCCTCAGGCTGGCGCACGCGCTCCTGGACCGCCCGGTCGACGTACCGGACGCGTGAACGTTGCCGTTGCGATATATGCATGTCAAAGATGTAACACTTCGTTGCCTCGATAGGCTAAGCTCATCGGTGGCGCTAAGCTTTTGCGCACACAACAACAACGATGGGATGCCCGATGAGCAAACGGTATGCATGTGCGCTTTACCTGAGTTTCCTGACCCTGCCTGTTCTGGCCCAGACCACGCCCGAGCCCGAACCCGCGCCCACCGCCGCCGAGGCCTTTGACACCGTCCCCGCGACGGTCGTGGTCGAAGGCCGCCGGCCCGGTCCCGGCGTCTGGAAAGTATCGAAGGGCGACCACGTGATGTGGGTGTTCGGCGTGTATTCCCCGCTGCCGCAGAAGATGGAGTGGGATGCGGCGCGCGTGGAACGTCTTGTCGGCAAGTCGCAGGAAGTGCTGACACGGCCGGGTGCCCGCATGGAGGTCGGCTTCTTCCGGGGCCTGACCCTGCTGCCGACCGCGATCGGCATCGACAAGAATCCGGACGGCGCCACGCTGCACGACGTGCTCCCGGCGGACGTGTATGCGCGCTGGCAGGTATTGAAGGGCAAGTATATCGGCGATGATGACGGCATCGAGCGGCGCCGCCCGATCTTCGTCGCCGACACGCTGCTGAGCAAGGGCTTGTCGAAAAGCGGCCTGACCCAGAATACCGGCGTGGAAGAGCAGATCGAAAAGGCGGCCAGGCACAACAAGGTCAAGATCACGTCGACCACGCTCAGCATGGACGTCGACGATCCCCGCGCGCTGATGAAGGAATTCAAGAAGTCGCAAGTGGAAGACGTGGCGTGCTTCACCAAGACCCTGGACCGCCTGGAAGGCGATATCGACGCCATGCGCGTGCGCGCGAACGCCTGGGCCAATGGCAATATCGCCGAGATGTCGAGCCTCGATTACGCCGAGCGCGACAAGGCGTGCAACGACGCCATCTTCAACAGCCAGTTCGCCAAAAATTCTCCCGCATTCCAGCATCTTCCCGAGCGCATCCGTGCCAACTGGATGAAGGCGGCCGAGAAAGCATTGGCCGACAACACGTCGACGTTTGCGCTCCTGCCGATGAAGAACGTCATCGGTCCGCAGAGCTATCTGGCCGACCTGCAGGCGCAAGGCTATACGGTCGAGAGCCCGAAATAAGGAACACGCCATGACGAAGACAATCAACGGGTATGTGTTCTCGTTGGCTCTGCTGGTCCCGCCGGCGTTCGCGCAGAGCGTGGACCAGGCCGCGCAAGCCGCCGCCGCCGAGGCCGCCGGCGCCGTTCCCGCGACGGTCGTCATCGAAGGCCGCCGGCCCGGCCCCGGCGTGTGGAAGGTGTCGAAGGGAACGCACGTGATGTGGGTCTTCGGCACCTATTCTCCGCTGCCGCGGAACATGGAGTGGGATGCGTCGCGCGTCGAGCGCCTCGTGGCGAAGTCGCAGGAAGTCCTGATGCCGCCCGTCGCGAAAGCCCACATCGGTTTCTTCAGCGGGTTGACGGCGTTGCCCAGCCTCATCGGCATCAAGCGCAATCCGGACGATGCGGTGCTGCATGACGTGGTCCCGGCCGACGTTTACGCGCACTGGACGGTGCTGAAGGCCAAGTACATCGGCGAAGACGACGGCATCGAGCATTACCGGCCCGTCTTCGCCGGCGAGGAACTGCTGCTCGCCGGCCTCAAGAAAAGCGGCCTGAGCTATGGCAGCGAAGTGCTCGGCAAGATCGAGGACGTCGCGAAAAAGAACAAGGTCAAAATGACCGACTCGGGCTACGACGTCATGGTCGACGATCCGCGCAAGCTCGTGCGCGACTTCAAGAATTCGCAGGTGGCCGACCTCGTCTGCTTCACGAAGACGCTCGACACCCTGGACACCGATCTCGAAACGATGCGCGTGCGCGCGAATGCCTGGGCCAACGGCGACATCGCCGAGATCCGCGGCCTGAACTTCGCGGAGCGGCGGGATGCCTGCCTGGACGCCGTCATGAACAGCTCGATCGCGAAGGACGCGGCGGCCCTGCGCCAGGTGCGCCAGCGCCTGCGCACGTCGTGGCTGAAGGCGGCGGAGAATGCGCTGGCCAGCAATGCCGCCACCTTCGCCGTGCTGGAGATCCAGGACATCCTCGGCCCGACGAGCTACCTGGCCGGCCTGCAGGCCAGGGGTTACGTCGTCGAAAGTCCGAGGTAACTACACCGGCTCGCCCGATATGTCCGATGCGCCCAGGTCGTCCTCGCGCGATGCGGCCTGGGCCACGCGGGCACCCGGCGGCACGTCGTGCGTCAGCCAGACATTGCCGCCGATGACGGCGCCCTTGCCGATCGTGATGCGGCCCAGCACGGTGGCGCCCGCATAGATGACGACGTCGTCCTCGACGACAGGATGGCGCGGCAAGCCCTTCTGCAGGGTGCCGTCGACATTCGCGGGAAAGCGCTTCGCGCCCAGCGTGACGGCCTGGTACAGGCGCACGCGCTGGCCGATGACGGCCGTCTCGCCGATCACGACGCCCGTGCCATGGTCGATGAAGAAGCCGGCACCGATCGTCGCGCCCGGGTGGATGTCGATGCCCGTTTCCGCATGCGCCTGCTCGGCGATGATGCGTGCGAGCAACGGCAGGCCGAGCCCGTACAGGCAATGCGCGAGGCGGTAATGGATCATCGCGTGGATGCCCGGATAGCACAGCAGCACTTCGTCGACGCTGCGCGCGGCCGGGTCGCCCTGGAAGGCGGCGATCACGTCGCTGTCGAGCAGGGTGCGGATGCCGGGCAGCGCGGCGCCGAACGCGCGGGTGGCCTCGAGCGCCTGCGGTTCGATGTCGGTATGGGTCAGGTGGCGCAGCGCGGCGCTGTAGCGCAGCTCGATGCGGACCTGGCGCAGTAGCGCGTGCAGGGCGGTGTCCAGCGCGTGGGCGACGTGGAAATCCTCGCTTTCCTGGCGCAGGTCGGGCGGACCCAGGCGCAGCGGAAACAGCACGCCTTTCAACTGCCCGACGATGGTCGCCAGCGCGTCGCGCGACGGAAACTCGATGCCGCGCACCTCGCCGGCCGGACGATGCGCCTGGCGCCATTGGCGGCGCGCCTCGTTCAGGTCGCGCACGATCGCGCCGATGTCGAAGTCGGCCATCAGTCGTGCTCCCGGAGGCGGTGTTGGTCGGAAAGAGTTGGCCTCACGGTGCCTCCGCTGTGCTGATGGACGAGTGTTCAATATACGAGCCCATCCATGGGTGGCTCAACGAATTTTTCGACACAAGCTCATGTCGAAAAATGTCTAAGGTGACAAAGGAACGTGAACCCGCGTAGAATGCGGGCAACGCGGGTGTAGCTCAATGGTAGAGCAGAAGCTTCCCAAGCGTGCGACTCGAGTCGCTAAGGACGCCGTTCCTCCACACCACGTCATAGAGTGTGGTCAATCCCCAGCTGCACCTTTGCTACCATGGGGAGAACAGGTCTGATGAGCAACAAATGTAGCGACGAAGGCTGTACAAGCAATTGTCTTGAGGTGCATCAGCGGCCGGCAAGACCGAGGGTTCAGCCCCTCGTAGCCTAGGAGCGGTGCGTCACTGGTAACGGTGGGGTGCTGAGCGCTCCGACAATGTAGCCACCTTTCGGGGTACGGTAGGTTCCGTGAGGGATTTGCTGGGAGTTCGGTAGTTGCGATCGGACGAGGCGCTAGGCTGGATTAGATGGTTAACGCAAAGTGAACTGCTATTAAACGTCGTCAAGCTTGACGAGCCAAACGCAACGGCAAGAGGCTCGACGTGATCGGTTGTCCGTCTGCTTGGTGCGGACACGCTGACATAGGTATCACCGGCGAAAAGGCAGAACCTTCCTAATCCTGTTGCCTGTACGGAACGAGGTAAGCCTGATATGGCGTCTGGCCTGTACGGCAGACAAGGGTAATCGCGAGGTTGCCTGATGCTATAGTAGGTAGAGGATGATGGAAAAAGCGAATGCCTCTCTGTAATGGAGAGGATAGGGGATGAAAAGATTGCCCTAACGTGAAAACGTGCAGACTTCCATCTGGTGATCTGTCGCAAGACAGGTCTGTTAATCGCACCCAGTGGGGATAACGCATGCCCCGTTGGGGGCAAAGTGCGTCTATTCCCTTTGGGACGATGCGGGTGTAGCTCAATGGTAGAGCTGAGGCTTCCCAAGCCTATGACGAGGGTTCGATTCCCTTCACCCGCTCCAATCGACCGGAGGTTGATATGGACGCAAGTCAGTACGATTGTGATATTGCCTCCACAGGCTGGAAATCTTGGCACGACATTTCGTGGGTCAAAATTTATCAGACTGTCGCGAGGATACAGGCACGCATTGCGAAGGCAGCAAAAGCAGGTGAATGGCGGAAGGTGCGCTCCCTGCAGAGACTCCTGACCAAATCCACCGGAGCGAAAGCTCTGGCCGTGAGGCGGGTAACGGAGAATCGTGGCCGGAAAACTCCTGGTGTGGATCAGCAGACCTGGAGCACCCCAGAAGAGAAATGGCAGGCGGTGAATGGTCTCGGTATCAAGAGATACAAGCCTCTGCCACTACGTCGCATCTATATCCCGAAAGCTAATGGTGAAAAGCGCCCGTTGGGCATTCCCACCATGCGTGATCGAGCCATGCAAGCGCTGCACCTGTTAGCACTGGACCCTGTTGCCGAAACCATCGGCGATCCTCATTCATATGGCTTTCGACGGGAACGCTCGACGGCGGATGCCATCGGTCAGGTACGAAATGTACTGAGCCGTGAGGTGTCTCCCAAGTGGGTTCTTGAAGGGGATATCAAAGGTTGCTTCGACAATATCAGCCACGACTGGTTGGCCGCCAATGTCTGCATGGACAAGGGTGTCCTAAAGAAATGGCTGAGAGCAGGGTTCGTCGAGATGGGAAGGCTGTTCCCGACGCAAGCCGGAACGCCGCAGGGAGGCATCATCTCTCCGGTACTGGCGAATCTCGCATTGGATGGGCTGCAAAACGAACTTGCCTCACTGTTCCGAACGGTGAGAGAAGCGCGGACCGCGAAGGTCAATCTGGTGCGTTATGCGGATGACTTCATCATTACAGGCAGTTCGAAAGAACTTCTGGAAAATGAAGTAAAACCTCTGGTCGAGCGGTTTCTTGCGACCAGAGGACTTGTTCTCTCGGAGAAGAAAACCAAGGTCACGCATGTGACGGAGGGATTCGACTTTTTGGGATGGAACGTCAGGTACTTCGACAGTGGGCTGCTAGTGCAACCTTCCAAGAAGAACCAGAAGACGTTTCTGGACAAGATTCGGGAATTTCTGAGAACACGACAGGCCGTAGCACAGGTCGAGGTGATAGAGAAACTCACGCCGGTCATCAGGGGATGGGCCAACTATCATCGAAGCCAGAACTCGACCCGGACGTTTGCGAAGTGCGATCATCAAATCTGGCAAGCGTTGTGGCGCTGGGCGTGCAGACGCCATCCCAACAAGGGAAAGAAGTGGGTCAAGAAGCGCTACTTCAGGTGTGTAAAGGGGCGTGAGTGGTATTTCGCCGATAAGGATAAGCTCCTGCCGGTCTTGGGTGGTTATACGAAGCAGGTCCATGCCAAGATCAACAGCGACGCGAATCCATATGATCCGAAGGATGATGAATACTTCTCCAGACGGCTCGCGCAGCGGATGGAGAGGACTCTGGAGGGGCGGCGAAAGCTGCGATGGTTGTGGTGGTGGCAGGAAGGTCGGTGCCCGGTGTGCGAACAGAAGATCACACGCGAGACGGGGTGGCATCTGCACCATATCGTCAAGCGATCTGAACGTGGATCTGACAAGTTGACCAACCTGGTGTTGTTGCACCAAAACTGCCATATGCAGTATCACGCTAGAGAGAAACACGGTCCTGCCGGCATCTCGATGTTCAAGTAGGGATGCTGATGGATTGCTTGAGCCGTATGCGGGGAAACTCGCACGTACGGTTCTAAGGGGAGGGGAGTGCCGCGAGGCGCTCTCCTTACCCAACTTACGACGAGGGTTCGATTCCCTTCACCCGCTCCATCCCTCGACATTCCCCTCATATGCACGCATGCACGCCTGCACGCGGCCGTCCCGCCGTGCGCGCCCTGCCGCAAGCCCTTATGGCACACTGGCGTTGTTGCTTCAACCAGTGTCAATCATGCAAGAAAACAGACAACAGTCTGACGAAAACCATGCCGGCGCCCTGATGTTCCTGAGCGGCGGCGGCGAAGTGGGCGCGATGATGCGTGCGCACGACTGGTCCACGTCGCCGCTGGGCCATCCGCGCACGTGGCCGCAGGCGCTGCGCACGGTCGTCGGGCTGATGCTCAACTCGAAATTCCCCATGTTCGTCGCCTGGGGGAAGGAACTCGCATTCCTGTACAACGATCCGTATCGCGAGGTCCTCGGCGACAAGCATCCGGCCGCGCTGGGCGGGCGCTTCCACGATATCTGGGCCGAGATCTGGCACGACATCAACCCGCTGATCGAACGCGCACTGCGCGGCGAGGCGACGTATGCCGACCGCCTGTATCTCGTGATGAACCGCCACGGCTACGACGAGCCGACCTGGTTCACGTTCTCGTATTCGCCCGTGCGCGACGAGGACGGGGCCATCGCCGGCATGTATTGCGCGTGCGTCGAGGTCACCGAGCAGGTGCTGGCCGAGAAATACCGCAACGAGGAAAACGAGCGGCTGCGCGGCCTGTTCTCGCAGGCGCCCGGGATCATGGCCGTGCTGCGCGGCCCCGAGCATGTGTTCGAGCTGACGAACCAGTCGTACATGCAGCTGGTCGGCCACCGCCCGATCGTCGGCAAGCGCGCGCGCGAGGCGCTGCCGGAAATCGTTGGCCAGGGCTTCCTCGAACTGCTCGACCGCGTGTACGCGACGGGCGAGCCGTTCGTCGGCCATGCGCTGCCCGTGCGCCTGCAGCGCGAGCCGGAAGGGCCGCTGGAAGAGCGCTACATCGACTTCGTCTACCAGCCGATCCGCGACGAGAACGGGGCCGTCAGCGGCATCTTCGTGGAAGGCAGCGACGTCACCGACCGCAAGCTCGTCGAGGACGAGCTGCGCGCCGCCAACCGCCAGAAGGACCAGTTCCTCGCGATGCTGGCGCACGAGCTGCGCAATCCGCTCGCGCCCATCATGACGGCGGCCCAGCTGCTGAAGCTCGGCCGGCTGGACGCCAGGAGCGTGGCCAACGCCAGCGAGATCATCGTGCGCCAGGCCGAGCACATGACGGACCTCGTCAACGACCTGCTGGACGTCTCGCGCGTCACGCGCGGCCTCGTCACGCTGGAGATGGAAGCGCTGGACCTGAACGTGATCGTGTCCGCCGCCGTCGAGCAGGTGCGGCCGCTGATCGACGCGCGCCGCCATGCGCTGACCCTGCAGCTGTCGGGCCAGCCGGCGCACGTGACGGGCGACCGCACGCGCCTCGTGCAGGTCATCTCGAACATCCTCAACAACGCCGCCAAGTACACGGCGCCGGGCGGCCGCATCGTGCTGGCCGTGACCGTGGGCGACGGGCAGGTGACCGTGGCCGTGCGCGACAACGGCGTCGGCATCGCGCCGGAAGTCCTGCCGTACATCTTCGACCTGTTCACGCAGGCCGAGCGCACGCCCGACCGGTCGCAGGGCGGGCTCGGGATCGGCCTGGCGCTGGTGAAAAGCCTCGTCGCGCTGCACGGCGGCACCGTGCATGCCCGCAGCGAGGGCCTGGGACAGGGCAGCGAGTTCTCGATTTGCCTGCCGTGCGCGGCGCGCGCGCCGGCGGCGGCGGCCAACGATGGCGGCGGGGCCGCGGCGGGCGCGGCGCCGGACAATGGCAACCTGCGCGTGCTGGTCGTCGACGACAATGCCGACGCGGCCCAGATGCTGGCCGCGCTGCTCGAAGTGCAGGGCCACGCGGTCAGCGTCGAATACGATGCGCGCGGCGCGCTGGCGCGGGCGAGAAGCGAGCATCCGGACGTCCTGCTGCTCGACATCGGCCTGCCCGACATGGACGGCTACGAACTGGCGCGGCGCCTGCGCGCGCAGCCCGAGAGCGCGGGCGCCACGCTCGTCGCCCTGACCGGCTACGGCCAGAACCAGGACCGCGAGGAGGCCCAGCAGGCCGGCTTCGACCATTACCTCGTCAAGCCGGCC
Source organism: Massilia sp. Masssp94 (assembly GCF_059491305.1). Lineage (NCBI taxonomy): Bacteria > Pseudomonadati > Pseudomonadota > Betaproteobacteria > Burkholderiales > Oxalobacteraceae > Massilia > Massilia sp. Masssp94. The sequence continues at coordinate 3,448,959 of NZ_CP168501.1, forward strand.
GACCTGAACGAGGTCAACGAGGTGCTGGCCCGGGCGGAAGCGCGGCGCTGAACGTTCTTGCGTGCGCGTATTGCCGCGCGGAACAAGGAGCGCTATCCTAGGTGCATGCCCCCCTGCGTAGGTTGCGCGCCGGGGCGGCGTATTTTCGTACCATAGTCAACGCGGGCGAAAACGGGGACGAGCATATGTACGACACCATCGAAAAACCGCAGGAGATCAGCCTCCTCGAACGGCACGGCGGACAGGCCGCCACGCAGGGCGTGGGACCGGACAAGGGTGCCGCGTCGACGGCCAGGCCGCCGCATGCGGGGCCGGGGGCCGTGGCCGTCGACGCCCGGCGGCGCCGCGGCGCAGCCGGGCGTGCGGCGCGTGCTCGTCGTCGACGACAACGCCGACGCCGCCCAGACGGTGGCGATGCTGCTGGAGGTGCTGGGCCACGAGGCGTCCATCGAATACGACCCGCTGCAGGCGCTCGCCTGCGCGCGCGAACGGTCCTTCGACGCGTTCGTCCTCGACATCGGCCTGCCGGGCATGGACGGCCACGAACTGGCGCGCCAGATCCGCGCGCTGCCGCGTGCGGCCGGGGCGCTGTTCATCGCGCTCACGGGCTATGGCCAGCAGCAGGACCGCGACGCGTCGAAGGCCGCGGGTTTCCATTACCATTTCGTGAAGCCGGCCGACGTGGATGCGCTGGCGCAGGCGCTGGCGAAGGGCACGCCGGCCTGACGCGCGGCCGTGTCATCATCCCGTCACTTTCTTTTCTTACACTGCGAGTTGCTGAACAGTAACTGAGCGTGCATCCCCGCACGCCCTTCTGACGGAACCCGCATGTCCAAGTCCAGTGCGCACACCGCCCCGCGCACCCACCGATTCCTCGCGCTGCTGTGGCCCGCGCTGGCCCTGCTCGCCTGTGCCGCCCTCTGGACCGCCACCATCCTGCACGCCGGCGCGGAACGCCGGCGCGCCGAGGAGCAGGCGTTCAAGGAGGCCGACGCGTATGCCGAAGCCTACGAGCAGTACGTCACCCGCTCGGTCGCCCAGGTCGACCAGATCACCATGCAGCTCAAGCACAGCTGGGAGCACGCGCGCGACCGCAGCCTGATCGAGAACATGCGCCGCGACGGCATGTTCACCGACGCCGCCTTCGTCAACGTGAGCGTGATCGGGCCGGACGGCGCGGTCCGCTCCTCGAGCCGCATCCACGCGCGCGGGCTGAATCTGTCCCGGGCCGACTTCTTCATCCAGCACCGCAACGCCATCTCGACCGCGCTGCGCATCGGCACGCCGCCGCCGGAACTGGACGAAGCGCGTGGCACCATCCTCTTCACGCGCCGGCTCGACACGCCTGACGACGGCTTCGACGGCGTGCTGCTGATGGCCGTCGACGCCGCGTATTTCACGTCGTTCGTCAGCTCGCCCACGCTGGGGCCCGGCAGCCTGCTGGCGCTCGTCGGCACCGACAACGCCTTGCGCGTCGAGCAGGACGCCAGCGGCATCGTGCGGACCATGGGCGCCGCCTCGCTGCTGCCCGCGAACGCCGACCGCTGGCCGGTGGCGCGCGGCGTGCAGCTGGTCGGCGGGCAGGGCGGCTTTGCCGACGGCGAGCCGCGCGTGCTGGGCTGGCGCCGCTCCGGCGCGTATCCGCTCGTGGCCCTCGTCGCGCTGTCGCATACGGCCGTGCTGGAAGCGGCCGACGCCTACTGGACGGACAGCCGCAACCACACGCTGGTGGCCACCGCCGTGCTGACCCTGCTGGCGCTGGGTGCGAGCATGCTGTCGCTGCGCGCGGCGGCGCGGGCGCGCGAGCGGGCCGAGATCCAGCGCGCCTACCGCACGGCCACCGACAGCGGCAACGACGGTTTCTACATGATCGCGCCGGTGCGCGACCGCAAGGGGCAGACGGTCGACTTCCGCATCGTCGACTGCAACGAGCGCGGCGCCTTCTTCTACGGCACGACGCACGCGCAACTCGTCGGCAGCCTGATTTCGCAGCTCCACCACGGCAAGTCCTTCGACGACCTGACCGCCAATTACCGTACGGCGCTGGCCGTCGGCTTCCACCAGGAAGACCGGCGCATGCCCGACAACAACCGGCTGAACATCCGCTGGGGCCATCGCCGCATCGTGCGCGTGGGCGACAACCTCGCCGTCACCCTGCAGGACATCAGCGAGCGCAAGGAACACGAATCCCAGCTCGCGCGCCTGGCCAACGAGGATAGCCTCACCGGCCTGCCGAACCGCCACTGGTTCCTGAACTTCGTGCCCGTGGCGCTGGCGCGCGCGGACGACGGCGACCACGGCGCGGCGCTGCTGTTCATCGACCTCGACGAATTCAAGCAGGTCAACGATACGCACGGCCACGCCGTCGGCGACCGCCTGCTCCAGCTGGCGGCCGAGCGCCTGCTGTCGCAACTGCGTCCGGGCGACAGCGTGGCGCGTTTCGGCGGCGACGAATTCGTCGTCTTGCTGAGCCCCTTCGACAGCGACCAGCAGGTGGCCATCGTCGCCACGCGCATCGTCGAAGCCTTCAGTAAACCGTTCCCGATCGCCGACGACCAGCACATGATCGGCGCCTCGGTCGGCATCGCCGTGTACCCGCGCGACGGCCTCGATGCGGCCACCTTGATCCGCCACGGCGACATCGCCATGTACGCGGGCAAGGCCGAGGGCAAGGGCCAGTACCGCTTCTTCGACCCCGCGCAGTCGAACATCCTCAAGACGCGCACCCAGCTGCGCCAGCGCCTGCTGGAAGCGATCGACAAGCGCCAGTTCGTGCTGCACTACCAGCCCCGCGTGGACACGTGCACGGGCGAGCTCCTGAGCATGGAAGCGCTGCTGCGCTGGGAGCATCCGCAGCTGGGCATGATCCGCCCGGACGAATTCATCCCGCTGGCCGAATCCAGCGGCCTGATCGTGCCGATCGGCGCCATCGTGATCGACCAGGCCTGCGCCCAGCTGGCGGCCTGGCGCGCGCACGGCGCCGTGCCGGTGCCGGTGTCGATCAACGTCTCGCCGAAGCAGTTCCTGCGCGGCAGCGTGCAGCGCGAGCTCGAAGACGCGCTGGCCCGCCACGCCGTGCCGGCCGGCCTGCTCGAAGTGGAGATCACGGAGTCCGCGATGATGGGCGACCAGGCCGAGATCCTCGCCGAGCTGGCCGCGATCCGCGCGCTGGGCGTCAAGCTGCACGTCGACGATTTCGGCACCGGCTACTCGTCGCTGTCGCAGCTGCAGCGCATGAAGATGGACGTCCTGAAGGTCGACCGCTCGTTCACGGCCGAACTGGGACGCTCGCGCGAAGGCACCGTGTTCTTCCAGGCCATCGTGTCGATGGCGCACGCGCTCGGGATGGAAGTCGTGGCGGAAGGCGTCGAGAACGAGGAGCAGCTGCAGATCCTGCGTGCGCTGAAGTGCAACGAGGTGCAGGGGTATTTTGTTGCGAGGCCGCTGCCGGCGGCGGCGATCGCGCCGTTGCTGGCGCAGCGTTACCTGTTCAAGGAAGCGCTGGCCGCCTAGTCGTCGTCCCCGCGAAAGCGGGGATCCATGCTGAGCTTCCGAATCCTGCGCCTCAGCATGGATTCCCGCGTGCGCGGGAATGACGGTTCAGGCGCCCAACAGACTCCCCGTCCGCCAAGCCTCCGCCCCCGCGATCTTGCAGACGTGCATCCCGCGCAGCAGATGCCGATGCGCCGTACTGGCGAACAGCACGCCCGACTGCGTGGGCCGCAGGGTCGTCGTCCTGCCGCTGACCGGATCGACGATGTCGGCGACGGCGTCGCCCGCCTGCACCTGGTCGCCCAGTTTTTTCAGGAACACGAGCACCCCCGCATGTGGCGCGTGCAGCGGTTCCACGCCTTCCAGTGGCGTCGGTTCGCACAGCGGCGCCGGCAGCGGCGCGACGGGCAGGTCGACGACGCCTTCGCGCGCCAGGTATTGCAGCAGCGCGTGCGCGTCCCGTTCGGCCAGGTCGTAGCGCACGTCGTTCTCGCCGCGCAGCTCGACCGTCACGCCCACGCAGCCGGACGGGATCGGGAAGCGGCCGCCGAAGTGTTCCGCCAGTTCCCACCACACGCGGCTGCACGCTTCGTCGAACGGCTCGCCGCCGGATTCCGTCGCCAGCAGCACGGCGTGCGCGCCCATCAGCGCGGCCAGCGGTTTTACCCGCCCGGCGAGCGGCGTGCCCGTGTACATGTGCAGCACGGCCTCGTTGTCGCAGTGGAGGTCGAGCATGATGTCGGCGTCGATCGCCATGCCCAGCAGCGTCTTCTTGAGCTCTTCCGTCGCGCTCGATGGCAGCCATGCGGCCACCTCGCGGCGCGCGTGCTCGCGCACGAGGGCCGCGTTGGCGGCGGGATCCGCGCCGAGCTTGTCCTGCAGCGACGCCTTCAACGCCGCGGCCACGTGCCGGTACGAGCGGTTGAAATTGGTGCCGGTAGCGAGGTCGAAACGCCCGAACGGCGCGCCGTGGATCACCTGCGACAGCCCGATCGGATTCGCGGCCGGCACCAGGATGATCTCGCCGGTGACCTTGTTCTCCGCATCCAGCCGGCCGAGCTCACGGCGCAGCACGTGCGCGACGAGCATCGCGGGGACCTCGTCCGCGTGCAGCGAGGCCTGGATGTAGACCTTCCTGCCGCTGCCTGGCGTACCGTAGTGGAAGGAGGTCAGGCGGTAGGCGGCGACGTTGTCTTCGGTGGCGATCGGGTGGGTCTGCTGGCGCATCGGTGGCTCCTGGTTGCAACAGATGCATTATGTCCGAGATCGCGGCCGGAAAGCGCCGGGTTATAATGGCGCCCGTTTTTTCCTCATTCTTTCATTCCCCATGTCCGCCGATACGCCTACCAACGAGCAGGGCCGCCCGATGCTCTACGACCCGACCGACCGCCGCATCCGCAGTTTCGTCACCCGCGCCGGCCGCCTGTCGACCGGCCAGGCGCGCGCGCTGGAAGCGTATGGTCCGCATTACCTGATCGAGTACCGCAAGGCCCAATTCGATTTCCACGCCCCGTTCGGCCGCACCGCGCCGCTGATCCTGGAGATCGGCTTCGGCATGGGCGACACGACGGCGCACATCGCGAAGGCGATGCCGGACAAGGATTTCGTCGGTGTCGAAGTGCACACGCCGGGCGTGGGCAGCCTGCTGAAACTGGCCGGCGAACAGGACATCCAGAACCTGCGCCTCATCCAGCACGATGCCGTCGAGGTACTGAACAACATGATCGCCGACGGTTCGCTGGCGGGCGTGCACATCTTCTTCCCCGACCCGTGGCACAAGGCGCGCCACAACAAGCGCCGCCTGATCCAGCCGCCGTTCGTGCAACTGCTGTGCCAGAAGCTGGCGCAGGGCGGTTACATCCATTGCGCGACGGACTGGGAAGATTACGCGGTGCAGATGCTGGAAGTGCTGGGCAACGAGCCGGCGTTGCAGAACACGGCCGAGGGCTATGCGGAAAAGCCGTCGTACCGGCCGCTGACCAAGTTCGAGAACCGCGGCCTCAAACTCGGCCACGGCGTGTGGGACCTCGTCTTCACGAGGAGATAACGACGCGTGGGGTGATTGATGCCGGGGGCATCAATCACGGTGCCCACGAAAAAAACACCTCAAACCATCTCGCTGATGATCCCGACGATCTCGTCGCCGTAGGACGTCAGCTTCTTCTCGCCGACGCCCGAGACGCCGCGCAACTGGTCGAGCGACACCGGCTTGACCTTGGCGATCTCGCGCAGCGTGGCGTCCTGGAACACGACGTACGCGGGCACGCCGTGCGCGCGCGCCGTCTCGACGCGCCACCAGCGCAGCTTGTCGAAGATCGCCTGCTCGGACTTCGACAGCTCGACTTCCTCGTAACTGCCGCGCGGCGTCGACGTGCGCTTGGGTTTCACGGGCTTCTGGTACTGGCGCAGCTGCACTTTCTGCTCGCCTTTCAGCACCGGCCGCGCCGCTTCCGTCAGCTTGAGTGAACTGAACGCGTCGTGGTCGACGGTGACGAGGCCCAGGGCGATCGTCTGGCGCACGATGGCGCGCCATTCCTGCTCGCCGCGCTCGGCGCCCACGCCGAACACGGTCAGCTTGTCGTGGTGCCACTGGACGATGCGTTCGGACGACACGCCGCGCAGCACGTCGATCACGTGGCCGGCCGCGAAGCGCTGGTCGACGCGGTAGATGGCCGACAGCAGCTTTTGCACGGGCACCGTCGCGTCGAACGACGTCGGCGGAATGAGGCAGGTGTCGCAGTTGCCGCACGGGCCGGAGCGCTCGCCGAAGTATTCGAGCAGGCGCATGCGCCGGCAGCTGAGCGTCTCGCACAGGCCCAGCATCGCGTCGAGCTTCGACGACAGCACGCGCTTGAAATTCTCGTCGGCCTCGGACTCGTCGATCATCCGGCGCTGCAGCACGACGTCCTGCAACCCATAGGCCATCCAGGCATTGGACGGCAGGCCGTCGCGGCCCGCGCGGCCCGTTTCCTGGTAATAGCCCTCGAGCGATTTCGGCAGGTCGAGGTGGCAGACGAAGCGCACGTCCGGCTTGTCGATGCCCATGCCGAACGCGATGGTGGCCACCATCACGATGTTGTCTTCACGCAGGAAGCGCGCCTGGTTGTCGGCCCGCAGCGAATACTCCATGCCCGCGTGATAGGGCAGGGCGCGGATGCCGTTCTCGTTGAGGAATTCCGCCGTCTCCTCGACCTTTTTTCTCGACAGGCAGTAGACGATGCCCGAGTCGCCCGGGTGTTCCGCCGTGATGAAGTCGAGCAGCTGCTTGCGGCCGTTCGTCTTTTCGACGATGGAATAGCGGATGTTCGGGCGGTCGAACGACGACACGAACTGCCGCGCCTCTTCCAGCTGCAGGCGCTGGGCGATTTCCGCGCGCGTGAGCTGGTCGGCGGTTGCCGTCAGCGCGATGCGCGGCACGTGCGGGAAGCGCTCGTGCAGGATTGACAGGCGGATGTATTCGGGCCGGAAGTCGTGGCCCCATTGCGACACGCAGTGCGCCTCGTCGATGGCGAACAGCGAGATGTGCGCGGACTCGAACAGTTCCAGGCAGCGCGGCGTCATCAGGCGCTCGGGCGCCACGTAGACGAGGTCCAGCTCCCCGGTGCGCACCATGCGTTCGATGCGCAGGGTCTCTTCGAACGTCTGCGTCGAGTTCAGGAACGCGGCGCGCACGCCCACTTCGGCCAGCGCGTCGACCTGGTCCTGCATCAGCGCGATCAGCGGGGAGACGACGACGCCGACGCCGTCGCGCAGCAGCGCGGGAATCTGGTAGCACAGCGACTTGCCGCCGCCGGTGGGCATCAGCACGAGCGCATCGCCGCCGGACGCCACGTGCTCGACGATGTCGGCCTGCTGACCGCGGAAGGCGGGGTAGCCGAAGACCGTCTGCAGGATCTGCAGCGCGCGTTGCTCGATGTCGCTCGTCATGATGGTACTTGCTGCTCTCGAATTATTCGGCCCAGACCACCCAGCCGAAATGGGCGGTGATCAACACGACCACACCGAACACGATACGGTACCAGGCGAAGCCCGTGAAGTCGTGCGTGCTGATGAAGCGCAACAGCCAACGTACGCACAGGAAGGCGGAAATGAACGCCGCCACGCCGCCGATCAGGAACAGCGGCAGGTCGGACGCGTGCAGGTCGTGGCGCGCCTTGAAGACGGAATACACGGTCGCGGCCAGCAGCGTGGGAATCGCGAGGAAGAACGAGAACTCCGTCGCGGCCGTGCGCGACAGGCCGAACAGCATGCCGCCGATGATCGTCGCACCCGACCGGCTCGTGCCCGGGATCAGCGCGAAGCACTGGGCGCAGCCGACCTTGAACGCGTCGAGGATGCTCATGTCGTCCACGGTCTGGATGCGGTGCGCGCCCGGCAGCACCTTGTGGCGGCGCTCCGCCCACAGGATCACGAACGCGCCGACGATGAACGCCAGGGCCACGGGCACCGGCGCGAACAGGTGTGCCTTGATCGCCTTGCTGAACAGGAAACCCAGCACGGCCGCCGGCAGGAACGCGACGATCAGGTTGATGACGAGCTTTTGCTGGCGCGGATCGGACGTGATGCCACCCAGCACGGCACCGATGCGCGCACGGTATTCCCACATCACGGCCAGGATCGCGCCGGCCTGGATGGCGATTTCGAACACTTGGGCCACTTCGCCAGTGAAATTGATCAGACTACCGGCCAGGATCAGGTGTCCGGTGGACGAGATCGGCAGGAATTCGGTGAAGCCCTCGACGAGGCCCATGATGATCGCTTTCAGGGCGAGAATGATATCCATTGGTGTGTGCGGTTCGGTAGGGTTGGGGACGCGTGCGCGGCAGATATTGCGCGGGCCGCAAGCTTACCATGAGGAAGGGGACTGCCGTCGAGTTACCGTGTCGCCATGTCAGGCTGTCAAGCGCTCCAGTTCGGCCAGGAAGAACATCGCGTGCTCGCGCGTGTCGCCGCACATCTCGCGCGACGGCGGCAGGCTGCCGCACACGCGCGGGCGGCCCGGCTGCCCGAAAATCTTGCAGCCGTCGTGCTCGTCCAGCTGCACGCAACGCACGCCCGCAGGTTTGCCGTTTGGCATGCCTGGAATCGGAGACGTGATCGACGGCGCGATGCAGCAGGCGCCGCAGCCGGGGCGGCAGGAAACAGGAGAAGGCGGGATATGCATGTAAAGACCGGGGACAGGCAAGCAGACAGTATACTACGGTGAAGGCGGCCGTTCTTGACTGTCCCTATCCCCAGGTCTATATTTGCTGACTCAATAGTTAGTTGTCGGACAGAAGCATGCCATGCCCTTTTGACACCAAGCCGCGCTGGGAGCGCCGTAAGGACGCGCGGCCCCAGGAGTTGCTGGAGGCGGCCATCGACCTGTTCGTCGAGCGTGGCTACGCCGCCACACGCCTGGAAGACGTCGCGCGCCGCGCCGGCGTGTCCAAGGGCACCTTGTACCTGTATTACGAGAACAAGGAAGAGCTGTTCAAGGCCGTCGTGCGCAGCAATATCGTGCCCGTGATCGGTGAGGCGGAGGCGTCCGTCGCCGAGTTCGACGGCCACAGTGCCGACCTGCTGCGCCAGCTGATCCACTCCTGGTGGCAGCGGCTGGGCGCGACCAAGGCCTCCGGCATCATCAAGCTCGTCATGGCCGAAGCGGACAATTTCCCGGAACTGGCCCGCTTTTACCAGGAAGAAGTGATCACCCGCGGCACCAATGCCATGGCGTCGATGCTCGAACGGGGCATCGCGCGCGGCGAATTCCGCAAGATCGACGTCAACACGATGACCCAGGTGCTCGTCGCCCCGATGCTCACCCTGATCATCTGGAAGCATTCGGTCGGCCCGTGCCCGCGTGCGGAGCTGGAGCCGCTGGCCTTCCTCGACACCTTCCTCGACATGGCGCTGCATGGCCTCCTGCCGGCCGCGCCTCCCGTTTGACCCCGTTTTCCTACGTCAAGACGCTGTTTTCCGGGGTTCATGCCCCGGAAACTGCAGACTGTCGCAATTTCCGCTGGCACTCAGCCCCATGTCGTTAAGATATGTTTGCTGAAGCCGTTCAACGATAAAATATCGGATTATTTATTTTCCCACCGAGTCTAAAGATGAATATCGAACAAGCCCGCTTCAACATGATCGAACAGCAGATCCGTCCGTGGAACGTGCTGGACCAGGATGTGCTCGACCTGCTGCACGTCGTCAAGCGCGAACAGTTCGTGCCGGCAGCGTACCAGAACCTGGCGTTCGCCGACGTCGAGATCCCGCTGCCGGGCGGTGACGCCATGCTGGCGCCGAAGTTCGAGGCGCGCATCCTGCAGGAAACAGGTGTGAAGAAGCACGAGACCGTGCTGGAAATCGGTACGGGTTCGGGCTACATGGCCGCCCTGCTGGCGCACCGCGCCGCCAAGGTGACCACCGTGGAAATCAATCCGGAAACGGCGGAACAGGCCAAGAAGAACCTGGCCAATGCCGGCGTCCACAACGTGACCGTCGAAGTCGGCAACGGCGCCCAGGGCTGGGAAAAAGGTGCGCCGTACGACGTGATCGTGATCTCGGGCGCGCTGGAAGTGCTGCCGGAAGCGATCCTGAAGCAGGTGAAGGTGGGTGGCCGCATCGCCGCCATCGTCGGCCAGGCACCGGTGATGGAAGCCTCGATCATCACCCGTACCGGCGACAACGCCTACAGCACGGTCAAGGTGTTCGAGACCAACGTGCGCTACCTGACGGGCGCCCCGGTGCCGTCGCACTTCCAGTTCTGAGAGGCGAACGACGCATGCAGCACATTACCGCCCCCGAGTTGGCCGCCTGGCTGGCCGACTCGTCGCGTCCGCAGCCGCTGCTGCTCGACGTTCGGGAAAACTGGGAATTCGAGACCTGCCATCTCGAAGGCTCGACCCAGATCCCGATGAACCTGATTCCGATCCGCGTGAGCGAGCTGGACGACGGCCAGGACATCGTCTGCGTGTGCCACCACGGCGCACGCAGCATGCAGGTGGCCGCCTTCCTGGAGCGCAACGGATTCAGCAACATTACCAACCTTACAGGCGGGATACACGCCTGGGCCGTGCAGGTCGACCCTTCGATGCCGAAGTATTGACTCTGCGTCCTTAACTATTGATGACTCCGACGGAGAAAGTAATGCAGAAGCCCCTCATCGCCGTACTGTTGGCCAGCGCGTTTTCGCTCAATGCCCAGGCGGCCGATCTGATCCAGGTGTACCAGCAGGCATTGGCGAACGACGCCACATATGCCAGCGCCCGCGCGTCCGCCGCGGCGGGTCGCGAACGTATCACCCAGGGGCGAGCCGGCCTGCTGCCGACCGTCGGCATCAATGGCGACATCACCAAGAACAACAGCAGCACCGACCCGTGGAACAACGTACCGAGCCCCGGCAGCAACCTGCGCACCAACGAGATCCAGGTGACCCTGCAGCAGCCGCTGTTCCACTGGGACCGCTGGCAAACCTACCAGCAGAGCAAGCTGTCGCAAGCCATTTCCGAAGCACAGTTCGCCCAGGCCCAGCAGGACCTGATCACGCGCGTCGCGCAAGCCTATTTCGACGTGCTGGCCGCCCAGGACACGCTGGAATCCACGCGCGCACAAAAAGTCGCCGTGACCGAGCAGCTGGCTTCCGCCAAGCGCAACTTCGAAGTCGGCACGCAGACCATCACCGACACCCATGAAGCGCAGGCCGCATACGACCTCGTGGTGTCTCAGGAAATTGCTGCCGTCAACGATCTGGAAACCAAGAAGACGGCGCTGCAAGCCATCATCGGCACGCCGCCGTCCACGCTGGCGACCTTGCGCACGGGCGTGTCCCTGACGGCGCCGCAGCCGATCAACGTCGACCAGTGGGTGTCCGCCGCCGAGAACCAGAACTACGCCGTGACCGTGGCCCAGCTGCAATTGGAATCGGCCAAGCGCGACATCTCGAAGAACCGCGCCGGCCACTATCCGACCGTGGACCTCGTCGCATCGTCGCTGCACCGCGACGTCAATGGCCAGACGATCCAGTCGGGCAAGACCACGAGCAACTCCATCGGCATCCAGTACAGCATCCCGATCTTCAACGGTTTTGCAGTGACGAGCAAGGTGCGCGAATCGATCGCGCTGGAAGACAAGGCCCGCAACGACCTGGAAGCGAACCGCCGCAACGCCGCGCTGGTGGCGCGCCAATCGTTCCTCGGCGTGAACAGCGGCCTCGCGCAAGTGAAGGCGCTGGAAGCGGCCGAAGTGTCGAGCAATTCCGCGCTGGAATCGAACAAGCTCGGTTACCAGGTCGGCGTGCGTATCAACATCGACGTGCTGAACGCGCAGCGCCAGCTGTACCAGACCCGCACCGACCTCGCGCGGGCGCGCTACAACACGATCCTGGCCGGCCTGAAGCTGAAGGCCGCGGCGGGTTCGCTGCGCGAGGAAGACCTGCAGCCGATCAACGCGTTGCTGCAGCAGCCTTGAACACCGGGGTCAGAGCCCGATTTTTGGCAATTTCCTGAAAACGGGCTCTGACCCCGGTTTGAAAAGACGGCGCTCGATGCGCCGTTTTTTATTGCCCTCGAAAATCTCGCTTGAGACGCCCCAAGCAAGCTCCTCATTCATCGAACTCGCGCGACACGCACTCCTACACTCAAGCGTGAACCATTCGAAAGCGAGGTCGCCATGTTCACGTTCTCCCGCGCATCCGCATCCGCCGCTGCGCTCGCATTCACACTGACGCTGACCGCCTGCGGCGGTGGCCACCATCACGGCAATCCGGGCGGGCCCGGGCCCGGTCCCGGTGACACGGGACCTACCTACGACGTCATCCCGATCGGCCTGCCGGGCATCGCGTATGGCGAGGTCACGCGCCGCGGCATCGCGAACGGCGGCATCGTCGCCGGCACGTCGCGCGGCGCGGACGGCGTCGCGCACGCATTCCTCTACGACGGCAGCAAGACGATCGGGCTGGGCACGCTCGGCGGCGATTTCTCCCAGGCCATGGCAGTGAACGCCTGCGGTCATGTGACGGGCTGGTCCACGACAAAGGCCGGCCTCGTGCATGCCTTCCTGTACGACGGCACCATGCACGACCTGGGCACGCTCGGCGGCAGCGAATCCGAAGGCACCGTGATCACCCATTGCGGCCAGATCACGGGCTGGGCGGCGACGGCCGCCGGGCAGACCCACGCGTTCCTGTACGACGGCAAGAAGCTGAACGACCTCGGTTCGCTCGGCGGGAATTCGTTCGGAAACGGGCTGAACAACCTGGGCGTGGTGGTGGGCTATTCGTACGGCCCGGGCAATGCCTGGTTCCACGCCTTCCTGTACGACAGCCGCACGGGCGGACCGTTGGTCGATCTCGGCTCGCCGGTCGGCAATTCCGTGGCCGTCGACATCAACGATGCCGGCCAGGTCACGGGCTGGTTCCGCAACGGCGAGGGGCCGATCGGGGCGTTCCTGTACGAGCTGGGCAAGATCCGCGACATCGGCACGCTCGGCGGCGCCGGCGCGGAAGCCGTTGCGATCAATGGTGCGGGCCTCGTCATCGGCATTTCCGCAACTGCCGACGGCAGCAACCGCGGCTTCGTCCACGACGGCACGACCATGACGAGCATCGGCGCTCTCCCGGGCGGCAATTTCTCGACCGCGGAGGCGATCAATGCGAGCGGCCTCGTTGTCGGTGCGTCCGCGACGGCGACCGAGGCGCATGCCGTGTCCTGGACCCGCAGGGACGGCCTCGTCGACCTGAACGACCGCCTCCATGCGCCGCCGGCCGGCCTCGTGCTCGTGCACGCGCTGGCGGTGGCCGACGACGGCTACATCGTCGTGCGCACCAACCAGGGCCTGGCATTGCTCAAGCCCAGGAAGTGAGGCGGTCTACGCGGCTTGCTGCTCGTTGCGCGACCGCCAGGCGATCAGCTCGGCGATGGTGAGGATCGGAAAGCCGCGTTCGCGCGCGAAGCGTTCGATGGCGTCGCCGCGCATCATCGTGCCGTCCTCGTTCATCAGCTCGCACAACACGGCCGCCGGCTGCAGGCCGGCCAGCACGGCCAGGTCGACGGAACCTTCCGTGTGGCCCTTGCGGCCCAGCACGCCGGCCGGGTTGGCACGGAGTGGGAACACGTGGCCCGGACGCACGAGGTCGGACGGCTTCGCATCCGGCGCGATGGCCGCGCGGATCGTCGTCACGCGGTCGGCTGCGGACACGCCCGTGGTCACGCCGTCGCGCGCTTCGATCGAGACGGTGAACGGCGTGCCGTAGCGGCTGCCGTTGTCCGCCGCCATCGGCGGCAGGTCGAGCGCGCGAATCTTGTCGGCCGACAGGCACAGGCACACGATGCCGCTGCATTCGCGGATCATCAGCGCCATGGAAGCGACGGTCAGTTTTTCGGCCGCGACGATCAGGTCCGCTTCGTTCTCGCGGTCGAAATCGTCGAGCAGGATCACGGGAATGCCCGCACGGGTGGCATCGAGGGCGGCGGCGATGCGGCCGTCGAGATCCTCGCTATATAGAGTAAAAGTTTGGGTGGTCATTGAGACGCTCCTCGCAAAAAATTGGCACACAAAGGCGCAAAGCGAAAAACGCATCAGGGCAAAGCGAAACGACGCGCACGCCCATGCCTGGCGGCACAGCGTACGCATGATGACGCACATCTTCTTTCATCCGGACTATACCGTCGGCCCTGGCATCTCACCAGGTCTGCTGACCCTGCAACCGCAGGCGCTCGCGGGCTCGGCCATCGTGATGGCCATACCGCCGGTGGGGAATTTCACCCCGCCCCGAAGACGTATTAAATTGTCGCCCGTCGCGAAACGGGCGCGGTGATTGTAGCAGGGTGGGTAATTAGCTGCCGAGGCCGCCGCCGCCGGCGTTGTCGGCGCGCTCGATCAGTTCGACCTTGTAGCCGTCCGGATCGGTGATGAAGGCGATCACCGTCGTGCCGCCCTTGACCGGGCCCGGCTCGCGCGTGATGTTGCCGCCGGCCGCGCGGACCTGGTCGCAGGTTTTATAGATGTCGTCGGCCGAGATCGCGATGTGGCCGTAGGCCGAGCCCATGTCGTACTTGTCGACGCCCCAGTTATAGGTCAGCTCGAGTTCCGCATGGTCCGGATTGTTGCCGTAGCCGACGAAGGCCAGCGTGTATTTGTATTCCGGATTCTCGCTCGTGCGCAGCAGTTTCATGCCGAGCACCTTGGTGTAGAAATCGATGGAGCGCTGCAGGTCGCCGACGCGAAGCATGGTGTGCAGGAGGCGCATGGTTGTCCTTGTTGCTTTGTTGATTGGGAGGGAAAGCAGGAATTCTATGCGCTTGAAAGGATTTGTGCAGGCGTGCCGCGCGATGCGGCACGCCCTGTGTTTACGCTTGCAGTTTCGCGTCCAGCGTGATGTTCGCATTGAACAGCTTCGACACCGGACACCCTTCCTTGGCCTTGCGCGCCGCTTCCTGGAACGCTTCCTCGCTCGCGCCGGGAATCGTGGCGACGAGCTCCAGGTGCACGGCCGGGATCGCGAAGCCGCCGTCGGCCTTGTCCAGCGACACGGTGGCCGTCGTCTCCAGCTTCTGCGCCGTCATGCCGGCCTCGCCCAGCTGGGCCGACAACGCCATCGTGAAGCAGCCGGCGTGCGCGGCCGCCAGCAATTCTTCCGGATTCGTGCCCGCGCCATTTTCGAAGCGGGTGTTGAAGCCGTATTGTGCCTGGTCGAGGACGCCGCTCTGCGTGGACACGGTGCCCTTGCCATCTTTCAGTCCGCCGCTCCAGACGGCGCTTCCCTTCCGTTTGATCATTGTTTTGCTCCCTGGTTAGTGGCGGCCGGAGTGATCCGCCAGACAATGTTGCCGACGTCATCCGCCAGCAGGATGGCCCCGGTCCGGTCGACCGCGACCCCGACCGGGCGCCCGTACGCGTGCTCGTCCTTGCCGAGGAAGCCCGTCAGGACGTCCTGCGGCGGACCGCTCGGCTTGCCGTCGGTGAACGGCACGAACACGAGCTTGTAGCCGGAGTGCGGCTTGCGGTTCCACGAGCCGTGCTGGCCGATCAGCGCGCCGTTCCTGAATTGCGGCAAGAGATCTCCGTCGTAGAACGCCAGGCCCAGCGACGCGGTGTGCGCGCCCAGCGCATAGTCGGGCGGGATCGCTTTCGCGACGAGGCCGGGATTCTGCGGCTTGACGCGCGTGTCGACGTGCTGGCCGTAATAGCTGTACGGCCAGCCGTAGAACGCGCCGTCCTTCACGGCCGTCATGTAGTCCGGCACGAGGTCGTTGCCCAGTTCGTCCCGCTCGTTGACGACGGTCCACAAGGCCTTCGTCTGCGGCTGGAAGTCCATCCCGTTCGGATTGCGCAGGCCGCTCGCGTAGATGCGCGACTTGCCGCTGGCGAGGTCGTATTCCCAGATGGCGGCGCGGCCCTTTTCGATCTCCATGCCGTTCTCGGCCACGTTGCTGTTCGAGCCGACCGTGATGTACAGCTTCTTGCCGTCGGGCGAGGCGACGACGTTCTTCGTCCAGTGGTGGTTGATCCCCGCGGGCAGGTCGAGCACCTTGGTGCCCTTGGCCGTGATGCTCGTCTCGCCGGATTTATACGGAAACTTCCACAGCGCGTCGGCATTCGCGACGTACAGCTCGTTGCCGACGAGGGTCATGCCGAACGGCGACGTGAGGCCCTGCATGAACGTGGTCTTCGTATCGGCCGTGCCGTCTGGCTTGAAGCCGCGCAACAGGATGATCTTGTCGGGCGACTCGACGCCGGCGCCCGCCTTCTTCTGCGCCAGTCCCTGCACCTTGGCGCGTATGCCTTTTTCCTTGGGCGCATTGCCGGGCTTGTTGCTCTCGGCGACGAGCACGTCGCCGTTCGGCAGCACGTACAGCCAGCGCGGATGGTCGAGGCCAGTCGCATACGCGGTGACGGCCAGGCCCGCGGCCGGCGTCGGGCGCGTGCCTTGCGGCCATGCGTCCGCCTCGGCGATGTTGATGGTCGGGATCAGCGATCTTTCGGGTGCCGGCAGGGCCGGATTCGGTCCCCAGC
Organism: Massilia sp. Masssp94; assembly: GCF_059491305.1. NCBI lineage: Bacteria > Pseudomonadati > Pseudomonadota > Betaproteobacteria > Burkholderiales > Oxalobacteraceae > Massilia > Massilia sp. Masssp94. The sequence goes on from NZ_CP168501.1 coordinate 3,465,441, forward strand.
CGACGGGATACTGCTGGGCGTGCGCCATGCCGGCGCCCAGCAGAGGAAGGATCAGGAGCGCAAGCCTGGCACGTGGTGTCATCGGTTTTGCCCTCCGTCCGGAATGGTCGAATCGTGGTCGCGCATGTCGCGGTGGCGGTCGGGCTGCGGGTTGGCCTGGCCCGTGGCGCCCGGTGCCGGGTTCACGGCTTCGCTGGCGCCCGGAGTCGCGCGCGCATCGGTGTCGACGAGGCCTTGCTCGAGATCTTCCGCCGCCTGCTTCATGATGCCGCGCGGCCTGACGCCTTGCCCGTCCGGCGATTCGTCGCGCTCGTGCGGTTCGCGCTTGTAGCTCTGCTCCTCGATCTTCCGGTCGGTGTTCACGACGCGGTCTTTTTCTTCCTGCACCATAGCAACCTCCTTCGATTCAATTGATTAAATCCTAATCCTTCGAATCGAAGGCGGTCGCGCAATTGGAAGATGCTTTTTTGCAATGAACTGTTTAACATGCTGGTTCATATGACAAACCATTCTCACGACACCGCCAGCGATTGCCCGAACTGCGGGGCCATCGTTTCCGGTAATTTTTGCCACGAATGTGGCCAGGAAACGGTCCTGCATCCGCCCAGCACGCGCGAGTTCCTGCACGAGTTCATCGGCCATTACGTCGCGCTGGAAGGCAAGCTTTGGAAGTCGCTGCTGCTGCTTTTGTTCCGTCCGGGGCAGCTGACTTTGGAATACATCAATGGCCGCCGCGTGCGCTACATCCAGCCGCTGCGCCTGTACCTGACGTTCAGCCTGATTTTCTTCGCGATCGCGAAATACGGCGGCCACGACCAGGTCCCGGCACCGGCCGGGCAGGGACATGCGCCGGTTGCCGCACACGGCCAGGCGGACAGGCAGGGCGGCCTGGTGCGCGAAGACGCGCCGGGTGAAATCGCCGAGGGGACGGTGGACCTGCGCAAGAGCATCGGCAGCGTCAACGAGCACTGGGGCGAGCAGGCGGACCGGTTCGCGAGGATGTCGCCGGCGGAGCGGGACAAGGTGATGCGGACGGCCTTCGGTAGCTACGTGCCGTATGCCGTGTTCCTGATGATGCCGCTGTTCGCGCTGTACCTCAAGATCCTGTATCTCGGATCGGGACGGCGCTACGGCGAACACCTGCTGTTCGCGCTGCACGTGAATGCGTTCGCATTCCTGGCGCTGACCCTGCTGATGGTGGTGCCGGATATCGTCGGCATCGTCTCCTTCGTGCTGTGGGCGTGGCTCCTGCTCTACACCCCTGTCGCGATGCGGCGCGTGTACGGCGGCTCGCGCCTGGTGACCGGCGTGCGCTGGCTCGTGCTGATGGCGCTGCACGTGACCGGGGTCGGGGTGGCGATCGGCGCCGCGTTCGCATTCGGCATCCTGCATTGAAGCGGGCTCGACTGTCCGCTTGCCGGAAGTCCATCCGCCCAACTATACTGTGCGTTTGTACAGTATTTGCTGAGTTGCGATAGTGCAGAAGCCGGGCGAATCGGTTAATCTTCTGTCTCCCTAACACCTGCTGCCGAGAGTCGTATGTCCGTGACGCCTGAATCGCAACAAACCATCGCGCTCGTCGTACGGCACAACACGGCCGGGATCGACGAGCCCGTGCAGGCCATCGTCGACTTCCTGCAGGGGGCCGGCTATCGCGTCGTGTTCGAGCAGGAAACGGCGGGGCACGTGAAGGTCGCCGGCGTGGCCGCCATGACCATCGACGAGATCGGCGCGCACTGCGGCACCGCCATCGTCGTCGGCGGCGACGGCACGATGCTCGGCATCGCCCGCCAGCTCGCGCGCTACCGCGTGCCGCTCATCGGCATCAACCAGGGCCGCCTGGGCTTCATGACCGACATCCCCATCGACCGCATGCTGCCCGCGTTGGGCGAGATCCTCAGCGGCAAGGCCAAGGCCGAGGAACGCTCGCTGCTGGAGGCGCGCGTCGTGCGCGACGGCGTCGAGATTCACTGCTCCGTCGCCGTCAACGACGTCGTCGTCGCGCGCGGCTCGGGCGCCGGCATGGCCGAGCTGAAGGTCACGGTGGACGGCACGTTCATGTACAACCAGCGCTCGGACGGCCTGATCGTCTCGACGCCCACCGGGTCGACGGCGTACGCGCTGTCGGCCGGCGGCCCGCTGCTGCATCCCACGCTGGCCGGCATCGTGCTGGTGCCGATCGCGCCGCACGCGCTGTCCAACCGCCCGATCGTCGTGCCGAACACGAGCGACATCGTCGTCGAGATCATCAACGGCCGCGACATCAGCGTGAACTTCGACATGCAGACCTTCACCAGCCTGCAGCACGGCGACCAGATCATGATCTCGCGCTCGCCCAACACCATCACCTTCCTGCATCCGGAAGGGTGGAGCTATTACCACACCCTGCGCGAGAAGCTGCACTGGAACGAATATCCGTCCGGTGACGGCAAGCTCAAATAAATCCAGCATCCATCAGGAGACCTGTTTCTTCATGTTGCGCACACTGACCATCCGCGACTTCGTCATCGTCGATACGATCGAGCTCGAGTTCTCGAACGGCTTCACGGTGTTCACCGGCGAGACCGGCGCCGGCAAGTCGATCCTGATCGACGCGCTCCAGCTCGCGCTCGGCGGCCGCGGTGAGGCAAGCATGGTGCGCGAAGGCGCGGCCAAGGCCGACATCAGCGCCGACTTCGCGCTGACCCAGGCCGCGAGCATCTGGCTGGAGCAGAACGAGTTCGAAACCGACGAAGGCGGCGCGCTGCTGCGCCGCGTGATCGACAACGCCGGCCGCTCCAAGTCCTACATCAACGGCATCGCGGCGACGGCCAGCCAGCTGCGCGAACTGGGCGAGCTGCTCGTCGACATCCACGGCCAGCACGCGCACCAGTCGCTATTGAAACTCGATGCCCAGCGCGCGCTGCTCGACAACCAGGTCGCCGTGCGCGACCCGGGTGCGACTGCGCAGGTGCAGGAAGTCGCGAGCGCGTATAAAGCGTGGAAGGCGCTGGCGCGCCAGCGCGAGGAATTCGAGACCAACGCGAAGAACGTGCTGCTGGAACGCGAGCGCCTCGAGTGGCAGGTCGGCGAGCTCGATAAACTCGCGGTGAAGCCGGGCGAGTGGGCCGAGATCACGAATGAACACAGCCGCCTGTCGCATGCGGCGAGCCTGATCGAAGGCGCGCAGGAAGCGCTGAATGCGTTGTCGGAATCGGAACAACCGATCCTGTCGCAGCTGTCGTCGCTGAACCTGAAGTTGTCCAAGCTCGCGGGTGTCGACGCGGACCTGCAGGCCGTGCTCGACTGCATGGAGCCGGCGCGCATCCAGCTGCAGGAAGCCGTGTACGCGCTGAACACCTATGTCGACAAGGTCGAGCTCGATCCGGACCGCCTGTCGCAGGTCGATGGGCGCATGGACGCCATCCACAGCACGGCCCGCAAGTTCCGCGTGACGCCGGAAGAACTGCCGGAAGAACACGCGACCCTGAAGGCCAAGCTGCAGCAACTGGCCGACGCGAGCGACGTGGACGGCCTGCGCAAGCAGGAAGAGAAGGCGAAGGCCGTCTACATGGCGGCTGCGCAAAAGCTGTCCGCGACGCGTGCGCAGGCGGCGCAGCGGCTGTCGTCGCAGGTGTCGGAAGCGATGCAGGAACTGTCGATGAGCGGCGGACGCTTCGTCGTCGCGCTGAACCCGTGCGAGCCGGCCGTGTACGGCTGCGAGCAGGTCGAGTTCCTCGTGGCCGGCCACGCGGGCGTCGCGCCGCGGCCGCTGGCCAAGGTGGCGTCGGGCGGCGAACTGGCGCGTATCTCGCTGGCCATCTCCGTCATCACGGCGAACGCGACGACGGTGCCGACCTTGATCTTCGACGAGGTCGACACGGGCATCGGCGGCGGCGTGGCGGAAGTCGTCGGCCGGTTGCTGAAGCGCCTGGGCCAGAGCCGGCAGGTGCTGTGCGTCACGCACCTGCCGCAGGTCGCGAGCCAGGCGAACCAGCACTTCCAGGTCGCCAAGGGCACGACGGATGGCGGCAAGACCGTGTCGCGCATCGACGTGCTCGACAACAAGGCCCGCGTGGAAGAGGTGGCGCGCATGTTGGGCGGCATCGAGATCACCGAGACCACGCGCAAGCATGCGCGCGAGCTATTGGCTTCCTGACCCATGGCATTCAACAAAGAACCGGTGCACGAGCACGGCACCGTCGCGAAGAGTGCCATCGTCCTCGTCAACCTCGGCACGCCCGACGCGCCGACGCGGCCCGCGGTGCGCCGCTACCTGAAGCAGTTCCTGTCCGACCCGCGTGTGGTGGAGATTCCGCGCGCAGTCTGGAATTTGATCCTGCACTTCGCGATCCTGCCGTTCCGCTCGGGGCAGTCGGCAAAAAAATACGCGACGATCTGGAGCCGCGAAGGCTCACCGCTGAAGGTCTACACGGAACGGCAGGCGAACCAGCTCCAGGCGCTGCTCGAACAGCGCGGCCACCACGACGTCGACGTGGCGATGGCGATGCGCTACGGCTCGCCCGCGCTGCCGGACGTGCTGGACGAACTGAAAGCGCGCGGCGTCGAGCGCATCGTCGTGCTGCCCGCGTATCCGCAATACTCCGGCACGACGACCGCGTCGATCTGGGACGCCGTCTTCGACCACTTCAAGAAGGTGCGCAACATCCCCGAACTGCGCCTCGTGAAGCACTACCACGACCACGAGGGCTATATCGACGCGCTGGCCGCGTCCGTGGAGACGTACTGGGAGACGCACGGCCGCGGCGAAAAGCTGGTGATGAGTTTCCACGGCGTGCCCAAGCGCACGCTGCTGCTCGGCGACCCGTACCACTGCGAATGCCACCGCACGGCGCGCCTGCTGGCGGCACGCCTGCGCCTGACGCCGGAGCAGTACATCGTGACGTTCCAGTCGCGCTTCGGCAAGGCCGAATGGCTGCAGCCGTACACGGCGCCGACCGTCCAGCAGCTGGCGAAGGACGGCATCAAGCGGATCGACGTCCTGTGTCCCGGTTTTACCAGCGACTGCCTGGAGACGCTGGAAGAGATCAACATGGAAGTCCGCCACGACTTCGAATCGAACGGCGGCCAGGATTATCACTACATTCCGTGCCTGAACGACAATCCGGCCTGGATCGTCGGCATGGCCGAGATTGCCGAACAGCACCTGATCGGCTGGCCGACGATGCTCACGCCCGTGCAACGCGAGGCGCAGCGCAAGGATGCGGAAATCGCGCGCGCACACGCCGTGAAATTGGGCGCGTAGGGCGTATGCGGTTCGCCGGCGTCCGCGTGGGCACATGGTGCCCACCCTACGGCTCACCACCGATGGGATGTTAGAATGCCACGTTTTGCGGCGCCGCCCCGAGCTCCGCCAGGCAGATCGCAGCCAGCGCAAGCAGGGTGTAGATGAGCACGGCGCCGCTGATCAGATGCAGTTTCATGTTCTTTCCCATCGTGTCGATAGACGGATGTCTTAACGACACGATAGTAGAACGGCTGGCTGTCGATGGTGACTACGAGCAAGTAAATCTTGTAACAAAAGAATACGCACATCTGCATATTAGTTCTGTGTCCCCTTGAAAATGTAGGCGAATGCCCAATATGGGGCGCTGTGTGACTGCAACAGTCGTCCAACCAATCAGCCAAGTCCTTGATTTCAGGAGTTTTTTCGATGCAAGACCAAGAAAACCAAGAGGTGAGCAATCAGCCGGAAGCCGCCGATGCGGCTGCACCCGCGGCAGCGCAGGCCGCACCGGCCAACGAGCCCGGCCTCGAAGAACAGCTGAGCGCCACCGAAGCCAAGCTGGCCGAGATGCACGATGCCTTCATGCGTGCCAAGGCCGAGGCGGACAATATCCGCCGCCGTGCCCAGGAAGATGTGAGCAAGGCCCACAAGTTCGCCATCGAAAGCTTCGCGGAGGCCATGGTGCCCGTGCGCGACAGCCTCGAGATGGCGCTGAAAGTCGAAGCGCCGACGGTCGAATCGATCAAGGAAGGCGTCGAGATGACCCTGAAGCAGCTCACCGCCGCGTTCGAGAAGAACCGCCTGGTCGAAGTGATGCCGCAGCCGGGCGACAAGCTCGACCCGAACAAGCACCAGGCCGTGGCCGTGGTGCCGTCCGACCAGGAAGCGAACACCGTGGTGGCCGTCCTGCAGAAGGGTTACATGATCGCCGACCGCCTGCTGCGCCCGGCCATCGTGACCGCCGCCGCACCGAAATAATGTTGCTGCAAGGCTGAATAAGCTCTTGAAACTACGCGACATTTCCCAATATTCGACACATCTGAAAACTTAGTACTAAAAAGGAAAATATTATGGGCAGAATCATCGGTATCGACCTGGGCACCACCAACTCCTGCGTGGCGATCATGGAAAATGGTCAGCCCAAGGTCATCGAAAACGCGGAAGGCGCCCGTACTACGCCTTCGATCATCGCTTATCAGGAAGATGGCGAGATCCTGGTCGGCGCGCCGGCGAAACGCCAGGCCGTCACCAACCCGAAGAACACCCTGTTCGCGGTCAAGCGCCTGATCGGCCGTAAATTCGACGAGAAGGAAGTCCAGAAGGACATCAGCCTGATGCCGTACACGATCACGAAGGCCGACAACGGCGACGCGTGGGTCGGTGTGCGCGACAAGAAACTGGCTCCGCCGCAGATCTCGGCCGAAGTGCTGCGCAAGATGAAGAAGACTGCCGAAGACTACCTCGGCGAAGAAGTGACGGAAGCCGTCATCACGGTCCCGGCGTACTTCAACGACTCGCAGCGCCAGGCAACCAAGGACGCCGGCCGCATCGCCGGCCTGGACGTCAAGCGCATTATCAACGAGCCGACCGCGGCCGCGCTGGCATTCGGCCTGGACAAGACCGACAAGGGCGACCGCAAGATCGCCGTGTATGACCTCGGCGGCGGTACGTTCGACGTGTCGATCATCGAGATCGCCGACGTGGATGGCGAGAAGCAGTTCGAAGTGCTGTCGACCAACGGCGACACGTTCCTGGGCGGTGAAGACTTCGACCAGCGCATCATCGACTACATCATCGACGAGTTCAAGAAGATCAACGGCCTCGACCTGTCGAAGGACCCGATCGCGCTGCAGCGCATCAAGGCTTCGGCCGAGCGCGCGAAGATCGAACTGTCGTCGTCGCAGCAGACCGAGATCAACGAGCCGTACATCGCCATGGCGAACGGCGCGCCGGTCCACCTGAACCTCAAGATCACCCGCGCCAAGCTGGAAGCGCTGGTCGAGGAACTGATCGCCAAGACCATCGAACCGTGCCGCATCGCCATCAAGGATGCGGGCGTGAAGGTCTCGGACATCGACGACATCATCCTGGTCGGCGGCATGACCCGTATGCCGAAGGTGCAGGAAAAAGTTAAAGAGTTCTTCGGCAAGGATCCGCGCAAGGACGTGAACCCGGACGAGGCCGTCGCAGTCGGCGCCGCCATCCAGGGCTCCGTGCTGTCCGGTGAGCGCAAGGACCTGCTGCTGCTGGACGTGACGCCGCTGTCGCTGGGTATCGAAACCCTGGGCGGCGTGATGACCAAGATGATCCAGAAGAACACCACGATCCCGACCAAGTTCTCGCAGGTGTTCTCGACCGCCGACGACAACCAGCCGGCCGTGACCATCAAGGTCTACCAGGGCGAACGCGAAATCGCAGTGGGCAACAAGGCGCTGGGCGAGTTCAACCTGGAAGGCATCCCGCCGGCACCGCGCGGCACGCCGCAGATCGAAGTGACCTTCGACATCGACGCCAACGGCATCCTGCACGTGGGCGCGAAGGACAAGGCCACCGGTAAGGAAAACAAGATCACCATCAAGGCCAACTCGGGTCTGTCGGAAGACGAGATCCAGAAGATGGTGAAGGACGCCGAGCTGAACGCGGAAGAAGACAAGAAGGTCAAGGAACTGGCCGAGTCGCGCAACCAGGCCGACGCGCTGGTGCACTCGACCAAGAAGTCCCTGACCGAGTACGGCGACAAGCTGGACGCCGGCGAGAAGGAAAAGATCGAAGCCGCGATCACCGACCTGGAAGGTTCGATCAAGTCGGGCGACAAGGCCGAGATCGACGCCAAGGTGGCTGCGCTGTCGACCGCCGCGCAGAAGCTGGGCGAGAAGATGTACGCCGACATGCAGGCCCAGCAGGGCGCCGCGGGCGCGCAGGCTGGCGGCCAGCAGCCGGGTGCCGAGTCGGCCAAGCAGGAAGACGACGTCGTCGACGCCGACTTCAAGGAAGTCAAGGACGCCAAGTAAGGACGTCCTGGCGGGGCGGACCTGATGCAAGGCCCGCCCCGCCGCCGCAACCCCGAGCCGAAGCGACCTCATGGTGCCCGGCTCGTTTTTTTGTGGTGTGTCCAACATCAGCGGGAGCGATTCGGCCGTTGTTTTTACGGCCGAGTCGCGCAAGCCCGACATGCTCACTGTATACTCGTATCCTTTTGGGCTGTGCGATCGCAGGTGTCAGCCTGGTCCGCCACAGTTCTTTTGTAGATAGACAGCAAGGTGCCGACAAATGGCAAAGCGTGATTTTTACGAGATCCTCGGCGTCGCGAAGACCGCTTCGGAAGACGAGATCAAGAAGGCCTATCGCAAGCTTGCGATGAAGTACCATCCGGACCGCAATCCCGACAACAAGGAAGCGGAAGAGAAGTTCAAGGAGGTCAAGGAAGCCTACGAGATGCTGACCAATCCGGAAAAGCGCGAGGCTTATGACCGCTACGGTCACGCTGGCGTCGATCCGAACGGCGGCATGGGCGGCGGCTTCGGTGCCGGCGGCTTCGGCGATGCGTTCGGCGACATCTTCGGCGACATCTTCGGCGGCGGCCGCGGCCGCAGTTCCGGCCCGCAGGTGTACCGCGGCGCCGACCTGCGCTATAACCTGGAAATTACGCTGGAACAGGCAGCCGCCGGCTTCGACACGACGATCCGCGTGCCGAGCTGGGACAAGTGCGACACCTGCCACGGCAGCGGCGCCAAGCCGGGCACGTCGCCCATCACCTGCACGACCTGCCACGGCCACGGCCAGGTGCGCATGCAGCAAGGCTTCTTCTCGATCCAGCAGACCTGCCCGAAATGCCACGGCAGCGGCAAGATCATCCCGGAACCGTGCGCATCCTGCGGCGGCGCCGGACGCATCAAGCGCAACAAGACGCTGGAAGTGAAAATCCCGGCGGGTATCGACAGCGGCATGCGCATCCGCTCGACCGGTAACGGCGAGCCGGGTACGAACGGCGGGCCGCCGGGCGACCTGTACGTCGAGATCCACATCAAGCCGCACACCGTGTTCCAGCGCGAAGGCGACGACCTGCATTGCGAAATGCCGATCTCGTTCAGCAAGGCTGCACTGGGCGGCGAGATCGAGGTGCCCACGCTGGGCGGCAAGGTCTCGTTCACGATCCCCGAAGGTACCCAGACCGGCAAGACCTTCCGCCTCAAGGGCAAGGGCATCAAGGGCGTGCGCTCGGGTTACTCCGGCGACCTGTTCTGCCACGTCGTGATCGAGACGCCCGTCAAGCTCACCGAGAAGCAGAAAGACCTGCTGCGCGAATTCGACCGCCTGACGAACGAAGGCGGTTCGAAGCACAGCCCGCAGAGCAAGGGCTGGATGGACAAGGTGAAGGACTTCTTCGAGTAAGATAGCGGATGGACCGCCGGGCGCGCGAGCCCCGGCGGTTTTTTTTGACCAGAATGTGGTCGATTAAACAAGTTTTAGAGCAAGGTAAAACGTCATGGCAAAGACCCCTACCGGCCTCACCGCCGCAGACCTCTTCGAACGCAACCGCCAATGGGCGGCGGCGATGATCCAGGAGGATCCTGATTTCTTCAAGGACCTGGCCTCCCAACAATCCCCGGAATACCTGTGGATCGGCTGCTCCGACAGCCGCGTGCCCGCGAATGAACTCGTCGGCATGGCGCCGGGCGAACTGTTCGTCCACCGTAACATTGCCAACGTCGTCTCCCACTCCGACCTGAACTGCCTGACGGTGCTGCAGTTCGCCATCGACGTGCTGAAGGTCAAGCACATCATCCTGTGCGGCCACTACGGCTGCTCGGGCGTGGGCGCGGCGCTGAACAACACCCGTGTCGGCCTGGCCGACAACTGGCTCGGCCACGTGCGCGACGTGCGCGACAAGCACGGCAAATACCTGGGCAATGTCGCCGGTACGGCCGCCACCAACCGCCTCGTGGAACTGAACGTGGCCGAGCAGGTCATCAACATCGCCCAGACCACGGTCGTGCGCGATGCGTGGGAGCGGGGCCAGGACATCACCATCCACAGCTGGGTCTACGGCGTGCATGATGGCCTGCTGCGCGACCTCGGCGTCACCGTCCGCAGCTACGACGAGATCCAGCCGAAGCTGGACAAGATCCTGCAGGGCTACCTGAAGTGACGCAGCCCGGCGGCGAGCTCGACCAACTGCGCGCCATCGTGCGCCAGTTCGTCGAGGAGCGTGACTGGGACCAGTTCCACACGCCGAAAAACCTCGCGTCCGCGCTGACCGTGGAAGCGGCCGAGCTGCTGGAACACTTCCAGTGGCTGCAGCACGGCCGTGCGGACGAACTCGGCGCGGACAAGCTCGTGGAAGTGCGCCACGAGATGGCCGACGTGCTCGTCTATCTCGTGCGCCTGGCGGACAAGCTCGACGTCGACCTGCTCGCCGCCGTGCAGGAAAAGATGGTGCTCAACCGCGCCAAATACCCGGCCGACCAGGTACGTGGCGACGCGCGCAAGTATCACGAGTACAAAAAGTAGGGCGGGCACGTTTTCAATTGAGGCCCCCGGCCTCAATTGCCCGCCCTACGTCAGCGCCCAGGATGGAAAAGCGTGCGCACCATGACGATTCGGTTGCCCATCACATCCCGCCCAGGCAGATGTACTTGATGACGAGATAGTCATCCATGCCGTACTTCGACCCTTCGCGCCCGAGCCCGGATTGCTTGACCCCGCCAAACGGTGCGACTTCATTGGAGATCAGGCCAGTGTTCACGCCCACCATGCCGGACTCGATCTGCTCGGCCACGCGCCACACGCGGCCGATGTCACGGGCGTAGAAGTACGACGCCAGCCCGTACTCCGTCGCGTTGGCCAGGGCGATCGCTTCCTCGTCGGTCTTGAAACGGAACAGCGGCGCCACGGGGCCAAACGTTTCCTCGTCCGAAATCAGCATCTGCGGCGTGACGTCGGCCAGCACGGTCGGCTCGAAGAAGGTAAGTCCCAGCGGGTGGCGCTTGCCGCCGAGCAGCACACGGGCGCCCTTGCCGAGCGCATCGGCGATGTGGTGTTCGACCTTCTCGACGGCTTTTTCTTCGATCAGCGGCCCCTGGTTCACGCCCGGCTCCATTCCGTTGCCGACCTTCAGCTTCGCGACGGCGGCCGTCAGCTTTTCGGCAAACGCCTCATAGACGCCATTCTGCACGTAGATGCGGTTCGCGCACACGCAGGTCTGCCCCATGTTGCGGTATTTCGAGGCCATCGCGCCTTCGACGGCGGCATCGAGGTCGGCATCGTCGAACACGATGAACGACGCGTTGCCGCCCAATTCCAGCGACAGTTTCTTGACGGTCGGCGCGCATTGTTCCATCAGCAATCGGCCGACCTGCGTGGAACCCGTGAAACTGAGCTTGCGCACGATGGGGTTCGCGCACATCTCCGCGCCGATCGCTTTGGAGTCCCCGATCACGATCGAAAAGACGCCCTTCGGCACGCCGGCGCGCTCCGCCAGCACGGCCAGCGCGAGGGCGGAATAGGGCGTCAGCTCCGCCGGTTTCAGCACGATGGGACAGCCCGCCGCGAGCGCCGGGCCGACTTTACGGGTGATCATCGCGGCCGGGAAATTCCACGGCGTGATCGCGGCGCACACGCCGATCGGCTCCTTCGTGACGACGATGCGGCGGTCGCGCGCGGGCGATTCCAGCACGTCGCCCTCGATGCGCTTGGCCTGTTCGCCGAACCATTCCAGGAACGAGGCGGCGTACGCGATTTCTCCCTTCGATTCGGCCAGCGGCTTGCCCTGTTCGGCCGTCATGATGGCGGCCAGGTCGTCCGCGTTGTCCAGCATGAGGTCGTTCCATTTGCGCAGGATGAGGGCGCGTTCGCGCGCCGTCTTCTTGCGCCATGCGGGCCAGGCCGCCTGTGCCGCATCGATGGCGCGCCGGGTTTCCTGTGCGCCCATGTGGGGCACGGTGCCGAGCGTTGCTCCGGTGGCGGGGTTGATCACGGGGACGGTCTTGCCGTCGTCGGCGTCGCACCAGGCGCCGTCGATGTACGCCTGCTGGCGCAGCAGGGAAGAATCATTGAGGTTCAGCATGGGTTCCTCGTTGTCATGTCATTCGGGCGGGAACAACATAGCACGATGCTCGCCAAGGCCCCGTTTGTGTTGGCATCGTTCTTCAGTTGACGTTAAGCTTTTGCTACGGGTTACAACCGCGAACCCGCTCGACTAGCAGATCCCAGGAAGCGTTTGCAATGGGAACGCGGTTTCCTTGATCTGAAACAACGGCCACTCGCATTCGGACCACTTTGTACGTATGATGGTTCCTGTGCGCTCACTACAAGGTAGAGACCATGCGCCCGATCGTTTTCGTCCCCGCTTGCACCCGCGATTTCGGTGAACACCCTTACCACGCGGCCCAGCACAAGTATGTCGACGCCGTCGTCCTCGGTGCCGACTGCGCCCCGCTGATCCTGCCGTCGCTGGGGGAAGCGCTCGACCTGGAAACGATGCTCGCGCTGTGCGACGGGATCATGCTGACCGGCTCGGCATCGAACGTTCATCCCAGCTATTACTCCGAAGAATTGCTCGACCCGTCGCTGCCGCAGGACCCGGCACGCGACCAGACCACGTTGCCGCTGATCCGCGCGGCCGTGAAACGCGGCGTCCCGATCATCGCAATCTGCCGTGGTTTCCAGGAAATGAACGTGGCGCTGGGCGGCAGCCTGTTTCAGGCGGTGCAGGCGGTACCCGGGCACTTCGATCACCGCGAGAATCCCGAACTGGGCATGGACGAGCAGTACGGCGACGCGCACAAGGTGCAGCTCGTCGAAGGCGGCATGCTGCACCAGATCATCGGTCTGCCGGAAATCCCCGTGAATTCCCTGCATGGCCAGGGCGTGAACGAACTGGCGTCGGGCCTCGTCGTCGAAGCGACGGCGGAAGATGGGCTCGTGGAAGCCTTCTCGGTGAAGGACGCGCCCGGTTTTACGCTGGCCGTGCAATGGCATCCGGAATGGCGCATCGTCCACAATCCCCATTCGATGAAGATGTTCGGCGCATTCGGCGCCGCCTGCCGCGCCTACAGATCAAAGAAACGGACACCATCATGACCCCCGACGCGACATGGGCGGTCACGCCTGTCCCATAGCTTCCCTGATCTCTGCTCGATCCCACGCAGCCCGCGGGCGGCGCGTTTGCGCTCGCGGGCAATCCATTAACGGACAGAGGAAACATCATGGCTATCCGCGACAATTTTTCGTACAACGACATGGACGAGTGGCTCAACGGCAAACGAGTCACCGAAATCGAATGCCTGGTGCCCGACCTGACGGGCGTCGCGCGTGGAAAAATCCTCCCGCGCGTGAAATTCACCGAGGACCGCGGCATGCGCCTGCCGGAAATCGTGCTGGGCATGACCGTGACGGGCAATTCGCCGTCCGACGACGACGCGTTCGACCGCGCGATCTCCACCACCGACCGCGACATGATCCTGAAGGCCGACCCGGGCACGATCACGATGGTGCCGTGGGCCGTCGATCCGACGGCGCAGGTGATCCACGACTGCTATTTCTCCGACGGCAAGCTGGTCGATTTCGCGCCACGCAGCGTGCTGCGCCGCGTGCTGAAGCTGTACGAGAAAAAGGGGTGGAAGCCGCTCGTCGCGCCCGAACTGGAGTTTTACCTGACGGCGAAAAACATCGACCCCGACCTGCCGCTGGCCGCCCCGATCGGCCGCAGCGGGCGCTCCGAGACGAGCCGCCAGGTCTACAGCATCGACGCCGTCAACGAATTCGACCCGCTGTTCGAGGACATCTACGATTACTGCGACATGATGGGCCTCGATGTCGACACCCTGATCCACGAGATCGGCGCCGGTCAGATGGAAATCAATTTCCAGCACGGCGAACCGCTGGGCCTCGCCGACAAGGTCTTCTACTTCAAGCGCACCCTGCGCGAAGCGGCGCTGAAACACGACATGTACGCCACCTTCATGGCCAAGCCGATGGCTGGCGAGCCCGGCTCGGCGATGCACGTGCACCAGAGCGTCGTCGACGCGGAATCCGGCCGCAACATCTTCAGCAATGTGGATGGATCGCCGTCCGACCTGTTCCGCCACTACATCGGCGGCCTGCAGAAATACATGCCCTCCGCGATGGCGATCGTCGCGCCGTACGTCAATTCCTACCGCCGCATCGTGCGCCACACGGCCGCCCCGATCAACCTGCAATGGGGCGTGGACAACCGCACCGTGGGCTTCCGCGTGCCCGTGTCCGGCTCGCAGGACCGGCGCGTGGAAAACCGCGTGATCGGCGCCGACGCCAATCCCTACCTCGCGCTCGCCGTTACGCTCGCCTGCGGCTACCTCGGCATCCAGGAACAGCTGGAACCGACACCGAAGGTCGAAGGCAGCGCCTACAAGATGAAGGTCGAGCTGCCGCAAGGCCTGTCCGAAGCGCTGACCCTGCTGCGCGGCGAAGACCGCCTGCGCGACATCCTCGGCGAGCGCTTCGTCGACGTCTATTCCGCGGTCAAGGAACTGGAGCACCAGGAATTTATGACGGTCATTAGCCCGTGGGAACGGGAGCACCTGTTACTGCACGTATGACCATGCGACGACGACGACAAGGAGATCATCATGACTTTCGACACCATGGCATTCGAGGCAGGCCTGCGCGCGCCGGTCCGTGAGGACCATGACACCCGCACATTGCAACAGCTCGACAGCGCCCACTTCCTGCATCCATTCACCGACCACGGTGCCCTGAGCGCGAAGGGCGCGCGCGTGATGGTGCGCGGCGAGGGCATCTACCTGTGGGATTCGGACGGCAACAAGACCATCGACGGCATGTCCGGCCTGTGGTGCGTGAACGTGGGCTATGGCCGCACGTCCATCACGCAAGCCGTCTCACGGCAGATGGATGTTTTACCGTTCTACAACAGCTTCTTCAACACGACGAACGTGCCGGCCGTGAGGCTGGCGGAGAAGCTGGCGAGCCTGGCACCGCCCGGCTTCGAGCACGTGTTCTTCACGAGTTCCGGTTCCGAGGCGAACGATACCGCGCTGCGCATGGTATGGCGCTACTGGCAGCTGATGGGCCAGCCGGACCGGCAGATCGTCATCAGCCGGCGCAACGCCTATCACGGCAGCACGATTGCCGGCGCGTCGCTGGGCGGCATGGCGGCGATGCATGCCCAGGGCGCGCTGCCGATCCCGCACATCCACCACATCGAGCAACCGCATTTCGGCGAGCACGGCCGCGGCCTGTCCGAAGCGGAATTCGGGCTGCTGGCCGCGGACTGGCTCGAACAGAAGATTCTCGAATCAGGGCCGGACAAGGTCGCCGCGTTCATCGGCGAACCGGTGCAGGGCGCGGGCGGCGTCATCATCCCGCCGCAGACCTACTGGCCGCAGATCCAGCGCATCTGCGACAAGTACGGCATCCTGCTCATCTCGGACGAGGTCATCTGCGGCTTCGGCCGGCTGGGCACGTGGTTCGGCAGCGAGCGCATGGGCACGCGGCCGGACCTGATCCCGTTCGCGAAGGGCGTCACGTCCGGCTATGTGCCGCTGGGCGGGGTGCTGGTCGGAGAGCGGGTGGCGCGCGCGCTGATCGAGCGCGGCGGCGACTTCAACCACGGTTTCACCTATTCCGGCCACCCCGTCGCGTGCGTGGCGGCGCTGGAAAACCTGCGCATCATCGAGGACGAGAAACTGGTCGACAAGGTCGCGCGCGAGACGGGGCCGCATTTGAAAGCCGCGTTCGCGCGGCTGGCCGAGCATCCACTCGTCGGACACGCGGAGAGCATCGGCATGACCGCCGGCCTGAACCTCGTGCGGCGCAAGGGCGCGACGGTGCACGACTGCGAACCGTTCGCACGCGACCTGGCGGTGGGGATGGTGTGCCGGCAGCACATGTTCGACAACGGCGTCATCATGCGCGCCGTCGGGGACCGGATGATCGTCGCGCCACCGCTTGTGATGACCTGTGCGCAGATCGACGAGATGGTGGCGCGGATACGGGATTGCCTCGACCTGACGCTGAAGGATGTGACCGGACGGGGATGGATGGACTAACCGCGTGCGGCGTGGGCACCCCGTGCCCACCCTATGCGATTACACGCTGACCGCCGTCTTGTGCGGCTCGTGCCGGTTCTTGAGCACCTGCGGCGCCAGCGAGCCGACGAACATGCCCGCGAACGCCGCCAGCAGGCCCGCCAGCTGGCCCGGGAAGACTTCGCCCAGCGGCGAGATCTGCGGGAAGAACACGATCCACGTGGCGATGCCGGCGACCAGCGACAGGATCGCGCCCTGCGTCGTCGCGCGCTTCCAGTACAGGCCGGTGACGAGCGGCACGAAGGCGCCGACGAGCGTTACCTGGTACGCGGACGACACGAGGTCGTAGATCGACGTGCCCTTCATCGCGATGGCGTAGGCCAGCACGAGCGAGGCGAACACGACGATGGTGACGCGCATCGCGAGCAGTTGCTGGCGGTCGCTCATGCCCGGGCGCAGGTTTTTCAGGATGTTTTCCGTGAAGCTCGTCGACGGGGCGAGCAGCGTGGCGGACGACGTGCTCTTGATGGCGGACAGCAGGGCGCCGAAGAACAGGATCTGCATGATCAGCGGCATCTTCGTCATCACGAACGTGGGCAGCACGCGCTGGTAATCGCTCTTGGCCAGTTCCAGCGCATCATTGCCCATCACGATCACGGCGCACGCGACGACGAACATCGGCACGAACGCGAAGATGATGTAGCTGGCGCCGCCGATCACGGCGCCGGCGCGCGCGGTCGGGGCGTTCTTGGCGGACATCACGCGCTGGTACACGTCCTGCTGCGGAATCGAGCCCAGCATCATCGTCACGGCCGAGCCGACGAAGAAGGCGATGTCGGTGAACTTCGGCTCCGGCAGGAAGTGCCACAGGTTCGCGTTGTTGGCCATGTCGATGACGGCACCGGTGCCGCCGGCCAGCTTCGCCGAGAACACGGCGATGATGGACAGGCCGACCACGAGCACGATCATCTGGATGAAGTCGGTGATCGCGACGGCCAGGAAGCCGCCGATGACGACGTAGATCAGCACGGCGAGCGTGCCGACGATCATGCCGGCCGTCTCCGACATCGCGCCGTTCGTCAGCACGGAGAACACGAGGCCCAGCGCGGTGATCTGCGCCGCGACCCAGCCGAGGTAGGACAGGATGATGGCGGCCGAGCAAAAGACTTCGATGCCCTTGCCGTAGCGGGCGCGGTAGTAGTCGCCGATGGTCAGCAGGTTCAGTTTATAGAGGCGGGCGGCGAAGAACAGGCCGACGAGAATCAGGCAGGTGCCGGCGCCGAACGGGTCTTCCACCAGCGCGCCCAGGCCGCCCTGCACGAATTTCGCCGGGATGCCCATCACGGTTTCGGCGCCGAACCAGGTGGCGAACGTCGTCGTGATGACCATGATCAGCGGCAGGCTGCGGCCGGCGACGGCGAAGTCGGACGTGTTTTTGATCCGCGTGCCGGCCCATACGCCCAGGCCGAGCGTGCCGAGCAGGTAGAGCACAACGGACGTAATCAGAATAGTGTTCATTAAATGCTCCGCGGCAGGCGATTAACTGAAATTACGGCGGGGAAAAATTCGCGATTATAGCGGCAGAAATCGGCATTTGGATCGATTTTGTTTGCTAGTATCGGCCTGACAACAAGTTGTAATCTCGATGGAGGCATTATGACCACGCCAGGCTGGCATGAGCGTTCCAAAAGGGTGCATATCGACGGCCGCGCCGTCGTCGAGGGCCGGCGGATCGACGCCGCATCGGGCGCCCGTTTCGACAATATTTCTCCCATCGACGGCCGCATCCTGGGCGAGATGGCCCGCTGCGACGCGGCCGACGTCGATGCCGCCGTCGCCAGTGCCCGCGCCGCGTTCGAGGACGGCCGCTGGGCGAGTAAAGCCCCGGCGGAGCGCAAGCGCACCCTGATCCGCTTCGCCGACCTGATGCTCGCGCACGAAGACGAACTGGCCCTGCTGGAAACCCTCGACATGGGCAAGCCCATCCGCTACAGCAAGAGCGTGGACGTGCGGCTCGCGCAGAACTGCATCCGCTGGTACGGCGAAGCCATCGACAAGATCTACGACCAGGTCGCGCCGAGCCCGCAGGACAGCCTGGCCCTCATCACGCGCGAACCGGTCGGCGTCGTCGCCGCCATCATCCCGTGGAATTATCCGATGCTGATGGCCGCGTGGAAGATCGGCCCGGCACTCGCGGCCGGCAACAGCGTCGTGCTGAAGCCGTCGGAAAAGGCGCCCCTGAGCTCCTTGCGGCTGGCCGAGCTGGCGCTGGAAGCGGGCGTGCCGGAAGGCGTGTTCAACGTGCTGCCCGGCTACGGCGACGAGGCGGGCCGCGCGCTCGCGCTGCACATGGATGTCGACTGCATCGGTTTTACCGGTTCCACGCGCGTGGGCAAACAAATCCTGCAGATGGCGGGGCAGTCGAACCTGAAGCGGGCGTGGACGGAGCTGGGCGGCAAGTCCGCGAACATCGTGTGCGCGGACTGTCCCGACCTCGACGCGGCCGTCGCGGGCGCCATCGGCGCGATCTATTTCAACCAGGGAGAAAGCTGCAACGCGCCGTCGCGGTTGTTCGTCGAGGAATCGATCCGGGAAGCGTTCCTCGACAAGGCCCTGGCGTTGATCCCGCAGTACGCGCCGGGCGACCCGCTCGACGAATCCACCGTGATGGGCGCGATCGTCGATTCGATCCAGATGAAGACGGTGCTGGGCTATATCGAGGACGGCAGGGCGGCCGGCGCGCGCCTGCTCGCGGGCGGCAACGCGGCACGCGCGGAGACCGGCGGTTTGTACATCGAACCGACGCTGTTCGACGGCGTGGAGTCCACGATGCGCATCGCGCGCGAGGAAATCTTCGGGCCCGTGCTGTCCGTACTGTCGTTCACGGACCTCGACGAGGCGGTGCGCCAGGCCAACGCGACACCGTATGGCCTCGCGGCGGCCGTGTGGACGTCCGACATGAGCCGCGCGATCCGCACGTCACGCAGGCTGCGCGCGGGCACCGTGCACGTGAACCAGTACGACAACGACGACATCACGGTGCCGTTCGGCGGCTACAAGCAGTCGGGGAACGGCAGGGACAAGTCGCTGCACGCGTTCGACAAGTACACGGAACTGAAGACGACGTGGATTCAAATCTGACCCGTATACCCAAGACCGACGTTGGTTTATTGCGCGTCTGATTAAATCGCCATCTCCCTGAGCACCTTCGACGCTTCCCGGCTCGCCGTCAGCACGGCGCCGTCGCGCATCGTGATCTCGAGCTGCGACTGGTCGTCCGCGCGCATGGAATCCACGAAGTCGAGGTTCACGAGCGCCGAGCGGTGGATGCGGATGAAGCGGCCCGGGTCCAGCTGGGCTTCCAGTTCCGAGATCCCGATGCGCACGAGGAAGGTGTGGCCGCGCGCGGCGATCGCCGTGTATTTCGCATCCGCCTTCAGGTAGGCGATCTCGTTCACGGACAGCGGAAAGATGCGGCCGCGGTCGCGCACGAGGATGCGTTCGATGCGGCTCGGCACACGATCGACCGCCAGCGTGAGCGCGCCGCCGATGACGTCGGGCGCTGGGACGGACGATCCCGGCGTCTCCAGCAGGCGCGCGACGGCCGCGTCGAAGCGGGCGCGCGTAAAAGGTTTCAGCAGGTAGTCGACGGCATTCAGTTCGAACGCGGTCACGGCGTACTGGTCGTATGCAGTCGTGAACACGATGTCCGGCACGACGGTCAGGCGGCGCAGCACGTCCAGGCCCGTCATCTCGGGCATCTGGATATCCATGAAGACGATGTCGGGGCGGATGCGGGAGATCTGCGCGAGCGCGCTGGCGCCGTCCGCCGCTTCGCCCACGAGGCGCAGGCCCGCATGGGCATAGATGAAGTCGCGCAGGACGTCGCGCGCGAGCGGTTCGTCTTCCGCGATGAACACGGTCCGGGCATTCATGTGAATTCCTTGTCGTTGGCGGGCACGGGAATGGCCATCGTGACGACGAAGCCGGCGCCCGGCGCCGTGTCGATGGCGAGTCCCTCCTCGGTGCCGTATTCCAGTTGCAGGCGGCGCTCGACGGTGCGCAGGCCCAGGCCGTTCGACGCGCGCACGCGGCCGATGTCGGCGCCGGGGCCGTCGTCGCCGACGGACAGCACGAGCCTGCCCGTGTGCGCGTCGAGGCGCGTGCGGATCAGCAGGCGGCCCGGCCGGCTGTGCGGGTTGAACGCGTGCTTGATGCTGTTCTCGACGAGCGGCTGCAGCGACAGCGCGGGCAGCAGGTGGCTGGAGGCGGCATCGTCGAGCTCCCAGTCGACGTGCAGGCGCGCGCCGAGGCGCAGGCTTTCCAGTTCCAGGTAGTCGCGCACGAAGCGCAGTTCGTCGTCCAGCGTCACACGGTCGTTGCCCGTCTTTTCCGTGTCCAGCACGTAGCGCAGCATGTCGGAAAACTGGAACAGCGCGGTCTCGGCGGCGTTCGGGTCCTTGCGCGTGAGGGCGATGATCGAGTGCAGCGTGTTGAACAGGAAGTGCGGATTGAGCTTGCTGCGCAGCGCGTTCAGCTCCGTCGCGACGAGCAGCGCGTGCGCCTGCTGCACGGCGACTTCCTGCCGGCGGCGCGCATCGTTGGCGCGGATCATGTGGAACGCGGTGGCGATGACGCCATAGCCCATCATCGAATACAGCACGGGCCACACGTAGAACGACAGCGGCTGCGTCGTCTCGTAGAGGAGCCCCGGCAGCGCGTACGACAGGATGGCGTACGTCGGCGCGCCCACGCCGTGGATCAGGCAGCGCGTCGCGAACGGGACGTGGCGGCGTTCCATCCAGCCGCTGAGCGGCCAGTGCAGGGCGAGCACGAAGGCCTGGGGCACGATCCACAGCATCGGGATCAGGCCGCGCCAGTTGTAGCCGTGCTGGCTGGAGTCGGCGAGCCGCAGCACGACCGCGAGCAGCACCATGTACGCGAGCCAGGCGCAGGCGTAGTTACGCCACATGCGGGTGGTTTTCGGCTGTGTCGTGGTCGTCAGCTGTTCCATTCATAAAGTATGACGCAGGACGGCGCTTGGCGGAACGGCGATGACGCGAAGTGCGGTATCGCGGCAACTAATTGAGGAAATGAGGCGAAAGCGGGGCCGCCCGACCCGCGCGCGGCCTAAAAATCGCCGATGCTATATTGACTCGCATCGAGTCAAGCGAGGGTGTGATGGATTCCGAAGCGCATAATCCGATGCGCGATTTTCTGCGCGAACACAATATCCACGAAGTCGAGTGCGTCATCGCCGACATGACGGGCATTGCCCGCGGCAAGATCCTTCCGAAAGACCTGTTCCTGGCGGGCGAGCACATGCGGTTGCCGAAAAGCGTGCTGCTGAACACGGTCCATGGCGAACAGCCGAACAACACGCCGTACGTCGGCTCCATCGATCCCGACATGGTCTGCGTGCCCGACCCGGCCACGATCCGCGTCGTGCCCTGGGCGACGGAGCGCGTCGCGCTCGTGATCCACGATTGCACGAACTTCGACGGTACCCTGGTCGACCTCGCCCCGCGCTCCGTGCTGCGCCGCGTGCTGGGCCTGTACGCCGAACGGGGCTGGCGGCCCGTCGTGGCGCCCGAAATGGAGTTTTATCTCGTCGCGCGCACGACGAATCCGCACGAGCCGTTGAGTCCGCCTACGGGCCGCAGCGGCTTCACGGAGCAGGGCCGGCAGTCGTATTCGATCGATGCCGTCAACGACTTCGATCCGTCCTTCCTGGAACTGTCGGCGTTCTGCAAGCAGCACGAGCTCGGTGTCGAGACGCTGATTCACGAGGCCGGCGCCGGGCAGATGGAAATCAATTTTACGCACGGGGACGCGCTGGAGCTGGCCGACCGCGTGTTCCTGTTCAAGCGGGCCGTGCGCGAAACGGCGCTACGCCACGGCATCTTTGCCACGTTCATGGCCAAGCCGATGGAGACGGAGCCAGGGAGCGCCATGCACGTGCACCAGAGCATTGTCGACGCGGACGGCCGCAACATCTTTTCCAACGACGACGGGTCGGAGAGCACCCTGTTCCGCCACTTCATCGGCGGGCTCGAACGCTACGTGCCGGCGGCGACACTCCTGTTCGCGCCGCACGTGAATTCCTACCGGCGCCTGTCGCGCTTCCAGTCGGCGCCGATGAACGTGCACTGGGGCTACGACAACCGCACGTGCGGCATCCGCATCCCGAACTCGAGCCCGGCCAGCCGCCGCGTGGAAAACCGCGTGCCCGGTGTCGACGTGAATCCGTATCTTGCGATGGCGGCCACGCTGGCCTGCGGCTTCCTCGGCATGGTCGAAGGGCTGGAACCGTCGGCGCCAACGCCCGAGAGCGCGGAGCACATCCACGGCGACCTGCCGCGCAATCTCGAAGATGCGATCGTGCAGCTGCGCGGGTGCCCGGCGCTGGCCGACATGCTGGGATCCTTGTTCGTGCAGGCATTCTGCGAAGTGAAGGAGCTGGAGTTCGCGACGTTTTCGCGCGTGATCAGTTCGTGGGAGCGGGAGCACCTGATGCTCCTCGTCTGATCATACGCAGGGCAGGGTGATGGTCAGGCGCGTGTGCCCGTCGCCCGTCTCCATGGTGGCGTCGCCGCCCTGGACCTCGGCCATCAGGCGGATCGAATAGGTGCCGAGGCCCATGCCGCCCTGCTTGCCGGCCGTGGCGTACTTGTCGAAGAAGCGGCCGCGCATGGTCAAGGGAACCTCGCCCTCGTTGTCGATCACGACGTGCAGGCTGCCGGGCCCCGGCGCCACGTCGACCTTGATCGTGCCGCCCGGCGGCGCCGCCTCGGCCGCGTTCTTGAAGGCGTTCGAGAACATCGAATAGCACAGCAGCGATTCGCCCAGGCAGACGGTGTCGCCCGGCGCGGCGAAGCGGATGGCGATGCGACGATCCGTGAACGCGAGCTCGGTCTGCTGCGCGACGCGCGACAGCAGCGCTTTCATGTCGAACGGCTGCAGCGCCGGCTGGTACTCGCCCTTTTCCATCTTGTGGATGTCGAGCGTGCGGTTGATCATGTCGAGCGCGTGATTGGCGGCCATCTCGATCATGTGCGCATGTTCGCGGTGCGCATCCAGCAGGTCGCCCGCGAGCAGCGCCTGGCTCGCGTGCAGGGTGACGGCGATGGGGCTCTTGAGGTCGTGGCGCGTCATTCGCTCCACGTCTTCGCGCAGGTGCGCGTTCTCGATCAGCAGTTCGTTCTGGCGCTTCAGGTCGCCCATCGCAGTGGCCAGCGCCAAATGTGTCGCGATGCGCGCCTTCAGGATCGTCGGGTCCGCAGGCTTCGACACGTAGTCGACCGCGCCCAGGCGCAGGCCGCCCACGATGTCGTCGACGGCGTCCTTCGCGGACAGGAAGATGATCGGGATGTGCGCCGTCTTCGGATCGGCTTTCAGGTGGCGGCACGTCTCGAAGCCATCCATCACGGGCATCATGATGTCGAGCAGGATGATATCGATGGGGAAGGCGGCCGCGATCTCCAGCGCCTTGCGGCCGCTGATCGCCACCTTGATCGCGTACTCGTCCTTGAGCGCGCCGGCCAGCACCTCGATATTGGTCGGCACGTCGTCCACGATCAGCACCGTGCAGCGCTTCAGGCGCTCGGCCAGCGGGGCCTGCAGGCCGATGACGTCGGCCTGGACGGGCGTCGGCTTCAGCACCGGCGGCGGCGCGGAATCGGGCCGCGGCACGGGTTCCGGCGCAGGCTCGGACTCTTGCACCGTGCCGATCATCGCCATGAACTTGCTGGCGAAGCTGTGCACGGTGAACGGCTTGATCATGTACGCGTTGACGCCGGCCCGCAGCGCGCTGCGCACGGAAGCGGGATTCGCCTCGGCCGTCAGCATCATGAACGGCGTCTTCGCATAGCGCGCGTCATGGCGCATCCAGTGCAGCAGGTCCAGGCCGCTCATCACCGGCATGCCCCAGTCGCCGATGACGATGTCGATCGTCTGCTTGCGCATGAGGTCTTGCGCGGTCTTGCCGTTCTCGGCCTGGAACACGTTGGAAAAGCCGAGTTCCGTCAGCACCTGGCGCACGGCGGTGCGGATCAGGAGATAGTCGTCGACGATCAGGATGGCAGCGGACTTATGCATATTGTTCTGATAATGAATGCAGCGAGTGTAGCAATGATTAGGCCGCCAACCAACCACCAGGTCGCCTGTATGCATGAATGTGCGTGTTTGTATTGATTATTGCTGGTTTGTGCGTAAACGTGTAAAGTGTGTGCATTCAAGGAGACATATATGCAACTGGCGGAAGAACGACGCCAACACATCGTCGACACGGTCGAGCAGCAGGGCAAGGTGCTGGCGGCCGAACTGGCGCAGCGGTTCAATACATCGGAAGACACGATCCGCAGGGACCTGCGCGACCTGGACGCGGCGGGCCTCTTGCGCCGCGTGCACGGCGGCGCGATGCGGCGCACGCAGCCGGTGCCCAGCTTCGGCCAGCGCGTCGATGCCGACGAAGCGCGCAAGGAGATGCTCGCGCGCGCGCTGGCCGACAGCGTGCAGCCGGGCGACACCGTGCTCGTCGATGCGGGCACGACCAATCTCGCGTTCGCGCGCCAGCTGGAAGACGGCCGGGCCGCGACCATCATCACCAACAGTCCGCAGATCGCGCTGGGCCTGGGCCATTTGCGCATTACCCGCGTCGTGCTGCTGGGCGGCGTGTATTCCGCTCACGTGGGCGCCGTGATGGGCGCGCAGACGCTGGCCGAGATCCAGCGCCTGCGCGTGGACGTGTCGGTCGTGGGCGTGTGCAGCGTCGAGGCCGAGCGTGGCCTGGGCGCGAGCGACCCCGAGGAAGCCATCCTCAAGCAGGCCATCCTGGCCGCGGGCAGCCGGCGCGTCGTCGCCGCGCTGAACGAGCGGCTGGAAGCGCCGGCGCCGTTCCCGATCGCGCCGCTGGCGGACATCGACCGCCTCGTGCTGGAAGCGGATGCGGCACCCACCGTGGTCGCGCGCCTGCGCAAGGGCGAGCGCGCACCTGAAATCGTACTGGCAGCAAGGAGCCGCGCATGAGCCGCATCGACGACACACTATCCCTCCAAAGGGCGCCGGCCGCCAGCGTGAACGCCGCGCGCTGGTCCGTGTCGATCATCTTCCTGCTGAACGGCGCCGGCATCGGCGTGTGGGCCGCGCACGTGCCGCTCGTGCAGGCGCGTGCCGGCATCGACACGGGCGTGCTCGGCTTCCTGCTGCTCACCATCGCGGGCGGCGCGATCTCCGCGATGCCGCTGTCCGGCTGGATGGCGGGACGCTGGGGCACGCGCGCCGTCGTCGTCGGCAGCGGCCTGCTGTTCGCGCTGACGAGCGACATCCTGATGAACGTGAGTGGCCTCGTGCCGCTGTTCCTCGCGGCGTACGCATTCGGCGCCAGCAACGGCGTGCTGGACGTGGCGATGAATGCCAACGCCAGCGAGGTCGAGGCGGCGCGCGGCATCCCGACGATGTCCTCGTTCCACGGCTTCTACAGCCTCGGGGGCCTGATCGGCGCGGCGCTCGGCGGCCTCATGATCGGCGCGGGCCTCGGCGACGGCCGCGGTGCCATGATGGTGAGCGCCGCCATCTTCTCCGCCGTGGTGTCGTGCGGCGGGCGTTTGCTGGTCGTCCCGCCGGCGCCGCATGCGAGCCATTTCGCCTTGCCGCGCGGACCCGCGCTGTTCCTCGGTTTATTGGCCCTGCTGTGCTTCGCCATCGAGGGCGCGCTCGTGGACTGGAGCGCGCTGCTGCTGAAGGAGCGCACGCAGGTCGATGCGGCGACGGCGGCGCTCGGCTACTCCGCGTTCTCGGTGACGATGGCCGCCTGCCGTTTCGCGGGCGACCGGCTCGTGCTGCGTTTCGGTCCGCTGCGCGTGATGATCGTCGGTGGCCTGGGCATGTTCGCGGGCCTGATGCTGGCCGTGGTCAGCACGCAGTTCTGGCTGTCGGCGCTGGGCCTCGCGCTGATCGGCCTCGCCGCGGCGAACGTCGTGCCGCTGATCTTCGCGGCGGCCGCGCGCATGCCGGGGATGTCGGCCGGCGGCGGCCTCGCGACGGTCGCCACGCTCGGTTACGCGGGCCTGTTGATGGCGCCGCCGCTGCTCGGGGCGATTGCGGCGCACACGAACATCGCCGTGGCGCTGGGCATCCTGTCGTTGTCGGGGATCGTGATCGCGGCGAATGCGCGGATCGTGAAGCGGAACGGTTAGCGGTATTCGCGCAGCACCGTGTAGGTGCCGGCGTGCGATGCGACGAGGGCGTAATGCGTGATCGCCCAGTCGATCGCGGGACCGGCGGCGGGGATGACCGCGCCGTTCGCGCGCCGTGCCATCGTCACGTGCGGGCGATAGGCGCGGGCTTCCGGCGTCAGTCCCAGCGCCATTAAAGCGTCGGACAGCCGCGCATGCAGGTCCAGCAACCCTTGCGGTTCGCTGAGCGGCTCGATCCACGCGATGCCGCTGCGCTGCAGCGCGGCGCGGCCGAACTGCAGGTCGAACGGTTCGAAAGGCACCCGGAAGCCGTCCAGGAAGTCGGGCAGCCGCGCGGTGGGCTGGTTGCCGAGGAAGTGCAGGGTCACGTGCAGTTTATCCGTGTGGACAGGCGTCGCGCCGCGCGGCCACGTCCACGCGTCGCGCCACGCGCGCAACTGGTCACGCACGGGCTCAATCGGCCACAGGGCCAGGAAGAGGCGGGCGGTGTCCGGCTGCGCGCTCATCTCAGAAGCAGTGTTCCGGCGCCGGGAAGCTGCCGTCCTTCACGGCCGCGACATAGGCCTGCACGGCGGCGTCGATGCTCGTCTGGCCTTCCATGAAGTTCTTCACGAAGCGCGCCTTGCGGCCCGGGAAGACGCCCAGCAGGTCGTGCATGACGAGCACCTGGCCGGAGCAGTCCGGACCCGCGCCGATGCCGATCGTCGGCACCTGCAGGATGCCCGTCACTTCCTTGCCCAGCGCCGCGGGCACGGCTTCCAGCAGCACCATCGCGGCGCCGGCTTCCTGCAGCGCCAGCGCGTCGCGCTTGAGCTGCTCCGCGCCTTCGTCCGTCTTGCCCTGCACCCGGTAGCCGCCCAGCTGGTGGACGAATTGCGGCGTCAGGCCGATGTGGGCGCAGACGGGAATGCCGCGCTCGGTCAGGAAGCGGACCGTTTCGGCGAGCCACTCTCCGCCTTCGATCTTGATCATCTGGGCGCCCGCGCGCATCAGGGCGGCGCAGCTGTCGTAGGCCTGCTGCAGGGTGCCGTAGCTGCCGAACGGCAGGTCGGCCAGCACGAACGCGTTCTTGCGGCCGCGTACGACGGACGCCGTGTGGTAGGCCACGTCGGCCACCGTCACGGGCAAGGTCGAGTCGTAGCCGGCGCACACCATGCCCAGCGAATCGCCGATCAGCAGGATGTCCACGCCGCAGCGGTCCATCAGCGACGCGAAGCTGGCGTCGTAGCAGGTGAGCATGGCGATCTTCTCGCCGGACGCGCGCATCGCCAGCAGCGAGGGCAAGGTCACGGCCTTGCGTACCGGTGCTTCGTTCGTCGAGGTTCCGCCCAGGTAAGCGCTCATAGTATTCCTTTGCAAATCAAAATAGGCCGTGCCGGAGGATCGCCCCGGCGTGCCACGCGTCCGGGCAGGCATGCGGTCACAGGCGTGCCCGGTATCGTTTGTTAAGATGCGCGATCTTACCCGAAAACGCCGCCGGCATTCGTGCAACCCCATGGCCACAACAATCCTCATCATCTTCCTCATCGTCTATCTTGGCATGATCCTCGGCGGCCTGCCGTTCCTGCGCCTCGACCGGACCGGCGTCGCGCTGCTCGGGGCGATTGCGCTCATCAGCATCAATGCGCTGACGCTGGAGCAGGCGGTGGCATCGATCCATTTGCCGACGATGGCGCTCCTGTTCGCGTTCATGGTCGTCTCCGCGCAGATGCGGCTGGGGGGATTCTACGACTGGGTCACGCAAAAACTGGCGGGGCTGGCGCTGAGTCCCGCCAGCCTGCTGGGCGTGCTGATAGGCGTGTCCGCCGCGCTGTCGGCCGTCTTCAGCAACGACATCGTCTGCCTCGCGATGGCGCCGCTGCTCGTCGACGCGTGCCGCCAGCGCCAGCTCGCGCCGGTCCCGTATCTGCTGGCGCTCGCGTGCGCCTCCAACATCGGCTCGGCCGCGACCCTGATCGGCAATCCGCAGAACATGCTGATCGGCCAGACAATGCGGCTGTCGTTCGACGGTTACTTCCTCGACGCGATCCTGCCCGTCGCGCTGGGCCTCGCCGCCTGCTGGGTGCTGATCGCCTGGCAGACGAAAGGGCGCTGGAAAGAGCGCGCAGCCGCCGCCGAATCCCAAGCCGCAACGGTGCCTTTCGATGCGTGGCAGACGACGAAGGGCCTGCTGATCGCGGGCGCGCTGCTGGTGGCGTTCCTCGTCGCGCCATGGCCCCGTGAGCACATGGCGCTGATCGGCGCGGGCATCCTGTTGATGAGCCGCCAGCTGCGTTCGCAGAACATGCTGGGCCTCGTCGATTGGGAATTGCTCGTGCTGTTCATGAGCCTCTTCGTCGTGAACGCCGCGTTCCAGGGCACGGGCTTCACGACGCATGCGATTGCCTGGCTCGCGTCGCTCGGCGTGCGGCTCGACCAGCCGGGCTTCCTGTTCGCCGCCACGTTCGTGCTCTCGAACCTGGTCTCGAACGTGCCCGCCGTGATGCTCCTGATGCCAGTCGTGCACCATCCGCTGGGCGGCGTCATGCTGGCGCTGGTCAGCACCCTGGCCGGCAACCTGCTGATCGTCGGCAGCATCGCGAACATCATCGTCGTGGACGCGGCGGCGCGGCGCGGCATCGTCATCGACTGGCGGCGCCACGCGCGCGTGGGCGTGCCGGTCACGTTGATGACGCTGGCCGTCTCCGGCGTCTACCTGGCGCTGCGCTTCTGAACGGTTGGATGCCACGTTTTTCCAAAAATATTACTTTTAATTGGAAGTTGAATTGCTAGCTAATAGCAAAATGATTGCCGTCGGGTGAATTTTCCGTGATAGGATCTGTTCAATAACGAACCGTTATCCATCATGCCCAACACCCGTTCCACGTCATTGGCTGCTGCCCACCTGGCGGTAGCGCTGCTGTCCCTCGATGCCGCCGGCGCCGAGCCGGTCCCGCAGGCCCGGGTCGAGGTACGCGGCTCGGCCGCGCAATACGATGCGCGGCGTGACGACACCTCGACCAGGATCGTGGTGACCCAGGAAGAACTCAGGAAATACGGCGACAGCACCGTGGCCGACGTGCTCAGGCGCCAGCCGGGCATCTCGATCAGTGGTGGTGGTCCCGGACGGGGCGGCGAGATCCGCATGCGCGGCCTGGGCAGCGGCTATACGCAGATCCTGCTCAACGGTGAACCGGCGCCGAACGGTTTCTCGCTCGATTCGCTGGCGCCGGAGCTGGTGGAGAGAATCGACATCCTGCGCGTGGCGACCGCCGACATGAGTGCGCAATCGATCGCCGGCACCATCGACATCATCCTCAAGCGCAAGGTGCGGCAGGGGCAGCGCGACCTGAAGCTGCAGGCCGAACATTCCAACGTGTTCTTTTCGCCGAGCGCGTCGCTGCAGATCGCGGACAAGGGCAAGGCGATGTCCTATTCCGTCGTGGCGGACGTGCGCAAGGGCAGCTTCGAACAGGATTACGACCAGGTCGAGCAAGGCTGGGACGGCGCCGGCCGGCCGGTGTTGCTGCGCAAGGTGGCGCGCAAGAACGACGGCGGGTTTCGCGCGCTGTCGCTGACGCCGCGCGTGAACTGGACGCTGGACAACGGCGACACGCTCAGCTCGCAGTCCTTCGTCCGCGTGCAGCGCTCGGACAGCCGGACCGAAGGCCACTGGAGCGCCACCCTGGGCGACCTGCCCGACTACCCGAACGACCGCACCTGGCCGGACGATCGGCGCAGCCAGCTGCGGTCCGACCTCAATTGGATGCACAAGCTCGGCCCGGACGAGAAGCTGGAAGCGAAAGCGGGCCTGAACGCCAGCCGTGTACGCAACCGCCAGCACGAAGCCGGCTACGGCACGGCCGGGGAGCGAACGCTGGACCGCGACGTGCACAACGATACGGACGGGCGTGGGGCTACGTTGACCGGCAAGTACAGCAAGTCCTACGCGAGCGGCCATCAGTTCAGCGCCGGCTGGGATGCGGCGCGCCAGTCCACCGAGGCCGCGCGCGCGTCCCGCGAACTGCAAGGCCTGGCCGGCACGCCGGTGCGGGACGACCGGCAGTACGACGCCACGCTGCATCGCCTCGCCTTGTATGCGCAGGATGAATACGCCATCACGCCGCGGCTGTCGACGTACCTGGGCCTGCGCTGGGAGACGCTGCGCACCCGCAGCGCAGGCAGCGATTTCAGTGCCATCCACAACACGGCCAGCATGCTGAGCCCGATCCTGCAGGGCCTGTGGAAGCTGGACGGCAAGCAGGACCAGCTACGCGTTGCCTTGTCGCGCACCTACCGTGGCGTCGACCTGGAGCGTTTGATTCCGCGCGTGACCCGCTCGCTGAACAACACGGAGGTCACCCCTGACACCGCCGGCAATCCGGCATTGAAACCGGAGCAGGCCTTCGGCGTCGACGCGGCCCTGGAACACTTCGGCGGCCATGGCGAGCAGGTGAGCCTGTCCGTGTACGCGCGCCGGATCAGCGACACCATCCACGACGACACCCGCCTCGTGGCGGGCCGCTGGGAGACGACGCCCGTGAACGACGGCAGCGCACGCACGCGCGGCATCGAGTTCGACGCCAGGCTGCCGCTGCGCACGCTGCTCTCCCGCGCCGCCAATGTCGACCTGCACATGAACGTGACGCGCAACTGGTCCAGCGTGAGCAACGTGCCCGGCCCGGACAACCGCCTGGCCGGCCAGACGCCGCTCACGGCCAACGCCGGCTTCGACTACCAGTTCGGCGCGACCGTCAGCTGCGGCGCGAATTTCACGTTCCGCGGCGGTGGACCGCAGCGCATCTCGCGCACGACGGGCACCTATTCGACCGCCAAGCGCGAACTGGACCTGTATGCGTTATGGAAGCTGACGCCGAAGACGCAACTGCGCGTGACCGCCGTGAACCTGTTGGCCGAACCTGCCACCGAGGAGACGCGCTACGGCGACGCGTCCGGCAGCCTGCGCAAGACGTCCGTCTATCCGTTCAGCGCCATCCTGCGCGTGGGACTGGAAACGCAGTTGTGATTCAGCCGAGCCGTTCGATCGCCTGGTCCGCGACCTGCGCGCGCAACGCGCTCACGGCACCGCGGCCGGGGATGACGAGATCGGGCGCGACTTCGGCCAGCGGCGCGAGCACGAACGCGCGCTCGTGCATGCGGGGGTGAGGGACGATCAGCGTGGGCGCATCGTCGATGACCTGGTCGCCGTAGAGGAGCAGGTCGAGGTCCAGCGTGCGCGGCGCGTTGCGGTAGGGCCGCTCGCGGCCGTGCGCCTGCTCGATGGCGAACAGGGCCTGCAGCAGGGCGTGTGCGCCGAGCCCGGTGTCGAGCATTGCCACGGCGTTGATGTAGTCGTCGCCCGAGGAATCGATCGGCGCCGTGCGGTACAGCGGCGACGTCTGCAGCAGCCTTGCCCCAGGCAGGCGCGACAGGCGCTCGATCGCATCGAGCACGTTCGCGCGCGCGTCGCCCAGGTTGGCGCCGATGCCGACCCAGGCGATCATTCGCCGCCTGCCGCCCGCTGTGCCTCCGCCGATGCGTCTGCAGGCGCCGCACCTTCGCCTTCCGCGCGGCGCGGGCCGCGGCGGCGCGGGCGTTTCTTCTGGCTGGACGGCTGGACGTCGCGCGCGGAATTGACCAGGCGTTCGCGCTCGGCGATGTCGCCGGCGTAGAACGTCGCCCACCAGTTGCCGATCTCCGCATCGAGCTCGCCCGATTCGCAGCGCAGCAGCAGGAAGTCGAAGCCGGCGCGGAAGCGCGGGTGCTCCAGCAGCTTATACGGGGTCTTGCCGGTGCGGCGCTCGAAGCGCGGCTGCATGGCCCAGATGTCGCGCATGTCGGTCGCGATGCGGCGCTGCAGGGCGAGGTTGTCGGTCTGGTTGTCGAGGACGTCGTCCGCCGCGAGGTGCAGCGCGGGGATCGGCGATTCGCCGGCGGCGCGGTACGCATTCCACTTTTCCAGCACCTGGTGCCACAGCAGCGACGCGAACAGGAAGCCCGGCGACACGCCCTTGCCGGCTTTTACGCGCGTGTCCGTGGATTCGAGGGCCAGGGTCACGAACTTCATGCCGATCGGCTGTTCCAGCACGACGTCCAGCAGCGGCAGCAGGCCGTGGTGCAGGCCGGACGAGCGCAACTCCTTCAGGCAGGCCAGCGCGTGGCCGCTCATCAGGAGCTTCAGCATTTCGTCGAACACGCGCGCGGCCGGCACGTTGTTGATCAAGGGGGCCATCACGGGGATCGGGGCGCGGGTCGCCGGCTCGATCGTGAACTGCAGCTTGGCCGCGAAGCGCACGACGCGCAGCATGCGGACCGGATCTTCGCGGTAGCGCGCTTCCGGCTGGCCGATGATGCGCAGGACCTTGGCGCGGATGTCCTCGATGCCGCCGTGGTAGTCGAGCACCGACTGCGTGGCCGGGTCGTAGTACATGGCGTTGATGGTGAAGTCGCGGCGCTCGGCATCTTCGTGCTGCGGACCGAAGTTATTGTCGCGCAGGACGCGGCCATGTTCGTCCTTCGGCGCGTTGTCGCTGCCCTTGCCGCGGAACGTGGTCACCTCCAGCAGGTCCTGGCCGAACATCACGTGCACGATCTGGAAGCGGCGTCCGATGATGAAGGCGCGCCGGAACAGCTTTTTCACTTCCTCGGGCGTCGCGTCGGTGGCGATGTCGAAGTCCTTCGGCTTCACGCCCAGCAGCAGGTCGCGTACGGCGCCGCCGACGACGAACGCCTTGAAGCCGGCTTCCTGCAAGGTCTGCGTGACGCGCACCGCGTTGTTCGACACGAGCTTCGGATCGATGCCGTGCTGCTCCGGCCCGAGGATGACGGGTTCGGTCGGGTCGCGCTCGTCTTTGACGCCCAGGATTTTGCGGATGAATTTTTTAATCATTGAAAAGGTGCAGTGAAGTCCAGCCGAGGGCGTTGGCGTGTTGGTTCAGTTTCTCGCTCGGGTTGGTCGCCACCGGGTGCGAGACGACCGACAGCAGCGGGATGTCATTGTGCGAATCGCTGTAGAACCAGCTGCGCTTGAAACTGTCGAACGGGCGGCCCAGGCCGTCCAGCCACGCGTGCATGTGCGTCACCTTGCCTAGTCCCTGCGTGGGCGTGCCGGCCAGCTTGCCGGTCGGGTGGCCGCGCTCGTCCAGCTCGGGGCGCGCGGCGATCAGGTGCTCGACGCCGAATTCGCGCGCGATCGGCGCGGTGACGAACGCATTGGTCGCCGTGATGATCGCCACGAGGTCGCCCGCGTCCTGGTGCTTGCGTACGAGATCGAGCGCCTTCGGACGGAGCGCCGGGCGGATCACCTCCCGCATGTACTGCGCCTGCAGGTCTTTCAGATGGGCCGGATCGAAGCTGGCCAGCGTACCGAGGGCGAATTCGAGGTATTCGACCGGGTCGAGCGTGCCGGCGTTGTACTGCGCGAAGAAGGCGTCGTTGCGGCGCTGGTGTTCGGCGGCGTCGACGACGTTCTCACGCACGAGGAACTGGCCCCATTCGTAGTCGGAGTCGATCGGCAGGAGGGTGTGGTCGAGGTCAAACAGCGCGAGGTCGTTCATTCTTTTGGTTCGGAGTGTGGACTGCCGGGATTGCCCTGAAGCAAGAGATCGCGCAGCAGCGGTACCGTGACCGGACGCTGGGTCTCGAGCGAATACTGGTCGAGCGCATCCAGCATGGTCGACAGGGAGCGCATGTCGCGCTTGAAATGGGACAGCAGATAGGGTAACACGCTGGCGGACAGCGTCAAACCGCGGGCCTCGGCGGCCTGCGTGAGGGCGGCGATCTTCTGGTCGTCGGACAGGCCGTGGATCTGGTACACGAGACCCCAGCCCATGCGGGTCCGCAGGTCTTCGCGCACCGGGAGCACGGCCGGCGGCACCGGCCCCGTGCAGACCATGTAGGCGCCATGCTCGCGCACCTGGTTGAACAGGGCGAAGGCGTCGATCTGGCGTTCGGGCGACAGCTGGTCGACGTCGTCGACGAGGTACAGGCTCACGTCTTGTGTCAATACGAAGTCGTCCGCACCGCTCGTCGCCGCGATGTAGCGCGCGCCATCGGTGGCGGCGAGGCCTTGCAGCAAATGCGTCTTGCCGGCGCCCGTTTCTCCCCACAGGTAGCAGAAATGCTCGCGCGATGCGCGCTGGGCGAACTGGTGCATCAAGTGCGCCATTTCGGCATTTTCCCCTATCTGGAAGGTGTCGAGGCTTTGCGCCGGCTCGGCGCCCAAGTCGAGCACCAGCTGTTTCATGGCTCGGTTCTCTTCATGTCGTGTGCGTAGGAACTAGGCATTATAAAAGCTGCTGCGCAGATAGTGGCGTTTCAAGTGACGGAAAGCCACCATCAGCACGGCCGACGCCGGCAACGCCAGCAGCACGCCCACGAAGCCGAACAGCTGGCCGAAGGCGAGCAGGGCGAAGATCACGGCCAGCGGATTCAGCCCGATGCGCTCGCCCACGAGGCGCGGCGTGAGGAAAAAACCTTCGATGACCTGGCCCGCGCCATAGATCACCGCGACGGCGATCACGCCGCTCCAGTCGGAAAACTGCAGGATGGCGGCCGTCAGCGCCAGCACGAGCCCCAGGCCGTAGCCCAGGTAGGGGATGAAGACGAGCAGGCCCGTCAATATGCCGACCGGCAGCGCCACCTCGAAGCCGGCCAGCGCCAGCGCGGCCGAGTAATACAGCGCCAGCACGAGCATCACGAGCAGTTGCCCGCGCAGGTACTGGGCCAGCAGCGCGTTGACTTCCTGGGCCATGCCCACCGTCTGGCGCACCCAGCGGCGCGGGACGGCGTTTTCAAGTTGCAGCAGCAGGCGGTGCCAGTCCAGCAGCAGGTAGAACAGCACGACGGGGATCAGGATCGCCGTGGCGACCCAGCCGAGCAGGGCGCTGCCGCCCACGCGCGCGGACGCGAGCACGGTCGTCCAGATCTCGTCGCTGGACGTCATGATCTGCTGCGTGAGGATGGTGCGCAGGCTGCTGCCGTCCAGCTTGATGTGAATGCCCAGCTGCGCCAGGCGGGGCGACAGGATGGTGTC
This sequence comes from Massilia sp. Masssp94, assembly GCF_059491305.1. Taxonomy (NCBI): domain Bacteria; kingdom Pseudomonadati; phylum Pseudomonadota; class Betaproteobacteria; order Burkholderiales; family Oxalobacteraceae; genus Massilia; species Massilia sp. Masssp94. The sequence continues at coordinate 3,500,904 of NZ_CP168501.1, forward strand.
GATGCGGGCCAGCGCGTCCGGGATCTGGGCCTGCAGCAGCGGCAATTCCGTGCGCAGCACCGGCACGACGATCAGCACGAGGGCGGTGACGGACGCCAGGAACGCGAGGATCACGACGACGACGGCGAGCGAGCGCGGCAAATGGAACTTGCCGAGACGCGTGCGTTCGAGCCGGTCGACGGCGCCGTTCAGGGCGTAGGCGAGGATGGCGGCGGCGATGAATGGGGTGAGGATGGGGCCGAGGGCGTACAGCAGCAGACCGCAAGCGAGCCAGAGTGCCAACCAGAACGCTGACTGTTTTTGCTCCGGGCTGAGGGAAAAAGGCATCTAATTGTTGTTCTTGACCGTTAAAACGGTGCCGCGGCAGGCCGTTTTGATAAAATAATGGATTGATCGACTGGCTACTGCCGGTGCACGCTGTTAAATGCCCAGTTGTCAACCGCCTACTATTTTACCGCCTCCGCTGCCAAATACCATGAGCCAACCATCTAATGTTTCTCTCTCCTACCGCGACGCTGGTGTCGATATCGATGCCGGCGACGCCCTGGTCGAAGCGATCAAACCTTTTGCCAAGCGCACCATGCGCGAAGGCGTGCTCGGCGGCATCGGCGGTTTCGGTGCGCTGTTCGAAATCAGCAAGAAGTATAAAGAACCGGTCCTCGTGTCCGGCACCGACGGCGTCGGCACCAAGCTGAAACTGGCGTTCGAACTGAACCGCCACGACACGGTCGGCATCGACCTCGTCGCCATGAGCGTCAACGACATCCTCGTGCAGGGCGCCGAGCCGCTGTTCTTCCTGGATTACTTTGCTTGCGGCAAGCTGGACGTGCCGACCGCGACCGCCGTCGTCAAAGGTATCGCCACCGGCTGCGAACAGGCCGGCTGCGCCCTGATCGGCGGCGAAACGGCCGAAATGCCGAGCATGTACCCGGACGGCGAATACGACCTGGCCGGCTTCGCCGTCGGCGCCGTGGAAAAATCGCAGATCATCGACGGCACGAAAATCGCCCCGGGCGACGTCGTGCTGGGCCTGGCTTCGTCGGGCATCCACTCGAACGGCTATTCGCTGGTGCGCAAGATCATCGAGGTGTCGAAGCCGGACCTGGAAGCCGACTTCCACGGCCGCAAGCTGTCCGACGCGCTGATGCAGCCGACCCGCATCTACGTGAAGCCGCTGCTGGCGCTGATGCAGGCGATGGAAGTGAAGGGCCTCGTGCACATCACGGGCGGCGGTCTCGTCGAAAACATCCCGCGCGTGCTGCAGGATAATCTGACGGCCGTGCTCGACAGCAAGTCGTGGACCCTGCCGCCGTTGTTCCAATGGCTGCAGCAGCACGGCGGCGTGGCCGACGCCGAGATGCACCGCGTGTTCAACTGCGGCATCGGCATGACCGTGATCGTCTCGAAAGAGAACGCGGACGCGGCCGAAGCCCAGCTGAAGGCGGCCGGCGAGACCGTGTACCGTATCGGCGAGATCCGCGCGCGTGGCGAAGGCCAGGCGCAGACGATCGTCGAATAAGTCTTTCATGACCCAGCCCGTCGGTGCCGCGGAGCGGCGGCACCGCGCCGGCCACGACGGCGCGGTGGTGTGGATCACCGGGCTGTCCGGCGCCGGCAAGACGACGCTGGCGCTGGCCCTCGAGCGCGCCCTGTTCGACCGGGGATGCACCGTGTTCGTGCTGGACGGCGACAAGGTCCGGCACGGCCTGTGCGCCGACCTCGGCTTCTCTCTCCCCGAACGCTCCGAAAACATCCGCCGCATCGGCGAGACGGCGCGCCTGTTCTACGAGGCGGGCCAGATCGTGATCGTTTCCGCCATCTCCCCGCTGCGCGCCGACCGCGCCCGCGCCCGGGCCCTGATTCCCGCCCCGTATTTCATCGAAGTCCATTGCCGCTGCCCGCTCGCCGTGTGCGAGGCGCGCGACCCGAAAGGCCTGTACCGCAAGGCGCGCGCGGGCCTGCTGCCGGAATTCACCGGCATTTCCTCGCCCTACGAGGCACCGGATGCGCCCGAGGTGCTCGTCGACAGCGCCGCGTCATCGGTCGCGCAGGAAGTCGGACGCATCCTGGCCGAGCTGGAACGCCGCGCCATTGTTGCGAATTCGGTTCAAGGCGCTTAACAATTTATTGCTTCGGTTATAAATTTCGTTCATCATTTCTGGGTGTCAACAGTTGGCCGATGCCTGGGTGGTGCCATGACGTACCAGACGTTCCACTTCATTTCCGGCCTTCCGCGGTCGGGCTCGACGCTGTTGTCGGGCATCCTCCTGCAAAATCCCCGTTTCCACGCGGGCATGACGAGTCCCGTCGGTTCGTTGTGCACGGCCGTCCTGGGCCAGGTCAGCGCCGGCAGCGAGTTCGCGCCGGTCGTCGGCCGCGACAAACGCAAGGCGCTGCTGCGCGGCCTGTTCGACGCTTACTACGGCGACGTCGGCCGGCCCGTCGTGTTCGACACGAACCGCAGCTGGTGCGCGCGCATGCCGCTCGTGCGCGACCTGTTCCCGCAGGCGAAGGTGATCGCGTGCGTGCGCAACGTCGCGTGGATCATGGACAGTTTCGAGCGTATGTACCGCGCCGATCCGTACGAGCACACGCGCCTGTTCGGCGCGGGCGGCGCGCGCGGCACCGTGTACAGCCGCCTCGAAGGCCTCGCCCAGCACGACCAGACGGTCGGCCATGCGTGGTCCGCCCTGCGCGACGCGTTTTACGGCGAGCACGCGGCGTCGCTGCTGGTGGTCGACTATGAATTGCTGACGCGCGCGCCGGCCAAGGTCATGCGCCTCGTCTACGACTTCCTCGGCGAGCCGTATTTCGAGCACGACTTCGACAACGTCGAGTACGACGCCGAGGAATTCGACGCCCAGCTGGGCGCGCCCGGGCTGCACAAGGTGAAGGCGCAGGTGAAATTCACGCCACGCCCGACCGTCATCCCGCCCGACCTGTTCGACAAATTCAACCAGATGTCCTTCTGGAACGACAAGGCGGGCAGCGCCGCCAACGTCATCGCCGTCCAGAACGCCCAACCAGGAACAACGTCATGACCTCCAATGCCCACGACGCCGACCTCGGCGACCTGACCATCGCCCGTCCGCGCACGGAAATCGTCTTCATCGAAGACAACGTGGCCGATCTCGGCACCTTGCTGGGCGGCATCGGGCGCGGCAAGGACGTCGTGATCCTGGATTCCGGCCAGGACGGCCTGCACCAGATCGCGCAGGCGCTGGCGGGGCGCAGCGGCATCGACGCCGTGCACATCGTGTCGCATGGCGCGGCCGGCACGCTGAACATGGGGACGCTGACGCTGGATGCGGCCACGCTGAACGCGCACGACGCCGACCTGCACGCCATCGGCAACAGCCTGCGCGCGGGCGGCGACATCCTGCTGTACGGCTGCGATACGGGCGCGGACGCCGGGTTCATCGACCGTCTTGCGCTCGCGACGGGGGCCGACGTCGCCGCCTCGTCCAACCCGACGGGCAGCGCCGCGCTGGGCGGCGACTGGGATCTGGAAGTGCGCGCGGGGCAGGTGGAGACGCCCAGCCTCGTCACGCCTGAACTGGCGGCCGCGTACCAGCAGGTGCTGGCGCTGTCGAACAAGACCGTGAGCTTTTCCACGGGCGCGAATTTCATCAGCAGGCCGAATACCGTGTACGACGGCGCCAATGGCGACGTGGTCTACAAGGTCGATGGCAACATCAATTACCTGCTGCGGGTCGATGCGGCCAGCACGGCGGTGGCGGCCTACGGTATCGCGCCGGGCTATGCGAACATCGCCGGGCAGTCGAGCTGGGACCAGGAACGAAAAGTCACGTTGTCGTTCGATACGGGACAGGTTTTCACGCCGAGCTCCGTCCAGCTCACGAACTTCCAGAGCCCCTCGACGCTGCCCCAGTACTCGGCAGCGCAGACCCTCACGTTCACGGCCTACGCCGCCGACGGCCACCTGCTCGGCACGCAGTCGGTGTACGTGCCGTCGGCCACCGGCTGGACGACGGCGGACCTGACCGCCTTCCAGGACGTCAAGAAGCTCACGATCACGACCACGGACAACGACGGCTTCCTGAAATTCGTCGCGCTGGACAACCTCGCCTTCAGCGCCGTGCACGCTCCCGTCGTCGCGCCTGCAGTGACGATGGTCGACGCGAGTACCGCCGACGGCGCCTACCGGGCCGGCCAGACAGTCCACGTCGCCGTGACGTTCGACCAGGCGATGACCGTCGACCTGGCGGGCGGCGCGCCGACGCTTACGCTGGAAACCGGCACGACGGACCGGAAGGCCGTGTATGCCGGCGGCAGCGGCACCGATACGCTGCTGTTCGACTACACGATCCAGGCCGGCGACACGAGCACCGATCTCGATTACACGAGCACCGCCGCCCTCGCGCTGAACGGCGGCACCATCAAGGGGGCCGGCAGCGGTACCGATGCGACCCTGACCCTGCCCACGCCCGGCGGCATCGGCTCGCTGGGCGTGAATGCCGCGATCGTGATCGACACGACCGCGCCGAACACGCCGTCGACACCGCAGTTGGCGCTGGCTTCGGACACCGGCACATCGAACAGCGACCAGATCACCAACGACACGACGCCGACCTTCACCGGCACGGCGGAATCCGGCTCGACGATCACGGTGTGGGACGGCGGCGACATCATCGACAGCATCACGGCCAGCGGCGGCACGTATTCGTGGACACCGGCGACCCCGCTGGCGAACGGTACCCACGCGATCGCCGTCTCGTCCACGGACGCCGCCGGCAACGTCAGCGCGACGTCGGCCGGCAATGGGATACAGATCGACACGGTCGCGCCCACGGTGACGGTCACGAGCGACACGTCCGCGACCCTGAAGGGCGGCGACACCGCCACGGTCACCTTCACGTTCAGCGAGGACCCGGGCGCAACGTTCACGGCGGCCGACGTCGTCGTCAGCGGCGGCACGCTGGGTGCGCTCTCCGGCACGGGCACGACGCGCACCGCGACATTTACGCCGACCGCGAACACGAACAACGGCACGGCCAGCGTCGCCGTGACGGGCTCGTCCTACATCGACGCCGCCGGCAATTTCGGCGGCACCGGCACGGCCCTGCAGATCGCGTACGACACCCTGGCCCCGACGCTGACGATCACCAGCGACAAGGCGACGCTGGCGGCCGGGGAGACCGCCACGATCACGTTTACGTTCAGCGAGGATCCGGGATCGACGTTCACGGCAGACGACGTTACCGTCAGCGGCGGCCAGCTGTCCGCGCCGTCCGGCAGCGGCACGACGCGCACGGCGACCTTCACGCCGGACGCCAACACGGACGGCGGCACCGCCAGCATCACGATCGGCGCCGGCAGCTATGCCGACACGGCGGGCAACACGGGCGGCGCGGGGACGACCCCGTCGCTTCACTTCGACACGCTGGCGCCGGCGGTGCCGCTGGCGCACCTCTCGCCGCTCAGCGACAGCGGCGCCGTTCCGGTCGACGGCGTGACCAGGGTCGTGACGCCGACCTTCGAGGGCTTCACCGAAGCCGGTGTCACCATCACGTTGTACGATACCGACGGCACCACGGTGCTGGGCAGCACGGTCGCCACCAACGGCATCTGGTCGATCACGACGTCGACGCTGAGCGAGGGCGCACACACGATCACCGCCAGGGCGAGCGATGCCGCCGGCAACGCGAGCGCCGCATCGCTCGGCACGCAGGTCACGATCGACACGACGGCACCGGACGCGCCGTCGACGCCGACGCCGGGCGCCACCACGACCAGCGACACGACCCCGACATTCACGGGCACCGCCGCGGCGGGCGCCGCCGTCGACCTGTTCGATACCGACGGCACCACGGTGCTGGGCTCGACCGTTGCCGACGGCAACGGCGCCTGGAGCATCACGGCCACGACGATGGACGAGGGCACGCACACGGTGACGGCCAAGGCCACGGATCTGGCCGGTAACACCAGCGCCGCCTCGCCGGCGCAGGGCGTCACGATCGACACCAGCGCGCCGGCCGCATCGTCGACGCCGGTGCTGGACGCCGCCAGCGACACGGGCGTATCGAACAGCGACGGCATCACGGCCACCACCACGCCGACCTTCACGGGTACGGCCGAGGCGGGCGCCACGGTCGACCTGTACGAAGGCAGCACGCTGCTGGGCAGCGCCGTCGCCACCGGCGGTACCTGGAGCATCGCCAGCGCGGCACTGGGCGCGGGCCAGCACACGGTGTCCACGATCGTGACGGATGCCGCCGGCAACGCCAGCGGCGCCTCGGCCGGCCTGACCTTCACCGTCGACCTGACCGCGCCCACGACCACCGTGGGCGGCATCGCGTTCTCGGCCGATCACGGCGCATCGGGCACCGACTTCATCACGGACACGGCCGCGCAGAGCATCGGCGGCACCTTGAGCGCCGCGTTGCAGACCGGCGAGCAAGTCCAGGTCTCGCTCGACAACGGCGCCAGCTGGACGGCGGCGCAGGTCAACGGCACGGCCTGGTCGCTGGCGGCCACGCTGGCCGGCAGCGGCACGCTGCAGGCGCGCGTGGTCGACGCCGTCGACAATGCCGGGCCGGTGGCTTCGCAGGCCTATGTGCTGGATACGGCGGCGCCGACGGTGACGATTACCAGCGACGTCGCCGCGCTCAAGGCCGGCGAGACCGCCACCGTCACGTTCACGTTCAGCGAAGACCCGGGCGCGAGCTTCACCTGGGACGGCACGCAGGGCGACGTCGTCGTCAGCGGCGGCACGTTGTCCGCCATCGGCGGTTCGGGCCCGGTGCGCACGGCGACCTTCACGCCGGACGCCAGCACGGACGGCGGCACCGCCAGCATCACGATCGGCGCCGGCAGCTATGCCGACACGGCGGGCAACGTCGGCGGCGCGGGGACGACCCCGTCGCTTCACTTCGACACGCTGGCGCCGGTGGTACCGCTGGCGTACCTGTCGCCGCTCAGCGACAGCGGCGCCATTCCGTTCGATGGCGTGACCAGGGTCGTGACGCCGACCTTCGACGGCTTGGCCGAAGCCGGTTCCACCGTCACGTTGTACGATACCGACGGCACCACGGTGCTCGGCAGCACGGTCGCCACCAACGGCATCTGGTCGATCACGACGTCGACGCTGAGCGAGGGCGCACACACGATCACCGCCAGGGCGAGCGATGCCGCCGGCAACGCGAGCGCCGCATCGCTCGGCACGCAGGTCACGATCGACACGACGGCACCGGACGCGCCGTCGACGCCGACGCCGGGCGCCACCACGACCAGCGACACGACCCCGACGTTCACGGGCACCGCCTCGGCGGGCGCCGCCGTCGACCTGTTCGATACCGACGGCACCACGGTGCTGGGCTCGACCGTTGCCGACGGCAACGGCGCCTGGAGCATCACGGCCACGACGATGGACGAGGGCACGCACACGGTGACGGCCAAGGCCACGGATCTGGCCGGTAACACCAGCGCCGCCTCGCCGGCGCAGGGCGTCACGATCGACACCAGCGCACCGGCCGCATCGTCGACGCCGGTGCTGGACGCCGCCAGCGACACGGGCGTATCGAACAGCGACGGCATCACGGCCGCCACCACGCCGACCTTCACGGGTACGGCCGAGGCGGGTGCCACGGTCGACCTGTACGAAGGCAGCACGCTGCTGGGCAGCGCCGTCGCCACCGGCGGCACCTGGAGCATCGCCAGCGCGGCACTGGGCGCGGGCCAGCACACGGTGTCCACGATCGTGACGGATGCCGCCGGCAACGCCAGCGGCGCCTCGGCAGGCCTGACCTTCACCGTCGACCTGACCGCGCCCACGACCACCGTGGGCGGCATCGCGTTCTCGGCCGATCACGGCGCATCGGGCACCGACTTCATCACGGACACGGCCGCGCAGACCATCGGCGGCACCTTGAGCGCCGCGTTGCAGACCGGCGAGCAAGTCCAGGTCTCGCTCGACAACGGCGCCAGCTGGACGGCGGCGCAGGTCAACGGCACGGCCTGGTCGCTGGCGGCCACGCTGGGCGGCAGCGGCACGCTGCAGGTGCGCGTGGTCGACGCCGTCGACAATGCCGGGCCGGTGGCTGCGCAGGCCTATGTGCTGGATACGGCGGCGCCGACGGTGACGATTACCAGCGACGCCGCCGCGCTCAAGGCCGGCGAGACCGCCACCGTCACGTTCACGTTCAGCGAAGACCCGGGCGCGAGCTTCACCTGGGACGGCACGCAGGGCGACGTCGTCGTCAGCGGCGGCACGCTGTCCGCCATCGGCGGTTCGGGCCTGGTGCGCACGGCGACCTTCACGCCGGACGCCAATACGGACGGCGGCACCGCCAGCATCACGATCGGCGCCGGCAGCTATGCCGACACGGCGGGCAACGCCGGCGGCGCGGGGACGACCCCGTCGCTTCACTTCGACACGCTGGCGCCGGATGCGCCGTCCGCGCCGCAACTGGCGGCGTCCACCAGCGACGTGACGCGCGACACCACGCCGACCTTCACGGGCACGGCCGAGGCGGGCACTACCGTCACCTTGTACGACACCGACGGCACCACGCTGCTGGGCAGCACGGTCGCCACCAACGGCACCTGGTCGATCGATGCGGCGGCGCTGGGCGAAGGCGCGCATACCGTCACCGCCAGGGCGACCGACGCCGCGGGCAATGCCGGCGCGGTGTCCTCCGGTACCACCTTCACCGTCGACACGACGGCGCCGACCGTCACGATCGGCAGCGATGCGAGCGCACTGAAGGTGGGCGAGACCGCCACCATCACATTCACGTTCAGCGAAGACCCGGGCGCAAGTTTCGCCTGGGACGGCACGCAGGGCGACCTCGTCGTCAGCGGCGGCACGCTGTCCGCCGTCAGCGGCACGGGCCCGGTGCGTACCGCGACCTTCACGCCGGACGCGCACGTGAACGGCGGTACGGCCAGCATCACGATCGCGGCCGGCACCTACGCCGACCGGGCCGGCAACGACGGCGCGGCGGGATCGCTCCCGGCGCTGCACTTCGACACGCTGGCGCCGGCCGCATCGTCGGCGCCGGTGCTGGACGCCGCCAGCGACACGGGCGTATCGAACAGCGACGGCATCACGGCCACCACCACGCCGACCTTCACGGGTACGGCCGAGGCGGGCGCCACGGTCGACCTGTACGAAGGCAGCACGCTGCTGGGCAGCGCCGTCGCCACCGGCGGTACCTGGAGCATCGCCAGCGCGGCACTGGGCGCGGGCCAGCACACGGTGTCCACGATCGTGACGGATGCCGCCGGCAACGCCAGCGGCGCCTCGGCCGGCCTGACGTTCACCATCGACCTGGCCGCCCCCACGACCACCGTGGGCGGCATCGCGTTCTCGGCCGATCATGGCGCATCGGGCACCGACTTCATCACGGACACGGCCGCGCAGACCATCAGCGGCACCTTGAGCGCCACGTTGCAGACCGGCGAGCAAGTCCAGGTCTCGCTCGACAACGGCGCCAGCTGGACGGCGGCGCAGGTCAACGGCACGGCCTGGTCGCTGGCGGCCACGCTGGCCGGCAGCGGCACGCTGCAGGCGCGCGTGGTCGACGCCGTCGACAATGCCGGGCCGGTGGCTTCGCAGGCCTATGTGCTGGATACGGCGGCGCCGACGCTCACGATGACCAGCGACGCGAACCCGCTCAAGGCGGGCGAGACCGCCACGATCACGTTCACGTTCAGCGAAGATCCCGGCGCGACGTTCACGGCGGCCGATGTCGCCGTCAGCGGCGGCCAGCTCTCCGCGTTGTCCGGTAGCGGCACGGTCCGTACGGCCGTGTTCACGCCGGATGCGAACCTGGACAACCAGACGGCGAGCATCACGGTCGCCGCCGGCAGTTATATCGACGCGGCCGGCAACGCGGGCGGTGCGGGCACGCCGGTGAGCATCTACTTCGACACGCTGGTGCCGGGCGCGCCGCCTGCTCCCATGCTGAGCGCCGCCAGCGACGCCGGCAGCTCGGCCACGGACACCGTCACGAACGTGGCCGCGCCGACCCTCGAAGGCATGGCGGACCCGCATGCCGTCATCCTCGTGTACGAAGGCGACGCGCACGTGGTGGGCGCCACGATCGCCGACGGCACCGGTGCTTGGAGCGTCAGGATCGACGCGCTGGTCGACGGCGACCACATCCTGCGTGCGGTGCAGTCCGACGCCATCGGGAACGTGTCGCCGTTCGGCGCGCCGCTGGTCATCACGGTCGACACGCACGCGCCGGCCGCGCCGGCGGCCCCGCTGCTGGCTGCCGCCAGCGACAGCGGCACGGCCGGCGACCGCATCACGAAGGTCACGACGCCGACGTTCAGCGGCACCGCCGAAGGCCTGTCCCGGGTGACGCTGTACGACACCGACGGCACCACCGCGCTCGGTTCGACGCAGGCCGATTCCCACGGCAACTGGTCCCTCGCGGCGTCCCCGCTGGCCGACGGCACGCACGTGCTGACCGTCAGGCAGGTCGACGTGGCTGGCAACGAATCGGCCGCCAGCCCGGCCCTGACGGTGACGGTCGACGCGACCGCACCGGCGGCGCCCGCGGCCCCGCAGCTGCAGGCGCAATCCGATACGGACTCGGTCGGCGACGGCGTCACGTACGCGGTGCCGGTCCTCGAGGGCAATGCGGCGGCGAACGACCTCGTCACCCTGTACGACGGCACGACCGTGGTGGGCACGACCCATGCGGACGCGGACGGCCACTGGAGCATCGCCGCCCAGGCGCTGGGCCTCGGCCGGCACACGCTGAGCGTGACCGATACGGATGCCGCGGGCAACGTGTCCGCGGCGAGCGGCAGTTTCGCGCTGACGGTCGAGGAAGCGCCGGTGCCGCTGGTGGATGGCGTGCGCGTGGTGACGGTGCCGGTCGCGCTGCCGGGCGGCGCGTCAGGCAGCCAGGTCCAGGTCCCGATCGTGAGTGCCGGCCGCGTCGAGCAGACCGGTGCGGCCGCCACGGCGGACATTCCGCTGGCCGGCGGTACCGACCTGCTGATGGCCCACGTGGGCATCGGTTACGGATTGACCGCCAGCGGCGGCGCCAATACGACGGTGGCGAACGGCGGCGCCGGCCTGATCGCCGCGATCCAGGCGACCACGTCCGGCGGCGACCTCGTCCACATGAGCGGCAACGGCCAGAGCTACCTGGCGCAACTGCAGGCGAGCCAATCGCTGCTGGTCCAGACCATCGCGCCGGTCAGCAGCCAGGAGGCGCCGGACGGGGTCCTGACCCTGAGTGCCGCGAGCAGCGCAGAGCAGCAAGTGGCACTCGTGATCCAGACCGGCGGCCTCGCGCCTGGCGCCACCATCGCGCTGCAGAACGTCAATTTTGCGGCGATCGTCGGCTCGGCCAATGTCGTGGTCCAGGGCGGCACGCAGATGCTGACCGGCGATGCGGCCAGCCAGCACATCACGCTGGCGTCCGGCGGCGACACGCAGGTGTTCAGCGGCGGCGGCGACGATACGCTCGGCTTCGGTGTGCCGGCGGCGCGGGCGGCGAGCGCCAGCGGCGCGGCCCACGCGAATGCCGCATCGGCGCCGGCCACGACGGTCCTGCACGGCGGCACGGGCAGCGACACCGCGACGTTCGCCGGCGCCCGTGCCGATTTCGACGTCGAAACCCACAACGGCTACCTGGTGGTGAGCAGCAAGGCCGCGCCGGCGGCGAAGGCGCTGGTCGTCAACGTCGAGCAGCTGCAGTTCAGCGACGCCACCGTGAAGGTCGAGGACAGCGGCGCCATGGATACGCTGGCCAGCATCTACCAGACCGCGCTCGGGCGCCAGGCCGATATGTACGGCATCGAGTTCTGGGCCGACGCGCACCAGGCGGGCGTCAGCTGGGGCAGGATTGCGCTGGACATCATCCGTTCGCCCGAGTACACGGCCAGTCACGAGGCGTTCAACGGCAATGCCGAGCACGATGTCGGCATGCTCTACAAGGCCTTGTTCGACCGCGCTCCCGACGCGCCGGGCCTGGCCTTCTGGACCGAAGCGATGCGCAATGGCGTCAGCCTCGAGCATATCGCCACGGAGTTCGTGGAATCCGTCGAGATGATCGGCCACCAGCGCGCGGCCACCGACTGGGATTTCATCGTGTAAGCATTGCGCAAGCGATGAACAACGGGCGCCGCGTGGCGCCCGTTGTCATGTGCGGCGTACGGAATCGGCCGCGCCGCCCCGTGTGTCGTTACCGGCCCGCACCCGGACCGATGTTCTTGTCGAGGAAGGCCTCGACGCGGGTCCAGAAATCGACCGAATTCTTCGGCAGATGCCAGCCATGGCCTTCTTCCGGGTACTCGATCCACTCGACGTTCCTGTTGGTCTTCGTGAGGGCGTCGTAGAACTTCTGGCCGTGGTACAGCGGTACGCGGCGGTCGACGCCGCCGTAGGCCAGCAGCACGGGCTGCGTGATGCGGGCCGCCTGCTCGATCGGGGACGTGGCCTTCAGTTGCGTCGCATCCTTCACGCGGTCGCCGATCAGTTCCGGCATGCCATAGGTCTTCCACTGATCCGTGAAGTCGGACTCGCGGCTCCAGGCCCCCGTGTACATCAGGTTGATGTCGGTGACGCCGACCCAGTCCACGCCGCACTTGTACAAGTCCGGGTCGTTGACGAGGCCCATCAGCGTGGCATAGCCGCCGTAGCTGGCGCCGGCGATGCAGATGCGCTTCGGATCGGCATAACCCTGCGCGATGGCCCAGCGGGTGCCGTCGGCCACATCGTCCTGCATGGCGCGGCCCCATTGCTTCCAGCCTGCCTGGTAGTGGCGGAAGCCGTAGCCCGTGCTGCCGCGGTAGTCCGGCTCCAGCACGGCGTAGCCGCGCGAGGCGAGGAATTGCGAATCGGGGTCCCAGCCCCAGATCGCGCCGTGCACCCACGGTCCGCCGTGCACCAGCACGACCATGGGCAGGTGCTTGTTCGCGCCACGCGGCAGGGTCAGGAGGGCCGGGATCTCCAGGCCGTCGCGCGCCTTGTAGCGCACCATCTGCTGGCGGCCCATCCGCTTCGGATCGATGGCGGGGCGCGACGAACCGATGTCGTTGAGCTGGCCCGTCGCCGTGTTGTACAGCGTGTAGCGCATCGGGATCGCATCGGAATACGACGCCACCAGCACCCACGGCGAATCGGCGGCCGGCACCGTGATCAGGTTGACCGTGGCGGGCAGCAGCTTGTCGAGCTTGTCCTGCAGGGCCTTCATGCCGGGATCGAACCACTCCGTCGACCGGGCGTCGGTGGTGATGACCGCGCCCAGCAGCTTCGTGCGGCTCTTGACCAGGCTGCCGGTGAAGTCGTAGCCCCTCGTCACCAGCAGCGGCTCGGTGGCGAGTTTGCCGGCCTTGAGATCGTAGGCGTAGAGCGCCTCCGTGTCGTGGCCGTTGTGGGCGGAGACGTACAGCGTGCCGTCGGGCCCGAAGCCGACGGGGGAGAATGCCCCTTCGCTCGCGGTGTAGGCCGCGAACTGCGCCAGCGTGCGCCACTTGTCCTGGTCGGCGGGATCGCGGTAATAGACGGTCACCCGGCCATCCTTGACGGCCGTGGCGAGGCGGGGCTCGCCCTCGTGGTCGAGTACCCAGCCGGTCACCGGTCCCGGTCGGGGAATCGTCTGGGCAATGCCCGTGCGCGTGTTCAGGCGGACCAGGTCGGTGTAGAGGTGCTCATGTCCCATGTCCCAGATGGGGCGGGAGACATAGACCACGTCGTCCTTGCGCGGACGCTGGGGCATGAGGAACGTGTTCCACGGTTGCATCGGCACCTTGCCGATCATTTCCTGGCGCGACGCGGCGCCGGCATAGCGGTCGGCCAGCTGCACGAAATGCTGGCCGTCGCGGTCGACGGCGTACAGGCCGGGACCATGCCGCACGTCGCCTTCGCCGATATTCTTTTCGGTCAGGTCGAAGACCAGCCGCGTGCCGTTCACCCATGCGAAGTCGTCGACGTCGGCATCGTCGAACGCGGCGACCACCGTCGGCTTGCTGGTGGCAAGGTCGATCACGGCGAGATAGTCGTTGCGGTCAGGCGCGCCCGCGCGCACCGCCAGATAGCGTGCATCGGGCGACAGCGCGACGCGATGGATGGCGGCGTGCTGGAAAAAAGCGATGGCCGGCGGCGTGGTTTCAGCGGCCGGCGCCGCCCAGGCGGCACCGGCGAGCGAAGCGGAGAGAGCGAAAAGATACGGCAGGGTACGGCGCGGGAGCATGCAAAATCCTCAGTGAGAACATTGCATAAAGATAACATCTATTCCGGCGCCCGGATATGCGCCACGAGCCCGCCGCTCGCGCGTGGCGGCGCCCTGGTGACCAGGCTGACGACGACCAGCGCCAGCGCCCCCGCCGGCACGCCGAACACGCCCGCGGAGATGGGCGCGATGTGGAACCAGACCGCGTCGAGGCTCCCGCCCAGCATCGGATTCGTGTGCAGCATGTAGTAGATGCAAACGAGGAAGCCGGTCGCCATGCCCGCGATCGCGCCGGCGAAATTGGCCCGCTTCCAGAACACGCCCGCCACCAGCGCGGGGAACATGGTCGACCCCGCGAGCGAGAACGCGGCGCCGACGAGCGACAGGATGTCGGCCGGCTTTTGCGACGCGACGTACGCGGCGATGAACGCGACGGCCAGCAGCAGCAGCTTGGAGATCGTCACGCGCTTCTGCGTGGAGGCGCCCGGGTCGACGATCTTGAAGTAGATGTCGTGCGACAGCGCGTTCGAGATCGCGAGCAGCAGACCGTCCGCGGTGGACAGCGCCGCCGCGAGGCCGCCCGCGGCAACGAGGCCCGAGATCACGTATGGCAGCCCGCCGATCTCCGGCGTGGCCAGCGTGAGCACGTCGCCGTCGATCGCGATCTCGGCCAGTTGCACGATGCCGTCGCGGTTGACGTCGACGATGCTGATCAACGGATTCGTCTTGTCGACGTTGGCCCAGTACGAGACCCAGGTCGGCAGGGAATCGAAGTTCGTGCCGACGAGGGCCGTGTAGATGTCGTACTTGGCCAGCACGGCCAGCGCGGGCATCGTCAGGTAGATCAGCAGGATGAAGAACAGGGTCCAGAACACGGATACGCGCGTCTCGTGCACGGACGGCGTCGTGTAGGACCGCATCAGGATGTGCGGCAGCGCCGCGGTGCCGAACATCAGGCAGAACACGAGCGATAGAAAATTGTTGCGGCGGATGTCCGATTCTTCCCGCGTCTTGCCGGGGAACGGTTCCGCGTGCGGTTCCGGCGGCTGGGCGCGCGCCAGGTTGGCGGCGCGCAGTTCGGTCCACACGCGCGCGGCTTCGTCCGCCGTGCGCGGATAGTCGAGCAGCTCGCGTTCGGCGCTGCGCACTTCGGTCAGCGGCGCGTTGCGGCCGCGCGCCTTGTCCAGCCGGCGCTGCGCCTCGATCTTGCCCGCTTCCCAGGAGTGGGGCAGCGCGGCGATGCGCGCCGCGTAGTCGTCGGCGCGGGCGCGGAAACGGCCGCGCACTTCGGCCTCGCGCGGATCCGCCGCCAGCTGGGCTTCGCGCGCGGCCAGCTTGGGCAGCACGGAGCCGTACGCGACCTGCGGCACCGGGTTGCCCGCGAATTTCATCGACAGCCAGATCGTCGGGATCAGGAAGGCGACGAGGATGATGATGTATTGCGCCACCTGCGTCCACGTGATGGCGCGCATCCCGCCGAGGAACGAGCACACGAGGATGCTGGCGAGGCCGAGGAAGATGCCGACCGAGAAATCGACGCCCGTGAAGCGCGACGCGATCAGGCCGACGGCATAGATCTGCGCGACGACGTACGTGAACGAGACGACGATGGTGCCGCCGACCGCGAGCGCGCGCACGATGCTGCCCTGTCGCGTGCCGGTCTCGCCGCCGTAGCGCGCGGCGAGGAAGTCGGGGATCGTGTATTGGGCGAAGCGGCGCAGGTAGGGTGCGATCAGCAGGGCGACGAGGCAGTAGCCGCCCGTCCAGCCCATCACGTAGGCGAGGGCGTCGAAGCCGTGCAGGTACAAGGTGCCCGCGAGGCTGATGAAGCTGGCCGCCGAGATCCAGTCGGCCGCCGTCGCCATGCCATTGAACAGCGCCGGGACCCGCCGCCCCGCCACGTAGTATTCGGACACGTTCGACGTGCGGCTGACGACGCCGATGATCGCGTACAGGACGATCGTCGCGAACATGTACAGGTGGCCGATCCACTGGCGCGGCATGCCCTCGTGTTCCAGGATCGCGAGCGCGCCCAGGAACAGCGCGAAGCACAGCGTGAACCACAGGTAGTAGCGGGCGAGGCGGCGGAAATAGCTGCGGGTCCTGGCGGCCGTTCCAGTCATGAACGGCCCTCCAGCGTGCGTTGGAAATCGCGGTCGAGGATGCGCATGCGCCAGGCGTACGCGCCGATGATGGTGAGGTACGTGAGCGACGCGCCCTGTGCCGCGAGGTAGAACGACAGCGGCCAGCCGAACACGGACAGGTGCGCCAGGTCGCGCGCGAAGAACACGGTGCAGAAGCTCGTCGCGAGCCACAGCGCCAGCAGCAGCGCGATCAGGCGGCGCGCACGCGCCCAGTGCGCGGCGCGCGCGGCAACGATGGCCTGACGCTCGCGATCGGGGTCAGAGGAAGGGGCGGTCTCGGTCGGCATCGGGGACTAGCGTGACGGTGGGCGGGAAGGTCAGCCGGAACAGGCTGCCCGGGAATTTCTTGTGCGTGCTGCGCGGGTTGTTGAAGATCTCGATGTCGGCGCCGTGCTGCTGCGCGATCTCGCGCACGATGGCGAGACCGAGGCCGGAGCCGGACGCGCTCGAGCCGAGGATGCGATAAAAACGTTCGAACACGCGATGGCGTTCGGACGGTGCGATGCCGGGGCCCGTGTCCTCGACTTCCAGCAAGGCCTGGTTGCCGTTGCCGATATTGGTCCCGCGCACGCGCACGGTGACGCTGCCGCCGGGTGGCGTGTAACGCAGCGCGTTGTCGATCAGGTTCGACAGCAGCTCGCGCAGCATCATGGCGCTGCCGTCGATCTCCGGCGGGTCGCCGATGACTTCGTAGCCGAGGTCGATCTCGTGCGCGAACGAGGCCTGCACCCAGTCCTGCACGACGTCGCGCGCCAGGGCGGCAAGGTCGAGCGGTTCCAGCGTCTGGCCCGCGTGCGGCTGGTTTTCCGCGCGCGCCAGCGCCAGCAGCTGGTTCACGAGGCGCGTGGCCGATTCCGAACTCTTGGCCAGCTGCTCGAGCGAGCGGTGGATCTCGTTCGGATCGACCTGGCGCAGCGCCAGCTCCGACTGCATGCGCATGCCCGCGAGCGGCGTCTTCATCTGGTGCGCGGCGTCGGCGATGAAGCGCTTCTGCGCGTCGATCGTGTGCGCGAGGCGCGCCAGCATGTCGTTCAGGGAGCCCACGAGCGGCGAAATCTCTTCCGGCACCTGGCGCGAATCGATGGGCGACAAATCGTCCGGCGGGCGCGCGCGGATGCGTTCCTGCAGCTGCGCGAGCGGCGACAGGCCCCGCGACAGCGCGAACCAGACGAGGGCCAGGATCACGGGCAGGATGATGAACTGCGGCAGGATCACGCCCTTGATGATCTCGTTGGCCAGCTGCGCGCGCTTGTCGAGCGTTTCCGCCACCTGCACGAGCGCGAGGCGCGGTTCCTGCGTGGCGTCCAGCAGCGGCTGCAAATTGACCCAGGCATAGGCGATGCGCACCGGCGTGCCGTGCAGGGTCTCGGTGCGGAAGTGCACGCGGCCGCTGCGCTCGGCGTCGTCGGGGTTCGGCGGCGGCAGGTCGCGGTCGCCGTCGACGAGCTCGCCGCGCGGGCCGCTGATCTGGAAATACACGCTGTCGACGTCGTCCGCGCGGAGAATGTCGCGCGCGGTGCCGCCCAGGCGCGCGACGACCTTGCCGTCGACCTCCTTGACCTGCTGCGCGAGCACCGTGACGCTGTCTTCCAGCGCGTGGTCGAACGGTTGATTCGCGATCGACTTCGCGACCAGGTACGTGATCGCGATGCTCATCGGCCACAGCAGCAGCAGCGGGGCCAGCATCCAGTCGAGGATTTCGCCGAACAGCGAGTGCTGGATGCTTTCTTCCGGCTCCGGCCTGGGCGGGACGTAGAGGTCGTCGACCGGTTCCGTGACGGCGAGCGGATCCGGTCCGGCCGCGCGCCGCTTGAACCGCTTCACTTCTGGCCGCTGGCCGCTTCGGCGCTCTTGCGGGCGCTGTCGCGGTTATTCTCGGAAAAGCGCTCGAGGCAATAGCCGAGGCCGCGCACGGTGGCGATGCGGATGCCGCCCGTCTCGATCTTCTTGCGCAGGCGGTGCACGTAGACCTCGATGGCGTTGTTCGACACTTCCTCGCCCCATTCGCACAGGTGATCGACGAGCTGTTCCTTAGACACGAGACGGCCCGTGCGCGCCAGCAGGATTTCCAGCAGGCCCAGCTCGCGCGCGGACAGGTCGAGCATCTGGTCGTTGATGGTCGCGCTGCGGCCGACCTGGTCGTACACGAGCGGGCCGTGGCGAATGACGGTCGAGCCGCCGCCCTGGCCGCGCCGGGTGAGGGCGCGCACGCGCGCTTCCAGCTCGGACAGCGCGAACGGCTTGGGCATGTAGTCGTCGGCGCCGGCGTCGAGGCCGCCCACGCGCTGCTCGATGGAATCGGCGGCCGTCAGGATCAGCACCGGCAGCAGCGAGCCGCGCGCACGCAGGCGGCGCAGCACGTCCAGGCCGGACAGCCTGGGCAGGCCGAGGTCGAGGATCAGGAGATCGAACTCCTGGGTCGACAGCGCCGTGTCCGCGTCCTGGCCGTTCTTGACGCAATCGATCGCGTAGCCGGACTGGCGCAAGGAGCGCGTCAGCCCATCGGCCAATACGCTATCATCTTCGGCTAGTAAAATACGCATCTTTTCCCCCGGCTTTCGTTGTTCGACCTTGTTCGTTCGCTTATTGTGTGTGAAGTTTCGCAACATGTCGAATCGGGCTAGCGATGGTAAATATCGCTTGCCAAAACCACTGGGATTTTATACAGTACTTCCTATTGAAATCGCGCGAGCGGCCCACACCTTGGTTCACTCTAGGACAGAAAGAAAGTTATGGACGATAAAAAATCCGCAGTAAATGCAGCCGAGAAGGCCAAGGCGCTGGCAGCAGCCCTCGCGCAGATCGAAAAGCAATTCGGTAAAGGCTCGGTGATGCGCATGGATACCAATGCGCCCGTCGAGGAAGTGCAAACCGTCTCGACCGGCTCGCTGGGCCTGGACATCGCACTCGGCGTCGGCGGCCTGCCGCGTGGCCGTATCGTCGAGATCTACGGGCCGGAATCGTCGGGCAAGACGACGCTGACCCTGCAGACCATCGCCCAGATGCAGAAGCTGGGTGGCACCTGCGCGTTCATCGACGCCGAGCACGCGCTGGACGTGACCTATGCGCAAAAGCTGGGCATCAAGCTGGACGAGCTGCTGATCTCGCAGCCGGACACGGGTGAACAGGCACTGGAAATCACGGACGCCCTCGTGCGCTCGGGCAGTGTCGACATGGTGGTCATCGACTCGGTGGCGGCGCTGACGCCGCGCGCCGAGATCGAAGGCGACATGGGCGACTCCCTGCCGGGCCTGCAGGCCCGCCTGATGTCGCAGGCGCTGCGCAAGCTGACCGCGTCGATCAACCGTACGAACACCCTGGTGATCTTCATTAACCAGATCCGTATGAAGATCGGCGTCATGTTCGGCAGCCCGGAAACGACGACCGGCGGTAACGCGCTGAAGTTCTACGCCTCCGTGCGTCTGGACATCCGCCGTACCGGCTCGATCAAGACCGGCGACGAGGTGATCGGTAACGAAACCAAGGTCAAGGTCGTCAAGAACAAGATCGCGCCTCCGTTCAAGGAAGCGCACTTCGACATCCTGTACGGCGAAGGCACGTCGCGCGAAGGCGAGATCATCGACCTGGGCGTGGACAACAAGATCGTCGAGAAGTCGGGTTCGTGGTACAGCTACGGTGGCGAGCGTATCGGCCAGGGCAAGGACAATGCCCGTATCTTCCTGAGGGAGCGTCCGGCACTGGCACGCGAAATCGAGAACAAGGTCCGCGCCGCCCTCGGCGTGCGCGAACTGCCGCCGGCCCCGGCCGGCAGTGCTGCGGTCGTGCCGGCAGCCATCGGCGACGACGAGTAATCGTCCTGATGCCGCGCCAGCAGCTGAGCCTCAAGGCTCGCGCGTTGAAGTATCTGTCGACGCGCGAGCACAGCCGGCTCGAACTGGCGCGCAAATTGTCCCGCTATGCGGAGGAGGGCGACGACGTCGAAGCCCTCCTCGATTTCCTTGAAAAGAACAACTGGCTGTCGCAGGAGCGGTTTGCCGAATCGCTGGTTCACCGGCGAGCCGGACGCTACGGTAATGCCCGGGTGCTCGCCGAACTCCAGCAGCATGGCGTCAATGGCGAAGCGTTCGACGAACTCAAGTCCGAACTGAAGGAATCCGAAACGGCACGGGCGCGTGACGTCTGGCGCCGCAAGTTCGGCAGGGTTCCGCGGGACGCCGAAGAACGCAGCAAACAGATGCGCTTCCTGATGCAACGCGGCTTTTCCCAGAGTGCGGTGCGTGCCGCGCTTAAAGGCGGCGATGACGAGGACGACCTCTGATCTCAGCATTGTGAATGTCCCACTGTCGTCTTGTTTATGACGGCGAGCTTGCGCTTTCGGCATCACAACTTCGCAACATCTCCCCTTATCTTCCCTGCAAAAACCCTTCTGTAACCGGGGAGACGGTGCACAGCCCGTTACCCTGTGCTAAACTTTCATGGTTTAAGCAGCGCCGCAAGAGCGGTTGTTGCCGTAGAAGCTGCGGCAACGTGCATCAGGCACAACGGCTGCAAATTTTTTCGCCGCATTCCGGCATTGGTGTTTATGCCCCTGTCTCCTCCCGCTCCGCGTAAGCCAAGGCACACGCGCGCCATTACCGTCGAAGCGTTCGCGCGCGACGATGGCCTGTGGGATCTCGACGCGTGCATCCGCGACACCAAGACGCATGACATTGCCCTGCCTTCCGGCTCCCGTCCGGCCGGCCTGCCGGTGCACGAACTCAAATTGCGGGTGACTATCGACCGCGACATGAACATCGTCGACGCCGAAGCCGCGTCCGATGCCGTACCCTATCCCGGTTTCTGCGACACCATCGCCCCTGCGTATAAAAAGCTCATCGGCTTGTCGCTGCTGAAACATTTCCGATTGCATCTGAAGGACCGCCTGTCCGGGGTACTCGGCTGCACCCACCTGACCGAACTCGCGCAAGTCCTGCCCACCGCGGCAATCCAGGCCTTCGCCGATGACGCGATGGCCAACCGCCCGGCCGATGCTTCGGCCGGGCGGCCTTACGAACTGGACCGCTGCCACGCGCTGCGCCTCGACGGCCCCGCCGTCGAAACGTATTACCCGCGCTGGTCGCTCAAGGCGGTGCCGGGGTAGTGTTGTCCGGAGTAGACTCCGGATTTGTCGCTTTATTTTTCAACCGTATTTCTAAACTACATCAGTAACAGAAGAAGGGAAGCCAGCATGAAAATCCATGAGTATCAGGGCAAAGAGATCCTCCGAAAATTCGGAGTGACCGTTCCGCGCGGCATTCCATGCCTGTCGGTCGACGAGGCTGTCAAAGCAGCTGAAGAGCTGGGCGGACCGGTCTGGGTGGTCAAGGCCCAGATCCATGCTGGCGGCCGTGGTAAAGGCGGTGGCGTGAAAGTCGCCAAGTCGCTGGAGCAAGTGCGCGAATACGCGAACCAGATCCTGGGCATGCAGCTGGTGACCCACCAGACCGGTCCGGAAGGCCAGAAAGTCCGCCGCCTGCTGATCGAAGAAGGCGCCGACATCAAGAAAGAACTGTACGTCTCGCTGGTCACCGACCGCGTCACCCAGAAAGTCGTGCTGATGGCCTCCTCGGAAGGCGGCATGGACATCGAAGAAGTTGCACACAGCAACCCGGAAAAGATCCACAACGTCGTGATCGAGCCGAGCGTCGGCCTGACCGATGCGGATGCCGACGACATCGCCCGCAAGATCGGCGTGCCGGAAGGCTCGATCGCCGCTGCCCGCGCGAACCTGCAAGGCCTGTACAAAGCGTACTGGGAAACCGACGCATCGCTGGCTGAAATCAACCCGCTGATCCTGACCGGCGACGGTAAAGTGATCGCCCTGGACGCCAAGTTCAACTTCGACTCGAACGCCCTGTTCCGTCACCCGGAAATCGTCGCCTACCGCGACCTGGACGAAGAAGATCCGGCCGAAGTCGAAGCATCGAAATTCGACCTGGCGTACATCTCGCTGGACGGTAACATCGGCTGCCTGGTGAACGGCGCCGGCCTGGCCATGGCCACCATGGACACCATCAAGCTGTTCGGCGGCGAGCCGGCCAACTTCCTGGACGTCGGCGGCGGTGCAACCGCCGAGAAGGTCACCGAAGCCTTCAAGATCATGCTGAAGAACCCGGGCCTGAAAGCCATCCTGGTCAACATCTTCGGCGGCATCATGCGCTGCGACGTGATCGCCGAAGGCGTGATCACCGCATCGAAGGCCGTGTCGCTGCAAGTGCCGCTGGTCGTCCGCATGAAGGGCACCAACGAAGACCTGGGCAAGAAGATGCTGGCCGACTCCGGCCTGCCGATCATCTCGGCCGACACCATGGAAGACGCAGCGAAGCAGGTCGTTGCCGCCGCTGCTGGCCAAGCCTAATTCGCAAAGGAAATAACATGTCGATTCTGATTAACAAAGACACCAAAGTCATCACCCAAGGTATCACCGGCAAGACCGGCCAGTTCCACACCCGCATGTGCCGCGACTACGCGAACGGCCGTGAAGCCTTCGTCGCAGGCGTGAACCCGAAGAAAGCCGGTGAGGACTTCGAGGGTATCCCCATCTTCGCGAGCGTCAAGGAAGCCAAGCAGAACACCGGCGCGAACGTCTCCGTGATCTACGTTCCGCCGGCAGGCGCCGCTGCCGCGATCTGGGAAGCCGTCGAAGCCGAGCTGGACCTGGCAATCTGCATCACCGAAGGCATCCCCGTCCGTGACATGATGGAAGTCAAGGACCGCATGGCCAAGGCCGGTTCGAAGACCCTGCTGCTGGGCCCGAACTGCCCGGGTCTGATCACGCCGGACGAGATCAAGATCGGCATCATGCCGGGTCACATCCACAAGAAAGGCCGCATCGGCGTCGTGTCCCGTTCGGGCACGCTGACGTATGAAGCCGTCGGCCAGCTGACCGCACTGGGCCTGGGCCAGTCGTCGGCAGTCGGCATCGGTGGCGACCCGATCAACGGTCTGAAGCACATCGACGTGATGAAGATGTTCAACGACGATCCGGACACGGACGCCGTCATCATGATCGGCGAGATCGGCGGCCCGGACGAAGCCAATGCTTCGTACTGGATCAAGGACAACATGAAGAAGCCGGTCGTCGGCTTCATCGCCGGCGTCACCGCGCCGCCGGGCAAGCGCATGGGCCACGCCGGCGCGCTGATCTCGGGCGGTGCGGATACCGCCGACGCCAAGCTGGAGATCATGGAAGCCTGCGGCATCAAGGTCACCAAGAACCCGTCGGAAATGGCTCGTCTGCTGAAGGCGATGCTGTAATCCTGCGGTTTCGGATCCGATGAAACGGGACGCTTCGGCGTCCCGTTTTTTTTTGGTGCGCCCAGCATGGGCGCACTCTTGTGGGTGGAAGTCCCGCCGCGAGCTGACCACAGCGAGCGAAGCGAAGCGCAACTGCACGAGGGCGACCGACTGTGGGGAGGAAGCGTGGAGCGAAACTGCGAGCCGATGAACAAGAATCGGATACAAGGCGCTGCCGAGCAGGGCGAGCGGGCCAAAAACCGCGAAGCTCTTGTGGTCAAGGCGAAGCGGCGTAGATCCGGCGGTTGTGCAGGGAAGGAGTGCGTTCTTACCTGGGGAGATCTCGCCTCACGCCTGAAAGGGCGACGAAAAAAAATCGGAGCGAGAAGTCAGCAGAGGCCGTAGTAGCTGAGTTTTTTTTTTTTTTCAGCGAAGGGCCGAACGAGTAGGAGTGTCCAACAACGTGTCGATGAACTGTGTACGGCATCAGATGCCCGCAAAAGCGGGGCGGGTCGCGGCAAGGCGGGGTGAAGCCCCGTCCCAAGCGTCCAGCGATGAAACACGGCTCCCGCGACAGGGACTGGAAGGCACAGGGCGAGACTTGCTCACGCAAGCGCTCGCGAGGGAGAACATGCAACGCGCGTGGAAACGCGTGAAGGCGAACAAGGGAGCCGCAGGCGCCGACGGTCTGGACATTGCCCAAACCGGACAACGCCTGAAGCACGCTTGGCCCACCATCAGGCAGCAACTGATGGAAGGCACGTACCGGCCCATGCCGGTACGGCGCGTCGGCATACCGAAGCCGGACGGGAGCGAGCGTGAACTGGGGATACCCACCGTGACCGACCGTTTGATTCAGCAGGCGCTGTTGCAGGTGCTGCAACCCCTGATCGATCCCACTTTTAGTGAACACAGCCACGGGTTCCGGCCCGGCCGTCGTGCGCGAGATGCCGTGCTTGCAGCACAGTGGTACGTGCAGCAGGGCTACCGCACCGTGGTCGACGTCGATCTGTCGAAGTTCTTCGATCGAGTCAACCACGACATTCTGATCGACCGTCTAGGGAAACGCGTGAAGGACGCCGGAATCATCCGGCTAGTGCGCGCCTACCTGAACGCGGGCATCATGAATGGCGGCGTGGTGCTCGAGCGGGGAGAAGGGACGCCGCAAGGCGGTCCGCTTTCTCCGCTACTGGCCAATGTGCTTCTCGACGAGGTGGATCGTGAGCTGGAGCGACGGGGACACCGCTTCGCCCGCTATGCCGATGACTGCAACGTGTACGTGCGCAGCCAGAAGGCAGGCGAGCGGGTGATGGCTCTGCTCAAGCGTCAATATGACAAGCTGCACTTGAAGATCAACGAATCGAAAAGTGCGGTAAGCCAGGCGTTTGGCCGCAAATTTCTCGGCTACGAGCTTTATATGACCGGAAAAGGCGAGGTAAAACGTGCGGTGTCGAAGAAGGCGCAGGAGGCGTTTCGGCAAAAGATCAGAGAACTCACCCGCCGGTCCGGCGGACGCAGCATCATGCAGGTGATTGAAAGCCTGCGCTCTTATGTGCTGGGATGGAAAGGCTACTTCGGTCTGGCGCAAACCCCAAAGGTCCTAAACAGGCTGGATGAATGGATGCGGCACCGGATGCGAGCACTTCACCTCAAGCACTGGAAGCGAGGGACGACGATCTACCGTGAACTGCTGAAGCTAGGGGCAAAACCGAACGTTGCACTGCTGGTGGCAAGAAACAGCCGTCGCTGGTGGCATAACAGCAAGTTTGCCTTGAACAATGCGCTAACGATTGCCTACTTCGACCGTCTTGGCATGCCACGCCTCACCTAACCTCAACTACTCGAACCGCCCGGTGCGGACCCGCACGCCGGGTGGTGTGGCAGGGGACCGGCCAGACAACTGGCCGCCCCTATGCCGATTGCTGACAATTTTTGTCGTAACTCAACAAAAACGGTCGGGGTGACAATTTTCGCCATGCCGGCGTGACAAAAATTGTCATGCGGCAATGCAAAAAATACGCGAAAACCCACAATTCGATGGCACTGTGCTAACGATTCCGTACGGAAACGAGCTGGCACGCCCATTGCATAGTGTAAGGGCAGAAGCAGGCAGTAACCAGATACGCAGTACCCCTTAATTTTGCAGTGCCCCACCTGGAGAGACATCATGAAAGCACCGAAAATCGTCAAGAAAGCCCAAGCCGGCTTCACCCTGATCGAACTGATGATCGTTGTCGCGATTATCGGTATCCTGGCCGCCGTGGCCATTCCGGCTTACCAGAACTATGTTGCCAAGTCGAAGTTCACGGCTGCGCTGGCTGAAGTGTCGGCTGGTAAGACCGGTTTCGACGTCAAGATGAACGACGGCACGGCCCCGGCGGACCTTACTGAAGTCGGCCTGCAAGCTTCGACGACCAACTGCGCGATGGAGCTGAAGGACACGACCGGTGGTGGCCTGGTTTGCACGATCGTCGGTGGCCCGGCTGTCGTGAAAGATTCGAAGATCACCCTGACCCGCGGCACGGATGGCACCTGGTCCTGCGCAAGCGACATCGCCGACGCTGCCGACAAGGCGAAAGTCGCCGGCACGACTTGCACCGGCAGCTAATCTGTCCTGACTCAACGGACATAGCGTCAAGGAGCCGCCCAGTGTAAGCTGGGCGGCTTTTTTTATTACCGGATCGAACGAGGTCTAGCGTGCTTACGACGGGAACCCATCCATCGGCGCTGTTGCGGATGCGCTTCACGGCGCTGCTGTGCCTGGCGCTGTTGGCCAATTTCATGGTGGTGGCCGGCCACGATCACCAGCGCCTCGTCCAGATCGGCACCGTGCTGCTGGGCGGCAGCATCGCCCTCGTCGAGCGCAAGACCCTCTCCAGCCTGTTTTCCGGACGCCCCGGCATGGCGCTGGCTGCGTTCTTCCTGCTCGGCATCCTGAGCACCGCGGCGGCCTTCTCGCCGCGCTTTGCCGCCTTCGAAGTCGCGAACCTGTTTTTGCTCTACGTGCTGGCCGCCATGGCCGCGGCCGAGATCGCGCGCAACGGACAACCGGCCCTCCTGCTCGTCCTCCGCTGCCTGGGCGGTATGTGCGCGTTTTATGTCTTCCTGTTCATCGTCGCGTATGTCGGCGGCCTCAGCCTCGGTATCCCGCTGGCCCGGGACGACTTCACGACCAACTTCAGCAACATCCGTTTTTTCAACCATACGCAGACCTCGACGTTGCCCCTGCTGATCCTGCTGTGCTGCCTGACGCCGCGTGCGTCCAGGTTGCGCTGGCTGTGGATGGCGGTGGCGACGTACTGGTGGATGGCGTTGTATGCCACGGCGGGCCGCGGCACGCTGGTGGGCATGATGGCCGGTTGCGCCGTCGCCGCCGTGCTGGCGCGGCGCCGCGCCGCGCCGTACCTGCGCCACGTCGCCACGACGGCGGCACTGGGCCTGGTCGCGTACTTCTTCTTCCTGACCGTCGTGCCGGCGTTGCTCGGTGCCGCCGGCATGAGTTCGTTTTCGTCCGCGTTCCAACGCACGGCCGCCGATCCGGCGTCCGGCCGCATGCTGCTGTGGCGGCTTGCCGCCACGCTGATCGAACAGCATCCGTGGCTTGGCGTCGGACCCATGCATTTCGCACACCATGCCGGTTATCTGCACATCGGTGCCCATCCGCACGACTGGCTGTTCCAGGTTGCCGTCGAATGGGGATTGCCCGCCCTTGCGTGCCTGCTTGCCGCCATCGCGTACGGGCTGCGCGCCCTGCTGCGATCCGGCGCGCGCGTCCGCGACGACGACGGCGCCAACCAGGCCATCTTCGCCGCGCTGCTCACGGGCGCCGTGGCGATCCTCGTCGACGGGCTCGTGTCCGGCATTTTCGTGATGCCGCAGAGCCAGCTCGCCGTCGCGTTGTATCTCGGGTGCGCCATCGGCTGGCACCGGATCGCCGGCCCGGCGCTAACCGCCGTACCGGGCGGCGTCCGCTATGGCGTAAGTGCGGTGTGCATCGTCGCGGCAATGGTGGGGGTGGTCGCCGGCGCAGGGCCGGATGCCGGCGCCAGGCTGCGCAGCGAGGATCCGACGCCGGCGCAGCAGGCGCTCAACACAGGCTCGCAATGGCCCCGCCTGTGGAAGGCCGGTTACTTCTGATCAGACGATCTTCTGGCGATCCGCCAGCAACGCCTCATACGTCAGGTTCTGCAACAACGTGTAGTGCACGGGATTGAGGCTGACGAACTGGACGCCGTATGCAAACCCCTCGGCCTGTTCCGGCCCGCCCGACAGGGCACTGATGTTGCGCACCGCCGCGCGCGTGCGGACGCGGATTTCCTGGTTGTTGGGCGGGGCCAGCAGCGCGAATTCCAGGTCGATTTCGTCCTCGTCCTGGGGCAGGCTCTTCTTCGATTCGATGCGCGCGCCGTTCACGCTCAGGTTAGTCAGCAGGCAGTCGGCGCCTGGGACGGTCGCGTTTTTCGGGATGACCTTGGCGGGGATGTCGACCTTGACCCGCATCGCCGTGCGCAGGCTCGTGCCCTGGATCGTGCGCGGGAAGGAGATGTGGGCATACAACAACGGCCGGCCGAACACGCGCTCGACCGTGCATGCGAACGAGCACACGTGGATGCCCGAGAATACGCGCATCGTCACGCGCTCGCCCTCGACCAGGGGAATCGGCGCGCCGTTGTCCATCGGGATCTTGACGATCAGGTATTCGTCCTTCAACCAGCCGATCAGCGTGGAAAAATGCTGCACGGGTTTCAGGCGCCGGTGCGTGATGAATTGCAGGCGTACGCCGACCTGCAGGTTCATCGATTCGAATTCGAATTCCTGGGGTTTGAGTTCGCGGTCCGCTTGCGGGTCGTTCATGATGTTTTCATCTTCGTAAGCGACCAATAGTAGCACTGGGGCAATTCTTTGGAAACGAAAAAAACGCCTGTACGTACAGGCGTTTTTCGTCATCCAGGCAAGAATACTGCGCGGATTTACTGCTTCAGGTGCTGGTCCAGCCAGCCGATCACGGTGTGATGCCACAGCACGGAGTTGGCCGGCTTCAGTACCCAGTGATTCTCGTCCGGGAACACGAGCAGCTTGCTGTCGATGCCGCGGCGCTGCAGCGCCGTGAACGTGGACAGGCCCTGGGTCGTCGGGATGCGGAAGTCGAGGTCGCCCTGCACGACGAGCATCGGCGTCTTCCACTTGTTCACGTGCAGCACCGGGTTGAAGCGCTCGTGCTTGTCCGGTACGGCGAAGTACGGACCGCCGTTTTCCCAATCGGTGAACCATTGTTCTTCAGTGGAATACGCCATGCCGCGGGTGTCGAACACGCCGTCGTGGTTGACGATGCATTTGAAACCATCGGACCAGTTACCCTCGATCCAGTTCATCATGTAGCCGCCATACGACGCGCCCAGCGCGCACGCGTGCGAACGGTCCAGCCAGGCGTACTTCGCCGTCGCCGCGGCCAGGCCTTTCTTGAGGTCCTCGAGCGGCTTGCCGCCCCAGTCGCCGCTGATCGCGTCCGTGAACTTCTGGCCGTAGCCGGTCGAGCCGTGGAAATCGATGAACACGGTCGCGTAGCCCGCGCCCGCGTACACCTGCGGGTTCCAGCGGTAGCTCCAGCCGTTGCCGAAGCTGCCCTGGGGGCCGCCGTGCACGAGGAAGGCGATCGGATATTTCTTGCCCGGCTCGTAATTCCACGGCTTCATCACGTAACCATGGACGGTATCGCCGTTCGCGCCCTTGAACGAAAACTGTTCATAGTCGCCCCAGCGTACGTCGGCCAGCTTCTCCTCGTTCACATGGGTCAATTGCTTGGATTGCGTCGTGCCCAACTGCATGCCGAACAGTTGCGCGCCCGATGCGAGGTTCGTTTGCGTGAAAGCGATGGTATTGCCGCGCACGTCGAAGCCGCCGATGGAACCCTTGTCAGTCAGCGGCGACACTTTGCCGCTGGCCACGTCGATCGCAAACAGGCGATGCTGGCCGATGTCCTCGGCGTCCGCGATGAGCGTCTTGCCGTCGGCCGTCCACTGGATACTGCCCGGCGAGCGGTCCCAGCTGTCGGCCACGTTGCGCTTCTTGCCGGTGGCGAGATCGAGCAGCACGATGTGGTAGCGGTCCGCCTCGAAGCCGGGACGGGTCATGGCCAGGTAGGCGAGGGTGCGGCCGTCCGGCGAAAACACCGCTTTCGTATCCCAGGCGTTATTGTCGGCAGTCAGGTTGCGCGGCGTGCCGCCCGTGGCGGCGACGGTGTACACGTCGAAGTTCGTCGACCACGCCTCGGTCTTGCCCGCGATGCGGACCGAGAACACGACGGTCTTGCCGTCCGGGCTGAAGCGGAATTCCTCGCGGTCGCCGAACGGTTTCGACGGCACGTCGCCGTCGAGCGCGCCCGACAGGCTGACGGGCGTGCCGTTCACGCGGCCGGCCGCATCCAGCGGCGCCGCGTACAGCACGTTGTTGCGGCCGTCCGACCACGTGTCCCAGTGGCGCACGAACAGGCGGTCGTAGACCTTGCCGCTGGCCTTGTCCTTCTCTTTCGCATCCACGCGCGCCTTCGTGCAGGCGAGGTCGGCGCAGTCGCGGAATACGGCCATGCTGAGCAGCATGCGGTCGCCCGTCGGCGCGACGCGGAAGGCGTCCACGTCGAGCGGCAGATCGGTCACGCGGACCGCGTCGCCGCCGGCCGCCGGCACGCGCCACACCTGGCCCGACCCCGATCGCGCCGACAGGAAGTAAATCGCGTCGCCGTTCGGCGACCATTCCGGATCCGTGCTGCTGGCGGCATCCGACGTCAGGCGTTGCGGCGCCGGATTGGCGGCGCGCAGGTCGACCAGGTAGAGGTCGGTATGGCCGCGGTTCTTGCCCATGTCGGTCGTGCGCACCGTGTAGACGACGCGGCCGCCGTCCGGCGACACCGCCGGGCTGCCGACGCGTTCCATCGTCACCAGGTCTTCGACCGTGAATCCGCGCGGTGCGGCCGTCGCGCCGAGCGCCGTGCCCGTCAGGGCGGCGGCCAGCGCCAGCATACGTAATTTCATCCTGTCCTCTCGCTTGTGGCTTGTGAATACACGGCTGCGCCTGTTGGCTCAGCCGGTGAAAGGCAGCAATTTACCACGCGAAAGATGGAGCAGGGAACGGCCTCAGAACTCTTCCCACTCGTCCGCAGCGGCCGACGCCTTCGCGGGCGCGCGTGCCGGCGCCGGCTTGACGACAGGTGCCGGCTTCGGTGCCGCCAGCGTCGCGGCACGTTTCGCGGCACGGACCGGCGCCGCCGGTGCAGCCGCCTTTACACGGTCGTCGAGGCGGAACACGCTGACCAGCTCCGCCAGCTTGCCCGCCTGGTTCTGCAGGGCTTCCGACGCGGCCGCGGCTTCCTCGACGAGGCCCGCGTTCTGCTGGGTCACGTTGTCCATCTGGCAGATCGCCTGGTTGATCTGCTCGATGCCGCTGGTCTGCTCCTGGCTGGCGGCGCTGATCTCGGCCATGATGTCCGTCACGCGCTGGATGCTTGAGACGACCTCGTGCATCGTGCTGCCGGCCTGGTCGACGAGCCTGGTGCCGATCTCGACCTTGTCAACGGAGTCGCCGATCAAGCCCTTGATTTCCTTGGCCGCGGCGGCCGAGCGCTGGGCCAGCGTGCGCACTTCGCCCGCGACGACCGCGAAGCCGCGGCCCTGTTCGCCGGCGCGCGCGGCCTCGACTGCCGCGTTCAGCGCCAGGATGTTCGTCTGGAACGCGATGCCGTCGATGACGGTGATGATGTCCACGATCTTCTTCGACGAATCGTTGATCGAGCCCATCGTCTGCACGACCTGCGCCACGACGTCGCCGCCCTGGCCGGCCACGGTCGACGCCGTCTGCGCGAGCACGTTGGCCTGGCGCGCGTTGTCGGCGTTCTGCTTCACGGTCGACGTCAGCTCTTCCATCGACGACGCCGTTTCCTCGAGCGAGCTGGCCTGCTCTTCCGTGCGCGACGACAGGTCCAGGTTACCGCTCGCGATTTCGGCGGAGGAGGAAGCGATGGCGTCCGTGCCCTGGCGCACCTCGCTGACGATGCGGGCCAGGCGGTCGCGCATGGATTTCATCGCGAACAGCAGGCTCGTCTCGTCGCCGGCGCGCAGTTGCACGTCGGTGCCCAGGTCGCCGGCGGCGATGCGGCCTGCGACTTCGGCTGCATAGGCGGGCTCGCCGCCCAGCTGGCGCGTGAAGCTCCGGGTGATCAGGATACCGAAGCCGGTGCCGAGCAGGGCGCTGAGCGCGACCAGCACGAGCAGCGTGGCGCGGCTGTTTTCATATGCGTTCTTGTTGCTCAGATTGGTTTCCTGGGCCATCGCTTCCTTGTTATGGGCCAGATCCGCCAATTTGGCGTCCAGGTCTTGCGACTTCGGCAGCATCGTGCCGAACAGGTAGTCGACGGAATCGCGCTTCGTCTCGAGCGGCTCCGCTTTCACGCGCTTGACCAGGTCCGCGATCATGCCGTCGAAGTCGCGCAGCTGGGCGTCGGCTTCGGCAAAGATGCGCTTGCCTTCGTCCGAGTGGAACAGCGGACGCGCCTTGTCGAGGTTTTCCTGCAGCTGCTGCCTGTACTTGTCGGCGTTGGCCAGCATCCTGGTGCGCTGGTCGTCGGTCGACGCCAGCATGGCGCTGCGCAGCGAACGGCCGAGGGAGACCTGGTTCAGATCGGCTTCCTTGACGTAGGAAATGCCCAGCAATTCCTTCTGGTACATGCGCTTGGCGCGCTCGTTCATCTGGGTCATGTTATAGATCGCAATGCCGGCGACGATGGCGCCGAGCACGACGACGGCAAGAAAACCAAGGGTCAGCCGGGTCGCGACCTTCATCTGCTTGAACATGGCACATCTCCTGATGATGAGTTCAGGTAAATGTTAATTGATGTGCGGAAATAATTCGTGAGAATTCGGGTCCGTATGTACGATCTGGCGCGTTTTTCCAACACTTACTTAAATGCCTGCTTAGTTCGATATCTGTTCAATAAAAGATCGTTGAGTAGAGACCTATTTCTTGGGATTTTTCCGGAACACGATCGGTTGCGCCGGCTGCCACACGGCGTCTTGCTGTGTTCGCTGCGCATGCATGACGATCGCCTGCACGTCGTCATGCCGCGCCGACTTCGCGCACACCGGGTCCGCGTTTGCGGCGTCGCCCGTCAGCGCATGCGCCTGGCAGCGGCAGCCGCCGAAGTCCTTCGCCTTGTCGTCGCACGTGCGGCACGGATCCTTCATCCAGGCATCGCCGCGGTAGCGGTTGAATGCGTCGCTGTGGTACCAGATGTCCTTCACGCGCGTGTCGCGCACATTCGGAAAATCGATGCCCGGCAATGTGCGGGCCGCGTGGCAGGGCAGGGCGGTACCGTCCGGTGCAATGCCGAGGAATACGCCACCCCAGCCGTTCATGCACGCCTTGGGCCGCGCCTCGAAATAGTCGGGCACGACGAACAGGATGCGCATCTTGTTGCCGATCCTCGCGCGGCATGCATTCACGACGCTTTCCGCACGCGCGACCTGCTCCCGCGTCGGCATCAGCTGGTCGCGGTTGACGAGCGCCCAGCCGTAATACTGCGTGTTGGCCAGTTCCAGGTACTCGACGCCCATCTCGAGCGCCATGGCTATGATCCGCTCCACGTGGTCGAGATTGAAGCGGTGCAGCACGACGTTCAGCACCATCGGATAGTCGTACTGCTTGATGAGCCGGGCGACGCGCGCCTTCAGGTCGAACGTTTTCGTGCTCGACAGGAAATCGTTCAGTTCGCGCGTCGAATCCTGGAACGACAGCTGGATGTGGTCCAGCCCCAGTTCCTTCATGCGCGCGAGGCGCGATTCGGTGAGGCCGATGCCGGACGTGATCAAATTCGTATAAAACCCCAGCCGGCGGCCTTCGCCGACCAGTTCTTCGAGATCGTCCCGCAGCAGCGGCTCGCCGCCCGAGAAGCCGAGTTGCGCGGCGCCGAGCTGGCGTGCCTGGCGCATTACGTCGAACCATTGCTCGGTCGTCAGTTCGGTGCGGTCATTGGCGGAATCGACCGGGTTGTAGCAGAACGGGCAGTGCAGCGGGCAGCGATAGGTCAGCTCGGCCAGCAGCCACAGCGGCGGCGCGATGGCGGGGCGGAAGGTCGGGGCGTTCATGATGGGCTCACACGATCCAGCCGCGCTCGCTGGCGACGCGCAGGAAATCGTCGACGTCCTCGCGCAGGCCGCCGCAGTTGAACGCCTGTTCGAGCTCGCCGACGATGGCCGGCACGGTACGGGCGCCATCGCAGCGTTTCAGGATCTCGGCGGCGCTCTGGCTCAGCTTGACCATCCCTTCCGGATACAGGAGCACGTAGTTGCCTTGGGCCTCTTCCCACTGCATGCGGAAGAGGCGCGACAGGGCGGGTTGATCGGGAACGGTGTGCATGGCTTGCCTCCTCAGGGATAGGCCTTCTCGATGGCGTCGAGCATGGACCACAGGATGTCGAGCTTGAATTGCAGGATCTCGAGCGCGCGCTCCTGCTGGGCGCGGGTGGTGAAATGGCCGAGCGTCACTTCCAGACCGTGCTCGACGTCGCGCTCGGCGAGCGAGATGCGGCTGCGGAAATACTGCAAGCCATCGGGATCGATCCACGCGTAATGCGTCGGCCAGTTGGCCAGCCGGTCCTTGTGGATCTTCGGCGCGAACATCTCCGTCAGCGACGAGCACACGGCTTCCTGCCACGGCGCCTGGCGCGCAAAATTGACGTACGCATCGACCGCGAAGCGCACGCCGGGCACGACGTGCTTGTGCGACCACAGCGCGTCGCGCGTGAGCCCGACGGCTTCGCCGAGCCGCACCCACGCCTCGATACCGCCGTCGTTATCTCCCCAACCGTCATGGTCGAGGATGCGGCGCACCCACCGGCGCCGCGTGGCGCGGTCCGGGCAATTGGCGATGATGGCGCCATCCTTTTGCGGGATATTGACCTGGTAATAAAACCGGTTGGCGACCCAGCCGCGGATCTGGTCCGGGCCCAGCAGGCCCTCGTTCATGTTGACGTTGAACGGATGGTGGATGTGGTAGCCGGCACCCCGTGCGCGCAATTGCGCCTCGAACTCGTCGCGGCTCCATGCTTCGGTACTCATATCGTGATCTCCATGCCGTCGAACGCGACCTCGATGCCGTGGCGCGCGAGCAGGGCGCGTTCGTCGGAGTCTTCGTCCAGGATCGGATTCGTGTTGTTGATGTGGATGAGCACCTTGCGCCGCGCTCCAATCCCGTCGAGGGCGGCGATCATGCCCCCGTCGCCCGATTGCGGCAGGTGGCCCATGTCGGCCGCCGTTTTTTGGGAAAACCCCAGCGCGATCATCTCGTCCGCGTGCCAGAACGTGCCGTCGACGAGCACGCAATCCGCTGTCTGCAGCGCGGCGTCCACTTGCGGATCGATTGCGCCAAGGCCAGGTGCGTAGAACACGGATTTGCCTGTTTGCGTGTCTTCGATCAGCAGGCCGATGTTGTCGCCCGGGTGCGGATCGTTGCGGTGGTCGGAATACGGCGGTGCCTTGCTGTTCAGTGCGAGGGGCGTGAAACGGATGCCGTCGATGCCGGGCACGTGAAGGCCGTCTTCGATCGGCAGCTCATGCCAGCGCACGCCGCAATAGTGCGACAGCACGGGCACGAGCGGCAGACCCTGGTTGAGTTCGCGCCAGACCGGTGCGGTGCAATAGAGCGGTAGTTCTTTCCCTTCGCGCAGCATCAGGAGGCCGGTGACATGGTCGATCTGCGCATCCATCAGCATGACGGCGGCGATGCCCGTATCGCGCTGGCCGCGTGCCGGCTGCAGGGCCGGTGTGGCGCGGATCTGCGCGAGGATATCCGGCGACGCGTTGATCAGCACCCAGTCGGTCCCGTTGGCCGACACGGCGATCGACGATTGCGTGCGCGCCGTCGCGCGGAGGGTGCCGTTACGCAGGCCAGCGCAATTGCGGCAATTGCAGTTCCACTGCGGGAAACCGCCTCCGGCTGCGGAGCCTAATACGACGATGTTCATGACGGGGATCCGGTAAGCCCGCGGCGCTGCCGCGGGCGTGGGCTGCATCAGCGATTCGCGATGTACATCGTGATTTCGAAGCCGAAACGCCAGTCGATGAATTCGGGTTTGGTCCAGGCCATGGTTGTCTCCTTGATCGTTGGATGGGTTATGAATGCGCGGCGCGCAGTCAAGGAGGAATTCGCAATATCCATGCCACATGGCCGGCGCTGTCTCGCCGGGGCAGGCCTGTGTCAAAGATGAACAGTTGTATTGCACGACGATACATCTGTGACAGAATTGTTCAGTTTCGTGTGAACACTGGGAGACGCAGATGGACGAACGATACAAACCGGACGGCTATAACGCGGTATCGCCGTATTTGCTCGTGAAGGATGTGCGCGCCATGCTCGATTTCCTCGCCCACGCGTTCGGGGCGACCGAGCTGCGGCGCCAACCGGACGCCGACGGCGGGATCCGGCACGCGGAGGTCAGGATCGGGGATTCCGTGGTGATGATGGGATGCCGGCCGGGGGCGGAGCTGATCGCCTCGGTGCACGTCTATGTCGAGGATGTCGACCGGGTCTATGCGCGGGCGCTGGACCATGGCGCAACCAGCTTGTCCGAGCCGCGCGACCAGCCGTATGGGGACCGGACGGCGGGGGTGCAGGATGCGCAGGGGAATTACTGGTGGATCGGGACGCGGTTGCGTGGGAGCGGTAGCTAGCAACTCACGGTTCCGACGCTGTCCCCAGTTCGAAGGTCGAGACCGATCCAGCATCGATAGGGGCCATCTTTCGTTCCCTTGTCCTGCGCGGTGTAGCTGCAATGAAGGCCTTTTTTTTCCCGCATCCGGTCGCCCGGTTCTCCGGTACATGTTTCGGGCAGGTCCGGACCAATGGAATCGAAAATGTCTTTCGCAGACTTGCCATCGACGAGAACTGTCAGCTTGCGATCGCTCGCCGTTGCCGGCGTGCGATCTGAAACGATGCCGGAATGGACCTTGTAGATTGCCCCTTGCAGTGGTTTCCAGAGACGGTACGGATCGGAAGACGGGGCGGCAGCATGGGCGAGCGACAGCGCGATCGCCGTCGCGCCCAAGGTCAGTAAGGTTATCGTTTTGCGCATGTCAGCCCCGTAGCTTCACATGAAAATGATGGTCGTGATTCGTGGCCTTTCTGACGAACGGGATATCAGGGCCGTTAAACAATACAAAAGCGACTGGAGCAAATGTTCTGAACATCTCGATCAGCTTTGCGGTGCCTTGTTTGTCATACTCCGCATCCCACCAGAACACCGGAAGTTCGAGACCGTCCTTGCGTAGCGGCCGCACATCAACCTCCAGCCCGCTCATATGTGAGTTGTGATCCGGGGTTCTCGTGCCGTCCGGGAGGCTGATGTCTCCGATACCGATACGTCGCTTATCGATGGCCTGCCACTCCAGCGCCACACGAAGCACGGCCGTCATCATGATCGGGTGAGCGTACTGATAGGCGCCTTTGGCCGGCTTCTTGTAGAGATCACCATACGCATAGTAGCCCGAGTCCATCGGCGCTTGTGGAAGCATGAAGAAGCCGCGCGAATCCTGCGTCGGGCGAGGACGGATCGGGTCGGGGCACCTGTCGTCGTCTTCGGTCGTCCATTCGGTAGGCATGGGAAGCCTCCGTCAGGCGCATTTGTTACAAGCCAAATCCCAGCCGCCCGTTGTCGATCCACCGGCGCCCCCGCCGATTTTCTGCTGGGTGTACGACCATTTGATCTTGGAGAAGCGCAGTCCGATTTCGTCATGCAGGATGCCGCCCCCATGCACCATTTGCTCCATGTTGGCGATCATGACGTTTTCTAACTCGACTTGGTAATACTTGACGCGGGCGCCATCGCCATCAGCGCGCATGAACTCCAGCTTGGCCTTCGGGATCGTTTTTCCCATCGAACAAGTCTGCATCAAAACGGGTGAGGCGAGGTCCGCAAGCTTACTGATTGCGAGGGTGCGGTGCTCGCAGCGTTCCGCAGTATGGCCGCCTCCTGTGGATGCGGTTGCGCTACGGGGCTGTGTGACGCCCCATTGTGCCGATGTCAGCTCGATCCATCCTTGGTGAGCAGAGTCTGCTGACTCGCCCTTGATTCCATCGATACTCAGATAAACGTCAGTAGCCATGCTTCTCTCCAGTACAAGTTGAGTGAAGCGAATATTTTCGACCGGGCCGCTGGCGCCGTCGTTGGTAACTGTCAAGTGAAGTGAAGCGGAAAATCAAGTCCCAAGAATGGGGCTTCTGGAATTCTCATTGATCATTAAACGGGCGCCCGTGCGGACAAATCTTCTTTCGTTGACCGACCCTTGAAGAGTGGCCAGCTACGGATGGGCATATGACCCAACGAGTCTATACATAGCCTCCAGAATGACGAAAGGCCTGATTGAAAATATGCCCAAGCCGACAACAGAGTAATTTTTCATGGTGCGCCCTTCTGCTAAACCCTTGGCTTGCGAGAGCGTGTTACATTAGTTGCTACCTAAAGCAATGACGGGGTACAAATGCGCGCCCATCCAGAGGAGTGTGATGAAACGGCCAATAATTAACGTTCGCTTCTACGAAACATATCATTTTGCGTTCGCCATAAAAAATATTCTTCAAGATCAATTTGAGTACATTCGTTCGCTTAATGATTTTTATGGTGATGATTCCTACTTGCGCTTTTCTGAGCCGTATCAGCCTTATTCGGCATTTCATCAATTCTTGGAATTTATACTTGAGGAGCTTCTCGTCGACGACACCGAAAAATTCGATTTGAAGAGGTGGAGGAATTTAGCGGAAAGGTTTAAGGATATACCTTCATTGGGTGACGAATTTAAGGTGCCGACTTTGCCGATTGAAGATGCGCTTCGATATCATGGATTCGAGTTTGAGAGTTTCGTCGATTGGTTGCAATCACAAGAGGTAACGGTTGCAGACGCTGACGAGGATCACATCTACGATTATCTTAATGAACTAAGGCTCTGTGGCCCGTACGAGGAACTGTTATATCAATCGGTCAAAGAAGCGTTTTTTCTTCTATTTGGAAACCGTGACGTCCTTCTACTCTTCAACGAGATGATCGCGCGCCAGATGTGCAATGCTCAAATGGACGAGTTGACAGATGAGCATGCTGAATACTTTGCACAGTCGGGTGTCCTAAAGCGCGCTTATATGCCTGAATGGGTCAGGCGAGCAGTCTTCTATAGAGACCGCGGCATGTGTGTTTCGTGTAAGGTTGATCTTTCAGGAATACTGAACATTTGGGGCGAGAGTCATTTTGATCACATTGTGCCGCTGGCATCTGGCGGCCTAAATGACGTTACAAATATTCAACTTTTGTGCGCGTCCTGCAACCTCAAGAAGGGTGATGGAAGTATTTTCACAACTAGTGTTTACGAGGATTGGTATCCCCTTCCAATAGATAAACCTGATACAGGCTCTTAATGCCGCCAGGCAGAGTTCTGCCCAGTGGCGCTCGTGTTTCCAAATCATGGCAAATTAATCACACCGCCGCCGTCCAGTCGCCCGACTTGCCGCCATGCTTTTCCAGCACCCGCACATTGGTCATGACCATCCCCCGATCCGCCGCCTTGCACATGTCATAAATGGTCAGCAAGCCGACCTGCACGGAAGTGAGCGCTTCCATCTCGACCCCGGTTTTTCCATAGGTCTCGACCTGCGCCCGGCAATGCACGCTGTTGTTCGCCGCATCGATCTCGAAATCGACGGCGACCCGCGTGATGGCCAGCGGATGGCACAGGGGGATGAGGTCGCTCGTCCGCTTGGCCGCCATGATGGCCGCGATGCGCGCCACGCCCAGTACATCGCCCTTCTTGGCCGAGCCCGACGTCACCAGTGCCAGGGTGGCCGGAAGCATGCGGATGGTGCCGGCGGCGACGGCGATGCGGTGGGTCGCGTCCTTGGCGCCGACGTCGACCATGTGGGCTTGTCCGGTGGCGTCGAAGTGGGTCAGGGGGGAGGTTGTCATGTTGTCGAGGGAACGAAGTAACAAAATATGGCCCAGCAGTAGCAACCGCCAGGAAGCGGTTATCATAGCATCGTGAAACCTAACCCGATTTCAGCGATGTTGCAGCTTTCACCAAGGTGGCCGTGGCGCCGTGTCGCGGCGTCTGTCGGCCTGGTCGTGGCCACCGCCGGCGCACTTGCCGCCCCTACCGTTCCCGTCCTCCACGGCGGCGCCGATACGACCGGATTGCCGACGCTCGGCGATACCGCGCGTGCCGACTTGTCGCCCTTCCTCGAGCGCAAGCTGGGCGAGGAGATCATGAACGATATCCGGCGCGATCCCGATTACCTGGACGACGACGCGATCATCGAGTTCCTGAACAATTTCGGCGAAAACCTCGTGTCGTTCGCGCCCGGCGCGCGCGGCGAGACGAATGCCGATTTCTTCTTCTTTGCCGTGCGCGATCCGATGATCAACGCATTCGCGCTGCCCGGCGGCTTCATCGGCGTGCACTCGCAGTTGATCATCTCGGCGCAGAGCGAGTCGGAACTGGCGTCCGTGCTGTCGCACGAGATCGGACACGTGCAGCAGCGCCACATCGCGCGCATGATCGGCCAGCAGAAGCAGGATGCGCTGTTGCCCCTGGCCGCGCTGCTGCTGGCGGCGCTCGTCGGCAAGGCCGGCGGCGGGGCCGATGCGGCGATGGGCGTCATGCTGGGCGGGCAAGGTCTCGCCATCCAGCGCCAGCTGAATTTCAGCCGCGACGCCGAACGCGAGGCGGACCGCGTCGGTTTCCAGACGATGCGCGCGGCCGGCTACGACACGTCGGGCATGGTGGCGTTCTTCAAGCGCCTGCAGAGCACGACACGCGTCTATGGCGAGGCGCCGGCCTGGCTCAGCAGCCACCCGCTGACGGGCGAGCGCATCGCCGACATCCAGGCGCGCATCCGCGACAATCCGAAGCCGATCCACATCCGTCCGGACAGCATCGAATTCCACCTCGTCCGCGCCCGCGCGCGCGTGCTGCAGGACGAAAGCCAGAAGGGGCGCGACGAAGCGAAGTCCACGTTCGACAGCCAGCTGGCCCAGCCGAACACGCAGCAGCAGACGGCCGCGATGTACGGCCTGTCGTTCCTCGCGCTGAAGCAGGGCGACCTGAAAGGGGCGCAGAGCTGGCTCGACAAGGCGAAGGCATCGACCAAGCCCCGCCCCGGCGTGTTTTCGAGCGAGCGCAGCGGCACGGACGGCAGCGCCATGTTCGCCGCCCTCGGCACCGAGATCAAGCTGGCGCCGGGGCAGCCGCCCGCCGTCGTCCACCAGGCCGTGCAGGATGCGGAAGCCGCGTACCAGAAATTCCCGCTGTCGCGCATGCTGGCACGCCAGTATGCCGACGCGCTGATCGCGGACGGCCAGCTGGACAAGGCGGCCCAGTTCCTGCGCGACCAGGTGCAGCAATACCGCGAAGAGCCCAAGCTGTACGACCAGCTCGCCAAGACCTATGCGGCCCAGGGCAAGATCGCGCTGCAGCACATGGCGCTGGCCGAATCGTATGTGTTGTCGGGCGCGTTGCCGGCGGCCGTCGACCAGCTCAATCTCGCGCGCAAGGCGAAGGATGTGTCGTTCTACGACCAGGCCGTGATCGATGCGCGCGAGCGCGAGCTGAACGAGCGGCAGAAGGACGAGAAGAAAGAGAAGAAGGACAAGGATCGGTAACCCAAAACCACGTCGCCCCTGCGAAGGCAGGGGCCTAATTTTGCGTGAGCGACCTGCGCAAAAATTCGGTTCCCGCCTTCGCGGGAACGACGTTCAAATGTTATCTATTTTTGCCCTTGCAGCAAGTCCGGCCGCCGCACGAACCCGAAGCGTGCCGGCACCTCGTCCGCCATCAACCGTCCAACGGCGATGCGCCTGTCCTGCCAGCGCAGCGCCAGCTCTCCGGCGCCGCCTTCCAGCCACGCCATCACGTCGTCGTCCGACGCAGGACGGCCATCCAGCTCGAGCGCCTGCAGCAATTGCGCCACGTCGCGGTCGTCCACCTGGGCCACCGTCCGGCCCGCACGCAGCACGATGCCGCCGGCCTCCGTCATGAACGCTTCCTCCGGCGCGCCCAGCGGTTGTCCGGTGTGCAGCACGAGGCCCTGCGCCGGATCCGTGCGCGCGATGAAGGGCGTCGTCTCGAGGTTGATGTACACGCGCTGCGGACCGTTCTGGAAATACCAGCAGCCGCGCTCATCCGATAAATAATTGCGGGCGATGAAGCCGACCAGCGCGGCGTTCGTCAGCTTGTCGCCGGGGGCGCCCGCGCGCTGAGCGGCCTCGTCGCGCATGCGCCACGCGCCGCGCGCATCCAGTGCGAGCCAGCCGTAGCAGTACGGCACGTTCGGCCACTTGGCCATTGCCTGTTTTACGATGTCGTCCATGGTTCAAGCTTCGCACAGCCGCGCGGGCGCGGGCGCGCGCATGGCCGTGTCGTCGAAAAATGTCAGGATGCGTTGCGGCAGCCAGTCGAGCCGCCCAGGGAAGGGACCGACGGAAAAGCCGACGTGACCGCCCGTCGCGGGATACTCCAGGGTCACCGCGTGTGCAGCTGTGCGCGGCAGGTGCCGGCCGGGCAGGAACGGGTCGTTCTGCGCATTCAGCACGAGCGTCGGCACGACGATGTCGTGCAGGACGTGGCGGGCGCTGGCGCGGTGCCAGTAATCGTCCGTGTCGCGGTAACCGTGCAGCGGGGCGGTGACGACGTTGTCGAAACTATATAAATCGTTCGCGGCGAGCAGGCGGTCGCGGTCGAACAGGCCGGGAAAGCGTTCCAGCTTGGCCAGTGCCTTTGGCTTCAGGGTCTGCAGGAACATGCGCGTGTACAGGCGGTTGAAGCCGGCCGACAGCGCGGCGCCGCCGGCCGCCAGGTCGAGCGGGGCGGAGATGGCCACGGCGGCATCGACGATGCCCGCGCCATGGCCCTGTTCGCCGAGCCAGCGCAGCAGCGCGTTGCCGCCCAGCGAGACGCCGGCCACGTAGAACGGCCCGGGATGGCGGGAGCGCAGGCGGCGGATGATCCAGTCGAGTTCTTCGGCGTCGCCGGAGTGGTAGAAGCGGGGCGCGAGGTTCGGCTCGCCCGAGCAGCCGCGGAAATGCGGGATCGCGCCATGCCAGCCGCGCGCTTTGGCGGCCGCCATCAGCGACCGCGCGTAATGGCTGTCCGACGACCCTTCCAGGCCATGGAACAGCAGTACGCAGGGAGAAGCAGGGGAAGCGCCGTCGACGAGGTCGACGTCGATGAAATCCTGGCCGCAGGGGGTGTTCCAGCGTTCGCGCCGGTAGGCGACGGCCGGCTTGCGGATGCAGACGGCGGGATAAATCGTCTGCAGATCACCGCCCGGCAGCCACCACGGCGCCTGGTAGCCTGCTGCGCCCAGTTGGTTCACGGCAGCTCCCGGACAGAAGGGAATCAGTGATGCGAAATCAGTGATGCGCCAGCACGGTGCCCGGCTTCAGGCGGTACTGGGTGCCGCAGTACGGGCACTTCGCGTTGCCGTCATGATCGAAGTCCAGAAAGACGCGCGGGTGGGACGACCACAGCGGCATGGCAGGGTTCGGGCAATAGGCCGGCAGGTCCTTGGCTTCCAGTTCCACGACCGGGATGGTCTTGTCGTTCATTCATTTCTCCGTCAGCAAATAGGCAGGAAGTACAACATTCCCAAAACCACGATTCTAACGGATTCGACCTGATTGCCGGAATGGTCCGGTAGAATAGCGATCTTAATACTGTCGAGTAGAATTTCCGACAGGGAAATCTACGCGCATTTTCACGCCCTCGTTTCATGTCCGAACGCAGCCTGTCCGCCATGCTTGTCGACCGCTTTTGTTGCAGGAACGCGACATGAGCGGAGTGCGCATGGAGAGCGGCGACGATGTCGACGGTCACGACCCGGTCGCCTGGCGCGAGGGTTTCCACGTCGGCCTGCCCACGCTGTTCGGCCTCGGCGCATGGGGCATCGTGGTCGGGGTCGCGATGGTCAAGAGCGGCCTCACGGTGCTGCAAGCCAGCGCCATGACGCTGATCGTGTATTCCGGCTCGGCCCAGCTCGCATCGCTGCCGCTGATCGCCACCGGCGCACCCATCGGCGTCATCTTCGCCACCGCCTTCGTCGTCAACCTGCGGTTCGTCATCTTTTCCGCACTGCTCGCCCCCCATTTCTCGCACCTGCCGGTGGTGCAGCGTTTTTATCTTGGCCATATCTCCGGCGACCTGACCACCGCGCTCTTCCTGCAGCGCTACCCCCGCACGACGCCCGAACGGGGCAAGCTGTCATTCCTGAAGGGCTTGCTGTATCCAAGTTGGGTCGCGTGGCAGGTCGGCACG
The DNA here is from genome assembly GCF_059491305.1 of Massilia sp. Masssp94. Lineage (NCBI taxonomy): Bacteria > Pseudomonadati > Pseudomonadota > Betaproteobacteria > Burkholderiales > Oxalobacteraceae > Massilia > Massilia sp. Masssp94. The sequence goes on from NZ_CP168501.1 coordinate 3,544,776, forward strand.
TTCATCGGCATCTTCCTGGGTAGTGCCGTGCCGACGGAATGGCAGCTGGGCTTTGCCGGCACGCTCGCCATCCTGTGCATCCTCGTCCCCCTGGTCATGAACAGCGCGGCCCTGTGCGGCGTGCTGGTGGCGGGCATCGTGTCCGTGCTGGCGCATGGCCTGCCGTACAAGCTGGGGCTGCTGCTTGCGGTTCTCGTCGGCATGGTCACCGCCATCGCCATCGAGGAAACGCAGGAACGCCGCAAGGTCCGCCATGGCTGACTGGGAAATCTGGACCGTCATCGTGGTGCTGAGTGTCGCCACCGCGTGCTGCCGCAGCGCCTTGTGGATGGTGGGCCACCGCGTAACGATTCCCCGGCGGGTGCAGGAAATGCTGCGCTATGCGCCCGCCTGCGCGCTGGCCGCGATCGTCGCGCCCGATTTCATGCTGGGGCCGCAGGGGGAGGTCGAGCTGGCCGTCACGAACCCGAAACTCCTGGCCGGTATCATCTCGCTTGCCTACTACCTGTGGCGGCGGAACATGTTGCAGACCATCGTTATTGGCATGGTGGTATTTACTGTGCTGCGCGTTTCTGGTGTTTTCCATGGGGTCGGCTAAGGTAAAATAGCGTTTTTTAAACATTCCAAGATTGTTGACAATGGCCGTTCTCAATTTCACCCGCTTGCAAGACCTGATCGACCAAGACGCGCTGAAAGGCAAGCGCGTCTTCATCCGCGCCGACCTGAATGTCCCGCAGGACGACGCCGGCAACATTACGGAAGACACGCGCGTGCGTGCTTCGGTTCCCGCGATCCGCGCTGCGCTTGATGCGGGTGCGGCCGTGATGGTCACGTCGCACCTGGGCCGTCCGACCGAGGGCGAGTTCAAGCCGGAAGACAGCCTGGCGCCGGTCGCCAAGCGCCTGTCCGAGCTGCTGGGCTTGCCGGTCGAACTGAAACAGAACTGGGTCGATGGCGTCGACGTCGCGCCGGGCCAGGTCGTGCTGCTGGAAAACTGCCGCGTCAACAAGGGTGAGAAGAAAAACTCGGACGAGCTGGCCCAGAAGATGGCCAAGCTGTGCGACATCTATGTGAATGACGCCTTCGGCACCGCGCACCGCGCCGAAGCGACCACGCACGGCATCGCGAAGTTCGCGCCCGTGGTCGCCGCCGGTCCGCTGCTGGCGGCCGAGCTGGATGCGCTGGGCAAGGCCCTGGGCGCGCCGCAGCGTCCGCTGCTGGCGATCGTCGCCGGCTCCAAGGTGTCGACCAAGCTGTCGATCCTGCAGAGCCTGGCCGACAAGGTCGACAACCTGATCGTCGGCGGCGGCATCGCCAACACGTTCATGAAGGCCGTGGGCCTGAACATCGGCAAATCGCTGGCGGAAGCGGACCTCGTCGGCGAGGCGAAAACCATCATCGACAAGATGGCCGCCCGTGGCGCGACCGTGCCGATCCCGGTGGACGTCGTGTGCGCGAAAGAGTTTTCGCCGACCGCCGCCGCAACCGTCAAGGATGTGAAGGACGTGCTTGATGACGACATGATCCTGGACATCGGCCCGAAGACCGCGGCCCAGCTCGCCGAACAGATCGCCAAGGCCGGCACCATCGTCTGGAACGGCCCGGTCGGCGTGTTCGAGTTCGACCAGTTCGCCGAAGGCACCAAGACCCTGGCCCAGGCCATCGCCGCATCGAAAGCCTTCTCGATCGCGGGCGGCGGCGACACCCTGGCTGCCATCGCAAAATACAATATTGCCGACCAAGTCGGCTATATCTCGACCGGCGGCGGCGCCTTCCTCGAGTTCCTCGAAGGTAAGACGCTTCCGGCGGTGGAGATCCTGCTGCAGCGTAGCGCTGCGAAATAACACCTCACGGTCACCGGCGCAGCCCACGGGCTGCGCTTTTCACTTCAAGGATAGATCAATGTCTCGTGGTACCAAGATCGTCGCAACCATCGGCCCCGCTTCCTCCGACTTCGATACGCTCGTCCGCATGATCCGCGCGGGCGTGGACATCGTGCGCCTGAATTTCTCGCACGGCCGCGCCCAGGACCATATCGACCGTGCCAACCTGGTGCGTCGCGCCGCAGCCGAGTGCGGCCGCGAAGTGGCGATCATGGCCGACATGCAGGGCCCTAAGATCCGCGTCGGCAAGTTCGAAGAAGGCAAGATCCTGCTGAACAACGGTGACCGCTTCATCCTGGACGCCCGCTGGGGCGAGAACGGCGAGCTGGGCAACCAGGAACGCGTCGGCCTCGACTACAAGGCACTGCCGAACGACGTCCGTCCGGGCGACACGCTGCTGCTGAATGACGGCCTGATCGTGCTGATCGTCGAGCGCGTGGCCGGCAGCGAGATCCACACCATCGTCAAGGTCGGCGGCGACCTGTCCAACAACAAGGGCATCAACCGCATGGGCGGCGGCCTGACGGCGCCGGCGCTGACCGCGAAGGACATGGAAGACATCAAGACCGCGATGACCTTCCAGGCCGACTATCTGGCGATCTCGTTCCCGAAAACGGCGACCGACATGGAAATGGCGCGCCAGCTGGCGAACATCGCCGGCGAGCCGTTCGGCCACAAGCCGATGATGATCGCGAAGATCGAGCGCGCGGAAGCAATTCCCGTGCTGCAAGAGATCCTGGACGCCTCCGACGGCATCATGGTCGCCCGCGGCGACCTCGCCGTGGAAGTGGGCAACGCGGCCGTGCCGGCGCTGCAGAAGCGCATGATCCGCATGGCGCGCGATTGCAACAAGCTGGCGATCACCGCCACGCAGATGATGGAATCGATGATCGTCAACGCCGTGCCGACCCGCGCCGAAGTGTCGGACGTGGCCAACGCCGTGCTGGACGGCACCGACGCCGTGATGACGTCGGCCGAGACCGCCGCCGGCAAGTGGCCGGTCGAGACGGTCGAGATGATGTCCGCGATCTGCGTCGAAGCGGAACGCTCCGAATACAACAAGCTGGAAGCCGACTTCCTGAACGTGCAGTTCACCCGCATCGACCAGTCGATCGCGTACGGTGCCCTGTTCACCGCGCACCACCTGCGCGTGAAGGCGATCGTGGCGCTGACCGAGTCCGGTTCGACCGCGCTGTGGATGAGCCGCCACCGCGTCGACACCCCGATCTTCGCCCTGACGCCAAGCGTCACCACCCAACGCAAGGTTGCGTTGTATCGTAACGTGCATGCGTACCACCTGACGCAGCGCGGCGACAGCAGTGCCGTCCTGAAACAGGCGGAAGATTTGCTGGTGGCCAACGGTATCGTCAAGAAGGGCGACACGATCGTCGTCACGTGGGGCGAGCCGATGGGCCAGGTCGGCGGTACGAACGCGCTCAAGATCGTTCGCGTCGGTGAATTCAATTAAGAGGGAGCTCAACACCTGAGCGCGCGGCCGCAACCGCGGCCGCGCCAGACTGTCGAACGGATGATGTGCATGGCTGACGCGCCTTCGCGCGAGGCCAGACGCACGCACGCGCAGAAGGTGTGAGACCGGAAAGGTTTCTTTATTCCTATGGAGCTAAACCATGGCACTCGTATCAATGCGTCAACTGCTGGACCACGCCGCCGAACACGGCTACGGCCTCCCGGCGTTTAACGTCAACAACCTGGAGCAGGTCCAGGCCATCATGGCCGCGGCCGACCAGACCGGCAGTCCGGTGATCATGCAGGCTTCGGCCGGCGCCCGCAAATATGCCGGCGAAGCCTTCCTGCGCCACCTGATCGACGCCGCCGTCGAAGCCTACCCGCACATTCCCGTCGTCATGCACCAGGACCACGGCCAGTCGCCGGCCGTCTGCATGGCCGCGATCCGTTCGGGCTTCACGTCCGTCATGATGGACGGCTCGCTGGAAGCGGACGGCAAGTCCGTCGCGTCCTACGACTACAACGTCGAAGTGTCGAAGGAAGTGGTGAAATTCGCGCACTCGATCGGCGTGACCGTCGAAGCGGAACTGGGCGTGCTCGGTTCGCTGGAAACGATGAAGGGCGACAAGGAAGACGGCCACGGCGCCGACCGCACCATGACCCGCGAAGAGCTGCTGACCGACGTGGCACAGGCCGCCGACTTCGTCGCGCGCACCCAGTGCGACGCGCTGGCCATCGCCATCGGCACCTCGCACGGCGCCTATAAATTCACGCGCAAGCCGACGGGCGACATCCTCGCCATCGACCGCATCAAGGAAATCCACGCGCGCATCCCGAACACGCACCTCGTGATGCACGGTTCGTCGTCGGTCCCGCAGGAACTGCTGGCGATCATCCGCGAATTCGGCGGCGACATGAAGGAAACGTATGGCGTGCCGGTCGAGGAAATCCAGGAAGGCATCAAGCACGGCGTTCGCAAGATCAACATCGACACCGACATCCGCCTGGCGATGACGGCCGCGATCCGCAAATACCTGTTCGAGAATCCGGCGAAATTCGACCCGCGCGACTACCTGAAGCCGGCCCGCGAAGCCGCGACGCAGATCTGCAAGGCACGCTATATCTCCTTCGGCTGCGAAGGCATGGCGGCCAAGATCAAGCCGATTCCGCTGGAGAAAATGGCGGAGCGCTATAAGGCTGGTGAGCTGGCGCAGATCGTTCAGTAATAGCTGTCCCGCACCGTTAGCACGTCGTCCCCGCGGAGGCGGGGACCCAATTTTCTCGACTCAGCCACGAAATTGGGCCCCTGCCTTCGCAGGGGCGACGGTTCTTGCAGTCATCCATTGCCGCTTTTGACGACGATGACGTAAGAATCACGTAAAATATCGCTTTGGCACCGGCTCTCACTGGCCGCCGCCCATCCGACCGGCACCTTCGCCGGTTTCGCTTTATCAAGATATCCCCTCTATGAAAAGCCTCTACCAATCCACTATTTCCTCCCTGCCATTGCTGGGCCATGGCAAGGTCCGTGACAACTACGCCGTCGGCGACGACAAGATCCTGATCGTCACGACCGACCGCCTGTCGGCCTTCGACGTCGTCATGAACGAACCGATCCCCGGCAAGGGCATGGTGCTGAACCAGATGAGCGATTTCTGGTTCGAAAAACTCGGCCACATCGTGCCGAACCACCTGACCGGCGTGGCGCCGGAATCCGTGGTCGCACCGGAGGAAGTGGAGCAGGTCAAAGGCCGCGCCGTCGTCGCCAAGCGCCTGAAGCCGATCCTCGTGGAAGCCGTCGTGCGCGGCTACATCATCGGTTCGGGCTGGAAGGATTACCAGGCGACCGGCTCCGTCTGCGGCATCCAGCTGCCGGCTGGCCTGCGCCAGGCCGACAAGCTGCCCGAGCCGCTGTTCACCCCGGCCGCGAAAGCCGACCTGGGCGAGCACGACGAGAACATCAGCTTCGCCGACATGGAACAGCGCATCGGTTCCGAACTGGCGAATAAAATCCGCGACATCAGCATCCAGCTGTACAAGACCGCCGCCGACTACGCGGCCACGCGCGGCATCATCATCGCCGACACCAAGTTCGAATTCGGCCTGGACGAGAACGGCGTGCTGCACCTGATGGACGAAGTCCTGACCGCCGATTCCTCGCGTTTCTGGCCTGCGGATTCGTACGCGCCGGACATGTCGCCGCCGTCGTTCGACAAGCAGTTCGTGCGCGACTACCTGGAAACGCTGAAGGACTGGAACAAGGCCCCGCCGGCGCCGGCGCTGCCGCAGGACGTCATCGAAAAAACCCAGGCCAAGTACTTCGAAGCCATCGAACGCCTGACCGGCGAGAAGCTGAAGGTTTAATGATGGCGGATCAGAACAAGCCGCTGGTCGGGGTAATCATGGGTTCCAGCTCCGACTGGGACGTGATGCAGCACGCCTGCGCCATGCTGAAGCAGTTCGGCGTGCCGTTCGAAGCGCAAGTGATCTCGGCGCACCGCATGCCGGACGAGATGTTCGCGTACGCGGAATCCGCCCGTCGCCGCGGCCTGCGCGCCATCATCGCCGGTGCCGGCGGTGCCGCGCACCTGCCGGGCATGGTCGCCGCGAAAACGGTCGTGCCGGTGCTGGGCGTGCCCGTGCCGTCGAAATACCTGCGCGGCGAAGACTCGCTGCTGTCGATCGTGCAGATGCCGAAGGGCGTTCCCGTGTCGACGTTCGCCATCGGCGAAGCCGGCGCCGCGAATGCCGCGCTGACCGCGATCGCCATCATCGCCACCACCGACGACGCCCTGGCGGGCCAGCTTGAACAATTCCGCCAGCAACAGACCGCCGCCGCCAAGGCCATGACCCTGCCTGTGAACGACTGATGAGTACTACGAAGTCACTAGCCTATTTGCCGGAAGCCGCGGAACCCGCGTGGCTCGGCGTGATGGGCGGCGGCCAGTTGGGCCGCATGTTCGCCCACGCCGCGCAGGCGATGGGCTACCGCGTGGCCGTGCTGGAGCCGTCGGCCGATTGCCCGGCCGGCCAGGTGGCCGAACGCCTCGTCGAGGCCGGCTATGAAGATGCGGCCGGCCTGGATGCGCTGGCCGCGCAATGCGTGGCCGTCACGACGGAATTCGAAAACGTCCCGGCCGCCAGCCTGTCGCGCCTCGCGCAGCGGGTGTTCGTGGCGCCGAACGCGCACGGCGTGTCCGTCGCCCAGGACCGCATCGCGGAAAAATCCTTCTTCGTCGCCTGCGCGGGCAAATCCGGCGTGATGCCGGCGCCGCACAAGGTGATCGCGAGCGATGCCGACATCGACGCGATCGCCGAGGACCTGCTGCCCGGCATCCTGAAAACGGTGCGCATGGGCTACGACGGCAAGGGCCAGGTGCGCGTGCGCACGCGCGAGGACGTCCGCGCCGCATTCGAGGCAATGGGCCGCGTGACCTGTCTGCTGGAAAAGATGCTGCCGCTCGCGTACGAGGTGTCCGTGCTGACGGCGCGCGGGGCGGATGGTCAGTCGGTCGTCTACCCGATCGCGGAAAACGTGCACCGCGACGGCATCCTGTTCACGACGACCGTGCCGGGCCCGAACGTGTCCGACGAATGCGCGCGCAAGGCGCAGGATGCGGCGCGTGCCATCGTGGCCGAGCTCGGTTACGTCGGCGTGCTGTGCATCGAATTCTTCGTGCTGGCGGACGGTTCGCTCGTCGTCAACGAGATGGCGCCGCGGCCGCACAACAGCGGCCACTACACGATCGATGCGTGCATCACGAGCCAGTTCGCGCAGCAGGTCCGTGCGATGGCGAAACTGCCGCTGGGCGATGTGCGCCAGCATTCGCCGGCCGTCATGCTGAACATCCTCGGCGACGTGTGGTTCGAGGGCGAGGCCGTCCGTGAACCGGCGTGGGACCAGGTGCTCGCGCTGCCCGGCGCCAACCTGCACCTGTACGGCAAGACGGACCCGCGCCGCGGCCGCAAGATGGGCCACGTGACGTTCGTCGCGCCGACGCTGCAAGAGGCGCAAGCAAACTTTGCGCAGGCCTGCACCATCCTCGGGATCGCGCCGTGACCGATGTGATCAAGGCCGCCGCGCGCGCGCTCGAGGCCGGCCGCCTCGTCGCGCTGCCGACCGAGACCGTGTACGGCCTCGGCGCCGATGCGGAGAATCCGGCTGCCGTCGCCGCGATCTATGCCGCCAAGGGCCGCCCGCAGGATCACCCCGTGATCGTGCACGTGGCGCCTGGCGCCGATCTCGACTACTGGGCCACCGACATCCCGTCGGAAGCGCGCCAGCTGGCCGACGCCTTCTGGCCCGGTCCGCTGACGATGATTTTAAAACGCGCGCCGCACATTCCGGACGCCGTCTCGGGCGGCCAGGACACGGTCGGCATCCGCTGCCCGTCGCACCCGGTTGCCATCGAACTGCTGCAGGCGTTCAAAGGCGGGAAGGGCGGCATCGCGGCGCCGTCCGCGAACAAATTCGGTGCCGTCAGCCCGACGACCGCGCAGCACGTGCGCGACGAATTCGGCGACGACATCGGAGAACACGGCCGCATCGCGTTCGTGCTGGATGGCGGCCAGAGCGAGGTCGGCATCGAATCGACGATCGTGGATCTGTCGCGTCTCGCCACGCACGGCCCCGTGCTGCTGCGTCCGGGCCATATCTCGGCGGATGCCATCGCGGCCGTGATCGACCAGGTGCCGGCCCGTCCGGATGCCGCGGCACCCCGCGCCTCGGGCACGCTGGAATCGCATTACGCGCCGCACACGCCGGTCGCGATGCAGGACACGGCGACCCTGGCCGAGACCTTGTCCAGGTTGCAAGGGGCGGGACGCAAGGTCGCCCTGATCCATTACGCCGACTTGCCGGCCACGCACGCGGCCGTCCGCCTGCCGAATTCTCCGGAAGGCTTTGCGCATGCGTTGTATGCGGCGCTGCGCGCGATGGATGGCACGGGTGCCGACGTCATCCTCGTCGAGGCGCCGCCGCAGGATGGGCCATGGCTGGGTGTCAACGACCGCCTGCGCCGCGCCGCGCATGGTTCGACCGGCATCGTGCACGGGTTGATAAACAACACTACCGCGCTGTAATCAGTCGGGAATCTTCCCAAAAACGCCTGTCCGGTGCATGCTACTCGGCAATCCCGGCCCGCCTTTCTGCGCGGGCCTTTTGCCTTGATCAGTGAGTCGAAGGACATCCATGCGTTCCCTCTTAACCCTGGCCTGCAGCCTTGGGCTGGGCTATTTGCTTGCCGCTTGCAGCGGCGGCACCACCGCCGGCGGCACGCCGACCGGCGTCGCGAATCCTGAACCGCTGCCCGTCGCGACGCGCGGCAGCCTCGTGGGGCTGGCCGCCTCCGTGGCCGTCAACGTCGGCGGTGCAAGTCTCACCACATTGACTCCGACCGTGCTGGCCGGCTTCCTCGAATCGGCCCAGCAGGGCACCCTGGCCGTCGCGGGGCAACCGCAGTGCTCGGTCTCCGTGTACAAGGTCCACTACAACACCATCGGCGGCGCCGGCGAAGCGACGGACGGCAGCGCCGCCGTCTTCGTGCCCACCGGCGGCGGCGCGTCGTGCAGCAACTCGCGGCCCGTCGTGCTGTATGCGCACGGCACCTCGTTGCAGAAATCCTACGACATGGCCGACATCGCCAACAACACGGAAGCGCGCCTCGCGGCGGCCGTGTTCGCGGCCCAGGGCTTCATCGTCGTCGCGCCGAACTATACGGGCTACAGCGGTTCGTCGCTGGGCTACCACCCGTACCTGGATCGCGTCGCGCAGGCCGCCGACATGATCGACGCGCTGCGCGCCGCACGCACGTCGTTCGGGGCGATCGGCGCCAAGGATTCCGGCAAGCTGATGGTCACCGGGTATTCGCAAGGCGGCTATGTCGCGCTGGCCACGCAGCGCGCCATGCAAGACCTGGGCACGAACGAGTTCACGTTGACGGCGGCGTCCGGCATGTCGGGTCCGTATGCCATCGCCCGCTTCGGCGACGACCTGTTCGGCGGCGCACCGCGGAGTGGTGCCACCGTGATCGTGCCGATGATCATCAACGCGGGCCAGCATGCGAGTGCCGCGCTGTACGCGACGCCGTCGGACGTTTACGAGACGCAGTACGCCGCATCCATCGCCGACCTGGTGCCGGGCAGCCTCGGCAGCGGTGACCTCGTCGACCAGGGCAAGCTGCCCGAGTCCGCCCTGTTCGCTGCGGATTCGCAGCCGCAGACGCCCGGCTACACGGCATATTTCGGCGCCAACAACCTGATCCGCACGGCCTACCGCAGCGGCTACCTGGCCGATCTCGCCGCGCATCCGTGCGACCAGAGCGCGACGTCGCCGCTGGCCTGTACTCCGGCTCACAACCTGCGTAAATGGCTCGTGCGCAATGATCTGCGCAGCTATATGCCCAATGCACCCACGATGCTGTGCGGCGGCCACGACGACCCCGTCGTGCCATTCTTCAACACGACGTCGGCCGCGAGCTATTTCAGCGCGCGCGGCAGCAGGATCACGCTGCTCGACATCGACGATACCCCAAGCCTGAACGACCCGTACCGCTCGGCCAAGGCAGGCTTCGTGGCGGCCAGGACGATCCTGCGCGCGGCGTCGGGCGACGGTGCCGTCGCGTCGGCCTATCACGCCGGTCTCGTGGCGCCGTTCTGCATGGCGGCGACGCGTGATTATTTTCAGACAACATTGTCACATTAAGACATGAATTCACCGGCGGCATTGCTATAATCGGCCGCGCTGCCGGCCTCGTTTCCAGCCGTCGCAACAGGGTGTTGTTGCCGGCGCACGACAAAGCTTTTCGCTATACAACGATGCCGAACACTGGCATATTAGTTGGCACACGAATAGCACGGCCGTTCGTTGCAAAAAGAGAAAAATTTCTTTAGGAGACACAATGCGTAAGACCTCATTCGCGCTCGCGCTGTTGACCGCTGCCGTCCTGACGGCTTGCGGCGGCAGCAGCACCAGCCCTCGCGGCGGCGACCAGACCCCGGTCACCAAATTCAGCGCACAGGTATCGTTCGGCGATAGCCTGTCCGACGTTGGCTCGTATGCCGTCGGTGGCGTCAAGGCGCTGGGCGGCGGCAAGTTCACGATCAACGGCGACAACACGTCGATCAACGCTGACCTGACGGGCAAGAACTGGACCGAATTCGTCGCAGCCCAGCTGAAGCTGCCGGCACCGTGCGCGGCCCAGACCGGCCTGCAGGGCGACGCGACCAAGGGCTTCGCCGTGCCCGTTACGTTCAACACCAATTGCCTCAATTACGCGCAGGGCGGCTCGCGCGTGACGAATCCGATCGGCCCGAACAACAAGGCCGTGAACCCGACGCTGGGCCTGACCACCGTGCCCGTGGTGACGCAGATCGAGAACCACCTGGCCAAGAACGGCGGCAAGTTCAGCGGTACCGAACTCGTGACCGTGCTGGCCGGCGGTAACGACATCCTGTTCCTGCTGGGCCAACTGTCGACGAACGCCACCGCCGCCGGCACCGCCGCCGGTTCCCAGGCCTTCGCCGTGTCGCTGACGACCCAGCTGGCCGCCGGTGCGACGAACCCGGCCACCGCGGCCCAGGCGATCGGCCTCGCCATCCAGACGGAAGCAGCGCGCGCGGGCCACACCGACGCGTCCATCGTGCAAGCCGCCGTCACCGCCGCCGTCATGGCCGGCAACACCGCCGCCGCGCAGGCGACCGTGTACGGTCCGATGGTCGCCAAGGCCCAGGCCGACGCCACGGCCGCCGGCCAGAAGGCGGGCGCCGATTACCTGACCGCCAACGCCGCGGGTGTCGTCACCGCGATGGCGACGGCCGGCGCCGAGCTGGGCGTCCTCGTCAAGACGCAGATCGTCGCCAAGGGCGCGAACTACGTCGTCGTGAACAACCTGCCGGACGTGGCATCGACGCCGTCGGGCAAATCGCAGTCGGCCGCCGTCCAGGCGCTGATCGGAAAAGCCGTCGACGCCTTCAATGCGCAGCTGAAGGCCGCTGTCGCCAGCGAGCCGAAGGTGCTGTACGTCGACCTGTGGAGCGTCAGCCACGACGAGGTGATCAACCCGGCGCCGTACGGCCTCACCAATACGTCGACCCCGGCCTGCGGCCCGAACGCGCTGGGCACGACGTCGCTCGTCTGCAATGCGAAGAACGTGATCGCAGGCGACGTCAGCCGCTACATGTTCGCCGACGACGTGCACCCGACGCCGTTCGAGAACTGGCTGATCGCGCGCTACGTCCTCGAGCAGATGGCCGTGAAGGGCTGGCTGTAATCGTCACGAAGGGGACCTCGAAAACCGTCGCGAGCGGCCGCAATGTCGGGCGAGAAGCGGAGCTGTACGAGAGTACAGCGAGCATCGCAACCCGACAGTGCAACGCGCAGCAGGTTTTTCGACGTTCACGACAGGCCCGTCCGCGGGAGGGCCATCAATAAGAATCAGGAGATAACATGAAAGTAAGTTCCAACGTCGTGAAACTGCTGGTCGCCGCGGGTGCGCTGGCCGTGGCGGGCAGCGCCGCGGCACAGGCCAAGGGGAAGTGGGCCGTGTCGCTGGGCGCCATCGAGATCGAACCGAAGGTAGAAAGCGGCGCGATTTCCGCCCCGGCCCTGCCGAATTCGCTGGGCGACGTCGGCAAGGACACGGAACCGGTGGCGATCATCAACTACGGGATCACCGACAACATCACCGCCGAATTCACGATCGCGAAGCCGTACAAGCACAGCATCTACGGCGCAGGCGCCATCGCCGGCACGGGCGAGCTGGGCACGGCGCATGCCTTGCCGCCGACGTTGTTCGCGCAATACCGTTTCTTCTCGCCGAACGCGGCGTTCCGTCCTTACGTCGGCCTGGGCGTGACCTATGCCTACTTTTACAAGGAAACCGGTTCGTTCCGCCTGACCGCGCTGACGAACCCGGGTGGTCCGGCCACGACGTTTAGCATCGACAACAAACTGACTTATTCGGGCCAGATCGGTGCCGTCTGGAACTTCAACGAGAAATGGTTCCTCAACGCCGCACTCGTGAAGACCCGCCTGCGGACCGACGTGCACTTCTCGACGGGGCAGAACCAGCACATGAAGCTGGACCCGAAGTCGACCGTGCTGACCCTGGGCTACAAGTTCTGAGCGCGTTTCGCGCAATAAAAAACCCGCCGTGTTCGGCGGGTTTTTTTCGTGCACCGGGGCGATCAGAACGCCGCGATACCGGTCTGCGCGCGACCCAGGATCAGCGCGTGGATGTCGTGCGTACCTTCGTACGTGTTGACGACTTCCAGGTTGACGAGGTGACGCGCCACGCCGAACTCGTCGCTGATGCCGTTACCGCCCATCATGTCGCGCGCCATGCGTGCGATGTCGAGTGCCTTGCCGCAGGAATTGCGCTTCATGATCGACGTGATCTCGACCGCGGCCGTGCCCTCGTCCTTCATGCGGCCCAGGCGCAGGACGCCCTGCAGGCCCAGCGTGATTTCCGTCTGCATGTCCGCCAGTTTTTTCTGGATCAGCTGGTTGGCGGCCAACGGCTTGCCGAATTGCTTGCGGTCCAACACGTACTGGCGCGAACGGTGCCAGCAGTCTTCCGCGGCGCCCAGCGCACCCCAGGCGATACCGTAGCGGGCCGAATTCAGGCACGTGAACGGACCCTTCAGGCCGCGCACTTCCGGGAACGCGTTTTCTTCGGGGCAGAATACTTCGTCCATCACGATCTCGCCCGTGATCGACGCGCGCAGGCCGACCTTGCCATGGATGGCCGGCGCCGACAGGCCTTTCCAGCCTTTTTCCAGCACGAAGCCGCGGATCTTGCCTTCGTCATCCTTCGCCCAGACGACGAACACGTCGGCGATCGGCGAGTTCGTGATCCACATCTTCGAGCCGGACAGCGAGTAGCCGCCGTCGACCTTGCGCGCGCGCGTGACCATCGAGCCCGGGTCGGAGCCGTGGTTCGGTTCGGTCAGGCCGAAGCAGCCGATCCACTCGCCGGTGGCCAGTTTCGGCAGGTATTTCTGCTTCGTTTCTTCATTGCCGAATTCGTAGATGGGCACCATCACGAGCGACGATTGCACGCTCATCATCGAGCGGTAGCCGGAATCGACGCGCTCGACTTCGCGCGCGATCAGGCCGTAGCTGACGTAGTTCAGGCCGGGGCCGCCGTATTGCTCGGGGATGGTCGGGCCCAGCAGGCCGAGCTCGCCCATCTCGCGGAAGATGGACGCATCGGTGGTTTCGTGGCGGAAGGCTTCGAGGACGCGCGGCAGCAGCTTGTCCTGGCAATAGGCCGCGGCGGCGTCGCGCACCATGCGTTCTTCGTCGAGCAACTGCTCGTTCAGCAGCAACGGATCATCCCAATGGAACTGGGCTTTGCGGGTCGTATCGGAACGGCTCATGGGGCTCCTGTCTCAATCTTTGTAAGAATGTGGCGGGCGAATGGATGGCCGCCCGGGACGAGCCATTATAGAAACCCCGCCCCGTCACATCTTTTCAAACTGCGACAGGCATTTTCATTTTTCAAACAAGGATCAGGTGCTGCCGAAGCGGCCGCCATGGAACAGCAGGGCGGACTGTGGATGCACGGCGCAGTCTTCCACTTCGCCCACGAAGATCACGTGGTCGCCTTCCGGGTAGCGGCTGCGGTTGTGGCATTCGAACCAGGCGGAGACGCCCTTCAGGATCGGCAGGCCGGTGCGCGACAATTCGTACTCGACGCCTTCGAACGGATCCTGGCCACGGCGCGAGAACCGGCGCGCCAGCTCTTCCTGGCCGGCGGACAATACGTTGATGACGTAGTGCGAATTGCCGGTGAAGATGGGCAGGCTGTTGGCGACGTTCGACAGGCTCCACAGCACCAGCGGCGGCTCCAGCGATACGGAATTGAAAGAGGACGCGGTCAGGCCGCGGAATTTGCCGTCGCCCAGGCGGGTCGTGATGACGGTGACGCCGGTCGCGAATTGGGACAGGGCCTGGCGAAAATGGGCGGAATCGAAACCGCGCGTGGTGGCGCGAGGTGAGCTGGTGTTCATGCGCGCATTATGCCATCAATGGCCGGCGGTCCCCCGAGCCTGCACGACCGCGCACTTTCGTTTACAGTGAAACCATGAACAACTATTTATCCCTCGAGGAGTCAGCATGAGCCAGCAATCAGCAACCGAAGTGGCCATCCTGGGCGGCGGGTGTTTCTGGTGCCTGGAAGCGGTTTACCTGGAAGCGCGCGGTATTCTCCGCGTGGAATCGGGCTATATGGGCGGCGAGATTCCCGCGCCGACCTACGAGCAGGTGTGCGCGGGCACGACGGGCCACGCGGAAGTGGTGCGCCTGGAATTCGATCCGAACGTGATCAGTTATCGCGACATCCTGGAAATCTTTTTCACCATCCACGACCCGACGACGCCGAACCGCCAGGGCAACGACGTCGGCACGCAATACCGCTCGGTGATCTTCTTCACGTCGCCGGAACAGGAAGCGACGGCGCGCAAGGTAATGGCCGAGATGGCCGCCGTGTGGGATGCGCCGATCGTCACGCAGGTGCTGCCGGCCGAGCAGTGGTACAAGGCCGAGGACTACCACCAGAATTATTTTGCGCAGCACCCGTTGCAGGGGTATTGCGCGTTCGTGGTGGCGCCCAAGGTGGCCAAGTTCCGCAAGGTGTTCACGGATCGGGTGAAATAGCGCTAGCGATACATGTACCGCCGCGACCACGGAATCAGGTCCGGTTCTTCGCCCGCCTTGCCGCACACGATCTGGTACAGGCTGATCCAGTCGTGTGCGAAGCCGTACGCGCAGCCGGCCAGGTAGACGTGCCAGATGCGGAACGTCTTCGGATCGCACGTCGCCCGGATGCGGTCGGCATTGTTCTCGAAATTCTCGGTCCACAGCGCGCACGTGCGGGCATAGTGGCGGCGCAGGTTTTCCACGTCGCGGACCTCGAGTCCGCCTTCCTGCATCGTGCGGATGACGGTGGACAGATGCGCCAGCTCGCCGTGGGGGAACACGTATTTGTCGATGAACTCGCCACTGCCGTGCGGGCTGTTGCGCTGCTCGACATCGGTCGTCGTGATGCCGTGGTTCATCACGACACCACCCGGCGCCAGCAGCTTGCTGATGCGGCGGAAGTATTCCGGTAAATTGTCCACGCCCACGTGCTCGAACATGCCGACGCTCGTGATGCGGTCAAAACTGCCCGCGACGTCGCGATAGTCCTGCAAGCGGATCTCGACACGGTCCTGCAACCCGGCCTGCGCCACGCGCTCGCGCGCCAGCTCGTACTGGCGTTCGGACAGCGTGACGCCGACGCAGCGCGCCCCGAACTTGCCGGCCGCACGGATCACGAGCGCGCCCCAGCCGCAGCCGATGTCGAGCAGCGTCTGGCCCGGCTGCACGCCGATCTTGGTGAGGATGTGGTCGATCTTCTTTTGCTGGGCCGTGGCCAGGTCCTCGTCGCCGCTCTCAAAATAGGCGCAGGAATACACCATGGCCGGGTCGAGGAACAGGCTGTAGAACTCGTTGGAGACGTCGTAGTGGTAGCGGATTGCCTCGGCATCCTTCTCGCGCGTGTGCGGCGAGACGAGGCGCAGGGCGGCGCTGGCGACGCGGCTCGCGCGCGCCGGCTTGCCCGTCGTTTCCGCGAGGGCGGAACCCACCTGGATCATGTCGGCCGCGCGTCCTTCGATCTCGAGCGCGCCTTCGACATAGGCCTCGCCGAGGTTGCCCAGCGACGGCGCGAGGAGGTAGCGCAGGCCGCCCGGGTTCGGGACGCGGATTTTCACGCGTGGTTGCTCAGGGGACAGGTCCACCTGCGCGCCGTTCCATAATTCCACGCGCAGAGGCAGGTTGAATTTACTGCGTATGCCTGAGGTCCAGGCGGAAAGCTTCAGTTGATCGAACACGCGTCTTCTCCGGCTGATCCTGAACCGGATGCACCGGGTCAGGGTTGCAAACGTTGCCGCGTCCAGCCGCCATCTTCCTGCCGCGTGTAGACGATGCGGTCGTGGAAGCGTGAACGCCGCCCCTGCCAGAACTCGATCCGTTCCGGCACCAGGCGAAAACCGCCCCAGTGTTGTGGTCGTGGCGGTGCTTCGCCATACTGACGCGCCACTTGCTCGTAGTGTTCTTCGAGGGCGGCACGGTTTGCGATCGGCTCGCTTTGTTCGGACGCGATCGCCGACAGCCGGCTTTTCAATGGTCGGCTGTTGAAATACTTATCGCTTTCCTCGGCACTCGTGCGCTCAACTCTGCCTTCGATCCGCACTTGCCGTTCAAGTTCACTCCAGAAGAATAGCAGAGCTGCAAAAGGCTTGCTTGCCAGCTGCTTGCCTTTCTGGCTGTCGTAATTCGTGTACCAGGTGAAGCCGCGCGCATCGAATTGCTTGACGAGAACAATGCGCGACGTCGGCCGCCCATCCTCGCCCACGGTGGCCACGCTCATCGCGTTCGGCTCGTTCACTTCGGCCTTCAGCGCCTCCTCGAACCAGCGCGTGAACTGGTCCATCGGGTCGTCGGCGACGTCGCTCTCGTCCAGGCGGGCCTGGCCGTAATCCTTGCGCAGGTCGGCGACTTTTTCGCCGATGGAAGATGCCGGGGCCACCGCCTGTTCGAGGCCGCGGCGCTGGCGCATCGCGCCGCCCAGGCGCGCCATCTGATCCGGACCAAAGAGGCGCAGCGCCATCGGCGCGACGATGCCTTCTTCGCGTTCCATATGGCCGTGATAGCTCTGCACGAAGCGGCGCACGATCGAAGCCGACAGCTGCGTGCCGCTGCCGTCCGCGATCCCCGCCAGCTGCTCGTGCAGGTCTTGCCACATTGCATCCATGTCCTTGTGTTCCTGCAAGATCATGGGCGCGAGCGCCTGCAGCGTGGCCGCATCGTCGCCCTTGGCGACCGCGAGCAGCATCGGCAGCAGGTCCTGTTCTTCGTCTTCGTGGTGCAGGTGGGCGGCCTTGTCGAAGTATTTCAGTACGGCCGTTGCCGCCTGGCGCGCCTGCTCGTCGGCGCCGTGTTCGGGCAGGTGGGCGAGCAGTTTTTCCATGGTCGCAAGCTGTTTGCGGATGCGGCCGTGGCAATGCTTGAGGACGGCGACGGGTTGGTCGAAATCGGGAGCGGGGTCGGCAAGAAGGTTGTTCATGATCGCTGTTGTGGACGTGCAGAATGCGGGAAATTTTTTGATTGACTGAAAGTTATTTTAGAGCAATGAGCGCCATTCCGTCCGGTAAAATGAAGGGATCATGACTACGATTTCCACCTCCCTCTTCGATGACGTCGACTTCGAGCGGCGCTTCGGCGGCATTGCCCGCCTCTACGGCGAGCGTGCACTGGAACGGTTCCGTGCGGCGCACGTTTGCGTGGTCGGCGTCGGCGGCGTCGGCTCCTGGATCGTCGAGGCGCTGGCCCGCAGCGCCGTCGGCCGGCTCACGCTCATCGACCTCGACAACGTGGCCGAATCCAACATCAACCGGCAGATCCAGGCCCTGTCGACCACGGTCGGCATGCCCAAGATCGAGGCGCTGAAACAGCGCATCGCGCTCATCAATCCGTACTGCCAGGTCGATCTCGTCGAAGATTTCATCGATCCGGACAACATTCCGCAGATGATCGGCACGGACGGTTTCGACTACGTCGTCGACGCGATCGACAGCGTGAAGGCCAAGGCCGCGCTGATCGCGTACTGCAGCCAGCATGCGATCCCGCTGATCGTCATCGGCGGCGCCGGCGGCCAGCTGGATCCGACCAAAATCGAAGTGCGCGACCTCGCCCGTACCGAGCAGGAACCGCTGCTGAAAAAAGTGCGCAAGATCCTGCGTGCCCGCTACGGCTTCGCGCGCGGCGAAAAGAACAAGTACCACATCGACGCCGTGTTCTCGATGGAACCGCTGCGCTACCCGCAGTCCGGCGACGGCGACGCCTGCGAAGTCGACGCGAACAGCATCACCGGCCTGAACTGCGCCGGCTTCGGCTCGAGCATGGTCGTCACCGCGACGTTCGGCATGGTCGCGGCCGGCCACATGCTGCGCAAGATGGCGGAGGAGGCGAATGCCGTGCCGGTGCCGGATCATGTAACCGAATCCGTCGACGCTGTGCAACCCGAGGAGGCCTTGTTATCATAGGATCAGTTTTTTACTGATTCGTGAAAAGAGGCTCCATGATCCGTCGTATCGCCCTCGCGAGCCTGCTGCTGGCGGCCGTCGCCGCCAACGCGCAGGACGCATCCCAGCAGGCCGGCGACGGCCTGCAAGGTCCCAAGGACCCGGCCCAGGCCACCGCCAACGCGGCCCATCCCGGCAACCCGAACAATCCCGTCGACCCGACGCCCGCTGGCCAGGAACAGCAAGGGCCGAAGGTGCAGGTCGTCGACCACGTGATCGGCAAGGGTGCCGAAGCCAGCGTCGGCAGCACGGTCGTCGTCAACTACACGGGCTGGTTCTACAAGCCGCTGGCCGCCAGGCAACGCGGCCGCAAATTCGACTCGTCGCTGGACGCGGGCCGCGAACCGCTCGAGTTCCAGCTCGGCGCGCGCCAGGTCATCAAGGGCTGGGAGCAGGGCGTGCAGGGCATGAAGGTGGGCGGCAAGCGCACGCTGATCATCCCGAGCGAACTCGCGTACGGCAAGCGCGGCGCAGGCGGCGGTTCCATTCCGCCGGATTCCGACCTGATCTTCGACGTCGAACTCTTGAAGGTCAAGTAAGTCCACAATTCACTCAACCGGGAGGACTGCATGCGTATCGCGAACGACGTGACGGAACTGATCGGCAATACCCCCTTGGTGCGGATCCGCCGCCTGGCGCAGGGCGCCGGCGCCGATCTCACCGCCAAGCTCGAGTTCTACAATCCGGCCCACAGCGTGAAGGACCGGATCGGCTGGGCCATGATCGAAGCGGCCGAGCAGGCCGGCAAGATCGGCCCGAACACCATCATCGTCGAGCCCACCAGCGGCAACACGGGCATCGCGCTGGCGATGGTCTGTGCGGCGCGCGGCTACCGCTGCCGCCTCGTCATGCCGGAAACGATGAGCAACGAACGGCGCATGCTGCTGCGCGCGTACGGCGCCGAACTGGTGCTCACGCCGGGGCCGGAAGGCATGCTGGGCGCCATCCGCCGCGCCGAGGAAATCGTCGCGGCCGACCCGAACTGCTTCATGCCCCAGCAGTTCAACAATCCCGCCAACCCGGAAGTCCACCGCCGCACGACGGCCGAGGAAATCTGGCGCGATACCGATGGCAAGGTCGACATCCTCGTGGCCGGCATCGGCACGGGCGGCACGATCACGGGCGTGGCCGAAGTGATCAAGGCGAGGAAGCCGTCGTTCCAGGCCATCGCCGTGGAACCGGAAGCGTCGCCGATCCTGTCGAAGGGCACGAAGGGCCCGCACCCGATCCAGGGCCTCGGCGCCGGCTTCATTCCGGACGTGCTGAACACGAAAGCCTACGACGAAGTCATCACCGTCAAGAACGAGGATGCTTTCGAGACGGCTCGTGCGGCCGCGCGCGAGGAGGGGCTGCTGGTCGGCATCTCGTCCGGCGCTGCCCTGTGGGCCGCGATCCAGGTCGCCAAACGGCCGGAAAATGCGGGCAAGCTGATCGTGACGATCATTCCGTCGTTCGGCGAGCGCTATCTCAGTACGGCGTTGTACGCGAACCTGGCCGGCTGATCAGGCTTTCCATGTAAAAACGGCCCGCTTGCATGCGGGCCGTTTTGTTTAGTGCGCGTGTGAGTGACCGTGATGATGGTCATGATCATGATCGTGATCGTCATGCGCCTCCGGCCCATCGTGCAGGCAGCAACTGCTGTGCTTGGTCGTCCCTTGTTCCACCTGCAGCGTGCAGTGATGGATGGCGAAATCCTCGCGCAGGTGCCCGACGATCTCGTCGATGGCCGCATCGCCCGGATAGCCGCCCGGCATCACGAGGTGGGCCGTGAGGGCCGTTTCCGTCGTGCTCATCGCCCAGATGTGGACGTCGTGCACTTCGGTCACGCCGGGTTGCGCGGCCAGGAAGGCCGTGACGCCCGTCGCGTCGACACTGGCCGGCACGCCCGCCAGCACCATCTGGATCGATTCCTTGAGCAGCGACCACGTCCCCACGACGATCACGACGACGAGCACGAGGCTGACGACCGGGTCGAGCCACGACCAGCCCGTGTAGATGATCACGACGCCGGAGATGACGACGCCGAGCGACAGCAAGGCATCCGCCGCCATGTGCTGGTAGGCGCCGCGCACGTTGATGTCGTCCTTGCTGCCGGCCACGAACAGCCAGGCCGAGAAGCCGTTGATCAGCACGCCGACGAGGGCGACGATCGACACCGTCGTGCCGGCCACCGGTTCCGGATGGGCGAAGCGATGCACGGCTTCCCACGCGATGGCGCCGCACGCGACCATCAGCAGCAGGGCGTTGGCGAGGGCGGCCAGGATGGTCGTGCCGCGCATGCCGTACGTGAAGCGGCGCGTGGGCGCGCTCTTCGTCAGCAGCGCGGCGCCCCAGGCGAGGCCCAGCCCCAGCACGTCGGACAGGTTGTGGCCGGCATCGGCCATCAGCGCCGTCGAGTTGGCGATGAAGCCGTAGATGAATTCGATGGCGACGAACGCGGTGTTCAGGCCGATGGCAATGCCGAACGCGCGGCCGTTGTCGCCCGGCGCCGGGTGATGATGGTGGCCATGTCCATGGCCGTGGGAATGGTGGTGACTCATGCGTCCAGTCCGGTGGTGGGTTCGGCGATGTGTTCGAACATATTGGAAAGCAGGCCGCTGATGTGGGCATCGGCGGCCGCATAGAACACCTGCTTGCCTTGGCGCTCCGCCTTGACGATGCGGGCCGCGCGCAACAGGCGCAAGTGGTGGCTGACCAGCGAACTGGACAGGTTCAACGCGCCGGCGATGTCGCCCACGGCAGTCGGCTGCGCCAGGCAGGCGAGCACGATCCGCAACCGGGTGGGGTCGCCCAGCAGGTGGAACAGGTCGGCGAGTTCGTCGACCGCGTTGTCGATGTCGGGTGGGATGCTCATGCTTAACGTTTGAAGAACTGTTCACATGTTAAGCGCATCGACGTGGCGGACGCAAGCCATATCGTATGCGCGCATGGTGAAGCGATGCGTTAAGGAAGCTGGCCGTCCGTATCGCGCGTTTCGGGCTGCCCCAACCCAAGCTTCTGCAACTGCGGCAGAATCGCCGCCCGATCCCCGACGGCGATGACTTTCAGCTGATCAGGCTTCAGGTATTTCTGCGCCGCCGCCTGCACCTGCGCCGCCGTCACGGCGCGGAACCGGTCGGGCAGGGTGCGCCAGTAATCCGCCGGCAGGTCGAACACGAAAGTCTCGGCCAGGCTCGCCCCGATACCGCTGTTCGTTTCGAACTGCCCCGGCAGCGAATACACCTGCGAGTCGCGCGCGCCCGCCAGTTCGGCCGCAGGCAGCGGCTTGTCGCGCATGCCGTTCACTTCCCTGAAGATCTCGGAAATGGAAGCCCCCGTGACATCCGTGCGCACGCTGCCCGCGATGGTGAACGGGCCCGGTGTGCGGTCGTAGCGGAACGCCGAGAACACGCCGTAGCTGTAGCCCTTGTCTTCGCGCAGGTTGAGGTTGATGCGGCTCGAGAACAGGCCGCCCAGCGCCGCGTTCATGACCTGCATGGCCGGATAGTCCGGCGTCCTGCGCGCGGCCGCGATCGTCGTCACGCGCAGCGCCGTCTGCGGCGTGCCCGGCTTGTCGACGACGACGAGACGTGCCTTGGTGCCGGCAGGATCGCCGACCGACGTCACGGCAGCATCGGCGCGTTCCCAGCCGCCGAAGCGGGCCGTTGCCAGCGTGCGCAACTCGTCCGCCGTGATGTCGCCGGAGACGACGAGGGCCGCATTGCCCGGCAGGTAGTGGCGGCGCCAGAAGCGCACGAGGTCTTCGCGCGTCGTCGCGCGGATCGCCTGTTCGGTGCCCAGCTGGCCGTAGCCGTACGGGTGATCCGGGCTGTACAGCGCACCGGCCGCGGCGACGACGGCGACGAGGGCGGGATCGTCGCGCTGCTGCGTCAGTTCGCCGATGCGGGAGGCGCGCTGGCGTTCGACTTCCGCGGTCGGGAAGGCCGGGTGCAGCACGACGTCGGCCAACACGTCCAGCGCCTGCGGGAACGTGGAACGCAGCGCGAGCAGCGACACGGTCGACGCGTCCGCCGTACTCCCGCTGCCGAGGAAGGCGCCGAGCTGCGCGATCTCGTCGGCGATGCGCGGCGCGCTGCGGGTGGCGGTGCCTTCGTCCAGCATCTGCGCCGTGAAGCCGGCGAGGCCCGGCTGGTCGGAGGGATTGGCGTCGGAGCCGCTTTTCACGACCAGTTCCGCCGCCACGAGCGGCAGCGCGGGGTTCGGGTGGACGATGACCGTCAGCCCGTTCGGCAGCTTGAACGCGTCGCCCTGCGGCAGCGTGAAGCGCGGCGCCGGACCCGGTTTCGGCGGCGTGCGGCGCCACGCTTGGTCGCGGTTGATGCCGGCGGCGCGGTCGGTCTTGCCGGTCTTCGAGACTTGGGGCGGTGGCGGTGCCGGCACGTCGGGGCCGAGGTCCGGCTTGCCCGGCACGCCGGCGACGATCACGCGCGCGTTCGGCTGCAGGTAGGCCTGCGCGACGCGGCGCACGTCGGCGGCGGTGACGCGGCGCAGGCGCTCGATGTCCTTCGGCAGGTAGCCCGGGTCGCCCGTGTACTGGTTGTACTGGTTGATCTGGTTCGCGAGGCCCGTGCCGCCCAGCTTCTCGATCGACGTCAGCATCGCCGTCTCGATCGTGTTGCGGGCGCGTTCGACTTCCTGCTCGGACGGTCCCGCGTCGCGCAGCGCCTTGAGTTCCGTATCGATCGCCGTCTCCAGCTCGGACGGTTCGTGGCCCGGGCGCGCGGTCGCGTCGACGATGAAGGTCGACGTGAGCGCGTTGGAATTCTGCGCGGCCGCCGCTTCCTGCGCGATCTGCCGTTCGTACACGAGGGTTTTATACAGGCGGCTCGATTTGCCGCCCGCGAGGATCTGCGCCGTCACCGCCAGCTCGGCGTCGCCCGGCTGGAAGGCCGGCGGCGTGAGCCACGCCATGTACAGGCGCGGCAGCTCCACGCGGTCCGGCACCGTGATGCGGCGCTCGCGCGCGATGGCTGGCGTCGCGACCTTCGGATGCACGACCGGCGGACTCTTTTTGAAGCTGCCGAAGTATTTGGCGACGAGGGCGCGCGTCTTGGCCTTGTCGATGTCGCCGGCGATCACGATGCTGGCGTTGTTCGGGCCATAGTAGCGCTTGAAGAAGTCGCGCACGTCGGCCAGCTTCGCGTTCTGGATGTCGGCGTGCGAGCCGATGACGGCCGCGTAATACGGGTGCGTCTTCGGGAACAGCGCGTGGTTCAGCGCTTCCTCGACGACGCCGTAGGGACGGTTCTCGACGCTCTGGCGGCGCTCGTTGCGCACGACGTCCTGCTGGTTCGACAGCGCCGCCTGGTCCAGCACGTCGAGCAGGTAGCCCATGCGGTCGGCGTGGACCCACAGCGCGAGTTCGAGCTGGTTCGACGGTACCGTGTCGTAGTAATTGGTGCGGTCGTAGTCCGTGCTGCCGTTGCTGTCGGTGGCGCCGGCGCCTTCCAGCAGGCGGTCGGCGAGGCCGCGCGGCAGGTGCCGCGTCCCGGCAAACATCATGTGCTCGAACAGGTGGGCGAAGCCGGTGAGCCCTGGCGCCTCGTTGGCGGGGCCGACGTGGTACCAGATGTTGACCGCCACGATGGGCAGGCGGTGGTCCTCGACGAGGATCACTTCCAGGCCGTTGGGCAGCGTCGTCTTGTCGTAGCGGACCTCGGGCACCTCGGCCGCTGCTACCGGCCCTGCGAGGAGGAGCAGCAGGGAAAAACAGGAGAGGAGACGTGTCATGCGGGCTCCGTTGTTTTAATGACAGGCGGCGCTGCCGCGGTCGGGTGGGGCGATGCTGAAGGACGCGAGCCGCGTCGACTCGACGAATTCCCAGCCGTACCCGCCCGCGTACAGGCGCAGGCGCAGCACGCCGGTGCGGTTGCTGTCGCGGACTTCGCTGTGCGCGACGGTGAACAGGAACGGCGTCGGATACGCGCCGCCGGTGCCGACGACGAACTGGCGAATGCCGTGCGTCGGGTCGAGCCGGCCATCCGCATCCTGCGGAGCGAAGCGCTCGTAGTCGTGGTCATGGCCGGACAGCACCAGCTCGGCGCCGGCCGCGTACAGCAGCTGCCAGGCGTCGCGCATCTTCGGGATGCTGCCGTGGCCGCCCGAGCTGTACAGCGGATGGTGCCAGTAGGCGAGCGTGCAGCGCGCGGGGTGGGCGGCGAGGTCGGCGCGCAGCCAGTCCAGCTGGGCCGCGTGCTGGGCCGGGGCGAGGTTGCTGTCCAGCGAGATGATGTGCCAGGTGCCCAGCTCGAAGCTGTAGTAACCGCGGCCGGCGCGCGCGCCCCACCAGTCGAAATAGGGCTTCGCGCCCGGCGTGTAGTACTCGTGGTTGCCGGGTGCGGGCCACGTGCGGTCCTTGAAACGGCCCCACGTCGGCGCATAGCAGCCGGTGAATTCCTTCATGGCGCCGCGCGGATAGGTCAGGTCGCCCAGCGCCAGCACGACGGCCAGCGGGTCCTGCGCGAGGCCGGCGGCGACGGTGGCGGCCGTGTCGGCCGCGCCCGAATACGCCGGATCGCGGTATGCACAGCGCGCGATGTCGCCGGCCGCGTACACGGTGATGCCCTGGTCCGGGCTTGCTGCGGCCGCGTCCAAGGAAGCGGCCGCCAGGAGCGCGGCCGCGGCCAGACGGCGCATCCTTACTCGAGCAGCCGCAAGAGGCCGGCCAGCGCGTGCGCCACCGTCTGCTCGCGTACCGCGTGGCGGTCGCCGGAGAACACGAGGCGTTCGGTGTACGTCGTGTCGCCCTTCGACCAGCCGAAGCACACCGTGCCCACGGGCTTGCCGGGCACGGCGCCGGTCGGGCCGGCGATGCCGGTCGTGGACACGGCCACGTCGGCGTTGCTGTTGGCGACCGCGCCCTCGGCCATCGCGCCCGCGACTTCCTCGCTGACGGAACCGAATTGCGCGATCAGCGCGGCCGGCACGTCCAGCATCTCCGTCTTGGAGGCGTTCGAATACGTCACGAAACCGCATTCGAACCAGCCGGTCGAGCCGGGGATTTCCGTGATGGCCTGGGAGACGCCGCCGCCGGTGCAGGATTCGGCCGTGGCCAGCAGCAGGTTCTTGGATTCGAGTGCCCGGCCTACACGGGTGGCCAGGTCGATGATGTCGTTCGTCACGTGTCGCTCCTCCTTGTAATGGCGGTAGCAGAGAACCGCCAGGTCTCCAGGATCCAACCGAGTGCGCCGCCGTGTGCCGGTCGCGGAAACGTTCCGCTGCGCGCTCGCGTCCATTCTAGCGCGCCTTCCCGCCCTGCGGCATCGGAATCTTAACGAAAAGCCATTCTTGCGGTTATGCCTTTACCGTCCTTACAAACGCAAATGTCTTTACTGCTGTAAATGACAGGCCCCGTTCCGTGCGACATCGTCCCCGGTCGTGCTGCTATCCTGCTCGCCTTGCGGGCTGGCCCGCTTGTTGTTCATTGACCGAACCAGGACCTCGCATGCCGCTCGACCGTTTCGCGCATGACCATCCGGGGCCGGCATACTCATGATGGTCTTTTCACGCGCAGCCGCGCGGCCTGTCCGCCGGGCGGCGCTGTGCCTGCTGATCCTCGCGGGTGCCGCCCACGCCGGCACAGGCCCCCTTGGCGCGCCTGAGCACAAGCTCAAGGCGGCCTACCTGTACCGTGTGGCCACGTTCGTCGACTGGCCGGACGCCGCGTTCGCGCACGCCGGCAGTCCGTTGCTGGTCGGCGTCGCCGGTAACGACGCGCTGGCCATCGAAGCCGCACAATTCATGACGGGCCGCCTCGTGCATGGCCGCGCGCTGGCGGTCCGCCGCGTCGACCCGCGCGCGCTGCCGCCCGGCCTGCACGTCCTGTACGTGGCCGCGTCGCCCGCGCGCGGCCGGTTGCTCGCGGCCGTGCGCAGCCAGCCCGTATTGACGGTGTGCGACGGCGTCCCCGCACCCGGTTGCGTCGTCGGACTCGTGGCCGACGGGGATCGCCTGCGGCTGCGCATCGACCGGCTCGAAGCGATGGCCGCGCAGCTGCGCATCAGCGCGCGCCTGCTGGCGCTGGCGACGTGGTGATGCCATGATCCGTCCGCGCCGCTCCATCCGCGAAAAACTCGTCACGATCGTGATGTCGACGACGCTCGCCGCGCTGGCCGTGTCCGTCGGCACCGTCGTCGTCTACGACCTGCGCAGCTATAAACACGCGCTGCTGACCGACCTCGCGACGCAGGCCGAACTGGTGGGGCACATGACGTCGGCCGCGCTGGCCTTCGACGACGCGCGCCTCGCGCGCGAGAACCTGGCCCTGCTGCGCAGCCGGCCGTCGGTGCGCGCCGCCGCGATCTACGACGAGAAGGGCGCGCTGTTCGCGACCTATGTGGCGCCCGGCGCGGACAGCACGTTCCCGGTGCGGCCCGCGAAGGGCGGCCGGTCCGTGCATGCGGGCGGCACGGCAACCTATGTCGGGCGCGGCGACGAACTGGTGCTGTACAAGCCGATCAGCGAAAACGGCGACCTGCTCGGCACCGTCTACCTGCGCTCGGAAAACCAGCTGATGGAACGCATGCGCGACTACCTCGTCATCTGCGCGTGCGTGACGGTGCTGGCCCTGTTCACCGCGTGGCTGCTCGTGCGCCGCCTCGGCCACACGATCACGACGCCCATCGATGCCATCACCCGCATCGCGCGCGAAGTCGTGGCGCGGCGCGACTATTCGCGGCGCGCACCGCGCATCAGCGAGGACGAGGCGGCGGAACTCGTCGACTCCTTCAACGCGATGCTGACCGAGATCGAACAGCGCACGCGCGCGCTCGAAGACTCGAACCGCGAGATCGCGCGCCTGAACGAAGGCCTGGAAGCGCGCGTGCAGGAACGCACGGCCCAGCTGGAGCTCGCCAATTCGGAACTGGGACTCGCGATCGACGAAGCGCGGAATGCCAACCAGGCCAAGTCCGCGTTCCTGTCGTCGATGAGCCATGAGCTGCGCACGCCGCTCAACGCCATCCTCGGCTTCGCGCAGATCCTGGCATCGAAGGACATGCCGACGACGCCGGAGCAGAAGCTCGAATTCTCCGGCCATATCCTGAAATCCGGCCGGCACCTGCTCACCCTGATCAACGAGATCCTCGACCTGGCCAAGGTCGAGGCGGGGGCCGTGAGCCTGTCGATGGAGCCGGTGCTGCTGGCCGAGGTGCTCGCCGAATGCGAGGGCATGATCGCGCCGCTGGCCGCCGCGCGCGGCGTGCGCGTGCTGTTCCCGGAGGCGCCGGCGGCGCGCCTGCTGGCCGACCGTACGCGCCTGAAGCAGGTCCTGCTGAACCTGTTGTCGAACGCGGTGAAGTACAACCGCGACGGCGGCGCCATCGTCGTCGATTGCGCGCAACCGGCGCCGCAGCGCCTGCGCCTGTCGGTGCAGGACACGGGCATGGGCTTGAGCCCTGAACAGGTCGCGGGCCTGTTCCAGCCCTTCAACCGCCTGGGCCAGGAAGCGGGCACGCAGGAAGGCACGGGCATCGGCCTCGTGGTGACGCGCCGCCTCGTCGAGCTGATGGGCGGCGAGATCGGCGTGACCAGCAGCCCCGGCGTGGGCAGCGTGTTCTGGATCGAGCTGGCCGTCGCCGGTACGGATGGCGCGTTGCCTGCCGCCCCGCCTGCCGCGCGGTCGGTGCCCGTCCCGGCGGACGGCACCGGACCCGGAGAGCCGCATACGGTGCTGTACATCGAAGACAATCCGGCCAACCTGAAGCTCGTGCAGGAGATCGTGCGCTTCCGGTCCGACCTGCGCCTCGTGAGCGCGCCGGACGGCCACTTCGGCCTGTCGCTCGCGCGCAGCCAGAAACCCGACGTCATCCTGATGGACCTGAACCTGCCCGGCCTCTCCGGGTTCGAGGTCCTGGCGCAGTTGCGCCGCGAACCCGAGACCGCGCGGATCCCGGCCATCGCGGTATCCGCCAACGCCATGCGCGCCGACATCGACCGCGCGCTGGCGGCCGGCTTCACGTACTACCTGACCAAGCCGATCGACATCGGCCAGTTCAACGAGGCCATCGACGCCGTACTGTCAGCCCGAATGAGGACGACCCCATGATTTCCCCCACCGACATCCGCCACGCGCACATCCTCGTCGTCGACGACGAACCGGTGAACGTGCAGCTGCTCGAGTTCCTGCTCAAGACCAGCGGCTACGAGCACGTCGCCAGCACCACCGACCCGCGCCAGGTCGCCGCGCTGCACCTGCAGCATCGCTACGACCTGATCATCCTCGACCTGCAGATGCCGCACATGGACGGCTTCCAGGTGATGGAAGCGTTGAAGCCGATGGAGCGCGAGTCCTGGCTGCCCGTGCTCGTGGTGACGGCGGAGCCGGACAAGAAGCTGGCCGCGCTGGAAGCGGGCGCGCGCGACTTCATCGGCAAGCCGTTCGACACGGTGGAGGTCCTGACGCGCATCCGCAACCTGCTCGAAGTGCGGCTGTTCCACAAGGAGTCGCAGGACTACGGCGCGCGCATGGAGCGCACGGTGCGCGAGCGGACGGCCGAGCTGCAGCGCTTCCGCGGCGCGATGGACGCGACCACCGACGCCATCTTCCTCGTCGACGCGCGCACGATGGCGATGGTCGACGTCAGCGACGGCGCCTGCCGCATGCTGGGTTTTTCGCGCGAGGCGTTGCTGCGCATCGATCCGGTGGCGCTGGGCCTCGCGGAACGCGCTCAGCTCGAACGCTATGCGGACCCGGCGTCCACGTCGCGCGAGCACGACATCGTCGAGACGGAGCTGCTGCGCGCGGACGGGCAGGGCGCGGTGCCGGTCGAGATCAGCTGGCAGCTGCAGCAGCAGGACAACAGCCACCGCATCCTGATCGCCGTCGCGCGCGACATCAGCGAGCGCCTGCAGGCCGCGCAGCGCCTGAAGCACATGTCGAACTACGACAGCCTGACCGGCCTGCCGAACCGCAGCCTGTTCTTCCACACGCTGCGCGACGCCATCGAACTCGCGCAAGACAAGAACTGGCGCATCGCCGTGCTGTTCATCACGCTCGACCGCTTTAAAATCGTCAACGACTCGCTCGGCCCCGCGTTGGGCGACGAGCTGCTGCGCCAGTTCAGCACGAGACTGGTGCGCTGCGTACGCCTGCGCGACACGATCGGCCGGCTCGGTGGCGACGAGTTCGCGCTGATCCTGACGATGACGCGCGAGCAGACGGAGGACGAAGCGGTCAGCGTCGCCAACGAGGTGCGCGAGGCGCTGCGCGCGCCGTTCGACCTGAACGGCCAGCAGGCCGTGCTGACGGCCAGCATCGGCATCGCGATGTACCCGGACGACGCCACGGACCCGGGCACGCTGGTGAAATACGCGGACGTGGCGATGGTGCGCGCGAAGGAGGCGGGCCGCGACGGCTACCGCTTCTTCACGGCCGGGATGAACGTGCAGGTGCTGGCGCGGCTCGACCTCGAACTGGCGCTGCGCGCGGCCATCGACGGCGAGCAGTTCGAGCTGCACTACCAGCCCAAGCTGGACCTGAACACGGGCCGCGTGACCGGCGTGGAGGCGCTGCTGCGCTGGCGCCGTCCCGGCGTCGGCCTCGTGTATCCGGCCGAATTCGTGCCCGTCATGGAAGACACGGGCATGGTCGTGCGCGTGGGCGCGTGGATCATCGACGAGGCCTGCCGCCAGATCGCCGCGTGGAATGCGGAGGGCGTGCGCGACGTACGCGTGGCCGTCAACGTGTCGAGCCGCCAGTTCGTCGAGGGCGACCTGGAAGGCGACATCCGCGCGGCGCTGGCGGAGCACCGCGTGGATCCGGGCCTGCTCGAACTGGAGCTGACGGAAAGCGCGCTGATGTCGAACTTCGAGCACACGGTGCAAGTGCTGGAGCGGTTGAAAGCGCTGGGTATCCGCATCGCCATCGACGATTTCGGAACCGGCTATTCGAGCCTCGCGTACCTGAAGCGCTTCCCGATCGACAAGCTGAAGATCGACATCGCGTTCGTGCGCGACATCACGACGAACCCGGACGACGCCGCGATCGCGCTGGCCATCATCAGCATGGCGCACAGCCTGCACATGCAGGTGATCGCGGAGGGCGTGGAATCGCGCGCGCAGATGGCGCTGCTGCGCCGCCACCGCTGCGACGAGATCCAGGGTTTTCATTTTTCGCGCGCGCTGCCGCCGGCCGACCTGGCCCGGCTGGTGCTGGAGAACCGCGCCCAGCCGACGCGCCCGGCGGAGGACGACCGCAACGTCCAGACGCTGCTGCTGGTGGACGACGACGTCAACGTGCTGGCCGCACTGCACCGGCTGTTCAGGCGCGACAACTACCGCGTGCTGACGGCCGCGTCGCCCGCCGAGGGCTTCGAATTGCTGGCGCTGTACCACGTGCAGGTGATCCTGTGCGACCAGAAGATGCCCGTGATGAACGGCACCGAATTCCTCAGCAAGGTCAAGGAGATGTATCCGGACACGATGCGCATCATCCTGTCCGGCTACACGGGCGTGGAGACGGTGCTCGATTCGATCAACCGGGGCGCCATCTACCGCTTCTACACGAAACCGTGGAACGAGACGGAATTGCGCGACAACGTGCGGCTCGCGTTCCGCCAGTACTGGCTCACGCACGGGCCGTACGATGACCGCAAGACGCCGCGCGGTGACGAGGAAGCGGCGTAGGTCAGCCCGCGCTGAAATGGTCCCAGCCGGCCAGCTGCAGATCG
This sequence comes from Massilia sp. Masssp94, assembly GCF_059491305.1. NCBI lineage: Bacteria > Pseudomonadati > Pseudomonadota > Betaproteobacteria > Burkholderiales > Oxalobacteraceae > Massilia > Massilia sp. Masssp94. Next base: position 3,575,923 of record NZ_CP168501.1, read on the forward strand.
AGATCTGTGCCGTCCGCATCGACGAGACGCAAGCCCCGTTCGGAAGTGATCGACCCCACCCGCGTCACGGCCGTCCCGCTGGCCGCGCCGGCGGCCACGATCGCATCGCGCTGCGCCACCGGCGCCGTGAAGCACAGTTCGTAATCGTCCCCGCCGGCCGCGGCGAAGCGGCGGCGTAGTCCGATCGGCTGGCGGGCCAGTGCCGGGCCGGCCGGCAGCGCGTCCACGTCCAGCACGGCGCCCACGCGCGACGCGGCGAGGATGTGCTTCAAATCGCCCACGAGGCCGTCCGAGATGTCCAGCGCGGCATGCGCGAGGCCGCCTTCCGCGAGCAGGCGCCCGAGCGCCACGCGCGGCGTGGGCGCGTGCATGCGCTGGCCGGTGGCGGCGTGGTCGGCGGCATCCAGCGCGACCTCGCTGCGGCGCGCGGCCAGCCACAGGCGCGCATCGCCCAGCGTGCCCGAGATCCAGATGTCGTCGCCCGCGCGCGCGGCGTCGCGCCGCAGTGCCTGGCCGGGCGCCAGCTCGCCGAAGATCGTGATGCACACGTTCAGCGGGCCCTTGGTCGTGTCGCCCCCGACCAGCTCGCAGCCGTGGGCGTCGGCCACCGCGAACAGGCCGCGCGAGAAGGCGTCGAGCCAGTCGGGTTCCGCCGCCGGCAGCGACAGCGCCAGCGTGAAGCCGAGCGGCCGGGCACCCATCGCGGCGAGGTCCGACAGGTTCACGGCGAGACACTTGTGCCCGAGCGTGAACGGGTCGGCGCCGGCAAAGAAATGGCGGTCCTCGACCAGCATGTCGGACGAGACGGCCAGCACCTTGCCGGGCGTGGGGGACAGCAGCGCGCAATCGTCGCCGATGCCCAGGAAGGTGTTGGGACCGGGCGCGCGGTCGCGCTGGAAGTAGCGCTTGATGAGATCGAATTCGGAGAGCATGCCGCGATTCTAATCCGTGACCGCCGCCACGTGGGCCGCGCGCCGGTAGCCGCCGGGCCCGATCCCGTAATGGCGCTTGAACACGCGGTTGAACGCGGCTTCCGACTGGTAGCCGACGGCCAGCGCGACGTCGCCGACGGCGCCCTCTCCCTGCAGCAGGGCGCGGGCGGCGCGCGCCATGCGCAGCTGGGTCAGCATGTCGGCCGGCGGCATGCCGCACAGGCGCGCGAACAGGCGGGCGAACGTGGCGCGCGACATGTGGCACGCCTCGGCCAGGTCTTCCACCTTCCACGGCCGTTCGGGCGATTCCAGCATGCGGGCGAGCGCGTTGCCCAGGCGGCGGTCGGCCAGGATGGCGAACAGGCCGGGCGCCTCGTGACCGGTTCCGGCCAGCCAGGCGCGCAGCAGCAGCGCGAACAGGGCGCCCGACAGCTGGGCGACGACGACGTCGCCGCCGGGCCGCACCACCGTCGTCTCGTGCTGCAGCAGCCGCACGAGCGCGTGCTGGCCGGGGAAGTCATCGGCGCGGCGGGCGCGCACGACCATCACGTCGGGCAGGGCGCGCGCGAGGGCCTGGCGCGCGGCGCCGTCGAACACGAAGCTGCCGCACAGGATCGCCGTGGCGGGTCCATCGCCTTCGTTGCCCTTGCGTTGCAGCGGGCCGTCGGCGCCGAGCGATCGCACCGGGGCGGCGTCCGCGGCCGGCCCCGCGTGCAGGCGGTGCGCGCTGCCGCTGGGGAAGACGACGACGTCGCCCGTCGCAAGGTCCAGCGTGTCGTGGCCGGGGACGTCGACGCGCGCGCCGCCCTCGACGATCACGTGGAACGGCGCCACGCCCGGCGTCGCGGCGGGTTCGTCCAGCACCCAGGGCGCCGCGAGTTCGCAGCGGATGTCGAGGGAGGTGCGGATCGTGTACAGCGACAGCAGGCGGCTCAGGGTATCCATGTCTTTATCAGATGAGACGATTGGGCAAATTATCGCAGCATCCGGGCATTCATCGTACTAGTCCAAGGGCCTAGACTTCTTTCCACACCAACCCACAACGAAAGGAAAGATCATGAGCCGTCTTAACGCACTGGGTACCAACGCCACCGGCCGTACCGCCGAACTCTTTACCGCCATCAAAGCGAAACTGGGCAAGGTCCCGAACGCGTACGACACGATCGGCAACAACAGCGCCGTGGCCCTGGAGGCGCTGCTGGGCTTCGATGCGAAGCTGGCCGACACGAGCCTGTCGAAAAAAGAGATCGAGGTGATCAAGCTGGCCGTCAGCGAAGTGAGCGGTTGCGATTATTGCCTGGCCGCGCACACGCTGATGGGCAAGATGGCCGGCCTGGGCCCGGACGCGATCCTGGCCGCACGGAAGGGCACGCCGGGTGGCGACGCGAAACTGGATGCGCTGTCGACGTTCGTGCGTGACGTAACGGGCACCCGCGGCACCGTGCCGCAGCCGGTGGTGGATGCGTTCAAGGCGGCCGGCTACACGGATACGCAGGTGGTGGACACGATCTTCGCGATCACCAGCATCACGTTCACGAACCTGCTGAACCGCATCAACGACACGGTGGTGGACTTCCCGAAAGCGCCTGCCTGAAGCGGAACGGGGCGGGAAGCGGAGGCAGGTGCCATGCTACCTGCCTCCGGTCACGACTGTCGATACCAAGAAATACGTAGACGGTTCGCGGTGACACTCTGCTAAAATCGGAGACCCCCGGTCAGTTCAGGAAGGCTGCAAAGCATGGATTCGTCAATCGATAAAAAAGAAGAACTACGTCAACAACTGCGGGCTGCCGCGCTCGAGTACCACCAGTTTCCCTCTCCCGGCAAGATCGCCGTCACCCCGACCAAATCCGTCTTGAACCAGCGTGACCTGGCCCTGGCGTACTCGCCGGGCGTCGCCGCGCCCTGCGAAGAAATCGTCAAGGACCCCGCCAGCGCGTATAAATATACGGCGCGCGGCAACCTCGTCGCGGTCATCTCGAACGGTACCGCCGTCCTCGGCCTCGGCAACATCGGCCCGCTTGCCTCGAAACCGGTCATGGAAGGCAAGGGCGTGCTGTTCAAGAAGTTCGCCGGCATCGACGTGTTCGACATCGAAATCAACGAAACCGATCCGGACAAGCTGATCGAGGTGATTGCCGCGCTGGAACCGACGTTCGGCGGCGTGAACCTCGAGGACATCAAGGCGCCCGAGTGCTTCTACATCGAGCGCAAGCTGCGCGAGCGCATGAAGATCCCGGTCTTCCACGACGACCAGCACGGCACCGCGATCATCGTCGGCGCCGCCATCCTGAACGGCCTGAAGGTCGTCGGCAAGGATCTCAAGAAGTGCAAGATGGTCGTGTCCGGCGCGGGCGCCGCGGCGCTGGCCTGCCTCGACCTGGCGGTCGACCTCGGCTTCCCGATCGAGAATATTTACGTGACCGACCTCGCCGGCGTCGTCTACAAGGGCCGCACCGAGCTGATGGACCCGGACAAGGAACGCTTCGCCCAGGATACGCCGGCCCGTTCGCTGGCCGAGATCATCCCGGACGCCGACATCTTCCTGGGCCTGTCCGCCGGCGGCGTGCTCAAGCCCGAGATGGTCGCGAAGATGGCGCCGAACCCGCTGATCCTGGCGCTCGCCAACCCGAACCCGGAAATCTTGCCGGAAGACGCGAAGGCCGTCCGCGACGACGTCATCATCGCCACTGGCCGTTCGGACTACCCGAACCAGGTCAACAACGTGCTGTGCTTCCCGTACATGTTCCGCGGCGCGCTGGACTGCGGCGCGACGACGATCACGCGCGAAATGGAAATCGCCGTCGTGCACGCGATCGCCGACCTGGCCCACGCGGAACAGTCGGACATCGTGGCGTCGGCCTACGGCATCTCGAACCTGTCGTTCGGTCCGGAATACCTGATCCCGATGCCGTTCGACCCGCGCCTGCTGACGCACATCGCGCCGGCCGTCGCCAAGGCCGCGATGGAAGGCGGCGTCGCCACCCGTCCGATCGCCGACCTGGCCGCGTACGCCGAGAGCCTGCAGCAATTCGTCTACCGCAGCGGCAGCTTCATGAAGCCGCTGTTCCAGATCGCCAAGAGCGCGCCGGCCGAGCGCAAGCGCATCGTCTTCGCCGAGGGCGAGGAAGAGCGCGTGCTGCGCGCGGTGCAGGTCGTCGTCGACGAGAACCTGGCCCGCCCGATCCTCGTCGGCCGTCCGGCCGTGCTGGAAAAGCGCATCGAGAAATTCGGCCTGCGCCTGAAGCAGGGCAAGCACTTCGACGTCATCAACCCCGACTTCGACGAGCGCTACCGCGATTACTGGCAGTCGTACCACCAGATGGTGATGCGCAAGGGCGTCACGGAAGACCTCGCCAAGCTGGCGATGCGCCGCCGTCACACGCTGATCGGGGCGATGATGATCCACAAGGGCGACGCCGACGGCATGATCTGCGGCACCTACGGCACGACCGACGTGCACCTGCAGTACATCGAGCAGGTGCTGGGCAAGCGTGCCGGCAGCAACGTCTATGCGGCGCTGAACTTCATCATCACGCAGGAACGCCAGATCGCGATGGTCGACACGCACGTCAACGAGAATCCGACCGCGGAAGAGCTGGCCGAGATCACGCTGATGGCGTCCGAGGAACTGGAGCGCCTGGGCATCACGCCGCGCGTGGCGCTGCTGTCGCACTCGAACTTCGGCACGTCGAACAGCGCGTCGGCCAGGAAGATGCGCGCCGCGCTGGCCCTCATCCAGCAAAAGGCCCCGAACCTGGAAGTCGACGGCGAGATGCACGGCGACACGGCCCTGGACGCGAAGCTGCGCGCCAAGATCATGCCGCAATCGACGCTGAAGGGCGACGCCAACCTGCTCGTCATGCCGAACATCGAAGCCGCGAACATCGCCTACAACGTGGTCAAGACGGCGGCCGGCAGCGGCGTCGCCATCGGCCCCGTGCTGCTGGGTTGCGCGCGTCCGGTGCACATCCTGACCCCGTCGGCCACCGTGCGCCGCATCGTCAACATGACGGCGCTGTGCGTCGTCGACGCCGTCTCGGAGCGTTGATACGACACCTTTGTGTTGTAGATTTGCCACCTGTGACGAAATGACTCAAAAGGGCCCATTGCGGCCCTTTTGTCATTGAAATGTAGAAGTTCCCGACATTTCGTGAATATGTAATAAAGCTTGAGGCACTCGTAACAATGCGTAATCACGCGACGTGTTTGCGGGCTTTCAGGCGATAATAGACGAGTACATATTGCTTCTTTTGCACGATTTCTTTTGTGCAAAGGCCCAGGCACCACTCTGTTACAATGCGGGGTTGTTGGAAAATTATCTGGTCCGCGCCAGCGCGGCCGACGACCCGCATGCCGACCCGCCTCGGCTGTTGCGGCGGCCGCTACGGACCACCACTGGATCACCAAGAACATGCAAACAACAAAAAAGGCCCTGATCACCGGTATTACCGGGCAGGATGGAGCCTATCTGGCACAATTGCTCCTGGAAAAGGGCTACTCCGTGACCGGCACTTTTCGCCGGTCCAGCTCGGTTAATTTCTGGCGCATTGCCGAACTCGGTATCGAGCAGCATCCGAACCTGAACCTCGTCGAATACGACCTCACCGATCTCTCCTCGAGCATCCGCCTGATCGAATCCACCCGTCCCGACGAGGTGTACAACCTGGCCGCGCAGAGCTTCGTCGGCGTTTCGTTCGATCAGCCCGTGACCACCGCCTCGATCACCGGCATCGGCGCCGTCAACCTGCTGGAAGCGATCCGCATCGTCCACCCGAAAGCGCGCTTCTACCAGGCCTCCACGTCGGAGATGTTCGGCAAGGTGCAGGCCGTGCCGCAGGTCGAGTCGACCCCGTTCTATCCGCGCAGCCCGTACGGCGTCGCCAAGCTGTACGCCCACTGGATGACCGTGAACTACCGCGAGTCCTATGGCATCTTCGGCAGCTCGGGCATCCTGTTCAACCACGAGTCGCCACTGCGCGGCCGCGAGTTCGTCACCCGCAAGATCACGGATTCCGTCGCCAAGATCGTCCTGAACAAGCTGGACGTGCTGGAACTGGGCAACATGGACGCCAAGCGCGACTGGGGCTATGCGCGCGAATACGTGGAAGGCATGTGGCGCATCCTGCAGGCCGACGAGCCCGATACGTTCGTGCTGGCCACCAACCGCACCGAAACGGTGCGCGACTTCGTCACCATGGCCTTCCGCGGCGCCAACCTCGACGTCGAGTGGAAAGGCAAGGGCGAGCAGGAAACGGGGCATTGCGCCCGCACCGGCAAGCTGCTCGTGCGCGTGTCGCCGAAGTTCTACCGTCCGGCCGAGGTCGACCTGCTGATCGGCGACCCGTCCAAGGCGCAGCAAGAGCTGGGCTGGAAGGCCGAGACGTCGCTCGAACAGCTGTGCCAGATGATGGTCGACGCCGACCTGCGTCGCAACGAGACCGGTTTTTCGTTCTGACATGAACCGCATGGTCACGGAAGACCTCGTCCGGATGGTTGAGCCCAAGGAAGGCGAGGGCAAGCGCGCCCTCATCACCGGCCTGCGCGGCTTCACCGGCTACTACATGGCGCGCGAGCTCACCGCTGCGGGCTATCACGTGTTCGGCACGGTGTTGCCGGGCAGCGAGACCGGACCGGACATCTTCACCGTCGACCTGACCGACCGCGCCGCGCTGGCCGCCGTCATCGAACAAGTGCGGCCGGACGTGGTGGTCCACCTGGCCGCCATCGCATTCGTGGCCCACAACGACGCCGAGCAAATGTACCGCGTCAACGTGGTCGGCACCCGTAACCTGCTGGAAGCGCTGGCGCACGGTGCGCACAAGCCGTCCAAGGTGCTGCTCGCGTCGTCCGCCAATATCTACGGCAACGCCGCGGTGCCCGTGATCGACGAATTCGTGCCGCCCGCGCCGGCGAACGACTACGCCGTCAGCAAGCTCGCGATGGAATACATGGCGCGCCTGTGGATGGACAAGCTGCCGATCGTGATCGCGCGGCCGTTCAACTACACGGGCGTCGGCCAGAACGAGAACTTCCTGCTGCCCAAGATCGTGTCGCACTTCCGCAAGGGCGCGCGCCGCATCGAGTTGGGCAACCTGGCGATCGCGCGCGATTTTTCCGACGTGCGCACGGTGGCGAAGAGCTACCGGCGCCTGCTCGCGGCGGCACCCGCCGGCGAAGTCTTCAATGTCTGCTCCGGCCGCTCGCACTCGCTGGAGAGCCTGATCGACATGATGAGCGACATCGCCGGCTACCGCATCGAAGTGCACGTCAACCCCGCCTTCGTGCGCGCCAACGAGGTGCTCACGCTGTCCGGCAGCAACGCCAAGCTGGCAGGCACGATCGGTACGATCGAGCCCACGCCGCTGGTCGACACGCTGCGCTGGATGTACCAGGCATGAACAGGGTGCCGACCGGCCTGGACACCACCATGATCGAACTGGGCCTCCCTAAACGACGACCGGACGGCACGCCCGCCCTGCAGGACCGCCTGCGCGCGCTCCCCGGTTCCGCCGAGGCCGCCAACGATGCGCTCTTGCAGCCGGACCTGCGCATCGGCATCGGCACGACCATGATCGAGCCGGCCTTCACGGGCGGGCACCTGGACGGCATCGGCGTCTATACGCAGGCATTGCTGCGCCACCTGCCGCACGCCGGCTGCGCGATGCGGCCGTATTCCTGGCCGCGCCTGCGCAGCGCCGGGCCCGTGACGAAGGGCGAAGCGTTGCCCCGTACCTTCGAACGCGCGTCCTTCGTCGACCTCCTGACCCCGGACGCGCACCGCGTGCACATGCCCGTCGACGTGTTCCACGTGACCGACTACCGCGTCGTGCGCATGGATTGCCCCGTGGTCGCCAGCCTGCACGATGCGCTGCCCGTGAAACATCCCGAGTGGTGCAATCCGCGCATGCGTGGCCTGAAGAACTGGCTGCAGCGCAAGGCCGCGCAAAAGGCCGACCACGTGATCGCGCTGTCGCACTTCGCCATCGACGAACTGGTCGACTGCTTCGGCATCGACGAGCGCCGCATCACCGTCGTGCCGTGCGGCGTGGATGAAGAATGGCTGGCGCCGCCGCCGGCGCATGCCGTGGCGATGACCCTGCAGGCCAACGGATTGCGGCCGGGGTATTTCCTGTTCGTGGGCACGCTGCAGCCACGCAAGAACGTCGAGCGCCTGCTGGACGCCTACCTGTCGCTGCCGCCCGCCGTGCGCGCGGAGCGCCAGCTCGTCATCGTCGGCAGTGCCGGTGCGCGCTCGGAAGACCTGCTGCGCCGCATCGCCGCCGCCGTGCAGGACGGGGCGAACGTCGTCTGGCTGAACCGGCTCACCGACAACACCGAACTGCGCCACGTGTACGCCGGCGCGGGCGTGTTCGTGTTCGCGTCGCTGTACGAAGGCTTCGGCATCCCGGTCGTCGAGGCGTTCGCGTCCGGCGTGCCGGTCGTCGCGTCGAACACGACGTCGCTGCCGGAAGTGACGGCCGGCGCGGCGCTGGAGGTCGATCCGCTCGACACCGGCGCGATCGCCGACGCCATGCTCGCGCTGGCGCGCGAACCCGCCGTGCGGGCGCGCTGCATCGCGGCCGGGCGGGCGCGCGCCGCCCAGCTGACCTGGAACGCGACGGCGCGCCAGACCGCCGCCGTCTACCGCTCTTTACTCTGACCAGACTGCCTCCATGTCCCAGCCCATGCGTGTCCTGCACTTCTACAAGACCTATTTCCCCGATTCGGTCGGCGGCGTCGAACAGGTCATCCGTCAGATGTGCGTGGGAACAGGGCGTCTGGGCATCACGAACCAGGTGTTGTCGCTGTCGCGCGACCGCCGCCTGGAACCGTTCGACTACGAAGGCCATACGGTGCACCGCGTGCCGCTGAACTTCGAGGTGGCGTCGAACGCGGTGTCGGTGCAGGCGATCGGCAAGCTGGCGCGCATGGCGGCGGAAGCCGACGTCGTGCACTACCACTTCCCGTGGCCGTTCATGGACCTGGCGCACTTCATCGCCCGCATCGACAAGCCGACCGTCGTCACGTACCACTCCGACATCGTGCGCCAGAAAGCGCTGCTGAAGCTGTACCAGCCCCTGAAGCACCGGTTCCTGGAAAGCGTCGACACGATCGTCGCGACGTCGCCCAACTACCTGGCGTCGTCGGCCGTGCTCGACCGCTACCGCGACAAGACGCGCGTGATCACGTTCGGCCTCGACAAATCCAGCTATCCGGAACCGGACCAGGCCCGCCTGGACCACTGGCGCGCGCGGGTCGGCCCGAAATTCTTCCTGTTCGTGGGCGTGCTGCGCTACTACAAGGGCTTGCACATCCTGCTCGACGCCGTGGCCGGCACGGATTACCCCGTCGTGATCGTCGGCGCGGGGCCGATCGAGGCGGAACTGAAGGCGCACGCCGAGCGCCTGGGCCTGAAGCGCGTGCAGTTCGTCGGCGCCGTGGACGACCTCGACAAGGCGGCGCTGCTCAAGCTCTGCTACGCCGTCGCCTTCCCGTCGCACCTGCGCTCGGAAGCCTTCGGCATCTCGCTGCTGGAAGGCGCGATGTACGGCAAGCCGATGATCTCCAGCGAGATCGGCACGGGCACCACGTACATCAACGTGCACGGCGAGACGGGCCTGGTCGTGCCGCCGTCCGACCACGAGGCGCTGCGCGCCGCGATGACGCGGCTGTGGCACGATCCGCAGATGGCGCAGGAGATGGGCCAGCGCGCGGAGGCGCGCTACTGGCAGCTGTTCACGTCGGCGCAGATGGCCGACAACTATGCGCGCCTGTACCAGGAACTGGTGGCGCGCCGGGCGGATGTGCGACTGGCTGCCGCGCCGCGTCTGGGCTAAGGTCACGCGTGGGCACGGGGTGCCCACCATGCATATCACGCCGCCACGGCGATCGGCGCCGGCACCGCGTCCTGCTCCGCCCACCGCTCGCGGATCGCGCGGATCGCCGGCATCTGCGCGAGAAACAGGTCGACCAGTTCCGCATCGAAGTGCTTGCCCTTCTGCTTGACGAGGAAGTCGAGCGCCTCTTGTTCCGTCCACGCCTTCTTGTACGGTCGGATCGACGTCAGCGCGTCGAACACGTCGGCGATGGCGCAGATGCGGCCTTCGAGCGGAATGTCCTTGCCGGCCAGGCCGTTCGGATAACCGCTGCCGTCCCATTTCTCGTGGTGCGTGAGCGCGATGTTGCGCGCCAGCGCCAGCACGCCGTGGTCGTGGTGGCCGATGATCTCGGCGCCGATGCGCGCGTGGCTCTGCATGATCTTCCATTCGTCCGGATCGAGCGGTCCGGGTTTCTGCAGCACGCGGTCGGGAATGCCGATCTTGCCCACGTCGTGCATCGGCGCGGCGTGCAGCAGGTCGTCCGCTTCCGCTTCCGTCATGCCGGCCGCGAGGCCAAGGATGCGCGCGAAGTGGCTCATGCGGATGACGTGCAGGCCCGTCTCGTTGTCCTTGTATTCGGCGGCCAGGCCGAGGCGCTGGACGATCTCCAGGCGCGACGCGCGCAATTCTTCCATGCGCACGAGCGACAGGTGGGTGCGCACGCGAGCGCGCACGATCGGCGGGCTGACGGGCTTGGTGATGTAGTCCACGGCGCCGGCCTCGAAGCCTTCCACCTCGTCGCTCGTGTCGTTGAGCGCGGTGACGAAGATGACGGGGACGGCGGCCAGCGCCGGATCGGCCTTGAGGGCGGCGCACACTTCGTAGCCGCTCATGCCGGGCATCATCACGTCGAGCAGGACCAGGTCGGGCGTCTCTTCGCGCGCCAGTTCGAGCGCGCGTGGGCCGTCCTTGGCGAAACGCAGGCGGTAGTGGTCTTGCAGGATCTGGCGCAGCAGCTGCAGGTTGCTGGCCTCGTCGTCGACCGCGAGGATCAGCGGTTGGTTGACGGTGGTCATTCGATGGTCTCCTGTGCCGGCTCGTCGATGGCGGCCAGCACGGTGTCAAGTTGTTGCAGGGCGAGGTCGAAGTCGAAATCGGAGATGGCGGCGTGGACTTGCGCGACGCGGGAGGCGAGCGGATGGCCGCTCGTGGCGGCGGCGAGGCCCGCCAGCGCGGCGTCGTCCAGGCCGCCGCGCTTGAGCGCGTCGCGCAGCACGTTGGCGGCGCGGCGTGCGCGGTCCAGGTCGGCCACGGGGCGGGCCGCCTGCGGCTTGGCGGCGGCCGGCTGGGGCAGGGCGGCGCGGATCGCGTCCAGCGCGGCGTCGAGCAGGCCGCAGAGGTCGTCCAGCGACGCTTCCAGCGTGGGCTCGGCGGCGGGATACAGCTTGCCGCTGTCGCCGTCGACGAGGCCTTCCAGCCTGGCCAGCGCATCGGCCAGCAGTTCCAGGCCGAGGTTGGCGGCGACGCCGCGCACCTTGTGCGCGTGCATGCGCAGCGCGCGGTAGTCGGCCGCCGTGGCTTGGGCCGCGAGCGTGGCGCCGAGGCCGTCGTGCTGGGCGGCGAAGTGGGCGAGGGCTTCCAGCCACGCGTCTTCCTTGTCGCTCCAGCGGCGCAGGCCGGCGTGGCGGTTGAGGGTCTGGCGTTCCTGCGCCGGCAGGTCGTCCGCTTGGTGGCCGGGGCCGAGGCCCAGCACGCGCGCGATCTCGTGCGACAGCGCGAACCAGTCGACCGGCTTGGTCGCGAAGCCGTCCATGCCCGCCTCGACGCTGGCGCGGCGGTGCTCGGCCAGCACGCTGGCGGTCATGGCGATGACCGGCACGCGCGTCCGGCCGCCGGCGGCTTCCTGTTCGCGGATCATGCGCGTGGCGGTGAGACCGTCCAGCGTCGGCATCTGGAAATCCATCAGGATGACGTCGAAGCGCTCGCGGGCCGCGATCTCGACGACGGCGGCACCGTCGCCGACGGCCGTCATCGTGTGGCCGCGGCGCGCCAGCAGCAGTTGCAGCAGTTCCTGGTTCTGCGGCACGTCGTCCGCCACCAGCACGCGCAGCGGCGGCAGGGCGGCGGCCGTGCGCACGCGCGGCTGCTGCGGAGCGAAGCGCGCCAGTACGAGCGGCAGCACGACGTGGAACGTCGTGCCGCGGCCTGGTTCGCTCTCGGCCCAGATGCGGCCGCCCATCAGCTCGACGAGCTGCTTGCAGATCGTGGTGCCGAGGCCCGTGCCGCCGAAGCGGCGCGTCATCGACGCGTCGGCCTGGGTGAACGGTTCGAAGATGGCGGCCAGGCGCTCCGGCGCGATGCCGATGCCGGTGTCGCTGATCGTGAAATGCAGGTGTTCGTCCTTCAGGTCGGCGCGCAGGGTGACGCTGCCCTGTTCCGTGAACTTGATCGCGTTGTCGAGCAGGTTGGTGAGCACCTGGCGCACGCGCAGCTCGTCGCCGCGCAGGCAGGTCGGCAGCGCCGGATCGTAATGGATGTCGACGTGCAGGCCCTTGGCGCGCGCGTTGGCCGCCAGCGTCGACGACAGCTCGTCGATCAGCGACAGCAGGTTGTAGTCGTTCTGTTCCAGCTCCACCGCGCCTTTTTCCAGCTTGGCGGTGTCGAGGATCTCGTTGAGGAGGCGCAGCAGGGCGCGGCCCGAGCTGCGGATCGTGTCCAGGTGGCGGCGCTGGTCGGCGTTCAGTTCGCCGTCCAGCAGCACGTCGGTGAAGCCGAGGATGGCATTCATCGGCGTGCGGATCTCGTGACTCATGTTGGCGACGAAGCTCGCGCGCGCCGCGGCCGCCTGTTCGGCGTTTTCCTTCGCCACCCGCAGCGCGTCTTCTATCTCGCGCCGCTCCGTGATGTCGAGGATGACGCCGTCCAGCCAGCACAGCTCGCCCGCCTCGTTGCGCACGCCGGTGCCGTTTTCCCACATCCAGCGAGTGCTGCCGTCCGCATGCAATAAACGGTATTCGACGAGGTACGGCCGGTCCTCGCGCAGCGCGGTGGCGATCGTTTCCGACACGCGCACGCGGTCGGCCGCGTGGATCAGCGGCGCGAACGTGCGGCGCGGCGCCGCGCCCAGGAAGTCGCGGCCCGGATAGCCGGTGATGCGCTCGACGGCGTCGCTGATGAACAGCATCGGCGCCTCGCCTTCGATCAGGCTGCTGCGATACGAGATGCCGGGAATGTTGCCGATCAGCGAACGGAACTGCTGCTCGCTGGCGCGCAGCGCCTGCTCCATCTTGCGCCGGTCGGTGATGTCGGTGATGAAGCAGACGAACAGGTCCTGCCCGTCCAGGCGCGCATGGCCGAGGGCGCGCCGGATCGGCACGATGCTGCCGTCCTTGCAGCGGCCCGTCACGTCGGCGCCGCGCGCGCCGGGGCTGATCTGGCCCGTGCGCAGCGAGTGCAGCAGGCCGACTTCCTCGGACGCGGTTTCGTTGCCGATCACGAGGCGGATGTTGTGGCCGACGATCTCGTCGCGGCGCCAGCCGAAGATGCGTTCGGCCGAGGCATTGAATTCGCGGATGGTGCCCTGGCGGTCGACCGTGATCACGCCGTCGACGGTGGTGGTGAGCAGTGCCCGCATCCACGCCTCGCTGCGCGACAGTTCGCGGAACAGCTGGCGGTAGCGCAGCAGGCCGTTGGCGGCCAGCACGAAGACGGTGAACGCGACGGTGATCAGCGTGATCGCCAGTGCGAGGAAGGTGCTGGTCGTGTGGGTCGCCGGCGTTACCGTGTGGCCGACGAAGCGCGCCGCGGCCATGCCCGTGTAATGCATGCCGGCGATGGCACAGCCCATCACGATGGCGGCCAGGAGCAGGCGGCGTTGTTCGCTCAGCCGGTGCGACAGGCTGGACAGGCCGAAGCGCACCCACAGGGCCAGCGTCGCCAGCACGACGGCGACGACGATCGACAGGCCGAACATGAGCGGGTCGTAGCGCAATTCCAGGCCCATCTGCATGCCGGTCATGCCCGCGTAGTGCATCACGCCGATGCCCGCGCCGACGATCACGCCGCCGGCCAGCAGGCCCCAGCCGCCCAGGCGCTCGCGCGCGATCAGGGTCAGCGCCACGAACGAGGCGCCGATGCTCGGCAGGCTGGAGAGGATGGTGGCGGACGGGTCGTAGTCGACCTCCGTGCACAGGTCGAACGCGAGCATGCCGATGAAGTGCATGGCCCACACGCCGGCGCCGAGCGCGAGGCTGCCGGTGGCGAGGATGATCCAGCGCTGGGCGCGATTGGCGGCGGCCTGGCCGGCGATCTGCAGGCCCATCCAGGATGCGAAGATGGCGACGAGGATGGACAACGCGACGAGCTTCGGCGTGTACAGCCCGTAGCTGAGCAGCGACGGATCGGAAGGAAGCGTGAACACGGACAGCATGGCGTGTGATTTTTGGTGAGAATGACCAAAGTATGGCACTTTCACCACTGAAAGTCTTGCTTGTAAGAATTAAATGCCGAACGAGCCGGCAAAATGTCGCAAATACGCTACCGGTGAGCAGTCAATATTGCCGGCTTGTTACGCGTTGCCGCGTTCTCGATGTTGCTGCTATGCTAGTTAAACGGGTTGTCCGCCGGGGACGCCCGCACTGGGTGCGAACGTATGAAAACGACAGTTCTTGCCGCATTGCTGGCGGTAGCCTGCGCGTGGGCGTGGGCGGAGCCGGCGCCGCGGCTGTACCTGACCACCGAGACCTCGGCACCGTACAGCATGCGCGAAGGCGACCGCGTGACGGGGATCGGTACCGACATGGTGCGCGAGATCATGGTCCGCTCCGGCATCGCCTATTCGATCGACCTGCTGCCCTGGAAGCGCGCCTACACGGCCGCGCTGGAACACAAGGACGCCTGCGTCTATTCGACCACGCGCACGCCCGAGCGCGAACCGCATTTCAAATGGATCGGACCGATCGGCGAGGCCGAATGGGTCCTGATGGGCCGCGCCGGCCGCCGCTTCGACGTGCGCACCCTGGACGACGCGCGCGCCTACCGCGTGGGCACCTACAACGGCGACGCGCGCGACCAGTTCCTGCGCGCGCGCGGCTTCAACGTCGACCCCGCGCCGAACGACCTGATCAATCCCCGCAAGCTCATGATGGACCGCATCGACCTGTGGGCCGCCAGCATCCGTCGCGGCAGCCTCACGCTCGACCGCCTGGGCTACACGGGCAAGGTGGTCCCCGTCCTCGTGTTCAACCGCATCCGCGTCTACCTGGCCTGCAACCGCGCCGTGCCGGATGCGCTCGTCGCGCGCATGAACGGTTCCCTGGAAGCCATGGAACACGACGGGACCTCGCGCGCGATCGTGCACAAGTACGACGACTGGGGCGTGAAGTCGCGCTGACCGTCCATGCGGCCGGGATCGGGCAGGCGACCGACATGCCGGTCAAGCCTGCCTGGCCGTTCCGTCAGTCGCCCTGTTGCAAGGCGAGCGCCTCGGCCAGGAAGGCGCATATCTCCTGTTTGAGATCGTCCGGCGCCAGCACCTTGGCTTCGCGGGCCATGCTTTGCAACATGCGGCGCAGCGTCGACGTATTGGTCACGGTGGCCATCAATTCCCGTTGTCCGGCCGTGTTGAGGAAGATGGTTTGGTCGTCGGACAACGGCATCTCTTCCAGTGTACGCGCGAAGACGTCCGCGTTCTCGCCGCCAGCGAAGCGCAGGTGCAGGGTGATACGGCCCTTCGACCACATCTCCAGCGTGCCGCGCGCGAGCGCCTCGTCCAGCGTGGGTACCCTGATGTTGCGCGCGACCGGATCGTCCAGGGTCGCTTCCCGCATGCGGTGAAGGTGGAAACTCTTGACCGTCATCGCCGCTGGATCCTTGGTGACATCGGCCTCGTCGACAGCCAGCAGGCGCAGCGTGCGATCATGGATCACGAGGCCGACGGGATACACGCGATGCGTCCTGTTCACCTCGGACCTGGCCGCGCGGTAGACGAGACGCAGCATCAGGTTCTTCATCAAGGCGTCGTTGACGGTCTGCAGATGCGCTGGAGCTACCTTGCCAGGTCCCATCGGCCGGCCGTCCGGCAGGCGGCGGATCTTGTCCTGGTAGGCGATGGCCTGCCGATGCGCGTCGGTCTGGTGCAGATGCCGCTGTTTCCGTTCGATCGTCGCGACCTGCTCGTCCAGCGCCCGGCGCGCGTCGCGCGGCAGGAACGGCCCCAGTTCCTGGCGGGCGAAGCTGGCCACCAACGCGTCGACGGCCGTCACGGATTTGAACAGGGGGATCTTGCTATGCGCGGTGGTGAACCATTCGTTGACCCTTCCGTCGTCCGCGCTGGGACGGGACTCCACCTCGAGGCCGAACTGTCGCCGCCACGGACCCTGCGGGTCGGCGAGGTCCCGCAGGTCACGTTCGAACGTGCGCCGATCCACCGCGAAGGCGTCGCCCAGCCTGGTAATGAGCTGGTCGACTGTCGCGCCCTGTCCGGTACCGTGCTCGGGCAGAAGGGGCAACAGGTCGATGATCGCCAGCCTGCGGGCCAGCTGTCGTTCGGTGGAATCTCTGGGCATGGTTTCCGGCGTATTTTGTCGCTAATCCGTCGCACTATATCGGTACCGGTGCAGGGCAACAAGCCGCGGGAACCGGATATCGAAAGGAGAACGCATTGAAGCAGACGACGATCACGCAGGCGACGAGCGCGCCATGCCTGCTGCGCGAACTGACGGAGCTGGGCAATCTCGTGTTCGGCATGTTTGCCGGTCCGCACGTAATCGTCCGGCACTGGCCAGTGTATTACCGCGTGTACGTCGAAGTCGACGGGCTTTGCCGTGAAGTCAACCGGCTGGCCGGACATCTCGCGCGCGGGTTTATCCACGCCGACGACACGGTCGACGCGGACAGGATCGCGGATGCGAATGCGTGCTTCGCCCGCGTCGACGGACATGTGCACACGACGGTGGCGCTACTCGCGGACGTCGTGCGCGACCGGCTCGTGATCCCCGGCAATCCAACGCTGGTACAAATCGTGGACCGCCATTTCGCGCCGGAGAGCCGGTGGTACCGCGGCGTGCAGGCGCACTACCGGTCGGGATGCGTCGCGCCGGACGGACGCACGCTGGCGCGCACCGTTCTGCCGATCGATCCACATCCGGCCCGGTGGGGTGGGGACGAGGCCTCCATCGAACAGCAGCAGTTCGAGCTGGCGCCGGCGTACGTGCGCACGCTGAACGACCGAACCATCCGGCAGGTGCAGACGGCTCTGAACCAGGTGTATGCCGCACTCGGCGGGTGTTTCGTCCAGCGGTGTCCGTCGGTGGGCGCCTTGCTGCATCCGCGTTCGACGCCCGGGCCCGCATCCATGGGTTTCTTCTACAGCGTCAGGACCCTGCACGAGGAGCATGAACCGGTCAGGGAGCTGCCGGGTGGCCTGGCCGTGTACGTCAGCCGCGACCATACGTTCGCGACAATCGGCACGCGCGGGATCCGGCCGGCGGACGGGACGCCGGGGCTGATCATCCACGTAACCGTCGACATCGCGGAAGAAGATCCGGCGAAGCGGTCGGCGCGCTTCATTCCCGCGCAATCGCATCACAACGGCGAATACACCGCGGCCAGTGCGGATGAACTCAGGACTTTGCTCTTCCGCACATTGATCGACGCCGGCCTCGTGCCCCCGGGCGCCAGGTTCGATGACGAGCGCTGGCGTTATTTTTGACCGATACGCGCGCTCGACCCGCATTGCTATAATTCGGATTGTAGTTTCTTTAAAGAAAGATTTTCGCATGAACAGAAACGCATTTATCGCGTCGTCGGACGTCGCCGCATTCACGGACTGGCTGGCTGAACACTACCGTAGCCTGTCGATCCGGCTCGACATCAAATCGTCGCGCTTCGTCCCCGGCGGCATCCGTACGGACGCATCTGGACTGGACTTGCTGCGGCATTACCGCTGGCGTACGAAGGGCAGCGAAACAGGCAACTGGCAGGAAACGCGGGATTACCTGCACGAGCTGGGCGATGCGTTGAAGCGGGCCATCGCCGGCCGCAACGAGGACGAGGTGCTGGACGCCTGCCGCCGGGTTCTCGCTTGGGGTGGCAACCGTAACGATGCAAAAGGCGCCATGCCGTTTCTGAAAGCGTTGCATGCGGAGGGAAAGCTGGCGGAATACCTGGGCACGTCGAGCCGCGCATTCGCGCTCGACGTCGCCGTCGTTGACGCCAGTCGGCCGCAGGCTACGAAGATGAATTCGATGCTGACCAAGGTCCACGCGCTCGCATCGCACGATGGATTGCCGATTTACGATTCGCGGGTCGCGGCGGCGATCGCTGCGCTCGTCGAGTTGTGGCGCCGCTCGCAGGGCAAGGCAGGCGCACCGCTGCCGTCCGAACTGGCCTTTCCGGCGATACCGTCCGACCGCTCCGTGCACAGCCTGTTCGCGGATGCGCAGAGCCCCGGCGTGCTGTCGTACGCGCCCGCCGCTGCCGCCGCGACGGCCGCCGACTGGTGCGGCGCAAAGATCCGGCTTGGCTGGCTGATGGCTGCGGTGTCGGAGAAGGCGCCCGGGCTGTTCGCGGGAGAGGCGGCCGAAGACCGCATGCATGCGTTCGAAGCGAGCCTGTTCATGATCGGCTACGACGTCAGCTGCCTGAAGCAGAACGCGCCGGGTGCGGGCATCGACGAGCGGCAACGCAAGCACATCCAGCGGGCGGGCGCAGCACGGCTCAGGCGCGATCATGCGGGTTTGCCGCGTACGCTGATCAGCACGCTGAACGGCAAGACACCCAACATCAGCTACGCGGGCAACGTCCACATCGGGTTTTCGGGTGACTGGAGCGAGACGCCATTCACCATCGACAGCGACTTCCTGCAGGATTTTCTGAACGATTTTCCAGCGGGCGCGGAAGCTGGTCTCGGTGCCAACATGACCGGCGATGTCGAGCCCGACACGCTTGGCTACTGGATCGATCAACACTACCCGGCCAAGTCGCGCAGGCTGGCGTCCGTGCTGGCGCCGATTCTGGTCGCTGAAGGCTGCGTGGAATCCATCACTGGCGTATACCCGATCCGCTTGCGTTTTCTCTGAACGCAGTGAATCCGGCGGGCGCCGCGCAATCAGGAGCGGACTGCTGATTCAAACTTCGGCGCGCAAAAAAACCGCGTTCCCGGAGGGAGAAACGCGGGTTCTTGGACTTTGCGGGTTACTACGGATGAGTAGGTTCCGGCCGGAATCGATGAGTCGGCTGGCGGACGCGCGGCAGCTGGGTTTTCTTGGCAAGCTCATCTGTGGCATGGATACACGTGTGGATACACAGCCGTTTAGGGTATGGGTGCGGGTTTCTAACGCGGAATCCCGCTGATCACTTTGACCTTTGTCGCGGATCTTGGTTCACTGTCGTTTCTAGGCAAATGCGAGCAGCAGCGGGACGGTCTGCGTTACGACGCCGACTGAAGCGCATCACTACCTCGCGCGCCGTCAGTCTTCCTTGGCCTTGCATTGCGACACTGGATATTTTTTCGTGCTGGTCTTCGCTGTCTCGGGTTCGCCGGACACTGTGGTTTCCTCGATCGGGCAATATTTGCCGCCCGCGTATTTGTAAACATTCATACCTTTAGACTTTGACCCGCCGCTCCACTCCTCGATGATTTCATTGGTGCTGTACCGTGTGTGCGTGACGTTAATGTCGCGCAGCGACGCCGGCGCGTCCACGTAGCGGAGTTGTGCCGGGTCGTACAGCCAGTAGAGTTGTTCTCCATTCTCGACTGGTACCGCGAGATCGGGATAACCGTCGAAATTCATGTCGCGGTTGTCGTACCGGAGATTCGGGAGCGATGTGAAGATGTTGGCGTCGGCCGGGAGCGATTGCGTCAGCTTCTGGTCGCGATAGATGTCGATTCCCTTCAACTTCATGTCGCCGTTCGTACGCGCGACACGGGCGAAGATCTTGAGATTGCCTGGCACCCCGACGGCGGTCGCCGTGAATTCCAGGCTCTTGCCTTCCGGCGAACGCCACATCCCCGAAAAGACGTTGCCGGCGATTTTGCCGTCGAACTGGCCCGTCATTTTATCCTTGAATTTTTCGACCAGCGTCACGCTGCCAATGGCTGTCGCGGTGCCGTTCAAATCAATCCAGCGTGGTGCTTCGTTGGCGCCTTGTTTCACGTAGGCGTAGGCGCCCTCGACAGTCGCCCCCTGCTGTGACAGAACCATCAGGATGCGCTTGTTGGACAGAGTCCCTTCGTAGCGTGTCGGCGGTTTGCGGACAGCGTTCAGCGCGACGCTTTCTATCTTCGACGGTTCGTTTGCCGCGAAGGCGGACGGCATGTTTAAGAAGGCGCCGGCCACGGCCAAGCACGAGAAGCGTTTCTTCATGTTGTCGACTTCGTCTTTCATTTAAAAGCGGGGACTGGACCAAAGGCCGATCACACGGCCGGATGGCGCCCGCCCGATCAGATTCCGGTTTCGGTCACGTAAAGGGGCTCGATCTGCGCTAGGATAACGAGGTGCTCGACCGCCTTGACCTTTTTCAGGTTGGCTAGCGTGGGCGCGCCTCCGAGCGCCAATGCGGGAACGAAGCCGTACATTTCGTCGTGTGCCAGACGGCCCAACTGCTTGAGCGCCGGCGCGAATAGTCCTTCGACGTCGTTAGTGTCGCGCCACAGCGAACCAAAGAAGACGCGCATTTGGAAATCCCGATCGACGTCGTTGTCAGCCGCCGATGAGAAACCGCATGACGCAGGCGCAAAGATACGCAGCGTGTCACCGGTTTGCTCGCCCCAGAGGTAAAGCGTGCCGAACGCACTTCGGGCGATGACGTGATACACGTCCTGTTCCATGAACGGCGTATCGCCGATCCACGCACCGAGCGCAGGTTCGTATTCCTGAGGATCGGCGGTCCAGAACAACCCATCCGCATAGCCGCACCAGCCGTACTCGTCCCAGTACGCTAACAACTGGTCCGGCAGTTTGCCTCGATAGCGCGCGATCGTCGATGGCGGCACGTAGCGCTTATCGATTGCCGGTCCAAACTCTGCCAAGAAGCAGGCGAAATCTTCATCCATATCAAGGGTCCTTTGGCAGGAAGCGGCTGCGCCATCACGGCCTGGACTGAGGCCGGTCACGCGGCTAGACGGCGCCCGCCCGATCACATTACGGTTACGTCAAGCGGCGCAAGCTGTGCAAGGAGGACGAGGTGCTCGACCGTCTTGACCTTGCGCAGGTTGGAGAGCGTTAGAGCGCCGCCCAGCGCGAGCGCCGGAACGAAGCCGTACATTTCGTCGTGCGCGGGGCGCCCTAATTGCTGCAGGGCCGGCGCGAACAGGCCCTCGACGTCAATGCCCTTGCGCGACATTCCCCCAAAGAACAAACGCATTTCGAAATCGCGGTCGATGTCGTTGTCGGGAGACGATGCGAAACAGGTCGAGGCTGGCGCGAATATGCTGAGTGTGTCCCCGGTCTCTTCGCCCCAGAGGTAAAGCTTACCGAAAGCGCTGCGTGCGATGACGTGGTAGGCGTCCTGTTCCATGAATGGCGTATCGCCGATCCACGCTTCGAGCGCAGGTTCGTATTCCTGAGGATTGACGGTCCAGAACAACCCATCCGCATAGCCGCACCAGCCGTACTCGTCCCAGTACGCTAACAACTGGTCCGGCAGTTTGCCGCGATAGCGCGCGATCGTCGATGGCGGTACGTAGCGCTTATCGATCGCCGGTCCAAAATCTGCCAAGAAGCAGGCGAAATCTTCGTCCATGTCAAGCGTCCTTTGACGGGAAGCGGCTGCGCCAGCGCGAGCCTACACTGAGGCCGGTCACGCGGCCGGACGGCGCCCGCCCGGTCAGATTTCAGTTACGTGAAGCGGTGCAAGTTGTGCAAGGATAACGAGGTGCTCGACCGCTTTGACCTTGCGCAGGTTGGAAAGCGTTAGAGCGCCACCGAGCGCGAGCGCCGGAACGAAGCCGTACATTTCGTCGTACGCGAGGCGCCCCAACTGTTGCAACGCCTGCGCGAACAGGCCCTCGACATCATTGGCCCCGCGCGACATCCCCCCAAAGAACAAACGCATTTGGAAATCACGGTCGATGTCGTCGTCGGGAGGCGAGGTGAAACAGGTCGAGGCCGGCGCCATCACGTTGAGTGTGTCGCCGGTCTCTTCGCCCCAGAGGTATAGGGTGCCGAAAGCGCTGCGTGCTATGACGTGGTAGGCGTCCTGCTCCATGAACGGGGTCTCGCCGATCCATGCCTCCAGCGCCGGCTCGTACTCCTGGGGATTCACGGTCCAGAATAACCCATCCGCATAGCCGCACCAGCCGTACTCTTCCCAGTACGCCAGCAACTGGTCAGGGAGTTTTCCGCGGTAACGATCGATCGTCGAGGGCGGCACGTAGCGCCTGTCAATCGGCGGTCCAAAATGCGTCAGAAAAAGAGCGAAATCCTCATCCATATTGGGCATCCTCATTTGCAGCGTTCAAGTTTTGCGTTCATTTTCATCGTAGTGCGCAGCGATTCGGGTACGCGTTCGGCGGCTTTGTCCAGCTCGGCCAGTCGAGTGGTTCTCATGCCGTTCTCTTTAGTCCACGCCTTCCATTGTGCTCCGATACGCGAATTGATCGAGCGGTCGCCAAACCCGGCGATCACGTCCCTCCCGCCGGCGACCATATCCGGATTATGCAGTGCGGCGAGGACTTTCATCTGGTCGGTCGCCATCTCGGCGGCCTTCGCCGTCGCTTCGAGGCCAGACAATCCCTGATTGCGCAGTGTGTTGAAGAACTTGCGTTCCAACTTGCCTTTATGGGTTGCACGGGCCGTGCGCGCCATATTCGGATTGCGCACCACCGTGCGGGTTTCGAACGCGTCGCGACCATCGAGGTAATCGGCCACCGACATGGCGTTGAGCCCGGTCTCCTGCCCGGCCAGCTGGCGGTCGAATTCAGGAAAGCGTGTCGACGGCAAGCCGTTGGTCTTGAAACACGGAACCCTCGCCGTCGGCATCAGGAGCGGGCGGGAGCCCTCGCTCTCGCGTCGTCCGTCACGCGGCCGCGATGGCGGCGGCTCCTGCGCCGTCCCGTGATGACCGCCAGCGCCTCCATGGGTCGCCTGCAGCGCCGGTTGGCGGCGCAGCCGTTCTTCGTTCTGCTCGACCCAGGCCGCGACGCGCGGACCAAGCCGGGGGCTACGCTCGATTTCGCTCAGCAGGACCGCCCGGTCAGCCTTCCCTCGCGACATATACGCCGTCATGACGGACAGGATCGCCATCATCACGATCACGTGGCCGTTGGCGAGGTCGAACGCTGCCGCGGCCGTGTCGCCGCGCACACCCAGGCCCAGACGCAAGCGGTCGTCCTGCCGCTCGGGGCCCCATGCCTCCGCGATTCCCTTCTGGTAGTGCCGCAGCGCGGCTGGTATCGCCTCTGCGATGCCTTCCACCAGCGACTTCAGGCCCAGCACGCTCAAAACAAGGCCGCCGACGTAGCTGCCCGCCGCAGCGCCGGCTGCGGCGCCCGGTACTGCGCCGATACCGCCGAAGAAGGCGCCGCCGATACCGCCGATGAATCCACCGATAACGGTCGAGCCACCGTAGATCAGTGCCAGGTCCTGGCACGCCGATACGAGGATGGACGCGATCATCGACAAGTCGATACCAGCGAGGCGCTCGACGATCATGCGCTGCGCCAGCGGCCCGGAGTCGTGCAGCGCCTTGCGCACACGGCTTACTCGGCCGAGCTGGTCATAGCCCCACGCGCCGCCCAGGTGAGCCGAGGTGCCGGCGGTCCGCCCCATACTGTCGTACTGTTCGCCGTGACCAGGATAGCCACCGCTCCACGTCAACTGGTCTTCTTTTCGCTTCAGATCGTTCCAGACACGTGACACTTCCTGCATCGTCAGTCCCCTTGCGCACACCGTCCGATATCGCCCACTGCACGTCGCCCGGAGTCGCAGCTGTCGTCGACAGAACTACGTTGGCGCCGCCAAAAAGAAGGCGGCGACACGGAGCAGACGCACCTGCAGACGACAGCGCTAACTCGGTCGAGTTACCGCCCGGCATGATATCCGAATGCCCCGGCTACCCGCGCTCGATAGACAAGAACCTTAGGCTCGCCGGCATGGTTGCTTAGAGCCCTTATTCGTGTCATCCATTTATTTGCAGCGATACCCAGTCGGGAATGGAGGGGCCTTGCATCAGGGAGAGCATCTTTACAAGCGATGCTAAGGAAGGATGCGTACAAATTTCGTCGCGACGAAATCCGGATGTTCACCATGACCGCGCTGCAGCTTCAAGTCGCTCTTGTTCGAAGAGAAGGAGCAACTGGCATCGCGGCGGCCCGGACCACAAATTTCGTCATGACGAAATCTGGCGCGCGGGCGGACTATTGCGGAATGAACGGCGTAGCGCCGGCAGGGGTGGCACCCTGACCAGTGTGTTCGGTCGTGGCCTTGCCGGCTTTGGTCATCGTGGGGCCGAGAATCATGCTCCGGATGGCCTCGACCTTTGGCTTGTTACGGGCCTGGAAGCGGACGGTCCGTATCCCCGCCTGTTCGAGTCGTGCGTCCCGCAGTTCATCCTTTGCGCGTGAGTGCGTTTTGTCGTCCAGTTCGACGACGGCGACTACCTCGCAGCGTCGGGTGCAGACGACGTAATCGACGCGCTGCTGGGCGATGCTCATCCTGTCGCTATGGGCTTCCTTCTTGTCGCTGCTTGCCGCATCCAGCAAGGCGGACATTGCGACTTGCGGGAAAATGTAGTGATCGGGAAGCGCCACGACGAGCCGGCCGAAAAACTCTTCCTCGTTATCGGTCATAAGTTTGCGCTGGCGGTATGTCCCGGTCCGGCTGGTTTTTTTCGCACTCTTCGACTGTGCAGCGACGACGGCGACCAGCAGCACGGCCAGCACGAGGAGGATCAGGATAATTTTCATGTTGGCGAACTCATTCGATAATCGGTTGATGCATTGAAGGGAGGCTTGCGGCCGCAGCCCGGTTGCGACCGGCAGCATAGGCGGGCTCCCAAGGGCGCAGTCCCTGATCCTTGCTCAACCTGATGCGATGGACTTTCATCGCGTCGATGACGTCGGCCGGCTCCGGCGTGGCCACGAGAATCGGCAGCGTCTGCGACGCCTCGAGGAAGAACTGGCGCCTCAGACCGTCGCCCTGGCTCAGGAAGGCGTCGTTCCACCAGCTGCTGATGGTGTCGCTGGCGCGTTCCAGCGCGGCCTGGGTGACGAGCCGGTTCGATTTCTGGATGTTGACCTGCCGTGATGCCGGCATCAGGTTCCACGCGTCTCCGCAGGGCCAGGCAGCGAACGGGAAGCAGTGGTCGACGTCGTACTCGTCGCGCAGGCGCGCGCCGGACCAGACGCAGTACACCGGCTTGCCGGCCGCGCGCATGCGGTCGACCGCCGCCCTGGCGAAGCTGGTGTCGCGTGCGGGATCGACCCATGCGAGCAGCGAGTGGGCGAGGGCGCGAACGTCCGGTCGACCGTCGTTGCAGTAGGACTCGATCAGCCTGACCCACTCCGACACGAGCACGGGCTCGATCCACACGTTGTAATGCGTGAGCGCATGCCAGATCTCGAGTGGGATGCGGAAGTCGCCGAGACTCCACAGGAAGGCTTCGTCGATTTGCAGCGGGGACGGCGTCGGCACCATGCGGCGCCGCGTGACGTCGAAGATCGGCTTGTCGCTCGCGGGCCAGCGCAGGTAGTTCGCGGGCATATTGCGGATCACCTGCGAAATCTCGGAAAGACTCTGGTGCAGGTGCTTCGCCGTCTGGTCGCCGAACACGGAGCCGATCCGCAGTTCGACCGCGGTCACGGACCGCAGCGAGGTGAAGCTGTTGGTGACGAAACCGGGGCCGGTCCTCTGCGGCATCTGGGGCAGGGCATGTTCGATCAGGGGCTTGTACATGCGCAGCCAAAAGAGCGATACAAGACCCAACGGCACGACCACGGATTCCGCGTCGTAGCGGGCCAGCCCCGCCGCGGTATCCGCGATGCGGGCCAGTACGCGCAGCAGCGCGATCTTGTACGTCGACGACTTTTCGTCCACGAGGATCAGGTGCCGCAGCAGGGGCAGGGCACCCAGGCCGTCGTCGGGGAGCCCCAGCACGACGTTCGTCCACGACACTTCGCTTCGTCCCAGCTTGTCCTGGCTGTCGCTGGCGTGGACGATGCGTAGCCCGAATTGCTGGGCAAGGCCGGCCAGTTCCAGTAGCGAGACCTCGTGCATCGCGCGTTCGGTGTCGGGCGCACCGAGCCGGAGACTGATCGCGATGCGTCCTTTCGGCGCCAGCAGCGTCGCCAGCTTGCGCAACGCACGCTGGCGATCGGATGGAGGAATGTGCATCCAGACGGCGGACAGCAGGATGAGGTCGAAGCTCAAGCCGAGGCGGCGCACGTTCGCGAGGTCAGGCAGGCTGTCGGACAGCCATTGGATCCGGCTCGACGTGTGTTTTGCGCGCGCGTGGGCGAGCATGGCTTCGGATGGCTCGACGGCCACGACGTCGTATCCCTTTGCCGCGAGCCACGCCGCGTCCCGGCCGGAACCTGCGCCGATATCGAGGACCGTGCTGCCCGGCGCCGGCAGTATGCCGATCAGGTCCGCGTGAACGTCCTCAAAAGACAGCGACTCGTATTGAGTAACCAGCCGAGTTGCGTGCTGTTCGTAATAGGGGATAGCTGACATCGACTGTTGTCGTTGCTGTTGAGCTAATTGCTATTGTAATGCGGAGCTGTTCAATATCTATATTTTTGATTCAAATGGGCAACCTTTGGCAAGGTTGGCAGGACAAATTCCGTCATGACGAAATCCCGCCTCTTTGCGCGACGCCGGTCGAGGTTTTGTATGGGGTGGTGAGATAAACCTCCAGGCCGACCAAATTCTTGAGCTGGCACGATCCAAGGGCGTGCCGAGTACACGCGCTGTGGACTGCGCCGGCGTATCGCTCGCACTACTCGCGTCGCTGACCGACGAAGGCCGGCTGCTCGAGCTGGGTCGCGGCTTGTATGCTTTGCCCGACAGCGCAGCATCCGCCTACGACAAAAACGATGGCTGGTAATGGACGAGCTCAAACTTCGGCGCACAAAAAAACCGCGTTCCCAGAGGGAGAAACGCGGTTTCTTGGACTTTGCGGGACTACTACGGATGAGTAGGTGGTGCCTCCGGCCGGAATCGAACCGGCACGCCTTTCGGCGCTTGATTTTGAGTCAAGTGCGTCTACCAATTCCGCCACAGAGGCTGCAAGCGCAGGCGCGCATATTAGCACATGGAATGCAAAACTGACCAGAGTGCGTGCGCCCGCAGTGGGCGCAGGGGGCGTTCCGGCGTATGATCTTGCCTACCTGAGCAAACGCGCCGTCCGGCAAGGCGGCCTGTACGATGAAGAATAAGAAAATACGCGAGATCATCCTCGGCAAGCCGCTCGACCCCATGAAGAGCGAGACGCGTCACTCGATGGCCCTGGTCGCCTTCCTTGCCTGGGTCGGGCTCGGGGCGGACGGCTTGTCCTCCTCGTCGTACGGTCCGGAAGAAACCTTTCGCGCGCTCGGCGCCCACACCCACCTCGGCCTTTACATGGCCGTCGCCACCGCCGTCACCGTCTTCATCATCGCGCTCGCCTACAACCAGGTGATCGAACTGTTCCCGACCGGGGGCGGCGGCTACCGCGTGGCCACCAAGCTCGTCGGGCCGTATCTCGGCCTCGTGTCCGGCGCCGCCCTGATCCTCGACTACGTGCTGACCATCGCGATCTCGATCGCGTCCGGCGTCGATGCGCTCGCGTCGTTCCTGCCGCTCGGCTTCCAGCCCTATAAACTCTGGGCCGAGGCGTTCTTCATCGGCCTCCTGATCGTGATGAACCTGCGCGGGCTGAAGGAGGCGATCCAGATCCTGCTGCCGATCTTCCTCGGCTTCGTCGCCACCCACCTCGTGCTGATCGTGTACGGCATCGTCGCGCATGCGTCGCACCTGCCGCAGCTCGTGCCCAGTACGGTGGCCGAGACGGGTTCGCTGGCCGGCGAGATCGGCTGGGCCGGCGTGGCCGGCATGCTGCTGCTCGCGTACTCGCAGGGCGGTGGTACCTATACGGGCCTCGAGGCCGTGTCGAACAACGTCAACCTGCTGGCCGAGCCACGTGTCCGCACAGGCAAGATGACGATGTTCTACATGGCGCTGTCGCTGGCCGTCACGGCCGGCGGCATCATCCTGCTGTACCTGTTGTGGGATGCGCAGCCGACCGCGGGCGAGACGCTGAACGCGACCACCTTCCGCCGCATCATCGCCAGCATGGGCCTGGGCGGCGAACTGGTGAACCAGATCGTGCTGGCCGTCGTCCTCGCGTTCGAGGCCGGGCTCCTGTTCGTGGCGGCGAATACCGGCTTCCTCGGCGGGCCGTCCGTGCTGTCGAACATGGCGGGCGATTCGTGGGTGCCGCACCAGTTCCGCTACCTGTCCACGCGCCTCGTCACGCAGAACGGCATCCTCGTGATGGGCATCGCCGCGCTGGCGATCCTGTTCTGGACGCGCGGCCAGGTGACGCTGCTCGTCGTGCTGTATTCGATCTCCGTGTTCCTCACGTTCGCGATCTCGCTGTTCGGCCTGTGTTTGTACTGGTGGCGGCATCGCAAGGACGCGCGCTGGATCCGGCGCTTCCTGCTGTCGCTGACGGGCTTCATCATCTGTGCCGGCATCCTCGCCGTGCTGCTCGTCGAACGTTTTACGCAGGGCGGCTGGGCCACGGCGCTGATCATCGCGGCCATCGCGGGCCTGTGCATCTTCATCCGCAACCACTACCGCGAAACCAAGCGCGCCATCCGTTCCGTCGACCGCGTATTCGCCAACCAGCCGTTCGGCCCGGTGAAGGAAGCCGTCGATCCGGAACCGGATGCGCAGACGGCCGTCTTCATCGTCGGTAACTCGCGCGGCGGCGGCCTGCACGCGCTGCTGTGGGTGCTGCGCATGTTCCCCGGCCACTTCAAGAATTTCCTGTTCGTGAACGCACGCACGGTCGACGCCCACGCCTATGGCGGCGAGGGCGCGCTCGAAAAGATGCGGAAGGATGCGGCGCGGACGCTGGAATACTTTGTCGATTTCTGCCAGAGCCACGGGATGGCGTCGGCGTCCTACATCGGCTTCGGCACGGATGCGGTGGAAGAGGTGACCCGCATGTGCGAGCAGATCAACCGCGAGTATCCGAACTCGATTTTCTTCACCAGTAAATTGATCTTCGCATCCGATAACTGGTTCACGCGGCTGCTGCACAACCAGGCGTCGCTGGCGGTGCAGCGCCGGCTGCACCTGGAAGGCCTGCAGATGGTGATCCTGCCGATGAAGGTGTGACGCGGGTCAGCAGCTGAGTTGCCGGCGCAACGCATGCAGCGTGCGCACGGGGCCGGCGACTTCGAGCATGTGGTCGCGCACCGTCACCGTGATGTCGGCGTTCTTTCCAGCGGGCCAGCGTGCTGCGCGCATGCGGTAGCGCACGGTGCCGGGGCCGCGTTCGGCCGGCGCGTAGCCGAGACTTTCCATCGCATCGTCCAGGGTGCCGACCAGGTGGCAGGCCGAAAAGCGGGTCGTGACCTCGAAGCGGCCAAGGAGCGTGGGCGCGATCGCCGGCAGCAGGCCGCCCAGCAGTACCGGCACGACGATGTAGCCGAGCGGCGCCGTCGGATCGATGAGGTGGAAGGCGAAGGCCAGCGCGGGCAGGCCCAGCACCATGCTCAGCAGGAGAAGTACCCGGTGTTGCGCGGGGGCGGGGGAGGTGGGGCGATGCGCTCCCTTCCGGACGCGCTCGATTTCGGAAAACGTCACGCTTTTCATGTCGCACTCCTTACGTTCAACGACGGCAGGGACCGATTACAAACCCCATTTTGATCAAGCGCCCCCGGGGCGGATTGACCTTCCTCAAATTCGCCTTTTCCGAGAAGAATTGTTCTGGAATAAAAGGTTCCTGGTCGGAAAATTCTTTTCTATTCAGAAATGATAGAAATTTGTGCGAGATCTAACGGTTAGTCAGGCTTTCGGAACTTAAGCTGTTCCGACGGATCGGTGTAAAGACACCTGCTCCTGGATAGCGAGTCCGATTAATCTCTCAACGGAACTATCATGAAACTCAAATCTCTCGTTCTGGCCATGGTCGCGGGCGCGGCCCTGATGGCGCAAGGCGCGGGGGCGGCGACGGTCAACCGCACGGCCCCGGTCGTCACGACGGACGATGGCCTGGGCGGCTTCAACGCGCATTTCGGCGACACGTTCGCGCAGTCGACCACCGGCAGCACCTTCACCGACGTCTTCACGTTCGACGTCGGCACGCCGTTTGACGCGGCCGCCTCGCTGACGTCGTCCTACCTGAACACGCCGCAGACGAAGGACCTGCTGATCACGGGCTGGTCTCTTTACCGCTACGATCCGGTCACGAAGGCCATGCTGGGGACCGCCATCGCGGGCATCGATCTGACGGGTTCGGGTGCCGATGCGCCGGATTCGTGGGCGCTGTCGGGCTTTGGGCTGGCGAGCGGTTCCTACGCGATCCAGGTGAATGGCGAGGTGCGCGGTGTCGGGGGCGGGGTGTTCGGGGCGGATCTGACGATCTCGCCGGTGCCGGAGCCGCAGGCCTGGGGCATGCTGCTGGCCGGCCTGGGCGTGTTGACGACGCTGGCATGGCGCCGGCGCCAGCCCGCGCGCGTGCGCGCGGACGTGCGGCGCCGCTGAGCGCTCAGCGCACGCGCCGGTACAGGCGGAAGCGTTCGTCGCGGTCGGACGGGCGGCGGCCTTCCCACAGCAGCGTCCAGTCGCGGCCGTGGAACGGCAGCGCCGCACCGCCGCGCACGAGCGCGCCGTTCTGCATCGCGCCCGACTGGGCAGGCACCTTCTGGCCGACGCTGTCCTGCAGCAGCAGATAGCTGCACGCGCCGCCGTCGACGGGCGCGAACGGCAAGTGGCCGAAGTAGGCGAACGACGCACGCTGGGGCGCGCCGACGTTCGTGTCGATGCAGTCCGCGCCGGCCGGCAGGCGCGCGGCGATCTGCTGGGCCACGCTGGCGTAGCTCTTGCCGTAGTTCAGGTCCGGCAGGAACAGCGTCATCAGCAGCACCCACAGCAGGATCAGGCCGCCCGACGACAGCACCACGGCCCGCCACAGCACGGAAGGCTGGCGCGACAGGCGCCAGTGCACGAGGAAGATCCAGCCGACCGTCGTTGCGGCCGCGACGAGGAAGGCGACGATGCCGAATTCCGGCTTGAAGCCCGGGACCAGCTTGAGGGCGTTCTTGGCGAATTGCGCGGGCCAGCCCGTCAGCTTGGCGATCCAGAACACCCAGACGAGGCCGCCCAGCAGCGTCAGAACCATCACGGAGAACCAGTCGATCGCATTGATCGCGCCGCGCTTCATCGTCGGCAGGCCGAACGCGGCCATCAGCGCCATCGGCGGCAGCAGCTTCAGCAGGTCGCCGCTTTCGGGAATCGGGTCGCACAGGATCACGAGCGTCAGCACGCCGACGAAGCAGGTCGGCAGGATGATGTGCAGCAGCCCGTGCTGGCGGCGCCAGGCCCAGGCGGTCCAGGCGGCGAACGGCCACGCCGGCCAGAAATACCAGATGCCGACGCGGAAGAAGGCCTTGATCGCATGCCAGCCTGGCACGCTCAGCTGCTCGGCATTCCAGGCCAGCCAGCCGCCGACGGGCGACAGGCCGTACGGATGCGCCAGCGTGGCCGGGATGGCCCATACGAGCGTGATGAGCAGCGCGGTGCCCGCGGCCTGGCCGAGATGGCGCAGCAGGGAGGCCGACGGCAGCTTGAGGAAGCGGATGCACAGGTACAGGGCGGCCAGCAGGGCCAGCGGCGGCGCGAAGCCGCGCGTCAAGGTGAGCAGGCCCAGCGCTGCGCCGACGTACACGGCGTTGCGCGGCGTGCTGTCCTCGATATAGCGCACCGAGCGGAACAGGAACCACGACAGCAGCGCGCCCTGCAATGTGACGGCCAACGTCTCGTGGCTGTGCAGCAGCAAGCCCAGGCAGCCGAGGTAGATCAGGACGGCCGTGTCGGCCAGTGTGCGGCCATAATCGTCCGGCTCGGGCTGGCCGCCGAAGGCCAGGCGCAGCGGCTGGGCTTCCGAACGCCGGCCGAGGTGGAATGCCGTGTGCCACAGCGATACCGTGCCGAGCGCGAAGATGCCGATGGTCGAGATGCGCGCCCCGAGCACGTCGCCCAGGAGCCAGCCGAACAGTTTGATGCACAGTGCGCCGAGCCAGAACGCCAGCGGCCCTTCCTCGGGCGCGGGAAGGCCGGCGATGTGCGGCATCAGCCAGTCCTGGATGCCGCCGTGCGCCATCGTCCACATGATGCCGAAGCTGGCGGCATCATCCTTCCACGGGTCACGCCCGATCAGGCCCGGCAGGATGTACAACAGGCCGAGTGCGTACAAAGCCCAGCGTGGCAGCGCGAGGGTGGCGGCGGCGGGTAGGCGGACGGGTTTCATCGATAGCGCGCGAAGTAATGCAATAAATTAATGTCGCGTAGTATAAGGGGACCGTGGCAAAGCGTCGCGGGTGGTATTGCTACGAGGCGTAACGTGGGTGGGCAACGACGAAAAAAAAGGAAGCCCCCGGGCTTCCTTTGGGGAGGCCCGAAGGCTTCCCGGATGTTCGCTCGTCGGGAATTAGCCGTTGGCGACGCTGGTCTTCGAACCGACCGAGCCGAACTTCTGGCGGAATTTTTCAACGCGGCCAGCGGTGTCGACGATCTTGTGCTTGCCGGTAAAGAACGGGTGCGATTCAGCGGACACCTCGATCTTGACCAGCGGGTAGTCTTTACCTTCGAAATTGATGGTTTCGCGGGTAGAGATGGTCGAACGGGTGATGAATTTGAAATCGCAGGACAGGTCGTGGAACACGACTTCGCGGTAATCCGGATGGATATCGGTCTTCATGGTTTTGCCTTGGTTAGGTTGGTAGCCAAACGGCACTTCGTCGGTCGACCTGCTTCTTGACCCGATTGCCGATCACTTGCCAGGGTTGGATACGGAACCGGCGATTATAAGCCAGCCCTGCGCCCAAGGCAACCGGCGCTGTTGCTGCGCCGTTTCTGCACCGTTCAGGCGCCATGCAGGCGCGACATCATGGTGAGGATCATGCCGCCGAAACCGAGGCCGAAGCCGATGAGCATCGTGATGGCGGTTGCCGCCATCCACTTGCTCAGGTGGGCCGATTGGCCATGGATGTCAGCCTTGAGTTCGGCCTTCAGTTCCGACAGGTCTGCTTTGTTGGGTAACATGGTCAGCGTGGTGTCGAAGCGGGTTTCGAGAACCGTCAGCCGGCGGTCGAGCACGACGTCCTTGTCGTGCCGCGCCGGGACGTCGCGTAATTCGTTGAAGATCATCTTGGCCTCCATGGTTGTCTTGGTGCGGATTTTCCGCGCCCGTACCACCCTCGGCTTGACCTAGATGAATCGTACCGCATAAAGCAGAAAAGGCGAGTACGACTCGCCTTTTCCGTTCGATGCCAGGGCTGGAGGATCAGCCGCCGCGACGCATCAGGTCGAAGAATTCGACGTTGGTCTTGGTCGCGCGCATCTTGTCGAGGATGAACTCCATCGCCTCGATCTCGTCCATCGAGTACAGCAGCTTACGCAGGATCCAGATCTTCTGCAGCTGGTCCGGCTTGATCAGCAGTTCCTCGCGGCGGGTGCCCGACTTGTTCAGGTTGATCGCCGGGTAGACGCGCTTCTCGGCCAGGCGGCGCTCGAGGTGGACTTCCATGTTGCCGGTGCCCTTGAATTCCTCGTAAATCACGTCGTCCATGCGCGAGCCGGTCTCGATCAGCGCGGTCGCGACGATCGTCAGCGAGCCGCCTTCCTCGACGTTACGCGCGGCGCCGAAGAAACGCTTCGGACGCTGCAGCGCGTTGGCGTCGACGCCGCCGGTCAGCACCTTGCCCGAGGCCGGGATCACGGTGTTGTAGGCGCGTGCCAGGCGGGTGATCGAGTCCAGCAGGATCACGACGTCCTTCTTCATCTCGACGAGGCGCTTGGCCTTCTCCAGCACCATCTCCGCGACCTGCACGTGACGGGTGGCCGGTTCGTCGAAGGTCGACGCGACGACTTCGCCGCGCACCGAGCGTTGCATCTCCGTCACTTCCTCGGGACGTTCGTCGATCAGGAGGACGATCAGCGTGCAGTCCGGGTGGTTGGCGGTGATCGCGTGGGCGATGTGCTGCAGCATGACCGACTTGCCCGACTTCGGCGAGGCGACCAGCAGGCCGCGCTGGCCCTTGCCGATCGGCGAGATCAGGTCGACGATGCGGCCGGTGATGTTTTCCGCGCCGTTCATGTCGCGCTCGAGGCGCAGCGGCTCGTTCGGATGCAGCGGCGTCAGGTTCTCGAACAGGATGCGGTGTTTCGAGGCTTCCGGCGATTCGCCATTGACCTTGTCTACCTTCACCAGCGCGAAGTAGCGCTCGCCGTCCTTCGGCGTGCGGACCTCGCCTTCGATCGAGTCACCCGTATGCAGGTTGAAACGGCGGATCTGCGATGGCGAGATGTAGATGTCGTCGGTGGAAGCCATGTAGCTCGCATCCGGCGAACGCAGGAAACCGAACCCGTCCGGCAACACTTCGAGCGCACCGTCGCCGAAAATCTGTTCGCCCTGTTTCGCGCGCTTCTTGAGGATCGCGAACATCAGTTCTTGTTTGCGCAGGCGAGCTGCGTTGTCGATATCCAGGCTGATCGCCATCTCCAGAAGGGCGGAGACGTGCATTGCCTTCAGTTCAGATAAGTGCATGTGTCGGGTGTCCCGTGACGGGAAAGTAAAGGTAGGGGAGGGAACTGCGTGGGTTAATCAAAGGGATAGGATCGGAATCGATCGCCTACCCGGTCCGGAACAGGCGGCAGTGCGGGCGCGCTGCCGCCACCTATGGTATCAGATGTTGCTATCGATGAAAGCAGTCAGCTGGCCTTTTGCCATTGCGCCGACTTTCTGGGCGGCTGCGACACCGTTCTTGAACAGGATCAGCGTGGGGATGCCGCGGATGCCGAACTTGGCCGGAACGGCCTGGTTCGCATCGACGTCCATCTTCGCGATCAGCAGCTTGCCGTCGTATTCTTTCGCGACTTCTTCCAGGATCGGCGCGATCATCTTGCAGGGGCCGCACCACTCGGCCCAGAAGTCGACCAGGACCGGGCGCTCGGATTTGAGCACGTCGGTTTCGAAAGATGCATCGCTGATGTGTTTGATGTTTTCGCTCATGTTTTCCTCAAGAGAGGTAAGTAATTAACGCCTGCAGGTCTTTCGGACTCTCGTCGATCCTGCTCGGTAGTGTCAGCCGGTTCCCGTACTTGTCAGACTGGCTTGCTGCACAAAGGTGGTGCCAATGTGTGCAATATTCAATAGTGGAAGAGCTGCAAGAGGATGTCAGGCGGGGTTTAATCGGAATAATAACCGATTTTTTTGGAACGTGTTCGTGAGCTTTGTACAAAATCTCAACATGCTCAAGGTTCCTGATTGACCTCACCAATTATCACCACAATCAGCCGACGCTGCCCGTGAATTTATATAAATGTCCCGGGTGCCACATCGTCACGACCGAGGCCACCCGGCCGCCCGACGTCGTGCGGCGCTTGAGCACGAGGCACGACGTGCCGGGTGCGACACCGAGCATCTCCGCCACTTCGCGCGGCGCCGGCAGCGCTTCGATGCTGTACGTGGCACCCTGCAGCGGCGCCGCTTCCATCAGGTGTTCGTTGGGCGTGATGCGCGCGAAGTCCTGGTCCAGGTAGGCGGGCGCGCAGGCCGGATTGACCCAGCGGTCCTCGACCTGGATCGGCTGGCCGTTCTCGTCGTGGACGATCAGCGAATGGAACAGCGGCGTGCCGGGTTCCAGTTCGAACTGGCGCGCCAGCGTCTCGCCCGCCGGGCTGTGTTCCAGCAGGCGCGGATGGCTCGCATGCACGTGGCCGCGCGCGCGCACCTCGTCGGCGATGTTGCGGATCTCGACCAGCGTCGCCTGGTACTTCTGCGGTGCGACGTAGGTGCCCGAACCCTGGCGGCGCGTGAGCACCTGTTCCGCCGTCAGCTCGCGCACGGCGCGGTTGACGGTCATGCGCGAGACGCCGAACTGGCGCACGAGCGCCTGCTCGGACGGCACCAGGTCGCCTTCCTTCCAGCGGCCCGACGCGATCTCGCCGAGCAGATAATCCTTGATACGCTGGAAAATGGGCGTGCTGTCTTGCGCGATCTGTTCGTCCAAACTACTCTCCGGAATCTGTCACCTCGTCGGGGAGGTGACATTCTAGCATCGCGAATTCGAAAGCAAGACCCGAAGTGTTTGCCGCAACGCCCGCGCTTACGATGGGGCCATCGAGAATCTGGAGACCGAGATGAACACCGCCACCATCCCCCAATCCGCTGCCGCCTGGCTCACCGACGACGAGCGCTGGGCCGCCGTGGTCGCCCGCGCGCGCGAAGCCGACGGCCAGTTTTATTATTCCGTGCGCAGCACGGGCGTGTACTGCCGGCCCTCGTGTCCGTCGCGCACGCCGCGCCGCGCCAACGTCGCTTTCCACGCGACGCCGCACGATGCCGAGGCGGCGGGTTTTCGCGCCTGCCTGCGCTGCCGCCCGGACGCGGCGCCGCTGGCCGAACGCCAGGCCGAGGCCGTGGCGAAGGCGTGCCGCCTGATCGAGGCCGCCGAGGAAGAACCGGACCTCGCCAGCCTGGCCGAGGCCTGTGGCATGAGCCGCTTCCACTTCCATCGCATCTTCAAGGCGCACACGGGCATCACGCCGAAGGCCTATGCGGCGGCGCGCCGGGCCGAGCGCTTGAAGCAGGGGCTGGCGCAGGCGGGCAGCGTCACCGCGGCCGCCTACGACGCCGGCTTCAATTCCAGCGGCCGCTTCTATGCCGCGTCGTCCGGCGTGCTGGGCATGACGCCGAAACGCTATCGCGCGGGCGGCGGCGGGGAAGCGATCCGCTTCGCCGTGGCGGCGTGCTCGCTGGGCGCGCTGCTCGTCGCCGCGACCGACAAGGGCATCTGCTGCATCCTGCTGGGCGACGATCCGGACGCCCTCGTGCGCGACCTGCAGGACCGCTTTCCGAAGGCCGAGCTGATCGGCGCCGAACCCGGCTTTGAACGCACGGTGGCGCAGGTCGTCGCCTTCGTCGAGGCGCCGCGTCTCGGGCTCGACCTGCCGCTCGACGTGCGCGGCACCGCGTTCCAGCAGCGCGTGTGGCAGGCGCTGCGCCAGATCCCGGCCGGGCAGACGGTCGGCTACGCCGAACTGGCCGCGCGCCTCGGCATGCCGCAGGGCGCGCGCGCCATCGCCGGCGCCTGCGCCGCCAATCCGGTGGCGGTGGCGATTCCGTGCCATCGCGTGGTGCGCAACGACGGCTCGATCTCCGGCTACCGCTGGGGCGTCGAACGCAAGCAGGCGCTGCTCAAGCGCGAGGCCGAGGCATCATGAGTATCGACTGGGACCGCGTCGCCGACGACCTCGACGCCTTCGGCTGCGCCGTGCTGCCGTCCCTGCTGGATGCGGACCAGTGCGCGGCGTATGCGGCCGGCTATGCTGACGACGCGCGATTCCGCAGCCGCGTCGTGATGGAGCGGCACGGCTTCGGGCGCGGAGAATATCGCTATTACGCGTATCCGCTGCCGCCCGGGCTTTCGGGCCTGCGCACCGCGCTGTACCCGCCGCTGGCACGCATCGCCAACCGCTGGCAGGCGGCGCTCGGGCTGGAGGAGCGCTACCCGGACGCGCACGGCGATTACCTGGCGCGCTGCCACGCGGCCGGCCAGTTGCGGCCGACACCCCTGTTGCTGCAATA
The DNA here is from genome assembly GCF_059491305.1 of Massilia sp. Masssp94. Classification (NCBI taxonomy): domain Bacteria; kingdom Pseudomonadati; phylum Pseudomonadota; class Betaproteobacteria; order Burkholderiales; family Oxalobacteraceae; genus Massilia; species Massilia sp. Masssp94. The sequence goes on from NZ_CP168501.1 coordinate 3,613,478, forward strand.
CGGTGCGGGCGATTACAACTGCCTGCACCAGGACCTGTACGGCGATTTCGTCTTCCCGTTGCAGGTGGCCGTACTGCTGTCGCGCCCCGGCGTCGATTTCAGCGGCGGCGAATTCGTCCTGACGGAACAGCGGCCGCGCATGCAGTCGCGCGTCGAAGTGGTGCCGCTGGGGCAGGGCGATGCCGTCGTCTTCCCCGTGCACACGCGCCCCGTCAACGGCACGCGCGGCATCTACCGCGTCAACATGCGCCACGGCGTCAGCCGCGTGCACAGCGGGCAGCGGCATACGCTGGGAATCATCTTCCACGACGCTAGTTGAGAACCGGGGTCAGAGCCCGATTTTTGGAAATTGCTCCAGCGCGCTGTCTGACGTCGTCTCTCTTGGTGCTGCCGTGCCAAGAGGACGATTGCCGTTGCTGGCGCCCCTGATTTCGGAGATGAGTTGATCGGGCAATGCGTCTTCGCATAGCTGCCTGTATACAGCCTGGCGCGTGATCGTTTCATGGTGCAGGCGCAAATATGCGAGATGCGGTTTGACCAGCGGGCTATCGTGTCCGAGGGCATTTGTTTGGTAGCTGGACCAGGGGTAATGTTCTGGCTTGACCACCATGCGTGCGCGCACAGGATTCAACTCGATGTAGCGCTGGCATGCCAGAAAATAGTCCTCGTCGAGCACGAGGCAGGAACGAAAGCGGCCTTCCCACAAGGTGCCCGTACGCGTGTGGCGACGGTTGAAGTATTGCACGTAACGCTGGCCCAGGCGCCGCATCAATACGCTGGCTCCATGCTCATCATCTGGAGACAAAAGCAAATGGACGTGATTGGTCATCAGTACATAGGCATGCAAAGCACAACCGCAGTCGTATGCGCATTCACGCAATATGTCGAGATACACCAGATAGTCGCTTCGACAGGTGAAGCACGGAATCCGATTGTTTCCTCGCTGGATGACATGGAGCGGTACCGACGGCAGGACAAGGCGGCGCGGACGTGGCATGGCGAAAGCGAAAGGGACGGAAGACGAGACGATACAAAACCGTCGTCCGGAGAGAGCGAGGAAAATCAACTGTGCAACGGTATTCGGACCATTTTCAGGCGGATCTTTCCAAAAACCGGGCTCTGACCCCGGTTTTATGAAATGTGCTAAGGGAAGTAGAATTTTTATCAGATGTTAGGCATGCATACGTTTCCGTCGTAGCATCGAGGAACCTGCACCTCAGCAGGCTTACAACGATAATCCAACGGAGACAACCATGAGCGTATCGCGTCGCCTGTTCCTGGCCGCCCTCGGCGTGGCCAGCGTGTCCGGCGGGAGCCTGGCCCGGGCCGGGGACCTGCCGCAACCCCTTGTCATTTACGATGACGAATTGAAGAACGGTTTCCAGAACTGGAGCTGGGCGAAGACGCAGTTGTCGGTGCCGGTCGGGAACGGCAAGCCGATCCGCGTCGAAGGGGAGCCGTGGAGCGCGCTCGCCCTGCACCACGAACCGTTTTCCACCGAGGGCTACAGCAAGCTGACCTTCGTCATCAACGGCGGCATGAATGGCGGCCAGACCCTGATGGTCAAGGCCATGGCCGACGGCAAGGCGATCGAGGCCGACTTCGTCATCCAGCTGAAGGCGAAGACGTGGGCCGCCGTCGAAGTGCCGCTGAAGGACATCAACGCGGCCGGCAAGACCATCGACACCCTCATCTGGCAGGGCCAGGGCGCCGCCTACCCGGGGTACTACATCACGCGCGTCCAGCTCGAGTAAGCCCGCCCTTCACGGCAGCTCGCCGCCCGCAAACGGATCGATCGAGTACGGGTACACGGTGCCGAGGAATCCCGGTTGTGCACGCACGCGGACGATCCACCCGACGATGCCGGGATAGTCGGCCAGCGCCAGCCCGGCCTCGTCGGCCCGGTGGACGTACGCAAACAGCGACATGTCGGCGATCGTGTACGCGGCGCCCGCGATGAACGGGCGCTGCGTCAGTTCGCGGTCGAGGATCGCCAGCGCCTTGTCCGCGACGCGGCGCAGGCGGTCGACCAGCGCCGGCGCGCGCCGCGCCAGCTTGCCCGTCAGCGTCCAGTGGCGCAGCGTCGCGATCGACGCCACGTGGTCCTGTTCGAACGACAGCCATTGCTGCACCTTCGCCCCGCCGAACGGATCGGAAGGCAGGTACGGCGTGCCGTGCGCCAGGTACGTCAGGATGGCGTTCGACTCGGCCAGCGTGCGGCCGTCGGACAGGCGCAGCGCGGGCACGGCGCCGGTCGGATTCAGCGCGAGGAAGTCGGGGCGCTGGCCTTCGCCTTCGAAGATGCGCACGATCTCCGTGCGATAGGGGATGTCGAGATGGTTCAGCAGCAGGCGGACTTTCCAGGCGTTCTGCGAGGGCAGGTAATCGTACAGGGTGAGCATCGTTATCTCCGGTGAAAAAACACGATTGGACCACCGCGTAAAACGCCGCACCCTCCGGTTCTTGCGATCGAACCACAGGCCCGCGATTGACCACAATGTAAATTTCTATACACTCTGTTTCTTGCTATTGAGCCGTACCCCGGTTCATCCACAACGACAACGGAGACCCCGATGCGCCCCCGCCACAAGCAACTCAGGCACACCCTGATCGCCCTGGCCCTCGCCACCGCCACGGCCCACGCCACCACCGTCATCGACAACGCCAACGGCTACACGCTGAACGCGAAGGGCGACGTCGTCCAGTTCGCGTCGCTCGCGTTCGATGACGCCGGCCGCATCCTCGCCGTCGGCACTGCCGCCGATGTCGCCGCGAAGGCTCCGCAGGCGAAGCACGTCGACATGGCCGGCCGCACCGTGCTGCCGGGCCTCATCGATGCGCACGGCCACGTGTTCGGCCTGGGCGAGATGCTGACGCAGCTCGACCTGTCGGCCACGACGTCGCTGCCGCAGGCGCTGGCCGCCATCGGCGACTACGCGCGTGCCGACGCCAAGGCCGCGTGGGTGCGCGGGCGCGGCTGGAATCAGGAGAACTGGAAGCTGGGTCGCTTCCCGACCGCACAGGAACTCGATGGCGTCGTGGCCGACCGGCCCGTGTGGCTGGAACGCGTCGACGGCCACGCCGGCTGGGCCAATGGCCGCGCGCTGGCGCTGGCCGGCATCACGGACCAGACGCCGGACCCCGTCGGCGGCAAGATCGTGCGCGACGCCGCCGGCCATGCGACGGGCGTGCTGGTCGATGCGGCGCAGGCGATGATCCAGAAGGTGCTGCCGCAACCGACGGAACAGGAAGCGCGCGCGATGCTCGACCGCGCGCTGGGCACGATGGCCAGCGTCGGCCTCACGAGCGCGCACGACGCGGGGATCGGCATCGCCGAGGACCGGCTGTACCGCGATTACGCGGACCACGGCAAGCTGACGGCGCGCATCTACGGGATGATCAAAGGCACCGGCGCCGACTTCGACCGGCTGGCGCGAAACGGCCCGCTGGACACGTACGGCCACGACATGTACGCGCTGCGTGCCGTGAAACTGTACGCCGACGGCGCGCTGGGCAGCCGCGGCGCGGCGCTGCTGGCGCCGTACACGGACGATCCGCATTCGCACGGCCTGCTGTTCCATTCGAACGGCGAGATCGACGCGATGATCGCCAAGGCCATGAAGAAGGGCTACCAGGTCAACGTGCACGCGATCGGCGATGCCGGCAACCGCCAGATCCTCGACATCTTCGCGAAGGAGATCCCCGCCAACCGCGGCCAGGCGCTGCGCCACCGCATCGAGCATGCCCAGGTCGTGACCCCGGCCGACATCCCGCGCTTCAAGAGCATCGGCATCATTCCGTCGATGCAGCCGACGCACGCGACGTCCGACAAGAACATGGCCGAGCAGCGCATCGGCCCCGAGCGCATCAAGGGCGCGTACGCGTGGCGCACGTTCCTCGCGCAGGGTTCGCGCATCGCGTGCGGTTCGGATTTCCCGGTCGAGGCGCCGAACCCGTTCTTCGGCATCCACGCGGCCGTCACGCGCCAGGACGCGAGCGGCAATCCGATCGCCGGCTGGTATCCCGAGCAGGAGATGTCGCTGAAAGAAGCCTTCCGCTGCTTCACGCTCGACGCGGCCTACGCGGGCCACCAGGAAAAAACGCAGGGCTCCCTCGAAGCGGGCAAGTACGCGGACTTCATCGTCATCGACCGCGACCTTTTCAAAATCTCCCCGTACGACATCCACAAGATCGGCGTCCTCGAGACGTGGGTCGGCGGCCAACAGGTATATCGCAAACCATGATGAAAGCTCTCGTCGCCGCTCTCGCATTCGTGGCCGTTTCCCCGGCCTGGGCGCAGTCTTATGCCCGCATGGTCGTCATCGTCCCCAAGCCTGGCCAGGCCGAGGCGTTTGAAAAGGGCTACGAGCGCCACCTGCAATGGCACAAGGGCGTGCAGGACCCGTGGACGTGGTACGGCTGGACCTTCGTGCTGGGCAACCGCATCAACCGCTTCATGGACGGCACGTTCGGCCACGCGGCCGCCGACTTCGACGCGGCCGTGCAGCCCGCGGCCGACGCCGCCGACAACAACGTGAACGTGGTGCCATACGCCGACTTCGTCAGCCACGGCATCTACCAGCGCATGGACGCGATGAGTGCGGGCGAGCCGCTGCCGGACGCGTCGCCGTTCCTGAGCCTGACGACTTACCACATCCGTCCCGGCCAGGAGGCGGCGTTCGAGCAGGCGGTGGCGCGCGCGCGCGGCACGGCGCGCCAGACGTGGTACAGGCTGCAGGCCGGCGGCGAGGCCCCGGCCTACGTGCTGATGCGCGCCGTGGCGTCGTTCGGTGCGGCTGCAACGCTGGGGACGCCGTACACTTTGTCCGGCCTCGTCGACCGGGTCGATAACGAATTGCTGCGCTACCGTCCGAACCTCAGCTATCGCCCTTGACGAGGTTGTATAGACAACTTAGACTTCCTGGAAAACTTATGTCGAGGAGTCCGTCATGACCACAGCCTCTCCCAGCGGAGATCCGCGTTTCGATCCCACCCGCGTCATCCGCGCCCCGCGCGGCAGCGAGCTCACATGTAAAAGCTGGCTGACCGAGGCGGCCTATCGCATGTTGCAGAACAACCTGGATGCCGAGGTGGCGGAAAACCCGCAAGGCCTCGTCGTCTACGGCGGCATCGGCCGCGCGGCGCGCGACTGGGCCTGCTTCGACCAGATCCTCGCGTCGCTGCGCGATCTCGACGACGACCAGACGCTGCTGATCCAGTCCGGCAAGCCGGTCGGCGTGTTCCAGACGCATCCCGACGCCCCGCGCGTGCTGCTCGCGAACTCGAACCTCGTGCCGAAATGGGCGACGTGGGAGCATTTCAACGAGCTCGATCGCAAAGGCCTGTTCATGTACGGCCAGATGACGGCCGGCAGCTGGATCTACATCGGCACCCAGGGCATCGTGCAGGGCACGTACGAGACGTTCGCCGAGGCGGGCCGCCAGCACTTCGGCGGCGATATGTCCGGGCGCTGGATCCTGACCGCGGGCCTGGGCGGCATGGGCGGCGCGCAGCCGCTGGCCGCGACGTTCGCCGGCGCCGTGTCGCTGAACGTGGAGTGCCAGCAGAGCAGCATCGATTTCCGCCTGCGCACCCGCTACCTCGACAGGCAGGCGAAGGACATCGACGACGCGCTGGCCATGATCCGCGACCACAAGGCGCGCAAGGAGGCCGTTTCCATCGGCCTGCTGGGCAACGCCGCGGACGTGCTGCCGGAACTCGTGCGCCGGGCCAAAGAGGGCGGCCTCGTGCCGGACCTGGTGACGGACCAGACGTCCGCCCACGACCTGATCCACGGCTACCTGCCGCGCGGCTGGACCGTCGAGCAGTGGCTCGCGGCCCAGCGCGATCCGGCGCAGCACGCGGCCCTGAAGCAGGCGGCGGCCGAATCCTGCGCCGTGCACGTGCGGGCGATCCTCGACTTCAAGGCGATGGGATCGTACGCCGTCGACTACGGCAACAACATCCGCCAGGTCGCGTTCGACCAGGGCGTGAAAAACGCGTTCGACTTCCCCGGCTTCGTGCCCGCGTACATCCGCCCGCAGTTCTGCGAGGGCCGCGGTCCGTTCCGCTGGGTGGCGCTGTCCGGCGACCCGGAAGACATTTATAAAACCGACGCGAAGATCAAGGAGTTGTTCCCGCAGCACACGCGCGTGCACCGCTGGCTCGACATGGCGCGCGACCGCATCGCGTTCCAGGGCCTGCCGGCGCGCATCTGCTGGCTGGGCCTCGGCGAGCGTCACCTGGCCGGCCTCGCGTTCAACGAGATGGTCCGCACGGGAGAATTGAAAGCGCCGGTCGTGATCGGACGCGACCACCTGGACACCGGTTCCGTCGCGAGCCCGAACCGCGAGACGGAAGCGATGCGCGACGGCACCGACGCCGTCTCCGACTGGCCCCTGCTGAACGCCATGCTGAACACGGCCGGCGGCGCGACGTGGGTGTCGCTGCACCACGGCGGCGGCGTCGGCATGGGGTATTCGCAGCATGCGGGCGTCGTCATCGTGGCGGACGGCACGGAGGCCGCGGATAAACGCCTGGCCCGCGTCCTCGTCAACGATTGCGCGTCCGGCGTGATGCGCCATGCGGATGCCGGCTACGAACTCGCGATCGAGACGGCCAAGCGCTTCGGCCTGCGCCTCCCGATGATCAAGTAAGACGGAATCGAACCACCATGACTCAAGACCACCACGAACTGACCCTGAATCCGGGCGCCTTGTCCCTGAACGACCTGCGCGCCGTCTGGGGCGCGCACGGCCCGCTCACGCTTGCGCCGGCCGCATATGCCGCCATCGAGACGTCGGCCGCCACCGTGCAGGCCATCGTCGCCAAGGGCGATCCGGCCTACGGCATCAACACCGGCTTCGGCATCCTGGCCAAGCGCCACATCCCGCAGGCCCAGCTCGAACAGCTGCAGCAGAATCTGATCCTGTCGCATGCCGTCGGCACCGGAGAACTCCTGCCGGACAACGTGGTGCGCTTGATCCTGCTGACCAAGATCGGCAGCCTGGCGCGCGGTTATTCCGGCGTGCGGCCGCTGATCGTCGACACGCTGATCGCCCTGTACAACGCCGGCATCATGCCCGCGATCCCGTCGCAGGGGTCCGTCGGCGCGTCCGGCGACCTCGCGCCGCTGGCGCACATGACGCTCGCGATGCTGGGCGTCGGCCAGGTGCGCATGCGCGGCGAATTGATGGAGGCGCGCGCCGCGCTGGCCGCGGCCGGTATCGAACCGGTCGTGCTGGCGGCGAAGGAAGGCCTCGCGCTGATCAACGGCACGCAAGTGTCGACGGCGCTCGCGTTGAACGGCCTGTTCCTCGCCGAACGCCTGCTGGAGGCGGCGATGGTGTCCGGCGCGCTGTCTCTGGATGCCGCGCGCGGCAGCGACGCCCCGTTCGACCCGCGCGTGCATGAAGTGCGCGGCCAGCCGGGCCAGATCGCGGCGGCGAAGATTTATCGCCAGCTGGTGGCGGGCAGCGCGATCCGCGCGTCGCACCTCGTCGGCGACGAGCGCGTGCAGGACCCGTACAGCCTGCGCTGCCAGCCGCAGGTGATGGGCGCCGTGATGGACCTCATCGCCCAGGCCGGCCGGACACTCCTCATCGAATCCAATGCCGTCACGGACAACCCGCTCGTGTTCCCGGACTCCGGCGAAGTCATTTCCGGTGGGAATTTTCATGCGGAACCCGTCGCATTCGCGGCCGACACGCTGGCGCTGGCCATCGCCGAAATCGGCGCGCTGGCCGAGCGCCGCATCGCGCTGCTGATCGATTCGACGCTGTCCGGCCTGCCGCCGTTCCTTGTGCGCGAGCCGGGCGTCAATTCCGGCTTCATGATCGCGCACGTGACGGCGGCCGCGCTGGCGTCGGAAAACAAGTCGCTGGCGCATCCGGCCAGCGTCGACAGCCTGCCCACGTCCGCCAACCAGGAAGACCACGTCAGCATGGCGACATTCGCGGCGCGCCGTCTCGGCCAGATGGCGCACAATACGGGTGTCATCGTCGGCATCGAGCTGCTGGCGGCGGCGCAGGGGATCGAATTCCACCGCCCGCTGACGAGCTCCAGCCACTTGGAACATGTCCACGCAAAATTGCGCGAGCACGTGCCAGCGTTCGACGAAGACCGGTTCTTCGCGCCGGACATCGAGGCGGCGCGCCGGATGGTGATGGAAGGCGAACTGTCGGCCGCGTGCAAGGACTTGTTCGCCGCACTGCACTGATCAGGGAGTCACGATGGATTTCAGGTTCAAGCCGGGTTCCGTGCCGCTGCTGCTGTCGATGCCACACGCGGGCACCGACATTCCCGACGACATCGCCGCGAACATGGCGCCGTGCGCGCTGGTGCGGGCCGACACGGACTGGCACCTGCCCGACCTGTACGCCTTCGCGGACAGCATCGGTGCCTCCACGTTGTCCGCGCGCTGGTCGCGCTATGTCATCGACCTGAACCGGCCGCCCGAGGACACGAATCTGTACCCGGGCCAGGATACGACGCGCCTGTGCCCCGTCGACACGTTCGCCCGCGAACGGTTATACCAGGACGGCCGCGAACCGGACGCCGACGAAATCGAGCGCCGCCTTGACCTGTACTGGCGCCCATACCACCAGCAACTGCGCGCGGAACTCGACCGCCTGCTCGCGCTGCACGGGCAGGTGGTGCTGTGGGATGCGCATTCGATCGCGTCCGTCGTGCCGCGCTTCTTCGACGGCCGCCTGCCCGACCTGAACTTCGGCACGGCCGACGGCCGGTCATGCTCGCTGCAGCTGCAGGGCGAGATGATGCGCGTGGCCGGCTCCCAGGACCTGTTTACCTTCGTCTTCAACGGCCGCTTCAAGGGCGGCCACATCACGCGCTTCTACGGTGATCCGGCCGCCGGCGTGCATGCGATCCAGCTCGAAATGTGCCAGTGCCTGTACATGGACGAGGCGCCGCCGTTCGCCTATCAACCCGACGCCGCCGGCAAGGTGCAGCCTCTGTTGCACGAGCTGCTGGAATCGGCAGTCGGGTGGGCGAGGGCAGGGGGGCACGCGTGAACGCTTTATTCGCGCGCCACGCGCTGCTGGCCGGCGGCTGGGAGCGGGACGTGCTGCTCGAATGGGACGTGCGCGGCGACCTGACGAATGTCGCGCCGGAGGCGTCGCCGCCGCTCGGCGTGGCGCGCGCCGATTATGTCCTGCCCGGCATGATCAACCTGCATTCGCACGCGTTCCAGCGCGCCATCGGCGGATTGACCGAACGGGCGGGAAGTCGTCCTGACAGCTTCTGGACGTGGCGCGACCTGATGTACCGCGTCGCCAACCGCATCACACCGGAGCAGATGGAAGCGGTGGCCGCGCAGCTGTATGCGGAATGCCTGCGCCACGGCTACACGGCGGTCTGCGAATTTCATTACGTGCAGCGCGCGCCGGGCGGCCATCTGTATGGCCATCCGGCCGAGACGGCGCAGCGCATCGCCCAGGCCGCGCGCGAAGCCGGCATCGGCGTGACCCTGCTGCCCGTGATGTACGCGTACGCGGGCTTCAACGACACGCCGTTGCGCCAGGACCAGGAACGCTTCCGCACGGATCCCGCGCAGGTGCTGCGCATCGTCGAAGCGCTGGAACCCTTGCGCGGGCCGCAGCTGGAAGTGGGCGCGGCGCCGCATTCGCTGCGCGCCGTATCGGCCAGCCAGCTGCGCGAACTGGCGCAGGCGCTGCCGGCAGGCCGGCCGCTGCACATCCACATCGCCGAGCAGCAGCTCGAAGTGGCGCAGTGCGTGGAGGCGACCGGCATGCGCCCGGTGGATTACCTGATGGAGCAGGTGGACGTCGACGCGCGCTGGTGCCTCGTGCACGCGACGCATCTGTCGGACGGAGAACGGGACCGCATCGCGGCCAGCGGCGCCGTCGCGGGCCTGTGCCCGACGACGGAAGCGAACCTGGGCGACGGCCTGTTCCCGTTGTCTCCCTACATCGCGGCCGGCGGGCGCTTCGGCATCGGCAGCGACAGCCACGTGTCGCAAAGTCCCGTGGAAGAACTGCGGTGGCTCGAATACGGCCAGCGGCTCTGCTACCTGCGCCGCAATATCGCCGTCCATGGCGAGGAGCGCGACGTCGGCGCCTTCCTGTGGCAGCAGGCGCTGGCGGGCGGCGCGCAGGCGGCGGGGCGCCGTCTCGGCGTGCTCGCGCAGGGCCGGCGCGCCGACCTGCTCGTGCTGGACAGCGCGCACCCGAACCTGGACGGCGTGCCGCCGCACGAGGTATTGGGCCGCTTCCTGTTCAGCGGCAACGACAACCTCGTGCGCGACGTGCTGGCCGGCGGCCACTGGGTGGTGCAGGGTGGCCGCCACAAGGCGCAGGACGCGATCGCGCAGCGCTACAAGGCCGCAGCGCGTACACTGCACGCACATTGATGCCAACGACGAAGGGAAGCAAGCCATGACGATGCTGATTCCGTATGCGAACCTCGAACCGGTGTCGTGGAAGAACGGCGGCGGCAGCACGACCGAAATCGCCGTGTTCCCACCGGACGCCGACTTCGACGACTTCGACTGGCGCGTGAGCCTCGCCACGATCGCGAACGACGGCCCGTTCTCCATGTTCCCCGGCGTGGAGCGCACGCTGGTGCTCGTCGACGGTCCCGGCATGACGCTCGACATCGACGGCACGCCCACGCTGCTGTCGAAGGGCGAACCGGTCGCCGCGTTCGACGGCGAGTCGCGCGTGGAGGCCAAGCTGAACCGCGGCGCCAGCACCGACTTCAACGTGATGACCCGGACGGACCGCTGCTGGCACCGCTTCGGCCGCCGCCGGCTCGACGGCGACTCCACGTTCGTCGCGCGCGCCGACGTCACCGTGCTGTTCCTGGCCGAAGGCGACAGCCTGGAACTCTGCAGCGACGACCAGCGCATCAACCTCGTGCGCTTCGACGCCGTCGTGCTCGACCCGGACACGAAGTGGAAGCTGCGCGCGGAGCAGGGCGCCATCTTCATCGTCGACATCCATTACTACGACGACGAGGACGACCTCGACAACGAGGACGGCATGTATGAGTGAAGCCGTCGACGTCCTGTACGCGAATGCGCGCGTCGCGACGCTGGCGGATGGCTATGGGATCATCGACGATGGCGCCGTCGCCGTGCGTGACGGCCGTATCGCATGGGTGGGGCCGCGTGCCGAGGCGCCGCCGGCCTCCATCACGCACGATTGCAACGGTCTGTGGCTGACGCCCGGCCTCGTCGACTGCCACACGCACGTCGTCCACGCGGGCAACCGCAGCGACGAATGGGAAGCGCGCCTGAACGGCGCCACGTATGAAGACATCGCGCTGGCCGGTGGCGGCATCATGTCGACCGTGCGCGCCACCCGGGCGGCATCGGAGGACGACTTATTGAAAGCCAGCCTGCCGCGCATCCGTGCGTTGCTGGCCGAAGGCGTGACGACATTGGAAATCAAGTCCGGCTACGGCCTCGACGTCGAATCCGAAGCGAAGATGCTGCGCGTGGCGCGCCGCGTGGGCGAGCTGCTGCCGGTGACCGTCCGCACGACCTTCCTCGGCGCGCACGCGCTGCCGCCCGAGTACGCGGGCCGCGCGGACGACTACATCGACATGCTGTGCAGCGAGATGCTGCCGGCGCTGGCGGCGCAGGGTCTCGTGGATGCGGTCGACGCGTTCTGCGAGCGCATCGGCTTTTCGCACGACCAGACGGCGCGCGTGTTCGACGTCGCACGGCGTCTCGGTCTGCCCGTGAAGCTGCACGCGGAGCAACTGTCCGACCAGGGCGGCGCGGCGCTCGTGGCGCGCTATGGCGGGCTGTCGGCCGATCACCTGGAGTGGCTGTCGGACGAGGGCGTGGCCGCGATGGCGCGCGCGGGTACCGTCGCCGTGCTGCTGCCGGGTGCGTATTACTTCCTGCGCGAGACGCGCATGCCGCCGCTGGCGCAACTGCGCGCCGCGGGCGTGCCGCTGGCCGTCGCCACCGACTGCAACCCGGGCACGTCGCCGATGACGTCGCTGCTGCTCGCGCTGAACATGGCGTGCACGCTGTGGCGCCTGACGCCGCTGGAAGCCTTGCGCGGCGTGACCGTCAACGCGGCGCGCGCGCTGGGCCTGCTTGAGACCGGCACCCTGGCGCCGGGCCAGCGGGCCGACTTCGCGTTGTGGGACATCGCCCGGCCGGCCGACCTGGCATATGCGATTGGCGCGAATCCGTGCCGGGGCGTCGTCCGTGCCGGCGTGTGGCGCGATCGGGTATCCTGACGTCTCATCCACAACGCCACCGGAAACCGCATGCTGAGATTTGCCATGCTGGTGCTCGCCTGCGCCGGCATCCTGTCGTCCGCCCACGCGGAGGAACCCCTGCGCGTGGGCTCCAAGCGTTTCACCGAGTCGTACATCCTGGGCGAGATCCTCACCCAGACCGCGGCGCGCGTCGGGCCGGCCGAACACAAGCAAGGCCTGGGCAATACGGCCATCGTGCTGGGCGCGCTGCGCTCGGGTGCCATCGACGTCTATCCGGAATACCTGGGCACCATCGACCTGGAAATCCTCAAGAATGCGCAGCCGACGTCGCTCGACGCGATGCGCGCGGCGCTGCGCCCGCTGGGCCTCGGTGTCGCGGTGCCGCTGGGCTTTTCCAACGGCTACGCGCTGGCGGTGCGTGGTGATGCCAGTGTGCGCCGCCTGTCCGACCTGGCGGCGCATCCAGAAATAAAAATCGGGCTGTCGCATGAATTCCTGGGCCGCGCGGACGGCTGGCCGGGCCTCGCGCGGCGCTACGGCCTCGCGCAGCAACCGCGCGGCTTGGACCACGGCATCGCGTACGAGGCGCTGGCGCAGCGCCAGGTCGACGCCATCGACATCTATTCGACGGACGCCAAGATCCGCCAGTACGGCTTGCGCGTGCTGGACGACGACAAGCAATATTTCCCGCGCTATGACGCCGTGCTGCTGTACCGGCTCGACGTGCCGCAGCGGTTTCCGCAAGCGTGGCGTGCCATCGAGAAATTGGAAGGCACGATCAAGGCGGACGACATGATCGCGATGAACGCGGCGGCCGAACTGGATGGGCAGCCGTTTTCGGCGGTCGCACGCGCGTGGTTGTCCCATGACACTCAGGCAACGGTCCGCGATGGCCTATTCACCAAAACGTTCGGCAACGGCTTCATGAACCTTGCACGCCAGCACCTGCTGCTGGTCGTGCTGGCCGCCCTGCTCGGCAGCGCCGCCGGCATTCCGCTCGGCATCGTGGCCGCGCTCGTGCCGCGCCTGCGCCAGGCCGTGCTGGCCGTGGCGGGCGTCCTGCAGACCGTGCCGTCGCTGGCGCTGCTCGCGATCCTGATCCCGTTGCTCGGCCGCATCGGCACCGTTCCCGCGCTCGTCGCCCTGTGCGCGTATGCGCTGCTGCCCATCGTGCGCAATACATGCACGGGGCTGCTGCAGGTGCCGTCCGGCCTGCGCACGGCGGCGCTGGCGCTGGGGCTGACACGGCGGCAATCGCTGGTCGAGGTCGAGTTGCCGCTGGCCATGCCGACGATCCTCGCCGGCGTGAAAACGGCGGCCGTGATGAGCGTTGGCACGGCCACCATCGCCGCCTTCATCGGCGCCGGCGGCTTCGGCGAACGCATCACCACGGGCCTCGCGCTGAACGACAACGACATGCTGCTGGCGGGTGCGATCCCGGCCGCGTTGCTGGCCTTGCTGACCCAGGCAGTATTCGAACTGTGCGAGCGTCTTCTGGCGCAGCGCCGGCGCTACAGCGATTGAAGCTTGGAACGGGTCGTGGAGATCGCGCGGTGCAGGATGCGTTCCGCGTGGAAGTCGTTTTCGCGCTGGACGGCAATGGCGTGCAGGCTGCGGGTATAGGTGTCTATCCGGGAGCGGAGCCAAACCCGGTAGACCCATCGGGTGATCGTTTTCATGTCCATGTCCTCGTGAATGATCACATTGTCCCGCTCGACGCGTTCTTGCATTTGTGATCACTCAATCGAGTCCGGCCCACAAACCCCAGCTTTCTGTTACCGAGGTAAGCATTTGTAAGGAACCTGCACACACCGCGGTCGGGAGACTATATTGAAGCCACTGGATTCAAGTCTCCCCTCCCCATCGACGAATGGGTTCACCCGCGGCGCTGCGAACAGCCCGCGGGTTTTTTCTTGCCTGAATCAGCCTTGGGCCAGCGCTTCCAGCGGCGCGCCCGTGACGCGGCAGATGCGCCAGTCCGGCATGACCTCGGCGCCCATCGATTGATAGAAATTGATTGCCGGCGTGTTCCAGTCCAGTACGGACCATTCGAAGCGGCCGCAGCCGCGATCGACGGCCAGGCGCGCGAGATGCTTCAGCATGCGGCTGCCATAACCCTTGCCGCGATGCGATTGGCGCACGTACAGATCTTCCAGATACAGCCCACGCTTGGTGAGGAACGTCGAGAAATTGTGGAAGAACAGGGCAAACGTGACGACTTCGCCATCCGCTTCGCCGACGATGGCTTCGCAGGCCGGCTGCGGGCCGAACAGGCCTTCGTGCAATTTCTCTTCCGTCGCCACGACAAGGTGCTCGAGCTTTTCGAACACGGCCAGCTCGACGATCATCGATTGGATGTGGGGGACGTCGGCCGGCGTGGCGGGGCGGATCGCGAAGGTGGTATCAAGAGTCATGGCGTCGTTTCGATGCAATCGTTGAGGTTGACGGAAGCGGCTGGCCTGGCCGCAGGGGAACGTAATGCCCAGGCGACACTGCCCAGGCACACGGCCATGCCCAGCCATTCGGTCAGGCCGGGGCGGTAGTGTTCGAGCCTGATCGACAGCAGCACGGAGATCACGGGCGTGATCACGCCGATGTACACGGCCTTGTTCGAGCCGATGCGGTTGATCAGCGTGAAGTAGCAGATGAAGGCGACGACCGAGCCGAAGATGGACAGGTGCAGCAGGCCCAGCACGTAGCTGGCCGTGCGCGGGATGATGAAGGCCTGGCCGGTCGCCAGGCACCACGCGGCAACCATGCACGTGCCCCAGAACATCGACCAGCCCGTCGTCAGCACCAGGTTGTTCGATTCCTCGCGCACCTTGCCGACGACGATGCTGCCCGCCGAGCTGGCGATCGACGCGGCGATGCCGAGCACGAGGCCGAGGGTGAAATGGCCTTGGCCGCCCTGGCCCAGGTGGCGCAGCTCGGTGCCGATCGCATGCCAGAACAGCAGCGTGACGCCGGCGATGGCCGCGGCGCCGGCGCCCCACGTGCGGCGCGGGATCGGCGTGCCGAACGCGATGCGGGCACAGATCGGCGTCCAGAACACCATCAGCGCGAACAGCACGGCGACGAGCGCCGACACGACATATTGTTCGGCGTTGTACGTGCAGACGTACGACACGCAGAACGTAAAGAATCCTTGCAGCAGGGTCCAGCGCTGGACGCGCCAGGGCAGCCGCAGCTTGTCGCCGCGCATCAGACAGTAGGCGAACAGCGTCAGCGACGCGAGCGCGAACCGGTAGACGACCGACACCGCGGGCGGGACTTCACCCAGCTCGAGCGTGATCGCGAAGAAAGTCGATCCCCAGATCAGGGACGCAATGGTGAAGAGGACATAGGAGGGCATCGCGAAAGTATATCGCGATCCCTCTACCGTCGTGGCCGGTGGTAAATGTCAGTGCGTCACGCGCGTCGTGTACCCGTTGCTGAGCAGACGTACGCGTTCTCCCGGCCGGAACATCTCGTCGGCCGCCTGCGTGATGGAACGCAGTTCGCCGTTGTCGAGCTTGACGGTGATTTCGAAACCGGGCCGGTTGTTGGCCTGGTTCTCGACGCGGTTGCCGATGATGCCGCCCGCGACGGCGCCCAGGATGCCGACCGCGGCCGAGCCGTTGCCGCCGCCGACCTGCGAACCGCCCAGACCGCCCAGTGCGGCGCCCGCCATCGTGCCGACGCCGGATTCCGGATTCGCGATCGTCACGTTGCGGACGGATTCCACGGTGCCCATGCGCACCGATTGTTCATTCATCGTCTGGTAGCTGCTGTAGACGCTGCCCGAATTCGACGGGCCCGCGCACGCGGCGAGCAGGGCGGTCAGCGGGACGAGGGCGAGGATGGCGATGCGTTTCATATTCACTCCAATAATTAATATGCGACATGGAGGCGACGATACAAAAAACCAAGCACGAACAGCGGACCGATCAGCAGGAAGCGCACGTCGTCGAAGAACGACGGTTTCTTGCCTTCGATCTTGTGCCCGATGAATTGGCCGATCCACGCGACGACGAAGATCGCGATCGACAGCGGCAGCACGGTGAACGGCGGCATCAGCGCGAGCAGCGCCAGCATCACGGCGCTCATCAACAGCATGCCGAATGCGAACGGCGGCGACAGCCGGAAGTAATACACGAGTGCCGCAAGCACCGCCACGACGGCGACGGCCGGGTGGATGCTCCACAGGATGCCCAGCAGGGTGAACACGATCACGGGCACGCACACAATATGGATCAGCTCGTTGGTCGGATTGCGGTGGCTGTCGCTGTACTGGTCGAGCAGCACGTCGATGGTCCGGGGCATCGTGGTCTCCTGTCCTGTGGTGCTTTCGATTCTACACCCGTGATTACGCCGCGGCCGGGACAGGCGCAGAGGTCGCAGCAAATGAGCGTGGCAACGCGCCCATGTGCATGTACGGATTCGCGGCGAACAGCTCGGCCACCCATTCGACGAACACGCGCACCTTCGCGGACAGGTGGCGGTTCTGCGGATACACGACGTGGATCGGCAGCGGATCGCTGCGCCAGTCCGCCAGCACCTGCACCATGCGCCCCGTCGCCACGTGCTTGTCGAGCAGGTAGTCCGTCATCTGGATGACGCCGAGGCCCGCCAGTCCCGCTTCCACGTACGCGTTGGAATCGTTCAGCGCGATCACGCCGCGCATGGGCACCTCGATCCGTTCGTCGCCGCGGTTGAAATCCCAGTCGAAGATCTTGCCCGTCTTGGCCGAGAAATAATTCACGCAGCGGTGGCGCTCGAGGTCGCGCGGATGCTGGGGCATGCCGTGGCGCGCGATGTACGCGGGCGACGCCGCCGTCAGGAAGTTGACGACGCCCACGCGCCGCGCGATCAGGCTCGTGTCGCCCAGGGTGCCACCGCGCACGGCGCAGTCGACGCCTTCTTCGACCAGGTCCACCGGACGGTCGGAACTGCCCAGTTCCAGCATGATGTCGGGATAGCGCTCGAAGAAGTCGGGCAGGGCGGGCACGAGGATCTCGCTCGACAGCCCCGTCGGGGTATCGACCCGCAGCCGCCCGCTGGGCGACAGGCGCGTGCGCGACAGCGATTCCTCGGCGTCGCGCACGTCGGACAGGATGCGCAGGCAGCGCTCGTAATACGCGGCACCGTCCGTCGTCACCGTCACCTGGCGCGTGGTCCGGTGCAGCAGCTTGGCCGACAGCGCCGCCTCGAGCGCCTGCACGAGCGTCGACACCGTCGCCTTGGGCAGGTTCATCATCTCGGCTGCCCGGGTGAAGCTGCCGGCGTCCACGACCTGCACGAAAACTTCCATCGCTTGTAACTTGTTCATACTAGATCGGCATCATATAAACGGTGAGAATGCGTGATTGTTCAAAAATCTGAACAATCGATTCGTAATTGAGCTATTTATTAGATTCTAGTCGAAGTTTATAGTGTCGGTACGGTAGCTGATAGTTTCGATATTTGACACACCCAAGGAGAGGATCATGAAAGCGCATCGCGATGGAATCGCGGCAGTGTTCGGGCTGGTACTCGGCGTAGTGGCCATGGCAGGCACGGTACTCACCGACGAGTACGCGCATGCGGCCGGTGCCGAGGCACGCGGATACGATGCGTTGTTCCACGTCGTCGCCACGGGCGAACAATGCGATGCGACCGCGATCCCGTCCGTGCTGGTAGCGTCCAATGAGGTAAGCCGGTGAGCGTGGCACGCAAAGCCGACGACGGCCATACGCTGGCGGTCCGCGACCTGCAGGTCGTGGGCGCGGAAGGACCGCTGGCGGCCCGCCTGTACAAGGCTGCCGTCGACGGCAAGCGCGACGTGCTGATCGTGTTCTTCCATGGCGGCGGCTTCGTCGACGGCGACCTGGAAGATGCCGATCCGTTCCTGCGCCACCTGTCCGAGGCGAGCGGGTATCCGGTCGTGCTGTCGTCGACCTATACGCTGGCGACGGTGAAGCCGTTCCCGGCCGCCGCGGAAGATGCGCATGCCGTGCTGCTGTGGGCAAAGAAGAACAAGACAAAGCTCGGCTGGACCGGCAAGCGCATGCTGGTCGCGGGCATCGAGGCCGGCGCGAACCTCGCCGCCGTGTGCACCCTGATGGCGCGCGACCGGGGTGCGCCGCGGCTGGCCGGCCAGATCCTCTTGATGCCGATGCTGGACCCGGGCCTGTCGACCTGCTCGATGCGCGAGATGCCGACCTGCCCCGACAAGGCGAAGGTGTTCGACGAATGCGCCGCCGCCTACCGGGGCTATCTGCCGCACGCGGCGGACCGTAGCCATCCGTATGCCTCGCCGCTGCAGTCGAGCCGTTTGAAGAACCTGCCGCCGGCCCTGATCCTGTCGATCGAGGACGACCCGCTGCGCGACGAAGCGGAAGCCTACGGCGGCAAACTGATCCAGTCGGGCGTGCCGACGACGGTCAGACGCCTGCAGGCGGCGCAACGCCTGCAGGAGCCGAATGCGCGAGATACGTGTGCCTGTCGGGGCCATGCATTGAGCGAGATTGCCAACTTCATTGCCGGACTCGACGAGGAAGACGAACCGGCCAGCTGTTGACCTCGTAGTTCATCTGATTTACCACCAACGATAAAGACGTGCCCGCGAGGCACGGGAGACCTGTCTTTTCCTGCAAAAGCCTGGAAAGGACCGTTTTCGTCCAATCATTAAAAGCTAGTTAATAACCGGAGGGCTAACCATGAAAACGATTCAACAATTCCAGATGGCCGTGCGACCCGTCGTGCTGGCGCTGGGCGCAGCCGGCGTTGCGGCCCTGATTGCGGGCTGCTCGGATGCAACCGGCAAGGCAGCCGAGGCGCAAACCCAGGCGCAGGCAGGTCCGCCCGTGTCGGCGGCCGCCGTGCTCGAAAAGCCGGTGGCCGAAACGCAGGAATTCTCGGGCCGTCTCGAAGCCATCGAGCGGGTCGAGATCCGTCCGCGCGTGTCGGGCTACATCACCGCCGTCAACTTCAAGCCGGGTGCGGAAGTGAAAAAGGGCGACGTGCTGTTCGTGATCGATCCGCGTCCGTACCAGGCCGAAGCCGAGCGCGCCGTCGCGGCCGCCAAATCGGCCCGCGCCAAGGCCGACCTGGCCCGCACGGAACTGGCCCGCGCCGAGCGCCTGCTGGGCGACAAGGCGATCGCGCAGCGCGAATACGACGCGAGCCTGTCGAGCCAGAAGGAACTCGACGCCTCCGCCCGCGCCGCCGAAGCCCAGGCCGAAGCCGCGCGCCTGAACCTGTCGTACACCCGCGTGATCTCGCCGATCAACGGCCGCGTGTCGAAGGCCGAGATCACCCTCGGCAACCTGGTCGATGCATCGGCCGTGCTGACGTCCGTCGTGTCGCTGGACCGCATCTACGCGAGTTTCGACGGCGACGAAGAGACCTATCTGCGCGTCGCCAAGCAGGCGCACGACGGCCAGTCGGTGCCGGTGAAGGTGGGCCTCGTCAACGAAGAAGGCTACCCGCACGAGGGCAAGCTGGAATTCGTCGACAACCAGCTCGACTCGCAGACCGGTTCCGTGCGCATGCGCGCCACGTTCGAGAACAAGGACCGCAGCATGGCGCCCGGCCTGTTCGCCCGCGTGCAGATCGGCGGCGGCGAAGCCAAGCCCGCGCTGCTGATCACGGACCGCGCCATCGGGACGGACCAGAGCCACAAGTTCGTGTTCGTCGTGGGCGCGGACGGCAAGGCCGAGTACCGCGAAGTGAAGCTCGGCCCCGTCGTCGACGGCCTGCGCGTGGTGCGCGCCGGCCTGAAGCCGGGCGAGAAGATCGTCGTCAACGGCCTGCAGCGCGTGCGTCCGGGTGCGCCCATCACGGCGCAGACCGTGCCGATGGTCGCATCGCTGGCGCCTGCGAAAGCGCCCGGCAAGGACGCGAAGCTGGCCATGGCTGACACGAAGTAATCCCATAAGACCGAGGGACAAGAACAAATGAACATCTCACGCTTTTTCGTCGACAAGCCGATCTTTGCGGCCGTGCTGTCGGTGCTGGTCTTCGTGGCCGGCCTCATCTCGATCTTCGAGTTGCCGATCTCCGAGTACCCGGACGTCGTGCCGCCCTCCGTGGTGGTGCGCGCCCAATACCCGGGCGCCAACCCGAAGGTGATCGCGGAAACCGTCGCGACGCCGCTGGAGCAGGAAATCAACGGCGTCGAAAACATGCTGTACATGACGTCGCAGAACACCTCCGACGGCGCGCTGATGCTGACGGTGACTTTTAAAATCGGCACCAACGTGGAGCAGGCCGAGACGGCCGTGCAGAACCGCGTCCAGCGCGCGCTCCCGCGCCTGCCGGACGAGGTGCGCCAGATCGGCGTCACGACCGTCAAGAGCTCGCCCAACATCACGATGGTGGTCCACCTGCGCTCGCCGGATGGTCGCTATGACGACCTCTATCTGCGCAACTACGCCACGCTGAACGTCAAGGACGAACTCGCGCGCATCAACGGCATGGGCGAAGTCCAGCTGTTCGGTTCGGGCGACTACGCGATGCGCGTCTGGCTCGATCCGCAAAAGGTCGCGGCACGCAACCTGACCGCCAGCGACATCGTGAACGCGATCCGCGAGCAGAACGTGCAGGTGGCGGCCGGTGTCATCGGCCAGGGCCCGTCGAAAGGCGCGGACTTCCAGCTGACCGTCAACACGCAGGGCCGCCTGCAGTCGGTCGAGGAGTTCGGCAATATCGTCATCAAGACCAATGCCGACGGCGCGACCACGCTGCTGAAGGACGTCGCGCGCCTCGAAATGGGCTCGAACTCGTACGCCCTGCGCGCGCTGCTGGACAACCAGTCGGCCGTGGCGATCCCCATCTTCCAGGCGCCGAACGCCAACGCGCTGCAACTGTCGTCCGACGTGCGCGCCAAGATGAAGGAGCTGTCGAAAGATTTCCCGGAAGGCGTCGAATACAGCATTGTGTACGACCCGACCCAATTCGTGCGTGAGTCGATCAACTCCGTGATCCACACGCTGATCGAAGCCGTGATCCTGGTGGCCATCGTCGTCATCGTGTTCCTGCAGACGTGGCGCGCCTCGGTGATCCCGCTGCTGGCCGTGCCGGTGTCCGTCGTCGGCACGTTCGCGGTGATGCTCGCCTGCGGCTTCTCGATCAACACGCTGTCGCTGTTCGGCCTCGTGCTCGCCATCGGTATCGTGGTGGACGACGCGATCGTCGTGGTGGAGAACGTCGAGCGCAACATCGCGAACGGCCTGAATCCGCACGACGCGACCGTGCAGGCGATGAAGGAAGTCTCCGGCCCGATCATCGCGATTGCCCTGGTGCTGTGCGCCGTGTTCATCCCGATCGCGTTCGTCTCGGGCCTGACCGGCCAGTTCTACCGCCAGTTCGCGCTGACCATCGCCATCTCGACCGTGATCTCCGCGTTCTCGTCGCTGACGCTGGCCCCGGCACTGTCGGCCGCGCTGCTGCAATCGCACAATGCGCCGAAGGACCGCCTGACCCGCATGATGGACGCCGTGTTCGGCCGCTTCTTCGCCGGCTTCAACCGCTTCTTCGGCCGCTCGTCGCATGCCTATGAAGGCGGCGTGAAGGGCGTCCTGAAGCGCAAGAGCGCCACGCTGGGCGTGTACGTGCTGCTCGCCATCGCCGGTATCTTCATGTTCAAGGCGGTGCCTCCGGGCTTCGTGCCGGCGCAGGACAAGGCTTACCTGATCGGCTTCGCGCAATTGCCGGACGCCGCCTCGCTGGACCGCACGGACGCCGTCATCCGCAAGATGTCGGACGTCGCCAAGCAGATCCCGGGCGTGGAATCGTCGGTCGCGTTCCCGGGCCTGTCGATCAACGGCTTCACCAACGCCCCGAACGCCGGCATCGTGTTCACCACGCTGAAACCGTTCGACGAACGCAAAGGCAAGGAGCAGAGCGCCGACGCGATCGCCGCCGAGATCAACAAGCGCATGGGCGCCATCGAGGACGCGTTCGTGATGGTGCTGTCGCCCCCGCCGGTGAACGGCCTGGGTACGACGGGCGGCTTCAAGATGATGATCGAGGACCGCGCGGGCGTCGGCTACGACGAGCTGTATAAAGCCGTGCAGGCCGTGCAGGCCAAGGCGTGGACCGACAAGCGCCTGCAAGGCGTGTTCTCGGGCTACCAGATCAACGTGCCGCAGCTGTTCGCCGACGTCGACCGCGTGAAAGCGAAGCAGCTGGGCGTGCCGCTGGCCGAGATCAACCAGACCTTGCAGATCAACCTCGGTTCGCTGTACGTGAACGACTTCAACCAGTTCGGCCGCACGTACCAGGTGCGCGTGCAGGCGGATGCGCCGTTCCGTTCGCAGCGCGAGCAGATCGCGCAGCTGAAGGTCCGCAGCGACAAGGGCGAGATGATCCCGCTGTCCTCGCTCATGAAGGTCAAGGACACGTATGGTCCGGATCGCGTGCAGCGCTACAACGGCTACGTCGCCGCCGAGCTGAATGGCGGCCCGGCACCGGGCGTGTCGTCGGGCCAGGCGCAGGCCGCGATGGAAGAAATCGTCAAGGCCACGCTGCCGAAAGGGGTCTCGTACGAATGGACCGACCTGACGTACCAGGACATCCTGGCCGGTAACACCATGCTGTACGTGTTCCCGCTGTGCGTGCTGCTCGTGTTCCTCGTGCTCGCCGCGCAGTACGAAAGCTGGACGCTGCCGCTGGCCGTGATCCTGATCGTGCCGATGTCGATCCTGTGCGCCCTCATCGGCGTCAAGCTCACCGGCGGCGACAACAACGTGTTCACGCAGATCGCCCTGTTCGTGCTCGTGGGCCTTGCGTCGAAGAACGCGATCCTGATCGTGGAATTCGCGCTGGAGCTGGAACACCATGGCCGCAGTACCGTGGCCGCCGCGCTGGAAGCCTGCCGCCTGCGTCTGCGTCCGATCCTGATGACGTCGATCGCGTTCATCATGGGCGTGGTGCCGCTGGTGCTGTCGCACGGTGCCGGTGCCGAGATGCGCCACGCGATGGGCGTCGCCGTGTTCGCCGGCATGCTGGGCGTGACGTTCTTCGGCCTGTTCCTGACGCCGGTGTTCTACGTCCTGCTGCGCACGCTGGCCAAGCGTTTCGAGAAGCCGAAGCATGCCCACGCCCACGACACGGCGCCGAATACCGTCGTCGATGGCGACCATGCACCGGCCCTGGAAGGAAACTGATATGAAAACGATGATTGCAAGGGGCGTGGCCCCGCTGATGGCGGCCCTGCTGCTGACGGCGTGCGCCGCCCCGGAATTCAAGCAACCGAGCATCACGACGCCGACGGCGTTCAAGGAGTCGCAAACGGTGCCTGCCGGCGCAGCCAATGACGTGCGCAGCGCCGCCGACGGCACCACGTGGACCGTCGGCCGTCCGGCCGAAGCCCAGCCGCGCGGCGAATGGTGGCGCGCCTTCCACGACGAGACGCTGAATGGCCTCATCGCGGAAGCGACGGCCAACAACCAGAGCCTGACGGTGGCCGCCGCCCGCGTGAAGCAGGCCCGCGCCATCGCGGGCATCGCCGAAGCGGACCGCATCCCGCAGGTGGGCGTGGGTGTCGGCGCGCAGCGTGAACGCCTGTCGCCGCTGGAAGCGTCGCTGCCGAAGGGTTCTCCCGTCGCGCCGGCGAATGTCTATAGCGCGCGGCTGTCGGCCAGCTACGAGGTCGACCTGTTCGGCCGCGTATCGTCCAATGTGGCGGCCGCCCGCGGCGACGCCGGCGCGGTGGAAGCGACGTACCGCTCCGTGCTGCTGTCGCTGCAGGCCGACGTGGCGCAGACCTATTTCCGCCTCCGTTCGCTGGATGCGGAAATCGCGACCGTCAACCACACGGTGCAGCTGCGCGAAGAGAGCGTGCGCGTGACGGGCCGCCGCTTCGACGCCGGCGACATCGGCGAGTTCGACCTGTCGCGTGCGAAGACGGAACTGGCGACGGCGCGTTCGGAAGCGATCGGCCTGCAGCGCCAGCGCGCCGCGGCGGAGCACGCGCTGGCCGTCCTGCTGGGCAAGCCGGCGTCGAACTTCAGCGCGCCGTCGGCGCCGCTGTCGGATGTCGCCGCGCTGCCGGTGATCCCGGCCGGCCTGCCTTCCACGCTGCTGGAACGCCGTCCCGACATCGCCAGCGCCCAGCGCTCGATGGAGGCGGCGAACGCCCGCATCGGCGTGGCACGCTCCGCGATGTTCCCGGCGCTGAACCTGTCGGCGGGCGCCGGCGGCGTCGGCACGAGCTTCGCCGAGGTGTTCAAGTGGAGCAGCCGTTCGTGGCTGCTGGGCGCCGCGCTGTCGATGCCGCTGATCGACGGTGGCCGCAACCGCAACAACGTCGTGCGCAGCGAGGCCGCGCTGGAAGAAGCGGTCGGCGCCTACCGCCAGAGCGTTCTGACCGCGTTCGCCGAGGTCGAGGACAACCTGGCCGGCCTGCGCATCCTGGCGGGGCAGAGCGCCGAGATCGAGGCGGGCGTGGTCTCCGCCCGCCGCTCGGCCGACCTGGCGCAGAAGCTGTACGACGCGGGCCGCGGCAGCTACCTCGAACTGCTGGACGCGCAGCGCAACCTGGCGATCGTCGAGCGCAATGCCGTGCAGCTGCGCGGCGACCGTGCGATCACCACCGTGGCGCTGATCCGCGCGCTGGGTGGCGGCTGGGATGCCGCTGCCCGCGCGGACGATACCGCGCAGGCGCGCAACTGAAGACGAAGTCCCTGGCCTTACTGTGATTCCGGTAATGCCCTTTGCGGCGGTACGTGCGAGCGTATCGCCGCTTTTTTCGTGTTTAAGATCCGTCGTTCCCGGACTAGGCGTCCCCCTTGGCGGGAACCCATGCGAGTGCCCGAAGTAGAATCAGCATGGATTCCCGTGTGCACGGGAATGACGTGTTCATGTACCGTCATAGCGCCAGACTGCGCGCTACAATGTTTTCATGTCTGCACCTATCGACTCCGCCCAACTCGCCGGCCTCGCCCCCGTCATCG
Organism: Massilia sp. Masssp94; assembly: GCF_059491305.1. Classification (NCBI taxonomy): domain Bacteria; kingdom Pseudomonadati; phylum Pseudomonadota; class Betaproteobacteria; order Burkholderiales; family Oxalobacteraceae; genus Massilia; species Massilia sp. Masssp94. The sequence goes on from NZ_CP168501.1 coordinate 3,638,614, forward strand.
CCCCCGACACGCGCATCCTCGTCCTGGGCAGCTTCCCGGGCGCCGCATCGCTCGCGGCGCAGCAGTACTATGCCCACCCGCGTAACGCGCTGTGGCCGATCCTGTCCGCGCTCACCCATGAAGACCTGGGCGGCCTGCCTTACGCCGACCGGTTGCCGCGCCTGCTGGCGCACGGCATCGGCCTGTGGGACGTGCTCGCCGCCTGCGAGCGCGCGGGCAGCCTCGATGCGAATATCCGCAAGCCGGCGGCCAACGATTTCGCACGCCTGCGCCGGCTCTGCCCGCTTCTGGAAACGGTCGGCTTCAACGGGCAGGCGTCGGGCCGGTTCGCGCCGCAGTTTGCCGCCGCCGGTTACCGCACCCTGGTGCTGCCGTCGACCTCGCCGGCGCACGCGGCGCTGTCGTTTGCCCAGAAGTTGGTCATCTGGCACAGCTTAATCAACTAAGAAATTCGCACCATCCGTGGAGACTTGCTAATTGGCCTTACGGTCATGGAGCGCTCCAAGTGGAAGTCGCTGCCGAAGACCGTGCTTGGGGACGACAGCAGGAAAAGCTGGAACACCAGAGCAGCGTCAGCAGCATTCACAGTCGCTACCTGTCAAGACCCGGCTGGTTATACATACGCTTCCTGAACAATTCAGGGCGTTTTTTATGCCAATCCTTGAGAGCACTGCGGTGGTGAGCCAATATTCAAGAAGAAACGGTCGATTCAAAATTGCGTGTATTAGTTGCCTCTCGGAAGAAGGCGCCTTTAAGCGCCCTGCCTTGAGAGAATATAGCCTTGATTTCCAGAAAATTGAAAAGTAAAAATTGACGTTTAGAGTAAAGCGAGATTTCATAATGAAGTCGCTGCCTCCTGATGAAATGATCTATTATTCAGTTATCGTGTTTCGGTTGGCGGTCGAATAAAGTGACGCGCAATTTTCCCAATCTATTTCTTTGGCGACTGATTCCGGCACATTCTCTACAAAAAACCTCCGTGCCTGCTCGTCATCTCCAACAGTCATTGCTATTACTGTAAGAGCTCTGGTCATTTCATAGATTCCGTGTTCTTGGACTGGTGGAAGTGACCGAAGTTTGTAATCAAACAGGTTGTAGTTGCCCAGCTCAATCGGGCCCTCTAGACGCATTCTCAAATACGGGCCAAAAAGCACGTCCAAGACTTCACCTCGTTCATACAAAATCGTCTTTTTGTTTAATTTTGAATATCGATCTGCTGCAAAAAACGCACGCGGCGATGGATTGAATGCGACGGCCTCAACGTTCTGGAATCTCGCTGCCATGTTTAGGGCGATGGCCCCACCGAGTGAATGCCCAACGACGACAATTGGAATCGAAGGGTAGTTGTTGCGGATGTCGTATAAGTGATCGAATGCCTGCTTGAATTGCAGTGGCTCTGAGATGGCGAAGTTCGTCTTCCAATCCTTGAGCGAATAAAAATCAGTGCCGCGATAAACTACGGTAGCCTTCTTGCTAGACCCCCAATCTTTCGCATCTAGATACACGTCTACGTCGAGGCCGCTTTCACTAGATAGACGTGAGACCAATGTCCAACCAGGGACGGCGAAGGTTGGTTTGGTTTGGGGAGTCTTATAAACATTGTTTGCCATCGCAGCGTGTTCGAAATGGCTTCGCGCTAGTTCCACACGATCCTTAATACACTGATCATCACTGCATTCCTTGTTCCTAAGGGTCGAATAAAAGTGCCCGTTTTTGTAGCTGTCTGTGCACGCCATGTGGAATAGGCCATCTTTGTACGAGTCAGAGTAGGGCTTCGACAGTTTGTGTGAACTAACTGCGAAGTTACCATCGACAGGTTTGAGCGGCGGCTGTGTGCAGCCGGCTAGCATCAATCCGCATAACGAAACAAGTAAGCGATACATCTCATCCCCTTTTTCTTCTTTTGTAAGATGAACAACGGTATCACTCAATTTGCCCTAGATTCTCTCATATTGTCACGATGTGTTGCGCAAGCAACGCGAGTCAGCAAACGCCATAAGCGAATGGATGACTCGCGACGACGTCCGATGCAGGAACTTCGTCCCATGTCGAAGGCCCCGGTTATACACAACTTCCTTGCCCGTTACCTTGACGGCCGTAATTTGAACCGCACCGGATTTGCTGGAGGCTCCAACTCTTGAGAGAATGGACCCATGAACAAAAAACCAAGCAAATTTTCGCCCGAGGTCCGTGAACGCGCAGTCCGCCTGGTAAGGGAGCAGCGAGATGAACATCCATCCCAGTGGGCGGCAGTTGAATCAATTGCAGCGATGATCGGCTGTAGCCCGCAAACGCTGCATGAATGGGTCAAGCGCGACCAGGTTGACCAAGGAGAGCGCTCCGGAGTGACAACAGAGGAACGAGAGCGGCTAAAGGCCCTTGAGCGCGAAAACAAGGAGCTGCGGCGCGCCAACGAAATCCTGAAGCTGGCGAGTGCGTTTTTCGCCCAGGCGGAGCTCGACCGCCGGCTGAAGTCCTGAAGGCGTTTATCGATCAGCATCGCGACACCTTCGGGGTCGAGCCGATCTGCAAGGTCTTGCGGATTGCCCCGTCGGGTTATCGGCGCCATGCCGCACAGCTTCGTGATCCGTTAAAGCTGTGTGCCCGGGCGAAGCGCGATGAGATCCTGTGCCCGGAGATCAGCCGGGTTTGGCAGATCAATATGCAGGTCTGCGGCGCGGCCAAGGTTTGGAAGCAGATGAACAGGGAACGCATCGTCGTCGCCCGCTGCACGGTGGAACGCTTGATGAAGAGACTGGGATTGCAAGGTGCTGTACCCGGCAAGCGAATCCGGACAACGATTCCCGACGTTACCGCACCACATCCGCTGGATCGGGTCAATCGGCAATTCTCTGCTGACCGGCCAAATCAGCTGTGGGTGTCGGACTTCACATACGTCTCGACGTGGCAGGGCTGGGTGTACGTGGCATTTGTAGTGGACGTGTTCGCCCGGCGAATCGTCGGCTGGCGTGTCAGTTCATCGATGACCACTGATTTCATTCTCGATGCGCTTGAACAGACACTGTATACCCGCCAACCCGGTGACAAAGGAACGTTGGTCCATAGTTCCGACAGAGGTTCTCAATATTTAAGCATCCGCTACAGTGAGCGTCTTGCCGAAGCGTGTATCGAACCGTCGGTCGGCAGTCGGGGTGATAGTTATGACAACGCGCTGGCTGAAACGATCAACGGCTTTTACAAGACGGAATTGATTCACCGTCCGACCTGGAAAACTGGGGAATCCGTAGAACTAGCAACCCTGGGTGGCCTGGTTCAACCACCATCGGCTGATGGAACCACTGGGCAATATTCCGCCCGCCGAAGCTGAGGCAAACTACTACAAGCAGCTCAAAATCGCTGCCGATGAAGCCGCATTAACTTAAACCAATCAGCCTCCACGATTCCCGGTGCGGTTCAGCTTTGATATCGGCCCCAGCTTCGATTAGCGACGTCGCGAAGGTTCGGCGTCCCGAGTGGCTCGACGCCTGGTCCAGTCCAGCAGAGATGTACATGCGCTTGAACAGCATCTGCATCGTATTGGGACTGAAAGGCCCGCCTTTCCTCGATTTGAACAGTGGTGCATCAGGGCGGACCACGGCTGCGCCGTTGTCACTTCGTTCACGAAGATACAAAGAGAGCGCTTTGCGAAGCTCCTTATTGGTGAGGTAGATAAGGCGTTGCTTCCGCCCCTTGGTTGTGCTGCGCGTAAGCAGTACTTCATCCTTGATCGTACCGTTCGGTGCCAACACATCCTGAACTTTCAGCAAGCTCATTTCTTTGGCGCGAAGCCCCAACGCGACTGAGAAGTAGAGGAGTGTAACGTTACGATTCGCCTGCTCATGTGTTCTCGCTGTTGCGACAACTTGGCGGAACTCCCGTTCAGACAGGACTGGGCCTTTTTCTCAGAGGTCATAGCTTTCCAATGTGTTAAAAATATTGCTAATATAAATTGCAACACTTTGGGCGTACATTGAATTGATAGATGGTCCTAAGCTATTGATAACATTGGCTTTGTTTTAGAAGAGCAATTTGTAAACATTGAATACTGGTATTTTGTACAGTTATTTCAACAAGCGAGTTTTTCATGTATCGTGGGAAACAATATTGAGCTTTGCAGTATTTTTCTTTATCAGTCCCAAGCTGGGAGACGTGCAGTGAAATCCGGAATTTTTGGTGCGCAATCGGTTATTGAACACCCTCTGTCTTTTGGCAATGCGAGAGGATACTTGGTCGGCTTTGATTTAAACGACGCAGGTGAGAGCTCATATCGGTGGAGCGCATTAATGAAATGTTTGCTCGCCGCAATTCATGAGTTTGCGTTTGGATTTCACGAGGGAACCTCTACTCAAAATACCGAAACCGCATTGAAGGTCGTTGACGCTGCGCGTTCAATCTACAAGATATCCCACTTCGACAGAGTTAGAGAAATTTATGAGAAAGGTGATCATATTGCAGATGATCTTGAAGATAAATTTTTACGTCGTGGAGAATTCGGAGAATTAATTCTTCATTTACTTCTCAGAGAGTTTTTCAACACAATTCCATTGTTGTCAAAAATTTATTTTAAAGATTCGCTTGGTCATGCAGTACATGGCTTCGATTGTGTGCATATCGACCCGGCGAACAAGACCTTGTGGCTAGGAGAATCGAAACTCTATCTCGATCCCAAAAAGGCACTGAAAGAATTAATTACCGATGTTCAGAGCCATTTTCGTGCAGATTATATGGAGGCCGAGTTTTCGCTTATTGCGAAGAAAATCAGACTCTTCGACAACATTCCGTTAATTGACGAATGGAAAAATATTTTTGCTTCTACAACGAAACTAAAGGATAAGTTCGAAAAAATTAATATCCCGCTGCTTTGCACATACTCCTGTGACCTATTCGAAAAACACAATGATGAAACAAGTCCAGAATTCAAGGTTGAGTATGAGAAAAAATTAGTTGAGCTGAAAGCATATTTTGATAATGCCTTTAGTCATCCCTTTGCCGATAGGCTGAACATTGTCGTACTTCTCTTTCCCGTGCCATCAAAGGTCGAATTGGTTAAACGCTTGCACCGTAAGTTAAGTCTTCTGCAAGAAGTTGGGGACTGATATGTTAGACAGAATTTTATCTATCGAAATTTCGAATTCTTTTGATTATTCTTCAACTTTCGAGATTTATCGGGAATGCGCAAATAAGTTTGTGACGCACGAGGCCGAAGGAGTTGAGCTTTTAGTAAATATCCTCCAAGCTAGACACAAATTCGATGAAAAGCTCGATCCGATGCTAGCTGATTTGATTGAGGCGGTGGGTTTTTATCCATATTTGCGTAAGGAAAACTTGGAGTTGCAGTCGACCAGTGCGTTAGTACGCATGAGCTCAAATCATTCACATCACGTCAGTGATCGGGTTTTTCACGATGAACAAAAGCTCGTTTTTGATATTCTGAATGCCGGTAAGAACCTTGTGGTAAGTGCCCCGACCAGCTTCGGAAAAAGTTTGCTCATTGAGGAAATGGTCGCAAGCAAAAACTTTAAGAATATTGTTATTATCCAGCCTACACTAGCCTTGCTGGACGAAACACGGAAGAAATTAGGAAAGTACCGCGATTCATACAAATTAATTCTACGGACATCACAAGAGCCCGATCAAAATCGCGGCAACATATTCTTGCTTACGGCGGAGCGGGTCAATGAATATCGAGATTTCCCCAAAATCGATTTTCTAATCGTTGATGAATTCTACAAGATAAGCGCGAAAAGAGATGATGAGCGAGCTGATGCTCTCAATAACGCTGTGTTGTACCTACTCAAGACCTTTGAGCCGCAATTTTATCTCGCCGGTCCTAATGTTGATAAGGTTTCGCAAGAATTTCTTGAAAGGTATAACGCCGAATTTTTTCTTGCTAGTTATACGTTGGTCGGGACCAAGATTGAAAATGTTTACGAGAGGCATCCGAACAAATTTGGCGACCTTGGGAAAAAGAAAACGTACAAAGAAAATGTATTGTTTGAACTTCTCGATGATTTATCCGAGGAACAGACTCTTGTTTATTGCGCTTCACCAAGCCGCGCACGATCGCTGGCTCGATCTTATCTCGTGCACCTTAAAGGTAGGGGTCTAAAGGCGCGCAATAACAAGTTGCCTATTTATGACTGGATATCCGAGAACGTTTCACCGCTATGGAGCCTTATTGAACTAATTGAGTATGGTATTGGTTTCCATGACGGTGCTTTGCAGCGGCATATCACTACTACGATAATTGACTACTTTGACGTTTGTCGTATAAGCGTGTTGTTTTGCACTTCGACAATTATTGAGGGAGTAAACACAAACGCAAAAAATATAGTTTATTTTGATCAGCGTAAAGGAAAAGAATTACCCATCGACTATTTCGACTATGCAAATATTCGCGGACGTGCCGGAAGGTTAATGGAGCATTATATTGGTCGAGTTTTTAACTTCGGAGCACCACCTGAAAAAGATATAATTTATATCGACGTGCCATTTGTTGATCAGGCACCAATTTCCGATGAGGTTTTGATTAATCTCGAGAATAACGAAATTAAGGATGACTCTACAGAGCAGTACAAATACATCAGCCAATTTAGTAGTTCTGAGCGAGAATTATTTGCCGCAAATGCAATATGTGTTCGCGGTCAAGTAGACTTGTTGCAAAGCGTTCGTGAAAATATTCGTGCCAATCGAGAGCTTCTATGTTGGGATGGTACGCCAACATATGAGCAACTTGAATATACGCTTGGCCTCGCTTGGGACTGTTTGCTACAGGATGTGGAATCAGTCAAGCCTATGACCAAAAAATGGATTATCAAACTTACTTTTGACTACGGGCTCAATAAAAGCATTAATGCGATTGTGAAAGATCGATTCGATTATGCTAGAAGGGATCCAAAAAAGGCGAAGAAAAGTGATGCTATACTTATGGATGACGCTATCCGGGATTCATTTCAAATAATGAGGCACTGGTTTCAATATAAAATTCCGAAGTGGTTATTGGTTGTTGACAGAATACAGCGCTTTGTTTGCGCCGAGATAGGCCAAAGGCCAGGAAATTATGTTTACTACGCCACGCTATTAGAAAATGATTTTATTAGAGAAAATTTATCGATTTTATCTGAATTTGGCATACCTCGTTCTGCTATCGTTAAATTAGAAAAGTATATTAGGCCCGACCTAAGTCAAGATGAGGTTATCTCATCCATCTCTGCACGCCGCCTATATCGAGCTCCGCAGCTCACGGACTATGAGCGTGAGAAAATCGAGTTAGCTATTGTTAAGTAAATGAATCATCTAAAAGGTTGTTGCGAGCATGGTGTGCTTAAATTCATTTGCTTCATGAATTTCTAAATATGCGGCGATGACATCGCCGTGAGATACAAGTCGTTTGCAATGACACCTAACATGTTCGTGATATGGTTGAGTGGCATCTGTCAAAGTAACAGCAGTGGTTGTAAGTGTGGCTTATGAATGGATTAGCACGCGGAACAGAGAAATGGTAGAGATTGATCGCGCTAAATTGTATTGGCTTGTTAGCGCAAGATGATAGACTACTTGTTTAATGATTTACTCCAGGTAATCAAGAATTTCGTATAATCGTCAACATATCGTTTGAGTGAGAAAATATGGCGCAAGTAAAACCGGGTCAGCCATTTGGTCTCGATCCTGAAATTATAAAAAAAATCGATTGGGATTTGGCGTTGCAACGTGTTCGTCACGATCTTCGTTCAGATTTTTTTTACGCTCCTCATCTTAGCTTTATATATGCTAAAGCAGGCGATGAAATTATTCGCCAAGTTAAAAAAGATTTGGAAGACGGAAAATTTAATCCTGGCGTTCCTATGACAATAGAGGTCCCTAAAACTTATCGTATGCCGGTTGGCGTTGGGGCAAAGCGTCTTGGGCCAAATTATTCTCGCCCCGGCAGCATACTTATGCCTAAAGATCGGCTTCTTTATCAGGCGCTGGCTGATGAGGCAGCTCCGATAATCGAGAGCGAAACCGACCATGAACGGTCTTTTAGTCATAAGCCAGCAAAGCCTGCAAGCGGAAATATGTTTGTCGCTACGCGAACTTCATGGAACGCTTTACAAAAGGCAAATGCAAAATTTGCACAGGAGAAGTCAGTAAAATATGTAGTGCGTATTGATATTGCCAATTTCTTTGGTTCTCTAAATCAACATACTTTGGTAAACGTACTTGCTGACGCAGGGTATCCTTCTGCGCTTTCCTCAAGATTGGAAAATCTACTGGCTGGATATGCGGGAGAGCGTAGTTCCCGAGGAATTCTTCAGGGCATGTATCCATCAGATTTACTAGGTAATTTTTATCTTGCGCCTATTGATCAGTTCTTGAAAGAGAAGAAGATAATTTCTACCCGATACGTTGACGATATGTATATATTCATCGACAGTGTAGACTCCGCAGATAGTTTAATGCAGGAACTTATACCGGAGTTAAGAAGTTATGATCTTGGCTTAAATGAGGCAAAGTGCAAGATCTTGCCAGCGAGTGCACTTATTACAGAAGAACCTGATCTTGAGGCTTTGTTCGAGGCTGCTGTTGCGGAAGTCTCTGAGCAGCTGTCCGATGAGGATTTTGACGTCGATTATGGATTTCAGGCGGAATGGGAAGATTCCGATGATGAAGATTCAGAAGTTGACGAGGAGATTGATCTTGAATTGGCGGCGACACGAATCCTCTTTGAATCTATTCCTCAGTATCCGGGTTATGAAGAAAATATTGAAAGATTTTGTCTTCCTTTATTTGCAATGTCAGACTCGGACCATGCAGTCTCACATGTAATTGATGCATTTAGAAAGCGTGCTTCAATGTCGCAAATATACTCTGCCTATCTTGCTGAGTTTATTGATAACGAAGAGGTTGCAGAGTTTATGGTGAAATCTTTAGAAGATGCATCTCTAATGGACTGGCAAAAGGTCTGGATTATTGCAGCACTTATGCAAAGAGGAGATGGGCTATCGGATGCCGTCAAAGCTTCGTTAGATCTTCTGCGCGATGCGACGCGTCACGAAGCACTTCGTGCTGTAGCTGCCGTATACGTTGGTCGCTATGGAGATCATTCACGGCGGAAGACGCTTAGAACTCTTTACAACTCAGTGTCCCCTTACATACAGTGCGCTATATATTACTCGTCTCGAAATTGGCAGGGGGCAGAGAGGTCTACAGCCAAAGCAAGTTGGGGGACGCATAACCCGCTAAATCAACTTCTGACCATTGCGATGGAGAATAAGCCAAAGAAAGTATAGGTTCAATGCTGATGCGTAATTTACAGGAGAGCATTTTTGCTTTATAAGCTGCTAATGGATGCCGATTCGCCTACGGCATCCAATTCGCAATTTATTTTACGTGACCAATAAGAGATCAGTTGGGGCAAATTTCGACATTGTACATTTCACTACCCTATGGGAGGAATGCAAAGCGCGCTGGCCGGAGCGCGCCCGAAGACTGTGAACGCTTCATTGTGAAAAAAGATTGACCCTTTTGTTGAAGGTTTTCTTGCGGGCCGTTTTACAACGGCCTTTCAGGCGTTTGAATTCTTACTGATCGCAAGTGATCGCTATATTTTGTCGCTAAACTGGAGGCACGAACAGAGATTCCGAGCTCGATCAACAAATTGGCAGTGATCTCCCAGAGATGCTCGTTTCCTCCAGGCAGACGAGTAAACTCCCCGAGCGGCACACCATACACTGCAAGTGCAAAATCTGTGAAGCCCTTACCGTCATCGTAGGCGTAGTCGAGTTCCATTTGATTGTTGTAACCTAAGTCAATCGACCCGAACACTGGGAAACTGCAGAGACCTCCATCAATCCTTGGCAAGCTTATAGCCGCGTCGATAACCTTTCCGTCTACCTCGACCCACGAATGGTCTAAATAAGGACCGTTGGGCACCTTCACTTGGCCTACGCAGAGTTCGGAAGCTTGCCCAAGCTCGGCAAGCATTATGTACATGATAGCGGAAGTATCATGACAAGCGCCTAGATAAGGCTTCTCCCAAACATCCCTTAGCACCACCTCGAAAACACGGTAAGCAAGCCCGTCTTTTCCGCACTCGTTGCGATGAGTAAATGCACTTGCTAACCAAAGGTGCAGCTGAGATTGTCCCCAGGAAAGTACACCGTCAAGATTATCTTCAGTAAGTGTCATGAATGGTCAGATCGTAATGAACAGGGGGAGTAGTGTAACCCAAGGAAAAACACTGGTGGTAACGCCGTTTGGCCTTCAAAAGAGCACTAAGGGTACAGACGTTGAAGAGCTGAGCGCAGGTCGTCAGAATTGATTAATCGCCAACAAAGTCAGTTGCTTGCTCATCTATATGCCCTCAGCCATAGTGCTTTTTCAGGGGTTGCTTGCTTTTTAGGCCATCTCGACCGACGCACGACAAATTGATGACATTCATGCACGCACCATATCACTAGCTGTTAAACAAGAGTCCAATCATTCGAGGTGGCAACATACGGAGAAATGTTTATAAAAAACCATTGTTGTAATGGATATTCGATGGATTGGTGTCAAATTAACCAAAACATCATGGTTGGCGCGCTTAGTAAAATCTAGTTCATGAATCCATCAGGCCGCAGTCCGGACATACGTAAACGCTGTTTTGCACCGGTGAATAATAAGCGGACGCGCTTGCTGATATCGGGAACCTTGCCGGGCGATAAGTCGCTGACTGTCCAGGAATACTATGGAAACCGCGAGAACAAGTTCTGGGACATGGTGGGCACGGTCATCGGTGCCGACTTGCGCGGCATGGCTTACGACGCTCGCCTGGCTACCTTGCTGTCGCATGGAATCGGCTTGTGGGACATCGTAACTGAAGCTCACCGGCAAGGGAGCCTGGATAGCAATATCAAAGAACGTAACGACAACGATTTGCTGGGATTACTTAAGCGTTATCCCGGCATCAAGGCATTGGAATTCAGCGGCGGAACAGCTGGGGAATTAGGCATGAAGGTGCTGGGTGCGAGAGCATCAGCTTACCAAGTCGTAAAGCTACCTTCGAGTAGCCCGGCATATACGTTGTCATATGTAGAAAAGGCAATGCGGTGGCAGGCCATGCAGTCAATCGTGGCCGACACGTAGTTGGTCGTCAAGCTGCGCTAATTTATACAGACCGGCGGGGATGTACACAGTGAAATTGTAACGATTAGTGGTTACAATTTTATGCTCGATTATCTGTGTGTGATATTTTGCGTATCTTTCTCACTGGTAAGAATGCTATCCTTCAGCAATTGGCTGAGTTCTGCCAGTAGTTGTGAATTTAAAAGAGGAATTTTAATGGATCAGGAAGCTATCGGACGGAGGGCTCAAGACGTGCAGTCTGGCCTTCGAGACGTGTCAGATTTGCGCGTGTCAGCCACCATACCGATCACGCGACAGATCGGCATGGCTGCTCAACTCGCTGTTCACATCCGTGGTCTGGACTCCATCGAGAACATCGTCGGATTCCACGGCTTTTGCAGCAATCTCGGAATCTCGTCTGATTCGCTGCCTACTGTGCTGGGCACACTGGAGCAGATTGGTTGGATACGCGTTGTTCCAAATATCTATGCGCCGACCCGAATTGAGGAGACCATCCCGTATTTTCAGGAAGTCTACGGCGCGCTTGGCGAGCAGTGGTCATTGCGCAGACCCGGTGAACTAGAGCAAGCGACGATGGCCATTATCGATCGCCTCACCGTAGCGCCGGTGCCGCTCGAAACATTGGCGTCCGAACTGGGTCTGAAGGCGGCTGAAATCCAAACGGTCGTGGACATCGGCGACCTCGGCGGCTACCTGCGCCAGTACGACTCGCCCAAGGACCGGGTGCCGATTCTGTACGCGCCTCTATTCACCGAAGAGAACCCGGAGACTCTGCTTAATTTTATTGCAAAAAACCCAGGCACGCACCATGAGATCGAGGCAGTCTTTCGAGCGGCAAAGTCACATCCTGGTGCGCCGATCAGCACGCTGGAACAAACCAATCCCTTGGTTCTCGAATTGGTCAACGAGAACATCTTGCGCGCACCTGCCATCGTCTCATCGGGTGGAGCGCAGTCGTTTGCATTCGCACCATTCAAGACGACCCATCCTCGTGCTATCTTGGAAAAGGCGCGGATTATCCTATCGTGCGTTCGCTATGGTGAAGGTTATTCTTCTATCACCAAAATTTCGGACCCGAGTGCGATCCTCAGAGGACTGAGAGACAGGAAGATGATCGGCCGCACACCCCATTCAAATATCCAATCTCAATATGCGGCTGCGGCAAACATGGGGGTGGGGTGGATTGAGCCTGAAAACGGGCGCTTCCGGTTCCGTCTCTATGACACCGAGGACAACTTGGCTGCGGTAGATCTAGCTATTGCCATGTGCTCGGGCCAGAGCGAGGATGTGTCGTCGTCACTGCTGCTTCCAGCTGAGGTGAAAGGATATTTCTCCAGTTCTGAGCCTGGCGGATTGCTCCTCCCCGAAGCAAACAGAAAGCGCGCTCGCGATGTGATTGCCACGCGCAAATTGGATCCCAAAACCAGCACCGCTGCCCGGCTCGGTCGCGCGCTGCTCGACGACTTGCGAGGAATTCATCGTGTCATCAAGTGATCAAGATCATTCCTATAAGTTGTTGGGCAAGCGCATGGCGTGGGCCTTGGGCTATATACCATTTCTCAATGTCCCCGTGACTCTTCCTGCGGATACAAATTCACGGGCCGGTACGGACTTAACTGATGCAGACGTGTTCGGTTTCCGTTTCAGTGCCAGCGGTGGAGTGTCGCGACTCTTGATCGATTGTAAGACTGCCAGCGGTCGCGCAGTTGATCGTGTGTTGTGGGTCAGGGGGTTACAGGATGTGCTTCACCTTGAGGAGCTCTATCTCTTCAAGAAGAAGATTCCTGAAAGTGCACGGTGGCTGGCGCGTGAACTAAACGTGAATTGCATCGACGATACCGAATTGCATGAGCTCGATGCTCGACTCGGATTAAGTCGCTTGAAGGGACCATATTTTGATGGAGTTGGTTACGACAGTATCGACACGCTGCTCACGTTTCCCAAGGGTAGCGAATACCGCGCTTTGGCGCAGTTTCTCACCACAACTCTTTGGACGCTGAAGCCTGCGCACAGGGTGTTAACCTTGTTGAACCTTGGGCAGCAAAATCATTTACACCGAAAGCTTCGGCCGGACGACCGGGCTCACGTTGGTCTTATCCTTCTTGCAACTCGCTCTCTTGCGATCAGTCTAGGTTTGCTGATAAGTGAGTTGAACGTGCTAGACGTGCTCAAAATCGAAGACCGGCTCCGTGAGGAGCTTCATGGAGGGGCAGAGTCTCTGGCGCAAAAAGTACGTTTTGCAGATGCCATCTACCGACTAACCGGTGAAGTAGATTCAGAACAAGCCATCGATCACAAGGGGTTCCCACTACTTCTTGAGGAGGTCAACCGACTTTTAATCAGGCGCTATGCCCTGAACGATGCCATTCGGATCACCGATTTGGCATTACATTACTTTGCTGCGGGTGCGGGATCCTTACCTCGCCATTTGAGCGGGAGTGACTCTAATCTCTCAGCGAAGATGGCATCTGACATGCTTGCTCTGTTCGTGAAGAGCAACTCGCTCGACACCAGCTTTTCTCGGGCTATCATCGGATTACTGGCGACTGCGCCAGAAGCCGCTGCTGATTCTGCTGATGAACGGCGCACGGAAAGCAAAGACATCGGAGGGCAGATTCCATTGCTAGCACCGCTGCCGCCGTTGGAAGGGAATTAACCTCGTGGCTGAACCCATGAGGAAATAATTCGAGCGCAGTAGGTCAATCATCAAGCGCCGATTTTCGATAATCGATCTTGGCTGATGGTACCGATATTCCAGTACGTTCAAGTTCATTTTTTAGCAGCATGGCCATGCGGAAGTCGAGACGGAAATATCACTTTTGAGTGAATTCATACAATAAGCGAAGAAGTGAATGATATCCGCGCAGGTGTCAAATTAACCAAAATATCAACCAGTTCTGGAAACTGGTCGGCACGCTGGTCGGCGAGGACCTCTATTCACTGCCTTATGCGGACCGCCTGCCGCGCCTCCTCGCGCATCGCTTCGGCCTGTGGGACGTATTGGCCGCGTGCGAGCGCGAAGGCAGTCTCGATTCCGCGATCCGCAGTCCGGCGGCCAATGACTTCGAACGCCTGCACCGGTTGTGTCCAGAGCTGGAAACGGTCGGGTTCAATGGGCAGACGTCGGGCGAGTTCGCGCCGCAGTTCGCGGCGCGGGGCTATCGGGCCGTCGTGCTGCCGTCATCGTCGCCGGCGCACATGGCGCTGACGTTCGAGCAGAAGCTGGCAAGCTGGAGGCGGTTGCTTGGCGATTAAACCCGTCAGCGAGAACCGCGCCTGCTCCAGTACTGGCCCGAATAATTGCCGCATGCTGCAAGGTGCACGCGGCCGCTGCCGTCGTTGACGATGTCCAGGCATTTGCCCAGGCCCGTGAACTGGTTCCACAAACGCACGCCCGGTCCTGGGCCGGTCTGGTCCATGTGCCACTGCTGGCCCGTCACGTTGGCGCAGGATGCCATGCGCACTTGGTCGTTGTTGCCGTCGTTGACCACGTCCAGGCACATGTCCGCGCCGGTAAAGCGCGTCCGCAGGCGCACGAAGCTGTTCTCGGCGTCGGGCGCAATCTCCCACATCTGGCCCGAATAGCGGCCGCAGCGCGCCATGCGCAACTGATCATGGTCGCCCGCGTTGACGATATCGAGGCAGTTGGTGCGCCCGGTAAAGTCGGTGTGCAGGGTCACGGTGGACGGGGTGGCGCTGGCGGCTTGGGAAACGGCAGCGAACAGGAGGGGGAGCAGTCGTCGCATTGTCTTCTCTTGAGTGAATAAATCGGTTGGCGCGGAGGGCGCTATGCCTCCGCCGCGACCAGCGCGGCCAGCACCTGCGCCTCGAATTCGCGTACCGGCAGCGGCCTGCCGAACAAATAGCCCTGGAAGGAATGGCATCCGTGCGCGACGAGAAAATCGCGTTGCGCGGCCGTCTCCACGCCTTCGGCGATCACGTCCAGACCCAGGCCCCGCCCCATGGCGATGATCGTCTGGGCCACCATCGCGTCGCGCTGGCTGGCCGGCAGCTCGTCGACGAACGACTTGTCGATCTTGAGCTGCGTGAGCGGCAGCTTGGTCAGGTAGTTGAGCGAGGAATTGCCGGTGCCGAAGTCGTCGAGCGAGATGCTGAAGCCGTTGACCCGGAGGACGTGCAGCTTGCGGATCGACGCGTCGAGGTCGCCGAACGCGAGGCTTTCCGTGACCTCGAGCTTCAGCTTGTCCACGGGCGCCCCCGTACGCCTGACTTCGGCCAGGATGTCGTCGACGAAGCTGGCGGATTCGAACTGGCGCGCACTGATGTTCACGGCAAGGGTCAGGCCACGCATGGCCTCGTGATGCGCCCATGCGGCGAGCTGACGGCAGGCCGTGGCGAGCACCCAGCGTCCGATCGGTTCGATCAGTCCGGTCTCCTCGGCCAGAGGAATGAACGCGGCGGGAGAAAGGGCGCCGCGTTCGGGGTGCGTCCAGCGCAGCAGCGCCTCGGCCCCGATCGGACGTCCGCAGGCATCGACCTGGACCTGGTAATGCAGCGTCAGCGCGTCGTCGCGGATGGCGTCGCGCAACGCTTTCTCGAGCCAGTTGCGGCCGTCGAGCTCGGCCTGCATCTCGTCCTCGAAGGCGCGCACCGTATTCCGTCCGCTCTGCTTGCTCTTGTACAGGGCCAGCTCGGCCTGGCACAGCAAGGCATCGGGGCTGTCCGCGCCGTCGCGAAACAACGTGACGCCCAGCGAGCCGGTGCAGGTCAGCCGGTGGCCGTCGAGCATCATCGGCTCGGCGATCGCCGTCCTGATGGCGTCGGCGGCGAGCAGGGCGCGGGCCGCCGCCGTATTCCGGTCCGTGCCGAGGCGTTCGGTCAGCAGCACGAAGCTGTCGCCGCTGAACCGGCCCAGCGTATCGTCGTCGCGCATGATCGAACGGATGCGGCGCGCCACTTCCACGAGCAGCCGGTCGCCCACGGCATGTCCAAGGGAGTCGTTCAGCTTCTGGAAGTGGTCGAGGTTCACCATCATGACGGCGCCGAACTCCCGGGCGCTGCCGGCACCGGCCATGGCCTGGGCCATGCGGTCTGCGAGCAGGAAGCGGTTCGGCAGGTCGGTCAGGTGATCGAACGACTTGAGGCGCTCGGCAAGGGCATGGGCCTGTTTTTCCGCCGTGATGTCCTGCAGGTTGCCGACATAATGGATCGTCCGGCCCTGCGCGTCCGGTACCGCCGTGATCGAGAGCCGCGCCGTGTACGGGCTGCCGTCGCGATGCCGGTTGATCACCTCGCCGGTCCAGTACCCGGTCGCCGTCAGCGTCGACCACATGGCGTGGTAAAAACCGTCCTCGTGCAATCCGGAGCGCAGGAGCCGCGGACTCTGGCCGATGGCTTCCAGGGCTGCGTAGCCGCTGATGCGGGTGAAAGCGGCGTTGACGCGCTCGATGTGTCCCTGGGCATCGGTGATCAGCATGCCATCCTGGCTTTCGAAGGCGACCGAGGCGACGCGCAGTTCGCGTTCGGCGCGGCGGCGTTCGGTGATGTCGCGCGCGACGGCAAGGACACCCGCGGTCTCGCCGTCGTCCGCCCGGATCGGCACCTTGATCACTTCCAGGTCGCGCAGGGTGCCGTCCGGCGCGGCGATCGCTTCCTCGTACCTGTGCGGCTGGCCCGTGCGCAGGACCTGCTCGTCGCTTTCCTTGCTGAACGCGGCGAACGCCTTGTCCGCGAACAGGTCGTCGTCGGTGCGCCCGATGATCCTGTCCTCCGGCAGGCCGAGCAGGGACTGGGCGCCGGCATTGCAGTGGACGTAGACGTTGTTCCTGTCTTTCAGCGCCATGGCATCGGGGCTGTTTTCGACCAGCGTGCGGAGCTGGGCTTGCTCGACCATGAGCGCGCGGGCGGTCCGCTGGATCTCGGCGGTGCGCGCATGGACGGCGCGGCGCAGGAACCGGATCCACAGCAGGGTGGCGGCCAGCGCCGAGAGCGCGCCGAGGATCACGAACGCGAGGATGCGCAGGTAGGGCCGGAACTGTATCGGCTGGTTGAACCACTTGTGCCGCAGCGCTTCGCGCTCCGCCGGCGTGATGCGCGCCATGCCTTGCTCGACGAGATCGAAGGTCGCCTTGTCGCCCTTGGCGACGGCCCAGCGAAACTGCCCCGAATACAACGTAAAGGTTTTGGCGAACTTCTTCTGGTCGCGGTAGAGATAGAGATAGTAGTTCGCCGGACTGTCGTCCATGCAAAAGATCTTGATGTCGCCGGCGCGGACGGCATCCAGGATGGCGACGTAGCCGGGGTAGGCGACCTGGTTCGTGATGCCTTGCCTGGCCAACTGTTCGGCGCAGGCATCGCCGCGCTGCACGCCGACCAGGAAGCCGTTCAGCGACTGGACGTCATGGATGCCTGAAATCGACGGATCGACATAGATGCCGACCGTCTGCGTGTCGTACGGCCGGGAGAAATCGTAGAACGCATCGCGCCCCGGCGTCCGGAAAATCATGTCGATCACGTCGGCCCGGCGGTCCTGCATCGTCTGGAGTGCGTTGCTCCACTGCATGGGCTGGAGGTCGACGTGGACGCCTGTCTTTTGTTCCCACAGGTGCCAGAGGTCGACGATATATCCCTCGGGGCGCCCGTTCGTGTCCAGGAAAAGATAAGGGGGATAGTTGTTGTCGGTAACGACGTGCAGGGGCCTGGCATCGGCGTGCAACGCGTATGCCAGCAGCGCGCAAACCAGCACGAGCTGGCGGCGCAAGACGCTTCCCGGCGAGATGGAAGCCATCAAGCCCATTGAGTTCCCTCCGCACGCTGTGCCTCGGCTGCGTGCCGGTGCCGGCCCTGGCAGCACGGCGGTTATCTGTCTTGTGTGGGTCGAGGCTTTATATGCTGACCTGTTTTTTTGATTAAAAGCTTAACATGGATATTGGGAAACTTTACAAGATTATGGCTTCGTGGCAACAAAAGCTGGAAGTGCCCTTTTTTTTCGCAGCAATGTCCCCATATCGGTCCCATCCCCATTCACGGCGCCACGACACACCCAGGCGCCGCTTTTTCCCGACCCCAGCAGGCAATGCGTGACCAGCGTCCCGAGGATGACGCTGCGATAGCTATTTCGCTATCCCGGGCGCATGCCAGACGAAGGGGCGGGATCACATTGAAAGGAAACCCATGAAAGAAGATCTGATCGAAATGAATGGCAAGGTTACCGAAGTGCTGCCGGAGATGCGTTTCCGCGTGGACCTCGAGAACGGTCACCAGCTGGTCGCGTACACGTCCGGCCGGATGAAGAAGAACCACATCCGCATCATCGCCGGCGACCGCGTCACGCTGGAGATGTCGCCGTATGACCTGAACAAGGGGCGCATCGTGTTCCGCCATCTCGAAACCCGCGGCACCCCCGCGCCGTCGGCCGCGCGCCAGCGCCGCCGTTGAGCGGCGGGCGATAGCAACACAACGGCCGCCGACGCGGCCGTATTTCGTTCTAGTAGATGCGGACGCTGTTCGCGCTCTGGCGTTTCAGGTGCGCCAGCTTGGCGGAGTACAGCTGGCGATTATCCGACTTCGTGCTCGTGTCGATCGCCAGCGCGAGCTGTTCGCGCGCTTCTTTTGCCTCGCCCAGCTGCAGCAGCGTCACCGCCAGCCAGAAGTGGAACTCGTCGTAGTAGGGCGCGCGTTTGATTTCGCGTTCGAACAGTTTGCGCGCGGCGTCGTAGTCGCCCGCCTTGAGCGCGACCATGCCCTTGTCGAAGTACTGGAACGGCGGGACCGGCTCGATGCTGGCCACGCGCCGCGCCATCTCGGCCGCTTCGGCCGTGCGGCCCGTCGCGGCCAGCAGGGGACCCAGGTTCTGCATCACGACGAGGCTTTCCGGTTCGCGTTCGAGGGCCGTGCGCAAGGCCCGTTCGGCCATGACGAGGTCGCCGTGGCGCTGGTAGATGACGCCCAGCGTGTTGTAGGCGATCGCGTTCGGCGGATTGGTCGCCACCGCGGCGCGTGCCCACCAGTAGGCGTCGTCGATCTTGCCCTGCACGAGCGACTCGGCGGCGCGGTTGTTGAGGTACAGCGCGACGATGTCTTCTTCTTCCAGCTGGCGCGTATGGAAGCGGCTCGCGTCCGGCGGCGGCAGGAAGTCGACGACCAGTTCGTGCTCCGACGTTTCGTCGTACAGCAGGCCGTTGCGCTTGCGGTGGCCGAGCGCGATGTTGACGTGCGACGCCACGAGATAGATGCCGCCGTCGCGGCTCCAGGTCTCGTCCGCGAGCACGCTGCGGAAGCGCACCGTCATGCCCAGTTCGCGCGCGAAGGCGGCCGTCATGACGACGAGCGACAGGCAGTTGCCGGCGCGCGCCTCGTACGTTTCGGCCGCCGTGCGGGTGCGGCTGGAATCGTACTCGAGCTTCAGGTCGGTCTTGCTGTACAGCGCGTCGATCAGGCCACGTTCCAGCCCCTTGTTGCGCAGATGCGCTTCGAAGGCGGGACTGTGCAGGTAGGCCTGCATGGCGGGGCTCAGCGTGAACAGGTTGTGTGCGCCGATGGTCTCGGACGGCGGCTTGAACGACGCGTCGGCGAACAGCGGCGGCGGGGCGGATAGTTGCGGTGTGCTGGCGCAGCCGCCCAGCAGCAGGGGTAATACGATCAGCAGGGACGCCAGGCGTTTCATGTCTCCTCCTCGGCCGGCGGTTCGTCGATTCTAGGTCTTGTGAATCAAGTATCTGCCCGTCCGGGGCGGAAGTAAAGACGCGCTACTGGTCGTCGTGGAAGGCTTCGTGCAGTTCGTCGAGCAGCTCGGCCGTTTCCTCGTCGGAGAGGCCCAGGTAGGCGAGCGCGCGCGCGCCGCCCTTGTTCCATTCGAGCGATTCGGCGTCGCCCTGGTATTTGCGGATCGCGCTTTCGGCCAGCAGCGACAGCGCGACGAGCGAACGCACCGTCGACGTCGTGTTGGCGTCGTCCAGCACCGCGTAATCGTGGTGGTGCAGGATGGACCACGCGACGTCTTCCGACAGGCCCCAGTTGCGCGCCAGCAGGGTGCCGATGGCCGTGTGGCTCGTGTTGTGGCGCTCTTCTTCCAGCGCCGTGAACGGACGGTCCGTCTCCAGCGACGCCGCGGCGTACGTGCCGGCGTAGTCGGGGAAGCGGTCCATCAGCAGCGGCACGCCGGTATCGCAGAACAGGCCGAACGTGTGCGCCACGTCGGCCTCGCCGATGCGCAGGCGGCGCGACAGGAACACCATCGCCTCGGCGCGGCGGCTCGACACTTCCCAGAAGCTGGCCAGCGCCGCGCTGTTGGCCGGGATCGCCCGGCGCGCGAGCAGGCCCGTCATCAGCGACGCGACCTGGTTAATGCCGAGGAACAGGATTGCCTGCTCGATCGACTTGGCCTTGCGCCGGCCCCCGAAGATGGATGAATTGGCAAGTTTCAGCAGCGCGCCCGACATGCCGACGTCGTTGGCGACGATGCGGCCGATGGCGGCCGGGCTCGGATCGGACGACGCGAGCTCCCGTTGCAGGTCGGCGAGCAGGCTGGGACGCGGCGGGATCCGGATCGACTTGATCAGGGCGTCGACGGGATCCTCGGCGAAGGCGCTTGGGCGCGCCAGGGCAGCTGCTGTACTCATGACGGGAAGGGAACAAAATGATGCTGCACGGAAATCCATGCGGAGTTTGTCACTATAAACCAGTGTCGTTGAAGTTGCAGCAAAGTATTGCTTTTGTGTAGCGAAACCGACAGTGCGACCTGTCAAATCTTAACAATATAGAATTGCTCCATGTCCTCAACCATCCTTGCCGACATTGATTTTCTAGCACCCTCGCATCTGGTGGCGCGCCAGCTGATCGGCGTCACGGTGCTCGTCGACGGCGTCGGCGGCCGCATCGTCGAGACGGAGGCCTATGACGGCGAAGATCCCGCCTCGCACAGCTATTCCGGCCCCACCGACCGCAACTTCGCGATGTTCGGCCCGCCGGCCCACGCCTATGTCTACCGCTCGTACGGCATCCACTGGTGCCTGAACTTCGTCTGCCGGGAAGAGGGGCATGGTGCCGGGGTGCTGATCCGCGCGCTCGAACCCGTGACGGGCATCGAGACGATGGTCGAGCGGCGCGGCACGCGCGACCACTGGCTGTTGTGTTCCGGGCCTGGCAAGCTGTGCCAGGCACTGGGCGTGACGCGCGACCTGAACGGCCGCTCGCTGGCCGCGGCGCCGTTCGAACTGGCGCCGGCACCCGCCGGCATCGACGTGGTCAGTGGGCCGCGCATCGGGATTTCGAAAGCCGTCGACGTGCCCTGGCGGTTCGGCCTGGCCGGGTCGCGCTGGGTCAGCAAGCCGTTCCGCTGAACGGTCAGCGGCCGTTGGCGGCCCGCCTCGGTCGTGGCGCTTCTTCCTCGTCCTGCGTCGCATGATGCGCGAGCGCGGGCCGGACGCGCATCGGACTGTCGGCGGCACGCCGTTCGATCGGGGCTGGTGCATCGTCCTGAGCATCCTCGATGCGGAAGATTGCCACGGCGCGTGCCAGGTTGACGGTCTGCTCGTGCAGGCTGGCCGCCGCCGCCGCGGCCTGTTCGACGAGCGCGGCGTTCTGCTGCGTCATGTCGTCCATCTGGCCGACGGCGAGATTGACTTCGGCGATGCCCTCGGCCTGCTCGCTGCTGGCGGCGCTGATGCGGTTGATGATGTCGTTCACCTGCTGCACCGACGCGACCACGCTGCCCATGCTCGAGCCCGCCTCGTTGACGGAAGCGCTGCCGTTGTCGATGATCGCCACCGAATCGGCGATCAGCGCCTTGATCTCCTTGGCGGCCGATGCGGAGCGCTGCGCGAGCGTGCGCACCTCGCTGGCCACGACGGCGAAGCCGCGTCCCTGTTCGCCGGCGCGCGCCGCTTCGACGGCGGCGTTCAGCGCGAGCAGATTGGTCTGGAACGAGATGCCGTCGATGACGCCGGTGATCTCGACGATCTTGCGCGAGCTGGCGCGGATCGACTCCATCGTGGCGACGGCGCGGTCGACGGCCTGGCCGCCGCCGGCCGCCAGCCGCGCCGCCTCGGCCGCGAGTTCCGTCGCCAGGCGCGCGTTGTCCGCATTGCCCTTGACGGCCTGGGTCAGCGTCTCCATCGCGCTCGCGGTCTGCTGCAGGGAACCGGCCTGCAGCTCGGTGCGGGTCGACAGGTCCAGGTTGCCGCTGGCGATTTCCTTCGATGCCGTGTCGATCGAGCGCACGGAATCGAGCACGCTGCGCAGCGTCGTGTTCAGGTTGGCGATGGTCTGGTCGAGCGCGCGCGCCGTATCGGCGATTTCGTCGCGGCCGTCGTTGTGGACGCTCGCGCACAGGCGGCCTTCGGCCAGTTCGCCCATGACGGCCGAGATGGTCCCGATGTCACGCAGCATGGCGCGGCGCACGAACATGGTGACGGCCAGCGACGCGGCGATCGACAGCAGCACCAGCATGGCCATCCACGTGCCCAGGTTGTGGAATTCCGTGCGCGCGGCCGCATAGGCCTGTTCGCTGAGCGTCTTTTCCAGCGCGGCCAGTTGGGCCAGCTGCTGGTTCAGCACCATGAATTCCTTTTCCGCCTTCTGCATCGAGTTGGTGGCGATCGACTGGTCGACCTGCGCCATCTCGATGGTCTCCTGCACCGCCTTGCGGTAGGCCGCCAGCGCGGCCAGCGACGCGTCGACGGGCTTGCGTTCCGCGCCGTCGGTCGTGCGCGCGAGTTCCTGCAACTGCGCCTGCACGGCGGCGTGGCGCTTGCCGATGTC
Source organism: Massilia sp. Masssp94 (assembly GCF_059491305.1). Classification (NCBI taxonomy): domain Bacteria; kingdom Pseudomonadati; phylum Pseudomonadota; class Betaproteobacteria; order Burkholderiales; family Oxalobacteraceae; genus Massilia; species Massilia sp. Masssp94. The sequence goes on from NZ_CP168501.1 coordinate 3,661,444, forward strand.
GGCGATCAGCGCGTCGAGGCGGTTCTTGGCGAAGCTGCCGTTGATCCAGGCCAGCAGTTGATAAGCGTTGGCGTGGACGTACTTGGCGTCGCCGGCCACGTCGGCCACGTTTTTCAGGCGCGCCGCGCGGACCTGCACCATGTTTTCCAGCGACGCGTTCTGGCGCACCATCCCGTACCAGGCGGCACCGGACAGCATCAAGAGCAGCACCAGCACCATGCCGGGCGCCAGCAGCAGCTTCGGACCGATCCTCAGTTTTTTCAGCATGTTGCGCTCCCGCTTAAAAAAGAACGCGGGCATGCCGCCCGCTCGAACACCGAACGCGGCCATGCCGCCCGCGTGCACGTCCTATTGCTTCTTGTATAGCCCGGCCTCGAGCACGACGCCGTCGACAAGCAGGATGTACGTCGTCTTCGGCTCGATCTTGCCCGTGGTCGGATTCTTGTACTGGTAGTCGACCCAGCCCTTGCCCTTGGCGGCGGCCAGTTCGATGATCTCGCGGCGGTATTTCTTGCCGTTCGCATCGGGCACGTCCGTCAAATCCTTGCCGACGATCGACGGGTTGTACGGGTGAGCCAGCACGATGCCGGTCTTGACGTCGCGCATGTCGATGTACAGCGAGCCCTGGACGAATTCCGGGTCCTTGGCCGTGATGCGTTTCATGACTTCTTCCTTGCCCTTGGCCTTGACCATCGAGGCGCCACGCTCGGCCATGGCGATCGCATCTTTCTCGGTCGGTTCGGCCGCCAGCGCGCCGGCGCAGGACAGGGTCAGGGCGGTAGCGACTACGGTTGCGGTCAGCTTCATAGGATGTCCTTTCGGGAAGGGGAAAGAGATAGGTCTGAATGTTGCCTATTTGCATTTCGTACTCTACGCCGCGGCCCCAGCCGGGTTGTTGTGCTAACGCAAGTAGCGCCCGATGTGCCGCCGCAACGGCAACGCTGATCTTTCGCAGTGCATGTGGAAATCAGTGAGAAACGGAATCAGAACTTGACTCCGGGCAACTCAAAGGCAAGTCCGTCTCCCTACCATCGGTTCCTGTCGGCAATTATTTCCGTGCGTCACCTTTTGCTGCCGCCAACCACTTCCCTCAGGAGAAATCCCGTGACCCTCGACGCAACCCCCGCCAAGTTCAAGCCCTATACCCGCCAGTCGATCCAGAACGCCCGCCAATGGCAATGGCTGAGCCCGGATCTGCAGGAAGCCGTGCAGGTGGTGTCCCACGTGCTGCCCTTCCGCACGAACGAATACGTGATGGAGCAGTTGATCGACTGGAGCAATGTTCCGGATGATCCAATCTATCGCCTGACGTTCCCCCACCGCGACATGCTGCCCGCGCGCGAATACGAGCAGCTACGCGACCTCGTGCTGGTCAAGAAGGACGACGCCGCGGTCGCGCAACTCGTGCACCAGATCCGCATGCGCATGAATCCGCACCCGGCCGGGCAGATGACGCACAACGTGCCGCGGGTGAACGACGCGCCGCTCAAGGGCCTGCAGCACAAGTACAAGGAGACCGTGCTGTTCTTCCCCAGCGCGGGTCAGACGTGCCACGCCTATTGCACCTTCTGCTTCCGCTGGCCGCAGTTCGTGGGCATGGAAGAGATGAAGTTCGATGCGCGCGAGTCCACGGAACTGGTGTCCTACCTCGGCACGCATCCAGACGTGACGGACGTCCTGATCACGGGCGGCGATCCGATGATCATGAATACGCGCTCGCTGGCCGAGTTCATCGAACCGCTGCTGGCGCCCGAACTGGCGCATATCCAGAACATCCGGATCGGCACCAAGTCGGTCGCATACTGGCCGCAGCGCTACGTGTCGGACAAGGACAGCGACGACCTGATGCGCCTGTTCGAAAAAGTCGTCAAGGCCGGCAAGAACCTCGCGCTGATGGGGCATTACAACCACGCCGTCGAGCTGCGCCAGCCGGTGGCCCAGCAGGCCGTCAAGCGCATCGTCGGCACGGGCGCCACCTTGCGCATGCAGGGGCCGCTGATCCGCCACATCAACGAAGACCCGAACAGCTGGGCCGAACTGTGGACGACGGGCGTGCGCCTGGGCGCGATCCCTTACTACATGTTCGTCGAACGGGATACCGGTCCGCGCGAGTACTTCGCGCTGCCCCTGGCGCGCGCGCACGAGATCTTCCAGTCCGCGTACAGCATGGTGTCGGGCCTGTCGCGCACCGTGCGCGGGCCGTCGATGAGCGCGTTCCCGGGCAAGGTCGTGATCGACGGCGTCGTCACCATCAACGGCGAAAAGCTGTTCGCGCTGCAGTTCCTGCAGGCGCGCAATCCGGACTGGGTGCGCCGGCCGTTCTTCGCGAAATACGACCCCGACGCCACCTGGCTCGATCACCTGAAGCCGGCGTTCGGCCGCAAGAAATTCTTCTTCGAGGGCGGCGAGGACGATCACGACACCTTCGGTGCGGCGGGCCGCGTGATCCCGATCCAGGCTGTCCACGCGCAGGACCGGCGTGCCAGCGACAGCCAACCCGACGCGGCCTGACCCGCAGGAGATGTCCATGGAAACCGACCAGAGCCAGTCGCGCCTCAACGGGGTGGCAGTGTTTTTCTACGTGTTCCTGCCGTTCGCGCTGGGGCATTACCTGTCCTCGCTGCTGCGCAACGTGAATGCCGTGCTGGCACCGCATCTGGTCGGCGCGCTCGCGCTGACGCCGGGCCAGCTCGGCCTCCTCACCAGCGCGTTCTTCTTTGCGTTCGCCCTCGTCCAGCTCCCGGTCGGGATCGCGCTCGACCGCTACGGCCCGCGCAAGGTGCAGGTGGTGCTGCTGATGCTGGCGGCGACGGGCGCGCTGCTGTTCGCCACCGGCCGCTCGTTCGGCCAGCTGGTGCTGGCGCGCGCCATCATCGGCTGCGGCCTGGGCGGGTGCTTCATGTCGGCCGTGAAGGCGATCTCCACCTGGATCTCGCCCACGCGCCTGCCGTCCGTGCAGGGTTACCTGATCGCCGTGGGCGGCCTGGGTGCGGCCTCCGCCACCATGCCGGTCCGCATGCTGCTGCAGCACACGGACTGGCGCGGCCTGTTCATGCTGCTGGCCGCGTTGACGGCGTGCAGCGGCCTGCTGATCTGGCTCGTCACGCCCAGGTCGAAGGCACCCGGCGGCGCGCTGCCGACCGTGCGCTCGGTGCTGGACGTGTACCGCGCGCCCGCGTTCCGCGCGACGATCTCGCTGGTGCTCGTGCCGCATGCGATCTTCTTCGGCATCCAGGGCCTGTGGATCGGGCGCTGGCTGGCCGACGTGGCCCGGTTTCCGGACGCCGCCGTCGCCTACCTGCTGTACATGGGCATGGCGTCGGTGATCTTCGGCGCCATCGCGGTCGGCATGATCACGGAATGGGCGGGGCGGCGCGGCATCGAGGCGCTGGACGTGGCCGCCGTCGGCGTGTTCCTCTTCATCGTCGTGCAGGTGGTCATCGTATTGAACTGGCGACCCAGCCTGCAGCTGCTGTCGGTGCTGTTCACGCTCGTGGGGACGATCACCGGCATCGAATACGCGATCGTGGCCCAGAGCCTGCCGCGCACGCTGACGGGACGCGCGGCGACGTGCCTGAACCTCCTGATCTTCATCGGCGCATTCCTCGTGCAGGCGGGGTTCGGGCTGATCGTCGGCCTGTGGCGCCCCGACACTGCGGGCCACTTTCCGGCGCTCGCCTACCGCGTCGCATTCGGCGTGCTGGTGGCGCTGCAGATGCCTGGCCTGCTCGGCTACTTCCACGACTTCCTTCGGCGCCGTCAAGTAAAATGCGGCATCGCTTTGCTCACCCAGAAGGAAGAATATGAGATTGGTTCGTTACGGTCGCCCAGGTAAGGAAAAACCGGGCCTGTTCGACGAAGAAGGCCGCCTGCGCGACCTGTCCGGCGTCATCGAGGACATCGACGGGTCGGTGCTGTCGGAAAAGGCGTTGCGCAAGCTCGCCAGGGTCGACTGGAAAACACTGCCGGTTGTCCGCGGCAACCCCCGCTTCGGCGTGCCGGTCAAGGGCGTCGGCAAGTTCATCGGCATCGGCATGAATTACTCCGACCACGCGGCCGAAGTCGGGGCCTTGACCCCGAAGGAACCGATCATGTTCATGAAGGCGACGTCCTGCCTGAACGGCCCGGACGATCCCATCCAGCTGCCGAAAGGCTCGAAAAAGACCGACTGGGAAGTCGAGCTGGGCGTCGTCATCGGCACCCGCGCGCAATACGTCGACGAGAAGGATGCGCTGAAATACGTGGCCGGCTATTGCGTCGTCAACGACGTCTCGGAACGCGCCTACCAGTTCGAACTCGGCTCGCAGTGGGATAAAGGCAAAGGCTGCGACACCTTCGGCCCCGTCGGCCCGTTCCTCGTCACCAAGGACGAGATCTTCGACGTGCAGGACCTCGACCTGTACCTCGACCTGAACGGCAAGCGCGTGCAGACCGGGAATACGTCGAAGATGATCTTCACGGTGGCGCAAATCGTCAGCTACCTGTCGCGCTTCATGACCCTGGAGCCGGGCGACATCATCACGACGGGCACGCCGCCGGGCGTGGGCCTCGGCCGCAGCCCGCAGCGCTTCCTCAAGAAGGGCGACAAGCTGCGCCTCGGGATTGCGGGGCTGGGCGAGCAGCAGCAGGAAGTGCTCGCGTACCCCAAGGCTTAAGAAACACAGCGTGGCGACGATTACGTCGCCACCTGCTTCAACGCCTGTTCCACCGATTCCTTCAGCCGCCCCACGATCTCGCCCAGGTCCCCCTGTGTGACGACGAACGGCGGCGCCAGCAGCACATGATCCCCGTGGCGGCCATCGATCGTGCCGCCCATCGGATACACCAGCAACCCGTTCTCCATCGCGCGCGCCTTGATCGCCGCGTGCAGTTTCAGCTCCGGCGCGAACGGTGACTTGGTCTCGCGCTCGCGCACCAGTTCCAGCGCCAGGAACAGCCCGCGGCCGCGGATGTCGCCCACGTGCGGGTGGTCTTCGAATTCCTCGTCCAGCATGGCCCGCAGCTGCGCGCCGCGCAGGCGCACCTGCGTGAGCAGGTCGTCGCGCTCGATCACCTGCTGGACCGCGAGGGCCGCCGCCGCCGCGACCGGGTGCCCGATGTAGGTGTGCCCGTGCAGGAATGCGCCGCTGCCGGCGCGCAGGCGTTCGATGATGGCGCCGTTCACGAGCACCGCACCGATCGGCTGGTAGCCCGCGCCCAGGCCTTTCGCCACGGCGATCAGGTCGGGCGCCACGCCGTCCTGCTCGATCGCGTACATCGTGCCCGTGCGGCCCATCCCGCACATGACTTCGTCGGCGATGAACAGGATGCCGTACTTGTCGCACAGCGCGCGCACGCCGCGGAAGTAGCCGGGCGTGGGAGGGATCGCGCCGCCGGTCGCGCCCACGACGGGTTCGGCACAGAACGCGATCACGCGGTCCGGGCCGGCCTGCAGGATCGCCGCTTCCAGTTCGTCCAGCAGCATCGCGGTGTACTGGTCGACGGTCTGGTCCTCGGCGCGGTTGCGGTATTCGTAGCAGGCCGACACCCGCTCGACGTCGATCAGCAGCGGGGCGAAGGGCTGGCGGCGCCATTCGTTGCCGCCCACGGCCAGCGCGCCCAGCGTATTCCCGTGGTAGCTCTGGCGCCGGGCGATGAACAGCGAACGTTGTGGTTCTCCGCCTTCGACGCAGTACTGGCGCGCGAGCTTGAGCGCCGTCTCCATCGCTTCCGAACCGCCCGACACGAGGTAGACGCCCGCGATGCCGGCCGGCGCGTTCGCCACGAGGCGGTCGGCCAGCTGCTCCGCCACCTCGGTCGTGAAGAACGCGGTGTGGGCGTAGGCACACCGGTCTATCTGGCGGTGCATGGCCGCGATCACGTCCGGATGGCCGTGTCCGAGCGACGACACGGCCGCGCCGCCGCTCGCGTCCAGGTAGCTGCGCCCGTGGCTGTCGTACAAATAGACGCCCGCGCCGCCGACCGCGACGGGCGGCGTCTGGCGCAGGCTGCGATGCAGGATATGCGTCATTGGAAGCTCCCCAAAAAGTTGACGTTTGACAATAAGCGGGAACCGTCGGGATTCTTTTGATTTTTGCCTCAAGGCATGCGAATATTTTCGTCATGACAGACCGCCTTCGCCCGATTCCGCCCGAAGACTGGACCGACGCCCAGCGCGCCGCGGCCCAGGAGATCATCAATGGCCCGCGCGGTGCGCTGTACGGCCCGTTCGTGCCGCTGCTGCGCAGTCCCGAACTGATGGGCCATGCGCAGCGGGTCGGCGAGTACCTGCGCTACCGCAGCGCCATCGGCGTGCGCCTGTCGGAGTTGGCGATCCTCGTCACGGCGCGCGAATGGGACCAGCAGGTCGAGTGGGCGATCCACGCGCCGATCGCGCAGCAGGTGGGCGTCCCGCCGGACGTCATTGCCGCCATCGCCCGGCGCGAGCGGCCGGCCGCGATGCTCGTCGACGAAGCCGTCGTGTACGACTTCTGCCTCGAACTGCACCGACACAAGCGCGTGTCGGACCGCGTCTACGACGACGCGCTGGCCCTGTTCGGCGAGCAGGGCGTCGTCGACCTGATGGGCGTGAACGGCTACTACACGTTCCTCGCGATGGTGATGAACACGGCGCGCACGGAAGCGCCGGCGTCGAGTGCGGCGCCGCTGCCCGATTAGCTCGTCGGCCCCTGGCCGCGTTCGTCGCGGCGCGGTAGTCGTCCGTCGCATTGCCCGGCGCATCGCCGGCGCCGGCGGCATAGTGACGGCTCCCAACCACTCGTGAAAGACAAACCGATGAAACCCCATTACATCCTCGCCGCCGCGGCGGCCGCCACGACCGTCCTGGCGCTGGCCGCGACGCCCGCGCCGTTGCCGCCGAGCTGGCACGTGACCGGTGCAAATCCCGACAAATTCACGGCGGGCGTGGACACGTCGCCGGAAGGGCGCGGGGCCAAGTTCTTGCGCAGTAAGACGAACGATCCCAAGGCGTGGGCAGCCCTGGTCCAGCCTGTCCAGGCGCAGCGCTACCTTGGCCAGCGCGTGCGGTTCCGCGCGCGCCTGCGTACCGAGGCGATAAGCGACTGGGCGGGATTGTGGATGCGTGTCGATACGCACGAAGGCAAGACGGTCGCCTTTTATAACACCAAGAGCCAGCCGGTCAAGGGCACCACCGGCTGGCAGGAGCGCAGCATCGTGCTGGATGTCCCGGTCAACGCGGCGCTGATCGTGTTCGGCGCCATCGGCGGCGGCACGGGCCAGGTGTGGATGGAGCCGGTCGCATTCGAGACCGTCGGCAACGAGGTCCCGGTCGACAAGATGCCGCCACAGGCCGCCATCCCGACCACGCCGACCTTGTGAGCGAATCGATGACCGGCGACGACTGCGCCCGCGCCATCCGCCGCCAGTACGGTTGCACGTGGCGCCAGGGGCTGCTCAGCCTCCTGTGCCTGGCGCTCGTCGCGGGCGGCGCGCTGCTGCTGGAGCGCTACGCCTTGCTGGCCTTGTTCGGCGCGATCGTGGTGCCGGGCTTCGTCGCGTGCATGTTGCTGCTGCTGGCCGCGCGCCGGCTCGGCTGGACCGGGGCCATGATCCTGCTGCTGGCCGCGACCGGCGCCGGCGCGTGGGCCGTGCTGCCGGCATACCGGCACGTGCTCGCGGCGTGGGACGTGCAAGCGCTGCCCGACCAGCAACTGCTGGCCTGCGTCTTCGGCGTGAACGTGGCCGTGCTCGGATTGCCGCTGTGGTTCGCCCGCACCCGCGCCCGCGCGCAGCAGCTGGCGGACCTGCGCAACGCGGCGCTCGCGGCGGAGCTGAAAGCGCTGCAGGCCCAGGTCGAACCGCACTTCCTGTACAACACGCTCGCCAACACGCGCTACCTCGCGCGCCACCAGCCGCCGCGCGCCGTCGAGATGCTGGAACACCTGATCGCCTACCTGCACAGCGCACTGCCCGACATGCGCAGCCAGGCGTCGACGCTGGGCCGCGAATTCGAACTGGCCGGCCACTACCTGGCGCTGATGGCGATCCGCTTCGGCGAGCGGCTGCAATGCCGGCTCGATTGCCCATCCGACCTGGCGGCCGTGTCGATGCCGCCGCTGCTCCTGATGACGCTCGTGGAAAACGCCGTGCGCCATGGCGTCGAGCCGAAGCCGGGCACCGTGCGCATCGCCGTGACTGCCGGCCGCGAGCACGGCGTGTTGACCATCGTCGTCGCCGACGACGGCGCCGGCATCGGCGAGACCACGCTGGGCAGCGGCGTCGGCCTGCGCAACCTGCGCGAGCGCTTGCAAGCGTTGTATGGCGCGCGCGCCGGCTTCGTCCTGCGCCGCGGCGACGGCGGCCTGACGGAAGCGGTGCTGACGCTGCCGGCGACCGCCGCGCTGGAGGTGATGGCATGACGGCGCCCCGCATCCTCGTCGCCGACGACGAACCGCTGTTGCGCGCGGAACTCGTCGAAGCGCTGGAACGTTTGTGGCCGGACGCGCAGATCGCCGCCGCGCAGGATGGCATCGAGGCGCTGCGCCTGGGCCGCGAATGGATGCCGGACGTGGCCTTCCTCGACATCCGCATGCCGGGCCTGGACGGCCTGGAACTGGCGCGCGTGTTCGGTGCGCGGACGCACGTCGTGTTTGTGACGGCCTACGGCGAACATGCGCTCGCCGCCTTCGAGGAAGGGGCCGTGGACTACGTGGTCAAGCCCATCGCGCTGGAACGTCTCGCGCGCGCGGTCGAGCGCGTGCGCGCGCGCCTGGCGTCGCCGCCGCCGGACCTCACGCACCTCGTGTCGCGCTTGCGGCCCGCCCCCAGGGCGCCCGCGTGGCTGCAGGCCACGGTCGGCAACACGATCCACTTCATCGACCTGGCCGACGTCGTCTATTTCTGCGCCGACGCCAAGTACACGCGCGTGGTGACGGACGGACTCGAAGCCCATATTCGCCTGAGCCTGAAGGAACTGGCCGATTCGCTCGATCCCGCAGCCTTCTGGCAGATCCACCGCGGCTATATGGTGGCCGTGCGGCGCATCGCGAGCGCCGCGCGCGCCGAGGATGGCGCCTTGTGGGTGCACCTGCGCGGTCATCCCGCGCGACTGCCGGTCAGCCAGCGTTTTCAATATCTGTTCCGCGGCATGTAGCCGCCTCATTGAACAAGGAGACACCATGAATCGCAACATGTTGCGGGCGGCCGTTTGTGCCCTGTCGTTTGTCGCATCCGGCGTCGCAGGCGCCTCGGAGACCATACCCCTGGCCCTGGCGCGCGATGTGACCACGCGGGCCATCGAACTGGTCGAGAGCAAGGGCATGTATCCGCTGCGGCAGGAAGACTATGCGCAGGCGAAGCAGCGTTTGCTGGCGCTCGTCGACGGCAAGGCGCAGGCCGTCGACCGGGGTGACCTGTATGCGCGCATCAACGGACTGCTCGCCACGCTGGACACAGACAAACATTCCTTCGTGATGCCGCCCGTGGCGACGGGACAGTTCACCAGCGCCGCGACGGCCCGCCCGCGTGTGCCGATGTTCCAGCTCGTCGCGACGACCCGGGGCACGGTGTTGCGCTTCGTGCCGCCGCCCATCACAGCCTCCACGCCCGAGGCCATGGCGGCCTACGTGCAAGGCGTGTATGACGAGGCGGTTGCGCTTCCCGGTAGCCGTGGGGCGTGCGCCCTCGTCGTCGACCTGAGTGAACAGACGGGCGGCAATGGATGGCCGCCGCTCATCGCGATGTATCCGCTGTTCGGCGACGCGAACAAGGCGCGCTGGGTGGAGCGCGACGGCAACCCGATTCCGTTGGTGCACCGCGGGTACCTTGAATCGAAGGCCGGTCACGATGCGCCCGGCCACGTGAATCCGTTCGCCTCCTTCGCCGCGGATCCGCTGGCCGTGCTGGTCGGCGCGAAGACGGCAAGCGCCGGCGAGATGCTGCTCGTCGCGTTGATGGGAGAGGCAAGGGTGCGGACGTTCGGACAAACGTCGTACGGGATGTCGACGGCGAACATGACGTATACGCTGCCGGACGGCGCGCTGTTCGTGTTGACGCAGGCGCGCTCCGCGCTGGCCGACGGTCCGGTCTTCCGCGGCGGCATCGCGCCCATGCAGCCGGCGCCGAAGGGGGAAACGGCGGACGTGTCGCTCAAGACGGCTGCGGAATGGGCGGCAGCGAATTCGCCGCGCTGCGCGCCGAAGTAAGCCGGCTTACGCCAGCGCTGGCGACCAGGTGGTGTTCGAGCTCGATGCACCAGTGAGTCAGCGTCTCGTCGTCGAGATGTTCTTTCTTTGCCATTGTTCAGCCTGGCACTTTCATCAGCCGCAGCGTATGCACTGTTTCGTCCGCCGTGGCATCGTTTATCGCTACTGGTCCGTAATATGCAGAGGAACGAATGACCATACCCAAGTACGCATTCTCCCTGCTCGTGGCAATCGCGTTCGTGCCGGTTGGTGCATCCGGGAACGAATCGCCCAAGGTCGTCGTCAAGGGCAAACACGATCCCTCCACGGTTGTCGTCAAAGGCGTACGCGATCCATCGTCATGGTTCCGGATCGAGAGCCAGCATCTGGTTGTCTATTCGGACGGCGATCCGGATGACGTCATCGAACTGGTCAATAATCTGGAGCGGCTCGACTATCTTTTACGCCTGTACCTGAATCCGTTCCTGGACAAGCAGGAGACAATGCCCAGGTTTACGCTGTACTTCCAGGATCGGGCAAGCTGGCAGCCGGAAATCGGCGAGCATTCTCCCCTGGCCGTCGGGATGGTCAACAGCTGCGTATCTGCGACGCAGGCATTCACTTACGGTGTGGGAAAAAGCTGGAAGCTCAATAATTCGTCGCTGCTCCGCGCAGAAGACGATTTCACGCTGATGACGAATCTGACCCTGTATGCCGAGAATTTCCTGTATCGACATACCCGCATTCGGGCACCCATGTGGTTCATCGTCGGCTTTACAGCGTATTTCGGCGGTGCGCGTTTTACCGATACCCAGATGGCAATCGGACGCGATGCGGGCACCGCCTATAACTGGTTGCAAAGGATCGACGAGGGCAAGGCAGGAGCCCGTCTTTCTTTCGATGACGTATTGAATTACAAGGGCTCGTCCGAGCTCTTCAAGGCCGGCACGCCCTCCTATTTCGACCAATATGAATATCTTGGACGGGCCTTCAACCTTGTCCACTACATGCTCTCGTCTGAGGAAAACCGTAACAAGACGGCGAAATACCTCGACCTGGTCAATAACGGCGGCAATTCCGCCGCGGCGTTTGCCGACGTGTTCGGCCTGTCGGGCCGCGATCTCGATGCGGCAATGTTGCGTTACCGGCGCGCGTCCTTGAAAATCCTTCAGGTCGACGTGCCCAGCCTGCCCAAGGCCAACATCGATTTCACCCGTCTGAGCCGTATCGAGGGCGAATTCGTCATTGACAACGCCTTGCTGAAGACTTGCCCGACGCCCGCAGTCGGCAGGAAGTTGTTGGAGCGTCTGAAGCGTACGGCCGCCAAGGCCCCGGCCGTCGATCTCGCCCAGATCACGTTGAGCCGCGCCCAGGTCGAATGGGGCGATCCGCGCGACGCTATCGGCTACCTGTCGCGCACCGTGGAGAACGATCCCTACCATCCTGAGCCATATTATCTGTTGGGGCAGGCATATGCGAAGCTGGCAGAAAGCGCAGGCCCAAACAGGCAAGACTTGCTGGCGTCGGCACGGGCCAGTTTGACGCAGGCCGCCGCCCTGGCGCCCGACGCGCCCGAGATATCGTATGCGCTGTTCCGCGTTGGGCTCATGGGCGCAAGTCCGACCGGGAAAGATATTGCATGGGGGATTAAAGCTTGGCAACACGGGCGCGATGTCGCCGCATTCGCACGTGCGGCCGCGCTTGCCTATGCCTGGGACGGCGATTCCGCCAATGCCTATCAGACATTCAATACGTTGGTAAGGAGCAAACGGGACCCCGGGAACGCCTCATGGGCCGCAACCTGGCTCGCCAGGCTGGAACAGGGCGTGACGCGGGATGCGCTTCTGGCGGCGATGCGTAGCGAAAACGCGGCACTTCCCAATTTCAGAGCGTGGAGCTACGACGACCGGTAGGGCGCCACGGGTCGTCATGCGAAGGCCCTGCAAGATCTGGCCACGTTCTGGCAGATCCACCTGTTCCGCAGGAGGTAAGGCGTGCTTACGCCAGCGCTTCCTTCGCGGCCTGCTCGGGCGTGAGGCCTTCGTAGAACATGTCGGTGAACCACTCGACCTGTTCCTCGATGTGTTCCTGCGCCTGTTTCTGCGTGGCGCCGCCGGCGACGAGGTGGTGTTCGACCTCGATGCACCAGTGGATCAGCGCCAGCGTCTCGTCGTCGAGTTGCTCTTTCTTTGCCATGGTCAGCCCAGTACTTTCTTCAGCCACGCGGAGATGTGCTGGACTTCTTCCAGGCACAGCGTGTGCTGCATGGTGTATTCGTGCCATTCGAGCTGGTAGCCCAGCGAGACGAGCAGGTCGCGCGACGCTTCCGCGCGATTGAACGGCACCACGTTGTCGTAGCGGCCGTGGGCCATGAAGATCGGCGTGGACTTGCTGGCGTCGGTGCGTTCGGTCGCCACATTGGCCGACAGCGGCACGTAGCCGGACAGGCACAGCAGGCCGGCCAGCGGTTCCGCATGGCGCAGGCCCGTCTGGATGGCCATCGCGCAGCCCTGCGAGAAGCCGGCGAGGATGATGCGCGAGGCGGGAATGCCGCGCGCTTTTTCGCGCTCGATGAAGGCTTCGATCTCTTTCTGCGACGCGCGCAGGCCGTTCTCGTCCTCGCGCCGCCCAAGTTCCAGGCCCGTGATGTCGTACCAGGAGCGCATCACGTAGCCGTTGCTGATGGTCACCGGCATCGTGTTCGCGTGCGGGAAGATGAAGCGGATGCCGGGCAGGCCGTCGAGGTCCAGTTCGCTCACGATCGGCACGAAGTCGTTGCCGTCCGCGCCCAGGCCGTGCATCCAGATGATGGCGATCTCCGGGTTGTCGTTGGTCTCGATCTGGATGTGTTCGAGCAGGTCGCTCATGCGGTGTCCTTCTGTCGTTGCGCCGACTTCGGCCGGAAGGCCTTGCAGACGGCCGGGTCGGTCTCGGCGTATGGGCCGCCGATCAGGTCGATGCAATACGGGACGGCCGCGAAGATGCCGCCGACGATGCTTTGACCGTCCGCATCCTTCAAGCCTTCCAGCGTTTCCTTGATCGACTTCGGCTGGCCCGGCAGGTTCATGATCAGGGCGGCGTGGCCATCGGTCTCGCGGATCACGGCCGTCTGGCGCGACAGGATCGCGGTCGGCACGAAGTGCAGGCTGATCTGGCGCATCTGCTCGCCGAAGCCGGGCATCTCCTTCGTGCCCACGGCGACGGTCGCTTCCGGCGTGACGTCGCGCCGAGCGGGGCCCGTGCCGCCCGTCGTGAGCACGAGGTGGCAGTGCACGGTGTCGACCAGCTCGACGAGCGTCTGCTCGATGCTGGCGCGGTCGTCCGGGATCAGGCGCGTCTCGACGCGGAACGGGGTGACGAGGGCGGCTTCCAGCCACTCGCGCAGCGCGGGTATGCCCTTGTCTTCATAGACGCCGCCGCTGGCGCGGTCCGAGACCGACACCAGGCCGACGACCAGTTCTTCGACTTTATTGTCCAGACTCATCGTCTTCGTCCTCGTCCCCGGAGGCTTCATCGGCAGGCGCGGCTTTCGGCGCCTTCGCCAGGTCCTTCAGGATCTGGAAGATTTCGCGGTAGGCCTTGGGGGGCTTGTTCTCGGCCTGTTCCTTGCGCGCATTGCGGATCAGCGTGCGCAGGTGCTGCACGTCCAGGTCCGGATGTTCTTCCAGCAGCTGGGTGAGGGCCTTGTCGTCGGCCAGCAGCTTGTCGCGGCGGCGCTCCAGCGCGTGCAGCGCGGCCGCCTCGGCCTTCGACGTGCCCTTCCAGCTTTCGATGGTGCGCTGGATGACGGCGACCTCTTCCTCGTCGAGCGAGCGCATCAGCTTGCCGACGAATTGCAGCTGGCGGCGCCGGCCCTCGTGGTTCGTGATGGTCTGGCACATGAGGATGGCGTCGCGGACTTCGTCCGGCATCGGGACGCGCTTCACGCGGTCGCGCGGCGCCTCGATGAGTTGTTCGCCGAGCTTCTGCAGCTCGTTACTCTGGCGCTTGAGTTCGGACTTGGAAGGGCGGTCGTATTCCTGGTCGAACTCGTCGGAGCGGAAGCCGACGGAGCCGCGGTTGGCATTTGGCATGATGATCTAGATTCGGCAGGCACGAAGCCGGCCGGTAAAAACAGTAAACGGCTGCTATGATAACTGTTTTAGGGCTCGCTACGAAAAACGCACATGACCGATACCGTCTTCACCCATACCCAGGATCAGCTCAAGCAGCTTGCACAGGACGTGCTTGCCATTGCCAAGGAAACGGGCGCCAGCGATGCGTCGGTCGAGATCAGCGAGGGTAGCGGGCTGGCGGTGACGGTCCGCAAGGGCCAGATCGAGACCATCGAGCAGAACAAGGACAAGGGCATCGGCGTGACCGTCTACTGCGGCCAGCGCCGGGGGCACGCCAATACGTCCGACTTCTCGCGCGATTCGCTGCGCGCCACCGTCGAGGCGGCGTACAACATCGCCCGCTTCACGGCCGAGGACCCGGCCGCCGGCCTGCCGGATGCCGACCTGCTGGAAACCAACCCGCGCGACCTGCGCCTGTGTTACCCGTGGGACATCAGCGCCGAGGACGCCGTCGTGATCGCGCAGCGCTGCGAGGCGGCCGCGTTCGCCGTCGACAAGCGCGTCACCAACAGCGAAGGCGCCAGCGTCTACGTGCAGCAGTCGCACTTCGTGGCGGCCAACTCGCTCGGCTTCTGCGCCGGCTACCCGTTCTCACGCCACACGCTGTCCGTCGCGCCGATCGCGGGCAAGGGCGCTCACATGCAGCGCGACGACTGGTATTCGTCGGCGCGCGATCCGAACAAACTGGGCGATCCGGAAAAGATCGGCCGCTACGCCGCCGAACGCGCCCTCGCGCGCCTGAACGCGCGCAAGCTCGACACCCGCACGTGCCCCGTGCTGTTCGAGGCACCGCTGGCCGCCGGCCTGCTGGGCGCGTTCGTCCAGGCCACCTCGGGCGGCGCCCTGTACCGCAAGTCGAGCTTCCTGCTCGATTCGCTGGGCAGCAGCATCTTCCCGTCCCACATCCAGATCGTCGAAGACCCGCACCTGATCGGCGGCGTGGGCTCGGCCCCGTTCGACGAAGAAGGCGTGCGCACCCAGCGCCGCAAGGTCGTCAGCGACGGCGTGCTGCAAGGCTATTTCCTGTCGTCTTACTCGGCCCGCAAGCTGGGCATGCAGACGACGGGCAATGCCGGCGGCTCGCACAACCTGGAAATCATCTCCAAGGAAACGAAGATCGCCGACGACTTCGAAGGCATGCTGCGCAAGATGGGGACCGGCCTGCTCGTCACGGAACTGATGGGGCAGGGCACGAACTACGTCACGGGCGATTATTCGCGCGGCGCGTCCGGCTACTGGGTCGAGAACGGCGTCATCCAGTACCCGGTCGAAGAGATCACCATCGCGGGCAACATGAAGGACATGTTCCAGGCCATCGTCGGCGTCGGCAACGACGTGCTCACGCGCGGGAACAAGTCGACGGGCTCCATCCTGATCGAGCAGATGGTGGTCGCGGGCAATTGATTTCACATTCCCCATGAGGTCGTGACAATCTATTGCAAAAACGTCATAACCATGTGTTACATTGACGTCTTTCTATGTCACGGGAGACGTCATGGCAACACTCCAGACCTTCGGCCCGCACCTCGACCTGATCGGCAGCACGGCCGTGCAATGGAAAATCATCTCGACCTCGTCCAGCAGCGTCATTCTGGAAAACGGGCTCCAGCACCTGTCCATCCTGGGTAACTTCGCGATCGGCCCGGCCGGCGACGTGAGCGGCACCGCGACGGCGGTGAACCTGGTCCAGCTGGGCTACTCCGGCCTGCCGGTGTTCCAGGCGACGGACCTGACCATCGATGGCGGGACGTTCCTGGACACGGTCCTCGAGGCCACCACCGATACGCAGATTTATACGGCCCTGCTGGCCGGCTCCGACACCATCACCGGCAGCGCCGGCAAGGATATTCTGAAAGGCTTCGCGGGCAGCGACGTCATCCGGGCCGGCGGCGGTGACGACCGCATCGGCGCCGATGCGGGCAGCGACGTGATCGACGGCGGCGCCGGTTTCGACACCGTCGCCTACCAGGGCGCCTACGCCGACTACCGGATCGAACGCACGGGCGCCGCGTGGACGATCGCGGACCTGAAGGGCACCGGCGGCATCGACACGTTGACAGGCGTCGAACGCGTGTATTTCGACGACAAGGACGTCGCGCTCATCAGCGTCGACAACACGGGCGGCCAGCTGTTCCGCTTGTACCAGGCGGCATTCGGCCGCAATCCGGACGAGCCGGGCCTGGATTTCTGGACGCAGCAGATCGATGGCGGGGGCGCGACACTGGCAGGGATCACCGGCGCCTTCCTCGCATCGGCGGAATACCAGAAGCTGTACGGCGGCCTCTCCAACCGCGACCTCGTGGTCAAGTATTACGAGCACATCCTGCACCGCGCGCCGGACCAGGCCGGGCTGGACTTCTGGACCGACGCCCTGGACCGCAAGATCGCCACCCGTGGCGAGGTTCTTGCCGGCATCAGCGAGAGTCCGGAAAACGTGGACCTGAGCGTGCAGCTGATCGGCAACGGCCTCGTGTTCGACACGCCCATCATGACCATGTGACGCACGCGTTTTTCGGGTTCCTGCAATAATGTGCAGATACGCATTTTTGAAAAGGAACCCGATGGACATTCTTGCCGCTGCCCGCAAGCGCTACACCGCCAAGGCCTACGACCCGACCCGCCGCGTCCCCGAAGAGACGATGCAGCAGATTTATGAAGTGCTGCGCGCGAGCCCCTCGTCGGTGAATTCGCAGCCCTGGCACTTCATCGTCGCCAGCACGCCGGAAGCGAAGGCGCGCCTGGCCAGGGGCGTGCAGGGTCCGTACAGCTACAACGAAGCGAAGATCCTGAACGCGTCGCACGTGATCCTGTTCTGCACGCGCGTCGACGCCGAAGGCGGCCACCTCGAGCGCCTGCTCGAGCAGGAACAGCGCGACGGCCGCTTCAAGGACGATGCCGCCAAGGCTGGCCAGGCCAAGGGCCGCCAGGGCTACGTCAACCTGCACCGCTACACGCTGAAGAACCTGCCGCAGTGGTTCGAGAAGCAGGCCTATATCGCGCTGGGCAACGCCATGCTGGCCGCCAGCGCGCTGGGCGTGGACACGACCCCGATGGAAGGCCTCGACCCGGCCGCGCTGGACGCGGAACTGGGCCTGCACGAGAAGGGCCTGTCCAGCCTCGTCCTGCTGAGCTTCGGCTATCACGCCGACAGCGATTTCAACGCAAGCCTGCCGAAATCGCGTCTCACGCAGGAACAGGTGTTCACCTTCCTGTAAGAGCAATAACGGGGCTTGTGCCCCGTTGCTTATTCTTCCAGCCGACGGACCGCCTGCAGCACCGGCTGCAGCACCGCGGCGCCGAGGCGCGCGCTGCGGGCACCGTCCCAGCCGACCTGCGGGTCCGGGTCGTTGGCATTGTCCTTGAACGGCAGTTCCAGGGTTAGCGACAGGCAGCCGAACGCGTGCGTGACGTACGGCGAGCCCATCGTCAGCACCTCGTCCGTGTACGGCTCTTTCGGGTAGCCATGCACGTCCTGGAAGTCCGGGCTGGCGATCATGAAGGCGTCCGAGAATGCCTTCTGCGCGGCGGCCTGTTCGGCCGAGAAGGTCGGCAGGGCATCGCTGCCGGCGATGAAGACGTAGGGCAGGCCCTCGTCGCCATGCACGTCCAGGAACAGGTCGACGCCCGTCTCTTCCATCTTCTTGCGGACCAGGAACACTTCCGGGCTGCGCTCCAGCGACGGATTCAGCCACTCGCGGTTCAGGTTGGCGCCGGCCGCGTTCGTGCGCAAGTTGCCCCGTACGGACCCGTCCGGGTTCATGTTCGGCACGACGTAGAACACGGTTTCTTTCAGCAGCTGGCGGCCAAACGGGTGGGCCGGGTCGAGCAGGGCGTCGAGCATGCCTTCGACGAACCATTCCGCCATCGTCTCGCCCGGGTGCTGGCGTGCGATGACCCACACTTTCTTCTTGCTCGCCGCCTCGTCGCCGATGACGAGCATATTCAGGTCGCGGCCGTCGACGGTCGAGCCGAGGTCCAGCATGCGCACGTGTTCGGACAACTGGGCGCGGTCGAGCAGCTCCAGGTGGCGTTCCCACGAATACGGCTCGAAATAGGCGTAGTAGACGCTGTCCATCGCGGGCGTGTGCTCGATCGTGAGCACCTGGCCGTCGAAGCTGGTCGGCACGCGGAACCAGTTGACGCGATCGTAGCTGGCCATCGCGTGATAGTCTTCCCAGCCCTTCGGATACGCGGACTTGCCCGCGTTGAGCAGGCGGATCGTGCACGGCTGCGCCTGCGCGCCCTGCAGGCGGAAGTAGAACCACTGCGTGATGTCGGCGTGGGAGTCCTTGCGGATGTTCAGGTCGATGGCGTTCGCGCTCGTGGCGTTCACGATATCGATGGCGCCAGCGTCGAACTGGCTGCTGATCTTGATAGACATGGTGCGTCCTGTTGTTGTTGGGTGTCAGGCGGCATGATACCGCTTAAGGGATGATGCCAAAGGGTTTGTTACTGTTCTTGCTTGGCCTCATCGAGGGGGAGGGAACATGATGACTATCCATGTGGCGCGGCCGGAAATCACGACCATCGACCGGCGCGGCTTCTGGCTGCGCTGGCGCGACGAAGAGCTCTATGTGCCGTTCGCGCTGTTCCCCTGGTTCGAGCACGCCACCGTGGCGCAGTTGTGCCATATCCAGCCCCTGGGCGGGGAATGCCTGTACTGGCCGGGGCTCGACCTGGAACTGGCGCTGGACCGCATCCGTCATCCGATGGCGGCGGCGCAGTTTGCGCTGGATTGCTGATCAGCCCAGCCCGCCGAACCGTTCGGCCAGCCCCGCATCCGCCGCCGGCGCGGCCGCATCCTCGCGCCGCAGCACGTCCATCAGATGCCGTTCGGCCGGTGCCCACACGAGGCGGTAGATCGCCTGCGCCAGCGTATACGCCTCCGACCCCGGCCACGGTTGTGGCAGCAGCGCGAGCGGCAGCATCGGATCGTGCAACTGGACACGGCGGTACGCATGGATCAGCAGGGTGCGCATGGTGAAGGCGAGTTGCGGATCCGGCGCTGGTTCGTTGCGCAGCACGTCGAGCAGCGGCGTGAACTGATCGATGAAACGGCGGTAGCCCGCCACGACGGCGGACAAATTCCACCCTTCGCGCACCAGCTCCGCCAGCGGCCGCGCGCCGACGCCCGGCAGTTCCGTCGCGGCGCAGACGAAGATCTTGCCGCCGCCCTCCACGCGCCGCAGCACCTCCGCCACGCCGTCCGGGTCGGCCGCAGGATGCGCCAGCAGGCCCGGCGCCAGCATGGCGAAGCCTTCCCATTCGAGTTCCTTGCGCACGGCCGCGCGCAGGGCGGTGTCGATGCTGCCGTTGGGCGCGAGCAGCAGGGTCCAGCGGCCGTCCCAGTCGATGCCGGGCGGCGCGTAGATACGGCGGTTGGCGCGCGCGAAGCGGGGCGCGGCGTCGGGCTGCAGCGCATAGCTGCTGCGCCGGCCTTCACGATTCGCGACGAGCCAGCCTTCCTGCACGAGCCGGAACACGCTCGTGCGCACGAGCCGGTCCGTGACGCCGAGCGGCGCCACCAGCTCGATCAGGCTGCCCAGCCACAGGCTGCCGCCATGCGGCGCGATGGCGTCGCCGAAGATCGTCATCACGAGGGATTTGGAACGCGGCGGGTCGGTGCCGAGGAAGTGGGCGATCCACTGATGGCTGCTGGATTCGGTCATGACGGCGATTTTACCCGGTCTCAATATGATTCAAAATTTCGCTATACATCGCTATTCTTGTATCGTATTATGAATCGACACAGAACCCAGGGAGACCAGCCATGTATGCCCAGATGGTTGAAACCGGCCTGAAACAGGTCCAGACCCGCGCCGACATGAGCGAGGAAGAGCAGGCGTTCCAGGCGCGCATCGACGCCGGCGTGAAGATCGAAGCCAAGGACTGGATGCCCGAGGCGTACCGCAAGACGCTGATCCGCCAGATTTCCCAGCACGCGCATTCCGAGATCGTCGGCCAGCTGCCGGAGGGTAATTGGGTGACGCGCGCGCCCACGCTGAAGCGCAAATCGATTTTGCTGGCGAAGATCCAGGACGAGGCCGGCCACGGGCTGTACCTGTACAGCGCGGCCGAGACGCTGGGCGTGTCGCGCGACGAACTGCTGGCCGCGCTGCACTCGGGCAAGGCCAAGTACTCGAGCATCTTCAATTACCCGACCCTGACCTGGGCCGACATCGGCGCCATCGGCTGGCTGGTGGACGGCTCCGCGATCATCAACCAGATTCCGCTGTGCCGCTGCTCGTACGGTCCGTATGCCCGCGCGATGATCCGCGTGTGCAAGGAAGAGTCGTTCCACGCGCGCCAGGGCTACGACATCATGATGAAGCTTGCGCAGGGCACCCCCGAGCAGAAGGCGATGGCGCAGGATGCCCTCGACCGCTGGTGGTGGCCTTCCCTGATGATGTTCGGCCCGTCCGACGCGGAATCCGTCAACAGTGCCCAGTCGACCGCCTGGCGCATCAAGCTGTTCTCGAACGACGAGCTGCGCCAGCGCATGGTCGACCAGACCGTGCCCCAGGCCGAATTCCTCGGCCTCACCATTCCCGATCCGGACCTCAAATGGAACGAGGAGCGGGGCCATTACGATTTCGGCGAGATCGACTGGGAAGAGTTTTATAACGTCCTCAAGGGCAACGGGCCGTGCAACAAGGACCGGCTGCGTACGCGCGTGAAGGCGTACGAGGATGGCGCATGGTTCCGCGAGGCGCTCGTCGCGCACGCGGACAAGCAGGCCGCAAAGAAGGCCGCCGCATAACAATTCACCTCCGTCATTCCCGCGCACGCGGGAATCCATACTGAGCATCCGAAGCCGATTCAGCATGGATCCCCGCTTCCGCGGGGACGACGGCTCTAATGGAGACAGCAATGAGCAAGGAATGGCCCCTGTGGGAAGTCTTCATCCGTAGCCAGCACGGCCTCGCCCACAAGCACGTGGGCAGCCTGCACGCGCCGGATGCCGAGATGGCGATCAACAATGCGCGCGACGTCTACACGCGCCGCAACGAAGGCGTGTCGATCTGGGTGGTGAAGGCCGCCGACATCGTCGCGTCCAGTCCGGCCGACAAGGACGCGCTGTTCGAGCCGTCGAACAGCAAGGTCTACCGCCACCCGACGTTCTTCCCGATGCCGGAAGACGTCAAGAACCTGTGAGCGGCGTCATGGACGCGAACAAGTTCGAATACCTCCTGCGCCAGGGCGACAATGCCTTGATCCTGTCGCAGCAGTTGTCGCAGCTGTGCGGCAAGGGCCCGGCGCTGGAAGAAGACATGGCGCTGACCAACGTCGCCCTCGACCTGCTGGGCCAGACCCGCATGTGGCTCACGTATGCGGGCGAGATCGAAGGCCACGGCCGCGACGAGGACCGCCTCGCCTACCTGCGCGACACCCGCGACTTCCGCAACTGCCTGCTCGTCGAACAGCCGAACGGCGACTACGCGCAGACGCTGACGCGCCAGTTCCTGTTCGATACGTGGCACTACTTCCTGATGCGCGGCCTGTTGTCGTCCAGCGACCGCCGCATCGGAGAGATCGCGGAAAAATCGATCAAGGAAGTGACGTATCACCTGCGCCGCAGCGGCGACCTCGTCGTGCGCCTGGGCGACGGCACGGATGTCAGCCACCGCAAGATGCAGGACGCGCTCGACGAACTATGGACCTACGCCGGCGAGATGTTCATCTACGACGACGTCGACCTGGCGATGGTCGCGCAGGGCGTGGCTCCGGCCGCGGAGCCGCTGCGCGATGCATTCCTGGCCCACGTGGCCGAGGTGCTGATTGAGGCGACGCTGACGATGCCGCCCGTGGATGCCTATGTCCAGCGCGGCGGCAAGCAGGGCCGGCACACGGAGCGCTTCGGCTACATCCTCGCCGAGATGCAGTTCCTGCAGCGCGCCTATCCGGGCGTGGAATGGTGATGACCGCGGCCGCGTCACCGATCACGGCCGACCGGGTCTGGTCCTGGCTGGGCGAGGTCCCGGATCCGGAGATTCCCGTGATCTCCGTCGTGGACCTGGGCATCGTGCGCGATGTGGCGGTGGCCGACGACGGCGAATGCGTCGTCACGATCACCCCGACGTATTCCGGCTGCCCCGCGATGGAAGTCATCGCCGAGGACATCGGCAAGGCCTTGCGTGCACGCGGCGTGGACCGCCTGCGCATCGTCACCCGGTTGTCGCCCGCATGGACGACGGACTGGATGAGCGATGCCGGCAAGGCCGCGCTGAAGGGCTACGGCATCGCGCCGCCGGTGCAGCAGGTGATCGACATCAGCGGCCTGGCGCGCGGCGTGAAGCGCCATGCGATCCAGCAGCCCGACGTGGCCTGCCCGCACTGCGGCTCGATGCACACCCGTCTCACCAGCCAGTTCGGCTCGACCCCATGCAAGGCGCTGTACCAGTGCCTCGATTGCCGCGAGCCGTTCGACTACTTCAAATGCCATTGAGGCCCACATGAGCAAGTTCTACCCATTGACCGTGGTGCACGTGAAGCACGAGACGCGCGACGCGATCGCCGTCACGTTCGACGTCCCGCCGCCGCTGCGCGAGGCCTTCCGTTACCGCCAGGGCCAGCATCTGACAGTGCGCGCGATGATCGACGGCGAGGACGTGCGCCGCTCCTATTCGATCTGCTCGGCCGTGCAGGACGACAAGCTGCGCGTCGCCATCAAGCGCGTGCAAGGCGGCCTGTTCTCGACCTGGGCCAACGAGTGCATCCGGCCCGGCGTCACGCTCGACGTGATGCCGCCGGAAGGCCGCTTCAACCTGCCGCTGGAACCCGAGAGCCGCCGCCACTACCTGGCCTTCGCGGCCGGCAGCGGCATTACGCCGATCCTTTCCATCGTCAAGACGACCCTGATCGCCGAGCCGCACAGCCGCTTCACCGTGTTGTACGGGAACCGCGCGTCGTCGTCCGTGATCTTCCGCGACGAGCTGGCCGAGCTGAAGGACCAATACCTGGAACGCCTGAACCTCGTCTACGTGATGAGCCGCGAGCAGCAGGACATCGAGCTGTTCAACGGCCGCATCACGCAGGACAAATGCCGCCAGCTGTTCCAGCGCTGGCTGCGCGTGGAAGACGTCGACTACGCGTTCGTCTGCGGTCCGGAAGACATGATGCATGGCGTGTCCGCCGCGCTGCAGGAAGCGGGCATGCCGAAGGAGCGCATCCGCATCGAGCTGTTCGCCGCCGTCGCCGCGCAAGAGCCGCGCAAGCCGCGCCGCCAGGCCGCCGGCGAGACGCAGCACCACACGGAAGTGACCGTGATCATGGACGGCAACCATGTCAGTTTCACGATGGACCGCGACAAGGAATCGCTCCTCGACGCCGGCCTGCGCGCAGGCATCGACATGCGCTACTCGTGCAAGGGCGGCGTGTGCTCGACGTGCCGCTGCAAGGTGCGCGAGGGGCAGGTCGACATGGACGTCAACTACGCGCTGGAAGACTACGAGGTCGCGCGCGGCTTCGTGCTGAGCTGCCAGAGCTTCCCGGTGACGGACAAGGTCGTCGTCGATTTCGACGTCGTGGAATAAAAACGAGGAGACACGCATGACCTACGAATCCATCCTGTTCACGATCGACGCCGGCATCGCGACACTGACCCTGAACCGCCCCGAGCGCCTCAACAGCTTCACACAGGCGATGCACCTGGAGGTGCGTGACGCGTTGAAGCGCGTGGAGGAAGACAAGACCGTGCGCGTGCTGCTGCTGACGGGGGCCGGCCGTGGCTTCTGCGCCGGCCAGGACCTGAACGACCGCGCCGTGGAGCCGGGCGCGCCGGGCGTCGACCTGGGCGAATCCGTCGAAAAATTCTATGCCCCGCTCGTGCTCACGCTGAAAAGCCTGCCGCTGCCCGTGATCTGCGCCGTCAACGGCGTGGCCGCCGGCGCCGGCGCCAACCTGGCGCTCGCGTGCGACATCGTGCTGGCGGCACAGTCGGCATCGTTCATCGAAGCGTTCTGCAAATTGGGCCTGATCCCGGACACGGGCGGCACGTGGGCCTTGCCCCGGCTGCTCGGTCCCGCGCGTGCCATGGGTCTCGCCCTGCTGGGCGACAAGCTGCCGGCCGAGAAGGCCGAACAATGGGGCCTGATCTGGCGCTGCGTACCGGACGAGTCGCTGATGGACGAAGCGCTGGCACTGGCCCGCCACTTCGCCACGGCGCCGACGAAGGGTCTCGCATTCACGAAGCGGGCGATGCTGGAAAGCTGGGGCAATACGCTGGAACAGCAGCTGCAACTGGAAGCGGAGATGATGCGCGAACTGGGCTACAGCCATGATTACCGGGAAGGCGTCGCCGCGTTCATCGCCAAGCGCCAGCCCGCGTTCAAGGGGGAGTAAGCATGGCCCAGGCATTGGAGAAAAACAGCGTCGTCGCCGTCGTCGGAAGCGGCGCGATGGGCTCCGGCATCGCCCAGGTGGCGGCCGTCGCCGGGCACACCGTGCGGCTGTTCGATACGCGCCCGGAGGCCGTCGAAAAGGCCATCGCCGGGATCGGCAAGGCGCTCGCGCGGCTCGTCGAAAAAGGCCGCATGGGCGCGGCGGAAGCGGATCTCGCGCGCGAGCGCATCCACGCGACGCGCTCGCTCGATGAAGCGAAGGATGCCGCGCTGGTGGTCGAAGCCATCGTGGAGGACCTCGACGCCAAGCGTGCGCTGTTCGCCGACCTGGAAGGCATCGTCGGGCCGGACTGCATCCTCGCCACGAACACGTCGTCGATTTCCGTCACCGCGATCGGTGCGACATTGAAGCGCCCCGAACGCCTCGTCGGCATGCACTTCTTCAATCCCGTACCGCTGATGGCGCTCGTGGAAGTGATCTCCGGCGTGGCCACCGACAAGGCCGTCGCCGACACGGTCTATGCGACGGCCGCGGCCTGGGGCAAGAACCCTGTGCACGCGAAGTCCACGCCGGGCTTCATCGTCAACCGCGTGGCGCGCCCTTATTATGCGGAGGCGCTGCGCCTGCTGCTGGAACGGGCTGCCGATCCGGCCACGATCGATGCCGTGATGCGCGACTGCGGCGGGTTCCGCATGGGCCCCTTCGAGCTGATGGACCTGATCGGCCACGACGTCAATTATTCGGTCACGCAATCCGTGTTCAACGCCTATTACGGCGACCCGCGCTTCGCGCCGTCCGTCGTGCAGCAGGAGCTGGTGAATGCCGGTTTCCTGGGGCGCAAGACGGGCCGCGGCTTCTACCGCTACGGCGATGATGTGGCGCCGCCGCAGGCGCAGGCGGAGCCCGCGCAGCAAGGGGCCGAACACGCAACGCTTGGCGGCGCCGATCCGGTGACCCAAGCCCTGAAAGAGCGCCTGCACGTGGCCGAGGGCCCCGCCACGATCTTCCTGACCGACGGCCGCAGCGCCACGCAGCGTGCAGCGGATGAAGGCCGCCCGGACACGATCCTGTTCGACCTGCTGCTCGACCCGGCCAAGGCCACGCGCATCGCGCTGGCCAGCGCGGACCAGTGCAGCGCCGTCGCGTGGAACGCCGCCGTCGGCCTGTTCCAGCAGGCCGGCTTCACGGTGACGCGCCTCGACGACGTGCCGGGCATGGCCGTGATGCGCACCGTCGTCATGCTGGCCAACGAAGCGCTCGATGCCGTCAACCAGGGCGTGTGCTCGGCGGCGGCCGTCGACATCGCGATGCAGAAGGGCGTGAACTACCCGCGCGGTCCGCTGGCGTGGGCCGATGCGATCGGCCTGCGTCATGTGTTCACCGTGCTGGCCAACCTTGGTGCGACGTATGGCGAGGACCGCTACCGCGTGTCGCCGCTGCTGCGCCGCAAGCTCGCCGCCAATCCCGCCGGAGCCCGCATCCATGCCCAATGATCCGCAAGCGCTGGCCGAACTGGCCGGCAAGACGATGTATGAACGCGATGCGGCCAGCCAGGCGCTGGGCATGACGCTCGACGCCATCCGCCCCGGCTACGCGCGCATGCGCATGCGGGTGCGCGAGGACATGCTGAACGGCCACGGCACCTGCCACGGCGGCTACATCTTCATGCTGGCCGACAGCGCGTTCGCCTTCGCCTGTAATTCGCACAATTTGAATACCGTGGGTGCCGGCTGCACGATCGACTACCTCGCGCCGGGCCGCGCGGGCGACGTGCTCGTGGCCGAAGCGGTCGAGCAGGCGCTGGCCGGCAAGACGGGGGTCTACGACGTCGTCGTGACGGACCAGGACGGGCGCAAGGTCGCGCTGTTCCGCGGGAAGTCGCATCGCGTCGCGGGCCACGTCGTCGAACTATAAACGGAGGAGACAACGATGGTGCAACGCATTCCGCAACCGGGCGAGCTGGATCCGATCGAGCGCGCCAGCCGCGCCGAACTGCAGGCCCTGCAACTGGAACGGCTGAAGTGGAGCCTGAGGCACGCCTACGACAACGTGCCGCACTACCGCCGCGCGTTCGACGAGGCGGGCGTGCATCCGGACGACCTGAAAACGCTGGCCGACCTGGCGAAATTCCCGTTCACGGACAAGAAGACGCTGCGCGACAATTATCCGTTCGGCCTGTTCGCCGTGCCGCGCGAGCAGGTCGTGCGCGTGCACGCGTCGTCCGGCACGACGGGCAAGCCGACCGTCGTCGGCTACACGCAGCGTGACATCGACACTTGGGCCGGCGTCGTCGCCCGCTCGATCCGCGCGGCGGGCGGGCGGCCTGGCGACATGGTGCACATCGCCTACGGCTATGGCCTGTTCACGGGCGGCCTCGGTGCCCACTACGGCGCCGAGCGTCTCGGCTGCACGGTCGTGCCGATGTCGGGCGGGCAGACGGAAAAGCAGGTCCAGCTGATCCAGGACTTCAAGCCTTCGATCATCATGGTGACGCCGTCGTACATGCTGAACATCGTCGAGGAATTCAGGCGCCAGGGCCTCGATCCGGCCGCGTCGTCGCTCAAGGTCGGCATTTTCGGCGCCGAGCCGTGGACGGACGCCATGCGCCGCGAGATCGAGGAACGCGCCGGCATCGACGCCGTCGACATCTATGGCCTGTCGGAAGTGATGGGCCCCGGCGTCGCCGGCGAATGCATCGAAAGCAAGGACGGCCCCGTGATCTGGGAGGATCACTTCTACCCCGAGATCATCGACCCGGACACGGGCGAGGTGCTGCCGGACGGGAAAGAGGGCGAGCTCGTGTTCACGTCGCTGACGAAGGAAGCGCTGCCGATCATCCGTTACCGCACGCGCGATCTCACGAAACTGCTGCCGCCCACGGCACGCTCGATGCGCCGCATGGGCCGCATCAACGGCCGTTCGGACGACATGCTGATCATCCGCGGCGTGAACGTGTTCCCCAGCCAGGTCGAGGAACAGATCCTGCAGATGCCGGCGCTGGCGCCGCACTACCAGCTCGTCGTCACGCGCGACGGCCACCTCGACGCGCTGGCCGTCCATTGCGAGCTGCGCGAAGAGGGTGCCGACAGCGTGGATGCGCTGGCCCGCGAGCTGCAGCACCGCATCAAGACGTATATCGGCGTGACGACGACCGTCACCCTGCTGCCCGCGCAAGGCATCGAACGCTCGCTGACGGGCAAGGCGCGCCGCGTGGTCGACAAGCGGCCCAAGAACAACTGAGGAGATTCCAATGACCGATGCATTCATCGTCGACGCCATCCGCACCCCGTTCGGCCGCTTCGGCGGCGCCCTGTCCGGCATGCGTGCGGACGACCTGGCCGCGCTGCCGATCGCCGCGCTCATCGCCCGCAATCCAGGTGTGGACTGGGCGCGGGTCGACGACGTCCTGTACGGCTGCGCGAACGGCGCCGGGGAGGACAACCGCAATGTCGCGCGCATGGCCGCGCTGCTCGCGGGCCTGCCGCCGTCTGTGCCGGGTTCCACGATCAACCGCCTGTGCGGCTCCAGCCTGGATGCCGTCGGCAGCGCCGCGCGCGCCATCCGCGCGGGCGAGGCGAACCTGGTCATTGCCGGTGGCGTCGAGAGCATGACGCGCGCGCCGTTCGTGATGGCCAAGGCGGACAGCGCGTTTTCGCGCACGACGAAGATCGAGGACACGACGATCGGCTGGCGCTTCGTGAACCCGAAGATGAAGGCGCAATACGGCATCGACTCGATGCCGGAGACGGCGGAAAACGTGGCGCGCGACTTCGGCATCGCGCGCGGCGACCAGGATGCGTTCGCGCTGCGCAGCCAGCAGCGCTGGGCGGCGGCACAGGCGGCCGGCGTGTTCAAGGACGAGATCTTGCCCGTGACCTTGCATGACAAGAAAGGTAATGCGCGTGTATTCGACACGGACGAGCACCCGCGCCCGGAAACGACCCTGGAATCGCTGGCCCGTCTGAAAGGCGTCGTGACGCCGGACGGCACGGTCACGGCGGGCAACGCGTCCGGCGTCAACGACGGCGCCTGTGCGGTGCTGGTGGCATCCGGTGCGGCTATCGATAAATTCGGGCTGACGCCGCGTGCCCGCATCGTCGGCATGACGACGGTGGGCCTGGCGCCGCGCATCATGGGCTTCGGCCCCGCGCCCGCGACGAAGAAACTGTTGGCCATGACGGGCCTGAGCATCGGCCAGATGGATGTGATCGAACTGAACGAAGCGTTCGCGTCGCAGGGCCTGGCCGTGCTGCGCGACCTGGGGCTGCCGGACGACGCCGAGCACGTGAATCCGAACGGCGGCGCGATCGCCATCGGCCATCCGCTGGGCGCATCGGGCGCGCGGCTCGTGACGGCGGCCGTCAATCAGTTGCATCGCACGGGTGGCCGCTATGCGCTGTGCACGATGTGCATTGGCGTCGGTCAAGGCATCGCAATGATCGTGGAACGCGTGTAAGGAAGAGAGAACGTCATGGTGAAAGTCTATGAAATCGACGGACTGCGTCCCGTCGTGCACCCGACCGCGTACGTGCACCCGACGGCGGTGCTGATCGGCGACGTGATCGTCGGTCCGCGCTGCTATGTCGGGCCGCTGGCGTCGCTGCGCGGCGACTTCGGGCGGCTGATCCTGGAAGAGGGCGCGAACGTGCAGGACACGTGCGTGATGCATGGCTTTCCGGAAGACGACACGGTCGTCGAAGTGGACGGCCACATCGGCCACGGCGCCGTGCTGCACGGCTGCCGCGTGGGAAGGAACGCGATGGTCGGGATGAATGCGGTCGTGATGGACAAGGCCGTCGTCGGCGCGGAATCCATCGTGGGCGCGGCGGCGTTCGTGAAGGCGGGCATGGTGATCCCGCCGCGCAGCCTCGTGCTGGGCGCGCCGGCGAAGATCGTGCGGGCCGTGTCGGACGAAGAGATCGCGTGGAAGAGCTATGGCACGCGGCAGTACCACGACCTGAACGTCAGGTCGACGAAGACGATGCGCGAAGTCGAGGCGTACACGGAGGCGGAACCGGACCGGCCGCGCATCGTGTTCGACGAGCCGCACAAGCCAAAGACATAAGGAGACGAGGATGCACACCCCAACCACCCTGCAAAGCCTGATCGCCGGCCGCTGGCTCGGCACCGAAGCGCACCAGCCGCTGCACAGCGCCCTGGACAACCAGCTGATCTACCACACGCACGCCGACAGTATCGACTTCGGCGAAGCCGTCACGTATGCCCGCAAGACGGGCGTGCAGGCGCTGATGCAGATGGACTTCCAGAAGCGCGCCCAGCGCCTGAAAGCCCTGGCGGCTTACCTGATGGAGCGGAAGGAAGAACTGTACGAGGTCTCGCACCTGACGGGTGCCACGCGGCCGGACAGCTGGGTGGACGTCGAGGGCGGCATCGGCACGCTGTTCGCGTATGCCGGCATCGGCGGGCGCGAGCTGCCGTCGTCGAACGTGCTGCACGAAGGGCCGGCCATGGCGCTCGGCAAGCGGGGCGGCTTCGCGGGCACGCACATCCTCGTGCCGCGTGGCGGCGTCGCCGTCCACATCAACGCTTTCAATTTCCCGATCTGGGGCCTGCTGGAGAAATTCGCGCCGAGCTTCCTCGCCGCGATGCCCTGCATCGCCAAGCCGGCCACCGCCACCAGCTATCTCACGCATGCGGTGGTCAAGATGATGATGGAGTCGGAACTGCTGCCGGAGGGCTGCCTGCAGCTCGTCATCGGCTCGACGGGCGACCTGCTGGACCGCCTGAGCGGCTTCGATGCCGTGACGTTCACCGGGTCCGCCGACACGGCTGCCAAGCTGCGCGGCAACGCGAACCTGATCCGCGAATCCGTGCCGTTCACGGCGGAGGCCGATTCGCTGAACGCCGCCATCCTCGCGCCGGACGTCACGCCCGATGACGAGGAAATGGACCTGTTCGTCAAGGAAGTGGCGCGCGAGATGACGGGCAAGGCGGGCCAGAAGTGCACGGCGATCCGCCGTGTGATCGTGCCCGAACACCTGGCGGACGTCGTCGGCGAGCGCCTGCGCGCGCGCCTCGCGAAGATCGTCGTCGGCAATCCGAAGGTCGAGGGCGTGCGCATGGGGGCATTGGCGTCGCTGGACCAGCAGCGCGACGTCAGCGAGCGCGTCGAGATGCTTGCGCGCGGCAACGAGGTGCTGTTCAGCGCCCGCGACGGTTTCAATCCCGTCGGCGAAGGCGTTGCTGCCGGCGCGTTCTTCGCGCCCACCTTGCTGCTGTGCCGCAACGGCATGACCAACGACGCCGTGCACGACATCGAGGCGTTCGGCCCCGTCAGCACGATGATGACCTACCGCGACATCGACGAAGCGCTGGCGCTGGCCGCGCGCGGCAAGGGCAGCCTCGTGACCACGCTGGTGACGAAGGACCCGGCCATCGCGGCGCATGCGGTGCCCGTCGCGGCGGCGTCGCACGGCCGCGTGCACATCCTCGACCGCGTCGCGGCCGTGGACTCGACGGGCCACGGCTCGCCGTTGCCGATGCTCAAGCATGGCGGCCCGGGCCGCGCCGGCGGTGGCGAGGAACTCGGCGGTATCCGCGCGGTCAAACATTTCCTGCAGCGGGCGGCGGTGCAAGGTTCACCGACGATGCTGGCGGCCGTCACGGGCGAATACGTGCGCGGCGCGGCCGTCAAGGAATCGGAGGTGCACCCGTTCCGGCGCTATTTCGAAGACCTGGAGATCGGCCACTCGCTGCTGACGCACCGCCGGACGGTCAGCGAGGCGGACATCGTCAACTTCGGCGGCGTCTCGGGCGATTATTTCTACATGCACTTCGACGAGATCGCGGCCAAGGACACGCAGTTCGGCAAGCGCATCGCGCACGGCTACTTCGTGCTGTCGGCGGCGGCGGGCCTGTTCGTGTCGCCGGCGCCGGGCCCCGTGCTGGCGAACTATGGCCTGGACAACCTGCGCTTCGTGGCGCCGGTGGCGATCGGCGACACGATCCGCGCGCGCCTCACCTGCAAGCGCAAGGTCGACCGCAACCGCACGGACGACCAGGGGCGCGGGCAGGGCGTGGTGGCGTGGGACGTGCAGGTGACGAATCAGAACGACGAACTCGTCGCAAGTTACGATATCCTGACGCTGGTGCAAAAACGCGGCTGAGGAAGGGCCAAGGCCGCGCGCAAACCTGATAAGGAGTTGTCCATGTCGCGGCTAGACCTGAGCAGTATTCCCGTGCTGACCGGTACCGGGTATCCCGATCCCTTTGCCGAAGCCGTCAACGGCCGCAGCAAGCAGGCGCTGGGCGATGCCGGCGGCCTGACGCAGTTTGGCGTCAACCTCGTCGAGCTGTTGCCCGGCGCCGCCTCGTCGCAGCGCCACTGGCACAGCCACGAGGACGAATTCGTGATGGTCGTCTCTGGCGAGCTGACGCTCGTCACGGACGAAGGCGAGACCCTGATGCGCGCGGGCGATTGCGCCGCCTTCCCGGCCGGGCGGCCGAACGGCCACCAGCTCATCAACCGGGGTTGGGGCAATGCGCTGTTCCTGTGCGTGGGCTCGCGCATTCCGGAGGACCGGGCCGAGTATCCGGACATCGACCTCATGTACGACGGCAAGACCGACAGCTATTCCCACCGCGATGGCACGCCGTATCCCAAGCGTGACACGCGCAAATCGGCCATGCCGGCTGCGGCGCAAGGCGCAGCCATCGAAACGGACGAAAAGACGCTGGACCCGCGGGTGTTCCGGGCCGACCACGGGGAGCAGGCCGGCATTGCGCCGGACGAGCCCCGCTAGCGGCGCCTGTCGCCGTTACGCCCGGCGCTGTACGCGCAGCAGGCCGTCGGACGTCGTCACGGCGCGCAGGTCCGCATAGTCGAGGACCGCGGTGACATCCGTGTCGAGCGGATGCGCGTGGGTGACCGTCACGACGATGCTGTCCATGCCGGCGGCGGCGGCCGAACGCAGGCCGGCCAGCGTGTCCTCGAACACGAGGCAGTCTTCCGGTTTCACGCCCAGCTTGCGCGCGCCCAGCAGGAAAGGATCGGGCGCGGGCTTGCCCCGTTCGACGTCCTCGGCGGCCACCAGCACGGCCGGCAGCGGCAGGCCGGCCGCGGCGATGCGCGCTTCGGCCAGCGCCCGCGGCGCGGACGTGACGATGGCCCAGCGTTCGGCCGGCAGGCTCGCGATGAAGGCGGCGGCGCCCTCGATGGCTTCGATCCCGGCCACGTCATCGATCTCCGCGCGCGTGATGAACGCGGCTTCCGCTACCGGATCGACGCCGGGCAGTTCCAGCGCGCGGATGGTTTCCTCGGTGCGCTTGCCGTGGATGGTGGGCAGGAAGGCGGCTACGTCGAGCCCGTGGCTGGCGGCCCAGTCGCCCCAGACCCGCTCGGCGGCCTTGATGGAAGTGAGGATGGTGCCGTCCATGTCGAACAGGAAGGCGGAAAAATCGCGTTGGGGCAGGGCTGGCGTTGCAGTCATGGATCTTTCTTGTGGGTTACAGTCGGCGCGAGTGGATCTTGCGGGCGTAGCGGTCGTGGACGTGCTGGCTGATAAAGGTCGACAGCCCGCGGCCGGCCCGGGCCAGGTCCTGCATCCGCGCGATGTTGGCGGCGCCCGCGCTGTCTTCCGTGTAGAGATAGCGGTCGCCGTTCCTGAACTGGACGATGATCTGGCCGGCGTCGATGTCGTAGGCGACGACGCCGGATTCGCGGTTCTGGTTGCCGTAGCGTTGCATGGGTGTCCTCCGTCAGGGCGGACACCCGGGGGCGTCCTTATTCCGCCAATTGTGCCCGGACACGGGCAACGGCCGCGCGCACCTGGTTCGGCGCCGTGCCGCCCACGTGGTCGCGCGCCGCGACGGAACCTTCCAGGGTCAGCACGGCGAACACGTCCTGCTCGATCAGCGGCGAGAACTCGCGCAGGCGCTCCAGCGACATCTCCGACAGGTCGCATTTGGCGTCGTCGCACGCGCGCACGGCATGCGCCACGGCTTCGTGGGCGTCGCGGAATGGCAGGCCCTTCTTGACGAGGTAGTCGGCCAGGTCGGTCGCCGTCGCATAGCCCTGCAGGGCGGCCGCGCGCATGTTTTCGGGCTTGACCGTGATGCCGGATGCCATGTCGGTGAAGATGCGCAGGGTGTCCAGCACGGTGTCGACGGTGTCGAACAGCGGTTCCTTGTCTTCCTGGTTGTCCTTGTTGTACGCGAGCGGCTGGCCCTTCATCAGGGTCAGCAGGCCCATCAGGTGACCGTAGACACGGCCCGTCTTGCCGCGCGCCAGTTCCGGCACGTCCGGGTTCTTTTTCTGCGGCATGATCGACGAGCCGGTGCAGAAGCGGTCGGCGATGTCGATGAAGCCGATACGCGGGCTCATCCACGTCACGAGCTCTTCCGACATGCGCGAGATGTGCATCATCAAGACCGATGCGGCTGCCGTGAACTCGATGGCGAAATCGCGATCAGACACAGCGTCGAGCGAGTTGTGGCAGACGTCTTCGAAACCGAGGGTCTTGGCCACGCGCAGGCGGTCGATTGGGAAGGTGGTGCCCGCCAGGGCGGCGGCACCCAGCGGCAGGCGGTTCACGCGGCGTCGCGTGTCGGCCATGCGCTCGGCGTCGCGGCCGAACATTTCCACATAGGCCAGCAGGTGGTGGCCGAAGGTCACCGGCTGCGCCACCTGCAGGTGCGTGAAGCCCGGCATGATGGTGTCCGCGTTGCGTTCCGCCAGGTCGGTCAGGGCGCCGCGCAGGCCTTTCAGCAGGGCGAGGATGTCGTCGATGGCGGCGCGCATGTACAGGCGGATGTCGGTCGCCACCTGGTCGTTGCGGGAACGGCCCGTATGCAGGCGCTTGCCGGCATCGCCGACCAGTTCCGTCAGGCGTTTTTCGATGTTCAGGTGCACGTCTTCCAGGTCGAGCAGCCACTCGAACTGGCCGGCTTCGATCTCGCTGCGGATCTGCGCCATGCCGCGCTCGATCTCGGCGCGGTCTGCGGCACTGATGATGCCCTGGGCAGCCAGCATCTCGGCGTGGGCGAGCGAACCCTGGATGTCGAACAGGGCCAGGCGCTTGTCGAAGAAGACGGACGCGGTGTAGCGCTTGACGAGGTCGGAGACGGGTTCGGAGAAGCGGGCCGACCAGGCTTCCGCTTTTTTGGCAAATTGATCAGTCATGATGGGAGACGGGTGACGGGATGTTCTTGGATTTCCTGATTATAAACTGTGCAGACTTGCGCCCGGGGATTGCGCCCCGGTGACTTTCATCCGCAATTGTCCGATGATGTCGTTGTGCTTGGCACCCATGACATAACGACGGGAGACGGACATGCCGGCGCGACACTGGATGGGGTGGATGGCGGCGATGGCGATCGTGGGCGGGGCGGATGCTCAGCAACAGGCGACTGGGACCGGATGCGCTCGCTGTTCGCAGCACGGAGACGTTCGGCCAGATCGTCCACGTGTTCAGTACGTACGAATCGCGGCATGCGCGCGGGGACGCCGAACCGTTCCAGCGCGGCATCAACAGCATCCAGCTGTACCACGACGGCAAGCGCTGGTGGATCGTGAACCTGCTGTGGCGCGCCGAGGACGCGTCGCTGCGCCTGCCGGAGCGCTATTTGCCCAGGCGCTGAACGGTTCATGCACGCACGATTGGCGGAATCGTCCATGCGGACCAGAACGGGGATAGAATTGGTTTTTTACCAGATTGACGGTTTGGCGTGTCCATGATTCCAACCACCAACGATTCCAGTTTCCAGGTCAGCACGGACCGGACGCGGCTCGATATTCCGATGATCTACCGCTTCCTCAGCGAGCAGTCGACCTGGGCCGTCGGCATTTCGCGTACCGTGGTCGAGCGCTCGATCGAGAATTCGCTGTGCTTCGGCGGCTACCTCGACGGCCGCCAGATCGCGTTCGCGCGGGTCATCACCGACTATGCGACGATGGCCCACTTGTGCGACGTCTTCGTCGTGCCCGAGTACCGCGGGCGCGGCTATGCGAAGCAGCTGATCCGCATCGTCATGGAGCATCCGAGCCTGCAGCGCATGCGCCGGTTCACCCTCAACACGAACGACGCGCACAGCCTGTTTGCCCGCTTCGGCTTTGCGCCGTCCGAGCGTCCGGACACGCTGATGGAACGCTACTACCCGAACATATATCTTTCCTGACCGGACGCAACACGCTGCCGGTCCTCTACAATCAGGCTTACTGTTTGTCGAAGTCGGGAAGGGTTTTATGGTTCGGTCTGCGTTGCGTCTTTTCCTGGCCGTGCTGCTGCTGGCCGGCGCGCCCTGGTGCGCCGCCGCCGATGCGGCGGTACAGCCCAAGGGATCCCTCGTCATCATTGGCGGCAATCTGCGCCCCGCGAATGGTCCCGTGTGGGAACGCATCATCCAGCTCGCGGGCGGGAAGGGGGCGCGCATCGCCGTGTTCGCGTCCGCGTCGGGCACGCCGGAACGGTCCGGCAAGAGCCTCGTCGAGCGCCTCAACAGCTATGGCGCCAAGGCATTTTTCGTCCCCGTCGCGGTCAAGCTGTCCGGCAGCAATTACCAGGCGGCGGCCGACGACCGGGGCCTGGCCGAAGCCGTGCGCAACGCGAACGGCGCGTTCTTCGCGGGCGGCGACCAGAGCCGGATCACGCGCGCACTGCGCCACGAGGACGGCAGCAATACCCGCGTCCTCGATGCACTGTGGGACATGTACCGGCGCGGCGGCGTGATTGCCGGCTCCAGCGCCGGGGCCGCCATCATGAGCAGCACGATGTTCGGCCGGCCCCGCACCGTGCTGGCCACGCTCAAGCTGGGCGTGGAAGAGGGCGAGGAAATCACGGACGGGCTCGGCTTCGTCGGCGACGACGTCTTCATCGACCAGCACCTGCTCGTGCGCGGCCGCTTCGCGCGCATGCTGCCCGCCATGCTCAAGAAGGGCTACAAGCTGGGCCTGGGCATCGACGAGGACACGGCGATGGTGGTGCTGCCCAGCCGCGACGTCGAGGTGATCGGCTACAAGGGCGCGCTCGTGCTCGACCTGTCGAACGCGATCGTGCACGAGGGCGCGTTCAACGTGACCAACGTGCGCGTCAGCTACCTCGACAACGGCGACCACTTCAATATCGTCACGCGCGAATGCACGCCGTCCGACGACAAGGCCGACAACAAGCTCGACCCGTCGCGGCCGTACTACCGCGAACCGCTGTTCACCGCCGATATCCTCGGCAACAGCACCGTTGTCGACCTGATGAGCAAGCTGATCGACAGCGACCAGCCGGACGCGATCGGCATCACGCTCGGCAGCCCGAACGGCGTCCAGCCCGACCTCGGCTTCGAATTCCGTTTTACACGTACGGACGACAGCGTCGGCTACCAGTCGTCGTCGATGGAATCCTATTCGATCTATAACGTGCGGCTGGACATCCGGCCGATCCTCATCCGCCGTCCGCTGTACCAGTACAAGTAACCTGGCCAGACGGGCGCTTGCGGTAGCGTCCGGGCGATGCCAGCCCGTGCGCGCGGAAATGCCGGCGCAGCGATTCGGCCGAGCCGAGCCCGGCCAGGTCCGCGATCGCATCGATGGCGAGTTGTGGCCGTGATTCCAGCAGCTGCGCGGCGAGTGCGACCCGCTCGCGCACGAGCCAGCCGAGCGGCGCGAGGCCCGTTCTCTCCTTGAAGCGGCGCTGGAAGGTGCGCGTCCCCAGGCGCGCCTCGGCCGCCATCGACGCCACCGTATGCTCGGCCCGGATGGTTTCGCGCACGCGGTCCATCAGGCGGGCGATGGTGTCCACGCCGGCGTCGGGCACCGGACGCGCGACGCGCTGCACCTGGTCGCCGTCGCGGTGCGCCGGGATCACGAGGCGTTGCGCGACAAGGTTGGCGACCTCGGCCCCGAAGTCGGTGCGCACGAGGTGCAGCAGCATGTCGAGGCCGGCCGCGGAACCGGCTGACGTGACGATGCGCCCGGCGTCGACATACAGCGCGTCCGTATCGATCTCGATGTCGGGGAAGCGGGTGCGCATGTCGTCAAGGTAGTGCCAGTGCGTGGTCGCCACGCGGCCGTCGAGCAGGCCGGCATAGGCGAGCACGTACGCGCCCGTGCAGATCGAGCAGATGCGCGCACCCCGTGCATGCGCGGCGCGCAACGCGTCGACGAGGGCGGGCGGCGGCACGTCCGCCAGGTCGCGCCAGCCGGGAATGACGATCGTGTCCGCGTGCGCGAGGGCGTCGAGGCCGTGCGGCACCTGCACCGTCAGGCCACCCCTGGCGCGCAGTGGACCGGGCTCGATGGCGCACACCGTATGGCTGTACCAATGCACGCCCAGCTCCGGACGCTCCAGGGCGAACAGCTCGATGGCGCAGGCGAATTCGAAGGTGCACAGGCTGTCGTAGGCGATGATGGAGACGTGATGGGACATGGCGCGATGTTACCAATTTCTGTCGCGCAAGGCACTGCCGCCAGCGCGCCGGCGCTGCGACACTAGCGTCTCAACCACAGGAGAGACCCATGACTTCATCCGTATCCGCCATCCCAGCCGCATCCGGCGACCGCGCCATGGACCACTTCGGTACCGCATTCGAATTCGAGACGGACTGCTGGGACGTGCACGACGCGATCGCCAGCGGCACGCAGGATTTCGTCCTGTTCGACGTGCGCAGCCCTGAGCTGTACGCGCGGGGCCATGTGCCGCAGGCGATTAACATGCCACACGGGAAAATTGTTGAAGCGAAGCTGCGCGATTATCCGCTGGACACCTTGTTCGTCGTCTATTGCGCCGGCCCCCATTGCAATGGCGCGCACCGCGCCGCGTACCGGCTGGCGAAGCTGGGGCGGCCCGTCAAGTTGATGATCGGCGGAATCACGGGCTGGATAGACGAAGGCTTCGAGTTGGTCCAGGCAGCTTGATCGTTGATTGTCAGAAAGCCAAACCTGCGCTAGATTGCAAGTTTTAGGGCTTGCTGAAGAGCCTGCCAAACTGACGACGGAGCGCACATGATTCGATCGCTGTTACCTCTGCTGGCCGCCTGCGCCCTCCCCGCACTGGCCCTCGCCGCCCAGCCCGCCACCGTGCGCGTCGACTACATTCACAGCGGCAATGCGCTGTCCGAACAGTACGCCATCGAGCGCGTGCTGATCGAACCGCTGCCGTGGCCGGGCGACATGTCGCGGCCGTTCGACGACACCAACCGCGGCAACAACCGCGTCGAGGTGGCCGATGCGAAGACGGGAGACTTGCTGTATTCGCGCGACTTTTCCACCGTGTTCGGCGAGTGGAAGACGACGGAAGAGGCCAATAAACTCAGCCGCGGGTTCCATGAGTCCGTGCGCTTTCCGAAGCCCGACCGCCCCGTGCGCGTGCGCATCCTGAAGCGCGACGAGCGCAACCAGTTCTCCGTCGCGTGGAGCGTCGATGTCGACACGGATGCGCAGGACGTCGTGCGCGCGCAGGGGCCGGCGCCGGCCAAGCCGATTCCGATCCGCGTGAGCGGACCGTCGCCGTGCAAGGTCGACCTGCTCGTGCTGGGCGACGGTTATACGCAGGCCGAGATGCCGAAGTTCGAAGCCGCGGTACGCCGCCTCGCGCAGCATTTGTTCGAGGTGTCGCCGTTCAGGGAGCGCGCGAACGATTTCAACGTGTGGGCGCTGGCCGTGCCGACGCGGGAATCGGGCGTGTCGCGGCCGTCGACGGGCGTGCATCACGCGTCCGCGCTGGGCACGCGCTACGACATCTTCGGCAGCGAACGCTATGTGCTCACGCTGGACAACCGTGCGCTGCGCGACATCGCGCAGTACGCACCGTACGAATTCATCGAGATCCTCGTCAACAACGACACGTATGGCGGTGGCGGCATCTTCGGCCAGTTCAGCACGGCGGCCGCGAGCAACGACTGGGCGGACTATCTGTTCGTGCACGAGTTCGGCCACCACTTCGCCGGGCTGGCCGACGAGTACTACACGTCGCCCGTCGCGTACCAGTCCAGCGGCGCGCGCATGGAGCCATGGGAGCCGAACGTGACGGCGTTGCGCGATCCGGCCCGCCTGAAGTGGAAGCAATACGTGCAGGCCGGCACGCCGTTGCCGACGCCGTGGCCCAAGGCCGAGTACGAAGCGTATTCGCGCGAGTACCAGAAAAAGCGGGCCGCGCTGCGGGCGGCCAACCGGCCGGAGTCGGAGATGAACGCGCTGTTCCGCGAAGACCTGGCGCACTCGAACGCCCTGTTTGCGCAGGCCAGGTACCGCAAGGCGATCGGCGCGTTCGAGGGCGCGAACTACGAAGCGACCGGCTATTACCGTCCGGCCATGCAATGCATCATGTTCGACCGCAGCGGCGAGTTCTGCCCCGTCTGCCAGGACGGCATCAGCGACATCATCGACCTGTACGCGGGCCGGCCTGCCAAAAAGTAGCACCGGCGGGTGCGCTGCCGAACAGAGTCACCCGGGCGGCGCACCTATCCTCGTTTCGACTACTCACCTACGAAACGGGATCATCATGAACAAATTCCTCCCCACCCTCGTGTGTGCCCTGCTGGCGTCGTCGGCCTGGGCCCAGACCACGGCCAATACGGCGCCGATCGGCCAGGCCGTCTCCGGCCACAACACCACGGCCGCCGGCGTGTCCGGCACGGGCCTGCGCACGGACGGCACGGCGAACACCGGTTCCGCACATGGCGCCACGGGCCGCCAGGCCGCCGGCGTCAACAGTGCCGGCCAGGTCGTCGGCAAGAGCACGGCCGTCATCAATCCCGCGCCGGCCAAGGCCGACAGCGTCAATGCCCAGGCCACCAACACGACGGCACCCAACAACACCGACACCGATGCGGCCGCTACCGGCGGGCGCGGCAAGGCCGGCACGAAGGCCGAAAGCGAAGTCATGAAGGCGAATGCAAGGGCCGTGAAAGAGCCGCCGGGCAGCCGCATGAAAACGGAAGCGGCTGTGAAGGCAAGCAAGAAAAAACATGCTGAATCGAAACGCAAGGGTGCCGAGAAGGCGGCCGAGCGCTGAAAAATCTTGTCACAAATTGGATGATGACCAGTATGTACTGCGTGCGCTGGCGAACAGAGCGAAAGTTGTCCCAAGCATATTCTGAAGCCCTGACTTAACAAAAACATATCGGCGCGTTACGGCGCGCCCCACCATAATCTTCAGGAGAACTACGATGAATAAACTGCTCGCCACCCTGATCGCCGGCCTGTTCGCTACCTCGGTCTACGCCCAGACCACGACCGCACCGGCGACCCCGGTCACGACCACCACCGACACCACCATGGGCCAGAGCGGCACGGCTGGTACGACCTCGACCGGCAATGCGGATGCCGACAAGAAGATCGCCAAGGCCAACGAGAAGGAAGCCAAGGAGATGTCGAAGCAGGACGAGAAGATCGACAAGGCCGTCGGCCAGGCCAACGAGAAGAAGGCCAAGGCCCACGACAAGGCCGAGAAGAAGGTTGCCAAGGCTCACGAGAAGGTCGC
This sequence comes from Massilia sp. Masssp94, assembly GCF_059491305.1. Lineage (NCBI taxonomy): Bacteria > Pseudomonadati > Pseudomonadota > Betaproteobacteria > Burkholderiales > Oxalobacteraceae > Massilia > Massilia sp. Masssp94. The sequence continues at coordinate 3,702,472 of NZ_CP168501.1, forward strand.
CAAGGCTGATCCGGAAGACAAGGCCAAGGCTGCTGCCAAGGCCGAGGAAAAGACGGCCGAAGCCAATTACGACGCCCAGAAGACCATGATCAAGGCCGACGAAAAGGCCCAGAAGAAGATCGTGGACGCCAACGCCGATAAAGCCAAGGCCCACGCCAAGGCCAATGAGAAGCGTGCCGAAGCCACCGCCGAGGCACACAAGGACGCCGCCAAGTAATCTGGTGCGCCCATGAAAAAACGGACCCGCGGGTCCGTTTTTTTTTATCCTCAACCGCCGTCCGTCTGGCGCATCGCGAGGTCTTTCGCCTTCAGCTTGGCCGACAACGGCTTGCCCTTGTTGGCCCGCTTGCCGAAGTGCGGCTCCAGGCCGGACGCGAACAACTCCACCGTGCGCGGCTTGTCGCCGGCCCAGGTGCCGACCACGTTCAGGCCTTTCTGGCTGATCGGCTGCACGGCCAGCAGCTTTTCCTTCGGCTCCAGGCCCATCAGGATCACGCCGCGCCCGCCGTTCTGCAGCACCTTCATTTCGTCGATGCCGAACACCAGCACGCGGCCCTTCTCGGACAGGCAGGCGATGGCGCCCGCATTGTCCGATACGACGCGCGGCGCCAGCGGCACGGCGCCGTCGTCCAGCGTGATAAACGATTTACCACCTTTCAGGCGCGTGATCATGTCGCCGGCTTTCGTGATGAAACCGAAGCCGGTCGTCGTCGCGAGCAGCAGGCGCGTCTCGGCCGGCCCCACGTAGTAGTACAGGATGCGTCCGCCGCCCGACAGGTCGACGAGCGTCGTGATGGGCACGCCGTCGCCGCGCGCGCCGGGCAGGGCGGCCACGGGCACGGAATACACCTTGCCGTTGTCGCCGACGCACAGCAGCGTGTCGACCGTGCGGCATTCGAACGCGCCGTACAGCGAGTCGCCCGCCTTGAACGTGAACTGGGCCGGATCGTGGCCGACGCCGGTACGCGCGCGCACCCAGCCCTTTTCGGACACGATGACGGTCACCGGCTCGTCGATGATCTTCTGCTCGGCCACGGCCTTCTGCGCTTCCTCGATCAGCGTGCGGCGGTCGTCGCCGTACTGTTTCGAGTCCGCCTCGATCTCGCGGATGATCAGGCGCTTCATCGAGTTCGGGTTATCGAGGATGTCTTCCAGCTTTTCCTTTTCGCCGCGCAGCTCGGCGAGCTCCTGCTGGATCTTGATCGCTTCCAGGCGCGCCAGCTGGCGCAGGCGGATCTCGAGGATGTCCTCGGCCTGGCGTTCCGACAGGCGGAAACGCTCGATCAGCGCGGCCTTCGGCTCGTCCGAATTGCGGATGATGTGGATGACCTCGTCGATGTTCAGCAGGACGGTTTCGCGGCCTTCCAGGATGTGGATGCGGTCGTTGACCTTGCCCAGCCTGAATTCCGTGCGGCGGCGGACCGTGACGAAGCGGTACTCGATCCATTCCTGCAGGATCTCGGTGAGACCCTTCTGGCGCGGACGGCCGTCGCCGCCGATCATCACAAGGTTGATCGGTGCCGACGTTTCCAGCGACGTGTGCGCCAGCAGCATCAGCATGAATTCGGTCTGGTCCTGGTTCTTCGACTTCGGCTCGAACACGAGGCGTACCGGCGCTTCGCGGCCGGATTCGTCGCGCACGGCGTCCAGCGCGCCGAGGATCGTCTGCTTCAGCGTGAGCTGCTCGGGCAGCAGGGTCTTCTTGCCGACCTTGATCTTCGGGTTCGTGAGTTCCTCGATCTCTTCCAGCACGCGCTGCGACGACACGCCCGGCGGCAGTTCCGTGACGACGGCCTGCCACTGGCCGCGCGCCAGTTCCTCGATCTTCCAGCGCGCGCGCACCTTCATCGAGCCACGGCCCGATGCGTACATGTCGGCGATGCTTGACGCCGGCGTGATGATCTGGCCGCCGCCCGGATAGTCCGGACCGGGCATGAGGGTCATCAGCTCGGCGTGCGTGATCTTCGGATTGCGGATCATCGCGACGGCGGCGGAAGCCACTTCACGCAGGTTGTGCGACGGGATCTCGGTGGCCATGCCGACCGCGATGCCGGACGCGCCGTTCAGCAGCAGCATCGGCAGGCGCGCTGGCAGCGTGCGCGGTTCCTCGCTGGAACCGTCGTAGTTCGGCTGGAAGTCGACGGTGCCCATGTCGATTTCGTCGAGCAGCAGGCGCGAGACGGGCGTCAGACGGGCTTCCGTGTAACGCATCGCGGCGGCGCCGTCGCCGTCGCGCGAGCCGAAGTTGCCCTGGCCGTCGATCAGCGGATAGCGCAGGGAGAAATCCTGGGCCATGCGCACGAGGGCGTCGTACACCGACTGGTCGCCGTGCGGGTGCAGCTTACCGAGCACGTCGCCGACGACGGTCGCGGACTTGCGCGGCTTCGCGGTCGGGCCGAGACCCAGTTCGTTCATCGAGTACAGGATGCGGCGCTGGACGGGCTTCTGGCCGTCCGAGACGTCCGGCAGCGCGCGGCCTTTCACGACCGAGACGGCATAGTCCAGGTACGCGCGCTCGGCGAAAGTCGAGAGGGTCAGCGTCTCGGCGTCATCGCCGCCGCCGCCGCCGGGGGGAGTGGTTTGTTCGAAAAGGCTTGCTTGGGTCATGATTTTCTATGTTTCGTATTCGGCGGCTGTCAGATGTCGGCTTCCGTCTCGTTCCCGTGCTCTTCCAGCCACGCGCGACGGGCGGCAGCTTCGCCTTTACCCATCAGCATGTTGAAGCGCGCCGACGATTCGGCCAGGCCGTAGTCGCCGAAGGCCACCGGCAGCAGGCGGCGGGTGTCCGGGTTCATCGTCGTTTCCCACAGCTGCTCGGCGTTCATCTCGCCCAGGCCCTTGAAGCGGGAGATGCTCCACACGCCTTCCTTCAGGCCTTCTTTTTTCAGCTTGTCCTCGATGGCGAGCAGTTCGCCGTCGTCCAGCGCGTACAGTTTCTGGATCGGCTTCTTGCCGCGCGCCGGCACGTCCACGCGGTACAGCGGCGGGCGCGCGACGCATACGTGGCCGTTCCTGAAGAGGGCAGGGAAGTGCTTGAAGAAGAGGGTCAGCAGCAGGACCTGGATGTGCGAGCCGTCGACGTCCGCATCGGAGAGGATGCAGATCTTCCCGTAGCGCAGGCCGGACAGGTCCGGGCTGTCGTCCGGGCCGTGCGGATCGACGCCGATCGCCACCGCGATGTCGTGGATCTCGTTGTTGGCGAACAGGCGGTCGCGGTCCGTTTCCCACGTGTTCAGCACCTTGCCGCGCAACGGCAGGATCGCCTGGAATTCCTTGTCGCGCCCCATCTTGGCGGAACCGCCCGCCGAATCGCCCTCGACGAGGAACAGCTCGTTGCGGGTGATGTCCGTCGATTCGCAGTCGGTCAGCTTGCCCGGCAAAACGGCCACGCCGGACGACTTCTTCTTCTCGACTTTTTGCAGCGAACGGAGACGCGATTGCGCCTGCTTGATGACGAGTTCCGCCAGCTTGCGGCCGTATTCGACGTGCTGGTTCAGCCACAGTTCGAGCGGCGGCTTGGTGAACGACGACACGAGTTTCACCGCGTCGCGCGAGTTCAGGCGTTCCTTCGTCTGGCCCTGGAATTGCGGGTCCAGCACTTTCGCGGACAGCACGAACGAGACGCGTGCGAACACGTCTTCCGGCAGCAGCTTGACGCCCTTCGGCAGCAGCGAGTGCATCTCGACGAAGCCCTTCACGGCGCCGAACAGGCCGTCGCGCAGGCCGGACTCGTGCGTGCCGCCGCTGACCGTCGGGATCAGGTTGACATAGGATTCGCGTACCACCGAACCTTCCTCGGTCCAGGCCACGACCCACGCCGCGCCTTCGCCCTCGGCAAAGCCTTCATCGCCGGCGGCGGCGTACTGCGCGCCTTCGAACAACGGGATCACGGTCTGGCCGCCGCCGGCCGTCTGCGCCAGCGCTTCCGTCAGGTAGCCGCGCAGGCCTTCGTCGTAGCGCCAGGTCTGCTTGTCGCCGGTCTTGGCGTTCGTCAGCGTGACGGTCACGCCCGGCAGCAGCACGGCTTTCGAGCGCAGCAGGCGCTGCAGCTCGGTCATCGGGATGTTCGGCGAATCGAAGTATTTACCGTCCGGCCAGGCGGTGACGCGCGTGCCGTTCTTCTTGCCGCCGCGCTCGAACGGTTCGGAGGTCAGCGGCTCGATGACGTCGCCGTCGGCGAACACGAGCTTGTGCACGCCGTTGCCGTCGTCGTCCTTGCGCCACACCGTGATTTCCAGGCGCTTCGACAGTGCGTTCGTGACGGACACGCCGACGCCGTGCAGGCCGCCCGAGAACGCATAGGCGCCACCGGAGCCCTTGTCGAACTTGCCGCCGGCGTGCAGGCGGGTGAACACGATCTCGACGGTCGAGACGCCTTCTTCCGGATGCAGGCCGACCGGGATGCCGCGGCCGTCGTCCTCGACGGTGATGGAACCGTCCGCGTTCATCGTCACGTCGATGTTCTTGCAGTGGCCGCCCAGCGCCTCGTCCGAGGCGTTGTCGATCACTTCCTGGATAATGTGCAGCGGATTCTCGGTGCGTGTGTACATGCCCGGACGCTGCTTGACGGGCTCCAATCCTTTCAGGACGCGGATGGATGATTCGCTGTAATCGGGTGCGGGTTTCTTGGTGGCCATGCTTGATCTTCAATCATTCGAATGCTGCGCATTCTATCTTGTCGCGCGGAAAATAAGCGACTTCACGCGGTGGGTTCTACAGGACGGGACGCGGCGTGCGGCCAAAACAACTGTATGAAAATACAGTATTTTTGCCTGTTAAGCGCAAGTTTGCAAGTGTTCGTTGCACGGATTGCCAAGTCGGCTGCATCCCGGCATCCTGTGCATATGCGGGTGGGTGCGGAGATTTCATTACTAAAACGATATTTTTTTTAAAACGAATCGTGCGCGACCGTCGCAAGGATATATTGAGATCATGGCTGAGGACAATGACAAGCACGCTAATGAACCAGCGGACGCCGGACCGCCGCCGAGGGTGCCGGACCGGCGGGCGGGCGGCAATGCGTCGCGCTACCTCCGTACCGACGACACGCCGCTGAACCTGGCCGGCCGCGTATTGCGCTCGCGCTGGCGTGCGCTGACCGACAAGTTCAACCGCGACTTCATGCGGCGCACGCTGCGCATTGGCGTCTCCGCCCGCATCTTCCATCCGGAAGAGGGCGCGAAAGGCCTGCGCAGCAAGAACTTGCAATACCTTGAGGAATCGATCGCGCAATGGGTGATGTCGCGCGACGTGCTCGTGTTCATGGTCCCGACCGTCAATACGAACGGGCTGCTGCACCCCAGCAACATCACGATGCGTCATTACGCGCGCCACCTGGACGGCCTCGTGCTGCAGGGCGGGGCGGACGTGTCGCCGATGACGTATTCCGAAACGCCGACGCGGCCCGAATGGAACGGCGACCGCGCGCGCGACGTGTATGAACTGGAACTGCTGCACGAATTCGTCGACGCGGGCAAGCCTGTGCTGGGCATCTGCCGCGGTTGCCAGCTGATCAACGTCGCGTTCGGCGGCACTTTGCACCAGGACATCGTCTCGAATGTGCCCGGCGCCCTGCCGCACGTGCACGACATCTACGACGCGCACCGGCACGCCATCGTGTTTCCGCATGGATCGTCGCTGCGCAAGATGTTTCCCCAGCACGAGCGCGCCGTCGTGAACTCGATCCACCACCAGGCCGTCAAGGACCTGGGCCGCGATATCCACGTGGAGGCGATGTCCGAGCCGGACGGCGTCATCGAAGCGATCCGCTACCAGCGTGCGCCATTCGTGATGGGCCTGCAATGGCATCCGGAATTCCACCGCGCCACGGGCGGCGACCTGCTCGACTGCACGCCGGTGCTGGACGAATTTTTGCGCGCCGCGCGCGAGACTCGCCTTTGAAGCGCCTCTGATCACAGCGGCAGGGGCCGCCCCTGCACGACGCTCTTCATCACGAGCGTCGACGTCAGCCGCAACACGTTCGGCAACGTCGACAGGCTGTCGTCCCACAGTTTCTGGTACGCCGCCAGGTCCGTCGTGATGACGTTCAGGATGTAGTCCGGATCGCCGAACAGGCGCTGCGCGTGGATGATTTCGGGAACACCGGGCACGCGTTCTTCGAAGGCACGTACGCTCTCCCGGTCGGTGGCGCGCAAGGTGACGAACACGATGGCCGAGAAATTCAGTCCGACGGCCGCCGGATCGATCGTCGCCCGGTAGTCGGCGATGATCCCCGTCTCTTCCAGTGCGCGCACGCGCCGGTGGCACGGCGACAGGCTCAGGCCGATGCGTTCCGCCAGGTCGGTGAGAGAAAGCCGTCCGTCTTTCTGTAGTTCCGCAAGAATCTTTCGATCGTAATCATCCATGAGAAAGATGTTGCCTGATATGGGCGACTTTTGACAAGACTCTGGAAGCACATTTCTGGCGCGGCGCAGTACGCTGTCGTCATGAATACACATACCCTCCTGCTGTTTTCCGCGACCGTCCTGCCGCTCGTGTGCACGCCCGGTCCGGACATCCTGTTCATTGCGTCGCAAGCGATGTCCGGCGGCACACCGGCCGGACTGCGCGCCACGACGGGCGTGCTGCTCGGCTACTGCGTCCATTCCTTTCTCGTCGCGCTCGGCCTCGCGGCCGTGGTGGTGGCGTCACCCGTCCTGTTCGAGGTGATCCGCTGGGCCGGTATCACATACCTGGTCTACCTGGCCTCGAAGATGATCCGGGCGGCGCTGCGTTCCGGCGAGCTCGTCGTACCGAAGGGGCGGGTAACGAACCAGCTCGCCAAGGGTTTTCTTACGTCCCTGCTCAATCCGAAGGGAATGATGGTGTACGTGGCCATCCTGCCCCAGTTCATGGACCGGCACGGCGGCAACACGACGCTGCAGGCGGTCGTCCTGTCGGCGGCCTTCATGTTCTGGTGCGCGGTCGTGTACGCCTCGCTGTCCCTTGCGCTGGGCCGGGCAGGACAGCGCCGCCTGAGCGACACCCGGCGCCGGGTGATCGACGGCTCGGCCGGTGGCATGGTCCTGGTTGCGGCCGGGTTCATGGCGCTGGTCCGGCAATGAGCAGATTGCGCTTGCGTTCATCTTCGTCCCGATCCATAATCTAAACGAGAATCATTCTCATTTATGCGAGGAGGCTTTATGGACGACGATCTGCTGGACGAACTGAACACGCCGGACGGGCGGCGCACCACGCGCCACGAACTGCTCGTGGCGGCGCTGCTGCACCTGATGTCGCAATACACCGTGAACAATGCGGATGCCTGCGACCGCGCGAGCGGCGACGGGCCGTGCGTGAAACTGGCCTCGGTGATCGAGCGCCACCTGAATGCGCTGGCGCGCCTGCCGGATGCCGATCCGGTGCTGCGTGCCACCTGCGAACAGCTGAGCGTGAAATGGGCAGGCCTCGTCGACCGCGGCCTGCCGGCGCCCGTCAAGCGCCCGCTGCTGGCGCGGATCCTGGGGCCGGGCCGGCCCTCGCTGGCGACCTGACTCAGTCCAGCCAGGCCCTGAGCGCCGCTTCGCCGTCCGCGCTGAACGCGAGCACGCGCGATTCCGGCACGCGGCGCGCCCAGCCCAGTTGCTGGAAACGGTCCAGCAGCGCCGTCCCGAGGGCGCCGGCCAGGTGGTGGCGGCGCTCGCTCCAGTCCAGGCAATGGCGGCACAGCGGCCGCCGTGTGGCGGAGGGCAGCGGATCGATGCCGATGGTCGCGATCAGTGCGCGGCCATGGTCGGTCAGTGTGATGCCGCCCGCATCCAGCGCGAACGCGCCGCGCCGGGCCAGGCTTTCGTAGACAAGCACCCCGAGTTCGCCCGCGAGATGGTCGTAGCAGACGCGCGCCTTGCGCAGCGCCGGTTCGCGTGGACTGGACCGCACGCGCACGGATCCTGTGCCGAACGCGATGCCCATCATGGATTCGAGCAGGTGCGCGACGTCGGCGTCGGCAATGCGGAAATAACGGTGCCGCCCCTGCGCCTCGACGGCGAGCAGGCCCGCCTCGCGCAGCTTGGCGAGGTGCGTGCTGATCGTCTGGCGCGTGACGCCGGCGGCGTCGGCCAGTTCCGTCGCCGTCAGCGCCATGCCGCTCATCAGCACGTTCAGCACTTCGGCGCGTGCCTGGTCGCCGATCAGTGCGGCGATGTTCGCGATATTCGGTCCGTCTCTCATGGTTCGATCTTAGCCGAAGCATCGGGGGAGGGCCAGTGACTACCATGGGGCTTCAACGTTACGAGGAGCCATCATGCCCATCACCTGTTTCATCCGCTACGAGATCGACCCCATCCAGCGCGACGCCTTCCGCACGTATTCCGAAAACTGGGGCCGCATCATTCCACGCCTGGGTGGCCGCCTGCTCGGCTACTTCCTGCCGCACGAAGGCACCAATTACGAGGCATGGGGTCTCGTCGGCTTCGACAGCCTGGCCGACTACGAAGCGTATCGGCTGCGCTTGAAGAAAGACGACGAAGCGGTGGCGAACTTCCGGTTTGCGCGCGAAAAACGCTTCATCCTGCGCGAGGAGCGCACGTTCCTGGAAAACGTCGCATGATCGCCGTGATCTTCGAAGTGGAGCCGGCGCCCGGCAAGCGCCAGGATTACCTGGATGCGGCCGCCGCGCTGCGTCCCGAACTGGAAGCGATCGACGGCTTCATCTCCATCGAACGTTTCGCATCGCTGACGCGGCCGGAGAGGATGCTGTCGCTGTCGTTCTGGCGCGACGAGGACGCCGTGAAACGCTGGCGCACCTTGCCCGCGCACCGTGCCATGCAGGCGGCGGGGCGGGCCGGCCTCTTTGCCGATTACCGCCTGCGCGTGGCCGCCGTCGTGCGCGACTACGGGCTGCACGAACGGGACGACGTGCCGTCCGACCTCGTTACTCCTTGATTTCCGGCTCGACCAGTTGGGCCAGCAGCTGCAGCGATTCCTGCCAGCCGAGGTAGCACATCTCGGCGGGAATCGCGGCCGGGATGCCTTCCTGCTTGACCTTGATTTCGACCCCGCAGAACACCTCGCGCAGCTGCACGGTCGTCTGCATGCGGCCGGGCAGGTTGGGATCGTTGAATTCGGCCGTGTAGACGAGGCGCTTGCCCGGTTCCAGTTCCAGGTATTCGCCGCCGAACGAGTGCCTCCCGTCCGTCGTGAAATTCGTGAAGGACATCCGGTAGCGGCCGCCGACGTGGGCGTCCTGCTCGTGCACGGTGCAGGTGAAGCCGTGCGGCGGCAGCCATTTGGCGACGGCGGCCGGCGTGATAAAGGCGCGGTAGACGCGGTCGGCGGTGGATTTCAGGACGCGGTGCAGTTCTACAGTATTCGTGGACATGATCGGTCTCCTTGGCGTAAGTGGCAGAGGACATCCCTCTGATCCTACGACGAACGGGCGGCCCGCGGATCGACACGCGGATAAAAAAAATTATCGTCCGCGGAAGCGCCGGATCGCGGCGTCGACCATGCCCTCCGCGCTGCCCTGGCGTTCGTACTGCCCGCGCAGGAAACTCGCGTCGCCGCCGTCGCTGGCCGCCGCGGCCAGGTGCGGCAGCGCGTCCAGGCTGCCCAGCGCCTGCGCATGCGGTTCCATCAGGTCCAGGGTGGCGATGATGTCCTCGCGCAGCGGGAGTTGTTCATAGGTCTTCGGATGCGTGATCACGCCGTCGAGCCCGAAGCGGCTGGCCTGGAAGCGGTTGTAGTTGTAGACGAGGTAGTCGTCTTCCAGCGGCGGCGCTTCCTTCCGTTCGAGCAGGTGGCGGCACAGCGCCTGCAGGTAGGCCGCGAGGGCGGCGGCCCGTTCGACCGTGAGCGGCGTGTCGCACACGCGCAGCTCGATCGTGCCGTATTCCGGTTTCGGCCTCAGGTCCCAGTAAAAATCCTTCATGCTCCTGATGATGCGCGTGCGCTCCATCTTGGCGAAATAGACGTCGGCGAAATCGGCCCAGCTCAGTGTGAACGGCGCGCGGCCGCTCAGGGGGAAGGCCGAGACCGAATTCAGGCGCGCCGAATCGAAGCCGCTGTCGTGGCCCTGCACGAACGGCGACGATGCGGACAGGGCGATGAAGTGCGGGATGTAGCGCGACAGGGCGTGCAGCAGGAACAGCGCGTCGTCGCCGCTGGCGCAGCCGATGTGCACGTGCTGGCCGAACACGGTGAACTGCTTGGCGAGATAGCCGTACAGCGCCGACAATTCCTGGTAGCGCGGCTTGGCCGAGATGCGCTGTTCGGACCAGTGCTGGAACGGATGCGTGCCCCCGCCGGCGATGCCGATGTTCAGTACGTCGCTGGCGGCGACCAGCGTATCGCGTATCTCGAGCAACTCGGCCAGCAGCGTGCGGTAGTTCGTCTGCACGCTCGAATTTATCTCGATCATGCTTTCCGTGATCTCGGGCGTGACGTTGCCGGGGAACGGCTTGCGCTTCAGCAGGTGCATCAGGTCGGGGCTGGCCGGCGTGAGGTCGAAGTCGGACAGGCTGACGAGCTGCAGTTCCAGCTCCACGCCGAACGTCAGCGGTGCCGAGGTGGCGAAGGGTTCAAGCGGCATGGTTGACCTCCGGCGCTTCGCGCGCCCACACGAGGGCGCGTTGCAGGATGATGGGACCGAATACTTCGAGCAGCATCGTCACGGCGGCGACGGCGCGCAATTCCTCGACGACCTGCACGCCGGCGTGGCGCGCATGCTCGATCAAGAGGATCACAAACACGGACAACGGCGTCAACGCCACGCCCGTCAGCGCACCCTTGCGCCACGAGATGCCGGACAGATGGGCGAACGCCGTCACGCCGGCCATCTTGGCGAGCAGGCGCACGAGCACGAGGGCGACGGCAAGCAGAGCGCCGGCCCACACGCGGCGCCAGTCGAGCGTCGAGGCGGCGAACACGAACAGCACGACGGTGAGCAGTTCGCCCAGCGCGCCGAAATTGCGCTGCGCCTGGCTGAACGCGACGCGGCGGTGGCGCGCCGTCAGTCCGAACGCGAGCGCCGCGACGACGGGCGACAGGCCCAGTGCGTACGTGATCGCGACGAGCAGGATCACGGCCAGCGCGAAGGCGACGGTGGCGTCCTGCGCCAGCTTTCCCAGCAGACGCAGGACGCCCGGCACGACGAGGCCGAACACGGCGCCCGTGAAGGCCGAGACGCCCAGCACGACGAGGCTGTTCCACAGCGCGTCGCCGACGTCCTCGAACGTGCGGAAGATCCACAGGCCGACGGTGGCGTTGAACGCGAACACGGCCAGCACGCAGTTCAGCGCGCACAGGTGCAGTGCCCGTTCCGTCACCTGGCCCGAGCTTTTCTGTTCGTTGATCACGCGGACGACGGTCGCGGGCGACGTCGCCATCGACAGCGACGCGAGCATCAGCCGGTCGATCAGCGCCGCGCCGAACGCATTCGCGACGAGGTAGACGCCGACGAACGTCAGGCCCGCTTCGACGAGGCCCGTGACGCCGATCCACGGATTCGTGCGCAGCCAGCGCAGGTTGATGCGGTAGCCCAGCTCGAACAGGATCAGGCCGAACCCGACGTCGGCCAGCAGCAGCGTCGTGCCGCCTTCCGGCAGCGGCAGTATGCCCAGCTGGGGCGCGGCCAGGATGAAGCCGACGAGGCCATAGAAACTGATGCGCGGCAGGCCGGTCCAGCGCTGCCCGAATTCGCCGACCAGCCAGGCCAGCGTGATCGCGAAGGGCCAGGCGAGGCTCGTGAGGACAGACAGGAATTCCTGCATACCTGCTCCTTTGTCAAAATGTTACAACCTGCGACCGATTCTACAAGAGCGATTTGTCCGCACGATTACGTGTAGGAATACGCCGTGCGCAATTCAAACGCCGCGCGTGGGCACGGGGTGCCCACCTTTGCGTGAAGGATCGCCGCCCGGTTATTTGCTCAACAAACGCATCGCCCGTTCCAGGCCGTCGATCGTCACGGGGAACATGCGGTTGCCCATGATCTGCCGGATGACGGCGATCGATTGCCGGTACTGCCACAGGTGCTCGGGCTCCGGATTCAGCCATGCGAATTTCGGGAACGCGTGGCAGAACCGGGCGAGCCATTCCGCGCCCGCTTCCTCGTTGGCGTATTCGACGGAGCCGCCCGGCGCGAGGATTTCGTAGGGGCTCATCGTCGCGTCGCCGACGAAGATCAGGCGCGTGTCGGCCGGGTAGGTGCGCAGCACGTCCCACGTCGGGAAGCGCTCGGCGTGGCGGCGGCGGTTGTTTTTCCACAGGTGGTCGTAGACGCAGTTGTGGAAATAGTAGAACTCCATGTGCTTGAACTCGGCCTTCGCCGCCGAGAACAGCTCTTCGGTGCGCTCGATGTGGTCGTCCATCGTGCCGCCCACGTCCAGCAGCATCAGCACCTTGATGCGGTTGCGCCGCTCCGGCTGCATCCTGATGTCGAGCCAGCCCGCGTTGTTGGCGGTCGAGCGGATCGTCTCGTCCAGCGCCAGTTCGTCCGGCGCGCCCTGGCGCGCGAAGCGGCGCAGGCGGCGCAATGCCACCTTGATGTTGCGGATGCCCAGTTCGCGCTCGCCATCGTAGTCGCGATAGGTGCGCTGGTCCCACACCTTGACCGCAGACCGGTTGCCGCCCCGCATTTTATCTTCCTTGCCGATGCGGATGCCCTGAGGATTGGTGCCGCCGTTGCCGAACGGGGACGTGCCGCCGGTGCCGATCCACTTGTTGCCGCCCTCGTGGCGCTCCTTCTGTTCCTTCAAGAGTTCCTGCAAGCGGTCCATCAGCTTGTCGTAGCCGAGCTTCTGCAGCTCTGCCTTCTGCTCGGGCGTCAGTTCGCGTTCCAGGCGCTTGATCAGCCAATCCAGAGGAATGTCGGCCTTCTCGTCGAACACCGTCTCGATGCCCTTGAAAAAGGTGCCGAACGCGCGGTCGAACTTGTCGAAATGGGCTTCGTCCTTCACCAGCGTCAGGCGCGCGAGATAATAAAACTCGTCGAGCGACGGCGCGATCACCTGCTTCTGCAGCGCTTCCAGCAGCGTGAGGAATTCCTTGATCGTGACGGGAACCTTCGCGTCGCGCAGGGTGAAGAAGAAGTCGATCAGCATGCCGCGCCTCTTTACCCTGCGTGGCGCGCGTGGCGGCTCAGTTTGTAATGCAGGTGCGACTTGATCTCAAGCCACTCGCCGCGCACGATGCTGTACATGACCGTGTCGCGCACGGTCCCGTCGCGGCGCGGCGCATGGTGGCGCAGCACGCCATCCTTCTTGGCGCCCAATCTCTCGATGGCGGCCTGCGACGCATAATTGAAATTATCGGTGCGCAGGCCGACGACGGCGCAGCCGAGGGTGTCGAACGCGTGCGACAGCAGCAGGAGCTTGCAGCTCGTGTTGACGTGGCTGCGCTGGCGGCTCTTCGCGTACCACGTGTAGCCGATCTCGACGCGGTCGATCGCGGGCATGATGTCGTGGTAGCTGGTCGTGCCGATCACGGTGTCGCTGGACGCGTCGACGACGGCGAAGGCGACCCGGTTCGGCGTCTCCAGCCCCATGCGGATATAGGCTTCCGTGTCCTGCGGTTCCGGCACGGAGGTGACGCGCAAGTTCCACAGTTCGCCGTCGGCGGCTGCGGCGCGCAGGCCGTCGAGGTGGTGCAGCCCGAGCGGCTCCAGGCGCACGCCGTTGAATTCCAGGGTGACGGGAGCGACCTGGATCATCGGTTGTGCCTCGCCATCGCCACCAGGCGCTCGAACAGGCTCACGTCCTGCTCGTTCTTGAGCAGGGCGCCCGCGAGCGGCGGCACGATCGTCTTGCCGTCCTGGCTGCGCAGGACCTCGGCCGGGATGTCCTCGGCCAGCAAGAGCTTCAGCCAGTCGAGGAATTCCGACGTCGACGGCTTCTTCTTCAGGCCCGGCACGTCGCGCAGTTCATAAAAACCCTGCAGCGCGGCGGACAGCAGGTCGGCCTTCAGCGTGGGGTAGTGGACCTTGACGATCTCCGCCATCGTGTCGCGGTCGGGGAATTTGATGTAGTGGAAGAAGCAACGGCGCAGGAAGGCGTCCGGCAAATCCTTCTCGTTGTTCGACGTGATGATGACGAGGGGGCGGTGCTTCGCCACGACCATCTCGCGCGTCTCGTACACGAAGAACTCCATGCGGTCCAGTTCGCGCAGCAGGTCGTTCGGGAATTCGATGTCGGCCTTGTCGATCTCGTCGATCAGCAGCACGACCGGCTCGGGCGCGGTGAACGCCTGCCACAGCACGCCCTTGACGATGTAGTTGTGGATGTCGCGTACGCGCTCGTCGCCCAGTTGCGAATCGCGCAGGCGCGAGACGGCGTCGTATTCGTACAGGCCCTGCTGGGCCTTGGTCGTCGATTTGATGTGCCACTGCAGCAGGGGCATGTCCAGCGCGGCCGCGACCTCTTCGGCCAGCATCGTCTTGCCGGTGCCGGGTTCGCCCTTGATCAGCAGGGGGCGGGCGAGGGTGAGGGCGGCGTTGACCGCCAGTTTCAGGTCGGCGGTGGCGACATAGTTATCGCTGCCTTCGAAGCGTCGGGGTGCGTGCATGGGCCTGGGCAGATCATATGGAAATGCTATCGAGTATATGCCAGAACGCCGTGGCGGGCAGGCCGTCCATGCTGCGCTGCCCAATGGACTCGACTATATTCTTCGGATAGAATCGATTGGATCGTGGCAAAAATGCCATTGCAGTTGCAGTACCGGGGGTCTAGAAAACCTGCTGCCGCCGCACGGGTCGCAAGGCGCCCTATCGATTCAACCCAACGATAGGTCATCCATGAAAATTTCAACAGCATTACTCGTGCTGGCAGCCGGCGCCTCGATGGCCGGCACGGCCGGCGCAGCCGACATCGTCGGCAATCCGAAGGCAGCACCCAACAAGATCGAGCAGTGTATCGGCTGCCACGGCATCCCCGAGTACAAGGGCACGTTCCCTGAAGTCTATCGCGTACCGAAGATCGGCGGCCAGTCGGCGAAGTACATCGAAGCCGCGCTGCAGGCATACAAAAAAGGCGACCGCAACCACCCGTCCATGCGGGGTATCGCGGCCAGCCTGTCCGACCAGGACATCGCCGATATCGCCGCGTATTATTCGCAACAGTCCCCGTCCAAGTAAGGAGCGCGCCATGAATAAACTGATCGTCGCGCTGACCCTGGGCGCCGCCTCGCTGGCCCTGTCCGGCCAGGCGCTGGCTTCGGGCAATGCCGCCAACGGCGCCGAACTGGCGAAAAAATACAACTGTGCGTCCTGCCACGGCGCCGACTACAAGACCCCGATCGATCCCAGCTATCCGAAGCTGGCCGGCCAGCATGCCGACTACCTCGTGCATGCGCTGACCGCGTACAAGCGCGGCACCAAAGCCGCCAACGGTCGCAACAACCCGATCATGGCCGGCATGGCCCAGCCGCTGTCGGATCGCGACATGGCCGACATCGCTGCCTACCTGGAAAGTCTGCCTGCGGCGCTCGTCACGAAGCGCTGATCCGCACGGGCCGTTACAATAACGGCCCATCCGGATTGTCCGGAATCCCTCCTGCCGCGTGCCGGCCGGAGGGATTTGTTTTTTGGAGCCCGCCTTGTCCGACGTATCCCCCTCCCACATCAAGACCAATGTATTGAGCGGCCTGACGGTCGCGCTGGCGCTGGTTCCCGAGGCCATCGCCTTCGCCCTCGTGGCCCACGTGTCGCCGCTGACCGGCCTGTATGCCGCCGTGCTGGTCTCCTTCATCACCTCCGCGTTCGGCGGCCGGCCCGGCATGATTTCCGGCGCGGCCGGCGCGCTGGCCGTCGTCATGGTCGCGCTGGTCGTCCAGCACGGCGCGCAATACCTGTTCGCCGCCATCGTGCTGATGGGCGTGCTGCAAATGCTGTTCGCGGCCGCGCGGCTCGGCAAATTCATCCGCATGGTGCCCCATCCCGTGATGCTGGGCTTCGTCAACGGCCTGGCCATCGTGATCTTCGTCGCGCAGTTCGAACACTTCAAGACGGGTGGCGGCTGGATGGCGGGGCCGCAGCTGTGGACGATGCTGGGCCTCGTCGCGCTGACGATGGCGATCATCTACGTCACGCCGCGCCTCACGAAGGCCGTGCCGGCAACGCTGGTCGGCATCCTCGCCGTCGCGCTGCTCGCGCACTTCACGGGCATCGAGACGAAGACCGTGGGCGACCTCGGCTCCATCGCGGGCGGCCTGCCGGCGTTCCGCGTGCCGGACGTGCCGTTCGACCTGCAGACCCTGAAGATCGTGTTCCCCTACTCGCTCGTGCTGGCGGGCGTGGGCCTGATCGAGACGCTGTTGACGCTCACGCTGATCGATGAGATCACGGACACCCGCGGCCAGCCGAACCGCGAAAGCCTCGCGCAGGGCGTGGCCAACGTCGTCACCGGCTTCTTCGGCGGCATGGGCGGCTGCGCGATGATCGGCCAGAGCATGATCAACGTGGGCAACGGCGCGCGCGGCCGCCTGTCGGGCATCTGCGCGTCGCTGTTCCTGCTGTCGTTCATCCTGTTCGGCGCGAGCGTGATCGAGCAGATTCCGCTGGCCGCGCTGATCGGCGTGATGTTCGTCGTGTGCGAAAAGACGTTCGAGTGGGGCACGTTCCGCCTGTTCGGCAAGGTGCCGCGCGCCGATGCGCTCGTGATCGTGCTGGTGGCGGGCGTGACGCTCGTCTTCAACCTGGCGACCGCCGTGCTGGTGGGCGTGGTCGTGTCGGCGCTGGTGTTCGCTTGGCAGCACGCGAAGCAGATCCGCGTCGCGACCGCGCAGGACGCGCACGGCTGGAAAGTCTATGAGCTGGAGGGAACGCTGTTCTTCGCGTCGGTGGCCGGCTTCCAGGCGCTGTTCACGCCGAAGGACGACCCGCAGGACGTCGTCGTCGAGTTCCGCCGCGCGCGTGTGGCGGACCACTCGGCGATCCAGGCCATCGACGGCCTGGCGGAACGCTACCGCGCCCTCGGCAAGCGCCTGCATCTGCGCCACCTGAGTCCGGACTGCCGCGCGCTGCTCGAGCGCGCGAAGGACATGATCGAGGTGAACCTGCCGGAAGACCCGCGCTATCGGGTCGCCGACGACAAACTCGATTAAAAACGTCTCCCGAGCTGCTGCGCGTTGCGCTGCCGGCCTGCGATGCTCGTGAGAGGTTTTTTAGCGCACGCGCTTGCGCACGCACTCCACGTATGCGTCGGTATCCGGCTGCGTACCGTGGCGCTGCGCCGACCAGATCATCTCGCCGAGACACTCCATGATGCCGTGGTGCGCCTCGTGCTCGCCCACGCGCGCGGCCAGCGCCTCGTAGGCGGCGCGGATGCCGCGCGGCTGGTCGATCGACACCTGTTCCGTGATCGACAGATGCATCGACAGGTGCAGGAACGGATTCGGCTTGCCGCCTTCGACGGAATAGTCGCGCGCCACCGCCGCATCGGCATCCGTCAGCTCGTCGTGGTATTCGGGATGCTGTTCGATCCAGTCGGCGGCGATGGCGTCCATCGGGGTCAGGATCTCGCCGGCGCGGCGCTTGCGCAAGGCTTCGCAAAAGAAGCGGCGGACGTCGTTGGAGGAGGGGGTGAACATGGGGGAACCGTCGGAAAACCAGGAGGAAGAGCGTCATTGTAGCGCGATGGCGCACACCCTGCCGGCGCGGTCACGGTGCCGGCTTGCGTGCGGCCGCGGGCGTGCAGTTCGCACGCAGCGTGTCCTTGAGCGCACTCGCTTCGGCCGCGTCGCCGCGCGCGGCATGCCACTCCGCCATGTACGTCTGGGCCATGCACGTGCGCGCATGCGCGAGCTTCGCGTCCTTGCCGGCTTCTTCCAGCAGGCGCGCCGCGTTGGTCTTGCCGAGGTAGAAGTCGGCGATCGGCGCGGGCCAGTCGTCTTCCTTCTGCTGTTTCAGTGCCGCTTCCAGTTCGGTCTTCGCCAGGTCCGCCTCGCCGTGGCGCACGCGGGCGATGTACAGCCACAGCGGGCCGAGACGGTCGGCCGGCAGCAGGTCGAGCGCATGGCGCAGTTGCGGGATCGCCGTGTCCAGCTGCCCGGCCAGCATCTGCCGGCGGCCGCGCAGCAGGCTGGCGTTCGGTTGGCCCCCAGTAGCTGCCATGTCGAGCCAGACGCCGGCCTGGAGCGGATCACGGGGTACGCCGCGGCCGGTGTTGTAGATCTGGGCCAGCGCGTACTGGGCGTCCGCATTGCCGGCGTCGGCCTCGGCGCGCATCCAGGGTTCCAGTCCCGTGCCGCGCGTGAACACGTCGCCGCCCAGGTAGGCGATGTACAGTTTTTCCTGGCTCATCGCGAACAGCACGCGGTGGGTGCGCAGGAAGTCCTGGCCGAGGTACACGTCGGCCGTGCGCGAGCCCTGCGAATCGATGACGCCCAGTTCGACGTTGCTGATGGTCTCCTGGCCGATCTGCATGCTCTTGACCGGCGCGATCCAGTGCGGCGCGCGGTCGGAGCCGATCCCGCCGGCGTCGCCCATGCGGACCGCGCCCGGGCCATTGACGTCGATGCCGGCCTTTTTGGCGGCGTCCAGCATCATGAAGCTGCGGTGCGCGCCGGAGTCGATCAGCGCGTCCATCTCCTTGCCGTTCACGACGACCGTGAAATGCGGATTCGGGCTGCGGCTGAAGTTGCGCCCGAACGGCAGCACGACGGTGTCTTCCTTCCACAGGAGCAGCTCCGTCTTGCGGCATTCGAGCGGTCGGTAGAATTTCATCCGCTTTGCGCGCAGGTCGAGTTCCAGGTCGGTCTGCAGCAGGAACGGGGCGCCGACGATGGCGTCGAAGCTCGGTGTGAACGTGGTGCTGCCGATCACGGTCAGTTCGGGACGGCGGCCGGCGTGCGCCGGACCGATGGCGAAATCCTTCAGCCGCACCCCGTACAGGCGCGAGAGGCCCCCGAGGCCTTCCACGTAACGCCCCGTCATGGACAGGTTCAGGTCGCGCCGGGTCGCGGCGTTCATCGTCATGTGGGTCTGGTCGGAGCCGGTGTCGATCAGCATCGTGGCCGGGGTGTCGTTGATCGTGCCGTCGACCGCGGGCGCCAGGCCCTGGCCGACGTAGCGGATGGGCAGGCTGGCCACTTCCACGTAAGTGCATTTGGGCGGGGTGTCCTCGGCGTGGACACGTGCGGACGAGCACAGCGCGGCCAGCACGAGGGGCAGGGCACGGAAAATCGGCAAAGTCGGCATCATCATGGCGATGATTCTACTTCGCAATTTTGCAAAAATTACATTACCAAAATGTAAAAAAGGCAAAGGCAACCGCTTGCACGGCTGCTGTGCCTTTGTTGTGTTGCTTCCGGGCTACTTGCGCAGATCGTTCCCGCAGGTCATTCCTTCCTTGTCACACCCTGTTGCGCCAACACCATCTTGGAGCTGCCGGCCGCGTCGGCGATGGCCTTGCTGGCTGCCGCCACCGCCTTGCTGGCATTGGCGCCACTCGCCACGGCCTTGTTACCGCCATTGCCGTTGCCATTGCCCCCCTGGGCGCGCCGCTCGTGCGGCTGGCGCAGGTAGCGCGAGCTGTGGCGGCGTTCGCCGTTCGCGGGCCACGTGATGAAACGCGACAGTTCCTGCAAGGCGCGCTGGTACACGTCGCGCTTGAATTCGATGACCACGTCCAGCGGGACCCAGTAATCGTGCCAGCGCCAGGCATCGAACTCGGGATGGTCGGTCAGGCGCAGGTTGACGTCGTTGTCGCGTGCCACCATGCGCAGCAGGAACCAGATCTGCTTCTGGCCGCGGTAGTGACCGCGCACTTCGCGCTTGATGAAGTGATCGGGCACTTCATAGCGCAGCCAGTCGCGGGTCCGGCCCACGATCTTGACGTGCTCCTGACGCAGGCCGATTTCTTCCTCGAGCTCGCGGTACATCGCCTGTTCCGGCGTCTCGCCGTATTTGATACCCCCTTGCGGAAATTGCCAAGAATGCTCACGCACCCGCTTGCCCCACCACACTTCGTTGTTGGCGTTCAGCAGGATGATGCCGACGTTGGGGCGAAACCCTTCACGATCGAGCATAATTCACCTCGAAACTTTCTGCCGGCTGATCCCTCTTACTTACGTTTTTACCTAGCAATCCAGATACGTCTGTCGCGCAACCTGCACAGGAACAACAGCATGCACCACGTGTTTCGGATCCATTTGTATAAAGATTGGATGCATCAGCCAGCTAATCCTTTAAAATTAGGTCGATTATAACCCTCTCTTTTTAAAAAGAATTCACCGATATGCGCGCCTCACGATTTTTTATTTCAACGCTCAAAGAAGCGCCCTCCGACGCCGAGATCGTCAGCCATAAACTGATGATGCGCGCCGGGATGATCAAGCGACTCGGCTCCGGCATCTACACGTACATGCCGCTGGGCCTGCGTGTCATTCGCAAGGTCGAGGGCATCATCCGCGAAGAGATGAACAAGGCGGGCGCGATCGAACTCCTGATGCCGCTGGTGCAGCCGGCCGAGCTGTGGCAGGAGACGGGCCGCTGGGACAAGATGGGACCGGAACTGCTGCGCCTCAAGGATCGCCACGGCCGCGACTTCGCGCTGCAGCCGACGTCGGAAGAAGTCGTGACCGACGTCGTGCGCACCGAAGTCAAGTCGTACCGCCAGCTGCCGTTGAACTTTTATCACATCCAGACCAAGTTCCGCGACGAGCGCCGTCCCCGCTTCGGCCTGATGCGCGGCCGCGAGTTCACGATGAAGGACGCCTATTCCTTCGACCGTGACGTCGAAGGCATGCAGAAGTCCTACGAGACGATGTTCAACGCCTACGTCAGCATCTTCAACCGCTTCGGCCTGAAGTTCCGCGCGGTGGCGGCCGACAACGGCGCCATCGGCGGCACGGGCTCGCACGAATTCCACGTCATCGCCAGCACCGGCGAGGACGCGCTGGTCTACTGCCCGAACTCGGACTTCGCGGCCAACATGGAAGCGGCCGAGGCGCTGCCGCTGATCGCCCAGCGCGGCGCCGCGACGCAGCCGCTGACGAAGGTTTCCACGCCGAAGACGACCAAGTGCGAAGACGTTGCGAAACTGCTCGGCATCGGCCTGGACCAGACCGTGAAATCGATCGCGCTGACGGTCGAGAAGGACGTCGACGGCAGGCA
Source organism: Massilia sp. Masssp94 (assembly GCF_059491305.1). Classification (NCBI taxonomy): domain Bacteria; kingdom Pseudomonadati; phylum Pseudomonadota; class Betaproteobacteria; order Burkholderiales; family Oxalobacteraceae; genus Massilia; species Massilia sp. Masssp94. Next base: position 3,723,518 of record NZ_CP168501.1, read on the forward strand.
GGTCAGGGAAAACTGGCTGCTGCTGCTGCGCGGCGACCATGAACTGAACGAAGTCAAGGTCACGAAAGTGCCGGGCCTGAAGGACTTCCGCTTCGCCAGCGAAGCCGAGATCCAGGAAGCCTACGGCACCGTGCCGGGCTACCTCGGCCCCGTCGGTACGAAGCAGCCGGTCAACATCGTGGCCGACCGCACCGTCGCCAACATGGCCGATTTCGTGTGCGGCGCGAACGAAGCCGAATACCACCTGACCGGCGCCAACTGGGGCCGCGACGTGGCCGAACCGCTCGTCGCCGACCTGCGCAACGTCGTCGAAGGCGATGCGTCGCCGGACGGTAAGGGCACGCTCGCGATCGAGCGCGGCATCGAAGTGGGCCACGTGTTCCAGCTGGGTACCGCGTACTCCGCCGCGATGAACTGCGTCTACCTGGACGAGAAGGGCCAGCCGGCCCCGATGCAGATGGGTTGCTACGGCATCGGCGTGACCCGCATCCTGGGCGCCGCCATCGAACAGAACTTCGACGACAAGGGCATCATCTGGCCGGACGCCATCGCGCCGTTCGAACTGGTGCTGTGCCCGATGGGCTATGACCGCAGCGATCTGGTGAAGCTTGAGACCGATCGCCTGTATGCCGAGCTGCAGGCGGCCGGCGTGGACGTCATCGTCGACGACCGCGGCTTGCGTCCGGGCGCCATGTTCGCCGACTGGGAACTGGTCGGCGTGCCGCACCGCGTCGTGATCGGCGAGCGCGGCCTCAAGGAAGGCAACCTGGAATACCAGGGCCGCCGCGAGCTTGACGCGACCGCCGTCCCGGCTGCGGACATGGTCGGCTTCATCAAGGGCAAGCTGGGCAAGTGATGGCACGACGGTTGATAGTCCGGGCAGCAGCCCGGCTCGGCCCGGTCTTGCTCGCCGCTGCACTGATGAGCAGCGGCGCGGCGCAGGCTGGCAACCAGAAGGAAGAAGCGCTCGCCGATTCGGTCCGGCTGGCGCTCGAAAATGCCATCCGCGACGGCCGGCCGCCCAAGCCGGCCTTCCGCGACGAGGTCGCGCGCGTGCGCTATCAACAATGGTTCGACGCGATGTCGGCGCGCCTCAAGCGCCGCCTGCCGGACGACCAGACGCGCACGGAATTCCTCGAAATCGCGTGGTACGAAGCGACGCGCGCGGGCCTCGATCCGGGGCTCGTGCTGGGCCTGATCCAGGTCGAATCGGCGTACCGCAAGTACGCCGTGTCGATGGTCGGCGCGCGCGGCTACATGCAGGTGATGCCGTTCTGGACGAAGGTGATCGGCGATTCGAACCGCCGCGCGCTGTTCGACATGCAGACGAATTTGCGCTATGGCTGCTCGATCCTGCGCATGTACATCGACATGGAAGGGGGCAACCTGTACCTCGCCCTCGGCCGCTACAACGGCAGCCGCGGCAAGCCCGAGTATCCGAATGCGGTGCTGGCGGCGTGGAAGAACTGGGAGTTCAAGCAGGACGTGATGGTGTCCAGCCGCTGATTTTTCTCAGCCTACGCCCGAATCTCCTCGACCAGCTGCTGCGCGTGGCGCGGCAACCCCTCGAAGCTGCGCATGCACAGCGACAGCTGGCGCACCGCCCACGCATCGGCCAGCTCCAGCACGGCGAGGTCCATCGTGCGCGCGCAGCGCCGCGCGGCCGGTTCGGACACCAGGCCGATCCCGACCCCGCTCTCCACCATCCGGCACACGGCGTCGAAGCTGCGCAGGCGCACGCGCGCGCGCAAGGTGCGGCCCGCGCGTTCGGCCAGCTGCGTCAGATAGCGGAACAGGGCGCTGTCGCCCGTCAGCGTGACGTGGTCGAAATCGACGAGCCGCGCGAACGTCACTGCTTGCCCCTCCTGCGTGACGAGCGTGCGCGCCATGGCCGGCTGCGCGACCGCGACGATGCGGTCGGTGCAGAACGGGAAGGTCTCGAGGCCGGACAGGTCGACCGTGTCGGCCACGATGCCGAGGTCCGCGCCGCCTTCGCGCACCGCGCGCGCGATGTCGCTGGAGGTGCGTTCTTCCAGGTCGATGTCGACGTCCGGATGGCGTGCCATGAAACCGGCCAGCCGCTCCGGCAGGTACTCCGACAGCGCCGCCGTATTGCACAGCAGCCGGATCTGGCCCTTGAGGCCCGCCGCATGCTCGCCCAGTTCCGCGCGCAGGCGCGCCAGTTGCTGGAACACGAGACGCGCGTGGCGCTGCAGGGCGAGGCCCGCGGCCGTCGGCTGCACGCCGCGCCGCCCGCGCACGAGCAGGGGTACGCCCAGCGTCTCTTCCATGTGCTGGATGCGTTCGCTCGCGGACGCCAGCGCCAGGTGCGCGCGCCGGCTGCCGGCCGTGATGCTGCCGGCATCCAGCACGTGCAGGAACAGCTGCAGGTCGGTCAGGTCGAATCTCATGTCGGAGCTCATGTAAAACAAAAAGCCCCGGCTCGCCGGGGCTTTTCGTATGGGGCCATGGGGCAGCCAGCCAGATGTTCTTATTTGAGGTGATCCGAGATCAGCTTGGTCATTTCGAACATCGACACCTGCGCCTTGCCACCGAAGACGGCTTTCAGCTTGTCGTCGGCGTTGATCATGCGGCGGTTGGCCGCGTCCTGCAGGTTTTGCGCCTTGATGTAGTCCCAGACCTTCTTGGTCACTTCCGTGCGCGGCAGCGGTTTCGCGCCGACGACGGCGGCCAGCGTTGCCGATGGGGTCATCTCTTTCATGAAAGCGGCGTTGGGCTTGCGTGCCGCGGCAGGCTTCTTTGCTGCGGCGGTTGCTTTCGGTGCTGCTGCTTTGGCAGGAGCTGCTGCCTTTTTCGCTGCCGGCTTCGCCGCCGCAGCAGGCTTGGCAGCGGCTTTTTTAGCGGGCGCTGCGGTGGTTTTTTTGGCTGTTGCCATCTTCGAGCCTCCTAAACGGAACACATGGAAATTTGCGCTTGAGCGCACCCGGCTTATATTGGTAGGGTTTTAGTGTTCGTGCAAGTCTTTTTCGAAATTTTTTCACTCTTACAAGCCCTAAAATAGCCCGTTGTGTTACCCGGGCCTCTCTAGAGCGAAAAAACGGACGTCCCAAGCACAAAAAAGCCGTGCGGGACGGTGGTCGCGCACGGCTTTTTAGAGATGGATCAAGGATCAGCGCATACCGGGCATCATGCCCTTCATCCCGCGCATCATCTTCATCAGGCCGCCGCCCTTGAGCTTCTTCATCATCGTGTTCATCTGCTCGTACTGGGTCAGCATGCGGTTCACTTCCTGCACCTGCACGCCGGCTCCGGCCGCGATGCGGCGCTTGCGGTTGGCCTTGATCAGTTCCGGCTTGGCGCGTTCCGCCGGCGTCATCGAGTCGATGATGCCGCACATGCGGCGCACCTGTTTCTCGGCCTGGTCCATGTTGGCACCGTTCGCGGCCTGCTGGAACTGGGCCGGCAGCTTGTCGAGCAGGCCGGCCATGCCGCCCATCTTCTTCATCTGCGCGAGCTGGGCGCGGAAGTCGTTCATGTCGAACTTGCCGCCCGACTTGATCTTGTTGGCCATGTCGGCCGCGGCCTTCATGTCCACGCCCTTGCGCGCTTCCTCGACCAGCGCGAGGATGTCGCCCATGCCCAGCACGCGGTTGGCCATGCGGGCCGGATCGAACGCTTCCAGGCCGTCCAGCTTTTCCGAGACGCCGGCGAACTTGATCGGCTTGCCCGTCACGTGGCGCACGGACAGTGCCGCGCCCCCGCGCGAGTCGCCGTCGAGCTTCGTCAGGATCACGCCGGTCAGCGGCAGCGCGTCGTTGAAGGCTTTCGCGGTGTTGATCGCATCCTGGCCGACCATGGCGTCGACGACGAACAGCGTCTCGATCGGATTCGCGGCCGCGTGCACGGCGGCGATCTCCTGCATCATCGCCTCGTCGATGGCCAGGCGGCCGGCCGTGTCGATGATGACGACGTCGTGATAGTGCTTCTTCGCCCAGTCGATCGCGTTCTTCGCGATGTCGACCGGCTTGTCGCTGGCGGTGGACGGGAAGAAGTCGGCGCCGACCTGCTTCGTCACCGATTCCAGCTGCGCGATTGCGGCGGGGCGGTAGACGTCGGCGGAGACGGTCAGGACCTTTTTCTTCTTCTCTTCCTTGAGGTACTTCGCGAGCTTGCCGGTGGTGGTCGTTTTACCGACACCCTGCAGGCCGGCCATCAGGATCACGGCCGGCGGCTGCTGCGCGAACGACAGCTGCGAGGCGTCCGGACCGAGGTCGGCGCCCATCAGCGCGCCCAGTTCCTTCTGCACGACGCCGACGAGGGCCTGGCCCGGCGACAGCGAGCCGATGACTTCCTCGCCCAGCGCCTTTTCCTTCACTTTGGCGATGAATTCGCGCACGGCCGGCAGCGCGACGTCGGCCTCGAGCAGGGCCAGGCGCACTTCGCGCAGCATTTCTGCGGTGTTCGCCTCCGTGAGGCGGGCCTCGCCACGCATCGTCTTGACGACCTTGGCAAGGCGTTGTGTCAGGTTATCCAGCATCGTTCTACCTTCTGTACTGATATATATAAGTGGCGGCGGCGCGCAATCCGCCATTTTACCCCATGTCGGGGCGCGTTTTCCCTCGTCAAGACCCCAATTCAGCCATTCGCAACGCGTCCAGTCAACCTGGCGATTTGATTCTTGGTAAAACCTGATTGGATGGTTTGACAATGTATTGCTTCGAGTTTATGTTCCTGAGGCGTCACGCAGTTCATTCCAATAAAAGTTTCACCCCCAATCGGAGAGACAGGCAATGAAAGCACACGTGTTCGGCAAGACCCTCGCCATCGCCGCGCTGCTGGCCGCGAGCGGCGCCCAGGCGCAGGACGTGGTCCGCCTCGGCAACCTCAAGTTCGCGCACTACGGCGCGGTGTCATACATCAAGGAGATCGCGCCCAAGTGCGGGATCAAGGTCGAGGAACGCATCTTCGCGAAGGGCCTGGACGTGATGCAGGCCATCATCGCAGGTGAACTCGACGTCGGCACGACGGCGTCCGAGGCCGCGATCTCGGGCCGCGCCGGCGGTGCCCCGATCTACGTCGTGGCCGGCTTCGCGAAAGGCGGCGCCCGGCTCGTCGCGCGCGCGGATGCCAACGTCAAGGCCGTGAAGGACCTGAAGGGCAAGAAGGTGGGCGTGACGCGCGGCGGCATCCAGGAAGTGCTCCTGATGGCCGAGTTGCACAAGGCCGGCCTCAGCGCCGACCCGGCGCCCGGCAAGGACGTGCAGATCGTCTACCTGGCGTACGCCGACCTCAACCAGGCGCTGCTGGGCAAGAACATCGACGCCATGATGCAGTCCGAACCCCAGTCGTCGCAGGCGATCAACAAGGGCTTCGGCGTCGAGGTCCTGAAACCGTACGACACGCCGATCGGCGAACCGGTGCGGACGATGGTGATGACGGAAAAGTTCTACAACACGAAGCGCCCCGTGGCGGAGAAATTCATGCGCTGCTTCGTCATGGCCACGAGCGCCTTCATCCGCGACCGCGCGCTGGCCGAGAAATACGTGCGCGAAGTCGTGTTCAAGGGCCAGATCACGAAGGACGACTTCGACGACGCGATCAGCAATTCGCCCTATACCTACGACATCACGCCGGAGCACATCCAGACCACGACCGACATCATGGTCAAGACGGGTGTCGGCCGGATGGCGAAGCCGCCGGTGGCGAAGGACTGGGTCAAGACCGATTTGCTGGATGAGGCGAAGAAGAGCCTGAACATCAAGTAAACCAAACCACGCAAGGAGCGGAGATGGTGAAGCGCAGGTGGCAGGACATCGCGATCGGCCTGGTCGTGCCGGTCGTCGCGATCGCGATCTGGCAGTGGGTGGCCAGCATGGGATGGGTCAACGAGCACGTCCTGCCGTCCCCGCTGCAGGTCTGGCGGAAGTGGATCGCGTACCTGCTGCCGCTGCAGGACTTCGCCACCTGGCGCGAAGTCAACGGCGGCGGGGGAAAGCTGGCGTGGATGGTGTCCGGCGAATTGATCACCGACGCCATCGGCAGCATGTACCGCGTGATCGTCGGCTTCCTCGTCGGCGCCGCGCTGGCGCTGCCGATCGGCCTCGCCATGGGCGCGAGCCGCATCGCGCATGCCTGGCTGAATCCGTTGTTCCAGCTGCTGCGCCCCATTCCGCCGATCGCCTACATCCCGATGTCGATGCTGTGGTTCGGCCTCGGCAACCCGCCGGCCTTCTTCCTGATCGCGCTGGGCGCCTTCTTCCCCGTGCTGATGAATACCATCGCGGGCGTGCGCCAGGTCGACGGCATCTATTTGCGCGCGGCGCGCAACCTGGGCGCGAGCGGGCCGACGATGTTCCTGCGCGTGATCCTGCCGGCGGCCGTGCCGTACATCCTGACCGGCATGCGCATCGGCATCGGCACGGCGTTCATCGTCGTGATCGTGGCCGAGATGATCGCCGTGAACAACGGGCTCGGTTTCCGCATCTCGGAGGCGCGCGAGTACTTCTGGTCGGACAAGATCATCGCCGGCATGATCACGATCGGCCTGCTCGGCCTCGCCATCGACGTCGGCATGAACAAGCTGAACAACCATCTGCTGCGCTGGCACCGCGGCCTGGAGCATTGAGATGACCGCGCATATCGTGATCGACAGCGTCAGTAAAGTATTCGACGGCGACGGCCGCCGCATGGTCGCCCTGCAGGACATCAGTCTCGAGATCCCTCACGGCCAGTTCGTCTGCCTGCTGGGGCCTTCCGGCTGCGGCAAGTCGACCCTGCTGAACGCCGTCGCCGGCTTCGCGCCGCCGACGGCCGGCCGCGTGCTGGCCGACGGCGTGCCGGTCGCCGGCCCCGGGCCGGAGCGGGGCATGGTGTTCCAGGAATATGCGCTGTTCCCGTGGATGACGGTGGAGCAGAACGTCGGCTTCGGCCTGGAGATCAAGGGCATGGCGCGCGCGCAGGTCGCGGCGCGCGTGGGCGAGCTCCTGAAACTGCTGTCGCTGGAGGATTTCGCGAAGCGCTATCCGAAGGACCTGTCCGGCGGCATGCGCCAGCGCGTGGCGATCGCGCGCGTGCTGGCGCTGGATTCGCCGATCCTGCTGATGGACGAACCGTTCGGCGCGCTCGACGCCCTCACGCGGCGCAACCTGCAGGACGAGCTGCTGCGCCTGTGGGCCGAGTTGAAGAAGACGGTCATCTTCGTCACGCACAGCATCGAGGAAGCGATCTACCTGGCCGACCGCATCGTCGTGATGACGTACCGGCCGGGCACGATCAAGCGCGACATCCTCGTCGACCTGCCGCGCCTGCGCGATCCGGCGGCGCCCGAGTTCAATGCGCTCAAGCGCGAACTGGGGCTGATGGTGATGGAGGAGCAGCAGCGGCACCACGATGCGGAAATCAAGGCCGCGGCCGTCGACTAACCCCGTCGTTCCCGGAAGCGGGAACCCATACTGAGTTTCCGAAGTTGCACTGTGCGCGTTAACGCAGAGCGAATTCAGAATGGATTCCCGCCTTCGCGGGAATGACGTGCGACTGCGCTTACTCTTCTGACAACCTAACCTTGCCCTTTCCGGATGGTGTAGACTCGCGCGTATGCAACTTACCCTATTCATCGCCGCGGCAATCCTGTACGCGGTATGTGCCCTGCTGCCGTCGCGGCAGGGCTCGGCCATTTCGGCCGTGACCGCCGTAGCCTGGGCCGTGCACGGTGCCGCGCTGTGGCCGGATATCGTGTCGAACGGCACCTTACGGGTCGGCTTCGCCTTCATGCTGTCGGCCGCGCTGTGGATTTCCGTCGCCGCCTACTGGATCGAAAACCGCAATTTCGCGCTGGACGGCATGCGCCGCATGGTCATGCCGTGCGCGGCCGTCGCGGCGATCCTGCCGCCGCTGTTCCCCGGCAACCTGATGCCCGTGCAGGACCAGTCGCCCGCGTTCGGCTGGCACGTCGCGGTTGCCGTGTCCGCGTACAGCACGCTCACGATCGCCGCGTTCCACGCCGTGCTGATGGCGCTGCAGGAGGCGCGTCTGCACACGAAGAGCGCAAAGAAGGGCTGGTTTACCGGCGCGCTCGACCAGCTGCCGGCGCTGCTGACGATGGAGCGGCTGCTGTTCCGCATGATCGGCATCGGTTTCGTCCTGCTCAGTTTGACCGTCCTGTCGGGCATCGTGTTTTCCGAACAGCTGTTCGGCCGCGCGCTGCGTTGGGATCACAAGAACTTTTTCGCGCTGCTGTCGTGGGTGCTGTTCGCCGCGCTGCTGGCCGGACGCCGCTGGCGCGGCTGGCGCGGCAAGACCGCGCTGCGCTTCACGCTGGCGGGATTCGCCACGCTGGCGCTGGCTTACGTCGGCAGCCGGTTCGTTTTCGAAGTCGTTCTGCACCGGGGGTTCGTATGACGCGACTGCTTTTCTGGATTGCGCTCGTCATCCTCGTGGTGGCCGCCATCCGCAGCAAACTGCGCGCCGCGATGACGCGCGCACAAGGCCCCGCCGTAAATCCGGCCTCCGGGCCGGCACCGGCGTCCGCCGGCGGCGAAGCAAAGGCCAAGGCGTGGAGCCGCGTCGAGGACCAGTCCGAGACGATGCTGTGCTGCGCCCATTGCGGCATCTATTTCCCGGCGTCGGAAGCCGTGCGGGCCGATGGCCGCGACTATTGCGGCACGGCGCACGCGCGCGAGGCGCACCAGCAGGCCCGGTAAGCCGCCGCATGGCGAGCCGGCTTTCCCTTTCCGCCGAGTCGCGCTCGACGTTCTGGCGCTCGCTGCAAACGCTCACGGTCACGCGCATCGTGATCGCGTTCGTGCTGCTGCTGTACCTGTCGATCGACGTGCGGCGCGGCCGCGTCGACGGCACCGCGTATGCCGAGACGTGCATCGCCTACGTGCTGGCCGCGCTGATGTTCGCGGTCGTCGCCCAGCGCTGGCGGCGGCGCTTCCTGTGGCAGTTGTCGGCCCAGGTCCTCGTCGACATCGTCGCGATCTCGCTGCTGTACCTCGCCGCCGGCGGCATGCGCAGCGGCCTCGCGCTGCTGTACCTGTTCCCGCTCGCGGGCGCCGCGATCCTCGCGCCGCTGGTGCTGGCCCTGTTCTCGGCCGCGCTGGCCACGCTGTTCGTGCTGGGCGAGAGCACCTGGGGGATCTTCATGCGCGCGGACGACCCGCCGCTGACCCAGGCCGGGCTCACCGGCGCCGCGTTCTTCGCGGTGGTGCTGGTGGTGAACCGCCTGGCCGCGCGCCTCATCAAGCAGGAAGAGCTGGCCGCGCGGCACGGCGCCGACCTGCGCATCCAGCAGGCGATCTACCGCATCGTCGTCGACGACGTGGACGACGGCATCCTCGTGCTGGGGAGCGACGGCACCGTCTTCGGCGGCAATCCGGCGGCGCGCCGCATGCTCGGGCTGGAGACGCAGCCGGGCGAGGACGGCAACACGTTTCGATTGACCGACCTGGCGGCGCTGGAACCCGTGGCGCAGCGTTTCGCGGACTGGGTCGGCCGCTGCATGGACGCGTCGGCGACCGGCGGCTTCGTCACCGTCAAGCGCTGGCACGAGACGGACGGCCCGGTGCGCGGCCGCCTCGACCAGCCGGTGCACCTGAAGCTGCGCTTCGCGCGCGTGGACACGCCGCAGGGCACGGCCGAACGCAGCCTCGTGTTCCTGCAGGACGTGAGCGCCATCGAAAACCAGGCGCAGCAACTCAAGCTCGCATCGATGGGACGCCTGACGGCCAGCATCGCGCACGAGGTGCGGAATCCGCTGTCGGCGATCGGCCACGCGACGTCGCTGCTGGCGGAAGACCTGCACGGTCCGGCGGAAACGCGCCTGCTGCGCATCGTGAACGACAACGTGGCGCGCGTGAACCGCATGGTCGAGGACATCCTGAAACTGTCGCGCAAGGTGCAGCCGAACGGCACGCCCGTCGCGCTGGACGACTTCCTGCCCGAGCTGCGCGCCGAGTTCACGGAAATGCACGGCATGGCCGGTGATATAGTGTGGGTGGGCGATGCGGGCGGCCGGTCCGTGCGTTTCGACGGACTGCATCTGCGCGAAGTGCTCGTGAACCTGCTCGGCAATGCGATCCGCTACGCGAGCGGCAAGCCGGCCAGCATCCGCGTGGTCCCCGTGCCCGACGCGACGGGCCGTATGGAATTGCACGTGCAGGACGACGGTCCGGGCATTACGCCGGAAGTGCGGGCGCATTTGTTCGAACCGTTCTACACGACGTCGAGCAAGGGCACGGGCCTCGGCCTGTACCTGGCGCGCGAGCTGTGCCTGAACAACGGCGCGATGCTCGACTACGAATACCGCACCGAGGACGTGCGGCCCGGCGCGGGCGCCGGCGGCACGGGCGAGGCCAGCGGCCGCTTCGTGATCACGTTCGGTGCAACTATCTAATGTCACGGAAAGAAGGCATGAGCTCACCCCGCATCCTGGTGGTCGACGACGAACCCGACCTGCGCGAGCTGCTCGAGATCACCCTGCTCAAGATGGGGCTCGACGTCGACAGCGCCGCGACCGTCCGCGAGGCGCGTGCGCTGCTGGGACAAAAGCCGTTTGCGCTGGTGCTGACCGACATGCGCCTGCCCGACGGCCTGGGCCTGGAACTCGTGCGCGAGGTCGCGGCCCATCATAAATGCACGCCCATCGCCGTCATTACCGCCTACGGCAGCGCCGAGAATGCCGTCGTGGCGCTGAAGGCCGGCGCGTTCGACTACGTGTCGAAGCCCGTCGTGCTGGACGATTTGCGCGCGATGGTGCGCGCGGCCTTGAAACTGTCCGACCCCGCGGCGGCACCGGCCGCCAGCCAGGCCGAGGGCACGTCGCGCCTGATCGGGCAATCGTCCGCGATGCAGGCGCTGCGCGCGCAGATCGCGCGGCTGGCGCGGTCGCAGGCGCCGATCGCGATCAACGGCGAATCCGGCAGCGGCAAGGAACTGGCCGCGCGCGAGATCCACACGCAGAGCGCGCGCGCGGGCAAGCCGTTCGTCGCCGTGAACTGCGGCGCGATCCCCGAGGCGCTGATGGAGGCCGAGTTCTTCGGCTACCGCAAGGGCGCGTTCACGGGCGCGAACGACGAGCGCGACGGCTTCTTCCAGGCCGCCAACGGCGGCACGCTGATGCTCGACGAGGTGGCGGACCTGCCGCTCGCGATGCAGGTCAAACTGCTGCGCGCGATCCAGGAGCGGCGCGTGCGCAAGATCGGCGCCACGGTCGAGGAACCGGTCGACGTGCGCATCATCAGCGCCACGCACAAGGATCTCGCGCAGTGCGTGGAAAACGGCAGCTTCCGCCAGGACCTGTTCTACCGCCTGAACGTGATCGAATTGACGCTGCCGCCGCTGCGCGAACGGCTGGACGATTTGCCGCTGCTGGTCGATGCCATCCTCGCGCGCCTGGCCGGGCCGGGCGGGGCGCGACTGGGGCCCGGCGTGCTGGACGCGCTGCGCGGCTACGCGTTCCCGGGCAATGTGCGCGAGCTGGAAAACGTGCTGGAGCGCGCGCTCGCGTTTGCCGACGACGGCGTGATCGAAGTGGGCGACCTGCTGCTGAAAGGGGCGAAGCTGGGCGATGCGGCCGTCGTGCCGCAGCCGCCGCAGATGCCGGCGAGCGCGGCACCGGAGCCGACATCGGAGCTGGAGCGGGCCGCGCCGCCGCCGCCGCTCGCGCACGACGCGCTGCCGAGCAACCTGCCGGACTACCTGAGCCAGGTCGAGCGCGACATCATCCTGCGCGCGCTGAACCAGACCCAGTTCAACCGCACGCAGGCCGCGAGCCTGCTCGGCATCAGTGTCCGGCAGCTGCGCTACCAGATGCAGAAACTGGATATCCACGCGCCGGAACCTTGAGGTCGAACTGTGAAGCGACGTGGTCTTTTCGCCAACGCAGCAACGCGAAACGGGCCGATTTTGCACGATTAATAAGCACACGAATTCGCGCTACAAATTCAATGTTAGTGCTTACTTCGCCGTGGAGGCTTCAAGTATCGGCACTGATCGATGTCAAGAAAAAAATCTTACTGACAGAGCTCATAAAAATCGCGGACATCGACTACAATTAGGTCTGTAAGGCCGTTGTCTACTACATCTAGTGGTCAACGGCCTTAATGCCGAACAGGCTGAGTAGGAGCGCGAAGCTTTTTTTCTCAATATTGCCGCTCCTATTTTTTATCGGCAGAAAGTTATCGAGTTGCCAATTTTGATGAGTTGGCAGCGTTCCCTGGATTCACTCCGAGGGGTCCATATCTACCTAATTCGTGAAGGCGATGGCAGTCTGTGACGCCAATGCTGGGAGGCTCAATGCAAACATCTTCGGACATTTCCATCAATACCGTCGCGGCAGCTACGACGGCCGGCAAGAGCGCGGACGAACTGGTCGCGGGCAGCGACTACCGCATCATCCGCCGTAACGGCGCCGTGGTGCCGTTCGCGCCGAGCAAGATCGCCGTCGCGATGACCAAGGCGTTCCTGGCCGTCAATGGCGAGCAGGGCCGCGAGTCGGCACGCATCCGCGAGCTGGTCGCGCAACTGACGAACAACGTGGTCGCGGCCCTCGTGCGCCGCCAGCCGAACGGCGGTACCTTCCACATCGAGGATGTGCAGGACCAGGTGGAACTGTCCCTGATGCGCTCGGGCGAGCATGACGTCGCGCGCGAATACGTGCTGTACCGCGCCAAGCGCATGGAAGAGCGCCGCGCCGCCAAGGAAGCCGCCGGCACGACGCAGATCACCGCCCCGCAGATCCACGTGGTCGACGGCGGCGCGCGCCGCCTGCTGGACATGAACGAAGTGTCGGCCCTGATCAACGCCGCCTGCGCCGGCCTGGAAAAGCACGTCGACGCCGACGCCATCCTGGCCGAGACCATGAAGAACCTGTACGACGGCGTGCCCGTCGAGGAACTGCACAAGTCGGCCGTGCTGGCCGCGCGCGCGCTGATGGAAAAGGATCCGGCCTACAGCCAGGTCACCGCGCGCATCCTGCTGCACTCGATCCGCAAGGAGATCTTCGGCAAGGACGTGCCGCAGGCCGGCGCCGCCGCCGAATACGTCACCTACTTCCCGCAATACATCGCCAAGGGCATCGCCGCCGAGCTGCTGGACGAGGAACTGGGCAAGTTCGACCTGCAGAAGCTGGCCAAGGCCATCGTCGCCGACCGCGACCTGCAATTCGGCTACATCGGCCTGCAGACCCTGTACGACCGCTACTTCCTGCACATCCGCGAAACCCGCATCGAGATGCCGCAGGCGTTCTACATGCGCGTCGCGATGGGCCTGGCCCTGCGTGAAGAAAACCGCGAAGCGCGCGCCATCGAGTTCTACAACCTGCTGTCGACGTTCGACTTCATGAGCTCGACCCCGACCCTGTTCAACTCGGGCACCCGCCGCTCGCAGCTGTCGTCGTGCTACCTGACCACCGTCGCCGACGACCTGGAAGGCATCTACGACGCCATCAAGGAAAACGCGCTGCTGTCGAAATTCGCCGGTGGCCTGGGCAACGACTGGACGCCGGTGCGTGCGCTGGGCTCGCGCATCAAGGGCACGAACGGCAAGTCGCAGGGCGTCGTGCCGTTCCTGAAGGTCGCGAACGACACCGCCGTCGCCGTCAACCAGGGCGGCAAGCGCAAGGGCGCCGTCTGCGCCTACCTGGAAACGTGGCACCTGGACATCGAGGAATTCCTCGACCTGCGCAAGAACACGGGCGACGACCGCCGCCGCACGCACGACATGAACACCGCGAACTGGATTCCGGACCTGTTCATGAAGCGCGTGATGGAAAAGGGCGAGTGGACCCTGCTGTCGCCGTCGGAAGCCCCGGACCTGCACGACAAGGTCGGCAAGGCGTTCGAGGAAGCCTACCTGAAGTACGAAGAGAAGGCGGCCCGCGGCGAGCTGACCGTGTACAAGAAGATCCAGGCGCTCGACCTGTGGCGCAAGATGCTGTCGATGCTGTTCGAAACGGGCCACCCGTGGATCACGTTCAAGGATCCGTGCAACATCCGCTCGCCGCAGCAGCACGTGGGCGTCGTGCACTCGTCGAACCTGTGCACCGAGATCACGCTGAACACGAACGAAGACGAAATCGCCGTCTGCAACCTGGGTTCCGTGAACCTGCCGGCCCACATGAAGGGTGACGGCCTGGACGTGGTCAAGCTGCAGAAGACGATCCGCACCGCGATGCGCATGCTCGACAACGTCATCGACATCAATTACTACGCCGTCGACAAGGCGAAGAACTCGAACCTGCGCCACCGTCCGGTCGGCCTGGGCATCATGGGCTTCCAGGACTGCCTGCACATGATGCGTGTGCCGTTCGCGTCGGACAAGGCCGTTGAATTCGCCGACCGCTCGATGGAAGCCGTCTGCTACTACGCCTACCTGGCGTCGACCGAGCTGGCCGAGGAACGCGGCCGCTACCAGTCGTACGAAGGTTCGCTGTGGGACCGCGGCATCCTGCCGCAGGACTCGATCAGGCTGCTGGCCGAAGAGCGCGGCGGCTACCTCGAGCAGGACACGTCGGAATCGATGGACTGGAGCATCGTCCGCAACCGCATCAAACAGTTCGGCATGCGCAACTCGAACTGCGTGGCGATCGCCCCGACCGCGACCATCTCGAACATCATCGGCGTGTCGGCCTGCATCGAGCCGACGTTCCAGAACCTGTACGTGAAGTCGAACCTGTCGGGCGAATTCACCGAGATCAATGCCTGCCTGGTGCGCGACCTGAAGGCGCGCGGCCTGTGGGACGAGGTCATGATCAACGACCTGAAATACTTCGACGGCTCGCTGTCGCGCATCGACCGCGTCCCGCAAGACCTGCGCGACATCTACGCCACGGCGTTCGAAGTCGAGCCGAAGTGGCTGGTGGAAGCCGCGTCGCGCCGCCAGAAGTGGATCGACCAGGCCCAGTCGCTGAACATCTACATGGCCGGCGCCTCCGGTAAAAAGCTGGACGAGACCTATAAACTGGCCTGGCTGCGCGGCCTGAAGACGACCTACTACCTGCGCACGATCGCCGCGACGCACATGGAGAAGTCGACCACCCGTACCGGCGCCCTGAACGCCGTGGCAGTCGATGGCGGCCTGTCCGGCGGGGCGCCGACCGCAGCACCGGCGGCCGCTCCGGCAGCAAGCGCACCGGACGTCGTGGACGGCGCGGCCTGCTACCTGCGGCCGGGCGACGCGGGCTTCGACGAGTGCGAAGCTTGCCAGTAAATAGATAGACCCTTAACGTAACCACGCATCGCCCGGCCTCCCGGGCGATGCCGCTAAAAGAATTCAAGAAGGAAAAACATCATGGCTCTCTCCTGGGACGATGAACCGGCCGCCGCACCGGCCCCCGCCGCCGTCAATCCTGAAGTCAGCGCCGCCGACGTCGCCAAGCGCGTGAATGCGGACGACAAGCGCATCATCAACGCCAAGACCGACGTCAACCAGCTGGTCCCGTTCAAATATAAATGGGCGTGGGACAAATACCTGGCCGGCTGCGCGAACCACTGGATGCCGCAGGAAGTGAACATGCAGCGCGACATCGAACTGTGGAAGAACCCGAACGGCCTAACCGAAGACGAGCGCCGCATCGTCAAGCGCAACCTGGGCTTCTTCGTGACCGCCGACTCGCTGGCGGCCAACAACATCGTGCTGGGCACCTATCGCCACATCACGGCGCCGGAATGCCGCCAGTACCTGCTGCGCCAGGCGTTCGAAGAGGCGATCCACACGCACGCCTACCAGTACATCGTGGAATCGCTGGGCCTGGACGAGAAGGAAATCTTCAACGCCTACAACGAGATCCCGTCGATCCGCGACAAGGACCAGTTCCTGATCCCGTTCATCGAAGTCATCAACGATCCGACGTTCCACACCGGCACGCTGGAAAACGACCAGAAGCTGCTGCGCTCGATCATCGTGTTTGCTTGCCTGATGGAAGGCCTGTTCTTCTATGTCGGCTTCACGCAGATCCTCGCGCTGGGCCGCCAGAACAAGATGACGGGTGCCGCCGAGCAGTACCAGTACATCCTGCGCGACGAATCCATGCACTGCAACTTCGGCATCGACCTGATCAACACGATCAAGATGGAAAACCCGCAGCTGTGGACGCCGGAATTCCGCGAAGAGATCAAGCAGCTGTTCCTGCAAGCCGTCGACCTGGAATACCGCTACGCCGAAGACACGATGCCGCGCGGCGTGCTGGGCCTGAACGCGGCCATGTTCAAGGGCTACCTGCGCTTCATCGCGAACCGCCGCGCCGTCCAGATCGGCCTGGATGCGCTGTTCCCGAACGAGGAAAACCCGTTCCCGTGGATGAGCGAGATGATCGACCTGAAGAAGGAGCGCAACTTCTTCGAGACGCGCGTGACCGAGTACCAGACCGGTGGTGCGCTGAACTGGGACTGATTCCTGCAGCGCTCACGTAACGAAGCCCGCCACTCGGCGGGCTTTTTTATTTGGGCTGTCGTGTGCTGCATTCCGTAATCGATCTGCATGAACTCGGCACAATGATTCGGAATTGCCGCCGCGATTATTCACGCATTCCAACTTTTTTATATTTCACGAATTATCTCGAGGTGCGTCATTTTAATGTCGGAAAGGAAAATCAATATGCTTCTGTGTAATAGATATTAATTCAGAATTATGCAGTGAAATCAGGGGTTTAGAAAATAGGTCGAATATTTGCCCGAATCGAATTGTGCGCATGGACAGTCTCTATTGATTCGAAATAACATATATGGTTGTGCCGGTTTCTCCACTCAATATACCGACTTATCCGACCGTGCCTGGCAAGGAAGTTTTGCATGAACCTCAAGGATCTCATTGAAGCATTCGCCGGCCTCTCCGAGGCGAATCGCCCCATCCGTTTACGACTGTCTCAAGAGCGGCACGTGCTCGATGATGTCCTGCTGGTCAAGCGTGTCACCGGCTATGAAACGATGTGTGGCGGCCTGGAATACCGGCTCCTGTGCGTATCGACGCATGCCGGCCTGCCCCTCAAGGAATTCATCACACTGCCCGTCGAACTCCAGTTCGTGACGGATCGCGGCGATGTGCGCGCCGTTTGCGGCATCGTGACACAAGCGGCGGCGGGCCAGAGCGATGGCGGCCTGGCGACGTACGAATTGGTGGTGCGCGACGCTCTGGCGTTGATGGAGCACCGGACCAATACCCGCGTCTTCCGGAACCGGAACGAACTGGATATCACGGAGGTCATTCTCGACGAGTGGCGCCAAAAAAATCCGGTGCTGGCAAAAGCGTTCGACGTCGATTGGTCGCATGTCACCGGCACTTATCCGGCCCGCGAATTCACCATGCAGCACAACGAATCCGATGCCGACTTCTTGCGCCGCTTGTGGAAACGGCGCGGCATCGCCTGGTGCATGCGGCCGGGACGGGCCAGTCAGGCACAAGACCAGGACACGCCGGCCCATTCTCTCGTGCTGTTCGACGACGCCTTCACGCTGCCGCAGAATGCCGCCGGGACGGTGCGTTATCACCGCGACGCCGGTACGGAAAAAGGCGACACCGCCATTACCTGGAATGCCGTGCGCACGCTCAAACCGGGCAATGTCTCACGCCAGAGTTGGGATTACCTGCAATCCCGTCCGATGACGAGCAATACGTCGTCGCGCATCAACCAGGGCAAAACGGGTAACCAGTTCGCAGCCAGCCTGGACGACTATCTGATCGACATGCCGCATGCGGGCGAGGACGGTGACGATTACCGCGAGCTCGGCGAATTGCGCATGAAGCGCCACGAATACGAATCCAAATGCTTTTATGGCGAAGGCAGCGTACGCGCGCTTTGCGTCGGCGAATGGGTCGCTTTGACCGGGCATCCCGAGATCGATACACATCCCGAGAACGAACGCGAATTCGTCGTGACCCGGCTCGAGGTCGATGCGGAAAACAATCTGCCCAAGACCATCGATGACCAGGTCCGGCGGCTGTTTGCCCTCAGCCGCTGGGACGATGGACCTTCTGCCGACGCGCTGCAGCAAGCCAGTATGGAGCGCGGCATGCGTTACACGAACCGTTTTTCGTGCGTACGCCGCGGCATTCCGATCGTGCCCGCGTTCGATCCCCGGACCGATTTGCCGCGACCGCGCCTGCAAAGCGCGCGCGTCGTCGGGCCGGCGGGCGAAGAGGTGCATTGCGACGAACATGGCCGGGTCAAGGTGCGCTTTCCCGGCACCCGGCCGGAAGACCACGGCCATGCGCAGGACGCCGGTGCCAGCGACAGCGACCGCGACTCCGCCTGGGTCCGCGTGGCGAGCACGTGGGCCAGTAACCAGTGGGGTACCATCACGCTGCCTCGCGTCGGCGACGAAGTCATCGTCGATTTCCTGGGCGGCGACCCCGACAAGCCGATCATCGTGGCGCAAGTGTATGGCGGCACGGCGCCGCCGCCGTCGTTCACCCACATGGGCACGCTGCCCGGCAATAAATACCTTGCCGGGATCAAGAGCAAGGAAGTGCAGGGGACCCGCTACAACCAGCTGCGGCTGGACGATACGCCGGGCGAGATCAACGCGCAGCTGTCTTCGGAGCACGGTCACAGCGAGCTCAATCTGGGTTGGCTCACGCATCCTCGCAGCGAGGGCAAAGGCGAGGCACGCGGCGAAGGCGCGGAACTGCGCAGCGACCATGCCGTCGCGGTGCGCGGTGCCAAGGGTGTCCTGATCAGTGCCGACGCCCGTACGCAAGCCGGCGGCAAGCAACTCGATCGCGCCGAACTGGTCGGCTTGATGGAAGTACTGCAGGGCGTGCAACGCCAGCTGTCCGAACTGTCGTCGACGCATCACGCGGACGACACGGACGATCACGAACTGAAGCAATTGCTCGGTCACCTGAAACAATGGGAAGCGGGCAGCAATACCGCGAGCGGCACCGCGGACGGCGGCGGCCAGCCTGTCGTCGCACTGTCCGCACCGGCCGGCATGGCGATGGCGAGCCAGAACAATATCGCGCTCGGCGCGCAGACGCACGTTGACGTGGTCAGCGTCGGCAATACCCAGTTCTCCATCGGCAAGCGGCTACTGGCGCGCGTCTCGGAAAGCATCAGCCTGTTCGCACATCGCCTGGGGATCAAGCTGATCGCCGCCAGCGGCAAGCTGGAACTGCAGACGCATGGCGACGACATCGAGCTCACGTCGGCCAAGCGCATCGTGCTGACGGCCGCCGACGAGATCGTGCTGCAGGCGCCGAAGGTGCGCTTCGTGGCGCAGGGTGCGCAGGTGGACATCGGCGGCGGCGCCATCGCGCAGCAGAGCAGCGGGGCGCACACGATCAAGTCGTCGACGTTTGCGCACGTGGGGCCCGGAGGCGGCGCGCCGCCGGGCGTGGAACTTCCCGTCAGTACGTTGAAAACGGACGAACGATTCGTGCTCGCCCGCCGCGGCAGCGGACGCCCGCACGCCAATCAACGCTACCGGATCGAGCTGGACGACGGCCGCACCATCGAAGGCGTCACCGATCAGAACGGACATACCGAACTGGCACAGGACATGGCGCTGAAGATCGCGCGCCTGACCCTTTTGAAAGAGTAATGGAAGAGTAACCCATGAGTGATACCGATACCGCTACCCGCCTGGTCGGCACCGGCTGGGACGAACACGGCAACGATACCGCGCAGTCTGTCCTTACGGGTACCAATCTGAAGGTTCGTGCGTTGTGCCTGACGACGCCGGATCTTGTCGTGCCTATTTTGTTCATGCCGGGCATTATGGGGACACGTCTCAAAGTGAAGAACAGAGATGCATCAGCGTGGTTTCCCCCGGAGAGTACTTGGGAAGGCCTCGTCACCGTGCTCAAGCATCTCAATAAGTCAGCCGCTGACCGGCAAAAACTGCTTGATCCAAACAATACCGAAGTGGACGATGACGGACCAGCGCACCCGGATGAGTCCAGCAAGGCACTGTTGGCTATTGCCCCTGGTACGACTGACGCCGAACGCGCCAAATGGCGAGGCTGGGGACAGTTGTACGGTAAGAGCTATGGGGGGATTCTTTCGTTGCTCGAGAAGTGCCTCGCACTTATTTTTGATCCGGACACCCAAGGCAAACAGCTTACCGCGACATGGAAAACACTGGTGATGGACCAGCAGGATCCAGCGAAGCTCGGTGCGCAGAAACCGTTCACGCCGTTGCAGGAAGAGCATCTGCGTGATGCCGCCGACGTTCTTTATCCGGTACATGCCGTCGGCTATAACTGGCTTCGAAGTAATAAAGAATCCGGCGAACACTTAGCGCAGGAAATTGAACGCATTACTGGTCATTATCGCAGTAAGGGAAAAATCTGCGACAAAGTTATAATCGTTACGCATAGCATGGGTGGCCTCGTTGGACGAGCATGTGCCCAAATTCCCGGTGTGGCAGATCGTATCCTAGGTATTGTGCATGGCGTCATGCCAGCGATCGGTGCGCCCGCGACATATAAACGTATTCGGGCCGGTTTTGAGGGGGTAGAGCAAGTCTTGCTAGGAAGAAATGGGGCCGAGTGTACAGCAGTTATGGCCAATGCACCAGGGCCATTGGAGTTGCTACCTACTGCACAGTATAAAACGCAAACTGATAAAGGGCCAAGACATTGGCTTCGTGCAAGCTATGCAATGGTAAATATGCAAGGGCTGTCGGAAGAAGTCGATACTTTGCTTGGCGATGAAGATCCTTATGGAGAGATTTATTTAAATAATACTGAAAGCTGGTGGAGGTTAGTAAAGGAAGATCTGATCGACCCGGTAGGGAGGCGGGAAAAAGAAGAAGCTAAGCGGGAAGGAAGGAAGATCGTCGGGGAAAATTCTCGGGAATCTGATTTCAAGAAGTTTTTGGTTAATATGGATGATGCACGAAAGCTTCAGGATTTTATTTCGGACAAATACCATCCTAACACTTATGCATACTACGGTGCCGATGCTAAACAGTTGGCGTGGAACGAAGTGCACTGGAAAGCTACTAAAGCTTCTGCTGGTGATCTCAAGCGTGCGCTATTGATGGCTGATGATTTAAATGGCTCCATCAAATTATCGTTTGATGAAAAAAATCAGCACGGGTTTGAAATTCAGAAGGCGCAAGGGCCAGGGGACGGTACCGTCCCGGCGGAATCTGGGTCTGCACCGACCCCGTATGTAGTTCAGATTTTCCGACATGAAGGCAAAAGAAAGGGGCATGAAAGCTATGATCACCAGGGCTCATATGGAGCGAAGCTTGCCCAGTCAGTTACCTTATATTCCATTGTAAAAATTGTCTCCAGTTCTAGCTGGCTAAAGCAAAAATTACCTAAGACATGAAAACGTACGGTCTATTTCTTCTTGCTTTCGCGGCAGCGTTCTCTGTAAGCCCTAATGCTTGCGTTGCCGCTCCAAATCGCCCTCATCTATTCGTCATGGCAAATAATAACGTGAGCACGGTACCCTCATCACCTACATCCACTTTTTGCGTCGGTCGGTTTCTGATCGATATTCCTGCTGGCTCTAAACTCACTGGAGGAAATTACAAGTACGACTTCCTTGCCATTGAGCCGGTAAAGACCATGTCACTTGAAGAATTCGAGAAGGAAACAACTGCGCATGAATCAATTTTGAAATCGTCCATCAATGGTCGGACAAAAAAAAGCATGTTACTTGAGTTTGTGCAGCCCGAGAAGACCACGCGAATATATTCTTCATGGAAGTCTGATGCTAGCACTGCCCAAGTTGTCGTTTTTGGATACCGGTGGATTGGCGGTCATCGATTTCTTTTGAAGGATAGCGTCGACGACGATAAGCAGAAAGTTGGAATGGAAAACATGGGCAAAGTGCTTTCTCGTCTGCGCTCTCGTTCTGAAACAGAAATGCCCAGTGAGCCTGGATACTGCTTTGACGGCGGTTTAATCGCAAATTCGGAATGGGAAAATGAAGAAGCTGGCGTGGACTTTCGCGTTGCCGACCATCCGGATACGATCCTATCCGTATGGTTTTACCCTCTTGCCAAATATAAGCATGACAAGCCTTTGCTTGAACGCATGGGGGGAATGACGCAGGTGCTTGGTAATCTTGCCACATCAATACATGTTCTACGTAAAGGCAACCGGCAGGTTGGACCGTACAAGGGACAGGAACATCTCGCGTCGGCGCCAAACAGTGGAGGTATGCGTGGACACGCGTTTGTCTGGGAAACTCAGGGCGAGGGCACGCTGGAGACACCTGCCATCAAGATCGAGTTATCGACCGGTCATGCGGATCGCAAAGGTAATCCCCAAAAAACAAGCCTGACTGACGAACAGGCCATGAAGCTCTGGGACGACGTCCTCAACAGTTTCCGCTTGCGTCCTACAGGCGACACCGTGAAGACCGGCGACATCTCCCCTGAACCGCAACCACGCCTTCCGCTCGGAGAACTTGCTGCGACCGGCCGCGCGTGCCCCCAGACGGGCTGGTGGCAAGCCAGCGAAGCCGGCGAGATCGAAGGCGGGGCGCGTCAGTACTTCACGGCAGGGGAAACGATGCCGCAGGTGACCATGCTGGGCGAATCGTCGTTGTGGCAAAAGCTCAAGGGAGCGCGTCCTTCGTATCGTACGGCGACCGTGTGGAAACTGGTCGATTACGACGCCGAGGCGCCAAAGCCGCAGTCGATCGCGCAGGCCGCACCAGGCAACGCAAGTTCCGACGCTCATGGCCTGGGTGACGGATCGTCGCACCAAGATAAGGGGTAACCGATGCCCAATGTGATTCGCCTTGGCGATCCCACGTCGCACGGTGGCAAGGTCGTGAGCGTGAGTGCGCAACATTTCACGGTTGACGGCATCGCGGTGGCCCGCGTGGGCGACATGTGCAGTTGCCCGATCGCGGGACATACCGTTTGCATCATTGCCGAGGGCGACCCGCACCACGTCATCGACGGTGTCGCGGTCGCTTACGAAGGGCACAAGACGACTTGCGGTGCCGCCCTGATTGCGACGATCGGGAACTTCAGCGGTCAATAGATCGGTCTCGTTCCTGTTGGCTGCGCTCGTGATGGCCACGTGCGCAGCGCTTGGCGCCTGCACGGCCGTATCCGGCAGTTCCAGTCCATCGACCATGGCACACACGGTGCCGCTACCCCCTCCACATTCTGCATGGGACGCTTCCTGATCGATGTCAGTGGAGGCAAGCATAAGCATGACTTCATCCAGATCGAGCCGGTCAAAGCCATGACCGATTCCTGTTAGAAGGCGATGTCGGCGGTAGCAAGCGGGAGAGCACCATGAATCGCATGTGAGAGGCACTCTCCCGTCTACGCCTGGCGCTAGGCAGCAACGTGATGCGCGCCCACGCGTTCGTAGGGGAGACCCGGGCGGCGCACGCTGACACGCCCGCCACCTGGCGGGATTTCTTATTTTCCGTCCACAAACTTCTGGATCGCCGCCATCGTCGCTTCCGGCGCCTCTTCCATCAGCCAGTGCCCCGCATCCGGAATGACCACTTCGGTGACGTTGGTCGCCGCATTGCGCATCACGACCGCCTCGTTGGCGCCGAACGACCTGGCGCCGCCGATCGCCAGCACCGGCATCGGCAGTTTATTGGCGACGACTTTCTGGTTGACCTCGGCATCCTTGGGGAAGCTGAGGAATTGCGCGAAGGCCGAGTGCATCGCGCCGGGGCGGGCGTACAGCTTCGCATAATAAGTGCGGGTCGCTTCGTCGACCTTCTTCGGGTCGCCGGCGAATTCGTTCCAGAAGCGGTCCAGGTAGATGCGCTCGCGGCCGGCGACGAGGCGCTCGGCGTCCGGGCCGCCGAACGAGAAATGCCACAGCAGCGGGTTGCGCAGGATCTGCTCCCACGGCGGAATCCCGGGCACGGGCGCGTCCATGACGACGAGGCGGTCCGTCCTGTCGGGATAGCGGGAGGCGTAGGCGAAGGCCACCATCGTGCCGATGTCGTGGCCGACGACGACGGCGTGGTCGATGCCGAGCTTGTCGAGGACGGCGCGGACGTCGCCGGCCTGCGTCCATTTGTCGTAGCCGCCGGCCGGGTGCGACGACAGGCCCATGCCGCGCAGGTCCGGCACGACGACGGTGTGGCGGGCCGCCAGGCGGGCGGCCAGCGGCGACCACATCGCGCCCGTGTCGCCGAAGCCATGCAGCAGCACGACGGCGGGGCCGTGGCCGCCGGTGACCACGTGCAGGGCTGCGTCGCCGGCCTGGATCGTCTGCGCCTTGAACGCCGGCGGGAAGGGCCGGACGGCGGCGGTGGCGGGATGGCTCAGCGCCACGGCAAGCGCAAGAGCAGCTGCAATACGGTTGAACATGGAGGGTCTCCTGCCCGGCGGGGGAGGCCACGTGGCCGTCGCTGATTGCCCTTGGGGTGACGGCCAGTATGGTTTAGCATGAGCAGCCGGACTAGTCGTCAAATACCGCAACAGCAATTCGGAAACGCCGAACAAACGGGGTAAGCGGACATGAAACTGGAAGGTATCGCCACGTTCGTCACCGTGGCCGAAAGCGGTTCCCTGAGCGAAGCGGCGCGCCGGCTGCGCGTGTCGCGCTCCGTCGTCAGCGAGCGCCTCGTCGAACTGGAACGGTCGCTCGGCGCCAGCCTGCTGCAGCGGTCCACGCGCAAGCTCTCGCTGACCGAGGATGGCGCCGCCTTCCTCGCGCGCGCCGCGCGCATCGTGCGCGACGTGCAGGAAGCGGCGGCCGACCTGGCCGAGCGGCGCGGGCAACTGAGCGGCCCGCTGCGCATCTCCGCGCCCGTGACATTCGGCCGCATGCACTTGGGTCCCGCGCTCTATCCCTTTCTCGCGCAGCATCCCGACATCCAGCTCACGCTGGAGCTGGACGACCGCCGGGTCGACGCGACGTCGGACGGATTCGATGCCGTCGTCCGCCATGGTCCGATCGCGGACAACTACCTCGTCGCGTGGCGGCTCGCGACCAGCCGGCGCGTGCTCGTCGCCGCGCCCGCCTACCTGGAGCGGCACGGTGCGCCCCGCTCGCCGGAAGAACTCGAAGACCACCGCGGTATCTTCTACATGCACCGCGGCGGGGCCGACTGGCGCTTCGCACAGCGGGGCGACGCCCGCATCGTGCGCGGACGGCCCGGCATGGTGCTGAACAACGGCGACATGATGCGCGACGCGGCGCTCGCCGGGCTGGGCATCGCATTGCTGCCGATCTTCATCGTCAGCGGCGCACTCAGGGCGGGGACGCTGTGCGTCATCGACGTCGGCGTCGAGGCCGAACAGGAATACATTTATATGGCGCACGCGGACGGCCAGCATCCGTCCGCGAAGTTGCGTGCGCTCGGCGCGTGGCTGAGGGAAGCGTTCGGCGATCCGCCGTACTGGGAAACCGAGTGCGGGAACGCTCAGCCGGCTGCCATGCGCAGCTGAAAGAACGCATTTGCCGTCAGGCGCCCCGTGCGCGGGTCATCGACCATCAGTTCGGGCATGTGGATGTGTCCTGAGTGGAAGATGCCACCGTTGTAGAAGATCGCCCGGTTGTAGCGCGGTTCGACCGTCAGCACCTTCTCGAACCAGCGGCTCGACGCGACCGCGAAGGTCGGCGGCACGTCCGGCATCGCCGCACCGGCCTGTTCGTGGCGTCTCAGATCGTTTTCCAGGGCCGTGATCTCGTGCTCCGGCACCTTCGGCTTGAAGAAGCTGGTGCCGCCGAAGCGCTCGTCCCTGAACAGGTACAGCACCATCGCACCCACGCCGACGCCCGCCGGCAGGCCCGTGAAGTCGCGGTGCGGCAGGCGCTGGCCCGGCAGCAGGTCTTGCAGGCGGCGCGTCACGAGCGACAGGCGGCTCTTCATGTCGAGGATGCGGCGCGCGCCCAGCGGTGCGCGCGCGTGCTGCAGGAAGCTGTCCTGGATGCGCGCCGCGAGCGCGCCGCCGAGCGGCAGTTCGGGACCCGGATAGTAGTTGCCCGCCAGGTCCTGGAAATGCATGTGGTTGTTCGCCGCGTAGTCGACCAGCGCCTCCGGCTCCAGCATGAAGTCGTCGATGATGACGCAGCGGTGGCCGTCGAAGATCGGCACTACGCTGACGCGCGGCTGCGGATTGAGCAGGGGAAGCATGGCAGTGACGTCGTTGTGAAAGTGGGCACATGGTACACCCCCCATGCTATGCTGCCGCCACTTCGACCTTGCCCGCCGCAGTCCGCCATGTTCACCAGCCCGCTCCTCGACCATCCCGCCATCGTGCACGGCTTCGGCACGCGCCATGACGACATGGCCGCGCTGCTGCCCGACTACTGGCCGCACCGTCCGATCCAGCACGAGCGCCACGGCACGCGCATCGCGATCGCGACGGCGGCGAACGAGGACTGCGGCGAGGCCGACGGCATGTTCACCGATCGGCCCGGCCTGTTGCTGGCCATCGCCACCGCCGATTGCGTGCCGGTGCTGCTGGCGCGGCGCGACGGGCGCGAAGTGGCCGCGCTGCACGCGGGATGGCGCGGCGCGCTGGGCGGCATCGTCGCTGCGTTCGCGGACCTCGTGCGTGCGCGCGGCGGCGATCCCGGCGACTGGATCGCGGCGCTGGGACCGGCCGCGCGCGCGTGCTGCTACGAAGTGGGCCAGGACGTGATCGACCGTTTCGTCGAGCGCTGGGACCTCGCGCCCGGCGTCGTCGCACCGCGGCCGCGCCGGCTCGACCTGCCCGCGATCGTGCGCCGCCAGCTCGAACGCGCGGGCGTGCAGGCCGTGGCGGCACGGGACGAGTGCACGATGTGCCACACGCGCGCCGATGGACGCTGGACCTTCCACAGCTACCGCCGCGAACGCGCAACGCGCACGCCCGTGGTCGATGTGCACTGGTCCGCGATCGCGATCGCGCACCGTTAGTCCGTACCTTCAACGACACGTTGATGCCATCTTGCGTGGTCCAACGCACGCATTCTTCACGATTTTGTACGTGCGTCGCGCCACGACGTGAAGTCTGAGGCTATCATGCGTTCAATTCCAACTTGTCGTCGTCGTCACGCGAACCGAACGTCATGACCCGAGTCCTCTTCATTCACCAGAATCTGCCGGGCCAGTTCCGCCGGCTGATGCGGTATCTGCAGACGCGGCCCGACTTCGACGTCGTCGCGATCGGCGAAGAGACCGCGGTGCGGCGCGAGAGCGCGGGACCGAAGGTGCGGACGATCGGCTACGCCAGGCCGGATGGTCCGGGCGAGAAGACCCATCACTACCTGCGCCACTTCGAAGGCTGCGTGCGCCGCGGCCAGGCCGTCGCGCGCACGTGCGTGGCGCTGAAGCAGGAAGGCTTCGTGCCCGACGTCGTCGTGTGCCACCCCGGCTGGGGCGAGGCCCTGTTCGTCAAGGACGTGTTCCCGCAGGCGCGCCTCGTCGTGTTCTGCGAGTTCTGGTGGGCGGCAAGCGGGTTGGACGTCGGCTTCGACCCCGAGTATCCGGTGAGCTTCGACGACCGCCTGCGCATCCGCATCAAGAACTCCGTGCTGATGCAGTCGCTGCTCGCGGCCGACGACGGCGTCGCGCCCACGGCCTGGCAGCGCGGTGTGCACCCGCCCGAACTGCGCGGCAAGATCCGCGAAGTCCACGAGGGCATCGACACGCAGCAACTGAGCCCCGACCCGCACGCGCGGCTGGAACTGCCTGGCGGCGCCGTGCTCACGCGCGCGCAGCCGGTGCTGACGTTCGTCGCGCGCAACCTCGAACCCTACCGCGGCTTCCACGTCTTCATGCGCAGCCTGCCACGGCTGCTGGCCGGGAATCCGGAGCTGCAGGTCGTCGTCATCGGCGGCGACGGCGTCAGCTACGGCCGCCGTCCGCCGCAGGGCCATGCGAGCTACCGCGACGCGCTCAAGGCCGAGCTGGACGGCGGCGGCGAGACCGTCGACTGGTCGCGCGTGCACTTCCTCGGCAAGGTGCCGTACGCCATGTACCGCAGCGCGCTGCAGGTCTCGAGCCTCCATGTGTACCTGACGTATCCGTTCGTGCTGTCCTGGTCGATGCTGGAGGCGATGGCCGTCGGCGTGCCGGTGCTGGGCTCGGATACGGCGCCGGTGCGGGAAGTGATCCGCGACGGCGAGAACGGGTTCCTGACGCCGTTCTTCGACACGGCGCTGCTCACCGACCGCGCGCTCGACCTCATCGCGCGCCGCGACGAGATCGCACCTGCCGGCCTGGCCGGACGCGAGACGGTGCGCACGCGCTACGATTTCGAAACGGTGGGCCTGCCGGTCTACCTCGACCTGCTCAAGCCGCTGCCCGGGCCGGTGGAAGAGGAGGCCGCATGACGGACCGCTTCGCCTTCCACTACGCCCCCGACGGCTACTCGACGGCAGGCCCGCACCTGATGGGCCGCCAGGCCGCCGGCGCCGGACTGCTGCGTGCGATCGCGACGGCGCCCGGCCTCGAGTCGGTCGGCTGCTTCGCCGGCGGCCAGGCCCACGCGGCCGAAGGCGAGCGCCTGCTGCGCGAGTCCGGCTACAAGGGCCAGGTCGACTGGATCGCGCAGGGCCGCCCGCAGGACCTGGAGCGCTACGGCACGCTGTACCACCCCGCGCCCGGCATCGAACGTCTCGCGTGGCGGCGCCTCGGACTCGGCGAACGCCGCTACAGCCTGTGCGGCATCACGCACACGACGGCCAGCCACGCCGTGATGACGAGCCTCGCCAACCTGCTGGTGGTGCCCGTGCGCAGCTGGGATGCCGTGATCTGCACGTCGCGCGTCGTGCGCGACAGCGTGCGCCGCGTGCTGGAGCGCCAGGCCGAGTATTTGAGTGCGCGCCTCGGTGCCCAGCGCTTCGAACTGCCGCAGCTGCCCCTGATCCCGCTCGGCGTGAACGCGGCCGATTTCGACGTCGACGTATCCCGCCGCGCCACCGTGCGCCGGCGCCTGGGGATCGAGGACGGCGGCGTCGCGTTCCTGTTCCTCGGCCATTTGTCGTTCCACGCGAAGGCGCATCCGCAACCGATGTTCGCGGCGCTCGAGGCGGCCGCGCAGGACGGCAAGCGCGTGCACCTCGTGCTGTGCGGGTGGTTCGCCAACGAGGCCACCGACAAGGCCTTCCACGAGGCGGCCGCGCAACTGTGCCCGTCCGTGACGCTGTCGGTGCTGGACGGCCGCGTGGCCGCGAACCAGCTCGACGCCCTGGCCGCCGCCGACGTCTTCATCTCGCTCGCGGACAACGTCCAGGAGACCTTCGGCCTCGCGCCGCTGGAAGCGATGGCGGCGGGCCTGCCGTGCATCGTCAGCGACTGGAACGGCTACCGCGACACCGTGCGCGACGGCGTGGACGGCTACCGCATCCCGACCGTGATGCCGGATGCGGGCGCGGGCCTCGATCTCGCGCAGCGTTACGACGATGGCGTGGACAGCTACGACACGTACTGTGGCCACACGAGCCAGGCGGTCGCGGTGGATGGACCGGCCCTCGCGCAGGCCTGCGCGCGCCTCGCCGGCGATGCCGCGCTGCGGCGCGAACTGGGCGAGAACGCACGCCGGCGCGTGCGCGCGGACTTCGATTGGGCCGTCGTGTTCGGGGGCTACCGCGCGTTGTGGCGCGAGCTCGACGAACGGCGCCGCGCCGATGCGGCACTTGGTCCCGCGCTGCCGGCAGTCGTGCCGGACCGGCTCGATCCGTTCGAGTTGTTCGCAACGTACCCGACGATGCGGATCACGCCGGCATCGATGGTGGAACTCGCGCCGGACGCATCGCTCGCGCTGCTGCGCCAGTATCGCGAGCTCGCGATCAACCGCTTCGCGCACGCGTCGCTGCCGACGCTGGAAGAGTTTGGACAGATCTTCGGATCGATCGAATCGCGGCCCATGCAGGTCGACGAGCTGCTCGACGCGCTCGGACCGTGCGACCGGCCGACTTTGCTGCGCGGACTCGCGTGGCTGTGCAAGATGGACTTGCTGCGTATCACTGCAGCGGAGGACTGATTTCGAATATCGCCTTTATATAAAGGCTTTATGCGAAATCGTAGTAACGTAATGCACGTTGTTTTGTGCGCTTGTTTTTGGAGACCGAGCAAGACGAGGAAGGAATCAAACGTTATCGCAGCGATCGTTTCGGTTG
Organism: Massilia sp. Masssp94; assembly: GCF_059491305.1. NCBI lineage: Bacteria > Pseudomonadati > Pseudomonadota > Betaproteobacteria > Burkholderiales > Oxalobacteraceae > Massilia > Massilia sp. Masssp94. The sequence goes on from NZ_CP168501.1 coordinate 3,753,476, forward strand.
AGGTTATCGCTGGTTCGCCTGTAAAAGACATGAAAAATACTGTGTGCGGGTTGCGCACTGACAAGGTTTTCGTGTACTTTACGTGATTGAATTTGTCAAAACGTGAAGACGCCGATTTTCGAGGCGTTCAACGGGAAACAAACCGATCATAAATGGGACGCTGATTCATTCAGTATGCACGTAAGCTTAGCGAAAAGAACAAGCCGCATTGCCTGATAAACGTCGGGTATGGCGGCTTTTTCTTTTCGCGGCCAGCGGGCTGCGATGTGGACAGCGCAGTGAGCCATCGGACTTTAGTCGTTTAGGTCGTCGGCGACGACGATTAGCCGAGGTGCCGCAGTGAGCGATTGAGCGACTACTGTATGAAAACACAGTATAGCGTAAATCGGCGATGAATGCCCGGATGTTTTACGGGTTTTATCGAATCGCCGCGGCAGTTCGGCTGGTGCCGGATTCATTGACGCAAACATAGCGTTTGCGCCGATGAATAATTCGCCCGACCAAGCAGACCGGGTTGGACGGGTTCAAACCATGTAGCGTAATTTCTCATCGCAGAGAAGGAGAACAGAAAATGGCAACCGCCGCGAAAAAACCAGCAGCAAAGCCGGCTGCAAAAGCCGCCACCAAACCGGCCGCAAAGGCAGCAGCAGATAAACCCGCAACCAAAACCGTAGCCGCTAAAGCCGCTGCGAAGCCGGCTGCAAAGAAAGCCGCAGCAACCAAAGCTCCGGCTAAATCGGCAGCAACCAAAACCGCCGCCAAGTCGACCGCCGCCGCCAAACCGGCAGCAAAGAAAGCCGCAGCAACCAAGACCGCCGCCGCTAAACCGGCAGCAAAGAAAGCCGCTGCAACCAAGACCGCAGCAACCAAGTCGACCGCTACCAAGTCGGCTGCAACCAAGACCGCCGCCAAGTCGACCTCCGCCGCCAAGCCGGCAGCGAAGAAGACTGCAGCCAAGTCGACCGCGACCAAAGCCGCCGCCAAGCCGGCAGCGAAGAAGGCCGCGGCCAAGCCGACCGCGACCAAAGCCGCCGCCAAACCGGCTGCGAAGAAGACTGCAGCCAAGTCGACCGCCGCCGCTAAACCGGCTGCAAAGAAGACCGCCGCCAAGTCGACCGCCGCCGCTAAACCGGCTGCCAGGAAGACTGCTGCCAAGTCGGCTGCTGCTGCCAAACCGGCTGCCAAGAAAGCAGCAGGCAAGACCGCTGCCAAGTCGACCGCTGCCGCCAAACCGGCTGCCAAGAAAGCAGCAGGCAAGACCGCCGCCAAGTCGACCGCTGCCGCTAAACCGGCTGCGAAGAAGACCGCTGCCAAGTCGACTGCCGCCAAGTCGACCGCTGCCGCCAAACCGGCTGCCAAGAAAGCAGCAGGCAAGACTGCCGCCAAGTCGACCGCCGCCGCTAAACCGGCTGCGAAGAAGACCGCTGCCAAGTCGACCGCTGCCAAGTCGACCGCTGCCAAGTCGACCGCTGCCGCCAAGCCGGCTGCAACCAAGGCCGCCGCCAAGTCGACGACCGCCGCCAAGCCGGCTGCAAAGAAGACTGCAGCGACCAAGACCGCAGCGACCAAGACCGCAGCGACCAAGACCGCAGCCACCAAGGCCGCCGCTCCCGCCGCCAAAAGCGAAGCCAAGCCGGCAGTGAAGAAGGCCGCCGCCAAGCCGGCCGCCAAGGCTGAAGCGAAGCCGGAAGCTGCTGCTGCCGCGAAGAAGCCGGCCGCCAAGAAGGCCGCCAGCAAGACCGCAGCCAAGGCTGAAGCCAAGCCGGAAGCCAAGGCCGAGTCGAAAGCTGAAACCAAGGCCGACACCAAGGCCGAGACGAAAGCCGAAGCCAAGACCGACGGCAAGGACAGCGGCGCCGCTGCAGCCCCGGCACCGGCCGCCAAGTCGGTGATCGCACCGGCAGCATGGCCGTTCCCGACCAGCAGCCGTCCGTAAGCCATTCCTGCCTGGTTCAGGCAAAATACCGCTGTGTGAGCTTTCACACAGCGGTTTTTTTTTCAAGGAGTCCTTGTGCTGCCCATTCTTAAATTGATCGTCGATACCGCGGCCGGTGTGCTGGGTGGCGTCTTGCTGCTGCGTTTCTGGATGCAGGTGACCCGCGTGCGTCCGCCGGCGTCCGTCGCGCAATTTACGTTCACGTTGTCCGACTGGCTCGTGCGCCCGCTGCGCCGCATCGTGCCGGGCATGGGTGGTTACGACTGGGCCAGCCTGCTGGGCGCGTTCCTCGTCGTGCTGGCGGCATCGTCGATCCTGCTGTTGGCAGGGACGAGCGGCCAGGCCGTCGTGCTGATTGCCGTGGTCCGCCTGCTCGACTGGATCCTGTACGGCTTCATGGGCCTGTTGATCATCGAGGTGATCTTCAGCTGGGTCAATCCGCATGCGCCGCTGGCGCCGTTCGTCCACGCGCTCAACGACCCGCTGCTGCGCCCGCTGCGCCGCGTGATCCCGCCGGTCGGCGGCCTCGATCTGTCGGTGCTCGTGGCATTCATCCTGATCCAGATCGCGCAATATCTGCTGCGCCAGGTGTTTTACATCTGACGCGTGGGCTCGGGGAGCCCACGATCGTCGCCGCGGAAAAGAACAAGCGCGCCGGTCCCGCGAGGGACGGCGCGCTTTTCATTGGCCCGACGCTTTAGAAGCGGTAGCCGAAGGCCGCTTCGAACTTGTCGGCGATCTCCTGCTGCGTGAAGCTGTGGTTCTGGCCGCCCTGGTGGGCGATCTTGATGGAACCCAGCAGGCTCGCCAGGCGGCCCGTCGTGGGCCAGTCGAGGTCATTGGCGATGCCGAACAGCAGGCCGGCGCGGTAGGCGTCGCCGCAGCCCGTCGGATCGACGACGCCGGCCGCCGGCACGGCCGGGATCTTGTGGTGCTCGCCGCCGGCGTAGATGTCCGAACCGGCTTCCCCGCGCGTGACGATGAGCGCGTCCAGGCGCGCGGCGATGTCCTGCAGGGGCAGGCCCGTGCGGTCCATCACCATCTCGAATTCGTAGTCGTTGCAGGCGAGGTAGCTGGCCTGGCCGATGAACGTCAGCAGCTCGTCGCCGCTGAACATCGGCAGCTGCTGGCCCGGGTCGAAGATGAACGGCACGCCCCGTTCCGCGCAGTCGCGCGCGTGCTTGATCATGCCGTCGCGGCCGTCCGGCGCGACGATCGCGACGCGCAGCGGCAGGTAGTCGGCCAGGTTGTTCTCGTGCGAGAACTGCATCGCGCCCGGGTGGAAGGCGTTGATCTGGTTGCCGTCCAGGTCGGCCGTGACGAAGCACTGGGCCGTGTACGCGTTCTCGATGGTGCGGATCGCGTTGGTGGCGAGGCCCTGCTGCTCCATGCGGTCGAGGTAGTCGCCGCCGTCCTGGCCGATGGTGCCCATGATGAGCGGCTCGCCGCCCAGCAGCTTCAGGTTGTAGGCGATGTTGACGGCGCAGCCGCCGTATTCCGTGCGCAGCGTGGGCACGAGGAACGAGACGTTCACGCGGTGCAGCTGGTCGGCCAGCAGGGTTTCGCCGAAACGGCCGTGGTATTGCATGATCTTGTCGAAGGCGATCGAGCCGCAGATCAGCGAGGTCTTGGTCATTGGAAGCCTCAAGGATAGAAAACGAAAGTGTGATAACCGGACGGCTGCAGGCCGTCCAGCGTGAAATGGAGCGTGACCGGCTGTTCCGAGTGCGGGCCGAAACCGTTCGCCGGCGGCGTGCCGCGCGGCAGATAGTCGGCGGGCGCCAGCACCCGGCGCAGCACCGGCTTGTCGCCGGCGTCGGTCAGCTCGAGTTCGATGCTGGGCCAGGCCAGCACGAGGTTGCCCTGGTTGCGCAGCAGCGTATTCAATGCGTACGTATTCGGTCCCAGCGTCGTCAGTTCACCCGTCTCGATGACGAGGTTCTCGGCCTGCGCGGGCAGCTCCACGCGGCAGCCCAGGACGGCGCACGCGCCCGCCAGGGCCGGCTTCAGGCCCGGATGCTGCGCGGCCAGCGTGTTGCGGAAGCCCAGCACCGCCTGGGCCAGCAGCAGGAGCAGCAGCACGACGGCGCCCGCGGCCATCAGCATGCGCTGCGTGCGGCCCATGCGTTCCTGGCGGCGGCTGCGCTTGACGAATTCGGGCTCGTCGGCGTCGGCGTCGAGCGCGAGGCGCAGCTTCGGCGGTTCGATCTTCGTCGGCGTCAACCTGGAGCGGCGTGCGCGCGCGTCGGACGCACGCGCCGCCTTGCTGCGCGCCGGTTTCACCACGGGCGGGATCATCGCCGGTGCCGGCGCGGGCGGTTCGCTCGCGGCCGATGCGCGCAGCGGCAGGAAGGGCGGGGCGTCGGATGCCGGCGCGGGCGCGGGCGGTTCCGGTGCGGGCTCGGGCTGCGGTTCAGGCTGCGGTTCGGGCGATGCCGCGACCGGCTCCGGCTCCGGTTCGTAATCCGGCAGCGGCTGGGCGACGATTTCCTCGGTCACCGGCAGGTCGAAACCCGGTTCGATGCGGTCGGCGGGCGCGTAGGCGCTCGCTGGCGGCGGTTCGGCGACGGTGTCTTCGGCGGGCTCCGGCTCGGGCTCCGGTTCGGTCTCGGGCACCGCGTGGACGACCGGTTCCAGTTGCGGTTCGACGCGGTCCGCGGGGGCGTAGTCCGCCGCAACCGGCGCCGCTTCCTGCGCTTCCTCGGCCTCGGGCGCGCGCCGCCACACCTGCGCGCGCGCGGGCTCGGGCACGTCGTCGGCAGGCTTCGGCAGGATGCCGAGCGGATCGAAGGTGTGGTCGAAGTCGAGGGTGTAGACGGGCAGCGCGTCGTCTTCCTGGACGGGCGCCGGCGCTGCCGGCTTGTCCAGGTCGATCAGGTGGGCGTTGCCGTCAAAGATGCGCTGGCAAGACCCGCAGCGGACGATGCCGCCGCGGAGCTTGAGTTGGTCCGCGGCGACGCGGAACGTGGTGTGGCAATGCGGGCACTGGGTGGCGAGCGCCATGCCTTATTTGCTGCCGTCGGTGGCACGTGCCCCAGGTGCATTTTCTGCGCCGAGCTGCCCGTGAAGAGCGACCCAGCCGTCCTGCTCGGCCCAGACGCCCAGCTTGATGAAAGGTGCGTACGCGGCGGCCACTTCCTCGGCCTGGCGCGCCAGCACGCCCGACAGGATCAGCGAACCGCCGTCGGCCACGCGGCTTGAGAGCATCGGCGCCATCAGCTTCAATGGGCTCGACAGGATGTTCGCGACGACGATGTCGAAACGTTCGTTGCCGTGCCTTGATGCGACGAAGTCGTCCGGCACGTGGAAATCGATCTCGCAGCGGTTGCGTTCCGCGTTCAGCCTGGCGGATTCGATGGCCTGCTCGTCGATGTCGACGCCGGTGACGCCAGCCGCGCCGAGCTTCTTCGCGACCATCGCGAGGATGCCCGAGCCGCAGCCGTAGTCCAGCACCGATTTGCCGGGCGCCGGGTGGGCTTCCAGCCATTCCATGCACAGGCGCGTGGTCGGATGGCTGCCCGTGCCGAATGCGAGGCCCGGGTCGACTTCGAGGATCAGCGCGTCGGGATCCGGGGCTTCGTGCCAGCTCGGCACGACCCAGATGTTCTTGCCGATGTGGATCGGCTCGAACTGCGATTGCGTGAGGCGTACCCAGTCGGCGTCCGCGACGGGACGCGTCGTGAATGCAGGCGCCTGCCGCAGGCCGATGGCCGCCGCAGCCTCGGCCACGATCGCGGCCTGGTCGGCATCCTCGTCCGTCAGCGCGACGACGCGGCTGTGATCCCAGGCGGCTTCCTTCGGCACCATGCCCGGTTCGCCGAACAGGGGCTTCTCGTCTTCCGTGCCTTCGTCCGCGTCTTCCACCGAGACCGACAGCGCGCCCACTTCCATCAGGGCGTCGGACAGCCCCTCGGCGTGCTCGCGTGCGATCTCGATTATGACTTCCGTCCAGCTCATTGATCAGCCTTTGCGTCTGCGACCTCGGCTTTGGCGCCGATCGCGCCATCCTTCGGCAGGTCCGGCTTGTGGGCCAGCTTCTGCTCCAGGTAGTGGATGTTGGTGCCGCCTTCGATGAAGCGGGCGTCGACCATCAGTTCGCGGTGCAGCGGGATGTTGGTCAGGATACCCTCGACGACCATTTCCGACAACGCGATCTGCATGCGGCGGATCGCCTGGTCGCGCGTGGCGCCGTAGGCGATGACCTTGCCGATCATCGAATCGTAGTGCGGCGGCACGTAATAGCCGGCGTACGAATGCGAATCGACGCGGATGCCGGGGCCGCCCGGCGGGTGCCAGCCCGTGATGCGGCCCGGCGACGGGGTGAACTTGAACGGGTCTTCCGCGTTGATGCGGCACTCGATCGCGTGGCCCGACAGCATGATGTCGCGCTGGCGGAAGCGCAGGCGCTCGCCGCAGGCGATGCGGATCTGCTCCTGCACGATGTCGATGCCGGTGATCATTTCGGTGACCGGGTGTTCGACCTGCACGCGGGTGTTCATCTCGATGAAGTAGAACTCGCCGTTCTCGTACAGGAATTCGAACGTGCCGGCGCCGCGGTAGCCGATCTTGCGGCAGGCTTCGGCGCAGCGGTCGCCGATCTTCTCGATCAGCTTGCGCGGGATGCCCGGTGCCGGCGCTTCCTCGATGACCTTCTGGTGGCGGCGCTGCATGGAGCAGTCGCGCTCGCCCAGCCAGACGGCCTGCTTGTGTTCGTCGGCGAGGATCTGGATTTCCACGTGGCGCGGATTCTCCAGGTATTTCTCCATATAGACTTCCGGATTGCCGAACGCGGTGCCGGCTTCCGTCTTGGTCATCGCGACGGCGTTCAGCAGCGCGGCTTCCGTGTGCACGACGCGCATGCCGCGGCCGCCACCGCCGCCGGCGGCCTTGATGATGACCGGGTAGCCGACGCGGCGCGCGGTCTGGATGATCTCTTTCGGATCGTCGGGCAGGGCGCCGTCCGAACCGGGCACGCACGGCACGCCGGCGCGGATCATCGCCTGCTTGGCCGAGACCTTGTCGCCCATCAGGCGGATCGATTCAGGGCGCGGGCCGATGAAGACGAAGCCCGATTTTTCGACGCGTTCGGCGAAGTCGGCGTTTTCCGACAGGAAGCCGTAGCCGGGGTGGATCGCTTCGGCGTCCGTGACTTCCGCCGCGCTGATGATCGCCGGCATGCTCAGGTAGCTTTGCGCGGACGGTGCCGGGCCGATACAAACGGACTCGTCGGCCAGCTTCACGTACTTGGCGTCCTTGTCCGCCTCGGAGTGCACGACAACCGTCTTGATGCCCATCTCGCGGCAGGCGCGCTGGATACGCAACGCGATTTCACCACGGTTGGCGATAAGAATTTTTTCAAACATGGTAAGTTCGGTGTTTCTTTGAGTGCCGGCAGCGTGCCGGGAGGGCGCGGTCGGACGACCGCGCCGGAGACGTTTAGCCGATCACGAACAGCGGCTGGCCGAATTCGACGGGCTGGCCGTTTTCCACCAGGATCTTGGTGACGGTGCCGGACAGGTCGGCATCGATTTCATTCAGGAGCTTCATCGCTTCGATGATGCACAGGGTATCGCCTTCCTTCACCGTAGCGCCCACTTCGACGAACGCCGGGGCGCCCGGTGCCGAGGAACGGTAGAACGTGCCGACCATCGGCGACTTGACGACGTGGCCGGTCGGTTCGGCCGGTGCGGCCGGGGCTGCTGCGGGCGCGGCTGCCGGTGCCTGGACGGCCGGTGCCGAGTATTGCTGGACGCCTTGCTGCGGCACCATGACCATCTGATTCTGCGGGATTGCCGACGACTTGACGATGCGGACCTTGCTTTCGCCTTCGGTCACTTCGAGTTCGGCGATATCCGACTCGGCGACGAGGTCGATCAGTGTCTTGAGTTTTCTTAGATCCATGTGAAACCCCTTGGAATTATTTGTTTAAGAGCATACGGCGCGTCGGCGGTAGGTACTTATGCGCGAATGCGTGAAGTTGACGTAGATTAACGTTGTTTCAGCGCGAAGTCGATGGCAAAGCGATATCCATCCGCTCCCAGCCCGCAGATCGTGCCCAGCGCGATCGCCGACAGGAAAGAGTGGTGCCGGAATTCCTCGCGCTTGTAAATATTAGAGATGTGCACTTCCACGAACGGAATGTCCACCCCGGCCAGCGCATCGCGCAGCGCCACGCTGGTATGGGTCAAACCGCCCGGGTTGATGACGATCGCGTCCACGCTTTCCTGGCGGGCGGCGTGAATGCGGTCGATCAGCGCGCCTTCATGGTTGCTTTGGAAACAGACGATCTCCGCCCCGGCTTCCCGTGCCTGGGCGGTGGCGGCCTGCTCGATGTCGGCCAGCGTCGTCGCGCCGTACACCGCAGGCTCACGTGTCCCCAACAAATTCAAATTAGGGCCATTGAGCAGCAGTAGCTTTTTCGCCATATTCAACCGTCTGTTTGCCCGAAAGACAGGCATTTTGCCGCCAACGTTACGTGTTGGCAAGCGATAAAAAGAAGTCGGAAAATAAGTGAACGACCGTTCGCTGGAACTACAACTTGGCCAGGTCGGCGCGCACCTGATCGAACTTCAGACGGCCCAGGTAAGTCTTGCGGACCTGCCCATCTGCGCCGATCAGCACCGTAAATGGCAGCCCGCCGTTCGCGTTGCCGAGGCCGCGCGCGAGGTCGGTGCCACCCATGCCGCCTACGTACAATGGGTAGGAAATCTTGATTTTGCGGGCAAACTCGGCGAGGTTCGTGGGGGAATCGATGCCGATGCCGATCACATTGAAGGTCTTGCCGCTGTCCTTGGCCGCCAGTTCCGACAATTCCGGCATCTCCGACACGCACGGTGCGCACCACGACGCCCAGAAGTTGACGAGCAGCGGCTTGCCCTTCCACCGGGCGAGCGGCTGCGGCTTGCCGGCCAGGTCGTTCAGCGAGGTCGCATACAGATTCGTCACCGCCGTGTGCGGCCTTCCGTCCGTGGGTGTATAGGTCGTCGTCAGCGGACCCTTGGCATCCTGCTTCACGCCGGCGATGGCACCGAGAACCGTAAAGGCGGCGGCCAGGATCACATAACCGGCCAGGTGTTTCTTATTCATCGTGTTCGAGAGAGTCGTTGTTCGTCAGGGTGCGGAGCGTGGCAGTATCGGCGCGCTGCAGGCTGCCGTCCGCGCGGGTTTTCAGCGCACCGCGTAAATCGTTCATATCATAAAGCTCGGCGTGCACCATTTCCTTATGCCACATGAAGCTTACCGTTTCTACCGGATCGTAGCGTCCCCCTTTGAAGTGGGGAGTTTCCGAAATCTCGATATTGACATTGCGATTCAACAGCCAGATTTCGACTTCCTTGGCGCTGTCGGCAAATAATTGCAGGTGGATGTCGTCATGTTCGCCCGCCGTTCCGTTCAAGACCGCACCGGTAATATACGGACGGAACTCGGCCAATTGGTCCATCACTTCCAGCGCCGTACTGCGCATGTGTTGCAGGCGCGCGGCCTGGGCCGGGCCGTGGAACAATGCCTGGTAGCGGCGCACCTCGTCTTCGACTTGCAGATTATCCGGCAGGTAATTAGGAGAAGGGCGATCGACGCCGAGCACCTGGCGCGCCGCCTTCGTCTTGGCCGTCGAGTAATCGGCCCCATCCTGGGCGATCATGCGGGCGGCCGTCGCGGCGATGCGTGCGCGCACCTGTTGGAGGTCGTCGTTTGAATTGGGCATCATGTCCGAGATCATACTCTTGAAAGGAAAATGGCATCGCGTCGGGTAGAATCGCGTATTCGCCATTACAGAGATCCCTTCGGCACGTCATGCACATCCATATCCTCGGCATCTGCGGCACCTTCATGGGCGGCCTCGCGGTGCTGGCCAAAGAGGCCGGCCACCGCGTCACCGGGTGCGACGCCAACGTCTACCCTCCGATGAGCACCCAGCTCGAAGCCCAGGGCATCGAGCTGATCCAAGGTTACGGGCCCGAACAGGTGAGCCTGAACCCGGACCTGTACGTCGTTGGCAACGTGATGACGCGCGGTAATCCGCTCGTCGAGGAGATCCTGAACCGCGGCTTGCCGTACGTATCTGGCCCGCAATGGATCGGCGACCACATTCTCCGTAATAAATGGGTGCTCGCTGTCGCGGGCACGCACGGCAAGACGACGACGACGTCGATGCTGGCGTGGATCCTGGAAGACGCCGGCTATTCGCCGGGATTCCTGATCGGCGGCGTGCCGCTGAACTTCGGCGTGTCGGCGCGCCTGTCCGGCGAGACCGAGTCCGACTTCTTCGTGATCGAGGCGGACGAGTACGACACGGCCTTCTTCGACAAGCGTTCGAAGTTCGTGCACTACCACGCCAAGACCGCCGTGCTGAACAACCTCGAATACGATCACGCCGACATCTTCCCCGATATCGGCGCCATCGAGACCCAATTCCACCACCTCGTGCGCACCGTGCCCGGCGTCGGGCGCATCGTCGTGAACGGCGACGAAGCGTCGCTGGCGCGCGTGCTGAAGCGCGGCTGCTGGAGCGAGAAGGAAAGTTTCGGCTCGGCCGAAGGCGTGGACTGGAGCCTCGTCGAACATCCGGGCGGTTCCAGCTTCGACGTGTTCTTCAAGGGCGACAAGCAGGGCACCGTCCACTGGGACCTGACCGGCCACCACAACCGCAGCAACGCCATGGCCGCCATCGCGGCCGCGCGCCACGTGGGCGTGCCGCCCGCGCAGGCGATCGAGTCGCTGGCCCGCTTCCAGAATGTCAAGCGGCGCATGGAAGTGCGCGGCGTCGTCAACGGCGTGACGGTGTACGACGACTTCGCGCACCATCCGACGGCGATCGCGACGACCGTCGGCGGCCTGCGCCAGAAGATCGGTACAAGTGGCCGCATCCTGGCCGTGCTGGAACCCCGCTCGAACACGATGAAGCTGGGCGCGATGAAGGATGCGCTGCCGGGCAGCCTGAAGGATGCGGACCTCGTGTTCGGCTTCGGCAGCCCGCAGGCGCTGGGCTGGTCGCTGGCCGACGCCTTGAAACCGCTGGGCGCCAACGCGCACAGCTTCGACCAGCTCGACTACATGGTGCAGGCGATCGTCCAGGCCGCGCAGCCGGGCGACCACATCCTCGTGATGAGCAACGGCGGCTTCGGCGGCGTGCACCAGAAGCTGCTGGAGGCGATGGCGGCATGAGCGGGACAGCAGGCTTTTCCGCAGGCGCCCGCGAGGGCGCGCGCGTCCACCTCCTCTATCTGCACGGCTTCCGCTCGTCCCCGCGCTCGTTCAAGGCGCGCGTGGTACAGCAGCGGATGGAAGCGGCCGGCCGCGCCGGCAACCTGATCTGCCCGCAACTGCCGGCCTCGCCGAAGGCCGCCATGGACCTCGTCCTCACGCTGGTCGAACGCTATTCGGGCAATCTCGCGATCATCGGTTCGTCGCTGGGCGGCTTCTACGCCACCTGGCTGGCGGAACGCTTCGGCTGCCGCGCCGCGCTGATCAATCCGGCCGTCGATCCCTTGAAAGACCTCGATAAACACGTCGGCATCACGACCGAATGGCATACGGGCGAGCCGTTCGAATTCAAGCGCGACTACATCGACGAACTGGCCGCATTGAAGGTCGGCGCCATCACCCGGCCGGCGCGCTATTTCCTGCTGGCCGCCACGGGCGACGAGGTGTTGGACTACCGCGACATGGTTGCGCATTACGCGGGCGCGCACCAGCACGTCATCCAGGGCAGCGACCACGCGGTGTCGGAATTCGAGCAGTATGTCGATGAGGTGCTGGCTTTCTGCCTGACGGATAATCCAGACGAAGGCGACGCCGGATCGGACCATCGTCAGTGAGGCCCGCGTCGCTGCGCCGGGCCCGCTGGCTGGCGCATCCGGACGGTACGGGCGCGCCGGCCGTCATGCGCGACTGGCTGACGACGCCGGGTTCGCTGACGGCGCGCCTGATCGCGCACAGCCGGCATTTCCGGGTACAGAAACTGCGCCAGGCGGGCAATGTCTGCCTGGCGGACGAGGCCGACGCGATCGGCCTGGCGCGGCCCCGGCGCGTGTGGGAACGCGAAGTGCTGCTGCGCTGCGACGGGCAACCGGTCGTGTACGGCCACACCGTCGTGCCGATGAGCGCGAGCGCGAGCGACTGGCCCCTGTTTTCGGCGCTGGGCGAACGTTCGCTCGGCACCACGCTGTTTTACGATCCTCGGGTCACGCGCGGGCCGCTCGAATTCGCGCGGCTGCGTCCCGGCCATCCGCTGGTGGCGCGCGTGCATGCTGCGCTCGGCCGGAACGGGCCGGCGCGCGACACTTATTTTGCGCGACGCTGCGTGTACCGCCGCCGCCAGGGACTGCTGCTGGTCACCGAGGTCTTCCTGCCCGAGGTGCTCGATCTCGAGGCGACCGCATTTAATATGAATACGAATACAAAATGAACTTATTTTTCGAAGAGTCCGGCGATTTCAAGGTCGGCACCGTGCTGTCGCAGGCGGGCGAGGCCTACCAGGTCGAAATGCCGAGCGGGAAGCGTACGAAGGTCAAGGCGCGCGACGTGATGCTGCAGTTCGACAAGCCGGACCCCGCGACCTTGCTGGAACAGGCGAAGGCCGTCGCGGCGGACGTCGATCTGGAATTCCTGTGGGAAGTCGCGGGCCAGGAAGAATTCGGATTCGCGGAACTGGGCGCCGAGTACTTCGGCCACGCGCCGCTGCCGTTCGAAGCGGCCGGCCTCGTGCTGGCGCTGCACGGCGCGCCGATCTATTTCTACAAGAAGGGCCGCGGCCGCTACAAGGCGGCGCCGGAACAATCGCTGCGCGCGGCGCTGGCCGGCATCGAAAAGAAGAAACAGCAGGCCATCGTCCAGGCCGCGTATGTCGAGGAACTGAAGGCCGGCACGCTGCCGCAGGCGATGCAGCCGCTCGTCCAGCAACTGCTGTTCAAGCCGGACAAGAACAGCATCGAATACAAGGCGCTCGAAACGGCGGCCGACGAGCTGCAGACGACGGCGCCGCGCCTGATGCTGTCCACGGGCGGCATCGCGTCGGCGAAAGAGCTGCACATGGGCCGCTTCCTGTTCGAACACTTCCCGCGCGGCGCCGGCTTCCCGCCCGTCGCCGTGCCGACCCCGCCCGCCGACCTGCCGCTGGCGAACGTGGCCGCGTTCTCGATCGACGATGTGACGACCACCGAGATCGATGACGCGTTCTCCGTCGAAAAGCTGGATGACGGCACCGTCCGCGTGGGCATCCACATCGCGGCGCCGGGCCTGGGCATCCGTCCGGACGACGCCATCGACAAGATCGCCCGCGCGCGCATGTCGACCGTGTATATGCCGGGCGACAAGATCACGATGCTGCCGGACGACGTCGTCGACGCCTACACGCTGGCCGAGGGCAACGACTGCCCGGCGCTGTCGCTGTATGCCGTGCTGGATCCGGCCACGTGGACCGTGCTCTCGACGACGACCCGCGCCGAGCGCGTGCCCATCAAGAACAACCTGCGTCACAACGACCTCGACGACGTCGTCAACGAGGAGACGCTGAACAACGGCGAAGGCGACTACCCGCACAAGATGGAACTGGGCCTGCTGTGGCAGTGGGCGCTGCAGCTGGAAGCGGGCCGCATGAAGAAGCGCGAAGCGTTCGGCCTGAAACCGGAACAGGCGAACCGCGTCGACTTCAATTTCTATGTCGAGGACGACGTCGTCACGATCGTGCGCCGCAAGCGCGGCGCGCCGCTGGACAAGATCGTGGCCGAGCTGATGATCTTCGCGAACAGCACGTGGGGCAAGCTGCTGCACGACTGCGGCGTGCCGGGCATCTACCGCTCGCAGGGTCCGGGCGCCGGCGGCTGGGCCGCCAAGATGCAGGTGCGCATGGTGACGCACGCGGCGCCGCACCAGGGCCTCGGCGTCGATCAATATGCGTGGTCGACGTCGCCGCTGCGCCGCTATACGGACCTCGTGAACCAGTGGCAGATCCTCGCGTGCGCCAGCAATGGCGTGACGGCGCCGCTCGTCGCCCCGTTCAAGCACCGCGATGCCACGCTGTTCTCGATCGTCTCCGCATTCGACGCCGCGTACTCCGCCTATAACGACTTCCAGCAGAACATGGAGCGTTACTGGTGCCTGCGCTGGCTGGCGCAGGAAAACGCCAGGCAGGTCGAGGCCGTCGTGCTGAAGGACGAGGTGTTGCGCCTCGTCGAGATCCCGCTCGTGATCCGCCTGCCGGGCATGCCGCAGGCGGCGCGCGGCGCGCAGGTTCGCCTGGACATCGTGCGCTGGGACGAGGTCGACCTGGCGCTGGAGGCGCGCCTGCTCGAAGTCGCGGCCGTGGCGCCCGAAGCGGCCGAGGAACTGGGCCTGGACGAGGAAGAAGACACGGGCGAGGCGGCGGCAGCGGAAGCGGCCGAGGCCGAAGGTGCCGTGGCCGTCACCGATCCGGAAACGCAGACCGACGTCACGGGCGAGCAGGCCGCATGATGTGTGACTGATACCGATCGTTGACACGTCGACAAGATCCTGTTGCGTTCGTGGTGACTTCAGCGGTCGGGTCTTTCCGCAAGGCTCGCAAATCGGCCGGCCTGCACGGTAGAATGGGGAGTTCCATGACCCCAACCGTCCCACCCCGCAGCGCGTGAACACCCTCCGACACAACCGCCCCCTGATGATCGCCATCACCTGCTCGGTGCTGGCGCACGCCTCCCTGCTGGCGGTCCGTTTCGCCGCGCCGGACGCGTTCCGGCTGCAGCCGGCCGATCCGGGCCTGGAGGTCATCCTGGTCAACGCGAAGCATGCGCGTGCCCCCGTCAAGGCGGACGCGCTGGCCCAGGCCAACCTGGACGGCGGCGGCAATGCCGATGCCGGCCGCGCCCAGTCGCCCCTGCCGGACCTGCGCAAGGTCGAGAATGGCGACAGTATCAAGGCCCTGCAACGCCGCATCGCGGAACTGGAACAACAGCAGAAAAGCGTGCTGACGAAGATGCGCCAGTCGCAGTTCAACAGCGCGCCCGTGGCCGAACAGACGAAGCCCGACCCCAGCCGCACGGGCGAGGACAACCTCGACTCCACCAAGGCGATCGCGCGCATGACGGCCGAGATCACCCAGCGCATCGCCGACGAGAACAAGCGCCCGAAAAAGACGTTCATCAGCCCCAGCACGCGCGAGGTCGGCTACGCCATGTACTACAAGGCGATGCAGAAGCGCGTGGAGGAGGTCGGCACCTTGAACTTCCCGCAGCAGAACGGCAAGAAGCTGTACGGCGAGCTGGTCGTCTACATCCCGATCTTCCAGGACGGCACGCTGTACGAAAAAGAAGGCGGACCGCGCATCGAACGCAGTTCCGGCAATCCGGCGCTGGACAAGGCCGCGCTGGCGATCGTCCGCCGCGCCGCGCCGTTCGGCAAATTCCCGGCCAATATGCGCTCGACCGACAAGGACGACCTCTGGATCGTCGTCACCCGCTTCAAATTCACCCGCGAAGAAAAACTGCAGGCCGAACTGCGCGGCGAAGGATAACAGGAGACTTCATGACGGATAAATATTGCGTGATCGGCAACCCGATCGCCCACAGCAAATCGCCGGACATCCACGCCGCGTTCGCGGCCGCGACCGGCCAGGACATCTCGTACGAGCGCTGCCTGGCGCCGCTCGACGGTTTTGCGGACACTGTCCGCGACCTCGTCGCGCAAGGCTACCGCGGCGCCAACGTGACGCTCCCGTTCAAGCTGGAAGCGGCCGCGCTGGCCACCCGGCTGGAAGCGCGGGCGCGCCTGGCCGGTGCCGTCAACACCTTGCGCTTCGAAAATGGCGAGATCGTCGGCGACAACACGGACGGTCCGGGCCTCGTCGCGGACATCGTCAGGAACGCCGGCGTGCCGCTCACCGGCAAGCGCGTCCTGCTGCTGGGCGCGGGCGGCGCGGCGCGCGGCGTCATCCTGCCGTTCTTGAACGAGAAGCCGGAAGCGATCGTGATCGCCAACCGCACGCGCGCGACGGCCGATGCGCTCGTGTCCCACTTTGCCGATCACGTGGCTTACCCGGGGCAGATCAGCGCCTGCGGGTTTGCCGACATCGAGGGTGCGTTCGACGTCGTCGTCAACGCGACGTCGGCCAGCCTGTCGGCCGACCTGCCGCCGGTGCCCGCGTCGGCCTTCCGCGCGGGGACGCTGGCGCTGGACATGATGTACGGGAAGGAGCCGACGCCGTTCATGGCGTTCGCGGCCTTCCACGGCGCGACCGTGCGCGATGGCCTCGGCATGCTGGTCGAGCAGGCGGCGGAAGCGTTCTTGACCTGGCGCGGTGTGCGGCCGGAGACGTCGGCCCTGCTGGCCCGCATGCGCGCATCATGAGCGGCATCGGCACGCTCAAGGCGGGCGCGCCCGCGCGCGCAAAAACCGGCGGGCGGCGCTGGCTGAAGTGGATCGTCCTCGGGCCGCTGCTGCTCGTCGTCCTGCTGCAGCTGTATTTCTTTGCGATGGTGTGCTGGTGGACGCAGTTCAACCCGTCGTCCACAAGCATGATGCGCCAGCAGTTGTCGGCGCTGCGCGAGCGGAATCCGAACGCGAAGGTGGAGCAGGTGTGGGTGCCGTACGCGCGCATCTCGAACAACCTCAAGCGCGCCGTGATCGCGTCCGAAGATTCCAATTTCGTCGACCACGACGGCGTCGACTGGGACGCGCTGGAAAAGGCGTACGAGCGCAACAACAAGAAGCACCGGGTCGTGGGCGGCGGCTCGACGATTACCCAGCAGCTGGCCAAGAATTTGTTCCTGTCCGGCTCGCGCAACTACCTGCGCAAGGGCCAGGAACTGGTCATCGCCTACATGCTGGAAGCGGTGATGGACAAGGAACGCATCCTCGAGATCTACCTGAACGTGGTCGAATTCGGCCGCGGCGTGTTCGGCGCCGAGGCTGCGGCGCGCCATTATTTCCGCATCCCGGCCGCGAACCTGAACGCCGCCCAGGCCGCCCGGCTGGCCGTGATGCTGCCGAACCCGCGCTACTACGACCGCCACCGCGACACCAACTACCTGGCACGCCGCACGGCCATCATCCAGCGCCGCATGAACGCAGCGGAATTGCCCTGAACCGGGGTCAGAGCCCGGATTTTGGCAATAACTCAAGAGCATGCTGAATCGGACAACGCATTGCCGACAAGTTTGCTCAGGATATTTCCAAAAATCGGGCTCTGACCCCGGTTTCATCTGCTTTAGGCTGGCCGCCCTCAGGGCTTACAGGTACACTTGCGCTGTTTCCGAATCCGGCCGAGAAAGCAGCGCATGATCAATGTATTTGTCCTACAAAATGGCCGACTGAACCAGATACCCATCGCGTCGCGCGCCGATCTGGAGAACGCGCCTGCCGTCTGGGTCGACCTCCTCGACCCGACCGACGAGGAGCGCGCCTGGGTCAAGTCGACCTATGACGTGATCCTGCCCGGCGAGGACGAAGTCCAGGACATCGAGGCGTCCGCGCGCTACTACGAAGCGGAAAACGGCGACCTGCACCTGCGCACCGACTTCCTGCGCGAGGAAGAGGACGGCCCGTCGCGCATCGTGACCGTCGCGTTCATCCTGGCCAAGAAGATCCTGTTCTCGGTCCACACGGACGACCTGCCCGTGTTCCGCCTCGTGCGCCTGCGCGCGCGCTCGCGGCCCGGGTCGATCGAGGACTACATGGACGTGCTGCTGGACCTGTACGCGACCGACGCCGAGTACTCGGCCGATGCGCTGGAAGGCATTTACGAGAGCCTGGAAGACGTCAGCCAGCGCGTGCTGCAGAAGGAATTCACCGACCAGGACGCGGCCTCCGCGCTGAATGCGATCGCCCACGAGGAAGACTTGAACGGCCGCATCCGCCGCAACATGATGGACACGCGCCGCGCCGTCAGCTTCCTGATGCGTGGCCGATTGCTGAACGCGGAACAGTTCGAGGAGGCGCGCCAGATCCTGCGCGACATCGAATCGCTCGACGGCCACACGTCATTCCTGTTCGACAAGATCAACTTCCTGATGGATGCCACCGTCGGCTTCATCAACATCAACCAGAACAAGATCATCAAGATCTTCTCGGTGGCCTCGGTCGCGTTCCTGCCGCCGACCTTGATCGCCAGCATCTACGGCATGAACTTCGAATTCCTGCCGGAACTGCACTGGCAGTTCGGCTACGGCTGGTCGCTGGGCCTGATGGTCGTCAGCGCGATCGCGCCGTTCCTGTACTTCCGCCACCGCGGCTGGTTGAAGTAATCCCCGACATGTTCCCGTGATCCCGTGCGCCGGCCCAGCCGGCAGCGCAGATATGCGTTCGTCTCATTGTCGTTGACTCATTAAATGAGAATCATTATCATTCGCGTTCAATATTAGATCCAGAACGGAGTGATTCGATGGCCATGCATGCGCGCGCCGCCCGGCGTATTCCACCCAACCGCCTCGCGGCCGCCGTCGCGCTTGCCTTGCCGCTGCTGGCCGAGGCCGCCGCCGATGATCCGGTCGACGCACCGGTCCAGCAGGTGCAGATCAGCGCCACGCGGCTCGGCGAAACGACCGAGGGGACCGGCTCGTACACGACGGGCAAGGACCGGACGGCCGTGCCGCTGACCCTGTCGCTGCGCGAGACGCCGCAATCCGTCACGGTGGTGACGCAGCAGCGCATCGAGGACCAGGGCCTGCTCACCGTGACGGACGTCGTCAACAACGTGACGGGCGTGTCCGTGAACCAGTACGAGACGAGCCGCGCCGGCTTCACCGCGCGCGGGTTCGACATCGACAACCTGCAGATCGACGGCGTGCCGACGACGTGGGAACAGTCGTGGAGCGCGGGCGAGGTGCTGGGCAGCCTGGCGCTGTACGACCGCGTCGACGTCGTGCGCGGCGCGACGGGGCTGATGACGGGCGCCGGCAACCCGTCCGCCGCCATCAACCTCGTGCGCAAGCATGCGACCGGCAAGACCCTGGCCGGCACGGTGGAAGCGGGCATCGGCCGCTGGAACCAGCGCCGCCTGCTGGGCGACGTGACGACGCCGCTGACGCGGGACGGCAGCGTACGTGCCCGCTTCGTCGGCGAGTACACGGATGGCGACAGCTGGGTGTCGCTGCTGTCGAACCGGAACAAGACCGCGTACGCGACGATCGACGCGGACCTGGGCCGCTCGACCCTGCTGCAGGTCGGGATCAGCCGCCAGGAAACGCAGGCGAACGGCCCGATGTGGGGCGGCCTGCCGTACTGGCATTCGGACGGGTCGAAGACGGACTGGGACGTCTCGAAGACGTCGGCCGCGGACTGGACCCGTTGGCCGACCTCGTACGACAGCGCCTTCGTCAACCTGGAACACGGTTTCGCCAACGGCTGGAAGGTCAGGGCCACCGCCAGCCGGGGCGACCGCCGGTCCGATTCCTACCTGCTGTACCTGTCGGGCGTGCCGGACCGCGCGACGGGCGAGGGCCTCGCCGCCTTCGCCGGCTCGTACGCGACCCGCACGAAGCAGGACAACGCCGGCCTGCACGCGAGCGGTCCGTTCGAACTCGCCGGCCGCACGCACGAAGTGGCGTTCGGCGTGCTGCACCAGAAGCAGACCTTCGTCTCCAACAGCCGCGCGGCCGATTTCGGCACGGGCGCCGGCGTGCCGGGCGTCGGCGACTTCAACGCGTGGACGGGGACCGCGTACCGGCAGCCCGCGTGGAGCGCGCCGACGTTCTACGAAAGCAGCGCGACGAAGCAGGCCGCGCTGTACGGCGTGGCGCGCTTCTCGCTCGCCGATCCGCTCACCCTGATCGTGGGCGCCCGCGTGACCGACTATGAAAAGTCGGGCCGCGGCCTGTACACGGCCGCGTACGACATCAGGCACGAGCGCGAAGTGACGCCGTACGCGGGCGTCGTCTACGACATCGACGGGACGTATTCCGTGTACGCGAGCTACACGGACATCTTCCAGCCGCAGAACCTGAAGGACATCGACGGCAACATGCTCGACCCGATCGTCGGCACGAGCTGCGAGGCGGGCGTGAAAGCCGAATTCCTCGACGGCCGCCTGAACGGGGCGTTCGCCGTGTTCCGCGCGAAGCAGAACAACCTGGGCCAGGAAGCGGGCCTCGTCGACCGCGACGGCAGCGGCCCGCTGGCGCCGGAGACGTATTACCGCGCGGCCGCCGGCGCGACGAGCGAGGGCATCGAGTTCGATGCGTCCGGCGAACTGGCGAAAGGCTGGAACGTGACGGCCGGCTACACGCAGTACCGCGCGAAGGATGCGGCCGGCGCGGACGTCAACAGCGTCTATCCGCGCCGCCTGTTCCGCGTCTTCACGACGTATCGCCTGCCGGATGCGTGGAGCGCGTTGAGTGTCGGCGGCGGCGTGAACTGGGAAGGCCGCACGTACACGGTCGACCCGGGCGCCCCCGCCGGCACGAATGGCCTGATCGAGCAGTCGCCGTTCAGCGTCGTCAACCTGATGGCCCGCTACGACATCACGCGGCAGCTGTCGGCCCAGCTGAACGTCAACAATGCGTTCGACCGCAAGCATTTCGGCATGTTCTCCGCGTACGGCGCGATCACGTACGCGGCCCCGCGCAGCACGACCCTGACGCTGAAGTACGCGTTCTGACCATGCGCGCGACCTGGACCCTCATCCACCGCTGGTGCGGCCTGCTCACCGCGGCCTTCCTGTTCGTCAGCGGGATCACGGGCGCCGTGATCTCGTGGGACCACGAGCTGGACGACTTGCTCAACCCGCACCTGATGGAAGCGCATACGCCCGGCACGCCGCGGGATCCGCTGGCGCTGGCACGCCGGGTCGAGGCGCGCCATCCGGACGTGCGCGTGTCGTACGTGCCGCTGCACGCGCAAGCCGGGAAATCGCTGGCGCTGGGCGTGGCGCCGCGCATCGATCCCGCCACGGGCGCCTTGAGGTCGCCCGGCTTCAACCAGGTCTTCGTCGATCCGGTCAGCGGCGCGGAACTGGGCCGGCGCGAGTGGGGCGCCGTGTGGCCGGTCAGCCGCGAGACGGTCGTGTCCTTCCTGTACCGCCTGCATTATTCGCTGCATCTGCCGGACCGCTGGGGCATCTGGCTGATGGGCGCCATCGCGGCGGTGTGGACGCTCGACTGCTTCGTCGGCTTTTATCTGACCCTGCCGGTGCGGCGCCAAACCGCCAACCCCGGCAAGTCGTGGTGGCAGCGCTGGCGGCCGGCGTGGATGGTGCGCTGGCGCGGCGGCGGCGCGAAGCTGAATTTCGACCTGCACCGCGCGTTCAGCCTGTGGACATGGGTCGTGCTGTTCGTCCTCGCCTTCACGGCGTTTTCGCTGAACTTGTACCGCGAAGTGTTCTATCCCGTGATGCAGACGTTCACGCAGGTCACGCCGTCGCCGTTCGACACCCGCGTGCCGGCCGACCTGCAGCACCCGGTCGAGCCGCGCGTTCCGTACGGCGACGTCGTCGCGCGCGCGGGCATCGAAGCGAGCCGGCGCGGCTGGAATGCGCCTGTCGGCAGCCTTTATTATTCGCAGGAGTACGGCGTCTACATGGTGAGCCTGTTCGCGCCGGGCGACGACCACGGCGCGGGCGGCGTCGGCCCCGCGCTGCTGTATTACGACGGCCAGGATGGCCGCCTGCTGGGTGACCGCCAGCCGTGGAAGGGAACGGCCGCCGACATCTTCGTGCAGGCCCAGTTCCCGTTGCACTCGGGCCGCATCCTCGGGCTGCCGGGGCGGATCCTGATCTCGTGCATGGGACTCGTCGTCGCCATGCTGAGCGTGACCGGCGTGATCATCTGGTGGCGCAAGCGGGCGTCGCGCGCCGTGAGCGCGCGGCGCGTGAAGGCGGTGCCGGTCGAGACCTGATGCTTACAGCGCGACGTCGTCCGCTTTCAGGTACCACTTCAGCGCGCGCACGACCATCGCATGGTCGTCCACGCCCGCGAGGCCGGACACGGTGATCGTGCCGACCTGGCCCGTCCCCTTGATGACGATCGGGAACGAGCCGCCGTGCGCGGCATAGTCCTTCGAGTCGAACGTGGGCAGGTTGTCGAAGTCGCGGCCCGCGTTGACGGCCTCCGTGTGCACGAAGAACGACGCGTGACCCGTGCGGTTCACGAGGTTGCTCTTGCGGCGGATCCAGTCGACGTTGTTCGGGCTCGTACCCGCCATCGCATAAAAGAACAGCGGATTGCGGTTGATCGTGATGTCGATCGTGACGGCGACCTTGTCCGCCTTCGCCTGCTCGACGATCCTGTTGCCGATCGCGAGCGCCGCGTCGTTGTCGAAGGACGTGAACTGCAGCGCCTGCTCCTGGCGGCGGATGGTGTCGAGCGATACGGTTTTCTTGTCCATGCTGGTTCCTGGGGTGGTCGTTGCGGCGCCGGCGGTGCCGGCGAACAAAGCGCTTGCCGCGATCAGTACGGCGCAGGAACAGGGAATAATGTGGCGGATGGTACGCACAGCCATGTCGTTGCCTCTCTCCGGTTTTATTATCCGGAAAGTATAACCGGAGAGCGGCCCGTTATTGCTTCAGATTCACGAACAGATTCGCGGCGAACGCGAGGATGGCTAGCGCGGCGATGATTTCCGCGATCACCAACGCCGGCGCGAAGGCCATGTGACCCAGCAGCAGCATGGAGAGCGCGACCATCATCACGGGCAATGCGAGGTTCAGCAGCCAGAAGTGCAGGCGCGCGAGGCGGCTCTCGCCCGCCTTCGGGAACACGCTGTAGATCAGGCCGGCGAGCGCCAGTGTCGTCCAGCCCAGCAGGTTGACGTGGGCGTGCACGGGGCGCAGGGTGAAATTCTGGCTGGCGCCCATGGCGATGCCCAGCGAGATGCCGAAGATGAGGTAGAGGACGGCAAGCTTGATCCAGATGATGCCTGCGCGCGAGAACTGCGGTTGCGGCAGGGGAGTAACGGTCGTGGTTTGCATGGTGGGGCTCCTGATGGATGGTCGATGTGGAGCGCATCGTACATACGGTGGGCGCACCCGTGCAGCCCCACGCGTGGGGGACGATCGACCGGTCACATCGTTGCAAACATGGCCACGACGGCCACGAGCATCACCGCCACGCCGATCCAGCCGATCACGGTATGGCGTGTGGATAACGTGTAGCCGCCCATGATCTTGCGGTTATGCGCGAGCAGCATCATGACGGCCATGATCGGCACGGCGATGACGCCGTTGATCTGCGCGGACAGCACCAGCGCCGCGATCGGGTCGACCGGGGCGAAGTCGAGCGCGACGCCGCCCAGCGTGGCCAGCGCGATGATGCCGTAGAACTCGCGCGCCTCGACGACCTTCAGGTCCATGCCGTTGCGCCAGCGGAAGCTCTCGGTGACGGCATATGCGGCCGACCCCGCCAGCACGGGCACGGCGAGCATGCCCGTGCCGACGATGCCCAGCGCGAACGCGAGGAACGCGAATTCGCCCGCCACCGGCCGCAGCGCCTCGGCCGCCTGCGCGGACGACTGGATGTTCGTGATGCCGTGCGCGCCCAAGGTGACGGCCGTCGTCAGCATGATGAAGAAGGCGACGAGGTTGGAAAAGCCCATGCCGATCAAGGTGTCGGCCTTGATGCGCCTGAGTTGCGCGGCGGCGTCGCGCGGGCGCGTGCGCAGGGCGCGCGCGTGGTGGTCGTTGCGGATCTCCTCGACTTCCTGCGACGCTTGCCAGAAGAAGAGGTAGGGGCTGATCGTCGTGCCGAACACGGCGACGATGAGGGCGACGGCATCCTTCGTGAAGGCGAAATGGGGCCACACGGTGCGCGCAAGGACTTCCGTCCACGGCATGTGCACTGCGAACGCCGTCGCGACGTAGGCCAGCAGGCCCAGGGTCAGCCATTTCAGGTAGCGCACGTAGGTGGCATACGGCAAAAAGACCTGCAGCGCGAGGCACAGCAGGCCGAAACCGAGCGCATACAGGTGGCTGGAGCCGGTGCCCGTCACGAGGCGCAGCGCCTCGCCCATCGCGGCGATGTCGGCCGCGATGTTGATGACGTTGGCAACGAGCAGCAGCGCGACGATGGCGTACAGCAGCCAGGGCGAATACGCGCGGCGGATGTTGGCCGCGAGCCCGCGTCCGGTCACGCGCCCGATGCGTGCCGACACGAGCTGGATGCCGACCATGAACGGGTAGGTCAGCACCAGCGTCCACAGCGTGTTGAAGCCGAATTGCGCGCCGGCCTGCGAATACGTCGCGATGCCGGACGGGTCGTCGTCGGCCGCGCCCGTGATCAGGCCGGGGCCGAGCGATTTCAGCGTGGCGTTGTCGGTGAGGCGGCGGAACAGCTTGAACGGCATGTCGGGCCGGGCGCGGTCACGCCAGGCGGGCAAACACGCGGCGGGCCGCTTCGACCGTCTCGGCGATCACGGCATCGTCGTGCGTGGCCGAGACAAAACCTGCTTCGAACATCGCGGGCGCGAAGTACACGCCTTCGTCCAGCATGCCGTGGAAGAAGCGGTTGAAGCGCTCCTTGTCGCCGGCCATCATCTGGCCGTAGCTGGACGGGATCGTGTCGGCGAAATACAGGCCGAACATGCCGCCGACGCTGTCCGCGCAGAACGCGATACCGGCTTCCTTCGCGGCCGCCGTCAGGCCGTCGACCAGTTTCTTCGTCTGCGCCGTCAGGTGCTCGTAGAAGCCCGGCTGCTGGATCAGCTTCAGCGTGGTCATGCCGGCGGCGACGGCGACCGGGTTGCCGGACAGCGTGCCCGCCTGGTAGACGGGGCCGATCGGCGCCATCTTCTGCATCAGGTCCGCGCGGCCGCCGAACGCGGCGACCGGCATGCCGCCGCCGATCACTTTGCCGAGCGCGGTCAGGTCCGGCACGATGCCGTACAGCGCCTGCGCGCCACCGATGCCGACGCGGAAGCCCGACATCACTTCGTCGAAGATCAGCACGGCGCCATATTCCGTGCATAGTTCGCGCATGCGCTGCAGGAATTCCGGCGTCGCGCGGATCAGGTTCATGTTGCCGGCGACGGCTTCCACGATCACGCAGGCGATGGTGTCGCCCATCGACTGGAACGCATCTTCCAGCTGCGGGATGTTGTTGTAGTCGAGGACGATGGTGTGCTTGACGAAGTCTTCCGGCACGCCGGCCGACGTCGGGTTGCCGAACGTGAGCAGGCCCGAACCGGCTTTGACCAGCAGGGAATCGGCGTGGCCGTGGTAGCAGCCTTCGAACTTGACGATCTTGTCGCGGCCGGTGGCGCCGCGTGCGAGGCGCAGCGCGCTCATCGTCGCTTCCGTGCCGGACGAGACGAGGCGCACCTGCTCGATCGACGGCACGAGGCGGCAGATTTCCTCGGCGATCTCGATCTCGCCCTCGGTTGGCGCGCCGAACGACAGGCCACGCGCGGCCGCGTCCTGCACGGCTTTCACCACGTCCGGATGGGTGTGGCCGACGATGGCCGGGCCCCAGGAGCCGATGTAGTCGATGTAGCGCTTGCCGTCCGCGTCCCAGAAATACGGCCCCTCGGCCCGCGTGATGAAGCGCGGCGTGCCGCCGACGGAGCGGAAGGCGCGCACGGGCGAGTTCACGCCGCCCGGCGTGGTCTGCTGGGCGCGGGCGAACAGGATGTCGTTTTTCGAAGTGGAGTCGGACGTAGCGGTCATGGTTGTCTGGATGAATCCCGGGCGCAGGCGCCGGCGGGGTTAGCAGGCCGCGCCGGGAGCGCGGAAGATCTTGTTCGGGATGAGCCGGCCCATGCCGAAGCGGCAGGCATGGACGAGGGCGCCGGTGACGTAGTCCTGGGCCCCGGGCAGGGCGTCCGCCGCGCCGTCGCCGCGCGCCATCCGCGCCACCAAAGCGGCCGACAACGTGTTGCCGGCGCCGACGAACGGGCCGGGCAGGAGCTGCGCCCAGGGCAGGGCGGTGGCCAGGCCGTCCGGCTCGTACAACTCGTTGCAGCGGCTGCCGTCGCCGCCGCCGACGCCCGTCACGAGCACGTGGCCGCAGCCGAGGCCCGTCAGCTCCGCCGCGTCCTCGGCGACGGTGGCGATGCTGCCCGGGTCGCGCCAGCAGTCGGCCAGGCGCGCCAGTTCCGGCTGCGACAGCATGAAGACGCTGGCCTGCGGCACGAGCAGTTGATGGATGAGGGTCAGCATGTCGTCGTCGCGCGGGCCGCAATCGGGCAGCGACGACGTGAACGGGTCGAGCACGAGCGGCACGTCGGCATAGTCGGACACGATCTCCGCCACCGCCGCGATCTGCTCCAGGCTGGCCAGGGTGCCGACCTTGATGGCGGCCACGGGCATGTCCTCGAGCAGCATGCGCGCCTGTTCCACGACGAGCGAGTGGTCGGTCGGCTGGATGTCGTCCACGCGCGCGGAATCCGCCACGAGCAAACCCGTCACGACCGAGAGGGCGTGGCAGCCATGCATGGCGAAGACGGTCACGTCGGACTGGATGCCCAGCGCCCCGACCGGGTCGGCGGGCCCGAACGTGAGGATGAGTGGAGACGTTTGGTTTTGCACAGCGGGTAGAATACTATACCTTTCCCTGTCATTTTATCTGAACCGAAAAGAGGAAATCGAAGTGAGTACTGAAACACAGGTGTACCAGACGTGGATGTGCCTGATCTGCGGCTGGGTCTACGACGAAGCCGCCGGCGCACCGGACGACGGCATTGCGCCGGGCACCCGCTGGGCCGACGTGCCCATGAACTGGACGTGCCCGGAATGCGGCGCGCGCAAGGACGACTTCGAAATGACCGCGATCTGAGCGGTTCTTTGTCGATTCATCAACGTGAAATAACGTCCCGCCAATGTTTCGTGTCATCCCGTCAATGAGTCGTCATACGGCAAGTTGACGTATCGCAACACTTCATGCACAAGCCGCAGCCCCTATGCTATCTTGCGGGTTCATGCTGAAGTGAAACGAATATGACGACGCAACCGACAGGCCTGACGATCATGGTGATCGACGACAGCAGCACGATCCGTCGGTCCGCCGAAATCTTCCTGACGCAGGCCGGCTACCGCGTGGTACTGGCCGAAGACGGCTTCGACGCGCTGGCCAAGATCAACGACCATCATCCGTCCCTGGTGTTCTGCGACATCCTGATGCCGCGCCTGGACGGCTACCAGACCTGCGCGCTGATCAAGAAGAGCGCGAAATTCCATGCCACGCCGGTCATCATGCTGTCCTCCAAGGACGGCCTGTTCGACCGTGCGCGCGGCGCGATGGTCGGATCGAGCGCCTACCTGACCAAACCTTTTTCCAAGGACAGCCTGCTGGCGGCCGTGCGCGACCATGCGCAGGGCCGGACCGACGCGGCTGCCTGATTCCAACGTTGCGGAGCCCACCGTGGCCATACAAAAAATCCTGATCGTCGACGATTCCCCGACCGAACGTTACTACCTGACCGACATCCTCGTGCGCAACGGCTTCACCGTCACCACCGCCGACAACGGCGAGGAGGCGCTGGCCAAGATCCGCGCCGATCGTCCGGAACTGATCCTGATGGACGTGGTGATGCCCGGCGCGAACGGCTTCCAGGTGACGCGCTCGATCGCGCGCGATCCGGAGCTGGCGTCCGTCCCCGTCATCATCTGCAGCAGCAAGAACCAGGAAACCGACCGTATCTGGGGCATGCGCCAGGGCGCGAAGGATTATTTCGTCAAGCCGGTCGATCCGGCGAAATTGCTGGCCACGATCGCCACGCTCGGCGCCTGAGATGGACGTCAGCGACGCCGCCGGACAGAAGGGCGCGGCCCGGCGCGCGCGCCTGCGCCAGTACCAGGAACAGCTGCTCGAGCGCATGCAGGCCGCGCGCACGAGCAGCGGCGCGCGCGCGCACCAGCTGGGCGTGGAGATCGGCGGCGTGCGCTACCTGCTCGACCTCGTCGAAGCGGGCGAGATCGTGCCGCTGCCGCCGCTGGCCGCCGTGCCGCTCACGCAGCCCTGGTATCTCGGCCTCGCGAACGTGCGCGGCAACCTGCTGGGCGTCGTCGACCTGGCGCGCTATTTCGATCCGGAGGCGGCGCCAACGCCCGGCACGCGGCTCGTGACGTTCGGACCCGCCCTCGGCTTTCCGTGCGCGCTGCTCGTGGCGAAGGTCGTCGGCCTGCGCCACGCGGCCGACATGACGCCTCTTGACGGCCGCCTGCGCGACGCCGACGGCCAGGACTGGACGCCGCTGTCGCTCGTCGCCCTCGCGCGCGAGGACCGCTTCCTGCAGGTCGCACGCTGATCGTTCAACAATTAAAAACAGGTTCTGTACTGGAGCTCGCATGGGATTCGTATCCAAACTGTCGATGAATTTCTTCCCCAAGGACGGGGGCGGCGACGCGCAGGCGTCCGGCACGGTGCTGGCGTCGCCCGACACGCAGTTCGGCCCCGGCACGGTACCCGCCGGCCCGGTCAGCGGCACGGCATCGACGGGTTCCGCCGATGACGCCGCGCTGCGCCTCGGCCAGCTCGCCCGGCGCAAGCGCCGCCATGCGGAGGAAGCTGCCAGCGGAACGGCCGGCGGCGACGACGACCTGCGCCTGCCGCTCATCGGCCATCTGTCCCTGCCGCGCCAGCTGCGCATCCTGCTCGTCGCCTTCGGCATCGGTATCCTGCTCACGCTGCTGTCGCTGTGGCGCAATGCCGGCAGCGGCGCGATCGCCAGCGGCCAGACCCAGATCGCCAGCGAAGCGCTGATGCACTCGCAGCGCGTGGGCAAGGCCGCGCCGAACGCGATGCAGGGCGTGCCGGACGCGTTCACGCAGCTGCAGGACAGCCGCATCGCCCTGTCGCACGACCTCGACCTGCTGGCCCGCGGCGGCGACTTCAACGGCAACGCGATTCCCGCATCGTCCGGCGACCTGGCCGCGCAGCTGGCCGCCGTGCGCAAGAAGTGGAACGTGTCCGACGCGGCCGCCGCCAGCATCCTCAAGATGAAGCCGGAGCTGGTCGCCTTCGACAAGAACCTGAAGCAGCTCGACGTGCTGGCGCCGGACATGCTGGCGCTGACGGAAGACATCCTCACCGAACGCACGGCGCGCGGCGGCAGCGCACGCGAACTGGCGGCGCTGGGCCGCATGATGATGCTGACGCAGCGCCTGTCGCGCAGCGCCAGCGAATTCCTCACGTCGGGCGGCATCCGTCCCGAGACCGCGTTCCAGATGGGCCGCGACACGACCACGTTCCGCGCCACCGTCGATGGCCTGCTGAACGGCAGCGCCACGCTGGGCCTGGCCCCGCTGCGCGACCCGGACCTGCGCGCCAAGCTGGAAGAAGTGCAGTCGAAATTCGACATCTGCCAGAAGCTGATCTCGACCTTCCTGGATAAACTGTCCGACATGACGGCCGCCAAGGCCGCCGAGCAGACGATCTTCCGCGACAACGAAGCGCTGCGCCGCCAGCTGACCGGCCTGCAGGCATCGTACCGCGCCGGCGCGGGCAGCACGGGCATGTGGCTGTGGGTGCTCGTGGCGGCATCGATCTTCACGCTCGTCACGGCGGGCAGCATCTCGCGCGTGATGCTGCAGGATTCGCGCAACCGCACCCGCGGCGCCGACGCGCGCCGCCAGGAAGCGGAGGCGATGCGCCTGCTGGCCCAGGCCAAGGAAGAGGAAGCGAAGGCCACCAACGACCAGAACCAGGCCGCGATCCTGCGCCTGATGAACGAATTGCAGGAAGTGGCGGACGGCGACCTGACGGTCTATGCCACCGTCTCGGAAGACATCACGGGCGCCATCGCCGACTCCGTTAACTACACGGTGGAAGAGCTGCGCGGCCTCGTCGTGCGCGTGATCGATACGGCGGAACAGGTGACGCAGGCGTCGAACGACGCGCAGCAGGTGTCGAGCCGGCTGCTCGTCGCGGCGGGCCAGCAGGCGCGCGAGATCCAGGACACGTCGGCCACGATGCTGCGCATGGCCGGCGAGATCACGGACGTATCCAGCTCCGCGAAGGAATCGGCCGAGGTGGCGCGCCAGTCGGTGGCGGCGGCGGAGCAGGGCGCGACGGCGGTGCAGAACGCGATCCGCGGCATGGGCGAGATCCGCGAGCAGATCCAGGAAACCTCCAAGCGCATCAAGCGCCTGGGCGAATCGTCGCAGGAGATCGGCGAGATCACCGAACTCATTTCCGACATCACGGAGCAGACCAACGTGCTGGCGCTGAACGCCGCGATCCAGGCCGCATCGGCCGGCGAGGCGGGGCGCGGCTTCTCGGTCGTGGCGGAAGAGGTGCAGCGGCTGGCGGAGCGGTCGGCCGAAGCGGCCAAGCAGATCGGCGCGCTGGTGCGCACCATCCAGACCGACACGCACGACGCCGTGGCGGCAATGGAAAAGTCGACGCAGGGCGTCGTCGAGGGCGCGCGCACGACCGACGCGGCCGGCGCCGCGCTGGCCGACATCTCGCGCGTGTCGAACCGCCTGGCGGAGCTGATCCAGGGGATGGCGGTCGCCGCGGGCTTGCAGGCGACGTCCGCGAACGGCGTGGCGCATAATATGCAGCACATCCTCGCGATCACCGAACAGGCACAGGGCGGCACGCAGCAGACCGCGCAGTCGATCCGGCAGTTGGCGGCGCTCGCGCAGGAACTGAAGAATTCGGTGTCGCGCTTCCGCGTCGCCGCCTGAGCATCTCACTTTTGCCCACATGACCCAGTTTTCGCACGCATCCGCCGCACCGCCTTTCGACACCGGCCCCCTGTCCTGGGTCATCGGTGAAATCCGCGACGCCCTCGGGCGTTCCGCCAAGGCGCTGCAGGATGCGGCTGGCCGCACACCGGAAGCGCAGCCCACGCTGCTGCTGCATGCCAAGTCGCACCTGCACCAGGCCCACGGGGCACTGCAGATGGTCGACGTGGCCGGCGTCGAACGCCTGAGCGAGGCGGCCGAACAGGTCATCGACCGCTTCAAGGATGGCACGCTGGCGCTCGAGCTTGAGCGTGCCGGCGCCGTGGGCGAGGCGTATCGGGCGCTCGTCGAATACCTGGAAGAGTTGCTGGACGGCGCGGCGCCGCAGCCCGTGCGCCTGTTCCCGTACTACCGCGCGCTGCAGGAGTTATTGGGCGTAGAAAGGGTGCACCCGGGCCAGATGCTCGTGCTGGATCTCGCCCCGGCGCTGTTGCCGGCTGGCGGCGCCGGCCCGATGCCGGACTACGCAGCGACCCGCGCCGCATTCGAAAAGGCGCTGCTGCCGTTCCTGCGCAGCCAGGACGTCGACGCCCAGCGCGCCCAGGCGGCCGCCATGCGCGATGCGCTGGCGGGCGTCGTCGACGGCCAGCCGCAGGCCGAAGACCACGCGTTCTGGCTGGCGCTGCAGGCCGTCGCCGACCTCGTCGCGACCGGCCAGGTGGCGCCCGACCTGTATGTAAAGCAGCTGTTCGGCCAGATCAACCTGCAGCTGCGCCGCCAGGCGCAGGGCCATACGGAGCTGCCGGAAGCGCTGCTGCGCGACGCGCTGTTCTTCACCTCGGCCGCACCCGAGCCGACGCCCGAGGCGCGCCAGCTGCGCGACGCGTACCACGTCGGCGGCCAGGTGCCGGCCGATTACCTGGAACGCCGCTACGGCAAGGTCGATCCGGCGGTGCTGAAGGATGCCAAGGAAGCGCTGATCGAGACCAAGCAGGGCTGGGACCGCGTCGCCACGGAAGGCGGCGCCGCGACGGGCGGCGGCTTCAACGAGGCGCTGGCGAAGCTGGCCGGCGCCAGCGAGAAGCTGGGCGCACCGCAGCTCGCGCACCTGCTGCGCGAACTGGGGCAGGCCGCCAGCGAATCGATGGCGGGCGGCCGCAGCGACCAGTTCAGCCTCGAGATGGCCGAGGCCATGCTGTTCGTCGAGCACGGCCTGGACCAGGTGCGCCAGCTGCCCGAGGACTTCGGCCAGCATGCGGAAGCGGTCGGCCAGCGCCTGCTCGCGCTCGCGCACGGCGAGACCCCGCCGGACGCGCCGGTGTGGCACGGCGAGATGGCGCGCGAGCTGCAGCAGGGCCAGACCGTCGCGGTGCTGGCGGGCGAGATCCGCACGGGCCTGCGCCAGGTCGAGAAACTCATCGACGACTACTACGAAGACCCGGCACGCATTGCGTCCCTGGAACAGGTCGACCCGCTGCTGCACCAGCTGCAGGGCGCGCTGGCCATCCTCGATCAGGAGCAGGCCACGCAAGCCGTCGACCACGTGCGCGCCCAGGTACGCGCGCTGATCGAGACGCCGCCGGATGCCGCGGCGCGCGGCGCCGTGCTGGACAACCTGGCGCGCAACATCGGCGCGCTCGGCTTCTTCACGGACGCGCTGGCGCAGAACGTCGACGGCGCGCGCCGGCGCTACCGCTTCGATGCGGCGGCGGGCCTGTTCCACGAGCTGCCGCTCGAAGCACAGGCCGAAGCACAGGCGCCGTCGGAGCCGCAGGCTGCGCCGGAGGCGGCACCGGATGCCGTCGACGCCGAACTGCTGGAGATCTTCATCGGCGAGGCGCGCGAAGTGCTGGACGTCGTCGGCAACGCGCTGCCCGTTGCGCAGGCCGATCCGGCCGACCAGGACACGCTGACGCGCCTGCGCCGCGGCTTCCACACGCTCAAGGGCAGCAGCCGCATGGTGAACCTCGAGCAGTTCGCCGCGGCGGCAGCGGCCATCGAAAAGGTCATGAACCTGTGGCTGGCCGAGGCGCGCGCCGCCACGCCGGACCTGCTGGCACTGCTCGCGCAGGCGCATGCGGAGTTGGGCGCGTGGGTTGACGAACTCGCGGCCGGCGGATCGCAGCGCGATGGCGCGGCGCTCGTGCAGGCAGCCCAGCGCGTGCAGGAGGGTGGGCCGTTCGCGCTGGCGGAAGCGCCGGCGCCGCTCGTGTCGACGCCGGAGGTGCCTGCGGTCGATGCGCCGGCCGAGCTGGCACCGGAAACGGTCGGCGCGCTCGATGCCGTGCCCGCCGCATCCGAGCCGCCGCCGGAACCGGTCGAACCGGCCGCCGGCTTCGACGTCGCACCGGACGAGGCGCCCGCGCCGCTGCCGGCCCTGTCCACGGACGAGCTGCCGGACAACGTGCTCGCGTTCCCCGTGTCGGAAGCGAACGTGCGGCACGTGGGCGACCTCGAGATCCCGCTCCCGCTGTACAACATCTACCTCGGCGAGACCGAGGAACTGGTGCGCACGCTGGCCGAGGACTTCGCCGGCTGGCGCGCGGAACCGCTGCGCGCCGTGTCGGCGCAGGCCCTGAAGGCGGCGCACACGCTGGGCGGCACGTCGGCCACCGTCGGCTTCAACGCGTTGCGCGAACTGGCCGCGGCGCTGGAAGAAGCGCTGCAGGTGGCCGTCCCGCCGCTGGACGGCGCCCAGTTCGACCTGCTGGACGAGACGGTCGAGCGCGTGCGCATCATGCTGCAGGTGTTCGCGCTGGGCGAGCTGGCGCCCGCGCAGCCGGAACTGCTGGCGCGCCTGGAAGCGCTGCGCGATGAGCTGGGCCGCCAGCGCGCCGACGCCGTCATCGCCGACGCCGAGCCGGAACTGGCGCAGCGCCTGGACGCGCTGTTCGCCGCCACGTATGCCAGCATCCTGGCGGATCCGCCGCTCGTCACCGGCACGCCGGCGCTGCCCGCCAGCACGGAACCGGCGCCGCGCGCGCCGGCACCGCACCAGGAAGATCCGGCCGTGAGCGCCGTCGACGATCTGTTCGATGCCTATTTCGACGATCCGTTCGCCGCGCCCACGCTGGAGCAGGCCGAACCCGCGCCCGCACCCGCACCGGTCGAAGCGGACGAGGTCATCGACGTCGATGCGCTGTTCGACATCCTGGTGCCCGGACCCGAGCCGGAACCCGTCGCAGAACCGGAAGCGGACGCGGTGCTGGCCGCGGAGCCGGTATTCGTCGACGACCTCGACCCGGACCTGCTGCCCGTGTTCATGGAAGAAGCGGCGGACCTGCTGCCGCAGATCGGCAACGGCCTGCGCCAGTGGCAGCAGAACCCGGCCGACGTGGCCGTCGCGCAAGGCCTGCTGCGCGCCCTGCACACGGTGAAGGGCAGCGCGCGCATGGCCGGCGCGATGCGCCTCGGCCAGCACACGCACGCGCTGGAAACGCAGATCGAGAACATGCTGCACGCCGGGACGACGAATCCGGCCGCCTTCGACGAACTGCTGGCCAACTACGACCAGGCGCAACTGCTGTTCGAGCAGCTGCAGCAACCGGGCGCGCCGGTGCTCCAACCTGCTCCGGCACCGGAACCCGCGCGGCCGGCGCCGCCCGCGGACGAGCAGGCCGCGCGCGCACCGCTCGTGCGCGTGCGCGCCGACATCCTCGACCGCCTCGTCAACCAGGCCGGCGAGGTGTCGATCACGCGCTCGAAGCTGGAGACGCAGGTCGGTACGCTGAAGGGCATGCTGGCCGAGTTCTCCGACAACCTCGCCAACCTGCGGCGCCAGCTGCGCGAGGTGGAGATGCAGGCGGAATCGCAGATCGCGTCGCGCCTGTCGATCGCGGGCGAGCGCGAATTCGACCCGCTCGAGTTCGACCGCTTCACGCGCCTGCAGGAGCTGACGCGCATGATGGCCGAGAGCGTGAACGACGTCGGTTCGTTCCACGACGGCCTGGCGCGCACGGTGGAAGCGGCGGCCGACGACCTGGCCGCGCAGTCGCGCCTGACGCGCGAGCTGCAGCGCGACCTGATGCGGGTGCGGATGGTGCCGTTCGCGAGCCTCTCTGAGCGCCTGTTCCGCGTGGCGCGCCAGACCGCCAAGGAAATGGACAAGCGGGTCAACCTGGACATCCGCGGCGGCGGCGTCGAGATCGACCGCAGCGTGCTGGAACGCATGGCAGCGCCTTTCGAACACCTGCTGCGCAACGCCATCGTGCACGGTATCGAGCCGCGCGGCCAGCGCCTGGCGGCCGGCAAGCCGGAGACGGGCGAACTGCTCGTGCAGGTGAGCCAGCAGGGCAACGAAGTCGAGATCCGTTTCGCCGACGACGGCGCAGGCCTCGACCTGGGGCGCATCCGCGCCAAGGCGGCGTCCCTCGGGCTGCTGGCCGACGGCGAGGACGTGTCCGACCAGGACGCCGCCGAGCTGGTGTTCGAGCCGGGCTTCTCGACGGCGGACACGCTGACCGAACTGGCCGGCCGCGGCGTCGGCATGGACGTCGTGCGCTCGGAAGCGCGCGCGCTCGGCGGCCGCGTCGACGTCGAGACGACGCCGGGCCGCGGCGCCGCCTTCGCCATCCACCTGCCGCTCACGCTGGCCGTCACGCAGGTCGTGCTCGTCGCCAGCGGCCCGCGCACGCATGCGCTGCCGGCCGTGCTGGTCGAGCAGGTGCTGCAGGTGCGCGAGGCCGACCTCGATGCGGCCTTCGCCGCCGGGGCGATCAACGTCCACGGCGAGAACGTCCCGCTGCACTACCTGCCTACGCTGCTGCACGAACCGGGCGGCGCATGGCAAAAAAGCGGCGGCCAGCGCTCGTCGCCGGTGCTGGTCCTCAGGAGCGGCAACACGCGCGTCGCCGTGCGGGTGGACGAGGTGCTGGGCAACCGCGAGGTCGTCATCAAGAACATCGGGCCGCAGCTGGCGCGCATGCCGGGCATCGCCGGCGCCACCGTGCTCGGGTCGGGCGAGATCGTACTGATCCTCGATCCGGTGCAGCTGGCCGGCTCGGGCGCGCGTCCCGGCCATGTCGCGAATACATCGGCAACCGCGCCGGCACCGGCGCCGGCCGCGCGCATCGCGACCATCATGGTCGTCGACGATTCGCTCACCGTGCGCAAGGTCACGCAGCGCCTGCTTGAGCGCGAAGGCTACCGCGTGCTGCTGGCCAAGGACGGCGTCGACGCGCTCGAGCAGATGCAGGAGACGCGTCCGGACCTGATGCTGGTCGATATCGAGATGCCGCGCATGGACGGCTTCGACCTCACGCGCCACGTGCGCGGGGATGCCGCCACTTCGGCGCTGCCGATCATCATGATCACGTCGCGCACGGCGGACAAGCACCGCAACGTGGCGCTGGGGCTTGGTGTCGATGCTTATTTCGGCAAGCCGTATCAGGAGGATGCGTTGCTGGCGGCGATTACGGGGTTGCTCGAAACTCGTAACACATGAACGTCGCCCCCGCGGAGGCGGGGCCCAATTTGCACGCGTTTCGGCCGCGCATGCAGAACTTGGATCCCCGCCTCCGCGGGGATGACGTTTACAGGTCACGGATCGCCTTGAAGCGCGCGAGTGTTTTCTCTCTCGCTGCTTCGTGGTCCACCACCGGCACCGGATAATCCTTCCCGAGCACGACGCCGGCCTTCTGTAAAACCTCCGGCTTCGCCAGCCAGGGCGCATGAATGGCCGCCCCGCTCAAGCCGGCCAGCTGCGGCAGGTACTGCCGGATGAACGCCCCGTCCGGATCGAACCGTTTCGACTGCGTGACGGGATTGAAGATGCGGAACCACGGCTGCGCATCGCACCCCGTCGACGCCGCCCACTGCCAGCCGCCGTTGTTCGATGCCAGTTCGTAATCGTTCAACTTCAGCGCGAACCAGCGCTCGCCGCGGCGCCAATCGATGCCGAGGTCCTTGGTCAAAAAGCTGGCCGTCACCATGCGCAGGCGGTTGTGCATGAACCCCGTGCGTTCCAGCTGCAGCATCGCGGCGTCGACGAGCGGATAGCCCGTGCGGCCCGCGCACCACGCGTCGAACAATGCATCCGCCGCCAAGCCGTCGTCCCACGCGACGGCGTCGAAGGCGGCCTTGAACGATTGCGTGACGACGCGCGGATGGCGTGCCAGGATCATCATGTAGAACTCGCGCCAGATCAGTTCCGACAGCCACACGGGCGCCCCCGGACCGCCCGTGCCGTCCACGATGCGTGCCTGCAGCATCGCGACGAGGCGGCGCACGGACAGCGTGCCGAAGCGCAGGTGGATCGACAGGCGCGACGTGGCGTCCAGCGCCGGGTAGTCCCGGTCGTGGTCGTAGCGCGCGAGGCGCTGCCCGAATCGCTCCAGCAGCGCCCCCGCGCCCGTCATGCCGGGATGCGCGATGGGTGCCGCGTTCGGGACGAAACCGAGATCCGCGAGCGCGGGCAGGGCGTGGTCCGCGGGCGGGGGCGCGAGCGCGCCCGCGTGCGGTGCCGTCTCGTACGGCCGCAGCGCCTCCGGCTCGCGCGCGAGGCGTTTCAGCCACGCGTTCTTGTACGGCGTAAAAACCGAATAGGGGCCGCCGGCCAGCGTCAATACTTCATCCTGTTCGAAGATGACTTGATCCTTGAACGTCTGCAGGCTGCGGCCGGCCGCGCGCAGGGCATCCTGCACCGCGCGGTCGCGGGCGATGGCCTGCGGTTCGACATCGCGGTTGGTAAATACGGATTCCGCGTCGAGCGCGTCGGCCAATTCCGGAATCACCTGCGTGGCGCGCCCGTGCCGCACGATGAGATAACCTCCCATTGCATGCAGGCGCGCATCCAGCTCGCGCACGCTGTCGAGCAGAAATTGAACGCGCCGGTCGTCGGACGGCAGGCCGGCCAGGATGTCCGTATCGAACACGAACACGCCAACCACCCGGCGTGAGGAGAGCAGGGCGTGATGCAGCGCGGCATGGTCGTCCACGCGCAAATCGCGCCGGAACCAGACTAGCGAGTTTCTCAGAGTCATCTTCTGTGTGTTGAGTCAATGCAGTCCAAAATTTTACTGTCTACCATCTCTCAGGTTTGCCCCGCCGAGCGGCTTCCGTGGCCGGTCGGGCAATTCGGTGTAAACTAGCGAAAAGTCCAGCTTTTCAGCTTCAGGTACCGCGGTAAACCCGGAGAGTGAGCCAACAGAGAGTATGAGCATGAAAAAAAGTAAGGTCGGCAAGCCTCTAACCATGCCCGGGATGCCCCAGGAAGATACGCCTCTCCTCGGCACGTTGTGCGCATCCACGTCCCAGCTGAACCTGGCTAATCATTTCCTGATTGCCATGCCGTCCATGAATGACCCGATCTTCGGCGGCGCTGTCGTGTATATCTGCGAGCACAACGAGAAGGGCGTGCTCGGCGTCGTCATCAACAAGCCCACCGACATGACCATGGACGTGCTGTTTGACCGCATCGACCTGAAAGTGGCGGAAGGTCTGCGCGCCAGCGTCGAGGACGCGCCGATCATGTTCGGCGGTCCGGTCCAGGACGACCGCGGCTTCGTGCTGCATTCGCCCGGCGGCCGCTATTCGTCGTCGCTGAGCGTCACCGACGACGTCGCGTTCACGACGTCGATCGACGTACTGGAAGCCGTCGCCAACGGCACCGGCCCGCGCCGCATGCTCGTCTCGATCGGCTATGCAGGGTGGAGTCCGGGCCAGCTGGAAGAAGAGATTGCCCGCAACGGCTGGCTCACGGTGAGCGCCGACGCGCGCGTGCTGTTCGACCTGCCGATCGAGGAGCGCTACAACGCGGCCATCAAGCTGCTGGGGATCGATCCCCTCATGCTGGCTTCCGAGGCCGGTCATGCTTGATCGTTGGGGCACAACCCGGAGCCGACGCAGGTAATGGTCGACATCGTTCTAGGCTTCGACTTCGGCATCAAGCGCATCGGCATCGCCATGGGGAATACCCTGACGGGACAGGCGCAACCGCTGTCCGTCATCAAGGCGGTCGACAATGCGACCCGCTTCAAGGTCATCGGCGACCTGATCGAACAATGGCGCCCCGCGCGCCTCGTCGTGGGCGAGCCGCGCCATCCGGACGGCGCGGAGCACGACATGACCCTGCGCGCGCGCCGCTTCGCGAATCAACTGAACGGCCGCTTCAACCTGCCCGTCGAACTCGTCGACGAGCGCTACTCGTCGGCCGTCATTCCCGCCAAGCGCGGCGAGATCATCGACGCCAAGGCCGCCGCCATCATTTTGCAACAATACTTTGACGATCATGCCAACTCATATTAACGACGCGGACAGGACAGACAACTTCGATGCCGAGGCCCTGTACCGCGACCTGCTCGCGCAGGTGCGCGCGGGTCTTACGGGCGTGCCCGATGTCGCCATCGTCGGCATCCACTCGGGCGGCGCCTGGCTCGCGGAACGTCTCGCGGCCGACCTGGGCCTGCAATCCCGCCTGGGCTTCATCGACGTCTCGTTCTACCGCGACGACTATGCCCGCAAGGGCCTGCATCCGGACGTGAAGCCGACCCGGATCGAATTCAACGTCGACGGCGCGACCATCGTGCTCGTCGACGACGTGCTGTACACCGGCCGCACGGTGCGCGCTGCCATCAACGTGCTGTTCGACTTTGGCCGTCCGCAGCGTATCATGCTGGCCGCGCTGGCGGACCGCGGCGGCCGCGAACTGCCGGTGGCGGCCGATTTCGTCGGCGCGCACGCACAGCTTGCCCCTGGCCGCTCGCTCGCGCTGGCCCGCGCAGCAAACGGCCAACTTTCGCTCACGATCGAAGACGACAATGCATAACCCGCAACTGAACAAGAACGGCGAACTGCAGCACCTCCTTACCATCGAGGGACTGCCCAAGGCCATCATCAACCACATCCTCGACACCGCCTCGAGCTTCGTGAGCATCTCCGACCGCGAGGTCAAGAAGGTGCCGCTGATGCGCGGGAAAAGCGTCTTCAACCTGTTCTTCGAAAATTCGACGCGCACGCGCACGACCTTCGAGATCGCGTCGAAGCGCCTGTCGGCCGACGTCATCAACCTGAACATCGCCGCCTCGTCGACGAGCAAGGGCGAATCGCTGCTGGACACGATCGACAACCTGTCGGCCATGCACGCCGACATGTTCGTCGTGCGCCACGCGCAGTCGGGCGCGCCGTACCTGATCGCCAAGCACCTGAACGATACGAAGCAGAACCACGTGCACGTGGTGAACGCGGGCGACGGCCGCCACGCGCACCCGACGCAGGGCCTGCTCGACATGTACACGATCCGCCACTACAAGAAGGATTTCACGAACCTGCGCGTGGCCATCGTCGGCGACATCCTGCACAGCCGCGTGGCCCGTTCGGACATCCACGCGCTGACGACGCTGGGCGTGCCGGAAGTGCGCGCCATCGGCCCGCACACGCTGCTGCCGGGTGGCCTGGACCAGATGGGCGTGCGCGTGTTCACGAACATGGACGAGGGCCTGAAGGACGTCGACGTGATCATCATGCTGCGCCTGCAGAACGAGCGCATGTCGGGCGCGCTGCTGCCGTCGGCCGGCGAGTATTTCAAGAGCTACGGCCTGACGCCGGAGCGCCTGGCGCTCGCGAAACCGGACGCCATCGTGATGCACCCGGGCCCGATGAACCGCGGCGTGGAGATCGACTCGGCCGTGGCGGACGGCGCCCAGGCCGTCATCCTGCCCCAGGTCACCTTCGGTATCGCGGTCCGCATGGCGGTTATGAGTATTTTGGCTGGAAGTCACGCATGACGAATTTACATATCAAGAACGGGCGCCTGATCGACCCGGCGGCCGGCCTCGACGCCGTCCAGGACCTGTACATCGCCGACGGCAAGGTCGCCGGCATCGGCAACGCCCCCGCGGGCTTCACGGCCGCGCGCACGATCGACGCCGCGGGCCTCGTCGTCGCGCCGGGCCTCGTCGACCTCTCCGCCCGCCTGCGCGAACCGGGCTACGAATACAAGGCCACGCTGGAATCGGAAATGCAGGCCGCGGTGCAGGGCGGCGTGACGACGCTCGTGTGCCCGCCCGACACCGACCCCGTGCTGGACGAGCCAGGTCTCGTCGAAATGCTCAAGCACCGCGCGCGCCTGCTGAACCAGGCCAACGTGCATCCGCTGGGCGCGCTGACGGTCGGTTTGAAGGGCAAGGCGCTGACCGAGATGGCCGAGCTGACGGAAGCCGGCTGCATCGGCTTCGCGCAGGCCGAGGAACCGATCACGGACACCACCGTGCTGCTGCGCGCCATGCAGTACGCGAAGACGTTCGGCTACACCGTGTGGCTGCGCCCGCAGGACCCGTTCATCGGCCGCGGCGGCATCGCCCACAGCGGCCCGCTGGCGTCGCGCCTGGGCCTGTCCGGCGTGCCGGTGATGTCCGAGACGATCGCGCTGCACACGATCTTCGAGCTGATGCGCGCCTCCGGTGCGCGCGTGCACCTGTGCCGCATCTCGTCCGCCGCCGCGCTGGACCTGATCCGCGCCGCCAAGAAGGAAGGCTTGCCGGTCACGTGCGACGTCGGCGTGCACCACCTGCACATGACGGATGCCGACATCGGCTTCTTCGATTCCAACGCGCGCCTCACGCCGCCGCTGCGCAGCCAGCGCGACCGCGACGCGATCCGCGCGGCCGTCCAGGACGGCACCGTGGACGCCGTCTGCTCGGACCACACCCCGGTCGACGACGACGAGAAGCTGCTGCCGTTCGCCGAGGCGTCGCCCGGCGCCACCGGCCTGGAACTGCTGCTGGCGCTGATGCTGAAATGGGCGGCGGAGCAGGGCAACGACGCGAAAGCGTTGTCGACGGCGCTGGCGAAGATCACGAGCGATCCGGCACGCATGGCGGGCCTGTCCGCCGGCACGCTGGCACAGGGCGCAAGCGCGGACGTCGTGCTGTTCGATCCGGACACGCGCTGGACCGTCAACGCGGCCGCCCTCGCGAGCCAGGGCAAGCACACGCCGTTCCTCGGCTACGAACTGGCGGGCCAGGTGAAGGCGACGATCGTCGCCGGCCACGTCGCGTTCGAACGCTGATTGAAGATCCGGCTTGCGTGGCGCCTCGCGCGCCTCGTCCTCCACCTCGTCCAGGGCCTGGCCACCTGCGCCCTCGTGTTCCCGTGGGTGGGCGATGCCCTGCGCGAGCGCCTGATCCAGCGCTGGTCGGCGCGCCTGCTGGGCATCTGCCGCGTGCGCCTCGAGCGCGTGCCGGGCGAGGACTCGCTGGCGCACGCGCTCATCGTCGCGAACCACATCTCGTGGCTCGACATCTTCGTCATCAATGCCGTGCACCCTTGCCGCTTCGTGGCCAAGGCCGAGATCCGCGCCTGGCCCGTCGTCGGCTGGCTCGTCGCGCAGGCGGGCACGGTGTTCATCGCGCGCGGCAACCGGCGCGACCTGCGCCACATCTTCAAGGGCCTCGTGGAGGCCCTCGGCCAGCGCCGCCGCGTGGCGTTCTTCCCGGAGGGGACGACGGCCAGCCAGGGCACGGTGCTGCCGTTCCACGCGAATCTGTTCGAAGCCGCCATCGATGCCGCGGTGCCCGTGCAGCCGGTTGCGCTGGCTTACGTCGATGCGTTCGGCGCGTGGCATCCGGCCGTCGACTACACGGGCGAGACGACGTTCGTCGACAGCATCGTGCGCATCATGAAAGGCGAGCCGATCGTCGCGCGGCTGGCCTGCCTGGCGCCGATCCCGGCGGCGGGCGCGCACCGGCGCGAACTGGC
This sequence comes from Massilia sp. Masssp94, assembly GCF_059491305.1. Classification (NCBI taxonomy): domain Bacteria; kingdom Pseudomonadati; phylum Pseudomonadota; class Betaproteobacteria; order Burkholderiales; family Oxalobacteraceae; genus Massilia; species Massilia sp. Masssp94. Next base: position 3,795,631 of record NZ_CP168501.1, read on the forward strand.
GCAGGCGGCGCATGATGCGATCGCGGGGGCGCTGGGGCAGGGGCGCTGAGTCGTCGTAGTCGTTCCCGCGCAGTCGGGAACGACGAACCTTATCTTTTCCCGCCGTGCTCCCGATACTCGGGACAATCCACCTGCAACAGCGACCGGTCATCCAGGCACACGGCCGTCAGCTTGCCACCCCACACGCAGCCGCTGTCCAGCCCCACGAGATTCGGCCGCAGCACGAGCCCGAGCGCCGACCAGTGTCCGAACACGACGGTGACATCGAGCGTGCGGCGGTTGGGCAGGTCGAACCAGGGCTGCAGGTCCGTGCCTTCCGGCCCCTTGTCGCTTTCCTTGTGATGGAAATCCATGCGGCCGTCCGGCCAGCACAGGCGCATGCGCGTGAGCGCGTTGACGATGCAGCGCAGGCGGGCGATGCCCGTCAGGCCGTCGTCCCAGCGGTCCGGCTCGTTGCCGTACATCTGGCCGAGGAAGCCGATCCAATCGTCGCCGCGCAGGACAGCCTCGACTTCCGCCGCCAGCGCCATCGTCTGCGCGGCCGTCCACTGCGGCGCCACACCGGCATGTACCAGCAGGTGGGCATCGACGAACATGGCGAGCGGGCGGCGGCGCAGCCAGTCGATCAATGCATCGCGGTCGGGCGCGGCGAGGATCTCGTCCAGCGTATCGGACCGGCTCATTTTCTGGACGCCGACGGCCACGGCCAGCAGGTGCAGGTCGTGGTTGCCGAGCAGGGCGTCGACACGGCCATCGCTCGTTTCCGCCAGCGCCTTCATGCGGCGCAGCGCGCCCAGCGAATCGGGGCCGCGGTTGATCAGGTCGCCGACGAACAGGATGCGCGTACCTGGTCCCGCCGTCGCGTCGATTCGATCCAGCAGCAGGCCGGCTTCATGGGCGCACCCTTGCAGGTCGCCGATTACATAGGTTTTCATCTCGCTCACATTCGATTTTGCAGGATCGATACTAATCGATTCTTCCGGGTTTCGTACGGCGGCCCCAGCCGACGGAATTACCGATTGTAAATTGTCTTGCCCCTCAGTCAAAGTTCCGGTATTTCGTAATTCCTCGATCGGGCGACGGTCTGCGCGCGCACACTGCCGACGTCCGGTTTGCCAGCGACTATTCCGGTACAATCCCGCACGATTGCATTTAAAAAATAATAAAATGTTTTCCTTCATCGTAAGTTTTGTCGTGTCCGCGCTGCTGACGCTCCTCGTCGTCAAGCATTCGAAATTGCACGGCCCCGCTCTCGACAATAATTTCGACGGCGTGCAGAAGGTCCATCTGCATGCGGTGGCGCGGATTGGCGGATTGCCGATCTTCCTCGCGGTGGCCCTGACCGCCGGCATTTCCGTATGGCGGGTGCCCGGCCTCGGTTATTGGCTGGTCTCGCTGCTGGGATGTTCGGGGATCGCATTCGCCGGCGGTATCGTCGAGGACTATACGGGGAAGGTGCGTCCGTCGCGCCGCCTGATATTGACGATGGTCGCCGCGTTCCTCGGCTATCTCGTGCTGGACGCGAAAATCGCGCGTCTCGATATGCCTTTCGTGAGCTGGAACCTCGATTCGCTGTGGCTGATATTGCCGCTGACCGTACTGGCCGTTGCGGGCATTGCGAACGCGGTGAATATCATCGACGGGTTCAATGGCCTGGCCAGCGTCGTCACGATCTTCATGCTGTTGTCGCTCGCTTACGTGGGCTGGCAGGTGGGCGACATGTTCGTGCTGGTGTCCGCGCTGACGGTCGCGGGTGCAACGGCCGGTTTCCTCGTCTGGAATTATCCCGTCGGCCTCATCTTCCTCGGCGACGGCGGCGCTTATTTCATCGGATTCATGCTGGGCGAACTGGCCCTGCTGCTCGTGATGCGCAATCCCCAGGTATCGACGTGGTATGCCGTCTTGCTGCTGATTTATCCGGCATTCGAAACCATATTTTCCGTTTACCGCCGAATGTTTGTGCGTGGGAAATCTCCTACCATGCCAGATGGAATCCACCTGCACAGCCTGATCTTCCGGCGTATCGTGCAATGGACCGTCGGTCGCAAAGAAGCCCGCGCGCTGATGAAAAGGAATGCGCGTACTTCGCCATACCTGTGGCTGTTTTCCCTCACTGCCGTTATCCCCGCAACCGTGTTCTCGCAAAATACGGGAATTTTGATATTCTTCTGTCTGTTGTTCATTATCAGCTACGTATGGTTGTACGCGCGTATCGTGAGATTCAAGTCGCCGCGCTGGCTGATTTGGCACAAAAAACACTGAAGAAATTTCAGTTGTAGTATATTGCGAGCATTGGTGATTATTCGATAAAATCCCTTACACCTAGACTCTACATATAAGGAATCAAGATGGATCTGTCTAATTTGTCCTTGGGCGATTTGCGCAACCTGCAGGAGCAGATCAAGCAGGAAATGAAAAAACGCGAGGTGCAGGAAGTGCAAAAGGCGCGTGAACAGATCATGGCCATCGCACAGAGCGTCGGCGTACCTTTGAAAGACCTGATCAGCGCCAGCGGCCGTGGCGGCAAATCGGCGGGTGCGAATGCCGGTTCCGTCGCCGTCCGTTATCGCAATCCGGACAATGCCTCGCAACAGTGGACCGGTCGCGGCCGCCAGCCGAAATGGGTCAAGGAATGGGTCGAAGGCGGTAAATCGATGGACAAACTGCGCGTCTGATTCCGTTTCATATCGTTCCGAGTGCGCACGTTCTGTGCGCCTCATCGCGCTTGTTTGCGCATCCAGTACACCGGTAATCCGGCCCCGGCGGCCCGGCTTGCCGTTACAATATCCCTTTTTTCCAATCCCGACCCAACCGGCGTTCGGAATGCCCGTGCGCGTGCATTCCGTTGCCCCGTCCAGCAAGGTAGATAATCCATGGTTTCTCTCTCGAAAACGATCTTCAAGGCTTATGACATCCGCGGCGTCATCGGCAGCACGCTCGATGCGGGGATCGCACGCCGCATCGGCCAGGCGTTCGGCGCCGCCGCGCTGGCCAAGGGAGAACGCACCGTGATCATCGGCCGCGACGGCCGCCTGTCCGGCCCGGAGCTGGCCAAGGCGCTGGCCGAAGGCCTGCAGGCCGCCGGCGTGGATGTCGTCGACCTGGGCATGGTCGCCACGCCGATGGTGTATTTCGCCACCAACGTGCTGGGTGCGCGCTCGGGCATCATGGTCACCGGCAGCCACAACCCGCCGGACTACAACGGCTTCAAGATGGTGCTGGCCGGCGAGGCGATCTACGGCGACGCCATCCAGGCTTTGTACCAGGCCATCGAACGCGACGACTTCCAGCCGGCCGCGCAGCAAGGTAATTACTCGACGCACGACATCAAGGCCGCCTACGTCGAACGCATCGTCGGCGACGTCAAGATCGCGCGTCCGATCAAGATCGCGGTCGACTGCGGCAACGGCGTGGCCGGCATGGTCGCCGGCGACCTGTTCCGCGCGATGGGCTGCGACGTGATCGAACTGTTCTGCGACGTGGACGGCCACTTCCCGAACCACCACCCGGATCCGGCGCACCCGGAAAACCTGCAGGACCTGATCGAATGCCTGAAGACGACGGACGCCGAGATCGGCCTCGCGTTCGATGGCGACGGCGACCGCCTGGGCGTCGTCACGAAGGATGGCCAGATCATCTTCCCGGACCGCCAGATGATGCTGTTCTCGCAGGACGTCCTGTCGCGCAATCCGGGCGCCGAGATCCTGTACGACGTGAAGTGCACGCGCCACCTGGGTCCGTGGATCGAGCAGCACGGCGGCCGTCCGCTGATGTGGAAGACGGGCCACTCGCTCGTCAAGGCCAAGCTGAAGGAAACGGGCGCGCCGCTGGGCGGCGAGATGAGCGGCCATATCTTCTGGAAGGACCGCTGGTACGGCTTCGACGATGGCCTGTACACGGGCGCGCGCCTGCTCGAGATCCTCACGCGCGAAACCGACCCGTCGGCGCTCCTCAACGGCCTGCTGATCGCGTCCAGCACGCCCGAGCTGCACCTGCACCTGCAGGAAGGCGAGAACTTCGCGCTGATCGACAAGCTGCGCGCCGAAGCGGAATTCCCGGGCGCGGACCGAATCGTCGACATCGACGGCCTGCGCGTGGAATACCCGGACGGCTTCGGCCTGGCGCGCGGCTCGAACACGACGCCCGTCGTCGTGCTGCGTTTCGAGGGCGAGAATCCGGAAGCTCTTGAGCGCATTCAGCGTGATTTTGCGCGTGTGATCCTGGCCGCCAAGCCAAACGCCAAGCTGCCGTTCTGATGAAGATCCTGCTGGTGCGGGTGTCGTCGCTGGGCGACGTCCTGCACAATCTCCCGATCGTGGCCGACATCCGGCGCCACTTTCCGGATGCCCAGGTCGACTGGGTGGTGGAAGAGGGCTACGTCAGCCTCGTGAAGCTCAACCCGTACGTGCGCAAGGTGATCCCGTTCGCGCTGCGGCGCTGGCGCAAGGGACTCGGCCAGGCGGCCGTGCGCGCGGAGCTGCGCGGCTTTTTCCGCGACCTGCGCGCCGAGCAGTACGACTACGTGTTCGACACGCAGGGCCTGATCAAGACGGGCATCGTGATGGCCTGTGCCCGCGGCAGCCAGAAGATCGGCCTGGCCAACGGCACCGAGGATTCGGGCTACGAAGGCGTCTCGCGCATCTTCCACAGCCGCAGCATCGCCGTCGAGCCGCGAACGCATGCGGTGGCGCGCGGACGCCAGGTCGTGGCCGCGGCGCTCGGCTATGCCGTCGACACGCCGCCCGATTTCGGCCTGCCGGCACCCGAAAAAAGCGCACGTCCCGCGTGGATGCCGCCGGACGACTACGCCGTGTTCTTCCACGGGACCGCGCGCGACGCGAAAAAATGGCCGACGGCGCACTGGATCGCGCTTGGCCAGGCGCTCGCGCCGATGACGATCCTGCTGCCGTGGGGCTCGCCCCGCGAGAAGGAAGAGGCCGAGCGCCTGGCGGCCGCGCTGCCGAACGCGCGCGTGCTGCCGAAACTGTCGATGATGGATGCGGTGGGGCTGGCGCGCCACGCGGCCCTGGCCGTCGGCGTCGACACGGGCCTCACGCACATCGCCGCCGCCTTCGTGCGGCCGACGGTCGAGATCTATGCCGATTCGCCGCGCTGGAAGACCGAGGGCAACTGGTCGCCGCGCATCGTCAACCTGGGCGACACCGGTACGCCGCCGTCGGTCGACGAGGTCGTGGCGGCCGCGCGGCGCCTGCTGGAGAGCCGCTGATGCGCGTGCTGTATTCGCTGATGTGGTGGCTGGCGCTGCCGCTCGTGCTGGGCCGCCTGTGGTGGCGTGGGCGCCGTGAACCCGGCTACCGCACGCATTTGGGCGAGCGCCTCGGTTTCTACGGCAGGAGACCTGAAAAGCGTCAGACCATCATGGTGCACGCCGTTTCCGTCGGCGAGACGCGCGCTGCCGAGCCCCTGATCGAGGCCCTGCTGGCCGCGCGCCCCGACGCGCGCATCCTGCTCACGCACATGACGCCCACCGGCCGCGCCACGGGCAAAGCGTTGTTCGGCAAGCATGGCGACCGCGTGATCCAGTCGTTCCTCCCGTACGACACCGGCTTCATGGTCGGCCGCTTCCTGCGCCATTTCGAGCCCGCGATCTGCATCCTGATGGAGACGGAAGTGTGGCCGAACCTGATCCACGGCTGCGCGCGACACGGCGTGCCGGTGGCGCTCGTGAATGCGCGCCTGTCCGAAAAATCGCTGCGCCGCGGCCGCAAGATCGGCACGCCGATGACGGATGCGGCCCGCGCGATCACGCTGGTGGCCGCGCAGACGGATGCGGACGCCGAACGCATCGCGTCGCTGGGCGCCCCGAAGGTCGCCGTCACGGGCAGCATCAAGTTCGACGTCGTGCCACCGCAGGCCGCGCTGGACACGGGCGCGATGCTGCGCGCGCGCTTCGCGGACCGCCCCGTGCTGCTGTGCGCGTCCACCCGCGAAGGCGAAGAGGCCCTCATCCTCGACGCGTACAAGACCCTGGACCAGCGCCCGGCGAACATGCTGCTCGTGCTGGTGCCCCGTCATCCGCAGCGCTTCGACGAGGTGGCGCGCATGGTCGAGGAACGCGGATTGAGCCTCGCACGTCGATCAAGACTGCCGGAACACGTGGACACCGACGTGCTGCTGGGCGATTCGATGGGCGAGATGTTCGCCTATTACGCCGCATGCGACTGCGCCTTCATCGGCGGCAGCCTGCTGCCGCTGGGCGGCCAGAACCTGATCGAAGCGTGCGCGCTGGGACGTCCGGTGCTGGTCGGCGAACACACCTTCAACTTCCTTCAGGCGACCGAGGAAGCCGTCGCCGCGGGCGCCGCGCTGCGCCTGCCCGATGCGTCGGCGTTGCTGCGCGCGGCCGCCGGCCTGCTCGATGACGACGACCGCCGCGCCGCCATGGGCGCCCACGCCCAGGCTTTCGCGGCCCGCCATCGCGGCGCAACAGTGCGCACTGTTGAACTCTTGCAACAAATTATCGCTTAGCTTTTGTTACCATTCTCTTTAGATTAGAAAACGAAAGGGGATGCACATGTTGTGGTCAAATCGCTCGCGAGCGGCCGGCCACTCGGATGGCGGGGCCGCGCTTTTGGACCAGCCTGACGCCGCGGATCTCGGTGCCGACGCGATGCCGGCAGCCACGATCCCGGTCGTGCATCCGCCGGCAGAACGTTACCGTCTTCATTTCTGGGTGCGTTACTCGTTCGCCGAGTACGTGCGCTTCATGTGGGAGCATGGCGGTTACCTGATCCGGCGCCGCCATATCCGCTGGCCGATGGGCGTCTATTTGCGTCTGAAAAGCACGCTGTCGGCGGCCACGCACTTCGTGCTGCTGCAGCGCGGGAAGCGCACCTACGAATTCCAGATCGACCAGCACGGCATCGTGCGCACCAGCGACACGGGCGTGAGCCTGATCGACTGGAGCGACGTGGAGCGCATCCGCACGTATTCGAGCGGCTTCATGATGATCCTGAAGCGGGGCACCCTGCCCATTCCGTTCCGGTGCCTGAACAAGGACGAGGTCAGCGCGATGCGCGGGATCGTCGAGGCGCGTGCGGCGGGCGAATTGCAGTTCCGCGCCTCGTGATAGCAAGGTCGGTGGTCACTCGTCCGGGAACAGCACCGGCATCTCCACCGACCGCTTCTTGAGCGCCGCCTTGGCGCCGTCATAATCCGGAAACACCTCGCCCACGACGGCCCAGAAGGCCGGGCTGTGGTTCATCTCGCGCAGGTGCGCCAGTTCGTGCACGACCACGTAGTCCAGCAGCGCGAGCGGATAGTGCACCAGCTTCCAGTTCAGCCGGATGTTCCCGGCCACCGTGCACGAGCCCCAGCGCGTGCCGGCCGACGAGATCGCGAACGCGTTGTACGTCACGCCCACGCGCGGCGCGTACAGGTTGAGGCGTTCGCCGAAGATCCGCTTCGCCTCGTCCTGGAACCACAGCTTCACGCGCTCGCGGATCTGCCACGTCTCCAGTCCCGGCGTCACGCCGAGGTGCAGGGTGCGCGTATCGGCATCGTGGACGCAGTGGCTGCGCGCGGCCGGCTCCAGCCGCAACGTGATGTCGGTGCCGAGGTAGGGCAGTTGCGCGCCGTCGACCCAATCCACGGGCGGACGTTCGGCGCGCAGCGCGCGGCGCTCGCCCCGTTCGAACAGCTTGGTGAGGATCCAGCGCTGCTTGGCGCGGATGGCGCGCTCGATGTCGTCCAGCGGCGCGCGGTTCGGCGACGTCACGAACAGGCCGTCGTCGCAGACCATGAAGCCGTGCGAGCGGCGCGCGGAGCGGCGCAGGACGTAGTGCACGGTGTGCGATCCGAGCTGGATCTTGCGCAGCGGCGGGTCGTTCGGACCGACGGGCGGGATGGGTAAGGTGCGGGTCGGCACCGGCGGTGCCTTGAACAGCGGGGCCGGCGGCACGGGTCTGGCCGCCGGCGTGGGCGCGGGTGTGGGCGAGGGCTTGAGCGCCGCGACGAGTTCCTGGGCAAACAGCTCCTGCTGGTTCGCGTCGATCTTGGGGGAGGTCATGGTGGGCGGCTTCGATGATGCTTGGTTCTGCGCGCCCAATTCGTTCAAGTACCTGAATAGGCGTGGGGCGAAATGACGCGCATTTCCGATTCTATCCAATTTTCGACCTCTTGCATCAGACTGTCAGCAGTGTGGTTTTCCGGCGATATCGGCTTGCCGATCGAGACGGTGATGAGGCCCGGCCGCTTGATGAACGAGTTCTTGGGCCAGCACTCACCTGAATTATGCGCGATCGGCACGACCATCGCACGAGTTTCTATCGCGAGGCGCGTCCCGCCGCTTTTGTACTGTCCTTTCTGGCCCACGGGGATGCGCGTCCCTTCGGGGAACATGATGATCGACTGGCCGTCGGCGAGGCGCGCCTTGCCGATCTTGACGACGTGGGCAAAGGCGCGCTTGCCCTTGTTGCGGTCGATCGGGATCATGCGCAGCAGCGCCATGCCCCAGCCGAAGAAGGGGATGTAGAGGATCTCCTTCTTGAAGACGTAGACGAGCGGGCGCTTCATGTTGGGCAGCATGAAGATGGTCTCCCATGCCGACTGGTGCTTCGACAGAAGGATCGCGGGCTGCTCCGGCAGGTTCTCGTAGCCCTTCACCTGGTAGCGGATGCCGCAGATGACGCGGGCGCACCAGATGATGAAGACGTTCCAGCGCGACGTGACCCAGAAACGCTTGTTGTACGGGAGCGGCGCCGCCAGGAAGCAGACGCAGGCCCACACGACGGTGGCGACGATCATGACGATCGTGAACAACAGGGAACGCAGGAACAGGGCGGCGGTACGCAAAGGCGTGGTCTCCAGGTCTGGGGTGGCGGTGGTAACGATCATGCGTTTGCAGGCGCGGACGTGGTTTTGAGGAAGGCATCGACCATGGCGGCGAGGTCGGGGAAGACCTGCGTGCCGGGCGGCAGGCCGCCCGTCTCCCGGGTCTTCTCGCCCTTGCCGGTGAGGACCAGGTAGGGCACGCAGCCGCTGATGAAGCCGGCCTGCAGGTCGCGCAGCGAATCGCCGACGGTCGGCACGCCTTTCAGGCTGAGTTTGAAGCGCTTGCTGATCTCCTCGAACATCCCGTTCTTCGGCTTGCGGCAGTCGCAGTGGTCGATGGCCGCGTGCGGGCAGAAGAAGATCGCGTCGATGTCCGCGCCGACCAGCTGGGCGCTCGCGTGCATCTTCTGGTGGATCGCGTTCAGGGTCGCGATGTCGAACAGTTCGCGCGCGATGCCCGACTGGTTCGACGCGATGACGACGCGGTAGCCGGCCTGGTTCAGGCGCGCGATCGCTTCGAGCGACCCCGGGATCGGGATCCACTCGGCGGGCGACTTGATGAACTCGGGGGAGTCATGGTTGATGACCCCGTCCCGGTCGAGGATGATCAGCTTCATTGCGCTTACGCCGCCAGTTTCGAGATGTCGGCCACGCGGTTCATCATGCGGTGCAGGATGGACAGCAGGGCCAGGCGGTTGTTGCGCAGGGCGACGTCGTCGGCCATCACCATCACGTCGTTGAAGAACGCATCGACGTCGTCGCGCAGTTGCGCGAGCGTCTTCAGGGTGCCCGTGAAGTCGCCGCGCTCGAACGCCGCGTCGACGTCAGGCTGTACGCGCTGCACGCTCGCATACAGCGTCTTCTCCGCGGCATCCTGCAGCAGGGCCGGATCGACGTTTCCTGCCTGGGCCAGCGCCTCTTCGTTCTTCTTGAGGATGTTCGAGATGCGCTTGTTGGCGGCAGCCAGCGACGCGCTTTCCGGCAGCGCGGCGAAGGCCTGCACGGCTTCCAGGCGCTGCACGACGTCGTCCACGCGGTCCGGGTTCTGCGCCAGCACGGCTTCCACCTCGTTCGGCGCGAAGCCGCGGTCGCGCAGCAGGCCGCGCAGGCGGTCCAGCATGAAGGCCGTGACTTCCGCCGTCGGGTCCTTGAACGTCGGCATGTAGTCGAACACGCCGGCGGCATCCGTCAAGAGGTCGGACAGCGCGAGCGGCAGGCGCTTCTCGACCAGCATGCGCATCACGCCCAGCGCGTGGCGGCGCAGCGCGAACGGGTCTTTCTCGCCGGTCGGCTGCAGGCCGATCGACCAGATGCCGACGAGGGTTTCCAGTTTGTCGGCCAGCGCGACGGCCAGGCCGGTGTTCGTCGTCGGCAGCGCGTCGCCCGAGAAGCGCGGCTGGTAATGCTCGGACGCGGCCAGTGCCACTTCCTCGTGCTCGCCGTCGTTGCGGGCGTAATACGTGCCCATGATGCCTTGCAGTTCCGGGAACTCGCCGACCATGTCGGTCAGCAGGTCGGCCTTCGCCAGCTGCGCGCCGCGTTCGGCCAGCAGCACGTCGTAGCCGAGGCGGCGGGCGATGGCGCCGGCCAGGCGCGTGACGCGCTGCGTGCGCTCGGCCTGCGTGCCCAGCTTGTTGTGGTAGACGACGTTCGCCAGCAGCGGCAGGCGCGATTCCAGCGACTTCTTCTTGTCCTGCTCGAAGAAGAATTTTGCATCCGACAGGCGCGGGCGCACGACGCGCTCGTTGCCGCCGATGATGGCGGAGGGGTCGTCGGTCGCGAGGTTCGAGACGATCAGGAAGCGCGAGCGCAGCTTGCCGTTCGTATCCGTCAGCGCGAAGTACTTCTGGTTCGTCTGCATCGTCAGGATCAGGCATTCCTGCGGTACGGACAAGAACACGTCTTCGAACTGGCATTCGTAGACGACGGGCCATTCGACCAGCGCCGCCACTTCATCCAGCAGGGATTCCGGCATCAGCACCTGGTCGCCGCCGGCCTTGGCCAGCAGCTGGGTGCGGATCGATTCCTTGCGTTCCTCGGCATTGGCGACGACCTTGCCGAAGACCTTGAGCAGTTCGTTGTAGGCGTCCGCATGGCCGATATCGAAGGCGTGGCCGTTCGACAGGAAGCGGTGGCCGAGCGTGCTGCGGCCGGCCTTGAGGCCCAGCAGCGACAGCGGCACGATGGTCTCGCCGTGCAGCGCCAGCAGCGTGTGCACGGGGCGCACGAACTGCACGGTGGCGCCGTCCGGACGCTGGTAGCTCATCACCTTCGGGATCGGCAGTTTGGCGACCGTCTCTTCCAGCACCGGCTGCAGGCCCTCGGCGAGGCCCACGCCCGGCGCGGTGTACGTGTAGAAGAAGCTCTCGGCCTTGCCGTCCTGGGCGCGTTCGAGGTCGCTGGCTTTGAGGTCGGGGAAGCCGAGGGCGGCCAGTTTCTTGGCCAGCGGCGCGGTCGGGTTGCCGTCCTTGTCGAGGGCGACGGTCACCGGCAGGATCTTCTCGCGGATGGTCTTGTCGGCCGACGTGGCGCGCACGTTGGTGATCGAGACGGCCAGGCGGCGCGGCGTGGCGTAGGTGGTGACGACGCTGTCGGCGTCCAGGAAATCACGGGCCTTCAGGCCGTTCGCGATACCGTTGGCGAAAGCGGCGCCCAGTTTCACGAGCGCCTTCGGTGGCAGCTCTTCGGTCTGCAGTTCGACGAGTAATGTCTGATTCATGGTGATGTGATTTCTGTTCTCAGGCCGCTTGTTCAACCTTGGGGAGCATCGGGAAGCCCAGCTTCTCGCGCGAGTCGTAATAGGCCTGGGCGACGAGGCGCGACAGGGTGCGCACGCGGCCGATGTAGGCGGCGCGCTCGGTGACGGAGATCGCGCCGCGCGCATCCAGCAGGTTGAAGCTGTGCGAGGCCTTCATGATCTGCTCGTACGCGGGCAGCGTGAGCGCCAGTTCGATCAGGCGCTTGGCTTCGCTCTCGTGGTTATTGAAGGCCTGGAACAGCAGGTCCGTGTTCGAGTGTTCGAAGTTGTAGGTCGACTGCTCGACTTCGTTCTGGTGGAAGACGTCGCCGTACGACAGCGATTTTTTCTCGCCGTTCTCTTCCCACTCGGTCCACACGAGGTCGTACACGTTCTCGACGCCCTGCAGGTACATCGCCAGGCGCTCGATGCCGTACGTGATCTCGCCCAGCACCGGCTTGCAATCGAGGCCGCCGACCTGCTGGAAGTACGTGAACTGGGTAACTTCCATGCCGTTCAGCCAGACTTCCCAGCCGAGGCCCCAGGCGCCCAGGGTCGGGCTTTCCCAGTCGTCCTCGACGAAGCGCACGTCGTTCTTTTTCAGGTCCAGGCCCAGCGCTTCCAGGGAACCCAGGTACAGGTCCAGGATGTTTTCCGGCGCCGGCTTCAGCACGACCTGGTACTGGTAATAGTGCTGCAGGCGGTTCGGGTTCTCGCCGTAGCGGCCATCCTTCGGGCGGCGCGACGGCTGCACGTAGGCGGCGCGCCACGGTTCCGGTCCGATCGCGCGCAGGAAGGTGCCAGTGTGGAAGGTGCCCGCGCCGACTTCCATGTCGTACGGCTGGAGCAGGGCGCAACCCTGCTTGTCCCAGTAGGTTTGCAAGGTCAGAATGATTTGTTGGAATGTGAGCATCTTGTTGGCTTCGCGCGCACGGGGCGCGAACACGGTGAGTTTGCTAAAACACCAATTCTAGCGGGTTTTACGGAATGGCTTGAAGTGAATCGCTCGCTATTTTAGCCGGTCGTCCGCCGTTGCCGTCCGGCGAGCCAGGCGCCGGCCAGCAGCAAAGCGCCCAGCGCGAGGAACAGCAGGTTGCCGAAGCGGATGTACGGCGTGCTGCCGGCCATGCCCTGCACCGTCGCCGCCAGCGTACCCTGGCTGTAGAACGGCAGCAGCGCGGCGACGTTGCCGCGGCCGTCGATGACGGCGGTGGCGCCGTTGTTCGTGGCGCGCAGCATCGGGCGGCCCGTCTCGAGACTGCGCATGCGCGAGATCTGCAGGTGCTGCGGAATGGCGGTCGACTCGCCGTACCATGCCAGGTTCGACACGTTCAGCAGCACGGTGGCCGGCCGCGCCTGCGACCGCAGGTTCTTCGCGATTTCTTCGCCGAACACGTCTTCGTAGCAGACGTTCGGCAGCACCAGCTGGTCCTTGACGGCGAACGGCGCCTGCACGTCCGGGCCGCGCGTGAAATCGCCCAGCGGGATCTGCATCAGGTCCGTGAACCAGCGGAAGCCCGTCGGGATGAATTCGCCGAACGGCACCAGGTGGTTCTTGTCGTAGCGGTAGGACTGCCCCTGCGGGCCGATGCCCGCCACGCTGTTCGCGTACACGGTCATGCTGTCGGCCAGCGGGATCCCGAACAGGAACGCGCTGCCCGTCCTGGCCGCATAGTCGCGGAAGGTCTGCAGGTACCCGGGCGGGAGCTGGTTCGGGAACACGGGGATCGCCGTCTCCGGCGCCGCGATCAGGTCGGCCGGCGCGGCCGTCATCATGTCGCGGTAGCGCGCGAGGATCATGCCCAGGTGCTCGGCGCTGAATTTTTCGTCCTGGCGGATGTTCCCCTGCACGAGGCGCACGCTGAGCGGCTTGCCGGCAGGTGCGGTCCACGCGACGTGCTTCAGGCCCCAGCCGGCCAGCAGCAGCGCGGCGAACAGGCCCATGGCGGGGAGCCGGCGGCGCTGGGTCAGCATCACGATGCACGCCGAGCACACCGCGACCAGCACGCCGATGCCGTACACGCCGAGGATCGGCGCGAAGCCGGCGAGGGGCGCCGTCACGTGCGCATAGCCGGACGCCGCCCAGGGAAAACCGGTAAAGACCCAGCCGCGCATCCATTCGGAGACGCCCCAGCAGGCGGGGAACACGAGCAGCAGGAAGGCGGGGACGGGCAGCGACCAGCGCTTGCGCAGCCACGACGACACGCCCGCCGCGAACGCGCCGAACAGGCCCATGTAAAGGCCCAGCAGGGCGATGGCGATGGCGGACAGCGGCGCGGCGAGGCCGCCGAAGCGGTTCAGCGCAATATACAGCCAGTGCATGCCGGCCACGGACCAGCCGAAGCCGAATGCCCAGCCGAGGAACACGGCCCGCTTTACGGAACTGCCCATGCCGACCTGGTAGAACAAATAGGCGAGCGACAGGAACTGGACAGGCCACCAGCCGAACGGTTCGAACGAGAACAGGCTCAGGGCGCCGGCCAGCGCCGCGACGGCGAGGCCGGTAACGCTCGGCCGCGTGCCGCGCAGCGCGGGATCGGGCGCCACGGCGGGCTTGCGGCGGCGCCGCAGGTTCAGGCTGGATTCAATCAATGCTGGGGGCCCCGCGTCAATCGTGTTCGTCGTCGACGGCCGGGAGTTTTTCCACCAGCAGCACGTGGATCTGGCGCGCATCGGCGCGCAGCACTTCGAAGCGCAGGTTCTCGAGGTCGAACACCTCGCCCTTGTGCGGCATGCGGCCGAGGTGGCTGGCCACGAGGCCGCCGATGGTGTCGACGTCGTCCTCGGGCAGGTCGACGCCGATCTCTTCGTTGAACTGCTCGATCTCCGTCAGCGCCTTCACGCGCCAGCGCGAGCCGTGCTGGCCTTCCTTGATGGAGAGGATGTTGTCTTCTTCCTCGTCGAAGTCGTACTCGTCCTCGATGTCGCCGACGATCTGTTCCAGCACGTCCTCGATGGTGATCAGGCCGGCCACGCCGCTGTATTCGTCGACGACGATGGCCATGTGGTTGTGGTTCGCGCGGAAGTCGCGCAGCAGCACGTTCAGGCGTTTCGATTCCGGGATGAAGATCGCCGGGCGCAGCATGTCGCGCACGTCGAACGATTCTTCCGCGTAGTAGCGCAACAGGTCCTTGGCGAGCAGGATGCCGACCACCTTGTCGCGCTCGCCCTCGATGGCGGGGAAGCGCGAGTGAGCCGTTTCCAGCACGATGGGCAGCCATTCCTCGATCGGCTTGGTGATGTCGATCACGTCCATCTGGGAGCGCGGGATCATGATGTCGCGCACCGACAGGTCGGACACCTGGAACACGCCCTCGATCATGGAGAGCGCGTCGGCGTCGATGAGGTTGCGTTCGTGGGCGTCGTGCAGAACTTCCAGCAGTTCGGCGCGGTTTTCGGGCTCGGGGGAAATCAGTGCGGTCAACCGTTCGAACAGCGACCGGTGGGTTTTAACGTCCGAACGGACGTCAGCAGGGTGCTCGGGCATAGTTGGCGTGAAGCCGTTGTTGCGATGGGCCATAGGATACACCAAAAGCCGGAATGCCTGATTTTTATGCAGACATCCACGTTCAAGCAGCCGTGCGCCATTGCTGCTAGGCTTCGTCCTATAGTTGCTCATTCGCTAAGGAAAGGAATCGCCATGCCCGCCTTGAACGTCAACGGCACCACCACCAACCTCGATGTCCCCGACGACATGCCCCTGCTGTGGGCCCTGCGCGACGTGATGGGGCTCACCGGCACGAAGTTCGGCTGCGGCGTCGCCCTGTGCGGCGCCTGCACCGTGCACCTGGACGGCCAGGCCATCCGCTCGTGCGTGACCCCCGTGTCGGCCGCGGCCGGCAAGAAGATCACGACCATCGAGGCGATCGGCAACGACCCGGTCGGGGCGAAGGTGCAGGATGCGTGGCGCAAGATCGACGTCGTCCAGTGCGGGTATTGCCAGTCGGGCCAGATCATGTCCGCCACCGCGCTGCTGCACGCGACGCCGAAGCCGGGCGACGCCGACATCGACAACGCCATGGCCGGCAATATCTGCCGCTGCGGTACGTACAACCGCATTCGCAAGGCGATCAAGATCGCATCGGGGCAGGCATGAAAGGGGATGACCGCATGGAACAGATCTCGAGCAAACGCCGCCAGCTGCTGAAAGCGGGCGGCGTGGCCGGTGGCGGCCTGCTGTTCGGCTTCTCGCTGTTCGGCTGTACGAAACAGGGCGACGCGCCGGCCAACGACCGCAAGGAACCGCCGTCCGAGAAGGCCGTCGGCCAGGCGTCGACCGCGATGACGAACGAGCAGCCGGGCCTCGCGCACGACGCGTTCATCCGCATCGACCGCGAAGGCATCGTCACCCTCATCATCCACAAGGTCGAGATGGGGCAGGGCACGTTCACCTCGCTGCCGCAGCTGCTGGCCGAGGAACTGGGTGCCGATCTGTCGAAAGTGAAGCTGGAGCAGGCGCCCGCGAACAATTCGCTGTACGCGGACGCTCTTTTGGGCGGCCAGGTGACGGGCGGCTCGACCTCGATCCGCGCGACCTACAAACCGCTGCGCGAAGCGGGTGCCAAAGTCCGCACGGTGCTCGTGCAGGCCGCCGCGAAGAACTGGAACGTCGAGCCGGGCGACCTGAAAGTCGTGGGCGGGACGATCCGCCACGAGGCGTCGAACCGGCAGGTGCACTTCGGCGAAGTCGCGGAAGCCGCGTCGAAGCTGACGTTCCCGGCCGAGGTCAAGCTGAAGGATCCGGCCCAGTTCACGCTGGTCGGCAAGGCGATCAAGCGCCTCGATTCGCCCGCGAAGGTGAACGGTTCCGCGCAGTTCGGCATCGACGCGCGCCTGCCCAACATGGGCATCGCGGCCGTGGCGGCGTCACCCGTCCTGGGCGGCAAGGTCGCCGCCGTCGACGAGCAGAAGGCGCTGGCCGTGAAAGGCGTGCGCCAGGTGCTGCGCATCGAGGGCGCGGTGGCCGTCGTGGCGGATCACTTCTGGGCCGCGAAACAGGGGCTGCTGGCGGCGGCGCCGCGCTTCGACGATGGTCCGAACGCCAACGTCAGCACGGCCGGCATCGTCGCGGACATGATGAAGGTGTCGCAGAACACGGGTGCCATCGCCGCCGACAAGGGCGATGCCCTGAAGGCGCTGGACTCCGGGCCGGGGCGGCGCATCGACGTCATCTACGAAGTCCCGTTCCTCGCGCACGCGACGATGGAACCGATGAACTGCACGGTCGACCTGAAAACCGACGGCTGCGACATCTGGGTCGGCACGCAGGTCCCGGCGCTGGCGCAGGGCGCGGCCGCGAAGATCACGGGCCTGCCGCTCGAGAAGGTCCGCGTCCATAACCACTACATCGGCGGCGGCTTCGGGCGCCGGCTGGAAGTCGACAACGTGATCCAGGCCGTGGAATTCGCCAAGCTGGCCAAGGGGCCGCTGAAGATCGTCTGGACCCGCGAGGAAGACATCCAGCACGACATGTATCGCCCCTATTACGTCGACCGCATGTCGGCGCGCATCGACGACAAGGGCATGCCCGTGGCGTGGTTCCACCGTGTGACCGGGTCGTCGATCATGGCGCGCTTCGCGCCGCCGATGGTCAAGAACGGCGTCGACCCGGATGCGGTGGAAGCGGCGGCCGACATCCAGTATTCGATCCCGGCGATCCGCGTCGAATACGTGCGGCACGAGCCGCCGGGCCTCGCGACCGCGTTCTGGCGCGGGGTCGGCCCCACGCACAACGTGTTCGTCGTCGAGAGCTTCATCGACGAGCTGGCGTACGCGAGCAAGACGGACCCCGTCGCGTTCCGCCGTGCGCTGCTGCAGAAATCGCCGCGCACGCTGGCCGTGCTGAACCTGGCGGCCGAGAAGGCCGGCTGGGGCAAACCGCTGAAACCGATCGCGGGCCGCAAGCTGGGACGGGGCGTGTCGACGCAGTTCGCGTTCGGCAGCTACATGGCGCAGGTGGCGGAAGTGTCCGTCGGGCCGGACGGCGACGTGCGCGTGCACCGCGTCGTGTGCGCGGTCGACTGCGGCCAGAACGTCAATCCCGACACCATCGTCGCGCAGATGGAGGGCGGCATCGTGTTCGGCGCCAGCGCGGCGCTGTGGGACGAGGTGACGGTCGAGAAGGGGCGGGTGCAGCAGTCGAACTTCTCCGACTACCGCGTGATGCGCATGCCGGAATCGCCGGCGGTGGAAGTCCATATCGTGAACAGCCACGACGATCCGGGCGGGATCGGCGAGCCGGGGACCGCGGGGATCGCGCCGGCACTGGCGAATGCGGTGTTTGCGGCGACCGGGAAGCGGGTGCGCAAGCTGCCGATCGGGGAGCAGCTGAAGAAGGCATAACGTCGTCGTCCCCGCGCAGGCGGGGACCCATGCTGAGCCAATGTGGACGCGACGTATGGGTTCCCGCTTTCGCGGGAACGACGGTGTTCAAGCTATTCGTTTTCCTCATACGGATCCGGATACCCCAGCGCTTCCATGATGTCGCGCTCGAGCTGTTCCATCTCCTCCGCTTCCTCGTCCGTCTCGTGATCGAAGCCCTGCGCGTGCAGCACCCCGTGCACGACGAGGTGCGCCGCGTGTTCCTCGACCGTCTTCTTCTGCTCGTCCGCTTCGCGCTGCAGCACGTCCGTGCACAGGACGATGTCGGCCTGCGTCGGCTCGTCGTCGGCGATTTCCGCGCCCTCGTTGTACGCGAAGGTGAGCACGTTGGTGGCGTAGTCCTTGCCGCGGTATTCGCGGTTCAGCGTCTGGCCTTCCTCGGCGTCGACGAAGCGGATCGCCAGCTCGGCCGGGCCGAGGAGGGCGCCACGCACCCAGCGCTCCACCAGTTCGGGCGTGATATCCGCTTCGAGGCGGGTGTCGGGGTACTGGACGTCCAGTTCGAGGTTATGCTTTTTTTCTTGCATGGCGGGTAGCGGCTGGTTTGGTCAAAGTGCCCGGGAGTGCGCCGAGTTCCTGCATCGACGCGGCCTTTTCGTAGGCGTCGACGATGCGGGCCACCATCGGGTGGCGCACGACGTCGGCGCTGGAGAACTGGGTAAACGCGATGCCGCGCACGTCCTTCAAGACGTGCATGGCGTCGACGAGGCCGCTGCGCTGCGTCTTGTGCAGGTCGACCTGGGTGACGTCGCCCGTGACGACGGCCTTGCTGCCGAAGCCGATGCGGGTCAGGAACATCTTCATCTGTTCGGCCGTCGTGTTCTGCGCTTCATCGAGGATCACGAACGCGTGATTCAGGGTGCGGCCGCGCATGAACGCGAGCGGCGCGATCTCGATCACCTGTTTCTCGAACAGCTTCTGCGTGCGGTCGAAGCCGAGCAGGTCGTACAGCGCGTCGTACAGCGGGCGCAGATACGGGTCGACCTTCTGCGCGAAGTCGCCCGGGAGGAAGCCCAGGCGCTCGCCCGCTTCCACGGCCGGACGCGTCAGGATGATGCGCTTGACGGCGTCGCGTTCGAGGGCGTCGACGGCGCAGGCGACGGCAAGATAGGTCTTGCCGGTGCCGGCCGGGCCGATGCCGAAGCTGATGTCGTGTTCGAGCACGGCCTTCAGGTACTGGATCTGGTGCGGCGTGCGGCCGCGCAGGTCGTGGCGCCGCGTCTTGAGCATCGGGCTGACCAGTTCCTCGTCGTCGACCTCGTCGGCTTCTTCCGTGACGGAGGCGCCGGGTTCCTTCGGCGGCGGCGCTTCGGCGTCGGCGGACTTGGGCTTCAGCCCGGCGCGCTGTTCGACCAGCGCCAGCTGCACTTCCTCGATCGGCACGACCTTGTCGGCCACCGCGTAGAAGCGTTCGAGCAGCTCGACGGCGCGTTCGGCATTGGTCCCGCTGACGATGAATTTCTCGCCGCGCCGGAAAATGGTCACGTCGAGGGCGGCCGAGATCTGGCGCAGGTTTTCGTCGAGCGGGCCGCAGAGGTGGGCGAGCCGCGTGTTATCGAGCGGCTCGGGGAAGAAGTACGAAGGCTGGGTAGGCGTTTTCAACTGGCTTTGGCAATCGTATCAATGCGGGCGACCAGGTCGCCGCGCAGGGTGTAATCCAGGCTCTCGGTGATGCGCACGTCGACCAGCTGGCCGATGAGCGCATCGCTGTCGTCGCCCGGGAAGAAGTTGACGACTCGGTTGTTCTCGGACCGCCCCTGGAGTTCTCCGCCGCCTTTTTTGGACGGGCCTTCCACCAGGATGCGCTGCACGGTGCCGACCATGCTTGCGCTGGTCTTGCGGGTGTTGGCGTCGATCTGCGCCTGCAGGCGTTGCAGGCGCGCGAGCTTGACCTCGTGCGGGGTGTCGTCCGCCAGGTTGGCGGCCGGGGTGCCGGGGCGCTTGCTGAAGATGAAGGAAAAGCTGTTGTCGAAGCCGACATCTTCGACGAGCTTCATCATCGCTTCGAAATCGGCGTCCGTCTCGCCCGGGAAGCCGACGATGAAGTCGGACGAGATCGAGATGTCGGGCCGCACCGCCTTGATGCGGCGGATGATCGATTTGTATTCCAGGCCCGTGTAGCCGCGCTTCATCGCCTGCAGGATGCGGTCGGAGCCGTGCTGCACGGGCAGGTACAGGTGGTTCACCAACTGCGGAATCTTCGCGTACGCGTCGATCAGGCGCTGGGTGAATTCCTTCGGATGGCTGGTGACGAAGCGCAGGCGCTCGATGCCGGGGATCTCGGCCACGTATTCCAGCAGCAGCGCAAAATCGGCGATTTCGCCCGACTCCATCGCGCCGCGGTAGGCGTTCACGTTCTGCCCCAGCAGCATGATTTCCTTGACGCCCTGCGCGGCCAGGCCGGCGACTTCCGTCAGCACGTCCTCGAAGCGGCGCGAGACTTCCTCGCCGCGGGTGTACGGCACCACGCAGTAGCTGCAGTATTTGCTGCAGCCTTCCATGATCGACACGTAGGCGACCGGACCCTCGACCTTGGCCGGGGGCAGGTGGTCGAACTTTTCGATCTCCGGGAAGCTGATGTCGACCTGGGCCGCGCCCGTGTGGCGGCGCAGCTGGATCATCTGCGGCAGGCGGTGCAAGGTCTGCGGGCCGAACACCATGTCCACGTGCGGCGCGCGCTTGACGATGGCTTCGCCTTCCTGCGACGCCACGCAGCCGCCCACGCCGATGATCAGGTCGGGCTTGGCGCGCTTGAGTTCCTTCAGTCGGCCGAGGTCGGAAAACACCTTTTCCTGCGCTTTTTCGCGCACGGAGCAGGTGTTGAACAGGATCACGTCGGCATCATCCGGCGTGTCGGTACGTACGAGCCCATCGGACGCGCCCAGCACGTCCGCCATCTTGTCCGAGTCGTACTCGTTCATTTGGCAACCGAAGGTCTTGATGAATACTTTTTTCTGCATGGAATGCTTCTAAGTGCTGATGCTTTGACAAGTGGAATGCAGTTTACCGTAAATCGGAAACACGCCGAAAAAGCGGTGCGTGGGGCCGTGCGCGTCGACATTCGGTGCTGCGCGGAATTCAAGATTTTCTGATGGCAACAATTCTACAGTCGGTTACATTGTTAAATCTTGAATTTTTCTTTCTAGCTGTTATCTTTAAAGTTGCCGATTCGACTTGAATTAGTTTCTTCTTGTAAATCAAGGAGATCGTGTAGCTCGGCAATTGCAAAATTAGTCCAAAAAAACACTTGCGTGCGCCACAATTTGTCACCATGTGCTGAAATGACTATGTGACAAGCTTTCCACAGGTTAGCTTGATTTCGGCCAATGAATTTCGTGCTCAGGTCGAGTGTGAGCCCGACATATGAGTTTGATAATTTGTCCGAAAGACAAGTGCATGTGGGAAGCGGGGAGTGCAAAAACCGCAGCGGCGACGGCAGTTCGGTCGCGGCGCCCGGACAGGGTTCCAACGCTGCATTCGTTTTTCGCTTCCCGCCAAGGGAGCGCACGCGGTCCGGAGATGCGCCGGCCGATATGTCAGGTGGATGCCTGGTCAGTCGGTCTCGCAATCCGGGAACTTATGTTGATGAAACTTAGTCATTAAACACGGTTCGTAAGAGAACTATTTTAACCATTTACGAGGTCATCATGGCACATCACGCTTTGTCATCACAGGAAAGCTACAACCCGAACCACCTGCTGGACATTCTGCTGGGCAAGATGCAGCTGAAGAACGACGCTGCGCTGTCGCGCATGCTGGAAGTCGCTCCGCCGGTGATCAGCAAGATCCGCCACCACCGCCTGCCGGTCGGCGCCTCGCTGCTGATCCGCATGCACGAAGTGACCGGCATGAGCATCCGCGACCTGCGTGACCTGATGGGCGATCGCCGCACCAAATATCGCCTGTCGGATGCCCAGGGCCGCCCGAAGCCTGAGGAAAAAGCTGCACAGCAAGCTGCTCAGCAGGCTGCGCAACAGCAACAAGCTCAGTCGCAAGCTCAGCCAGCGCAATCGAACGACGCATCGTCTTCGACAAAGCCGTCGGGAAACTATGCGCACTGATGCCGCAGGCATGACAGCCGGTCCTGTCATGCCTTCGGACAGACCCGGCAGCGAAGCAACCCTTCGCTGCCGTCACGATCGATCATCCTGGGCTTGATCGGCCCTTTTCAAGCCATCAGGATGGTCGACATTTCGCCGAACTGCAGTTCCGTTTCGCGGAACAGGTGCAGATAGGCTTCTTCATTCAATCCCATCGCATCCCAGGCCACGCTGGATACGCGCGGCACCAGTTCCTCGTCGTCGCCGGCCAGGTCGAGTGCGTGCACGATGGCGTTGGCCACGTGCACGATCGTTGCCAGGAACCCCGCGCCGTGGATGTCGGGCGCGTGGTGGTACGCGATCGCCTGGCGCATGGTGCTCGAGAAATTCCAGTGGTCGGCCAGTGCGACCCCCGCGTCGACGTGGTCGATACCGAGGACCGCCTGTTCGGCGTCCTGCCAGTCGCCGCCGTGGTGCGCGTGCCAGGCCACGACCTGGGCATAGGCGTCCGGATGACCGGTCACCAGCACGAGCCGGCCGATGTCATGCAGCAGACCGGCCGTGAAGGCGATGTCCTGGTTGAAACGCATCCGGCGCGCCAACGCACGGGCGCACGCGGCCGTGGCGATCGAATGGCGCCAGAACGCCTTGTCGTGGAAGCCCTCGCAGCGTCCGCTCGGGAAGCAACCCGTGATGGCGGCCGCCGTGATCAGGTTGCGCGTCGTCTGGAAGCCGAGGAACGTGATGGCTTGCTGGATCGTCGTGACCTTCACTTGCAGGCCATACGTCGAGGAATTGGCCAGACGCAACGTTTTTGCGGTCAAGGCCTGGTCGTACGACACTTTTTTTGCCAGCACCGAGATGTCGATGTCTTCCTGCTCTATGCTGCTGAGCAATTCCATGACGACGGCGGGCAGCGACGGCAAGTCTTGCACGCCGGCGGCCAGTTGTTCGGGTGTCAGGCGGTTCATGGGTTCACCTCGCGCTGCAGGCGGTAGTCTTCCACGTAGCGCCGCAGGATCCCGGTGGCCCAGTCGCCGAGGTCGTCGCGGTCGTGCTTGCGGAAGATGTGATCGAGCCGTGCCTGGACCGCTTCCGGATCGATGGGCAGCGGTTCGGGTGTCGCCTGGAGGATCGGCAACATGTCGATGCCATGCCGTCCCAGCGACGCCAGCATGGATTCGGTCAGCACAATGCCCTGTGCCAGTAACACATTGCCTTTCCCGTCGCGCACGACGTCGGACAACACCATGCCCGGTCGGGTCTCGGCCAGCGGCGTCAGGTGGAAAGGACCGCTCATGCTTCCCTCATTTAATTTAATTTTTACAATGGATTGAATATTACCATCCGGTAAGGAGGGTGTGAGCGCCTGCGGGCCCCGGTGTTGTAAGCCGGTGTCTTAATGCTTATCTAATTCGGGCGCCGTACCATGCCTGGATGACTAGAAAACGCTACATTGTTTTATTAAGAGGCGTAAATGTCGGGCGGGCGAAACGCATCGCCATGGCCGACCTGCGCAAGCTGATCGCGGATCTCGGCTACGAACACGTGCGAAGTCTCCTCAACAGCGGCAACGTCGTGTTCACCGGTCCGGCCAAGCCACATGACACGGTCGCGGCCGAAATCGAGGAAGCGCTCGTGCTCAAGCTCGGTGTCGCATCCCGCACCGTCGTGCTCAGTTGCGATGACCTCGATGCGATCATTGCTTCCAATCCCTTGCTCGACCAGGCAACGGACCATTCCCGCCTGCTGACGTTCATTCTCGCCGGACCCCATTCGCGCGAGGCCGTCGAAACGCTGTGCGGCCAGGACTGGCGGCCGGGGGCGATGGCGCTGGGCGAGCGCGCGGCCTATGTCTGGTGCCCGGAGGGCATTCTCGACAGTCCGGTCGTGGCCGCACTGGGCAAGAAACTGGGCGATGCGACGACAACGCGCAATTGGGCGACGCTGAGCAAACTCCATACGCTGTGCCAGGAATTGCCGGCCTGAGCTGCAAACCAGGAAAAACGGCGCCTTGCGGCGCCGTCGATCAACATTTCCGCGTCATGCGGAAAAGTCTTTCTTTTCCTTATTTGAATTTCTCGCTGCTGTCACGGCTGGCCCGGTAACCGATCAGGATCAGGCCGACCAGCATCATGGCAAACACTTCCGGTTCCGGAAGTTCGGACATCGAAGGGGAAGGCGGCGCCACCACTTCGTTGTGATTTACCGTCGACAGATCGGTCACGCCCCGCATGCGCAGCACGGCGTGACTGTTGTCGAGGTCAATGGCGGCAGCCTGGACGGCGCCACCCATCAAGAGACTGAGCGTTGCGGCAAGTGCGTATCGTTTCACGGTCATTCCTTATCCATGCATCGTCTGACTGTGGGGTACGTAATCCGCATGACCGTTGGCGGCGTCATGCGGATGATCCCAGCATAGCAAAAATGCGCCATGCATTGCGTCCGTTACGTGCCGTTAAAGCACGATAAACAGATGGCAAAATTAATCATTTTTAAATAAAACAAATGCAATTAATTAATCGATTGGCTATTGATAAAACGCTAAATACGAGACAACTTATTGCGATTTATTTATTGAATGTATGGGATGGACAATGAAATCTGATGTCAATTTGATCAGCCGTGTTGCGATTCAAAATTTTTTCACCGCACGGTATACACGTCGCTTTTCTTTGCGAGTATAGTCTCCATATCCCCATTGCCTTCGGGCATCAAAACAATATCAAACGCACACGTTTGAATACCCCGCGGTCCCCGCACCGCCGCCTTTCGCGTCCGCTCGGCACTCCGGAAGGCACGTAATAACACATGCCGTATCACGCACCTTCGACCTTGTAAGAGTACCGATATGCCCAATTTTGCTCGACTTCAAATTGCTTTTAAGAATGTTTATGTCCGGATTCTGACCGCCGTACTGCTCGGCGTGCTGACGGGCTGGGCAATCTACAAGGCCGATATCCCGCAAGATCCGTCGCCGGTCGTCTACTCGCAGAATATCTCCGAGATCACCCAGCTGGCTGCCCAGAAGGATCGTCTCGACTACCTGCTCGTCGCGAAGCCGCTGTCGGATTCGCCGCGCTATATCTACAAGTACAAGGATGCGCCGCAACTGCACGTGGTGAAGGTGCCGAGCACGTCGCACCTGTCGCTGGAGCGCGAAGTGCTGCTGAAGAACGCCATCCCGTATTCGATCGCCAAGGATGAATACCTGGCGTCGCACAAGGCCGTCCTGCAGGACGAAGGCGAAGGCGTCGGTGCCGACATCGTCGACTTCCTGAAGCGCCATGCGCTCGACATCACGGTGCTGCTGGTGATCCTGTACGCCATGAAATTCGGTATCCCGGGCATGGGCATGAGCAGCCAGATGATCACGCCGGACAAGCTGAAGGGCAGCCTGGACGACCTGATCGGCATGGAAGACATCAAGCAGGAAGTGCTGCACCTGGAAGACATGATCCGCAACCGCGAGTTGTACAAAGAGCACAACATCGACAAGCCGTTCAACGTCATGCTGACGGGGCCGGCCGGTACCGGTAAAACCAAGCTGGTGGGCTACCTGGCCAAGCGCCTCGACATCCCGCTGATCCAGGCGTCCGGCTCGGCGCTGGAATCGGGCTACGTCGGCGGCGGTTCGAAGGCGCTGAACGCCCTGTACCGCAAGGCGTCGGGCAAGGGCCGCTGCATCATCTTCCTGGATGAAGCGCAAAGCCTGTTCATGCCGCGCGGCCGCAGCGAAAAGAAATGGGAAGACGACACCGCCAACACCCTGCTGGGCCTGCTGGACGGCGTCAAGAGCGACAAGGGCCAGGGCGTGATCTGGGTCGTGGCCTCGAACTTCGACGATGCGTCGACGGACATGGACGAAGCCATGCTGCGCCGCTTCTCCGTGAAGATCAATTTCCGCCTGCCGAACAAGGGCGAGCGCAAGGAACTCCTGCGCAGCTTCCTGTCACGCAAGAAAGAAGGTCTCGTGGACTGGAACGACCTCGATCTGGACCAGGTCGCGGAAATCACCCAGAACCTGAGCCCGGCACTGCTGGAGACCGTGGTCGAGCGCGCGTCGATGATTTCGATCCAGGAAAAGGCGATCATCAATACCGATTTGCTGTTCCGTGCCTACGAGCGTGCCACGATCGGCCTGACCGACCGCGCCACGACGGCCGAGAAGCTCAAGCAGCGCGAGCGCATCGCCGTGCACGAACTGGGCCACTTCTTCATGCAGATCGACCCGTTCCTGCGCGCCGGCATGAGCCTGAGCGAGGTCAAGGAAAAGTCGCATCTGCTGAAGATCAGCACGGAAGCGGTGTCCAAGATCGGTGCGCTGGGTTATGTGCTGCAGTCCGGTGAGGACATGTCGCTGCGCACGCTGGAAGAACTGGAGCGCGACGTGATCGGCCTGTACGGCGGCGTCGCGGCGGAGGAATTGTTCTACGGCGCACGCGGTATCTCGGTGGGTAGCCAGAACGACATCGAAAAGATCACGAAGATGCTGAGCCTGATGGTTGGCCGCCTGTCGATGTATTCGCGCGCCAAGATCGACTACAGCCAGCTGCAGAACGACGCGTCGGGCGAGCACACGCTGCGCCAGGTCGAGGAGAAATCGGACGAGCTCTATAACTACACGCTGAATTCGATCCGCGACTACGAAGAGGTGATCGTGTCGATCAAGGACACGCTGCTGGAGCAGTACGTGCTGTCGAAGGATGCCGTGTTCGCCCTGCTGGAAGAGCACCAGGACGCGCTGATGGCCGGCCTGAACGCGCCGCGTCACGCCAGCCTGAAGCTGTGCGCCGAAGAGGCAGCAGTGGCCTGAAAAGGTTTGGTGGTAGGGCACCTCGAAAAACCGTCGCGAGCGGCAGCAGATTTTGTTGAGAAGCGCAGCTGTACGAGAGTACAGCGAGCATCGCAGACGGAATCTGCAACGCGTAGCAGGTTTTTCGACGTGCCCGGTTGTTTGATGGTCTTGAGGTGATACTCAAGTTAATGCGGCGGACAGCGATGTCCGCCGTTTTTTTTATTCCGGCTTTTGCACGACGCGGATCTTGCCGCTGCCCCCACCGCCGCAATAAAAACGGTCGACGCCGTCGGACTCGAGACCGGATACCAGCACGCCGGGCGGCATGTCGACGGTTTGCAGCACGTCGCCCGTGCGCGGATCGACCCGGCGCAGGTCGCTCTGTTCGTTTTCCCAGGTCGCGTGCCACAGCTCGCCGTTCAGCCACGTCACCCCCGTGACGAAGCGCTTCGATTCGATCGTGTGCAGGATCGCGCCGGTCTCCGGATCGAGGCGGTGGATCTTGCGCGCGCGGTGCTGGCCGATCCACAGCGAGCCTTCGGCCCACGTAAGGCCCGCGCCGCCGCCTTCCGGCGTCGGGATGCTCGACAGGACCGTGCCTGTAGCCGGGTCGATCTTCTGGATGCGGCTGTCCGCGATCTGGTACAGGTAGCGGCCGTCGAAGGCCGTGCCTGCATGCGCCTGGACGGCAAGTGAGCGGCGCAGTTCGCCGCTGGCCGGATCGACGGCATTCACGTGGTCGCCGGACGCGAACCACAGTTGCTTGCCGTCGAAGGAGACGCCGTGCACGCCGGGCTTGTTGTCGTAGGGTCCGTATTCGCGGACGATGTGGGCGGTTGTCGTTTTCATGCGGTCATTCTAGGGAACGCCGAGTGCGGTCGGGAGTAACAAAGTTGTCGCGAAACCGGGCAACGGCAGCATCGACCAGCGGCGCGCGCGGCCCTGGCCGAACGCCTGGATCTTGCCGCTTCCCGCCAGCGCTTCCAGCGAACGCTGGATGGTGCGCTGGCTCGTGCCCAGTGCCAGCGCGAGCGCGGAACTGGACCACGCCTCGCCGTCCGCCAGCAGGGCCAGCACGGACGCGTGGTCGTCGTCGCCGGGCCGGACGAGCACGGCGACGTCGTGGCCATCGTGCGGCACCAGTTGAAAACCGCGCGGCGTGGCGCGCACGCCGGCGACGCCGCGCAGTAACGTCCGCAACCGGCCCATCTCGACGCGCAGGCGGGCGCGGTGCGTCTCGTCCGGATGGCGGATGCGGAAGGCGGCCAGTATCAACGTGTCGCGCGCGGCATCCTGCGGCCAGGCCTCGGCCAGCGTGCGGACCAGCGCGAACAGGATCGGGCGCCGGGCCAGCGGGATAGCCGTGCCGAGGTGGTGCACGGCGTTCAAACAGCCGTCGACGACTAGTGCCGTGGACGACATCAGCCGCTCCACCTCGTCGAGCAGTACGTCGCGCGGGCCTTCCGGCGTGACGAGCCGCGCCGCCGGCGCATCGAGCAGGCGCGCGGCCCATTCGATCTCGGCGCCCAGCGCGGCGATGCCGGCGGCGCGCGCGTGGGCGTCCGCGCGGGCGAGCGCTGCGCGCGCCGCGTGGGCGCGCATGCGGCGCATCGCGATGCCGGCCGCGGTGAGCTCGTGCGCGGCACGCAGGGCGCGCGGCAGGCCGGCCGGGTCGAGCGCGGCCAGACGCTGCTCGGCGTCAATGAGGCGGCCCGTCAGCAGCAGGCGGCGGATCTCCAGGTAGCGGGCATGCGCGGCATTGGTGTGGTCGCCATGCGCGTCCAGCGTGCGCTGCGCGTCGGCGAGCAGCGCCGTGCAGGCATCGAGGTCGCGCACGGCGAGTGCGATCTCGGCCTCGGCGAGCAGGCAGCGGGCGCGCGCCACGGCTTCCTTCGCGCCGAATCCGCGGGCGGCGCGGCGCACCAGCTGGCGGGCGCGCGCGAGATCGCCCAGCTGCGCCATCGCGATGCCGCGCAATGCGAGCGCGGGCGCGTCGTCACGCAGGGCGACGCGGGAGAGGGCGCCGAGCGGGTCGCCGTGTGCCAGCGCCAGGGCGGCCGCCGTGATCATCGAGTCCATCGGAATCGCGCCAAATTTGTCACTCTCGCAGGGTGGTAGGTCGTCCCTAATATAGCACCGCACCTTCAACCAACAGGAGAAAACGATGAGCACTCATCAAGCGGGAACCCGGGACGAATGGCTGGCCGCACGCCTGCGGCTGTGGGAAGCGGAGCGCGAGCTCACGCACCGCAGCGACGAGCTGGCGCGCCAGCGGCAAGCGTTACCCTGGGTCCGCATCGACAAGGATTACCGCTTCGAGACCGAAGCGGGCAACGTGGCGCTGGCCGACCTGTTCCAGGGCCGGTCGCAACTGCTCGTCTACCATTTCATGTTCGGGGTCGACTATACGGCGGGCTGCCCATCCTGCTCGGCGATCGCCGACGGCTTCAACGGCATCGCCACGCACCTGGCCAATCACGACGTGCTCTTGACGTCCGTGTCGCGTGCGCCGCAGGCGAAACTGCGCGCGTACAAGGAACGCATGGGCTGGACGTTCCCGTGGGCGACTGCGCTTCCCGGCGAGGCGGATTTCAACGCCGATTTCAACGTCTGGTTTTCGGAGACGCAACAGCGCGAAGGCGTCATCGAGTACAACTACCGCCGCGAGCCGCCGCTGCCGCTGCCGCTGCCGCTGCGGGACGGCACCAGTCCCGCGGCGCTGCAGGCCGTATCGACCGGCACCGACCTCGCCACCTACACGCGCGAGCGTCCGGGCCTGAGCGCCTTCGTGCAGGAAGACGGCGTCGTGTACCACACGTATTCGACGTACGCGCGCGGCCTCGACGCGCTGTGGGGCATGTACCCATGGCTGGATCGTGCACCGAAAGGCCGCAACGAAAAAGGCGTCTGGTGGCGGCGGCACGACGAGTATCCCGTGTGATCATGGGACAGATCCCGATGCCCGGCGGGTGGAGCATGGCGGCGATGTGGTTGCCGGTGTGCGGCCAGTCGTGGCTCGGCGCCGCCGCCGGTTTCATCGGGATGTGGGCCGCGATGATGGTGCCGATGATGCTGCCGCTCGCCGTGGCGCCGTTGCTGAACTACCGCGCCACGCTGGCCGGGGAGGGAAAGGCGTTCCTGCTCACGGCGATCGCCGGCCTGGCCTGGGCCGCGACGTGGATGGCGTCTGGACTGCCCGTGTACCTGGCCGGTGCGGCCGTCGCGCGGGCGCTGCTGGCCATGCCCGCGCTGGCGCGCATGATGCCGGTGCTGGCGGCGGTGGCCGGCGTGGCGGGCGCCGCCTGGCATCTGGCAGCGTGGCGCCGGCGGCCGCTGCATCCGGGGCTGCCTGGTCCGCCCGTCTGCGCCGCGGCGTTGCGGCACGGCGCGTGCCTGGGAGCGCATTGTGTCAGGCGGTGCTCGGGCTTGACCGTCGCGCTGCTGGCTGCCGGCATCATGGAGCGCAGCACGATGGTCTGCGCAGTCGTCCTCGTGGCCGCGGAATCAGTGCGCCTGCGCGAGCGCTAACCCATCCAGCACGTGTCGCGTCATGCTGCGCGCCAGTTCGTGTTCGCCGACGAGCACCGTGCCGCCCGTCTCTTCGCGCAGCAGGCGCGCCTCTTCCTCGTTGTGCGTGCGGACCACGCAGCGGATCTCGGGATTCAGCGCCTTGGCCGTTTCGACCATCGCGCGCACGTGGAAGGTGTCCGGCGTCGCGATCACGAGCATCGAAGCGCGCGCGATGTGGGCCTGGATCAGCACCGCCGGTTCCGCCGCGTTGCCCGCCACGGCAGGCTGGTCGCGCTTGCGCAGCTGGTCGACGATGTCGCGGTTCTGTTCCGCGACGACGTAGTGGATGCCCTCGCGGTCCAGCTCTTGCGCGATGCGCTTGCCCACGCGGCCGTAGCCGACCAGCACGACCTGGCCCGTCAGGCGCTCGTGCGTGACCGTCATCGGCAGCTCGGCCAGCGGGTCGGGCGAGCGCGCCATCTTGCGCGCGTGGTCGGATTTCGCCAGCACCCAGTTCTGCAGCGGGCCGACCAGCTTGAACATCAGCGGGTTCACGGCGATCGAGATGATGGCGCCCGCGAGGATCAGGTTCTGGCCCATCTCCGGCAGCAGGCCGAGCGAGATGCCGAGGGCGGCCAGGATGAACGAGAATTCGCCGATCTGCGCGAGGCTGGCCGAGACCGTGATCGCCGTGTTGAGCGGATAGCGCAGCGCCAGCACGAGGAAGAACGCGGCGAGCGATTTGCCGACCAGGATGATGGCGACGACGCCCAGCACTTCCAGTGGGCTCTCCACGAGTACGCGCGGGTCGAACAGCATGCCGACGGAGACGAAGAACAGCACGGAGAATGCGTCGCGCAGCGGCAGCGTCTCTTCCGCCGCGCGGTGGCTCAGCTCCGATTCGCGCAGCACCATGCCGGCGAAGAAGGCGCCCAGCGCGAACGACACGCCGAACAGGTGCGACGACCCGTAGGCGATGCCGACGGCCGCCGCGATCACGGCCAGGGTAAACAGCTCGCGCGAGCCGGTCTTCGCCACGCGCCACAGGAACCACGGGAACAGCTTGCGGCCCACGAGCAGCATGAACGCGATGAACGCGCCCACTTGCAGCAGCGTCTTGCCGAGCGAGAGCCACAGCGAGCCGCCTTCGCCCTTGCCGCCCAGCGGGCCGGCGAGCGCGGGCAGCAGCACGAGCACGAGCACCGTCACGAGGTCTTCCACGACGAGCCAGCCGACCGCGATGCGGCCGTTGAAGGAATCGAGTTCACCCCGGTCTTCCAGCGCGCGCAGCAGTACCACGGTGCTCGCGACCGACAGCGCGAGGCCGAACACGAGGCCGGCCCCGAGATCCCAGCCCCACAGGTGCGTGAGGCCGATGCCGAGCAGGGTCGCCACCGCGATCTGCAGGATGGCGCCGGGCAGGGCGATGCCTTTCACTTCGAGCAGGTCGTCCAGCGAAAAATGCAGCCCGACGCCGAACATCAGCAGCATCACGCCGATCTCGGCCAGCTGCGACGCGAGATGCACGTCGGCGACGAAGCCGGGCGTGGCGGGGCCGATGATGACGCCGGCAGCCAGATACCCGACCAGGGCCGGCAGGCGCAGGCGCACGGCCAGCATGCCGAACAGCAGGCCGAGACCGAGGGCGGCGGCGATGGTAGTGATCAGGCTGATGTCGTGCTGCATCCGGGCTCCTTATATGTTGAACCGGGCCAGTATACGCGACACGACGAATGAAGGACGCTTACGGCACCGTGGCGAGATTCAGCAACGCCTTGCGCACCGCGGCCCGCACGGCCATGAACTGTTCGCGCCGCGATTCGCGATCGAGGCGGAACAGCATCAACCCCTCGATCTGCGCCACCATCAGGATCGCACGCTGCATGTACTCGTCGTCGGAGATCGCGGGATTCAGCCCGCGGATCAGGTTGTAGACGGTCTTGCGCTCGCGCCCCAGCATGCGGTCCATCAGGCTCGACGCGAACGCGTTGCGCGACGCCAGTGCCCAGATCTCGAAGAACAGCGCGTGCGTGACCGGGTCCGTGATCTCTTCCAGGAACATGTCGGTCGTCGACAGGAACTGGTCCAGGCGCGGGCGGTCGCGCATCTCCGCCGAGATGCGGTCCATCTTGGCCTGGAACTCGTCCATCGTGGACAGCAGGGCCGCCTCCAGCAGGACGTCCTTGCTGTTGTAATAGTGCTGGACGTTCGACAGGGTCATGCCCGCCTCGGCCGCCACCTTGCGCATCGACAGTCCGGCATAGCCATCCTCCGCGAGCAGCCGGCGCGCGGCCTGCAGGATCGCGTGCACGCGCTCCCACCCTTTTTCGGTCGTGAGGGACGGTTTGTTGCGCAGGGTCTGGTCGATCGTTGCTTTCATGCCCGGCATTATCGCACGGCATGCTTTGAGAAGAAGGTCGGCTGACCTATAATCCGTCGGATAGGTCGGTTGACCTAATAAACAGGAGACGACGATGAGCCGCAAAGTCCATGTGACCGGCGTGGGGATGATCCCGTTCGCCAAACCGGGGGCGAGCGCCCCGTACCACGAGATGGGAGCCCTGGCCGCGCGCGCCGCGTTGGAGGATGCGGGCATCGGCTGGGAGGACGTCGAGCAGGCCTATGCCGGCTACGTCTACGGCGATTCCACCTGCGGCCAGAAGGCGCTGTACGGCGTGGGCATGACGGGTATCCCGATCGTCAACGTCAACAACAACTGCTCGACCGGCTCCACGGCCTTGTACCTCGCGCGCCAGGCCGTGCAGGGCGGGGCGGCCGACTGCGTGCTCGTGCTGGGCTTCGAGCAGATGAGCCCCGGCGCGCTGGCGTCCGTGTTCACCGACCGGCCCGCGCCGTTCGACGATTTCGACGCCGTCACCGACCGCCTCGTCGGCAAGCCCGAGATCCCGCTCGCGCTGCGCTACTTCGGCGGCGCCGGCCTCGCGCACATGGACAAATACGGCACGCCGCTGGAGGCGTTCGCGCGCATCCGCGCCAAGGCCAGCCGCCATGCGGCGAACAATCCGCTGGCGCTGTTCCGCAAGGAGGTCAGCATGCAGGACGTGCTCGACGCGCCGGCGATCTGGCCCGGCGTGATGACGCGCCTGATGGCCTGTCCGCCCACGTGCGGCGCCGCGGCGGCCGTGCTGGTGTCCGAAGACTTTGCGAAGAAGCGGGGCCTGCGCGCCGACGTCCACATCGCCGCGCAGGCGATGACGACGGACCGTCCCGGCACGTTCGATTCGAACGACATGATGCGCCTCGTCGGCTACGACATGAGCCGGGAAGCGGCGCAGAAGGTCTACGCGCAGGCGGGCATCGCACCGGACGACCTGGACGTCGTCGAGCTGCACGACTGCTTCGCCCACAACGAGTTGATCACGTACGAGGCGCTCGGCCTGTGCCCGGAAGGCGGCGCCGATAAATTCATCCGCGACGGCGACAACACGTATGGCGGCAAGGTCGTCACGAATCCGTCCGGCGGCCTGCTGTCCAAGGGGCATCCGCTCGGTGCGACGGGCCTTGCCCAATGCTTCGAGCTGACGCACCAGTTGCGCGGCACGGCTGGCGCGCGCCAGGTCGAGGGTGCGCGCACGGCGCTGCAGCACAACCTGGGGCTCGGCGGGGCCTGCGTCGTTACGCTGTATCAGGTGTGAGGGGCGGGCGATGACGACGGAACTCGACACCTTCCGCGCCGCCGTGCGCCGTTTCGTGGCCGCGGAGGTCGTGCCGCACCAGCAGCGCTGGCGCGAGCAGCAGCACGTCGACCGCGCGCTGTGGAGAAAGGCCGGCGAACTCGGTCTGCTGCTCGCGGACGTGCCCGACGACTTCGGCGGCTCGGGCGGCACGTTCGCCCACCAGGCCGTGGTGTTCGAGGAGCTGGCGCTGGCCGGCGACACCGCGTTCGGCCTGCACGTGCACGCGATCGTCGCGCACTACCTGCTGAACCACGGGACGGAAGAACAGAAATACAGATACCTGCCGCGCCTCGCGACCGGGGACATCATCGCCGCGATCGCGATGTCCGAACCGGGCGCCGGGTCCGACCTGAAAGGCATCCGCACGACGGCCGTGCGATCGGACCTGGGCTACCGCCTGAACGGCTCCAAGACGTTCATCTCGAACGGCTATCTCGCCGACCTGGTCCTCGTCGTCGCCAGGACCGACCCGGCCGCGGGCGCGAAGGGCATCTCGCTGATGCTGCTGGAGACGGCAAACAATCCGGGATTCCGCGTCGGCCGCATCCTGGAGAAGATGGGGCAGAAGGGCCAGGACACGTGCGAGCTGTTCTTCGACGATGCCATCGTCCCGCTGCAGAACGTGCTCGGCGGCGAGGAAGGGCGCGGCTTCGCCCAGCTGATGACGGAGCTGCCGTACGAGCGCACGATCGTCGGCGTGGCGGGCGTGGCGTGCATCGAGCGCGCGCTGGACCTGACGATCACGCACGCGCGCCAGCGCCGCGCGTTCGGCCAGGCGCTCATCGACATGCAGAACACGCGCTTCGTGCTCGCCGAGTGCAAGACCGAGGCCACGGTGGCACGCGTGTTCATCGACCGCTGCGTCGACGACCTCGTCGCCGGCCGCATGGACACGGTGCGCGCGTCGATGGCCAAGTACTGGATCACGGACCTGCAGTGCAAGATCGTCGACCGTTGCCTGCAGCTGTTCGGCGGCTACGGCTACATGCTCGACTACCCCATCACGCAGATGTACCTGGACGCGCGCGTGCAGCGCATCTATGGCGGGGCGAACGAGATCATGAAAGAAATCATCGCCCGCTCGCTGTGATGGCCAAACGACCTCATGGACCTTTGACGGGGCTGCGCGTGATCGAAATGGTCGGCATCGGCCCTTGCCCGTTCGCCGCCATGATGCTGGCCGACATGGGCGCGGATGTGATCCGCATCGACCGCAAGCCGGATCCTTTGGCGCCGAATCCGTATCCGACGCTCGGCACGAAATACGACGTGATGGCGCGCGGCCGCCGTTCGCTGGCGCTGGACGTCAAGCACCCGCGTGCGCGCCAGCTGCTGCTCGACCTCGTGACGAAGGCCGATGCGCTCGTCGAAGGCTTCCGGCCCGGCGTGATGGAGAGACTGGGTCTCGGTCCCGACTTGTGCATGGAGCGCAATCCCCGGCTCGTGTACGGCCGCGTCACCGGCTGGGGGCAGACCGGCCCGCTGGCGCCGGCGGCCGGGCATGACCTGAACTACGTGGCGCTGTCCGGCATGCTGCATGCGATGGGAGACGCCGACCGGCCGCCGTCTCCACCATTGAACCTCGTCGGCGACTTCGGCGGCGGCGGCATGATGCTGGCGTTCGGCGTCGTCTGCGCCATGCTGGAAGCGCGGATATCGGGTCGCGGCCAGGTCGTCGATGCCGCGATGACGGACGGCGCCGCGCTGCTGGGCTCCATGATGTACGGCCTGCGCGCGCACGGCTCGTGGTCGGCCGCGCGCGGCGCGAATTTCATCGACGGCGGCGCACCGTTCTACGCCACGTATGCCTGCGCGGACGGGAAGTTCATTGCGGTGGGCGCCATCGAGCCGCAGTTCTACGCGCGGCTGCTGGCGTTGACGGGCGCGTCGGATCCGGCATTCGCGCGGCAATGGGACCGGGACGACTGGCCGGCGCTGAAGGAGCGGTTCGCGGCGCTGTTCGCCACGCGCCCGCGCGGCGCGTGGTGCGCGTTGCTGGAGGGGACGGACGTGTGCTTCGCGCCCGTGCTCGACATGGACGAGGCGCCGCGCCACCCGCACAACGCCGCGCGCAAGACCTTCGTCGATGTCGACGGCGTCACCCAGCCGGCGCCCGCGCCGCGCTTTTCGCGCACGCCGGGCCAGGCCGGGATGGTGGCCGCGCCGGGGCAGGACGGGGCCGCCATCCTGGCCGACTGGGGCTGGACGGAAGACGCCATCGCCACGCTGCGGCGCGACAATATCGTCTAGGCTGGGCTACGATGGCGGCATGGACACTTTGCCTTCCAAAGAACTCGAGCCTGACAAGGAACTGGAACTTCGGCAGTCCAAGCGCCTGGCGCTGGGCTTTTTCATCGGCGCCGCCGTGCTGTTCGTCGTCGCCCTTCTGCTGTCCGCCCGCTGGCCCGGCAACTGGTGGATTGGGCTGCTGAAGTCGTTCGCGGAAGCCGCGATGGTCGGCGCGCTGGCCGACTGGTTCGCCGTCGTCGCGCTGTTCAAGCGGATCCCGATCCCGTTCGTGTCGCGCCACACGGAGATCATCCCCGCCAACAAGGAGCGCATCGCGGATAATCTCGCCGCGTTCGTGCGCGACAAATTCCTCGACACGGATTCGATCGTGCGCCTGATCCAGCGCCACGACCCGGCGCAGAAGGTCGCGGACTGGCTGACGAAGCCGGAGAACACGGAACGCCTGGGCGACACGCTCGTGCGCGTGGCCGGCTTCGCGCTCGACGTCATCGAGGACGCGGCCGTGCAGGATTTCATCCGCCGTGCGGTGCACGGTGTGGTCAAGAGCGTCGACCTGTCGCAGACGGCGGGCACGATCCTGGAAAGCCTGACGCGCGACGGCCGCCACCAGCAGATCCTCGACGAGGGGATCGATCAACTGGCGAACCTGCTGGCGAACCCGGAGACGCAGGATTTCATCGCGCAGGGCATCGTCGACTGGCTGCGCGACGAGTACGCGTTCATGGAAAAGATGCTGCCGTCGGAACTCATCGGCCGCAAGGGCGCGGACATCTCCGTGCGGCTCGCGGCCGGCATCCTCAAGCGCGTGAGCGAAGACCCCGGGCACCCGCTGCGGCGCCGCTTCGACGTCTTCACGCACGATTTCATCGAACGGATGAAGACCGACCCGGCCTTCATCGAAAAGGGCGAGGACATCAAGCGCCACCTGATCGGCGACGCCACCGTGAACGGCTACATCGGTTCGCTGTGGGGCGACCTGAAAGGCTGGATCAAGGCCGACCTGCACAAGGAGGACTCGGTGCTGCGGCGCCGGATCGTCGCGACGGGCGCGTGGATCGGCAGGACGCTCGCCGAGGATCCCGTGCTGCGCACGGCGCTGAACGAGAACCTGGAACTGGCGGCGCGCGGCGCCGCGCCGGAATTCGCTGGCTTCCTGACGCGCCACATCGCCGACACGGTGAAACACTGGGATAGTGGCGAGATGTCGCACCAGGTCGAAATCAACATCGGCAAGGACTTGCAATACATCCGCATCAACGGCACCATCGTGGGCGGATTGATCGGCGTCGTGCTGTACCTGTTGTCCGCGCTGGCCTGAAAGGAGCTCGTCATGCATGCATCGAACGAACCGTTGGACGGACTGCTGACCGGCGTCCCCGAACTGGCACGCCTGCCGGGCCGCGACCTGGTGGAGGTGGCGCGCTACCTGATCCCGCTGGAAGCGAACCTCGTGCAGGGCTGCCTCGTCGCCTCCGGTATCCCGGCCGTGCTGGCCGATGCCCACCTCGTGCAGACGGACATGCTGCTGGCGCCCGCGCTGGGCGGCGTGCGCATCCTCGTCCCGGAAGGCCACCTGCAGCAGGCGCAGGCCGTGCTGGAGGCGTTCGCGCGCGGCGAGTTCGAACTCGGCGAGGATGCGGACGTGAGCGGCGACTGATTTCTACGCGCCGGATAGGTGACGCATCACCCGGATCAGGTCGGCCTTGCCTTCGAAGCCGATGCCCGGCAGGTCCGGCATCGTGATGAAGCCGTCCTCCACGCGTACGCCGTCCGGGAAGCCGCCGAACGGCTGGAACAGGTCGGGATACGATTCGTTGCCGCCCAGGCCCAGGCCGGCCGCGATGTTCAGCGACATCTGGTGGCCGCCGTGCGGGATGCAGCGCGTGGGTGACCAGCCGTGCCGGCGCAGCATGTCGAGCGTGCGCAGGTATTCCACCAAGCCGTAGGAGAGGGCGCAATCGAACTGCAGCCAGTCGCGGTCCGGCCGCATGCCGCCGTAGCGGACCAGGTTGCGCGCGTCCTGCATCGAGAACAGGTTTTCGCCCGTCGCCATCGGCTTGTCGTAGTAGTTGCGCAGGGTGGCCTGCAGTTCGAAGTCGAGCGGGTCGCCCGCTTCCTCGTACCAGAACAGGTCGTAGCGCGACAGCGCCTTGGCGTAGGCGATCGCCGTGTCGAGGTCGAAGCGGCCGTTGGCGTCTACGGCCAGCTTCTGCCCATCCTTCAGCACGGACAGCACGGCGTCGATGCGGCGCAAGTCGTCGTCCAGCGGCGCGCCCCCGATCTTCATCTTGACGACGTTGTAGCCGCGCTCGATGTAGCTGCGCATCTCGTCCTTCAGCTTGTCGAGATTCTTGCCGGGGTAGTAGTAGCCGCCGGCCGCGTACACGAACACGTTGCGGTGCGGGCGCCCGTCGCCGTAGCGGTCGGCCAGCAGCTGGAACAGCGGCTGGTCCGCGATCTTCGCGACGGCGTCCCACACGGCCATGTCGATGGTGCCGATGGCGACGGAGCGCTCGCCATGCCCGCCTGGCTTTTCGTTGGTGAACATCGCGTCCCAGATCCGGTGCGGATCGAGGTTGTCGCCCGCGTCGTCCAGCAGCGATGCCGGATCGGCCTCGAGGATGCGCGGGATGAAGCGCTCGCGCATCAACTTGCCCTGGCCGTAGCGGCCGTTCGAATTGAAGCCGTAGCCGACGACGGGCTTGCCGTCGCGGACCACGTCCGTGATGACGGCCACGAGACTCAGGGTCATCTTGCTGAAGTCGATGTAGGCATTGCGGATGGGAGAGCTGATGGGGAGTGTCTGTTCGCGGATCTCGACGATTCTCATGGCGGCCTCGCTGGCGTGTTGTTCAAGCGTGCAGGGTAAGTCCGCGCGGCCCTCTTATAATTCGCCGGGTGTGAATTGATTATTGAATGACGGTGAATACTGACGGCGCCTCCGAAATGGAATTCTTCGTGCTGGTCGCGCGCCACGGCTCGCTGGCCGCGGCCGCCCGCGCCCTCGACCTCACGCCGCCGGCCGCAACGAAACGCCTGGCGCAGATGGAGGCGCGCCTGGGCGTGCGCCTCGTCAATCGCACGACGCGGCGGCTGTCGCTGACGAGCGAAGGCGAGACCTATCTCGCGCACGCGACGCGCATCCTGGCAGCGATCCGTGAGATGGAAGACGCGGTCGCGAGCAACCGCACCGCGCCGCGCGGCCTGCTGCGCGTGAATGCGAGCCTCGGGTTCGGCCGCACGACCATCGCGCCCATCGTCTCGGCTTTCGCCAAGCGTCATCCGCAGGTCGAGGTGCAGCTGGACGTGACGGACCGCCCCGTCGACCTGGTGGAAAGCGGCTACGACCTCGCCATCCGCTTCGGCGCGCTGCCGGATAAACGGCTGGCCGCGCGCCGCGTGCTGTCGAACCGGCGCTTCCTGTGCGCGTCGCCGCGCTACCTCCAGCAGCATGGCGAGCCGCAGACGCTGGCGGATTTATCTCGCCACCGCTGCATCCTGCACCGCCAGAACGACGACGCGTACGGCATCTGGCGTTTCAACGAGGGCGAGGACAGCGAGGTGGTGAAGGTGCACGGCGCGCTGTCGAGCAACGACGGCGACATCGTGCTGGGCTGGGCGCTGGATGGTCACGGCATCCTGATCCGGTCGGAGTGGGACCTCGCCAAATACGTCAAAAGCGGCCGGTTGCGTATCGTGCTGCCGCAGTACACCTTGCCGGCGGCCGATTTGTTCGTCTACTACCTCAACCGCAAGAACCAGGCGGCGCGCACGCGGGCGTTCATCGATTTCCTGGTCGAACATTTCCGGCGGTCGGAAGCTGATTTCGCGCAGGGGATGGAAATTCCGTCAGAAATGATGCGGGAAATAAGGTAGGTCTGCTGTCGTCGAAATGATGACTTATGCTAAGTGTCACTGTGGCTATACTGGTTCGCGCCGAGTATTAATATCGGTAACGCTTGTAGTCAACGCTAACAACGCTGGGGTCTTCATGTCGACTTTTTCGGATATTCTGAAAGCTCTGCCTTCTGCAGTGGAAGAGCAACCTCCCTTGCTGAAGTATATAAATGTTTTTATGGCAATCTGTTGTGCCCTGGCGGCCATGCTAGCAGCAGCAGGATGGTTTTGGGATAAGGTGTTCTTAATTTATATGGCATTTGTCCCTCTTGCTCTACTTCCCATGGCCCTAGGGAAGTGCTGAACAAATAGGTTTTGCGCCCGAGTCGAGACGACAAACCAGCATCGGATGCCAAGGTGGTCGAATTCAGGTATTTTTCGCGTCTGGTGCGGGGCCTCGAGACGCGTTTTGGCGCGCCACGGTGGACGTTTCCAGGTTCAGGACGGAGTTCGGGCGTGGGCGCTTCCAAAAGTTCGGCCGGCCAGCACCAGATTGGCGAACGCGAACAAGGTATGCAACTGCGCGGTGTTCTTCGCCAGTCCTCGGTAACGCGTCTTGCGATGCTTGAACAGGTTCTTCAGCACGTGAAACGGATGCTCGACTTTGGCGCGCACGCTGGCCTTGGCCTTCTCCAGCTTTTCCTTGGCGCGGCCCAGCGGATTCTTCTTCATGGCCTTGCGCACGCTGCGCTTCATCGCGATGTGCCAGATG
Source organism: Massilia sp. Masssp94 (assembly GCF_059491305.1). Taxonomy (NCBI): domain Bacteria; kingdom Pseudomonadati; phylum Pseudomonadota; class Betaproteobacteria; order Burkholderiales; family Oxalobacteraceae; genus Massilia; species Massilia sp. Masssp94. The sequence goes on from NZ_CP168501.1 coordinate 3,836,447, forward strand.
ACCGCCTTGTCCGCGTTCTCCGGGCGCTTGTCGGCGCCTTGGTATCCAGCGTCACCGAACACCATTTTTTCGTCGCCATGAAGGAGATTGTGGGCTTGCGTGACGTCGGACACGTTGCCCGCCGTGGTCACGAGCGTATGCGTCAGGCCGGATTTGGCATCGACGCCGATATGGGCCTTCATGCCGAAGAACCAGTTCTTGCCCTTCTTCGACTGATGCATTTCCGGATCGCGTTTTTCGTCGCGGTTCTTGGTCGAGGGAGGCGCCGCGATCAAGGTCGCGTCGACGATGGTCCCCTCGCGCATCATCAAGCCCTTGCTAGCCAGATGCCCGTTGATTTCATCGAAGATCCTGCGCGTCAGGTTATGCTTTTCGAGCAGACGGCGGAACTTGAGCAGGGTCGTCGCGTCCGGCGCCGACTCGTGCGTCAGGTCGATGCCGACAAAGCCGCGAATGGCCTGGCTGTCGTAGATCGCATCTTCGATGCCCTCGTCCGACAAGCCGAAGCATTGCTGCGCGACGTACATGCGCAGCATTCGCTCCAGACCCACAGGCGGACGACCGCGACCTTCGCCCTTGGGGTAATACGGCAGCAGCGCCGCCACCAGCGCCGGCCATGGCGTCACGGACTCGATCTCAGCCAGAAAACGATCGCGTCGCGTCAGTCTCTTCTTGCTTGCGAACTCGGCGTCGGAAAAACTCGTTTGCTTCATCGGAATGCTGGAAAGATGGGATGCGTCATTGTGCCAGTTGCGCCGGCGGCCGGGGGAGCTCAGCGATTAAATCAGATGGTATGGACGCCTCCTCCCGGACTCCGGCAGAGCAGGAGATTTGCACGCATTGTCGAAGGCAGTAGAGTAGCTGACATTCACCAGACAGGGGGATTCGACATGAAACAGCTCGTCATTGGTATGGATATCGCCAAAACCGTGTTCCAGCTCCACTCTGTTGATACGAATGGCGAAGTCAAGCGCTTGAAACTGCAACGTAATGAGGTTATCCCGTTTTTCACACAGCTTGCACCTGCTATCGTCGCAATGGAGGCTTGTGGCGGCGCCCATGAATGGGGGCGCAAGCTCAGTGTCCTCGGCCATCAAGTCAAACTGTTGGCGCCGAAATCGGTGCGTCCCTTTGTCCAGCGCAATAAAACCGACGCAGCTGATGCAAAGGCGATCTGGACCGCTGTCCAACAGCCCGAGGCGCGTACCGTGGCCCTGAAAACTGAGCATCAACAAACCATCCTGGCCCTGCATCGCATGCGCGAGCAACTGATGAAGTTTCGCATCATGCAGACCAACGCGTTACGCGGCATCCTGTATGAGTTCGGCATCGTGCTGCCGGCCGGGTATCCCGCGCTGACGAAGGCGTGGGCCGACGCTCTGTCGGAGGCATCCGAGCGGCTGCCAGAAGTGCTGGTTGTGAGCCTCCAGGAACAGTGGGCACGTGTTCAATCCCTGGATCGGGAAATGGCAGTGATCGAACGTCGATTGACCGACTCCCTGCGCAGGACCGAGCAGTGCAGGAGGTTGATCGAGATCCCCGGCGTCGGCTTGTTCACCGCGACCGCCGCGGTCGCGACAATCGGCGACCCCGCCACTTTCAAATCCGGCCGTGAATTCGCATCGTGGCTCGGGTTGGCACCGCGACAGACTGGAACAGGCGGACGCGTTCGACAACATGGGATAAGCAAGCGCGGCAATGTCTATCTGCGTACCCTGCTCATGCATGGGGCTCGCGCGATCGTAGCGCGACGTGGGCACTCGCCTTGGCTTGAAGCCCTGCTCAAGCGCCGGCCATACAGCGTCGTTGTCGCAGCGCTGGCAAACAAGCTGGCTCGTACGATTTGGGCAGTCCTGTCTCACGGCACACGGTTCAATGCCCCTGCACCTGCGTGATCGGGGAATTTGAGTCCGCATTGGCAGTACCATTTTCACCTTCAAGGAGCGCAAGCGATCAGAGATGATGGCGGACAGGTAGGACCGGGACGAGGACAACCTGGTAGGGAAATTGGAGCCGCAAGTGCTCGTAAATCAGATGAGGACCTCGTCAGCGAATTCCATCAGGGCCAGCAGGTCTCCAGCCTGCACAGACAGGCCGGATATAAGACTGCGACCTTACTGTCAACCAGCGTCAAAAATCACTTGAACTCCAGGAGGCGTCCATATAAGCACTTCCCTAGTGCTTCAACTATTCCTTGAGATGCGGCGCCAGCGGAAGATGTTCGGCGATTCTGCAGGTTGGATCGCGGATTGGCTGGAAAAACGCTTTGAAGAGGAAAAGCGCGTTGTCTCCGATTTGGATAAGAAGAAATTGCCGGAATTAAAACACATGCTTCTTCGGCTTGATTCTGAAATCGTGACGCGCGAAAAATGGATGGAAGTGCTCAAGCCATTTTCGATGCTAATACCCGCCGTACTGATTATCGTGGCATCGGATTTTCTAAAGCTGCCCCAAGAATTTGGGGGTGTGATTAAGCTAATGGGCGGGGCGTTGGTATCGGGGTTTGCGATTGGAGCAATATCAATATCGACAGGTATCGTCAAGCTGCGCCGATTGTCATCAACCTTGCATTACGCCGTCAATGCTGCCGACCAGGAGAAAAAATCTGAGATACGCAAGATTTCGCGAAAACGAGACGTGCGATAACTATTTAGAAAAGAAAACGGCCCAGTTCATCGAACTGGGCCGTTGAATTGGTGGTGATAGGTGGACTTGAACCACCGACCCTAGCATTATGAATGCTATGCTCTAACCAACTGAGCTATATCACCGTACAACTTTACTAAAACAAAATGGCTCAGCATGAGCCAAGCCATTTCGCTTGAATCCTTGGTGGTGATAGGTGGACTTGAACCACCGACCCTAGCATTATGAATGCTATGCTCTAACCAACTGAGCTATATCACCAGAACGGGGTGCATTATGCCGTTCGGCCCCGGAAGTGTCAAGGCTACCCGCTCCGGATCACCCTGTCCAGCCTCGCACGAATCGTCTCACCCTCGCAACGTGGCCAGATGATCAAGCATCCGGCGCGCCGGATCCGGTCCCAGGCAATCGATCACGATCCGCTCCGGCATCGCCCGCAACCAGGTCAGTTGGCGCTTGGCCAGCTGGCGCGTGGCGATGATGCCCGTCTCGCGCAGCTGGGCGCGGTCGATCGTGCCGTCGAGGTATTCCCACGCCTGGCGGTAGCCCACGCAGCGCATCGACGGCAGGTTCGGGTTCAAATCGCCGCGCGCGCGCAGGCCCGCGACCTCGGCCACGATGCCGCTGTCGTCGCGCTTGCCCAGCATCTGGTCGAAGCGCAGCGCGATGCGCTCGTGCAGCACCGCGCGGTCCGATGGCTCCAGTGCGAACGGCACGAGGTCGAACGGCAGTTCCTGCTTCTCGCGGCGCGCGAGCAGGGCGGACATCGGCTTGCCCGACAGTTCAAAAATTTCCAGCGCGCGGTTGATGCGCTGGGCGTCGTTCGGCGCGAGGCGGTCCGCGGTGACCGGATCGACTTCGCGCAGCTTCGCGTGCATGCCGGGCCACCCGATGCGCGCGGCCTCCGCGTCGAGGCGCGTGCGCACGTCGGCATCGGCCGTGGGCAGGTCGTCCAGGCCGTCGTTCAGGCCCTTGAAGTACATCATCGTGCCGCCGACGAGCAGCGGCAGCCGGTCGCGCGCCTGGATCTCGGCCACGAGCCGGATCGCGTCGGCGCGGAACTGCGCGACCGAATAGGCGTCGAGCGGATCGATGATGTCGATGAGGTGATGGGGCGCGCTCGCGAGTTCCTCGGCCGACGGTTTTGCCGTGCCGATGTCCATGCCGCGGTAGACGAGGGCGGAGTCGACCGAGATGATCTCGACGGGGATCTCTGTGGCGATGGTGAGCGCCGCTGCCGTCTTGCCGGACGCGGTCGGGCCCATGATGGCTACCGCCAGCGGTTTGTGTTGCGATGTCATCTGATGCTTTACTGGCCGCGCAGGAACAGCTTGTCGAGCGCGGCGATTTCGAGTTGGACCCAGGTCGGGCGGCCGTGGTTGCACTGGTCGGCGCGTTCCGTCGCTTCCATCTGGCGCAGCAAGGCGTTCATTTCGGGCTGCGTGAGGATGCGGTTCGCGCGCACGGCCGTGTGGCAGGCGAGGGTGCCGAGCAGTTCGTTGCGGCGCTCGATCAGCACGCGCGAGCCGCCGAATTCGCGTACGTCGCGCAGCACGTCGCGCGCGAGCGTTTGCGCGTCGGCGTTCTTGAGGAGCGTCGGCACGGCGCGCACGGCGAGCGTCGTCGGCGACACGGCCGCGATGTCGAAGCCGAGCGACGTCAAAGTCTCGTGTTCTTCCTGCGCGGTGCCCACTTCGATGGCGTCGGCGAAGAAGGTCACGGGGATCAGCATCTGCTGGACCTGCATCTGCTCGCCGCCGGCCTGGGCGTCGAGCGCGTTCTTCAGCTGTTCGTACAGGATGCGTTCGTGCGCGGCGTGCATGTCGACGAGGACCAGCCCTTTGCGGTTCTGCGCCAGCACGTAGATGCCGTGCAGCTGGGCCAGCGCGAAGCCGAGCGGAAAGTCGTCGTCGGACGCGGGCCTGGTCGTTTCCGGCAGCGGCGCTTCCTGCACGCCGGGCGGTTGCGATGAAGGCATGGGCGCGCCGGTGAACAGCGCGCCATAGTCCGCGGTGCGTTGCGGGACGCCGGCGCCCGTCGGCGCATCCCAGCGGCTGCCGGGCGGGAACGGGGACGGCGAGAACGTCGAGGAGGCACGCGAACCGCCGCCGCCACCGCCGCCGCCGCCCGAGCCCGAGGTCCAGGCGGGCGATGCCAGCTGCGACCCGAACGACGTCTGCTCGTGCGGACGGCGCCAGGACGGCGTGTCACCGAGCGACGTGGACGACGGCGTGATCTCGGCGGCGCTCACGGGCGCGGGCGTATCGCCGTGCGCGGTCGCCGACGTCTTGGCCAGCGCGCGCTGCACGGCGTGGAACACGAACTGGTGGACGGCGCGGCTGTCGCGGAAGCGCACTTCGATCTTCGACGGGTGCACGTTCACGTCGACCATCGCCGGGTCGAGTTCGAGCGCCAGCACGTAGGACGGGAAGCGGTCGCCGTGCAGCACGTCCTCGTACGCGGCTTTCACGGCGTGGACGAGCAGCTTGTCGCGCACGAAGCGGCCGTTGACATAAAAATACTGGCTGTCGGCGCGCGCCTTCGATGCCGTCGGCAGGCCGACGTAGCCGTGCAGGCGCAGCGGGCCGGCGCTTTCGTCGAGCTGCAGGCGGGCCTCGGCGAAGTCGCCGCCGAGGATCTGCGCGCTGCGCTTGGCCGACTCGCTCGTGTTCCAGTGGTCGATCGTGCGGCCGTTGTGGGTCAGGCTGAACGACACGTCCGGCCGCGCCAGCGCGATGCGGCGCACGACTTCGGCGCAGTGGCCGTATTCGGTCTGCTCGGACTTCAGGAACTTGCGGCGCGCCGGCGTATTGAAATACAGGTCCTGCACGTCGATCGTCGTGCCGAACGGGCCGGACGACGGCGACACCGTGCCCTGGTGCGAGCCGACGATTTCCCACGCGTGCGCGGCGCCGTGCGTGCGCGACGTGATCTTGACGGCGGCGACGGACGCGATCGATGCGAGCGCCTCGCCGCGGAAGCCGAGCGTGTTTACGTTCTCGAGGTCGGTCAGCGACGCGATCTTCGACGTCGCGTGACGGGCCAGCGCGAGCGGCAATTCCTCGGGCGGGATGCCGCGGCCGTTGTCGGTGATGGCGATGCGCTTGACGCCGCCTTCCTCGAGCCGGACCGTGACCTGCGTGGCGCCGGCGTCGAGCGCGTTTTCCAGCAACTCCTTCACCACGGCGGACGGCCGCTCGACCACCTCGCCGGCGGCGATCTGCGAGATGAGCTGGTCGGGAAGCTGCTGGATGGGGCGGTGGGTGGGGGCCGGGGCGTTCATCCGTAAATTATAGCTCGCGGCACGCCCCGAAACTGCCACTGTTTGATTTTTGCCAAAACGCTAAATTATTGTTCCCGCACGGGAATCGGCGCTGCGCACAGGTCGAGATGACCGGCCGTGACCTTGGTCCACGGGCCGCCGCGGTTGCGCTGGGCGTCCAGGACGCTCTGGTAGACGGCGCTCTCGGTGCGCATCAAATTCGGGGTCAGAGCACATTTCGGCGCCACTTCGGGGTCAGAGCACTTTTTTGGACAATAGTTCTCAAGCACGAGTTTGCTTTGGCGCTGCAGTGAGCGCATGCGAGACGAGGTTGCATCGGCCCGCGTAGCGCGTCAAAAAAGAATGTGCTCTGACCCCGAATTTTCAGGAAAACGTGCTCTGACCCCGAATTGGGGTAATTTTATTAGGGCTATTTTTGCTCGCGTACGGGAATCGGCGCCGCGCACAGGTCGAGATGACCGGCCGTGACCTTGGTCCACGGGCCGCCGCGGTTGCGCTGGGCGTCCAGGACGCTCTGGTAGACGGCGCTCTCGGTGCGCATCACTTCGAAACGGCTGCGCTGGTCCGCCGGGACGTCGGCCGCCACCTTAACCGATGCGATCGGCACGTTCATCTCCGGCTTGTCGTAGAACCCCATCGGCGCGGGGCCGCGCGGCAGGGCGGATAGTTGCGGCATGCCGGAGATCACGCGGCCCACCACCGTGATGTTGCGGTCGAGGTGGCGCGCCGGACCGATGACGGCATACAGCGCCGTGCCGCCGCCGCTGTCGGCATCGTTGTCGCGGCCCACGCCGACCATGCCGTAACAGTGCGCCAGCCAGGTTTCGCCCGTCTTCGGATCGCGGCCAACGGGAAAGCCGTTCGAATGGCCGACCTGGGGCGCGTAGCCGTCGACGTCCTTCATGCGCGTGAAATGGGTGTCGTTCCTGAGGGGGACCGTAAATTCCGCCTTCAGCGTTTTTTGCGCACCTTTTACCGGACGGGCGTTGTCGTTGTCTTCATTCGGATCGGCCCATTGCACGACCCAGTTGTCCTGCACGCGCACGACGGCCAGCCCGTCGAAATAATGCTCGCGCACGAGCGCCTTGATGTTCTTCACGTGGTTCGGCGCGAACGTCGGCGCCAGTTCGATGACGACGCGGCCGAACGGGAGTTCCATGTACAGCGTGTTGTCCGGGTCGAGGGGCCGCCAGTCGGACGGTTTCGATGCCTTGACGATGTCGGCGACGCCGGGCTTCGGCGGGAGTTCCCTGGCGCCGGCCGTCGCCGCGAAGAGGGTGCAGGTGGCGGCGAGAATCGTGTGCCGGAAGGGGAAATAGGCCTTCTTCAATGTCGTCTCCTTGCCGCTTGTGGCGGGCCGGGGTCGTGGGTGGTGTGATGACAATTGTAATCTGTAAAATAATAGAATTAAAACATTTTGCCGATGAAGAAAATTCGCGGTGAAGATGAGCCGGCGGCCATTTTCGGCGTCGGACTGATGGTATGATTCGGCGCTACCATTTAGGAAAATTATGGATCTGATGCAATTCTTCGACATGATTCTTCATGTCGATAAGACCCTGGGAACATTGCTGGCGCAATACGGGGTGTATGTGTATGCCGTGCTGTTCGCCATCGTGTTCTGCGAAACCGGCCTCGTGGTTCTGTTCTTCTTCCCCGGTGATACCCTCCTGTTCATTGCCGGCGCCTTCTGCGCCACCGGCGAGATGAGTTATGCCTTGCTGACGCTCCTGTTGATCGTGGCGGCGGTGACGGGCAATACCCTCAACTATTACATCGGCGGGGCGATCGGGCATCGCGTGTTCACGCACGATTACCGCTGGCTGAACAAGGACGCCCTGCACCGCACCCACGAATTCTTCGAACGCCATGGCGGCAAGACGATCATCCTGGCCCGCTTCGTGCCCGTCGTGCGCACGTTCGCACCGTTCGTCGCGGGCATCTCGGACATGACCCATGCCCGCTTCCAGATGTACAACGTCACGGGCGCCGTGGCCTGGGTGGTCAGCCTGGTGACCGGCGGTTACTTCTTCGGCAATATCCCGGTGATCCGCGATCACCTGACGATCATCGTGCTGGTGGGTGTCGGCGCGGCCGTCGTGCCGCTGGCGCTGGGCGGGCTGTACAAGGTCGGACGGCGCATGATGAGCCGCTGAAGCCCGACAATGCGATCACATGAAACGCGCCGCATGACGGCGCGTTTTTTATTTGCGGCCGCTATTGATGCACGGAATTGTTCCTCAGGCTCAAGTTTACTGTCGGTCACGCCGATAAGGCAGGGGAGAGTAACACTACTGGATTCCCATGCGTACCCTGATCGCCCTGTTCGCTTGCAGCTGCGTCGCCCTGAGCGCAAGCGCCGCGAACGATCCCGCCGCCGCAGCGGCAGCCAGGCTGGCGGCTTCCGTGTCCCGTCCGGCCTCTGCCATGGTGCCGGCCGCGACGAAAAAGGCCGAGCCCGTCGAAAAGAAGGCCGAACCGAAAGCCGAACCGGCCGCGAGCGCCGGCTCGGCCAGCGAGGAAGATGCCGAGGTCGAGCTGTCGGCCAAGATTGCCCAGCGCCTGGCCGCGCTGCGCGAGCGCCAGCAGGCCCGCGCGACGGCCGCTGCGCGCGCGAAAAAACTCGCCGATGCGAAGCGCAGGCACGAGGAGCAGGTCGCCGCCGCGGCGGCCGCCATCGCCGCCGCGCCGAAGCACGGCACCGTGTGGTCGTATGAGGGCGAGCTGGGCCCGGCGAACTGGTCGAAGATCAATGTCGACTGGGCCAAGTGCGGCACCGGCAACCGCCAGTCGCCGATCGACTTGCGCGACGGCATCAAGGTCAATCTCGAACAGATCAGCTTCGATTACCACCCGTCGTCGTTCAGCGAGGTCAACAATGGCCACACGATCCAGGTGACGGTGGGCGGCGGCAATTTCATCACGGTCGGCAACACCGTGTACGAATTACAGCAATTTCACTTCCACCGTCCGTCGGAAGAAAAGATCAATGGCAAGGGCACGGAGATGGTCATCCACCTCGTGCACAAGAGCGCCGAAGGCAAGATCGCGATCATCGCCGTGCTCCTGGAGCGCGGCCAGCCGCACCGCCTGATGCAGACGATCTGGGACAACCTGCCGCTGGAAAAATTCGACACCGTCTCGCCCTCGATCGTGATCGACCCGACCGACGCGCTGCCGGAGCGGCGCGAGTATTTCACCTACATGGGCTCGCTGACGGAACCGCCGTGCACGGAAGGCGTGCTGTGGATGGTGTTCAAGCAGCCGATGCAGGCGTCGCCGGCGCAGATGGCCCTGTTCTCGCGCCTGTATCCGCTGAACGCGCGGCCGGTCCAGTCGACTGCGGGCCGCTTGATCAAGGAATCGAACTGAGCGCTTGCGTGCTCAACGCCAGCGGCGTCCACCGCCACGGTGCCCATGCCAGCCACGGCCGCCACGATCGTATTCGTGATAGCTGAAGTCGAGCGAGACGGGCGGTCCGACATACGCGGGGCCGTAGCCGCCTGGATAATAGGGCGCGTCATAGGCCGCATAAGGCGGCGCATAGACGGCGCAGCCAGACAGGGCGGACCCCGCCGCCAGCACGAGTGCCAGCCGTTTCACCAATGTACTCATTGCGTCTCCTCCTTGCGTGTCCTCCCATGCTCGTAGCATGTAGTTTAGGCCGCATGGCGAGGCGCACAGCGCATTTTTTGCTACAAAATGAAACGCCGGCACATGCCGGCGTTGTCGTTCATCCTGCCTGGACGACGGCCCGGTACGTCCCGCGCCAGATCCCGCCCGGCTCCAGTTGCTGCGGTCGGACGGCCGCATCCCCCAGCAAGGCAGGTTCGATGCAGACGAAGCGGCGGTATTCCTCGTCTTCCATGTCGGACAGCGCCGCCGCGTCGGCCGCGCCCGGGTTCCACACGACGGCGTCGTTGAAGCCCGTCTGCTCCAGCGTCACCTTGTCCGCGCCCGTGTCGAACGTGATCGCGCCGGCGATGCGTTCGAACACCTGGTCGAGCTTGTCGGTGATGGCGAGCGTCTCCGCCTGCACGCCGTCGATGCGCACGGCTTCCACGTCTTCGACGAGGTGGTACGTGTGCAGCGCGGCGGCGAACGGGAAGGTCTGCGTGCCGGTGTTGCGCACGTCGAGCGACATGTCCAGTTGCGCGCCGCGCACGGCCACGCGCAGCAGCAGTTCGAAGGCGTAGGGCCAGGCGGCTGCGAGCTGCTGGGGCAGATCGCCCTGGTTCAGCGCCAGCACCGCGAACGCGGCACCATCCGCTTCGCCCTGGTCGAGGACGCGCCAGGTCGCGACGCGCGCGAAGCCGTGGCGCAGGCCGGTGCCGCGTTCGGCGAATTGGGGAAAGATGACGGGCACGCCGCCGCGGATCGCCTTCTGGCCGTCCAGCGCGGACAGGCTGCTCATGAACAGGCGTTCCTGCGCGGGCCCGCCGGCCGTGGTGACGGCTTTCCACGACACCAGGTGGGCGCCGTACAACGTGATGGTCGCCTCGGCGCCGTCCGGCGCGCGAAGTTGCAGGGCGGGCAATTGCCCGAAGTTGATGGTCGTTGCGCTCACGAGAATCCTCCTCAGGGGGACGCCCGCGGGCGTCCCATTAAGTCATGCGGCTCTTTGCCAGCGGCGGATTGTACGCGAAGTAGCGCTTGATGCCTTTCGTGATCGCGTCGGCCAGTTGGTTCTGGTAGGCATCATCCTTCAGCCGCGCTTCCTCTTCCGGGTTGGAGATGAATGCGGTCTCGACGAGGATCGAGGGGATGTCCGGCGCCTTCAGCACGGCAAAACCGGCCTGTTCGACGACGCCGCGGTGCAGGCGGTTGATGCCGCCGATTTCCGTCAGCACGGCCTTGCCGAGCTTCATGCTGTCGTTGATCTGGGCCGTCTGCGACAGGTCCATCAGCACGCTCGCCAGCTGCCTGTCGTGGCTGGCGAGATTCACGCCGCCGATCAGGTCGGCCTTGTTCTGGTCGGCCGCCAGCCAGCGCGCCGCGCTCGAGCTGGCGCCTTTTTCCGACAGCACGAACACGGACGAGCCGCGCGCCGTCGGTTCGACGAACGCGTCGGCGTGGATCGACACGAACAGGTCGGCCTGCACCTTCCGCGCCTTTTCCACGCGCTGGCCGAGGGGGACGAAAAAGTCGGCGTCGCGCGTCAGCATCACGCGCGTGTTCGGCAAGTCTTCCAGCTTGGCCTTCAGGCGCTTCGCCACCGCGAGCACGATGTCCTTCTCGTGCACGCCCGTGGTACCGGTCGCGCCGGGATCCTCGCCGCCGTGGCCGGGGTCGAGCGCAATGGTGACCATGCGCGCCACCTTCTGTCCCGGGGCGGCCTTGGCGGGCCCGTGCGGCTGGGCCGGTTGCGGCGTCGTCGGCTGCGGCTGTGCGGGCGTGGAACCGGCGCGGGCCGCATCCGCTTCCAGCTTGGCGATGGCGTCCGGACCGGCCTGGCCGACCGTCGGCTCGCCCGGCTGCACGGCCGGGGTCGGCGTGGCGGGGGCCGCGTCCGTCGTCCAGTTTTCCTTGGCGATCATGGTCGCGAGCGGGTCGACTGGCTTGACGGGATACAGGTCGAAGATCAGGCGGTGGTGATAGCCGGCGATGGGCGCCAGGTTGAACACCTGCGGCTTGACCTCTTCCTTCAGGTCGAACACGAGGCGCACGACGTTGGGCCGGTTCTGGCCCACGCGCACCTGCTTGATGTACGGGTCGTTCGATTCGATCTTGGCGACGAGGCTTTTCAGCGTGTCGTTCAGCGCGAGGCCGTCGATGTCGACGACGAGGCGCGGCGGATCCGGCACCATGAAGTGCGTCGTCTTGAGCTCGCCGTCGTTTTCCAGGGTGACGCGGGTGTACTCGTCGGCCGGCCACACGCGCACGGCCATGATCTGGGCGGCGGATGCCGTCAGCGGCGCGACGACGGACAGCAGCAGCGTACCGCCAGCCTTCAGGATCGTGCGACGCGTCAAGGAACCGGGAATCAGGGAGTCGGGGGGTAGTGCAGGCGTTCGAGGCATAGCAGGCCCAAGTCGGACAACGCCTGCAATTCTACCTCACGCCCGCGACCGCTGACCTTAAGCAACACTTTAACGTCGGGCGGCGGCAACACCGGCTCTCCCTTTTCGGGCCATTCGACGATGCAGATGTTGTTACCGTCGAAATCTTCGCGGAACCCCGCGTCGAGGAATTCCTCGGGGCTGGACATGCGGTACAGGTCGTAGTGGATCAGGTTGACTTGTCGGCCATCCAGCTCGATGCGGTACGGCTCCGACAGCGTATAGGTCGGGCTCTTGACGGCGCCCTTGTGGCCGGCCGCGTGCAGCAGGGCGCGCGTGAGCGCCGTCTTGCCGGCGCCGAGGTCGCCGTGCAGGTAGATCACGAGGCCCGGGCTCAGCGCGAGAGAGAGGGCGGCGCCCAGGGCCTGCGTGGCCGATTCGTCGGGAAGATAGGCTGTAAGTTGCTGCTGCATCGAATAAAATATGAGGTTTGTAGGTCCGCCAATGTCCGCCCAGCTTCCCGTCCAGCCCGATCTTCCCGCACTCGCCCAGGCCATCAAGGCATGGGGCGCGGAACTGGGCTTTGCCGACGTGCGCATCGCCGACATCGACCTGGCCGGCCACGAAGCGGGCCTGCAGGCCTGGCTGGACGCCGGCCACCACGGCGAGATGGATTATATGGCAAGCCACGGCATGAAGCGCGCCCGCCCGGCCGAGCTGGTGCCGGGCACGGTGCGCGTGATCAGCGCGCGCATGGATTACCTGCCGATGGAGACGCCGGCCGACTGGCGTACGCGCGAGCGCCTGCGCCAGGACGACCCGCAGGCGGCCGTCGTCTCGATCTATGCGCGCGGCCGCGATTATCACAAGGTGTTGCGCAACCGGCTGCAAGCCCTGGCCGAGAAGGTCAAGGCGGCCGTCGGCGAGTACGGCTACCGCGTGTTCACGGATTCCGCACCGGTGATGGAGCTGCCGCTGGCGCAGAAGGCCGGCCTCGGCTGGCGCGGCAAGCACACGCTCTTGCTGAGCCGCGAGGCCGGCTCCACGTTCTTCATCGGCGAGATCCTCGTCGACCTGCCGCTGCCAGTCGACGAGCCGACCGGCGCGCATTGCGGCCAGTGCGGCGCCTGCATCGATGCCTGCCCGACGGGCGCGATCCTCGGCCCGGGCCGGCTGGATGCGCGCCGCTGCATTTCCTATCTGACCATCGAGTTGAAGGGCGCGATCCCGGAAGAATTCCGTCCGCTGATCGGCAACCGCATCTACGGCTGCGACGATTGCCAGCTGGCCTGCCCGTGGAACAAGTTCGCGCAGCGGGCGACCGTGCCGGATTTCGATGAGCGGAATGGCCTCGGCACGGCGGGGCTCATCGAGCTGTTCGGGTGGAGCGAGATTGACTTCAACCGCCGCCTCGAAGGCAGTCCGATCCGCCGTATCGGGCACGAGCGCTGGTTGCGCAACCTGGCGGTCGGACTCGGTAATGCGTCAACATCGGACGAGATCGTCGCCGCGCTGCGCGCCCGCGCGGACCATCCATCCGCGCTCGTGCGCGAACACGTCGCGTGGGCCCTCGCGCGCCACGGTGAGGCTGTCTAGGGTTCGATCCGCTTCATGCGCAGCGCGGACCAGTCGCCGTCGATGGAAATCATGGCGACGCCCGTGATGCCGTTTTCCTTGGCATACGCATTGATCGAATCGCGGTTGATGTCGGTGGCCTTGGAGGCGGTCTGTTTCAGATAGGCGACCCACAGCGAGCCCTTGTCGCCCATGCGTTCCTTGGCGATCGGGAAATATTGTTCGAGTTCCTTGCGGTTCATCGCGAACAGCAGCACGACGTCCACTTTCTCCTGGTCGGATTTGACCAGGTTGGGCGGCATCTGCGACACCATGCCGGGGTGGACGTTCCCGTTCAGGATCAGCATCGATTTCGCGGTCCTCAAGAACATTTTGTCGGCTATCGTCTTCTCGCTCATCTGCGTTCCCTAAAGAATGTTTCGACGTGGTGAGTTCGACCACTCCATGTTCAGGCTGATTTTACAAGCGAACCCCGCGCGGCACAGGACGCGCGGCCTGCCGTGCGCAGGTATTACTTCAGCAACCCGGCCAGCTCGACGGCCGTCTTGACCTGCATCTTGTCGAAGATATGCGCCCGGTGCACCTCGACCGTACGCATGCTGATGCCGAGCTTGTCGGCGACGACCTTGTTCATGTTGCCGGCGAGGATGAGATCGAGGACTTCCCGCTCGCGGGCCGACAGGGTGGCCAGCCGGGCATGGATGGCGTCGCGCGACGCGGCCTTGCGCGAGGCGGCGAGTGCTTCCTCGACGCGGTCCATCAGCTGGTTGTCGTTGAACGGTTTTTCGAAGAAGTCGAAGGCGCCGCGCTTGAGGGAATCGACGGCCATCGGCACGTCGCCGTGGCCGGTCAGGAAGATCACGGGCAAGCGCGCCAGCAGGCCGCGCGCCACCAGCTGGTCGAATACGGCGATGCCGTTCATGCCCGGCATGCGCACGTCCAGCAGGACGCAGTCGCCGTGTGCCGCATCGGCGGCGAACCGGTCGCCGAGCGCGTCGAGGAAGGCCTGGCCGCCCGCATAGCCGCGTGCCGGCAGTCCGCGCGATTGCGCCAGCCATTCGAGGGCGTCGCGGATCACGTCTTCGTCGTCGACGATGTGCAGCATGCAGGTCTCCTTTTTTTGACGTATTGTAATTCACCGTTCGGTGACGGGGGCTTCCTGCGCCTGCTGCAACGTAAACGTAAACACGGTGCCGCCGCCCGGATTGTCCGCGTGGGTGAGGGTGCCGCCGTGGAACTCGATCGCGGTGCGGCAGATCGACAGGCCCATGCCCATGCCTTCGGCCTTCGTCGAAAAGAACGGCGAGAACAGGCGCTCCGCCACTTCCGGCGGGATGCCGTGGCCGTTGTCGATCACCGATACGGCCACCTGGCCCTGGTCGCCCGTGTGCGCGGCGATCCTCAACACACGCCGCTCGGGATCGACGGCCTGCATCGCCTCGATGGCATTGCGCGTGAGATTGAGAAGCACCTGCTCGATCAGGACGCGGTCCGCGAGCACGGGCGGCAGGTCGTCCGGCACGTCGACCTGCAGCGCGACATAGCTCTGGCGCGCCTGCAGTTCGACGAGGGCGCGGATGCCGTCGACGACGTTGGGAATGCCGACCGTCTCGCGGCGCGGTTCGCGCTTCTTCACGAATTCGTGCACGCTGCGGATGATCTGGCCGGCCCGGCGCGCCTGCGTGTTGGCCTGTTCCAGCGCACGTTTCAGCATGCCGGTGTCGAGCGGCGCCGCCTGGGTCTCGCGCGCGAGCACGTTCAGCGCGCCCGCCGTGTAGCTGGAGATGGCGGCCAGCGGCTGGTTCAGTTCGTGCGCCAGCATCGACGAGATCTCGCCCATCGTCGCCAGGCGCGCGCTCGTCTCGAGCTTTTCCTGCTGCTGGCGATTCAGTTCTTCCGCGCGCTTGCGGTCCGTGATGTCGAGGATGGAACTCATCCAGCCCGTGTGGTGGCCGTGCGCGTCGACGAGGGGCGCCTCGAACACGAGCACGGGCACGCGCACGCCGTCCGAGCGCTGGAACACGGTCTCGAACTGCGGCGTGGCCTGGCCCGACAGCACTTTGCGGAAGCGGCCTTCGTATTCCGCCATCGCTTCCGGCGCCCAGTACGGCATCGGCGGCGTCTTGCCCAGCAGGTCTTCCGCGGGATAACCGACCATGCGGCAGAACGCCGGGTTGACGTAGGTGACGCGGCCTTCCAGGTCGCGCGCGCGCAGGCCCGTCAGCAGCGAATCTTCCATCGCGGTGCGGAAGGCCATCTGCTGGCGCAGCGCGTTTTCCGCCGCGATCGTGCGCGCGATGTGGCGCCACAGCGCGACGAGCGAAATGACGAGGCCCAGCGCCAGCACGATCACTGAGCCGACCAGCAGGTTCGGCAGCAGCTTCGGCGCGGCCTTGACGCTGTCGGTGGCGAGCACGATCTGCGAGCCGGGCAGGTCGAGCGCGCGCTTGTGCGTGTAGACGCCGCGGCCCGGCCCGCCCGCCGCGCGCTGCGCCACGACGTGGTCGTCGCGGTCGAGCAGGGACAAGGCATTGTCCTGGGCGAACCACCACGGCACGTTCTCGTCCAGCAAGGTCTGCAGGTTGTACGTGGCGACGAGGCTGCCCATGTATTTGCCGGCGTGGATCAGCGGCAGGTGGAAGTCGATCAGGCCATGCACGAGGCCGGTGGCACCGTATGGCTCGCTGTAGCGTCCCAGGCGCGTGCTGCGCGACATGGCGGCGGCATCGCGCGACGATTGCGTGAGCCCTTCGGGCGGCAGTTCCATGCCGCGGCTCGCCTTGACCTGGCCCTGCGCGTCGTACCAGATGATGCGCTGGAGTTCGTGGCCGTTCTTGAACATCTGCGCGAAGCGGGCCTGCAGGGCGGCCGGCGCCGGCGTCTCGATAACCATGTCGTTGCCCAGCGCGGCCAGCGCTTCCTCGCTGCGCGCGAGTTCGAAGCGCAAGGTCTGCTCGACCCACAACGTATCTGCGATCAATTGTTCCTGCCGCTCGTTGCTTTCCATCTGGCGCGCCTGCCAGGGCAGCCACAGCAGGACGAGCAGGAACAGCAGCACCAGCAATACGGGCACGAGCCAGCGCCACGGGCCTTGCTTGACGGGGCGGGGCAGGGTGAATGGACTTTTCATGTGATAACGTTTCATCTTTTGCCAGTGTCCGTCTGTCGTGGTTTTCCACGATAGCGGTACGACCCGCGAAGCGGCACACTGGCGGTCGGTATCCGAATATACACCGCGGGAAGATGAAATTTATGCGCATCAAAGCCTTGCTGGCCGCGCTTGCTGTCGTGACTGGCGCCGGCGCCCACGCCCAGGCCCCGATCATCATCAAGTTCAGCCACGTCGTATCGCCTGACGCACCCAAGGGCCTGGCGGCCGAACGCTTCCGCGTGCTGGCGGAGCAGCGGACGCACGGCCGGGTGAAGGTCGAAGTCTATCCCAACAGCCAGCTCTACAAGGACAAGGAAGAGCTGGAAGCCCTGCAGCTGGGTGCCGTGCAGATGCTGGCGCCGTCGCTCGCCAAGTTCGCGCCGCTCGGCGTGAAGGAATTCGAGGCGTTCGACCTGCCGTATATCTTCCCGACCAAGGCGGCGCTGTATGCCGTGACGGAAGGGCCGATCGGCAAGAGCCTGCTGCAAAAACTGGAATCGAAGGGCATCACGGGCCTGGCCTACTGGGACAACGGTTTTAAAGTGATGTCGGCCAATCGTCCACTGCACACCCCGGCGGATTTCCGCGGCTTGCGCATGCGCATCCAGGGCTCCAAGGTGCTCGACGTGCAGATGCGCGCGCTCGGCGCGGTGCCCCAGGTGCTGGCGTTTTCCGAAGTCTACCCCGCCCTGCAGGCCCATATCGTGGACGGCACCGAGAATCCGCCGTCGAATATGTACACGCAGAAAATGCACGAGGTGCAGAAGTACGTGACGGTGTCGAACCACGGCTACCTGGGCTATGCCGTCATCGTCAACAAGAAATTCTGGGACGGCCTGCCGCGCGACATCCGGACGGAGCTGGAGCAGGCGATGCGCGAAGCGACGGCATTCGAAAAGACCATCGCCCAGCGCGACAACGACGCGGCCCTCGAAGCGATCCGCAAGACCGGCAAGACGAAGATCTATACGTTGACGCCGCAGGAACAGGCCGACTGGCGGCGCGCCCTGCTGCCCGTGCAGAAGCAGGTGGAAGGGCGGATCGGCAAGGATCTGATCGATGCAATAAATCAGACGACCTCGCGAACGACGTCCCGCGCCACGGCGCCCATCACGACAGCCCAGGCCAGGTGAGAATCGCCCCTATTCGGTGCGGGTAAAATGTGTTAGTTGCCTGTAATCAATGAAACACCGGCACTAGCATTTTTATGACATGTCATGGGGGCTTATGACCGAAATATATTTCGTGAATGTATATAAAAAACTACGCTTTTCTTATGCGGTTGCGTTATGATGGGGCACCTTTCGGCACCAACCTGGTGCGGACAAGCGAACCGAATACGATTTGGGAGAGGGAAAAGAAAGCGGTAAATACAAACTTTACCGTAAAACAGTTAGGAGGAGACACACGTTTTATATGATGCAGCCGGCAATGACCAGGCAGCCGAAAACGTGACCATATTAGAAACGCACCCACGGGTGCGTTTTTTTTTACCTCGGTTTCGTGGACCTTGGGCGGGCCTTGCGAACGCGCTCGCCGGGTCTTACACTGCATCGATGAGCACACAACAAGGCAGCGAGATTTTCAGCGCCATCATCGCGGCGCCGTTTGGAGCGATGGGCATCCGTACCGAAGACGGGCGGTTGCGCGAACTGGTCTACCTGCCGCCGCATTACCACGAAAAATCGGCGCAGGATGCCGTCGCCGAGCAGGCCGCCGTCCAGGTGGCGCGCTATTTCGAGGATCCCGATTTCCGCTTCGACCTGCCGCTGAAGGAAGCCGGCAGCGCATTCCAGCGGCGCGTGTGGGACACCATTTGCGCGATCCCGCGCGGCAGCGTCCGTACGTACGGCCAGATCGCCAAGCAGCTGGAATCGGCCCCGCGCGCCGTCGGCCAGGCCTGCGGCGCCAACTGGTTCCCGCTCGTGATCCCGTGCCACCGCGTGACGGCGTCCGGCGGCCTGGGCGGTTTTTCCAGCAGCGACGACGAACACGGATTCCAGCTCGGAATCAAGCGCTGGCTGCTGCGCCACGAAGGCGCGCTGGCGCTCGAGATGCCATGGCAGCAGCAGTCAATCTTCCCCTGATCGACGCGTTCTGCGACACGCTCTGGCTCGAGCACGGATTGGCGAAGAATTCCCTCGACGCCTACCGGCGCGACCTGCGCCTGTTCGCACGTTGGCTCGACGTCAAGCGGCCGGAGCGGAGCGACCTGTACGCCGTCGAACCGCAGGACATCGCCGCCTATTTCGCCGAACGCCACGAAGACACGAAGCCCAGCTCGGCCAACCGCCGGCTGTCGGTGCTGAAGCGCTTTTACCAGCTCGCGCTGCGCGACCGCCGCATCGCCGCCGACCCGTGCCTGAAGATGGCATCCGCGAAGCAGCCGCAGCGTTTCGTCCATACGCTCACCGAAGCCCAGGTCGATGCGCTGCTCGCGGCGCCGGACGTCGCGACGCCGCTGGGCCTGCGCGAGCGCACGATGCTCGAACTGATGTATGCCAGCGGCCTGCGCGTGTCGGAACTCGTCGCGCTGAAGCTGGTCGAACTGAGCCTGAACGATGGCGTCCTGAGGGTTACCGGCAAAGGGAACAAGACCCGGCTCGTGCCGTTTGGCGAACAGGCGCGGCACTGGCTGGACCGTTACCTGAAAGAGGCGCGCGGCATCATCCTCGACGGCCAGGTCGACGACGCGCTGTTCGTGACGGGCCGCGGCGGCCCGATGACGCGCCAGATGTTCTGGGTCGTCATCAAGAAGCATGCGGCGAAGGCGGGCATCACGGCGCCGTTGTCGCCCCACACGCTGCGTCACGCGTTCGCAACACACTTGCTGAACCACGGCGCCGATCTCCGCGTGGTGCAGTTGCTGCTGGGGCATTCCGACATTTCCACGACCCAGATCTACACCCACGTCGCGCGCGAGCGCCTGAAGCACCTCCACGCGCGGCACCACCCGCGTGGTTAATTCTCAAGACGATGTGGGATGACTGGTCCATAATGGACTAGTACGACCTTTCCAACGATAGCAAGAGGTGAGCATGGCCAAGACGAATTTCCAGTACGAAAAACGCCAGCGGGAGTTGGAGAAGAAACGCAAGGCGGACGAAAAGGCGCGCAAGAAGCAGGAAGCCAAGCAGCACAAGGGGGACGATGCGCCGGCGCAGGATGAAGATGCCGGAGAAGAGGCGCGGCAGGAGCATGATCCCGCTTGACCACACGTCGTTCCCGCGCACGCGGGAACCCATGCTGAGCTTGCTTAAAGCGTCTCGTGCGATTCCTGATGCTCTGTATGGGTCCCCGCTTTCGCGAGGACGGCGTCATGCGGTTTGTTCCGTAGCCGTATCTTCCTCGTGCCCCTTCCTGAACCACGCCGCCACTCGCTTGCCCAGGCTGTCGAGATAGGTGTACGCCACCGGCACGACGACCAGGGTGAGCAGGGTCGACGTGATCACGCCACCAATTACTGCACGTCCCATCGGCGCCTGCGTTTCTCCGCCTTCGCCCATGCCGATCGCCATCGGCAGCATGCCGAAGATCATCGCGAGCGTCGTCATCAGGATCGGGCGCAGGCGCACCTGGCCCGCTTCCATCAGCGCGTCGAACTGTGACCGGCCTTCGCGCTGGCCGTGGTTCGCGAAGTCCACCAGCAGGATCGCGTTCTTCGTCACGAGACCCATCAGCATCACGACGCCGATGATGGAAAAGATGTTCAGCGTCGTCTTCGTGATGAGCAGCGCGACTAGCACGCCGATCAGCGACAGCGGCAGCGACACCATGATCGCGATCGGCTGCAGGAAGCTGCCGAACTGCGAGGCCAGCACGAGGTAGATGAAGATCACGGCAATGCCCAGGGCGACGCCGAAGCCGGCCATCGTCTCGTCCATCTGCTGGGCGTCGCCGCCGACGTCGAAGCGCACGCCGTCCGGCAGCTGCATGGCTTTCATTTCCTTGTTCACGTCGCCCATCACGTCGCCCAGCGGACGGCCTTCGAGGCCGGCGAAGACCGCCACGCGGCGCTGCAGCGCCTGGCGCTTGAGCATCTGCGGGCTCGTCGACGGGATGAATTGCACGACCTGGCGCAGCGGGACCATGACCGGGTTGCCCATCGCGTCACGCTTGCTCGATGCCACCGACAGGTCGGCCAGGTCGGCCACCTTTTCGCGGCCCGACTTCGGCAGCTGCACGTTGACTTCGTAGTTCTGGCCATCCGGCGCGAGCCAGCGGTTGGTCTGGTCGCCGGCGACGAACGGACGCAGCGCCGTGCCGATCTGCTGCACGGTGAGCCCGAGGTCGGACGCCAGCTCGTGGTTGATCTTGACGATGGTCGCCGGGTTCGCGCCTTCCTGGCTGTACTCGATGTCGGCGATGCCGCGGATCTTGCGCATCTTGTCCATCAGCGCGTGGGCGACCGCGTCCAGCTTCGCCTCGTCATTGCCGAGGATCGCGATATAGATCGGGCGCTGGCCCACCGTCAGCGAGATGCCGGCGATCTTTTCCAGGCGTTCGCGGATGACTTTTTCCATCTCCTGCTGCGAGCGGCGGTGCGTCTTGTGCACGTCCGTCAGCTTCAAATGCACTTCCGAGTAATTGCGGCCTTCCCACGAACCGACGATGGTCGAGACGCTTTCGATTTCCTTGAACTCGGCCAGCGCCGCCTCGGCCTGGCGCAGTTTCGCATCCGAGTAGTCCAGGCTGGAGCCGATCGGCGTCTTCAGGCGCATGTGGATGTAGCCGTCGTCGACCTGCGGCACGAATTCGCCGCCGATCTTCGGCACCAGCATCAGGCTGGCCGCGAACAGGACGACCGCGAGCAGCAGCGTGGATTTGCGCCAGTCCAGCGCCAGCGCCAGCACCTTCGCGTACACGTCGTGCAGCCACTCGATGCCGTGCTCGATGCGCGCCATCAGGCGGCCCAGCCACGGCACGTACCTGAAGCGGCCCTTCACGGGATCGGGCCACACGGACGACAGCATCGGGTCGAGCGTGAAGCTGACGAACAGCGACACCAGCACGGCCACGGCGACGGTGATCCCGAACTGCAGGAAGAAGCGGCCGATGATGCCCTTCATGAATGCGATCGGCACGAACACGGCGACGATGGCGAACGTCGTCGCCATCACGGCGACGCCGATCTCGTTGGTGCCGTCTTCCGCGGCGCGCACGTGGTTCTTGCCCATGCCGAGGTGGCGCACGATGTTTTCGCGCACGACGATGGCGTCGTCGATCAGCAGGCCGATGCACAGCGACAGCGCCATCAGGGTGAGGAAGTTCAGCGTGAAGCCGAAGTACTTCATCGCGATGAAGCTGGCCAGCACCGAGATCGGCAGCGTCAGGCCCGTGATGATGGTGCTGCGCCACGAGTGCAGGAAGAAGAACACGATCACCATGGTCAGCAGCGCACCTTCGAGGATGGTGTCCTTGACGTTGTCGAGCTGGCCCTGCACGTTCTTCGCCTTGTCGTCCAGGATGCGGAACTGCACGTCCTTCGGCAGCGTCGTCTTCATCGCCTCGATGGCGGCCTTGACGCCGGTGCCCACCTGCACCGTGTTGGCGTCCTGGATCTTTGCGATCTCCAGCGTGATGGAACGCTCGCCGTTCACGCGCGAGATCGACTGTTCCTCGGCGGCGCCGTCGGAGATGCCGGCCACCTGGCTCAGGTAGATCGGGCCGCCCGTGCGGTTGGCGACGACGATGCGCCGGAAGTCGGCCGCTTCCTTCATCTTGCCTTCGATGCGCACGAGGTTCTCGCGCGCGCCGTGGCTGATGCGGCCGGCCGGCAGGTTGGCGTTGGTCGTCGCGATCGCGTTCATCACCTCGTCGATGCCGACGTTGAGGCTCTTTAGCTGGTCGGGGCGGATGTCGATCAGCACCTGGCGGTCCTGCTTGCCGTTGACGCGGATCTGGCCCACGCCGGCCACGGCCTGCAGGCGCTTGACGATCACCTGGTCGGTCAGCATCGTCAGGTCGCGCAGGCTGCGCTCCTTCGACGTCAGCGCCAGCAGGACCACGGGCTGCGTGTTCTCGCCTTCCTCGCGGTACACGATGGGCTCCTTCACCTCGCGCGGGAAGCCGCCGCGGACGGTGCTGATGCGGTCGCGCAGGTCCTGCACGGCGCGGTCCATGTCGACCGTCAGCTGGAATTCGATGCCGACGCCCGAGCGGCCTTCCCACGACGTGCTGCGGATCGTCTTGATGCCGCCGACCGTGTTCGCCGCTTCCTCGAGCGGGCGCGTCACGTCATTCTCGACCTGCTCGGGCGAGGCGCCGGGATACGCGGTCTCGATGAAGACGGCCGGGATCTCGACGTTCGGCATGCTCTCGACGCCCAGGCCGCGGTACGCGAACAGGCCGAGCACCATCAGGCCCACCATCACCATCGTGGCGAAGACGGGGTATTTGATACTGGTACGGGTGATCCACATGGCTCAGCCTTTCGCGTCGGGCAGTTTGACCTTGCTGCCCGGCTTGATGCCGTCCAGCGGCACGGCCAGCACCGTCATGCCGGCGTCGACGCCTTCCAGCGCTTCGACGACGCCTTCGTCCTGGTTGCGCAGGCCCAGCTTCACGGGCTGCGCGACGACCTTGCCGTCAGCGATGCGGTAGACGACGTCGCGGCCATTGTCCTGGCGGACGGCGCCGATCGGCAGCAGCGGATGCGCGGCCGACTTGTCGGTGACGATGGTGCCCTTGGCGAACATGCCGGCGCGCAGCACGCCGTCGGGATTCGCCACGTCCACGTACACGATCATGGCGCGCGAGCCCGCCTCGGTGGCCGGGTTGATGCGCGCGACCTTGCCCGTGAAGTTGCGGCCGTCGAAACCGTCGACCTTGAACTGCACGTCCTGGCCGACCCGGATGCGGGGGATGTCGGACGCGGGCACCTGGGCGTCCAGCGTCAGGTGCTTCAGGTCGACGATCGAGAACACGGGGCTGTCCGGCGCCAGCTTTTCGCCCGCCTGCGCGTGGCGCCTGCTGACGACGCCTTCGATCGGCGCATGGATCGTCGTATCGGCCAGCGCGATGCGCGCGAGGTCCAGCTGGGCGCGCGCCGAGTCGACGGCGGCCTGCGCCAGGTCGACGGCGTTCGCCGAGGTGTCGTACGCGTTCTGCGCGATGAAATTTTGCTTCAGCAGCGACGCGCTGTTGCTCATGTTTTTCTTCGCCATCATCAGGCGTGCCTGAGCGTCCGCCAGCATGGCCTGCTGCTGCGCCACGCGGGCGCGCGCCTCGGCGGGATCGAGCTGCGCGATCACCTGGCCGGCCTTGACGTCCATGCCTTCCTGCACGGCGGTCGACAGCACGATGCCCGACACCTTCGACTTGACGGTGGCCTGCGCCAGCGGCATGAGCGAACCGGTGACGGGCAACGTGACGGCCAGCGGGCGCGCCTCGATGCGGGCGATGTCGCGCACGGACAGCTCGTGCACGGGCGCCGCCGCCGGTGCCGGCGCGGCCGTCGGCGCGGGGGCCGCGGCGCGGTGGGTCAGCGCATACGCGCCGGCACCCGCCAGCGCGACGGCGAGCAGCGACAGCGCAATGACCCTGGCGCGGCGGCGCGGCGCCGGTTTCTTGGCGGGCTGGTCGGCGGACAAAGGCAGGGACTCGATCTTCATGGTTATTCTTTATGTGGTGGTGAGCGCGAGCGGAATGGAGAGCGCACGTGCTCCGTCCTGCCAGGCAGGATGGAGCTCCCAGCGCATGACGGCATGGTAGGTTTGTCGATGACGAACCGCTATCGGAATGCGACGAGCGGTGCAAAAGGGACGCTGAACTGCGAAAAATCCGGGGCGGACGTGCGGATGGCAGAAAGACACCCGATACTCAAACAACGTCATCCCCGCGCAGGCGGGGATCCAAGTTCGCCAGCGTTATCGCGACGCATGCAAACTTGGGTTCCCGCCTTCGCGGGAACGACGGGCGGGCGTCAGCCGTCCCCTGTCGGCGTCCCAGCCTGCTCGAACAGCCGCAGCCGCGCCAGCACCTGCCCGTGATCCGACGCCTCCGGCAACCCGAGATCGAGGTGGTCGTTCAGGTACACGACGTCGATGACTTCGCCCACCGCTCCCGGCAGCGCCGCATTGAATTCCGCCGACACGAGGATGTGGTCGATCGTGGAATGGTACCCATCATGGACGTTGGAAAAACCGACGTGCCGCAGATGGTCCTGGCGGCCCTGCAGCTGGCAGGCATCATATAAACGGTCGCCGCTGGGCGCGCCGAGGCCCAGCACGATGCCGGTCGTGACCGCGTCGGCCACGTCGTTGAAGTCGCCCAGCACGACGCGCGGGCGGTGGTGCGTGCGGCCGATGTCGGTCAGCAGCACGCGCAGCGCGGCCGCTTCCGTGCCGCGCCGGATCAGCGAGCGCAGCGACGCCAGCGCGTACAGTTGCGGGTCGTCGCCCGTGTCGCCCGCGCGGTAGTCGGGGCGGCGCGATTTCAGATGCACGACCACCACGTCGGCGACGAGATCCGGCGTCAGCTGGATCGCCGCGTGCAGCGGGGCGCGGGTAAAACGTTCCGGATCCCGGTTGCCGGGCGGCATCGCGATCCCGGGCGGGAAGTAGGGCAGCTGGCGTGGGGCGTCCGCGAGAGGCAGGCGGGAGGCAAGGGCGACGCTGGGCGTGAGCTTCTCGGCGTCGGGGTCGGGATCGAAGCCGACGTGGATGGCGTCGCGGAAGCGCCGCGTGCGCGACAGCGCCTCGGCCAGCGCGGCCTGGGAGAACACTTCCTGGAAGCCGATCACATCGGCGCCGAGCATGTCGATCTGGTGCGCGGTCCAGGCGATCTTCGCTTCGTATTCCTCGGGGGTGCTCGGTTCCAGGTTGTCGTACAGCCTGGCGCCCGGCGGGGCGAGGTTACACACGTTGAAGGTGGCAAAGCGAATCTCTTGCTGCATAATAAGCAACTCCTCCGTTTGCATTTAGCGTAACACGCATGGCCAAGAAAGAGCATATCTCCGAAACCCCGGCGACACAGTTCCTGCGCAAGCATGGGGTCGCCTTCACGGAGCACCCTTATGAATACGAGGAACACGGCGGTACGGCCGTGTCGTCGCGCGAGCTGGGCGTGGAAGAGCACGCCGTCGTGAAAACCCTCGTGATGCAGGACGAGGCGGCCAAGCCGCTGATCGTGCTGATGCATGGCGACTGCAAGGTCTCGACGAAGAACCTGGCCCGCGCCATCCCCTGCAAATCCGTCGAACCGTGCAAGCCGGACGTCGCCCAGCGCCATTCCGGCTACCTGGTCGGCGGCACGTCGCCGTTCGGCGTGCGCAAGGCGATGCCGGTCTATGTCGAGGAAAGCATCCTGCAGCTGGACAAGATCTATATCAATGGCGGACGGCGCGGTTTCCTGGTCGGGATCGCGCCGGCCGCGCTGGTGGACGTGCTGAAAGCCCGGCCGGTCAACTGCGCGCTGGCCGACTGACTATCGCCGGGCTCGGCCGATGGTGTATATTTCACGCGCGCCAGATTCCTGGCCGGGGATTATGAAAAGAGACTCATGTACACAATTCTGTTCACCATCGCAGCCTATTTGATCGGCTCGATTTCCTTCGCCGTCGTCGCGAGCCGCCTGTTCGGCCTCGCCGACCCGCGTACCTATGGCTCGAAGAACCCGGGCGCCACCAACGTCCTGCGCTCGGGCAGCAAGAAGGCGGCCATCGCGACGCTCGTCGGCGACTGCGCCAAGGGCTGGCTGGCCGTGTGGCTCGCGGTCCAGTTCGGCGAGCGCTTCGGCGTCGAGGACGGCGGCGTGGCGCTGGTCGCCATCGCAGTCTTCCTGGGCCATCTGTGGCCGGTGTTCTTCCGCTTCGTCGGCGGCAAGGGCGTGGCGACCGCGTTGGGCGTGCTGCTGGGCCTGAATGTCTGGCTCGGCCTGGCGACGCTGGTCACGTGGCTCGCCGTCGCGTATGCGTTCCGCTACTCGTCGCTGGCCGCGCTCGTGGCCGCGATCTTCGCGCCGTTCTATTACGGACTGCTGTTCGGCGCGGACGAAAAACTGTTCGCCGTCATCGCGATGAGCCTGCTGCTCCTCTACCGCCACAGCAGCAACATCGGCAATCTCATGGCCGGCAAGGAGTCGAAGATCGGCAGCAAATCGAAGGGTGCCGCGACCGCCAAACCGGCCGTCAAAAAGAAATAAACCAGAACCGGGGTCAGAGCCCGGTTTTTGGAAATTGCTCCGAACACTATTTGCCGAATTTGTTTGGCGCGCTGCTCCCTTTCGTTCGATGTGTCACCATATGCCATCAGCGTTAATGAAACCAATTGGAAGGCGGTGAAAAAGTGAGCAAGCAGATGAGAATCGACTTCGTGTCGGATGTGTCGTGCCCGTGGTGCGTGATCGGCCTGAAATCGCTCGAACAGGCACTGGAGCGGGTGGGCGGCGACATTACGGTCGACATGCACTTTCAGCCGTTCGAGCTGAACCCGGGCATGGGTCCGGAAGGCCAGGACATCTTCGAACACATCACCGAGAAATACGGCTCTACCCCCGCCCAGCAGGAACAGTCGCGCGAGATGATCCGCCAGCGCGGCGAGGCCGTCGGCTTCACGTTCGACATGAGCAAACGCGGCCGCATCTACAACACGTTCGACGCGCACCGCCTGCTGCACTGGGCGGAAGGCCAGGGCCGCCAGCAGGCGCTGAAGGAAAAGCTGTTCGAGGCGTATTTCACGCTGGGCGAGAACCCGGGCGCGCACGACGTGCTGCTGCGCGCGGCGGGCGAGGTCGGCCTCGACGTGGAGGCCGCGCGCCAGGTGCTGGCATCCAACGCGTATGCGGACGAGGTGCGCCAGCTCGAGTACTACTGGCAGCGTGCCGGTATCCGCTCGGTGCCGGCGATCGTGATCAACCAGCGCCACCTGATCTCCGGCGGCCAGCCGCCCGAGGTGTTCGAGCAGGCGCTGCGCCAGATCGCGCAGCAGGACGAGGAGCTCGAGCAGGACGAGGAACCGGCCGCCTGAGCGGTTCTCAGTTCAGATCGAGCACGATGGGCTGGTGGTCCGAGGCCGACGTCTCGGACTGCACGCTCATGTCGGCCACGCGTCCCGCCAGGTCTTCCGTGACGAAGAAATAATCGTAGCAGTCGGGCTTTTCCGGCCATTTGAAGCCATGCAGGCCCGCCGTCGGGGCGCGCGGGATGTCGCCGTGATGCACGCGCCAGGCGTCGACGAGGCCCAGCGCACCGCTTGATGCGGGCGC
This sequence comes from Massilia sp. Masssp94, assembly GCF_059491305.1. Taxonomy (NCBI): domain Bacteria; kingdom Pseudomonadati; phylum Pseudomonadota; class Betaproteobacteria; order Burkholderiales; family Oxalobacteraceae; genus Massilia; species Massilia sp. Masssp94. The sequence continues at coordinate 3,864,306 of NZ_CP168501.1, forward strand.
CAGCAGGGCGCGATAGTCTTCCGAATCCGGACCAAAATTGAAATCGCCGCAGTAGATCGCCGTGCCGGGCCGGAAGCCGAGCTGGAACGGCGGCTCGAGCGCGGGTTCCGGCTGGTAGACGGCGGCGCGGGCGCACGCTTCCTCGTGCAGTTCGCGGATGCGGGCGATCTGCGCGCGGCGCTGCATGGGCGAATAGTATTCGAGGTGGGTCGTCAGCACGCGCAGCTTGCCGCCAGGCGCTTCCAGCACGGTTTCGATCATCCCGCGCGGCATGCCGGCCGGGTGTTCCGGATCGACGGGCCAGGGCAGCATGTGGCGCTGCGCCTGGGTGATGCGGTATTTGGACAGCAGGAGATTGCCGAACTGGCGGGGCAGGTTGTTCCGGTAGATTTCGCTCGGCGCCTGCTCGATCATGTGGTACCCGCCGAACGCGCCGGCCAGTTGCTTGAACTGGCTCGCGCTGGCGCTGCCCTCCAGTTCGGGATGGTTGGCGGCCACTTCCTGCAGGCAGATCACGTCGGGATTCAGCTTGCGCAGCACATCGATGATTGCGTGGATCCGGATGCGCCCGTCCCTCCCACAGCCCCAGTGAATATTCCAGCTAACCACGCGCATTCGATACCTCCGTAAAACTCAACTGCCAGAGTTTGCCATTCTTTGGAGAATGACGGTCACACGGTAGGATCGATGTCAAGGTTACAAGTTCACCTGATTGGGGCCGTTTTAGAAACGGCGGGCGTTGCTGCGCCGGTGTTCCGCGCCTTCCTTCAGCAGCTGGTCCGCCTCCGCGGCATCCTTGGCCGTGAGGTCGTCGCCCGTCTGCTTGACGAGCGCCAGTTCCTGGATCGCGGCCGGGTATTCGCGGTCGGCCGCGCGTTCCAGCAGGTCGCGCGCGCGGCGTGGATCGGCCGGCACGCCGTCGCCGTCCGCATACGCGTTCGACAACAGGAACATCGCATGCGCATCGCCCGCCTGGGCGGCCACGCCGAGCCAGTGCGCGGCAGCCGTTTTATCCGTCGGGATGCCGTCGCCGTTCTTCAACAGCAGCGCGAGCCTCAGCGCGGCCTTCGGGTGCCCTTGCTGCGCGGCCTGGCGGTACCACTGCGCGGCCTGGGCGTTCGTACCTGGACGGTCGCGTTCCAGCTCCCCGAGTTGATGGGCCGCTTCAGAATCGCCCTGGCGTGCCGCGCGCAGGAACAGGGCGCGCGCCTGGTCGTCGCGATGGCGCTTCCGGTACAGCAGCGCGAGCTCGCGCTCGGCCACCGGCATGCCGTCGGCGGCCCAGTGCTGCAGGCTCTGTTCGGCCGCCGCGTCGCCGCGCTGGGACGCGGCCATCGACACGGCCTCGATCTCGGCCGGCAGCGGCGCGCGTCCGCAGCCGGCGAGGAGGGCGGCCAGCAGCGCGGAGGTGAGTCGGCGCTTCATGCCGGCTTACTTCGACAGGTCGATCGCATATTTCGCGAAGCCGCTCGCGTCCAGCCCGCCCTCGGCCGTGACGCTGGCGAGACCCGCGGCCTGCGCCAGCGCCAGGTGGCCCGGCGCCGAGCGCAGGATCACGGGGCCGGCGGTCGCCGTCTTGACGAAGCGCCAGCTGCGCGCGCCGCCGTTGACCGCCAAGGTGACCTTGCCGGTGGCCGCGCCGATCTTCTGCAGGTAGTTGCTGACGACGGCCTGGTTCGCGTCCGGCGACTTGATGATCGTCTTGCTGCCGTCGATGCCGGGGAAGTTGCCGCCGCCGCCCGCGCGGTAGTCGTTGGTGGCGACGATGAAGTCGTCCGTCTCCGCTACCGGCTTGCCCTGGTACGTCAGGTTGACGATGCGGCTGCCGGCCGGCTTCGTCACGTCGATCTGGTATTGCAGCGCGTTGTTCTCGGCGTAGAACACGTCGTAGTTGTAGATCGTGCCGTACGACGGGACGAGGTCCTGCTCGGCGGTCGCTGCCGGATCGATGCGCGCGAACTGCTTCGCGGCCGTCTCCAGCCAGTTCTTCAGGTCCGATCCCTTGATCTTCACGGCCTGCAGGTTGTTGTTGCTGTACAGGTAAAGGTCGCCCGGGTTGCGGACTTGCAGGCCAAAGGGCGCCGCCGGCGTCGCGCCCGGTGCCACGTCCGTGAAGTCCGACGGCCCGTTGCGGCCCGCCTTGAACGGCGCGCTGCACGAGATCACGGGGATGTTTTTATAGCTCGCCAGCGTCGCGTCGGTGCTGGTCGCGATGGCGTTCTTCACATAGTCGATCTGCGCCTGGTTCACGAGCTGGATCGCCGACACGTCGCCGACGAGCGCGAAGTACGACGACATCTCGAAGTCCGTCGCCACACCCAGCGGCTGCTTCGCATACGCGATCGTGGCCTGGTGCTCGGTCTGCACGGCGGCGGCGATGGCCGGGTCGGCCGCGACGCTGGTCGTGCCGTCCTTGTACTTGTAGCCCCGCGATTCGACCGTCGTCCGCGCCGGCTGCACCACCCACTTGCCGCCCTGGTACGCGAGCGTCAGCTTGACGATGCCCAGGCGCCGGCCCCAGCTCTGCGCCATCACGGTCGGCACGCCGTTGACGAAGCCGTTCACCGCATCGACCTTGGCCGATGCGGGGATCGCCGCGAACGACGGATCCAGCGCCGCGGCGCCCGTCTCTTTCCCCTTCGGGAAGATGAGGTGCGAGTGGCCGATCAGCAGGGCGTCGATGCCGGTCGTGCTGAGGTGATAGCTCTGGTTTTCCATCTTCGGGCTGTACGCGCTCGTGTCCAGGCCCCCGTGCGACAGCGCGACGACGAGGTCCGCGCCCTTGCCGCGCATCTCCGGCACGTACTGCTGCGCCGCTTCCACTGCGCCGCCCACGGCCACCTTGCCGGCCAGGTTCTTCTGGTCCCAGTCGAGGATCTGCGGCGGCACGAAGCTCATCACGCCCACGTTCACGGTGACCGGCATCGTCTCGCCGTTCGGCTTCGTCGCCGTGAAGTTGCGCGCGAGGATGCGGTACGGGTCGTAGATCGTCTTGTTCGTGGCGACCGCGGTCACGTTCGACAGCACGAGCGGGAAGTTCGGCCCGCCGCACGTGCCGGCCGGCTTGGAGACGCCCGGGATGCCGAAGTCGGTGTTCGTGACCTGGCTGAGGAACGGCAGGCCGTAGTTGAATTCGTGGTTGCCCAGGCCGCCCGCATCGTATTTCAGCGCGTTCATCGCCTTGTGCACGGCCAGCGTGTCGGCGCACTTCACGGGCGCCGTGACGGCCTGCAGGTCGGCCAGCAGGGTGCCCTGGATGACGTCGCCGTCGTCGAACAGCAGGTTGTTCGGATTCTCCGCGCGCGCCTGCTGGATCAGCGTGGACGTGCGGTCGAGGCCCAGGGTCGCGTCGTCGGCCAGCGAGTAATAGTTGTAGCCCAGGACGTTCGAGTGGATGTCGGTGGTCTCGAGCAGGGCGAGGGACACGGTGGTGCCTTCGGGGATGACGTTGGCGGGCGTGGATGGCTCGCCGCAGCCGGTGAGGCCGGCGGCAACCAAAGGGGTAGCAAATGCGGCGAGCAATGCGTGATTGCGTTTCAAGATGTTGGTCCGGTTGTGATGGAAACGGGCCGCACTCTATCTTGATGGGATGACAACGGTATGACAGGCATGCGCCACGCCGGCGCACGCCGCACGGTTCCGGACGCGCATGCGCCGCCGTCTGGCAAACCCGTGCGGACCGTTGCACGCAATCGGTGTGCGGCCCCGTTTTTCATGGTGCGTCGGCACAACGACGGTGCCGACGCACCAATTTGCGTGTTGGCACGGCAATTGCTGTATTGACCATGAGGGCGCCGGAGCTGGCCACTCCGCCGCCGCAGCGTTGTCTCTTCTTTCGATTTCCTTCTACAAGGACCAACATGACCGATACAACCAACCTGACCCGCCGCCGCCTGCTGGCCGCCGGTGCCACGGCCTCGCTCACCGGACTCGTCTCCGGCGGGGTCTTCGCCGCCGGCTCCGACAAGCCCGAGAAGACCGAAGTGAAGGTCGGCTTCATTCCCCTGACCGATTGCGCCTCCGTGGTGATGGCGTCCGTGCTGGGCTTCGACAAGAAGTACGGCATCAGGATTGTCCCCAGCAAGGAATCGTCGTGGGCCAGCGTGCGCGACAAGCTGGTCAACGGCGAACTGGATGCCGCCCACGTGCTGTATGGCCTGATCTACGGTGTGCAGATGGGTATCGGCGGTCCGAAGAAGGACATGGCGGTGCTGATGAGCCTGAACCAGAACGGCCAGGCCATCACCCTGTCGAAGAAATTGGCCGACGCCAGAGCCGTGGACGGCCCGTCGCTGGCGAAGGTGATGAGCACGGACAAGCGCGAGTACAGCTTCGCCCAGACCTTCCCGACCGGCACCCACGCGATGTGGCTGTACTACTGGCTGGCCAGCTACGGCATCAACCCGATGAAGGACGCGAAGGTGATCACGGTGCCGCCGCCGCAGATGGTGGCGAACATGCGCGTCGGGAACATGGACGGCTTCTGCGTGGGCGAACCGTGGAACCATCGCGCCATCGTCGACGGCGTCGGCATCACGGCCGCAACCACCCAGGACATCTGGAAAGACCACCCGGAAAAGACCCTCGGCACGTCGCTCGAATGGGTCAGGAAATACCCGAACACGGCGCGCGCCCTGGTGGCCGCCGTGCTGGAAGCCAGCCGCTGGATCGATGCGAGCATGTCCAACAAGGTCAAGATGGCCGAGACGATCGCCGACAAATCCTACGTCAACACCTCGGTGGACGTGATCAACCAGCGCATCCTGGGCCGCTACCAGAATGGCCTGGGCAAGACGTGGGACGACCCGAACTACATGAAGTTCTACAACGACGGCACGGTCAACTTCCCGTACCTGTCGGACGGCATGTGGTTCATGACCCAGCACCGCCGCTGGGGCCTGCTCAAGTCCGATCCGGACTACCTGGCCGTGGCGTCGAGCGTCAACCAGGTCGGGCTGTACCGCGAGGCGGCCGCCATGGCGAAGGCCGACGTGCCGAAGTCGCCGATGCGGTCCGCGAAGCTCATCGACGGCGTGGTGTGGGACGGGAAGAACCCGGCCGCGTATGCCGCCGCTTTCAAGATCAAGGTTTGAACCGGAGGACATCATGAATACCGTCGTGAATTCGACAGCGGGCGCGCACGCCGTGCCTGCCCGACGTGCCCTGGCGCTGCGTGTGCCGAACGGCCGCGCGCTGTTGCTGGCAGTGCTGCCGCCGGTGCTGGGTCTCGCCATGCTGGTGCTGGTGTGGCAGCTCGTCTCCGCGAACAACAGCAACTTCCCGTCGCCCTTCGTCACGTGGGAGGCGGCCGTCCAGCTGTTCGCCGACCCGTTCTACAGCAACGGGCCGAACGACCAGGGCATCGGCTGGAACATCCTCGCGTCGCTCCAGCGGGTGGCGCTGGGCTTCGGCCTCGCCGCGGCAGCGGGCATCCCGCTCGGCTTCCTGATCGGCCGCTCGCGCTTCCTGGCCGGCATGTGCAATCCCATCGTCAGCCTGCTGCGTCCCGTGTCGCCGCTGGCCTGGCTGCCCATCGGCCTGCTCGTGTTCAAGGCCGCGAACCCCGCTGCAATCTGGGCCATCTTCATCTGCTCGATCTGGCCGATGATCATCAACACGGCCGTCGGCGTGCAGCGCGTTCCGCAGGACTACATGAACGTGGCGAGGGTGCTGAACCTGTCGGAGTGGAAGGTCTTCACGAAGATCCTGCTGCCCGCGGTGCTGCCGTACATGCTGACCGGCGTGCGCCTGGCGATCGGCACGGCGTGGCTGGTGATCGTCGCGGCCGAGATGCTGACGGGCGGCGTGGGCATCGGCTTCTGGGTGTGGGACGAGTGGAACAACCTGAACGTGCCGCACATCCTCATCGCCATCGTCGTCATCGGCGTGGTCGGGCTGGTGCTGGAGCAGGCGCTGGTCGCACTGGCCCGCGCCGTCACCTACGAAGAGAGTGGATCATGAGCGAACCGAAATTCATCGAAGTGCAGCAGGTCGAGATGCTGTTCGACACCCGCAAGGGCCGCTTCCACGCGCTCACCGACGTCAACCTGAAGGTGGCGCGGGGCGAGTTCATCACGCTGATCGGCCACTCCGGCTGCGGCAAGTCCACGTTGCTGAACCTGCTGGCGGGCCTGACCCGCGCCAGCGAGGGCGTGCTGATCTGCGCCGGCCGCGAGATCGCCGGACCGGCGCCGGAGCGCGCGGTCGTGTTCCAGAACCATTCGCTGCTGCCGTGGTTGACCTGTTTCGAGAACGTCTACCTGGCCGTCGAGCGCGTGTTCGGCGCCCGCGAAGGGAAGGAGCAACTGCGTACCCGCACGGCCGATGCGCTGGCGCTGGTGGGCCTGACGCACGCGGCGCAGAAGCGGCCCAGCGAAATCTCGGGCGGCATGAAGCAGCGCGTCGGCATCGCCCGCGCGCTGTCGATGGAACCCAAGGTGCTGCTGATGGACGAGCCGTTCGGCGCCCTCGACGCGCTGACCCGCGCTCACTTGCAGGACGAGTTGCTGCGCATCGTCGCCCAGACGGAGTCCACGGTCGTGATGGTCACGCACGACGTGGACGAGGCGGTGCTGCTGTCGGACCGCATCGTGATGATGACGAATGGCCCGGCCGCGACCATCGGCGAGATCGTGGACGTGCGCCTGCCGCGGCCGCGCGAGCGCGTCGCGCTGGCGCACGATGCGCTGTACAACGAGTATCGGACGCGGGTGCTGGAGTTCCTGTATCACCGGCAGGCGAGGCCGGCGAAGGAAGCGGCCTGACGGATGAAGCATGGTGGGCACAGGGTGCCCACGGCTACACTGTGCATCGAATCAGGCCGGCTCGATTTCGTCCAGCGGCCAGCGCGGGCGCACGTTGAATGCGTAGTCGCGCTGCGCCGCGTCCGGATTGCGCTCCAGGCGCAGCGCGCCCGCGAACGCGATCATCGCGCCGTTGTCGGTGCAGAATTCGAGTTCGGGGTAGTAGACCTTGAAGCGCTTCTTCGCGGCCGCCTCGTTCAGCGACGCGCGCAGCTGGCGGTTGGCGCCCACGCCGCCCGCGATCACGAGGCGTTTCAATCCGGTGTGCTTCAGCGCCAGCACGCACTTCGCCGTCAGCACGTCGACGATGGCATCGACGAAGCCGCGCGCGATGTTGGCCTTGTCCTGCTCGCACACGTTCGCGATGTCGCTTGCGTTGTTCTTCACGACCGTCAGCACGGCCGTTTTCAGGCCCGAGAAGCTGAAGTTGAAATCCTTCGAGTGCAGCATCGGGCGCGGGAGTTTATACGCTTCCGGATCGCCGAATTCCGCCAGGCGCGAAATGGCCGGGCCACCCGGGTAGCCGAGGCCCAGCAGCTTGGCCGATTTGTCGAAGGCTTCGCCGGCCGCGTCGTCCAGCGTCTCGCCCAGCAGGGTGTAGCGGCCGACGCCATCGACGCGCATCAGCTGCGTGTGGCCGCCGGAGACGAGGAGGGCGACGAACGGGAATTCCGGCCGCTCGGTCGCGAGCAGCGGCGACAGCAGGTGGCCTTCCAGGTGGTGCACGCCCAGCACGGGTTTATCCAGCGCCAGCGCGAGGCTGCAGGCGACGGACGATCCCACCAGCAGCGCGCCCGCGAGGCCGGGGCCCTGCGTGTAGGCGATGGCGTCGATGCGTTCCATCGGCAGGTCGGCCTTCGCGAGCACCTGTTCCAGCAGCGGCAGCGCGCGCCGGATGTGGTCGCGCGACGCCAGTTCCGGCACGACGCCGCCGTATTCCTCGTGCATCGCGACCTGCGAGTGCAGTGCGTGGGCCAGCAGGCCGCGCTCCGTGTCGTACAGAGCCAGGCCGGTTTCATCGCAGGAGGATTCAACGCCGAGGACAATCATGGGCAAGCAAGGAACAGTGTGAGGTAGACAAGATCGGCGCGCCGGTGCGGCGCGCAATCTGCCATTGTACCTGCATTGGCCCGCCAGGGCATCACGGCCGCTCCAGCAATTCCTTGTGCGCGTTGCGCAGCATGGTCTCGGTATCGTCCCAGGCGATGCAGCCGTCGGTGACGGAGCAGCCGTACTTCAGCTGCGACAGATCGCTCGGAATCGGCTGGCTGCCGCTGACGATGTTCGATTCGATCATCACGCCGACGAGGGACTGGTTGCCGTGCCTGATCTGCTGGATCACGTCCGACATGACGAGCGGCTGCAGCTCCGGCTTTTTATAGCTGTTGGCGTGCGAGCAGTCGACGACGAGGTTCGCGGGCAGGCCGGCCTTCTTGAGCGCCTGCTCGGCGATCGCGACCGAGACCGAGTCGTAGTTCGGACGGCCGCCGCCGCCGCGCAGCACGACGTGGCCGTAGGCGTTGCCGCGGGTCCGCACGATCGACACGCCGCCCTGGCCGTTGATGCCCAGGAAGGAGTGCGGGCTGGATGAGGACAACACGGCGTTGATGGCGATGCTGACGTCGCCGTCGGTGCCGTTCTTGAAGCCGACCGGCGTTGAGAGGCCCGACGACATTTCGCGGTGCGTCTGCGATTCGGTCGTGCGCGCGCCGATCGCGGTCCACGCGATCAGGTCGCCCAGGTATTGCGGCGAGATCGGGTCGAGCGCTTCGGTGGCCGTCGGCAGGCCCAGTTCGCACACGTCGAGCAGGAACTGGCGCGCGCGCTCCATGCCGACGTCCACGCGGAACGAGTCGTCCATGAACGGATCGTTGATATAGCCCTTCCAGCCGGTCGTGGTGCGCGGCTTTTCGAAATACACGCGCATCACGAGCACCATCGTGTCTTCCACCTCGGCCTGCAGCGCCTTCAGGCGGCGCGCATAGTCGAGGCCCGCGACCGGATCGTGGATCGAGCAGGGGCCGACGACCACGAACAGGCGCTTGTCCTTGCGGTCGAGGATGTTGCGCAGGGTCTCGCGGCCCTTCATCACGGTGGTGAAGGCCTTGTCCGTCAGCGGCAGCTTTTTATGCAGCTCGCTGGGCGTCGGCATGGTCGCGAACGAGGTGACGTTGGTGTTTTCGATATCGGGCGTGATCAGCATGGCAATCGTATTTATTCCAGAGGGGATCGTTGAGTCTAGCCTGAAATCTTACACCGTGCATCCTCCTGCTCAAAAATGTTGCATGGTATCCTGTCATCATGGACACGACCAACACCTCCCCAAATCCCTTCCCGGCCGCCCGCTTCATCAAGGAGATCGGCCGCGGCGTAAAAGGCGCGCGCAGCATGTCGCGCGAGGATGCGAAACTGCTCTACGGCGCCATGCTCGACGGGCGGGTGTCCGACCTGGAACTGGGCGGCATCCTGCTCGCGATGCGCATCAAGGGCGAGTCCGTCGAAGAAATCGCCGGCTTCATGGACGCGGCGGAAAGCTCGTTCGCGCCGCTGCCCGCGCCGCCCGGCGATTTCGCGCCCGTGCTGATCCCCAGCTACAACGGCGCGCGCAAGCTGGCCAACCTGACGCCGCTGCTGGCGCTGCTCCTCGCGCGCGCGGGCGTGCCGGTGCTCGTGCACGGCGTGCAGGAAGACCCGGGCCGCGTGACGACGGCCGAGATCTTCGCCGAGATGGGCATCGGCCCGAGCGGCTCCACGGCCGACATGCTGGACGCCTTCGCCGCCGGCCGCCCGTGCTTCATGCCGATCGAGTTATTGGCGCCGGAACTGGCGCACCAGTTGTCGCTGCGCCGCATCCTCGGCGTGCGCAATTCCACGCATACGATCGTCAAGATCCTGCAGCCGTTCGAAGGCCCGGCGCTGCGCCTCGTGTCGTACACGCACCCGGAATACCTGGCGATGCTGACCGAGTATTTCGAAACGGCCGCCCCGCACGCGCGCGGCGACGCGTTCCTCATGCGCGGCACGGAAGGGGAGACGGTGGCGAACGCCAACCGCGCCCAGGAAATCAACTGGTTCCACGCCGGACAAAAGACGCTGCTGGTCGAGCGCGATGCCCCGACCGACGAGTTGGCGCCCGCGCCGGAAGGCCGCGACGCCGCTGCGACCGCCGACTGGATCGCGCGTGCGCTGCGCGGTGAACAGCCCGTGCCGCCGCCGATCGCGGCGCAGGTGGCGCAGTGCGTGCAGGCCTCCCGGGCATTGCGCCAGGCTGTATAACCGGTCCGCGTTCCCGTACAATCACGCCTTTTGCGCGCAGCATTCACGGAAGAGGCATGGCAAAACACTACGACGTGGCGATCATCGGCGCCGGCGCCGCCGGCATGATGTGCGCCGCCACCGCGGCCCAGCGCGGCAAGCGCGTCCTGTTGGTCGACCACGCCGGCAAGCTGGCGGAAAAAATCCGCATCTCCGGCGGCGGGCGCTGCAACTTCACCAACATCAACGCCGGCCCGCAGAATTTCCTGTCCGAGAATCCGCATTTCTGCCGCAGCGCGCTGTCGCGCTACACGCCGCAGGATTTCCTCGCGCTCGTCAAGACGCATCGCATCGCGTACCACGAAAAACACCGCGGCCAGCTGTTCTGTGACGACTCGTCCGAACAGATCATCGCCATGCTGAAGACGGAGTGCGACGCGGGCGGCGTGCAGTGGCGCATGCCGTGCAAGGTGGCCGGCGTCATGAAGAACGCGGAAGGATTCCGCATCGACACGGATGGCGAGCCCATCCTCGCGAGCAATGTCGTGGTCGCAACGGGCGGCCTGTCGATCCCGAAGATCGGCGCCACGGATCTCGGCTATCGCATCGCGAAGCATTTCGATCTGAAAATTGTCGAGACGCGCCCGGGCCTCGTGCCGCTCACGTTCGACGGTCCCAGCTGGCAACCGTTCGTGCCGCTGGCCGGCATCGCGCTGGAAGTGGACGTGACGACGGGATCGAAGAAGGGCCGGAACGCGAAGTACGGCTATTTCCGCGAAGACTTATTGTTCACGCACCGCGGCCTGTCCGGCCCGGCCATCCTGCAAATCTCCAGCTACTGGCAGCCGGGCACGCCCATCGTGCTGAATCTGCTGCCGGAAATGGATGTGGCGGAAGAGCTGATTGCCATGAAGACGGCGGTGAAAAAACAGCTGGGCAATATCTTGTCGCAATGGCTGCCCACGCGCCTCGCGGAAGGCCTGCTGACCGGCAATGGCCTCGCACCGGATGCGCGCTTGCCGGACATGGCCGACGCGAAATTGCGCAAGCTGGGCGATGCGATCAACCGCTGGGCCATCGTCCCGACCGGCTCGGAAGGCTATAAAAAGGCCGAGGTGACCCTGGGTGGCGTCGACACGCGCGAACTGTCGCAGCAGACGATGATGGCGAACACTGTCCCGGGCCTGTATTTCATCGGCGAGACGGTCGACGTGACGGGCTGGCTCGGCGGCTATAACTTCCAGTGGGCATGGGCTTCCGGCGTCGCGGCGGGCGGAGCGATCGAGTAAAAAAGCAGCCATGTGGCAACTTTGCACACTGATGAAAAACTTCGCACAGAACTTGAAAAGCTGTTAGAATTTCGTTCTTCCCTAAATCCAACGGTTTCATTTTTACATGACCACTATCCGCCTTAAAGAAAACGAGCCGTTCGAAGTCGCTATGCGTCGCTTCAAGCGCACTATCGAAAAAACCGGTCTGCTGACTGAACTGCGCGCACGCGAGTTCTACGAGAAGCCGACCGCAGAGCGCAAGCGCAAGCTGGCCGCTGCCGTGAAGCGTCACTACAAGCGCATCCGCAGCCAGCAACTGCCGAAGAAGCTGTACTGATTTATATTCACGCTTTCCCCGGCGACGGCCACTGCCAGTCCCGGCGTTGCAAAGCCTGAATTCGACGAAGCCCGCTCCGGTTGTGCCGCAGCGGGTTTTTGCCTTTTGTCCCTATCGAACGGAGTATCCATGAGCTTGAAAGACCAAATCACCGACGACATGAAAGCCGCCATGCGCGCCAAGGACAGCGAGCGTCTTACCACGGTCCGTCTCCTGATCGCCGAGATCAAGCGGAAAGAAGTGGACGAACGCATCGAGCTGGACGATGCGCAGGTGGTGGCCGTCGTCGAAAAGATGATCAAGCAGCGCAAGGATTCGATCACCCAGTTCGAAAATGGTGGCCGCCAGGATCTGGCCGACAAGGAAAAGTCGGAACTGGCCGTGCTGTCGGCCTACATGCCGGCCGGCCTGTCGGATGAGGAAGTCGCCGCCGAAGTGGCCGCAGCCGTCGCCGCATCGGGCGCCGCCGGTCCGCAGGACATGGGCAAGGTGATGGGCATCCTGAAACCGAAACTGGCCGGCCGCGCCGACATGACGGCCGTCTCGGCCCAGGTCAAGAAAGCTCTCGCAGGCGGCTGATGCCTGGTGGCACGGCTGCGGCAACGCCGCCACGGCCGTGTCTGTTTTTGATGCACCGGAGCGGCAACGCCATGTTGCATTGTTGCAAATCAACTTGTAACGAGCCCTGCGGTATAGTCTGACCTGAGACAAATACTGTTAGTTAGATCAAGTGATTCCGCAATCATTCATTACCGATCTGCTCAACCGCGTTGACATTGTCGACGTGGTGGGGCGTTACGTGCAGCTGAAAAAGGGCGGCGCCAATTACATGGGGCTCTGTCCGTTTCACAACGAGAAATCCCCCAGCTTCACCGTCAGCCCGACCAAGCAGTTCTATCACTGCTTCGGCTGCGGCGCCCACGGCACCGCCATCGGCTTCATGATCGAATACTCGGGCATGGGCTTCGTCGACGCCGTCAAGGACCTCGCACAAAGCGTGGGCATGATCGTGCCCCAGGAGGACGACAAGATCCCGCCGGCCCAGCGCGCCGCCCAGCAGGCGCAGACCCTGGCGCTGACGGACGCGCTGAACCAGGCCTGCGACTTCTACCGCGCCCAGCTGCGCACGGCGCCGAACGCCATCGCCTATCTGAAAGGCCGCGGCCTGACGGGAGAGGTCGCCGCCCGCTTCGGCCTCGGCTATGCGCCGGGCGGTTGGGACAATCTGCGTTCCGTCTTCCGCGACTACGATGCGCTGGCGCTCGTCGAATCCGGCCTCGTCATCGACAAGGTCGACGAAGATGGCAACAACAAGAAGCGGTACGACCGTTTTCGTGAGCGGATCATGTTCCCGATCCGGAACACGAAAGGGCAGGTGATCGGCTTTGGCGGCCGCGTGATGGACGGCGGCGAACCCAAATACCTGAACTCGCCAGAAACCCCGCTGTTCCAGAAGGGACATGAACTGTACGGCCTGTTCGAGGCGCGCCAGGCGATCCGCGACGCCGGCTACGTGCTGGTGACCGAAGGTTATATGGACGTCGTCGCGCTGGCCCAGCTCGGCTTCCCGCAAGCCGTCGCGACGCTCGGCACGGCGTGTACCAGTACCCACGTGCAAAAGCTGCTGCGCCAGACGGACAACGTCATCTTCAGCTTCGACGGCGACAAGGCCGGCCGCCGCGCCGCCCGCCGCGCGCTGGAAGCGTGTCTGCCGCAAGTGACGGACAACAAGACGATCAGGTTCCTGTTCTTGCCACAAGAGCATGATCCGGACAGCTATGTGCGCGAATTCGGCGGGGACGCATTCGCCCAGGAAATCAACGAGGCGATGCCGCTGTCGCAATTCCTGTTGCGCGAGGTTACGACGGAGCATGATCTCGACACGCCGGAAGGCCGGGCGCGCGTCCAGTTCGATGCGAAACCGCTGCTGCAGGCGATGACGCCGTCGGCCTTGCGCCTGCAGATCGTGCGCGGCCTGGCGAACCTGACGGAGTCAACGCCGGCGGAGATCGAAACGTTGTTCGAGTTGTCCAAGCCGGTGGCGGTGGCCAGGAAGGCGCCGCCGCGCCAGGGACGTCCGGAACCGGTCGGCCTGGAATTGCAGATGTCGCGCATCCTGGTGTCGCATCCGGCGCTGGCGCTGGGCCTGGACGAGTCGGCCTTGCGCGCCTTCGACCACTTCGGCACCGAGCAGGCCGAACGCCTGCGCCAGCTCGTGGCGATGGCGCAGGCGTTGGGACCGAACGGTACGTTCGCCGCGTTGTCCGAGCAATTGAAGGAAGCGAGTTCGGAGTACGACAACCTGATCGCATCGATCGCGGTCGAACCCGAATCGGATATCGACGCGGACCGCGTGTGGCTGACGAGTGCTGTGAGGCAAGTCAAGATGGACGTGCTGAAACAGGAGTTGAACCAGTTGTTTTCTTCCGGATTGACCCCAGATCAGGTGAGTGCCCGCTATCGCGAAATCACAGCTCAGCAGGACCTCTTGGCCCGGGAGGCAGCGAACGACACCCCTGCGAAATTCGCCTGATCGGGGAGGGTTGCCGAGGCGCCGTTCTTGACTGGAAAGAACAGGGGCGCGTGCTATAATAAAACGCTAACTATTGCAAGCATTGAAACGATTTTTCGTGACAATTCAGGCGAGGTGTTTCAGTTAGTGGGGCAAACAGTATGTGCCTGCAGCGTGATGTAAGGTAACAAAACTTTATCTTTAACCATCGTAAAGTGGTCGTTGTGACTTCGAAAGCGCCTGTGCCAACCAAGAAACCCGAAACCAAAGTGGCTACCAAATCCACCAGAATGTCCGCTAAAGTGGACAATTCGCAAGACAAGGCGGAAGCTCGCGTTGCGGGTGTCGCCCCAGTCAACCAGACGACCGATGCGGAAGCCCTCGCCGCAATCGATACGTCGGGCTACGTGCTGCCGGCCGTCAAGGTGCCAGGCCGCCGTGGCCGCAAGCCCAAGGAATTCACGCCCGAGAACGATGAAGTCGCCGCCCTGAACGCGGTCGAGCGCGCCGAGCTGAAAGCGGTCGACAAGGCCAAGGCCAAGGACCGCAAGGCCAAGGAAAAAGCGCTGCTGAAAGATGCATTCTCGTCGGACACGGAAGCGAGCGAAGAGGAACTGGAAATCCGTCGCCAGAAGCTCAAGGCCCTGATCAAGTCGGGCAAGGAGCGCGGCTTCCTCACGTATTCCGAGATCAACGACCATCTGCCGGACAACATCGTCGATCCGGAAGCGATCGAAGGCATCATCGGCACGTTCAACGACATGGGCATTGCCGTCTACGAGCACGCGCCCGATGCCGAAACGCTGCTGCTGTCCGATAACGTCGCCACCGTCACCAGCGACGACGAAGCCGAGGCTGCCGCCGAAGCGGCGCTGTCGACCGTCGACTCCGATTTCGGCCGCACGACGGACCCCGTGCGCATGTACATGCGCGAGATGGGCTCGGTCGAACTGCTGACCCGCGAAGGCGAGATCGAGATCGCCAAGCGCATCGAAGACGGCCTGCGCGACATGATCCAGGCGATCTCCGCCTGCCCGGTGACGATCGCCGAGATCATCGACGCCGCCCGCCGCATCGAGCAGGACGAGATCAAGATCGACGAAATCGTCGACGGCATGGTCGACCCGGAAGAGGACGAAGCGACGTCCCCGGCGGCCGTCGCCCCGGCGTCGACCGAGTCCGACGACGATGAGGACGACGACGAGGAAGAGGAAGAAGAGGAAGAGGAAGAAGAGGCGAACGCGGGTTCCGGCGCGGCCGGCTATTCCGCCGAACAGCTCGAGCAGCTGAAGAACTCGGCTCTCGACAAATTCCGCGAAATCGAACAGCAGTTCGACAAGATGCGCAAGGCCTACGAGAAGCAGGGCTATAACTCCGACGGCTACGTCAAGGCCCAGGAAGCGATCTCGAACGAACTGCTCGGCATCCGCTTCACGGCCAAGGTCGTCGAAAAGCTGTGCGACACCCTGCGCGGCCAGGTCGACGAAGTGCGCCACATCGAGAAGCAGATCCTGGACGTGGCCGTGAACCGCTGCGGCATGCCGCGCGCCCACTTCATCAAGGTCTTCCCGGGCAACGAGACGAACCTCGACTGGGTCGACGGCGAAGTGAACGCCGGGCACGCGTACAGCGCGATCCTCGGCCGCAATATCCCGACGATCAAGGAGTTGCAGCAACGCCTGATCGACCTGCAAGCCCGCGTCGTCCTGCCGCTGCCGGACCTGCGCAACATCAACCGCCAGATGGCGGCCGGTGAAATGAAGGCGCGCAAGGCCAAGCGCGAAATGACGGAAGCTAACCTGCGTCTCGTCATCTCGATCGCGAAGAAATACACGAACCGCGGCCTGCAATTCCTCGACCTGATCCAGGAAGGCAACATCGGCCTGATGAAGGCGGTGGACAAGTTCGAATACCGTCGCGGCTATAAATTCTCGACGTATGCGACGTGGTGGATCCGCCAGGCCATTACCCGCTCGATCGCGGACCAGGCGCGCACGATCCGTATTCCGGTGCACATGATCGAAACGATCAACAAGATGAACCGGATCTCGCGCCAGATCCTGCAGGAAACGGGCGCCGAGCCGGATCCGGCCACCCTCGCGATCAAGATGGAAATGCCGGAAGATAAGATCCGGAAGATCATGAAGATCGCGAAAGAGCCGATCTCAATGGAAACGCCGATCGGTGACGACGACGATTCGCATCTTGGCGACTTTATCGAGGACAACAACACGCTGGCGCCTTCGGACGCGGCGCTGCACGCCTCGATGCGCGGTGTGGTCAAGGACGTGCTCGACTCGCTGACGCCGCGCGAAGCGAAGGTGCTGCGCATGCGCTTCGGCATCGAAATGTCGACCGACCACACGCTGGAAGAGGTCGGCAAGCAATTCGACGTCACGCGCGAACGCATCCGCCAGATCGAAGCCAAGGCGCTGCGCAAGCTGCGCCACCCGTCGCGTTCCGACAAGCTGAAGAGCTTCCTCGAGAACAACAGCGGCTGAGGCTTGACGGACCTACGCTAACACAATATCCTCTCGCCACTTCGGCCGCTTCGCGACCGTAAGTGGCGAGTTTTTAGCGTCTTCGGATGTACCAGTTTCGGGCCTCTAGCTCATGCCTGGTTAGAGCAGCGGACTCATAATCCGTTGGTGCCCGGTTCGACTCCGGGGAGGCCTACCAAAAATCCACAATGAATCAGGGGCTTGCGCAACTCTCGCCAAGCCCCTGATTTTTTTGATCTCAATGCCCCAGCAGCATCTTCGCCACCGGTAACCACGCCGGCCACAGATACAGGCTGACGTGCGTGACTTGCCAGCCAAAACTCCAGACCAGACCCATCACGTAGGCCGGATGCAACCGCCCGCGGGTCAGCAGGTCGTGCACACCGATGCCGAGCGCGAGCACGTCGTTGGTCAGGTGCAGGATCAGGAACGTCGCCCAGAAACTCTGCCCCCAGTAGCCGTACGGATAGGCGGCGCTGATCGTACCGCCCAGCCAGCGCGCAAAGCCCGCTGTGCTCAGTTGCAGGATCGCCAGCATCATCAGGCGCTTGTGTGCCGCTACCCGCTTGCGGAGAACGATGCCCGCCACACTCAGGCCAACGAAACCAATCAAATCGCCCAGTTGCACGCTCAGGAATGCCGGATCGCTGTGCGGCGTGCCGAACTTCAGGTTTTGTATCGTATAAGCCGTCAGCGGGCCGACGATGGCGAGCACGCCCACGCCGAATGCCATCGCGATGCCCAGGCGCCGGTGCAGGGCGGGCTTCCCTGCGCGAACGAGCAGGATTTGCGCGGTGAACGCGACCAGCCATGTGGCGAACACGGCGGAATGCACGTGCAGGATCATGGGGTAGGGCGGGTCATTGTTCGCGATATGCTGCGCGATTTCACGACCGAAGCCGAGCAGCATCCCGATCCAGATCAGCGTGATATAGATGAGAAAGAGCGAACCGTCGGCAGGGTGGGTGGGTGCGAATTCCAGGCGTGTCCGTAGCGGTTTTGCGGCTGCATCTGAAAACATCGTGCGTCCTCGTTCAACGAAAGTTGAAAGGAGTCTGGCCGACCAGCTGTTCGGGTGGCAATTACGAAAACGCCCAGGAGCGTCAATATTTTTGAGGCAACTTATGCATGGAAAATGCGACGCCAGCGCAGCGGCGCCGCGCGTCAGCCGGCGCTTGCGCGCGGCGCGTCCAGTTCGCCGGCGATCGTGGGAATCAGCTCGGATACGGTCGGGTGGATCGCCACCACGTGGGTCAGCTGCCGGCAGGTCATCCCGGCGGCCATTGCAGCCAGCACCATGTGCACGGCCTCGTCGCCGCCGGGGCCAAGGATGGCGGCCCCGAGGATCTCGTCCGTCTGCCCATCCGCGATGATCCGCATCGAACCCTGCGACTCGCCTTTTTCGACGGCGCGTCCCACGCGCGTCATGGGCCGCTTCCCGACGCGTACGGTGCGGCCCTGCGCCAGCGCCTGTTCCTCGGTTATGCCGACGCGTCCAAGGGGCGGATCGATATACAGTGCATAGACGGGGATGCGGTCGTTCACCGAGCGCGACTCGCCGTCCAGCAGGTTGGCGGCGACGATCTCGTAGTCATTGTAGGCCGTGTGCGTGAAGGCGCCGCGCCCGTTGCAGTCGCCCAGCGCCCAGATGCCCGGGACGTTCGTGCGCAACTGCTCGTCGACCTCGATATGGCCGTGCGGACCGGTGCGCACGCCGGCCTTGTCGAGGCCCAGGTCGTCCGTGTTCGGCACGCGGCCGGCCGCCACGAGGATGTGGCTGCCGACGGTCTGTTCCTTGCCGCCATGCGTGATCACCGCGCCGCCTTCCGGATGCGGGCGTACCTGGATGCATTCCGCGTCCAGCCTGAACGCGATGCCCTCGGCTTCGAGGATGGCGCGGATCTCGTCCGAGACGTCGCTGTCCTCGCGCGGCATGAGGCGCGCGCCGCGTTCCACCACCGTCACCTGCGAACCGAAACGGCGGAACATCTGCGCGAATTCCAGTCCGATGTAGCTGCCGCCGATGACGACCAGGTGGCGCGGCAGTTCGCGCAGCGTCACCATGTCGCTGCTGCTGAGCCAATCGATGTCCCCGAGTCCTTCGATGTTCGACGCGGAAGCGCGCCCGCCCACGTCGATGAAGATCCTGTCCGCCTCCAGAAGACGGTCGCCTACCCGCACCGTGCGCGCGCTCTCGAAGCGCGCATGGCCGTGGATCAGCGTGCAGCCGGGCAGCCCGGTGATCCAGCGCTCGAGTCCCGCGCGGCTCTTGCCGACGATGGCGCGGGTCCGGTCGTTCACGGCCGCCATGTCGACCACGGGCGCGCCCGGGATCGTCACGCCGTATTCGCCGGCCCGCGCGGCCAGGCGGGCGACGCGGGCGCTCGCCACCATCGCCTTGGTGGGCGTGCAGCCGACGTTTACACAGGTGCCGCCCACGGCACGGCGTTCGATGACGGCGACGGTCATGCCGGCCGTTCCCAGGCGGTTGGCCAGGGCGGACGCCGCCTGGCCCACGCCGATGATCACTGCGTCGAATCGTTCGGTGACGTCTGGCATGGCTGCTCTCCTTGTCGACGCCGGCGCGGGTGTCCGGCCGGGCGTTCTATTGTAGGACGTTCGGCCGGGCGGCCGGCACTGGCCGGATTGCGGGGTGCGTATCAGCAGCCATACATCTCCGACTGGCACCGCAACCTGGAAACGAGCGCTTCCCTGAGCCTGGCCGGCCCCGTCACCTCCACCTCCGGCGCCAGCCGCAGCAACTGGCCGGCCCCATGCTCGACCGACTCGACCGGAATCCGCAACGCGACCCGCCCATCCCGCCGCCGCGCCGGCCGCGCGTCCGCCACGGCACGGGCAACGGCGGCATTCAGGTAACGCAGACTCTTGAGCCCGGCCGGCGTCGCCAGCACGTCCGCATGGTCCGTATAAAGCTCGGCCTCGAAGCGCGCGACGGACTCCGCCCAGTAGCGCGCCAGGTCGAACCGCGCCGGCCGTTTAGAGCGCTGCTCCAGCATCGCCGCGCGTTTCACGTTCGAGATCCGGTACGTGCGCGGCTTGCCGTCCGCCGCGGCGACGAGATACCACGCACCGGCCTTCAGCACGAGCCCCAGCGGATGCACGACCCGCTCGACCTCGTCGCGCCAGCTCTCGTAGCTCATGCTCAGTTGCCTCTCCGACCAGAGTGCTTCGGCGACGACCGCCAGGCACGGCACCGTATCCGCCTCGCGATACCAGTCGACCGGGTCGAGGTGAAAGCGCGACTGCATCTTCTGCGCTTCCGAGCGCGACGATTCCGGCAGCGACGTCAGCAACTTGAGTTGCGCGCCCTGCAGCGGCTTGTCGAGGCCGAGGTCGGCTGCCGGGCCAGCCAGGCCGCTGAGGAAGACGACCTGCGCTTCGGCCGGCGTCAGGCCGGTCAGTCGCGTGTTCCAGCCGTCGAGCAGCCGGAAGCCGCCGGTGCGGCCCCGTTCGGCGTAGATCGGCACACCGGCCGCGGTGAGCTGGTCGATGTCGCGGTGCAGCGTGCGCACGGAAATTTCCAGCGCCTCGGCGAGCGCGGCGGCGCTCATGGGGCCGCGTGTCTCGAGCATCATTTGGATGGAAAGCAGGCGGCTGGCGCGCATGGTCGGGCGGAATATATGACATCAGGTGGCAGATATTCTATTCGATACTGCCTGCATTGATACCAACGAGGAGCCCGCCATGCCACCGACACATCCCCAGGTCGTCGAACTGCGCCAGTACACGCTGCACCCGCGAAAGCGCGATGCGCTGATCGAGTTGTTCGACCGTGAATTCGTCGAGTCCCAGGAAGCGGAAGGCATGAGCGTGATGGGCCAGTTCCGCGATCTGGATGATCCGGACCGCTTCGTCTGGCTGCGTGGTTTTCCCGACATGCCGTCGCGTGCACGCGGCCTGCAAGGTTTCTACGGCGGTCCGGTCTGGGCGGCCCATCGCGACGCGGCGAACGCGACCATGATCGATTCCGACGACGTCCTGCTGCTGCGCCCGGCGTGGCACGGCGCCGGTCTCGCGCATGATCCCGCGCGCAGGGCAGGGGGCGCGGACGGCTTCGTGGACGTCACCGTGTTCACCCTGAACGATGCCGCGGGCCCGGCACTGCTCGACGTCTGCCGCGAGCGCATGACGTCCGTTCTGCAAAGGGACGGGGCGCTGGCGCAAGGCTGGTATGTCACCGAACCGAGCCCGAACAATTTCCCGCGGCTGCCCGTGCGTGAAGGCGAGCACGTGCTCGTCAGCGTGGCCGTGTTCAAGGAGCCGATCGAACGGAACGTGACGCCGGCCCTGTCGCAGTGGCTCAAACAGCCGCCCCATTCCATGAAACTCGCGCCGACAGTCCGTTCGGCCATCCATGCATAAGGATCCCGCCATGAACGATTTCGATTTCCTCGTCGGCCACTGGACAGTCCGTCATCGGCGTCTCAAGGAACGCCTCGTCGGATGCGCCGAATGGGAAGAGTTTCGCGGGACATGTTCCCTGCGACCGCTATTGGACGGCCAGGCGAACGTCGACGACAACGTGCTGGAAACGCCGTCAGGCACCTATCGTGCGGCCTCGATCCGCGCCTATGATCCGGCGACGGATCAGTGGTCGATCTGGTGGCTCGACAGCCGCCAGCCCCATGATCTGGGCGTCCCGGTCGTGGGCGCGTTCCAGGACGGCACCGGTACCTTCTTTGCCGACGACACCCTGAACGGCCAACCGATCCGCGTGCGCTTCCTCTGGACGGACATCACGGCCGCGGGCGCCCGCTGGCAGCAGGCGTTCTCGAAGGATGGCGGCGCGACGTGGGAAACGAATTGGGTCATGAAGTTCGAGCGCGCCGCTTCTTGAACGTTCCGCGCAGCAGGCCGTCCATGCCCCGCCCTTGCCATCATCGCTGCGGGACGCTTCCACCGCCGGCATCGGGTCGTGCGCCGCGTCGATGTTGAACTTGAACCCGTCCACGACGTCCAATTTGTTCGCCATTCGCACTAACTGATACCGATTGGCAACACTGCTTTTCAGTTTTATTGCATGCACCTAAACGGTGAGGTATCTTGCTGTATCGCAAGAATCTCTAAGAAACTCACCATGTCGGTGCCCTCCACTGAAACCTCGCTGCAGCCCCTCGTCCGGCTCCTCGGCTATGCCCGCTATGTCTTCGCGGGCTTGTTGCTCATCACGGTCGTCCTGCTCGTATGGCAGCGCTATGGCATGGAAAAGGTTGTCGAGTTGACCGGCGATCATTTTCCGCTGTGGGTAGAGGATGACCGGTCGGGCGGTGGCGCTTCCGTGGCCTCGCTCGAGCGCAAAGGGCAGGACCTCATCGTGCACTGCCATATCGCGTCGAAGAGCCCGTGGCCGTACTGTAAGTTGAGTTTCAATTTCCTCAAGGGGGAGAAGGGCATGGACATGTCCCGTTTCGACTTCTTGACCATCGAGGGGCGATATGCCGGGCCGGGGGCGTCGAAATTCGGCCTGGTGCTTGCGGATATCGAAGAAGGGATGACCCACCTCGACCAGTGGCAAACCTACAAGATCAACCAGATCGATGCGCTCGACCTGCCGCCCGATGGCAAAGTCTTCGTGATACCGATCAAGTGGTTTGGCGTGGCGCAGTGGTGGAAGGACATGACAAAGCCGACGCTGGCGCATTCCGCGGTCAATGTCGACAACGTCGCGCGTGCGGAATTGATGATCAATGGCGGCGGCAAGGAAGGCGAGCACGTCTTCACCCTGCACGCCCTGCGCCTGCACGGCAAGATGATCAGCCGCGACATGCTGCTGATGTGGATCGTGGCCGCATGGGTATCGTGCGCCGTCGGCTGGCTCGCGATCCTCACGTTGTCGCTGCGCTCGCAACTGCGGGACAGCCGGGCGGCCGTCGCGCTGCTCAGGACGGTCAACAAGGCGCTCGAACTTGAAGCGCGCGACCTGGCCGGGCAGGCGCACATCGATCCGCTCACGGGCGTGCTGAACCGGCAAGGCCTGCGGGCCGCGCTGATGAGCACGTCGAGCCTGCTGGCCGATCCGATGGCCGTGATCTTCATCGACATCGACCACTTCAAATCGATCAACGATACGCATGGCCACGACGTGGGCGACGATGTCCTGCGCAAGTTCGCCAACGTCATCGCGTCCGGCATCCGTTCGTCCGACCGCCTCGTGCGCTGGGGCGGCGAGGAATTCCTCATCGTCTGCCCGATGACCAACGTGCACCAGGGACGAATTCTCGCGGAAAACCTGCGCCGTGCGCTGCACCAGCAGGCGTGGCCGGCGGACCTGCATGTCACAGCCTCGTTCGGCGTGGCGCAGCATCACGAGCGCGATGAAGTCGGTGTCGTCATCAAGCACGCCGACGAAGAGCTGTATCGCGCCAAGCAGGGCGGCCGCGACCGCGTGTGTGCCTATGTTCCGGCCGACATGATCGGGCACGCCGCGGCGGCCTGACGTCATAGCGTATAACGATTATGTCCGCGTCCATCGCCTCGCTTCAGCCGTTAGCCCGTATCGTCGGCTATGCCCGTTACGTGTTCGGCGGGCTATTGCTGCTGACGATCGTTCTGCTCACCTGGCAGCGCGTCGGCATGGAGGAGGTGGTCGAGCTGACCGGCGATCATTTCCAGGTCTGGATCGAGGATGATCGCAGCAGCGGCGAAGGCGGCGCTTCGGTCGGGGTGATCGAAAAGAAAGGGCGCGACCTGGTCGTGCATTGTCATATCGTCCCGAAGTACGGATGGCCATATTGCAAACTCACGTTCAATCTTCTCAAGGGGAATGTGGGTATGGACATGTCAACGTTCGATTACATGACCATTGACGGGCACTATTCCGGAACCGGGAACCCGGACTTCAGTATGGCCCTGGCCCAGGTCGAGGACGGGTTGACGCGGCTCGACCAGTGGGAAACCTTCAAGGTCCACCAGGTCGATAAACTCGATTTGCCGGCCGACGGCGCGTTACGCATTCCGCTCAAATGGTTCGCTGTGGCACCCTGGTGGAAGGACATGGTCAAGCCGTCGATGGAGCACGCGGCCGTCAATGTCGACAATATCGCGCGCGTCGAGTTGCTGATCAGGGGCGACGGCAAGGACGGCGTGCATGTGTTCACGTTGCGCCGACTGCAGTTGCACGGCAAGGTGATCGCCCTGAATACATTGCTGATGGGGCTGGTGAGCGCCTGGGTCCTGTGCGCCGTCGGCTGGCTGGTGGCCGTCACGCTGTCGTTGCGTACGGAATTGAAGGACCGGGAGGCGGCCATCGCCTTGCTCAAGGAGGTCAACAAGGCGCTCGAGCTCGAGGCCCGCGACCTGGCCGGGCAGGCGCACATCGATCCGCTCACGGGCGCGCTGAACCGGCAAGGCCTGCGTGCGGCGCTGATGAGTACGTCGAGCCTGCTGGCCGATCCGATGGCCGTGATCTTCATCGACATCGACCACTTCAAATCGATCAACGACACGCATGGCCACGACGTCGGCGACGATGTCCTGCGCAAGTTTGCCAGCGTCATCGCGTCGGGCATCCGTTCGTCGGACCGCCTCGTGCGCTGGGGCGGCGAGGAATTCCTCATCGTCTGTCCGGTGACCAACGTGCACCAGGGACGGACTCTCGCGGAAAACCTGCGCCGTAGGCTGCACCAGCAGGCGTGGCCGGTTGGCCTGCGCGTCACGGCGTCGTTCGGCGTGGCACAGCACCACGAGCGCGACGCGGTCGGCGTCGTCATCAAGCACGCCGACGAGGAATTGTATCGGGCCAAGCGGGGCGGCCGCGACCGCGTGTGCGCCCATATTCCAGGCGAAACGACCGCGCCCGCCGAGGCGGCCTGACGTTACCGCGCGAACTACAGCGTTATTTCGGTCCCGAGCCGCTTGAGGATCTGCGCGATCCATTGCGGATGCGCGGGCCAGGCCGGGGCGGTGACGAAGTTGCCGTCCGTGACGGCCTGGTCGACCGGGATGTCGGCATATTCTCCGCCGGCCAGCTTGACCTCCGGCGCGCAGGCGGGATAGGCCGACACGCGCTTGCCGCGGATGACGTCGGCGGCTGCCAGCAGCTGGGCGCCGTGGCAGACGGCGGCGATCGGCTTGTCGGCGTGCGCAAAGCCCCGCACCAGCGCGATCACCTGCGGATCGAGGCGCAGGTATTCCGGCGCGCGGCCGCCCGCGATGACGAGGGCGTCGTAGTCGTCCGCGCTCGCTTCGGCGAAATCGGCGTTCAGCGCGAACTGGTGGCCGGGTTTTTCCGTGTAGGTCTGGTCGCCTTCGAAATCGTGGATCGCGGTCTTGACCTTGTCGCCCTTCTTCTTGCCGGGGCAGACGGCGTGCACCGTGTGGCCTACCGCCAGCAGTGCCTGGAACGGCACCATGGTTTCGTAATCTTCCGCAAAATCGCCGGTCAACAACAGGATCTTTTTCGCTGCCATCGTGTGTTCTCCTTGAAGAGGTTCCCCTGGACTTGCCTCGACAAGATACCATCGTCGCGCGGGCGCCGTAAGGCTTGATGTTCGGCACGGTTTGTTGCCGGAAGCGGACCCGCACCAAGGGAGCTCGCTCCGCGCCCGATCGTGGACGTGCCGGCGCCGGATTGAAAGCGGCTCAGGCCGCCGGCACGCATTCCTCGAGCACGCGCGCGCGCAGGGCCGCCAGCGGCAGCGGGCGCGCCAGCAGGTAACCCTGCACGTAGTCGCAGCCCGCCTCGCGCAGCCATTCGAACTGCTCGGGTTCCTCGACGCCCTCGGCGACCACGGTCAGCTTGAAGCCGTGGGCGAGGGCGATCACGGCGCCGGCGATCGTCGTGCCGGACGTGGGCAGCAGGCGGACGAAGCTGCGGTCGATCTTGAGGTGGTTGATCGGGAAGGTCTGCAGGTAGGCGAGCGACGAATAGCCGGTGCCGAAGTCGTCGATCGACAGGCGTACGCCCAGCGCGCGCACGTTGTGCATGAATTCGACGGCGCCGTCCAGGTCTTCCATCAGCATGCTTTCCGTGAGCTCCAGCTCGAGCCGGTCCGCGGGCAGGCCCGTGTGCGCCAGCGTGCTTTCGACGACGCGGATGAAATCCTTGTCGCGCAGCTGGCGCGCGGAGACGTTGACGGCCATGCTGAGCCACGTGCCGGTCTGGCGGTACAGCGCGACGGCGTCGCGGCAGGCGCGGTCCAGCACCCACTTGCCGACTTCGACGATCAGGCCGCTTTCCTCGGCGATGGGGATGAATTCCGCCGGCGAGATATAACCCTGGTCCGGATGCGGCCAGCGCAGCAGCGCTTCCACGCCGACCATCTTGCGCGAGCCGCAGGCGTATTGCGGCTGGTAGCACAGTTCCAGCAGGCCGGCCTCGAGGTGGCGCCGCAGGTCGCGTTCCAGGCGCGCGCGCCGCTGCGTGGCGAGGATCATGTCGCGCTCGAACAGGACCACGTTGTCGCGGCCCTTGCCCTTGGCGCGGTACAGGGCGGCGTCGGCGTTGCTGAGCAGTTCGCTCATCGTGTGCGCGTCGTCCGGGAACACGCAGGCGCCGATGCTGGCCGTGGGCATCACTTCGATCCCCTCGACCTGCAGCGGCTGGCGCAGCGCGGCCACGATGCGCTGGCCCGCGCGTTCCAGCTCGGCCGCATCGTCGAGCGGGGCGACGATGACGGCGAATTCGTCGCCGCCGATGCGGCCGATGCGGTCGCTGGGGCGCGCCGTCGCGCGCAGCCGGTTTGCCACCTGTTGCAGCAGGCGGTCGCCGGCGGCGTGGCCGGCCGTGTCGTTGACGACCTTGAAGTTGTCGAGATCGATCAAGAGCAGGCCGATGCGGCCGCCGCCCTCGGTGCGCATGGCGATTTCGAGCTCCAGCGCTTCGTAGGTGCAGCGGCGGTTCGGCAGGTCGGTCACGGTGTCCGTGTAGGCCAGGTGCTTCAGCTGCGATTCGACGCGGCGCATGCGGGCCTTGGTGCGGCGCGTGAGCATGGACGTCGTCACCAGCGCGCCCAGCGAGGCCAGGGCCAGCAGGGCGCCGTAGCGCAGCAGGCCGTTGCGGATGCCGACCGTGTCGGCCGTCAGTACGACCCGGCCCAGCGCCATGCCGCGGTAGCGGATGGGCCGCGCCACCGAGAGCGGCGTGAACAGCGTCCAGTCGCGCAGCAGCGACGGCGTATCGTCGACGGCGCCGTTGCGGTAGGCGGCGAATTCGACGTCCTGGCGGTCGTACACCGTGGCGGCGGCGAGGAACGACGAGTGGCGGAACGAACGCAGCATCTCGTGCGCCGCGTCCTGGTCGTGGAACATCAATGTGGCCGCCACGTTGTCGGCGATGATCGCGGCCTGCACGGTGAGGTCGTCGGTGAGGTTGCGGCGCAGCGCGACGAACTGGTAAGCGAGCAGGATGCAGCAGGCCACGCCGAGCGCGGCGGCCGCGGCCAGCAGCTGGCCCATGCCGAGCATGCGGCTCAGTTCTCCGGGGCGGCGTGCCGTCGTCGGGTTCATAACACGTTCCTCGCCAGGCGCAGCAGGTGGGAAGAAAAGCGCAGGCCGCTCTTCGCCGCTTCCTGCGTGTCGATGTCGAAGCGGATGTGTTCATCGTCCTCGACGAGCGTGATGGCGGCCTTGCCGCCGGCGCCGTCGCGCACGACGAGCACGCCCGCCGCCAACGCGGTCGGCCGCTCCATCGAGCGCGCCAGCACGGCGATGTCGCAGTGCGCGGCTTTCGGATGCGCCAGGTCCGTCACGGTCCAGGGACGGTCGTTGACCGGCTTGCCGTTCAGGGCGCTCAGCGCGGACCACAGCGGATTGTCCGGATTCACGCACACGAACAGCGGCCCCTTGCCGGCGGCATCCGGCCAGGTCGTGAACATCGCGAAGTTGAAGATGTACGCCGCCTTCATGTCCTTGCCCTCGACCTGGGCGCGGCAGCCGCCGGCCGCCAGGCCCAGGCCGGTTGCAATCGCCAGGATAGCGAGGGCGCGGATCATCGTCAGAACCGCCAGTCGAGTTTCGCGGCCAGCGTGCGGCCTTCGCGCGCGAGCGCGGTCTGCACGAAGGCGGGGCCGGCCACGTCGGCATAGCGCTTGCCGGTGGCGTTGTAGGCGCTGAGCGACAGCTCGGTGCGCGGCAGCAGCCGCAGCGCGGAAAGCGTGACGTTGGCGACGCAGTAGCCGCCGGCCGCGCCCTGGTCGGCCAGGCGCTTGCCGCTGCACTGCAGCTCGGCGCCGACGCGGCCGCCGCGCCAGCCCAGCGGCGCCGTGAGGTTGGCCTTGGCCAGGTGGCGCGGCGAATCGATCAGGGGCACGCCGCCGGTGCCGCGCGCCAGCTGCCAGGAATAGCTGGCGCGCAGGCGTACGGCGCCGAAGTCGCGGTCGAGCGCGGCTTCCAGGCCGCGGGCATCGGCATGGTCGATGTTGCGGAAGATGAGCATGCCCGTGCCCGGCTCGACCTGCTGGCTGATCAGGTCGTCCACCGCGTAGCGGAACAGGGACAGTGTGGCGTGGCCGCCGCCTGCCAGGACGTGCTCCAGCACCAGCTCGCGCGTCGCGATCTTTTCCGGGCGCAGGTTCGGGTTGGGGAGCAGGCCGCCGGCCATCTCCGGCAGCGCGTAATACATCTCGTAGGCGTTGGGCGCGCGGAAGGCGCTGCCCGCGATCAGCTTGACGGTGTCGGACCGCGTCGCCTTGTACACGACGGCCACGCGCGGGCTGAAGCGATGCATGTCCGGGTCTTCGCGGTCGTCGTAGCGCACGCCGGCGTTGACGAGGAAGCCGGCCGGCAGGCGGATCTCGTCTTCCACGAACACGGCGCGGCGCATCGCGTCGCGGTGGTCCTGCAGCAGCAATTCGTAGGGCTGCTGGTTGTAGTTGTACTGGTCGCGGTGCGCGTCGCGTCCCAGCTCGGCGCCGATCACGATCTTCTGGCCCGGCAGGTTCGTCAGCGTCGCGTGCGCGCTGGCTTCGTACCAGCGCGCGTGGGCGCCGTCGACGTTCTGGCGGACCACGCCCTCGATGTCCGGATACCAGCCTGGCCCCTCGTAATCGGCCTGGCCCGACTGCAGCTGGACCGCCAGCGCCAGCGCGGGCGCGAGCTGGCGGTTCCACGCGAGGCCGATGATCGTCTGCGTGTCGCGTGTCTGGTTCGGCGTATTGAACACGGCGCCGAAGGATCCCGTCGGGATCCCCTTGGTGCGCGCGACGTGGCTGGCCGTGAGCGTCACGCCGCCAAAGCTGCCCTTGGCGAGGAAGTTCTGGGCGCGGTCCCAGTCGAGGTGGCGGGCGATGCCGTTGTTGGTCTCGGGGGCGTCGAACTCCGGGTAATACAGGTCGCGGCCCGCGCGGTTGAAGGCGCTGGCGGACAGCAGCAGGTCGGCGCCGTTCTGGCCGTGCCAGCCGTAGCTGGTGCGGGCCTTGCGCTCGCCCTGGCCGGCCGCGGTGACGGCGCCCTGGACGCCGGACAGACCACTGCCGTCGCGCGTGACGACGTTGATCACGCCGAACAACGCGTTCGAGCCATACACGGCCGAGCCGGGACCGGGCACGAATTCGATGCGCTTGACCATGTCCATGTCGACCAGGCCCCCGGTGCCGATGAGGGCCTGGTCGTACACGGCGTCGTTGATACGCATGCCGTCGACCAGCAGCAGGAAGCGGCTGTTGTAGTCGCCCGGACGCAGGAAGCCGCGCGCGCCCAGGTACGTGTAGTTGCGGTCGCCCGTCACGTACAGGCCGGGCAGCGTGGCCAGCGCGTCGGCCAGCGTGCGCCAGCCATGGTCGCGGATGTCGGAGGCGGTGAGCACGACCGCGGACGACGGTGCGTCGCTGATCGGCTGGGCGAATTTCGATGCGGCCGTGACGACCCGCATCTGCATCAGTTCCTCGAGGGGGATCGTACTCAGCGCGCGGATGTCGCCGGTCTCCCTGTCGGCGCCGGCGAGCGCGACGGTGGGCCAGGCCAGCACGGCGGTGCTGACGATGACGGACAGGGTGCGTGACGACATGGACGTGGACATGGGATGACAAAGGCCTGGGGTAACAGCCCGTCTTCTGTAAATTGTTTCAAATAATCACATGTCAGTACTATAGAGAAACTTTCGCGGCGTGGCACCGAAAAGTTGCATCAAAAAGACAGAATAACGCATTTATGGCAAGCATCATTCCATATTGCACCAAAAATGGGCGGTTACACTCACTTGCAATTGATACTGTTTCACTCTTTCCACATTGGCGCCTGACCGTTACTCTGTACACATATTTGTTACAACGATATGTAAGGGGAATACCATGCCAGCATTTGCTATCCGTCACACCGCCCGTGCCGCCCTCGTCGCCGCGATCCTCGCCGCGCCATTTGCAGCCCAGGCCGCACCCGACCACCATCGGCGCGCCGAAGCGCAATGCCGCAACTGCGCCACGGTCGTCTCGAACCATACGTACAAACGTGAACCCGAGCGCGCCAGCGGCGTCGGCGGCGTGGGCGGTGCGGTCGTCGGCGGCCTGCTGGGCAACCAGGTAGGCAGCGGCCGCGGCCGCACCCTGGCAACGGTGGCGGGCGCGGTGGGCGGCGCCTATGCCGGCAACCGCATCGAGCGCAACATGAAGGCGGAAACCTATACGGACGTGCGCGTCAAGATGGCGGCCGGCGGGTACCGTACCTTCACGGAGAAGGGTGTGCCGCGGTTCCGCAACGGGGAGCGCGTGCGCGTGCTGGATGGCCGCCTGGTGCGCTGACCGCCGTCATTCCCGCGAAAGCGGGAATCCATACTGAATGTCCGCAGTTGGACATTCGGATAGTTGTTCAAGGTATCGAATTCTGCGCTTCAGCATGGGTCCCCGCTTTCGCGGGGACGACGTTGCTTAGGCCTGCGTGGTCCTCACGTTCTTGATCACGAACCCGCTCGCCGGCAGCGTCGGAATCCGCCGCATGCCGACCGTCAGGTCCTGCGGCGGCACGTCGTAGGCGATCTCGCCGGCGAACAACTGCAGCGCCGATTTCACCAGGTCGCCCGTGACGAATTCGCCCGGGCAGCGGTGGCCCGAGTAATGGTCGCCGCCGCCGTGCGGTACGAAATCGAAACCGCTGCTCTGCCGGCGGTCGAAGCGCTCCGGCCGGAACACCTCGGGGTCGCCCCAGATCGCGGGGTGGTGGTTCGTGCCGTACAGGTCGAACAACACCCACGTCCCCTTTTTCACATGCATCCCGTGCCAGTCGAAGGCGTGCAGGGCGCGGCCGCCCATCGCCGGGATGAACGGGTAGTAGCGCCGCACTTCCTGCATGAACCACGTCGTGTACGCGTCGTCGCCCGCCGCGATGCGCGCGCGTGATTCCGGATGGTCGTGCAGCGCCAGCAGGCCGAACACGATGTAGCGCGCCACGGCCACCGTCGGGCGCAGCAGGTTGATGAGTTCCACGCCCGCGTGCTTGCGGTGCATGAGTTCCCCGCCGGCGTCGCGGTGGCGTGCGATCACGTTCAGCGGACTGTCGAACGCCGGCTGGACCTGGCCGGCGCGCACGGCGTCGACGAGGGCGCGGGCCCATTGCTCGGTGCGGGCACGCGCGAGGTGGCCGCGCCAGTTGCGCGGGCCGGCCGAACCGGCGCCCGCGATCATCCGCGCGAATTCGCGCGTGCGCTCCCGCGCGTCGTCCGCGCTGATCGGAATCCCGGCCCAGTGGCACACGGCGCGGCACAGCACTTCCTGCGCGGCCTCGTGCACGACGACCTGCGCGTTGCCCGTCCACTGCGCGAAGCGCGTGCGCCATTCGGCCGCGGCCAGGCCGACGAGGCGCTGCCGCTCCAGGGGGCTGAACAACGACATCAGCATGGCCTTGCGCTTCTTGTGCGCCTCGCCGTCCAGCGCCATCACGCTGCCGAAGTCCTGCAGCAGGGCCATCGTCGTCGCCGGCAGCGCGTGGCGGCGCGTGAAGCGGCCGGGTTGATAAAACATGCGGCCCGCGTCCTCGCCGCGCACGCACAGCACGCGCCGCAGCATCAGGCGGGTCGCGAACATGTCGCTGTCCAGCGCGGCGTAACGGCGCGGCATGAACTCGTAGCCTTGCGCCAGAAAGGCGATCGAGTTGTCGAAACCCGGGGCGCGCGGTGCGGCGTCGAGGGCGTCGGCGTGGTGGTGGTCGGTATTGCTCAAGACTTCTCCTGCGGTGGTGATACCAGATACCCGGTGCGTCAGTGCGGCACGGGCACGAAGGCGGGA
The DNA here is from genome assembly GCF_059491305.1 of Massilia sp. Masssp94. Lineage (NCBI taxonomy): Bacteria > Pseudomonadati > Pseudomonadota > Betaproteobacteria > Burkholderiales > Oxalobacteraceae > Massilia > Massilia sp. Masssp94. The sequence continues at coordinate 3,896,158 of NZ_CP168501.1, forward strand.
TCGGGCGTGTCCTGCAGCGCGCGCGGCAGGTAGATGGTCACGGTCGTGCCGTCTCCCTCGCGGCTCGCCAGCCGGATATGGCCGCCGCTCTGCTTGACGAAGCCGTGCGCCATCGACAGGCCCAGGCCCGTGCCCTTGCCCTCGGGCTTGGTCGTGAAGAACGGCTCGAACGCCCGCTCGATCACGTCGGGCGGCATGCCGCTGCCCGTGTCGCTGACGGCGATCGTGACGAATTCGCCGGGACGGATGCCGGGGTAGGCCAGCTGGTCGGCCGGATCGACCGTGATGTTGGACAGCGTGATGGTGACGGTGCCGCCGCCCTCCATCGCGTCGCGCGCATTGATCACGAGGTTCAGCAGCACGTTTTCCAGCTGGTTCGGATCGACGAGGACGTTCCACAGGTCGGGTGCGATGTCCATGCGGATCGCGACGCTGTCGCCGACGGCGCGGTGCAGCAGCGCGTCCATGCGTTCAATGAGCTGGGCCAGGTTGACGACGCTCGGGTGCAGCGGCTGGCGCCGCGCGAAGGCGAGCAGTTGGGCGGCCAGCTTCTTGCCCCGTTCGACGGCGTCGAGGATGTTCAGCAGGCGCTTGCGGCCGTTGTCGTCGCTGCGCAGCATCAGCTGGACGTTGGCGCTGATGATGTGCAGGATGTTGTTGAAGTCGTGCGCCACGCCGCCGGTCAGCTTGCCGACGGCTTCCAGCTTCTGCGAGCGCAGCAGCGCGGCGCGCGCTTCCTCCAGGCCTTGCTGGCGCTGCCGCTCGCGTTCCGCTGTTTCCTTGCGCGGGCGGATGTCGCGCACGAACGCCGTGATGCCGTAGCCGTGCTTCGTCGCCAGCGGCGTCATCGCAACCTCCACCGGGATCGCGTGGCCGTCGCGCGTCAGCGCCGTCGTTTCCGTCGGGCCCGTCAGCATCGCGCAGGTGCCGCTCTGGGCGAACCGCACCAGGCAGTCCCGCCACGCCGCGCGCCCGGACGCCGGGACCAGGAGGTCGAGCACGTCGTGCCCCACCGCTTCGTCCTCGCGCCAGCCGAACAGTTTGCAGGCCTGCAGGTTCCAGTCCGTGATGCGGCCGTCGGGTGCGATGGCGATGAAGGCGTCGTACGCCGTCTGCAGGATCAGGCGCACGCGCTCGCGTTCGGCGTCGATGCGGTCGCGCGAGGCGCGCAGTTCCACCGTCATCCCCTGTGCCAGCTGCAGCGCGCGGCGGCGTTCGGAGGCCAGCAGCCAGACGACGAGCGCCAGCAGCATGCCCAGGCCGACGCCCGTCAGCGCGATCGCGACGGTCGTGCGGCGCTCCAGCGACGCCTCGAAACGGGGCATCGAGTGGATGGCGACGGTCCATGTGCGGCCGGCGCTGTCGACCGTCGTCTGGTAGCTCAGCAGCGGCTTGCGGCCGGCGGGGCCGGCACCGGACGACCGGTAGAGCAGGGCGTCCGCGGTGGGCGCCAGGCCATCGTAGATCTCGACGAGCAGATCGTCCGCGTGCTCGCCCCCCAGGCCGCGCATCAGGTCGTTCATCCGGAACGGCGCGTACACCCAGCCGACGATGGCGGCGCGCCGGGCGTCGAGCGAGTCGTGCACGAGGCCGGCCTCGTACACCGGCATGTACATCAGGAAGCCGGGCTGGCCGCCGTTGCCGCCTTCCTGCACCAGCACGACCTTGCCGGTGGCGGCCGCATGGCCGGTATCGCGCGCCTGCTCCATCGCCGCGCGCCGCACCGGCTCGCTGAACATGTCGTAGCCGAAGGCGCGCAGATTGCGTCCCGAGAACGGCTCGATGCGCGTGATCGACGTGATCACGGGCCGCGGCCCGGGCGGCTTGATCGCATAGTCGCGAAAGCCTTCGGCACGCATCGCGGCGACGTGCGCGTCGAGCCGGCCGGGCGGGATGATCGCGGCGATGCCCAGCGCCTCGATGCCGGGGAAGTGTTCGTTCAGGCGTAGCAGGTCGTAGTACTCGGCGAATGCACCGCGGTCGATCTCGACCGAGCCGCGCAGGAAGCCGCTCGTGGCCAGCAGCACTTCCTCGTAGACGTCCATGCGCCGGTCGATGCTGGCCGCCATGTCGCGTGCGCGGAAATTGAAATTGCCGGCCAGTTCGGCCGCCGCGGTCCGCTGCGCATTGCCGGCCACCATATAGGTCACGATCAGCGCGGCGAGAAACGCGAGCGCGGCCAGGAGCAGGGGAAGGTGGACCGGGCTGCGCGGCGACGGGCGGGTGGCTGGAACGGGCGATGGGTCTGGACGCGGCATGAATGCAGTACGCTGTACTCGACAAGGGAAAAGGTGGCAATGGTCCATTGCCGGCAGGGCAAGCGTGCCGTCATGACAGGATACGCGGGTGCCCACGAAATCGGCGCACAACAGGGCGCGTACCGTCCGGCTACAATGAGCGTTTTACGCCATGCCGATGCCTTTCCACTTCTCCACGATGAGCCTGCTGCAGCGCGTGCGCCGGGGTGCCGCGCTGGCCCTCGTCGCCGTCCTGCTGTGGGCCGCGCTCGCGCCCGTGCGCTACCCGACGCGCGAGCACACGTTCGTGTTCCCGCGCGGCGCGGCCATCCTGCGCGGGGAGGATGCCGGCCTGGTGCCGGCCGAGGTGCAGCTGACGCTGGGCGTGCGCGACGTCCTGCTGCTGCACAACCGCGACATCGCGCCGCACGTGTTCGGGCAGGTGCTCGTGCTGCCGGGCCACGCGTTCCGCCTGCCGTTCGAGCAGGCCGGCGACTACGTGTACGCCTGCGACGCGGCGCCCGGCCATGCCGTTACGGTGCGCGTGGGCGATCATCCCGATCCCGGCTGGGCGCGCCTCGGGTGGCGCCTGCGCGCCCTGGCCGAGGCCGTACGCACCCTGCCGATCGTCGCGCCGGACGACTGACGGGACATGCAATCGTGCTCCGTCCCGCGCGGCGAATCTGTCATGATGCGCGCATGGCCACGATCACGTTACCCCTGTTCCCGCTCAGTACGGTCCTGTTTCCGGATGGCGTGCTGCCGCTACAGATCTTTGAGGTACGCTACCTCGACATGATCAGCCATTGCCTGACGGAAGACGAGCCGTTCGGCGTCGTGCTGCTGACGCATGGCCAGGAAGTGCGTACCCCGCAGGGCCAGGAAAAGTTCGCGTCCGCAGGCACGCTGGCCTCCGTGCAGGACACGACGGCCTCCACGCCGGGGCTGCTGCAGGTGGTGTGCCGCGGCGGCGCGCGTTTCAATGTCCTGGAAAGCGAACGCCGCACGAACGGCCTGTGGATGGCCGAGGCGGAATTGCTGGAAGACGATCACATCGTGCGCATCCCGTCCGACCTGAAAGGCGCGGCCGATGCGCTCGACCGCGTGCTGGCGTCACTGCACGACGTGCCGCAGAGCCGCTGGCCCGTGCAGCCGCCGTTCCGCCTGGACGATTGCGGCTGGGTGGCCAACCGCTGGTGCGAGCTGCTGCCGCTGCCCAATCACCAGAAGCAGAGCATGCTCATGCTGGACAATCCGATGATCCGGCTGGAGCTGCTGCATGACGTGCTCGACGAGCACGGCTTGATCACGTCGTAATCTACGCTTCGACGCTGACGGCGCTACTGGTCGAGGACGTGTCGCCGTCGTCCGGATACGCTTTCAGCAACTGCAGCGCATGGGCCGCACCGCCCGCGCCGCCCGCACCGCCCGGCGGCGGACCGGGCGGGGGACCGTCCGGCCGGATGCCGCCGCCGTTCACGCGCGACGCGTCGAACTGGGCGTTGAGCTGGTCGGACAACTTGGTCATCGCATCCGTGAGCTCGCTCTTGGTGACCTTGCCGTCGCCATCGCCGTCGAGGGCGCTGAAGGCGTCGTCGATGTCGCCCGACTGCATGCCGCCGCCATCGTCCGTCGCCGAGAGCGCGCTCTGCAGGTCGGTCTTCTCGATATAGCCCTGGTTCTTCGTATCGAGTTTGGAAAAGACGGAATCGGCCCACGTCGACAGGCCACCGCTGATGCTCGCTACCATGTTGGAATCCTTTATTTAATGAACTATTTATTCAAAGAATTATCGGTCCGGCAAGCGATTTAAAGCTGTAAAGGCGCGTAAAGGTAGGTAAAAACACGGATTTCATATACAGGGGGTAGGATTTGAGGTAACCTTGAGCGCGATTTAGATTCTCTACGTCAGCCTAAGCCGCCGCTCCCGGCCAAGCCCGCGCGAGGCGCGTCCCGTCACCCCGGTTTACCCGCGTTGGCCCAGCCTGGGCAGCAGCCCGGCCGTAGAACGCAACGATTCATTGCCCGAAAGAAAACATGTCTGAAACACCGACCACTATTGAAGCTGGCGGCGCGCCGACCGTGCGCTTCGCCGATTTCGGCCTCGCGCCTGAGATCCAGCGTGCGCTGTCGGACCAGGGCTATGTCCATCCGACCCCGATCCAGGCCCAGGCGATCCCCATCGTCCTGCAGGGCCGCGACGTCATGGGCGCGGCCCAGACCGGCACCGGCAAGACGGCGAGCTTCTCGCTGCCGATCATCCAGTTGCTGCTGCCGCATGCCAACACGAGCATGTCGCCCGCGCGCCATGCCGTGCGCGCCCTCGTGCTGACGCCGACGCGCGAACTGGCGATCCAGGTTGCCGAGAACGTCAAGGCCTATGCCCAGCACACGCCGCTGCGCTCCACCGTCGTCTTCGGCGGCATGGACATGAAGCCGCAGACCGAGATCCTGCGCCGCGGCGTCGAGATCGTCATCGCCACGCCGGGCCGCCTGCTCGACCACGTGGAGCAGAAGAACATCAGCCTGGCCCAGGTCCAGATGCTCGTGATGGACGAAGCCGACCGCATGCTCGACATGGGCTTCCTGCCCGACCTGCAGCGCATCATCAACCTGCTGCCGAAGAAGCGCCAGAACCTGATGTTCTCGGCCACGTTCTCGCCGGAGATCAAGAAGCTGGCGTCCAGCTTCCTGACCGACCCGCTGACGATCGAAGTCGCGCGCAGCAACGCCACCAACACCTCGATCACGCAGGTGCTGTACAAGGTCGACGAAGAGCAGAAGCGCAACGTCGTCGAGCACCTGATCCGCGCGCGCGACCTGAAGCAGGTTCTCGTGTTCTCGAACACCAAGATCGGTGCGTCGCGCCTGGCACGCTACCTCGAGCAGGCCGGCATCAAGGCCTCCGCCATCCACGGCGACAAGACGCAGCAGGAGCGCATCGCCGCGCTGGACGCGTTCAAGAACGGCGACATCGACGTGCTCGTCGCGACCGACGTCGCGGCGCGCGGCCTCGACATCACCGACCTGCCGTGCGTGATCAACTACGACCTCCCGTACAACGCGGAAGATTACGTGCACCGCATCGGCCGCACGGGCCGCGCCGGCGCCACGGGCGATGCGCTGTCCGTGTATTCGGACAAGGACGAGCGCCTGCTGGTCGACATCGAGAAGCTGATCAAGCAGACCATCACGCGCGGCGAACTGACGGGCTTCTCCCCGTCGCGCGGCGTCGAGCGCAGCGAGCGCCCGGGCGACCGCCGCAGCGGCCGCCGCGAATCGGACAGCCCGCGCGCCGAGCGCACGGAACGCCCCGACCGCGGCCCGCGCAGCTACGGCGCGCCGCGCCGCGAAAAGCTCGATCCGTGGTTCCTCAAGCCGTACGAACCGGCGGCAGCCCCGCGCAAGGAAACGCCCGCGGCACCGGCCGCATCGGGCAAGCCGAAGCCCAAGCTGGCGGCGCTGCTGGGCGGACTCCCGAAGCAGTAAGCTCCCTTGCGTCGTCCCCGCGAAGGCGGGGATCCAGGTTCGACGCGTTACGACACCGCATGCGACATCGGGCCCCCGCCTGCGCGGGGGCGACGGTAATTAGACTTCCTTTCCCAGCGCCGCCTCCACCCGCTCCAGCAGGTCGCCATGCTTGTACGGCTTGGCGAGGATATTCAGCCGCTGGCCCTGCCCACGTCCCGGCAATTCGTCCATGTAGCCCGTCGTGACGAGCACCGGCAGGCGCGGGCGCAGCCGGCGCGCTTCGTCGACCAGCTGCAGGCCGCTCATCCCGCCCGGCATGATCACGTCCGTGAACAGCAGGTCCACCCGCGCACCCTCGCGCAGCAGGTCCAGCGCCTTCTCGCCGCTGGCGGCCGCCAGCACCGTGTAGCCGGCCATGCCCAGCACGCTCTCGGCCAGTTCGCGCACGTCGTCGTTGTCTTCCACCACGAGCACGCTGGGCCGGCTGCCCGCCATGGCGTCCGCTTCCGGCGTCGTGGTGTCCGGGTCCGGGTCCGTGCCGGCACCGTCCTGGCCATTGTCGGCCACGGGGAAGATCATGCGCACCGTCGTGCCTTCGCCCGGCTTGCTGTCGATTTCCAGGCGGCCCTGCGACTGCTGCACGAAGCCGTGCACCATTGCCAGGCCGAGCCCCGTGCCCGGTCCCTTGGTCGTGAAGAAGGGCTCCGTCGCGCGCCGCAGCACCTCGGGCGGCATGCCGATGCCCTTGTCGACCACGCACAGGTCGACATAGGGGATGCGCTCCTCGCCGCGCACGATGGCGGTGCCGACGGTCACCTGGCCGCCCTCCGGCATGGCATCGCGCGCGTTGATCAGCACGTTCAGCAGTGCCATCTCCAGGTGCGTCGGATCGAGGTGGCACAGCGGGAGGCCGGGACGCAGGTCGAGCCGCAGGTCGACCTTGTCGCCCAGCGTGCGCACGAGCATCTCGGAGAATTCCACGACGAGGGTATTGATGTTGACGGCCTTGGGTTCCAGCCGCTGCTTGCGCGCGAACGTCAGCAGCTGCTGGGTGAGTTTGCCGGCCCGCATGGCCGCGCGCTGCGCCCGTTCCAGCGCGGCGCGCGCCGCGTCAGGTTTCTCGAGGCTGATCAGCGCGACTTCCAGGTTGCCGTTGATGACTTGCAGCAGGTTGTTGAAGTCGTGCGCCATGCCGGCCGTCAGCTGGCCGATCGCTTCCATCTTCTGCGCCTGCAGGTGCGATTCCTGGCTCGTGCGGCGTTCCGTGATGTCCATCTGCGACGCGAAGAAGTACAGTAGCTGGCCGTCCTGGTCGAAGATCGGCCCGATGAACAGGGCGTTCCAGAACGGCGTGCCGTCGGCCTTGTAGTTGAGGATGTCGACGGCGACGGCGCGCTGCTCGGCGACCGCCTTGCGCACCTCGTCCACCGTGTGGCGGTCGGTCTGCGTGCCCTGCAGGATGCGGCAGTTGCGGCCGACGACGTCCTCTTCCTTGTACTGCGTGAGGTCGAGGAAGGCGCCGTTGCAGAACACGATTGGGTTGTCCGGCTGGCGCGGATCCGTGATGACCATCGGCATGCGCGTCATCTCGACGGCGGCGAAGAAGATGTTGCCGCGGTCGTCCAGGCCGTCGCGCTTGATGTAGGTGGCCTGCCAGTGGTTGACGCCGGGGGTGCCCATGGGCTCGTAGGCGTTGCCTTCGACCTCACCCGCGGCGGGTACGCCGTAGCTCTGGCCGCCGCCCTGCACGTCGACGTTCTTGTTGCGCGTATCTTCTTTTTTGGGACCGAGGACCATACGATTTCGCCACATGAAGGCTTGGGATGCCGTTCATTTTGGCGGAGCAACGGTCGGCGCTCTGTACGGATGCGCACAGAGCGCCGCGGCCTCAGGCGGACGGCGCGGACAGCAGCGCCAGCAGGGCTTGCGCCTGTTCGCGCCAGGTCATCCACGTCATGCCTTGCGACGCCGGATGGCGCCCCTCGGCATGCAGCGCGAGCCAGGCGCGCACCGCGTCGGCCAGCGCCGCGCCGTCCAGGCCCGAGAAGTAATACGCATGCTCGCCCGCCACTTCGCGGAACACGGGCAGGTTGCGCGCCAGCAGCGGCAGGCCGTGATGCGCCGCCTCGATCAGCGGCAGGCCGAAGCCTTCGCCCTCGCTGGGGAACAGCAGGCAGGTGCTGGCCAGGTAGACTTGCTGCAGCGTGTCGTCGTCGATGCCGTCCAGCCACAGCAGGCGGCGGCCCAGTTCCGGACTGCCGCGCAGGCGTTCCATGATGCGGGGCAGCGTGCGGCGGTCGGCGTCGGCCAGCGGCTTCCAGCCTTCGCGTCCCACGATCACGAGGTTCACGTCCACCCCCGCGGCCCACAGCTGCTCGAAGGCCTCGATGGCCTGCAGGTGGCCCTTGCGCGGCTCGATCGTGCCCACCATCAGGAAGCTCGGACGTGATGCCACCTGCGCTGCGACCTGTTCCGCGACCGGCGACCGCGGCGCCCCGTGCGGCTTTTCCAGTTCCAGGTCCGCGCCCAGGTGCAGCGCCGTCAGCAGCTGGCCCGGCCGGCGCGCCGCGTCGCGCGTCGCCAGCCATTGGGCGAGGTCGTCGCACACGGCGTGCGAGATGCAGATCAGGCGGTCCGCCTCGCCCGCCACGCAGTCGAGGAATGCCGCGTGCGTGACGTCGGCATGGGGCGGGAAGAATTCCGGCCGCAGCACGGGCAGCAGGTCGTACACCGTGAAGTTGATGGAGACGCCGCGCGCGCGCCAGGCGGCATACAAACCGCTGCGCGCGGCCGTCATCGCGGCATGCGGCGAATGGTCGGCGCAGTAATAAATGTCGCCGGCCAGCACGTCCACGACGGGGTCCGGGCCCTGCAGCACCTGGTCGATGCCGAGCAGGCGCGCCGCGTAGTTGCGCGCGTAGCGGTATTGCGGGTGGCTGCCGCTCTCGTCGAGGTATACCGGTTCGACGCGCCAGCCGATCGCGCGCATCCTGAGCAGTTCCTGCAACTGGTTGCGCACGACGCGCTCGATGCCCGTCTTGAGGTCGTGGCGCGCGATCGTCGTCACGTCCAGCAGCAGCTGGCGCGGCTGCAGCGGGTCGGGCGCGCGCGCGATGCAGCGCGCAAGACGCTGCAGCAGGGCGTCGTCGTCGTCGAGGCCGGGCGTCGCCAGCAGCGCGCGCAGCAGCGCGGGACGGCCGTGGCGCTGTTTCTGCGCATCGCGCGCGAGGGCCGCCTTGTACATCAGGCCCACACGTTCCGGGCTGTTGCGCGTGCCCATCAGCGCGAAGCCGGCGGCGCCCAGCGCCAGCCGGCGCGCGTCGTCGGCGCGCAGCGTTTCCAGTGCGGCGACGAGTTCATTTTGTTCAAACACGTCCGGCAGCATCCACACGGCGTCGTGCGGGAATTCCGCCATCGCGCCGTTGGCGTTGATGATCACGGGCAGGCCGTAGATCATGCAGTCGAGGACCGTGCCCGACGTCTCGCCGCGCGAGCTGGTGCGCAGCTGCACGCCGAGGTCGGCGGCCTGCAGCCAGCGCAAATAATCGTCGTCCGACGTCCAGCCGGAGATGCGCACGCGTTCGCCGGCATGGGCGGCGGCGATGGTGTCCGTCATCTGGCGGCCGTAGTCGCCGCCGTGGTTGGCGCCGACGAACACGAGGTGGCAACTGGCGTCGCCGTGCAGGCTGGAAGCGAGCCAGGCCTGCAGCAGTTCCAGGCAGTGCTTGGTGGGCGCGACGAAGCCGAAGTTACAGACGACGAAGGCGTCGTCCGCGATGCCGAGCGCGCGCCGCGCCTGCATGCGGTCGTTCTCGGCCGGCACGGCGCGGGGCAGCTGCGCCGGGCTCCAGTCGGCGCCGGCCTCCGGGCCGTACCACTCGCGCGCGAGCTGGCGCGCGTAGTCGGAGTGGACGATCACGTGCGACGCGTCCTGCAGGATCTCCAGGTTGCACGGGTAGTCCTGCTTGGCGCGTTCGAGGCCGTCCGGCGCCATGCTCGCCTGCACGGCCGCGTAGCCGTGCGAGTGGAGCAGGCTGCGCGTCCACACGTCCGGCATCGCGCCCGTGACCTGCTCGTACGAGAGCATGCCGCTCAGGAAGAAGTCGTGCAGCACGACGACACCAGGATGGCGCTGCAGCAGCGGCATCATGTGGCTGTGGAACGGGCTGTTGCCGAACTGGTAGACGATGTGCCGGTAGCGGTCCGGATGCGCGTCGAGCCATGCGGGCGGATGCCGCGGCAGGTGCGCGAGTTCCGGCGGCAGTGCCACCTCCGCCTGGTGGACGATCAGTTCCACGTCGAAGTGGGGCAGCAGCGTGGGCAGCACGCGCACGGCGTAGTCGGCGACGCCCGTGCGTTCCGGCGGCAGCGGCGACAGGAAGGCGATGCGCGGCTTCTCGGGCGCGTCTTGCGCCGGCGCGGCCGCATGCGCTTCCAGCGCGGCGATCGCGCGGCGGGCGCTGTTGTCCCAGCTGAACTTGCGCGCCTGGACGGCGCCGTGCTCGCGCAGGCGCGCCTGCAGCGCCGGATCGTCGAGCACCTGCCGGATGCGCGCCGCGATGGCGGCCGGATCGCGCGGGTCGAACAGCGCTTCCGGGTTGCCGATCACTTCCGGGACGCTGGTGCTGTCGGCGCCGATCACGAGCGCGCCGCACGCCATCGCTTCCAGCGCCGGCAGGCCGAAGCCTTCGTGCAGCGACGGGAACACGAACAGGGCGGCGCCGCGGTACAGGTCGATCAGGTCGGCGTCGCTCACGTAACCCGTCAGGACCATCTCGTCAGGCGCGAGGCCGTGACGGCGCGCGAGGTCGCGCAGGCGCTGGCGCTCGCCGTCGTTGATCTTGCCGGCGATGAGCAGCTGGTGCGCGGCGCGCTGCACGGGCGGTAGCATGCCGTAGGCGGCGACGAGGCCGTCGATGTTCTTGCGCGCGTCGAAGCCGCCCGGCGCGCACATCAGGTAGGCGCGGCGGATGCCGAAGCGCGTGCGCAGCGCGGCCGCGTGCGTGGCATCGAGCGCGGCGGGGCAAAAGGTCTCGTCCACGGCCGTCGAGATCGAGACGACGCGCGCCGGATCGAGGCCCAGCGCGTCGATGGCTTCCTGGCGCGAGTAGTCGGAAATCGCCAGCAGCAGGCCGGCCTGGCGCAGCGAGGCGATCTTGCGCTCGTAGTAGTGGCGCTGTTCCGGCTGGGCCAGGTATTTGTCCGGGTTCAGGAACGGGATCAGGTCGTACAGGACGGCCGCGGTGGACGCGCCATCCGCCAGGCGGCCGATCGAGACGACCGCATCGTCCACATAGCCTTCGAACAGGCTCGTGACAAGGACGGCGTCCGGGCGCAGCTGGGCGATCGCGTGTTCGCGCAGCAGCTCGGACGCGCGCGCGCGGGGGCCGTTGTGCGGATGCGATTCGGCCGTCGGGCCGACGATGTCGAACACGCAGATGCGCTGCGGCGGCACGAGGCCGGCAAATGCCTGGCGGATGTCGTCGATGGCGCTGCCCAGGGCGGCGTTCAGCACGAGCCAGACCTCGTGGCTGCCGGCATTGCGCGCCACGCCCAGCGCCAGCGCGAGCGAATAGCGGCCGATGCCGCGGTAGCGGCTTTCGGACTGGGCGCCCTGGAGATCAATGACGATCCGCATCGTTCATCCTTGCTTGTTCCTGTTTCAGTTGGCGCAGCTGGCGGTACGCGCGCGCGGCGCGCGGCGACAGCTCGCCCGGTTCGTCGTCCAGCCGCACGCGCGCGGCGCCGCTGTTGTCCAGCATGAGCGTGTACAGGCGGGCTTCCAGCGCCGGCACCTTGCGCAGCACGGCGCGCGCGGCGCGCTTCATGCCAGGACGGCGCAGCACGGCGCCGCCGGCGCTGCGCACCAGGCCCTTTACGCGCGTCTTGATGCCGCTGCCGATGCGGCCTTCGCGCTGCGCGCTGCGCAGGCGGAGGGCGAGCGTCATCGCGCGCCGCAGCGGTTCGGTGATGCGCCACGAGGTGCTCGACAACAGATCGACGACGCGCTGCGACATCTCGGCCGCATGCGCCTCGGCCCGGCCGATGCGCTCGTCCAGCCGCGCCAGCGCGTGGTGCAGTTCCTGCGCCTGCGCCTGGGCGCTCGCCAGCTGCTGCGCGAGGTCGGTGCCGTGCCGTTCGACGCGGGCGAGGATGTGGTGGATCTCGGCGTCGCGGCCGGCCAGCTGGTCTTCGTAGCGCAGCGCGAGCTGGCCCAGCGTGATGCCCCTGCGGGCGGAGAAGGCGGCGTCGAAGCGGGCCAACGCGTCCGGGTCGGCGGCCTTCTGTGCGACCACGGCGTAGTCGGGGCTGACGCCTTCGAGCACGTTGATCAGGCCCACCGGCGCGCCCGTGCGCAGTTGCGGATCTTCCTGCAGGCGCACGATGCGCTGGCGCGCGAAGCCCGCGTGTTCGGCCGCGAAGCCGAGCAGGCCCGGGGGCAGCGGGTGCAGGTGCGAGGGATCGAGATAGAAGCTGGTGGCGCCGACCGTCAGGTTTTCCGGGTTCGGCGTCTCCATGACGAGCAGGCCGCCCGGACGCAGTGCGCGCAGCGCTTCGGCGATCAGTTCGCGCACGAGGTCGAACGGCAGGTGCTCGACGAGGTGGAAGGCCGAGACGAGCGCCAGGCTGGCGTCCGGCTGGGCGCGCAGCGCGGCCAGCGCGTCGCCGTGCCGCGCGGCGAGGCCGCGTTCGCGGCACGCCGCCAGCATGCCCTCGTCGAGGTCCACGCCGCGCGCCTCGAAGCCGCTTTCGCCCAGCAGCTCCAGCCATTCGCCGCGGCCGCAGCCCAGGTCGAGCGCGACGGCCGGCGCGCCCTGCTGCAGCAGGGGATCGGTGAAGGGAGCGTAGGCGCGCAGCCGCTCCTTGATGGTGTCGCGCGAACCGCGGTAGCGGTCTTCGAAGGCGCGGTAGAACGATGTCTGGCTCATCGCCGGATCTCCACTTGCGGCTCCAGCCAACTGCTGCCCACGAACTCGCGCCGGTTCATGTTCATGACCATGAAGATGGCCGCCAGGTCGCGCCATTCGTAGTTGTCGGCCAGATGGGTTTCGTTGCTCGTCAGGGCGGTGGTGATCGAATAGCTGCCCGGTCCCAGGTTGAGCGGGAAGCGGAAGCGGTAGTCGATGGTTTCGCCGGCCGCGAGGTCCGTCAGCGGGTGGTCGAGGAAGTGCGTGTTGGTGCCGAAGATCTGCTGGCCCAGGCGGTCCTTGATCATGTAGCCCAGCACGAGGCGCGGCAGCGGCTTGTTCACGCGCACGCGGATGCGCAGGGTGGCCGGCACGCCCACGTTCAGCACTTCCAGCACCCGGCCTTCCTCGTTTTCCAGCGCGACGTCGACGACGTTCGCGTGGCCGTTGCCGGACGTGGTCTGGACGCGGCCTTCCGGCGTACGCACCTGTTCCACCGTCGTGCCTTCGCGCTCGGCGATCAGCGCGTTGTAGTAGTCCATCACTTCCTCGGGCGTGCCCTGCTTGGCCAGGCGCCCGCCGTCGAGCAGGATCGCGCGGTCGCAGATCGACTGCATCGCGGCGCGGTCGTGGCTGACGATCAGCAGGGTCGTGCCCTGCTTGCGGAATTCGCGGATGCGGTCGAAGCTCTTGTGCTGGAAGTAGGCGTCGCCGACGGACAGCGCCTCGTCGACGATCAGCACGTCCGGCCGGCGCACGGTGGCCACGCTGAACGCGAGGCGCATCTGCATGCCGGACGAGTACACGCGCACGGGCTGGTCGATGTAGTCGCCGATCTCGGCGAACGCCTCGATCTGCGGCATCAGTTCCTCGAGCTCGTGCACGCCGAGGCCCAGCAGCTGGCCCGCCATGAAGACGTTCTGGCGGCCCGTGAAATCGGGGTGGAAGCCCATCCCCAGTTCGAGCAGCGCGGCCACGCGGCCGCTGATCGCCACGCCGCCCGTGGTCGGCTGCGTCGTGCCGGTGATCAGCTTGAGTAGCGTGCTCTTGCCGGCGCCGTTGATGCCGATGATGCCCACGGCGTCGCCCGGCGCCAGTTCGAAGCTGATGTCCTGCAGGACCCACTTCAGCTTGTGGCGCGGCTGGTTGCCGGGCAGGATCCATTCGGCCAGCCGGCTCCAGCGGTTGCCGTACTGTTTATAGGCCTTGCCCAGGTTTTCGACTCGGATCGCGCCCATTACAGTTCATCCACCATTTCGCCCGCGCGCTTGCGGAACAGGTGCATCCCCAGCGCGCAGAACAGCAGCGCCAGCACCGTGACCGGCAGCAGGCCTTTCCAATGCGGCAGCCGGCCGTCCAGCAGGATGCCCTGGCAGGCCTGCACGACGGCCGCCATCGGGTTCCAGGCCAGCAGCGGACGGATGTCCTGGGGCAGGGCCGTGGCGGGATAGACGACCGGCGTGAACCAGAACCAGAACTGCAGCACGATCGCGAAGAACTGGCCGACGTCGCGGAAGAACACGTTCAGCACGCCCAGGATCATGGCCAGGCCGATCGCGAACAGCACCAGCACGCCGAGCACGGGCACCAGCGCCAGGTACTGCCAGCCGGGGAACGAGCCGCTGACGGCGAGGAAGACGGTGAACAGGCCGAAGATGATCGCGAAATTGACCAGCGCGTTGAGCACGACGACGATCGGCAGGCAGATGCGGGGAAACTGCAGCTTCTTGATCAGGTTGGCGTTTTCGAGGAAGACATTCTGGCCGCGCGACGTGATCTCGGCGAACAGGCCCCACGTGAGCACGCCCGCGCACAGGTAGATGCTGTACGCGAAGTGGCCGGTGCTGCCCTGCAGGCGCGTGCCCATCACCTGCGAAAAGATGACGGTGTACACGACGATCATCGCGAGGGGATTCAGGATGGTCCACGCGGCGCCCAGCAGGGAATTGCGGTACTTGGCCTGGAATTCGCGGCGCACGCTACCCGCGATGAAGCCGCGATAGCGCCAGACGCCACCCAGCATGGAACGGGAAATCATAGGGAGACGAAAGGAGGAAAACCGGATGGTAAGTTGTTGATTATAACATGTTGCAGGTCGCTAATTTACGTCTTACCAATTGTTACGAATGCCGGCGAACGTCAGCCGTCGATGAGTTTTTGCAGCGCGTCCGGCTTGACGATGATGATGCGGTGCGTGCCTTTTTCGATGATGCCTTGCTGGGCGAGCGTGAGCAGGGCGCGCGTCACCGTTTCGCGGCTCGTGTTGATCATGTTGGCGATGTCCTGGTGCGTCGGCAGGTTTTCCACGACCTGCACGTTGCCGTCCTTTTGCTCCTTCAGCAGGTTGAGGAACGTGTAGATGCGGCGCGACGTGTTGTGGATGCTGAGCAGGGCGCGGAATTCCGAGTCGCGCTGCACTTTCTCGGCCAAAAAGCGCAGCATCTGGTTCGCAACCGGCGGCGAGTGGGAAAACAGGTACAGCGCCGTCGCGCGCGGCAGCAATGCCACCAGCACGGACGACAGCGCCACGACGGACGCCGAGCGCATCGAGCCGTTGATGACGGCGATTTCGCCGAAGAAGTCGCCCGGTTGCAGCAGGCGCAGGCCGATCGCCCGGCCGTCTTCCGTGACGTCGACGACTTGCAGCGAGCCCGTCAGCAGGAACAACAGGCTGTCGCCGGCCGCGCCTTTTTGCAGCACGATCTCGCGCTTGGCGTACTGGCGGATGCGCAGGTCGGACTTCACCCGCTGCATGTGCTCCTCGCTGAGGTTGGCCAGCAGCGGGATCTTGCGCAGGTGGATGTGCACGTTGACTTCCTGCGGCGCCGGTTCGTTGGCGGCCGCGGCCGGATCCGGCACCAGCTCCTTCGGGACGATGTCGTTGTCCGTCTCGTTCTTACGTTTGCTCGACGATGTCATTCGCGTCTCAGATCACTTGTAACAGTCCGAAAACCAGGGCGGCGGCCAGGATGCCTGCCGTGTTGGCGCCCATGTCGCGCCAGCAGAAACTGCGTCCGGGCACCATTTTTTGCAGCAATTCGATCGCCAGTCCCGCCACCAGCAACCCCAGCAGCCAGACCGCGCGCCGGGGCCATGCGGGTTCGATATGCAGCGCGAGCGCGCTCAGTCCGGCAAACGCGATGAAGTGCAGTAGTTTGTCGTGTGGCAATAACGGCAGCCAGCGCGCCGGCAGCAGGCAGCCAAGGACAACCGCGGCTGCGGCAGCCAGGAAGACGATCAGTTCCCAGGACATATCGGTCGATTGCTTGTACACCGAATCCCGGCGTCAGAAATTATCCCATCGCAGACTTAGCTGCAGAGCCCGACTATTATATTGGAACAGCGAGATGTTCTCGCGATTGAACGTGCCGCGCCATTCCAGCACCAGGCTGGTGTGCGGCCGCAGCAGCCACTGGCCGGCGGCACGTACCGTCGTCGTGTCCTGCCGCCGGCGCTTGTCGATCAGGTTGGGGGAATAGATCTCGCTGCTTTGCCACATCTGGTGGCTCAGTCCTGCTTCCAGGCCCAGGCGGCTGGTCACCTCGCCGGACCATTGCAGGTTGCCGAACCAGCCCTTGCGGTCGCCGCCGGGACGGTCCGCCGCGCTGGCGTCGTGCAGCCGGGTCAGCGTGGCCTGGGTCAGGCCGAATTCGCTGCGATAGCCGAAGATGCCGCCGATTTCCACCGTGTTGCCGTCGTAGGCCGGGCGTGTCGGATACGCGACATGGCTGTAGTTCGCCATGGCCGCGAACTCGACCCCGGGTGCCAGCCGCGCCGGCGGCGGCGCCAGGCGCGCCTGGATCTGCTGCTGGCGCTGGTACAGGGTGCCGTCGAGCGTCACGTAGCCGGTCGCCGCGGTGCCGCGCAGCCGCCAGGCGAACGGTTTCCACGTGTGTTCGACGGCGGCCAGCACGGAGGCGGTGTCTTGCGCGCGGACGCTGTCGTGCCGGCGCGTGTACGCCTGGACGATGACGTCGCCGTCCGCCTCGCCGAGCGGTCGCAGCCAGGACGCGGCCAGCTGGCTGAAATCGTCGGCCCGGGGCAGGGAGGACGGGTCGAGCTGGTATTCCGTCCGGGTGCTGCCCGTCCCGATCGTGAAACGCGGATCGCTCGCGCCCTGGTTGACGTTGTCGTCGTGCCCGCGCGTGGCGGCCAGCAGCCAGACGCCGCCCCTGCGCACCGGCGCCTTGCCGCAGCCGGTGGCGCGGTAGCGCGCGATCACGTCCTCGATGCCGGCCGGCACGGCCATGCGCTGTTCGAGGCTGGAAAACAGGCGTTCCGCCTCCGCCGCGTTGCCCAGTTCGCACTGGCTGATGGCGAGGTCGAGCCACGCGCCGGCATGGCGCGGTTCGCGCTCGAGGACGCGCTGCAGCAGGGCGGCGGCTTCCTCGAGGCGGCCTTCGCCCAGGGCCAGCAGCGCCGCGGCGTACAGGTCGCCCGGCCGGGCCGGCTCGGCGGCGATGGCGAACGGCGCTTGCTGGGCGCGGACCGTGCCGGCGGCAAGACACGACGACAGCGCCGCGGCCAGCGCGGCGCACATGGTCAGGCGCCTCATGCGTTGCGCTCCAGCGTATAGATGCGGAGCGACCGCTCCTTGCCGCGCAGCTGGCGCTCGCCCAGCGGCAGCAGGCGGTGGCGGCGCGCCCGCGACGCCGTGCCTTCGCCGATGATCACGTCGTGCGGGTAGTCGCGTGCGGCTTGTTCCAGGCGCGCGGCCGTGTTCACGCTGTCGCCCACCGCCGTATAGATGCTGCGCGCGGCCGTGCCGTAGTCGCCGGCCATCGCGGTGCCGCTTTCGATGCCGATGCGCACGCGCAGCGCCGGCTTGCCGTTGGCGACGCGTAGCGCGGAGAAGTGCGCCACTTCGCGCAGGATGCTGGCGGCGGCGTCCAGGGCGAGATCGGCGTGGTCGTCGTCCGGCAGCGGCGCGCCCCAGAACGCGACGAGGCCGTCGCCCGTGTATTTGTCGAGCGTGCCGCGATGCTCCAGCACGGGACGCGTCAGGCAGTCGAGGAATTCCGTCGTCAGGCGCGACGCGTCTTCCAGCGACAGCGACTCGACCTGGCCCGTATAGCCTTCCATGTCCGCCACCAGGGTCGTCACCTCGAGCCGGCGCGGCGCGAGCGGGTCCTGCAGGTCGCTGCGCAGCAGTTCGTCGACGACGGCGCCGGCCACGTATTGGCGCAGCGTCCCCAGCAGCTGGCGCGAACGGCGCTGCGCCAGTTCCCATTGAAACGGCACCGCGACGGCGAGCAGGTACAGGCAGCAGAACAGCGGCGCCGCCGGCGCGAAGACGGGATCGCGCGGCGCCAGCAGCCACACGACGCCGAGCCACACGAACGCGCTCGCGCCCAGCAGCAACGCATTCGCGGCCGCGGCCATGCGGGGCAGCGTATAGCCCGTCAGCAGCACGACCGCCAGCGTGAAGGCGAACGCGATGGCGCGGCCGGGCAGCGGCGCGGGCGCGCGACCCTGCTGGCGGTCCAGCAGCGACGTCAGCATCGACGCGTGGACCAGCAGGCCGGCGCTGGAGGCGCCCAGCGGCGTGGAAATGCGGTCGCCCAGGCTCAGCGAGGACGAGCCGATCAGCACCAGCCGGTCGCGCGCCATGCCGGGCGGCATCCGGCCCGCGAGCACGTCGCGCGCCTTGACGACGTCGTACGCCGACCAGGCGCGGGAATAGGGGATGCGCTCCACCGGGCGCACCGGCGGCACGGCGGCTGTCGCGGCGCCGCAACATTCGAGTAAGGCGAGCGAGAGCGTAGGATAGACTTGGCCCTGGTACATGGTCCGCATCGGCAGGCGGCGCAAGGTGCCGTCCGCGTCGGGCAGCACGCCTATGTTGCCGGCGTGACGCGCCACTGCGAATGTCGCGTGGTTGGCCAGGTAGCCGTGCGCGCTCGGGGTGCCGGCCGCTGCCCGGGCAGGCAGGCCGCCGATCAGCCGGCCGCTCGCGAGGGGCGCGGCGTCGTGCAGGTAGTCGAACATCTGGGCCAGCACGACGGGGCCGTGGCTCGCCAGCATGGCGAGGCGCATGTCGCCGGACGTATCGGCCGGTTTCTCGAGCAGGACGTCCAGTGCGACGCCGCGGGCGCCGTCCGCCAGCACCAGTTCGACCAGGTCGGCGATGCGCGCGCGGGGCCACGGCCACGGCAGCTGCGCGACGCTGCTTTCGTCGATGTCGATCACGAGCACGCGCCGTTCCGGTGCCGTTTTCGCCTGCAACTGGATGGTTTTGTCGCGCAACCATTCGTTGGCCGCGGCCGTGAAAGCGGGGCCGTCATGCCACTGCAGCCAGCCCCCGATGGCCAGGGCCACGAGCGCGATCAGGCCGCGCAGGACGCCTGTATCGCGCAAGGTGGTACGCAGGAAACCGGGAAATCTCATCAATAAAGAAGACGAAGGGCGCAGGACGCTGGCGAATGTCGAAGTATAACTGCTTGTTAGTCTGGAATTATATGTTGCTTGAACCAATCCTCAGTGCAACAATCGTTACTTGTGACGACGGTCACAGACTTTAGCATTTGCGTCAGGACAATGCTAGTTATGGAGGACTCTATGCTGAAAAAACTCGCCCTGGCCGCCGGCCTGATGTGGTCGCTTGTCGACATGGCGTACGCCGCCGAGGCCGGGCGTGTCGTATTCACTGCCGGACAGGCCCAAGTCGGCCGCCACGCCGCCGCCGTCGATGCCGCGGTGGGCGAGGGCGACGAACTGTCGACCGGCGCCGACGGCTATATCTATATGAAGACCGTCGACAACGGTTTCCTGATCCTGCGCCCGAACAGTACGGCGCGCGTCGTCACGTATTCGATCGACAAGGCCGATCCGTCGAAGACGCAGGTCAAGCTCGAGCTCCTGCAGGGCGTGGCGCGGGCGATTTCCGGCCAGGGCGTCAAGCAGGCGCGGCAGAATTTCCGCTTCAACACGCCCGTCGCCGCGATCGGCGTGCGCGGGACCGACTTCACCGTGTACACCGACCAGCAGACCACCCGCGTGACCGTGCTGTCCGGCGGCGTCGTGATGAGCGGTTTCGGCGCCAACTGCACGGCCGCGGGCACGGGCCCCTGCGAGGGCCGCAGCGCACGCGAACTGTTTGCCGCCCAGGCGGGCCTGCTGCTGCAGGTGGAGCGCGGCACCAGCGTGCCGCAGCTGCTGCAGAACCCGGCGCTGGCGCCGGACCAGACGGAAAAGCCGCGCAGCGACGAACCCGCCGCCAAGCAGGCGCTGTCGGCGACGCCGGCGGCCCAGGTCAACCTCGATCCGCAGCGGTCCGAGCAGTCGTTGAACAGCGCGCGTCCCGTGACGCCCCCGCCGGCGTCGAACAACCCGCCGCCGGTCGTCACGCCGCCGCCCGTCGTGATCAACGACCCGGCGCCGCCGAAACCGTTGCCGCCGTCGCCGCCGGAGATCTTCTGGGGCCGCTGGCAGGCGCTCGCCGGCCTGCCGGCACAACCGGGGCGTATCGGCGATCCGGATGTGGAAATTGCCACGTATTACGCGCCGTATGCCATTACCCGCGTAAAAAATTCGGAGCTTGTACTTCCGAGGGACGGCACGGCCGCATTCAAATTGATGAGTGGCGAAGCGATCATGTCGAATAGCATCGGCGACCGCCCTGCCAATATCCAGTCAGGGCAGTTGAGTATGGACTTTTCCAAAAGAACGTTTTCCACGTCATTGGACGTGAGAGCGGGAAATGATCGTGCCGACGTCATCGGTAACGGCGTGATTACCGACAAGGGGATGCTGTATGAGGGAATCGGCTCGCCCACCATCATCCGCGGCTATCTGGGCGGTTCGAACGCCGAACAGGCGGGTTATATCTTCAAGAATTCCGCCACGCCCGGCATTACCGTCAGCGGCGCCACGCTGTGGGGGCGCTGAAAATACCGCCACCGCGTGGAAATGCGTGAGTATCGGAAATAACGTGTAAATAAATTGTATTAATGAAGTAAAAATTCGTAGCTTTGTGATGGCTGTCACAACGTTACTTTGGTGGTCTGGCAATATACTTCGCAGTTCTGCAAATAGCGTTCCGTATCTCGGCACGCGAACCGGTAGCAGACTTCGGTTTAAACCACAATCTTTAAAGGATTTCACATCATGGCAGCACAAGACTACACCAGCGTAGTGCAGCAACTGTACGTTTCGTACTTCGGCCGTCCGGCCGACTACTATGGCCTGCAGAATTTCTCGGCAGCCCTCGACAAGATGGGCGCACCGACGGACTTTGCTAAAGTGCAAGCTGCTGTGCAGGCCGACAAGGCAGGCACCACGGCCCTGTCCCAACTGGTGAACAGCTTCAACTCGTCGGCTGAATCGGTTGCCCTGTACGGCAACGACAACAGCCAGATCGGCATCGGCAAATTCGTCAACGCCATCTACCAGAACGTCCTGGGCCGTGACGCCGACAAATCCGGCTTCGACTTCTGGGTCAACGCCATCACCACCGGCGAACTGACCAAGGCCAACGCCGCCGCCGCCATCACCCAGGCAGCACTGACCAACACGTCGGACCAGGGCAAGCTGGACGCACTGACCGTGCAGCACAAGCTGGCCGTCGCCACCGCCTTCACGACCGCACTGGACACCCCGGCCGAGATCACCTCGTTCGCCGGCGACGCAGCCGCTGCAGCCGCACGTGCGCTGCTGCTGGGCGTGAACAGCAGCACCGACGTGACCGCATACCAGGCCAACATCAACGACACCATCGAAAAGCTGGGTAATGTCGTCAATGGCACGACCTTCTCCGTGACCTCGGGCGTCGATGCGCTGGTCGGCACGAGCGGCAACGACGTGTTCAACGCGCTGAATGTGAACGCTAACTCTGAAGATGCAAACACTCTGAGCGCATTCGACTCGATCGATGGCGGCGCAGGCAAGGACACGCTGAACATCTACACCGACGGTACCTATAACGCTTCGATCCCGGCCAGCGCCACGATCAAGAACATCGAAACCGTCAACATCTTCAACACCGGCGCTGCTGCTGATATCGACCTGACCGATGCTTCGAAATACGTCGGCGTGACCGCCCTGTGGCAGACCGGTGCTGCTGCCAACGTCACCAATCTGGCTGCAACCACGACCGCTGGCTTCCACAGCCTGGCTGCTGCCGGCGTGACCGTCACTGCCGCTGACGCTGCTGCTACCGCAACCATCGCTCTGGACAAGGCAGCGGAAGGCGCTGACGTGACCGTGAAGGCTAACACCGATGCGGGCGCGCTGGCTACGGTCATCGTGGGCGGCACCGTCGTCAAAGGCAGCATCGATCTGAACATCACCGGCGGTAAGGACGTCCAGACGGTGATGGTCAACACCGCTGTTGCCGCCAACCTGACGGTCAACAACAACGGCACCGGCAAGGCAGTCACCGCGGTCGACGCCAGCGCAAGCACCGGCGCCATCACCTACACCGGCGCAACGACCGTTGCCACCATCAAGACCGGTTCGGGTAACGACGATGTGACCTTGGCCGCCGCAACCGTCAAGGACAAGACCAACGCCACCGTCAACACCGGCGCAGGCAACGACAAGATCACCGTCAACGCATCGGGCGACGGCATCGTGACGATCACCGC
Organism: Massilia sp. Masssp94; assembly: GCF_059491305.1. NCBI lineage: Bacteria > Pseudomonadati > Pseudomonadota > Betaproteobacteria > Burkholderiales > Oxalobacteraceae > Massilia > Massilia sp. Masssp94. The sequence goes on from NZ_CP168501.1 coordinate 3,918,358, forward strand.
TGGTGACGGCAACGACACCGTGAACGTCACCGCCCGCAACACCGGCGCGCTGAACGTCGACCTGGGCGCAGGCAACGACACCTTCACCTCGACCGTGGCTATCGGCGCGAGCGACAAGATCGACGCCGGCGCTGGCAGCGACACCCTGCTGCTGAACCTGGTGGGTTCGGCCAACGTGGGTGCCTTCAGCAACTTCGACGCATTCGATGCCAAGGGCCTGAACAAAGGCCTGGACATCGACATCCTGTCGCTGAAGAACACCGTCACCGAAATCGTCGCTTCGGGCGACGTCGGTACCAACGCTGCCCTGCTGAACGTGGGTGCGGGCGTGGGCTACCGCGTCACCGGCGACACCGATTTCCACAATGCGCTGAGCATCACGCAGAAGGTCGCTGGCGATCTGACCATCACGCTGGACAAGGACGAGTCGGGCGACGCTGCCACCACCAATGCTTTCGATGCTGACGCAGCTGTCAACGCCATCAACGCCAAAGGCGTGAAAGTCGTGTTCGACTCGTCGTTCGTCGGCGCAACGAAAGCTGCCGGTGCCGACAACGTCGCCGCACTGACCCTGTCCGCTGCGAAAGCGACGACCGTCGCTGTCACCTCGGGCGGCGCGAACGCCGAAAACCACCTGGCGCTGGACGGCGCTGAGCTGACCACGCTCACCGTGACCGGCGCAAGCAAACTGGTGATCGACTCGGTTGACGCAGCCAAGCTGGTAACGATCGACGCATCGGCTGCAACCGGTGGCCTGACCGCTTCGCTGGCTGACGTCGTCAACGGCGGCACCATCAAGCTGGGCTCGGGCGCTGACATGATCACCATCACCAGCGCTTCGACGACCGGCACCGGCAATTTCGAGTCGATCTCGGGCTTCGAGAAGACGGCCGCCGCTGCCGTCGGTTCGGACGCGGACGCCAAGAAGGCCGCGATCGCCGACGCCGACGTGCTGTCGTTCTCGGGTACCGTTGCTGCCGATGGCGGCCAGATCTCGAAGGGCGTGCTGAGCTTCACCGGCGCCGGCCCGTCGACCCTGGCTGATGCTGTCGGCCTGGCTGACGGCGCCGCTACCGTCGCTGGCTCCGCTGTTGTGTTCGAATACCTGGGTAACTCCTACGTGTTCGTCCAGGGCGGCGCGACCGACACGCTGGTCCAGCTGGCTGGCATCACCGGCATCAAGAACTTCGCCGAAGACGCTGGCACCGACCACTTCTTCATCGTCTAATCGATGCTTCGGTTGCCATCCGCTCCGGCGGATGGCACTGAATGACAAGGGCAGGGCGGGTTCGGCGGAACGGTTGTCGCGACTTCTGTAGTGCTGTCGAATGCGGAGCATATCTGCTGGGTGTCGGCCGGATGGATAACACGCACCGGTCCCGGAGCCAACCATGTCCTTCAGGGGCCATGCTGCAAAGCGTGGCCCTTTGTGTTTTGTCTGTTGTTACCAACGTAGCGGCCCAACCTCTCCGAGATTTAATCAAACTCGTTATTAAAATGTGATCCTCGTCACATTTTCTCGATCTTTTAGGCGATAATGTCGCGTCTGCTTGATATTGGATATTTCCATCCATCAAGCACCTCAACGACGGCCTGAAGATGAACAACAAACAATCCCAACCCAAGAACGAGATCGAGCTCGCGCTACGCAGCTTCAAGAGCACCTTCGTGACCGTGGGCACGTTCAGTGCCATCACGAACCTGTTGGCCCTCGTGCCTTCGCTGTACATGCTGCAGGTCTACGACCGCGTGCTGGCGAGCCGCAACGGGGTCACGCTGCTCATGCTCACCTTGATCATGCTCGGCGGCTTCCTGCTGCTCTCGGCGCTGGAAATGATGCGCAGCTTCGTGCTCGTGCGCGTGGGCGCCAAGTTCGACATGATGCTGAACAAGCGCGTCTACACGGCGGCCTTCGAGCAGAACCTCAAGAAGGCGGGCGGCAACGCGGGGCAGGCGCTCAACGACCTGACGAACCTGCGCCAGTTCCTGACCGGTAACGCGCTGTTCGCGTTCTTCGACGCGCCGTGGTTCCCGATCTACCTGATCGTCATCTTCTTCTTCGAGCCCTGGCTCGGCCTGTTCGCGCTGTGCGGTACCGCGGTGCTGATCGTGCTGGCCGTCGTCAACGAAAAACTGTCGCGCGCGCCGCTCAGCGAAGCCAACACCATGGCGATCATGGCCGGCACGCTGGCGACCAACAACCTGCGCAACGCCGAAGTCATCGAATCGATGGGCATGCTGCCCAACCTGATGAGCCGCTGGTTCAAGCTGCACAGCCGCTTCCTGAACCTGCAGGCGGATGCCAGCCAGAAGGCCGGCGTCGTCGGCGCCATCACCAAGTTCGTCCAGTCCTCGCTGACGTCCGGCGTGCTCGGTTTCGGCGCGCTGCTGGCGATCGACGGCCGCATCACCCCGGGCATGATGATCGCCGCGTCCATTCTCGTGGGCCGCGCGCTGGCGCCCGTGCAGCAGGTGATCGCCGTGTGGAAATCGTGGGCCAGTACCCGCAGCGCCTACGGCCGCCTGGCCGAGCTGCTGAACGGTAATCCCGAGCGCAGCGCCGGCATGGAACTGCCCAAGCCGGAAGGCATCCTGACGGTCGAAGGCGTCACCGCGGCGCCGCCGGGCGCGGCGCAGGCCGTCGTGCGCGGCCTGTCGTTCGCCATCGCGCCGGGCGACGCGCTCGGCGTGGTCGGTCCGTCCGGCTCCGGCAAGTCGACGCTGGCGCGCCTGCTGGTGGGCGTCTGGCCGGCCGCGGGCGGCAAGGTGCGCCTCGACGGCGCCGACATCTACAGCTGGAACAAGGGCGAACTGGGCCCGAACATCGGCTATCTGCCGCAAGACATCGAACTGTTCGGCGGGACCGTCAGCGACAACATCGCCCGCTTCGGCGAAGTCGATCCGGAAAAAGTGGTCGAGGCCGCCAAGCGTGCGGGCGTGCACGACATGATCCTGCACCTGCCGAAAGGCTACGACACGCCGCTGGGCGACGCCGGCGCCGGCCTGTCCGGCGGCCAGAAGCAGCGCCTGGGCCTGGCCCGCGCCATGTACGGCGATCCGGCGCTGATCGTCCTCGACGAACCGAATTCGAATCTCGACGAGATCGGCGAACAGGCGCTCGTGCAGGCCGTGCTCGACCTGCGCCGGCGCGGCAAGACGATCGTCCTGATCACGCACCGCACCAGCATCATCGGCGCCACCAGCAAGCTGCTCGTGATGCGCGACGGCGTCGGCCAGATGTTCGGCCCGACCGACCAGGTGCTGGCCGCCCTCCAGGAAGCGAACCAGAAGGCGGCGCAACAGCAGGCCGCCGCCCAGCAGCAGGCCGCCCAGCAGGCCGCGCAGGCGCGTGCCCAGGCCATGCAGCAGGCGCCCGCAACGACGGAACAAGGAAGCAAATAATGAAGCTCGTGAAACACAACGATGCGCACAAGGAAGCGGGCAAGCCCGCGGCCACCGAAGTCATCACCCATGACGTCGAGCCGTTGACCGTCAACACCGACGCGCGCGCCTATGCGCGCCTGGGCTGGCTCATCGTCCTGCTCGGCGTCGTCGGTTTCCTGCTGTGGGCCGCGTTCGCGCCGCTCGACAAGGGCGTGCCGATGTCCGGCACGGTCGCGAAGGAATCGAACCGCAAGGCCGTGCAGCACCAGACCGGCGGCACCATCCAGGAAATCCTCGTCAAGGATGGCGACGTCGTGAAGGCGGGACAGGTGCTCGTCCGCATGAACGGCGTCACCGCCAAGGCCGGCTACGACATCACCGAGGCCCAGTACCTCAACGCGCGCGCCACCGAGGCGCGCCTGCTGGCCGAGCAGGCCGGCGCGAAGACCATCCGCTTCCCGGACGAGCTGACGAAGCGCGCCGGCGATCCGCGCGTGGCCGAGACGATGACCCTGCAAACCCAGCTGCTGGCCTCGCGCCAGGCGTCGCTGCAGAGCGAGCTGGGCGGCGTGGACGAGAACATCGCCGGCCTCAAGTTGCAGATCCAGGGCCTGCAGGAAGGCCGCGAGAGCAAGAAGGCCCAGATGGGCTTCCTCAAGGAACAGCTCGCGGGCATGCGCGACCTGGCGAAGGATGGCTACGTCGCCCGCAACCGCCTGCTGGACCTGGAGCGCACCTATGCCCAGCTGCAGGGCGAGATCTCGGAAGACATCGGCAACATCGGCCGCGCCCAGCGCCAGGTGATGGAACTGACCCTGCGCAAGGCGCAGCGCGTGCAGGACTACCAGAAGGAAGTGCGCACCCAGTTGAGCGAGACGCAGAAAGAGGCCGAAGCCCAGGGCGCGCGCATGAGCGCCCAGCAATTCGAACTGTCGAACGTCGACGTCAAGGCGCCGGTCGACGGCACCGTCGTCAACCTCGCCGTGTTCACCAACGGCGGCGTCGTGCCGCCGGGCTTCAAGATGATGGACATCGTGCCGGCCGACGATCCGCTGATCGTCGAAGGCCAGCTGGCCGTCAACCTGGTCGACAAGGTGCACAAGGGCCTGCCGACCGAGCTGATCTTCTCGGCCTTTAATGCCAACCGCACGCCGCGCATCCCGGGCGAGGTCGAGACGGTGTCCGCCGACCGCAGCGTCGACGAGCACACGGGCGTCCCGTACTACAAGGTGCGCGTGAAGGTGACGCCGGAAGGCGCGAAGATGATCGCCGCCCACCACATGGCCATCCGCCCCGGCATGCCGGCGGAACTGTTCGTCAAGACGGGCGAGCGCACGATGATGAGCTACCTGCTCAAGCCGGTCTTCGACCGTGCCCATTCGTCGATGAGCGAGGAATGACGATGGCGCGAGCGATCAGGACGGCCGTGGCCGCGGCCGCACTGCTGGCGCTGGCCGCCGGCAACGCGGGCGCGATCAGCCTGCAACAGGCCTACGAGGCGGCACTGAAGAACGATCCGCAGTACCGCATGCATTACTTCGAGAAGGAATCGGCGAAGGAAAACGAGATCCTCGGGCGGTCGAACCTGCTGCCGCAGGTGTCGGCCAGCTATTCGGCGAACCGCAACGTGGCGGACCTCAACCAGTATTCGTCGCAAGCCCAGATGTGGTTTCCGAGCCACCCGCGCTACATCAGCCGGTCGTCCGCCATCCAGGTGCGCCAGCCGATCCTGAACCTGGACGGCGTCGTGCGCTACCGCCAGGGCAAGGTCCAGGCGAAGCAGGGTGCCCAGCAGTTCGAGGCGGATACGAACGACGTGATCCTGCGCGTCGTCGGCGCCTATGCCGATGCCCTGTTCGCCGAAGACCAGGTGGAGCTCGCGCGCGTGCAGCGCGATATGTACCAGGAGCAGATGAAGGTCAACGCGCGCCTGTTCGAAAAAGGCGAGGGCACCAAGACCGACATGCTCGAGACCAAGGCGCGGTTCGACCTCGCCGAAGCCCAGCTGGTGGAAACGCAGGATAACGCCCAGGCCATGCGCGACACGCTGGCCGGCGTGATCGGCATGGAGCCCGGCACGCTCGACAAGCTCGGGACGAATTTCCACTTCCAGCCGCTGAAGCCCGCGTCGATGGACGAGTGGCGCAGCATCGCGCTCGCGCACAATCCGCAACTGCTGTCCGCACGCCTCGGCGTCGAGAACGCGCGCCTGGAGATCCAGCGCAACAAGGCGGGCCACGCGCCGCGCGTGGATTTCATTGCGGCGTACAGCAAGGACGACTCGGCGTCGCTGCAGACTTACCAGCAGAACTCCGTGAACCGCACGATCGGCGTGCAGGTGAACATCCCGATCTACCAGGGCGGCGCCATCAGCGCGCAGACGCGCCAGGCCGCCGACAACTGGAACCGCGCCCAGTCCGACCTGGACAACCGCACGAACCAGGTGCTGGTCGAACTGCGCAAGGCGTACGACCTCGTGCAGAACAGCGTGGCCAAGGTCACGGCGCTGGAAAAGGCCGTCGCGTCCGGCAAGGAGCTGATGGTCGCCACCGAGCAGAGCATCAAGGGCGGCGTGCGCATCAATCTCGACCTGCTGAATGCCCAGCAACAGTTGTACTCGAGCCAGCGCGATCTCGCCCAGGCGCGCTATTCCTACCTGCTCGGCCTGCTGCGCCTGCGCGCCGCGGCCGGCACGCTCGGTGACAGCGATGTGCGCGAAGTGGCGGCATACTTCCGCTGACACTTTTTCTGCCCTGCATGCACGAGGCCCGCTGCGTTCCGCGCAGCGGGCCTTTTTGTTGGCTATCCGAGAAGTAACAATTACACTCCGTAATGTAAGCAGTTACTTCTCTTAAGAAATACTATCCATGAGGAACTCAGTCTGTTGCGCCTGAGTTCGGTGCGCCTCCCGTCCATCAATTCATGTAGCATGAATTCACAACCGTTACATGGAGGCAGCGATGGCTGACAATGTGAGTGAGATTCAGAAGCTGTACGTGGAATATTTCGGACGTCCCGCGGATCCGGAAGGCTTGAACTTCTGGGTCAGCGCCATGAACCAGGATCCGAACGTGATCACGCAGATCCAGCACGACTTCGCGACGTCGGCTGAATACCAGGCGAATTACGGCGGCAAGAGCAACCACGACGTGGTGGAAGCGGTGTACCACAACATGTTTGGCCGCGAAGGCGATGCGGAAGGCGTGAAATTCTGGACCGACGCCCTCGACAACCACATCCTCAGCATCGAGCACGTGGTCAGCGAGATGGTCAAGGCGGCGCAGACGGCGCACAATGCCGACAGTGTCGTGTTCAACGGCCGCCTCGCCGTCGCCGTCGAGTACACGAACCACCTCGACACTGCGGCCGAGATCTCGGCCTACATGGGACCGAAGGCGTTCGACATCTCGGCGGGCCTGATCGACTCGATCGTCGACCTCGCCAGCGCCGCCATGGCGCGCGACCCGGGCGTCATCGATGCCAATATCGCCCAGATCGTGGGCAGCGCCCAGGGCGTCGAAGCGCCGCATTTCGTGGCTTGAATCGGTGTGGATGGCACGCACTTTGCGCAAGACGCGATCGTGAACCGAAACGTGCCGGCTCCCGCTGCAGTATCGAGCGGGAGTTTTTTATTGCGCGGCCGCGGCGTCCCCGGCGGCGGATTCGACCGTTGCCTTGCCACCCGCGCAATGCGGGCACGATTTGCCGACCACATACTCCGGCGCCAGCTGCTGACGCGGCGTCACGACGGCACGGCACGCGAAGCATTGCACGGTTTCCGTCGGTTCCAGCTTCGGATTGAGGGCGGTACGGTAGTCGAACACGAAGCAGTCGCCCGTGTAGTGGTCGCCGCCCACTTCCTCGAAATACTTCAGGATGCCGCCGTCGAGTTGATAAACGCGGTCGTAGCCGATGTTCTGCATGTGGATCGCGGCTTTTTCGCAACGGATGCCGCCCGTGCAGAACGTCACGACGGTCTTGCCCTTGAGCTCGTCCTTGTGTTTCTCGACGACGTCCGGGAATTCGCTGAACTTGTCGATGCGGTAGTCGAGCGTGTTGTCGAACGTGCCGACGTCGACTTCGAACGCGTTGCGGGTTTCCATCATGACGACCGGGACGCCGTCGTCGTCATGGCCCTGGTCGAGCCAGCGCTTGAGCGTCTTCGGCGCCACGGAGGGCGCGCGGCCCAGTTCCGGCTTGATCAGCGGCATGCGCATCGTGATGATTTCCTTCTTGATGCGAACCAGCATGCGGCGGTGCGACTGTTCGGTCGACACGCTTTCCTTCCACTCCAGGTCGGCCAGGCGGGCGTCGCTGCGCACCCAGGCGAGGTACTGGTCGATCTCCGCGCGCGGGCCGGACACGAACATGTTGATGCCCTCCGGCGTCAGCAGGACGGTGCCCTTCAGGCCCAGCTCGTTGCACTTCGCCTGGTATTGCGGGCGCAATTCTTCGAGGTTGTCGAGGGTGACGAACTTGTAGGCGGCGATATTGACGTGCATGATCGTTAAAGCGGAGGAGCGTGGAATGAAGCCCTCTATTATAAGCCAGCCGCAGTGCCATGCGTGGCGGCAGCACCACAGACAGCATGCTGCCCCGCTTGGCTCGACAGTTAATCTTCATAAAAGTTCGCTGGCGCATATGAGCCGCCGCAAACAGCCGTATTGACGTCTCCCCTTAGGATGGTTTGCATCTTTCATCGAGGGGTGAATCATGACGAAGCCAACGTTGTTCAAGGCCGGTCTCGCGGTGTCCGGCGCCCTCCTGTTCGCGGCGCACGCGGGCGCGCAGGAAGTGATCCCGGTCGAGATGCCGCAGGAAGTCAATATGGTGGGGGCGGGTGCGTTCGGGCTACCGGACTTCCCCGGCTCCGAGGACTACCATCCCGAAGGCGCGGGTTTCCTCCACGCGAACTTCGGCAATGGCATGTGGTTGCGCGTGATCGGGCCCGAGGTCAGGCTGAACGTGCTGCCGTCCAATATGAACCTGCCGGAGACGTTTGCCCAGCTGAAGAGCCTGAGGGCCGGCTTCCTCTACCGGGCACGGCCGACGCGCGACACGGACGTCGACGATGCCGTCGTGCGCCAGATGCGCCGGATCCCGGCCGCGTCCGAGCTCGGCATCTTTGCCAGCTACGACATGCCGATGGCCGGCGACCCGCTGCACAAGATCGTGTTCAGCGGCGACGTCGCGTGGAACACGAACAACCTGTACACGGGCGCCACGGGCAGCATCAAGGCGACGTATTTTTATCCGTTTCCACAAGGCATCGCCGGGCGGCCGGTGCTTGGCTCGGCCGGTTTCAGCCTGTTTTTCGCGAGCGACCATTTCGCGGACCGGTATTTCGGCATCAACGGTGCGGATCTCGCCGCGTTCCCGGAGCGGGGCGGCACGCCGTACCAGGCCGAGGGCGGGCTGATGTCGATCCGGGTCCCGTTCCAGCTGTCGTCGCAGTTCGACCGGCACTGGGGCGTGACCCTGGCCGGGCGCTATGAGCGGCTGCTGGGGGATGCGAAGGACAGCCCCATCGTGGACCGGCGCGGGAGTTCGAACCAGTGGGTGTTCGGCGGGGCCATCAATTACGCGTTCTGAGATCTTGTCAAGACCGTCACCGTGCCTGGATGCAACCCTCCGATTCGGCCGTCCGAGGTAAAATGACAGGATGACTTCCCCGATCTTCACCCACCTCCGCGTCCATACCGAATACTCGATCGTCGACGGCCTCGTCCGTATTGACGACCTCGTGGCTGCCGCCGTCAAGGACCAGCAGCCGGCGGTGGGTGTCACCGACCTGGCCAACGCCTTCTGCCTCGTGCGCTTCTATAAAGCGGCGCGCGGCAAGGGCGTCAAGCCGATCGTCGGGGTCGATGCGTGGATCACGAACGACGAAAACCGCGACAAGCCGTTCCGCCTGCTCATCCTGTGCAAGAACAAGACGGGCTATCTGCAGCTGTGCGAGCTGGTGTCCAAGGCGTGGCTGACGAACCAGTACAAGGGCCGGGCCGAGATCCGCGTCGAGTGGCTGGAAGCGCTCGCGACGTCGGTCTCCACGCTGGAGCCGGACGTGCCGCAATCGAACGGCCTGATCGTCCTGTCGGGCGCGCAGTTCGGCGACATCGGCCAGGCCATCGACAACGGCGACCTGGACAAGGCCGAGGCCTGCGCGCGCCGCTGGGCGCAGATCTTCCCGGGGCACTTCTACGTCGAGATCCAGCGCGCCGGCCAGCCGAACCAGGAACAGCAGGTGCGCCATTCGGTGGCGCTGGCGAACCGGCTCGGGCTGCCCGTCGTCGCGACGCACCCGGTGCAATTCATCAGCAAGGACGAGTTCATCGCCCACGAAGCGCGCGTCTGTATCGCCGAGGGCGAGATGCTGGCCAACGCCAAGCGCGTGCGCCGCTTCAATGAAGGCATGTGCTTCAAGTCGCAGGCCGAGATGGCGGAACTGTTCAAGGATCTGCCGGGTGCCTTGGCCAACTCCGTGGAGATCGCCAAGCGCTGCAACGTCACGCTGACGCTCGGGAAGCCGCAGTTGCCGAACTTCCCGACGCCGGGCATGACGATCGACGAATTCCTTGTCGCGGAAACGAAGAAGGGCCTGGAAGCGCGCCTCGTCGAGCTGTACCCGGATCCTGTGCAGCGCGAGAAGGAGCGCCCGCGCTACGAAGCGCGCCTGGAGTTCGAGAACAACACCATCATCAAGATGAAGTTCCCGGGCTACTTCCTCATCGTGGCGGAGTTCATCCAGTGGGGCAAGAACAACGGCGTGCCGATCGGTCCGGGCCGCGGTTCCGGTGCGGGTTCGCTCGTCGCGTACGCGCTCAAGATCACCGACCTCGATCCGCTGAAATACAACCTGCTGTTCGAACGTTTCCTGAACCCGGAACGCGTCTCGATGCCCGACTTCGACATCGACTTCTGCCAGGAAAAGCGGGAACTCGTCATCCAGCACGTGAAGGACCTGTACGGCCGCGACGCCGTGTCGCAGATCGCCACGTTCGGTACGATGGCGGCGAAGGGCGCGATCCGCGACGTGGGCCGCGTGCTCGACTTCGGCTATAACTTCTGCGACGGCATCTCGAAGCTGATCCCGTTCAAGCCGGGCAAGCAGGTGTCCATCGCCGAGGCGATCGAAGAAGAACCGATGCTGAAGGAGCGCCTCGAGAACGAAGAAGAAGTGAAGCAGCTGCTCGATCTCGCGCAGCAGGTCGAAGGCATCACCCGCAACATCGGCATGCACGCGGGCGGCGTGCTGATCGCCCCCGGCAAGCTGACGGACTTCTGCCCGCTGTACACGCAGGGCGGCGATGCCGGCGTCGTGTCGCAGTACGACAAGGACGACGTGGAGGCGGCCGGCCTCGTGAAGTTCGACTTCCTGGGCCTGACCACCTTGACGATCCTCGACCGCGCCGTCAACTACATCCGCTCGCTCGATCCTGCCGACAAGGATTTCGAGCTGTCCAAGCTGCCGCTGACCGACCGGCCGACCTACAAGCTGCTGACCGACGCGAAGACCGTCGCCGTATTCCAGCTTGAAAGCCGCGGCATGCAGGGCATGCTGAAGGATGCGCGTCCCGACCGCTTCGAGGACATCATCGCGCTCGTGGCGCTGTACCGTCCGGGCCCGATGGACCTGATCCCGGACTTCTGCAAACGGAAACACGGCGAAAAGTTCGATTACCCGGACCCGCGCACGGAGTCGATCCTGTCTGAGACCTACGGCATCATGGTCTACCAGGAGCAGGTAATGCAGATGGCGCAGATCGTCGGCGGCTACTCGCTGGGCGGCGCGGACATGCTGCGCCGCGCGATGGGCAAGAAGAAGGCCGAGGAAATGGCCGAGCACCGCGCGATCTTCCGCGCCGGCGCCGCGAAGGACGGCCTGACGACGGAAAAGGCCGACGAGATCTTCGACCTGATGGAGAAGTTCGCGGGCTACGGCTTCAACAAGTCGCACGCGGCCGCGTACGCGCTGCTGTCGTATCACACGGCGTACCTGAAGGTCCACCACACCGCCGCGTTCATGGCAGCCAACATGTCGCTCGCGATGGAAGACACGGACAAGATCAAGATCCTCGTCGAGGACTCGATCGACATGTGCGGCCTGACGATCCTGCCGCCGGACGTCAACGAATCGCAGTTCCGCTTCACGCCGGAAGGCCCGCCGCCGTCCGTCACGGGCAAGCCGGTGAAAAACATCCGCTATGGCCTGGGCGGCGTGAAGGGCGCGGGGCAGGGCGCGATCGAGGCGATCATCGCGGCACGCGAATCGGGCGGCAGGTTCAAGGACCTGTTCGACTTCTGCAAGCGCGTCGACCGCAAGCAGATCAACCGCCGCACGATCGAATCGCTGATCCGTGCGGGCGCGATGGACTGCTTCGGCATCGACCGCGCGGTGCTGCTGGCATCGGTCGCCTTCGCGATGGAAGCGGCGGGACAGGCCGCCGCCGCCGCCAACCAGGTCAGCCTGTTCGGCGGCGACGATTCCGACCTCGTCGCGCCGCCCGACTACGTGAAGGCGACGCCGTGGACGGACCGCCAGAAGCTGGCCGAGGAAAAGACCGCGCTGGGCTACTACCTGTCCGGTCACATGTTCGATTCGTACGCGCAGGAAGTGCGCCGGTTCGCCAAGACCAAGCTGAAGGACCTGGAACCGTCGCGCGACCCGCGCATGCTGTGCGGCGTGATCACGGGCGTGCGTACGCAGCTCACGCAGCGCGGCAAGATCCTCATCGTGTCGCTGGACGACAAGTCCGGCGTCGTCGAGGTCACCATCTACAACGAGCTGTTCGAGCAGCACAAGAACATCTTCCGCGAGGACGAGTTCCTGCTCGTCGTGGGTAAAGTGTCGGAAGACCGCTTCAACGGCGGCCTGCGCATTACGGCCGAGAAGGTGTTCGACATCGCGACCGCGCGCATCCAGTACGGCCACAAGCTGGAGATGGACGTGGCCTGCACGATCGCGCCGGCGAAGCTGGCCGAGATCCTGCAGCCTTACCGCCACGAGAACGGGCTGCCGGTCAGCCTGCGCGTGACGCCGCAGGGCATCCCGTGCACCCTGCAGCTGGGCGACGCCTGGCGCGTGGCGCCGTCGGACGAACTGAAATACGCGCTCGAGCTGCACCTCGGCGCGAAGGAAGTGGCGGTCGAGTACTGAGGCCGTCATGCTTTTCGGAGGATGACGATGCCGGCCTGGTGCCTGGAAAACAGCACCGTGCACGCGCCCACGAGCGCGCGCCGGTACGGCGCGATGTAGAGATACTGGGCGTGCGGATGCACGGACCAGCCCGTGAAGCCAGCCTTTTTCGCGCCGAATTCCTGCATGATGGCCGCCGAGCGCCGCTCGTGGCCCAGCCCCGGTTCCGACGTGATGCAGATGCCGCCGGGCTTCAGCGCGCGGGTCCAGCCTGTGCCGCAGCCCATGTCCAGCAGGCGGCCGCCTTCCGGCATCAGGCCCATCATGGCGCCGAGTTACTCGCCCTGGGTCGCCAGGTGCAGTCGTGAAATCGGAAAAGTCGCTGTTCTAATGGATGCCTTGTCGAAGCCACGTGTGCATATGGCAAGTTAATTTGCTAACAGGTGTTGCGCCGCCGCCGCGTCCGACTAAAAGTGACCGCTAACATTCATTACCGTTTTAACTGAGCCATTGTGTTTGAGTGTGGTCATTGGTAAATATTGATCTACGGATATTTTCCGTGTTTACCGCGTCAGGAGACGGCGCCGATCAATATGAAAATTACATTTCGTCGTAAGCTCTTCCTCCCCTTATTACTTAGCTGGGTTTGTCTTCTTGCCGTGTTCACGGTGAACGCGCTGCAAAGCCGCGCATTGCGCCTCGAGGAGCGCAAGATCCAGTTATCGAACGCCAGCGAGATCGCCGCGTCCATCGCCAAGGAGTACGCGGCCCTCGCCGCCGCCGGCAAATTGTCCCTCGACGATGCGAAACAGCAGGCGCTGGCCCGGACCCGGGCGCTGCGCTTCGGCGCCAACGGCTACTTCACGGTCTACGACGACAAGTCCGTGCTGATGCATCCGATCAAGCCGGAACTAATCGGTTCCCCGCTCGGCAAGGTCGTCGACTCGAACGGCCATAACCCTTATTCGGACGGCATGGCCGCGGCGCAGGCGAACGGCGCGGGTTTCATCGAATACTTGTGGGCCAAGCCGGGCTCGGACAAGCCGGTACCCAAGCTCACCCATGTCCAGGCGTATCGGCCCTGGGGTTGGTATTTCATGAACGGCCTGTACATCGACGACCTCGATCACGCCTTCTATGCCCAGCTGGCTGGCGCAGCCGCCTGGCTGGCCGTGATCGGCGCGCTGCTCACGGGCCTCGTCTGGATGATCGTGCGCAGCGTCGAGCGTTCGATCGGCGGCGATCCGGAAGACGCTGTCGCGGTGGCGCAGCGTATCGCGGCCGGCGACCTCGGCATGGATGTACCCGTGCGGCCCGGTGCCGAGGCGAGCCTGATGGCCGCCATGAAACGCATGCGCGACGCGCTGGCCGGCATCGTCGCCGACGTGCGCTCGGGCACGGACCTGATCGCCACGGCATCGCGCGAGATCGCCAGCGGCAACCTGGATCTGTCGAGCCGCACGGAAGAACAGGCCAGCTCGCTCGAAGAGACGGCCGCGTCGATGGAAGAATTGACGTCGACCGTGAAGAACAGCGCCGAGAACGCGCGCGAAGCGAGCCGGCTGGCCGATTCCGCCGCCGAAGTGGCGGGCCGCGGCGGCGTCGTCGTCGCGCGCGTGGTCGATACGATGGCGTCGATCAACGCGTCGTCCAGCAAGATCGTCGACATCATCGGTGTCATCGACGGCATCGCGTTCCAGACGAATATCCTCGCGCTGAATGCCGCGGTCGAGGCGGCTAGAGCCGGCGAGCAGGGCCGGGGCTTTGCCGTCGTGGCGAGCGAAGTGCGCAACCTGGCCCAGCGTTCCGCCACGGCCGCCAGGGAAATCAAGGCCCTGATCGGCGATTCCGTCGCGCGCGTGGACGACGGTGCGAAGCTCGTGGAGGAAGCGGGCGCGACGATGCAGGAGATCGTCGCGAGCGTGAACAAGGTCAGCACGATGATCGGTGCAATCAGCAGCGCCACGCAGGAGCAGGGCGAGGGCATCGAGCACATCAACCGGGCCATCGCCCAGATGGACCAGGTGACCCAGCAGAACGCCTCGCTCGTCGAGGAAGCGGCGGCCGCGTCGGAAGCGATGCAGGAGCAGGCCGCGAAGCTGGCCCAGGTGGTCAGCGTGTTCCGCGTGGACGCGGCGCCGGTGGAGACCCGCTTGGCCGCTACGGCGCCGGCTGCGCGTGCTCGCGCAACCCGATCGTTGCCTGCGTAACCTTGTTGGCAGCGCGTTCGAGGACGACCTTGCGGTTGCTGGTCTCCTGGTCGCGCTGCGCCTCGCGGTGCCACAGGTGGAATACCTCGGTGGCAAAGGCGCCGTCCTTGCGGCGCACGCCCGCGTGGAACAGCCGCACGACGAGGTCGGAATCTTCATGGCCCCAGCCCGTGAAGCTCTCGTCGAAGCCGTTCACCTTCTCCAGGTCGCTGCGCCAGGCCCCCAGGTTGCAGCTCTTGATACGCCGCCAGGTGAATTTGCGCGACGTGCGGCCCAGGTCGGGCCAGCGCAGCCCCAGCGGCTGCAGCGTCTTGTTCAGGTCGCCCCGCAGCCGCCATCCCAGCCGGGTCAGCGGCGCCGTGGCGCCTACATCGATCCCGTCGTCCAGCACCCGGCGCGTCAGCGCCTCCGACATCAGGATGCGGCTGCCCGACACGAGGCACCCGGGCTCGGCCAGCATTCGATGGCGCGCGATGAAATCGCGTTGGGGGATACAGTCGCCGTCCAGGAAGATGATGTAGTCGCCCGTCGCGGCCAGGGTGCCGCGGTTGCGCGCCATCGCGGCGCGAAAACCCTGGTCGGGTTGCCAGACGTGGCGCAGAAGCACCGGTGACGCCGCCGCCAGCCGCTCCACGCAGGCACGCGTGTTGGCAGTCGAGCCATCATCAGCGATAATGATTTCGAAATTCTTGTCGTTCTGCATAAAACATGCCCGCACCACCGCCTCCAGCGCGTCTGGCCGGTTATAGGTGGTGATCACGACCGAGATTGTCTGTGCGTGAAGCATAAGGTCCAGTGTACACTCCCATATTTTGGGCACGTCGCTAAACCTCGACGGTTTTACGAGGTGCCATCAGGGGCAAGAGTATCCCACAAGAACATCGATGAACAGCAATCCGACGAACACGAGGGAGCCGATGCGGGTCTGGATCGGCACCCTGGCCTTCCTGTTACCCTTTTTGAGCCTCGTCACCTCGTTCGGTGTGAATCTTGCGAGTTTCCTGTTCCTGGCCAGCGCTTTGATATTCTTCAAACCGAGCCGGGATGCGCTCGTGCGCCACTGGCCGCAGGTACGCTGGGTCGTGCTAGCCTTCCTGCTGCACTTCCTGTTCGTGCTCGCCTGCGCGCTGCTGCGCGGCGAACGGCTCAGCGTGCAGGAAAAGCCGCTGCGCATGCTCCTGTCGGTGAGCGCGCTGGTCCTCGTCGTGGCCATGCGCGCGCCGCGCCGGGCGCTGTGGTGGGGCGCGAGCGCAGGCGCCGTGGCGGCGCTGCCGTTCATCGCCTGGCAGCGTCTCGTGCTGCACATCGACCGGCCGGGCGGATTCGTCAATTCGATCACGTTCGGCGACCTGGCGATGCTGCTGGGGCTGCTGTCGCTGGCCGGCGCGATCGACATGCGCGACCGCCCGCGCGATGCGGTGCTGGCCGGCGCCGGCGCGCTGGCGGGACTCGCCGCGTCCGTGCTGACGGGCACCCGCGGCAGCTGGGCAGCGGTGGTGCTGGCGCTGCTGGTGCTGGGGCGCCACGCGCGCGGGATCGACAGCCGCCGGGTGCGCGCGCTGCTGGCCGGCGGCGTGGCCGTGCTGGCCGCGGCCTGGTTCACGCCGGCGCTGGGCGTGCAGGAGCGCTTCGCCCAGGGCATCAGCGACGCCCGCATCTGGTACGAGGGCGGCACCGTGTGGACGAACGTCGGTACCCGGCTGGAGTTGTGGAAGGGTGCCATCATGCTGATCCGCGAACATCCCGTGCTGGGCATGGGTTTCGATGCCTGCCGCGTCCGCCTGGCGGACTATGCGCAGGCCGGCCGGCTCGATCCGTTGGTGCTCCAGCTGCCGCACCTGCATAATGACGTGTTGCAGGCCCTGGCGACGGGCGGCGTCGTCGGCTTCGTCCTCTGGGCCGCCACGCTGGTTGCGCCCCTGCGGTTCTTCCTGCGCCGGCTCGGCCAGGATGCGCGCGGACCGCAGTTCGCGGTCGCGCTGGGCGGAGCGTTCGTGGTGCTGGGCTATGTCGGCTTCGGGCTGACGGAAGTGATTTTCTGGTCTATGAAGGGCAGTCTGTTCTATGCGCTCATGGTGTTTCTGCTCATGGGCTTCTGCCTGAATGCGAAAGAAAAAATTGGATAACAGTGTCATCATCAAGCGCCTGTGGGCGATCCTGAAACCCTATCGCGGGCGCGCGTTCCTGTCGCTGCTCGCGATGGCGTTGACGGCCGCCACCCAGCCGTTGCTGGGCGAGGCCCTGAAGCTGCTGATGGACATGGGCTTCAAGAACAAGGTGCCGTTCAGCCTGTGGTGGATTCCCGGCGTGCTGGTGTCGATCTTCGTCCTGCGCGGCATCGGCACGTTCGCCACCGCCTATTACAACAACTGGGTGCTCTCGCGCGTGCTGAACGACTTGCGCGCGCAGGCCTTCGCGCGGCTGCTGCGCCTGCCGGTCGCGCGCTTCCACGAAGAGTCGACCGGCAAGGTGATCAACACCGTCGTCGGCGACGTGCGCCAGGTCGTGGACATGATCCAGTCCGTGTTCATCTCGTTCGTGCGCGACGTGCTCGTCGTGATCGGCCTGCTCGGCTCGCTGCTGTGGCTGAACTGGATGCTGACCCTCGTCGCGATCGTCGTCGTGCCGCTCACTGCCGTGATCGTGCGCACCACCAGCCGCCGCCTGCGCCAGCTGAACCGCGAGAACCAGCGCGTGACGGCCGAGATGACCCAGGTCGTCGAGGAAGCGGCGCGCGGCCACCAGGTGATCCGCGTGTTCTCCGGCGAGCAGTACGAAAACCGCCGCTTCTACGAGCGCAGCGAAGCGCTGCGCGGCTTCTCGCAACGCATGACGGTGGCGTTCGCGGCGACCACGCCCGTGACCCAGATCGCAACGTCGCTGGCGTTGTCGGTCGTCGTGGTGCTGGCGCTACGGGCCGACATGACGGTGGGCGAGTTCACCCAGTTCGTCACCCTGATGCTGATGCTGCTCACGCCGCTGAAGGCGCTGGCCGAAGTGAACGGCCCGATGCAGCGCGGGATCGCCGCGGCGGAAACCGTGTTCGCCCTGATCGACGCGCCGGTCGAACACGATCCGGGCACGCGCACCATCGCGCGCACGCAGGGCCACGTGCGCTTCGAGCACGTGAAGTTCCGCTACCCGAACGCGCAGTCGCTCGCGCTGGACGACGTGTCGCTGGAAGTCAAGCCGGGCCAGACCGTCGCGCTGGTCGGCATGTCGGGCGGCGGCAAGTCGACGTTCGTGAACCTCGTCACGCGCTTCTACGAACCGGAATCCGGCCGCATCCTGCTGGACGGCATTCCGTACCAGGACATCCAGCTGCCGTCGCTGCGCGCCCAGCTGGCGCTCGTCAGCCAGAACGTCGTGCTGTTCGACGACACGCTGCGGGCCAACATCGCCTACGGGGTCGAGCACGTGGACGAGGCGCGCCTCGCCGCGGCCATCCGCGCCGCGCACCTGGACGACGTCGTCGCGCGCCTGCCGGAAGGCGTCGACACGATGATCGGCGAGAACGGCATGCGCCTGTCGGGCGGCCAGCGCCAGCGCGTGGCCATCGCGCGCGCCATCTACAAGGATGCGCCGATCCTGATCCTGGACGAGGCCACGTCGGCGCTGGACAACGAATCGGAACGCGCCGTGCAGGCCGCCCTCGACACCCTGATGGCCGGCCGCACCACGTTCGTGATCGCGCACCGCCTGTCGACCATCGAAGGCGCCGACCTGATCGTCGTGATGGAACATGGCCGCATCGTCGAGCAGGGCACGCATGACGAATTGCTGTCCCGCGGCGGCATGTACGCCAACCTGTATCGGTTGCAGTTCTCGGCGCTGGTGGAAGAAACATGACGGAGAAAGATCGCACCCTCGTCATCTCGCCGAACTGGATCGGCGACGCCGTGATGGCCCAGCCCCTGCTGCGCCTGCTCAAGCAGGCCCACCCGGAGCGCGCCATCGACGTGCTCGCGCCGCCGCAAGTGGTGCCCGTGTGGCGCCGCATCCAGGAGGCGGACGACATCCTGGTGACGCCGTTCCGCCACCGCGCGCTGCAGCTGGGCGAACGGTGGCGCTATGCGCGGATCCTGAAGGAGCGCGGCTACAGCGACGCCTACGTCTTGCCCAACACCCTGAAATACGCGCTGATCCCGTGGCTCGCGCGCATCCCGCGCCGCGTGGGCTACAAGGGGGAAATGCGCTACGGGATGGTCAACGTGATGCACCACGACGACAAGCCGCGCCGCTCGATGGTGCCGTTCTACGCGGCCCTCGCGCGCGAGCCCGAGGTCCGGCTGCCGGGCAAGCTGGTGCGGCCCTATCTCGTCGTCGGCGGGGAAGAAACGGAACAGGTCGGCAAGCGTTTCGGCGTGGACTTGTCCCGTCCCCTGGTCGCGTTCGCGCCCGGTGCCGAGTTCGGCATCGCCAAGCGCTGGCCGCCTGCGTACTACGGCGCGCTGGCCGCGAAGGTCGTCGACGCCGTGCCGGGCGTGCAGGTGGTGCTGCTCGGTTCGCCGAACGACCGCGAGACGTGCGACCAGGTCCTGCGGCATGTCGCGGGTGCGGCCGGCGCCGCGGTGCGCAACCTGGCCGGCCAGACGTCGCTCGACGACGCCATCGCGCTGCTGGCGCGGGCGAGCGCCGTCGTCTCCAACGATTCCGGCCTGCTGCACATCGCCTCGGCGCTGAACCGGCCGGTCGTCGCCTTGTACGGCTCGACGGATCCGGATTACGCGCCGCCGCTGTCGGAGGTGGCGCGGACGGTGTCGCTGCGCCTGGCATGCTCGCCATGCCGCAAGCGCGAGTGCCCGCTCGGGCATCACGATTGCATGAACAAGATGAGCGTGGAGAGGGTGTGGAGCGAGCTGGTGCCGATTCTGGTGCCGGTAAAGGGCAGTGCGGTAAGAGCTTAGCGTCGTCCCCGCGAAAGCGGGGACCCATGCTGAGTGACTTCGATTCGCTCAGTATGGATTCCCGCGTGCGCGGGAATGACGTTCATCGGCCGCGTAATCCTTCGCATACCTGGTCGGCGATGCTGCTGACCACGTCGTGCCGCTTGCGCGCCTCCGACCGCTTCTTCGACGGGATGCCGTCCAGGTCCGGCGCCGCCACCGGCGCGCAGTCGAGTTCCCAGTCGCCGTCGGCCCGCTTGCGCGCGCCCAGTTCTTCCCACAGCTGGTCATAGTCGGCCAGCACGCGGCCGTTGCGGATCGCCTTGTAGATCACGCGGTTGCGGTTCGACACCATCACCATCCGTTCGCACCCGTAGCCGTGGCCCAGCTGGCGCACCAGCGTCGCCATTAGCTGCTTCGGGCGGATGCCGTGCAGCTCGCGCGTGGCCGTGCGGATCGCCTCGCGTGCATCCTCCGTTTTGCCGCCCTGGATGCAGCCGATGCTGACGGCCGGGCGGCCGTCGCGCGGCGCCACCGTGAACGCCACCGTGTACAAGGCCCTGTCATCCTGGGTCAGTTGCAGCACCAGTTCGCCCTCGCGGTCGAACATGTTCACGGTGCGCAGCTGGACCTGGTAGGGCAGGCCGCTTTTCCCCGCCGCTTCGGCCAGCACCACGGGCCCCAGGCCGGCGCGCGCCAGCACCTGGCCCAGGCCGCGCTGGAACATGAAGTCGTAATGCGCGCGGATCGCCTCCAGGCGCGTGCGGGCATCCAGCACGTGGCTGATGTACGGACGGTAGACCTTGTACAGGAAGCGCGGGCAATTGCGCACGTATTCCGAGAATGCCGGATGTGCGTTGAGCAGGTGCAGCCACCGCGGCGTCTGGCGCGGATGCAGCGCGGCGCGCATGCAGATCTTGGCGTATTCGCGGGTGGACTTGAAGCCCGCCAGGTGCGGCGGAACGGCGGAGCGCAACGTGACGGCGGGGAAGGCAAGCGGGCGGTAGCCTGCATAGATACCGGACACCGCGGGTAGCGGCCGGCGAGGGAAGTCGGACATGTGAGTCACACCAAGGTTGCGTAAAGTAACGCTAAGTAACGTAGTGTAACTAAAGAAATTCCGACGGTAAATACATATTGATCACATTTAATGTAGCGGTAACACGACCGCACGCCGGGGCGCGCGGTCGTGTTTCAGCGCGCGTGGATCAGCTGGCGTAATGCGCCGGTTCGACGTCGTCCGCCCGTTTCGACAGCAGCTCGCGCTCGCGCAGGTAGCGGGCCAGCGCATCGTCGAACGATGGCAGCAACAGGCCGCGTTCGCTGCTCATCGCGCTGTTGCGGGGACGGGCGGCGCGCAGGCCGAGTTCGTCGGTCGTGCGTTCTTCCAGCCGGCCGTCGTCGACGCCGGCCGCGGCACACGCCTGGCGCGCCAGGTCGGCCCAGCTCATCGCGGCGCCGTTGGTGAGGTGCCAGAGGCCGCATTCGCGGTCGATCAGCAGGTCGAGGCAGGTATTCACCAGGTCGGGCACGTACGTCGGCGACACGACCTGGTCGGCCGCCGCGGCGAACGGCCGGCCCGCGTCGAGCGCGTCGAGGGCCTGCGTGACGAAATTGTGTTCGTCCCACGGACCGAAGAACGCGCTCGTGCGGATGACGAGGGCCTGCGGGTCGGAATCGAGCACGCGCCGTTCCGCGTCCGCCTTGCTGCGGCCGTACACGCCCAGCGGCGCCACCTTGTCGGACTCCACGTACGGGCGGTCGAGGGTGCCGTCGAACACGAGGTCGCTGGAAAACGTCATGAAGCGCAGCGCGTGCCGGATGGCGGCCAGCGCCAGCACGGTCGGGCCGTGCGCGTTCTCGCGCATGCAGCGGTCGACGTCGCCCTCGGCATCGTCCACGCGCACGTAGCCGCCCGCGTTGATGATGGCCCAGGGCTTGAAGCGCACGATCGCCGCCTCGACGGAGGCCGGATCGGCAATGTCCATCTCCTGGCGCGTGAGCACGTGGTAGGCGAGGTTGCGGCGCTCGCAGATGCGGGCGAAGGCGCGGCCCAGCGTGCCCGTCGCGCCCGTGATCAGGATCGGCTGCGGGAACGTGGAGCGGAACGCGCCGCGTTCGGCGATGTCGGCCACGGCGGTGCGGGTTGCCACCGGCTTCGCGAGGAAGCGGCCCGGACGGCGCCACCAGCCCTGGCCCTGCAGCACCGGATGCGACAGCGGCCGGCCGCTGGCCAGTTCGCGCATCAGGTTCGCGACCGCGGTCGGGCGCGGCTGCGGACCGCGCACGTCGAACGGACCGGGCTCGTAATAGCCCTTGCATTCGGTGACGAGGCAGTTCCAGTCGAACGAGCCGAGCAGGGCCCACACGGTGACGGCGCGGATGTCGGCGCCGCCCTGCTGGACCTTCTTGGCGGCGTTCCAGATCTCCACGAGCCAGCGCAATTGATCTTCGCGGTTGGCATCGATGTGCGCCTCGGTGACGGCGACCGGCAGGCCGTAGCGGTCCCATGTTTCCTGCAGCAGCGGCCCGATGCCGGGCGTCGGCGTGGCCAGCACGCGCGGGCATTCGATGTCGGCGTGGGGGACGCCGCGGTAATTGGTGCGGTGGCTTTCCGGATAGCGCTCGACGCGGTGGTCGAGCCAGCGCTCGCTGGTGATGTAGTAGTTGACGCCGATGATGTCCGGCGGGCAGTTGTTTTCCTTGAACCACAGCAGTTCGTCGGCGCCGGCGCCGTTCTCGAGCAGGTAGTCCCACAGCGCGTGGCCGGGGTCGATCTTCCCGCACAACATGTCCCACGCCAGCCAGCGGCGTTCGTTGAAGAAATCCGCGATCTCCGCCATCTCGGGCGTGCCATAGGTGCGCGACAAGTCGTCGGTCTGGACGAGCTTCGCGTTCGGGTTCACTTCGCGGATCGCGCGCATCGACAGCACGACGGCGCGGCACTGGTTGATGAGGGCGCGGATGAAGCCATCCTCGCTCGTGTCATGCGGATACCAGACGCCGTTGAGGCCGGAAAAGCGCGCGGTCGTGCACGGTTCGTTGACGGGCGTCCAGTACTCGACCCAGGGGTAGCGGCGCGCGACGGCGCCGGCGTATTCCGCCAGTTTCTCGGCGAAGTCGGGGGACATCAGGCTCGTGTGGCGCGGGCCGCTGCCGTGGTGGACGAGGCCGACGATGGGCGTCACGCCCAGTTGCTGCAGCACGGGCAGGCGTTCGTCGGACCACGACCAGTCGGCGGAGTCGATGCCGTCGGGCGCGGTGCGTTCCCACAGCACGGGGTAGCGGATGGCGCGGATGCCGAGTGAAGCGAACCGCTCCAGGTCCTGAAGCCGTTCGGCATGTCCGTTGCGTTCCATTTGGGAGAAGTACTGATCGCGTACGCGGTTGACGGTGCATTCGAGGCCGCCCCAGAGCTGGAGCGGCGAGCTTGCTGGCTGGATATGGTTGTTGAGATTCATGTGCATGTCCTGCTGTTGATCCAAGACGTAAGCCTAGACGCCGATGCCGGCTTCTTGTGTGGGATGGCGAACATATAGACCTGATTTAGGACAAGTCCTACGTACTATCGGTCTCTGCTATGACTCCCGTCTTGACATGCCGACCGTGCGCCCACACGATGCGGACAGGAGGGCACACGATGTACATGGTCTACTGGACGATCGAAGAAGATGGGCACCCGGCCCCGCACGCGCAGCCGTTCGACACGACCGCGATGGTCGAGGCGATGCGCTTCATGGAAGACCTGCGGCGGCGCCAGCGCGAGGGCGAGCGCATCCGCTTCGTGACGATGTGTTCCGAGCATCCGGACGTCGTCGGGCATCCGGGCGTGGACGTGACGGGGCCGGAGTACGACTGGAAGAAGCGGCGGCGGTAACTGTTGGACGTTGGCCTATGGACGTCGTCCCTGCGGAGGCAGGGACCCAAGTGCTGCGGGCGCAGCCGCGGTACATGCAAATTGGGTCCCCGCCTGCGCGCACTAGTGTCCGGAATATTGTTTTCAAAAACCGTCAGAAATAGCATCGTCATTCCCGCGCAAGCGGGAATCCATACTGAGTATGCTAACTTCGTTCTTCATTTCCACCTCGTTGGCGACAAAGAGTCGACTTCGAGTAGTCAGCATGGGTTCCCGCTTTCGCGGGAAGTCGTTTCCGGCAATGCCGGGAACGACGGTTTTTCCCTATGGGGGGCCTATTTTCGACGGTAAAAATTATTCCGGACAGCAGTGCGCCTGCGCGGGGGCGACGTTACAGGCTGGCGGCTTTTTCGTTTAGGACATGCTTGAGCACCTTGCCGTTCGCCGCCGCCGGCAGGGCCGCCATCATGACGATGCGCGCCGGCCGTTTATAGGGCGCCAGCCGTTCCGCCGCCCATGCGCGCAGCTCGTCCACGGACGGCGTGCGGCGCGGATCCGGCTGCACGAACGCGACGATCTCTTCGTTGCCGTCGGCGGCCGGGCGGCCCACGACGGCCGACTGCGTCACACAAGGGTGCGCGTTCAGCACGGTCTCCACTTCCAGCGGATAGACGTTGAAGCCGGACCGGATGATCAACTCTTTTGTGCGGCCGACGATGAACAGCGCGCCGTCCGGATCCTGGCGCGCCATGTCGCCCGTGTTCAGCCAGCCGCCGGGACGCAGCACCGCGGCCGTCGCTTCCGGATTGCGGTAATAGCCGCGCATCAGGTTCGGCCCGCGCACCCACAATTCTCCCGCCGCGCCATCGACGATATCCGCGCCTGCCTTGTCCACGACGCGCACCTCGACGCCGGGAATCGGCAGGCCGACGGACGTGTCGGACCGCGGCGCGTCCAGCCGAGTCTGGCTGACCGTGGGCGCCGCCTCGGACAGGCCATAGCCATTGTGCAGCGGCACGCCCAGCAGGCGCTCGACGGCCGCCTTCAGCACCGGATCGAGGGGCGAGCCGCCGGCGTAGGCGAAGCGCAGGCGCGTCGCGAGCGGGGCACTGTCGCCGACGTGCTCCAGCAGCCGCGCATACATCGCGGGCACGCCCTGCACGATGGAGAGTCCGGCGTCGCGGATGGACGCCAGCATTGCCTCGGGCGTGAAGCGGGGCGTCAGGTGCAGGCAGGCGCCCGCGCTGAGCGTGCCCAGCATCACCGACGTCAGGCCGTACACGTGCGAGATCGGCAGCACGCCCCACGCCTTGTCGGCCGGGGTCAGGCCGCGCAGCCGGCTCGACACGGCGGCCACGAACAGCAGGCTGCGGTGGCTCAGCATCACGCCCTTCGGCGTGCCGGTTGTGCCCGTCGTATAGAGCAGGGCGGCGACATCTGCATCCTGTTCGGGCGTACAGTCGTCGTTCAGGGGGCCCACCATCAGGCCGTCGTCGAACGACGCGGCCGCGCGGGCAGCATGCGCCTCCGCTTCCGGCGACACGGCCGCCGTGTACACCGCGAGGCGCGCACTCGCGTGATCCCGGATCGCATCCAGCTCGGGCGCGGTCAGGCGCGGGTTGACGTTGACGATCCACGCGCCCACGGCTGCGGCGGCGAAGATGAGTGCGATCTGGTCCGCGCAGTTTTCGCTGGCCAGCAGCACGCGGTCGCCGGGACGCACGCCGCGCGCGCGCAACTGGTCCGCGCGGCGGTCGACGAGGGCGGCCAGCTCGCGGTACGTGAGCGTGCGGCCGGCGTCGACCAGGGCCGGGGCGTTTGGCGTGCGGGCAGCCGCGTTGCGCAGGATGGCGTCGATGCGTGCGGGGAGCGAGGCCAGCAGGGAGTGAATGTCGATCATGGCGGCACCCGTGGAGTTTCCAACGGTATATTATTTCAGAAATTCATCCGCACAGGAGGAGACATGGCAGAACCCATGGTACCCGCGGCCGGCAAGACGGTGATCCCGATCGCGGCCCAGGGCCCGAGCCGCCAGCGCAAGCGCGAGGCGCCGAAGGGCCGCCGTGCCGGCCCGCAGGCGCTCGCCGACGTGCAGGCGGTGCTGGGGGATGCGCCTCGGCGGCGCGACCTGCTGATCGAGCACCTGCACAAGATCCAGGACCGCTACGGCGCCTTGTCCGCGGCGCACCTGGCCGCGCTGGCGCAGGAGCTCAAGCTGGCGCAGTCCGAGGTCTACGAAGTGGCCACGTTCTACCACCACTTCGACGTGCTGCGCGACGGCGAGGCTGCGCCGCCCGCGCTCACCGTGCGCGTGTGCGCCGGCCTGTCGTGCGAACTGGCCGGCGCGCGCGATTTGTTGAATCGCCTGCCCGCGATCCTCGGCACCGACGTGCGCGTGCTGGCCGCGCCGTGCATCGGCCGCTGCGACAAGGCGCCCGCGGCCCTCGTCGGCCAGCGGCCCGTCACCCATGCGAGCGCCGAGTCGGTGCTGGCCGCCGTCAGCGCGCGCGCGACCACCGACGTGCACACGGGCCACCTCGATTACGACGCCTACCGCGACGCCGGCGGCTACCGGCTGCTGCGTGCGTGCACGGAAGGGCGATTCGACCCGGAGAGCGTGATCGTGACCTTGATGGCGTCCGGCCTGCGCGGCCTGGGCGGCGCCGGTTTTCCGGCCGGGCGCAAGTGGCGCATCGTCAGGAACGAGCCGGGCCCGCGCCTCATGGCCGTCAACATCGACGAAGGCGAGCCGGGCACGTTCAAGGACCGGCATTACCTCGAGCGCGACCCGCACCGCTTCCTGGAAGGCGCCCTCGTCGCCGCGTGGGCCGTGGGCATCGAGACGATCTACCTGTACCTGCGCGACGAATACCACGGCCTGCGCGCCATGCTGGAGCGGGAACTCGACCGGCTGCGCGCCGATCCGCCGGTGCCCGACCTGCCGGACATCGTCCTGCGGCGCGGCGCCGGCGCGTACATCTGCGGCGAGGAATCCGCGATGATCGAATCGATCGAGGGCAAGCGGGGCATGCCGCGCCTGCGCCCGCCGTACGTCGCGCAGATCGGCCTGTTCGGGCGACCCACGCTGGAACACAATATGGAAACGCTGTACTGGGTGCGCGACATCGTCGAGCGCGGCGCGGAATGGTTCACGAACCGGGGCCGCCACGGGCGGAAGGGGCTGCGCTCGTTTTCCGTGTCGGGCCGCGTGCGCGAGCCCGGGGTAAAACTGGCGCCGGCCGGCATCACGATGCAGGAACTGTTGAACGAATACTGCGGCGGCATGCGGGAGGGGCACACGTTCTATGCCTACCTGCCGGGCGGCGCGTCGGGCGGCATCCTGCCGGCCTCGATGGCCGACGTTCCGCTCGACTTCGACACGCTGCAGCGCCATGGCTGCTTCATCGGTTCGGCCGCCATCGTCGTGCTGTCCGACCGCGACACGGCCCGCGCCGCCGCGCTGAACACCTTGCGCTTCTTCCGCGACGAATCGTGCGGCCAATGCACGCCGTGCCGCGCCGGCACCGCGAAGGCCGTCGCGCTGATGGAGCGGGCGACGTGGGACACCGCGCTGCTGGCCGAGCTGTCGCAGGTGATGCGCGACGCGTCGATCTGCGGCCTGGGCCAGGCGGCGCCGAATCCGTTCGACTGCGTCATCAGGTATTTTCCGCATGAGCTGGGGGGATCATGAGCGTGACGTTCGAACTCGACGGCCGGGAAGTCGAAGCGCAACCGTTCGAGACGATCTTCGAGACCGCGGCCCGCGCCGGCATCGCCCTGCCGCACCTGTGCCACAAGGACGGGCTGGAACCGGCCGGTAACTGCCGCGCGTGCGTCGTGGAAGTCGACGGCGAACGCACCCTGGCGCCGTCGTGCTGCCGCCATCCGGTGGCCGGCATGAAGGTGCGTACGGACAGCGAGCGCGCCGTCGCCGCACGCCGGATGGTGCTGGAGCTGCTGCTGTCCGATTTACCGAGTACGGTCCGCACTGCGCCCCGCACGCGCGACGACGAGGTCGCGCAGTGGGCAAATAAGCTGGGCGTGGGCACGCCGCGCTTTCCCGCCACGCGCGCGCTGCCGCCGGCGGACGCGAGCCATGCCGCGATCGAGGTGAACCTCGACGCCTGCATCCAGTGCACGCGCTGCGTGCGCGCGTGCCGCGACGAGCAGGTCAACGACGTGATCGGCCTCGCCGGCCGCGGAGAAAATGCGCGCATCGTGTTCGACCAGGGCGACCCGATGGGCGCGTCCACGTGCGTCGCGTGCGGCGAATGTGTGCAGGCCTGTCCGACGGGGGCGCTGGCGCCGGCGCGCGGTGCGGCACTCGTCGTGCCCGACAAGCAGGTCGATTCCGTGTGCCCGTACTGCGGCGTGGGCTGCCAGCTGACGTACCACGTGAAGGACAACCGCATCGTGCGCGTGGAGGGCCGCGACGGACCCGCCAACCACGGCCGCCTGTGCGTGAAGGGGCGCTACGGCTACGACTACGCGCACCATCCGCAGCGGCTCACCAGGCCGCTGATCCGCCGCGAAGGCGTGCCGAAACGCGGCGACTTCACGATGGACCCGGACCGCGTGCTGGACGTATTCCGCGAAGCGACGTGGGACGAAGCGCTCGAGGTGGCCGGTGGCGGCCTCGCGCGCATCCGCGACGCGCACGGCGGGCGCGCGCTGGCCGGCTTCGGCTCGGCCAAGGGCAGCAACGAGGAAGCGTACCTGTTCCAGAAGCTCGTGCGCACGGGCTTCGGCAGCAACAACGTCGACCATTGCACGCGGCTGTGCCACGCGTCGTCCGTCGCCGCGCTGCTGGAAGGGATAGGCTCGGGCGCCGTGTCGAACCCCGTGATGGACGTGACGCGCGCGGAGGTCGTGCTGGTCATCGGCGCCAACCCGACCGTCAACCATCCCGTCGCGGCCACGTGGATGAAGAACGCAGCGAAAATGGGGACAAAGCTCGTGGTCGCGGACCCGCGCCGCTCCGACCTCGCGCGCCACGCGCACCGCTTCCTGCAGTTCAAGCCCGACACGGACGTCGCGCTGCTCAACGCCATGATGCACACGATCGTGGAAGAGAACCTCGTCGACCCGGCGTTCATCGCCGACCGCACGAGCGGCTACGACGCGCTGGCCGCGAACGTGGCGCACTACAGCCCGGAAGCGATGGCGCCCATCTGCGGCATAGCCGCGGAGACGATCCGCTACGTGGCGCGGCTGTATGCGACATCGAAGGGATCGATGATCCTGTGGGGCATGGGCGTGTCGCAGCACGTGCACGGCACGGACAATGCGCGCTGCCTGATCGCGCTCGCGCTGATGACGGGCCAGATCGGCCGTCCCGGCACGGGCCTGCATCCGCTGCGCGGCCAGAACAACGTGCAGGGCGCGTCGGATGCGGGCCTCATCCCGATGATGTATCCGGATTACCGCCGCGTCGACGATGCACGGGCGCAGGCGAAGTTCGAGGCCGCGTGGGGACGGAAGCTGGACGGCAAGCCGGGTTTGACGGTCGTCGAGATCATGGACGACATCCTCGCAGGGGGGATCAAAGGCATGTACATCATGGGCGAGAACCCGGCCATGTCCGACCCGGATGCGAACCACGCGCGCGAGGCGCTGGCGGCACTGGAACACCTCGTCGTGCAAGACATCTTCCTGACGGAGACGGCATACCTGGCCGACGTGATCCTGCCCGCATCAAGCTTCGCGGAAAAGACCGGCAGCTTCACGAACACGGACCGCGTCGTGCAGCTGGGCCGCCAGGCGCTGGACCCGCCGGGCGATGCGCGCCAGGACCTGTGGATCATCCAGCAGATGGCGCACCGCCTCGGGCTGGACTGGGCATATGCCGGCCCGGCCGCCGTGTTCGACGAGATACGGCGCCTCATGCCCAGCATCGCCGGCATCACGTGGGACCGGCTGGAACATGACGGTGCCGTCACGTACCCGTGCCGTGCGCCGGGCGATCCGGGCGAACCCGTCGTCTTCACGCGCGAGTTTCCGCGCGAAGGCGGCCGCGCGCGCTTCGTCCCGGCCGACATCATCCCGGCCGACGAGCGTCCCGACACCGAGTACCCGGTCGTGCTGATCACGGGCCGCCAGCTCGAGCACTGGCACACGGGCAGCATGACGCGCCGCGCCGGCGTGCTGGACGCGCTGGAGCCGGACCCCGTCGCGCTCGTGCATCCGCTCGACCTGGAAGCGCTCGGGGGCCGGCCGGGCGACGTGATCACGATCGCGTCGCGCCGCGGCGAGGTCGCGCTGTATGCGCGAGCCGACGACGGCACGCCGCGCGGCGCCGTGTTCGTCCCGTTCTGTTACTACGAGGCGGCCATCAACCGGCTGACGAATGCCGCCCTGGACCCATACGGCAAGATCCCGGAATTCAAGTACTGCGCCGTGCGCGTGCGGCTGGGCGGCGAGGTCGTGCACCCCGGTTCCTACGGTGGCGGCCAGATTTTGGGCGACGTGGCAGAATTGCAGACATGACATCTTTTTATCGTCCCCAACTGTCCCAGGCCAGCGCCGGGCTCACGCATCCCGTGACGGCCATCGATGAGCGTGGGCGCCGCGAGACGCTCTACATTCCGGCCGAGCGCCCGCTGACGGTCTACGTGGACAAGCGCGAACTCGTCACGCTGATGACCCTGGGCGCGGCGCCGGAAGCGCTGACGCTGGGCTACCTGCGCAACCAGCGCCTCGTGCGGTCGCTGGACGACATCGTGTCCGTGCAGGTCGACTGGTCCGTGGACGCCGTGGCCGTCGTCACGCGCGGCGGCATCCAGGACGTGGAGGCGCGCACGGCCAGGAAAGTCGTCACGACGGGCTGCGGGCAGGGCTCCGTGTTCGGCGGCCTGATGGACGAGGTCGACCGCATCGTGCTGCCGCCCGACGCGCGCCTGCGCCAGTCCGTCGTGCACCGCATCGTCGAGACCGTGCGGACCCAGCAATCCGTGTACAAGCAGGCCGGCTCCGTGCACGGCTGCGCGCTGTTCACGAGCGACGGCGACCTGCTGTGGTTCATCGAGGACGTGGGCCGCCACAATGCCGTCGACGCCATCGCGGGACTGATGTGGCTCGAGGGGATGGACGGCGCCGACAAGGTGTTCTACACGACCGGGCGGCTGACGTCCGAAATGGTCATCAAGGGCGCGCAGATGGGTATTCCGTTCCTGCTGTCGCGCTCCGGCACGACGCAGATGGGGCATGGAGTGGCGCAGCAGGTCGGCATGTCGCTGCTCGCGCGCTGCAGCGGCCATCACTTCCTGCTGCTGTCCGGCGCGGAGCGTCTCGTGTTCGAGCCGGACTGGCTCGCCGCGCTGGAGACGGCGCGCACGTTGCGAACGGCATGAATGCGATTGCCGACGCCGTCGCGCGCGCGTTCACGCTGCTGTTCACGGGGGATCCCGACCTGTGGCGCATCGTCTGGGTGTCGCTCAAGACGAGCATCGTCGGCCTGCTGCTGGCCACGCCGCCCGCGATCCTGATCGGTTACGTCGTCGCCATGCGCAAGTTCCGCGGGCGGCGCATCGTCATCTGGCTGGCGCAGGCGGCGCTGTCGCTGCCGACCGTCCTGATCGGCCTCCTGCTGTACCTGCTGCTGTCGCGCCACGGGCCGCTGGGCGGCCTGCAATGGCTGTTCTCGCAGCCCGGCATCGTGTTCGGCCAGTGCGTCGTCGCGCTGCCCGTGCTGCTCGCCTTTACGCTGGCGGCCGTGCAGGGGCTCGATGCGCGCTATGCCGAGACCGCGATCGCGCTCGGCGCGTCGCCCATGCAGGTGATGGTGCGCGTGCTGCACGAGGCGCGGTTCGGCGTGATGGCGGCCGTGCTGTCCGGCTTCGGCCGCGTGATCTCGGAAGTGGGCTGCGCGCTGATGGTGGGCGGGAACATCGAAGGCGAGACCCGCACGATCACGACCGCGATCGCGCTGGAGACGAGCAAGGGCGAGTTCGCGCAGGGCATCGCGCTCGGCATCGTGCTCGTGTCGATTGCGTTGCTGATGAACGGCGCGCTGATGCTGCTGCAGGGCGACGCCCACACGGTCCGGGAGCGCGCATGAGCATCAGCATCCATTCGCAGATTTCGGCGGCCGTCTACGAGAACGAGAACGAGTCACGGCTCGCCTCGCAGCGCGACGAGCGCCGCAAGGCCTTGCTGGGCGTGCGCGGCCTGCGCAAGCGCCACGGCGACCGGCTGCTGTTCGACATCGACCGGCTCGAGATCGCCACGCACAGCGCCTACGTGCTGACGGGGATGAACGGCGCCGGCAAGAGCACCTTGCTGCGCGTGCTGGGCGGCCTGGAGCGGGCCGACATCGACAGCCTGCGCTTCGCCGGCGAGGACGTCCTGCGCGTGCACCCGTATCCGCGCGCACTGCGCCGGGCCATCGTCTACGTGCACCAGCACCCGATCCTGTTCTCGACGAGCGTCGCCGACAACATCGGCTACGGCCTCGTCGTGCGCGGCGAAAAGCCGGAGGCCGTGCGTCCCGTCGTGGAGGAGGCGATGGCCTGGGCCGGCGTGGCGCACCTGCGCGACACGGACCCGACCCGGCTGTCGGGCGGCGAAAAACAGCGCGTGGCGCTCGCGCGTGCAAAAGTGCTGGCGCCGCGCCTGCTGTTGCTGGACGAGCCGACGGCCAACCTGGACGGCGCCGCGCGCGAACAGGTGATCGCCCTGATCCCGACCATGATCGAAGCGGGGAGCAGCGTCATCATCGCCTGCCACGACCGCGACCTGATCAACCTGCCCGGCGTGCAGCGGCTGAAGCTGCGCGACGGACATCTCGAATACCGCTAGGAGAATCGATGCAGCGCCGTTCCATCCTCACCATCATCGCCGGCCTGGCGGTCGCGACGCCATTCGCGCATGCACAGTCCGACAAGGTGCTGCGACTGTCGACCACCACCAGCACCGAGAACTCGGGCCTGCTGGGCTACCTGCTGCCCGCGTTCGAGGCGAAGACGGGCATCAGGGTCAACGTGATCTCGGTGGGCACCGGCAAGGCGCTGGAGCTGGGCAAGAACGGCGACGTCGACGTGACGCTCGTGCACGCGCGGGCGCTGGAAGACAAATTCGTGGCCGAGGGCTGGGGGATCGACCGCCACGACGTCATGTACAACGACTTCATTGTCGCGGGACCGGTCGCCGACCCGGCGGGGGTGAAGGGCAGCCGCGACGTCATCGCGGCCTTCAGGAAGATCGCGGCGGCCAACGTGAAATTCATTTCGCGCGGCGACAATTCCGGCACGGACGTGATGGAGAAAGGCTACTGGCGGCAGGCCGGTACGAAGCCCGCCGGCAGCAACTACGTCAACGCCGGCCTGGGCATGGGCGAGGTGCTGAACATGGCGGCGGAGATGGGCGCGTACACGCTGACGGACCGCGCGACGTATGGCGCCTATCAAGCGAAGACGGGGCTGGCCATTCTCGTCGAGGGCGACAAGCGGATGTTCAATCCGTACGGGATCATTGCCGTCAATCCGGAAAGGCACAAGGGGATCAACTACAAGGGCGCGAAGGCGCTGATCGAGTGGATCACGTCCCCGGAGGGGCAGGCGAAGATTGCGTCATTCAAGCCGGCGGGGGAGCAGTTGTTCTTCCCTTCGGCTAAGTAGCGCGTGGGCACAGGGTGCCCACCCTACGGCTGCGGTAGGGTGGGCTCCCCGAGCCCACGCGTTCAACCGGCCCTTGTATTCACGCCAGCGCGTGCATCACCGCATCGACCGGAATCGCCTTGACCCAGTCCCGTCGCTGATCCGCCGTGATGACGGTGGAGTTGGCCTTGTCGACCGGGGCCCATTCCGGCGTCTTCTGGCGCATCAGCGCGACGACCGGCACGCCCACGGCATTCGCCAGGTGCATCACGGCCGTCTCGACCGAGACGATCAGGTCGCACTGCGCCAGCATCGCGGGCAGCTGGAAGAAGTTTTCGTTGGCGCTGAACAGTTCCGTGCGGTCGAGCTGGCGGCGCGCCAGCATGGCCTTCACGTTGTCCACTTCCTGCGGCACCGCGTTGACGATGAAGCACGCGTCGCGCCATTCCGGCTGGGCGCGCATCGTCGTGATCAGTTCGGCCACGCGCTCGACGGGCCAGCAGCGCTTGCGCGTCTTGGCGAACGGGTTGATGAAGACGAGCTTGCCGCGGCGGCCGTCGAAGCCCCATTCATGCAGGCGCGCCTTCGCACCCTCGACGAACTGCCCGGGAATGTGCACGAACGGGATGCGCCCGGCCGGCGGAATGTCCACGCCGGCCAGCTGGCGGAACCAGTCCGCATGCACGTCGCTGATGTGCGGCGCGCTCGCGCGGTCGGCCACGTCCGGGTCGAGGCTGGCGTCCAGCTTGCGGTAGCTGAACCAGTGGATCAGGCCTTGCAGGCCGTGCGGCTTCTTCAGGCCGAGCACGAAGCCGTCCGGACTGATCTCGCGCGCGAGGTCGGCGTAGAAGTGCGGACGCAGGGTGCCGAGCGAGACGACGATCGGGTAGTGTTCCTGTTGCGCTTCCCGGATGGAAGCCTGGAACAGCTCCGGCGAATAATTCTGCTTGTAGACCTTCCCGATGAAGTCGCAGGCGTCGAGCCAGTCGTACAGGACGTTCTTTTTCAGGTGCGGCCACTGCGAGGCGTCGCTCGTGCGGCGCACTTCGTCCACCCACAGGTGCAGTTTCAGGTGCGGGTAGGCGCGCGCGAACGCCTGGAAGCAGTTCTGCAAATAGGTGTAGTCGCCCAACGCCAGGTGGGCGATGAACAGGATCTTATCCGATTTCTTCAGCAGATCGGTAGGAATGAGAGGTACGTTCATTGTCTCTTACGGGTCGCCTGCCAGTTGTTGTCCGACGCCGCCAGCGGTATATCAGGGTCTGCGATTCAGCAGCGCTAACCGGTCGGCTGGCTGCGCATCTGCCTGGTGAGGATGCACACTACCGCCAACTCTCGAAATCTTCAACAAATTGTCTCGAATTGTAGTCCAAACCGGGACACTGCGTTGCCCCTGACCATATTTTTAGACGCATTGTCCTGTGCGAGCAACATGAACTGAACAGGATGACAAATCCTTGTCCTGGAGACGGCGAAACTGGCGTATTAAATTAACATCAGCGCGCCGTGCCGTCGGCACGGAGGGCTGGATTCTACGCCATGCGAACTCGCGCTGGTGATTTAGACGGACAACAGGCGCACGACGCCGCTCAGGCCGTGCGGTTGCCCGGCCGTCAACGGGCATAGCACGCTCAGGCGGGAGACCGCCTCGCCGGCCGGGAAGGCGATGCGCAGCGGCCCGGGAGCGCCGGTGGTTTTTTCTGCGACTTTCCTGCCGTCGATGAAAACCTGGCACGGGCCCGTGACCTCGAGGAGTTCCAGCCTGCCGCCGTGCTTGCGCACGCGGGCGAAGGCCCGGACGTCGGTGGCGTACAGCATGTAGCCGGTCTGCTCGGCCGCTTTGGCGCGGGTGCCGGGCGTGATCCAGCCCCACGAATTCATGTCGGTGCCGGCGGGACGCAGGTTGGGATCGATCGGCGTCGAACTCGGCGGCGATGAGCGCCAGCCATCGAGGATCTGTACGGGCGCAGACGTGGCCTGGTACGGCCACGGCCGGGCTGTGCGCACCTCGACGTCGAGCACCGCTGGTTCGAGACCGGGCGCGCTGGCGCGCAGCTTGAGGATGCCCGCGCTGCCTTCGCGGGTCTGCACGATCACCTGGGCCAGTCCGTTGAACAGGGCGCGCGTGTTGCCCTTTTCGCTGCTGGTGTCGTTCGGGTTGCCGTTGCCCAGGCCGATGATGTCGGCGCCCTCGGCCCGGAACACGATCTGGTGCTGCGCCAGCGGCACGTGGCGGCCCTTCGCATCGAGCGCTTCGACCTGGATGGGCTGGGCGTCGAGGCCGTCGCCCAGCATGAACCGGCGGTCCGGAGTGAGCTTGAGCGCGACCGGCGCGCCGGTGGTCTCGACCTCGAACCGCTTGGCCACCTTGCCGCCGCGATAGCCCACGGCGGCCAGCTTG
The DNA here is from genome assembly GCF_059491305.1 of Massilia sp. Masssp94. Classification (NCBI taxonomy): domain Bacteria; kingdom Pseudomonadati; phylum Pseudomonadota; class Betaproteobacteria; order Burkholderiales; family Oxalobacteraceae; genus Massilia; species Massilia sp. Masssp94. The sequence goes on from NZ_CP168501.1 coordinate 3,953,824, forward strand.
CCGGGCGCATACGGCACCTGCCAGCGGTTCATCTCGTAGATGTCGCCCTTCTGGCGCCCTTGCGAGCGGCCGTTCAGGAACACTTCGACTTCATCCATGTTGTGGAAGGCCATCACGGTGATGGGCTGGCCTTCCTTGCCGGCCCAGTTCCAGTGCGGCGCCAGCCGCAGCACCGGTTCCTTGCGCCACTGGGCCTGGTGCAGCCAGAAGGCGTCCTTCGCGAAGCCGCACAGGTCCATGATGCCGAAGAACGACGAATTCGATGGCCATTCGTGCGGCGTGGGTTCGCCGTGGTAGTCGAAGCCGGTCCACACGAACGCCCCGGCCACGAACGGCCGCTCGGCCACGGCTTTCCAGCCGATCCGGTGCGTCGAGCCCCAGGAGGACGCGTCGTCGTCGTAGCCGGCGAAGATGTGCTTGTCGGGGACGGTCACGTATTCGCCGCGCGTCTGGAAGGCCGAGGTGTCTTCGGACGACGTCATCGGCACGGTCGGGAAGGCCTGGTGGAAAGCGTCGTAGGCCTGGTACTGGTAATTGAAGCCGACGACGTCGACGGCCTGCGCCGCGTTGGCGGGCTCGAACTGGCCGGCGTTCATGGCGGCCGTGGTGGGACGCGACGTGTCGAGCGCACGCACGGCGGCGACCATGCGGCGTACCATCTCGTAGCCCTGCTCGGTGCCCTGGACCGGTTCTTCGTTGAACACCGACCACAGGATGATGGACGGGTGGTTGCGGTGGCAGCGCACCAGCCAGGTCAGCTCGTCGACGTGCTCCGGCGACGGGTTGAACACGCGGTTTTCATCCATCACGAGGAAGCCCAGCTCGTCGCACAGCGCGTAGAAACGCTTGTCCTGGGCATTGTGCGAGCAGCGGATCGCATTGACCCCCAGTTCCTTGAGGCGGCGCATGCGGTAATCGAGCAGGCCGTAAGGCACGGCCACGCCGACCCCGGCGTGATCCTGGTGAATGCACACGCCCTGCAGCTTGACGTGCCGGTCGTTGAGGAAAAAGCCGAGCTCGGGGTCGAAGCGCTGGGTGCGGAAACCGCAGCGGGTGACGACTTCGTCGAGCAGCCTGCCGTCCTGCAGCACGCGGGTGCGCATGCTGTACAGGTTGCGTTCTTCCAGGCTCCACAGTTCAGGCGCGGCCACGCGCATGCTGCCGGTGACGACCTGGCGCGTCAGCACGCCCACGTCGGCCGGGGCGCTGAAGCTGGCCACGGTCTTGCCTGCAGCGTCGACGAGGACGCTCTCGACCCGCACCCGCTGCGCGCTCTTGCGGATGTTGTACAAGGTCACTTCGAGCGGAATGGTCCATTGGCCGTCGGCGTACACCGGATGGGCGAACACGCCGTCGGTGACGATGTGCACCTGCTCGCGCTTGACGAGCCACGTGTTGCGGTAGATGCCGGCGCCTTCGTACCACCAGCCCTGCATGGCGTCGGCATCGGCGCGGATCACCAGCGAGTTGAGCGCGTCGCCGTAGGTGGCGAACGGGGTCAGGTCGATGTAGAGCGAGCTGTAGCCGCTCCACGTGTGCGCCACCTGCGTGCCGTTGAACCAGACGGTGGCGAGGGTCGCGATGCCGTCGAGCTGCAGTTCGATGTGCTTGCCGTGGTCCGCCTCGTCCAGGCGGATCAGCGTGCGGTACCAGCCGATGCCGCGCTTGCGGTAGCCCTGCGCCACGTTGGCGTTCTGCTCGGGCACCTGCGCGCTGGCGAAGTCGTGCGGCAGCGCGACGCTGTCCCATTCGGAATCGTCGAAGCCGGGCGCGGCCGCGCCGCCGGCATTGCCGGCCTTGGCGTTGGCATAGGTCCAGCCATGGCCCCGGATGACCGGAAACGCGATGTCGCCTTCATGGAAGCGCCAGCCCTTGTTGAGCGACACCACCGTGCGCCCGGGCGCGGGGCGCGCCTCGCTGGTTGCCGCGTAGGCGGCGGACTGGCCGAAGACCGAGGTGGTGGCGAGCGCACCGGCGCTCTTGAGGAAATTGCGTCTGTTAAGCATCCTGCAACCCTATCAAGGGCGGCAGCGGTTGTCGACTATGGAAAAACCCGATGCCGCTTATGATTTTCGGCAGCGTTACATCAGGATCACGTCGTACTGTTCCTGGTGATAGCCGCGCTCGACCTGCAGCGAGATCCGCTTGCCGATGAAGTCGCCGAGCATGGCCAGGTGCTGCGACTCTTCCTCGAGGAACAGGTCGACCACTTCCTGCGACGCGACGATGCGGAATTCGCGCGGGTTGAACTGCTTGGCTTCGCGCAGCAGTTCGCGCAGGATCTCGTAGCAGATCGTCCGGCTCGTCTTGACTTGTCCCTTGCCGCCGCAGGCGGGGCAGGGCTCGCACAGGATGTGGGCCAGCGATTCGCGCGTGCGCTTTCTCGTCATTTCGACGAGGCCCAGCGCCGAGAACCCGCTCACGGACACCTTCGTGCGGTCGCGCGACAGGGTCTTCTTGAGCTCCGCGAGCACGGCGTTGCGGTGCTCGGTGTTCTCCATGTCGATGAAGTCGAGGATGATGATGCCGCCCAGGTTGCGCAGCCGCAGTTGGCGCGCGATGGCGTGTGCCGCTTCCAGGTTCGTCTTGAAGATCGTGTCGGCGAAATTGCGCCCGCCGACGAAGCCGCCCGTGTTGACGTCGATGGTCGTCATCGCCTCGGTCTGGTCGACGATCAGGTAGCCGCCCGATTTCAGGTCCACGCGCCGCCCCAGCGCGCGCAGGATCTCTTCCTCGACGCCGTACAGGTCGAACAGCGGGCGCTCGCCCGTGTAGTGCTGCAGGCGCGACAGCACGCTCGGCGTGTACACCTGGGCGAATTCGACGAGTTTCAGGTAGTTCTCGCGCGAGTCGACGAGGATCGCGGCCGTCTCGTCGTGCACGAAGTCGCGCAGCACGCGCTGGGCCAGGCTCAGGTCCTGGTACAGCAGGCTCGTCGCGGGACGCGTGCGCGCCCCCGTCATGATGGCGCCCCACGTCTTGCGCAGGTAGTCGACGTCGGCGGCGAGGTCGGCGTCGGACGCGTCCTCGGCCTGCGTACGCACGATATAGCCGCCTTTTTCGTCCGGTGGCAGCAGGCCCGCGAGGCGCGCGCGCAAGGCTTCGCGCTCGGATTCTTTCTCGATCTTCTGCGAGATGCCGATGTGTTTATCCTGCGGCAGATAGACGAGCATGCGGCCCGCGATCGAGATCTGCGTGGACAGGCGCGCGCCCTTCGTGCCGATCGGGTCCTTGATCACCTGGACGGTCAGCACCTGGCCGTCGAACAGGATCTTTTCGATGGGCGTTGGAGGGGCGCTGCTGCTGCCGTTCGCGCCGTCGTGCGGCCTGGCTTCCCAGATGTCGGCCACGTGCAGGAATGCGGCGCGTTCGAGGCCGATGTCGATGAAGGCCGACTGCATGCCTGGGAGTACCCGCACGACCTTGCCGAGATAGACGTTGCCCGCGAGACCGCGGGTGAGCGTACGCTCGATGTGCAGCTCTTGTACGGCACCCTGAACCACCAGCGCGACGCGCGTTTCCTGGGGGGTGATGTTGATCAGGATGTCTTCAGTCATGAGGCCGGATTCTAATTGTTGTCTCTGGTCACATCATACACGTAGGGTGAGCACTCCGTGCCCACGCGTAAGGCCGAGCAACCGTATACGTCACGTTATAGCGCGCTGACGCCCGCTTTCTGCAATAACTGCGCCGTCTCGAACACGGGCAAGCCCATGATGCCGGAATGGCTGCCTTCGATGTGCTCGATGAACAGGGCGGCGAGGCCCTGGATGCCATAGGCGCCGGCCTTGTCGTAGGGTTCCGGCGTCGCGCAATAGGCGCGGATCGCTGCCGGCGTGAGCTGGGCGAAGCGCACGTTCGACACCTGCGTCACCTGCTCGAACACGTCCGTGTAGTGCAGCGCGACCGACGTCAGCACCTGGTGCGTGCGGCCCGACAGGCGTTCCAGCATCGCATGCGCTTCCTTCGGGTCGGCCGGCTTGCCGAGGATCTCGCCGTCGATGGTGACGGTCGTGTCGGCCGACAGCACGGGGCGCAGCGGCATGCGGCGCAGGTGCAGCACGTTCCACGCGAACGCGCCTTTTTCGCGCGCCACCCGCGCCACGTAGTCCACGGCGGGCTCGCCCGCGAACATGTCTTCGCTGACGTCGATGCCGCGGGCCGGATCGGAGCGCAGGCTGAGGATGTCGAAATCGATGCCGACCTGGCGCAGCAGTTCGCGGCGGCGCGGGCTCTTCGAGGCGAGGTAGATTTTCTTGTCGGTCTGTTTCATCGGCTCATACCCGATGGTAGGGGTGGTTCTGGGTGATGGACCAGGCACGATATAACTGTTCTGCCAGCATCACGCGCACGATACCGTGCGGCAGCGTCATGCTGGAGATGCGGATCAGACCGTCCGCGCGTGCCTTGAGTTCCGGATCGAGGCCGTCGGCCCCGCCGATCAGGAAGGCCACGTCGCGCCCGTCCTGCTGCCAGGCCTCCAACGCTTGCGACAGGCCCACGCTGGTGAGATCCTTGCCGCGCTCGTCGAGGGCGACGATGCGCACGCCTTTCGGCAGCACGGCCTCGATGCGCTCGCGTTCGAGCGCCATCGCGGTGGCCGCCGTCTTGCTGCCGGACCGTTCGACCGGTTTCACTTCCTTCAGCACGATACGCAGCTCCGGCGGCATCCGCTTCGCGTATTCCGCGAAGCCGGTCTCGATCCAGGCCGGCATCTTGTGGCCGACCGCGACGATGAACAACTGCATCGCAGTTTATTCTTCGGTTTTCTTGATGCGGCGGATGACTTTCTTGGCCGGTGCGTCGCCCTCGGCTGCGGCTTTCGTCGCGCGCTTCGGTGCGGCAGCAGCCTTGGCCGCCTTGGCAGCTTTCGCGTCCGCGGCAGCGGTCTTGGACACGGCAACCTTCACAGTGCCGCCTGTCGGGATCTTCTTGGCGGCAGGTTTCCTGGCGGCCGGCTTGGCGTCAGCCGACTTCTTCGCGGCCGGCTTGCGCTCGCGCACCGGCTTCGCGTCTTCCTGCTCCTGGTTCGCGGCCAGGTGCTTCGACTTGGTCTTCGGTGCGGCCGCGTCCTGGCCCTCGGCCGTCGACTTGCGCTTGGCGGCGCCCAGTTTCACGGGCTTGTCGCCCCAGATTTCTTCCAGGCGGTAGTACTGGCGGATGGCCGGCTGCATGATGTGCACGATCATGTCGCCCAGGTCGACGAGGACCCATTCACCCGTGTCTTCGCCTTCCAGCCCGACCACGTCGCCGCCTGCTTCCTTGACCTTGTCGCGCACCGAGGCGGCCAGCGCCTTGGTCTGGCGATTCGACGTGCCCGACACGACCGCGATACGGTCGAACAGGCTGGTCAGGTGCGTCGTGTCGAACAGAACGATGTCCTGGCCCTTGACGTCTTCGAGGGCGTCGACGACGAGCGTTTGCAGTTTCTTGATATCCATTAGTTTTTGTACAAGTTATGTTGTTGAATATAGTCTAGCACTTGCGGCGCAACGAGCGCGCTTATGTCAGTACGGGGTTCGGCGTGCAGGGCTGCGCGCACCTGCGTGGCCGAAATGTCGATGGCCAGCGTGTGCGCCAGGCACACCTTGCCCGCCGTGCTGGCGCGCACGTCGTCGAACGACGCGCGCCGCTGCGCCAGTTCGGCTGCCACGGCGGGCGGCAGCGCCGCATCGTCGAGCCGGTAGCCGGGGCGGGCGGCGACGCCGAAATTGGCCAGCGCGAACAGGTCGCGCCAGTCGCGCCAGGTGTCCAGCTTCTGCAACTGGTCCGCGCCCATCACGAACACGATGGACGTATCCGGCCCGAGCTCGGCGCGCAGGCCGCGCAGGGTTTCGACCGTGTACGTGGCGCCATGACGGTCGATCTCGCGGGTATCGATCGTCACCGGCGCGACGCTCCCCGCATACGCCAGCTTCAGCATGGCCACGCGGTCGGCGTCGCCCGCTTCCAGGCCACTCTTCTTTTGCCACGGCTGGCCGGCGGGCAGCACGCGCAATTCGTCCGGGTGGAGCTGGCGCGCAAACAACTCGGCCAGCGCGACGTGGCCGTGGTGCACCGGGTCGAAACTGCCGCCCAGCAGAGCAACACATCTCGTCACGGGGCGAGCCAATCCCGGTGCGGCAGGAAGTCGGTGGTCAGCTTGTCTTCCGGGCTGCCCGGTTCCGGATGCCAGTCGTAGCGCCATTTGACGATCGGCGGCATCGACATCAGGATCGCTTCCGTCCGGCCGCCCGACTGCAGGCCGAACAGGGTGCCGCGGTCCCACACGAGGTTGAACTCGACGTAGCGGCCGCGCCGGTATGCCTGGAAATCGCGCTCGCGTTCGCCGTACGGCTGGTCCTTGCGGCGTTGCAGGATCGGCAGGTAGGCATCGAGGAAGCCGTTGCCGACGCTCTGCACCATCGCATACGACTGCTCGAACCCGAGTTCGTTGAAGTCGTCGAAGAAGATGCCGCCGACGCCGCGCGCTTCCTTGCGGTGCTTGATATAGAAATAATCGTCGCACCAGCGCTTGAAGCGCGGATGCAGTTCGTCGCCAAACGGCGCCAGCGCGTCGTGGCAGACCTGGTGGAAGTGGCGCGCGTCATCCATGTCGCCGTAATAGGGCGTCAGGTCCATGCCGCCGCCGAACCACCAGACGGGATCCTTGCCCTCGGCCGTCGCTTCGAAAAAGCGCACGTTCATATGCACGGTGGGTGCGTACGGATTGTGCGGGTGCAGCACGAGCGACACGCCCATCGCTTCCCAGGCGCGTCCCGCAAGCTCCGGCCGCGCGGCCATTGCCGACGCCGGCAGGCTGGCGCCGCGCACGTGCGAAAAATTCACGCCGCCGCGCTCGATCACATTTCCGCCTTCGATGAGGCGCGATACGCCGCCGCCACCTTCGGCCCGTTCCCACGTGTCGCGCAAGAAGGACTTGCCGTCGACGTCTTCCAGCGCTTGCACGATGCGCGCCTGGAGGTCGAGCAGCCAGGCCTTGACGGCGGCCGGATTAATTGTAGCCATGTGGAAATGTGAGAGAAAAAAAGCGAACGGGGATTGTACACTGATGAACTGGATCGTGACAGGCACCCGCCAACACCGTTTCCAACACCTCTCCTGCGCGAATAAAAATCCTGCGCAAATCTCTACAATTTTCTGCACTTTTCTAGCTTTCTTCGTTACGAATGCAAGAAACGCGTACGTATTGCTAATAGTCTAGGTCGAAAGAAACCGATTTCACGCCAGCCGCATAGGCCGGTGTCGGAACGAGTTAATAACGAAAACGACGGAGACCTTCATGGAACACACGATCCCTCTTCGGCCGCGACCTTGACGCGGTCCGCGCCCAGGCGGTAACGCCACCAGTCATTCCCCATCCATCATTTCGATCGTGACGGACCGTCTTCGGCCGTGCCCGGCGGGGTGGTGCATCGCAGCAAACGACCGGCAACAACGGTTCAACTTTCTCGGAGTCCAAGTATGAAGAAGCAAACTCTTGCGCTGGCCTGCGCTGTGGCGGGCCTGGTGGCAGCGTGCGGTGGCGGTAGCAGCCCGTCCTCGCAATCGCCTTCCTTCGCCGCCATGATCGGCAGCGCGTCCGGCGGCGGCGCAAACGTTGCGACGACGGGTAGCCGATGGCAGAGCGTCAAGTACGGCGGCAGCGGCTACGTGACCGGGCTGATCTTCCACCCGACCAGCCCGAACGTGCTGTATGCGCGCACCGACATGGGCGGGGTCTACCGCAGGGATACGGCCACTTCCGGCTGGACGCCGATCACGGACAGCTTCGGCATCCGCGAAGAATTCTATAACGGGGCCGAAAGCGTGGCCCTGGATCCGACCGACGACAAGCGCGTGTACCTCGTCACGGGCATGTACGACTGGTCGGGACCCAACGCCCGCCTGTATATTTCCACCGACCGCGGCGACAGCTGGACGCACGTGGACCTGCCGTTCCGCGCCGGTTCCAACGATCCGGGCCGCGCCATCGGCGAGCGCCTGATGGTCGATCCGAACCAGCCGTCGGTCCTGTACTACGGTTCGCGCACGTCGGGCCTGTGGAAGAGCTCGGACTACGGCCAGACCTGGAACCAGGTCACGTCGCTGACGTCGTTCCAGTATCCGGGCGACCAGATCGGTTCCCTGCCGGGCCGTACCTCGGGCGGCATCGAGAGCGTGCTGTTCGACACCTCGACCACGGGCGCGGGCACGGCCACGCAGACCATCTACACGGCGGTGGCCCCGGATTACGCCGCCGCGGCCGGCCTGACCGCCAACCTGTACAAGTCGACCGACGGCGGCGCGACCTGGACCGGTATCGCGACGCCGGTCACGGGCTACTATATTCCGCACATGGTGCGTGCCAAGGACGGCATCATCTACGTGGCGTTCACCAAGGACATGGGCCCCGGCGCCGGCGGCCCGGCCCGCCTGTACAAGTTCGACGGTACGAACTGGACGCTGCTGAAGAGCTACGATACGGAGCAATGGGTGAACTTCGGCATGGGTGGCCTGTCGGTCTCCGGTTCCGGCCCGACCACCCGTATCGCGCTGGGCGTGTCGAACTCATGGGGTAACTGGCAGGGCCAGCCGGTCGTGCAGGTGTCGGACGACGCCGGCCTGACCTGGCGCGAGATCGCGTCGATGACCCCGCACACCCCGTCCGATGTGGACTTCTCCGGCTGGGTGGACGACGTCGAGATCGATCCGAACAACCCCGACCACATCCTGCACGTGTTCGGCGGCGGCATCTGGGAGACGAAGACCGCATCGGCCACCACGCCGACGTGGAACCTGGATGTGACCAATCTCGAGGAAACCGCGACGATCAGCCTGACGACCCCGCCGAAGGGCGCCAACTATGCGCTGCTGCGCAGCTCGGGCGACATCGGCACGCACGTGCAGACCGAGGTGCTGAAGAAGCCGACGCGCGGCCCGCTCGGCTACTTCAGCAACGGCCACTCCGCCGACACGGCCTGGTCGAATCCGGCCTACATCGCGGCGGTCGGCACCGGCGGCTGGGTCCAGAACAACCCGCGCGGCGCCTACTCGACCGACTCCGGCGTGACCTGGACGCCGTTCGCCGGCAAGCACCCGGACGCGGCATCGAACGACCACCAGGGCGGCGAGGAAACCATCGCCGTCACCGCGCCGGGCAAGGCCGTCTGGGCACCGTCCGGTGCGCGTCCGGCCTACACGACCGACAACGGCGCCACCTGGACGTACACGAACCTGCCGGACCTGCCTGCGGTGGGCATCGGCCGCGGCTACCGCGTCGTCGCCGACCGCAAGAACCCGAACAAGGTCTATGCGTTCAACTCGGGCGGCGCATGGTGGAACCAGTGGTCGGACACGTCGCATTTCTGGTACTCGAACGACGGCGGCCACACCTTCACCGAGAGCACGACGTTCGTGAGCGCCGGCGCGCGGGTGGCGGCGTTCTACCAGTCGTCGATCGCCGTCAATCCGAATGCCGAAGGCGATGTCTGGGTGGTCGACGGTTTCAGCATCCTGCACTCGACCGACTCGGGCGCAACCTGGACGAAGCTGGACGTGACGGCGCCGGACTGGGGCAGCAACGAGACGTGGAGCTACCCGCAGGTGTACGGCGCGACGTCCATCGCGCTGGGCAAGGCGCCCGCCGGTGCGACGTACTCGTCCTCGATCTACATCGTCGGCATCATCAACAACGTGTGGGGCGTGTACCGCTCGGATGACGGTGCGAAGACCTGGCGCCGGATCAACGACGACAAGCACCAGTACGCCGGCATCAGCAACCTGGCGGCCGACCAGACCGTACCTGGACGCGTCTATGCCGCCGGCGCGGGCCGCGGCGTGTTCTTCACCTACTGATGATGGCAATGCCGGCGCCCGCGATGGCGCCGGCGGTATCGAATATTTTCGGAGACTTTCATGAAATTCAAATCCATTCTCGCCGCCGTCGCCTTCATGGCAGCAGGCAGCGCCGGCGCCACCGTCCTGAACTTCGATGGCCTGACCGAGATGATGTACGGCGACGGCTTTCCGCTGGCCGGCAGCATGACGTACAACGGCCCGAACCTGACCTATGTGGAATCGGGCTTCCAGGTCACGCTGAACGCGCCGGGCGCGGACGCGGACGCGGCCCACGTCGGCGACGGCACGTACGAACCGTCGACCTGGAACTGGCACGACGGTATGGAAAACGGTTGGGACACGTTCGTCACGCTGACCCGCGTTGGCGGCGGCAAGTTCAACCTGAACAGCTTCGACTACTTCATGGACTGGAGCGACGTGTCGGCCGACGGCGTGTCGGTCGGTTCGATCCAGGATTCGGGTACGTGGAGCACTGTGCTCACCGGCATTACCGAACTGCGCATCGGCTCGGGCTTCTTCAACCAGATCGACAACGTCAACGTGGAAGCGGCTGCGCCGAGCGGTTCGGTGCCGCTGCCGGGGACGCTGGCGCTGATGCTGGGTGGACTGGCCGCGGGTGGCGTGGCGCGTCGCCGGAAATGACGTCGTTCCCGCGAAGGCGGGAACCCATGCTGAGCTTCCGAAGTCAGCCCATTCAGCGCGTCACGGTGCTTCGACGTTACTGAACCCGGTTGCTCTATATGGATTTCCGCTTGCGCGGGAACGCCGAGTCATGCGAACTTTTGCAGCATCTCAGCAATAAAACGAGTCCATCGTTGGAACATGTCACTTTCGGCATCGAGGACTCAACCATGGACAGATCAAGCTACGTCTATATGTTGGCGAGCGGCTTGAACGGAACACTCTACGTTGGCGTGACAAGCGACCTCGTAAACGTGTTTGGCAGCACCGCGAAGGCCTGGCTGAAGGATTCACAAAGCGATATCGCGTCAAGATGCTGGTCTGGTATGAGATTCACGCCGATATCATGGAAGCGATCCGGCGCGAAAAGCAGATCAAGAAGTGGGACAGGTCGTGGAAGGTGGAGCTGATTCAGAAGACCAATCCCCGGTGGCGTGACCTCTATGCTGATATTGTAGGCTAGCGAGCTCAGCATGGGTTCCCGCTTGCGCGGGAACGACGGTAGGGTAAAAAAACGGAGGCTGCGCGCCTCCGTTTTTCGTTGTTGAAGGGCGCTACGCCATCACGCCTGCTTGATCCCACGCCACCCAATGTCGCGCCGATACTGCGCACCATTGAAGTGGATCTTCTCGACGGTCTCGTACGCCTGCTTCTGCGCCATCTTGACGCTGTCGCCCAGGCCGACGACGCACAGCACGCGGCCGCCCGACGTCTGCAGCGTGCCGCCCACGATCTGGGTGCCGGCGTGGAAGGTGACGCATTCCGGCGTTTCGGCCGGGATGCCGTCGATGATGTCGCCCTTGGCCGGCGCGTCCGGATAGCCGGCCGCCGCCATCACGACGCCCACCGCCGTGCGGCGGTCCCATTCCAGTTCCACCTTGTCCAGGGTGCTGTTGCAGGCGTGTTCGAGCACCGTCACGAAGTCGCTCTTCAGGCGCGTCATGATCGGCTGCGTTTCCGGGTCGCCCATGCGGCAGTTGAATTCGATGACCTTCGGCACGCCGGCCGCGTCGATCATCAGGCCCGCGTACAGGAAGCCGCTGTACGGGATGCCGTCCTTGGCCATGCCCTGGATGGTCGGGTTGATGATCTCGCGCATCACGCGCGCGTGGATCGACGGCGTGACGACCGGTGCCGGCGAGTATGCGCCCATGCCGCCCGTGTTCGGGCCCTGGTCGTGGTCCTTCAGGCGCTTGTGGTCTTGCGACGTGGCCAGGGCGATGACGTTCTTGCCGTCGCACATGACGATGAAGCTGGCTTCTTCGCCGGCGAGGAATTCCTCGATGACGATGCGTGCGCCCGCGTCGCCGAAGCGGTTGCCCGACAACATGTCGTCGGCCGCCTGGTGCGCTTCTTCCAGCGTCATCGCGACGACGACGCCCTTGCCGGCGGCGAGGCCGTCGGCCTTGATGACGATCGGTGCGCCCTGGGCGTCGATGTAGGCGTGGGCCTGGGCGACGTCGGTGAACGTCTGGTACTGCGCGGTCGGGATGCCGTGGCGGTGCATGAAGGCCTTCGCGAAGTCCTTCGAGCTTTCCAGCTGGGCCGCTTCCCTCGTCGGGCCGAAGACCTTCAGGCCGCGCGCGCGGAACAGGTTGACGATGCCGGCCGCCAGCGGCTGTTCCGGCCCGACCAGCGTCAGGTTGACGTGTTCCGCGACGACGAAGTCGGCCAGCGCGGCCGGGTCGGTGATGTCGATGTTGATCAGGCGCGCATCGCGCGCGGTACCGCCATTGCCCGGTGCGACGTAGACCATCTGGACGCGATCGGATTGGGCCAGTTTCCAGGCCAGGGCATGTTCACGGCCGCCAGAGCCGACTACCAGGATTTTCATGGATTGCTTTCGCTGCTTACTCTTCAATGACTGCGTTCGTATAGACTTCCTGCACGTCGTCCAGGTTTTCCAGGGCGTCGAGCAGTTTCTGCATCTTGAGCGCGTCTTCGCCGGTGAACACCGTCTCGGTGTCCGGCTTCATGATGACTTCGGCGGAATCGGCCTTGAAGCCGGACTTTTCCAGGGCTTCCTTGACGCCGGCGAAGGCGTTCGGGTCGCACAGCACTTCGAAGCCGCCTTCGTCGTCCGCGATGACGTCGTCGGCACCGGCTTCCAGCGCCGCTTCCATCAGCTTGTCTTCTTCGACGCCGGGTGCGAACAGGAACTGGCCCGTGTGCTTGAACATGAACGCGACGGAGCCTTCGGTCCCCATATTGCCGCCGAACTTGCTGAACGCGTGGCGGACTTCGGCCACCGTGCGTACGCGGTTGTCGGTCATGCAGTCGACGATGATCGCCGCGCCGCCGATGCCATAGCCTTCGTAGCGGATTTCTTCGTAGTTGACGCCTTCCAGGCCGCCCGAACCGCGCTGCACGGCGCGGTTGACGTTATCCTTCGGCATATTAGCGTCGGCCGCTTTTTCGATGGCGAGGCGCAGGCGCGGGTTGGTGTTGGCGTCGCCGCCGCCCATGCGGGCCGCGACGGTGATTTCCTTGATCAGTCGGGTCCAGATCTTGCCGCGCTTGGCATCAGTGGCGGCTTTCTTGTGCTTGATGTTGGCCCATTTGCTGTGTCCAGCCATGTCGAGTCTTCCTTAGACAGGGAACCTCGGCAAACTGCAATCTTCGAGGTCCCGGGTATTGATAATCCTCGACATTTTATCATAGCGCATCCGTCTAAATACTGTCAGGGAAACAACAACGCCGTGCCCAGTCCGACCAGCCCGAGCCCCGTCGCGCACGCCACCACGTGCCCGCCGGGCAGCAGTTTTTCGGCGAGGATCAGCGCGATGAGCCCGGCGATGACGGGCAGGTTCAGCACGCCGGCCGGCAGCACGAGCGCGAGCAGCAGCCAGCAGCAGCCCGTGCAATACCGCGCATCCGCGATGCCCATGCGGAACGCGCCCCACATCCCGCGGCGCCAGTGCGTCAGGACGAACGCCAGCGGCGCGCGGCAGTTGTCGAGGCACACGTGCTTGGCGGGCGTCCACTGGTAGACCCCGGCCGCGACCAGGGCGAGGGCGCCGACCGTCGGGTGCGCGATGGCCATCGTCTCGTCGAGCCCGCCGGCGTCGTGCAGCTGCCAGTCGGCCAGCGTCGCGGCGAGGGCGCAGCAGGTCCAGACGAACAGATAACCCAGCATGAACAGGAACGTGGACGGATAGACCCAGCGCTCGCGCACGAGCCGCTTCACGCGGGCGTACAGCAGCACGGACGGCGCGGCCGCCGGCAGCATCATCGCGGCGATGACGACGGTCCACAGCGCCAGCAGGCGCGCGAGGTCGTCCTCGTGGTACGGTCCGACCCGGAAATGGGCCGCGTTACCCGTCCCCAGCGGCGACAGGCGACCGACGCGAAACAGCAGAAACGCCCAGCACAGCGCCGCGAGCAGCACGAGCAGGGTGAGGACGACGGTGCGGTCGGCACCGGGGCGGCCGACGCCGCTGGCGCGGCTCATCGGGGGCGCGCTCCGGCCGGTTGCGCGGTTGCGTGGTGTGCCATGGACATCTCCCGAAAAGTTGAGCTGTGATGCGGTTGAGTATCGACAGCGATTGGACCGCATCCGGCCGGCTGCGTTCGGAGGCGTCCTCAGCCGGCTATGCGGATTCCCCGTACAATCGTCGGATGAGTAAAACTGCAGCCGACTTACCTGTTGTACCGACCATACGCCCGGCCGCGCTGGGCGGCCTGGCGATCGCCATCGGCGGTGCCGTTCTGTTTTCCACGAAGGCCATCGTCGCCAAACTGCTGTACCGCTACCACATCGACGCCGTCACATTGATCGCGTTCAGAATGCTGTTCTCGCTTCCGGTGTTTGCGGCCGTGGCGGTGTGGAAGATGCGGACCGAGCCGCCGCTCGCCGTGCGCGACCGCTGGCGCCTCGCCGGACTGGGCCTGATCGGCTACTACCTGTCGAGCTACCTCGATTTCCTCGGCCTGCAATACATCTCGGTGGGCCTCGAGCGCCTGATCCTGTTCCTCACGCCGACGTTCGTCCTCCTGATCACGGCGCTCGTCTTCAAGCGCCGCATCGGCCGCGCGGAGTGGATCGCGCTGGCGCTGTCGTACTGCGGCATCGTGCTCGTGTTCGCGCACGACCTCCAGGGCGGGACGGGGAGCACCGTCACGGGCTCGCTGCTCGTGCTCGGTTCGGCGGCGTGCTACGCGGCCTACCTGCTCGGCACGGGCGAGATGGTGCGCCGCATCGGTTCGCTGCGCCTCGTCGCGTACGCGATGTGCGTGTCGAGTGCCGCGTGCATCGCGCAGTTCTTCATCCTGCGGCCCGCCGGCATGCTGGTGCAGCCGCTGCCGGTTTACGGGCTCTCGCTCGTGAATGGGATATTCTGTACCATCTTCCCCGTCTTCATGACGATGGCGGCGGTCCAGCGCATCGGTGCGACGACGGCATCCCAGGCCGGCATGATCGGGCCGGTGTCGACGCTGTTCCTGGGCTGGGCGCTGCTGGGAGAACCGATCACGACCGTGCAACTGGCCGGAACGGGCCTGGTGCTGGGCGGGATCTATTTGCTGTCGAAGAAAAAAACACCCTGACAAACCGAAACGGAACGGAACATGAAACCTCGCATCGCCCTGATCGCCCACGACAAGAAAAAAGACGACATGATCGCCCTCGCCGCCGAGTACGTGGATTTCCTGCGCGGCTGCACGCTGTCGGCCACCGGCACCACGGGCGGCCGCCTGATCAACGAGCTGGGCCTGGAGGTGAGGCGCATGCATTCCGGTCCCGTCGGCGGCGACCTGCAGATCGGCGCCCAGCTGGTCGAGGGCGCGATCGACTGCGTGATCTTCCTGCGCGACCCGATGACCCCGCAGCCGCACGAACCGGACATCAACGCGCTGGTCCGCGCCTGCGACGTCCACAACATCCCGTGCGCGACGAACGTGGCGAGCGCCCATCTCGTGCTGTCGCAGCTGCAGTCGAAGGCCGACTGATTCCCGGGGGAGAGCGGCCATGACGACGGCAAAGGCGATCCGCTTCGCGCGCACCGGCGGGCCCGAGGTGCTGGAATACGTCGACGTCGAGGTCGGCGATCCCGGCCCCGGCGAGGCGCGCGTGCGCAACCACGCGATCGGCGTGAATTTCATCGACACGTATTTCCGCTCCGGCCTGTACCCGCTCGACCTGCCGAACGGCCTCGGCCAGGAAGCGGCGGGCGTCGTCGAGGCGGTGGGCGAGGGCGTCACGCACGTCAAGTCGGGCGACCGCGTGGCGTACGCGGCGCGCCCGAACGGCGCCTACAGCCAGCTGCGGGTGATGCCGGCCGACGTGCTCGTGCACCTGCCGGACGCCATCCCGTTCGAGACGGGCGCCGCGATGATGCTGCAGGGCCTGACCGTGCAATACCTCCTCAAGCAGACTTATGCCGTGCAGCCGGGCGAGACGATCCTGTTCCACGCGGCGGCCGGCGGCGTCGGCCTGATCGCGTGCCAATGGGCGCGTGCGCTGGGCGTGAACCTCATCGGCACGGTGGGGTCAAACGAGAAAGCGGCGCTGGCGCGGCAGCGTGGGGCGGCGCATGTCATCAACTATCGTGACGAGGATGTCGTGCAGCGCGTACTGGAGATCACGAACGGAGCAAAGGTGCCGGTCGTCTACGATTCGGTCGGCAAGGACATGTTCACGCGCTCGCTGGACTGCCTGCGGCCGCGCGGGCTGATGGTCAGCTTCGGCAATTCGTCGGGACCGGTGCCGCCGTTCTCGCTGAACGAATTGTCGGCGCGCGGCTCGCTCTACATCACGCGGCCGACCCTGCAGTCGTATGCGGCCACGCGCGCGCAGCGGGAGGCGATGGCGGCCGACCTGTTCGACGTGGTGGCGAGCGGTAAAGTGAGCATCGACATCCACCAGCGTTTCCCCCTCGCCGACGCGGCCCAGGCCCACATCGCCCTCGAAGGGCGCCGCACGACGGGCAAGACCATTTTGCTGCCATGAGAGAATTTAGCGACGACAACGAACCGCCGATCGATCCGCAACCGGCGGCGGAACCGCACTTCGGGCGATTGCTCGTGGTGCTGATGCTGGCGGTGCTGCTGATTATCGGGATTACGTTCCTGTCGGAAGCGTATTTGGGCTAGGCCCGCGGCGCCAGAACGTCGTCCCTGCGAAGGCAGGGACCCAAGTTTGCATGAACGCACACGAAATCGGACCCCCGCCTTCGCGGGGGCGACGGTAATTTTGCGGCACTTAGCCGTTCTGCCGGGGCTCCTGCTTCAACTCGATCACGCGCGATCCGCCATTCGGTCCCGGGAACCCTTCGAACGCGCTCTGCACGAGGGCCGGCATCACGGCCGGGGTCGACATCTGCCGGCTCACGTTGCGCACCGTGACGTCGAACAGGCGCTTGCCGTCCGCGGCCGAGGCGATCGACAGCTGCAGTTGGCGGTGGTAGCGGTGTTCTTCCTGCACATCGTACGCCGGTACCGGGCCCCAGAACGGATCGTAGAACGGGCTGTACCAGCCGCCCCAGTAGCGCCGGCGCCAGCCCATGTAGGCGAAACGGGGCGAGTAGTACGTCGGCGCGAAGGTCGGGTACAGCACCTGCGTGGGCACGTCGATGGTCGAGAAGCGCATCGATACCTTCAGCGCGGGCGATCCCTGCGCCTCGTGGAAACCGAGGCGGGCGAGCTGGGCGCGCACGAGGTTTTCGTAGCTCTGCAGCTCGAGCGTGTTGTCCTGCGGAGGCGGCGTCTCGAACGCATAGCTCTTGTCGGGCAGCTGGGCGGGCCACTGGTTGAAGGTGGTGACGTCACTGCGGATCGTCGTCGCGCAGCCGCCCAGCAACAGGCTCAGCGATGCGACCGCCGTGATCATGGTACGTTTCATGACGAGCTCCATCTATTCGGTTCCCGATGTGTCGGGTTTCAATTCCTGTAATCGGTCTTGTTCAGGAGTACATCTTATTCCTGATGCGTGATGTACGTCGATACATTTACGCGTGGTTACTACCTGTACATGGCGATACATTCGAAAGGTACGGATCGTGGTGTAAAGCTGTTGGTAAAATAAGCATCCCACCAACGGCTTTGCGGACTCCCGACCATGCGCACCGATACGCCCCAGACTATCTACCGGAAGGATTACACTGCCCCCAGCTACCTGGTTGATACCGTCGAACTCGGCTTCGACCTCGACCCGGCCCGTACCGTCGTCGCCAACCGGATGACGGTGCGCCGCAATCCCGCCAGCGCGCAACGCGAAATCGAGCTTCACGGCGAAGACATCGAACTGGTGACCTTGCGCCTGAACGGCCGCACGCTGGGCGAGGGGGATTACGTGATCGAAGGCACCCTGCTGCGCATCCCCAACGCCCCGGAAGAAGCGACGCTGGAAATCGAGACCATCTGCGTTCCGGAGAGCAATACTACCCTCAGCGGCCTGTACACGTCCAATGGCAGCTTCTATACGCAGTGCGAAGCCGAGGGTTTTCGTCGGATCACCTATTTTCCAGACCGCCCGGACGTGATGGCGCGCTTCACCGTCATGCTGCGCGCCGACAAGGACAAGTACCCGGTGCTGCTGTCGAACGGTAACCTGATCGAGGAAGGCGACCTTCCCGACGGCCGCCACTACGCGCTGTGGGAAGACCCGTTCAAGAAGCCGTCGTACCTGTTTGCCCTCGTCGCCGCGCGCCTCGTCTGCCAGGAAGAGAATTTCGAACTGGCCGACGGCCGCACCGCGCTGCTGCAGGTCTGGGTGGAAGAGGGCAACCTCGACAAGACGGACTACGCGATGCAGTCGCTGAAGCACAGCATCCGCTGGGACGAGGAACGCTGGAACCTGGAACTCGACCTGGACCGCTTCATGATCGTCGCCGTGGGCGACTTCAACATGGGCGCGATGGAAAACAAGGGCCTGAACATCTTCAACACGAAGTTCGTGCTGGCGAATCCGCGCGTCGCGACGGACGTCGACTTCCAGGGCATCGAGGCCGTCGTCGGCCACGAATACTTCCACAACTGGACGGGCAACCGCGTCACCTGCCGCGACTGGTTCCAGCTGTCGCTGAAGGAAGGCCTGACCGTGTTCCGCGACCAGGAATTTTCGGCCGACATGATCGGCACGAACACGGGCCGCGCCGTCACCCGCATCGACCAGGTGCGCACCCTGCGCCAGGCCCAGTTTCCGGAGGACGCGGGCCCGATGGCCCACCCGGTCCGTCCCGACTCCTTCGTCGAGATCAATAATTTTTATACCGTCACCGTCTACGAAAAGGGCGCCGAGGTCGTGCGTATGTACCAGACCCTGCTGGGCCGCGAAGGCTTCCGCAAGGGCATGGACCTGTACTTCCAGCGTCACGACGAGCAGGCCGTCACGTGCGACGATTTCCGCCTGGCGATGGCCGATGCCAACGGCCGTGACCTGACGCAGTTCGAGCGCTGGTACAGCCAGGCCGGCACGCCGGTCGTGCAGGCCGAAACACGCTGGGACGAGCAGGCGCAGACCTACACCCTGCGCCTGATCCAGTCGTGCCCGCCGACGCCCGGCCAGGCCGAGAAACTGCCGTTCCACATCCCGGTCGCCGTCGGCCTGCTGGGCCGGGACGGCCGCGACCTGCCGCTGACCGTCGATGGCAAGGATTACGGCACGACTGCCGTACTGGAGCTGACGGAAGCCGACCAGACCTTCGTCTTCACGGGCGTGACGGAACAGCCGACGCCGTCGATCCTGCGCGACTTTTCCGCGCCGGTGATCCTGAAGCATGGCTACAGCGACGCCGAACTGGTGCACCTGTTCAGCCACGACAGCGACCCCGTCAACCGCTGGGAAGCGGGCCAGCGCCTCGCGATGAGCCGCCTGCTGAAGCTGACCGGGCAGGTGGCCGGCGCCGGCGTCGACCGGCTCGACCTGGACGACACGTTCATCGACGCCATGCGCAAGATCCTCGTGGACGACACGCTCGATCCGTCCTTCCGCGAGCAGGCGCTGCTGCTGCCGACGGAATCGATGATCGCCGACCAGCTGGACGTCGTCGACCCGCTCGCCATCCACCTGGCGCGCCAGTTCGTCCGCGCCGACATCGGCGCGCGCCTGCGCACCGAGCTGCTGGCCCAGTACGACGCCAACCAGACGCCGGGCGAATACAGCCCGGATGCCGGGTCGATCGGCAAGCGCGCCCTGAAGAACCTCGCGCTGGCCTATCTGAATGCCGCGCCGGACGAGGCGAGCCTGGCCCTCGCGCAGAAACAGTTCGACGGCGCGACGAACATGACGGACCGCGTGGCCGCGCTGTCGGCCCTCGTGCATGCGCGCGCGCCCGCGGCGGCGGATGCGCTGCAGCGCTTCTACGACGAGTTCCAGGGTGAAGCGCTGGTCGTGGACAAATGGTTCGCGATGCAGGCCGCGGCCCCGACCACGGACGTCAACCGCGTACGCGAATTGATGACGCACAAGGCCTTCACGCTGCGTAACCCGAACCGCGCGCGCAGCCTGGTGTCTACGTTCTGTGCCGGCAATGCGGTGGGCTTCCATGCGCCGGACGGCAGCGGCTACGCATTCTGGGCCGAGCAGGTGATCGCGCTGGACGCGCTGAACCCGCAGGTCGCCAGCCGCCTCGCCCGCGCGATGGACCGCTGGCGCCGCTATACGCCGGACCTGCAGGCCCACATGAAGCGGGCGCTGCAGCTGGTCGCGGGGCAGGCGAAGCTGTCGAACGACGTGCGCGAAGTGGTCAGCAAGGCGCTCGCCAACTAAGAATTCATTTACATAACCAAAGGAAGTCCATGAAACGTGTCAGCCTGACGCAATACCTCGTCGAGGAACAGCGTCTCCACAACAATATCCCGGCATCGCTGCGCCTCCTGATCGAGGTGGTGGCCCGCGCCTGCAAGACCATTTCCCACTCGGTCGGCAAGGGCGCGCTCGGCGACATCCTCGGCAGCGCGAACACGGAGAACATCCAGGGCGAAGTGCAGAAGAAGCTCGACGTGATCTCCAACGAGATCCTGCTCGAAGCCAATGAATGGGGCGGCCACCTGGCGGCGATGGCATCGGAAGAAATGGAATCCATCCACCCGATCCCGAACCGCTATCCGATGGGCGAATACATGCTGCTGTTCGATCCGCTGGACGGCTCGTCGAACATCGACGTCAACGTCTCCATCGGCACCATCTTCTCCGTGCTGAAGGCGCCGGAAGGCATGACGGCCCCGACCGAAGCCGACTTCATGCAGGCCGGCAGCAAGCAGGTCGCGGCCGGCTATGCCGTGTACGGCCCGCAGACGATGCTGGTGCTGACCACGGGCGCGGGCGTCAACTGCTTCACGCTGGACCGCGAGATGGGTTCCTGGGTCCTCACGCAGAAGGACCTGCAGATCCCGGAAGAGACGAAGGAATTCGCCATCAACATGTCGAACCAGCGCCACTGGTATCCGCCCGTCACGCGCTATGTCGACGAAATGTTGGCTGGTAAAACCGGCCCGCGCGCCAAGGATTTCAATATGCGCTGGATCGCCTCGATGGTGGCCGACGTGCACCGCATCCTGAACCGCGGCGGCATCTTCATGTACCCGGCCGACCAGCGCGACCCGTCGCAGCCGGGCAAGCTGCGCCTGATGTACGAAGCGAACCCGATGGCCTTCATCGTCGAGCAGGCAGGCGGCGCCGCGACGGACGGCAAACAGCGCATCCTCGACATCGCGCCGCAGAAACTGCACCAGCGCGTGCCTGTGTTCCTGGGCTCGAAGAGCGAGGTGGAACGCGTGACGAGCTACCACCAGGAATAATTTTTAACGTGTCCGCATAAAATTGCCGAGTCGGACTAGCAAGTTTGCGGAGTTGTTGTTAGAATGCGGGCTCCTTCGCGCTGCAGCTCATCTGATGAGCGAAGCGCGCGAGACCTCGGGTCGCCAACAGTCTGATGGCAGGTAGCACGGACACAGGTTAAACGGTTGTTCCGGTTTAGCCGCTGTAGCTCAGTCGGTAGAGCAGCGCATTCGTAATGCGAAGGTCACCAGTTCGATTCCGGTCAGCGGCACCAACACAGTGAGAAGGGCCATCCAAGCGGGTGGCCCTTTTTGCGTTCCGGCCGCTGTTGTCAGCCCGCCTCACCCTGTATTTATGGCAACGAAACGATGCTATATTGGCGGGATGGCCAAGGATGAGACCGTCCGGTCTGCTCCAGCCCCAGCCGATTTCCTACCTGACCGGTCGCCATGCTCTTCAATTCCTTCACCTTCCTGTTCCTCTTTTTGCCCATCACGGCAATCGGCTACTTCCTGCTGGCACGCAGGAGTCACGTCCAGGCCGCCGCTTGGCTGGCGCTCGCGTCGCTGACGTTCTATGGCTGGTGGAGCTATTACTACATTCCGCTGCTGCTGGGCTCCATCGTCTTCAACTACTGGATGGGGCAGCGCATCGGGCACGCGGCCGGTCCCGCGCGCAAGCGGTGGCTGGCGGCGGCCGTGGCCACCGACCTGGGCCTGCTCGCCTATTACAAGTACGCCGACTTCTTCATCGCGGGCGCGAACTGGCTGGCTCACGCCGACATCCCGCTGCTGCACGTCGTGCTGCCGATCGGTATTTCCTTCTTCACGTTCACGCAGATCGCCTATCTCGTCGACACGTACCAGGGCAAGGTCAAGGAAGCGCGCTTCCTGCACTACGTGCTGTTCATCACCTATTTCCCGCACCTGATCGCGGGGCCGGTGCTGCACCACGCGGAGATGATGCCGCAGTTCGACAAGCCCGCCAGCTACCGCTTTTCGTTCCAGAACTTCGCGGTCGGCCTCAGCATCTTCGCGATCGGCCTCGCCAAGAAAGTCCTCATCGCGGACAACCTGGCGCCGCATGCCAACTTCCTGTTCGACAAGGCGGACATCTTCTCGCTCGCCAACGCGTGGGGCGGCGTGCTGGCGTACGCGTTCCAGCTGTACTTCGACTTTTCCGGCTACTCCGACATGGCGATCGGCATCTCGCTGATGTTCGGCATCCGCCTGCCGCTGAACTTCGATTCGCCCTATAAAGCCGCCAACATCGTCGATTTCTGGCGCCGCTGGCACATGACCCTGTCGCGCTTCCTGCGCGACTACCTGTACGTGCCGCTGGGCGGCAACCGCAAGGGCCCCGTGCGTCGCTACGTCAACCTGCTGGCGACGATGCTGCTGGGCGGCCTGTGGCATGGCGCCGGCATGAACTTCGTCATCTGGGGCGCGCTGCACGGCATCTATCTCGTGATCAACCACGGCTGGAATGCGGTGGCCGACAGGCTGCGACTGGCGCGCGGCCGCGCCTGGGCCGTGTTCAGCCGGGCGCTGACGTTCGCGGCCGTGTGCGTGGCGTGGGTGTTCTTCCGCGCCACCAGCTTCGACAAGGCGATGACGATCCTGCACGGCATGGCCGGCCTGGACGGCATCGGCCTGCCGGCGTCGATCGGCCTGCAGATCGGACCGCTGAAGACGCTGCTCGAGCAATGGGGCGTGACGTTCTACCTGGGCGGCGGGTCGCGCTTCCTCGAGACGTGGCAATGGGTCGTCATCGGCGGCTTCATCGCGTTCTGCCTGCCCAATACCCAGCAGATCATGGGCCGCTACGAAGCGGCGCTCGGCACGATGGCCGGCCCGCGCCTGGCCGCCCGCTGGCAGCTCTGGCAGCCGTCGCGGCGCTGGAGCTTCTACATCGGGGCGATCCTGCTCGGGAGCCTGCTGTCGCTCAGCCGTCCCGCCGAATTCCTGTATTTCCAGTTCTAAGTCCGGGGAGCCCGATGGAACAGATCCAACGTTACGACGATGACGCGCCGGTGCTGGCGGGCTCGGACGCGCCGACGGTCGCCCCGGCGCAACCCCAGGCGTCTTATAAACGCTTTACCGCGTGGTGCGCGGCGGTCGTCGGCGCCGGCGTGCTGCTGGTCACGGGCTTCGTGGCCGTCATCGACCCATACCACCTGTACGGGTTCGTCGACAGTCCGGCACTGAACCACGTGAAGCCGCTGCCGGAGCAGTACCGCGAGCAGATCAAGCTGGCCCAGGCCACGGCCGTGCGGCCCGACCTGATCCTGCTGGGGAATTCGCGCGTCGAAGTCGGCCTCGATCCGGAGAGCCCGCAGGTGAGCGCGCATGGCCGCACCGCCTATAACATGGGGCTGTCGGGCACGAGCCTGACCACGTCCGAACGCATGTATGCGCAGTTCCGCGAGAGCGCGGCGCCGGCCGCGATGGCCGTGATCGGCGTCGAGTTCCTGGATTTCCTCGTCAAGCCGGACGAAGCCCCGGCGCCGCCCGCGTCCACCGGACCGTTGCCGTGGCAATGGCGGTTCGATACGCTGTTCTCGATCAAGTCCGTGTCCGACGCGCTGCGCACCGTGCGCCTGCAAAAGGCGGCGGATCCGGAGACCATGACGGGGCGCGGCCAGACCCCGCTGCGCAACTACAACCAGTTCGCGCGCCAGGAGGGCTATTACGCGATCTTCCAGCAAAAGGCCGGGGACAACGCGAAGAACCTCGTGCGCAAGCCGCACAATCTGTTCGTTGCCGGCACGAACCGTTCGGAAAGCATCGACCGCCTGCGCACGCTGCTGGACACGATGGCGCGCGACCGCACCGAGGTACACCTGGTGATCTACCCGTACCACGCGCAGCTGATGGCCATGTTCGAGGAAGCCGGCCTGCAATCCACCATGGACGACTGGAAGCAGCTGCTGGTGCGCGAGGCGGACGTCGTGCGCGCCCGCTATCCGAATGCCCGCATCAACGTGTGGGACTTCAGCGGCTATGGCGGCATGCGTTGCGAACGCGTCCCGGCCCCCGGCGACACGCATACGGCGACGCGCTGGTACTGGGAAGCCGGCCACTTCAAGTCGACGCTGGGCGAGCGCATCCTGCAGCGCATCCTCGGCGGCGAAACGGCGTTCGGCTTCCGCCTCGGCGCGGACACGCTGGCCGCCAACCGCCAGCGCATCGCCGCCGAGCGCGCGCAATGCGCCGGTGATTATCCGCAAGTCTTTGCCGGTGCGCGCGACCTGGTCGCGAACGCCCGCGCGTCCGCGCCCTGAGTGTTCCGCGCTCTTCCGTCCTGCGCTTTGTTATATAGCGCACAGTCCGGATCGACTAAAAGTTATATTTTTTTTATTGAGACACCGCATTGCGTCGGTGTCGCTCCGACATCGCGCTTGGGCGCGACGTGAAGGACCGCCTATCGGTCGAACTTTTGAACGGATGCACGGTCAAGAAGATCGGTTATCTCCGCATTGGTCAAAATCTTACAAGAGGAATTCATCATGGATAATCAGAAGTCGAGCGAAGCAAAAGGCAGCAACCTGGGTTCGGGCAACCAGGGCAAGGACAGCAACCTGCCGAACGCCAGCAGCTCGGGCAATATGGGCAGCACGGCCGGTTCGGGCAGCCTGAACAAGAGCAGCCAGCAGAACCAGGGCAAGGACCAGCAGAGCTCGACAACCGGCAGCAGCACCGGCGGCGCCACCGCGTCCAGCACCGGCGCCATGGGCGGCACCAGCAATGCCGGCAGCGCATCGTCGTCGGGTCCGGGTTCCATGGGTTCGATGAGCGCCTCTGGCTCCAGCGCCAGCGGCACGAACTCGAGCATCGGCGGCAGCGCGCTGGGTTCGAGCAGCAGCGGCAGCCAGAACAGCCAGAGCGCCGGCGCCGCCACCGGCTCGGGCATGGGTGGCGATTCGAAGGACCTGGGTGCGCAAGTGAATGCCCGCGCGCAAGGCCTGCACGATTCGATCGACAAGGCCGCCGACGCCGCCAAGCCGATGGTCGACAAGGCCGTCAACAGCGTGCAGCCGGTCGTCGACCGCCTGGCCTCCAGCGCCCACGCCGGCGTCGACAAGCTGCAGGGCGTGCTGAGCGGTGCCTCGCTGAACCTGGGCCAGCGCCAGCAACAGCTGACCGACGCCTATGGCCAGTGGAAGGAAGCCAGCTTCGAGTACGTGCGCCAGAAACCGGGCACCGCCATCGCCATCGCCGCGGCCGCCGGCTTCGTGCTGGCCAAGCTGCTGGGAGGCCGCAACCGCGACTATTAATTACGCCGTCGTTCCCGTGCAATTACGCCGTCGTTCCCGCGCAAGCGGGAATCCATGCTGAGTGTCCTATCAAGCCCAGTATGGGTTCCCGCCTCCGCGGGAACGACGGAAGACGGCCGCAAGTGCCAATAGCCCACCCCCCAGCATCATCCACGCCCCCGGCTCCGGCACGGGCGACACCGGCGTGATGGTCAGCGTCGTCCCCGCGCCGAAAAAGTAATAGTCGTCCACCGGGTAATCGTGTCCGTAACTCGACCTGGCCACGTACCGGTCGCCGCTCACGAACTCTTCCGTGTGATATTCCAGCTGCGTCGCGTAGTTGTCGCGCCAGGTCGCGGTGATGTCGAGGGCAGCGCTGCCGGGGCGGAAGGAGAAGACGTCGAGCTGGCAGTCATGGTCGACGGTCCCCCCGCCGCATCCGGCGAAGTCGCCGGACCACAGCCGCATGTTCATCCACAGCGAATCCAGCTCGGATTCATGGATGACGCCGTCCCCGTCGGCGTCCTCGCCGACGATCCTGCCCGTGACGGCCACGTCGGTGCGCAGCACGCCGGAATCGTGGAGGTCGTAGAAGCCGCGGTATTCGAAGTCCCACGCCGACGGTGCGGCGTGGGCGGCAGTGCACAGCAGCAGGGCACCACCCAGCAGGGTTGGGATCTTCATCGCGCAAGCCTAGACCGATGGCACCGCCTGCGGCGCCACCTTGCCTGCGTTCATTTCACCACGGTTTCCCGGCTCGGCACCGGCGGATGCGGATGCCGCCGCAGCCGCTGCGCCAGGCGTCCGAACCAGTGCTCGATGTCGTCGACGTACGTGAACACGGCCGGCACCACCAGCAGGCTCAGCAAGGTCGACGTGATCAGGCCGCCGATCACCGCGACCGCCATCGGCGAGCGGAAGCTCGGGTCGCCCGACAGGCCCAGCGCCAGCGGCAGCATGCCGGCGCCCATCGCGATCGTCGTCATGACGATCGGGCGGCTTCGCTTGTGGCAGGCGTCGACGAGCGCGTCGAAGCGGTTCATGCCGGCCTTGCGCGCGAGGATCGCGTAGTCGACGAGCAGGATCGAGTTCTTCGTCACGATCCCCATCAGCATGATCAGGCCGATCATCGTCGGCATCGACAGCGCGTTACGCGTGAGCAGCAGCGCGACGAACGCGCCGCCGATCGACAGCGGCAGCGCCGCAAGAATCGTCACCGGCTGCAGGAAGTCCGTGAACAGCAGCACCAGCACGCCGTAGATGCACAGCACGCCGATCAGCATCGCGAGGCCGAAGCTGGCGAACAGGTTCTGCATCTCCTGCGCGTCGCCCAGTTCCGCGATCGACACGTTCGGCGGCAGGTCCTTCAGCGCGGGCAGGGCACGTGCCTCGGCATTCACCTCGCCCAGCGAGCGGCCGTTCAGCTCCACTTCCAGCGTCACGTTGCGGCTGCGGTTCAGGCGGTCGATCTGCGCCGGGCCGCTTTCCATCGTGATGGTCGCCACGTTCGCCAGCAGCACCGGGCCGTTCTTGCCGGGCACCGTCAGGCGGCCGATGGCGTCCAGGTCCGCGCGCACCGTGTCCGGCAGTTTCACGCGGATGGGTACCTGGCGCTCCGACACGTTCATCTTCGACAGCACCTGGTCGTAGTCGCCGGCGGTGGCTACGCGCACGGTCTCGCCGATGCTGGCGGCCGTCACGCCCAGGTCCGCGGCGCGCGCAAAATCGGGGCGCACGATGATTTCCGGGCGCACGAGCGACGCGCTGGAACTGACGTTGCCGACGCCGTGCAGCGTGCGCAGTTCGCGCTCGGCGCGGCGGGCTGCGGCCGTCAGCGCGACCGGGTCCTCGCTGCGCAGCACGAGCTGCATCTTGACGCCCGTGTCGGGCGGGCCGACGGTGAAGCGGGCGCCGGGGACGTCGGCCAGGCGCGCGCGCAGCGCCGATTCGACGGCCGACAGTTTTTCCTTGCGGTCCGCGCGCGCGACGGTCGTCACCGTCAGCACGGCGCGCCGCGCTTCGGCCGCCGCACCGGGTGCGAACGCGTCGCCGCTGGAACCGCCGCCGATGGAGCTGAACACGCCCTTGACGTTCGGCGTGCCCATCGCCACCTGGCGCACGCGTTCCGCGACGGCGCGCGTCTCCGCCAGCGTGGAGCCGGGCGGCAGCTCGACGTTGATCTGCGTTTGCGAGCGGTCGGCGGGCGGCACGAAGCCCGTCGGCAGCAGCGGCACGAGCGAGATCGAGCCGACGAAGAACAGCGCGGCCGCGATCATCGTCAGGCCGCGGTGGCGCAGGCACCACTGCATCGTGCGCATGTAGCGGCGCATGATCGCGCCGTCGCGCTCCTCCGCGTGCGGCAGCGGTTTCAGGAGATACGCGGCCATCATCGGCGTCAGCAGGCGCGCGACGAGCAGCGACGCGAGGATCGCCAGCACGGCCGTCCAGCCGAACTGCTTGAAGAATTTGCCGGGGATACCGCTCATGAACGCGGTCGGCAGGAACACGGCGACGAGCGAGAACGTCGTCGCGATCACGGCCATGCCGATTTCGTCGGCCGCTTCCAGCGCGGCCTGCATCGGCGTTTTCCCCATGCGGAGGTGGCGCGAGATGTTCTCGATCTCGACGATCGCATCGTCCACGAGCACGCCGACGACGAGCGCCAGCGACAGCAGCGTGACCATGTTCAGCGTGTAGCCGAACAGGTATTGGCCGAGGAACGCGGGGATCACGGACAGCGGCAGCGCGGCCGCCGCGACGAGCGTCGCGCGCCAGTCGCGCAGGAACCACCACACGACCAGCACCGCGAGCACGGCGCCCTCGTACAGCATTTCCATCGACGCGTCGAAGTTGTCCTCGACGGGCGCCGCGTTGTCGATCGTTTCGCGCAGCACGACGTTGCCGTGCTTTTGCTGCAGCTCGGCGACGGCCTTGCGCACGCCGTTCGCGACGTCCATCTCGCCGGCGCCGCGCGTGCGGAAGATTTCGAAGGCGACGACCGGTTTGCCGTCCTGCTCCGCGATGGCGCGCGGCTCGGCGACCGTGTCGGACACCGTCGCGATCTCGTTCAGGCGCACGTGGCGGCCATCCGGCAGCGGGATCTCCATGCGCGCCAGTTCCTGCGCCGTCTGCACGGTCGCCAGCGTGCGCACGGATTGCTCGGCGCCGCTCACGTCGCCGCGGCCGCCCGGTTCCTCGCGCTGCACGTTGCGCAGCAGGCGCGAGACGTCCAGTGCCGACACGCGCAGCGCGGCCATCTTCTGATCGTCGAGTTCCACGCGCACTTCGCGGTAGACGCCGCCCACGCGCTTGACCGCGCCGACGCCCGGTACGCTGAGCAGGCGCTTGGACACCGTGTTGTCGACGAACCAGCTCAGGTCGGGCGCGTCGAGCGCCGGCTTGCCGTGCGCGTCGGCCGCCTGCGCCGTGAACGTGAGCACGACGCGGCCCGCGGTCGTCGTCTTCGTCACGCTCGGGTCGCGCATCTCCGCGGGCAGGTCGGCGCGCACGCGCGAGACGGCGTCGCGCACGTCGTTGACGGCGTCCGACAGGTCCTTCTCGAGGATGAATTCGACGGTGATCGTGGCCACGCCGTCCAGCACGCGCGCATAGATGTTCTTGACGCCCTGGAGGGTCGCGACCGAGTCCTCGATCTTGCGCGCGACCTCCGTCTCCAGCTGCGCCGGCGCGGCGCCGTCGAGCGTCGCGACGACGGTGACGATGGGCAGTTCGATGTCCGGGAAGTCCTGCACCTTGTTCGCCTTGAACGCCAGCACGCCGGCGAAGGTGAGGAGGGCGAACAGCATGATCGCCGGGATCGGGTTGCGGATCGAGAGCGCGGAAAAATTCATGACCGTGCCCTCAACGCGCCGCCAGCGTCGGCACGTTACGTACCAAGTCGCCGTCGTTGAGGAAGCCGGCGCCGCTCGTGACGACCAGCGCGTCCGCGGGCAGGCCGTCCGTCACCTCGACGCGGTCGCCGAGACGGCGGCCCGTCGCGACTTTCAACTGGCTCACGCGGCCGTCCGCATTCAGGCGGAATACGTACGCGAAGCCATCGCGCACGGCGACGGCCTGCTGCGGCACCGTCAGCGCGGCCGACTCGCCCAGCGCGAACTGGCCGCTGGCGAACATGCCGGCCTTCAGCGGCGCATTGGCCGACAGCGCCGGCGGCAGGTCGACGTAGACGAGGGCGACGCGGCTTTGCGCATCGACGGTCGGCGCGACCGTGCGCACGCGGCCCTGCACCTGCGTGCCGCCGGCCGCCTGCACGACGGCCTTCTGGCCCGGCTTGATGCGCGGGAGCTCGGCGGCCGTCACCTCGGCGCGCCATTCCAGGCGGCCCTGGCGGATCATGCGGAACATCTCCGCGCCCACGCCGGCGACGGCGCCCACGGTGGCGTTGCGCGCGGAGATCACGCCGGCATCCGGCGCGACGATCTTCGTGTACTTCAGGCGCAGCTGTTGCTGGGCCAGCGTCGCCTTCGCCGATGCCACGCGCGCGGCGGCCGTGCGCTCGGCCGTCATGTATTGCGTGATCTGCTGTTCGCTGAGCGCGCCCGAGCTTTGCAGGGCGCGCGCCCGCTTCGCATCGGCGCGGGCGGCGGACGCATTCGCCTCCGCTTCCTGGACAGCGGCTTTCGCCTGCGCGACGTCCGCCTCGACCGGCGCCGCATCGAACACGGCGAGCACCTCGCCCTTCTTGACGACGTCGCCCACGTTGACCTTCACCTCCTGCAGGCGCAGACCGTTCGACTCGCTGCCGATCACCGCTTCCTGCCACGCGGCGACGTTGCCGTTGGCGGCGAAGCTGAGCGGCAGGCGCGATTGCTCCGGTTTCGCCGTCGTGACGGTCAGCGCGGGGCGCGGGGCCGCCGCCTTCTTGTCGTCGGCGGCATTGCTGGAGACGAGGACGCCCACGGTGCTGGCCAGGATGGCGGCGATGGAGACGGCGAGGGCGGGCCGGGACATGCGGCGGAGTTGGGCGGGAGTCATGGCGTTCAAAGTAGATGGATGCCGAAGCGTTTCAGCAGAAGGGCGAACAGGAGTATGCTGGCCACCGTGATCGCGATTCCCGCGCCCAGCGCCGGCCAGAAGCCGAGGCGTGCCAGCAGCCACGGGAAGGCGGCGAACATGGGGAGTGTCGGGATCACGTACCACAGCGTGTACCAGGCGTGGTTGGCGATCTTTTCCTGCGGCTGGCGTTCGATGTGCAGCCAGATCAGCGTCAGCACGGTCACGAGCGGCAGGGACGCGACCAGGCCGCCGAGGCGGTCGGAGCGCGCGGCAGCTTCCGACACCAGGACGACGACGGCGGCGCTGATCAGGTATTTCAAGACGATCCAGGACATGGCGGAACCAGAAGTCAAACTGCGACAGTGTAACAAAGCACACCCGAGGACGCCTGTTCCGTATGGTCCCGGCTGTCATGTTCCGTTACAAATCCTTACCACTGAAACGTCGCGTCGATATTCCCGCTCATCCATTCGCGGTTAAATGGCGGCCAACATGAAGCTCAACATGATCCGACGCGCATCGCTTGTCCTGCTGGCCGCCGCCTTGATGGCGACGGGTGCCGCAGCGGCGGCCGATGCGGCATCTGCCCCGGATGTGCAGGCGCTGCATGTGCTGAACCGCCTCGCATACGGACCGCGTCCCGGCGACGTCGGGCGCGTGGCGCAGATGGGCGTGCAGCGCTGGATCGACCAGCAGCTGCATCCGGAGACGATCCCGCTGCCGGCCGACCTGGACGCACGCCTGGCCGCACTGGACACCGTGAACCGCAGCGCCGGAGAATCGCTGGCCGAGTTCCTGGAACTGCGGCGCGCCGTTCGGATGGACGACGAGGGCGCGAAACAGCGCCGGCGCGAGGCCGAGATGCGCGTGGCGCGCCAGGCTGCGGAAGCCCGGCTGTTGCGCGCCGTCGAGAGCCCGCGCCAGCTGGAAGAGGTCATGGTCGACTTCTGGTACAACCATTTCAACGTCTTCGCGGGCAAAGGAATCGACCGCGCGCTGGTGACGAGCTACGAACGCGACGCGATCCGCCCGCACGCGCTCGGCTCCTTCCGCGCGCTGCTGGGCGCGACGGCGAAGCATCCGGCGATGCTGTTCTACCTCGATAACGTCGTGTCGTCGGCGCCGCGCCCGGATGCGAAGGGTAAGGCGCGGGGGCTGAACGAAAACTATGCGCGCGAACTGATGGAGTTGCACACGCTGGGTGCGGACGGCGGCTACACGCAGCGCGACGTGACGGAGCTGGCGCGCATGCTGACCGGGTGGACGTTCGACCAGAAGCGTCTCGCGCGCACGGGCGAGACATTCCGCTTCGACGCCGGCCGCCACGATGCCGGCACCAAGACGTGGCTGGGCCGCGCGATCGCGCCGGCCGGCCAGCAGGAAGGGGAGTATGCGCTGGACGTGCTGGCCATGCACCCCGCCACGGCGCGCCACGTGAGCCGCGAGCTGGCGCAATACTTCGTCAGCGACGAGCCGCCGCCAAGCCTCGTCGACCGCATGGCGGCCACGTGGCAGGCGTCGCAGGGCGACATCCGCGCCGTGCTGGCGACGCTGTTCGCGAGCCGCGAATTCATGGACGCGGGGAGCGTCGGCGCGAAGTTCAAGACGCCGTACCAGTACGTGGTCTCGGCCCTGCGGGCGAGCGGCGTGCCGGTGGCGAATGTCGGGCCGTTGGTGAATACCATGAATCAGCTGGGCATGCCGTTGTACGGCTGCCAGACGCCGGACGGGTACAAGAACACGCAGGACGCGTGGCTGAACCCGGACGCGCTGACGCGGAGCATCGCCTTCGCGAGCGCGCTGGCTGGCGGCAAACTGCCGCTGGCGACGGTGCCGGCCGATGCGCCGCCGGCGCCGCTCGATCCGGTCCGGCTGCAGGCCACGCTGGCCGGATCGGTGTCGCCGCGCACGTTGGGCATCGTCCAGCGCAACCCGGACAACCTGCGGGCCGCCATGCTGCTCGGCAGCCCCGATTTCATGCAGCGCTGATTCCATCGGAGGACCTCATGCGACGCAGGCATTTTCTCAACGCGGTGGGTGCCGGCCTCCTGCTGCCCGCCGGCCGCGGCGCGTGGGCCGTGAGCGCACCGGCCGCCGGCCCCACGAACAAAAAACTCATCGTCGTGATGCTGCGCGGCGCCGTCGACGGCCTGAACGTCGTGGCGCCCGTCGGCGACGGGAACTACCTGCGCCTGCGCCCCACGATCGGCCTCGCGGCGCCCGGCATGGAGGGCGGGGCGCTGGACCTGGACGGCTACTTCGGCCTGCATCCCGCGCTGGCCAGCCTGCAGCCGCTGTGGGCCGCGCGCAAGCTCGCGTTCGTGCACGCCAGCGGTTCGCCGGACGCCACGCGTTCCCACTTCGACGCGCAGGACTACATGGAATCCGCGACGCCGGGCCGCAAGAACACGCCGGACGGCTGGATGAACCGCCTCGTGGCCGCGCTGCCCGGCCCGCAGTCGCCCAGCCGGCTGCTGGGCATCGGCCCGGTGCTGCCGCGCATCCTGTCCGGCCACGCGGCTGCGGTGAACCTGCCGAACGTGGCGGCCGCCGCGCGCGCGGACCTGCTCGACCGGCCGGCCGTCAAGGCCGCGTTCGACGAACTGTATGCGGATCACCCCCGCTTCGGGCGCGCGTACGCGGACGGGCGCAATGCGCACCGCGAAGTCATGGATGCCCTGGAACAGAACCAAATGAGTCGCGAGATGCAGGCCGCCGACCGCGGCGCCCCGCTGCCGAACGGTTTCCCCGACGATGCCGCCCGCCTGGCGGGCCTGATGCGCAACGACCCGAAGATCCAGCTGGCGTTCGTCGCGCTGGGCGGCTGGGACACGCACGCGAACCAGGGGGCCGCGACCGGCCAGCTCGCGAACCGGCTCGCACCGCTGGGACAGGGGCTGGCCGTGCTGGCCGAACGGCTGGGACCATTGTTCGACGACACGGTCGTCGTCGTGATGTCCGAATTCGGCCGCACGGCACGCGAGAACGGCAACGGCGGCACCGACCACGGCCACGGCAATGTGATGTGGGTCATGGGCGGCAAGGTGCGCGGCGGTAAGGTTTATGGCGACTGGGAAGGCGTCGGCGACACGAAACTGAACGAGGGGCGTGATTTGCCGGTTACGACCGACTTTCGTTCGGTGTTAGCGCAAATATCGGAAGAACATTTAATGTTAGGCGACAAGCGTCTGGAACAGGTCTTTCCCGCAATGCCGCAAAAACGTGCTGGATTCCGTATCGTTGGTGCCTGAGCCTCTACTCTAGAGGCTGCCCTCTACATATAGTAGTTCTACCGTATTGCGGTGCACAAAAATTAGGGCTATAGTTGCACCTGTCTCCTCCAGTTTTTCTCCGAAAACCTGGATTCAGCCCGCACCGCAAGGTTGCGGGCTTTTTTTTTATCAGAAATTGTCCGACGCTAACATTTGTGGGCGCATGCAATGTCGCATGCCTTTCTTTGGTTCAGTCGGGAAGCGCGGCGCGAACGGCCGCGCGCGCGGGATGGCTCAGGCGCCGGTCGTCTCGGCGTCGTCGCCCTGGAAGGCGCCGGCGCGCCAGGTCAGCACGAGCGTGTCGCGGTGGCCGTCGGCGCCGATGGGCTGGATCGGCGTCGATTCGTGGATGACGGAAGCGTCGTCCAGCAGCAGCAGCGTCCACGGTTCGGTCATCGTGAAGCGCTGGCCTTTCGGACCGTTCGCCTCGAACACGCGCGTCTCGCCACCCTTGATGTTCTCGCGCCCGATCAGGATGACGGCAACGAAGTCGACACCGTCGCGGTGCGCGCCTTCCGGCGTGGGGCGGCCGATGCCGTCGGCGGTATCGATGCGGAACTGGTGCGCCTCGACGTACCAGGTCTGCCGGCCTTTCACCTGCGAGCACACGGCGCCCAGCGCGCGCACCAGCTTCGGCCAGGCCGGCTGCTCGACGGTGGACGGTTCGATGGGTACGAACAGGCGGTGCATGCCGCCGTGCAGGGCGTTGTACTCGACCGGCTGCCAGTGCGCGCGGTGCGGGCTTTGCGCGAGGGTCTCGCCGCTGTCGACGAAGCACGAATGCCGGCGCCGGCGATAGCGGCCGCCGTCTTTCAGGTAGTTGTCGAGCTCCAGGCGGTTCCAGCTCGGCGCCAGCGCCGACAGCTCATCGAGCGAACAGCCGGCCAGTTGCGCCACGTCGGCCGGGCGCAGAAGCGCATAGCCGTCGCCGCGCAGCGCATCGGCGATGCGGGCCGGGTCGGTATAAGGTGGTTGCGGTGTTGTCATCCCGGTAGCCTAGCACTTTTTGCGCGCGGCCGTGCCGGCCATCACCAGTTCCTGACGAGCGTCAGCCGGAACGAGCGTGCCTCGATCGGGTGGAAATGCACGTCCTCGCGCGGCACCGTTTCGCCGCGCAGCTGCGACGCATAGTAGTAGTCGATCGCGGACGCGCGCCGGTTCGCCAGGTTGAACCCTTCCAGTTCCAGCCGCAGGTCGCGGCTTACGCGATAGCCGAGGCGGCCGTTCAGGGTCGTGCTGGCGCGCGAGCGCACGCTGTCGTCTTCGACGAGCGGACGCGGCCCGAAGTACCGCAGGCGCAGTGCGCCTTCCCACGGGCCGACCTGGCTCACCGTCAGCGCGAGCTGGGCGACGCCCTCGATCGCTTCCGGGATGCGGTCCTGCCCCGGCGCGACGCCGCGCGAGCGCGCATGCGCGTAAGCGGCGTCGAAGTCGACCGATAACCATTTATACGGTTTATAGTAATTCGAGAACTCGATGCCGATGCGGCGGCTGGGTGGCCCGGCCTCGGTCGTCCCTTCGTCGCCCACGTACGTCAGCTCGGAATCGAAGTCCAGGCGGTACAGGGAGATGGCCGTCTGCATCGTCGGGATGGCTTCGGTGCGCAGGCCCAGCTCCATGCCGCGCGAGCGCACGAGGCCGGGCGCCGTGAGCGTCCCGCGCGCATCGTTGCTGTGGAAGCCTTCGCCGTAGTTCACATAGAACTCGGTCCGGCGCCACGGGCCGAACACGACGTTGGCGGACGGGCTGGCCAGCGAGTCGCTGCCGTCGACGCCGCCGGTGCGCACGCGAAAGCGGTAATCGTCCGCGCGCACGCCCACCGTCGAGCGCAGCCACGGGTTCCAGCGCGTGGCGTTCTCGATGAAGGCGCCAAGGCTCGTCTCGACGATGTGGTCCGCGCGCGTCACGGACAAGGTCTTGCGCGCGGCCGTGCGATACAGGCCGTTGAAGATGTTGTCGTTCTGCGCCTCCACGCCGACGGTGATGTCCGACGTCGACGTCTCGCCCCGGTGCGCGTGCCAGCTGTGCGTGGCGTTGACGCCGCTCGTCACGCGCCGGTCGGGCTGGGCGAACTGGTCGCCATTGACCGGGTCGTTCATGAAGTACGTGAAGTCGGACCACAGGTCGAGCTGGTTGCGGATGACGTAGGCGCTGACCTTCGACGCCGAATCCTGGCCCGTGCGGCGCCACACGCCCGACAGGCTGAAGCGCTTCGCTGCGCCGCCGTCGGTGGTGTCGATCGCGTCGAAGCGGCCAAGCTGGCCGGCGGCCACGGCGCGCTCGGGAATCTGGTCCGTCGCATTCCAGCGACCCCGGTACGCCATCGCCGTCACGCTCCAGCCGTTGTTCGCATAGCCGCGGCTGTAGCGCAGCACCCCGTTCAGCTTCTGGTAATCGTCCGGGTGCGCGTACGGGCCGTCGTTGTGCAGGGCTTCCAGCGCATACGTCAGCACGCCGTCGTCGATCTCCTTCGATGCCGCCAGCGCCGTGCGCGCGTAGCCGTCCTGGCCGACGCTGGCAGTGGCCACGTTGCGCGCGAGGCGGTTCGCATAGGTGATGGCAGCACTGCCGGCCGACGCGAAATCGCCTTCGCTCGCGGAGTACGGGCCCTTCTTGTAGTCGAGGCGCGCCGTCAGTTCGGGAATCAGGAAGTTCAGGTCCGTCCAGCCCTGGCCGTGCGCGTGGCTGCGCTGGTTGACGGGCATGTCGTCCAGGTACGTGGCCAGGTCCGTGCCGTGGTCCAGGTTGAAACCACGCAGGAAGAACTGGTTCGCCTTGCCTTCGCCGCTGTGCTGGCTGACGATCAGGCCCGGCGCCGCTTCCAGCAGTTCGCCGGGCCGGTACACGGTGCGCATCGCCAGTTCCTTCTGGTTGACGGTGCCGGCGCTGGCGGCATCCGCGATGCCCAGCTGGCTCGTGCGCGCGCCTTCGACGAGCACGCGCTGGATCACGGGATCGTCCGCCCACGCGCAGGCGGGCACGAACAGCGTGGTGAGCAGCAGGGCGATCGGGCGCATCAGTGGACGGGGAGTTCGGTGCGGCTGCTGGTGAAGCCGAACGTGCGCAGGCTGCCGCTCGCCGTCAGGTTCACGGTGTTCTGCTGGTCGGGCAGGAAGTCGCTCAGCACGGCGTCGTGGATCGTCTCGACGTTCACCACAGGCGTGCGCACCGCTTCCTGGAACACGACGACGCTGTCCGTGTCGACCGTCACGCCGACCCAGTTCAGCGGCAGGCGGCGGCCGTCCCTGTCGGCCAGCCAGAACTGCTTTTCCACGTACTTGCGCAGCACGGCCTGGTCCTCGGGATCGGACAGGTCGAACTGGCGCTGGTACAGTTCCGTCAGCAGCGCCTCGACGTCGTGCGCCATGTACGTGTGCACGACTTCCGTGCTACCCGTGCGCTCGTTGTAGCTGATGTCGGTGATGCCGGCGTGGAAGCGGTGCGCGGAAGCGTGCAGGCATACGCACGCGCACAGCAGGATCAGGATACGACGCAACTTCATTCCATACTTTCCTCGTAGAGTGGGCACGGGTGCCCACTCTACTTCAGTTTCTCGTTGAAGTCTCTCATCAGGTTGTCCTTGTCATGCTCGGTCTTGAACAACTCCAGGCGCGACGGCATCGCCTTGCGCGGCCAGCTGTTGTTGCCGGTGTCCGTGTCGGCGGTCTCCCAGTTCGGATCCTGCGTCAGCGCGACCATCGGCTCGTCCGTGATGATCAGCTTCGTGATCTTTGTGGGAGTGTAGCGCCACACCTCGGCCGGGATGCGTTCGATGGTCTTCTTCCCGCTCTGCAGGGTGATCTCCAGCACGAGAGGCGTCACGAGGCCGCCGAGGTTGCTGAAGTCGACGAGGTACAGATGCTTGCCTTCCTTGAGCAGTTTCTTCTCCCAGTCTTCCAGGTCGCCGATCGCCTCGTTGTACTTGTTGCGATCGCGGTTCGTGACCGTGAACGCGTCATGCTCGTTGTAGAAGTCCTTCAGCTCCGGATGCGCGTCGACGCGGCGCGGCAGGGTGCCCTTGTTGCGCTGGTCCGTGATCGAGATCGGCTCGGCGTCGCGTTGCGCCTTCTTCCACGCCTTTTCGATTTCCGGATCCTTCGTGCCGACCGTGTATTCGCTGATGCCGTCGACGCTCACGTCCACGTGGCCGGTCGTGTAGAACCAGCCGCGCCAGAACCAGTCGAGGTCCGTGCCGGAGGCGTCTTCCATCGTGCGGAAGAAGTCGGACGGCGTCGGACGCTTGAACTTCCAGCGCTGCGCGTATTCGCGGAAGGCGAAGTCGAACAGCTCGCGGCCCAGCACCGTCTCGCGCAGGACGATCAGCGCGGCCGTCGGCTTCGCATAGGCGTTGTAGCCGAGGGCGGCGATGGATTCCGAGTTCGTCATGATCGGCACCTGGTTGGTGCTCTTCATGTAGTCGACGATGGCGCGCGGTTCGCCGCGCGACTGCGGGTAGTGCTCTTCCCACGCCTGTTCGGCCAGGTATTGCAGGAAGCTGTTCAGGCCCTCGTCCATCCACGTCCACTGGCGCTCGTCCGAGTTGACGATCATCGGGAAGTAGTTGTGGCCCACCTCGTGGATCACGACGCTGATCAGGCCATACTTGGTGCGGCTGGAGTACGTGAGTTCGCCCGTCTTCTTGTCCTTCGTCGGACGCGGGCCGTTAAAGCAGATCATCGGATATTCCATGCCGCCCACCGGACCGTTCACGGAAATCGCGACGGGATACGGATAGTCGAAGGAATACTTGTTGTACTCGGCGATCGTGTGGATCACGGCGGCCGTCGAGTATTTTTCCCACAGCGGATTGCCTTCCTTCGGGTAGAACGACTGCGCGAGCACATTGGTCGCGTCCTTCTTGAAGCCCTGCGCGTCCCAGATGAACTTGCGGCTCGACGCCCACGCGAAATCGCGCACGTTCTTCGCGCGGAAGCGCCACGTCTTCGTGCCGCCGGCGCGGGTCTGTTCGCGCGCCTCGGCCTCGGCCTGCGTGGCGATGACGACGGGCCTGGTCGCCGTGCGCGCCTGCTCCAGGCGCTGGCGCTGGGCGGCGGTCAGCACGTCGCCCGGGTTCTGCAACTCGCCGGTGGCGGCCACGATGTGGTCGGCGGGGACGGTCAACTGCACGTCGTAGTCGCCGAATTCCAGCGTGAATTCGCCGGTGCCGAGGAACTGCTTGTGCTGCCAGCCCGTCACGTCGTAGTACGCGGCCATGCGCGGGAACCACTGGGCGATCTCGAACAGGTCGTTCTTGTCTTCGTCGAACTTCTCGTAGCCGGAGCGGCCGCCGAGCACCTTCTGCTCGTTGATGTTGTAGCTCCAGTCGATCGAGAACGCGACCTTCGCGCCCGGCTTCAGGGGTTGCGGCAGGTCGATGCGCATCATCGTGCGGTTGATGACGACGTGCAGAGGGCGACCGCCCGCATCCTTCACGGCGGCGATTTTAAAACCGCCGTCGAACGTGCTCTTTTCCAGCACGGAGCGCAGCGCGTCGAATTTATAGCCGTCTTCCGGCCCGCGCGCCTTGGCCCAGGCGTCGCGCGAGGGGACGGTCGCCGTCATGCGCGCGTCGGAATCGCGTTTATAGATGTTCTGGTCGAGCTGGATCCACAGGTAGGACAGCGCGTCGGGCGAATTGTTGTGATACGTGATCGTCTCGGTGCCGCTGATGGCGCGCCGGCTTTCGTCCAGCGTGGCGCGGATCGTATAGTCGGCGCGCTGCTGCCAGTACGCGTGTCCCGGGGCGCCGGAGGCGGTGCGGATCGTGGTCGGGGTGGGCAGCAATTCGTCGAGCTGGCGGAATTTGTCGTCGAAAGGTTCCGCCGCGATTGCCGCCATGCTGAGGCATAGCGCCGCCAGGCCGATCGGGAAACGTATCATATTTACCCTGCATTCATGGTTGAAAGAAGGAAAATATTCTAATCTTGACGTTCCGCCACTACTGTATTTGATGTGTAACAAGGCTGATACATACGGATGGGCGTGGCGCGTGCGATACGGTCGGACACGCGGACACATGAACGGACACCAGGCGGACACCGCGGGCGGACAGTTCAGTCGATCCGCGGCGCCGCCATCCCGCGCAAGACCAGCGTGACGAGCACGATCAGGAGGCCCAGCAGCACGAGCACGGTATCGAGCCGCAGCCGCGCCTGCAGGGCCAGCGCATAGGTGGACGTCATCAGGAGGATGGCGAGGTTCTCGTTGAAGTTCTGCACGGCGATCGACTGGCCGGCAGGCATCAGACGGTGGCCGCGGTGCTGCAGGATCGCGTTCATCGGCACGACGAACAGGCCGGCCAGGATGCCGATCGCGAGCAGCAGCGGCAGCGCCACCGCGACGGAATGCACCCACACCATCGCGCACAGCCCGCCGCCCATCACGGCCCCCAGCGGCATCACGGACAGCGAGCGCACGAGCGGCACGGCCTTGCCGGCGACGGCGGCGCCCACCGCGACGCCGAGCGCGAACACGCCCTGCAGCGCCGCGGCACGGTCCAGCGTGAGACCGAGCACGTTCTGCGCCCACGTCAGCAAGAGCACCTGCAGCACCATGCCGCTGCCCCAGAACAGCGACGTGACCCCCAGCGAGATGCGGCCTTCGCGGTCCTGCCACAGCGTCCGGTTGCAGCGATAGAAATCGGCGAGCAGCGCGGGCAAGGGGCGGCGCGCGTCGGCCGGGCGGACGCCGGCGTGCATCACGGGCAGGTTCAACAGCGTCGCCAGCAAATACGTCATGACGATCACGGCAACCGCCATGCCGATGGGCGTGGCCCGCCATGGCAAGGTCAGGTGCAGCAGCCACGCGATCGCCTGCGGATTGGCGGAGAGGGCGCCGCCCAGCACCGTGCCGAGGATCATGGCGAGCACGGTCGTGCCCTCGATCCAGCCGTTGGCCGCCACGAGGCGGCGCGGCGGCAGCACCTCGGCCAGGATGCCGTACTTGGCGGGCGAGTATGCGGAGGCGCCGAGCCCCACGATGCCGTAGGCGAGCAGGGGATTGGCCTTGGCCAGGATCAGCGAGCAGCCGAGCATCTTGACGGTGTTCGTCAGCAGCATCACGCGGCCCTTGGGAAAGCGGTCGGCGAAGGCGCCGGCGAACGGCGCCAGCACGATGTACGACAGGACGAAACCCATCTTCAGCATCGGCGTCATCCACTGCGGGAACGACAGCGTGGCGACCAGCGACACGCACAGGATGAACAGCGCGCTGTCCGCCAGCGACGAAAAGAATTGGGCGCCGACGATGGCGAAGAATGCGGCATTCATGGAAGCGGTATATCACAGCCGTCCCGGAGG
This sequence comes from Massilia sp. Masssp94, assembly GCF_059491305.1. Taxonomy (NCBI): domain Bacteria; kingdom Pseudomonadati; phylum Pseudomonadota; class Betaproteobacteria; order Burkholderiales; family Oxalobacteraceae; genus Massilia; species Massilia sp. Masssp94. The sequence continues at coordinate 3,994,903 of NZ_CP168501.1, forward strand.
CCGGATTCGCTTGCTGTAAATACAGAAACTTTGCGATTGCGACAATTGGTTTGATTTGCATATAAACAATAGTTTTATACTTATGGAATTATCTATACAGGTTGGATGCGCTTGGACGCTTTCACACTCATCGTGGCCGCCGCGCTGGCGGCATTGACCATGGCTGCCAGCATGGGGCTGCTGTACCTCGCCAGCGCGCGCCAGGCCTGCCTCGTCGACTGGACGGTCGCCGCTGCGTTATTCGCACTGAGCAACGGGCTTGGCGCCATCGGCCTGCACCAGCAGGCGGGTCCCATTCTGTTCATCGCAAGCGTCAACGCGCTCCACATCGGCGGCCATTTCGGCATGCTGGCCGGGGTGCGGCGCCACCTGCACCTGGCGCCCGGCTGGCGCTGGGGCGTGCTGCTGATGGTCGCCGTGCTGGCGGCGCATGCGCTGATGTTCGCGCGCGGCGCGCCGCTGTACCGGCTCGTGCTGTTCACACCGTTCGTCGGCGCGCTCAATCTCGGCGCCGCGTGGCTGCTGTGGCGCCGCAGCGAGCGCGCGGCGTGCGCGGCGCATACGCCGCTGATCGTGCTGCAGGTGCTGTCCGCGCTGCAGCAGGTCGCGCGCATGGCGATCATGCTCGCGTACGACGGTCACCCGCCGGGCTTCCTGGGCGGCGATTTCTTCCGCACGTCGGGCGCGCTGGCGATGCTGGTGTACATGTCGCTGGCGACGATGTGCTGCGCGCTGATCGTCAGCCACCAGCAGACATTGGCGTTGCGCCGCGCCTCGCTGACGGACGTGCTGACCGGCTGGCTGAACCGGCGCGCCCTGCACGACGTGGCCACGCGCGACTTCCGCCGCTGCCGCCGCAACGGTTCGGCCATGTTCTTCATCACGTTCGACATCGACCACTTCAAGCCCATCAACGACCGCTACGGCCACGGCGTGGGGGACGCGGCGATCTGCCACGTGACGGCACTGTCGGCGCGGGTGCTGCGCGGGTACGATGCGCTGTTCCGCATCGGCGGGGAAGAGTTCGCGGTACTGGTCGTCGGCGAACATGCGGGGAACGTGGGCGCCATGGCCGAACGCCTGCGCGAAGCCGTGGTGGCGGCGCCGCTGACCGTCGAGGGGATGCCGGTCCCGATGACCGTCAGCGTGGGCGTGGCCGCGCTGGATGCGCACGACCAGAAATGGGAAGACATCCTGAGCCGCGCGGACGTGGCGCTGTACCACGCCAAGCAGAACGGCCGCAACCGCGTCAGCGTGCATGGCCGCGATGTCATCGGCCGCGGCCAGGCGACGCGGCTGCAGGCGGTGGTGGCCTGAGCCGCTTCGTGCGCTTTTATTTCATCCAGACGGCGTAGTTGTTACCCGACGTCTGCAACGTCCAGCCGGCACCCGGGCTCCAGCTGTTCGGGCCGATCTTCATCGCCAGCTGGTGCGTCGTGCCGGTGATGATGGCTGCGTACAGGCCTTGCGTCGCCTGCTGGATCGCGACCGCCGACGTCGAATTCACGCCCGCATTCTTGCGCGCCGCCATCAGCGCCGCGATCTGCGTCTTGAGATTCCAGTTGTAGATGTGCGGGTAGAACACGGTCGGGATGCCCGGATGCGACAGGATGTAGGCATACCCTTCCAGCACCGAACCGCACGGCACCGGCCACAGGTTCTGGCCCGTGCCGCAGCTTTCGGCCGGGCCGGTGTCGTGGTTGTCGACGAACGTCACCGACATCGCCGGCCACCAGCCGATGGCGCCCTGCGGCTTGCCGTCGGTCGCCTTCAGGCGCCAGTAATTGCCGTTGGCGAGGGCGTCGTTGAGGATGCCCTTGGTCGTGAAGTCGAACGCGCCGCAGCTGTTGCTGGTGCCGTTGATCCAGTCCATGATCGCCTGGCGGTTCGCGTTCAGGTTGTTCAGGTCGAACGAATCCGGCCACATCTCGCCGACGCAGAAATCGGGTGCGAACGCGTTCGAATACTGGCCCGCGTAGCTCGCCGAAAAGCCCTTCACGTAGTCGAAACGCAGGCCCGAGAAGCCCACCGGCTTCAGCGTGTAGTTCAGCCAGTTGATGATGCCGTTCTGGACTTCGCCCACGTTCTTGTGGTCGAGGTCGCGCCCGGCGGAAAAGCCCTGGCCCGTGTCGGCGTTGCCGAGGCCGCAGTTGCACTCGTCGCCGTTGACGATGGAATAGGTGGTCCAGTTCGGGTTCGTGAAGTCGGACCAGCCCGTGGTGCCCACGCGGTGGTTGACGACGACGTCGACGATGGATTTGACGCCCTTGCTCTTGAATGCGCTGACGACGTTCGTCAGCTCGGCCGCGCTGCCATATTTGGAATCGAGCTTGTTCAGCTGGCGCGGCAGATAGCCTTCCTTGGCGCTCGAATCCGACGGCGGCGGGAACCACACGTGGGTGAATCCCATCGCGCTCAAGTCGCCGACGTTGTTCAGCAGGGTGTTGTACCAGTCCGGGCCGGCATAGTTGGCCGAGTTCCAGTGGAAACCCTGCAGGACGATGGCCGTGCTGCCGCCGGCCTGCTGGGTGGGGGTGGCGGCCCCTGCCGGGGCCATGGACGTGATCATGCCCGCCGCCAGCAGGGCGACGATGGTGCTCTTCTTCATGCTTCTCCTCCGATGTGATACGGGTAAGGTCCCGGCGAACAACGGAGGTCGTGCAAAAGTCCGTTGCTCAGTCAGGTACTTTTACTACGTATCGGGCGATCATTCTGTGATGTTTTCGTGCCCGACGGGGGAGATTCTTAGCTATACGTATTTTCGTGTCAACCTAATTCGCATGAAATATGTAGTTTTAATACTTTCGATTTGCGCTTTCGCAAATGAAATTCTCGAGCGACGTCGCGCCGCGGACGGGGTCGTCCGGCCAGCGGTCCTGCTCGTCCAGCACGGTCCCGGTCATGCACGTATAGCTGCGCGCCGCTTCCGCCGAAAAGCCGAGCTGGCGGAACGTCTGCTCCCAGGCGTGGCGCGGGACGACCTCGACGTCGACGGGGCGGCCGAGTGCCCGCGCGAACGCGTCGGCGACGTCGCGCGGCGTGTACCGGCGCGGGCCTTCGATGTAGAGGGTCTCGGTCCGGTCCGCGGGCTCCATCAGCCGCTGCGCGGCGGCTTCGCCCAGGTCGCAGGGCGCGACCATCGGGATGGCGGCATCCTCCGGAAAGAAGCTGGGCAGCTTGCCGCGGTGGCGCACCGTGTCGAGCATCTCGGTCCAGTTGCTCATGTAGTAGGCACCGCGATTGACGGCGACGGGAACGGCCTGCGCCCGCAGCTTTTCCTCGAATTCGAACAGCACGGTGAGGTCGCCGCACGGCTCGCCGGCGCGCGCGCCGAACGTCGAGACGGCGATGGCCTTGCGCAAACCGGAGTCCGTCACCGCGTCGACGATGGCGGCGGCGTTCGCGCGCTCGACGGCGTCGGTGTCGGTGAACGGCGCGGCCGGCGGATTCAGCAGCAGCGCGGTGGTGCCCGTACGCAGGATGGCGCGCAGCGCGGGCACGTCGCGCACGTCCGCGACGGCGACTTTCGCGCCGGCATCGCGCAGCCCGGCCGCATGGCCGGCATTGCGCGTGACGACCGTGACGGGTTCGCCCCGGCGCAGCAGTGCGCGGGCCGTGGCCGAGCCGACGTGGCCGGTGCCTCCGATGATGATGTGCATGACGATCTCCTTTCGTAACCGAAGAAAGGAAGATCTTAAGAGGGAGTCCTGACAGTTTTTGTCAGGAGCGACAGAAGGTCAGCGGCCGATCATCAGGTGGGGCGCGGTTTTCTTTTCGTACGTCGGTGAGCTTCGCCGACGAACGTATCCTCAGCTATATTTTTCTTTACTTGGGCTGAAGTAATCGAGGAATCAGGCGTGCCCGCGGTCGTTTCGTGCAGTCGCACGATCTTGTGTAATTCGTCGTCCAGTGCGGCAGCCCTCAAGTTGAGTGCCCGAATGTAGCTGGAAAGTTCTTCCCTCTTCGCGAGGGCATTATGGATGGCCTTTGAAAACTCCGTGTCATGGTTCGTCGTGATTATTCGGTCACTGACGGACTGTGGCTGGTCATCGGCATGCAACTCACGTTTGATCGGAACGAACGCCACCTCCAGGCCAAAGAACTGTCCAATGCGATTCATTGTCGCGACAGTGGGGTTTGCCTGGCCAAGCTCGATCGCCTTGATGACGCGTGCACTGACCCCGCGATGACGAGCGAATTCTTCCTGCGTCATGCCGGCGATCGCGCGCATTTCGCGCACGCCTTCGGTCAGCGACAGCCTGGCGGCGGCCGCGGCCTCCAGCATTCGGTCGCGCCGTTCACGGGCCTCTGCCTTGTCCTGTTCGGGCAGAGCCAACTGCTCGGGTTGAAGGCACCGGCACGCAGCAAAGGCAGGTCGGAAGCCTGGGCGTCGGGGAGCTTCAGATGGTCGAGAAGGAAGCGGCGTCCGTTACCCTGCGGTACGAGATCGTACAGAAAAGTGGGCCAGGTTTTCCGGACATGACGGTCTGCGTCCACGGGGAGAACCAGCGATATCGGGGGCGGTGCATTGCCGAAGGCGTAGAGCAGATCGTATTCGAACACACAGTCGTTCGGCCGGAAGCCATTCCGCACCACATCGGAGAAGCTTGCCTGCGCCGCTTCCAGCCACTCGCCTTCGTGAAAAATCTCGATATGACAGTCCATGCCCGGCTTGTGCTTTAAAAGTGCATTAAAAGGTACTGGAAGAGTATATCAGTCGAAGCCACGTACGGGAAAATCCGCATCCCGCTGGATCCAGTTGCGCGGCGAATAGGCAGTGCGCGCATCCGTCACGTGCAAGGTAAACGCATGCCGCGACACCGCCGAGCGATTGGGCGCGCTGTAGTGCGGCAGCAGCCCATGGAAGCAGACGAGATCCCCGGCCTTCGCGGCCAAAGGCACGGCCGTGCTGTCGTCCGGCCACGGCGTACTGTCCAGTTTTTCCATCGCGATGGCATCGTCGTCGCGGAGAAAACGCTCGCGCAGCGGGCCGCGGTGGCCGCCCGGTTCGACCCACAGGCAGCCGTTCTCGATGGTCGCGTCTTCCAGCGCGAACCAGAACGTCGTCACGCTGATCGGCGTGGAATCGAAGAACGTCGCGTCCTGGTGCCAGCGCACTTCGCCGCCGATGCCGGGCTGCTTGAAGATGTAGCTCTACTAGCGGTTTGCACCCCATGCCTGTAAACTGGGGGCATGGATACCAATACGCCCAAACCGCTCGCCTATAGCTACCGTAGATTCTCTCACGCCAAACAGAACGAGGCCGGGAGCCTCAAACGTCAGAAGGATATCGCCGTAGGGTATTGTCAGAAACACAATCTACAGCTTGTCGAGGATGAACAGTACACATTTTTGGATAGGGCCACTTCGGCATTCGATGGAAAGAACCTTGATGACAAGGCCGAGCTACGACGCTTCCATGATCTGGTAGAGGCCGGGTCAATCCCGGAGGGTTCGTATCTGATCGTTGAATCACTCGATAGGTTGTCTCGTCAACATCCGAGGCAAGCGCTTCCAAGGTTCCTCGATCTTCTGAACGCTGGAATCAACATCGTAAGCGTCAATGATGACAAGGTTTACAAAGCCGGGAAGGTGGACGAGCTGGACCTAATCGTCAGCATCATGGAAATGTCGCGTTCGCACAGCGAGAGTTCCAACAAATCCAAACGCGTTGGCAAGGCATGGCGTGACAAGCAGGAGGACGCCCGGAACGAGCGTAAGCCGATGGGAGCTACCCGGCCTGCTTGGCTCGATCCAGTGTACCGGGATGACGACAAGGACAAGCTGAAGAGGAAGCCAACACACTATGTCGTCAACGAAGCGAAGAAGCAGATCGTCAAGGACATCTTCCAATGGACGATTGACGGCTATGGACGCGAGGCGATTGCTAGGAGGCTGAACGAAGCGGGGATACCATCGTTCAAGGGGAAGACGTGGGGCGGCTCCAGCGTTGCCCAGATATTGAAGAGTCCCACGGTTCTCGGTATTTACCAGCCGTACAGCGGCAAGGGCAAGGAGCGCGTCAAGGTCGGGGAGCCGATAACGGGCCTGTATGAACCAATCATCGATGAGCGGACGTTCTACGAGGCCCAGCAAGCGACTACAGAGCGGTTCATAACGGGAGCGAAGAAGCAGTCACGCGGATATAACGTGTGGCAACGAATCCTTCGCTGTACGCGATGCCATGCGGCACTGAACGTCTATACCAAAGGAGCGAAGCAGCCCCCTTACCTCCGCTGTTACGAGGCCGGAAAGGGAAAGTGTGACGCTAGGTCGATCCGACTGGACCGGGCCGACGAAGTGTTCAAGGAGCTGCTTACCAAGGTGAACAGTCTGGCGCTGGTGCAGAGTGACGCCCGTAGCCTTCAGGCGCAACTGAACGAGGTACGGGGCCGCATGGCCGAGCAACAACGGGCAAGGGCTGAAACGTTGGATTTCTTGCGTACCCGTCCATCGTCAACGCTACGAGCAGAGGTAGCGGATGCAGACGACGAGATAGCACGACTGGAAGAACGGGAGCTGGAGCTGGAGAAAGCGCTTGCGGCAGACCGCATCACGAACAAGGAAGACTTCTTCGCACGGCTGGACTTGGTCAGCAAGGAGGGGCGAGCTAGGGCTAACGAGCTGCTGAAGCGGCTGGGAATCCTTGTCACCGCGTTCAAGGAAGCGGACGACTCGATTACGTATCAGGTGCACAAGAAGGAACTCAAAATCTTGAGGATCGTAGATACCGGGAAGACGCTCCAGACCGTCAGCTACAGTACGGACGTGACGATGGCGATGTTCGATCAAGGTGAAATTCGTGAGGATGAACTTGAGGTCAATGTCGGGTTCAATCGAAGGCTCAAGTTGAAGAAGAAGCCGGAGACGGCTTGACCAGTGTTTCTCCAGCCGTGATTTTTGAAAAGGAAATTTTTGCAAATTGCCCTTCCGGGCAGATAGGCCGGAACCGTCTGGAATATATCACTGGAAAGTGAAAAACTGCCGGGGAGCGAGCGGGTTGCTTAACACATCGCCGGGGCGGGTCGAATGGCCTTCCCGGTCGTGGCAAATATCGATAGGGCCGTCCGGAGGGGGCGGATGGGGTAACACTACCATTCGAGCGTAGAACGGCTCCTAGAGCCTCTGAACGCGTCCTAGGGCCATCAGCAGGGCCGGGAGTCACTAGGACTGGAGCCCGCAGGTAAAGGACAATCGCCAGGAAGGCCATTTAAAGGCTCATAGAGACGATTTGATGAGTTTGGCTACGTAGCCATCAACTCATGCATTAGAAGGCCGTAGCGGGCCTCCTATCGCGTCTCATGCGCTTTCCTGTGCTTTGAGCAAGGCCGCTTGCTTCGCTACCGTGCCACGGCTGCATCCTACCAGTTCCATAATTTCGTTCCAGCTTGATTGACCGGCTTTCAGGTGACGTTGGATCAGGGCGTTACGGTCGGCGTCTTCCTTGCGACCCTTGTACACGCCTTTGGCCTTCGCTTTCTCGATACCCTGTGCAGCACGGCGGCGACGGTCTTCGTAGTCCTTACGAGCGATAGCGGCTAGCATGTCCAGCATCATGTCATTCACTGCCGCGAACATACGGGCCATCGTGGGATCGGTGGTCGTCATCATCCACGACGTAGGCAGGTCCAGTGCTACTACTTTGATTTCCTTCTTCTTCAACGTGGCCTTCAACGATTCCCAGTCGGCTTCGTCTAGACGGGACAGGCGGTCTACCTGTTCCAGCAACAGCATGTCGCCGGGGTGGGCGTCGTCGATCAGTTTAAACAGGGCTGGGCGCTGGAGTGATGCACCGGATTCGTTCTCGACGTAGAACGCTGCGATCTTGAGCCCCTTGTCAGCGGCGAACTGTTCCAGTTGCTCTTTGGCACGATTTGCATCCGTCTCTTTCGTGGATGCTCTGAGGTATGCACGTACAAACATGTTGTTCCTTTCAAGCTGCTGTGTCGATGAGTCTATTATACACAGTCTATTAAATAAGGTCCATTATAAATGGTCCATTTGAATTCTGATGCCCTTGGGCTACCTCGTCGGCATCGGTCTATCTGGGGCATGCCCTATTTGCACCAGTCGATGTCTGGATGGTGCAACCGATCAGTAAAGAAGTTTGCTTCGTGACAATTACTGTTTTATTATGAAATTCCTAAAACATATATTGTCCAAAACTATGTCCTTGAACATGAACCGGGTTATCGTTGCCTCTGCATTCGGAGCAGTGGTCGCTTTGAGTGGTTGCGTTACTGCCGAACCCGTCCCAATGCGTCAAGCGTTTCCGACAACCGAACCGCGTTACGCGCCAGAACTGAACACAATCAGTAAGGCAGAGCTGGGCGATTCGATAGTTTCTAAAGAGTACGTCTCTCGGGTGCGTGCTATCACCGTCGAAGGGGGGGCTGACGATCCAAACCCGCCCGGAACGACATCTGTTTTTCCCGGCGACCTTGAACTGATCGCGTCGCGTCCGGAAGGAGAGTATTACGCTGGGACCAACACCTACTATGTGATGTTAGGTCAGAGAGTACCGATGGGCGAACGTGGAGGCGTGTTCGTCCCAAGCGACAAGTCGAAGCCTGCCGTGATTTACCACTTCGCTAACGGATATCGTTACGGCACCAAGCCGATTGCCTACACCCCAAAGGAAATTGTCAGATTTACGGCTGAGAGCTTCCGTCGTGAACTCGTCTACAGCGGGGTATCGCAGAACACGCTTACGCTGATGTATCGCGAGTTCAAGGACAACTTTGCGCGTCCCGCGTTCACGCAAGAGCTGAAATATGACCTATCCCAAAGCCGTGTGATCGGCTACAAGGGCGCACGATTTGAAGTCGTTGACGCAGGTAACACAGCCATCACGTATAAGGTCCTGAGCGTCCTTCAATAATCGAACTGAACCGTCAAAAGCCGCGCTCAACAGCCTTGTCCGATCTGATCCCGCTCTCTATCGGCTAGGGCTGATGAGCGTCGTAGACATGCCGGACGGCAAGTCGTACACTGAATCATCTCGTTACAACACAGGGGAAACTAAGTGTCACAGTTAGTTGCTGATTGCCCGCGATGCGACGCACAGAAAATCACGTTCAATGTTCTCGCCTCTAACCATGTACATACTAATTGGGGTTGGCAAAGGTATTGGGAAGCGTACAGCGTGTGCGGCCATTGTGACAATGGAACGATTTTTCTCGTCAGTCAGCAAGATCGGGGAACCGATACTATGTTCGACCGAGTGAAAGGTCGTCTTGAGGCTCTCGATGTAGTCATCAATGGTTTTGTTAATGTCGAGAGATACCTCTCTATCGGAGATATTGCTGCCGAGCCTCCTCCGGAGTACCTTCCTGAGCACATACTTGCTGCATTCAACGAAGGCGCGAAATGCCTTGCTGTAGGCTGCTTCAATGCTGCGGGAACCATGTTCCGTCTTTGCGTCGACATGACGACAAAGGAAAAACTTCCAAGCGGCGATGTCGAGGGGCTAAATTCCAAAACTCGTCGTGATCTTGGCCTGCGGCTACCGTGGTTGTTCGATAATCGCTATCTTCCGGAAGACCTTCGCGACTTGTCCCACTGCATCAAGGAAGACGGAAACGACGGGGCGCACCAAGGAACGCTAACTGAGGCCGACGCTCTCGATTTGCTCGACTTTACGACCGAACTGTTGGAGCGTATCTATACGCAACCGGAGAAGGTAAAACTTGCGGCTGAGCGTAGGGCACAACGCCGCTCCACGTAAGCCGCTCCTGTCATTCCGCTCAGGACAGCTCCGGGTCCTGAGCCTTCCTCCGCACTCCGAGCGACTCCGACATCACCATCAGCTCTGCTTCACGCTTAGGCAGGGAGTAGCACTTCACTTCCCTTCCGGTAGGGTCAAAATAGCTGCCGGAAAAATTTCCGTGAGCGATTCCGGGGGCTACCCGGTCCATCGTGTTTTTCCGAACACGATCTGAGGTTGCAATTGATGTTTCCGTGACTCCAGTAGTGCGACAATGACACATCACTAGTTTCAGGAGTCGTCATGCATCAGTTTTGGGGGAACGTCGGCCGAGTGTTGCGATGGATAGTTATTTCGGCGGTATTGGTAGCACCCATCATCGTCTACATTTGGACGTTCGGTACAGTAATTAGCAACGATCCGAATCTATGGAGTGCGATGGGGTCGGCGATGTCGGGTATCTACGGCCCGATCCTGTCAGTCCTCACGTTTTTCGTGTTAATCATGCAAGTGCGCATGCAACGAGAAACGAACGTCCATACATACGAACAGGCGTACTTACAAAACGCCAAGGCCGATTTGGATTTCTACCTGGCTCAGTTGGTCAAGGCTCTCGAAAAGAGCTACGGTTCTGACATCCCTGCGCGTACGATTCTTCGCCGTTGGTACGAGCAAGCAACAGTTGAGCAGCTTTCCGGCGAACCGCTGAAGCAAGCAGCGAAAGAGATGGAACAACGCGTCCCACAACTCCAAGCGATTTGGGCCGCTATTTATCCGATCTATGCCGGTTTAAGTTCCAGCTCTCGGACACAGTTCAACCTGCACTTCGTCTCTGCAAAACAGAAGACCATTGCAATGATTTCGTTCCCGACTTGCGTTGCACTGGATCATTACCTTCATTGCATCACAGAAGGGAGATTGGGCTACGTGTACCAGTTCAGCCCTACTCTGTCGCCTTCAACTTAACTCCATAGTCCAACAACACTACTTCCCGGCCCCTCGGTCAATAGGGTAGCCGGGGATTTGCCCTTGTCGATGGCCTTGTCGTACGCTCGTACGTCCATCGTTGGCTTTGCTGGGTGTTTGTTGGCGTATCCAATAAACCCGTACGTGTTCTCTAGCTCGTAGGCGACCATTCCCGGCGTTCGCAGTACGCCTTGGGTGAACAGGTACTTCCTTACCTCGTCAATATCCATATCGGCGTCCACTGCCTGTTCGTACAAGCTGGCGATGTAGCGGGTTGCTGGCGTCATTTGCCCTCCCGTTCCTCCGCTGCGATACGGGCTAGTTCGTCCGCTACCGTCTTGCCGGATGGCTTCGGAGCCGTCCAACGGGTGACAGGCTTCGTTGGCGTCGTCGGCATGGTCGGCTGGCGCTGGGCTACTGGCTGGGCCTGCTGGGCTTCCTGCTTCGCTTCTGCTGCGATCTGGAGCAAGTGGAGCCGTACCAGTTCGTTGCTTGAATTCGGTAGTGGAGCCGAGGGATTGAGAGTTGTCGGTGCTGCTGGCTTCTGGTGCTTCTGTAGTTCGCGTTTCATGTTGTTCACTTTCGTTAGGTTGTGGGGCTGCTGGTGCAGCGGGAGTGGACATAAGGGCGTCCCTGTACTTCTGGCGCTGGGCTTCACGCTTCGCGATGTTCGATGTGAACTCGGAGCCGAAGTACGTCTCACGGCCCGGTACATCGCTTTTCGACCGCACTTTCAGGAAGTAGGTAGCCCACTTGATGCAATCGGCCAGCTTGTCCGGCGTGTTCATGCGGGCGAACATCTGCCCACCGTGCATACGGTTCTTCGGGGGCTCGATGCGGATACTCAGCTTCCTACGCTTGATGCGTCGAGCGATGAAACCGCCTTCTGTCACGTCCAACAGGTCGGACGGGAAGTGTTTGGCTGTTTCAACGATGACGAATGCGTGAGCATGAATACCGCCTTTCTCGTCTCCGACTTCGTACGCCCCGATGTATTCGGCTCTGCACTTGGTGCGGATATGGCGCATGATGGCCTTCATCGTTGCTTGGTATTCATCCTTGGTAGAGCCCGATAGGATGAACTGGTAGGCGATAGCGTCTTTCAGATCGTGAGTGGTAAATACCTGCTGTAGCGTATTCAGCTTTCGTCTTGAATGTAGACCTCCGTTCTTCTCGTGCTTCAGGATGTCATTGGTGTATTTCGTACGTGCCATTATCGTTCTTTCATTTATGCTTCTACTGGGCTCCCTGTAAGGGGGAGCCAATAGGGGAAGGAGTATTGACTATTTCGATATCCTTCTATTGTTTAACTACTTCTTTATCTCTTACTCTTTATTACGGCAGAGGATTCGTTTGTCATTTCCATCAGCAAGAGCCTCACTTTTCATAGGAGCGGAGGCATAAAATACGGGTGGATTTGAAAATGTTCTAATACGTCGATTACACCTTTGCGATGGCGGTAGCTAGGTCGATCAAATGACCAATCATTTTCGATCCGCCCACGCTGTGTAGCTCTGATAGCCTCTGCAACTTTTGCCACTGATTCGGCTCTAGGTAAATCTGTTGACGCTGTAGTTCGTTCCCGTCGTCAAATAGGACAGCTTGGCGGGAGCTATTCGGAATCGGTGTCACTTTCACAACGTGCGACTTGCGGTAATTCATATATGTTGTTCTTTCATTAATGTTTGTGGAACGCGCAGGACATAAGGAACCCTTGGCCTGTTGGCTAGATGCGTACGTTCTGCGGGTGTAGTTACTACTGTGCCGGGACGGCGGAGGCGCTTCCTCGCGGGGAAGGCCGGAGGGAGGGCTTTACTTCGTCAGGCGGGCACGTTCTGCCGCTGCTGTCGCTTCGATCTGCGCAATTTCTGCTGCTGTACGTTGGCGGAGGGCCGCGATTTGTTTTTGAAGCGCTTCTTCCGCTGCTTTTACTTCACGCTCCAGAGCTTGACGCTTTTCTTCTTCAACGATACGACGGGCTTCTTCGCGTACTTGTTTCTGGTGTTCGCGTTCCTCTGCTTCGCGGCTCAGGTCCGTTGATTCCTTTGCTTTGTTGATCGCGAGTTCATCGGGTGAGCCGATTACCATCGTGAAAAACGCCATACCGTTTTGCATTACTTCGATTGGTGCATCGGAGAAACAATATCCGTTACGTGCATGTACCACGCTTTCCGCAAATGCTAGGTTGGCTGGAGCGGCAATCTTGATTGCGAAGGGGCGCTTCTGCACTGCTGGCGCTTCTGGTACTACTGGAGCCGTAACGGCTGGGGTTGATTTACTTGTCATACTATTCCTTTCAGTTAGTGGTTGATTTGATGCCACGGTGTCTGATGTACTGTGAAACGCGTTCGCGATTCCAAATCAGTCCGGACGGCGTTTCAAACTGCTGCTCATTGAGGCGGGCAGCAATTGAACGAAGCGTGCTATGGGGGCGAAGCGCTGTAATCACTTCGTCTACCATTGTGTAATAGTCCGCATTACGCAGCGGCATCCCGAAAGCCGGGATCGCGTTTTTTACGAGCATAGGTATGCCTCCTTTGTGAGGATGAGTTTTCGGTGTGGGATTGGTCCGAGGGCTGGACCGATGAATAATGCTTAGATCGATGTAGACATGTGATCTGTCTACCCCGTATCTTACACCATGGAAGCTTTCTTGTCAACCAGTGTATATACACACTTGACATACCGATAAATCGTCATCGCCCACCGGGGGAAGTTGAATCTGCCAAAGAGGCAACTTTCCACCGCTCGATAATAGAACTTTGTGTCCACCAACGTGGTATTTCATGCACGCCGATACACAAACTTTCCATCGCCCGTTACTGCAAATTTCGCGTCATTTTCCCTATGGGAGACGATCCAAAACGCTACCAGCGAACGCCGGTACTTTTTCGTGCTGTCAGAGGGCGTTTCGTCGCAACTCGGGGCCGTTTACTGCTTAAATTTTGTGCAAAAAGAAGGGCTGACGAAAGTGTCCCGACTAAGCAAATCGAGGGGGGCCGGGATGAACCGAAATTGGGCTAGTCCGGGTATCGGCGTCTGTCGATGCCTGTAGTCATGGGGTGTAAAACAACAAACGATCTACATCGATTGCCAGATCTGCGGCTGTTCCAGGCCCAGGTCGCGCGCGACGGCCGCCAGCTTCGCATCGTGCGTAAACGCCTTGAACACGGGGTCGAGGTCGTGCATGGCGTGGCCGATCTTGTTGATCGACAGGGCCTTGGCCTGCTTCAGCTGGCCGTCCGGGCCGAAGGCTTCCTCTTCGAAGAAGCAGCGGATCGTGTTGTCCGAGCCGAGGAACCAGGCGTCGCTGGCTCTCGCCTGGTCGCGCGTCGTGAAGATGGCGCGCGACTCCGCGGGATCGAACGCGTCGACGATTTCGCCGGCGCGTGCGCGCAGGCGCGCGATCTCGTCGGGCGCTTTGAAATTCGGGATGACGATGTAGCCGTCGCGCCGGTACCGGTCGCGTTGTTCGGGAGTGAGCATGGCGTGGTCCTTCGACTAAACCATGCCATTGTAGATCAGGCGGCCACCGTCCACGCACCGTCCGCATACACGCGCTCGTCGTCCAGGTACACCGCGTCCGTCACGACGAACACGTCGATGTGGTAGCGCGCATCCTTGCGCTTGAACCCCGGTTTCGCATACACGCCATGCTTGGCGCCCAGCGACAGGTGGATGCCGCACATGCGCTCGTACGTGCCGATGTCGTCCACGCGGCGCTCGCGCGTGAAGGCGCGGTTCATGCCGAAGCCGAGTTCGCGCACCCAGACTTCGCCCTCGTCGCGGCGGATGATGTCGAGGACTTCCTGGAACGCCGGCGTGACGTTCTCCGTGCCGACCACGCGGCCCTTGTCGATGACGAGCGTGATCGGTGACTCGGGCCGGTTGACGAGGTAAGCCGTGTCGCCGAACACGTGGACTTGCGCGCGCCCGCTGACGGCTTCCAGGTCCCGCGCTTCCGTGAACACTTCGCCGATCGGGAACTGGCCGCCGACATTGTTCATCGCGCTGTAGTCGCCCACGTTCAGCTTGGCGCTCTCCAGCGGCGAGTCGAATACGAGGACGTCGCCGCCGCCATGCACCTCGGCACGGCGGGCGCGGTCGATGCGCGCCTTCAGCGCATGGCCCACGCCGCGGAAGTAGGCGGGATCGTAGGCCAGCGCCTCGATGTAGTGCCCGCCCTGCGCGCCCGGCATGCGCGACAGGTGCACGTGCTCGATCACCTTCAGGCCCAGCTTGAAGAGTTCCACGCGCAGGCGGAAGCCGTCGAGGCGGAAGTTCGTCGACTGCACCAGGACGACGAGGTCCTGCGGCGCCAGCGTGCGGAACGTCGCGAGCACCTCGTCGGGGGCCACCGTGTCGAAGTCGACGAAAGAAGCGTCCGGCAGGTTCGCGCGGTACGCGGCGACGAGGGTGAGGGCCAGGGCCGTGCGGGTGTCGAAGACGACCAGCGCGCGCCGCTCGGACGTGTGTTCGAGCGCGATCGCGAGCACGTCGCGCAGGTGCGCGGTGGCGGAGTCGATGGCGGCGGCGGGCAGGGCGTCGGTGGGCGTCATGGCATGGGTGAAGGGGAAGACAACCCGCCATTATACCCTTGCGGCAGGTCACGATCAGGCCGGCCGGAATGCTGCACAGTCTGGCTGTCAGGAGCCCATCATGTTGATTCATAAAGGAAATTTCCTAAAGCTCATTCTGTTTGGCGTGCTGCTGGTTTGTCTCTCGGCGCATGCGGCGGCGTTGCGCGCACCGGAGACCGTGGCCGCGGAATTCTATGGCTGGTACCTGCAGACGCTGGATGCCGACCAGGATCCCCTGAGCGACCGCTACGATCGCCTGAATGCATACGTCGCGAAGCCCCTCGTCGACCAGCTGGTGAAACGCCTGCAGGAGCAAAAGGCGGCGGCCGGCGACTACTTCCTGCAAGCGCCGCGCATCCAGGGCGCATGGCTGCGGGGGCGCGTGCAGGCCGTCACCCTGCGCCGCCAGGCGCGCAGCGCCGACGTAGTCGTCACCCTCGACGGCGACGGCGACGCGAAACATGAAGTGGTACTGACGATGGTGCTGGACAACGGCACCTGGAAGATCCGCCACGTGAACCGCGCGGCACTCGATGCTGCCGAAAGTTCCACTTCCCGCGCCGCTATTTGATCCCTGAAGCACAGCCACGCGCTACTCCGTGAACAGGGCGCCGTCGGCTTGATCCCGGCGCTATGATTTCAAAACGATAACGGTCCCGACGTTGGGGGGACCGTCGAACTTTTTGACGATCAGACGGTGGGAGCGCATGGCATACCGATGGGAAACGCCGGCCAGTATCTGGCTGGAGGATGAACGCAGCGGGCAGTTCGAGCTCGTGTCCAGCGACGGGCTGGGCCGGATCGACTGGCAGGCCGCCGCGCGCGGCCGCCTGACCGATTGCGCGCACCTGCTCGGCGCCTCGCTGCCGCGGTCCTGCGACCACGCCGCCATCTATCCCGAGGGGTTCGCGTTCTGTCCCACGTGCGGCCGCCCGCTCGAACGCCTCGGCGTCGCGCCCGAGCGCCATCCCGACTGGTGGGGGCCGTATGCGGATGCGCTGCTGCCCCGGCACGTGCCGCATGGCCTGCCCGTGACGTCGCTGGCGCTGGGCGACAGCCTCGAAGAGCGTCCTCCCGCGCCGGAAGTCGGCCGCTTCGACGCCGCCATGCCGCCGCCGCCGAACGCCCATTGCGTATTCGCAGCCGCCACCTTCGGCTTTCCCGAACAGCGCCTGCTCGCGCTGGCGCCGGGGCGGGGCGTGCTGCAATACTGGGATCCGCTGGCGGAAGTCTGGCACGTGCTGTTGCCGGAAGAGGGCGCGGCCGACCTCGCGTTCGGCGCATCCGATTACGGCTGGCTGCCCACGTCGCACCTGCAGGTGCCCGCGCGCCGCGGCGACGTGGCGCTCGTGCCGACTGCGCGCGGCCTGTACCGCCTCGCCATCAATCCGGTCAGCGAGACCTGCCGCACGGAGGCCGTGCTGGCCGCGCCGGTCGTCGCCGCGCCCGGCCTGATGCGGCGCCAGATGGGCGTCCTCGTGCGCAATCCGGGTGGCACGCTGGGCCTGTGCGGGCTCGGCGCCGACCTGTCGCCGGGGCCGCAATTCGATTGCGGCGCGCTGCCGCTGTCCGGCTGGACGCGGCCCATCGGCTACGACGGCCAGCTGTTCTGGCTGCACGGCGAGGGCCAGCTCGCGTGGCGTCCCGGCGAGGCGCCGCGCTGGCTCGCGTGGCCGGACACGTGGCTGCCCAGCCTCGACCTCGGCGGCCCGACGTTGAGCCGCGACGGCCGCATGTGGCTGATCGGGCATGACGGCCAGTCGTATTCGTTCCTCGAACTGGGCGCAGAACGAGTACAAGCGCGTCCGCAGCGCGAACTCATCGACGGCGCGCGCCTCGGCTTCGCCAACCTGCTGTTCCGGCGCGGCCATCCCGTCGTCGACGAACCGTGGTCCGGCGAGCATGTCGAGGACCAGCACGAGGACGATTCCCTCGTCCTGCCGCTGCTGCGCAGCTTCAACAACAACCGCAGCCAGCCCAGCGGGCTCGTGCTGCGCTTCCACAAATACACCGGCCGTGCCGAAGACGCGCTGGCCAACCGCGTGATCGCCCGCACCACGGTGGAGTGGATCGGCCGGCGCAACGTGATCCTGGACGAAGTGGCGCGCCTCGCGCGGCCGCTCGAGTGCGTGCCCTTCGTCTACGCCAACCGCCTGTGGCTGCACCACCCAGACTGGAACCGGATCCGCGGCTGGAATCTGGAAGCGCCGACGTGAGGGCCTTCGTCCTTTTCCTCGCGCTGTGCGGCGTGATGCCCGCCTGGGCCATGCCGCAAGTGGCTCAGGTTATTCTGGTGCAGAATTCGGGCTGGATGGAGCCGTTCTACACGGACCCGCAATCCCAATTCAAGCCGCTGGTCGCGGCGCTCGCGGGCAATGTCGCGCAGCCGGGCGACGCGCTCGTGCTGGCCGCGTTCAACCAGTCGCTGCCCGGCGCGCCGTCGCCGCGCGCGCTGCTGTCCGAGCAGGTGACGAAGGACACGCCCGCGCACGTGCGGGCCGCGCTGGCCGGGCTGGAAACCGCCCATAAACCCGGCGGCACGGCGCTCGCCGACACCGACCTGGGCGAGGCCGTGGAGACGACCGTCACCAAAGTCCTGGGCGGGAAGGCGGGCCTCGTCTGGCTCGTGACGAACAACCGCAACAGCCCGAACAACGACCAGGCGACCGCGCAGCGCAACCGCGAGTTCTATGCGCTGATCCACAAGGGCGCCGCGATCACGAAGGCGCTTGCTTTCCCGCTGCGGATGCCCGTGCAAGGCCAGCACTACCACGCGAACGGCCTGATGGTGTACGTGTTCGCCGTCGGTCCGGAGGGTGCGCGCGCCCTCGACGCGATGCTCGTGGCGGGACGCGTGCAGCGCGTGATCACCGAACCGCCCGCGCGCCTGAAACCGCTCGACCGCGACACGGTGCGCCTCGTGCCGCGCAAGGTCGAGAACGCGCCCGGCGTCGAGTTCTCGATGGATGCGGCGGGCCGCCTGCGCGCGGACGTGTCGCCCGCCGCGCGCACGCCCAACGCGACGATCCAGTGGCAGCTGCAGAACACGATGTATCCGTACACGATCGCGGGGGCGACGATCTCCGCGCGCTCCATGCTCGGCGGCGAGAACCGTCCGATCGCATTGAAGACGAACACCGTCACGCGGCTGGCGCCGGGCCGCGCGGAGCCGCTCGCATCGACGGTGCAGCTGCCCGTCGCGCAGCTGCCGGGCAAATGGTCGATGGCGGCGCTGAAATCGGCCGGCTCCGCGTATGTGCTGCCGGGCCGTATCGAACTGCACCTGCAGGGCCAGCGGCTGGAACTGTCGCAGGCGTTCCGCGAGCGAATGGCGGCGCTGTTCCCGGGCGATCCGCTGCCGGACATCTTCACGCCGCCGGCCGACATCCAGGCCTCGACGGCCGTGCTGCCCGTCGAGGTGCACGTGCATTACGGCTCCGGTCCGCTCGTCGCGCTGCTGGGCGGCGGCCTCGCGCTGCTGGCCGCCGGCGCGGGCGCCGCATATGCGTACGGCCGGCCGCGCCGGGTGCAGCTCGTCGTGGAAGACGAATTGCGCACCGTGCACACGCGGGCGGGCGCCACGCAACCGATCTACGACAAGGCGGGCAATGAAGTGGCCCGCCTGAAGACGACCTTGTTCGGCCACCAGTTGCTGGACCTGCGCGAAGGCGCGCAGGTGCGGCTCGGCCGATGAACCCACGGGAACCCTCCACCATGCAGAACGACCAGACCAAGCCCGCCCCCGACACCGCCGGCACCGACCCCGGTTTCAAACTGCCCGGCCAGACGGCCACTACGCCGCAGGACAGCCTGCCGAAGACGACGCCCGACACCGCGACGCAGCCCGTCGAGATCGCGCCCGGCGGCGCCACCAACACGAGCGCGGCGCCGCTGCGCGACACGGCCGGGCGCGACATGGCCATCGGCGCCGTCGCCTTCGTCGTGCTGCTGGTGATTTACTTCTTCGTGCGGAACGCCTACGTGCACCACCTCGTCGTCAAGCGCGTGGCGCCGTCGGCGGCCGGGAGTGCGGGCTGGCTGCTGTTCGTCGGCATGGGCTTCCTGTCGGCCGCCGTCGTGCTGGCCATCGTCAATGCGAGCAGATACCTGACGCCCGCCATCACCGGACCGCTGGTCGTCGTCGGCGTCGTCACGCTGGTCGCGGCCTTCTTCGTCGGCCGCCGCTGACCTTTCAAAGAGAACACCATGGCAGATTTTCCCGATCCCGCATCCCTGGGCAACAAGGCAGAGTTAAAAGTCGACCTGCGTCCGACGCTGTTCATCGGCGCCGGCGGCACCGGCATGGAAGTCATGATGCGCATTCGCCGCCGCATCCTTGCGGCCGTGTGGAACCGCCGGCATCCGACCCGCGTCGAATCCATCGCCGACTTTCCCGTCGCGCGCTTCCTCCATTTCGACCTCGATGCGAACGCCGTCATCGACGAAGGCAAGTCGCAGCGCACCGACCCGTGGTTCGAACTCGTGAAACTGAGCGACGAGGAACGTCTCGTCGAACCGCTCGACCTGCCGCAGTACCACGAGTCGGACGACAGCCTCGCGCGCTTCCCGCTGATCGAAAACTGGATGCCGCTGCGCCCGAAGAAACTGCGCTCGCTGGGCATCGACCCGTCCAAGGGCGCGGGCCAGATCCGCGCGCTGGCGCGCTTGTACCTGTTCGACAAATACCCGAAGCTGCGCGGCCGCATCAAGGGCGCGTTGAATTTCCTGAGCAGTAATGCGGGCATCGAGCGCAAGGAGAATTACCAGCGCCTCGGCCTGCAGGTCGACACGTCGAAATTCCGCATCGTCGTCATCGCGTCCAACGCCGGCGGCACGGGGGCGGGCAGCGCCATCGACCTGGGCTGGATCGCCAAGGCCGTCGCGCGCCAGGAAGTGTCGGACAGCCAGGTCGACCTCGTGATGTTCCTGCCGTCCGGCTATGCGAAGGCGAACAAGGAGCGCACGGAGGCGAACGCGTACGCCACGTTGATGGAGCTGGAGACGGGCATGCGCGACATGAACGCGCGCGTGCAGTGGATGGAGCCGGACAGCATCGTCGGCCGCGGCACGCCGTTCGACGACGTGTACTTCGTCGACACGGCGAACCTCGCGAACAAGGCGACGCAGGACGTGAAGGACGTGTACCAGATGGTGGCCGACACGCTGTTCGAGGACTTCGCGTCGGCCGACTTCGCCAACCGCAAGCGTTCCGTCGCCGTCAACCAGCAGCAGCACAAGCTCGGGCCGTACAACCCGCGCGTGCCGGAGCAGCCCTTCGGCGACATGCGCCTGTCGTACTCGAAGGTGTATTCCGCGTTCGGCCAGTCCGTGCTCGACACGCAGCAAAGCCTGCGCGAAGACATCCGCGCCTACGAACTGGCGGCGCTGATGGTGAAGGCGTTCTTCGGCCTCGTCGCGGCCGATGGAACGGCCGCGCGGCGCGCCACCGACCAGGAACGGGACGCCTTCATGCGCGAGCAGATGGGCATGGCCGAGCATCCGTTCACGGAATTCCCCGATTTCAAGAAGGGCACTGTCGACGTCACGCCGTTCCCGGAATATGCGCTGACGGACATGCTCCTGCTGGACAAGGACCAGCGCTCGCTGCTGGAGCGCGTCGAGAGCAAGGTGCAGCTGGAGATGGACCGCATCATGGCCTCGTACGACCTCAAGCTGTGGCGGGAAAAGGTCGTCGAGCTGCTGCCGAACCTGGAGCGCGACGCCATCCGCGAGGCCGGCGCCACGGCAGAGACGAGCGAGGACCGCATCAAGCGGCATACGGGCGAGCTGCTCGCGCAACTGCGCCTGAACGTGCGTGGCCGGTTGTACATGCTGCTGGACGACCGCAAGCAGGGCGGCCTCGAATTCGTGCTGTCGCTGCTGGAGCAGGTGAAGGCGCGGCTCGCGCAGCGCGACCTGGCCAGCGTCCAGCGCAACGGCAAGCGCTACCGCGACGTGCGCGACGCGCTGCGCACGCGCCAGGTCGAGGAATCGCTGAACCACCTGACGCAGGCCGCGGGCCGGCTGTTCGGCAAGGATGCGCAGGCGAGAGAGATCATGAACCACCTGAAGCGCGATATCGCCGACTACTTGCGCTTCCACCTGCTCGCCGTCGCGGCGGGACAATCGATCGAGGTCATGCAAAGCCTGTCGGCGTGGCTGGGCGAACCGCAGGCGCCGGACGAACACGGCCAGGTGCGCTGGAGCGGCGTCGCCGGCGAATTCCAGGAAGGGCGGCGCAATGTGGGCGCGATGCTGGCCGCGGTCGACCAGCGCATCGGCCAGCTCCGTGCCGACGCGCGCCAGGAACACGCCACCTACATCAAGCTGGCGAGCGACGTGCTGCCGGAACCGGTGCGCCTGACGGGCGACGTGAGCGCGTGGAGCGAAGAAGTGCTGCTGGAATTCGGCGGCTCCGCGCGGCTGTTCCCGCAACTGGGCGACGAGAGACTGCGTGCCGACCTGCTGTTAAAACTGTTCCGGCGCGCGCAGTTGCAGCTGTCCGGCGAGCAGGCCGTCGCCGAGCTGCCCGATCCGCTCGTGGAGCGTCTCGGCGCGATGTCGCCGCAGGAACGGCACCGCATCTTCTCCGAATGGATCAAGAGCGCCATGCCATGGATTAACGCGCGCTTCTCGGCCGAGTTCACGCCCAGCGCCGACCAGTTCAAGTGCTTCATCGGCGTGGGCGATCCGGCCGCGTGGCGCAGGCTGGAAGGGGAAATCCGCGCCGCCGTGCCGACCGGGTTCTTCCACGGCGACCTCGTGTCCGTCGTGAACACGGGCGTGCCGGGACGCGCGGTGTGCTATATCGAGCTGTCCGGCTATCCGATGACGGTGCTGCGCGGCCTGCCGACGTGGCGCGCCAGCTACCAGATCGAAAACCCGAAGATCCCGACGCACCTGCACTTCGATTCGACGCGTTTCCGCCACCCGATCTCGCCGTCGATGGACGAGCTGAATCGGCTGGCGGACGACTACGAATTCTTCCTGGCTGCCGTCGCGCTGGGCGTCCTGCGCCGCAAGCAGGACGCGGGCGACCGCGAGGCCGCGTTCCAGCCGCGCGGCCAATACCTGTTCGAGGTCGAGCAAGGCTCGGGCGAATGGCTCCAGATCGGCAACGAGTACGCGATCCGCTCCAACGGCTTGCCGCCGTATTACCGCGAGCAGGTGATCGCGGCGACGCGCCAGCGCCTGGCCGCGATGGGCCCGCACCAGCTGGCGCTGCTGGCCGCGCTGATGCGCCATTATCAGCTGCGCGTGTACGAACCGAAGCTGGAAGTGGACGAGACGGGCGCCCAGCTGCCGTCGCCTTCGCTGCCGTACATCACGGCGCGGCGCCTGTACGACCAGTGGATGCGGCGGGCCGTGTCCATCGATCCGCACCTGTCGCCCGCGCAGGTGGAAGCGGCGCTCGCGCAGCTGGACACGTGGACGGAGACCGTACCCGATTCCGCGTCCGACGCCTATGCGTGGGAAGTCGAACGGCCCACGGACAAGCGCGTGATCCGGCCCGAGTTCCTGTCGGCCGACGCGCGCGCCGCGCAGGCGCTGGAACGGCGTGCAGCGATGCCGGTCATGCCGTCCGCGCAGTTCGCGCCGGCCGCGCCCACCGTCGTCGCACCGACGCCGGGCGCCCCGGATGCGGTGCCTTCGCCAGGCCTCGGGCCGGCCGCGTACGTCGTCGGCGCGACACCGATCCCCGCGCGCTACAAGTTGTTCGTCGGCGGCGCGCAGCGCGGACCGTTCGCGCTGGACGAAGTCGTGCAGCAGCTCACGCGCGGCGAGATCGACACGGGCACGCGCATCTGGAACATGCAGTGGAATCCGCGCGCGGACAAGTGGAAGACCGTGGCCGACATCCCGGAACTGATGGCGGCCGCCGGCGCCGCGATTCCCGATCCGGACGACGACGGCATTCCGGACCCCGAATAAGGACGCACCGTGCAGGACGAAGCAATCTACCGCTGCATCAACACTGCCTGCGCACGCGGCATGCCGCGCCGCGTGCAGTACTGCCCGTATTGCGGGACGGCCCAGCAGGCCGGCGCACCGCCGCCACCGCAGGACGATGGACATGTACGCCGCGTTGCCGCCGATAACGTTACAACTGCCGCTGCCGCGACAGCCGGGGCGGAGGCCGTCGCCGGATTGTCGGGCTGGTCGGATGCGCCGGATACCGTGCAGGAGGCGCCACCGCAGCCGTCGCCGAAGCCGACGCCGCCCGCGACAGCCTTCGGCCACGGCGGCCGCCCGGTCGAGGCCCATACCGCGCCGCCGCCGGAGCGGGGCCGCGGCATCCCGTGGTCGCCGCGCCCGACGCCGCCGCCTTCGCCGGCACCGGCGGGCCGTCAGCCGATCCGCCTGCGCTGGTGGATCGTCGCGCTGGCCGTGCTGTGGGGCGTGTGGCTGTGGGCCAAGCCGTCGGCGAAGAAGATCGACAAGCGCATCGACGGCGCCATCGCGCTGGCGCAGGCCTGCCAGGGCAAGCAGGCGCAGGCCGAGCTGATCGCGCTGCGCGGCAGCCGCGCCACGCCGCAGCAGCTGGAACGCCTGCAGCGCGAACTGAACGAGGCGTCCAGCGCGTGCACGCGCAAGCGCCAGCGCGCGAGCGCGTGGGCGGAGACGCGCGGTCCGATCGAATCTTCGCTGGCGTCGGGCAGTGTCGAGCGGGCGCGCACGCGCCTGCAGGCGTTCACGAAGCGCTGGGGCGAGGACGACAACACGCGCGCGCTCAAGGCGCGCATCGACGCCGCGCGCGCCGAGCATCCGCTGGCTATCCCGCCAGACGCGCAGTAACGGGAATCACGCGTTGCGTGTAAATCCGTCCTCGCTCCAGGCTTCGCTGCCCACGCCGTGGCGCACGAAGAACAGGCCGTCCGGATCGTACTTGCGCTTGACCTGCGCGAGCCGCGGATAGTTGGCGCCCCAGAAGGCGTCCTGCCAGCCGGCCTGGAAATAATCGCTTTCGGAGACATAGGAACCGGCCTTCGGCGCCACCGCCAGCAGCGCGTCCATCGCGCGCCCGATCGCCTGCGCGCGGGCGCGCCCGCGGACCGCATCGACCGCGCCGCCGGGCATGCCGGGGAAGCGCGGCCCATCGCCGCCCGCGATGATCGCGAGCGCGAACGCGTCCAGCACGGCGGGGTTGGTCGCGGTGTCGCGCGCCGCGTCGATGTCCGCCTGCGGCGCGCCGGCCAGGCCCTTGTTGAAGTGCAGGCCCACGCTCCAGTGCCGGCTCGCCTGGAACAGCGCGTCGGCGAGGCCGGCCTGGCGTTTCGCATCGAGCAGCCCGGCCGGCAGCCACGCCGACTTGTAGCCGTGGATGAACCAGCCCTCCTGGTCTGTGTCGCCCTTCCAGATCACATGGTGCGCGGGCGCGCCCGGACGCGGATCGGCGACCATGAAGCCGGGCGCGTGCTCGCGGAAGTACGCCGCGTCCCACATGTGCCGCGCGGGCAGGGCCAGTACCTGGAACGGCTTCTCGAACGAGTAGGCTGGATGCGCGCGCAGCCAGTCGAGCAGCGGCGCCCACGTGCGCGCCGCGCCGGCCTCGTCGAGGTCCTGGAACACCATCGAGACGTCGACGGTGTTGTCGCCGTGGATGCCGATCTGCTCGCCCCAGTGCGGATTGAACAGGTCCTTCGCATAGAACTCGACCAGCTTGCCGACCAGCGCACGGAATGCGGCATCGTCGGCGGCGCGCACCTTGCAGAAGACGGCGCCGAACGTGGCCGGCAGCTCGCGGGTGCGCAACGTGAGGCGCGTGACGATGCCCACGCTGCCGCCACCGCCGCCTTTCAAGGCCCAGAACAGGTCCGCGTTCGTGCAGGCGTTGGCGATGCGGAGCTGGCCGTCGGCCGTCACGACTTCCGCCTCCAGCAGGCCGGCCGCCGCCGTGCCGTAGCGCTTGGAAAAGCTGCCGAAGCCCCCGCTCTGCACGAGCCCCGCCACGCCGACGGTCGTGCAGCCGCCGCCCTGGACGTAGCGGCCGGCGAGCGTCGTCACCGCATCGTACGCGTCGATCCACATGGCGCCCGCGCCCACCGTGACGGCCGGCTGCGGCGCGGCCCCGCAGTTGCGCGCGACGAAGGCGGGTTCCAGGCGGACGTCGTTCATGTGCCGCGTCCAGACGAGCAGCGAATCGGGCGCGTCGGACGTGCCCTGGTAACTGTGCCCGCCGCCCTTGACGACGAGGCGCAGGTCGTGGGTGCGCGCGAAGTTCACGGCCGCGGCGACGTCGGCCGGCGTGCGCGCCGCGACGGCGTACGCGCTGGGCTGCGAGGACCAGGCGTCCAGCCAGCCGCTCGTGTGCGTGAAGTTCGGCTGGTCGCCCATCTCGAAGCCGTTTTTCAGCCGCGCCAGCGCGGCCGCGCAGGCCGGCGCATCCGCACCCGCGGCGCAGCCGGCGAACGGCGCGTCGAGCTTCACGAGACGGCCGCCCACGCTGCGTTTCAGGTCGTCCCACGCGGCGGCGGACGGCCACAGCGGATCGCCCGGCCGCACGCGCCGCCGCAGCGATGCTGCGGCCGTGACGCCTGCGAATGCGAACGGCAGCGTCGCCGCGGCCTTGAGAAGGAATCGTCGTTTCACGGTGTCTCCTGACTGGATCGAATGCCGGTCAGGCTACGCCGGCATGCACGCGCGGGCGAGCGGAATGTGGCGAACCGGGAGACGGCCGGGGCGAACCGGACGTCAGGCCGCCGCCTTCGGCAATCCGAACACGAGGTCGAACGCCCAGTTGAACGCGAAGCTGTAGAGGACGAAGAACACGACGAGGCCGATGTCGAGCAGGAAGGCGTCGACGAGCGACGTGTCCAGCGCCCACGCGAACATCGGCACGATGGCGAGCACGAGGCCGCCCTCGAAGCCGATGGCGTGGACGACGCGGCGCAGCAGGCTGCGGCCGCGCGTGGCCTGGCGCGCTTCCCACGCTTCGAACAGCGTGTTGTAGACGAGGTTCCAGACGACGGCCGTCGCCGACGCGAGAACGGCCGCGATGCCGGCGGCGCCCGCATCATGGTCCGCGAGGCCGGCCAGGCCGGCCGTCGTGCTCGCGATGGCGATGGCTTCGTACAGTGTGACGTAGACGATCTTGCGTTTGATGCCCTGCATGGTGTTGCGCTTTCCAATCTCGATGGCGTCAGGATATGTCGGTCGAGTTGATGTATAAAGTCAGGATCTTTCAACTTTATTGATAGGTCATGGCATTCACCAGCGACAGCGTGCGTATCTTCCTGGCCGTGCTCGACCACGGCTCCTTCTCGGCGGCGGCCCGTGCGCTGGGACGCGTGCCGTCGGCCGTCAGCATGGCCATCGCCCAGCTCGAGGCGGAGCTGGATTTGATCCTGTTCGACCGGTCCGGACGCGACCCGCGCCCGACGGACGCCGCGCGGGCGCTGGAGCCGCGCGCGCGCCACGTCGCCAGCGAAATGCGGCGGCTGCAGGCGGACGCGCTCGCGCTGCACGGCGGACTGGAACGGCGGCTGACTCTGGCCGTCGTGCC
The DNA here is from genome assembly GCF_059491305.1 of Massilia sp. Masssp94. NCBI lineage: Bacteria > Pseudomonadati > Pseudomonadota > Betaproteobacteria > Burkholderiales > Oxalobacteraceae > Massilia > Massilia sp. Masssp94. The sequence continues at coordinate 4,021,658 of NZ_CP168501.1, forward strand.
GGAACTGATCGCGGGCCGCTGGAGCGTGCCGCTGGCCGTGCTGGCGCGCGAATTTCCGTCGCTTGAAGTGGAAGTGCTGTCGGCGCCGCAGGCGGATGCGCTGCGCCTGCTGCACGACGGCGGCGTGCAGCTTGCCCTCGTGTTCGAGCGCGAGCGGCTGGACGACCGCGAGGCGTTCCAGGAAGTGGGCAGCGAACTGCTCGTCGCGGTGGTGGCGCCCGGCCATCCGCTGCTGACGGGCGGCGCGCCGCGGCTGGAAGACCTGATCGACCAGCGCCAGATCGTCGTCGCGGGCCGCGATGGCGCGGGCAGGGATCCGCGCTTCGTGCACGCGCGCGACGTGTGGCGCGTGGACAGCTACCTCGCCACCCTGAACCTCGTGCAGGCGGGCCTCGGCTGGGCGTATCTGCCGCGCGCGCTCGCGCAGCCGCTGGTGGCGGCCGGGAGCCTCGTGGAGATCGGCTTCGACAACATCAGCAATGCGCTGCGCCTGTGGGTCGACGTCGTGTGGTCGCGCGAGCGGCCGCTGGGCCTGGGCGCGCAACGTTACGTGGACCTGATGCGCGAGGACTGGCGGATGTCATAGCCGGGTCATATTGCGTCCTTATCGTGTTGCGATTTCAATCACGCACGAAAGGACACCCAGATGATCGGATCGAACGGCCGGGCCCTCGGCGCCGTCGCAGTGGCCAGCCTGCTCGCCAGCTGCAGCTCCACGCACATCGACGAGGCGACGAAGGACGACTACGTGAAATACGCGTGGGTCGTGATGGGCGACGGCGGCAAGCCGGTCGCGCGCGCGGCCACGACGTACGGCACGTGCCCGGTGATCACGGTCGACGGCGCCGATACGCGCATGACCCTGCGCGCGGCCGCAGGCACGCCGGCGCAGCGCACGACGGCGAGCGCCGCCGCGGATTCGAAACCGTCCGCGTTCCCGCTCAACGTCTGCGAGGCGGCGGTGGCGGCGGATGCGAAAGAGGCGCACGTCGGCAGCAGGGCGCTGCCGCTGCCGAAGGCTGCGCCGCAACGCATCGTCATCCTGGCCGACACGGGCTGCCGTTTGAAGAAGGCCGACAACGCCTGGCAGTCGTGCAACGACGCCGACGCGTGGCCGCTCGCGCAGATCGCCGCAACGGCCGCGAAGCTGCGGCCGGACCTCGTCATGCACATCGGCGATTACCATTACCGCGAGAACGCCTGCCCGTCCGACATCGCCGGCTGCAAGGACAGCCCGTGGGGCTATGGCTGGGACACGTGGGAAGCGGACCTGTTCAAGCCGGCCGCGCCGCTGCTGGCCGCGGCGCCGTGGATCGTCGTGCGCGGCAACCACGAGGAATGCGCGCGCGCCGGCCAGGGCTGGTTCCGCCTGCTCGACACGCAGGCCTACGGCGCGAAGCGCACCTGCGACGATCCGGCCAACGACGCCGTCGCCAACTACACGGCGCCGTATGCCGTGCCGCTCGGGAGCGATACGCAGGTGATCGTGTTCGATTCCGCCAAGGCCGGCAAGGCGGCGCTCGCGACGACCGATCCGCAATTCCTCACGTACCAGGACGAGTTCAAGACGGTCGCCCAGCTGGCCGGCAAGGCGAAGACGACGAGCCTGTTCGTCAACCACCACCCGATCCTCGGCTACGCGCCGATCGCGGGCGGCGCGCCGGCGGGCGGCAATGCGGCGCTGCTGTCGGTGATGCGGCAGCTGAACGCGACCGCGTACTATCCGGCCGGCGTATCGCTCGCGATCCACGGCCACGTGCACGACTTCCAGGCGATCAGCTTCGCATCGAACCACCCGGCCACGTTCGTGAGCGGGAACGGCGGCGACAACCTCGACGTCGCGCTGCCCGACCCATTTCCCGCCAACGTGCCGCCGGCGCCGGGCGTGACGGTCGACCGCATCACGCACGGCAATACGTTCGGCTTCATGCTGATGGAGCGCGCGGGCAGCGGCTGGACCTACAAGGCCTACTCGAAGACGGGCACCTTGATGGCCACGTGCGCGCTGGCCAACAACCGCCTCAATTGCGACAAGGCGGGCTTCCTTGCGGGGTAAGTCAGTGATCGTCGCAGGCGTGCTGGCGGCATCCATCGCATTCGCCGGCACGCCGCAACTGCCCGCGATGCCCGGCGTGGCCGGCCCGTCCTCGCCCGCGCCCGCGCGCGTGGCGCTGGGCCGGCAGGTGTTCTTCGACACGCGCCTGTCCGAGCCGGCCGGCACGAGCTGCGCGAGCTGCCATGATCCCGCGCAGGGCTTCGCGGGCAACCACGGCTCGCGCATCGGCGTGGCGCTGGGCAGCCGGCCGGATCTCGTCGGCAGGCGCAACGTGCCGTCCGTGCTGTACGCCGCCTACGTGCCGCCGCTGTTCTTCTACCAGGACGACGACGCACTCGCGCCCACGCCGTTCGGCGGCCTGTTCACGGACGGCCGCGTGGACACCGTCGCGGAACTGGTGCGCCATCCGCTGCTCGATCCGCTCGAGATGCACAACCGGAGCGACGCCGATATCGCCCGCAAGCTGCGCACGGCGCCGTACGCGGACGGTTTCAGACAGGCCTTCGGCCCGGACGTATTCAGGACGACGGCCAGCACCCTGACGGCACTTGGCGCCGCGATGGACGCGTTCCTGCAAAGCCGCGACATGTCGCCGTTCTCGTCGCGCTACGACGCCTGGGTGCAGGGCAAGGCAAAGCTCACGGCGGAAGAATTGCGCGGCCTGAAACTGTTCAAGGACCCGGACCGCGGCAACTGCGCCAGCTGCCACAAGTTCAACGAGACGTCGACCAATCCGGCCCGCTCGCTGTTCACGGATTTCGGCTACGATGCACTCGCCGTGCCCCGTAACCGGGCCATTCCGGCCAACCGCGACCCGCGCCACTTCGACGAGGGCCTGTGCGCCACGGGGCGTGCAAAAGGATGGAAGGAGCCCGGGCAGTGGTGCGGCTACTTCCGCACGCCAAGCCTGCGCAACGTGGCCGCGCGCGAGCGCTACATGCACAACGGCGTCTTTTCCGACCTGCGCGACGCCGTCGCGTTCTACGCCACCCGCTCGATCGAGCCGGAACGCTGGTACGGGAACGGCCGCCAATTCGACGACGTGGCGCCGCGCCACCTCGGCAACGTCAACGTGGCCACCATGCCGTACAACCGCCGCAAGGGGATGAAGCCGGCGCTCGACGATGCGGACATCGACGCCATCGTCGCGTTCCTGCGTACGCTGACGGATGCGCCGTTCGAAGCGTCCGCCGCGGCGCGTGGTGCAGGTGTATATTCGGCAACAAAGGAGGGTGCAAGATGAAACGGATATCCATCATCGGCGCGCTGCTGGCGGGCTGTCTCCTGGCGGCGTGCAACCGTGGTACGGACGACGTGGGCCCCGCCCAGCAGGCCGGCAAGGCCATCGACGACGCGGGCGCCCGCGCGCAGGCGAGGGTCGACGAGGCCGGCGCCCGCGTGCAGGAAAAGCTCGATCACGTGAACGACAGGATCGAGCGGATCAACGAGAAGGTCGAGGACAAGGTCCAGGCCCAGGTCCAGAAGGCCGACCAGGCCGTGCGCGAGGCGCGCGACGGCGCGAAGGAAGCGACGGAGCGGGTCGGGCAGAAGGTCGAGGAGGCCGGGGAGAAGATGCAGCAGGCGGCGAAGTGACCTGAACCGTCGTTCCCGCGGAAGCGGGAACCCATACTGAGCAACCGGATTCGGTGCGTCGGAAACACCGCGGTATTCCTGACGCCGGGCTTCGGAGACCCGGCATGGGTCCCCGCTTTCGCGAGGACGACGAGGTTCAAGACGCCATCCGTAATTCCGGCACGTGCCCCGTCACGATCGACAGATCGACGAGCCCCGCGCGCCACGCCTTCTCGATGTCGTGCTCGACCTCGTCCAGCGCCGCCGGAGCGAGGCCGGACACGCCGCACACGCCGTACGCGCGGTTGCGGCCGTGGCCCTTGGCCAGGTACAGCGCCATGTCGACGATGTTGATTGCGCGTTCCCATGACAGCGCCATGCCCGGCACGAGCGGGAACGGCGCGAAGCCGATCGATACGTTGACGGAGAGGCGCGTGCCCTGGTAGTCGATCGTGCGTGCCGGGATGCCGGCCAGCAGGCGGCGCGCCACCTCGTCGAGGCTGTTCCGCGGCACGGCCGGCAGGAAGGCGAGGAATTCCTCGCCGCCCCAGCGCACGATCATGTCGGTCTCGCGCAGGATCTCGCGCAGCGCGTCCGCGATCTCGCGCAGCACGGCGTCGCCGGCGCCGTGGCCGTACGTGTCGTTGATGTGCTTGAAGTGGTCGACGTCGAGCAGGAACATCGCGCTGACCATGTCCTCGCCGCTCGTGCCGCCGTTGTTGCTCACGCTCCGGCGCTCGATGTCCTGGTGCGAGCGCATGAATTCCTGGAAGTGGCGGCGGTTGTACAGCGCCGTCAGCGGGTCGCGCGCGCTCTGCTGCTTGAGTTCATGGTTCTTGACCTCGAGCTGGGCGTTGGCGTGCCGCACCTTGCGGTACAGGATGCCGACGATGACCGACGCGAGCGCGAACACGAGCGCCAGCAGCCACCAGATGCGCTGCTGCAGGCGGCGGTTGTCGATTTCGGTCGACTTGACCTGGTTTTCCTGGCGCAGCATCTCGATCTGGCGCTGGCGCTTGTCGGCCTCGTATTTTTCCTGCAGCTCCATCATCGCCTTCTGGCGGCGCGTCTCGAACAATTCGTTCGACAGCGCGCGCTCGCGGTGATACGCGGCCAGCGCGCCGGGCAGGTCGCCGGCGCGTTCCAGCGCGTCGCCGTATTCGACGAGGACACCCTGCTGGTCGGGCTTGTTGCCGGAGCGCTGGTACCAGTCCATGCCCTGCTCGATGTGCTTCTTGCCCTCGGCCAGGCGGCCCATGCCCAGATAGGCCTGGCCCACGTTGACGCGGGCCGTGGCGGCGAGGGCGTCGTCGTGCAGCTTCTGCGCCTGTTCCAGCGCCTGCTGCGCGTACGCGAGCGCGCGGCGCCAGTCCTGCTGCTTCAGGTACGAGTCGGCCAGGTTGACGAGCGTGTTGGCGATCATCGCGTCGGCGCCGATGCGGCGTTCCAGCGCGAGCGCCGACAGCAGGGCCTTCGTGCCCCGCTCCATGTCGCCGCTGTTGGCGGCAAGGATGTATTCCGTCGTCTTGAAGATCGCCAGGCGGCCCGGCGAATCGATCGCCTCCGCCAGCTGTTCCGCTTCGCCGATCGACTCGAACCCCTTGTCGAATTCGCGCATCTGGTTGTACAGGTAGGCCAGCGACTTGAGCGCGACGGCGATCTGCAGCTTGTTGCCGCTCTGGCGCGCAAGCGTCACGGCGCCCTGCATCTTGGTCAGCGCGACGGGGAAGTTGCCTTCCTCGGCGAACGATTCCCCCGACGAGATCAGCACGAGGATGCGCAGGTCGACGTCGGGGCTGTGGGCGGCGAGGCGTTCGGCTTCCCACACCAGCTGGTGCGACTGGCTCATTTCGTTCAGGCCGAACAGGGCATAGGCCTTGGAGAGCAGGGCGCGCGCAACGAGGCTGTCGTCGTGCGCCTGGCGGCCCAGTTGCAGCGCCTGTTCGCACAGCTGGACGGCTTCCACGTGCTTGCCGAGGCGGTGGCTCAGGTCGCAGGACAGCGTGAGCAGGCGGGCGTGTTCGGCGGGCGTGCGGCGCGCCTGGGCGGCGAGGCCGGCCAGCAGCGGCACCGCGTGCTGGGGCGTGACGCGGATGATTTCCCCGAGTTCGGCAAAGCGCGCACGCACGGGTTCTTCCGGCATAGCGGCCGCCGGCGTGCTTCCGGAAACGAGCAATAGCAGGGCCAGCAGCGCACGGCTGCGTCGGTGCTGCGCTGCACGAGATAGACCTGCCAATATGCCTCCCGAGGAAGTGTGGTCCCTTAATTTAGGACATCTGCATATACAATTATAGGCTCTTGCAATTGAGAAATATCAATTAATGGAACGATTATGCGGAAAAGACACAGGTTTCGTATTCAAGAAGCCGCGCCGTCACAAAAATAGTGTTTAACTAACAAAGTTTCTGCAACGGCAACGATATCAAGGAGGTAAACAACGCGGTCAAACGCTCAGTTGTTGCAGCAAATACAGCCGCTGGTACAGGCCGCCTTCGATGCGCATCAGGTCGTCGTGGCTGCCCGATTCGCTGATGCGGCCGTGGTTCAGCACGACGATGCGGTCGGCGTCGCGGATCGTCGACAGCCGGTGCGCGATGGCGATGATCGTGACCTGGCCGCGCAGCTCGTCCAGTGCCTGCTGCACGATCTGCTCCGTCTGGCTGTCGATGCGCGACGTGGCTTCGTCCAGCAGCAGGATGCGCGGCCGGTCGGCGAGGGCGCGCGCGATCGCGATCAGCTGCTTCTGGCCGGACGACAGGCGCGAGCCGCCTTCGCCCAGCGGCGTGTCGTAGCCCTGTTCCAGCCGCGCGATGAACTCGTGCGCATGCGCGGCGCGCGCGGCCGCCTCGATGGCCGCCTGTGACAGGCCGCGGCCCATGTCGATGTTCTCGCGTGCCGACGCCGCCAGCAGGAACGGATCCTGCGGCACGAGGCCGACCTCCGCGCGGAAACGCTCGTTGCCGATCGTCGCCAGTGGCTCGCCGAACAGGGTGATGGTGCCTTGCTCGACATTGTAATAACGCAGCAGCAGCGACAGCAGTGTCGACTTGCCGCTGCCCGTGTGCCCGACGATGCCGAAGAACGCACCCTGCGGGATGTCCAATGACAGGTCGTGCAGAACGGTCTGGCCCGCCACGTAGCCGAACGAGAGGTCGCGCACGCGCACGGCGGGGACGTCGGCCGCGACGGGCTTGCGTGCGGACACGACGCGCCCGGCGGCATGCTCGGCAGCACCCGCTTCGTCGAGCAGCGCGGCCACGCGCGCCGTGGCGACGACCGCCTGCTGCAGGCCCGAGAACTGCATCGTGATCTGGATGAGCGGTTCCACGACGCGCGCGATGTAGCTGATGAACGCGTACAGCACGCCCACTTCGACGGCATTCATGCTGCGCTGGCCGAAGCTGTAGATGACGACGGCCAGCAGGACCACGTTGAGGAAATCGAGCGCCGGCCGCAGCAGGAAGGCGTTGGCGCGCAGCTCGGCCACGCGGGCCGTGTAGTGCTGGTCGTTGGTGTGGGCGAAGCGTTGGCCGAAGCGGTGCTGCGCATTGTTCGCCTGCAGCACGCTCATGCCACCGATGGATTCCGCCATCTGGCCGTTGATGTCGCTGCGCAGCGCGCGCGCGCGCGTGACCGCCGGCGCGGACAGCCGCTGGTACAGCCACACGATGCCCAGGACCGCGGGCACGAGCGCCAGCACGATCACCATCAGGCGCCAGTCCAGCCACGCCATCGCGATGGACGTGCCGACGAGGACGATGCTGGAATCGAGGATCACGAACAGCACCTGGATATACAGGGTTTTCACCGCCTCGGTGTCGTTGGTGACGCGGCTCACGAGCTGGCCCGTGATGGCGCGGTCGAAGAAGGCCATCGGCAGGCGCAGCACGTGGCCATAGACCCATTCGCGCAGGCGCTGCACGGCACGCATCGCCATGCCGGACAGGCGCACGAGCTGCAAAAAGCGCAGCCACGACGCGGCCATACCCGTGACGACGACGCCGGCCAGCAGCCACCCCATGCGCGTCCAGTCGAGGTGGTGCGGTAGCAGGTGGTCGTCGATCAGCTTCTTGCCCAGCAGGGGACCGACCACTTCCAGGCCGGCCGCGAGGATCAGCCACAGCGTGGCCCAGCCGAGGTGGGCGCGGTCTGGATGGGCGGCGCGGCGCAGCAGGCTTGTCGCCTGGCGCGCCTGCGCCGCAGTTACACTCTTATTCGCACTTTTCTTGACGTCTTCAGATGGCATCGAGGCTGGCCTCCAGTTGCTGGTAGCGCCACTGGCTGGCATACCAGCCGTCCAGGGCGAGCAGTTCGTCGTGCGTGCCGCGCTCCACGATGCGGCCTTCGCGCAATACGACGATCAGGTCCGCGTTCACGACGGCCGACAGGCGGTGGCTCGCGATGATCGCCGACAGTTCCGGGCGTTCGCGCCGCACGTCGTTCAAATGGTCGAGGATGTTCGTTTCCGTGCCCGTGTCGACGGCGGACAGCGCGTCGTCGAGCAGCAGCAGGGCGCTGTCGGCCAGCAGCGCGCGCGCGATCGCCACGCGCTGGCGCTGCCCGCCCGACAGCGTGATGCCCTTCTCGCCGACGGGCGTGTCGTAGCCGTCGGGGAAGCGGAGGATGTCGTCGTGGATCGCGGCCATCTTCGCCGCCTGTTCGATCTCCGCGCGCGATGCGCCCGGGTGGCCCAGGGCGATGTTTTCCGCGATCGATGCGGAGAACAGGAACGATTCCTGCGGCACCCAGCTGATGTGCGCGCGCAGCGTGGCAAGCGTGTATTCGTCGAGTGCGTGGCCGCCCCATGTCACACGGCCGTGCTGCGGCGTGGCCTGGCGCAGCAGCACGCGCAGCAGCGTGGACTTGCCCGCGCCCGTGGTGCCCACGAGGCCCAGCGTCTTGCCCGGTTCCAGGCGCAGCGAGACGTCGTCCAGCGCGGGGCGCGCGTCGTCGCTGTAATGGAAGCGGACATGGTCCAGCACGAGCGGCCCGCGCGCGAGCGTCTCCAGCGTCCCGCGGTCGTCGACGGTCAGCGGCGCATCGAGCAGCGGTTGCAGGCGCGCGAGGGCGGCGCGTCCGCGTTCGATCAGCGACAGCACCCAGCCCGCGGCGAACATCGGCCAGATCAGCTGGCCGAGGTACATGGTAAAACTCGTGAGGCTGCCGATCGTGATCTGGCCCTGCCACACGAGATAGCCGCCGAGGCCCAGCGTGAGGCCGGTGGCGGCGGTGAGCGTGAGGCCGACGGCCGGTTCGTACGCCGCTTCCCATTTCTGCGCGGCGAGGCTCGCGTCGGCGGCGCGCGCGGCCAGTTGCGCGAACTGGTCGGCGCTGCGCTGTTCCAGGCCGAGGGCGCGCAGGGTGCGCACGCCGGACAGCGTCTCCTGCACGTGGTCGTTCAGCGCGGAGAAGCGCTTCAGCGAATCCGTCGACGCCGTGTGGATGTGGCTCGAGATGCGCCAGAACGCCAGCGCCATCAACGGGAACGGCAGCAGGGCGATCGTCGTCAGGCGCCAGTCCACGCCGAGGAACATGATGCCCAGAACCATGACGAGCGTGAGCGTGCCGTCGAAGCCGGCCAGCATCGCTTCGCCGGCCGCCTGCTCGATGGCGTCGATGTCGTTGGTGCCGAGCGCCATCAGGTCGCCCGTGCGCTGGCGCTGGAAGAAGGCGGGGCCTTGCGCGGACAGGCGGTCGTACAACTTCGTGCGCAGTTCCACGCCGAGCCGGTAGGACGCGGAATACAGGCGCAGGCGCCACGCCACGCGCAGTCCATAGATCGCGAGGCCGAGGCCGAGCAGTTGCGCGATCTGGATGAGCAGGTCATGGCCGCCGAGGCGGTGCGCGGCGAGGCCGTCGATCATCGCGCCGACCTTGCGCGGCACGAGCACGGTGCACAGGGCCACGCCGAACAGCATCACCGCCGATGACGCATAGGAACGCCAGTGCCGGCGCACGAAGCCGCCGATCAGCTTTGCCAAACCCATTGAAGATCCTGTTCTTGTTGTTGGTGAGTGAAAAAAGAAAAAGCGGGCCAAGGCCCGCTAATTTACTAGTTTTACAGCACCTTTGCAGATGCCGTGCCGCCGTTACTTCTTGCGCTGCGAGCGCGAGGTCTTGCCGCCGTGCGTCACGACGCGCAGCGGCGGCGTGCTCTCGGTCGGCGTGACGATCGGCAGTTCCACGTGCGGACCCGCTTCCAGCGGCACGGTCGATGCGATCGGATGCTCGGCGGCGGCCGGCTTCGGTGCGACCTTGTTCAGCGCTTTCGCGAGCGGCTTGGCCCTGGCGGGCGGCACCTCGTCGGCGATGGCCGTTTCGACCGGATCGGCGGCCGGCGCTTCCGGTTCCGCGGACACCGCTTCGGTCACGGTGGTCGTGATCGGTTCGGGCGCCTGCGGCTCGGTCTGGGGCTCGGCCTGCGGCGCGGCCGCTTCTTCGTCACGGCTGATGGCCTGGGCACCCGCGTCCAGCGCCGCTTCGGCCAGCGCGCAGCCGGTATCGACGGCGGCGCTGACGATCTCGCTGTTCACGGTGGCCGCATCGGCCGTCGCGATGGCTGCCTGCTCCATGAACTGGGGCACGGACGTCGGGATGTTCGCGGTCGCGGCGGGCACCAGTTGCAGCGGCTGCTGCGTGCTCCAGCTGCGCTCGTGCGTGCCGGCGGCAATGCCCAGCAGCTCGCGGCCGTAGGAAAAGAATTGCTGCCACTGGCCCTGGGCCGTGGTGCCGATGGCCAGGAAATCGCGCGGGTTGGTAATTTCGAGCAATTGCTTGAAGGTTCCCGTAGCTTGTTCGACCGACGCGCGGGAGGTCTTCATGTTGAGCGCAATCAGCTGTTCGGCGCTGTCGATCGCGCGCTGGCTCAATGCCCGGAACACGTCGAGCTGTGCTTCCCATTGGGACTTGCGGACGGCGGACAACTGTTCGGAGAATGAAGTCATCTGGGTTCCTTGTCTTTCAGGTTGTAACCATTCGGTTTATGACGCACTGCAATAAGTCTAGTGTAAAGGGGTTCATGCGGGATGAAAAGGGAATTCTATGTTGTTTTTGCAAGGAAATCTTGCGGTGCAGCATTGAGGTTTGATATATATCATTGACAAGATGATCAGCGTGGTAATCTGATGAGGTCCCAACCATCAGGAGCCCGCGCATGGATCTCGTTCTCCGCAACGCCACCCTGGCCGATGGCCGCAAGGTCGACATCGCCATCGCAGGCGGCACCATCGCTGCCGTCGAGCCCGCCTTGCCGCAACGTGGCGCGCGCGAGATCGACGTCGGCGGCGACCTCGTGACGCCGCCGTTTGTCGACGCCCATTTCCACATGGACGCGACGCTCAGCTATGGCCTGCCGCGCGTGAACGAATCGGGCACCTTGCTGGAAGGTATCGCGCTGTGGGGCGAGCTGAAGCCGCAACTGGCGCAGGAGGCGCTCGTCGAACGCGCGTTGCAGTATTGCGACTGGGCCGTGGCGCGCGGCCTGCTGGCGATCCGCACCCACGTCGATGTGTGCGACGACCGCCTGCTGGCCGTGGAGGCGCTGCTCGACGTCAAGCGCAAGGTCGCGCCTTACATCGATTTGCAACTCGTCGCGTTCCCGCAGGACGGCCTGCTGCGCAGCAAGACCGCTTTCGACAATCTCAAGCGCGCCATCCGGATGGGCGTGGACGTCGTCGGCGGCATCCCGCATTTCGAACGGACGATGGCCGACGGCGCCGAGTCCGTGCGCCTGCTGTGCGAATTCGCGGCGGAGCAGGGGCTGATGGTCGACATGCATTGCGACGAAAGCGACGATCCCTTGTCGCGCCACATCGAGACCCTTGCCGCGGAGACGCTGCGCCTCGGCCTGCAGGGCAGGGTCGCCGGCTCGCATCTCACGTCGATGCACTCGATGGACAACTATTATGTGAGCAAGCTGCTGCCGCTGATGGCGGAATCCGGCGTCGCCGCGATCGCGAATCCCCTCATCAACATCACCCTGCAGGGCCGCCACGACACGTACCCGAAACGCCGGGGCATGACGCGCGTGCCGGAATTGCTGGCGGCCGGCGTGCCGGTGGCGTTCGGCCACGATTGTGTGATGGATCCGTGGTACGGCCTCGGTTCCGGCGACATGCTGGAAGTCGCGCACATGGGCCTGCACGTCGCGCAGATGACGGGCCAGGCCGCGATGCGACTGTGCTTCCAGGCCGTCACGGAAACGCCCGCGCGCATCCTCGGCTTGCCGGGCTATGGCATCGCGCCGGGCTGCCGCGCGGACCTCGTCTGGCTCGACGCGGGCGACCCCGTCGAGGCCATCCGCCTGCGCGCCGCGCGCCGGCTCGTGCTGCGTGCCGGCGAAGTGATCAGCGAGGCGCCGCCGGCGCGCGCGAGCCTGCGCCTGCCGGGCCGGCCGGCGTCGGTTGATTTCCGATTGGAACGATTGAAGCGGGCGGAGCAGTAACGGGCGGCACGAAGTCTTTCCTACCTTTATTCAGCGGAAATTTTCTACGTCCCCTTACCGGATCGGCATCCGTGCAGCCGAATCCCAAGGTAGAATCTTGCGCTTTCGATACGTCCCAGCAGGTCACGCAGTGAAAGACATCCAGATTCGTCCCGCTACTGAAACTGATTTCAATGCTATGTGGACCATTTTCCAGGCGCACGCGGCCGAGGGTGAAACCTATGCCCAGGACGCGGACACGAGTCGCGAAGACACCTACGATTACTGGTTCGCACCCGAGGCGTCGACCTATGTCGCGGTGCGCGGCGAGGAGCGGATCCTCGGGATGTACAAGCTGCAACCGAACCACGTGGGACGCGGGGCGCATGTCGCCAATGCGTCGTACATGGTCAGTCCGAACGCGCAGGGCGTCGGCGTGGGTCATTTACTCGGCGAGCACAGCATCGGCGAGGCCCGCCGCAAGGGCTACCTGGCCATGCAGTTCAACTTCGTCGTCAGCACGAACAATCCCGCGATCCACCTGTGGAAGCGGCTCGGCTTTTCCATCGTCGGCACCTTGCCGAAGGCGTACCGCCACCGCCGGCTCGGCTATGTCGATGCGTACGTGATGTACAAGCTGCTGGAAGACCCCGCGCGCTGGCCGCTGCCGGAAGAAGACTGATGCCGGTGGATATCCTCGCGACCCCGCGCCTGCGCCTGCGCACCGCCGACCGCGACGACGCCGACTTCTATCTTGCGCTCGTCAACGATCCCGGCTTCCTGGAGCATATCGGCGACCGCGGCATCCGCACGCGCGAGGATGCCGTGCAGGCCCTGCTCGACGGCCCGATCGCGATGCAGGCCACGCGCGGCCACTCGCTGTACGTCGTCGAACTGAAGGACAGCGGCACGCCCATCGGCATGTGCGGCCTGATCAGGCGCGAGACGCTGGACGGCGTCGACATCGGCTACGCCTACCTGGCGCGTTACTGCGGCCGCGGCTATGCGTACGAGGCCGGCATGGCCGTGCTGGCGCTCGCGCCCGCGCTGGGCCTCAAGCGCGTGCTGGCCATCACGTCGCCCAACAACCTCGCGTCCAACGGCCTGCTGCGCAAGATGGGCATGCGGTACGAACGGTTCGTCCACCTCGTGCCGGGCGACGCCGGCAGCAATTTATACAGCATGGAATTCTGATTCCGGTCACTGCCGGGTCGAACCCCACGGGAAGAACCAGGTCAGCGGCTTGTCCACGCGCGCGGCCCACGAGGCCTCGTTGTGGCGCGCGCCCTCGGCCTTGTAGAACATCAGGTCTTCGCTGTCGCGATAACCCTTGGCCAGCATGGCGTCGCGCATCTTCGCCGTGTCGTCCAGGCCGTCGTCGCGCGTGCCGGCGTCGAGGTAGAACTTCACGGGCACGCGGTCCGGCACCTTCGCCAGCAGCGCCCCGTTGTTCCACCAGAACGAGCTGGAAACGCCGCCCGCCTTCGAGAAGATGTCCGGATGGCGCTGCGCGATCAGCACCGAGGCGATGCCGCCCAGCGACGAGCCCATGATCGCCGTCGTGTCCTTGCCGGGCAGGGTGCGGTACGTGCGGTCGACGTACGGCTTCACCGTCTCGACGATGAACGCGTCGTAGGCATTCAGCTTGCCCCCGCCGTATTTCGGGTCGCAGCAGGGCGTGTATTCGGGGATGCGTTCCGGCGTGTTGTCGATGCCGACGACGATCACCTCGTCCATCACGCCCGTCGCCACGAGACGGTTGACCGTCTCGTCGATGCCCCATTCGACGCCGTACGATGCCGTCTTCGCATCGAACAGGTTCTGGCCGTCGTGCATGTACAGCACGGGGTAGCGCTTCGCCGCGTTCTCGCCGTAGCTGGGCGGGAGATAGATGCGCAGCGCGCGCTTGTTGTCCAGTTGCGGCGACGCGAAATCCTTCACGATCGTCACCTTGCCGAACGGCGGGCCGAAGAACGGGTAGATGTCGACCGTGCCGCCCGCCGCCAGCTTGTACACGCCGCCGATCGACACCTTGTCCGCGCCCAGCGTGGGCTTCATCTGGATGTCGCCCAGCGTGTCCGGCCACGTGAACGTCCACACGTTCAGCGGGCCGCCTTCCGGCTTCGCGGGCACGCCCTGCGACCAGCCGGCGGCGCCCTTGTCGGCGCGGATCTGGATCGTGTCCTTGCCCGCCGCGTAGTGGATGCGCACGGTGGTGGCGTGGGCCTGCGCCAGCATGAGGCCCGCCGCTGCGGCGGCGATTGCGATTCGTTTCATCATTTCGTTCCGTTGGTCCGCAGCAGCCGCACGCCGTAGATGTCGAAGCGGTTCGACGGACCGTCGACGCCGCCGGCCGCGCTGAAGCTGCGGTTGCTGTCCAGATAACTCATGTTGTAGAAGTCGCTCATCCCGATCCGGTACGCGACGTTCGCCTTCAGGCGCGCCGCCAGCGGGGTCGAATACACGGTCGGCGTGTTCGCCTTCTCGATGCGCGCGTGCGGCAGTTGCACGACGCCTTGGGCGACGATGCGTTCCGACTCATCCTTGAGCGCCAGCCATTTTACGCCACCGCTGATGCCCAGGTTGATCTGGTTGGCACCGTTGTGATAGCGGACCTGCACGGCGTAGTCGCCCGCTTGCGGGACGCGCACGTCGCGCACGTCGAGGCGGTCGGCCGGCTGGCCCCAGTTGGCGAGATGCGCTTCGGCGAAGCGCGCATTGCCCGGTGCGATGGCCACGCGGGAGTCTACGCGCGGGTCGGTGGCGGCGATCGCCACGCTGGCGCCCGCGCAGCGCGGCACGCTGTGGTGGCTACGGTTGCCGGACGATGTGTATTGCGCTTCGGCGGCGTAGCATGCCGCGGCGCTGTTCTCGCGGTCGGCCCATGTGCCGGCGCCGAGATTCGACGCGACCAGCTTGCCGTCGCGGTAGATGTTGTAGGTGATGCCCGCCTGCTGGTCGGCCGGTACGATCGTCACCGTCGTCGTCCCGCCCGCGCGCGCGACGCCATCGATACGCGGCTCGCGTGGGCCGAACACGGTCGGCGTTTCCGCGTACGGATCGGCGCTCACGCGGCGGATGGCCGTGGCGCCGTCGACCAGCTTGCCCAGTTGGACCTCGATGTCGCTGTGCGCATCCAGCGCGCTCCACGGGATGCTGCTGCCGGCCGGCTTGCCGTCGACGAGGATGCGCTCGACGGCGTAATAACCGCTGGTGCCGGCCGCCGGCACGGGCGGCAGCCGCAGTTTCACATTGACGGCGCGGCCCTGCAAACGCAGGTTGTACAGCGCGATGCTGTCGCCCGCCGCGAACACGCCGCCGCGCAGCTTCGCCGTCACGAACGGCTTCACCTCGATGCCTTCACGTGTCGTGGAAACGCCGAACACGTCGCGGATCACCATGCCGAGATAGCCGCCGACGGACCACAGCTGGCGCTTCGAATTGATGACGGGGCCGATCAGGTTCGGATGCGCCTCGTCCAGCAGCAGCGGCTGGCCGGACAGCCACTCCAGGTTTTCCATGTTCGACATATTCAGCGCCGCGCCCCGCATCAGCGTGTCGTACGCGGCATCGGCTACCGCGACGTTGCGGCCCGCGATCGCGGCGCGCAGGCCGTACGCGGTGACGAACGGCCACATCGCGCGGTTGTGGTAGACGGGCAGGTCCTGCTGTTGCGGCCAGATGACGGGCGCGCCCATCGGGCCGTGCGGATAGCTGGCGAGGATTTTCTGCGCCCGCGCGCCGTCCGCGACGCCGGTGATGATCGCGAGCGACTGTCCCAGCCAGTCGAACTTGTGCAGCGGCGCGCCGTCGAAGTGCGGGGCCGTGAGGCTGCTGTACATGCCGGCGTCGTCGAGCCACAGGCGCGTGTTGATCGCGCGCTTCAGGTCGCGCGCCCACCCCTCGTAGCGCGTGGCGCGGCGAATGTCAGCCCGATCCCCCTGTTCGCGGGCCAGTTGTGCCGCGAGCGTCAGCGCCTTGTAGTGGCCGACGTTGGTCGACAGCGCTTTCGAACTGGCCATCGATGCCAGGTCGTCGGTGATCCATTTCGCGTACGTCTGGTCGCGCCAGTCGAGGAACGATTCCTCGCCCGTGTACAGGCCCGTCGTCTTGTCGAACGCGGCGATGCGGTCGTTCTCGATCGTGTTCGCCAGCGCCTGCAGCGCCTTCGTCGCGAACGCCGCGCGCTCGCTGGCCGGCAGCGTCTTGAGGACTTCTTCGGCCGCGAAGGCCCACGTGATGCGGTCCGTGCTGACGGGCCAGCTGCCGCCGCTGCCCGTGTCCTGCACGATCTGCAGGCCGTCGGGCGTGCCCGCGACCTGCGGCGCCTTCGGCACACCGGCGCGCCAGCCGGACAGTTTGAACAGCAGCGAATTGCGCACGCGTTGCGGATCGAGCATGGCGAGACCGAGGTCGGCTGCGTACGACAGGTCGCGCGTCCACACGTAATGCCATTTCTCGCCCGTCTCGAAGCAGTCGCACGGGATCGCGGCGCCGCCGTTGTAGTTCCCGTCGCGGATCTCCTTCACGGAATCCAGCTTCATCTCGTGGCCAGCCAGCGCGAACAGCGCGTCGAACGCGAGGTTGCCGCTGCGGACGACGGGCAGCGTGGCATCTTCCTCGTACGTCGTCGCTTGCGGGCCCGGGTCGCGCAACTGCATCGTCGTCGAATGCGCATAGCTGCGCAGCGGCGCCTGCGGATCGCGCACGGAGAAGCGCGCCGATTCTTCCTTGCCGTCCCAGGTGGGGAAGGTCAGGGTGGCCGTCGCGCCCGCGCCCGCGTGCGGATCGGCGGCCGCCGCGGCCGCGGGCGTCTCGACCTGCGTCACCGTCAGCACGGGGCGCTTCGGGTCCGACACGTCGACGCGGAAGCGGAACGTGGTCGTCGTCTTCGTGAACAGATAGTCTTCCGGCCCCGCTTCCGTCGCGAGCGGATAGGCGTCGCCCGGCTTGACGCTGACGCTGGCGGCCGGATTCGCGACCCATTCCGCGGCCCAGTCCTTGCTGCCGATCTTGAAGGCGTGGTTGCCGGGGCTGACGAGGATGTCGGCCTGATAAATTCCTTTGCCCTGATGGACCAGGACGTTGTCCGTGCCCCAGCCGTTGAAGGCGCCGCGCACATAGATGTCGTAGCGCAGCGGCGGGGCTTCGGCCGCGATGGCGGCGACGGATTGGGCGAAGAGGGCGGCGGCGAGAACGGTGTGCTTGATCATGGCAGGATTCAGAGTTCGAGGATGACAACGGATTTCGCGGGCAGGCGGATTTCCTTGCCCAGGTCGAAACGCTTGCCGGTCAAGACGTCGGTCCCGGCCGCGACCCCGGACAGCATCTCATGGAAGCGCCCGGCGGGAAGCACGGCTTCCTTCCCGTTCGCATTGAACGCGACCATGACCTTCTTCTTGTCGCCCGGTTTCCCGTCATAGCGGAAGTAGACCCACGTATTGTTCTGAGGCCCGTATTGCATCAGCTTCCCGTCGTGCACGACGGCCGCGCCCTTGCGCCAGTTGACGAGCTTCTTCACGAACGCCTGCGCCTCGCGCTGGCGCGGCGTGAGGCCGGCCCCGGTGAAGGCGTTGACCTTGTCGCCGGCCCAGCCGCCGGGAAAGTCGCGGCGGTAGCTGCTGTCGTCGCGGCGGTCGACGGTGCTCGTCATCAGGAGCTCGTCGCCCACGTAGAAATGCGGGATGCGGGGCATCGTCATGATGAACGCGAGGTCCATCTTCCAGCGCTCGACGTCTTCGCCGACGACGCTGTACAAACGCGCCATGTCGTGGTTCCCCTCGAACAGCACGAGGTTCGACGCGTCCGGATAGAGATAGTCCAGCGACAGCATCTCGTACACGTCGTTGAAGACGTTCTCGTTCTTTCCGCCGGCGAGGGCCGTGCGCATCGCCTCCGCCAGCGGGAAGTCCATCATGCTGGGCATCGAGGTGGGAGCGCGCTGCCAGTGCGCGACGACGGGCGGCAGCTTGCTCCATTCCTCGCCCACCATGTTCAGGTGCGGATACTCGGCCAGCACGCGCTGCGTGTATTGCGCGAGGAAGGCGCCGTCCGAATAGCCGAACGTGTCGATGCGCAGGCCGGACAGGCCCGCGTACTCGATCCACCAGATGCTGTTCTGGATGAGGTAGTTGGCGACGAACGGGTTGGTCTGGTTCATGTCGGGCATGCCGGGGCTGAACCAGCCGGTGGTGAAGTTGCTGGCGTCTTCCTGCGCCGCATACGGGTCCTGCACGGCCGTCCGGTGGTGCATCGTCGCGACGAAACGGCCGTCGTTGTGGTTGATCCAGTCCGGCGTCGGCAAGTCCTTCATCCACCAGTGATTCAGGCCGATGTGCGACAGCACGACGTCCTGGATCACGCCGATGCCGTGCTTCTTCGCTTCGTTCGACAGCCGCAGGTAGTCCTCGTTGCTGCCGTAGCGCGGGTCGATCCGGTAGTGGTCCGTCGCCGCGTAGCCGTGGTAGGACGCGGCCGGCATGTCGTTTTCGACGAGGGGCGTGGGCCACAGCTGCGTGAAGCCCATGCCCGCGATGTAGTCGAGGTGGTCGATGATGCCCTGGATGTCGCCGCCGTGGCGGCCGTGGCCGAGCTTGCGGTCGAGTTTATCCGCGAGGGCGGGCACGCTGTCGTTCGAAGGATCGCCGTTGGCGAAGCGGTCCGGCATCAACTGGTAGATCGCGTCGGCCTTCCCGAAACCGTTGCGTCCGGCCGAGCCGGATGCCCGCGCCAGCAGGCGGTAGATGTGGCGGGTCGGATGCGCGCCGCGGAAATCGATCGCGACGTCGCCCGGCTGCGCGTCGGGGGCGATGTCCAGGTCGATGAACAGGTAGTTGCGGTTGGCCACGCGGGTGACGGCCGCGATGCGCACCCCGGGGTAGGCGATGGCCGGTTCCAGGTCCGCGATGGCGGGGCCGTGCACCATCAGTTGCAGGCGGTGGTCGTGCATGCCCGTCCACCAGAACGGCGGGTCCACGTGGTCGATGACGGCCGGTGCGGCGGTTGCGCCGGTAAGGAAGAGGCTGCCGAGCAGCAGGACGGCGAGGCGGGGCGAAATGCGCAATGTGGTCTCCGGAGCGTAGTCGGACTACAGCGATTTACTCAGTTTGTTGCCTAGGAGTAATGCGCTTATTACATTATTGCTCGGAGAATACTACAGACACTTGAGCGCAGCAACGCAACCTCCCCGCCGAATCTCTAGTTTTGCTACACGGTGTTGCGAGCGGCGGGCAAGTCGGAATGTGGGAAAATCCCAACATTCCGTAAAACTACTACGCAAGTTTGCCCCGAAAAGGTGCAAAACCCCCCTAAGTTGGTGCGCAGAAATCGATTTGTAGCGCGACTACAATGCCTGCATGCTTATTTTGTAGCTCGAATACAACGAGAAAAGTCGTTTTTTAGTCAATTCAGCGTAAAACTCCTACATTCCCGTAATCGAAGGCAACTCGCGTTGACAGTGCATCTAGTTTTAATACAGAATCCTTGACAGAACGTACGTACTTATAAACGTTTGCTTTCTGGCTCCCGGAGCGGGCTCAAGCTGCCGTCGTCGGGAAAAACAATGAGATCTGATGATTTGAGGGGACAAATGAAGATTTTTAATGGCAAGCACGCGCGTAACATCAATGGCGCACTTGTGTTCAAGCTGAGCCCGGTTGCCGCCGGTTGCGCCGTGTTCCTGTCGGCGCTCGGCACCAACGTCTACGCCCAGGACGCCACCGTCTCGCAAGCCGCCCAGGCGACGGACGCCAACGGCAACCCGGTCAGCACGGTGACCGTGACCGGTATCCGCCGCGGCATCGAGGCGGCCATCTCCATCAAGAAGAATTCCAACTCCATCGTCGAAGCGATCTCGGCGGAAGACATCGGCAAGCTGCCGGATGCCACCGTGGCCGAATCGATCTCGCGCCTGCCGGGCGTGACCGCGCAGCGCGACAAGTCGTCGGGCCGTGCGTCCGCGATCTCCGTCCGCGGCCTGTCGCCGGACTTCAACGGCACGCTGCTGAACGGCCGCGAGCAGGCGTCGGCGGGCGACAGCCGCGGCGTCAAGTTCGACCTGTACCCGGCCGAAATGCTGGGCACCATCACGATCTACAAATCGCCGGACGCCAGCCTGATGGGCCAGGGCATTGCCTCGACCATCGACCAGCGCACCGTGATGCCGCTGGACTTCGGCAAGCGCACCGTTGCCGTCGGCTACAAGGCCATGCGCTTCGGTGAGCACAACAACGGCCTGGGCACCGGTACCGGCTACCGCTCCACGCTGACCTACATCGACCAGTTCGCCAACCGCACGATCGGCGTGGCCCTGGGTGCCGTGAAGTTCAACGACACGGGCGCCGAGCAGTTCCAGGCCGACGGCTGGGGCGGCGGCGCGGGTTCGGCCACGTACAACGGCCAGACCGTCAAGGTCCCGAACGGCTTCAAGACCGACGTCCAGCGCGACCCGCAGACCAACAAGGGCGTGATGGGCATCCTGCAGTTCCGTCCGAACAAGGACTTCGTCACCACCGTCGACCTGTTCCACTCGAAGAACACCGACAACACCAAGAAGACCGGCCTGGAAGGCTCCGTCTGCGGCAGCACCGGTTCGTACGACCCGAACGGCGTGCTGACCAACGCCACCATCGTCGACGGCGTGGCCACCTCGGGTACCTGCACGAACTTCAAGGGCGACGTCCGCAACCACATCGAAGCCGTCACCGACACGCTGAATTCGTGGGGCGTCAACAGCCGCCTGCGCCGCGAAGGCTGGACCGTCACCGGCGACATCGCCGGCTCCAAGGTCACGCACGATTCGAACCGCTACGAGACGACGGCGGGCCAGCCGGGCAATGCGACGAACCTGTCCACCATCTCCTGGACCGGCTACAACGGCAAGGACAACCTGGCGCCGACCTACACGACGTCGCTGAACTACGCCGACCGCGGCCAGGTCGTGCTGACCGACCACGCGGGCTGGGGTGGCGGCCTGACCGGCAACCCGCAGGCCGGCTACGTCGCCGTGGGCACGACCACCGACGAGATCAAGTCGTACCGCCTGTCCGCCAAGCATGACATGGAACTGGGTCCGCTGACGGCCGTCGAATTCGGCGTCAACCGCACCAACCGCAACAAGGGCCGCGACCAGAACGAAGGCAACCTGGTCGTCGGTACCGGCCCGTACGGCTCGGCACCGGTGCCGGGTACGGACGTCCTGGTGACGCCGCAGTCGGGCATCCCGGTCGTCGCGTGGAACCCGCTCGGTTCGCTCGGCACGGTCTACCAGCTGCTGCCGAAGGTCGACCAGCCGATCCAGACGGACAAGAACTGGGATGTGTCGGAGAAGGTCTCGACCGGCTACCTGATGGGTAACCTGGAAGGCGAGCTGTTCGGCCTGTCCTACCGCGGCAACATCGGCGCGCAGTACATCCACACGAACCAGAGCTCGACCGGTACCGTGGTCGACACGAGCAAGTGCGCCGGCGTCGCCGGCCAGGCTTGCCCGGCCTATGTCGTGCGGGGTCACCACTCGTACAACGACTTCCTGCCGAGCCTGAACCTGGGCTTCGAGCTGCCGTACGACCAGATGTTCCGTGTCGGCCTGGGCAAGACGCTGTCGCGCACCAAGATGAGCGACCTGCGTCCGGGCGGCGGCGTGAGCCTGAACACGTCGTTCCACGACGGTCCGATCCTGTCGGGCAGCGCGGGTAACCCGAACCTGGAACCGTTCCGTGCGAAGGCGCTCGACCTGTCGTGGGAAAAGTACTTCACCGTCAACGGTGCCAAGGGCTATGTCGCCGTCGCCGGCTTCTACAAGAAGCTCGACACCTACGTGCTGACCGTCCCGAAGACCGTCGACTTCGCGACGAGCGGCCTGCTGAGCGCCAAGACCCCGCTGCCGGCGTCGGGTCCGAATGCCGGTTCGACCGTCGGTATCCTGAACACCCCGGTCAACGGCACGGGCGGCAACATCAAGGGTATCGAGCTGACCGCGTCGCTGCCGTTCGCCATGTTGTCGAAGTACCTGAGCGGCTTCGGCGTCGAGGTCAACCACTCGAGCACCCTGAGCTCGGTGAACCTGCTGACGACGGGCCTGACCGTCATCGACACGGGCGGCGTCGCGACGATCCCGCTGCCGGGCCTGTCGCGCCAGGTGACCAACCTGCGCCTGTACTACGAAGCGCATGGCTTCCGCGCGTCGATCGCCGCCAAGCACCGCAGCGACTTCCTGGGCGAGATCAGCGACTTCCAGGACAACAACCAGCTGACCTTCATCCGTGGCAACACGACGGTCGACGGCCAGCTGACGTACGAGTTCGGCGACAACACGATGCTGAAAGGCCTGTCGTTGACGGCCGCGGTGAACAACTGGACGAACTCGCCGTTCATCCGTTACGCCGCGAACCCGAGCGAGATCGCCGAGAAGATCACGTTCGGCCGTACGTACAGCCTGGGCGCGAGCTACAAGTTCTAATCCGTTATCCTGTCGACGCCGACAGTTAATTGAAACACCCCTGCCGGCCCTGGTCAGCAGGGGTGTTTTTTCATGATCGCGAGACCGAGCATGCAAGTACCTCATCTGAACACCATCGTCATCGTTGGCGGCGGCACCGCCGGCTGGATGACCGCCACCGCCCTGGCCACCGCGCTGCGCGGCCGCTACCGCATCCGCCTCGTCGAGTCCGACGAGATCGGCATCGTGGGCGTCGGCGAAGCCACCATCCCGATGATCCAGCGTTTCAATACCGTCGCCGGCATCGACGAAGCCGAGTTCTTGAAAGCCACCAACGGCACCTTCAAGCTCGGCGTCGAGTTCGTCAACTGGGGCCGCCTGGGCGACCGCTACACGCACGGCTTCGGGCGCCTGGGCCAGGACCTGTGGATGGTCGGCTTCGAGCAGTACTGGCACAAGATGCGCGCGCTGGGCCAGGCGCGCGACCTGGCCGATTACTCGATCACGCGCGCCGCCGCGCGCGCGAACAAGTTCATGCTGCCGCGCGCGGACTTGGGCAATTCGCCGCTGGCCGAGATCACCTACGCCTACCACTTCGACGCCGGCCTGTATGCGCGCCACCTGCGCAAGCTCTCGGAAGCGCGCGGCGTGGAGCGCACCGAGGGGAAAATCGTGCGCGTGACGCAGCGCGAGCACGACGGCCACGTGGACGCCGTCGTGATGGAAAACGGCGAGCGCATCGAGGGCGACCTGTTCATCGACTGCTCGGGCTTCCGCGGCCTCCTGATCGAGCAGACCCTGAAGGCGGGCTACGAGGACTGGAGCCATTGGCTGCCGTGCGACCGCGCCCTGGCCGTGCCGTGCGAATCCGTGCCCGCGCTCGCGCCATACACGCGCGCGACCGCCCACAAGTCGGGCTGGCAGTGGCGCATCCCGCTGCAGAACCGCATCGGCAACGGCCACGTCTACTGCAGCCGCTACATCAGCGACGACGAGGCGGCGCACGTGCTGCTGTCCAACCTGGACGGCAAGCCGCTCGCCGACCCGCGCCCGATCCGCTTCACGACGGGCATGCGCAAGAAAGCGTGGGACAAGAACGTGGTGGCGATCGGCCTGTCGAGCGGTTTCCTGGAGCCGATCGAATCGACGAGCATCCACATGATCCAGGACGCGATCCAGCGCCTGCTGGACTACTTCCCGGACCAGGGCTTCAGCGCGGCGGACGTCGAGGCGTTCAACCGCCTGTCGCGCTTCCACTACGAGCGCATCCGCGACTTCATCATCCTGCACTACTACGCCAACCAGCGCGACGACGCCGCGTTCTGGCAGGAGTGCGCGCGCATGGAGATTCCGGCCACCCTGCGCGACAAGATCGACCTGTTCCGCACGCACGGCCGCCTGCGCCGCGTCGACGGCGAACTGTTCACGGAAGTCGGCTGGCTGCAGGTGCTCGTCGGGCAGAACATCCATCCGCAAGCGTATCACCCGCTGGTCGACGTGCAGTCGGAAGAGGGCATCCGCGAGTACATGGAAGGCGTGGCGGACGTGATCCGGCAATGCGTCGATTTCATGCCCGATCATGCGGCGTTCATCGACGGGTATTGCAAGGCGCCGAAGATGTAAGCGTTTTCACCTGGAAATTTGTACCCGAACTACATTTATAAGAAGTATGTATTTACTAGGATTGCTTCTAAAATGCCTTTTTCTGGTGCATTTTGTGGGTGAAAACCACAATCTCTTCACTTAAATCTCTGTCTCGTTGACATGTAATCTAGTTTTAATACAGAATCGGTTCCGAACGTTCGAGCCCGTGGCCGGCGCACGCTTCGGCAAAAGGCTGACGTTCCTCTTATAAGCACACTGATTCTGTCGAGGGGACATATGAAGATTTCGAAGGGCGGTCAGCCCGTATTCCAACTGAGCCCGGTCGCCGTGGGTTGCGCCATGTTCCTGGCGCTCGCGGGCGCCCAGGCATCCGCGCAGACGCAGGCGGCCGACGGTGTCCAGGCGGCGCCGGTCAACACCGTCACCGTCACCGGCATCCGCCGCAGCATCGAGGACGCGATCGCCGTCAAGCGCGATGCGACCAGCATCGTCGAGACCATCTCCGCCGAGGACATCGGCAAGCTGCCCGACATCAGCATCGCCGAATCGCTGGCGCGCCTGCCGGGCCTGTCGGCGCAGCGCGTCAACGGCCAGGCGCAGCAGATCAGCATCCGCGGCACGTCGGGCGACCTGTCGACCGCGCTGCTGAACGGCCGCGAGCAGGTCAGCACGAGCGCGAACCGCACGGTCGAGTACGACCAGTATCCGTCCGAGCTGATCAACGCCGTCACCGTGTATAAAACGTCGGACGCATCGCTCGTCGGCCAGGGCCTGTCCGGTACGGTCAACCTGCAGACGATCAAGCCGCTGTCGCTGCGCGAGCGCGTCGTCACGCTGAACGTGCGCGGCGAGAAGAACAGCCAGGGCAAGCTCAGCACCGGCTCGAAGGACAAGGGCAGCCGCATCAGCGCATCCTACGTCGACCAGTTCCTGGGCCGCACGCTCGGCGTGGCGGTCGGCTACGCACGCGCCGACAAGCCGAACGAGTCGAAGCAATTCGAGACCTGGGACTGGGTCGACAATACGTCGTCCGTGCCGGGCAAGACCGTCAAGGTTCCGAAAGGCATCAAGTCGCTGGCGCAGACCGGCAACCAGGTGCGCGACGGCCTGATGGGCGTCGTGGAATGGCACCCGATCCGCGAATTCACGTCGACGATCGACGCGTACCACTCGCGCTTCAAGCTCGATGAAGACCGCCGCGGCATGGAAGTGCAGCTGACCGACGACGGCAACGTCTCGTTCACGCCGGGCACCATCAACGGCAACGGCGTCATGACGGCCGGTACCGCCAACAACGTCAATCCGGTGGTGCGCAACAACCACTACCGCCAGAACGACACGCTGACGGCCTACGGCTGGAACAACAAGTACATCGCGGGCGACTGGACCTTCGTCGCGGACCTGAGCCACTCGCAGGCCGACCACAAGGAAGAACTCGACGAGATCAACACCGGGCTCGCGGCGCGCCAGACGATGACGTTCGACTACGCGAACGGCACCATCCCGAACATCGGCCTGACCGGCGTGTACAACAACCCGGCGCTGCTGGCCATCGGCGGCCAGTACGGCGACGGCTACGTCAACGCGCCGCACCTGAAGGACAAGCTGAACTCGTTCCGCCTCAGCGCCGAATACCGCTTCGACAGCAAGCTGTTCAACAGCATCGAATTCGGTGTCAACGCGTCCAAGCGCGACAAGCAGAAGCAGCACCTCGAGACCGGCTTCACCAAGCTGGGCACGGGCGCCATCGCCGCCGGTGCCGTCAACGGCTCGCAGTCGCTGTACGCGCTGCCCGATACGCTGAGCTGGGATATCCCGGCCGTGCTGGCGCAGAACTTCGGTCCGTACACGCCGGCCGTGCTGGTGCCGTGGGGCGCGACCAAGAACTGGACCATCACCGAGAAGGTCCAGACCGGCTACGCCAAGCTGAACATCGACACCGAACTGATGTCGATGCCTCTGCGCGGCAACGTCGGCATCCAGGCCGTGCACACCGACCAGAGCTCGACCGCCAAGACGCTGCGCGCCTGGCCGTTCGCCGACCTGGTGCCTCTGACCGACGGCAAGAAGTACAACGACTATCTGCCGAGCATCAACCTGATCTGGAGCCTGCCGGAACAGCAGATCATCCGCTTCGGCGCCAACAAGACCCTGGCGCGTCCGCGCCTCGACGAGTTGAACGCGTCGCGTGAAGTCGGCCTGACGCACCAGAGCACCGGTACGCCTTACGGCAACGGCGGCAATGCGCAGCTGGATCCGTGGCGTGCGAACGCGGTCGACCTGTCGTGGGAAAAATACTTCGGCAACAAGGGTTATGTGCAGGTGGCGGGCTTCTACAAAGACCTGAAGTCCTACATCTACACCGTCACCGAGCCGCGCGACTTCGCCGAGTACCAGCTGCAGGGCGCGACCAGCAACATCGGCACGATGACCCAGCCGAAGAACGGCAACGGCGGCAAGCTGCAAGGCCTGGAACTGGCCGCGTCGGTGCCGCTGGACATGTTCACCCCGGTGCTCTCGGGCTTCGGCATCACGGCCAACGCGGCGTTCACGACGAGCGAGATCTCGATCAAGAACCAGAGCTTCGGCGACATGAGCATCCCGCTGCCGGGCCTGTCGAAGCGGGTGTTCAACGTGACCGCCTACTATGAGAACGACGGCTTCTCGGCCCGCGTCGCGCAGCGCTACCGCAGCGACTACGTGGCCGAGATCGGCGGCGTCGGCGGCGCGACCGAGCTGACGTTCACGAAGCCGGACCGCGTCGTCGACCTGCAGCTCGGCTACGACTTCAAGCAGGTCAAGGGCCTGTCCGTGCTGTTCCAGGTGAACAACCTGACCGACACGGCGTTCCAGACCTACTCGGGTTCGACGGACCGTCCGCGCGGCTACACGAAGTACGGTCGCCAGATGCTGTTCGGCTTCAATTACAAGCTGTAATCGGTCGGGGGCGCCCAGCCTCCGACGCAGTCTCCATGCCCCTTGCCGTTGTTGCGGCAAGGGGCATTTTGTTTGGTGGCGCAGCGGAGGAGGGCCTTCCATCGCTGCGTCATGGATGTATTTTTGCTACAACAAGAGACTTCACATTTCCTTCATAAACAGAGCGATTCGCGCTATTTGTTGCAAAACTACATTTTTTGATTGGCATTCCGTCTACGTTAATTCCAGAATCGACCTCGCTGTTTGAACGCTGAAGCCGGCTGTGCTTCCGCACTTGATCACATCAAAAAGACTCGAGGGGATACATGAAGATTCTGTGTAGCAAACATACGGTGGGAGAACATGCAACGTGCGTGTTCAAACCGAGTCCGGTCGCCGCCGGTTGTGCCGTATTCCTGTCGGTGCTGGGCGCCAACGTCCAGGCACAGGATGCGGTACAGGCACTGGATGCCAACGGCAACCCGATCAGCCAGGTCACCGTGACGGGCATCCGGCGCGGCATCGAAGCGGCGATCTCGATCAAGAAGAATTCCAACTCCATCGTCGAGGCGATCTCGGCGGAAGATATCGGCAAACTGCCGGACGCGACCGTCGCCGAGTCCGTCTCCCGCCTGCCGGGTGTGACGACCCAGCGCGACGCCCGCACGGGCCGCGCGGCGTCGATCTCCGTGCGTGGCATGTCGCCGGACTTCAACGGCACCCTGCTGAACGGCCGCGAACAGGCGTCGGCGGGCGACAGCCGCGGCGTCCGTTTCGACCTGTATCCGGCCGAGATGCTGGGCACGATCACCGTCTACAAATCGCCGGACGCCACCCTGATGGGGCAGGGCATCGCCTCGACCATCGACCAGCGCACCGTGCTGCCGCTGGACTTCGCCAGGCGCACCGTCGCCGCCAGCTACCGGGCGCAACGTACCGGCGCGCACAACGAGGACCTGGGCAGCGCCAGCGGCTACCGCACGTCGCTCGCCTATATCGACCAGTTCGCCAACCGGACGGTCGGCGTGGCCCTGGGCGTCGTGAAGTTCAGCGACAACGGTCCCGAGCAGATCAACGACGACGGCTGGGGCGGCACGACGGGCACGGCCACGTACAACGGCCAGACCGTGACGGTGCCGAACGGCTTGCGGACGGACGTGATCCACAACCCGAACACCAATAAAGGCCTGATGGGCATCCTGCAATATCGTCCGAGCAAGGACTTCCTGACGACCATCGACCTGTTTCACTCGAAGAACACCGACAGTCCCAAGCGCACCGGTTTCGAAGGGTCGACCTGCGGCAGCACGGGTGGATATGACCCGGTGGGCGTGCTGAGCAACGCGAACATCGTCGATGGCGTGGCCGTGTCCGGCACCTGCTCGAACTTCAAGGGCGACATCCGCAACAATACCGAGGTCGCGGTGGACACGCTGAATTCCTGGGGCATCAACGGCCGCCTGCGCCGCGGCGACTGGACCTTCACCGGCGACGTGTCCGGGTCGCGGGTCAGGCACGACTTCACGCGCTACGAGACGACGGCCGGCCTCGTCGGCAACACGCCCAACGCCGACCTGGACAGCATCTCGTGGACCGGCTTCGACGGCCGGAGCAATCTGTCCGCGCTGTACAAGACCGCCCTCAGCTATACCGACCGCAGCCGCATGCTCCTGACCGACGTCGACGGCTGGGGCGGCGGCCTGACGGGCACCCAGCAGTCCGGCTACGTGGCCATCGGCGCCACGACCGACGAGATCAAGGCGGCACGCTTCGGCGTCCGGCATGACGTGGAGCTGGGACCGCTTACCGGCATCGAATTCGGTCTCAACCGCACCAATCGCACCAAGAGCCGCGACACGGACGAAGGCAGCCTGCTCATCGGCACCGGGCCGTACGGCGCGGCGCCCATGCCGGGCACCGAGACGGTCGTGACGCGCCAGTCGGGCATCCCGGTCGCGTCGTGGAACCCGCTGGGGTCGCTCGGCTCGGTCTATCACCAGCTGGCGAAGGTCGACCAGGTGATCCAGACCGACAAGAACTGGCATATCTCGGAACAGGTCTCGACCGCGTACGTGATGGGATCCCTGGAAGGCGAGCTGTTCGGCCTGCCGTACCGCGGCAACGCCGGTGCCCAGTACATCCACACGAACCAGGGCTCGACGGGTCTCATCGTCGACAACGGTCGATGCGCCGGCGTCGCCGGCCAGGCTTGCCCGGCCTATACAATTGCCGGTCACCATTCATACAACGACTTCCTGCCGAGCCTGAACCTGAACGTCGAACTGCCGGCCGACCAGGTGCTGCGCCTGGGCATCGGCAAGACCCTGTCGCGTCCGAACATGAGCGACATGCGCCCGGGCGGCGGCGTGGGACTGGATGCGACGAACCCCGCAGGGCCGATCCTGGCCGGCGGTTCCGGCAACCCGAAGCTGGAACCGTTCCGCGCGAAGTCGTTCGATTTGTCGTACGAAAAATACTTCGAAGCGAACGGCGCCAAGGGCTACGTGGCGATGGCCGGCTTCTACAAGAAGCTCGACACCTATATCCTGCGGGCGCCGCAGCGTGTCGACTACGCGTCGACCGGTTTCCTGGTGTCCGGCATCCCGCTGCCGGCGACCGGTCCGAACGCCGGGTCGACGGTCGGCATCCTGACCACGCCGAGCAACGGTTCGGGCGGCAACATCAAGGGGCTGGAACTGACGGCGTCGCTGCCGTTCGCGATGCTGACCCGCTACCTGGGCGGCTTCGGCGTCGAGGCCAGCTATTCGAGCACCCTGAGCTCGGTGACCCTGCCGCGCAGCGGCATCACGGTGATCAGCAACGGCAGCGTCAACGCGATTCCGCTGCCGGGCCTGTCGCACACGGTGACGAACATGCGCGTGTATTACGAGCGCGCCGGATTCCGCGCATCCGTCGCGGCCCGCAAGCGGGGCGACTTCGTGGGCGACATCCACGACTACAAGGACGACGCGAGCCTCACCTACATCAAGGGCAACACGACGGTGGACGGGCAGCTCACGTACGACTTCGGCGACACGACCATGCTGAAGGGCCTGTCGCTCACGGCGGCGGTGAACAACTGGACCAATTCGCCGTACATCCGCTACAACGGCGACCCGACCAGCGTGGTGGAAAACGTCCGGTTCGGCCGTACCTACAGCCTGGGGGCGAGCTACAAGTTCTGACCGGCAGGCGTTGTTTCATGCGCGGATGTCGCTGCCGGGCGTCATCCGCGTGAAATTCTGGCAGCGGGGGAGGGCTCAAAGTAGTAAACTGTAGGATTGCTTACGATTTTTGAATATTCCTCCATGCAAGACACACAGCTCCCGACCTTCGCCGACCTCGACATCCCCGCACCCATCCTCAAGGCACTGAAGGAGGTCGGCTACGAGACGCCATCTCCGATCCAGGCGGCCACCATTCCTCTCCTGATGGAGGGACGCGACGTGCTGGGGCAGGCGCAGACGGGTACCGGCAAGACGGCCGCCTTCGCGCTGCCCGTGCTGTCGCGCATCGACGTCAAGAACCCGGCCGTGCAGGCCCTCGTGCTCGCGCCCACGCGCGAGCTCGCGATCCAGGTCGCCGAAGCCTTCCAGAGCTATGCCGCGCACCTGAAGAACTTCCACGTGCTGCCGATCTACGGCGGCCAGAGCTACGGCCCGCAACTGTCGGCGCTGCGCCGCGGCGTGCAGGTCGTCGTCGGCACGCCGGGCCGCGTCATCGACCACCTCGACAAGGGCTCGCTCGACATCTCGCAGCTGAAGACCCTCGTGCTGGACGAAGCGGACGAGATGCTGCGCATGGGCTTCATCGACGACGTCGAGCGCATCCTGCAGGAGACCCCGCAAGGACGCCAGACGGCACTGTTCTCGGCCACGATGCCGCAGCAGATCAAGCGCATCGCCAAGACCTACCTGAACGAGCCGAGCGAGGTGACGGTCGCCGCCAAGACGACGACGGCCACCAACATCACCCAGCGCTACTGGCTCGTCGCGGGCATGCAGAAGCTGGATGCCCTCACGCGCATCCTGGAAGCGGAGCCGTTCGACGGCATGATCGTCTTCGCGCGCACGAAGCTCGGCACCGAGGAACTGGCGTCCAAGCTGCAGGCGCGCGGGTTCGCGGCGGCCGCCATCAACGGCGACATGGCCCAGCAACAGCGCGAGCGCACGATCGAGCAGCTCAAGAACGGCAAGATCGACATCCTCGTCGCCACCGACGTCGCCGCGCGCGGCCTGGACGTGGAGCGCATCAGCCACGTGATCAACTACGACGTGCCGTCCGACCCGGAAAGCTACACGCACCGCATCGGCCGCACGGGCCGTGCCGGCCGCAGCGGCGACGCGATCCTGTTCATCACGCCGCGCGAGCGTGGCCTGCTGAAGGCGATCGAACGCGCCACGCGCCAGCCGGTGGCGCCGCTTACGCTGCCCACCATCAAGGCCGTCAACGAAGTGCGCATCACGAGGTTCAAGGAGCAGATCGGCGAGACGCTGGCCGCGGGCGGCCTGGACGTGTTCCGTTCCCTGATCGAGGACTTCGAACGCGAGCAGAACGTGCCCGCGATCGACATCGCGGCCGCGCTGGCCAAGCTGTATCGCGGCGACGAGCCGCTGCTGCTGGAAAAGCCCGATCGCGAGCCCAAGCCCGAGTTCCGCGAACGTGAGGAGCGTCCGGCACGTCCTACGCGCGCGACCTTCGCCGACGAGCGTCCGGCGCGCGCGGGCAGGGAAGGATTCAAGAAGGAACGCGTCGAGCGCGCGCCGGAGCCGGGCATGGCCACGTACCGCATCGAGGTAGGCCACTTCCACGGCGTCAAGCCGGGCAACATCGTGGGCGCCATCGCCAACGAAGGCGGCGTGCCGTCGAAGGAAATCGGCCGCATCGAGATCTACGACGACTTCAGCACGCTCGACATGCCGGCCGACCTGCCGCGGGACCTGCTCGACCACCTGAAAAAGGTGTGGGTGGCGGGCCAGCAGCTGGGCATCACGCGCGACGGCCAGGAACCGCCGGAGCAAAAGCCGGCGAAGCGCAAGTTCGCCGACAAAAAGCCCCGCAAGTAAAACACCGGGGTCAGAGCCCGATTTTTGGCAATTGCTCAAAAACGGGCTCTGACCCCGAAGTGTCGATCTGTTGTTTGACTACATTTTCTGTGGCTTCCCTTTAGATTGCGGGCTGTTATCGCATTGACACCCAGAAAACCCCATGTTACTTTGCTACATGTAGCAGCCTGGCAGGAGTCCAGGCGCGTAAGGGGACCCAGATGGAAATGCAAACACATGCACTCAAGCCGCGGCTGACGTTCTGGCAGCTGTGGAACATGAGCTTCGGCTTCTTCGGCATCCAGTTCGGCTTGGCGTTGCAGAACGTGAACACGAGCCGGATCTTCGCCACGCTCGGCACGTCGATGGACGACCTGGCCCTCGTCTGGCTCGCGGCGCCCGTCACGGGCCTGCTCGTGCAGCCGGTGATCGGTTACCTCAGCGATAACACGTGGCACCCGCGTTGGGGCCGCCGCCGTCCGTTCTTCTTCCTCGGCGCCGTGCTGGCCGCAACGGCCCTGTTCCTGATGCCGAATTCCGTCGCCGTCTGGATGGCCGTCGCCATGCTGTGGCTGATGGATGCCTCGATCAATATTTCGATGGAGCCGTTCCGCGCCTTCGTCGGCGACAAGCTCGACACGTCGCAGCAGACCGCCGGCTTCGCGATGCAAACCTTCCTGATCGGCTGCGGCGCCGTGATCGCATCGCTGCTGCCGATCGTCTTCACGAACTACCTCGGCGTCTCCAACGTGCCCGTCGACGGTGGGGTGCCGGATTCGGTGCGCTACTCGTTCTACGTCGGCGGCGCCGCGTTCCTGCTGGCCGTGACGTGGACCGTGTTCACGTCGACCGAACTGCCGCCGCCGGACCTCCACCGCTTCGAAGCCCAGCGCAAGCATTCGCGCAGCTTTAGCGTCGCGCTGCGCGAGATCATGGGCGGCTTCGCGCACATGCCGAAGACGATGGTGCAGCTGGCGTTCGTCCAGTTCTTCTCGTGGATCGCGCTGTTCGCGCTGTGGATCTATACCGGTCCCGGGATCGCCGACAACGTCTACAACACGACGGATCCGCTGTCGCCGGGCTACCAGGACGCGGGCAACTGGGTCGGCGTGATGTTCGCCGTCTACAACGGCATGTCCGCCCTGGCCGCGTTCGTGCTGCCCGTGCTGGCACGCCGCACGAGCCGCAAGGCGTGCCACGCCGTCTGCCTCGCGATCGGCGGCCTGTCGCTGGCCAGCGTGTTCTTCATCCACGACAAGCATCTGCTGCTGATCCCGATGCTGGGCGTGGGCGTGGCGTGGGCAAGCATCCTCACGATGCCGTACGCGATCCTGGTCGCCGCGCTGCCGCCGAACCGCATGGGCTATTACATGGGCCTGTTCAACTTCTTCATCGTGATTCCGCAGATCGTCAGCGGCCTCGTGCTCGGCTGGTTCACGAAGCATATGTTCGGCAACCACGCGGTACTTACGCTGGTGCTGGGCGGCGTGTCGATGGTCATCGCGGCCGTGCTGGCGCTGTTCGTCACCGACCGGGCGGAACGCGCCGCGCACCGATAGCGGCGCCATCGTCGGGACGAGTGTCGTATCCTTACGGGTTTGACAACAAACCCCCGACAGGAGCTAGACATGACAATTCAGACGATCGCGACGACCCCGTTCGCCGGGCAACGCCCCGGCACGTCCGGGCTGCGCAAGAAGGTGACGGAGTTCCAGCAGCCCGGCTACCTGGAAAACTTCGTCGAGGCCATCTTCCTGACGCTGGGCGCGCTGGGTAATGTGCAGGGCCGCACCCTGGTGCTCGGCGGCGACGGCCGCTATTTCAACCGCGAAGCCATCCAGACCATCCTGCGCATGGCGGCCGCCCACGGCGTGGGCCGCGTGCTCGTGGGCCGCGGCGGCATCCTGTCCACGCCCGCGGTCAGCTGCGTGATCCGCAAGCGCGCCGCGCTCGGCGGCATCGTCCTCTCGGCCAGCCACAATCCCGGCGGTCCCGACGGCGACTTCGGCATCAAGTACAACATCGACAACGGCGGCCCGGCACCCGAGAAGATCACCGACGCGATCTACGAACACACGAAGACGCTGACGTCCTACCGCATCAGCGACGCCGGCCCGGTCGACCTGGACAAGATCGGCAGCATCCGCCTCGAAGACATGGAAGTCGAGGTGATCGATTCCGTGGCCGACTACGCCGAGCTGATGGCCGGCCTGTTCGACTTCGACGCGATCCGCGCCCTGTTCCAGCGCGGCTTCACGATGCGCTTCGACGGCATGCACGCCGTCTCCGGCCCGTACGCGAAGGCCATCATCGAAGGCATGCTGGGCGCGCCCGCGGGCACCGTCGTCAACGCCGAGCCGCTGGAAGATTTCGGCGGCCACCACCCGGACCCGAACCCCGTCAACGCGGCCGACCTGATCGCGCTGATGGACGGCCCGGACGCGCCCGACTTCGGCGCCGCATCGGACGGCGACGGCGACCGCAACATGATCGTCGGCCGCAAGCTCGCGGTGTCGCCGTCGGACAGCCTCGCCATCATCGCCGCCAATGCGACCGCCGCACCGGGCTACCGCGACGGCATCAAGGGCATCGCGCGTTCGATGCCGACGTCGCAGGCCGCGGACCGCGTGGCGGCCGCGCTGGGCGTCTCCTGCTTCGAGACCCCGACCGGCTGGAAGTACTTCGGCAACCTGCTCGACGCGGGTCTCGCCACCTTGTGCGGCGAAGAGAGCTACGGCACGGGCTCGATGCACATCCGCGAAAAGGATGGCGTGTGGGCCGTGCTGTTCTGGCTGAACCTGATCGCCGCGACGGGCAAGTCCGTGGGCGAGATCGTGCAGGAACACTGGGCCCGCTTCGGCCGCAACTATTATTCGCGCCACGACTACGAGGCCGTGGACGCCGCCGCCGCCAACGCGATGATGGACGACTTGCGCGGCAAGCTCGCATCGCTGGCAGGGCAGACGCTGGGAGACTTCCGCGTCCAGCTCGCCGACGATTTCACCTACACCGACCCGGTCGACAACTCCGTGTCCACGCGCCAGGGCGTACGCATCGTCATGACGGACGGCTCGCGCATCGTGCTGCGCCTGTCCGGCACCGGCACGGAGGGCGCCACCGTGCGCCTGTACCTGGAACGCTACGAGGCCGACCCGGCCCGCCACAACCTCGACACCCAGCAGGCGCTGGCGCCGCTCATCGCCATCGCGGAGCAGGTGTCGAGACTGAAGGAGCGGACGGGCCGCGAGCAGCCGAGCGTCGTCACCTGATTTCCACTCACCACACAGGACCCCGCATGAAACTACCCGTTCTCGCCGCCTCCCTGATGCTCGCCTTCGGTGCCGCCTCGGCCGCGCCCGACCTGTCGCCGGTCAAGGGCAAGCCGTTCACCTGGGATAACGCGACCGTCTACTTCGTCGTGATCGACCGCTTCAACAACGCCGATCCGTCGAACGACCACGCCTACGGCCGCAAGAACATTGCTGCCGTCGCGCGCGGCTTCATGGGCGGCGACCTGGCCGGCATCACGGCCAAGATCAAGGAAGGGTATTTCACGGACCTGGGCGTGGACGCGCTCTGGATCTCGCCGCCGGTCGAGCAGATCCACGCGTCGACCGACGAGGGCACGGGCGTCAGCTACGGCTTCCACGGCTACTGGGCGCGCGACTTCACGGCCGTCGACGCCAACGCCGGCACCGCGAAGGACGTGCGCGACCTCGTCGAGGCGGCGCATGCGCGCGGCATCCGCGTGCTGCTCGACGTCGTGATGAACCATACCGGTCCAGTCACGCCTGAAGACTCGGTGTGGCCGGCCGACTGGGTGCGCACGTCGCCGACCTGTACCTTCAAGGACGTCAAGGGCACGGTCGATTGCACGCTCGTGAAGAACCTGCCGGACTTCCGCACCGACAGCAATGCGAACGTCGACCTGCCGCCGTTCCTCGTCGCGAAGTGGAAGAAGGAAGGGCGCTACGAGCGCGAAACGAAGGAGCTGGACGACTTCTTCAAGCGCACGGGCTACCCGCGCGCGCCGCGCTACTACCTGATGAAATGGCACGCCGACTGGGTACGCAAGTACGGCTTCGACGGCTTCCGCGGCGACACCGTCAAGCACACGGAACCCGGCGTGTGGAAAGACCTCAAGAAGGTCGCGAGCCAGGCCTATGAGGATTGGAAGCGCACGCCGGCCGGCAAGGAGGGCATCGAAAAGATCGGCAACCAACCGTTCTTCATGGTGGCCGAAGCGTACGGCCACCCGATCGCGGACGGCCGCCCGTTCGCCTACGACGACGGCACGAAGGTCGACTATTACGACAACGGCTTCGACAGCATGATCAACTTCGCGCTGCCGGGCGACGCAACCCAGAGCTACGAGACGCTGTTCTCCAAGTACTCGGGCCTGCTGAACGGTCCCTTGACCGGCGTGACGGTCCTGAACTACCTCGACTCGCACGACGACGGCCACCCGTTCGATGCGATGCGCGCGCACCCGTTCGAGGAAGCGAACAAGCTGCTGCTGGCACCGGGCCAGGCCCAGGTTTATTACGGCGACGAGACGGCGCGCGTGCTGAAGATCGAAGGCGCAACCGGCGATGCGAACCTGCGCTCCTTCATGAACTGGGACCAGTTGAAGAACAACGCCCAGGTGGGCCTGCACGGCGTGGCCGAAGTGCGCGACTACTGGGCGCGCCTGGGCCGCTTCCGTCATGCGCATCCGGCCGTGGGCGCGGGCGTGCACCAGATGATCGCGTCCAGCCCGTACACGTTCAAGCGCACGTACGAGAAGAACGGCGTCTCCGACCGCGTCGTCGTCGCCCTCGACCTGCCGCAGGACCGTACGGTGGCCATCCCCGTGGCCGGCGTGTTCGGCGACGGGCAGACGGTGCGCGATGCGTACACGGGCAAGACGGCCGTCGTCTCGGGCGGCAAGGTGCAGTTCGATACGCGCGCGCCGGTGGCGCTGATTTCGCAGGATTAATCCAGGCGTCACGCGTGGGCGGGGGCCGCCCACCCTACCCCAGCCACGGGTGGGCCGCCAGCCACCGTCCCAACTCGTTATCGTTCGCGCACTGCAGCTTGCTGAAGATGTTCGCCCGGTGCGTCTCCACCGACCGCGGCCCGCATGGCGGCACGAGCAGCCGCGCGATTTCCTTGTTCGGCTGGCCGAGCCCCACGAGCCGCGCGACTTCCCGTTCGCGCGGCGTCAGCTCGGCCCACAGCCGCAGCGCGTTCGCCCGTCCGCGTGCTTCCGCGATGGCGGCCGGCAGTTTGTCGAGCAGGTGCTGCGTGTCCGGCTTTTCCACCCAGTCCCACGCGCCCTGGCGCACGGATTCCAGCGCGGTCGGGATGTCGCCGTGACCGGACAGGAACAGCGTGACGAGCGGGCTGTGTGCCGCGCGCAGGCGGTCGAACACGGCCAGGCCGCTCATACCGCCCAGGCGCAGGTCGAGGATCAGGCAGCCCGGCTGGCGCATGTCGACGGCGTCCAGGAACGCTTCTCCCGATTCGAACGCCTGCACGGCGAGTCCTTGCGAGAACAACAGCACCAGCAGGGAGCGGCGCAGGGCTTCGTCGTCGTCGACGACATAGAGCGTGAGTGGGATGTCTTTCATGGCGCGATCGGAAGCGTGAAGGAAAAGGCGGCGCCGCCGGCGGCAGGGTTCTCGACGGTCATGGAACCGCCGTGGGCCTCGACGATGGTGCGGCAGATGTTCAGTCCGAGCCCCAGGCCGTCGGGGCGGGTGGTGAAGAACGGCGCGAAGATCTGCTCCAGCTGTTCGGGCGGGATGCCCGGGCCCGCGTCGGTGACGGTGACGCGCACGCCCTGGTCCACGCGCCGGCATGCGACGTCGATGCGTCCGCGCGGGCGATCCTGCATGGCATGCATCGCGTTGTGGATCAGGTTCACGAGCACCTGTTCGAGCAGGACGCGGTCGCCGCGCACGAGCGTGTCACCGGCGTCCAGCGACAGCTGCAGCGCGATCCCGGCCTGCTGCAATTCCGGCTTGAGCAACTCCACCGCATGCGCGATGACGCCATCGACCGCAAGGTTTTCGTAATGCCCCCGCTTGGGATTGATGAACGCGCGCACCCGCTTGACGATCTCGCTGGCGCGCTTGCTCTGTTCGACGATCTCGTCGAGCGCGCCGGCCAGCATGTCGGGCGGCGCGGACTGCGCGGCGAGGGCGCGCGCCGCGACGGCGAAGTTCGACAGCGCCATCAGCGGCTGATTGAGTTCGTGCGCGAGCGTGGACGCCATCTCGCCCACGCTCGCGAGGCGCGCGCTGCGCTGCAGGCGCACTTCCTGGTCGCGTTGGCGGGCCTCGGCCTGCTTCTGCGCCGTGATGTCGACGACGGAACTCATCCAGCCGCGGTGCACGCCCTGCGCGTCCACGAGCGGCGCCGTGTAGACCATCGTGATCACGTCGTGGCCGTCCTTGTGGCGGATGCGCGATTCGAAGCCGTGCGGCGCGGCGCGGCCCTGCAGCGCGTCGGCGCTTTCGCGCTCGTGTTTTTCCTGGTCGTCCGGATGCCAGTAGGGATACGGCGGCCGGCGGCCCAGCAACTCGTCCGCGCTGTAGCCCACCATCGCGCACAGGGCCGGATTCACGTAGATGATGGTGCCCTCCGGGTCGCGCGCGCGCATGCCCACGAGGAGCGAATCCTCCATCGCCTTGCGGAACGCGTGCGCTTCTTCCAGGTCGCGGGTGCGCTCCTCGACCCGGCGTTCCAGTTCGATGCGGGCCGAGCGCTGCTCGCGGAAGCGCTTTTCGCGCAGGCGCCAGTACAGCACGCCGAGCAGCAGCAGCGCGACGGCCAGCGCGGCCAGCATCAGCGCCAGCTGGCGCGCCTGCACGACTTCCTTCATGTCCGTCGTGACGGTCAGCGTCCAGCCCAGTTCCGGCAGCGGCGTGTCCAGCGCAAGCAGGTCGAGGCGGCGGCCGCCGACGGTCGTGTGCACGACGAAGCCGGGCGACGCCCCGCGCGTCTCCGTCTGCCACGGCAACACGTAGAACCGTTCGCGGTTGCCGTACTGGCGGTGTTCGGCGATCCAGTGCAGGTCGGCAGCGGACACGGGCCGGATCGCGTGGAACAGCCAGTCCGGCACGGCGGAGAGAAAGACGATGCCGCGGCTGTCGCGCAGCACCACCGGGTCGGCGCCGCGCATCCATGTGGCCTGGAGCGGCTCCAGGCTGATCTTCACGACGACGACGCCCAGGATGGCACCATGCGCGCGCACGGGTTCCGCGATGAACAGGCCGGACTGGCCCGTCGTGAGGCCGAGGCCATAGAAGATGCCGCGCCGGCCCTGCACGGCATCCTCGAAGTACGGCCGCTGGCGGTAGGACTGGCCGACGAAGCTGGACGGCTGGTTCCAGTTGCTGGCCGCGAGCGTGAGGCCCGCGCGGTCGACGAGGAACAGCGCGGCGGCGCCCGTCGTCGCCTGCAGGTCGGCGAAATAATCGTTCACGCGCGCCCGCAGCGCGCCGTCGCGCGGGGTGCGCAGCAGGTCTTGCACGTCCGGGTGGCGGGCCGCCGCGTGCGGCAGGAAGTCGTGTTTCTCGACGAGGCCGCGCAGCCCCAGCACGTGCGCGGCCGCGGCCTGGCGCAAGCCTTCCGTCTTGGTCTGCAGCTCGTGGCGCTCGGCCCAGTTCCCCGACGCCGCGATGACGGCGAGCGCACCGGCGCCGATGAGGAGGTTGAGCAGTTTGGGCATGACGCCAACGATAGCAGTTGCGCGGCCTTTAGAAAACCGCCTCCGTAGTTTTACGGAGGAGGGCGCGCCGGAAGTTGCGGATGTGCGCGTGGCCTCCGGCTGGGATAGTGGGCATACCAAAAGAGGAGACAACCATGAACACCATCACATCCAAGGCCGGCGCCCAGGCAGCCGCCGGCGCCGGCGAACGCATTTCCGGCGCGCGCCTGAAGGCCATCTTCATCGGCTCGGCCGGCAACCTCGTCGAGTGGTTCGATTTCTACTGCTACTCGGCCTTCGCGCTGTACTTCGCGAGCTCGTTCTTCCCCAAGCAGGACCCGACGGCGCAGATGATGTCCACGGCGGGCATCTTCGCGCTGGGCTTCTTCGTGCGCCCGATCGGCGGCATCCTGTTCGGCCACATCGGCGACCGCCTCGGCCGCAAGACGGCGCTGATGACGTCCGTGCTGCTGATGTGCTTCGGCTCCCTCCTGATCGCCTGCGCGCCGACGTATGCCGCGGCCGGCATCCTGTCGCCGTGCATCCTGCTGCTGGCGCGCCTGCTGCAGGGCCTGAGCCTCGGCGGCGAATACGGCGCCAGCGCGACGTACCTGTCGGAGATGGCGGACTCGAAGCACCGCGGCTTCTACAGCAGCTTCCAGTACGTGACGCTGATCGGCGGCCAGCTGCTGGCGCTGATCCTGCTGCTCGTGCTGCAGAACTTCCTGCTCGACGCCGGGCAGCTGCGTGCCTGGGGCTGGCGCATCCCGTTCTTCACCGGCGCCTGCCTCGCGCTGCTGGCCCTGCGCATGCGTCACAACCTGCCGGAGACCGGATCGTTCGAGGCCGCGCGCAAGGAAGCGAAAAAAAGCGCCAAGCCGATGGGCGGCCTGAAGCAGCTGGCCCAGCATCCGCGCGAAGTGCTGCTGGTGATCGGCCTGACGATGGGCGGCACGCTCGCGTTCTACGTCTACACGACCTATATGCAGAAATTCCTGCGCCTGTCCGTCGGCCTGACCGACTCGCAGACGACCGCCGTCTCGGCCGCGTCGCTGCTGTTCGCGATGTGCCTGCAGCCGCTGTACGGCGCGCTGTCGGACCGCATCGGCCGCAAGCCGCTGCTCATCGGCTTCGCGCTGCTGGGCACCCTGTTCACCGTGCCGCTGTTGACCGGCATCCGCCACGCCAGCGGCCCGTGGCAAGCGTTCGGCCTGATCGCCTGCGCCTGGCTGATCGTGTCCGGCTACACCTCGATCAACGCGCTGGTCAAAGCCGAGCTGTTCCCGGCCTCGATCCGCGCCACCGGCGTCGGCGTGCCGTATGCATTCGCCGTCTCCGTGTTCGGCGGCACGGCCGAGTACCTGGCGCTGTGGTTCAAATCCGTCAGCCTGGAAAGCGGCTTTTACTGGTACACGACGGCCGTCATCGCCTGCACGCTGGTCGTCTGCTGGTTCATGCGCGATACCGGCGCGCTGTCGAAGATCGACGCGGAAGCGCGCGGCCAATAAGCGCCGGCGTTGTCGATGTGGAAAGAGCGGCCCTGCGGGGCCGCTTATTTCGTTGTAACCACCCGAATCGGGTCATAATCGCTTTTTGGTGCATTTCAATCAATGGTATCCTACGCGCAATAGAGGAGACCTTCGCGAGAAGAGCAACACCATGACGCTTGAGCCCGACACCGAACAGAAGCACACCCGCGCCGCGTATTCCGACGGTCCGCGCCTGCTGGCCGACATCGGCGCGACCCATGCGCGCTTTGCCCTGGAGATCGCGCCGGGCGTGCTGCGCAACGTGGCCGTGCTGCTGTGCGACGACTATCCGGGCATCGTCCCGCTGCTGAACGCCTACCTGGCCCAGACCCAGGCCCAGAGCGGCCATGTCCGCATCACCCACGCGGCGTTCGCGCTCGCGAACCCGATCAGCGGCGACTTCATCCGCATGACCAACCGCGACTGGCAGTTCTCGACGGAAGAGGTGCGCCGCACGCTCGGCCTGACGACGCTGCTGATCGTGAACGACTTCACGGCGCTGGCGATGGCGCTGCCGGGCTTCAAGCCGGAAGACCTGCTGCAGATCGGCGGCGGCAAGCCGATCGCGAATGCGGTGGCCGGCGTGCTCGGTCCCGGCACCGGCCTGGGCGTGTCCGGCGTGATCCCGACAGTGGACGGCTTCGTCACCCTCGGCAGCGAGGGCGGCCACGTCAACTTCGCGCCGGCCGACGAGCGCGAATTCGCGATCCTGCAATACGCCTGGCGCGAATGGCAGCACGTGTCGAACGAGCGCCTGATCTCCGGCCCCGGCATGGAAATCATCTATCGCGCGCTCGCGCTGCGCAACGGCGTGGAAGCACCACAGCGTGATGCGGCCGCGATCATGGCGGCCGCATTGGACCAGAAGGATCCGCTGTGCCTGGAAGTGCTGGAATGCTTCGCCGGCATGCTGGGCGGCGCGGCCGCGAACCTGGCCGTCACGCTGGGCGCGTTCGGCGGCATCTTCATCGGCGGCGGCATCGTGCCGCGCATGGCCGAGTGGTTCAAGACGTCGCCGTTCCGCACGCGCTTCGAAGCGAAGGGGCGCTTCTCCAGCTACCTCGCGCAGATCCCGACGTACGTGATCATGATGCCGACGCCGGCGCTGTACGGCGTGTCGAGCATCCTGTCGGAACACCTGCGCAACCGCAGCGGCGCAAACACGCTGATGGAGCGCGTGCAGCACCTGCAGGCGGAACTGTCGCCGGCCGAGCAGCGCGTGGCGCAGCTCGTGATCGAGCATCCGCGCAAGGTCCTGTCCGAGCCGATCGCCGAGATCGCGAAGCTGGCCGACGTCAGCCAGCCGACCGTGATCCGCTTCTGCCGTTCGCTGGGCTTCGCGGGCCTCGCCGACTTCAAGCTGAAGTTCGCGGGCAGCCTGACGGGCACGATCCCCGTGCGCCACAGCCAGGTGCGCATGACCGACAGCACGCACGACCTGTCGGCGAAAGTCATCGACAACACGGTGTCCGCGATCCTTAGATTCCGCGACCAGCTGGACGTGAATTCGATCGACCGCGCCATCGACATCCTGCGCAAGGCGAAGCGCGTCGAGTTCTACGCGATGGGCAATTCGCGCGTCGTGGCGCTGGACGGCCAGCACAAATTCTTCCGCTTCCGCATCCCGACCTCGTCGTACGGCGACGCGCATTTGTTCGCGCTGGCGGCCGAGCTGCTGGGACCGGGCGACGTCGTCGTCGCCATCTCGACGACGGGCCAGCTGCCGGAACTGCTGGACGCCGTCGACGTCGCGCGGGCCGCCGGTGCCGACGTCATCGCCATCACGAGCAGCAAGTCCCAGCTGGCGCGCAAGGCGAGCGTGTGCCTCGCCGTCGACCACAGCGAGGACAGCACGACGTTCCTGTCGATGATCTCGCGCATCCTGCAACTGCTCCTCATCGACATCATGGCCGTCGGCATTTCGCTCGGCCCGGCCGGTGAAGCGGCGGAGGGCGACAGCGAACGCCGCCGCCTGCTCATTTCCCACCTCGACATCTGACTTGGACCGTCCTGGCGCGCGCAGATCGAAGGAACCGGCCGCCACGATCGCCTTGACGGCATTGGCGATGGCCGCGTTCGCGGCCAACTCGCTGCTGTGCCGCATCGCGCTCCGTGACACGCACATCGATCCCGCGACCTTCGGCGCCATCCGCGTGACGTCCGGCGCGCTCGTGCTGGCGCTCGCGATGCGCGTGCGTGCGCGTCCGGCGGCAAAGCCGGACTGGCGCGCCGCCGCGATGCTGTTCGCCTACGTGGCCGCGTTCTCGTTCGCCTATCTCACCTTGCCGGCAGGGACCGGCGCGCTGATCCTGTTCGGCGCCGTCCAGCTGACCATGTTCGCCGTGGGCCTCGCGGGCGGCGAGCGGTTCGCGCCGCGCGGCTGGACGGGCCTCGCGCTCGCGCTGGCCGGCTTCATCGTCCTCGTATTGCCGGGCGTGGCCGCGCCGCCGCTGACGGGCGCCGCGCTGATGGCCGTCGCGGGCATCGCGTGGGGCGCGTAC
Organism: Massilia sp. Masssp94; assembly: GCF_059491305.1. Lineage (NCBI taxonomy): Bacteria > Pseudomonadati > Pseudomonadota > Betaproteobacteria > Burkholderiales > Oxalobacteraceae > Massilia > Massilia sp. Masssp94. The sequence goes on from NZ_CP168501.1 coordinate 4,065,435, forward strand.
TCGCTGCGCGGGCGCGGCGTGCCCGACCCGCTCGCGGCCACGGCATCGAACTTCCTGCGCGCCACGCCGCTGGCGTTGGCGCTTGGCCTGATGTGCGCGGCACGCGCGCAGGCGGATGCGGCCGGCGTGCTGCTCGCGATCGCATCCGGTGCGCTCACGTCGGGGCTCGGCTACGTGATCTGGTATGCGGCGCTGCGCGGGCTGTCGGCACTGCAGGCCGCGAGCGTGCAACTGTCCGTGCCCGTGATCGCGGCCGTCGGCGGCACGTTGTGGCTCGATGAAGCATTCACGACGCGGCTGCTGGTGGCCGTCGTGGCGATCCTGGGCGGGATCGCGCTCGTGCTGACGGACAGGGCGCGCAAACGTTAGTCCTGCAGCCCAAAAACGTCATTCCCGCGGAGGCGAGAATGCAAGTTTGCCGGCGTGGTCACGCAAGCGGAATTGGGTTCCTGCCTTCGCAGGGACGACGACTAGCGCCGCCGGAACAGCAGGCTCGCGTTGACGCCGCCGAACCCGAACCCGTTCGAGATCGCATACTCCGTCGCGATCTTGCGCGCCGCGCCCGCAACGATGTCGACGCCTTCCGCCGCCGCATCCGGCTGCTCGAAGTTGAGGGTCGGCGGCGCCACCTGGTCGCGCAGCGCGAGCACGGTGAAGATGGCTTCCACGCCGCCGGCCGCGCCGAGCAAATGGCCGGTCGCGGACTTCGTGGCCGAGACGGCGGGACCGCGGCCCGCGCCGAAGATGGTCTTGATGGCGGCGAGTTCGCTGGCGTCGCCCACCGGCGTGGACGTCGCGTGCGCGTTCAGGTGCCCGATCCGTTCCGGCGCCACGCCCGCCTGCCGGATCGCGAGGGCCATCGCGCGCCGTCCGCCGTCGCCGTCTTCGGGCGGCGACGTCATGTGGTACGCGTCGGCGCTCGTGCCGTAGCCGACCAGTTCCGCGATCGGCACGGCGCCGCGGCGCAGCGCGTGCTCCAGGTCTTCGATGACGAGGATGCCGGCGCCTTCGCCCATCACGAAGCCGTCGCGCGCCGCGTCGAACGGACGGGATGCCTGCGTGGGATCGTCGTTGAAGCTCGTGGACATCGTCCGGGCGGCGGCGAAGGCGCCGAAGCTGACCCGGTCGATGCAGGCTTCCGCGCCGCCGCACACGGCGACGTCGGCCTCGCCGGCGCGGATCAGGCGCGCGGCATCGCCGATGGCCTGGGCGCTCGCGGCGCATGCCGTCACGGGCGCGCCCAGCGGGCCGCGCAAGCCGTGGCGGATCGAGATGTGCCCGGCCGCCATATTGGCGAGGAAGCTCGGCACGGTGAACGGCGACAGGCGGCGCGGGCCGCGGCCGTCCGTGGTCCGCACGGCTTCCACGACGGCGCCGAAGCCGCCGATGCCGGACGCCACGATGGTGGCCGTGCGTTCGCGCTCATCGTCGGTCTGCGGCTGCCAGCCCGCCTGCTGCAAGGCTTCCTGCGCGGCGGCGAGGGCGAACATGCTGAACCGGTCCATCTTCTTCTGGTCCTTCGGTTCCACGACGCGGTCGGGATCGAAACCCCACGGGCGGTCTTCCGCCAACGCGGGCACGACGCCGGCGACCTTGGCCGCGATCCCTTCCGTGATGTCCTCGGACAGGCCGGCCAGGCCGGACTCGCCGCTCAACAGGCGCGCCCACGCGGCTTCGACGCCACATCCCAACGGCGATACCAGGCCCATGCCGGTCACGACGATACGTTTCGCAGTCATTCCATGCTCTCCAACGGTTTGCAAAATGCGCCATATGACGCAGAATTCAAGCGCCAGTATATGGAGGTGGCGTCGTAAAAGTTGGTGGATCGCGCCAATCAATATGCAAAACACGCCATAATCACAGGATGATCACCCTCTCTGCCCACTTCCTGCACGGGATGCTGTACGCGATACGCACCCGGCATGGCGCCGCCGTCGCGGCGCAGGCGCTCGCCGGCGCCGCCATTCCGCCATCATTGCTCGACCAGCCCGACGCGCGGCTCACGCGCCAGCAATACGTCGCGCTGTACCGGACGATCGCGGCGACGCTCGACGACGAGATGCTGGGCCTGTGGTCGCGGCCGATCCGGGGCGGCACCCTGAAATACCTGATGCTCAGCCTCCTGGATGCGCCGACGGTGCTGGTCGCGCTGAACCGCCTCGTGCGCTTCTGGAACCTGCTGCTGGACGACTACCGGCTGCAGATCTCGACGAAGAACGACCTGGTGCGGCTGGCGCTGGTGGAGCGGGCGCCGGGGACGCCCGTCACGCCACTGGCCCACGAGCTGATGGTGAAGCTGATCCACGGGATCGCATCGTGGCTGCTCGGCCGGGAGCTCGGCCTGCACCGCGTCGAATTCCGTTTCCCCCGCCCGCGGCACGCGGAAGACCATGCGCTCCTGTTTCCCGGCGAGGTGCGCTTCGATGCGGACATGACGGGCATCGAGTTCGCCTACCAGGATTGCGCGGAACAGTTCAGGCGCGAGAAGCACGAGTTGTGGGCATTCCTGAAACGCGCGCCCGAAGACTGGACGTTCAGCGCCGGCCAGCGCGGCACGCTGATGGCCAGGACGCGCGCGTATCTCGAGCAGCACATCGCGCAGCCGGTGACGATCCAGGATCTCGCGCAGGCGCTGCACGTCTCCGTGCGCACGCTCAACCGGCGCTTCGCGGAAGAGGGCACGCGCTTCCAGCTGGTGAAGGACGGCCTGCGGCGCGACATCGCCGTCCACCGGCTCGCCAATTCGAACACGGGCGTGGCGGCGCTGGCGTTCGACCTGGGCTTCGCCGACGCCACCGGTTTTTGCCGCGCCTTCAAGCAGTGGACGGGCAGCAGTCCGACCGATTACCGCAAGGGGAGCCGTCAGGGCGAGTGAGGCGTCCAGCCGCCCAGCACCCAGGCCGGATCGCGGTAGTGCGCGATCGTGTCCGCGTCGCGGTCCTTGTCGAGCCGGCGCGATGCCGGATGCCGCTTGCCGACGTCCACCGGCTTGCCGTCGGCAGCGCGGCTGTTGAATTCCAGGAACCGCACGTGCGACGCATCGCCGTCGACGGGGCCCCAGCCTTCCGGCGCGATGCCGACCAGGGTCGCATCCAGCAGCACCGCTTCCGCATACGGATAATTGCGGCCCTTGTTGTCGGGCAGGCGCGCCAGCACAGTCTCGCCGCCGGTCGCACGGAACGTGCAGTGGTCGAACACGTTGCCGTGATTCGCCTGCGTATTCCGGATCCACATGAACGCGCCGCGCGAGACGATCTCGCAGTGGCGGAAGTACGCGGGACCGCGGCCGAGGATCGTGTCGCCGGTGCCCGTCAGGCGGATGTTCTCGAAGTACGCGCTGCCGTTCGTCTGCAGCGCGTCGCCCGCGCCTTCGATCGTCACGTTCTTCACGATCGTGCGCTCGCCGTTGAGCAGCAGGCCTTCCGCCTGGCCGTTCGCCGTCGTCGCGATGGTCAGGTTCTCCAGCACCATGCCGCGTACATGGTCGAGCGCGAACGCCGCGCGCCGCGACGGGAACGTGCCCGGCAACTCGTTCGTGCCGACGTTCGGCGGATGCGGGTTGAACACCTCGTTGTTCGCGTAATGGATGCGTACGCCGTCGCGGCTCTCGCCTTGTACGGTGACGTCGTGCTTGTTGCGGGCGTAGACGATCTCCTCGTAGTCGCCGTTCTTCACGAAGATCGTGACGCGGCCGGCGTGCCGGTCCGGTACCCAGTCGAGCGCGCCCTGCACGGTGTCGAAATCGCCGCTGCCGTCCGCCGCCACGGTCACGCGGCGCGCATCCGCGGCCGGCGCACGGGCCTTCGTCGTGAAGCGCCAGTCGTTGACGCCCTTGAAGCTGCCGTCGGCCACCGTCAGCACGCCCGGGTCGATCCGCACGTAATACGTCTTCCCGTAGCGGAGCAGGTTATGGTGCGGGGTGATCGTGGCCGCGTTGCCGTGCACGATCACGGGATAAAAATGAAAACCGTCCGTGAAGCCGCCGATGATCGTCAGCTGGTAGTTGCCCGCGGCAGGCTGGACGCCCGGTGCGGACGGCGTGCCCGGCGTCGTGCCTGCATTGGTCCGGCGCGGCCCGCCGTAGTCGTAAGTCGTGGCGAGGTAGGGCGGATACGGGCCGGGCGCGCGTTCGGTGGGGCCGGGCGGGATGCCCAGGTCCAGTTCGTCGACGAGCTTGTCGTCGGCCGCGTCGTAGATGCGGATCCTGCCGGCGTGGCCGATCGTCGGCGGGCTGGCGAAGCGGAGTACCAGATGCGTGTCCGGATTGACGTCGGTGGCGCCGTTCGGTGGAAACTGGGGCGCGGCACCGGCCGGGGTGCAGAGGGCGAGGACGGCGAGGAACGCGAGCTTCATGGGTCTCCGTGGTGGGCAGCCTGTCGTCGGACCATTGTAGAGCGGCTGGACCAATGTTGCAATCGGTCCAGCCGCGCTGTCGTCGTCAGTCGAAATCCGCGTCCAGCACGATCCGGTAGCTCGCCTTGCCGGCACGCAGATGGTCCATCGCGTCGTTCACGCGGCGCATCGGGAAGTGCTCGACCTTCGGCGCGACGTGGTGGTGGGTCGCGAAGCGCAGCATCGTGTCGATCTGGGCGCGGCTGCCCGTCGGCGACGCGGAGATGGCGCGCTGGCCCATGATCAGGCTCATGACCTGCACCGGCACGGGCTGCAGCACGGCACCGAGGAAGTGCAGGCGGCCGCCGGGCGCGAGCAGGGCGATGACGGCGTCCCAGTCGAGCGGCGCGTTGGCCGTGATGAATACGAAGTCGAAGCTGCCGGCCAGGCGCTGCATGTCGGCGTCGGACCGGCTCGAGGCCGTGTGATGGGCGCCGAAGCTCAGCGCTTCCTGCACCTTGCTGGGCGACGACGTGAACGCCGTCACGTCGCAGCCCCAGGCGTGGGTGAACATCAGCGCCATGTGACCGAGGCCGCCGATGCCGAACACCGCCACGCGCGCCGTCGGCGGCACGTGCAGCTGCAGCAGCGGCGCGAACACGGTGATGCCGCCGCACAGCAGCGGTCCGGCGTTCTGCGCCGCCAGCGCGCCGGGAATCGGGATGGTCCAGATCCAGTGGGCGCGCACGCGGTCGGCAAAGGCGCCGTGGTGGCCGACGATGGTCGCCTGCACGCTGGCGCACAAGTGAAAATCGCCGCGGAGGCAGGCCGCGCAGTGCTGGCAGCTGCGCACGTTCCAGCCCACGCCCACGCGCTGGCCGATGGTGAGGCCCTTGGCCGCGGCGATGGCGCCGAGCGCGGCCACGCGGCCGATGGCTTCGTGGCCGGGCACGAACGGGTACGCGGTGATGCCCCATTCGTTGTCCAGCATGGAGAGGTCGGAATGGCAGACGCCGCAATGCTCGACCTCGACTTCCACGTCTTCCGGTCCCAGCGGGCCCGGGTCATATGCGAACGGTGCCAAAGGGCCGCCGGCGGACTGGGCGGCCCATGCGCGAATATTGCTCATGCCAGTGCTCCCGTGTTGAGGACGAAAAAATACTAGCACCGGCAGCGCGACGGGCGCGCGCTATTCACTCCTCGACGAACACGACAGCCGTGCGCGGCGGCACCGAGAACTCGCCCGTCGCGGCATCGAACGTCGCCTGCGTGGCCCGTTTGTCGGCCACGTGTTCGGACAGGAACACGGGGTGTAACCGCATGCGCTTGCCGATGGCCTCCGGGTCCGCCACCGTGTGCCCGACCTTGTCCACGTTGATGACGTAGGTGATGCCGGCGAACCCGGCGCCGGCCAGGCCGCGGCCGTCCAGGTGCGCGGCGGCCACCGTCGGGACCTGCGCGCTGCCCGTGTTGAAGAAGCGCAGGCGCTGGCGGATAGCGGCCGCCGTCGGCAGCCGGAACAGCGTGGAGCTGGCGCGGATGGCGAGCAGGTCGCGGAACGCGTCGCGCGTGAAGGCGATGTCGGCGGGCGCCGGCTTGATGGCGGCGTCGGCCAGCAGGGGCTGCAGCAGTGGCCAGTCGCGGCCATTGTCGTCCGCGGGCGGCAGGCCCGTGCCGAAGTGATTGTCGCGGTAGGTCCAGTCGATGCGGTTGAACCAGTCGCCCGAATTGAAGCTGTTGCGGTCCAGCGATTTCGAGCGCAGCACGTCGATGCCCGCGTGGTAGTACGCGACGCCCTGCGCGAAGGCGTCGACCGCCATGCCCAGCACCTGAACGCGCGCCCGTTCCCGGCTCGTCGTCGAGACAGGGAGCTTGAACACGTCGATGTCGAACAGCGTCTGGTTGTCGTGGTTCTCGACGTAGTTCACGACCTCGCCCGGCTCGCTCGCATAGCCGGCCGGCTGGCCGTTGTAGTCGATGGCTTCCAGCCGCACGGTCTTGTCGTCGAACGTGTGCAGCGGATACGAACGGAGCGAGCCCGCGAGCCCCGCGCGCACCAGGTCCGCGGCTTTCAACAGGTCGGCGGCGGGGCGCGCGCCCGCATGTGCGTTCGGATCGTAGACGAGGCCATTGATCCAGCCCTGGCGGCCGAACATCGCCTCGCCCGAATCGCCCGCGGAACCGCCGCGCACGGCGTCGCGCAGGCGGTCGTTGAACGTGCCGATGCCGCTGCCGTTCAGCGACAGCTGCGACGCCTGCACGAAGCGGGCGCCGTCCGCCACTTCGCCGAAGTTCCAGCCTTCGCCGATCAGCTGGACGTCGCGGCCCGCGATGGCGTTGACTTTTTTCTGCAGGTCTTCCATGACCGCGCGCGGCTGGTGGCCCATCAGGTCGAAGCGGAACGAATCGATCCTGTATTCCTTCGCCCACAGCGCGACGGAATCGATCATCAGCTTGCCCATCATGCGGTGTTCCGTCGCCGTGTTGTCGCAGCACGTCGAGCGCTCGATCGCGCCGTTCGCGTTCAGGCGGTGGTAGTAGCCGGGCACGACGCGGTCGAGGACGGATTTCTCGTTCTGCCCCGCGATGAACGTATGGTTGTAGACGACGTCCATGCCGACGCGCAGGCCCGTCCTGTGCAGGCTTTGCACCATCTGGCGGAACTCGACGATGCGACGGGCGCCGTCGGCAGGATCGGTCGCGTAGCTGCCTTCCGGCGCGTTGTAGTGGAACGGGTCGTAGCCCCAGTTGAAGCAGTCCGTCTCCGCCGTGCGTTTTATCAGTGCCTGCTGCGTGTCGCCGTCCGGCGTGCCGGCCGGTTGCGGCACGGCGCATGCCGTCTCTGGCACGCTGCCGATGTCGTACACGGGCAGCAGGTGGATGTCCGTCAGGCCGCTGCGCGCCAGTGCCGCGAGATGCTTCATGCCGTCCGAACCGGTATCGGTGAACGCGAGGTATTTGCCGCGATGCGCGACCGGCACGCTCGCGTCGTCGCGCGAAAAGTCGCGCACGTGCAGTTCGTAGACGACCATGTCGGTCTGGTGTTTCACCGTCTGCGGCGCAGGTGTCGTGTCCCAGCCGGCCGGCTTCAGGCGCGGCGAATCGAGCCGTGCGATGTAGCTGCGCGTCGAATCCGTCGTCAGGCTGATCGAATACGGATCGGTGACGAGGTTGCGCACGATGCCCGCATCGACCGGCACGTCGACCGCGTACTTGTAATACTTGCCGGTCAAATCGCCCGGCAGCGCGGCGCGCCATGCGCCCGTGCGGCGGTCGAATTCCATCTGGTAGACCGCGCGCACGCCGCCCGTGCCGCCGTCGTACACGCAGACGGCAGCCTGCTGCGCGGTCGGTGCCCACACCGCGAAGCGCGTGCGCCCGCTGCCCACGTCCACGCCCAGTCGCGGCAGGTCGGCGGCAGCGGCGTACAAATCGTCCAGCGCGCCGGCCGCCTGGATGCGCGTGGCGTCCAGCACGCGGCCCGCCGCATCCTCGCGCACGAGCACGAGCTGGCCGCGGTGCATGTCGGGCAGCCTGGCCGCATCGGCATCGCCCACGCGCAGCACCGGGCCCGGGGCCAGGTAGGTAAAACCGGGCGGCACGGGGCCGGAGAACAGGTCGGGACGGATCGCGCCGTCCGCACCGGTCACCAGTTCGCCCTTCGGCGCCGCGATCGTGCCGCGCGCCGCGTGATACAGCTTGACGTTGCCGGCGCGCGGGCTGCCCGGCCACTGGATCGTCCGGCCGTCGAGCCAGACGGCGCGCGCGTCGTATTGCGCGGCGGCCGGATACAGGACGGTCTCGAAGGTTTTGCTGTCGCAGGCGTCCGGGCCGATGGCGGCGTGGGCGCCGGTGGCGGCCAGGCAGGAGAGCAGGGCGCCGGCGGCGCGGAGAGTCGTTCGGGTCATGATGGCAGGTGTTTTGTTGACGCGACAGGCTAACACTTGTTGATGTAGTTTGACTACCGGTTCGTGGCGATTCTTTTTGTGCGAAATATTGTAAGTCAATGATTTAAATGAAGATTTACTATAGACGTCGATTTTTGCGCCGATTGTCATCGAGGATTTCATCCTGTATATTGCGTAAAATTACTGGAGAGACACCACATGACCACTTCCTCGCACGACAAGAATCCGTGGTGGCGCGAAGCCATCATCTACCAGGTTTATCCGCGCAGCTATCTCGATACGAATGGCGACGGCGTGGGCGACCTGCCGGGCATCACCGCCAAGCTGGATTACATCGCCAGCCTGGGCGTGGACATCGTCTGGCTGTCGCCGTTCTTCAAGTCGCCGATGAAGGACTTCGGCTACGATATCGCCGACTACTGCGACGTCGACCCGCTGTTCGGCACCCTCGCAGATTTCGACGCGCTCGTCGCGAAGGCGCACAGCCTGGGCCTGAAGATCATGATCGACCAGGTGATGGCGCACACGGCCGAGAACCATCCGTGGTTCGTCGAGAGCCGCTCGAGCCGCGACAATCCGAAGGCCGACTGGTATGTGTGGTCCGATCCTCTCCCGGACGGCAACCCGCCCAACAACTGGCTGTCCGTGTTCGGCGGCCCGGCGTGGCAGTGGGACAGCCGCCGCAAGCAGTACTACATGCACAACTTCCTCGTGAACCAGCCGCAGGTGAACTTCCATAATCCGGCCGTGCAGCAGGCGCACCTGGATTCGCTGCGCTTCTGGCTCGAACGGGGCGTCGACGGCGTGCGCATGGACGCCTGCAACTTCCACTTCCACGACCGGACACTCCAAAGCAATCCGCCGGCGCTCGTGCGCGACACGTCGACCGTCACGGACGTGAACCCGTACGGCATGCAGGCGCACATCCACGACAAGACCCAGCCCGAGAACATCGCGTTCCTGCAAAGGCTGCGCAAGCTGCTGGACGAATACGGCGCCGTCGCGATCGGCGAAGTGGGCGCGGACGATTCGCTGGCCGTGATGGCCGACTACACGTCGGGCGGCGACAAGCTGCACATGGCCTACAGCTTCAACCTGCTCACGCCCCAGTTCTCCAGCCGTCATATCCGCCGCCAGGTCGAGGAATTCAATGCGCGGGTGAAGGATGGCTGGGCGTCGTGGTCGGTCGGTAACCACGACAGCATTCGCGTCGCCACGCGCTGGTCGGCCGGCGAATGGACCCCCGCACTGTCCAAGCTCGTGCTGGCATTGCAGCTGTCGCTGAAAGGCACGCCGTGCCTGTACCAGGGCGACGAACTGGCGCTGCCGGAAGCGGACGTGCCTTACGAGCTGCTGCAGGACCCGTACGGCATCACGTTCTGGCCGGAGTTCAAGGGCCGCGACGGCTGCCGCACGCCGATGCCGTGGACGAGCGCAACGCCGAACGCCGGCTTCACCACCGGCAAACCGTGGCTGCCGGTGCCGCCGGAGCATGTGGCGCTGGCCGAAGAGGGGCAGGACAAGGACCCGCAATCGACGCTGAACTTCGCGCGCAACATCATCCAGTGGCGCCGCGGCTTGCCGCAACTGACGCGCGGCGACATCGCGTTCTTCGACGTGCCGGAACAGGCGCTGGCGCTGCGCCGCGACGAGGAAGGCCTCCCGTCCGTGCTGGCCGTGTTCAACGTGACCAATGCGCCGCTGACCTTCGACTGGCCGGCAGCCGCCGGGGCGAAGAAGCTGGAAGGCCACGGCCTGTCCGGCGACGTGAACGGCACGACCGTCACGCTGCCACCGTACGGCGGCTGGTTCGGTACAATCGCATAATGGAAGAGCAACCAGACAATACACGTACGGCGTTCGCCGACGGCCCGCGCCTGCTGGCCGACATCGGCGCGACGCACGCGCGCTTCGCGCTGCAGACCGCACCCGGCACGTACCGCTCGGTGCGCGTGCTGAAGTGCGACGACTACTCGGGCATCGTCCCGATGCTGCGTTTCTACCTCGCCGAACACGCGGACACGCGCCTGCACCACGGCGCGCTCGCGCTCGCGAATCCCGTCGACGGCGACTACGTGCGCATGACGAACCGGCCGTGGGAATTCTCCACGGACGCCGTGCGCCGCGAACTCGGGCTGGACACGCTGCTGATCGTGAACGACTTCACGGCGCTGGCGATGGCGATCCCGGGCCTGAAGGAATCGGACCTGATGCAGGTGGGCCCCGGCAAACCCGTGCCGGGCGCCGTGCTGGGCGTGCTCGGACCGGGCACGGGCCTGGGCGTCTCCGGCGGCATTCCGACCGTCGACGGCTTCGTCACGCTCGGCAGCGAGGGCGGCCACGTCAACTTCGCACCCAGCGACGAGCGCGAGTTCGCGATCCTGCAGACCGCGTGGCGCGAATGGAGCCACGTGTCGAACGAGCGCCTGATCTCCGGTCCCGGCATGGAGATCATCCATCGCGCGCTCGCCGAGCGTAACAAAGTGGAGGCGCCCGCGCGCACGTCCGCCGAGATCATCACCGGTGCGCTCGACGACAAGGACCCGCTGTGCCTGGAAGTGCTGGAGTGCTTCTGCGGCATGCTGGGCGGCGCCGCGGCGAACCTGGCGGTGACCCTGGGTGCGTTCGGCGGCATCTTCATCGGCGGGGGCATCGTGCCGCGCCTGGGCGAGTGGTTCAGGACGTCGCCGTTCCGCACGCGCTTCGAAGCGAAGGGCCGCTTTTCGAGCTACCTGTCCGACATCCCGACGTACGTGATCTCGACGCCGCACGTGGCATTCGACGGTGTCGCGAACATCCTGTCCGAACACCTGCGCGGCCGCAGCGGCGGCAACACGCTGATGGACCGCATCCACAAGCTGCGCCCGGAACTGACGCCGGCCGAGCAGCGCGTGGCGGCCCTCGTGCTGGAACAGCCGCGCCTCGTGCTGAACGAACCGATCGCCGGCATCGCGAAGCTGGCGGACGTGAGCCAGCCGACCGTGATCCGCTTCTGCCGCTCGCTCGGTTTCCTCGGCCTCGCCGACTTCAAGCTGAAGTTCGCGAGCAGCCTGACGGGGTCGATCCCCGTGCGCCACAGCCAGGTGCGCGGCAGCGACAGCACGCACGATCTGTCCGCGAAGGTCATCGACAACACGATCTCGGCGATCCTGCAGTTCCGCGACCAGCTGGACGTGCGCGCCATCGACCGTGCGATCGAACTGGTGAGCCGCGCGAAACGGGTGGAGTTCTACGCGATGGGGAATTCGCGCGTGGTGGCGCTGGACGGCCAGCACAAGTTCTTCCGCTTCCGCATCCCGACCGCGCTGTACGGCGACTCGCATTTGTTCAAGCTGGCGGCCGAGCTGCTGGGACCCGGCGACGTCGTCGTCGCGATCTCGAACTCGGGCCGCCTGCCGGACCTGCTGTCGGCCGTCGAGGCGGCGCGCGCGGCGGGTGCCGACGTCATCGCGATCTGCAATAGCCAGTCGCCGCTCGCGCGCCGCGCGGACGTGCTGCTGGCCGTGGACCACGCGGAGGACAGCACGCACTTCCTCGCGATGATTTCGCGGATACTGCAGCTGCTCCTCATCGACATCATGGCGGTCGGGATCTCGGTCGACGTGCACCATGCGCGCGCGCTGCCGCCGGCGGCGGTGGAGGGGGAGGGCGAGGGACGCAGGGCCCTCATTTCGCACCTCGATAGTTGAACGCACGACGGGGTGATCGCTCACCCCGTCGTTGTCATTGACGTGCTTCGATCTTCGGCAGGAACGCCGCCAGGATCCCCAGCAACGGCAGGAACGACGCCAGCCGATACACCGTCTCGATCCCGGACACGTCCGCGAGATGCCCCATGGCCGCGGCACCGATGCCGCTGACGCCGAACATCAGTCCAAAGAAGATCCCCGCGATCATGCCGACCTTGCCCGGCACGAGCTCCTGCGCGAACACGACGATCGCGGAGAACGCGGACGACATCACGAGCCCGATCACCACCGACAGCACGCCGGTCCAGAACAGGTCTGCATACGGCAGCGCCAGCGTGAACGGCGCGGCGCCGAGGATCGACACCCAGATCACGCGCTTGCGGCCGATGCGGTCGCCGATCGGGCCGCCCGCGAACGTGCCTGCCGCCACGGCCGCGAGGAACACGAACAGGTACAGTTGCGCGGTGCCGACGGGGACGTGGAATTTCTCGATCAGGTAGAACGTGTAATAGCTCGACAGGCTCGCCATGTAGACGTATTTCGAGAACACGAGCATGGCCAGCACGGCCAGCGCGCGGATGACGGTCGCACGGGGCAGCGCCGGCCCCGCATGCGCGGCGGCCTTGCGCGTGATCGTCTTGAGGTGGCTGCCGTACCAGCGCGCGACGCCCACGAGCACGATCACGGCGACGAGGATGAACAGCATGAACCACGCGATGCGGCCCTGGCCGCGGCCCACGATGATGGCGGCGGCCAGCAGCGGGCCGAATGCGGAGCCGAGGTTGCCGCCGACCTGGAACAGCGACTGCGCGAAGCCGAAGCGTCCGCCGGACGCGAGCCGCGCCACGCGCGAGGCTTCCGGGTGGAAGGTCGACGAGCCGATGCCGATCATGCCCGCGGCCAGCAGCAGCATCGGAAACGTGCCGGCGACGGCCAGCAGCGCGACGCCGGCCAGGGTCACGCACATCCCGGCCGGCAGCAGGAACGGGATCGGGCGCTTGTCGGTGGCCAGGCCGATCCACGGCTGCAGCAGCGACGCCGTGCACTGGAACGTCAGCGTGATCAGGCCGACTTGCGTGAAGCTGAGCGCGAACTGCTCTTTCAATAGCGGATAGATCGACGGCAGCACGGCCTGCACGCAATCGTTCAGCAGGTGCACGAAGGCGACCGAAAACAGGATCTGGAGGACGGTCCCGGGCGCGGCGCTGGCCGGCCCGGACGCCGTGACGGAAGGCGAGGTGGGCGTGGTCATGATGATTTTCGATGGGATGGCTGGCCAGTGTAATATCGTCGATTCGAACGCATATTCCATTTATCATCGCCCAAGTGACAATCTCGCCTTCTCCCCGCTACCGCCAGAAATTCCGCAAGCTGCCGCGCAGCGTGACGGCCGTGCCGTCCGAAGTGCAGCACGGCGAACTGGTCGAAGCCCACAGCCACCCGTGGGTGCAGCTGCTGTACGCCAGCGAAGGCGTGATGCGGGTGCGCACGGCGCTGGGCGTGTGGATCATCCCGCCGCGCCGCGCACTCCTCATCGCGCCCGGCATCGTGCACGAGCTGACGATGCTCAGCCGGGTCAATATGCGGACGCTGTACATCGAGAAGGAGGCGGCCGGCCGCCTCGTCGACGGCTGCAAGGTGCTTGAAGTGAGTCCGCTGCTGCGCGAGCTGATCCTGGCGCTGTCGGCGGAGCCCGTCGACTATCCGCCCGGCGGCCGCGGCGAGGCGCTGGCGCGGCTGATCCTGTCGGAACTGGAGGCCATGGAGACGGTACCGATCGCCGTCCCGTGGCCGCGCGACCGCCGGTTGCAGGCCCTGTGCGCGGACATCATGGCGCATCCCGCCAGCCAGCGCCGGCTCGACGACTATGCGCTCGACGCGGGCGCCAGCGCGCGCACGCTGATCCGGCTGTTCCCGCGCGAGACGGGCCTGCACTACCGCCAGTGGGTGCAGCAGGTGCACCTGGCGCACGCATTCGAAATGCTGGCGCGCGGCGAGAGCGTGGGCAGGATCGCGGCGGCACTCGGCTATGCGAGCCCGAGCGCGTTCACGAGCATGTTCCGCAAGCTGCTCGGCAAGACGCCGCAGCATTACCTGGCAGAGTGGCGGGCGCGGGTGTGAAGCGATGAGGGGGAGGCGCCGCCGACCGGGGGAGGAGTGGCGCCACCGTCCGCGCGAACGGGCGGTGACGCTGCACGGTCAGCGGCAGCGTCCACGATAGACGCGTCGAATGGGGGCTGGTTTGTGGCCGATCAACGCGACTTCAGTTCGACGTTGCGGATGTTGCGCCGCCATTCGGCCAGCGATTGCACGGAATCATTGTCCAGGTCTTCAACGAGGATGTCGTCGCCCTCGTACGACACGAGGAAGCTGGCGCGGCGGTGCACGTTCTGCTTGCGGTCTTCCACGAAGCTCAGCTGATAGTACTTTTTTCCTTCGATGACGCGCGGGGTCGGATCGTCCTCGATGACGGCCCCGTGCGCCGCGCCGTGCGCGCGCCGTTCGATCTGCTCCGACCACGTCTTGAGTTCCGGCAGCGCCATCAGCGCGGCGATCGCCTGGTCGCGTGTGCGCGTGGGCGCGGCCGGCGCCTGGACGGCGGCCGGTTTCGGCGGCGGCGCCGGTTTTTCGCCCTTGCAGGCGGCCAGCACGGCCAGGGCGAAGAGGGCGGCGCTCAGCAGGCGGAACGAACGTGCGGACATGTGGGCAAGTTGGAAGGGAAAGAACCAGTCTAAACCAACTGGTGTTGCCCAGCAACTTAGCGGCTGGCTGAAGTCAGAGCGACCCGCCTGAACTGAACGTTGCGTGCTCTCTCCGTACTGATCGTGAACCCGGTGCAGCCATCGGCGCTGCACTGGTACTTGATCGTGCCAAAGCCAGTAGCATAGTCGCGTTCGCCGTTGAAACCGAGCGTGACCGTGCCGCCCGGATAGGTCAGCACGAGGTCGCCGTCCCTGCCTGCGATCGAATACAGGACGTGCAGCTCGTCGCTGTAGAAATCGCCTTCGAGCCGCTGCAACTCCGCTGCGGAAGGCATGGGACGCGCGGTGCGCATGGCGGGAACATCCTGCTGGCCCCAGTGCAGGACGCCGCCCGCGACGATGCCATCCTTGCCGGGCGGATCGAAGCTGAAGCGGGCATCGGTCGCCCTGGCAAAGAAATCGCGCTCGCCATAGGCAAACACGGGCATTTTCGGGAAGCCCATGCCGAGCGCCATCAGCCGCCCGTTCTCCTTGGTGAAGGTGATCCCGGATTGCGGCGACGTCGCGTAAAAGCCGACCAGCGCATCCAGCCGTGCTGGGTCGAGCTGGACTTCCTTGAACGTCTTCGCGGGCGCCACGGGCACGGCCGGCGCCGCGCCGGGTACGCGGTCGAGGGCCATGTCGGCGATCCTGCGCACGGTCTCGTACGTATCGATGTCGGCCGTGTTGGCGAGCACCACGACCGACAGACGCTGGTCGGGAAAACGCCAAAGCTGGGTGCTGTAGCCGCCGATCGTGCCGCCATGCTCGACGAGCCGCAAGGCGCGGTAGTTGTGGACAAACAGGCCGGAGGCGTATCCGATCGGCTTGCCGTCATTGAGCACGCCGGTGACCTGCATCTGCCTGACCACGTCCATCCCGCCGACGCGTCCATCGTAGAAATTGCGATCCCACAGGGCCAGGTCGCCCAGCGTCGTCAACACGCCGCCGTCGCCGGCCGGCGAGATGTTGACCGGCGCGAACTGGTAGCCCCCGGTGTCGCCGGGCACGTACGACAGGACACGGCCGGGCACGAGGGTGCGGTAGTCCTGCTGGAACAACGTGTGCGTCATGCCGAGCGGGACGAAGATGCGTTCGCGTGCAAATTCCGGAAACGGTTTGCCGGCCACGTGCTCCACGATCCGCGCGAGCAGCACGTAGCCGGTGTTCGAGTAGTCCCATTCCTGGCCGGGGTCGAAGTTGAGTGTGCGCTGGCGCCTGATCAACGCCAGCGCCTTGTCCTCGGCGATCACGTCGCCCGGGCGCAGGCCCGCCATGGCCATCAAGTCGAAGTAATCGCGCAACCCGCTCGTGTGGTGCAGCAGGTGGCGGATGGTGATCTTCTTGCCGAAGTCCGGCACGTCGGGCAGGTACCTATGAACGTCGTCGTCGAGCGACAGCTTGCCGTCGTGTGCCAGCAGGTGGATGGCAAACGCGGTGAACTGCTTGGACATCGAGCCGATGAAGAAGGCGGCGGACGGCGACATCGGCACGCCGCGTTCGATGTCGGCCATCCCGTAACGCTTCGTCAGCACCACCTTGCCGTCGCGGATCACCCCGACCACGGCGCCCGGCACGGCCGGCCGGTTCCACTGGGCGAACAGCGCGTCGATCTGCCGTTCCGGCGACGTGGCGGGGCCGGCGATGCCGGTCAGCGGCAGCGCGGCCAGCAAGGCCGCAAGCAGTGCAAATCGTTTCACGTGTCGTTCCTCCTTGCCAATGTGGTCAGGGAAGTATGGCAGATGTTGAACAAAAACGGACGAGAGTGGCAATAATTTTTTCTTATTGTAGGAATTCATGATTGCTACTGGTTGGAAGTAAACATTGCGTATCATTGGAATTGAATGCTACAGTCCGGCTGTCATATTGAACAATCAACCAGCCGAGGTCCCATGTCGCCACGCCGCACCATCCTTGCCTCCCTGATCGTGTCGGCCTCCGCCCTGGCGCAGGACACCCCGCCCGCGCAAGTCGACGTGCGCGGCAAAGCGACCGACTACGACCCGCGCCGCGACGACACCGCGGCCCGCATCGTCGTCCGCCACGAGGACCTCGTGAAATACGGCGACACGAACCTGCTCGACGCCCTCAAGCGGATACCGGGTGTGACGGTGAACGGTGCCGCCGGGCGCGGCGGCGAGGTGCGGCTGCAGGGACTGGGCAACGGCTATACGCAGGTGCTCGTCGACGGCGAACGCGTGCCGCCCGGCGTCGCGTTCGACACGCTGGCGCCCGATGCCGTCGAGCGCATCGAGGTGCGGCGCGCGGCCAGTGCGGACCTGCCGACCCAGGCCATCGCGGGCACCATCAACATCGTGCTGAAGAAGGTCGTCCGGACCCGGGAGCGCGAGTTCAAGGCCGGTATCGAAGCGGGCCGCGACACGCGCAGCCCGAATGCGAGCCTGCGCGTGGCGGACAAGCGCGACCGGTTCTCGTATTCGCTCGCGCTGGAGGCGATGCGCAACGACTTCGATGGCGACGTGCCCGCACGCGAGGAAGGATTCGACGCGGCCGGCCGCCCGACCTTGCTGCGCACGACGGCCAGCCGGGAACACGGTCACCTGGCGACGCTGAGCCTCGTGCCCCGGCTCGCGTGGACATTGGACGGCGGCGACACGCTCGCGCTGGAGGGACTCGCGACATTGAACCGCTTCCGCGTCGGCGTCCGTTCTCCGGTGACGACATGGCTGGGCGAGGCGGCGCCGTATCCGCGCCAGGATATCCGCATGAGCAACGACATGGGCTCGGTGCGCGCGGCGCTCCAGTGGGTGCACCGCTTCGAAGGCGGGGGCCAGCTGGAGACGAAGTTCAATGCCTCCGGCGGCTACACGGACAATGGCAGCGACCGCGATGCGGGCGGCAATCCGGCCGTCGGATCACTCCGCCGCGACATCGACTCGACGGGCCACGACCGCGACGTCGGCACGACCGGCAAGGCGACCTTGCCGCTGTGGGAAGGCCACGCGCTGGCCGTCGGCTGGGACGCCGGCCGCGCGCACCGCGAGGACGCGCGCCGCGAACGCGATCCGACGCAGCCATCGCTCGTCATCCCGCACGGCGACGAACGCTACACGGGCACCGTCACGCGTTTGGCCTTGTACGCACAGGACGAGTGGCAGGTAACGCCCGCCTGGTCGGCCTATCTCGGCACGCGCTGGGAGGGCGTGCGCATCCGTGCCGACGGCGCCGGCTTCGGCAGCGCGCGGTCGTGGTCGAGCGTGTTCAGTCCCATCGTCCAGACGCTGTATCAATTGCCGGGGAAGCGCAACGACCGTGTGCGCCTCGCCGTCGCGCGCACGTACAAGGCGCCCGGCATGGAGGCGCTGCTGCCGCACCGCTACACGACCGTGAACAACAGCCAGGTCGAGCCGGACGTGCGGGGCAACCCGAACCTGAAGCCGGAACTGGCGCTCGCCATCGATGCGGCCTATGAACGCGAATGGGCACCGGGCGCGCTGTTCTCGGTGAGCGCATCGCAGCGCCGCATCGACGACACCACGCGCAACCTGGTCCGCTTCGATGCGGCCGCAGGCCGTTGGGTGTCGCAGCCGGAAAACGTCGGCAGCGCGACGACGCGCACGCTCCAACTCGAAACGCATTTCCCGGTGCGGACGCTGGAACTGCGCGGCGACGTCGCGCGCAACTGGTCGCACGTGGATGGCGTGCGGGGCCCGGACAACCGGCTCAACCAGCAGGTGCCGCTGTCCGCCAACCTCGGCGCCGACTGGCAGCGCAACCGGTTCTCGGCCGGTGTCAACTTCGGGTTTCGCCAGGGCGGCACGGTGCGCGTTTCCACGAACCAGATGGTGTACCTGCACGCGCAGCGTGACCTCGACATCTACGCGGCCTGGAAACTGGGCGCGGGATCGACACTGCGCGTGACGGCCGTGAACGTGCCCGGCTCGGACTTCGTCAACGACAGCAGCTACGCGACGCTGGACGGCGTGCTGCGCAACCGTATCGTCAACGTACGCCGCCCCAGTGTGCGCGCGGCGTTCGAGGCCCGGTTCTGAGCCGTCAGCCGCCGACCCGCAGCCCGTGCTCGTCGCACCAGCGGCGCAGCGCGGTCTGCGTTTCCTCGGTGCGGAAACGCTGCCACGACTCGGTGGCGCCGCGCTCGTCGAGCAGGCGCTCGAAGCCGTCGGTGTCTTCGGCGCGGACGAGGTCGCGGATCGCCGCCTGGTCGCCCGCGAGGTGCGTGGCGGCGAAGCGGAACACGAGCTGGTCGCCGATGCCGAGCGTGCTCGCGGGCGGCACGGCCACGTAGTCGCTTTCTTCCGTGCTCCTGCCGGCGCCCGCGTCGGCCGGCATTGGCGCTTCCTCGTCCATGTAGTCGTCGTTGAGCAAATGGATCATGCCTGTCGCGCGCGCGACGAGGGCCGTGGCGCGGCCTTCGCCATCGTCGACGACGAGGGCCGCATGTTCGAGTTCGTCCAGGTTCACTGCCGCCATGGTGCCTCCGCTTTGCAAGTCGATGCCGCCAGTATGCAGCGGCTGCGGTTCAAGGCTCGCACGGTTAGTCCGGACAAAAGAAAAAGCCCGCAGGGCGCGAACCCTGCGGGCTTCCGGTGCGACGTAGTACGGCGCGGGGACCGGCTGTTACATCATGCCGTCCATGCCCATGCCGCCCATGCCGCCCATGCCACCCATGCCGCCAGCGGCCGGCTTGTCTTCGACGACTTCCGAGACCATGCAGTCGGTGGTCAGCATCAGGCCGGCGATCGACGCTGCGTTCTGCAGTGCCGAGCGGGTGACCTTGGCCGGATCCAGCACGCCCTGTTCGACCATGTCGCCATAGGTGCCGTTGGCGGCGTTGTAGCCGTAGTTGCCCTGGCCGGCGATGACGGCGGCGACGACGACCGACGGCTCTTCACCGGCGTTCTGGACGATCATGCGCAGCGGCTCTTCCATCGCGCGCAGGACGATCTTGATGCCGGCTTCCTGGTCCGGGTTGTCGCCCTTGACCTGCAGTGCGGCGCGGGCGCGCAGCAGGGCCACGCCGCCGCCCGGGACGATGCCTTCTTCGACGGCAGCGCGGGTGGCGTGCAGCGCGTCTTCCACGCGTGCTTTCTTCTCTTTCATTTCGACTTCGGTCGCGGCACCGACGCGGATCACGGCAACACCGCCGGCCAGCTTGGCCACGCGCTCCTGCAGCTTCTCACGGTCGTAGTCCGAGGTCGCTTCTTCGATCTGGATGCGGATCTGCTTGACGCGCGCTTCGATCGCTTCGGCGGCACCGGCGCCATCGATGATGATGGTGTTTTCCTTGCCGACTTCGATACGTTTGGCCTGGCCCAGTTCGTTCAGCGAGACCTTTTCCAGGGTCAGGCCGACTTCTTCCGCGATCACCTGGCCGCCGGTCAGGATGGCGATGTCTTCCAGCATGGCCTTGCGACGGTCGCCGAAGCCCGGGGCTTTCACTGCAACGGTCTTCAGGATGCCGCGGATGTTGTTGACGACCAGGGTCGCCAGCGCTTCGCCTTCGATGTCTTCGGCGACGATGACCAGCGGACGGCCAGCCTTGGCGACTTGCTCCAGCACCGGCAGCAGGTCACGGATGTTCGAGATCTTCTTGTCGCACAGCAGGACGAACGGGTTCTCGTGAACGGCAACCTGCTTGTCCGGGTTGTTGATGAAGTACGGCGACAGGTAGCCGCGGTCGAACTGCATGCCTTCCACGATGTCCAGTTCGTCGTTCAGCGACTTGCCGTCTTCGACGGTGATGACGCCTTCCTTGCCGACTTTTTCCATCGCCTCGGCGATGCGCTCGCCGACGGACGAATCCGAGTTGGCCGAGATGGTACCGACTTGCGCGATCTCTTTCGAGGTCGTGGTCGGCTTGGCGATCTTCTTCAGTTCTTCGACGGTGGCGGCGACGGCCTTGTCGATGCCGCGCTTCAGGTCCATCGGGTTCATGCCGGCGGCAACGAACTTCATGCCTTCGCGGACGATGGCTTGTGCCAGCACGGTCGCGGTGGTGGTGCCGTCACCGGCGTTGTCGCTGGTCTTCGATGCGACTTCCTTCACCATCTGCGCGCCCATGTTCATGAGCTTGTCTTTCAGTTCGATCTCTTTGGCGACCGAGACACCGTCCTTGGTGACGGTCGGGGCGCCGAACGAACGTTCCAGCACGACGTTGCGGCCTTTCGGGCCCAGGGTGACTTTGACTGCGTTGGCCAGGATGTTGACACCCTCGACCATCTTGGCGCGTGCTACGTCGCCGAACACTACATCTTTAGCTGCCATATTTGATTCTCCGATTTTTCAGGAAGTTATTGGACGAATTACTGGGCCACGACGGCCATGATGTCTTCTTCGCGCATGACCAGCAGCTCTTCGCCGTTGACCTTGACGGCCTGGCCCGAGTACTTGCCGAACAGGACGCGGTCGCCGACTTTCACTTCCAGCGGACGGACGTTGCCGTTCTCTTGCACTTTGCCGTTGCCAACGGCCAGCACTTCACCTTGGTCCGGCTTCTCGGCCGCCGCATCGGGGATGATCAGGCCGGACGCGGTTTTGGTTTCCTGGTCGAGACGCTTCACGATCACGCGATCGTGCAATGGGCGAAGGTTCATGCAAAACTCCTTTTAGTTGGTTTGACGAGCTATCCAGGGACCGCAGCCAGCCATCCTCGGGATCGACTCACTGCGGCGTAGAAAGGTTTGTTAGCACTCTCTACTAACGAGTGCTAATTATAGGGACGATAATTTGGCATTTCAAGCCACAGTGTTCGGGTTTTAACGGAATTTTTTGCGGTTTCGCAACCGATTCGGACGGGCTGGGACAATACGGAAGGCGCGCCGCCGGATGCGCGACCGGGCGGCGGTTGATGAATGCATAAGCACATGAGGGTAACATCGAACGTCCGCGACAGGGCGCACGATCGCACGGGAGCGCGCGCCTGTTGACGAAAAATTCAAGACGATCCTATAGTTACGGATGATTTCCGAATTCCAAGACCTCTCCGATAAGATCGACCGGCTCGCCCAGTTGACCCAGGCGCTGCGCAGCGAGAACTATTTGCTGCGCCAGGCGAACGCCTTGCTCAGCGCGGAAAACGTCGACTTCAAGAACCGGCTGATCGCGGCCCAGCAGCGCGTCGAAGCCCTGCTGGCGCACCTCGAACCCGCGCCCGAAACGACGACCGACGACGCCGAGGCCCCGCAATGATCCAACTGGACGTAACCATCATGGGCTTGCCGTATCGCCTGGCGTGCCGCGACGGCGAAGAGAAGACGCTGCGCGAAGCCGTGGCCTATCTCGACGGCAAAATGTGCGCATTGCGCGACTCGGGCAAGGTCAAGGGCACGGACCGCATCGCCGTGATGGCGGCGCTGTCGGTGGCCGCCGAATTCCTGTCCGTGAAAGCGCCGCAGGGACCCTTGGCGGACCTGACGATCCTGGAAGTCAAGCAGAAACTCGAGGCGATGCACACGGTGTTGGATGCCGCACTCTCTGCCGACCAAAACCTGGCCTGATCCTAAAAACGTTTGACATGCCCGGCCATCGTAGTAAACTGCCGTCTACCCTGCGGTGTTCGAGATTTGCCATATATTCCTTGAACCATTCTTTCGCATAGGTTGTGGAACATGTTTGGTGGGCGCGATCGTCGCTAGTTCGACGAACCCGAAATTGAACTGACTACGACCACCTTGAGCCATCAGGTTCGGGATGCCGGCAAAAACGGCACAGGCGGGGATATATTCCGAAGCGGTTGCGTACGATAAGTTCGCAGCCGCTTTTTCATTTGTGCTGACGAATGGAGACCCGCGCATGCGCTACTGGTTGATGAAATCCGAACCCGATGAAGTGAGTTTCGCCGACGTCCTCAAGGCGCCCGGCAAGACGGTCGCCTGGTTCGGCGTGCGCAACTACCAGGCCCGCAATTTCATGCGCGACCAGATGGAGGTCGGCGACGGCGTCCTGTTCTATCACTCCAGTTGCGCGGTGCCGGGCGTGGCGGGCATCGCGAAGGTGGCCAGCGGCGCGTATCCCGATGCGTCGCAGTTCGACCCTTCCAGCCATTATTTCGATCCGAAGGCGACGCGCGAGCAGCCGCGCTGGATCTCCGTCGACGTGACGGCGGTGACGGAAGGGCGTTATCTGCCGCTGACCGAGATGCGCGGGGTGCCGGCGCTGGAAGACATGGTGCTGCTGCAGAAGGGCAGCAGGTTGTCCATTTCGCCGGTGACGAAAGCGCAATGGGACAAGGTGCTGGAGTTGATGGGCGTGTCGATCCCGGCCACGTAATTCAAACCGTCGCCCCTGCGAAGGCAGGGGGCCAATTTGTACGCGTTATCGACATGCGTAAAACTTGGCTCCCCGCCTGCGCGGGGACGACGTTCAGGCGTGCACGGCCCGTTTATTTGAACCTGAATACGCCCACCCCAGCATGATCAGCCCCGCCACGATCATCGGCAGCGACAACACCTGCCCCGACGTGATCGGCAACCCCATCACATGCGTCTCCCAATCGGGCACGCGGAAATACTCCGTGAAGAAACGCGCGCAGCCATACAGCAGCGTGTAGAGCGCACCGACGGCGAGGCGCGGCCGCGGCTTGCGCGCGAACAGCCACATGATCACGAAGACGAGGATGCCGTCGACGAGCATCTGGTACAGCGGCGATGGATGGCGCAGCCCTTCCACGCCCGGCCACAGCATCGCCCACGGCAGGTTCGGATCGGCCAGGCGGCCCGGCAGCTCCGCGTTGATGAAATTACCGAGACGGCCGCACGCATAGCCGATGGGGACCATGGGCGCGATGAAATCGTACACGTCGAGCAGGTTGCGGCCGCGCTTCCTGGCCCACAGCGCCATCGCGATCAGCACGCCGAGGAAGCCGCCGTGGTACGACATGCCGCCGTGCCACGTCATGAAGATCTCGGCCGGGTGCGAGAAATAATAGTCCGGGCGGTAGAACAGCACTTCGCCGAGGCGTCCGCCGATCACCACGCCCAGCATCCCGTAGAACAGCATGTCGTCGAGGTCGGTGTTGGTCCAGCCCTGCGCCTGCACGTGGGCCTGCGTCTTGATGCGGACGCGGCCGAGCAGGATGAACAGGGCGAAGGCGACCACGTACATGATCCCGTACCAGTGGATGTCGACGGGGCCGATGCTGAAGGCGACCGGGTTCGGTTGCGGGTGAACGAGCATAATTAAATTGTCCTCAGTAGTTCCAGGAAGCCCTTGAGCACCGGCGAAGGATTATCGCGGCGCCATGCGATGCCGGTCTCGACCAGCGGGGTCGCGTCGGCGAGGGCACGGTATTCTACGCCCGGCCGCATCAGGTTCGACACGGATTGTGGCACAAGTGCCAACCCCATGCCTGCGGAGACCAGACTCACGATCGTTTGCATCTGGATCGCCTGCTGGCCGATGGCCGGCGTGATGCCGGCTTCACGGAAGCAGGACAGGATGGCGTCGTGCAGCGCGGGCGAGATCTCGCGCGGAAAAATAATCAATGGCAGGGCGGGCAGGTTGCGCAGCGCGACCGGCCCCTTCTTGCGCAGCAGTCCCGCGGGCGCGCACAGGATCAGCGGCTCGTCCAGCACCTTCATGTAATCGAGCTCGGCGCGCGCGCGGTCGGGCAGCGGGGGGATCAGGAGGCCGGCGTCGATGCGGCCGCGCAGCAGTTCGTCCACCTGCACATCCGACGTCGCTTCCTGCAACGACAGCTGCACGCCCGGATAGCGTTCGCTGTAGCGGCGCAGGAACGGCGGCAGCACGCTGTAGTCGGCCGAGGTGATGAACGCGAGCGCCAGCCGTCCCGCGGCCCCGCTGGCAGCGCGCCGCGCCAGTTCGGGCAGCAGGGCGGCCTCGTTCAGGATGCGGCGGGCTTCGGGCAGCAGGGCGCTCCCGGCCGGCGTCAGCGCGACCGTGCGGCGGTTGCGCAGGAACAGCGCGGTGCCGAGGCCGTCCTCCAGCGCGGCGATCGCCTGCGACAGCGGCGGCTGCGTCATGTGCAGGCGCGCGGCGGCGCGGCCGAAATGCAATTCCTCGGCCACGGTGACGAAGTAGCGCAGCTGGCGCGTTTCGATGTTCATCGTATGGGTGGCGTGTCTGTGATTCGCGCAGCATATCAGAAGCACGCGTGACCGCCCATTTGACGCGAGCCGGTCCGCGCGGCATGCTGGGAAAATCGTCCCATCAGGAGCCGACCATGCCTTACAACCGCCGTTCCCGCCACGTGACCGAAGGCGTCGCCCGCAGCCCGAACCGCTCGATGTATTACGCGATGGGCTATCGCAAGGAGGATTTCGACAAGCCGATGATCGGCGTCGCCAACGGCCATTCCACGATCACGCCCTGCAACTCGGGCCTGCAGAAACTGGCCGACGTGGCCATCGCCACCATCCGCGATGCCGGTGCGAATCCGCAGGTGTTCGGCACCCCCACCATTTCCGACGGCATGTCGATGGGGACGGAGGGCATGAAGTTCTCGCTGATTTCGCGCGAGGTGATCGCCGACTGCATCGAGACGTGCGTCAACGGCCAGTGGATGGACGGCGTCGTCGTGATCGGCGGCTGCGACAAGAACATGCCGGGCGGGATGATCGCGCTGGCGCGCACGAACGTCCCCGGCATCTACGTGTACGGCGGCACGATCAGGCCGGGGCACTGGAAGGGCAAGGACCTGACGATCGTGTCGGCGTTCGAGGCCGTCGGCGAATTCACGGCGGGGCGCATGAGCCAGGAGGATTTCGACGGCATCGAGCGCAATGCCTGCCCGTCGTCCGGGTCGTGCGGCGGCATGTACACGGCGAACACGATGTCGTCGTCGTTCGAGGCGCTCGGGATGTCGCTGCTGTACTCGTCGACGATGGCCAATCCGGACGACGAGAAGGTGGGATCGGCGGCGGAGTCGGCGCGCGTGCTCGTGGAAGCCGTCAAGCGCGACCTGAAGCCGCGCGACATCATCACGAGACGATCGATCGAGAACGCGGTGGCGGTGATCATGGCGACCGGCGGCTCGACGAACGCCGTGTTGCACTACCTCGCCATCGCGCACGCGGCCGAGGTGGAATGGACGATCGACGATTTCGAGAGAGTGCGCCGCAAGGTGCCCGTGATCTGCAACCTGAAGCCGTCGGGCGAATACGTCGCGACGGACCTGCACCAGGCGGGCGGCATCCCGCAGGTGATGAAGCTGCTGCTGGACGCGGGCCTGCTGCACGGCGACTGCATCACCATCACGGGCCGCACGCTGGCGGAGGAACTGGCGGACGTGCCGTCCGTGCCGGCGCAAGGCCAGGACGTCATCCGCCCGCTGGACCGGGCGTTGTACAGCGAAGGCCACCTGGCGATCCTGAAGGGGAATCTGTCGCCGGAGGGCTGCGTGGCCAAGATCACGGGCCTGAAGAATCCCGTGATCACGGGGCCGGCGCGCGTGTTCGACGACGAGTACAGTGCGATGGACACGATCCTCGCGAACAAGATCAACCCGGGCGAC
This sequence comes from Massilia sp. Masssp94, assembly GCF_059491305.1. Classification (NCBI taxonomy): domain Bacteria; kingdom Pseudomonadati; phylum Pseudomonadota; class Betaproteobacteria; order Burkholderiales; family Oxalobacteraceae; genus Massilia; species Massilia sp. Masssp94. The sequence goes on from NZ_CP168501.1 coordinate 4,091,560, forward strand.
GTGCTCGTGCTGCGCTACCTGGGCCCGCGCGGCGGCCCCGGCATGCCGGAGATGCTGGCGCCGACCGCAGCGCTGATCGGCAAGGGACTCGGCGAATCCGTCGGGCTGGTCACGGACGGTCGCTTTTCCGGCGGGACGTGGGGGATGGTCGTGGGCCACGTGGCGCCGGAAGCGTTCGAGGGCGGCACGATCGCGCTCGTGCAGGAAGGGGATTCGATCACGATCGACGCGCACCGGCAGCTGATCCAGCTGAACGTGCCGGACGACGAGATCTCCCGCCGGCGCGCGGCGTGGGTGCGGCCGGCGCCGCGTTATACGCGTGGGGTGCTGGCCAAGTTTGCGGCGCTTGCGCAGCCGGCGAGCAAGGGGGCGGTGACCTGCTGACGCGTTCATACGCCGATCGAACATGCGCTATACGCCACTAAGCTCCCGGGCGCACGACTTGCGCCTTATTTGCGCTTGCCGAAGCTCTGCTTGACGCGCTCCTTGCGCCGCTTTTCGTCGAGGTCGTGGGCCTTGCGCTTGTCGAGGCCCAGCATCTTTTCGATGAACTCGAACCAGATGAAACCGGCGACCATCAGGCCGACGATCCACCACCAGGACAGTTCGGCGAAGCGCCAGACCTCGAAATAGCGCAGGACGACGAGGACGAGGATCAGCAGGATCAGGGGCATGACGGAATTCCTTTCGAGCGGCCATGTTACAACAGTGCTGCTGATAAGCAACGGAATACTGCCATCTGGTCAACGACAATCTGTATCATCCGTTACCAAGTATGTCCAAGCCGCTATGCGCTGGGAAACACGATAGAATTCGAATTAAAGAAATGCCCCCAACTGGAGAGAGTCGATGAAACGTACCATGATGTTGTTTGCTGCAGTCTCTGCCCTGGCTTCGACCGGCGCCTTCGCGCAAGACGCGGCCGCCCTGGCGAAGGCCAAGAATTGCATGGCTTGCCACTCCGTGCAAACCAAGCTGGTCGGCCCGGCCTACAAGGACGTCGCCGCCAAATACGCAGGCCAGAAAGATGCCGAAGGCAAGCTGGTTGCCAAGGTCCTGAAGGGTGGTTCGGGTGTCTGGGGTCCGGTCCCGATGCCGGCCAACCCGCAAGTCAGCGAAGCGGAAGCGCACACGCTGGTCAAATGGGTCCTGGCGCAGAAATAACCCCGCGATCCGACGCTCAATAAAAAGCGCGCCATGCATGTGCAGGCGCGCTTTTTTATTGCGCTCAGCGGATCACGTCCAGCTTGGTCCGCTTGCCGCCCTTGTAGGTGAACAGGGTCAGCGCGCCATCCTTGATGTCGCCGTTCGCATCGAACTGGATTGTCCCGGTCACGCCCTCGTACTTGATGTTCTTGAGGACCGGCAGGTATTTGGCGGGATCGGCCGATTTCGCGTTCTGCATCGCCGTTGCCATCACCATCACGGAATCGTAGACGTACGGCGCGTACAGCTGCACGTCCATGTTGAACTTCTTCTTGTAGCGCGCGCGGAAGTCTTCCATGACTTTTTCCTGCGGACCTTTCACGCCGCCCGCTTCCGCGCAATAGACCTTGCCTTCGCCGAGGCCGTCGCCGGCCAGGCGGCCCAGCGCGTCCGTGCACATGCCGTCGCCGCCCATGAACACGGCCGTGATGCCGAGCGCCTTCATCTGCTTGAGCATCGGGCCCGCGACGGAATCCATGCCGCCGAAGAAGATCAGGTCCGGCTTCTTGGCCTTGATCGACGTGAGGATCGCCGTGTAGTCGGTGGCCGTGGCGCTCGTGAATTCGCGGCCGACGACCTTGATGCCCGGCTTTTTCAGGCCCTTCGCGAACTCGTCCGCGACGCCCTGGCCGTATGTCGTGCGGTCGTCGATGATGGCGATGTTCTTTGCGTGCAGCGTGTCGATCGCGTACTTGCTCAGCGTGCTGCCCAGCTTGGCGTCGCTGGCGACGACGCGGAATGCGCCCGGGAAGTGCTGGCGCGTGTAGACGGGAGCCGTCGTGGCGGGCGAGATCTGCACGATGCCGGCGTCGTTGTAGATTTTCGACGCGGGCACGGTGGTGCCGGAATTCAGGTGGCCGATCACGCCGTTGACTTTCGCATCGACGAGCTTCTGCGCCACCGCCGTGCCCTGCTTGGGATCGGCGCCGTCGTCTTCGGAGATCAGTTGCAGCGTGACCTTCTGGCCGTTCAGCGTGACGCCCTTCGCGTTGAGCTCGTCGATCGCCATGCGTGCGGCGTTCTCGTTGTCCTTGCCGAGGTGGGCGCTGGGGCCGGAGATCGGCGCCACGTGGCCGATCTTGACCACTTGCTGCGCGCTCGCCGTGCCCGCGAAGGCGAGGGCAATGGCGAAGGGAATGAGTTTCGTAGTGACCTGCATGTTCTCTCCAGGAAGAATGTTATGTGCGCCGAGCAAAGTTACTCTAATTTACGCTGCGCGCAAAGCGTTCTAATGGCGAGAGCGATAGCGTTCAGTCGCGCGAGCGCAGGTGCGTGAGTTCCTGCGCGACGGCGCGCGCGACGACCTGCTCGACCGTCACCTGCAGACCGTCGCGCAATTCCGTCGCGAGCCGCGTCACCACGTGGTCCAGCACGGGCGCCATGCTGCTGCGGACCTGGTCTTCCAGTACCAGTTCGACGCGGTCCTGCAACCGGTCGAGCACGCGCGCGACGAGGCGTTCCTCGAGGGCGCGCCAGGCGTTGTCGTCGAGCTCGCGCCGGGTGGGCTGCTCCGGTTCCGGCTGTGCTTCCACGGCCGGTGCCGCCGCGCTTTCGGGCACGACCTCGGCCACGACCTCGGTGAGGACGGGGATGCTTTCGTCGTTGAAGGGAATATCGCTCATGATTGCCCCGCCACGAAGTGGGTCAACGGATAGGACTGCTTCTTGTAGGCGACGTAGCGCGCGCGGCCGGCGGCGGCGTCTTCCTCGTCCGTCGAGATGATTTCGAACACGCGCGCGAACTGCTCGAAGCCGGCCGGCGTGCGGCGCGTCAGGTTCACGAGCATGTCGCGGTGCGGCAGCTCGACGCGTTCGTCGGCGGTGACGATCACCGGCGTCTCCGGCGCGAGGGGATCGCCCGCCATCACGTGCGGGATGAAGTCGGTGCCGGACAGCGTCCACAGCGCCTCGTTCAGGGCTTCGGCCTGCGCCGGGCTGTCGGCCAGCAGGACGAGCTTCGCGCGCGCCGCGTACGCCTTGCGCGCGAGGCGGCAGACGTAGCTGAGCTTGTCGGGGATGTTGGTGTGGAAGTCGATCCGGGTCATGGAAGTCGGAGTCATCAGAACTGGAAATCCGGTGGCGTTTTCTTCGGCTGCGGCTGCCGGCGCGGTTGCTGCCGCTCCGCCTGCGCGGCAGCTTCGTCCGGCGCCGGTGCCGCCGGCAGTCGTGGCGGCGGCACCGGGGCGGCGGCCTCGCTGGCGCCGGTCCGGTAGCCCGGCGGGAGTACGGACCTGCGTGGATACGACGCGGCATCCAGCGCTTCGTTCCACGTGCCGGCCGCAAACCCGGTCACCGGGCGGTTGCCGACGACGAGCAGCGGCAGCTCGTCCTTGCCGCCGGCGCGCTGCAGCTGCTCGCGGTCTTCCGCCGTGTTCACGGTCTTTTCCGCGAACGGGATGCCGCGCGCGCGCAGCAGGGCGCGGCCCTGGTCGCAGGCGTCGCAGCGCGCCGTCGTGTACAGGGTCACGGGGTGCAGCTTGACGGCGCGCGCCAGTTCGTAAGGCAGCGACGGCGTCGCTTCCGGCCGGCTGTCGGGGCGCAGCACCTGCGCCGTCCCCTTGGCCGGCGGCGTATCGCTGTAATGCGTCACGCCGGCCGCGTCCTTCCATTTGTACGTCTGGCCGTGCGCGGCAGCTGCGGCCGCGGCGGACACGACGAGGAGGGCGGCGGCGGCGCCCATCTGCGTCAGGCCTGCATCCCGTTATGGCGCAGCAGCGCGTCGATCTTCGGTTCGCGGCCGCGGAAGGCCTTGAACGATTCGAGCGCCGGGCGCGAGCCGCCCACGGCCAGGATCTCGCGGTGGAAGCGCTTGCCCGTCTCGTCGAGCAGCGAACCGCCGCCCGCTTCGACGGCTTCCTCGAACGCGGCATACGCGTCCGCCGACAGCACCTCGGCCCACTTGTAGCTGTAATAGCCGGCCGCGTAACCGCCCGCGAAGATGTGGCCGAACGAATGCTGGAAGCGGTTGAACGACGGCGGGATCAGCACGGCGAACCTGGTGCGCACCTCGTCGACCAGTGCCTGCACGGTCTTCTGGCTGGTCGGGTCGAAGTCGTAGTGCAGGTGCATGTCGATCAGCGAGAACTCGACCTGGCGCAGCGTCTGCATGCCGGACTGGAAGTTCTTCGCCGCGAGCATCTTGTCGTACAGCGTGCGCGGCAGCGGCTCGCCCGTCTTCACGTGCGCCGTCATGCCTTGCAGGACGTCCCACTCCCAGCAGAAGTTTTCCATGAACTGCGACGGCAGCTCGACGGCGTCCCATTCCACGCCCGAGATGCCGGACACCGACAGCTCGTCGACTTCCGTCAGCATGTGGTGCAGGCCGTGGCCGAATTCGTGGAACAGCGTCGTCACTTCATCGTGCGTGAACAGTGACGGCTGCAGCTTGCCGTCGACCTCCGCCGGCGGCGTGAAGTTGCAGGTCAGGTACGCGATCGGCGTCTGCACGATGCCGCCCGTGGTGAGCCTGCGCCCGCGCGCGTCGTCCATCCACGCGCCCTGGCCTTTGCCCGGACGCGCGTACAGGTCGAGGTAGAACTGGCCGATGAGTTGACCGTTCTTCTCGATGCGGAAGAAACGCACGTCCGGATGCCAGACCGGCGCGTCGTCCGGAGAAATCGTCACGTCGAACAGCTTCGAGATCAGGCCGAACAGGCCGGCGACGACCTTAGTCTCCGGGAAGTATTCCTTCACTTCCTGCGCGGAGAACGCGTAGCGCTTCTCGCGCAGCTTTTCCGACGCATAGGTCACGTCCCACGCCTGCATGTCGGCGATGCCCAGTTCGTCCTTCGCGAACGCGCGCAGCTCGGCCAGGTCCTTCTCGGCGTACGGACGGGCGCGGCGGGCGAGGTCTTCCAGGAACTCGATCACGTGTTCCGGCGTCTCGGCCATCTTCGGTTCGAGCGAGACGTGGGCGAAGCTCTGGAAGTCGAGCAGCTTCGCTTCCTCGTCGCGCAGTTTCAGCAGCTGGGCGATATTGCCCGTGTTGTCCCACTTTTCCAGCTCGGAGAACACGGCGCCCATCTCGGATGCCTTGGTGGCGTTGGCGCGGTAGATCTGTTCGCGCAGCTCGCGCTTGTCGGCGAATTGCAGGATCGGGAAATAGGACGGGAAGTGCAGGCTGAATTGCCAGCCCGTCTTGCCGTCGCGCTCCGCCGCGGCGCGCGCGGCCGCCTTGACGTCGTCCGGCAGGCCGGACAGGTCGGCTTCGTCGGCGACGAGCAGTTTGTAGTCGTTGGTCGCGTCCAGCACGTTTTCCGAGAAGCGCGTGGACAGTTTTGCCTGCTCTTCCTGGATCTCGGCGAAGCGTTCCTTCTGTTTCTCCGGCAACTCGGCGCCGCCCAGGCGGAAGTCGCGCAGGGCGTTCTCGACGATGCGCTTGCGGGCGGGCGCCAGGTTCGCGAAGTCGGCGCTCGCGCGCAGCTGCTTGTATTTGTCGAACAGCGCTTCGTTCTGGCCCAGCTCCGTCCAGAACTCGGTGATCTTCGGCTGGTTCTCGTTGTAGGTGGCACGCAGCTCGGGCGTGTCCATCACGTGGTTCAGGTGGTTGACCACGCCCCAGGCACGGCCCAGGCGTTCCGTCGCTTCCTCGAGCGGGACGACGAAATTGTCCCACGTGACCGCGCCTTGCGTAGGTGCTTCGGCCTGGGTCACGGCGGTGCGTGCTTCGGCGATCAGTTGCTCGATCGCCGGCGTCACATGCTCGGGACGGATCAGGTCGAACCGGGGCAGCCCGGAAAAGTCGAGGAGGGGATTGGTCGTTTCGGTCGTCATGTTCTGATTCCTTTGATATTCAATCTCACCGCCATCTTACCCGGGCCAGCCATTTACGGCGCTTATGCGCGCTTGGCCACGCGCTCGGCCGACTCCAGCGTATTCTGCAGCAGCATGGTGATGGTCATCGGACCCACGCCACCCGGCACCGGCGTGATGTGGCCGGCGACTTCCTTGACGCTGTCGAAGTCGACGTCGCCGCACAGCTTGCCTTCGTCGTTGCGGTTGATGCCCACGTCGATGACGATGGCGCCCGGCTTGACCATGTCGCCCGTCAGCGTGTTGCGGCGGCCGACGGCGGCCACGACGACGTCTGCCTGGCGGGTGTGGTAGCCCAGGTCCGGCGTACCGCTATGGCAGATGGTGACGGTGGCATTCTGTTGCAAGAGCAGCAGCGCCATCGGCTTGCCGACCGTGTTGCTGCGGCCGATCACGACGGCATGCTTGCCGCGCAGGTTCACGCCGGTCGTCTCGATCAGCTTCATGCAGCCGTACGGGGTGCACGGGCGGAAGCCTTCCAGGCCGGCCATCAGTTCGCCGGCGGACAGCACCGAGTAGCCGTCCACGTCCTTGCTGGTCGCGATGGCTTCGATGACTTTCGATGCGTCGATGTGCTTCGGCAGCGGCATCTGCACGAGGATGCCGTGGATGGCCGGATCCGCGTTCAGGGCGGCGATGCGGTCGAGCAGGGCCTGCTCGGAGAAATCGGCCTCGTACTTTTCCAGCACGGAGTGGAAACCCACGTCGCCGCAGGCCTTGACCTTGTTGCGCACGTAGACATGGCTGGCCGGATCGTCGCCGACGATGATCACGGCCAGGCCGGGCTGGTGGCCGGCAGCGGTGAGGGCGGCGGTGCGGGCGGCGATGTCGGCGCGCAGTTGTTGGGAAAGTTTGACTCCATCGATCAATTGGGCGGTCATGGCGGGGGCTCGTGTGCTGGAAAAAAACGAAATTATAAGCGCCCACGAGGGTATCGCGCGCCGCCCGGAGGCGTTCGTTGTCATATTTATCGACGTGCCTGTGTCGGGCGGAACCCGTATTTCATGCGTCCTACATGGCCTTCATCTCACATTATGAAATTGAATATCATATTTTGAAAATTGAGTGTTCCACTGGTAGAATCGACACGCTTTATTCAAGGGATAGTCTTTTCGCCACCAAACGTCCGGGATAAACGGGATCGGGTGGGGCACCACACTCAAGGAGACGTAGCAAATGTCAGCTCAACTCGACCAGTTGACGGCACAAGCCGCCAACGACCCGGATACGCTCGAGACCAAGGAATGGCTCGACGCGCTTGAAGCGGTCATCGAATTCGAAGGTACCGATCGCGCGCACTACCTGCTGGAGCGCCTGGTCGATCTGGCGCGCCGCCGCGGCGCCCACGTTCCGTTCTCGAGCAACACCGCCTACGTGAACACGATTCCGGCCCACCTGGAAGCGCACTGCCCCGGCAACCTGGAATACGAAGAGCGCCTGCGCTCGTGGATGCGCTGGAACGCGATGGCGATGGTCGTCAAGGCCAACCGCCTCGACGGCGACCTCGGTGGCCACATCTCGTCGTTCGCCTCGCTGGCCAACATGCTGGGCATTGGCTTCAACCACTTCTGGCACGCCGAGACCGAAGACCACGGCGGCGACCTGCTGTACATCCAGGGCCACTCGTCGCCGGGCATCTACGCCCGCGCCTTCCTGGAAGGCCGCCTCTCCGAAGAGCAACTGCTGAACTTCCGCCAGGAAGTCGACGGCAAGGGCCTGTCGTCGTACCCGCACCCGAAACTGATGCCGGACTTCTGGCAGTTCCCGACCGTGTCGATGGGCCTGGGCCCGATCATGGCGATCTACCAGGCACGCTTCCTGAAGTACCTGGAAGCCCGCGGCATCGCCAAGACCGACAACCGCAAGGTCTGGGTCTTCTGCGGCGACGGCGAGATGGACGAGCCGGAATCGATGGGCGCGATCGGCATGGCCGCGCGCGAAAAGCTGGACAACCTCGTCATGGTCGTCAACTGCAACCTGCAGCGCCTGGACGGCCCGGTGCGCGGCAACGGCAAGATCATCCAGGAACTGGAAGCGGACTTCCGCGGCGCCGGCTGGAACGTCGTCAAGGTCATCTGGGGCCCGGGCTGGGACGCCCTGCTGGCCAAGGACAAGGACGGCATCCTGCAGCGCGTGATGATGGAAACCGTCGACGGCGAATACCAGAACTACAAGGCGAAAGACGGCGCGTACGTGCGCAAGCACTTCTTCGGCAAGCACCCCGAGCTGCTGAAGATGGTCGCGAACATGACCGACGACGACATCTGGCGCCTGACCCGCGGCGGCCACGATCCGCACAAGATCTACGCGGCCTTCAAGAACGCCCAGGAAAACAAGGGCACCCCGACCGTGCTGCTCGTGAAGACCGTCAAGGGCTTCGGCATGGGCAAGTCGGGCGAGGCGCGCAACACGGCGCACCAGACCAAGAAACTGGACGACGAAGCCATCCGCGAAATGCGCGACCGCTTCGCCATCCCGATCCCGGACGACAAGCTGGCCGACATCCCGTTCTTCAAGCCGTCCGACGACGCGCCTGAAATGAAATACCTGCACGAGCGCCGCAAGGCCCTCGGCGGCTACCTGCCGCAGCGCCGCCAGCAGGCCGACGAGAAGCTGCCGGTCCCGCCGCTGTCGAGCTTCAAGGCCGTCACCGACCCGACCGCCGCCGGCCGCGAGATCTCGACGACGCAAGCCTATGTGCGTACGCTGACCGCGCTGCTGAAGGATCCGGCCATCGGCCAGCGCATCGTCCCGATCCTCGTCGACGAATCGCGTACATTCGGCATGGAAGGCCTGTTCCGCCAGATCGGTATCTTCAACCAGCAGGGCCAGTTGTACGAGCCGGTCGACAAGGACCAGGTGATGTACTACCGCGAAGACAAGGCGGGCCAGATCCTGCAAGAGGGTATCAACGAAGCGGGCGGCATGTGCTCGTGGATCGCCGCGGCGACGTCGTACTCGACGAACAACCGCGTGATGATCCCGTTCTACACGTACTACTCGATGTTCGGCCTGCAGCGCGTGGGCGACCTGGCCTGGCTGGCCGGCGACATCCGTGCCCGTGGCTTCCTGATGGCGGGTACCGCCGGCCGCACGACGCTGAACGGCGAAGGCCTGCAGCACGAAGATGGCCACAGCCACATCTTCGCGGCGACCATCCCGACCTGCGTCCCGTACGACCCGACCTATGCGCACGAAGTGGCGGTGATCATCCAGAACGGCCTGCACCGCATGGTGGAGAAGCAGGAGGATGTGTTCTATTACATCACCATCATGAACGAGAACTACGAGCAGCCGGGCCTGAAGCCGGGTACGGAAGAGGGCATCATCAAGGGCATGTACCTGCTGCAGGAAGGCGATAAAGACGCCAAGCAGCGTGTGCAGCTGATGGGCTCCGGCACCATCCTGCGCGAGTCCGTGTTTGCCGCCGAGCTGCTGAAGAACGACTGGGGCGTCGCCGCCGACGTGTGGTCGTGCCCGTCGCTGACGCTGCTGGCCCGCGACGGCCAGGACGCCGACCGCTGGAACCTTACGCACCCGCTTGATGCGCCGCGCCTGCCGTACGTGACCCAGCTGCTGCAGGGTTCCGAAGGCCCGATCGTCGCGACGACCGACTACATGCGCCTGTTCGCCGAGCAGATCCGCGCGTACATCCCGAGCGGCCGCACGTACAAGGTCCTGGGTACCGACGGCTTCGGCCGTTCGGACAGCCGCGCCAAGCTGCGTGAGTTCTTCGAGGTGAACCGTTACTACATCACGGTCGCCGCGCTGAAGTCGCTGGCCGAAGAAGGCAAGATCGACGCGAAGGTGGTGGCGGACGCGATCGCCAAGTACGGCATCGATCCGAACAAGCCGAATCCTGTGACCCAGTAATGCTCTGATTCGTCGTACCCGCGAAAGCGGGTACCCATGCTGAGTTTCCGAAGGCGCTGATGTATGCTACTTCGCGCTACTCAGCATGGATCCCCGCGTGCGCGGGGATGACGGTTCTACGGCTAACGACAAAAACACGGAGTTAACAAACATGAGCATTGTGGAAGTCAAAGTCCCCGACATCGGTGACTTCAAGGAAGTCGAAATCATCGAGCTGATGGTCAAGCCGGGCGACACGATCAAGGTCGACCAGTCGCTGATCACGGTGGAATCGGACAAGGCCAGCATGGAGATCCCGTCGACCCATGCGGGCGTCGTGAAGGAAATGAAGGTCAAGGTCGGCGACAAGGTCGGCGAAGGCTCGCTCGTGCTGCTGCTCGAGGAAGCCGCAGGCGGCGCGGAAGCTGCCCCGGCACCTGCTGCCGCCGCACCGGCACCGGCTCCTGCCGCAGCGCCTGCCCCGGCTGCTGCTCCGGCACCTGCCGCCGCACCGGCACCGGCGCCCGCCGCCGCACCGGCCGCCGCCGCCGCGCCTGCCGCGAGCTTCGCCTCGGCCCACGCCTCGCCGTCCGTGCGCAAGTTCGCGCGCGAACTGGGCGTCGACCTGAACAAGGTGAAGGGTTCCGGTCCGAAGGGCCGCATCACCCAGGAAGACGTGCAGGGCTTCGTCAAGTCGGCACTGGCCGCAGGCCCGACGGCCGCTCCGGCCGCAGCCGGCGGTGGCGCAGGCCTGAACCTGCTGCCATGGCCGTCGCTGGACTTCTCCAAGTTCGGCGAGACCGAAGCGCAGCCGCTGTCGCGCATCAAGAAGATCTCCGGACCGAACCTGCACCGCAACTGGGTCATGATCCCGCACGTGACGCAGTTCGAAGAAGCCGACGTCACCGACCTGGAAGACCTGCGCGTCGAATCGAATGCCGCGTATGCCAAGGCCAAGTCGCCGGTCAAGCTGACCATGCTGGCGTTCGTGATCAAGGCCTCCGTCGCCGCGCTGAAGAAGTTCCCGAACTTTAACGCGTCGCTGGACGAAGCCAACGGCCAGCTGATCCTCAAGAAGTACTACAACATCGGCTTCGCGGCCGACACGCCGAACGGCCTGGTCGTCCCGGTCATCAAGGACGCCGACAAGAAGTCCGTGTCGCAGATCGCCACCGAGATGGGCGAGCTGTCCGCACAGGCGCGCGAAGGCAAGCTGTCGCCGGCAAACATGCAGGGCGCGACCTTCACGATCTCGTCGCTGGGTGGCCTGGGCGGTACCGCGTTCACCCCGATCATCAACGCGCCGGAAGTCGCGATCCTGGGCCTGTCCAAGTCCTCGATGAAGCCGGTGTGGGATGGCAAAGCCTTCCAGCCGCGCCTGATGCTGCCGCTGTCGCTGTCGTTCGATCACCGCGTGATCGACGGTGCCGCCGGCGCCCGCTTCACGACCTACCTGGCCGATGTCCTGGCCGACCTGCGCAAGACGCTGCTGTAAGGAGAGCCCATGAGCACCGTTGAAGTCAAAGTCCCGAATATCGGCGATTTCAAGGAAGTCGAAATCATCGAGCTGATGGTCAAGCCCGGCGACACCATCAAGGTCGACCAGTCGCTGGTCACTGTCGAATCGGACAAGGCCAGCATGGAGATCCCGTCGACCCACGCCGGCGTCGTGCAGGAACTGAAGGTCAAGGTCGGCGACAAGGTGAGCGAAGGCTCGCTGCTGCTGACCGTCGACGATGCCGGCGCTGGCGCTGGCGCGGCACCTGCTGCAGCGCCGGCACCCGCTGCGGCCGAGCAGGCACCGGCCAACAAGCCGGCCGATTCGTATGCTCCAGCCCACCCGACCCCGTCGGCACCGGCAGCACCCATTCCGAACGCGGCCAGCTACACCGGCCCGGTCGACGTCGAATGCGAGATGATGGTGCTGGGCGCCGGCCCCGGCGGCTACTCGGCCGCCTTCCGCTCGGCCGACCTGGGCATGAACACCGTCCTCGTCGAGAAGTACGCGACGCTGGGCGGCGTGTGCCTGAACGTGGGCTGCATCCCGTCCAAGGCGCTGCTGCACGTGGCGCACATCATGGACGAGACGGCGCACATGGCCGATCTCGGCGTGTCGTTCGCCAAGCCGGACGTCGACATCGACAAGCTGCGCGCGTACAAGGACAAAGTCATCAAGACGATGACGGGCGGCCTGGCCGGCATGGCCAAGGCGCGCAAGGTCAATGTCGTCCAGGGCGTGGGTAAATTCCTGAGCCCGAACCACATCGAAGTGACGGCTGCCGACGGCGCGAAGAAGGTCGTCGCGTTCCAGAAGGCGATCATCGCGGCCGGTTCGGCTGTGGTAAAACTGCCGTTCGTGCCGGAAGATCCGCGCATCGTCGACTCCACCGGCGCGCTGGAACTGCGCCAGGTGCCGAAGCGCATGCTCGTCATCGGCGGCGGCATCATCGGCCTGGAAATGGCGACCGTGTACTCGACGCTGGGTGCGCGCATCGACGTCGTCGAGATGATGGATGGCCTGATGCAGGGTGCGGACCGCGAGGCCGTCAAGGTCTGGCAGAAGTTCAACGCATCCCGCTTCGACAACATCATGTTGAAGACCAAGACCGTCGGCGTGGAAGCGCTGCCGGAAGGGATCAAGGTCACGTTCGAAGCCGCCGAGGCAGGCCAGCCGGCACCGGAAGCGCAGGTCTACGACCTCGTGCTGGTGGCCGTGGGCCGCAGCCCGAACGGCAAGAAGATCGGCGCGGAAGCGGCCGGCGTGGCGGTCACCGACCGTGGCTTCATCCCGGTCGACGGCCAGATGCGCACGAACGTCCCGCACATCTTCGCTATTGGCGACCTGGTGGGCCAGCCGATGCTGGCACACAAGGCCGTGCATGAAGCCCACGTCGCCGCGGAAGCCGCGCACGGCGAGAAGGCCTACTTCGATGCGAAGGTGATCCCGTCGGTCGCGTACACCGATCCGGAAGTGGCATGGGTCGGCCTGACGGAAGACGAAGCGAAAGCCAAGGGCATCAAGGTCGAGAAGGGCCACTTCCCGTGGGCCGCATCGGGCCGCGCCGTCGCCAACGGCCGCTCGGAAGGCTTCACGAAGCTGCTGTTCGACGCCGAGACTCACCGCATCATCGGCGGCACGATCGTCGGCACGAGCGCCGGCGACATGATCGGCGAGGTCGCGCTGGCCATCGAGATGGGCGCGGACGGCGTGGACATCGGCAAGACGATCCATCCGCACCCGACCCTCGGCGAGTCGATCGGCATGGCGGCGGAAGCCTACGAAGGCGTCTGCACCGACCTGCCGCCGCCGCGCAAGCGTTGATCCAGGCGTTGTACGTCGTAAAGGAACCGGGGCCATGTGCCCCGGTTTTTTTTACGGTCGATTTGTTCCGTCAAGCCGGCGTTGCAGCATGTCCTTTGCCACGGCAAGCGCGTTGTCCGGCGTCGCCGCGACATCCGGTGCGACGCCCACGCCTTCCCAGTTGGTGTGGGTAATGGGACTGATGGTGCGCGCACTGGGTATCGCGGCGAAAAAATGGTCGCCGAGGCGGAAGGGACGTGTCGGGTGGGCGCCGCCCCAGGTCCGTTCGCCGATCAGCGTGGCGCGTTTCAGCGCCTGCATCGTGTAGGCGAAGTCTTCGCCAGCCGACATCGTGCCGGGGCCCGTCAGGATCAGGACCGGCTTCTTGCCGCCATAGCGCTTGCCGTCCAGCTGGTCGACCGTCCAATGCTGCGTGGCGACGCCGGTATCGCGATCCCAGATGTCGTTGACGCGCGTACGCTCGTCGACGAAATAGCTGACCAGTAGAGCCACCCCGTCCGGTGTGCCGCCGTGGTTGTTGCGCAGGTCGATGATCAGACCGTCGGTATCGGCGAGCTTGTCCATCGCAGCCGCATATCTTGGGGCCACGAGGAAAGGCGGCGGGAAGCCGGAAAGGTCGAGGTAGCCGATCCTGGGGCCCAGGCGATCGACTTTTTCCACGCCGAGGCTGGACGCGAGGATACGCTGGCGCACATCAGGGGGCGCGATCCGCTCCCACTCGGCCAGCGTCGTGGGGCGCGGCCCGACTTCACGGTCGGGCGGCACCAGATCGGGGTCGAATCCCACGAACAAGTGCTTGTCATGAAGGACGTCGGCAAGATCGGCCGTGAGCTGTTTTGCCAGTTGTTCGCCATCCGTGATCCCATCGTACTTGCCCTCGCGCTGGCGCTGCTGCAGGACCGTCCCGACCTGCCTGGCCTTGTCGGGAAAGACGTAGTGATCGTTCAGCTTTGCCACGAGCGCATCGATCGCTTGCACGCGCATCGCGCTGTCGACGGCAACCTTGGGCGGCGGCTCGGGCGTGGCGGCATGGGCGCCGAGCGTGGTCAGCAGCAGGAAGCACGGTACGACGATCCATCTCTTTTTCATCATTTTTCCTTTGGCAGGGTGTAGGAAACGATTTATTCACGGTAGGAGCAATAAAGCGAAATCAGAGTAGCATAAAAATTACCACAGTATGGTAATATCTTTGACAAGTAATCAGCCTGCATATTGACTTGCACTACCGGGCGATCGGCGAAAGCGACCGCATGACGCTCAAGTCCGTGAAGCCATGAAAAACCGGGGCACGCGTGCCCCGGTTTTTTTACGCCGGTCGAATCGTTACGGCTTGGCCGCGTACAGTCCGATTTCGGACAGCGTCGTAAAGGTGCTGTCGCCGTTATTGGAGGTGATGTTGAGCCGGTACCAGCGATAGGCGCCCGGGCTCGCGATCGCGTAGCTCTTCTGCTGGATGCGGGAGGCGAACGCCTGCCCGCTCTGCGTGTCGAGCGTCGTCCAGTTCACGCCGTCGTTGGAACCCTGGAACTGCCAGTCCTTCGGATCGCGCGGCACCAGGTCGGTGGAGCTGATGACCGTGTAGCGCTGGACCGTCTCCGTGTGGCCGAGGTCATACTGCAGCCAGCCCATCACGCCCTTGTAGAACCAGTACGACCCCGAGTTCTGGTCGAAGACGTACTTCGCGTTGCCCGGGTTGTTCGCACTGTCGTTGGGCGTGCCCCCGGTGGCGACGTTCGCCAGCGGATGCACGGGCGTGACGCTGTCCTCCGGAGAATTGGCGCTCGTGCCGGCCGCGTTCGTCGCCGTGACGGTGTAGTAGTAGGTCGTGCCGTTGGTCACCGACGTGTCGATGTAGCTGCCGCCCGTGACGTTGGCCGCGATGGTCGTGTAGGGGCCGCCGCTGGACGTGGCGCGCAGCACCGCGTAGCCGGTGGCGCCGGACGACTGCTGCCAGCGCAGCGGGACGGCGCCGTCGCCCGGCTCGGTCAGCAGCGTCGCGGGCGCGGCGGGGATGGCGGCGGGCGCGCCGCCGTCGCCGCCCGTGATTTGCACGTTGCTGAAGGTGGAGGTATTCAGCGTGCCGTTGGCGACCGAGGCGACCACCAGGCCGGCATAGATCGTGTCCGGCAGCGGGCCGTCGATGCGGCCGATGTCGGTGGCGGCCCAGTTGGTCCCGTCGGGAGACAAGTAACCCGTGATCATGTTGCCGATGCGCTCGAGCTTTACCCAGTAAGAGGCGGTGGAGCTCGCAATGGGGAGCACCTTGTTTCCGTAGTTATTGCCGCCGTAAACAGCGAGATTCTGCATGTTCTGTTCGGCCTGGATCCGGTTGGTAATGGCCATCCAGGCGCGCGGCGCACCCTTCGCAAGGCTCGTGCGCATCATGACGCCTGCTTTCGCGGACGGGCTGGTGTTCTGGAGCGACTCCACTTTCGCGATGATGGCGCCGTCGCCGGTGAGCGCCTGGTACGCGAAGTGGCAGCTGTCGTTCCCGCCCCAGATTTCGGCGCCTCCCCCTTTCACGGTCCATTTGCCGTCGGCGTAGGTGGCCGAGCCGGCCGGGGCGGCACCCCCGATGTCCGCGTCGGCAAAGCCCGAGGTGATCGAGCTGGTGGCGGGAATGGACAACGCCGGCGGGGGCGTCGCCGTCGACGTGTCGACGTCCTTCAGGAACACGAAGCTGCCGCTGTCCACCGGCATCCACTGGCGCCGCTGCGCGATGAACGGTGCCTGCATGCCCTTGCGGTTGACGTAGGCGTTGTAAATCTGGTTGAGCACGATGTTCCCGCCTCCCCAGCCGTTCCACCCGCGGTTCGTGTTGTCGGCGGTGTAGTAGGCGTCGGTGGTGCCGAACGGGAGGAAGGGCGTGGGCTCGAGCTCGTTCACCCGCGCGAAATATTCGCCGGCCGCCAGCAGGCGGTTGTCGAAATCGGAATAGACGTCGATGCCTTGCTTCCACAGCGCCTCGGCGAGCATGACCAGCGATTTCAGCTGTCCATGGGCATGCCCCTGGTCACGCAGGGAGTCGCCGAGCATGCCGATGTCGTTGGAACTGCGCAGGCCGATGTGGGCGAGCGTGCGGGTCTGGGCGACGACCCGGTCCAGGAGCTCGGTGTCGTCGTTGAAGATGGCCATCAGTCCGAGCGCGTTCAGGGCCAGCGCGCCCTTGTTGGCGGCGCCGAACATGTTCTCGCCATACGGGTTCGATGCCGGAATCAGGACATTGGTGAAGTAGGCCTTGACCGTGGCCGTGTCGGCCTCCGTCCAGTCCGGCCATGTGCCGCGCAGGATATCCGCGCCGCCCACGAACATGTAGGCGTAGTCGCCCAGGTCGAGCATCGACTCGCGACCCGCGAACTCGGTCTGGACGGTGGCCCACTGCATCAGGATGTCGTGCGCCTTCTTCGCATAATCCTTGTTGCCGGTGAAATACCACATCCGCGACAGATTCCAGATCGCCATCATGTCGCTGCGCCACGGCCAGAGATTCACATCGGGGGCGCGGCTCACGGTCGCATACGGCCCCCCCATGACGTAGGTGAGCCTGGCCCTGCCGTCGTTCGCCAGCTGGTCGTACGCGGACTTCCACGGCTGCCTGCCTTGATCGACGTACGACTTGAGCGTCATGAGATCGGAGGCGGTGAGGGGCGTGCCCGGGTGCGTGAAACCGGTGACCTGCGCCACGCCGTCAACCGGGAGCATGGCGGTGCTCGACATGAGCAGCGCAGCGGCAAGACTGGTTCGAGCAAACATCCTGGAGTTTTTTTTCATCGGTAGCCTTCATTAATGAACATCCAAACGGCGCGCCGATGGCGCGCCCCGACAATGTCACGTTCAAGGGCATACCGGGCGTCCCCGTCGCCTTGCCCGCAGCCTCGCCGCGAGGCGAGGTGTTTTGTTCGAGCGTCAAACTATTAAATTATGGCAGCAATATTGCCGTGCAGCAATATGTTTGCGTATGTATATGGATGAATGTAGCATTAATTTAACATTAACGTCGACTGGCGTGCAGTTCATCTTACAGTCGTGTGTCTTGTCGTGGGAATGTGCGCATTTCTACCGGCTGGCCATCTGTTATGTTGGTTGTCGCTGTCCGTCCCCGCCCAAAAAAGAAAGACGCGCATGGCCAACTGCAAACACGTCGTTTCCCTGCTCGCGGCAATCGCGCTCATGCCTGCGCATGCATCCGGGAGCGAGCCCGCGAAGGTTGTCGTCAAGGGCAGGCACGATCCGTCCACGGTCGTCGTCAAAGGTGTGCGCGATCCGTCGGCATGGTTCCGGATCGAGAGCCAGCACCTGATCGTGTATTCGAACGACGACCCGGATGACGTCATCGAACTGGTCAACAATCTGGAGCGGCTCGACTACGTGCTGCGGCTGTACCTGAAGCCGTTCCTGGACGGTCGGGAGACGCTGCCCAAGTTCAGGCTGTACTTCCAGGGCCGGCCGGACATGCCGCCGGAGTTCGGCGTAGTCGACGGTTCCGCCATGGCCCTGACCAGCAGCTGTGTCTACGGGACGCAAGCGTTCACGTTCAGCAAGGCCAAGAGCTGGAAGCTGGACAATGCGTCGCTGCTCCGACCGGAAGACGATTACACGCTGATGACGAATTTCTGGGTGTACGCCGATAATTTCCTGCGCCGCCATACGCGCATCCGCGCGCCGGGGTGGTTCTTTGCCGGCTTCGACGCGTACTTCGGCGGCATGCGCTTTACCGACAACCAGATGCTGGTCGGCCGCGATGGCGGGACGTCCTATAACCTGCTGCAGGAGATCGACGAGGGGCGGATCAGGCGCCTGCGATTCGACGATGTCCTGCACGACCGTTTACCGTCCGAAACGTATGCGTATGCGGTCGGCACGAACGGGTATTACCGGCAATGGGAATTCCTCGCGCGCTCGTTCAACCTCGTACACTACATGCTTTCGTCCGAGGACAACCGCAACAAGATGGCGAAGTATCTTGAACGGGTCAACGAAGGCAGCGATTCCGCCGACGCGTTTGCCGACGTCTACGGCCTGTCGGGACAAGAGCTCGACGCGGCGATGTGGCGTTACCGCCAGGCGTCCATGAAAATCCTGCAGGTCGAGGTACCAGACCTGCCCCAGGCCCATATCGAATTCACCCGCCTGAGCCGCATGGAGGGCGAATTCGTGCTCGACAACGCCGCGCTGATGGCCTGCCCCGCGCCCGCCGACGGCAGGAAACTGCTGGCGCGTTTGCAGCAGACGGCAGCGCAGGCACCAGCCGTCGATTTTGCCCAGATCACGCTGAGCCGCGCCCAGGTCGATTGGGGCAATCCGGGTGATGCCATCGGCTACCTGGCGCGCGCCGTCGAGAACGATCCCTACAATCCCGAACCGCATTATCTGCTGGGCCTGGCACAGACGAAGCTGGCGGAAGGCGCGGGCCCCGACAGGCACGACCGGCTGGAAGCGGCTCGCGCCAGCCTGGCGCAGGCCGCCTTGCTGGCGCCGGAAGCGCCCGACGTGTCGTATGCGCTGTTTCGTGTCGGACTGATGGAGGCGGAGCCGAGCGTCAAGGACATCGGCAGGGCAATCGATGCCTGGCGCCACGGCCACGATGTCGCCGCGTTCGCGCGCGCTGCCGCGCTGGCCCACGCATGGCAGGGCGATCCCGCCGGTGCCTATCAGGTACTCAATGCGCTGGCGCGGAACGCGGGGGACCCCGGGAACGCCGCGTGGGCAACGACCTGGCTCGCCAGGCTGGAGAAGGGCGTGCCGCGGAATGAACTGCTGGCGGCAATGCGCGCGGAACAGCCGATGGCGCTCGCGGCCCGGTCGTGGATGCATAGCCGCCGCTAGGGACGCATCACCCCGGCAGCACCGGCGTCGCCATCGATCCTGGCGCGTTATCGGGTGTCATCCCACAACCGCTCCATCGACAAATAGGTGTACGACGCCGTCCACCCGATCAGCAGCATCCCGTTCAGCGCCTGCATGCCCGCCAGCAGGCGCAGGTCGCCGTGCGGCAGCACGTCGCCGTAGCCCAGCGTCGTGTAGGTCTCCGCCGAAAAGTACAGGCAGCGCGTGAACGGCAGCGGGCCGGGGTCGCCCATGTGGCCGACGCCGAAGCGGGTCGCCAGCAGATAGTAGGCGAGGCCGTACAGCAGGATTTCGATGAAGTGCGCGCCGAACGCGCCGACGATCACGAATACGAGCCGCATGCGCGGCGGGATGCGCAATGCGGGCAACGCGGCCGTCATCAAACGCAGCACCTCGTAGTGGATCACGGTCGTGGCGATCAGCAGGAACGCGCAGGCGGTGATGGCGATGCCCATGCTCTGACTTTCCGGGACGATGTTCGATGCAGGGGAGCATAGCAAAGGTCGGCGCTACGCGATGAAAAGACCGGGACTGCGCGTCCCGGTCCTCTTTACGCAGGACGCCTGCCGCGTCTCACGGCTTCGCGGCAAACAGCCCGAGCTCCGACAGCGCCGTCGAGGCGGTATCGCCATTATTGGCCGTGATGTTGAGCCGATACCAGCGATACGCGCCTCCCCCCGCGACCGGGTAGCTTTTCGGCTGGAGACGGTTGGCGAACACCTGGTTGCTTTGCGCGTCGAGCGTCGTCCAGCCGACGCCGTCGTTGGAGCCCTGGAACTGCCAGTCCTTCGGATCGCGCGGGGCCATGTCGCTGGCGCTGATGACCGTATAGCGCAGGACGGTCTCCGTGTGGCCCAGGTCGTACTTCAGCCACCCGGTCGGGGCCCCGTAGAGCCATTTCGTCGCCGAGTTCCGGTCGAAGGCCAGTCCGGCGTTGGCCGCGTTGTTGGCGCCGTCGGTGGCACTGCCGCCGGTGGCCACGTTCGTCAACGGATGCACGGGCGTGGCGTTGTCCTCGGGAGAATTCGCGCTCGTGCCGGCGGTGTTGGTCGCCGTGACCGTGTAGTAGTAGGTCATGCCGTTGCTCACCGAATTATCCGTGTAGCTGCCGTCCGTGACGCCCGATGCGATGGTCGTGTAGGGGCCGCCGCTGAACGTGGCGCGCTTGACCGTGTAACTCGTGGCACCGAAGGACTGCTGCCAGCGCAGCGGAACGGCCCCGTCGCCCGGTTCGGCCAGCAGCGTGGCGGGCGCGGCCGGGATGACGCTCGGCGCGCCACCGTTGCCGCCCGTGACCTGGACGTTGCTGAAAGTGGAGGTGTTCAGCGTGCCGTTGGCATGCGAGACGACCGCCAGGCCGGCATAGATCGTGGCGGGCAGCGTGCCGTCGATGCGGCCGACGTCGGTGGCGGCCCAGTTGGTGCCGTCGGGCGACACGTAGCCAGTGATCATGTTGCCGATGCGCTCGAGCTTCACCCAGTAAGAGGGCACGGTGTTCGCGATGGGCAGGGCCTTGTTGCCATAGTTCGTGCCGCCGTAGACAGCAAGGTTCGGCATGTTCTGTTCGACCTTGACCTGGTTCGTCACGAGCATCGTGGCGCGCGGCGCTCCCTGGGCCAGGCCGGTGCGCATCATCACGCCCGCCTTGGCGTACGGGCTGGTGTTCTGGATCGTCTCGACTTTCGCGATGATCGCGCCGTCGCCGATGAGGGCCTTGTAGGCGAAGTGGCCGCCATCGGCCGTGCCCCAGCTGTCGGCGCCTGCGCCCACCACGGTCCATTTGCCGTTGGCGTACGAGGACGTGCCGGCCGGGGTGCTGTTTCCGATATCGATATCATTCAAGCCCGAAGTGATCGAGGTCGTCGCGGGAATGGCGAGCGCCGGCGCGGGCGCGGCCGTCGAGGTGTCGACCTCCTTCATGAACATGAAGCTGGTGCTGTCCACCGGCATCCACAGGCGCCGCTGCGCGATGTAGGGGGCAGGCCTGCCCTTGCGGACCGCGTAGGCGCCATGGATCACATTGAGCGCGATGTTCCCGCCGCCCCATCCGCGGTTCGTGTTGTCGGCGATGTAGTAGGCGTCGGTGGTGCCGAACGGGAGGAACGGCGTCGGCGCGAGCTCGTTCACCCGTGCGAAATATTCGCCTGCCGCCAGCAGGCGCTCGTCGAGATCGGCATAGACGTCGATGCCCTGTTTCCACAGCGCTTCGGCGAGCATGGACAGCGACAACAGCTGGCCATGGGCGTGCCCCTGGTCGCGCAGGGAATCGCCGAGCATGCCGATGTCGTTGGAACTGCGCAGGCCGATGTGGGCGAGGGTGCGCGTCTGGGCGACGACCTGGTTCAGCAACGCGGTGTCGTCGTTGAAGATGGCCATCAGTCCGAGCGCGTTCAGGGCCAGCGCGCCCTTGTTGGCGGCGCCGAACATGTTTTCGCCGTAAGGGTTCGACGCCGGAATCAGGACATTGGCGAAATATGCCTTGACCGTGGCCGTATCGCTGGCCGTCCAACCCGACCAGGTGCCGCGCAGGATGTCCGCGCCGCCCACGAACCTGTAAGCGTAGTCGCCCAGGTCGAGCATCGACTCGCCGCCCGAGAACGCCGTCTGGTTGGTCGCCCACGCGATCAGGATATCGTGCGCTTTCTTTGCGTAGGCGTCGTTGCCGGTGAAATACCACATCCGCGACAGATTCCAGACGGCGATCATGTCGTTACGCCATGGCCAGAGATTCACGTCGGGGCTGCGGCTCACGGTCGCGAATGGACCCGCCATGACGTAGGTGGACTGCGATTTGCCGTCGGCCTTCAATTGGTCATAGCCGGACTTCCATGGCTGCCTGCCCTGGTCGACATAGGACTTGAGCGTCGCGAGATCGGACACGGTGAGCGGCGTGCCCGGATGCGTGAAACCGGTGACCTGCGCCGCGCCATGACCCGGCAGCGCGGCGGTGCTGGCCAGGAACAGTGTCGCGAGGATGTGTCGGATGCCCATAAACTCTTCTCTAGAACTGATTTTCATCGGTACCCCTTCATGAGTGAACATCATTAACCGGCGACACCTCAGCCTCGCGACATCGTGCGCCGGGACTGTCACGTTCAAGGGCGTACCGGGCGTCCCCGTCGCCTTGCCCGTGGTCTCGCAAGACTGCGAGATATTGATTGAGCAACAACATCTATATGGCCGAGTTATGGTGGATCTGTATATAAAGTTATAAAGGTTAACGATAACATAAACAGGCGTGGAGATTGTTCTGTTGAACGCGCGTGTTGCGACATCGTCAGCCTCACGCTGGTTTAATATCGGTTTTGCCCATAGCGGGCAGACACTCGAATAAGGAACACGCATGAGCATCGCATTCATCGGCCTGGGCAGCATGGGCCACCACATGGCGGCCAACCTGCTGAAGTCCGGCCAGCCCGTCCACGTCTGGAACCGCAGCCCCGCACCCGTGCAGGCGCTGGCGGCGCTCGGCGCGAAGCCGGCCGCGACGCCCGCCGAGTGCGGCATCGCCGACGTCGTGTTCACCATGCTCGCGGACGACGACGCGACGCGCGCCGTGCTGCTGGACGGCGGCGTGCTGGCCGCGATGGCGCCCGGCACCATCCACGTCAACATGGCCACCGTCTCCGTCGCGTTCGCGCGCGAGATGGCGGCGCTGCACGTCGAGCGCGGCGTCGGCTATGTCGCCGCGCCGGTGCTGGGCCGCGTGGACGTCGCGGCAGCGGGCAAGCTGAACATCCTCGCCGGCGGCAGCGACGAATTGATCGCGCGCGTGCAGCCCCTGTTCGACCTGCTGGGACAAAAGACGTGGCGCTTCGGCAGCGAGCCGGAACAGGCGAATGCGATCAAGCTCGCGTGCAACCTGATGCTCGCCTGCGCGATCGAAGCGACGGGCGAGGGCGCCGCGCTGGCGCGTGCCCACGGCGTGCCGGCCGCGGATTTCATCGACCTCGTCACCAGCACGCTGTTCGCCGGTTCGCCCGTGTACAAGGGTTATGGGGGGATGATCGCCGGGGAGCGCTATTCGCCGGCCGGCTTCAAACTGTCGCTGGGCCTGAAGGATGTGCGCCTCGCGGTGGAGGCGGGGCAGGGCAAGGGCTTGCCGCTGGCATTCGGCGAGACGTTGAAGTCGACCTTGCAGGATGCCGTCGCGCAGGGCGATGCCGATCTCGATCTGGCGGCGCTGGGCAAGCACGCGGCGCGGCGCGGCGGATTGAACTGATCACGGAAAGACAAACGGCAGCACCAGCACCAGGATGACGATGACGGGCAGGACCAGTGCCCGGCGCGTGCGCCGCTCCGGATAGGCCCGCGCCAGCAGCCACGACCACACGATGCCCAGCCCGGCGACGATGGACGAGCCGAGGTATACGACCATGCCGAGGCCCACCATGCCGATCGGATCGATGATCGGGACGCGGGGCGGCTGGCCGGGCACGGTCGTGATCAGGAAGGCGGCGACCCAGGCGATGTACAGGGCCAGCGGCAGGATGCCTGCACCCATCAGGAAGTTCGCGGAAACCGATTGGCAGCGTGGCGTCATGGACGAAGGCCCATCGTGTTGCGTCGTATTGACGCAAAATAATAAATAAACAACAAAGATTCCTTTTTGTAATGACAAAGTTCTTTTTGGAATGATATATTGATCTAAGTTAAACAAAATTAAGGAAATCTGCGATGAACGCGCGCTCCCGACTCGCCCTTGCCCTGCTTGCCAGCTTCGCCTTCAATGCCAACGCCAGCGTCATTACCGTACAGGTGGCGACCACGTCGCCCGCGGCGCAGGCAAACGCGGCTGCATACAAGCTGGCCGTGGATGCCGCCATTGCCAATCCCGCCGCGTACAAGGGCAGCAAGTCCGTCGCAGTGTACGACAACCTGGCGGTCAAGAATTACTTCGGCGGGATCAGCAATTACGCCTTCGAGTCCACGATCGATTTCGGCGTCACCGCGGCGCAGGCCGGCACGTGGAACTTCCGCACCGGCGTCGATTTCGGCTTCGGCGGCGCCCTGTTCGTCGACGGCGTTGCCCTCGGCTACAACACGCACGACATGTGGTGGGCCAACACCTACGGCGCGGCGAACGGCAGCCTGCAGGGCGCGCTCAATCTTGCGGCGGGCAACCACGTCCTGAAGATCTACGGCATCGAAGACTGCTGCGACGGCGCCATGCAGGCCCAGTTCAAGGCCGCGAATGCCGCCGCCTACGCCACGTTCGCCAGCACCGACCAGCTGAACGCCGTGCCGGAACCGGTCAGCATCGCGACGTTCGGCCTGGGTGCCGGCGCCATCGCCTTCATTCGTCGCCGCCGCAAGCAGGCGTGATATGCCGCGGTGCGGCATGCGATCACGTTGTTAATGGGAGTCCCTGGGCGTAACATCGGCGCTTTCCTACCGATGAGCTGCCCACAATGACAATACCAACCCGCATCCTCACCGCCGTCCTCTCCCTCCTGGCCATTAACGCCTGCGCGGCCGACGCCGCCCCGGCGACCCCACACACCGTCGTCCTGCGCGCCGCGCGCATGTTCGACGGCGCCAGCGGCAAGCTCGTCGAGCATCCCCAGCTGACCATCGTCGGTAACAAGATCGTCCGCATCGCACAAGCCGACAAGGCGGACGTGCCGGCCGGCGCCGAGGTCATCGATCTGGGCGACGCGACCCTGCTGCCGGGCTTCATCGACGCCCACGTGCACCTGTCCGGCCAGGGCAGCGACAACTGGTACGGCGACTTCTTCGACAACATGATGCGCTTCCCGGCGGAGCAGGCGCTGTACGGCGCCTATTACGCGCGCATCACGCTCGAGGCGGGTTTCACGTCCGTACGCGACGTCGGCTCGACGGACTGGGTCGCGCTTGGCCTGCGCAACGCCATCGACGCGGGCAAGGTGCCGGGGCCGCGCATGCTCGTGTCGAACTATGCGGTCGGCTCCACCGGCGGCCATGCGGACCAGGACCCGATTCCGCCGCATAAACTGCCGCTGGCCGGGCCGCTGCAGGGCGTGTGCAACGGGCCGGAAGAGTGTCGGGCCGCGGTGCGCTACCAGATCAAGTACGGCGCCAACGTCATCAAGTTCATGCCGTCGGGCGGCGTGCTGTCGCTGTCGGATCCCGTCGATGCACCGGAGCTGTCGCAGGACGAGATGAATGCCGTGATCGGCGAGTCGCACGCGTGGGGCCGCAAGGTCGCGGCGCATGCGCATGGCGACAAGGCGGCGAAGATGGCGGTGGCGGCCGGCGTCGATTCGATCGAGCACGGCAGCTTCATCGAGGACGACACGCTGCGCGCGATGAAGGCAAAGAACGTCTATCTCGTGCCGACGATTTCCGCCATCGCGCACGTCGAGGAAAAGATCGCCACTTTCCCGCCCGTGATCGCGGAAAAGGGCCGCGCCGCCGCGGCGCACCTGCGCCAGACGTTCCGCCACGCCGTGCAGATCGGCGTGCCGATCGCGCTCGGCACGGATGCCGGCGTCGGCGCGCACGGCACGAATGCGCGCGAATTCCGCTACATGGTCGAGAACGGGCTGACGCCTGCGCAGTCGCTGCTGGCCGGCACCGCCAACGCGGCTCGCCTGCTGGGCACGTTTGAGCGCGTCGGCACGCTGGAAGCGGGCAAGCTGGCGGACGTGGTGGCCGTTCCCGGCAATCCCATCGCCGACATCACGGTCACCGAGCGGCCGGTGTTCGTGATGAAGGACGGGATCGTCGTACGCAGGCACGCCGCACGCTGATCAGC
Source organism: Massilia sp. Masssp94 (assembly GCF_059491305.1). NCBI lineage: Bacteria > Pseudomonadati > Pseudomonadota > Betaproteobacteria > Burkholderiales > Oxalobacteraceae > Massilia > Massilia sp. Masssp94. The sequence continues at coordinate 4,117,337 of NZ_CP168501.1, forward strand.
GGTGGGCCGGCCGCAGGCCCAAGTCCGGCTGGCCCTCCACCGCAGGCTCGGACACCTCGCGTTCCAGCACGGCGCGGTACAAGATGCCGGCCAATGCACCGCCCAGCAGCGGCGCGAGCCAGAACAGCCACAACTGCGCGAGCGCCCAGGTGCCGGCGAACAGCGCGGGCCCCGTGCTGCGGGCAGGATTGACGGACGTGTTGGTCACGGGGATGCTGATCAGGTGGATCAGCGTCAGCGCCAGCCCGATCGCGAGGCCGGCAAACCCGACCGGCGCCCGCGTGTGCGTCGCGCCGAGAATGATCAGTACGAACATGAACGTCATGACCACTTCGGTGATCAGCGCCGACCCCAGCGAGTAGTTGCCGGGCGAGTGCGCGCCATAGCCGTTGGCGGCGAAGCCGGCCGCCGCATCGAAGCCCGGCTTGCCGCTCGCGATGGCGTACAGGACGGCCGCCGCTGCGATTGCCCCGGCCACCTGCACGAGGATGTACGGGCCGATCTGGCGGGCGGGGAAGCGGCCGCCCGCCCAGAGACCGACGGTCACGGCCGGATTGAAGTGGCCGCCGGAGACCGGACCGAGCGCGTAGGCGCCTGTCAGCACGGTAAGCCCGAAGGCAAGCGCGACGCCGGTGAAGCCGATGCCGACGTCAGGGAATGTCGCGGCCAGCACGGCGCTGCCGCAGCCGCCCAGCACGAGCCAGAATGTGCCGATGAATTCGGCGAGACATTTACGATACATGGCAACCTCCCGAGATGAGGGCGCCACGTCACCGCGCCCGCGGGGCGTGACGCTTTCACCATTCTAGGTGCCGCGCGGCGGGCCGCCAGCAAAATCGTGCAGCAGCCCGCCTGTGCGCCGTGTGCGGCCGGCGTTCAGGTGCGGACCGGACGTCCTTCCACCGCCGGCTCGGTCTCGTCGCGTTCGAGCAGGATGCGGTACACCGCGCCGCCCAGCACGCCGCCCAGCAGCGGCGCGAGCCAGAACAGCCACAGTTGCGCGACCGCCCAGCCGCCGACGAACAGCGCCTGGCCCGTGCTACGGGCCGGGTTGACGGACGTGTTGGTGACGGGGATGCTGATCAGGTGGATGAGCGTCAGCGCCAGCCCGATCGCGAGACCGGCAAAGCCCACGGGCGCACGGGTATGCGTCGCGCCGAGGATGATCAGCACGAACATGAACGTCATCACGAGTTCCGTGACGAGGGCCGCGCCGAGCGAATAGCCGCCCGGCGAGTGTTCGCCGTAGCCGTTCGAGGCAAAGCCGCCCGCGAGGTCGAAGCCCGGCTTGCCGCTCGCGATCGCATACAGCACTGCTGCTGCCGCGATCGCGCCGCACACCTGCACGACGACGTACGGAACGATATTGCGCGCCGGGAAGCGGCCGCCCGCCCACAGGCCGACCGTGACGGCCGGATTGAAATGGCCGCCCGAGACGGGGCCGAACGCATAAGCGCCGGTCAGCACGGTCAGGCCGAAGGCGAGCGAGACGCCCGCGAGGCCGATGCCGACGTCGGCGAATTTGGCGGCCAGCACGGCGCTGCCGCAGCCGCCCAGCACGAGCCAGAACGTGCCGAGGAATTCGGCGAAACATTTACGAAACATGGTGTGATCTCCCGGAGAGTGAAGTGCGCGACTTGTCGCAAAAGAAATTGTACAACAACAACGTTGTCATAAGATGATAGTTGACATCGTTACATTTCGCGGCTTTTCCCACGGCGCCATTTGCTAAGCTCGGCGGGTTCAATCCCGAAAGAGTACGACTCTAGTCGAACTAAACATGAGTGAATGTGTCCAATCGTGATCATGGAAAACAGAATGCGCACGGGCGAGGCTGTCAAGCTGCTGGGAATCACGGTCAATTCGCTGCAGCGGTGCGAGCGCGAAGATCGGTTTGACCCGGCTGCCCGCACTACCAAAAACCGGCGCCGCTACGTGGATTGCTTCTCAAGCAGATTGCATGGCCTGCGCATCTTCTGCCGCCAGTTGCGCGCGACTCCGGAGAGCAGCCATGCTGCTGGCGCACCGGATCAGGATTGACGCGACAGCGGAGCAGCGCGACTATTTTGCACGCGCGGCCGGCACCGCCCGCCGGGTCTGGAACTGGGCGCTCGCCGAGTGGAACCGTCAGGCAGCCCGCGGCCTGCGGCCAAACGCGATGGCACTCAAGAAGGCGTTCAATCGCATCAAGTATTCGGATCCCGACTGGCTCGACGCCGACGGCAAGCCGTGGCTGCGTGCCCTCCACCGCGACGCGCACGCCCAACCGTTCGCCAACCTCGCGAAGGCGTGGAGCCGATATTTCGAGCAGCGCCGCGCCGGCCAACCGGCGCACGCGCCGCGCTTCAAGAAAAAGGGCCGTTCGGCCAACAGCTTCTACCTGGCGAACGACAAGTTCCGGCTCGAGGGATGCAGCGCCGTGCTGCCGAAAGTGGGCCGCGTCGCGCTGCGCGAAACGCTGCGCTGGGGCGGCAAGATCATGGGCGCGAGTGTCTCGCGCGAAGCCGATCACTGGTATTTGGCGGTTCAGGTCGACGTGCCGGACCACCTGGCCCGGCGGCGTCGCACAGGTGACGCCGTCACCGGCGTCGACCTGGGCGTGACCAGCGCGGCCACGCTGTCCAGTGGCGAGAAGATCGCGGCGCCACGGCCGTTGAAGGCGGCGCTGCGGCGCCTGCGCATCCGCTCGCGCCGGCAGTCGCGCAAGCTGGAGGCGGCCAAGGCCGCGGCCGGGATCGTCGGACGCATAGTCAAGGGCACGCGCCTGCCGGCATCGAAGAACCGGACCAAGGGCGCGCTGGCGCTGGCGCGGCTGCTGGCGCGCATCGCGCGCGTGCGCCGGGATTTCACGCATAAGCTCACGGCCCGGCTGTGCCGCGAAAATCAGGCGCTGGTGATCGAAGACCTGAACGTGCGCGGCATGCTTGCCAACGCGCGCCTGGCGCGCGCGATCGCCGATGTCGGCTTTTACGAATTCCGGCGCCAGCTGACGTACAAGTCGGGACGCTACGGTACGCACATCGTGCTGGCCAAGCGCTGGTACCCGTCCAGCAAACTGTGTTCGGCGTGCGGTACCCGCAACGGAGTGCTGGCGTTGGGCGACCGGGCGTGGACCTGCGCCGGTTGCGGCGCGCAGCACGACCGCGACGTGAACGCGGCCATCAACCTGCAACGGCTCGCCACCGGCGCCCTCGCGGCGCGCACGGCGCTACCCGAGGCGAGCCAGGCGGTAACACGTGGCACTGCCGCCCGCCGGGGGCCGGCGGGAGGCGGGGAAGTGACGCCTGTCAGGCACGAGCACGGTCAGCGAGACGGCTCGGGGCAGGAAGAGTATGCTGTGCACATTTGCACACGTAATCGATAGCAGCATCATGGAATTCAAGCAGGCATGGCCACTGGGGCTGGCATTCGCCCTCTCGTCCGTGGCAGCGGTAGAAGCCCCCATCCAGAGCGTCACCTTGTACCCCGGCAGCGCCACGGTGGAGCGCGTCGCGCAGGTGGCGGCCGGCGCGACGCAGGTCGAGATCACGGGCATGCCCGCCAACTTCGACAAGGACACCGTTCGGCTGCAGGCCGATGCCGGGATCCAGGTCGGGCAGGTCGTCACGCGCGACCAGGCGCGGGCCGACAGCCCGAGCGCGCGCGAGGCGGACCTGGAGGCGAAGGTGCAGGCGCTGCAGGACCTGGTCGCCGCGATCGATGCGGACATCAAGTCGGCCCAGATCGTGCAAGGCTATCTCGAGAAGCTGGGCACGGGCGGCGACAAGCCCGCGCCGGTCGATGCTAAGAGCCTGGCCGGCACGCTGGACGCGATCCGCAAGGGCGCCTTCGATGCGCTCGAGCGCGTGCGCAACGACGAGACGAAGAAGCGCGCGTTGACGAAGCAGCTCGACGCCGCCCAGCGCGAGCTCGCGCAGGCGCGCGCCGGCGCGCGTGCCGGCCGGACGATCACGGTGCAGGTGGCGGCCCGGCAGGGCGGAAAGATCGTGCTGACTTACCAGGTCGAGCGCGCGGGCTGGAAGCCGGCGTACCGCGCCGCGCTGGATTCGAGCGCGTCCACCATCGACCTGGAACGGATGGCGACCATTTCGCAAAAGACGGGCGAGGATTGGACCAATGTGAAGCTGCGCCTGTCGACCGGTCAGCCGAGCCTCGTCGTGGTCGCGCCCGATCCGATGCCGTGGCTGCTGGATTACCAGCCGCCCACCGAGAATATCGTCGCCCCCACCATTGCCATGTTCCGCGCCATGCCGGCACCGGCACCCGCGGCGCCACCGCCACCGCCCGCCGCCAAGGCGGACGATTACATCGCCCCCATCCTGGAATCGCAGGGGAATTTCACGACCGAGTTCGAGGTGCCGGCCCGCGTCACCCTGGCGTCGGACGGCCGCGAGATCGCCGTCAGCCTGTCGCGCCAGACCTTGAAGGCGGAGCAGCGCGTCCTGGTCGCGCCGCGGAGCGGCAATGACGCGGCGGTCCTGACGGCGCAGGCGGCGCGGCCCGACGGCGTCTGGCTGCCCGGCCAGGTACAACTGCAGCGCGACGGCACCTATGTCGGCGCGCTGCGCTGGGACCCGCAGGCGGGCGAGCGCTTCCGGCTGGCGTTCGGGCGCGACCCGCTCGTGCGCGTGAAGGTCGAGGACCGCGGCCGCAAGTCGGGCCAGACGGGCTTCTTCAACGGCGCCAACCAGCGCCGCATCGCGCAGACGTATGTCGTGACGAGCACCCATCGCCAGCCGATCGACGTGCTGGTGCTCGAACCGACGCCCGTCAGCGAATCGGACAAGGTGACCGTCAAGACGGCCCTGCGTCCGGAACCGGACGTCCGCGACTGGGAGCGGCGGCGCGGACTGGTCGGCTGGACGCGAACGCTGAAGCCGAACGACACGGCCAGGTTCGACGTCGACTACGTCATCGATTATCCGAAAGAGGGCTACGTGCAGGGCTTGCCCTGATCACGGCTGCGGGTTCCACCCCGCGCCGCCGCCGTAGGCCGCAAAGACCCTGGCGCGCGTCGCGAAACGGTTCGCCACGTCCGCATCGGACAGCACGTAGCCGCCCACGCGCGTGCGCAGGTCGAGCGGCGTGCCGGCCAGCGTCGTGCTGCCGTACTCGCGCCAGCCCGCGTCCGCGCTCGCCACGGCCGGATTCGGCGCCGGCTGGTTATTGACACCCTGGCCCGCCCAGCCGGCCGGCGCCACGTGGGCATCCATCCGGCAGTTCACGAACGCGACGTTGTCCCACGTGTTCGTCGTGCCGGGGCTGCGCGCCAGATACGTCGCGCCGGCCGGCACGTCGCCGTGGTTTGGGCCGGGACCGGGGCCGTGCGTCAGCGCGCTGTTCAGGAAGACGTAGCCGATGTCCGTCGCCACGGGCACGCGCGCCTGCAGCACGTAGCCGCCGCTCGATGCGTTGGCGCTGTCGCCCACGCTGCGGATCTCGCTGTTCTCGAACAGGGCCGCGTGGCTGCCGCCCCAGATGAAGTCGACGTTGCCCGCGACGAGGGTGTCGTAGAACCACGCCCAGCCCTTCAGGTTCAGCGTGTCCTGCTCGCTCGTGAAGTTCGCGTGCTTCGCGACGAGACGCGTGTCGCTGTTGAAGTACAGCGTCTCCGCCTGGCCCGAGATCGAGGCCGAACGGAGCGTCGTGTTGTCGATCGTGAGCGTGTCGAGCACCAGCATGTCCGCGTTCTCGACCAGCATCACGGCGCGTCCGCCCGCCGGCGAACCGGCCACCGTCGGCGACTGGCTCGACCCGGTGCCCGGGTTCAGCGTCTCGTTGTTCGTGTAGCGGATCACGACGCCGTCGCGGCTCTCTCCCTTCAGCGTGACGTTGTTCTTGCCGTTCAGGTACAGCAGCTCGTCGTAGGTGCCGTTCTTCACGGCGATCGTCACCGGCGCCGTCTTCGCGAAGTTCTGCATCGCGTAGTTCAGCGCGCCCTGCACGGTGCGGAAATCGGCGCTGCCGTCGTCGTCGACGGTGACCGTGCTGGCGGTCGGCGCCGCTGCCTTCGTCGTGAACGACCAGCCACCGAGCTTGCCGATGCCGACGAACGGCAGGCCGCCCAGCGTGGTATTCGTGAACACGCCGTCGGCAATCGCGACATAGTATTCGGTGCCCCAGGCGAGCTTGCCCGAGTGCGGCGCGATGCGCACCGTGTTGCCGTCGATGCGGATCGGCGCCGTGTTCACGCGCCGCACGAGCGCCTGGCCGGGGTAGCCGAGGGCATCCGTTTCGCGGCTCGTGCGGATCACGTCGACCAGGGCATCGTCGGCCTTGCGGAAGATGCGGATGCTGCCGTTGGCGCCCAGCGTGGGCGGGCTGTCGAACGTCAGTGTCAACACCGTGTCGACGTTGACGGCGCCCGCCTGCGCGGCCGGGCTGCTGGCGCCCTGCAGCGGATACGTCTGGGTCGGCTGGACGAATTGGGCGCCGATGGTCGCCGCGATCGTGCGCGTGAGGCCCGGTTCGGAGCCGCTCGTGAACACGATGCTGGCGGTGCCGGCGGACAGCGGCGTCAGGGTGACCGTGTTGCCGTTCATGCTCGCGCTGACCACGGCCGGATTGCTGGACGCGACGGTAAAACTGTCGGCCGTGCCGTCCGCCGTGACGGCGGTGACGGCGACATTCAAAGGCGCGTCGCCCGCTTCGGCCGTGTAAGTCGTCGCGGCCGGATCGAGCGTCAGCTGCACGGGTTTCTGGCGCGGGTCGCCCACGCGCACGTCGTCGACCTGGAACGATTTATTGGCCGTGTACAGCCCGATCAGGCCGCGCTGCGCGAACGACGCGTCGGTCACGCTGCCGAGGTTTTTCCCGTCCAGGTAGACGGTGAGCGTGGTGCCGATCATTTCGAAGCGGACCGTGTAGAACTGGGCATCCATCGCGATCGGCATCTTGACCTGTTTCGGGCGGCTGAGTGTCCCGTTCAGCATGCGCGCGATCTCGACCTGGGTGCTCGTCGTGCTGTTCTGGACGTTCAGGCCCGCGCCATACCAGTTGGCCGCATCGACGTAGCGCGCGACGAGGTACAGCTGCTTGTTGCCGGTCGTGCCGTTGGCCATCGGGCGGATGCGCGCTTCCACGTAATAGTCGTTCGATGGTACGCCGCCGAACGCGTCCGGCTTCACGAGCGCGAGCACGCCGCCCGTCGTCGCGGCCGTGTACTGCAGCACCTTGCTGGCGCTGCCCGCCGCTTCTTCCGTCACGCCGAACGTGCCGTTCGGACCGGAGGTCGGAGTCGATAAGGGCAGCAAATTCCACCTGGCCGTGCTGCCGGACTGGAAATCGTCGCAGAAGTACAGGCCGGTGGCGGGGCAGTTCAGCGTGGGCCCCGTGTCGACGGTGGTTTTACCTGTGCCGGTGATTGCCGTCGCCAGCTTGCCGCCGCCCGCCTGCGCCAGCGCGTTCGCCTTCACGAGGGCGGCCGGGCGCGGCGTGTAGGCGTAAGGCGGCGTCCACGTCGTCGCGCTGGACACGGCGCATGCACCCAGCGCCGCGCCGTTCAGCAGCGAGCCGGTGTCCTTGAAGGTGCCGGCCGTGGCGTCGCCCGGATTCCTCACCACGCTGTCGCAGCCGCTCGCGCCCGCGATCTCGAACACGTTCGCGTTCGACAGGATCTTCGCATTCGCGCCGGGGCCCACGCTGTAGCTGTTCTTGTACACGTCGGCCGTCTTGCTGCCCACGTAGTAGTTGTTGAAGAGGTGGACCTGGCCGAAGCGCACGCGCGGCGCGCGCGACTGGATCGCGCGGAACACGTTGTTGCTGAAGGTGACGCGCAGCTTGCCTTCGTCCGCCGTGGCGGTAGGACTGGAGCCGACCAGGTTGTTCTTGTCGTGTTCACCGAACACGTTGTACGACACCGTCACGTAGTCGGACGCGTTGGTGATGTCGACGGCGCCATCGTGGCACTGCTTCACGTGGCCGTTCTCGATCGGCAGGAAGTTGTCCGTGACCGGCGCGTCGGTGAACGAGTTGTGGTCGATCCAGATATGGTCCGAGCCGGAGATGCCGATCGCGTCGTAGGCCGCGTTCCAGTTGCCAGTCGATCCGTCCGTCGGGTCCCACACGGGGCCGACGTCGCACGGGTTCTGGATCTTGAGGTTGCGGATGATGATCTGGCTGACGTTCGACAGGATGATGTGGCCGTTGACGAGGCCCGAACTCGCGCCGTCGCCGATCAGGGTCGTGTTGTTCTTGAGGCGGATCGCGCCGCGCGCCGACTGGTCGGCGGTGCTCGTGTACGGCTTCCCATCGGTCATGTCGACGAGGCCGGACAGCTTGATGATCTTGGGCGTTGTGCCGCCGTTGGCGATGGCCGCGAGCAGCTGCGCGCGGTTCGCCACGGTGTAGATCTGGTCGGTGGTGGCGTTGGCGCCGGCGATGGTGCCGCCGCCCTGGCTCGCCCAGCCGTCGGGCGGCGCGGTGGCGCGGGCCGGATCCGTGGCGGCAGTGGCGCCATTGACGGTAAGGCAGAGCGCGGCCAGCGCGAGCGCCGCCCCGATACGTGCGTATCTCATGGATGTCTCCTTGGCAGACGGTGGCTCAGGCGCGGCGGCGGCTGAATGCGAGACCGGCGGCGCCGGCCAGCAGCAGGGCAGGAACCGCGGGTTCGGGGACGTCCGCGGCACCGATCCGCGCCGTGATCGAACCGTAGTCGCCATGCCACGCGAGCCCGCCCAGGTCGACGGCGATGGTGTGGCCGTCGACGACACTCAAACCGGGCACGCCGTCGGCCGCGCCGCCGTCCAGCAGCGTGAAGCTCGCGATGGCGGCGGGAAGCGTCGCGCCGAAGTCGAAGGTCAGCTTGTAGTCGCCGGCGGGGACGGGCATGTTCTCGTAGATCGTGAGCATGCCGTCCTTGGCGAAATCGAAGCCGAACAGGAAGTCGGCCGTGAGGAATTCGACGCCGCTGTCGGTCGGGTCGAGCGTGCTGGTGTTGCTGCCGGGTTCCTGGGCGAACAGGTGGTCGAGTCCGAGGACGTCGGCCGCGCTGCCGTTGTAGGTGGCGGTGATGCGGGCGTCTTGCAGGGAAAGCGGTGCTGCCTGTGCCTGGCCGCTGGCAAGGGCTGCCAGGACCAGGGTCTCCAAGATTGTAGTCGTCGTTTTCATTGTTATTCCCGATTGATTGCCAATAAGCCATGGAGGCGCCTGGCCGGATGCGGTCCGCCAGGTCGGGAAATGTTAGCACGGGGACATCTAAATTGGTCGGGCCAGTTTAAATATTTTTAGACCAGAACAGAAATTGGCTTGACCAATTAAAAACCCGGAAAAAACAAAACCCCGGCCCGCATGAAGCGGAGCCGGGGTTTTCGAAAGGACTACCGAGAGCGGAACGCTATCAGGCGCCGACGCTTTCCAGTGCCTTGTTGAACGTGGCGCTCGGACGCATCACGGCCTTGACCTTGGCATTGTCCGGCTTGTAGTAGCCGCCGATGTCGACCGGCTTGCCCTGGATCTCGATCAGTTCCGCGACGATCTTCTGCTCGTTCTCGGCCAGTTGCTTGGCGAGCGGCGCGAAGTAGGCGGCCAGTTCGGCGTCTTCCGTTTGCGCGGCCAGTTCCTGGGCCCAGAACATCGACAGGTAGAACTGGCTGCCGCGGTTGTCGAGTTCACCGGTCTTCGGCGACGGCGACTTGCGGTTGTCCAGCAGCTTGCCGGTGGCGGCGTCCAGCGTCTTGGCCAGCAGCTTGGCTTTCGCGTTGCCGGTCTTCAGGCCCAGGTCTTCGAGGCTGACGGCCAGCGCGAGGAATTCGCCCAGCGAGTCCCAGCGCAGGTGGTTTTCCTCGGTCAGCTGCTGCACGTGCTTCGGTGCCGAACCGCCGGCGCCCGTCTCGTACATGCCGCCGCCGGCCATCAGCGGGACGATCGACAGCATCTTGGCGCTGGTGCCCAGTTCCAGGATCGGGAACAGGTCGGTCAGGTAGTCGCGCAGGATGTTGCCGGTCACCGAGATGGTGTCCAGGCCGCGGAAGGCACGCTCCAGCGTGAAGCGCATCGCACGCACCTGCGACATGATCTGGATGTCCAGGCCTTCCGTGTCGTGATCCTTCAGGTACGTCTTGACCTTCTTGATCAGTTCATTTTCGTGCGGACGGTACGGATCGAGCCAGAACACGGCCGGCATGCCCGAGTTGCGGGCGCGGGTGACGGCCAGCTTGACCCAGTCGCGGATCGGTGCGTCCTTCACCTGGCACATGCGCCAGATGTCGCCCTTCTCGACGTTCTGCGACAGCAGCACTTCGCCCGTTGCCAGGTCGGTGATGTTGGCGACGCCGTCTTCCTGCACTTCGAAGGTCTTGTCGTGCGAGCCGTATTCCTCGGCCTGCTGGGCCATCAGGCCGACGTTCGGGACGGTGCCCATCGTGCGCGGGTCGAAGGCGCCATGCCATTTGCAGAAGTTGATGATCTCCTGGTAGATGCGGGCGAACGTCGATTCCGGGATCACGGCCTTGACTTCCTTCAGGCGGCCGTCGGCGCCGTACATCTTGCCGCCGGCGCGGATCATTGCCGGCATCGATGCGTCGACGATCACGTCGTTCGGCGAGTGGAAGTTGGTGATGCCCTTGGCCGAGTCGACCATCGCCAGCGCCGGGCGGTGTTCCTGGCAGGCGTGGATGTCGCGGATGATTTCTTCGCGCTGCGAATCCGGCAGCTTGGCGATCTTGTTGTACAGGTCGGCCATGCCGTTGTTGACGTTCACGCCCAGTGCCGCCAGCGTCTCGCCGTGCTTCTCGAAGGCTTCCTTGTAGAAGGTGCGGACCGCGTGGCCGAACACGATCGGGTGCGAGACCTTCATCATGGTCGCCTTCACGTGCAGCGAGAACATCACGCCGGTCTTGTGCGCGTCTTCGATCTGCTGTTCATAGAACTCGAGCAGGGCCTTGCGGCTCATGAACATCGAGTCGATGATCTCGCCGTCCAGCAGGGAGACCTTCGGTTTCAGCACGACGGTCTCGCCGCTCCTGGTGATCAGTTCCATCTTGACGTCGCGCGCGCGGTCGAGCGTCATCGACTTTTCGCCGTGGTAGAAGTCGCCGTGGGTCATGTGCGACACGTGCGTGCGCGATGCCTGCGACCATTCGCCCATCGAGTGCGGGTTCTTGCGGGCGTATTCCTTGACGGCCTTCGGCGCGCGGCGGTCCGAGTTACCTTCGCGCAGGACCGGGTTCACGGACGAGCCGATGCACTTGCCGTAGCGGGCCTTGATCTCTTTTTCTTCGTCCGTCTTCGGATCGGCCGGGTAGTCCGGGAGGTTGTAGCCCTTGCCCTGCAGTTCCTTGATGGCTGCCTGCAGCTGGCCCACCGATGCCGAGATGTTCGGCAGCTTGATGATGTTGGCGTCCGGTTGCAGCGTCTTCTTGCCGAGTTCCGACAGCGTGTCCGGCACGCGCTGGTCCGGCGACAGGCGGTCGGCGAAGACCGCGAGGATACGCGCCGCGACGGAGATGTCGCTCTCTTCGATGCGGATGCCGGCGGGTTTGGCAAACGTCTCGACGACGGGCAGGAAGGCGTGGGTGGCCAGCAGGGGCGCCTCGTCGGTTAGGGTATAGATGATGGTCTGATCACTGCTCATACGCTGGTTCCTCGATGTGCGGGAGGGTTTGGAGTTCTAATACTAAAAAAACATCGGCTGTCCGGGCCACGCGCCAATGGTGGTGAACAGATCGAGGATCATACTCCGTCAAACATCGATCCGGCGGCCACAAACGTCGTATGTTGCCTTACGACTAAGTCTTATATAAGACATAGGACAGCCGCTATTATGCACGACCTTTTCGCAAAGGCGAAGCAGATCGTGAAAGGCCTTTTCGTAATGCGGGATTTACATCTGGCGGAACAGGTCGGCGTAGTTGCGGCTGACGACCAGTTGTTCGTCGCGGCCCTTCAGTTTCACCAGCAGCCGGCCGCGGAAGTCGGTGCGCGTGCCGGCCACGTGGCGCGCCGCGACGATCACGCCGCGGTGGATCTGCCAGAACTGCTGCGGGTCGAGCTGGTCGCGCAGCTGGCGCATCGGCGTGCGGATCAGGTGCTCGCCGTCGGCCACGAACACGCTCGTGTACTTGTCGTTGCTCTGGAAGTAAATGACTTCGTCGATGGCGATCAGCCGCGTTTCCTGGCCCTGCGCGGCGCGGATCCACTGCAGCGGCGCGGCCGGCGCGGGCGCGGCGGCGGGCGTGGGGGGCGCCATGCCGAGCTGGCGCAGCAGGCCGGCCAGCATGTCGGCCGATGGCGCCGCCGGTGCGGGGGCGGACAGCGTTTCCTTCAGGCGCAGGGCGGTGCGCTGCAGCCGCTCCAGGCGGATGGGTTTCAATAAATAATCGAACGCGGCGTGCTCGAAGGCCTGCAGCGCATACGCCTCGTGCGCGGTCGTGAACACGACGCGCGGCGCATTCTTCTCATCGACGAGGCGGGCCGCGAGATCGAGGCCGTTCAGGCCGGGCATCTGGATGTCGAGGAACAGGATGTCGGGCGCCAGCTCGTCCACGAGGCGCAGCGCTTCGATGCCGTTGCCGGCGCGGCCGATGATGCGCAGTTCCGGCCATGCGATCGCCAGTTGTTCTTCGAGATAGGCCAGCAGGTGCGGTTCGTCGTCGGCAAGCAGGGCGCGGATGGGGGCGATGATGGCACCTCGGTAAAACGTTATGCAGGCAGGATCAGACGCGAGGTGACGCCTCCGTCTTGATTTTCGAGCAATTGTACTTGAGCAAGATTCCCGTGCAAGGTGCGCAGGCGCTCGCGCAAATTCGACAGGCCCACGCCGCCGCCCGGGCGGGGCGCTGCCGCCGTCAAGCCCGCCCCGTCGTCGGCCACTTCCACGCACCAACCCGCATCCGTCCGGCGCGCCCGCACGACGATCGTGCCGCCATCCACCTTCGGCTCGATGCCGTGCATGACGGCGTTTTCCACCAGCGGCTGGATCAGCATGGGCGCGATGGCGGCGCCGCGGCAGGCGTCGTCCACGTCGATGCGGTAGCGCAGCCGGGCGCCCATGCGCACCGTCAGCAGGTCGAGATAGGCGCGCGCGAGGTCGATCTCGGCACCCAGGGTGGCGTGCTCCGCGCGGCTGGCCGACAGGCTCGCGCGCAGGAAATCGATCAGGCGCTCGAGCATGTGGCGGGCCCGGACCGGATCGGAACCGATCAGGCTCACGACGTTGGCCAGCGTGTTGTACAGGAAGTGCGGTTCGATCTGGGCCTGCAGGGTGCGCAACTGCGCTTCCGCGAGCAGGCGCGCGGCCTCGGCGATTTGCTCCTGCTGGCGCGCCGCCTCGATCTCGCGCGCGACGCGGCGCTCGCCGGCCGTGAGCACGCCGGCCATCAGCAGCGCGACCACGATGGCGCCCGGCAGGTAGCGCGCCATCAGGCCCGTGTGCAGCAGCGCGTCGAAGGTGCTGCGTCCACCGAGCACGGCGTCCGTGACGGCCAGGCCGAGCAGGGCGCAACACGCCGTCAGCAGCACCCTGGCGATCCGCATCGCCGTGCTGTTCCGTCCGGGTGCGATGCGGCGCAGCAGGTGCACCACGCCGTGGATGAGGAAGCCGATCACGTTCGACGCGAACAGCATTTCCGTCAGCAGCGTGGCGACCGGCGCGCGGCTGCCGAACAGCAGGGCCACGCACGTCAGCGCGACGCCGATGATGCCGTTCCACACGAACGTGTAGACGAGGTTGCGCAGCGGCGAAGGGCGCCAGCGCCGGAAGGGCGCGAACGATTCCAGCGGGTGCATCGAGGGCGTGGCGGGTGTGGTCATGGTGTTCCTGTCTCAAGCAGCCAGAAAGTTACCATGGAAGCAATGCGGCGTGCGATAAGGCAGCCGGGCCAGCGCCACCGGCCCCTCGGCCACGCGCGTCGTGGAACACGAGCGTCGTGCCGGCCTTGTCGGCCTTCGCCTGCTCCGCGCGGACCGGGTGCTTGAGGAAGGCGTCCGCGTTGTCGTACAGGGCGGCCATGACCTGGCCCGACGTCGACTTGACGTTGTCGACGTGGACGACGAGATCGGCGGCGGTTGCGAGCGGGGTGGTGAAAGCCTGGGCAAGGAGGGCGGTGCGGATCATCGGAGGCTCCATCTGTGTCGTTGTGATGGAGGCAATGTATCCGGGGGCGTTATCGCGATGGGCGCGATGCGACGAGATGCAGTAGAGCGGTGTGAAATGCGGTGGCGTGGCGTGAAATGGAGGGTGGGGCATTTCAAGCCAGGGGCTTGAAATGCGAGCCCACCATGCGTTCAACTCAACTGTAAGCAGTCCAGGCCTGCGGAATCTCGATACTGCCGCTCTGTGCGGCATCCGCATACGCGCGCATCTCGGTGACGACGGCCTCGAGTTGCTCATTGCTCGGGTTGGCGAGGAAGCCCTTCATGCGCTCGTGCAGCGCGGCCTGCTGGTCGCGCCATTCATAACGGGACGACTTGCTCATGCACCCTCCTTGCGGCGAACTGCCGTCTTGCTATTTGTATTGTTGTTCATGACATCCTCCTTCAAAGACCACAGGCTACTTGTTCCCACCGATTAGGTCGGTGCGATGACGCACATTGTCTTTGCTAAAAGGAATTAAGTTCTTGGCGGCAGGATGCTGTAATAAAACAATTCGAGCCGGCCTTCGAGGTCGCGCTTCGCCTTTTCCTGGTCGACGACGTGCTGCGGGCGCATGAGGTTCATGAACATTTCGCCCGTGATGGTGCTCATCAGGTGGCAGGGCAACAGGTCGAGCGGCAGGCCGGGACGCAGTTGGGCGCGGATGTCCGGGCGGGCGAAGAAGCGGGCCAGCATCTCGCGCGTCATGCGCGGGCCGCTGTTCCAGAATGCCTCGGCCAGTTCCGGATTCGTCGGCGCCTCGGCCAGCACGATGCGCTGCAGGTCGATCGCTTCCTGCGACGTGATCAGTGCGTACATCTGGTGCGCGAAGTCGTCGATGATGTCGCGCAGCGGACGGGTATCCGTCTCCATCGGCTGGCTGCGGAAGAAGCGGTGGCGCTTGGCGGCCAGCACGGCGGCCAGCAGGCCTTCCTTGCCGCCGAATTTCACATAGATCGTGCGCACCGCGACGTGCGCCGCGCGGGCGATCGATTCGAGGCTCGTCTTCGTATAGCCATTCTTGAGAAACAGGGTGCCCGCGATATGCAGCAACTCCTGCGTGCGCGCCTCGACGTCGGCGGCCTTGGGCCGGCCCGCGCCCTTGCCGGGGCATTCGGATGCGTCATGCATATGTTTGTCCATGGGCTCCATGCTAGTGGAATCTCTAATGAAATGCAACCGTTTCATTTCTTGACTTTGGCAAAAACTTGTCGAATAATGCGATGGACTAATTTCATTTCTTTCGGAGCTAACATGCCTGATACGCAAACCACGGTCGACCACAAGCCGGCCGCAGCCGTCCCACCGGCACCGGCCAACGCCGCCAAGGGGCCTCCGAAGCGCGTGCTGATCGTGGTGGGCCTGATCGCCGCCGCCGCGCTGGCCGCCGGCGGCCGCATGTGGTACCGCAGCCATAACTTCGTCGAGACCGAAAATGCCTACGTCACGGGCCACGTGCACCCGGTGTCGTCGCGCATCCCGGGCGTCGTGACCAAGGTGCTGTTCGAGGATAACCAGGTCATCAAGGCCGGCGACGTGCTGGCCGAGCTGGACCCGGCCGACCAGGGCGTGAAGGTCGAGCAGATCCAGGCCCAGATCGCCAGCGTGCAGCAGCAGATCGTGCAGGCCGACGCCGCCATCCAGCAGGCCAGGGCGCAGGCCTCGGCCGCCCGGGCGCAGGTCGTGCAGGCCCAGGCCAACCTCGTGCGCGCCAAACAGGACGCCGAGCGCTACGGCCAGCTGTACAACACGCAGATGAAGGCCGTCTCGAAAGCCGAAGTCGATGCCGCCACGGCCGCCCGCGCGGGCGCCACGGCCGACGTCACGGCCCGCCGCGACAACGCCAGCGCCGCCCAGGCCCAGATCGCCGCCGCCACGTCGGCCCGTGGCGTGCTCGAGGCGCAGGTGAAAGTGCTGGAGGCGCAGCTGAAGGACGCCCGGCAGCAGCTCGGCTACAACCGCATCGTGTCGCCGGTGTCCGGCCGCGTCGGCAAGCGCAGCGTGGAAGTCGGCGCGCGCGTGCAGCCGGGCCAGCAGCTGGCCGCCATCGTGCAGGACGACGTGTGGGTCGTCGCCAACTTCAAGGAAACGCAGCTGCCGGGCATCGTGCCGGGCCAGCAGGTCAGCATCGAAGTGGACGCGCTGCCGAAGCACGAACTGGTCGGCCGCGTGGACAGCTTCGCGCCGGCGTCGGGCAACCAGTTCGCGCTGCTGCCGGCCGATAACGCGACCGGCAACTTCACCAAGATCGTCCAGCGCGTGCCCGTGAAGATCACGTTCGCACCGGAAGACCTCAAGAAGTACGCGGGCCGCCTCGTGCCGGGCATGTCGACTGTCGTCGAGATCGACCTGCGCCAAAAGGCAACCCAACAGCAAGCTGCCGCCAAATAACTGAGGAACCGTGATGTCCACGACGATCACCAAGCCGATCGCACCACACGCTCCGCCGGCCAATGGCGCGCACATCGACGCGCGCACCTGGATCGCGGTGCTGGCCGGCATGCTCGGCGCCTTCATGGCGGTGCTCGACATCCAGATCACCAACTCTTCGCTGCGCGACATCCTCGGTACGCTGTCGGCCACGCAGGAAGAGGGCTCGTGGATCTCGACCGCCTACCTGTGCGCCGAGATCGTGGTGATCCCGATGACGGCGCTGTTCGTGCGCGCCCTCGGCCAGCGCCGCTACCTGATGCTCACGACGGCGCTGTTCCTCGTGTTCTCCACGCTGTGCGGCGCGGCCTGGAGCCTGTCCAGCATGATCGTGTTCCGCATGATGCAGGGCTTCACGGGCGGCGCGCTGATCCCGATGGCGATGACCCTCGTGATGACGCGCCTGCCCCCGGCCAAGCGCGCGGTCGGCATGGCGATGTTCGGCCTGACCGCCACCCTGGCGCCCGCGATGGGCCCGACCCTGGGCGGCTACCTGACCGAGTTGTACGGCTGGCCGTCGATCTTCTACATCAACTGGGTGCCGGGCGTGCTCCTGATCGCCGGCATGTACTGGGGCATCGACCGCGAGCCCATGGACCTCAAGGCGCTGGTCAAGGCCGACTGGCTCGGCATCGCGTTCATGGCGACGGGGCTCGCGAGCCTGACGATCTTCCTGGAAGAGGGCAATTCGAAGGACTGGTTCGAGTCCGGCTTCATCATCACGTTCGCGTCGCTGGCGCTGGTCGGTATCCTCGGCTGGATCGTGATCGGCTTTTCGCGGCCGGAGCCGTTCGTCAACCTGCGCCTGTACGGCCAGCGCAACTTCCTCGTCGCGACGGTGCTGTCGGCCGTCATCGGCATGGGCCTGTACGGCTCGTCGTTCCTGCTGCCGCTGTTCCTGGGGCAGATCGCGGGCTACTCGCCGATGCAGATCGGTGAAGTGATCGCGTGGGTCGGCCTGCCGCAGCTGTTCGTGATGCCATTCGTGGCGCGCCTGTCGCAGAAGATCGACAACCGCATCCTGTGCTCGTTCGGCCTCGGCCTGTTCGGCGTGTCGTGCCTGATGAACGCGTACATGGATGCGAGCACGGGCTACGACCAGCTGATGCTGTCGCAGATCATCCGCGCGCTGGGCCAGCCGTTCGTGATGCTGACGCTGTCGAACTTCGCCATGGCCGGCATCCCGCCGAAGGACATGACGTCGGCATCGAGCCTGTTCAACATGACCCGCAACCTGGGCGGTTCGGTCGGCATCGCCCTGCTGGCAACGGCCCTGACGAACCGCGAGCACTTCCACTCGGAGCGCCTGGGCGAGTCGGTCTCGCTCGTAGCCGCCGCCACGCAGGCCCGCCTCGACGCGCTGACGCAATCGTTCCTCGCCAAGGGCTTCGACCCGGCGACGGCGGCCCAGCAGGCCATCGGCGCCATCGACCGCATCGTGCGGCGCGAGTCGTTCGTGATGGCCTACAACGACGGCTTCTTCATCGTCGGCATGATCCTGCTCGTGGCGATCATTCCGCTGTGGTTCTCGGACAAGCTCAAGTCGCCCAGCGGCGGCGGTGGCGGTGGCCACTGAACCAGATAAATGGATAAAGTATGAAAACTGTTTATATCAAATCTGCCGCCGCCCTGGCCGCTGCATTGACCGTCCCTGCGCTGTTGTCCGCCTGCGGCACCGTCGGCAAGGATTTCGTCGCGCCGACGAGCATCGATACGCCGGCCTTCCGCCACGCCGCGGCCGAACCTTCGGACCGGGCGGCACGCCTGCCGGCCGCATGGTGGACCGTGTTCGGCGACAAGGAGCTGGACCAGCTGGAACAACGCGCCCTGCGCGACAACCCGAACGTGCGCGCCGCCGCGCAGCGCCTCGTGCAGGCGCAGGCGCAGCTGGGCGTGACGCGCGCCAGCCAGTTGCCCACCGTCGGCGTCTCCGCCGGCGTGTCGAACTCGCGCACGTCGGCCGAAACGCCGATGGGCGTGACGTTCGGCGGCCGTTCGATCAAGGGCAACGAATTCAGCGTCGGCGCCAATTTCTCGTACGAGCTGGATCTGTGGGGCCGCGTGCGCCGCGCCGTGGAAGCGGCCGACGCCCAGGCGCTCGCCGCGCAGGACGACCGCGACGGCGTCATGCTGATGCTGTCCGGCCAGGTCGCGACGACGTACTGGCAGCTGCGCGGCCTCGATGCCGATATCGCCATCCTGAACGATGCGCTGGCCACGCGCCGCGAATCGCAGCAGCTGATCGAGGCGCGCTTCAACGCTGGCCTGTCCAATGAACTGGACGTCTCGCGCACCCGCATCGAGCGCGCCAACGCCGAGGCGGACATCCAGGAAGCCCAGCGCCAGCGCAACACGCTGGAACACGCGCTGGCCGTGCTCGTCGGTGCGTCGCCGAGCGAGCCTGTCGTGGCCCCGGCCGCGGGCACCGCGCTGCCGCAACCGCCCGCGATCCCGGTCGGCCTGCCGGCGAGCCTGCTGGGCCAGCGTCCGGACCTCGCCGCGAGCGTCGCCACCCTGAAGGCGTTCAATGCGCAGGTGGGCGTGGCGGAAGGCGCGTACTATCCGAGCCTGTCGCTGACCGGGAATTTCGGCTATGCGTCCGAGACGCTGAGCAACCTCGCCAAGGGCAGCGCGCGCCAGTTCTCGTTCGGACCGCTCGCGCTGTCGCTGCCGGTGTTCGAGGGCGGCCGCATCGAGGCCAACGTGAAGCTGGCCAAGGCGCGCTACGACGAAGCCGTCGCGAACCACGAAGGCCGCCTGCTGACGGCGCTGCGCGAAGTGGAGGATGCACTGTCGGACGTGCAGCAGCGCCAGAAGCAGGGCGACGTGCAGGTGCAGGCGCAGCAGGCCGCCGTGCGCGCCGTGCAGGTGGCGCAGGCGCGCTTCGACCGCGGCGTGTCGACGTATCTCGACGTCACCGATGCGCAGCGTTCCGCGCTGGCCGCCGACCGCGCGGCTGCGCAGATCCGTACGCAGCGGCTGCTGGCGGCGGTGTCCGTCGCGCGTGCGCTGGGCGGCGGATGGCAGCAGGGTAAAGCGGAAGCGACCGTCGCATCACGCTGATCGTTCAACGGGGGCCCGAAGAGGATTACAATCTCAGGATTGTCAACCTCACAAGGGACCCCAATGAAGCACCTCCTCGCCCCCCTGGCGCTGGCCGCAGCGACCCTGTGCGCCACCGTCCACGCCGCCCCCGCCACCGCCCCGCAACTGCAGACGATGGCCAAGCGCTTCGCCCCCGTCGACCTGACGGCCGACACGGCGAAACTGTCCGCCGGCGACCGCGTCGCCATCGCCAGATTGATCGAAGCGGCGAAGATCGTCGACACCCTGCAGCTGCGCCAGCGCTGGTCCGGCAACGAGGCGCTGTGGGCCGCGCTGCACAAGGACGCCACGCCGCTGGGCAAGGCACGCCGCGACTACTTCTGGCTGAACAAGGGCCCGTGGTCGATCATCGACGGCAACGCATCCTTCATGCCCGCGGAATACGCCGGCATCAGGATCCCCGCCGAGAAGCCGGCCGGCGCGAATTTTTATCCGGAAGGCGCGAGCAAGCAGGAACTCGAGGCGTGGATGAACGGCCTGCCGGCCGCCGACAAGGAACAGGCCCAGTGGTTCTTCACCGTGATCCGCAAGGACAAGGCAGGCAAATTCACCATCGTGAAGTACTCGGACGAGTACCGTAACGAGCTGCAAAAACTGTCGAAGCTGCTGAAGGAAGCCGCGAACGCCACCGACAACGCGTCGCTGAAAAAATTCCTGAACCTGCGCGCCGACGCCTTCCTGTCGAACGACTACCTCGCCTCCGATTTCGCGTGGATGGACCTGGATTCCCCGGTCGACGTCACCATCGGCCCATATGAGACGTACAACGACGAACTGTTCGGCTACAAGGCCGCGTTCGAAGCGTACGTGAACGTGCGCGACCAGAAGGAGACGGAGAAGCTGAACTTCTTCGGCAAGCACATGCAGGAGCTGGAAAACAACCTGCCGCTCGATCCGAAGTACCGCAATCCGAAGGTCGGGGCGATCGCGCCGATGGTCGTCGTGAACCAGGTCTACGGCGCCGGCGACGGTAACATGGGCGTGCAGACGGCCGCCTACAACCTGCCGAACGACGAGCGCATCATCCGCCAGCGCGGCTCCAAGCGCGTGATGCTGAAGAACGTCCAGGAAGCCAAGTTCGAGGCGACCCTGACGCCGATCTCGAAGCTCGTGCTGCGTCCGGCCGACCAGAAGGACCTCGATTTCGACTCGTTCTTCACGCACATCCTCGCGCACGAGATCATGCACGGCCTGGGTCCGCACGCGACGACGCAGAACGGCCAGCCATCCACGCCGCGCCAGGACCTGAAGGATGCCTACTCGACCATCGAGGAAGCGAAGGCCGACGTCACCGGCCTGTGGGCGCTCACCTATATGATGGACAAGGGCCAGCTGAAGGCGTCGCTGGGGCAGGGCACGGCTGCCGAGCGCAAGCTGTACAACACGTACCTCGCATCCGCCTTCCGCACCCTGCACTTCGGCCTGACGGATTCGCACGCGCGCGGCATGGCCATCCAGATGAACTACCTGCTCGACAAGGGCGCCTTCGTGTCGCACGGCGACGGCACGTTCTCCGTCGACTTTGCCAAGATCAAGGGCGCGGTGGCGGACCTCGACCGCGAGTTCCTGACGATCGAAGCGCTAGGGGATTACGCCCGCGCGCAGGATCTCATGAAGCGCTATGTCGTCATCCGTCCGGACGTGCAGAAGGCGCTGGACAAGATGAAGGCCGTGCCGAACGATATCCGGCCGGCGTTCGTGACGGCGGCGCAGCTGGTGCCCGCGCACCGCTGAGCACCGTCATACCGTCATCCCCGCGCAAGCGGGGATCCATACTGAGCCGAACAGGATACTCAGTATGGGTTCCCGCTTTCGCGGGAACGACGTCGCTGTTTTCGGCAATAAAACCCTGCCAAAGGGCAGGTATTAGACCTGCCCCAACATCAAATTTGGCATTTGTGTGCTATATTTGGAATCGTTTCCTGTTGGAAATATTTATTCCGATCCCATCACGCGAGCACACAATGACAACCACTGGACTCACGATCGGCAAACGACTGGCTTTCGGTTTCGGCAGCGTCCTCGCCCTCATGGCGGTGCTGGCCGGCCTCGCCATCCACCGCGTCGGCCAGATCGACGACATCCTCATCCGCATCAACGACGTCAACAGCGTCAAGCAACGCTATGCGATCAATTTCCGCGGCAGCGTGCACGACCGCTCGATCGCCATCCGCGACGTCGTGCTGGCTTCCACGGCCCCGACGGCCCAGCGCCACGCCGACCTGATCAAGAAACTGGACGACGACTACCAGCGCTCGGCCGCGCCGCTCGACCAGCTGTTCGCGGCGCGCAGCGACATCCTGCCGGAGGAAAAGCAGGCGCTGGCCGCCATCAAGGACGTCGAGCGCCGCACGCAGCCGCTGATCGCGCAACTCATCGCCCTGCGCCAGGCCGACAATACGGCCGAAGCGACGACATTGCTGGACAAGCAGGCCGGCCCCGCCTTCGTCGACTGGCTCGCCAGCGTCAACCGCCTCATCGACCTGGAGGAAAAGCTGAACAACGACGCGGCCGCGCAGGCGCGCGCGCTGTCGCACAGTTTCTTTGCCTGGATGCTCGCGATCCTCGCCGTCGCCGCCGCTGCCGGCGCGGCCGCGGCCTGGTTCATCAGCCACGGCCTGCTGCGCCAGCTGGGCGGCCAGCCGGACTACGCCGTCGAGATCGCGGGCGCCATCGCGGCCGGCGACCTGTCCGTACCGATCGAGACCCGTGCCGAGGACCGTTCCAGCCTGCTGTACGCGATGAAAGGCATGCGCGACAGCCTCGTGAACATCGTCAGCCAGGTGCGCGCGGGCACGCTCACGATCGCCAATGCGTCGACGGAAATCGCGGCCGGCAACCAGGACCTGTCCGAGCGCAGCGAGCGCCAGGCCGGCACGCTGGAAGAGACGGCGTCGTCGATGGAAGAACTGACGGGCACCGTGCGCCAGAACGCGGACAACGCACGCCAGGCGAACACCCTCGCCGAGTCGGCATCGGGCGTGGCCCTGCGCGGCGGCGCCGTCGTGGCGCAGGTCGTGCAGACGATGGCGTCGATCAACGAGTCGTCGAAGCAGATCGCCGAGATCATCAGCGTCATCGACGGCATCGCGTTCCAGACGAATATCCTCGCGCTGAACGCGGCCGTCGAGGCGGCCCGTGCGGGCGAGCAGGGACGGGGCTTCGCCGTCGTCGCGGGCGAGGTGCGCAGCCTGGCGCAACGTTCGGCCGCGGCCGCGAAGGAAATCAAGACGCTGATCAGCGATTCCGTCGCCAAGGTCGACGACGGCGCCAAGCTCGTCGACGAGGCGGGCAGCACGATGGAAGAAATCGTCACGAGCGTGAAGCGCGTGACGGACATCATGGCCGAGATCAGCCATGCGAGCCAGGAGCAGAGCGCCGGCATCGAACAGGTCAACCGCGCCATCGGCCAGATGGACGAAGCGACGCAGCAGAACGCGGCGCTCGTCGAACAGGCCGGCGCCGCGGCGTCCGCGCTGCAGGACGAAGCCGCGAACCTCGCGCGCCTCGTCAGCATTTTCAAGCTGGATGCGCAGGCGGCGCGGCCGTCCGCGAGCCTGGCCGTCGTGCCGGCCGCGCGCCAGGGGCGTATCGCCGCCGCGTGATCAAACCCGCACGACGAGCTTGCCGAAGTTCCGCCCCTGCAGCAGGCCGATGAACGCTGCGGGGGCGTTTTCCAGCCCGTCGACGACGTCTTCCTTCACCTTGATCCTGCCGGCCGCCAGCCAGCCGGCCATGTCGTCGCGGAAGGCGTCGAAGCGCGTCCCGTAGTGATCCAGGATGATGAACCCCTGCATGCGGATGCGTTTCGACAGCAGGGTCGCCATCCACGTGGCGAGACGGTCCGGGCCCTCGGCAACGCCGCCGTTGTAGTGGGAAATGAAGCCGCACACGGGCACGCGCGCGTTCACGTTCAACAGCGGCCGCACGGCATCGAACACGGCGCCGCCCACGTTCTCGAAATACACGTCGATCCCGTCCGGGCAGGCAGCCGCCAGCAGCTCGGCGAAGCGCGGATCGCGATGGTCCACGCACGCATCGAAACCCAGTTCTTCCACCGCGTACCGGCATTTGTCGGGACCACCGGCGATGCCGACGACGCGCGCACCCTTGATCTTCGCGATCTGGCCCACCACCGAGCCGACGGCGCCGGTGGCCGCCGCGACGACCACGGCCTCGCCGGGCTGCGGCATGCCGATGTCGAGCAGCCCGACGTACGCCGTGAAGCCGGGCATGCCGAGCGTGCCCAGCGCCAGCGACGGGCGCGCCAGGTCGCCCACGGGCATCAGGCCGCTGCCGTCCGACAGCGCATACTCCTGCCAGCCCGCGGCGCCGACGACGAGGTCGCCGGCCTTGTAGTCCGGATGGCGCGACTCGACCACGCGGCTGACCGTGCCGCCGACCATCGTCGCGCCCAGCGGCACGGGATCGGCATAGCCAGGGCCGACTTGCTCCATCAGGTTGCGCATGTACGGGTCGAGCGACAGCCATTCGGTGCGCAGCAGCACCTGGCCGTCCCGCGGCACCGGAACCGGTGTGTCTTCGAGACGGAAATCCGTCGGGGTCGGAACGCCTTGCGGATGGACGGCAAGGACGATACGGCGATTCGTCATGGTGGTCTCCTTAATTGGATGCGGGGCGCGGACCGTAGCGCACGACGAGCAGTGCGCCGAGCGCGAGCGCGACGGTGGCGAAGATGGGGCCGCTCGGCGCACCGATCCGGTCGACGAGGATGCCGCCGCCGACGGCGCCGCTGGCGATGGCGATCTGGAATGCGGCGACGAGCAGCCCGCCCGCGCCCTCGGCCTGGTCCGGCGCGGCGCGCACGATCCAGGTCTGGAAGCCGATCGGGAAGGCGCCGAACGCGAAGCCCCATGCCGCGATCGCCGCGATGGTCACGGGGACCGACGTGCCCGCGACCCATAACGTGGCGGCCAGCAGCGCGATCAGGGCGGCGCCTGCCACGATGGCGAGGCGCTCGCTGCGCGCGGCCAGGAAGCCGCCGGCGATATTGCCGAAGAAGCCCGCGATACCGTATGCCAGCAGGGCCGCGGAAATCGCACTGACCGACAGGTGCGTGACCTGTTCCATGAACGGGCGGATGTAGGTGAAGCCGGCAAAGTGCCCGGAAATCACGAGCAGCACGGCGAGCAGCGCGACGCGCACGTTGGTCCGGCCCAGCAGTTCGAACAGGACTTTGACGTTCGGGTTGTCCTTCGGCGGCAGCGCGGGGATGGTGACGCATTGCGCGGCCAGCGTGAAGACGCTGACGACGCCGGCCGCCACGAACGCGCTGCGCCAGCCCCACAGGTCGCCCATGTACGCGCCGAC
This sequence comes from Massilia sp. Masssp94, assembly GCF_059491305.1. Classification (NCBI taxonomy): domain Bacteria; kingdom Pseudomonadati; phylum Pseudomonadota; class Betaproteobacteria; order Burkholderiales; family Oxalobacteraceae; genus Massilia; species Massilia sp. Masssp94. The sequence goes on from NZ_CP168501.1 coordinate 4,142,274, forward strand.
CGGCGCCGCGCACACGGTGGCGACGGAGACGCCGGTGAGGATGAGCGACATGGCCCGTGCAAACAGGTGCTCCGGGACGAGGCGCATCGCGAGCGCGGCGGCCATCGACCAGAAGCCGCCGAGGCCGATGCCCAGCAGCGCCCGCGCCGCGATCAGCACCGGCAGGCTGTGCGCCGTCGCGGCGAGCACATTGGACAGCACCAGCAGCGACGTCAGCGCGAGGATCACCCGCTTGCGGTCGAGGTTCCGCGTGAGGACGGGGATGGTCAGCGCGGCCGCGGCGCCCACCGCCGCGGTGGCGGTGACGGCCTGGCCGGCGGCGCCGTCGGACACGCCGAGGTCGGCGGCCATCGCCGTCAGCAGGCTCGCCGGCAGGAACTCGGCCGTCACGAGACCGAACACGCCCAGCGTCAGGCTGGCGATGCCGCCCCAGTTGGCGTTTTTCGCCTGGGCCGCGACGCGCGGCGGCGCGACATGCGCGTCTGCGTCGATGCAGGTGGATTCATTCATGGATACCTCGGGATATTGTGGAAATGGCAGTGTAGGGCTAAGATTCTGGACTTTCCATGCCATTCAATCCGAATCTCATGACCATTCGTCCAAACAGGGATCCGAAGACCGGCCAGGACGCCCTGACCGAAATCCTCCTCGGCCTGCGCCTCGACGGCGTCGAATACGGCCGCTGCGTGATGCGCGAGCCGTGGGCCGTCGCGTTCCCCGCCAAGCGGGAGGCGAGCTTTCACTTCGTCGCGCAAGGCAGCTGCTGGATGCACACGGCCACCAAGGGCTGGCTGCAGCTGAATCCCGGCGACGCCGTGCTGCTGCCGCACGGTACGGCGCACGTGATGGCCAGCAGCCCGGACCTGCCGGCGGTGGAGATCGACTCGCTGGCGCGCAAGGCCGTGTCGGAAAACCTGTATCTCGTGAGCGGCACCGGTGCGCAGGATGCGGCGGCGGAGCAGGTCCTGTTCTGCGGCGCGATGCGGTTCAATCTCGACCCGCTGCACCCGCTGCTGGCGATGATGCCGGAGGCGATGCGCGCCGCCGACCTGGGCCAGCGCGACCCGGCCGTGCACGCGATGCTGGAAGCGATGGAGCGCGAAGTCGCGCTCGACCGCATCGGCGCCTGCGGCATCCTCGCGCGGCTGGCGGACGTGCTGGCCGCGAGCATCATCCGCGCATGGGTCGAATGCGCGTGCAGCGATGCGAGCGGGTGGATCGCGGCCGTGCGCTGTCCGCAGATCGGACGCGTGCTGGCGGCGATCCACCGCCAGCCGGAGCGCGACTGGTCGGTGAGCGAACTGGCCGGCGTGATGGGCGCGTCGCGGTCCAGCTTCATCGACAAGTTTTCCAGCGCCGTCGGCGAAACTCCGGCCAAGTACGTTGCCAAGGTCAAGATGTTCCAGGCGCGGCACTGGATCGCGCGCGACGGCATGCGCGTGGCGACCGTCGCGAACCGGCTCGGCTACGACTCCGAGGCGTCGTTCAGCCGCGCCTTCAAACGCGTCATCGGGCATCCGCCCAGCGAGGCGCGCGTGGCCGGATAGGCAAGATTACGCTTTTAAACAGGCGCAAAAATATTGCTGAAAAAGGGGCTTCAACCGGATTTAAAATTGCCGTTAGGCATTTTAAATATCCAACGGGAAGCCCATCATGTCCAAAGCCGTCCTCGCCGCAGCGCTGCTGTGCGCAACCCTTCCCGCCGCCGCCGCCGACCTCACGCCGCTGGAGCAGCGCTGGCTCGGTGCCGCGCTCCCCGTCCTCGCGTACTCGCGCAGCCTGAACCTGCCCATCGATGTCGTCGTCCAGCCGCAGGCCGGCCCGAACGACGTGCCGATGGCGATGGGCTTCGCGGGCGGCCGCTGCAAGCTCGTGCTGTCGCTGCGCGGCAATCCGGATGCCGAGCGCCAGCTCGACGGCGTGCCGGCGGCCGGGCAGGGCGAATTGATCGAGGCGATGGCGGCCCACGAGATCGGCCATTGCTGGCGCTATGCGCAGGGCGCGTGGCATGCGCTGCCGGCCGGTTTCGTCGAGGTGAACGAAGAGACGGCGGACGATCCGTCGCTGCTGGCGGCATCGAAGGCGATGCGCGAAACCCGCCGCGAGGAAGGCTATGCCGACCTGGTGGCGCTGGCCTGGACGCACGACCGCCACCCCGGCGACTACGGCCGCATCTACGCGTGGCTGGAAAAGCTCAGGCACGACCAGCCGGTTGCGCGCAACGGCCACGATACCCGCGCATGGGTGGGCCTCGCGCGCGACGGCGCGCGCTTCGGCAGTGCCGGCAAGCCGTTCGAGGACGCGGCGCCGTTGTGGCGCGAGGGGCTGCTCAGCGACGATTGAGACTAGCGTTCGTTGCCGCACAGAGGTCCCTGGCGTGCGGGCGTTAAATCTGGCTGTCACAACAAACAACACAGGGACAAGACCATGAAAACGCTGATTGCGACCTTGCTCGCGACGGCTGCAGGCGCGAGCTTCGCCGCGGCACCGACTGCGGCACTCAACCACGACCCGGCGACCTACCGCAATCTCACCCAGAAAGCGGAGTCGGAATACCGGGCGGCGACAGCGAAATGCGACGCCCGGAGCGGCAGCGACAAGGACATCTGCATGGCCGAAGCCCGGCTGGCGCGCACCCGCACCGAGGCCGATGCACTGTCCAAGTACAACAACACGGCAGCCGGCCGCGCCCGCACGCGCACCAACGTCGCCGACGCCGAGTACGACCTGGCCAAGGCCAAGTGCGACGCGAAGAGCGGCGCCGACAAGGACAGCTGCATGGATAACGCGAAATCCGTGCACACGGCCGCGCTGGCCGACGCCAAGGCCGACCGCGCAGGCACGACGAGCAGCGGCGCCAGCGGCGGCGGCAGCCAGGCTGCCGGCGGCGGCCTCGTGACCAGCACCGATACGCGCGACCCGGCCAAGGCGGCCGCCGTCGACAAGTGTGCGCAGATGGGCGCCGATGCAAAGACGGGTTGCCTCGTCGAAACGAAACCGTCGGCCGTGCGCGACACCGCTGCGGATGCGGCATCAAAGACGCGCGACACTGCCGCGACCGCGGGCGACAAAGTGAAGGCCGCGGCCGCGACAGTTGCTGAAAAGACGAAGGAAGTAGCGCACTCGGCCGTCGAGAAGACGAAGGAGGCCGGTTCGACCGTTGCCCAGAAGACCGACAACGCGATGGACCGCACCGGCGACCAGACGGTCGACAAGACCCGCAATGCCGCCGGCAAGACCCGCGTGGCCGCCTCCGATACCGCCATCACCACCAAGGTGAAGGCCGGCCTCGTCAAGGAACCGAACCTCGATTCGCTCGGCATCCATGTCGAGACGGAAAAGGGCGTCGTGATGCTCAGCGGCTTCGTGAATTCGAAGGAACAGGCCGACAAGGCTGTGAAAGTCGCGAAGGGCGTCGACGGCGTAGCCAGCGTCAAGAGCGCCATCAAGGTCAAATAAGCCATACCACTTTCTGCCCCTCTGCGGCCCGCCGAAGTTGGCGGGCCGTTTTTTTTGCTGATCTACCACAAGTTGTCACGAAGCCGCCGGAAACGCATTTACGTTGGATACGGCACGGTATAATCGCGGCCGTGAACAGACTCGAAGCTTTTGGAACCATCGCCGCCCAGGCGGCGCGCGGTGAGATTTCCTTCCCGACCAGCGTGAACGCGGTGCTGCGCCTGCAGCACGCGCTCAACGATCCCGATTGCCACCTGGAGGACGCGATCCGCCTCGTACTGGGCGAGCCGCAGCTGGCGGCGCGCACGGTGGCGCTGGCCAATTCCTCGACGTTCAACACGAGCGGGCGTCCCGTCACCAACGTGCGCTCGGCCGTGACGCGGGTCGGCTACCGCAACCTGCAGATGCTCGTCGCCAGCCTCGTCGTGCGCCAGTTCGGCGCCCGCATCGAGGATCCGGACCTGCGCGCCAAGGCCGAGCAGCTGTGGGAACACACGGTGCAGGTCGCCGCGCTGGCCCATGTGTTCGCGCACCACGTTACCTTCGTCAATCCGGACACGGCGATGTTCGCCGGCATCGTCCACGAGGTCGGCGGCTTTTACCTGCTGTCGCGCGCCGACGGCTTCCCGGGCCTGCTGGACGACGATCCGGAAAAATGGGCCGAGCTGTGCGAGGACGTCGTCACGCGCGAAGTGGCGCGCAAGCTGGCGCTGCCCGATCCAGTCGCCGAGGCGATCTTCGAGCTGCGCGGCGCCTGGCTGCACATGCCGCCCGCTTCGCTGCTCGACACGCTGCTGCTGGCGAACATGTACGCCAGCGTGCCGTCGCCGCTCGGCACGGCGCGCGCACCCTTGCCCGAACACAGCGAGAGCGCGCTCGACTACCTGCTGGACGAGGAAACCCTCCAGCGCATGATCGAGGAAGCGTCGGAGATCGCCGCGTCGATGGGCGGCGCGCTGCTCGTCTGACGGATTTCAGCCGCCGAGCTGGCGGCAGAACTGCGCCGTCGCCTCGTCCATCGGAAAGCACGATTCGATGTGCAGCCCGTCGATGGTGACGTCGCGCGGCGTGCCGAACGTCGTGATCGTCGAAAAGAAGCTCAGCGTCACGCCGCGGTGACGGAATTCCGTCGTCAGCAGCGGCGCCGGCGGCGTATCGAGGTCGCGCAGCCGCCAGCGCGACGGCACGTTCGGATACGCGAGGATCTCGTCCAGCAGCGCCCGCGCCTTCGTATCCGTCGGCGACCCCGCGACCAGTGCGTGCAGGTGGCCGATCAGCGTGCCGCCCACGTCGTCCCAGTTCGCCAGCGCGCCCCGCAGGTCGTCCGGATCGAACACGGCGCGCAGCATGTTCGCGTGCCTGCTCGCCCGCCCGTCGAGCACGAAACCGTTCACGCGCTGCGCCGCCTGGTTCGTCGCGAGGATGTCCCAGTGCCGGTTCATGAGGAATGCGGGATACGGTTCCTGCTGGCGCAGGATGAAATCGATCGCCTGGTTGATGCGGCCCATGGCCGGCGTGTCGAGCCCCGTCTCCGGATAGCTCGGCGCATAACCGCCCGCGCGAAGCAGCGCGTTACGTTCGCGCAGCGGCATGTCCAGCACGTCGGCCAGGCGCATCAGCAGCGTCCTGCTGGGCTGCGCCTTGCCCGTTTCGATGCAGCTGAGGTGGCGGGCGGAGATGTTCGCGTCCAGCGACAGGTCGAGCTGGCTCAGGCGCCGCGCCGCGCGCCATTCGCGCAGGAGCAGGCCGACGGGGACGGGGGCGAGGTCGAGAGGCGTCATCCGCCGATGATAACCCGGCCGCGCGGCGCCGGGCCATGACGTCCGAGGTCATGGGTCGATCCCGAAGGACAGGCTCGAAAAGATCGTGTCGTAGTCGATGCCTTCGTCACCGTCCAGCGGCGTGGTCCACACGACGTTCAGCAGCCAGTGGCCCGGCGGCGGACGATGCAGCCGCACGAGGCCTTCGCCATCCGTGACCTGCGCGGCGACGGGCTGCGCGTCGTGGTCGAGGTCCGTCAGTTTTACTAGTGCGCGCCGCAACGGACAGCCTTTGAAGATGACTTGCGCCGTCAGCATGCCGCCGTCCGACGGCGATGTCATCAACACGATTTCCAGCGGCAGGCCGAGGCGCTTCATGGCCAGGTCCTGGCTGCCTTCGCCGGGCGCGCCGGCCTGCACGAGCGCCTTCGCCACGCGCCGGTAACGTTCGAAGACATCGCGTCCGCGCGCGGCCGCCGCGGGCCACAAACCCTCTTCCCGCACGTAGGCGTCGAACCGGTCGGCCGGCAGATGGCTCAGCGCGTCCGCGTCCGTTTCCAGTACCAGCAGATGCAGGCCCGGCTCCGCGGGCGCGAGCCTGCCGTCGTTGCGCAAGTCGATGACCTCGCCGGCCGGCGTCCATGCGGCGAAGCGCTGGATGCGGCGCGACGGGATCATCGACGTGCGGCGCGCGTCGCCGTGGCCCACCTGCATGCTCAAGGCGGTGCTGGCGCCCACCGACACGACGAAGCTGTCCGGATTGACCCAGAAGTCGTGTGCGCGGGCATTCATGCACAGGCACAGGATGAGGAACAGGCACACCCTCATAGGAACGGGAACACCGTGTCCGAGTGCGGCTGGTCGTCCGCGCGCACGCCGTCCGTGACGGCATCGTTCATGCCGCCGGCGAGCAGCGAGCGGTACACGTTCACCGCGTCGTAATGGAGTGTCCGGCCGCCGCAGTCTCGCTGCCCGAGCTCCACGCCGAACAGCCGCGTGCACGTGGTGACCGCGCTGTCGACCCACAGCCGGTCGTCGGCCAGCAACCGGGCCAGCGGCAGGTAGCGCTGCCCGGGCGGCGCGGCGGCGTCGATCATGAGCTGGTTGCCGCAGCGGCCGTCGTAGCCGTCGTACAGCGCGAGCGACTTTGCGATGACGGGCACGAATTCGGCCGCCGTGTCCGGTGTCGCCGCGTTGTAGCGGAGCTTGTAGGCGTCGGCGTCCTCGTCGCTGCCCAGGTGCGCGAGCAGGCCGTTGCCCGTCAGCGGCCGGCCCATGCGGTCGATGCGGACGTCGTCGACGAGCGTATCGGCCCACACCGCCAGCACGGGGCCGCCGCGGTTGACGAGGCCGAGGTCGACCTCGAGCACGATCGCCATCGGCGTCCAGCCCGCGAGGAAGTTGCGGGCGGGGCCGCCATCCGTGTGGCGCCACTGGTCGAGGATCGCGGCCGTCTGCGCCGGCGTGTACGCGGGACAGCCCGCCGCATCGCGCGCCACGCGAGGGAGCGTCGCCGCGGCCAGGTCGAACGCGGCGCGCGAACCCTTCACGTTGTTGAAGAACGGGTCGTCGCGCAGGCCCGCGAACAGCCGGCTGCGGCCGCTCGCGCTCGCGAGTCCCGCCAGCCGGCCCGGGTCGCCCTGGATGGTTTCGTCGCGGCCGATCAGGCAGTCCGCCTGCGTCTTCGATGGGAAGCGGCACACGATGTCGGTGCGGGCCGTCGTGTCGGGAAAGCGCGGGCCGCTGTCGATGTGGAACGCGTATTCCGCATTCCTGTCGAGCGCGTGGCCGACGATGGTCATCACGAGATTCAGCCGGCGGCCGTCGGCCGACGTCCACGCGTAGATGTCGCCGATGTCAACGCGCGGGTCCGCGATGACCTTCGGCGAATCCAGGTGGTCGGATGCCGCGGTGAATGCGGAGGACAGCATGAGCGCCGCCGCGAGCGCGAGCCGGGCCGGCATCATGCGGCGACGCCGCGCGCGGCGTCTTCCAGTGCGCGCATCGCCTGCAGGTACGGGCCGGGGCCGTGGCTCAGGCGCGCGACGCCGAGGGCGCGCAACGTGGCCAGGGGTGGCGTGCCGGCGGCGGCCATCAGGTTGACGGGCAGGGGCGATGCCTGCACGAGCCGTTCGATCAGCGCCGCATCGACGAGGCCCGGCACGAACAGGCCATCCGCGCCGTGCGCGGCGTACACGCGGGCGCGCGCCAGCGTGGCGTCGAGCAGGGCGTCGTCGTGATCGCCCGGTGCCGCGAGCAGGAAGCCGTCCGTGCGGGCATTGATGAAGAGCGGGACGTCGATCCCGTCGGCGGCGTCGCGTGCCGCTTGCAGGCGCAGGGCCTGTTCGCCGGGATCGCGCAGGCCGCCGGCCGCGATGCCGTCTTCGAGGTTGCAGCCGACGGCGCCGGCGCGGATCGCTTGCGTGACGGTGTCGGCGACCTCGATCGGCGTGGCGCCATAGCCGCGTTCCAGGTCGACGGTCACGGGCAAGGCGACGGCGCGGGCGATGCGTGCGATGTTGGCAATGGCCAGGTCACGGGGCACGTGTTCGCCGTCCTCGTAACCGTTGGCGGCGGCGACGGCCCAGCTGGCGGTGGCGATGGCCTGGGCGCCGGCGGCGGCGATGGCCTTGGCGCTGCCGGCATCCCAGCAGTTGAAGAGGACGAGCGGCGCGCTTGGCGTGTGCAATGCGCGCAGTGCGTGGGCTTTGAGGACCTGGGCCTTGAGGATCTGGTCGGACATGGTGGTCTCCTGCGTTGTTGGAGACCACAGTGTGGCGATCGAACGCGGCGCGCTCAATCACGTGCGAGGTCATGCCGGCATGACCTCGGAGGTCATGGACAATGCAGGATGCCCGCCTGGTGCGCGCGCGTGGCCGCCAGCAGCCGGCGGTCGCGCAGCACGTCCAGCACGGCCTTGACGCGCGCGCTGCGCATCGTATCGCGCGCTCCCGCCAGCGCGAACTGGCGGCGTGCCGGGATCGGCAGCGGCAGCACGCGCACCTCGTCCGGTTCGGGATACGTCGCGAGGCGCGGCAGGATCGACCAGCCCATGCCGCGCGCCACCATCGCCGCGATGCTCGTGTCGTTGCCCAGCGTGCGCTCGGCCGTGGCGACCAGGCCGGCCGCACGGCAGCGCGCGAGGATCGCATCCGCGCCCGAGCAGCCGAGGCGGATGAACGGCAGACCGTCCAGCTGGCCCCACGTCACGGGCAGCGTGAACGCGCGCGCGGCCGGCACGACGAGCACGTAGTCGTCGGCCACGTACGGGTGGACGACGAAGCCGTCTTCCACGGGCAGCTGGGCGATGCCGACGTCCGCGCGGCCCGCACGCAGCGCGGCCACGACTTCCAGGCGGTCGTTGCAAGCGTCGTCGATGTCGAGCACGAGTTGCGGATGGCGGGCCGCCAGCGCTTCGGCGACATATGGCAGCAGGTGCGTGCCGATGCTGCGGAAGCACGCGATGCGCACCCGGCCTTCGATGGCGTCGTCGTCACGCACGCTGGCGCGCAGGGCGTCTTCGAGCCGCAGCATCGCGCGGGCCTTGTCCAGCACGCGCAGGCCGGCTTCGGTGGGCAGCGAGCCGTCACGCGCACGCGCCAGCAGGCACGTATCCAGTTCGCGTTCCAGCTCCGCGATCGCATGGCTGATGCGCGACTGCGTGCACCCGAGTTCCGCCGCGGCCGCGCTGAAGCTGCCGTGGTCCGCCACCGCGACGAGCATGTGAAGTTGGCTGAGCTTCATGGGCCATCGAAATCTGTCATGGATGAGCCGGCAATTATCCGGCATTTCGGTAGCGTCATGGAGACGCGGCGGCGACCATGTGGTTTTTCATGAAAGGACACACATGCAAACGCTGACCAACGCCGCCCTGATCGTTATCGACGTCCAGCAGGGCTTCCTCGACCCGCGCTGGGGCCGACGCAATCACCCCCAGGCCGAGCAAAACATCGGGGCGCTGCTGGCCGCCTGGAGAAAAGCGGGACGGCCGCTGTTCCACGTCCAGCATGGTTCGCGCAGCGCACGGGGCGCGTTCCATCCTGGCACGCCGGGCCACGCGTTCAAGCGGGAAGCGCAGCCGCTGCCGGGCGAGATCGTCATTCCGAAGGATGTGAACAGTGCCTTCATCGGCACAGACCTGGAAGCGCGGTTGCGCGCGGGCGGCATCGAGACGGTCGTGCTGTGCGGCCTGACGACGGACCACTGCGTGTCGACGACGGCGCGCATGGCCGGCAATCTCGGTTTTCAAACGTTCCTCGTCGAGGATGCCTGCGCGACGCACGAGCGCACGGGGCCGGATGGCACGTGGTTCAGCGCGGAGCAGATGCATGCGACGGCGGTGGCGAGCCTGCATGGCGAATTTGCCACGGTGACGAACACGGCGGCCATGCTGGGTGAATAAGAGGAAATATTCTATCGAGAATTATCGAAAATAATGATACTTTAGAGAATTATAATTTTCTATTGAGAAATATCATGCGCGTTGCCCCGATTGCCCTCGCTGTCGCCATTCTCGGCGCAGGACCCGCTCATGCGACCGTGCTGAATCTGATGGCACCGGTCGGCGGCGCGAACCTGTACGCGATCCACGATTTCACGGCGCCGTCCAGCGACGTCGAAGGCGCGGTGGTGGCCGGGGGCAACGTGACAGTGTCCAGCTATTCGATCAACCGCAATGGCAAGAACGCGTTCGGCAAGGACGGCTATGCGCTCGTCGCGGGCGGCAACCTGTCGTTGCAGGGTGGTTCGATCGAGAACGGCAAGGCGTATGTGGGCGGCACGAGCGCGCTGACTTGGGCCGCGACGCCGCAGATGGCGACGAGCAATCCGGTCGACTTCAAGGCGGCGGCCGGCTATTACACGGGCGTGGCCGATGCGCTGTCCGACCTCGACGCAACGGGCGCGGTGACGCGTCTATGGAGCGGCGTCCAGGTGACGGGCAGCGGGAAGGGCGGCGTCGACATTTTCAACGTGTCGTCCGACCTGTTCGCGAATTCCAGCAGCTGGACTCTCGACAAGCTGGTACCCGGCGAGACGCTCGTCTTCAACGTGAGCGGCAGCGCGGGCACCTTCAACAACGGCGGCATCAGCTTCGAGCCGCTCGCCGGCTACAACGTGCTGTTCAACTTCTACGAAGCGCAGACGATCGACGTGCGCGGCGTGATCGGCAGCGTACTGGCGCCGTATGCGACGCAGACGGCGAACTGGGGCGTCATCAATGGGAATGTGATCGTCGATACCTGGTCGTCCACCGTGCAGGTCAATTCGAATCATTACTTCAATCCGGTCGATATCGCCGGATTGAAGCTCGACCAGGGCGGCGATGCGGCGTCGGCCCATGTGCCGGAGCCGGGCAGTATCGCGCTGGTCCTGGCCGGGCTCGCGGCGGCGGGTGTGGCGAGAAGAAAGCGCCGCGGCGCTTAAGCCGGCACCGCCACCGCGCCCCGCCGGCCATGCGCGCGCATCGCGAGCGCCAGCACGACGCCGGACAGGGCGAGGCTCGCCGCCACCCATTGCGGCGACGCATACGAATAGCCCAGCGTCAGCGGAATCCCGCCGAGGAACGCACCCAGCGCATTGCCGATATTGAAGCCGGACTGGCCCAGCGACGAGCCCAGCATCTCCGCTTCGCGCGAGTGCTCGATCAGCAGCATCTGGATCGGCGGGCCCAGTGCCAGCGCATTCGCGCCGACGGCAAACGCCAGCACCATCATCGCCGGCTGCGACGACGCCAGCAGCGCGTTCATGCACAGCAGCGCAACCATCGTGATCAGGAGGATGATGATCGCGGTCAGCGGCGGCACGCGGTCCGCCAGCTTGCCGCCCACGTTCACGCCGACCGTCATGCCGACGCCCACCGCCGTCATGATCAGCGGGATCGTATTCGCGTGGAAGTGCGTCACGTCCGTCAGCAGCGGGGCGATGTAGCTGAGCCAGGCGAAGAAGCCGCCCGTGCCGATCGACGTGATGCCCAGCGCGAGCCACAGGTTCGGCTTGCGGAAGATCTTCAGGTCCTGGCGCAGCCCTGCGCCCGGCGTCGCCTCGAAATACGGGATCAGCTTGTGCAGCATGATCATCGTCGCGAGGCCGATCACGGCCACGATCAGGAACACGAAGCGCCAGCTCATGTTGTGGCCGAGCCAGGTGCCGGCGGGCACGCCCAGCACGTTGGCAATGGTCAGGCCGGAGAACATGCTGGCAAGCGCGGCCGCTTCCTTGCCCTTGTCCGCGAGACGCGTGGCGACCACGGCGCCCACGCCGAAGAAGGCACCGTGCGGCAGGCCGGCCAGGAAGCGGAACAGCAGCATCGTGTGGAAGTTCGGGGCGAAGGCCGAGAGCGCGTTGAATGCCGTGAACATCAGCATGAACCAGATCAGCACGCTGCGCGGCGGGCGGTGCGACAGCATGCTGACGAGCGTCGGCGCGCCGACGACCACGCCGACCGCATACGCCGAAATCAGATAGCCCGCTTGGGGAATGGAAATGTCCAGGCCGGTCGCGATATCGGGCAGGATGCCCATCATGACGAATTCCGTCATGCCGATACCGAAACCGCCTAGGGCCAGGGGCGCCAGGCTTTTCTTGATCATGTGTGTAGTCTTTCCTGGAGGAAGCCGGACATTATGGCGGCTCGCGTCAGGCGAGTCCGCTTTCGAGTCGTGATGTCCGGTATAGCCTCACATGATAGCGGTATCAGGCCGAGTCTGCTTGCGGGTCGTCGTTTTCCGCGAGCCAATGGATGCGGCCATTGCCCGCCTCGCTCAACCGGGCAATGAGTGCGGCGGCCTTGTCGTCCGGCAGGTGGAAGGCGAATGAGACAACGTCCGCATGCTGGACGGCGTCCAGCGTGGCGCCGGCGGTGTCCAGTTCGCGGCGAATGAGGCCTTCGAGCGGGTAGGGCGCGTCGCAGCGCAGGTGGCGCTGGCGGATGATGGCGATTTTCTGCGCACCCAGCAGCGCCTGGGCGACGCTGTCCGTGTAGGCGCGCACGAGGCCGCCCGCGCCCAGCTTGACGCCGCCGAAATAGCGCACGACGGTCGCCAGTACGCCTTCCAGGTCCTGGTGGCGCAGCACGTCCAGCATGGGACGGCCCGCCGTGCCGCTGGGCTCCCCATCGTCGACGGCGGCCGATTGCCCGCCCGCCAGCAGCGCCCAGCACACGTGCGCGGCGCCCGGATGCGCCGCCTTGAGCCCCGCGACGATCTTCTGCGCCCCGGCCCGGTCGGGCATCGGCTGGACGCAGGCGATGAAGCGGCTTTTCTTGATGATCAGTTCGTGGTGGACGGGGGTGAGGATGGTCTGCGGCATGGGGCCAACAGCTTACTGTATTTCCGCGCAGATCGCTTGCGGAAGTAAAACTACATGTTGTCTATAGGGAGTGCCTTGAAGTCGCCGATTTGTGATGTTACTTTACTACAAATCAACTTGGAGACCTCATGAAGAAGCTTGTTCTTGTCATCTCGGCCTGGTTGCCCGCCCTGTGGGCCGGCGCCGCGCCCTACGCCATCCAGCACGTGGAACCGATGAACTGGTGGGTCGGTATGAAGTCGCCCGACCTGCAGGTGATGGTGCATGGCGAGAAGATCGCCGAGCTGGAGCCGGCGCTGGCTTACCCCGGCGTGCGCATCGCCGGCGTCGAGCGCACGGACAATCCGAACTTCCTGTTCGTGAACCTGAAGATCGGGGCGACGACGAAGCCCGGCGCACTGGAACTGCAGTTCAAGCGCGGCAAGGACGTGGTGACGACCGTGCCATACCGCCTGGAAGCGCGCCGCAAGGATTCGGCGCAGCGGCGCGGCTTCGATTCCGCCGACGCCGTCTACCTGATCGTGCCCGACCGCTTTGCGAACGGGAACCCGGCCAACGACGATGCGGGCATGCGCGAAAAGAGCGATCGGCGCAATCCGGACGGGCGCCACGGCGGCGACCTGGCGGGCATGCAGGCGCAGCTCGATTACATCCGCAACCTCGGATTCACGATGGTCTGGCCCACGCCGCTGCTGGAAAACAACCAGCAGGCGTATTCGTACCACGGCTATGCGCTGACCGATTACTACAAGATCGATCCGCGCTTCGGCAGCAACGAGGACTACCGCAACTACGTGGCCGCGGCCAACGCGCGCGGCATCGGCGTGATCCAGGACATCGTCGTGAACCACATCGGCACGGGCCACTGGTGGATGCGGGACATGCCGTCGTCCGACTGGATCAACCACGGCAGGACGTTCGTCAAGACCAACAACCAGCACACGGTGGCGCAGGACATCCACGCGGCGCCGGAAGAGAAGGCGCGCTTCGTCGACGGCTGGTTCGATACGTCGATGCCGGACGTGAACCAGAAAAACAAGCTGGTGGCCCGCTACCTGATCCAGAACACGCTGTGGTGGATCGAGTACGCGAACCTGTCCGGCATCCGCGAAGACACGTATTCGTATGCCGATCCGGCCTTCCTGAACGATTGGAACCGCGCCGTGCACGCGGAATACCCGCACCTGAACGTCGTCGGCGAGGAGATGGACGACCGCCCGTACATGGTCGCGTACTGGCAGAAGGGCGTCGTCAACCGCGACGGCTTCCGTTCCGAACTGCCGTCCGTGATGGACTTTCCGCTCGTCGACACGGCCCCGAAAGCGCTGACGGCGCCGGAAGACAGCGGCCAGGGCCTCATCAGGATCTACGAGACCATCGCGGCCGACTACCTGTATGCGGACCCGCTGAAGCTGATGGTCTTCCCGGATAACCACGACCGTCCGCGCGTGCTGGCGCAGGTGGACGGCAATATCGACCTCTTGAAGACGGACCTGATCCTGATGGCGACGACGCGCGGCATTCCGCAGATGTTTTATGGGACCGAGATGCTGATCCAGGGGCCGAAGGAGCGCACCGACGGCGTCCTGCGCGCGGACATGCCGGGCGGCTGGGCGGGCGACAAGGTCGATGCGTTCGCGGGTACGGGCCTGACGGACGCCCAGCGCGGCATGCAGCACCTCGTGCGCACACTGTTCAACTGGCGCAAGACCAGTTCCGCCGTCAAGACCGGCAAGCTGACGCACTACATCCCCGGCGATGGCCACTACGTCTACTTCCGCCACGACGGCAGGCAGACGGTGATGGTCGTGCTGAACAAGAATCCGCAGGGCACGCAGCTGGACCTGTCGCGCTTCGCCGGCATGGTGAAGGATGCGCGCCAGGGCCGCAACGTGCTGACCGGCGCCGCCGTCGACCTGCACGCGCCGCTGGCGCTGCCGGCCATGACGTCCGTCGTGGTCGAGTGGTAAGCGGGACTCAGTCGACGGCGCAGGCGCCCGCACCCGTGCGCGCGAGCATCTGCCCGATCTGCGCGGCCGCGCACGGCCGGCCGTACAGGTAGCCCTGCGACTTGTCGCAGCCGTGCGCGCGCAGGAAATCGTGCTGTTCCTGCGTCTCGATGCCTTCGGCCACGATCTCCATCCTGAGACTCCTGGCCATCGCGATGATGGCGCGCGTGATGGCCGCGTCTTCCGGATCCTGCGGCAGGCCGCGCACGAAGCTGCGGTCCACCTTCAACGCGCGCACGGGGAAGGTCTTCAGGTAGCTCATCGACGAATAGCCCGTGCCGAAGTCGTCGATCGCGAGCTGGATGCCGGCGTCCGTCAGCGCGTGCAGGCGGTCGACGATGTCGGTGGAGGCGTCCATCAGCATGCTCTCCGTCAGTTCCAGTTCGAGCCAGCACGGATCGACGTCGGCTTCGCGCAGGGTCGCCAGCACGGCCGCGACCAGGTTGTTTTCCTTGAGCTGGCGGCCCGACAGGTTGACGGCCACGCGCAGCGGATGGCCTTCCGCGTGCCACCGCTTCAGGTCGCGGCACGCTTCGCGCAGCACCCATTCGCCGATCGGCACGATGAGGCCCGTGTCCTCCGCGACGGGGATGAAGTCGTTGGGGCTGACCATGCCCAGTTGCGGATGGATCCAGCGGATCAGCGCTTCGACGCCGACGATGTCGCCCGTCTTGAGGTCGACCTGCGGCTGGTAGTGCAGCACGAACTCGTCGCGTTCCAGCGCGCGCCGCAGGTTGTTGTCCAGCTTGAAGCGTTTATGGGCGTCGTCGCGCATGCTGGGCGTGAACATGCGCCACGCGTTCTTGCCGCCGTTCTTCGCGTAGTACATCGCGGTGTCGGCGTATTTCAGCAGCGCGTGCATGTCGGTCGCGTCGTCCGGATACACGCTGATGCCGATGGACGCGCCGATGTGGATGTCGTGGCCGTGGATGTGGATCGGGTCGGCCAGCTTGAGCAGGCATTTTTCCGCGATCAGCGACGCGACGCCGACCTGGCTCACGTTCTCGAGGATGATGCCGAATTCGTCGCCGCCGATGCGCGACAGCACGTCGCCGAAGCGCAGCGTCTCCGACAGCCGGCGCGACACGAGGCGCAGCAGCTCGTCGCCGATGTCGTGGCCGAGCGTGTCGTTGACGGTCTTGAAGTTGTCCAGGTCGATGAACATCAGGATCGTGCGCTCGTCGAACTTGCGGGCGCGCGCGAGGACCGATTCCAGCCGCTCGTTGAAGAAGTGCCGGTTGTTGAGCTGCGTGACGGGATCGTAGTGCGCCAGCCGGTCCAGCTTGACCTCGATGCGCTTGCGTTCGTTGATCTCCGCTTCCAGTTCCAGTTCGCGCTTCTGGATGCGGTCCAGCATGCCGTTGAACGTGCGTGCCAGCAGGCCGATGTCCGCCGCCTGCGACACCTCGGCGCGCAGCGAATAATCGCCCTGGCGCGAGATCTGCTCGCTCACCGCCGACAGCGCGCGGATCGGGGCCGTGAAATAGCGCTGCAGGCGCGACAGCGTATAGTATGAGAGGCTGAGCAGGGCCAGCGTCATCGGCAGCGCCAGCGCGAGGTACAGCGCGAGCTGGCGGTACACGCTCGTCACGCTGCTGCGCACGACCACGGTGCCCAGCAGGCGGCTGCCGACCTGGATGCGGCGCGTGACGCTGACGCCGCGGACATCCACCACCGTCTCGCGCGCACGCGGGTCGTGCGCGGCGGGCGGCGACTGCGGATCGCGCACGAAGGTGACGAACGCCTTGCCTTTCGCGTCATAGGCGACGGCCGATTGCACGTCCGGCGCCACCCGCAGCGCGGACAGGATGTCGCCGGCCGCCTCGGCGTCGGCGAAGGCCATGGCCGCCGTCAGGTTCTCGCCCACCATCGTCGCCTGCGACTGCGTCTGGCGCACCAGCGCGGCCGTGAAGAAGTACAGCTGGATGCCGATCAGGAACAGCGTCGACAGCAGCATCACGCCGCCGCTCGTGACGAGGTAGGTCCATTTGAGCTTGGTGCTCAGTGCCTGCCGGTTGATCCATTCGATGAGTTGTTCCATGCGGGCCGTCCGGGTCTAATAAATGGCGCGCGCCAGCCGCAGCACCTTGGAGCTGAGCACGACGCCGGCACCGCGCGCCGCGGCGCCATTGAATTCGAAGGCGATGCGCCGGTCGTCCAGGACCAGTTCGAGCATCACGCCCTTGCGCGCGGCACCGCGCGTGTCGGCGATCGTCAGCACGCCGGCCGCGCGGGCGCTGTCCGCGAGCGCCGTCATGTCGTCGGACTCCGACGCGCTGATGTACAGGATGTGGCATTGCATCAGCGCCTCCGGACCCGAGTGCGGATACACGATGGACAGGCGCGCATTCCCGAGCGGCTTGCCTTCGAGCGTGGCGAGCGCGCTGCCGAACGGATCGCGCCCCAGCACGCACAGGCGCACGACGCCGTTCATGTTCGGCAGGGTGCTGAACTGCGCGATGTTGTAGATGAACGCCGCCTTCGCCGCGTATTCGTCGGCCGCCTGGGCATGGGCAACCGCCGGCAGCAGGCAGCACAGGAGCAGGAGGCGCGCGAGGCCGGGCCGCATCATCGTCAGAACCTGACAGTCGCCATGAAACGCAGCGTGCGCCCGTCCTGTCCGATCGCGTCGAGGTGGCGCGGCGGCGTGCCGTTGTCGTAGTGTTCCTCGCTGGCGGAATCGGCATAGCGTTTGGCGAAGACGTTGAGCACGCCCGCGGACAGCTCCACGTGCGAGCCCAGGGTGCCGACGAGATTCAGGTCGACGAGGCCGAAGCCGCCCACCTCGCCGCCGCGCACCGTGCGGCGCCGGCTCGTGTAGCGGTACTCGGCGTGCGCGCGCAAGTGGTCGCCGAGCGGCGGCAGCGCGACATTCAGCTTGAACAGCCGGCGCGGCGAATTGGGCAGCCATGCGCCACCGGCGTCGTTGCGCGCCGACTGCACGTTCGCGCTGCCCTTGAGGGCGCTGCCGTCCTCGCGCAGCCATTCCGCTTCCACTTCGACGCCCGTGGCGCGGGCGGCCTCGATGTTCGAAAAGACCAGCATGCCGTTGACCGGATCGGTGGCCAGCGCCAGCATGTCGCGCATGCGGTACTGGAAGACGGAGGCGGTGGCGCGGAAGCGGTCGGTCGGAAAATATTCCGCGATCAGTTCATAGGTCTTGATGCGCTCCGAGCGCAGCGCCGGATTCGCCCGGAAGTCGAACGTGTAATAGCGCTCGTAGGCGTTGGCGGAGCGGAAGGCCGTGCCGTACAAGGCCTTGAGCGTGACCTGGCTCGCCGTCTTGTAGAGCAGGGCCACGCGCGGATTCGTCGTGGCGCCGCCTTCGGAATCGTAGTCGTGGCGCACGCCCGTGTTCAGGATGAGCTTTTCGCCGAGCCGCATCTCGTCCTGCAGGTAGACGGCGGTCTGCCGCTTGGGATGGGCGACGTCGAGATTGAGCTGGTACGGATCGACGTCGTAGTTCGCCATCTGCCGCTTGCTGTCGCGCGTGTATTCCGCGCCGGCGATGAGCTTGTGGCCGCGCAGCGCGCTGCTGATCACGCGCACCTCCGCGCCGCTGCTGAGGCTCTCGGCCGTATCGATGCCGGGCGTCGGCCCCTCGCTTGCGGACCCGGTCACGTTGAGGGTCTTGTAGCGGTAGCGCGCGACGCTCACGCCGGCGAACAGGTCGAGCGTCTCCGAGACGGCGCGATGCCAGGACAGGGCGGCGCCCGCGTATTCGTCCAGCGACCAGCTGCGCGGATCGTTGAACTGCTGGCCGTAGGACGCCGTCGGAATGCCTTTCGTGCGGCTGCCGAAATAGGCCTCGGCCACGACGCCGCCCGCGCTCAGTTTCGCGAACAGCCGGCGATAGCGGTCGTAGTCGATCCCGGTGGCGACGCCGTGGTTGCTGGCCGCGTCGTCGTATTCGGGAAAGTACACGTCGCGCCCCGGACTGTCGTACACCGACGCGCCCAGCAGCAGCTCGGTGCCGCCCGGCGTCCCGCTGCCGTACGTGTTGCGCACTTCACGGCCGCGGCCCGTGAACCGGCCCACGCTGACGGTCTGCCCCTTGAGGGCCCCGCCGCTTTTCGTGAGCACGTTCACCACGCCGAAGAACGCGCTGCTGCCGTAGATGGCGGAACCGGGACCCGGCACGAATTCGACGCGGTCGATGAGGGCCAGGTCGATCGGGAACTCGGTGCCGATGGCACCCTGGTCGTAGACGACGTCGTTCAGGCGCCGGCCGTCGATCAGGACCAGCAGCCGTGTGTTCAGGTCGCCCGGATTGCCCAGGCCGCGGATGTTCGCGTAGTTGTAGTTGCGGTCGTAGGACACCGTCATGCCGGGCACGCTCTGCAGGACCTCCGTGAGCGTGCGGTAGCCGCGCTGGCGGATGTCCTCGGCCGTGATCACGGTGACGGACGACGGTGCCTCGCTGATCTTCTGCGGAATCTTCGACGCCGTGACGACTTCGAGGTTGAGCAATTGTTCGAGGGGCAGGGCGTTCAGATCGGGACCTTGCTGCGCCAGTGCGCCGGCCTGGAAGCCAGCCGCCAGGAGGCCGATCGCACGCGACAGATGACGGGACGGAGACGTTTCCTTGTTCGGCAACATGGCAGGTCCTTGAGGGAATGCTTGGCAGAGCGCCCGAGCGGCCCAGTGTAAGGACATGCAATACTGAATTTGTTGACTAGAACCAATTAATTGGCCGGTGCAACTAATTCCGAGGGGAGGGATAGGAAGAATCTGACAGAGAAGCGGAAAAGCAAAAAGCCCATGAACCGAAGTTCATGGGCTTTCTGGTGTTCGTGGTAGGCCGTGCTGGGCTCGAACCAGCGACCAACGGATTAAAAGTCCGCTGCTCTACCAACTGAGCTAACGACCCGACGGGCAGCATTATAGCGGCTCATCGGCACACGGCCAAGTGCTTTCGTGAAAATTGGCAACAATTGTTGAAGTGGCCAGGCAAATATCGATCGTGCGACGGCCTCTCGAAATGCCGCACAGGCATTGATTTCCGGTATGATCAGTTGATTTTCAGATATTAATTCGTGCCGTGATCCCGACCGACTCCGATACCGCCACCGAGCTTTCCCTGCGCGCCCTGAATCTCGTCAACAGCGGGATCATCGTGCTGGACGCCCACTACAAGATCGTGCTCTGGAACGGTTGGATGGTGCCGCGTTCCGCCCGCGCCGCCGCGCGCGTGCGCGAGCGCTCGCTGTTCGAGGTATTCCCCGAACTGCGCGGTTCGCGCGTCGAAGCGGCCGTGCTGGCCGCATTGGCACCCTCGGCCGATGGCGCGAGCACGACCATCCCGCAGGCGGAAAGCCGGGCCCCATTTCCCCTGCGCGAGGCGGGCAGCTTCGACGGCCCGCGCATCGACCAGGCCGTGACGGTGACGCCGTTCCGCGATGGCGAGCAGCGCTATTGCATGATCGAGATCCGCGACGTCAGCGGCGCCGTGGAACGCGAAAAGCGTCTCCTCGACCACGCGGAATCGCTGCGCGCGCGATCGTACGTCGACGGCCTGACCGGCATCGCCAACCGCCGCTACTTCGACGTTGCGCTGGACCGCGAACTGCGCCGCGCGCAACGCGTGAAGGGCGAGCTGTCGCTGCTGCTGATCGACATCGATTCCTTCAAGGCCTACAACGACCATTTCGGCCACCAGCAGGGCGACGCCTGCCTGTCCACCGTGGCCCAAGCCCTCGCTGCCAAACTCAAGCGCCCGGCCGACGTGGCGGCACGCTATGGTGGCGAGGAATTCGCGGCGATCCTGCCGGACACGTCGCTCGAGCAGGCCAGGCTGCACGCCAACGCGATTCGCGAACACGTCGCCGGACTGGCGCTGCCGCACGCACCCGCGGCCCACTGGCCGATGGTCACGCTGAGCATCGGTGTCGCAAGCTTTGACCGTGAACGCCTGCATGAGGTTCCCGCACTGATCGAGGCCGCGGACAAGGCCTTGTATGCGGCAAAGCGTGGTGGCCGCAACCGTGTCGTGGTAGACGGCGACGTATCCGGCTGACGGGTCATTCAGCACGTCGCCATGACGTGCATATCGGATCACGCAGCCACGCATAGCGATACGGGATCCCGCCCGTCGTCAGCGCATCCGTGTCATTTCTCGTCGATCTGATTTAGCGTAAATACAGACTGTTTCGTGATGCGGCCCTTGCCGCCCTTGTGGCTGGCAACCGGCGCCCTAGACTGAATTGCCGCAGCCGGCAAAGACCCGTACCGCGGCACTGTCCATCACGATCCGAAGGAGACATCATGCGTCCGCTTCCCTTGGCACTTTCCGCATCCCTGCTGTTGTTCGCGCCCGGTGCCGGCGCGCAGTCGGGGAATTATCCGATCAATGACGACGCGCCGATCTCGCGCGTCGAGGTGACCGCGCAGCCGCGCCCGGCATTCCGCATCTGGGACTACCAGGCCGAGGAGGTCAGCGGCGCGTACGCGTTGTCGAACGGCTGGCGCCTGAACGTGAAGCCGGCGCGCGACGGCATCGTCGCCCAGATCGACAAACAGCGTCCGATGCGCCTCATCGCGCAATCGCCCGACCGCTTCGTTTCGCGCGACGGCAACGTGATCATGGAATTCAACAAGGGCGACACCCGCGAAGACATGATGATGAGCTATGTGCCGAGCGACGTTACCGATCCGCGCCTCGCGCAGATGATCGCGGTGACGGCGAAGATGGCGCAGCGCTGAAGCGCCGGCCGCTCAGCCCGCGTCGCCGGGCGGGGCCGGCGGCTGGTCGATCGCGTCGGCCAGCCTGCGCATCAGCCGCACCAGGTTGTCGAAATCCTCCTGGTCCCACGACGCGAAGACGGCGCGGGCCATCTTGTCGCGCGCGGCGTCGAGCGCGTCCGTCATGGCCTTGCCCTTGGGGGTGATCGAGGCCAGGCGGACCCGCGCATCCGCGTCGGAAGCGCGCCGTTCCACGAGGCCCAGGCTGTCCAGCTTGGCCACCTGGCGGCTGACGGTGGTGTAGTCGCGTCCCGACCGTTCGGCCAGCTCGACGACGCCGATCGGCCCCAGCCGTTCGATCCCGACCAGCAGCGGAAACAGTGCCCGGTCCAGCCGGACGCCGGCCTGGCGGATGAGTTCCTCGTCGCGTTGCGGCCGGTTCATCGCGCTGACGATGCTGATCAGCGACGTGTGCAATTCACGCAGTCGCGCCGATATATGTGTATCTTGCACATTATTTTTCGTTGCCATATACTCCTCTCCAGTTATGTGCATTTTACACATAAGACACTGGGAGAGCGACATGGACTTCGATACCGATGTACTGATTTGCGGCGCGGGTGCCGCCGGCCTGACCCTGGCCCTTGACCTGGCGCGGCGGAACGTCCCGTTCCGGCTGGTCGAGCGGCAGGACACGCCATTCCACGGCTCGCGCGGCAAGGGCATCCAGCCGCGCACGCTGGAAGTCTTCGAGGACCTCGGCATCGCCGACCGGGCAGTGGCGCTGGGTGGGCCGTATCCGCCCCAGCGCATCCACGCCGCGGACGGCAGCCATGCCGATGTCCCGATCGCCGCGGAGCAGGCGGCGACGCCCGCGGAGCCCTACGCCACGCCCCTGATGCTGCCGCAATCCCTGACCGAGCAGGTGATGCGCGAACGCCTGCTGGAGCTGGGACAGCGGGTCGAATGTGGCCTTGCGCTCACGGGCCTGGAGCAGGACGCGGATGGCGTCACGGTCACGCTCGCGGGCCGCGGCGGCGAGTCGCGCCTGCGCGCGCGCTACGTCGTCGGCACGGACGGCGGGCGCAGCACGGTACGCCATCTGCTCGGCATCGGCTTCCCCGGCAAGACG
Organism: Massilia sp. Masssp94; assembly: GCF_059491305.1. NCBI lineage: Bacteria > Pseudomonadati > Pseudomonadota > Betaproteobacteria > Burkholderiales > Oxalobacteraceae > Massilia > Massilia sp. Masssp94. The sequence goes on from NZ_CP168501.1 coordinate 4,164,623, forward strand.
CTGGGCGTGCGGGCGCTGGTGGCGGACGTCGCCTTGACCGGACTTGCGCGCGACGCCTGGCATCGCTTCAACGGGGACGACATGGCGCGCCGGCTCGAGGTGTGTCCGCTCGCGGGAACGGACCTGTTCCAGGTCCAGGCACCGGTTCCGCCGGAGGGCGACGTCGACCTGTCGGCGCAGGCTCTCGATGCGTTGGTCAGGGACCGGACCGGCCGCGACGACGTGCACGTGGCCAGCGTGTCCTGGGCCTCGGCGTACACGATGAACGCGCGCCTGGCCGACCGCTATCGCGTGGGACGCGTCTTCCTTGCCGGCGACGCCGCCCACACGCATCCGCCCACGGGCGGGCAGGGATTGAACACCAGCGTGCAGGATGCATACAACCTCGGCTGGAAGCTGGCGGCCGTGCTCGCGGGCGCGCCGGACGATCTGCTGGATACGTACGAGGCGGAGCGCCGCCCCCTCGCCGCCGCGATGCTGCAGCTGTCCACGGCGCTGCTGGACGCCGCGCGCCGCGGCGGGGAAATGCGCCGCGGGCGCGAAACGCGGCAGCTCGACCTGGCGTACCCCGATTCGCCCCTGGCGTTTGCGCAGCCGGCGCGTGCCCACGGCGTGCGGGCCGGCGCGCGGGCGCCGGATGCCGTCGTGCTGGGTGCGGGCGGGCAATCCACCCGGCTCTTCACGTTGTTCGCGGGGCCGCACTGGACCATGCTCGGTCGGGACGTGCCGCCCGGCGTGGCGGATGCGTTGCGGCGCGCGGGCCTGCGCGTGCACCTGTTCGGCGCGCGCGGCGACGTGGTGGACGTGCATGGCCAGGTCGAAGCGGCCTATGGACTGCAGCCCGGCGAACTCGTGCTGGTGCGTCCGGACGGCTACGTCGGCGCCATCGCCGGCTCTGCCCACGTCGACGCGCTCGATATCTACATGCGGCGTGCCGGCCTGTCCTGAACACGCCGCCAGCGCCAGGCCAGCAGCGCCAGCAACACCAGCCACGCCGCCACCGCGAGCTGGGCGAACACGTCGCCCATGCGGCTGTAGACCGTGCCGCCGCGCCCCGTCGGCAGGTCGCCCACGAGCATGCCCGGGGCGTGCGCCGTGCGGCGTTCGGCGACGATGCGGCCGTGCGCATCGCTCAGCGTCATCAGGCCTTGCGAGGCCGAGCGCGCGACGGCGAATCCGTTTTCGACGCCGCGCACGACGGCCATGCGGCCGTGCAGGTAGGCGTCGCGGTCGAAGTCCCACGCGGGCACCAGCATCAGGCCGACGTCGCGCCGGCCGTACAGGCGCAGGTCCTGGGCGAAATCCATGTCCTTGCAGATCGCGATGCCGGCATGCACGTCGCCGAGCCGCGTCACCAGTTCGCCGGTGCCCCGCACGTAGTCCGCTTCGTAGCCCGGCACCATGCGCTTCTTCAGGTAGGTGTCGACGGGCGCGCCGGGCCGGTACAGCGCGGCGATGTTCAGCCGGCCGCCCTGCGGCGCGGGCCCGTCGAGACCGGCGACGACGCTGCTTCCCGCCGGCGGCACCAGGACCGTGCCGGCCGCGAGGATTTTTTCCGGCACGACGATGGCCGCCGGCGCGTGCGCGGCCGCCGCGGCGATCTGGCGCGCGAACGCGGCCGCGACTTCCGGTGCCGCCTCGGGGTGATTCAACACGCGGCCGGCGTAACGGTCGTCGCTCAGCAGCGCGATGCGCACGGCCGGCCCGGCCGGCTGCGCCAGCTGCCACACGCCGTAGGCCAGCGCCGCAAGCGCGGGCACCGACCATGCGAGGGTCCCGGACAGGTCGCGCGGCTTCACGTACAGGACGGCGAGCCCGGCGGGAATGACGGCCGCAAGGAAGGAGAGGCCGGCCACGCCGGCCAGCGATGCCGTCTGCAGCAGCGGCGCGACGTCGACCAGCGTGTAGCCGAGGGCGAAGAAGCTGCCGTTCGGCGACACGAGGCTGTGCAGGTAATCGATGGCGGCGAGCATCGCGGCGAATCCGAGCGGGGCCGCGCCGGCCGGAAAGCGCCGATACAGGGCGCGCATGAACAGGGCCGCGAGCATGAACACGAGCGCCTGGGCGACCGCGAGGCCATACACCATCGGCAGGAGCCGGCCATAGAACCACATGGGACCCGCCTCGGCCATCCATGCGGGCACGAACAGCAGGAGGGCGACGTCCCGTGGGCGCGGCGCGCGCAGGGCCATCACCAGCAGCGGCACGAACGCCGCGAGCGCCAGCCAGCCGAACTGTCCCGTGTCGCGGCTGATTGCCAGCACGGCGCCGCACAGCAGCGCGGTAAGGATGTGCCATCGTGTCATTCCTGTCCTCCCTTCAGGTAGATGCGCGCCGCCGAGCGCAGGCACAGCGCCGTGAATTCGGTCCGCGACAGGTTGAACCGTCCGGAGCGGTGCAGGTCCACGAGTCCCTGCAGCACGCCCCACACGCCCATCGCCAGTTCCAGCGGCGGCCCGGCGCGCACGAGTCCCGCCGCCTGGCCCTCCGCGAGGCGCTGCGCGAAGCCGCCGATGACCGGCGAGCGTCCCGCTTCGAAGTCTTCCGGGTAGATGCGTTCGGCGCGTGTCTTGAGCACGAAGGCGGCGTCGAACAGCGCCGGTTCGTCCAGCGCGAAATCGACGAAGGCCGTCGCGAGGGCGTCGAATCCGGCCAGCAGCGGCAGGCCGGCGAACATCTGGACACGGCGTTGCCACATCTCGAGCGCATGCGCGCCCACGGCCTGCAACAGGGCGGCCTTGTCCGCGAAGTGGCGGTACACGGCCATCGGCGTGATGCCGGCTTTCTGGCCGACGGCGCGCAGGCTCAAGCCGTCCAGTCCCTTTGCTTCGAGTTCGCTGATGGCGATGGCCAAGATGCGTTCTTTAGTAGTCATGTATACACTGTATACATTCTTTTACCGCAACGCAAGGGATAGGACGTCACCGGTTTACCCACGAAAACCGGAAGGGTTCCCACGACGGGACCGGGACCTTGTCGATCGTGGCCGCCACGAAATGGCATTTGCGCGCAGTGGCCAGCGCGGTCCGGTCGAGGATGGGTTCACCGCTCGAGCGGGCGATGCGCGCATCCGTCACCCAGCCATCGACGTTGATCAGCACCGCCAGGATGACATCGCCGGCGACCCGGCGCTCTTCGGCGAACCGCGGCAGCCGCGGGCGTTCGCAGTTATCGGGATTGACGACGGCCCGCACCTTGACGGGGATGTGTCCGCCGCCACCGCCGCCGGCTCCCTCGCCCTGGTCGCCCGCCCCGGCGGTGCCGGTGCCGTCAGGCTTGCCGCCGGCCAGTTCCACCGGCGTGGGAATAGCGACGATGGTGGCCGCCACTTCCGTGCGCGGCACGACCTCGATGTCGCGCGGCGGCGGCGCGGCGGTTTCCCGTGCCGGTGGCCGGGGCTTGTTCTTGCGCCGCGGCGGCAGCGGGGGAGATGGGGGCGGCTCGACGACCTGCGGCGCGACGTTGGACAGCAACATGACGGTGTACGGCGTCCGCGGAAGCACGATGCGATCGGCGGTCACGAAAACGAACAGGACCAGCGCGTGGAGGGCGGCGACGAAGGCAATCCGGGGCAGCGCGCGCCTCGCGCGGTCGAATGCGGTGGACGTTGGCACGAAATCCCCCTCTGCGACGGCGGCTGTCTATGTTATGGCAACAATGTCATGTTGCCAATGCGCTGGGCATGGAGTGGATCTGAAAAACCCTGGAAAACAAAAAGCCCACGGACCAGGCCGTGGGCTTTCTGAGTATTCGTGGTAGGCCGTGCTGGGCTCGAACCAGCGACCAACGGATTAAAAGTCCGCTGCTCTACCAACTGAGCTAACGACCCGAAGAGGCCGCATTATAGCGGCTCGGCCGCCGTCCGGCTAGCGTCCGCGCCGGTCCGGGCGTACGGGCGGCGTCGCGGCGGTGATCGCGAAGCTGCCCAGGACGAAGGCGGCGGCAAACGTGGCGGCAAGCAGGGTCGACAAGGTACGCATGATGGCTCCCGGCGAATGGCGGATGCGATGTTCGGTTTTCGTATTGACGCTACCAAGTATAGGTAGCCGGGGATGCCAATTGGTTGCTGAATGGCAACACGATGTTCTGAAAGGCAAAACAAAAACGCCAGCTCGTGAAAGCTGGCGTTTTCGCTGAATCTTGGTAGGCCGTGCTGGGCTCGAACCAGCGACCAACGGATTAAAATCTTTGAGTTGGTACGGACAACGCGGTGAATCAATGACTTGCAACGTTTGCCAGATACGATAACCAGCCACACCAAAAGGAGCCAGCCATACCAAAGGAGGGGCGGTAATTTATCAAGAGTTACGTTACAAGTGCGCCACATGGTGAACTGGAGGAACAGTTATCGAGTCCGTTCAGCCCACGCTGGCCCGGTGCGTGCCAATCAACTTGCATCCGCATTCCGTGACACAGCCTTCCACGGCTACCGCAATGCCTTCCACCGATAGAGTAGGGTGGGCAGTGACGATCTTGTTGACCCCGTGTGGTTTGCCGCCCGGATATTGCTGCGGGCAATCCACCGGGTCGCCAAGCCGCGCGATGGGCTTCCCGTCTACATCGTGCAGTGGAGAGCCGCTAATCACCTTGCCGCCGTGATCGGTGGAATCGCCTACGACGATGATATTCATTGACATGTTTCGTACACATCCCGTATTGATTTCACCATTTCGACCAAACCCCAAGCTCAATTCCGGAAGCGCAGACTGCTAAGAAGTTTGTCCCAGAGGGCCACAGCTTCGTCATCGGTTAGTGAGCTTTTTGTTGCGTACTTTGTGTTTGCAGCCACACCGGTATCGAGATTGATATCGACACTTGCGGGATGCCGCAAATCACCGGTCTTTCCGATAGCTTCCCACATGAACTCGTGGATCATTGCGCCATCTTTTCCATTGTGCCGCAACAAGACTTCTTCGCCATTCCAGCCATTAACGATATGCTTGCCGATGCGCAAACGTACCAGCTCCGAATCTATCGGAAAAACAACGCCTTGATCCCGCATGGCAGCCTCGTGGCGCGCGATGATGCCCACGCCATTTGGACCATCGGTGCTGGCGTTTTTATTTGACATCACGGAGAAACTTATATCTGGATGGCTTGGGAAATGAACTCCAGCCGAGAATATCTCCTGGAAGTTTCCGGTGGTTTCTGCAATGAACCCCGAGTCGATGCACACGCCAGGACCTTTCGGTACTTCCGAATTATCACGTGCGCGCAGGTTGCGTGCAATGTCAGCCGATTTTTTTATGATTTGATCGGCGCTCTCTTCATCTCCAGATCCCCAGCCAAACTCGAAAACATGGTTGCCTGCCCGGACGAAACTCCTAATCCCCTCGCTACCAACCGACTTCAGATAAGGACTTCCGAAATACCGCAGCAACATGCTGTTCTGAACCGGTCCTTCCACAACAGAGGTGAATTCCACTTCGGGGCGCCTAATTAGAGTCGCTTTGCGGAATGCGTTTATCAGCTCCTTTTCTTTTCCAGCAGCATCTTCATGGGTAATGATTTTTGCTGGAATTTCTTGATAGCCCAGAATAAGCTGTGCTTCTTCAGGGACGTCGAGCACATACCGACCGAAACAGACCGCTTTTGTTTTTGCAAACAATTTTTCCAATCGTGGAGATATTTCGGTTTGAGTTGGCACGCCAGTGTCCTTGTAAGAATAGGGCTGATGATGAAGAAAGAGATAGAAGCCTGCAGCGGCAATAATGCCAGTCCAGGTCATTAAGATAAACCGCTTTTTTAATTCCGGGCTTGAAGTGTGGCTAGTCATTTTTGACGATGATAAAATCACTCGAGCAGCGATTCCAAGATTCTATTCGGATTGCCGAATCAGAACTTTACTATGCAGTATGCAACATACGTATTAGGCCTTCCACCATTCGGCGGTGTTTGCAATTTTTATCATCGCATATAACATGGAGACACTTACTGAATCCGCCTTGTAGCTCCCTTGGTGGTCATATCCGCTCTGGGTGAAGTGCACAGTCGCTTTCACTTTCGCTGCTGAATACTCGGAAGGGACAGTGCCATCTCCCGCGTCCTGCGGAGGCAGGAGTTTTAATTTAAACTTACGTTGGTCGCTTAATGCAACAATCAAATCACCTTTGCCGTCCTCGCTTACTAGTTTCCACAGCAATGGCGACTCTTTTGCAGCTGCAAGTGCCGTGTTGACGTTAATGTCTTCATAGGATAAGGGCTCGATTTTATAAATTACGTTGCCATGTGTTGGATTTTTCACATCGGCTGAGTAACTGGCGTATGTATGGGGGTGAAACGTTTTTTTGATCTTGGCGTGAAATGCTTGAGCATCGGCAATCCTTTCGTTAACTGATTCCTTTGCAGATGAATCGTCGAAGGTCTTCCCTGCCGGGTTTGTCCACTGAGGATTAATCAAGCGCCACCAGTTTTCGGGTGCCTGAGTGTAAATATCGGCTATTGGTGCTCCACTCATCGTCACCGCTTTGGTTGCGGTAGAGGGTGCCGCCGACGCGCCTGCGTTTGCTGGCCATTGTGCTAGGATTTTTCCGTTGCGGTCTTGGACTTTCAACCAGTTTTGGCCATACTCTGGCGTTGGTAAGAGTTCAAGAGGACCTGGCGCGTTGGCAAATACCGCAGTGACGTCTTGGCCCGTATTTCCGATGATGGCCGCAGCAGGAGAATGGCCGTCTACTCCGCTACGGACTCGTTTGTATGCTGCCGCAGAACCGTACACCGGTTGTACGCTGTGATAGATGCCTAGAACGGAGTCATTCAAGCCACCCATTTCAGGATGGATTAGAGCGCGTGCCAGAATTCCCCCCATTGAATGAGTAACCAGAATTACTTTGTCGCACTTGTGGCCATGCGTTTGATATGTCTTGATGAGATCTCTGATACGGGTAGCCGTTTTCTTGGCGGACACAGCATTGCTTTGGAGCCAGTTATAACCCATTGCATGGACTGGATAGAGACAGTTGGCCACACGTAAAACTTCTTTCTCGTCAAGCACGGCCGCATTAGGTGCTCCCCATCGTTTCGGTGAGGCGCCTGTCACAGAGATAAGTTGGCCGTTAGGATTCTCATTTGAGATCCAGAACATATCCAGCTGATTGCGACCTGTTTTATCTTTATACTGAGCGTACCATGAGCTGATAATACGATTCAGCTTGTCCTCCAGGGTAGATAGTGCCCCGCTATAGTCGCCGAACGAAATTTCGCTCCAGCCGCGCCATCGGGCTTTTTGTGCTGCTGTCGCCGCATTTGGGTTCTTTTTTGATAGATCCAATCCTACGAAGGCTTGGTCACTTTTCAGCAAACCAACGTCTTGCAAAGTTTCAGGTACATTGTTGTGTCGAATATCGGACTGCTGACTGAGCGTCCCGCTTGGGTCAAACCTGCCCTGGTCTTCGGTATACCGGTAATAGTCCACTTCAGTGTCGGCAGGGTCGAGCTTCATTTGACGTTCCCGCGGGCTTAAATAGGCGGTTTTTCGTACATTGCTAACCAACGTGGAGGCACCAAGATTATCTGGTCGCCAGGCGATATCGTCTTTACTTTTGAGGTCTGCTTTTCTTCTCCTACTCATGCGCAGATTGCTGCCCATGACACCAGGCAAGAATATAATAGGGATGACCCTGTTGGGCGGCGCTATGAAAATTGTTTCCCGCTGGTCGCTATCCACTGGCGTGAGATGGAATTCTCCTTCCATCGCGCCTCCCACGCTTTGTGTCATCGTTTTAACGTTACGAGTTTCTTCACCCATTTTATTCGCCCAATATTCTTAATTTGGCAGTTGCCATATCGATGCCTTTTTGTGTAGGCATACGACCCTCGGCATCGGTGATGCCCCTGATGATCGTTCCATCTTCGCGCGTTAGCTCAAACTTGCGATTTGCTAACGGCCCATCGAGATCGTGCAAGATCGGGGTCTGATCGAAGTGGCCTTTCTCCATCTCATTCGAGGCAAGCGCGAGGCTCTTTGGATCGACGAAGCTATGGGAGGCGGCATGGGCCACAAATGTGCCTGCTGTGCCGTGTTCAATCCCGGCCTTACTGAATTTGACGTAGCTGCCACCGCCATTGATAATGATGTCTTCCTTGGCATTGATAACAATTCGGTTGCCTGCTTGTGTAATGTTCAATTTCGCGAATAAATTGATACTGTTGGAAAGGGTCTGCACGTCGATATCGCCTGCCGTTGCGACCAGTTTTATGCCAGCTCTTTGAGCGAACAGGCGGAGCGTAGTGACGACACTCGCGAAGAAACCTTCTCCGGCTGCAATCGCGACGCTTTTTCCCGTTGTGATCGCGGTGTCCACCTCGCTCGAGATGTGTGTAGACTGAGCCGTGGTAGTAGCAATTCCAGCGGCGCTCGCCATTATTAAATGGGGCTGGGAGAGTTCCGGGAAGCTGCGTTTTGCGTAGTTGGCGCCATCACCCCGAACCGCGTCGTTTTGCGCCTTGAGCGACGCAGCGACACGTGATTGCTGGCCGTTTTCCTGTGCCCGGTTTTTCTCTGCTACTTCCGCATGGTTTTTTTGTCTTTGTTGGGCGGACGAGAGACGTTGAATGGACTCGCCCATGTCTTTAATGTGGGAGCTCGCGTTGGAGCGCGCCTCAGTGGTGATCAGCATGCCTTTTCCGGCCCGGGCGACGCCCCAGGCATCGGTAGCGATTTCCCAGCCTTCGCCTCGTTCGTCCCGGCGCCCATGATGATCTTCGATGCGGGTGATGTGCCCAAGCGATAGCTGGCTGCACTGATGATCGCTCTTCAGTTGCGCTTGGATCTTGTCTGGGGTATCGTCCAGCACCAAGTGATTACCGCGCCTGCTGCCTTCACCCGACTGCAGTTCGCGGCTGCGTAGACCGCTCAGGGCCTGCTGCTCCGGCAGCTGCCACGGCGGCATGTGCGTGTAGTTGTACAGCACACCGAGAATCAGCGGATGGTCGATGTTCCCGTTGACGAAGACCACGCCCACTTCTTCGCCGACCCGCGGCAGGCGAATATGCCCGAACTCGACACCGGCGCCCGGCGACATTACGCGCAGCCAGGGCGAGCTGTTCTCGTCGTATTTGCCGAGCCGGTCCCAGTGGAACTGGACCTTGACCCGCCCACAGCCGTCGGAATGGATTTCGGCGCCAGCCGGCCCGACCACGATGGCGGTCTGGATGCCGTGATAGGTGCAGGGCTGGCTGTTGTAGTGACGACCCGGGCGCCACTGGATAGTCTTGCGCACGCAGTGAAACGTGTTCTCGTAGTTCGATGGTGCGCCCGGTCCGGCTTGGTAGTTGTTGCTGGCTTCGTGGTCGACGGAGAGGATCAGGTAGTCGCGGTCGCGGATGCTGGGCTGGGCCGGTTCGCCACGCTTGGGGACGCGCAGCTCGGCGCTGAAGTGGTCGGCGAGCTTGAAGCACCGGCCCGGCTGGGCGGTACGATCGTTGCCGCGGGCTTTGAAGGTCTGCGTGTTCGCGTCGCGCTCGCTCATGCGCCGCTGCGCGAGCTGTTCGCCCTCGTCACGGGTGCGGAAACCGTATGATCCGGTGTCTTCGTAGATTTCGTAGGGGAAGACGTCACCCTGGTTGTTCAGGGACTCCGCGGTCGAGCGCTGCGCGACCGGGTTCTTGTAATCGAAGCTGGCCAGGGTCGTCTGGCCTGATCCGAGGCGACGCACGGGACTCCATTCGCGGATGCCGTCCTCTTCGAGCGAGCCCGCTTTGTCGCGGAACGGAATTTCGCCAGAATCGTCGATCCCGGTCGGATCGATGGGCTGCGCAAGCGTGCTCCTGTCGCTGAGCCAGAGCGTATGCCCATCCGCCCGGTGCTCGTACCAGTAGTGCAGCCCGAGTTCCTCCCAGCGGCGGTGCAGGTGGTTGTAGTCGGTTTCGTCATACTGGTTTGCGCAGGTCATGCGCGGATACTGTCCGACGATGACCGGATTCCAGTCGGCCTGGCGGTAATGCGCGAACGTCAGTTCGGTCAATTCGATGACGCTCTTGCCGTGGAAGGACACGTTGTCCTTACGGAGCTTTGCGAAGGCCAACCAAGGTTCGAGAACCATGTGGTAGAACGCGAAGCCGCCGTCAGCGTGTATGAAACGGAATTCAGTGACATAGCCGTTGAAGTAGCGCAGTGACCCATCTTCGCGCGCGAGGGAAATCGTCACCATCCTGCCCATCATCGCCTTCAAGGGAATCCGTGCGTCATCAGACAGGAGTTCGACCTCGAAGCGGAAGCAACGAGAGATTTCTTCGTGCGCGCTCAATCGGTTCGGCAGAAGGATCGCCTCCGGCCCATCGTCTCGGGGAAAGTCCAGACGCATCAGGCGGTCGTGCTGCGCATCGTAACTGAACGCCGACAGCGCAGCTCTTGCCGAGATCGCTTGGCCTCCGCCCATGTGCTGCCTCCGCATGGTTATCAGGGATTAGAAATTCCATCGGATAAGGTAACCAACACGTCTTGGGCCACCTTGACCAAAAGCAAGAGTCGGACTCTGCGTTTGTCATGAATAGCGTCAGAGAAGCGGAAGTCCGTTGCCTGCGCTTATCATGCTGAGCTTGAATAAGCTCAAAGTGAGCTGACGGGGGCTATATTTGCCGGCGCAGATGGCGCGTTATACGGTGGGGAGAAGGACTGCTGCGCGTCAGGAGCACAGCACAGTAGGTAGTAGAGGGGACTGCTGCAGATACAAAAAAAGGTGTCACGATCACTCGTAACGCCTTGATTTGATACTGCAAATTCGTGGTAGGCCGTGCTGGGCTCGAACCAGCGGCCAACGGATTAAAAGTCACTGGGTCGGCACGGATAACCTTTATTAATCAAAGACTTGCAACGCTTGTCAGATGCGATAACCAGTCAGCCAAAGGGGAGGGATGGTAACTTATCAGGAGGGACGTCACAAGTACGTCACATAGTGAGGCATGCATCCTTACGGCTGGACAGCAGGCACTGTACAACGTGAATAATTGAGGACATTCCTCTAATCTGATCTTGCCCCGCCATTCCCGGACACAGCCTGATGCTTAGTTAGCGTCAGTTTCCAGAGCCTGACGCCGTCGCTCTTTCCTAAACATGCGCGGCGATTTGTAGCCCAGCGCCGAATGTGGATGCACCTCGTTGAAATGCCTGAATGCGTCGGGCAATTGGGCCAGCACGGCAGCGCCGTTGCTACGGTCCATGCAGCCGACGTAATCGCGTTTAAACGTGTTCACGAAGCTCTCTGCCATGCCGTTCGACTGCGGGCTGTTCACAGGCGTATGCACCGGCTTGATGCCCAGTTCACGGGCCAGGGCGTGCGTCTCGATGGCCCGGAAAGCACCGCCATTGTCACTCAAAAATTCGACGGTAATCGTCCGCTCGTCCGTACTGCCGAAACGCGCTTCGACGGCCTCGATCATCATGTCGCGCACCGGCTCACCCGGCAAACCTCGGCCGATCCAGGCACGCCAGGCGATGATCTCGCGGTCGCAGCAGTCCTTCATGAAAACGCCAGTCACCACTTTGCCGTTGTCGCAGGCGATCTCGAAGCCGTCCGAGCACCAGCGCTGGTTCGATTCCTCGACCATCACTTTGCCATCGTGAGCGCGGCCGCTCTCATTACGCTTGGGCGATTTCGGCAGCAGCAAACCCTGCGCTTTCATCACGCGGTACATGCGCTTGTGGTTCACGGGATGCAGGCCCATCAGGCTGCGCGTACGGTTGACCAAGGCGCCAGCGCGACGGTAGCCGTAGGTCGGCAGTGCCGTGATTTCGGCACGTACAGCGTCGACAAGCATCGCGTCGGCGACCGGATCAAGTCTGGCCACGGTACGCCTGTCGATCCAATCCGCAGGTCGGGCAAGGAGGTCAATCACGTGCGAGCGCGCTACACCAAGAGCGACGCAGACAGGCTTTACTGCCCGTCCTTGTCCAATAAGGGCGAGCGCGCAATCCACTTTTTTTCGCGGGCCAGCTCGACTGCTTCGCGCAGGATCTCCGCTTCCATCGTTTTCTTGCCCAGCATGCGCTGCAGTTGCGCGATCTGGGCCCGGGCCGCGGCCAGTTCGCTCGCCGGCACGACTGATTCTCCAGAATGCACCGCGACCAGGGCGCCTTCACGCTCGAGCTTGTGCCAGTTGAACAGCTGGCTGGCACTGATACCGTGCTTGCGGGCCACCAGCGATACGCTCATGCCCGGCTCGTACGTTTCCTTGACCAGCGCAGCCTTTTCCTGCACTGACCAGCGGCGGCGTCGCTCTTCGGACACCGTCACGACTTCGATGGTTTGCTTGTTATTAGTCATACTCACAGTCTTACTCCTATCCGTAAGGATACAGCATCGACTGTGTCTGGCGAATCAAGGGGCTATCTCAAATCGGCCAGGCTCGACGCCTATCGAGCTCGGGCGGCGAACTCATGTGAATACCGCCTGTGCGGCCCATACTCTTGGGCGACAGCCGCAGACGTTGCAAGCACGGACATCTGCTCAGCGGTCAAATCACAATGACGCTATCAATTTTGCGCCGCATTCGGTCACGTCTCCGTCATAGGCATAGGACTTGCCTTCATGTCGCGCACCTGCTCCATCAGGTTTGATTGCAAAGTTACCTTTACACTTTGGGCACTGTGTCATGTCAGATTGAAGTGCTGCGATCACACCCATCACAGTTGTGCCCGAGGATGCGCTGATGACCTGGCCACCGTGATCGGTTTTGTCGTTGAGGCGAATGACGCCACGTCCTTGATGTTTCATTTGTGAGTTCTATTCGTTTATCGCTGCAGCTCGAAATTTAACCGCGAGTGGCTTGCGGATGCAATCCCTATCTTTACTTGATTATATAAATCAAAAGATTTTGACCAATACCAGTGCATTGATCTTGAATTCAGGCGTGAGACTAATAAGATGTGGTATAAATCTTTATCTGTTCAATTGTTGCCGATTCGCTTTTTCCATTTAGGTGTAAGTCGATCATGCTGCCGGGGCCAAATATCCCGCTAGGGAACTCGCAGCTTCTTAATCCACAGCTCAGATTCCGACGAGTGTCGATGTTCGATTGAACCTCCCAGAATTTCGTTTCTTTATCAATTCCGAATCCATCTATTTCTAGATAGCCGGTGAAAGGGTGGCGTGCTAGCCAGTCAGCCTTCGGTGTGTTATCAGGCGTTCCATCAGGATATGGCGTTCTTGTTTCCGTAAGTAAACGCTCAGGAATGCTTAAATTAATAGTAATAGTGCTGACGCTAAGTTTATTTTCCCAGCTTGTAGATGCCGTGAGTCCTAAATCTTCCCATACACACCATTCGGTCCCGGTCTCGTCACAATGTGGCTTTCTCTTAAGTATATTTTTCCATGTTGTTAACGGACGACCGAATTCTAGAAGTTTCCCGTCAAAAAAAATACGTGATTCCTTTATAATGATTTCCGGTTTTGCGTATCTTTTCACACGCCGGGCAGGTGGAGGGACTTTTATAGCACCTGTCGCTAGCGCAGCTTGACGTTGGACTTCGTTCCACCGATCTAACATCGTAGGTCCTCCTTCTTTCGTGGGAGGTGATTGGCCAGGAGGTTCCGCGCCTTTGGAAATGGCGATGAACAAAGATAGCACAAGTATTGATCCACTAAGGATTATTTTATTCATTTTTTAATTTGATTCTTTTCGTTGAAAAGCACGGTAAAATTTTTATTTATGTAATCCCAAGATTCTTGATTTGCTTTTTTGGCGCTGTTTATAGAGTCGAGAATTTCCTTTTTATGTGCTTTTTCGAGCGCCTCCCACTCTGTAGCAGACTCTCCCCGTTTCACCTCCTGCGGATGTCTTTTTGCCCAATCTGCTACTAATTTGTCTTGCCAATTCGTATCGAATGGATGAACCAGAAAACCTCGAGCGATCAGTGCTGGATCGGCTGTTGCGTCTCCTTTCCACCAATGGGCAGCAACGGCTGATCCAACTTTTTTCACCGCTTCTTTCGCCAATTCGGCTGCTAGGGTGTGGAATGGATGATTGTCATGGTCTTTTGCTAGTTGAGAATGTGTTGGATTTGTCGATCCGTTTGTATTAGGGTCGCCTGCGCGGACGATTTGTTGATCGTCAACGCTATTTCCAACAAGGTGAAGCAAGGTGCTGTAGACGAAGTTATAAATATTGGAGATCAATCCAACAGTGTAAAAAGGGATTGCTTCGATGTATTTAAATGCCGGTTTTTCTGCAAGCCAATCTCTTCCTCCTAGAAAATATTCATAAGCCTTCAGTACGCGTGGATCACTATGCGCACGCAGTAAGATAAGTATGATTCGATCTGCTTTCGTGCGCTCACCAGGTTCGGTTGGTTTGAACTTCCATTCAATCTTGAATAATATATCTGCGATAGTTCCTGCTGTGCTGGCAATAACGTCATCAGAATCAAACATCCCAGTAACGACGGGAAGACTATGCTTCCCAGGTGCGGATGATGTCCATGGGAGAACATGAACGTGTCCCACTTTCCTTAAGCTAAGTTCGACAAAATTACTGTGCGCGAAGTAATCTTCAAGTACATGAAGTGCTGCGCCAAAGTGTCTGTATCCCTCCGGCCCTGGGCCAGCGGTTAGCGCCTTGTTTATCTCGCTAGACATGTATGCGGCGGAAGAATCGATATACCTCTTCATTGATTTTTGCGGATCTATCGAAGTATATTCTATGGAAGCTATCGGCTGGAAATCTTTGTCGATTGCATGCGGATCAGACGCGTTAGTGGAGTTGTTGGTTGGATTGTCGATATGTTCTACAGGACGGTACACTCCTAACATGGAAGGAGTTACTTTGAAAATATTTTTTTGCTCTGGACTTTTGACAAATTCGGCTTCGGCAAAAATGTCTACTAGCTCTGTTAGCTCTTGGCGAGAAAACGCTGCGGGAAAATTTCGTGGTGCTTCAGGCATTCGGACGATAGAAGGATCGAGTAATTGTGAGTAATCGCGCAACCAGTTTCCGAAGTAAATCTGCTTGATTATATTTTTTCCTTGAAAATGTATAGAGGCTTCAAATATGGCATGCTCGATCGACTGATGGCCAAACGACGAAGTTGGTCGTTCTTGATTATGTTCACCCATGCCTGCGCCAAAAAATTCGATATTGCCATTCTTGCCTTCGTTACGCTGTGCATCTTCGTTTTGGGATTTTTGTATGGCTTGCTGTACCGCGTGGTAATCGACTTTAAGTTCGCCGTTAAAAGTGGGGGAGCGATAACTTGCATATGGTGTGGAGCTGCTATTGCAAAAATCAAAAAAGGCAATGTTATAGGCGAATTTCGCACCCTCATCGCCTTCTGCATCTGGCGCAATTGCGGAAGTGCCGTCCGGATTTTTCTCAGCCAAATCGCTACGTAGTACTAAATCAATATAGTGGCCAAATTCATGTAGTAGCGCGGTCAGCAGTTCCCATGAGTCGTCGTTACCCGCTGCAGCGCGATCAGCAGCCGCCCGATGTACCAGAATTTCACGTGTTTCGTTGTCGAATGAAGCCGGATAATGGCAACTCATCATTACCTTAATGGTCGGTTGTTTGAGTGAACCATTTTTCAGTCCTTCGTATAGCTTGATATAGGTTTCTGCAGGGATGTCGTAGCCAAATATAGGCGCCAAAAACATAACGAATTCGGCGTGTGTAAAGTTTTTTGCTACCTGCTTGATCTGATTAAATGCAAACGAACTTTCGAGGTGTCGATCGGTTTCTACAACTGCATTGGCGTTGGGAGCGAGCGAGAAAGCTTGTCTTTTCTTGTTAGGCTCAACAGCGACACTTTTCGAAGGCAAGGTCTCAAGATTGCCGTGGAAAAGAACAGGCGATGAAGTGAAGAACTGCGTTTGATCGCTAATTTCGAGCATGTGATTAGCGCCCTGCAGCCTCACCCCTTTCTTGCCCCTGATCGTCACCCAGTCCGACTCGCTCAAGAGCGCAAGCACCTTGTTGGCGATGATCTCCACGTCGTCCTCTTGCGCCTGTACGGACACCTTGCCGCCGGCGGCGATCAGCTTCATCCCAGCCTTGTGCACGAACAGCCGGAAGGTCTTGCCGATGCTTGCGAACACTCCTTCAGTGCTAGCAATCGATAAACTTTTGCCACTGGTAATGGCCGTATGACGGCTGCTGGCGATGTGAGTGGACTGTGCAGAGCTCAGCTCGATACCTGCCGGACTGGCGACGACCAGATGTGGTTCGGCCAACTCTTTGAACTTTCCTGTGCCGCATCCCTGGATGCCTTGGCTCTGGGATTTAAGGTCCTTAACCGTATCCTCTTGCTGAAGTTCTTGCTTCTCCTGCGCGCCGTAGTGCTGTGCTAACCCGACCAGTTGTTCCTGTAAGTCCGCGGCGGTCGATAGCCGCTTAATCGTTTCGCCCATATCCTTGATATGGGATGCGGCGTTCGGCCGTGTTTCCGTCGTTATAAGCATGCCTTGGCTAGCACGCGCCACGCCCCAGGCATTGGTCGCGATTTCCCAGCCTTCGCCACGTGCATCTTTGCGCCCGCTAGTGTCTTCGATGCGCGTAATATGTCCAAGCGACAGCTGGCTGCACTGATGATCGCTCTTCAACTGCGCCTGGATCTTGCCTGGGGTGTCGTCCAGCACCAGATGGTTGCCACGCCCACTCGCTTCGCCCGCCCGCAGTTCGCGGCTGCGCAGACCACTCAGGGGCTGTTGCTCCGGCAGCTGCCACGGCGGCATGTGCGTGTAGTTGTACAGCACACCAAGGATCAGCGGATGGTCGATATTCCCGTTCACGAAGACCACGCCCACTTCCTCGCCGACCCGCGGCAGGCGAATAAGCCCGAACTCGACACCGGCGCCCGGCGACATTACGCGCAGCCAGGGCGAGCTGTTCTCGTCGTATTTGCCGAGCCGGTCCCAGTGGAACTGGACCTTGACCCGCCCATAGCCATCGGTATGGATCTCGGCGCCGGCCGGCCCGACCACGATGGCGGTCTGGATGCCGTGATAGGTGCACGGCTGGCTGTTGTAGTGACGGCCCGGGCGCCACTGGATATCCTTGCGCACGCAGTGAAACGAGTTCTCGTAGTTCGATGGCGCGCCCGGCCCGGCCTGGTAATTGTTGCTGGCTTCGTGGTCGACGGAGAGGATCAGGTAGTCGCGATCACGGATGCTGGGCTGGGCCGGCTCGCCGCGCTTGGGAACGCGCAGCTCGGCGCTGAAGTGGTCGGCAAGCTTGAAGCACCGGCCCGGCTGGGCGGTACGATCGTTGCCGCGGGCTTCGAAGCTCTGCGTGTTCGCGTCGCGCTCGCCCATGCGCTGCTGCGCGAGCTGTTCGCCCTCGTCATGGGTGCGGAAACCGTACGATCCGGTGTCTTCGTAGATTTCGTAGGGGAAGACGTCACCCTGGTTATTCAGGGACTCGGCGGTCGAGCGCTGCGCGACCGGGCTCTTGTAATCGAAGCTGGCCAGGGTCGTCTGGCCTGATCCGAGGCGACGCACGGGACTCCATTCGCGGATGCCGTCCTCTTCGAGCGAGCCCGCTTTGTCGCGGAACGGAATTTCGCCAGAATCGTCGATCCCGGTCGGATCGATGGGTTGCGCGAGCGTGCTCCTGTCGCTGAGCCAGAGCGTGTGCCCATCCGCCCGGTGCTCGTACCAGTAGTGCAGCCCGAGTTCCTCCCAGCGGCGGTGCAGGTGGTTGTAGTCGGTTTCGTCATACTGGTTCGCGCAGGTCATGCGCGGGTACTCAGCGACGATGACCGGATTCCAGTCGGCCTGGCGGTAGTGGGCAAAGGTCAGCTCGGTCAATTCGATGGCGCTCTTGCCGTGGAACGACCGGTTGTCCTTGCGCAGCTTGGCGAATGCCAGCCATGGCTCGAGGACCATGTGGTAGAACGCGAAGCCGCCGTCGGTGCGAAGGAAACGGAATTCAGTGACATAGCCGTTGAAGTAGCGCAGCGAGCCGTCTTTGCGCACGAGCGAGATCGTGACCATCCTGGCCATCATCGCCTTCAGCGGAATCTGCGCGTCGTCCGACAGGAGTTCGACCTCGAAGCGGAAGCACCGCGAGACTTCCTCGTGCGCCTTGAGCCGGTTCGGCAGGAGAATGCGATCCGGACCGTCGTTGTAGGGGAATTCCAGACGCATCAGGCGGTCGTGCTGCGCATCGTGACTGAACGCCGAGAGCGCAGCTCCCGCCGCGATCGCTTGGCTTTCGCCCATGTGTTACCTCCGATGGGTTATCAGGTATCAGATTTTCCATCGGCTAAGGTAACCAACCGCTTTTCGGGAGACCTTGATTTTAAGTAATTAGGAACTGAGCTGTTGTCCCGATGGGCAGCGACATTGCAGCGAACTTTCGCCACGCATGCTGATTTTGCTCAGCTTGATTGATCTCAAGGCGAGCTGACGAGCGGGTTCTACATTTTTCCTTTGGTTGCCAGCAGGGGCAGCCGATCAGGTACGTGAACACGAAGGCCTCGCGCAATGCGCTGAAGCGGGCCAGCATAACGGACTTCCGCTGGCATGACCTACGGCACACCTGGGCCAGTTGGCGGATCCAAAACGGCACGCCGTTGTACGACGTGCAGGAGATGGGCGGCTGGAAGTCAGCCGCAATGGTGCGGCGGTACGCGCACTTGGCGCCGGCACACATGGCGCGGCACGCGGCGGTAGTAGACGGACTGCTGCGCGTCACAAGTACGGCACAGTATGTAGAAGAGCGGACTGCCGCAGATACAAAAAAAGGCGTCACGATCACTCGTAACGCCTTGATTTGATACTGCAAATTCGTGGTAGGCCGTGCTGGGCTCGAACCAGCGACCAACGGATTAAAAGTCCGCTGCTCTACCAACTGAGCTAACGACCCGAAGAAGGCACGCATTATAGCGGGCCGTTTTGATTTACGCCAGAGCTAACGTAAATCAGTGCGCCACGGTGGACTTCAGCACTTCCTCAGCCGTCGTCACGCCCTCGGCCACCTTGTAGGCACCGGCGATGCGCAGCGGCTTCATGCCGTCGGCCACGCTTTGCTGGCGCAGCGCGGCCAGGTCCGTTTTTTCCTGCAGCAGTTGCGAGAAGGTTTCCGTCACCGTGACGAGTTCGTACAGGCCCGTGCGGCCGCGGAATCCCGTGTGGCGGCATTCCGGACAGCCGATCGGCCGGTAGACGGTCGTCGGCTTCGGCAGGTTCCAGGTGCCGCCCAGGGCCTGCCAGACGTCGTCCGACAGTTCGCCGTCCGCGGCCTTGCAGTGCGGGCACAGCGTGCGCACCAGGCGCTGGGCCATGATGCCGATCAGCGTTGCTTCCAGCAGGTAGTAGGGCACGCCCAGTTCCAGCAGGCGCATGACGGCGGACGGGGCGTCGTTCGTGTGCAAGGTCGACAGCACGAGATGGCCCGTCAGCGCGGCCTGGATCGCCATCTCGGCCGTCTCCAGGTCGCGGATCTCGCCGACCATGATGATGTCCGGGTCCTGCCGCATCAGCGCGCGCACGCCGTCGGCGAACGACAGGTCGATGCCCGGCTGTACCTGCATCTGGTTGAACGACGCCTCGACCATCTCGATCGGATCTTCGACCGTGCACACGTTGACTTCGCTCGTGGCGAGCGCCTTCAGCGTGGTGTACAACGTCGTCGTCTTGCCGGAGCCGGTCGGGCCCGTGACGAGGATGATGCCGTGCGCGCGCTTCGTCAGCGCATCCCAGCGTGCCGCGTCGTCCGGCGGGAAGCCCAGTTCCGGCAGCGTCTTGACGACGACTTCCGGGTCGAAGATGCGCATCACGAGTTTTTCGCCGAACGCCGTCGGCATCGTGGACAGGCGCAGCTCGACTTCCTGGCCGTCGTTCGTGCGCGTCTTGATGCGGCCGTCCTGCGGGCGGCGTTTCTCGATGACGTCCATGCGGCCCAGCAGCTTGATGCGGGCCGTCATGGCGATCATCACGACGGCCGGCACCTGGTACACCTGGTGCAGCACGCCGTCGATGCGGAAGCGGATCGCGCCGGCGTCGCGCTTCGGCTCCAGGTGGATGTCGGACGCGCGCTGCTCGAACGCGTAACTCCACAGCCAGTCGACGATGTTGACGATGTGCTGGTCGTTCGCGTCGACCTGTTTATTCGTCTTGCCCAGTTCGACCAGTTGCTCGAAGTTGTTGCGCAGCGCGAGGTCCTGGCCGCTGGACTTGTTCGCGTCACGGATGGATTTCGCGAGGCTGAAGAATTGCGAGATGTATTGCGCGATGTCGAGCGGATTCGCGATCACGAGCTCGATGCGGCGGCGCGAGAGGCGCGCGATCTCGTCCTGCCATTCGGTGCGGAACGGATCGGCCGTCGCCACGACCAGCGTGCCCGGTCCCAGTTCCACCGGCAGGATATTAAAACGCGCCGCATAGCTGGCCGACATCACGTCCGCGACCTTGGTGAAATCGATCTTGAGCGGATCGATGCGGAAGAAGGGCAGGCCGACCTTGCCGGCGCACCATTCGCTGAGCACGTCCAGCGTGAGCAGTTTATGGGGAGCCTTTGCCGACACGATCTTGCACTGCGCGACCGCCGTCAGCGGGTGCATCGACCCGACCGCATTCTTGAGGAGGCTTTGCGCCTGGGCGAAGTGCGGCTTGACGGTCGATTTCTCGACGATGCCGTCGGCCAGCAGCCACGAAAAGATGGCTTGCAGGTCGAGGGCCTTTGGTTTTTGCATGTCAGTTCGCGCCGGCCGCCGCGATGCCCTTGACCCAGGACTTGGCCGGCAGCTTCGTCGCGGCCACGATCTGCGCGGCGCGTGCGGCGAGGCGGTCCTTGTCGAGATCCGGCTTCTTCTTGAAGCACAGCGCGACGACGTTGCCGTCGTGGACCTCCGGCAGGCAGATCACGTGGGCGAACGCGAAGCGCATGGCCTTGATGTTCTTCGCGAAGCTGGGGTGGTCGCCGAACAGGTTGACGGTCATGACGCCGCGGTCCGTCAGGCAGGCGTCGCAGGCCCGGTAGAACTCGGGCGTGTCGAGCACGGGGCCGCGCGCGGTGGCGTCGTACAGGTCGCACTGCAGGGCATCGATCGTGTCGTGGTTGGCCTCGTCGAGCACGAAGTCCATCGCGTCCATCTCGCGTACGCGCAGGCGTTCGTCTTCCGGCGGCAGTTTGAACATCGAATTACAGATCGCGATCACGGAGGGATTCAGTTCCACCGCGGTTACCTGCGCCTGCGGGAACTGGCGATATGAGAACTTGGTCAAAGCCGCTGCGCCCAGGCCAAGCTGGACGATGGCGTGCGGCTCGTCGATGAACAGCATCCAGGCCATCATCTGCTGAGCGTACTCGAGTTCAGGCCAGTCCGGCTTGCGGATGCGCATGGCACCTTGCACCCATTCGGTACCGAAATGGAGGTAGCGCACACCGTCCTGTTCGGACAGGGTGACGGGCGCAAACTTGGGCTTGCGGGCGGGACGGCGCGACGATTCGGCCTGTTCGATGGATTTGCGTTTGATGAGCATAGGATGAGCGAAAGAAGCATCCTATTATCGGCGGGAAGGAATCCGCAGCGCAAGAAGCGCTGCGGATGGCAGCAGACGCTGCGGAGGAAGCCGACGGCTCGGGGAAGGGGGCGGTCCCCCGCGCCGGAAGATGTGTTACTGGTATTGATCCGGTTCGACCGACACGCGCAGGCGCACACGGTTGCCCGGGTCGCGGTTCATGACCGTCGTGTAGGTGTGGCCGCGGTAATCGTAGGTTACGTCGTAGCCGTTCGTGCGCTCCTGGATGGAGTCGACGGTGCGGCAGCGCTGCACGGCCTGTTCCTGCACTTGCGGGCCGTAGTTGCGGCCGTTGTTGTCGACGTTGTCGCCGACCATGCCGCCCGCGATCGCACCGGCCGCGGCAGCCGCGACGCGACCGTTGCCGCCACCCACCTGGCTGCCCAGCAGGGCGCCGGCGATGCCGCCGATGACGGTGCCCGCCTGGCTGCGCTGTTGCGGCACCTGGGCCTGCACGTAATCGGTACGGCATTCCTGGCGCGGCGTACGCACCTGCTCGATGCGCGGCTGGACGCGCGTCACGCGGCCGAAGTCCTCGAAATCGCCGGCCTGTGCCTGGGCCAGCGGCAGGGCGCACACGCCCAGGGCGGAGAGAATCAGTTTGGCTTTGACGTTCATGCTCATACCTCGTTTGGTGGTGCTTCTGATCTGTTGGTATCGAAAGGCGTTTCGCCCACCACTGAATCTTAGCGCTGGTTGGCCCGCATTTCCGATCCGTGTGGCAACAAAATGTAACAGCAGGTATACGCGCCAAAACGCCCGGTTCAGAGGAGAAAAGCGTGGAAAAAGCGCCAACAATGGATGAAAAAACTCGTCTTTTTTTACAAATATGAGCGACTCGTCCATATTCGGGTTGATTCGCTTACCACAAAACGTTACCCTTAGGAGACTTAGGGTTTTATTGGCGCGTGGAAATCAGACCAGGAGAAAGCGAACAACCCCGCCGCTTCCGCAAACCACCGCGCGCTGGAGCAGCAGAACCAGACTGGGTGACTTGAGGAAAAAATGAGTTTGTTGATGAGAGTACCGCCGAATCTTGTGCAGTCCATCCGCGCTTACCGTGCACCGGAGCTGCAGAAGGAGGCGATGCGCCTTGGTCATCATTTTCTCTATGCCCTGTGCACGAATGCGCTGACGAAGCAGCAGGTCTGTGCCCGCATCGGCGAGCAATTCTTCTTCCCCAAACCCTGCAGCAAGAATTTCGACGCGCTGCGCAACTGTCTCACCGAAGTCATCGCCGAGGCCGGACCGCAGCCCGGCTTCATCGCCGTGCTCGATCAATTGCCGAATACGCAAAAATTCGACAAGGAAGCGCGCGAAACCCTGCTCGACGTCTTCCGCGACGCGGCCGAATTCTGGGCCGAGAAAAAAGTCCCGTTCCGCGTATTTTATTCCTTCGAAGAGCCGCAATCGCCCCAACCCGTGGGGTGGGTGGGGCCCCACGCGTTCAAGTAAGCGCGGCGTTGCCGTCATTTCCTTCCTTGGGTCCGCCCATCGGCTCGGGTTACAATGCGCGCTTATGAAAAATATCGTGATCCTTATTTCTGGCCGCGGCAGCAACATGGAAGCCATCGTGCGCGCGCAGCAGGCCGAAGCCTGGCCGGCCCGTATCGCCGCCGTGATCAGCAATAAGCCGGACGCCAAGGGCCTGGCATTCGCGGCGTCCCACGGCATTCCGACCGCCGTCGTCCCCAACAAGGAATTCCCGACCCGCGAAGCGTTCGACGCCGCCCTGCAGGAAACGATCGACCGGTTCAATCCGGACCTCGTCGTGCTGGCCGGCTTCATGCGCATCCTGACGGCGCCGTTCGTCGAACACTACGCGGGCCGCATGCTGAACATCCACCCGTCGCTGCTGCCGCTGTTCCCCGGACTGCACACGCACCGGCAGGCGCTGGACGCGGGCGTGGCGGAACACGGCGCGACCGTGCATTTCGTCACCGCCGAGCTGGACCACGGTCCGGCCGTGATCCAGGCGCGCATCCCCGTGCTGCCGGGCGATACGGAAGACAGCCTGGCCGAACGCCTGCTGGCGGAGGAACACGTCATATATCCGAAAGCGGTGCGCCTGTTCATCGAAGACAGGCTCTGCATCGAAAACGGCGAGGTCCGGATCGCCGTGACTCCCTGAATCCACCAAGGAACACCCATGAGATTGCCACCCGCGATACTCGGCAATGCTGAAGAGGTATTGCGCGAGATCCTGCGCTTTACTTCCCCTGCCGACGTCACCCTGTCGCGCTACTTCAAGGACCACCCCCGTCTCGGCGGACGCGAACGCGGCGCCATCGCCGAATGCGTCTATGCCGTCCTGCGTCATAAATCGTTCTTCACCGATTTCGCCGGTACCGGCGCGTCGATGCGCCGCCTCACGGTGCTCGGCATGGCCGAAGCCATCGGCGCCGACTCGCTGGGCGGCCTGTCGGAAGACGAAACGGCCCTGCTGACGCGCATCAAGGAGATCGACCGTTCGCTGCTGCCGCCGAAGAAACTGGCGAACCTGCCCGACTGGCTGTACGACAAATTCGTCGCCCAGTACGGCGAGGAAGAGACGCTGGCGCTGGCCGCCGTGCTGAACACGCCGGCGCCGCTGGACCTGCGCGTGAACTCGCTGAAGACCGACCGCGACAAGGTCATCGCCGAACTGGCGACGGCACCGATCGCGGCCGAACCGACGCCGTACTCGGCGCTGGGCCTGCGCATCTGGAAGAAGCCGACGCTGCAGAACCTGCCGCTGTTCAAGGAAGGCGCGATCGAAGTGCAGGACGAGGGCAGCCAGGTGCTCGCCCAGCTGCTGGGCGCGCGCCGCGGCGAGATGGTCGTCGACTTCTGCGCCGGTGCCGGCGGCAAGACACTGGCCATCGGCGCCATCATGCGCAGCACGGGCCGCCTGTACGCCTTCGACGTGTCGGAAAAGCGCCTGACCAAGCTGAAGCCGAGGCTGGCGCGCAGCGGGCTGTCGAACGTGCATCCAGTCGTCATCGCGCACGAACGTGACGCCAAAGTGAAGCGTTTGGCCGGCAAGATCGACCGCGTGCTCGTCGACGCGCCATGCTCCGGCATGGGCACCCTGCGCCGCAATCCGGACGTGAAATGGCGCCAGCAGCCGCAAGATATCGTCGAATTGACGGAAAAACAGGCATCGATCCTGGACGGCGCCGCGCGCCTCGTGAAATTCGGCGGCCGCCTCGTCTACGCGACCTGCAGCCTGCTGGACGAAGAAAACACGGGCATCGTGCAGGGCTTCCTCGCCACGCATCCGGATTTCGAGCTGGTGCCGATGCACAAGGTCCTGGCCGAGCAGCGCATCCCGCTGGAGATGGGCGATTACCTCAAGATGCTGCCGCACAAGCACGGTACGGACGGCTTCTTTGCCGCCGTGCTGGAGCGCAAGGCCGCGCCCGCCAAGGCCGTTGCCGACGAGTCCGACGAAGACGCTGCTTCGGAGTAATTGGGGCCGATGCCGCTGACCAACCTGATCGACGACCTGTTGGATGACCTGAGCCGCCCCGGCATGCCGTGGCAGGTCGGGTCCATCGTCGCTTCGATCCTGTTCGGCTGGCTCAGCGCGCAACTGGTCCGCGTGTGGTGGCGCCGCCGCCGCGGCGAGGACGGCAGCCTGCTGCACACGGGCGTGGAAAGTTTTACGCGCGTCGTGGCGCCGCTGCTCGTCGTCGGGTTGCTGTACCTGGCGCAGGTGGTGCTAACCAAAACCCACTTCCACACGAACATCGTCAAGGTGGCGATCCCCGTGTTCTGGTCGCTGGCCGCCATCCGCCTCGTGTTCTACCTGCTGCGCCGCGTGTTCGCGCGCCGCGGACAGCTGGGGCAGACGCTCGTCACGTTCGAAAAGATCTTCGCGCTCGTCGCGTGGCTTGCGGTGGCGTTGTACATCACGGGCCTGTGGCCGGATATCTTCGATTTCCTCGACAGCTACAAGATCCAGTTCGGTCCGAAAAAATCCAGCAGCGTCACCCTGGCCGACATCGCGCAGGCCGTCGCGTCCGTCGTCGTGATGCTGATGCTGGCCCTGTGGGCCGGCGCCGCGCTGGAAGAGCGGCTGATGGGCGTGCACGCGCTGCACAGCTCGCTGCGGGTGGCGCTGGCGCGCCTGAGCCGCGCGCTGATGATCGTCGGCGCCGTGCTGCTGAGCCTGAACCTGGTCGGCATCGATTTGACCGTGCTGTCCGTGTTCGGCGGCGCCCTGGGCGTCGGCCTCGGTCTCGGCATGCAGAGAATCGCCAGCAACTACGTGTCCGGTTTCATCATCCTGCTCGAACGGAGCCTGTCCATCGGCGACATGATCACGGTCAGCACGTTCACGGGAAAGGTCACCCAGATCAACACGCGCTACACCGTGTTGCAGGGCCTGGACGGCGTCGAGACCGTGTTGCCGAACGAGTTACTCATTTCCGGCCCCGTGCAGAACCAGTCGCTGACGACGCGCAGGGTGCGCGCGTCGACGAAGATCACGGTCGCCTACGGTTCCGACCTGGAGCAGGTGATGCCGTTGCTGGTGGCGCAGGCCGTCGGCACGCCGCGCGTGCTGGAAGATCCGGCGCCCGGCATTTCGCTGTCGCGCTTCGGTCCGGACGGCTACGAGCTCGACCTGGGTTTCTGGATCGCCGATCCGGAGAACGGGCAGGGCGGTGTCGTTTCGGAAATCAATAAAAAGGTGTATGCCCTGGTGCAGTCCGGTACCGTCAAACTGGGCTTTCCATCTGTTGATACCCGCCTCCTCGACTCCCATATAGCATCGGTTGTGGCGCGGATCACGCAGCCGGCGCAGAATTCTTAGCCGGGTGCGCGTCGATTGCGTCACGGCGTGCCGTGCGGCACCGGTTACGCGTAAAATGCATCTTTGCGTCATGCACGAAAGCGTGACACTCTTGTCATAGTGACTGTTTCATAGAAAGAACAGCATCCTCTCATCCTTAGTGGAGTATCGATGAATTTTCTCAGCAACATCCTGCACGCCGTGCTGTCCTTCCTGGATGGCGGTCTGTTCGACCTGTCGGTCTGGCAGATGGTCGTGTACACGCTGGTCGTCACGCACATCACGATCGCCGGCGTGACGATTTACCTGCACCGCCACCAGGCGCACCGCGCGCTGGACCTGCACCCGATCGTGAGTCACTTCTTCCGCTTCTGGCTGTGGCTGACCAC
Organism: Massilia sp. Masssp94; assembly: GCF_059491305.1. Taxonomy (NCBI): domain Bacteria; kingdom Pseudomonadati; phylum Pseudomonadota; class Betaproteobacteria; order Burkholderiales; family Oxalobacteraceae; genus Massilia; species Massilia sp. Masssp94. The sequence continues at coordinate 4,191,244 of NZ_CP168501.1, forward strand.
GGGCCAGGTAACCAAGGAATGGGCTGCGGTGCACCGCAAGCACCATGCCAAGTGCGAAACGGTGGACGACCCGCATAGCCCGGTGACGCGCGGCATCAAGGAAGTGTTGCTGCGTGGCGCGGAGCTGTATCGCGCCGAAACGAAGAACCAGGAAACGCTGGACAAGTACGGCCACGGCTGCCCGAACGACTGGATGGAGAACAACCTGTACACGAAGTACAGCTGGCTGGGCGTGTCGATGCTGCTGCCGCTGAGCGTCGCGCTGTTCGGCGTCGCCGGCATCACGATCTGGGCCGTGCAGATGCTGTGGATCCCGATCACGGCGGCCGGCATCATCAACGGCATCGGCCACTACTGGGGCTACCGCAACTACGACTGCAATGATGCGGCCCGGAACATCATGCCGTGGGGCATCCTCATCGGTGGTGAAGAGCTGCACAACAACCACCACACGTTCGCCACGTCGGCCAAGCTGTCGAGCAAGTGGTACGAGTTCGACATTGGCTGGGCGTACATCCGCCTGATGGAAATGGTGGGCCTCGCCAAGGTCAAGAAGACGATTCCGAAGCCGAAACTGCAAAAGAACAAGCTGGAAGCCGACTTCGACACCCTGCAGGCCGTCATCGCCAACCGCTACGACGTGATGGCGAAATATGCCAAGTCCGTCAAGTACGCATTCCGCGAAGAAGTGGAACACCTGAAGCAAAAGGCCGAGCTGGAATCCCGCTTCCTGAAGAGCTCGCGCAAGCTGATGCAGCGCGAACCGGCCAAGCTGCAGGCACCGCAACAGGCCCAGCTGGTCGAACTGTTCCAGCACAGCAAAGCCCTGGAAACGATGCACCAGATGCGCGTGGAACTGGGCGCGATCTGGGAACGCTCGCACTCGACCCGCGACCAGCTGCTGCACCAGCTGCAGGACTGGTGCACCCGCGCCGAAGCGTCGGGCATCAAGGCGCTGCAAGAGTTTTCGATGCGCCTGCGCAGCTATGCGTAAGCAGGCATGACATGGCCGGCATGGCCGCCCCATGACGAACACCCCTCATGCAGGGGTGTTTTGTTTTCCGGGGCCCGATCGGCGGCCGTGCCTGAAATGGCTGGTGCATCGAACAGCGCGCGCGTATGATCGCCGAAAGGGAGGGTATCGGCGTCAATCGGGCGTGTCCTGCCAAGTCCGGAGAACCTGTCATGATAGAACGTCAACGCCGTTCTGACGAAGCGACCGCAAACGCCGTCGCGCGCGGCCTGAATATCCTTTACGTCCGTAACGCGGACCTCGCCCAACGCTACATGGAACACAAACATGTTCCACTCCAGGTTATCCACCGGGTACTGACCCGCCCTGACTTGCGCCGCCGGCTCAGCCCGGAGCAATCGATTTCGGAAGCCATCACGCCTTCGCCGCCGGACGAGTCCGGGCGATAGGCCGCGCCCGCACTAGGTGGCGTGCTGTCCAGACTCGGGCGACAGGAGCTCGGCGTCGGCGTCTTCCCGCGCGGTGGCATGTTCGGCCCCCATGCTGTCATCGATCGACTGGCGCTCCTCGGCGGCCAGCTCGGGCGGATCCAGCATGTCCGCTAGCATGGCGGCGAGTTCAGGCGTGTCCCACGGGGTGCCGCTGCGTTCCTTGATGTGGATATAGTGCCGGATTTCGCTGTCCTGCTCGGACGTGAGCGGCAATCCGCGAAAGGTATTGGAAGGTCTGGATTCTTTCATGATGCTCTCGATTCATATCCCGTTTCCGGGCCTGGCGTGAGGGCGCTCTATGCGCGTCATCGAGATGGCATGGGGCGGTGCTGGTGGTCATTCGACTCTACGCGCATCCGTCACGGGCGGGCGCACGGCAGTTCGGCGTGACGATCAGCGGCAGAACGCTACCGGCGGATATCCGCAAGCGATCATCGTTCCGACGTCCGGATTTGCCAGGTAATCCAGGTGCGCCGTCACCGGGTTTTCGATCAAGCCCAGCCACGTGCTGTCGTTCGACACGAGCACGTCGGCGACAGCCACGTCCGGCGCCGCGTAGCGGGCGGGCAGCAGGCGGTAGGACAGCAAATCGTTTGGATCGGTGAAGGCGACGACGGCCAGGCGCTGCAGGGTGTCCGCGCGACGGTTGGGCTGGCGCCGGCGCAGTTCCAGGAAGCGCTGCAAGGCGTCGGCCAACCGCATGTCCTGCGTGGCGATCGCCCGCTGTGCCGCCGCCGACTGCTCGGCCAGGCCCAGGATGGGCAACTGGTTGCCGGCCATGAACAGCAGTCCCAGCCGGCGCGCTGCCTGCTGGCCCAGCGCCCGCGTCTGCGGTTGCCACGATTCCAGCATGGCGCTCAGGGCGTCGAACAGCATCTTGCTGCCCAGGCTTTCCGCGACGACGACGAGCGGTGCCTCGCTGTCGGGATCCTGCTCGAGCACCTGCGCGATCGTCCGCACCATCGCATCGCGGATCGCGACGTGGCTTTCGCCCTGGTAGATGACGGCGTCGGACAGGCAATCGTTCAGCAGGTTGTCCTTGACGTAGCCGTTCAGCGAGGCGCGCTTCGGCTTGCATGCGCCGGCCGCGGTGCAATCCGTCGGCTTGCCCGTCATGTCGACGTCGAGCTGGTGCTTCAGGCCGGCCGTCAGCGGCGACCACACGAGGGCGTGGAAGCGGACCGTGCCGCCGGCAAGCCTGCGCGTGCGCTCGACGACTTCCACGCGCGGCGGCGCCGTGGTGCTGGCAGGTGCCGGCGCGTGCGCTTCGACGATGCCCGTGATGCGGTCGATCTGGCGCTCGGCCCAGGCCGTATCGTGGGTGCACATGCCGTGGACGAGGAGCACGTCGACGGGGCGCGTGCCGGCTTCCGCGACGCTGCTGGCAATGCCGGGAAAGGTCGCGCTGCCATGCACGACGACGGGAGGGCGGTAGGGCGTGGAGCAGGCGGCGAGGCCGGCAAGGGCGGCCAGGGCAGGCAGGAGCGACAGTCGGGTAGGCCACAGGTTGTGCCACATAAGGCGATTCTCCAGCGAAGGTGGACGATCGACTATAACGACGCGGGAGAGTGGATCAAATGACCCCAATCAATGGCACAGAAAAACAAAAAAGCCGCGCGCGGTGAAGCGGGCGGCTTTCTTTGAAAAGAACCAGATTACTTGATCTTGGTTTCTTTGTAGACCACGTGCTTGCGAGCTTTCGGGTCGAATTTGGTGATTTCCATCTTCGCCGGCATCGTGCGCTTGTTCTTGGTCGTGGTGTAGAAGTGACCGGTACCTGCGGTCGATTCCAGTTTGATCTTGTCGCGGCCAGTTTTTGCCATGATGACTCCCTAATTAGATTTTCTCGCCGCGGGCGCGCATATCGGCCAGCACAGCGTCGATGCCGAGCTTGTCGATGACGCGCAGGCCGGCGTTCGAAATACGCAGGGAGACCCAGCGGTTTTCGGATTCTACGAAGATGCGGCGGTTCTGCAGGTTCGGCAGAAAACGACGCTTGGTTTTGTTGTTGGCGTGGGAGACGTTGTTGCCAACCATCGGACCCTTGCCAGTAACTTGGCAAACACGTGCCATAGCGCACTCCTTGAATAAACTTCCACAATCGGAAAAACGAGAGTATAGCTCGAAAACCGTCGAGTAATCAACAACTTGCGGAAAAAAATTGTTAATCGATAAATCGACGAAATTTAACAATCGTGAAGTTTCGCAATGTTTGCTTCGTAAGGGCTTGTTTACACACTGTTATTCGCGCGTCCGACGTGCGCAACGAGCGCCCGCAGGGCGGCTGCGATCGGCGCCGCGAAGCGTGGTTCCGACGCAATCCGGTCCGGATCGACGCGGGAGCCGATGACGGGAATGCGCAGGCAGGCGTCGAGGACGAGGTCGGCCGACATCGTGCGCAGCGTCTCTTTCAGCGCCTCGTCGGCATGAAACGATTGGTACGACGGATTCAGCACGGCGACCGGCTTCCCCGCGAACGGCGCGTGGTTCACGACCCAGTCCAGCGTGTTCTTGATGGTGCCCGTGACCCCGTGCGCGTACTCGGGGCTGGCGATGAGGAGGGCGTCGGCCGCCGTGATCGCCTCCTGCAGGGCCAGCACGCCGGCAGGGATCTCGGTGCGCTCGGGACTGAACAGCGGGAAATCCAGGTGGTGTTCGAAGAGGTGGATGGCGACACCGTCGGGCGCGAGGTCGCGGCAGGCGCGCAGCAGGCCGCCGCTCATCGAACGGGTGCGCTGGCTGCCGCAGAGGGCGAGGATACGGATGGGCATGAGAGCATCTTAGCTCAGATGAGCTCAGATCTGCCCGTGCTCCGCGAAGGAATGGATGAGCGGCCCGGCCACGATGAAATGGTCGAGCACGCGGATGTCCACGAGACTGAGCGCCTTGACCAGGGCGCCCGTGAGGCGCAGGTCGGCCTCGCTCGGCTCCGGCACGCCGGACGGGTGATTGTGCGCGAGGATCACGCTGGCCGCGTTGTAGTCCAGCGCCTCGATGACGACTTCGCGCGGGTAGACGCTCGTCTGCGCGAGCGTGCCGCGGAACAGTTCACGGTCGGCGATCAGGCGGTTCTTGACGTCCAGGAACAGGACGACGAACGATTCGTGACGCTGGCCGCCCAGCTTCATGCGCAGGTAGCGCTTGACGAGCTCGGGCGAGCCGAACGCCTCGCCCGCCTGCAATTGTTCGGCGATGGCGCGGCGGGCCAGTTCCATCACGGCCTGCAATTGCGCATATTTCGCCATGCCGAGGCCGTGCACCTCGGCACAATCGCCCAGGGTCGCGCCGAACAGGCCGTGCAGCGAGCCGAAGTGTTGCAGGATGTCGCGGCCCAACTCGACCGCGCTCTTGCCGCGCACACCCACGCGCAGCAGCAGCGCCAGCAGTTCCGGATCCGACAACGCCTGCGCGCCCTCGCGCACGAGCCGTTCGCGCGGCCGGGTCTGCTCCGGCCAGTCTTCGATTCCCATCCGACCCTCCATGCAAGATCGTGCATTATTCGCGCGACGGGAGCAGGGCGGTTTGGGCATGCGCAAGCCCGTGATCGTAACGTTTTTGCATGTGCAACAGATCGGCGACAGAAATCGCACCGGCTGAGGCGGGACGGGCACAGGTGGCTTACAATAGCGGTTTGCACGTCAACCGAACACGCAACAATGTCCTCCACTAACGCTCCCGTCGTCACCGAATCGTCGTACCTGACCCTCCATTACCGTCTTGCCACCGCCGACGGCAAGGACATCGTCACGACCTTCGGCAGCACCCCGGCCACCCTGCTGCTGGGCCAGGGCCAGCTCGCCCCGTTCCTGGAGCAGCGCCTGCTCGGCCTGGCCGAAGGCACGCACACGACGTTCGACCTGACCGCCGCTGAAGGATTCGGGGAGCGCAATCCCGACCTGATCCAGGTCGTGACGAAAAAGACCCTGGACGAGAACTCGGAACCGGATGCCGATTACCAGGTCGGCGACCTCGTCGACTTTCGCGCGCCGGGCGGCGGCCGCTTTGCCGGCGTGCTGCGCGAGATGCGCGCCAACGACGCCGTGTTCGACTTCAACCACCCGCTGGCCGGCCAGCCGCTGAAGTTCGAAGTCCAGCTGATTTCCGTACTCTGACCACAGCCATCACCGAACCATGGACAACGAGATCCTGTTAGCCCAGCCGCGCGGCTTTTGCGCCGGCGTCGACCGTGCGATCGAGATCGTCGAGCGTGCCCTGCAGCAGTTCGGCGCGCCCATCTACGTGCGCCACGAAATCGTCCACAACGCCTACGTCGTCAACGACCTGCGCAACAAGGGCGCGATCTTCATCGAAGACCTGGACGATGTCCCGGCCGGCAATACGCTCGTGTTTTCCGCGCACGGCGTGTCGAAGGCCGTGCGCGAGGAAGCCGAGTCGCGCGGCCTGAAGGTCTATGACGCCACCTGCCCGCTGGTCACCAAGGTGCACGTGGAAGTGGCCAAGATGCGCAAGCAGGGCGCCGAAATCGTCATGATCGGCCACGCCGGCCACCCGGAAGTCGAGGGCACGATGGGCCAGGCGGAAGAGGGCATGCACCTCGTCGAGACGGTCGACGATGTAGCGAAACTGAACGTCGGCAATCCCGACCTGCTGGCCTATGTGTCGCAGACGACCCTGTCCGTCGACGACACCGCGGAGATCATCGCCGCGCTGAAGGCCCGTTTCCCGAACATCGTGGAGCCGAAGAAGGGCGACATCTGCTACGCGACGACGAACCGCCAGGAAGCCGTGAAATTCATGGCGCCGCAGGTGGAAGTCGTGATCGTCGTCGGCAGCCCGAACAGCTCCAATTCGAACCGCCTGCGCGAAGTGGCGGAAAAGAAGGGCACGCCGGCCTACATGGTCGACAACGCCGCCGGCATCGATCCGGCCTGGATCGCCGGCAGGAAGCGCATCGGCGTCACGGCCGGCGCGTCGGCCCCGGAAGTGCTCGTGCAAGCCGTCATCGAGCGCCTGAAAGACTTGGGTGCCGCCAGCGTGCGCGCGCTCGAGGGCGTCGAAGAGCACGTCACGTTCCCGCTGCCCAAGGGCCTGGACGGCGGCAAGGCCGCGGCCTGAATCACCCCTGGTTTGATCCAATGAACGTATTCGACCTGCGCCCGCGCTCGCCCTCCGGTTTCGACACCATCCCGCTGGAATTCTTCCAGGATTACCCGGAACCGGGCGTCAATTTCATCGACGTGGGCTGCGTCTTCGACAACCCGACCCACTGGCAGCTCGCCATCGACGCGCTGACCGAACGCACGGCCCACCTCGACGTCGACTTCCTCCTCGCGATGGACGCGCGCGGCTTCATGCTCGCGGGCGCGCTCGCGTACCAGCGCGGCATCGGCTTCGCGATGGCGCGCAAACCGGGCAAGCTGCCGGGCGCCGCGATCGGCATCGATTACCGCCGCGAGTACGGCAGCGCCACGATCGAGATCCAGCCGGAGCGCATCAAGGGCCAGCGCGTGCTGATCGTCGACGACGTGCTGGCGACCGGCGGCACCATCGAGGCGGCGGCCACGCTGCTGCGCCGCATCGGCAAGGATGTCGTCGGTGCTGCCGCCCTGTTCGACGTCGCGTTTTTCAAGGACAAACGCAACCTGACCATGCCGGTGGTGACCCTGCGCGACGTGTAAATCCCGGCAACGCATCTGTTATGATGACGCTCGGAATTATGTTGCTTGGCTAGCGGCACTCGTACCACGGGTGCCGTTTTTGTTAGTTCGAAAGGAAACCACACAAGCATGGAAACTTTTGTCCAACAGATCCTGAACGGGCTGGTGCTGGGCAGCATGTATGCGCTCGTCGCACTCGGCTACACGATGGTCTACGGCGTGCTCAACCTCATCAACTTCGCCCATGGCGACGTGCTGATGATCGGCGCCATGGTCGGCCTGTCGATCCTGAAACTGCTGGACGGCGTCTTTCCCGGCCTGCCCGGCGGCGTGCAGCTCGCCATCGCCATCGTCGGCGCGATCCCCGTCACGATGCTCGTGAACGTCCTCATCGAACGCATCGCCTACCGCCGCCTGCGCAACGCGCCGCGCCTGGCCCCGCTGATCACCGCGATCGGCGTGTCGATCCTGCTGCAGACCTTCGCCATGATGATCTGGGGCCGCAGCCCGCTGCCGTTCCCGCAACTGCTGTCGTCCGACCCGGTCAATGTCGGTGGCGCCGTGATCTCGCACACGCAGATCTTGCTGCTCGTGCTGGCCGCCGCCGCGATGGTCGGCCTCGTGTTCCTCGTCGAGAAGACCCGCATGGGCCGCGCGATGCGCGCCGTCGCCGAGAATCCGCGCGTGGCCGGGTTGATGGGTGTGGACTCCAACCGCGTCATCGTCGCCACGTTTGCCATCGGCGCCGCGCTGGCGGCCGTCGCCGGCGTGATGTGGGGCGCGAATTACGCATCGATCCAGTTCGCGATGGGCACCGTGCCGGGCATGAAGGCGTTCTCTGCCGCCGTGCTGGGCGGTATCGGCAATATCTACGGCGCTATGATCGGCGGGATCGTCCTCGGCATCATCGAGAGCCTCGGTGCCGGCTACATCGGTGACCTGACCGGCGGCTTCCTCGGCAGCCATTACCAGGACATCTTCGCGTTCATCGTGCTGATCCTCGTGCTGACCGTGCGTCCGTCCGGCATCATGGGCGAGCGCGTGGCCGACCGCGCGTAAGGAGATCGCCCATGTCTCTCCTGACTTTCGACACCGTCCACAAACCGCGGCAATCGTACGCCAGCATGGCCGTGCTGCTGGCCGTGATGCTCATCTTCCCATTTGTCGCCGCCCAGTTCGGCAACTCGTGGGTGCGCATCCTCGACATGGCGCTGCTGTACATCATGCTGGCGCTGGGCCTGAACATCGTCGTCGGCTTCGCCGGCCTGCTCGACCTGGGCTATATCGCGTTCTTCGCCGTCGGCGCGTACCTGACGGGCCTGTTCGCGTCGCCGCAGTTCGCCGCGCTGCTGGAATCCATCGTGAACTACCACCCCGAACTGCAGGACGCCATCGTGCGCACCTTCGGCGAGGACGTGCGCACCAACGGTATTCATCTCTCCGTCTGGTTCGTCGTGCCGCTGGCGGGGCTGACGGCCGCGCTGTTCGGCGCGCTGCTGGGCGCCCCGACGCTGAAGCTGCGCGGCGACTACCTCGCCATCGTCACGCTGGGCTTCGGCGAGATCATCCGGATCTTCATGAACAACCTGAACGATCCGATCAATTTCACCAACGGTCCGCAAGGCATCAACCTGATCGATCCGGTCCGCATCTTCGGCGTGTCGCTGGCCGGCGAGGCGGGGTCGCGCGCGACGGTGTACATCGGCGGCTACGGCATCCCGTCCGTCAACGCCTACTATTTCCTGTTCCTGCTGCTGTGCATGGTGACGATCTTCATGACGAGCCGGTTGCAGCATTCGCGCCTGGGCCGCGCGTGGGTCGCGATCCGCGAAGACGAGATCGCCGCGAAGGCGATGGGCATCAACACCCGCAACGTCAAATTGCTCGCGTTCTCGATGGGTGCGTCGTTCGGCGGCGTGGCGGGCGCCATGTTCGCGGCCTTCCAGGGTTTTGTCTCTCCGGAATCGTTCTCGCTGACGGAATCCATCGCCGTGCTGGCGATGGTCGTACTGGGCGGCATTGGCCATATCCCCGGCGTCGTGATGGGCGGCGTGCTGCTGGCCGCGTTGCCGGAAGTGCTGCGCCACATCGTCGAACCGGCGCAGCAGGCGCTGTTCGGCAAGGTCGTCATCGAGGCCGAGGTGCTGCGCCAGCTGCTGTACGGCCTGGCCATGGTCTTGATCATGCTGAACCGTCCGGCGGGCCTGTGGCCGTCGCCGGTCAAGGAAGACCGCCCCAATGCGGCCATCGCCAAAGAGGAAGAGAGCGAGGCATGAGCGACATCCTGCTGAACATCTCCGGCGTCAACAAACGCTTCGGTGGCCTGCAAGCCCTGACGGACGTCGGCATCAAGATCATGAAAGGCCAGATCTATGGCCTGATCGGCCCGAACGGCGCCGGCAAGACGACCTTCTTCAACGTGATCACGGGCCTGTATCAACCGGACACGGGCACGTTCCAGCTGGACGGCAAGCCGTATTCGCCGTCGGCGCCGCATGCCGTCGCCAAGGCCGGCATCGCGCGCACGTTCCAGAACATCCGCCTGTTCGGTGAAATGTCCGCGCTGGAAAACGTGATGGTGGGACGCCACGTGCGCACGCACCAGGGCGTGTTCGGCGCCATCTTCCGGCACGGCGCCGCGCGCCGGGAAGAGGCCGCGATCCGCGCCCGCGCGCAAGAGTTGCTGGGCTTCGTCGGCATCGGGCAGTTTTCCCAGCGCACGGCGCGCTTCCTGTCGTACGGCGACCAGCGCCGCCTGGAGATCGCCCGCGCGCTGGCGACGGAACCGAAGCTGCTCGCGCTGGACGAGCCCGCGGCCGGCATGAATGCGACGGAAAAGGTCGCGCTGCGCGAGCTGCTGGTCAAGATCCAGGGCGCGGGCGTCACGATCCTGCTGATCGAACACGACGTGAAACTCATGATGGGGCTGTGCGACCGCATTTCGGTGCTGGAGTACGGCAAGCTGATCGCGGAAGGGCTGCCGGCCGAGATCCAGAAGAACCAGGCCGTCATCGAAGCCTATCTCGGAGGTGCCCACTGATGGTCGATCATGTTCTGAAAATTTCTGGCCTGAAGGTGGCGTACGGCGGCATCAAGGCCGTCAAAGGGATCGACCTGGAAGTCAACCGAGGCGAACTCGTCACGCTGATCGGCGCCAACGGCGCGGGCAAGACGACGACCTTGAAAGCGATCACGGGCACGCTGCCGCCGTGCAAGGTGGAAGGCACGATCGCCTATCTCGGCCAGCCTTTGAGCGCCAATAAATCGTTCAAACTGGTCGAGCAAAAGCTGGCAATGGTGCCGGAAGGCCGCGGCGTGTTCACGCGCATGACCATCCACGAAAACCTGCTGATGGGCGCGTACACGCGCAACGACAAGGCTGCCATCGAGGACGACATCGAGAAGTGGTACACGGTGTTCCCGCGCCTGAAGGAGCGCTCCGGCCAGCTGGCCGGCACGTTGTCCGGCGGCGAGCAGCAGATGCTGGCGATGGCGCGCGCGCTGATGTGCCATCCCACGCTGCTGTTGCTGGACGAGCCGTCGATGGGTCTTGCGCCGATCATGGTCGAGAAGATCTTCGAGGTGATCCGCGACGTGTCGAAGCAGGGCATCACCGTCCTGCTCGTGGAGCAGAACGCGAAGCTGGCGCTGCAGGCGGCGCACCGCGCTTATGTGATGGAGTCGGGCGCGATCACCATGACGGGGAATGCGCAGGACATGCTGCATGATCCGCGCGTGCAGGCGGCGTATCTGGGCGAATAGTCTCGCACGAAATGGTGGGCACCCCGTGCCCACGCGTAAGGCCAACAAAACAAACGGCCCGGAACCGCTTGCGCGGTCCGGGCCGTTCGGCTTCCGTGGGAGGGGAAGCAGCGGTGTGATCTTACAGCTTAGGCAGCAGCAGCCGAGTTGGCGGCAGCGCCAGCCTTGCGGGTGGCTTGCGTGAACTGCGACACGGCGGCGTTCAGGTTCGATTCGATCGCCTCGACGGCCTGCTTGGTCGTCTTGGTGAACTGCTCGTAGCCGGCGTTGGCGTTGCTGATGGCGGTTTTCAGGGCCGAGACATAGGTCTCCGAACCGGCCGGGGCGTTCTTGGTCACTTCGTCGACCAGCGAGATCACCTTGCGGTTGACTTCGGCGAACTGGCTTTCGGCGGCTTTCGAGAATTCGGCGCCGGTGTCGGCGGCGATCGATGCCACCTGGCGGCTGTAGGCCAGGGCTTTTTCAGCAGCCGGTTGGGCTTGCGAAGCCGACACGGCGAAGAATTCCTGGGCATCCTTGACAGCCAGCAGCTGGCGCGTGGTTGCCGACGAGTCTTCGATGGCGGCCTTGACGGTGTTGATGTTCAGGTCCACCAGCTTTTCCACGCCTTCGAAAGTCTTGGAGGTCAGGGCCGAAAACAGGGCAAACTGGGATTCGAGGTTGGCTTTGGTCGCGTTCGAAAACTGCTCAGGGAATGCAAACATATGGTTCTCCAGTAATGGATCGTTATGAACTTTTGCTTTTCAGGTGTCTTGGGACACCTGCATGGACCAGTGAAGCGATGAAACAAGGAAAAACCTGGCACTGCTTGATAAAGCGCGTTGATTGTGCGCCGCAACATGAAGCCATTTTTCCCGGTTTTCGATTATGCGTCAAGCACTTTTGATGCGTCGCACAATTCAACCGCACTCTCTTGAGTAAGATCAATAGATACAAACGTTTGCACCGTTTTTGTTTGCGCCGTTACAACACTTTAGTGCTTTGCAGCAAGCGCAAATGGGTAAGGTCAGCCATGCTAGACTTGCCGAATGATCATTCGACCGATGCCGCTGTTTTTCGTTGTTCTATGGAGCACCGGTTTCATCGCCGCGAAATACGGTTTGCCGTATGCGCCGCCGATGTCCTTCCTCATCCTGCGCTGCCTGGGTGCCGTCCTGATCCTGTTGCCCGTCGTGCTGTTGACGGGTGCCGCCTGGCCACGCGGGCGCATCCGTCACGTGGCGGTGGCCGGGCTGCTGCTGCAGGCGGGCTACCTGGGCGGCGTGTGGGGCGCGATCAAGCTCGGCATGCCGGCCGGGCTGTCCGCGCTGATCGTGGGCATGCAGCCGATCCTGACGGCCATCGCCGCGCCATTGATCGGCGAAAAGGTCCGCCCGCGCCAATGGCTGGGGCTGGGCCTCGGGTTGTGCGGCGTCGGCCTCGTCGTGGCCGCGAAGATCCATCTGAACGGCCTGGCGCCGGCCGCGATCGCGCTGTGCGTGCTGGCCCTGCTGTCGATCACGGCGGGCACGATGTACCAGAAGCGCTTCTGTCCGACATTCGACCTGCGCACCGGCACGGTGATCCAGTACGCGACGTCCGCGCTCGCGCTGCTGCCGTTTGCGGTGCTGCTGGAAGGCTTCGGCCCGCGCATGGAGAACATCCAGTGGACGCCGCAATTCCTGGGGGCGCTGCTGTGGGCGATCCTGGCGCTGTCGATCGGCGCCATCTTCCTGCTGTTCCGCCTCATCAGCCGCAACGACGCGACCCGCGTGACGAGCCTGCTGTACCTGACGCCGCCCACCACCGCCCTGATGGCCTGGCTGATGTTCGGCGAGAAGCTCAGCATGCTCGGCCTGGCCGGCATGGTCGTCGCGGTGCTGGGCGTCGCATTCGTCGTCAAAAAATAAAAGGAGAGTGCATGATCACGAGCGCACAACAACAGGCGGTGGACGCCGCCATCACCTCGCGGCGTTCGATCCGCGCGTACCTGGAGACTCCGGTCGCGCGCGAGGATATCGAAGCCATCCTGGAAGTGGCGGCGCGGGCGCCGTCCGGCACGAACACGCAGCCGTGGAAAGTCCACGTGCTGACGGGCGCCGCCAAGGAACGCCTGTCCGGCCGCATCCTGGCCGCCTACGCGGACCCGGCGCAGAGCCGCGAGCACGTCGAGGAATACGCGTACTACCCGCGCGAATGGGTGTCGCCGTTCGTCGACCGGCGCCGCAAGGTCGGCTGGGATTTATATGCGCTGCTGGGCCTCACGCGCGACAACAAGGCCGGCATGGCGGCCCAGCACGGCCGCAACTACCGCTTCTTCGACGCCCCCGTCGGCATGATCTTCACCATCGACCGCATCATGGAGCAGGGCTCCTGGCTCGACTACGGCATGTTCCTGCAAAACATCATGGTCGCCGCGCGCGGCCGCGGCCTCGACACGTGCCCGCAGGCCGCGTTCACGCAATTCCACCGCATCATTTCCGACGAGCTCGGTCTGCCCGAAAACGAGATGGTCGTGTGCGGCATGGCGCTCGGATTTGCCGATCCGGACAAGGTGGAAAATACGTTGGTCACGGAACGCGAACCGGTGCCGTCCTTTGCCCGTTTCCTGGACTAGCACGCTATACTTGCCTTCGCAAGCTATTGAAAAATCAAGAGATTTCTACAACGCATCTCATTTTGCGTTGTAGGAAAAAATGGGCGTAGATGGTACAGTCGTCGGGTGCGCACTTGCGCTCCCCACGTCATCCGCTACACTGCATTCAGTGCTCTTCAGTTCGCGTTCAAGGATTTTCAGATGCTTAAGCTCGCGTTGGCAGCCGCCATTTCCATGATGTTCGTGCTCGAACCCGCAGCAGCCGCGACCAAGCACAAGGGGCATGCGGCCGCGACGAAGCGCGTCAAGGCCAAGCGCACCAACCTGGCCAAGGTCATCGCCGACGACAACCGCCAGCGCATGGTGCGCCGCATCGAGATGGTCCATGGCAAGCGCCGCGTCGTCTATCAGCGCGTCCGCCGCGCCGCGCCGGCCGTCGCCATGCTCAGCGCGGGCGACATCGCGGGCCTGAGCCGCACGCATGATCCGCTCGACCTGCGTTCCAACGTCGCGTACGTGCTGGACCAGCAGAGCTCGGAAGTGCTGTTCGAAAAGAATGCCGCCGTCGCGCTGCCGATCGCTTCCATCACCAAGCTGATGACGGGCCTGCTCGTCGTCGAGGCCCGGCAAGACCTGGACGAAGTGCTGACGATTACCGAGGCCGACGTCGACCGTCACAAATTCACCAGCTCGCGCCTGCCCGTCGGTGCGCGCATGACGCGCGGTAACCTGCTGCATATCGCACTGATGAGCTCGGAGAACCGCGCCGCCGCCGCGCTGGGCCGCAATTATCCGGGCGGGATCAATGCCTTCGTCGACGCGATGAATGCGAAGGCGCGCGAACTCGGCATGAACGACACGCATTACGTGGATTCGAGCGGCCTGTCGAGCCAGAACATTTCGAGCGCGCGCGACCTGGCCAAGCTTGTCAAAGTGGCGCACCAGGAGCCGCTGCTGCGCCAGTACACGACGGATCCGAACTACGTCGTCCAGGCGAGCGGCCGGGCGCTGCAGTACCACAACACCAACTACCTCGTCGCGTCGCCCGACTGGAACATCGGCCTGCAGAAGACGGGATTCATCAACGAAGCGGGGCGCTGCCTCGTGATGCAGGCCATGATCCAGGGCCGCAACGTGATCATGGTGTTCCTCGATTCGAAGGGCAAGCAGTCGCGTACCGCGGATGCGGGCCGCATGCGCCGCTGGCTCGAAGCGCTCAAGCCAGCCGCCTTGCCGGCCAATATGTCGCCCACTGCAGCCGCAGGCGTGCCCGTGACCGTGTCGGCGACGGTGCCGGCGTCGGTGTCCGCCGGGACGGCGGTGCCGGTTGTTCAGTAACGGTCAGCTCGTCCCACCGACACGGTGGCCCAGGGTCGCGGAAATCTGCGCCGCCGTGTTCACCAGATCTTCCAGCCAGTCGTCCTGCAGGCGGTCCGCCGGCGCCGAAATGGACAGTCCTGCGACCAGCTTGCCGCTGTCGTCATGGATGCCGGCGGCCATGCAGCGCACGCCCAGTTCCAGTTCCTCGTTGTCGCGCGCATAGCCGCGGGCGCGCACGAGCGACAGTTCGCGCTCCAGGCGCGTCAGGTCCGTGATCGAGTTCTTGTTGTGGCCCGCGAGGCCCGTGCGCGTGGCATAGGCGCGAATCGCCTTCGGCTCGTCGATCGACAGGAACAGCTTGCCGGTCGACGTCAGGTGCAGCGGACCACGGCCACCGATCGCGCGCACGACCTGCATGCCGGAACGCTCGGAGAAGGCGCGGTCGATGTAGACGATCTCGTCGCCCTGGCGCACCGACAGGTTGACCGTCTGCTTGGTCTTGTTGTGCAGCGCCCGCATCAGGTCGACGGCCGCTTCGCGCACGGACAGCCGGCTCTTGACCACGTTGCCCAGTTCGAGCAGCCGCATGCCGAGGCGGTAGGTGCCCGGTTCCACGCGGTCGACGAAACGCGTCACGACCATGTCGTTCAGGATGCGGTGCGCCGTCGACGGGTGCAGGCCCGAAACCTTCGACAACTCTTTCAGGCTCACGGGGTCGGGATAACTGGCCAGTACGTCGAGCAGCGCCACCATGCGCTCGATGACCTGGATGGAAGTCTTGGCCGGTTCAGGGGTTTCCAGTTTCGTCATGTGGTTGGTGCAGTGCGGTATATTTCTCTACTTTATACCATAATGTGAAAATATTAGGTAATGATGTTGCGTAGGGGCCGAGCTGTGTGGGCATAATGGCGTTTCTGTACAGATTGTCGAACATACATGGATCAACCGAGCAGCGAGTTCAAGAGTAAGGGCGGCCTGGGCCGTATTGCGGGCGCGTTCCGCTATTCGATGCAGGGCTTCCAGACCGCCTGGAAGAACGAGCACGCGTTCCGGCAGGAGGTGATGGTCGCGGTGCCGCTCACCGTCGTCGCGCTGCTGCTGAAGGTTTCGGCGTTCCAGAAGCTGGCGCTGATCGCCGTGCTCGGGCTCGTGCTGCTCGTGGAGCTGATCAATGCGGCCATCGAGGCCGTGGTCGACCGCGTGTCGCTGGAGCGCCATCCGCTGTCCAAGGCCGCCAAGGACCTGGGCAGCGCGGCGGTGGCGCTGGCGATCACGATGGCGGGCGCGACCTGGGCCGTCGTCCTGTACAACCGTTTTTTATGACGTACCCTCTCACACTAAGGAGAACAAGATGACTTTACGCCTGGGCGACACGGCTCCGGATTTCGAACAGGATTCCACCATCGGCCGCATCCGCTTCCACGAGTGGGCGGGCGATTCGTGGGTGGTGCTGTTCTCGCACCCGGCCGACTTCACGCCGGTGTGCACCACCGAGCTGGGCCTGACCGCGAAACTGAAGCCGGAATTCGACAAGCGCAACGTCAAGGCGATCGCGCTGTCCGTCGACCCGGCCGAGCAGCACAAGGCATGGATCAAGGATATCGAGGAGACCCAGCAGACCGTCGTCGGCTTCCCGATCATCGCCGATGCCGATAAATCGGTCTCGCAACTGTACGACATGATCCATCCGAACCAGTCGGCCACCGCGACCGTGCGCTCGCTGTTCGTGATCGATCCGGCCAAGAAAGTCCGCCTGACCATCACCTACCCGATGAGCACCGGCCGCAACTTCGACGAAGTGCTGCGCGTGATCGACGCCCTGCAGCTGACCGACGGCTACACCGTCGCGACGCCGGGCAACTGGAAGGATGGCGATGACGTGATCATCCCGCTGACCATTCAGGATCCGGAGCAGCTCAAGCAGAAATATCCGAAGGGTTTCAACGCGCCGAAGCCGTATCTCCGTCTGACCCCGCAGCCGAACAAGTAAGCCGGCACATCAAAGGCCGCATAAGCAAATAAGGAACGTGTTGTTTGTTTTGCGGCTGAGGACCATTACCCTTGGAGCCATTCTGGGGGTAAAGCATGTCCATTCAATACATTTTGTCGGGATTCGCCGTTGGCTTGCTGGTCGGCATGACCGGGGTCGGCGGCGGTTCGCTGATGACGCCGCTGTTGACGCTGCTGTTCGGCGTCACGCCATCCGTCGCCGTCGGCACCGACCTCGCCTTCGCCTCGATCACCAAGACTGCCGGCACCGTCACCCACCGTTCGCGCGGCACCGTGCACTGGGACATCGTCGGCCGCCTGTGCCTTGGCGCGCTGCCGGCTGCGCTCGTCGCCACGCTCGCCCTGCAATATTTCGGTCCGCTCAATGCATCCATCGGCAAGGTGATCCGCTATTCGATCGCCGTGTCCGTGCTGCTGACCGTCGTCGCGATCCTGTTCCGCGGCAAGATGCTCGCCTGGGTCAACGCCAAGCCGTCGCGCCAGCTGCAGGGCCGCAGCCTCTTCGCTGCCACGGTCGTGTCCGGCGCGGTGCTGGGCACGCTCGTGACGATCTCGTCGATCGGCGCGGGTGCGATCGGCGCCACCTTGCTCGTCATGCTGTACCCGCACCTGACGCCGGCCGAGGTGGCCGGCACCGACATCGCCTATGCCGTGCCGCTGACCGCGATCGCCGCGTTCGGCCACTGGTGGCTGGGCTCGATCAACTGGGCGCTGTTGTCGGCGCTGCTGATCGGCTCGCTGCCCGGCATCACGATCGGCTCATGGGCGGCCCGGGCCGTGCCCGAGAAAGTGCTGAGAGGATTGCTGGCGATGACGCTGGCGGGAGTGGCGGTCAAGCTGCTCCACTGACGAGAAAGGCGCCGCGAGGCGCCTTTCCTGCTTTTTGGATCTTGCTAATGCGGGAAACGTCTATGCAAATGAGGAATGCTTCGTTTGTAATATGTCTTTCCAGTGAGATTATTTCGTTCCGTTAGAAGAAATTGTAATAAGGCGTAAGATGACCACTTTACTATCGCGAAACAGCGCCAACCGGGTGATTCCCGGCTTTGGGCTCTCGCTCGGGTTCACGATTTTCTATCTGGCGCTGCTGGTGCTGATCCCGCTGTCGGCCATCTTCCTGAAGACGTTCACGATGAGCTGGGACGCGTTCGTGAGCGCCGTGACGTCGCCGCGCGTGATGGCGTCGTACCGCCTGAGCTTCGGCGCCGCGCTGATCGGCGCCGCCATCAACGTCGTGTTCGGCGGCATCGTCGCGTGGGTGCTCGTGCGTTACCAGTTCCCCGGCAAGCGCTTCGTCGATGCGCTGGTCGACCTGCCGTTCGCGCTGCCGACCGCGGTCGCCGGCATCACCCTGACGGCGCTGTATTCGTCCAACGGCTGGATCGGCAAGCACCTGGAACCGCTCGGCATCAAGGTCGCGTTCACGCCGCTGGGCGTCGTCATCGCGCTGACCTTCATCGGCCTGCCGTTCGTCGTGCGCACGGTACAGCCGGTGCTGGAAGACGCGGAGCGCGAACTGGAAGAGGCCGCCGCGAGCCTGGGCGCCAGCCCGTGGCAGACCTTTACCCGCGTGATCCTGCCGAGTGTCGTGCCGGCGCTGCTGACGGGCTTCGCCCTCGCGTTCGCCCGCGCCACCGGCGAATACGGTTCCGTCATCTTCATCGCCGGCAATATGCCGATGGTCTCCGAGATCACGCCGCTGTTCATCATCACCAAGCTGGAGCAATACGACTACACGGGCGCCACGGCCATCGCCGTCGTGATGCTGCTCGTGTCGTTCATCCTCCTGCTGGCCATCAACCTGCTGCAGGCCTGGGCGCGCAAGCGTGCGGGCAAATAATATGAGTGCCGTTCTCGACGATCACCTGAAAGACAAGACCGCCGCGGTGGCGAATGCGCCGCGCAAGGCCACCAATACGCTCGAGCCAAGCTGGGTGCGCTATGCGCTGATCGCCGTCGCGCTGATCTTCCTCACGCTGTTCCTGTTCGTCCCGCTCGTGGCCGTGTTCACCGAAGCCCTGAAGAAGGGCTGGGATGTGTACAAGGAGTCCGTGCTCGACCCGGACGCGCTGTCCGCCATCAAGCTGACGTTCATCGCCGCCGGCATCGCCGTGCCGCTGAACCTCGTGTTCGGCGTGGCGGCCGCGTGGACGATCGCCAAGTTCGACTTCCCCGGCAAGAGCATCCTGCTGTCGCTGATCGACCTGCCATTCTCGGTCTCGCCCGTGATCGCGGGCCTGATCTATGTGCTGCTGTTCGGCTCGCAGGGCTGGTTCGGCCCGTGGCTGATGGACCACGACATCAAGATCCTGTTCGCCGTGCCCGGCATCGTGCTGGCGACCGTCTTCGTCACGTTCCCGTTCGTCGCCCGCGAACTGATCCCGCTGATGCAGGCGCAGGGCAGCGAAGAGGAAGAGGCGGCCCTCGTGCTGGGTGCGTCCGGCTGGAAGACCTTCTTCAAGGTCACGCTCCCGAACATCAAGTGGGGCCTGCTGTACGGCGTGATCCTGTGTAACGCCCGGGCGATGGGCGAGTTCGGCGCCGTGTCGGTCGTCTCCGGCCACATCCGCGGCGAGACGAACACGATGCCGTTGCAGGTCGAGATCCTCTACAACGAATACAACTTCACGGCCGCGTTCGCGATCGCGTCGCTGCTGGCACTGCTGGCCCTCGTGACCCTGGCGGTGAAAACCTTTATCGAATGGCGCATGCACCAGGCACAGAAAGCCAGCGTGCAGGTCCACACCACGGAGTAAGACATGACGATCGAAGTCCAACACATCCGCAAGCAGTTCGGCCAGTTCACGGCCCTGGACGACGTGTCGCTGAAGTTTGCCGACGGCGAGCTGACGGCGCTGCTGGGTCCGTCCGGCTGCGGCAAAACGACGCTGTTGCGCATCATCGCCGGCCTCGAATTCCCCGATGCGGGCCGCGTGCTGCTCGACGGCGACGACGCCTCGAACCGTCACGTGCGCGAGCGCCAGGTCGGCTTCGTGTTCCAGCATTACGCGCTGTTCAAGCACATGACCGTGTTCGAGAACGTCGCCTTCGGCCTGCGCGTGAAGCCGCGCAAGGAGCGTCCGTCGGAAGCGGTGATCCGCGAGAAAGTGAAGAAGCTGCTGGAGCTCGTGCAGCTGGACTGGATCGCCGACCGCTATCCGCCGCAGTTGTCCGGCGGCCAGCGCCAGCGCATCGCCCTGGCGCGTGCCCTCGCGGTGGAACCCCGCGTGCTGCTGCTGGACGAACCGTTCGGCGCGCTCGATGCGAAAGTGCGCAAGGAACTGCGCCGCTGGCTGCGCCAGCTGCACGACGAGCTGCACGTGACGTCGATCTTCGTCACCCACGACCAGGAAGAGGCGCTCGAAGTGGCGGACCAGGTCGTCCTGATGAACAAGGGCCATATCGAGCAGCTGGGTACGCCCAGCGACGTGTACAACCATCCGGCGTCGCCATTCGTCTACGGCTTCCTGGGCAACGTCAACCTGTTCCATGGCCGCGTGAACGACGGCGTGCTGGCCAGCGGCGACGCCACGTTCCACGCGCCGCAGTTCGCGGACGTGAAGAACGGCGAAGGCATCGCCTACGTCCGTCCCCACGACCTCGACGTCGAGCGCTATGTCGCGGGCGGGGAGGGCGTCGCCGTGAAGCTGCGCCGTGCGCACGCGATCGGTCCGCTGGCCCAGCTGGACCTGGAGCGCGCCGACAATGCCCAGATCATCGAAGCCGTCATCCCCAACGAGCGCTACCGCGAACTGGGACTGCGCGACGGCGAGACGCTGCTGGTGAAACCCAGGCGCATGCACGTATTCGTCGACCAAGGAGAAGGCATTTGAATTTCCAACAGCTGCGTTCGGTGCGCGAAGCCGCGCGCCGCAATTTCAATCTGACGGACGTGGCCAACGCCCTGTTCACGTCGCAGCCGGGCGTGTCGCGCCAGATCCGCGAGCTGGAGGACGAACTGGGCGTCGTCATCTTCGAGCGCAACGGCAAGCGCCTGACCGGCCTGACGGATCCGGGCAAGGGCATCCTGAAGATCATCGAGCGCCTGCTCGTCGAGGCGGAGAACCTGCAGCAGGCCAGCAGCGAATACGCCGCGCAGGACAGCGGCACGCTCACGGTCGCCGTCACCCACACGCAGGCGCGCTACGCGCTGCCGCAGGTGGTGCAGGCGTTCCGCACGGCGTTCCCGGGCGTGCGCATCGCCCTGCAGCAGAGCGCGCCGGATCACATCGCGGAATGGGTGCTGTCGGGCCGCGCCGACATCGGTATCGCGACGGAAGGCCTGTCGACGTTCCCCGACCTCGTGTCGTTCCCGT
This sequence comes from Massilia sp. Masssp94, assembly GCF_059491305.1. Taxonomy (NCBI): domain Bacteria; kingdom Pseudomonadati; phylum Pseudomonadota; class Betaproteobacteria; order Burkholderiales; family Oxalobacteraceae; genus Massilia; species Massilia sp. Masssp94. The sequence goes on from NZ_CP168501.1 coordinate 4,212,309, forward strand.
GCTACCGCTGGAGCCACCTCGTCGTCGTACCGGATGGGCATCCGCTGCTGCAGCGGTCGCCGATCAAGCTGTCCGACCTGGCCGAATTCCCGCTGATCACGTACGACGTGGGCTTTACCGGCCGCAGCCACATCGACGCGGCGTTCGCCGCCGCCGGCGTGAGCCCGGACATCATGCTGACGGCGATGGACTCCGACGTCATCAAGCAGTACGTGTCGCTGGGGATGGGTGTAGGTATCGTCGCTTCGATGGCGTTCGACCACGGCCGCGACCGCGGGCTGCGCGCGATCGAGTCGTCGCACTTGTTCGCGCCGAACGTGACGCGGCTTGCGGTGCGCCGCGGCGCCTACCTGCGCGCGTACGCCTACGACTTCATCGAGCGCTTCGCGCAGGGTTTCACGAAGTCGGATATCGAGAAGGCGCTGCATCCGGTTGTAGCGGATTAAAAGCCGCTACACACAATCGAACGCAACATAAAACAACGTCGTCCCTGCGAAGGCAGGGACCCAAGTCTGCTCGCGCAGCCGGCACGCAAAATTGGGTTCCCGCCTTCGCGGGAACGACGTTCTCTTTTTAGCGCTGCCCACGCAACGCGTCCGCGCACTCGCGCACGAGCGCGGGACCCCGGTAGATCAGGCCGCTGTACAACTGCACGAGCTGGGCGCCCGCATCGATCTTGGCCTTCGCATCGCGTCCGCTCAGGATGCCGCCCACGCCGATGATCGGCACGGCATTGCCCACTTCCGCCTTCAGCGCACGGATCACGATGGTCGACTGTTCGAACACGGGCGCGCCCGACAGGCCGCCCTGTTCGGCCGCATGGCGCATGCCTTCCACGTCGCGGCGGGCCAGCGTGGTATTGGTGGCGATCACGCCGTCGATGCCGTGGCGGACGAGGGCGCCGCCGATGTTGCGGATCTGGTCGCCATCGACGTCCGGCGCGATCTTCAGCGCCAGCGGCACATAGTGGCCGTACTTGTCGGCCAGGCGCGACTGTTCTTCCTTCAGCTGCGACAGCAGGGCATCCAGTTCGGATGCGCCCTGCAGCTGGCGCAGGTTCTTCGTGTTCGGCGACGAGATGTTGACGGTGACATAGCTGGCGTACGGATACACCTTTTGCAGGCATGCGACGTAATCGTCGGCCGCGCGCTCGATGGGCGTGTCGGCGTTCTTGCCGATGTTCAGGCCCAGTACGCCCTGGCGTTCCTGGTAGAAGCGCGACGCCTGGACGTTGGCGACGAAGGCGTCGACGCCGCCGTTGTTGAAGCCCATGCGGTTGATGATGCCGCGCGCGGCCGGCAGGCGGAACATGCGCGGGCGCGGGTTGCCGGGCTGGGCGCGCGGCGTCACGGTGCCGATTTCGATGGAGCCGAAGCCGAGCGCGGCCAGGCCGTCGATGTAGGCGCCGTCCTTGTCCAGGCCGGCAGCCAGGCCGACCGGGTTCGGGAACGTGATGCCCATGACCGTGCGCGGATCGGGCTTCGGTTTGCGGACGATGCCCGTCAACCCCAGCGCGGCGGCGCGGCGCAGGGCGGGGAGCGTGACGTTGTGGGCCGTTTCGGGGTCGAGGGAGAACAGCAGCGGGCGGGCGAGGGCGTACAGGAGTTTATCGGACATGGTCGGCTATCGAGAATTCGCGACATTTTACCTTGTGTGGCAGCAATACCGCATGTCCTTGGGGGCTTCAACGATCCAGAACACCCCATGCGCCGTCAATACGGGCTTCCAACGGCCTGAAATTGATCTTGTACGCCATCTTCGGGCTCTGCTCGATCCAGTAACCGAGGTAGACGTAGGGCAGGCCCAGTTCGCGCGCCTGGCCGATCTGCCACATCACGTTGTACGTGCCGAACGACGCACCGGCCACGTCCGGGTCGAAGAACGTGTAGACGGACGACAGGCCGTCCGACAGCACGTCGATGATCGACACCATGCGGAGCAGCCCGTCCGGTTCGCGGAATTCCACGAGGCGCGTGTTGACGCGGCTCTGCAGCAGGAATTGCGCGTACTGGTCGCGGCTGTCCTGGTCCATGCCGCCGCCCACGTGGCGCGTGGTCTGGTAGCGCAGGTACAGCGCATAGTGCTCGTCGGAGAACGACAGGTTGGCCACCATCGCCGTCAGGTCCTCGTGGCGCTTCCATGCGCGCCGCTGGCTGCGGTTGGGCGTGAAGCGCTCGGCGGCGACGCGCACCGGGATGCAGGCCCGGCAGCCGTCGCAATAGGGACGGTAGGTGAAGATGCCGCTGCGGCGGAAACCGTTGCGCACGAGTTCCGAATACACGTCCGCATTGATCAGGTGCGACGGCGTGGCGACCTGCGAGCGGGCCTGGCGTGCGTCGAGGTAGCTGCAAGGATACGGTGCCGTCGTATAGAACTGCAGCGTGGAAAATGGCAGATCATTCAGGTGCGTCATGCAAAGCTCTCGGAACGACGTGTGTTGAACCCATTGTAGCCAAAGACGGCGCCGCGCACCGTTAGGCCGTCAACGGTGGCGCGACTTCCCAACGTTCGATCGGCGGTTCCTGGATCGCCTGGCGCAGGTGCTGCAGGAAATCCCGGCGCGGGATCGGCACCGCGCCCAGCGAGGCCAGGTGGCCCGTCTCCTGCTGGCAGTCGACCATGTTCACGCCGTGGCTGCGCAGGAAGGCGACGAGGTACGCGAGCGCGACCTTCGACGCATCCGACACGCGCGCGAACATCGATTCGCCGTAGAACATGCGGCCGATGCACACGCCATAGGCGCCGCCGACCAGTTCGCCGTCCAGCCAGACCTCGGACGAGTGCGCATACCCCATGCGGTGCAGGCCCGTGTAGCCGGCGATGATGTCTTCCGAGATCCACGTGCCCGGCCCGTCCTTGCGGGGCGCGGCGCAGGCGCGCATCACCGCTTCGAAGGCGCCGTCGAAGCGCACGACCCACGGCCCGGCGGCCTGGCGGCTGCGCTCGATCTTGCGCAGTGTTTTCTTCAGGCTGTCGCTGACCTTGAAGCGGTCGGTGTACAGCACCATGCGCGGGTCGGTGCTCCACCAGAGGATCGGCTGGCCCTCGGAAAACCAGGGGAAGATGCCGTTCCGGTACGCCTCCAGCAGGCGCTGCGGCGAGAGGTCCGCCCCGGCCGCGAGCAGGCCCGGCGCGTCGGTCGTCAACGCTTCGGACACGTCGGGGAACGGCGTATGGGCCTCGAGCCAGGGAATCATCGTCGTACGCCCTGTCAGTCGGGTTGGACGGGCGCCCGCATCGGACCCGCGATGTCGCGGGTGTGGAATCCATAGGTGCTGCCGGCCTCGCGCATCTGCGCGCGGTCGGCGAAGAACAGTTCGAGCGTCGTGCGGATCGTGGGGAAGGCCAGGTCGGCCCACGGGATCTCGGCTTCGCTGAACAATTGCACGTCCAGGCTTTCGATGCCCGGTGCAAAGTCCAGGTCGACGAGGCGCGCCAGATAGAACATATGGACCTGGTGCACGTGCACGACGTTCAGCAGGGTGAACAGATTGCCCAGCTCGATGTTGGCGCCCGCTTCCTCTTCCGTCTCGCGCGCGGCGGCCGCGCTCGTGGTCTCGCCGTTTTCCATGAAACCGGCCGGCAGCGTCCAGTAGCCGTAGCGCGGCTCGATGGCGCGCTTGCACAGCAGGACCTTCAGTTCGCCGTCCTGTTCCCACACGGGGATCGAGCCGATCACCATCTTCGGGTTCTGGTAGTGGATCGTGCCGCAATGGGTGCACACGTAACGCGGACGGTTGTCGCCTTCGGGGATGGCCACCGTGACCGGGTGGGCGCACTCGGAGCAGAATTTCATAGGAAGCAGATAAATTAAGTTGCCCTTACTTTACCACTGTATTGGGAGCGACTGGGCCGCAATCCGCCCGCGATGCGCGCCTCGGCGGAGGCGGCTTATGCTGCGATCCGGGCGAGCCGGAGAACTTCGATTGCCTAAAGTGTGGAAGGTGCGTATAATACGAATCATCAGACGCGGGGTGGAGCAGTCTGGCAGCTCGTCGGGCTCATAACCCGAAGGTCACAGGTTCAAATCCTGTCCCCGCAACCAGATTCCAAAGCCGCTGATCCTGTTCCGGATCAGCGGCTTTTTCGTTTTGGGTCGTCTGCTCGACTCGCCTCAACCATTCCAGCAATCCTCGCAACGCCCGCCGCCCGGCCCGGTCGAAGTCTCCGTGTGCGTTGAAAGCGGAGCCAACGAATGATTACTGTGGAAGACATCAACGAGGCGTGGGGCTGGACCGGCCTCCACGCGGTCGAGGTGCTGGGAGAGAACGCCTTCGGCAATCTGATCGTCCGCGACGAGGACGGCATGTACTGGCGCCTGTCGCCGCAAGACCTGCGCTGCGAACCGGTGGCCGAGGACCGCGCCGCCCTCGACGCCCTGTCGTACAACCAGGAATTCCTCGACGGCTGGTACATGCACGACCAGGTGCGCCTCGCGGAGACCACGCTGGGCCCGCTGACCGCCGGACGCAAGTATTGTCTGAAAATACCCAGTGCGCTGGGCGGGCACTACGGGCGCGACAACCTGGCCATGGTGCCCTTGCCCGAACTGATCCGGTTCGCGGGCGAGGGCGCGCAGCAGTTCGACGGGCTGCCGCGCTGGCAGGACTATCACTAGGACCTAGAACCGCCGCAGCACGCCGACCTGGAACAGGTCGCGGTCGTTCGTCTTGCGGAACGTCTTGATGCGGTTGAAGTTGACGATGGCGCGCGTGCGCGCGGACAGCGCGCGCTCGGCCTGGAAGCTGATCAGGAGATTGGTGGCCGTGCGATTGCCGTCGCGCCGGTTCGCGGCGAAATAGGGGCCGAGGCCGGCGCTCATCGAAAAACGCGGCGTTACGGGCTGCTCGTACCACAGCTGCGCCGCGGCGCCGCGCCGGTCGACCCGCGCGCCGTCGTCGCCTTCGAACAGGAATTTGGTGCCGACGCCCCAGCGGTCCGCATACTGCCTGGCCTCGATCACGCCCGCGTGCGCGCCATGGGTACCGGACATGTTCGTGATCGACGTGCCGAACGTGCCGCCGATCCATATATGCCCGTCCGGCACCACGTCGGGCGCCGGCTCGGCCGGGCCGAACTGGCGTCCCACGCCGAGCACGAGCGCGTCCGACCGGTGCACATGGCGCATGGCCACATGGTTGTAGCCGAGGCGCAGATGGGTGCCGGGCGGTCCGGGCACGGTGAGGCGCAGGCCGGCGCTGAGGAGCACGCCGAGACGGGCATCGTCGATCTGGCGGCCGGCGATCTCCGTGGTGTTCATGCTGAGATACGGTCCCGCGCCCAGCTCGCCCGTCCACGCGTGGGAAAAGCGGTGGGCGGCCAGCCATTGCAGCGCGAACCCGTCGCGGTGGTTGTTGTCCGGATGGCCTTCGTTGTAATGGACGAAGTCGGTCCGCATGGCACCCTGCTCGCGTCCGGCGCGGACTTCGAACGTGCGCCCGCGCATCCACTGGTAGCCGGTCGCGTTGCCGCCGTAGATGCGGCCGTTGCCGAATGCCAGCGACAGATAGGCGCCGCGATCGTCGGGATCTTGCGTGTCGGCGTGGGCCAGGGCGGCGTGGACCAGCAGCACCGCCGCCACGCATGTCTGTGCTTTCATGATGCGCTCCGCTTGTTTCAGGCTACGAGCAGTCTGGACAAGCGGAGGGGCCGCGCCTTGTGGCGGCACAAAGCGGCGTCAGCCGGCGGGCTGGTTCAGGCTGGCCCAGAGGTAGGCTGCGGCCATCGTGCGGTGCGGGCGGTAGGCTTCGAGAAATTCTTCGGCCTCGCGCATGCCGGGCCGCTCGCCGCCCGTCAGCCGGCCGATGGCGTTGCGCACGGCCACGTCGCCGTGCAGCGAACAGTCGGCGTAGCCCCAGCCGCGCAGCAGCGCATAGTTGACGGTCCACGGGCCGATGCCCTTGACCGCGAGCAGGCGCTCGCTCACGCCGGCCGGTTCATCCGTGCGGTCCAGCGGCAGCGTGCCGTCGGCCACGAGACGGGCGAAGCGCAACAAGGTCTCCGCCTTCGCGCCGGAAAACTTACGGCTGGTCAGTTGTTCGATGTCGAGACGGACCACGTCGGCCGCTTCCGGATAACACCAGAGGCCGCTCGAATGCGCGCGTCCCGCCAGGCCGATGAACGTGCGGCGCAGGGAAATGGCGAACGGCAGGTTGATCTGCTGGCCGATGATGGCCCACGTCAGCGCTTCGAACACGGTGGCCGACTGGATCACGCGCAGGCCAGGCTGGCGCGCGACGACGGGGCCGAGCAGCGGATCGGCGCGCACGGCCTGTTCGAACGGCGCGGGGTCGATGCGCAGGCCCAGCATGTTCACGAGGGCGTCCTGGACCGCAGCCTCCGAGGTGGCGCCGTCGCTGTCGACGACGCACTCGGCACGGTCCGCGTGCAGCGCGATGTCGAGCAGCGTCGGCACGCCGTCCAGCAGCACGCCCTTGCGGATGCGTCCCGCCTGCGCATCGACGACTTCGGCCAGCGCATCGGCATCGCGGCCGTGGAATGTGTACGCGTCCGCGTGGCGATAGCCGGCCGGCAGCGCGATCGTGTGGCGGCTCATTTGCTGCTCATTTTGGTGGGTACCGGCACGGGCGCATCGCGGCCGAAGCGCGGGACGAAACCCGTGACGAACGCGGTGCCGACCAGCGTGATGGCCGAGCCCACGATCGTGTACCAGCCGATCGCCTCGCCGAGGAACAGCGCGCCCCACAGGATGCCGAAGACGGGGCTCAGGAACGTGACCGTCAGGGCGGACGTCGTGCCGACTTCCTCGATCAATTTGAAATACAGGATGTACGCGATGCCGCTGCACAGCACGCCCAGTGCGATCACGGCGCCGACGATGCCCACGGTCGGCGCGCCGGCCGGTGGGAACAGGGGCAGGACGGGCAGCACCATCAGCGCGGACGTCCACATCGTGCCGTGCGCGTTGGCGAACGGCTCCACGCTTTGCGCCGTGCGCGCATACAGGCTCGCGACGCTGTAGCTCAACGCGGCCACCAGCGCGGCGGCGACGGCGAGGCCGGCGCCGGGGCGGCTCGTCGCGTGGTCGAAGCCGACGAGCAGAGCGACGCCGACGGTGCCCAGCACGAGGCCCAGCGCCGTGCGTGCGCGGATCGCCTGGCGTCCCCACACGGCGCCGAGCAGCGCGCCCCACATCGGCGCGGTGGCGTTCAGCACGGCCAGCACGGACGCCGGCAAGGTGCGCGCCGCGAACGCGAACAGCAGGAACGGGAACGCGGAGTTGAAGAAGCCGAGGATGAAGTAATGCTTCCAGTGCGCGCGCATGTCGAGGCGCTTCTTGAGCACGACGCCGACGATGGCGAGGAACAGCGCCGCGAACAGCACGCGGAATTCGATGAGCACCGCGGGGCCGAGCGTCGGCGCGCTGATGCGCATGAAGAGGAAGGAGCCGCCCCAGATGGAGGCAAGCACGATGAGGCGCAGCAGGTTGGCAGTGTTCATGGTTCCCGGGAGGATAGACGCAGGGGCTTCCCCGGCCTTCCCGTTTCTTGCGCTTGAATTGCGCGACGGGGCAGGGGAATTGGTAATGATACAAAAAGGTCGGGAATGCTGCCGGAAGGGCATGAAAAAGGGCCGCAAAAGCGCGGCCCTGGTCGATCACGCGGATGCGTCGATGCTCAAGGCACCAGCGGCTTCTTCGCGGACCGCTTGGCCTTGACGTCCGCGATCGCTTTTTCCACCGCGGACAGGCGCTGCGGCAGCGCCGGATGATTGGCGCTGTAGCCGTTCAACACGCTGGGCGGATAGCTCTCGGCCAGGCGGTTCCAGAACGCGGGCGCGTCCTTGACGTCGTAGCCGGCGCGCGCAGCCAGGTAGATGCCGAGGCGGTCGGCGGCGGCGTCCGCGTCGGCCGGCATGGCCTTGATGCCGCCGCTGCCGATCAGCATCGACGTGTCGGGCGTGATGCTCTTCAGGTTGTCGATGATGCTGCCGATCGTCGCGCTGTTGCGTTGCGAGGACGGGTGGCCGAGCATGTTGTGGGCCATCGTCTTGGCCAGCACGAAGGCCAGTTCGTCGTCGTCGTGCGTGAAGTTGATCATGCCGCGCGTGACGAGTACGCGGCTGCCGTCGCCGTACGCGTTGACGTTGTCCGCGTTGCCCAGTTCGATCGCGAAGGCGCAGGCGCGCGTAACGGGAATGGTCAGCTGGCGCTCGCTGCGGCGGCGCTCGATCGTCATCGGCAGGCTCGCCTGCGATGCGAGGATCTTGCCGAACAGCGCGCCCGCCTGGGACAGCGCATGCTCTCCGGCCGGCAGCGGCTTGCCGGCGGCGGCGAGCAGCACGTCGCCCTCCTGCAGGCCGGCGCGCGCGGCGCCGCTGCCGGCCAGCACGTCGGTCACCTGCAGGCGTTCGTCCATGCCGAAGGCGACGTGCGCGGCTTCGTTGTATTCGCCCGGATAGGACCAGCGGTTCTTCGCCGTGAAGCCGAGGAGGTTGCGCGCCTGGCCCTTGCACAATTCGGCATTCTGGATCAGTAGCGGCGCCGCGACCTTGTACAGGCGCTCCTGCAGGGCCGCCATCTTCGTCAGGGTGTCCGCGGCGGCGGCCATCTGCGGGCTCAGGGCCGGAGCTTCGACGGGGCGTTCGGTGACGCGCGGCGTGGCCGACGGTTGACGCGGTGCCTGCGTGGCGCAGGCCGACAGCAGCAGGGCTGCGGTGATGCCCAGCGCGGTCGTCCTGAAACCCGCGGGGCGCTGACGAAGATGTCCGGTCATGTGCTCCTCATAGTTTATTGTTTGCCGGTGGAGCCGAATCCTCCTGCGCCCCGGTCGCTCGTTGCGAAATCCTCCACGACGTTGAAGCCCACCTGCATGACAGGCACCACGATCAGCTGCGCCAGGCGGTCCATCGGCTGCAGGGTGAACGTGGCCTGGCCGCGATTCCAGGTCGAGACCATCAGCTGGCCCTGGTAATCGGAGTCGATCAAGCCTACCAGATTCCCCAGAACAATGCCGTTCTTATGGCCGAGTCCACTACGGGGCAGGATCATCGCCGCATAGCCCGGATCGCCGATGTGGATGGCGAGGCCGGTCGGCACCAGCACCGTCTCGCCGGGGACGATGGTCATGGGCGCCTCGACGCAGGCACGCAGGTCGAGGCCGGCGCTGCCGGCGGTGGCATAGGCCGGCAGGAAGTCCTTCATGCGCGGGTCGAGGATTTTCAGGTCGATATTCTTCATGGAGTGCTTGTGTGGTACGGGTGAATCAGGCCAGCAGCGAACGTTGTTCCAGACGCTTGGCAATTTCGGAAACGAGCTGGCGCGCCAGTTCCAGCTTGGTCGCGCGCGGGAGCACCGTGTGGCCGCTTTCGTCGAACAGCACGATCGCATTCTCATCCTGCCCGAACGTCTGCGGGCCGATATTGCCCACGAGCAGAGGAATGCCTTTTTTCTCGCGTTTCACCGCGCCGTATTCGATCAGGTTTTCCGATTCGGCCGCGAAGCCGACGCAATACGGCCAGCCGTTCAGCGACGTGGTCGCGGCGACGGTCGCGAGGATGTCCGGGTTCTGCGCGAAGTGAAGTTGCGGGGCGTCGCCGCTGCCGTCCTTCTTGATCTTCTGGGCGCTGGCATTGTCCACGCGCCAGTCGGCGACGGCCGCCACGCCCACGAAGATGTGCTGGCCGGAGACGGCGGCCATGACGGCGTCCAGCATCTGGCGCGCGCTCTGCACGTCGATGCGGCGCACGCCATGCGGGGTGGGCAGCGACGTCGGTCCGGAGACGAGCGTGACGTCCGCGCCGGCCTCGCGCGCGGCGCGCGCGATCGCATAGCCCATCTTCCCGGACGAGAGGTTCGTGATGCCGCGCACGGGGTCGATCGCTTCATACGTCGGACCGGCCGTGATCAGCACGCGTTTTCCCGCCAGGAGCTTCGGCTGGAACGACGCGACGAGTTCCTCGAGCAGTTCGTCCGGTTCGAGCATGCGGCCCATGCCCGTCTCGCCGCAGGCCTGCGAGCCGGCGGCCGGGCCCAGGATGCAGACGCCGTCGTCGCGCAGCTGCGCGACGTTGCGCTGCGTGGGCGCCTTTTCCCACATCTCGACGTTCATCGCCGGTGCGACGAGCAGCGGCACGTGGTGCGGGCGCGCGAGGCACAGGGTCGACAGCAGGTCGTCGGTGGCGCCGTGCGCGAGCTTGAACAGGAAGTCGGCCGAGCAGGGCGCGACGAGGATGGCGTCGGCATCGCGCGTGAGGTCGATGTGCGCCATGTTGTTGGGGATGCGGCCATCCCACTGGTCCGTGAACACGCCGCGGCCGGACAGCGCCTGCATCGTCACGGTGCCGATGAAATGGGTGGCCGCCTCGGTCATCACGACCTGCACGTGCGCGCCCTGCCTGGTGAGCGCGCGGCACAGTTCCGCAGCCTTGTAGCAGGCCACGCCGCCGGACAGGCCGAGGACGATCTTCTTGCCCTTCAGGTCCATGCTCATGGTTCCTCCGTGCTCAGTGTTTGTTCACGCGGCGCAGCTCATCGATGATGAACAGGAAGGCGCCGATCGTGATCGCGGTGTCCGCGATATTAAAAGCCGGGAAGTGGCCGACGCCGCGCCAGTAGAAGTCGAGGAAGTCGATCACGTGGCCGTAGGCGACGCGGTCGACGAGGTTGCCGAGGGCGCCGCCCATGATCAGCGCGAGGGCCCAGCAGAACATGCGCTGGCCCGCGTGCTTGCGCAGCAGGTAGATGATGAAGCCGACGGCCGCGATGGCGATGCCGGCGAACAGGTAGCGCTGCCAGCCGCCCTGGTCGGACAGGAAGCTGAACGCGGCCCCCTTGTTATACGCGAGGACCAGGTTGAAGAAGCTCGTGATGGACTTCTCTTCGCCGTGCATGAAGGTGCGCGTGATGGTGATCTTGCTGATCTGGTCGAGCAGGATGACGATGAAGGCGATGCCGAGCCACGGGGTCAGGCTGCCGCCCGAGCGCGACGAGACGGCGGAGAATGTTGGTTTTTTTTTGCTGGCCATGTCGATGGTCGTAAAGGTAAAACCCCGGGCACGCGGCCCGGGGCGCTGGTACGTCAGGCGAAGCGGCGCTGTTCCCCGCTGCCGAACAGGTTGCTCGTGCAGCGGCCGCACAGGCCCGGATGCGCGTGGTCATGGCCCACGTCGCGGCGGTAGTGCCAGCAGCGCTCGCACTTGGCGGCCGCGGACGGCGTCACGGTGACGGCTTCCGCCGCGGCGTCGGCGACCTGTTCGACGGTCGCCTGCGACGTGATGAACACGAACTTCAGGTCGTCGTCCAGGCTGGCCAGCGTCGCGTACTTGTCGCCGGCGGCCCTGAGCGCCAGTTCCGCCTGCAGCGACGAGCCGATCGCGCCGGATGCGCGCACTTCTTCCAGCTGCTTGGTGACGTCGGCACGGACGGCGCGCAGCAGCGCGTACTTGTCCAGCAGCGCGGTGCCGTCCGCGATCGCCGGGAAGGTCCACAAGGTTTGCGTGAAGATGGTCTCGTCGCTGTCCTTGTAGGCCTGCTCGCCCGCGAACACGGCCCACGCTTCCTCCGCGGTGAACGACAGGATCGGCGCCATGATGCGCAGCAGAGAATGCGCGATGTGCCACAGCGCGGTCTGCGCCGAGCGGCGCGCGTGCGAGTTCACGCCCGTCGTGTACAGGCGGTCCTTCAGGATGTCGAGGTAGAAGCCGCCCAGGTCTTCCGAGCAGAAGTTCTGCAGGCGCGCGACGACCGGGTGGAATTCGTAGCGTTCGAAGTGCTTGGCCACGTCATCCTGCAGGCGCGCGGTCTCGGCCAGCGCGTAGCGGTCGATCTCGAGCAGCTCGGTCGCCGGCACGGCGTTCTTGACCGGATCGAAGTCCGACGTGTTCGCGAGCAGGAAGCGCAGCGTGTTGCGGATGCGGCGATATGCCTCCGTCACGCGCTTCAGGATCTCTTCGGACAGCGCCAGTTCGCCCGTATAGTCGGTCGACGCGACCCACAGGCGCAGGATGTCGGCGCCCAGCGTGTCGCTGATCTTTTGCGGCGACAGCACGTTGCCGAGCGATTTCGACATCTTGCGGCCATGTTCGTCCACGGTGAAGCCGTGCGTGAGCAGCGCCTTGTACGGCGGACGGCCATTCAGCATCGACGACGTCAGCAACGACGAGTGGAACCAGCCGCGGTGCTGGTCCGAGCCTTCCAGGTACAGGTCGGCCGGGAAGTGCGACTGCGCCGCGTGCGAGCCGCGCAGCACGGTCTGGTGCGTCGTGCCCGAGTCGAACCACACGTCCAGCGTGTCGCGGTTCTTTTCGTACATCGCGGCTTCATCGCCCAGCAGGTCGCGCGGGTCGAGCTTGTGCCAGGCGTCGATGCCGCCCTGTTCGATCAGCCTGGCCACCTGCTCCAGCAGCTCGGGCGTGCGCGGATGCAGGTCGCCCGTTTCCTTGTGCAGGAAGAAGGCCATCGGGACGCCCCACTGGCGCTGGCGCGACAGGGTCCAGTCCGGACGGTTGGCGATCATGCCCTGCAGGCGCGCCTGGCCCCAGTCGGGGAAGAACTGCGTCTCGGCGATGCCGGCCAGCGCGGATTCGCGCAAGGTCGGGCCGCCGTCCTTCGGCTTGACGTCCATGCCGGCGAACCACTGGCTCGTCGCGCGGTAGACGATCGGCGTCTTGTGGCGCCAGCAGTGCATGTAGCTGTGGTCGAACATCTTCAGCTCGAACAGGGCGCCGGCTTCGGACAGGGCGTTGCAGATCGGCTTCGATGCTTCCCAGATCGTCATGCCGCCGAACAGCGGCAGCGTGCTGGCGAAGCGGCCATCGCCCATCACGGGCTTCAGGATCTCGTCGTCCTTCATGCCGTGCGCCTTGCAGGACTGGAAGTCTTCCAGGCCATAGGCCGGCGCGGAGTGGACGACGCCGGTGCCGCTGTCGGTCGTCACGTACTCGGCCAGGTAGACGGGCGACGTGCGGTCGTAGAACGGATCGGCCGCGTGCAGCGGGTGCTTGAAGCGGAGGCCGCCCAGCTTGTCGCCGGTCGTCGTGGCGACGATCCCGCCTTCCAGCTTGTAGCGCTGCAGGACGCTTTCGGCCAGGTCTTTCGCCACGATCAGCAGGATCGGTTGGCCGTTGCGATCGGCTTTCACGAGCGCGTACGTCACTTCCGGATGCACGTTCAGAGCCTGGTTCGACGGGATCGTCCACGGGGTCGTCGTCCAGATCACGATGAAGCCGTCGCCCGCGGGCAGCGCGTCCAGGCCGAACGCCTGCGCGACCTTGTCCGGTTCCGCGAACGGGAAGCCGACGTCGATCGCGGGGTCGCGCTTGTCCTGGTATTCCACTTCCGCCTCGGCCAGCGCCGAGCCGCAGTCGAAGCACCAGTTCACGGGCTTCAGGCCGCGATACACATAACCCTTGTCGAGCATCGTGCCGAGCGCGCGCAGCTCGTCCGCCTCGTTACTGAAATTCATCGTCAGGTACGGATTGTCCCACTCGCCCAGCACGCCCAGGCGGATGAAGCCGGCGCGCTGGCGGTCGACCTGCTCGAGCGCGTAGGCGCGTGCCTTTTGCAGCACCTCGGCCGTCGGCAGGTTCTTGCCGAACTGTTTTTCGATCTGGATCTCGATCGGCATGCCGTGGCAGTCCCAGCCCGGCACGTACGGCGCGTCGAAGCCGGCGATGGTGCGCGATTTGACGACCATGTCCTTGAGGATCTTGTTGACCGAGTGGCCCAGATGGATGTCGCCATTCGCGTACGGCGGACCGTCGTGCAGGACGAATCGGGGACGGCCGGCGGCCGCCTTGCGGACGCGTTCGTAGATCTTCTTGTCCTGCCATTGCTTGACCCAGCCCGGCTCGCGCTTGGCGAGGTCGCCGCGCATCGGGAAGGGGGTGTCGGTCATGTTGACCGGGTATTTGCTCTCCGGCTTCTTGTTGCCTTGTTGGCCTTTCTGGCCTTGCTTGGTATCGGACATGGTGATTTCTAAAGTGGACTGCTGTTATTCGTGATGACGGGACGGCACGCTGTTACGCCGTCCTTGGCGTCGTCGGGACTGCAAAAGTCCCGGTCAAATTCGGTCGGTGGCCGTGAGGGCGCCGGCGCGCTGGGCGAACCAGGCGCGTGCCTGCTGGGCGTCGCGCTCGATGGCGGCCGTCAGTGTGGGAAGGTCGACGTATTTTTCTTCGTCGCGCAGCTTGGTGAGGAATTCCACGCGCACGAGCTTGCCGTAGCAGGGCTGGTTCCAGTCGAAGACATGGACTTCCAGCAGCATGCGGCCCGCGTCCTCGACGGTCGGACGCACGCCGAGGCTGGCGACGGCCGGCAGCGGCTGGTCGGCCAGGCCGTGCACCTGCACGACGAAGATGCCGGCCAGGGCAGGGCGGTGGGCGACACGCAGGTTCAGCGTGGGGAAGCCCAGCGTGCGGCCCAGTTTCTGGCCGTGGATCACGTGGCCGGACATCGAATACGGGTGCCCCAGCAGGGCGCGCGTGGCGTCGAAATCGGCGGCCGCGAGCGCGGCGCGCACGGCCGAGGACGAGATCCGGGTGGAGTCGTGCAGCACGGCCGGCAGGCTGTGCACTTCGAAGCCGTAGCGCTGGCCGGCTTCGGCCAGCAGGGCGACGTTGCCGGCGCGGCGGGCGCCGTAGCAAAAGTCGTCGCCGACCATCAGCCATTTCACGTGCAGGCCGTCGACCAGCACGCGCCGCGTGAATTCGTCCGGCGACATCGAGGCGAAGTGCTCGTTGAAGTGTTCGACGATGACGCGGTCGACGCCGGCGTGTTCCAGCGATTCCAGTTTGTCGCGCAGGTTGGCGATGCGGGCCGGCGCCTTCGACAGGTCGCCGCTGCGCTGCGCAAAATATTCGCGGGGATGAGGTTCGAACGTCATCACGGCGGCTTCCAGCCCGAGCTTGCGGGCGCTCGCGGTCACGTGGGCCAGCAGCGCCTGGTGCCCGCGGTGGACACCGTCGAAGTTGCCGATCGTGAGCGCGCAGGGCGCGCGTGCCCTGTCGTTGGGAAGTCCGCGAAATACCTTCATTGGATGGTTCGTGCTTCTAGGCGAAATACCAGATTATACGGCAAAGGGCATGTTGCACAGCGCAACGCCTTTGCCGCTGCGGATGAGGTAGCGTTGCCCCCCAATAAAAAAAGCGCAGCCTGCGTGACGCAGACTGCGCTTTTTGTTCAGCCCGGGGCAGGGAGATCAGCCGGAGATCGGCTTGTTGATCGCCATGATGAAGTAACGGGCCACTTCCGCCGTGCCATCGGTACCGCGGACGGTCTTGAGCGTGTTGATGGCTTGCTGCTTCTTGCCGGCGACGGCGTAGGCTTCGCCCAGGTGCAGCTTGACGTCTTCCGGATGCTTCAGGTCCTTGGCTTTCGACGCGGCTTCCAGCATCTTCAGGCCCTTGTCGGCCTGGCCGGACTGGACCAGTGCGTAACCCAGCGATGCGAGGCCGTCGTTGTCGGCGTCCTTGATCAGCTGCGCTTCGGTCGCGGCCAGGTTCTTGTTCTGGTCGGCAAGGCTCTTTTCGGCCAGGTCCTTCAGGCGCTGGTGACGCGCGGCGTCCGGGCCGGTGCCCAGTGCGCCTGCCTTGTAGCCCTTGTCGATGACCTTCAGGGCTTCAGCCGGCGCGCCGGCCTGCAGCACGAGCTGGGCCATTTCCATGTATTCGCTCGGTTTCTTCAGCAGGCCGTTGGCCAGCTTCAGGCGGTAGATGTCCACGGAGAGGCGGCCCGAGAAGCCCGGCTTGCTCTGCACGCGGTTCAGCAGGTCGGTCCAGTACTGGGCCTTCGGATAGTTGGCGGCCAGTTTCTCGATGGTGTTGACGTAGCCGGCCTTGTCGTTCTTCTTGAGCTGGATGTTGGCCAGCATGCCCAGCTGGTCTTCGCTCAGGCGGCCGCTCTTCTCGGCCACGCGCAGTTCATTCTCCAGTGCCTGGATGTTGCCCTGCTTGTAATAGTTCTGCATCAGGTAGGCGCGCAGCTTCGGATCGTCGCGCTCCTTCAGCTGGCGTTCGATGGCGGCGTTGGCCTTGCCCAGGTCGCCCGCGCGCATGTAGATGCCGATCAGGCCTTCCGAGAACTGGGCTTTTTCGGTCGCGTTCAGCTTGCCGGAGCCGATCAGGTATTCGAAGGCCTTGGCGGCCGTGTCGTAATCGCCGGCGGCCGATGCGGCACCGGCACGGGTGCGTTCGATCAGGTAGGTTTCGTTGGCCGACTTGCCGCCGACCTTGTCGAGGTCGCGCAGCTTGGCCAAGGCTTCCTTGTTCTTGCCCGATTTAATCAGCTGCGCGGCTTCCTGCAGCGGTTTGCCGATTTCGGGGCGGAGGACCTCCGCGGCGTAGACCGGGGCCAGGCCGACCACGGGAGCGGCGGCGGTGAATCCGAGGGCGGCCACTACGAGGCCGAGGTGTGCGAGGCGGAATTTAGCCATTATCGAAATTCTCTCATTCAAAATAGACACGGCAGGGAAACCCTGCCGTGTTCATTATAGCCAAAGCGATTACTGGAACTGTTCGTTACCGACCATACCGATCTTGGTGACACCAAGACGCTGGGCCGATGCCATCACGCCAGCGACAACCTTGTACTCGACCAGCTTGTTCGGACGCAGATGCACTTCCGGCTGATCAGCTTGGGCTGCCACATTGGCGAGCTTCGCTTCCAGGGTGGCACGATCCGGGACGGGCTGGTTGTCCCAGAGGACGGTACCGTCGAAGTCCACGTCGATCGTGATCACTACCGGTTCCTTGGTCGGCGGCGGCGGATTGCCAACCGGCATGTTCAAGTTAACCGAATGGTTTTGCTTTGGAATGGTGATGATCATCATGATGATCAGCACCAGCATGACGTCGATCAGCGGCGTCATGTTCATTTCCATCATCGGTTCCGGATCTGCTCCTTTAGCTCCGGACGAACCAACGTTCATACCCATGGTGTTTCCTTTCAAATCTTGGGAAACCAGCGTGACAGCGGTCGAAACCGCTATCACGCTGGCGGGTTGCGTCCTGGTGGATCAGCCCTTATCAGGCGGTTCGGTGATGAAACCGACCTTCTGAATCCCGGCACGCTGGGCCGTGTACAACACCTTGCCGATGAATTCGTAGCGCGTTTGCTGGTCGCCACGAATCTTCACTTCCGGCTGGGGCACTTTCACCGATTCCTTGGCCAGGAAATCGAACAGTTCGTCGGTGTTGGCCAGGTGCTTCTGGTTCCAGTACATCTCGCCATCTTTGTTGACGACGATGTTCACGTCTTCCGGCGTGGTTTTGACAACCTGGTTGGTCTCGATCGGCAGGTTAATCTTCTGCAGGTGGAGGACAACCGGGCTGGTGATCAGGAAGATGATCAGGAGAACCAGCATCACGTCCACGAGGGGCGTGGTGTTGATCTCTGACATCACTGCATCTTCATCTCCGCTATCGGAGCCAACACTCATGCCCATGGTTTAGCCAACCTTTTTAGCAGCGGCGCCTTGAGCACGTGCAGCTTCGGAGGTGTGCATTGCGCCCGAGATCAGGACCGAGTGCACGTCTGCGCTGAACGAACGGACGTCTTCCATTGCGGTCTTGTTACGACGGACCAGCCAGTTGTAGCCCAGAACGGCCGGAACTGCAACGAACAGACCGAATGCGGTCATGATCAGTGCTTCACCCACCGGACCTGCCACTTTGTCGATCGACGCGTTACCGGTCATACCGATGTTGGTCAGTGCGTTGTAGATACCCCAGACGGTACCGAACAGACCGATGAACGGCGAGGTCGAGCCGACGGTTGCCAGGAACGACAGGCCATCCTGCAGACGCGACTGGACTTTGTCCACGGCGCGCTGGATCTGCATGGTCACCCAGGTCGACAGGTCGATCTGCTCGAGCAGGGCGCCGTCGTGGTGCTGGGTTGCCTTGGTGCCGGTTTCAGCGATGAAGCGGAACGGCGAGCCATCGGTCAGTTGAGCCGAGCCGGCAGCGATCGACGGTGCTTTCCAGAATTTCTGGTTGGTTTCCTTCGACTGCTTGAAGATCTTCATCTGGTCCAGCAGCTTGGTGACGATGATGTACCAGGAACCCATCGACATGATGGCCAGGATGATCAGGGTCATACGCGAGACGACGCCGCCTTCCCACACAGCCTGGATACCGAACGGGTTCTCGACTTCTTCTTTCTTGGCTTCGCCGCCAGCTGCCGGAGCCGCTGCCGGTGCCGAAGCGGCAGCGTCGGCTGCCGGTGCTGCTGCGTCAGCCGCCGGTGCCGCTGCCGGTGCGCTCGCTGCTGCCGAGGCCGGAGCGTCGGCGAAGGCCGGAGCGGACACCAGTGCCGATGCCGCAGTGACCGAGAACAGGAGAGCCGCTACGGTAGCGGACAAACGGGTATTCTTAAACATGCTTCCTCCAAAAATTTAAAATGAACAGTTCGCTGAACTAATAACAACGAAAATCATGCTTTTGAGACGATACGCTGTCTCTGGTTATTCCAGCGTCCAGACGTACTGAACCGGCTGCCAGGACTCGATGGCCTGGCCGTTCTCAGTTGCCGGCTTGAACCGGCACTTGCCCAGTGCCACCTGAGCAGCCTTATCCAGGTCGCGGAAGCCGCTGGACTTCGTGACCTTGGAATCCTTCACACCACCGTCCGAACCAATCAGGAACGAGATGGTCGACACACCCGTTTCTTCGTTACGCAGCGACGACTTCGGATATTCCGGCTTCGAGCACGTATTGAAGTCTGCGACTGCCGGGGTGCGGGCCGGACCGGCCGGCTTGGCTACCGGTGCCGGTGTCGGAGGCGCCGGCGGTGCCTTCACGATTTCGTTCGTCGCCGGTTTCGCCTGCGTCGTGTTAGCGATCACATTTTGCTGCGGCGGCGGGGTTTGCACTTGCACTTCCACCGGCGGGATGAACGGCGGAGGCGGCGCCTTCATTTCCGGCGGCGGCGGCGGGGGCGGCGTCTCCGGAGGTGGCGGCGGTTTTACGTCTTCAATGATCTTGGTCTCCACTGCCTCGGCCATCTTGCTGACCATGCGTTTGCCGAGACCAGTAACGATCCCGTAAGCAACGACCAGGTGCAAGACGATGACAACGGCGATACCAGTCAAATTCTTCCCGGGGTTCTTCTCATGCGAAAAATTCATCCTGCTTTCTCCAATACCAACCTTTTTTTGTTGCTACTAAACCCACAAAACACGACAAAAAGCTAAGAGCCGCATCCGGGACATCGGCGAATTATACCTACGAATTCTTTTTTGCACATACATTTTTACGCCCTCAAAGAGAGCCTATTTGTCTGTAAAAACAGGCAAAGAAAGTGATCAATAAAGAAGGGGCGCGGGTATGCCGATGGAGGTGGAAGTTAGTTGTTTTGCAATGTTGAGCGGACCCCTTTCATAATGTGTGGAAGATAAGGCTGCTGCCCTCAAAACACCGAATTTTCCATGTCTATTTTGCAGCTCAGCAAATATCATAAGAAAGAATCATGGCGTTTCTGCCAACTATATCGAAGTTCCAAGCGAGAGGGCGTACTGTTGAAGCGGTTTTGACCCTGGATAAAAGGGGCCAGTCATAACAAGTCCTTATGTCGATACAGGCACTTGATATGGCTCATTCACCACGTCAGATGTTAGTTGAACTACATCACAAGGGGAAGATGATGTCAACAGGATGGAAGAAAAAATGCCCGCGCCGAGTAGCGCGGGCCGGAAGGTCAGTAACGCGCGCGCTTCTCGCGACGGCACTCCAGACTGCTCACGACACGCCCGGATGGGTCAACGGTCTCGAGGCGCACATCGAAGCCCCACAGCCGTGCGACGTGCTTCAGGACCTCATGCGCCTGCTGGTTCAGGGGGCGGCGCTGGAACTGGGTGTGACGCAGCGTCAGCGCACGGTCGTCCCGCGTGTTGACTTGCCAGACCTGGATGTTCGGCTCGCGATTGCCGATATTGTACTGATCGGCAAGCTGCTGGCGGACGTAGCGGTATCCGGCCTCGTCGTGGATGGCCGAAATCGTCAGCTTGTCGCTGCGGTCGTCGTCCAGCACGGCGAAGAAGTGGAATTCCCGGATCAGCTTGGGCGACAGGTACTGGGCGATGAAGCTCTCGTCCTTGAAATTGCGCATCGCAAAGTCGAGCGTCTTGAGCCAGTCGCTGCCCGCGATGTCCGGGAACCAGGCCTTGTCCTCGTCCGTCGGCTCTTCGCAGATGCGCTTGATGTCCGTCATCATCGCAAACCCGAGGGCATACGGGTTAATGCCATTGTAATAGGGGCTCGTGGCCGGTGGCTGGTAGACGACGTTCGTATGGCTCTGCAGGAATTCCAGCATGAACCCGTCGCCGACGATCCCTTCTTTATAGAGCTCCTGCAGGATCGTGTAGTGCCAGAAGGTCGCCCAGCCTTCGTTCATGACCTGGGTCTGGCGCTGCGGGTAGAAATACTGCGAGATCTTGCGCGTGATCCGCACGAGCTCGCGCTGCCACGGTTCGAGCAGCGGGGCGTACTTCTCGATAAAGTAGAGGAGGTTTTCCTCGGGCTCGGGCGGGAAGCGGGGCGGCGGCTGGTCCTTGATCTGTTCCTCGCGCCGCGGCAAGGTGCGCCACAGCTCGTTGACCTGCGACTGCATGTATTCCTCGCGCTCTTTCTGGCGCGCCGCTTCCTGTGCGACCGACAGCTTGGCCGGCCGTTTGTACCGGTCCACGCCATAGTTCTGGATCGCGTGGCAGGAATCGAGCAATTCCTCGACGGCGTCGATGCCGTGCCGCTGTTCGCACTCGGCGATATAGTTCTTCGCAAAGACCATGTAGTCGACGATGGCGTCGGCATCGGTCCAGGTTCGGAACAGGTAATTGCCTTTAAAGAAGGAATTGTGGCCATACGCCGCGTGCGCGATCACGAGCGCCTGCATCGTCAGGCTGTTTTCCTCCATCAGATAGGCGATGCAGGGATTCGAGTTGATGACGATTTCGTAGGCGAGGCCCATCTGGCCCCGTTTATAACTCTTTTCCGTCGTCAGGAAATGCTTGCCGAACGACCAGTGGTTGTACGAGACGGGCATGCCGACGGACGTGTACGCGTCCATCATCTGTTCGGCCGTGATGATCTCGAGCTGATTGGGATAGGTGTCCAGGCCGAACTTCCTGGCCACCCGGCGGATTTCCTCGTGCGCCTGTTCGATCAGGTCGAACGTCCATTCCGACTGCTCGGGCAGGGCGCGCGGGTTGTTGGGATCTCTTGGCATAGCGGGCCTCGCTACTTGGGCTGCTTCTTGAACAATTCGCGGAACACCGGATAGATGTCCGCCGGCGTCACGATCTTCTGCATGGCGAAGTTCTGGTGATCGGCCGCCACCTCGGCGTACTGCTCCCACAGGTTCTGGGGCGGGCCGTCGGTGATCTCGACATACGTGTAGTACTGGACCATGGGCATGATTGCGTTTGTCAGGATCTGCTTGCACAGCACGGAGTCGTTGTCCCAGTTGTCGCCGTCCGAGGCCTGGGCCACGTAGCTGTTCCAGTCGCCGTTGCTGTAGCGTTCCGTGATGACCTTGTTCAGCAGGTGCAGCGCCGACGACACGACCGTGCCGCCCGATTCGCGCGAGTGGAAGAACTCGTTTTCGTCGACCTCGGCCGCCGCCGTGTGGTGGCGGATGAAGACGACGTCGATATGTTCGTAGACCCGCTTGAGGAACAGGTACAGCAGGATGAAGAAGCGCTTGGCGGTGTCCTTGCGGCTTTCATCCATCGATCCGGACACGTCCATGATGCAGAACATGACGGCTGCCGTGGACGGTTTCGGGATCTTGATGCGGTTGCTGTAGCGCAGGTCGATCGGGTCGATGAACGGGATCGCCAGCAGGCGCGTGTGCAGGTGGTGGATCTTGTGCTTCAGTTCGATCACCTGCGGATCGTCGTCCTCCGCACCCTGTTCGCGCAGGTCGCGCAACTGGTGCTCGAGCGCCGTCAACTGCTTGCGGGACGGACCGCCCACCGCGATGCGCCGGCCGAGCGCGCCGCGCAGGGAGCGCAGCACGTGGATATTCGACGGCGTGCCGGAGATGTTGTAGCCGGCGCGCTGGTTCTTGTATTCGACGACCTGGGTCAACTGCGTCTTGACCATGTTCGGCAGCTCGAGGTCTTCGAAGAAGTAATTCATGAATTCTTCGCGGGACAGCTCGAAGATGAAATCGTCTTCGGTCGTCTGCTCGCTGTTGCCCGCACGGCCGCGTCCGGCGCCGCCGCCACCGCCGCGGGGGCGGTTGATCGTGTCGCCTTTCTGGTATTCCGTGTTGCCGGGGTTGACGGTCTCCCACACGCCGCCATGGGCGTGTCCGAAATGCGGCTCGCTCACGTCCTTGACGGGAATCGAGACCTTCTCGCCATTCTCTACGTCGGTGATCGAGCGACCCTTGATCGCCCGGCCCACCGCATCCTTGATTTGCGCCTTATAGCGGCGCAAGAAGCGTTCGCGGTTGACCGCAGACTTGTTCTTGCCCTGCAAGCGTCGGTCGATGAGGTAAGTCAAAACAGGCCTCCTGCTGAAAGTCGCGGCGGGCCGGATTCCTTCCCGGTCCCTTATCTTAACTCGCCGCGCCGTAACGTGTTTGGGTGTTACGGATTTGGTGGGCCGCAAGTGTGCATACCGTTATGCTTCACGGGGCTCGAGAAACCGTAGCGAGCGGAAGCATGGGTGGCCGAGAAGCGCAGCCGTACCTTCGGTACGGTGAGCATCGCAGGCCGCCCAGGCGACGCGCAGTAGGTTTATCGAGCCCCCCATGCTTTACGAAGACTTTCTTACACGAAGGTACCACTCGCACAGGAGGCGGACCTGCTTGGGCGTATAGCCTTTTTCGACCATACGGGCCACGAAGTCGGCATGCTTGGTTGCATCTTCCGCGCTGGCTTTCGCGTTGAACGAAATCACCGGGAGCAGTTCCTCGGTATTCGAGAACATTTTCTTCTCGATCACGGTGCGGAACTTCTCATAGCTGGTCCACGCAGGATTCTTGCCGCCGTTCGTCGCCCGCGCGCGCAGCGCGAAGTTGACGATTTCGTTGCGGAAATCCTTCGGGTTCGAAATGCCGGCCGGTTTCTCGATCTTCTCGAGCTCGGCGTTCAACGTTTCGCGGTCGAAGCTTTCGCCCGTGTCCGGATCGCGGAATTCCTGGTCCTGGATCCAGAAGTCGGCAAACGTGACGTAGCGGTCGAAGATGTTCTGGCCATACTCGGAATAGCTTTCCAGGTAGGCCGTCTGGATCTCCTTGCCGATGAAGTCGACGTAGCGGTTCGCCAGGTGTTCCTTGATATAGGACATGTAGCGCTGCTCGGTCTCGCCCGGGAACTGCTCGCGCTCGATCTGCTGCTCCAGCACGTACAGCAGGTGCACCGGGTTCGCCGCCACTTCGGTGTTGTCGAAGTTGAAGACCTTGGACAGGATCTTGAACGCGAAGCGGGTCGACAGGCCGTTCATGCCTTCGTCCACGCCGGCGTAGTCGACATATTCGTGCAGCGACTTGGCCTTCGGATCGGTGTCCTTCAGGTTCTCGCCGTCGTACACCAGCATCTTCGAATAGATGCTCGAGTTTTCCGGGTCCTTCAGGCGCGACAGGATCGCGAACTGGGCCATCATGCGCAGCGTGCCCGGGGCGCAGGGGGCCTTGTCGAGCGAGGAATTGCGCAGCAGCTTGTCGTAGATCTTGACCTCGTCCGACACGCGCAGGCAGTACGGCACCTTGACGATATAGATACGGTCGAGGAATGCCTCGTTGTTGCGGTTGTTGCGGAAGGTCTTCCACTCGGATTCGTTCGAGTGCGCCAGGATGATGCCTTCGAACGGGATCGCGCCGAAGCCTTCGGTGCCCTTGTAGTTGCCTTCCTGCGTGGCCGTCAGCAGCGGGTGCAGGACCTTGATGGGCGCCTTGAACATCTCGACGAATTCCATCAGGCCCTGGTTCGCCAGGCACAGGCCGCCCGAGTAGCTGTAGGCGTCCGGATCGTCCTGGGCATAGTCTTCCAGCTTGCGGATGTCGACCTTGCCGACCAGCGAGGAAATGTCCTGGTTGTTTTCGTCGCCCGGCTCCGTCTTCGAGATCGCGATCTGCTTCAGGATGGACGGATAGCGTTTGACAACGCGGAACTTGCTGATGTCGCCGCCGTATTCATGCAGGCGCTTGACTGCCCACGGGCTCGGGACCGCACGCAGGAAGCGGCGCGGGATGCCGTAGTCCTCTTCGAGGATGGCGCCGTCCTCGTCCTCGTTGAACAGGCCGAGCGGCGATTCGTTCACCGGCGAGCCTTTCAGCGCGTAGAACGGCACCTGTTCCATCAGGTGCTTGAGTTTTTCCGCGATCGACGATTTACCGCCACCGACCGGTCCCAGCAGATAAAGAATCTGCTTGCGCTCTTCCAGGCCCTGGGCCGCATGGCGGAAATAGGAAACGACCTGTTCGATCACTTCCTCCATGCCGTAGAACTCGCGGAATGCGGGATATACCTTGATGACCTTGTTGGCGAAGATGCGCGACAGGCGCGGGTCGAGGCGGGTGTCGACCAGGGTGGGTTCGCCGATTGCGGCCAGCATGCGCTCGGGAGCGCTGGCGTAAGTCAGGGGATCTTTTTTGCAAAGCTGAAGGTACTCAGACAGGGAGTATTCCTCTTCCCGGGTACGCTCATAGCGGGCTGCGTAGTTATCAAAAATGGTCATGTGAATGTCCTCTAATGTGCTAACACTGATCACGTCTGGCGGCTGACTGAGATTGCCGCCCAAGCCCGGTCTTGGCAGGTGGGACGTCGAAAACCTGCTGCGCGTTGCATTTTTGTCCTGCGATGCTCGCTGTACCAGCGTACAGCTGCGCTTCTCGAACAAAACTGCTGCCGCTCGCGACGGTTTTCGAGATCCCCCCAAAGCGTTCTTGTTGGGGTCGCCGTCTGGATTTGGAGGTCAGAAGATCTGACACAAAACGAAGGGCGATGTTCTTGTTCTCATCCGGTTTTGACCGGGGCCTCGTGGTACCCGCCGTTGTGGATCCAGGCTGGTGGCGAGACCCCTCGCCGGTTTGTTAGCGCCCGCTGAGAGCGTCTTCTTACGCTTATGAAATTTATTATCTGCCTATTAGTTCTCGAAGTCAAAACAGTGTCGTGCACGTGTACCCGGCCTTTCCAAGTCCTTGTAACGAATAAGGGAATAACCTTTTTTAAGATCATTGCGAACCACGCCTTTACACCTTTTTTGGTATTTCGGACATGGTTTCCAACCAAGACTTTTGATCCCGTCAGCCACGATCATGTTTATTAATCGTTAAGTAAATAGTGCACCATCTTGCTAAGCAGTGGCGCACGCGTATCGTGTACGGACATATCAGGAATTCTTCAGTGAAATGAGAGGCTTGCATCGATGCGCTACACTGGCTGCCTGATTCCATTCCACCGATTCAACGCGGAGATCCCATGCTGAACGAACAGCTGCGCCATATGTTGCAGGCGATGCCGAAAGCAGAATTGCACATCCACATCGAAGGCTCGCTCGAGCCCGAGCTGATTTTTGAGCTCGCGCAAAGAAATGGTGTGTCTCTTCCGTATGCATCGGTCGAAGCGTTGCGTCAAGCGTACGCTTTCACCGATCTACAGTCGTTCCTGGATATATATTACGCAGGCGCAAGTGTTCTGCTGACCGAGCAGGACTTTTATGACATGACGATGGCCTACTTGCACCGTGCCGCCGCGGACAACGTCCGCCATGCGGAGATCTTCTTCGACCCGCAGACCCACACGGCGCGCGGCGCGCCGTTCCAGACCGTCGTCGACGGCATCTGGCGCGCCTGCCAGGACGGGCCGATCAGCGCCACCCTGATCATGTGCTTCCTGCGCCACCTGTCCGAGGAAGAAGCCATTGCCACGCTGGAAGAAGCGCTGCCGTTCCGCGACAAGATCATCGGCGTGGGCCTCGACTCGTCCGAGGTGGGCCACCCGCCGGAAAAATTCGCGCGCGTGTTCGAGCGCGCCCGCAACCTCGGCCTGCACCTCGTCGCGCACGCGGGCGAGGAAGGGCCGCCGGCGTACATCGAGAGTGCGCTCGATGTGCTCAACGTGGAGCGCATCGACCACGGTGTGCGCTGCCTCGAGGATGCCAACCTGACGGCGCGCCTGGTGCGCGAACAGATGGCACTGACCGTGTGTCCGCTGTCGAACATCAAGCTGCGCGTGTTCGACGTGATGGGCGACAGCAACCTGCGCCGCCTGCTCGACGAAGGCCTCGCCGCCACCGTGAATTCCGACGACCCGGCCTATTTCGGCGGCTATATCAACGACAATTACCTGGCCGCGTTCGACGCACTGCCGCTCGGCGTGAATCACGCGCGCCAACTGGCGAAGAACAGCTTCGCCGCCGCCTTCCTCGAGCCCGAGCGCAAGCGCGCGTACCTGGCCGAAGTGGACGCCTTCTTCGACGCCGCACAGGCCGCGTAACCGCCATGCTGATCCAATCCCTGCGCATGACCGCACGCGACTGGCGTGCCGGCGAATTGCGGTTCCTGCTGGTGGCGCTGGTGGTCGCCGTGTCGGCGCTGGCGGCCGTCGGCTTCTTCGTCGACCGCATGCGCGCGGGCTTGAACCGCGACGCGCGCCAGCTGCTGGGCGCCGACCTGCTCGTCAACGCCGACCAGCCGCTGCGCCAGGACTGGCGCGACGAGGCGGCGCGGCGCGGCCTGCTGCTGGCCGACACGGTGACGTTCCCCAGCATGGCGCAGTCCGGGCAGGGCGATGCGTCGCAGGCGCTGCTGGCGTCGGTGAAGGCCGTGTCGACGACCTATCCGCTGCGCGGCGCCATGCGCGTGACGACGAGCACGCTCGATGCGAGCGAAGCCCTCGGCGACATCACGCACGACACCCCCGCGCCGGGCACGGTATGGGTCGACGTCAACCTGCTGCCGCCGCTGCGGATCAAGGTCGGCTCGACGATCCAGCTCGGCGACAAGCCTTTCAAGGTCGCGCGCCTGATCGCGTCGGAGCCGGACCGCGGCGCCTCGTTCGCCAATTTCGCGCCGCGCGTGATGCTGGCGCTGTCCGACCTGAAAGCGACTGGCCTCGTCGACAACTATGCGCGCGTCACGTACCGCATGCAGGTGGCGGCGAAGTCGCCGAACGACCAGGCCGCGATCGCCGGCTACGAGCGCTGGCTGCGCGGCCGGATCGCGGCGGACAACGTGCGCGGCGTGCGCATCGAGACGCTGGAAAACGGCCGTCCCGAAATGCGCTCGACGATCGACCGCGCCGAGCGCTTCCTGTCGCTCGTCGGCCTGCTGTCGGCAATGCTGGCCGCGGTGGCCGTCGCGATGGCCGCGCGCCGCTTCATGCAGCGCCACCTCGACGCCTGCGCGATGCTGCGCTGCCTCGGCATGACGCAGAACGAGGTCGGCGCGCTGTTCCTCATCGAATTCGTCATCGTCGGCCTCGCGGGCAGCGTGCTCGGGGTGCTGGTCGGCTTCGGCGCGCACTTCGTGCTGCTCGAGATGGTGAAAGGCCTGGTTCCCACCGAGCTGCCGCCCGTGTCGCTGCTGCCCGCGCTGCAGGGCATCGCCACCGGCATGCTGCTGCTCGTGGGCTTCGCGCTGCCGCCTGTGCTCCAGCTGCGCAACGTGCCGCACAACCGCGTGATCCGGCGCGAGCAGGCGGCACCGAAGCCGCTCGCTCTGGCCACGTACGGCTTCGGCGCGGCCGTCTTCGTCGGGCTGCTGCTGTGGCAGGCCGGCGACCTGCAGCTCGCGCTGCTCACGGCCGGCGGATTCGTCGGCGCGTTCGGCCTGTTCGCGCTCGTCGGCTGGCTCGCGCTGCTGTCGCTGCGCCGCCTGCGCGGCGCGTTCCGCCACCAGGCGTGGCGCTTCGCCATCACGTCGCTGCAACGGCGGCCCGGCGCGACGGTCGTGCAGATCGTGTCGCTGTCGCTGGGCCTGATGGCGCTGCTCGTGCTGACCGTCGTGCGCGGCGACCTGATGTCCGCGTGGCGCATGGCGACGCCGCCCGATGCGCCGAACCGCTTCATCATCAACATCCAGCCCGACCAGCGCGACGGCGTCGCCCGCACGCTCCGCGCGGCCGGCGTGCCCGACCCGACCTTGTATCCGATGATCCGCGGCCGGCTCGTCGCCGTGAACGGCAACGCGGTGACCGCGACCACGTACACGGACGAGCGGGCGAAAGGCCTCGCGGAGCGTGAATTCAACCTGTCCTCGACGGCGGACCTGCCGGCGACGAACGAGATCGTGGCGGGCCGCTGGTACCGCGATGCGCCGGGCGTGGCCGAAGCCTCGGTCGAGCAGGGCCTCGCGAACACGCTGCGCCTGAAGCTGGGCGACACGATGCGCTTCGACATGGGCGGCCAGATCGTCGACGCGCAGATCACGAGCCTGCGCAAGCTGGAATGGGGATCGATGCGGGCGAACTTCTTCGTCATCATCAACCCGGCCGCGATGAAGGATGCGCCGACGACGTACATGACGGCATTCCACCTGGCCGCGCGCGGCATCGGCCTGGCCAACACGCTGACGCGCGCGTGGCCGAATCTCACCGTCATCGACGTCAGCGGGATCATCCGGCAGGTGCAGGAAGTGCTGGACCAGGTCGTCGTGGCGGTGGAATTCCTGTTCATGTTCACGCTGGCCTCGGGCGTGCTGGTGCTGTACGCGGCGCTGATGGGATCGCAGGCCGAGCGCACCCGCGAAGCGGGCCTGCTGCGCGCGCTGGGCGCCACGCGCGGCCAGCTGGCGCAGGCGCAGCGTATCGAGTTCATGCTGGTCGGCGGCCTGTCCGGGTTGCTGGCGGCATCGGGCGCGGCGGCGCTGGGCTGGGCGTTGGCCAGGTACCAGTTCAAGTTCCCGTGGACGTTCGATCCGACCGTGTGGGGCGCGGGACTGGTCGTGGGCGCCGTGTGCGCGCTCGTCGGCGGCTGGCTCGGCCTGCGCAATGTGTTGCGGCAGCCACCGTTGCAGACACTCAGGGAAGCTTGACGTTCCAGTGGTGCGTGCGTTGCGCTATCATGGACGGATGTCCGATACCAACGCACCCCAAGAGTCCCAGGACGCGCAGGAAGAGACGCGCAGCCTGTACGAGATCATCGGCGGCGAAACCCGCCTGCGCGAACTGGTCGACCGTTTCTACGACCTGATGCAACTGGAGCCGGATTTCGCCGGCATCCACGCGATGCACCCCGTCCCCAACGACGGCTCGCGCGAGAAGCTGTTCATGTTCCTGTCCGGCTGGATGGGCGGGCCGAACCTCTTCATCGAACGCTACGGCCACCCGATGCTGCGCGCGCGCCACCTGCCGTTCGCCATCGGCACGTCCGAGCGCGACCAGTGGCTGCGCTGCATGGCGATGGCGCTGGAAGATCTCGGCTACGACTACGAATTGCGCCTCGCGCTGATGCAGTCGTTTTACCAGACCGCCGACTGGATGCGGAACCGTCCGCATTAATATGCCAACGCTTGAATTCATCGTGCTCGCCGTGGCGCTGCTGGTCGTGCTCGGCCTGCAGGTCGTTCTCTTGAGCCGCGCGCGCCGCGGCGGCGACGAGCGCCACGCCTTCGAACGCCTGGAGCGCGAGCTGCGCCAGGAATTGCAGACCAGCGCCCAGTCCACGCGCCAGGAACTGGCCGCGCATCTCGCGCAGAACCAGGCCGCCACCGTGCAGCAGCTGGACGGCATGCGCCAGCAGATCCAGTTGAATTCGCAGGGCGGGCGCGAGGAACAGGCGCGCGCGCTCAAGCGTTTTTCCGACACGCTGAACGGCGCGCTCGCGAACCTGACGGAATCGAACGCGCAGCGCATGCTGGAGATCCGCGCGACGCTCGAGGCCAAGATCCGCGACCTGCAGAACGATAACGCCAGGCGCCTGGAAGAGATGCGCCAGACCGTCGACGAAAAGCTGCACGCGACGCTGGAGACGCGCCTCACGGAATCGTTCCGGCAAGTGTCCGACCGGCTGGAAAAGGTGCACCAGGGCCTGGGCGAGATGCAGCAGCTGGCCGTCGGCGTGGGCGACCTGAAACGCGTGCTCGTCAACGTGAAGACGCGCGGCACGTGGGGCGAGGTGCAGCTGGAGATGCTGCTCGAGCAGATCCTCACGGTCGACCAGTACGCGAAAAACGTCGAGACCGTGCGCGGGTCGAACGCGCGCGTGGAATTCGCGATCAAGCTGCCGGGCTCAATCGACGGCGGTCCTCCGCTGTGGCTGCCCATCGACGCCAAGTTCCCCAAGGAGCAGTACGAACGCCTGCTGGAAGCGGCCGAGCAGGGCGATGCCGACGGTGTCGCGCGCTCGGGCGCGGAACTGGAACGCGCCGTGCGCGGCGAAGCGAAGACCATCTGCGAAAAATACGTGGCCCCGCCGGCGACGACGGATTTCGCCATCCTGTTCCTGCCGACCGAGGGCCTGTACGCGGAAGTGATGCGCCGCCCGGGCCTGGCCGACGACCTGCAGCGCACCTTGCGCGTGACGATCGCGGGGCCGTCGACGCTGGCGGCGCTGCTCAACAGCCTTCAAATGGGCTTCCGCACGCTGGCGCTGGAAAAACGCTCGTCGGAAGTGTGGCAGGTGCTGGGCGCCGTGAAGACGGAATTCGGCAAGTTCGGCGACGTGCTGGCGCAGACCAAGCTCACGCTGGAACGCGCCGCGAAGAACATCGAAAGCGCCGAGGTGCGCAGCCGGCAGATGGCGCGCAAGCTCAAGTCGGTGGAGGCGTTGCCGAGCGAGGCGGCGCAACTGATGTTGGGCACGTCGAGCGTCGACGCCGACGATTGAACCGCGGACATTGTTGCAACCCCGTGCCCACCCGTACCGGAAGTTTCCTGGTCGCCTGGTGGGACCGGGACCTCATCGAGTCCACTGACAAAGCAACGTCGACAGCTTCTCAGTCAACCTGAGTGCAAAATTTTTGCTTTTAATCAAATTATTATTCGTTATTCACATGCTCGAACGGACGCCATACTGTTAGCTTCTTGAACTAGTTACTTGCGAAAATGAATAGAGCTGCAGACGCCTGTCTTTCCTCTTCCATCGCGGCAAACCGTCAGTCCTTCTTTTACCCCCGTGCGAAGTCTCTTCTTGCGAAGGCCAATGTGCGCCTCGACGGCAGCGCGCCATGGGACATGCGGATTCATCGTTCCGGCGTCCTCAAGCGCGCTTTTTTGCGGGGCAACCTGGGATTGGGCGAAGCATACATGGACGGCGACTGGGATGCCGAACAGCTCGACGAATTTTTTTGCCGCCTGCTTGCAGCGCGCGTGGAGGACGACGTTAATCCGATCGGCCTGACGCTCAATCGTGTTGTCGCCGGCCTGCTCAATCGGCAGACCTTGCGTCGCGCCTGGCAGGTAGGCGAAGTTCATTACGATCTGGGAAACGACTTCTACGCTGCCATGCTGGACCCGCGCATGACGTACACCTGCGGCTACTGGAAGGACGCGGCCAATCTGGCCGACGCCCAGGAAGCGAAACTGGAACTCGTCTGCAAGAAGCTGCAACTGGAACCGGGCATGCGGGTCCTCGATATTGGCTGCGGCTGGGGCAGCTTCATGCGCTACGCGACCGAACGCTACAAGGTGGAATGCGTCGGCGTGACGATTTCGGCGGAACAGGCGAACTATGCACGGGAGCGCTACCCCGACGCCAAACTCGACTTCAGACTGCAGGATTACCGCACGGTGAACGAGCGCTTCGACCGCATCGTCAGTATCGGGATGTTCGAGCACGTGGGGCACAAGAACTACCGTACTTACATGCAGGTGGCACACCGGTGCCTGTACGACGGGGGCCTGTTCCTGCTTCACACGATAGGCCGCAACCACCGTCACGGCATCTCGGATCCGTGGATCGACAAGTATATCTTCCCGAACGGCGAACTGCCGTCGCTGGGACACATCAGCGATGCCATCGAAGGCCTCTTCATCGCCGAGGACGTGCATAACTTCGGGGCGGACTACGACAGGACGCTGATGGCCTGGCATGAGAACTTCGAAACGGCATGGCCGCGTTTCGCCGACCGGCTGGGCCAGCGGTTCTATCGGATGTGGCGGTATTACCTGCTATCGTGCGCCGGCGCATTCCGCGCGCGCGACCTGCAGCTCTGGCAATGGGTGTTGTCGAAGGAAGGCGTGCCCGGCGGCTATTCGCGTGTCAGCTGACGCCTCGCGCCGCACTTCCCAACCCGCCCGCCATAGATCATGATTTTGCCAAGATTGACTCATTTTTTTTACAGCTTCCTGCCTTCCTCCAACCAGATCGGTGCGCGCGAACGCCTGCGCAGCTGTTTCGGCGCCCTGATCGGCATCCTGATCACCGGCGCCGTGACGAGCCTCGCGTTGGGGCATTCATCGTCCGATTTGCCGCTGCTCGTGGCGCCAATGGGCGCCTCCGCAGTCCTGCTCTTCGGCATGCCTGCCAGTCCACTGGCCCAGCCCTGGTCGCTGGTCGGCGGGAACCTGATCGCGGCGCTGTTGGGCGTGACATGCGCGCGCTGGATCGACATGCCTCTGGCGGCGTCCGCGCTGGCCGTGGGACTCTCGATCGCCCTGATGTTTCCCCTGCGCTGCTTTCACCCTCCATCCGGCGCGGTTGCGCTGACGGCCGTGTTGGGCGGCCCGGCGATCCACGCCCTCGGCTACCGGTTCGCGGTGCTGCCGATCGGCCTGAACTCCCTGGTCCTGCTTGCAAGTGCGATCGTCTACCACCGCATGACGGGGCATCGTTATCCGCACCGGGCACGGGCCAGGCGCGCGCCAACGAACGACGAGAAGGCGCCGTTTACACGCGCCGACCTCGAAGCGGTGCTCATGGCGCGCAACGAAATGCTGGACATCGATGTCGGCGACCTCGAGGCGGTCCTCGGCGACGTCGAAGTGCGGGCTTATCGCCGCCGGATGGACAAACTCGACTGCGCGCGTGTCATGACGACCGGCGTCCTGGCCGTGGCGCCGACCGTCAGCGTCAGCAGTGCATGGGCGATACTCGTGCACCACAAGATCAAGGCGCTGCCGGTGCTCGACGACGAGCGCTCGGTGGTGGGCATCGTCACGCAAATGGACTTCATACGCCACGGCGCGCTTCCGCCTTTCATGGACAACACCGACGCCCGGCAGGTCGGCGACATCATGAGCGTCCCCGTCAAGACGGTGCGCGCGTCCCAGCTGGTTGCCGACCTCGTTCCGATGTTCGCCAGTTTCGGGCACCATCACCTTCCCGTCATCGATGCCGCCGGCAAGTTCGCCGGCATGATCACGCAGGCCAACCTGGTCAGAGGCCTGCACCAGCAACCAATAAGCGATGTCGATCCGCCTCGCCCTGCCGCGCCGATTGCGATGCCGGTCGAACATCCAGCGTAATCTCAACATGGACATCAATCTTGCCCGCACGTTTCTCGCAGCCGCGGAAAGTGGAAGTTTCATCGCTGCAGCCGAACGCATGCACGTGTCACAGACCGCGATCAGCGCGCGCATCCGTACGCTGGAGCAGCAACTGGGACGACGCCTGTTCGCACGCAGCAAGGCCGGTACCCGGCTGACGCTGGCCGGCGAGCATTTCATACGACATGCCACGAACATGGTGCAAATCTGGGAGCGAGCCCGCCAGCAGGCTGCCCTGCCACCAGGACGAGAAGACGGCATCAGCGTTGGCGGCGAACTGAGCCTTTGGAACCCGCTGCTTGCCGACTGGCTGATCTGGATGCGCCGGCACTGCCCCAAGATCGCGCTGCGCGCCGAAGTGGGCCAGCCCACGCATCTGCTCGACCAGGTGAAAGACGGCGCACTGGATATCGCCCTGCTCTACAATCCACCGCAGCGTCCTGGACTGGTCACGGAACTGCTGGTTGAGGAAAAGCTGATCATGATTACCTCGGATCCAGGGCAGGGGATGTATCCCGACCAGTACATCTATGTCGATTGGGGACCCAACTTCGCGGCGAACCACCAGGCTGCCTTTCCCGAATTGAATAGCCCGCCCATCTACATGTCGCTGGGGCCCCTGGCCCTGACCTACCTGTTGACGGTCGGCGGCGCCGGTTATTTCCGCATCGGCGCGGCAAAGCCCTTGCTGGAAGCTGGACTGGTGCACCGCGTCAGCGATGCACCGGAATTCTCCCACTCCGCCTATGCCGTGTACGCTGCGCAGCGCGACAACAGGACAATGGAACGTGCCGTCGCCGGGCTGCGCATCGCCGCAGCGGTACCGGAGCGCTCCGGCCAAGGGCATGCGATCGCGGCGCGCCCGCAACTGTCGCAAGCGAAATCATGCGTCAAGGCGGACGCGCTTAAATGACTTCGGATGAGCGCCGTGGGCACGTGACAGTCAAATCAGGCCCTCGAACAACAACACGTCGACCATGTCGCCAGCCTGCACCGTGCCTTGCTCATCGTGCAGCACCACCATGCAATTCGCCTCCGACATCGACCGCAGGATCCCCGACCCCTGCGCCCCCGTGATCGCGACGGCCGGCTGGCCATCCGCGCCGCGGGCCAGGATGCCGCGCTGGTATTCCGTGCGGCCCGGTTTCTTGCGGATCATCGCGGCCGAGCGGGCGCGCACCAGTTCCAGTGGCGCCTCGGCCCCCATCATGCGCAGCAGCGCCTCGCGCGCGAAGAAGTAGAACGACACCATCACCGCCACCGGATTGCCCGGCAGCCCGAACAGGAAGGCGCTGCGGCCGTTCGAGGCGATGCGGCCGAAGGCCAGCGGGCGGCCCGGGCGCATGCCGATCTTCCAGAACGTCACGTCGCCCAGGCGCGCCATGATCTGCTTCGTGTAGTCGGCCGCGCCGACGGAGACGCCGCCGGAGGTGATGATGGCGTCCGCGTTCTCGCACGCGTCGCGCAACGCCTGTTCGAGCGCCTGCGGATCGTCGCGCACGACGCCCATGTCGATCAGGTCGCAGCCCAGGCGCTGCAGCATGCCGTAGATCGTGTAGCGGTTGCTGTCGTAGACGCAGCCTTCGTCCAGCGGCTGGCCGATCGAGCGCAGCTCGTCGCCGGTCGAGAAGAATGCCACGCGCAGGCGGCGCCGCACGGGGACTTCCGCCACGCCCAGCGACGCGAGCAGCCCGAGGTCGGCCGGACGCACGATCTTGCCGGCGCGCAGCGCGGCGCTGCCGGCCTTCAGGTCTTCGCCGGCCAGGCGGCGGTTGTCGCCCGTGCGGATGGTGCCGGGTGCGATGACCATCGTGTCGCCCTCGACGCTGACGAATTCCTGCGGCACGACGCTGTCGCAGCCGGCCGGCATGACGCCACCCGTCATGATGCGCACGCATTCGCCCGCTTGCGGGCTGCCGTCGAATGCGCGGCCGGCGTACGCGGTGCCGATCACCCGCAGGCGCGCGGGCGCGTCGGCCGAGAGGTCCGATCCGCGCAGCGCGTAGCCGTCCATCGCCGAGTTGTCGTGGGCCGGCACGTTGATCGGAGAAATGATGTCGGCCGCGAGCACGCGGCCCAGCGCGGCGCGCAGCGCCACCATCTCCGTCGCGCGCACGGGCGTGACGAATTCGCGGATGATGCGCTGGGCGTCGCGCACGGGCAGGGCGTCCGGGTCGTATGCGGACAGGCAGCTCACCACGTCGGCCAGGCGCGGCACTTTCAAGGGTTCGAGTTCGCGCAATTCGTCGAGCGTGTTGATGTTGCGGAAGGCGTCGGCGTCGTCGAACAGCACCTCGGTGACCTTGATCTGCGGGTACCAGCCGTCCATGCGCCGCCCGCCGCGATCGAGGTAGGCCGACAGCACGGGCTCCAGGCCGGCCTTCAGCAGGCAGAACACGGGATGCACCTGGCGCCGGCCGTTTTCTTCGGTGACGGCGACGGCGAGATCGGCACCGGCCGCGCGCAGGCCCTCGTGCAGGCGCTCCGCGAGGTCGGCCGGCAGGAACGGCGAATCGCACGGCGCCGTGAGCAGGTAAGTCGTCGCGCAGCGGCGCAAGCCTGCCTGCAGGCCGGCGAGCGGACCCGCGTAGTCCGGCGTATCGTCCGGCCAGACCGCTACGCCGTACGCGGCATACGTATCGAGGTTGCGGTTGGCGTTGATGGCGACCGTGGCCACCTGCGGTTCGAGGCGCGCCAGCACGTGCGCGGCCATGGTCGTGCCGCCGAAGGGCTGCAGGCCCTTGTCGACGTGGCCCATGCGCGTGCCGCGGCCGCCGGCCAGGATCAGGCCGCTGATGGATTCCTTGTTCATGTTTTTTTATCCGCCGATGTAGGACATTTCGATTTTCTGTGCGCTGGCCGCCCGCGGGGAAAGGCCCGCCGTGTTGACGGTGCGCGTTTCGGAATAGCGGTCGGCGCGCGCGCGCCAGAGCCGGGCGATGGCCGTCTGCATCTCCTGGTCCGTGCGCCCGCCGCGCAGCAGCTCGCGCAGGTCGTGGCCGCGCGTCGCGAACAAACACGTGTACAGCTTGCCCTCGGTGGACAGGCGGATGCGCGAACAGTCGTGGCAGAACGCCTGCGTGACGCTGGAGATCATGCCGACTTCGCCCCCGCCGTCGACATAGCGCCAGCGCTGCGCCGTCTCGCCCGCGTAGTTGGCGCCGATCGGTTCGAGCGGCATCTCGGCCGAGATGCGGCGCACGACTTCGCTCGACGGCACGACTTCCGTCATGTTCCAGCCGTTCGACGCGCCCACGTCCATGTATTCGATGAAGCGCAGGATCGCCGGCGTGCCCTTGAAGTGGCGCGCCATCGGCAGGATCTGGCCGTCGTTCATGCCGCCCTTGACGACCATGTTGACCTTGATGGGGCCAAGGCCGGCGGCGTGGGCGGCGTCGATGCCGGCCAGGACATCGGCCACGGCGAAGTCGACGTCGTTCATGCGCTTGAACACCGCGTCGTCGATGGCGTCGAGCGAGACGGTCACGCGGTCCAGGCCCGCGTCCTTCAAGGTCTGCGCCTTGCGCGCCAGCAGCGAGCCGTTGGTCGTGAGCGTGAGGTCGAGCGGGCGGCCGGACGGCGTCTCGATGGCGCGCAGCTGTTCGACCAGGCGCTCCAGGTTCTTGCGCAGCAGCGGCTCGCCGCCCGTCAGGCGGATCTTTTCGACGCCATGGGCCACGAACAGCCGCGCCACGCGCGCGATCTCTTCGAAATTGAGCAGCGCCGCGTGGGGCAGGTAGGCGTAATCCTTGTCGAAGACTTCCTTCGGCATGCAGTACACGCAGCGGAAGTTGCAACGGTCCGTGACGGAGATGCGCAGGTCGTGCAGGGGCCGCCCGAGGGCGTCGGCGAGCAGGCCGGTCGGTGTCTCCAGCGTGTCGGGGACGGCCAGCGCGGGCGCGCGCGCGTCGGCCACCATGATGATTTTTTCAGCCATGCCAATACGATAGCAGAAGGCCGGCCAGGGCGCAGGCGAGGATGGTCTTGATCGTCCCGGTTCTGTAGCGCAATAACGCCACCGCGGCGGCCGTGCCGATGGCGATCGCGTCCCAGCGCGGCGCGCCGTGGTCGAGGAAGACGTGGGCGCCGAAGAACACGGCCAGGCTCGCGATGACGCCGACGACGGCCGCCGAGATCGCCGTCAGCGGCGCTGTCAGCCGCACGTCGCCGCGCGTGGACTCGACCAGCGGTCCGCCGGCGAGGATGAACACGAATGACGGTAAAAACGTGAAGAACGTCACCACACAAGCCGCGACCATGCCGGCCAGGAAGCGGGCGTCCGATCCGAACAGCGCATGGGTCCAGCCGCCGACGAAGCCGACGAACGCGACGATCATGATCAGGGGCCCGGGCGTCGTCTCGCCCAGCGCGAGGCCGTCGATCATCTGGCCGGCGTCGAGCCAGTGATACTGTTCGACGGCGTGCTGCACGACGTAGGGCAGCACGGCATACGCGCCGCCGAACGTCAGCAGCGCCATCTTGCCGAAGAACGCGCCCATGCGCGGCAGTTCGCCGTCCGGTCCGTAGACGAGGGCCAGTCCCGCCCAGCCAGCCAGTCCGAGCGCGCAGCCGGCCACGCCGACGGTCGCCAGGCGCCGCCAGGTGAAGCGCGCGTGGGCTGGCGTCGGCGTCGTGTCGTCGATCAGTGCCGCCGGATGCGGGGCGCCGCCGGCTGCAGTGGCGTGGGCGCTGCCCGGGTCGAACAGCGCGGGCCGCAACCGGCCGCCGACGAACCCCACCACGGCCGCGCCGAGCACGATCAGGGGGAACGGCACGCCCAGCAGGTCGATGCCGATGAACGCGGCGAGCGCGACGCCGACCAGCAAGCCATTGCGAAGCGTCCGGCTGCCGATGCGCCACGCGGCCGCCAGCACGATCGCGACGACGGCCGGCTTGATGCCCGCCATGATCCCGGCGATGGCGGGCACCTGGCCCCACGTCATGTAGATCCACGACAGCGCGATCAGGACGACCAGCGACGGCAGCACGAACAGCACCCCGGCCGCGATCCCGCCCGGCACGCGGTGCAGCAGCCAGCCGATGTAGATGGCCAGCTGCGTCGCTTCCGGTCCCGGCAGCAGCATGCAGTAATTCAGCGCATGCAGGAACCGCCGCTCGGAAATCCAGCGGCGGCGTTCGACGAGCTCGGCATGCATCATGGCGATCTGCCCGGCCGGGCCGCCGAAGCTGATGAAACCCAGCTTGAGCCAGTAGCGCAGGGCGGTGCGGAAGGAAACGGGAGCGGGCGGGGCGGACAAGGTGGTGGGCGAACGAATGGATGAGTTGCCCATCTTACACGCATCACGCGGGTGGGCGATGACTCACTTCCACCAGGATGCCGCCCGGCGCGTGAACGTAGAATAGCGTCGCCCCGCGCTGGAGCGACACGGGCGGCAGGTCCGTCACGCCCGCCGCCTCCAGGCGCGCGTGGGCGGCGTGCACGGCCGCGTCGGAGTCGACGAGGAAGCCGATATGGAAGTTGTCTGGATAGTCCTGCGCGCCTTCCGTGCGGCGCCGCGTGAGGACGAGCGCGACTCCGCCTTCGCCCAGCAGCAGGGCGAAGCCGTTATTGCCGCGCGTGTCGACCAGGCGGAAGCCGAAATGGGTGGTGAAGAAGGCGGCGGTGGCCGCGACGTCGGGGACGGGAAGGTCGAGGTGATTCAGTTGCATGACGTGCTCCGATGATGGGCTCGTACGGAACGATCCGCCGCTGAGGGCATGCGCGCACGAACCCGTTAAGCGCAATGGCGCCGGACGGTTCGTCGCGGGTACTCATGCGCGCACGCATGGAACAGAGCTTCTGCGCATGGCGCGCGAAGGGACCGGGCTTACCAAAAACGGTCCTGCCTTTTTCGACGCGGTCATCGTAGCACAGGTATAAAAAAAGGAAGCCCGCAGGCTTCCTTTTTGTCAGGGCAACGCGTTTATTGACGCGTATCCACCTGGATCAGCGGCTCGTTGACCGGCGGCGGCGCCGGCTTGCGCGTGCGGCGCGGACGTGCCGGCGGCTCCGCCTGCGCGGCCGCTTCCTGGGCGGCGCGCAGCTTTGCCGGATCCGTCGACGCCAGCGTCAGGCCGGCCTTCTCCAGCACCTCGTTCAGGTCGGCCGGCGCGGCAGCCACGGAGGCCGGTGCGACGGCGGCAACCGGTGCCGCTTGCGCGACGACAGGCTGTTCAGTCTCGGCAGGCGCTGGCGCCGGAGCCGGAGCCGGAGCCGGAGCCGGAGCGGGCGCAGCGGCCGGGGCTTCGACAGGCGTTTCGACCGGCTGGGCGGCAACATCGGCCTCGGCCTTGTCGGCCACGGCAGCGGCAACCGACTCGGACGTCGGGAACGGCCACGGCGTCTGGGCGGCCGGCGCCGCCTCGACGACGGGCTCGGCCGGTGCAGCAGCCTGCGCAGCCGCAGCCGCAGCGGCAGCGGCCTGCTCGGCATGGACGCGGGCAGCTTCCGCCTGCTCGGCAGCGGCCTTCTCGGCCGCGGCTTTCACTGCTGCAGCCTTGACCGATTCCGAGGTCGGGAACGGCCACGGACCCAGGGCAACCGCCTTGGCGGGTTTGGCTTCAGGCTTGGCTTTCGCGGCCTTCGCTTCGGCCTGGACCTTGGCGGCTTCTTCGTCGGCCACCGGCGTGAAAGCCGGGGCTTCGCCTTCGACGACGTCCTGCTCGGCGCCCTCGACCTGGTCGCGGTCGCGACGGTTGCGGTTACGGCCGCCGCGACGGCGACGGCGGCGCGGCTCGTCGCCGTGCGCGTCGGTGTCCAGTTCCTCGCCATCCGGGCCTGCGGTCGCTTCCGCCACGTTCGCCGTCACCGGCTTCAGTGCTTCCGGGATCTCCGGCTCGCCGGCCAGCGTGATGGCCGCCTGGGCCGCCACGGCCTGGGCCGCGTTCAGCTCCTCGGTCTTGGCTTCCACCGGGGCGCGCTCGGCGCGTTCGGTGCGTTCCGTACGCTCGGCACCTTCACGCGGCGGGCGCGGCTGGCGCGGTGCGCGTTCCGGACGTTCGCCACGCTCCGGACGCTCGCCGCGTTCCGCGCGCGGGGCCTGCGGTTGTGCATCCGCCGTGACGGCGGCCTGTTCGCGCGGCTCGCGGGCTTCGCGCGGTTGACGCGGCTGGCGCGGCGGACGTGCCGGCTTGCCTTCGGCCTCGACCGGCTTGGCGCCTTCCACGGCGGCGTTCGCATCGCGTTCCTCGCGCTCGGCGCGGTTGCGTCCATTGCCGCCGGCGGTGGCGTTGCGGCCGCCGCGGGCATTGCGCTGGCCACGGTTGCCACGCTCGCCGCGTTCGCCGGCGGCCGGTGCCGCTTCAGCGGGCTTGGGCGGGGCGACCGGTGCGGGCGGCGGCGCGATTGGGGCCGGACGGCCGAAGAAGAAGTTGCGCAGCTTGGCCAGGAAACCTTCCTGGGCCGGCGGCGTCCAGGCGGCAGCGGCGGGCGCGGCGGCAGGTGCCGGGGCGGGTGCCTCGACCGGCTTGGCCGGCTGGCGGTCGACCATCGGTGCCGGCTGGGCCGGGGTGATCGTCTTGACGACGGCTTCCTGGCGCGGCTTGGCTTCTTCCTTCTGGCGCTTGGCGAACGCCATGTCGGTGTCGGCCGACTCGGCCATCGTGTAGCTGGCGGCGTCGTCGTCCAGGCGCGGATCGTCGTGCTTGATGCGCTCGAGCTTGTAGTGCGGGGTTTCCAGGTGCTTGTTCGGAACCAGGATGACCGTGATGCGGTGGCGCGTCTCGATCTTGAGGACTTCGCCGCGCTTTTCGTTCAGCAGGAAAGCGGCGACGTCGACCGGGACCTGGACGTGGATCGCGGCCGAGTTTTCCTTCATCGCCTCTTCCTGGATGATGCGCAGCACCTGCAGGGCGGACGATTCGGTATCGCGGATGTGGCCGGTGCCCGAGCAGCGCGGGCAGGTCACGTGCGAACCTTCCGACAGCGACGGACGCAGGCGCTGGCGCGACAGTTCCATCAGGCCGAAGCGGGAGATCTTGCCCATCTGGACGCGTGCACGGTCGTGGTGCAGGGCATCCTTCAGGCGCTGTTCCACTTCGCGCTGGTTCTTGGCGACTTCCATGTCGATGAAGTCGATGACGATCAGGCCGCCCAGGTCGCGCAGGCGCAGCTGGCGGGCCACTTCGTCGGCCGCTTCCAGGTTCGTGTTGAACGCGGTGGTCTCGATGTCCGAGCCGCGGGTGGCGCGGGCCGAGTTGACATCGATGGAGACGAGGGCCTCGGTGTGGTCGATCACGATCGCGCCGCCGGACGGCAGCGGGACGGTACGCGAGTACGCGGTCTCGATCTGGTGTTCGATCTGGAAGCGGGAGAACAGCGGCACGTCGTCCGTGTAGCGCTTCACGCGGTGCGCCATGTCGGGCATCACGTGGCTCATGAACTGCTGGGCCTGGTCGAAGATCTCGTCGGTGTCGATCAGGACTTCGCCGATGTCGGGCTGGAAGTAGTCGCGGATCGCGCGGATGACCAGCGACGATTCTTGATAGATCAGGAACGGACCCGGAGCCGACTTGCCGGCGCCTTCGATCGCGCGCCACAGCTGCATCAGGTAATTCAAGTCCCACTGGAGTTCTTCGACGTTGCGGCCGATGCCGGCGGTGCGGGCGATGACCGACATGCCTTGCGGCAGGTCCAGCTTGTCCATCGTCTCGCGCAGTTCCTGGCGCTCCTCGCCTTCGACGCGGCGCGACACGCCGCCGCCGCGCGGATTGTTCGGCATCAGGACGAGGTAGCGGCCGGCCAGCGAAATGAACGAGGTCAGGGCCGCGCCCTTGTTGCCGCGTTCTTCCTTTTCGACCTGGACCATGATTTCCTGGCCTTCGCGCAGGGCTTCCTTGATCGTGCAATTGCGGACGTCGACGCCGTCGCGGAAATAGGAGCGGGCAACTTCTTTGAAGGGGAGGAAACCGTGGCGCTCTTCGCCGTAGCTGACGAAACAGGCTTCAAGAGAGGGTTCGATGCGGGTGATGACGCCTTTGTAGATGTTCGACTTTCGCTGTTCGCGACCGGCGGTCTCGATATCGATGTCGATCAGTTTCTGGCCATCGACGATCGCTACGCGCAGCTCCTCCTGCTGGGTAGCGTTAAACAACATACGTTTCATTTTTATAAACTCCGCGACCCGTGGGCCGTTTCATGCCGTCTTTATGCAAGAGCGGCGAAAGTACAGGGATGTACGCGGTGAAGGGAGTGTTGGCGGTGGTATGCCCGGGGTGTGGCACGGCATTGCCGGCCACAGGGCGCAGTGGCGTCGAACGACATTGCCTCGCGCACGAGCGTCCTCGCCGGCCCGGGCGGCCCGATCGGGGCGGCACAGGGGCAGGCAAGCGGTGCGACACAGCCAGATCTTCAGTGGGCGCGCATGCCGGGGAGCCGAAGGGTGCTGCCGAAACGGGCGCTCCGGGGCGTGAAGACCGCAGTGCGTGCTGCGCACCTGCTTGATCTTCCCGGATGACTGTCTCCAACAACACTGCTACAGCTCACGACGGTCTAGCGGCTCCTTACTTCGGGTCGGGCGAACGGCAAGCGTTATCGACGCCATCACCCGGCGAGCCGACCCTGCGGCCGGCTTGCCGGTACTTATCCTTACAATTCCAAACAATCCAATCCTGCATCCTGTGCGGCTACCCGGTTGCAACTGCGGTGCAACCCAGGTTCGCACAGGAATGTGCGTACACGTCTAGAAATCCTTGAAATCCGCCGCTGCGCTTTCGCATTGTCGCTGCGATGCCGCGACACTACTGCCGCTTGCGACGGTTTGGGGATTCCGTTTTTTTCCATCGAATTTGCATTTTGGCGGGGCCGATGGAGACGCCCCTGTGTAAAATATCGTTTTAATTCTTACACCTGCAGAGGTTTGACCGCCGCCTGTCGATTATATATTCAAAATGAAGGACTTAGAGAGAATTTCTGGGAAGACAGAGCGAATGACCATGCAAAACGATGTTGTTCCCCCTTCATCACAGACAGATAGCCGCCCCCCTGCCACTGCTCAGTTTGTCACAATCACCGAGGAAGAAGCAGGCCAGCGCATCGATAATTACCTGCTGCGCGTCTGCAAGGGTGTCCCAAAAAGCCATATCTACCGCATTCTCCGCTCCGGCGAAGTGCGCGTGAACAAAGGCCGCATCGATCAGTTGTACCGCCTGGTAACGGGCGACATCGTCCGCATCCCGCCTGTCCGCATCGCCGAAAAGGCCGCGGGCAGCGCCCCTGTGCCGGGCGCGGAATTCGCCATCGTGCACGAAGACAGCCACCTGCTCGTCATCGACAAGCCGGCCGGCGTGGCCGTGCACGGCGGTTCGGGCGTGTCGTATGGCGTCATCGAGCAATTGCGCGCAGCCCGGCCGGATGCCAAATTCCTGGAACTGGTGCACCGCCTGGACCGTGAAACGTCCGGCTTGCTGTTGCTTGCCAAGAAACGCTCCGCGTTGACTAGCCTGCACGAGCAAATGCGCGACGGCACAACCGACAAGCGCTACCTGACGATGGTGGCCGGCGACTGGCGCAATCCGCGCCAGCACGTGAAGCTGCCGCTGCACAAATACACGACGCCGGACGGCGAGCGCCGCGTCGTCGTGCAGGCGGGCGGCCAGGAAGCGCATACGGTATTCAACCTGCTGCGCAAATGGCCGGCGTTCGCGCTGCTGGAGGCGGAACTCAAGACGGGGCGCACGCACCAGATCCGCGTGCACCTGGCCTCGAGCGGCTTCCCGATCCTCGGTGACGAGAAATACGGCGATTTTGCGCTCAACAAGCAGCTTCAGAAGGCAAATGATGCACGCGGTGCCTTGCGCCGCATGTTCCTGCACGCGTACCAGATCACGTTCCAGCACCCCGAGACGGGCAAGCCGCTCACCCTGAAGGCGCCGTTGCCGGCGGAATGCGAGCGTTTCTTGGTAAGCTTGGGGCCAGCGCAGGAACTCAAAACACGCAGCACCCATCGATAACGCGGAATGAGGAGCCGGCGCCACGAGCGCCGGGAGACATGGCAAGAAAGCAATTCGATCTGATTGTCTTCGATTGGGACGGCACGCTGATGGACAGCACCGCCACCATCGTCAAATGTATACAGTCTGCAGCCAAGGACCTGGGCCTGGCTGTTCCAAGCGACGCCGCGGCGTCGCACGT
Source organism: Massilia sp. Masssp94 (assembly GCF_059491305.1). Lineage (NCBI taxonomy): Bacteria > Pseudomonadati > Pseudomonadota > Betaproteobacteria > Burkholderiales > Oxalobacteraceae > Massilia > Massilia sp. Masssp94. Next base: position 4,256,772 of record NZ_CP168501.1, read on the forward strand.
GATCGGCCTCGGCCTGGGCGAAGCCATGCAGGCCGTCATGCCGAACATCGACCCGGTCCTTTATCCGCGCATGGTCGAACGCTATCGCTACCACTTCCTGACGAAAGACCACGAACTGGTCCTGTTCCAGGGCGTGCGGGCGATGCTGGAGGAGCTTTCCCAGGAGGGCTATTTCCTCGCGGTGGCGACCGGCAAGAGCCGGGTCGGCCTGAACCGCGCCCTGAACGCGGCGGGGCTGCTGTCCGTGTTCGATGCGACCCGTTGCGCCGACGAGACATTTTCCAAACCGCACCCGGCAATGTTGCAAGAATTGACAAGGGAACTCGGCCAGGACATGCGGCGCACCGTTATGATCGGCGACACGACGCATGACTTGCTTATGGCAAATAATGCCGGCGCCGCCGGCATCGCCGTCGAGTATGGCGCCCATCCAGTCCAGCAGTTGCAGGCATGCCATCCGGTTTTCACGGCAAAGAACGTGCCCGAATTGCATCAGTGGCTGGTCGAGAACGCATGAGCGATACCGAAGACGTCTACATTTGCGATTCCGCGACCGTCGAGGACGGCGGCAAGGGCGTCCGTTTCCCCGTACTGGCGTTCGGTGACGATGCCACCGGTTTCGTCGTACGCTTCGGCGGCAGGATCTACGCCTACCTGAACCGTTGCGCCCACGTGCCGATCGAACTGGACTGGTTCAAGGGCGAATTCTTCGAATCGAGCAAGCTTTATCTCATGTGTTCGACGCATGGCGCCATCTATTTGCCCGAGAGCGGCGCCTGCGCAGGCGGTCCTTGCCGCGGCGGCAAGTTGCGGCCGATTACCGTGCGGGAAGCCGATAACCGGATTTATTGGCAACCGGACCAGCATATCCGTCCGCCGACAGCGGGCCTGCGCGACAGCCAGATGGGGTAACCACACCAGGTATCTATGAGCGACAACACCAGGAACGACAATCCGAACGACAACCGAACGGCCGCACCGACGACCTTCAGCAGCTGGGAGCGCGAGACCCTGGAACGTCTCGTCTTTGCCACCGTGCGCGAGCAGCGGGCTGCGCGCCGCTGGGGCATCTTCTTCAAGATGTCCTTTCTTCTGGTGGCATTTTTCGCGATCTGGGCGTATTTCGACTTCAACTTCGGCAGTTCGGACATCGAGGCGCTGGGCCGCCACACCGCGCTGATCGAGATCGACGGCGCCATCGAGGACGAAGGCAGCGGTGCCGCCGATACCGTCATCCCGTCGCTGAACAAGGCGTTTTCCGATCCGGGCTCGGCAGCCATCGTCCTGCGCATCAACAGCCCGGGCGGCAGTCCCGTGCAGGCGGGCATCATCGTCGACGAAATCCAGCGCCTCAAGAAGGGGTATCCGAACAAACCCGTGTACGTGGTCGTGGACGAGATCTGCGCATCGGGCGGCTATTACATCGCAGCGGCGGCCGACAAGATCTACGTCAACAAGGCCAGTATCGTCGGGTCGGTCGGCGTCCTGATGGACGGCTTCGGCTTCACCGGCCTGATGGACAAGCTCGGCATCGAGCGCCGCCTGCTGACGGCGGGCGAGAACAAGGGCTTCCTCGATCCGTTCAGCCCGCAGTCCGACAAGCAGAAGCAGCATGCGCTCGAGATGCTGAACGAAATCCATGAGCAATTCATTGCCGTCGTGCGTGCCGGACGCGGCAAGCGCCTGAAGGAAAATCCGGAAATCTTTTCCGGCCTTTACTGGACCGGGGCCAAGGCGGTCGAGATGGGCCTCGCGGATGGCTTCGGCACCGTGGACACGGTCGCACGCGATGTCGTGAAGGCGGAAGACATCATCGATTACACGGCGCACGAGGGCTTGCCGGAGCGTGTGCTGAAGAAATTTGGCGCGTCGGTCGGCGCCGGTGCGGTGCATTCGATGTACCGGGGTGCCGTACCCAGCTTGCGCTGAGCACGGGCATCGGGCGACTGATATGTCTCAATATTGGGCTTGAAACTTACAAACGGTGGGCTATAGTTGGTGTGTAGCTGTTTCGGCGTGAGCGACAAGAAACCAGCCTGTTCTTGGCGTTGCTGGAACCGCTTCAGACCCGCATCCGTGCGGTTTCGAGAGAATTCAATTCCTCAAGCTGGAGTCCCAATCGGGAAGGAAACGACGGCGTACGCCGTCGTTTTCATTTTGGGCGTTCGTCGTCGGGCGCGCCTGGAATCGATTTCACATTTGCTAACGGCGTAGCTGACGACCGTGACGTCGAGCGCGGGCCGCCATGCACGACCACCTTCCGGCTCAGGAGTGCGCCTTCGTCCGCTTGCTGCGATGTCTCGGCGATATCGCTATCAAGACTGCCCGGCTCAGGCTGGTGAAAGCCGCCTGTCTCCAGCCAGGCCTGAAAACGGCGCTGAGCCTGCTCATACCATGCGGCGCGCATCGGCAGCTGGTGTTCAAAACAATGTACATGCGGGATGTCGCCACCGCGCGTCCAGCGCGCCAGCGCAAGCCGAGTCGGGAAAATCGCGGCGTATTCAAGGGCCACCTTCGTCCCGCTGCTTGTGGCCGAGGATGAAGACGGGGTGCTATGGTTCTGCTTTTTTTCGATCTGCACGTTTGCCTCGTGGTTTGGGGGTTAATCCGATGTGCCGGATGGTGCGGCCCACCCTTAGTCCTACACTCAGTAACTGTAGGTCGATTCCTAATCAGGTTTCAGTGTATCAACGGGACATAGTCAATTCTTGAGATGTGTCAAACGAATTCTTGCTTCGAGTTGAAACCCCTGGGTTGCTGAACTTTGACGCTTGCAATCCTTCTGCTACAGTCTCGCCCCATGAGTAAACTATCCCTCGACCGCGTGCTCCAGTCGCAAGGCTTCGGTACACGCAAATATTGCCGGGCCCTGATCGAAGACGGCGACGTGGCCATCAACGGCGAAGTCCACGACAAGTACAAGACCCTCGTGGAGACGGACGGCCTGGTGCTGACCGTGTTCGACGAAGAATGGGTCTATCGCGAACACGTCTACATTGCCTTGTATAAACCCTCCAACTTCGAGTGCTCCCGCAAGCCGAGCCACCATCCGGGCGTGCTGACCTTGTTGCCGGAACAATTTACCTGGCGCGACGTCCAGCCTGTCGGCCGACTCGATCATGACACGACGGGCCTGCTGCTGATGTCGGACGACGGCCCGTTCATCCACGCCCAGTCTTCACCCAAGCGGCACATCCCGAAGGTGTACCAGGCGACCACCCAGGAGCCGGTCACCCAGGCGCTCGTCGACCAGCTCCTGTCGGGCGTGCAATTGCACGATGAGCCCGCGCCGCTGGCGGCCCAGTCCTGCGTACAGCGGGGCGATCATCAGCTGGAGATCGTGCTGGAGCAGGGTAAATATCATCAGGTCAAGCGCATGCTGGCTGCGGCGGATAACCATTGCGCCGCGTTGCATCGCTCGCAGATCGGCGGGCTGACGCTCGAGTCACTGGGTTTGCAGGAAGGGGAGTGGTGTTATCTGGAGCAGGCGCAGCTGGATTTGCTGGTGCCGGGCTGATGCGGTGATGCGCGGCGGCGCGCATTATCGTGCTGCCGTGCGACATTCCATGCGGATTTCCGCGACACTCGTCATCGACTCTTGTCGCTGTTTAACCCCGACGATGCCGATGCCCGCAAGAAATCACCGCCTCTTCCTCCTGCTTACCTTCCTCGCGATACATCCGGCCATGGCTCAGCAGACCGATCCGGGTCTGGCCGATTGCGCGCGCGTGACCGATGCCGCCCAGCGACTGGCGTGCTATGACCGGCTGGCCGGCGTCGCGCCCGCGCCTGCGGCCGCACCGGCACCGGCGATCCAGAATGCGGACGTGGTCAATGCCCGGGGCGCCGACGCGCCGCCCGTTCCGGCCGCAGTCGACGCTTCGCCCGGCACCATGCGAGATTTCAGCCTGGCCGATCATTGGGAACTGGACCAGGAACACAAGCGTGGCGTCTTCAATTTCCGTCCGCATCAGGTGAACTACCTGATGTTCACCCGCACCGCGCATCCCAACAACGAACCCTACCGGCCGTTCCGCCGCATCGCCGACCTGACGAGCGACCTCGCGCACTCGGAACTCGTGTTCCAGCTGGGATTCAAGATGAAGCTCGTCGAAAATGCTTTCGCCAAGCCCGTCGATCTGTGGTTTGGCTATACCCAGAACAGCTTCTGGCAAGCCGGCAATCACGAGGCGTCCAGCCCCTTCCGCGAGACGAACTATCAACCCGAGCTGATGGCCGTCACTCCACTGCATTTCAGTGTATTCGGGATGAATGCGCGCTTTCTTAATCTCGGTCTGGTGCACCAGTCGAACGGCCAGACCTCGACATTGTCGCGCAGCTGGAACCGGGTCTATGCGCAGGTCGGACTGGAGCGGGCAGGGTGGACCGTACTGGGGCGTGTCTGGAAACGCGTCAATGAGGCGGCTGCCAACGACGACAACCGCGACATCGTCGATTACATGGGACGCGGCGATGTCGTCGTGACCTACCGCAGCAATGGCAACGATTACTCGGCCCTATTGCGGCGCAATTTTTCCACCGAGCGTGGTGCTGTCCAGCTCAGCTGGGCGTTTCCGCTGGCGGGGCATATCAAGGGGTATGCTCATCTGTTTTCGGGGTATGGGCAGAGCCTGATCGATTACAATTATTACCAGAACACGGTCGGGGTGGGATTGCTTGGGACGTTCTGAAACATGATTCCAAATGCTTGCGCTGCGCATGAACGCAGGAACACGTCGGCCTATGTTTGCTGGCAGATCCGCCACTGGCTGTGACATAGTACTTGGGGCGATCCTGAACTCTCAAGCCACCGGATAACTTTTAATGAACTATTGCATAAAAAGAAATCTCGGCATGCTGGCAGCTTGTCTTGCGTTGACCGGATGGGCGACAGCACAACCGAAACCAATCGAGCAACAAGGTCAGTCTGGGGATGCGGATGTGGCTGCAAGCCAGGCCAACGACAAGTCAGTCGGCATGAAGTTCTTGCGCGATTTCGGTGCCAAAGGTGACGGTGTCACTGACGATACTGTCGCAATCAGACGTGCTTTCGGTTGGCTTGCACGAGGAGATCGCACGCTATACGGGGAGCCGGGAAAAACGTATGTTGTTTCCGATAAGCTGAGCGTCTGGGGTACTCGCATTTTATTCGATTGTCAACAGTGTATTATCAAAAACGCAATCAACGCGGCAGTGGCCGATCCGTTATTTTCGCTCACCGATACGTCGAGCAATTTCATCCGCCTGGCGAACTTCGCTGTCCAGTTCGACAAGCCGACAGGTAAGGGACATACTATTGCGATCATGGGTAGTGGTAATGCGCCACAGGCCATTGATCTTGAGAATATTCGCATCAATTTTCAGGTTGGCAAGGGCAAGGATCACAACGGTGCTCCCATGCCGGCATACGGCGTATATGCTTATGGCGTGTATACCCTCAACGTAGACCGTCTGTACATTAAGAACGGAAGTGGTGGCTTGTTCTTCGATACTCTGCAAAAGGTTTCAGTTACGCGTGCGGTAGTCGATTCCGTGACCAATTTCGGCATGGCGTTCGAAAACGTCGTCAACGCTGAAGTCGGAGGCATGTCGAACGTCACCGGATCGGGACAGAATAATCAGGCAGACGTCTACTTCAACGGCTGCGACAGCTTCACGTTCAGAGACAGTCGAATAAAGGGCGGTGCCGGAGCCCAAATCATGGCAGGCGATACACCATCACGAAATGTTAACATCGACAGCAATCATATCGAAGTTTACAACCCGAATCATCGTGCGATTTACCTCAAGGCAAACACAGTGTCGGCTGCCGTAACGAACAACTTTATCAAGCACATCGGCGGCAATGGACCGTTCGACGCGTCGATCGCGGTGGTCGAAGGGCCCGGAGCACCCTTACACGGAGCATTCCTAATCCGGCACAACATAATCGGTGTTGGAGGAGCGGACATCTTGGCAAACGGGATTCTGATCAGGACATCCCGAGACCCGGTAAACAGCGCGGTGATCGAGTCGAATACGTTGGGTGATCAGACAGTTTCGGCAACGATCACAAATGCGATCAACCTTGCTATGGTTGGCTCGCGTAACGTAGTCAGAAACAACATCGTCGGCAGTCGAAATATGACCGTCACGAACGGGATTGTGGTAGGACCACGCAACGTGGGTACTGTAGTCCAAAATAACGTAGTTGGCGGAGGAATTGTTAAAACGCTTTTGGAGAATACCGGTACCAATACGCGACTTTACGAGTCCGGTGCGTGGACGCCTATTCTGAAGGGCGAAACGACGGCCGGCGTTCACTCCTACAGGCAGCAAGTTGGCAGTTATCGGCGTATCGACGACGTAGTCTATTTTACCGCCGACGTGGCGCTCTCGGCGCTAGATCGGCAGGTGGCGGGGAATGTCATTCTGGACGGGTTGCCATATGTGGCTACTGGCGCCAGTGGTGGCTATGGAACCGCAAATGTTGCTGCGGCTCGGTTTACGTTCCCTGCCAATACCACGATGGTAGGAGCCTTCGTACAGCCGGGCACCACAAAAATCGGCTTTTCGTTTTCAGGCACGAACACAACGCCAGTCCGGGCGACCGGGGCCAACTTGAGCAGCGATTTTACAGTGACTGTCAGCGGGTTCTATTTCGCTAAATAAAAGACGGGCATCTCAAAGCTATTAGAGTTCGCATACCGGTTCGCCCTTTGTCTTTAGACACTTGGTGTGATCTTGGGCGAAATTACATAGTAAAAATGCAAGTATCAGTGTTACCTAGACAGCGGTTTTCTGACGCGTATTTTGGATCACGCGTTTCCCTTCCACATCATTCCTCATCGGGTAAATCGTCTTGCTCGCTCTCCAGTGTGGGCTGGCATAATCAAGACTGATCGTAGCGTGATTACAAATGTAAGATGATAAAACTGAAATCTAACGAAAGAGAGGATTTCATGTGCCGCTTTCGATTACTTCAGTTTAGATCGGCTCAATGCAACGTTTACTAATCGAAAGACTAACATATAAAACCTTAGTAATATCGGAAAAACTCACTAACAATCACTTATTTGTAACTTAAATGAAAAATGCACAAAGGTAATGTTGTCTTGCAAAACCGGATTTATTATTTCCTACAGGAAACTTCTTTGTCGCTTTTATGCTGAATACATACAGAACGGCGCCCAAAACTAGCGGTCGACGATATAACAAAGGGTTCCGCTTGCGCATTACAGTAAGGTAAAATGGCAGACTGTTCGCGATGCATCCAGTCCATCCCTTCCGATAACCAATGTTCAAGTTTACCAAGAGTTTTATGGCCGCGGCCCTGGCCGTAGCTTCGATCGGCGTATCCGCCCAAAATTCCATCAGTAACGCTGACCTGTTCGGTCAGGGTCAGTCCAGCCAGTTCGGCACTGAGGACAGTACGACAGGTCCAGCAACGACCGGTCAGAGTCTTGGGATATCGTCGCCCAAGAAGGTGATCATCAGCAACTCGCAGACCGGGTCGCCCGCGCAAATCGACCAGGCCAGTGGTCAAACCGACCAAGCCGCCAGTCGGGGAAGGCGCGGCGTCGGCAAAGGCAGAGGTTATGGTAGCAATGGCCTAAATGACAACGGTAACGGTGGGCTGAATGGCATTATGCCGCAATCCGCGTTTACGGATCAGCCGGGAGAAAATACGCCCCCACTCAGCGAATTCCAAAAGTTTATTTTGGACAATACGGGTCAGGCGTTGCCAATTTTCGGCTCCGAGTTTTTTTTCAATACGCCTGCCACATTTGCACCGATTATGAGTTCGCCAGTTCCCAGCGATTATCGGCTTGGCCCTGGTGACGAATTGATGATTCGCGGTTGGGGCACGATTGACATCGATTACCGTGCTATTGTCGACCGAAACGGCACGATAAATATCCCGACCGTCGGCTCTGTTGCGCTCGCAGGCGTGAAGGCTGGCGACGCTGAAAATGTCATCCGTGCCGCTATTGCCAGGCTGTACAAGGGTGTAACGGTCAGCGTTAATTTTGGCCAATTGCGCGCCTTGACCATCTATGTGGTAGGTCAAGCAAATCGACCTGGTACCTACACTGTGTCGAGCCTATCGACTTTGGTAACCGCATTGTTTGCTAGCGGCGGCCCGAACCCGAACGGCAGTATGCGCCGTGTGCAAGTAAAACGCGGTGGTAAGGTTGCGGCCGAGTTCGACCTCTATTCGTTCATTGCCAAAGGCGATAAGTCGGCGGATATCAAACTGCAAGATGGCGATACGATTTATATTCCGTCAGCCAGCGGCTTCGTGGCGTTGGTCGGCAAGGTCAATAGCCCTGGTATCTACGAGTTGAAGAATGGTAACGAGACGGTCGAATCCATGCTCGACTTTGCGGGTGGACTTCCGGTTGTGGCCGATCCTCGTCGTGCGTTCCTTGAGCGCATCGATCCGAACAAGAGCCGCCCGCGCAGCGTGGAAGAGTTCACGCTCAATGGCGAAGGACGCAGGCATTCTCTGAAGAATGGCGATGTACTCAATGTAATGTCGATCACGCCGGATTTTTCGAATGCCGTGGTTTTGCGTGGTAGTGTCGATCAGCCGGTACGTGCCCCGTTCAATCAGGGCATGCGGATCACCGATCTGATTCCAAACCGCGAGTATTTGATCACTCGTAACTCGATCAAGCGTCAAAACAATGCCGTGTCGACAGGGAACGACGAGAAAGATACGACCGAAAATGCTAGCAGCATCGCTGGGCGTATCGGTGGACTGATCGATGCCATCAATTGGGACTACGCTGTCGTCGAACGCGTTAACCGCGCGGATCTGAGCGTTCATCTGATTCCGTTCAATCTCGGCAATGTATTCTCCAATCCGAACGGGCCAGATAATCTCCAGTTGCAGCCCGGCGATACCGTAACGATTTTCTCTCAGGATGACGTGGCTGTGCCGATGGATAAGCGCCAGGTAGTCGTTCGTATCGAAGGCGAAGTAAAAGTCCCGGGTGTGTACCAAATGACTGCAGGTGATACTTTGCAAACCCTGGTCGCGAAAGCGGGCGGGCCCACTTCGAATGCATACATGTTCGGTACCGCGTTTTATCGAGAAGCAGTCCGCAAGGAACAGCAGGCGAATCTGCAACGAGCTGCGGATCGTCTCGAAGCACAGATGCGCAGCGAAGAATCCGCGCAGGCGGCCAATCTGCGAGCGATGAGCGGGACGGACGCGGCCACAGCCACCGCCCAGCTCGAAGCCGAGCGCAAGATTGCCCAGGAGCGCATCTCACGCTTCCGCAAACTTCAACCGACCGGCCGCATCGCGTTCGGTCTCGACCCAAACGATCGCACCTTCGCGCATCTGCCGCAGGTGACGCTGCAAAATGGTGACCGCCTTGTCGTTCCTGCTAAACCGGCCTTCGTCCATGTATTTGGTGCTGTCAATGTCGAGGCTTCGCCATTATGGAAACCAAATACTCGCGTCAGCGACTATCTGAAGATGGCCGGTACCGCCGTGGATGCCGATGTCGATAACGTGTTCGTCATGCGCGTCGACGGGACCGTTTTGTCGGCGGAATCACAGGGCTGGTTTTTCGGCAAGATCGGCGGTGTCGAGGTCATGCCGGGTGACACCATTGTCGTGCCAGAAAAGTTTGATCGTCAGACGACATGGACCAAATTTACCCAAGGTGCGCGCGAATGGACGCAAATCCTGGCGAACTTTGGCTTGGGTGCCGCTGCGGTCAAGACGTTGCGAGATTAACGGTGCGTAAGCCCTGCGCAATGCGCAGCGAATAAGAGATTTGAAAATGAGTCAGATTCAAGCATCAGAAAAGCAAGAGATCCCATTGCAAGTAGGAGATGCAATCGGGGTATTCGATATCCTGATCGTGCTCGCGAAGTACAAAAAGATGATTGTCGGCACGACCTTTAGTGCGGCGGCGTTGGCCGTCGGGGTTAGCATCCTATTGCCAAATGTCTATCAGGCCACGGCTAAGTTGTTGCCGCCACAACAGAGCCAATCCAGCACTATGGCTATGTTGTCTCAACTTGGGGGTGTTGCCAGCGCTGCGGCAGGGGCGGCAGGCCTGAAGAATCCAAATGATCTTTACGTCGGGATGCTTAAGAGTCGTACAGTTGCCGACCGGCTCGTGAGTCAGTTCAATTTGAAAAAGGCTTATGGAACGGACTCCCAGGATTTAGCACGTCAGAAACTCGAAGCCAATACGACGATCACTTCCGGTAAGGATAATTTGATAACGATCGAAGTTGAGGATAGAGACAAAAGCCGTGTTGCACCTCTTGCCAACGCGTACGTAAGCGAATTGTTACGCCTGACAAAAGTATTGGCGGTGACAGAAGCGGCGCAAAGACGAATGTTCTACGAGCGTCAGCTAGAGGCGACGAAAGACAATTTGGCAAAAGCTGAGATGCTTTTGAAAAGCAAGCTTGACACACACGGCGTAATTAGCGTTGACGCCGAAAGCAGAGCGATTGTCGAAACTGTTGGCCGACTCAGGGCGCAAGTATCGGCGAAAGAAATTGAACTGAGTTCAATGCGTGCTTTTGTGACCTCAGTTAATCCGGATTACCGTCGTGTGGAAGAAGAGTTAAACGGCCTTCGTGCGGAATTGTCGCGTCTTGAAAATGGCCGAGGTGACGTGACTTCTAACAGCGCAAAAGAGGGTGGTCTGGAGAACGTTAAGGTGTTGCGTGACGTGAAATACCAGCAGATGCTCTATGAATTGCTGGCCAAACAATATGAGGCGGCGCGTATTGATGAAGCCAAAGATCCAGCAGTCGTTCAGGTGCTTGACAACGCTGTCGAGCCGGAACGGAAATCGAAGCCAAAGCGTGCAGTGATCGTTTTGTTGACAACCTTAATCTCTGCGTTTGGCGCGCTCGCCCTCGCTTTTTTAGCCGAAACGCGTAAAAAGGCATTAGCATCGCCGCACGGTGCTGCGCAATGGGCAGAACTGAAGTCTCATCTGGGGCTTCGTAAGAGATCTTGACCGTCGATGCTTTGTAATTCAGTGCCAGCTTAGTTGAATATCTCGACGAAAAAAGTTCGTACTTGGGAATGTATTAAACGTAGTTCATCCCCGGACTTGACGAGCCAGTTTGGTCATAAGTGAAGACAACCTCAATTTGGCTGCTGGCTCATTAGTCCTTTATGTACCCCGCAATAACGTCGCAATAAGAATTTGTTTATTATGAAATTATCGGAAAACACGCGCATCGCAATTATCGGCTTGGGATATGTCGGCTTGCCCTTGGCTGTTGAATTCGGGAAAAAGTTTCCCACCATCGGTTTTGATATCAATACGCGCCGTGTACAGGAGCTCAAAGAGGGTGTTGACAATACTCTGGAGACTGAATCACACGAACTTGCAGAGGCTTTTAAGCTCACCTTTACGACTGATCCAGACGATTTGTGCGCTGCGACGGTTTACATCGTTACCGTACCGACACCCATCGACGAGTACAAGCAACCCGACCTTACGCCGCTCGAGAGAGCATCGACAACTCTGGGCAAAGCAATGAAGAAAGGCGATATCGCCATCTTCGAATCGACGGTTTACCCTGGAGCAACCGAAGAATATTGTGTACCGGTGATCGAGCGTGTGTCGGGTCTCAAGTGCAACAAGGATTTTTTCATCGGTTACAGCCCTGAACGTATCAATCCGGGCGACAAGGAACATCGTCTCACGACGATTACCAAGGTCACGTCGGGTTCGACCCCGGAGGCCGCTGATTTCGTCGATGCCTTGTATGGCAGCATCATCGTGGCTGGAACCCACAAAGCTTCCTCGGTGAAAGTGGCCGAGGCCGCGAAAGTGATCGAGAATACGCAACGCGATCTGAACATCGCGCTGATGAATGAGCTGACCATTATTTTTGGCAAGCTGGGCATCGATACCGAAGACGTTCTGAAAGCTGCTGGTACAAAGTGGAACTTCCTGCCTTTCCGTCCAGGACTGGTCGGCGGGCACTGCATCGGCGTTGATCCGTATTATCTTACTCATAAAGCCGAAGCGATCGGCTATCACCCGCAAGTGATCCTGGCGGGGCGCCGCATCAATGACAGTATGGGCGTCTACGTTGTCAGCCGGCTCGTCAAACAAATGCTGAAGCAGCGTATCCAGGTCGATGGCGCCAATGTCCTCGTGCTGGGTCTGACGTTTAAAGAAAACTGCCCGGATCTGCGCAACACGAAAGTGGTTGACATTGTTAATGAGCTAAAAGACTACAACGTTAACGTTGACGTCTATGATCCTTGGGTCAGCGTCGAGGGTGCACAGCATGAATATGGCATCACTCCGGTCAGCGCACCGGTCCAGGGCAAGTACGACGCCGTCGTTGTTGCTGTTGCGCATAACCAATTCAAGGAGATCGGTGCCGCTGGCTTGCGAGCCTTCGGCAAGGAGCAGCATATCCTGTTCGACCTCAAGTACGTGCTGCCAAAAGGCGATGCGGACATTCGTCTTTGATTGATGCGGTACGGCATTTGGAATGGAGATCAGTATGAACCAATTTGAAAACGTCAAGCAGGCATTGCGCGGGCAGCCGAAGACTTGGCTGGTCACCGGTTGTGCCGGCTTCATCGGGTCGAACCTGCTTGAAACGCTTTTAAAGCTCGACCAGATCGTTATTGGATTGGACAACTTTGCGACGGGTCACCAACGCAACCTGGACGAAGTACGTGAGACGGTCGGAGCCGAACGCTGGTCGCGTTTTACCATGATCACCGGAGATATCCGTGACATGGCCGTCTGCCAGGTTGCGACAAAAAAAGTCGACTATGTTTTACACCAGGCAGCTCTCGGCTCAGTACCCCGGTCCATCAAGGATCCGAATACGACGAACGAAGTCAACATCAGCGGGTTCCTGAACATGTTGACGGCTGCGAAAGATGCTGGCGTGAAGTCCTTCGTGTACGCCGCATCAAGCTCGACCTACGGCGACCATCCAGGTCTCCCCAAGATCGAGGATCGGATTGGAAAACCGTTGTCACCCTATGCTGTTACCAAATACGTTAATGAATTGTATGCCGATGTATTTGCCCGATGCTATGGGTTCAAGGCGACTGGACTGCGTTATTTCAACGTCTTCGGAAAACGCCAAGACCCTCATGGCGCATATGCAGCAGTGATTCCGAAGTGGATCGACGCAATGATCAGTGGGGGCGACATCCTCATCAACGGCGACGGGGAGACGAGCCGGGATTTTTGTTTTATTGATAACGTCGTTCAGGCGAACATTCTTGCAGCAATGGCTGAGGAATCCGCTAAAGGAGAAGTCTACAACGTAGCGGTGGGCGATATCACGACGCTCAACGAACTCGTCACCTCTCTAAGGGAAATTCTCGCAGAAAACGGCATCCGCTACGAAAAGAAAAGCGTCTATCGTGATTTCCGCGCGGGGGACGTCCGCCATTCGCAAGCTGACATCAGTAAAGCAGCATGCAAGCTCGGGTACGTCCCGACGCACCGTATCCATGATGGCTTGAAAACCGCCATGGCATGGTATATCGCAAACCGCTGAGCGCTTACGCATCGCAGCGCCTCAGTCGAACGTCGTAACGAAAAACATGAGCAACCAAAAACCGATCTACGTCACTCAACCCTACTTGCCTCCGCTGGAAGACTTTTATCCCTATCTGCAACAGATTTGGGAAAACAAAATTCTCACTAACGGCGGTCCATTTCACCAGCAGCTGGAAAAGGCGCTGTGCGAATATCTCGGGGTCGAACATTTAGCCCTGTTCTCGAATGGCACACTCGCCCTGGTTACGGCATTGCAAGCATTGCGCATTACCGGTGAGGTGATCACCACACCTTATTCATTTGTCGCTACCGCGCATTCCTTGCTTTGGAACGGTATCAAACCAGTCTTCGTCGACGTCGATCCGGACACGCTCAATCTCAATCCGGCAAAAATCGAAGCTGCAATCACTCCGCAAACGACCGCAATCATGCCGGTGCACTGCTATGGCAACCCGTGCGACGTCGAGGCAATACAAAAAATCGCCGACAACTATAACTTGCGTGTTATTTACGATGCCGCCCATGCTTTTGGCGTTCGGATGAATGGTGGCAGCGTGCTTCGTCATGGCGATCTTTCGGTCCTGAGTTTCCATGCGACCAAGGTCTTCAATACGTTCGAAGGTGGTGCAATTATCTGCCCCGATGCGAAGACCAAGACGCGTATCGACCATCTCAAGAATTTCGGTTTCGTCGATGAGTTGACAGTGGTCGCACCGGGCATCAACGGCAAGATGAGCGAAATTAATGCTGCATTCGGCATGCTCCAATTGCAGCACGTCGATGAGGCCATTGGACGCAGGCAATATATAGACAATTTGTATCGTGAACTGCTGGCAGACGTTCCCGGCATCAGTTGCGTGGGAAATGCGGGACAAGAAGTGTCCAATTACTCCTATTTTCCGGTCCTCGTCGGAGAGAATTACCCACTCAAGCGTGACGAACTGTTCCAGAAACTGCGTGACCACGGCATCGTTGCGCGCCGGTACTTCTATCCGCTGATTTCTGATTTCCCGATGTACCGTGGATTTCCGTCCTCCCATCGCGACAACCTGCCAGTCGCGACACACGCAGCAAACCAGATCATGTGTTTGCCGATTTATCCCAAGCTTGCAGACGAGGACGTGAAGCGTATCGTTCAAATCATCGCGGAGAACAGCAAGTGAACCTTGCAATCATGCAGCCCTATTTTTTTCCGTACATAGGGTACTTTCAGCTGATTGCTGCTGCGGATAAATTCGTTTTTTACGATGATGTTAATTTTATCAAAAATGGTTGGATCAATCGAAATCGACTGGTTCTCGCAGGCACAACACGCTACATCACTGTCCCCCTCGCGGGCGCAAGTCCGTTTCTGAAAATTAACCAGATCAATCTCCAAGATGGGGAAGGATGGCGACGTAAGCTTCTCGAGAGCTTGAGACACTCGTATTCAAAAGCACCATATTTTGATGATGTCAGCGCTCTTGTTCAGGAGGTTTTGGTGGCCAACGAAAAGATCAGTGAGGTGGCCAAGGCCAGTCTTACGGCTGTTTGCCGCCATCTTGGTTTGGAAAGAGAGTTTGTTTCAAGCTCGAGTATTTACGGTAATGACGCCCTCAGCGGACAAGCTCGCGTCCTCGATATCTGCTCAAAGGAAGGCGCGACCGCGTACTACAATCTGCCAGGTGGAAAGGATCTTTACAGCGAGCAGGACTTCGCTCGGCAAAATATCTCTCTGCATTTCATTCAACCGAGGATTGAACCCTATCCACAGTTCACCGAACAGTTCCAACCTGGTATGTCGATCATCGACGTTTTGATGTTCAATGATCGCGCGAAGGCGAAAGCAATGATTTGCTCGGAGATTAGCACGTGAGTACTGGAGCAATAGGCGGGTATTTCGAACTGGAATTGCCGCATACGAGAACCCAAGTATTCCCGGAAGCGATTCGTATTCAATCTGCACGCTCGGCCTTTTTGGCATTGCTTCGTGCGGCGAAACCCAGCCGTGTATGGATGCCGCACTACTTGTGCGATACCATGTATGCACCGTTGCGTAAGGCGGGCATTGAGTACATGCATTATGCGATCGATGAACGTTTTCATATTGTTGATGAGCCTGAGCTCGGTACTGGAGATTGGCTTTACTACGTAAATTATTTCGGTGTTCGCGACGACTATGTTGACTCCCTCGTAACTCGTTACGGGGAAAAGCGCATCGTTGTCGACAATTGTCAGGCTTTTTTTTCCAAGCCGCGAGATTGTGTTGCGACTATCTTTTCGCCAAGAAAATTTTTTGGTGTTCCTGACGGCGGCCTTCTTCTGACCACGATCCCAGTCGAGTTGCCGACACATCGTGATATCGATTCGCAAACCCGATCCAAGTACCTCATAGAACGTCTAGCCTCCACGCCCGAAGCAGGTTATTCCAGCTACAAAATGGCTGAGCAGTCCCTGGAAGAACTCGAACCACGTCGCATGTCGCAACTCACAGATATCTTGCTGTCGACTGTGGATTTCACAGAGGTGAGGCGCAAACGTAACAAAAACTTCTTAGCCCTTCATGCGGAGCTCGCCCGATATAACCAGTGCGAGTTCGATCCTTCAACAATTGATGGACCGTTGTGTTATCCCCTGCTTGTAGATGCCGCTGGTCTGCGCGATCACCTTATCGCAGCGAGGATTTTTGTTGCAACTTACTGGCCTGACGTGCTTGGCCGCGTAGCGAATACGGCAACCGAAACGACACTAGTAAAGAATTTGTTTCCCCTACCTTGTGATCAAAGATACGGGGAAAGTGAAATGAGGCGGATAGTCGACGTTTGCCTCATTTTTTTGAACAATAATAAGCCCGACTAACGTCAACAGAATAAATGAATATTCACGGAAAAATTGTCACCTTGCGTGCTCCAGAACTTGCCGACATGTCTAAATTGCACAAATGGAGCAACGATCCGGAGATTTGGAACATGCTCGGAGGATGGCACTTTCCGTTTTCCAGCCGGTCAACGGAAGAGTGGATTCGCAGCAGAAAAGACGGGAATCTAACCGATCATGTTTTTTGCATTGATACGCATGACGCAGGAGTCATCGGGACGGCAAACATCGTTAACATCGATTGGAAAAATAAGACCGCCTTTCACGGCATAATGATTGGAGAGACGATGTTTCGCGGGCGCGGGTATGCACTCGATTCGGTTTTCGCCATAATGCGCTACGCCTTCATGGAGCTTGGCCTGAACCGATTGGACAGTGACATCATTGCTTATAACGACCGTTCGATGAAATTCTATCTGGAAAAATGTGGCTGGAAGCACGAGGGGGTACGTCGTAATTGGTATTTCCGTGATGGGAGTTTTCACGACAAGATTCTCATCGGAATAACTCGCGACGACTATCGAGAATACGTCGAAAAGAATAAATATTGGGACTGATATCCATTGTAGAGAATTAGGATCTTCTTTGTCACTTAAGAAAAATATTCTTGCTAATTACGCAAGTCAGTTATACATCACCTTGATTGGTATCGTTCTCGTCCCTACTTATTTGCGGTACATGGGGCCTGAAGCGTATGGACTGGTCGGCTTTTTCACGATGTTACAGGCGTGGTTTCAGTTGCTTGACGTCGGTCTTACTCCAACGCTGTCACGCGAAACGGCGAGATTTAATGCCGGGGTGACAGACGAGGTCAGCTTCAGACGATTGCTCTCCACTTTGGAGCTTCTTTTCATTCTTGTCGCAGTGATTAGCTTCCTGGCCATGGTGGTTGGTTCAGATAGAATTGCGACACATTGGCTCCACGTCGAAAAAATTCCCGTTGGCGACGTCAAGGTTTCGATCATATTGATGGCTGGGACGATCGCTTTTCGTTGGGTAGGGGGGCTTTATCGTGGTGTAATCAACGGCTTTGAGAAATTTCTTTGGATTAGTAATTTCAATATCGTCATTTCAACTGTGAAATTTGTTGTTATTGTTCCGGTGATGATATTTTTGGGTGCGAGCCCACTAGTCTTCTTTGGCTACCAGTTAGCGATCGCTCTTGTCGAAATAATGACCCTTTTTTTTCGGGCAAAAAAACTTATTCCCTCAACGGCAGAAAAAAGAACAACGCTGGTGGGATTTCGTTCGATCAAGGGGCTGTTAAGTTTTTCTTTGAGCATTGCATTTACAAACTCGATTTGGATCTTGGTAACGCAAACCGATAAGCTCGTTCTTTCAAAAATTCTCTCGTTATCACAATACGCGTATTTCACGCTGGGAGTGTTGGTTGCGAGTGCTGTCAGTGTATTGAGTGGGCCAATTAGCGGAGCATTATTACCTAGGATGGCTAAAATGTCCGCAGCGGGAAACGATAACGAACTGCAATTAGTTTACGGGAAAGCGACGCAATTGGTGACTTTTGTGGTGACGCCTATAGTTGCAATGCTCGCATTCTTTTCCAAAGAAATATTATGGGCTTGGACTGGCGACCACGCCGTGGCAAACAACACTGCTCCCATATTGTCGATGTACGCTATCGGCAACGGAATTCTGGCGATAGCTGCTTTTCCTTATTACCTTCAGTATGCGAAAGGTGACTTACGGCTGCATTTGATCGGAAGTGCAGTATTTGTCGCAGTTCTTGCCCCGGCATTGATATTTTTGACGACCAATTATGGTGTTACGGGAGCGGGATATGCTTGGGTTGGAGCAAATGCCATATATTTTATTTGCTGGGTACCGTTAGTCCATCGACGTTTTTTTCGCAACTTTCATATACATTGGCTGCTACGTAACGTTTTTCCGTCCATAGCAGTTTCTCTTGCTTGTATTGTTGCCCTGAGGCACATTCCAGTATTGATGGTCCAGCGTTTTGAAACCTGGGTTGTCTTGTTCTGTCTTGGGATTGTTGTTATGTTCGCTTCCGCATGCGGTTCGTCATATGCTCGCGATTTGGTGTTGGCGAAAGTTTTTGGTAAATTCCAGCGCGAAGCTAAGTAGAAGCTGCAACGCTTTGTTGAGATGATTTATGGAAAGTAATTGTAGTAATGAGGTTCGCGTCTCTGTGTGTGTCGTGACGTATAACCAAGTCGGGTTTGTACAGCAGTGTCTTCAGAGTATTTTGAGTCAAGTCACCGAATATGATTTCGAGGTCATTATTGGAGACGATTTTTCGACCGACGGAACGCGAGAAATTATTCAGGATATGGCACGACAGTATCCAGGCAAAATTATTCCGCTTTTTCATGAGAAAAACGTCGGTGCCACCAAAAATTATTTGGCTGTTCATGATTTGGCGCGAGGAAAATATATTGCACATTGTGATGGAGACGATTATTGGTTGCCGGGGAAGCTTCAATATCAATATTCTCTGTTAGAGGCGGATGAAGATCTGGCGTTTGTTGCGGAGACGGAACATAAGATCTCCAGCCGCATGTTGCTTACAGTCGATAATCTACTTGAGATGGCAAATCCGGTGATGCATAGCTCAAAAATGTATCGACGGGAATCGATTCTTACACGTTCCTCGGATGTGGACTTGCTTGATTTTTATTTTAACGTCGAACACGCGCGTTCTGGAATAGTTCTGCTTGAGAAAGCGAGATTCACATATTATCGCCGCTATGTCGGTGTGTCGCGAAGGCTGGGAATCAGGTTTTATGCACTGAATTGCGAAGCTGCGTACCGAGCGTATGAGCTAGGGGCCAGTAAGCGGTCGGCATACGCCGCCGCAAAGTCTGCGCGCCTTGTTTTGATAAAGCAAGCAATACACGAGGCAAATTGGGAGCAACTCGATAATCTCTTGAGGCCCAGCGAGCTGGAGTTGATGCTCGCCACAACGAGCAAGCGGTACGTTTTGGAGACATTGGCTGGATACCGTATAGTTCGACCGCTCATCCATTTCGCGTTGCGGGCCAAGCGCGCAATGGCGAGCCTCGGTGGGGTGTAGGGTACGTCGGCTTCCTGATCGTGCTACCCATCGGAATCTGATATGTGCGATAACTGTAGGGAAAACTAGCGATGATTTTTCTTGGCATTGCTCTGCTAATGTTGCTTTACGTGGCCAGAAAAGGTGTCGACTTTTTCTTTTTGGCGGCGAGCACATGTGTAGTGTATTTTTATCCAGTTCTCTTTCTTGAAAAGATAGTGTTTATATCTGAAGGCATTTACTCAATCGACGTGGATAACGGTGCCAGGGTAAGTCTTGTTTGTGGGATCGTCTACCTATTGGTTGTAGGGTATCGGTCGCGCACGATGAGATGGCAGTCCGCAGGGGAGATGTCCGCAAAAAATCTTCGTTTTTTGAAGATCCAAGGAGGGCTACTGGCAGCTGTAATTGGCATGCTAATGGTTTTGATCGTTGCGCAAAACGGTTTCGGACTCAGCGGGCGCGATAAAAGTGAGGTGATGGAGAGCTTAGGCTACGCCTATAAAATCTTCAGTCTGCTCACCTCAATATTAATCGTGCTCGCTTTCTTATTGAGGGAGCGCGGTCTTTTTATCGTTGCCATTGCTGCGGTTGGACTCGATCTGATGTTCGGATTCCGCAGCAGTCTGGCTACGCTGATCGCGGCGTATTTTCTGACGCGTCCGCGAATGGTTGGGTGGAAGAGCGTGTGCTACCTCTTGCTCGGCTTCGCCTGTGCTTTGCTTATGATCGTTGCGAAGGAGACGGCGTATTTTAGTAAAAATGCGGTTGATGTTCTTTATGGTTTTGCGCAATCGTTCGATAGCGATGGTCTCGATTTTCTGTCTTTTGTTAATCCTGAGTCCGCGACAATAAGTGCTGTTTATAATGAAATCGTCAAGAGTGACTTTTCGGCGTCACCCGTTTATCTGCTTGACTCATTTGTTGCGCTCTTCCCGTTTACGAACTTGATTGGGTATGAGGCGATCGGTTTTGATACATATTTTAAAGGCATCGTTTTCGGCGCTGAAGGAAATTCTTTTGCTTCGGGTATGTTGTCGGTCGGTTACGGACTCGGCGGATATTTCGGTGTGGCGTTATGTTTTGCTTTGATCGGATGTCTTGGAAGAATCTTCAATCGCGTTGTCGAGAGAGGTGAATTCCTCAATCGTGCAATCGTAATTGCTGTCGCTGGTATCATGCTTACTTCGTTTTATCGAAGTGATCTTATATATTTGGTAGGTATTGTTCGGTCGCTTGTAGTAATCCTTATTTTGCTTAAGACTCTGGGTATCGTAATGAGAGTATTGGCGATGAGGCCTGCTCCTTCATCGTCTGCTGGGAGTTGAAAATGAAGATCGTATTATTGACAAGCTCGCTTGGTTCCGGCGGAGCAGAGAGAGTAGCGACCACACTGTGCAATCAGTGGTCGAGTCGCGGAGATAGTGTGACTTTGATTCCTACGTTCTCAGGTGGCGGCAAGCCGTTTTACTCTCTCTCAGAACAGGTGGAGCTGATTTATCTAGCCTCGCGTGTGCAGGGTCATAGCCGAGGCTTTTCGAGTTACAAAGAGCGTCTGTTCACGTTGCGTCGTCTGATTGCAGAGCGGACGCCCGACGTTGTTATTTCTTTTTTGCCAAATGTGAATGTTGCTGCGGTTCTCGCTACGCTTGGCATGAAGGTTCCAGTCATCATTTGTGAACGCTCCGACCCGAGCCGGCAACCGTATAGACCTTTGTGGAAATTCGCATGTCAACTAACTTATCGCTTTGCCGACATGCTTACAGTTCAGACGGCTTCGGTAGCTGAAAGTGCTGCTGCGCTTTTTCCGAGTGTAAGGAAGATTAGAACCGTCGCCAATCCGTTGCCGTCCGCAGTTCTGGAACACACGCGAGCAACTAAAAGTGAACGTAGAATTCTGCTTTCCCTTGGCAGGCTATCACCGGAAAAGCAGGTAGATAGGATTATTGAGGCATTTTCTAGGGTTTGCAATGCTCATCCGGATTGGGATCTGCATATCTATGGCGACGGCCCGTTGCATGATGAACTGGATGAACATGTATCTCAGCGGGGTCTGCAACAACGGATATTGTTGAAAGGCCGCACAAGCAATCCGTGGAGGGTCATGGCTGAAGCTGACGTGTTTGTCATGGCGTCGCTTTATGAGGGATTTCCCAATGCGCTATTGGAAGCGATGGGGGTTGGCTTGCCTTGTATTGCATTTGACTGCCCCAGCGGCCCGCGCGAAATATCAAATGATGGCCAAAACGCAATTCTCGTACCGCTGAACGATCAGGCCGGTTTAAGTGCCGCTATGGAGAAATTGATGAGTAATGATTCGCTCCAACACATGTTGGGGGGGCAAGCGAATCGCGCAGTTCTTGAACGATTCAGCCTAGCCGCGGTTCTCTCCCGATGGGATGATTTATTTAAAGAAGTCGGTGCAATTTAATGCGGGTTCTACACGTTATTGTCTGTCTTGACGTCGGTGGCGCAGAAATGATGTTGCGACGCCTAATCGAATCCCACAAGGACAATCCTGAGTACGAACATATTGTCGTCTCTCTGACCGACATTGGCTGCCTTGGACAGCAGATGCAGGAACTCGGAACGCGAGTGGTTTCCCTGAGAATGCGTTCGGGCTTGGAGTTCTGTTCTGTCCTGTTCCGTCTTAGGAATCTGATTCGGAAGTTCTCTCCCAATGTAGTGCAAACGTGGATGTATCACGCTGACTTGTTGGGCGGGCTCGCGGCCCGCCTGGCGGGTAACAAGAATATATTGTGGGGCATTCATTCGACCGACGTGCGTGCAGGTGGATCGAGGATGACGACCTGGGTTATGCGCGTTTGTGCAAAGGTTTCCCGTTGGGTGCCGGATACGATTTTGTGTGTTGCCGAAGTATCTCGTCAGGTGCACATCGCCGCAGGTTATTTTGAGCCCCGTACGCTCGTACTTCCTAATGGAATCGATACTGCCCGTCTCGTGTCGAATGATGACCGTCGTCGCGCGATCAGAAATACCTGCGGTTTTACGGACGATCATATAGTAATAGGAACGCTCGGTCGGTTTAACCCCGCAAAAGACTATGGTAATTTTGTTAGTGCTGCGGGTATAATTGCGGAGAAATATTTACACGTACGTTTTGTAATGGTCGGTAGCCATTTGAACGGGGATAATGCCACTCTGCGCGAATGGATCGATAAAACTGGCTTCTCGGAGCGGTTTGTTCTGTTGGGTCAGCGATCAGATGCGCCAGATTGTTTGGCGGCAATGGATATATTCTGCCTGAGCTCGAAAAGTGAGGCACTGCCGACTGTTGTCATCGAAGCGATGGGAATGGGGGTTCCTTGCGTTGCCACGGATGTTGGCGATACCAGGGTGCTTGTTCAGGATATTGGAATCGTGGTGCCGAGAGAAGATTCCGCTGCCCTGGCTGCGGGGTTAGAGAAAGTGATAGAAATGCCTGCCGAAGAACGTCACGCATTAGCGTGCATTGGAAAGGCAAGAGTGAGAGAAAATTATACGATTGAGCGTGCTCGAGATCGACTTGAGGCTTTATATACGGAAATCGTAAATAGGAATAGGTAAAAGGTCGATCTAAATGTGCGGACTTGCAGGTTTTTTAGGCGGCAGAGGGTTCACTGCGGACATCGAGCCGAATTCGCTATTGAAGCGCATGGCCGCCCCGATCTTGTCGCGCGGACCGGATGATTCTGGCTTTTGGTACAACGGCGAATGTGGCATTGGGTTAGCGCATAGACGTTTGTCAATTCTCGATCTATCTCCGGCTGGACATCAGCCGATGGCGTCCGCGAGCTCGCGTTATGTTATCGCGTTCAATGGCGAGATTTATAACCATTTGGATATTCGCGCCGAGTTGGAGCAAAAGGGGTATCGTGCCGCATGGCGTGGTCATTCTGATACGGAAACTCTTCTGGCAGGCTTCGATTTCTGGGGAATTAAAGAGACGGTCGAGCGGGCGGTGGGCATGTTTGCCTTCGCGGTCTGGGACCGGGAATTGCGCACGCTGACTCTCGCTCGTGACCGGATTGGCGAGAAGCCGATGTATTATGGCTGGCAAGGAACCGGCAACAAGCGGGCTTTCCTGTTCGGTTCCGAATTGAAAGCGCTGCGGCAACATCCGGCATTCGAGAACCAAATCGATCGTCGCGCTCTCAGCCTGCAACTCCACCATAGTTATGTGCCGGCGCCGTACTCGATCTATACCGGGATCTCGAAGCTGATGCCTGGCTGTCTGCTGAGCATTTCACCTCGGTCGGAGGAGCCGTTGATCAATGTTTATTGGTCTGCGGCAACTGTTGCGAAGGCTGGTGTTGCTGCGCCTGAGCTCGGTCAGCCTGAACAAGTTGTGGACATGTTGGAACAGCTGCTCAAGAACTCGGTCCGTCAGCAAATGCTCGCAGACGTTCCTCTTGGCGCATTTTTGTCTGGCGGGATTGATTCTTCGACGGTAGTCGCCCTGATGCAAAGCCAGTCTTCGCGGCCAATCAAGACGTTTTCGATCGGCTTCCACGAAGACGGCTATAACGAGGCTGTACACGCGAAGGCCGTGGCCGCCCATCTGGGTACTGACCATACAGAGCTCTACGTCACTGCCCAAGAGGCCATGGATGTGATTCCTCGTCTTCCAACACTGTATGACGAGCCGTTTTCGGATTCATCGCAAATCCCCACATTTTTGGTGTCCCAGCTCGCCAGGAAAGAGGTGACAGTTGCGCTGTCGGGTGACGCGGGCGACGAATTGTTTTGTGGCTACACGCGTTATCAAGACGGCGCAAAACTGTGGCGCAATATCAGCAGCCTTCCGATGCCGCTGCGTAAACTGGCCGCCGGCAGTCTGACAATGATCTCGGAAGAGAACTGGAACAAGGCTGCGCTGACATTCGGCGGAATCTTGCCGCGGTCGGTCCGGAACGTACATCTGGGTGAGAAGTTGCACAAAGGGGCAATGGTTCTGGCCAGTGAATCATTCGATACGCTCTATCGAGGCCTTGTTTCGCATTGGCGCGACCCGGCGTCCGTTGTTATCGGCGGCGACATGCCGCCTACAGTCCTGAATGGGCTAGCGCCCAAGCTGGACGGATTGGACAACGTTCAGCGGATGATGGCGCTGGACCTGATGACTTACCTGCCTGACGATATTTTGGTTAAGGTTGATCGAGCTGCAATGGGCGTGTCGCTTGAGACGCGCGTACCTTTCCTGGACCACCGTGTTGTTGAGTTCGCTTGGCGCGTGCCGCAGTCAATGAAGTTGCGTGACGGCCAAAGCAAGTGGTTGTTGAGGCAGGTCCTTTACCGGCATGTACCGAAGGCGTTGATCGAACGTCCCAAAATGGGTTTCGGTGTCCCAATAGGCGACTGGCTGCGCGGCCCCCTTCAAGACTGGGCGGAGTCCTTGATCAGCGAACATCGTTTACGCATCGAAGGATTCTTCCATCCGGAATCAATACGTCGGAAATGGGATGAGCATCGGACGGGGCGGCGCAACTGGCAGTATTACCTTTGGGATGTATTGATGTTCCAGGCTTGGTTGGAGAAAAACCACTGATTTGCATTTGTACGCATGCGGAACATGGTCTAACTCTCTCATGTTGCGGTATCCTACTTTCCTTCGCGAAAATCGTCATCGCACGCGCCGTGTCTGCGTCAGACTAGGGAATCTATCCGTAATATGAAGCAAAAGATTGTAATTTCGATCAACAGTTCTTGGAATATTTTTAATTTTCGCGTTGGTCTCATCAAGGCCCTGATCGATCACGGCTATGAGGTCATCGCGATCGCTCCAGAGGATGAATATTCGCACCGCCTGAAGGAAGTGGGGTGTAAATACTTTGCGTTGCCGATGGACAGCAACGGTAGCCATCCGGGGCGCGATTTGCTTTTACTGATCCGTTACTTTAATTTGTTGCGGACATTGAAGCCGCATGTTTTTCTCGGATATACCGTCAAGCCGAACGTCTACGGCTCGCTGGCGGCGCACGCGCTTGGTATTTCGGTTATTAATAATATTGCAGGCTTAGGCGCGACTTTTATCAAGAACAGCTATCTGACACATATCGTTCGAAAGCTGTACAAAATTGCCTTGCGAAAATCATCTTGTGTGTTCTTTCAGAACGCAGACGATCGAGATCTGTTTGTCAATACAGGCCTCGCGCGCAGGGATAAAACCGCGTTGTTACCCGGTTCTGGTATCAATCTCAGGCATTATCCGGGAGAAGCGCCGGCGGCACTGGCGGGACGCCCGTTTCGCTTCCTTCTCGTGGGACGCATGTTGCGGGACAAGGGGGTTGAGGAATTTGTGGCAGCTGCGCGGATTCTTCGCGAGCGTTTCCCTCAAGTCAAATGCCAATTGCTGGGGTTCGTTGACCCGGCAAATTCGAACGCCGTCGGCATGGAGCGGATCTCGGCATGGGAAGATGAAGGCTTGGTCGAGTATCTCGGCAAGACAGATGATGTGCGACAATTCCTGACCCAGGCCGATTGTGTCGTTCTTCCCTCGTATCGCGAGGGCGTGCCGCGTTCACTGCTCGAAGCTGCGGCGATGTCGCGTCCTATCATTGCCACCAATGTCGTCGGTTGCCGCGATGCCGTAGATGACGGTGTGAACGGTCTCCTTTGCGAAGTGAAGAACCCAGCTGATCTTGCACAGAAAATGCAGCAGATGTACGAAATGACGCCGGAACAGCGCTGGGCCATGGGTATCGCTGGACGAGACAAGATGAGAGTCGAATTCGACGAGCAGATCGTGTACCAGAAATATTTGTCGGCACTCGGCGTGATCACGACGACCACTCTACAAAAGTCGGCAGTCGACGAATTGCTGTCCAAGCGAATCAATACTTGAGATCAGTCTGCTGTAAGGCCACGCGAAGGGAACCGTCCAATCTGGTCTCTTTCGCGAAGTGTGGAGTGCCTGATGCCGCTCGACGGCATCCACGAGGCGGGCCGTCACGCAACGTGCCGAAGCGTCGGTAAGGTTGTTTTTGCCGCATGCAAAGACGCGAGGACGACGCCAGAGCATCGAGAACTTGGCCACAAATTATGCGAATGGTAAACTCGGCAAGATTTGTCTGTCGCTATTCCTCAAATTTTCCAGCACGGGCCTGCCCAACGAATGGACTGATGTGTTTGCTGCTTTAAGAATTTCTTTTAAATATACATGGTGCAGTTGGTTCGTGCTCGGCGCCGCCAATGCGTTCGGCGCCATCCCGGCCGTCCAGGGCCAGTCCGGCTACATCAACATGCCCAACGCCGCCGTCGAAGCCGACGGCACGGTGAGCACGGGTTATGGCTATGATCGCCCCTACGGCAGTTTCTGGGCGACCGCCACCGTCCTGCCGTTCCTGCAGGTGACCGGCCGGTATGTGTCGATCACAGGCACTCAGGGCTTCGCGAACCAGCCGGACGGGTACGGAAGCGCATATGGCCGCTACAAGGACAAGGTCGTCGATGCCAAGTTGCGGCTCTTGGCCGAGTCGACCTGGTTGCCGGCGATCGCCGTGGGCGCGACCGACATGCTGGGGACGGAGCTGTTCAAGGGTCATTATGTCGTCGCGTCGAAAGCGTTCGGCGCTGCACGTAACATCGAGGTCAGCGTGGGCGTCGGCAAACGGCGCCCAAGCGGTGTGTTCGCTGGAGCCCGCTGGGCGCCGACCGCCGTACCTGGATTCGCGGTGGTCGGCGAATACGATGCGAACGATTACACCAAGGACTTTCATGCAGCCGACACGGCCGCAGGTCAGCGCCGCAAGGGGGCCGCGGTCGGTGTCGAATATCGTTGGGGCTGGTTAGGCGCGCAGGTGGCGCGTCACCGCGATCACTTCAGTGCCAACGCCTACCTGAGCATTCCATTTTCCGAGCGCGAATTCATTCCCAAGCTATACGAGCCGGCGCCGTTCGACCCGAAGCAGGCGCCGCCGCGCGTCACGGGCGAGGAATGGCAGCAGCAGCCCAGCCATGGCGCCGCGCTCGTGCAGGCGCTGATCAAGCAGGATTTCAAGAACGTCCGCGTTACGTTCGAAGACGGCACGCTGAAGCTGTCGTTGACGAACAGTCGCATCTCCAATCTCGGCCGCGCGGTCGGCCGTGCGGCGCGTACCGCGCTCGCCTTTGCGCCGCAGGGCACGCGCCGGATGCAAATCGCGTACACGAAACTGGAACAGCCCATCGCGACGTATGAATTTACCGATCTGCAGAGTCTGACTGACTATTTGACCGGGTTGTCGAATCGCGAAGCCTTCCTGCAGACCGTCATCGTGCGTTATGCCCAGCCGAGCGATCAGATCGGAGAGGACCAGCACGGCATGCTGGCTGCCGTCGCGAACGAGGGCTCTCTGCAAGTGGAGGTCGGCAAGGACGGCAACACAGTCCAGCTGGCATCGGAAGACCGCGAGGCGAACCGCTTCAAGGTGTATCCCAAGGTGTCGATGTTCTTTAACGACCCGAGCGGCGCCTTGCGCTACGAACTGTGGGCTGCAGGCACTTATGACCGCCGCTTGGCCCCCGGCCTGTTCCTGAACAGCGATTTCAAGCTCACCGTGTACGAGACCGTGTCGGGCGTCACGCAGGCGTCGAACAGCCTGCTGCCCCACGTGCGCTCGGACATCGCCGACTACAAGCGCGGCGGCCGTTTCAAGCTGAACCGGTTGATGCTCAACAAATACATCATGCCGTCCGAACGATTGTACGCGCGCGTCTCCGGCGGTCTGTACGAAGAGATGTTCCGCGGCATCGGCGGCCAGGTGTTGTACCTGCCGAAGGACAGCCGCTGGGCCGCCGACGTGAACGTCGACGCCCTGCAGCAGCGCGGCGTGAAAGGGTGGTTCGACAAGCGCGACTACCAGACCGTCAGCGGCTTCGCGTCCCTGCATTACAAGCTGCCGTACGACGTCACCGCGACGGCCCGCGCCGGCCGCTTCCTCGCCAAGGACAACGGCGTGCGCATGGAGTTCAAGCGGCGCTTCCCGTCCGGTGTGGAAATCGGCGCCTGGTACACGAAGACGAGCGGCAAGGACATCACGAATCCGGGCACGCCGTCGAACCCCTACAACGACAAGGGTATCTTCCTGTCGGTGCCGCTGAACATCATGCTGCTGTCCGACACGCAGACCACCGCAGGCGTGGCCCTGTCGCCATGGACGCGCGACGTCGGCCAGATGGTGGCGAGCCCGGGCGACCTGTACGACCTCGTCGAGCAGCCGCGCCGCGACATGAACACGTTCGACGGTCTCGGCAACTTCGCCGAGCGGCGCGACGAACAGAACCTCCCGGCCGTGAATCCGCCCGTGGACGCCATGCCGAACCCGTGGCCGCTGTTCCGTATGCGCGTGGAACAATCCGTCAAGTCGACGCCGACGCTGCCGCATTGGGGCAACGGCGCCATCATCGGCGGCGGCGCGATCCTGGCCAGCGCACTGCTCGACAAGCCGGTCGATCGTTTCATGAAGAAGCACCAGGGCTCCAGCGTCGCGCGGGCCTGGAACAATATTGGCAAGGCGACGCCGGTCGTCCTGGCAGGCGCCGCGGCCGGGGCCGTCGCTTTTGGCGATGCGCGCATGCAGAACATTGGTATCATCTCGCTCGAATCGGTCGTCGGAGCCGCGGCCCTGTCGATCGGGGCGAAGCATCTCGCCGGGCGTGCCCGGCCGATCGACGAGAAGGGACAGTGGGGCAAGGCCGCGGACCGGTCGAATGCATCGTTCCCGTCCAATCACGCCAGCGTGGCGTTCGCGGCAGTGACGCCGTTCGCCCAGGAATACGATGCCCCGTGGCTGTACGGCCTGGCCGCCGCCGGCTCGCTGGGCCGCACGGCGGGACGCCAGCACTGGGTCTCCGACGTCGTGGCCGGCGGCGTCCTCGGCATGGCCGTGGGCGGCTGGCTGTGGCAGGCGCAGCGCGACAATGTGCGTTCGAGCTTCGCCGTGACGCCGGGCACGAATTCCGTTAGCGTGGCGTGGTTCGGGACTTATTGATAAAATGTAATCTTTGATCGCGCGGTGGCACCGGATATCCGGGCCGGCCAACCTGGCGCTCGACCGGCCCGTGCGGATCTGTCAACCGGGGAGTGACTATATGATTTTGACGACAGGCGGCGCCGGCTTCATCGGCAGTAATTTTGTGCTGGACTGGTGCGGCTTGACCGACGAGCCGGTCATCAACCTCGACAAGCTGACGTATGCCGGCAACCTCGAGAACCTGGCCAGCCTGCGCGACAACCCCAGGCACATCTTCGTGCAGGGCGACATCGGCGACGTGGACCTCGTGCGGCGCCTGCTGCAGGAACACCAGCCGCGCGCCGTCGTGAATTTCGCGGCCGAGAGCCACGTGGACCGCAGCATCCACGGCCCGGGCGAATTCATCCAGACGAACATCGTCGGCACGTTCCACCTGCTCGAAGCCGTGCGCGAATACTGGAGCGCGCTGCCGGACGACCGCAAGGCCGCGTTCCGCTTCCTGCACGTGTCGACCGACGAGGTCTACGGCTCGCTCGGCAAGGACGACCCCGCGTTCCGCGAGACGAACCGTTACGAACCGAACAGCCCATATTCCGCCAGCAAGGCGGCCAGCGACCACCTCGTGCGCGCCTACCATCACACGTATGGCCTGCCGGTGCTGACCACCAATTGCTCTAACAACTATGGTCCTTACCACTTCCCGGAAAAGCTGATCCCGCTGTGCATCCACAATGCACTGGCCGGCAAGCCGCTGCCGATCTACGGCGACGGCCAGCAGATCCGCGACTGGCTATACGTGAAGGATCACTGCTCGGCCATCCGCCGCGTGCTCGACGGGGGCCAGCTGGGCGAGGTCTACAACGTCGGCGGCTGGAACGAGAAGGCCAACCTCGACGTCGTCAAGACGCTGTGCGCGATCCTCGACGAACTGAGCCCGCGCGCGGATGGCCAGTCGTACGCGACCCAGATCACCTTCGTTACCGACCGCCCCGGCCATGACCGCCGCTACGCGATCGACGCGACCAGGCTGGAGCGCGAGCTGGGCTGGAAGCCGGCCGAGACGTTCGAGACGGGCATCCGCAAGACGGTGCAGTGGTACCTCGACAACCAGGAATGGGTGCAGCACGTGACGAGCGGCAGCTACCGCGCCTGGGTCGGCCAACAGTACGGTGCCTGAAATGAAGATTCTCCTGACCGGCAAGAACGGCCAGCTCGGCTTCGAACTGCAGCGCGCGCTGGCGCCGCTCGGCGAGGTCCACGCCGTCGACACGCAGGATTGCAACCTGGCCGACGCCGACGCGCTGCGCGCGCTGGTGCGCCGCGTCGCGCCGGATGTGATCGTCAATCCGGCGGCGTACACGGCCGTCGACAAGGCCGAGTCCGACGAAGCGACGGCCCGTGCCGTCAACGCCGTCGCCCCGGCCATCCTGGGCGAGGAAGGCGCGAAGCTGGGCGCGCTCGTGCTGCATTACTCGACGGACTACGTGTTCGACGGCACGAAGCAGGGCGCCTATACGGAAAACGATGCGCCGGCGCCGCGGAGCGTCTACGGCCGCACGAAGCTGGAGGGCGAACAAGGCCTGGCGGCCGCCAATCCGCGCCACCTGATCCTGCGCACGAGCTGGGTCGTGGGCGCGCACGGCGGCAATTTCGCCAAGACGATGCTGCGCCTGGCGGGCGAGCGCGAGAAGCTCACCGTCGTCGCCGACCAGTTCGGTGCCCCGACGCCGGCCGCGCTGCTGGCCGACCTCAGCGCCCACCTCGTGCGCGAGCATGCGCGCACGCGCGGCACCGGCTTCCCCTATGGCACGTATCACGTCGCGGCGGGTGGCGAGACGAGCTGGCACGGCTATGCGCGATTCGTGATCGGCGAGGCGCTGGCGGCCGGAAAAAATCTCAAAGCCAGTGTGGATGCCGTCGCGCCGCTGGCCACCGAGCAGTATCCGACGCCGGCCAGACGTCCCCTCAATTCGCGGCTCGATACGACCCGCTTCCGCACGACGTTCGACCTGCGCCTGCCGCCGTGGCAGGAAGGCGTGCGTCACGTGCTCCGGCAAATCCTGTGAGAGGCAGCCATGTCCCAAATCCAGCGTAAAGGCATCATCCTGGCCGGCGGTTCCGGCACGCGGCTGTATCCGGTGACCCAGGCCGTCAGCAAGCAGCTGATGCCGGTCTACGACAAGCCGATGATCTACTACCCGCTCAGCACGCTGATGCTGACCGGCATCCGCGACGTGCTCGTCATCAGCACGCCGCAGGACACGCCCCGTTTTGCCGAACTGCTCGGCGACGGCAGCCGCTGGGGCATGAGCATCCAGTATGCCGTGCAACCGTCGCCGGACGGCCTGGCCCAGGCCTTCATCATCGGCAAGGATTTCGTGGGCAACGATCCGAGCGCGCTCGTCCTCGGCGACAACATCTTTTACGGTCACGACCTTGTAAAACAACTGCACAGCGCCAACGAACGCACCGACAGCGCGACGGTGTTCGCCTACCACGTGCAGGATCCCGAGCGCTACGGTGTCGTCGAGTTCGATGCGGACCACCGTGCCCTGAGCATCGAGGAAAAGCCGAAGGCGCCGAAATCGTCGTATGCCGTGACCGGCCTGTATTTTTACGACAACGACGTGTGCAATGTGGCGGCCGACATCAAGCCGTCGGCGCGCGGCGAGCTGGAGATCACCGACGTCAACCGCTGCTACCTCGAGCGCGACAAGCTGAATGTCGAGATCATGGGCCGCGGCTTTGCCTGGCTCGACACCGGTACGCACGACAGCCTGCTGGAGGCGGCCAGCTTCATCGCGACCTTGCAGAAGCGGCAGGGCCTGCAGGTGGCGTGCCCGGAAGAGATCGCCTACCGCCAGGGCTGGATCGACGCCGCCGCGCTGCAGAAGCTCGCCGCACCGCTGGCCAAGAACGGCTACGGCAATTATCTTTTGAACCTGTTGAAATAGTCCGCCCATGCCATATACCGTTACCCCGACCGCCATTCCAGACGTCCTGATGCTGGAGCCGAAAGTCTTCGGCGACGCGCGCGGCTTCTTTTACGAAAGCTTCAATGCGCGCGACTTTGCCCAGGCCACCGGCGTCGACGCCCAGTTCGTGCAGGACAACCATAGCAAGTCGGCCAAGGGGGTATTGCGCGGACTGCATTACCAGATCCAGCATGCCCAGGGCAAGCTGGTGCGGGTGGTGCGGGGCAGCGTGTTCGATGTCGCGGTCGATCTGCGCAAGTCGTCACCGACTTTCGGCCGCTGGGTGGGCATGGAGCTGAGCGGGGACAATCATCGCCAACTGTGGGTGCCGCCGGGCTTCGCGCACGGCTTTGTCGTCCTGAGCGAATCCGCCGAATTCCTGTACAAGACGACGGATTACTGGTATCCGGAGCATGAGCGCAGCCTGTCGTGGAACGATCCGGCCATCGGCATCGGCTGGCCCATCGATTTCGTGCCGCAGCTGGCGGCCAAGGACCAGGCCGGGAAACTGCTCGCGCAAGCCGAAGTGTTCGACTGAGCGCGGGGCAGTACCTGCCAGAGAAAACGGCCGCTGTTGCGGCCGATTTCCTTGCAGTGCCCAAACCGGAACGCGCACGCGTTCCGGCGTGGATCAGTGGTGCGTCGTGGTCGAGTGGTTCGTGGTCGAACCGTTGTCCGACGAGGCGACGGCCACGGCGGCGACAGCGGCGCCGATCGCGGCCACGGTGCCGACCGACAGACCAGCGATCGCGGTCGTTGCCGCGAAGCCCGTACCCGTTGCGGCGGTGCCCGCAGTGCCGGCAGCGGTGCCGGTGCCTGCGGCGGAGCCCGAGGCGGTGCCAGTCTGGCCGGCAGCGGTGCTGGATTCCTGAGCGAATGCCTGAGCCGACAGCAGGCTCAGAATAGCGGTCGTGACGAGGAGTTTCTTCATTTCGTATCCTTTGTTCGATTAACGGGGCACCTGCGCATGGCAATGTTGCTTGACTCATTATATAGCAAGCCAACATTGCTTTGATTCATCAGATGCCGGTTTTATGGCTAGCTCAGCCGAAAATGTCATCTTTTTTCGACATAAGCAATTTGCAATTTTGACAGATAGTGGAACACATTCCTATCACTTTTACCGAGTGTGTTGTGTGTGCACATTGGTATGTCCGTATAAGAATGCAAATCGTAAACACGATATGCAGGCTGTTTGCCGTCCTTCTTTTTCTCTAGGTCTGCGGCAACATCTGGAATAATGCCAGCCTGAACCAAGGTAACGGAGTGCAGGATGGCGGAAGACAGCGACGCGGAACGGACCGAACCAGCGTCAGAGAAGCGGCTGAGGCAGGCGCGCGAAGACGGCGACATTCCCCGTTCGCGCGAAGTTGCGACTTTTACCGTTTTGATGACGGCCGGCGCCGGCATGTGGATGCTGGGCGGCGGGCTCGTCAACACGCTGTCGTCCGTGCTGGAGCGCGGGCTGTCGCTCGACCGCGAGCAGATCTACAACCCGAACGTGCTGGTCGAACGCATTCTCGCCGACGTGGTTCGCGTGCTGCTGGCCTGCCTGCCGCTGGCGGGCGCCATCATGCTCATGATGCTGGCGGCGCCCCTGCTGATCGGCGGCTGGAATTTCAGCGCCAAGGCGTTCACGCCCAATTTCGGCAAGCTCAATCCGATGCGTGGCCTGGGCAACATGGTGTCGACCAATGCGCTCGTCGAGCTGCTGAAGGCCGTCGCCAAGACGCTGCTCGTCGGCGCGGTCGGGTGGTTCGTCGTGATGAGCCAGAAGGATGCCGTGATCGGCCTCGTCGTCGAACCCTTCGGTACGGCCGCGCCGCACCTGGGCAGCATCCTCGCCAAGGCATTCCTGACCATGGTCGGCGCGCTGGGCGCCATCGCCATCCTCGACGGTCCGTACCAGATGTGGCATTACGCCGACAAGCTCAAGATGACGCGCCAGGAAGTGATCCAGGAATCGAAGGAATCGGACGGCAACCCGCAGATCAAGGGCAAGATCCGCCAGATGCAGCGCGAGATGGCGCAGAAGCGCATGATGTCCAACGTCCCGACCGCCGACGTGGTCGTGACCAACCCGACCCACTTCGCCGTCGCGCTCAAGTACGCGGACGGGCAGCGGGGTGCGCCGCGCGTCGTGGCCAAGGGTACCGACGAGGTCGCGGCGAAGATCCGCGAGATCGCGAAGGAAAACAAGGTCGCGCTGCTGGAAGCGCCGGCCCTGGCGCGTGCGCTGTACAAGCACACGGAAATCGACGACGAGATCCCGGAAGCGCTGTACTCGGCCGTGGCCGAAGTGCTGGCCTACGTCTTCCAGCTGCGCGCCTACAGCAAGGGCACGCTCGACCAGTATCCGGACCGTCCGAAGAAACTGCCGGTTCCGCCGGAAATGGACCCGTTCAACCCCGCGTCGCAGAAGCCGGGTACCGATGCGGGACCCGGTACGCCGCACTGATTACGCCGGCACATCGCATGCGTCACGCGTGGGCGGAGGGCCGCCCACCCACGAATTGCGAGGTTATTCCCCGTCTCCTTCCCGCATAGTTTCCGTGGGGCATCAGCAATAATGGCGTATCCCTGAATGATGGAGTACGCATGAACGGTTTCAGACTGCCAGCCTGGCTGCAACAGATCGGTGCCCGCAGCAACGCGCTGGCGGCGCCGATCCTGATCATCCTGCTGCTGGTAATGATGATCCTGCCGTTGCCGGCATTCGCGCTCGACCTGTTCTTCAGCTTCAACATCGCGATGTCCGTGATCGTGCTGCTGACTGCGTTGTACACGGTCAAGCCGCTCGATTTCATGGCGTTCCCGGCCGTGCTTCTCGTGACGACCATGCTGCGCCTGTCGCTGAACGTCGCGTCCACGCGCGTCGTGCTGACCGAGGGCCACACGGGCGGCGCCGCAGCCGGCAAGGTGATCGAGGCATTCGGCCACTTCCTGATCGGCGGCAACTACACGGTCGGTCTCGTCGTCTTCATCATTCTCACCATCATCAACTTCACGGTCGTGACCAAGGGTGCGGGCCGTATCGCCGAGGTGGGCGCGCGCTTCGCCCTGGACGCGATGCCCGGCAAGCAGATGGCGATCGACGCCGACCTGAACGCCGGCCTGATCGGCGAAGAGGACGCCAAGCGCCGCCGCTCCGAAGTGTCGATGGAAGCCGAGTTCTACGGCGCCATGGACGGTGCGTCGAAATACGTGCGCGGCGACGCCGTGGCCGGCATCCTCGTCACCGTGATCAACGTCGTCGGTGGCCTGATCGTCGGCATGGTCCAGCACGACATGGCCTTTGGCGACGCCGTCAAGAACTACACGCTGCTGGCCATCGGTGACGGCCTCGTCGCGCAGATCCCGTCGCTGATCATCTCGATCGCGGCCGGTATGGTCGTGTCGCGCGTGGCCAGCGACAAGGACGTGGGTTCGCAAGTCGTCAGCCAGCTGTTCGCGAAACCGGAAGTGCTGTACATCACGGGCGGCATCATCGGCGGCATGGGCCTGATCCCGGGCATGCCGAACCTCGTGTTCCTGCTGCTGGGCAGCACGCTGTTCGGTGGCGCCTATCTGCTGGAAAAGCGCCGCAAGAACATGCCGCCGGAAGAATTGCAGCGCGCGGGCGGCGGTGCGGGCCCGGCAGGCTCGCCCGGCGGAGGCGCCGCCGCCGCGGCCACCACGCCCGCGGAGCAGGAAGAGGCGAGCTGGCAGGACGTCATGCCGGTCGACACGCTCGGACTGGAAGTGGGCTACCGCCTGATTCCGCTCGTCGACAAGACGCAGAACGGCGAACTGCTGAAGCGCATCAAGGGCATCCGCAAGAAGTTCGCGCAGGAAGTCGGCTTCCTGGCGCCGCCGGTGCACATCCGCGACAACCTGGAGCTGAAACCGTCGGCCTACCGCATCACGCTGAAGGGCGTCGAAGTGGGCAGCGGCGAGGCGATGAACGGCCAGTACCTGGCGATCAACCCGGGGATGGCGAGCGGCACCCTGCCGGGCCTCGTGACGACGGACCCCGCGTTCGGCCTGCCGGCCATCTGGATCGACGCCGCGCTGAAGGACGACGCGCAGAGCATGGGCTATACCGTCGTCGACGCCGGCACCGTCGTCGCCACGCACCTGAACCATCTGATCACGACGCACGCGTCGGAACTGCTGGGCCGCATGGAAGTGCAGGCGCTCCTCGACCACCTGGCCAAGGATGCGCCGAAACTGGTCGAAGACCTGGTGCCGAAGGTCGTGTCGCTGTCGACGTTGCAGAAAGTGCTGCAGAACCTGTTGCAGGAAGGCGTGCACATCCGCGACATGCGCACGATCATCGAGACGCTGTCCGAGCATGCGGGCAGCACGAACGATCCGAACGACTTGACCGCGCTGGTGCGTGTGTCGCTGGGCCGCGCCATCGTGCAGCAATTGTTCCCGGGCACGAACGAACTGTCCGTGATGACCCTGGACAACCGCCTCGAACGCCTGCTCGTGCAGGCCCTGAACGCCGGCGGCGACGGCACGGGCATCGAGCCTGGCCTGGCGGACACGATCGTCCAGCAGGCTGCCAATGCTGCGCAGCAACAAGAGGCAATGGGACTGACGCCGGTGCTCCTCGTGCCGGGGCCGCTGCGGACGCTGTTGTCGCGGTTCCTGCGTCGGGCGTTGCCGCAGCTCAAGGTCTTGTCACACTCGGAAATTCCCGAATCCAAGACAATTCGTGTCACGAGCCTCGTTGGCGCGAATTGATTGGCGTAAGGAAATTTGTTGGGATTCTTTCGAGGCCGCAGCGCAACAATCGCTTCGCCAATAGTGCCAAAAGTCGATTGGTAGAGTTGATTTATGCTAACATCCTTGCGCTCTAACGCTTAGCGCGCTCAAGAAATCAGTCTGAGTAGACCGGTTCACCCAGCCGAATCGGTCAGTACCCCTCAATCGTCATTTGCCCAACACGCTGCAAAGACAGTCTGCGAATGTACAGGAAGTAAAAGATGCCGGAATACCAGTTTGTATTACTTGGGTTGACCGCATGGGTGGCGAGTTTCGTCATCAGCCAACTCATCGTCCGTTCTCAAAAGTGGCATGGACGCCTGACGCACGACCACGACCTGGGCGGCGTGCAAAAGGTCCATACCACGGCCGTGCCGCGTATCGGCGGCCTGGCCGTGATAGGCGGCATCCTGCTCGGCCTCGTGCTCTTCCAGCAGATCTTTCCAGGCCAGGTGAGCGCCGGCCGCGCATCGCGCATCTATCTGCTGCTCGGCGCCAGCCTGCCGGCCTTCCTGGCGGGCCTGATCGAGGACTTCACCAAGCGCGTGTCGGTCCGCGTGCGTCTTGTCGCCACCGCGCTGAGCGCACTGGTGGCAAGCCTCGCACTGGGGGCCACTGTCGGCGAACTGGACATCTGGGGCCTGGATGCGCTGCTGACGATCGCGCCGCTGGCGATCGTTGCCACCGCAGTGTTCGTGGCAGGCGGTTCCAACGCCATCAACATCATCGACGGTTTCAACGGCCTGTCGGGCAGTACGATCATCATCATGGCGATCGGCCTGGCCGCCGTCGGGCTACAGGTCGGCGACAGCTTCGTTGCCGTGCTCGGTGCGCTGTGCGCGGGCGCCACGCTGGGCTTCCTGATGCTGAACTACCCGTCCGGGAAAATGTTCCTCGGCGATGGCGGGGCGTATTTCCTCGGTTTCTGGGTGTCGGAAATGGCGGTCCTGTTGCTGGTGCGTCATCCGGAGCTGAGCGCGTGGCAAATTCTCGCTATTTGCGGTTATCCGATCATCGAAGTGCTGTTCAGCATCTATCGCCGCAAGTTCGTCCGCAAGGTCAGCCCGGGCGCGCCGGATGCATTGCACCTGCACGGGCTCGTGTTCCGCCGTCTCGTTTTCAAATATGTGCGCCGTGACGCCGCTCGTCCCTGGAAGCGCAACGCGATGGTGCCGTGCTTCATGGCGCCGGCGGTGGCGGCTTGTGTGGCAGTCAGCGTCTGGTTCGGCCAGTCGACCCCGGCGGCCGTGGCGATCGTGGTTGCCCAGGTCGTGTTGTATATCGCGGTATATGGCCGTCTCGTGCGTGGACGCTGGACGGTGCGGCGCGGTGACAGGGCGGAGCAGGCCCTCGACGTTGGAATTGAAGTGCGCTAAGAAATTGGTGCTGCTAAATTACAAGGACCGCGGTTTCACATCGAGACCGCGGTTTTTTTACGTCCTGAACAGTGTCAGCGAGCCCGTGTCCTGATCCACCAGTCATTGAACCACATCGCAAACTGGAAGAGCAGACCCGTGGCAAAGAGGAAGTCGGCGGTTCGCCCGACCTTCAGGGCCGCGGCGAGCACCCCTGCAATGAGAAATACGGTACGGAAGATGGGAATACAGCGGTCCAGCACCTCGCATAAATGAACGAGGGCGGCTTCAGCACCGGGGGTGCCGGGTTGGCGCTTCGGTATTCTCAGTTTCATCTGTTGGCCTTTCGATGTAAGCCAAGTACACGGTGTTTACGCAGTCTAGCACGACCATAAAATTCGTTGTTACATTTGAACACAATTTGCGATCAAGACACTGATTCGTTCTGTTCTATTACGCTTATCATGTCAAAATTGCCACAAATATTAAAAGTTGAGCAATTGACTGTTTGA
Organism: Massilia sp. Masssp94; assembly: GCF_059491305.1. Taxonomy (NCBI): domain Bacteria; kingdom Pseudomonadati; phylum Pseudomonadota; class Betaproteobacteria; order Burkholderiales; family Oxalobacteraceae; genus Massilia; species Massilia sp. Masssp94. The sequence continues at coordinate 4,295,723 of NZ_CP168501.1, forward strand.
GAATTGTCTCATAGATGAGAGATTGTGCCCGTACCGATGATCTTGTTGCTGTGTTCCAATTCTCTCACCATTGTATTTACGTGGCAATTAACTTCTCTGGCGATCGGTGCAGGTGTGCCATCCGCGCCGCGTGGATGAAATAAGCGCCTTTCCCCGTCCTTTTCCCGCGATGGTTTCCTACCGGCATCGTCAATAATCCTCACTGTGAATGGGCGACTGTGCCCGCATGACCGGATAGCGAACCAAGCCAGCAAGAGCGGAGAACAACGATGAACGTGAAGAAATTTACAGCGGCGACTTCCCGCGAGGCCCTGCGCAAAGTGCGCGAGGCCCTGGGGCCGGACGCGGTCATCCTGTCGAACCGTCCGGTCGATGGCGTGGTCGAAATCCTGGCACTGGACAACGACGACGTCGCGTCGCTGGCTTCCCCGGCACCGGAATCGGAAATGGCCGCGCCGCGCCCGAACCTGCGCATCCAGGAACCGACGTTCGACGACTTCGAGCCGGCTCCCGCCCCGGCCCCGGCCCCGGCACCGCGCCCGGCAGCCCGTCCGGCGCCGCGCGCTTTCCAGGAAGCCCCGGCCGCGCGCCAGCCGATGAATTCGCTGTATGACCTTGACGAGCCCGCCGCACCGGCCGTGGCACCGACCTACGCCAACCGCCGCGCCCCGCAAGCGGCGGACGTTCCGGCCTTCGACATGTCCGCGATGACCGCGATGATGTCGGCCGCGATCGCCCAGGCGAAGGAATCCGCCGCCGCCGAAATGCACGGCATGATGAACGAGATCCGCGCCATGCGCGGCATGATGGAATCGCAGCTGGCCGAGCTGTCGTGGGGCACCACCCAGCAGCGCGAGCCGCAGAAGGCCGCCGTGCTGCGCGAGATGCTGGCCGCCGGCTTCTCGGCGAGCCTGTCGCGCTACCTGGTCGACAAGCTGCCGGCCGGCAAGGATGCCGCCGAGTCGCTGCGTTGGGTCAAGACGGTCCTGGCGCGTAATATCACGACGATGGCCGACGAGGATGCGATCCTCGACCGCGGCGGCGTGTTCGCGCTGGTCGGCCCGACCGGCGTCGGCAAGACGACGACGACCGCCAAGCTGGCGGCCCGCTGCGTGATGCGCCACGGCCCGGAAAAGCTGGCGCTGATCACGACGGACGCCTACCGTATCGGCGGCCACGAGCAACTGCGCATCTACGGCAAGATCCTGGGCGTGATGGTGCACTCGGTGAAGGACGAGGCCGACCTGCGCATCGCCCTGAAGGAACTGCGCAACAAGCACACCGTGCTGATCGACACGATCGGCATGTCGCAGCGCGACCAGATGGTGACGGAGCAGGTCGCCATGCTGACGGAGTCGGGCGCCGACGTGAAGCGCCTGCTGTGCCTGAACGCGACGTCGACGAACGAGACGCTGAACGAAGTCGTGCGCGCCTACCAGGGCACGGGGCTCGCCGGCGCCATCATGACCAAGATGGACGAAGCCGCCTCGATCGGCAACGTGCTGGACGTGCTCGTGCGCCAGAAGCTGAACCTGCACTACATCTCCAACGGCCAGCGCGTGCCGGAAGACCTGCACCTGGCCGACCGCGCGATGCTGGTCGACCGCGCCTTCCGCACCAGGCGCGACGCCGCCGCCCAGATCGCCGACGCCGACCTGCCGCTGATGATGGGCGGCCTCGGCAACCTGAACAACGACCGTTCGCTGCGCGAGGTGTACGTTGGCTAGTTTCGACTTCGACCAGGCGGAGGGCCTGCGCCGGATGCTGGCCGGCCCCAAGCCGCGCATCGTGACCTTCCTCTCCGCGACGCCCCACGACGACAAGGGCGCCATGCTCGTCAACCTGGGCGCCTCGCTGGCCCAGTCCGGCAATGACGTGATGATCGTCGACGCCTGCACGCGCGACTACGGCGTGGCCCAGCGTCTCGGCGTCGACCGTGGCCCGAGCCTGCTGCAGGTCGCGCGCCAGGAGTGCGCGCTGAACCAGGTGATCCACCCGGTGCCGCAAGGCTTTTCCGTCGCCACGATGGCGCGTATGGCACCCGCCAGCGCGGACGAGGCGCGGCGGCTGGCCAAGACGTTCGACGTGCTCGTCAAGCAGGCCGGCAGCATCATCATGGTCGACGGCGAATTTTCCGACGATGGCACGTTCCCCGTGCCGATCATGGCCTCGTCCGAGATCGTCGTGCAGGTGTCGACGAGCGCCACGTCGATCACGAACGCGTATGCGCTGATCAAGCGTTTGTCGCAGCATCTCGGCCGCCGCCCGTTCGGTATTCTTGTCACGGGCGCTACCGAAGCCGAGGCGAAGGTGGTATACGATAATATGTCATCTGCGGCAACTCGTTACTTGGCGGTAACGCTGACCTCGATGGGCTCCGTACCGGCAGACGAGTACCTGCACCGTGCCGCGCGCCTCGGGCGCGCCGTGGTCGACGCATTCCCGCTGGCCGGCGCTTCGGTGGCGTTCCGCCGCCTGGCCGGGCGCTTTGCGCGCACCGGCATGCAGCAGGGACGGGCCGCCTGAAGCGGCGAAGAATAATTAATTACTGGAACCATGTACACGGTCAAAGGGAAAGCGGACAAAAACTCTCTGCTGACGGAGCACATGCCGTTGGTGAAGCGTCTCGCCCACCAGATGAAGGCCAAGCTCCCGCCGTCCGTCGAAGTCGATGACCTGGTACAGGCCGGCATGATGGGCCTGCTCGATGCGATCAACCGCTACGAGGAGAACCACGGCGCGCAGTTCGAGACCTATGCGGTGCTGCGCATCCGCGGCGCGATGCTGGACGAGCTGCGCAGCAGCGACTGGATGCCGCGCTCCACGCGCGCCAACATGCGCAAGGTCGAGTCGGCCATGGCCGCGCTGCAACAGCAACTGGGCCGTCCGCCCAGCGAATCGGAGGTCGCGAAGTCGCTCAAGCTGTCGCTGGGCGATTACCAGGACCTGCTGGGCGATTCCGGCGGCCACCAGCTCGTGTACTACGAAGACTTCCACGACGAGGACGGCGGCGACGGCTTCCTCGACCGCTATGCCGTGGACGACGACGATCCACTGAAGAGCCTGCTCGACACGGACTTCCGCCAGACCGTCATCGACGCCATCGACGCGTTGCCGCCGCGCGAGAAGATGCTGATGGGCCTGTACTACGAAGAAGAACTCAACCTCAAGGAAATCGGCGCCGTGATGGGTGTGTCGGAATCGCGCGTTTCGCAGCTGCACACCCAGGCCGTGGCGCGCCTGCGCACGTATCTGCGGGAGCGCTCGTGGACCTGACCAGCCTGCTCGGTCTCGCACTGGCGCTGGCCGGGATCTTCGTCGGGCATACGCTCGACGGCGGCAAGTTTTCCTCGCTGTTCCAGCCCGCCGCCTTCGCCATCGTCGTCGTCGGCACGTTCGGCGCCGTCCTGTTGCAGACGAAGTCGCAAGCCTTCGTGCGCGGCGTGCGCATGCTGCGCTGGGTGTTCGTCACCCCGCCGGACCGGCGCCATGCGCTGGCCCGCGAAATCCATTTGTGGAGCCTGTCCGCGCGGCGCGACGGGCTTTTGTCGCTCGAGCAGTACATGGCCAAGGCCGACCCGTTCATCCAGAAGGGCCTGCGCCTCGTCGTCGACGGCATCCAGCCCGACAAGCTGCGCAGCCTGATGCACACGGAAATCAACAACTACGAATTCCGCGAACGCCAGGCCGCGCGCATCTGGGAATCGGCGGCCGGCTATGCGCCCACCGTCGGCATCCTCGGCGCCGTGCTGGGCCTGATCCACGTGATGGAAAACCTGTCCGATCCGTCGAAACTCGGCGCCGGCATCGCCGTCGCGTTCGTGTCGACCATCTACGGCGTCGGCCTCGCGAACCTGTTCTTCTACCCGGTCGGCAACAAGATCAAGGGCATCGTCTCCGAGCGCGTGGCCCAGTACGAAATCCTCGCCGACGTCTTCCACGACATCGCCACCGGCGACTACACGCGCGTGCTCGACGAGCGCGTGGCGTGCCTGCTGTCCGAACACTGATCCGGAACCATGGCGCGCCGCAAGAAGTACGAGCAGGACAACGAGAACCACGAACGCTGGCTGATTTCCTACGCCGACTTCATCACGTTGCTGTTCGCGTTCTTCGTCGTCATGTACGCGGTGTCCGTGGTTAATATCGGCAAGTACACGGTGCTGTCGGAAGCGCTGGGCGACGCGTTCGGCGGCCGCGGCGCGGCGAACAAGTCGAACACGATGGTCGAGGTCGAGGCATTGCCGCTGTCGGCCATCCTCGCCCACAAGCGTGCGGAAGCGGCCAAGCGCGACCGCGAGCGCCTCGAGCTCTTGGCGCAGAAGCTGGACAGCATCCTCAAACCCCTCGTCAATACCGGCAAGATGCGCGTCACGCAGACGGCGCGCGGCGTCACGCTCGAGATCAATGCGAGTGCCCTGTTCGACGAGGGCGATGCCACCCTGACGCCCACCGCGCAGGAGACGCTGCGCACCGTCGCCGGCCTGCTGAAGGACGATCCGCACGGCATCGAAGTAGAAGGTTTCACGGACAACACGCCGATCGGCAACCCGGCGTTCGCATCGAACTGGGAATTGTCGGCCGTGCGCGCCACGACCGTCGTGCGCCTGTTCGCGGCGAACGGCGTCGCCGAGGAACGCCTGGCCGCCGTCGGACGCGGTGCCAACCGGCCGATCGCCTCGAACGACGACCCCGCCGGACGGGCGCGCAACCGGCGGGTGGCCGTCACGATCCTGTCCGGCGCCAATTCCTGACGGGGGCGCGTTACAATCGTTCCAACGCGACAGCAATGTCGATCGAAGGAGGAGGGCGGATGAACCTGCACGCAAGCCTGAGCGTCGACGCGCGGCACGACAAGGTATGGATCACCTTCAAGGCGGAAAATCGCGGCGAGCGCCGGGTCTGGCTGCCGCGCGCGCTGACCGATGATCCCCGGCCCGGCGGCCGCGTGTTCGACGTGCGCGTGCATCCGGGCGGCGCCCCCATCGCCTACGTGGGCGCCAACGCCGCGCGCGGCGGCGCCGACTGGTTCGAGCTCCCACCGCACTCGGCTCACACGCACACGGTCGACATCACGGCCGACTACGCCTTCCGGCCCGGCGACCACACGTATGAACTGCGCTACGCCGGCCTGGCGCTGGCCGACATCCACCATCCCGAAGCCACCACGCCGCTCGTCACCGAACCCGTGCTGTTTCGCCACGTCGCGCCTTAACGTCGCTGTACGTTCCGGCGCGGCGTGTTCTCCGGGTGCAAGCACGATGAGATCGGCGGACGCGGGCGGCGCCCGCTTATTTGGATGCCGAGATAGCTGACGGGCAGGCCGTGGTATTTATCGCCGTGAGACCGCCCTGTTAGCGTTCAATTTGGTACATTGATGCAACATATTGACCGTTGATGTAAGTATTGCTCGATCTACATTTAATAAACTGCTATCATCTATTGATTCTCTGGATACGAAAGTTTCATCAGGGAATCTTCCTTCCAAGCCGGCGCGGCCTTGCCCTCGGCGTCAATCGCTTCAGCACATGAATATCGAGCACGACAGCCAGGTATCCCGCGTGAGCGGACTTCGTACGCACGGCCGGCCAACCGCGGGCTGGGCGGCATGAGGCGGCACGCGCGCAAGATTCCGTCCACGGTACGGCTGTCCATCCTCACCACCTTGCTGGCGCTGTTCATGGCCTGGCTCGCGCTCGGCAACGCGGCGCGGCTGCCGTGGGACCCGCGCTGGTACCTGACGGCGCACACGGCGATGGAAGTGTTTTCGGTCGTCGTGGCGATGCTCGTGTTTGCCACGGGCTGGCACGGCATCGGCCGCGACATGCCGATCCGCGTGGCCCTGCTGTCGCCGAGCGCACTGGCCGTCGGCCTGCTCGACATCGGCCACCTGATGTCGGTCCACGGCATGCCCGGCGTGGCGGGGTCGGGGTCGGTCGGACACGGTATCGAATTCTCTCTGCTCGCGCGCGTCGTCAGTGCCGCGGCGCTGCTCGTCGCCGCGTTCGCGCCGCGCGAGCGCACGGTCAGCCGGCGCGTGCGCGGCTGGGCGCTGCTGGCGGCGCTGGGCATCGTCGCGCTCGGCTTCTGGCTGGCCGTGGCCGATCCGCTGGCGCTGCCGGCGACGTATGTGGAAGGGCGGGGGCTGACGTCGTTCAAGATCGGTTGCGAGCTGGTGCTGATCGTGCTGAATGCCGTCGCCGCGCTGTTCCTGCTGCGCCGCGCACTCGTCACCCGCCTGCGCACCGACCGCTACCTGGCCGCGACGGCGGCCGTGATGGCCCTGGGCGGCGTCGGTTTCGCGCTGTATGTCCGGCCGGACGACGTCGTGAACATGGGCGGCCATGTGTACAAGGTGATCGCCTACCTGTGCCTGCACCGCGCGATCTGGGTGGCGGCCGTGCAGGCGCCGTATCTGCGGCTACAGCGGTCGGAGCGGTCGCTGGCCGAGAGCGAGGCCAGCTTCCGCAGCCTGATGGAATGCGCGCCGGACGCGATCCTGCTCGTCGGCGCGGAAGAGCGCATCACGATGATGAATGCGCGCGCGGAAAACCTGTTCGGCGTGTCGCGCGAGACGGCCGCCGGCCTGCCGCTGGACGTGCTGGTGCCCGCCGCCGCCGGCGACGCCGAGCTGGATTGCCGCCGCCTGTACGGCGCCGCCTTCCCGGCCGAGGTGCGCCGCGCCGGCATGCCGGGCGGCCAGCAGGTGGCGATCGTGCGCGATTTGTCGGAGCGGCGCCGGCTCGAGCGCGCGCTCGTCGAGCAGCTCACCCACGACGCGCTGACGGGCCTGCCGAACCGCAACCGCATCCTCGAGACGCTGGACGAGGCCATCGCCGCCGCGCGCGAGGACGGGCGCACGCTCGCCGTGCTCGTGTTCGACCTGCACGAATTCCGCAAGATCAACAGCGGCTACGGCTATGGCGGCGGCGACGACGTGTTGCGCGAATGCGTCGTGCGCCTGTCGTGCCTGCTGGCCGGCGGCGACATGCTGGCGCGCCAGGGCGGCAACGAATTCATCGTCGTGCAAAAACAGTCAGGCGAGACCGCCGCCGCGGCGCTGGCCGCCCGGCTGCTGGAGTCGATGCGCAAGCCGTTCCTGCTCGACGGCCAGCGCGTGTTCCTGGCCGCCAGCGTCGGCATCGCACTGCCGCCCGCAAACGGCTGCGGCGCGCACGAATTGCTGCAGATGGCGCAGGTGGCGATGGCTGCCGCGCGCACGGAAGGGCCCGCGCGCTACCGTTTCCATACGGACGCGATGGCGCAGGCGATCCGCGAGCGGGTCGACCTGGAAGCGCTGCTGCGCCATGGCATCGAACGGAACCAGTTCGCGCTGCAGTATCAACCGCGCGTCGACCTGGCCAGCGGCACGGTGATCGGCGTGGAAGCCCTCGTGCGCTGGCGCCATCCCGTACTCGGTCTCGTGCCGCCGGCGCGCTTCATTCCGCTCGCCGAGGAGACGGGCCTGATCGATGATCTCGACATGTGGGTGCTGGACGAAGCCTGCGCGCGCGCGGCCGCGTGGCGCGCGCAGGGATTGCCGCCGCTGCGCGTGTCGATCAACCTGTCGGCACGCCAGTTCCAGCAGGCCGGCCTGGCGCGGCGCGTCCAGGCCGCGCTGGAACGCAGCAGTTTGCCGCCGGCCTGCCTGGAGATCGAGATCACGGAGTCCACGGTCATGCGCGACACGGGCGAGGCGACGAGCGTCCTGCGGTCGCTGAAGGCGCTCGGCGTCGCGCTGTCGATCGACGACTTCGGCACCGGCTATTCGTCGCTCAGCTACCTGAAGCGCTTCCCCATCGATGTGCTGAAGATCGACCGCTCGTTCGTCAGCGACGTGACGACCGACCCGAACGACGCGGCCATTGCGTGCGCCATCATCGCGCTGGCGCATACGCTGAACCTGGAGGCGGTGGCGGAAGGTGTCGAGACGGCCGAGCAGGCGGCTTTCCTGCGCGAGAATGGCTGCGATGAAATCCAGGGCTATTACTTCAGCCCGCCGGTGTGGCCGGAGCAGATCGAGCGGATGTTCGCCGCAACGACGGCGAACGGGGCGATGGTGAATTAACCGACGACGAACCGTCGCGACGGACCCGTCGACATCGTCTGGCCGGCCGGGCCGTAGACGCCGGCCGCGCCGCCGCCGGGACCGCGCAATTCGCTCAAGGCCGCCTGGGTCTGGCCCAACTGGCGGTTGACGATCATGCCATTGACGCGGTTGAGTTCCTTCGCTTCGCGGGTGAGTTCCAGCAGGCGGTTCCAGGCGTCGCGATATTCGGCGTTGCCGCCCACCGCCAGCCAGGGCTCCATGCCGGCCTCGCCGGCGGGAAAGCCGGCGGCGCCGAGGGCCTTGTGGCGCACGCGCGACAGGGTCGCGGCACGCTGCGCCAACTGCAGCTTGTTGGGGGTGATGGTCGAGAGGCCATCCGCATCCGCACTGATCAGGAGCTGTTGCTCGGTTTTCATCAGCTCCACGATGGAACCGATCACTTGCTGTTCGTCGCGCAGGGTTGCGCCAGGGGATGCAATGGCCATTGGTTATCTATTGTTTGCGGGAATGCAGCAGATCGCGCACCGTATCCAACAGGCCGTCCGCCACTTTCTCGGAATTCACATGAAACTGGCCATCCGCGATGGCCGCCTTGATGCGTTCGACCTTCTTGCTGTCGAACACTTGACTGGTGCTGCCGGCCGCGAGGGCCTGGCCTTGCGAGGACAGGCGCACGGTGTCGGCCGCTGCGGGCGTGACCGATTTCGCGGCGGCCGCGTCGCTGCTCTTCGCAGTCGTGGCCGGCGTGTTGTTGGCCTGGACGCTCGTGTTGTTCTTGAGTGTATCGTTGATTTTCACAGCATCATCCTTCTCAGGTCGGAGCAGAAAGCCCGGGATCTGCCTCAGTAACGGCGCCCTTGCCAAAAACTTTAGGGGACATCAAAGAAAGTGCGGACGCAAGCCACACTTTCAACGATCCTGCTCCTTTGCTGTCATCAAAACGCCACTTCGACCATCCCGCCACTGCGCGCCGTGCCGCTCACGACCGAGCCGGATGGCGTGCGCACCTGCACGATCTGGCCGTCGCTGGCGTTGCCGATGGCCTTGCCTTCGGCTGATACTGAAAATCCATTTCCGCTAGTAACCAAGCGTACGGCCTGGCCTTGCTGCACGACGGGCCGGCTGCGCAGCGTGTCCAGGCGCAACGGCGTGCCGGCCACCAGCGACACGGTCGGGGTGCGGCCGATCGCCTGGGCCATGTCCGTGATGATGCCGTTCGGCATGGCGGCAATGTCGCCTTTCATCAACACGAGCTGGCTCTGCTCGATCGGCTGGCCCTGGGCCAGCGGCAGCGCGGCGGCCACGTAGTCGGCCTGCACGTTCACCTGCGCCTGCACGTAGAGCGTCCAGTTCGATGGTGCCGTGCAGCGCACGCCCACGGTCGTCTTGCCCCAGGCGCGCGCGCCCGGCTGCAGGAACGCTTCCGGCGCGGGGCAGGCGGCCAGCGCCGTGCGGGCGTCGATCGCGCCCACTTTCACCGTCACGGTGCCGGGCAGGCCGGCCGTCTGCGTCCGCAGGAATTGCTCGACGACGGTGCGCAGCGCGTTGACGTTTTGGCGGCCGGCAGCGGGCGCCGTCTGCGCGTGCGCCAGCGCGGCGGAGCCGATGAGCAGGGCGGTAATGAGCGTGCGTTTCATGAATAAGTGAGCGATACGGTTTTTTGCGACGGTGCCATCTTAGGTCCCGCACGCCGCCATCGAATCGCCGAATAGCCGGGTTTTGGGTCGCTTTATTGCCCGATTGGAAGAGTCCGCCGGTCCGTATGATCCATCCTGTCCACCACCCCATGCCTGGAGTAATCATGATCGGCAAACTCGACGAGTACCTGCGTTTCAATGAAACCGCGCTGAGCCTGCGCTCGCAGCGCCAGGAATTGCTCGCGTCGAACATCGCCAACGCGGACACGCCGAACTTCAAGGCGCGCGACATCGATTTCTCCAGCGCGCTGCAGGGTGCGCTGGCCCGCGCGACGAACACGGGGCCGCTGAACACGACGGCTGCCGCCCATTATCCGAACGGCCAGGCGGCCGCCGACGGCAAGACGCTGGGCGACGGCGCCACGCCCGTGCTGTACCGCACGGTGACCCAGGGCGCGGTCGACGGCAACACGGTCGACATGGACACCGAACGCACCCAGTTCGCCGACAACGCGCTGCGCTACGAAGCCGGCATCACGATGCTCAACCAGCAGATCCGCAACATGCTCGCAGCCATCCAGGGAGGCCAGTAATCATGTCCTTATTTAATGTCTTCAACGTGGCCGGCTCCGCGATGAGCGCCCAGGCCCAGCGCCTGAACACGACGGCCAGCAACCTCGCCAACGCCGACAGCGCGACGAGCGCCACGGGCGAAGCCTACCGCGCCAAGCAGGTCGTGTTCGAGGCCGTCCCGATGGACAGCGGCACGGGCGTCAAGGTGCGCGAAGTCGTCGAGGATGCGTCGCCCCTGAAGCAGGTGTACGACCCCAAGAATCCCCTCGCCGATGACAAGGGCTATGTGTCGATGCCCAACGTGAACGTGGTCGACGAGATGGTCAACATGCTGTCGGCGTCGCGCTCGTACCAGACGAACGTCGAGACCATGAACGCGGCCAAGACCATGCTGCTCAAGACACTGACCCTCGGCCAGTAATCCGATCCACTCTTTCTGACACGCTCCCATGGCGACCGTAACCGATACCACCAGCACCCCCATCACCGACCTGATGTCGACGATGAACTCGAAGAAGCCGACCAGCACGGACGGCGTCTCCGCGGACACGGACAAGTTCATGACCCTGCTGGTGACCCAGCTGCAGAACCAGGATCCGCTGAACCCGATGGACAACGCCCAGATGACGAGCCAGCTCGCGCAGCTGCAGACCGTGACGGGCGTGAACAAGCTGAATACGACCCTGGAATCGCTGCAGTCCAGCTACAAGAGCTCGGAAGCGATGCAGGCGACGGGGCTGATCGGCCACGGCGTGCTCGTCGAAGGCAGCGGCGTCACGCTGTCGAGCGGCAAGGCGATCCTGGGTGCCGAACTGGCCACCGATGCCGACAATGTCAAGATCGTCATCAGCGATGCCAAGGGCAACGAAGTGGACACGATCGACATGGGCGCGCAGAAGGCCGGTGTCATGCCGCTCGCGTGGGACGGCGTGCCCGATCCGAAAAAGCTGGACAGCAACGGCAAGCCCGTCACGCTGGCCGACGGCAATTACACGTTCAAGGTCGTGGCGACGCGCGCCGGCGCCAACCTGACCGACGCGAAAGGCCTGTCGTTCGACAGCGTCGCCAGCGTCACCACCAACAGCGCCGATGGCGTCAAGCTGAACCTGTCCGGCAAGGGCGCGCTCACGCTGGCCGACATCAAGCAAGTCCTCTAAGCGCGGTCGGTACCGCGAAACGAACGAATAACAGGAGCACAACATGTCCTTCCAACAAGGCCTGAGCGGCTTGAACGGCGCAGCGAAATCGCTGGACGTCATCGGCAACAACATCGCCAACTCGAGCACCGTCGGTTTCAAGGGCTCGAACACGCAATTCGCGGACGTCTACGCCCGCTCGCTGAACGGCGCGGGCGCGACCCAGGCCGGTATCGGCGTGAGCGTGGCGGCCATCGCCCAGCAGTTCACCCAGGGTAATATCGAGACGACGGCCAACCCGCTCGACATCGCCATCAACGGCGCCGGTTTCTTCCGCACCGAGATTTCGGGCACCGTCCAGTACACCCGCAACGGCCAGTTCTCGCTGGACAAGAACGGCTACATCGTCACGCCGCAGGGCGCCAACGTGACGGGCTATGGCGTCAGCCCGAATGGCCAGATCCTGGCCAGCACGCCGAAACCGCTGCAGATCAGCACGGCCGACATGAAGCCGGTCGCGACCACCAAGGTCGATACGTCGATCAATCTGGACTCGCGCGAAGCCGCGCCGACCCTCCCGTTCAATGCCAACGACGCCACCACGTACAACAAACAGGTGCCCGTGAGCGTGTACGACACCTTGGGCAACGAGCACACGTTGTCGCTGTTCTATGTAAAGAGGCCGCCGGCCAATCCGGGCTCAGGGCCGTCGGGCATCTGGGACGTGTACGCTGGCGCCGACGGCACCGAGATGGCCAACGTCGAGGCGGCGAAGGCGTCCTCGAGCGACCCGGCCGCACAAGCCGCGCGAGATACGTGGCTTGCCGCGACGAAAGCGGCGCCGCCGGACCCGGCCGCCATCGCACAAGCGCTGTCCGGCTATGCTGCCGCGGCCTCCGCCGCCGTCAGCGCCGCTGCCAGCGCGGCTGGTGCTACGCCGGCCACCGTCACTGCGATCCAGACGGCCGCCACTGACGCGGGTGGCACGGCCGGCTATACCCCGGACCAGGTCGACAAGGACATTGCCGCCGCCGTGTCGGTGACGCCGGTCGCAATCGGCACGCTGAAGTTCGATTCGAACGGCGCGCTGTCGGCCGCGCTGATGTCGCCGCAGACGCTGCCGCTGGCCGTGGACTTCCCCATCTACCCGGCGACGGGCGCCAAGGAAACCCTGTCGATCAAGGTCGGCTTCAACGGCAGCACCCAATACGGCTCCGACACCAGCGAAAAACTGACCACGCAGGACGGCTACAAGCCGGGCCACCTGCAGCGCTTCTCGGCCGCGGCCGACGGCACCTTGCTGGGCCAGTACAGCAACGGCCAGACCAAGGCGCTGGGCCAGGTCGTCCTCGCCAACTTCACGAACGCGGGCGGGCTGGAGCCGATCGGCAACAACTCGTGGGCCGAAACGTCGGCCTCCGGCACGCCGCTGCTGGGCACGGCGGGCACGGGCGGCTTCGGCGTGCTGCAGTCGTCGGCGACGGAAAGCTCGAACGTCGACCTGACGGCCGAACTGGTCAACATGATCACGGCCCAACGCGTCTACCAGGCCAATGCCCAGACGATCAAGACGCAGGACTCGGTGCTGCAGACGCTGGTGAACCTGCGCTAACGCGTGATTCGTCATTCCCGCGCACGCGGGAATCCATACTGAGCTTCCGAATTCTGTTGCTCAGCATGGGTTCCCGCTTTCGCGGGAACGACGTGGCAATTTGGAGAATTCATGGACCGCCTGATCTACACCGCCGCCTCCGGCGCCAAGCACATCCTGGAACAGCAGGCCACGACGTCGAACAACCTGGCCAACCTGTCCACGACGGGCTTCCGCGCCCAGCTGGATACGTTCCGCGCCGTGCCCGTCGTCAGCGAAGGCTTGCCTACGCGCGCATTTGTCGTCGACAACACGGTCGGCGCGGATTTCACGGCGGGCCCGCTGCAGGTGACGGGTCGCGATCTCGACGTGGCCATCAAGGGCCAGGGCTGGATCGCCGTGCAGATGCAGGACGGCACCGAAGCCTATACGCGCAACGGTTCGCTGCAGATCAGCCCCAACGGCATCCTGCAGACCGCGAACGGCCAGACGGTGATGGGCGAGGGTGGTCCGATCGCGATTCCGCCGAATACGACGGTCTCCGTCGGCAAGGACGGTTCGATCGCGTCGCTGACGACGGACACCGTGCCGGCCACGTCCACCATCGTCGGCCGCCTGAAACTCGTCAATCCGGACCAGAAACAGCTCGTGCGCGGCGACGATGGCTTGTTCCGCCAGCAGGACGGCACCCCGGCGCAGGCCGACCCGGCCGTGACGGTGACGAGCGGCGCGCTGGAAGGCAGTAACGTCTCCGCCGTCGACTCGATGGTGAACATGATCTCTTTGGCACGTTCTCTCGAGACACAGATGAGCCTGTTGAAGAACGCGGAGAATAACGCGGCGAAAGCGACGCAGATCCTCGCTTTGACTTGATTTCTTCTGGGACATAATTTCATGGTGGGTGACGGGTTTGCCGTCGCCGTGTAGGGGCCCCTGAAAACCGTCGCGAGCGGCAGCAGCGTTGGTTGAGAAGCGCAGCTGTACGAAAGTACAGCGAGCATCGCAGACCGACGATGCAACGCGGAGCAGGTTTGCAGGCGCCCATAGGAGAACACCATGATCCGTTCGCTTTACATCGCGAAAACTGGCCTGGAAGCGCAGCAGACCAACCTCGACGTCGTCACCAACAACCTCGCCAACGTCAGCACGAACGGCTTCAAGAAGTCGCGTGCCGTGTTCGAGGATTTGTTGTATCAAAACGTGCGCCAGCCCGGCGCGCAATCCTCGCAACAGACGCAGCTGCCGTCCGGCCTGCAGATCGGTACCGGTGTGCGCGCCGTCGCCACCGAGCGCCTGCACACGCAGGGCAACCCCCAGCAGACCGGCAACTCGAAGGACGTGATGATCAACGGCTCGGGCTTCTTCCAGGTCCTGATGCCGGACGGTACCACGGCCTACACCCGCGACGGCTCGTTCCAGACCGATAACAACGGCCAACTCGTCACCTCCAGCGGCTACGTGTTGCAGCCGCCCATCACCGTGCCCAGCAACGCGCTGACGATGACCGTCGGCCGCGACGGCACCGTGTCCGTCACGACGCCGGGCACCGTGGCGCCCACGCAGATCGGCTCGATCCAGGTGGCGAACTTCGTCAACCCGGCCGGCCTGGAATCGCTGGGCGAGAACCTGTATGCCGAGACCGGCTCGTCCGGCACCGCGCAGGCCAGCACCCCGGGCACGAACGGCGCCGGCGTGCTGATGCAGGGCTATGTCGAAACGTCCAACGTGAACGTCGTCGAAGAGATGGTCAACATGATCCAGACGCAGCGCGCGTACGAGATCAACAGCAAGGCGATCACCACGTCCGACCAGATGCTGGCAAAGATTTCCCAGTTATGAAAACGGTGAGTAAAAATTGGATCCCCGCCTTCGCGGGGACGACGACCGCCGCCGTGGCGACGCTCGCCATGGCGCTCGTCGGCTGCGCAGCCACCCCGACGTCGATCGTCAAGGGCCCGACGTCGGTGCGCCCGATGCTGGCCGATGGCGGCACGCCGACCGAAGGCGCGATCTACAATTCCAACACGTTCCGCCCGATGTTCGAAGACCGCCGCGCGCGCCACATCGGCGACGTGCTCACGGTCAGCATCGTCGAGAAGACGGCCGCCAACAAGAGCGGCGCCAGCACCGGCAACAAGTCGGGCAGCGCCGAGCTCAACGTGCCCGGTCCGCTGCAGGGCCGCCTGGGCGGCAATCTCGCCACGAGCAGCGGCATCAAGTATGCCGACGGCGACACCCAGACCGCGTCGAACGCCTTTACGGGCACGATCGGCGTGACGGTGTCCGAAGTCCTGCCGAACGGTAACCTGATCGTCGTGGGCGAGAAGCAGATCGCCATGAACAAGGGCGTCGAATTCATCCGCTTCTCGGGCATGGTGAATCCGGATTCGATCCAGGCCGGCAATATCGTGCAGTCGACGCTGGTCGCCGACGCCCGTGTCGAATACCGCACCAACAGCCAGATCGACCGCGCCGAGATGACCTCGATGATGTCGCGCTTCTTCCAATCGCTGCTGCCATTTTAACTATTCGTAACGATTCGGGGTCAGAGCCCGGTTTACACGGGTGGGCTCTGACCCCGACTGACTAAATATGAACTTCAAAATCATCGCCCTCTGCGCCGCACTGCTTGGTCCGCTGACCGCGACGACCGCCCACGCCGAGCGCCTCAAGGATCTCGCCAGCATCGGCGGCGTGCGCCAGAACCAGTTGTCCGGCTACGGCCTCGTCGTCGGTCTCGACGGCACCGGCGACCAGACGACGCAGACTCCGTTCACCGTGCAGTCGATCACGGCGATGCTGCAGCAGAAGGGCATCAGCCTGCCGCCCGGCGCGCAGCTGCAGCTGAAGAACGTGGCGGCCGTGATGGTGACGGCCTCGCTGCCGGCATTCGCGCAGCCGGGCCAGACGATCGACGTGACCGTCTCGTCGATGGGTAACGCGAAGAGCCTGCGCGGCGGCACGCTCCTCATGACGCCGCTGCAGGGCGCGGACGGCCAGGTGTACGGCATGGCCCAGGGCAATGTGCTCGTCGGCGGCGCGGGTGCGTCGGGCGGCGGTGCGCAGGTGCAGGTCAATCAACTGGCCGTCGGCCGCATCTCGGGCGGTGCCACGGTCGAGCGCGCCGTCGCGTCGAACCTCGGTGCCGACAACCAGGTCAAGCTGGAACTGAACACGACGGACTTCGCCACCGCCAGCCGCGTCGTGGAAGCCGTCAACGACAAGTTCGGTCCGGGCATCGCCACGGCACTGGACGGCCGCGTGATCCGCGTGCGCGTGCCGTCGTCGAGCGACCAGCGCGTCACCTTTCTCGGCATCCTGGAAGGCATGGACGTCAAGCCGGCCGAAGCGGCCGCGAAGGTCATCCTCAATGCACGCACGGGCTCCGTCGTCATGAACCGCTCCGTCACGCTGGACCCGTGCGCGATTTCGCACGGTAACCTGTCCGTCAGCATCGGCGCCGACACGCAGGTGAGCCAGCCGAACCCCGGTTCGCTGGGCCGCACCGTCGTCACGCAGACGCCGCAGGTGTCCGTCAAGAAGGACGCCGGCAAGGTCATCATGCTGAACGGCGGCGTGTCGCTGGCCGAAGTCGTCAAGGCGATGAACGCCATCGGCGCCACGCCGCAAGACCTGCTCGCGATCCTGCAGGCCCTGAAGGCGGCCGGTTCGCTGCGCGCCGAACTCGAAATCATCTGACCAGCGAGGCCACCATGCTCGGTTCCACTTCCGACCTGTCCAGTAAATTTGCGCTCGACGCCAACAGCCTCGGCGACCTCAAGCAGTCGGCGAAAGCCGGCTCGCCGGAAGCGCTGAAGGGGGCCGCCACGCAGTTCGAATCCATGTTCGTCAACATGATGATGAAGAGCATGCGCGACGCGACACCGCAGGACGGCATGACGGACAGCCAGGAAACGAAGACGTTCACGGGCATGCTGGACCAGCAGATGAGCCAGAAAATGGCCAAGCGCGGCATCGGCCTGGCCGAGGTGCTCGTGCGCCAGCTGACCGTGCAGCAGAAGGGCCAGCAGCTGATGCAGGACATGAACAAGCAGGCGCTGGGCATCGGCGGCGATCGGCAGGCGGGTGCCACCGGCGGCGCCGCCGCGCTGCGCATGCAGGCCGATCCGGACACGATGCCGACCGACGGCGTGGCCAAGACGGGCGCGGCCGGCGTGACGGGCGCCGCGCGCGGCACGGACAACGCCAACAAGCCGGCACACGTGCGCGCGTTCCAGGAAAAGCTGGCCGACGCCGCCGAGGAAGCGGAACAGGCCACGGGCGTGCCCGCGAAATTCATGATGGGCCAGGCCGCGCTCGAAACGGGTTGGGGCCGCCGCGTGATCCGCAACGCGGACGGCACCTCGAGCAACAACCTGTTCGGCATCAAGGCCGGCCCGGGTTGGAAGGGCAAGGTGGCGACGGCCGTCACGACGGAATACATCAACGGCAAGCCGCACACGCGCGTGGAGAAATTCCGCGCCTACGATTCGCATGCGGACGCGTTCAAGGATTACGCCCGCTTGCTGAGCAATAACCCGCGCTACGAAAAAGTGCTGGCGCACGGCGGCGACGCGGCCGCGTTCGCGCACGGCCTGCAACGCGCCGGCTATGCGACCGATCCGCAATACGCGGCCAAGCTGTCGCGCATCATCAAGCACTCGCTGGCGTAATGGGGTGATGAGAAAAGAACAAGAATAAAGTTTTGGCGGAACTTGCCGTCAATGACATAGCAGAAAGAAAACCACCATGTCCCTCCTCAGCATCGGCAAAACCGGTTTGTACGCCGCCCAGGCAGGCCTGGCGACGACCGGCAACAACATCACCAACGCCAACGTGGCCGGCTACAGCCGCCAGGTGGTGGTGCAGGCGACTGCGATCTCGATGGGGGGCTCCAACGGCTACATCGGCACCGGCACGGAGGTCGCCCAGGTCAAGCGCTATTCGGACGATTTCCTCAACGCCCAGGTGCGCACGGCCCAGGCGGCGAGCAGCGGGCTGGACGCCTACCAGGCGCAGGTGCAGCAGATCGACAACCTGCTGGCCGACACGACGTCCGGCCTGTCGCCGGCGCTGCAGGACTTCTTTTCGGCCGTGCAGAACCTCACGGGCGACGGCGCGGGCGTGTCGTCGCGCGGCTCGTTCATGACGTCGGCCGACACGCTGGCCGCCCGCTTCCAGAGCATGACCGGCCGCCTGGAGGAAATCCGCAAGGGCGTCAACACCCAGCTGACCGCGAGCGTCACGACGATCAACACGTATGCCAAGCAGATCGCCCAGCTGAACGACAAGATCGGCCAGCTGACGGAGGCCGGCGGGCTGAACCCGCCGAACGACCTGCTGGACAAGCGCGACCAGCTGATCATGGACCTGAACAAGCAGGTCAAGGCTACCGTCGTGCCGGGCGATAACTACAGCCTGACCGTGTCGATCGGCAACGGCCAGCCGCTCGTCGTCGGCGTGAACGCCTTCGAACTGGCGGCCACGAATTCGCCGACCGACCAGACGCGCGTGACGATCGGTTACGTCACCCACGGCAAGATCACGCCGATGGCCGAGAGCGCGCTCACGGGCGGCGAACTGGGCGCCGTGCTGCAGTTCCGCAGCCAGTCGCTGGACTTGGCGCAGAACTCGCTGGGCCGCGTCGCGATCGCCCTGGCCACGACGATGAACGACCAGAACAAGCTCGGCCTGGACGGCAACGGCAACCCGGGCGGCGACATTTTCTCCATCGCGCCGGCCGACGTGACCAAGAACATCAACAACAACCAGACGAGCACGACGGCCATCAAGGCCACGGTCGTCGACGCCACGCAGCTCACGACGAGCAACTACAAGGTCGATTACGACGGCACGAACTACAACGTGTACCGCCTCTCGGACAACAGGAAGACGGTGATCTCGCCGTACCCGCAGACCCAGGCGCAGGTCATCGACGGCCTCGCGTTCGACATCCAGGGCGTCGCCGATTCGGGCGACAACTTCCTCGTGCGCCCGACGCAGAACGGCGCCGCCAACTTCAAGCTGGCGCTGACGGACGGCGCGCAGATCGCGGCTGCCGCGCCGATCGCCACGAGCGTCCCGCTGACCAACAGCGGTACGGGCAAGATCAGCGCGGGGGCGGTCGACAAGAACTACCTCGGCGCGCCGCTGACCGGCAAGGTCACGCTCGCCTTCGACAGCACGACGGGCACGCTGTCCGGTTTCCCGGCCGGACAAACCGTCACCATGACGGGAAAGACCGGGACGACGACGTACCCGGCCGGCGCCGCCCCGCTCTTCGAGGACGGCGCCAGCTACACGGTGGCCGGCATGAGCTTCACCATGAACGGCAAGCCGGGCAATGGCGACACCTTCACCATCGCGCCGAACACGGGCCTGGGCGACACGCGCAATGCGGGCCTGATGGGCGATCTGCAATCGAAGAACATCCTCGACGGCGGCAAGGCCACATACCAGTCGGCCTATGCCACGCTGGTGTCCACGATCGGCAACAGGACGCGCGAAGTGCAGGCCAATGCGGAAGCCGCGGCGGCCCAGCTGACGCAGGCGGAGGCCGCCGCCAACAACGTCTCCGGCGTCAACCTCGACGAAGAGGCCGCCAACCTGCTCAAGTACCAGCAGGCTTACCAGGCGTCGGGCAAGGTGATGCAGATCGCCGACACGATCTTCAACGCGCTGTTGCAGATCGGCCATTGATTAACGGAGCCACGCCATGACCTTACGCATCAGCACCAACGCGATCTACCAGGCCGGCACCACGCAGATCAACACGCTGCAGAGCCAGATGGCCAAGACGCAAATGCAGCTGTCGACCAACAAGCGCATGCTGACGGCCGCCGACGATCCGATCGGCTCGGCCAAGGCGCTCGAACTGACGCAGTCGCAATCGATGAACACGCAGTTCGGCACCAACCGCACGAACGCGAAGTCGTCGCTGTCGCTGGTCGACAAGACGCTCACCGACGTCTCGAACCAGATCCAGGACATCCAGACGCTGATCGTCACCGCCGGCAACGGCGGCTACACGCAGAGCGACCGCGAGGCGCTGGCCATCGAACTGGAAGGGCGCATGGCCGACCTGCTCGGCTCGGCCAACACGACGGACGGCGCGGGCACCTATCTGTTCTCCGGCTACAAGACGACCACGCAACCGTTCACGCAGACCCCGACGGGCGCGACTTACCAGGGCGACCAGGGCCAGCGCATGCTGCAGGTGGGGTCGGCGCGCAAGATGGCGATCAGCGAAAGCGGCAGCGCCATCTTCGAAGCGAACGTCACCGGCAACGGCACCTTCGTCACGCAGGCCGCCGGCACGAACACGGGCGCGGGCATCATCTCGCCGGGCGCCGTGACGGACGCGACCAAGGTGACGGGCCACGATTACGCGATCGCCTTCCAGGTTGCGGGCACGCCGGCCGTGACGACGTACACGGTGACGGACAACTCGACGTCGCCCGGCACCGCCGTGCTGAGCAACCAGCCCTACACGGCGGGCGCCTCGATCGCCTTCGATGGCGTCTCGTTCGACATCAAGGGCGCCCCGGCGAACGGCGACGCGTTCACCGTGCAGCCGAGCCAGAAGCAGTCCGTGTTCACGACGATCAACGACCTGATCCAGACGCTGCGCAGCCCGTCCGACGGCTCGGCGGGCAAGGCCGCGCTGGCGAACAACCTGAACACGGCCAGCCTGAACATGAAGAACGCACTGGACAACGTGCTGTCCGTGCAAGCCTCGGTGGGCGCGCGCCTGAAGGAAGTCGACTCGCTGGACAGCACGGGCGACGACCTCAACATCCAGTACCAGACCACGCTGAGCGACCTGCAGGATCTGGACATGGTCAAGGCGGTGTCGCTGTACACCCAGCAGCAGCAAACGCTGCAGGCGGCCCAGGTGTCGTTCAAGACAATGTCGGGCCTGTCTCTCTTCAACTACATCTCGTAAATTTCCCCGATTCGGGGTCAGAGCCCGTTTTTTGGAAACTTCGGGGTCAGAGCAAATTTTTGGGTAAGTGCTCGTCGTCACCACAGACGTCGTGCGGGACCGCTTTCTTCGGAATGTTGTAAGCCGATGACGGATTGAACGCGAAGCCACGAATGCAAATGGTTTCGGAACCATTGCACAGAAATGTGCTCTGACCCCGAATTGCGCGAAAAATGTGCTCTGACCCCGAATTGTTACTGACCCCGAATTGTTATCGCGGGGCGGCGGGTGGTGGTGGCTGCCCCGGCCGTTGGCCGCCCACGCGCGGGATCTTGCGGCCCGCCTCGATCCCCTGGTTGAACAGGTTCTGCAGCGGTGTGCCGAGGTACGGCAGCGTGAGGCTGATGATGAGGAAGCCGGCACCCAGCGTGATCGGGAAGCCGATGCCGAACAGGTTCAGCTGCGGCGCCGCGCGCGTCAGGATGGCCAGCGCGATGTTGGTGATGAGCATGGCGGCAACGATCGGCAGCGCGATCTGCAGGCCGGCCGAGAACACGCGGCTGCCCCAGCGCACCATTTCCAGCGGCGCGGACAGCGACATCGGCGTGGCCGAGATCGGCAGCGTGAAGAAGCTCTCCGCAAGCGCCTCGATCAGCACCAAATGGGCATTCATGGCGAGGAACGCCATCGTCGCGACGAGGGCGAGGAACTGGCTGATGGCCGACGAGCGCCCGGCCGAGCTGGGATCGAAGAACGTGGCGAACGAAAAGCCCATCGTCGAGCTGGCGACCTCGCCCGCGAATTCGACGGCGGCGAACACGAGGCGCATCGCAAACCCCATCGCCACGCCGATGAGCAGTTCCTGCGCGACGATCAGGATGCCCGCCCACGACGTCGGATCGACGGCTGGAACGGGCGGGAGCGTGGGGCCGATGATCGCGGCCAGCAGCACGCCGAGCGTCGTCTTGATGAGGATGGGGACGGCCGTGTTGCCGAACACGGGCGCGACCGCGACGAGCCCGAGGATGCGCGTCAGCGGCCACAGGAGGCCGCCGATCCATGCATACAGCTCCGTCGTGGTGAACGAAATCATCGCGGGCGCAACGTCAGCCGATCATCTGCGGGATGCCGCTGAACAGGGTGCGCATGTAGTCGGTCATGACCGTGATCATCCACGGCCCCGCGAGCACGAGCGCGATGAAGACGCCGATCAGCTTGGGGATGAAGGACAGGGTCTGTTCGTTGATCTGCGTGGCGGCCTGGAAGATGCTGACGACGAGGCCGATGACGAGCGCGACGAGCAGCAGCGGCGCCGACACCATCAGCGTGACTTCCATGGCCGTGCGGCCCATCGCGAGGACGCTTTCCGGAGTCATATCGTCCTCCCTAGTAAAAACTCTGGGACAACGAGCCCAGCAGCAACTGCCAGCCGTCGACGAGCACGAACAGCATCAGCTTGAACGGCAGCGAGATCACGGCCGGCGACATCATCATCATACCCATCGACATCAGCACGGACGCGACGACCATGTCGATGATGAGGAACGGTATGAAGATGGCGAAGCCGATCTGGAACGCGGTCTTCAGCTCGCTCGTGATGAAGGCGGGGATCAAGACGCGCAGCGGCACGTCTTCCGGACCCTGCAGCGCGGGCGTGCGCGAGATTTTCACGAACAGGGCGAGGTCGGACTGGCGCGTCTGCTTCAGCATGAAGCCCTTCAGCGGGGCCGCGGCCTTGTCCATCGCCTCGCCCATCTGGATGCGGTTTTCCTGCAGCGGCACGTACGCTTCGGTGTAGACGCGATCGAACGTGGGCCCCATCACGAACAGCGTGAGGAACAGGGCGAGGCCCACCATCACCTGGTTCGGCGGCGCCGTCTGCGTGCCGAGCGCCTGGCGCAGCAGGGAGAGCACGATGATGATGCGCGTAAAACTCGTCATCATCAGCAGCGCCGCGGGGATGAAGGTCAGTGCCGTCATCAAGAGCAGCGTCTGCACCGGCAGGGAATAGGCGGTGCCGCCGCCCGGGGCCGGGCTCGTCGTGAAAGCGGGGATGGCGGGCGCCGCCACCGCCGCCGCCAGCGGCAGGGCGATCAGCCCCGTCGCCAGCAGGAGTCGTTTATTGAGCATCACTTGCGTTTGTCGATCGTTTGTTTGAGCCAGTCGGCGAAGCTGTGCGCGGCCGGCCCCGTATTTTCTTGCGGAGCAAGCGCGGCGTTCGTACCGCCGTTGTCGCCATTCTGCCCGTCCTGGCGCGGCATGGTCGCCAGCGCGTTGATGCGGCCGGGTGATGCACCGACCACGATCCATTCATTGCCCACTTCGACCACCACGATGCGCTCGCGGCCGCCGAGGTTCAGCGAGCCGACGACGCGCAGGTTCGCGTTACCGCCGCCGACCTTCGGGCCGTAGCGCTTGAGGAACCAGGCGAGGGCGCCCAGCACGGCCAGCACGAGGATCAGCGCCAACAGGGTCTGCAGCAGGCTGCCCGTCGACGTGCCCGCAGGCAGAGTGACCGGAGGGACGGTGGCGCCGGGCGCGGCAGGGCGCGGTGCGACGACGTCGGGGGTGGCGGTCACTGCCGGGGCGGTGATGTCGGGCTGGACGGCGGGCTGGACGGCGGGCTGGACGGCGGGCGTCTGCGTGGGAACGGAGGCGGGCGCCGCGGCGGAGGGCGCGCCGGTACCGGCCATTGCCCGCGGTTGTGCCTTCGCGGGGGCCGTGGGCGTAGTCGTTCGTGGAACTTGCTGGGGCGGCTGTTGTGCCGGTGCCGGCGCCGCCGCCGCCGCAGGTTCGGCCACGACGGGCGCAGGTGCCTGCGCAGCTGCCGCCGGCGCGGCATCGGCCGACCGTCCCGCTGCCTGCCCGGTCCCCGGCTGGGCCGCGCAGGCGGCCAGCGGCAGGGCGAGGGCGAAGGTGGTCAGCAGGCGTGCCGTCATTTGTTGAGTTTGCGGATGCGCTCCGACGGGGTGATGATGTCGGTGAGGCGGATACCGAACTTGTCGTTCACGACCACCACCTCGCCCTGGGCGATCAGGCAGCCGTTGACGAGCACGTCCATCGGCTCACCCGCCAGGCCATCCAGTTCGACCACGGAACCCTGCGCGAGTTGCAGCAGGTTCTTGATGGCGATCTTGGTGCGGCCCAGTTCCACCGTCAGCTGGACGGGGATGTCGAGGATGAAGTCGATGTCGTTCGGGGTGTCCGGACGGGGGCCCTTGTTCGAGAAATCCTTGAACACGGCGGCCGAGGCCGCCTGCTGCTGGTTCGCAAGTGCGGCGGCTTCCGCAGCTGCCTGCTCGGCGATCGCGGCGCCCCAGTCGTCGTCGAGGCTGTCTTGGTCGTCTTGAGTGTCGGACATGTTTCTCTCCTGTGTTGCTTACTTGTTGAAGGTTTCGCTGTTTGCCAGCAATTTCTCGACCTTCAGCGCATATTGTCCGTTGAACACGCCGTAGCTGCAGTCCATGACGGGCACGCCGTCCACGGTGGCCTGGAGCGTTTCCGGAACGGAGATCGGGATCACGTCGCCGACCTTCATGTTCAGGATTTCGTCGAAATTGGCCTTGCCGTGGCCCAGCACGGCCACCAGTTCCACTTCCGCCACCTGGATCTGCTGCGTCAGCAGGCGGATCCAGCGCTTGTCGACTTCCAGCGCCTCGCCCTGGATGCTCGACGTCAGCGCGTCGCGGATCGGTTCGACCATCGAATAGGGCATGCAGAAGTGGATCTGGCCCGACACCGAGCCGAGCTCGATGGTGAAAGTGCACGATACCACGACTTCGTTCGGGGTGGCGATGTTCGCGAACTGCGTGTTCATCTCCGAGCGGATGTACTCGAATTCGATCGGGTACACCGGTTCCCACGACTTGGCATACGCCTCGAACACGATGTCGAGGATGCGCATGATGATGCGCTGCTCGGTCTGCGTGAAATCGCGGCCTTCCACGCGCGTGTGGAAGCGGCCGTCGCCGCCGAACAGGTTGTCCACGAGCAGGAACACGAGGCCCGGATCGAACACCATCAGCGCCGTGCCGCGCAGCGGCTTCATGTGGACGAGGTTCAGGTTGGTCGGCACGACCAGGTTACGGATGAACTCGCTGTACTTCGACACGCGCACGGACCCCACCGACACTTCGGCGGAGCGGCGCAAGAAGTTGAACAGGCCGACGCGCAGATACCTGGCGAAACGCTCGTTGATGATCTCGAGCGTCGGCATGCGGCCGCGGACGATCCGCTCCTGCGTTGCCAGGTTATACGTGCGGACTCCCGAGGTGTCTTCAGGCGCCGCGACGTCGTCCTGATCGCCGTTGACCCCTTTGAGGAGGGCATCGACTTCTTCCTGTGAGAGAAAATTATCGGCCATGATGCTGCGTTTACCGTAATGACTTCTGCTTTACTGGATGATAAAGGAAGTGAACAGAACGTCGGTCACTTGCTGTTCGTCGCCGTGCGGCATGAAGGGCTCGTTGACCGCCGCGAGGATCTCGCCGGCCAGTTGCTGCTTGCCTTCCACCGTGCTGATCTCGGACGCCTTCTTGCCCGACAACAGCAGCAGCACGCGGCTGCGCACCTTGGCCATGTTGGCCTTGATGAGCTCGACCTGCTCCGGTCCCTCGACCTGCAGGGTGAACGCGACCTGCAGATACTGGTCGCCATGTTCCGGCTGCAGGTTGACCGTGAAGGGTTCGACGGCCACGTATTCGGGCGGCGCCTCGTCGTTCTTCTTGTTCTTGCTGCTCGAGTGTTCCTTCCTGGCCGGCCCGGCCGCCGCTTCCGCGCTGCTGCCGTGCATGAAGTACCAGCCGGCACCTCCGCCCAGGCCGAGCACGACCACGGCCGCGCCGATCATGATGAGCAGCTTGCCTTTACCGCCGCTGGCTGCCGGTGCCGCGTCCGCTTTCGGATCGGCTTTGATTTTTGGATTCGCTTTCAAGAGTCTTCGGTCCCACTGTTGGATCGTCCCGTCATTATGTCATTATCGGGAAAAAGTGAGCAGCGGCAACGGTCGAAAAGAGGGAGGAACCTGGGGTATCTCGTTGTTTCTTGACGGATTTGTTGTCGAGGCTGTATCCAAATGCACCGTGGGGTGACCGATGCGCTCGCACCGCTCACCCCACCGCGTTGTCAATGACGCCAGAACTATTTACGCAAAGGTATCGACCATTCCGCGATCGCCGATCCGTGCCGTGCGCGTGGCGGGCCGGACGGTTGCTTCTCCCGCCGTGCCGTTCTCGCCATTG
Organism: Massilia sp. Masssp94; assembly: GCF_059491305.1. Classification (NCBI taxonomy): domain Bacteria; kingdom Pseudomonadati; phylum Pseudomonadota; class Betaproteobacteria; order Burkholderiales; family Oxalobacteraceae; genus Massilia; species Massilia sp. Masssp94. The sequence goes on from NZ_CP168501.1 coordinate 4,321,874, forward strand.
CCACCGTTGCCGCGGCCATTGTTGCCACGGCCGAAACCGCTCGATGCCATCGCCTGGTCCTGCTGTGCCTGGCCGCCGTTCGACATGCCCGCGTTGACGGTCGCATTGCCCAGCGCAATGCCGCTCTCCTTCATCATTTCCTGCAGGCGGGGCAAGGCGTTTTCCAGCGCCTGGCGGACTTCCAGCTGGTTCGACGAGAACGTCACGTCGGCCTGGCCGTTGGAGACGGACAGCACCACCTGCAGCGGACCCAGGTCCGGCGGGTTCAGGGTCAGCGACGCGGTCTGGTCCTCGGCGCCGACCATGTAGATGACCTTCTGGCCGACCTGGTCGTTCCACGCATCCGTGCCCACGTGGGCCGACAGCTCTTCGCTGGCGGCAGCGGCGGCCTGGGCCGCTTCCAGCATGGCCGGCTGCAGCTGGGCGGCCGCGACGGTCGCCACCGGCACCTGTTCCTTCCGGGCGAGCAGCGCGGCGTCGCGCGCCTGCTGCAGGCTGAATTCGGCGCCGTCCAGCTGCGGCTTGACCTCCGCCTTGACATTGCCCAGCGTGGCGCGCGGGTCGGCCGAGGCCGCTGCCTTGTCCGCGCCGAGGTCGGCACCGGCGGCCGCGAGGGCCGGGTTCTTGATCGACGTGGCCGAGAAGGTCTTCGCGCCGGCCGCATCGACGCCGGCTTCCCTGGCCACGGACTTCATCGCGGCCTGCAGCGCGGCCAGCTGGCCGGCGTCGGTGCGCTTGCCCTTGCCGGACAGCGTGTCGAAGGCCTGGGCCGCGGTCGTCGTCTTGCCCACGTCTGCGCCCGGCTTGTGCAGGCTGGCCATCAGCGCGAGCATGGCGCTGGCCGGGTCGCCCGCCTTGGCCGTGCTGTCGTCATCCGACTTGTCGTCGTCGTCCTTGGCGGCATCATCCTTCGCGTCGGCGGCGTCCGTCTTGCTGTCGGCCGGCTTCGCGGCCTGCTGCGGCGCGGCGTCGTCGTGTTGCGCGGGTTTCTCGGCTTCGGCCGGCTTGGCCTCCTGCTTCGCGGCGGGCGCGGGGGCGGGCGCCGGGGCCGGCATGGACGCGAATGTGCTGCGCTCCAGTTCGCCGCTCAGCAGGGCGCTGAACTGGCTGCCGTCGCTGCCGCCGTTGCCCGGGGTGTTCGGGCGCTGGTTGATGCCGTTGGCCGTGTTGAGCTGCGGGTTAAAGGAAGTCGTGGTCATGTCGCTAGTCGCTCAGGTTAAAGGCGCCGGTCAGCGCCTGGTGCGGACTGTCCGGGCCGCGTGGTCGTCCATCATTTTCTGGTCGCGCTTGTTTTCGATCGCAAGCGCCTCGGCGGCCGCGCGCTCGTTCAGGGTCCGGTACGACAGGCGCTTGCGCTCGCTTTCCTGCCAGCCCTTCTTTTCCATGTCGGCCTTGACATGCGCATGCTTCAGCACTTCGCGCTGGCCGTCGATCGCCTGTTCCAGCTTGCCGAGGAAGGCGACGAAATTCTGGTACGCGAATGGGGTGATGCCTGCCATTTGCGCCGCGTCGAGCCGGTTCGCATAGTCGTCGCGGTAGCCGAGCAGCATCTGCAGCTTCTGCTCGCCCTCGTCGACGGCCTTCAGCGCCGCGCCCAGGCGCTTGGCGCAGGCGTCGGACTCGCGCTGGGCGAGGTCGATCAGGGTGTCGAGTGCGGATGCGGTGGCCATGGTAGATCAAGTATACCGATGAGTTTGACGGGCCAATCAGCCGAACAGCGAGGTCAATTCCCCCAAGCTCTGCAGCATGCCCACGTTGTCGTGGATTTCCTGGCACAGGAAGGCCTCGATCCGTTCGTGCAAGGCGATGGCCTTGTCCAGCACCGGGTCCGTGCCCGGCGCATAGGCGCCCACGCTGATCAGGTCGCGCGAGCGCTCGTAGCGCGAATACAGTTGCTTCAAGGTGCGCGCGGCCTGCTGGTGCTCGCGCGACGTGATGCCGTGCATCGCGCGCGAGATCGATTGTTCGATGTCGATGGCGGGGTAGTGGCCTGCCTCGGCCAGTTTGCGGTTCAGCACGATGTGGCCGTCGAGAATACCGCGCGCCGCGTCGGCGATCGGGTCCTGCTGGTCGTCGCCTTCCGACAGCACGGTGTAGAACGCCGTGATCGAGCCGCCGCCCGCCTGGCCGTTGCCCGCGCGTTCCACCAGCACGGGCAGTTTCGCGAACACCGACGGCGGATAACCTTTCGTGGCCGGCGGTTCGCCGATGGCGAGGGCGATCTCGCGCTGGGCCATCGCGTAGCGCGTGAGCGAATCCATGATCAGGAGGACGTTCCGGCCCTCGTCGCGGAAGTGCTCGGCGATGGCGGTCGCGTAGGCGGCGCCCTGCAGGCGCATCAGCGGCGGCGAGTCGGCCGGCGCGGCCACGACGGCCGAGCGGGCCAGGCCTTCCTCGCCCAGGATCTGCTCGATGAATTCCTTCACCTCGCGGCCCCGTTCGCCGATCAGGCCGACGACGATCACGTCCGCCGTCGTGTAGCGCGCGATCATGCCCAGCAGCACGGATTTACCGACGCCGGTACCGGCGAACAGGCCGAGACGCTGGCCGCGGCCCACCGTCAGCATCGAATTGATGGCGCGTACGCCCACGTCCAGCGTTTCCGAGATCGGTACGCGGTCGAGCGGGTTGATGGGGCGCGCGTTGAGCGGGCCCATGTGTTCCGTGGAGACGGGACCCTTGCCGTCCAGCGGCCGGCCGGCGCCGTCGACGACGCGGCCCAGCAGGCCCCAGCCGACGGGCAGGTGACGGGCGCGGTCCATCGGCCGGCGGCGCGGATGCGTCACCGTGCCGGGCTTCGGCATGCTCGCTTCGATCGGGAATACGCGCGAGCCGGGCACGACGCCTTCGACGTCCGATTGCGGCATCAAAAACAGGCGTTCGCCCTCGAAGCCGACGACTTCCGCTTCGATGCGGGCACCGGACGCAACCGGAATCATGCAGGCGGCGCCGACCGCGAGCTTCAGGCCGACGCATTCCATGACGAGGCCGGCCACGCGCGTGACGCGGCCCGACACCTGCATCGGCTCGACCAGATCGACCACGTTGGCGCAGTCGTTCAGGTAAGCCTTCCAGCGGCCGGTATGGGTGTTCATTCCAGCCAGTCCAGGTCCTTGCCGAGCGCGTGCGTCAGGCGCTGCCAGCGCGCGCCGATCTGGGCGTCGATCTGGTTGCTGGCCGTGTCCACGCGGCAGCCGCCACGGGACACTCCCTCGTCTTCGACGATGCGCCAGCCGTTCTTGTCCAGCTCGTGGCCGATGCTGCTCTTGACGATCAGCGCGTCTTCCGGATGCAGCATCAGCAGAGCCGGTTGTTGCAGGGTCGGCAGGTAGTCGATGGCTTCGCGCACGACGGGGATGATCAGGTCCGGCTTCACGTCGAATGCCGTGCGGACCATGCCGCGCGCGAGGTGCAGCGCGAGTTCCAGCACGTCGTTGGAGATGGCTTCATCGGCTTGCGTGACGGCATCGCCGAACGTCGTGGCGAGCTGGCGCAGGTGTTCCAGTTCCTCGGCCGCTTCGGCACGGCCCAGCGCAAGGCCTTCCTCGTAGCCGGCGGCGTGGCCTTCGGCCTGGCCCGCTTCGAGACCTTCCGCATAGCCTTCGTCGCGCGCGGCGGCGCGGAGCGCTTCGAGCTCTTGTGCGGTCGGCAGCTGGATCATGGGCTCCGACTGGGGCGGCGGCTCGTACGCGCGCGCGGCGGCCGCGGCAGCGGCGGCTTCCGCTTCGCGCTGGGCACGGACGCTGGGACGCTCGTCGCCGAACGACGTCATTTCCCAGCGTTGATATGCAGACTGAAACTCTTTTGAGATGGCCATCAGACGAACGAATCCTCACCTTTGCCGCCCAGCACGATCTGGCCTTCGTCGGCGAGACGCCGGACGATTTGCAGGATCTGCTTCTGCTGGGTTTCCACTTCGGACAGGCGCACGGGACCTTTCGATTCCAGGTCTTCGCGCATCATTTCCGCCGCACGTTGCGACATGTTTTTGAAGATTTTATCGCGCAAGTCCTGCGACGCGCCTTTCAGCGCGATGATCAGCATCTCCGACTGCACTTCGCGCAACAGCAGTTGGATGCCGCGGTCGTCGATGTCGATGATGTTGTCGAACACGAACATCTCGTCCATGATCTTCTGCGCCATGTCGTTATCGTAGTTCTTGATGTTCTCCATGACGGAACTTTCCTGCTCGCCGCTCATGAAGTTCAGGATCTCCGCTGCGGTACGCACGCCGCCCAGCGACGACTTCTTGATGTTTTCGTTGCCGGACAGGAGCTTGGTCAGCACGTCGTTCAGCTCGCGCAGGGCGGCCGGCTGCACGCCGTCCAGGGTGGCGATACGGAGCACGACGTCGTTGCGCAGGCGGTCCGTGAAATGGGCCAGCACTTCGCAGGCCTGGTCGCGCTCGAGGTGCACGAGGATCGTCGCGATGATCTGCGGGTGCTCGTTGCGGATCAGTTCGGCGACGGACGGCGAATCCATCCACTTCAGGCTTTCGATGCCGGAGGCGTCCTTGCCGCCCAGGATGCGGTTCAGCAGCACGGCGGCCTTGTCGTCGCCGAGGGCCTTGGTCAGCACCTGGCGGATGTATTCGTCGGAATCGAGGCCGACGGTCGACTGCAGGTCCACGCGCTCGCGGAATTCGCCCAGCACGCTCAAGACTTCCTCGTGCTGCACGGCCTTCATCTGCGCCATGGCGGCGCCCAGCTTGAGCACTTCGCGCGGGCCGAGGAATTTCATCACTTCGGCCGCTTCCGATTCGCCCAGGGCCAGCATCAGGATGGCTGCCTTGGTCGTGCTTTCCTTGTCCTTGTCCTTGTCGCTCATTACTCGGTCCCCAGCCATTCCTTGATCACGTTGGCCACGATGCGCGGATCGTTCTTGGCCATGTCTTTTGCCATTTCCAGGTTGCTCTTGTAGACCTGGACCTTCTGCTGTTCTTCCTCTTCACGCTGGATGCGGGCTTCTTCGTCCGGGTCCGGCTCCGGGTCCGCCTCCGGCACTTCCGGTTCCGGTTCGGGCGGGATCGCCACGGCTTCGTCGAACTTCTTGATCGCCGGCTTGAGCAGCGGCCGCACGAAGCGGAACCACAGGAAGGCCAGCACGAGCGCGATGAAGACGTAGCGTGCGATGTCCTTCGCCAGCGGCAGGTTGGCGGGATCCTTCCACCAGTCCGGCGCCTGCTCTTCCGGCTTGTCGACGCCGTCGAACGGGGCGTTCGTCACGTTCAGCGTGTCGCCGCGCGCCTGGCTGTAGCCCATCGCCTGCTTGACCAGTTCGTTGATCTGCGCGACTTCGGCGGCGCTGAGCGGCTTGACGACGACCTTGCCCGTCTTCGGATCGACGGTGCGGCGGTAGTTCACCACCACGCCGACCGTCAGGCGCTTGATGCCGCCCATCGGTTTCTGTTCGTAGCGGATGGTCTTGTCGACTTCGTAATTGGTCGTGGAATCCTTGCGGCTCGGGCCGGTGCTCGCCTGGGCCTGGGCAGGCTGGCCGCCGCCGTCCAGCGGTGCGGTCGCCACGCCCGGCGGCTGGTTCGACAGCGCGCCCGGGATGCCCGACGGGTTCGTGCTGCCCGGACCGGACTGCTCGGACGTCTGCTGGCTGCGGATCGCCTGCGGTTCCGGCGGCGAATTCGGCTTGTACATCTCGGCCGCGGTGTCGGTCTGGGCGAAGTCGACTTCGGCGGTCGCTTCGGCGCGCACGTTGTTCTGGCCGACGAGCGGGGCGATGATCGACTGGACCTGCTTGACGATGTTCTGCTGCAGCGCTTCGACGTATTTCAGCTGGTTCGGGTCGAGCTGCTTGCCGTTCTTGTTGGCGCTGTCCGACAGCAAGGTGCCGTTCTGGTCGACGACGGTCACGTTGGCCGGCGTCAGTTCCGGGATCGACGACGCCACCAGGTGCACGATCGCGCTGACTTGCGCCTGGTCGAGGGCGCGGCCCGGCTGCAGGTTCAGGAGGACCGATGCGGTCGGCTTCTGCTGGTCGCGCACGAACACGGACGGCTTCGGCAGCGCCAGGTGCACGCGGGCCGAGCTGACGGCGGACAGTGACTGGATCGAGTTGGCCAGTTCGCCTTCCAGCGAGCGCTGGTAGTTGACCTGCTCGACGAATTGCGACGTGCCCAGCTTCTGGTTCTCCAGCAGCTCGAAGCCGACGTTGCCGGCGCGCGGCAGGCCCTGCTGGGCCAGCTTCAGGCGCAGGTCGTGGATGCGGTCGGCCGGCACGAGGATCGCGCTGCCGCTGTCCGAGAATTTGTACTTGACCCCCATCTGGTCGAGCGAGGCGGTGATGGCGCCGCCGTCCTTGTCGGTGTAGTTGGAGAACAGCACCTTGTATTCCGGCGCCGACGTCCACAGCCACAATGCCGCGACGATGGCCACCACGCCGGCGATGACGCCGCCGATGACGATGCGTTTACCGTTCGTCGTCTGCCAGAACTTCGGCTTCGCGTCGGCCGGGGTTGCGATGTCGCTGTCGAGGAGTTCTTCCGCTGTCGTTGCCATGTTGGGGGGAGGGAATGGGTGTATGAACGCCATTATGGAGCCGTACGGCAACATTCAAACCCCGGAATAAGGCCCTGTTTACCGTGCTGCTCGAAGGCAATCGTTGCCCGGGCGCTGATATTCTGACAGCCTGAATCGATTTGTTTGACAGGCACTGGGAGAACGGACATGAACATCGGCGGCATCGACAGCAGCCGGATCGAAGCGATGATGGCGCAGCTGAAGTCGGCGGCACAGAAGCCGGCCGGCCCGGCGTCGCCGGCGGAGGCGCTGGGCGGGCTGGGCGGCATCGGCAAGCTGGGCGCTCCCGATGCGGCCGAATCATCGACCAGGGTCAGCTTCTCGGATGCGCTGCAGGCGTCGCTGCAGAACGTCAGCAATTCCCAGATCCAGGCGGACGAGATGGGCAAGAAGTTCGCCGCCGGCGACGATTCCGTGAGCCTGTCCGACACGATGATCGCCATGCAGAAAGCGAGCATCAACTTCCAGGCCACGGTGCAGGTGCGCAACAAGCTGGTGTCGGCTTATCACGACATCATGAACATGCAGGTGTGACGATCACTTGACGTCCACGCGCCCCTTCATCACCGGATGCAGCGTGCAGAGATAGTCGAACGACATCTTCGCAGGCACCACCCAGCGCCAGGTCTTCCCGGGCTGCAGGTCGCCCGACTTGACGCCGGCCGCCGTCACGTTGTGGACGAACATGTCGCGGTTCTCCCACACGATCGTATCTCCCTTCCTGACCTGCACGACCTGCGGCGTGAACTTCATGCCGTCGATGACGACGTGGTGTTCCGCCGCGCCGGCCATGAGGGGCAGCGCACACGACGCGGCGAACAGCGTGGCAAATGCGGTCTTCACTTGAGTTCGGCCTGGATGTGCTTGGCATGCTCCAGGTGCGCCACGAACGCCGGGCGGACCTTGACGAGCAGGGCCTTCAGCTCGGCATTCGAGGCGTTCGGGATCAGCGTCTTGTCGAGTGCGCCAAGCACGGTCTCGTGGTACGTCACTTCGTTGTCGACATAGGCCTTGTCGAACGCCTTGCCGGACAGGGCGGCCAGCCGGGTGCGCGTCGCCGCGCCGTCCTTCGTCAGGCTCTTGCTGGTGTCGTTGTCCTCGGGCGTCACGTGCAGTTTCTGCACCAGCGCGACGGCCTGCTGGTTGACGCCGGCGTGGTCGGCCACCATGCGCTGGGCGAAGGCGCGCACGTCCTTGTTCTGCGTTTTCGTCTCGGCCTGCTTGCCGGCGTCGATATCGACCGCATTGGCGGCGACGACGATGGCGGCGATCTGCGCATCGTTCGGGCCGGCCGCGTGGGCGGTGGCGCTCAGGGCGAGCAGGGCGGACAGCAGCAGCGGGGCGGATTTGTTCATGGCGGACTCCTTGAATGAATGGTTTAGGTGAAACAATCCATTCGATGCACGCTTCGGCGCGCGCGTTCCCGCTTCGTGTCAGGTGGACGGTTCCGCGTCCAGCCGGCGCCGGACCGCCTCGACGATCCGGTCGCAGCGCGCGCCGTCGAACCCGAACGCATCCTCGATCGCGAAATCGATCTCGCGTGCGAGCGCCTCGCGCAGCATGGCCCGCGCGCGGAAATAACGGGTGCGCACGGTCGCCGCGGGGATGTCGAGCGTGGCCGCCGTCTCTTCCACGGTCAATTCCTCCACCGCACGCAGCATGAACACCGTGCGGAAGGCGGCCGGGAGCTTGTCGATGCCCGTTTCGATCAGGCGCCGCGTCTGGGCGCGCAGCGCGGCCAATTCCGGCTGTGCCGGCTCGTCCAGCCGGTCGCGGGGCAGGATCGCATCGTCCGAACCGAAATCCGCGCCCAGTTCGATGACGTCGGCGAGCCGCCCGTTCTTACGCTGGCGCATCAGCGCGGCATTGACGACGATGCGGGTGAGCCAGGTGCCGAGCGCCGACTCGCCGCGAAAGCCGGGCAGGGCACGATAGGCCTGCAGATAGGCATCCTGGAGTGCATCTTCGGCTTCCGCATCGTCGCGCAGGACGCTGCGCGCGACGCGGTACAGGCGGCGGTTGTAGCGCCGCATCAGATCGGAGAACGCGTCGCGGTCGCCGGCGCGGATACGGCGTAGCAGCGCGTCGTCGTCGAGGGAAGAGGGGTTCGGTGCGGCGGCCTGCATGGGATCTCCTGGTCGTATGCCTGACGATTGGATGCGGGACCGAAGCCCCGCGTTCCCGCCTTCAGGATACTCGCAGGCCATTACACAAATTCGGGGTCAGAGCACTTTTTCGATCAAGAGCCAACAGGTATTAATCCGTGGAGACCGACGTCTGTCGTCAGCGCCCGCCCTCTTGTCTACGCAGGCCAGCTAGCGAACAGCGCTGGTGATCAATTGTTCAGAAATGTGCTCTGACCCTGAGCCTTCCCCTCAAATTTTGCTCAGATGTCATAGGTAAGCATCATGGAAGTCAGCTCTGACGATGCGTCGGCAAGCTGACTTCGTGTCAGCTTGGTTGCGTGAGGCTCGATCAGCCAATGGCGTGCCAACGACAGGATTGACAGCGTGGTTGCTGCCTTTTTACGGCTGCCGTATTCAATGCGGTAACCGGCGCACCTGACGGCCAAGCCAATCAACCACAGAGCAAAGCCAAGTAACGCCGCGATGAGCAGTAACGCAGCCAAACGTCGAGGTTTTCGCGTTTGTGCAGTAGTCAGTCCCATACCCCATTGCGCATTCTTGAGATCCCGGAAAGTCTGTTCGATCTGCATGCGGCACCTGTACAAGTCGACCACGGAGTCGGCGCTTAGCCGGGATAGCGATGGTGAGGAAGCCAGCAGCCACGGTTCGCGTTGCGAGGCCTGATTCTTGATACTGTGACGGCTGCGCGCCTTTTTGCCAAAGGCGGTCTTGCGCTGACGCCCCTTGCGCGGCTGCTTAATGAGCACGAGACGGCACGCCACTGGATTGGAGCGGACATAAAGAAAATCTCCCAGGTCGCGTGCCTTTCCCTTGGTGTCGGCATAAAGCTGTTTGCATCTGCGCCAAGTACATGAGCCGCTCTTTTTCACCATGTCGCGGTTGCGGATGCGGCCGACCCACGCATAGCCAAGCTCATTCAGCATCTTGAACCATGTGGCCCGAAAACCTGCGTCGCTAATGATGATGGGCTGGCACCCAGGCGGAAGCACCGAGCGCAAATTCTTCATGAAAGCCCGGTGAACCGAAGCGGCGCCATACAGCTCGGTCGGATGCACTTCCTCGTAGATGACCAAGGCTCGTCCACGAACGATCAATGCGGCACGCAGAACGTGCTGGCTTACGTCATTCAGCAAATTGGACCAGTCGACGATGATGCAAACACGCACCTGCTCGTGCAAGGCGCGTCGGGCCAGCGCTCGATACGCTAACAGGCGCTCAGAAGCTAGTTGCGGATTACTCAGCAATCGATCGCAGCGCTTTATGCGATGACGCAAACTAGTCTGGCCAGTGATCGCCTTGCCCATCTTCACCACACCGAGACCGCCACGGGCCGCAGCATCAGTCATCGCCGCCAAACACTCGCGTCGCTTGGCGTGCATGGATGGGCACTGCGCTTGAAGTAACTCCTGTATGATCCGCTGTGCATGCATGGCCTGTTCCCCTTTGTTCGCAGTTGGTAGCTACGAACGAAAGGGCTAACACAGCCATGCATGCGCCGTTTTTGGGATTGAAAGTTAACAGCTTCCCAAGCTGTTTACAACAAAAATTTGAGGGGAAGGCTCAGGCTCTGACCCCGAATTTTCAGGCCAGGCCGGCCAGGCGGGCGTTGCGCTCGCGTTCCAGCTTGGTGATGTAGCGTTGCACGGCGGCCAGGTTGCCGCGCGAGATGTCGATGAACTGGCAGCCGAGGCGGCGGCTCGTCTTGTTGTTGAGCAGCGTCATGTCGATCGAGTTGCGGACTTGCAACGAGCAGGTCACCGGCCCGATTTCCGGCAGGTCGATGCGGCAGTTCGGGAAGGTGTCGCCGATGGTCGTGCCGAGCTGCAGCTTGCTGTCGTGGATCGCGACACCGCCACAGCTGATGTCCGCCAGCGGGAACACGGCGGTGCCGCCGCCCAGCTCGGCCGGCAGGGGGATCGTCGCGCGCACGGGATTCGTCACCGGCGTCGGCATGCGGTAGAACTCGCGCCGCTGCAGGCGGATCAGGCTCGCGGGAATCGCGGCGGACAATGCGGCCCCGCCTTCGAATTGCACTTCGCGCAGGTTGTCCAGGCCGAACACGATGCGGATCTTGTCCAGCGACGTGTCGCACCGGACCGTGCCGGCCGCCACGATGCGCGTGTTCTGCTCGGGGCTGACGGAGCAGTCGATGACGACGGTGCCCGCATCCGGATCGACGGCCAGCAGCGACGTGACGCAGACGTCCGCCTCGCCCTTGATCAGCATGCGGATCAGCTGGTTCTTTTCGGCGATCTGGCGCAGCAGGGCCACGATCTCCCTGGGCGACTCGACTTCGTAGTCGTGCCAGGCTTCTAGTTCGGCGTCAGTGATTGCTTGCATCTGTGTCAACCGGAGTGCTTTCTTGGGGTGGGAGGAGGCGTGCCGTGTCCGGTGCGGGCGGTGGTGTCTGCCCGGAAACTTGCGCGGATTCAATATAATAGAGCCAGGCCAATAGTTCGGCAATGGCGCGGTAGAGGGCCGGCGGGATCTGGCGGTCGAGGTCGACTTTCATCAGCAACGCCACCAGTTCCTTCGATTCGTGCACGAACACGCCGGCCTCTTGCGCGCGGCCGATGATCTGCTCGGCGACGAGACCCTTGCCCTTCGCGACGACCTTCGGCGCGGCATCGCCGGCGCCGTACGCGAGCGCCACGGCGCTCTGGCGGCGCGTCGGCTTATCGTTGTCCATCGTCATGGACGGTGAGCGTGGAGAGCGGCGTGCCGGCCGCGTCGAGCGCGTCGGCCAGGCGCGCGCGGTGCGCATCCAGCAAGCCTTTGACCGATTCGTCCTGGGCATCGAGGCGGATGTGCAACTGGCCGCCGGACAGCACGACGCGCGCCGCCACCTCGCCCAACGCGCCGAAGCGCAGGCGCAGGCTGCTCTGCCACGTGCCGCCGTTCTCATCCTCGCCGCCGTCCTGACGGCCGGACGCGTCCCGTTCGACGTCCCATTGCATGTCGCGGCCCGGCCACAACTGGCCCTGCCAGGCGGCGCGGCCCTGTTCGTGTGCATTCAGCTGCAGGTTGATGAACTGGGCCGTGTTCGGATCGGTGGGCGGCGGCATGCCGCGCGCCTGCGGCTCGGCCGCGAGGTCGGCGCGGGGGCGGGCGCCTTCGGCCCATTCGGCCACGTGCGATTCGTAGAACAGGCCGCTCTTGCCGAGGCCGTCCTTCAGTGCCTGCGCGATGGCGCCGGCGTCCAGCGACGGCCCGCCCAACAGCGGCGTGCGCCCGACCGCGGCGGTGGCTTGTGTGTCCGCTTTCTGCGCGGCCGCGATGACGTCGCCCAGCATCTTGCCGGCCGTGCTGATCGACGTGTTGGCGCCGTCGGCCGCGCCGCCCGGCAGTTGTGCGAGACCGCGCGCGCCTGCGAGCAGGGCGGCCGTGCGCGTGAGCGCGGCGGCATCCTTGCCTTCGAGATAAGCGAGCGTAGGCTCCTGCGGGCTGGCGCCTTCCGGCAGCGGCGGGCCGGCTTCGGCGAAGGCGGGGGCACCCTGGCCCGTCTGGACCTGGAACGTGGGGCGAGGCGCGACCGTCACGAGGGTCAGCGGCACCTGCGTGCCGACCTGCGTGCCCTGGGGCAGCGGCATGCGCGCCGCCATGTCGTTGATGCGCACGACGAAGCTGCCGTCGGGCAGTTTCGCCAACACGTCGGCTGGCATCGACTGGCCGACGAGGTTGGCGAGCGCGCGCGCAAAGGCTTGCTGGCGCGGGTCGCCGACGGGTAAGGCGGGACGGGCTGCCGCGACCGGGGTCAGCGAGACGCTATCGCGCGGCAGCATCGTTCAGGTCAGACGCCGTAGGCGCGCGCGACGCGGCGTTCGACAGTCTTGTTCGAGATCATGGCCTGCAGCTTCGCCATCCACGGCTGGGTCAGGTCGCGGATCTTGCGGTCGGAATCGAGCATCTTGCGGATGGCGTTGACCTTGCGCACGCGCTCCTGGCCGGCCAGCGCCGTGTCGCCGTTGTCCTTCAACTGGCGCACGCAGGCGGCGCACTGGTGTTCGAGCTGGAGCAGGCGGTCCCAGTCGGCCGCGGTGGCGGCGGCCAGCATCTGGTCGGTGATGCCGACCATGGCTTCGTACAGCGAGGCGATTTCGGTATTCGTCATCATCGTCGTGGCTCCGATCATGCGCTCGCCAGGGTCGAGGCTTTCGGCATGGCCGTGGGCGCAGCGACCTGCTGCTGCGGCTGGACCTTGTCGCCGATTTCCACCCACGCGCCGCGCAGGTCGGCCAGCAGGCCGTGCACTTCGTCGATGATGGTCACGTCGTTCTTCAGGTTCGCGTGCAGCAGGCGCCGGCTCATGTAGTCGTACAGGGCGTCCAGGTTGGCCGCGATCTCGCCGCCGGCGTTCTTGTCGAGCGAGGCGCGCAGGCCGTTGTCGATGATCGAGATGGCCTTCGAGATGGCCGAACCCTTGGCGGCGATGTTGCCGGCGGCGATGTTCGTCTTGGCGCCGAGCAGCGCGACGAGGGCGCCGTCGTACAGCATGACGATCAGCTTGTGCGGCGAGGCCGACGTGATGCCGGTCTCGAGGCTCACGTTGTGATAGGCGTTGACGCCGCGTTTCATCGTTCCAAACATGGTGGTTCTCCAAAAATCCAGTTATCGGTTGGCCGCGAGGGCTGCCAACTGCTGCGTCAGATAGCTTTGGGTGCTCTGCATCGACTGCAGCATCGTGTCGAGCGAGGTAAATTGTTTTCGATACATGGCTTCCAGCTGGGTCAAGTGATCGCTGAAGGCGTCGCGCTGTTTGGCCACTGCCTTGATGCTGGCGTTCAGGCCGTCGGTTTTGCTGTTGAGGACGCTGTCCTTGCCGGTGAAGCTCGTGGCCAGGTTCGTCAACTGGTAGGCATAGCCTTGCGAAAAGGTCACGGTGCCGCGGTCGCCGGTGGCGCCGGTCTTGACCGTGATCTGGATACCCGCCGCCGGCGAACCGTCGGCCGCCGTCAGCGACTGGCCGTTGCCCGTCGCGGCGACGTTGCCGATGGTGCCTTCGATGTCGGTGCCGACGGCCGGCGTGGCGCTACCGAAGAGGTCACTGACGGCCGTGCCCGTGACGCCCGCGATCGAGATGTTCGACGTCGAGCCGTATTTGCTGGACGAGATCGACAGGTGGCCGGTGCCGTCCACCGAGGTCTCGACCGCGTCGCCGGCGCCCGCGAACGTGGCGTTGCCGTTGATGGCGGCGCGCAGCATCGACGCGAGCTGGTCGTTCGCATAGATGCCGGCCGGGATCGCGATGTTCTGGACTTTCGAATCCGTGGCCGGATCCGTCTGGTTCAGCGTGACGGTCCAGGTGGTGTTCGAGGCAATCGTCGTCGAGCCGGACAGGGGATTGGCGCCGCTCAGCGTGCCCTGCGTGGCCATGTGCGTGATGTTCACGGCATACTCGCCCGGCTTGGTGGCCGCCGTCGATTTGTCGAACGTGATGTTGCCGTCGCTGGCCGCGCCGACGGCCGCGAACAGGCCGCTGATGTCGCTGAAATTGCTGGACATGGCGTTGTTCAGCTTGGTCGAGTCGAGCGCCAGGCTGCCGTCCTTCTGGAACGAGACGCCGATCTGGCTGAGGTTCGACAGGCTGCTGTCCAGGCCTTCGACCTTGGTGCCCAGCGCGCGCCGCAACTGGGTCTGGATCGAACGGACGGCCGAGTCGCCCTGCAGCACGCCGCCCGTCTTGGTGTCGGCGTTGTAGCTCGAGAGACCGGAAATCGTCTTGTTCAGGTCGTTGTAGGCCTTGACGAAACCGTTGATGGCATCCGTCACCGCGCTCTTGTTCTGCGACACGGTCAGCGTCGTGCTGCCGGTCGTGGACAGGTCCAGGCTCACGCCCTGGATGACGTCGTCCACCGTCGTGTCGGCACTGCTGACCGCGATGCCGTTCATGGTCAGCTTGGTGTCCTGCGCGCCGCTCGTCTGCGTGAGGGCCTGCGTGCCGTTCGGATCATAGGCCAGCAGGCTGGCGAGGCCGGCGTTGACGGGGCCGCCGTCGGCGCCATCCACGGTGATCTTCATGGCCGACTTCTCGCCCGTCTTGTTCGACGTGATCACGAGGTGGTACGGGTTGTCGCCGCCGTCCGAGACGATGGTGGCGGTGACGCCTACGTTGGCCTTGTTGATGGCGTCGCGGATGCCCTGCAGGGTCTGGTCCTTCGTGTCCAGCGTCACGGTGCCGCTGGCCTGGGCGCCGTCCTGGGTGAACCCGGCGCCGATGTAGCTGCCGGCGCTGCCCGCCGTGAGGCCCGCCGCGCCCGGGTTGTTGCCGCCGACGAGTATCTGGCTGCCGTCCTTTGAACTCAGCGTGATGCCGGCCGTACTGGTGGCGTCCGAGCCCGTGTTGGCCGCGCCGGGAGCCAGGCCGATGCCGCCCGTGACGGTGCCGCTGACGGCTTCCGTGACGCTGATGTTGGAACCGTCGGCGGCGAAGAACTGCAGGTCGCCGTTGGCGGCCGAGCCGGTGAACGTGATGTTGGCGGCGGCCAACTGGTTCGTGACGGTGTTGGTGCCGAGCGCGGTGTCGAGCGACGCGGCCGTGACGGTGGTACTGCCGTCCGAACTGGCCAGCTGGACGCCGCCCACGGTCAACGCATAGTTGCCGCCGGTGCCGACGACCACGTCGCCGAAGGTGCCGAACATCGTGGCCGAGGTGGACGTGATGCCGGCCTTGGCCGTGACGCCCGTCGTATCCGTTTCGTCGTTGATGGCCGAGGCGAGGTCGCGTGCGCTGCGCGTCGTGCCGTTCGTGCTGATCGCCGTGCCGTTGATGGTCAGCGAGCCGGTCGCGATGCCGGACGCTGCGCTGGCCAGGCTCAGCGCGGCGCCGGCCACGCCGAACGTGCCGCCGCCGATGCTGCCGAACTGGAACGTGAGCGTCGTCTTGGCGCCGTCGCCGATCTGCGCCGTATTGCTGGCCTGGCCGCCCGTCATGAGGCTTTGTGCCTGCGCGAGCTGGCTGACGTTGATCTTGTACTTGCCGGGCACGGCGCCGGCGCCGGGAGTGGCCGTCAGGAGATCCTTGTTGCTGGACGAGCTGCTCAGCGCGCTGAAGGTGTTGGCCGAGTTCAGCGTCGTCAGCGCACCCTGAAAGACGCCGACTGCCGCACTGACCTTGCCGTACGCCTGCAGCTTGGTCTGGTAGTCAGTCGTTTTCTTGTCGTAATTGTCGAGCGGCGCCGATTCGGCCGACATCAGCTTGCTGACGAGACCGTTGACGTCGAGGCCGGAGCCGATACCAGGTGAGCTGATTCCCACTTGTTTCTCCTGTGAAAGCGATAATGTAAGTCATTATCGACAGAAGCAAACCGTACTTGAGAGTGGGAAATGTGCGTTATTTCCGTGCCAGAACAATTTGGTAGGAAAAATGCAATAGAGAAAGGGAATAGGCAGGAAGCGCGGGCCGCGGGCCCACGCTTCACGGTGAAGCGGACATCGAGCGCTCAGGCCGTCTGGTTGATGAGGAGGCCCTGCTGCATCTTGTCGATCGACTTGGCGATCTGCAGCGCTTCCTTCGAAGGGATCTGACGGACAACCTCCTTCGTGCTCTGGTCGATGACCTTGACCACGATGTCCTTGCTGTCCTCGTCGATCGTGAATTGCAGGCTTTGCGACGAACCCAGCATGGCGTCGTTCATCTTCCTGACAGCGGCCGACACATCCTCGCGCGACGGCTTGGCGGCGTCGGCAAGCTTGCTCTTGCCGGCCGACTCCGTCTCACCCGTTGGCGTCGCCGGCTGGGCCGGGCGATCCTCCACTCGGGGAGAAACAGGTGAACCCACTGGTTGTATGTTCATGATGAATTCCCTAGCAAAAATTCCCCGGCTGAATTACTCCAGCCGAGGAATCACTTTACACCGCTATCGGTGGCTTATTGCGACTGATTAGCCACGCAGCAGCGACAGGACACCGTTCGGCAGCGAGTTGGCCTGGGCCAGCATCGAGGTACCGGCCTGCTGCAGGATCTGGCCGCGGGTCATGTTCGCGGTTTCCGAAGCGAAGTCGGTGTCGACGATACGGCTGCGCGATGCCGACAGGTTCTCGGTCGACGACTGCAGGTTCGAGATCGCCGAGCTGAAGCGCGACTGCAGTGCGCCGAGCTGGGCGCGCTGGTCGTTGACCTTGGCCAGGGCGGCATCGGCGATCTTGATTGCCTGCTGGGCGTTGGCGAAGCTGCCGACGTCGATATCCGACACTTTTTTCAGATCCGACGAGGTTGCCAGACCGAAGCCGCTGGTGTCGGTGGCCGAGAAGCTTTCGCTCGAGTCAAGCGTGATCGTGCCCTTGGCGATGCTCGGCGTGCCGACGGTCGCCGACACCGCGGCGAACGTACCCGCGGCGCCATCGCTGTCGTAGGCGGCGATCTTGCCGTCCGCGGCCGTGTCCAGTTCGGTCAGCTTGATATCGTTGCCGCTGGCGTTGGTCAGCTTCAGGCCCTTCGCGTCCGCATCGTACGATGCCGTCACGCCCGTCTTTGCACTCTGCGCGTTGAACGCGCTGATTGCCGCCGCGTAGTCGTCCGCCGTGCCGGTGCCGGAGCCGATCTTGAATGCCACATTGATGTCGGTCGAATTGTCGGACCCCAGCGCCAGCGTGTAGGCGACGCCAGCCGTGCCCTGGAACCCCACGCTGGTGGTTGCAGTCGCGGTCACGCCGGAATCGGCGGACTTGTTGTTGATGGCGGCAGCCGCATCCTTGGCGGTGCTGTTCGCGGAGATGTCGACCGTTGCCGTGCCCTGGCTGCCGTTGATGACCATTGCGCCGGTACCGCCGACGATCGCGCCGGTATCGATCTGGCCGTCGGTGGTCGTCGTGTTATTGCCATAGACGGACGTGCTGAAATTCGAGCCGGTCATCGAGATCAGCTGGTTGGCGTTGGCGCCGACCTGGAAGTTGGCGGTGCCCATCGAGCCGTCCAGCAGCTTGGTGCCGTTGAATTCGGTAGTGCTGGCGATGCGGTTCAGTTCCGAGGTGAGCTGCGACACTTCGGTCTGCAGGGCTTTACGGTCGCTGGCCGAGTTCGAGGAGTTCGAGGATTGCACGGCCAGTTCGCGGATACGCTGCAGCATGTCGCCCGAGCTCGACAGGGCGCCTTCGGCGGTCTGGGCCATCGACACGCCGTCGTTCGCGTTGCGGGTCGCCTGGTTCATGCCACGGATCTGCGAATTCATACGGTCCGAAATTGCCAGACCGGCGGCATCGTCTTTGGCGCTGTTGATGCGCAGGCCCGACGACAGGCGCTGGATCGAGGTGTTGAGCGAAGATTGCGAGGTGGACAGGTTACGCTGAGCGTTCAGGGATGCAACGTTGGTATTGATAACGGACGACATGGTGTCTCTCCAGACTTGGTCTTGCAGGGTGTGGCGACGTGCCACTCATGATCACTTTGGTCTGCCACGCTGTTCCGTGACATTCAAACCGCTGTTGATGCTGGTAACGGTGCTCTACGGAAAAAGTTTAGAGGGCGAGAGCGAAAAAAATCGACATTTTTGTGTCGCCGCCGGAAGCGGGCCTGCCTTGGCGGCGACGAATTCGGGAACTTTAGGGTGAAAAAAAATATTTTTTCGTGGCCAGGCTTGTCAGTCAGCCACCACCACGCGGTTCTTGCCGCTCTGCTTGGCCTGATACATGGCCTTGTCCGCGCGCGCCATCAGGCTGGCCTGCTCCTCGTTCGGATGGCGCAAGGCCACGCCGCACGAGAACGTGATCAGCATCTTCTCGTTGTCGTGCAGGAAGAAATGCTTCGTGAGCTCGCGCTGTACGCGCACCATCGCGGCCGATGCCGCTTCGACATTCGTTTCTGGCAACAGGATGAGGAATTCCTCGCCGCCGAAGCGGGCGATCACGTCCATCGAGCGCAAGGTGTCCCGCACGACTTTCACGAGGTGGCGCAGGGCGTTGTCGCCCGCGAGGTGGCCGTAGGTGTCGTTGAGCTTCTTGAAATTGTCCAGGTCGAGCAGGGCCACGCACAGCGGCGTGCCGCGGCGGTCGGCGCGCGCGCTTTCGCGCTCGAACACGTCGTCGAGGCCGCGCCGGTTGAGGCTGCCCGTCAACTGGTCTTCGCGCACCAGTTCGCTCATGTGCTGCAGCTTCGCTTCCAGATCCTTGATGCGCGCCTCCGCTTCCTGCACCTCCTGGTGCGCGGCCAGCATGCGGTCGCGCGAGGCCATCGCCTCGGCCTGCACGATTTTCGTTTCGCGCAGCACTTCTTCCAGCACCACGTTGAGTTCCTCGATATTGCCGGCACCGCGGATGCGCTCGGAAAAGCCGCCGATCTTTTCGTGGAAATCGCCCGTCGACGCCGCCACGGAACCGAGGCGGTCGATGAACGTCATCATCATGTTCTTGACGGTCGCCTTGACGTCCGCGATGCCGTGCTTCAGCTGCCCCTGCTTGTAGATGACATCCTTCAGGCTGCGCGTGGCGTCTTCCAGCGCGCGGTGGTCGAGCGGACCGGCGATCAGGTCCTGCACGGCGGCGATCTGGCCGCGCATCCAGCTGTCGTCGTCCAGCAGTTCGGATACGTTTTCCAGCAGCAGTTTAAACAGGCGCAGCAGCAGTTCCTGCTGTTCGGCCGTATCGCCGCTCTTCAGTTCGATCTGGTAACACAGGTCTTTCAGGCGCGTCGCGATTTCCTGCAGCGCTTCCTCGCTGTGCGCGGCCTTGACGGCGGCGCCCAGCGATTCCGCTTCGCCCGACAGGTTCGGCGTGCCCGCCAGCAGCGACGCGACGGCGAACGTCAGCGTGCGGCTGAGCAGGTCGCGCAGCAGCTTGGCTTCGCCGTTCTCCACGCCCAGCGACAGCGCGGGGTGCGTGTGGCGGCGCAGGTGTTTCTCGGCCAACTGGGACAGCGTGCGCGCATAGCCGTCCCAGTCGCGCTGCTTGACGGCGCGGTTGAAGCGGGCGCCGAACTCGGCCAGCTCGCCGGGCGTGTCGGCCAGCCTGTGGGCGAAGCCGGACAACACGTTCTCCGCGCCCGGGTTTGCGGGTGGGGCTGGAGGCGGCAGGACGTCGACGCCGGCGATCTCGTTATAGATCTCGCGGTAGGCGTCCGGCGTCGGCGCGATGCGCCGCGTGGCGAGCCGGCGGAACGCTTCGCGTGCGATTTCCGCAGGGTTCAGGCCGGGAACCCCCGGCGGGCGTTGTGAGCTGGACATTTTGGACGTTGCAACATGGCATTATTATTATCGTCATAGTAAGCCGCGGCCAAGAAAACAAATCGCCGATAAAACGCGGAATTACCACTCAGTCTTTACGACTGTATTGACGAAGCGCAAATCAGTCAATGAGCTGGTTGCGGATGGCGTAGTGGGTCAGTTCGGCACTGGTCTTGAGTTTCATCTTGGCCAGCAGGCGCGAGCGGTACTCGCTGACCGTCTTCACCGACAGCGAGAGTTCGCGCGCGATCTCGCTGACGGTCTTGCCGGAGGCGATCATGGTGAGGGTCTGGTATTCGCGGTCGGACAGCGCTTCGTGCACGGGCGCGTCGTGGTTCTCGCCCAACTGGGCCGCCAGCACCTGGGCCAGTTGCGCGCTGACGTAGCGCTGGCCGCCGGCCACCTGGCGGATCGCGTTGACGAGTTCCTTCGGCGCGCTCTGCTTGGTCAGATATCCGGCCGCGCCCGCCTTCAGCGAGCGGATCGCATACTGGTCTTCGCGGTGCATGGACAGCATCAGCACGGCCAGGTCCGGTTGTTCGCCCTTGATCTGCTTGAGCACTTCGATGCCGTTGCGGTCGGGCAGGGAGATGTCGAGCAGCACCACGTTGCAGCGCGATTTGCGGAACAGCTTGACGGCGTCGAGACCGGTCTCGGCTTCGCCCGCGACAACGATGTCGCGCTGTTCGGCGAGGATTTGTTTCAGGCCTTCACGCACGATGGCGTGGTCGTCTGCAATAAAAACGCGGATGCTGGCTTTTTCTGTCATGCTCGGGTGGTTTCGCTGCGTCCGGCCGCGGGGGCGGCCAGCCTGATCTTGACGACGACCATCGTGCCGCCTCCAGGTGCCTGCGACAGGGTGAGCGTGCCGCCCAGTGCCCGGGCGCGTTCGCTCATGCCGCGCAGGCCGAACGACTGGGGCTTCAGGCGGTCGGCGGGCGTGATGCCGCGGCCATTATCGCAGATGCCGAGCGTCAGGTGCTGGCGCTGGCGGCGCAGGCTGACCGTCACGCGCGTGGCGCCCGCGTGTTTCGCGATATTCGTCAGCGCTTCCTGGAAGATGCGGAACAGCGCGGCCGCCTGGTCCGGATCGAGGTCGATTTCCTTGTCGGCGCTGCGGAACACGCAGGCGATGCCCATCTGCTTTTCGAATTCGCGCGCCTGCCACTCGAGCGCGGCGACGAGGCCCAGGTCGAGTGTGCTGGGACGCAGGTCCAGCGAGATGCGGTGCACGGCCTCGATCGTGCGGTCGACGAGGTCGTCCAGGTAATCCGCCTTGTCGCGCAGGGCCGGATCGTCCGGCAGGCGCGCCGCAAGCATCGACAGCGCCATCTTGATCGCGGTGAGATTGCCGCCCAGGTCGTCGTGGATCTCACGCGCGATGCGGGCCCGTTCCTGTTCCTTGACCTGCTGGATGTGGTCCGTCAGCTCGGCCAGCCGCGCACGCGACCGCCGGGTTTCTTCCTGCTCCAGCTTGCTCGCGGTGATGTTGGTCATGATGCCGTCCCACTGGACACCGCCACCGTCCAGCGGCAAGGGCGTCGCGCGCAGGCTGATCCATTTGACGTCGTTCCACGCCTCCACGCAGATGCGGCCTTCCCAGTTCCACGCGGCCAGCGCCGTCCTCGACGCCTCCATCGCGTCCTGGTAACCCTTGCGGTCCTCCGGCAGGATCAGGCGCAAGAAGCGCTCGGGGTCCTGTTGCAGTTCCGACACCGACAGGCCCAGCAGCGCCGTGCACCCCTCGCTCAAATACGGGTACGCCATCGTGCCGTCCGCATGCAGCACGAACTGGTAGACGAGCCCGGGCGTGTGGTTGACGACGGCGTTGAAGCGCGCCTGGTATTGCTCGAGCGCCATGCCGGCCGCCAGTTCCAGCGACAGGTCGTCGCCGATCGCGAGGATCAGCGACCGGCCGTCGCGCACGACGCGCAAGAAGCACAGCTTGATCGGATACGTGGTCCCGTCGGCGCGGCGATGGCGTGTGCGCAGGCTGACCTGGTCGCCGATCTCCTGGCCCAGCGAGCCGATGAGCGCAACGAGTTCGCCGCGGTCGAGCTGGGGCGCCAGGTCGAGCGGCGTCATGCCGCACAAGGCCTTGAGCTCATGGCCGAGGTTGCGGCGCGCGGCCTGGTTGACGTCGGCGAGGCGCAGCGTGTCGGCGTCGAACAGATAGATTTCCGTGGTGGACGCCTGCATCGCGGGCGCGAGGACGGGGGCAGGGGTCGAGGTGTCCGGGCTCATGGTCATGTCATTGGTCTGTCGGTTGGCGCCGGCGCGCACGCCATTGGACCACGAACCGGCGCAGCACCCGCACGAGGCGGCTGGAATGGCGGCCACCCGCGTCGGCCGGCCTTGCGCGCAGCCGGCGCAGCAGGCGCCGGTAGCCGAGCCGCAGGCCGCGCGCCGCCCGGCTGGCCAGGTGGCACGCGTGGCTCGTGCGCCAGTAGTCGAGGCAACGGGTCTTGGCGCCCATGAACCAGCCGTGGCAGCGCGCGAACCAGCCGACCGCCAGCAAGGTCGGCAGGGTCAGCACATAGATCCGCGCCACGACGGCCGCGCCGCCCACCTTCGCCACCACGATGGTCGCGATGCCGGACAACGCGTGGCCATGGGCGATCGCGAGCAGGGCCAGCAGCTTGACCGGAAACAGCAGCAGGCCGGGCAGCACGAAGGCGCACAGGGCGGCGTACGGCGGCAGGGTGCGCACGCGGGCTTCCAGCGCCGCCAGCGCCGGCCAGCGCGCGAGCGCCCGCGTGAGGCGCATGCCGGTATCCCAGCACCATTCCTCGACGAGCAACACCACGGCCGCCAGGTACACCAGCGGCGCGAACATCCGGCTGCGTGGAAGGGCTCGTGTCATGGCCTCATGATACGGGAAACGTGAACGGCACAGGGGCGCGCGCGCGTTGTCGAAGGCGCTACAATAGACGCATGAACAAGGCATTTGTAAAAGAGTCCGATAACGACGACGATGACGAGGCCCTGGCGCTCGCCCAGGCGATACCCGCCGGGTCCAAGAACTACATCACCCCGGCCGGCCACAAGGCCATCAAGGACGAGCTGCTGCAGCTGATCGACGTCGACCGTCCGGAAGTCGTGCGCGTCGTGCACTGGGCCGCGTCCAATGGCGACCGTTCGGAAAACGGCGACTACATCTACGGCAAGCGTCGCCTGCGCGAAATCGACCGGCGCATCCGCTTCCTCACCAAGCGCCTGGATTCCGCCTTCGTCGTGGATCCGTCCGTCCACTACGGCAACGACCAGGTGTTCTTCGGCGCCACCGTCACCTATGTCAACAAGGCTGGAGAAGAGCATACGGTCACCATCGTCGGCATCGACGAACTGGACCCGCTGAAAGGCAAGATCAGCTGGGTCTCGCCGGTGGCGCGCGCACTGACCAAGGCGCGCGAAGGCGACGTCGTCACATTGCATACGCCGCAAGGCAATGACGAGCTGGAAATCCTGAGCGTCGAGTACCCGGAGCCTGTCGCGGACTGATCCGGCTGGTGGCACGGGGCGCGCGGCGCGATGGTGCCGCGGCTGATAAGATGGCGGTTTCTGCTTCCCGCATCCCATGAACCGTTCCGCCGACGTTGCGTCCGAAGCCGATCCGCTGGCCGCCCTGCGCGCGGCCACCGCCACCCGCCACGCGGCCCTCGATGCCGGCCTGCCGATCGGCGCTCCCGGCGCCTCCCTGCACGACTACACCGCCCACCTGGTCCTGTTGCGGACCTGGCTCGTGCCCCTGCACGTCTGGCTGGCCGGATTCGCGGATGGCCCGCCATTCGAACACGCAACACGTCTGGCCCGGATCGACGCCGATCTCGCCGAGGCGGAACACGCGTTGTCGACCACGCCGGCCGGCACCGGCACGGATGCCGCCGCCTGGCCGGCAACGGCCAGCCCCGCCTACCGCTGGGGCGTGCACTACGTCATCGAAGGCTCGCAACTGGGCGGTGCCGTGTTGTACGAGCGCCTGCGCGAACGCCTGGCGCCGCACGGGCTGCGCTACCTGAAGGGCGACGACGCCGGCCCCGGCCCCCGCTGGCGCGTCTTCATGCAGGCACTGCGCGCCAGCGTGCGTACGCCGGCCGAGATCGCGGACGCCTGCGCGGGCGCGTGCGCGGCCTTCGACCGGATCCTGGGGCTGCGCGCCGATCCGCGTACCGGGCTTGCGCATCCGGCATTGCCGCCTGCAGCCGCGCCGGTACCGCCGCCGGCACGCGCCGGCACTGCCTGAGCCGCCTGGACGCTCATTCGATGGCTTCGGCCAGCCGCAGCATCCACGCCTTGCCGTGGTCCTTGCCGCCGTCGGCGAGCACGTCCTGTGCCACGCTCAGCGTGAAGACCTTGGCATCCGTGAACCAGCGCAGCTCGGAGACGGCCTGGCCTGTCGGCGCGCGCCGGATCGCGAACTGGGCCGGGCAGCGGGCAGTGCCGTGCCGCACGGAGGCATTCATCAGCTCGCGCACGCCGAGGACGCCGCCGCCTTCGGCCACGTAGGCCCACTCGTGCAGCATGACGAGCACACCGTCGGGACGCCGGTACACGCGCTTCACGCTGCTCCATGGGCCGTCCAGGCCGGGCCCCTCGGGCACCACGCCCACCAGCGTGTAGCCGGCGAGATCGCTGGCCGCGACATCTGCAGGCGGCACTGTCGCATGCGCAATGAAGCGATCCAGCGCGCCATCCGGCGGCAACGCCCGCCCGTCGGCGCTTTCCAGGTCGTGCGCTTCCTCGGACGTCATGTCGCCGTAAAGTACGCCGTCGCCCGCGCGCAGCCGCCTCATTTCGTCGTCGACCGCGCGCCGTAATTGCGGCGGCAGCGATGCCAGATCCACAAATTTGGATTTTCCGGGTTCAATTTGCGGTACGGGATCGGCCGCGTCCGCTTTTTTATGGCTATCCGCGCCGGCGTGAACAGTCAATAAGAAATAGCCGATCAGAAAAACCATAAGGTATCGGATCAATAACGCACTGTGTTCAGCGATCGGTGGCCGCATGCTCATTTCCGTTTCCAATAATAATTTTCCAAATCGAAACGTCTTTTTCTACGCCTTTGTACGATGGTTCGGCCGAGTGAATATGCGGGATCGCGTCCTGTTCCGGTTTGTGCCACGCCAATAGTGTGTATCTGGTTTCCGGGGTTAAATAATTCCCAAGAATTAATATGTCAATAGAAAGTAAACACAGAGAATCCGGAAAGTTGAGGTTGCATAAAAATCCTCATATTTAAATAACGCATCATTATTTCGACCCGAAAAGAAAATGAGGAAATGATGAGGCAACTTTACGAATATCACCCTGTCGTCGGCTATCGCTACATTCCCCGTCTGCGGGTGCGGATCCCGCATGAAGGCGGCGGATATCTCATCCAGGTCAACGAACAGGGATTCCGCGCCGACCGCCCCTTCGCGCGGGCACGTACACCCGGGCACCGGCGGGTCCTCGTGTTCGGCGATTCGTTCACGGCGGGCGATGCCGTGCCCAACCGCCAGCGCTATACCGAGCTTCTGGAAACGCGGCTGCCCGGCGCCGGCACGCCGCCCGTCGAGGTCTACAACTTCGGCCTGTCGTCGACGGGGACCGACCAGCAATACCTCATCTGGCGCGAATTCGGCCGCGACATCGAGCACGACCTCGTCGTGATCGCCGTCTTCGTCGAAAACATCCGGCGCGTTGCCGCACAATTCCGTCCGCACCACGACGAGCACGGCGTCGAGCGCCTGTATGCCAAGCCGTATTTCCGGATCGAGAACGGCACGCTGCAGCTGTGCCAGGTGCCGCCCCGGCGCGAACCGTACGAGGAACACGAGCTGGACGCCGCGCAGGCCGCCGCCGTGGACCATGGAGGACGCTTCCTCATGCTGCGCAGGATGGTGACGAAGCTGGGCATGCGCGACATGGTCCAGCACCTCACGCAATACCAGCCGCTGCCGCACTACGACTCGCCCGCCAGCCCGGCCTGGTGCCTGATGCGCGCGATCCTGGCGCAGTGGATCCGGGCGCTCGACGGGCCCGTCCTGCTGATGCCGCTGCCGTTGCCGCAGCACCTCGACGAAACGTGCGATGCAGCGCCTTACCAGGCCCGCTTCGCGGAACTGGCCGCCGACGTCGGCTGCCGCCTGCACGACCCGCTGCCCGACCTGCTGCGCATCGCGCCCGCCACGCGGCGCCGGCTGCGCTGGGACAAGGACATCCATTTCACGCCGGCCGGCCACGACGCGCTCGCGCGTTCGCTCCAGCCCGTCATCGCGGACATGCTGGGCGCAGGCCTGGCCCGCGCCAGCTGAGGAGGCGACATGGGCAAGACCATCCTGGGCATCGCCGGCTATTACCATGACGCGGCGGCGGCGCTGGTGCACGACGGCGAGATCGTCGCGGCCGCGCAGGAAGAGCGTTTCACGCGCCGCAAGCACGACCCGTCGTTTCCCGTCAACGCCATCAATTACTGTCTCGAAGAAGGCTTCGTCGATGCGGCCGACCTCGATGCGATCGTCTTCTACGACAATCCGCTGCTGACGTTCGACCGCGTCGTGCAGAACGCCTGCGCCGGCGCCCGGCACGGCGATGCTGCGGGCGCGCGCGACCTGTTCGTCCAGGCCGCGGGCGCGGTATTGGGCGACAAGATCTGGGTGAACGAGCACGTGCGCCAGACGCTCGGCACGCCCGGGCGCGCCGGCCGCGTGCTGTTCGCCGAGCACCACATGGCCCATGCCGCCAGCGCCTTCTATCCGGCGCCGTTCGACAGCGCCGCCGTGCTCACGATCGACGGCGTCGGCGAATGGGCCACGACCACCCTCGGCACGGGCCACGGCCGGAAACTGGAACTGTTCGCCGAGATCGACTATCCGCATTCGCTGGGGCTGCTGTACAGCGCGTTCACGAGCTTCTGCGGCTTCAAGGTCAATTCCGGCGAGTACAAGCTGATGGGGCTGGCGCCTTACGGCCGGCCGCGCTACGCCGGCCGGATCCGCGAACACCTGATCGACGTCCGGACCGACGGCTCGTACCGGCTGGATATGAATTACTTCGGCTGGCTGGACGGCATGGCGATGCCCGGTCCGCGCTTCGCCGACCTGTTCGACGGCCCGGCGCGCCAGCCCGAGACGCCGATCACGCGGCGCGAGATGGACCTCGCGGCCAGCATCCAGCAGGTGACCGAAGAGATCGTGCTCAGGACGGCGCGCCACCTGCGCCGCCTGAGCGGGGAGCGCAACCTCGTGCTGGCGGGCGGCGTGGCGCTGAACTGCGTCGCCAACGGCAAGCTGGCTGCGGCCGGGATCTTCGACGATATCTGGATCCAGCCGGCCGCGGGCGACGCGGGCGGCGCGCTCGGCGCGGCCCTGCTGGCGCACCACATGGCGTTCGAGGCCCCGCGCCGGCGCACGGACGGGACGGGCGACACCCAGCGCGGCAGCTATCTCGGGCCCCGCTATTCGAGCGAGGAAATCCTCGCCTTCCTCGACCGCAAGGGTTATCCGTACCGGCGCATCGAGAACCGCGCGGAGCGTCTGGCCCTCGTCGCGGAGGCGCTGGCGGCGGGCAGGATCGTCGGCTGGCTGTCGGGGCGGATGGAATTCGGGCCGCGCGCGCTGGGCGCCCGGTCGATCCTCGGCGACCCGCGCAACCCGCGCACGCAGGCGACGATGAACCTGAAAATCAAGTTCCGCGAATCGTTCCGCCCGTTCGCCCCGGCCGTGCTGCGCGAGCGCTGCGCCGAGTACTTCGACTTCGACGGCGATAGCCCGTACATGCTGATGGTGGCGCCGGTGAACGCGACGCGCCGCCGGCCGATGGACATGCAGGCATTCGATGCGGGCGACGACGACATGATGGCGGTCATCAACCAGCCGCGCAGCGACGTCCCGGCCGTCACGCACGTCGATTACTCGGCGAGGATCCAGACCGTCGACAGGGACAGCCACCCCGAGTTCCGCGCCCTGATCGAAGCGTTCGAAAAGCTGACGGGCTGTCCGCTGCTCGTGAACACGTCGTTCAACGTGCGGGGCGAGCCGATCGTGTGCAGCCCGCAGGACGCGTACCGCTGCTTCATGCGCACGGAGATGGATTTGCTGGTGCTGGAAGACGTCGTGCTGTGGCGCCGCGAGCAGCCGCCGTTGCCGGATGACGAAGACTGGAGGAAGACCTATGAGCTCGATTGACGACAAGGTACTGCGAGCGGGGTTGCGTACCCTTGCGGCCCCGCTGTTCGATGCCCTGACCGCCCACTGCGCGCCCGGCCAGGCACCGTTCCCGCTGGGCCCGAATCCGCGCCTCGCCAGCTATTACACGCAGCGCACGCGCACGACGATGGGCTTCGACGATTTCCTCGTACCGTCATGCCTGGACGCCGAGGGATTCGGCGCGCGCCTCGCGGCGCACTGGCGCGCGCACGGGCATCCGGAGCTCGCCGCGCACGCGCCGCAGGTGGCCGAGGCGGCGCGGGCCATGCATGCGCTGTACGTGGCGGCGCGGCCGCAGGCGGAACTGTCGCCCTATGTCTACCAGATGTTCTGAGTAGCGGCGTATGGGCAACCTCGATGTGGATATGGCGGCCGTGGCGCTGGCGCAAGCGCTGCCGCCAGGCTTTATCGCCGTGCCGGCCACCACGCTGCCCGGCGGCGTCGAGGTCCCGGCCTTCGCCGTGGCGCGCTGGCTGGCCGCTGCCACGGCCCCCAGGCGGCTTGCATGGCATCGCCCGATCCGCTCGAGCGGCGCTGGTTCGTGCTGTCGAACGGCGAGCGCATCATTGATGCGGCGGGCAACGCGTTCAGCTGGGTGTTCGACGACGTGCAGGGCAACGCGGAAGGCATCGTCGCGCGCACGTTCCCGACAGGCTCGCCCACCCTGGCGACGGCGCCCGGCGCGCCGATGCAGCAAGGGATGGGCTGGTGGCCGCGGGCGGGCCGCAGCTGGTGGGGCAGGGCACTGGCGCGCGGCGGCAGCTGGTCGTCCGAGGAAGGGGCGGGGATCTTTACCGTCGTCGACGAGCGGCCGCAGGCGGAGCGGGCGTACGTCGGGTTCCGCTGTACGCTGCCGGCGTAACGCGTATGGGAATTACGCCCGCTCGCGCTCCACGCGGTTGACGCCGGCCACGCGGCGCAGGTTGCGGATCAGGTGCGCCAGGTGCACGCGATCCTTGACCTGGATCGTGAAGCGCAGCTGGGTCAGCATGTGCTCGTCGTCCTCGTCCATGCCGACATACGTGATGTTGGCGTCGGACTCGCCGATCTCGGCGGCGACGCGGGCCAGGATGCCCTTTTCGTTGTTGATCAGCAGGCGGATGCGGCAGTCGAAACGGCGGTTCAGTTCGCTGCCCCACTGGACCGGAATCCAGCGGTCCGGTTCCTTCAGGCGCAGGCGGTTCGCCTGCGAGCAGTCGGCCGTGTGCACGACGAGGCCCTGGTCGCGGCGCAGCTGGCCGATGATGTGGTCGCCCGGGATCGGCTGGCAGCACGGTGCCAGCTGCACGGACACGCCTTCGCTGCCGTAGATCGTCACCGGATCCAGCTCGGCGCCGTGGCTCGGCTGCGCGGGGACGGACGCGACATCGCCGCCCAGCAGGCTCACGATGTGGCGCGCCACGAGTGCGGGCATGCGCTTGCCGATGCCGATGTCGGCGTAGACCTCGTCCATCGACTTGGCCGACGATTCCGCCAGCAGGCGTTCGATCATCGAAGGCAGAAGTTCGGTCTTGATGCCCAGCTGGCCTAGCGCCTGGCCCAGCAGTTCCTGGCCCAGTTCGACGGATTCGTTCAGGTTGATGGTGCGCAGGTGATGGCGGATCGCCGAACGCGCCTTGCCCGTGCGGACAAAGCTCAGCCACGTCGGGCTGGGGCGCGAGTCGGGATCGGTCTCGATCTCGACGATGTCGCCGTTGTGCAGTTCCGTGCGCAGCGATGCGGGTTCGTGGTTGATCTTCACGCCCACGGTGTGGTCGCCGATGCCGGTGTGGATGCTGTAGGCGAAGTCCAGCGGCGTCGCGCCGCGCGGCAGGGCGATGATCTTCGACTTGGGCGTGAACACGTAGACGGAGTCCGGGAACAGGTCGACCTTCACGTGCTCGAGGAATTCGGCGGAGTCGCCCGTCTGCTGCTGGATGTCGAGCAGCGACTGCAGCCACGCGTGGGTGCGCTGCTGCAGGTCGGTCATGTTCTGGTCGCCCGTCTTGTACAGCCAGTGCGCGGCCACGCCGGATTCCGCCGTGCGGTGCATTTCCTGGGTGCGGATCTGGAATTCGACCGGGGTGCCGTACGGGCCGATCAGGGTGGTATGCAGCGACTGGTAGCCGTTGATCTTGCGGATCGCGATGTAGTCCTTGAACTTGCCGGGCATGGGCTTGTACAGCGCGTGCAGGGCGCCGAGCGCCACGTAGCAGTTCGGGACCGTGTCGACGACGACGCGGAAGCCGTACACGTCCAGCACCTGCGAGAACGACAGGTGCTTGCTGCGCATCTTTTTATAGATGCCGTACAGGGTCTTTTCGCGGCCGTAGACTTCGGCCGGCAGGCCGGCGGCGGACAGCTGGTTCTTGACGGCGTCGAGAATCTTCCTGACCACTTCGCGGCGGTTGCCGCGCGCGGCCTTGATCGCCTTCGACAGCGTGCGGTAGCGCAGCGGGTACAGGTGCGAGAACGACAGGTCCTGCAGTTCGCGGTAGATGTCGTTCAGGCCGAGGCGGTGCGCGATCGGGACGTAGACTTCCATCGTCTCGCCCGCGATGCGGCGTTTCTTGGCCGGCGCCATCACGCCCAGCGTCCGCATATTGTGCAGGCGGTCGGCGAGCTTGATCAGGATGACGCGCACGTCCGACGCCATCGCCAGCAGCATCTTGCGGAAGTTTTCCGCCTGCGCTTCGACGACGCTCTGGAACTCGATCTTTTCCAGCTTCGACAGGCCGTCGACGAGGTCGGCGACCTGCGGGCCGAAGCGCTCCAGCAGTTCCTCTTTCTTGACGTCCTGGTCCTCGATCACGTCGTGCAGCAGCGCGGCCATGATCGCCTGGGCGTCCAGCTTCCAGTCGGCGCAGATCTCGGCCACGGCGATCGGGTGCGAGATGTACGGCTCGCCCGACTTGCGGACCTGGCCGAGGTGCATCTCGTCCGAGAAGCGGTAGGCTTCCTTGACGCGCTTGAGTTCGACGGGGGTGAGGTATTCGGCCAGCTTGCCGGCCAGGTGCGTGATCGACGCGACGCCGGGAGCGGACGCCGGTTCGGCTTCCTGCGGTTTGTTGGCGGGCCGGCCGGGCCGGCTCGCCTTGTTGTTGGTGCCCGAGTGGAGGGAGTCCGGTGAGGATAAACTCATACGTAATGACAATCAGCCGCAGTATGGAAACAGCATAACAGAATCACGGGCTGGGATCAGTTGAGGTCAGAGCCCACCCGATAAATTCGGGCTCTGACCCCAAGAGCGTATGTAAGCTCAGGCACCGCCCGACTTACATCGGGACTTTTTTCAGCATTTCCAGGCCGACTTTGCCGGCAGCGATTTCACGCAGCGCGACGACGGTCGGCTTGTCCTTGGCTTCGACTTTCGGGGTGTGGCCTTGCAGCAGCTGGCGGGCGCGATAGGTCGCGGCCAGGGTCAGCTGGAAACGGTTCGGGATGTTTTTCAGGCAATCTTCGATGGTGATGCGGGCCATATGGTGCTCCTAGGGATCAGATAACTATTCGGTCGGGCTGTTCAAAGCGACTTCGATGCGGCAGGCAATATGCGAATGTTCTGTCTAGTCAGTCGGGGTCAGAGCCCAAGCGCGAAAACCGGGCTCTGACCCCGAACATCAAGAAGAATGGATTCCCAACTGGGCAAAGAGCGAGGCGTTGCGGGCGGCCTGTTGGGCGAAGCGCGAACGTGTCGCTTTGACAATCGCCTGCAGCTCGGACAGGGCGACGTTGAACTCTTCGTTGATGATAGCATACTCGAACTCGGGAGCGTGAGCGATCTCGCCGCCCGCGGCCAGCAGGCGTCGCGTGATGATGTGCGGCTCGTCCGTGCCGCGCTTGTGCAGGCGCTCTTCCAGTGCCGCGATCGACGGCGGCAGGATGAAGATGCCGGCCGCGTCCGGGAACTGCTTCTTCACCTGGCGCGCGCCCTGCCAGTCGATTTCCAGCAGGATGTCCGTGCCCGTCTTCATTTCCTGTTCCACGGTCAGGCGGCTCGTGCCGTAGTAATTGCCATGCACCTCGGCCCATTCCAGGAATTCGCCGCGGTCGGCGCGGGCGACGAAATCCTCGGCGGTGGTGAAGTGGTATTCGCGGCCGTCCTCTTCGCCCGGACGCGGCGGGCGCGTCGTCGTCGAGATCGACAGCTTGATGCCCGGTTCCAGCGCCAGCAGCGCATTGACCAGGGTCGACTTGCCGGCGCCGGACGGGGCGGCGACGACGAACAGGCTGCCGGAGAAAGCGTTGGTGAGCATGGTGGTTCCTTTATTACGTGTGATAAGTTCGCGTGGGCACCCCGTGCCCACCATGCCAAGCCGCAGGCTTGACGATTATTCCAGATTTTGTACTTGCTCTCGCATCTGCTCGATGAGCAGCTTGAGCTCCATCGACGCATCGGCCAGCTCCTTGACGGAAGCCTTGGCGCCCAGCGTATTCGCTTCGCGGTTCAGTTCCTGCATCATGAAGTCGAGCCGCTTGCCGACCTGGCCGCCCTTCTTGAGGATGTGGCGGGTCTCGTTCAGGTGGGCCGTCAGGCGCGACAATTCTTCCGACACGTCGATGCGGATGCCGTACAAAGTGACTTCCTGGCGGATCCGTTCGAAGACTTCCTGGCGCGTGAGCACTTGCGGGTTGCCGTGGCCGGCCAGGCCCAGCGCGTCCTGCATGCGCTCGATGGCCTTTTGCTGGAACTG
Source organism: Massilia sp. Masssp94 (assembly GCF_059491305.1). Classification (NCBI taxonomy): domain Bacteria; kingdom Pseudomonadati; phylum Pseudomonadota; class Betaproteobacteria; order Burkholderiales; family Oxalobacteraceae; genus Massilia; species Massilia sp. Masssp94. The sequence continues at coordinate 4,354,566 of NZ_CP168501.1, forward strand.
GGCGATGACCTGCGGGATCAGCGGGGTAATGCGCTTGACGATGGCTTCCATCGCCTCGATGCGCGAGATCAGCATCGCTTCCAGCGCCGCGCCTTCGCGCTTGCGGCTGTCGACGAAGGCGGCGATCGTCTTCGCGGCGAGGGCGGCGACGTCGGCCTGCAGCGATTCCTGGCCGATCTGCGCTTCTTCGATCACGCCCGGCCAGCGCAGCAGTTCCGCGACCGTCATCAGCGGGGCGGACACGAAGTGGCGCGTGACCTCGGTCTGCAGCCGCGCGAGGTCGGCCAGCAGCGTCTGGTTCAGGGCCTGGGAGCCGGTCGTGGCCTTGCGGCCGAACGACAGCCGCACCTCGACCTTGCCGCGCGTGATGGCCGCCATGATGGCGGAGCGCAGGTCCGGTTCCAGCGCGCGCAGCTCGTCGTTGATGCGGAACTGGAGGTCGAGAAAGCGCGAGTTGACGCTCTTGATCTCGATCGTCAGGGTGCCGGCAGCGCCTTCGCTTGTGGCGACCGCATAACCTGTCATGCTAGAAATGCTCAATGGAGTCCCCGATTTCCGGGAATTCGCAAAGCCGCTTGTCCGGCCGCAGCGCGGTGCGGGTGGCGCCGCGCGCTGTGGTTTTGCGAGATTCCCTTATTCTTTACAAAGCGGTGATTTATCCACACAATCGCCGTGTTTAGCAAGGAATACTTTCCCAAATGGCTGCCCAGAATAATGCTCCCCTGCCCGATGGGCTGGAAATTGGCGGATATCGCATTGTAAAGAAAATTGCGTCCGGCGGGTTCAGTATTGTTTATCTTGCATATGATGGCGACGGCAACGCCGTGGCGATCAAGGAATACCTGCCCAGCGCCTTGGCGCTGCGGGCGCCGGGCGAGCTGGCGCCCGTGATCGCGAAGGCCAACCTGCCCGTGTTCCGCATCGGCTTGAAATGCTTCTTCGAAGAGGGGCGGGCGCTGGCGCGCATCATTCATCCGAATGTCGTGCGGGTGTTAAATTTTTTCCGCGCCAATGACACGGTCTATATGGTGATGGCCTACGAATCGGGCCACTCGCTGCAGGAAGTGGCCGCGCGCCTGGTCGCGAAAGGCAGTCGCGCCGGCGAACCGTTCATCCGCCAGGTCTTCAACGGCGTCTGCGCCGGCCTGCGCGACGTCCACGCGAACAAGCTGCTGCACCTCGATCTCAAGCCGGCCAACATCTACCTGCGCACGGACGGCTCGCCCATGCTGCTCGACTTCGGCGCCGCGCGCCAGACCATCCACACGGACGCGCCCACGCTGGCGCCCATGTACACGCCCGGCTTCGCGGCGCCCGAGTTGTATGCGAAGGGCAGCGCGCTCGGGCCGTGGACGGACATCTACAGCATCGGCGCCGCCATGTTCGCGTGCATGGCGGGCGCGCCGCCGCAGCCGGCCGACCAGCGCCGCGCGGCCGATACGGTGGGCGAACAGATCGCGAAGCTCGAAGGAACGTACACGCCGGGCCTCGTGGCGATGGTGAAGGCGTGCCTCGCCCTCGATCCGCTGGCGCGGCCGCAGAGCGTGTTCGCCGTGCAGAAGGTGCTGCAGGCGGGTCTTCCTGCGACGCCGGCGGCGCTGCCGCCCGAGACCGAAGATGCGGCGCCGGCTTCCGGCTGGCGCGGCCTCGTCGAACGCATCGGCTTCGGCCGCGGACGCGCCTGAGGATAAGCCATGCAATTTTCCGTCTACCAGCAAAGCCACATCGGCGGCCGCAAACTCAACCAGGACCGCATGGGCTACCTGTACACGCGCGACGCGCTGCTGCTCGTGCTGGCGGACGGCATGGGCGGCCATCTGCGGGGCGAGGTCGCGGCCACGATCGCCCTGCAAAGCATCGCCACGCGCTTCAAGGCGCAGGCGACGCCGTACGTGCGCAAGCCCGAGCGCTTCCTGCAGGAGGCCCTGGAGCAGGCCCACGAGGACATCCTGCGCTACACGCGCGAGAAAGCGATGCCGGACAGCCCGCGCACAACGATCGTCGCCTGCCTCGTGCAGCACAATAGCGCCGTCTGGGCCCATTGCGGCGATTCGCGCCTGTACTGGCTGCGCCGCGGCCAGGTCCTCGGGCGCACGCGCGACCATTCGCACATCGAGTACCTGATCGCGAAAGGGCAGGCCGATGCGAGCGAGCGCGCCACGCACCCGGACCGCAACAAGCTGTACAACTGCCTGGGCGCGTCGACGCCGCCGAAGGTCGAGCTGTCGCGCGCGGCCAGCCTGGAACCGGGCGACGTCCTGCTGCTGTGCTCCGACGGCCTGTGGTCCATGCTGCCCGACACCGAGATCGCGCACCGCCTGTCCGCGCAGCCGATCACGCAGGCCGTGCCGGCGATGATCGCGATGGCCACCGCCATCGCCGGCAGCCGCGGCGACAACACGACGGCCCTCGCCATCCAGTGGCAGGGCGCAGGGACGCCGGCCGCCGCGGGTGATCCGAGCGTCGTCTCGACGCAGACGGTGCCCGACGGCGAAGTCACGAGCCGCATCGATGCTCCTGCCGCGGCGCCGGCACCGGACGACCCGTTCGACGAGGACGACATCGAGAAGGCCATCGCCGAGATCCGCGATGCCATCGAGAAGTCGTCGCAAATATTGAAATAAATTGAAATAACCAACCACGAAGGACATCCATGACCCAAACCCTCCGCCCGAGCGGCCGTGCCGTCGACCAGCTGCGCGCCATCCGCATCACCCGCCAGTACACGAAGCACGCCGAAGGTTCCGTGTTGATCGAATGCGGCGACACGAAGGTGATCTGCACCGCCAGCATCGAGGAAAAAGTGCCGGGCTTCCTGAAGGGCAAGGGGCAGGGCTGGCTGACCGCGGAATACGGCATGCTGCCGCGCTCCACGCACACGCGCATGGACCGCGAGGCGGCGCGCGGCAAGCAGTCCGGCCGCACGCAGGAAATCCAGCGCCTGATCGGCCGCTCGCTGCGCGCCGCGTTCGACCTGGAAGCGTTCGGCGAACGCACGCTGCACCTGGATTGCGACGTGATCCAGGCCGACGGCGGCACGCGCACCGCGTCGATCACGGGCGCGATGGTGGCGGCCCATGACGCGTTCTCGAAGCTCGTGACGGCGGGCCTGGTCCCGGCCGTGCCGGTCAAGCATTTCGTCGCCGCGATCTCGGTGGGCGTCGTGGGCGGCGTGCCCGTGCTGGACCTGGACTACATCGAGGATTCGGGCTGCGACACCGACATGAACGTCGTGATGACGGAGGCCGGGCACTTCGTCGAGGTGCAGGGCACGGCCGAGGGCGAGGCCTTCGACCGGGCGGGGATGAACCGCCTGCTCGACCTCGCGGAGCAGGGGATTCGCGAGTTGGTGGGCCTGCAGAAGCAGGCGCTCGGCCTGGCTGCGTGACCCGTCGCCCCCGCGGAGGCGGGGGGCCAATTTTGCATGCGTTACCGCGACGCGGGCAAACCTGGATCCCCGCCTTCGCGGGGATGACGTATTACGGTACGAGGCTTACGACAATAGCCCGGTCAGCCAGCCCGGGTGAAACGGCAACCCCGCCAGCCCGGCCACGCCATAGAACACGCCGATCGCCGTCGGCACCAGCGCCGCGAGATACAGCCAGCGCTGGCGCGTCAGCGTCGTGACGGCCAGCAGCGACAGGGCCAGCGCCAGCGCCGCGTCGGACAGGTCGAACTGGTCGTCGCGGTAGTTCAGCGCATCGTACGTGTCCTGGTCCTGCTTGGCCTGCGCCAGCACCTCGTTCTTCTTTTGCGCCTGGTCGTGTTCCAGCTTTTCCAGATCCGCGATCGCGGCCGTGTAGCCAGCCTGCTCGCCGGACGGGCGGCCGGCAGCGGCCAGGCGCACCTGGAGCAGGGTCGTATGCGCCTGTTCCTGGCGCAGGTTGCGGGCCTGGTAGAAGGCCCAGTGGTCGATCTTGTCGGCCTGTGCCTGCTGCATCGCCTGCACGATGTTGTCGTCCTTGACCTTGCAGACGCCCATGAAGGACGCCAGCAGCGCCACGGTCAGCGCGACCTTGCGGTCGAGGGTGTCGGTTTCCATGTCACTCCTTCGCGTTGCCGGTACCCGGCAGTTTCAGCCGGCCGCGCAGTTGCCTTGTATGATAGTCGTATTCGTAGAGCTCGCCGTAACGGCCCCACTCGATCGCCACTTCCAGCATGCGCCTAGCCTGGTCCGCTTCCAGCGTGTCTTCCAGCAGGTCGATGAACGGATCTTCCGGCAGCGCGCCGCCCGGCTCGTCCTCCAGCTGGCGCCGGATGCGCGCGGCCAGCGGCACGTTCTTCAACAGCTGCTGGCCGAACAGCGTCTGGCGCAGCGCCTGGTCGGCCTGGGCATAGCGCAGGCCCAGGCCGGTCAGCGCGATGTCGCCGCGCTCGACGTGCGCGAGGCCCAGCAGGTTCAATGCCTCGTAGGTCGGGAACAGTTCCTCGTCCGGCAGCCCAGTGTCTTCCGACAGCTGCGGCAGGTCGGCGCGGCCGTCGTACGGGGCGCCCGCGAGCAGGTCCAGCACGCTCTCCATGCGGCCCACGTCCGTGTCCGGCAGGCGGTAGTCGATGGTGGCCGGGCGCGCCGTCGCGGGCGCGGCGGCGGGACGCATCGTCATCAGGCCATAGACCTCGTCGACGAGCGCGCGCACTTCCGGCGCGTCCGCATTGCGCGGGCGCGGCAGGTCGATGCGGATCTCGTGGCGCACGCGGCCCGGATCGCTCGACAGGATGATGATGCGGTCCGCCATCATGACGGCTTCCTCGATGTTGTGCGACACGATCAGGATGCCGCGCGTGGGGATCCGTTTGCCGTCCCACAGGTCGAGGATGTCGCCCCGCAGCGTCTCGCCCGTCAGCACGTCGAGGGCCGAAAAGGCTTCGTCCATCAGCAGCACGTCCGGGTGCGTGACGAGCGCGCGCGCGATGCCCACGCGCTGGCGCATGCCGCCCGACAGCTCGCGCGGCAGCGCGCTGCCGAAGCCGGAGAGGCCGATCAGGTCGAGCATCGCGTCCGCCCGCTCGCGCCGCGCGGCGGGCGCGACACCCTGCGCTTCGAGCCCCAGCTCCACGTTCTGCTGCACCGTCAGCCAGGGGAACAGCGCGAACGATTGAAAGACCATCGCGACGCCGGACAGCGGCCCGCGGATGGGACGTCCGCGGTATTCGACCTTGCCCGCGTCGGCCGGCACGAGGCCCGCGACGATGCGCAGCAACGTCGATTTGCCGGAGCCGGATTTGCCCAGCAGCGCGACGATCTCGCCGTCCGCCAGCGTGAAGTCGACGCCTTCGAGCACGGTGCGCGGGGCGCCGTCGGCGCTGCGGAAGGCCTTTTGCACGGCCTGCAGTTCGATCAGTTTGTCGGTCATCTTGTAGTCCCTTTCAGCGGCTGCGGTCTTCGGCCAGCAGGTACAGCCGGCGCCAGAAGAAGCGGTTCAATACCATGACGAATACGCACATCACCCCGATGCCGAGGGCGATGCGGTGGAAGTCGCCGGCGTCCGTCATCTGCTTGATGTAGCTGCCCAGGCCATCGGCCACGAGCGACGTCTTGCCCCACGTGACGTATTCCGCCACGATGCTCGCGTTCCACGAGCCGCCGCTGGCGGTGATCGCGCCCGTGACGAAGCTCGGGAACACGGCCGGCAGGTACACGCGCTTCCATTTCAGCCAGCCGGTGAGTCCCAGGTTGTCGGCCGCGAGCCGCAACTCGTTCGGCAGCGTGGACGCGCCCGCGACGACGTTGAACAGGATGTACCACTGGGTGCCGAACACCATCAATGGACTGAGCCAGATGTTCGGATTCAGGCGCAGGTGCACGAGCGCGTACACGACGATCGGAAACATCAGGTTCACGGGGAACGCGGCGAGGAATTGCGCGAGCGCCTGCACGGCCTGGGCGTAGCGGGGACGCAGCCCGATCCACACGGCGACCGGCACCCACACGAGCGATGCGAGGCCGATCAGCAGCATCACCCGCGCGAGCGTGATGCAGCCGAGGCCCACGACGCGCAGCGCCTCGCCCCATCCGACCTGCGCGTGGATGAACAGGATGAAGCGCCATGCGCCCAGCAGCGCGAGCGCGAGGACGATGCCGTCGATCGCGCGCGCGGACAGCGCGAAGCGGGAAACGCGCGGCGCCGCGTCGACGGGTTCCGGCGTGCCGAACCAGCCGAGCGTGCGTGCGAGCGCCGCCCACATGCGGTCGGTGAGGGCGCGGATCCACACGCTGCGGCGGCCCCAGTCCAGCACCCACGATTGCTGCGCATATTCTCCCTGCGATTCCTCGAAGCGGAATTTGTCGGCCCACGCCAGCAGGGGACGGAAGAACAGCTGGTCGTACAGCAGGATGCCGGCGAACATGGCGGCGATGGCCCACGCGATGGCGCCGCCGTTCTTCTGTTCGATGGCGACGGCGATGTAGGCGCCGATGCCGGGCAGCTTGATGTCCTGGCCCGCCACCGAGATCGCCTCCGCGGCGACGAGGAAGAACCAGCCGCCGGACATCGACATCATCATGTTCCACAGCAGCGCGGGCAGCGCGTACGGCAGTTCCAGGCGCCAGAAACGCTGCCACGGCGACAGCCGGAACACGCGCGCCGCTTCCGCCAGTTCGGGCGGGATCGTCTTCATCGACTGGTACAGGCTGAACGCCATGTTCCACGCCTGCGACGTGAAGATCGCGAACACGGCGGCGCATTCCACGCCCAGCAGGTTGCCGGGGAAGAGGGCGATGAACGGCGCGATGGCGATGGCCTGGAAGCCCAGGATCGGCACCGACTGCAGCACGTCCAGCAGCGGCACCATGATCTTTTCCGCGCTCTTCCAGCGCGTGGCGACGACGGCGAACACGAACGTGAACAGCAGCGCGGCACCCAACGCGCTGAACATGCGCAGGATCGTGCGCAGCAGGTAGTACGGGAGGACCGCCGGATCGAGCGAGATCGGCGTCGGCTGGCCCAGCACGAACGGGCGCGCCATCTGCATCGCGCCGTACGCGGCCAGCGCCAGCACGACGAGGACGAGCGGCAGCAGCGCCCAGTCCCAGCGGTTCGGGGTGGTCGTGAGGAACGAGCGGCCGGTGCGGCCCGGGGTGAACAGTTCGAACATGATCGTCTCCTCAGTATTGCCCGTGCAGCCGCACGCCGGCCACGTTCACCGGACCGCGCGCGCCGTTGTAGGCCGGGTTGGCGATGTGCTGCCAGTCCAGCGACAGGGCGGCGTACCGGCCCAGGCCGATCTTGTAATACGTTTCCGCGATCTGCTCGGGGTGGTAGTCCAGCCGGCCGCCGCCGATGAAGGCGCCGATGCCGCCGGCCGCCAGGTAGTCGCGGTGCGCCTGCGAGAGGCCGTTGCGCACGGCGGCGATGCCCAGCGTATCGGCGCCGCGGACCTGCAGCGTGGCGCCCACGGACAATGACCGTTCGATCTCGGCGAACGCATACGTTTCCGATTGCCCGTCGTTGCGGCTGGCGCGCGCGAACATGGCGGCACGCCCGGCCACTGCCTGGTCCAGGCTCAGGCCGAAGCCCGTCTTGCTGCGCTCGCGGCGTACGGTGCCGACATCCGGCGGCGCGGCTGCCGCCAGCGCGTCGCGGAACGATCCCATGCGGGCGCGGTCGCGGAAGGCCAGCACGCGCACGGTGCCCGGCTGGCCGAACCACGCATGATGGTGTTCCACCTCGACCTGGTCGCCGTAGTGCTTGAAGATGCGCGTGTCGAGCGGCAGGCCGTTCGATTCGGCGGGCAGCATGAAGCGGCCCGCGCGCACGGCCCAGTCGCCATCGTAGTATTCCAGTGCCGCGCCCCACGTGTAGCCGCGCGCGTCGGCCGCGAAATCCCAGGCGCCGTGCGCGACGAGGGCCCAGTCGAGGAACTGGCTGCGCGCGTCGTGCGCCTGGCTGTTGGCGTCGAAGATGTCGGATGCGGCCAGGTTGCCGGCCGTGAGCACGACGCGGAGGCTCGCCACGCTGCCCGCGAGCTGGTTCATGTCGGAGTCGACGGGTTGGGAATCTCCGCTCAGGTTCCACGTCTCGCGCAGGAACAGCCGGGCGCGATAGAAGGTCGGACTCGTGCCGCTCGTCTTCTGCTCTTCGCCATTGGTCATGCCGCCCAGGCCGTGCAGGCCGGACATCGCCTTGCCCTGCACGACTTCCGGATCGACGTAGAGCTCAGCACCCGTCCACGGACGGACGCCGAAGGCAGCGGTGGCGCTGAACGAATAGCCCGTCTCGCGCCACGGGGCAAGGCTGGCGGGGCCGGTGTAGGCGGCGTCGAAGGCGGGCTTGGCCTGCCACACGTACGTGGCCTGGACGTGCGCATTCCAGGCCTCGTCGGCACGGGCGATTGGCGCCGCGAGCGTCAAGCCTGCAGCAAGGTAAAACAGGGAACAACGAAACATCGGTATCTCCGTCGGTGAACGGCATACCTTTCATTCGCGCTTGGTGATTCGTGTGTCGTGGATACCATCATCCCCCCTGGGGCGAGATGACGGCAGGAGGAGGACCTGCGTTATCTTGCCGGGGCGGGACCGGCATTCAGCCGGCAACAACTGCCACTCGAACAAGTGCCCATGAAAGGGACTCCATGAAATGAAAACGGTCGGATTTTACGTTGCAGCGCATCAATACGGCATTACGATCTGGTAATGTGCCACTACGTGTCGACATTACCTGATCGTAATTTTTAGGTCCCGTCACTCGCCTATACTGCACCGCAGCGCTATAGTCCACTTAACACCAAGAGCCGAATCATGCCGAACTGCCTCGTGATCGAAGACGATACCGAAACCCGCGACTACCTCTGTAGCGGGTTGCGCGCGGCCGGCTATGCCGTGCAGGCGGAAACGAATGGCGAAGCGGGCAACCGCCGCCTGCAGGAGACGCGCTGGGACGTCGTCGTCCTCGACCGGATGCTGCCCGGCCAGGTCGACGGCCTGGGCATCCTCGAACAGATGCGCGCGCGCGGCGACGGCACGCCGGTGCTGATCCTGTCCGCGCTGAACAGCGTCGACGAGCGCGTGCGCGGCCTGCGCGCGGGCAGCGACGACTATCTGACCAAGCCGTTCGTCATGTCGGAACTGCTGGCGCGCGTGGAAAACCTCAGCCGCCGCAACAGCTGGTCGCGCGAAGCCACCGTGCTGCAGGTGGCCGATTTGCAGCTCGACGTGCGCACGATGCGCGTCACGCGCCAGGGCACGACGATCACGCTGCAGCCGCGCGAATTCCGCCTGCTCGAATACCTCATGCGCCACGAGGGCCAGATCGTCACCCGCACGATGCTGCTGGAAGGCGTGTGGGAATACCACTTCGATCCGCAGACGAACGTCATCGACGTGCAGATCAGCCGCCTGCGCAGCAAGATCGACAAGGATTTCAGCCCCCCCCTGATCCACACGGTGCGCGGTGCCGGCTATGTGCTGAGCGCCGCGCCGACCTATGGCCCGTCCGCCCGCTAGCAGCCGGTTCGGCCTGCGCGGCTCGATCGCGTTCCGGCTGGCGGTCGGCTACGGCCTGCTGCTGGCCGCATCGATGGCGACCCTGTCCGCCATCGTCTATTTCGGCACGGTGGGCGTGTTCGAGCACTCGATCGACAACAAGATCATGGCCGTGGAAACGCACCTGGCCGATGCGTGGGTCCGCGACGGCCGCGCCGGTCTCGTACGCGAAATCGACGCCCAGCTGCACGACCTGATCGACACCGACACCGAGGTGGTCGGCCTCGTCGACATGAAGGGCCGCCTCCTGGCCGGCAACCTGGGGCGCTGGTCCGGCGAGCTGCCGGCGGCCGGCGAGCTGGCGTTCGGGCAGATGGAACGGAGCGGTACGCCCGTCTCCGTGCGCGTGATCGCGACGCGGCTGGACGACGGCAGCCGGCTCGTCGTCGGCCGCGACCTGATCGAACTCGACGCCATCCGCAGCGTCGTCGAGCGCGCGCTGCTCGTCAGCGGCGCCGTGTCGATCCTGCTCGCGTTCTTCGGCGCCCAGATCTTCCGCTCGCGCCTGGAAGCGCGCATCGGCCGCATCCGCCGCACGACGGCGCGCATCGCGGCGGGCGAGCTGTCCAGCCGCATCGTCGTGATGGGCAACGACGAATTCGCGCGCCTGGCCGACGACATCAACCGCATGCTCGACCGCATCGAAGCGCTGATGGAAGGCGTGCGTCACGTATCGAATTCGATCGCGCACGACCTGCGCACGCCGCTGTCGCGCGTGCGCTCGCGGCTCGACCGCGCGCTGCAGGCCTCGGCCGAGCCGCACGCGCTCGTCGCCGACGCGCGCCTGGCCATCGAAGACATCGACAGCGTCATTTCGCTGTTCGACAAGCTGCTGCAGATCGCCGCGCTGGAATCCGGCGTGCGTGCGGGCACCTTCGAAAAACTCGACCTGGCCGCCATCGCGCACGACATGACGGAATTGTACGAAGCGGCCGCGGAAGAGCAGGGCGTCGCGCTGCGCTTCGCGGGCACGCCGACGATCATCCGCGGCGACCGCGACCTGCTGGCCAGCGCACTGGCCAGCCTGATCGACAACGCCATCAAGTACGGCCGCACCGGCGGCCGGGTGGACGTGGAAGTGGCCACCGTCGACGGCGCGCCGGCATTGACCGTGCGCGATTACGGCCAGGGCGTGCCGCTCGAGGACATGGACAAGCTCACGCGCCGCTTCTACCGCGTGGACCAGAGCCGCCACCTGCCGGGCAACGGCCTGGGGCTGTCCATCGTCACCGCCATCACCCAGCTGCACGAGGGTACGCTCGCGCTGCGCCGCCTCGAACCGGGGTTCCAGGCGAGCATGGTGTTCCCGCGGGCCTAGCGTGCCCGGCTGCGCGTATCGCGGGATGAGCGGTAAAATACGCAGTTCTTCGTCCAGACCGAGACAGCAATGACCCAACGCCTCATCCTTGCCTCCAACAACGCGGGCAAGCTCAAGGAATTCGCCCAGTTACTGGGCCCGATCGGCTTCGAACTGCATCCGCAGGGCGAGTTCAACGTTCCCGAAGCGGAAGAACCGTTTGGCACCTTCGTCGAGAACGCGCTGCAGAAGGCCCGCCACGCCGCGCGCCTCACCGGCCTGCCGGCCCTCGCCGACGATTCCGGCGTGTGCGTGAACGCCTTCGGCGGCGCGCCGGGCGTGCTTTCCGCGCGTTTTGCCGGCGAGCCGAAGTCGGACGCCCGCAACAACGAGAAGCTGATCGCCGACCTGGCGGCGCACGCCGACAAATCGGCGTATTACTACTGCGTGCTCGTGTACGTGCGCCACCCCGACGATCCGCAACCCGTGATCGCGGACGGCGTCTGGCGCGGCCAGATCGTCGACACGCCGCGCGGCGCGGGCGGCTTCGGCTACGATCCGCACTTCCTGCTGCCGGAATTCGGCCGCACGGCCGCCGAGCTGGCGCCGGAAGAAAAGAACGCCGTCTCGCACCGCGGCCAGGCGCTGCGCGCGCTCGTCGACAAGCTCGGGAAACTGAAATGATTCCGATCAAGCCCGTCGGGCCGGCGGCCACGCCTCGCAACGCGGCGTCAGCCGCGCTGCAATACCTGCAACCGGGCGCGCTGAACCTGACGGCGCTGCCGCCGCTGGCGCTGTACATCCACTGGCCGTGGTGCGTGCGCAAATGCCCGTACTGCGACTTCAATTCGCACGAGTCGAAGGAACCGATTCCCGAACAGGCTTACCTGGACGCGCTGCGCGCGGACCTGGAACAATCGCTGCCGCTGATCTGGGGCCGCAAGATCCACACGGTGTTCATCGGCGGCGGCACGCCCAGCCTGATCTCGGCGGCGGGGCTGGACCGGCTGATGTCGGACCTCCGCACCCTGCTGCCGCTCGATCTCGACGCCGAGATCACGATGGAAGCGAATCCCGGCACGTTCGAGGCGGAGAAATTCAAGGCCTTCCGCGCCAGCGGGATCAACCGCCTGTCGATCGGCATCCAGAGCTTCGACAGCAGGCATTTGCAGGCGCTGGGCCGCATCCACGACGCCGAGGAAGCCATCCGGGCCGTCGGGATCGCCCAGGCCAACTTCGACAATTTCAACCTCGACCTGATGTACGCGCTGCCGGGGCAGACGCTGGCGGAGGCGCAGGCCGACATCGACATGGCGCTGTCGTTCGCGCCGCCGCACCTGTCGCTGTACCACCTGACGATGGAACCGAACACGGTGTTCGCGAAGTACCCGCCCGAGCTGCCGGGCGACGACGAGAGCGCCGACATCCAGGACATGATCGCCGGGCGCACGGCCGCCGCCGGCTATGAACACTACGAGGTCTCGGCGTATGCGAAGCCGGGCCACCGCGCGCGCCACAACCTGAATTATTGGAAGTTCGGCGACTACCTCGGCATCGGCGCGGGCGCGCATTCGAAGCTATCGTTCCCGCACCGCGTGCTGCGCCAGGCGCGCTACAAGCAGCCGGCGTCGTTCATGGAGGCGGCAGGGAAGGGCAATGCGGTCGCCGAGGAACACGAGCTCGCGCGCGCAGACCTGGGCTTCGAATTCATGCTCAACGCGCTGCGCCTGACGGAAGGGTTCGACCCGAACCTGTTCGGCGAACGCACGGGCATGCCGATCAACGCGATCGAGAAGGCCTTGAACGAGGCCGAAGCGAAGGGCCTGATCTACCGCGACTTCCGCGTGATCCGGCCGACGGAACTGGGGCAGCGCTTCCTCAACGATCTTCAGGAGATGTTCCTGGCCGAGTGACAAAGAGCGCATCTTGGAAACGGCATGGTCTGCTAAGGTGTCGGCTTCGACACACGCACACACCATGACGTTTCATTTCATGCAACGCTATCTCGCCGCCAGCACCTACATCGATTTCGACACGCCGGACGTCCTCGCCACCGCCCGCCGGCTGGCCGAAGGCGCGACTTCCGAAGCGGACGTCGTGCGCGCCTGCTTCGAATTCGTGCGCGACACGATCCGCCACAGCGTGGATTTCAAAGCGAATCCCGTCACGTGCAAGGCGTCCGACGTGCTGCGCCACGGGACGGGCTATTGCTATGCGAAGAGCCATCTGCTCGCCGCCCTGCTGCGCGCGAACGGCATCCCGGCGGGGCTGTGCTACCAGCGCCTGTCGGTCGGCGACAGCGGGGCGCCGTACTGCCTGCACGGCCTGAATGCCGTGTACCTGGAGGACGTCGGCTGGTACCGCATCGATGCCCGGGGCAACAAGCCCGGCGTCGACGCGCGCTTCGAACCGCCCGTGGAAAAGCTCGCGTTCGCGACGCGCACACGCGAGGAACGCATGCTGCCGGAGATCTGGGCCGAGCCGCTGCCCGTCGTCGTCGAGACGCTGGAATGCTACGATACGTGGGACCAGGTGCTGGCGAACCTGCCGGACGTCGTGCTCCTGGATTGACCGCGGCATCCATCTTCAGGAAAGGACAAGCATGTTCAGTCACATCATGATCGGTTCCAATGACCTCGATCGTTCGAAGCGTTTTTACGACGCCGTGCTGGGCGTCCTCGGCGTGGGCGAGCCGTTCCCCAACACGAACCTGACGGGCCAGCGCCGGCTGTTCTATCGCCACGACGGGGGCTCGTTCTGCATCACCGAGCCGATCGACGGCGCCGAAGCGACGTGCGCGAACGGCGCCACGATCGGCTTCAAATGCGCGTCGCCCGAACAGGTCCACGCGTTCCACGACACGGCGGTCGCCCAGGACGGCACGTCGATCGAGGCGCCGCCGGGCCTGCGCGAGAGCAGCCTGGGGCCGCTGTATCTCGCGTACGTGCGCGATCCGGACGGTCACAAGCTGTGCGCGCTGTTCCGTCCCAAATAGGCGTTGGCTGCCGGCGCGAAACGTGCCGGGCATCCCGGAGGCCCTGTGTTACAGTCCTGCTTGCATAAGTTTCAATGAAAGGCAAGCTGGCCGATGCCACCCGCACCGCCCCGCATCCTCGTCGTGGATGACGAGGAAGCCATCCTGTACGTATTCGAGCGCTACCTGAGCATCGCCGGTTATCGCGTGTCCGTCGCCGACAACGGGCGCGACGCCGTCCGCATCGGCGAGGCCGGCCCGATCGACCTGCTGATCACGGATTTCCGCATGCCGGGCATGAACGGCATCGAAGTGATCCACGCCCTGCGCGGCCTGCAGCCCGAACTGCCGGCCCTTGTCATCTCGGGCAATCCCATCGAGGCCGGCACGATGCCGCCGGGCGTACGCTTCCTGTCGAAGCCCGTGTCGATGTCCGACCTGCTCGACATCATTCCCTCCCTGATCCAACAGCCATTCTAGGCCGGTCCTGCGTCTTCGTATCGGCTGAACAGACCGGAACGGCGGTACTGCGGGGTGGGGCGCTCCCTCACAATACGTGCCATGAAGCACTTCGACCAACTTTTGCGCCGCCTCGTCGCCGAGGGGCTCGGCACCGCCCTGCTGCTGGCCGTCGTCGTCGGCTCCGCCGTCATGGGCGACCGGCTGGCGGGCGGCAATGCGGCCATCGCGCTGCTCGTCAATTCGATCGCGTCCGGCTGCGGCCTCGTCGTGCTGATCCTCGCGTTCGGCGCCGTTTCGGGCGCGCACCTGAATCCCGTCGTCACCCTGTCCGAAGCGTGGCAGCGCAACCTGCCGGGCGCGCTCGTGCTGCCGTACCTGGCCGCGCAGGTAGCCGGCGCGTTCGCCGGCGTGGCGCTCGCGCATTCGATGTTCGGCGAACCCGTGTTCGCAGCCGCGACGCAGGCGCGCACGGGCGCCGGGCTGTGGTGGAGCGAAGGCGTCGCCACGTTCGGCCTGCTGGCCACGATCATCGGCTGCGCGCGCACGCGGCCCGGCGTCACACCATATGCGGCGGCCCTGTTCATCGTCGCGGGGTACTGGTTCACGGCGTCGTCGTCGTTCGCCAATCCCGCCCTCACGCTGGCGCGCGCGGCGACAGGCACGTGCGCCGGCATCCGGCTCGCGGACGTGCCGGGCTACGTGCTGGCCCAGCTGGCCGGCGCGGCGGCGGCGACCGTCATTTTCGGCTGGCTGTATCCGCGCGCACGGCATGAGACCACGGCGGACGCGCCGGGTCTTATCCGCGCTGTCCGGCAGCCAGCGCCGTGAGCGTGCGCGCGAGGCCGCTTACCACGCGCGCCATGCCGGCAAAGACGACCTGCTCGGGCGGCTCGTCCGTATCCGGCGCGGCATTGTCCGCCTGGCGGAACGGGAAGCGCGTGAACGACGTGTCGGTGAGGACGAGGGCGGGCAGGCCGGCGCCGGGACGGTGCCACCCGGCGCGGTCGGACAGGGTCACGCCCTGCATGTAGGCGGGCGTCGCGAGGCCGTGCGCCGGGCCGGCCGCGACGCTCTGGAATGCGGACAGCGCGTCCTGCACCTCGCGCGACGATGCCAGGCTGCCCACGTAGGCGATGAAGCTGCCCGGACGCCCGGCGGACGGGAGGGCGTCGTCGACGCCCGGAAGCGCGGCGGCTTTCGGCGCGAGGAAGAACACGAAGCGGATCTCGGTGCCGCTGCTCGGACGCACGCTCGCCAGCAGGCGCGCCAGTTCCAGCACGGCCGCCGTTCCGGGCGCGCCGTCTTCGGCGCCGTCATCGCGGGCGCCGACGATGAACGTGCGCGCCGCTTTTTCGCCCGGGGGCACGCTGGCCAGCACGGCTTCGATGCGGCGTTCGTGGCCGGTCCCGCCGCGGTCCCGCACGGCGTAGCCGGCCGCCCGCAGCACGTTGCCGATGTAGGTGGCGTCCTGCGGGCCGCCCGCGAGCGCCGTCACGTGCGCGCGCAGGCGCATGGCCAAAGGCGGTTCCGGCATGGCGGCGCCGGGGTTCACGGTCATCATCGCCAGCACCACGAGCAGGACGATGGCGACGATGGCTTTCCAGTGTGCACGAAAAAAATGTCGCATGGCATGGGGCGCGGCGCAAGGGGCGACCGTGCCGGACAGGCCGGGCTCGGCGCGCGTTGCGGTCCTGGCGGACGCCGTCCGGCGACGGCTGCCGGGGCCGCCCGTGCATACAATGGAAAACCGGGGCCGGCCTGCGATTTCATGATACCGAAATCGCGGCCGCCCCCGGTCGGGATCGTGCCAATGGCGCGCGGCAATAACTTTGCCTGCGCTTGAAACGTCATCCCCGCGCAGGCGGGGATCCAAGTTCATGCGCTGCGGTGGCGCGTGCAGATTGGGTTCCCGCCTGCGCGGGAACGACGGGCTAACTCAGCGTGCCGCCGTCGCCGGCCCCGCTTCGCTCCAGCCACCCCCCAGCACGCGGTACAGCGTGACCTGGTTCTGCAGGCGCAGCAGGTTGGCCTGGATGGCCTGCTGCTGCGCGGTGAACAGCGAGCGCTGGGCGTCCAGCAGGTCCAGGTAGCTCGCGGTGCCGTTGCGGTAGCGGAGGTCGGACAGGTTGAAGCGGTCCGTCTCGGCGGCCGCCACGGCCTGCTGGGCGCGCAGCTGTTCGCTGTACGTGGCCTGGCCGGCCAGTGCGTCCGCCACTTCGCGGAACGCGGTCTGGATCGACTTTTCGTACTGCGCGACGGCGATGTCGCGCTGGGCACGGGCGCTCTCGACGCCGGCGCGGGTGCGGCCGAAGTCGAACAGCGGCAGGATCGCCTGCGGCGCAAACGTCCAGCCGAACGTGCCGCTCTTGAACAGGCCGGAGAGCTCGGAACTGGCCGTGCCCGCGCTGCCCGTCAAGGTGATGCGCGGGAAGTAGTTCGCGCGCGCCGCGCCGATGTTGGCGTTGGCCGCGATCAGCTGCTGCTCGGCCGAACGGATGTCCGGACGGGTCGCCAGCAGGTCGGACGGCATCCCGGCCGGGAGGTCCGGCAGGTTCGTCGTCGCGAGCGTGGCGCCGGCCGGCAGGTTGCCGGGGATCGTCTGGCCGATCAGCAAGGTGAGCAGGTTCAGGTCCTGCGCGCGCTGGCGCTGGGCCTGGGCCAGCGTGGTGCGCGCCTGTTCGACGAGCGACACGGCCTGCTGCAGGTCGAGCTTGGACGAGACGCCGTTCTCGAAGCGCAGGTTGGTCAGGCGCAGCGATTCCTCGCGCGTCTTCAGGGTCTGCTGCGTCAGGGACAGCAATTCCTCGTCCGCGAGGAACGTCAGGTACGTGTTGGCGACCTGCGCGATCAGGCTGATCTGCGCCGTCTTGCGCGCTTCCTCGGTGGCGAGGAATTGCGCCAGCGCGGCGTCGGACAGGTTGCGCACGCGGCTGGAGAAGTCCAGCTCGAACGCCGACACCGAGAGGCCGGCCTGGTACACGCTGCTGATCGGCTCGTCCTTGCCCGTCGTCTGGCGCTGGCCCGTGATGCCGGCGTTAATGGCCGGGAACTGGTTCGAGCGCTGGATCTGGTACTGCGCCCGTGCCGCCTCGATGTTGAGGATGGCAACGCGCAGGTCGCGGTTGTTTTCCAGGGCCAGCGTGATCAGCTGCTGCAGGCGCGGATCGGTGAAGAAGCGCTGCCACGCGATGGCGGCGGGCGCCTCGTTCGCGACGGCGTTGCCGCTGTTGACCGTGCCTTCCACGGTCGGGAAGGCACCCGCCACCGGCGCTTGCGGCCGCTCGTACTTGGGCGCCAGGTTCACGCAGCCGGCCAGTACGAGGGCCAGGGCCAGGGGAGTGAGTCGTTTCATGTTGTTCATCAGATTTTCGAGTCGATGACAGTGTTTTCTTCTTCGTGCGCGTACTTCTTGCGCTGGCGTTCGCTGCCCTTGAAGAATCCGCGGATGACGACGAAGAACACGGGCACGAAGAACACGCCCAATGCCGTCGCCGTCAACATGCCGCCCATCACGCCCGTACCGATCGCGCGCTGCGACGCGGCGCCGGCGCCGCTGGCGACCACCAGCGGCAGCACGCCGAGGATGAACGCGAGCGACGTCATGATGATCGGACGGAAGCGCAGGTGCGCCGCCTGCAGCGCCGCTTCGAACGGCGACTTGCCCTGCGCCTGCAGGTCCTTCGCGAATTCCACGATCAGGATCGCGTTCTTCGCGGCCAGGCCGATGATGGTGATCAGGCCCACCTTGAAGTACACGTCGTTGGACAGCCCGCGCATCGATGCCGCGAGCAGCGAACCGAGCACGCCCAGCGGCACGACGAGCAGCACGGCCACCGGGATCGACCAGCTTTCGTACAGCGCGGCCAGCGCCAGGAACACGGCCAGCAGCGCGAAGCCGATCAGCACGAACACGGTCGAACCGGCGAGGATTTCCTCGCGCGACTGGCCGGTCCATTCATACGCGAAGCCGGCCGGCAGCTTGGCGGCCAGCGCCTGCATCTCGTCGAGCGCCTGGCCGGTCGAATAGCCCTGGGCGGCATCGCCCGTGATGCTCATCGACGAATAGCCGTTGTAGCGCGACGTCTGCATCGGACCCGTGATCCATTGTGTCGTCGCGAACGCGGACAGCGGCACCGGCTGGCCCTTCGTGTTCAGGGCGTTGATGCGCAGCAGGTCTTCCGGTTGCATGCGCTCCGGCGCGTCGGCCTGCACGATCACGCGCTGCAGGCGGCCGGCGTTCGGGAAGTCGTTCACGTACGCGGAACCGAGCGACGTCGACAGCGCCGTGTTGATGGCGCCGAACGTCACGCCCAGGGCCTGCGCCTTGTCGCGGTCGATGTTCAGCTTCAGCTGCGGCGCATCTTCGAGGCCTTCAGGACGGATGCCCGTCAGCACCTTGCTCTGCATCGCCATGCCGAGAAGCTGGTTACGCGCCTGGAGCAGGGCGGCGTGACCGAGGCCGCCGCGGTCCTGCAGGCGGAACGAGAAGCCGGTGCCGCGGCCCAGTTCCGGGATCGGCGGCGGGCTCACGACGAAGATGAACGAGTCGCGCAGCGCCATCATGTGGCCCGTGATGCGGCCCGCGAGATCCTGCGCGCTCTGGCCCTTGCCCTTGCGCTCGTCCCACGATTTCAGCGGGATGAACGCGAGGCCCATGTTCTGGCCCTGCCCCGTGAACGAGAAGCCCGTCACGGCGACCATGTCGGCCACTTCCGGCTGCTTCAGCACATAGTCTTCCAGCGCGTGCAGGACGACGTTGGTGCGGTTGGCGGTGGCGCCCGGCGGCAGCTGGATGTTGGCGATGATGTAGCCCTGGTCTTCGTTCGGCAGGAACGAGTTCGGCAGGCGCGCGAACATCAGGCCGACGATGCCGACCAGCAGGACGAACACGACCAGCGCGCGGCCGGAACGCTTGAGCATCTTGCCGACGATGCCTTCGTAGCGCTTGGCGCCCGTCGTGAACGTGCGGTTGAACCAGCCGAAGAAGCCTTTCTTCTCCATGTGGTGGCCCGCTTCCACGGGCTTGAGCAGGTGCGCGCACAGCGCCGGCGTGAGGGACAGCGCCATGAACGCCGAGAAGCCGATCGACGACACCATCACGATCGAGAACTGGCGGTAGATGTTGCCGACCGCGCCCTGGAAGAATGCCAGCGGCACGAACACGGACATCAGCACGACGGTCACGCCGATGATGGCGCCGGAGATCTGGCCCATCGCCTTGCGCGTGGCCTGCAGCGGGGGCAGGCCTTCCTCGGACATGATGCGTTCGACGTTTTCCACCACCACGATCGCATCGTCGACGACGATACCGATCACGAGGACCATGCCGAACATCGTCAGCACGTTGATCGAGAAGCCCATCGCGAGGAGTGTCGCGAAGGAGCCCAGCAGGGCGACCGGGACGACGATGGTCGGGATGATCGTGTAGCGGAAGTTCTGCAGGAACACGTACATCACGATGAACACGAGGATCACGGCCTCGATCAGGGTTTCCACCACCTGGCTGATCGAGATCTGGATGAATTTCGTGCTGTCGTAGGGGATCGAGTACTTCATGCCTTTCGGGAAGTACTTCTGCAGCTGATTCATGCGTGCCTTGATCAGCTTCGCGGTTTCCAGCGCGTTACCGGTCGGCGACAGCTGCACGCCGATACCCGTCGACGGCTTGCCGTTCAGGCGGGTCGACGTGGCGTAGGCCTGGCCGCCGATCTCGATGCGGGCGACGTCCTTCAGGCGCACGGTGGAGCCGTCCGGATTCGCGCGCAGCACGATGTTGCCGAACTGCTCGACGGTGGCCAGCTGGCCCGTGACGACGACGGTCGCGGTGATCTGCTGGCCCTTGGCCACGGGCAGGTCGCCGATCGTGCCGGATGCCACCTGGGCGTTCTGCTGGCGGATCGCGGTGTTGACGTCATCCGGCGACAGGTTGAAGCCGACCAGCTTGGCCGGGTCGATCCAGATGCGCATCGCCTTCTCGGTACCGAACAGCTGCGCCTGGCCGACGCCCTTGATCCGCTGGATCTCGGGCAGTACGTTGCGCGACGCGTAGTCGCCCAGCGCGACGGTGTCCCAGGTCGGGTCGTCGGACGAGAGAATCGTGAACAGCAGGAAGTTCGAACGGGCCTTGTCGACGCGCACACCCTGCTGGGTCACCGCGGCCGGCAGGCGCGGGGTCGCGCGCGCGAGGCGGTTCTGGACGTCGACCTGGGCCAGGTCGGGATTGGTGCCGGTCTCGAAGCTGATCGTGATGGAGCCGGTGCCGTTGGCCTGGCTGGTCGACTCCATGTAGATCATGCCTTCGGCACCGTTCATCTCGCGTTCGATGACGGAGATGACGGAATCTTCCAGCGTTTGCGCGGAAGCGCCCGGGTACGCGACGCTGACGACGATCGACGGCGGCGCCACGGTCGGATATTGCGCGATCGGCAGCTGCTTGATGGCGACGCCGCCAAGCACCATGATGAACAGCGCGATCACCCAGGCAAAAATGGGGCGGTCAATAAAAAAACGTGCCATTGTGGTTCCTGTTTATCTAGCCTTGCCTGCTTACTCGCCGGCGGGCGCGGCGGACGCCTGCGCATTGGCCGCGGCCGGGGCTGCCGGGGCGCCGACCGGCGCCCAGGGCACCGGCTGCACCGGCGTACCCGGCGGCAGCATCTGCAGCTTCTGGAAGCCGTCCACCATCACGCGCTCGCCTTCCTTGAGGCCATCCGTGACGACCCAGTTCTCGCCGTTCTGCGAACCGATTTTCACCGTGCGCGGGGTCGGCTTGTTGTCCGCGCCGATCACGGTCAGCGTATCGCCGTTCGGGCCGCCGCGGGTGACGGCCTGCTGCGGCACCAGGATGCCGTTCGGCAGCTCGGCCTGCGCCAGGCGCACGCGCACGTACTGGCCCGGCAGCAGGGCGTTGTCCCGGTTCGCCGCCTGGGCGCGCAACGTGACCTGGCCGCTCGTCGGGTCGACGGTGATGTCCGAGAACAGCAGCTTGCCCTTCGTCGGCAGCACGGTGCCGTCGTCCGCGACGACGGTCACCGGTACGCTGCCGCCGAGGCCCTTGTCGCCGGCGTTCTTGCGCAGGCGCTGCAGTTCGGCGGCGGATTGGGTGATGTTCAGGTAGACGTTGTCGGTCTGCTGGATCAGCGCCATCTGCGTCGCTTCGGTGGCGGAGACGAGCGCGCCTTCCGTCACGAGCGCGCGGCCGATGCGGCCCGAGATCGGGGCGTACACGTTCGCGTAGTCGGCGTTGATCTTGGCGATGCGCACCTGGGCCCTGGCCGAATTGACGTCCGCCTCGGCCTGCTTCAGGGCGGCGACGGCGTTCGTGAATTCCTGCTTGCTGACGGCCTGCGCCTCGACGAGCGGCTTGTAGCGCTCGACCGTGGCGGAGGTCGACGTCAGGTTCGCCTGGGCACGGCCGAGCGCGGCCTGGGCAGCGTTCAGCTGGGCCTGGTAGGGCTCCGGATCGATCTGGAACAGCGACTGGCCCTGCTTGACCAAGCTGCCCTCGGTGAACAGGCGCTTCAGCACGACGCCGTTGACGCGGGCGCGGACTTCGGCCGTGCGGATTGCCTCGACGCGGGCCGGCAGTTCGGTCTCGAGTGCGACCGGCTGGATCTTCGTGGTGATGACGCCGACCTGGGGAGGCGGCATCTTGGCGCCAGCGGCGCCTGGACCGGCCTGGGCGTTATCCTTGGAGCCGCAGGCCGACAGCATGACCACGGCGACCAGGGTGCACGCGGCGATCCTGGACAGGGTGAGGGAGGAGGAGTTGGCAGAGCGCATTCAATGCTTCCTTCTTGTGGAAAAAAGAATAAAACCGTCCTGCGACACTTCTTCGGCACAACAGGCGGTTTTACTACTGACTTTTGGGAAAACCCCGATATACTATCACGAGTGTATGTTTAATGTTTCCTACCTATAAAAACGGAGAGTCAGGCGGATGGCCCGCAGAACCAAGGAAGAAGCGGCAGCGACCCGCGACAGCATTTTGGATGCTGCTGAAAAATTGTTCGTCGAACAGGGTGTTTCTCGTACAACGTTGCAGCATATCGCAACCGCGGCCGGTGTGACGCGCGGCGCCATTTATTGGCACTTTGACGACAAGGGTGCGTTGTTCAACGCGATGATGGAGCGGGCGATCCTGCCGCTGGAGGCGGAGATGCAGGTGCTGGACCAGGTGGAGTCGGACGACCCGCTGGTCGACCTGCGCAACCACATGCTGGCGGTGCTGGACCGGACGGTCAACGATCCGGGGGCGCGGCGCGTGTTCGAGATCGCCACGCTGAAGGTGGAGTTCGTGGGCGAGATGGATGCGGTGCGGCAGCGGCGCCAGGACAACCTGGCCAACTGGAAGAGCCGGGCCGAGCGCCGCATCCGCCTGGCCATCGACAAGGGACTCATCTCACGCGACATCGATCCGGCCCGCGTGGCGCTGGGGCTGTGGACCATGATCGATGGGTTGATTCGCAACTGGATGTTCGATCCGCAGGATTTCGATTTGCTGGCGCTGGGGAAGTGTGTGATCGATCCGTATCTGGAGGGGTTGAGGACGGGACGTGCGTAGAGTTTTAACGTGTTTTGGGCATCAACGATGCGACTGATCACGCGGCGGCAGCGATCCGATTCACAATGATGTTATCAGTCGTGCGCCGCATTCCGTCATGTCCCCGTCATAGGCGTACGGCTTGCCTTCGTGTCGTGCGCCAGCTCCATCAGGTTTGATTGCGAAGTTGCCTTTGCACTTGGGGCAACGCGTCATGTCGTCTTGAAGTGCTGCGGCCATACCCATCACGGTTGTGCCCGAGGATGCGCTGATGACTTGACCGCCGTGGTCGGTTTTGTCGTTGAGGCGGATCACACCACGTCCGTTATGTATCACGTCGATTTCCTTATGTGGACTAATTGGAAAACTGATAGATTGTCCATTTTGTAGCGGCAAATCATAAGATTAGTTGTCAGCGTCCGACCAGTCAGGTCGTTTCTCTAATGGCACTTTGGCCTCATCAAAACTTGAAAGCTCCCGCATGGTTCTGGTGTCATAAAGGATTTCGCGTCCTGCGAAATGTCTTGCGCCGCAGTCAATAGCTATTTGAGTCCCATTCATCCAAAACCAATAATCTCGAATGAAGGGCGTGCATTTAATTGAGTTGCGTTTTCCATTGCGATAGATTATTAGTTCTTCGGAACCTGGCCCATCATCACCTTCTGCTGTCCAAGTATTCATAGCAAGCCAGGCCACGGTTTCTCCGTCAGGCGCCAGTTTTAAATGGTTAGCATTTCCCTTATTTGTTATTCGCGTGTCGCGTCCATGGTCGTCAACGATATGTACGTTTTGTTTGCTATCGAGATAAACCTTTTTTAGTATTTCACCATAAACGTTCGTCACGAGGACGCTGGTCGTCAAAAACACGATAAATCGACGAGCATTATTCATTACGCAACTCCTAAATATTTGACCGCTCGCTGTGTATGATTTATCCCGCTTTTTAGCCAGTCTTTTACTACCGTCGCTCCTGATCCAAGAAAATTGTCGATGTGATATAGGCGTATGCCCCCGCCGGAGTCATCGGCTACTCTTTCTCCTAAGCCCTCTATGCTCACTTTGGATTTTTTCGGGATTACTGAGTTATCAATCGCTATTGAATGATTTTCCTTGACTATGCCATATTTTCCGTAAAATTTGTCAGTGTACGAAAATTTGGCTGCGGACGGATTATCTAATCGATCGGGATTGCCTTTTTTATTTTTATGCCAGATTCCGGGTTTGTTGTCGAGACGTATATATCTGCCGTCGCTTGCTTTTCCTGTTCCTTGCATTGCTATCCCTGCCGCTCCGTAAAGGAAGTCATCCTTATGCTTCTCATCCAAACCTTGTCCCTCCACTAATTCTCCAGAAAAATCACCCTCTTCACAAACATGGTAGCCGGTGATGAGAAACAAGGATTCATACCAAGCCTCCTGCAACTTTATTTTGAAGCTGAGCATAGTAATTCCCGCAGTTGGTACAGTCAGTTCGAGTTCACCAGGTTCTCGGGTGAAAAGAACGAATGTCATTTCGCCCTGGGTATTTGTTCTCCCTTTTGACTCTACACGGTCGCAAGAACGGTTGGATTTTAGGGAAAAGGAATGCCCGGAAACAGGGGTTCCAGCTTTGTGCTGAGTTAATTTTGCTAAAAGTTTTAGCTGATAGAGTACCTTATTTTTTTCTGTTCGAGATTCAGTTGGAATTATGGGCAAATCATCACCATATTTGTTTTTTTCAATGGTGAGTAGGCACACATAGTCGTCAATTTTGACAGTAACAATCGATCCTGGCATCGGGTTTGTAATCGCATTTGAAATAATTGCCTCGGGCATCTTTCCTCCGGTAGAAGAATATCAGTCTGGTAGCAAAAATAGTGAAAGTTTTAAAGAAGACTTGGTAACTACGCGCTGTGTAAAGCCATCGCTATCACTGCGACCTTCCCAAATTTGCCCATCATCTGCAACGATTCGGTAAGAGCGGTTGGCGATTGGCGTATGCCCATCAGCTGCAATGAGTCGGAATTGTTCGTCAAATGCGTGTTTGGACTCTGATTGAGCGGGCTCGAACGCACGGGGAGATGTGGAATCGGAACTCGGCGCGGCCGGTGCCAATGTTTCGAGATTGCCATGGAATAATGTAGGCGATTTGGTGAAAAACTGTACTTTGTCACTTATTTCCAGGACCGAACCTGCACCGTGCAGCCGTATTCCTTTCTTCCCATTCAGATTTATCCACTCTTCATTGCTAATAATGCTCATCACCTTTGCAGCGATGAGCTCGATCTGATCTTGTTTTGCCTGCACCGTGATCTTGCCTGCTGCGGCAATTAGCTTCATTCCGGCTTTTTCAACAAATAGTCGAAAAGTCTGCTTGATGCTTGACAAGAAGCTATCGCCAGCCGCAAACGATATATCTCCTTTCGCAGTCAAAGCGATATGTTGCTCGCTGGATATATGGGTAGTTTGAACAGTTGAAGCGACCATCCCTGCCGCGCTTGCCAAAACAAGGTGTGGTTCCTCGAACTCAGGGAATTCGCCTGTACGTCCAGCTAAAGCTAGGTTTTGCCTCTGCACTATGTCTGCCACGTCATCCTGTTGCCCCCATTCTTGAGCTTGGAATTCAATGGCGCTGTTCGCCTGTTTTTCATGCAACAGTTGTGCGTCTCCGAGACGCTGCAGCGTTTCTTTTATATCAGTGATATGCAATTGGCCCTGAGCGCGCCGCTCAGTGGTCACAAGCATTCCTTCTGCTGAGCGCAGTGCCCCGTGCCCGTCTGTGCGTAATTCCCACCCTTCACCGCGAAACTCTTTTCTGCCGGACGTGTCCTCGACACGGGTAATGTGCCCAAGCGACAATTGGCTGCATTGATGATCGCTTTTCAGCTGCGCCTGAATCTTCCCGGCGGTATCGTCGAGCACCAGATGATTACCGCGTCCGCTGCCTTCTCCCGCCTGCAGCTCCCGGCTTCGCAACCCGCTTAAAGCCTGCTGCTCAGGCAACTGCCAAGGCGGCATGTGCGTGACGTTGTACAACGATCCTAGAATTACTGGATGGTCGATGTTCCCGTCGAGATAGACCACCGCCACTTCCTCGCCAACCCGCGGCAAGCGAATATTTCCAAACTCGCTCCCGGCCCCCGGCGACATGACACGAATCCAGGGCGAACTGTTCTCGTCATAATTTCCCAGCCTGTCCCAGTGAAACTGGACCTTGACGCGCCCATAGCCATCGGTGTGAATCTCGGAACCGGCCGGCCCGACCACGATAGCCGTCTGAATGCCGGGATAAGTGCAGGGCTTGCTGTTGTAGTGCCTGCCCGGACGCCACTGGATATCCTTGCGCACGCACCGGAACGAATTCTCGTAATGCGACGGTGCGCCCGGCCCGGCCTGGTAGTTGTTGCTGGCTTCGTGGTCGACGCTCAGGATCAGGTAGTCGCGGTCGCGTATGCTGGGCTGCGCCGGCTCGCCGCGCTTGGGAACGCGCAGTTCGGCGCTGAAATGGCCGCCGAGCTTGAAGCACCGGCCCGGCTGGGCAGTGCGATCGTTGCCACGGGCTTCGAAATACTGCGTGTTCGCATCGCGCTCGCCCATGCGCTGCTGTGCGATCCGTTCGCCCTCGTCGTGGGTGCGGAAGCCATACGAGCCCGTGTTTTCGTAGATTTCATAGGGAAAGACGTCGCCCTGGTTATTCAGGGACTCGGCGGTCGACCGCTGCACGACCGGGTTCTTGTAATCGAAGCTGGCCAGGGTCGTCTGGCCGGAACCGAGCCGCCGCACGGGACTCCATTCGCGTATGCCGTCGTCTTCGAGCGAACCGGCCTTGTCGCGGAACGGGATCTCTCCCGAATCGTCGATGCCGGACGGATCGATGGGCTGCGCAAGCGTGCTCCTGTCACTGAGCCAGAGCGTATGCCCATCCGCCCGGTGCTCGTACCAGTAGTGCAGCCCGAGATCTTCCCAGCGGCGGTGCAGGTGGTTGTAGTCGGTTTCATCGTACTGGTTGGCACAGGTAATACGCGGATAGTCGCCGACGATGACCGGATTCCAGTCGGCCTGGCGGTAATGCGCGAACGTCAGTTCGGTTATCTCGATGACGCTCTTGCCATGGAACGACACGTTGTCCTTGCGCAGCCTGGCGAATGCCAGCCACGGTTCGAGCACCATGCGATAGAACGCGAAACCGCCGTCCGCGCGCAGGAAACGGAATTCGGTGACGTAGCCGTTGAAGTAGCGCAGCGAGCCGTCTTCGCGCACGATGGAAATCGTCACCATCCTGCCCATCATCGCCTTCAAGGGAATCCGTGCGTCGTCCGACAGGAGTTCGACCTCATAGCGGAAGCAGCGGCAGATTTCTTCGTGCGCGTTCAATCGATTCGGCAGGAGAATGGGATCAGGCCCGTCCCCCCGGGGGAATGCCAGGCGCATCAAGCGGTCGTGCTGCGCATTGAGACTGAACACCGACAGCGCAGCGCCTGCCGCGATCGCTTGACTCCCATCCATGCAATGCCTCCAATGGTTTGTCAGGTTTCTGATTTCCGCCGGTTAAGGTACTCAACCGAATGGCCGCTAACTTTGATTGGCAGCAAGGAGCTGAAGGGCCGCCCGAATCTCCGGCCGGCTCGCCTTGCCTTCCGTACCAGTCAGGAATGAATTCCATCCCAGACGTCGCCGATCCTGCCCTTTGGTCCTCAAGGTCAGCGGCTTGAGACACGGCTTGCTCAGCAACAGCCTGACTTCATACTGGACGGCGGGCACGGCAAACAGGCTGACCATCTCGTTCAATGCCGCGTGAGCCCGCCCATGCGGCAGGAATGCATTCGCCTGCTCCTCATCCAGGGGGCCGATATGCAGACGGACGCGCAAGTCGTTGCGCCACGTGCGCCCACCCAGCGCGGCGCCATGGCCGAGGGTGGGATCGGTGACGCCAAGCGTGCTGCGGATCCCGGCCCGTATCGGATCCCAGGCGCCGACGAATTCTTCGACGCGCACGGGCACGCCAAAGTACTCGCCGAGAACACGTTCCACGGTCGAAGCGGCAATCGGGCGTGTCCTGAGCTGGCCGGCGTAGAAGGCGGCGACTTCCGCTGGAATCGATGCGAAGGGCCGGTCCGGTCCGAAACTCGTGGGCCGAAGACCGCCCAATGCGGCCAGGAGCGGAAGCAGATCGTCCCGTGCGCGCGTGTCCAGGCCGTGCTCGACCCTGTATTTTCCCCATGCCTCGTAGAAGAGGCCGATGGCCCGGCTCGAAAACAGGTCGATGAACGGCTTCCAGCTTTCGTCGGCGGCCGCGCCCGTCCTGGCGGCCGCCCGTTCGGTGTCATGCAGCGGCAATGTGCCGCTCGCGCCCAGCAATCCGATGAATGCGGGGGTGATGTGAATGCGGGGCGTGCCGGCAGCGCCGATTGATTCGACCTGCATGCTTTCGATCTCGCTTGCCGGAAAAGCCAGCGACACGCTGTTTTGAAAGCGCAGCACCTGATTGAACGCCTGGGGGTACGGAATACCCTGTCGGCGCAGCATCCGTACGAGGATGTTCAGCAGTTGTGCGAAGCTGTACCGGTACGGCGCCGCGAGCAGGCGCTCGATCACGACAACGGCATGCTCCCACTTCGTTGTTTGCATCGGAACAGCTCCTCTCCGGTTTGGTGTGACAGGATCACCAGCTCGATAAAACTGTTCATCTGGACATACAGCGCGAAGAACTGGTCGATGACCTGCACGAACAGGTGCAGGCCGGCGCCGACGAAGGCCTCTTCGTCGATCGTCAGGCGCACTTCGGTCCCGTGTGCCAGTGAGGCTCCGCGCTTGTGCCTGATCCACGCCGTTGTCTCGGCATGTTCGAGGCCGACGACGCCGGCGATCTGGCGCCGCGAGACCGCGGATCCGGTGAAGTCGTACAGCGCGAGCATCTCGCGCAGGCCGTCGGCCCCTTCCAGCGCCAGGGCGCGGTGATTCAGCGTCAGGTGGGAGATGAGGCGCCAATGGGCGCTCTGGCCGTTCGCCAGGCGATGGGGACGCGTGGGCCTGCGCAGGAAACGTATCCTCCCGCCCTGCGCCGCGCCTGGTATCGTCAGGTCGCCGTCGGTCGACCCGCATTTCAACAGGCAGGGCAGGTCGCGGTTGGTGCAGGTGAGGTCGATCGACAATGTCGTCTGCTCGACGTCGAGCGGCTCGCCGTGGGTATCGACGAGCGCGATGACTTTTTCATGGCCCGGGCTGGTGACCGCCAGCGTGTCGTCATGGCGCAGTATCCAGTAGCGGCCCTTGTGCGCATCGCTCTCGCCATGGCGAAGGGCATAAAACGGACGGAATTCGATGGGCGCGATGTCCTTGCCGCGCTGCCGCACCATGTGGACCCTGTCGACCGAATACACCTCATACCCGGATGCATGCGCGGGATGGGCAAGGACCGAGTATTCCGCGGCGCGCTGCGTGTATGCGACCGGGACCGCCGGCTGCCTGAACAGGTTGACGACCGGGGTGCAGCCGGTGAGCAGGCTTTGTGCCGACAGGCCCGCGAGCATCCTGGCCTGGTCCGATCCTGGCGCGATGCCCGCCAGCGCCAGGTGCAGCGTGAATGCGGTGCAGTCCGATGGCAGCCGGGCGCGGAGCGCGGCAACATTGATGTCGACGAAGTTGAATTTTTCCGGAAAGGCGAAGTATTCAGCGAGGAGCCGGTAGGCACGGTGCGAGCGGGCGTCGAACGGGATCAGGGCGTCGTCGTCGCCAAACCCGACCGCCGACACCGGTATCGCGCCGAGCGGCATCCAGGCGCCATTCGCGCCCGCCTGGACGTAAGCCGACGCCGTGCGCATGAACAGCGCATCGCGCAGCGCCGCGCAGAACGACGTGTCACCGTCGAGATATACCCGCATGCGCGCAGGGGTACCGGCTGGAACCGGGGCCGCGAATTCGATGCCGATCGCCGCCGACACGCCCGGCGCGACCGAGGTCGACGAGGGCGCGCGGATCACCGCATCGAAGCGGGCGGACGTGATGGCGACGGGGGATGGCGCGACATCGTATGCGGTCTGGAATTTGC
Organism: Massilia sp. Masssp94; assembly: GCF_059491305.1. NCBI lineage: Bacteria > Pseudomonadati > Pseudomonadota > Betaproteobacteria > Burkholderiales > Oxalobacteraceae > Massilia > Massilia sp. Masssp94. The sequence goes on from NZ_CP168501.1 coordinate 4,384,348, forward strand.
AGTGCACGCCGCGGACCGGTGCCGATTCGAGCAGCGTCCCGCGCGGTACTGTTCCGGTGCCGCCGGCCGCCGGGAGGAAGCGCACGATCGCGCACGACGGAAACGGCCTCAGATAATGCGGAAACAGGAGGTTGAGCAGCGCTTCCGTAAATTGCGGATAGGCGTCGTCCAGGCGCTTCGACACCCGCGCGCACAGCAGGGCGACGGACTGGATCAGGCGTTCGACATGCGGATCGTCGCACGCCTCGCCGCCAAGCTGCAGCTTGGCCGCGACTTTCGGATAGCGCTCGGCGTATTCGCGGCACAGCTGCCGCATGGTGACGAGCTCGCGTTCGTATTGCGCAAACAGTTCGTCCATGATGTGTATGCCTAGGGAGCGTTACGCACGCTCTGGATCGAATAGCGTTGGAGCGACGGCTGGAACACGGCGTTGAAAAGCATCGGATCGGCTACCGGCGCGTTCTTCAGTTGGGCGGTGATCATGAAGTCGACCCGGTTGATGGCGCCTTTCCTGGGCTGCAGCGTCGCCGTCACCTTGTGCAGCCTCGGCTCGTGCCGCTCGATGGCCAGCCGGACCGCGGTGCAGATGCGTTTCTGGTCGGTGTCGCTCGTCATGCACATGCCGGCGAAATCGATCAGGCCGTAGTTCACGATGGATCCGCTGACTTCGGGATAGTCGGCCAGCGTATCGGGCAGCAGGGCGGAACGGGTGTTGAGGAGCGCTTCCAGGTCGCGTGTAATGCTCTCCTTCCACGTGTGCAAGGCGTCGTCATCGGCATCCAGACGGTCGAACAAACCTGGCGTGAAACTCTGCATGCTGGTTTCCTTTAAAGCCGCCATTATTCCCCTCTTGCTGAGAATAAAGTTGCGCCCTCTCAACAGACCGATGCGCAATGCCAGCCATGCTTTCTTGAGCAAATTTTGAACGGGGAGGCAACGATGAGCTTGGGCGCGAAGATCTTGTGGTCCGAGGGGTTGACGCTGGGACCCCAGCATTTCCAGAGGCAGGACCTGTATCACGAGACACGGTTGCTCAGGATGGCGTCGGCGCTCAATCCGAATTTCTGGGGCGCCCGTCTACTGGAGTGGAATAGGGATGCGCTGGGCCACAACCTGCTCGAAGCCCAGGCCATGTCGCTGATCTTTCCGGACGGGGCGGTCTACGAGGCACCCGCGACGGACTTGCTGCCGGTCCCGGTCGACCTGACCCAGCTGCCCCAGGACATCAATACGTTCACGATGTATGCCGCGCTTCCGACCATGCGGCCGCATGGCGCGAATGCGGAGGAGGGCGGCCGCTACGCGCTGGCCGAGTCGGAGACGTCCGACCTGTTCAGCGACGCGGTGCCGATCGACGTGCCATTCCTGAAGAAGCGGGTCCGGCTCGTTTCGCATGCCGAGCCGCGCGATGGCCACGTCAGTTTTCCCGTGCTGCGCATCCATCGCGATCCGCGCGGCGGTTTCGAGGTCGATCCGACGTTTGTCCCGCCGTGCGTGGCGATCGGTGCTGCCCGTCCGCTCCAGCAACTGCTCGACGGCCTGATGAGTGCATTGACCGCGAAGATCGTGTCCCTTCACGCCGCGCACCGGAAGACGAACGCGTCCACCTTCGAGGTCCACGCCGGCGACATCACGTCCTGGTGGATGCTTAACATCATCAGTACGGCGAACGCGTCCCTGCAGCACTGCGCGCGTTCCCGCGTACAGCACCCGGAAGCGCTGTACGAGAAGCTGCTCGCGCTTGCGGGCGGCCTGATGACCTTTTCGGACAGGTACGCGACGTCGGACTTGCCGGCCTACGACCATGCGGATCCCGGCGTCACGTTCGCGCAGCTCGATGCGGTGATCCGGGACCTCGTCGATACCGTCATCTCGGCCAGGTATTTCGCGATTCCGCTCGTGGCCGAGGATAATCGCCGCACGCATTTCAGAGGTGCGCTCGATCCGGCAAAGCTGACCCAGGACACGCAGCTTTGCCTTGCCGTGAGCGCCGACATGCCGGCGCTCGAGCTGGTGTCCGCCGTGCCGATCCGGTTCAAGATCGGATCGCCCGACGACATCGAACGCATCGTCGCGTCGGCCCTTCCCGGCATCGCGCTGACGCACATGCCGCAGGTGCCGGCCGCCGTGCCGGTCCGTCCCGATACGTATTATTTCTCGGTGTCGACCAGGAACGGCCTCTACGACAATGCGTTGAAAGCGGAAGCGATCGCGATCTATGCCCCGGCCGGGATGCGTGACCTGAACATCGAACTGATCGCGTTCACGCAGTGATCCCGGCCCTCATCAGCCTTTCGTCCGCGGGTGCAGCCGCGCAAAGCTGATGCAAGCACCCAGCAGCGCGATGCCCGCCGCCGCGGCGAGGGCATACGTGGTGCTATGCTGCTGACGCGCTGCGGCATCGAGCAGGTGAACCGGGCCATCACGCAGATGGACACGGTGACCCAGCAGAACGCGGGACTCGTGCAGCGGGCGGCCCATACGGGCCAGAGCCTGCAGGAGTAGGCGGCCGCGCCAGATGCTCACGCGTTAAACAAAAACGGCAGCCCGCGGGCTGCCGTTTTACTTGCGCGGTCCGTGCGGATCAGCGCATCTCTTCGATCATCTTCTTCAGCTTGCCGGAGTCGGCGCAGAACGCGCGGATGCCTTCGGCCAGCTTCTCGGTCGCCATCGCGTCCTCGTTCAGCATGAAGCGGAACGTCTTTTCGTCGAGGGCGATCTTCTCGATGTCGGCATTCGCGTCCGCCACCAGCTTGCGCTCGACGGCGCCTTCGGTGTCGGCCAGCTTCTGCAGCAGGTCCGGCGAGATGGTCAGCAGGTCGCAGCCGGCCAGTTCCAGGATCTGCGACGTGTTACGGAAGCTCGCGCCCATCACCTCGGTCTTGTAGCCGAACTTGCGGTAGTACTGGTAGATGCGCTTGACCGACTGCACGCCCGGATCGTCCGCACCCTGGTAGTCGGTGCCCGTGGATTTCTTGTACCAGTCGTAGATGCGGCCGACGAACGGCGAGATCAGTTGCACGCCCGCTTCGGCGCAGGCGACGGCCTGGCACAGCGAGAACAGCAGCGTGAGGTTGCAGCGGATGCCGTCCTTCTCGAGGATCTCGGCGGCGCGGATGCCTTCCCACGTCGATGCGATCTTGATCAGCACGCGCGAGCGCTGGATGCCGGCCGCTTCGTACAGGGCGATCAGTTCGCGGCCCTTGGCGACCGTCGCTTCCGTGTCGAACGACAGGGCGGCGTCGATTTCGGTCGAGACGCGGCCCGGCACGAACTTCAGGATCTCGGTGCCGAACGCGATCAGCAGGCGGTCGACGATTTCCTCGGTCGACGCGTTCGGGAAGTCGGCGATGGTCTTTTCCAGCAGCGGACGGTATTCCGGCTTCTGGACGGCCTTCAGGATCAGCGACGGATTCGTCGTCGCGTCCTGCGGCGCGTAGGCCTTGATCGATTGGAAGTCGCCGGTGTCGGCCACCACGGTGGTGTACTGCTTGAGCTGTTCGAGTTGGTTCATGATGCGGGGGAGAGAAAGGTCAGGCGGTTATTGTATACGGAATCAGCAGTCGGTCGCCTCGAGAAACGCCGCCACCATGGCCTCCAGCCCGGCCTTGTCCTCGTCGGAAAAGCGGTCGAGCAGCGGGCTGTCGATATCGAACACGCCCACCAGCCTGCCGTTCTTGACGAGCGGGATAACGATTTCCGAATTCGACGCCGAATCGCACGCGATGTGGCCCGGGAACGCGTGCACGTCCGGCACGACGATGGTTTCGCGCTTGACGGCCGTCGTGCCGCACACGCCGCGGCCGAACGGAATGCGGGCGCACGCGGGCTTGCCCTGGAACGGGCCGACGAGCAGGTCCTGGCCGTCGCCCGATTTCGCTGGCACGGTGAGGTAGAAACCGGCCCAGTTCAGGTCGGCGAGCGTGTCGTAGACGAGCGCCGAGAATTGCGATGCGTTGGCGATGAGGTCGCGCTCGCCCTCGAGGACGCTGGCGACCTGGCGTACCAGCAGGTCGTAGTCGGGGCGGGTGCTGCGTTCGGGATTGATGTGCATGGCGGACGATGCTGCGTTGTCGAAAGTACGTATTTTACGGCAGTAAAAATAGATTGTGCTTGACATCTATTTTGGAAAATGGATTATGATTGACATCCATTTTGGAGGAAACCATGCGAGTCAATCGAATCCAGGCGGAGGAAAACCGCCAGGCCGTCATCGACGCCGCCAGCCGCCTGTTCCGCGAACGGGGCTTCGACGGCGTCGGCCTCGCCGAGCTGATGGCCGCGGCCGGCCTCACGCACGGCGCGTTCTACAAGCAGTTCAAGTCCAAGGACGACCTGATCGCCCAGGCCTGCGACCGCGCGCTGGAGACCGGCATCGACGGCTGGCGGCGCGCGGCGGCGGACGCCGGGGAGAGCGCCTACGCGGCCCTCGTACGCCGCTACCTGACGCCGGGCCACCGCGGCCGTGTGGGCACCGGCTGCGTCATCGCCTCGCTGGGCCCGGACGCGGCCCGCCACGGCCCGGAGCTGCCGCGCCATTTCGAGGCGGGCGTCAAGACCTTCGTCGACATCCTCGGTGATGCCATGCGCAGGAAAAACGCCGACGCGACGCCGGACGACGCGCTGACCGCATTCGCCACGATGGTCGGCGCGCTCGTGCTGGCGCGGTCCGTCGACGACGACGTGTTTGCCCACCGCATCCTCGACGCGGCCACGAACCGTCTTCTCGACTAAGGACGTCCATGCTTTCCACAAATCTCGCCCAGTGGATGGGCCGCCGCGGCCTGCACTACGGCTGGCTCGTCGCCGCCATCACCTTCCTGACGGCGCTGTCGTCGTCCGCCGCCCTCGGCCTGCCGGGCGCGCTGCTGAAACCCCTGAGCCATGAATTCGGCTGGACCGTCGACCAGATCTCGTCCGCGCTCGCCGTCCGTTTCGCCCTGTTCGGCCTGATGGGACCCTTTTCCGCGCTGCTGATGGAGCGCTTCGGCCTGCGCAACGTGATGGTGACGGCGCTCGCGGTCATCGCGGCCGGCCTCGGTCTCGTGCGCCAGATGACGGACTTCTGGCACCTCGTGCTGCTGCTGGGCGTGATGCTGGGGATCGGTTCCGGCATGACGGCCCTGGTCCTCAACGCCGTGGTCGCCAACCGCTGGTTCGAACAGCGCCGCGGCCTCGTGATGGGATTATTGACCGCCAGCTCGGCGACGGGGCAACTCGTGTTCCTCCCCGTCGGCACGTGGCTGATCGAGCATGGCGGCTGGCGCCTGGCGCTGCTGCCCGTGATGGCCAGCTGCGCGCTCGTGGCGATTCTCGCGCTGCTGTTCGTGCGCGACCATCCGCAGGAACTGGGGCTCGCACCCTATGGCGGCGACACGACCGTCAAACCCGTCGTGCCGGCGCGCGCACCGGTCTCGATCCGCACGCCGTTCACCACGCTGGCCAGCGTGCGCGCCGACCGCGTGTTCTGGGTATTGTTAGGCAGTTTCTTCATCTGCGGCCTGTCGACGAATGGCCTGATCCAGACCCACTTCATTTCGCTGTGCGGCGACGCGGGCCTGGGCGCCGTCCCGGCCGCGTCCGTGCTGGCGATGATGGGCACGTTCGATCTCGTGGGCACGATCCTGTCCGGCTGGCTGTCCGACCGCTACGACAGCCGCTACCTGCTGTGCTGGTACTACGGCATGCGCGGGCTGTCGCTCGCGTGGCTGCCGTCGGCCGACTTCACGCTCACGGGCCTGACGCTGTTCGCCATGTTCTATGGCCTCGACTGGATCGCGACCGTGCCGCCGACCGTGAAGCTGGCCGCGCAGGCCTGGGGCAAGCGCGCGCCGATGATCTTCGGCTGGGTCTTCGCCGGCCACCAGCTCGGGGCGGCCGTGGCGGCCTACGGCGCGGGCCGCATCCGCACGATCGCGTTCACGTATTCGCCGGCCGTGTACACGGCGGCCGCGGCGTGCGGCGTCGCCGCGCTGATCGTGCTGCTGGCGCGGCGCCGCGCTTCCGCCCCCGTCCCGGTGGCGGAGGCGGTCAACTAAGTGAGCGCGACGCGCGCGCGGCCGGACGCGTCGAGCTTGACGGTCACGAGGCGCTCGCCGATCCGCACCTTCGCCGACTGTCCCGGCTTGCCGCGCAGCGCGACGCGCGCGGCACGGCCGCCGGCCCAGTCCAGGTCGACCTCGATGCCGCCGCGTGCCCGAATGCCGTGCACGGCACCTTCCGGCCACGCGCGCGGCAGCGCGGGCAGGATGCGGATCTCGCCGCCCCACGATTGCACGAGCATTTCCAGGATCGCAGCCGTGCCGCCGAAATTGCCGTCGATCTGGAACGGCGGGTGCGAATCGAACATGTTCGGGTAGGTGCGCTGCCGGTCCAGCAGGCCGCGCAGGATGCCGTAGGCGCGCTCGCCGTCGCCCATGCGCGTCCACAGCGCCAGGCGCCATGCCGTGGCCCAGCCGGTGGACAGGTCGCCGCGCGTGTTCAGCGTCGTCTTGGCAGCCTGGATCAGCTCCGGCGTGTCGCGCACGTTGATCTGCTCGCTGGGATAGACGGCGTACAGGTGCGACACGTGGCGGTGATGCTGTTCCGGCGCCTGGCCGTCCCAGTCCTCCAGCCACTCCTGCAACTGGCCCTGGGCGCCGACGCGGTCCGGCGCCAGGCGTGCCCGTTTCGCTTCCACCGACTTGCGGAAGTCCGCGTCCGGATCGCCCACGCGCTCGTGCGCGGCCAGCGTCCACGCGAACAGGTCGCGCACGATCTGGCGGTCCATCGCCGGACCCGCGCACACGGCCACGTCCGGATGGTGCGTGTTTTCCGGCGAGATCGACGGCGACGTCACGAGGCCGCGGCCTTGCGGGTCCTCGACGAGCACGTCGACGAAGAACTGCGAGGCGCCCTTCAGCAGCGGGTAGATGCGGGCCAGGAACGCATCGTCCGGGGTGTACTCGTAGTGGTCCCACAGCGTCTTGCACATCCACGCGCCGCCGCAGGGCCACATGCCCCAGTTCGGGCCGTCGATGGGCGCCGCCGCGCGCCACAGGTCGGTGTTGTGGTGGGCGACCCAGCCGCGGGCGCCGTAGCTGTCGCGCGCGACGTCGGCGCCGTTCACGGCCAGCTCCTCGACCATCCTCACGACCGGCTCCACGCATTCGCCCAGGTTGGCCGCTTCCGCCGGCCAGTAGTTCATCTCCGTGTTGATGTTGATGGTGTACTTGCCGCCCCACGGCGGGTAGATGCCTTCGTTCCAGATGCCCTGCAGGTTGGCGGGCTGGCTGCCGGGCTGCGACGACGAGATCAGCAGATAGCGGCCGTATTGCAGGTACAGCGCGGACAGCCCCGCGAGCGCGGCGTCGTCCGTCCGCGGGACGGCGGCGATGCGCGCATCGGTGGGGATCGCGGCGCCGGCGTCGGCGCGGCCGATGCGCAGCGACAGGCGCGAGAACAGTGCGCGGTGCGCCTTGACGTGGTCGGCGCGCAGGCGTGCATATGGCTTGCGCGCGGCGGCGTCCAGGCGCGTGCGCACGGCCTGCACCGGGTCGCCGCTCGTGTCGCGGAAGTTGACGAAGCTGGTGGCGGCGCCGATGAGCAGCGTGACCTCGCGCGCACCGCGCACGCGCAGGCGGCCGCCCTCGACGTCGACCTTGCCGTCGCCCATGGCCTGCACGCGTACGGCGTAGCGCAACACGCCCTTGACGCCGGCGGCGTCCGCGTTGCGGCCTTCGACCAGCAGGGCGCGCGGACCGTCCGCGCGGATCGCCAGGCTGGCCGGCCGCTTCGATTCTTCCAGGTCTTCCTTCACGTCCCAGGGCGCACCCGTGGCGGCCGACGGGTCATCTGCGGACTTGCCGTCGTAATTGGCCTTGCCGTAATCGACCTGGCGCGGGTGGCGGTAGCCGACGTCGAAGTCGAGGGTGCCGCCGCCGCTTGCCTGCAGGTGCAGCACGATCACCTGGTCGGGCGCGCTCGCGAACGTCTCGCGCACATGGCGCGCGCCGCCGCTCGTGAAGCGCGTCGTGGCGATGGCGGTGTCGAGGTCGAGCGAGCGGCGATACGCAGCCGTCGGCGTGAGTCCATGGAAGTCCAGCAGCAGGTCGCCGGCCGCGCCATAAGGCATCTGCGTGGCCGGTTTCGCGATCATGTCCTTCGATACGAGGTCGCGCGCTTCGATGAAGCGGCCCGCGTCGATCAGGGCGCGCACGCGCGGCAGCGCGGTCTTGAATCCGGGATTGTCGAAGCGGTACGGGCCGCCGGCCCACAGCGTGTCTTCATTCAGTTGCAGGCGCTCCTGCAGCGGGCGGCCGTACACCATCGCGCCGAGCCGGCCGTTGCCGACGGGGAGGGCCTCGACCCATGGACCGGCGGGGCGCTCGTACCACAACGCCAGTTGTTCCTTGTTGCCCTCCGTGCGTGCCACGACGGTGGCGCCGGCCAGGCCGGGGTATGCCGCCGCGAGGCCCAGCGTCGCGAGCACGCGCCGCCGGGCGGGATTCATCTTCGTCACTGCCGTCTCCTTGTCATGGTGCTGATCGCACGATCCTAACAGTTTGATGACAGGGAATGTATAGCGATAACACTCAGCAGCAGACGATTTTTTACGTCAGCGCGGGACGATACCCTTGTATTCACGCCGCGCCTCGCACACGTGGCGGTGGTGCTCGTCGGCCCAGGTGACGAGGCCCTTCATCGGCACGAGGAACGAGTGACCCAGCGGCGTGAGGTCGTACTCGACCCGCGGCGGCACTTCCGGATAGACGGTGCGGCGCACGAAGCCGTCCTCCTCCAGGCGCTTCAACGTCTGCGACAGCATCTGCTTGGAGATGTCGCCCAGCGCGCGCATCAATTCGTTGAAACGCTTCGTGCCGCCCTCGAGCGCATCGAGCACGAGGATGCTCCACTGGTCGCCGATGCGGTCCAGCACGTCGCGGATGGGGCAGGGTTGGTCGAAGGGGCGGTCGGTGGCGAGCAGGGTGGTCTTGGACATGGCGTGTTCACGGGTAATGGTCAGTTTCCGCTGACCTGATCATGCCGTTCTGACTTCTTGTGCGGCATATGCAGGCTGGCATAAGATGATTCTACGGTCTCGATTTTAGACCTATCCTCAACCACAGACCAAAGGAATTCCATGGCACGCATCGCTCTCATCGGCGCCACCGGCAACGTCGGCACACGCATCCTGAACGAACTCGTTTCGCGCAACCACCAGGTCACGGCCATCGCCCGCGATCCTTCGAAAGTCCCGGCACGCGCCGGCGTCACGGCGGCGCGCGGCGACGCCGCCGATCCGGCCGGCCTGGCCGACGTGCTGAAGGGCCACGACGCCGTCGTCAGCGCCTTGCGCTTCCTCGGCACCGATCCGCAAGCGCTGATCGGTGCCGTGCGCGCGTCCGGCGTAAAACGTTATCTCGTCGTGGGCGGCGCCGGCAGCCTGTTCGTCGCACCGGGCAAGCGCCTCGTCGACCAGCCCGATTTCCCCGCCGCGTACAAGGATGAGGCGACGAAGGGCGCCGATTTCCTGGATGCGCTGCGCGGCGTGAACGACCTCGATTGGACCTTCATCTCGCCGTCCGCGCTGTTCGTGCCGGGCGAGCGTACCGGTAAATTCCGCCTCGCCAAGGACGAGCTGCTGGTGAGCGAGAAGGGCAGCACGATCTCGTACGAAGACTACGCCGTCGCGCTGGCCGACGAGATCGAGAAGCCGGCGCATGTGCGCGAGCGGTTCACGGTCGGCTACTGATTTATTTCCACACGTCGAGCCGCCGGCCTTCGGCACACGCCGCGATGAGCCGGTCGAGCCGTGCGGCGCGCGTCTCCGGCTTCTTCGCGCTCGTCACGACGTGGATCATGCGCTTGCGGGCACCGGGCGGGCACGCTTCGAAAAACGCCCACGCGGCCTTGTGGCGCCGGAAGCGGGCGAGGTCCTCGGGCGCCAGTTCGGCGGGCGTCTCGCGCTCGTGCGAATACACGCGCGAGCGGTCTTCCGAACGTTGCGCGAACGCCGCTTCGCCGGCCGGCGTCATGAGGCCCAGTGCGCGCAGTTTCGTCACCTTGTCGATGTTCACCGCGCTCCAGATCGACCCGGTTTTACGCGGTGTGAAGCGGATCGTGTAGGTGGCGTCGTCGACGCGCTTGCGCACGCCGTCGATCCAGCCGTAGCACAGCGCCTGGTCCACCGATTCGGACCAGGTCATGCACGGCGTGCCCGTGCCGACCTTGTGGAAGCCCACGAGCAGTTCTTTCGCGTCGTGGGCGTGGGCCGCGAGCCAGGCGCGGAAGTCTTCTGCTCTCTCGAAGAAGACGGGGGAAGACATGAGATGAACGTCAGCCGATGAAGGAGTCGAACTGCAGGTCGAATTCCTGCAGCGCCTTCTGCGCGTTCTGCATCTTCTTGCGGAACTCCGGACCGCGCTGCAGCGCGAGGCCGACCGCGAGCACGTCGATCACGACGAGGTAAGCGAGGCGCGCCGAGATCGGCGTGTACGGATCGGTCGCGAACACGAGGTCGATCGGGATCAGCAGGCTCGCCATGTCCGCGAGCGGCGTGCCGGACGGCGCCAGCACGATCACTTCGGCGCCGCCGCGGCGCGCCAGTTTCGCGGAGCGCGTCAGCGACGGGTTGTTGCCGCGCTGGGAGATCGCGACGAGCGCGTCGCCCTCGCGCAGCAGCGCGGCCGCGATGGCGTGGATCGCCGGGTCGGTGTACGCGACGGTCGGCACGCCCGAGCGAAAGAATTTATGCTGCGCGTCGGCCGCGACGAAGCCCGACGTGCCCTGGCCGTAGAACTCGATCTTGTTGGCGCGCGACAGGATGTCGAGCGCCTTCTGGATCAGTTCCGGTTTCAGGTTGTTGCGCAGGTCGAGCAGGGTGTTGATCGAGCGGCTGCAGATCTTGTTGACGAGGTCCGCGGCCAGGTCGTCCTGCGCCGGCTGCTCGCTGGCGCCGGGCAGCGCCAGCGCGAGGCCTTGCGCGAGCTTCAGCTTGAACTCGTGCCAGCCGTCGTAGCCGAGCGTGCGGCAGAAGCGCACGACCGTCGGCTCGGACACCTGCGCGCTGCGCGCCAGCGCCGTGATGTTCTGGCTCACGGTGGCGCTGGGCGCGGCCAGCACGGCGAGCGCCACCTTGCGCTCGGACTTGGACAGCGAGTCGAGCTGGGTACGGATCGAATCGAGCAGCACGGTAATTCCTCAGTCTTCCGGCAGCGCCTCTTCGCGCCACTGCAGGCCGTCGCGGCCGATCAGCGCGGACGACGAGGCGGGGCCCCACGTGCCGGACGTGTACGGGACCGGCGTCGTGTCGTCCTGCTCCCAGTATTCGAGGATCGGCTCGACCCATTCCCACGCGGCTTCCAGTTCGTCGCCGCGCATGAACAGGGTCAGCTGGCCGCGCAGGACGTCCAGCAACAGGCGCTCGTACGCTTCCATGCGCGGGGACTTGAACTGTTCGCGGAAATCGAGTTCGAGTTCGGCCTGCTTCAGGCGCATCGAATCGCCCGGTGTCTTGGCCATCAGGTTCATCGACAGGCCTTCGTCCGGCTGCAGGCGGATCACGAGGCTGTTCGGCTGGAAGCTCGACGTCGGCTGGTTGAAGATCGAATGGGGAATAGGCTTGAAGCGCACGACGATTTCCGCGAGGCGGTCGGCCATGCGCTTGCCGGTGCGCAGGTAGAACGGTACGCCGGCCCAGCGCCACGTGTCGATCTCGGCCTTCATCGCGACGAAGGTTTCCGTTTTGGATTGCTTGGGCGCGCCCGGTTCGTCGCGGTAGCCCGGCACGGCCTGGCCGTCGACATAACCCGAGCGGTATTGGCCGCGCACGATGTTCTGCGACAGCGTCGTCGGCGTGAAGCGCTTCAGCGAGCGCAGCACCTGCAGCTTGGCGTCGCGCACGGCGTCCGATGCGATCGACGTCGGCGGCTCCATCGCGACGATACACAGCAGCTGCAGCAGGTGGTTCTGCAGCATGTCGCGCAGCGCGCCCGAGTTGTCGTAATAGCCCAGGCGGTTGCCCACGCCGATCTTTTCCGCGATGGTGATCTGCACGTCGGAAATCCACTCGCGGCGCCACAGCGGCTCGAACAGGATGTTACCGAAGCGCAGGGCCAGCAGGTTCTGCACCGTTTCCTTGCCGAGGTAGTGGTCGATCCGGTAGATCTGCGATTCGGCGAACACCTTGCCGACGTCGGCGTTGATCTGCTTGGCCGATGCGAGGTCGCGGCCCAGCGGCTTTTCCAGCACGACGCGCGAATTCGCCGTGGCCAGGCCGACGGCGGCCAGGTTCTCGCAGATCGTCGCGAACAGTTGCGGCGGCGTCGCGAGGTAGTACACGCGCGTGAGCGAAGAATCCTTGCGCAGCGCTTCCGCCAGCGCCGCATAAGTCGCCACGTTGCCCGCGTCGACGGCAACGTAGGTGATGCGGTCCAGGAACGTCTGCCATGCGCCGGCGTCGACGTTTTCCTTCACGTGCGTTTTCGCATTGGTTTCCACCATCTCGATGAACGCTTCCTGCGACATCTCGTCACGGCCGACGCAGATGATGCGCGCCGTCGCGGGCAGGTCGTTGCACACGTCACGGGCATACATCGCCGGCAGCAGCTTGCGCATCGCGAGGTCGCCGCTGCCGCCGAAGAAAACGAGATCGAAATCGGAAAGTGCCATGGTGTCTGTCGAGGAGTGAAATGCTGTAAATTTACTACACGAATATGGATAGTGCAAGAAAATTTACTACGAAAACCAACGCGAACATCAACCGCGATACTCGGCTTGTTCGATCCCCGGTACGTCCACCGTGAACGCCAGCACCTTGCCGCTGTGCGGATACTTCGCCAGCTCGTCGTTCGAGCGGCCCTTGCTGGCGCTGGTGACGAACAGCGTGCGCAGATCGGGTCCGCCGAACGCGACGGACGTCGGGCAGCGCACCGGCAGCTCGATTTCCTGCAGCAGCTCACCGGTCGGCGACAGCTTGACGATGCGGCCGCCTTCGAACATCGCGGACCAGTAATTGCCTTCGCTATCCACCGCCGCGCCGTCCGGACGGCCGCCGTAGTCGGCCGCCTTCTTGTCGTCGGAGAAGGTGACGAGATTGCGGCGGTTCGATGCCGTGCCCGTCTTGACGTCGTAGTCGTACGCGTCGACGCGGTGGCTCGTCGTGTCCGAGTGGTACATCGTCTTGCCGTCCGGGCTGAACGACAGGCCGTTCGAGTTCGTCATGCCGCCGGCCCAGGCCAGGCGCAGCTCGCCCTTGTCCAGCACGTACATCTCGGCCTTCTGCTGGTCGCGCGGCTCGTACATCGTGCCGACCCAGAAGCGGCCCGCCGGGTCCGTGCGGCCGTCGTTGAAGCGGACGATGGACGTGTCGTACGGTGCCGGCACGATATCGTCGATGTCGCCCGTCGTCGTGTTCAGGTAGACGAAGCCGGCGCGCGTGGCCAGCACGAGGTTGTTGTCCAGGTCGACGGCGATGGCGGACGGCTCGGTGTCCGTGTTCCAGCGCGAGTACTTGCCGCTCGACGGATGCAGGCGGTGCACCGACTTGCCGTCGATGTCGACCCAGTACAGCGCGGATTCGACCGCATGCCAGACGGCCGATTCGCCGACCAGCATCCGTTCGTCATGCACGATGTGGAATTTTTCGGTCTTCATGGCACCTCCTCAGACGGCCGCCCTGGCGCGGGCGATCAGGCCGTTGGTCGAACCGTCGTGCTGCGCCGGTTGCGCCTCGCCGTTCAGCTCCGCCTCGATCTTCTTGGCGAGCACCTTGCCCAGTTCCACGCCCCACTGGTCGTAGCTGTTCACGTCCCAGATCGCGCCCTGCACGAACACCTTGTGCTCGTACAGCGCGATCAGCGCGCCCAGCGTGGCCGGCGTCAGGTACTCCATCAGGATCGTGTTGCTCGGACGGTTGCCCGGGAAGGTCTTGTGCGGCACGAGGCGTTCGATCTCGGCGGCGTCTTGTCCGGCGAGATCCTGGCGCACCTCGTCCGCCGTCTTGCCCTTCATGAAAGCTTCCGACTGCGCGAAGCAGTTCGCGAGCAGCGCGGCGTGGTGGTTCTGGAATTCGTGCGCGGGACGCAGCGCGGCGATGAAGTCCATCGGCGTGACGTCCGTGCCCTGGTGCAGCAGCTGGAAATACGCGTGCTGGCCGTTCGTGCCGACGTCGCCCCAGATCACCGGGCCGGTTGCGTAGTCGGTGATGGTGTCGCCGGCGCGCGTGACGCGCTTGCCGTTGCTTTCCATGTCGAGCTGCTGCAGGTAGGCGGGGAAGCGGTTCAGGTCCTGGTGGTACGGCGCGATCGACACCGACGGGCAGCCGAGGAATTCGCGGTTCCAGAAGCCGACCAGGGCCAGGATCATCGGCAAATTCTGCTCGATGGGCGCGGTGCGGAAGTGCTCGTCCAGCGCGTGCGCGCCCGCGAGGAAGTCGGCGAAATAGCCGTAGCCGACGCACAGCGCGACCGGCAGGCCGATCGCCGACCAGACCGAATAGCGGCCGCCGACCCAGTCCCAGAACGGGAACATGTTGTCCGGGTCGATGCCGAACTTCTTGATGGCTTCGACATTGGTCGACACGGCGACGAAGTGCCTGGCGAGCGCCTCTTCCGATGCGTGCTTGAGGAACCAGCTGCGCGCCGTGTTCGCGTTCATCATCGTCTCGGCCGTCGTGAACGTCTTCGACGCGATGATGAACAGCGTCGTTTCCGGATTCACGCGCGCCAGCGCGGCGTCCATGTCGTGGCCGTCGACGTTGGAGACGAAGTGCATCGTCAGGCGCGGATGGGCGAACTGGCGCAGCGCCAGGCAGACCATCTTCGGACCGAGGTCGGAGCCGCCGATGCCGATGTTGACGATGTCCGTGATTTCCTTGCCCGTGTGGCCCAGCCACGAACCGTTGCGCACGGCGTCGCTGAACGTCTTGACGCGGGCCAGGACGTCGTGCACGTCGGCCGTGATGTCCTGGCCGTCCACCGTGATCTGCTTGTCCTTCGGCGCGCGCAGGGCGGTGTGCAGCACGGCGCGTTGTTCGGTCAGGTTGATCTTGTCGCCGGCGAACATCGCGTCGCGCAGCTGCTCGACGCCGCGCTCGCGCGCCAGGTTTGCCAGCAGTGCAAGCGTGCGCCCGTCCAAACGGTTTTTTGAATAGTCTAGGAACAGCCCGGCGGCTTCCGCCGAGAGGCGCTCGAAGCGCTGCGGGTCTTGCGCGAACAGGTCGCGCATCTGCCATTGCCGGGCGTCCTGGGCGTGGGTCTGGAGGGCCTGGTAACTGGTGGTGCTGGTCAGGGGTGGTTGGCGCATGGTGATGGACGGTATGATGTCATTTTGTGCAGGTTAGCGAATCATACAGGAAGCAGGCGTAAATTCACTACAAAAAATCGCCGCTCAGCGTGAGTCTCCCGTGTTCACCTTCCTTTGCTCATTGATTGGTGGGCAGGAATCCGCATTTCGTAGTAAAATTTCAGAAATCTAATTCACAAGGAACAGATCATGGCGCTGCACCCCGTAGTAGAACAGGTCACCAACCGGATCATCAAGCGTAGCCGGCCCTCGCGCCAGGCGTATCTCGCGCATCTCGACGCCGCGCGCGTCAAGGGCGTGCAGCGCAGCGTGCTGGCGTGCACGAACCTGGCACACGGGTTTGCCGCCTTCCCGGCCAACGACAAGCTCAAGCTGCGCGAGGCCAAGCAGCCGTCGGTGGCGATCGTTTCCTCGTACAACGACATGCTGTCGGCGCACCAGCCGTTCGAAGCCTACCCGAAGGTCATCAAGGACGCCGTGCGTGAAGTCGGCGCCGTGGCGCAGTTCGCCGGCGGCGTGCCCGCCATGTGCGACGGCGTCACGCAGGGCCAGCCGGGCATGGAACTGTCGCTGTTCTCGCGCGACACCATCGCCATGTCGACCGCCATCGCGTTGTCGCACAATATGTTCGACGCCAGCCTGTACCTGGGCATCTGCGACAAGATCGTGCCGGGCCTGCTGATCGGCGCGCTGCACTTCGGCCACATCCCGGGCATCTTCGTGCCGGGCGGCCCGATGGCGACCGGTATCTCGAACAAGGAAAAGGCCGCCGTGCGCCAGCGCTACGCGAAGGGCGAGGCCACGCGCGAAGAACTGCTGGAAGGCGAGGCCAAGGCCTACCACAGCGCCGGTACGTGTACCTTCTACGGTACCGCTAACAGCAACCAGATGCTGATGGAGATGATGGGCCTGCACCTCCCGGGCGCCGCCTTCGTCCATCCGGACACCCCGCTGCGCGAGGCGCTGACCCGCGCCGCGGCCCAGCATGCGGTCAAGATCTCGCAGCAGGGCGGCGAGTACATGCCGATCGGCCACATCGTCGACGAGAAGTGCATCGTCAACGCCATCGCCGCGCTGCACGCGACGGGCGGCTCCACGAACCACACGCTGCACCTCGTCGCGATCGCGCGCGCGGCCGGCATCATCATCGACTGGAACGACTTCGACGAGCTGTCGAAAGTGGTGCCGCTGCTGACGCGCGTGTACCCGAACGGCGACGCCGACGTGAACTACTTCCAGGCCGCCGGCGGCCCGACCTTCGTCATCCGCGAACTGCTGGACGCCGGCCTCGTGCACGACGACGTCAACACCATCCTCGGCCGCGGCCTGCGCAACCACTGCAAGGAACCGTTCCTGGACGGCGACAAGGTCGTGTGGCGCGACCTGCCGGAACAGAGCGGCGACGAGTCCGTGCTGCGCAAGCATACGAACCCGTTCAGCGACAACGGCGGCCTGATCCTCGTGCAGGGCAACCTGGGCCGCGCCGTGATGAAGATCTCGGCGGTCAAGAAGGATCACCACATCGTCGAGGCGCCCGCGCTGACGTTCGATTCGCAGGAAGATTTCATGCACGCCTACAAGGCCGGCAAGCTGAACCGCGACTTCGTTGCCGTGCTGCGCTTCCAGGGCCCGCGCGCCAACGGCATGCCGGAACTGCACGCGCTGACGCCGGCACTGGCCAACCTGCAGGACTCCGGCTTCCACGTCGCGCTGGTGACGGACGGCCGCATGTCGGGCGCATCCGGTAAAGTCCCGGCCGCGATCCACGTGTCGCCGGAAATCCTGGCTGGCGGCCCGCTGGGCCTCGTGCGCGACGGCGACATCATCCGCGTCGACGCCACGCAGGGCACGCTGGAAGCCCTGGTGCCGGCCGACGTGTGGGCATCGCGCAAGATGGCGACCGCGGACCTGAGCTCCAGCCACATCGGCATGGGCCGCGAACTGTTCGACGTGTTCCGCAAATCGGTCAGCGCGGCCGAGGAGGGCGCCGCCCACTTCCCGCTGCCGTCGCCGATCGACACGACCGTGCCCCTGCACGAAGGCACCGACAGCGGCGAGATCATGCCCGGTTCGGACGAAGATTTCCTGTTCCGCAAATCCAAATAAGCAAAGTGAGCGCAACGATGAGTAACGAAATGACCCTGCTGGACATCATGAAATCCGCCGTCGTGATCCCCGTGATCGCGATCGACGACCCGGACCATGCGGTCCCCCTCGCCAAGGCGCTGGTCGCCGGCGGCATCCGCGTGCTCGAAGTCACGCTGCGCACCAGGCACGGCCTGGAGGCGATCCGCGCGATGGCCCAGGTGGAAGGCGCGATCGTCGGCGTCGGCACGCTGACGCAGCCGGAAGAATTCGCCGCGTCGCGCGATGCGGGCGCCGTGTTCGGCGTGTCGCCGGGCCTGACGCCGTCGCTGATCGAGGCAGCGAAGAAGAGCGGCCTGCCGCTGCTGCCGGGCTGCATGACCCCGTCCGAAGTGATGGTGGCGCGCGAAGCCGGCTTCAAGCAGCTGAAACTGTTCCCGGCCGTGCCGGCGGGCGGCGTCGGCATGCTGAAGGGTATCGGCGGTCCGCTGCCGGACGTGACCTTCTGCCCGACGGGCGGCATCTCGATCGAGACGGCGCCGCAATTCCTCGCGCTGAAGAACGTCGCTTGCGTGGGCGGCTCCTGGCTGACCCCGGCGGACGCCATGAAGGCCGGCGACTGGGGCCTGATCACCGAGCTGGCGAAAGCCGCATCCGCACTGAAAGCGGCCTGAACCGGAATATGCGGCGGCGCCTGGTCCGGGGCCTGACCCCGGCCGAAATACGCATGGCGTCGCTGCTGTTCGGCGGCGCCATCGATGCGTCGCGCGTGCGCGTGCACGGGCGCCGCTACCTGCCGCTGGTGCAGCCGAAAAACTGCGCCATGACGCCCAACGGCAGCATGTATTTCCACCCCTCCTGTTTCCTGCCCGATTATGGCGCGGGCGATCCGCACACGATCCACTGGTTCATGCACGAGATGGTGCACGTGTGGCAGCACCAGCTGGGCTACCCGGTCCGGTTGCGCGGCGCCTTCCGCATCGGCCTGTCGTACCGTTACGAACTGCGTCCGGGTGCGCGCCTGTCCGACTACAACATGGAAGCCCAGGGCGACTTGCTCGCGGATTATTTTGCGCTGAAATACATGCGCAACCCGCGCATCATGCGCCAGCGCCGCTATGCGCACCAGATCGACTTGTACGAACAGGTGCTGGCCCGCTTCCTCGCCGACCCGCGCGACCCGGACAACCTGCCGCGCGGCAGCGCACGCCGCTTCGCGCGGATGGTAGCGTCTGTCTCCGCCTGAGCTTGCGTAGCCTCAAAATTTAACGGTGCTGCCGTCGTAGGCTTTCGCCTTGCGCTCCGTCGAGGTCATCATGTCCGTCCCTTATCGCATCCCCATGCTGCTGTGTGCCTGGTGCCTGGCCGCGCCGGCGTGCGCCCGCGTCGGTGCGGCCGAGGTGCGCGAAGGCCCGCGTGGCGGCCCGTGCTTCACCATCACCCCGCGCGAGGAACGCCTGGGCACGCCGGAATTCCGGTCGATCGTCGTGTGGGAGGGGACACGCCCGGTGTGGAAGATGACGATGCCGAAGGAGCGCACGTTCCCCCTCACGTTCGGCATGTGCGTGCCGTACGGTGGCAAGGTGGCGTCGCTGCCGCGCACGACGCCCGCGCCGCTGGCGCCGGGGCGGATCTACAGCCTGCGCATCGAGGCGCAGCCGGGCAAGGGCAGCTCCGCGTCCAGCTACGAGGCCAGGTTCTGCCTTGCGCGCCAGCATGACGGCAGTGCGGTCGTGCACCAGATCTGGAATGGCGACAGGGAAGGGCCGCGCATGTACGGGTGTTTGCCGCCGGGCGATTGACGCCGTCGTCGGCGGCCGGCGTCTTGCGGCGTCGGCTGGTACGGGCGCCGCTACTGCAGCAGCGCCATCACCATCGAGGCCAGGCTGTTGGTCTGCTTCAGCATGGCCGTGCTGGACTGCATGAGCATCTGGTTCGCCGTCATGGCCGACGACTCCGTCGCGACATCGACGTCCATGATGCGGCCGGTGGCGGCCTGCGTATTGGTCGAGACGTTCGCCAGGTTGTTGTAGACGTGGTCCAGGCGGTTCGCGACCGCGCCCAGTCCGGACCGCAGCGCCGACACGGCGTCGAGGGCGTCGCCCAGCTTGCCGATCGTCGCGGCGGGATCGGCGAACAGCGTCATCGTGCCATGGACCGTGATCGTGCCGCCGAAACCGTCGGGGACATTCGTCGTCGTGGGGATCACGATGTCGGCGAGGGTGTGGCCCGGCGTTGTGTTGGTGGTCGAGCTGTCGCCCGCGAAACGGGTGACGATGGTAACCACTGTATTCCCGCTGCCGTCGAGCGAGGTGATGTCACTGGTCGTCGCGGTCTGCAGCAGGAGGTCGACGTTGTGCAGTTGCGGCGAGAAATCGGCATGCATCGTTTCCGCACTGTCCGCGCCGATCTGGAACGAGAGGCCCGCCGTATCGCCGAGTTTTCCGCCCGTCGTCGCGGAGGTGTTCAGCAGCGTGGTGCCGCCGAAGCCAGTGTTGCTGAAGATGTTCGACAGTTCGTCCGTCAGTGAATCGTATTCCGCCTGCAGGGCGTCCCTGTCGGCGCTCGACGACGAGGTATCGCCGGCCTGGGTCGCCAGGTCCTTCATGCGGATGAGGATGTCGTTGACTTCGTTCAGTGCCCCGTCGGCGGTTTGCAGCAGCGAGATCGAATTCTGCGTGTTGCGCATGGCCACGGTCATGCCGCTGCTTTGCGCCTTCAGGCGCGTGGCGATCTGCAGGCCGGCGGCGTCGTCCTGCGCCGAATTGACGCGGTAGCCGGTCGACAGGCGCGTCATCGACGTCGACAGCCAGGCCTGGGTGCGGCCCATGACCTTCAGTGCCGACAGCGATGCGAAATTGGTGTGAAGACTCAGCATTTATGGAACAGTCAATGACCTCCTGTTAATAGGGCGACCGGATTCCGCTTCGTATTAAATATTGAATCAATATTTTTTCGATTTTGCAGTTTTCGACGTTTCTGCTTCAGAGGCGGCGGGCGCACGGTTCTCAGTGTATCCGTTCAGGTAATTGTCCTTGATGCGCACATAATGCTCGGCCGAATAGCGCAGGTACGCGATCTCGGCCTCGGACAGCGCCCGCACCTTGACGACGGGCCGGCCCATGTACAGGAAGCCGCTTTCCAGCGTCCTGTTCGGCGGGACGAGACTGCCGGCGCCGACCATGACGCGATCCTCGACGACCACGTCGTCCATCACGATGGTGCCCATGCCGATGAGGCATTCGTTCCCGATGCGGCAGCCGTGCAGGATGACGGCGTGGCCGATGGTGACGTAGTCGCCGATGACGAGCGGCGAGCCGTCCGGCCTGGCGGGCGTCTTGTGGGACACGTGGCCCATCGTCAGGTCCTGGACGTTGGTGCAGCGGCCGATCACGATGTCGTTGACGTCGCCGCGCAGCACGGCGTTGCACCAGATCGAGCTGTCCGCGCCGAGGCGGACGCTGCCGATGACCTGGGCCGAGGCGTGCACGTAGACGCGCTCGGCAAGCTGCGGAGAGGTGTCGAGGTAGTTCGAGAGCGGCATGATGAAGTCTTTTAACGGTGGGTGATCAGGCTGGCGGTTCCCACAGCTCGACCTTGTTGCCTTCGGGATCGATGACCCAGCCGAACTTGCCGTATTCGCCGTCGTCCGTCCTGTCGAGCACATTGCAGCCTTCGTCGCGCAGGGCCTGCAGCAGGGCGGCGAGGTTGTCGACGCGATAGTTGATCATGAACGGGGCCCGGCCCGGCGCGAACTGGTCGCTGTCCGCAGGGAACACGGACCAGGCGGTGGTGCCCTTGGGGTCGGTCCAGTCGAACGCGGCGCCGCTCCACGGCTGGACGTCGATGCCCAGGTGGCGCTGGTACCAGGCGCCGAGCGCGGCCGGGTCTTGCGCCTGGAAGAAGATGCCGCCGATGCCGGTCACGCGTTTCATGTCAGTCTCCGCCGTCGTCAAAGAATGATTACTGCGCCCCCAGCGCCCCCAGCCGTTCGCGCGCATGCGCCTGCCCCGGCTCCAGCGCCAGCGCCTGCCGGTAATTCGCGATGGCGGCGTCGCGCTCGCCGGCCGCCTCGTATGCCTGGCCGAGGCCGTCGTAGAGGAAGTCGAAGCGTTCCGGATACAGTTTGACGCCCAGCCGGAACACGTGCATGGCATCCGCGGCGCGCCGCTCGCGCAGCAGCTTCATGCCCCAGTCGTGGGCTTGCAGCGGGTCGAGGGCGAGGTCGGGATTCTGTGCGTGCAGGCGGTCGTAGATGGCGGCGATGTGCTCGAAGCCCTGCTGGCCCAGTTGCTCGAGGAACGTGTCCAGCGTCGGCGGCGCGCCGGTGGCGCGGCGTACCGCGAACGAGACGAAGCCGGCCGGCGGACGGTTCGCGGCGACGGCGTCGTCCAGTTGGCGGCGGGCCGGGGCATCGTTGCGCAGGCGGGCGTCGAGGAAGCGTTCCACCATGCGCGCCATCGCGCCGTAGGCCTGGGCCGATTGCGCGCGCGTGCGCTGGCCGAAGGCGGCGTCCGGCGCCATGCGCAGCGACCACGACGAGAAATCCATGTGGCTCGCCGCGTCCAGCGTGGCGAGATACACGTCGGCGTACCGCATGCGCCCCAGCAGTTCGGAGCCGATCGCGCCTTCGTCCTGCAGGCGCGTCATGTACAGCAGCGGGATGCCCAGGCGTTCCGGCGTGACGTAGCCCGCGGCGCGCGGGCCGCCGCTTACGTAGTCGTACGCGGCGCGCAGCGAGCCGTCCAGCGTGACGAGCGCGCGGATGCGGTCGTCGCGGGCCGCGGCCAGCACGCTTGCCAGGCTGCCCCAGCTGTGGCCGACGACGGCGATGCGGTTCGTATCCGCCTGCGCCAGCGTCTGGACGTAGCCGACGAGGAAGCCGATGTCGTCCGCCTGCGCTTCGGCGCCCTCCAGGCTCGCGGTCATCCTGTGCGAGCGCGGGCCCAGCGACGGCGTCGCGATCACGATGTAGCCGTGGCTCGCGAGGTATTCGCACAGGTCGGTGTTCTCGATGGCGTAGGCACTGTGGCCCGGCGCGTAGATCACGACGGGGAATTTACCGGGGCGCTCGGGCGCGTCCCGAAGGGCGCGCACGGGGCTGGCCAGGTCGCGCTGGACCTGCGGGGTGCGCGTTTCGACGAGCGCGTCGGTGGCGCGGCGCACCTGGTCCGGCATGCGGCTGAATTCCTCTTCCGTTGCCACCGTCGTCACGTAGTCGCGGTAGGTCAGCGCACCGCCCGTGCCGATGGCTGGATACCAGATCAGCGTCTGCAGCGGCCGCGACCGGTCGCCGCTCGTCGCCTGCGCCGTGACGGGACTGCGCGGATGCTGGTAGACGCGCGCCCGGTCGTACTGCTGGCGGACGTGGAAGCCGACGCGGTACGGGCCGGGCGGGGTGGACGGCGTGAAGTCGGCGGCCGTCGCGGTGGGCGCGAGGACGAAGGCGAGCAGCAGGGTGGTCAGTGTCCGGAGCATGGGTCGTCGGCGGTGTTTCTTTGGTTGCAAGATTATATGCTGAATTGGCATGATATTTGGCGCGACATGTGAATCCGTTAAAATGTCGGATTCTTCTTCACCTCCTTCCAACATCATGACTCAGGACGAACTCAAGCAGGCAGTGGCGCGCGCCGCCATCGAATACGTGGTCGACGGCGAAATCATCGGCGTCGGCACCGGCTCCACCGCCAACTTCTTCATCGACGAACTCGGCAAGATCAAGTCGCGCATCAAGGGCGCGGTGGCGTCGTCGGAAGCGACGGCGACGCGCCTGCGCGGCCACGGCATCGAGGTGTTCGACCTGAACGACGTCGAATCGATCTCCGTCTACGTCGACGGCGCCGACGAGATCAACGCCACCGGCGCCATGATCAAGGGCGGCGGCGCGGCATTGACGCGCGAAAAGATCGTCGCCTCCGTATCGGGCAGGTTCGTGTGCATCGCCGACGGCTCCAAGCTGGTCGAAACGCTCGGACAATTCCCGCTGCCGGTCGAGGTGGTGCCGATGGCCGCGAACGCCGTCAGCCGCAAACTGACCGAGATGAAAGGCCAGCCGCGCCTGCGCACCAAGCCGGGCAGCACGGACGCGTTCGTCACCGACAACGGCGGCTACATCCTGGACGTGGCCGGCCTCTCCATCACGGATGCGGTGGCGCTGGAATCGGAGATCAACCAGATCGTCGGCGTGATCGCCGTCGGCCTGTTCGCCCGCCGCGGCGCCGACGTCTGCCTGCTGGGCACGGGCGAAGGCGTCAAGAAGCTGACGTTCTGAGCATGAACCGCCTGGCGCTCGTTTGCGCGGCCGTCGCGTTGTTGGGCGGCTGCTCCATGTTCCACAGGCAGATGCCGGCCGCACCAGCCGCACCTGTGGCTGCGGCCGATACCGCGCCGGCCATCGAGACGATTCCGTTCCGCATGGGCGTGTCGTCGGCGACCGTCGAGAAGATGGCGAAGCAGCAAGGGTGTGCGGGCGGGCAGGGTGCCGGGCTCATCACGGAGCCGGGGCCTGTCGAGGTCTATCGCATGCGCTGCGAGGACGGGCAAATGCGCGGGAAAGTGTTCATGGCGCGGTGTGAGCTGCGCCAGTGCAAACAGATGTAGGGTGGGCGGAGGGCCGCCCACCCTACAGAATCAGGCCGTCGGCGGTACGTAGCCGGCAGCCTCGTCGGCACCTTCGCCGAAGAAATGGCGTTCCATTTGCGTGGCCAGGTATTTGCGGGCGCGCGCGTCGGCCATGTTCAGGCGGTTTTCGTTGATGAGCATCGTCTGGTGCTTCAGCCAGCCATCCCAGGCTTCCTTCGACACGCTTTCATAAATGCGCTTGCCCAGTTCGCCCGGGTACGGCGGGAAGGCCAGGCCTTCGGCTTCCTTGTTCAGTTTGATGCAGTGGACGGTGCGGGCCATGTTCTTGCTCCTGGTTCGGTATCGGAAAACGTGATTATAAGGCCAGGTTGGAAAAGCTACAGACGTTGACTTCGTCATTCCCGCGAAAGCGGGAATCCACGCTGAGGCTCAAGATTCGGTAATTCGGAGGCGATGCGAAGTGTCCAAGAGCTCGACTTTGGATCTTCAGCATGGGTCCCCGCTTTCGCGGGGACGACGGTTTTACAGCTGCTTGATCAGGATTTGCGACCTGCGTTGCCAGTTGTACATATGCGCCCGATCCTTGGGCAGGTCGTCGACGGTCGCCGGCACGAACCCGCGCTTCTTGAACCAGTGCGACGTGCGCGTGGTCAGCACGAACAGCTTGGACATGCCGGCCGCGCGGGCGCGGTTTTCCATGTGTTTTAGAATGCGCTCGCCGTCGCCCTGGGTCTGCGCGTCCTGGCTCACCGTCAGGCAGGCCATTTCCGCCATCTTCGATTCCGGGAACGGGTAGAGCGCGGCGCAGCCGAAGATGACGCCGTCGTGCTCGATCACGGAGAATTGTTCGATTTCGCGTTCGATCAGCTCGCGCGGACGCTTGACCAGCGTGCCGTCCGCTTCGAGCGGCTCGATGAGCTTGATAATTCCGCCGACGTCCTCAATTGTGGCCTGGCGCAGGCTCTCCAGGTTGTCGTGCGTGATCATCGTGCCCACGCCGTCGTGGGTGAACAGTTCCAGCAGCGCGGAGCCGTCCGTCGAGAACGGGACGATGTGGGCGCGGTCGACGCCGCTGTTGCACGCCTTGATCGCGTGCTGCAGGTAGAACGACGCGTCGTTCGGCAGGAAGCCCGCCTGCAGCACGGCTTCGGCCTGGTGCGACGACAGTTCGCGGATGTCGCCGCCGCCGGCGTCCTTCATCAGCGGCGTCTCCGTGATGAAGATGAGCTTTTCGGCATGCAGGGCGATGGCGGCGGATACCGCCACGTCTTCCATCGTCAGGTTGAACACCTCGCCGGTTGGCGAGAAGCCCAGCGGCGACAGCAGGACGATGTTGTCCTCGGTCTCCAGGATGGGCTGGATCTTGGCGGCGGCGACCTTGCGCGTCACGCCCGTCAGCTCGTGGTCGACGCCGTCGATCACGCCGAGCGGGCGCGCGGTGACGAAGTTGCCGGAAACGATGCTGATGTGCGCATTCGACATCGGCGTGTTGGGCAAGCCCTGGCTGAACGCGCCCTCGATGTCCAGGCGCAGTTCGCCGGCGGCTTCCTTGGCGCATTCCATCGCCGCGCTGTCGGTGACGCGCACGCCGTTGTGGAAGCGGCCCGCGACGTTACGCAGCGCGAGCTGTTCGGCGACCTGCGGCCGCGACCCGTGCACCAGCACGACGCGGATGCCGAGTCCGACCAGCAGTGACAGGTCCTGCGCCAGCACGGGCAGGGCGCCAGCCGACACCAGTTCACCGGGGAAAGCGACGACGAAGGTCTTGCCGCCGAATGCGTGAATATACGGCGCGACGGAGCGCAGCCACTGGACGAATTGGGTAGGGTTTTCCATTTGCCGCATTATAATTCGCTGCGCGACTTGCGCACCAAATCCTCGTAAAAATCAATGTCTGAACAGAGTAACAAGCCTGCGCCCAAGCCGGCGCGCGCCGCATCCCCCGACCGTTCCTCGCAACCGCCGCGCGGCGACGCCCGTCGCGGTCCGCGCCCGCCTGCGCGCGAGGGCGCGCTCGCGAACGCGCTCGCGCTCGCGCAGGCGCAGGTGCGTCCGTCGCCAGGCTCCACCTTGCGTGCGGACGCTCCTGCGCAGGGCCGTCCGGCCAAGCCGCGCGAAGGCACCCAACGTTCACGCGAGGAGCGCCCGGCGCGCAAGGACGCGGTGCGCAATCCGCTCCCCCCGATCACCTTCCCGGAAGACCTCCCTGTCTCGGGCCGCCGCGCCGAAATCGCGAAGGCGCTGATGGAGAACCAGGTGGTGATCGTGTCCGGCGAAACCGGCTCGGGCAAGACGACGCAGCTGCCGAAGATCTGCCTGGAGCTGGGTCGCGGCGAAAAGGGCATGATCGGCCACACGCAGCCGCGCCGCATCGCCGCGTCGTCGACCGCGAAGCGCATCGCGTTCGAACTCGGTTCGCCGTTGGGCGAGCACGTGGGCTACAAGGTCCGCTTCAACGACACGCTGTCGCCCGGCGCCTGGGTCAAGCTGATGACGGACGGTATCCTGCTGGCCGAAACCCAGACCGACCCGCTGCTCAAGGCCTACGACACGATCATCATCGACGAGGCGCACGAACGCAGCCTGAACATCGACTTCCTGCTCGGCTACCTGAAGGAGATCCTGCCGCGCCGGCCGGACCTGAAGGTGATCATCACGTCCGCGACGATCGACGCCGACCGCTTCGCGCGCCACTTCGGCACGCCGGAAAAGCCGGCACCCGTCATCGAAGTGTCGGGCCGTTTGTACAAGGTCGAGGTGCGTTACCGCCCGGTCGAACGCGACCAGGAATTCGCACCCGCCGCCGACGGTAAATCGATGTCGAAAGCGCAGGCCGCGCGCGACAAGCGCGACCTGATGGATGCCGTCGTCGACGGCGTCGACGAATTGTGCCGCCTGGGCCAGGGCGACGTGCTCGTGTTCCTGCCGGGCGAGCGCGAGATCCGCGACTGCGCCGAGGCGCTCCGAAAACACCATCCGCCGCACGTGGAAATCCTGCCGCTGTTCGCGCGACTCTCCGTCGAAGAACAGGACCGCGTGTTCCGCACGACGAACGCGCGCCGCATCGTCCTCGCGACGAACGTGGCCGAGACGTCGCTGACGGTGCCCGGCATCCGCTACGTCGTCGACGCCGGCCTGGCGCGCGTAAAACGCTACAGCTATCGCAACAAGGTCGAGCAGCTGCAGGTCGAGGCGATCTCGCAGGCCGCCGCCAACCAGCGCGCGGGCCGTTGCGGCCGCGTCGCGGACGGCGTCTGCATCCGTTTATATGAGGAAGACGATTTCCTGCAGCGGCCGAAATTCACGGACCCGGAGATCCTGCGCTCGTCGCTGGCGGCCGTCATCCTGCGCATGAAGTCCCTGCACCTGACGGACGTGGAGACCTTCCCGTTCGTCGAACCGCCGCAGGGCCGCGCCATCGCCGACGGCTACCAGCTGCTGCAGGAACTGGGCGCCGTCGACGACGCCAACGAGCTCACGGCGATGGGCCGCAAGCTGGCCAAGCTGCCGCTCGACCCCCGCGTGGGCCGCATGATCCTGGCCGCCGTCGACAACGTGTGCCTGACCGAGATGCTGATCATCGCATCCGCGCTGTCCGTGCAGGACCCGCGCGACCGGCCGATGGAATACCAGCAGCAGGCCGATGAGAAGCACAAGAAGTTCGCCGACGAAAAGAGCGAATTTTTGAGCTTCCTGAAGATCTGGCGCTGGTTCGAGCAGGCCATCGAGCACAAGAAGACCAACCGCCAGCTGCAGGACAACTGCCGCGAGAACTTCCTGTCGCAGGTGCGCCTGCGCGAGTGGCGCGACGTGCACTCGCAACTGCTCACGATCGTGAAGGAGCAGGGCTGGCGCCTGAACGACACCCCGGCCACGTACGAGCAGCTGCACATGGCGCTGCTGACCGGTTTGCTCGGCAATATCGGCTACAAGATGGAAGACGAGGGTGGACAAACCGGCGGCGCCTATCTTGGCGCGCGCGGCATCAAGTTCCACATCTGGCCCGGTTCCACACTCGGCAAGAAGGCCGGCAAATGGATCATGGCGGCGGAACTGGTCGAGACGACGCGCCTGTACGCGCGCTGCATCGCCCAGATCCAGCCGGAGTGGGTCGAGAAGATCGGCGGCCACCTGCTGAAAAAATCGTGGGGTGAGCCGCGCTGGGAAAAGCGCACGGCGCAGGTCACGGCGAGCGAGCGCGCGACGCTGTACGGCATCGTCGTCTATAGCCAGCGCCGCATCAACTACGCGCAGCACAACCCGCTTGACGCGCGCGAGATCTTCATCCGCGACGCACTGGTCGGCGGCGATTACGAGACGCGTTCGCCCTTCTTCGCGCACAACCACAAGCTGATCAAGGAAATCGAGAACCTCGAACACAAGTCGCGCCGCCTGGACGTGCTCGTGGACGACCAGCTGATCCATGCGTTCTACGATAGCGAGATCCCGTCGGACGTGGTGAACGGTGCGGGTTTCGAGAAGTGGTACAAGGACGCGTCGCGCGACAACCCCAAGCTCCTGTACCTGAACCGCGAAGAACTGATGCGCCACGAAGCGGCGGGCGTCACGACGGAGCTGTTCCCGAAGACGATGAACGTCACCGGCATCGAGATGGGCCTGTCGTACCACTTCGAACCGGGCAGCCCGCGCGACGGCGTGACCCTGACCGTGCCGCTGTTCGCGCTGAACCAGATCCCGCGTGAGCGCGCGGACTGGCTCGTGCCGGGCATGCTGAAGGAAAAAGTGCAGCTGCTATTGAAGTCCCTGCCGCAGAAGCTGCGCCGCCACTGCGTGCCGCTGCCGGAGTACGCCGCGCGCTTCTTCGAGCGCAACGAGGACCCCGTGCGCTTCGGCCGCGGCGACCTGATCGACGCGCTCATTGCCGACATCCACGCGCAGACGGGCGTGCGCGTGATGACGACGGACTTCAAGCTGGAGACCTTGCCGGCCCACCTCTTCATGAACTTCAAGGTGGTCGACGAACACGGCCGCCAGCTGGACATGGGCCGCAACCTGGCGACGTTGCAGGCCGAGTTGGGCGGCCAGGCGCGCCAGAGTTTCCAGCGCATGGCGGAGACGACGCCGGCTGCCGGGCCGTCAAGCGCCAAGCCGCTGGCCGCGCCAGCCGCGCCGGCAGCGGCGAAAGGCAAGCCCGCACCGGCCGCACCCGCTGCGCCGACCGCCCACACGAACATCACCGGCTGGACGTTCGGCGAGCTGCCGGAACTGCTGGAGATCACGCAGGGGAAGATCACGCTGATCGGCTTCCCCGCGCTCGTGGACAAGGGCACGTACTGCGACCTGGAAGTCTTCGACGACCCGAACGTGGCGGCGCGCACGCACCGCATCGGCCTGCGCCGCCTGTTCGCGCTGCAGTTCAAGGACCAGCTGAAATTCGCGGAAAAGAACGTGCCGGGCCTGCAGCAGATGGGCATGCAGTTCATGTCGGTAGGTACGCCGGAAGAGCTGCGCGAGCAGATCGTCAACAAGGCCATCGAGATCGCCTGTTTGCAGGATCCGCTGCCGATCGACGCGGCCTCGTTCAACAAGCGCAAGGACGAGGGCAAGGGCCGCATCGGCCTGCTGATCAACGAGACGGCGCGCCTCGCCGGCCAGATCCTCGCGGAGTTCCACGGCCTGCCGAAGCGCCTGCAAGGCCTGCCGCCGGCCGTTGCGAGCGACATGCAGGCGCAGTTGCAGGGCCTCGTGCACAAGCGCTTCATCGCGGAGACGGAGTACAGCCAGCTGGCGCACTTCCCGCGCTACCTGAAGGCGATGAACGTGCGCCTGGAAAAACTGCGCGGCAATCCGGCGCGCGACGCGCAGCTGATGGCGGAGTGGCAGACGGCGGCGACGCAGTTCCAGCGCACGGTGAAGAACCAGCCGCTGAAGAACCTCGACCCGCGCATGATCGAGTTCCGCTGGATGCTGGAAGAACTGCGCGTGTCGCTGTTCGCGCAGGAGCTGCGTACGCCGATGCCGGTGTCTTCCAAGCGCCTGCAGAAAGTGTGGGAGTCGATGCTGCGCTAGTCAACACCGGGGTCAGAGCCCGATTTTTGGAAATTGCCCAAAATCGGGCTCTGACCCCGAAGTTTGCTACAGTTGACATCTCATCAATGCCAACGACTTTGCCATGACCGACCTCGTACTCGCCATCGTCCACCACCTGATCGTATTCGGCATCGCGTCCGCCCTGGCCGCCGAACTGGCGCTGATGCGGCCCGCCGCGATGTCGCCGCAGACCGTGCGCCTGCTGGGGCGCTTCGACGCGGCGTATGGCGTGATGGCGCTGGCGATCCTGATCGTCGGCTTCCTGCGCGTGGCGTATGGCGCGAAGGGCGCCGCGTTCTACATGCACAACCCGATGTTCTGGGCCAAGATCGCGGCCTTCGCCGCCGTGGGCCTCATCTCGATCAAGCCCACGTTGCGCATCCTCGCCTGGCAAAAACGGGCGAAGGCGGATGCGGCGTTCGTGCCGGCGCTGGACGAAGTCACTGCGCTGCGCCGGACGATGCTGCTGGAGATCCACGTGTTCGCCCTGATCCCGATCTTCGCGGCGATGATGGCGCGCGGCGTCGGGTACTGATTCTCAGGCGGCTGCCGCGCCGGCGGGCAGCATGCGCACCGACGCCATGTCGCCCACCAGCCGGCCGATGAACCAGCCGTTGAAGACGCCGAACAGGCCGCACACGATGCAGGCGAACAGGGTGTCCTGACGCAGCTGCGGCGCGACGGCCAGCGTCACCGACGCCACGTACTTCGTGAAGAACACGGCCATCATCATGACGAGCGGCAGGCGGCTGCCGCGCACGCGCACATGGCCCGGCACCGTGCTCGCCGCGATGCGCTCCGAACCCGCCAGCCCCGCCGCCAGCGCCATGCCGGCGGCAGCCGCCGCCCACGCGGCCAGCGCCCATCCACCGAGACCGAATTTCGTGCCGATGTCCTGCAGCGACAGCAGCAGCATCACGGCCGGGATCATGACGAGCTTGCGGACTTCCACGTCGCGGTCGCGCATGGCGGCCATGCCGCGGTAGACGAGGAAGGCGAGGATCGCCCAGACGTACAGCGGGGTGTGGGTCAGGATCTGGATCAGCATGGTTGGCTCCATCAAGTGCGTTAAGTTGACGCCACTGTGCCAGCGCCCCCGCGTGCCCGTGCGCCCATGCGACGACATGTTGCGATCGCGGCGCGAAATGCGGCTGGGCGGCGCGAAATGCAGCGTCTTTACACAGCTTTACGGTGGTTGACCGCGCTTAACGTTTCCCCATCCGACAATGCGCCTTCCGTAACCCAGGGGGACACATGGATCATTCACACCACAGCCTTGCCGAAGACCTCGAGCGCATGCTCGCCACCCAGACCAGCCGGCGCCAGTCGCTGCGCTGGCTGTTCGCGTCCGCCGCTGCCATGCCGCTCGCGAGTTGCAGTGGCGGCGGCGGTTCGTCCGGCGATATCGTGGCGTCATCGACGACGTCGACGGGCAGCACCACCACCACCACCGGCACCTGTTCCGTCATTCCGGAGGAGACGGGCGGCCCGTACCCGGGCGACGGCACCAACGGCAACGGCAACGGCATCGCGAACGCGCTGGCGCTGTCCGGCATCGTGCGCAGCGACATCCGCACGAGCGTTTCTCCCGGCAGCAAGACGGCGGCCGGCATCCCGACGACCCTGAAACTGCAGATCGTGAACGTGGGCGCGAGCTGCGCCAGCGCGGCCGGCGCTGCGGTCTACCTGTGGCACTGCGACCGCGACGGCAATTACTCGATGTACGCGAGCGGCCTGACGAGCGAGAACTACCTGCGCGGCGTGCAGGAGGCGGACAGCACGGGCACCGTGACGTTCACGACGATCTTCCCGGGCTGCTACTCGGGCCGCATGCCGCACATCCACTTCGAGGTCTACCCGAGTCTCGCGAAGGCGACGAGCGCCGCCAATCGCGTCAAGACTTCGCAGTTCACGTTCCCGATGGCGACCCTGAACGAAGCCTATGCGACGACGGCATACAGCACCAGCTCGCGCAACCTGGCCTCGATGAGCTATGCGACGGACAACGTGTTCAGCGACGGCACGTCGCTGCAGATGGCGTCCGTGAGCGGGGATCCGGTGAACGGATATGTGGTTACGCTGACGATAGGTGTGTCATTGTGAATGGTAAAGTGAACATAAAAATGTCTTAGGGAATCCTTACGATGTGATATTCTCACTCTTGTGATTCGCTTACAGCGTTTTAAGAGAGGGTGAGATGACATTATCGGTGAAGGTAATTTCGGACAAAGTTTCGGACCACATGCGGCGCGAGGCGCTCGATGTCCTGACCATGCGCTGGCCCAGGTTCTACACGTTCTGCGAGCGCGACCGGATCAAGGAGAGTTTCATCGACGCGCTGGCGGCGCAGCTGAAAACGGAGAGCATCCTGCTGGTGCAGGGGCACGCCGTCGTCGCCTTCGTGAAAGACTTCGACTTTTCTCCCATGCGCTGATCGGCATCGGCGATGACGTTTTCGCACATCGAACAATGCACCCTGCGGCCACGATCCTCCATAGCCTTGGATGCGACGTCACGGTTGTCCCGATTTCAACCCACCATCAGGAGAACACCTGACCATGAGCGCCGGCTACCGATTGGCACGATCCGCTTTTCACCGCTTTGTCGCCGAAGACGAGAAGGTTTCCATCAAAATGCTGCGTGAGCTCGACGCTGCGGACCACGCCCACGCGTCGCTGGTCGAAGCCTTCATCCGGCTCAAGCATGACCGGAAGTTCAAGGATCCGGGCGCGATCCTGGCCGCGTTCAGGAAAGCCGGCGAACTGGGTGTCCCCTACGGACACTTTTACGCCGGGCTGTGTTATGCGAACGGATACGGCACACGGAAAAACCGCAGGACGGCCGAGCGGCGCTATCGCGACGGGGCCGGCCACGGATGTATCAGCGCCCTGTTCGCGCTGGGGAAAATGTACCGCCGGGGAGAAGGCGTTGTGCCGGACATCCCGCTGGCGCTGCAATTCTTCGAACGCGCGGGCACGGCGCGGGTCCCTTATCCCGGTCCCGACGCCAGGGGGCGGTGCGACACGATCCTGGATCACGTGCATACCCACGAGAGGGACGTCAAGCTGCTCGCCATGGAGCAACTGGGCGAGTTGTACCGGGACGAATCGTTTGGCGTTCCTCAGGATATCGCGAAGGCGCGGCACTGGTTTCGTCAGGCCGCGGACGCGGGGTCGGCGGACGCGAGACGTCATCTCCGGAACTTGCCGCCCGCGCCGCCGCCGCGCAAAACGGTCGTCCCCCGCCCGCAACCCCTGCCGATCCGTGACGAAGGCGTCAAGCTGAACGACATGGACAGTGCCGAGGCCTACCTGCTGGGGCAGATGCATGCCGGCGCTCCGCACCCGGATTACAAGCTGGCTGCGCGCCATTTTCACATTGCCGAGCAACTGGGGCACCGGGAAGCGAAGCGCGAGCTGGAGGCGATCAAGGCGGCCGTCGGCGAGCGGGCGTACGGCCTGTTTTTCGCCGGCTGGAACGCGACTTTCCGGCCTTGAGGAAGCGGGTTCTCAAGGTGCCACGACTTGCCGATAGCGCCGCGGCGACGTGCCCGTCGCGGCCCGGAAGCGATGGCCGAAATGCGACAGGTCCGCATAGCCGCACAGGTCGGCGACCTGCTGCAAGGGCAGGGCGGTGGTCTTCAACAGCGTGCGGGCCTGCTCGAGGCGGCGCTGGGCGATCCAGGCCGACGGCGGCATGCCGAACGAGACGCGGAACATGCGCGCCAGATGAAACTCCGACAGGCAGGCCACCTGCGCGAGCGTGCCGAGCGTGATGGGTTGCGTCAGGTTCGCGTCGATGTAGTCGGCCAGCCTGCGGCGCAGCAGCGGCGCGAGGCCGCCCTTGAGCCGCAGTTCGCGCCGCGGCACGCCTTGTGAGCGCAGCAGTTCGCTCAGCGTGTCGTGGGTGATCTCGTTGGCGCGCAGCAGATTGTCGGTGTCTACCCACGGCGTCGCGATCAGCGACTGGCACAGGCGCAGCAGGGCGGGGCTTTCGAAATACGTGCGGTCGGCGAGCGTGATCTCGCGCGGTTCGCGGTCCAGCTCCACCACGGCGCGGCGCGTGAAATGCGCCGGCATGAAGTACACGTGCAGCAGGCGCAGATGGTCGCGCACCACCCATTCCGATTCGTGGTCGTCCGGCAGCGTGCACAGGCGCAGCGGCGCGCCGTACTGCCTGTGCATGCCACTGCGTTCCGTGCGGTAGCCGCCGCCCAGGTAGCAGGAGAGGGTGTGGTGGCCGGGCCGGTCGTACACGGTCAGCGCTTCACGGGTGTCCCGCTGCCAGATCGCCGCGGCCATGCCGTCGCCCAGCCACACGAAGCGTTCGAGCGTGGCGTCGGTGCCGCACATGGTGTCGAAGACGGCGTGCGAGATGGGAGCGGGACGGGAGTGCATGCGAAAAAGTCTAGCATTCTTCCGCAACCCGTACCGACAGGGCGTCGGAAAAGCGCAAGACCAGACAAGTCGGCGCCGGTGGCCGCGCGCATCATGGCAGCATGAATATCTTCCTTTACCTGCTCACCGTCGTCATCTGGGGCACCACCTGGATCGCGATCAAGTTCCAGCTCGGCGTCGTCCCGGCCCCGGTGTCGATCGCCTACCGTTTCTGGATCGCCGCCGCCGTGCTGTTCCTGTTCCTGCTCGCCACGCGCCGGCAAGCGTGGCCGCCGCGCCAGGCGTGGCGTTATCTGCTCGCGCAGGGTATCGCCCTGTTCTGCTGCAATTTCCTGTGCTTTTATTACGCCAGCCAGTGGGTGCCCAGCGGCCTCGTGGCCGTGGTCTTTTCGACGGCGCCGATCTGGAACGCGGTCAACCTGCGCCTGTTCATGGGGCGTCCGATCCGGCGCCAGGTGCTGGTCGGTTCCTTGCTCGGCTTGTGCGGCATCGCGCTGCTGTTCCTGCCGCAGATGCAGGGGCACTGGAACGACCACGGCATGTTGCTGGGCCTGGGCCTGTCGCTGCTGGGCACCGTGTGCTTTTCGACGGGGAACCTGCTGTCGAGCCGGATGCAGGCGCTCGGCCTGACGCCGCTGCTGACCAATACCTGGGCCATGCTGATCGGCTCGACCATCGTCGGCGGCGGCGCATGGTTGCTGGGCATGCCGTTCACGCTGGATGCCAGCCCGCGCTACCTCGGCGCGCTGTTCTACCTCGCCGTCCCCGGTTCCGTCATCGCATTCACGGCGTACCTGGTGCTGGTCGGCCGCATCGGGCCGGACCGCGCGGCCTACTCGACGGTGCTGTTTCCCGTCGTCGCGTTGAGCGTGTCGACCGTGCTCGAGGGCTATCACTGGACGTTGCCGGCCTTCGGCGGCGTCGCGCTGGTCCTCGGCGGTAACCTGCTGGCCTTCAGGAAGCCGGCTGCCACTGCGGCGCCAGGGATCAGGAACGTTTCAACTTGCCGATGACGCTCGCCACCTTGGTGGTGATGACGTCGACCGCGGGGTCGTTCGCGCCGTGGGGGAGGATGACGTCGGCGTAGCGCTTGGTCGGCTCGATGAACTGCTTGTGCATCGGGCGGACCGTTTCCAGGTACTGGTTGACGATGCTGTCCATCGTGCGGCCGCGTTCGGCGATATCGCGCTGCATGCGGCGGATGAAGCGGACGTCGGCCGCGGTGTCGACGAAGATCTTCAGGGACATCATGTCGCGCAGGTCCGCGTCGTACAAGGCGAACAGGCCCTCGATCACGATGACCGGGGCCGGTTTCACGGAGATGGTTTTCGTGGAGCGGTTGTCGATCGTGAAGTCGTACTCGGGCATTTCGATCGATTCGCCGTTGCGCAGCGCCTGCACGTGCTGGACCAGCAGCGGCCAGTCGAACGCGTGCGGGTGATCATAATTCTGCTTGCGGCGGACTTCCGGGGTGAGGTCGGACTGATCGCGGTAGTAATCGTCCTGCATCACGACCGAGACCATCTCGGTGCCGAACGACGCCAGCACCTGCTGGGTCACCGTCGACTTGCCGCTGCCGCTGCCGCCGGCGACGCCAATGACGAACGGCTGGAAAGGAATCTGGTTCATCCCTGCATGATACCCGGACTGACAGGGCCGGTGCGACCGGCTTCCCTCATCATCTTCCGCACCAAGTCATCATTGTATTGACGATGACTCATTTCTGTTGCAACGTCGCAACCGTTACGAAATGATCTGTCGGGAAATTGTACTCTTGGTAGAAATCGCTCGACCGTTAAACGAATCTCGTGGATGATTAACATTATGTAGGAATGATCCTACGTTGAATAAATGTTAAGCATACGCAGTGAATCACGCACTGCAAGCGAGGTAAAAATGGCGAATTTCCAAAGTACGTCGACGGCCGGTTCCGACCTCGTCAGGCGGCCGAGCTGGGTCGTACCGGCCCGTGGAAGCTGGCAGGGCGTTGCCGCTTGCGCGATCGTGCTTGCCGAGGACACGGGACGCGTGCTCGTCAAGCAATGTATCCCTGCGGATGGTGCGGGCCCCGAGTGGGGTACCTGGACGGCGGACGTCCCGGCCGGGCAGTCGCCGTTGCAGGTCGCGATCAACACGATCGCCGAGCGCTGCGCGTATGAAGGCGATCTCGCGTTGAGCCGCCTGACGCCGTTTTCCGATGCGCGCTTCTTCGTGCAGCACAACTACGTGGCTGTCGTACCGCAGGAGTTCGAACCGCGCATGGGCGATGGATGCCTGGGGTATCAATGGCGCGAGCTGGACCGGCTGCCCCAGCCGTTGTCGCCGGCGCTGGCCCATTTGCTCGACAGGTCGAGCAGCGACGTGCGCGCCATGGCCAATCTGTACAAGGGCATCCACGGTCTGGCAGGCACGTTCGACCCGCTGCGGTTCGAGGACTGAGGAATTCGCTTTCCGGTGCAATCAGTGCCTTGCGTCCAGGCTCTGCTTGTACCGACGGTACGTTCCAGTAACCTGGGAGGCGACCAGTAGCACGCCGACCAGCAGGAACGCGTATTTCAATTGCCACGGGATCGCGGTCGGCAAGACCTTGTCGAACAGCAGGAAGATGGCGAAACATGCGGACGAGGCGGCGTCGATCCAGCGTCGCGACAGAAGGGCTAGAAGCGCCGACAGTGCCAGGCATACCATCGGCCAGTCGTTCCAGTGCATTTCATTTCCATTCACGTTTGTTTTTATGCGGTGGCATTTCCAACCCTGCGCAAGGCATCAGTGGGGAATCCGGACGGCGCGGACGTCAGCGGTCGATGGCAGCGGCAAGCCGGTTCGCGCGTTGCGCCGACTGCGCATCCGCCGCCGGGAATTGCAGCGCGAACGACAAGACCTGCGGCGGCTTGTCGTCCGGCGTGACGTGGACTTCGTAATACACGGGCTTGCCGTCGCCGGCGGTGGAGGCGTAGCGGAACTGGACGGACTTCTGGAAGCCGAACAGGACGTTTTTACGCGGCGGCACCTGCAGGCGGATGATTTTTCCTTCCAGCGGCCGGGGCGCCGGCTGCATCGTCGAAAATCCGCCGACGGTGTCATCGATCCGCTTCAGCGTGTGCGCGGTCGCCGCGGTATCCCGCGTTGCTTCCGGCGCGAACAGGGCGGCAGCCTCCTGGAAGCGCTGGTGCTGGAGTGCGGCGACGAACCTGGCGGCCGCCGCGGCGCGGCTCGCGTCGTCGTACGCGCTTGCGTGGGCTACCAGAGACGTGCAGAGCGCGAGGGCGCCGAAGGCAGCTGAACGGAATCGCATGGTCGATGGGGGTGTCGTTGACGAGCTTGCAGGATACGCGTTTTCACTCGCAACAATTCCTCGGAATCTCACCGGCATGCCGTGACTCAGTCCCCCAGCACCGTCACGACGACCTTGCGCCGATGCTCCGCCACCCGATGCTCCCACAAATACATCCCCTGCCACGTCCCGAGCATCAGCCGCCCGTCGCCGACGGGCACCGTCACGAACGTGGACGTCAGCATCGTGCGCGCATGCGCCGCCATGTCGTCCGGTCCTTCCGTATCGTGGTGGTACGCGGGATCACCGTCCGGCACCAGGCGCCGGATGATGGTCTCCAGGTCGTGGCGCACGTCCGGGTCGGCGTTTTCCGTGATCAGGAGTGAACAGCTCGTGTGCTGCACGAACACGTGCGCGAGGCCGCAGCGGATGCCCGAGCGGGTGACGACGTCGGCGACGGCCGCGGTGATGTCGCGGCTGCCGCGGCCGAACGTGTTGAATTCGAGGGTGGACTGGTAGGACATGGTCGCTCCTTGCAGATCCGACCATGCTACACGATCGTTCAGGGTTCGGCCGAGAACGACGCATGCGACGGGAAGCGCACCGTCATCCATTCGCGCGACAGGCGCAGCGTGTCGACCACTTCGGCCGGCAGGGTGTCGAGGATCGCGGGGTCGTCGCTGGGCGTGTCGGCCAGCAGGCTGGCCAGGTGGATGATGCCGCCCAGCTGGCAGAACGGGTGCCCCGCCATCGGGTCGGACGAGTTCTCCAGCGCGCGCACGATCTTGTCGGGGAAGTTCCAGCGCCGGCCCAGTTCCGCCGTAATCTCGCCTTCCGACAGGCCCAGCAGGCGCTGCTCGCGTTCCCAGCGGCCGCCCGGCAGGTGCGGCAACTGCTCGATCTCGGCGAAGGCCGTCGGGTCCACCTGGTAGATCAGCAGTTCGCCCAGGCGCAGCATCATGCCGGCCAGCCAGGCTTCGCTGCCGTCCAGGCCGATGCCGCCCGCGAGCCATTTCGCGTAGCCGGCGCAAGCCATGCTGCTTTTCCAGAACTCGTCGGAATCCAGGCCGGGCAGGGCGGGAAAGGCGTCGGAGAAGCACGTGGCCAGCGCCAGCGTGCGGATGTGGGCCATGCCCGCGAGGGAGATCGCGTCGTCGAGCGAGCCGACGTTGCGGCGCGAACCGAAGCGGGCGCTGTTCGCCAGGCGCATCAGCTTGGCCGTCAGGGCCGGGTCGCGCGCGATGATCGTCGCGACCTTCCTGGCGGATGCGTCGTCGTCGTCGAGGGTTTCGATCAGGGCATGGGCCACTGCGGAGATCGTGGGCAGTTTGACGTCGTCAAACAATGTCGTGAGGCGGATCATGGGCATCTTTCGTCATCCAGCGTCGTCGGTCCGACGCGACCGATTCAGTGTACGCCGCGCTGTTGTTGCCCCATCGAATTATTTCGTCTTGACGGGCAATCTGTTGCTGATGCGCCTGCTCAGAACATCAACCTTGAATTTGTAACAAAGAAAAACAAATGTAAAGGCAATC
Source organism: Massilia sp. Masssp94 (assembly GCF_059491305.1). Lineage (NCBI taxonomy): Bacteria > Pseudomonadati > Pseudomonadota > Betaproteobacteria > Burkholderiales > Oxalobacteraceae > Massilia > Massilia sp. Masssp94. The sequence continues at coordinate 4,423,557 of NZ_CP168501.1, forward strand.
CAGGCATGTACATGGGGTATGGTTGCAGGTTCTTCTAATAACGCGAGACACCATGAACCTGAAGCCTGCCCTTGCCTGCACCGCCATCCTTGTCGCCGTCCTGAGCCTTGCCGGTTGCGGCGGCGGTGGCGGCGGGTCGTCGTCCAGCACCGTCGTCGTGGCCAATCCGTCCCAGTTCAGCGCGACGGACGTCGTGCTGGGCACCGGTACCGAAGCGACCACCGGCAAGACGGCCACCGTGACCTATACCGGCTGGCTGTACAGCGACACGGCGACGGACCACAAGGGCAGGCAGTTCGACACCGGCACGTACTCGTTCACGCTCGGGGCGAACCAGGCGATCGCCGGCTTCGACCAGGGCGTGACGGGCATGAAGGTGGGCGGCAAGCGCACTTTGCTGGTTCCATCCAGCCTGGGCTACGGGGCAAGCGGGAATGGCGCGATTCCCGCGAATGCCGGGCTCGTGTTCGATGTGGCGCTGACGGCGGTACAGTAAGCGGAGCCGCAGGAGTCACGGTAAGTCAGTGTTTATCACGTCGTCCCCGCGCAGGCGGGGACCCAAGTTTTTAGACGTGCCGCAGCGCTGGCAAAATTGGACCCCCGCCTCCGCGGGGGCGACGTAGTCAAGGGCGCGAGTCCGTCACACCTTCGGCTTCAGGTAGCCGTGCATGCCCAGCCACCGCGCGAACGCATCGAACCATCCGGTGCTGGTGGTCGTCTTCTGGTACATGCCGAAGCCGTGTCCACCCTGTTCGAACAGGTGGAATTCGACGGGCCGCTTGGCCGCGCGCCAGCTGTCGACGAGGCCGAAGCCGCCGTTGCCGAACAGCGGATCGTCCGCCGCCAGCCCGATGAACAGCGGCGGGGCGTCGGCCGGCACCTTGACGGCGGCGAGCGGGCCGTAGATGTCGCCGATGAACGCGGGCTTCGCGTCCTGGCCGTACAGCGTCGTCGCCATCGTCAGCATCGCGCCGGCGGAAAAGCCCAGCATGCCGATGCGGTCCGGGTCCACGTGCCACGTGCCCGCCCGCGCGCGCACGAGCGCGAACGCGGCGCGCGCGTCGGCGATCTGCGGCGCCAGCGTCACGGCCGGATTGTCGGTCGGCGGACGGTTCGGGCGGGACGCGCCCGAAAACATCTTCGCCATCTCGTCCGCGAACGCATCCATGTCCTGCGGGGTCTGGTTCAGGCGGTACTTCAGCACGAACGCGGCGACGCCCTTGTCGGCCAGCGCCTTCGCCACGTCCCAGCCCTCGTTGTTCATCGACAGCGTACGGAAGCCGCCGCCCGGCGCGACGATCACGGCGGCGCCGGTCGCCTTCGCGGGGTCGGGCAGGAACGGCGTCAGGGTCGCGACCGTGACGTTGCGTGCGAAGACGCTGCCGTACTGGCTGTGCCAGCTCTCCTGCGCTTTCGCACCCGGCAGCGGACCCGTGTTCAGCACGATGGCGTTCGGTTGCGCGGGCGCCGCGATGGGCGTCATCTTGTCGTTCTGCGCGTGGACGGGTGCCGCGAGCGCATAGGCGATGACGGTGGCAATCAACAGTCTGGTCTTCATCATGTAGTCTCCTTTGTTATGGTTATTGCGCCAGCACGACGGTCTGTTTCAAGGTCAGCGTGCCGTCCTGCTGCGCCACGCCGGTGCCCGGCTGGCCGGAACCCACGCTCAGCTTGTACTGGCCGGGCGTGAGCTGGCGGACGCCGTCTCTCGTGACGAAACTGAGGTCGCGCGGCGACAGCGTGAAGCTGATCTTGCGCCGCTCGCCGGCCTTCAGCGGCACGCGCTGGAAGCCACGCAGCGCGACACGCGGCGCGCCCTCGAACGCGGGCGGCGTCAGGTACAACTGCGCCACTTCGTCGCCGTCGCGCTTGCCCGTGTTGGCGACTTCCGTCGTGACGACGATGCCGTTCTCGGGCGCTCCAGCGACCGGTTCGATGCGCAGCGGCGCATAGCCGAACGTCGTGTACGAGAGACCGGCGCCGAACGGATACACGGGCGTGCCCGCGTAGTAGCGGTAGGTGCGGCCCTGCATCGAGTAATCGTCGAACGGCGGCAGGTCGTTGATGCTGCGGTAGAAGGTGAGGGGCAGGCGTCCGCCCGGATCGGTGCGGCCCGTCAGCACGTCGGCGATGGCGGCGCCGCCGGACTGGCCCGGATACCACGCTTCCAGGATCGCGGCCGCATTGTCCTTCGCCCACGACAGGTCGATGGCGCTGCCGTTCATCACGACGACGACGAGCGGCTTGCCCAGCGCTTTCGCCCGGGCCAAGAGGGCGCGCTGCTCGGCCGGCAGGTCCAGCGACGTCTTGTCGCCGCCGGCGAAGCCCTCGACCTTGATGGCCATCTCTTCGCCTTCCAGGTCCGACGTCAGGCCGACGACGGCGACGATCACGTCCGCATCCGCGGTGCCGGCCTTCAGGTCCTGCTCGGGCGCCGTCGAGATGCGTTTCCAGAACAGGCCGGGCACGCCCGTGGATCCCGTCTCGGCCTGGAAGCGCAGCGGATAGCGCTGGCCTTTCTCGAGGCGCACGTCGGTGAGCTTCAGCGGTTCGCCCCATTGCGAATAGGTCGACGCCTGCACGGCGGGCTTGCCGCCGACCGTCAGTTCGCCCTTCACGCCCGTCACGCCGAGGCGGTACGTGCCCGTCTCGGGTGCGACGAGCGCGCCGGTCCACACGACCTTGTGCTTGTCCGCCACGTCCTTGAACTGGAGCGCGTGCGATTCCAGGCCCTTTTCCGTGCGGACGAGCACCGGCTTCGTATCCGTGCCGTTGATGTACTCGGCGCGCAGGCCAGGCTTGCCGTCCGGCGTGAGCAGCGCGCTGGCCGGGACCGGGTCGCCGTCCGTGATGGAGGCGGCGGCCGGCACGAGCGTCACGCGCGCCTGCGGCAGCACGCGGCGCAGGCCGGCGACGACGGAGACAGGCGGCGCGGACTGCGTCGACGAATAATTCCCGCGCAGGACGCGCGTGGCGTCGGCCAGCGGGCCGATCACGGCGACTTTTACGCCCGGCTTCAAAGGCAGCGTGCCGTCGTTCTTCAGCAGCACGAGGCTCTTGTTCGCGGCCTGCAGCGCGAGGTCGCGGTGCGCGGGCGTGTCGATCGCGGAGGCCGGCGTCTGGTTCGGCTTGCGCTGCGCGAGGCCCGCGAGGTCGCCGTTGCGGTAGCGCGCGGAGAACAGGCGGACGAGCGCCGTGTCGATGTCGCCCATGGAGATCAGGCCGCGCTTCCACGCTTCGCGGTAGCGTTCGCCGAGGCCCTTCGCGTCGCCCAGGGTCTTCGTGTTGCACTCGTTGTCCGTGCCGGCCTTCAGCGCGACGGCGGCCGCCGCGGCGGGATCGGGCGCGTACTTGTGGTGCTCGTCGATGTCCGTGACGGCATCGCAGTCGGACACGACATAGCCCTTGAAGCCCCACGCGCCGCGCAGGTGCTCCTTCAGCAGCAGGTCGCTGCCGCAGGCCGGCTGGCCGTTGATGCGGTTGTAGGCGCACATGATCGACCCGGCCTTCGCATCGACGATGGCGGCGCGGAAGGCGGGCAAATACGTGTCCTCGAGGTCGTGGCGCGATACGAACACGTCGGCCACGTGGCGCGTCGATTCCGGCCCGCTGTGCACGGCGAAGTGCTTCGGCGTCGCGACGACGTCCGGCAGGTCCGGGTTCGGTCCCTGGATGCCCTGGATGAACGCGACGCCCAGTTGCGCCGTCAGGTACGGGTCTTCGCCATACGTCTCCTGGCCACGGCCCCAGCGGGGGTCGCGGAAGATGTTGATGTTCGGCGACCAGGTGTCGAGCCCCGTGCCGATCCTGCCCAGGTGGCCCGTCTGGCGGCCCAGCGTGTGCAGCGCGCGCACTTCCGTGCTGATCGCGGACGCGACCTTGTGCACGAGCGGCGCGTCGAACGTCGCGGCGAGGCCGATGGGTTCGGGGAAGTTCGTCGTGGGCAGCGGTCCCAGCGCGCCGTGCAGCGATTCGGTCCACCAGTTATAGGCGGGAATGCCGAGGCGGGGCACGGCGGGTGCGACGTTGAGCAGCTGGTCGATCTTCTCGTCCAGTGTCATCTGCGCGACCAGGGCGCGGGCGCGGGCGTCCGCATCCGTGCGTGCTTCAGGGGATGTGGTGGTGGTCTGTGCCGCGGCCGGCATCGCCGCGGCGAGGATCAGGGCGCCGCACAGGGCGGTGCGCTTGATGCCTCTCGATAAGTCTCCTGCTTGACCAATTCGTTTGGTCTTATCTTTTTGCATAGGGGGTACCTTAAAAGGTCATGCCATCGGATAGGCTCCGTACATGATAGATGAGTGAGAAATGATTGCGATAACAAGAGGTGCCCGGCTCATCGGCGGCGTTCGATCGCTGCCGCAACCGTGGGTCGATCACGGGTGCGGGAAGGAAGGAACGCGCACATTGAGCCGGACGAGGTCCAATGTAGTGGAGGAATTGTTCGGAAGCCAATAACTTTTTGGTGAGAACCGATATCGGAATGGATATGGGTCGCGGCAGGTGTTCGACTGTTACGTAACATTAATGTTATACGCGAACATATTCACAATGTTGTGCTCGCACATCGCTCGTATTGTTTCGTTGAGGAAAGTCAAAGTTGAGTCCATAATGGCCTCAACAGAAGTATTGACTTCCAGCCGGCGCATCGTCATGCCATTTCCTCACCGCCTCGTCTCCTTCCTGCTCGTGACCGCCACGGCGTTCGGGCCGGTTGCGCACGCCGGTACCCCGGCCGTCGATCCCAGGGCGGAAGTGAACGCGATCTGGGACCTCGCGCAGGATTCCCCGCGCGCGGCGCTCGACCGGGTACAGGCCGCGCGCCGCGACCTGGGGCCGGATGCGCCCTACGACGCCAGGCAGATGCTGTTGCGCACGGAAGTGCGGCTCAGGGAAGACCTGGGCCAGCAGGACTCGGCCTATACGCTGGAACGCGAATCGCTGCAACTGGCGCAGGCCAGGGGCGATACGGCGGGCGTGGCGCTGGCCATGCTGGGCCAGGTGCGCGAGCTGCTCGAGGCCCATCGGCTGGACGATGCCCAGGCGCTGCTCGACAGGATCGTGGCCCAGGCGCCGAAGGACACGGCGCTGACGTTCAAGGTGTCGGCCGAGCGCACGCAGGGCGATATCCTGAACCTGCGCGCCCGGCTGGACGAGGCGCTGGCGGCCTACCTGCGCGGGCTGCGGCTGTTGCAGGGCAAGCCCGGCGAAAGCGGCAGGCGCGCCGTGATGTACGCCCGGATCGCCCAGGTGTACGCCAATGCCGACAATCCCGCCAAGGCGATCGAGAATGCCGACCTGGGGCTGGCGGAAAAGAAGATGTCGCTGCGGTCGCTCGCGTCGCTGCAGTTCACCCGCGCCATCGCGCTGGTCAGGATCGGCCGCGACGGCGAAGGCATCGCCGCGTTCGAGAACGCGCTGGCGACGGCGGTGCGCGCGGGATTGCAGGGTATGGAAGCGGCGGCCCGCGGCAATATCGCGGACTATTATCTGCAGCACCACGACTACGTGCGCGCGGAAGCGGAGTCGCGCAAGGCGCTGGTCGTGTCGGAAAAGGGCAGCGACCAGAACGTCATCCAGATGGCGCGCGCCAATCTCGGGTTCGCGCTGATGGGCCAGGGCCGCATAGCCGAGGGCCTGCCCTGGGTCGACGGCGTCATCGCGCACCTGCGCAAGGACAAGCTCATCGGCGACCTCGAGGCGATGCTGGACGAGAAGGGCCGCATGCTGGAGCGCGCGGGCCAGTACCAGCAGGCGCTGGCGATCGTGCGTGAGCAGCAGTCGCTGCAACAGCAGAGCGCCCGCGCCGCGCGCGACCGCGCGATCGCGACGCTGCAGGAAGAATTCGACGCCCACCGCCGCAGCCAGCAGATCACGCTGCTGCAGCGCGAGAACCGGCTGAAGGATGCGGAGCTGAACAACCGCCGCACGGTGCAGCTCGCGACGACGTTCGGCGCCGTGCTGACGGTGCTGGCGGGCGCCGTCGTGACGGTCCTGTACCGGCGCACGGCGCGCAGCAACGCGCGGCTGAAGGAATTGAACGTGCAGCTCGAATTCGGTTCGACGCACGACGCGCTGACGGGCCTGCACAATCGCCGCTCGCTGACGAACCGGATGAGCGTCCGCAAGGACGACCGCCGGCACCCGGTGCCCGGCGCCGTCGACTGCTTCGTCCTGATGGACATCGACCATTTTAAAAGCATCAACGACCGCTGGGGCCATGGCGCGGGCGACGCGGTCCTCGTCGACGTCGCGCGCCGCCTCGCCGCGGCCGTGCGCGACACCGACATGGTGGTGCGCTGGGGCGGCGAGGAATTCATGATCCACGCGCCCGCCATGGATCCGGCCAGCGTCGCCGGCATGGCGGAGCGGATCCTGGATGCGATCGGCGCCAGGCCCGTCGACGCGGGCACGTGCACGATCCCGGTGACGCTCACCGCGGGGATCGTCGCGCTGCCGGGCGCCGGCGCCGCGTTCGACTGGCCGTGCGCCGTGCGCCTGGCCGACTGGGCGCTGTATCAGGGCAAGGCGCAGGGCCGCAACCAGGCCCGTATCGTCACGCGGCTGTACGCGCCGGCGGACACCGTGATGGCGGCGCTCGACCGCGACGGCGCGGACGTCGCCGTGCTGCTGGCGCTGGAGGGCGTGCACGGCCCGCGCCAGGTGGTGGAACGGGCGCCGCCGCCCAGGCGCGACACGGGCGGCGGCACCCTGCACGCCATGGTGCGCGCGTGACCGGTTAGCCGCGCCGCGCCGCCTCGATCGCGGCGACGTCGATCTTTTTCATCTCCATCATCGCGTTGAACGCGCGCTTGGCCGCGGCGCGGTCCGTGCCCGTAAACGCTTCCATCAGCACGCGCGGCGTGATCTGCCACGACACGCCCCACCGGTCGCGGCACCAGCCGCACGCGTTCTCCTCGCCGCCGTTGCCGACGATCGCATTCCACAGGCGGTCCGTCTCTTCCTGGTCCTCGGTCGAGACCTGGAACGAGAACGCGTCGGTGTGCCTGGGACCGGGACCGCCGTTCAGGCCGAGGCACGGGATGCCCATCACGGTGAACTCCACCGTCAGGACACTGCCTTCCTGGCCGGCCGGATAATCGCCGGGCGCGCGGTGGACGGCGCCGACGGCACTGTCGGGGAATGTCTGCGCATAGAACGTCGCCGCATCGAGGGCATCGTTGTCGTACCACAGGCAAATCGTGTTCTTGTTGATCATCTCGTCTCCCTTCGTGGTCTGGAAATGGAGCGGACACGATAGCACGACGCGCGGCTCGCCGGCATGTGGCGGCTCATCGCTCGGCCTGCGCGGGATGTCCCGTCAGCGGCAGCTCCGGCAGGAACAGCAGCGCGATGAGCCCCGCCAGCACGATCAGCGCACCGGCGCCGAAAATGTTGGCGATGGCGTGGCGGTACACGTCCACCGTCAGCGCCTGCGCGGCGGGCAGCGCAGCTGCCGCGCCATGCGCGCTCGCGCGTGCGACGTCCGCGATGCCGTGCGCGTGCACCTGGTGCGCGAGGATGGCGCCGGAACCCGTCACGCCGAGCAGCCCGCCGAGCGAGCGGAAGAACGTCAGCATCGCCGTGCCCACGCCGCGCCGCGGGACGGGCAGCGCGTTCTGCACGGCGATCGTCATGTTGGGCATCACGAGGCCCGGGCCCGCGCCCAGCATGAAGATCGCGGGCTCGATGATCCAGTAGCCGCGCGCCGTGTCCATGCCCCACGCGAGGACCGCGAACGCCAGCACCGCCGCCGACAATCCCGCCACCTGCACGGCCTTGTACTTGCCCGAGCGCGACAGCACGCGGCCGTTCAGCGTGGACGACGCGATCATCCCGACCATCATCGCCACCGTCATCATGCCCGAATGCGCGGGGCTGCTGCCCATCACGAGCTGGAAGAACAGCGGGAAGAACACGCTCGCGCCCATCAGGCCCATGAACGTCAGCGCCATCACGATGCTGGCGATGTTGAAGACGCGGCTGTGGAACAGGTCCGGCGGCAGCACGGGTTCGGCCGCGCGGCGCAGGTGCACCATCAGCCAGCCGCCCGGCACGACGGTCAATGCCGCGCACACCTGCACCTGCACCGAATCCCACGCCCATTCCGTGCCGCCCAGCGCGAGGATCAGCAGCAGCGCCGTGATGGTCACCGTGAGCAGCACGGAGCCGAGGTAGTCGATGCGGTGCGCGTGCGTCTGCACGGGCTTGCGCAGCGAGCGCGCGATGGCGTGGAAGGCGACCGCGCCGACGGGCAGGTTGATGAAGAAGATCCAGTGCCACGACAGCAGGTCCGTCATCATCCCGCCCAGCACGGGACCGAGCACGCTGGTGACCGCGAACACGATGGCGATCGAGCCCTGGCGCCGCGCCCGTTCCTTCGGCGGCACGAGGTCGCCGATGATGATCTGCGCCAGCGGCATGAAGCCGCCGGAACCCATGCCCTGGATGGCGCGGAACGCGATCAGCTGCGTCATGCTCTGCGCGAAGCCGCACAGCATGGAGCCCAGCAGGAAGGTCGCGAGCGCCGTGAAGATCATCGGACGCCGGCCGTACTGGTCGGCCAGCTTGCCGTACAGCGGCATCGTGGCGGTGGAGGCGAGCACGTACGCCGTCACGACCCACGACAAATGGTTCATGCCGCCCAGGTCGCCCACGATGCGGGGCAGGGCGGTGGCGACGATGCTCTGGTCGAGCGCCCCGAGGCCCAGCACGGCCATCAGGGCCAGGTAGACGGAACGGATTTCGTGGGCGTCGGCGAACGTGGGGGATTCAATCTTCATGGTCGGCGAGGAAGTTGAGGGCGTCGATGGCGCCGGCGAGCGCGGTCATCTGGTCGGGCGACAGGCGGGCGATGCGTTGCGACAGCCAGTCGTGGCGGCGGTCGCGCAACTGGTGCAGCGCTTTGTGGCCGGCCGGGCTGACGTGCAGGCCGCTCCTGCGCCGGTCGTGTTCCTGGGCGGCGCGCTCGACGAGGCCGGCCGTTTCCAGGGCCTTGACCTGGCCGCTCATCGTCGGGCTGCGCACCTGCTGCATGCGCGCGAGCTCGGCCACGCCGATGCCGGGGTGTTCATGGATCATGTGCAGGAGCATCGCCTGCATCAGCGACATGCCTTGTTCCTGGCGCTCGGTGTCGCGCCGCATCTGGCGCACGAGGCCCTTGAGGGCCGTGCGCAGGTCTTCGGACAGGCGTTCGACGGGTTGGTCGTAGTTGGGCATGAGTAATATAGGTAGGCTACCTAACTATCTTACGCGCATCGCGCCGCGCATGCAAATGGTGTCTTGGTGACAATGCACGCATTTTTTCGGCGACACATTTGATAAGGTGGCGCACTATGCATTTTCGAGCCCAACTGGACCGTTCCCTCGCCATGCTGTCCGCGCGCGGCCTGGCGCGTCGTCACGCCGCGCCGCCGCTGTTCCGGCTGCTGTGGAAACTCGGCGTCCGCGTCCGCCCGCCGCACTTCCTCGGCTTCGCCCACATCGCCGGAGTCTATGGTACGTGGTTCACGTGCGCATGGGGCATGTTCATGTGGCTGCTGGTGTGGTCGCAGCAGGGACTGGACTTCCTGGGCGTGGCGCTCAGGTCTTGCGGCGCAGGCGCGGCGTTCGGCTTGATGATGGCGTGGTTTTATACGCGCGAACGCAGGGAATTCGCGTTGCCGGCCTGGGAATCGTTCGGCCGGGACGAACAGACAGGCTGAACGGGGGACGCATGCAGACGTCCGCCGAGGGTGTCAACCTGGTCGAGGTCCGCTGGGGCGAGGTGACGAGCGTCCGCATCGATCCGGACACGGCCATGCTGGAGCGGACGCTGCAGCGCATCGCGGCCAAGGGCACGGCGGAAGCGCTGGCCGCGCCCATCATCTCCTGAAGCGGCTTACAGCGTCTGCCAGGCCAGCGCGGCCATCACTTCGTCCACGCCGATCTTGTCGACCCAGTCGTCACGCCGCGCGACCGTAATCACGGTGCTGTTGTGCTTGTCGATGGGGGCCCATTCCGGATTCTTTTGACGCATCAGCGCGATCACGGGGACGTGCACCGCATTCGCCAGATGCATGACGGCCGTCTCGACGGAGACGATCAGCTTGCACAGGCTGAGGATGGCCGGCAGCTGGAAGAAATTGTCTTCGGCACTGAACAGATGGGTGCGCGCGAGGTCGTGGCGGGCGAACAGGGCACGGGCGCGCGCCAGGTCTTCCGGGACGACGTTGACGATGAAGCCGGCGTCGTGCCACGCGGCGTCGCGCTGCATCGTGCGGATCAGTTCGATGACCCGCTCCAGCGGCCACGAGCGCTCGACCGATTTCGAGTACGCATTCAGGAACACGACCTTGGGCGCCGTCACGCCGGTGCCGCCGAATCCCCAGGCGGCGAACTGGCCGCGCGCGTAGTCCATCCAGCGGTCGGGGATGGACAGCACGGGATAGCGTGCGGCCGGCGGGATCGTGATGCCGAACAGCTGCGTGAACCAGTCGGCGTAGATGTCACTGATGTGCTGGTCCGGATGCGATGCCGTGCTGTACGCGGAAATGAAGGCGTCCAGCTTGCGGTAGGCGAGGTGCTTCGGCAGGTCGTAGGACCGCACGCGCTTCTTCTGGCCCACGACGAAGCCGTGCGGGCTGATCTTGCGGGCCAGGCCCGCGTACTTGTGCCGGTCCAGCACGGCGAGCGACACGACGATCGGGTAATCCTGCTGCTTTGCTTCCTGCAGCGAGGCCTTGTACAGCGCGGGGCTGTAGGTTTCGTCGTAGACCTTGTCGAAGCAGGGGCACTCGGCCAGCCAGTCGTACAGCGCGTATTTCTTCAGGTGCGGCCAGTCCGCGGCCCGGCGCGTGCGGCGGCGCTCGTCGACCCACAGGTCGATCTTCAGGTGCGGGAAGGCGCGCGCGAAGGCGGTGAAGCAGCTTTGCAGGTAAGTGAAATCGCCCAGCGCCAGGTGGGCGATGAACAGGATCCTGTCGGCACGCGCGAGCAGCGCGCGGTCGACCAATGCCGTGCGGGCGGCCGAGTCGGCCAGCCAGTCCGTGTCGAATGCGCCCGGCTGTGCGTGGCCACCCCAGCTGTCCAGTTTCAGCGTCTGTTCACTCGAGATCTTCATAGCAAAATTGTAGAGGGCGAATGGCCGGGGTAAAACAGTCGGTGCTGTAAAGTTCGGTAAAGCTTTTATTAAGAATTACCAGACCAGGATGACGTCCGTGTTGCATGCCGGGGTAATGGGAAATGGCTGATTAGTAAATATTGCATCCCGCCAGTCTGCCAGATTGCATGGCAAAACGATGCACTGTTGAGGTTACAAGTTGTAACGACATGTGTCGCCGGCCGCACCACCGGCCGTTGGCGGGCCGATGGTGCGTGGTCCAGCGTCAGCCCAGGTTGCTGCCGCGGATCTTGCTCAGGTCCGTGTCGCTGCCGGCCGTACCGGGCCGTGGATCGAGGCTCCCGCCGGCGCCGCCACCGGGCATGGCACTGCCCGCGCCCGTGCCCATATCGGACGAGCCAGCGTGCCCGGCGCCCATCGAGCCCATGCCGGCACCCGCGCCCGTGCTGGCGCCAGCGCCGCCGCCGACCATGCCGCGCATCGCCACGTTCGGTCCCATGCTGGGCGCGCCGGAACGCATCGGGTCGGTGCCGTAGAAGCTGTGGATGTGCTGGGCCCATTGCGCGTCGGCCATGTCGGGCCAGGCATCCTTGTCGAAGCCGGGGGCGTTCCGCAGGCCTTCCTTCTCGATATCGAGCACGAAGCGCTTGTTGACGGTGTCCAGGTGCAGGGCCTGCCAGGGCACGGCGAACAGCTTGTCGCCCATGCCCAGGAAGCCGCCGAAGGACAGCACGGCGTAGGCGACCTGGCCGGTCTGCATGTCGAGCATGATTTCCTTGATGTCGCCCAGGTCCTGGTCGGCGGCGTTGACGACGCTGTCGCCGATCAGGGTGTCGGCGCCCATCAGCGCCGGGCCTGGGCCGGCATGTCGTCCAGTGGCCTTGTACATGCCATATTTGTCGCGATCTGCGTAGCTCATCTTTCTTCCTCCTGATGTCGATGATTGCAGGGCTGTCGGTGTGCGGTACCCATCAAGGATAGACGGGCCTCCTCGTACGCGTTTGCGTCCACTCAATCGTGCGCCAACGCGGTACGCGCCGACGTTCCGATCCTAGTCCCGATCCGCATTGCCGCGCGCCCGCTAGATGCCAGGAAAAAGACATCTGACACAGGTCGAAAAGTAGCGCTACGTAATACTTGGTGAGAATTAGGTGCCGCCTGCTCGACTATCATGCTGGACTTGGTTCATGATCAATGCACCCAAACACGAAGGAGTGGCGATGAAACGTTGGATGTTGGCGGTACTGATGTGCGCGGCGGGCGCCGCGCAGGCGAATTCGGCATGCGACAAGCCGAAGAAGGATTTCGACGGCCTGTATTGCCTGAACAAGGTGTACCAGGAAGCGGACAATGAGCTCAACAGCACGTACGGCAAGCTGGCCGGCAAGCTCGATGCGGACGGGAGGAAGCGTCTCAAAACGGGCCAGCTGCAATGGATAGCTGAACGCAACGACAACTGCTCGCGCCACGAGGGCAGCGCGTTCTACGTGAACCTCGAGTGCGCGACCGGCACGACCGTCCGCCGCGCCCAGTTCCTGCAGGACCGCCTGCGCGAGTGCGTGAGCGCGGGCTGCCAGAACAGCAAGCTGTAGGCGCGCCGGCCGTCAGTCCAGGTCGGAAGCGTCGTGGCGCTCCAGCACCTGTTCTTCCGGCTTGCCGCGCACGCGGTTGACCTTGCGCCCGCGGATCACGGCCGGCCGCGCGCCGACCTCGTCCGCCCAGCGGCGCACCTGCTGGTACTGGTGCACGGCGAGGAATTCGCCGGCATCGTACAGCTCGCCCAGCACGAGGCCGCCGTACCACGGCCAGATCGCCATGTCGGCGATCGTGTATTCGTCGCCCGCGACGAAGCGGCGCCCGGCCAGCAGGCGGTCGAGCACGTCCAGCTGGCGCTTCGTTTCCATCGCATAGCGGTTGATCGGGTATTCCAGCTTTTCCGGCGCGTACGCATAGAAATGGCCGAAGCCGCCGCCGACGAACGGCGCCGAGCCCATCTGCCACATCAGCCAGTTGAAGGTCTCGGTGCGGGCCGGGATGTTCTTCGGCAGGAAGGCGCCGAATTTTTCCGCCAGGTAGACGAGGATAGCCCCGGACTCGAACACGCGCACGGGGTCTGGTCCGCTGCGGTCGACGAGCGCCGGGATCTTGGAATTCGGGTTGATCTCGACGAAGCCGCTGCCGAACTGGGCGCCTTCGTTGATGCGGATGAGCCAGGCGTCGTATTCCGCACCGGCGTGGCCCGCGGCCAGCAGCTCCTCGAGCATGATCGTGACCTTTTGCCCGTTCGGCGTGCCCAGCGAATACAGTTGCAGCGGATGCTTGCCCTCCGGCAGTTCCAGCTCGTGGGTCTTGCCCGCCACGGGACGGTTGATGCTGGCGAAGGCACCGCCCGAGGGCGTCGCCGGGGACCAGACCCGGGGCGGGACGTAGGTGGACGTGAACGGGTTCGTGGGGTCGGACATTGCACTTCTCCTTCTGGGACTCGGTAGGAGAGGCGATGATGCCCGAAAAGCCGGCTTCGTGCTGGAAGCGGGCGCGCCGTCTCAGCGCAGCAGTTTCAACCCCGGCGGCAGCGCATCGCCGAACATGCGCGTGCTGCTTTCCTGGTCCAGTTCGACCACCTCGCGCACCTGCGCGGACCAGCTGGCCGGCGCCCCCGCGGACGCGAGCCGCAGCAAGACCTGGGCGCGCAAGTCCTCGCCGATGTCGCGCGTGCGGTCGCCTGTCTTGCGCGCGAGGTGGGCGGCGGCGAAGCCGGCCGGCTCGATCCGCTTCCAGTCGAACAGCATGAGTTCCGTCAGCCAGCGTTCGGCGGCCTCGGGCGGCGCCACTTCGTGCGCGCTGCCGTGCAGCGGCGTGCGGGCGCCCACGCGCGCGAGCGCCCACAGATAGCGCGCGTACGTGGCCGCCGCCTTCGCATCGGGCTTGGGCGTGACGGGAATGCCCATGATGCGGCCGACCATCCAGTCCCCGATCTCGGCCTTGTACGCGGCCGGGATGCGTTCCAGCGACGCGCCCAGGCGCAGCATGTCGTCCTCGCTGCCGTCGACGAGCGTGGCGGGACGCCTGGCGCGGTCGCCCGGATCGGCCTGCAGGTTGAACGCGAAGTCGTCGAGCAGGCGCAGCTGCGCTTCCGTAGAGAGTCCGCCGGCGACGCGCCGCCACAGGGTCCACCATTCGGCGCGGACCTGGCTGTCCTTGACGTACTGGGCGCCGGCCGGGAACAGGGCCCACAACTGCTGGATTCTCCAGTCGTCGAGCGGATCGCCGAAGCCGGGCCGCAGGCACCAGCCGGCCAGGTTCAGCCACACGCGTTCGTGCTCGGCCGAGCGGCGCCGGCCTTTCGCGCGTTCCATCAGGGCGTCGAACAGGCGGCGCAGCAGCGGGGTCTCCCACCGTTCGCGGCCGCTCAGCACGTGTTCCAGCGCGCCGCGCAACTGGCGCACTTCGCGTACCTCCACCTGCTGGTTGCGCGCGCCGAAGATGCGGTCGATGCGCTTGATGGCCTCGTCGAGTTGCGGATGCGCGACCTCTGGCGCTTCCTCTTCGCCGCGCAATTGAAACTCCAGGCGCCAGCGCTGGCCGCTGCCATCCTCGGCCACGCAGAACATCTCCAGCGTGCCGAGCTCGGACAGCGCGGCCGCCAGTTGCACGGGAATGGACGCCGTCTTCGCATCCTGCGCGCGCAGCACGGTGGCGATGGCCGGCAGCCGCACGACGTCGGCGGGATCGAGGTCGACGAGATCGCCCGCCGCGGCCGTAGCGGCGATGGCGGAGACGAGGTGGAAGCGCACGGGCCGGCCCACGCGCAGGGCGAAGCTGCGCTCCGCCAGCGTGATCTCGGCGCCGGCGCGGGCGCCGCGCGGCAGCACGCAGACGGCGCGCAGACGTTCGCTTTCTTCAAGGATCAGGTAATAACTGCGCGCCGAGCCGCTCTCGATGGCGGGCGCGAGCCCGGCCCGCGCGAGCGAATACGCGACGGCGCCGCGCGCGACGGCGACGTCCGGATCGGCATTGTGCAGCACGCGCACGGCGTCCCCGCGCCACGCGGACAGCACGTCGGCCAGCCGCTGCGCCAGCGCTTCTCCGCGGAACACGCCGCCGTTCAGCAGCAGGGTATCCGGCACGGGCAGGCGATCGTCATCGGGGATGCCCAGCGCCTCGCGCGCCGCCTGCGCGTGCTGGCGCAGGAAGCCCGCCAGATGGCGCGTGATGGCCGGGTCGCTCGCATACGGCAGGCCGAATTCGACGATGCCGGCGCGGGCGCGCTGCGGACCTTCCCGCGTGTCGTTTAAAGGGAAAAAACCGTCCAGCACGATGCGGTCGACGTCCGCCTTGGCGATCGTCGCGGAGCGGCTGGCGCCGATGAGGCGCGAGCCGCTGCCGAGCAAGGTGACGGTCACTTCATCCGGCGCGTCCGGCGCCAGCAACTGTTCCTTCGCGGCGCGGCAGCGTTCCGTCAGTTGCGCGAGGCGGCCGGCCGACAGGCGCTGGCTTTCGCCCAGGCGCGACTCGGCCAGGTGGGCGAGGGCGAGGTCCATGTTGTCGCCGCCGAGGATCAGGTGGTTGCCCACGCCGATGCGCGACAGTGCCGGTTCTCCATCCTTCAGCTCGACCTTCACGAGCGTGAAGTCGGTGGTGCCCCCGCCCACGTCGGCGACGAGCACGAGCTTCGCATCCGCGAGGTCGGCAGCCAGCGTGGTGCGATGGCGTTGCAGCCAGTCGTACAGCGCGGCCTGCGGTTCCTCCAGCAGGCGCACGTCGGACAGGCCGGCGAGGCGCGCCGCTTCCAGCGTGAGGGCGCGCGCGCCTTCGTCGAACGAGGCGGGGATCGTGAGGACGATCTGCTGCCGCTCCAGCGGCCTTGCGGGGTGCTGCGTATTCCACGCCGCGCGCAGGTGGGCGAGATAGCTGGCGCTCGCGGCCAGCGGCGAGACTTTCGGCACGTCGTCCGGCGCGCCCCACGGCAGGATGGGCGCCGTGCGGTCCACGCCCGGATGCGACAGCCAGCTTTTCGCGGAGGCGACGAGCCGGCCCGGCGACGCCGCGCCAAGACTCCTCGCGAGGCGGCCGGTGGCGACGCGTGCCACGCCGCCCACGTCCGGCTGTTGCCACGGCAATTGCAGCGCATCCGCCGCGAGCTCGCCCTCGAGCGGGTGGTAGCGGCTCGACGGCAGCAGCGGCGCCGTGCCCACTTCGCCGGGCGCCACCAGTTGCGGAATATCGAACGTGGCGACCTGCTCGGACCCCGCGTCGGCATACGCCAGCACCGTGTTGGTGGTGCCGAGGTCGATGCCGACGAGGGCTGGTTTGGTGCGGGTCACTGCTCGCTGCTGCGGACGTCGAACTCGACCTTCCAGCGCTGGCCTTCACGGGCCACGGCCACCAGTTCCAGCGTGCCCGCTTCCGTCGCCACGGCATGCAGCTTCACCTGCACGACGTCGCCCGGCGTGCGGCCTTCCGCCGGCAGCGTCGCCTGGATCTCGTTCAATTCCTGCAGCTCGTCCTGGCTCCACGACTCCAGCACGGTGCCGATCTGGTCTTGCCGGCGCACGGTGGAGCCGAAGAAGCGGAAGTGCACGGGCTCGCCCACGACGAGGCCGAATTCCTGGCCCGGCAGTTCCAGCTCGCTGCCTTCTTCCATGCCGAACGGCGCCACGCACAGCGCTTCCAGCGGCGGTTCGAAGCCGGGGATCGCGGGCATCGAGGACTCGACGCCGACGTAGTACGACCGGGCCGTGCCGCCGCGGATGCGCACGCCGCCGCCACGGCGCGCATAGCCGTAGTAGGCGGCGCCGCGCGCGACGGCGAGATCCAGGTCCGCGCCTTCCAGCATGCGGGCCGGTTCGGCGCCTTCCATGTACAGCCAGTCGTTGATGGTGTCCATCACGCGCCTGGCGAGGATGTCCGACTTGAACACGCCGCCGTTGAACAGCACGGCGCTCGGGTGCAGGAAGGTGTGCTCGGCATTCACCTTGCCGTTGAAGCCTTCCAGCTCCGCTGTCGCACCGGCCTGGCGGCCGAGGAAGGCAGCGAGGTGGCGCGTGATGGCGGCGTCCTGCGCGTACGGCAGGCCCACTTGCGTGAGGCCGGCGCGCGTGCGCGTCGCGGGACGTGCGGACGCTTCCACGCGCGGGAAGAAGCCGTCCGTGATGAACGTGGTGACTTCGTCGCGCGTGAGCTCCGTGCGGATCGAGCCGCCGATCAGCTTCGAGCCGCGGCTCGGCACCACGATCGGCCACGTGGTCGCGTTGGCGTCCGCCAGCAGGTGTTCCTTGGCGCCGCGGCAGGCGTAGGTGAGGGCGCGCATCTGCCAGGCGTCCAGCTGCGTGCCGTTCGCCTGCAGCTTGCGTGCGACGAGGTGGGCCAGCGCGAGGTCCATGTTGTCGCCGCCCAGCAGGATGTGGTCGCCGACGGCGACGCGGTGCGGTTCGAGGTTGCCGTCGCGTTCGAGGATGGCGATCAGCGAGAAGTCGCTCGTACCGCCGCCCACGTCGACGACCAGCACGATGTCGCCGGCTTTCACTTGCTTGCGCCAGCCGCCGCCGCTGCCTTCGATCCAGCTGTACAGCGCGGCCTGCGGTTCTTCCAGCAGCGTCGGGTTGCCGTAGCCGGCGCTGCGCGCGGCCTCTGCCGTCAGCTCGCGCGCGGCCGGATCGAACGACGCCGGGATCGTCACGGTGACGGCCTGCTGTTCGAACGGCGCGTCCGGATGCGTCGCGTTCCACGCGGCTTTCAGGTGCTCGAGGTAGCGGGTCGATGCGGCCAGCGGCGACACGCGTTCGACTTCTTCCGGCGCGTCGGTCGGCAGGATGGCGGCGCGGCGGTCGACGCTCGGGTGGCTCAGCCAGCTTTTGGCCGACGACACGAGGCGGATCGGCGTGCCGGCGCCGCGACTGCGTGCCATTTCACCCACGATGGGCGCGGCCTGGCCGTTCGTCCACGGCAGCGCCAGTTCGCCCGGCGCCAGTTCGTCCGGGTGCGGCAGGTACAGGAACGAGGGCAGCAGCGGCAGCGCTTCCACGGTGCCGGGCGCGCTCAGTTGCGGAATGCCCAGCACGCCCTGGTCGGCCTTCTCGCCATCGCTGGCCTGCAGGTCGACGTACGACAGCGCGCTGTGCGTCGTGCCGAGGTCGATGCCGATGGCGTAGCGGGCGTCGTTGGTCTGGATGTCGCTCACAGTTCCACCTCCGCCGGGGCGATGACGCTGGCATCGTGTTTATCCGCCAGCTGCGGCAGGCGCACGTCGCGGGCGCGCCAGCCGCGGTGCGACAGGGTGCCGGTGAACGGCGCCTTGCCGACGACGTTGCCGGTCAGGCGCACGCTGGCGGCGTCGAAGCCTTCCGGCAGCGTGATGCGCGTGCCTTCCAGCTCGCCGCGCACGGGTTCGATGGTGAAGTGCTCGCGCAGCACGCGCGCGCAGCCTTCGTGCACGAGACGGGCGGCGGCGCCGATGTCGGCGTCCGCATAGACCGTGATGTTTTCGTTGGCGAAGTCGATCAGGCGCGCTTCGCGCTGCAGGAGGCCCAGCAATTGCAGGGCCGCGTCCGGCGTGGCGATGCGTAATGGGGCCGATGCGGGGGCCGGTGCCGGCGCGGGCTTCGGTGCAGGCGCCGGTGCGGGAGCAGGTGCGGCGATCGGGCCGACCTGGTCGTCGCGCACGCGCGCGGCGAACTCGGCGTCGCCCAGGGTCTTGAAGAAGGCGCCGAAGGCAAGGGACAGCCGGCTCCAGAAGGATGGCAGGTTGGTCGGTTGGCTCATGTTCTTGTGGTGTCTGGTGCGTGGTTCAGAAAGGGCGCATGATACCAGTTAGACAGCATCTGGTTCGGGTTCGCCGCCCGCCGCACCCGCCAGCAGCGCACGTGCATACACGTCGAAATCGTCCAGCCCCCGCTTGATGATGGTCACCAGCGCGGGCAGCGGCGCGGCCTGGTGGTCCCATTCGGCGCGGCAGAATTCGCCCGTGCGCTTGAGGTCCTCGGCCAGTGCCGGCTCGATCCAGCCGTTGTCCGCCAGTAGCGTGATGACGTCGCGCTCGTCGTGCGCCGGGCCCAGGCCGCGGTCGGCCAGCACGTAATCGCCCATCTCGACGGCCGCTTCCCAGGCGCGGATCACGTTCAAGGTCGCCGCGTCCTGGCGCGTGATGTCGCCGACGAAGGTGGTCGGGTCCTTTTCGTATTCGTCGCGGGCGCGCTTGCAGCAGCGCTCGATGGTGCCCGTCTTGCTGACCAGCAGGTCGTGATCCATGTTGTTCCCTCGCTGCGGGACGTGGAGGGTCCCGTTCCAGCTAATACGTTACAACAAGAACAACACAGCCGCCGCACAAGTGGGCGCAAGCGCACCCAGCAGCAGGCCCATGGCCCCGATCGACTCGTCGTTGAAGCCGCGCCGCAGCAGGGCGACGCCGGCCGGATTCGGCGCATTGGCGATGACGGTCAGGCCGCCGCCCGCCACCGCGCCCGCCACCAGCATGTATTGCGCGCGCTCGGACAGCCCGGCGATCAGCGAGCCGAGGTAGGTCAGCGCGGCGTTGTCCGTGATCGCGGTGAGGCCCAGCGCCCCGAAGAACAGGGCAGTGGGTTGGAGTTTCGCGACGATGGGCTGCAGCCACCATTGCTGCATCCCGCCCAGCACGACGAGGCCGGCGAGGAAGAAGCCGACCAGCAGGCCTTCCTTCAGGATCAGCGGATCCTGGTAGCGCGGGTAGGCCTGGGTGATGCCGAGGAATAGTAAAAAAATGCCGGTGAACAGCACGGGATGGTGGGCCAGCAGCACGATGGCCGTCAGCACGCCCAGGTGGGTGAGCGTGACAAGAACCGGCATGCGCACGGGCGCCTCGCCCTCGATCGAGATGTCGAACGGGCGCAGGTGCGGGCGCAGCAGATACGTCACGACGCTGGCATTGGCCACGACGGCGATGACGGCACGCCAGCCGAAGTGCGCCAGCATGTGGACGCTGTCCCAGCCCCACGCGCCGGCCACCATCAGCACGGGCGGCGCGGCATACGACGTCAGCGTGCCGCCGATCGACACGTTGACGAACAGGACGCCCAGCGCCCCGTATTTCAGCCATTCCGGCATGCCGGGGCGGAACACGGACGGGGCCAGCATCAGCGCGGCGATCGTCATCGCGGCCGGTTCCGTGATCAGGGAGCCGACCAGCGGCACGAGTGCGAGGCCGAGCCACGTCTGCGCGACTTCCGTGCGCAGCGGCAGCAGCCGCGCGAGCAGGCGCACGAGCGCGCGCGCCGCCTCCAGCACGGGCCGCGACGCGGCCACCACCATCACGACGAACACGAACAGGGGCTCCGTGTAATGGCGCGATTCGGCGTAGTCGATGGCGGCGGCGCTGCCGTCGACGAAGGCCAGCGCGAGCATCAGCACGAAGGCCCAGAAGCCGAAGACGACCTCCACCTCGCCCAGCAGGTGGAACAGCCCGGCGTGGCGCGGATGGCGGTGCGCCAGGCCCTCGAAGAGGCGCGTGGCGAACGTGTGCAGCAGGGCGAGCACGAACAGGATCAGGGCGATCTTGTGCATGGTCGTGGTCATTGATGAGATCCTTATAAATAACTACGTCGTCCCCGCGAAGGCGGGGACCCAAGTTCTGCATGCATCGCGTCGGCGCGTGCAAATTGGGCCCCTGCCTTCGCAGGGGCGACGTTTTAACGCTGGCGACTCGGGTAACTTCCCAATTTCACCCGCAGTACGCGCGGCACCGTGGTGAAATTTAACCCGTAATCGGTCTGGTCGCCGTTCCATACGTGATGCAGCACCCAGTTGCCCGCGTCGTCGTAGCGGCCTTCCTCCACGCGCGCGAGCATGGCGCGCTTGCCGCTGCCCTCCGGCGCCGTGAAATCGATGCGCGCCATGCGGCCCGTGACCAGGTATTCGTCCGGGCCCAGCGCCGCGACCAGCACGCCGCCTTCGGAGCCCAGCGGATTCGCGGGCCGCGGCTTCATCCACGTCCAGTCCGACGCGCCGAACGTGCCCTTGTCGTAGTGGACGCGCGCCTTCCAGTTGCCGAGGTCCAGGTCGACGGGCTTGCGGTCGTCCGGTTCGCTCGCGCCCCAGACCTGGCCTTCGAACGCCAGCCGTGCCCAGATGCGCAGGATGGGCGCGACGAGGCGGTAGTTGCTGGCGAACGGTTCCAGCATGTCCCATGCATTTTTCGGGATCGCGGCCGGGTCGTTGGCCTCCTTCGTGAAATCGACGCCGAACGGCGCAAAGCCGATGCCGCGCCGGCCCATCACGTCGAACAGGTAGCGCGCGTAGGCGAAGGTGTGGCCCGTCTCGGGGACGAACAGCGGATTGTCCGGGCGGTCGTACAGTTTCAGTACGGCGTGGTATTTCGGCGTCTCGGGAAAATAGATGTCCGGGCCGATCACGTCGATGTGCGGCGCGCCGGCCTTCCACACGTCGATCACGTTGTCGGTGGGGCCGCCGGCCGAGTACGACGTCGGGTCCTGCGGCTTGAACGGATCGCGCAGCGCCACGTTGACGTACATCGGCAGGTCCAGTTCCGCCTTGCCGGCGGCGGCCACGGCGTCGGCGAAGCGCGCGATGTACCAGGCGTGGAACGCTTCGTCGGCTTCCTTGCCGAAGACCTCCGTCCACGTGCCGCCCGTGCGGCCGCGCGCCGTCAGCAGCGGCGCGGGCACCGGGCCGGCAAACAGTCTGTTCGCTTCCGGCGAGTGGTCGCGCGCGCTGCCGTAGGTGCCTGTCTCGTTCTCGATCTGGACCATGATCACTGTGCGCTGTGGATCCTTCGCGCGGATATGGCGCATCAGCGCGACGAAGGCGTTGCGGTCGGCGTCCAGCGTGGCCGGGAAGATCGGCGACAGCGAATCGCGCAGCTCTCCTTTCGCATCGACGACGCGCGGATAGCGGGCGTTGTCCAGCTTGATCCACGCCGGCGTATAGCTCGGCCCATTGTTCTTCCACGCGCCGAACCAGAGCAGCACGAGGCGCACGTCGTGGGTGCGCGCCTGCGCGAGCAGCAGGTCGAGGTAGCCGAAGTCGAAGGTGCCCGGTGCGGTCTCGATCTGTTCCCACGCGATGGGCACTTCCAGCGTATTGGCGCCCAGCTTGTCGATGGCCGGCCAGACGAGCGGCATCTGCGCGGGCCAGGCACTGGAATTGTTCACCTGCGCGCCCAGCATGAAGAACGGCTTGCCGTCCACCAGCAGCGCATGGCGCCCGTCCTTGTGCACGATCCGCGGCAACGGCGCGTCGAGGACAATGTCGCGGCCCTGGGCCGACCAGGCCAGGGCGGACAGCAGCAAGCCGGCCAGCGTCTTTTTCATTCGGTCTCCTGTCGTGGTGATTTTGAACATTGTCCCACGACAGGGGCCGTCTCAGCGCAGATGCGCGCGCAATCCGGTGACGCCGGGCACGACGTCGTCCGCCAGCACGTGCCGGTCCGGGTAGTCGCCGCCGTTCTGCGGCCGGTAGGGAATCGGCGCATCCGTGAACAGGGTGCGCATGCGCGCCGCCAGGCCGGCCTGCGCGCGTTCGACGCCCTCGGCATCGATGCGGCCCGCGCCATGCACGGCATACGTGGGCAGCACGTCCATGCCGGGGAAGAACAGCGTACCGTGCGTGATCGGGAACAGCAGTTCGTCGAGCTGGCCGTTGATGCCGCGCGGGCCGTAGTCCTCGGCCGGCCCGCCCATCGTCACGGACAGCAGCGCGCGTTTGCCCGCGAGGCCGCCTTCGCCGTAGCGGTAGCGGTTGCCGGCACCCTGGTAGCCGTAGGCGAGACCGTATGCCCACACGCGCTCGATCCAGCCCTTCATGATGGCCGGCATGCCGAACCACCACAGCGGGAACTGGAAGACGACGGCATCCGCCGCCATCAGCTTGGCCTGCTCGGCGCGCACGTCGTCCGGCTGCGTGCCGGTGCTGAACGCGTGGCCGGATTCGTCCACGAACGACAGGCGCTCGCGATCCTGCCGGTCGGGGAAATCGTGTTCGTCGTAGACGGCCTTCCAGCCCATGGCGTACAGGTCGGAGTGGATCACTTCATGGCCTTGGGCGCGCAGTCCGGCGCGCGCGGCCTGGACCATCTGCGCGGTGAGGGAATGCGGGTCGGGGTGGGCGTGTACCACTAAAACAGTCTTCATCGTCGTGCTCCGTGAATGTGATGAAGGCCATTCTGGCGCCAATCGTCACGGCCGGGAATGCCAGTCGGCTTTTGGGGTAGTATCCAAAAAATGGATATCAAGCGCATCGATTTCAACCTGCTCGTGACCCTGGACGCGCTGCTGGCCGAGCGCAGCGTGAGCCGCGCCGCGCAACGCCTGAACCTGAGCCAGCCCGCGCTGAGCGCCCAGCTGGCGCGCCTGCGCGAGATGCTGGGCGACCCGTTGTTCGTGCCGAGCCACCGCGGCATGACGCCCACGCCGCTGGCCCTGGGCCTGCAGGCGCCGCTGGCGGCGGCCCTCGCGCAGCTGCGCGACGTGGTGACGGCGGCCCGCGCCTTCGACCCCGCGCGCGACGAGTTCACGCTCCACGTGGCGTGTTCGGACTACGTGCAAGCGGCGCTGCTGCTCGACTTCACGCTCGCGCTGCGCCGCGCAGCGCCGGGCCTGCGCATCGCCCTGCGTCCGGCCGATTCCGCGCGCCTGGAAGCGCAGATGGAAAAGGGCGACGTCGACCTCGCGGTGCTGACGCCGGAAGGCATCGCGGAGTCTCTCCGTTCGCGTCCGCTGTTCGAGGAGCGCTACGTCTTCATCGCGCGGCGCGGCCACCCGGCGCTGCGCCGGCCGCTGGATACGGCGCGGTTCTGCGAACTGGAACACGTGATGGTCTCGCCGCGCGGCGGCAGCTTTACCACGCCGGTCGACGAGGTGCTCGATGCGCAGGGCCTGCGGCGCCGCGTCGTCGTGTCGGCGTCGACGTTCCACTCGGTGCTGGACCTGGTCGAACGCTCCGACCTCGTCGCCCTCGTGCCGGCCCGCATGGTGGAAGGGCGTCCCAATCGCCTGCGCGTGCTGGAACCGCCGCTGCCGGTTCCCGGCTTCGCCATCCGCATGGCCTGGCATAACCGCAACCACGGCGACGCGGCGCAGCGCTGGGTGCGGGAGCAGCTGGTGGCGTTTGCGCGCGAGGCGCCGCGTTTCGGACATCCAAAATAAAAAAACGGATTCACATTACATGAATCCGTTTTCTTTTTATTGCGGTTGAAACGCCCACGCTATCTGCGTGGTGCATTTCGGCAATTAATCAGACCGATTAAATAGCGCGGATATTTCCGGCTTTTTCGCCCTTGGGGCCGGTCGAGCGCACGAACGAGACGCGCTGGTTTTCGGCAAGGCTCTTGAAACCTTCCGATTGAATGTCCTGGAAATGGGCGAACAGGTCGCCGCCGCCTGCGTCAGGCGTAATGAAGCCGAAGCCTTTGGAATCGTTGAACCATTTCACGGTGCCGGTTTGAGTAGTCATTTTGTTTCAGTCCTTAAAGTTGCTTTGGGCAAGACGCCCGGAATGCAGTACGACCAAGAGAGTAAGGAGGAAATCAAACAGGACCGCCGGGAGGCGAACGGGAGAGAAAGACCAACAATAACAACGACTTGATGTAGTGCCAGAAGAAAGATACAGGACTTTCCCGAATTCACCTAATTATTTCGGATTTATTTTCGATAGGCAGGTTTTGTCGAATTATCCATTGGGTGGGGAATAACGCTGTTATTATCATTTACCCCTTCGATGCGAATGTCGCGGAATCGGGTAATACAAGGTTATTTATGACAACGAGGCAATATAGGCTTGCCGATTTCATACGCGACAATATGGAAGCGATCCTGCAGGAATGGGAGAATTTTGCGCGCACGATCGAACCGCCGGCCTTGACGATGGATGACGAAGAGCTACGCGATCACGCGCGCCTGATGCTGCTCACCTTCGCGGACGATCTCGGCTGCCACCAGTCCGACCGGGAGCGTATCGCCAAATCCAGGGGGCAGGGCAAGCACGACGGCGAGGAAACGGCCGCCGAAGCGCATGCCCAGGCCCGCCTGTTGTCCGGCTATACCGTCGTGCAACTGGTGTCCGAGTACCGCGCCCTGCGCTCGAGCGTGCTGGCGTTGTGGCGGGACGCGGCGCCCGGGAGTCGCGCCACGGACATGGGCGACATGGTGCGCTTCAACGAGGCGGTCGACCAGGCCCTGGCCGAGTCGGTGGCGCGGTATGAGCAACTGGTCAAGCAATCGCAGAACATGTTCCTCGCGATCCTCGGCCACGATCTGCGCAATCCGCTGGGCACGCTGGTCAGCGGGGCGAGTTTCGTCATGCAGGCAACCGATATCCCGCCGAAGTACATCCTCGTGGCGACACGGATGTTCAGCAGCGCCAAACGCATGAGCAAGCTGGTCAACGACCTGATCGACTTCACCCGCACCCATCTGGGGCCGGGCATGCCGATCCGCGTCCGGCAGGGCAGCATGGTGTCGGTGTGCCGGCAGGTGGTCGATGAATTGCGCACCTTCCATCCGGAGCGGTGGATCGAACTGGACGTGCCGCCCCTGCTGGATGCCGTGTTCGACGACGGCCGCGTCGCACAGATGCTGTCCAACCTCATCGGCAATGCCATCCAGTACGGCGACAAGAATGCCCCGATCCGGGTCGGCCTGACCGCCACCGACGACGATATCATCCTTGCCATCAATAACCAGGGCCCGCCGATCCCGCCCGACAAGGTGTCGACCGTGTTCGAGCCCCTCGTCCGCGTCGCCGCCCGCATCGGCAGCGACCAGGCCGAGCACACCAGCCTCGGTATCGGCCTGTTCATCGCGCGCGAAATCGTGCACGCCCATGGTGGGCAGATCCATGTCGCGTCGAATGCGGAGGATGGCACGACCTTCACGGTGACGCTGCCGCGGCGCGCGCAGGATCGGCGGTTGGCCGACGGCCCGTCCAGCAACGCCTGAGCGGCATTTGCATAATTGCTGTATCGTGTGTCCACGCGTCCCGGATTGTTGTCCTCCTTGCCATGCCCTTCGGGGCGGTCCTGTCTAGCTCTCTTCCGTCATCAAGCTTTGCTGCCGTTGCACGACCCGCGATGGGACGGGCGACTTCTCCGTGCCGCGTATCACCAAGACAACCATAAGGCTGAAACAGAACTGCGATGAATGAAGAATCCTACGATATGGATGATGCAGTGGCGGCCATCGAAGCACTCCATGACGCGCTTGCGTGCGATCTGGAGGAGCTGGAAACGCGTATCCGCGCACTGGGGCATTCCGTTCTCCTCGTGCCGGAACCCGGCAACCCGGAAGTGTCCGAATTTTTCGAAGCGCGCGCATCCCTGCACAGCGGCCTGGCCAGTATTGCCGAGGTATTGGCATGGATCCAGTTGAAAACCGAAGAAGATCCCGAAGGTGAAGTCGCCACCGCCCTCCAGCCTCTGCCGAAGCTGCGCGGATGCGTGATCCATTAATTTGACTGGAGAAAACAATGAGTAAAAGCCAGGACGCGAAAAAGTCCACGAAGAAGGAACCGGCCAAGACCGCAAAGGAAAAGAAGGCGGACAAGAAAGTCAAGAAGGAAGAGAAAAAGCGCCAGCAATGACGCTGTCGCCGCGCCGTCCGGCCTGACGGACGCGCTCAGCCCGGGCTCTCGCCCAGCCCAGGCTCTCGCTCAGCCCAAGCTCTCGATATACTGCCCGTCCACCTGCGCGCAATACTCCGCGCAGGCCGCGCGCACCGCAGACGCCGCCGCATGCACCGCCACGGGCGCGTTCGTGCGCCGGCTCATCGACACGATGATCGGCGGCGGCACGGGCTGCAGCGGCACCTCCATGAATTCGCCGTTCTCGAGATGGCTACTGACGAACAGCCAGGGAATCGCGGCCACGCCGAAGCCGTTGCGGATCAGCTGGATGATGGCGGCCACGGACGGCGAACAGGTGATGCGCGTCTGTTCCAGCGGCACCGCGCTCAGGTTGGCGAGCCGGGTGACGATGTCTTCCAGCATCCGGTGCGGCTGCGTGCCGCGCCCGAACGTCAGGATCGGGAATTGCAGCAGGCGTTGCGCCAGGCCTTCGCGCTGCGGTGCCAGCAGGCCCGCGCGCGCGATCCAGCGCACGGGATAGACGGCCAGCGGCTCGGACGTGATCTCGCTGCTGTTCACGCCTTCGATGCCGACCACCAGGTCGAGCTCTCCCGCCAGTAAACGTTTTTCCAGCGTCGTGCTCATGTCCACGACGAGATCGATTTCCAGCTCCGGGAAACTGGCGTTCAGCTGGCGTACGGAATGCGCGAGCCAGCTGTGCACCACCGTCTCGATCACCCCCAGCCGCAGCCGGCCCCGCACCGCGCTTTCCGTGCGCGCCGCCTCGCGCAGGCGCCGCGTCGCGTCCACGACGGCCTTCGCGTGGTTCAGCAGGTAGTCCGCGTTCGGCGTCAGCCGGAATTCGCGCGTGCTGCGGTCGATGAGTTCCGTCTGCAGTTCTTCTTCCAGTGCCTTGATCCGCAGCGAGATCGCCGCCGGCGTCGCATGCATGGCGCGGGCCGTCGCGCGGACGCTGCGCAGCTGGGCAAGGGTGATCAGGGTTTCGAGGAAACGTGTATTCATGGCGTCAAGAATACTTTATGCATGAGGGGAACGGATCAAAAGCGCGTTTAGGAAAACTTAACACATGCGGTAAAAATAAGTGGTTTGGCGGAAACGGACGATGCATCTATGCTTGTTTCCATGTCATTACCACGCGAGAAATCCATGAAACCGATCCAGTTCCGTCGCCTGGTCCGCGCGGGCGAATTCCGCAAGCCGACCGCCGGCGTCTGCGGCGGCTATGCCCAGGCCAATCTCGTCATCCTGCCGGACGCGCATGCCCATGATTTCCTGCGCTTCGCCCAGCGCAATCCGAAAGCCTGTCCGCTGCTCGCGGTTGGCGAGCCGGGCGCGTGGAACGTGCCGGCGCTCGGCGCGGATCTCGACCTGCGCACCGATGTCCCGGCCTATTACGTGTACCGCGACGGCGAGCTGGCGGAAGCGCCGGTGTCGCTGGAAGGCCTGTGGCGCGACGACCTGGTCGCGTTCGCGATCGGCTGTTCGTTCTCGTTCGAGGAAATGCTGCTGGCCGCCGGCATCCCGCTGCGCCACATCGAACAGGGCCGGAACATCGCCATGTACCGCACGAACATCCCGAACGCGGCGGCGGGGCCGTTCGGCGGGAACATGGTCGTGTCCATGCGCCCGTTGAAGGCGCAGGACGCGATCCGCGCGATCCAGATCACGAGCCGCTACCCCGCGATCCACGGGGCACCGGTGCACCTGGGCGACCCGCGCCTCATCGGCATCGCCGACCTGGCGCGGCCCGACTACGGCGACGCGGTCGAGGTCATGGCGGACGAGATTCCCGTGTTCTGGGCCTGCGGCGTCACGCCGCAGGAGGCGATCCGGGCGGCGCGCCTGCCGTTCGTGATCACCCATCGCCCGGGCTACATGCTGGTGACCGACATACCCAACGCTTCGCTGGCGACGCTGTAAAAAAACAAACCCACAAACGGAGACGACATGAACACACAAGAACTCGCGCAGGAGCGCGCGGAGGATACGAGCCATTTCGGCTGGCTGCGCCAGCTCACGAAAACGGAGCGCCGCACCTTCATCGGCTGCAAGGTCGGCTACGCGCTGGACGCGATGGACACGCAATTCCTCAGCTTCGTCATTCCCACGCTGATCGCGACCTGGGGCCTGTCGAAAGGCGACGCCGGCCTGATCGGCACCGTCACGCTGCTCACGTCGTCGCTCGGCGGCTGGCTGGCCGGCATCCTGTCGGACCGCATCGGCCGCGTGAAGACGCTGCAGCTGACGATCCTGTGGTTCGCGCTGTTCACGGTGCTGAGCGGCTTTGCCCAGACCTTCGACCAGCTGCTCGTGACGCGCGGCCTGATGGGCTTCGGCATGGGCGGCGAATGGACGGCCGGCGCGATCCTGATGGGTGAGGTCATCCGCGCGAAGGACCGCGGCAAGGCGGTCGGCATGGTGCAGGCCGGATGGGCCCTCGGCTGGGGCGTCTCGGCGCTGCTGTACGCGCTGATGTTCTCGCTGCTGCCCCCCGAACTGGCGTGGCGCTCGCTGTTCCTGCTGGGGATCCTCCCCGCCATCTTCGTCATCTACATCCGCCGCTTCGTGGAAGAGCCGGACGTGTTCCTGGCCGAGCAGCGCCGCGGCGCACAAGCGGAGCAGGCGAAGTTCACCGAGATCTTCTCGCCGCAGATGCTGTCGACGACCGTGCGCGCCGTGCTGCTGACGACCGGCGCGCAGGGCGGCTACTACGCGATCACGACCTGGCTGCCCACGTTCCTGAAGACGGAACGCCACCTGACGGTGCTGGGCACCGGCGGCTACCTGGCGATGGTCATCGCCGGCTCGTACGTCGGCTACATCGTCAGCGCCTACCTGACGGACCGCCTGGGCCGCAAGCGCAACTTCATCCTGTTCGCGGTCGGCTCGCTGGCGATCGCGCTGGCCTACACCCGGCTCCCGGTCACCGATAACGTGATGCTGCTGCTCGGCTTCCCGCTCGGCTTCCTCGTCTCCGGCGTCTTCAGCGGCATGGGCGCGTTCCTGACCGAGCTGTTCCCGACCCGCATGCGCGGTTCGGGCCAGGGTTTCTGCTACAGCATGGGGCGCGCGATCGGTTCGCTGTTCCCGTTCGCGATCGGCGCGGTCGGCCAGACGGTCCCGCTGGGCCACGCCATCGGCCTGTTCGCGGCCGGCGCCTACGGGATCATGGTCCTGGCCGCGCTGACCCTGCCCGAGACCCGCGGCAAGCGCCTCGAATCCTGATCCTTCCCTGATTTCACACACGACGATATCGCGCGCGGCGCACGAGGGCACCGCTGTGCCTGTGCGCCCCCCGATTCTTGAAGAGGCAAGACCATGTACCCACAGACCAACCACGACAACACGCCGCGCCAGCGCTGGCAATTCTGGATCGACCGCGGCGGCACGTTCACCGACATCGTCGCGCGCAAGCCGGACGGCGCGCTGGTGACGGCCAAGCTGCTGTCCGAAAATCCCGAGCAGTACCGCGACGCCGCCGTCGCCGGCATCCGCCGCCTGCTCGGCATCGCGCCCGACGCGCCGATCACGCCCGACCTCGTGGAAGCCGTCAAGATGGGCACGACGGTGGCGACGAACGCCCTGCTGGAGCGCAAGGGCGAGCGCACCGCGCTGCTGATCACCAAAGGGTTCAGGGACGCGCTGCGCATCGCCTACCAGAACCGTCCGCGCCTGTTCGACCGCCATCCCGTGCTGCCGCAGCTGCTGTACGAACGCGTCGTCGAAGTCGACGAGCGCGTGGGCGCGCACGGCGACGTGATCGTGCCGCTCTATACGGCTGCCGTACGTATGCAACTGGCCGACTTGCATGCCGCCGGCTTCCGCTCCGTCGCGATCGTGCTGATGCACGGCTACCGCTACCCCGATCACGAGCGCACGATTGCCGCCATCGCGGCGGAAACCGGCTTCACGCAGGTGTCCGTCTCGCACCAGGTCAGCCCGATGATGAAGCTCGTCTCGCGCGGCGACACGACGGTCGTCGATGCGTACCTGTCGCCGATCCTGCGCCGCTATGTGGACCAGGTCGCGGCCGAGATGGAAGGCGTGCGCCTGCTGTTCATGCAGAGCAATGGCGGCCTGACGGGCGCGCACCGCTTCCAGGGCAAGGACTCGATCCTGTCCGGTCCCGCCGGCGGCATCGTCGGCATGGTCGGTACGGCACGCAAGGCCGGCTTCGACAAGCTGATCGGCTTCGACATGGGCGGCACGTCCACCGACGTGTCGCACTACGCGGGCGAACTGGAACGCGAATTCGAGACGCAGGTGGCCGGCGTGCGGATGCGCGCGCCGATGATGAGCATCCACACGGTGGCGGCGGGCGGCGGTTCGGTGCTGCACTTCGACGGCAGCCGCCTGCGCGTCGGCCCGGACAGCGCGGGCGCGAATCCCGGCCCGGCCAGCTACCGCCGCGGCGGTCCGCTCACGGTCACCGACTGCAACGTCATGCTCGGCAAGATCCAGCCCGCGCACTTCCCGGCGGTGTTCGGCCCGCACGCGGACGAGCCGCTGGACGCGGCCATCGTGCGCGAAAAATTCTCGGAGATCGCCGCGCGCATCGAACGCGAGACGGGCCAGCGCCGCACGCCGGAAGAGGTGGCCGAAGGCTTCCTGGAGATTGCGGTCGGCAGCATGGCCAACGCCATCAAGTTCATCTCGGTGCAGCGCGGCCACGACGTGACGGAATACACGCTGGCCACGTTCGGCGGCGCCGGCGGCCAGCACGCGTGCCTGGTGGCCGACGCCCTCGGCATGACCCGCATCTTCGCCCACCCGTTCGCCGGCGTGCTGTCCGCGTACGGCATGGGCCTCGCGAGCCAGACGGCGATGCGCGAGCGGACCATGGAAACGGCGCTGTCCGACGACACGACCGGCGCGGTGCGCGCCGCGCTCGATGCGCTGGCGCGGGAAGCGACCGATGAACTGCTGGCGCAGGGCATCGCGCTTGATGCCGTGCGCGTCGTCAAGCGGGCGCACCTGCGCTACGAAGGCACGGATTCCGTCATCATCGTGCAGCACGACAGCGTGGCCTCGATGCAGGTGCAGTTCGAGGAAGCGTACGGCAAGCGTTATTCGTTCCTCATGCCTGACAAGGCGATCGTCATCGAGGCGATCTCGGTGGAAGCGATCGGCGCCACGGACGCCGGCAGCGCGCACGCCGCCGATCCCGCACCGCGCACCGCGCCGCTGGCACCGCACGAGACGGTGGCCGTGTATTCGGGCGGCGAGTGGCACGACAGCGCGCTGTACCTGCGCGCGCAGACGCGGCCTGGCGACCGCATCGCGGGCCCCGCGATCATCGTCGAGGCGAACGGCACCAACGTGGTCGAACCGGGCTGGATCGCGGAAGTCACGGCGGACGACAACCTCGTGCTTCAGCGCGTGGCGCCGCGCGCGCGCCGCAAGGCCATCGGCACCGAGGCCGATCCGGTCATGCTCGAAGTCTTCAACAACCTGTTCATGAGCATTGCCGAGCAGATGGGCCTGCGCCTGCAGAACACGGCGGTGTCGGTGAACATCAAGGAGCGCCTGGACTTCTCGTGCGCGCTGTTCGACGCCGAGGGCAACCTGATCGCCAACGCGCCGCACATCCCCGTCCACCTGGGATCGATGGGCGCGAGCATCCGCACCGTGATCGAAGCGAACCGCGGCCGCATGCGCGCGGGCGACGTCTACATGCTCAACGACCCGTACCACGGCGGCACGCACCTGCCGGACATCACCGTGATCACGCCCGTGTTCGACCGGGCAGGGAAGGACATCCTGTTCTACGTGGCGTCGCGCGGCCACCATGCGGACGTGGGCGGCATCGCGCCCGGGTCGATGCCGGCGAACAGCCGCAGGGTCGAGGAAGAGGGCGTCCTGATCGACAACTTCCAGCTGGTGCGCGAAGGCCGCTTCCTGGAACGCGAGACGATGGCGCTGCTGCGGTCGGGCGACTACCCGTGCCGCAACGTGGCGCAGAACATCGCCGACCTGCAGGCGCAGGTGGCCGCGAACCAGAAGGGCGTCGAGGAACTGCTGAAGATGGTCGACCAGTTCGGGCTCGACGTCGTGCAGGCCTACATGCGGCACGTGCAGGACAATGCCGAGGAAGCCGTGCGCCGCGTCGTCGGCGCGCTCACGGACGGCAGCTACACGTACCGCCTGGACAACGGCGCCGAGATCAAGGTGGCGATCCGCGTGGACCACGCGGCGCGCACGGCCGACATCGACTTCACCGGCACGTCGCCCCAGCTCGACAACAATTTCAATGCCCCGAGCTCGATCTGCATGGCGGCCGTGCTGTACGTGTTCCGCACGCTCGTCGACAACGACATACCGCTCAACGCGGGCTGCCTGAAGCCGCTGAACGTGATCATCCCGGCAGGGTCGATGCTCAATCCGCGCTATCCGGCGGCCGTCGTCTCGGGTAACGTGGAGACGTCGAGCTGCATCACGAACGCCCTGTACGGCGCGCTCGGCGTGCAGGCGTCGTCGCCCGGCACGATGAACAATTTCACGTTCGGGAATGCGGACTACCAGTACTACGAAACCATCGCGGGCGGCTCGGGCGCGGGCGAGGGTTTCAATGGCACCGACGTCGTCCAGACCAACATGACGAACTCGCGCCTGACGGATCCGGAGGTGCTCGAATGGCGCTATCCGGTGCGCCTGGACAGCTACGAAATCGCGCACGACTCCGGTGGCCGCGGACGCTGGCATGGCGGCAATGGCGGCGTGCGCAGGATCCGCTTCCTCGCGCCGATGACGGCCTCGATTCTGTCGAACAACCGCATCGTCCCGCCGTTCGGCATGGCGGGCGGAGAGCCCGGCAAGTGCGGCCGCAACTACGTCGTGCGCGCCGGCGGCAGGGTCGAGGAACTCGGCTTCGTGGCGACGACGGAGGTGCAGCCGGGCGACGTGTTCGTCGTCGAGACGCCAGGCGGCGGCGGGTATGCGCCGGCCGCGAACTACGAATAACCACAACGAGAAAGGGACAACGATGAAAACAATCCTGTGTGCCGGCGCGCTGGGCGCGCTCTGCATGAATGCCGTCGCCGCGGATGGCGCGTCGGTCAGCGTGTATGGCCTGGTCGACGTCGCGCTCGTCCGGGAAACGGGCGGCAGCGGCGGCGACGTCACCAAGCTCACGAGCGGCGTGGGCGCCGGCTCGCGGCTCGGCTTCAAGGGCCGCGAAGAACTGGGGAACGGCATCGCCGCCATCTTTTTGCTGGAGAGCGGCTTCCAGGCCGACACCGGCGCGCTGGGGCAGGGCGGGCTGCTGTTCGGGCGCCAGGCATATGCGGGGCTGCAGGGCGGCTTCGGCACGCTGACGGCGGGCCGCCAGTACACGCCGCAATACCTGACGGTGGTGATGGCCGATCCGTTCGCCTCCGGCTACGCGGGCGATTCGAAGAACCTGATGGCCCCGACCGGCAACTCGGCCAGCCGCATGGACAACTCGCTGAAATACGTATCGCCCGCCATCGGCGGCGTGAGCGCGGAACTGGTGTATGGCGCCGGCGAGGTGACGGGAGACAGTGCAGCCGGCCGCCAGTTCGGCGGTGCGCTCGACTACACCAGCGGCCCGCTGCGCGTGCGGCTCGGCTACCACAACCGCAACAACGACACCGCGGCAATCAAAAATGCGGGCAGCGCGAAGAACACGGTGCTGGCCGCGGTCTACGACTTCGGCGTCGTGAAGGCGCACGTCGCGTACGGCGTCGACAAGGGCCTGAACAGTTCCCTGCTGCGCAACACGGCGAACCCGTACGGCCGGCCCGTCACGCCGGTCGCATCGAGCGACAGCCGCGACGTGCTGCTCGGCGCGACGATCCCGTCCGGCCCGCACACGTGGATGGTGTCGTGGATCCACAAGGACGACCGCGGCGCGCTCGACCAGGATGCGAGCCAGTATGCGCTGGGCTACCGCTATGCGCTGTCGCGCCGGACCGAGCTGTACACCTCGATCTCGCACATCGTGAACCGGCATGGCGCCAGCTATACGGTGGGCAGCGCCATCGAAGGGGGATCGGGGAACGGGGCGGTCGATGTGGGGATACGGCATGCGTTTTGATTGCGTAGGCATTCAAGACGATTAAGCTTGCCAAAACCCGATGGAAATACATGCTGTATGACCATGCAGCATGTATTTCCATCATACCGGATGCACCATGTCTCCTTCTCCCTTGCTTACGCCCGAAGTCGTCCTGCGAAACTACTTTCATGCCAAGGATGAAAATCGCCCCTGTTTGCTGGACCGCGTTTTCACATCCGATGCATCGCTCCACATCGACAATAGTTGCAGCAACATCACGTTCCCGACAGTCACGCAAGGGCGCGGCGCCATCGCCGATACGCTGGTCACGCAGTTCAACAAGACCTACGAGAACATCTACTCTTTCTATCTGGCGCGCCCGCCGGAAGCTGCCGATGCTTTCTGCTGCGCGTGGCTCGTCGGAATGACAGAGAAGGACACGAAGAACACCCGCGTCGGATGCGGCGCCTACGACTGGACGTTCAGTTCCGGATCGCCGCGTTTGGCCAGCGCGCTCGTGATTTCCATCCATGCCATGGTGGTGCTTCCGCCGAGCACGGCCAGTCTGGTATTTCCGTGGCTCCAGCGCGCGGGCTACCCTTGGACTTCGGCAGCGCAGGCTTGCAAATTCGCGCCGCCGCTGCCTGAGCTGGATCCCGTTGTTCAGTATCTCAGGCGCCAGGCCATCGGCGCCTGAGCCTTCCATCGAGAGGACACGCCTCGTCCTCTAATTCAAGAAGATTAACCTTGCCAAAACCTGATGAGAATAGTACTGTATGTTTATACAGTATTTCTTCGCATCATACATGAATTGCTCAGGTTCAATATCTGCAGCGCCGGAATCCTTGCATCCGTCGCTCTGGCTTGCCTCGCAGCTGGCGCGTAGCGACACGCGCTGCATCGATACCGGCCATCCCACGCTGTCCGCCCAGTTGCCGGGCGGCGGTTGGCCGACGGGCACGCTCGTCGACCTGCTGCTGCAACAGCCCGGCATCGGCGAGATGCGCCTGCTGCGTCCCGCGCTGGCGGCGGTGGCGCAGCGGCGCATCGTGCTGCTGCAGCCGCCGCATCCGCCCCAGGCGCTGGCCATGGCCGCGCTCGGGGTGCCGCCCTCGCAACTGATCTGGCTGCGCGCGACCCGCACCGCGGACGCGTTGTGGGCCGCGGAACAGGTCTTGCGCAGCGGCAGTTGCGGGGCGCTGCTGTTTTGGCAGAACAATATCCGCGCCGAAAACCTGCGCCGCCTGCACCTGGCCGCGCAGGCGGGGGAAACCCTGTTCTTCATGATGCGCCCGCTGGCGGCCGGGCAGGACGCCTCGCCGGCGCCGCTGCGCCTGTCCCTGCGGCCGCAGGCGGGCGGCATCGAGATCGGTTTCGTCAAACGCCGCGGGCCGCAGCGTGACGCGACGCTGTTCCTTCCCTTGACCTCTTACCTGCCCAATCGCCATGCGCCTGTGGATCGCACTGCACCTGCCCCGGTTGCCGCTGGAGGTGTTCACACCGAGCTGGTCCACTGACACGGGCAGCGTCGTCCTCGAGCAGGAGCGCGTGCTGGTGGCCTCGCCATACGCGCAGGACGCCGGCGTGCGCACCGGCATGCGCCGCGGCGGCGTGCTGATGCTGCTGCCGGACGCGCGCATCCACGAGCGCGCGCCGGCGCTGGAGGCGGACGCGCGCCAGGCGGTGGCGCTGGCCCTGCTGCAATACACGCCGCAGGTCGCGGAAGGGGAGGAATCGACCCTGCTGATGGACGTGGGCGCCAGCCTGCGCCTGTTCGGCGGCATCCGCGCGCTGTGCCGGCGCGTGCGCGCCAACGTGCGCGCGCTGGGCTTCACGGCCTCGCTCGCGTGCGCGCCCACCGCGCGCGGCGCGTGGCTGCTGGCGCGCGCGAGCGCGGGCCGCGCCGTGCGCATGGAAGCGCTGCTGCGCCGGCTCGACCGGCTGGCCGTACTCCTGATGCCGCCGGCGCGGCCGTACGCCGCGTGGTTCGACGGCATCGGCTGCCACACGCTGGGCGACCTGCGCCGCCTGCCGCGCCCCGGCCTGCAGCGGCGCTGCGGCCGCGAGCTGCTCGACCTGCTCGACGCCGCCTACGGCCTCGTGCCGGAACTGTACGAGTGGATATCTCCGCCGGAAACCTTCCGCGCGCGCCTGGAACTGTACGACCGCATCGACGACGCCGACCTGCTGCTGGCGGGCGCGCAATGCCTGCTGCTGCAGCTGACGGGGTGGCTGTGCGCGCGCCAGCTGGCGGTGGAGCGCATCACCCTGCAGCTGGAGCACGAGCGGGGCCGGGTCGCGCGCCCGCCGACCGGCGTCGAGGTCGTGCTGGCCGAGCCGACGTGGCGCGACGAGCACCTCGTGCGCCTGCTGA
This sequence comes from Massilia sp. Masssp94, assembly GCF_059491305.1. Lineage (NCBI taxonomy): Bacteria > Pseudomonadati > Pseudomonadota > Betaproteobacteria > Burkholderiales > Oxalobacteraceae > Massilia > Massilia sp. Masssp94. The sequence goes on from NZ_CP168501.1 coordinate 4,460,616, forward strand.
AGGAACGCCTGGGCCGGCTGACGCTGGAGGCGCCCGTGATCGGCCTCGCGCTGGAAGCGCTGCAGGTGCGGCCGATGGCGCCGCCGAACGCGTCGCTGTTCCCCGAGCCGGGCGGCAGCGAGGAAGACCGCATGCGCATGCTGGAACTGCTGGCCGCGCGCCTGGGCCCGGAAAACGTCCTGCAACCGCTGCCGCTGGCCGACTACCGCCCGGAACAGGCCAACGTCTGGGTGCCGGTGCAGCAAAAGGTCAGCGCCAAGGCCCGCAACGCGCAACTGCCGCCCGACGTCCTGAGCCTGCCGCGTCCCACATGGCTGCTGGCGCGGCCGATCGCGCTGCTGATGCGCGATCACCGGCCGTTCTATGGCTCACCGCTGCGGATGGCGTCGAATCCGGAGCGTATCGAGGCCGGCTGGTGGGATGGGCCGGAGACGCGCGACTACTTCATCGCCGAGGGACTCGATCACACGCTGTACTGGGTGTATCGGGAGCGGATCGGCATGGGGGAGGATGGGCCGAAGTGGTTCTTGCACGGGTTGTTCGGGTGAGAAAAATTTTTTATGGTGGACCGCAACTTTCAGGCTGCCGTCGGCGAACTGGGGAGTAGGGCGATCAGAGGATCGCCAACCAACTTTTCAAGGAGTTCACAATGGCACGATTCGGCACCTATCTGGCACAAGCGGCAACCATCCTGGCATTTTCGGCATCCCATGCGCTTGCCGCCTTGCCGGAAGGCGCGAAAGCCCCCGATTTCCGATTACAGGCCGCGCTTGCCGGCAAGCCGATGACGTTCTCGCTGGCGCAAGCATTGCGCCAGGGGCCTGTCGTGCTGTATTTCTTCCCCGCCGCATTCACGCAGGGCTGCACGCTGGAAGCGCATGCGTTCGCCGAAGCGACGGATGATTTCAGGAAGCTGAATGCGACGGTGATCGGCGTTACCGCGGGCAATGCCGACCGCGTCGCCGAGTTTTCGAAACTCGAATGCCGCGACAAGTTCGCGGTGGCGGCCGATCCCGGCGCCAAGGTGGCCGGGGAATACCAGACCCAGTTCAAGACCAAGGGCGGCACCCTGCTGTCCGAGCGCACCTCGTTCGTCATCGCACCCGACGGCAAGATCCTGCTCAGCTACACGGATGCCAACCCCGAACAGCACATCAGGAAAACCATGGATGCCGTCAAGGCATGGCATGACGCGGCCAAATGAGCACGAGCATGCCGGCAACCCTGGCCGCCGCCTTCCTGGGCGGACTGATTCTCAACTTCATGCCCTGCGTCTTTCCGGTCATCTCGCTGAAAGCGTTCGGCCTCATCCGTCATGTCCACGACCGGCGCGCGGCGCGGGTGGAGGGACTCGCGTTCCTGGCAGGCGTCGTGGTCACCATGCTCCTGCTGTGCGCCACGCTGTTGGCGGCACGGGCCAGTGGCGCCGCCGTCGGGTGGGGCTTCCAGTTGCAGTCGCCGGTATTGATTGCCACGCTGGCGCTCGTCATGCTCGCCCTGGCGCTCAACATGATGGGCGTGTTCGAGATCGGACTTGCCGCGCAGCGTCTCGGTAACCTCTCCGGCTCCCGCTCGGGGCCGCTCGGGGCCGCGTTGACCGGTGCGCTGGCGATCGTCGTGGCGACGCCGTGCACCGCGCCGTTCATGGCGGGCGCCGTCGGCGCCGCGCTGCTGCGTCCGCCGGCCGAGGGCGTGGCGATTTTTCTTGCGCTGGCGCTGGGCTTTGCCGCGCCTTTCACCGTCGTGGCGCTCGTACCGGCCTGCGCGCGGCTCTTGCCGAAACCCGGCGCGTGGATGGCGACGCTCAAGCACGTGCTGGCGTTCCCGATGCTGGGCGCGGCGGCATGGCTGGCGTGGGTCCTCGACCGGCAGGGAGGCTCCGCCGCACTGGGCGCGCTGCTCGCGGCGGCCGTGGTACTGGGATTGGCCGCCTGGGTGTACGGCCTGGCACAACGGCGCCAGATTGCCGGATTGCGTTACCGGCCGCTGCTGGGCTTTGCCGTGCTTCTTGTCGCGGGCGTGGGCGTGTCCCTGGCCGGCCTGCCGGCGACGAGCGATGGCGGGGGCGGGCCGGCACGCGCGGAGACGCCGGTCGCGTGGACACCGCACGCCGTCGCTGCGCAGCGCGGACACGGCAAGCCGATCTTCGTCAATTTCACCGCTTCCTGGTGCATCACATGCCAGGTCAACGATCGCGCGGCGTTATCCACCACGGTCGTGAAAGAGGCATTGGCCCGGACGGACACGATCTACATGGTCGCCGACTCCACCACATATAATCCGGAGATCGACCAGGCCATCAACCAGTTCGGCCGGGGAGGACTGCCCGTGTACGTCGTGTATCCGGCCGATGGGGGCGCACCGGTGCTGCTGCCGCAACTGCTCAGTCCGGATATCGTGGTGTCCGCCTTGAAAAAGGCTTCGGCAAACAAGTCTTGAACAACGCAACCGAGAACGATGCTTCGAGAGCGGCATGGCCGCAGCTCATGCTCCGCGCCCAGGACGGCGACCAGGCGGCGTACTGTCGCCTGTTGAAGGCGATCGTACCCGTCATCCGCGCGCTCGTGCGACGAAAAATCCATCAGGACGATGCGTTGGTCGAAGACGTGGTGCAGGACGTCCTGCTGACCGTCCACCGGGTCCGGCACACCTATGATCCCGATCGGCCCTTCTTGCCGTGGCTGTCCGCCATCGTCGCCGCGCGCGCCATCGACGCGCTGCGTGCGCGCGGCCGCAGGGAACATTGGGAGGTGAGCGATGACGAGGCCGTGCTCGGGCATCCGGACGAATCCAGCCCGGATGGGCAGGCGCAGCGGCAAGTGGATCATTTGCTGAGCCGTCTCCCCGCGCGTCAACGGCGGGTGGTTGAACTTGTCCATTTATCCGACATGAGCCTCGCCGACGCCGCGGCGGCCAGCAGCACGACGCTGGCGGCAGTGAAGTCCCTGCTGCACCGCGCTTTCGCCACACTTCGCCGCAACAAGGAAACCGACCATGAATAATCACGATGCCCTGATCGAACGGCTGTGCCGCGACGCGCATCCCGTGAAGCGGACCGCACCGTCCTGGCGCCGGGCGGCAGGATGGATGCTCGTGGCGCTGCCCTGCGGCTTTCTCGCCTCCCGGATCCTGCCGCAGGCACGCCCGGACTGGTCCAGCCCGGGCGCGTTGTGGGCAGGGTTATGGGTCGTGGCGTCGTTCTGTCTCGGGATGCTGGCCATCGGGACAGCCTTTGCCCTCAGCATTGCCGGGCAACGCATCAGGCACTGGCGCGGCCTTGCCGCACTGACCGCCGCCTGGTTACTGATCGGCCTGACCGGTGTGGCGAATTCGATGGACAAGATCGGACATGCCGGAGACGGGATCTATTGTTACGCCTTCCTCATGGTCGTCGGCCTGCCGATGGTCGCGATCATGGTTGCCGCGATCCGGCGTACCCGTTCGCTGCATCCGGTCCGTAGCCTGGCCGTTGCGGGCCTGGGGATCGCGGCGACGTCGCAAATGCTGCTGGGGCTGTGTCACCCGGTGGCAGGGCAATTGTTCGACCTGGCGATGCACCTGGCCGCCACCATCACCCTCGTCGCGTTCACATCGCTCGCGGGGCGGCGCTGGGTCAGGATCTGATCTCATTTGCAGGGCCGCTTGCTCCCGTCCACGATTGCATCCATTTGCGCCTGCGTCAGTACCTGGGGCATCGGCTCCTCGACAGGATTGCCGTCCGCATCGAAGCGCAGCGGTGGGCGCGGCGGCTCGTTGGGGCAGGCCGGCACGGCGCGCGGCAGCGCTGCCGCCAGTGCGAACAACCGGTCGCGCAACGGGACGCGCACGACGTTGGCATCGACCCACAGCTGGTAGCCGCGCCGGCCTTCGAACCAGGACAGCACCGAGACCGCCTTGCCTGACGAGGTTTCCAGGATGACGAGCCTGGCCGGCAGGCCATTGATGCGTTCCGGCTCGTCTTTCGGATCGCGCCAGCTGCGGCTGCCGTCGGCGGACATGTCGTGTTCGAACAGCGTGACCTGGTGCCCGTCCGGCATGCGGAAGCCGCGGTACAGGCGCGAGGGGATGTCGTTGACATATTCGGCCCGGCCGCCCAGGCTCTCGAACTGCGCGAACGGCGTGTGCGTCAGGTCGACCGGCGGGAACGCCAGCTTGCGGGTGGCCCTCGCGAGCGACTGGAACCCGATGTCGTAACGATCGAGATCGATCGCGCACACGCGCTCGACACCATCCTTCTGCGTGCCGGCCGCGTGCCGGGACCGGTCGACGCTGCACTGGTAGTCCCGTACGCCGGTGCGGACGATCGTGCCGCAGGCGATGACCACGGCGATGCCGGCCACGGCCAGCAATCCGCGCTTGACGGGCGAGGGCGCGGGCGCGGGTTTCCACAACCGCCGCCCGCCCCAGCGGCACAGCCAGGCCAGCCCGAGGACCGGCAGCGCCATCGTGGCGGTCACGCGCAGCACGTCGAGCAACGGCGCGTGCAGCCAGGCGACGCAGAACAGGACATAGATGCCGCCCGCCAGCAGGACCAGGGCGTTGACGACGTGTCCGGCCGACCAGAACAGCAGACCGGCGACGCTTTTCGTACCCTCGACAATGGCGAACCGCACGGCAACCTCCCTCAATGGAACACGCAGCATAGCAACTCAACGCTCCCGAAAGCTCACGCATTCCCACCCGGGCAGGGCAATGCGTAACGTGCCGGGTGAAGCGCCATCCTGGTGTATCTTCAGGGTGGCATCTTGCCGTCCCGGCCACCGGCGTCGCGCCTTTCCAGTGAGGACATCATGGACGCATCACCTGTTCTGCCACCCTCTGCAACCGCTTTGGGTATTTCGTTCGACGGCCGCGCCTATCACTATCGGGAATACAGCTACGAGCGCATCGCGGACGCGCTCGCGTATGCACGACAGGACCGGGACAGGCCCGGTTTTCGCGAAGACACGACGCCGCGCCAGTGGAAGCAATGGGCCGGTCCGACGCCGGAAGAACGGCTGCACATGGTGGCGCACGGCATCGTGTACGAACACGGACGCTATTGTTATGGCCCGTATCGCTACGACCTGTTGTCCGCCGCGCTCGCGTATGCGCAGCATGCGCCCGGGCTCGCCAGGCCGGGCGGCTGACGCGTTTTGCGCGGCGCCTTGGCGATTTCAAACTTCTCTTTCCGGCGCCCATTACACGAAAATACATTTGCGGATTTCCGGCGTGCGCGCCAAAAAGAGCGCATAGTAAGCCACTTGCACGCGATCTTCAGCGATCGTCATCCTTCGAGGCAGCCATGCTGCTCCGCCCATCGAACGCCACGCGCCTCGGCGCATCCCTCCGGCGTCCCATCGCATTCCCGTTACTTACTTTTTAAATAAAGGTACTCCATGTATCCATTCCCGCAATCCGTCAATCCCGCCCTCCGCTCGCACATCGACGCCCAAGTCGCTTTCTTCAACGAACTGTCCCAGGTCATGTCGCGTGCCTTCCAGCAGGCCGGCCAACTGAATATGCAGTTGAACCAGACGCTGTTCGAGGAAGCCGCCAATGCCGGCCAACGCCTGTTGACGATCGATCGCCCGGCCGACGCGATGTCGGTCGCGGCAGCGCATGCCCAGCCCGCTACCGACAAGCTGCGCGCTTACCACCACCATCTTTCGCAGCTGGCCGCGTCGACCCAGGTCGACCTGACGCGCGTCGCCGAGCAGCACGTGCAGGAGACGTCACGTACCGCCCGCGTGCTGGCCGACGACGTCACCCGCGCCGCTGCCGAAGAAACGGACAAGAGCCTGCGCCAGCAGGAGGAAACCATCAAGAGCTTCCGCGATCCGTTCGAAGGCAACGGCACACGCGGCAACAACGCCGGCGCACAATACCAGGGCAACCTGCAAAGCGGCGGTGACGAAGCCAGTGCCCGCGTCGAGGCCGAAGGTCCGGCCGGCAAAGTCAGCGCCCAGGGCAATATGCAAGGCAACCAGGCCCGCCAACCCGCGAACAAGACCCCCGGCCAGACACGTTGATACGCTTCCCGGGCCTGTGCGGCGGCGACCATCGGGTCCCGCCGCTGCGGTACCGGCATCGATGCATGGTTGTCCTTTTCGCCGTCTTCCCTTGGAACACGGCGTTTTTTATTTCACAGGCGGGGTCCAGCGCCGGGCGACGATGTTGAAGCTTACCGCGAGCTCGTCCTGCACCGCCAGCAGCCCGGCGCCCACGGCGAATGGCGTGATGCCGAAATCGGTCTGCTTCAGGCGCGCCGTGCCGCTCGCCGTCACCTGCGCCGCATCGACGTGCACCGCGGCCGGCAGTTCCAGCCCGCGCGTCGTGCCGTGCAGCGTGATGGCGACGCGCAGCCGGCCATCCGCCGGCAGCTCGGCATGCAGCGTCACGACCGGATAGCGCTCGGCGTCGAGCACCGGGCCGAGCATGTTCTTGCGCGTGCCTTCGACCGCTTCCGGCGACGGCGACGTGCCGATGCCCGCGTCGCGCAGCAGTTGCGGTTCGTCGATCGTGAGCTGGTCGAGGCGGAACGAGACGTCGGCACGGCCCATGCCGGGCGCGGCATAGCCGGTCAAGGTGTGGCTGGCCACGAGGTGGTCATGCCCGAGCCGCGCCATCAGGCCGCCGCGGCGTACCGTCACGGCCACCAGCGAGGCGTCCGGGTCGATTGCGTAGACGGCAGTGCCGGACGCCGCAGCCGTGCGGTACGTATCCGGGCCTGTTGCCAAGGCAGGCACCAACGGTGCCTGCGGCGCCAGCGGCTGCCCGCAGGCGGTCAGCAGCACCAGCAACGGCAGGAGGCGCCCCGGTACGTTCATGCCCGCTGTCGCAGCGCCCGCTCGATCTTCTGGTCGGTCTTGAACTGGCTGAGCGCATACACGGCCCAGATGGTGGCCGGCAGCCAGCCGATCAGCGTGATCTGCAGGATCAGGCAGATGATGCCGGCGATCGGGCGGCCGACGGTGAAAAAGGTCAGCCAGGGCAGGACCAGGGCGATGATGAGGCGCATGTTGTTCTCCTTCAGGTAAGCCACCAGCATAGCGCCTTCGCGGCCCCGAAAGTTCACGCATTTCCACCCGCGGAACGCGATTTCAAGCAAAGATTGCCGGCTTGTTCCACAATGCGGATTGCAACGAACACGGAACCATCATGCTCACCGAACGTATCGACTTTCCCGGCCCCCACGGCAAGCTCTCCGCCAAGCTGGACGCCCCCACCGGCACGCCGCGCGCCTACGCCATCTTTGCCCACTGCTTCACCTGCAGCAAGGACGTACTGGCCGCCACCTTCATCTCGCGCGGCCTGGCGAGCCTGGGCGTGGCCGTGCTGCGCTTCGACTTCGCCGGCCTCGGGGCCAGCCACGGCGATTTTGCCGACACCAATTTTTCGTCCAACGTCGAAGACCTCGTCGCGGCCGCCGACTATATGCGCGCGAAGTTCGCGGCGCCGCAGCTCCTGATCGGCCACAGCCTGGGCGGCGCGGCCGTGCTGGCGGCGGCCCAGCGCGTGCCGGAAGCGAAGGCCATCGTGACGATCGCGGCGCCCAGCGATCCGCACTACGTCGTGAACACGCTGCTGGGCGAGCACCTCGACACGATCGCGCAACTGGGCGAGGCACGGGTAAAACTGGCCGGGCGCGATTTCAACATCCGCCAGCACTTCGTCGAGGACGCCGGCCGGCACCGGCTGCACGAGAAGATCGCCACCCTCGGCCGCGCGCTGCTCGTGATGCACGCGCCGCAGGACGACACCGTCAGCATGGACAACGCCACCCGCATCTTCGAACTGGCGCAGCATCCGAAGAGTTTCATCTCGCTCGACGGCATGGACCACCTGATCACGCGGCGCGAGGATGCCGCCTACGTGGCCGGCGTCATCTCGGCGTGGAGCGCGCGCTATCTCGACGGGAGCGGCGCATGATCGGGTTCGAACGGCGGCGCGACCGCTTCGACTTCTTCGACCGCATGGAGAGCCCCGCGGTCAACCTGTGCTTCACGCTGGACGTGCCCGATTTCCGGCCGTGGTGCAAGGCGCAGGGCCTCGCACCGTTCCACGTGATGCTGTGCGCGGTGCTGCGCGCGGTGCTGAAGGTGGAGAACTTCCGCTACCGTATCGTGGACGGTAGGGTCATCCGCATCGACCGCCTCGTGCCGTCGTTCACCGTGATGAACCAGCACGGCGACCTGAATTTCGCGCAGTTCGACTGGTCCGACGACGTGCGCGAATTCGTCGCGCGCGGCCAGGCGGCGCGGGAAGAGGCGTCGAGCATGACGGTGCTGAACGTCAAATATCGCACGATGTCGCCGCGCGACGCGAAGGACCAGGTGTTCGTCACCTGCATGCCGTGGCTCGATTTCACCTCGATCCAGCATCCGATGGCGTCCATCGCCGCGCCGGACATTCCGTCGTTCGCGTGGGGCCGTTTCCGCGACGGGCCGGACGGCCTGCAACTGCCGTTCTCCGTGCAGGCGCATCACGGCTTCGTCGACGGCTGGCACATCCATCTGCTGGGGCGCCAGGTGGCCGACGAGCTGGCGGCGATCATCCGCGCATCCTAGTCGCCGCCGCAGCCGCCCCCGCAGCTGCTGCCGCAACCGCTGCCGCCGCCGTCGCATCCACCGTCGCCGCCGCCGCCATCGGCGCAGGCGTCGCCACCGTCCGCGAAGGCAATGCCGCCGCAGGAACTTCCGTCGGCGCCGGCTTCACGCCGGCCCAGGTGGGCGGCCAGCAGGTGCCGGTCGACGACGCCCGCCGCAAACAGCACCGTCAGCGCCAGTTCCGGATGCGGCCGCGCGCGCCACATGCCGCGGCCACGTTCGTTCAGGCGCGCGTGGACGATCTCGCCGGCCCGGCTCCAGTAACCGTGCCCGCCCGGCATGCGCAGTTGCGCGTCCAGGCCGAACAGCGCGGGCAGGCGCATGCTGCGCGGCCGGATGCCGTCGCGTTCTCGGCAGGCCGCGAACGTGTGCAGCAGGGCGTTCCCGACGAGCGCCGCCCGTTCCACGTGCGGCACCGCCGCGCCGAAGTGGCGTACGCAGAAGCGCTCCAGCGATACCGGGTTCCAGCGCAGCCACGCGTGCCACACGGAGTCCGCCGCTTCCGACGGCAGGGCGCAGGGCCGGCCGCTGTGCCGCACCGCGTCGAAGAAGTGCAGCAGGCCTTCCGCCGCGCGGGTATAAAAAAAGGCATCCGTCGGGATGCCTTCGTATTCGCGCGGCGCGCTCGCGCGCCATTGACTTTCCAGTCCCGCCGGCAGGTCCGCCAGTGCGGCCTGCCAGGGCGAGGTGCGCCGCAGCCGTGCGGCGCGCAGTTCACTCAGTTTGTCTATTATCCACTTCATGTTGCCCCCCTGTTTGTTGTTGTCGGCAGGTCCAGCTTACGGGGCAAATATGACAGTTTGATGACTTATTTCAGGGCCGAGAAGATCGTCGTCAAACGGTCCTTCGTACCCTCGATACGCTCCAGGCGCGGGTAGCGCAGGCCGCCGCGGTAGTCGAGCGAAATCGTGCGCAGTACGTTGCCCTTCCTGACGAGCAGGCGAATGGGCTTGCCGTCCTTCGCATCCTTGATCGCGGACGTCAAGCGTTCCGGCTTGTAGACGCGGTCGCCCACGGCCATGACGGTCGTGTTGGCGGCCAGGCCCGCGCGGAAAGCCGGGCCGTCCCACACGACGTTGCGCACGGCCCCGTCCTGCGCGACCGTGAAGCCGAGCGAGTACGTCAGGTCCAGCACCTTGTTGCGGTCGTCCACGCCCTTCAGGTAGTCCGTCGGCGTGTCCGTGTAGACCAGCTTCCAGCCGGCGCGGGCGAGGCCGTCCAGTGGGGCGCCGGGGCCGTGGCCGTCCAGCTTCGCGCGCAGGAAAGGCGCCCAGTCGTACGGCTGGACTTTATTGAGCGTCGCCACGACGTCGTCGAACGTGTAGAACGCGGGCAGGTGGCTGCCGTTGTTCACGCTGTAGAAGGCGCGCGCGAAATCGTCCAGCGAGCGCCTGTCGCCCGAGAGTTCGCGGATGCGCGTGTCGACGTCCAGCCAGATCAGCATGCCCTCGACGTAGTAATCCTCGCTGCGCTGCCAGTTCGGCCAGCCCAGGCCGCGGCGCGCATTGAGGATCGGGTCGTAGACCGTGTCCTGCACGGCGCGCCACGCACGGCCCGCGACGCTGTCGTAGCGCGCGGCGCTCGCGGCCAGCGCGTCGCGCGCGCCGGCGGCCGAGACGAGGCCGGAACGCGCGGCCAGCACGTTGCCCCAGTACTGCGTCTGGCCCTCGTACACCCACAGCAGCTCGTTGTCCATCGGGGTGTTGAAGTTGGGGACGTTCTGGCCGGCCGGGCGGCGGAACTTGCCGTTCCACGAGTGCGTGTATTCATGCGGGAGCAGGTCGCGTCCGGTCTCGCTCTTGGCCCAGTCGGTGAAATAGCCCGGCTTGACGCCGTTCTCGCTGGACTGGTGGTGCTCGCGGCCGATGCCGCCGAATTCGTCGGACAGCGCGAACAGGAAATCGTAGTGGTCGTAGTGATACGAACCATACAGTTTATACGCTTGTTGCACGAGCGCGCGGTGCGCCGCGATCTGCTCGGGCTTCGCTTCCAGGCTTTCCGGATTGTCGGCGAACACGTTCAGGCGGACGGGCACCTTGCCGCCCGGGTCGAGGTCGAAGCGCTTGCTGTAGCGGCCCGCGAACAGCGGCGAATCCATCAGCGTCTCCAGGTCGCTTGCCTTGAAGTGGACGTCGTCGCCGGCGCGGTTGTCCGTCTCCAGCGCGGTGGCGTACTGCCAGCCCGCGGGCAGCTTCAGGTTCGCCTGCACGTTGATGCCGCGCGCGACGTAGCCGGCCGGGTACAGGGTCGTCGAGATCCATTGCACGCCAAGGATATCGTCCGTCATCGTGATGCGGCCCTGGCCCGGTTCCAGCGGCGACAGGTACTGGTATTCCGCCTCCAGGCTCGTCGCGCCCTCGGGGACGTCCAGGTGGAACGCGTACACGTGCACCGGGTCGCGCTTCCATTCGACGGGCTTGCCGTTCGCCGTGAACTTCAGGCCCGCCAGCTGCGTGATCGGGCCGTTCGGGCCGTGGTTCGCGGGCAGCCACTGCGGATACAGCAGGGTGAGCGGGCCGGGCTTCACGGGGATCGTCATGTGCATGCGGAAGACCTGCTGCGACAGATCGGTCGCATCGACGTTCAACACAATGGTGCCGGGGTAGGGCTGGTCGACGGGCGCGGGCACGTCGGCATGTGCCGGAAAGGCCAGCGCCAGCGCGAGTGCGGCGGCTGAAACGGACGAAGCGAACTTGGAAGCGGTCATTGGCTGGAACCCTGGCGAAAGAACATAAACGGCCGAGTGTAGCACTGTGCAATGGGCCCAGATTCCGTCCGGCAGCGATCCAAATAAAATTTTAAAACAGGCCTTAAAAAAGATATTTTGTACGACTTGAAAAGGGGTGAGGTAGCCATTAGATTGGTTCCAACGGATGCTCACGATGAGGTCCGTCAACTTATCGCTTGTACTTTTTAGAGGATATCGAATCATGCGTACTTTTGACCTGTCCCCCCTGTATCGTTCCGCAATCGGCTTCGACCGCCTGGTGAACCTGCTCGAGCAACGCGCCGAAAGCGCGCCGAGCTACCCGCCGTACAACATCGAACTGGTGTCGGAAGACAAATACCGCATCGTGATGGCGCTCGCCGGTTTCACCCGCAACGAAATCGAGATCACCTCCGAACGCGACACCCTGCTCGTGACCGGCCGCAAACAGAAGGATGACGTGCAGCGCACCTTCCTGCACCGCGGTATCGCCCAGCGCGATTTCGAACAGCGCTTCCAGCTGGCCAACCACGTGAAGGTCGTCAGCGCCGGCTTCGACAACGGCATCCTGACCATCGAACTGGTGCGCGAAGTGCCCGAGGCATTCAAGCCGCGCAAGATCGCGATCGCTGATGCCAACGGCAACACCGACAACGTGCAAGTGCTGGAACAACCGGGCCAGCAACAACACGCCGCGTAATCGCGTCGTCCTCTCGAACAAAAGGCGCTTCGGCGCCTTTTGTCGTTCGCGCGGGCGGTAACGACGTTGTCACATCGCCTCCTTATAGTCGGGTACGACCCGTCAACGAGGAGCGATCGTCATGACCACGCACGCATCCACCCTGGGCGCGCCCGCCGGGCGTCCCACCGCAACCCGGACGTCCCCCGCCGGTATCGCACTGTTCGTGGCGTTGCTGGCCGCGGGCCTCGCCTTCAGCATCTACAGCCTCCATGCCGACGTGACGAGCGCCGGTCCCGTCGCCACCACGTGGCTCCCGTACTTCCTGCTCGGCGTTGCACTCCTGATCGCGCTCGGCTTCGAGTTCGTCAACGGCTTCCACGACACCGCGAACGCCGTCGCCACCGTCATCTACACGAATTCGATGCCGGCCGGCGTGGCCGTCGTGTGGTCGGGCTGCTTCAACTTCCTCGGCGTGCTGCTGTCCAGCGGCGCCGTCGCCTTCGGCATCATCTCGCTGCTGCCGGTGGAACTGATCCTGCAGGTCGGCAGCAAGTCCGGCTTCGCGATGGTGTTCGCGCTGCTGATCGCGGCCATCGTGTGGAACCTCGGCACGTGGTGGCTCGGCCTGCCGGCGTCGTCGTCGCACACGATGATCGGCTCGATCCTCGGCGTCGGCGTCGCCAACGCGCTGATGCACGGACGCGACGGCACCAGCGGCGTGGACTGGGCGCAGGCCGCCAAGGTCGGCTGGTCGCTGCTGCTGTCGCCCCTCGTCGGCTTCTTCTGCGCCGCGCTGCTCCTGCTGCTGCTGCGCCGGCTCGTGCGCGACCGCGCGCTGTACGAGGCGCCGAAAGGCGACACCCCGCCGCCGTGGTATATCCGCCTGCTGTTGATCCTCACTTGTACGGGCGTGTCGTTCGCGCACGGCTCCAACGACGGGCAGAAGGGCATGGGCCTGATCATGCTGATCCTCGTCGGCACCGTGCCGATGGCATATGCGCTCAACCGCGCCATGCCGGTGGAGCAGGTGACGCAGTTCGTCGCGGTCAGCCAGGTCACGCAACAGGCACTCATGCGCCAGGCCGAACCCGCGCCGCTGCCGCCGGTGGACCTGGCGCGCACGACACTGACGACCTACATCCGCACGCACAGGCTCACGCCCGCCGTCGTGCCGGCCCTTGCCACGCTGTCCGGCGACATCGACTGGCCTGGGTGCTGACCCTGCCGGCCGCGATCCTGCTGTCCGGCGGCCTGTACTGGCTATTCTCCCACCTGTTCTGACGAGGGCATCATGCGACAAACCGACCATCCCGACCTGGTGCAGCGCGTGCGCCGCGACATCGCCGACAGCTACGACGAGGAGCTCGAGCTGGAACTGGACGACCGCGACCTCGCCCCGGAAACGCTGCTGCCGGCGCGCGCGCAGAGCGACGAGGAACGCGAAGCGCGCATGCACTACTTCCGCGAGCTGTTCCGCCTGCAAGCCGAACTGGTCAAGCTGCAGGACTGGGTCGTGCACACGGGGCACAAGGTCGTGATCCTGTTCGAAGGCCGCGACGCGGCCGGGAAGGGCGGCGCCATCAAGCGCATCATCCAGCGACTGAATCCGCGCGTGTGCCGCGTGGCCGCGCTGCCCGCGCCCAACGACCGCGAACGCACGCAATGGTACTTCCAGCGCTACGTGTCGCACCTGCCGGCGGCCGGCGAGATCGTCCTGTTCGACCGCAGCTGGTACAACCGCGCCGGCGTCGAGCGGGTGATGGGATTCTGCACCGACGCCGAATACGAGGAGTTCTTCCAGACCGTGCCGGAATTCGAGCGCATGCTGGCCCGCTCGGGCATCCAGTTGATCAAGTACTGGTTCTCGATCTCGGACGAGGAACAGAACGCGCGCTTCCTCAGCCGCATCCACGATCCGCTCAAGCAGTGGAAGCTGAGCCCCATGGACCTGGAGTCGCGCCGCCGCTGGGAAGAGTACACGAAGGCCAAGGAGATCATGCTGGAGCGCACGCACATCCCGGAAGCGAAATGGTGGGTCGTGCAGGGCATCGACAAGAAGCGGGCGCGCCTGAACTGCATCCATCACCTGCTGCAACAGATTCCGTACGTGGAAGTCGACCGGCCGTCGATCCGGATGCCCGAGCGCGAATACCACGACGATTACGTGCGGCGGCCGGTGCCGCAGGAGATCATCGTCCCCGAGCTGTACTGATCTGTTATAGTTGGCGCCGCCAAGATTGGCAACGTTTCCAATCCCAGGAGGTGCCGCATGCAGCAACCGCTCGTTCTACGCCGTATCCTGTCCGTCGTTCTCATCGCGCTGGCGCCCGCCGCCGGCGCCGCCCCGGTCCAGGCCTGGATCACCACCGGCGACCAGTCGCAACTGCTCGCACGCGCCGCCGATGCGCACCTTGAGACGTCCGCCGATGCCGCGGCGATCACCGTCGACCCGTCCACGCGCTACCAGGAGATCGCCGGCTTCGGCGCCGCGATCACGGATGCTTCCGCGGACCTGATCCAGCACCTGGACCCGGCCCGCCGCGACGCGCTGCTGCGCCAGCTGTTCGGCCGCGAAGGCGAGGGTATCGGCCTGTCGTTCACGCGCCTGACGATCGGCGCCTCCGATTTCTCGCGCACCCACTACAGCTTCGACGACATGCCGCCGGGACAGTCCGACCCGCAGCTGAAGCATTTCTCGATCGATCCGCAGAAAAGCACCGTGCTGCCGACGGTGAAGGCCGCGCTGGCCATCAATCCGCGCCTGAAGGTGATGGCGTCGCCGTGGAGCGCGCCGGGCTGGATGAAGACGAGCGACAGCCTCGTGAAAGGCACCTTGAAACCGGCGGCGTTCGACGCGTTCGCGCGCTACCTGGGCCGCTACGTCGCCGCGATGCGCGAACAGGGCGTGACGATCTCCGCGCTCACCCTGCAGAACGAACCGCACTTCGAGCCGGACAACTATCCCGGCATGCGCGTCGACCCGCACAAGCGCGCGGCGTTCATCCGCGACCATCTCGGACCGCTGCTGGCGCGTTCGCACCCCGGCACCGCCATCTTCGACTGGGACCACAACTGGGACGAGCCGGAGTCCCCCGCAATCGTGCTGTCCGATCCACGCGCGGCGCAGTACGTGAGCGGCATCGCGTGGCATTGCTATGGCGGCGACGTGCGCGCGCAGGGCCGGCTGCACGACCTGTTCCCGGCCAAGGACACGTGGTTCACGGAGTGTTCGGGCGGGCGCTGGGCGCCGGACTGGTCGAAGAACCTGCAGTATTTCGCGAAGACGCTCGTCATCGACACCACGCGCAACTGGGCGCGCGGCGTCCTGTTCTGGAACCTTGCGCTCGATGCCGACGACGGCCCGCACCTGGGCGGCTGCAAGGACTGCCGCGGCGTCGTGACCATCGACGCGGCCACGGGCGCCGTCACGCGCAACGTCGAGTACTACGCGCTGGCCCACGCCAGCCGCTTCGTGCTGCCGGGCGCGCACCGCATTGCGACGACCGGGGAGAACAACGTCGCCTTCGTGAATCCGGACGGTTCGTACGCGCTGCTCGTGGCGAACGGCGATGCGCAGCCGCGCGCGTTCACGGTGCGCGTGGGGGCGGAGGCGTTCCGCTACACGCTGCCGGCGGCCAGCGTGGCGACGTTCACGTGGCGTCAGGCTCACGGCAAACGTGGATAAATGCCCCGGCTTGCAGTATGCTTGGGCCCAAAAACCAGACCAACCGGGGAGACAAGTGTCAACCATCAAGGACGTGGCCCGCATGGCCGGAGTCGGCCTGGGCACCGCATCGCGCGTCGTGCGCGGCAAGGGATCGGTGTCGCAGGCCAAGATGGAACGCGTGCAGAAGGCCATCGCCGCACTCGGCTACCGGCCGTCGCACGCGGCGCGTTCACTCCTCTACGGCACGTCGCGCATGATCGGCGTGTACATTCCCCTGTTGTCCGGCACCTTCTACACGTCGATCCTGCAGATCATCGACACGGAACTGCGCGGCGCCGGCATGCACATGATGGTGGCGTTCGGCGTCAGCCGCGAGGACGAGCGGCGCCAGGCCATCGACGGCGTCAACTTCCTCATCGAGCGCGGGTGCGACGGCGTCGTCCTCTTCACGTCACCGCTCACCGAGGAGGACCTTGCCGCGCTGGGTCCCAAGCGCGAGCGCGTGGTCGCCCTCAACGACAGCTTCGACGGCATGCCCGGACAGTGCTTTACGGTCGATCACAAGCTCGGCGGCCGGCTCGCGGCGCGGGCGCTGCTCGATCATGCGCACCGCGACATCGCCGTCATCGCCGGGCCAAGCACTGCCGCCGACAACGTCGACCGCATCGCCGGCTTCATGGACGAACTGGCCGGGGCGGGCATCGCCACGGACGACATCTGGATCTCGGAACGCGACTTTTCCTCGGCCGAGGGACGCGCCGCCGCGATGGAACTGGCCGCGTCCGGGCGGCCGTTCACCGCGCTGTTCTGCGCCAACGACGAGATGGCGCTCGGCGCGCTGTCGTACTTCCACGAAGCGGGCATCCGCGTGCCGCACGACGTGTCCGTGATCGGCTACGACGACGCGCCCGCCGCCGCGTATTCGGCGCCGCGCCTGACGTCCGTGCACATCCCCTGGCGCGAGATGACCAGGAACGGCATCGCCGAGCTGCTCAACCTGTGCTACGGCTTCAACCGGCCCGTCACGCGCACCTTCCCCGTCAGCGTCAGCCTGCGCGCCTCCGTCGCGAACGTGGCCAAGCGCCGCCGTTCCCAACCTTAAGGGACGTCTAAGACTGCTGCGCCAATATACTCCCTACGAAAAGAGCAGTTTTCAGAACCACTTTTTCCAATCTGGGAGCACGTCGATGTCTAACCACGGTAACGTTACTGCCATCACCGCAAAACGTCTCACGCTGGCCCTGTGCGCGGCCGGTGTCATTGGCGGCGCGGTTGGCGCGATCGCAGTCGAACACAATAACGCTTTGGCCGCCGCCGCAGCGGCCGCCACTGGCGCACCCAACCCCGCCGCCACCCCGGCTCCCGTGGCGGCCACGCCGGCACCCGTGGCCGGCAATCCTGCCAGCGTGGCCCTGCCGGACTTTACCAAGATCGTGTCGCACAACGGCCCGGCCGTCGTGAACATCCGCGTCGTCGGTACGACCAAGGTGTCGCAGCGCCAGATGCCGCAGTTCGACGAGGACGATCCGTTCTTCGAATTCTTCCGCCGCTTCCAGCCGCAGCAACCGCGCGGCGGCAACGGGCGCGGGGAGCTTGTCTACGGCGCCGGATCGGGCTTCATCGTCAGCCCGGACGGCGTCATCCTGACGAACGCGCACGTGGTGCGCGATGCCGACGAAGTCACGGTCAAGATGCAGGACCGCCGCGAATACCGCGCGAAAGTCCTCGGCTCCGATCCGCGCACCGACGTCGCCGTGCTGAAGATCGATGCGAAAAACCTGCCCGTCGTCCCGCTCGGGAACACGCGCAACCTGCAGGTCGGCGAATGGGTGCTGGCGATCGGTTCGCCGTTCGGCCTGGAGTCGACCGTGACGGCCGGCGTCGTGAGCGCGAAAGGCCGCACCATCGACAACAACGGCGTGCAGTTCATCCAGACCGACGTCGCGGTCAACCCGGGTAACTCGGGCGGCCCGCTGTTCAACACGCGCGGCGAGGTCGTCGGCATCAACTCGCAGATCTTCAGCCAGACGGGCGGCTACCAGGGCCTGTCGTTCGCGATCCCGATCGACGTCGCCGTGCGCATCAAGGACCAGATCGTCGCGACCGGCAAGGTGCAGCACGCGAAGCTGGGCGTCAGCCTGCAGGACGTCGGCCAGAGCTTCGCCGATGCGTTCAAGCTGCAGTCGCCGGACGGCGCGCTCGTGGCGAACGTGGAGCGCGGCAGTTCGGCCGACAAGGCCGGCCTCAAGGCGGGCGACGTGATCCGCAAGGTCAACGGCCAGGCCCTGATCTCGGGCGGCGACCTGTCGGCCATCGTGGCGATCGCCAAGCCGGGCGACCGGCTGACGATGGACGTCTGGCGCGAAGGCAAGGAGATGCAGGTGACCGCGACGCTGGCCAGCGCCAAGGCGGATCCGGCCAGCCGCGACAACCTGGCCGGCATCGACGGCGGCGCCAAGCTGGGCCTGGCCCTGCGTCCGCTGGATCCGGCCGAGCGCAGCCAGGTCGGCGTCGCGGCGGGTCTCGTGGTCGAGGATGCGGGCGGCGCGGCGGCCGTGGCCGGCGTGCAGCCGGGCGACGTCGTGCTGGCCGTGAACGGCAAGCCGGTGGCGTCGGTGGCCCAGGTGCGCGACGTGGTGAAGAAGTCCGCCAAGTCGGTGGCCTTGCTGGTTCAGCGCGGGGATGAGAAGATCTTCATCCCGGTGCCGATCAGCTGATGGATCGTGAAGTCTGATATCGGCACTGGTTTCTGAGAATCGGGGGATTGGATGCGGCTGCTGCTGGTGGAAGACGATACGATGATCGGCGAAGTAGTGCTCGACCTGCTGAGGGCCGAGCACTACGCCGTCGACTGGGTCAAGGATGGCGAGATGGCCGACACGGCCCTCATGCAGAACCAGAACTACGACCTCGTCGTGCTCGACCTGGGCCTGCCCCGCAAGGACGGGCTCGAGGTCTTGCGTGCGATGCGCGCCCGCAAGGACCGCACGCCGGTGCTGGTCGCCACGGCGCGCGACGCCGTCTCCCAGCGTATCGCCGGGCTCGATGCCGGCGCGGACGACTACGTCCTCAAACCCTACGATCTCGACGAACTGCTGGCGCGCATCCGCGCGCTGCTGCGGCGCGCCGCCGGGCGCGCCGAACCCATTTTCGAGTACAAGAACATCGCCGTGAATCCCGCCACGCGCGAAGTGCTGGTCGACGGCCAGCCGGTCGTGCTGTCGGCGCGCGAATGGGCCGTGCTGGAAGCGCTCGTCGCGCGTCCCGGCGCCGTGCTGTCGCGCGCCCAGCTCGAGGAAAAGCTGTACAGCTGGCGCGACGAAGTATCCAGCAATGCGGTCGAGGTCTATATCCACGGCCTGCGCAAGAAGCTGGGCAGCGACTTGATCCAGAACGTGCGCGGCGTGGGCTACATGGTCCCGAAGGTGTGAAGGCTTCCTTATGAAAGTCCGGGTCACGCATTCCCTGCGCGGGCGACTGCTGTGGTTCCTGCTGGCGGCGATCACCATCGCGGCCGTCGCGCAGGCGTCCATCGCGTATCGCACCGCCCTCAACGACGCCGACCAGATCTTCGACTACCACATGCAGCAGATGGCGCTGTCGCTGCGTTCGCGCGTGCCGCTGACGAGCACCGAGAACGCCGACGCCGACACCCCGATCAGCGGCAACGACGACCTCGTCGTGCAGGTGTGGTCGCCGGACGGTGTGCGCGTGTTCCGCAGCGCGTCGCACGCGCACCTGCCGCAGCGCGCCGTGCTGGGCTTTTCCAACGTGCGCGCGAACGGCACGACGTACCGCATCTTTTCGATCCAGACCGATAACCAGACCGTGCAGGTCGCGCAGGATCTCGCCGTGCGCCGCAGCATGGCCAGCAATCTCGCGCTGCGCACGCTGGGTCCGATCGCCGTCATGATGCCGATCCTGATGCTGGTCGTGTGGTGGGTCGTCAGCGGCTCGCTGGAACCTGTCGCGCGCGTGCGCAAGCAGGTGGCGTCGCGCCAGGCGGACGATTTGTCTCCCGTGTCCGAGGCCGGCCTGCCTGACGAGGTGCGCCCGCTCGTGCAGGAATTGAACCTGCTGTTCGGCCGCGTGCGCACGGCGTTCGACGCCCAGCAGCACTTCGTCGCCGACGCCGCGCACGAGCTGCGCACGCCGCTCGCCGCCCTGAAGCTGCAGGTGCAGAGCCTGGAGCGGTCGGACAGCCCGGACGCGAAGCGCGTCGCCGTTGGCCGCCTCACGGCCGGCATCGAACGCGCGACGCGACTGGTCGAGCAGCTGCTCGTGCTGGCGCGCCAGGAAGCGAGCGTCGCGGGCGGCGCGCCACGCCAGCCGGTCGACATCGCCGGCGCGGCCAGGCGGGCCGTCGCGGAACTGGCCGGCGTCGCGGCCGCGAAGCAGATCGACCTCGGCCTGCCGCGCGCGGACAGCGCCGAAGTGGAAGGGCAGCCGGACGCGTTGATGATCCTGCTCCGCAACCTCATCGACAATGCGATCAAGTACACGCCGGAGGGCGGCACGGTCGACGTGTCGGTGGTGGCGGAACACCGCGGCGTGACCGTGACCGTGGAAGACAGCGGCCCGGGCATCCCGCCGGCGGAACGCGAGCGCGTGTTCGACCGCTTCTATCGCGTGCCGGGCAGCGACGCGAAGGGCAGCGGGCTCGGTCTTGCCATCATCAAGTCGATCGCGGAGCGGCATGGCGCGACGCTGGCGCTGGGCGAATCGAAGCGGCTGGGCGGGCTCGAAGCCGCCGTCACGTTCCCGGTGTGACGGCTTCGTACAGCCGGATGTTCGCCCCGTTGCCTTCGATGGTCTTCACCAGCCGGTAGCGACTGGCGAGTTCCTTCATCACGATCCCGTCCGGATCGTACAGCTTCGCCAGCCGCTCGATCAGCCACACGCGCGGATGTCCGGCCGTCAGCGCCCGGATCCGCGCGACGTCTTCAGGCGCGATGTTCGGCGCGCCGGAATTGCCCGTGTAGGTGCGCGCCAGGTGCAGCGCGGGGAAAGGGCCCGGCAGATAGGCGACGGCCGGCCCCGACTTCATGTAGTAGGTGACGGGCATCTGCACCTCGTTCGGAAACGCGAGCACGACGTCGCCCGGCCGGCTGTCGCGCGCCACCTGCGCCAGCATCCCGCGCCAGTCTTCCGTGTGCGAGCGATAAAAACCCGCCACCGCATATGCGGACAGCGCCAGCACGACGGCGGTCGCGGGCAGGCGCCAGCGCGACGGCAGCCGGACGACGCCCAGCGCCGTCAACACCATTCCCAACGGCCCGAGCCACAGGAACAATCGCGACAGGAACACCGGCTTCACGACATAGCTGTAGCCGGCGAGCGCGAGGATCGGCAGCACGAGCACGCACGCGAACAGCCAGAAATGGGCGCGCGCCCGCTGCCACAGCCAGGCAAAGCCCAGCAGCACGAGCAGCGCGACGGGATAGTGCAGCACCTGGCCGCCGCTGATCACGGTCCAGGCAGCGGTGACGTTACGCGGCGTAAAGCGGATCCAGTACGACAGGTGCGCCATCGCCGCGTTCTGTTTGACGAGCATCGGGATGAACGGCGACCACACGAGCAGTGCGCCGATGCCGGCTGCAGCCACGGCCAGGATCTGCGGTCGGCGCGGGCCGGGCGTGCTTGCCAGCAGCGCGACCGTCATCCCCGTCCACAGGCCCAGCGCGGCGAACACGCCGGTGTTGTGCAGCCACATCGTCAGGCCGGCGCTGACGGCGAGCCCGGTGATCCAGCACCACCGGCGGGAATCTGGTCGCACGAAGGACAGCACGAGCATGCCCGCAAAGAACACGGCCAGCGATCCGGCCAGCGCCTGGAGCGCGTACGGCCTGGCCTGTTGCGCATACTGGATGCTCGCGGCGTTCATGGCGAGGAACAGGGCGGCCAGCAGCGTGACACGCTCCGCCTTCGCACCGATTCGTGCCCAGCGCGCGCCGGCGGGCAGCGCGAACACCGTGAGCACGCTGGCGAGGACGGACAGGCTGCGCATTGCCGCCTCGTGCCTGCCGAACAGCGCGGTCCAGCCCTTGAGCAGGGTGTAGTAGAACGGGGGATGCGTCTCGTACAGCGGGACGCTCGTCCACAGTTCGCGCAGCGGGACGGCGGCGAACCACGCGCTGTACGTCTCGTCCAGCCATAGCGAGCGGCTGGCCAGCGTGGGCAGGCGCAGCAGCAGGGCGAGGCCTGTCACGAGCAGGGCCAATGTCCAGAAGCGGGCCTGCGGGATGTCGCGCCCGCGCGGCGCGGCGGTCGACAGGGGCGTCAGCGGGCCTTGCTGGCTTGAAATGTCCATAGCGAATTGACGACATAGGTGACGCACACCAGGATGCCCGTCACGAGGACCTGGGCCAGGCGATAGTCGAGGCGCACGCCGTTCACCAGCACGGCCATCGCGGCACCGTTGAGGGCCGCTGCCATGCCGGCCGTCGCGAAGAAGCGTGCGGCCGTACGCCAGGCCAAATGCGAATGCGCATGGCGGCGGAACGTGACGACGGCGTTCATCACGAAATTGATGACGGCGCCGATGAGCGCGCCGATGACGGACGCCGGCACGGGCGCGAGCACGCCGAGCGAGACAGCCGTGAACAGGAAGGCGTAATGCCCGGACATCCCCGCCAGGCCGACGGCTGCATAGGTCAGGAAGCGGCCCACGCCGCCGCGTTCAGGCATGGGCCATCGCCTTTTCGTAGCGCTTGCGCACGAGGTACACGGGCCGTCCCTTCGATTCGAGGTAGATGCGGCCCACGTATTCGCCGAGCACGCCGATGCCGATCAGCTGGATGCCGCCGAGCAGCAGGATCGCCGTCGCCAGCGACGCATACCCCGGCACGTCGACGCCGTACAACATCGTGCGGATGACGAGCCAGAACGCGCGCGTCAACGCGAAGATCGCCACGCTGACGCCGAGGTAGGTCCAGATGCGCAGCGGCAAGGTCGAAAAGCTGGTGATGCCTTCCAGCGCAAAATTCCACAGCTTCCAGCCGGAAAACTTGGTCTTGCCCGCCGCGCGCGGCGCACGCTTGTATTCGACGACGGCCGTCTTGAAGCCGACCCACGCGAACAGGCCCTTCATGAAGCGGCACGATTCCGGCAGCGTCTTCAACGCGTTGGCGACGTTACGGGTGAACAGGCGGAAGTCGCCGACGTTTTCCGGGATTGGCAGGTCGGCCATGTCGTTGTGGATGCGGTAGAAAAATTGCGCGGTCCATTTCTTCAGCAGCGAATCGGACTCGCGGTCGGCCCGCTTGGCCAGCACGACGTCGTAACCCTCGCGCCATTTTTCGACCAGCCTGCCGATGACGTCGGGCGGGTCTTGCAGATCCGCATCGAACGGGACGATGAGGTCGCCGCGCGCTTCGAAGATGGCGGCCGTCAGTGCCGCCTCTTTGCCGAAATTGCGCGTGAGATCGACGACGCGCACACGGGCATCCGCGTGGGCATACGCGATGAGGGAGTCGAGCGTGCGGTCGCGGCTGCCGTCATTTACGCACAGGATCTCGAAGCGGATGTTCGGAATGCGTTCGAGTTCCGGGATCACGCCGCTGAAGAAATGCGGGATCATCTCCTGCTCGTTGTAGAACGGCACGACGAGCGACAGCAGGGGCGGTTCTATCGGGCCGACCGCAACCTTGTCGGGAACCACGGTTTCGTTGGGGAAGCTCATATCGATCCGTCGACAGCCTGGTATGCATCAGCGATAAAACATAACACAGGTTGGTCGAACGCGATGTTCGCATTGGCGTGCGATGACGGTAGATGCCGTCAGGATGCGTTCAGTTCGGCTCGGAAACGTAGCCGTCAACGTCCTCCCCGCGCAGGCGGGGGGGACGGTATTTCAGATGCGCCTACGTTTTTAGAACTTGTGCGACAGACGCGCGAAGTAGGCGGCGCCGTTCAGGCCGAACTGCACACTCTCATACTTGAAGCCATTATCCGTCTCATCCGGATTCTGCTGCGTCGGATGCACATTGAAGATATTGGTGCCGCCGACGGTCAGCTTGGTCTTCTCGGTGAATGACCACGTGAACGCGAGGTCGGCCGACGTCTTGGCCTTGTAGTACTGGTTCGGCACCGGCGGACCGGAGAACGTGCCCAGCGTCTGCGGACCGTAGTGGATGATGCGGAAGTCCGATTCCAGTTGGCCCAGCGTGTAGTCGAAGTCCAGCGTGGCCTTGCGGCGCGGGCCGCCCTGTTCGATGAACAGGCGCTCGCGTTCGGACAGCAGCACGTCTTCGTAGCCGGCCAGCGCGGCCGGTGCATGCACGCCCGTCACTTCGGTCTTGCTGAAGTTCATGGCGAGATACGTGGCCAGCTTGCCGGCGCCCAGGTTCGTGCGGTGCGACGCGGTCAGGTCCAGGCCGCGCGTGCGGGTGTCGACGGAGTTCACGAAGAACTGCGCCTGGCCCACGCCCAGGTTCTGCAGGATGGCGCCCAGGGCGGGGTAGTTGTCGGCGTCGAAGCGGCCCGACAGCACGATGCGGTTGTCGATCTGGATGTGGTACAGGTCGGCCGTGACGGAAATGGCTTTCGTCGGCGTCCACGTCGCGCCCAGCGTGTAGCTCTTCGATTTCTCTTCATGCAGCTTCGGGATGCCGGCCGCGTTGGCGACCTTGCCGCCGTTCGGCGCGAGCACGACGTCCATCGGCACGCCGGCGACGAAGTCGGTGAAGGTCGACGAGAAATAGACCTGTTGAAGAGACGGTGCGCGGAAGCCCGTGCTGGCCGAGGCGCGCAGCAACAGGTCGTCCGTCGCCTTGAAGGCGCCGGCCACCTTGCCGGTCGTCGTCGAGCCGAAGTCCGAGTAGCGCTCGTGGCGCACGGCGGCCTGCAGCTTGGTGCGCGGGGCGATGTCGGCCTCGAAGTCGAGGTAGGCGGCGGAGCTGTGACGGTCGCGGTTGGTGGCGTCGCCCGGCTGGAAGCCCGGGAAGCCCTGGCTGCCGGCATTGCCGCCGAAGCCCAGGCCGTCGACGTCGTTGTACGAACCCGGCTCGCCCGCGAAGATCTGGTAGTTCTCCTTGCGGTATTCGAAGCCGAACGCGGCGTTCAGGCCGCCGAGGATGTCGTCATAGAAGCGGCTGAAGTCGGCGTTGGTCGTCAGCTGGCGGAACGAGAAGCCGCCGGCGTCGAACTGCGACGGGCTGATGCCCTTGCCGCCGTTGATCAGGTCCAGGTTCGCGATCGACGCGTTCAGGGTGTGCGCGATGTCGTAGCGCATGCGGTTGTAGCCATAGGTTTGCGAGAAATCGCTGGCCCAGTCGCCGATGCGGGTGCGGTAGCCGATGATGCCGTAGCGGTCGTCGATGTCGCCGTTGATGAACGGGACGAAGCCGCCCGGGTACATGGCGGCCGAGTTGCGCGACGGGATGTCGTCCGAACCGATGCCGCCGCGCGCCCATGCCGCCGACGACGCATCGCGCGTCTGGGCGCCGGCCGTCAGGTACAGCTTGCCCGGGCCGACCGGGAATTCGCCGTTCAGGTAGACGGTCTCGTTCTTCGACTTGGTGTCGCCGATGATGCGCAGGCTGCCCGGGTCGGAGCGGTTGGAGCGGCCGCGGTCGTAGTATTCGCCGGTGATGCCCAGCACGCCGTCCGCGACGGCCACGCCGCAGTACGCGGAGGCCAGCCAGTTCTTGCCGTCGTGCCTGGAATATTCGCCGAAACCGGCAACCGCTTCGCAGCCCAGGTCCTTGCGCAGCTCGACGTTGATGACGCCGGCGATGGCGTCCGAGCCGTATTGTGCGGCGGCGCCGTCGCGCAGCACCTGCACGTTCTTGATGGCGAGGACGGGGATCGCGTTCATGTCCGTGCCCGTGTTGCCGCGGTTGCGCGCGCCGAACAGGTTCACGAGGGCCGTCGTGTGGCGGCGCTTGCCGTTCACGAGCACGAGGGTCTGGTCGGAGCCGAGGCCGCGCAGGGCGGCGGAGTCGACCAGGTCGGCGCCGTCGGCACCGGTCTGGCGCGTCGAGTTGAACGACGGCGAGATGTTGGCCAGGGTCTGGGCCAGGTCGAACTGTCCGCTCTGCTCGGCGGCCTTCGTCAGCGGGATGTAGTCGACGGGAACCGGGGTATCGGTGGACGACGTGTTGCCGACGCGGCGCGAGCCGACGATGTTGACGCTCTGGATATTGGCGTCGGAAGCGGCGGGCGCGGTGGCATTTTGTGCGAAGGCGGCCGGCGCGAAAGCCAGTGCCGCGCTGCCGTACAGGCCCAGCAGGACGGACTGGCGGATCGTTGTAAGTTTCAAGGGGTGGGCTCCAGGGAAAAATTGCATATTAATGAATTTCCATGAAGGCAACCATTGGACGTCTCATAACCGCAACAAGCTCATCCATATCGGGAATTCATGGCGGGTGCTGGAAATGATGAGTGATTGTCGAAAGGCGGGGGCCGATGGCCGACGTGGAATGACCATTACAGCGTCGTATCACTTCCAAATACTCAATGAAAAATGCCAGTCAGCTTGACTGACTGGCATTGCGCGAAGCTGCCCCTTGATACCTGGCCGACCTTAGTTGGTGTAGATCAGGCCACGGCCGGTTCCGCTGAAGTAGATGCGGCCGTAGGTATTCCAGTCGCCCGCGATCGCTCCGATGCCGCCGAACTGGTGGGCGTCGTCGTTGAAGCGCGACCAGGTGGCGCCGCCGTCGTCGGAGCGCCACACGCCCCACACGCCGCTCCTCGTACCCACGACGTAGACCGCGGCCGAGTACGACGCGCCGGCCTTGGCCTTGCCCAGGGCGATGGCACTGGCAGCCGGGGATTGCCCCGTCGTGCCGCTGCCCGCCACCGTCGCGAAGCCGCTCAGCTTCGTCCAGGTCGCCGCGGAGTCCGTCGAATGGTACACGGCGTTACCGTCCGTCAGCCAGAGGTCGCCCTCGGCGTTCGGGTTTACCACCATCGACGTGGTCCACCATGCGTTCGGCGCCAGTTGCGCCGCCGTCGAGCCCGCGCTCAGCGTGAAGGTATGGCCGCCATCGGTCGAGACGTAGACCTTGCCGGCGGTGCCCCACGTTGCGCCGCCCGAGTCATAGGCGTAGACCTTGCTCGCGTTCTTGCGGTCTGCGGCCAGGCGGTAGCCGCGATCCCAGCCGTTGGCCACGCTCGGCAGCGGCGGCAGGTTAGTTGCGGTCCAGCTCGCGCCGTTGTTCGTGGTGTACGACGGCACGGAATTGGCCGGCGCCCAGATCACGTTGTTGCGCGACGTGACCACCAGGGTCGTGGAGCCACCCGTATTGTCCTTGGCTCCAGCGGGCAGGGTCGCGAAGTTCGCCCACGTCGCGCCGCCGTCGCCGGACCAGAAGCCGAAGCCCTTGGCATCAAGCCAGTTTGCGACGCCCGAACCGGCGATGTATTGCGGATCGGACCATGCCACGTCGGCCGCGTTGCCGCTGCTCCAGTTTGGCGTCGGGCCCCTGGTAGGTTTCGTCGCGAGGTCCGTCTGGGTCCAGGTGCCGATGTCGCCCGCGCTGTTGACGAACTTGTACGTCGCGCCGGCCGGCGGGGTGACGAGCGCATTGGTCGCGGTCTCCTCGAGATTGGTGACGGCGTCGCCCCAGGTCGGCGTGGCCGTCGAGGCGTTCAGCGTTTCGAGGATACCTCCGCCATGGACGTGCGAGATGTGGTCGGGGTTGCTCGGATCGATCTCGATGTCGTCCACCCAGCCGCCGCCGCTGCCGCCCGGCTTGCCCAGTTCGATTTCCTTCCAGTTGGCACCGCCGTCGACCGACAACTGGACGACCTGGCCGAAACCCCAGGTGTTCGCGACGCCCAGCACGATGCGCGCATTCGCGCCGCTGCCGTAGACGGACAGGCCGCCGTAGCCGCCGTAGTCGACGCTGTTGAGCAGATCGAACCTGGTGCCGTTGAATTTGTACAGCTTGCTCGGCCCGCCGATCCCTGGGCCGCTGCCCTGGGTGAACGGCACATAGATCGTGCCGTCGACGCCGCGCACCATATGCGGAATGAAGCCGGAGACCGGCGTCGCGACCGGCGCCCACGACGCGCCGCCGTCGGTGGATTTGTACAGGTTCGAGGTCAGCCCGGCCGCGGCGACGTAGTCGGGCGCGATGGCCACGTAGATGGTCTGCGTGGCCGTGCCGGTGCCCTTGGTGCTCGTATCGAACACGACCGTCTCGATGCCGCCGTCCTTGACCTGGGCCGACGTCATCGTGACGGACGACAGCGACGTGACCTGGGCCCAGGTCTTGCCGGAATCCGTGCTCTTCCACAGGCCGGCCACGCGCGAGCCGAAGAACAGCGTCGACGGCTTGTTCGGATCGACCATCAGGCGTTCGCCGAGCGGGCGGCCGCCGTTATTGCCGCCCATCGCGAACGGCACGTCATAGTGCGTCCACGTGTTGCCGCGGTCGCTCGAGATATAGATACGGCCATTGCCTTCGAACGTGTACATGCCCGTCATCATGTAGACGAGCTGGTCGTTGTTCGGATCGAGGGCGATGCTTTCGATGCCGTGGAACCGGCTCTCGGTACCGCTGAAGCCGAGGCCGTCCGTGATCGGCGTCCACGACTTCGACGTGTCGTCCCAGCGGTAGGCGCCGCCGATGTCGGTGCGGGCATACAGCACGTGCGCGGACGTCGGGTGATAGATCAGGCCCGTGACGTAGCCGCCGCCGCCCCACTTCACGCTCGTCCACGTGGCGGCCGCGCCGCTGGCGTCCGTGCCTGGGCTCGTGCTGCCCGGGTCGGTCGTGCCGCCGGTGCCACCCGTGCCGCCGGTGCCGCCGGTGCCGCCGGTGCCACCCGTGCCGCCGGTACTGCCGGTACTGCCGGTGCTGCCCGTGCCGCTCGAACCGCTCGAACCGCTCGAACCGCTCGAACCGCCGCCGCAGCCTGCCGCGAGGCTTGCGATGATCGCCAGGACGATGAGTCGTTTGTTTTGAATTCCCATGATGTCTCCTACCAGATACAAGATTAATGGTTCAATGTCCGGGGCCGGCGGACGGCGCCAGGTATGGGTGTCGAAACTGCCCTCGGACTGGCGCGACGTTTATAGAACGCAAATGTTTTTTATATATTCAAGACCTTTGTGGCCGCACG
The DNA here is from genome assembly GCF_059491305.1 of Massilia sp. Masssp94. NCBI lineage: Bacteria > Pseudomonadati > Pseudomonadota > Betaproteobacteria > Burkholderiales > Oxalobacteraceae > Massilia > Massilia sp. Masssp94. The sequence continues at coordinate 4,489,334 of NZ_CP168501.1, forward strand.
ACCACGCCGCAGCTACCTGCTTCGTCAGAAAGCGAGTGCTGTCCGCCTCTGCTCCGCGAAAGATCCTCCGCCGTTCGGGAGCGTTCGGCGTCCGATACCCGGATTAACCAAATATTCCGTCACAATTAATAAACATTAACTGAGTCTAGACGCCAACATTTTCTACTGTCAACGCGAATTGCGAGTGAAAAATGCCAGGCCACAGTATGATTTTTCGTTTGGCCGGCCACGGCCAGTGCGCTGTTCGTCGCCATGACGGGCTACGGCCAGGCCAGCGACCGCCGGCGTTCGCTGGCCGCCGGCTTCGACCATCACCTCGTCAAACCGCTCGATTTGCAGGCGTTATACGCGCTCCTCGACGCGTCCATTCCGGGCTGAGTAGAATGCCTGCCATCCAACAGCCCAAAAGGAAAACAGGATGAGCTCGATTCCGCTCCCTACTTACGATGACGTCGTCCAGGCCGCATCCCGCATTGCCGGCGTCGCCAACCGCACCCCGGTGCTGACGTCGCGTACCGTCGACGAGGCCTTCGGCGCCCAGGTCTTTTTCAAGTGCGAGAACATGCAGCGCATGGGCGCTTTTAAATTCCGCGGCGCCTGCAATGCCCTGATGAAGTTCTCGCCCGAGCAGCGCCGCGCCGGCGTCGTCGCGTTCTCGTCGGGGAACCACGCGCAGGCCATCGCGCTGTCCGCGAAGCTGCTCGGCATCCCCGCCACGATCGTGATGCCGCGGGACGCTCCCGCCGCCAAGGTCGCCGCCACGCGCGGCTACGGCGGCAACGTCGTGATGTACGACCGCTACACGGAGGACCGCGAACAGATCGGCCGCGACCTCGCGCAGAAGCACGGCCTCACGCTGATCCCGCCGTACGATCACCCGGACGTCATCGCGGGGCAGGGTACGGCCGCGAAGGAGTTGTTCGAGGAAGTCGGGCCGCTGGATGCGTTCTTCGTTTGCCTGGGCGGCGGCGGGTTGCTGTCCGGCTCCGCGCTGGCCACGCGTGCCTTGTCGCCGTCATGCCGCCTGTACGGTGTGGAACCGGAGGCGGGCAACGACGGCCAGCAATCGTTCCGCTCGGGCGCGATCGTGCACATCGACACCCCGCAGACCATTGCCGATGGCGCCCAGACCCAGCACCTGGGGAACCTCACGTTCCCGATCATCCGGCGCGATGTCGACGACATCCTGACGGCCACCGACGACGAACTGGTGCAATGCATGCGCTTCTTTGCCGAGCGCATGAAGATCGTCGTGGAGCCGACCGGCTGCCTCGGGTTCGCGGCGGCGCGGCGCATGCAGGATGAGTTGCGCGGCAAGAAGGTCGGGATTCTCGTCAGCGGCGGCAACATCGACCTGGCGAAGCTGAGCGGCTTCCTGGCCGGCTGACCCCGGTGTTAAAAAATTTTTTAACGACGTTGTCGATTTCGTGATGTCCCGTTCGTCGTAGGCATGTGGCATCCACTTTCACCCAACACTAGGAGGCATCATGAACAAGCAGATCTTCGTCAACCTGGCCGTCAAGGACCTGGACAAATCCAAGGCGTTCTTCGAGGCGCTGGGCTATACCTTCAATCCTCAGTTCACCAACGAGAGCGGTGCCTGCATGGTGATCGCGGACGGCAGCATCTACGCGATGCTGCTCACGGAACCGTTCTTCAAGACGTTCGTCGACAAGCCCCTCGTGCAGGCGAAGGAAGCGACGGAAGTCCTCGTCTGCCTGAGCTGCGAGAGCCGCGAGGAAGTGGATGCGCTGGTGGCGAAAGCCGTTGCTGCCGGCGGACGCGCACCGCGCCCGCCGCAGGACCACGGCTTCATGTATGGCCACGGGTTCGAAGACCTCGATGGCCATATCTGGGAACTGGCCTGGATGGCGCCCCAGGCTTGAATTAATTTATTGACTTCAGTTCATCGAGTGTAATCCGATGATGTTGCCCTCGGTATCTTCGACGAGGGCGATGTGGCCGTACTGCCCGATCGAGAACTTGTCCTTGAAGATGCGCCCGCCGTTCGCGGCGGCGCGCGCTGCCTCGACGGCGCAGTCGGCGCAGCTGAAATAGACGATCGTGCTGTTGCCGCCGGCCTTGCAGCCTTCCATCTTGACGATCGATCCGGCTGCGCCGCCGGCATGCGGGTCGCCGGTGAAGGCCCACATCTCCAGGCCGCCCGGCGCTTCGCTTCCTTCCGGCGCGAGGTTGTCCAGTTTTGTTTCGAACACGGCTTCATAGAAAGCGCGGGCGCGCTTCATGTCGTCCACATAGATTTCGAACCAGCCTACGACGTTCCGTTCCATTTCGGTCTCCTTGATGAGTGGGTTGGGGGGTACAACGCCTGCGAATCAAATGGTTTCGACCGCGCCGCCGACGAGAATGGCGGCACCTTCCTTGCGCGTGCGGATCAGGCAATCGCCGCCCGTCGCGCGGCCCTGGCGCAGCCGGATGCCCAGGCCGAGCAATGCCGTCAGCGCACCGGCCGCGACGCCCGTCGCGCTGTCTTCCAGCCGCGGGTCGAGGTGGTTGAAGTTGCGGCCCTCGAACGTGCCGTCGTCCCGGCGGCACCAGGCATAGATGCCGTTGATGCCCGCTTCCTTGCCCCACGCGGCGATGCGTGCGAGGTCGGGCGCGAGGCCATATAAAGCGTCCGTATCCGCCACCTTGACGAGCAGCTTGGGACTGCCGACCGACGCCACGCGCGGCGGCGTGCCCAGCGACGCCGCCGGTACGCCCAGCAGTTCGGCCGCCACGTCGGCGGTCACGTCCCGCGCCGCCACCGGCTGCGCGGACAATCGCACGAAATATTCCTCGCCGCCCCGCACCAGTTCCAGATGTTGTCCTTCGACCGCCGTGCGTACGGCGATGGCGCCCGCGTGCGGATCGCGCGCGAACAGCACGGCCGCCACCGCCAGCGTCGCGTGGAGACACAGCGGGCTGCGCTTGTGCGGATAGTAGTAATCGACGGACAACGCACCGTCGCTCCCCACGTCGATGAAGACGCAGGTCGTGTCGCGCGCGCGGGCGAGGGCCTGGCGTGCATCCGGGTCTTGTTCTTTGTCCTCGATGACGAGGGCCGGGTTCCCGGTACCTGGACGGGAACTGAAGCAGCGCAAAGAATGGATGTGCATATTTGGCAAGGTCGGGTTCGTCGGATATACTGTGTTTATATACAGTATTTCATAATACACCATTTTGCCTGAAATGCCATGCCAAATCTTCCGCCGACCCGCCTGAGTCCACCCACGCACGATCCCCACCTCGGCGCGGCGGCAGGGCTACCGGCGTATGCGGAACTGTTTTGCCTGTCGAACTTTTCGTTCCTGCAAGGCGCGTCGCATGCGGAAGAACTGGTGGACCGCGCCGTGCAACTGGGCTACACGGCGCTGGCGCTGGCGGACGAGTGCTCGCTGGCCGGGGTCGTGCGCGCGCATGCGGAAGCGAAGCGGGCCAAGCTGCCGTTCATCGTCGGCGCGCATTTTCATCTGCAGCATCCGGAGGACGGCAGCCGCGCGTTGTCCCTGTTATTGCTGGCGCAAAACCGCAACGGCTACGGCAACCTGTCCGAGATGATCACGCTGGGCCGCACGCGCAGCGAGAAGGGCACGTACCGGCTGCATCCGTCCGATTTCGATGCGCCGCCCGAAGGCCTCGAGCACCTGCGCGGCATGCCGGGCTGCCTGGCGATCCTGCTGCCCGCGTATTCGGGCCACTCATTTGCCCAACCTTCGGAAGACGTCGACCGCCTGCACCATCAGGCCGCTTGGCTGGCGCAGACCTTTCCCGGCCGCGCGTGGCTCGGCCTGACTCTGCTGCACCGCGCGTTCGACGACGCGCACCGCGCCACCATCGAGGAAGTGGCGTGGCAGCACGGCATGCGCATCGTCGCGTGCGGCCATGTGACGATGCACGTCCGTTCGCGCAAACCGCTGCAGGACACGATGATGGCCATCCGCGCCGGCAAGCCCGTGGCGCAGTGCGGCTACCAGCTGGCGCCGAACGCGGAGCAGCACCTGCGCTCGCGTGTGCGCCTCGCGAACATCTATCCGCGCGCGGCGCTGGACGAGACGGTGCGCATCGCGCGCCTGTGCACGTTCTCGCTGGACGAGCTGCGCTACGAGTACCCGGACGAGGTGGTCCCGCCCGGCCACACGGCCGCGAGCTACCTGCGCGAGCAGACCTGGATCGGCGCGCACAGGCGCTTCACGGAAGGCATCCCGGCGAAGGTCCAGGCGCAGATCGAATACGAGCTCGCGCTGATCGCCGAGATGCGCTACGAGCACTACTTCCTCACCGTGTACGACATCGTGCGCTACGCGCGCTCGCAACACATCCTGTGCCAGGGCCGCGGCTCGGCGGCCAATTCCGCCGTGTGCTACTGCCTGGGCATCACGGAAGTCGATCCGGCGCGGGGCAACCTGCTGTTCGAGCGCTTCATCTCCAGGGAGCGCAACGAACCGCCCGACATCGACGTCGACTTCGAGCACCAGCGCCGCGAGGAAGTCATCCAGTACATCTACCGGAAGTACGGGCGCACGCGCGCGGCACTGGCGGCCGTCGTCATCAGCTACCGCCCGAAAAGCGCGCTGCGCGACAGCGGCCGCGCGCTCGGCGTGGACCTCGCCATCGTCGACAAGGTGTGCAAGCACCACCACTGGTTCGACGGCAAGGCCGATTTGCTGAACCGCCTGGCCGAGAGCGGGCTCGATCCGGAATCGCCGCTGTCGCAGCAATGGGCGTCGCTGGCGCAGCGCCTGCTCGGTTTTCCGCGCCACCTGTCGCAGCACCCGGGCGGGTTCGTGATGGCGCGCGGGCAGTTGTCGCGCCTCGTCCCCATCGAGAACGCGACGATGGAAGACCGCAGCGTGATCCAGTGGGACAAGGACGATCTCGAGGAACTGGGCCTCATGAAGGTCGACGTGTTGGCGCTCGGCATGCTGTCGATGCTGCGCCGCGGACTGGAACTGGTCGGCCTGCGCCATGGCACGACGTTCGAGATGCAGGACATTCCGCACGACGATCCGGCCACGTACGCGATGATCCGCCGCGCGGACACGGTCGGCGTCTTCCAGATCGAATCGCGCGCGCAAATGAGCATGCTGCCGCGGATGAAGCCGAAGACGTTCTACGACCTCGTGATCCAGGTCGCGATCGTGCGTCCCGGCCCGATCCAGGGCGGCATGGTGCATCCGTATTTGCAGCGGCGCGAGCAGAAGGAGCCGGTCAAGTATCCGAGCCCGGACATGAAGGTGGCGCTGGAACGGACGCTGGGCGTGCCGATCTTCCAGGAGCAGGTGATGCAGGTGGCGATCCTCGCGGCCGGCTTCACGCCGGGCGAGGCGGACCAGCTGCGCCGCGCGATGGCCGCGTGGAAGCGCAAGGGCGGGCTCGAGAAATACTACCAGCGCATCGTCGGCGGCATGCTCGCGAAAGGCTACGAGCAGTCGTTCGCGGAGCAGATCTTCAGCCAGATCCAGGGCTTCGGCGAATACGGCTTTCCCGAATCGCACGCGGCCAGCTTCGCGCTGCTCGCGTATGCCAGTTCCTGGCTCAAGTGCCACGAGCCCGCCGCGTTCCTGTGCGCGCTGCTGAACAGCCAGCCGATGGGCTTCTACAGCCCGTCGCAGCTCGTGCAGGACGCGCGCCGGCACGGCATCGAGGTGCGTCCCGTCGACATCACGATCAGCAGCTGGGAGTCCACGCTGGAAGACCTCGACGATCATGCACGCGGCCAGCCCGCCGTGCGCCTCGGCCTGCACATGCTGCGGGGGATGGCACAGGAAGCGGCGGAGCGCATCGAGCTCGCGCGTGCGCTGCGGCCGTTCGCGAACGTCGCCGACCTCGCGCGCCGCGCGGGACTCGATCGCGGCGACCTGCAGGTGCTCGCCGCCGGCAATGCGCTCGGACCGCTCGCGGGCCACCGCCGCCAGGCCTTGTGGGAAGCGGCGGGCGCCGTGCCCGACAAGGATTTATTGAAGCCCACGGCGCCCGTCGAGGACGTCCCCGAGCTGCCCGCGCCGCAGGAGGGCGAGGAGATCGTCGGCGACTACCGCGCGCAGGGCCTCACGCTGGGCCGCCATCCGCTGGCGCTGCTGCGCGACCGGCTGCTGGCGCAGCGCTTCCTGCCGGCCGACGTGCTGCACGATTTCCAGAATGGCCAGCTCGCGCGCGCCTGCGGCATCGTCACCGTGCGCCAGCGTCCCGGCACGGCGAAGGGCGTGCTGTTCCTGACCATCGAGGACGAGACGGGCAACATCAACGTGATCGTCTGGCCGCAGCTCGTCGAGCAGCAGCGGCGCGAAGTGCTGAACGCGTCGCTGCTGGGCGTGTACGGCGTGTGGCAGCGCGAAGGCGAAGTGCGTCACCTCGTGGCCAGGCGCCTCGTCGACATGTCGCACCTGCTCGGCAAGCTCGATGCGCGCAGTCGTGACTTTTGCTAGGTTTTGCTTGACACAATCGGCATAAACTTTTTATATTAAAAGAATGCTCACCGCGAACTCCACCTTTCTGACTTCCCTAGCGCTACCGCTAGTGCTACCGCACCTGGCCTGAATCGCCATTCCCGCAGCTCGTCCTCAGTTCGTCTGCCGTGCCGTACCGCCGAAGTTTCAGAATAAGGTTCGCCATTCCATGTTCTCTCCCGTCTTTCGACTAGCGTCCGGTTGCCTGGCCACGTGCCCCGTGGCAGCCGGGCAGCCTTTCCGCCACCTCTGATTTCCGTCGTCTGGATTCCGTGATCCGCATGCGCGCGCCATGCGGCAGGGACCCGTCACGTCCGCGTTTTCCCACAGCCCTGAAAAGGAGTCGTCCATGTTGTCGCACCCCGCAGCAAAGTACCGCCGTTTCCCGACCGTCCCCACCGAATCTCTCGTCACCTTCCGCGCCTGGCCGGACCGCGTCATCGACCGTCCTCCCATCTGGATGAGCACCGACCTGCGCGACGGGAACCAGGCCCTGATCGAGCCGATGAGCGTGGAGCGCAAGCTGCGCATGTTCGAGCAGCTCGTCAAGATCGGCTTCAAGGAAATCGAAGTCGCGTTCCCCTCCGCGTCGCAGACGGATTTCGATTTCGTGCGCAAGCTGATCGAGGAAGACCGCATTCCGGACGACGTGACGATCGAGGTGCTGACCCAGTCGCGCGAGGACCTGATCCGCCGCACCGTGGACTCGCTGCAGGGCGCGCGGCGCGCCATCGTCCACCTCTACAATCCGATCGCGCCCGCGTTCCGCCGCATCGTGTTCGGCGCGACCCGGGAAGACGTCAAGCAGATCGCGCTGAACGGCACCCGCCTGATCAAGGAACTGACTGACGCGCGGCCCGGCACGGAATGGGTCTTCGAGTACTCGCCGGAGACGTTCAGCATGACGGAGCTGGCGTTTTCAAAGGAGGTGTGCGATGCGGTCTCCGCGATCTGGCAGCCGACGCCGGACCGCAGGATGATCGTCAACCTGCCGTCGACGGTCGAGTGCAGCACGCCGAACGTGTATGCCGACCAGATCGAATGGATGCACCGCCACCTGGAGCGGCGCGACGCCATCGTCCTGTCCGTCCATCCGCACAACGACCGCGGCACGGCCGTCGCGTCGGCGGAACTGGCGGTGATGGCGGGCGCGGACCGCGTCGAAGGCTGTTTGTTCGGGAACGGCGAACGCACCGGCAACGTGGACATCGTCACCCTGGCGCTGAACCTGTACACGCAGGGCATCCACCCGGGCCTCGATTTTTCCGACATCGACGCGGTGCGCCAGTGCGTCGAGGACTGCAACCAGCTGCCCGTCCACCCGCGCCATCCGTATGCGGGCGACCTCGTGTTCACCGCGTTCTCCGGCTCGCACCAGGACGCGATCAGGAAGGGCTTCGCGCAGCAGAAGTCCGACGCGATCTGGGAAGTGCCGTACCTGCCCATCGATCCGGCCGACCTGGGACGCAATTACGATGCCGTGATCCGCGTGAACAGCCAGTCGGGCAAGGGCGGCATCGCGTACCTGCTCGAACAGGAATACGGCTTTGTCCTGCCGCGCCGGCTGCAGATCGAATTCAGCCGCGCCGTGCAGCACGCGACGGACAGCAGCGGACGCGAAGTGGCCGCCGCCGACATCCACGCGATCTTCCGCGGCGAGTACCTGGACCCGGGCCGTCATGTCTATCGCGGTCACGCCATGTCGAATGAAGGAGAAAACGGCACGCGGCTGGAGGTCGACATCGAGATCGACGGCGTGCGCACGACCCGTCACGGCATCGGCAACGGCCCGATCGACGCGTTCGTGAATGCGCTGGACCTCGACGTCAAGGTGATGGATTACCACGAGCACGCGCTGGGCCGCGGCGCCGATGCGCAGGCCGCGTGCTACGTCGAGCTGCGCGTCGGCAGCGGCGGTTCGCTGTTCGGCGTCGGCGTGGACGGCAGCATCATGACCGCGTCGTTCCGGGCGATCCTCAGTGGCGTGAACCGCCACTTCGCGGCCGCGGCGTAACACGTTGTGAAGGGGCCGCGCGGCGCGATCGTTTATCATCGTGGGTTTCGCGCCCGCGCGGCCCACCATTCTTCACGCCATGACACCTGAAAAAACTCCGCACTGGGGCCTGGCCATCGACACCGAGCGCTGCATCGGCTGCCATGCCTGCTCCGTCGCCTGCAAGGTCGAGAACTCGGTCTACCTCGGCATGTTCCGCACCAAGGTCTATTACCACGACTTCCACGGCAAGAACGCCGCCGGCAAGGTCACGCCGAAGCGCGCGTTCCTGCCTGCCCTGTGCATGCAGTGCGAGGACGCGCCGTGCCTGAAGGCGTGTCCCACCGAATCGATCCGCCGCGACGCGGACGGCGTCGTGCGCATCGACGTGGACAGCTGCGACCGGTCGCGCGACTGCATCGCCGCGTGCCCGTACGGCGCCATCCACATCGATCCGGTTGCGCAGGTCGCGGACAAGTGCGACTTCTGCAGTCACCGGCTCGACGCCGGCATGCAGCCGGCGTGCGTGGAGGCGTGTCCCGCCGACGTGTTCGCGTTCGGCGACCTGAACGACCCGGGCAGCGCCGTGAGCCGCTTCAACGCGCGGCACAGGAAGGAGCTGGCCGTGCTCAAGCCGCAGGAGGGCACGAGGCCGGCCGTGCATTACCGCGGCATCGGGACCGTCGTGCCGCGCGCCGTCGAGAACAAGCTGCCGAAGGGCCGCAACCACGATCCGTTCACGTACGAGATCGACACGTGGGCGGAGCTGCGCGCCGATTACGGCACCGTCGTCGGCAACGCGACGGCCAAACCGAAGGGAGGCAAGTGATGGAACGACGCGGTTTTCTCAAGTCCGGTCTCGGTGCGCTGGCCACGCTGGCCGTCGGCGAGACCATCCTGCTCGCTCCGGGCGATGCTGCGGCCGCCGCCGCCGAGCCATTGAACTACGCGACCGACGCGGACGGCAAGGCACGCAAGCGGCACGTCGACTACCGCACGGCCACGGCGGTGAAAAGCGTGTGCCTGAACTGCTCCACCGTGTGCGGCATCGAGGGGTTCGTCGAGGACGGCAAGGTCGTCAAGATCCGCGGCAATCCGCTCGATCCGAACCTCGGCAGCTTCATGACGTGCGCGAAGGGGCAGAGCGGTCCCACGATCAACACGTATCCCGAGCGCCTGCTGTACCCGCTCAAGCGCGTGGGCAAGCGGGGCGAGGGCCTGTGGAAGCGCATCACGTGGGACGAGGCGTACGACGAGATCGCGGCGCGCATCCGCAAGAGCATCGCGGACGGCCACCCCGAGCGCGTGGCGATCCACCAGGGCCGCTCGCGCTACGAGGCGGAGTTCGCGCGCTTCCTGAACGCGGTCGGCTCGCCCGTCCTGCTGAACCACCGCGCGCTGTGTTCGTCGAACAAGCGCGCCGCCAACTACGTGAGCCTGGGCGAGACCGACTGGGAATCGATCGACGCCGAGCGCTGCCGCTACTTCCTGAACTTCGGCGCCAATTTTTATGAGGCCCACCAGGGCGGCCTGCATCTGGTAAAACGCGTCGTCAAGGCGCGCTTCGACCACGGCGCCAAGCTCGTGACGTTCGACGTGCGCATGTCGAATACCGCGGGCCGCAGCGACGAATGGTTCCAGCCGCATCCGGGCACCGAAGGCGCGATCGCGCTCGCGATGGCGCACGTGATCCTGCGCGAGAACCTGCACGACCGCGCCTTCATCGAGGACTTCGTGCAGCCCGGCGAGGCGCAACTGCGCACGTGGCTGAAGGATTGCACGCCGGCGTGGGCGCAGGCCCAGTCGGGCGTGCCGGCTGCGGACATCGAACGGATCGCGATCGAGTTCGCACGCGCGCGTCCCGCCGTCGCCGCCTTCACCAACCGCGGCACGGGCGCGCACTACAACGGCTTCAACAACGAACGCGCCGTCGTCATGCTCAATGCGCTGGTCGGTTCCGTCGGCCGCCCGGGCGGCTATTGCTACGGGCTCGAAGAGAAGCTGGCGCCGGCGAAGTACCCGGCGCCACAGCCCGAGCCGCCCAAGGTCAGGATCCGCACCGACCTGGAAGACCCGCCGGAGTGGCCGCTGGCGAACCGGTGGCAGAAGATGAAGGTGGGCCAGGTCGTGTACGACTACCTGGAGCAGGGCCGCGCGCAGCTCGACGTCTACCTGAGCTACACGATCGTGTCCCCGATGACGTGGCCGGAGGGCCGCACGACGGCCGCCCGTGTGCTGGCCGACGAAAAGCTGATCCCGTTCCACGCCTGCTCGGACATCGTGTATTCCGAGATGGCGCACTGGGCCGACCTGATCCTGCCCGATGCGACCTATCTCGAACGGTGGGGCATGGACATCCGCAACAACCTCGAGCTGCAGCACTACGTGATGCTGCGCCAGCCGATGACGGCGCCGCCGGGCGAGGCGCGGTCCTTCCCCGAGGTCCTGTTCGACGTGGGCCGGCGCCTGGCGCCGGAGCAGGCGAAGTATTTCGCGTTCGGTGCCCACGAGGACTTCGTGCGCGCGCAGTGTTCGAAGCTGCCGACGCAAGGTCCGGACGGCCGCACGTTCGCGTCGGGCTTCGACTATATGAAGCACTACGGCGTGCATGTGGACACGAGCCAGCCCAAGACTTACGAGGTGTACCGCCGCAGGCTCGGGGCCGCGCAACTGGACGGTACGCGCGTCGACGGCACGGGCCGCATTCTCAAGATGGACAAGACGGGCAAGGAGCGCGCCATCGGGATGATGGTGAAGGGCGAGCCGCTGCGCGGGTTCGCCACGCCGTCGCGCCGCTTCGAGATCCTCGCGCCGGAAGTGGCGGAGGTCGCGGCGAAGGCGGGCATGGCGGACGACGGCATGCCGGCATTCCACCCCGTGCCCGGCCTGGACCGGCTTGCCGACGACCGCTTCGTCCTGACGACGTTCAAGTGGAACGTGCACACGCAGGGCCGCACGGCGTCGCAAAAATACCTGTCCGAGATCGTGCACGACAACCCGATGTGGATGCATCCGAAGGTGGCGCGGCGCATCGGGGTGAAGTCCGGCGACATGGTCGAACTGACGACCTACCGCCCCCGCTCGGGCACACTGGGCGACGTCGCCTTCAAGGCCGCGCCCGCGGGACGCGAGGAGGTCGTGGGCCGCGCGCGCATCCGCGTGTTCGTCACCGACGCCATCCATCCGAAGGTGCTGGCCGTGTCGAACTCGCTGGGCTGGCAGGTGGGCGGGCGCGCCGCGCAGGGCCGTGCGGGCGCGCGCGACGCCGTGCTGGATGCCACCGGCCAGGCGCCGATCCGCAAGAGCCTTGCGCCGGCGCCGCGCGTCGACGACCTCACGAACGGCGTGTGGTGGGACGCGCGCAACGGCGGGCGGGGCAACGGCGTGAACATCAATGCCATCCTGCCCGTCAACCCGGCGCCGCTGGTGGGCATGCAGTCGTGGTTCGACACGGTCTGCAGCGTGCGCAAGGTGTAAGGGGTCAGAAGCTCGCCGGCAGGGCGGGACGAGCGACGGGCCTTGCCGCCACCGGCGCAGCCAGGCTGAACCCGCGCTCGACCTTGAACACGCCGACCACTTCGGCCAGCGTCGCCGCCTGCTCCTGCATCGACGCGGCGGCCGCCGCCGCTTCCTCGACGAGCGCCGCGTTCTGCTGGGTCACCTGGTCCATCTGGCCGATGGCCTGGTTGACCTGCTCGATGCCGCCCGTCTGCTCCTGCGTGGCGCTCGTGATCTCGGCCATGATGTCGGTCACGCGGCGGATGCTGCCGACCACCTGTTCCATCGTCGCGCCGGCCTGGTCGACGAGCTTCGTGCCCGCGTCCACGTTGGCCGTCGACGTGGCGATCAGGTCCTTGATCTCCTTCGCCGCGGCGGCCGAGCGCTGCGCGAGGTTGCGCACTTCCGACGCCACGACCGCGAAGCCGCGTCCCTGTTCGCCGGCGCGCGCCGCTTCCACGGCCGCGTTCAATGCGAGGATGTTGGTCTGGAAGGCGATACCGTCGATGACGCCGATGATGTCGGCGATGCGGCTGGCCGACGCGTTGATGGCGCCCATCGTCGTGACGACTTCGCCGACCACGGCGCCGCCCTGCGTGGCGATGGCCGACGCCGCGATGGCGAGCTGGTTGGCCTGGCGCGCATTGTCCGCGTTCTGGCGCACGGTCGTCGTCAGTTCTTCCATCGACGCGGCCGTCTCTTCCAGCGCGCCGGCCTGCTGCTCGGTGCGGGCCGACAGATCGAGGTTGCCGGCGCTGATCTCGCGCGAGGCCGTCGCGATGGTGTCCGTACCGCCGCGCACCTGGCTGACGATGCCCACCAGGCTGTCGTTCATGTGGCGCAGGGCGCGCAGCAGGGCGCCCGTCTCGTCCTGCGTATGCGCTTCGATCGCGTGCGTCAGGTCGCCGGCCGCCACCGTCTCGGCCACGGCCACCGCGGCGCGGATCGGCAGCACGATGCCGCGCGTGAGCAGCCACGACACGAGGGCGCCCAGCGCCAGCGCGCAGCTGCTGAAGATGACGATCAGGCGGGTGCTGAGCGTCGCGTCGGCATCGATCGCGGCGGCGGTGGCATCCATGCTGGTGCGCTGCATGGCGACGAGGTCTTGCAGCAGTGCCTGGTATTTCCCGGCGGCCGGCGTGAACGCCTGGTCGAGGATGCGCGCGGCTTCGTCCGCGTTGCCGTCGGCCTTGGCCTTGACGGCGCCGTCGCGCGACGCGCTGTACGTCTTGCGCTGTTCGACGATTTGCGCGAACAGGTCATGTTCCGGACCGCTGGCCGCGATCAGCGGTTCGATCTGCTTGAGCAGTTCGGCGGCGCGCTTCACCGAGGCCGCCGCGTCGTCCTTGAAGTACGGGCCGAGCGACGGGTCGGTGCTCTTGACGATGGCGGCGGTGCGGCGGATCGACGCGTAGTTCAGGCTGTACCAGTCCGTGATCAGGCGTTCCTTCGTGAGCGGCACGGCCATCATGGCCTTGGTCGCGTTGGCAACTTCGGTGAGGCGCCACGCGCCGACCGCGGCGATCGCCACCGTCATCGCGAGGATGAGGGCGAAGCCCAGGCCGAGGCGTCGGCCGATCTTCATGTTTGCAATGAGTCCCATCGTGAGTCCTTGTGAAACGAAGGGGCATATTGTACGCATCATATTTTCCACTTGGAAAAATAAATTCTGTAAAGAAACTTTTACGCAACACTCCACTACGTAGTTTCCACAGGCTACCTATGGGAATTGTTAAACGATCCATTGTCGCATTTGGACGCATCTGTTAGCGTAAAAAAGGGTGGCGGCATCGTCCACCCGTTTTTTTTGTTCACGGATACTCATGAAATCTTCCCGCATTCTCCGCACCACCCTGTTCCTGGCGGGCGTCATCGGCACCCAGGCCGCCGGCGCCGCCGCGCTGCCCGCGCCGTTCGCCGAACAGCTGAACGCCAGCTACCCGGCCATCGAAACGCTGTACCAGGACCTGCACCGCAACCCCGAGCTCGGGTTCAACGAACTCCAGACCGCGGCCAAGCTGGCCGAGCGCGCCAAGGCGCTGGGCTTCGACGTCACGACCGGCGTCGGCGGCACCGGTGTCGTCGCCATCCTGCGCAACGGCCCCGGCCCGACCGTGATGCTGCGCACCGAGCTGGACGCACTGCCGGTCCAGGAAAAAACGAGCCTGCCGTTCGCCAGCAAGGTCACGACGAAGAACGCCGCCGGCGACACTGTCTCCGTGATGCACGCCTGCGGCCACGACCTGCACATGTCGGCGTGGTACGGCACCGCGAAGCTGATGGCCGGGAACCGCAAGGCCTGGAGCGGCACGCTGATGCTCGTCGGCCAGCCGTCCGAGGAGCCGGTGAACGGCGCCAGCGCGATGCTGAAGGATGGCCTGTTCACGCGCTTCCCGAAGCCGGATTACGCGCTGTCGTTCCATGACGACGCGTCCATGCCGTCCGGTACGATCATGTACCACGCCGGTCCGTTCCGCGCGTCGTCCGACGTCGTCAGCATCACCGTGTTCGGCCAGGGCGGCCACGGCGCCGTGCCGCACGAGGCGCGCGACCCGATCGTGATGGCGTCGCGCATCGTGCTGGCGCTGCAGACGCTCGTCTCGCGCGAGAACAACCCGATCGACCCGGTCGTGATCACCGTGGGCAGCATCCACGGCGGCACGCAGGCGAACATCATTCCCGACCAGGTGACCTTGCAGCTGTCCGTGCGCACCTTCAAGCCGGAAGTGCGCAAGCGCGTGCTGGCCAGCATCGCGCGCGAAGCGAAGGGCGAAGCGATGGCCGCCGGCGCGCCGAAGGAACCGCTGGTGGAAGTGAAGCCGGGTACGGATTCGGTCTACAACGATCCGGAGACGCTGGCCCGCATGGTGAAGGCCGTGCAGGGCGCCGTGGGCCCCGAGTTCGTGAAGGAGATGCCGCCGAAGATGACGTCGGAAGACTTTTCGCAGTATGGCCAGCAACCGGGCGTGAAGGCGATCCTGCTGCACGTGGGCGCCGTCGACGCCGCCCGCCTGGACGCCGCGAAGAAGGCCGGCCAGCCGCTGCCGGGTACGCACTCGCCGCAGTGGGCGCCGGACTTCAAGCCGACCGTCGTCAATACCATCAAGGCCGAGACGGCGATTTTGCTCGACCTGATGCCGCCGAAGAAGTAAACAACGGCGGGGCGCAATGTCCTGCCAGCTCCGCCGGTTCACACAACCGGCGGAAATAGCGCCTTACCGCCCATGTGTTGGGCAGCCTTGGTAGTGCGCCATGTCCTGTGATTTCACCACTGAAATTGCGCCAACGCATGATGAGACCTCTGACATGCGTGAATCATTATGCCTTTCCTGAGTTCCTGATCACGATTTGGCCGGGATGGCCTGTTGACATCGAGGAGATTCCCAATGGGCAAAGGCGTTTTGCGACGGGCGATCGAATTGGCGGAGTACAGGCTCGTCACACGTGAACGTCCGCTAGGCCTTGCGCTGGCTCGGCCCGGTGGCATACGTGATGACGTGCTATTGCCTCAACGTGTGCTCGGCAGTGAATCTATTTGCGGCGGTTTTGTTTACCGCATTCTGTGCGTGGCGGATGACGCGAGCCTGGCGCTGAAGGATTTCATCGGTGTGCCCGCCGAACTGCGCATCGTGACCGATCGCGGCGAGTTGCGTCGCATCTGCGGGATCGTCACCGAGGCTCTATCCGGCCAAAGCGATGGCGCTCTCGCGACGTACCAGTTGGTCATGCGCGATGCGATGTCAGTCATGGAAGGTCGCAGCAACACGCGTGTGTTTCGTAACCGGAGCGAACTGGATGTCGTCAGGACGCTGGTGTCTGAATGGCGCGCACGCAGCGGTGTACTGCGCGCGACGTTCGATCTGGAAGTTGCTACGGGTCTCGACAACAAGCATCCGCAACGCGAACTGATCATGCAGCACAACGAATCTGATGCCGCATTCATCCGACGCCTGCTGTGGCGGCGAGGGGTCGCGTGGATGTTCCGCAGCGGCTTGCCCGACCAGGAGACACGCTCCGGACTGGAGCCTGCTATTGGCCACACGCTCGTGCTGTTCGATGATCCCAATCAGCTTGCGCGAACTACGGCGGGTTCCGTGCGTTTCCACCGCGATGCCGCCACGGAGGAACGTGACGCAATCGATGGTTGGGGAGCCTCCCGTAGCTTGCAACCGGGCAGTGCTTCGCTCTACAGCTGGGATTACAAGCAGCCGTCCGGCAATGCCTTCATGGCAGCTCGTACACGGTCACGGGCCGACCAGGGAGTGCAAGGAAATGACTTGGCCGCAGTCCTGGACGATTACTGGGTCGCACCACCTCACATTGGCGATACCGCACGCGATCTTTTCGACCTGGGCGACGCCCGGATGGCGCACCACGATTATGAGTCCAAGCATTTTTACGGTGAAGGAGGCGTGCGTGATCTGTCGGTCGGTGAATGGTTCAGCCTTCAAGGGCATCCCGAGATCGATATGCACCCGTCCAATGAACGCGATTTCGTCGTCACCAGTCAACGCATCGCGGCGCGGAACAACCTGCCGGTCGAGATAGACGCACGTGTCGACCGGCTGTTGAACCGCAATGGCTGGGACACCGGGGACGCTGCCAACTTCGTTGACGTCAAGGGCGAGCCGATCCGTTTCAGAGTCTGCTTTACCTGTGTGCGGCGTGACGTCCGCATTGTTCCTCCTCCCGCTCCGCTTCCGGTTGTCGCTTTGCAGACGGCAATCGTGGTCGGACCCGCGAACGAGGAGGTGTGGTGCGATGAGCTGGGACGCGTCAAGATCCGCTTTCAGTCCGCCCGCCCGGAAGACCATGTTCATGCAGGGGGCGCAGGCAGTTCCGATTCCGACCGGGATTCGGCGTGGGTCCGCGTCGCCTCCAGTTGGGCCGGCAGTGCGCTCGGTACACACGGCGAGTGCGGCACGCGTCTGCTCCCTCCAGTTGGCACCGAAGTACTTGTTGACTTCGCCGGCGGTGATCCGGACAAGCCCATCATCGTTGGACAGGTATTCAACGGGGCGGCATTGCCGCCAGCCTTTCGTCATGAGGGCCGATTGCCAGATACGAAGTACCAGTCCGGTATCCGGTCACGCGAAGTGAGGGGCGCGCGCGGCAACCAGCTTCGACTGGACGATACGCCGGGCCAGATCAGCGCGCAGTTGGAGAGCGACCACGGGTCGACTGAGTTGAACCTGGGCTATTTGACCGAGCCGCGCCGAGATGGCGGCGCCGCCCCGCGGGGCGAAGGGGCCGAGTTGCGCAGCGATGAAACGATCGCCTTGCGTGCAGCCCGCGGCATCTTGCTGAGTTCATGGAAGTTGTTGGGGGGCGCGGCCACGAAAGGCAGACAACTGGCACGCGACGATTTCCTGGACTTGTTGCGCGAGTGCGGTGAGCTATGCAACGCACTTGGCAGTTACGCGGCTGAACACAATGGCCTGTCGCTCGACGCCGGGGAACAGAACAAACTGCTGACCCGCTTCAGGCATTGGGAAAACGGCAGCAACACCGCGCCTGAAGCGGCCGAGCCGGGAGAGCCGGTCATCGGCATCACGTCGCCAGCCGGTATCGGCTTTGCCAGCACTAGTGCGATCGTCAGCTATTCGGCACGCAACATCGATACCGTGGCGCAGCAGCACCTGCAACTGACGGCAGGACAGCGCTTCAATCTCAACGCGGGCAAAGGCATCTCGCTGTTCGCCCACCATGACGGCCTTACCGGTATCGCCCACTTCGGCAAGGTCCTGCTCCAGAGCCAGCACGACGATACGGATATCAACTCGGCCAAGAACCTGACGCTATCCGCGACCGAAGGTATGGCCAAAATCTCCGCCAAGGTCATTCTGCTGGTGGCCGAGGACGGATCATTCCTGAAGCTGGGCGACGGTCCGCCCGTCATTGGCAGTAAACAACCGCTCAAGTTCCATGCTCCAGACTTTCTCTATGACGGACCGGAGACCATGACGGCCGGGTTCCCGAGTTTTGGCCATGGCAATGCGGACCAGAAACTCGTGGTCCGTTACGCGCCCGGTATTCCGCTGGAGACCGGTGAGAGGCCGCCGGGTGCGGTCGTCAAGGACGCAAAGCTGAATATCGCGCTCAGCGATGGATCGGCGTTACAGGCCCGGAGCAGCGCCGACGGCAAGTCCAGCCTGATCGAACGCGATGCGATGCACATGGCCGAGATCGGGCTCATGCGAGGTGGCGAACAATAACGTCATGGGAGGAGAAGATGGCCGGAAAATATCCGAAACCGGAGTATGTGGCGCACACGACCACGACGGTATTGCAGCACAAGCGCGTGTCCGACAAAGTCATCGAACACCCGCGCGAGCAGCCGGGCAACATCATCATTATCCACGGCGTGAACGATGTGGGCGCCGGGTATGCCGACGTGGAAGCCGGCTTGTGCGCGGGCCTGGAGCGGCGCTTGTATCGTCACTTCACGCCCGCGGACTACACGCTGCCCACCGACAAAGACCAGGTGGTCGACGATCCGGATGACGCCTACTACAAGCGCAAGCTGGGTAAAGATACGAACAGTCCGGTGATTCCGTTCTACTGGGGATTTCGCGAAGTCAGGGACGAGACGAAGACGGTCAATGGCCAGATAACCGACCGTTACGGCAACCGCCTCGACAAGGATTTGTCGAAAGAAGGCGGGCCATTTGGTAATGCCACCAGCACCTTGCCCGACATGTGGAATCGCGGCGTCGGTGCACCGGCAGACATCATGAACGATCCGTTGCGACCATTACGTGACGGTCCGGGACGCATGTATATGGTGCTGGCTGCCCGTCGCCTGGCGGCACTGGTGTCAATCATTCGCGACTACGAGCCGAAGGATACGGTCACGATCGTCGCGCACAGCCAGGGCTGCCTGATCAGTCTCCTCGCCCAGGCGTTCCTGATCGAACGCGGGGAACGTACCGCCGACACCCTGATCCTGACCCATCCTCCGTATGGTCTTGACGAGGACACGAACTTCAAGGTCAAGGCTATCAATATGTTTTCCGGTGGTACGGATGGCGTCATGAAGCCGTATTACGATCAAATATCCGGAACACAGAACCTGAACGCCAGGCTGCAGACACTGGTCAACATCGTGCAAGGTGTCGCCAAGGCGAAGGCTAGCGAGCCGGCATTCGCGAAGATCGACGAGACCAGTTGCGGCGGCATGGTCGAAGGGCGCTGGAAGCCGGATGAGGACCGCGACAACCGGGGCAAGGTTTACCTCTACTTCAGCCCGGAAGACATGACGGTCGCGCTCGACAACATGAAAGGTATAGGCTGGCAGGGCGTGCCGGACTATATCCGCGGTACCCGGTTGAAGGGACAATTGGATGCCGGCGGTTTTGCTGCCAGCAAGGGCTTCATGACAGGTGCTCCCCGTTGGCAATCCGAAAAAATCGCGCGACAGCCTCTCGCGGAGTTGGGAGAGGGATTTCGCCAACGCGTATTCACCGCGAAGCAGCGCCTGGACCCGCGCGCGCAGAAGGTCGGCCCCGTGCTCGTAGGACTCCCGCCACACGACTTCCCATTGCGCCTGAAGGGCGAAGATGACCATGCCCACGTCGAGTCCAGCGGACGCAGTCTGCGTGCCTCGTTGCCGATCGCAAGGTGGCCGGTCCGCGGGTACGACACGCCGGAAGAACAGCGCAATGGTATCCGCACCATCAATGGCGAGACCCTCCCTAAACCCTGCTTGGCCGACATGCGCGGCAACCAGGTCGATGCCGATAAGCTTCCTGCCGGGTCCAGCCATGCGATGCTGAAACCGGGCGATCGTGGGCCGTGCGAGGAGGTCGATCCGATTACGGCTGCCATCGCAGTTACGAGCAGTGCCGGCATGAAGGGACATGTCGAGGAGCGCCCCGACCCGGCCGGATATGCCACGCATCCAGCGTCGCCGCAGCTACTGGGGAAGAGCGACCTGCAGCGCATGGAGGCCGCGTACAACGCCGAAAAGAATCCGAACAATTCCAATCCAGACGATAAGTTCACGGTATTGAGCGCCATTCGTCATCCGGACGGCAGGGTGCTCGCGGTCATCGGCGAAAGTCCGAACGTGGCGCGACGGCGCTGGCAGCATGAACTGGGTGCAAAGTCCTTTCACAGTGCCATCTTCGACAGCGCCAGGAACCATAGCCAGGTGACCGCTTATGATGTCGCGATCGGGAGCGGGAAGGCGTCCAGTGATCCCAGGTTTTATGCGTATTTGTGTGCGGTGGCGGATTGGCGGTTGAAGATGCCGGATTCAAAGGAAAAACCCCGTCCCGGCATATTGAGATGGGAGAAGTTCGTGACCGATTTCGGTGCCTACCTCCAGTGCGAACCACCGTGGCGGCGTGAGCTCATCGAGGGCAACGCAAAGTACTACAGCTTCGGCAACCTGCCTCCATGCCTTCCGCTGTTGACGGGGAAACTGTGGGGGATCGTCGTGTCCGAGACCACGGCCGGAAAACGCGTAACCCAGACGAGCGACATGAAGGTGACGTCATGAGCAGTCCGGCGATCGGAGTTGCGAGTGACGTCAAGCGACCCGCGACGTGGCGGTATTTTGCCGGTGCGGTCATCGCTTTTCCCTTTGTATGCCTGTTGTGGATGATGCTCGATTTTCGGGTCTTGCACCCGGAACTGGCAAAAGTCAGCGTGGAGACGACGATGGATAGAATGCGTTGGTTCAGTGTGCCGCTAGTGTTGGTCATCCTGCTGTTTGGTGGCAAATGGCTTTACGCTTCATCTGCCGCTAACGCGCGCGAGCGCGAGTGGCAGCAGAAAAACCAGCAACTCCAGGAACAGGAAGCCGCCGCCCGTGCCGGGAAGGCACGCCGCGAATACGTGCTGGAAGTGATCGGCCTTGGGGTGACCTACGAAAAATACCGGCAGGGGAAGCTGTGGGACGTCCTTCAGATGGGGACGCCCTTCACCAGCATCCGCGAGCAGGATCCTAACAAATACGAATGGGCGGCTAACGACAAGATTGGCGCGAGCGGTGGACGTGCCTGCGACGCGTTGGAAAACGGCGCCGACTCATCCCCGATGTTCTGGGGCGTCCCCAGCTTTTATGCCGGAAGTCCGATTCCCGATCCTGCGCAACAACCGAGCGAGCTTCGGCCGATCGCAGGACTGGCCGCCAGCGCGGAAACCACCGGCATGGCATGGCATCTGTTCGTCACGGGACCATGGCAGCTGAGCGAACGCCCCGACCAGTTGCTAGAACAGGTGTTCGCGTTTTTCGACAGCCATCCGGACCTGCCATATGTCATCCTTCTGGCGGACGACAGCTCGGCCACACGTGATGGCGATCTTCCGCCAGAGGCTCCGCGGCTCATCAGGGATGGCTACTATATCCCTGACATGCCCGATTCCACGGCTGTTTTCGTCTTGGCGCGACGCGAGCGGGTCGAGCCGTTGCGACCTTACGTATGGGACGACCCGGCCAACGACTATCTGCAGGAAAATCTTCGAAGGATGTACTACCACTTGAAGGAGTCAGCACCAACGCCGGCAAAACTTGCCCACCCGGAACAATTCGACGGCGGCCGCAATCCCACTGTCGCCGAATGGCTGAAGGCCGTAGCCGTCTTCGCCAAGCGCCCGGTCTTCGACAAGAATGAAGCCGACATCTCGCTGGCCGCCTTCCGCCGCTGGATGAACGATCCGCCCAAGGACTGGAAGCCGACCCCGTGGTTCCCCGTCCCATGGAACCGCAACCAGATGGAAGCCTTCGACAACCTGCCTTCGCTCGGCTACATCCACCGCCCTGTCTTCGTGAAGTTCGAGGACGAGCACGGCGAGCCAGTCAAGCGGCGCGAGGCCCGCCAGAAGATCCTTGAGGCCGGGTGGCAGCAAGCGTTGCAGACCTTGCCTGACGCGGAGCGCGCAAAAGGCCCGGCCCGGATCGTCGGTGCGTTCGGCAACCATGTTGACCAGCAGGCGACCCTGGAAGGCGTGCTGCATGCCTATGCCGCGCAGGGCGGGCCCGGGATCGACACAAGTAAGACGGCGCAATTCATCAACACCGATCGCCGCCTCGGCAATACCGGTGCCGCTACGTTCTTCATGCAGATGGCGCTGGGCGTGATGGGCAGCTATATCCATGGAGGCACGTCGGCTGCGATCAACCTGCGCGATCCCGCAGGGGCAAGCATCGTGTTCATCAGCCCTCCGACAGAGGCGTCCCTGAGCAAGCAGGAGGGCCGGGATGTGTTCAAGCACCAGGTGAAGCCGGCTGTTGACTCCGAAAACTACAAGCCGCCGACGGTTGGCGCTGTTCTCGGGGCAGAAGAAAGTCCGGCTATGAAAGACCTGGCGACTGCACGGCACTGATCGAGGCAAACATGCGTAATGTGATTCGGCTAGGCGACGCGACAAGTCACGGTGGAAAAGTGATCAGTGCCCGTGCCAGCCATTTCAAGGTGAATGGCATTCCCGTGGCCTGCGTTGGCGACGCGTGCAGTTGTCCAGTTCAAGGGCACAGCGGTTGCACGATCGCCAGCGGTTCAGCGCACCATCGCATCAATGGCGTCTCGATCGCCTTCGAGGACGACGTGACGAGCTGTGGTGCCAAGCTCAAATCGAGCCTGGACAATTATCGGACGACGTGATTCAGCGAGGTCGCCCGGTCAAACCGTAACCGGCGAGGTGCCGAAGTACGCGTGCACCTCGCCCATCCAGCGCGTATCGGCCATGTCCGGCCAGTGGTCGGTATCGAAGCCGGGCGCGCTGGCGATGCGTTCCTTGGGGATGTCCATCGTGAAGCGCTTGTGCTGCGGGTCCAAGGTCAGCACCTGCCAGGGCACGGCGAAGAGTTTTTCGCCCAGCCCGAGGAAGCGGCTGGACGACATCACGGCGTAGACGATGGCACCCGTGCGCATGTCCACCATGAATTCCTTGATGACGCCCAGGTGCTCGTTCTGCAGGTTGTGGACGTGGTCGCCGATCAGGGTGTTCGCGCCCATCAGCTCCGGGCCCGGTCCCTTGCCATGCTTGTTCTTGTACATGCCGTAGTCGTCGCGTTCCTCGTAAGACATTTTCCGTCTCCTCGCCTCATTCCAGTCCGGGAGCACAAGGATAACCCGAGTCCGACGCGCCGGTTCGGCCGGGAACGCACGGACGGCTTCAGAACGTTTCCCACTCCTCGGTCGATGCCGCTTTCGGTGCCGGCTTGCGGACGCTCGTCTTCGTCTTCACGGGCACGACGGCGCGCGAGGGGGCGGGCGCAGGCGCGGCTTTCGGTGCCGTCATGGCTGTCGCGTCGATATGGAACAGGGCGACCACTTCGGCCAGCTTGTCGGCCTGGTCGCGCAGCGCGGTGGCCGCGGCCGCCGATTCCTCGACGAGGGCGGCATTGTGCTGCGTGGACGAATCCATGTCGGCGATGGCGTGGTTGACCTGTTCGATGCCGGTGCTCTGCTCGCCGCTGGCGCTGGCGATCTCGGCGACGATGTCGCTCACCTTGCGGATGCTGTCGACCACTTCGCTCATCGTCATGCCGGCCTGGTCGACCAGCTTCGTGCCGTCCTCGACCTTGTTGACGGAATCGACGATCAGGGCCTTGATCTCTTTCGCCGCGGCGGCCGAGCGCTGGGCCAGCGTGCGCACCTCGCCCGCCACGACGGCGAAGCCGCGGCCCTGTTCGCCGGCGCGCGCCGCTTCGACGGCCGCGTTCAGCGCAAGGATGTTGGTCTGGAAGGCGATGCCGTCGATGACCGAAATGATGTCGACGATCTTCTTGGACGAATCGTTGATCGCGCCCATCGTCTGCACGACCTGGTCGACGACGGCGCCGCCCTGCGTCGCGATTTCCGACGCGGCGATCGACAGCTGGCTCGCCTGGCGCGCGTTGTCCGCGTTCTGGCGCACGGTGCCCGTCAGTTCTTCGACCGTGCTGGCCGTCGTGCCGAGCGAGCCGGCCTGCTGTTCGGTGCGCGAAGACAGGTCCATGTTGCCGGCCGAGATTTCGGCCGACGCGGTCGCGATGGTATCGGTGCCGCTGCGCACCTGCGCGACGATCGCGACGAGGCTGTCGTTCATGTTGCGCAGCGCGCGCAGCAGGGCGCCCGTCTCGCACGTGCCGCTCGCGTCGATGTGCTGGGTGAGGTCGCCGGCGGCCACCTTCTCGGCCAGGTCCACGGCCTGGCGGATCGGACGCACGATCGCAATCGCGAGCACCCACGCGCAGCCGGCGCCGAACAGCACGGCGATGCCGGCCACGATCATGATCATGCGCGCGCTGTGGCGGCTGGCGTTGTCGATCTCCCTGGCGATGGTGTCGATGCGGTTCTGCTGCATCTTGACCAGCTCGGCCTGCTTGCCTTCGTAGGCTTCCGACGTCGGCACGTATTCCTGGTTCAGGATGCGCTCGGCCTCGGCGGTGTCGCCGGCGGCCTTGGCCTTGATGGCGCGTTGCTTGGACGACGTGTAGGCCTTGCGCAGTTCGCCGATGCGGCCGAACAGCGCGCGTTCCTCGTCGCCGTCGACCAGCGCTTCGATCTGCTTCTGCAGTTCGGTCGAGCGGCTGGCGGTCTTGACGCCGTCGGCCTTGAAGAATTCGACGAGGCTGGGGTCCGAGCTCTTGACGATGGCGGCGGTACGGCGCACGGCGGCGAACGTCTGCATATGCCATTCTTCCATCATGCGCTCCTTGGCCAGCGGGACGGCCATCATCGCGCGCGTCGCATCCGCGATCGCATTCAGGCGCCAGACGGCGGCGGCCGCGATGACGAGGGTCAGGCCCAGCACAAGGGCGAAGCCCACGCCGAGACGTTTCGCAATATTCATATTGGCGAGAAAGCCCATCTTGTTCTTCCTTGATTCAAGCGTGATTGTTATGTGGGAAGAGGTAACAAACAGTTCCCGGCTTGATTCTACGTACAGGAAAGAATTTTTTGTTGCCTTATGGAACTCCGCGCCCAAAAAGTGTGCATATGAGCACCATAATGTTGCCCGCAGGTGACAGCATCATGCATGTCCGTTAACTGCCATGATGAGGTTGACAACGGGTGTCAGCGGGCGGTCTTGCGCAGGCGCGCGATGCGTTCGGCGGTGTCGGGGTGCGTGGACAGATACGACATCGATTTCTTCAGCCAGCGCGGCAGTTTGTCCTCGCCTGGACGCGCGCGCTCCAGCGCCTCCAGGGCGTCGGCGAGCACGTCCGGTTCCAGGCCGTTGTGGCGCAGGACCGCGACGGCGTCATCGTCCGCTTCCAGTTCCATCGACCGCGAATACCGCATCTGCGTCAGCACGGCCGGCAGGCCTGCGGCGACGGCGCTGAAGTCCCCGAACAGCGTGGCCGACATCGCGGCCGTCAGCGACGACCCCGTCATCGCGCGCGTCGCGTGGCGCCGTTCGATATGGCCGACCTCGTGGCCGATCACGCCCAGCAGGGCAGCCTTGCCGTCGTCGTCGAGTTCATTGTCCTCGTCGAGCGCGAGGCGGACCATCGCGTCGGTCACGATGATCGTGCCGTCCGGCAGCGCAAGCGCATTGGCGCCCAGGGTGTCGGACGAGCGCACGAGCAGGCGCACGGGTACGCGCGGGTGCGCGGGCAGCGCACGGGGCAGCAGGGCTTCGACGTCGGCGATGCGATCGTCAGAGAGGCGCGACGGCGCCAGCATGCCCTGCGCTTCCAGGCCGGCCAGCGCGGCCTGGCCGAGCTTCGTGTCGACCGAGGCCGGCAGGCGCGCGGCGATGAATTCGGCGGCGGCCGGCACGCCCCACACGAAACCGGCGCCGAGCAGCGCCAGCAGCAGGACGAGGGCGGCGAGGGCGGCGGGCCAGCGTGCCTGCCAGCGCTCGACGGCGCTCTTGCGGTAGCCGAGCGCGGCCAGCAGCGCCTGCCGTCCCGGGCCGTACGGCACCTCGCAGGTGGCGTCGCCGAGGCGCAGCATGAGCGGCGCCTGGTCGAACGGTTCGGCCAGCGCGACGTCCGCCAAGGGATAGCTGCGTTCGAACCCCGGCGCATCGACGTGCAGGTGGCCATCGCGTACGTCCAGGCCGACCGGTTGCAGGCGGGCGTCGTGGCCATCGAAGAAATGGGCGGCGATCATCATGAGCTCCTTACCACGACAGGTCGACGCCGAGGAAGTCGGCGACGCCGTCGCCGGCCGCGGCGGCGGGTGGACGCCGCGCCGCCAGCACGGCCTGCTCGAACCCGTCCGGCGCGTCGACGGTGAGGTGGGCGACGCGATATTTCCACGTGCGCACGACGGCGAACGGGCGGAACAGGCCGAACGTCAGCAGGGTCAGCAGTACGTTGACCGTCTGCAGGCGCAGATAGGGCCAGGTCCGCATCGCGCACGTGATGCGGATGCCGGGGAACGATGTGGCCGACCAGGCCAGGTTGTTCATGCGCACGAGGATGTATGGCCCCATCAGCAGCATGTAGAGATACGCGAGCACGATGGCGAGGATGGCCGGGAGGAACGCCGCGAACGCCGCCGCCGACTTTTGCCCGCGCGCCAAATACACCGAGAGGCCGATGGACAGGCCGACGAACACCATCACGCCGAGGCCGATCAGGAATGCGCGCACGTAGGGCTTGGCGAGGTCCGCCGTGTCGAGGCCGAACGCGGCATGCTGGTCGCCCGCCATCAGGTGCTTGTGCTGGTAGGCTTTCATCGCGCCATGCATCAGCGGCCAGCACAGGTACAGCAGGAAGATGGCGCCGACGCCGGGATTCCCCGGCATCAGGGCGACGAGCGCGCCGGGCAGCACGAAGATCGCCACCGGCACGAAGTACACGATATAGGCCTCCTTGATGCCGCCCGCAAAGCCGAACGGCAGGCCGCGGTAGACCGTGTTCGACAGGCGGAAGCGCAGCGCGGACCGCATCATGAAGGGCAGGCCGGCCAGCAGCAGCGCGACGGTGACGACGCCCACCTTGAGCGAAAAGCCGAACGCGTAGTGATACGCCGCCAGCAGCGCCACGGCGAGGATGCGCCCGCGCAGGATCGCTTTCGGGTCGCCGCGGAAGTCGAAGCTGGCGCCGGCGAGCCGGGTGTTCCGGTAAAAATACTGCAGCCGGCGGGTCTTGGCCCAGGCCGAGTAGATGCCCAGCGTGGCCACCGTCAGCATCAGGTTGACGATCCAGATGCGGAAGTATTCGGCGCCGCTGCCGGAGAACGACAGGCCATGCGAAGTCGGCTCATCGAAAGGACTGTCGTCAGTTGCGTGCATGGCCGATTTTCTTGACATGGAAGAAAGATCACCAGTGTAGCCATAGTTCCCTATTGTTGGCAATGGGATATGTTGCCAAGATGGAATGAGGAAGTATTTGCAGGTTTAAGGTATAATTTCTATTTCCCGCGCGTGCCGTTCGGCACCTTCTGCACAATGACCAAATTCGTATTCGTCACTGGCGGCGTCGTGTCTTCCCTGGGTAAAGGGATCGCGGCCGCCTCCCTCGCCGCGATCCTCGAATCGCGCGGTCTCAAAGTCACCATGCTCAAGCTCGACCCGTACATCAACGTGGACCCGGGCACGATGAGTCCCACCCAGCACGGCGAGGTGTTCGTCACCGACGACGGCGCCGAGACCGACCTGGACCTGGGCCACTACGAGCGCTTCATCAGCACGCGGATGAAGAAGGTGAACAACTTCACGACCGGCCAGATCTATGAATCGGTGATCCGCAAGGAACGCCGCGGCGAGTACCTCGGCAAGACCGTGCAGGTGATCCCGCACATCACCAACGAGATCCAGGACTACATCCGCCGCGGCGCCGAAGGCGTCGACGTGGCGCTCGTCGAGATCGGCGGCACCGTCGGCGACATCGAATCGCTGCCGTTCCTCGAAGCCGCGCGCCAGCTGTCGCTGCGCCAGGGCCGCAAGGGCGCCGCGTTCGTGCACCTGACCCTCGTGCCGTACATCTCGTCGGCCGGCGAACTGAAGACCAAGCCCACGCAGCACTCGGTGCAGAAACTGCGCGAGATCGGCATTTCGCCGAATGCGCTGCTGTGCCGCGCCGACCGCCGCATCCCCGACGACGAGCGCGCCAAGATCTCGCTGTTCGCCAACGTCGAAGAGCAGGCCGTCATCTCCGTGTGGGACGTCGACACGATCTATAAGGTGCCGCAGGTGCTGCACGACCAGGGCCTGGACGACATCATCCTCGACGCGCTCGGCCTCGAGGCGCCCAAGGCCGACCTGTCGATGTGGACGAAGCTGATCCACACGCTGGAAAACCCGAAGCACGAAGTCACGATCGGCATGGTCGGCAAGTACGTCGACCTGATCGAGTCGTACAAATCGCTGACGGAAGCGCTGCGCCACGCCGGCATCCACACGGAAAGCCGCGTCAACATCGAATACATCGACTCGGAAGAGATCGAGTCGACGGGCTGCGCCAACCTGGCCAAGTACGACGCCATCCTCGTGCCGGGCGGCTTCGGCAAGCGCGGCGTGGAAGGCAAGATCATGGCCGCCCGCTATGCCCGCGAAAACCGGGTCCCGTACCTCGGCATCTGCCTGGGCATGCAGGTCGCGCTGATCGAGTACGCGCGCCACATGGCCGGCCTGCCGAACGCCAACTCGACGGAATTCGATCCGGAGACCGACCAGCCGGTCGTCGCCCTGATCAACGAGTGGCAGAACCACGACGGCAAGGTCGAGAAGCGCGACGTCAATTCCGACCTGGGCGGCACCATGCGCCTGGGCGCGCAGACCTGCGCCGTGAACCCGGGCACGCTGGCCGCCGAGATCTACGGCAACGTCGTGACCGAGCGCCACCGCCACCGCTACGAAGCGAACAATTACTACCTGCCGAAGGTCGAAGCCGCAGGCCTCGTCGTCGCGGCGCGTACGCCGAACGAAGACCTGTGCGAGATCATGGAACTGCCGAGGAGTGTCCACCCGTGGTACATGGGCGTGCAATTCCACCCCGAGTTCAAGTCGACGCCGCGTAACGGCCACCCGCTGTTCTCGTCGTTCATCCAGGCCGCGCTGGCCCACCAGGCAGCGAGCGGCAACAAGCAGGCCGCAAACACGCCTGCACTGCAAGGAGACGCAGCATGAAACTGTGCGGATTCGACGTCGGCCTCGACCAGCCGATCTTCCTGATCGCCGGCACCTGCGTGATCGAGTCGCGCCAGATGGCCATGGACGTCGCGGGCCAGCTGAAGGAGATCACCTCGGCGCTGGGCATCCCGTTCATCTATAAATCGTCGTTCGACAAGGCGAACCGTTCGTCCGGCAAATCGTTCCGCGGCCCCGGCATGGAAAAGGGCCTGGAGATCCTCGCGGACGTGCGCAAGGAAATCGGCGTGCCCGTGCTGACCGACGTGCACACCGAGGAAGAGATCCCGGTCGTCGCGAGCGTCGTGGACGTGCTGCAGACGCCGGCCTTCCTGTGCCGCCAGACCGACTTCATCAACGCCTGCGCCCGTTCCGGCAAGCCCGTGAACATCAAGAAGGGCCAGTTCCTGGCCCCGGGCGACATGAAGAACGTGATCGAGAAAGCACGCAATGCCGCGCGCGAAGCGGGGCTGCCGGACGACCAGTTCATGGCGTGCGAACGCGGCGTCTCGTTCGGCTACAACAACCTGGTCTCCGACATGCGTTCGCTCGCCATCATGCGCGAGTCGAACTGCCCGATCGTGTTCGACGCCACCCACTCGGTGCAGCTGCCGGGCGGGCAGGGGACGTCGTCCGGCGGCCAGCGCGAGCACGTGCCCGTGTTGGCGCGCGCCGCGGTCGCGGCGGGCGTGTCGGGCCTGTTCATGGAAACCCACCCGGATCCCGCGTGCGCGCTGTCGGACGGCCCGAACGCCGTGCCGCTCGCCCGCATGAAGGATTTGCTGACCACCCTGGTCGACCTCGACCGTATCGTCAAGAAGGCCGGCTTTATCGAATCGGACTTTCAATAACAGGAACGTGGCGTACCACGTCGTTCCGTAAGCGTAACGACGTCGTCCCCGCGAACGCGGGGACCCATGCTGAGCGTATCGAAGTGGCTCGGTATGGATTCCCGCGGGGCCGCCGAGGCCTGCGCGGGAATGACGGGCTCAATAAAGCGCGCCCTGCGGCTAGGCGCGACTGTATCGATTCTTACTTTCTGGAGATTAAAGAACCATGAGTGCTATCGTTGATATCATCGGCCGCGAAATCATCGACTCGCGCGGCAATCCGACCGTCGAGTGCGATGTGCTGCTGGAATCCGGCGTGATGGGTCGCGCCGCCGTCCCGTCGGGCGCCTCGACCGGTTCGCGCGAAGCCATCGAGCTGCGCGACGGCGATCCGAAGCGTTACTTCGGCAAGGGCGTGCTGCAGGCCTGCGAGAACATCAACACCGAGATCAGCGAAGCCATCATGGGCCTGGACGCCAACGAACAGGCATTCCTGGACCGCACCCTGATCGACCTGGACGGCACCGAGAACAAGAGCCGCCTGGGCGCGAACGCGATGCTGGCCGTCTCCATGGCCGTCGCCAAGGCCGCCGCCGAAGAAGCCGGCCTGCCGCTGTACCGCTACTTCGGCGGTTCGGGCGCGATGCAGATGCCGGTGCCGATGATGAACGTCATCAACGGCGGCGCGCACGCCGACAACAACCTGGACATCCAGGAATTCATGATCATCCCGGTCGGCGCCCCGTCGTTCAAGGAAGCCGTGCGCTACGGCGCCGAGGTGTTCCACACGCTGAAGAAAATCCTGCACAGCAAGGGCCTGAACACCGCCGTCGGCGACGAAGGCGGCTTCGCCCCGTCCGTCGCGAACCATGAAGAAGCCATCAAGCTGATCATGCAAGCGATCGAGCAGGCAGGCTACGTGGCCGGCCAGGACATCGCCATCGGCCTGGACTGCGCCGCCAGCGAGTTCTACAAGGACGGCAAATACGTGCTGGAAGGCGAAGGCGGCCTGCAGCTGTCGGCCCAGGACTTCACCAACATGCTGGCGACCTGGTGCGACAAGTACCCGATCATCTCGATCGAGGACGCGATGGCCGAAGGCGACTGGGAAGGCTGGGCAACGCTCACCGCCGCCCTGGGCAAGAAAGTCCAGCTGGTGGGCGACGATTTGTTCGTCACCAACACCAAGATCCTGAAAGAAGGCATCCAGAAGGACATCGCCAACTCGATCCTGATCAAGATCAACCAGATCGGCACGCTGACCGAAACCTTCGCCGCCATCGAGATGGCCAAGCGCGCGGGCTACACGGCCGTGATCTCGCACCGTTCGGGCGAGACCGAGGACTCGACCATCGCCGACATCGCCGTCGGCATGAACGCCCTGCAGATCAAGACGGGCTCGCTGTCGCGTTCGGACCGCATGGCGAAATACAACCAGCTGCTGCGCATCGAGGAAGACCTGGGCGACATCGCCAGCTACCCGGGCCGCGACGCTTTCTACAACCTGAAGTAAGCGAGTAGTATGGACACGGGTTCGTTCGCCGGGCTCGTGTCGACATCCCGCCTGCCGTATTCATCCATGCGCCTCATCACCCTTGCCCTGGCAGCCCTGCTGCTGCTGATCCAGTATCCCCTGTGGCTGGGGAAGGGCGGCTGGCTTACCGTGGCCGACCTGGAATCCCAGGTGGCTGCGTCCCGTGCCAAGACCGAGCAGCTGAAAGCCCGTAACGCCAAGCTGGAATCGGAAGTACGCGACCTGAAGGATGGCCTCGGCGCCGTCGAGGAACGCGCGCGCTACGAACTGGGCATGATCAAGTCGAACGAAATCTTCGTGCAGGTATTGCGCAAGGACGAGAAGCCGGCCGTCATGATGACGGAACCGCCGCCGCCACCGCCGCCGAAGGTCAAGAAGGGCACGCCATGACCCCCGCGGAATCTTCCCCGCCGGCGCTCGACACGCTCGAGGCCGTTGCAGGCTACCTCGCCGCCGCGTTCGATGCCGGCGATCCCGACACCATGACGGAGGCGCTGAGGTTGGTCGCACGCTCCGCGGGCCTCACCCACCTGGCCGCAGCGGCCGGCGTGCCGCGCGACCTGCTCGCCGCGGCCATGAACCGCGGCGAGATGGGCCTCGACAGTCTGCTGGCCATCATGAAGGTGATCGACTTGCACCGTCCGGCCGGCGGCGCGCCCAATTAATCAAGAGACTCGCGCCCGCCGGCGTTCGCTGCCGCACCTGATTGCAGCCGCGCACGCCGACGGTCGCCCCTATCAGACGCCGGCCCCGACAGCGGACGGCGGCGCATAGCCCGGCTCCAGCAGGCCGGGAATCGGTTCTCCTTCCACGACGACGATCTCGCCGATGCTCTGCGCACGCGCGACGATGCGGTCGCCGTTCGCGATATGGCTGCCCACGAGGGCAATCGGCCGGTTCGCATACGTCGACGCATGCCCGGCGCCCGACACGATCACGCTCTCGCTGCCGTCCGGATAGCGTACCCGGTCGCCGACGCAGGCGATGCGGAAATCGTCCGCGTGCTCGCCCTGCGACGCGAGCACGACTTCGCCACCGCGGCGGGTGCGCGAACCGATCGTGGCGATGGGATAGCGGGCGACCACTTTACGGGGCGCGCCCTGGGTTGTGGCTGTGTTGGCGTTGGTGGTTGCATCATTGGCACGTACTGATTTCATCCGGTTCTCCAAAAGTTTGCAAAACGGGACGCGAAAAAGCGACACATTCCCGGTCTTAAGTGCACGAGTTCGCACACTGGAGGCCATTGAAACGCATCGTTGATTTAAGCCAATTGATGCAGCGCAAGTTGAACCGGCCGGTCATCCGGAATCAGGGAATTCCGACACGGCTGCCGGTTAACTTCTGATCGGCAATAAAGAGGATGCCGCATCGATCCCTGATCAGGGGCGTCCGCGGCAGAAGCGGCGGGATCAGGCCGACTGGCCGTTCTCGAGGAACGAACGCAGCATCCACGCATTCTTTTCGTGGATTTCCATGCGGTCGCTCAGCATGCCGGCACTCGGCTGGTCATTGGCCTCGTCGGCAATCTTGAACGCCTCGCGCACGGTGCGGATCAGCGCCTCCTGGCCGTCGACGAGCTGACGGATCATTTCCTGCGCGTTCGGCACGCTGGCTTCTTCCTTGATCGACGACAGTTCCACGAAGCGGGCATAGGTGCCCGGTGCGAAATGACCGAGGGCGCGGATGCGTTCGGCAATGTTGTCCAGCGCGTTCCACAGTTCCGTGTACTGTTCCATGAACATGATGTGCAGCGTCTGGAACATCGGACCCGTCACGTTCCAGTGGAAGTTGTGGGTCTTCAGGTACAGCATGTAGCTGTCCGCGAGG
Organism: Massilia sp. Masssp94; assembly: GCF_059491305.1. Classification (NCBI taxonomy): domain Bacteria; kingdom Pseudomonadati; phylum Pseudomonadota; class Betaproteobacteria; order Burkholderiales; family Oxalobacteraceae; genus Massilia; species Massilia sp. Masssp94. Next base: position 4,522,484 of record NZ_CP168501.1, read on the forward strand.
ACGCGCGACAGGGCGTTGGCGATGTTCGCGCGGTCTTCGGTGCTAATGCCGATATTGATGTTGCTCATGGTGTTCTCCTGTCTCAGTGTCATTGATGACAGCTTAACAGGAACCATCGATAGCGACAGTTTATATTCCCAATCAGAATGATAGAGGACGCCAATGACGTCCCCGTGGGATCAATGCTTGACGCTGGAGGCAGGCGCCACGGCGTCGGCCGTCGTGTCGCTGGCGAACAATTGCGCGCAGTCGACGGCATCGAAGCCGTAGTGCTTGCCGCAGAAGTCGCAGTTGATGCCCAGTTCGCCCAGGTCGTGCAGGGCGGACTCGACTTCTTCCTTGCCCAGCATCTTGAGCATATTGCCCACTTTTTCGCGCGAGCAGGTGCAGTGGAATTCCGGATGCAGCGGGTCGAACACGCGGATCGTCTCTTCCCAGAACAGGCGCCGGAGCAGCGTTTCCACGTCGGTCGTGAGCAGTTCTTCCTGCTTCAGGGTCTGGCCCAGCATGACGGCGCGGGTCCACGTCTCGAGGTCTTCTTCCTCGCTGGCCTGCTTGACCTGGCCTTCGATGCTGGAATTGCGCGGCAGCTTTTGCAGCAGCAGGCCGCGCGCGACGTTCTCGTCGGCCGCCAGCCACAGCTTGGTGTCCATCTGTTCCGAGCGCAGCATGTAGTTCTCGATGACGGTCGCGATGTCCTCGCCGACGAGCGGCACGACGCCCTGGTAAGGCTGCTGGCCCGGGACCTTGTCCTGCGGGTCGAGCGTGATCACGAAGCGGCCGTGGCCATGCTGGTTCAGCAGCTGGGCGACGGAGGCGTCGTCCGGCACCTCGGCGCCTTCGCTCAGCTTGGCGGTGGCGCGCAGGCGCAGGTTCGCGTCGCACTCGACGACGAGCAGCTTCACCAGGCCGTCGCCATGGATCTGCATGACGATCGAGCCGTTGAACTTGAGGTTGGCGGACAGCAGCGCCGCCGCGGCGACCATTTCGCCCAGCAAGGCGCGCACCGCCTTCGGGTAGACGTGGCGCGACTGGATCTCGCGCCACGCGTTGGAAATCTCGACGAGCTCGCCGCGTACGGCTGCGTTGTCGAAGATGAATTTCTGGAGGGTGTCCTTGCTGGTATCAGTCGTCATTCTTTATCCGATTTTCTTGAGCTCCGCCTTGAAGCGTTTGCCGCGCAGGACATAGCTTTCGGCGCTGCGCTGGAGGCGGAGCAGGTCGTCTTCCGTGAGCGTGCGCACCACCTTGGCCGGGGCGCCCAGGATCAGCGAACCGTCCGGGAACTCCTTGCCTTCGGTGACCACGGCGCCGGCGCCCACGAGGCAGCCCTTGCCGATCTTCGCGCCGTTCAGCACCACGGCCTGGATGCCGATCAGCGCGCCGTCGCCGATGGTGCAGCCGTGCAGCATCGCCTGGTGGCCGACGGTGACGTTCTTGCCGAGCACGAGCGGAAAGCCCATGTCCGTGTGCATTACCGTGCCTTCCTGGACATTGCTGCCGGTACCGATCCTGATGCGCTCGTTGTCGCCGCGGATCGTCACGCCGGACCACACCGAGGCATCCGCCTCGACCGTCACTTTGCCGATCAAGGTGGCCGAATCGGCGATATAGGCCGAAGGATCGATCTCGGGCGCATCTTCGCCCAGCTGGTAAATCGCCATGAAGTGCTCGCGGAAGGTTGAGATGCCCGTATTTTACGCTTTTACGCTCGTAAGCAGGCCAGATGGGGCCGTCCAGCAGGATTGCAAGCTTCGTGCTTATAATGCGAACGGTCGTACTAATTTAACTCGAAAACAGGAACTGCCATGACACCGTCCCGCTCCGAATTCCTCACCATCCGCGGCCTGCGCACCCACGTCCGCCACTGGGGCCGCGAGGGCGCGCCCAAGCTGTTCATGGCGCATGGCTGGATGGACATGTCGGCCTCGTTCCAGTTCGTCGTCGACGCGTTGCAGGGCGACTGGCACGTCATCGCCCACGACTGGCGCGGCTTTGGCCTGACCGGGCGCTCCGGCAACGACACGTACTGGTTCCCGGACTACTTCGCCGACCTGGAAGCGATCCTCGACCATTATTCGCCCGGCGAACCCGTGAACCTGCTGGGCCACAGCATGGGCGGCAACATCGTGAGCGTGTATGCGGGCGTGCGGCCGGAACGCATCGCAAAGCTGATCAACCTGGAAGGCTTCGGATTGCCCGCCACGCGTCCCGAACAGGCGCCGGGCCGCTACGCCAAGTGGCTCGACGAAGTGAAAGCCCCGCCCGTCATGCGCGGCTACGCGAGCCTGATTGATGTCGCGACGCGCCTGCGGAAGACGAACCCGCGCCTGCCGGCCGACCGCGCCGCCTTCCTCGCGCAGCACTGGGCCGCGCAGAACGCGCAGGGCGAGTGGGAAATCCTGGGCGATCCGGCGCACAAGATGCCGGGGCCGCTGCTGTACCAGGTGGAAGAGGTGCTCGCGTGCTGGCGCCGCATCACGGCGCCCGTGCTGTGGGTCGAGGCCGAGCACACGGACATGTGGCGCTGGATGGGGCCGAAAGAAGAAGCGCGCCACGAAGTCGACCGCCGGCTCGCGCAACTGGCGAAAGTCACGCCGCGCATGATGCCGGATGCCGGCCACATGCTGCACCACGATCAACCCGAAGTGCTGGCGCGCATGATCGAGGCGTTCCTCGCGGGCTGACATTGCGTACAATGGTATTTCGAAACGATACCCTGTCCGGATGCTGCCCATGAAAGTCGATCTCCACTGCCACTCCAACGTCTCCGACGGCGTGCTCGCACCCGCCGCCGTGGCCGCGTATGCCCGCAAGGGCGGTGTCGATGCATGGGCGCTGACGGATCACGACGAGGTCGGCGGTATCAAGGCCGCACGCGCGAAGGCCGAGGAACTGGGCATGCGCTTCGTGCCGGGCGTGGAAATTTCCGTGACGTGGGCCGGCGAGACCGTGCACCTCGTTGGCCTGCAGGTCGACGAAGACAATGCGACCCTCGTGCAGGGCCTGGCCGCCACGCGCAACGGGCGCGACGCGCGCGGGCGCGAGATCGCCGCCCAGCTCGACCAGGCCGGCATTCCGAACGCCTACGAAGGCGCGCTGAAATACGTCGGCAATCCGGACCTGCTGTCGCGCACCCATTTCGCGCGCTACCTGTGCGAGCTCGGCAAGTGTTCCAACACGTCGGAGGTCTTCCGCCGCTATCTCACGGAAGGCAAGCCGGGGTATGTGCCGCACCGCTGGGCGACGCTGGCCGATGCGATGGGCTGGATCCGCGCGGCCGGCGGCATCCCCGTGATCGCGCACCCGGGCCGCTACCGCTTCGACGCGACGGCCGAGGGCGCGCTGTTCGACGAGTTCAAGCAGCTCGGCGGCAATGCCATCGAGGTCGTCACGGGCAGCCATACGCCGGACCAGTACGCGACGTATGCCGAAGTGGCGCGCCGCTACGGTTTCCTCGCATCGCGCGGGACGGATTTTCATGCACCGGGGGAATCGCGCGTCGAGTTCGATCAGTTGCCGCCGCTGCCGAGCGGGGTCACGCCGGTTTGGCATGACTGGTTCTAAGCACACCGTCGTCCCCGCGAAGGCGGGGACCCATGCTGAACGTCCGACGTCGCGATCGCCAGTGGCCCGCAAATTGATCGATTTCGGTAACTCAGTATGGGTTCCCGCTTCCGCGGGAACGACGTGCCGGGCTTGAAATTTCAACATCCAGCCCTTATCTTGTCGGACTGATATTGAACCCATCCTGAGGCTCCCCAGATGAAGCGCATACTGCTGTTCCTCGCCACCAACCTCGCCGTCGTGCTCGTGCTGTCGATCGTGCTGAACGTCCTCGGCGTCGGGCGTCCGGTCGGCGGGCAGGGCATCAACGTCGGGGCGCTGCTCGTGTTCTCGCTCGTCGTGGGCTTCACGGGGTCCATCATTTCCCTGTTGATGAGCAAGCCGATGGCGAAGATGTCCACCGGCGCCCGCGTCATCGAACAGCCCGGCAACGCCACCGAAGCGTGGCTGCTGAGCACCGTGGGCAATCTCGCGCAGCGCGCGGGCATCGCGATGCCGGAAGTGGCCGTGTACGAGGGCGAGCCGAATGCGTTCGCGACGGGCGCTTTTAAAAATTCCGCGCTGGTGGCCGTGTCGACGGGCCTGCTCGCCAACATGAACCGCGAGGAAGTCGAGGCCGTGCTGGGCCACGAGATCGCGCACGTGGCCAACGGCGACATGGTCACGCTCACGCTGATCCAGGGCGTGGTGAACACGTTCGTCGTGTTCCTCGCGCGCGTGGTCGGCTTCTTCGTCGACAACGTCGTGTTCCGCCGCGGGAACGGCGAGCGCGGGCCGGGCTTCGGCTACGCGATCACCGTGTTCGTGTGCGAGATCCTGTTCGGCATCGTCGCGTCGATCATCGTCGCGTGGTTCTCGCGCCAGCGCGAATTCCGCGCGGACGCCGGTTCGGCCCAGCTGCTGGGCAGCCCGCAGCCGATGCAGCATGCGCTCGCACGCCTGGCCGGCATGCATCCGGGCGCGCTGCCGCAGTCGATGGCCGCGTCGGGCATTTCCGGCCACGGCAGCGGCTGGGGCGCACTGTTCGCGTCGCACCCGCCGATGGAAGAACGCATCGCGGCCCTCCAGGCGCTGCGCCAGTCGGGGTTCGCGCGATGACCCAGTATTTCGAAGTCCATCCCCAGAATCCGCAGGCGCGCCTGATCCGCCAGGCCGCGCAGATCATCCAGGGCGGCGGCATCGTCGCCGCGCCCACCGATTCCGCGTACGCCCTCGTATGCCGCCTCGATGACAAGGCGGCCGTCGAAAAGCTGAGGCGCATCCGCGGCGTCGACGAGAAGCACCATTTGACGCTGCTCGTGCGCGACCTGTCCGAGATCGCCACGTATGCGCGCGTCGACAACCGCCAGTACCGGCAATTGAAGGCTGTCACGCCGGGGCCGTACACGGTGATCCTGGAAGCGACGAAGGAAGTGCCGCGCAGGCTGTCGCACCCGTCGCGCAAGACGATCGGCATCCGCGTGCCGGAAAACGCGATCCTGCTGGCGCTGCTGGAAGAACTGGGCGAACCCTTGATCGGCACGACCTTGCAACTGCCGGGCGACGACAACATGCTGTCCGATCCCGACGAGGTGCGCGAGCGTCTCGACAGGCAGATCGAGCTCGTGATCGACGGCGGCGCCGGCACGCTCGAACCCACCACCATCGTCGACCTCACGGGGCCTGACGCCGAGCTCGTACGCGAAGGCCGGGGCAATCCGGCCGCGTTCGGCCTGTAGGCCGGGGCCGCCGCGCCCGCGCGCTCTGATAGAATCGCAGGTTATGGATGAACTCATACGCAATCTGGCAGTGTATGCACTGCCTGTCCTCTTTGCGCTGACGATGCACGACGCCGCCCAGGCGTTCGTCGCGAAACGCTTCGGGGACAACACCGCACACGCCGCCGGGCGTACCACTTTCAACCCGCTGGCCCACATCGACCCGATCGGCACCATCGTCATTCCGGTGGTGATGTACCTGACGGTGCACTTCGTGTTCGGCTACGCGAAACCGCTGCCGATCAACTACGGCCAGATGCGCAATCCGAAGCGCGACATGGCATGGGTCGCGCTGTCCGGTCCGGGCGCAAACTTCCTGATGGCGCTGATCTGGCTCCTGCTGGGGATTTTCCTCGACTACTTCGGCGTGCAGGAGCCGTTCCCTCACCTCGTGGCCGAGGCGGGTGTGCAGACGAATCTGTGGCTGATGGCGTTCAACCTGCTGCCGATCCCGTCGATGGATGGCGGCCGCGTGCTGTTTTCCATCCTGCCGCACAAGGCCGCATTCCAGTTCGCGCGCCTGGAACCGTACGGTTTCATCATCCTGCTCGCGCTGATCTTCCTGAAGGTGATCGGCTACTGGCTGTTCTGGGTCGGCGTGATCGCGAACCTTTTACTGCACCTGATCGTCTATCCCCTGAATTTTCTCCTGACCTGATACCGCTATGTTTCCCGACCGTGTCGTTTCCGGCATGCGCCCGACCGGGCTGATGCACCTTGGCCACTACCATGGGGCCCTGAAGAACTGGATCCGCATGCAGTCCGAACTGCCTTGCCTGTTCTTCGTCGCCGACTGGCACGCGCTGACCACGCATTACGACGACCCGGCGATCATCGAGAAAAGCACGTGGGACATGGTCATCGACTGGCTGGCGGCCGGCATCGACCCGGCCCAGGCCACGATCTTCATCCAGTCGAAAGTGCCGGAGCACGCGGAACTGCATCTGCTGCTGTCGATGGCCACGCCGCTCGGCTGGCTCGAGCGCGTGCCGACGTACAAGGACCAGATCGAGAACCTGGCCAACCGCGACCTCGCGACTTACGGCTTCCTCGGCTACCCGCTGCTGCAGGCGGCCGACGTGCTGATCTACCGCGCCACGCAGGTGCCGGTGGGCGAGGACCAGGTGCCGCACATCGAGATGATGCGCGAGATCGCGCGCCGCTTCAACCACCTGTACGGCAAGGAACCGGGCTTCGAGCAGAAGGCGCTGGACGCCGTCAAAAAGCTGGGCAGCAAGCGCGCCAAGCTGTATGCGGAACTGCGCACCGCGTACCAGCAGGAAGGCGATGACGCGGCGCTGGAACAGGCGCAGGCCATGCTGGACGAAGCGGGCAGCCTGTCGAACATCGACCGCGAGCGCCTGTTCGGCTACCTGGAAGGCAGCCGCAAGATCATCCTCGTCGAGCCGCAAGTGAAGCTGACGGAGGCGGCGCGCCTGCCGGGCCTCGACGGCCGCAAGATGTCCAAGAGCTACGGCAACTCGATCTCGCTGCGCGAGGATCCGGAGTCGGTGACGAAGAAGATCCGCACGATGCCGACCGACCCGGCGCGCGTGCGCCGCAGCGACGCGGGCGATCCGCTGAAATGCCCGGTGTGGCAGCTGCACGAAGTCTATTCCGATGCGAATACGAAGGACTGGGTCATGAAGGGCTGCACGAGCGCCGGCATCGGCTGCCTCGAATGCAAGCAGCCCGTCGTGGAAGCCGTGCTGGCCGAGCAGGAGCCGATGCACGAGCGCGCGCAGCAGTACGTCGACGATCCGTCGCTCGTGCGCGCCATCGTCGCCGACGGCTGCGAGAAGGCGCGCAAGCTGGCGCAGGAAACGATGCGCGACGTGCGCGAAGTCATGGGACTGACTTATTCCTGACCTTCTACTCGTGACGGACTATCCATCAACCTGGGTCGCGCGCTGGGCGCCGGTCGTTCCGGCCGGCGAGACGCTGGATCTCGCCTGCGGCGGCGGCCGCCATGCGCGCCTGCTGGCGGCGCTCGGCCATCCCGTGCTTGCCGTCGATCGCGACGCCGCATCGCTCGCGCAGGCGGCCGGTCCCGGCATCGCGACCCTGCAGCATGACCTCGAAGCGGAGGGCAGCACATGGCCATTCGCGCCGGGACGATTCGCCGGCATCGTCGTCACGAACTACCTGCACCGGCCGCTGTTCGCGCATCTCGCGGGCGCGCTGGCACCGAACGGGATCCTCGTCTACGAAACGTTCGCGCTCGGGAACGAACGCTTCGGCAAACCATCCAATCCGGCGTTCCTGCTGGCGCCCGGCGAACTGCTGGACGCCGCCGCGCGCCATGGCTTGAAGGTGCTCGCCTACGAGGATGGGATCATCGAGTCGCCCCGTCCGGCCCGCGTACAAAGGCTGTGCGCGGCGGGGCTGGAGGTCGATCCGGGAGCAATCAGGCTCGATATGTAACCAACCTGTAACCATGCCATTTATATGGTGTGGAATGAACCATAACGCCAGGCTATCCGCTACAATCGACATTTATTTATTAACGGCACGGTCCACTGATTATGATTAAGGGCAGCATAGTAGCAATCGTCACTCCGATGTTCGAGGATGGAAGTCTGGACAGGGACAGCCTGCGCCAACTCCTCGACTGGCATGTGGCGGAAGGTACGGACGCAATCTGCATCGTCGGCACGACCGGCGAGTCGGCCACCGTGAGCCCGGACGAACACTGCGAACTGATCAAGCTGACCGTCGACCACATCGCCGGCCGCATTCCGGTCATCGCCGGCACGGGCGGCAATTCGACGGTCGAAGCGATCGCGCTGACCCGTCACGCCAGGGAAGTCGGCGCGGACGCTTCGCTGCAAGTCGTCCCGTACTACAACCGTCCGTCGCAGGAAGGCATGTATCGCCACTTCAAGGCGATCGCCGAATCGACCGACCTGCCGGTGATCCTGTACAACGTGCCGGGCCGGACCGTGGCCGACATGAGCAACGAGACCGTGCTGCGCCTGGCCGCCATCGACAACATCGTCGGCATCAAGGACGCGACCGGCAACCTGGCCCGCGGCATCGAACTGCTGCGCGATATCGACCGTTCGTTTGCCGGCAAGGGCAAATCGTTCGGCGTGTTCTCGGGCGACGACGCGAGCGCACTGGCGCTGATGCTGTGCGGCGGCGCCGGCAACATCTCCGTGACCGCGAACGTGGCACCGCGCGCGATGGCCGAGATGTGCAAGGCCGCGCTGAACGGCGAAGCTGCCCGCGCCATCGAGATCAACAACCGCGTGCTGGACCTGCACAGCAAACTGTTCGTCGAGCCGAACCCCGTGCCGGTGAAATGGGCGCTGGCCGAGATGGGCAAGATGCCGGCCGGCCTGCGCCTGCCGCTGGCCCCGCTGTCCGCGCAATACCACGACACCGTCCGCACCGCGCTGCGCGCTTCCGGCGTTCTTTGATTACCAGCTTTAACGATATGACGAATCGCAAGATGATGACTTCCACCGCAGCCCGCACCGTGGCCCTGACCGCCATCGCGTTGAGCCTGGCCGCGTGCACGACCGTGTTCGAATCGGACAAGGTGGACTACAAGGCTTCCAAGAAAGCGGCACCGCTGGACATTCCGCCCGACCTGACCCAACTGCAGAAGGACAACCGCTACGCCGTGCCGGATGGCAAAGGCATCGCCACCGCGTCCGGCTTCCAGCAGCAGCGCGGCGCCGCACCGGCCATCGCGGCCACGTCCGGCGAACAGATCGGCCAGGTGCCCACCGACACCATCCGCATCGAGCGCAACGGCAACCAGCGCTGGCTCGTGATCAAGGAAACGCCGGAACAACTGTGGCCGCAACTGCTGGAGTTCTGGCATAACTCGGGCTTCACCGTCGAGACCGAGTCGCCGCAGACCGGCATCATGGAAACGAACTGGGCCGAGAACCGCGCCAAGATCCCGCAGGACTTCATCCGCCGCACCATCGGCAAGGTCTTCGATTCCGCATATTCGACCGGCGAGCGCGACAAGTTCCGCACCCGCCTGGAGCGCCGTCCGGACGGTTCGACCGAGATCTACATCAGCCACCGCGGCGCGGAAGAAGTGCTGACCGGTCCGCAGAAGGAGCAGGCCACCTGGACCGCGCGTCCGAACGATCCGGAGCTGGAAGCGGAATTCCTGGGCCGCCTGATGGCCCAGCTGACCGGCACCAAGGTCAAGGAAGCGACCGCGTTCGTGACGAACGCCCCGCTGGAACCGCAGCACGCCAAGCTCGAAGGCAACAAGGTCGTCGTCGACGAAGGCTTCGACCGCGCATGGCGCCGCGTGGGCCTGGCGCTGGACCGCGTCGGCTTCACGGTGGAAGACCGCGACCGCGTGCAGGGCATTTATTTCGTGCGCTACGTCGATCCGGACGCGGTCAAGAAGGAAGGTTTCTTCAGCAAGCTGTTTGGTAGCGAAGACAAGAACAAGGAAGCGCAGAAATACCGCGTGATCGTGTCGACGGCACAGGGCGCGACCTCGACCGACGTGACCGTGCAGACGAACGACGGCAAGCCGGAAACGTCGCCGACCGGCGCCAAGATCCTCAAGCTGCTGGCGGACGAGTTGAAATAACGCCGCCTCGCTTCGATAAAAAACCGGCCATTTGGCCGGTTTTTTTATTGGTGGGCTCGCATAATTCGTAGGGCGGGCACCCCGTGCCGCGCGCCGTGTGCAAAACCTGCAGACGTAAAAAAACCGGCCCGCAGGCCGGTTTCTTTAGCGCGATTCGAATTACTTCGAAGCAGCCGGAGCAGCAGCAGCCGAAGCGGCGTCAGCAGCAGCCGAAGCAGCCGAAGCAGCAGCCGAAGCGGCCGAAGCAGCAGCGTCAGCAGCGGCCGGAGCAGCCGGGGTAGCGGCAGCGTCAGCAGCCGGAGCGGCCGGAGCAGCAGCCGGAGCAGCGGTCTCAGCAGCCGGAGCCGGAGCAGCAGCAGGAGCTTCTTCTTTCTTCGAGCAAGCAGCCAGAGCAACAGCCAGCAGGGAAACGATCAGCAGAGATTTTTTCATGGTTTTTCCTTAATTAATTCAAAAGGGTGGTGCGATGAATAATTACCGGTAATTATCGCTCGTCAGGAATTCTCTTGTTTGTATACTTTGGAAAAAGTGCCTACAGACAACGGAACCTTCCTAACCCGATATTATAGCCAAATTTACTGAATCGCAATAGAAAAGTCGTGTCAAGACGTAACAGTTGCCAGGTCGGGCAATGTTCATCTTCTAGCAATCCGACACACCTTGTCCGTGCGCTAGTTCTCATAGAGAAAACCAAGTCAAAGCAGGTATTTACAGCCCGGAAACACTGGCCCGCAGACCAGGTTGTGATTCTGCCCAAATGGCGTCAAAACGCAGCCGCGACAGCTCAGTTTGTTGCGGCGCATCAAAGACCGCCTCACCGCGCAGGTGATCGCTGTGAAAGCGCCGCACGATGTGCAGGCCGTCCGCGATGCAGAACGAATCCGTGAGCTCGCGCAGCGCCCGTGGCGTGCATCGGCACTCGATGCCGTGCGCATGATCGCGCAGCAGGCGCAGGAACCTCGGTGCTTCCCGCTCCAGGTGCGCGGGATCGTGCAGCGCCAGCCGCAGGCGGCCGCCGGCGTGCAGGAAGCGGCGCAGTGCCGCGTCCACGTCCGGCGCGCCCAGCCGGAACAACGTAAAGTCCGGATCGAACATGACGAGCGTCGCCCGTGCCCGTGCCCATACCTCGCCCAGCTGCTGCTGGAATGCGGCGCGGGTGTCGAAGGACGCGTTCATGTCAGCCGAGCTCGATCCAGCCGTCCTGGTACCAGGTGTACAGCGCTTCCAGCACGTCGTCCGACGCCTGGTCGAGCAGACTGCCTGCCAGGGCCCGCTCGTTGGCGAGCACGTCCAGCACGACCTTGTCCGCACGTCCCACGGCGAACGATTCGCCGTTGATGAACACGTGCTTGCCGCGGTAGAGCATCAACGTCTTGGGCGACAGTTTCAGCCCCTTTTTCGCAGCCTGTTCCATGAAGCGGCCCACCGTCAGCGGCTTCGGGACCGGCGTGAAGAACACGTTGTGCTTCGGCTCGGACAGGTATTCGCCCATGAAGATCGTGACGTCTTCCTCGTCCCAGCGCACCTTGTTCAGTTCTTCGGTGACGGTGGCCAGCATGTCGCGCGGGATCTCGGCCGGGTTCTTCGCGGGCTGCAGGCCCGGGTCGGCATAGCGGCCCGGCAGGTCGATGGAGTCGGCCATGAACTGCAGGAAGGCTTCGCCCAGTTCCTGGAACGACGGCGAGCGGAAGCCGATCGAATACGTCATGCATTCGCCCTCGGCGACGCCGTCGTGCGCGTAGTGCGGCGGCAGGTACAGCATGTCGCCCGGTTCCAGCACGAACTCTTCTTCCGGCTCGAAGTTGGCGAGGATCTTCAGCGGCAGGCCCTCGACCAGCGTCAGGTCCTGCTGCGCGCCGATGCGCCAGCGGCGCTTGCCCTGGGCCTGCAGCAGGAACACGTCGTAGGAGTCGAAATGCGGGCCGACGCCGCCGCCGTCCGTCGCATAGCTGACCATCAGGTCGTCCAGGCGCGCGTCCGGCACGAAACGGAACTGGCGCAGCAGGGCATCGGCCTTCGGGTCGTGCAGGTTGACGCCCTGCACGAGCATGGTCCATTCGCGCTGGCTTTTGGGCGGCAGTTCGGCCAGCGGGCCGTGCTGCATGTCCCAGCTGCCGTCGGTGAGCGTCACGAGGCGCGACTCGACGTGGTTCAGCCTGGCCAGCTCGGCCAGCTTGTCCACCTTGACCAGCGGTTTGAAATTGGGGATGGCCTGGCGGATGAGCAGGGGTTTCTTGTGCCAGTAATCGCGGAGGAACTGGGCGGGCGTGATATTGCCGAGGAGCTGTAATTTTTGCATGGGTCCATTATAACCAGCGCCGGCCGGGGCAAAGCGGTGGTAGGGTTATAATCGCAGCCTTACCCACGAAAGGAAGTGCAATGAAGATTGCCCAGAACACGGTTGTGTCGGTCAACTATAAACTGTCCGACGCCCAGAACAACCTGATCGAAGACGGCGCCCAGCCGATGGTCTACCTGCACGGTGGCTACGAGAACACGCTGCCGAAGATCGAAGAAGAGCTGGACGGCAAGGACGTGGGTTACACGTCGACCATCCAGATCGAGCCGGAAGACGCGTTCGGCGACTACGATCCGAACCTGGTGAAGGTCGAGGAGCGCAACCGCCTGCCGGAACCGATCGAAGTCGGCATGCAGTTCGAAGGCATGGCCGAGGGCAGCGACGAAGAGCCGGTCATCTTCACCGTCACCGAAGTGGCCGACGACAAGGTCGTGCTGGATGGCAATCACCCGCTGGCCGGCATGGCCCTGCGCTTCGACCTGTCCGTGATCGACGTGCGTGCCGCCACGCCGGAAGAGATCGCGCACGGCCACGTGCACGGCGCCCACGGCCATGACCACGGTCACGGCGAGATCGACGACAGCGAAGAGGGCGACCACTTCCGTAGCCAGCCGCTGCAGTAAAGCGCACTCTTGACTCGTCGTTCCCGCGAAGGCGGGAACCCAAGTTCTGTCGGCGTCGTGATGACGCGTGCAAATTGGATCCCCGCCTGCGCGGGGATGACGTTGTTTTGCTTCTCGACAGTCTTACTTCGCCGTCTCGACCTTGCGGGGATCGACCCTGAACAAGGTCTTCGTCTCCGGATTCACCATCACCTCCAATGCATCCGCACCGGCCGCAAGATGGCCGACATTGCCGCGCCATTCGATGACGGGTCTTGCACGCACGCGCGTGCCGTCGACGAGCAGCACCTTGCCCCGGAATTTCTGCGCCAGCGACAGGATCAGGCGGCGCGGCTCCGCGAAGCCGTCGTTGTCCGGCACGGCGCCGCGCAGCAGGGCGCGCAGGCCCGTCGGCTGCGACAACGCCTTCACGTCGCCTTCGGAAAACAGCACGATCGCTTCCAGCTTGTCGCGCCTGGCGATGGCAAACAGCCGGTGCAGCCAGAAGCGGTTCGCGACGAGCCGGTCCTCGTACTCGCTGTTGCGGCCCGCTTCGTTCAGGTAGTGGTTGTTATTGGCCGGCATGTTGACGGTTGCGTACAGCACCTTGCCGACCGACCAGTGCGCATTCTCCGCATAGCTGCGAAAGCGCGGGCTCATCGACAGGCGCGTCAGCGGCAGCTTGCGCGCGCCCAGCGTGGACGGCTCGCCGTAGAACAGTTCGCGGATGCGGTTCATGCGCTCGATCGCATTCGTGCGGCCGGCGCTGTTGCGGCATTCCGTCCAGTCGCTGCCGGCCGGCAGCACGATGACGGGCCGGCGCGCATCGTCGATCAGCTCGCGCCGCTTCTGGTACAGCTTGTCCGTGCACGGCTCGTTCGCACCCTTGATGCCCGTAACGACCATGAAGGCGACGTCCTTGTCGTCATTGTCGGCGAGCGCCTGCTTGAGGCGTTTTTCGCCGCCATCGGTAAAACCATGGCCGATGATGGCGAAACGGTGCGCGTCATCGTCGCGGGCGTCCGCGCGCGCGCCGCCCGCGAGCGCGCAGGCGAGGACGAACAGGAGAAGCGAGCGGCGTCGCGGCATCGTCAGGCCGAGGCCAGGCGCTTGAGCTCGTACAAGCGTTCGAGGGCTTCGCGCGGGGTCAGGGCATCGGGATCGATGGCGTCCAGCAGCGTCAGCGCCGGCGACTCGGCCGCGGCCTGCACCGGAGCCGGTGCGGGCGCGGCTTCGGCGTCGCCTTCGTCGCACGGCGCCGGCGCGAACAGGTCGAGCTGCGGCGTCGCATCGAGCGCCTGCGCTTCCAGCCGCGCCAGGTGCTTGCGCGCGGCGCGGATCACGCTGGGCGGCACGCCGGCCAGCTGTGCGACCTGCAGCCCGTAGCTCTGCGACGCCGGGCCGTCCTGCACGGCATGCAGGAACACGATGCTGTCCTTGTGCTCGACAGCCGACAGGTGCACGTTGGCCGCGCTCGGATGCTGTTCCGGCAGTTGCGTCAATTCGAAGTAGTGCGTGGCGAACAGCGTAAAACTGCGGCTCGTCTCGATCAGGTGGCGCGCGATCGCCCACGCGAGCGCGAGACCGTCGAACGTCGACGTGCCGCGGCCCACTTCATCCATCAGCACGAGCGAGTGCTCGGTCGCACCGTTCAGGATCGTGGCCGATTCCGTCATCTCCACCATGAACGTCGAGCGGCCATTGGCCAGGTCGTCGGACGCGCCGATGCGCGTGAAGATGCGGTCGATGGGACCGATCGTCGCGCTCGTCGCCGGCACGTAGCTGCCGACATAGGCCAGCAGCGTGATCAGCGCGACCTGGCGCATGAACGTCGATTTACCGCCCATGTTCGGGCCCGTGATCAGGAGCAGGCGGCGGTCGTCGGACAGCTTGCAGTCGTTCGCGATGAAGCGCTCGATCTGGTTCTCGACGACCGGATGGCGGCCCTCGACGATGGTGAGGCAGGGCTCCTCGGCCAGCTGCGGCATGCACCAGTTGTTGCGCACGGCGTGGGCGGCGAGGGCGGTGATCGTATCGAGCTGCGCGATGCCGGACGCGATGCGCTGCAGGCACACGATGTGCGGCGCGAGGTCGGCCAGCAGCAGCTCGTACAGCAGCTTTTCGCGCGCCAGCGCGCGATCCTGCGCGGATAAGGCTTTATCCTCGAACGCCTTCAGTTCCGGCGTGATGTAGCGTTCACAGTTCTTCAGCGTCTGGCGGCGGCGGTAATCGTCCGGCACCTTGTCGGCCTGGCCGTTCGTGACCTCGATGTAGAAGCCGTGCACGCGGTTGTACTCGACGCGCAGGTTGGCGATGCCGGTGCGCGCACGCTCGCGCGCTTCCAGGTCGACGAGGAACTGGCCCGCGTTTTCCGACAGCGCGCGCAGCTCGTCCAGCTCCGCGTCGAAGCCGCGCGCGAACACGCCGCCGTCGCGCACCATGGCGGCCGGCTCCGTCGCGATGGCACGCTGGAGCAGGTCCGCGCACGCCTCGGGCACGGCGATGGCATCGTGGATGTCGCGCAGCAGGCACGAGTCGCCGGGGATGAAGCAGCGCGCCACCTGCTCGCGCAGCGCGGGCAGCTGCTTCAGGCCGTCGCGCAGGCTCGCGAGGTCGCGCGGACGCGCCGTCAGCAGCGCGATGCGCGTCGTGATGCGTTCGATGTCGGGCACGTGCGCGAGCGTCGCGGCCAGGTCGTGCATGGCCTCGCGCTGGGCCAGCGCCTCGATCGCCTCGTGGCGCGAGCGGGCCACGCGCTGGTCGCGCTTCGCGTGGTGCAGCCAGTGGCGCAGCAGGCGCGAGCCCATCGCCGTGCGGCAGCCGTCCAGAAGAGAAAACAGCGTGGGCGACTCGTGGCCGCGGATGGTCTCCGTCAGCTCGAGGTTGCGGCGCGTGGACGCATCGAGGCCGATGAATTCGCTCTCCGATTCGACCGCGAGACTCTTCACGTGCTGCAGGCCGCGGCCCTGCGTGGCCTGGGCATAGCGCAGCAGCGCGCCGGCCGCGCCGAACGCGGCGCCGAGACCGTCCGCGCCGAAGCCGGACAAGGTGGCGACACCCAATTGATCGAGCAGCGCCTTGTGGCCGTGCACGACGTCGAAATGCCATTCCGGCACGCGTGCCGTGTGGCCGACCGGCGATTCTTCGAACAGGTCGGCGCCGCCGTCGGCGCGCAGTACCTCGGCCGGCGCGATGCGTTCCAGTTCCTGCACGAGGCGCACGGCGGCCGCACGGGCGTCGCCCGCGAATTCCATCAGCCGGAGTCCCCCGCTCGCGAGCGACATCCACGCGAGACCCGTCGTGACCACCTTGCGGTTCGCGACCGTGCAGACGGCGAGCAGCGGGCGCTCGGCCTTCTCGGGCAGCAGGTCGGCATCCGTCAGCGTCCCCGGCGTGACGACGCGCACGACCTTGCGCTCGACCGGACCTTTGCTCAGCGCCGGGTCGCCGATCTGTTCGCAGATCGCGCACGACTCGCCCAGCTTGACGAGCTTGGCGAGGTAAGGATCGAGCGAGTGGAAGGGCACGCCGGCCATCTTGATCGGATTCCCGCCCGAGCTGCCGCGCGCCGTCAGCGTGATACCCAGGATGCGCGCGGCCTTCTCGGCGTCCTCGAAGAACAGCTCGTAGAAGTCGCCCATCCGGTAGAAGACGAGCATCGTGGGGTAGTCGGCCTTGATGCTCAGGTACTGCTGCATCATCGGGGTATGCTGGCTTTTTCCGGACTTGGTAACTTGTTGATCTAACGGCATGTCGTCGTCTAACTTCATGATTTTGTTGCGGATTCCTTGGGCTCGCGCGGCTCTCGATCGCATGACGACGCATCACTCGACATCGCTTCATTTCACGGATTGGCGTAGCTTTTTCGATGCTCTGCCGTCGAACCTACGCCGAGGGAGCAAACCGGTGTCGCGGACTGTCAAAAAGCTACGCCGGCCCCTGTGCTGGGAGAGTGATGCGCTCGATGCCAGGCGGCCGAGCAGCCGTCGCCAAACGTGCACTTTACCATGTCGCACCGGTCGACCGGCGATGCGAGATGCAGGGGCGGCAAGTATACGTGAAAAGCCACTCCGAGCCTACGCCGGACGCGCGGAACCGACAATCCGAGGATGCTCAAGGATGCGCTGCATAGCGGACCCTACACTTGCTTACATGGCATGAAGTCAACGTATGCGAAAGGAGGAAAGAAATGGCATTCGATGCCAGGGCGGCCAAGCTGATGGCTCCAGGGGGCACTACACCATGCCTGACTGCCCAGGTCTCAGATTTGAAGTGTCAACCACAACACGTGCGTGGATCTATCGCTACAAGAGCCCAGTCGACGGCAAGATGCGCCAGGTGAAGATTGGTACCTGGCCCGCCGTATCGATCAATGCGGCGAAGGCCGAATGGGAAAAGCTGCGCGACCAGCGTGCGCGAGGTGAGGATCCCGCTGCCGAGCGTCGCGCCAAACGCGCCCGGGAGAACGAAGAGAAAGAATCTGCGCGTGCGAAGTCGGCGCGGACGCTAACGGTGCGTACATTGGTCGATCTTTATCTGACCGGACACATCGAACGAAAACGCAAACAGAAAGGCATCGACGAGACTCGTCGGACCTTGAACTACGCGTTATGTGCGACCTGCCCCGAGGAGTGGCTGGGAGAGTTTGGAGATCTCGATCCGGCGAAAGTCACCCGAGCACGGGCATTCGCCTTGCTGCACACATTCATTGAAACTCCCGTACAAGCAGGGCGGGTTCGGCTCGAGCTTGGGGCAACTTGGGACTTTGGCCACGATGCCGGCAAACTCCCCGAGGAGGTGCCTAACTGGTGGCGGGTCATCATGCGGGGAAAGCTTCGCAGCAAGGGACGCGTACGCGAGGGCAAACAAATTGGAACTGCGAAGCGATTTTTGACGCCGGCGGAGCAGGGCGCGTTAATTCGGTGGTTGCCCAACTTCTCGAAAGCCGTACATGACCTCCTGATCCTCTACATGTGGACTTGCGCCCGCGGCTCCGAGATCGTCGCCATGGAAGTTAGTGAGATCTCGGAGGAACCAGACGGTTTATGGTGGACCGTTCCCAAGGCGAAGACCAAAAACGAGCGGCATGAGGAAGCTATGGACTTGCGGGTACCTTTAGTTGGTCGCGCTGCGGATGTCGTTCGTCGACGTATTGCTCTGGTGAAGAGCGGATACCTGTTCCCGTCTAGAGGGAAGAGTGACCATATGGAGCAAAAAGTAGTGGGCGTCGGGGTTTGGATTCACCAGCCATATTCCATGACGCGTCCGGAAAAGATCAGGCCTCGTTTGCCGGTAACCCATTGGTCACCACATGACTTGCGCCGGACAGGTCGAACTCAATTGTCCGCGCTCGGCTGCCGTAGAGAGATCGCAGAAGCCGTGATTGGGCATATACCGGATGGGGTCGCTGGCATCTATGACAAGTACGCGTATGATCGCGAGCGCCGGGAATGGCTGACCAAACTCAGCGAGCACTACGAGTCAGTGGCACGCTCCTCAACGTGATCACTGCACGATACTGGAGCTTTTCGCTTTGATGTGTTTGGCGGTGGAGGTAGATCTAACATGGGCCGAGCTTCGGCCCATTCTTGGATCTCCCGAACGAGCCAGGCAACTCTTCGATCTGATAATTGGCGAGGTTTTGGAAAGCTACCCATGCGAACCAAGCGCTGTATTAAAGTGGACCTGTCAGTCAAGACACTCAGCCGGTCAATTTAAGCTGTGTCCGTTTCCACCTCAGCAGCTGCCCGGCGCTGCCCCGTACTGCTATCTTTTTCCAGCTCCTGGTCGGCGTCGCCGAACTTGTCGACGATCAGCGCACCGCCTCCGACGCCGGCACGATAGACATGATCCGGCGTCTCGTAGTCCAGCGCCTGGTGCGGACGCTCGGCGTTGTAGAACGCAAAATACTGCGCCAGACCAACTGTCAGCTCGGCCATGTTGGCGTAACCCTTCAGGTACACATCCTCGTACTTCACGTTGCGCCACAGGCGCTCGACGAAAATGTTGTTCAGCGCCCGCCCGCGCCCATTTATGCTGATCGCCACGCCTTCCCGTTTGAGTACGCCGGTGAAGGCATCGCTGGTGAATTGCGAGCCCTGGTCGCTGTTGAATACCTCCGGCTTGCCGTGGTGACGCAAGGCGTCTTCCAGGTAGTCCAAACAGAACGACGCATCCATGCTGTTGCTGATACGCCAGGCCAGCACCCGACGCGAGTACCAGTCGATGGTCGCCACAGGTAGGCAAAACCCCGCGCCAGCCGGATATAGGTCAAATCCGTGCTCCACATCTGGTTCGGCCGCGCGACCGCCACCCCGCGCAGCAGATACGGATAGATCTTATGCCGCGGATGCGGTTTGCTCGTCCCCGGTCCGGGCGCCATGCCTGCCAGCCCCATTGCTCGCATCAGGCGCTGTACGCGCTTGCGATTGACCCTGTGTCCCCGACCTCGCAGGAAAACCACCATGCGCCGACTGCCGTAGAACGGTCGGCCGGTGTACTCCTCGTCGATCAGGGCGCGCAGTTCGTTGTCCACCTGGCCCTCATGCTGCTGGCGGACCATCGCCTCCAGCCTGCGGTACACCGTCGCTCTCGGCACACCGGCAAGCTCGCACTGGCGCGTCAACGGCAGATCCGTATGTGCAGGCTCGATCCATCCCATGCGATCTTCCCGACTTACAGCCCCAGCTTTTTTGAGCCAGTCGGTTTCCATCTTCAGCCGGCCGATTTCGCTGTACAGCTTGTCCTCCGGGTTGCTCTCGTCGACTGGCTTCGGGCCACGCTTGGTATCGAACAAGGAGCTCGCGTTCTCCAGAATCTCCTTCTTCCATTGCGTGACCAGCTGCGGATGCACGTTGTGCTCCTGCGCGATCTCGTTGATCGTCTTCACGCCGCGAACCACTTCCAGGCCAATCTTGGCTTTGAAGTCCGCCGGATGCGTCCTGCGTTTTTTACATTCACTCATTCGCTATCATCCCTTCAAGGACGACAGCTTAAACCACCGTCTCAAATTTGGGGTCCACTATAGTGCAGTCATTGCACGGCATGCCCGATCAGAGATCGAGGGTATGCCGGAAGTACCGCACGGTTTCTTTCAAACCATCCTCCAGGCTGACCTTCGGGCTCCAGCCGAGCTGCTCTCTTGCCACGGTAATGTCAGGCTTTCGACGGCGTGGATCATCGCTCGGCAACGGCAGGAACGAGAGTTTCGATTTTGATCCCGTGAGCTTGAGCGTGAGTTCGGCCAGCTCACGCATTGTGAACTCAGTAGGATTGCCCATATTGATAGGGCCGGTGATCTCGTCCCGGCTTTGCATCATTGCCATCATCCCTTCGATCAAGTCGTCGACGTAACAGAAACTCCTCGTCTGTTCTCCATCTCCGTACAGGGTGATGTCAACTCCTCGTAATGCCTGGACGATGAAGTTGCTGACGACGCGGCCGTCGTCAGGGTGCATTCGTGGCCCGTAAGTGTTAAAGATACGGATCACCTTGATGTTAAGATTATGCTGGCGCCAATAGTCGAAAAAAAGCGTCTCGGCGCAGCGCTTTCCTTCGTCATAGCACGAACGGATTCCGACCGGATTGACACGACCCCAATAGCCTTCGGTCTGTGGATGCATCTCGGGATCGCCATATATCTCGCTCGTCGATGCCTGCAGAATACGTGCCTTCAGGCGTTTCGCGAGCCCCAGCATATTGATTGCGCCGTTTACACTAGTCTTTGCTGTTTGGACCGGATCGTATTGATAGTGGACTGGGCTCGCCGGACATGCCAAATTAAATATCTTGTCGACCTCGACGTATAGTGGAAATGTTACGTCGTGCCGCATCAACTCAAAAGTCGGTTTGCCGATCAAATGTGCGATGTTGGCCTTGCTCCCAGTGAAGAAGTTATCGACGCACAGCACGTCGGCGCCCGTCTTCAAAAGCCGTTCGCAAAGGTGACTACCCAGGAACCCCGCCCCGCCGGTCACAAGAACTTTTTCCAATACATTTGCTGACTTCATCTTCATCCTATGGCGTTTTTGCTATGTCGGTGGATTGCATGATAATTCTTGATAAATAATTCTAACAAAATATCACGGCAATCAACGTGCCCCTTTATGCCTGCATTGGGATTAATTCTCTCAAATAACCACTTGATCGGCACATCCTGAGACTCCAGCAAACGTAACACGAAAAGCCTGCAATTGTCTTGTCAAAAAACATCATTGAAAAAGCGAATTTCATAATTGCTTCATGGGATACCGTGTGGATAGAATCCAAATCACCGAAAGATTTTGAACGAATAGCGATAGATAAGCGTACTTATGCGCTCCGGCTGTCTTTTGGTGAATGCTCTTTTCACCTGATTCAAACGGGCGGGGCAGATTTTTGGTAACGGACTTGAGCACTTTGCAACGCTCCACAAACACGCTCATCTTTGTTTCCAAAAATCTATGTGACGTCGGGAATGCAATCTGATGACGAATGCAATTGCGACGAGCCTGCAGAATTGCCAAAAAAGTTATTTGACAAGATGAAATGTTTTGCCAAATTTTCGCCTGTAAGAGATGGCTACGCAGATGCAGCGATTGACTGCACAGTGGCTCGCAAACGAGAAATACTTGCATTGATTTTACAACGTCCAGCAATCAAAATTTCGGAATAATCGCCTGAACTGTGGCAGCGCTTGACACGCTGCCGAGGTAGTCCCGAGAGTGCATTTCACAGCATGTAGTCACATTCGAATATTCATGGGTGGGGCGGGACAATGATAATCGGCTTGAATCGCAAGATAAAAATGAAGAATGAGTGGACTTGAGGACAATGAAAAGTATCGCTATTTTTATCGACTATTTTGGAAGCTGGCCAAAATGGTTTCCAGTGTTCCTGGCAAGTTGCAAGTGCAATAGTACTGTTAACTGGATAATAAGAACAGATTGTCAAGTTCCGGTCGGCCCACCAAAAAATGTAAGATTCATTTCGACAACGTTTGCCGACTACGTAGCTAACGTTTCCAAACGTCTAAATATCAATTTCCGCCCGAACGGAAACTATAAGATCTGCGATATCAGACCCGCCTACGGCGACCTGTACAGCGACGACGTAGCAGCGTATGACTACTATGGCTTCGGCGATCTAGATGTAATTTATGGTGATATCCGAAAATTTTATACCGACGATGTCTTATCTTTTGATGTGGTTAGCGCACATCAACACATGATTTCTGGACATTTGGTTCTTTTTAAAAATACCGAACCGATACGCAGGGCATATTTAAAGATTCCTGACTGGAAGGCCTACTTGGAGAATCCCGATTCGACGAGATTTGACGAGGATGTTTACTCCGATCTCTTCATTCGACGTAATCGGACGAACGAGTTCGACGCCGTATTTCGTCACAACGTTTACTTCAAAGAACAGTACTCAACGGTTTTCCATCCCATGCCCTGGCACGACGGAATGACTCATCATCCTGACGTGTGGTTCTGGAAAGATGGGATTGTGTCAAACAACAGAAATATTGGGCATCAATATCTCTACTTGCATCTGATGAATTTTCAATCGTTGCGATGGGCGAATCCTGATTGTAGAAACAAAAATATTCCTTGGAAAGACAATCCAAATATGCTGTTTACTCAAGCCGGGGAGGAAGCCGACGGCGTGAGAATAGATTGGACGGGAATTCAGCGCTTGATTTAATGGAGCCGTAAAAAATCATCGCGAACGCCGTCCGGTAAACGCAGCCGTCCGAGGGTATGGCGAACACGGCAGGATTACCGCCACAGGAGTTTTCCGGACGGGGGTTCAGGACTCGGCTATAGGATATCTGCGGAAAAACCAGGACGGCGATAAAATTCCCATAAATCCCTATAAGGAAGTCCCGCCCTTGAACCACCGAAATTGTTCGAAAATCCCGCCCAATGAACCAAGAAGATCGGCGCGCCAGATGGATGGTACAGTTTCCCTTCTTCGACGCGCCCGGCCGGTGTGCCGGCCCACCATTCCAACTTCGCGGCTGGGGCATTTTCAGCAGTGAGCAAGCGCAGCAGGCTGGTATAGGAATAACCTGAGGTTACGACGAGATAATTCAAGAAGGGCTGTTCCATACAATCCAACTCCATGCTTTCCTTGAGTTCCAGACCTCCAGAAACCTTTGCCGAGCAATGCTTCATCGGTAATAGACCACGCCGACTAACAAAAAAACCTGTATTGGCGGAATATGCAATCTGGGGTGTAGTGAGCAAATTCGTGGAGTAGACGCTGTCCTTCCAGACCCAGCGCCGGATAGTTTCGATATTTGAATGCGAAGCCACATAGTCATGCTGCTTGAGATGCTCGAATGCAAAATCCACCGAGTCAATGACAACTGTGTCGACATCAATATAGATGAAGTCGTCGAATATGCCCTCCCACGCCACGAGCTTCCGATAGGTTCCAAGCTTGAAACCATGAAACTTCTCACTAATGGCATCACAACTGGCAAGCAAACTGGAATCATCAAATACAGAGAAAGAATAGGTATTCTTAAGCGCCGATATCTTGTCGAAATCGCTATCGAAAGGAATCAGGCACAGCGGAAGCTTTGGATTATGTGTGCGAAAGCTTCGAAGGAATCCAACGGACTGCTCAAAAACCCCGTTATTTGCCAAAAAGTATACGCCGCGCGTTGCATTAATTTTGTTCATTGAACCTCGATAAAAAATTGGAATGAAGTAATGGCAAAAACTATTGCCGGGCTCTCAAGGCAGATTGCCCTGGGCAATTATAGCTGATCGCCCAAGGTATGGACGTGTGTTTTACGCGAAGCGCTGAATCCGATGCATTACGTATCCCCAGCTTGCGAAGGCAAGTGGGAGAGCCGCGGCCTCTAGCATTATCGATTCGAGAAAACTGGCCCAGATTCGCATTCGCCGGCAACGTCTTTGATGTAGGAACAATACACTCGTATTTTTTCCGATGGCTACCCGGGCTCAGGCTGCGCGCAGTTTGGAATGCCGATAACGGATAAATCAGTGGCTTATGCATGAAAAACATTATTGACCAGCCGTAAATATGCCCTAAATTACCTCGAAGAAATAATTTTGTTATTTAATATACCGGGCGTTCATTAGATTGCTTCTCCCAAATTTAAATGCAGCGAGAATACCCGGGATGAGTGAACAATCAACGCTAGCACAAGGAACTAGGGGAACGTCGATTCGCGAAAACGCTACATGCTTTCTCGCGAATTGTTCGCCTGCGGACTCAATAATTAATAACTTGTCCTTTGCGAGACGCTATTGCTCAGTTCTATCGACGGAATTTACGGCTGGCTTACACTCTGGCTACTGCACATGAAAACTCAACTTCGCAAAATGGAGTTTCTTTGACACACCTTCAACTTAGTATTTTGGAAAGACCGGTATCGATTGGCAGCGAAGGACAAGCTATAACTGAATTAATTTCGATTGCACAACTCGCCGACCGTCTTGGATACAAACGCTGTTGGCTGACCGAACACCACAGCTGCCTGCTCGACAGCAGTCCTGAAATTATTCTGCCATTGCTAGCCGCGACGACTCGGCAGATCAAGGTCGGCACAGCCGGGATCCTGTTGAGATATTACTCCCCGTATAAGGTCGCGACAACTTTTCAGCTCTTGAACACTATGTTCCCCGGGCGGATTGATTTGGGTGTATGCGCCGGGCAAGTTGCCGGTACGGCGTTAGAAGGACTCAGTTCGGGCGACGTGCTCGGATTTGACGAAAAGAATGAGCAGCTGAGGGGCTATTTACAGTTCAATCATGAGCGCTTATCGGCGTTTGAATGGGCGGAATCCCAGCCGAATTATTGGATCCACGGTACTGGCCGCGGCTCGATGAGCTTGGCTATAAGACTTCGCGCATCTTACTGTTACTCTTTGTGTCACCACACCAGCAATGCCGATCCACTCGTCTTGGCTGAATATAGGTCTCAAATTGAAGATCATACAAATCCAAGTGTAATTCCCGATTGCGCAGTCCTCGTTGCGGGAATTTGCGCATCCACTGATGCGGAGGCCTTGGAGATGTTGGCTGGATATAACAATGCCTTTATCACTCCGACAATGGCCGGCTCCGCAAGCACATGCGCTGCCGAATTACATAGACTGGCGCGCACATATAATGTGTCAAATATTGTGTGGTGGGATCTTTCCCCTACACATGAACAAAGGGCGCAATCTTTAACCCTGCTTTCCAAGGTCTCCGGATTGGATCAATTAGATTCTCGCCGCGAATAACAAAAGTTCCATTTGACGAAAATTTATATTCCATGTCTGCTCGTTTTAGTTTTCAACGTCTTATCATGCTTGGCCTCGCATTAGCGACTTTGCCTGCGTCCGCGCAGGAGATGAAGAATCTTATACCGCTCCCAATGAAGGGAGCGATGGAATGCGAAAAAGGAAAAAAAGAAGCATTGGAGATTCCACTTAAGCGTCCGCTCGCGCGATGTTCAGTTGCTGGCGCGAAGCTCATGGCGGATACCCAAGAAATTTCTACGCTGTCAGGACGCCGCGTGTATTTAACATTCGATTTCTATCCGACGTCCCAATTCAACCCCTCGATTCTTCTCACCCTTACCAGTTTCAGCGAGAGCTGGCAAGTTAAAACGCATGTTGGCGTGGTCTCTCGAGTGGGGCGAGGGCAGGTGAAAACCAGTGTTTTTGTGCCGGACGATGCCACGAGGTTTGCGTGGACACTGACACTTCCCGGTCCTCCACAGGAAGTTTCCGGACTGATCATTCGCGATGTACGAATTGATGTCAGCCAAACACAATTCCGCCCTGGGCAAATGTGCGTACCTTGTCGCAAATATCTGGACGACATATTGCAGCAGGTGCGGCGTGAATCGCTGGTCGCAGACCGCCTGCGCTGGGACGAACTGGAAGGTGCCCTCGGTTTGGCGGCGACAGGGGCTCGGAATATCCGGGAACTCGATGGACCGCTGAAGGAACTGTCCCGGCAGCTTAATAACGCGGAGTTTGCGGCCGGTGTAATACCCCATGGTCGATTCCAAACGAAAGCCGAGTTGGCCTTGGACGTCACGCCCGTGCGAGTAGCACAAGCCCAGCCACGCCAAGAGAAGCGGGACGCCCTGTTCTATACAGACCTTGTGGATAAGCATGTGGGTTATGTAAAGCTAAGATTTTTTCTTGCGCCGAATTTTGCCGAGGGTCGAGCATATGCGCACGCCTTGCGTGACGCCATTGTAAAGCTGCATAAACAGGGAGCAGTTCAATGGATTCTTGATCTGCGTGAACATGGCGGCGGCACACTGTTCCCGGCAATTGCTGCGCTCCGGCCGCTGCTGGGTAATGGTGCGGTCGGCTACTTTGTCGACAGAGACGGTAAGTCACACGGAGACTGGCTGTGGGGCACGCCTGCCGAGCCGAAGGAAACGGCCAATACCTATTTCAGCGACTCAGATCCAACCTTTGACGGCGAAAGGGAGCCAACCGCAATCTTGTTTGGCGGGTCGACGAGCAGTACAGGCGAAATGGTGGCGATTGCCTTTCACGGCCGTTCAAACACTCGAAATTTTGGTACGCCGACAGCCGGGTTTACTACCGCCGTCCACGGAGTGTCCGATCGCTACGGAAATTTTTTTGGCATCACATCACAGTATGTCGCGGACCGCAACGGTCAGCGAATGTATCCCAAGGTCGTGCCCGATGTTGTGATCGAAGCCGAGGCGACGGGGCCGGGTCAGCCTGATCCCGTCCTCGACGCGGCCATCACTTGGCTGGGGGGGCAACAATGAACCGAGCCAAGGTGTCATCCATCCTGTCCCCGGCTTCAACGCACTCGGAGCAGTACTGGACGTTGTCTCCAGCTTCCTGCGAATCGGCACTCGAGCTTGTTCGGGTGGTGTGCACCCGAGCCATGGAACATGATTTTTCTAATCTGTCCGACAGGCGCTCGATGGGGGCAGTCGCCTTATTGCTGGCAGTCGCCTCGAATGCGCTTCAAGAAAATGCCTACGGCGCGCGGGGCCTCGAACTCATGGACGATGCATTAGCAGGCGTAGACCTAGGCGACCACTCACTCTTTTCAGGAGCCACCGGCTTGGTTTGGAAGGCCGCCGAGGTCGATGCACTTCTTGGCATGAACGAATACGCCTCCATCGCGGCTGACTATGATGAATCTCTCAGCGAGAAATTGTCCGGTCATGCGCACTGGCCCGGTCACTATGAACTCATCAACGGCTTGACCGGGATTGGCGTGTACGCCTTTGCCCGGCGATTGGAAGGCCATGGTGGCGCGCTCCAGGAACAAGTGCTTAAGCACCTACGCGCCATGGCGACCTGGACGGACGAAGGCTGCTGCTGGGTGACCACGCGCTCCATGTTGGCCCCGGGCTTCACCTGGCCTGCAGCTTCCGAGGAATCATTCATCGACTTGGGCATAGCGCACGGCAATGCCGGTGTAATCTCACTGCTCGCAGCGATCGTTGAACAGGAGCAAGACAACGCGGATGCGAGGGCGTTGTTGGCCGCTGCGGTGTCATGGTATACCGCACAGCAACGCCCAGACTTCACGCAAGGCGTTTTCGGATATCGTGCCGGCGATCAGACACTGAGTCGCGGTGCTTGGTGCTACGGCGACTTTTCGGCAGCATGGGCTTTGCTGTGCGCCGGCCGTGCCCTAGACGACTCTCATCTCAACAATTTCGGCTTGAATTTGCTCCGGCAAGCATCGGCGCGGACGGGCGAATCACTCGCCATCAGCGACCCATGGTTTTGTCATGGCTATGCCGGCCTCTCCCACTTGGCAAGGCGCGCCGCCTCTATATTTCAAGAAACTACCTTAATGGTGGTTGCGCAGCGTTATTTCGAATTGTCCCTCGATCTTGCTCGTCCGCTAGCCCATCAAGCGCACCTTGATTGGAGTCTGCTGGAGGGAATCGTCGGCAATTGCCTCTGCTACCTCGATACATGCGGCTTAATCCAACGACGCTGGGATCGCCAACTGTTGGTCTCGTAGAAGGTGGGAAACTATGGCCCCACCAGCCTCGCCAGGTCAGGCGGTGACACTTTTCCTTCGATGGTGCCCGGTCGCGAGCTTGCCGGAACATAGCGGAGGAATTTTATGCCATCACGGGTACCGGTACTGTTATCTCGCACATTTTGCAGGCGCGGAGATCTTTTCAGGAGATGCGCCCGTTATCGGCCGCCCGCACTCGAAGGGCGGCCTAAATGTCATCAAGCACGGCGGGCGCTACGCGCCAACCTATTTTGGAATTAATTTAACGGAGGACGGGAGGGAAACGCCACGAACTATTACTAATTCAGAAGCGTAGTTGTATTTTCTCATACTATTTTTAGAAGGCTACAATGAACATCAACGGAACAAAAAAGAAACTTGCAATTTCGAAAAGCAGCATTCGCGAGCTGAGCCAGGGCGAGTGGGATCTGGTAGGAGGCGGCTGGGGGGATATTGAAATTATGTTCTCTAATAACTGTGCCACGAACGGTTGCCCCTCGAAGAGTTGCCCGGTGTCGTTTACGTGCCCATCAGGCACCTGCAATTGCGCACCGCCGCCGGCCAAGTAATCTTGCCATAATCTGATTAGTTGGTAACCCCGGAATTTTCTGGATGGTTAATCCGAGCAGAATTTGCCGTTCGGGACAGTTCCGATTGGAAATTTATAAATTAATTCAGGACCACAATGAACATCAACGGAACAAGAAAGAAACTTTCCATTTCGAAAAATAGCATTCGCGAGTTGACCCAGAGCGAGTGGGATCAGGTAGGGGGCGGCTGGGGTATTGAAATTACGTACTCTAATAACTGTGCCACGAACGGTTGCCCCTCGGACGGTTGCCCGGTGTCGTTTACGTGCCCATCAGGCACCTGCAATTGCGCACCGCCGCCGGCCAAGTAATCTTGCCACAATCTGATTAGTTGGTAGCCCCCGGCATTTTCTGGATGGTTAATCCGAGCAGAATTTGCCGTTCGGGGCTGTTCCGATTAGAAATTTATAAATTAATTCAGGATGTCCAGCCGACAACATTACGGGATGAGACTGCTCTACCTACTATCAAATCTGCTCAGGGGTGGTATTTTTTTATGAGCCGGATTCAAAAAGAAGACAACGTAAGCTGCGGTCGCTGCAAAGTAGCTACCGCGCATTGACGGATTGCGCCGACCAATCACAGCACTATTAGAATATTTAACAAAGGATTTATTACCCATGAATTTGCCGGCGTCTTCCAATACTTTTGTGCATCAAGGTTTCTTTCATCTCCGCACTCCGCTCCTGCCGGGCAAATTGTTCGAGCAATGGCATGCCGCTCCGGATAAGGTTGACTTTTTGCTGAAGCAACTCGACTTACCCGAATTGCGCGAGGCAATTTATATTGGGTCCCCAGGCCTTTACGAACGTCTCACAGAATTCAAAAAAACTCGCGAAGAAAAATTAATTGCACCAGGGCAATTGCAAATTAGTGGAATGCGCTTTGACGCTCCAGGTGTTGACCCAAAAGGTAACGACAAACTCGTCATCGCGTTAGCGCGTTACATTGCCCGCGCGGCCTATCGTTGCACCCCGTTCGGCTTATTCTCCACCGTTTCTTTCGGACGAATCGCGCCTGAGAGCAATTTCGACGGCATTGGCTCCGCCCCGATCGAGCGACACGTCCAGTACGATGCGTGGATAGAGCAGTCGGTGCTAGCTAAAGTGATCGCCGATCCGGAAGTGCGCGAAGCGCTGGGTTTCTTTCCAAATCCAACCATTGTCGACCTGGATCAGCAGTACTATTACACTGAACGCCATGCCTCCCAGTCACGGGCGCGATTTGTGGTATCGCGTTTGCAAAAGAACGAGGCGATGGCACTTGCAATAGCCTCTGCGGCTGGAGGTCGCAAAGTTGCCGACTTGGCAGCTATTATTGCCCGTGACTGCGAGGTGGATGTAGCAGACGCCCACGCTTTCATTAGCGAGTTAATCGACAATCAAGTCTTGCTCCCCATGCTGGGAATCCCTGTTATCGGAGGCCAGCGCTTGCTGGGACTCCACGCCAAACTACAAGAGCTTGGCCATTCGCATCATACAGCCGACCTCGCGCGTGTTTTGACCGTGATCCGCCAAAAGGCGAGCGCGACGCCTGAAGCCTGCCTGTTAAAGGACTATCAATTTGCGGCCGAGACGTTTGCCACCACGTATGCGTCCGGAAATACCCGTGATTCGCTGTTCCAAATCGATAGCCGGCGAGATTTTGAACCAGCACTAGGAAAGGATCTCGTTGATGACATATCCGTCAGCGCACAGGCCTTTTTCGAGTTCGGCTGCTTTCGCTTTACCGGCTTTGACGAGCATAAAAAGTTGTTTACTGAACGATTTGGCGAGCGCGAAGTCCCTCTTGAACTTGCACTGCATAGCGAAATCGGGGTTCCGTTTCCGGCTCAGACCAAGGTCATCTCAGATCTGCTGGCGGGCGTTCAGCTAGGCAATTCATCCGGCGAGGTCCAATCCTGGCTCGATCTTGTCCGTACCCAGATATTGACCGGTCACCTTGTGCAGGCTTTGCGTCACGGTGAACGCAGTATTAACATCACCGATACGGACATCGACCGGATTAAACAGGGCGGTTCGGCTAGGCCCCGGGCAGCCGCCGCCGGCATGTTCGCTCAGGCTGCGCTGATCGGCGACGGTAAAGGTGACATGCGCTTTGTACTTCAACAGACGGGCGGACGATCCGGCGCAGAGATGTTCGGCCGCTTTACTCCCATCGATCAGCAACTACGCGACGAAGTCAAGGCGATGCTGCGGCGACAAGAGGAAGCGGACCCCGAGCGGATCTACGCGGAGATTAACCACGATTCCGGCGGCCGTGTGAATAACATTCTCACACGCGCCACGCTGCGCGAGTACGAAATCGTGTGTCTTGGCAATAGTGCTCTCGACCTCGACCATCAAATCCCAACATCGGACCTGTTGCTTCGCCTTGAGCAGGGGCAGTATCGGCTGCGATCCAAACGCCTCAACAAAGAAATTGTTCCGCGCATGACGACGGTACACAATTACAGCCAAGGCTCGCACGGCATGTACCATTTTCTCTGTGCCCTGCAATGGCAGGGCGCACACGCCTGCCCCCCGTTCAGCTGG
Organism: Massilia sp. Masssp94; assembly: GCF_059491305.1. NCBI lineage: Bacteria > Pseudomonadati > Pseudomonadota > Betaproteobacteria > Burkholderiales > Oxalobacteraceae > Massilia > Massilia sp. Masssp94. The sequence goes on from NZ_CP168501.1 coordinate 4,553,393, forward strand.
CCGCAGGCTTTTGCAACCGTCCCTTATCTGCCACGCGTGTGTTATCGCAATTCGGTATGGGCGCCCGCGCGCTGGCGCTTTGATAAGACCGATGCGGTTGCGCTCGCACGGGCGGCCGCCCGCCCGGAGGACCTGTCCGCATGGCGTACCGCGCGCGGGCTACCACGCTTCGTGACCTTGGACGTAGCCGACAACTCGTTGCCCATTGATCTGGACAATGCCCTGCTTGTTGCCATGTTGCTCGAAGAAGTCGATAAGTCGCCTCAGTGGGAAGTGGCCGAGTCCCTATCGCTCAATCATTTCGCTGGTGAAATGCCACAATACTCCAAAGAGGTCGTGGTGCCTTTCATGGTGGAGACACCAGAAATCCCACGCCAAAAAGTCGTTTTGCCACCGCTGCCCGCTGCCGATGGATACCGGCGTGGGATATTTCCTCCTGGAAGTGCGTGGAGCTATGTAAAGGTCTACGGAGGAGCGCTACAGGCCGATAACATGCTGATCGACACGATCGCGCCCCTCCTGAATCGGGCCCAGCAGGAGGGACTCATCGACCGATGGTTCTTTATCCGTTATGCCGATCCAGACCAGCATTTGCGTGTACGGTTTCATTCTTTGGTGACTGCCAGTCGCCAACGGGTCACCGACGAACTCATGACTGCGTTAACGCCCGCGCTGCAGAACTATCAATGCACCCGATTGGCCTTGGACACCTATGAACAAGAACGGGATCGCTACGGCGGGCCGCGCGCCATTTCGCTGGCGGAGCAGCTCTTCCACCATGACAGCGTTCTCGCCACGCAACTGCTGGCGCTGCTGCGCGATTCGGACGGCCTGCCGGAACGCTGGGTGCTCACCCTCTTGGGAATTGAAAGCTGGCTGGAAGCCTACTCACTTTCGGACGAAGCAGCATTGCAGGTGATGACCGGCCCAAGAGATTCCTTTAAATATGAATTCGGCATTGGTGCGACCCAGAAGGTGCAGTTGGGAACAAAGTTCCGCGGCTACAGGCGCGTGATCGACTCCCACTTTTTTGCCGATTCGGTGCCTGAGGCTTCGCAGCCAGTATTCGCGCTGTTGCGCGATACCTTACCGGCCCGCCGCGCCCTTGTGAACGAATTGCGCGCGCTTGAAGAAGCCGGAGAACTTCAAGTCCCGCTCAGCCAAATGTTCTCCAGCTTCGTGCACATGTTTTGCAATCGCATGTTGGACGCAAATGCGCGGCAGCACGAAGCCGTGCTGTATGATTTCATGGTTCGTATCCTCATGAGCAGGCAGTCACGTAAGCCGGTGGAACGGAATTAACATATGCATAACAATTCCTCCCAGTCTACAGCCATTGCCACGAGCGATAGCCTACCCGAGGTTACTCCCTGGAGTGTACCGTTCCACATGCAGGCTCTTCCTACGGCGAGCCTGGCCGCCGCTAATCCCGGGATGCCTTACGTGGGCGGGCCGGAAGCGCTGCTTGCACGTTTCGCCTGGAATGTCCCACCAGATGGGGTGGACCGCAGCAAGCCGATGAAGGTCTTTTATGCCGACCGTTACGGCGGTAATGCCATTCATCGCAATGGCGGAGGAGCCCGATGCGCCAGCGATGGCACTTGGCAGATTAAGGGCTGCGGGCTGAATCCGTTGGCCGGCATTGACAATGACGGATCGATCGGTCGCCCTGGCACCACTACCTTGGCCGAATCCTTGCAGGAAGCACTATGGAGCGAAGTATTCCAGCATGCGCTTCCTTATGGCTCGACACGGATTTGCGCCGTGATCCGGACTGGTTTACACGACGAGCAAGCAGCGCGCCCCTGTGACCGCGTGCTGGGCATGGTGGTGCGTGAGGCGGCTTGGCGGCCTGCGCACTTCCAGCGTGCACACATGTTCCGGCCGGCGCCGGAGGTTGCGGCAAGCCTGCCAAGCGACACGGAACGGGTGCGGTGCGCCGTGGCGCAACTTGATCGCCTGTTGCCTGTTCCAATCGATTGCTCGCCTTCAGAATGGCTGAGTTGGTCACCGTTGGCCCGCCTCAATGCCGGCATGAATGAGATGGTCCGCCGCTTCGCTGAGCAGTTTGCCGCAGCGGTAGCTAAGCGTCTCATGCATGGCACGGTGACTGCCTCCAATATTTGTCTGGATGGACGTTGGATCGACTTCGCGACGGCGTCGGCGCTTCCGGGTTGGGCCAATTATGTCAGCTGCCTTTGCCGCTTGACTGACGAGTATTTAACGCTCACCCAGACGCTGGCCACGCTGTGCTTTTATATCGGGAAATACTTCCCGGTTCCCATCGAGGAACGCCGGGGCCTCCCCCAGCCCAATGAACTTGTCGATACCTACGTCGGCCACTATAAGTCGTCCCTGGATCGACGCATGGCAGGATTGATCGGCTGCCAAGGCGTCTTGGCGCAACGGGTATGGGACACGCCGGACGGTCGGGCCGCGATGCGGCAACTGGGTCAGATTCTGTTGCACCTCGGGACTAGCGGAAGCTCCCGACGGTATGCGAGCCCTATCCTCGATTCATCGACCGGCACCTATGATGTGCTGGCCATCCTAGACATTATTGCGAACACTTCGGACCCGGTTGCGGATGCGCGCTTGGCAAGTTTGATTCCATCTAAAGAACTGCGAACTCAACTATTGTCGGCCCACGCGGCAGTCTGTGCGGCAATGTATTCGCTGGCCGACCGTAGCAACCTCTCGCTACGTGCCTTGCAACGACTAGTGTGCTTGTACCGAAACAAGGCCGCGCTCGTCGAACCGCTGTTTTACCGCGATCGCATGAATATACAACTGGAGGAAATGGCGCAGGACATCCATGACCCGGGCCAGTTCAACTTGGAGGCCGAACGCCTGTGGAAGTACGCCGGACAACGGGCGCGGTTGCTCTACAAGGATCCGGATGGGTTCACATGCCTACTGTGGTGCGCCGACGAGGGAGAACTCGTGTATGACGCCCTCGACGACATGATCGTCGCGTGCTGGTCAGGACAGCGCAAGCGGTTTACCTGGGCCGAGTTTTTCGACGCCGACAGCCTGGCTACAGACGTAACCACTTGTCGGCGCGATATGCGTGCCTTCTGGGGAGAACACCTATGGGAGATGCTGTGAGCGACCAATTTACATTTCTTGCAAAAAATACAAATTTGCGTGATGCGGCCGAGACGCGCGGCCACGTTGCGTATCTGATGTCGCAACAGCTGGTGTATCGGGAGTATCCCATGGCCTGCCTAACCGCCTGGATTGAGACTCCGATTAACATTGATCAAATCAAGGTCTTCTTCGACCCAACGACAAGTTTACCTTTGGGCTACGTCACCTGGGCTTGGCTTGCCCCCGATGTAGAGCAACGCTGGCTCACCGATCCCGACGCGACTTTGCATTTCAGTGAGTGGAACGAAGGGGGGCGACTATGGATTATGGATTTTGTCGCGCCTTTCGGCCACGGCTATGACATGGCGCGCTACATGCAACGGCATATGTTCCCGGATTGCGTAGAGGCTCACTCCATTCGGCGTGACCAGGACGGGAAAGTGCGGCGCCATTCTGTCTGGACCGCTCGCCGTGACCACACGTCCCAAGATCGGCTTGGTGCGGCAAATACATGATAGATATTGTTGAATGAATGAGACGATGCAACGCGAACCCGACCCGATACAGGACGAGGTACCGCTTCCTTTGTTCCGCCCGGAAGTGTGGGACGCGAAGGCGACCCAATGGTTTGGTCCGATACGACTGACGCAACCGGTATCTGGCAAAGTCATGGCATCGATCGCGCTATGTGTGACGCTGGGCCTGGTTGCCTTTGGATTATTTGGCACCTATACAAAAAAGTTATCCGTCACCGGACTCACCATGCCACACGGTGGCAGCATCACAATCTCCAGCTTCGCCCCTGGAATCATCGTGCGCAACTACGTCGCCGAGGGAGAACGCGTGACGCGCGATCAAACCATGTTCGAAATTTCCAGCGAACAGTATGTCGGAGGCGGCGCATTGGCGTCGCTGTTATCTCGACAAATTGATGTGCGTCAGGAATCCGTGGATGCTGAGCGGCGCAGCCGTATTGCTCAGGAGACCGAGCGGCGCCGTGAACTCGACGCCCGCTTGGAAAATTTGGCAGCAGAGGAAGCTCAGTTGCAACAAGATCTTGAGCTGAACCGCCGTCGGCAACGCCTGTCCCAAGCCACGGTGACCAAATTCGAAACACTCCAGCGGAATGGTTTTGTATCCGAGGCTCAAGTCCAACAAAAGGTGGAAGAGACTATTGACATTAGCAGTCGACTTAGCGCACTGAACCGCTCTTTGCTGCAATTGCGGGCAAATCGCATTACGATCAGCGCCGAACGGGATAGCCTGGCAAACAATCTGTCTGCGACCCTTGCTCAACTCGACCGGTCTGAAGCGGCATTGCGCCAGGAACGTGCCGAGAACCAAACCCGCCAGCGGACCCTCATCAAGGCCACGGCTGATGGCATCGTCACCACGATCACAAACCGGCCTGGACAATTCGTCCAGGCTGGCCAGGTGCTAGCCACCCTCATGCCCAGCAAGCCCGGCGCGGGTCCAGCCAACGAGGAACTTGAAGTCCATCTGTATGTCACTAGTCGTGCCATCGGCTTTGCTCAGGTCGGACAAGCGGTGCGAATTCGCTACCGTGCGTTCCCGTATGAACGGTTCGGCTTGTACGATGGCAAAGTGATCGGCATCAGCAAGACCCCTCTGGCGTCGAACGAGTTACCGGCAAATATCGCCGGGACTGTAGTTAGTAATGCATTTGCTAATTCGCCTGGTGGAACCGAGGGACTGTACCGTATTCGTGTAAAGCCAGCCGAACAGTTCATCAATATTTACGGGAAACCGCAGCCATTGACTGCCGGGATGACGCTTGAAGCCGATCTAATGCTGGATACGCGGCGCATCTGGGAGTGGGCATTCGCTCCGGCTCTTGGGTTCGTTGCCCGCTCTACCCAGATCTCGAACGAGAAGTGAAGAATGAAATTTATTGCTCAGACAGAAGCCAGTGAATGCGGACTGGCATGCCTTGCGATGATCGCCAATCATTATGGCCATCGAACGGACCTCGCTTCGCTCCGTCGGCGATTTTCCGTCAGCCTCAAGGGCATGACGCTCGAACAAATGTTACGCCATGCTAGTGCGCTCGGGATGGCGTCACGCCCCGTACGGCTCGAGATGGAGGACTTGGTCAAGCTTGATTGTCCGTGCATCCTGCACTGGAATCTTGACCATTTTGTGGTTCTTAAACGGGCACGCCGAACATTACGTAGTGATTTGGAATTGGTGATCCTCGACCCGGCAGTGGGGGAGCGTGTCATCAAACACAATGCGATTTCGCGTTCCTTTACGGGCGTGGCCTTGGAACTTCGTCCGACAGCAACATTCGAAAAGCGCGATGCACCCAAGCGCGTGCCCGTCCAGAATATGGTCGGGAAAATCGTCGGCTTGCGCCGCGCATTGGTCCAAGTGCTGGTCATGGCCATTGGTCTAGAACTGCTGACCCTGATCACCCCACTATTCACTCAGTTCATCCTTGACGACGTCGTCGTTGGAGGTGATTTCGAACTGCTCCATGCACTGGCTATCGGCTTTGGCCTTGTTCTTTTCACGCAAGCCGCGTTACAACTTGCCCGTAGCTGGTCCTTGACGTGCTGGGGCATTGAACTAGGGCTACAATGGTCGAGCAGATTGTTCGCCCATCTCTTAAAATTGCCCCCGGCATTTTTTGAGAAACGTCACTTGGGCGATGTGATCAGCCGCTTCAGCAGCCTTAGCGCCATACAACGCGTGGTAACTAGCCTGTTGGTCGAGAGTGCCTTGGACGGATTACTGGCCATCACAGCACTGGTCCTGATGCTGAAATATAGCGCCGTACTGAGCGCTGTGGTTTTCGCCTGTGTGCTGATTTACTCCGGACTACGCTGGTTGTTTTATCGTGCGTTGCGGGATGCCACGCAGGAAACCCTGATATTGCGCGCAAAGGAAGAGAGTCACTTTCTTGAGACCCTCCGCGCGATCACCCCCCTCAAGCTATTCGGCCGTGAGTCGGAACGTATGGCACGCTGGCTGAACCTGCGGCAGGACGCGGTCAATCAAGACATCAAGACGCAAAAGATTGACGTGACGTTCCGTGCTTGTAGCTCCGCTATCATGAGCATCCAGAACCTTCTCCTTTTCTATTTGGGAGCAGAACTGATCATCAAGCGTGAACTGTCGGTTGGCATGCTAACGGCATTTACCGTTTACGCTGGAACCTTTATTACCCGCGTATTCGGATTGATCGATGCGTTCATCAACGTACGGATGCTTTCGGTCCATACCGAGCGTTTGGCGGATATTGTCTTGGAACCCGTTGAGGAAGAAGCGACAGTGCTCAACGCCGTAGACCGACTTGAACCAAGTATAACGCTACGAAATGTACGTTTCCGCTATGCTGATGGCGAGCCATGGGTGCTAGATGGGATCAATCTTCATATTCCGGCGGGCCAAAATGTTGCTCTAGTGGGACCAAGCGGATGTGGCAAGTCCACTCTCTGCAAAATCATCGTGGGTATTCTTGCACCCAATGAGGGCGAGGTCTTAATTGATAATATTCCTATTCGACAAGTCGGCTTAAAAGCTTATCGCCAACTGATTGGCACGGTCATGCAGGACGATGACTTGCTTGCAGGATCACTGCTCGACAACATTAGCTTTTATGATGTGCGAGCGAATTATGACGACGTGGCGCGATGTGCTGCCATGGCAAATATCCACGAAGACATCCTTCGTATGCCAATGGGATATCAATCCCTTGTGGGCGACATGGGCAGCATTCTTTCAGGCGGGCAAAAACAACGGGTCTTGCTAGCCCGTGCCTTATACAAAAATCCGAAAATTCTCGCTATGGACGAAGCAACGAGCCATTTGGACATTGATAATGAGCGCAAGGTGAATCAAGCCTTAAGCGGCCTCGATCTGACAAGAATCATGATTGCACATCGTCCAGAAACCATTGCAGCAGCTGAACGCGTCATCCAAGTTCAAAATGGCAAAGCGACCGAGCGACAATCCCAAGCGACGCAGTTAAGTGCGGTGCTGAATGAGTCGCCTACGCTTACCGTATAAGCGATGTCGAAATCGAGGGATACATTGAAACGTTTGCTGGTGATGTCTGGCCATGATGTGTTTGACAAATGGCTGCGTGCATTTTAAACGCCGAGCTTCCCAGCACCGGCGAATGCTCAAGAAGCCACTTTAGAGAGAGTACGAAATTGCAGGGAATTAGCGGTCTACACGGTGAATTTTTGAGAGAATTTAAACCTCAGAGATGAGGTAAACTCGATTTCGCTTTTTTGTCGTTTGCTGCGATTCAGCCCATCGGTCGGCCCCGTTCAGAACTCCTGCAATAGCAGTTGAGACGAGGCGGTCGCGCGAGCCAGCAATCCCATCCGTTCCCTTTCAATACCAAATTACAAGCGTAGGGTGCTTGAGCAGATGATCTGCACTGAATTCGCATGGAAGTGCACGTATTTTTCGCAGCCCGACTATTGAACAATCTTATTGAGTTTTGACAGATGTAACGTATAAATTGGCGCCTCTTGACCAGGCTTATGTTTAATCGCAACCACTTTATCGACCGGAACGCGAAGGCAAGCTGACCGATTAAGCTTCGCCTTTTAGCCCGATTAACAACAATCGAGTATATTAATGAATGCATTGCTGCCCCCACAGCAGGTTGACCCCGAAAATCGTAAATTCTTAAGGGGCGATTTCGAAGCCCGAATCAATCGGGACACGGCCTCAGCCGATATTCGTCGTTTTCCCTTTTCGAACGGCGGCATATTCTTATGCATTACGGTTTATAACGAGCCTGCGGATGCATTGCATTGTTCAATTATCGGCTTAGCCAACACCATCGCACGGTTGCGTCGTACCTGTCCAAATATCATTATCAATATATGCGTGTTGGTAGATGGTGTTCAAAAATGTTCGCCGTCGATGAGGGCTACCTTGGAGCGGCTTACGGGTTCTGATAAGTGTTTCCGATTTGATTCTCATGATTTGGCGTGCAACTACCTTGAAGCCGATCTTTTTGATCTACTTAAGTTATGCAGGAGCGGCCAGTACGACGATGACTTTCACTGGCAAGGGCGCCTAAGCGAATTGCAACAGTGTGTCACAGATTCACAGGAAGCAGAACGCCTAATTGATAGCAACCAAGTTCATCTACTCGTTGCGGTTAAACGTGAAAATCACGGAAAACTGGATTCGCACTGGTGGTTTTATCGTATCTTCTGCCCATGTATCGTACCGGCTTACTGCTTCCAGATGGATGTAGGTACGGTTCCGGCCAGAAGCGCATTTAGCGAACTTGTTAATGCGTTTCAGCGAGATGGCCGTGTAGGAGCTGTGGCGAGCAGCATTTTGCCGCCCAGACCTTCCAGTCCGTGGAGCCTTCTTCAATGCTGGCAATATACGTCCTTTACCAACTCAATTCTTTTGGAGTGGCCTGCAGAACGCGCGGCCGGATATTTGAGCGTCATTCCTGGACAATTAAGTGCGGTCCGATGGGACGCAATCAAAACTACCAATAGCTTCGATCCCGATACGAAGCCACGTGATCCGCTCAGTGTATACTTCAAAGGATTAGGACCTCTAACACCTCATGAGTCCATGCTCTATCTCGCCGAAGATCGCGTTCTTTGTCGCGAAATTATCAGCAGCCCGCAAACCGAATGGACTATTACTCATGTCGATAATGCAGTGGCTGTAACCGACCCCTGCCATTCGTGGCAGGAGTTATTGCGACAAAGAAAGCGGTGGTGCAATGGCTACATGGCATGCCGTGTCAGCTACCTCCGACATCTCCCTGACTTCGTTCGCGATCCAGCGGTGGCGACTCGAAGGAAATTGCGTGCTGTCACAGCGGGAATCTACCATTTCTTAATACTCACTTATGACTGGTGCGCCCCAGCCATTTTCATACTCCTTTTGTCTTCAATTGGACAACGGGCAATATCGTCTACGCATCATATTCCTGCGCTCCAGGGCAGCTTAGAGATACTCCTGCCAATGGCGCTGTGTGCTCTGCTTCCTCAATTTATTGTTTGTTTGCGTAGCGATCTTTCGGCGCGGCATATCGCCTTTTTACGTTTCTCCGTTTCTCTTCAAATGAGCGCTGTAGCGATTTTTCTCCTGACGAATGTGCTATTCGAAGAAACGTTTTTGCTCGCACAGTTGCTTTTGTTTCTTTACGTTGCCGCGCCACTTGCGTCGTTATTAGGTCATCGTAAACTTACTAAGACGATCGTTGCCAGTACTCCAGTCGTATTTTTTGCCATCTATGTTGTCCCCCTTCTCATGTGGATGTATGCAATCTGCAATTCGCATGACAGTAGCTGGGGGACAAAAGGTTTGCTGACGGATACCCGAAACGATGGATTTAAATACCGGAAGAATTTTTTTCAAAATAATCGTTTCCTTCGGCATAGGAATTTACATGCATCGATCTGGGTTGCAAGCAACCTCGGCTTAATATATTTCGCCAATAGTTGGTGTCGCGAAAGCCATCACGACCTAGCCATCATGTTACTGGCACTTACATGCGCCATTACTCTGTTCGGTTTGGTTTGCAGAGTAAGCGCGAAATTACGCCAACTCTTCAAATTGGCCACGGGAAAGGGAAATCCACTAGAGCGATATGAAACTTCAATTGATCCCATCCCTTCATCAGGAACCACACCCGAACATAGCTGATGCGTATGAAAGTGAGCATGCCATGTATTGACAGAGCTCTTCATTGCACCTTTATTTATCATTCTGGAAACTGCACTAATGAACAAGAATAATCCCACCAGCGGCGTGTATTTTTTGGCGAATAACAAGGTTTTCGAACAAGTCGTCGCATTCCTTCGGAGCTTTCGGATGCACAATCCGACTATCCCACTCTGCTTGATACCTTTTGATAGCGATTTCGATAAGATATCGTCGCTCAAAACTACCTTTTCATTTTCCATATTCGATGATGCGGAGCTGCTCGCCAGTTGCGATGCAATCAGCGAGAGGTTTCACGGCTTCGTGCTTGGAACTTATCGAAAGTTAGTAGCTTGGGAGGGAATATTTGACACCTTCATTTACATCGATGTCGACACAGTTGTCACTGATTCCGTTGATTTCGCATTCGAGCACCTCAAGCATGGTGACTATGTCGCTTCGCATTCAAATCTCGAAAATATACGGTGCTGGGTATGGAAGGATAGCGTTTACGCAACACATTTGCTTACCCCACCGCAGATCGAGTATTCGGCAAACACGGGTTTTTTTGTGAGCCGGCGTGGCCTCTTGCCAATGAAACACTGTGTAGCAAAGGTGAACGGCGCGTTAGAACTCAAGGAGAGTATGGAATTAGAGTGCATGGAACAGCCATTTCTAAATTATCTGATTGTAACATCAGGTTACTCATACACGAGCCTGTTGCAGCTGCTTATGGTTGGTATTGCTCCGACCGTGAGCTTGGAATGGTGGGCCGGTACGCCAAATGGACGTGTGGATGGGGGGAAATTATACGACCCTAGGGGCGCCGGAGTCTTCCTCGTGCATTGGGCTGGCTTTTGGAAGAAATCCGGTGGGTCGAGCATTGGACTGCCCTACAAGGAGCTGTGGGATTTTTACCGACGGCCCGAAATCTCGCCCGATGTCCTTTGATAAGAGGTAAATGTCCAGCGTGAATGACCGAAGCAATTAATGGGGGCGCCTCGGCATTGTTGCGCAAATCAGGCTGGGCCAGCGTAGAACCCGCAGGTCTGGTAGCCTGAACGGATGAAACCAGCTCCTCGGAAGTACCGCACAACCAACTGGAAGACGTACAACGAAGCGTTGAAGTCACGCGGCTCGCTGCTCATCTGGCTTGACCCGACGATGAGCTGGCATGGCCAGCCAAGCGGCAAGCGCGGGCGCAGCCAGACGTTCAGCGACGAGGCGATCCAGTTCTGCCTGAGCATCAAGTGCCTCTTCAATTTACCGCTACGCCAGGCCATGGGCATGACGCAAAGCCTGCTGCGCCTAGCCAGGCTCAACTGGCCGGTGCCGGACTACAGCACGGTAAGCCGGCGGCAAAAGACGCTGCGGGTGGCCATCGGCGCCGTGCCGACCACGACGGGCTTGCATCTGCTGGTGGACAGCACGGGCATCAAGATGCTGGGCGAAGACGAATGGAAGACGAAGAAGCATGGCGCGGATTACCGCCGCCAATGGCGCAAGGTGCATCTCGGAATCGACGCGTCCACGCTCGAGATCCGGGCCATGGAAGTGACCGACAACAGTATCGGCGACGCACCTGTCCAGCGAGTGCTGCTCAGCCAGATTCCTGCTGACGAACGCATTGCCAGCGTCAGTGGCGATGGCGCTACGACACGAAGGACTGTCATGAAGCCATCGCTCCGCGCGCCCCGCATGCCATCATCCCGACCCGCAAGAACGCCAAGCCCTGGAAGGCAAACCGCTGCGGTGCCGAAGCACGTAACGACATCCTGCGGGTGACCAAAAGAGTGGGACGGGCAATATGGAAGAGATGGAGCGGCTACCACCGGCGCAGCCTTATCGAAACCAAGATGCGCTGCTTCAAGCTGCTGGGCGAACGCGTCATGGCACGTGACTTCGACCGTCAGGTCGCCGAGCTACAAGTGCGGGCTGCCGTGCTGAATCGCTTCACTCGGCTGGGCACCCCGATTACCGTCCCGGTGTTATAAAACGAATTACAAATAGCGTCAGCTCGGCCTTCGCTCGATTTGCTCAACAAAGCCGAACAAGGCGCGGTACTGCTCCTCTGGAGTCAGCTTCTTATTTCGGTAGATGGACTTATAGACGTCCAGCGTTTCTGGTGCGCCACCCGCGGCGATGGTACCCTGCTTGCGACGATACTTTTCCAACGCTGCGTTGGAAACCTTGGAGCCTACGGTCAACCTGGCGAACGCAGAGCGCAAAAATTCGAGACTTGTTTGAGCGTGAGTATAAATGATCATGACATGCTCCTTTGCTCCAAGTGTATCACGCTCGATGCGGGGCCGGACAGCGACTGTTCGGCCACGGCCGCACGCCGATGACAGGAAACAAGGCAGCACATGTGCGGTTCGGTCATGAAATCGAACCGCGCCGTCGCTTGCCCTGCACCGCCAACACCCTGAGCGCCGTCTCCAGCCCCACGCGCCGGTACTCCATCGCCCTTGCCGCCGCGTGCACGCCCCGCGCCCGCAACGCATCCTGCACGTTCTCGGCCGTCCAGCGGTCGCTCCGCCGTTCACCGAGCAGTTTTTTCAGCAAGCCCTGGTCGTCGATCCATCGGTAAGTCATGACGTCCTCCTTGTGGTTGAGGACACCAGTTTCGCGTTAATTGCAACAAGGCAACTTACTGAGCATCAAGTTCAGGACAGGCGCGCGTGGTTGAGGATGAGCCAGGCCACGGTGATGACGACCATGCCGGTAAAGGTCACGCACGACCAGGTGAAGAACCAGGCCGACACGATCCCGGCCTGCAGCACCTTCTCGAACAGGATACCGAGCGCGAAATCGAAGGCGGTCAGGAACGACCAGCGCCGCAGGTAGACGGGCAGGTAGCGGCTCATCTTGCGGTTGTGCTGGTGCGCGGCGTGCCGCTCGATGCGGTCGCGCGCGGCGCTGACGTCGCGGAACAGCCAGTCGAAGAACAGGAAGCGATACAGGAGGCGCCGGAAGGGCATTTCCGGGGCCGGGTCGTTGTCTGCAACGGGGTGGGATTGCTTGTCGATCGTCATGGTTGCACCGCTCGCTCGAATTCTCATTCATGGTATGCCAGATGCCGCGTCAAGCCACGTTCGTTGCCTAACGTAGCGTGCGCGGTGCCTGACGTTTCTGAGCAGCACCAATAAAAAGCAAAACGGGCGCACGCGGCGCCCGTTTCGGAACAACGGCCAGGAGGCGTCAGCCTTCCTTGACCCGCTTGGCGATGTGCGCCAGCGCCGCATCGACCTGGTCGATCAGGATCAGCGACAGGTCGCCCGGCTGCAGGCGTTCGAGCGCCTTGTCGATGGCGACGAACTCGCCCTTGATCTCGTCGATGTGCGTTGTCCGGGGCGCGCCGGCGAGGCCCTCGCGCAGCAGGCCGACGACTTCGCCCTCAAGGCGGCCGCGCTGGCACTGGTCTTCGTACAGCAGCACGTCGTCGAACGCTTTACCCAGGATGCGGGTCTGGTCGCGGATGTCCTCGTCACGGCGGTCGCCCGCGCCCGAGATCACCACCGAGCGGCGCTTGGCCGGCATCGATTCGACGGCGTTCACGAGGGCCTGGATCGCGTCCGGGTTGTGGCCGTAGTCGGCGATGACCGTCGCGCCGCGGTAGTCGAACACGTTGAAGCGGCCCGGCGCGTTGTCGCTCTCGCCGACGAACGTCTTGAGACCCACGCGGATCGCATCCCACGAGATGCCGACGGCCCACGCGGCGGCCACGGACGCCATCACGTTTTCGACCTGGAAGCCGATCACGCCGCCGCGAGTGATGGGCACCTCGGCCAGCGGCACGCGTTCTTCGTTCTTGCCTTGCGCCGCGACGAGGTGGCCCTTGTCGACGTAGACGATGCGGCGGCCCTGCGCGCGGTGCTTCTGCATGACCGGCAGCGAGGCGTCCGCGGCGAAATAAGTGATGTCGCCCTTCGTGTTCTCGGCCATGCCGGCGACGATCGGGTCGGCCGCGTTCAGCACGGCCATCCCGTTCGGCGCGACGTTCTGCACGATCACGCGCTTCAGCACCGCGAGGTCTTCCAGCGTGGTGATGTAGTTCAGGCCCAGGTGGTCGCCGGAGCCGATGTTCGTGACGACGCCGACCTGGCAGCGGTCGTACGCGAGACCCTCGCGCAGGATGCCGCCGCGCGCCGTCTCGAACACGGCCGCGTCGACGTCCGGGTGCAGCAGCACGTTGCGCGCGCTGCGCGGGCCGCTGCAGTCGCCGCTGTCGATGCGGCGGCCCTGGATGTACACGCCGTCCGTGTTCGTCATGCCGGTGCGCAGGCCGGAGCTTGCGAGCAGGTGCGCGATCAGGCGCACGGTCGTCGTCTTGCCGTTCGTGCCCGTCACGGCGACGACCGGGATGCGGCCGTCGTCGCCCGGACCGTACAGCGTGTCCATGATGGCTTCGCCGACGGCGCGGCCCTTGCCGAACGACGGCGAGATGTGCATGCGCAGGCCTGGCGCGGCATTCACTTCGACGATGCCGCCGCCCTGGTCCTCGATGGGTTTCAGCACGCTGTCGCACACGAGGTCGACGCCGCAGATGTCCAGGCCGACCATGTGCGCGGCCGCGATGGCGCGCGCCGCCACTTCCGGATGCACGTCGTCCGTGACGTCGGTGGCGGCGCCGCCCGTCGACAGGTTCGCGTTGTTGCGCAGGGTGACGCGCCGGCCCTTCGGCGGGACCGATTCCGCGTCATAGCCCTGCTTCGCCAGCGAGGCGAGGGCGATGTCGTCGAAGCGGATCTTCGTGAGCGACGTCGCGTGGCCGTCGCCGCGGCGCGGGTCCTTGTTGACGATGTCGACGAGCTGGCGCACGGTGTGCACGCCATCGCCCACGACGTGCGGCGGGTCGCGGCGCGCGGCGGCGACGAGCTTGTTGCCGACGACGAGCAGGCGGTAGTCGTGGCCCGGCAGGTATTTTTCGACCATGATCTCGTCGCGGAACTCGGACGCGGCGGCAAAGCCCGCGTCCAGCTGCTCGCGCGTGGTGACGTTCACGGTCACGCCCTTGCCCTGGTTGCCGTCCTTCGGCTTGATCACGACCGGCAGGCCGATTTCCTGGGCGGCGGCCCAGGCGTCGTCCGGATCGTTCACGCTGCGGCCCAGCGGGACGGGCACGCCGGCCGCGTTCAGCAGGGTCTTGGTCAGTTCCTTGTCCTGCGCGATGGATTCCGCGATGGCGCCGGTGGCGTCGATCTCGGCGGCCTGGATGCGGCGCTGGCGGCTGCCCCAGCCGAATTGCACGAGGCTGCCCTCGGTCAGGCGGCGGAACGGGATGCCGCGCGCGACGGCGGCGTGTACGATCGAACCCGTCGACGGGCCGAGGCGCACGTCCTCGTCCAGGTCGCGCAGCTGCTTCAGCGCGCCTTCGAGGTCGAACGGCTGGTCATTGCGGGCCGCGGCGCACAGCTGCCCGGCCAGTTCCATTGCGAGGCGTCCGACGTCTTCTTCGCTGTACTCGACGACGACCTGGTAAATGCCGCGCTCCAGCGTGGCGGTCGTGCGGCTGAACGTGACGGGGCAGCCGGCCTGCGCCTGCAGGGCCAGCGCGGCGACTTCCAGCACCTGGGCCAGCGGGATCGTGTCGTCATGGCCGGTCGGCTGCAGCGGCCAGATTTCCGGGAACAGGGCGCGCAGGCGCGTCTCGAAGCCGGGCAGGGCGCCGATCGATTCCTCTTCCGGCGCGCAGGCGACGATCGCCTCGATCGACGTGTGGTGGCTCCAGAGGTTGGGACCGCGCAGGGCGCGTACGCGTGATACTTCCATAAGTCTTTCCTTTAGGGTCTTGCGGCATCCGCCCGGTCATGCCGGGCTCGTCATCAGGCCTTTTTCTTTTTGCCGGCCGGGTCGAACGTGCGCAGGCCGGCGCAGATCAGGTCCGTCGGCACGTCCAGCGCCCAGCCGGCCAGCGCGGCCGCGAGCAGGGCATTCGGCTGCGCGGCGGTGGCGGGCTTTACTTTGTCGATGCCCAGCAGCGGCACTTCCTCGCTGCCCTGGGCCAGGACGATGTGGTGGTTGCGCACGAATGCGACGCGGCCGCCGCCCGCGCGGTGCGCGGCCAGGGTGGCGTTGGCTTCGTCCTGCGCGTAGAACAGCACGGCGCCGTCGGACAGTTCGGCCAGCGCGGCCACGCGTTCATCGGCCGCATCCAGCACGGCCGCGCCATCGGACAGCACGACGTCGACCTGGCTGCGTACGACGTTGTAGAGCGCATCGTCGTCGCGCACGTACAGGTCGGCCACGTCGGCCACGCTGCCCATGTCGGTCACGATGCCGACGAGGCAGCGGTCGTACGGCAGGCCCTCGGTCAGGATCGTGCGCGCGTTCGATTCGAACACGGCGGCCTGCACGGTGCGGTTGATCAGCAGGCGCTGGCCGGCGTCGAAGCGGGTGCCGTCCTGCGCCGTGACCTGGCGGCCGTCGAGGAACAGGCCCTCGCGGTTGGCCACGCCCACGTGCTTGCCGGCCAGGTTCAGCACGGTGCCGACGAGGCGCGCGGCGAGTGCCGCGTCCGTGGTGCCCGTGACGCCCACGAGCGGGATGCGTCCCGTCTCGCCCTCGGCGAACAGGTGTTCCACGATCGCCTTGCCCACGTTGCGCGGCTCGCCCTGGGCGGGCTTGATGTGCGCGAGCAGGCCCGGGCTGGAATTGACTTCGATGATGGCGCCGCGCTGTTCTTCCAGCGGACGCGAGATGTCTTCGCACACGAGGTCGATGCCGGCGATGTCCAGGCCGACGACGCGCGCGGCCAGCGCGGCCACGTGCGCGACTTCCGGGTGGACCTCGTCCGTGACGTCGTCGGCCACGTTGCCGTTCAACTGGATCAGCACTTTCTGGCCGGCCTGCGGGACCGAATCCGGCGTGAGGCCCTGGCGTTTCAGGTCCAGCTTGACTTCATCGCTTTCGGCCGGCACGACGGGGCTGAGCGGGAATTCTTCGGAACTGCCGCGGCGCGGGTCGATGTTGATCTGGCTGTCGCACAACTGCGTGACGGTGGAGGTGCCGTCGCCGACGACCCACAGCGATTCGCCCTTGGCGGCGGCGACGACTTTCGAGCCGACGACGAGCAGGCGGTGTTCGTTGCCGGGAATGAAGCGCTCGACGAGGACGGCGCTGGAATCCCCTTCTTCGGACGCGATGGCGTAGGCGGCATGCACGTCCGCTTCCGACATCAGGTTCAGCGACACGCCGCGGCCATGGTTGCCGTCGACGGGTTTGATGGCGACCGGCAGGCCGATGTCCTGCGCTTCTTCCCACGCGGCTGCCGCGCTGCGCACGACCGACCCTTCCGGCACCGGCACGCCGCAGGAGGCGAGCAGGGTCTTGGTGAGGTCCTTGTCGCTGGCGATGGATTCGCCGATGGCGCTCGTGCGGTCCGTCTCGGCCGTCCAGATGCGGCGCTGCGCGCTGCCGTGGCCCAGTTGCACGAGGTTGCCTTCGGTCAGGCGGATGGACGGAATGCGGCGGTCGGTGGCGGCGTCGACGATGTGGCCGGTCGAGGGGCCCAGGCAGTAGCGGTCGACCAGTTCCGTCAACTCATCGACCTTGGCCTGCAGGTCGAACGGGGTGTCGTTGATGGCGGACGTCAGGAGCGCGTGGCCGGCTTGCAGGGCGGCACGGCCGACGGTTTCGTCGCGCGTGCGGAATGCCATTTTATAAATGCCGCGGTCGGCGGTGGAGCGGGTTTTACCGAAACCGGTCTTCATGCCGGCCAGGTTCTGCAATTCGAGGACGATGTGTTCGAGGATGTGACCAGACCACGTGCCGTCGCGCAGGCGCTCCAGGAAGCCGCCCCGTTCGCCGACGCCGCAGCGGTGTTCGATCAGGCCCGGCAGCCAGGCGGTAAGGCGTTCATACAGGCCGGGGAGTTTATTCGAAGGACATTCTTCGAGTTCGCCGATGTCGAGCCACGTTTCGATGACAGGGCGGTAGGTCCAGATGTTCGGTCCACGCAGGTGGTTTACACGAAGGATTGCAATGTCTTTCTTATTTGTCATGAAAATATCCAGCCACGCGACGACCGCTCTCTCATCGCGTGGCATTGCCTAAGTTTGCACATCGATGGCCAAAGACGCTGCCGGATCGCGGCCCCGTCTTCCTCTCTTTCCATAATGCACATGTTGTATACTTGCCGGAACGAAGCTTACCGTGCCGAACCGATTTCTGCCACTCTGGCCCCTCCGATAGAATACCGTACACGCCGAAGCGCCGCGTTTCGGAAGGTGCGCGTGTCAACGGCAACACCGCCCTCAACGTTCCATCGTACAGATCAGAACCAAAACTCGCCTTTGCCGGCGGCATCACATGACAACTCAACAACTTATTCCCTCCGGTCCGCGGGCGTTGACCGCCGGTTTCCTGCCTGAGCACTGGCAGGCGGACGTCGCGAAGAAGCTTGCGCCAGGGGAAAACGTTTTAAACAGCGTCGAGGTTGACCTCGATGCGAAATTACGTTTCACCAAAGGTATTCTTGTCGTCACGAATTATCGCCTGCTGACCCGCGCGCCCGGCGACACGATGTGGCGCGACTGGCCGTATCGTGCCGGTTTGACAATGCGCCACCACGACCACGCGGGCGTCGGCCACCTCGAGCTCGTCGACCAGAACGGCCTGCTGGCGGCCTGGCGCTTTACTTTGGGCCAGAACCTGCAAGCCATCCGCGTCGTCGACCAGTTCGAGGACCAGGTCGAAAGCCACGTCAGCGGCGTCGCCGTGCAACCGCCCGAGCAACATACTTGCCCGAGTTGCAAGGCCCCGCTGGAACCGGACCAGGAAGACTGCCCGATCTGCACCAAGGTGCTGCATACGCCGCCGTCGACCTGGACCCTGTTCCGCCTGTGGCGCTTCGCCCGGCCTTACAAGGGGCAGTTGCTCCTCGGATTCTTGCTCATGTTGGCAAGTACCGGCGCACACATGATTCCGCCGTATCTGACGATGCCGCTGATGGATAACGTGCTGATCCCGTACCAGAACGGCAAGCACATCGACACGCACCTCGTCTACATGTACATGGGCGGCCTGTTCGCATCGAGCATGCTGGCCTGGGCGCTGGGCTGGGGCCGCACCTACATCCTCGCCCTCGTGTCCGAGCGGATGGGCGCCGACATGCGTTCCGAAACCTATGAACACCTGCTGAGATTGTCGCTGGAATTCTTCGGCGGCAAGCGCACGGGCGACCTCATGTCGCGCATCGGCAGCGGCTCGGACCGCATCTGCGTGTTCCTGTCGCTGCACCTGCTGGACTTCCTGTCCGACGTCCTCATGATCATCATGACGGGCGTGATCCTGTTCAGCATCAATGCCAAGCTCGCCCTGATCACGCTCGTGCCGCTGCCGTTCATCGCGTGGATGATCCACGTCGTCCGCGACAAGCTGCGTACCGGTTTCGAAAAGATCGACCGCGTGTGGGGCGAGGTCACGAACGTGCTGGCCGACACCATCCCCGGCATCCGCGTCGTGAAGGCGTTCGCGCAGGAGCATCGCGAGGCGTCGCGCTTCCGCGATGCCAATAAACACAACCTGGCCGTCAACGACAAATTGAACAAGGTGTGGTCGCTGTTCTCGCCGACCGTGTCGCTGCTGACGGAACTGGGCCTGCTCATCATCTGGTGCTTCGGCATCTGGCAGGTCAGCCAGCAGGAGATCACCGTCGGCGTGCTGTCGGCGTTCATCGCGTACAGCGGCCGCTTCTACGTCCGTCTCGATTCGATGAGTCGCATCGTGTCCGTCACGCAGAAATCCGCGTCGGCCGCGAAGCGCATCTTCGACATCCTCGACCACGTGTCGAGCGTTCCCGAGCCCGTCAATCCGGTGAAACTGGACAAGGTCGAGGGCAATATCGCGCTGCGCGAAGTGGGCTTCCGCTACGGCAACCGGGCTGTCAACCGCGGTATCTCGCTGAACATCAAGGCCGGCGAAATGGTGGGCCTCGTGGGGCACTCCGGCTCGGGCAAGAGCACGCTGGTCAACCTGATCTGCCGCTTCTATGACGTGGCGGAGGGCGCGATCCTGCTGGACGGCCGCGACATCCGCAGCTTCGCCGTCGCGGATTACCGCCGCCACATCGGCCTCGTGCTGCAGGAGCCGTTCCTGTTCTTCGGCACCATCGCGGAAAACATCGCCTACGGCAAGCCGGATGCGACGCGCGAAGAGATCATCGCCGCCGCCCGCGCCGCGCACGCGCACGAATTCATCCTGCGCCTGCCGCAGGGGTATGACTCGATGGTCGGGGAGCGGGGCCAGGGCCTGTCCGGCGGCGAGCGCCAGCGCATCTCGATCGCCCGCGCACTGCTGATCGACCCGCCGATCCTGATCATGGACGAAGCGACGTCCTCGGTCGACTCGGAAACGGAAAAGGAAATCCAGAAGGCGCTGGACAATCTCGTGCAGGGCCGCACGACGATCGCGATCGCGCACCGCCTGTCCACCTTGCACCGCGCCGACCGCCTCGTCGTGCTGGATCGCGGCCAGGTGGTGGAAGAGGGCAACCACGACGAACTGATGGCCCGCGAAGGCGCGTATTACCGCCTGTACGAAGCGCAGGCGCGCAACGTGGACCAGGATCCGGACGACGACGGCAGCAAGGACGACTGAACGATGAATGCAACTTTTCAACTGAAGCGTGACCCGTTCGGGAAGCTGGTCCTGACGAATGCCGAGGGCGAGGAATTCGTGGGCGTCACGCCCGTGCGCTCATTCCCCGTGCAGGCGCCCTCGAAGGGCATCTCGCTCGTGCGCGACGGCGGCAAGGAAGTCGCGTGGATCGACGACCTCGACACGATACCGGCCGACATCCGCGCGCTCGTGACGGAAGAGCTCGACGGCCGCGAATTCATGCCCGAGATTTTGTCGATCAAGGGCGTGTCCAGCTATGCCACGCCGTGCACGTGGACCGTCAAGACGGACCGCGGCGACACCGAGTTCGTGCTCAAGGGCGAGGAAGATATTCGCCGGCTGGGCACGTATTCGCTGCTGATCGCGGACAGCCATGGCATCCACTTCCTCATCCGCGACATGTTCGCCGTCGACAAGGGGAGCCGGAAGATTCTCGACCGGTTCCTGTAAGCGCCGGACCTGCGCCGTTTACTGCCGGCCGGGTCCGATATGCCGGTCGAGGAAGCGCTCGACGCGTTGCCAGAAATCGATCCGGTTCTTCGCCAGCGACCAGCCATGACCTTCGCCGGCGTACGTCACCCATTCGACCTGCTCGTTGCTCCGTTTGACGGCGGCATAGAATTTTTTGCCATGATACAGAGGCACGCGCTTGTCTTCGTCGCCATAGGCCAGCAGCAAGGGCTGGTGAATGCGTGATGCCTGCTGGATCGGCGAGGTTGCCTTCAACTGTTCGGCATCCTTGACCGGGTCGCCGATCAGGAATGGCATGCCGTAGCGCAGGTATCCCTCGGGATAGTCTGGCTTGGAAAACCAGGTGCCGGTGTACATCAGTTCGATGTCGGTCACCCCGATCCAATCGATGCCGCAACGGTACAGGCCGGGGTCGTTGACGAGTCCCATCAGCGTCGCATAGCCGCCGTAGCTGGCACCCGCGATGCAGATCCGCTTGGGGTCGGCGATCCCCTGGTCGATGGCCCAGCGCGTGCCGTCGGCGATGTCGTTCTGCATGGCCAGGCCCCATTGCTTCAGGCCGGCCTCGAAATGACGCATGCCGAAACCGGTGCTGCCACGAAACTCCACCTCCAGCACGGCATAGCCGCGCGACGCGAGGAATTGCGACTCGGGATTCCAGCCCCAGCTGGCGCCGCGGATCCAGGGCCCGCCGTGCACCAGCACCACCATCGGCAGGTTCTTGCGCGTGCCGCCGGGCGGCAGCGTCAGCAGTCCGGGGATCTCGAGGCCGTCGCGCGCCTTGTACCGGACAGGTTCCTGCCGCCCCATGCGCGCGGGATCGATCTTCGGATAGGTATTGCCGACCAGTTCGAGCGTCCCGGATTGCGTGTGGTACAGGAGGTAGCGCAGCGGCTGGCGGTCGGAATAGGATTTTACGAGTACCCAGGGCACGGTGGACCTGGCCGGAGCGTCGATCATGTTGATCGCACCGGGCAGGGCCTTGTCCACTGCCGCCTGGAGCGCCGTCATCGCCGGATCGAACCAGACGTCGGCCTCGGCATCGGTGGTCAGGCGCACGCCCAGCAGCTTGCTGTTGCCGAGCAGGCTGCCGTCGAAGTCATAGCCACGCGTGACGACGACCGGTTCCTTGTTCACCGTACCGGTGGCGAAATCGAAAGTGCGCAGCGATGCCGTGTCCTCTCCGGCGTTGGCCACGACGTACAGCGTGCCATCGGGACCGAAGCCGAGCGGCGTGATCGCATCCCGGGTGCCGCGATAGGTGTCGAAGCTGGCCACCTCGCGCCACTTCCCCGTCGCCGGATCGCGATAATGCATGACGGTCTTGATGTCGCCGTACAGCATGGCCAGTCGCGGCGCACCTTTGGCATCGAGCATGAAGGCGCTGACTTCCACATCCGGTTCGGGACCGACCTCGGCGTTGCCGGTCAATGTGTTGAGGCGGCGCAGCCGGGTACCGAAGTACTTGTCGTTTTTGTCGTACATGGGACGCGCCACGTAGATCCATTCCGAATCCTGGCTGCCGGCCTGGGAGAGGAGGAACGTGTTCCACGGCTGCGGCGAGGGTTGGCGGACGGTACGCTGTGCCAGCTGGCGGTAGTTGCTGCCATCACGGTCGACGGCGAACAGGCCGGGCGCACCGTCCTGGTCGGCGCTGGCGTATTCCGCATCGCGCACATTGAACACGAGCCTGTTGTCATTCACCCAACGGAATTGGTCAACGTCGAGATCGGCGAAGGACACGACCGCCTTGGCGTCCTTCGTTTCCAGGTCCATCACGGCAAGGAAATCGCGGAGGCCAGCGCGATTCGTGCGCATCGCCAGGTAGCGCCCGCTGGGCGACAATTGGGCCCCGCCAAACGCGTTATTGCCGAAAAAAGCGTCGACCGGTGGCGGCGTACCTTGCGCCCACGCGGGCGCGCAGATTTGCACGGCGACGCCCATGAGCAACGCGATGCTCCACCTTGACCGCATGTCCTTCTCCTTGCAAATGTATTGACATAATATTGCCAGAAGATCTGTTATTTATCGACAACGTTTTCAGCCGCATCGCCGGCGATCCACCCACCCGCCGTCCACTCGAGCCGGTGGGTGAGCGCCAGCTTCTCCAGCAAGCGCCCGTCGTGCGACACGACGACGAGCGCCCCCGGCCACGACCCCAGCATCGCTTCCAGCGCCTCCACGCTCGCGAGGTCGAGGTGGTTGGTCGGCTCGTCCAGCATCAACAGTTTCGGTGACGGCTCGCCCAGCACGGCCAGCAGCAGCGCGCCGCGCATGCGTTCGCCGCCGCTCAGCTCGCCGCTGGGCCGCAGGATGCGGTCCGGGCCCAGCCCCGCGAGCGCGAGCATCTGGCGCAGGCGGCCTGCGTCGTGCGAGGTCGGGAAATGATCCAGCAGGCTGCGCGCCGGATCGAGCATGGCCAGGTGCTGGTCCAGCAGCACGCCCGGCAGCCCGTGCACGCTGCCGGACAGCGGGGCGATCTCTCCGGCGATCGTGCGCAGCAGCGTGGACTTGCCGCAGCCGTTCGGCCCCGCAAGCGCGATGCGCGCCGCGCCCTGCACGCGCCAGTCCAGCGGCTGACGGGGACCGTGGCGCGCGACGAGCGCGTCGAATGCGAGCGCCGTCTGGCCGGGCGGGATGTCGATGTCCAGCTGCGGAAAGGCCGGCTGCTGGTGCAGCGCATCGAAGGTCGCGAACGCGCCGGCCACGCCATCCTGTAACGCCTGCCGTTCGCGCGCATGGCGCTCGGCGCGGGCGCCGTCAGTCTGTTCGGCGCGCTGGGGCAGGGCGTTCAGCACGATCTTCGGCATGCCGCCGTCCGCCTTCGCGCGCGCGCCGCGGGCGCTCTTGCGCGCGGCGCGCTCGGCCTGGTTGCGCATCTTTTGCTCGCCCTGGCGCCGCTCGGTGCGGGCGCGTTCCAGCCGGGCGCCGGCGGCGGCCAGTTCCGCCTCGCGTTGCTCTGCCACGAGCGACCATCCGCCGCCATGGCGCCTCAGCCCGCCCGCGTGGACTTCCAGCGTGCGCTCGACGTGCTCCAGCAGGTCGCGGTCGTGGCTGATGAGCAGCAGGCCGCGGCCGGCCTGGCGCCACGCGCGCATCTGGTCGAGCAGGAACGCGCGGTTGCCTGCATCGAGGTGGTTGCCCGGTTCGTCCAGCACGAGCAGGTCGGCGTCCGAGCAAAAGGCGCCGATCAGCGTGAGCAGCGTGTGCTGGCCGCCCGACAAGGCTTGCGGTGCGAGACGCGCATCGAGACCGGCGCCGTCCAGCATCGCCTCCCAGCGCGCTTCCAGGTCCCAGCGGTCGCCGATGAGGTCGAAGTCCTCGTCGCGTGCATCGCCTGCAGCCAGGCGGCGCAGCGCGGCCAGCGGCGCATCGAGGCCGGCGACTTCGGCCAGGGACCGTGCGGACGTGGCCCCGGTCTGCTGCGCCACGTAGCGGATGCGTCCCGGGCGCTCGATGCGGCCGGCGGTGGGTTCGAGGTCGCCCGCGAGCACGCGCCCCAGCGTGGACTTGCCGCTGCCGTTATGGCCGATCAGGCCGACCGTCTCCGCTTGAAACGACTCGTGCAGGTTCGTGAAGAGAATGCGCCCGTCGGGCAGGATGATGTCGACCCCGTGCAGGGCCGCGAGATAGGGATGCGCCATGAGGAACTCCTGAATGCCAAGGAAAGCCGGAAGGTTTCGAGGCCGTCGCGTTGCGAACGGCGGGCATTACAGGCGCATGGGTAGAATCTCCTGATAAACGAACTCATATTCTAGCAGGAGATCCGCATCGAACCTCAACACTACGTCGTCGTCACGATCGGCTCGGCCGGCGACCTGTTCCCGTTCCTCGCGCTGGCGCTCGCGCTGCGTGCCCGCGGCCACCGCGTGAGCTTTCTCGCGCCCGAGCAGCACGGGCCGTGGGTGCGTCCGACCGGCCTGCCGTTCACGGGCCTGCCCGCCGACGAGGCGGTGCTGCGCGATCCCGACCTGTGGCATCCCACGCGCGGCTTCGGCGTCGTGTGGCGCGCGACGCGGCTTGCGATGGCGCGCATCGTGCCCTTCGTCGCGGCGCTGCCGCAGCATGAAACCTGCATGCTGCTCGTGCATCCGCTCGCGCTGCCCGAGGCCGACTTGTGCCGCACGGTGCATCCGGGCGTGAAAATCGCGGCCGCCTACCTTGCGCCGGCGAACCTGATGACGGTGCACGATCCGCTGCTGGTCGGCCCGTGGCGCGTGCCGGCGTGGGTGCCGCTGGTCGCACGCCGCGCGTTCTGGCGCTGGGTGGGCCGGCGCTTCATCGATCCCGTCGCGCTGGCGGACGTGAACGCGGCGCGCACGGCGCACGGCTTGACACCGGTGCCGTCGCTGATGGACTGGATCGCGTCCGTGCCCGACCTGTCGCTGACGCTGTTCCCCGACTGGTTCGCGCCCACGCAGCCGGACTGGCCGCAGCCGCTGGTGCGCGGCGATTTTCCCTTGTTCGATCCGAATGCGGATGCGACGCTCTCCGCCGACTTGCAAGCGTTCCTGCAGGCCGGCCCGGCCCCGCTCGTGTTCACGCACGGCACCGGCAACACGCAGGCGGCCGCGTACTTTCGCCACGCGCACGCGGCCGCCACGCGGCTGGGCCGGCGCGCCGTGTTCCTCACGCCGCACCGCGACCAGGTGCCGGCCGACCTGCCGCCATCGATGCTGTGGCAGGACTACGTGCCGCTGCGGGCCCTGCTGCCGCAGGCGGCGGCGCTCGTCCACCACGGCGGCATCGGCACGACGGCGGAGGCGCTGCGCGCGGGGACGCCGCAACTCGTCGTGCCGCTGGCGCACGACCAGTTCGACAATGGCGCGCGCGTGACGGCGCTCGGCGTCGGCGCGAGCCTGCCGGCGGGGCGGCTGGACGAACGGCGGCTCGTGCGCGCGCTGGACGGTTTGCTGGCGGCACCCGGCCTCGCGGAGCGGACGCGTGCAGTGGCGGCGCGCTTCCCGCCGGGCGGCGGCATCGGCAAGGTGTGCGACGCGCTTTCCCGAAGCGGGCAAGAATAGCGGTTGCCATCGACAAGGAGAAGCGGCATGAAAAGAAGCGCACTCGTCGTGGGCGCCAGCGGGATCGGCGGCCATGCCACGGCACGGGAACTGCTGGCCCACGGCTGGACCGTGTACGGCCTCGCGCGCCGCCCGCCCGCCGACCTGCCGGGCCTGATCCCCGTGCCGGCCGACCTGATGGATCCGGAACGGCTCGGCGCAGCGCTCGCCACGGCATTTGGCGACGGTGGCCCGACGCACGTCTTCATCACGACGTGGATGCGCCAGGACAGCGAAGCGGAAAACATCCGCGTCAACGCCGCGCTCGTGCGCAACCTGCTCGATGCGCTCGGCTCGCGCAAGACGCTGCGCCACGTGGCGCTGGTGACGGGCCTGAAGCACTACCTCGGCCCGTTCGAGGCGTACGCCAGTTCCGGCACCTTGCCCGACACGCCGCTGCGCGAATCGCAGCCGCGCCTGCCCCTCGACAATTTTTATTACGCGCAAGAAGACGAGGTCTATGCGGCGGCGGCCCGCGACCGCTTCACGTGGACCGTGCACCGGCCCCACACGGTCATCGGCATGGCGGTCGGCAATGCGATGAACCTGGGCACGACCCTGGCCGTGTACGCGTCGATCTGCAAGGCGACGGGCCGGCCGTTCCGCTTCCCCGGTTCGCAGGCGCAGTGGGATGGCCTGTCCGACGTGACGGATGCGCGCATGCTCGCGCGGCAGCTGCGCTGGGCCGCCGACCACGACGCCGCGCGCAACGAGGCCTTCAACATCACGAACGGCGACTACTTCCGCTGGAGCTGGCTGTGGCGCCGGCTCGCCGCATGGTTCGGCGTCCAGGCGGCCGGTTTCGAGGGCGAGATCCGGCCGCTGGAGGCCGAGATGGCCAACGACCACGCCGTCTGGCGCGAGATCGCCACGCGCCACAAGCTCGTCGAGGCGGACCTGAACCGGCTCGTGTCGCCGTGGCACACGGACCTCGACCTCGGCCGTCCCATCGAAGTGATGACGGACATGGCGAACAGCCGCCGGCTCGGCTTTGCCGCGTGGCAGTCGACCGAGGATTCGTTCTACGACCTGTTTGCCGAGTTGCGGGCGCGGATGCTGATTCCGTGATGGTGGGCCAGCGCACGGACTGCCGCGTTCGCATGTGCTTGAATGAGGCATGCGCGACCCATTAACGAAGACAGGCTACGTGCGCGTGCGCGGCGCGCGCGAGCACAATCTGAAGAACGTCGACCTCGACATCCCGCGCGACGCGCTCGTCGTGTTCACGGGCGTGTCCGGCTCGGGCAAGTCGTCGCTCGCGTTCGGGACACTCTATGCGGAAGCGCAGCGGCGCTACCTGGAATCCGTCTCGCCCTACGCGCGCCGGCTGTTCCACCAGATGCCCGTGCCGGAAGTGGACGACATCGACGGCCTGCCGCCCGCCGTCGCCCTGCAGCAGCAGCGCGGCACGCCGACGACGCGGTCCTCGGTCGGCAGCGTCTCCACATTGTCGAACTCACTGCGCATGCTGTACTCGCGTGCCGGCGATTATCCGCCCGGCCAGGAGCTGCTGTACGCCGAATCGTTCTCGCCCAACACGGCGGAAGGCGCGTGTCCGCAATGCTCGGGACTTGGGCGCGTGTACGACGCGACGGAAGCGTCGATGGTGCCGGACGACAGCCTGACCATCCGCGAGCGCGCCGTCGCCGCGTGGCCGCCCGCGTGGCACGGGCAGAACCTGCGCGACATCCTCGTCACCATGGGCTACGATGTCGACACGCCGTGGCGCGACCTGCCCAGGAAGGACCGCGACTGGATCCTGTTCACGGACGAGACGCCCACCGTGCCCGTGTACGCGGGCCTGACGCCGGAGGAAACGCGCCGCGCCCTCAAGCGCAAGGAGACGCCCAGCTACCAGGGCACGTTCAGCGGCGCGCGCCGCTACGTGCTGCAGACGTTCGCGAACACGGAAAGCGCATCGATGAAGAAGCGCGTGGCGCGCTACATGGTCAGCGCGGAATGCCCGCTGTGCCAGGGCCGCCGCCTGCGCCAGGAAGCCTTGTCCGTGACGTTTGCCGGCATGGACATCATGACCTTGTCGCGCGTCCCGCTGGAACGCCTGGCGCAGATGCTGCGTCCTTACGCGGATGGCACGGCACCCAGGCGCGCCGATAAGCATCCGGAGCAGCTGATCGTCACGCAGCGCATCGCCGCGGACCTGTGCGCGCGGCTCGACACGATGCTCGCGCTTGGCCTGGGCTACCTCGCGCTGGAACGCAGCACGCCGACCCTGTCGCCGGGAGAATTGCAGCGCCTGCGCCTTGCCACGCAGGTGCGCTCGAACCTGTTCGGCGTCGTGTACGTGCTGGACGAGCCGTCGGCCGGCCTGCATCCGGCCGACACGGAAGCGCTGCTGGACGCGCTCGCGCGCCTGAAGGCGGCCGGCAATTCGCTGTTCGTCGTCGAGCACGCGCTGGACGTGATCCGGCACGCGGACTGGATCGTCGACGTCGGCCCGCAAGCGGGCGAGCAAGGCGGGCAGGTTCTATATAGCGGCCCGCCCGATGGCCTGCGCGATGTGAAGGGCTCGCACACGCGGCGCTATCTGTTCACGGATGCGCAGGACGCCGTGCGCGCGCCGGCACGGACCCCGCGCGCGCCGGCCTGGTGGCTGCGGCTGGAAGGCGTCACGCGCAACAACCTGCACGATCTCGCCGTCCGCTTCCCGCTCGGCGTGATGACGGGCGTGACGGGCGTCTCCGGCTCCGGCAAGTCGACGCTCGTGAGCCAGGTGCTCGTCGATCTCGTCGGCGCGGCGCTGGGAGAGGGGCAAGGACGAGGCGGGGCCGACGACGGGACGGAGGACGGCATGGACCTCGAGCGCGAGGCCGACATCCCGACCGTGGGCCACATCGCGGGGGGGCCCATGCACGGCATCCGTCGCCTCGTGCGCGTGGACCAGAGGCCGATCGGCCGCACGCCCCGGTCGAACCTAGCCACGTACACGGGCCTGTTCGACCAGGTGAGAAAACTGTTCGCGGCGACGCCGGCCGCGAAGAAGCGCCGCTACGACGCCGGCCGGTTCTCGTTCAACGTGGCCAAGGGCCGCTGCGAACATTGCGCGGGCGAGGGCTTCGTGATGGTCGAGCTGCTGTTCCTGCCGAGCGTGTACGCGCCTTGTCCCACGTGCGGCGGCGCACGCTACAACGCCGACACGCTGGCGATCCGCTACAACGACCGCAACGTCGCGGACGTGCTGGGCATGACGGTCGACGAGGCGCATGCGTTCTTCGCGGACGAGGAAGCCGTCGCGCGGCCGCTCTCCGTGCTGCGCGAGGTGGGGCTCGGTTATCTGCGGCTGGGGCAGAGCGCGACGGAGCTCTCGGGCGGCGAGGCGCAGCGCATCAAGCTGGCGACGGAGCTGCAGCGCGCCGGCCGCGGCGGGACGCTGTACGTCCTGGACGAGCCGACGACGGGCCTGCACCCGCTCGACGCCGACCGCCTGCTGGCCCAGCTCGACCGTCTCGTCGATGCGGGCAACACCGTCATCATGGTCGAGCACACGATGCGCGTGGTGGCTGCCTGCGACTGGGTGATCGACATCGGTCCCGGCGCGGGCGAGGCAGGCGGCAAGGTGGTGGCGGAAGGGCCGCCGGCACAAGTCGCGCGGGCGAAGGACAGCCGCACCGCCCCGTATCTTCGGCGATCTCTGCCGTAAATACGCCGCAACGCCGTCGACTTGACAAAAAGTCACGCTCAAGCGAACGCCTCCGTTTCTTCGCTTGCGTTACACTTGGGATATTTTTTTTCACAAGAGTAACCACACAGCATGCCCGGTTCGAGTATCGATAGTGACCAATTCCGCCGGATCCTGTCGCGCAACGTCGCCATGCCGCTGGGCATGGGCGTGCTCAGCGCGCTCGTCTTCGTCGGTATCATCGCCTACCTCATCAATGTCCTGAGCTGGGTCGAGCATTCCGAGCACGTGATCGGCCGCGCCAACGAGGTCAGCCGCCTGTCGTCCGACATGGAGGCCGGCATGCGCGGCTACGTGCTGTCCGGCGACGACGATTTCCTGGCGCCTTACCTGACGGCCAAGCCGCGCATGGATGCCGAGCTGAAGAACCTCGAGCGGCTCGTCGACGACAACCGGGCGCAGCTCGACCGCATCGAGCGGGTGCGCGCGGCGCAGCTCCAATGGCAGGCGTTCGCCGAAGAGATGATCGGCCTGCGCGGCAAGAAGAGCGACTTCGTCGAGATCATCCAGAACATCAAGGCCGGCCGCGGCAAGATCCTGACCGACCAGGTCCGGCGCGAGTTCCTCGATTTCATCCTGGAAGAACAACGCATCCTGCAGGAACGGAACGCCACGTCGCGTTCCGTGATCGCGTGGTCCGTCGCCGCCTTCCTCGCGTTCAGCCTGATCGTCGCCGGCCTGCTCGCCGTGTTCGGCCGGCGCGACCTGCAGGCGCTGTCCAAATCGTACGGCGACATCCTGCAGCACGAGGAAGACCACAATACCCAGCTGACGCAACAGGCGTGGCTGCGCTCGGGCCAGACGGAACTGGTCGGCAAGACGACGGGCATCATCAGCCTGGAAACGCTGGCCGACGCCGTGTTGAACTATGTGGCGAACTACCTGAACGGCGTCGTGGCCGCGATGTACGTGCGCGCCGATGACGGTACGCTGACCCGCATCGGCGCCTACGGGTTCGCGCATGCGGACACGGACCGCGCGCGCATCGTGCATCCGACCGAGTCGCTGGCCGCGCAGGCCGCCGACCAGAACCGCATCGTCACCTTGCGCGACCTGCCGCCGGACTACATCAAGGTCGGCTCGGCGCTGGGCGAGACGGCGCCGCGCGAACTCCTGATCGCGCCCGTGTCGAACTTCGGCAAGATCAAGGGCGTCATCGAGATCGGCTTCCTGCACCCCGTGCGCGAGCGCGACGTCCAGTTCATGGAGACGATCGCCGCGTCGGTTGGCGCCGCCGTCGCCAACGTGCTGCACCGCCAGCGCCTGCAGGCCGCGCTGGAAGAGCAGCAGGCCCTGAACGAGGAACTGCAGGTGCAGCAGGAAGAACTGCGCACGGCGAACGAAGAGCTGGAAGAGCAGTCGCGCGCGCTGGAGGAATCGCAGTCGGCGCTGGAAAACCAGCAGGCCGAGCTGGAGCAGACGAACGAACAGCTGGCCGAGCAGGCCGCCAACCTCGACACCAAGAACAGCGCGCTGGTGCAGGCCCAGGAGCAGTTGCGCGAGCGGGCGCTGGAGCTGGAGCGCGCGAGCCGCTACAAGTCCGAGTTCCTCGCGAACATGTCGCACGAACTGCGCACGCCGCTGAACTCGTCGCTGATCCTGGCGAAACTGCTGGCCGACAATGCGGCGGGCAATTTGAACGACGAGCAGGTGCGCTTCGCCCAGACGATTTATTCGGCGGGCAATGATCTGCTGAACCTGATCAACGACATCCTCGACATCTCGAAGGTCGAGGCCGGCAAGCTGGAGCTCGTGCCGGAAGACTTGCCGCTGCGCCGCGTCATCGAGGGCCTGGCCCGCGTGTTCGAACCGCTGGCGCGCCAGAAGCACCTGGACTTCAGCCTGACGGTCGAGCCGGACGTGCCGATCAGCATCCACACGGACCGCCAGCGCCTGGAACAGATCCTCAAGAACCTGCTGTCGAACGCCGTCAAGTTCACCGACAAGGGCAAGGTGCATCTCACCGTGAGCGCCAACACGGATGGCTGGATCCAGTTCACCGTGCAGGATTCCGGCATCGGCATCGCGCCCGAGCAGCAGGATAAAATCTTCGACGCGTTCCACCAGGCCGACGGCTCCACCGCCCGCAAGTACGGCGGCACGGGCCTGGGCCTGTCCATCTCGCGCGACCTGACCGCCTTGCTGGGCGGCACCCTGACGCTCACGAGCGCGCCGGGCGAAGGCAGTTCATTCGTCCTGAGCCTGCCGCGCAACGGCACCGTCGCCGCGACGCCGCCCGTGCTCCCGCCGGCGCAGCCGCCCGTGCGGGCACCCTTGCCGGAACCTGAGCCGGTGGCACCCGCGCAGGGCCTGGCGTTGCCGGCGTTCGCCGACGACCGCGCCCAGCCCGCCGCCGGCGTGCGCACAGTGCTCGTGATCGAGGACGAGCCGGAATTCGCACGTATCCTGTACGGCCTCGCGCACGACATGGAATTCCGCTGCCTCGTCGCGCTGACGGCGCAGGAAGGACTGGAACTGGCGACGAACGAGATTCCCGACGCGATCCTGCTCGACATCCGCCTGCCGGACGGCTCCGGCCTGTCCGTGCTGCAACAGCTGAAGGACAATCCGGGCACGCGCCACATCCCCGTCCACGTCGTCTCGAGCCAGGAGAACGGCGGCGAGGCGTTGCACCTGGGCGCGATCGGCTATGCACTGAAACCGACGTCGCGCGAGCAGCTGGAAGACGTGTTCCGCAAGCTGAAGGACAAGTCGTCGCAGGAAATGAAACGCGTGCTGCTCGTGGAAGACGACGAACGCCAGCGCGACAGCGTCGTGCAATTGATTTCCGATACGGACGTCGAGATCGCGGCCGTCGGGTCCGGCACGGATGCGCTGGACCTGTTGCGCACGCAGACGTTCGATTGCATGATCATCGACTTGAAGCTGCCGGACATGCAGGGTAACGAATTGCTCAAGCGTATGTCTCTGGAAGAACTGTGTTCGTTCCCGCCCGTCATCGTGTACACGGGACGCAATTTGACGCGCGACGAGGAAGCGGAACTGCTGAAATATTCGCGCTCGATTATCATCAAGGGTGCGCGCTCGCCGGAGCGCCTGCTGGACGAGGTCACGCTGTTCTTGCACAAGGTGGAATCGGAACTGTCGTCGGAACGCCAGTCGATGCTCAAGACGGTGCGCGGACGCGACCGCGTTTTCGAAGGCCGCACGATCCTGCTCGTGGACGATGACGTGCGCAATGTGTTCGCGTTGACCAGTGCCCTGGAACAACGCGGCGCCAGGGTGGAGGTGGGCCGCAATGGGTATGAAGCCATTGCCAAGCTCGATGAACATGAGTCGATCGACCTGGTCCTGATGGACGTGATGATGCCGGGCATGGACGGACTGGAAGCGACGCGCCGCATCCGCCAGGACAAGCGCTTCGCGCGCCTCCCGATCATTGCGATCACGGCGAAGGCAATGAAGGACGACCAGGAACAATGCCTGGCCGCCGGCGCCAATGACTATCTCGCCAAGCCGATCGACCTGACCCGGCTGTACTCGCTGCTGCGCGTGTGGATGCCGACGCTGGAGCGCATTTGAAAAAGACGATGCACAGCCTGCCGAGCGACGACATCGAGTTGCGGATGCTGGTCGAGGCTGTCTACCTCAAGTACAACTACGATTTCCGCGACTATACGGGCGCCTCGCAAAAGCGCCGCGTGCTCGCCGCGCTGCGCGCGATGGAATGCGAAACGATCTCGGCTTTGCAGGCGCGCGTCATGCACGACCCTGCCGCGTTCGCGCAGCTATTGCAGTTTTTGACCATCCCGGTGACGGAAATGTTCCGCGACCCGGATTATTATCTGGCTGTACGCCGGCTCGTCGTGCCGTTCCTGAAGACGTACCCGTCGCTGAATGTGTGGGTGGCCGGCTGCAGCACGGGCGAGGAAGTGGTTTCGCTCGCGATCCTGCTGCATGAGGAGGGCCTGCTGGAGCGCACGCAGATGTACGCGACCGACATCAATCCGGAGTCGCTGGAAGCGGCACGACGCGGCGTGATGCCGCTGGATAAGATGCGCGTGTACACGGAGAATTACCAGAAGGCGGGCGGCACGCGCGCGTTTTCCGATTACTACACGGCCGCGTACGGCGGGGCGCTGTTCGACCGCGCGCTCGTCGAGAACGTCACGTTCGCGGACCACAGCCTCGCCACGGACAGCGTGTTCGCCGAGACGCACTTCATCAGCTGCCGCAACGTGATGATCTACTTTAACCGGCACTTGCAGAACCGGGTGCTGGGCCTGTTCCACGAATCGCTGTGCCACCGCGGCTTCCTCGGCCTCGGCAGCAAGGAAAGCATCGACTTTTCCACGTACGCCCAGCAATTCGAAGCGCTCGCGAAGCGGGAACGGGTGTTCCGCAAGGTGGCGTCATGAGTCCCGCCGTCGACCCCGGTCCGCAGGAGGGCGCAATGCGCGCCGCGCTGCGCGGACGGCGCTTCGAAGCCGTCGTGATCGGCGGCTCGGCCGGCGGCGTGGATGCGCTCGTCACGCTGCTGCCCGCCATTCCGGCCGGCTATACCTTGCCCGTGTTCTGCATCCTGCACATGCCGGGCGACCGCGAAAGCCGCCTGGCCGAGCTGTTCGACGAGCGCCTGCCCGTGCGCGTGAAGGAAGCGGCCGACAAGGAAGAGATCGTGCCCGGCACCGTGTACTTCGCCGGACCAGGCTACCACCTGTCCGTCGAACGCGACCGCACGTTTTCGATCAGTTGCGAGCCGCCCGTGCACTTCGCGCGGCCCGCGATCGACGTGCTGATGGAATCCAGCGCGGACGCCTACGGTCCGGCCCTGGCCGGCATCCTGCTCACGGGCGCGAACCACGACGGCGCCGACGGCATGGCCCGCATCCGCGCGCGCGGCGGCTTCACCGTCGTGCAGGACCCCGCCGACGCCCAGGTGCCCACGATGCCCGTGACCGCCATCAACCGCTGCCAACCGAACCTGATACTGCCTCTGGCGCGCATCCACGCCTTGTTGCCCATGTTGGAGATGAATGAACCATGAGCGCACACGACCCCAGTAAATTGCTGATCGTCGACGACCTGCCGGAAAACCTGCGCGCCCTCGACGCGCTGATCCGCGACGAGCAGCGCCTCGTGTTCCAGGCCCAGTCCGGCGAGGAAGCACTGTCCCTGATGCTCGAACACGATTTCGCGCTGGCCATCCTCGACGTGCAGATGCCCGGCATGGACGGCTTCGAACTCGCCGAGCTGATGCGCTCCACCTCGCGCACCCGCAACATCCCGATCGTGTTCGTGTCCGCCGCCGGCCGCGAGCTGAACTACGCGTTCAAGGGCTACGAGACGGGCGCCGTCGACTTCCTGTACAAGCCGCTGGACCCGGACGCCGTGCGCAGCAAGGTGCACGTGTTCGTCACGCTGGACCAGCAGCGGCGCGAGATGCAGCGCCAGATGGAAGCGCTGGAAGCGGCGCGGCGCGAGCAGGAGGTGCTGCTGGGTGAGCTGAACGCGACGCAGGCCGAGCTGCAGCGCTCGCTGCGCATGCGCGACGAATTCATGTCCCTCGTCGCGCACGAACTGCGCACGCCACTCAACACGCTGTTCCTGGAAACCCAAATGCGCAGCCTGCAACTGAAGCGGGGCAATTTGCCGGCGTTCAATCCGGACCAGATGAACAACATGATCAAGCGCGACGAGCGCCAGATCAAGGCGATGATCCGCCTGATCGACGACATGCTGGACGTCTCGCGCATGAAGAGCGGCACCTTGTCGATCCGCCCGGCGAAGGTCGAGCTGATGGCCCTGCTGGAACGCGTGGTGAACGATTTGTCGTTGCAGGCCGCGGCGGCCGGCGCCAACGTCGTGCTGGCGCCGCATCACCCGGTCGAAGGGTTCTGGGACGAGTTCCGCATCGAACAGGTCGTCGTCAACCTGCTGACCAACGCGATGCGCTATGGCGGCGGCGGCGCGGTGGAAGTCAGCGTGCATAAGGAAGAGCTGCAAGACGGCGGCTGCAACGTCCGTATCGCCGTGCGCGACCACGGCAAGGGGATTGCGCCCGACTACATCGAACGCATCTTCGAACCGTACGAGCGTGGCGCGAAAAGCGGCGAGCCGAAGGGCCTTGGCCTGGGCCTGTACATCTCGCGTCAGCTGGCCGTCTCGCACGGCGGCCAGTTGACCGTCGAGAGCACGCCGGGGCAGGGGGCGACGTTCAGCCTCACGCTGCCGTGCATGGAGACGGCGGTGCAACCGGCGGCAGCGCCGGCCTGATCCTTTGGCCATCAATGCTCCCGATAGGCACCGCCTATCGCGCTATGATAGCTAAAATCAATTGATAGAATCCGTTCAATCAATTTCACATGAAGGGTGTGACAGGGTATAGTTCACACCTAAGCTTTTTTTAACCCCGAAAGAGGAGTACTGAATGTCCATCATCAACACCGAAATCAAGCCGTTCAAAGCAACCGCTTACCACGCAGGCAAGTTCATCGACCTGACCGAAGCCGATTTCAAAGGCACGTGGTCGGTCCTGATGTTCTACCCGGCGGACTTCACCTTCGTCTGCCCGACCGAGCTGGAAGACCTGGCTGCTTTCCAGCCGGAATTCGAAAAGATGGGCGTCAAAGTCTACGGCGTGTCGACCGACACCCACTTCGCCCACAAGGCGTGGCACGACACGTCGGAGGCGATCAAGAAGGTCAACTACCCGCTGATCGGCGACCCGACCGGCCTGCTGTCGCGTAACTTCGAAGTCATGATCGAGGAAGAAGGCCTGGCCCTGCGCGGCACCTTCGTGATCAATCCGGAAGGCCAGATCAAGGTCATGGAAGTGCACGACAACGGCATCGGCCGCGACGCGTCGGAACTGATGCGCAAAGTGAAGGCAGCCCAGTACGTCGCATCGCACCCGGGCGAAGTCTGCCCGGCCAAGTGGACCGAAGGCGCCGAAACGCTGAAGCCGTCGCTGGACCTGGTCGGCAAGATCTAAATAGATCTGTTTTGGAAGCACCTGTAGCACCGTAGCACCGTAGCACCGTAGTACCAGGCACCGACCGCGAGGGGCGGCCGGTGCCCACCCCCTCCCCACGAGCCCATCCGGAACGGGCCCGCACAGAAATCACAGGCGATCTCGCTAGTCGATCTGCCTTCCAGATTCACTATTTAGATTGGATGGATGCGTCCTCATGGGGACCGCATCGGCCTGAACACGACTGAAGAAAAGGATACGATCATGCTCGAACAAGAACTGAAAAACCAACTCGCCGGCTACCTGCAACGCGTCCAGCAACCGTTCGAGATCGTTGCCTCGCTCGACGACAGCGACACGTCGAAGCAGATGCTCGACCTGCTGCAGACGATCCAGGGACTGCGCGCCGACAAGATCACGCTGCGCACGGACGGCAACGACGCCCGCAAGCCGTCGTTCACCCTGAAACGTGTCGGCACCGACATGAATTTGCGCTTCGCCGGGCTGCCGCTGGGCCATGAATTCACGTCGCTCGTGCTGGCGCTGCTGTGGACGGGCGGGCATCCGCCGAAAGTCGAAGCCGAGACGATCGATGCGATCAAGGCGCTGGACGGCGACTACGAATTCGAGATGTACATGTCGCTGACCTGCCATAACTGCCCGGACGTCGTGCAGGCCCTGTCGCTGATGGCGATCCTGAACCCGCGGGTGAAGACGACCGTGATCGAAGGCGGCGCGTTCCAGGCCGAAGTCGAGTCGCGCAAGGTGATGGCCGTGCCGATGGTGTTCCTGAACGGCGAACTGTTCGGCTCGGGCCGCATGCTGATCGAAGAGATCGTCGCCAAGCTGGACAAGGGCGCCGGCGCCCGCGACGCCGCCAGGCTGAGCGCGAAGGATCCGTACGACGTGCTGATCGTCGGCGGTGGCCCGTCGGGTGCGGCGGCGGCCGTGTACGCGGCCCGCAAAGGCATCCGCACCGGCGTCGCGACGGAACGCTTCGGCGGCCAGGTGAACGATACGATGTCGATCGAGAACTACATCTCCGTGCTGGAAACGGACGGCCCGAAATTCTCGGCCGCGCTGGAAGCGCAGGTGCGCCACTACGGCGTGGACATCATGACGCAGCAGACGGCGGCGAAAATCATCCCGCCGTCGGCGCCCGGCGAACTGGTCGAGGTGCAGTTCGAGAACGGCGGCTCGCTGAAGTCGAGCACCGTGATCCTGTCGACGGGTGCGCGCTGGAGGAACGTGAACGTGCCGGGCGAGCAGGAATACAAGAACGCCGGCGTGAACTACTGCCCGCACTGCGACGGCCCGCTGTACAAGGGCAAGCGCGTGGCGGTCATCGGCGGCGGCAACTCGGGCGTGGAAGCGGCGATCGACCTGGCGGGTATCGTCGAGCATGTGACGCTGATCGAATTCGCGTCGCAGCTGAAGGCGGACGCCGTGCTC
This sequence comes from Massilia sp. Masssp94, assembly GCF_059491305.1. NCBI lineage: Bacteria > Pseudomonadati > Pseudomonadota > Betaproteobacteria > Burkholderiales > Oxalobacteraceae > Massilia > Massilia sp. Masssp94. Next base: position 4,591,380 of record NZ_CP168501.1, read on the forward strand.
GTCAACAAGGTCGAGAGCCTGTCGAACGTGACGATCCACGTGAATGCGCAGACGACGGAAATCACCGGCGACGGCAGCAAGGTGAACGGCATCAAGTTCAAGGACCGCATCAGCGGCGAGGAACACCACGTGCCGCTGGCGGGCGTGTTCGTCCAGATCGGCCTCGTGCCGAACACCGAGTTCCTGAAGGGCACGGTGGAACTGTCGCGCTTTGGCGAGATCGTCGTGGACGCCCACGGCCGCACGAACATCCCGGGCGTGTTCGCCGCGGGCGATGCGACGACGACGCCGTTCAAGCAGATCGTCATCGCGGCGGGCGAGGGTGCGAAGGCGGCGCTGTCCGCGTTCGACTACCTGATCCGGATGCCGGTGGCTGTCGAAGCCGCGTAAGCGTTCAATGGTAAAAAAAGCCCGGGCGGGAAACCGTCCGGGCTTTTTTGTTTCCAAAAACCGCGGTCAGAGCCCGGTTTTGATCAATTTCCCAAATTCGGGCTCTGACCCCGGTTCCGGCGCCGCAGTGCCAGTGCGGCCAGCACGCAGCCCGTCGCGAACACGGGCAGGCCGGCCGGTTCCGGCACCGGCGTGGCGGTCACGAACGCGGTGTCGGCCCAGACCGTGGCCGGTGCGCCCGGCATCAGGTCGATCGACGCGACGTTGCCCATCGTGCCCGGCACGTAGTTGTCGAGCGCCGCGTTCACCAGGGCGATCCCGAAGCCGGTGCCGATCGTCCCGCCGGGCGCGATGTCGAACGCGGCGTCGAAGCTGAACAGGCCGCCGAACGTCACCGCCTGCAGCAGTTCGTTGAACGTCTGCCCGTTGCCGAGCGTGACCGCGGAGCCGATGTCGCCGCCGACGTCGCCCGTCGGCAGCGCCGTGGCGCCGAACGCGCCCGTGAAATGGGTCAGCGTGGCCGTCGCCGGCGCCGCCCCTGCCAGGGCCGCGAACGTCAGGTCGAGATAGCCGGTGCCCGTCAGGCTCGTCGTGTCGACAGTAAAGTGGACCATCGGACCGGCGAACGCGGTGTTCGCACCGCCGGCGAGGGCCAGCGCCAGCAGGGCGCGTGTGAAGAAGGAGGTCAGGTAGTTGATCATGGCGAAGTCTTTCAGAACGTGATGCCTTGGAGTTTCGGGGTATAGGCGATGGCGCCCTTCGATGGGTTGCCGAACGTCGTCGTCACGGTGACGGTGGCGCCGGGTGCGATCTGGTTCACGGGCAGCGCGATGGTTGGCACGCCGTTCACGTCACCCTGCTTGTTGTCGAGCGTGACGCCCGCCGTGAGGCCGTCCACCACGAGCCGCAGCGTCGATGCGGCGAGCGTCGCACCCGTCGTATTCGTGAACGACACCGTGCCGCTGAACTGGCCCGTGAAGCGGTTCGCCGTGAGGCCGCTCTGCACGATCTTCACGCTGCCGGTGAGGTCGGCGACGGCCGGTTGGCTCACGAAGGTGCTGACGCTGGACGGTTCCAGGTCGGCGCTGGCGCCGCCCGCGATGACCGGGTAGTCGCCCGCATAACTCTCGTTGGTGGCGGCCGACGTGACATAGCGCTGCAGGGTGCGCGGCGCGCCGCTGCCGAACGTCAGGTCGACGCGGCGCTGGGCCGTGCCGTTGTTGACCGCCACGACGACGACCTTGCCGTCGCCGCCCTTGTACGCGGTCACGTACACGTCCGGGTAGGGGTTCTGCGTGGCACCGATGCGCACGTAGCCGGGCCGCACGAATTTCGCGTACTGCGACATGATCCAGCCGCGCTTGCTGACGTTGCCGTCTTCCGTGATCAGGCCGTAGAACCGGCGGATGTACCACCACACATACGCGCTGTAGTTCGCGGCCATGCTCCGGTGGACCTCGATCGCGACCGGCATCGCCTTCGCCCAGTCGTTGGCGTCCGACGTGCTGTCCGTGTAGTGTTCCGTCATCCACACCTCCTTGCCCTTGGCGCGCGCGAGCGGGTAGTCGCTGGGCGTCGTGCCGTACAGATGGCCCGCCACGATCGAGAGCTGGGCCGCCGCGCCCGCGTCGTTCAGGATCGGATCGGACAGCACCTTGCGCATGCCCAGCGATTCCGGCGCCATCAGCTTGAGGCCGGCGAAGCGCGGGCCCTGCGACTTGATGAAGTCGATGAACTGGGCGGACGTCCACGTGCAGCCTTCGTAGTCCGGATCCCAGTCCGGCTCGTTCTGCACGGAGATGCCGTACAGCTGGGCGCCGTTCGTGCGCATGTAGTCCGCGAAGCCCAGCAGGTGCGTGGCGTAGTCCGGGTAGTAGCTCGGAATCAGGCTGCCGTGCGCGATGGCGTTCGACGTCTTCATGTACGCCGGCGGCGTCCACGGCGTGGCGAACAGGGTGACGCCCTTGGCCTTCGCCAGCTTCGCCGTCGGCAGCTGCGTCGCCCACGCGGTGCTGGACGGGTCGATGCGCATCCGCATGACCGTCAGGCCGATCTGGCCCGGGCCCGTGCCGAACGCGGTGTCGACCTGCGCCGGCGTCAGGTCGGCGATCCAGCCCGCGCCGTTATGCCCGCCGAATCCGCGGATGACCTGGTAGGTCGTCGCGGGATCGATGGCGACCGTCTGCGCGATGGCCGCAGGGAGCGCCGACATCGCGAGCAGGGGCAGGCTCCATCGTAGTAATCGTTGTTTCAGCATGACTCATCTCCTCCTGGGTTGGTTTTATTGACTTACTGGCTTACAAAAGTGTTGACGCTGCCGGGATCGATCCACGCGGTCGCGACGCCGCCCGTCACCGTGTACTGGCCGGCATAACCGGTGTTGTCGGTCGACGTGGTGCGGTATTTCGTGAAGCCGGGGGCGGCACTGCCGACCTGCAGCTGCAGCTGGCGCTGCGACGTGCCATTGTTGATGGCCACGACGACCAGTTTGCCGGCGGTGTTCTTGTAGGCGGTGACGAAGACGTCGGCATACGGTTTTTCCGTCGCGGCGACGCGCACGGAACCGGGGCGGACGTATTTCGCGAACTGCGCCATGATGTAGCCGCGCTTGCTGACGTTGCCGTCTTCCGTCAGCAGGCCGTAGGAGCGGCGGATGTACCACCACACGTAGGCGCTGTAGTTGGCCACCATGCTGTTGTGCAGTTCCAGCGCCACCGGCATCGCCTTCGACCAGTCGTTGGCGCTGGACGTGCTGTCGGTGAAGTGCTCCGTCATCCACACCTCCTTGCCCTTGGAACGGGCGAGGGCGTAGTCGCTCGGGTTCACGCCGTACAGGTGGCCGGCGACGATGTCGAACTGCGGCGCGGCCGTCGCGCTATTGAGGATCGGATCGGTGAGCGGCTTGTAGAAGGTAGCGGACTCGCCCGCGATCACCTTGTAGGTGCCGAAGCGCGACCCCTGGCTCGACAGGTAATCGATGAATTGCTGCGAGTTCCACAGGCAGCTTTCGTAGTCCGGGGCGAAGTCGGGTTCGTTCTGGATCGAGATGGCGTACAGCGCGGCACCGCCGGCCTGCATCGTGCTCGCGAAGTTCAGCAGGTGCGTGGTGTAGTCGCCATAGCGGCTCGGCAACAGGCTTCCCTGGACCAGGCTATTGTTCGTCTTCATGTTCGCCGGCGGCGTCCACGGCGTCCCGAACAGGATGGCGCCCTTCGCCTTGGCGAGCTGCGCGGACGCCAGTTGCGTGGACCACTTGCTGGGATCCGGGTCGATGCGCAGGCGCATGATGGACAGGCCGATCTGGCCCGTGCCGGTGCCGAACGCGGCGTCGACCTGGGCAGCGGTCAGCTCCGCCGCCCAGCCGGCGCCGCTGAAGCCGCCGAAGCCGCGCACGGTCTGGTATGTCGTGGCCGGGTTGATGGCGACCGTCTGCGCGGACGCGCCGGCGGCAAAGGCGGACAGCATGACGAGCGCCGACGCGACGCGGCGGGTGGTGCGCGAAAAAGCATGGGGCATGAACATCTCCGTGGTTCGGGTTGATTGCCGGGCGGGGGCGGCCCGGAGTTCACTGCGTGTGCTGCTTTTGCTGCGGACCCATGCCGGGATCGCCGGCGGGCAGGACGAGCGACGCCCGCGCCCGCTGTGGGGGCACAGGATCACCGTGAAAAAAAGCGGACTGGCGGGTCGCGCGATCAGCGCGGGGCGGGACGAGAGGGGGGACGCGGTCGGCGCTGCGGGATCAGGGTGTGCGGCATATCTCCTCCGATTATTGTTATTTACTGTTATTTCGCAAAATTATGTTTGCGATAACATTTTATGACAACTATCTTATGCCTCGGTGGATGCCTGATCAAACCAAAGATTGTTAGCGATAATTCACAAATTGTATTTATGCCAACCGGGTGGAGGCCGTGTCGCGCGCGTGCCGGCGCCGCTGGCCGTCGCGCCGCTCGACGTGGGTGCGCGAGGGGACCGGATGGGCGCCCGTACCGTCCAGCCCGAACTCCAGCGCATGGCGCAGCGCACGCACGGTGACCGGTTTCGTGACGGTGGCGCTGAACGCGTGATACAGCGGCGGGAAGGGCTCGTCCTCGTCGAGCAGCAGGATCGTGGGGGTGTCGGGCGCGAGGCGCGAGAGTTCGCCGGGCAGCGAGCGCCGGTCGCCGGCGGCGTGCGCGCTGGAGGTGAGGATCACGTCGAAGCGCAGCGCCTGCATGGCGTTCAGCGTCGCCTGCGCCGTCGTCGTCTCGGCGACAACGTAGCCGAGCGACTTGAGCAGGGTGACACTGTGGCGGCGTGCGGCCGCGTCATCGTCGAATATCAGGGCGTACTTCATGATGAGTCCTCCTGGCTCAGGTATGGCGACCTCCTCATATTGTTCAACTGTTAATTTGTAACAAATGATACGGAAGGCAACGAACGGATACGTGGCGTCTTCAGTGGTAAAACAACGGCGCGAAGCCATTCAACGCATCGGTTTCGCACAGCAGCCACGTCGCCGCGCTCGTGAGCGCGAGCCAGGCTGCGGTAAAGGGAGCGGGCAGGAAGCGGACCATGATGAACCTCCGAATGCGGATTGCTGTCGTGTTGATGTTGATGTCATCTTAGAACGTGTTCTTGAGAGAAACTATCGGCTGGCAATCCGTCACTCTGTAGGATTAAAGCTCGTCGCCTTGTATGAACGCTTGTGGTCGCTCGTGCACGGCATCCTACGGTGACTGTAGGTTGCGTCCTATGGTGTGTGGCCGTGCTCAGGCTTACATTGGCATCATCATGACCACACACGATCCCAAACTCCTCCACAAGGGTGTACTCGCGGTTCGCCGCAACACCATCCGTCGCCTGCTGCATACGGTGTTCGGCATCGAACACCTGCGCGACGGCCAGCAACGCGTGATCGACAGCGTCCTCGATGGCAGGGACACGCTGGCGATCATGCCGACCGGCAGCGGTAAATCGCTGTGCTACCAGATCCCCGCCCGCATCCTGGACGGCATGACGGTCGTCGTCTCGCCGCTGATCTCGCTGATGAAGGACCAGCTGGAAAAGCTCGGGGAACTCGGTATCCGCGCCGAGCAGGTCAACAGCAGCCTGTCGGCGGAAGAGGAGAGGAACGCATTGGCCGCGATCGCGGAGGGCCGCTGCGAGATCGTGTTCTGCACGCCCGAGCGCCTCGTCATGCCCGAATTCGTCGACGTGCTGAAGGCCGTGAAAATCGCCCTCGTCGTCGTCGACGAAGCCCACTGCATTTCGCAATGGGGCCACGACTTCCGCCCGGCCTATCTCGAGATGGCCGGCGCGATCGACGCGCTGGGCCGTCCGCCTGTACTGGCGCTGACGGCCACCGCGACGGAAGACGTGGTCGACGACATCGGCCGCCAGCTCAATCGCCCGCGCATGAACGTCATCAACACGGGCATCTACCGGCCGAACCTGCAGTACGCGGTCGTGCAGGTGACGAACCCGGACGAGAAACTGCAGGAAGCGCTGCGCCTCGTGCGCGGCACGAAGGGGACGGGCATCGTCTACGCCGCGACCGTCAAGGCGGCGGAGGAGATGCACCAGATGCTGCTGGACGCCGGCGAATCCGTCACCCTGTACCACGGCAAGCTGCACGCCGCCGAACGCAAGGCGAACCAGGACCTGTTCATGAACGACGAGCGGCGCGTCATGGTGGCGACGAACGCGTTCGGCATGGGCATCGACAAGCCGGACACGCGCTTCGTGATCCACCTGCAGATCCCCGCGAACCTGGAAGCCTATTACCAGGAATCGGGCCGCGCGGGCCGCGACGGCCGGGATGCCAGCTGCACCCTGCTGTTCCTGCAGGACGACAAGCGCGTGCAGCAGTTCTTCCTCGTGAAGCACTATCCGACGGCGGACGAGATCCGCGCCGTGTACGAGGCCGTGCACGCGCTTACGGAAAGCGAGACGGCGACGCCGGCTCGCGTGGATGACGTCGCCGGCGAACTCGCGGGGCCGCATCTGAAGGTGTGTTTGAAACTGCTGAAGGATGCGAAGCTGCTGCGCCAGAACCGCAAGCTCGCGTACCTGCCCGGCAGCGCGTCGCCCGAGGATAAACTGTTCGCGGCAATGGCCGAGGTGTATCGCCAGAAGCAGGAGCGCGACAAGGAAGCGCTCGAACAGATGGTATCGTATGCCGTGAGCGGTTTCTGCCGCTGGAAGCTGCTGCTCGATTATTTCGGCGACGAGGTCGAAGGCTTCGAGAAGTGCTGCCGCTGCGACAACTGCCTGAATCCGCCGGCCGCCGTGCTGACGGAAGATATCGACATCCGCGACGACGAATTCGACCGCGAACCGGACGCGGACGCGCCGGCCGGCCCCGCGTTCGACGTCGGCGCGCGCGTCACGGTACCGAAGTATGGCGAAGGCGTCGTGCTGTCCGTGGCCGGGGACCAGGTCCACATCGAATTCCCGGACGGCGAGCAGCGCGCGTTCCTCGCCGATTTCGTCACGCTGGTCTAAAAGGAGGACGCCGAACGCATGGGCGACATGGTCATCGTAAGGAAGGAAGGCCTGTACTGTGTGCCGGGCCAGTTCTACATCGACCCGTGGCGGCCGGTCGACCGGGCCGTCATCACCCATGCCCACGGCGACCATGCGCGCTGGGGCCACAAGCATTACCTGGCTTCGCAGCAGAGCGTCGGCATCCTGAAGTCGCGCCTCGGCCAGGACATCAACATCGAAGGCCTGGAATACGGCGACAAGGTCGTCCACAACGGCGTGACGATCTCGCTGCACCCGGCCGGCCACGTGCTTGGCTCCGCGCAGATCCGGATGGAGCACCAGGGCGAGATCTGGGTCGCGTCGGGCGACTACAAGGTCGAGCCGGATGCCACGTGCGCGCCGTTCGAAGCCGTCCGCTGCCACACGTTCATCACGGAATCCACGTTCGGCCTGCCGATCTACCGCTGGGATCCGCAGCAGGAAGTCTTCGACGACATCAACCGCTGGTGGCGCCGTAATGCCGATGAAGGCCGCACGAGTATCCTGTACGCCTACGCATTCGGCAAGGCGCAGCGCCTGCTCTGTGGGTTGGACCCTTCTGTCGGGCCCATCGTCTGCCACGGCGCCGTCGAGCCGCTGAACCGCATCTACCGCGAGGGCGGCGTGGTCCTGCCGCATACGCAGATGGTCAGCGAGACGGACAAGGCGGATTTGAAAAAGGCGCTCGTGCTGGCGCCGCCGTCCGCATCGGGCTCGCCGTGGACGCGCCGCTTCGGCGACTATTCCGACGCCTTCGCCAGCGGCTGGATGCTGCTGCGCGGTGCCCGTCGGCGGCGCGGCGTCGACCGCGGGTTCGTGCTGTCCGACCATGCCGACTGGCCCGGTTTGCTGGACGCGATCCACGCCACCGGCGCCCAGCAGGTGATCGTCACGCACGGTTCGATACCCGTGATGGTGCGCTGGCTGTGCCAGATCGGCCTCGATGCGAAAGCGTTCGACACGGAATACGGCGAGGAGGATGACGAAGCCGTCACGGCCACGCCGGAAGAACCGCAGGCGGAGGAGGCGAAGGATGCGTGAATTCGCCCGCCTGTACGCCGAACTCGACGAAACCACCGCCACCAACCGCAAGCTCGAGGCGCTGCAGAATTACTTTGCCAGCGCCGCCCCGGAAAACGCCGCCTGGGCCGTGTACTTCCTCGCGGGCGGCAAGCCGCGCCAGGCCGTGCCGAGCAAGCTGCTGCGCCAGTACGCCATCGAATACGCGGGCCTGGACGAGTGGCTGTTCGACGAATCGTATGCGGCCGTCGGCGACATGGCCGAGACCATCGCCCACATCCTGCCGTCGCCGAAGCGCCACAGCGACGTGGGCCTGGCCGTGTGGATGGAAGAGCGCATCGGCCCGTTGCGCGGCGCCGATCCGGGCACGATCCGGGAAGCGCTGTTCTCGTACTGGGACGAACTCACGTGGCGCGAACGCTTCCTGTTCGTGAAGCTGATCGGCGGCGGCTTTCGCGTGGGCGTGTCGAAGCTGCTCGTCACGCGCGCGCTGGCGTCCATCGCCGCGGTCGACTCGAAGCTGATCGCGCAGCGCCTGATGGGCTGGACGGATGGCCGTGTCAAACCGACGGCGACGGGCTTCCTGCAACTGATCGCGGCGCAGACCGACAACGAGCACCAGCTGCGCGGCGGCCAGCCTTACCCCTTCTTCCTCGCGCACCAGCTGCAGGGCGAGCCCAGTGCGTTGGGCGACATGAACGACTGGCAGGTCGAGTGGAAGTACGACGGCATTCGCGCGCAACTCGTGCGGCGCGGCGGCCAGAACTACCTGTGGTCGCGCGGCGAGGACCTGATCACGGAACGCTTCCCCGAGCTCGCGAGTCTATCCCTGCCGGACGGCACCGTGATCGACGGCGAGGTGCTGATCTGGACGACGGGCGATTCGCCGGCACCGTTCGCCGACCTGCAGAAGCGCATCGGCCGCAAGACGCTGTCCGCGAAACTGCTGGCCGAGCTGCCTGCGGTGCTGCTCGCGTACGACCTGCTGGAGCTGGACGGTGTCGACACGCGCGCGCTGCCCCAGCACGAACGGCGCGCGCTGCTGGAGACACTCGTCACGGGCGCGGCGCAACCGCAGCTGCGCATCTCGCCGCTCGTCACGGCCGACTCCTGGGACGATCTCGGCAAGCTGCGGGCGGAGTCGCGGGCGCGCGGCGTCGAAGGCATGATGCTGAAGGCACGGAACGCGCAGTACGGCGTGGGCCGCACGAAGGACGTGGGCACGTGGTGGAAGTGGAAGATCGATCCGTATGCCGTCGACGCGGTGCTGATCTATGCGCAGGCGGGCAGCGGCCGGCGCGCGTCGCTGTACACGGACTACACGTTCGCCGTGTGGGATGGCGAGGGCGACGCGCGCAAGCTCGTCCCGTTCGCGAAAGCCTATTCGGGCCTCACGGACGCGGAGATCGCGCAGGTCGACAACATCATCCGCAAGACGACGGTCGAGAAATTCGGGCCCGTGCGCTCGGTGCGGCCGACGATGGTGTTCGAGATCGGCTTCGAAGGCATCGCGCTGTCCACGCGCCACAAGGCCGGCATCGCCGTGCGCTTTCCCCGTATCCTGCGGCGGCGTGACGACAAGCCCGTCGAAGAGGCGGATACGCTCGACACATTGAAAGACCTGCTGGGAGCCGTCACGCCATGACCAGGACCCAGGCGGAAGCAGCGGTCGACAGCTGGTTCGCATCGCGCGGCTGGAAGGTGTTCCCGTTCCAGCGCGCCGTGTGGAAGGCCGCGCTGGCCGGCGAATCGGGCCTGCTGCACGCGAACACCGGCGCGGGCAAGACGTACGCGGTCTGGTTCGCCGCGCTGCTGCGCGGCGCCAACCGCACGCGGCGTGCGAATACCGGCCTGCGCGTGCTGTGGATCACGCCGATGCGCGCGCTGGCGGCGGACACGCAGCGGTCGCTGGAAGTGTCGGCGGCCGAGCTGGGCGCCGCGAGCCCGGACGTCATCGGCACGTGGACGATCGGCGCGCGCACGGGCGACACGGGCGCGGCCGAGCGCGCGCGCCAGTCCAAGGCGCTGCCCGGTGCGCTGATCACGACGCCGGAAAGCCTGTCGCTGCTGCTGTCGCACGCGGCCGCGCGCGACCAGTTCAAACACCTGGACATGATCATCATCGACGAGTGGCACGAGCTGATGGGCAGCAAGCGCGGCGTGCAGGTGCAGCTCGCGCTGGCGCGGCTGCGGCGCTGGAATCCGGGCCTCGTCGTGTGGGGCCTGTCGGCCACGATGGGCAACCTGGCGGAAGCGCGCGGCGTGCTGCTGGGCGATCCGGAAGCGGGCGTGCTCGTCGAAGGCGACCTGAAAAAACAGATCGTCGTCGACTGCCTCGTGCCCCAGGGCGTCGCGCGCTTTCCGTGGGCGGGCCACCTGGGCCTGCAGATGCTGCAGCCAGTGATCGACGAGATCGAGCGGCACGCCGCGACGCTGGTCTTCACGAACACGCGTTCGCAATCGGAGCTGTGGTACCAGAACATCATCGAGGCGCGCCCGGATTGGGCCGGCCTCGTCGCGCTGCACCACGGCTCGCTCGACCGCGAGGTGCGCGAATGGGTCGAGACGGGCCTCAAGCGCGGCGACCTGAAAGCCGTCGTGTGCACGGCAAGCCTGGACCTGGGCGTCGACTTTTTACCCGTCGAGCGCGTGCTGCAGGTGGGTAGCGCCAAGGGCATCGCGCGGCTGCTGCAGCGCGCGGGCCGCAGCGGCCACGCGCCGGGCCGCATCTCGCGCGTGACGCTCGTGCCCACGAACAGCCTGGAATTGCTGGAAGCGGCCGGCGCCAAGCGCGCCGTCGCGACGCGCCGCATCGAAGCGCGGCAGGTACCGAACAAGCCGTTCGACGTGCTCGTGCAGCACCTCGTCACTGTCGCGCTGGGCGGCGGCTTCCGGTCCGACGAGTTTTACGAGGAAGTGACAAGCGCGTGGTCGTACCGCCTCCTCGCGCCGCAGGAATGGCAGTGGGCGCTGGACTTCGTTGCGCGCGGCGGCCAGAGCCTGACGGTCTATCCGGAGTACAAGCGCGTGCTGCCGGACGAGGAGGGCGTCTACCGTGTGCCCGACGTGAAGATCGGGAGGCGCCACCGCATGGGGATCGGCACCATCGTGTCGGATGCGCAGATGCAGGTGAAGTACGTGAGCGGCGGCCGCATCGGCAGCGTGGAGGAATCGTTCATCGGGCGCATGAAGCCGGGCGACCGCTTCCTGTTCTCCGGCCGCATCCTGGAACTCGTGCGCGTGCACGAGATGACGGCGTACGTGAAGCGTTCGGACTCGACGCGCGGCGCCGTCAGCCGCTGGATGGGTACCAAGATGCCGCTGTCGTCCGAGCTCGCGCACGCGGCGCTGGAAGAACTCAAGCTCGCCAGGGAGGGCATCTACGACGGGCCGGAAATGCGCGCGCTGCAGCCGCTGCTGGAGATCCAGGCGCGCTGGTCGGCGCTGCCCGACAGCGACGTGCTCGTCCTGGAAAGCATGAAGAGCCGCGAGGGGTATCATTTGTTCCTGTATCCGTTCGCGGGACGGGCGGTGCACACCGGGCTCGCGTCGCTGTTCGCGTACCGCGTGGGGCGCGTCATGCCGAGTACCTTTTCCATCGCCGTCAACGACTACGGATTCGAACTGCTGGCGCCCGAAGCGGTCGACTGGGCGAACGTGTTCAATGCGGAGACGGGCGCCGACGTCGGCCTGTTCGACACGTCGCATTTGCTCGAGGATGTGCTGGACAGCCTGAACGCGACGCAGTTGTCGCAGCAGCGCTTCCGCGAAGTGGCGCGCATCGCGGGGCTCATCTTCCAGGGCTATCCGGGCCAGCACAAATCCATGCGCCAGGTGCAGGCGTCGTCGTCGCTGTTCTTCGAAGTCTTCCGCAAGCACGACAGCGGCAACCTGCTGCTCACGCAGGCCGAGCGCGAAGTGCTGGAGCAGGAACTGGAACTCACGCGGCTGCGCGACACGCTCGTCGAACTGCATGCGCGCCGCATCGCCTTCCGCGAGGTGAAGCGCGCGACGCCGTTCGGCTTTCCGCTGATGGTCGAGCGCTTCCGCGAGAAGGTCAGCACGGAAAAGCTGGCGGACCGCGTCGCGCGCATGGTGCGCGAGCTCGAAAAGGCGGCCGGGGCATGAGCGGCGTCACCGTCGACGTTGCCGGAGAACAGCTCGTGCTGCTGCCGCAGAAAGCCGTGTTCTGGCCGCGTGAAAAACTGCTGGCCATCGCCGACATTCACTTCGGCAAGGCGGCCGCATTCCGCTCGTTCGGCATCCCCGTCCCGCGCGGGACGACGATGGAAAACCTCGACGCCCTCGATGCCCTCATCGATGCGACCGGTGCGAACCACGTGCTGTTCCTCGGCGACTTCCTGCATGCGCGCGCGGCGCACGCGGCGGGCACGCAGGCCGCGCTGCTCACATGGCGCCGGCGGCGCTGCGACCTCGTGCTGACGCTCGTGCGCGGCAACCACGACAAGCATGCGGGCGACCCGGCCGACGTGCTCGGCATCGACCTCGTCGACGAGCCGTACACGGTCGGCCCGCTGTCGTTCTGCCACCACCCGGACCTGGACGCGCCCGGCTATGTGCTGGCGGGTCACGTGCATCCAGTGTATGTCTTGGCGACACGTTTCGACGCCCTGCGGCTGCCGTGCTTCGTCTTAGGTCCTGATCGGATGATCCTGCCGTCTTTCGGATCTTTTACCGGTGGACACGCCATCCGTCCAGAAGAGGGCGATCGCATTTTTATTACCTCCGGGGAAGCCGTGCACAGCGTTAAGGCGAACCTATCTCGGTAGTCGACGTCGCTGCTGGCGCGCCTGACGAGCTCGTGCTGCGTTGCTCGTCGTTGCATGGATTGACCATGCGGCCTCCTCGCGCCTTGCCCGCGCTCGCCATGCATCGCCATCAGCTTCCGTCTCTCCACCGAGATAGGTTCGCTATCGCACCGAGCCCGTCCAGTGCGCGGCGTAAGCTGGTCTTATCGACAACAAGACGAAGTCGGAGGACCCCATGGCAACAACCCGACAGACATTGGCCGCGGCCGTCGTAGCCGCGCTGCCTCTGCTCTCGATGACCGTGACGACGCCCGTGCAAGCGCAGGATCACCCGCGCGCGGCCCGGCTGGCACCCCGCATCGATGGTTTCAACGTGGACGAAGTGCGGCGCCTGGAACCGGGCACCGAACTGAACTTCGACCTGTACGGCACGCCGGGCGGCTATGCCACCCTGCGCATCGATGGCGCCACGCGCAACCTGACCCTGCAGGAAACGTCGCCGGGTACCTACCAGGGCACGTACACGATCGGCACGCACGACCGCATCAACCCCGGCAGCGCCGTCACCGCGAACCTGCGCGTAAACGACATGGTCACGACGCGCCTGCTGGCCGAATCGATCGTGCGCGGACCGGGCCGTGACGACCGCGGCGACCGCACGGCGTCCAACATGCCGCATGTGGAGCGCTTCGACGTGCGCGGCAGCGACGATCTCGGTCCGGGCAACGAATTGAAATTCACCGTGCGCGGCACGCCGGGTGCCAAGGTCGAGGTGCAGATCGCCGGTTCGCGCGGCATCTTCTTCCTGCCGGAAGTGCGGCCGGGCGAGTACAGCGGCCTGTACACGATCCGCCGCGACGACCGTATCGCACCGGATGCGGCCGTCACCGCCACGATCCGCGCCAATGGCCGTTATTCGACGGCCACGCTGGGACAACCGCTGATGGCGGGCGGCAACGGCCAGGGCCTCAATCCGAATAACCAGCCGCGCGTGGCGCGTTACTGCACGAATTGCGCGACGGTGGAAGCCGTCAACGTCGTGCAGGTCAGCGGGGACGGCAGCTACCTGGGCACCGGTGCCGGTGCCGTGGTGGGCGGCCTGCTCGGCAACCAGGTCGGCAGCGGCAGCGGACGCACGGCGGCCACCGTCGCGGGCGCCGTCGGCGGCGCGATCGCGGGCCGCGAGATCGAACGCAATGCCAACGCGCGGCAGCGCTTCGAAGTCGTCGTGCGCTACGCCAACGGTGCCACGCAGACGATCCCGTACGAAAACAATCCGGGCTTCCGGGTGGGCGACCGCGTGAAGGTCAGCGATGGCGTGCTGATTCGTGACTAATGCGCGACTGATCCGTCCGTATCAGAAAACAGAAAGCCGGCTTCCGCGAGGAACCGGCTGTTCTCATTTGACGCGGGAAACGGTTCAGACGGTGGCCAGGACCTGGCCGTCGCCTGCGCTGTCCGCTTCGGCCTTGTGCTTGGCGTTCTGCTTGGCGCGCGAGCGCGACGGCGGCAGGCGGCGCAGCGTCTTGAGGGCGTCCGGATCCTTGATGCCGATGGTGCGCTGGTCGACGGTGATCAGGCCGATTTCGTTAAAGGCGGACAAGGTGCGGCTGACCGTCTCGAGTGTCAGGCCGAGATAGCTGCCGATCTCATGGCGCGTCATGCGCAGGTTGAACAGTTTGCTCGAATACCCCATCGCGGCGAAACGTTCCGCCAGCGAGATCAGGAAACGGGCCACGCGCGCTTCGGCCGACAGGGCGCCGAGCATGCCGATCATGGCCTGTTCGCGCACCAGTTCGCGGCTCATCACGCCGTACATCAGGTTCTCGAGCTCGGCATGCACGCGGCCGAGCGCGGTGAGTTTCTTGAACGGCACAAGGATCAGGTCGCAGTCGGACAGGGCGACGGCTTCCGACGCGTAATGGCGTGTGTGGATGCCGTCGACGCCGAGCATGTCGCCCTTCATCGGGAAGCTGAGTACCTGTTCGTTGCCGAATTCGTCGATCAGCACGGTTTTCAGGAAACCGGAGTTGACGATGTACAGGGTGTCGAATGCCTGGCCGATCGTGTGCACGCGCTGTCCGGTCTTGAACTGTACGTGCTGGAACAGCAATTCCTCGGTGTTCATCGAGACGGCGGCCGGGATGTGGAGCAGGTCGCAGACCTCTTTCAGGTTCGACCAGAGACGGCCCTGGCGTTGGCGTCCGGCTTCCATCTGTGACGAGTGCAGGGTCGACGGGGAGGCGTTACGTTGTTCTGAAGTTAGCTGGGACTGCATACTCATCTCCAGGTTTAGGATTTCAAAGAACCAAGCTGCGGTCCGGTGGTGCCAGTGCGGTATCGGAGCCACAGAGCTGACTGGATACGGATATGGACCGCAGGCAAGTCGAAACGCTGAAGTCAGTATGCCAACACGAGTCCGGCATTAATATCAGCAACGGCTGAATGTGTAGTAGGAGGGAGCGTCAGCTTGTAGGAATTTTCTTACTGCCAAGCTGCGGATGGAGGGGGAATCAAGAGTGGGGCGCGTGTAGGATTACGCGAGCGGACGGCAGGCCCTGCGTGGCCGGAAAGCGCCGGGGCAGGGCACGAAAAGTGTCGCCAGAATGTCAAATCTGTTTCGTGCGGAGCCGTTCAGGCTTTCATCGGCGCAAGCAGACGATGCGCCACCGCGTACTGGACCATTTCGGACAGCGAGGTCATGCCCATTTTCTGCATGATGCGGGTCTTGTGGGTACTCACCGTCTTGACGGACAAGTGCAGGTTGTTGGCGATCTCCGTGATCGATTTGCCGCCCACGAGGAGCGAGAATACCTCGAATTCGCGATCCGAGAGCTGCTTGTGCAGCAGCTGTTCGTTCGGCGCCATGATGTTCAGCGCCAGCTGCTCGGCCACTTCCGTGCTGATGTACGGGCGGCCGGATGCCACCTTGCGGATCGCCCCGACGAGCTGCGTGCCGGCACTTTCCTTGGTGAGATAGCCCTGGGCGCCTGCCCGAATGGCGCGCACGGCGTACTGCTCTTCCTCGTGCATCGTCAGGATCAGGATGGCGAGCTTGGGCGCTTCACTGCGCACCTGGCGGATCAGGTCGACGCCGCTGCGGCCCGGCATGGACAGGTCCAGCAGCAGCAGGTCGAAGCCGCCCTGGCGTACCAGCGACAGCACTTCGAAGCCGTTGATGGCTTCGCCGACGATCTCGATGTCGAGCGCCCCGTCGAGGATACGCTTGAGGCCCTCGCGCATGATCGTGTGGTCGTCGGCGATGACAATGCGAATCATAGGATGTCCCTTGGGGATCAATTGTAAAATGAAGGTAAAAAGATATCACAGAAGCAACACTGACGTTGCCTTTTTTTCGGACAACGCCTGCTGTCCGATGCCGCGCCGTGGAGCCGCGGTTACTTCGGCAGGCGCGTCAGGTGCCGGGCTCCCGGATCAGGCGGTGCACCAGCACGGGCTTGGTCGTATGGGACAGCACCTTGTTGGTCACGCTACCTAGCAGCAACTGTCCCCAGCCGCTGCGGCCGTGCGACCCCATGAAGACCAGGTCGCAGTGTTGCTGTTCCGCAACGTCCACGATCTTCAGCGCCGCCGCGTCGGAAAACGCCGTCATGCAGGCGTGCTTCAGGCCGCAACCTTCCGCAGCGCGCATGATGGAGCCCATGTACTCCTCGCCGAGGCGCTTCATCTGCTGGACGTACTCCTCCTCGCTGGGGTAGGCGGGCGGCACGATCTCGACATACACGGGGTACTGGTACTCGGGCGCGACGAACAGGGCGAGCACTTCGGCCCCCATCTGTCGTGCGAACTTGACGCCGGCACAGGCGGTGTGCTGCGACACCGAGGAGCCGTCGGTGGTGATCAGAATTTTCTGGTACATGGTGAGTCCTCCCTCACGTCACGCTACCTTCTCATTGTAGTTCGCGTTTCCCCTCTTGGCGGAATGTAAATGCTTGATCTTGCTCAGGGATGTGCTCGGCATTCGGCGCCCGAATACCGGATGTCACAAATGCCTCCGCGATAAAAAAATACAACACTTGCTTTGTGAAAATATTCAGAAAATGCTGTAAAAGATTGTCGACAGGCCAAGATTACTCACCAATCGGCAACGCCGGCATTTCAGAAGATTTACCTACGGCAACCACGCTGATACACTCGTCGGAAATTTGTACCGTCAGTAATGACGGCAGCCGTACCGCACACAGCACAGATCATCGCATCGCGACATTTAAATTATGGAGAAGCAGGGACTATGACCGACGCCGCTGACGATTTCGACGCATTATTCGAGGAAGTGGCAGCGCAGCGTGCCAGCGCACCCGCTGCCGCTCCGACGCCGGCGCCCGCGCCCGAACCCGCCGCCGGCGGGGACAGTGGCGATACCGACGACCTGGAGGCCCTGTTCGACCAGGTCGCGGCCACCAGCGCGCCGGCCCCGGCTGTCGTGCCTGCTCCGGCCGCTCCGGCCGCTGCCGCTCCGGCCGAGGGCGGCGAGGAAGAACACAAGGGGATGTACGAGCGCCTCGGCGGCATCGTGCGCCTGCTGCACGATTCGCTGCGCGAGCTGGGCTACGACAAGGCCCTGACCGAGGCGTCGTCCCAGATCGTGGACGCCCAGGACCGCCTGGAATACGTCGCCACCCTGACCGAACAGGCCGCCAACAAGGTGCTGAACACCCTGGACGACGGCATGCCGGCCCAGGACCTGCTGTCCAAGCAGGCCAAGGACATGGAGAACCGCTGGGACGACCTGTTCGCCGGCAAGCTCTCGATCGAACAGTTCAAGGCCCTGGCCGGCGATTCGAAGCAGTTCGCCCAGCTCGTGTCGGAAGCGACCGAAGCCGAGAAAGCGCGCCTGCTCGAGATCATGATGGCCCAGGACTTCCAGGACATCACCGGCCAGCTGATCAAGAAAGTGGTCGTGATTACGAAGACGGTCGAGAACGAGCTGACCCAGCTGCTGAAGGACAGCGCTCCGCCCGACGTGAAGGAAAAACTGGCGCAGAAACAGGCCGCACAGGAACAGCCGCAGCCGCCGCAGCAACTGATGTCGGGTCCGTCGGTGCCGTCCGCGGCGCTCGACCAGGACAGTGTCGATGACCTTCTTGCCGATCTGGGATTCTAATGGATGAAATGCTCAAGGATTTCGTCGTCGAGGCGATGGATCTTGCAGCGAATGTCGAAGAGCATCTGCTGCACCTCGAACGCGATCCCGACAACAAGGAAACGCTGAACGCGGTCTTCCGCTCGTTCCACACGATCAAGGGTGGCGCGGGTTTCATGGGGCTGCCGGCGCTCGTCGCCGCCTGCCACCTGACGGAAAACCTGTTCGACGCGCTGCGCACCGGCGCCGCTCCCGTCACGCCGGGCGCGATCGAAGCGTCGCTGCAGGCGTCGGGCTTCGTCGCCGACCAGCTCAATGACCTGAACAACGGCGCCACGCCGGACCAGCTGCCGCAGATGCCCGCCGATCTCGAGCGCATGCTCAAGGACGCCATCGCCGGCAACGACGCCGCGCCCGCGCCGAAGGCCGCACCCACGCCTGCGCCCGTGAAGGCTGCCCCGGCGCCGGTCGCGGCCGCACCGGCACCGGCACCGGCCGCGCCGGGCGCCGACGGTCTCGATTGGGAAGCGATGTACCTGGCGGTCGTCCCGCCGGGCACGTACACCCCGGTCGAGGCGCCGGCCGCCGCGCCGGCCGCAGTCGTCGACGCTGTCGCCGCACCCGTCGCCGCGCAAGTAGCGGCCGCGCCGGCGGAAGCCGCCGCGCCCGCCGCATCCGGCAAGCCGGGCTGGGACGGCGTCGAGCGCCGCAACGACAACAAGCCGGCCAGCACCGGTCCCGCGAAGGACGAGAGCATCCGTATCGACGCGGTCAAGCTGGACGCGCTGCTGGAAGTGGCCGGCGAATCCGTGCAGGCCGCGAACCAGGCGGCCGTGCTGCTGGAGCGCCTGTCGCAGTTCAAGTTCGAGGGCCAGGCCGCCACCTTGATGGCCACGCTGACGGAAACGCTGGAGCGCGCGTCGCGCTACTCGGCCGAACTGCAGCGCGCCACGCTGGCGACCCGCATGCAGCCGGTGGGCCGTTTGTTCCAGAAATTCCCGCGCCTCGTGCGCGAGCTGGCGAAGGACCTGGGCAAGGACGTCGAGCTGACCATCGAAGGCGCCGAGACGGAAGTCGACCGCGTCGTCGTGGACAGCCTGTACGATCCGCTCGTGCACATGCTGCGCAACGCGCTGGACCACGGCGTCGAGTCGCCCGAAGACCGCGTCGCCAACGGCAAGCCGGCGAAGGCCTACATCCTGCTGAAGGCGTGGCAGGAAGCGAACAGCGTCATGATCGTGCTGCAGGACGATGGCCGCGGCATGGACCCGGCCAAGCTGCGCAAGAAGGCAATGGAGAAGGGGCTCATTTCCGAGAACCAGGCGACGAGCGACGACGAGGCGTACCAGCTCGTGTTCCTGCCGGGCTTCTCCACCAAGGAAGTGGCGTCGTCGGTCTCGGGCCGCGGCGTGGGCATGGACGTGGTCAAGACGGCCGTCGAGAAGAACCGCGGCGCGATCCGCATCGACTCCAACCTGGGGACCGGTACGAAGTTCTCGATCCGCCTGCCGATCGAACTGTCGATCGTGCCGACCATGCTCGTGTCGACGTCGGGGGCGCAGCTGGCCCTGCCGATGGCGGTGGTCGAGCGCGTCGTCGAACTGCCGGAGACCTTCATGCAGGTCGGCGGCGCCCCGGTGCTGAAGGACCAGGGCCGCCCGCTGCCGGTGCGTTCGCTGGCGCTGTCGCTCGGCTACGAGGAATGCGTCGAGCGCGTGGGCATCGTCATCAACGCCCCGCAGCCGTACATCATCGCGGTGGAAGCCGTCGACGGCACGGCCGACCTGGTGATCAAGCCGATGACGGCCCTGAACGTCGAAGGCATCACGGGCACGGCACGTTCGGCGGAAGGCTCGCTCGTGCTGGTCGTCGGCCTGTCGTTCCTGATGGACGGTTGCCGCACCACCGTGAGGTTGGCCGCGTAAAAAGCGGGTTGCAGCATTTTTGCCACAAAGCTACGAAAAGCCTGCGCAGGAAATGCGCGGGCTTTTTTTATTTGTGCGTCTGCAAATGGGTCCGAACAAAATTTTTATACGGATGAGTTCATTGGAATAATCGTGCTCGAAGGGCATTGCTTCCGCATTGCACAAATATGGCATAATCAAAGACCATGCCCGCATGTAGCGGTCGTTTCTCTGGACTTCGCAACTCATTATGTTAAAAACGCTCTACGACAAACTTTGGGATTCGCATGTCGTGCGTGCCGATGCGGATGGCACCACCGTGCTGTATATCGACCGTCACCTGGTCCACGAAGTCACCAGCCCGCAGGCGTTCGAAGGCCTGCGCGAAGCCGGCCGCCCGCTATGGCGCACTTCGGCCAATCTTGCCGTAGCCGACCACAACGTGCCGACCACCGACCGCTCGCACGGCATCGCCGACCCGACCTCGCGCCTGCAGGTCGAGACGCTGGACAATAACACCAAGTCCTTCGGCGTCACGTACTTCAACATGAACGACAAGCGCCAGGGCATCGTGCACGTGATCGGTCCGGAGCAGGGCGCCACGTTGCCGGGCATGACCGTCGTGTGCGGCGACTCGCACACGTCGACGCACGGCGCATTCGGCGCGCTGGCCCACGGCATCGGCACGTCGGAAGTGGAGCACGTGATGGCCACGCAGACGCTGCTTGCGAAGAAATCGAAAGCGATGCTGGTGCAGGTCGACGGCGACCTGCCGGCCGGCGTGACCGCCAAGGACATCGTGCTCGCGGTGATCGGCAAGATCGGCACCGCCGGCGGCACGGGCTATGCCATCGAATTCGGCGGCTCGACGATCCGCTCGCTGTCGATGGAAGGCCGTATGACCGTCTGCAACATGGCGATCGAAGCGGGCGCGCGCGCCGGCATGGTCGCCGTCGACGACACGACCATCGAGTACGTCAAGGGCCGCCCGTTCGCACCGGTGGGTCCGCAGTGGGAACAGGCCGTCGCGTACTGGCGCACGCTGCACTCGGATCCGGGCGCGAAGTTCGACCTCGTCGTGCAACTGAACGCCGCCGAGATCCGTCCGCAGGTGACCTGGGGCACGTCGCCCGAGCAGGTCACGACGATCGACGGCCGCGTGCCCGATCCGGACAAGGAAAAAGACCCCGTCAAGCGCGACGCGATGGAAAAAGCCCTGGTGTACATGGACCTGAAGCCGAACACCGCGATGGAAGACATCCGCATCGACAAGGTGTTCATCGGTTCCTGCACCAACTCGCGCATCGAAGACCTGCGCGCCGCCGCGGCCATCGTGCGCGGCCGCCAGCGCGCGTCGAACGTCAAGCTGGCGATGGTGGTGCCGGGCTCCGGCCTCGTGAAGGAACAGGCGGAACGCGAAGGTCTCGACCAGATCTTCAAGGCTGCGGGCTTCGAATGGCGCGAGCCGGGCTGCTCGATGTGCCTCGCGATGAACGCCGACCGCCTGGAACCGGGCGAGCGCTGCGCATCGACGTCGAACCGCAACTTCGAAGGCCGCCAGGGCCAGGGTGGCCGCACGCACCTGGTGTCGCCGGCGATGGCCGCGGCGGCTGGTATCGCGGGCCACTTTGTGGACGTTCGTAAAATCTGATAATTCGGGGTCAGAGCACGGTTTTCACGGGTGTGCTCTGACCCCGACTGACTATAACTGATATGAAAAAGATCGTTGCTCTCGCCCTCATCGCAATCGCCGCAGCCGGCTGCAACACCATCTCCGGCGTCGGCAAAGACGTGCAGAAAGTCGGCCAGGTGATCACGGGCGCCGGCGGTAAATAATCATGGATAAATTCACCGTACACGAAGGACTGGTGGTCCCGCTGGACCGGGCCAACGTCGACACCGACGCCATCATTCCGAAGCAGTTCCTCAAGTCGATCCGCCGCACCGGCTTCGGCCCCAACCTGTTCGACGAGTGGCGCTATCTCGACCACGGCGAACCGGGCATGGACAACAGCAAGCGCCCGGTCAATCCGGACTTCGTGCTGAACCAGCCGCGCTACGCCGGCGCGTCGATCCTCCTGACCCGCAAGAACTTCGGCTGCGGCTCGTCGCGCGAGCACGCGCCGTGGGCCCTGCAGCAGTATGGCTTCCGCGCCGTCATCGCGCCGAGCTTCGCCGACATCTTCTTCAACAACTGCTTCAAGGGCGGCATGCTGCCGATCGTCCTCACCGAGGCGCAAGTCGACCAGTTGATCAATGAAGTCAAGGCGTTCCCGGGCTACAAGCTGGTCATCGACCTCGAGAAGCAGACCGTGGGCACGCCGGACGGCCACCTCGCGTTCGAATTCGCCATCGACGACTTCCGCAAGTACTGCCTGCTGAACGGCCTGGACGACATCGGCCTCACGCTGCGCCACGCCGACGACATCCGCGCCTACGAAGAGCGCCACTTGCGCGCGCAGCCGTGGCTCGCCAACACCATCTGAACGAGAACAAGAACATGAAGATTGCCATCCTGCCGGGCGACGGCATCGGTCCCGAAATCACCACGCAAGCCGTCAAGGTGCTGAACGCGCTGGGCGAGTCCTTTGAACTGGAAAGCGCGGACGTCGGCGGCGCCGGCTATGCCGCGCACGGCCACCCGCTGCCGCAAGGCACGCTGGCGCTGGCGAAGGCCGCGGACGCCGTGCTGTTCGGCGCCGTCGGCGACTACAAGTACGACTCGCTGGAGCGCGCGCTGCGTCCGGAACAGGCCATCCTCGGCCTGCGCAAGGAGCTGGGCCTGTTCGCCAACCTGCGTCCCGCGATCCTGTATCCGGAACTGGCCGGCGCTTCCACGCTGAAGCCGGAAGTCGTGTCGGGCCTGGACATCCTGATCATTCGCGAACTGACGGGCGACATCTATTTCGGCAAGCCGCGCGGCGTGCGCGAATGCCCGGACGGTCCGTTCGCGGGCCAGCGCGAAGGTTTCGACACGATGCGCTATGCGGAAGGCGAGATCCGCCGCATCGCCCACGTCGCGTTCCAGGCCGCGCGCAAGCGCGACCGCCGCGTGACGAGCGTCGACAAGGCCAACGTGCTGGAGACGTTCCAGTTCTGGCGCGACATCGTCACCGACGTGCACAAGGAATACCAGGACGTCGAGCTCGAACACATGTACGTCGATAACGCCGCGATGCAGCTCGTGCGCGCGCCGAAGAAGTTCGACGTGATCGTCACCGGCAACATGTTCGGCGACATCCTGTCCGATGCGGCCGCGATGCTGACCGGCTCGATCGGCATGCTGCCGTCGGCGTCGCTGGATGCGAACAATAAAGGTCTGTACGAGCCGTCGCACGGTTCGGCGCCGGACATCGCGGGCAAGGGCGTCGCGAATCCGCTGGCGACGATCCTGTCCGCCGCGATGATGCTGCGCTTCTCGCTGGGCAAGGCCGAACAGGCCGACCGCATCGAGAACGCCGTCAAGAAGGTGCTGGCCCAGGGCCTGCGCACGCCGGACATCCACGAGGAAGGCACGACGCGCGTCGGTACGGAACAGATGGGCGACGCGGTCGTCAACGCATTGGGTTGACCAGGAATACGCCCGGCATGGGCGGAACATTTTTAAAAGAGGGATCAAAATGAAACTAGTAGGTCTGGTTGGTTGGCGCGGCATGGTCGGTTCGGTCCTCATGCAGCGCATGCAGGACGAGGGCGATTTCGCCCACATCGAGCCGGTGTTCTTCACCACCTCGAATCCGGGTGGCGATGCGCCGAAGATGGCGAAGAACGAAACCAAGCTGAAAAGCGCAACCGACATTGCCGAACTGTCGAAATGCGAGATCATCATCTCGTGCCAGGGCGGCGACTACACGACCGAAGTGTTCCCGAAACTGCGCGCTAGCGGCTGGAACGGCTACTGGATCGACGCCGCGTCCACGCTGCGCATGAGCGACGACGCCGTCATCGTGCTGGATCCGGTCAACCTGAACGTCATCAAGGACGCGATGGTGAACGGCGTGAAGAACTTCATCGGCGGTAACTGCACCGTGTCGTGCATGCTGATGGGTCTCGGCGGCCTGTTCAAGAACGACCTGGTCGACTGGATGACGTCGATGACGTACCAGGCCGCATCGGGCGGCGGCGCGCAGCACATGCGCGAGCTGCTGACCCAGTTCGGCACCATCAACTCGGCCGTCAAGAACCTGCTGGACGACCCGGCTTCGGCGATCCTGGAAATCGACCGCGGCGTGCTGGCCACCCAGCACGGCCTGTCGGCCGAAGAAACGAAGCAGTTCGGCGTGCCGCTGGCCGGCAACCTGATCCCCTGGATCGACAAGGACCTGGGCAACGGCCAGTCGAAGGAAGAGTGGAAGGGCGGCGCCGAGACCAACAAGATCCTGGGTCGCCACAACGGCTCCAACGTGATTCCGGTCGATGGCCTGTGCGTCCGCATCGGCGCGATGCGCTGCCACTCGCAGGCGCTGACCATCAAGCTGAAGAAGGACGTGCCGCTGGACGAGATCAACGACATCATCGCGAACGACAACCAGTGGGTGAAGTTCGTGCCGAACACGCGCGAAGCGTCGGTGCGCGACCTGACCCCGGCCGCCGTCACGGGCAGCCTGACGATCCCGGTCGGCCGCGTGCGCAAGATGTCGATGGGCCCGGAATACATCTCCGCGTTCACCGTCGGCGACCAGCTGCTGTGGGGCGCCGCCGAGCCGTTGCGCCGCATGCTGCGCATCGTGCTGGACAAGTGATGTAAGCTGGCGCCTGCGGGCGATCGAGGAGGGCGGCTCGCGGGCCGCCCTTTTTTTGGTGCGCCCAGCATGGGCGCACTCTTGTGGGTGGAAGTCCCGCCGCGAGCTGACCACAGCGAGCGAAGCGAAGCGCAACTGCACGAGGGCGACCGACTGTGGGGAGGAAGCGTGGAGCGAAACTGCGAGCCGATGAACAAGAATCGGATACAAGGCGCTGCCGAGCAGGGCGAGCGGGCCAAAAACCGCGAAGCTCTTGTGGTCAAGGCGAAGCGGCGTAGATCCGGCGGTTGTGCAGGGAAGGAGTGCGTTCTTACCTGGGGAGATCTCGCCTCACGCCTGAAAGGGCGACGAAAAAAAAAATCGGAGCGAGAAGTCAGCAGAGGCCGTAGTAGCTGAGTTTTTTTTTTTCAGCGAAGGGCCGAACGAGTAGGAGTGTCCAACAACGTGTCGATGAACTGTGTACGGCATCAGATGCCCGCAAAAGCGGGGCGGGTCGCGGCAAGGCGGGGTGAAGCCCCGTCCCAAGCGTCCAGCGATGAAACACGGCTCCCGCGACAGGGACTGGAAGGCACAGGGCGAGACTTGCTCACGCAAGCGCTCGCGAGGGAGAACATGCAACGCGCGTGGAAACGCGTGAAGGCGAACAAGGGAGCCGCAGGCGCCGACGGTCTGGACATTGCCCAAACCGGACAACGCCTGAAGCACGCTTGGCCCACCATCAGGCAGCAACTGATGGAAGGCACGTACCGGCCCATGCCGGTACGGCGCGTCGGCATACCGAAGCCGGACGGGAGCGAGCGTGAACTGGGGATACCCACCGTGACCGACCGTTTGATTCAGCAGGCGCTGTTGCAGGTGCTGCAACCCCTGATCGATCCCACTTTTAGTGAACACAGCCACGGGTTCCGGCCCGGCCGTCGTGCGCGAGATGCCGTGCTTGCAGCACAGTGGTACGTGCAGCAGGGCTACCGCACCGTGGTCGACGTCGATCTGTCGAAGTTCTTCGATCGAGTCAACCACGACATTCTGATCGACCGTCTAGGGAAACGCGTGAAGGACGCCGGAATCATCCGGCTAGTGCGCGCCTACCTGAACGCGGGCATCATGAATGGCGGCGTGGTGCTCGAGCGGGGAGAAGGGACGCCGCAAGGCGGTCCGCTTTCTCCGCTACTGGCCAATGTGCTTCTCGACGAGGTGGATCGTGAGCTGGAGCGACGGGGACACCGCTTCGCCCGCTATGCCGATGACTGCAACGTGTACGTGCGCAGCCAGAAGGCAGGCGAGCGGGTGATGGCTCTGCTCAAGCGTCAATATGACAAGCTGCACTTGAAGATCAACGAATCGAAAAGTGCGGTAAGCCAGGCGTTTGGCCGCAAATTTCTCGGCTACGAGCTTTATATGACCGGAAAAGGCGAGGTAAAACGTGCGGTGTCGAAGAAGGCGCAGGAGGCGTTTCGGCAAAAGATCAGAGAACTCACCCGCCGGTCCGGCGGACGCAGCATCATGCAGGTGATTGAAAGCCTGCGCTCTTATGTGCTGGGATGGAAAGGCTACTTCGGTCTGGCGCAAACCCCAAAGGTCCTAAACAGGCTGGATGAATGGATGCGGCACCGGATGCGAGCACTTCACCTCAAGCACTGGAAGCGAGGGACGACGATCTACCGTGAACTGCTGAAGCTAGGGGCAAAACCGAACGTTGCACTGCTGGTGGCAAGAAACAGCCGTCGCTGGTGGCATAACAGCAAGTTTGCCTTGAACAATGCGCTAACGATTGCCTACTTCGACCGTCTTGGCATGCCACGCCTCACCTAACCTCAACTACTCGAACCGCCCGGTGCGGACCCGCACGCCGGGTGGTGTGGCAGGGGACCGGCCAGACAACTGGCCGCCCCTATGCCGATCCTGCGTCATTCCCGCGCACGCGGGAATCCATGCTGAGTGTCCGAAGTCGGCTAGCTATTCGATTTCTGGAGCTCAGTATGGGTTCCCGCTTTCGCGGGAACGACGGGGTTGGGTTTCGTATTGAATTGACACCGGATCATCCAAAAAACATCATAAGTCTGAATACACCGTCTACATACCTCAGACTCCTTGAATGTTTCTCCCTGCGGAACTTGCATGCCACAGTGCATGATGATATGTTCCTGAGACCTCCGGCCACGTCGCTCTCGAACCTATGCATGTCACTCCCCGCCTCCCGATGAAGTCGTCCGCACTGAAAAAGCTCACTGCGGCGGTCGCAAGTGCGCTGGTCCTGACGTCGGCGGCCCACGCGGCCGGCCTCGGCAAGCTCACGGTGTTGTCCGCACTCGGCCAGCCCTTGCGCGCCGAAATCGAACTGACGGCGGTGTCCGGCGACGAGGCGTCCGGCCTCACCGCGAAGCTGGCGTCGCCGGAAGCGTTCAAGGCGGCCAACATCGATTTCAATCCGGCGCTGCTGTCGCTGCGCTTCAACGTCGAGCAGCGCGGCGGCCGCCAGTTCATCCGCGTCAGCTCCACGCAGCCGCTGAACGAGCCGTTCGTCGACATGCTGCTGGAACTGTCGTGGAATAACGGCCGCCTCGTACGCGAATACACGTTCCTGCTCGATCCGGCCGAGCTGCGCGCGACGCAGTCGGCGCAGGTCGCGGCGAGCGAATCCGCGCGGCCGCGCACGGAAGCGGCACCCGCCGCGTCGCCGGCCACGCCGGCGGCCGAGCGTCCGCGCCGGCCCGCACGTGCCGAGACCGGGGAAGCGCCCAAACCGGCGGCGGAGACGGCAGCGCCGTCGCGCTACCGCGTCAAGCCGGGCGACAGCCTGGGTCGCATCGCCACCCAGCTGAAACCCGTCGACGTGTCGCTCGACATGATGCTCGTGGCGCTGTACCGCGCCAATCCGGATGCCTTCATCGGCAACAACATGAACCGCCTGAAATCGGGGCGCATCCTGACCGTGCCGGCGGGCGATGCCGTGCGCGGTACGGACGAGACCGAGGCACACGGCGTCGTCGTCGCCCACGCGGCCGACTTCAACGCCTACCGCAACAAGCTGGCGGGCCAGGTCGGCGCGTCCGAGCCCGTCAAGACTCCGCAGGCGGGGCAGGGCGCGGCCGGCAAGATCACGGCCAAGGTCGAGGAGCGCCCGACCGCCGCGAACGAATCGCAGGACCAGCTCCGTCTGTCGAAAGCCGCGCCGAACACCCCGGCCGGCAAGGGCACGACGATGAGCGCCGAGGACCGCATCGCCAAGGAGAAGGAACTGGCCGATGCGCAGACGCGCGTGCGCGAGCTCGAACGCAACGTGAACGACCTCGAGAAGATTGCCACGATCAAGAGCAAGGCCGGCGCCGAGGCGGAAAAGAACGCTTCCGCGCCCGCGCCTGCCACCACGACGCCGCCGGCACAGCACGCACAACCGCCCGCACAGCAAAAGTTGCCGACCATCAAACCGGCCGCCAAGCCCGCCGGCGCGCCGCCGGAGCCGGGCCTGATGGACTTCATCATGCAGAACCTGCCGCTGGTCGGCGGCGGCGCGGCCGCGCTGCTGCTCGGCGGGCTGCTCGTCGCCCAGCGCCGCAAGAAGAAGGTCGTCAAGGTGGTGCCGGAACCGGCTATCCTGGGCGTGCCGAGCGAACCCGCGCACTCGATGTTCGCGGAGACGGGCGGCCAGAGCGTGGACACGAACAACAGCGTCTTCAATTCCAGCTTCGCGCCGTCCGCCAGCCAGCTCGACACGAACGAGGTGGATCCGGTGGCGGAAGCCGACGTCTACATCGCCTACGGCCGCGACGCCCAGGCCGAGGAAATTCTCAAGGAAGCCCTGCGCACGCATCCGGAACGCTATCCGGTGCGCCTGAAGCTGCTCGAGATCTATGCCGCGCGCAAGGACCAGCGCGCGTTCGAGACGCAGGCCGCGGAACTCTACAGCATGACGCGCGGGCAGGGCGACGAGTGGGCGCAGGCCGCCGCGCTGGGCCTCACCATCGATCCGCTCAACCCGCTGTACCAGCACACCGCCGCACCAAGCGGTCCGGCGCCGAGTACCGAAGAACTGGGCCAGCAGGCCTTGCTGTCGAAGGAGCTGGACGACGTGTTCAGCGCGCCCGACCCGCAGGCCACGCCGACGGCGGCGCTGGCCGGCGAGCCGCTGGACTTCAGCCAGCATTTCGCCGACGCGATGGCGACTGCGCAGCCGGCCCCGGCACCCGTCACCAACGCGCCGTCGACCGAACCCGCGCCGATGGAAGACGACCACGTGCTCGACTTCGACCTGGGCGGCCTCGCCTTCGAACCCGTCGAGCCGGCGCCCGCGTCGCAAGCGACCGTGGAGCCGGCGGCCGACCTGGGCGGCGTGCACGATCTCGACTTCGACATGAGTGCGTTCGAGAAGCCGGCCGAACCTGCAGTGGCTACGGACAAGCCGGAACACGATCCGCTCGACTTCTCGTTCGACATGGACTTCGCCGCCCCGGCCGCGAACCCGGTGCCGCAACTGGAAGTGCACACGGACGATGATTTGCTGGCGCCGGCCGCAGCCGCGGCTGCAAGCACCGCTGCCGCCGCCGACATCGAGATGGCCAACCTGGCTCGCGAATTCGACCTGCCCGACCTGCCGACGGAGCTGCAGGCCAGCCTGCCGCCGGAACCGGAACAGCCGGCACGCGATCCGCTGTTCGACCTCGACGCGATGGACTTCGGCCTGGACGAAACGCCGCGTGCGGAAGGTTCGGTTTCAAATTCGGCGGCGTCGATCCCGACGGCCGCGCTGGACGAACACCTGTTCGACATCCCGGCCACGCCGGCACCGGCCGACGCGCCGTTCGCCGAGCCGGATCGCATCGTGCTGGAACCGGCCGCGCCACAGTTCGACGTCGGCGGCTTCGACCTCGACCTGCCGGCCGACGGTTCGCTGCCGCTGCCGGAAGTACAGTCGCTGTCCGAGCCGAGGTTCGAAGAACCTGCCGCGCCGGCGGAACCGGCCGCGCTGTCCGCCGCGCACATGGAGATGGAGACGAAGCTGGACCTGGCCATCGCTTACCAGGAGATCGGCGACAAGGAAGGGGCGCGCGAGCTGCTCGAAGAAGTCATCCGCGGCGGCAATCCCGAGCAGGCGGCACGTGCCAACTCGATGCGCGCGGCACTGGTGTAAGGCAGGACGATTTGACACGTATCGCATTGGGTGTCCAGTACGTGGGCACCGCCTGGAACGGGTATCAGAAACAACCATCGCGCGACACGGTCCAGGACCAGCTGGAGATCGCGCTCGAGAAATTTGCCTGTACGCGGCTCGCGACGACGTGCGCCGGCCGCACGGACGCCGGCGTCCACGCCATCGAGCAGGTCGTCCATTTCGACACGGACCTCGACCGCGCCCCGCAATCATGGGTGCGCGGCACGAATGCGTTCCTGCCCGAGTCGATCGTCGTGCGCTGGGCCCACGTCGTGGCACCGGACGCCGAAGGGCAGGACTTCCACGCGCGCTTCTCGGCCCGCTCGCGCACCTATCACTACGTGCTGTACAACCACGCCAACCCGTCCGCCCTGCTGGCCGGACGCGCCGGCTGGGTGTTCCGCCCGCTCGACGTCGAGCGCATGCGCGAAGCGGCCGCCCACCTGATCGGCACGCACGATTTTTCCAGCTTCCGCGCTTCCGGCTGCCAGGCGAATTCGCCGGTCAAGCAGATGCACGAGGTGAAGATCGAACGGATGGGCGACATCATCGTGTTCACGGTGCGCGCGTCCGCGTTCCTGCATCACATGGTGCGCAACATCGTCGGCTCGCTGATCTACGTGGGGACCGGACGCAACGAGCCCGGCTGGATGGCCGAGGTGCTGGACGCGCGCTCGCGCGACGCCGCGGCGCCCACCTTCATGCCGGATGGGCTGTACCTTGCTACAATCGATTACGACCCGAAGTGGGGGCTGCCGCAGGGGAGGGGTCAGAGCCCGGTGTTTCCTTTAGGGCTCTGACCCCGGTGGTGAGTGGTAGCGCCCGTTATAACCCAATAATTGGCTGAGCAACGGCCAGCAACTCCGGGGTCAGAGCCCCTTAAAAAGCAACACCGGGCTCTGACCCCTCGATAACCCCTCGATAACCCCTCGATAACCCCTCGATATGCCACGCACCCGAATCAAGATCTGCGGCATCACCCGCGAACAAGACCTGCACGCCGCCGTCGATGCCGGCGCCGACGCCCTCGGCTTCGTGTTCTATCCCAAGAGTCCGCGCTACGTCACGCACGAGCGTTACGCGGAGCTGGCCCGTGAACTGCCGCCGTACGTGAACGCCGTCGCCCTGTTCGTCAACGCGACCGTGGACGAGGTGCGCGCGGTCGTCGCGGCCGGTCCGGTGTCGCTGCTGCAGTTCCACGGCGACGAAACGCCGGAGGCATGTGCGCAACTGGCCGCCGCCGTGCAGCGGCCGTTCACGCGGGCATTCCGGGTAAAATCGGGAACAAGCGCTGACACGACGGCCGCCGATTTGCTAGAATCGGAAGCTCAATACCGCGCCGCTTCTCCCTGGTTCTCAGGTTTGCTGCTCGACACGTACGTGGATGCCTACGGCGGCGCAGGAAAGGTTTTCGATTGGTCTCTTATTCCAAAAGAGCTCGCGCCTCGGGTCGTTTTGAGTGGTGGCTTGAGCGTACACAACGTGACTGGCGCGGTGGCGCAAGTACGCCCCTTCGCGGTCGACATCAGTAGCGGTGTCGAGGCGGCGAAGGGGATCAAGGATGCCCGCAAGATTGCCGCGTTCATCGACGCGGTGCGGGCAGGCGATGCCACCCTTTTGAGCCAGGAACACCATGAAAGCGAATCAAGTTAACGGCGCCCAGGCGCTGTTCAAGACCCCCGACTATCAACTGCCGGACACCACCGGCCACTTCGGCCCGTACGGCGGCTCGTTCGTCGCCGAGACGCTCAGCCACGCGCTGGCCGAGCTGAACGACGCATACGCGCGCTACAGCCAGGATCCCGAATTCCTCGAAGAATTCCGCTACGAGCTGGCGCACTTCGTCGGCCGTCCGTCGCCGGTCTACCACGCCAAGCGCTGGTCGGAACAGGGCGGCGGCGCGCAGGTCTTCTTCAAGCGCGAAGACCTGAACCACACGGGCGCCCACAAGATCAACAACGTGATCGGCCAGGCGCTGCTCGCGAAACGCATGGGCAAGCCGCGCATCATCGCCGAGACGGGCGCCGGCCAGCACGGCGTCGCGACGGCCACGATCTGCGCCCGCTTCGGCCTCGAATGCGTGATCTACATGGGCAGCGAGGACGTCAAGCGCCAGGCGCAGAACGTCTACCGCATGAAACTGCTGGGCGCGACCGTCGTGCCGGTGGAATCCGGTTCCAAGACCCTGAAGGACGCGCTGAACGAAGCGATGCGCGACTGGGTCACGAACATCGAGAACACGTTCTACATCATCGGTACCGTGGCCGGTCCGCACCCGTATCCGATGATGGTGCGCGACTTCCAGTCCGTGATCGGCGAGGAATGCCGCGTGCAGATGCCGCAGATGACGGGCCGCCAGCCGGACTACGTCGTCGCCTGCATCGGCGGCGGCTCGAACGCGATGGGCATCTTTTATCCGTACATCGACGAGCCGGGCGTGAAGCTCGTGGGCGTCGAGGCGGCGGGCGAGGGCCTCGACTCCGGCAAGCACGCGGCGTCGCTGACGGCCGGCTTCCCCGGCGTCCTGCACGGCAACCGCACCTACCTGCTGCAGGACGAGCACGGCCAGATCATCGAGACGCATTCGGTCTCGGCCGGCCTGGATTATCCGGGCGTCGGACCGGAACACGCGTGGCTGAAGGATAGCCAGCGTGCGGAATACGTGTCGATCACGGACGACGAGGCGCTGGCCGCCTTCCACGACTGCTGCCGCATCGAGGGCATCATCCCCGCGCTGGAATCGTCGCACGCGATCGCCTACGCCGCCAAGCTGGCGCCGACCTTGCCCAAGGATCAGATCATCCTCGTCAACCTGTCGGGCCGCGGCGACAAGGACATGCACACCGTGGCGCAACGGGCGGGACTCAACTTCGGCTGAGCACCCATCCATCGTTTGCAACCACAGAATAAGGAATAACAGCATGTCCCGTATCGCACAAACTTTCGACGCCCTCAAGGAACAGGGCAAGACCGGTCTCGTCACTTTCATTACCGCCGGCGACCCGGCCCCGGAACTGACCGTTCCGCTGCTGCACGCCCTCGTGGAAGGCGGTGCCGACGTCCTCGAACTGGGTGTCCCGTTCTCCGACCCGATGGCGGAAGGCCCCGTCATCCAGCGCGCCTGCGAGCGGGCGCTCACTTTCGGCGTCAGCATGACCGACGTGTTCGGCTACGTCGCCGAGTTCCGCAAAACGAACCAGCACACGCCGGTCGTGCTGATGGGCTACGCGAACCCGATCGAGCGCATGGGCCAGAGCGAATTCGTCCGCCGCGCGCAGGCGGCCGGTGCCGACGGCGCCATCGTCGTCGACTACCCGCCGGAGGAATGCGAAGCGTTCGCGGCCGAGATGAAGGCCAACGGCCTCGACATGATTTTCCTGCTCGCGCCGACGTCGACCACGGAACGCGTGAAGCAGGTGGCGCGCCACGGCAGCGGCTTCAGCTACTACGTGTCGCTGAAGGGCGTGACGGGTGCCGGCGGCATCGACACGGCCGACGTGGCCAAGCGCGTGGCCGCGATCCGCGAGCACGTCAAGCTGCCGATCGGCGTGGGCTTCGGCATCCGCGACGCGCAGACGGCGAAATCGGTGGCCAGCGTCGCCGACGCGGTCGTCATCGGCAGCCGCATCATCCAGGAACTGGAAAACACGCCGAAAGCGCAGGGCCCTGCGGCCGTGCGCGCCTTCGTCGCCGGGATCCGGGAAGCGCTGGACGCCCGCTGATTCATCCGCAGCACGACACGAACCGGGCATGCCCCGGTGTTTATTGCCCAAATTCGGGGGCTGACCTCGGTGTCGTTTGATGCGGTCGATTTTCTTGGTGGAAATGGAGCGATAGAGTGGAAGTGCAGTTTTCTTCCACTCAACCCGGCATCCATCATGAAAAAACAAATCGTGCAGGTTTCCGTCATGCAGTCGGCCAAGGTCATGGCCGTTGTCTATCTCGTCACCGCCATCCCCGTCGTCGTACTGGCCGGGTTGTTCATGTCATCGTTCATGCCCGCGGGCGCCAGCATCGCCATGCTGATCATGATGCCGGTGGCCTACGCGATCGGCGCCTTCATCGGCGCTGCGTTCGGTGCGTGGATCTACAACCTGGTCGCAGCCCGCATCGGTGGTTTCGAATTCACGACGGCGGAGGTCGGCGAGGCCGCAGTGCGCTGACGCCGGGATCGTGCGCGATATTACCGGGGCCAAGCGCCCCGGTTCTCATTTCTGCTAGCGCAACTTTATTAAGAAGGCAAGTAATTAACGGCAAGAATTCGACAAGCCTGATGCGAACGGCTACACTACGCCCAATTCCAGAATTGCCGCAAAGGAGAGAACATGAGTTGGTTGGAAAAGCTGCTGCCCCCCCGGATCCAGCGCTCCGATGCCGCCAAGCGCCAGACCATGCCCGAAGGCCTGTGGGTCAAGTGCCCGTCGTGCGAGTCGGTCCTGTACCGCGCCGACCTGGAGTCGAACCTGCATGTCTGCCCGAAATGCAGCCACCACATGCGCATCCGCGCCCGCGAGCGCCTCGACGCGCTGCTCGACGAGGGCGGCCGCTACGAGATCGGCCAGGACGTGCTGCCGGTCGATACCCTCAAGTTCAAAGACAGCAAGAAATATCCTGACCGTCTGAAGGACGCGATGGAAGCCACCGGCGAGACCGATTCGATGGTCGTGCAGGGCGGTTCGATCATGAGCCTGCCGGTCGTGGTCGCCTGTTTCGCCTACGAATTCATGGCCGGCACGATGGGTTCCGTGAACGGCGAGCGCTTCGTGCGCGGCGCCCAGGTGGCGCTCGAGCAGAAAGTGCCGTTCATCTGCATTACCGCCAGCGGCGGCGCGCGCATGCAGGAAGGCTTGCTGTCGCTGATGCAGATGGCCAAGACCACCTCGATGCTGACCAAGCTGGCCGAGAAAAAACTGCCGTTCATCAGCGTGCTGACCGACCCGACGACGGGCGGCGTGTCCGCTTCGTTCGCGTTCATGGGCGACGTCGTCATCGCCGAACCGAAGGCGCTGATCGGTTTTGCCGGCCCGCGCGTGATCGAGAACACGGTGCGCGAAAAACTGCCGGAAGGCTTCCAGCGTTCCGAGTTCCTGCTGCAAAAAGGTGCCATCGACATGATCGTCGACCGCCGCAAGATGCGCGAAGAAATCGCGCAGCTGCTCGCCCTGCTGCAAAGCCAGCCGGCCGACGTCATCGCTTGATTCGCTGTCACCGCGCGGCCGGCTGCTTGTGCAAAGCAGCCGGCCGCGCGCATTCCGGAAGCCATCCCATGCCTAACCTGCCGACTACCTTGCCCGACTGGCTGGCGCTGCTCGAGTCGCGCCATGCCGAAACCCACATCGACATGGGCCTGGACCGTGTGCGCACCGTCAAGGAGCGCATGAGCCTCGCCTTTTCCTGCCCCGTGATCATGGTCGCGGGCACCAACGGCAAGGGCTCGACCTGCGCCATGCTGGAAGCCATCCTGCTGCAGAGCGGCTACAAGGTCGGCCTGTACATCAAGCCGCACTTCCTCGACTTCAACGAGCGCGCCCGCATCAACGGCGAAATGGCCAGCGACGACAAGCTCATCGCCGCCTTCAACGACGTCGAAGCGCGCCGCGGCGACATCGACCTCACGTACTTCGAGTTCACGACGCTCGCGATCATGCACCTGCTGTCGACGTCCGGCGTCGACGTGGCGATCCTGGAAGTGGGCCTCGGCGGCCGCCTCGATGCCGTGAACGTGATCGATGCGGACGTGTCCATCGTCACGAGCATCGACATCGACCACAAGGATTATCTGGGCGACACGCGCGAAGAGATCGGCTTCGAGAAGGCCGGCATCTTCCGTCCCGGGAAGCCCGCGATCTGCAGCGATCCGCAGCCGCCGCAAGCGCTGATCAAGCATGCGGAAGACATCGGTGCCGACCTGTGGCTGCTGGGCCGCGATTTCAACTACCAGGGCGACAAGCAGCAGTGGGCCTACGGCGGCCGCACGCAGCGCCGCAATTCGCTCGCGTATCCGGCGCTGCGCGGTGCCAACCAGCTGCTGAACGCATCGGCCGCGCTGGCCGCGCTGGAAGCGTTGCGCAACGTGCTGCCGGTCGGCGCTCAGGAAACGCGCGCGGGCCTCGCGATGGTCGAATTGCCGGGCCGCTTCCAGGTGCTGGCGGGCCGTCCGACGACGGTCCTCGACGTCGCGCATAACCCGCACGCGGCCGCGACGCTCGCCCAGAACCTGGGCAACATGGGATTCCACCGGTTCACGTACGCCGTGTTCGGCATCATGCAGGACAAGGACATCGATGCTGTCGTCGCCCATCTCGCGCCGAACATCGACCACTGGTGCGTGACGGCGCTGCCGTCGCCCCGGTCGGCGGACCCGGCCGTGCTGGCCGAGAAGCTGCAGGCATTGAAGCCGAGTGGTGCGAAAGACGACGAATTCTCGGTCAAAACGTTCGCGAATCCGGCCGATGCATTCGCAGATGCAACAAGCCGGGCCGGACAGGATGATAGAATAGTGGTCTTTGGCTCGTTCTATACCGTGGCTGGCGTGATGGCAGCCCGTAAATCCTCTCTTCATTGACGTGACACCGCATGGGCTTGTTCTCTCGTAAAAGCAAGCAGGACCGCCTCGCCGAGGACAGTGGCCGCTTCTACAGCAAGGACGACGACGCCGCGATCGGCGAGCGCGCCCGCGCCAAACGCGCCAGCAATGCCGGTGGCGGCGCGTCGCGCCGTCCCGGTGCCGACCCCATGCTTCCCGAAAAGAAGCGCGCCCGGCGCCGCCTCGTCGGCGCCATCGCGCTGGCGCTCGCGGCCGCCGTCGGCCTGCCGATGCTGCTCGATTCCGAGCCCAAGCCGCTCGCCGGCGACATCGCGATCCAGATTCCCGCCAAGGACAAGG
The DNA here is from genome assembly GCF_059491305.1 of Massilia sp. Masssp94. Classification (NCBI taxonomy): domain Bacteria; kingdom Pseudomonadati; phylum Pseudomonadota; class Betaproteobacteria; order Burkholderiales; family Oxalobacteraceae; genus Massilia; species Massilia sp. Masssp94. Next base: position 4,627,851 of record NZ_CP168501.1, read on the forward strand.
CCGCGCCGCTGCCCGTGCCGGCCGCGGATAAAGCCGTGTCCGCCGCGGACAGTGTCGACAAGGGCGAGGAAGTGGTCGACGCACCGCCGCCCGCGCCCGCCCCGAAGGCCCCGGCTGCCGTCGCCGCCGCCAAGCCGGAGAGCGTCGCAACGCAGCCGCCGGCCGTGATCGCGCCGAAGCCTGAACCGAAGGTCGAGCACAAGCCCGAACACAAGGAAACGCCCACGGCCGAGCACAAGGATGCAAAGGCCGAAGCGCGCCTCGCCGAGAAGGAAAAGGCCGAACGCGCGAAGGCCGAGCACGAGCGGGCCGAGCACGAGAAGGCGGAGCGTCTCGCGCGTGAAGCCCGCGACAAGGCCAAAGCCAAAGCCGAGGAAAAACCCGTGAAGCCGAAGGACGACGCGGCGCGCGCCATGGCCATCCTGGAAGGCAAGGCGGCGGAGAAAGAGAAGTCGGCCGAGGCCTCGTCGCAGCGCTTCGTGCTGCAGGTGGCCGCGCTGTCGAGCCAGGAAAAGGCGGCGGAAGTGCAGGCGAAGCTGCGCGAAGCGGGCATCTCGTCGTACACGCAGAAGACGTCCACCCCTTCCGGCGAACTGATCCGAGTACGTGTCGGCCCCCTGAACAAGGAAGACGCCGAGAAAGTACGCGCCAAGCTGGGCCGCCTGGGCTTGTCCGGCGCCATGACCCCGGTCTGATTCGGTTGAAGCCGTGACGATTTTCGACTACGTGGTGTTGTTCATCCTGATCTCGTCGGTCGTCATCAGCACCATGCGCGGCCTGGTGAAGGAAATCCTGTCGCTGGTCGGCTGGGTGGCGGCCTTCATCGTGGCCAACGCCTTCGGCGCGAAACTGGCACCCATGCTACCATCCGTGATTCCGGGCGAAGCCTTGCGGCTGATCGTTGCCTTCATCGCACTGTTCCTCGGCGTGCGCGTGCTGATGGGCCTGCTGGCCCTCGCGATCAGCGCCCTGATCGAGGCCTCCGGACTGTCCCTGGCCGACCGCGGCCTCGGCGGCCTGTTCGGATTGGGCCGGGGTATTGTGATCGTGCTGGCCGGCGTCATATTGTGCGGGATGACATCCATCCCCCAACAGGCTTTCTGGAAGGACGCGCTTTTCTCGCCCATGGCGGAAACCGGAGCGCGCACAGTCAAACCTTTCTTGCCCGCTGCCTTCGCGCAGCACGTGCAGTTTTGAAACACCCTTTTGTCTAGCTGTCCAAGTTTAGGAGCACACCATGTGTGGCATCGTCGGCGTCGTCTCGCAAGCCCCCGTCAACCAGCTGTTATATGATGCTTTGCTGCTGTTGCAGCATCGCGGTCAGGATGCAGCGGGGATTGCAACCAATCACAGCAGCATGTTCTCGATGTACAAGGCCAATGGCCTCGTGCGTGACGTCTTCCGCACGCGTAACATGCGTTCGCTGCAAGGCAATTCCGGCATCGGCCACTGCCGCTACCCGACCGCCGGTTCGTCCAGCGAAGAGGAAGCGCAGCCGTTCTACGTGAATGCCCCGTTCGGCATCACCCTGGCGCACAACGGCAACCTCACGAACCAGGAACAGCTGAAGGAAGAACTGTTCCGCATCGACCGCCGCCACGTCAACACGAACTCGGACTCGGAAGTCCTGCTGAACGTGCTGGCCCACGAGATCGCCACCGCGGCCGACGGCTACTCGCTCGATCCGGACGCCGTGTTCAAGGCCGTCGCGCACGTGCACCGCCGCGTGCGCGGCGCGTACGCCGTCATCGCCCAGATCGCCGGCCACGGCCTGCTCGCGTTCCGCGATCCGTTCGGCATCCGTCCGCTGTGCCTCGGCATCAACGAGACGGAGAACGGCCCCGAATACCTCGTCGCCAGCGAATCCGTCGCGCTGGAAGGCCTGGGCTTCCGCTTCGTGCGCGACATCGCGCCGGGCGAAGCCGTCTGGGTCGACGCCGAGCGCCAGCTGCACACGCGCCAGTGCGCCGAGAATCCGTCGCTGAACCCGTGCGCGTTCGAATACGTCTACCTGGCCCGTCCGGACTCCGTGATCGACGGCGCGTCCGTGTACGCGACCCGCCTGCGCATGGGCGAATACCTGGCCGAGAAGATCCGCAAGGAGATCCCGGTCGAAGAGATCGACGTCGTGATGCCGATTCCCGATTCGTCGCGTCCGGCCGCGATCCAGCTCGCGCTGAAGCTGGGCGTCGAATACCGCGAAGGCTTCATCAAGAACCGCTACGTCGGCCGCACGTTCATCATGCCGGGCCAGGCGATGCGCAAGAAGTCGGTGCGCCAGAAGCTGAACGCGATCCCGTCCGAATTCAAGGACAAGAACGTGCTGCTGGTCGACGACTCCATCGTGCGCGGCACGACGAGCCGCGAGATCGTGCAGATGGCCCGCGAATCGGGCGCCCGCAAGGTGTTCTTCGCGTCCGCCGCGCCGCCGGTCCTGTACCCGAACGTGTACGGCATCGACATGCCGACGCGCGACGAACTGATCGCCCACGGCCGCACCGTCGAGGAAGTGTGCCGCGAGATCACGGCCGACCGCCTCGTCTACCAGGACCTCGATGCGCTGAAGAAGTCGATCTCCGACGTCAACCCGGCCCTGACGAACGTGGAAGCGTCGTGCTTCGACGGCGTCTACGTCACGGGCGACGTCACGCCGGCCTACCTCGACCAGCTGGAGCACGCGCGCCACAAGTCGTCCGGTAAGTCGTCGGAAGACATCGTGCGCACGCAATTGAACCTGAACCCGCCCGTCGCGGCCGAATAAATCGTATTCAACCGGGCATGGGGATGCCGTAGGGTGGGCAGCCCGTGCCCACCAAACGTAAAAATCCACCATGAGCGACAAGCCATCCTACGGTTTCACCACCACCATCCTGCACAACGATCGCAGGAAGTCGATCGAACACAACTCGCTGCACAAGCCGATCCACACGTCGGTCGCGTTCGGCTACACGGATGCGCGCCAGCTCGCGTCCGTCTTCCAGGGCAAGGAACCGGGCTTCCGCTATGGCCGCCAGGGCAACCCGACCGTCAGCGCGCTGGAAGACAAGATCAGCAAGATGGAAGACGGCGTCGCGTCGCTGTGCTTCGGCACCGGCATGGCCGCCATCGGCGCGCTCGCGCAGGCGCTGCTGCGCGCGGGCGACCACGTCGTGTCGTCCTCGTTCTTGTTCGGGAATACCAACAGCCTGTGGAACACGGTGGCCGCGCAGGGCACGGAAGTATCGTTCGTCGATGCGACCGACGTCGCGAACGTGGAAGCCGCGCTGAAGCCGAACACGCGCCTCGTGTTCGTCGAGACGATCGCCAACCCGCGCACGCAGATCGCTGACCTGGCCCGCATCGGTGAGCTGTGCCGCGCGCGCGGCATCCTGTACGTCGTCGACAACACGATGACGACGCCCTACCTGTTCCGTCCGAAGGCGGTCGGCGCGGGCCTCGTCGTGAACGCGCTGACGAAGTCGATCGGCGGCCACGGCATGGCGCTGGGCGGCGCGCTGACGGACACCGGCGTGTTCGACTGGAGCGCCTATCCGAATATCGCCGACAACTTCCGCCGCCAGCCGTCCGCCGCGCAGGGCATGGCCCAGCTGCGCGCGAAAGCGCTGCGCGACTTCGGCGCATCGCTGGGGCCGGAAGCGGCTCACCACATCGCGGTCGGCGCCGAAACGCTCGCGCTGCGCATGGAGCGCACGTGCGCGAACGCGCTGGCATTGGCACGCATGCTCGAGGCCGATGATCGCGTCGCCGCCGTCCACTATCCCGGCCTGGAATCGCATCCGCAGCACAAGCTGGCGTCCGAACAGTTCCGTGCGTACGGCTCGCTGTTCAGCTTCGAGCTGAAGGACGGCATCGACTGCTTCGATTACCTGAACCGCCTGAAGGTCGCGATTCCCGCATCGAACCTGGGCGACACGCGCACGCTCGTCATCCCGGTCGCGCACACGATCTTCTTCGAGATGGGCGCCGAGCGCCGCGCCAGCATGGGCATCGCGGAATCGCTGATCCGCGTGTCGGTGGGTATCGAAGACACGGCCGACCTGCTGGCCGATTTCGGCGCCGCATTGAACGGTTGAGCGGGCGGGGCGCTGCGGTTATGATCGTCCTGTTCCCCATCTTGATTCATAGACTGCACGCCCCATGAAGACTGCCCTGTTTTGCGCCGCACTGCTGTGCGGTGGTGTCGCGTTCGCCGCCGAGCCCGGCGCCAAATCACCCGCGAAAGGTGCTGCCGCGAAGCCGGCCGCCGTCGCATCGTCCGCCAACGCTGCCGCCGAGCTTGCCGAAGCGGACGCTTTGTTCGCGAAGAAATCGTATCCGGAAGCGCTGGCGAAATACACGAAGCTGGCAAACGCCGGCAACGTGATGGCCCAGCAGCACCTGGGCGAAATGTATTTCTACGGCGAGGCGGGCGGCGTCGCCATGGACAAGGCCGCGCAATGGTTCCAGAAGGCGGCCGCGAAGGGCAATGCCGTCGCCATCGCGTCGCTCGAGTTGATGAAGCAGCGCGAGGCGCGCCGTGCCGACCTCGACTACTGGATCGCGAAATACGACGGCTCCGACCTGCGCACGAACGATTACCGTTGCCCGGCGCCGCGCTTCCCGGTCATGTCCAAGGTCAACGAGGAAATCGATTATTACAGCGGCAAGATGAAGGACTGGGAAGCGTGCCATAACCGCTGGGTGAAGCAGCTGAACGCCTCCCTGCCGCTGGCGAAACGCATCCCGGAAGACATCGCGAAGCTGATGACGAAGGATGAGACGGAGAAGGCGAACGCGCACCTGAAGGAAGTCGGCGATCGGCTGGCGGAAGATACCAAGGTGGCCGGCCGGATGGTCGTGGCGGACTTCGACGCCTGGCGCGCGGGCACCGAGGCTTATGTCAAGGAACACAACGAGATGGTCAAGAACGCGCCGCCGCCGGATAACGACAAGTGATGTCTAGCCGCGGCATGTGGAATAGCCGCGGTTCGGCAGGCCGTGGCTGGACTTCTCCCGGAAGAACACGCCTTGCTCGCCTTTCGCGGTCGTGCGCTCGCCCTGGCAGAGCGCCGTGGCGTTGCCCGGACCCGTCGGCGCTCGTTCGGCGCATGCGGCGCGCCATGTGACCAGCGGTTCCAGGCCGTCCAGGCTGATGGCGGCCAGGCAGCGCGTCGGAACAGTCCTGGAAAACATGGTAAGGATCTGATGTCAGGTTGCGTGGCAGTGTAGGGGAGCCTTGTCGAAGCTGCAACTCTATCGCCGTTGTTTGCAACTAATCGACATGAGGCGTACGCATAACCCGGGCGATAACGCCTTGCTGTATCATGCGGCTCCTGAAAACGAAGCCTGCATATGCTCATCATTACCATCAAACAGGGCAAGGAAAAAAGCCTGCTGTCCGGCGATCCATGGATTTATTTGTCCGCCATCGAGAAGGTCGAGGGACGGCCCCAGGAGCGCGGCAAACCCGGCGTCACTGCAATCGTGCAGTCGTCGGCACGCCAGTTTCTGGCGCGCGCAGCCTATAACGCCAAGTCGCAGATCGCGGCCCGCGTCTGGACGCTGCGCGAGGACGAGCCGGTCGATCACGCCATGATGAAACGGCGCGTGCAGGCCGCGGTCGCGCGGCGCGCCGTCGCCGTGCGCAACGCCGATCCGCAAGCCCTGACCCTGGTGATCGACGGCGAAAAAGACGGCCTGCCGGGGCTGCTGGTGCACAGCTATGGCGGGACCGGCGGTTACCTGGTGTGCCAGTTCAACGCTGCCGGTGTCGACGCGTGGAAAGTGACCATCGTGCAGGCCCTGCTCGCGACCACGGGTTGTCCCAACGTATTCGAACGCAGCGACGAGCTGTTGCGCAAAGGGGAGGGACTACCTGTCATCTGGCGCGCCCTGGCCGGCGACGAGCCGCCGCAGCGCCTGATGGTGCGTGACGGCAGTCGGCTGCTGCCGACCGATATCCGTACCGGTTTCGTCTATCCGCGCTGAGCGCAGGATAAAACGACGAGGCCCGCATGACGCGGGCCTGTGTGCAGGTGGGAGGTTAGTGCCAGGACCGCAGCAGTCCGACCGCCAGGCCTTCCAGTGCGAACTCGTCGGTCCGCGGATCGACGGTAATCACGGAAAAGTCCGGATTCTCCGGCAACAGTTCGATCGTGGAACCGGTCTTGCGGTAGCGCTTGACCGTCACTTCGTCGCCGATGCGGGCGACGACGATCTGGCCATTCTTCGCGTTGTCGACCTTCTTGACGGCGAGGAAGTCGCCGTCGCAGATGCCGGCGTCGCGCATCGACCAGCCCTTGACCTTCAACAGGAAGTCGGGCTTGCTCGAGAACATGGCCGGGTCGACCGAATAGGTCGCTTCGACGTGTTCCTGGGCGAGGATGGGCGAACCCGCCGCGACGCGGCCGACGAGCGGCAGCGACATCAGGTTCGGCGGAATCGGCGGCACGAAGGCAGGCACCGCGGCCGCAGCGGCGGCCTTGGATTCGACGGACTGGCCGACGAGGCGGATACCGCGTGAGGTACCCGGGGAAATTTCGATCGCGCCTTTACGGGCCAGGGCCTGCAGGTGCTCCTCGGCGGCATTGGCCGAGCGGAAGCCAAGCTCCTGGGCGATTTCGGCGCGGGTCGGCGGGAAGCCGGTGTTGTCGATGGCTTCCTTGATCAGGTTGAGTATCTGTTCTTGCCGTGCGGTGAGCTTAAGCATGTTCGTCTTCGTTGGTACGGGGTCAGACTGTATTTTTGTACAGTATTGCGCCACGCGCAAGGGGATTTCAAGTTTTTTTTGCGCTGCGGTACGCAGCGCACGTCCATAACTATTTGCGGTGCGGCACGCAGCGCATGTCCACAACCTTTTTGCGGTGCGGCACGCAGCGCACGTGCACAGTCCCATTGAGCACTTGGCGGTTTTGCTGTTATAATGTTGGGCTTTCCCTTCCCACACTCGTCTTGACGCCGAGGTGGGCATTTGTTTAAACGTCCTTAAGGAGTGTTTCATGCGTCATTATGAAATCGTGTTTATCGTCCACCCGGACCAGAGCGAGCAGGTCCCGGCGATGATCGAACGCTACAAGACTACGGTCACCTCGCGCGGCGGCAACATCCACCGCGTCGAAGATTGGGGCCGTCGTCAAATGGCTTACCAGATCCAGAAGCTGCCGAAGGCACACTACATCTGCCTGAACATCGAGTGCGACAACGAGACCCTGGTCGAGCTGGAAACCGCATTCAAATTCAATGATGCCGTGCTGCGTCACCTGACCGTGAAGATGAAGAAAGCTGAAACCGCACCGTCGCCGATGATGAAGTCGGTTCAGCGCGAAGACGCAGCCAAGAGCCACCGCGCCGAGCAGGCCGCCGCTCCGGCCGCCGCAGCCTAAATCTCGCGGGAGCACCGAGTAGTAAGTGAACGAGCTGTCCCTGGTCGCAAGCATCCTGGAGCGCGACGTCCTGCGCTACACCCCGGCCGGCATCCCCATCGTGGGCGGCATCCTGCAACACGGATCGACGCAGACGGAGGCGAGGATGGACAGGCAGGTCGAATTCGAGATTTCCGCGGTTGCCGCGGGCGAGATTTCGGGACGATTTGCCAACGCCGAGTTGGGTGCGATGTACCGCTTCACGGGATTCTTGGCCAGGAAAAGCCGTCACAGCAAAAGCTTGGTGTTTCACATCATTGATTTCAGTGCCGCATAAGTTTGCGGGCACGTTTATAGATAGATACAGGAGCCTCAAAATGGCATTCGGTAAAAAGTTCGACAAAAACAAAGCTAAGCTCAAAGAGAAGCGCAAACAGCAGAACCCGCTGTTCAAGCGCAAGAAATTCTGCCGCTTCACCGCTGCAGGCGTGGAACAGGTTGACTACAAAGACGTCGACACCCTGAAGGATTTCGTCCAGGAAAACGGCAAGATCATGCCGGCACGCCTGACCGGCACCAAGGCTCACTACCAGCGTCAAGTGGACACCGCCATCAAGCGCGCCCGTTACCTGGCTCTGCTGCCGTACACCGACCTGCACAACGCTTAATCGTCGGTTACGACATCGAAGCATAGTCAGATTACTGGAGAATAAAATGCAAGTTATCCTGCTGGAAAAAGTCGTCAACGTCGGCAACCTGGGCGACGTCGTCAAGGTCAAGGATGGTTACGCCCGTAACTTCCTGATCCCGCAAAAAATGGCCCGTCGTGCAACGCAAGCTGCCGTGGCTGAATTCGAAGTCAAGCGCGCCGAACTGGAAAAAGCAGCTGCCGAGAAACTGGCTGCCGCTCAAGGCCAGGGCGACAAGCTGAACGGCATGACCGTCACCATCGCCCAGAAAGCCGGCGTCGACGGCCGTCTGTTCGGTTCCGTGACCAACTTCGACATCGCTGAAGCCCTGACCAAGCAAGGTTTCGCCGTCGAAAAGGCACAAGTGCGCATGCCGACCGGTCCGCTGAAGACCACCGGCGAGCACCCGGTGTCGGTCGCTCTGCACACCGACGTCGTGGTGGAAATCACCATCGCTGTCGTGGGCGAAGCCGCCTAAGATACATTCTGTTGTCAGAATGAGAAAAGCCGGGGCCACCCCGGCTTTTTTGTTTTTGGAAACTCACCAATGATTTCAGCGCCTGATCGGGAACGGGTATAATGCCGGCCATGAACACCTCAGCAGACCCGCAGATCGAGTCGCTCCGCATCCCCCCGCATTCCATCGAAGCAGAACAGTCCGTCATTGGCGGCCTGCTGCGCGATAACGCGGCGTGGGACCGCATTGCCGACTTCATGCATGCGGAGGATTTTTACCGCTACGACCACCGGATCATCTTCGAACAGATGGTCCGCCTGATCAATGCCGGCAAGCCTGCCGACGTGATCACCGTGTACGAGGCGCTCGTCCAGCTCGGCAAGGCCGAGGACGTCGGCGGCCTCCAGTACCTGAATGCAATGGCGCAGAACACGCCATCCGCCGCCAACATCCGCCGTTATGCCGAGATCGTCCGCGATCGCGGCGTGTTGCGTCAGTTGATCACCGTCGCCGACGAGGTGTCCGGCAAGGCATTCAATCCGCAAGGCGCCGAGGTCAAGCAGATCCTCGACGAGGCGGAATCGCGCATCTTCGCGATCGCCGAGCAGGGCGCCCGCGGCGCCCAGGGCTGGCTGCCCGTCCAGCCGCTGCTGACCCAGGTGGTCGAGCGCGTGGACGAGCTGTACAGCCGCGACAACCAGGGCGAGATCACCGGCGTCCCGACGGGCTTCACCGATCTCGACAAGATGACGTCCGGCCTGCAGCCGGGCGACCTCGTCATCGTCGCCGGCCGTCCGTCGATGGGCAAGACCGCGTTCTCCGTCAACATCGGCGAAAGCGTGGCCGTCGATGCCGGCCTGCCGGTCGCGATCTTCTCGATGGAGATGGGCGGCGTGCAGCTGGCGATGCGTATGCTCGGCTCCATCGGCCAGCTCGACCAGCACCGCCTGCGTACCGGCAAGCTGCTGGACGAGGACTGGCCGCGCCTAACGCACGCGATCCAGAAGATGAACGATGCGCAGATCTTCATCGACGAGACGCCGGCGCTGAACCCGATCGAGATGCGCGCCCGCGCGCGCCGCCTGGCCCGCCAGTGCGGCAAGCTGGGCCTGATCATCGTCGACTACCTGCAGCTGATGCAGGGTTCCAAGCCGGGCGACAACCGCGCGTCCGAAATCTCGGAGATCTCGCGTAGCCTGAAGGGCCTGGCGAAGGAACTGGGATGCCCGGTGATCGCACTGTCCCAGCTGAACCGCTCGCTGGAACAACGTCCGAACAAGCGTCCCGTGATGTCCGACCTGCGCGAATCGGGCGCTATCGAACAGGATGCGGACGTGATCATCTTCCTGTATCGTGACGAAGTTTACAACCCGGACTCACCCGACAAAGGTACCGCCGAAATCATTATCGGCAAACAGCGTAACGGCCCGATCGGCGCCATTCGCGTGACCTGGATGGGCATGTACACCAAGTTCGGCAATTACACCGGCAACCTGAGTGTTTATCAGGGCGATTAAGCCGGGAGCAGTCAACGATCGCGGCATCGCCGCGACTTTCAAAGAAGTCCCAAGAGATTTACCCAACGGAGAACCTATGTTTGGACGCCTGATGCCCACGGAGGGCAAATTTTTCGACCTGTTCAACCAGCACGCCGCGTTGTGCGTGAAGGGTGCACAAGAGATGGTCGGCCTGATGACCAACTTCGACGACCTGGAAAACCGCACGCACGCCGTGGAGAGCATCGAAAAACAGGCGGACAAGGTCACGTACCAATGCGTGGACCTGCTGCACAAGACGTTCATCACGCCGCTCGACCGTGACGACATCCACAAGCTGATCACCCGCATGGACGATATCCTCGACATGATGGAGGACGCCGCCCAGACCATCTCGCTGTACGACCTGCACGCCGTCACGCCGGAAGCGAAGCGCCTGGCCGAGCTGTGCCTGGCATGCTGCGAAAAGGTCCAGCAGGCCGTCGGCATGCTGCACAACATGGACAACGCCCAGAAGATGGTCGCCATCTGCGAAGAGATCGACCGCCTGGAATCGGACGCCGACCACGTTATGCGTGCCGCCATGTCCAAGCTGTTCCGCGACGAGCCGGATGTGCGCAACCTGATCAAGATGAAGGCCATCTACGAAATCCTCGAGACCGTGACCGACCGCTGCGAAGACGTTGCCAACATCATCGAAGGCATCATCGTCGAGAACGCGTAACGACCGGAACAACAAGAACAACATGAACTCTCTTCATATCAGCATTTATGTGCTGGGCCTGCTCGTCTTTTTAGCGCTGGTCTTCGACTTCATGAACGGCTTCCACGATGCCGCCAACGCGATCGCGACGGTGGTGTCGACGGGCGTGCTGCGTCCGCAGACGGCCGTCGCGATGTCCGCGATGTTCAACTTCGTCGCCATCTTCACCGTCGGCCTGCACGTGGCGTCGACGGTGGGCAAGGGCACCGTCGACCCGCACATCGTCGACCACTACGTCGTGTTCGGAGCGCTCGTCGGCGCCATCATCTGGAACATCATCACGTGGTACTACGGCATCCCGTCCTCGTCCTCGCACGCCCTGATCGGCGGCCTGGTGGGCGCGGCCGTCGCCAAGAGCGGCACCGGCGCGCTGGTCGGCGGCGGCCTGCTCAAGACCGTGCAATGGATCATCCTGTCGCCGCTGCTGGGCTTCATCCTCGGTTCGCTCGTGATGCTGGCCGTGTCGTGGATCTTCGTGCGCACCCCGCCGCGCAAGGTCGACACGTGGTTCCGCCGCCTGCAGCTGTTCTCGGCCGCGGCCTACAGCCTGGGCCACGGCGGCAACGACGCGCAGAAGACCATCGGCATCATCTGGATGCTGCTGATCGTGGCCGGCGTCTCCAATGCCGGCGACGCCGCGCCCCCACTGTGGGTGATCATCTCCTGCTATACGGCGATCTCGCTCGGCACGCTGTTCGGCGGCTGGCGCATCGTGCGCACGATGGGCCAGAAGATCACCAAGCTCAAGCCGGTCGGCGGCTTCTGCGCGGAATCGGGCGGCGCCATCACGCTGTTCCTCGCCAGTGCGATCGGCGTGCCGGTGTCGACGACGCACACCATCACGGGCGCCATCGTCGGTGTCGGCTCGGCGCAGAAGGCGTCGGCCGTGCGCTGGGGCGTGGCCGGCAACATCGTATGGGCCTGGGTCTTCACCATCCCCGCGTCGGCGTTCATGGCGGCGATCGCGTGGTGGATCGGCACCCACATCCTGTAAGCGCACCGCGCCGTCATCGACAAGCAGCCTCCGGGCTGCTTTTTTATTTCCCAAAACCGCAGTCAATCCGCAGCTTTAGGAAATTGCCCAAATTCGGGGTCAGAGCACATTTTCCCGCAGATTCGGGGTCAGAGCACTTTTTCAAAAGATGCGCAGAAGCGACGCTGCTGCGATCACTGACCACGTTGGTCGTCGTTGTGTGCCCGCAGCGCACTCGAAATTTCTTGCAGTTTCTTCCCTCAAAAAGGGCTCTGACCCCGAATTTGGTTTCTGACCCCGAATTTGGTTTTTGCGCCACATTTCGGTGTTTCCTTTTCATTTTTGCTAACGTAAGTAGTAATATTACAGACGATCGTCGGCCAGCGTTGCCGTCCTGGCCACGCCCGCCGGTCAGAATAAGAATGAAGAGGGGACAATATGATATTGAGAAGTAGTTTGACTTCATGGTTGGGGCTCGCCGCAGCCGCCTGCGCCAGCCTGCTGCTGGCCGGTTGCGGCGCCGGCGATTCCGGCCAGCAGGCCACCCAGTCCGGCACCCGGCTGCTGGCGGCCAGCACCGCCGCCACACCCGTCGCGCCGGGCAGCATTCGTATGCACTTCCACCGCGTCCAGAACGATACGGCCCAGTGGGGCGTATATTCGTGGGATGGTCCGCAGCATCCGAGTTCGGCGTGGATCAGCGACCGCTTCATGTTCACCGGTACCGACGGTTTTGGCGGCTACGTGGATATTCCGCTGGCCGCGGGCAAGAGCGCGATCTGGTTCCTCGTCACCGACGGCAACGGCAGCAAGAATTGCGGCGCCGACCAGCACGCCGACCTGGCTGCCGACGTCGCCACGAAAGGCCAGGAAGTCTGGATGCTGGAAGGCGACTGCACCGTGTACGCGACCCAGCCCGCGCTCAGCTTCGGCGATCTCGCCTTCGCCAACGCCCAGTGGCTCACCAGCACGACGCTGGCCTGGCCGGGCGTGCCCACCGGCGGCAGCTACAAACTGTTCCATGCCGCGAACGGCGGCCTGGCGCCGACCCAGGGCGGTGACGTGGGCCTGACGGGCGCCGAACGCGCCTTCGACCTCACCGTGTCCGCGCTGCCGGACGCCATTCGCCAGAAATATCCGCACCTGGCCGGCGCGACCGGCCTGCGCCTGAAGGACGCCGATGCGGCCAGGGTCGCATCGCTGGTCAGCGGCCAGTTCGCCATCGCCCAGTACGACGGCGCCGGCAACCTCGTGCAGGTGACGTCGCTGCAGACGGCCGGCCTGCTGGACGATCTGTACGCGGCGCAGGCGGCGCAGGCCCAGCTGGGCGTGACGTTCGACCGCAGCGGCCGCGCGACGTTCCGCGTGTGGGCGCCGACGGCGAAATCCGTCGCGCTGAACCTGTACGCGAGCGCGAACGCGGCGACTGCGACGACCGTCCCGATGACGCGCGACGCGGCCAGCGGCGTGTGGAGCACCACGTCGAACGACCCGACGCTCGCCAACCGCGCCTATTACACGTACACGGTACAGGTGCTGTCGCGCTGGGCCGACAACAAGATCGTGACGAACACCGTGACCGATCCGTATTCGCTGAGCCTCTCCGCGAACAGCGCGCGCAGCTTCGTCGCGAACCTCGACAGCCCGCAACTGAAGCCGGCCGGCTGGGACGACCAGCGCATCCCGAAACTCGATGCGCCCACCGACATCGCGCTGTACGAGCTGCACATCCGCGACTTCTCGGCGTCCGACGCCACCGTGCCGGCCGCCCACCGCGGCAAATACCTGGCCTTCACGGACAGCGACGCCAACGGCATGCGCCACCTGAAATCGCTGCAGAAGGCGGGCATGACGCACGTGCACCTGATGCCGAGTTTCGACATCGCCAGCGTCAACGAAAAGGGCTGCGTCACCCCGGCCATTCCGAATGCAGGCGCGGATTCGACCGCGCAGCAGGCCGCGGTGGCCGCCGTGGCGGACGCGGACTGCTTCAACTGGGGCTACGACCCGGTCCACTACAATGCGCCGGAAGGCAGCTATGCGACGGATGCCGACGACGGCGCCGTGCGCGTGCGCGAGTTCCGCGCGATGGTGCAGGCGCTGCACGAGACCGGCCTGCGCGTGACGATGGACGTCGTGTACAACCACACGAGCCAGTCGCAGCAAGGCCCGCTGTCGGTCCTCGACCGCATCGTGCCGACCTATTACTACCGCCTCGCCAACGACGGCCGCATCCTGAACGACAGCTGCTGCGCCGACACCGCGCAGGAAAACGCCATGATGGGCAAGCTGATCATCGATTCCGTGTCGCTGTGGGCGCGCCAGTACAAGGTCGACAGCTTCCGCTTCGACATCATGGGCCTGTCGCCGCTGGATCTCATCAAGCGCCTGCAGGTCAGCGTCAACCAGGCCGCGGGCCGCGACATCTACCTGTACGGCGAAGCGTGGAACTTCGGCGCCGTCGGCAACGACGCCCGTTTCGTGCAGGCGCGCCAGGCCAATATGGCGGGCACCGGCATCGGCTCGTTCAACGACCGCATGCGCGACACCGTGCGCGGCGGCGGCTGCTGCGACGGCGGCCAGGCACTGGTCAAGGAGCAGGGCTTCATCAACGGCGTCTACACGGACCCGAACGCACTGTCGACGCAGACCCGCGACGATGCGCTGCGCCTCGCGGACCTCGTGCGCGTCGCGCTGTCCGGCACGTTGCGCGACTACCGCTTCACGGACCGCTTCGGCAACGAGCGCACGAACGCGCAGATCGATTACTTCGGCCAGCAGGCCGGCTTCGCGGCGAGTCCGGCCGAGACGATCAACTACATCGAGGCGCACGACAACCAGACGCTGTTCGACATCAACGCGTTCCGCCTGCCGCAATCGACGCCGCTGTCCGACCGCGTGCGCGTGCAGACCCTCGGCGCCGCGATCAACGTGCTGGCGCAGGGTATTCCGTTCTTCCACGCCGGCCAGGAAATCCTGCGCTCGAAATCGCTCGACCGCGACAGCTACAACGCGGGCGACTGGTTCAATAAGCTGGATTACAGCTACGCATCCAACAACTTCGGCGTCGGCCTGCCGATGGCGGGGCAGAACCAGGACAACTGGTCGCTGATGGCGCCGGTGCTCGCCAACCCGCTGATCAAGCCGGACACGCGCGCGATCCTCGCCGCGAAGAACGCGTTCGAAGACTTCCTCGCGATCCGCGCGGACAGCACGCTGTTCCGCCTGCGCACGGCGCAGGACGTGATCGACCGCCTGAAGTTCTACAACGTGGGACCGAACCAGGTGCCGGGCCTCGTCGCGCTGAGCATCGACGGTACGCGCTATCCGGGCGCCCAGTACAAGGCGGTCGTCGTCGTGTTCAACGTCGACAAGATCCCGAAGACGATCGCGATCCCGGAACTGAAGGGCCGCAAGCTGCAGCTGCACCGCATCCAGCGCAACGGCAGCGACGACATGGTGAAGGCGTCGTACTTCGAGCGCAACAGCGGCATCTTCGCGATCCCGGCGCGCACGGCGGCCGTGTTCGTACAGAACGCGAACGACTGATCGGGGTGTAATGAAAAGGGCCGGGGATGCGATCTCCGGCCCTTTTGCCATGGCGTGCCGCGGCTCAGGGCTTGCCGGCTGCCCAGTTGTTGGTGCCGCTGCCGTTGGTGCGGTCGTTCTCGAGCGCCTGCTTGTCGACGATCGTCAGGTTGTCCGTGCGGCTCGGCGCCTTGCGCGGGATGAGGGTTCCGGTCGGCGTGTAGCTCGAATCGAGGTAGGTGTTGCCACCTTGCGTCGGTTTGGCGCCGTCGGCGGCGCAGCCGGACAGCAGGATGGCGGTGGCCGCCAGGATCGGCGGAACGATGCGATTCATCACGTTACTCTCCTGTGGTGAGTTGCGGTTGGCAGGTCATTTGATGCAGACGGCACGCACCATCTTGATGTCGGTGACGCCGCCCAGGATCTTCTCGATGCCGTCCATTTTCAGGGTCAGCATCCCGTCCTCCAGCGCGGCCGCGAGCAGGTCGGCCACGCGCGCGTGCTCGGTCAGCAGGCGCTTGATTCGCTCGCTGCCCAGCATCAGTTCATGCAGGCCGACGCGCCCGCGGTATCCCTTGTTGCACTCGGCGCAGCCCACGGCGCGGTACAACGTGAAACGTCCCGTGGCGTCGCCGTGGCGCTGGCGCCAGCCGGCCAGTACGGCCGCGCGCGCGGCCTGCGGGTCCGTCTTGTACGAGGCCTGGCCGCGCAGCTCTTCGCAGTACTCGTCGAGCAGCGTCTCCACCTCGGCGTCGTCCGGGCGGTAGGGCTGGCGGCACGCGGTGCACAGGCGGCGCGCCAGGCGCTGCGCCAGGATGCCCAGCAGGGCGTCGGCAAAATTGAATGGGTCCATGCCCATGTCGAGCAGGCGCACGACCGATTCCGGCGCGCTGTTCGTGTGCAGGGTCGAGAACACGAGGTGGCCCGTCAGCGAGGCTTCGATGCCCGTGCTGACGGTCTCGCGGTCGCGCATCTCGCCGACCATGATCACGTCCGGATCGGCGCGCAGGAAAGCGCGCATGACGGTGGCGAAGTCGAGGCCCGTCTTGCGGTTGACCTGCACCTGGCGCAGGCCCTTCTGGGTGATCTCGACCGGGTCCTCGGCCGTCCAGATCTTGGTCTCCGGCGTGTTCAGGTGCGCGAGGATCGAGTGCAGGGTCGTCGTCTTGCCCGAGCCGGTCGGCCCGCACACGAAGAACAGGCCGTATGGCTTGGCGACGGCGGCCTTCAGGCGCGCCAGGTTGTGCGGCCGGATGCCCAGGCTGTCGAGCGGGATCGGTTCGCCGGCCTGCAGGATGCGCATCACGACGTCCTCGACGCCGCCGCTGGACGGGATCGTCGCCACACGCAGCTCGATGTCGAGCGGGCCGTACTTGCGGAAGCGGATCTTGCCGTCCTGCGGCTTGCGCCGCTCGGAGATGTCGAGGTCGCACATGATTTTTACGCGCGCGATGAGGGCGTTGCGGTAGCTGGACGGGATCTCGATGTACGGCACCAGTACGCCGTCCTTGCGGAAGCGGATGCCCGTCTTGCCGCGGCCCGGCTGCGGCTCGATGTGGATGTCGGACGCGCCCTGGCGGTGCGCGTCGACGATGATCCGGTTCAGCAGCTTCACCAGTTCGTTCTCGACGGCGGCCGAGACTTCGGTGCTGCCGCCCTCCGTCTCCTCGTCCGGATCGCCGTCCTCGTCCAGGTGCGACAGCAGTTCGCCCACGCTCGTGTCGTCGGCCACCGCGCCGCCGAAGAACTGGGCCACGGTCTGGCGCAGGTCGTGGCGGGTCGTCACGCGCCACGCGATGCGCGCGCGGCCGAACACCTGCGCGGCGATGTGGCTGGCCGCCACGCGTTCCGGGTCCAGCGCCATCAGCACGAGGCCGTCGGGGCCATCTTCCAGCGGCAGCCAGCCGTGTTCGAGCGCGTATTGCGGCTTCAGGTTGCGCAGCAGCTCGACGGGTTTTACACGCTCGGCGCGGAACGGTTCGTAGGGCAGGCCGCAGTATGCCGCCAACGCCTCGCCGATCTGGGCCGGCTTCAGGTGGAAGTCGGACAACAGCACGTCCTCGATGTCGGCATCGCGCTCGCGCGCGAGGCGCGTGGCCAGTTCCAGTTCCTGCACGGCGAGGACCGCGCGCGTGACGAGGGCATCGTAGCGGCCGCGCGGCAGCGGGGCGCGCAGGCGCTGGCTGAACGCGACGGCCAGGGTGTCGCACAACTGCTTCACGCCGTCCAGGCACAACTGGGGGAACGGGCCGCCGGCGCGGTGGTTGATGAACTGGATGACGCCGAGCAGCGCGCCGCCTGCGTCGATCAGCGGCGCCGCCAGCATCTCGCGCGTGCGGTAGCCCGTGCGCTGGTCGACGCCGCGCTGGAAGCGCAGCGTGGGAGCCAGGCGCCGCAGTTCGGCGTCGTCGTAGACGTCGGCGATGTTGACGGTCGCGCGCGCCAGCGCCGCGAAGCCGGCGATGGAGCCGGGGCCGATCGGCAGCTGCAGGTGGCGGATTTCGGACAAGCCGGTCTTGACCTTGGCGACGAGGGCGTCCTGCGCCGGCGTGACGGCGTACAGGGTAAAGCGGTCGGCATCGAACAGGTCGCAGAAATCCTGGCCCAGGTCGAGCATGATCTGGTCCAGGTTGGCGGTGGCGTGGATCCGCGTGGTGATCGCCTGCAGGCGGCGCTGGAAGTCCAGGCGCCGCGCCGTGTCGTCGGGCGCGCGCCGGTCTCCCTTGCGCTGTTCCACGAAGTCGTCGCTCATCAGAGTTCCACTTCCAGGCCTTCGTAAGCGAGCGTCACGGCGAGGCCGTTCAACCGGTCGCGCCAGCGCGCGACGGCCTGCGCGAACACGGTTTCCAGATCGTCGTCCGAGCGGGTCGGCTCGTGGTGGGTGCAGTACAGGCTGCGCGCGCCGACCTTCAGCGCCAGCGCGATGGCGCCGTCGAACGTGCCGTGGCCCCAGCCCTGCTTGGCGGGATATTCCTCGAGCGTGTACGAGCAGTCGGCGACGAGCGCGTCGACCCCTTCCATCGCGTGTTCGATCTCGCGCTCGCGCCGCTCGATCTCGCGCTGGGCCGCGTCGTAGTCCGCGCTGGCGGGGGCGTGCGGATTGAAGAACGGTTCGTGGTCGCCCGTGAAGAACATGGCGCGGCCGTTGCATTCGACGCGGTAGCCCAGGTTCGTCACGGGGTGGTTCATCACGACGTTGTGCACGACCATGTCGCCCA
This sequence comes from Massilia sp. Masssp94, assembly GCF_059491305.1. Classification (NCBI taxonomy): domain Bacteria; kingdom Pseudomonadati; phylum Pseudomonadota; class Betaproteobacteria; order Burkholderiales; family Oxalobacteraceae; genus Massilia; species Massilia sp. Masssp94. Next base: position 4,646,315 of record NZ_CP168501.1, read on the forward strand.
CGGCGTGCGGCACGCCGGTGTCCAGGGTCCGGTAGTCGATGGTGGCGTCCATCCGCTCCTCGCTGACGGGGAAGTAGCTGTTCTGCAGCTGCACGCCCATCACATGCTCGATGCCCTGGCCGGTGACGGGATCGTGGGCGCCGTGCAGGCAGACCCGCGTGCCCTTCACGAACAGCGGCGTGAAGAAGGGCAGGCCGTGGATGTGGTCCCAATGGCTGTGCGTGATGAAGATGTTGGCGCGTACGGGCACGCCGTCTTCCGCGCGCCGGCGCATCAGGTCCTGGGCGAGCGCGTAGATCCCCGTGCCGGCGTCCAGCACCACGAGGGTGCCGTCGTCGCCGCGCACCTCGATGCACGTGGTGTTGCCGCCGTAGCGCACGGTACGCGGCCCGGGGGCCGGGATCGATCCGCGTACTCCCCAGAATCTGAATTTCATTAGGACTCCCCTTGCTGTGCAGCCTCGTCGTCTGCTCTGTTTTTTTGTCGCGGCCAGGCCAGCACCGTTGCAATATAGGTCAGATCATAACGTTTATTTGTAACTGGTTATCTGGAATTTGCAATTATGCATCGGTTGGTGTACAGCAGGGCGTAATGACGTTACACTGTGGTAGAATTTCACAGCGGCAATTAATGTGGCGATACATCACATGCAAGAGCTCACCCCGGCCAATATCGTAGAGCGCCTCGACCTGCTCACGGAGGTCAGCGTCGCCCTCGGCGACGGCCATGACATCGGCACCTTCCTCGACCGCATCCTGAAGGTCGCCAAGAGCATGACGCATGCGGACGGCGGCACGCTGTACCGCCCGAGCAGCGACGAGCGCAGCCTGTGCTTCCACATCTTGCTGAACGACACGCTGGAGATGTACCAGGGCGGTGCCAGCGGTGTGTCGATCGACCTGCCGCCGATTCCCCTGTACGACCAGCACGGCAACAAGAACCTCGCGTCGGTGGCGGCCTATGCGGCCAACTTCCACCAGTCCGTGAACATCGCCGACGTGTACAAGGCCGACGTCTTCAACTTCTCGGGCATGCGTTCGTTCGACCAGACGTTCGGCTACCGGTCCAAGTCGATCCTGACGGTGCCGATGACGAACCACGAGGGCGAACTGCTCGGCGTGCTCCAGCTGATCAACGCGAAGGACCGGGACACCGGCGAGATCGGCGCGTTCTCCGATACCGACCAGCGCTTCATCGAGGCGCTGGCGGCGCAGGCGGCCGTCGCGCTCACGAACCAGCAGCTCGTCGTGCAGATGGAGCAGCTGCTGGAAGCCCTCGTCAACCTGATCAACATCGGCATCGACGAAAAATCGCCGTACACGGGCCGCCATTGCCAGTTCGTGCCGGAGCTGACGATGATGCTGGCCGAGGCCGTCCACGAGACGCCCCTCGGGCCGATGGCGTCGTTCCGCATGAGCGACCGCGACCGCCGCGAACTGTGGCTGGCCGGCCTGCTGCACGACTGCGGCAAGATCACGACGCCGGTCCACGTCGTCGACAAGGCGACGAAGCTGGAGACGATCTTCGACCGCATCCACATGATCGATACGCGCTTCGAGGTGCTGCTGCGCGACGCCGAGATCCGCGCGCTGAAGGAGCAATGCCAGCCCGAGGCGAACCGCCCCGCGATCGCCGACCGCCTCGCGTCCGACCAGGCGCGCCTGCGCGCGGACCGCGACTTCCTGCGCCAGGCGAACATCGGCGGTGAAGGGATGTCGCCCGACGACCAGGAGCGCGTGCGCCGCATCGCCGCATACCGGTGGACGGGAACGGACGGCCAGGAACGCGACTTCCTCGACGAGGACGAGGTACGCAACCTGACCGTGCGCTTTGGTACACTCAACGACGATGAACGCAAGATCATCAACAACCACATCGTCGTGACCATCCGCATGCTCGAATCCCTGCCCTGGCCGAAGCACCTCAAGAACGTCCCGGAATACGCCGGCGGCCACCACGAGCGCATGGACGGCAAGGGTTATCCGCGCGGCCTCACGCGCGAGCAGATGTCCGTGCAGGCGCGCGTGATGGCCATCGCCGACATCTTCGAGGCCCTGACGGCGCGCGACCGCCCGTACAAGAAGGGCAAGTCCCTGTCCGAATCGCTCCACATCCTGGGCAAGTTCGCCCTCAACGGCCACATCGACCCGGACCTGTTCGACATCTTCGTGCGCCAGAAGGTGTACCTGAAATTCGCGCGCAAGAACCTGGATGCGTCGCAGATCGATCACGTCGACGAGGCGGCGATCCCGGGCTATACGCCGTGAAGCTGTTGCGCCGCTACGGCGCGCGCTGGGCGCTCGGGCTGGCGCTCACGCTGGCCGCGCTGGCGTACGTGATGGGCATCTGGAGCAGCCACGCGATCGCGCGCCAGGACACCATCATCGGCGATTTGCGCATGCGCCTGGAGGCGCCGGTGCTCGATCCGCGCATCGTCATCGTCGACATCGACACGAAAAGCCTGGGCGAGGTCGGGCGCTTTCCCTGGAGCCGCAACGTGCTGGCGAAGCTGGTCGACCAGCTGGCCGGCCGGTATGGCGCCGCCGCGATCGGCTTTGACATCTCCTTTCCCGAGCCGGACACGAGTTCCGGCTATGCGGTGTTGGACCGCCTGGCGGCGCACGAGCTGAAGGACGTTCCCGCGCTGCGCGCGCAACTGGCGCAGCTGCAGCCGGCGCTCGATTACGACGGCCTGTTCGCCAAGGCGCTGCAGGGGCGGCCCGTAGTGCTGGGCTATAACCTGGCCGAGGTGAAGCGGGGCGCGCTCCCGGCGCCCGCGTTCACGGCGGCCGACCTGCAGGGGCGCGAACTGGTCGCCTACGCCGCCGACGGTTACGAGGCCAACCTGGCGCGCCTGCAGGCGGCCGCGCGCGGCGCCGGCAGCTTCACCGTGATCTCCGACGACGACGGCATGGTGCGATCCAGTTCGCTGATGCAGCAGATCGGCGAGGGCTACTACCCGTCGCTGGCGCTGGCGACGGCCGCCGTGTACCTGGATGCCGGCAAGATGACGCCGGACTTCGGCAAGTACGATGCGGACAGCGGCGCCGCCGACGCCATCCGCGTGGTGGGAACGCGCGGCAAGCGCCGCATCCCGGTCGGCCTGGGCCTGCTCACGGCCGTGCAGTTCCGCGGCACGGGCGGGCCGCAGGGCGGGGCGTTCCGCTACGTGTCGGCGGCGGACGTGCTGGCGGGGCGGATCGACCCGCGCGTGTTGAAGGGCGCGATCGTGCTGGTGGGGACGACGGCGCCCGGCCTGCAGGACTTGCGCGCCACGCCCGTGAACAAGGAGTACCCGGGCGTCGAGGTGCACGCCAACGTCATCAAGTCCATCCTCGACCAGCACTACAAGACGCATCCCGATTACGCGTCCGGCATCGAGTTCGCCCAGGTGATCGTCGTCGGGCTGGCGTTGTCGCTGCTGCTGCCGGCCCTCGCGCCGCTGGCGGCCGTGCTCACGTCCGGCTTCGCCTTCGCGGCCGTCGTGGGCCTCAACTGGTACGCCTACCGCGCGCTCGACTGGACGACGGACATGTTCATCTGCGTGTTGCTGATCGCCGTGCTGTTCGTGCTGAACCTGGCGTGGGGCTGGTTCTTCGAGCACCGCAAGGGCCGCGCGCTCGTCTCGCGCTTCGGCGAATACGTGGCGCCGGAACTGGTTGCGCAGATGGCCGAGAATCCGGAAGCCTATACGATGGAAGGCGAGAGCCGCGAGCTGTCCGTGATGTTCGTCGACGTGCGCGGCTTCACGACGATCTCGGAAGGCCTGTCGCCGAAGGCGCTGCGCGAGTACATCAATCTCTATCTCACGGCGATGTCCGAGGACATCCGCGGCAGCCACCAGGGCACGCTCGACAAATACATCGGCGACGCCGTGATGGCCTTCTGGGGCGCGCCCGTCGCCTTCGCCGACCACGCGAGCCGCGCGGTGGCCACGTCGCTGCTGATGCAGGCCAGCGCGGCGCGCCTGAACGAGGATTTCCAGCGGCGCGGCTGGCCGCCGCTGGCGATCGGCATCGGCATCAATTCCGGCCTGATGCACGTGGGCGACATGGGCTCCGCGATCCGCCGCGCGTACACGGTGATGGGCGACGCGGTGAACCTCGGCTCGCGCCTGGAAGGCATCACGAAGGTGTACGGCGTCGGGATCGCGGTCGGGGAGGCCACGCGCCTGGCCGCGCCGGAATTCGTCTACCGCGAACTGGATCTCGTGCGCGTAAAGGGCAAGAACGAGCCGGTGGCGATCTTCGAACCACTTGGCAAGCCGGCCGATCTCGATCCCGCCGTGCTGGACGAACTGGCCGCGTGGGATGCGGCGCTGGCCAGGGTGCGCGCGCAGGACTGGGATGGCGCGCAAGGCGCGATCGCGGCGCTGCACGCGGCGCATCCGCAGCGCGCGCTCTACGCCCTGTATCTGGAACGGATCGCGCACTGGCGTGCGGATCCGCCCGGAGCAGCGTGGGATGGCGTGACGACGTTCGAGACCAAGTAGCGCCGGCGCAACGCTGGTGTCCGGTATTCCCCCCATCCCGTGGGGGAGCGTTCCTATTTTTAACTATTTTTCTCTCAGGCAAGGAAAACCTCTTTACACTCGTGACAAACGAGATTTTCCTTTCGGCGGCCTTGCCGCAGGCCCGGGGATGCATGGGCCAGAACAATAACGATATGGTCATCCACAACATGAAACTACGCTTGGCACGCCTGGTCGCGGGCTCGGTGCTGGCGGCCGCCGTGGGCGCCGCCTGGGCCGACGATGCGATCCGGTTCGAGATCAGCCGCTACGACGTGAGCGGCAACACGCTGCTGCCCGCCGCCGCCGTGCAGGCCGCCGTCGCGCCGTACACGGGCACGGGCCGCGATTTCGGCGACGTCCAGCGCGCGCTGGAAGCGCTCGAGGCGCTGTACCACGCGCGCGGCTGGAACGTCGTCACCGTCCAGTTGCCGGAACAGGAACTCAATGGCGGCGTCGTGCGCCTGCACGTCGTCCAGACGAAAGTGCGCCAGGTCGAGGTGACGGGCAACCGCTGGTTCTCCGAAGCGAACGTGCGCGCGAGCCTGCCCACGCTGGTCCCGGGCGCGACGCCCAACCTGGCCGAGGTGTCGCGCAACCTCCGGCTCGTCAACGAGAACCCGGCGAAGAAGGTCAAGCTGAGCCTCGCCGGTGCCGACGCGAATGGCGAAGACGCGGTCGACGCGAAGGTCGAGGTGGCAGACGAGCGCCCGTGGAAGGTGATGTTCAACGCCGACAACACGGGCACCGAATCCACCGGCAAGACCCACGCGGGCGTGCTGCTGCAGCATGCGAACCTGTGGGGCCGCGACCACGTGGGCACCCTGCAGTACACGACGACGGCCGAGCGCCCGGACCGCGTGGCCGTGTGGGCCGCCGGCTACCACGTGCCGCTGTACGCACTGGGCGATTCCATCGACCTGTTCGCGAGCTATTCGGACGTCGACTCGGGCGCCGTCAACGCCGGCCTGTTCGACCTCGCCGTGAGCGGCAAGGGCACGGTCTACGGCGGCCGCTACAACCACGTGCTGCCCAAGCGCGGCAACCTGGAGAGCCGCATCGTCCTTGGTTTCGACGTCAAGGCCTACCGCAACAACGTCGTCTTCGGCACGCAGAACTTCGGCAACGACGTCACCGTGCGTCCGCTGAGCATCGCCTGGGCCGGCAGTCATGCGACGGCCGACGGCCAGGCCGATTTCTCGATCGCCCTGCTGCAGAACGTGGCGGGCGGCGCGCGCGGCAGCGCGGACGACTTCGCGGCCGTGCGCAGCGGCGCCAAGGCCGGCTACCGCATGGTGCGCTTCGCGGCCGCCTTCACCAGCATCGTGGCCGCCGACTGGCAGACGCGCGTGCTGCTGAACGGCCAGTGGACGCACGATGCGCTGGTGCCGGGCGAGCAGTTCGGCGCCGGCGGCGCGACGACCGTGCGCGGCTTCGGCGAACGCGATCTCGCGACGGACACGGGCATCGTCTCCAACATCGAAGTGTACACGCCCGACCTGTGCGGCCGCGCGGGCTGGCAATGCCGCCTGCTCGGCTTCTACGACACGGCCTGGGGCGAGCGCAATCGCGCACTCCCGGCCGAGCTGCATCGCACCGCGATCTCCAGCACGGGCCTCGGCCTGCGCGTCTCGGCGGGCCGCGCGGCCAGCGTGCAGCTCGACTACGGCCACGGCCTGCACATGGGCCAGGTAGCGGCCACCAGCAGGAACAAGCTCCACGTGCGCGTGGCGCTGGCGTATTGAGGATCCATCCATGACTTCTTCCATCCAAAGACGGCTCGGTGCGCTGCTGCTTGCGGCGTGTTACTGCGCGACCGGTTTCGCCGCGCCCACGCTGCCGCAGGTCGTCGCCGGCCAGGCGACGTTCAACCAGCAGGGCAACGTGTTCTCGATCACGAACACGCCCGGCGCGATCATCAACTGGCAGAGTTTCAATATCGGCGCCGGCGAGGTCACGCGCTTCATCCAGCAGAGCGCGGACAGCGCGGTGCTGAACCGCGTGCTGGGCCAGGACCCGACGAAGATCCTCGGCGCGCTGCAATCGAACGGCAAGGTCTTCCTGATCAACCCGAACGGCATCCTGTTCGGCCAGGGGGCGCGCGTGGACGTGAACGGTCTCGTGGCCTCCACGCTGAACATCAGCGACGCCGACTTCCAGGCGGGCCGCAAGCGCTTCCAGGCGGGCACCGTCGCGGGCAGCGTGCGCAACGAGGGCACGATCGCGACGCCGTCCGGCGGCCAGGTCTTCCTGATCGCGCCGAATGTCGAGAACACAGGCATCGTCACGGCACCGAACGGTGACGTGATCCTCGCGGCGGGCCACAGCGTGCAACTGGTGGATTCGAACGATCCGGACCTGCGTGTGGAGCTTTCCGCGCCGGCCGGACAGGCCATCAACCTGGGGCAGGTGATCGCGCAGGGCGGCCGCATCGGCATCTACGGCGCCCTGGTGAACCAGCGCGGCGTCGTCAACGCGGACAGCGCCGTCATGGGCGCGAACGGCCGCGTCGTCCTGAGAGCGAGCCGCGCGGTCGCGCTGGACGCGGGCAGCGTGACGCGCGCTGCCGGTAGCGCGGGCGCGGACGGCGGCACGGTGCAGGTGCTGGGCGAGCAGGTGAATATCGCCGCGGGCGCGGGCGTGGATGCGTGCGGCCGCAATGGCGGCACGGTGCTCGTCGGCGGCGGCTGGCAGGGCGGCGGCGGTATCATGCGTGCGCAGGCCACCACGGTCGCGAAGGGCGCGGTCATCCGCGCGGATGGCAGCGCCGGTAGCGGCGGCAAGGTCGTGCTGTGGTCGGATGGCGCGACGGCGGCGCACGGCGTCGTCTCGGCACGCGGCAGCGTGGCCGGCGGCAAGGTCGAGACGTCGGGCCATGTGCTCGACGTGGACGGCATCGCGGTCGACGCCTCCGGCAGCAAGGGGAAGAACGGCACGTGGCTGCTGGACCCGTACGACATCGAAGTCGTGGCGGGCGGCACGGCGGGCACGGACGACGTCACCCGCCTGGCGCCCGCCACGCTCACGGCCCCCGGCACGGACGTGGTCCTGCAGGCGGAGCACGACCTCACCGTCACGGACGCGCTGGACGCAGCCGCCAGCGTACGCGCGACGGCGGGTAACGACATCCGCATCAACGCCCGGGTGAGCGCGGGCGGCGACCTCGATTTCCGCGCGCAGAATGCGTTCACGCTGGGCGCGAACGGCCTGCTCAAGACCGGGAACTACATCGATGTCAGCGCCGACCGGATCACGCTGGCCGGCGGCATCGAAGGCACCAGCCAGTTGCCGATCCTGACCCTGACGTCGGCCGATCCGGGCCGCGCCATCAGCATCGGCACGGGGACGGGCAGCACGGGTGCGCTGGCGCTGGACGCCGCATCCCTGCAGCGCCTGAGCAGCAACCTGTTCGAGATCAACGTGGGCAACAGCGCGCACAAGGGCACCGTGTCCGTCGACAGCGCGCTCTCCGCGGCGGCCAACGTGGTGCTGGAAAACGCCGGCGACATCCATATCGGCGCACCCGTCGACCTGACCGCGAACGCGGCCAGCCGCTTCATCGCGAGCCAGTACGCGCCGGGTGGCAGGATCGACGTCGCGGGCAGCGTGAAGGCAGCGAAATCCGTGCTGCTGCAGGGCGACTGGCTCGGGATCGGCGCGACCGTGTCCGCCGACAAGGTCACGCTGCAGCCCAACAGCGCGGGCACGCACATCGGCATCGGCGGCACGGGCCAGTCCGACGGCTTCATGATCGGCCAGGCGGCCCTGTCCAATGTGCAGACGAACGATCTCACGATCGGCGGGCTGGCCGGCGGCTGGGGCGGCATCGACGTCGACGGCGCCGCGAGCTTCGCGGGCGCGAAGCTGACCCTCGATGCGGGCGCCGGCGAGCTGGCGATCAAGGACGCGTTGGGCGCGACCGGCACGTTGGCGTTGACGTCGACCGCGGGCATCTATGAGCAGAATAGCGGCACCGTCAGGGCGGGCAACGTGGCGCTGCGCGGCGGCCAGGTGATTCTCACCGGCGCCAACGAGATCGGCACGCTGTCCGGCAGTGCGAGCGGCGCCCCGTTCCACGTCGTGAACCGGGGCGCCCTGCGCATCGGCACCGTCGACGGCATGAGCGGCATCGCCGCGCCCAACGCCAGCGTGCAAGTCATTACCGGCGGTCTCCTGACGCTCGATGCCGGCATCACCGGCGCCGACGCGACCCTGGACGCGGCGGGCATCGCAGGCAGCGGCCTGCTGCAGGCCGGCACGCTGACGCTGAAGTCCAGCGCCGGCATCGGCACCACGACGAGCCCGCTCAAGACAAGCACCGGTATCCTGACGGCGTCCAACCAGGGCACGGGCAGCCAGCCGATCAACATCGCCAACACGGGTTTCCTCGAGCTGCGCCGGGCCGTGCAGGACGGTGAGGGCAATGCTGGCGCGATCGCCATCGACAGCGTGGGCGGCATGGTCGTGCCCGCGTTCGTCGAGACCAACGGCGCCGGCGAAGTACGGACCAACAGCGGCGACATCAGCCTCACGACGCACAGCCCGCTGACCATCGATGGCCGCGTGGCGACGACGAGCGGCAACGTGCGCCTCTTCGCCGACAATGGCGGCGTCCTCAAGATCAGCGACAGCGCCAACGTGATGTCGGTCACCGGCAACGTCACCATCACGGCAGGCACCACGGAGATCGCGCCGAACAGGGTCACGGGCGCGCACGTCGACATCATCGCCACGAACGATGGCACGACGACGCCGACCCCGACGCCAACGCCGACACTCGACGCCTGCCTCGCCGACCGCAGCGCGGCCGGCTGCGCTCCCGTGCTGGCGGCCGCGCTGCAGGCCTGCACTGCGAATCCGTCCGCCCCGCACTGCGGCGAGATCATGCCGACGTACGAGACGTGCTCGGCCCAGCCCACCGCGCCGGGCTGCGGTGCCATCATCAAGGAACACGACGCGATCACCGCGTGCATGGCCGACCCGAAGGCGCCGGGCTGCACGACCACGTTGCCCGTGTACGACGTCTGCAAGACGGCGCCGGCGACCTATGGCTGCGCCGTCGTCATCAAGGAACACGACGCCATCAGCGCCTGCATCGCCGATCCGAAGGCGCCGGGCTGCACGGCGACCTTGCCGCCGCTGGACCAGTGCCGCGCGGACGGCAGCGCCTACGGCTGTGCGGCCGTGCTGGCGCGCGCCCGGTTCGACGCCTGTCTTGCAAATCCGTCCGGCGCGGGCTGCGGCGACATCCTGCCGAAGCTGGACGTGTGCAAGCTGACGCCGTCGCTGGAAGGTTGTACGCAGGTGCTGGCGCTGGGCTTCCAGGCCTGCCTCGCGAACCCCCACGATGCGAGCTGCAGCGGCATCCTGCCCACGCTGACGCAATGCCAGGGCAATACCAAGCTGCCCGGCTGCGACGCCGTGCTGCCGACCCTGGCGCAATGCATCGGCAGTCCGAGCCTGCAGGGCTGCGACGTGCGCCTGCCGAGCCTCGCCGTCTGCGCGGCGGCGCCGAACACGGCGGGCTGCGAGGCCGTGCTGCCGACGGCGTCGTTCTGCAGCACGCATCCGGGCGACGCCAGCTGCGTGATCTTCAGCGGCGGCGCCGGCGCCGGCCAGGACACGAAGGGCACGCCGGTGGCCCAGGCGGTACAGACGGTCGTCCAACTCATCAACACATCGACGCCCACTAACACCGGCAGCGGTGCCGACAAGAGCGGCAAGGACGCGGCGGCCGGCAAGCCGGGCGAACGCCTGTCGGGCCTCGCGCAAGTGGAACAATCTGGAGTCAAGAATGAAAAACCTGCGACCAAAATGTACTGCAATTGAGGCGCTGGCCCGGGTCCTGCTGTGCGCCGTGCTGCTGTTCGGCGCAGGCGCGGCATGGGCAGGGCAGGCCGTGGGCATCGTGGAACACCTGAGCGGGCCGCTGATGGACCGCAAGGCCGACGGCACCGTCAAGGTACTCGCAGCGAAGTCGGAAGTGGAGAGCGGCGACACGCTCGTGGCGGAGAAGAACACCTACGCGCAGATCCGCTTCATCGACAACAGCGAGATCACGCTGCGACCGGGCACGACCTTCAAGATCGACAACTTCGCGTATGACGCCGACAAGCCGGAAGCCGACAGCGCCGCATTCAGCCTCGTGAAGGGCGGCCTGCGTTCGATCACGGGCCTGCTGGGCAAGCGCAACAAGGAGAAGTTCCAGCTCAAGACGCCGGCGGCCACGATCGGCATCCGCGGCACGACGTTCATCGCGCAGTGGGTCGAAGCCGCGGCCGCGGCGAAGCAGGCGCCGGGGCCGGTCACGCCCGGTCTCGTGCCCGACCTGGCGCCGGGTCTGCACGTGGCGGTCCTGGACGGCATGATCGTCGTGACGAACCCGGGCGGCGCCCAGCATTTCCAGGCCGGCCAGTTCGGCTTCGTGCCCAACATGAGCGCGCCGCCGATCGTACTGCCGCAGAACCCGGGGCTGAAGTTCTCGCCGCCGCCGACGTTCAATATCGGTACGGGTGGACCGCTGGCGTCGCAGGGGCCTGCGGCGCAGCAGAATACGGTGGATTGCATCGTGCGATAAGCCGGACTTCCAGACAACGTCGCCTCTGCGCAGGCAGGGGCCCAATTTTGCAAGCGCTGCGGTAATGCCAGCAAAATTGGATCCCCGCCTTCGCGCACTCATGTCCGGAATATTGTTTTCAAGAACCGTCAGAAATAGCATCGTCATTCCCGCGCAAGCGGGAATCCATACTGGGTATGCTAACTACGTTCTTCATTTCCACCTCGTTGGCTACAAAGAGTCGACTTCGAGCCGTCAGCATGGGTTCCCGCTTTCGCGGGAACGACGGTTTTTCCCTATGGCGGGCCTATTTTCGACGGTAAAAATTATTCCGGACAGCAGTGCGCCTTCGCGGGGACGACGGTGAGAAAAAAAAGCCTGCGCACCTTCCGATGCACAGGCTTTTTGTTTGGAACTACCGACGTTACAGCACGTCGCTCGCGTGATCCGCCAGGCGCGAACGCTCGCCGCGCGCCAGGGTCACGTGGCCGCCGTGACCCCAGCCCTTGAAGCGGTCGACCACGTACGTCAGGCCGCTCGAGCCCTCGGTGAGGTAAGGCGTGTCGATCTGCGCGATGTTGCCGAGGCAGAGGATCTTCGTGCCCGGGCCCGCGCGCGTGACCAGCGTCTTCATCTGCTTCGGCGTCAGGTTCTGCGCCTCGTCGATGATGAGGAATTTGTTCACGAACGTGCGGCCGCGCATGAAGTTCAGCGACTTGATCTTGATGCGCGAACGGATCAGGTCCTGCGTCGCCGCGCGGCCCCAGTCGCCGGCGTCGCCGTCGCCCTTCATCAGCACTTCCAGGTTGTCGTCGAAGGCGCCCATCCACGGCGACATCTTTTCTTCCTCGGTGCCGGGCAGGAAGCCGATGTCTTCGCCGACGGGCACGGTCACGCGGGTGACGATGATCTCGTTGTAGACCTTCGTCTCCAGCACCTGCGCGAGACCGGCGGCCAGTGCCAGCAGCGTCTTGCCGGTACCGGCCTGGCCGAGCAGCGAGACGAAGTCGATTTCCGGATTCATCAGGAGGTTCAGCGCGAAGTTCTGCTCGCGGTTGCGCGCCGTGATGCCCCACACGTTGTTCTTGTTGCTGGAATAGTCGCGCAGGGTCTGCAGCACGGCGGTCTTGCCGTTGATCTGCTTGACCTGGGCGTACAGCGGCGCTTCGCCGTTCTTCGGTTCCAGGTACACGAACTGGTTGACGAGCAGGGTCGGGATCAAGGGGCCCGTGATGCGGTAGAACGTGGACGAGTAGCCGCCCTTGATCTCCTGCCACGATTCGACGCCCTTGCCGTGCTTCGTCCAGAAGTCGTCCGGCAGCTGGACGATGCCCGAGTACAGCAGGTCGGTGTCTTCCAGCACGTGGTCGTTGAAGTAGTCTTCGGCGGCCAGGCCCAGCGCACGCGCCTTGATGCGCATGTTGATGTCCTTCGACACCAGCACGATCGCGCGGCCCGGCTGCTCCGTTTCCAGCGCGCGCACGACACCGAGGATCTGGTTGTCGGCCTTGCCGGACGGGAGTCCCTCGGGCAGGGCGGCGCCGTTCAGGCGCGTCTGGAAGTGCAGGCGGCCCTTCGCATCCTTGTTGCCCAGCTTGGCCAGCGGGATGCCGGTCTCGATGGCGTCGTCGTCGACGTTGGCGATCAGCGCGTCCAGCGTGCGCGAGACCTGGCGTGCGTTGCGCGCGACCTCCGACATCCCCTTCTTGTGGTTGTCGAGTTCTTCCAGCGTCATCATCGGCAGGTAGACGTCGTGTTCCTCGAAGCGGAACAGCGAGGTCGGGTCGTGCATCAGCACGTTGGTGTCGAGCACGAACACCTTCGTGGTGCCCGACGTGTCGGCCTTGCGGCTCGCTTGCGACTTGACGTTGACCTCGACCGGCTTGTGCTTGGCCGGATGCGGTTCGTTCATGTCGGTCTCGCGCAGCTTGGCACCGGCGCCTTCGGCCTTCGCCTTGCCGGGCTTCGCGGGCTTTTCGCCGCGGGCTGGCATGGGTGGCGTTGGCGGTGCTTGCGGGGGCGTGTCTTCGCGCGCGGGCGCCTCGGCCAGCAGGGCGGCCTTCGACTTGCGCGGCTTCGTCGCCTTGGGGGCGGGTACGGCCGGGCCGCTGATCAGGTCTTCGACAGGGTCGTTTTCCGCTTTCGCGGTTGCGCGCACAGGCGTCTTGCCCGGTTCGGCCCTCGGATAATCCTTGGCCAGCAGAATGGTTGCCGGCTTGGTGGGGAGTTTAGGCAGTGGCATCAGGTTCTCAATCCAGAAAAGAAGTCGGAAAAACGCTCCGCACGGCACGCGCGCGCCGTCGGGCAGACAGATGCAACTGGGGGGAGCTGCGAGGCGCCGGCGAAGCCCGGACGGGGGCCCTGGCCGGCAGCCAGATTGGAATGATGCGGTGAGGTAAAACAGTGACTCAAAATAGGCGTACGCTCGGCTAAAGGTTTTTGATAACCATCGCCAGCCCGCTCTTCAAGGCTGGCTTTTCAGGAATTCCAGCACTTCATCCACGTGATCATTGACTTTCACGCCACGCCATTCTTTCACCAACTTGCCGTCAGCGTCAATGACAAACGTACTGCGCTCGACCCCCCGCACTTTTTTGCCGTACATATTCTTCATCTTCATGACGTCGAACTGGGTGCACACGGCTTCGTCCGGATCGGAAATCAGTTCGAAGGGCAGGCCCAGTTTGGCCTTGAAATTTTCGTGCGAGCGCAGGGAATCGCGGCTGATGCCGTAGACGTCGGTGTCCAGCGCCTTGAATTCGTCGTAGCGGTCGCGGAAGTTCATCGCTTCCGTCGTGCAACCGGGGGTATTGTCTTTGGGATAGAAGTACAGCACCGTGTAGCGCGCCGGGCGGCCGTTCAGTTGAAAAGTCCGGTCGCCGGTCATCGGCGCGCTGAAATTCGCCAAGGGCGCGGCGGCGCCGTCTGCGGTTGCGGGTGCTGCGGTTGGGCTTTCGGCCACGGTAATCTCCTGTCTCGCGGGCCTGGCACCGCGTGCTTACATGGTCTTGTCGAGGATGATCAGTTCGCCCGATCGTCCCGGTAACTCGCCCCACTGGACCGGATGCTCGGGCAGCGGGTCGTCTTTTATCTTCTCATAATAGTCCGCCATCGAGGCAAGTCGGTAGCCCTGGGCTTTCCAACCTGACAACAGCTGCTCGAATATGGGGGCGAGTTTCTGTCCTTCAAGCTCCGCGTGCAAGGTATATACGTGGTCGCGTTGCGGAACCGCCGTCAGCTTCAGGAGGTGGGCGGCGATATTGTTCTCGTCGATGACGGTGCCGTCGATCTCGCGGCCCAGCAGCTCGTCCAGCGTGGGCAAGGTGGTGGGCATCTGGATGTGCGACAGGCCCCGGTAGCGGTACGGGCCGAACTGCGGATCGGCCAGCGCGCCATCGTCGCGCAACTGGGCACGGCCGTCCGACGCGTAGCGGTAGCCACAAGCATCGTGGCGCGCGAACGCATGCTGGTTCATCTGCCAGCCCGCCGCGCCGTGCGTGTGCGGCGGCGCGCCGAACACTTGCGTATAGCGCTGCTCGCTCTTCTTCATCATGCGGTCCGTCCACGCGGCATCGCGGCCGCGCACGTTGTCCTGCCACCGGACGTGGTCCCACGTGTGGATGCCGCATTCGAAGCCGGCGTCGCGCGCGGCGCGCATCTCGGCCGCCGCCTTCGCCCCGATGTCCGGGCCGGGCAGCAGCACGCCGTACATCAGCGTCCTGACGCCGTAGTGTTCAACCACGGACGTGCGCGACACCTTCTGGAAAAAGCCGGGACGCAGCGCGCGCCGCATCGCCCATCCCGTGTGGTCGGGGCCCAGCGAAAACAGGAACGTCGCGCCGGCCCCGTGCTTGTTCAGCATGCGCACGAGATTCGGCACGCCTTCGCGCGTGCCGCGGTAGGTGTCGACGTCGATCTTGAGGACGAGCAGCGGTGCCAAGGTGTGTCCTTAATCGACGAGGGCCTGGGCCGTCGCGACCTGGCCGCGGTAGGCGTCGAAGATGTGGCGCAGTGCGTCCGCCATCGTCACGGCCGGTGCCCAACCGAGGTCGTTCTTCGTGTTCTCGATCTTCGGCACGCGGTTCTGCACGTCCTGGTAGCCGGTGCCGTAGTAGGCGCCCGAGCTGGTCTCGACGATCTGCACTTTCTGCGCGCCGGCCGCGTATTCCGGGTACTCGGCCGCGAGCTTCATCATCATGTCGGCCAGTTCGCGGATCGAATAATTGTTGACCGGGTTGCCGATGTTGTAGATCTGGCCGGTGGCGCGGCCATCCTTGTTCTCGATGATCTTCATGAGCGCCGAGATGCCGTCGTCGATGTACGTGAAGGCGCGCTTCTGGTGGCCGCCGTCGACGAGCTGGATGGTCTCGCCGCGCACGATGTGGCCGAAGAACTGCGTCAGCACGCGCGACGAACCTTCCTTCGGCGTGTGGATGGAGTCGAGGCCGGCGCCGATCCAGTTGAACGGGCGGAACAGCGTGAAGTTCAGGCCTTCCATGCCGTAGCCCCAGATCACGCGGTCCATCAGCTGCTTCGCGCAGGCGTAGATCCAGCGCGGCTTGTTGATCGGGCCGTAGACCAGTTCCGAGTTCTCCGGATCGAATTCGGCGTCGCGGCTCATGCCGTAGACTTCCGACGTCGACGGGAAGATCAGGTGTTTTTTATATTTCGCGGCCGAGCGGACGATCGGCAGGTTCGCCTCGAAGTCCAGTTCGAAGACTTTCAGCGGCTCCTTCACATAGGTCGACGGCGTCGCGATGGCGACCAGCGGCAGGATCACGTCGCATTTCTTGACGTGGTACTCGACCCATTCCGTGTTGATCGTGATGTCGCCTTCGAAGAAGTGCATGCGCGGATTGTCCAGTAGGTGCGCGATGCGATCGGACGCCATGTCCATGCCGTAGACTTCCCAGTCGGTCGTCTCGAGGATGCGCTTGGACAGGTGGTGGCCGATGAAGCCGTTGACGCCGAGGATGAGGACTTTTTTCATGTGGGTTTTCCTGGATGCTTGTTCAGGCCTGGTCTTCTGCGAGTTGTGCCCGCAGTTCGGCAGGGGAGATGCGCAGGCCGTCGGCCAGCAGGCTGTGGATGACCAGCGCGCGGCCGTCGCCGCAGACGCCGAGGATGGCATTATCGACGACCGCAAGGCCCGGCGAGAGGCCCTGAACATTACCGTTCTGTAATCGGGCGCGTTCGATGACGTAGCGGCGCGGCCCGACGTCCGTGAAGGCGCCGGGGTAGGGCGGGGCGACGGCGCGGTGCAGGTTGTACACGTCCTGCGCCGGTTTGGTCCAGTCGATGCGGCCGTCTTCCGGCTTGCGGCCGCCGAAGTAGCCGCCTTTCGTCAGGTCGTTGGGCGTGCGCGGCGCGGTGCCGGCCAGCAGGTCCGGCAGCACGTGGTACAGCGCCAGCTCCGCGGCGACCGTCACCTTGCCGAACACTTCGAACGCGGTGTCGTCGGGCAGGATCGGCACGGCCTGCTGGGCGACGATGGCGCCGGCGTCCGGTTTCACCGTCATCTCGTGCAGCGTGGCACCCGTCTCGGTGGCGCCGTGCAGCACGGCCCAGTTGGTGGGCGCGCGGCCCCGGAACGCCGGCAGCAGCGAGCCGTGCATGTTGTACGCGGGGGCGATGTCGAGGATCGCCTGCGGCAGCATGTGGCGGAAGTAGAAGCTGAACATCAGGTCCGGCTGGGCTGCCTGGATGGCCGCGACCAGGTCGGCGCCTTTCGCATCACTGGGCGTGAGGTAGGGGATGCCTTCGGTCTCGCACAGCGAGAGGACGGATTCGAACCAGATGTTTTCGGTGGCGCTGTCCTGGTGCGTGATGACCAGGGCGACGTCGACGCCGCCGGCCAGCAGCACCTTCAGGCAGCGCACGCCCACGTTGTGGTAGGCGAAGACGACTGCGCGTTTGCGGGGTTGGGTCATAGTGTTCGAGTCAATTTGGGATGAGCATGCAAAACACCGTCATCCCCGCGGAAGCGGGGATCCATGCTGAGCGGATTTCTGATGTTCAGCATGGGTTCCCGCTTTCGCGGGAACGACGATTTTATGGCCGCGGCCAGATACTCAGCGCGCGACCTGCCGCTTCTCGATCCCGCCGAGTTCCGCCAGGTCCGGCGGCACGCCCTCCAGGATCGTGGCGACGACGTAGCGCGGCCGTGCGCGCACCTGCTGGTAGATGCGGCCCACGTATTCGCCCACGAGGCCGATGCCGAACAGGATCACGCCCATGAAGAAGAACGCGATCGCGAACAGCGTGAACACGCCTTCCGCCTCGGCGCCCAGCAGGAAGCGGCGGAAGATGAGCACCACCACCAGCAGCGCCGACAGCAGCGACAGGGTCATGCCCAGCAGCGAGAACATCTGCAGCGGCACGAGCGAGAAGCCCGTCATCAGGTCGAAATTCAGGCGAATGAGGCTGTACAGCGAATACTTCGATTCGCCGGCCGCGCGTTCCTCGTGCTCGACGACGATCTCCGTCGGCTTGCGCGCGAACTTGTACGCGAGCGCCGGCACGAAGGTGTTCACTTCGCCGCACTGGTTGACGAGGTCGATCACGTTGCGGCCGTACGCGCGCAGCATGTTGCCCTGGTCCGTGATGTGGATGTTCGTGATGCGCTCGCGCACCCGGTTCATCGCCTTCGAAGCCACCGTGCGCCATGCCGAATCCTGGCGCTTGCGGCGGATCGAGCCCACGTAGTCGTAGCCCTCGCGCATCTTGGCGATCAGCTTGTGGATTTCTTCCGGCGGATTCTGCAGGTCGGCATCGAGCGTGATGACGATCTGGCCGCGCGTCTGTTCGAAGCCCGCGAGGATCGCCATGTGCTGGCCGTAATTGCCGTTGAAGAGGACGACGCGCGTGACGTCCGGGCGCTTGCGGTACTGCTCGGCCAGGATCGCCACCGAGTTGTCGCGGCTGCCGTCGTTGACGAAGACGACTTCGTACACGATACCCAGCGCATCCATCGCCGGGTACAGGCGCGCGAACAGATTCGCCAGGCCCGCTTCCTCGTTATAGACCGGAATGACGACCGAGACTTCCGGTTTCATCGCCACCGCCGTCATTTTGCGAGCACCGCTTTGACGGCCTTCACGGCGCGTTCCACGTCGGCGATGGTCATTGCATTGAACATCGGCAGCGTGACGGTCAGGCGGCCGATCTTCTCGGCGACGGGGAACATCCCTTCCTTGAAGCCGCGCTCGCGGTACAGCGTGAACAGGTGGATCGGCGCGTAATGGTAGCCGGTGCCGACGTTGTGTTCCTTCTGCATGCGGGTCATGAAGTCGGCGCGCGTGCCGGGGCCGTTGTCCGGCAGGATGATCTGGAACAGGTGCCAGTTGCTCGTGCCGAAGGCCTGGATCGGCAGCTGGGCGCCGGTCTGCGTTTCGAAATCGGGGCCGAAGCAGTCGAAGTAATGGCGCGCCAGCGCGGCGCGGTGCGCCGTCAGCGTCTCCAGGTTCTTCATCTGGCCCAGGCCGATGGTGGCCATGATGTCGCTCATGTTGTACTTGCCGCCCAGGACGTCGACGTCGATGCCGTCCACGCCGCTGCGCGTCACGCCCTGCAGGCGGTACTTCTCGGCCAGGCGCGCTTCCTCGAGGTTGTTCAGCACGAGGCAACCGCCTTCGCCGGTCGTGATGTTCTTGTTGGCCTGGAAGCTGAACGACGCGAAGTCGCCGAACGAGCCGATGCGCTTGCCGTTCCACAGCGAGCCGATGGCCTGCGCGGCATCCTCGACGACGCGCAGGTTGTGCTTGTGCGCGATCGCGTACAGGCGGTCCATGTCCAGCGGCAGGCCGGAGAGATACACGGGGATGATGGCCTTCGTGCGCGGGGTGATCGCGGCTTCCAGCTTGTCCAGGTCCATGTTGCGCGTGACCGGATCGATGTCGGCGAAGACCGGGGTCGCGCCCACTTCGATGATCACGTTGGCGGTGGCCGGCCACGAGACCGGCGTCGTGATCACTTCATCGCCCGGCTTGATGCCGGCGATGCGCAGCGCGATCTCCATCGTGCAGGTGCCGGAATTGAAGGTGCGGACCGGACGGCCGCCGAAGTATTCCGACAGCAGGGCCTCGAATGCCTGGTTTTTCGGACCGGTCGTGATCCAGCCGGAGCGCAGCACTTCGCCGACGGCGGCGATGGTCTCTTCGTCGATGGTGGGCCGGGAAAAGGGCAGAAAGGGCAGCTCGGCAGTCATGGAAAGCTCGTTATTCTCTTGTAAAGATGTATGCGGACAAAGCTGGCATTGTAACAGCGCCCTGTCCGACGCTAAATTAGGTTCTTGCCAGCAACACGACGCCGATGACGATGACGCCGATGGCCGCCAGGCGCTGCGGCGACACCACCTCGCCCAGGAACATCCAGGCGCCGAACGCGGACACGACATAGCCCAGCGACAGCATCGGATACGCGATCGTCACGTCCGTGCGCGACAGGCCGATGATCCACACGACCAGCGAGATGGCGTAGCACGCCAGCCCGCCCAGGATCGGCAGCTGGGTCACGACCTTGACGAAGGTCTCGAACCAGTTGCTCATGGTGAGATGGATGGCGCCGCCGATGGCGTTCGTGCCCGCTTTCAGCAGCAGCTGGGCACAGGCGTTCAGGATCACGCCGGAGATGATGAAGGCAAAGGTGGTGAGGTTCATTCGGGAGTATCAAAAATTCGCGATGACGGTACGGCGCGCGTCCGCCGCCACGATGCGCAGCGGGACGCCCTGGCGCTGCAGGTCCGCGGCGATCTCCGGACGGATGATCGCCACGTTGCGCACGCCGGCGGCCGCATCCGTGCGCCAGCGGGCGACGAACTCGGGAATCGTCGGGATCGCGAGTTCCGGTTGCTGCTGGAGGCCGAAGTCGAACTCGTCGCGGTAATCGACGAGCGTCACGGGACGGCCGAGGTAGAAGGTCAGCGACTGCTCGTAGATCCCGACCGAATAGACTTTCACGGCAGGATTCGCGGCGCCGGCGGCCTTCAGCGCGGGCAGCAGGTTGACGCCAGCGCGCACCTGGCCGATCGGCTCGAAGCCGACGAGCAGCAGCTGCGTGCCGGCGAAACCGGCAATGGCCAGCACGACGACGAACAGGTCGCGCAGCATCTGGCGCGCGTACAGCAGGGCAAGGCAGCCGCCGATCAGCAGCACGAGGCCCGCCGCCAGCACCCACGGCTGATAGGCCGCGTACAGCACGTCCTCGCCCGCATGCTTGGCGAACTTCAGCATGAACGGGACGGTGACGAGGAAGCCCACGCCCAGCAGCGCCGTCAGGGCGGCCGTGACCATGCGGCCGCGGCGCGTGCCGGCGTCCAGGTAGACCGCCACCAGCAGCGCGACGGCGGGGAACACGGGCAGGATGTAGCCGGGCAGCTTGGAATTCGACTTGGTGAAGAACAACGTGATGAACGCCACCCACACGAGCAGCATCAGGCGTGGACGGAATTTGGTCGTCTCGCCGTCGCGGCGGGCGGCACCAATCAGGCTTTGCACCAGCACGCCGACCCACGGCACGCTGCCGGCGGCCAGCAGCACGAAGAAGATGTACCACGCCGCTTCGCGGTGGTGTTCCTTCTTGAGGAAGCGGTCGAAGTGTTCGTGGACGAAGAAGAAGTGCGGCTGCTCCGGATTCTTCAGCCCGACCAGCACGAACCACGGCGTGGCGATCAGGAAGAACAGGATCAGGCCTTTCACGATGTGCAGGCGCTTCCAGATGGCCCAGTCGCGCGAGAAGATCGTGTAGAACACGAGCACGCCGCCCGGCAGCACGAGGCCGATCAGGCCCTTGGACAGCACGGACAGCGCCATGCCGGCCCAGCACACGAGCATCCAGTTGCGGCGCTCGGACCCGGAAGCATCGTCGCGCTGGGCGATGAGGAGGGCGCACAGGGCCACAGTCATCATGCCGGACAGGCCCATGTCGAGCGAATCGATCTGGCTGCACGCGACCCAGTAGAACGAGGAGCCGAGGACCAGCGCGGCGTAGAAGCCGATGCGCGCGCCGAACACGCGGGTGCCCGCGACGCCCGTCAGGACGACGCCCAGCAGGCCGCACAAGCCCGTCCACAGGCGCGCCTGCCAGTCGCCGAGGCCGAACAGGGTGAACGACAGGGCGTTCATCCACGTCTGCAGCGGGGGCTTTTCGAAATACTTGATGCCGTTCAGGCGCGTCGTGATCCAGTCGCCGCTGGCGAACATCTCGCGCGCCATCTCGGCGTAGCGGCCTTCATCCGGCGGCACGAGCGTGCGCGCGCCCAGTGCATACAGCAGGACGGCGGCAAAGACGATCAGCAGGGTCCAGGTGAGGGTTTTATTCCGGTGCAGGTCGTTCATGCGGCCTTCGCGTCGCCTTCGATGATCAGCGCCAGCGTCACCTTGCGGCCTTCGCCCATCAGGATGTTGTAGGTGCGGCAGGCGGCGTGGCTGTCCATGCTTTCGACGCCGATGCGCTGGCTGGACAGGCTCGTGACGAGGCGCGGATGCACGAAGCGCTGGCGCTCGCCCGTGCCGAGGATGACGACGTCCGGCTTGTCGGCCGCGATCGCCTCGAAATGCTCGGCTTTCAGGTCCTCGAAGCGCGTGACGGGCCACGCGCGCGGTGCCACTTCGGGCATCACGAGCACGCTGTAGTCGAAGCGCTGGGCGTTGATCTCGACGCCGGCCCGGTCGTAGCCGGTGACCGTCTGGTATTTTTCGGTGCTGCTGGAATGGAGCTTCATGATGGCAAGCCGGGGAATGACAGGCACAGGGCGCGTATTGTAACTGGTTTCCAGTACGTCCCAGCAATGGGCGGTTGCTTAATCCCCGCCAATTGGGCAGAATGGAATTTTTCGCATTGCAACAACGCGCTACAGATCAGGCTGCTTAACAGGCATCTTCCGCAGCCATTTATTTCCAAGGTGATATTTTGCGACCGATTCTGAAATCCAACAAGCTCGACGACGTCTGCTACGAGATCCGTGGCCCGGCGCTGCAGATCGCGCGCCAGATGGAGGAAGACGGCCACAAGATCATCAAGCTGAACATCGGCAACCTGGCCGTGTTCGGTTTCGATCCGCCGGATGAGATCGTGCGCGACATGATCCTCAACATGCAGAACTCGGCCGGCTACACGGATTCGAAGGGCATGTTTGCACCGCGCAAAGCGATCATGCATTACACCCAGGAAAAGAATATCCGCGGCGTCGGCATCGACGACATCTACCTGGGCAACGGCGCCTCCGAACTGATCGTGATGGCGATGCAGGGCCTGCTGAACAGCGGCGACGAAGTCCTCGTCCCGGCGCCGGATTACCCGCTGTGGACGGCGGCCGTCAGCCTGGCCGGCGGCAATCCCGTGCACTATGTCTGCGACGAGCAGGCCGGCTGGCTGCCCGACATCGACGACATGCGCAAGAAGATCACGCCGAACACGCGGGCGATCGTCGTCATCAACCCGAACAACCCGACCGGCGCGCTGTATTCGCGCGACGTGCTGCTGGAAATCGTCGAACTGGCGCGCCAGCACCAGCTGATCGTCTACGCCGACGAAATCTACGACAAGACGCTGTACGACGGCGAGGAGCACGTGTCGCTCGCCTCGCTGGCCGACGACGTCCTGTTCGTTACGCTGAACGGCCTGTCGAAGAACTACCGTTCGTGCGGCTACCGTGCCGGCTGGATGGTCCTCTCCGGCGAAAAACGCCATGCGAAAGACTATATCGAAGGCCTGAACATGCTGGCGTCGATGCGCCTGTGCGCCAACGCGCCGGGCCAGTTCGCGATCCAGACTGCGCTCGGCGGCCACCAAAGCATTGCGCACCTCGTGGCCCCCGGCGGCCGCCTCGCACGCCAGCGCGACCTGGCTCACCAACTCCTGACCGATATTCCGGGCGTTACCTGCGTCAAGCCAAAAGCGGCGCTGTACATGTTCCCACGCCTCGACCCGAAGATCTACCCGATCGCCGATGACCAGCAATTTATCTGTGAGCTGTTGTCCGAGGAAAAAGTCCTGCTGGTGCAAGGCACTGGCTTCAACTGGAAGACGCCGGACCATTTCCGCCTGGTCTTCCTCCCCAATTCCGACGACCTGACGGATGCGTGCGGCCGTATCGCCCGCTTCCTCGACGGCTACCGGCGCCGTCACGCGCGCTGAGAACGACAGACAGCAGACAGTATATTCATATGAAACCCATCAAAGCAGGCTTGCTCGGCCTCGGCACCGTCGGTGCAGGCACCTACCACGTCCTCCAACGCAACCAGGAAGAGATCCGCCGCCGCGCCGGCCGCGGCATCGAGGTTGCGATGGTCGCCGTCCGTAACCTCGAACGTGCCAAGCGTATCGTCGGCAGCGAAGTGGAGGTCGTCGCCGACCCGTACGCCGTCGTGAACAATCCGGATATCGACATCGTCGTCGAACTGATCGGCGGCTATGACCTGACGCGCGAACTGGTGCTGCAGGCGATCGCCAACGGCAAGCACGTGGTCACCGCCAACAAGGCGCTGCTGGCGCTGCACGGCAACGAAATCTTCGAGGCGGCCCAGGCCAAGGGCGTGATGGTGGCGTTCGAAGCGGCCGTCGCCGGCGGCATCCCGATCATCAAGGCGCTGCGCGAAGGCCTGTCGGCCAACCGCATCGAATCCGTCGCCGGCATCATCAACGGCACGACGAACTTCATCCTGTCCGAGATGCGCGACAAGGGCCTGGACTTCAACACCGTGCTGAAGCAGGCGCAGGAACTGGGCTATGCGGAAGCGGATCCGACCTTCGACATCGAAGGCGTGGACGCGGCGCACAAGCTGACCATCATGTCCGCCATCGCCTTCGGCATCCCCGTGCAGTTCGGCAGCGCCCACATCGAGGGCATCAGCCAGCTGCAGGCCGTGGACCTGCGCTACGCCGAACAACTGGGCTACCGCATCAAGCTGCTGGGCATCACGCGCCGCACGACGGTCGACGGTAAAGAGGGTATCGAACTGCGCGTGCACCCGACCCTCGTGCCGGGCGCGCGCCTGATCGCGAACGTCGAAGGCGCGATGAACGCCGTGCTCGTGCAGGCCGACGCCGTCGGCGCGACGCTGTACTACGGCAAGGGCGCCGGCGCCGAGCCGACCGCCTCCGCCGTCATCGCCGACCTGATCGACGTGACCCGCCTGGCGACCGCCGACCCGTATTCGCGCGTGCCGCACCTGGCGTTCCAGCCGACGGAACTGGCCGACGTGCCGATCCTGCCGATGGAAGAAATCCGCACCAGCTACTACCTGCGCGTGACCGTGCAGGACCAGCTGGGCGTGATGGCCGACCTGACCCGCATCCTGGCCGACGCCGGCATCTCGATCGACGCCGTGCTGCAGAAGGAGCCGGGCGAGAAGGCGCGCACGGACATCGTCATCATCACCCACCAGACCCGCGAAAAATACGTCAACGCCGCGATCGCCAAGATCGAGAGCCTGGCGACGACCGTCGGCAAGGTGGTGCGCATCCGCCTGGAGAGCCTGGGCTGATCGTCCCCGCTCGAATCGAAGCCGCCGCCGTGCGAACGGTGTGCGGCTTTTTTTACGTCTCATGGTGCGGTGCGCCAGCGCCGCGCGAGCGGGATCGGGGACAGGCCGATGTGGCCGAGGAATCCGTCGGCGAATTCGTCCACGCAACGGCGCTCCACCTGTGTGGGCGCGTGCAGCGGGGCGGTGGTGAGCGCCAGCAGGCGGCGCTCGATGTGGTCGAACAGCGCGTCATCCGCGCCGGGAGATGGGGGAGGGAAGTCGGTCGTTTTCATCTCCACATCTTACCTGTGCTGCGGCGCACAAGAAATGGTGTGCGAATGCATGTATGCGTTCGCTCAACGATGTGAGAATGTGCTGCAACGCATGCTTATCTGCGCGCAATGTGCGGTGAAAAATGGATTTTTTGAAGTCGCGTGGCGTCGTACTGACAGGCGCGCCACGCGATTCGCAGGGTGGGCACGCCGTGCCCACGCGGACGTTTGCATGACGCATGCGTCACGCGTGGGCGAAGGTCGCCCATCCTACAGTGTCACGGGTACAGGCCGCGCACTTCACGCGCCTGCAGGATGCGCGTGCAGGCCACGATGAACGTCGCGGTGCGCAGGCTCACCTTCTTCTCCTGCGCGACGTCCCACACGGCGCCGAACGCGCTCTGCATGATGCGGGTGAGGCGGGCATTGATCTCGTCCTCCGTCCAGAAGAAGCTCGAGAAATCCTGGACCCATTCGAAGTACGACACGGTGACGCCGCCCGCGTTGGCCAGCACGTCCGGCACGACGAGGACGTCCTTGTCGGCGAGGATGTCGTCGGCTTCCGGCGTCGTGGGGCCGTTCGCGCCTTCCAGGATGATCTTCGTCTTGAGTCCCGTTGCGACGTCCGCCGTGATCTGCCGCTCCAGGGCTGCCGGGATCAGGATGTCGGACTCGATGTCCCAGAACGCGTCGCGGTCCAGCGTCGCGTCCGCACCGGGGAAGCCCTTCACGCCGCCCGCTTCGGCCACGTGCTTGTGCAGTTGCGCGACATCGAGGCCGCCTTCGCGCACGATGGTGCCCGTGTGGTCCTGCACGGCGACGATCTTCGCGCCGGCACCCGCGAAGATGGTGGCCGCGGTGCCGCCGACGTTGCCGAAGCCCTGGATGGCGATGCGCGCGCCGGCCAGCGCCACACCGCGCCGCGCCGCGGCTTCCTGCCCGACGACGAACACGCCGCGGCCCGTCGCTTCACGGCGTCCCAGCGAGCCGCCCAGCGAGACCGGCTTGCCCGTCACGACGCCCGTCGACAGGTTCCCTTCGATCATGGCGTACGAATCCATCATCCAGGCCATGACCTGTTCGTTGGTGTTCACGTCCGGCGCGGGGATGTCCTTCGTCGGGCCGATCAGCATGCTGATTTCGCTCGTATAGCGGCGCGTGAGGCGCTGCAGCTCGCCCTTCGACAGGGTGGACGGATCGACGCGGACGCCGCCTTTGGCCCCGCCGTACGGCACGTTGACGGCCGCGTTCTTCACCGACATCCAGGCCGACAGCGCCATCACCTCCGACAGCGTCACGTCCTGGTGGAAGCGCACGCCGCCCTTGCCCGGACCGCGCGACAGGTTGTGCTGGACGCGGTAGCCCTCGTAATGCGCAATGGTGCCGTCGTCGCGTTCGATCGGGACGTCGACGGTCAGGATGCGCTTCGGACGCTTCAGCGTTTCGATCCAGCGCGACAGGCTGCCCAGGTGCGGGGCGACGCGGTCGACCTGTTGCAGGTACTGGCCCCACGGGCCGAGGTCGTTCGGGTTCAGGTAGGAAGGGATGTAGTCGTGGCTCATGGCAGGTCTCCGTGTGTGGTTCAAGGCTGAGCCCATCATAGGATGGGCGGCCGGAGACTGGCCAATGCTGCTTGCGCATGCGGTCATGCGCAAAAAGCATGGCTGTGTTTGCGCTATTCGTGCGGGCCGACAGCGGTTGTCGCGGTCGAGAGCATTGTCGTGATCGCGCTTACGGAATGGCGCTGAATGGCATGGACACTCGATGTTCGTTTGTTGGGTGTTCTTAGCTTGGCGGCATTGCTTCCAGCGCGTGCGCCGAAGCCAGCACGCCATCCAGAACCTTGTCCGCTACTGCGGCCGAGAAGCCGTCCGGAAGCTCACCACGGACCTTCTCCACGACGTCCGGCGTGCGCGCGATGAACTCCTGGAGCAGCGGCTCCGCGTTATCGCCGTAGCCGACCTTTTTCGCGGTGCTGTTGAAGTGCCTTCGTTGGATGTCGCGCGCCAGGTAGTGCCGGTTCTTGCCGAGAAGGGCCATCGCCATTTTGACTTCGTGTTCCGACCACTGGTTCGGGCCTGGGCCCATGACGGGGTAGGCCGACATCACATCATAGATGGGCGTCAGCTTGAAGCGGCCCGTGCCGGCCAGCAGCTGGATACTGAAGTTCTTGGCGTGGCCGTCCGGCGCGCGCAGCATCCAGAACAGCAGCTGCGACGCCATCAGCGTGCGCATGTCCTCTTTGGCCTGCTGCGACTGCTGGGCCAGCGTGAAAATTTGCTTCAGGCCCGGGCCACCTTCATTCTCATACTTCACCAGGGGCGACACGCCGGTGGCCTGGCAGAAGTCTTCCTGGACGAGCCGGAACAGGTGCTGACCGCTGGCCGAGCGCACCCGGTCGAAGCGCTCGACGACGAGGACACGCTGCTTGCCGAAGGTAGCAATCTCGGCGTTCGCCGTCGGCAGGCCGAATTCCTTGAACAGTCGTAGGCAGAGCCACTCGTTGTCGACCGAGGTCGAGAAGTCAGCTTTGCGGCCGCCGACGAGCCCGATTGGAAGCTTGAAGATGTGCGTCGTCGGCGTGGCGCCGCGCGGCTTCATCCATTTGCCATCCCACCACAGGAACGCGTCCTTCTCTTGCGCGCCAGCCAGAGAAATCCGGAAGTCGTCGTCTGGGGCCTGCGGGCCGCCGCGCTGGTCTGGGTTCACCACATCCAGAAGGTGGCGCTCGATGGCTTCGTCATCGACGACAGTGCCGTCCACGTGGTCAACGCCCTCCGGCTGGGCGCCATCCGGCAGCAGCTGCAGGGCGCCAACGCAGTCCCGGCCGATGGCGGCCAGCAGGTCGAACGCGTCAATGGAGCCTGTCTTGAACCGGGCCGCAACCCGTCTGCGGATCGAATCGCTGTCGGGCAGCAGGCCGTCGAAGTAGTGGGAGACCCGGGCCCCCTTCAGCGGCTCATTGTGCAGGTTGAAGGGTAGCGACAGCGAGATAGGGCGGCCGCGCGGGGAGGCGCACCAGCCGGCATCGTACTGCAGCTCCGAGTTTCCGGCAGCATTGACCGTCCAGCGGCCGACATATTCTCCGTTGGCCCAGAGATTGAGGGTTTGGTTGTGCGAGCGACGCCCCATGATTACCACTCCGCCGAGTTGCTGGCCGCCGACGTATCCCTCTCGCCGAGTTTGAGCTCCAGCTTTAGTGCCGAGCACCAGCTGAGCAGCTGTTTGACGCTGAGTTCCTCGGGGTGATTCTCGAGGTGCGAGATACGGTTCTGGCTGACCCCGACATAGCCAGCCAGCTCAGCCTGCGTGATTTTATGCCGTTTGCGCGTGGCCTTGAGGAGCTGGCCGAGGTGGGATGCCGTAGAGAGCGTGTGGTAGTCGGGCGCGAAGGACATAGGCAATATCCGATATTCAGATATGTCGAGTTTATCTGATTAGCAGATAAAGTCAATATATCTGAATATCGAATAAAGCGATTTTATTCGATATTCGGATAAATCGCAGACTGCTCCGCGACGAGGTACTCCCACAGATCCGCGACGATCTGCTTGCCCGGCCGCGCATCGGACGGCCGTTCCCGATACAGCCGGATCTCCATCTCGATCTCCCACTGACCCGGCTCGCTGGCCCGCGCCAGCTGCCCCTGCGCGACCTCGCGCGTGACCGCCGATTCGGGCAGGAACGCGATGCCATGGCCATCGAGCGCCATCATCTTGAGGCCTTCCGCCATGTCGGTCTCGTAGCGTTTGTCGAAGTGCAGGCCGGGCTTCGCGTCCGCGAGGATCAGGTCCACCATCCGTCCGAGGTAGGCGTTCGTCGTGTAGGAGAGGAACGGCAGCGGCGCGTCCTTGCGGCCGGGCAGGCGGTATTCCGGGTGACCGTCCGCGCCGCAGCGCGCGTACGCGCACAACGCTTCGCGGCCCATCAGCAGCATGTCGTAGCGGCCCGGATCGACCTGCACCGGCTGGCGCGGATGGTGGTAGCACAGCAGCAGGTCGCACCCGCCCTCGACGAGCTGCAGCACCGCGTCATGGACGTTGAGCGCGATGAGGCGGCTGTTGATCGACGCGAAGTCGCGTTCCAGCGCGGCGAGCCACTTCGGCACGAACGTGAGCGACAAGGTGTGCGGGACGGCCAGGTCGATCGTCTTCGTCGCCGTGACGCGGTTGTTGCGCAACATCTCGCGCACGCCGTTGATCTGCCCGAGCATTTCCAGCGCCTGTTCGTAGAAGATCATGCCGGCCGGCGTGACGCGGGTGGGGAACGTGGTACGGTCGATCAGGTCCGTGCCGAGCCAGTTTTCCAGCGAGCGGATGCGGCGCGAGAACGCGGGCTGCGTCACGTGCCGCAGCTGCGCGGAGCGGCTGAAGTTCTTGGTCTCGACCAGTGAAATGAAATCTTCCAGCCATTTGGTTTCCATGCCGCGTCCTGCACTGTTGAATATCGCGGCATTGTAAGGCCATTCCCGGCCCGGCATACAGGGCCTTGCGGAGCCTTTCCAATTATTCATACAGCCCCCGCCAAGGGCGTCCCGAAAGTTGGATGCTCCGGGCTCGCAAACTTCAGTTTCCAAAATAAAACACATTTGTAATCAGGCGTTTACGACGTAAATATTTCAAAGATCTCTCTGGCATGCGGCTTGCTGTTGTGGTCGCACCCGGTTCCCGCCGGGTCACGACAACACGCGGCGCCAAGAAACGCCGCGATTCTTGGAGATCAAAGTGAAAAAGAAGCGTCCCCTGACCCTGTACATCCTGATCGCGATGGTGCTGGGCGCCGCGGTCGGCTACGGCCTGCATGAAACCGTCGCCGACAAGACGATCAGCGCCGACATCGCCGCCCACATTTCCATCGTCACCGACGTGTTCCTCCGGTTGATCAAGATGATCATCTCGCTGCTCGTGTTCTCGACGCTGACGGTCGGCATCGCGCACATGGGCGACGGCCGCGCCGCGGGCCGCATCGGCATGAAGGCCATGGCCTGGTTCGTGATCGCGTCGCTGGTCTCGCTGAGCCTGGGCATGTTGCTGTCGAACGTGATGCAGTTGGGCGCGCACCTGAACCTGCCGCTGCCGCCGGTCGACGCGGCCACGGGCCTGAAGACCGCCGCGTTCACCTTGAAGGACTTTGTCGCCCACCTGGTGCCGAAGTCGCCGATCGAGGCGATGGCCAACAACGAGATCCTGCAGGTGCTCGTGTTCGCGCTGTTCTTCGGCGCCGCGCTGGGCGCGCTGGGCCAGTCGGCCGCCGGTCTCACCGCCGTGATCGACCAGCTGGCGCAGGTGATGCTGCGCATTACCGGCGTGATCATGAACATGGCGCCGCTGGCCGTGTTCGCGGCGATGGCCTCCATCATCACCACCAACGGCCTGGGCATCCTCCTCACGTTCGCGAAGTTCATGGGCGGCTTCTACCTCGGTCTCCTGACGCTGTGGGTGCTGCTGATCCTGGGCGGCTCGCTGTTCATCGGCAAGCGCGTGCTGCACCTGCTGGCGCTGATCCGCGAACCGTTCCTGCTCGCGTTTTCCACCGCCAGCTCGGAAGCCGCGTATCCGAAGCTGCTGCTGGCGCTCGACCAGTTCGGCGTGCAGCGCAAGATCTCCAGCTTCGTGCTGCCGATGGGGTATTCGTTCAACCTGGACGGCTCGATGATGTACTGCACCTTCGCCGTGCTGTTCATCACGCAGGCGTACGGCATCGACCTGTCGCTGGGCACGCAGATCACCATGCTGCTGCTGCTGATGCTGACCTCCAAGGGCATGGCCGGCGTGCCGCGCGCGTCGCTGGTCGTCATCGCCGCCACGCTGAACCAGTTCCACATCCCCGAAGCGGGCCTGCTGCTCCTGATGGGCATCGACCAGTTCCTCGACATGGGCCGCTCGGCCACCAATGCCGTCGGCAACGCCGTCGCCACGGCCGTCGTCGCCAACTGGGAAGGCGCGCTGGAAGAAAAACCGCAACAGGTCGCACCCGTCGTCGCGCAAGTCGGCTGACCACATAACAAATCAAATCAACGGAGACTTCATTGAAATATCGTCATATCGCTGGCGCCGGCGCGTGCGCGCTCGCCATGCTTGCCACCTGCGCGCAGGCGCAATCGTTCGTTAAAGTCTACGGCGTCGCCGACGCCGGCATCGTGCTGGACCGCGGCGGCGCCGCCGGTTCGTCGCAGAACATCGGCAGCGGCGTGGCGTCCGGCTCGCGGCTGGGCTTCAAGGGCAAGGAAGATCTCGGCGACGGCCTGAGCGCCGTCTTCGTGGTGGAAAACGGCTACAACATCGACACCGGCAAGGCCGCGCAGGGCGGGCTGCTGTTCGGCCGCCAGGCGTACGTGGGCCTGTCCGGCGCGGCCGGCACGATCAGCCTGGGCCGCCAGTACGCGCCGTACTACAAGGTCATGCGCGACATCGTCGACCCGTTCTGCACGGGCCTCGCGGGCAATGCGCAGAACATCCTCCCCGGACTCGGCCGGGTCGACAACTCGGTCGAGTACCAGTCGCCGAAGTGGAACGGCTTGTCCGCCGACGTGCTGGTCGGCGCGGGCGAGGTGGCCGGCGATGCCGCGAAGAACCGCACCTTCGACGCGTCGGCCACGTACGAAGCGGGTCCGCTGACGCTGGCGCTGACGCATCACCGGCAAAACGATGCGACGGGCGCCGCGCACGACCGCAACACGATGGTGGTGGGCCGCTACCGCTTCGGCACCGTGACCGCGCACGCGGCCTTCGCGCGCAACCGCAACGTCCTGGGGCATGCCAGCCGCGACGCGCTGCTGGGCGTGGCCGTGCGGGCCGGCGCCGCGGGCAGGGTGCTGGCCTCGGTGATCGTCCACCGCGACGATTCAGGCCGCGACGCCCACGCGCGCCAGGCCGCGATCGGCTACGAGTACAGCCTGTCGCGCCGCACCGACCTGTACGCGGCGTATGGCCATATCGTCAACCGCGACGGCGCCGCGTACACGGTCGGCGACGCCACGAACGCCGGCACCGGCACCACGGGCATCAACCTGGGCGTGCGTCATGTGTTTTAATCGCACAACGTAAACATTCCAGGACCGCCATGCCCGCAGCCGCATCCACCGTCAACCCGCAGCATATCGGCCGCTGGCCGCGGCGGCTGGGGCTGTCGCTCATGCTGCTGCTGGTGTGCGCGGCGCTGGCGGCCGTGGCCTACCGTTATGCCGAGGATGCCGCGATCGACCGGCTGCGGCTGTCCGGCGCGCAGCGGCTGGACACGTACGCGGCAGGCCTCGAACACCTGCTGTCCAAGTACGATTTCCTGCCCGGCACGTTCGAATTGAACAAGGACGTCATCGCGCTGCTGCGCCAGCCGGACGACGAGGCGTTGCGCCGGGACGTGAACATCTACCTGGAGCGCGTCAACCGCCTGGCCGGGTCGACCAGCATCTACATCGTCAACCTGAAGGGCGTGACGCAGGCCGCCAGCAACTGGCGCGCGCCCGACAGCTACGTCGGCGACTACATCGCGTTCCGGCCGTACATACGCGAGGCCCTGCGGGGCATGCCGGGCGGTTTCTACGGGGTCGGCACGACCCGCGGCGAGCCCGGCTATTACTTTGCCCGCGGCATTTATCACGAGGGCCGCATGCTGGGCGTGGCGACCGTCAAGGTCAACATCGAGAGCCTGGAGGCGAGTTGGGCGGAGGCCGGCGGCAGGGCCTTGCTCACCGATCCGCATGGCGTCGTGTTCCTGAGTTCGGTGCCCGAATGGAAATACCGGACGCTCGCGCCGCTGACGCCGGCCGCGCGGCAGGAACTGGAACAGTCGCGCCAGTATTTCTCGCATGCGCTCACGCCGCTGGGCCTGCGCGAGGTGCGCGCGCTCGACGCCCGCGCGCGCATCGTCACCGGGCCGCCGCCGGCCACGGGGCCCATGCTGAGCCAGTCGCGCGGGCTGGTGACGCGCAACTGGCAGATGGTGTACCTGTCCGACCTCGCGCCGGCCCGCGCGAGCGCGCGCGCGGCGGCGCTGCTGGCGGTGCTGTCGGAAGCGCTGGCGGTCATGCTCGTGCTGTATGCGCGCCAGCGCCACCGCCTGGGCCGGCAGCGCCAGCGGGCGCGCGAGGATCTGCAGCGCGCGTACGACCAGCTGGAAAACCTGGTGGCCGACCGCACCGCGAGCCTGGAGCAGATCACGCGCGAGCTGCGCGACGAGAACGCCGTGCGCCGCCAGGCCGAAGAGCAGTTGCGCAAGGCACAGAGCGAATTGGTCCAGGCGGGCAAGATGGCCGTGCTCGGGCAGCTCTCCGCCGGCATCACGCATGAACTGAACCAGCCGCTGACGGCGCTGCGCACGATGGCGGACAATGCCCGCGTGCTGATCGAGCGCGGCCGCCACGCCGATGCCTCCGCGAACCTCGCGACCATCTCGCAACTGGTCGAGCGGATGGGCCAACTGACCGGGCAGCTGCGCCAGTTCGCGCGCAAGTCCGACACGCGGCCGAGCGCCGTGCCGGTGGCGGATGCCGTCACCGCGGCGCTGTTCCTCGTCGAGCGCCGCATCGCGCAGGAACGTGTAGGATTCCGCATGGCGACCCATCCGCGCGACCTGTACGCGCTGTGCGACAGCAACCGGCTGCAGCAAGTCCTCGTCAACCTGTTCAGCAACGCGCTCGACGCGATGGAGATGGCGGGGAGTGTCTCGCGCCAGCTCGTCGTCGAAGCGGGGCGCGAGGGCGCGCGCGTCCTGATCTCCGTGACTGACAGCGGTCCCGGCATCCCGGAGGATGTCCGCGCGCACCTGTTCGAACCCTTCTTTACCACCAAGCCGCAGGGCAAAGGGCTGGGCCTCGGGCTCGCGATCTCCGAGCAGATCGTACGCGAGTCCGGCGGCCGGCTGCGGGCCGAGTCGCCACCCGAGGGCGGTGCCCGGTTCATCATCGATCTGCCCCGGGCGGAGTAGGATAGCTACCATGTCTACATACGAATCCATGAAAGTGCTGCTCGTCGAAGACGACGCCATCGTCCGCGCGGGCAGTGCGCAGGCGCTCGATCTCGCCGGTTTCCAGGTCGAGGCGTTCGACGCCGCCGAGCCGGCGCTGGCGCAAATAAGACCCGGTTTCGCCGGCGTCGTCGTCAGCGACGTGCGCCTGCCCGGCATGGGCGGCATCGAGCTGATGGCCGCCGTCAAGGGCATCGACGCGCAGCTGCCGGTGATCCTCGTGACGGGCCACGGCGACATCTCGATGGCCGTCGGCGCGATGCGCGGCGGTGCCTACGATTTCATCCCCAAGCCGTATTCGTCGGAGCAGCTGGTCGAGGCGGTGCAGCGCGCGCTGGAGACGCGGCGCCTGATCCTGGAAGTCGAGACGCTGCGCCACCGCATCGCGAACGGCGAGGGCATCGAGGCGATGCTGCTGGGCGATTCGGCCCCGATGCGCAACCTGCGCCGCCTGATCCTGGACCTGGCCGACGAATCGGCCGACGTGCTGATCTACGGCGAGACGGGCACCGGCAAGGAGATGGTGGCGCGCTGCCTGCACCAGTTCAGCCGCCGCCGCGCGCATCACTTCGTCGCCCTGAATTGCGGCGCGATCCCGGAAAACATCTTCGAAAGCGAAGTGTTCGGCCACGAACCGGGCGCGTTCACGGGCGCGACCAAGCGCCAGGTCGGCAAGATCGAGCACGCCGACAAGGGCTCGCTGTTCCTCGACGAGATCGAGAGCCTGCCGCTGTCGCTGCAGGTCAAGATGCTGCGCGTGCTGCAGGAGCGCTACGTCGAGCGGCTCGGTTCCAACCACCCGGTGCCGGTGGACGTGCGCGTCATCGCGGCGTCGAAGGTCGACCTGAAGGAATGGTCCGACCAGCAGAAATTCCGCAGCGACCTGTACTACCGCCTGAACCTGATCGTGCTGAACCTGCCGCCGCTGCGCGAGCGGCGCGAGGACATCCCCTTGTTGTTCGAACACTTCATGCTGGGCGCGGCGGCCCGCTACAAGCGCGCCGCGCCCACGGTGCCGGGGCCGCTGATGCAATCGCTGATGGCGCACGACTGGCCCGGCAACGTGCGCGAGCTGCGCAACATCGCGGAGCGCTTCGTGCTGGGCCTGTCCAGTGGCGCGGACGGCCTGCTGACCGCGCGCACGGCGGCGGCGGTGCCGCTCGCGGACCAGGTGGGCGCGTTCGAGCGCGCCGTCATCGAACAGGAATTGCGCCGGGCGGCGGGGAGCGTCGTGGACGTCGCCGCGGCGCTCGGGGTGCCCAAGCAGACGCTGTACTACAAGATGCAGAAGTACGGGCTTACGCCGGACGATTATCGTTGACCATCGCGGGCGCGGGGAAGGTCACGCTGACCTTCAATCCGCGCCCGCTTTCGGCCTTGGCCAGCTCGAGCGTCGCCCCATGCACCGTGGCGATGTCGCGCACGATGGCGAGGCCCAGCCCCGTGCCGCCCGGATTGCTCTCCAGCGTCGCCTGCGCCCGGTAGAAGGGCATGAACACCTTGTCGTATTCGGCCGGATCGAGCCCCGGCCCGCTGTCCTGCACGTCGAGCACGACGACGCCGATCAGCCGCCGCACGCGCAGCAGCACCGTGCCGCCCGGCGGCGTGTAGCGGATCGCGTTGTCGACCAGGTTGCTCGCCAGTTCGTGCAGCAGCAGCGCCTGGCCGTCGATGGTCGTGGCGCCGTCGTCTTCCGCTTCCAGCGCGAGGTCGATGCCTTTCTGGACGGCCGGCAGCGCCAGTTCCAGTCCCACCTGGCGCGCCACCTCGGACAGCGCCACCGGCGCGAGCGCCGCGTTCGCGCCGCCGTGCTCGATGCGCGCGAGCGTCAGCAGGCGGTTCGCGAGGTGCACGGTCGAATCGGTCGTCGCCGCGATCGAGCGCACGATGGCCTGCATCGCGGCCGGATCGTTTTCGCGCAGCGCCAGCTCGGCCTGTGTCTTGAGCACCGTCAGCGGCGTGCGCAGCTGGTGCGAAGCGTCGGCGATGAAGCGGCGCTGGCTCGCGATCAGGTTCTGCATGCGCGCCATCGTCCCGTTCATCGCGGCGACCAGCGGCCGCACTTCGCGGTGCACGAGGGCTTCGTCGACGTCGGACAGGTCGGAGATCGCGCGCGTCTCCACGACCTGTTTCAGCCGCATCAGCGGCTGCAGCACGAGGCGCACGGCGAACCACACGAGCGTCGCCACGGCCAGCACGAGCAGCGCCTGGCGCAGCAGGGTGTTGAGCAGGATGCGCCGCGACAGCGCGCGCCGCGCGTCCAGCGTCTCGCCCACCTGGATCAGGGCGATGCCGCGCATGGAATCGTCGTACACGGGCTGCAGCAGGGCGGCGATGCGCACCGGCTCGCCGTTGTAGTCGGCGTGGTAGAAGCGCACGAGGGCCGGATACAGTTCCGAGCGGGGCGTGTCCTTCGGGACGGGCGGCAGGTCGTCGTAGCCGGACACCGTCTCGCCATGCAGCCCGCCCACGCGGTAGTAGATGCGCCCCAGGGTGTCGGTCTCGAAGCTGTCCAGCGCCACGTAGGGCACGTCCGCCACGACCTTGCCGTCGCGGACCGAGACGCGTTCCGCGAGCGCGCGCGTGGACGCGAGCAGGGAGCGGTCGTAGGCGATGTCGGCGGCGTCGAGCGCGTCGCGGTACAGCGACACGGCGTTGGCCGCGACGAGGATCACGAGCGGCACGATCAGCCAGCGCAGCAGCTGGCCGCGCAGGCTGCCCAGCTTCGTCGACGCCGCCGGCGGGAACCGCATGCTCAGGACGCGGCCGGCGGCCGTTCCTGCAGCAGGTAGCCGATGCCGCGCAGGGTGGCGATGGCGGCGCCGCCGTCCGGGCGCTTGTCCAGTTTCTTGCGCACGCGGTGGATGTACAGTTCGATGGCGTCGAGGTTGGCGTCGTCGTCCAGCGCGAACACTTCGTCGAACAGCTTTTCCTTCGACACGGCGCGGCCCGGGCGCGAGATCAGCGCTTCCAGCACGGCGTGTTCGCGCGGCGTCAGCGCCAGCGGCTCGCCGCAGTAGGTGAACATGCGCGCGACGGTGTCGAAGCTGAGCTGTCCGCACGTGTGCACGAGCGCCTCGTTGCCGACGCTCCGGCGCAGCAGCGCCTTCACGCGCGCTTCCAGTTCGGCCAGTTCGAACGGCTTGGCGAGGTAATCGTCCGCGCCCAGGTTCAGGCCCTGCACCCGTTCTTCCAGGCCGCCGCGCGCCGTCAGGATCATCACGGGCGTGCGCCCGCGCGTACCGCCGCGCGCCCGCAGGCGGCGCAGCACTTCCAGGCCGTCCATGCGGGGCAGGGTCAGGTCCAGGATCACGAGCGCGTAGTCCTGGGTGTGCAACAGCGCGTCGGCGTCGGCGCCGGTGGCCGCGCATTCGACGGTGAGATTGGCGTCGCGCAGGGCTTTGGATACCCAGTGCGACAGCTCGACGTGGTCTTCGACTAACAGGATTCGCATCGCGCCAGTGTAAGCCACGGAACGCGCCGTGTCTTCATGGGTAAGTGATTTCCACAACACCCGACATTGAAAGGTTCAGTGAAAGCTGATTGAAAGGTTGGCGGACCTATCCTTGATCTCACGAAGCGGCACACGACCGCCTTGATGACAACAACGGAGACAATATGAAGAAATCGGCCCTCGCGCTCGCCGTCCTGGCAGCGCTTTCCCTGAACGCATCCGCCCAGACCAATGTCCAGGTCTACGGCATCGTGGATGCCGGCGTCGAATACGTGAACCACGCATCCGCCAGCGACGGCAGCCAGGTGCGCGTCGTCTCGGGCGGCAAGAACACGTCGCGCTGGGGCTTCCGCGGCAGCGAAGACCTGGGCGGCGGCCTGAAAGCCATCTTCAACCTGGAAGGCGGCGTCATGCTCGACACCGGCGCCCAGGACGGCAACCTGTTCAAGCGCCAGGCCAACGTCGGCCTCGAAGGCGGCTTCGGCCGCGTGATCATCGGCCGCTCGTTCACGACGACCTATGACCTGGTCATCAAGTTCGACCCGATGGGCTTCGCGCCCAACTATTCGTGGGCGACGTCGAGCAACGCCACCGGCCCGTCCAAGTACGGCATGACGACGGCGTTCGACAACCTGATCAAGTACACCGGCACCACGGGCGGCTTCACCTACGGCGCCACCGTCGGCATGGGCGAGCAGGCCGGCAACGCGGCCGATGGCCGCAAGTACGCCGTCGGCGGTTCCTGGTTCGGCGGCCCGGTCGGCGTGATGGCGTCGTACGAACAAATCAACGGCAACACGCTCGCCGCCACCGGCGACCGCGACAAGACGACGGCCTTCCACCTGGGCGCCCTGTACAAGGCGGGTCCGATGACCTACCAGGCCGGCATGCGCGGCTACAAGCTCCAGTCGGGCAAGGCCGCCACGCCGGACGTGCGCGGCGACACCTACTGGGCCGGCGCCACCTGGGCGGCCTATCCGTGGACCCTGACGGGCGCCGTCTACCATGTCAACACGAAGAACCTGCCGTCCGCGAAGGACGCGGATCCGACGATGCTCGTGGGCCGCGCCATGTACTCGCTGTCCAAGCGCGTCTGGCTGTACGCGTCGGTGGCGCATGCCAAGGCCGACCACGGCCAGCTCGTGGGCCTGTCGCGCGACGATCCGGGCTTCGGGTCGACGCAGACCGGCGTCACCACCGGCATCCAGTACCGGTTCTGACCGACCCCTGGCCGCAACATCATGAAGCGCGCCATCTCGATCCTTACCGCCGCGGCACTGTCCGCGGCAGCGGCGGCGGCCAGCGCCAACGCCGAATGCGTGGTGCCGTCCAAACCGGGCGGCGCCATGGACCTGACCTGCAAGCTGGCCCAGAAGGCCTTGCCGGACACGAAGCTGAAACTGGCCTACCTGCCGGGCGGGATCGGCGCCGTCGCGTGGCACACGCTCGTGTCGCAGCGGCGCGCCGAGCCTGACACGCTCGTCGCGTTCTCGGGCGGTTCGCTGCTGAATCTCGCCGAAGGAAAATTCGGCAAGGCGCTTGCTGCCGACGTGCGCTGGGTCGCGGCGCTCGGCGTCGACTACGGCATGATCGCGGTGCGTTCCGACGCGCCGTGGCATAGCCTGGACGAGCTGATGGACGCGATCCGCAAGAATCCCAAGCAGGTCCTGATCGGCGTGTCCGGCACCATCGGCAGCCAGGACTGGATGAAGGTGGCGCTGCTGGCGCGCCGCGCCGGCATCGAACCGCGGCGCCTGCGCTTCGTCGCGCTGGAAGGCGGCGGCGAGACGTTCACGGCGATGAGCGCCAACTACGTGCAGGTGATCTCGGGCGACGCATCCGAAGCGGCGCTGTATGCCGGACCGGGCAAGGTGCGCGTGCTGGCCGTGCTGGCCGAGAAGCGCCTGGCCGGTGTGCTGGCGTCCGTGCCGACCGCGCGCGAGCAGGGCTACGACATCGTGTGGCCCGTGATCCGCGGCGTATGGATGGGCCCCGGCGTGCCGGATGCCGACTACCGCCGCTGGGTCGACGCCTTCGCCCGCGTGCAGGCCACCCCCGATTTCGCGGCTTTGCGCAGCCAGGCCGGCCTGTACCCGTTCTCGCTCACGGGCGACGCGCTCACGCGCTGGGTCAAGCAGGCGATCAACGATTACAACCGACAGGCCAGGGAATTCAACCTGGTCCGCGAACACTGACAACACCCTAGGAGACAACCATGAATTTCAAGAAGACCGCATTTGCGACCACCTTTGCAGCTGCCATTTTCGCATTCGCCGCACCGGTGCTGGCGCAGGCCCCGGCAGGCTACCCGGCCGGCTACCAGCAACTGATCGACGCCGCCAAGAAGGAAGGCAAGCTGGTGATCTACGGCGCCACCGACAGCAAGGCCGCCGAACCGCTGATCAGCGATTTCAAGTCGATGTACCCGGGCATCACGGTCGAGTACAACGACATGAACTCGACCGAAGTCTACAACCGCTTCTTCTCCGAGAACGCGGCCGGCGGCGACACGGCCGACGTGCTGTGGTCTTCCGCGATGGACCTGCAGATGAAGCTGGCCGCCGGCGGCTATGCGCTGCCGTACAAATCGGTCGAAGCGGCGAAGATCCCCGGCTGGGCCGTCTGGAAGGACATCGCCTACGGCACCACGTTCGAGCCGGCCGCCTTCGTCTACAACAAGCGCCTGCTGAAGCCGGAGGAAGTCCCGCAGACGCACGCCGATTTCGTGCGCATCATCCAGCAGCCGAAATTCCAGGACAAGGTCACGACCTACGACATCGAGAAATCCGGCGTCGGCTTCATGTTCATGACGCAGGATGCGCGCGCCTTCCCGCAATACAAGCAGCTGGAACAGGCGTTCGGCGCGGCCAGGGTGCGCGTGCAGTCGTCGACCGGCACCATGCTGGAGCGGATCTCGTCGGGCGAAAACCTGATCGGCTACAACGTGATGGGTTCGTATGCGCTCGTGCGCGCCAAGAACGATCCGTCGCTGGGCGTCGTGCTGCCGAAGGACTACACCCTGATCATCTCGCGCGTCCAGTTCATCAACAAGATGTCCAGGCACCCGAACGCGTCGAAGCTGTGGATCGACTACATGCTGTCGCACCGCGGCCAGACCGTCATCGCCAATGCCTCCAAGCTGTACGCGATCCGCGCCGACGTCACCGGCGAAACGACGTCGACTGACCTGATCAAGATGGTCGGCGAGAAGAACATCAAGCCGCTGCCGGTCAGCCCGGCCGTCGGGGAATACCTGGATCCGGCGCTGCGCCTGGCGTTCCTGAAGGAGTGGAAGGCCACTGCCGGCAAGAAGTAAGTCTTCAAGCCGTCATCCCCGCGAAAGCGGGGATCCATACTGAGCCGACCAGGACGCTCAGCATGGGTTCCCGCGTGCGCGGGAACGACGGAGTTGACTGGTTCCAAATCGATCGGACACTCCCATGCCTACTTCAACCATGCCACTGGAATCCAAGGGCGCCGACGCCGGCAGCCTGCCGGCCGTGCGCGCGCCGCGCTTCAACTGGACGCGCGGCATCGTCGTGCTGCTCACCTGCGTGGCCATCTTCCTGCCGCTGTACCTCATCTTCTACCAGAGCTTCCTGACGGCGCCGTTCTTCATGCCCGACAAGATGCTCGGCCTGGACGCGTACCGCTTCATCTTCGACGACAGCGACTTCTGGCTCGCCTTCAAGAACGGCCTCATCCTGGCCGCCGGTCTCGCCGCCATCGCCGTGCCGCTGGGCGGCATGCTCGCCTTCCTGATGGTCCGCACCGACCTGCCGGGCCGCGGCATCGTCGCGCCGCTGCTGCTCGTGCCGATCTTCGTGTCGCCGATGGTGATGGGCTTCGGCTACGTCGTCGCCATGGGCCCGGTCGGCTTCTACTCGACGTGGGCGCACGACCTGCTGGGCTTCGTGCCGTGGAACGTGTACTCGTTCACGAGCATCGTCGTCATCGCCGGCCTCACGCACGTGCCGCACGTGTACCTGTACGCCTCGTCCGCGCTGAAGAGCCTCGGCTCCGACGTGGAGGAAGCGGCGCGCGTCTCGGGCGCGTCGCCGTGGCAGGTGATGTTCAACGTGTCGCTGCCGATGATCATGCCGGCCCTCGCGTATGCGGGCGTGCTCGTGTTCTTCCTCGGCTTCGAAGTGTTCGGCCTCGTGCTCGTGCTGGGCGACCCGGAAGGCCACCTCGTGCTGGCGACTTACCTGTACAAGCTGACCAACAAACTGGGCACGCCGTCGTACCACCTGATGGCCGCCGTCGCCGTCTGCCTCGTCGCCGTGACGATGCCGCTCGTGATGCTGCAGCGCTGGCTCCTGAAGTCGGCCAACAAATACGTGTCCATCAAGGGCAAGGGCGCGCGCCAGAAACCGCTCGCGCTGGGCAAGTGGAAGTGGGTGGCGTTCGCCGTGCTGGGCACGTGGATCGCCGTCACCATCGTGCTGCCGCTGACCGGCATCGTGCTGCGCTCGTTCGTCCAGTACTGGGGCGAGGGCGTGAAGCTGGCCGACGTGCTCACCCTGCAGCACTTCCGCGACATCTTCGAACAGCCGTCGCTCGTGCGCGGCATCGTCAACACGATCCTGATCGGCGTGATCGGCGGCGCGCTGGCCGTGGCCTGCTACACCGCGATCGCGCTGGCCATGCACCGCAAGAACGACGGCATCACGCGCCTGCTGGACTACAGCGTCCTCGTGCCGCGCGCCGTGCCGGGCC
This sequence comes from Massilia sp. Masssp94, assembly GCF_059491305.1. Lineage (NCBI taxonomy): Bacteria > Pseudomonadati > Pseudomonadota > Betaproteobacteria > Burkholderiales > Oxalobacteraceae > Massilia > Massilia sp. Masssp94. The sequence goes on from NZ_CP168501.1 coordinate 4,688,253, forward strand.
TGCTGGCCGGCCTGTCGTTCCTGTGGGTGTTCTTGTTCGTGCCGAGCTGGCTGGACGGCATCCTGCACGGCATGGACAACGGCGTGGCCGCGTGGCTGTCGGAGCACTTCATCCCGGCGCTGCGCCAGATGCGCTCGACGATCTTCGCGCTGTGGCTCGCGTACTCCGTCGTGTGGCTCGCCTACGGCATGCGCCTCGTGTCGACGTCGCTGCTGCAGGTGGGCCCGGAACTGGAAGAGGCGGCACGCGCCGTCGGCGCCAGCCGCGGCCGCGTGACCCGCGACGTGACGCTCCCGCTGATCAAGTTCGGCATGCTGGGCGCCTGGCTGATGGTGTTCCTGATCTTCGAACGCGAATACTCGACGGGCGTGTACCTGCTGTCGCCCGGCACCGAGGTGATCGGCGCGATGCTCGTGTCGCTGTGGGCCGGCGGCTCGACGGACCTCGTGGCCGCGCTCTCGTTCATCAACATCACGCTCGTGGCCATCGGCCTCGGGATCGCGCTGCGCTTCGGCGTCAAGCTGCATAACTAAATCAATCGCGAGACAAACATCATGAACGTTTTGACCGTCAACGACCTGCACCTCGACTACGGCAGCGGCGCCACCGCCAACCCGATCCTGAAGGGCGTGTCGATGCATTTGCAGCGCGGCGAAGTGGTGGCGCTGCTGGGCCCCTCGGGCAGCGGCAAGACCACGCTGCTGCGCGCCGTGGCCGGCCTGGAAAGCCCGAAAGCCGGCACGATCGACATCGGCGAGCGCCGCGTGTACGACGGCAGCAAGAAGCTCGAACTGCCGGCGGAAGCGCGCAACCTGGGCCTCGTGTTCCAGTCGTACGCGCTGTGGCCGCACAAGACCGTGTTCGACAACGTCGCCTACGGCCTCAAGCTGCGCAAGATGGCCGCGCGCGACATCGAGCCCAAGGTGCGCGAAGTGCTCGCGCAGCTGGGCCTCGGCCACTTGGGCGAACGCTTCCCGCACCAGCTCTCCGGCGGCCAGCAGCAGCGCGTGGCGATCGCCCGCGCGCTCGTCTACAACCCGCCCGTGATCCTGCTCGACGAACCGCTGTCGAACCTGGACGCCAAGCTGCGCGAGGAAGCCCGTGCGTTCCTGCGCGAGCTGATCGTGCGCCTGGGCCTGTCGGCGCTGATGGTCACGCACGACCAGGCCGAGGCGATGGCGATCTCGGACCGCATCCTCCTCCTCAACAACGGCAAGATCGAGCAGCAGGGTACGCCGCAATCGATGTACGAGTCGCCGGACACGCTGTTCACCGCGGAATTCATGGGCAGTAACAACCGCCTGCCGGCGCGCGTCGTGGCGCGCAACGGCGGCGCGGCGCGCGTGCAGGTGGAAGGCATGGCGCTGAACGCGACGGCGCGCGGCAGCGGCGCATCGAATCCGGACGTGGAAGCGTCGGCGTTGATCCGCGTGGAAGAAGTGCGTATCGGCCGCACGCCCGTCGACAACGGCATCCAGCTGCCGCTGTCCACCTGCATGTACCTGGGCGACCGGTGGGAATGCCTGTTCAAGCACGGTAATTCGAGCGTGCGCGCGTACTCCAAGTACCGCGTCGATCCGGGCCAGTACTGGCTCGAGATGCCGGCCGAAAAGCTCTGGGTGTTCTGATCAGGACGTTCCTCCCCGCGCTGGCGCTGGCCTTCACGGCGGCGCAACTGTGCATCTTCCTCGACACGCCGCTGCCGTGGATGATCGGCCCGCTGTTCTCGACGGCGATCGCCTGCATGCTGGGCGCGCGCCTCTCCGCCCCCGTGCAGGCGCGCGAGGCCGGGCAGTGGGCCATCGGCACCGCGCTGGGCCTGTACTTCAGCGCGCCCGTGCTGGCGGTGCTGGCGCGGCACCTCGGCTGGATCCTGCTGGCCGTCTCGTTCGCGATCTGCCTCGGCATGGCGGGCGGCGCGCTGCTGCGCCGGCTGTCCGGCGCCGACGCCGCGACGGCCTTCTTCGCGATGGCCGTCGGCGGCGCCTCCGAGATGGCCGTGCAGGCGGAGCGTCACGGCGCCGTCGTCGAACGCGTGGCGGCCGCGCACAGCCTGCGCATCATGATGGTCGTCGGTACGATCCCCTTCGCCGTGCGCTGGTTCGCGGCCCACGGCTGGGGCAACGGCCTCGATGCGTTCGTGCCGCTCGCCGGCCGGGTCGATGCGGCGGGGCTGTGCATCCTCATTGCCATCACGAGCTGCGCCGCGCTGGCGCTGAAACGCCTGCGCGTGCCGAACGCCTGGGTGATCGGCCCGCTGGTCGTGGCGCTGATGATGACGGCGGCCGGCGTGCAGCTGTCGCGTCTACCGGAGTGGATGATCCGCACGGGCCAGCTGTTCATCGGCGTCTCGCTCGGCACCCGCTTCACGCCGGCGTTCGTGCACACGGCGCCGCGCTTCCTCGCCAGCGTCGCTGCGTGCACGGCGCTCACGTTGCTGCTGGCGGGCCTGTTCGCGTTCTGCGTGGCGGCGGTGACCGGCCTGCATCCGGGGACGATGGTGCTGGCCACGTCGCCGGGCGGTATCGCGGAGATGGCGCTGACGGCGCGCGTGCTGCACCTGGGCGTGCCCGTCGTGACGGCGTTCCACGTCGCGCGCATGGTGGTCGTCGTGCTGGGGATAGCGCCGCTGTACCGGGTGTGGACGCGGGTCGGGTGACGCCCGGCGCGACTTGGCGTTAGCGTGGTTGCATATCCAGTCGCTCCGGGTAGCGGATTGTGCGACCATTGATTCACACCCAGCAACATTGTGTGTTCAACGTGCCGGTTGTGTTGTAGATTGTCGCATCCCCGACATCCGCGTCATCGACCATGAGCCACCCGAACCACACCAGCCAGTTTTCCCTGCTGACCCAGCGCCGTTTCGGCCCGTTTTTCTGGACCCAGTTCCTGGGCGCCTTCAACGACAACCTGTTCAAGACGGCGCTGCTCGTCGTGCTGACCTATGACGCGCTGTCGTGGACGACGCTGCCCGCCGCGCTGCTGAACAACCTGATCCCGGGCCTGTTCATCCTCCCGTACGTCGTGTTCTCCGCCACCGCCGGCCAGATCGCGGACAAGGTCGAGAAGGGCCGCCTGGCGCGCTTCGTCAAGCTGCTCGAAATCGGCATCATGGCCATTGCCGCCATCGGCTGGCTCACGCACAACCTGTGGCTGCTCGTCGCCGCGGTCGTCGGCATGGGCGTCCATTCGACGCTGTTCGGCCCCGTGAAATACGCCTACCTGCCGCAGCACCTGAAGCCGGAAGAACTCGTGGGCGGCAACGGCGTCATCGAAATGGGCACGTTCGTCGGCATCCTGCTGGGCGAGGTGATGGGCGCGATCCTGGCCGGCCACGGCGCCGCCGGCGTGCACCTCGTCGCGTTCGGGACGCTGGCCGTCGCCGTGCTGGGCCTCGCCATGAGCTGGCGTATCCCGGCGTCGCCGGCGCCCGCGCCGGGCCTCAGGATCAGCGCGAACTTCGCCGCCGAATCCGTGCGCAACCTGGCGTTCTCGAAAAAGAACCGCACCGTGTTCCTGTCGATGCTGGGGAATTCGTGGTTCTGGTTCTACGGCGCGCTCGTGCTGTCGCAATTCCCGCTGTACGCGAAGGAGTACCTGCATGGCGACCACAGCGTGTTCGTGCTGCTGCTGACCATCTTCTCGCTGGGGATCGGCACCGGCTCGCTGCTGTGCGAAAAACTCTCCGGCCGCAAAGTGGAGATCGGTCTCGTGCCGTTCGGCGCCATCGGCCTGTCGCTGTTTGGCATCGACCTGTATTTCGCGAGCCTCGGCTATACCAACACGGCGCCCGTCGACTTCATCGGCGTGCTGGCGCAGCACGGCACGCTGCGCATCCTGGCCGACATCCTGCTGCTGGGCGTGTTCGGCGGCTTCTTCATCGTGCCGCTGTTCGCGCTGATCCAGACGCGCTGCGACCCGGCGCACGTCTCGCGCACCATCGCAGGCATGAACATCCTGAATGCGCTGTTCATGGTGGCGTCGGCCGGCGTCGCGGTCTTCCTGATCGGCCGCGGTTTCAGCATCCCCGAGATGTTCCTGACGACCGCGCTGCTGAATGCCGTCGTCGCCATCTACATCTTCTCGCTCGTGCCGGAATTCCTGATGCGTTTCCTGGCCTGGCTGCTGATCCACACGATCCACCGCGTGTCGACGGTGGACGTCGAGCGCATCCCGGAAGAGGGCCCCGCGGTCCTCGTCTGCAACCACGTCAGCTACGTCGACGCCATCGTCATCCTGGCCGCGAGCCCGCGCCCGATCCGTTTCGTGATGGACCACCGCATTTTTAAGACGCCGCTGCTGGGCTTCATCTTCCGCACCGGCAAGGCGATCCCGATCGCCCCGGCGCACGAGAACCCGTGGCTGATGGAAAAGGCCTTCGTCGACGTCGCCCAGGCGCTGCACGAAGGGGAACTCGTGTGCATCTTCCCGGAGGGGAAATTGACGCGCACGGGCGAGATGAACGCATTCCGCGGCGGCATCGCCAAGATCGTCGCGCGCAGCCAGGTGCCCGTGATCCCGATGGCGCTGCGCGGGCTGTGGGGCAGCGTGTTTTCGCGCGATCCGTCGAATGTGTTCGAGCGCTCGTTCGCGCGCGGGCTGCGCTCGAAGCTGGCGCTGGCCGTCGGGCGGCCGGTGCCGCCGCAGCAGGTGACACCTGAGGGGCTGTACGAAGAAGTGCTGGCATTGCGCGGGGAATGGAAATAGTTTCTCGTGACAAAAACGCTAGTCATCCTGTGTGCCTCTGTTATAATTGTGGCCCGAGTCGGGGCGTAGCGCAGCCTGGTAGCGTACGTGCATGGGGTGCACGTGGTCGGAGGTTCGAATCCTCTCGCCCCGACCAATGAATTCATAGAGATGGGCCAGCTTTCGAGCTGGCCTTTTTTCATTTCTGTCGAGCAGGCAGGAAGTTCGCAGCTTAAAATACTTGTGTAAGCTCATGCTCGATACCGGATTGTTGCACGTTGTCTTTATGCTTTAAAAGTACAATCGTAGAGTTGTAAAAAGTTAAGCTGAGTGAGACGTGTCCGGCACGGCCATGCTGTCGTGCGGCGTCGCAGTGCGGCTCACCACTGCGGGCTACCGTTCCTGTTATCTGATGAAAAAAAGAGAAAATAAGTACAACCCTAAGCGAGCCCTTTGGGAGCTTAGCGCAGAGAATTTGCAAATTTGCGCACTCTTGGCAAAAAAAGTCAGGTATGGCGGGAATCCCGAGCATAAAAAGAATCCGGGTGATTTTGGTCTGACACCGCCGAGCGGTCCGCGCCAAGGGAAATCGTTATGCGACGTGGTCGCTATTTTTACGCGCGCCGAGGCACTCCGTTATTTGAGGATCGGTCTGAAAAAGGGTCTGGTTAGCGATCGTTTCGTGGACGGGTGGCCGAAAAACATATGGTCGGTGACCGAAAACGGCGTTGCTCTGGAGGCGCAAATCGAGAATCCACAGTTGGGTAGTTATCATGGTTATCCCATGCCCGACTCCGATCCTTTTGTCGAAGAAGTGCTAGCACGGTGGAACCTCAAATCATGAGAAAATTTCAATTGCATCATCCGTGGACTCATGCTGGGGATGATGTGCCGGAATTGCGCCAGACGATTTGCCGACTCGAGTTGAAAATTGGCGATGTTTCATTGACGCAGAACGAAGATATCTTTTCTCAAACGATATCGAATTCGGTCGTCGTATCCGCATATCCGCTAGCCTATTGGTTCGCAGCGAGTTGGTGGCGCCTGGTGTCGGAACCGCTTCCGCCAAGATCAGCGCGGCCTCCGACAAGTTGGCGAATGGCTCATGAAATGGGGGCGGCAAACTCCGGTTACGTGTGGCCTCAAGTTTTATTTGCAACAGACGGGGAGTCAATGCAAGTGTGGGCTGTTCCTTCGCGAGGCTCACGCGATCAATCCGTTCGGTATCTGAATGGCTTAGCTGCGCCAGTAACGTTTGCGATGCAGGATTTCGAAGTCGAGATCGAAGGTTTTATTAATGCGGTCATCGCTCGACTGGATGCAACTGGTGTGGCTGAGGCCGAAGCCTCATTAAAGTCCTTGTGGGCCGAAGTTGTGGCGGAGAGAGCAGATCCCGATACTGCGTTAGCTCGTCGCTGTGAAGCCGAGCTTGGTTATGATCCCGACGAGTGCCCCGAGGAGGTTCTATTCGCGGCTATCCGCTTAAAGGATCGGATCGGTGAGGCTGCGCTATCTGAGCTTGCGCCGGTTTATGGAAAAGCTGGCGGAGCAGATTCGATCTCGGACTTGGGGAGACTGATCGAATGTAAAGGTATTTCAGGCAGACCAGACCTGCCACGGATCAGTTCACGAATCAACAAGGGGGCCGCTCCTTGGGAGCGCGCCGTCGCCGATGCACGTCAGCTACGGAAAGAACTTCACGCCTCCGGCGATCATATCGATACAGATATGTTGTGTGAAGTCCTGGGTGTGCGAAGGGAAGAAATAGATCACTATGCATCGGATTCTCGTCACCGAGCCGGAATCGTGGTTCCCCACGGGAATCGTCACGTTTCTTTAATACCTCGAAAGCGGCATCCGCGATCAAGGCGGTTCGAGATGGCACGATTTGTTGGTGACTTGTTATATGTTAATTCAAACACGGACACTTGGCTTGCCTCCACCGACTTGAGTACCAACCGGCAAAAATATCAGCGTGCATTTGCTGCTGAATTTCTGTGCCCTATCGAAAAACTCCAGGGGTTCCTTGATGATGATTTTTCCGACGATAATCTGGAGGATGCAGCGGATCATTTCGAGATAAGTCCGGCAACGGTCACGTCGCTTCTTGCGAATAACAATCTCTTGTACCGGGAGTTCGGGGCGAGTGGTCTTCCTTACGTGTTATCTTGATGTGACATTCATGTCTTTTCGCATTCGAGTTCTTGTGGCTTGAGACAGGCACGCTTTCGAACTGGTCATATTTGTTAAGGGATTTTGCCGCACGGTAAGTACTCGCGGGCTCATGTCGATTTCAGTATATTAATCGCCAAATAAATACATCAGCGATCCGTCATGATCCGTCGATCCGCGCGCGCAACGACCATAGTCCAGTCCCTGGTTGGACTGTTGCTGGTTCTGACACCCGCATTAATTGTCTGGCAGCACGTCGGGATGACGCGGGTCCTGGAGATCTCGCCCAGGCAGCCTTACGGTGCCACGGTCACCGACGACCGCCACGAGAACGGCCAGTCCGTCTCGTCGCTCGTGCGGACCAAGGATGCCCTCGTCATGGGCTGCGCGCTGCGTGCGGGCTATGCGTGGCCATTCTGCAAGCTGCAATTCCACCTGGGGTGGGACGGCAAGGGCGTGGACCTCAGCCAGTTCGACTCGGTGGCGTTCGACATGCGGTATTCAGGCGCGTCCGGGCGAAAGATCAGGCTGCACCTGACGAATTTTGAACAAGAATTCTCCACCGTCGGCGACTGGAACTCGCAGCGGTACAACTCCGTCGAATTCGATGTGCCGGTGCAGACCACGTTCACGATTCCCATCAACGTCGTACGCACCGCCGACTGGTGGATCACGGCGCACGACGTCCCGCTGGAGAAAACGTATACCCGACTCGATAACGTCACGGCCGTGGAGATCTCGACGGGATCGGTGCCGCCCGGCCAGTCGATCACGCTCGAATTGCGGTCCATCCAGTTTCGCGGCAAATGGATATCGGATACCAAGCTGCTGACCTGGCTGGTGGGCGCGTGGATCGGCTGCGGCCTGCTGGGATTGTCGCTGAGCCTGATGCATACCCGTTCCAGTCTCTCCGCCACCAATGCTCGCCTGGAATTGCTGGCCGCCATCAACAAGGCGCTGCAACTCGAAGCGCGCGACCTCGCCAACCAGGCCCATACCGATCCGCTGACCGGCGCATTGAACCGCCAGGGCCTCAGGGAGGTGCTGATGAAACGCTTGCACGTCGCCGGCCACGTCGACGAGGAGATGGCGGTCGTGTTCATGGATCTCGACCATTTCAAGCGCATCAATGACGAGTATGGCCACGACGCCGGTGACGAGGTGCTGCGGCGTTTCGCTGCGCTCATCCGCCGCGAAGTCAGATCGAGCGACAAGCTGGTGCGCTGGGGCGGGGAGGAGTTCCTGCTCCTGTGTCCGGAAACCGGCGTGGCGCATGCCATGACGATGCTCGACAAGCTGCGCGCGGCGTTGGCGACGCAGGACTGGCCGCACGGGTTGCGCGTCACGTCATCCTTCGGCGTGACGTCGCTGAAGCCCGAGGAAGACATCGGGGCGGCGATCAAACGGGCGGACGGGGCGTTGTACCTCGCAAAGGCGAACGGCCGCAACCGGGTCGAAATCGCCTGACGTCAGGGCAGGCGCCGCCACACCGACATCGGAATGCCGCCGTCCGGCCGCGCCGGCACGCGGTAGCGCAGTTCGTCGCCATGCAACTCGAAGCTGCGCCGCTGCACCGTGCCTTCCCAGTTCGGGAAGGACGCGGCTTCGATGCGGAATACGAGCAGGCCGTCTTCCAGTGCGAGTGTGCCGTAGTGCGTGCTCGACCCGAGCACCGCGGCGCGAAGCTCCTCGCTCGTGCCGGCTGCCTTGTCCGCCGAAGCGAAGCGCGGGCGCTCGGCCTTGAAGATCTGCAGCGTGTAACGTCCTTGCGCATCGATGGCCAGGCGGCCCTTGGGCGCGGCGCCATAGTCACGCTCGATGCTGCCGTCGGGGCGCTGGACGTCGGCGGCGACGAGCGTCCAGGTGCCCGCGAGATCGGGCGGGACAGCCTGCACGGCCGGCGCGACGCTGGCCAGCACCATGCCGGCGATCTGCTTGTTCATGTCGTTCTCCTTTCAGGTGAAAACATCAGCGTAGCGCTGCCGTCGCCTGAACGGAATTCCCGAAATCCGCACCTGTTCCGTGCATAATTGCACAATGCAGACACCTGACTGGGACGACCTCCGCTTCTTCCTCGCGCTGTGCGAGGCCGGCACATTGTCGGGTGCGGCGCGCGCGACCCGTGTGGAACACACCACGGTGGCACGCCGCATCGACGCGCTCGAAACCGCGCTTGGTGCCCGCCTGTTCGACCGCTTTCCGAAGGGCTGGTCGCTGACGGCGGCCGGCACGGCGCTGGTGCCGCATGCGCGCAAGGTGGAAGACGACATGCACGCCTTGCTCAACGTGGCGCGCGGCGCGGCCGAGGTGGCGGGTGTCGTGCGCGTCTCGGCGCCGCCGGCGCTGACGGCCTGCCTGCTCGCCCCGCGCCTGCGTGGACCCTTGTCGCGCCTGCCCGGCGTCGACATCGACTTGCGTGCGGAGGCGCGCACGACGGACCTGACGCGACGCCAGGCCGACATCGCGCTGCGGTTTGCGCGCCCGACGTCGCCCGGCCTCGTCGCCAGGCTGCTGGCGCAGGTCGATTACGCCCTGTATGCGCACGAAGACTACGTGACGGGCCGCGCGCCCGCGCAGTGGGAATTCCTCGGCTACGACGACCTGCAGCAGGATGCGCCGCAACAGGAATGGCTGGACAAGCTGCGCGGCGCGCGCCGCTACAGCGTGCGCTCGAACGACCTGCTGACATTGCTCCAGGCGGCGGTCGGCGGCTGCGGCGTCGGCGTCTTTCCGCACTATACGGCGGCACGCGCGCCGGGGCTGGTCGTACTCGATCCGGCGTGTCCCATCCGCCGCAAGCTCTGGCTGGTGATGCACGCGGACGTGCGCCGCGCCCCGCACGTGCGCGCGGTGGCCGACGAGATCATCGACATGTTCGAGCAGGAATAGGCGGCGGCCTCGTTTCCTCATGTGTAGCATTTTTTCAACCTCACCCACCGAACTGATCAATGTTCGTAGTAAAATTTCATAACATTGCATGACTTGTCGTGCCGCGCTGTGTATAAAGGCTGGTATATACAAGGTATTTGTCCGCCAACGCTGGTTAACTGGTGCGTGTTCTGTAAATTATTTACATTTTGGAGAGCTGAATGAGCGTTGAAGAGGCACGGAACTTCAAGGAAGAGTTGCTGGGGCGGGATATCCGCCAGCTCGGCCGCATGCTGGGGGAAACGATCCGCGCCCAGGAGGGTAACGGGGTGTTCGACCGCATCGAGTCGGTCCGCAAGAGCTGCATCGGTTTCCGGCGCGACGAGGACGGCAGCGCGCACGAGGAACTGGCGGCGATCCTCGCAGACATCTCGGCCGACGAGAAGACCCAGCTGATCCGCGCCTTCACGTATTTCTCGCTGCTGGCCAACATCGCCGAAGACCAGCACCACATCCGCCGCAGCCGCGCGCACCTGTCCGCCGGCTCGGCGCCGAAGAAGGGCAGCATCGCGCACGCCGTCGACGGCGTGTTCGCCGCCGGCCGCATGGACGACCTGCGCGCCTTCTTCGACGACGCGCACGTGAGCCCCGTCTTCACCGCGCATCCGACCGAGGTGCAGCGCAAGAGTGTCCTCAACTGCCAGATGGCGATCGCGCGCCTGATCGGCGAACGTGACCGGACGCAGCTGACGCCCGACGAAGAGCAGGACAACGACGAAGCGCTCGCGCGCGCCATCCTGACGCTGTGGCAGACGCGCCTGCTGCGTCCCACCAAGCTGTCGGTGCTGGACGAAGTCGAGAACGGCCTGTCCTTCTTCGACTACACGATGTTCAGGAGCGTGCCGCGCCTGTACTGCGCACTCGAGGACACGCTGGCGCAAAAGGATGCCGGCTGGGCCGACACGGAGCTGCCGTCGTTCATGAAAGTGGGCAGCTGGATCGGCGGCGACCGCGACGGCAACCCGTTCGTCACGGCCGACATCCTGCGTGCCACACTGAAGGCGCAGGCGACCCGCGCGCTGGATTTCTACCTGCCGGAAGTGCACACGCTGGCGTCGCAACTGTCGCAGGCGCAGTCCCTGTGCGGCAGCACGGAAGCCCTGCACCGCATCGCCGAGCGCACGCCCGACCAGTCGCCGCACCACCAGGACGAGCCGTACCGCCAGGCGCTGCACGGCATGCATGCGCGCCTCGTGGCGACGCGCGACTGGCTCGTCAGCGGCGCCAATGAGCCGGATGCGGTGGCCTACGCCAGCGCCGACGAACTGCTGGCCGACCTGGACGTCATCCACGAGTCGCTGGTGGCCAATGGTGCCCGCCAGCTGGCGCGCGGCCGCCTGCGCCTGTTGCGCCGCGCCGTGAAGGTATTCGGTTTCCATCTCGCGCCCGTCGACCTGCGCCAGAACTCCGACGTGCACGAGCGCGTGCTCGCGGAACTGCTGACGCAGGCGCGCCCCGGCGTCGATTACCTGGCACTGGACGAAGCCGCGCGCTGCGCACTGCTGCTGGAAGAACTGCAGTCGCCGCGCCTGCTCGTGTCGCCGTTCGAGGCGTATTCCGAAGAGACGGCGTCCGAGCTGGCGATCCTGAGCGAGACGAAGCGCGCGCACCTGACGTACGGCCGCGCCGCCGTCACGAACTACATCATCTCGAAGGCGGCTTCCGTCTCCGACCTGCTGGAAGTGGCCGTGCTGCTGAAGGAAGCGGGCCTGCTGCATCCGACGCTCGGCACGCTCGACGTCAACATCATCCCGCTGTTCGAAACCATCGACGACCTGCGCGCTGGTCCCGCGATCATGGCCGCGGCGTTCGGCCTGCCGTTCTACATGCGCCTGCTGCAATCGCGCGACCGCCTGCAGGAAGTCATGCTGGGCTACTCGGACAGCAACAAGGACGGCGGCTACGTCACGTCCGGCTGGGAGCTGCACAAGGCGGAGCTGGAACTCATCGCGGTCTTCCGCGCCCACGGCATCAAGCTGCAGCTGTTCCACGGCCGCGGCGGTTCGGTGGGCCGCGGCGGCGGTCCGAGCTACGAAGCGATCCTCGCGCAGCCGCCGGGCGCCGTGCAGGGACGCATCCGCCTGACGGAGCAGGGCGAAGTCATCACCGCGAAGTACGCCAACGCCGACGTGGGCCGCCGCAATCTCGAGGTGCTCGTCGCCGCGACGATGGAAGCGACCCTGCTGTCGCATGATCAGCCGCAGCCGGACGCGGCGCAGGTGGCCGCGATGGACCGCCTGTCGACGGAAGCGCTGCGTGCCTACCGTTCGCTCGTGTACGAAACGGAAGGCTTCGAGACGTACTTCTGGGAGTCGACGGTGATCACGGAGATCGCCGCGCTGAACATCGGCAGCCGTCCGGCGTCGCGCAAGAAGTCGCGCTCGATCGAAGACCTGCGCGCGATCCCGTGGGTGTTCAGCTGGGCCCAGTGCCGCCTGATGCTGCCGGGCTGGTACGGTTTCGGCACGGCGGTGGAACGCTTCATCGCGGACGCGCCGGCCGAGCGCCTCGCGCTGCTGCGCACGATGTACAAGACGTGGCCGTTCTTCACGACGCTGCTGTCGAACATGGACATGGTGCTGGCGAAGAGCGACATCGCGATCGCGAGCCGCTACGCCGGCCTCGTGGCCGACGCGGCGCTGCGCGACCGCATCTTCGGTGCCATCAGCGCCGAGCATGCGCGGACGGTGGAGATCCTCCGGCAGGTCATGGAGCAGGACGAGCTGCTGGACGGGAACCCGCAAATGCAGCGTTCGCTGCGCAACCGCCTGCCGTACATCGATCCGCTGAACCACCTGCAGGTCGAGCTGCTGCGCCGTTACCGCGCCGGCGTGGACGACGATGCGACCCGCAACGGGCTGCATATGTCGATCAACGGCATCTCGGCGGGGCTGAGGAATAGCGGCTGATCAGTCCTGACCCGTCACCCGCAGCGGCACGGCCAGCCGCTGCGCCACGTTGCGCACGTAGGCTTCCCACGCCTGCGCATCGGGAAAATCGCCGCCCTTGCTCCATCCCGCGCCCAGGTAGTGCACGAACGGCTGCCCGGGCTGCGCGGTCCCGACCAGCAGGGCGTCGCCGCCATCCACCGCGGCGCGCGTCGCCTGGCCGGGGACGATGATCGCGCACGCCGTGTGCCCGTTCGGCGCGCTCTCCGGTTCCCAGTAACTCATCCAGCTTGCGCTCGTGTCGCGCACGAGCCGGCCGTCGCCCTTGCGCTGGGCGATGCCGACGGCGACGGGCAGCGCGCCCGCCTGGTCGCTCGTGTAGCGGCTTTCGACGCGGCTGAAGTTGGCGCCCGCGTCGATCGAGATGCGCTTCGTCTCCGCGACCTGGCGTCCGGCCGCGCTCCACGCGTCGTAGCGCAGCTCGAACACGGCGCGCAGCGGCCCGTCCGCGATCACTTTCCAGCCCGCGTAGACGGATGACGGATACGCCTTGCCATCGCGGTAGATTGCCGTGCCGCCGCAGCCGCGGCCCGTGCCGACGCTGTAGTTGTCGAGGCCCTCGCCGTGGTCGCTGTGGTACTCGCCGCGCTTGTACCACGTGTCCACGACGGGCCGGCGCACGCGCTTGAGCCACACGTCCACGCCGCTGCCCACGTGCTCGTTCGGCACGTGCAGGATCGCCGGGCCGTACGCGCGGTGGGCGATGCGGTCGCTCTCCCACGCGAAGTCGTCGTAGCGTTCGGGCACGTAGCGTGCGTGCACCTTGACGTCGGGCGGCGCCAGCGCGGGCAGGGCGCTGGCCGGCAGCAGCAGGAAGCGGCGTCGTTCACGGGGCGCGAAGTTTGCCTGGAACAGCAGCGTGTCGCCGATGCGCTGCGTGGGCAGCAGGCGCGACGTGCCGGTTTCCATCACGGCCAGCGCTTGTGGAGAATCCGGCGCGAGCGGCAGTTCGATCGTCTCGTCGGCACGGTGAAAATCGCCCGGATTCGTCACGCGCACCGTGCGGGGTACGGCGCGTTCGAGCAGCGCCATGCGGAACACTTCGCTGCCCGCGAGCAGGAAGGCGCCGACGCCATAGACTTCCGTCGCATCGTCCGCGAAGCCCGTCGGCGCCTGGCCGATCGGCTGTACGTGCGTGAGCTTGCCGTCCGGCTGGACGCTGGCCACGAGCGCCGTCCATGCGCGCCGCACGCCCGGTTCGAACGCGGCGCGGTCCAGCAACCCCTGGTTGACGCCCCACGCGAGCGCATACGCGAACAGCGCCGTGCCGCTCGTTTCGCGCGCCGGATAGCCGGCCGGGTCGAGCAGGCTCGCGCGCCACAGGCCGTCGGCCTGCTGCAGCGCGAGCACCTTCGCGGCCATCGCGCGGAACTGCTGTTCGAAGCGGGCGCGCGCCGGATGGTCCGCCGGGATGTACTGGAGCGTGCGCGCCAGGCCCGCCATCACCCAGCCGTTGCCGCGTGCCCAGAACACCTTGCGGCCATTGGCTTCGCGCCGCGCGAAATAATTGCTGTCGCGGTAGTACAGGTGTTCGTCCTTGTCGTACAGGTAGTCCGACGTGCGCCACCACGCGGCGACGGCGTGGTCGAGATAGCGCGCGTCGCCGGTGGCGGCGGTCAGGCGCGCCCACGCGGGCGGTCCCATGAACAGGGCGTCGCACCACGACCAGCGGTCCTGGTTGCCGGGCACCGTGAATTTCAGCGTGCCGTCGTGCGGCTCGGCGAGGATCGCATCGAAACGCGCCTTCAGCGGCGCCAGCATGGCCGGGTCGCGCAACTGCAGGTACAGCTCCGCATACGTCTGCCCGACCACGTGGTCGTCCGCGTGATAGGCGCGCGGACCGAGTTGCCAGCCATTGCGTTCGCCCATCGCCGCCATCGCGTCGCGGTACGTGCGCGAGCCGGACAGGTTGGCCAGCACCATGAAGCCGGCGTCGCCGACGCCCTGCGTCCAGTGCGTCGGCGCATGCGCGCTCGGATGCGCGAGCTGCCAGTCGGCGACGCGTTCCATCGTCGCCAGCACGGCGGCCGGCGTCGGTGCCTGCGCGTCGGCCCTGGCGGCGGGCGGTGTGTGTGTCGCGCATCCGGGCAGGAGAGGGCCGAGCAGCAGCAGGGCGAGCGTGGCGTGCTTGAAGGGGATAGTCGGGATCATCGTAGGATAACGTTTAACTAGATGTATGGATTCTGGCTTAAAGCTGAGATAAGGTAAACGCTTTCATAAAAATGGAGAAGACCATGCGGATACGAGGACTCGGAGCAGCCATGTTCATCGCGGCACTGGCCGCGCGTCCGGCGGGCGCGTGCGAGGCGCCGCCGCCGGCCGTCATCGACATCGATGCGAACAGCTATTACAGCGACAGCCATCACTCGATCGTCGACCCGGTGCGCAAGGCGCGCAACGAGGCGGCCGTCAAGCCCGTCAACGACTACCTCGACGCGGTGGCCCATGCCGCCGTCGCGTGGCAGCGGACGCACCGCGACGCGGATGCCCGCTGCGCCCTGGCCTGGCTCGCCGACTGGGCCGGCCGCAAGGCGATGCTGGGCACGATGACGACGGAGCAGTCGTACTACACGCGCAAGTGGACGCTGGGCGGCCTCGCGCTCGCCTACGCGCGCGTGAAGCCCGCGGCGACGCTGGAGGAGCGCGGCCGCATCGAGGCGTGGCTGCTGGCGCTGGCCGATGCAACGATCCGCCATTCGGACGCGCACAAGGGCGTGCGCAACAATCACTATTACTGGGAGGGCCTCGCGGTGACGGCGACGGGCGCTGTCACGGGCGACGCGCGCTGCCTCGCGTGGGGCCGCAAGGTGTTCGACGCTGCGATGGCGCAGATCCGGCCGGACGGCGTGCTGCCGTACGAACTGGAACGGGCGGGCAGGGCGCTGCACTACCACCTGTACGCGGCCGCGCCGCTCGTGCTGATGGCGTCGATCTTCGACGTGCAGTCGCCGCGGCTGGACAAGCTCATTGCGTTCTCCGTCGGCGGCGTCGCCGATCCGTCGGCCATCGCGACGATGACGGGCGTCGAGCAGGAGCGGTCGGGCGGCGTGCCGGGATGGATCGCCATCTACCTGCGCCACGGCGGCAAGGTCGCGGTGCCCGTCAGGCTGCCGGCCGTGAACTGGGATGCGCGCATGGGCGGCGACCGCAGCCTGGCCAATCCGCTCGAACACGTCGTCACTGGTAGCGGATCGTCCAGCGGATCCTGAGCGGCTTGTCGAACGTGAACGCGCCCGTGCGGCAGGCGGCCAGCGTGGCCATCGGTCCATACGGCGCGCGGTACGCTTCGCTGCCGGTCACGTCGTCGGCGCTGCAGCGTGCGAGGCCGTCGACGGCGAAGGCACGCACGGCACCGTCGCGGAAGGCGATCGTGTTGCCGTCCACCGTGGCGCCGCTTGAAAACGACGCGAAGTCGAGGCTCACGCCGGCCACGTCCAGCGGTGCCGCCGGCGTGTACGTGTCGGTGCGCGTGATGACGCCGTGGCGCAGGGTGTATTCCGTCTCGACCGCGATGCGCGTGTCCTTCACGGGCACGTTCTTGCCCAGCTTCGTGAGCGCATCCTGGCGGTACGTGACGCGATGGCCGCCGTCGATGTCGCTCGTCTCGATGTTCTTGATGAACGCGGTCGCGATCAATTCGCTGCCGTCGGCGAGACGGAATTTCGGCAGCAACTGCGGATGCGCGGCGCCGCTGTCGGCGATGCCGGAGACGATCCCGTACGAGAACGGCAGCGGATAGTACGGGCTGTTCGCATGCTGGCTCGGACCGCCGTTGATCATCGAGAGGCTGAATACGTGTGGCCCGTCGCGCCAGATGGCGAGGGCGCGGTCGTATTCGCCGCCCGCGAAGCGCGTGAGGCTGAAGGGAGGACGCGCGCGTTCCAGCCACGCCGCAAGGTCCGCGCGCGGTACGGCGTTCTTCATGCCGGCCCGGTTCCACATCTCGTCCGTGCCGATCAACTGGTGCAGTAGCGAGAAGTTCTCGCCGAGGATGCGATGCTTGCCGCGGTACGTGTCCGTGCGGCGGCCCTTGCCCCACATGTCGACCGAGTGCAGCGCCGGGTCGTACCAGAAGTTCATGTAGCGCTCGCCGATACGCGCGGAGTAGGCGTACGCGTACTCCTTTTCTTCCGGCGTGAGGACGCCGAGGTAGGCGGCCGTCGACAGGATTTCCAACATCGCCGTCTCGCCGTACGGCCCGAGGCTGCGGCCCATCGTGAAGCCGCTGCCGTCGGCACTCGCCGCGTTCAGCGCGACGTCGGCCGACTTGCGCAGCAGGGCTTTCAGTTCCGGCGTCACCGTCAGGCCGGTCTCGATGAAGCGTTCGCAGATCTCGGCCGCCAGCAGGATGCTGTAGCGGTCGAAGCGGCCCTGGCCATCCGTCTCGTCGGAAAAGCCGTAGGTGCCGGAGTAATCGGCGTAATGCTTCAGCATCCTGTCGAGCAGGACGTCGCTCGCCTGCGCGTCTTCCCAGCCCATCAGCAGGCGCAGGCGCGCAATGCTGAAGGCGACGCCATAGTAATTGGTCGGCAGGTCGATCAGTTCGTAGGCCGGCACGCGCACGAACGTCCGCCAGTCGAGCTTCTTGCGCAGTTGGTCGAGCGTGGCGGGACGCACGGCGCGCTCCAGCAGGCCGGCCCGCTTCAGCTTGACCAGCGCGCCAATGTAGTAATAGATGCCCCAGGTATCGTTTTCCATGCCGACGGTAAGGTCGGCGATGGATGCATAGTCGCGCAGCATGCCGGGCAAGCGCGGGTCATTGGCGGACGTGTGCAGCAGCACGTCCGCCAGGCCCGTCGCGATTTTCCCGGGCAGGAATTTGTCGTGGCTCTGGAACGGCGCGCGGCCGTCGATCGTGATGCCGTCCCGTTCCTTCACGAGCTTCTGGAAAAAGTAATCCAGCTGCGGGTAGGCCTGTTCGACCGTCTGGTGCAGGGGCCTGGTCGCGAGTGCGGGCGCGGCGTGTGACAGGGCGAGAACCGCCATCGTGATGACGGGCAGGACAGGGCGCATGCGTGTCTCCAGTGTTGTTAAACGTTTTCCTAAAAGGATAGGTCAACTCTTCCGGAAAGTAAACGGCGATACGGGCTCAGGGGCGGCGGGCGATCGTCGACCCGCGCAGGATCAGTTGCGGCGCGACCTTGGTGAGCTTTTCGACGTGTTCGCCGCGGATCACGGCCAGCAGCTTTTCCATCGCGGTCGCGCCCATGCGCTCGCTCTGCAGGTCGACGGTGGTAAGGGCGGGGGTCGTGTATTTGCCGTAGGGGATATTGTCGAAGCCGACGACCGAGATGTCCTGGGGGATCGAGATGCCCAGGTTGGACGCTTCTTTCATGAAGCCGAGCGCCATCAAGTCGTTGTAGCAGATCAGCGCATCCGGACGCTGGCTGCCCAGCACGATCGCGGAGCACAGGCGTTCGCCTTCGGCCAGCGACGGCGCCTCGGCATCGAAGATCGCGAGTTCGAGGCCGGCTGTCTTCAGCGATTCGCGGATGCCGCCCAGGCGCTCCTCGTCGCGCCGCGACTTGGAAAAGCCGAGGTAGGCGATGCGGCGGTGGCCCAGCATGCGCAGGTGCTGGGCCAGCATGTAGGCGCCGCCGTGGTCGTCGCTGGCCACCGTAGGCAGCGGCAGTTGCGCCAGGCTGCCGAAGAAGACGAGCGGCTTGTCGATCTCGGTCATCCACGCCATCTCGTGCTCGCGCATGCGCGAGAACACGATCATGCCGTCCACGCGCCGGCTCAGTTCTTCCAGCGTGCGCCGCTCGCGGCTGGGCGTTTCCTCCGTGTCGACGAGCAGGACGGAAAAGCCCTGGTCGTGCGCCACGCGGTTCGCGCCCTTCAGGATGCTGGAGAAGTGCGGGTTGGTGATGTCCAGCACGGAGAGGCCGATGGTGTTCGTGCGCCCCGTGATCATCGACTTGGCCAGCGGGTTCGATTTATAGCCCAGGCCCGCGATCGCGGACTCGATCGCCGCCTCGACCTTGGGCGAAAAGCGCTGTGCGCCGTTGATGAATTTCGACACCGTGGCAGTGGACACGTGGGCGGCTGCGGCGACGTCGCGGATGGTCGGGGCGGACTTTTTCATGGAAGGTTAATCGTTACTCAGCGGCACATCTTAGCATGCGTCCCCAAGGGCGGAAGCGAGCTGGGGCAAGAAATCGGCGTATGGAATCGTTGCCACCTGTCCGGGCGGGGCCTCCGGGCGAAAAAGCGGTCCAAAAAATTGACATCGAAAGCGTTTTGGATATACTCGGTTAAACGTTTAACATATGCGAGCCTGTCCATGACCCCAGCGACCGAGTCCAAGCCTTTCCACCGTCTTCTCCTGACCGGCGCCGGTGGCGGCCTCGGCACCGTGCTGCGCGAGCGGATCAAGCCGTGGGCCGACGTGGTTCGCCTCAGCGACATCAAGGACATCGCGCCCGCCGGGCCGGGCGAGGAAGTCGTGCGCTGCGACCTGGGCGACCGCGCCGCCGTGATGGCGCTGACGGAAGGCGTGGACGCCGTGCTGCACTTCGGCGGCGTCTCCGTCGAGGACACGTTCGAGACGATCATGCATGCCAACATCCTCGGCCTGCATCACCTGTACGAGGCCGTGCACAAGCGCGGCATCAAGCGCGTGATCTACGCGAGCTCCAGCCACGTCGTCGGCTACTACCCGACCACGCAGATCGTCGATGCCAACGTGCCGCTGCGGCCGGACGGCATCTACGGCGTGTCGAAGTGCTTCGGCGAGGCCTTGTCGCGCTACTACTTCGACCGCTTCGGCATCGAGACCGTGTGCCTGCGCATCGGCTCGTCGTTCGGCGAGCCGCGCAATGCGCGCATGCTGGTCACGTTCCTCGCGTACGACGACCTCGTGGAACTGGTGCGCTGTGCCCTGTTCACGCCGCGCGTGGGCCACACGATCACGTACGGTGTGTCGGACAACCCGGTGCGCTGGTGGGACAACCGCGCGGCGGCCCACCTGGGCTTCGAGCCGCGCCACAGCGCGCGCGCGTTCGCCGACCGCTTCCCGGCCGGCGGCACGTGGTCGGATGCGGGCGACATCACGGCCGTGTACCAGGGCGGGCCGTTTTTGACGGCGGGGCCGATCTACGAAGACTGAAGCGCCCGCGAACGCGACATGCCGGGCCGGTGCAGTGATGCCCCGGCCCTTTTTGTTTCCAGCAACCGGGTCAGACCGCGATTATTGGAAATAGCTTCAATTCGGGGTCAGAGCACGTTTTCAGCAAGATTCGCGGTCAAAGCCCTTTTCGGTGCGAGTTCTTTGTGCGGTGAGCGCAATTCCGTGTTTGGTAGCGCAGTGGACATTGATCCGAAATGTGCTCTGACCCCGATTTTGGGAAATGGCCTCGGATAAAAAAATGCCGCCAGGTCGCCCGGCGGCATCGAGGGAAACGCGGGCCGGGGCCCGCGGAGGAAACCCGGTATCAGAACTTCAGGTCGAGGCGCACGCTGTAGAAGCGGAATACGTCGCGCGGCGGCACCCAGCTGTTGACCGTGATGGCGGGGGAGGTCGACGTCGGGCCCGCGCGGTACGACGGGCCGCTCGCGTTGGCGTTGCCGATGTAGAAGCGGTCGAACAGGTTGTTGATGCGGAAGGACAGGCGCCACATGTCGTTGTTCTGGCGCAGGCCGAAACCGAGGTCCGAGATCGAGTACGCGTTGTTCACCGAGCGCGGGTCGTTGTTGATGTTGGTCTGGTACTCGGTCTGGTAACGCACGTTCGCGTTCACGAAGGCCCAGTACGGGCGGTCCGCGAAATGGTAGTCGTAGTTCGTGCCGATGTTGACCTTGTTCTTCGGCGTGCCCGGAAAGATCCCGCCCGTCAGGTTCTGCACGCCCGTCGTCGAGCCGGCGCGGATCGGGAAACAGGCGCGGTTCCAGCCGCCCAGCGAACCGCCTTCGCCCAGGCCCGTCGTGCCGATGGCGGGGTTCGTGTTGTCCTGGTAGCAGGGGCCGTTCTTCCAGTCGACGATCTCCGGACGCGTGTATGCGTACGACACGTTCATCGACCAGTTCGACGTCAGCAGGAAGTGCGAATCGATTTCGAAGCCGCGCGTGCGGATCTTCGGGATCGAGTTCAGCTGCGTGTAGATCGTCGGGTCGTTCGGCAGCACGAACGACGTGTTCTGCTGGTAGTTCTTGAAGTCCGTCTTGTAGATCGTGGCGGCGAGCGACATGCGGTTGTGGAACAGGTTCGCCTTGGTCCCGAGCTCGACACTGCGGCTCGTCTCCGGCGCCACCGGGAACGCGGCCGCCGCCTTCAGGCCGCTCGTCACGTCGTACGCGAGGCCCTTGTAGCCGGTCGCCGTCATCGCATAGACCATCCAGTCGCTGTTGATCTGCTTCTGGATCGACAGCTTGCCGGTCGTCGCCCAGTCGCGGTTGCCGCTGCTGGAGAACTGGTCCCGGCCGACGGGGCCCGGCACGAAGGTCGAGCGGTCCAGCTGGTCCGTATAGAAATTGCGGATGTAGTTGAAGCCCGAGGTTTCCACGTTGCGGCGGATGCCCGCGACCAGCGTGTACGTCGGATGGAAGTCCCACGTGGCCTGGCCGAACACGGCGCGGTTCACGTTGTAGATGTCGGTGTAGTAGTTCGTGGGGCTCGACGGCGAACTCGCTGTGCAGACGCTCGGGCGCACGCAGAAGCCGCGGATGAAGTGGCGGTCGATCTCGTTCTGCGCCCACCACAGGCCGGCCACGTAGCGCAGCTTCCCGATATCCGGCGACACGTAACGGATTTCCTGCGTCTTCGATCGGATGTCGTAGGTGCCGAATTGCGCGTTGCCGACGCTGAACTTCGTCTCGCCCGGCCGCGCGATGGTCGGCACGTCGACGAAGTCCTGGTCGCGGTAATCGTTTGCCTTGTAGTGCTCGTACGACGAGATCGACATCAGCGTGCCGTCGTTCGGCAGGTTGTACGAGAACTTCAGGCCCGTGCCGAACGTGGACGAATTGATCCCGGTCGGGAAGTCGCGCCGCACGTTGCGGTTGTTCGGATCGTACGGGTTGATGCCGGCCAGCGTGAGCGACGCGGGCAGTTGCGGGTTGCCGTTCATGTACGCGGTCGCGAGGTCGGCCTGGCTACCCGCGCGGTAGAAGCCGTTCACGGCCGTCACGCCGCGGCTGTTTTCCTGCGCGTTGTAGTGCGGCGTGAAGTCGATCTCCAGGTCCTTGATCGGGTTCCACTGGAACTTCGTCATGATCGTCCTGCCGCCCGATCCGTTGACCTTCTGGCCGTTCGTCAGGTTCGTGAAGTTACCCGGCATGTCGCTCTTGTTGACGGCGATGCGCATGCCGAAGTCGTCGCGCAGCTTGCCGCCGACCGACGCGCCCACGCGCCACTCGTGGTCGTTGGTGTAGTACGCGTTGGCGCGGTAGACGATCGGCCCGCTGATCGGTTTCGTCACGATGTTGATCGCGCCGGCCACGGCGGATTTGCCGAACAGCGTAGACTGCGGCCCTTTCAGCACCTCGACGCGGGCCACGTCGGCCAGGTCGCGGAAGGCCTGGAACTGGCTGGCGATCGGAATGTCGTCGATGATGACGGAGACGTCGGACTCCACGCCGATGCCGACGGAGACGGTACCGATGCCACGCATGAAGATGGCGTTGTTGGCGGCCGTCGTGCCCGACGACAGCGTCAGCGACGGCGTCAGGTTGATGACGTCCTCGATCTCGCGCACGTTGTTGCGCTGGATCTCCGCCTCGGACAGCACGGAGATCGACTCCGGCACGTTTTCCAGCCGCTCCACGCGCTTGTTCGCGGTGACCAGGACGGTCTGCAGCTGGTTGGGGTTCGTCGGTACTTCTTGCGCCCGCGCGGGCACGGTCCAGTGGGCGACGGCCATCGCGACGACGGCCGCCACGGGCTTGACCGCGATCCGCGCGCCCGGTGTTCTCTGCTTGCTCACAACGTCTCCTTGGTTTTTCTAATGAAAACTGCCAGTCCCGCTGCGCGCCGCCTTCAGGCGTGCCGCCTTCATGCGCAACAGCGCCTCCAGAAAGTAGTAGTCCGCGTAGTTCAGCGGCACGTCGATTTCCGATTTGGCCGGCTTGTGGCCGGTCGCATGCTTGAGGAGGAAGCCGCCGTTGTCTCCAGGCGCCGCGAGGTACGCACTGGACGACAGGCTGCGCAGCGTCTGTTCGGCGAAGTCGCGGTAGCGCGCGGCCGTCTCGCGGTCGGAGAACGTCGCCAGTTCCAGCAGGGCGGAGGCGGCGATGGCGGCGGCGGAAGCGTCGCGCGGGGCGGCGGGAATGGCCGGGTCGTCGAAGTCCCAATAGGGCACCTTGTCGGCCGGCAGGCGTGGATGGGTCGTGTAGAAGCGGGCGATCTTGTGCGCCTGCTGGAGATAGTTGTCGTTGCGGGTTTCGCGGTACATCATCGTGTAGCCGTACAGGCCCCACGCCTGTCCGCGCGCCCATGCGGAGCCGTCCGCGTAACCTTGCACGGTCATGCGCGTACGCACGGCGCCCGTCTTCGGGTCGTAGTCGACGAGGTGGAAACTGGACCCGTCGGGGCGGAAGTGGTTCTTCAGCGCGGTGTCGGCATGGGCGATGGCGATCTCGCGGTAGCGCGGTTCGTTCGCGGCCTTCGCGGCCCACATCAGCAGCTCCAGGTTCATCATGTTGTCGATGATGACGGGGAAGGCCCACGTCGTGTTGGGCCACAGGTCCCACGACTGGATGCTGCCGACTTTCGGGTTGAAACGCGTGATCAGTGTCGTCGCGCCGGCCAGCAGGGCGTCGCGGTAGGCCACGCGCGTGGCCGCGTCGTCCACGAGGCGCAGGCCGTTGCCGTAGCCGGCGCCCAGCATGAAGCCGAGATCGTGCTGGGACTTGTCGAACTTCGCGGGCGCCGTCAGCGCCGTGTAGCGCATCGCCGCCGTTTTCCATGTCGCGTCGCCGGTGGCTTCGAACAGGTACCACAGCGAGCCGGGAAAGAAGCCGGCCGTCCAGTCGCCCGGCCCGATCATTTTTACTTCGCCACGCTCCACGGTGCGGGGGAAGCCCGGCTTGCCCGCGGCCTTGTCCAGCAGGATGCGGTACTGCGCGCTGGCGACCTTGAAGTCCTTGTCGATGACGGCGCCGATCGGTTCCGCGGCCGTTGCGGCCGACGCGCCGCACGCCGCCAGCAGGATCCCGCAGATAATCGTTTTCGCAGTCATGGAACGCGTCTCCCTGTTGGTCTGATTATTGAGCAAATCGTAATCAGAACGGGAAGCGGTGTCAACAAAAATAGGTAAACGCTTAACTTGACGTTTTCAGGGCTTAACGACGTGCTGGTGGCGGCAATAGCGAAAACGTTTTGCCGGCCGGACGACTAGAATGGCGGCGGCTCGTCCGGCGGGAGCGGCGGCACGTCGAGGTCGATCGTCGTACGCGGCAGGTGCGCGAGATCCGCGCCGTCCACGAGCGCCTGCGCCTGGAACGCGGCATGCGCGCGCACGCCATGCTTTTGCACGGCCACGAGCATCACGGGCAGGGTGGGGAAGTATGGACGCAGGCGCTCCAGCAGCACGTCGCCGACGCCGGGCGCGACCCACGCCGGCGGCGGAAAGGCCAGTGCCACGCGCACGCCTTTCAGTTCGGCGAGGGCGACCTCGAGTTTCATGATGTGCTCCGAGAGACCCCGTCCTTCAGGGCGGGGAGGAAAGGAGCCGATTGTGCCGCAATCGATGCCTTTCGGTTGCTAAAAATGCTGCATATAATCACAGCATGATGCTGGTTTTTCGTTACCGGGTGAAGTCCCTTAACGGGCTGCTCAACAGGCAGTCGCGCGCGTGTAACTTCGTCTGGAACTACTGCAATGATCGGCAAAAGGATGCGCTGCGTTTTGGCCGTCCTTGGCTGTCGGGCTTTGACCTGAACAAACTGACGACCGGCAGCAGCAAAGAACTGGGCTTGCATTCTGGGACAGTCAACGCGATCTGCGAACAGTATGCGAAGTCGCGTTCGCAAAAGAAGCGACCTTATCTTCGCTATCGTGGCGAGCGTTCCTTGGGCTGGGTGCCGATCAAGGGACGGGAACTGAAGCGGGAAGGTGATGCGTTTCGCTTCGCAGGCAATACCTTTCGCGTCTTTAACAGCCGACCGCTGCCCGAAGGGAAGATCAAGGATGGCACCAACTTTTCGCGCGACACGCGAGGGAACTGGTACCTGAATATCGTGATCGATGTGGTCACGCCCGATAGCAGTGCCCGCCGACCGTTGCGCGGTGTCGGTATCGATCTCGGCCTGAAAGACTTCGCGACGCTTTCCACCGGCGAAAAGATTGAAGCGCAGCGCATTTATCGTGGTGCCGAGCAGGCTCTCGCGCTGGCGCAGCGCGCCAACAAGAAGCGGCGCGTCAAAGCGCTCCACGCGAAGATAGCGAACCGTCGCAATGACTTTCTGCACAAGCTCTCGGACCGCATTGTCCGGCAATTCGACTATATCGCGGTCGGCAATGTGGCCGCCGCCAGACTCGCCAGGACCGGCATGGCGAAGTCTGTCCTGGATGCGGGCTGGTCGAGCTTCCGACATCAACTGGCGTACAAGGCTGTTAAGCATGGCGCGTGGTTCGAGGAAGTCGACGAAAGTTTTACTTCCCAAGTCTGTTCGAATTGTGGTGCCATGCCCGATTCGCGGCCGAAAGGTATCGCAGACCTTGGAATAAGAGAGTGGCAGTGTGGTGTTTGCGGTTGTACACATGATCGCGATATCAATGCTGCGATAAACATTCTCCGTCGCGGACGTGCGACGCTGGCCGCAGGAATCCCCGGCTTTTAGGGCGGGGAGGACGTCAAATGCGATCGCTTTCCTTGCGCACGACACGGCCGATGATGAGGCAGGCGTTGCCCTGGCAGAGTTTGCGGTGGTATTTGCGCTGGTCCGGATTGTCAGAGGTCAGCCACCATTTGCCGGCGTCGCGCGTCAGCCGCTTTACGACGGCCTCGCCTTCGTAGTTGAAGGCATACACGGCACCGTCCATGAGCTTCGTGTCGAGCGTGTTGATGATGACGATGTCCCCCGCGTACAGCGACGGTTCCATGCTCTCGCCCTTGACGAGGATGGCCATCAGGTGGTCGGGATGGTAGTTGTGCCGTTCGATCCACGTGCGGCGCATGCCGAGCGTGCCGCCGTCGCGGCGTTCGGGCTCCGTCTGGAAGCCCGTGATCCCGGCCGATAGCCGCAGCTTGACCATGCGGATCTGGACGAATTCCGCATCGTCGTTGTCGGCCGGGCGCACCGGCATGCCGTCCTTCAGGCCGTGGAAGGGGGCCTGGCGCGGGTCGCCTTCGCCGGTCATCAGCCAGATGTGCGAGAACCCGAGTTCGCGCTCGATGTTCAGGGCGTAGCGGATGTCCATCGACTTGATTTTCCCGGTCAGCCACTGGTTCACCACGCTCTTCGAGGCGCCCGAGGCTTTGACGAGGCCGGTCTGGCCACGCTCGCCTTCGAGCTGCGGCGTGGTGCGGTAGATGTGGTCGAGGCGGTCGGATAAGAGGTTCATGTTCGGGCCCTGCACTCGTTCGGGTTTAGTGTTCTTGACGTTGATCAGTTTAGAGTTCTATACTGGACTCTACTCGACTTGCCGGGTTTTGTGAAGGGGAGGCGAGCTTTCGATGGGGGAGAACAGCTATGAACAGACCAGGTATCTTCGGCGTGGCCAGCTATGTCGCGGGCGTGGCGTCGATCGGCGCATCGTTGACCATGGCGGACGTCGGCGCGGCGGTCGGTATCGCGACCGCCGTCCTGACCTGCCTGACCAATACCGTGTACACGTACCGCCGCGACCGGCGCGAACAACGCGAGTGCGAGGCGCGGCTCACGCAGCTGGAGCGGCAGACGTGAACGTGTCACTTTGATCCAGGTCAAAGTGATGTGGGCCTGATCTGTCAGACAGTGGGGCGAGAGGCGTAGGCGCTGAAAGAGCTCAGGCGCATGGAGGCGGCGTGAACGATATGTCCGATACGAAGGAGACGCCAACCGGGCGGGGCGTGGACGGCGGCGGCCCGACGCTCCGTCCCATGCTGTGGTATTGGCTGTTCGCCATTGTCCTGTTCATGCTGTTCCAGTCGGTGACGGACGTGATCGCGTCGTCGCCGCTGGCATACAGCGAGTTTAAGGAGCTTTTGCGTGGCGGCAAGGTCAACGAGGTCACTCTGGCGGAGACGACCGTGTCCGGCACGCTCAAGTCCGGCGGCCTCGACGCCATCCTGCCGAAGAACCGCGCCGAGTCCGTCAAGTGCAATGCGGACGGGCTGTGTCCGTTCAACGCCGTCCGCGTGGCCGATCCGGATCTTGTCAAGGACCTCGACGCGGCGCACGTGCGCTACTTCGGCCAGCAGCACAGTGAATGGCTGAGTACGTTGTTGTCGTGGGCGCTGCCGCTGCTCCTGCTGTTCTGGATGTGGGGCGCCATGGCGAAGCGGGGTGGCGTTGCGGCCGGGTTGTTTGATGTGGGCAAGAGCCGGGCCCGTGTCTACATGCAGAGCAAGACCGGCGTGAGTTTCAACGACGTGGCCGGTATCGACGAGGCGCGCGACGAGCTGATGGAGATCGTCGACTTCCTCAAGAGCCCGCAGCGCTATCGGCGGCTCGGCGGGCGCATTCCGAAAGGCGTGCTGATCGTCGGGCCGCCCGGCACCGGCAAGACCCTGCTGGCCCGGGCCGTGGCCGGCGAGGCCGGGGTGCCGTTCTTTTCGATCAGCGGTTCGGAATTCGTCGAGATGTTCGTCGGCGTCGGCGCGGCCCGCGTGCGCGATATGTTCGTGCAGGCGCAGAAGGTGGCGCCCTGCATCATCTTCATCGACGAGCTCGATGCGCTGGGCCGCGCGCGCGGCGTGGCGGGCGTGGTCGGCGGCTATAACGAGCAGGAACAGACGCTCAACCAGTTGCTCGTCGAGATGGACGGTTTTGACACCAACAAGGGCGTGATCATCCTCGGCGCCACCAACCGTCCGGAGATCCTCGACCCGGCCCTGCTGCGCCCGGGCCGCTTCGACCGCCACGTCGCGCTCGACCGGCCGGACCTGAAGGGCCGCCAGAAGATCCTGCAGGTGCATGCCCGCGACGTCAGGCTGGCGCCGGACGTGGACCTGGCCGCCGTGGCTGCGAGGACGCCCGGCCTGGCCGGTGCCGACCTCGCCAACCTGGTCAACGAGGCGGCGCTGCTGGCCGCGCGGCGCGGCAAGGAGAGGGTCGAGCGCGGCGACCTGGAGGAAGCCGTCGACCGCGTCATCGCGGGCATGGAAAAGCGCTCGCGCCTGATCAATCCGATGGAAAAGGAAACGGTGGCCTTCCACGAGGCGGGGCACGCGCTGACGGCGGAGTTCCGCGCGCATGCGGACCGCGTGGCGAAGGTGTCGATCATCCCCCGCGGCATCGCCGCGCTCGGCTATACGCAGCAGCTGCCGGCCGAGGACCGCTACCTGCTGAAGAAGAGCGAGCTGCTGGACCGGATGGACGTGCTGCTCGGCGGACGCGTGGCGGAGGAGCTGGTGTTCGGCGACCTCTCGACGGGGGCGCAGAACGACCTGCAGATGGCGACCGATCTCGCGCGCCACATGGTCGCGCAATACGGCATGAGCGAACGTATGGGCCTCGCGACGTTCGAGCAGCCCGCCGCCGCGCCTTATGCGCCGGCCCAGCCGCCGAATACGGCATACAGCGAACGTACGGCGCGCCTGATCGATGGGGAGATCGCGCGGCTGCTCGACGAAGCGCATGAACGGGTGCGCGTCACGCTGCGCGAGCAGCGCGTATTGCTGGATGCGCTGGCCCGCCAGCTGCTCGACCATGAGACCGTCGAGCGCGACGCGCTGCAGGCGCTCGTGCGCGAGCATGCGGCGCGACCTGTCGCGGCACCGTCTGCGGCGCCGGCCGTGGAGCAGGTGGCGGACAGGCAGTCCGGACGGTGATCGGCACGGCGACAAGGGCAGCATGGCGTCGCGCCGGTCAGGCTGTCTCCGCCGCCGGCGTTGCGCGCGCCGCATCCAGCAGCGCGCGCACGGCATCGACGACGCGCCGCGGCTCGATCCCGGCCAGGCAGGCCTGGTGGCCTTCCGGACACGTGCTCTTGTAGCAGAAGCGGCACGGCACATCGTGGAACAGGACGCGGCTGCGCACATTCCACGGCGTGTGCTGCGGATTGGTCAGGGCGTACAGGTCGACGACCGGCGTGCCCACGGCGGCGGCCATGTGGGCCGGCCCCGTGTTGTTGGTCACGGCGACGGCCGCCAGGCGCAGCGCCGCGCCCAGCTCGCCCAGCGCCAGCCGTCCCGCGAGCGAGATGGCCGGCACCGCGCTGGCGAACTGGATGCCGTCGACGAGTTCGCTTTCGTCCGCGCTGCCCGTGAGCACGAGGGGCAGTTGCAGTTCCTGCGCGAGCAGGCGCACCACGTGGGCCCAGTGCGCGGCCGGATAGCGGCGCGAGGCCGCGCTGGCGCCCGGATGCAGCAGGATCCACGGCCGGTCCGGGTCGATGCCGGCGGCGGCCAGGCGTGCCCGTGCCGCCGTAAAGTCCGCCGGACGGGGAACGAACGACAGGCCAAGGCCGGCGCTGCGGCAGCCGACCCGCTGCACGAGGGCCAGCTGGCGCTGGACTTCATGGCGCACGAGCATGGCCGGCTCGGGGTCGGGCACCCAGTCGCTCAGCAGGTCGTACGGGTTTTCGCGGCAGTGGGCCAGCCGCAGCGGGATGCCCGCCAGCTGGCACAGCAGGGCCGCCGGCAGCGCGCTCTGCGTGTAGGTCGTGAAGATCACGGCCGCGTCGAAGGCGCGCGCCGCCAGTGTGGCGATTGGCGCCGGCGCGGCGGCCCCGGTGGTGGCAGACCTGGCGGACTTCGTCCACGGCGCCGACCAGGCGATGGCGTCGTCCAGTTCGGGAACGAAGGGCAGGGCGGCGGCGCCGGACGCGGAGCTCAGCAGGGTCAGCGTGCGGCCCGGCACGGCCTGGCGCAGCGCACGCATGGCCGGGGTGCACATCAGCACGTCCCCCAGCGAGTCGAGGCGCACGCACAGGATGCGCCGGGCGCGATGCCACGGGGCCGTCATGGCGTGTCTCCGTGGCTGGCGATCAGCACGGCGGCCGTGTACAGGTCGGGGGCCATGCGCGTCGGCACGCGGCGGGGGCCGAGCCGCCATTCGGTCTCGTTGCCGTTGTCGATGAGGATGGTGCGGCAGCCGGCCCGGTTGCCGGCCTCGACGTCGTGCAGGATGTCACCCACCATCCACGACGCCCGCAGGTCGATGTCGTGCTCGTGCGCCGCCTTGAGCAGCAGGCCCGGCAGCGGTTTGCGGCAATGGCATTCGGCCGACCAGGGCGCGACCGTGCCTTCCGGATGGTGCGGGCAGACATAAAAGCCGTCGAGCGCCAGGTGTTCGCGCAGCAGCAGGTCGCGTATGCGGGCGCTGACGGTGTCCATCGCGGCCGCGGCGAAGCGCCCGAAGGCGATGCCCGGCTGGTTGGTGACGACGAACAGCCGGTAGCCGAGGCGCACCAGCAGGCGCAGCGCCGGGCCGGCGCCGCGGCACAGCGTGATGCAGGCGGGCTCCACGTTGTGGGGCAGGTCGGGTACGAGCGTCCCGTCCTTGTCGAGAAATATGGCTTTCACGGCGCGGCTTTCATGAGGACACAAGTCAGGGCCAGGAAGTTTCCTGCATGGGCAGCACGGTCATTTCCGCGATCACGCTTTCGCGCGGCAGCAGCAGCGCGTGCCGGATCGCCTGGGCCACGCTGGCGGGATCCTGCAGGCGGGTCGGATCGAGGTCGGGGAAGCGGTCGAGCAGGAACGGCGTGCGCATGCCGCCCGCGACGACGGCCGTGACGCGGATGCCGTGCGGCCGCAGTTCGGCATGCAGCGCATGCGACAGGCCGAGCAGTCCCCATTTGCTGGCGTGGTAGGCGCTCGCATTCGGCCAGGCCCGCTTGGCCGCCGTGGAGGCGACGTTGACGATGTCGCCGCTGCCCTGGCTGCGCATGTGCGCGGCCGCGTGCTTGGCCAGCAGGAACGGCCCGTTCAGGTTCGTGTTGATGACGCGCAGCCAGTCCTGCTCGGACAGGTCGGACAGGGGCAAGGTCACGTCCGTGCCGGCGTTGTTGACGAGGATGTCGATGCGGCCCATCGTCGCGACGCAGCGTTCGACGGCGGCGCGCGCGGCGCCCGGGTCGCCGACGTCGAGGGCCAGCGCGCTGGCGCGTACGCCGTGGCCGAGCAGGGCCGGCATGGCCAGCTGCAGCGCGTCGGCGCGGATGTCGGCGGCCACGAGGTCGCATCCTTCCGCCGCCAGCACGGCGGCCAGCGCGGCACCGAGTCCGCTGGCGGCGCCCGTGACGAGTGCGACCCTGCCGTGCAGGGGCCGCTGCCAGCGGACCGGATCCGGGGCCGGGTCGGGTAGTGCATCCACGGACGGTTGCGCCGTGATGGACGGGGAGGCGTTGAGGTCGGCCATGCTTACTCCTGGGGTTGGGTCACGGCGATGGGGGCGCGCGCTTCGGCGAGGACGGCGGCATAGATGGCCGCGACCTGCTGGGCGACGGTGCGCCACGTGTAATGGCGGTAGGCGCGGCGCAGTCCGGCTTCGCCCATCGCGCGCGCCAGCACGGGATCGCGCTGCAGGCGGGCGAGGTGCGCGGCCAGCGCCTGCGGGTCGCGCGCCGGCACGAGGAAGCCGGTGGTGCCGTCGACGACGGTGCTCTTGATGCCGCCCACGTCGGCGCCGACGACGGGCCGGGCGCAGGCCATCGCCTCGACGGGCGTGATGCCGAACGGTTCGTACCACGGCGTCGTGGCGAATACGTCCGCGGCGCCGTACCAGACCCGCAGCGCCGCGCGCGGCTGCTGGCCGGCGAACTGCACGTGGCCGGCAATGCCCAGCGTGTCGGCGAGGGCGCGCAGCCGGGCCAGTTCCGCGCCGTCGCGCCCGCCCGGCTGCGCGTCGCCGCCGAACCACGAGCAGTCCGGCGTCGATGCCGTACGCGGCGCGCAGCAGCGCGACGGCCTCGATCACCGTGTCCACGCCCTTGCGCGGCACCATGCGGCCCAGCTGGAGCACGGTGAAGCGGTCGGGGGCCAGCGCCAGCGCGGCACGGGCCTCGTCGCGCGGCATGGGCCACAGTTCGTCGGGATCGAAGCCGCACGGCGCGATCGCGATGCGTCCGCCGCTGGCGCCGTACAGGCGCTCCATGTCCTGCCGGTCCTGCTGGCATTCCGCGATGATGCGGTCGGCGTGCCGCATCAGGCTGCTTTCGATACGGGTGCGCGCCGCCGGAAACGCATCCGCCGTACCCTGCGCGAGGCGGCGTACGCGGCCGAGCGCGTGGAAGGTGATCACGAACGGCACGCCCAGCGCCTGCTTGAGGTGGCGGGCGACCATGCCGGACATGAAGAAGTTCGCGTGCACGATGTCGTACGGGACCGGCTGGTGGCGGGCGAAGCGGGCCGCGAAGCGGGAGAAGGACGGGATGTGCGGCAGCATCTGCTCCTTGGGGACGTAATGGGCCGGTCCCGCCGGCACGTTCACGACGCGCAGGTTTTCGCGCCAGCGCACGAGCTGCTTCTGTTTCGCGTCGTCGCGGCGGGTGAAGACGTCGACGAGGTGACCCGCCAGCGCCAGTTCGCGCGCGAGGTGCGCGACGTAGACGTTCTGGCCGCCGCAATCGATGCTGCCCGGTGCCGCGAGCGGCGACGCGTGGTCGCTGATGAGGGCGATGCGGCGTCGGCCGGCAAGGTGGGCCGGACGGGGCGGGGCGGCCGCGGCGCGCGGCCGGTCGTCGAGTTTCATGGCGGCGGTCAGCTGGTCACGGCGCGCAGCGCGGCATCCCAGTCGGCGCTGAAGCGGGCGATGGCGAAGCGTTCGCGCGCCCGCAACTGCGCGGCTTCGCCGAGGCTGCGGGCCAGGCCGGCGTCGCCGAGCAGCGCGCGCATGGCGATGGCGAGCTGGCGCGTGTCGGTCACGGCGAACCCGGAGACGCCGTGCTCGATCACGGTCGCCATTTCGGCGGTCGCCAGTGCGACGACGGGCATGCCGATCGTCATGGCTTCGATCACGGACAGGCTGAGGCTGGAATAGCGGACGGGCGAGAACAGGAACCGGTACGCGGCGGCGAACGCGGGCAGTTGCGGATGGTCGACCTCGCCCAGGCCGCCCAGCTCCGTCGCGCCCATGCCGACGAGGTCGAGGGGCAGGGTCGTGCGCAGGCGGCCGAACAGGTCCGCGCCCATGCGCCGGCCGCGCCGCGCCAGGTGGTTCGTGATCACGAGGCCCCGCTCGACGTCGCCGCGCCAGCGCACGCCGTCGGGCACGGCGACGCCATGCTCGATGACGCGCGTCGGCGTGCGGCCGCTGTCCCACATCAGGTCGTTGAATGGCGTGACGTGCACGAGCAGCACGGCGGGATCGTCGACCGGGTGGCGCACGTCGGTCGGCCATTGCGGCCGGCGGGCGTCAGCGACGATGTCGTCCGGGGGCAGCGAGGGCGGATCGTGCTCCAGGTAGATGCGGGGCAGCGCGCGCTGGGCCGGCGTGAGAAGTTCGTACTGGTCGCGTTCCCAGTGATGGTCTTCCTGGAACAGTATGCAGTCGAAGGCCTGCGCGCGCGCCTGGTCGGCGGGCAGGTCGCGGACGTTCGGGCCGAACGGGAAGGGGCCGCAGCGGCCGCCGTAGCCGGGCGGCCGGCCCGGTTTCACCAGCACGTGGAAGTCGTGCGGCGCATGGGACAGGTAGTACAGGTAGCTGCCATGCGTATGCCACGTCAGGACGTTCAGGCGGCGCATGACGCCTCCATGGCCCGTATGGAGGCGGCACTAAGCTCGTGTGCAATCCCGTTCTGGTTTGGCATGCTTCGCTCGCGGTCTGAATGTGACAGGTTCGACCGCGAGCGAAATGGCTGGGTTCCGGAACTAGCCCGGAGCTTGAATCTGGATCAAGGATGGCTCAGGGCTTGCGCTTGAAGCCGGTATCGTCGTCCATGTTGTCGTCGCCGTGGAGCTTGTTGGCGAAGCCGGGGCTGCGCGGGTAGCCGCCGGCGGCATCGTTCGACTTGTGCACGGGTGGGCCGTTGTGGGAACCGGTCTGCGAGCCCTGGCGGTCGGTGCTTGCGGCGCCCGTGTTGCCCGGCGAGCGCGGCAGGCCGCCGGCCACGTCGTTCGACTGGTGCACGCCGCCCACGTCCGAGTTCTGGTTCGACATCGAGCGCGAGCCGGCCACGTCCAGCTGTGTGTTGCCGCGCTGGGCCTCATGGCCGCCCGCGGCGCCCGGTCCCGGCATGCCGCCGCCCTGCGTGGAGCCCGATGCCGACTGGCGGTTGCCCATCGAGCCGCGCGGCGGCTGCGACGGCAGTTCGCTGCGCGGACCGTGCATGCCGCCGCCCTGCGTGTGCGTGGAGGCCTGCAGGTTGCCGCGCGAGTCCGAGAGCGAGCCGCCTTGCAGGTCTGGCTGGGCGGCACTCTGGGCGGGCAGGTTGCCGCGCACGACGTCGCGGTGCATGTCGCGTTGCCGGTTCAGATCCACGCCCGAGTCTTTCGGACGGTGTCCGACAGCCTGTTCCAGTAAGCCGTAGGCGCCGGACTTCTGTTCCATCTGGCGCTGGTGGCTGTCCGTGATGCCTTGCACTGCGCCGGAGCCGCCGTTGATCTGGTTGTCCATCGAACCGCCGGGAATGCCGGCATCCTCGCCATACTCGCGGCCGCCCACGCCGCCCTGGCCGCCCATGATGTCGCGTTGCTGGTTGCCCTGCTGCGGTACGCCGGTGCCTTGCGGATACGTGTGGTCGAGCGGCTGGCCGCGGTCGGCGCTGGCGCCCTCGGACCCGGGCGTCCATTTTTCATTGGCGCCGTTGTTCGTCTGGTTGTTCGCTTCGCTGCGTTGGTTCGCGTCCATGGTCGTCTCCTTTCGATCTGGAATTGAGATGATGCGCGTCCAGGAGCGACTTCAGTATAGGAAGACGTTGCGGTTATATGTAGGACGATTACCGACGAGTTATTTACGACTGGAAGTATTGTTTCGAGAGTGAATTTTCTGTGTCACATTGTCCTACAAAGTCATCTGAAATGCTCCTATAGTCTCATCTAGACGGCATGCCTAAGATGTTTTCCGACCGAGCGCTCATCCGATGGCATCGGCAGGCCTGCCGCGGGACGCGGCGGTTTCAACTGCAACGAGGAGAGAACATCATGGCATCCAGCAATCAAGGCAACAAACAAAGCGGCGGTACCAAGAACCGCGGTTTCGCATCGATGGATCCGGAGCGTCAGCGCCAGATCGCCAGCGAGGGTGGCAAGGCCGCCCACCAGAAGGGCACCGCCCACGAGTTCACCTCGGAAGAGGCACGTCGCGCAGGCAGCATGAGCCATGGCAACCGCCAGTCGGCTTCGGGCTCGTCGTCGCGCAGCTCGTCCAAGGGCAACAAGCAGTAATCCCACGCAACGGGACGGTGGCTGTGCCGTCCCTCTGCCAAGATTCCACACGGGGAGCACGAGCTCCCCGTTTTGCATTTCTTTAACACAATTCTTAAATGGGATGGGGTAGAATCCTCGGGCTTTCAACCACTTAGCCCATAGGAATTCGTCGTGAAATCAGCGGTCATCCGTCAAGTCAAGAGCATGTCCATGTCGTGCGACCGGGTCGGCAACCTGTTGTTGACCAAGTTTTCCGCACACGGCGCGAGCGACGTCGCCGTATTCGTGCCGGCATCGATCGTGTTCTGGCTCCTGAAGCACCTGCCGGTGAACCAGGACCCGAACCTGCAGCCGCCGCCGGCCGGTCCGCAGATCACCCAGTGGGACTGGGATCACCCGAACATCCCGCGCGCGTTCACCGTGCAGTGCAAGGTCTTGCCGGGCAAGATCAGCATGACCTACAACCTCGACCGCAAGCCGGACCTCACCGTCGTCCTCGACCGCAGCAACGTCGAGCTGATGCGCCAGATCATGCTGGCCTACAGCAAGGACCTGATCGACCTCGACGCGTAAGTCGAAGCGTCCGGCCGTCAGTGATGGCCGGCGGGCGTGGGCTCGGCTATCATGCGGTCTTTGACCGCTTTTCGAGGAACCCGCCCATGCCCATCAAGATCAGCCAGCTGTTCGATTCCGGTGCGATCGACGTCGTCCAGGCCACCGACCCGCGCCAGATCGACCTCAAGCTGCGCAAGGATTCTTCAGCCGACATCCACCAGTGGTTCCACTTCCGCCTGCAGGGCGCGCGCGGCCAGGCCTGCACGATCCGCTTCCTGAACGCGGGCCAGGCGACGTATCCGAAGGGCTTCGAGGGCTACCAGGTGGCGGCCAGCTACGACACCGAGAACTGGTTCCGGGTTCCGACATCCTTCGACGGCCAGGTCATGACCGTCAACCACACCCCCGAGCTGGACAGCATTTATTACGCCTATTTCGAGCCCTACACCTGGGAGCGCCACCTGCGCCTGCTCGGTGAAGTGGCGGAGAACCCGGTCGCGCGCGTGCACGACATCGGCACGACCGTCGACGGCCGCGACATGAACCTCGTCGTGGTCGGCAATCCGCAGGCCGAGAAGAAGATCTGGGTGATCGCGCGCCAGCATCCGGGCGAGACGATGGCCGAGTGGTTCGTCGAGGGCATGATGGATGCGCTGCTCGACAATTCGAACCCGATCTCGCGCAAGCTGCTGCAGCGTGCCGTGTTCTACATCGTGCCGAACATGAATCCGGATGGTTCCGTCCGGGGCAATTTGCGCACGAACGCGGCCGGCGCGAACCTGAACCGCGAGTGGATGACGCCGTCGCCCGAGCGCAGCCCGGAAGTGCTGTGCGTGAAGAACAAGATCCACGAGACGGGCGTCGACATGTTCTTCGACATCCACGGCGACGAGGCGCTGCCGTACAACTTCGTGGCCGGCAGCGAGATGCTGGAAGACTTCACGCCGGAGCGCCTGGCCGCCCAGAACGCGTTCATCGAGCGCTACATGGCCGCCAGCCCCGACTTCCAGAACGTCTACGGCTATGCCGCGAGCAAGTACAACGAGGAACTGCTGACCCTGGCCTCGAAGTACATCGGCCACACGTTCAAATGCCTGTCGCTGACCCTGGAGATGCCGTTCAAGGACAACGCCAACCTGCCCGACCCGTACGTCGGCTGGAACGGCGCCCGCAGCGCCGCGCTGGGTGCCGCGATGCTGCAGCCGATCCTGCAATCGCTGGACGACTGACATGGGCGTCGAGATCGAACGCAAGTTCCTGCTGGCGCATGAAGGCTGGCGCGGGCGGGGCGTCCCGACGCGCATGCGCCAGGGCTACCTCGTGGCGGATGCCGTGCGAACCGTGCGCGTGCGCATCGAGGGCGAGCGGGCCGTCATCACCGTCAAGGGAAAAAGCACCGGCGCGTCCCGCGGCGAGTGGGAATACGAGATCCCCGTGGCGGACGCGACGGAGCTGCTCGACGGCCTGTGCGAGCAGCCGCAGGTGGAAAAGATCCGCCACCGCATCGAGCATGCGGGCCACACGTGGGAAGTCGACGAATTCCTCGGCCTGAATGCCGGGCTCGTCGTCGCTGAGATCGAACTCGATGCCGAGGACGAAGCGTTCGAGAAGCCGGACTGGATCGGCCAGGAAGTGACGGGCGAGAAGCGCTACTACAACTCCAGCCTGATCCGGATGCCGTACGCGCAGTGGCAGGGTAACGCCGTGAAGCGGCCATGAAGCGCCGCGCGCTTCTCGCGCTGGCCGTGTGCGCAATGGCCACGGCGCATGCCGCCACGCTGCCGAAGCCCAAAGCGGAGCCGTCGTACTTTCCGCCGGCCGGCGAGTGGGCCCACAAGACGCCGGGCCAGCTGGGCATCGACGCCGCCAGGCTGCGCGACGCCGTCGCGTACGCGCAGGCGCACGAGACGGAGCGGGCCCGCGACTTTTCCGACCAGAGACAGACGTTCGGCGAGCCGCTCGGTTCGCTGCCGTCGAAACGCGCACCGACGAATGGCATCGTCATCTACAAGGGCTATGTCGTGGCGGAATTCGGCGACACGCACTTCGTCGACCCGACGTATTCCGTCGCGAAGAGCATGTTGTCGACGGTTGCCGGCGTCGCCCTGCGCGACGGCAGGATCGCGGACCTCGACCAGCCCGTCGCCGCGACCGTGAAGGACGGCGGCTACGACGCGCCGCATAACGCGCCGATCACGTGGAAGCACCACCTGCAGCAGGAATCCGAGTGGGAAGGCAGCATGTGGGGCAAGAACGCGGACTTTGTCGGCCACGACGCGTTCGGTGCGGGCGAGCGCAAGCCGCGCACATTCCAGGATCCGGGCACGTTCTACGAATACAACGACGTGCGCATCAACCGCTTCGCGCTGTCGCTGCTGCGCGTGTTCGGCAGGCCCGTCCCGGACGTGTTCCAGGACGAGGTCATGGACCCGATCGGCGCGTCGCACCAGTGGAAGTGGGTGCCGTACACCAACAGCTACGTGGACATGAATGGCAAGCTCGTGGCGTCCGTCAGCGGCGGGACGCGCTGGGGCGGCGGCATGTGGATCGATTCGTGGGACATGGCGCGCTTCGGCTATCTATGGCTGCGTCAGGGCAATTGGAACGGCCGCCAGATCGTGCCCAAGGACTATGTGAAGGCGGCACTGACGCCCAGCGCGCACGGGCCCGACTACGGTTATCTGTGGTGGCTGAACACGAAGGGCAAGAACCTGCCTGGGCTGGCGCCGACGGCGTTCGCGGCGCTGGGCGCGGGCAGCAACGACATCGTGGTGTCGCCCGAGCACGATCTCGTGATCGTGTGGCGCTGGCATGCGGGCAATCCGGCCGAGTTCGCCAAACGCGTGATCGCGGCGCTGCCGGTCCGGTAATCCGCCCGGCACTGCCGTTTTTTGTAGTTTTTGAGGCGTTTTTTTTAGCGACGACAGGCCGTACCGGGCGAGAATCGGCCGCATCGATCACTTTGCGATGGGGACACGATGCGGGACGCCCGTACGACGATGGACTTGCCGGTGGCGCCGGACGCGCGGCAGGCGGGGGTCCGGTATTACCGGCCCGAACTGGACGTGCTGCGCTTCATCGCGTTCCTGTTCGTCTTCATGACGCACCGCACCGACCTGGCGCCCATCGACCAGGCGCGGCATCCGTGGTTCCATGCGTTCGCGCAGATCGGCGTGTATGGCGTGCCGGTGTTCTTTTTCCTGAGCGCCTTCCTGATCACCGAATTGCTGGAGCGGGAACGGAGCGCGACCGGCACCATCGACGTGCGCGCCTTTTATGTCAGGCGCATATTGCGGATCTGGCCCCTGTATTTCCTGGTCTTTTTCGGGCTCGTCCTGCTCAACCAGGTCCTGCCCGGCGCCGGCGCGGACTCGCCCGCCAAATGGCTGTTCTTCATGCTGTTTGCCGGGAACTGGTACATCACGTTCAACGGCTGGATCGAATATCCCGTCAATCCGATGTGGAGCCTGTCGGTCGAGGAGCAGTTCTACATCGTCATCCCGCTCCTCGCCTCGCTCGGACGCCGTGCGCTCGTGGCG
Source organism: Massilia sp. Masssp94 (assembly GCF_059491305.1). Classification (NCBI taxonomy): domain Bacteria; kingdom Pseudomonadati; phylum Pseudomonadota; class Betaproteobacteria; order Burkholderiales; family Oxalobacteraceae; genus Massilia; species Massilia sp. Masssp94. The sequence continues at coordinate 4,727,472 of NZ_CP168501.1, forward strand.
GTCAACGTCGCCGTCCTCGCCGTGTCGTACGGCGTGATCGCCTGGTATGCGCGCGGATTCACCACGCCGCCCGGCTTCAGCGGCCAATGGACCAACAGCTTCGTGCACTTCCAGTTCTTCGCGGGCGGCATGTTGCTGGCGCTGGCCTTGCGCGGCCGCCGGCCCGACTGGCATGTCGCCGCGCGGGCCGGCCTGTGGATCGCCGCCATCGCCGCCTGGGTGGTCGCCTCGGCCGTGTGCGGGATCAAGGCCGACTATCCCCATTCGACCGTGACGGAAAGCCTGGCTGGCTGGGGCCTCGTGCTGGCCGGCGCCGCGCTCATGCTGGTCGCGACGCTCGGCACGCCGCAGCGGTTCCTGCCCGCCCCGCTGGTCTACCTCGGGCGCATTTCGTACGGCCTCTACCTGACCCACATCTTTTTCTTCTGGCTCGTGTACGACAAGTTCAAGCCGTGGCTGGCGGGCCTCGGCGACGACGCCGGCATGCTGCTCGCCTTTGCCGCGACCGTGGCCGTGGCCTCCGTGCTGTACCGGACGTTCGAAACCCCGTTCCTGCGCCTGAAGCGGCGCTTCACCCGGGTACCATCGCGCGACTGATACCCCTGCATTAATCCAGTCCACATCGCGCCCGAAGTGCGCTAGCATGCCGGCGTACCCCACCACGAGGCGCCGACCATGTCCGAACACGATCCCGAACTCATCTCCGCCAGCCTCGCGCCCGATTCCGAGGCGCGCGCCGCCATCGACCTGGCCACGCGGGGCCACCAGATCTATCCCGTCCTGGGCGCGGACGACATCCAGCGCCTGCGCCGCTTCGGCACGTGCCGCACGTGGCCGGACGGGGCCACCGTGTTCCGTGCCTGCGTCGATTCGCCGGGCATGGTCGTCGTGCTGGCGGGGCGGTTGTCGTGCAGCCGGACGGACGCGCTCGGCAAGCGGGTCGAGGTCGTCGAGTACGGGCCCGGCCAGTTCAGCGGCGAAGTGGCGCAATTGTCGGGCCGGCCGCCGCTCGCGGACGGCTTCGCGGTGGGCGAGCTGGAAGCCCTCGTGCTCGACGCGGAATGCCTGCGCGCCGTGATCGTGGCCGAGGCCGAGCTGGGCGAGCGCCTGATGCGCGCGTTCATCCTGCGCCGTGTGCAGCTCATCAACAACAAGCCGGGCGGCCCCATCCTGATCGGGCCGAACGCCCACGCAGGGCTGTTCGAGCTCGAGAATTTCCTGTCGCGCAATGCCTACCCGTACACGCGGCGCGATCCGGCCACGGACCCGGAAGCGGCCCAGCTCGTGCGCGAGCACTGGCGCAACGAGTCCGACTGGCCGCTCGTCGCGCTGCCGGACGGCTTCGTGCTGAAGAACCCGACCCTGGCCGAAGTGGGCCGCTGCCTCGGCACCTTGCCCCGCATCGAACGGGGGACCGTGTTCGACGTGCTGGTCGTGGGCGCCGGTCCGTCCGGCCTCGCGACGGCCGTGTACGCCGCTTCCGAGGGCCTGCGCGTGATGGTGCTGGACCAGCGTTCCTATGGTGGCCAGGCCGGGGCCAGCGCGCGCATCGAGAATTTCCTCGGCTTCCCGACCGGGATCTCCGGCCGCGCGCTCGCGGGCCGCTCGTACGTGCAGGCCCTGAAATTCGGCGCCGAGGTCGCGATTCCCGCGCAGGCCACGCGCCTGCTGTGCCACGAGCGGCCGCTGAAAGTGGAAATGGATGACGGCACCTGTCTGCAGGCCAGGACCGTCGTGCTGGCGTCGGGCGCGCGCTACCGCAAGCCGGACATGCCCAACCTGGCGCAGTTCGAAGGCCGCGGCGTGTACTACTGGGCATCGCCCGTGGAAGCGCGGCTGTGCCGCAACGAAGCCGTCATGCTCGTGGGCGGCGGCAATTCCGCCGGGCAGGCCGCGGTCTTCCTCGCGGCGCACGCGACCGAGGTGCACATGCTCGTACGCCGGGGGCTGGAAGCGACGATGTCGAGCTACCTGATCGAACGCATCGCGGCCACGCCCAACATCCATTTGCACACGCGGCGCGAGATCGCCGCGCTGGAGGGCGACGACAATGGCCTGAGCGCCGTGCGCTGCCGCAGCATCGACGGCGACGACGAGCGTGCGTTCGCCGTGCGCCGGCTGTTCCTGTTCATCGGCGCCGATCCGAACAGCGACTGGCTGCACGAGTGCGGCGTCGAACTGGACGACAAGGGCTTCGTGCTGACAGGCGCCGACACGCGCGCGGAACACGGCGCCCGTTCGCTGGAGACGAGCGTCGATGGCGTGTTTGCCGTGGGCGACCTGCGGGCCGGCTCGACCAAGCGCGTGGCCGCGGCGGCGGGCGAGGGGGCGGCGGCCGTGTCGCAGATCCACGGCTACCTGGCGACATTGGCGGAGCGCTGACCCACGGCGCATGGCGAAACAAGGTTGAGTTGAACCTTCTAGATGACAGCAGGCATAATGCGCCGGCAAGCGGCCGACCGTCCTTCGGCCCAGCCCGAGGAGTGCAATGGCCTTTTCCGTACTGTCATCATCCAGCATGCGGGGCGTGTGCGTCGCCGCGGTCTTGCTGTGCCCGCTCGTGGCCCATGGCGACGACGCCCAGGCACGCCGCCTGCGCGACATCGGCGCCATGGCCCGCTTCGTGCCGGACGAGGCATCGCGCCGGCTGCGCGCGATGGAGTGGGAAATGGCCACCGCCCCCGCGGCGCTGCGGACGGAATTCCTGTACCACTACAGCACCGCCGAGCGCGGCATCGGTGACCTGACGCATGCGCTGACCCTGGCCGACCAGCTCGTCACGTATGGCCGGCGCAACCATGACAACGTCGCCCTGGCGAAAGGCCTGATCGGGCGCGCCAACACGCTTTATTTGCGGGAAGAACTGGCCGCGTCGCATGCGACGGCGTTCGAGGCGGAACGGGTCGCGCTGGCGACGGACGACGTCCCGACGAAGGTGCTGGCGACGATCGCCGCCGGGCAATCGTTCCAGGAGGAGGGCAATTATCCGGAGGCGCTGGCGAAACTGCATGCCGCCGTCGACATGGCACGTCACGTCAAGGATGACGCCGCCCCGCTGGCCAGTGCGCTGCACACGCTGGTGCAGCTGTACCTGAACACGGGCGATTTCGACAAGGGGTGGGAGGCGCAGCGGGAAGCGCTGGCCGTGGCCAGGCAGATGGCCTCTCCGGGCCATATCGCGACGGCGCTGGGCGACGAGTTCGCGCTGGCCGTCGAGCAGAAAGCGTTCGCGCGGGCCCGGCGCGCCCTGTTCGAGGAACTCGCCCTCGAACGCAGCATGGGCGCCCGCCAGATGGTGGCGACCACGCTAGTCAACCTGTCGGATTGCTACCTGAAGGAGGGCCGGTTCCACGAGGCCCAGACGTATGCCGCGCAGGCGCTGGAGGCCGCCCTCGACGCCAGGAGCAACAACGACGTCGCCACGGCCCGCGTCAACCTGGGCCAGGCGCTGCTCGGGCAAGGCCACCTGGCCGAGGGCAAGCGGCACTTCGAAGCCGGCCTCGCGACCTATGAAAAGCAGGGCGACAAGCCCGAACTGCTGGCGGTGCTGCGCGAGTATGGCTACGCGCTGGAGCATGCCGGCGACTACAAGGGCGCCGTCGACGCGTACAACCGCGAGCGCAAGCTGTCGAGCGAGATCTTCGACGAGCAGCGCCAGAAGGCGTTGATGGAGCTGCAGCAGAAGTACGAGGCCGAGAACAAGCAGCGCCGGATCGACGCGCTGCGCCAGGAGAACCGGGCCACGAAGGCGGAGCTGGACAACCGCCGGCTGCATCAACGCATCTGGTGGATGCTCGCCATCGTCTTCGGGCTGGCGTCGGTGGTCGTCGGCCTGCTGTACCGGAAAGTGCGCCGCGCCAACGCCGAGCTGGAAGAGAAGAACCAGCAATTGAAACGGCAGGGCGCGCTCGATCCGCTCACGCTGCTGTACAACCGCCGCCACTTCCAGGAATTCATGGCCCGGACCGGCAACGAGCGCCGCACGGGCGGCGACGGGACCGTTGGGGGCTTGTTCCTGCTGGACGTCGACCGGTTCAAGGACATCAACGACACGCTGGGCCATGCGGCCGGCGACGCCGTGCTGAAGACCGTTGCGCACAACCTGCGCCTGGCACTCCGCGAGACCGACATGATCGTGCGCTGGGGCGGCGAGGAATTCCTCGTGTTCGTGCCGTCGGTCGCGCGCGACGGCCTGGACGAGGTGGCGCTGCGCATCCTGCACGGCATCTCGTCGCATGTCGCCGAGCATCGGGGTACGGTCGTGCCTGTGAGCGTCTCCGTCGGGTTCGCGCCGTTTCCAGTGGCGCTCGGTGGGACGGCGCTGACCTGGGAACAGGTCGTCAATCTCGCGGACATGGCCTTGTACCAGGCCAAGGCGCGCGGCCGCAACTGCGCGTGCGGCGTGCTCGGCTTTCCCGACGGCGCCCCGGCGACGCTGGAGCCGATCGAGCGCGACCTGGAAGAGGCCTGGCGCCAGGGATGGGTCGACCTGTCGGTGGTGCCGGGCGACGTCGAGTACACGATGCCGGTGCGGTCGCGCGCGTGACGCTTGTCCTCCTGTTCAGCCACCCGGCAGGTCGCGCTCGAGTTCGGCGACTTGCGCCAGCCAGCGCGCGACGACATCCAGCTCGTCCGGCGTGAACCCGGCTGTCAGGCGCGCGTTCAGGTCCCGCAGCATGGCGTGGGCCTGGCGGCTCGCGTCCTGCCCCTGCGCGGTCAGGCGCACGCGCGTGACGCGCCGGTCTGCGTCGTCATCCACGCGCTCGATCAGGTCGGCCGCCTGCATCCGCTTGGACAGGTTCGTGACGGCGGCCGGCGCCACCTGCAGTCCCTTCGCGATGTCGCCGACCGTGGCGGGCTCCCCGCGCGACGCGAGCAGGAACAGCAGGCCCGCCTGCGCCGAACTGATGCCGTCCCAGGCTTGCGGGCGCGTCTCGATCCAGCGCTGCAGCACTTTCTGCGCGCGGTTCAGCAAGAAGACGAAACGGGGCGGTTTTTTCGCTGCCGTCATCGCGCCGTTTCCTTAACGGGGCAGTGCGCCAGCAGCCAGTCGGCCACCTGCGGCCAGAGCGTGGGCGCGCACTGGCGGCGGAAAAAGCCCATGTGTCCGATGGCGGGCAGGCGGGCGTCGCGCGGGGCGACCTGGCGCCGCTCCATGCGCGCATTGACGAGCGGTTGCACGAGGATGGAGATGGCGCGCGGATTGGCCCACGGATCGTCGTCGAAGCCGAGCACGAGCAGCGGCACCCGCACACGCGCCATGCGCCGGCGCGCATCCATCGTTGCGTCGTCGAGGAAATAGCCGGGCAGGGTCGTCCAGCGGCTCCATTGCAGCATCACCGTGCGCGGCAGGTCTTCGCCGAGGCCGATCCGGCGGCCCGGCATGTAGCCGAGCACCCGGCACAGGACGGGCGCGAGCAGCCGCATCACGCACCACACCCGGGCCCGCTCGACGGCGCCGCGGATCGTGCGCGTGACGCCCGCATGCGACGCGACGAGCACGCCAGCCGTCAGCATCCCGGTGGCGGACGACAGCGCGATCGCATGCCCGCCGACGCTGTGCCCGACGGCCAGCAGCGGCAGTCCCGGAAAGCGCGCGGCCGCCCAGCGCGTGACGGCCGCGTTGTCGTCCTCCATCCACTCGGCCATCGTCACGGTGCACTGCCGCAGGTCGCGCGGGCGCGAGCGGCCCGTGCCGCGGTAGTCGTACGTCAGCACATGCAGGCCCAGGCCGTGCAGGTAGTGCGCGAACGCCTCGTAGTAGCGCTGCGTGACGGCGGTGGCTGGGTGCAGCAGCACGACGGCGCGGGGATCGGGCGCCTGCCACAGCGTCGCGGCGATCGTGTCCGAGCCGGAGAGGGGAATGGTGACGGATTCCATGGGGGGGGCGGGTATTTAGTTAACGTGTTAACTAATTTAGCGGCCGGCACGGGCATCGTCAATGCCGGAATTAGAGGCCCTCGTCCACAGGCTTGCCCAGGCGCTGTTGCCAAGAACCGGGGTCAGAGCCCGGTTTTAATCAATTTCCTCGAGGCTCAACAGGTTTGCTTTATGGATCTTGCCAAAAAAAGGGCTCTGACCCCGGTTTTCCAAAACAAAACCCGGCACGTGGCCGGGTCTTGTGGTTGAGGCGCTGCCGCGCGTCAGTGGAAGTGCTCGTTCCCCGCCGGGGTGTCTTCCGGCATTTCGGCATGGACGAGCTCGCCGCTCGGGTCGGCGAACAGCGGTGCGCCGCAGTCGTCGCAGTACTCCGCGACATAGCGTTCGCCGATGCGCTTGACGTGGGTGATGCCGACCTCGTTCAGGTGCTTGACGATCTCGTCCAGCGGCGCGAGAGGACGGTCGCCGCCGCCGGCCGGGCCTTCCATCGGCGTGCCGTCCTCGTCTTCCTGGCCGTACAGCGGCCAGACGATGCCGTAGACGACGTCCGGCGACTGGCGCAACGTGAAGCCGACGCGGTATTCGTCGACCTGGCTGTCGTTGACTTCGTCGCCGAAGCCGGCCACGACCGCGCGCAGGTCGTTCGGTTCGACACCCAGCGTATTGGTCAGGTAGTGGACCGCGGCGCGGATCGATACCGGCCGGATCAGTTTATCGGCCTCGCGGCACGCGACGTAATACGCTTCCGGCAGCAGCAGATCGACGCCGCAGCCCGGCAGCAGGCGCGCGATGTTCGGGCCGGCCTGGGCGCGCCATTGCTCGAGGCAGTTCTCGCGCTCCGCTTCGAAATTGATGTGGTGCTGCGGTTCCTGCCAGCGGAACAGCGGGGCGCCCACCGGGGCCACGACGGCCACGAGCAGGTAGCGCGTGTCGGCCAGGAATTGCGACGTGTCCGGGCCGGGCGCGGCCGGCTTCACCGTCGAGCCCTTGTGGGCGGCGGCGGCGAGCTTGTGCGTCAGGCCATAGGTCTCGGCATGGGTGCGCGGCAACTGGTCGATCGAGTACAAGGTCGGCGCGATGGCCAGCTTCGTGTTGTCGGCCAGCAGATGGGCGGAGAAGTGCGCCGTCAGCGTGTTCAGGATGTCGCCGGGGATCGTGCCGGACGCGATCGAGAAACGGGTCCAGGCCAGGATCGGCGCAGCCACGAGCAGCACCTGCCACGTGGTCTCGGTACCGTCCTTGGCCTGCTCGGTCATCGTCGAGGACTCGCTGACCGCCTCGACGCCATCCATCAGGACGTCGTAGACCGCGAGGTCGCCCTTGAACAGGACGTTGAGGGCGGCGTCGATGCTGTCCTGGTGGTTCGTCTTGAGCAGCTTCTGCAGCTGCGTGTCGAGGTTGCGTTCCCAGGTCCGTTCTTCAACGCGGCTGGCGGCCTGCACGATGGCGTTGCTGATGCTGATGAGACGCTGGCTTTCTGCCGAAAGTTTGGGTGAGTCTTTGGAAGGGCGACGCATACGCTTGAGGAGTCTCTTCAGTAAGGTGATTCGTATTCTTGGTTGACATCTCGGGTCATGATAAACCCTTATCCCCGACATTGTAGTTGATTCGCCCACCCCCCAGTAACACGACGGCAAGATTGCCGGCGTCGCATTCCTGCCTCACCCCCGTATTTATCGGCCTTTGTGCTTGCTAAAAGTACTAATCAGAATCATAATGCGAATCGTTCTCATTCATGATCCTGCTTACGACGGCGCAACGAGATGCCCGGCAGGTCACAGCCCCCACACCATGACCACCAAGAAAAACAACACCTTCATCACCAGCCGCAAGCATGCCCGCACGTTGCCGGCCCCGGCACTGGCCATGCTCGCGTCGCTGGCGCTGCCCGCCGTTGCCCATGCCGGTCCGGACGTCACCCCGGATCCCACGATCCCGAGCGTCCAGGTGATGGGTGCCAACCAGCAGCAGCCCACCTCGGCCAACACCAAATTCACCGCACCGCTGCTCGACACGCCGAAATCCGTCACGATCGTGCCGGCCGAGGTCATCGCGCAGACGGGCGCCACGTCGCTGACGGATGCGCTGCGCACCGTGCCCGGCATTACCATCGGCGCGGCCGAAGGCGGCAACCCGGTCGGCGACAACATGTTTATTCGCGGCTACAACGCCCAGACGGACACGTACATCGACGGCATCCGCGACGCCGGTTCGCAGTCGCGCGAGATCTTCGCCGTGGAGCAGGTCGAAGTCGTGAAGGGCCCGAACTCGGCGCTGGGCGGCCGCTCGTCGGCCGGCGGCGGCGTCAACCTGATCACGAAGACGGCGCAGTCGTATGACTTCAACCATGCCAGCATCGGCCTCGGCACGGACAAATACCGCCGCATCACGGGCGACTTCAACCGCAACATCGGCAGCAACAGCGCGTTCCGCCTGAACGTGATGGCGCACGAGAACGACGTGCCGGGCCGCGACGTCGTCGGCGGCAAGCGCTGGGGCGTGGCGCCGACCGTGACGTTCGGCCTGACCGGTCCGACGCGCGCCATCGTCAGCGTCTACCACCTGACCTCGCACGAGATCCCGGACACGGGCATCCCGTTCAACAACCCGGTCACGACCGGCACCAACGTGTCGAAGAACGGCAACGGTACCCCGTTCAACGTCGACCGCTCGACGTTCTACGGCCTCGCCAACCGCGACTTCCGCGACACGAAGAGCGACATCGCGACGATCGACCTGCGCCACGAACTGGCCAATGGCATCACGCTGCGCAACGTCACGCGCTACGGCAAGTCGAACAACGACTACGTGTGGACCCAGCCGGACGACTCGAAGGGCAACACGGTCCTGTACGGCACCGTCTGGCGCCGCGCCAACACCCGCGCGACGGAGACCCGCACGGCGTCGAACGTGTCGAGCATCTCGGGCAAGTTCGACACGGCCGCCATCAAGCATGCGTACAACGCGGGCATCGAGTTCGACCGCGAGACGACCGACCGCGCCGCCTACGTCTTCACGCCGGGCACGAACAACCCGCTGACGAACACGTTCACCTGCCCGACATCGGGCGCCGCGACGCTGTACAACTGCACGACGCTCGTCGATCCGAATCCGTACGATCCATGGGTCTATACCCGCGCCTTGTCGGGCGCGCTGACGCACGTGAACACGAAGACGAAGGCTGCGTACGCGTTCGACACGATCGAATTCAACCCGCAATGGCAAGTGAACCTGGGTGCGCGCTACGACGACTTCCAGACGACGCTGAACACGCTGGCGACGTCGTCGACGGCAGCCGTGACGGCGCACGTCGACAGCACGTTCTGGAGCTGGCAGACGGGCCTCGTCTACAAGCCGGCGTCGAACGGCAGCATCTACCTGGCCTACGCGACGTCGGCGACCCCGCCGGGCAACGACGGCGGCGACGGCCTGGACGCGCTCACGGTGGCCGTGCAGAACCTGCAGCCGCAGCGCAGCAAGAACTTCGAGCTGGGCACCAAGTGGGACGTGATGCCGGGCGGGCGCCTGTCGCTGACGGCGGCCGTCTTCAAGAGCACGATGAACAATGCCCGCGTGACGGCGCCGGACGGCACGACGCAGAACGTCGGCCGCAAGGAAATCAGGGGCGTCGAGCTGGGCTTCTCGGGCAAGCTGTCGTCGCAGTGGAGCGTGTTCGGCGGCTATACGTACCTGGACGCGGAAATCGCGGACAACGGCTACCTGAACATCGGCACGACCGCGAAACCCGTGTACGTCGTCTCGCCGTACAACGGCAACCGCTTCCCGACGACGCCCAAGCACTCGGCCTCGCTGTGGACGACGTATGCCGCCACGAAGGAGCTGACGTTCGGCATGGGCCTGAACTCGATGGCCATGGTGTACGCGAACGTCAACAACAACAAGTGGGTGCCGGGCTATACCCGCTTCGACGCGATGGCCAGCTACGCGCTGAACAAGGACGTCAGCCTGCAGTTGAATGTGCAGAACCTGACCGACAAGCTGTACTTCGACAAGGTCTCGTCGCCGCACTATGCCGGCGTGGGCCCGGGCCGCTCGGCCACCCTGTCGGCCAACGTCAAGTTCTGATTGGGAGGCGCAGTCCATGCTGCTCCATATTCCGGGCGTGCTGACCGCGGACCAGGTGAAGGCCATACGCGCGCGCCTGGATGCGACGGACTGGATCGACGGCCGCGCGAGCGTCGGGAGCCAGGGCGCGCAGGTCAAGCGCAACCGCCAGCTGGCGGAAGGCTCGCCGCTCGCGCTGGAACTGGGCCAGGTCGTGAGCGCCGCGCTGATGGCGAACCCGCTGTTCTTTTCGAGCGTGCTCCCGCTGCGCATCCTGCCGCCGTTCTTCAACAGCTACGCGGGCGGGGAGCACTACGGCCTGCACATCGACGGCGCCATCCGCGCGCAGCGGGGCGGATCACCCGTGCGCTCGGACGTCTCGTGCACCGTGTTCCTGAGCGATCCGGACGAGTACGACGGCGGCGAGCTGACGGTCGTCGACACGTACGGCACGCACGAAGTGAAGCTGCCGGCGGGCGATGCGATCGTCTATCCGTCGACGAGCGTGCACGAGGTGAAGCCGGTGACGCGCGGCGAGCGCGTGGCGTCGTTCCTGTGGGTGCAGAGCATGGTGCGCGACGACTGGAAGCGGGCGATGCTGCTGGAGCTGGATACCAATATCCAGGCCTTGCGCGCGAAGCATGGCGATGGGGCGGAGATGGTGGCGCTCACGGGGCATTATCACAACCTGCTCCGGATGTGGGCGGAAACCTAAGAGGGCAGGGCAGGGGTCAGAGCCCGGTGTTTCTTTTGGGGCTCTGACCCCGGTGTTTATCGGCGCCGCGTCTGGACACCGGGGTCAGAGCACAACCAGCAACACCGTGCTCTGACCCCTCTGCTGGCGATTACGCTGCCAGCAACTGCCGCAGCACGAACGGCAGAATGCCGCCATGCTTGTAGTAATCCACTTCGATCGGCGTATCGATGCGCAGCAGGACCGAGGTTTCCCTGGTCGAGCCGTCGGCGCGGTGGATCACGAGGGTCGCCTGCATCTGCGGACGGATCTCGCCTTCCAGGCCCTTCAGGTCATAGGTCTCGTTGCCGGTGATGCCCAGGGTGTCGACGCTGTCGTCGCCCAGGAACTGCAGCGGCAGCACGCCCATGCCGACCAGGTTCGAACGGTGGATGCGCTCGAACGAACGGGCGATCACGGCTTTGACGCCCAGCAGTTGGGTGCCCTTGGCGGCCCAGTCGCGCGAGGAGCCGGTGCCGTACTCTTCGCCCGCGAAGATCATCGTCGGGGTGCCTTCCGCGATGTACTTCATGGCCGCGTCGTAGATCGACAGCTGTTCGCCGCTCGGCTGGTGGATCGTGATGCCGCCTTCGACCGCCGAACCGTCGGCCTTCGGCGGGATCATCCTGTTCTTGATGCGGACGTTCGCGAACGTACCGCGCATCATGATCTCGTGGTTGCCGCGGCGCGAGCCGTACGAGTTGAAGTCGGCCTTGATGACGCCGTGGTCCTTCAGCCATTTACCGGCCGGACCGTCTTCCTTGATCGAACCGGCCGGGGAGATGTGGTCGGTGGTGATCGAGTCGCCGAACACGCCCAGCGCGCGCGCATTGGCGATGTCGGCGGCGGCCGCCTTCGGGGTCATCTCGAAGTCGCCGAAGAACGGCGGCTCGGCGATGTAGGTCGACTCCGGCCAGTCGTAGACCTGGCCCGATACCGACGACACGGCTTCCCACAGCGCGCCCGGGTTGCCCTTGACGTCGGCGTAGTTGGCCTTGAAGACGTCCGAGTTCATCGCGAGCTTCATCAGGTCGTGGATCTCCTGCGAGGTCGGCCAGATGTCGCCCAGGTAGACGTCGACGCCGTCCGCGCCCTTGCCGACCGGTTCCGTCATCAGGTCGCGCGTGACGTTGCCGGCGATCGCGTAGGCGACGACCAGCGGCGGCGAGGCCAGGAAGTTGGAGCGGATGTTCGGGTGGATGCGCGCTTCGAAGTTGCGGTTGCCCGACAGGACGGCGGCGGCGATGATGTCGTTCGACGTGATCGCGGCGTTCAGTTCCGGGGTCAGGTCGCCGGCGTTGCCGATGCAGGTGGTGCAGCCGTAGGCGGTCAAGCCGAAGCCCAGCTGCGTCAGGTAAGGCAGCAGGCCGGCCGCTTCCAGGTAGTTGGTGACGACGCGCGAGCCCGGCGCCAGCGACGACTTGATGTGCGGTGCGACGGTCAGGCCTTTTTCGACGGCCTTCTTGGCCAGCAGGCCCGCGGCCAGCATCACGCTCGGGTTCGACGTGTTGGTGCACGACGTGATCGCGGCGATCAGCACGTCGCCGTTCTTCACGCGCACGCCGTTGGTCGTTTCGTACACCTTCGACAGGTCTTCCGGCGACTTGTTGAAGCCGTTTTCGCTCGTCGGCTTGGAGAACAGCTCGGCGAAGTTGTGCTTCACGTTGCCCAGTTCGATGCGGTCCTGCGGGCGCTTCGGGCCGGCCAGCGACGGGGTGACGGTCGACAGGTCAAGGTGCAGCACGCGGGTGTAGTCGATCTCGCCTTCCTTCGGGATGCCGAACAGTTGCTGGGCCTTGAAGTAGTTCTCGAAGGCGGCCAGTTCTTCTTCCGTGCGGCCGGTGCCGCGGAAGTAGTCGACGGTCTTCTCGTCGACCGGGAAGAAGCCCATCGTCGCGCCGTATTCCGGTGCCATGTTGCCGATGGTGGCGCGGTCGGTGGTCGACAGCGAGGCGGTGCCTTCGCCGAAGAATTCCACGAACTTGCCGACGACTTTTTCCTTGCGCAGCATCTCGGTGATGGTCAGCACCAGGTCGGTCGCGGTGCAGCCTTCGCGCAGCACGCCGGTCAGGTTGACGCCGATGACGTCCGGGGTCAGGAAGTAGACCGGCTGGCCCAGCATGCCGGCTTCCGCCTCGATGCCGCCCACGCCCCAGCCCACGACGCCGACGCCGTTGATCATGGTGGTGTGCGAGTCCGTGCCGACCAGGGTGTCCGGGTAGTACATCGAACCGTTCTTCATCACGCCGCGCGCGAGGTATTCCAGGTTGACCTGGTGGACGATGCCGAAGCCCGGGGGCACGACGCCGAACGTGTCGAACGCCTGCATGCCCCACTTCATGAACTGGTAGCGCTCGTTATTGCGCTGGAACTCGATCTTCATGTTCAGGTCGAGCGCGTCCGGAGTGCGGAAGTGGTCGATCGTGACCGAGTGGTCGACGACCAGGTCCACCGGGACGAGCGGCTCGATCTTCTTCGGATCGGCGCCGGTCTTGGCGGCCACGTTGCGCATCGCGGCCAGGTCGGCCAGCAGCGGCACGCCGGTGAAGTCCTGCAGGACGACGCGGGCGACGACGAACGGGATCTCTTCGGTGCGGGCGGCGGTCGGGGCCCAGTTCGCCAGCTGGCGGACGTGTTCTTCGGTCACCTTCTTGCCGTCGCAGTTGCGCAGCACGGATTCGAGGACGATACGGATCGACACCGGCAGGCGCGACAGGTTCACGCCCAGCGACTCGGCCAGGGCCGGCAGCGAGTGGAACTGGCCGGTCTGTCCGCCCGCGAGCGGGAATTCCTTCAGCGTATTCAACGTGTTCTGAGACATTCAATTCTCCTTTGTGAGGATTTTGTTGTTGCTTCGTCAAACTGTTTCATGCCGTCGCCCCCGCGGAGGCGGGGGCAAGTACTGGCGCCACCGGAACGCTACATTGGGTCCCTGCCTGCGCAGGGACGACGTGCGGGCGTTCCGGCCCGCACATCAGCTTTTCGGTTCGGCCGGCGCCGAGGCCACCACAGGCGGGTTGGCCTGCTCGGCGTCCTTGCATTCGTTGGCCAGCTGGCGGCTCTGCTTCGAATCGAGCAGGATGCCCTTCGACGGGATGCCGATCCAGACCAGGCCGAGTTTCGCGTTCTCGTAGCGCTGCGCGCCCGTGGTCGTGCCCACCTTGTCCATGCGGCGCAGGTGGTTCTTCCAGCGCAGCGCGATGTGGCTGTCGTCCATCAGGTTGCGGTAGATGGTGACCTTGTTGTTCAACTCGCAAGAATACTCGGCCATCGTCGTGTCGGTGACGTCCGGTTCGGGCTCGTTGTCGACGACCTCTTGCTTAGTGTCCTCTTTTTTCGCCTTTTTATGCTTGGAGGATTTTGCCTTTTGTTTCAGGACTTTGGTCGCTTTGGGATGGGTTTCGGCGGCAGTCGCCGTTGCGCAAAGACCGGCGGCCGCGAGCGCAAAGGCACAGGCGGCTGCGATTTGATTCAGAGTGATGGCCATCAGATGGATTCCGGTTGATTGACGAGTGCCGCCGCGGCATCCGGCAGCGCAAGGCCGGCCAGCTTCGCGCGCTGCAACACCGTCCAATAATATCGGTAGCTGGCGCGGTCGTGCAAGCGGCCACCGTGGGCAATCGGACCCCAGTCCTTCGCCATGGCCGCGGTCAGGATGCTCGTCGCGTCGTTCACCTCCGCGAGGCGCGGCGTGAATGCCTTGACGATCGGCTTGATCTGGTCGGGGTGGATGCTCCACATGCGCGTAAAGCCGAATTCGGCGGCGGCGCGCTGGGCGTCGTTGGCGACGACGGCGCTGTCCTTGATCTCGGTCGTCACATTATGCGAAGGGACTTTGTCATGCGCATGACATGCCGCAACCATCTCCAGCTTCGCCCGGACGACGAGCGGATGGGTAAATTGACCCGGCGTACGCATCGCGGCGGCCGGTACCGCACCGTAGTGGGCCGAGACGAAATCCATGATGCCGAACGACAGGCTTTCGACCTGGGGCAGGGCGGCGATGGCGTACACGTCGTGCAGGGCGCCGTGCGTTTCGATCAATACGTGCAGCGGGAGAAAGTGACGGCCGGCCTTCGCGGCGGCCTGGTTGACCAGCTCTTGCGCGCGCACGACGTCTTCGAGGCTGTTCGGCTTGGGCAGGACGACGTAGGCGAGCTTGTGCGCGGCGGCGCCGACGATGATCTCGACGTCCTGCGCGAAGTGGGGGCTCCCGACGTCGTGCAGGCGGGCGCCGATGCGGTTGTAGCGGTTGTCGTCGCTGTTGATGAGCGCCGCGACCAGTTCCGCGTGCGCGCGCTCGTTGCCGGCGCTGGCGCCGTCTTCACAGTCGAAGGTGATGTCGAAAATGGGACCAAGCTCTTGTTGCAGGGCCATCGATTTGCGCATCAGCTTCTCGCTGCCGGCATAGTGGTCGCAGGCAGGGAGCAGCAGCGGCTGGCGTTGGCCCTGGAATAAAACCTCGGAAGGATGCATGGTGGTTCCGAAAAAAACGGCGGCGCGCCGATGCGCGCCGCCGTTGTGGAATTACTGGCCCAGCAGGTGAGCGACGCCTGCGCGCTCTTCGTTCAGTTCGTTCAGGGTCAGGTTGATGCGCTCTTGCGAGAACGCGTCGATGTCCAGGCCTTGCACGATCTTGTACTCGCCGTTCTCGGTGGTCACCGGGAAGCCGAAGACGATGCCTTCCGGAATGCCGTACGAACCGTCCGACGGCACGCCCATCGTGGTCCACTTGCCGTTGGTGCCCAGCACCCAGTCACGCACGTGGTCGATGGCGGCGTTGGCGGCCGAAGCAGCCGACGAGGCGCCGCGGGCGTCGATGATGGCGGCGCCGCGCTTGCCGACGGTCGGCAGGAACGTGTTGGCGTTCCATTCCTGGTCGTTGATCAGGTCCTTGACCGACTTGCCGTTGACCGTTGCGAAACGGTAGTCGGCGTACATGGTCGGCGAGTGGTTGCCCCAGACGACCATCTGCTCGATGTCGCCGACGGCAGTGCCGGTCTTGGCGGCGACTTGCGACAGGGCGCGGTTGTGGTCCAGGCGCAGCATGGCGGTGAAGTTCTTGGCCGGCAGGTTCGGGGCCGATTTCATCGCGATGTGGGCGTTGGTGTTGGCCGGGTTGCCGACCACCAGGACTTTCACGTCGCGCGACGCGACGGCGTCCAGTGCCTTGCCCTGCACCGTGAAGATCTGGGCGTTGGCTTCCAGCAGGTCTTTACGCTCCATGCCCGGGCCGCGCGGACGGGCGCCGACCAGCAGGGCGACGTCCGCGTCCTTGAATGCGGTCATCGGGTCGCTGTGGGCGGTCATGCCGGCCAGCAGCGGGAATGCGCAGTCTTCCAGTTCCATCATGACGCCTTTCAGCGCCTTCTGTGCTTTTTCGTTGTCGATCTCGAGCAGCTGCAGAATGACCGGCTGGTCCTTGCCCAGCATGTCGCCGTTGGCGATGCGGAACAGCAGGGAATAGCCGATCTGGCCGGCCGCGCCGGTAACGGCAACGCGCTTAGGGGTTTTAGCCATGATGAATCTCCAAAGTGGGAAAGAAAAACGGGGCGACGCAGAGGATACGCCAGTTTGGGAAAACTGCAATCATACCAAAAGCACTACCCACGAGCCGGGCGTGCGACGGTTGCCGACAGGCGGGGCGCCCACGCTCGATCGATCGCGAGTGTATGCCCGTACGATTCCATCTGTCAATTCATATCATATGTCTTATATAAGACACATAATCTGAGGGTTTCTCCACTGGACGGACAATGGGATTTATGAAAAAATCGATGTCTATGAACCCAGCCCCGTCCAATCCGAACAGCAATGGCGCCACGACTACGAGCGCCGGCAGCGCTGTCGGCGGCGCGGCGCCTTCCCCCACATTCTCTCCACTTTACCAGCAGATCAAGGCGCTCATCACGCAGAGCCTGCAGTCCGGCGAATGGAAACCGGGCGAGCTGATCCCCAGCGAAGTCGAGCTGGCCGGCCGCTACAAGGTCAGCCAGGGCACCGTGCGCAAGGCCATCGACGAGCTTGCCGCCGAGCACCTCGTCGTGCGCCGCCAGGGTAAAGGTACGTTCGTCGCGACCCACAACGAGGCGCGCGCCCACTTCCGTTTCCTCAAGCTGATGCCCGACGAGGGCGTCCCCCAGCATTTCGATCACGAATACCTCGAGGTGAAGCGCATCCGTGCGCCGGCCGAGGTGGCGCGCCTGCTCGACCTGAAATCGGGCGACGCGGTCGTCTATATCAAACGGCTGATGAGCGACGGCGGCGCGCCGACGATCCTGGAAGAACTCTGGCTGCCGGGGCAGTTGTTCAAGGGACTGACGGCCGAGCGTCTCGCGGAATACAAGGGCCCGATGTATGGACTGTTCGAATCGGAATTCGGCACGCGCATGATCCGCGCGTCGGAAAAGATCCGGGCGGTAGCGGCCGATGCACCGACGGCGCAGGCGTTGAAAGTACCGGAAGGAACGCCGCTGCTGTGCGCGGACCGGGTGTCGTTCACCTATGGAGACAAGGCGGTCGAGTTGCGGCGCGGGCTGTATCTGACCTCCAAGCATCATTACCAAAACGAATTGTCGTGAATTGTTTTTGCGGCGGATCTATGCTGCTGCATGAATCGCTTGCAGCGATTACAATGCCTTGATTTTGGGCAAGCGTCGAAGAGCAACCCGGCGTAGTCCGGAGTCAATATAAATAAACGCTTTAAGGGAGGTGTTCCAATGTCCGAAGCCGTGAAGAACGCGCAAAAAAGAGGGCAGCCGATCCGTAATGTGAACATTACGGATATCACGATGAACTACAAGCAGCCGCCGTCGGCCATCGTGTCGATCCTGCACCGTATCAGCGGCTTCGTGCTGTTCCTCTTCCTGCCGTTCCTGCTCTACCTGTTCGAGCAGAGCATCCGTTCCGAGATCTCGTTCGCGCACTTCGCCGGGATCGTCAGCCATCCGTTCACGAAGATCGTCATCCTGGGCCTGTCCTGGGGCTACCTGCACCACTTCTGCGCCGGCATCCGCCACCTGTTCATGGACAACCACATGGCCCTGGACAAGGACGCGGCGCAGCGCACCGCGCGTTACGTGCTCGTCGTCGCCCTGGCGCTGACCCTGCTGGTCGCTCTCAAACTGTTCGGAGTGTTTTGATCATGGCTACCCCCAAGAATATCGGACAGCGCCGCCTCGTCGTCGGCGCGCACTACGGCATGCGCGACTGGCTCGCCCAGCGCGTCACCGCCATCGTGATGGTCATCTTCACCGTCATCCTGCTGGTCTCGTTCCTGACCGGCCAAAACTTCACCTACGAAGGCTGGGCCGGCCTGTTCGCCCGCCAGTGGTTCAAGCTTTTCACGATGGTCACGTTCTTCGGCCTGTTCTACCACGTGTGGGTGGGCATCCGTGACATCTGGATGGACTACGTCAAACCGGTCGGCATCCGCCTGACCCTGCAGATCGCCACGGTGCTCTGGCTGCTCGCCTGCGCCGCCTGGACTGTGCAAATTCTCTGGAGCGTGTAATCGTGGCAGCAATCAACACCAACATCCCCGTCCGCCATTTCGACGTCGTCATCGTCGGCGCCGGCGGCTCCGGCCTGCGCGCGGCGCTGCAACTGTCCGAAGCGGGCCTGAACGTGGCCGTGCTGTCGAAAGTGTTCCCGACCCGCTCGCACACGGTCGCGGCGCAGGGCGGCATCGGCGCATCCCTCGGCAACATGAGCGAGGACGACTGGTACTGGCACATGTTCGACACCGTCAAGGGGTCGGACTACCTGGGTGACCAGGACGCCATCGAATTCATGTGCCGCGAAGCCCCGAAGGTCGTGTACGAGCTGGAACACTTCGGCATGCCGTTCGACCGCAACCCGGACGGCACGATCTATCAGCGTCCGTTCGGCGGCCACACCGCCAACTTCGGCGAGAAGCCGGTGCAGCGCGCCTGCGCCGCGGCCGACCGTACCGGCCACGCGCTGCTGCACACGCTGTATCAACGTAACGTCCGCTCGCGCACGCACTTCTTCGTCGAATGGCAGGCGCTGGACCTGGTCCGCAATGCCGACGGCGACGTCCTCGGCGTCGTCGCGCTGGAGATGGAAACGGGCGACGTCATGATGCTGCAGGCGAAAACGACCGTGTTCGCCACGGGCGGCGCGGGCCGTATCTTCGCCGCGTCGACCAACGCCTTCATCAACACCGGCGACGGCCTCGGCATGGCGGCACGTGCCGGCATCCCGCTGCAGGACATGGAGTTCTGGCAGTTCCACCCGACCGGCGTGGCCGGCGCGGGCGTGCTGATCACGGAAGGCGTGCGCGGCGAGGGCGGTATCCTCATCAACAGCAACGGCGAACGCTTCATGGAGCGCTACGCGCCGACCCTGAAAGACCTGGCGCCGCGCGACTTCGTCTCGCGCTCGATGGACCAGGAAATCAAGGAAGGCCGCGGCGTGGGCCCGAACAAGGACCACGTGCTGCTGGACCTGCGCCACATCGGCGCGGACACGATCCGCAAGCGCCTGCCGTCGATTCTCGAGATCGGCCACAAGTTCGCCAACGTCGACGCGACCAAGGAACCGATCCCCGTCGTCCCGACCATCCACTACCAGATGGGCGGCATCCCGACCAACATCCACGGCCAGGTCGTCACGCCTGACGGTACCGGTTCGCAAAAGGTCGTCAACGGCCTGTACGCGATCGGCGAATGCTCGTGCGTGTCGGTGCACGGCGCGAACCGCCTGGGCACGAACTCGCTGCTGGACCTGGTGGTCTTCGGCCGCGCGGCCGGCAACCACATCGTCGCGCAGAACCTGAAGGAGCAGGGCAACCGCGCGCTGCCGAAGGATTTTGCCGACTACGCGCTGGGCCGCCTGAACCGCCTGGAAAATTCCACCGGCGGCGAGAAGGTGCAGGACGTGGCCAACGCGATCCGCGCGACGATGCAGAAGCACTGCGGCGTGTTCCGCACGCAGGCGCTGATGGACGAAGGCGTCAAGGAAATCATGGCCCTGGACGAGCGCCGCAAGCACGTCTCGTTCAAGGACAAGTCGAAGGTGTTCAACACGGCGCGCATCGAAGCGATCGAGCTGGACAACCTGATCGAAGTGGCCAAGGCGACCGTCGTGTCGGCTGCGGCGCGCAAGGAATCGCGCGGCGCCCACGCCCACAGCGACTACGAGCAGCGCGACGACGTGAACTGGATGAAGCACACCCTGTTCTACTCGGAAGGCAACCGTCTCGACTACAAGCCGGTGGTGACCAAGCCGCTCACCGTCGACACGTTCAAACCGAAGCCCCGCACGTTCTAACTAGGTACGAAATAATGGCACGCACAGTCCACCTGAAGATTTACCGCTACGATCCGGACAAGGATTCGAAGCCCTATATGCAAGACGTCACCGTCGAGCTGAAAGACACCGACAAGATGCTGCTGGACGCGCTGCAGCGCATCAAGGCCGACGTCGACGACTCGCTCGCGCTGCGCCGCTCGTGCCGCGAAGGCGTGTGCGGTTCGGACGCGATGAACATCAACGGCAAGAACGGCCTGGCCTGCACGACGAACCTGAACGAGCTGACGCAGCCGATCGTGCTGCGTCCGCTGCCGGGCCTGCCGGTCATCCGCGACCTGATCGTGGACATGACCAACTTCTTCAAGCAGTACCACTCGATCAAGCCGTATTTGATCAACGACTCGATCCCGCCTGAAAAGGAGCGTCTGCAGTCGCCGGAAGAGCGTGAAGAACTCGACGGCGTGTACGAGTGCATCCTGTGCGCGTGCTGCTCGACGTCGTGCCCGTCGTTCTGGTGGAACCCGGACAAGTTCGTCGGTCCGGCCGGCCTGCTGCAGGCGTACCGCTTCATCGCCGACTCGCGCGACGAGGCAACGAACGAGCGCCTGGACAACCTGGAAGACCCGTACCGCCTGTTCCGCTGCCACTCGATCATGAATTGCACGGACGTGTGCCCGAAGGGTTTGAACCCGAACAAGGCCATCGGCAAGATCAAGGAATTGCTGGTACGCCGCGCGATCTAAACCCGGCTCATCGAACCGAAACAGTAAAACTACCGTACTGCCGGCCTCCGGCAGCCGGAGTATAGTGTTGACCCAACAACGGACTCTAGTGTGAATACGCATCAATCCGACCCCGCCAACCGTGCCCGCCTGCGCTGGCGCGCCCGCCGCGGCCTGCTCGAGAACGACCTGATCCTCACGCGCTTCCTGGATGCGCATGAAGAAACCATGACGGACGAGGAAGTCGATGCGCTGACCCGTCTGCTGGACCTGGCGGATAACCCGCTGATGGACCTGCTGCTGGGCCGCGCCGAGCCCGAAGGCGAGGTCGACCTCCCGCACGTCCGCGCCCTGGTGGCGCGGCTGCGGCAAGCCTGAGCGAAACCGGAAGATTTCGTTTTATTTTGTCTTGTAGACTCACCTCCCAAAGAAGGAAGTGCCAT
Organism: Massilia sp. Masssp94; assembly: GCF_059491305.1. NCBI lineage: Bacteria > Pseudomonadati > Pseudomonadota > Betaproteobacteria > Burkholderiales > Oxalobacteraceae > Massilia > Massilia sp. Masssp94. The sequence continues at coordinate 4,748,591 of NZ_CP168501.1, forward strand.
GAACATCTCTGATACCAAAGCCACCCTGTCGTTCTCGGACGGCAGCCCATCGGTAGACATGCCGATCTACAAAGGCACGATCGGCCCGGACGTCATCGACATCCGCAAGCTGTACGGCCAGACCGGCAAGTTCACCTATGACCCTGGCTTCATGTCGACCGCCGCCTGCCAGTCGGCCATCACCTACATCGATGGCGACAAGGGCGAGCTGCTGTACCGCGGCTACCCGATCGAGCAACTGGCCGTCAACTGCGACTTCCTGGAGACCTGCTACCTGCTGCTGAACGGCGAACTGCCGAACGCCAAGCAGAAGGAAGAATTCGTCGCCACCGTGACCAAGCACACGATGGTCCACGAGCAGATGCAATTCTTCTTCCGCGGCTTCCGCCGCGACGCGCACCCGATGTCGGTGCTGGTCGGTACCGTCGGCGCCCTGGCGTCGTTCTACCACGACTCGCTGGACATCAACGATGCCAAGCAGCGCGAGATCTCGGCCATCCGCCTGATCGCCAAGCTGCCGACCCTCGTCGCCATGGCATACAAGTACTCGATCGGCCAGCCGTTCGTGTACCCGCGCAACGACCTGTCGTACAGCGCGAACTTCATGCGCATGATGTTCGGTAACCCGTGCGAAGAGTACAAGGTCAACGACGTCCTCGTCCGCGCCCTGGACCGCATCCTGATCCTGCACGCCGACCACGAGCAGAACGCATCGACCTCGACCGTCCGCCTGGCCGGTTCGTCGGGCGCCAACCCGTTCGCCTGTATCGCAGCCGGTATCGCCTGCCTGTGGGGCCCGGCACACGGCGGCGCGAACGAAGCCGCACTGAACATGCTGAAGGAAATCGGCTCGGTCGAGAACATCCCGGCCTTCATCGAGAAGGTCAAGGACAAGAACTCGGGCGTGAAGCTGATGGGCTTCGGTCACCGCGTGTACAAGAACTTCGACCCGCGCGCCAAGCTGATGCGCGAAACCTGCCACGAAGTGCTGAACGAACTGGGCCTGCAGGACGACCCGCTGTTCAAGCTGGCGATGGAACTGGAAAAGATCGCCCTGAACGACGACTACTTCGTGTCGCGCAAGCTGTACCCGAACGTCGACTTCTACTCGGGCATCGTGCAGTCGGCCCTGGGCATCCCGGTCTCGCTGTTCACCGGTATCTTCGCGATGGCCCGTACCATCGGCTGGATCGCCCAGTGGAACGAGATGATCGCCGATCCGGAACAGAAGATCGGCCGTCCGCGCCAGCTGTTCGTCGGTTCGACGGTCCGCGACGTGCCGACCATCGACAAGCGTTAATCGACGTATCCCGTCGTCGGAAAGCGAGTCTGCGGGCTCGCTTTTTTTACGCCTTCGTATAAAATATACGGTGTATAAATAAGGAGACTTCATGACGACCGGACACGTATTCATCGCCACGAGCCTGGACGGCTACATCGCGCGCCCCGACGGCGACATCGGCTGGCTGCTCGCCCGCGACGACCCGAACGAAGACCACGGCTACGATGCGTTCATCGCCGACAAGGACGCGATCGTGATGGGCCGCGGCAGCTACGAGAAGGTGGCGACGTTCGACACCTGGCCGTACGACCGGCCGGTGCTCGTGCTGTCGCGCCAACTGGCCGGTACGCCCGTTCCCGACCGCCTGCGCGGCAAGGTGCGTTTCGCGGACCTGTCACCGCCCGATGCCATGCGCGCCCTGGAGCAGGAGGGCGTCCGCCGGGTCTACGTGGACGGCGGCCAGGTCGTGCAGGCATTCCTGCGCGCCGGGCTGATCGAGGACATGGTCATCACGACCGTGCCCGTCCTGATCGGGGCGGGCCGGCCGCTGTTCGGGGCACTCCCGGCCGACCGCGACCTGGCCCTCGTCGCCAGCCGCAGCTTCCCGTCGGGCCTCGTGCAATCCACGTACCGCGTGCTGCCATGACGCGCCCGCGCGGCCGGCCCGCGCGCGGGCAGGGCGTCACGCGCGACGCCATCCTGGATGCCGCGCTGGACCTGCTGGACGAGGATGGCGACGCCGGCCTGACGATGCGCGCGCTGGCGGCGCGGCTGGGCGTGACGCCGATGAGCCTGTATCACCACGTGACCGACCGTGCCGGGCTGTTGCGGGCGTTGTCGGACCGGTTGTATGGCGACGTGCTGGAGGGTGTCGACGCGGCCGCCGGTCCCATCGACGGGATCCGGACGCTGCTGACGCGCTATCACGACGCCGTCGTCGCGCACCCGCAGCTGACGCTCGCGATCTTTGCCGAGCCGGCGGCCTTCGCCGGCGCGAGCCGTGAGATCACGGACCGCCTGACTGCGCTGCTCGCGGCCGTCACGCCGGCGCACCTGTTGTGGCGCGATATCCTCGTCGACCACGCGCACGGCAGCGGCCTTGCGCTCATCGCCGCGCGCGCCGACGCGGCGCGCGTGGACGCGTTGCGGGAGGCGTACCGTCAGGCGCTGGACTGCCTGCAGGCGTCATTCAGTCGACGTTGACCAGGGACCCGACCGCATCGATGAAGCGCTGCCGGACCGGCGCGGGGCTGAACTGCTGGACGAAGCGCCACGCGCCCAGGGCGTACTCACCATAGCCGCCGGCGCCTGCCGGCCGCCACGCGGGGGAGCGGACCTGCGCGATATCCGCGGCAAGCGCACGGGCAAGGGCATCGACATCGCCGGTCGGCACCAGGTTGGCAAGGCCACCCGTCACGGCCGGCGTGTTCGAATTGTCGTACGTGATGACCTTGCAGCCGGCGGCCAGCGCTTCCACGATCGGGACGCAGAAGCCTTCGTGGCGGGTCGGCAGCACGAACACGTCGGCATCGCGCAGGATCCGTTCCTTGTCGTCTTCCGGTGCGTCCCCGTGCAGGCGCACGACGATGCGGTCGCCGGCATCGCGGGGCAGGTTGGTGGCCGCCGCCCGCATCATGTCGAGCAGTGCAGGGTCCGAAAACGCGACGTTGGCGACGACGTCCAGCGCCAGGCGGACGTCGGGCCCCGTTTGCGCGAGTACCTGGCGGAGCGCCGCCAGCAGATCCTGCGGGCCTTTCGACCCGACCAGCCGTCCGACGAAGGCGAGACGGACGATGCCGTCGCCGGCACTGGGCTTGTCCGGCACCGGCGCCGGCGGACTGGCGACGGCGAGCGGCAGCACGGTGGCGGGGGTCTCGATGCGCGCCGCGCGCAGCACGTCGAGGTTGATCGCGCTGTCGCACAACACGTGGTCCGCGAACGCGATGTTGGCCATTTGCCGGAACGAGCGGTCGATCGTCTCGTGCTGCGCCGAAGCCACCAGGTGTTTCGGCGTGATGTTGTGGAAGGCCACCACGCGCCGCGCGCCGCGTGGCACGACGGGCAGCAGGTCGAACAGCGTGTAGTAGATGCCGAAATGGAAAAGGACCAGGTCGCTTTGCTGGAAGTGCGCGTCGAACGCCACGTCGGACAGCGCGCCCACCGCGTGACACGCCACCCCGGGCTGGTCGCAGGCGTGGGCATACAGGCGCACATCGTGCCCCGCGGCGCGCAGCCAGCGGTACTGGTCGGCGATGGCGTTCGAAATCGCGTCGTGGCGGACGCAGACGCCGTGGATCAACGACACCTTCATGCCGCTTGCGGGGCGAAGCGCCCACGAGCCAGATCGTACAGCGGCATGCTGGACTGCGCCATGCGCGCCGCGGTGAAATGCTGGACGAACCGCGCGCGGCCGGCCGCGCCCAGCGCCGCGCGCCGCGGCGCGGAAGCGGCGAGATCCAGGATCGCGCCGGCCAGCGCGCCGCAGTCGCCGGGCGGCACGAGGATACCGTTGAGGCCGTCGACGACCACTTCCGGCATGCCGCCGGCGCGGCAGCCGATCACCGGTTTGCCTTCCCGCATGGCTTCGAGGAATACCAGCCCGAACGACTCGAAGCGGCTCGGCGCCACGAACACGTCGCAGTCGCGGTAGGCGGCCCGCAGCGTCGCGTCGTCGACGCGGCCTTCGAACACGACCCGGTCCGCCCAGCGCCGCAGATGTCCTTGCGCGCGCCAGGCGTCCAGGTAGCTGGTGCGCTCTCCGGGCCGGGGAATCGTGTTGTCGCCCAGGATGCGGAAACGGATCGACGGATGCGCGGCCAGCACCTGCGGAATCGCGGCGAGCAGCACGTCGATGCCCTTGCGCGCTTCATGCCTGCCGACGAACAGCACGTCGATGCGTCCGCCCCGGGTCGGGGGCGGCGGCGCGGCGGCCACATCCGGCATCCCGAGCGGGACCGTCATCACGGCGGCGGGATCGAACCGGAATCCGTACGCCTGTTCGATGTCGCGGCGGATGGCCTGGCTGATCGCACGCACCGCATGCGAGCCGCGCATCAGCTCCTGTTCCAGCGCCAGCATCGGCGTGCCGAAATCCGTCATCCAGCGCGCGTCATTGCGCAGGCCGGGATGTTCCTGCAGCCAGAAATGCAGGGTGGTTTGCAGACTCGTGACCAGTGGCCAGCCGCCATCGAGCAGCAGTGCGGCACCCTCCGTGTCCCAGATGGGCGCCTCGACCACGTCGATGGGACGCAGGCTGGCGATGCGGCGCGTCTCCGCCAGCGCCGTCGCGCACCAGTCCCAGACGGCTCGCGGAATCGCGCGCGCGACCGCGGCCGGCGTGCGTGCGCAGCGCTGCACGGCCATGCGATGCATCCAGACCCCGTTCTCCAGGCTCACCTCGTTGGCGCCTTCCGTGATGACGTGCACCTGGTGCCCCGCCTGCGCCAGTGCTTCGGCCAGGTCGCGGTAGAAGACGGCAATGCCGCCGCGGTGCCCGGGAGGATAGTCGCGCGACACCAACACCACCGTGCGCGCGCCGGGATGCGCGCGCGTCGCGAACGGCAGGAAGTCGCCCGGCAGTGGCGAACACGTGTTCGGATCGATGCCCGGGCGGCACCTTTCCAGGCCGCGGCGCAGGCCTGTTTCCCCGGCGCGGACCGCCGCCCCATCGAAGTCGTCGAGCGCCGCCGGCGGCAGGCGGCCGGTGGCGACCAGGTGGACGACGTCGGCGCGCCGCGCGGCGACCCGTTCCCCATGCAGGCGCTCGATGTGCGCGAGCGGGACATAGGCGAGGCCGTGCCTGATCGAAAAATACAGCGAATTCTTCAGGATCGGATACGACGCAACGGTGAGCTGCGCCGCGTCGCGTACCGCGTTCGGCGCGGCATCGTGGTGCACATACGCGTCGGGAAGCTGCCGGATCAGGAAGCCCGCATCGATCAGGCGGCAGCAGACGTCGGTCTCGTCGAGATAGTATTCGATCTCCTCGTCGAAGCCGCCCACCTCCAGCAGCGCGGTGCGCCGGAACGATGCGTTGGTCCCCTGCAGGTAGGGAAAGCGGAACGAGCCCGGAAAGCACAGCGACGGGCTCGCGCCCGAGGCGCGCCAGTCGGTCTCGGCCAGCCGTGTCGCGGTCGCATACCGGTACTGGAACGTGTAGCCGCTGCGGTCGCATACGATGCCGCCGGCCCCGCCGACCTGCGGATCGGCATAGGCGGCCGCCAGGTGGGTCAGCCATTCCGGCTCGGGAATCGCGTCATCGTCGATGAACGCCACCACGTCGCCGCGCGCCATGCGGATACCGATGTTGCGCGACATCGACAGGTTGGCGACGGGGCAGGTCCCGGTGCGGATCCGCGATCCCCATTCAGCAAGCACTTGCGCGGTGTCGTCGGTGCATGGCCCCTGGACGACGATGACTTCGAACTGTCCGGCGTAGCGAAGATGCGGCAGGCTCGCCAGCACGCGCCGCAGCAGGGACGCGCGGTTCAGCGTATTGATGACGATGGAAAAGGACGTCATTGCCCGAGCTGCCGCTCCAGGCGTTCCAGCCGCGTCCGCAACTCGGCCAGTTCACGCGTGAGCCCGCGCAGCGTCACCGGAAGCGACTGGGCGAGGTTTTCGGGATCCTGCAGCACGGCCAGGGTGCGGGCGTTCAGGTCGGACATCGTGTGCAGCAGTGCCGGCAGCTGTTCCGTCGCGAAGCGGTGCTGCCGATCATGGTGTTCCGGCAGTCGGATCAACGCCACCAGTATGCGGACGAGGCGGCCCACGACGGGCCAGCCCGCCAGGGTGTGTACGATGCGTCGCAGTGATGCTGCCATGAAGAGCGATCATAGAAAATTGTCAACTGCGCAATATTAACGTAATCAGCTGTCCATCATGCAGCACTGGATCACGATTCCGGGCTGCGTCAGCGCGAATGAAAAAGGCCGCCGGATCGCCCCGGCGGCCTTGGCATGTCCACGTTATCGATGAATGATCAGACGGCGTAATACGCCTCGACCGTACCTTTCAGCTTGATCAGCATCGGGCGGCCCTTGCGGTCCAGGGTCTTGCCGGCGGCGACCTTGATCCAGCCTTCGCTCAGGCAGTATTCCTCGACGTCCGTGCGTTCCTTGCCGTTGAAACGGATGCCGACCGGGTGCTTGAAGACTTCCGCGTCATGGTGCGGGCTCTTCGGGTCGATGGACAGGCGGTCGGGCAGGGGGGGGAGTTGGGTAGTATCGTTCATGGCGGGAATTATCCACGATTCCGCGCGCACGCGCGAGCACCGCGTGCTCCGTCCCGGTGGACGCAATTGCACCATTTCGCTATGCTCGGCCGAAGGGCATCCGATCCTGGCCACATGAGGACATCAAGACCATGGAATCGCTCATCCTCGCCTGCTGCCTGTTCGTGGCCGGCCTCGCGCATGCAGCCGGCGTCGACCCGGCCCTCGCGCAGCAGGTCAATGCGTTCGTCGACGGCTGGCACGACGACGCCGCGCACGCGCGCATGCGCTACTTCGACAAGATGGCGCCGGACGGCGTTTACATCGGCACGGACCGCACCGAACTGTGGCAGCGCGACGCGTTCCGCGAGTGGGGCCGCAAATACTTCGAGGGCAAGCAGGCCGCGTGGGTCTTTCATCCCACGCGGCGCAATGTCTACGCGACGGCGGATGGATCGATGATCTGGTTCGACGAATTGCTCGACACGGAACACATGGGCCATTGCATGGCCAGCGGCGTCATCCGCAGGACGCCGGCCGGGTTCGAGATCGTGCATTACCAGCTGTCGCTGGCGGTGCCGAACGAGGCGGCCAAGAAGGTGATCGAGGTCGTGAAGGCCGTCGAAGCCAGGTAGTCCGACCCCTGCTGATTGTGGATATCCCGTAGAGATACGCTTCCGGCATTGATTTAGTTCGACGATATTACTATTATCATTCAATCCAAATAAACATTTTTGCAATACGTCGTAGCGTGGAGCAAGTAATCGGGAGCGTAGTGAAAGGAATTGTCTTTAATTTGTTGGAAGAGGCCGTCAGCAGCACATACGGCGACGCCGCGTGGGATCGGCTGCTCGATGCGGCAGGACTGGAAGGCGCCTATACATCGCTCGGCAGTTACGACGACGCCGAGATTGCGGCCCTGGTGCGTACGGCAGCGGACGCCCTGGACATACCGGAAGATACCGTGTTGCGCTGGTTTGGACGCAGGGCGATGCCGCTGCTGGCGCGGCGTTACCCGGCGATCTTCGACAGCCATGCGAACGTGCGCAGCTTCCTGCTGAGCCTGAACAACATCATTCATCCCGAGGTCTGCAAGCTCTATCCCGGCGCGCGGACGCCCGTCTTCGCTTTCGATACGAGCGTCGCCGGCGTGCTGAAGATCGGCTACGACTCCCCCCGCCGCTTGTGTGCGCTTGCCGATGGGTTCATGCACGGCGCCGCCACGCTTTTCGGCGAGCGGATCGAGCTCGAACAGCACGAATGCATGCACCGCGGCGATCGCCGCTGCGAGTTCCACGTGCGCTTCGAGCCGGCATGAACGGGCTCGACAAGACGGAAGCCGCAGCGGAGATCGCCCGCCTCCAGCGGCGCGTGCGGCGCGAAGCGGCCGCGCGCCATGAAGCCGAGGCGATCGCCGAGCGGGGCCTGCGTGATTTGTACCAGCGGCAGCAAGAAATTGCCCTGCTGGAGAGTATCGCGGTGGCCGCCAACGAGGCGGACGACGTCCATGCCGCGATGGGGCGCGCGCTCGAGGCAATGTGCCGTTATGTGAGTTCGCCCCTCGGCACCCTGTGGCTGGTGTCGGGACCGCGAGGGCAGGAGCGGCTCAACGCCACCGGCATCTGGTATGACGAGGCTGCGCGCAACGGGGCCAGTCCGGTCCAGGAACTGCGTACGCGCACCGACGCCGACATGTTCGCGCCCGGCGTCGGGCTGCCAGGGCGGGTCGCGCTGAGCGGCAGGCCGGAATGGGTGGCCACCGATGGCACGGGCACGGTCGAGCTGCCGCGCCTGCCACTGATCGTCGGCGCGGGGTTTGCTTCGCTCGTCGCGTTTCCGGTGATGATCGCCAGCGAAGTGGTCGCGGTGGTCAAGTTTTTCAGCCGCAAGCGCGAGGCGCCGGACGAATCGCTGCTGCGCCTGATGGCCCAGGTCGGCACGCAGCTCGGCCGCGTGTTCGAGCGCTGCCGCGCGCGGGACAAGCTCATGCACAATGCGCTGCACGATCCCCTGACGCAGCTGGGCAACCGCAGGCTGTTCCTGGAACGTCTCGAGCACCTGCTGCAGCGCACGCGGCGCAAGCCGGGCGACCATTTCGCCGTGCTGTTCGTGGACCTGGACCGCTTCAAGTCGATCAACGACGGCCTGGGACACCAGTGCGGCGACCAGTTGATCATCGCTGCGGCCCGGCGACTGTCGGCCTGCCTGCGCCAGAACGACATGGTGGCGCGCGATGTCGCGTTCGCGCACGAACACCTGGTCGCGCGTCTCGGCGGCGATGAATTCGTGATTCTGCTCGACCAGGTCGGCAGCGCCGAACATGCGATCCTGGTCGCGGAGCGCATCATGAGCGTGCTGGCCGAACCCTTCGACGTGGCCGATCAGCGCGTGTTCGTGACCGCCAGCGTGGGCATCACCCTGAGCGCGACCGGCTACGCCCACGTCGAGGACATCGTGCGCGATGCCGACATCGCGATGTACCACGCCAAACGCACGGGGCGCGCGCGCTGGATGATGTTCGACCAGGCCATGCAGCGGGCTGCCGTGAGCCGCCTGCGGATGGAAGCCGATCTGCGCTACGCGATGGACCGCCGGGAGTTCTTCCTGGAGTACCAGCCGATCGTTGCCCCGCTCGACGGCCGGGTGCGCGGTTTCGAAGCCCTGCTGCGGTGGCGCCATCCGGTACATGGCCTCGTGCCGCCGGCCCGGTTCATCCCGATCCTCGAAGAAACCGGCCTGATCGAGCCGATCGGCGCATGGGTGCTGGGGGAGGCGTGCCGCCAGCTGCGCGACTGGCAGCAGGCCTTCGACATGCACCTGACGATGAGCGTGAACGTGTCGGCGGTCCAGTTCACGGACGAGGGCCTCGTCGGCGTGGTGACGCATGTGCTGGCCGAGACGGGCATCGCGCCCGCCACGCTCAAGCTCGAGCTGACCGAAACCGCCGTGATGGCGGACGCCGAAAGGGCACTGGCCGCGTTCGCGCAATTGAAGGCGCTGGGCGTGCGGGTCAGCCTGGACGATTTCGGCACCGGCTACTCGTCGCTCAGCTACCTGCGCCGCCTGCCGATCGACACGCTGAAGATCGACCGCTCGTTCGTCAGCAAGCTCGATTGCCACGACGACAAGCGCCAGATCGTCGAGGTGGTCCTGACGCTGGCCCGCGCGCTCGGCATGGACGTGGTGGCGGAAGGCGTGGAGACCGAAGCCGAGCTGGCGCTGTTGCGCGAGATGGGCAGCGACCTCGTGCAGGGCTATTATTACTACCGCCCCCTTGCTACGGAGCCCGCCACGCGGGTACTGGCCGGGCAGTTCGGATCAGAATAACTCGAGGTTGTGCGGCGCCGACGGCGGCGGCGATTTCTTCACGGGCGTCTTCGGCGCAGCCCATGCCTTCATCTCTTCCGCCGGATAAGGCCGCAGGAAGCTGCGTGCCAGCTCCGGATCGCGGCAGTGCAGCCACGCGTCGACGTCGCTCGGCGGCAGCACGACGAGCGCGCGCTTTTCGTCGTCTGGCTTGTGGAAGCGCCGCATCAGCGGATGATCGTCCGCGTTGATCGTGATCTGCGTGAACGACGCCGCGATCGTCCCGTCGGCCTCCGACCACTCGCGCCACAGGCCCGCCACGAAGAACACGCCGTCGTCCCGCATGCCGATGCCGAAGCGTTCGGCGCGGCCGCTCTCGTAGTTGGGCTCATAAAAACAGGTCATCGGCACGGCGCACAACTGGGTACGGCGCCAGGCCGGGGCGAACGAGCGCTTTTCGCCCAGCGATTCGGCGCGCGCGTTCATCGTGTCGAACGGTTTGACACCGGCCGGGATGTGGCGGCGCGGGACCATGCCGTAGCTCGCGAGCTGCAGCACGCGTTCGCCGTCCGGCCCCGCGCGCACGATCGGGGCCGTGTAATCCTTCCACGTTTCGCTGGGCCAGTCCCAGTCGCGGTACAGGTCGACGAGGGTGCCGAGCACCATGTCGAGTTGTTCGGGCAGCGGAGGGCGGTAGTTGACGCACATGGCGCTAGTTTGACATAAAAACGCCCTTTAAAAGCGGTAGCGCGCGCTGACCAGCACCGTGCGCGGCTCGCCCGGCATGTTGTAGTCGTTGGCGCCGCTGTGCGCGGACACGAAATAAGTCCGGTTGAGCAGATTGCGCACCGTGACCGTGACGTCGACCTTGCCGCTGTCGTAGCCGGCGCCGAGCTGCAGGACGCCATAGCCCGGCAGTGTCGTCAGGTCGTCCGGCGACGCATAGCGGCTCGATTCCGCGCGGCCGCCGGCGGCGACCCAGAAGTGGCCGTCGAGGCGGTGCTTGATCCACGCGTTGAACGTGTGGCGCGGCGTGAGCGCGGCCGTGTTGCCTTCGAACGGCTTGCCGGCCGACGTCAGTTCCGTCGAGTCCTCGATGGTGCCGCGCATGTTCGCATAGCCGGCGATCGCATCCCAGCCCGGCGCGATCTCGCCCATGAAGCTCAGTTCCAGGCCGCGCGTGCGCTGGCGGCCGACGGGCAGCGAGAAGTTCGTGTTGGCCGGATCGGCGACCTGGATGTTCGATTGGGTCATGTCGAACAGCGCCGCGGTCAGGCTCGAACGGGCACTGAGGTCGAGCTTCACGCCCGCTTCCTTGTTGACGGTCTGCGTGGGCTTCAGGGTGTCGCTGTTGGCGCGGAACGTGAACGAGTCCGCGATCGGCTGGAACGAGCGGTTCCACGAGGCGTAGACGGCCACGCGGCTCGCGGGCTGGTACACGGCGCCCAGGCGCGGCGACCAGGTATCGTCCGTGCGCTGCAGGTCGATGTTCTTCGCCGTGCGGTCGTCGCGGTCCTGCTTCAGGCGGTCGTAGCGCACGCCGGCCAGGACTTTCCATTCCGGCGTCAGCGCCACGAGGTCCTGCAGGTACAGGCCAGCGATGTCGACGCGGTTTTGGTTATCCGCGCCGGGTGCGACGCTATCCGGCAGCACCGGCAGGTCGACGAGCACGGGGTGGAACAGGTTGTACGTCGCCACGTTGTTGCGCGAGCGGAGCACCTCGCTCTTGTTCTGGCGGCCGAGTTCCACGCCGTACAGCAGCTTGTGGTTCGTCGCGCCCCAGTCGACGGTCTGGGAGAGTTCGTTCTGCAGGTAGCGGCCGTCCTCGTCGCGCAGGCGGTGGCTCTGGCCGATGGAGACGGTCGGGTTGGCGCCGTCCTTGATGGTACCGATCGACGTGTAGTTCCGGTCGAGCGCGTAGTCGTACGCGCGCAGCACCGTGTGCAGCTTCAGGTCGGGCGTGAACGCGTGGTCGAGCGTCGCGGTGGCGCTTTTCACGTCGCTTTGCACGAATGCGCGCGCGGTGGCGTTCGCGGCGCCGAAATAGGTCTCGACCGGCACGTCGACGGGGCGGCCGTGGTAGCTGGGCACGCCCTGGTCGGCCAGGCGCTTGTCGTGCAGGTAGTCGGCTTGCAGGGTCAGCGTCGTGGCGGGCGACAGCCTGAACGTGGCCGACGGCGCGAGGGCCTGGCGGCGCAGGAAGTAGCGGTCGCGGAAGCCGGTCGAGTCTTCGACCGCACCCGTCATCCGGAACAGGGCGTCCTTGTCGTCGTTGGCCGCGCCGACGTCGAACTCGCCGCGGCGCTGTCCGTGCGAACCGAGCGTGACGCCCGCTTCGAGGAGCGGATCCGCGAGCGGCTTCTTCGTCACGCGGTTGACGAGGCCACCCGCCGAGCCGCGGCCATACAGCACGGAAGCCGGCCCCTTGAGCACTTCGACGCGTTCGATGTTGGAGAGGTCGCGGAAGTACAGCGCGTCGTCGCGCACGCCGTCCACGAACTGGTCGCTGATGGCGGAAAAGCCGCGGATCGTCACCTGGTCGCGCTGGCCGTCGCCGACGGAGAACGACAGGCCCGGCACGTTTTGCAGCGCGTCCTGCAGCGACAGCGCGTTCTGGTCGTGCAGCACGACGGCCGGCACCACGTTGACGGTCTGCGGAATGTCGCGCAGCGGCACGTTGATCTTGGTGGCGGTGTTGGTCTCGGTGACTTCGTACGAGCCGGTGTCGATCTTCCGGTCGCGGATGACGACTTCCGGCATCGCGGGTTCTTCGGCACGGACCGGCGTCCACACGCTGCAGGCGAGGGCGACGAGGCAGGGGAGGGGGCGCAGTACTTGTTTCATGATGTTCCTGTTGTTGTTTGAAGGTGTTGGAAATTGGACGAGCGAGTCCGGATCGCGCGCATGCCGATGGCGGCAACGGCGTACAGCAAGGCGACGGTCCAGAACATGGCGGACAGCGGCACCCACGCGAGCGCGAGGCCGCCCGCGCCGGCGCCGACGAGCGCGCCGGCCTTGGCGGCGCCGTTGCCGGCGCCGAGTACGCGGCCCTGTTGGTCGTCCGCCGCTTCGCGCGAGAGCAGGCCGTAAAAGACGGGCAGCAGCGCGGCGAGGCACACGCCCCAAAGCACGCGCGCCAGCACGAACACGGCGATGTTCGTCGCGAGGGCCTGCACCGCGATGATGGCGACGCAGGTCCAGAGAATCCATTCGACCTGCGCGAGCACGCGTGCATGCGCCAGGTGCGCGAAGCGCCGGGCCCAGAACGGCGCGGCCACGCACAGGCCGAGCGCCGTGCCGGCATAGCACAGGCCCGTCACGCGGTTCGATACGTGCAGGACTTCGTCGGCATACAGGCCGAAGAACGTCTGCGGCATCATCTTCCCGGCCTGCACCAGCACGATGCCGAGCAGCAGGCCATGCAGCCCGGCCGGCAGCGCCGCCTTCCGCTCACGCACGCCGGAGGACCGCGTGGCCGGCGGCGCGACGGCCGGCAGGACAAACGAGGCCAGCGCCGCGCACAGCAGGCACGCCGCACCGGCCCACACGTTCACGCTGGTAAAACCCTGGGCATCGAACAGCCAGCCACCGATCACCGGACCTGTCACGGAGCCGATGGCCGTCGCGGCCTGCAGCTGCGCCATCAGTGCGCCGCGCGCCGCGCGCGTCACGAGCCGCGCGCCATAGGCCTGAGCCGCCGCGATGTAGCCGGCGAGGGCGCCCTGCAGCAGGCGCACGGACAGGATGACGGCCACGCTGTCCGTCGCCGCGATCCACCACTGCGTGGCCGCCAGCGCGAGCAGCGCGCGCAGCAGCATCGGCTTGTGGCCGACCCTGTCGCCGAGGCGGCCCCACCACGGCGTCGTGCACATCGCCATGGCCATCGGGCCCGCGTAGGCGATGGCGCTGACCCACGCCAGCGCGTGCGGCGACAGCTCGCCCACGCGGCGCAGGTGCAGGGGCCAGAACGGGCCGCTCATCTCCATGGCGCCCATCGCCACGAGCTGCAGCGCGAACAGCCAGCGCGTGGTGGTCATGCGAGCGGATTGGGCATGGTGCCGTGCACGTCGTCCTGCGTATCGGACAGGCGCATGCGCAGGAACGCTTTCGCGGGCCACTCATGCTCCAGCAGCGCCGCGCGTTCGGCGTGCCAGCGGGCCGCGTCGACGCGGCCGCGCAAGGCCGTGAACACGGCGTCGATCTCGCGCCGCAGGACGTCCCAGAACGGATGCTCGGGATGGCCGTACGCGCGCGCCAGCAGCAGCGCCAGTTCGGACAGGTGGCACAACAGCACGGCGTGCAGCAGCTTGTCGCGCACGGGTCCGTCGTCCTCGTACACGGTGGCGCCGGCGCGGTAGGCGTCGATCGCGAGGCCCGCGCCGCGCAGGGTGGGGCCGTGGATGCGCAGGTCGCCGAAGTCGCGCGCGAGCAGCTGCACGGGCGCGTAGTCCGCGTCGAGCATGATGAAGCTGTTCTGCTGGTGCGCTTCGAACGCGATGCCGTACACCAGATACGCGGACAGCAGAGCCGTCAGCACGGTGCGCGCGTGGCGCTCGAAGTACGCGACGGCGCCCGCGGCATGGTCGCCGTATGCGAGCGCGACGGCCTCCGTGACGAGCGGCCGGCCGCTGAACGGCGATTCCGCGAACAGGGCACCGACGGGGACCGGGAAGCGCGCGCCGTCCGCCTTCGCCATCGGATTGGCGCGGTACAGGATCGCCAGGTGGCGCGCGCGGTCATCGATGCCGTCCGGGTCGAGGTAGTAGAGGCCGACATCCTCGCGCACGATGTCGAGCGTGCCGCCGAAGCGCGCTTCGGCGTCGAGGATCGTCGCGAGCAGGCGCGTGATGCGCGGTCCCATCACGGCGGACTTCGGCGACACGGTCCGCTGCACGCTCGTCAGGCGCAGCGACACCGGCAGCTTCAGGTGCGGCAAGGTCGGCGAACCGGCCGGGACGACGGTGCGGAACGACATGGTCGGGGTCGCGTCGAGCGCCACGTCGTCCGGCAGGAGCAGGTCGCCGCGCGCGATCTCGGCCGCGAATTTTTCCGGGATCACCCTGCCGGCCTGGAAGGGATGCAGCGGCAGCGGGAGCCAGTCGGAAGGCGACTTGCCCAGCGCCGCCAGGGCGACTTTCCAGCGCAGCAGCGGCTGCGGGAAGTGCCGGCCGAACCACGCGAGGTAGTCGCCGTCGCCGGTCGAGAAGGTGACGTGCGCCTTGTCCGCGCGGATCGCGGCCAGCGGCACGGCCAGCGTCGGCTGGAATTCCGGCGACAGGGCCGTGACCTCGTCCGCGGACAATCCCAGCTTGGTCTTGAACGTGGGATGCCACGGATGGCCCAGCGTGCCCCATTGCTCCAGCAGCAGGGCGGGATTCGCATGGCCGGACTTGCGCAGCGCGGCGATGAAATGGGTGTCGGCCTTACCCAGTTCGGCGCGCAGCGCCCGCGCCCAGCCGCGGCGGTAGCCGAGGCACAGCACGTCGTTGGCGAGGCTGTTGTCGAGTTCGTGGATGAGCCGTTGGAGGTCCGCGCCCTGGCCCGGCAGGGAGGGCGCCACGCAGGCCAGCAGCGCCGCCGCGTGCACGACGGGTTGCGGCCGTTCCCCGGTCGCGTAGTACGACACGCCCCCGGCCAGCCGGCAATCGCCGATGCGGCCGAGGCTCAGGCCCTCGAAACGCAGCATGCCCTGTTGCGCCCACAGCGGCAGCCACGATACCGCGCCCTCCGTGATCAGCTGGTCCCGGTTCAGGAGGCGTTCGCGGAACAGGGCCTGCAATGTTCTCTGCAGGCTGCGCCGGCGGGCGTCGGACGAGGCCAGCTCGGCGGCAACGGCGTCCAGGGCGTGATCGACGGGGTTGAGCAGTTTCGGTATCGCGTTCATCGGCTTGCCTTCTCAATAACGACGGGAACGCAGCATAACGTAAACGCGAATCATTCTCAATACGATTCTCAATATTGCCCGATATGGATCAAGGCAGGGGCGTATGTTATGGTTGCGCCGATGAACACCCGATCCAACGGCGGCTACGTCGGCCGCTTCGCTCCATCGCCCACGGGCCCGCTGCACGCGGGGTCGCTGGTCGCCGCGTTGGCCAGTTATCTGGATGCGCGCGCCCACCACGGCACCTGGCTGATCCGCATCGAAGACATCGACGAGGGCCGCAGCGTGCCCGGCGCCGCCGGGGAGATCCTCGACCTGCTGCACCGGCTGGGCATGGAGTCCGACCGCGAGGTCGTGTGGCAGAGCCGCCGCAAGCACTTGTACGAGGCCGCGTACGACCGCCTCGCCGGCCACGTCTACCCGTGCGGCTGCAACCGCCGCGAGATCGCCGATTCGCGCCTGGGCGTCGCGCCCGACGGCGCCGCCATCTACCCGGGCACGTGCCGCCACGGCCTCGCGCCGGGCCGCAGTCCGCGCAGCCTGCGCCTGCGCGTGTCGGAGGCGGGCGAGGACGTGATCACATTCCAGGACCGCGTGGCCGGCGTCGTCACGCAGCGGCTGGCCAGCGAGTCGGGCGACTTCGTCTTGAAGCGCGCGGATGGCTACTGGGCTTACCAGCTGGCCGTCGTCGTGGACGATGCGGAGCAGGGCGTGACGGACGTCGTGCGCGGCGCCGACCTGCTCGATTCCACGCCGCGCCAGATCTTCCTGCAGCGGCTGTTGGACGTGCCGACGCCGCGCTACCTGCACGTGCCGGTGGTGCGCAATGCGAATGGCGAAAAACTGTCGAAGCAGACGGGGGCGCTGGCCGTGCGGCCGGGGGACGAAGAAGCTGCAGTGGCCGCGTTGCGGCAATCGGCGGGGTTTCTCGGGCTGGAAGTGGGCGAGCCAGGGTCGCTGGAAGCATTCTGGCGGGTCGCGGTGCCCGCGTGGGCGGCGTTGCATGTAAGTTGATGCCTCCCCGCATCAACCATCCATCTCACACCATCGGCCGTCTCCGGCTCATCCACATCAACCCGGCGAGACCCACGGCCAGCATCGACCACTCGGCCGTCTCCGGCACGGGCGGTGCGGCCACCAGCCAGCCGCGGAGTTCCCCGTTCGGATAGAGACTCGTGTGGATGTTGACGTAGGCCTCGTTGGCGTTGATGGCGTCGATGAGGGCCGTTTCGGCACTCGACGCCGTGCCGCCGTGCGTGCTCACGAAGGCGGGATCGTAGGACATCGCGTCATCCAGCGGGATGGCCTTGCTGTAGGTGCCCGCGGTGACACCCATCGGGAAGTCCTGGAACGGCACCGCCACGGGTGCCACGCCCGTGAAGGCCGTGCCGGTGCAGCAATGGATATGGGCATCCGTGGTGGTGCCGTCCAGGTCGCGGAACGGCATGTCGACGAACATTTCCTTCCCGCCCAGGTCGATCGTCACGAGGCTGGTGCCGGGCGAGGGGTTGGGCGGGATTTCCAGCGCCCCGGTGGCGACGGCCCGGTAGCTCGGGTCGGCCGGCGCGGCGCCGGCGGGCACGGCGACGGCGGTGGATGCCGCTGCCAGTGCGAGTACGGACAGAACACGTTTCATGGAGTACCTCCTGTTAAACAAAAGTCCTGCGCGCACCCCGTCCTGGGGTGCTGACTAAAAACTTAGCACTGAAGACATGGGCGGCCTCACACCATACGGTTGAGATAGTGCCCGCGGGCGACTGAGATTAGGAAAGCTTGGCATAATCGGCAACTGATCCTAATTGACATCATTCATGCGCTATCTTTACAGCATCTTTACGCTTCTCACTATTTCCTCCATCGCCCACGCCCAGGACGCGTCCCTGCTGGCCGGTGCGATGCGCGCCGACACGGATGCCGGCAATTCCTCGTTCGCGGTCAACGTCGGCTATACGCAGCACCTGCACAAGTACTTCTCGGTGAGCGCCGATTACCTGAACGAAGGCCATCCGAAGCTCCACCACCGCGACGGTCTCGGCGCCCAGCTGTGGGCGCATACGGCCGTCCCGCAACGGGGCTGGTCGTTCGGCGCCGGCTTCGGTCCCTACTATTACTTCGACACGACGACGGGCAACGGCTCCCTGGGCGACTACCGCAATGAGCACGGCTGGGGCCAGCTGATGAGCGTGAACGCGGTCTACCACCTGCATTCGCGCGCCTACGTCGAGGCACGCCTGTCGCATACGCACGGCATCGCGTCGCACGACAGCTCGATGCTGATGGTCGGCATGGGCTACGAACTGGGCAGCGTGCCGCGCCCGATCCGGCTGGAAAACGCCGACCGCGGCGACAACCTCGTCATGCTGCTCACGGGGCGCTCGATCGTGAACAGCTTCAAGTCGGAGACGTCGACGTCGACGGGCCTGGAGTATCGGCGCACGTTCACGCCGAATGTCGAGGGCAGCGTCATCCTGATGAATGAAGGGAAGGTGGACGCGGCCGAGCGCAAGGGCGTCTCGGCCCAGGTGTGGCTGCTGCGCCCGTTCACCGAGCGCACCGTGCTGGAGATGGGCTTCGGCGCCTACGCCATGCGCGACCAGCTCGACCGCACCGATCCCCACGCGGCGCGCGAGAACCACGTGGCGCCGATCGCGTCGATCGGCATGCGCTACCGCATCGACGACCACTGGCGCGGCCAGCTCACGTGGAGCCGCGTCATCACGAATTACGAGCGCGATTCCGACGTGTTCCTGCTCGGCGCCGGCTACGCGTTTTGATGGTCAGGTGCGCACCGGATCCGTGGCCAGCGGCCGCTTCATGATCGTGATGCTGCCGTCGGCCTCGAGGAAGGCGCACTGCATCTCGTGCTGCGCGCAATCGGCCTGGCGCAGGGCCTGCCGGACGTCCGACTCGCCCACGCGATTGCGGCGCAGGACCTTGTCGAAGAACACGCCATCGCGGCCGATGAGCAGCGAGTCGCCGTCCAGCAGGGATTCCATGCGATGGCTGTTGGCTGCGAGCATCCCGATACCCGCGTTCAGCACGATCAGCGTGGCCGCGATGATCAGGCCGCCGCTGACGGAATCGTCGCCGCCCGACAAGCCGTTCGACACAGCGGTTGACTGTTCGCTGGGGAACGTTGTGCGCCCTACAGCTTGCCGATCTGCCGGTCGATGGCCTTGCGCGCCCGTTCGCTGCGTTCGCTGTAGCGGTCGGTCAGGTAGTCCGTGCGGCCGCGCAGCAGCAGCGTGAATTTGTAGAGTTCCTCCATCACGTCGACGAGGCGGTCGTAGTAGGCGGACGGGCGCATGCGGCCGGCGTCGTCGAATTCCTTGTACGCCATCGGCACCGACGACTGGTTCGGGATCGTGAACATGCGCATCCAGCGTCCCAGCAGGCGCAGCGTGTTGACCACGTTGAACGATTGCGAACCGCCGCAGACCTGCATCACGGCGAGCGTGCGTCCCTGGCTGGGCCGCACCGCGCCCTGTTCGAGCGGAATCCAGTCGATCTGGTTCTTCATGACGGCCGTGACGGCGCCGTGGCGTTCCGGGCTGCACCACACCTGGCCCTCGGACCACAGGCACAGCTCGCGCAGTTCCACGACCTTCGGATGCGTCTCCGGCACGCTGCCGACCATCGGCAACGCCATCGGATCGAAGATCTTCACGTCGGCGCCGAAGTGTTCGAGGATGCGTGCCGCTTCGTACGTGAGGAAGCGGCTGAACGAGCGCTCGCGCAGCGAGCCGTACAGCATCAGGATGCGCGGCGGATGATTGAGACTGCCGACGGGTTCCAGCTTGGCTTGTGTGGGCAGGTCGAGGCGTTCGAAATCGATGTTGGGCAGGTTGTCCATGATGGGTCGTGTCAGGAAAGCCGCAGCGCCAGCGCGGCCAGCGTCACGAGCAGGATCGGCAGGGTCAGCACGATGCCGGTGCGGAAGTACTGGCCCCAGGAAATACGGATGCCCTTGTCCGCCAGCACGTGCAGCCACAACAGCGTGGCCAGGCTGCCGATGGGCGTGATCTTCGGACCGAGGTCGCAGCCGATCACGTTGGCATACACCATCGCCTCGCGCACGGCGCCGGTGGCGGGAACGGCGTCGATCGCCAGTGCGCCGACCAGCACGGTGGGCATGTTGTTCATGACGGAAGACAGCAGGGCGGTCGCGAATCCGGTGCCGAGCGCGGCGCCCCAGGTGCCGTGCGCCGCGCTGCGCGCCAGCAGCGCCGTCAGGCCGTCCGTGAGGCCGGCGTTGCGCAAGCCGTAGACCACCAGGTACATCCCCAGCGAGAACACGACGACCTGCCATGGGGCACCCCGCAGCACGGCGCGCACGGAAATGACATGGCCGCGCGCCGCGACGGCCAGCAGCACGAGGGCGCCCGCCGCGGCGACCGCGCTGATGGGCACGCCCGCGCGCTCCAGCCAGAAGAAGCCTGCCAGCAGCAGCGCCAGCACATACCAGCCGGCGATGAAGGTCGCGCGGTCGCGGATGGCCTCATGCGGGCGCTTGAGCTGGGCGAGGTCGTAGCGGGCGGGCAGGTCGCGGCCGAAGTACGCGACGAGCGCGGCGAGCGTCGCCAGCACCGCGACGATATCGACCGGCACCATGACGGCCGCGTAGCGCGCGAAGCCGATGCCGAAATAATCCGCGGACACGATGTTGACGAGGTTCGACACGACCAGCGGCAGGCTGGACGTGTCGGCGATGAAGCCGGCCGCCATCACGCACGCGAGCGTGGCGCGCGGCGGGAAGCGCAGCGCGGCCAGCATCGCGATCACGATCGGCGTGAGGATCAGCGCCGCGCCATCGTTCGCGAACAGCGCCGCGACGGCCGCGCCGAGCAGCACCAGCAGCACGAACAGCCGCCGGCCGTACCCGCCGCCCCAGCGCGCCACGTGCAGCGCGGCCCATTCGAAGAATCCGGCGCGGTCGAGCAGCAGGCTGATGACGATGATGGCCACGAACGCGCCGGTGGCGTTCCAGACGATGTGCCAGACGACCGGGATGTCGTCCACGCGGACCACGCCCGCGAGCAGCGCGACGGCGGCGCCGGCGGCGGCGCTCCAGCCGATGCCGAGACCGCGCGGCTGCCAGATGACGAGGACCAGCGTGGCGAGAAAGATGAGCAGCGCCGGCAGCATCACGGTGCGAGGACGCCGATGCGATCAAGTTCCGCCTTGAATGCCGCGCGGTCACCGGCCAGCCGGTCGAGCGGCAGCGCCAGGAAGGCCTCGATGCGGGCACGCAGGATCGCGTAGGCCTCCTCGAACGCGGCGCCGATCTCGTCCTCCGTGCCGGTCACGTGGCTCGGATCCTCCACGCCCCAGTGCGTGCGCAGCACTTGTCCGAGGTAAGCCGGACACGTTTCGCCGGCCGCGCTGTCGCACACGGTGACGACGATGTCCGGCGTGACGGGGAGAATGTCCCACGACTTGCTGTAATAGCCGTCGGTCGGAATGCCCTTGGCGGCCAGCAGGGCGAGTGCCCGTGCGTTCAGCCGTCCCGTCGGGTGGCTGCCGGCGCTGACGGCGTGCCAGCCGGCGGGTGCCAGGTGGTTGAAGACGGCTTCGCTGATGAGCGAGCGGCAAGAGTTGCCGGTGCAGAGGAAGAGTACGTTCATGGTCATGGTCATGGGAGTCAGCAGCAGAAGGTGTCGCGCGAGCAGGGCGTGCCGCCGCAGCAGTTTTCGGTCAGGAAGCCGACAAGGGCGTTCATCGCGTCGAAGCGGGCGGCATAGATGACGAAGCGGCCCTCCTGGCGCGGGACGACGAGGCCGGCGTGGGTCAGCTCCTTCAGGTGGAACGACAGCGACGAGGGCGGGACGCCCAGCGCTTCCGCGATCCTGCTGGCCGCAAGTCCGTTCGGCCCCGCCTGCACGAGGAGCCGGAAGGTCGCCAGCCGCGATTCCTGCGCGAGGGCGGCGAGGGCTGCCACCGCTTCCTTGTTGTCCATGGTCGCTCCGATTTTCAATTCGATATTTCGATTATAGTCGAAATGACTTGACATGGTCGAGTGCGGGAATCTATTCTGTATTCGTCGAATAACGAATAAAGGAGAGAACGACAATGGACACGAACGAACGACAACAAACGGTCGCGGTGCTGGGCGCCGGTCCGGTGGGCCTCGCGGCCGCGGCCCACCTGGTCGCGCGCGGCCTGGCGCCGCTGGTGTTCGAAGCGGGCGCGGCGCCGGGCGCGAACCTCGCGACCTATCGGCATGTGCGCCTGTTCTCGCCATGGCGGTACGACGTGGACAAGGCCGCGCGCCAGCTGCTGGAGCGCCACGGGTGGACGGCGCCGGCTCCCGACGCCCTGCCGACCGCCGGCGAACTGCTCGACGACTATCTGGCGCCGCTGGCCGCCACGCCCGAGATCGCGCCGCACCTGTTGTTCGGCCACCGCGTCACCGCGCTCACGCGCGTCGGCTTCGACAAGGTGAAAACGAAGGGCCGCGAGCGTGCTCCGTTCGTCATCCGCGCCGACACGGCCGCCGGCCCGCGCGCGTACCTGGCCGACGCGGTGATCGATGCGACCGGCACGTGGTGGCATCCGAACCCGCTGGGGGCGGACGGCATTCCCGCGCTTGGCGAAGCGGCGCTGGCCGCTCGCATCGATTATGGCATTCCCGATGTGCTGGGGGCCGCTCGCGCCCGGTTCGCGGGGAAGCGGATCCTCGTCGTGGGCGCCGGACACTCCGCGGCCGGCACGCTGCTCGCGCTGGCCCGGCTGGCGCAGGACGACCCGGCAACGCGCATCGTCTGGGCAACGCGCGGCAGCCGGCTCGACCGGGTATTCGGCGGCGGCGCCGCGGACGGCTTGCCGGCGCGCGGCGAGCTGGGGCTGCGCCTCAAGGCCCTGCGCGACGCGGGCGGCCTGGTATTGCGCCAGGACTTCCGCATCCAGGCCCTGGACGAAATCGATGGGCGGCTGCGGGTGACGGGGGCCCCGGTGGACGGCACGGTGCCGGTGATCGACGGCATCGACCGGATCGTCTGCGCGGCAGGTGCCCGGCCCGACCTGGGCCTGGGCCGGGAACTGCGCGTACGCCACGATCCCTGGCTCGAGAGCACGGATGCGCTGGCGCCGCTGATCGATCCCAACGAACACAGTTGCGGCACCGTCCGGCCGCACGGACACCGCGAGCTGGCGCACCCGGAGCCCGGCTATTACGTCGTCGGCGCCAAGAGTTACGGCCGCGCGCCGAACTTCCTGCTGGCGACCGGATATGAGCAGGTGCGTTCCGTCGTCGCCGCGCTGGCGGGCGACCTGGCGGCCGCCGACGACGTCCAGCTCGACCTGCCGGAAACGGGCGTCTGCAACACGCGGCTGGCCTTCGACGACGCCGCGCCAGGGCCGGCGGACGGGTGCTGCGGCGTGGCCCCGGCGGCGGCCGCCGCCTGCTGCGTGCCGGCGCCGGCCGCGGGCGGTGCGTGCGGTTGCCGTCATCCCGCCCCGACGGGCTGCTGCGCCTGACCGGAGTCCGCATGCGCCGCCCATCGACGACCGTCGGCATCCTCGCCGTGACCCAGATCGTGTCCTGGGGTTCGCTGTATTACGCCTTCACCATCCTGGCGCCCGGCATCCGGCGCGACCTCGGCCTCGCGCCGGAGGTGGTGTTCGGCGCGTTCTCGTGGGCGCTGCTCGTCGCCGGGCTGGCCGCCACGCCGGTCGGCATCCTGCTGGACCGTTACGGCGGCCGCGCCATCATGGCGGGCGGCTCGTTCCTGTGTTTCCTGGGGCTGGCCTGGCTCGGCCGCTGCACGGGCGCGGTGTCGTACTACGCCGCCTGGACGCTGGTCGGCCTGGCGATGGCGCTGACGCTGTACGAAGCCGCGTTCGCGACGATCCAGCGGCAACTCGATAGCGGGGCAAGGCAGGCCATGTCGACGCTGACGCTGTTCGGCGGCTTCGCCAGCACGCTGTTCTGGCCGTTGACGGCGTGGCTGCAGGCGTCGCATGGATGGCGCGACACGTACCTGTCGTACGGGATCGTGCAACTCGTCGTGTGCATGCCGCTGCACCTGGGCCTTGGCGCCAGCGCGCCCGCAGTGACACGCGTCGGTCCGGCACGCGGACACACGCTGGCGGAAGCCGTGCGGCATCCCGCGTTCTGGACGCTGGCGCTGGCATTCGCGGCGAATACCTGTGTCTTCTCGGCGCTGGCGGTCCACCTGATTACGCTGTTCGAACGTCTTGGCCAGGCGAGGGAGACTGCGGTGCTGCTGGCCGCGCTGATCGGTCCGATGCAGGTGGCCGGACGCGTGGGCGAGATGGCGTTCGCGCGGCACACGGCACCGCAAACGGTCGGCAAGGTGACGTTCGCGCTGCTGCCGGCGGGCCTGGCCGTCATCGCGCTGGGCGGTGCGCAGGCCTGGGCGGTGGCCGCGTTCTGCGTGCTGTATGGGTTGAGCAACGGCGTCCTCACGATCCTGCGCGGATCGTTGCCGCGGGCGCTGTTCGGCCGCGACCACTACGGCGCCATCGCGGGCGCCATGGCCGGGCCGGCATTGCTGTCGAAGGCGGCGGGACCGTTGATCGCGGCCGCGCTGCTGGGCCGCGCCGACGGTCCCGCCCTGCTGCTGGCCGCGCTGCTGGCCATGTCGCTCGCGTCCCTCGCGTTCTACCTGCGCGCAGTCGCGCCGGACAAAACTTTTGACAAGCATCCCGCCTGACGTCTATCCTGCGTTCGCCCAACCACGAACGCACCATGTCCAAGTCCTGCTGCCCCCCGGCGACCGCTCGCGCCCGTACGACGGAATTCGATGCCGACGACCTCGCGCGCATGTGCAAGGCGCTGTCGCATCCCGCGCGCGTCCAGCTGCTGCGGCACCTGATCGATCACGGCGAGTGCTATTTCGGGAACCTGGCCGACGTGTTGCCGCTGGCGCCGTCGACGATCTCGCAGCATGTCACGATCCTGAAGGAGGCCGGCCTGATCGAAGGCTCGGCGGACGTGCAACGGGTCTGCTATTGCGTCAACCGGGACCGGCTGCAGCAGCTCAAGCAGGCGATCGGGGCACTTTAACCCTGTCCGTCCCTGGCCAGGTTCAGTTCCCAATAACCCACGTCGACCCAGCGGCCGAACTTCATGCCGACTTCCGAGAAGTGGGCCACCTTGCGGAAGCCCAGCGCTTCGTGCAGGCCGACGCTGCCGGCGTTCGGCTGGGCGATGCCGCCGATCACCAGGCGCAGTTCGCGCTTGCGCAACTCGTCCAGCAGCGCGCCGTACAGGACCCGCCCCAGCCCCCGGCCGGTGCAATCCTTGTCCAGGTAGACGGTGCTCTCGACCGAATGGCGATAGGCCGGCCGCACGCGCCACTTCGTCGCGTACGCATACCCGGCGAGCGTGCCGTCGACTTCCAGCACGAGCCACGGCAGGCCGGCGGCGCCGACGTCGGCGATGCGCTGGGCCATCTCCGGTTCGCTCACCGCGTCTTCCTCGAAACTGACCGTCGTCGTCGTGACATAGTGGTTGTAGATGGCGCAGATGCGGGCGGCGTCGGCGGGCGTGGCGGGGCGGATGCGGGTGGCCGTCATGCTTGCGGCTCCTGCCCGGCAAGGTCCGGACGACGCGCCTCCCACGCCGCCAGCGCTTCCTTGTAATTGGCAAGCAGCATCTGGTAGACGTCGAAGATGCAGTTCGGGCAGCCGGAGCCGCAGCAATCTTCCAGCGCGGGTTCGATGGGCGGCAGCGGCCGCGGGTCGGGCAGGGGTGTGACGGGATCGGACATGCGGGGCAGCATACCGCAAACGCGCCCCGCGCGTCGAGTAGGCCTATCCGTTCAGCTCATAGCTGCGCAGCACGAACACCGTCTTGCCGTTGCGCTTCGTGCAGACGCCTTTCATCACTTCGCCCCCGCCCAGGTCCCATGTGAGGGCGCTGCCGGCCGGTTTGCCGGCGCAGGCCGCGTGCGCCTCGGCCGGGACCGGCGGCAACTTCGGTGGCGGCGGCGGTGCGGGAACGGCCGGGACGCCGGGCACGGCCGGGATGGGCGGCAGCGCGGGTGGGACGCCGGCTTCGCCCACGTCCGGGACGGGCGGTGCGGGCGGGGCCGGTGGCGCGGGAGGCGCTGGCGGGGCAGGGGGCACGGGCGGGGCCTTGCACTTGCCGGTGGCCGTCTTGCAGTGGATGCTCACGTGGACGTGCTCGTCCGTGGTCTGCGCCAGCGCCGGCAGCATGACGGCGCCCAGCAGGATGCCGAGGGTGGTGGCTTTCATAGTCTTCTCCTTGTCGTGGCCCGCACGACGCGGCGGGCCATGTCGGTATCGTGCATGCCGATTGTGGAGAAAAAATGAAGATCGCCTGTCAAAGATCGAAGCGGTAGCCGAGCCCGTAGATCGAACGGATGGCGTCCACGCCCGGCAGCGCGGCGTCGAGCTTGCGCCTGAGGTTCTTGACGTGGGTGTCGATGGCGCGGTCCGTCACGTCGAGGCTCGCGTTGCCCTCGCGCGCGAGGTCGAGCAGCTGGGCGCGCGAAAAGACCTGGCCGGGGCGGCGCGCCAGCGCGGCCAGGATGCCGTATTCGGTCGGCGTCAGGTCGAGCGGCTTGCCGTGGACGGCGATGCGGCGGGCGAGCGTGTCGACGGCGACGACCGGCGCGGGACGCCCCGCGCGGCGCAGGATCGCCTTGATGCGGGCGACGAGTTCGCGCGGGCTGAACGGCTTGCACAGGTAATCATCGGCGCCCGCGTCGAGGCCCAGCAGGCGGTCGATTTCTTCCACGCGCGCCGTCACCATCACGACGGGCAGGTCGGCCAGCAGCGGGTTCGCATCGGCCCGCAGCGCACGGCACAGGGACAGCCCGTCGAGCCCCGGCAGCATCAGGTCCAGCACGACCAGCGCCGGCGGATCGCGCCGCAACGCCTCCAGCGCGGCCGCGCCGTCCTCGAACACCTCGGCCGCGTAGCCGGCCGCGCGCGCATAGTCGGCCACCAGCGCGGCCAGTTCCGGCTCGTCTTCGACGATGACGATGCGCCCGCTCATGCCGGGTCGCCCGCGCGCGGCAGCGCGATCGTGGCGCGCAGGCCGCCGGACGGCGCGTGCGCGAAGGCGAGCGTGCCGCCCTGGGCTTCCACGAGGCGCCGGCACAGCGCGAGCCCGAGGCCGGCGCCGCCGTGGGCGCGGCTGCGCGACGCGTCCACCCGATAGAAACGGTCGCCGAGGTGCGCCAGCGCGTCGTCCGGGACGCCGGGCGCGCTGTCGTCCAGGTGCAGCCGGATGCCGCGGCCGTCCGCATGCGCATGCAGGTGGACGCGGCCGCCGGCCGCCGTGTAGCGCAGGCTGTTCTCGAACAGGTTGGCGAGCACCTGGCGCATGCGGTCGGGGTCCGCCATCACTTGCGCGGCGGCCGGGCCGGGGCCGAGATCGAGCGCGAGGCCGGCTTGCGCGAAGCGCTCCTCGAAGCCGCGCGCCTCGGCGCACGCGAGCGTCCACAGGTCGAGCGCGACCGGCTTGCACTCGAGCGCGCCGACGTCGGCGCGCGCCAGCGCGTACAGCTCGTCGATCAGTTTATTCAGCGCGAGCACCTGGCGCAGCATCGCGTCGAGGGTGTCCGGCGTGGCGCTGCGCACGCCGTCCTGCAGCGCTTCCAGCTGGGCGCGCAGCACGGCCAGCGGCGTGCGCAGTTCGTGCGACGTGTCCGCGACCCATTGGCGGCGCGCCTGCTCCGCGCCGGCCAGCCGGGCCGCGAGGGCGTTGAAGTGGCGCGCGAGGTCGCCCAGTTCGTCGCTGCGCCGCGCGGGGAGGCGCAGGTCGAAATGGCCCTCGGACAGTGTCCGGCTGCCCGCCGCCAGTTGCCGGATCGGGCTGCGGAAGTGGCGCGCCAGCAGCATGGCGGCGACGGCGCTGAGGGCCACCGCGAGCGCGACGATCTGCCACAGGCTGCTGGTCAGTTGCTGCAGGAAGGCATAGCCCAGCGCGTCGCCGGGACGGGCGTCGCGGACCACGGCCAGGTAGCCGACCGTGCGGCCATTCACCTCCACCGCGCGCCGGACCGTGGCGGCGTCGGGGCCCGGACGGCGGCCGGCGAGCCACGCGCCCCGCGCGTCGAGCAGCGAGACGCGGCGCGCCAGCGGCAGCGGCAGCGGGCCCCGGTTTGGAACCTCGGGCAGGCCGGGCACGACGGGGACGTCATGCACGCGCGGGCCGGGCAGCGGCGGCAGCGGCGGGGCCGGCGGTGCGGGCGGCGCGGGCGGCGCAGGGGGCACGGGCGCGACCGGCGTGACGGAAGGTAATCCATCCTCGCGCAGCCGCTGCAGGCGCGCGAGCTCCTGCGCGATCCAGTCCTGGCGGTCGGTGGCGGGAATGAAACCCCAGCCGTTGCCGGCGCGGTAACGGCGCGCGAGCGTGGTTGACAGCTCTTCCAGGCGGTCCAGTTCGATGCCGGCGGCGTAGTCGCCGAAGCTGGCCACCACGTTCTGGCGCAGCAGGAATACGGCGCAGGCGGCCACGGCGAGGATCGCCAGCAGGACCGAGGCAAACAAGCGATGACCGATCGAGAACTTCAAGGCGGAATGGGAAGGAATTGGCGAAGAGACATTTTAGGATAATTAAGTGTGGTAAATACGACGTGATAGCGCGCGTCTACCCGATTTGGCTGGACAGCCTATTGATTTTTCGCGAATGATGACATGTGTCCAGAATGCAGCTATATTTTCCTCTAATAAAAAATCGGCCGGTGAACCAATAGAGCCGACTACCCGGGAGACAAGTTATGTTGAATTGGTTGAAAACGACGCTCATACCGTCCGCGTCGGCGTTCGCGCCAACCGGACGGTCCGGCATGACGGCCCGCGTGCGCAGCCTCGTGCTGAATGCGCGCGACGGCAGCATCCGCACGGCGATCAACGCGGCGCGCCTGCGCAAGGAGGTCGACCAGTCGCTCGACAAGGCGCGCCAGCAGTACACCGCGTCGCGCGAGCTGGCGGCGTCGGCGCGCGAGGTGACGGCCCTGTCGGCCAGCGTGAAGGCCGGTACGGACGACATCGCGGGGACGGCGGGCCGTAACCTGGCCGTGGCGCGCGCGTCGATGGACGAGTTGTCGCACCTGGAAGCGCGCATGCGCGCGATCGAGGAAAAAGTGGATGGTTTCGCGCGCACCGTCGGGCAGCTGGACCACCATGCCCGCTCGATCAGCGAGTTCGGCGGCATCATCCAGCGCATCGCCAACCAGACCAACCTCCTGGCCATCAACGCCGCGATCGAAGCGGCGCGCGCGGGCGAAGCCGGCCGCGGTTTCGCCGTCGTCGCGGCCGAGGTGCGGCGCCTGTCGCAGCTGGTCAACGAAGAGACGACCAAGATCGCGGGCGTCAACAGCGAGATGCGCACGCTCGTCGAGTCGACCACCGGCGCCACCCAGGAGATCCTGGAAGGCGTGAACGTGTCGGCCCGCGAGGTCGGCCTGGCCGCCGGCCACTTCAAGACCTTCGTCGCCGATTTCGAGCGCATGACGGGCACCGTCAACGAGATGGCCGTCGCGATGCAGTCGCTGGACAGCATCAGCCAGTCGATCGGCCGCCAGGTCACGGACATGGCGACGAATGCGTCGGAGACGGGTAAATCGATGGCCGACGCGTCGCGCCGCGTCGACGAAGTGCGCGCGACGACCGAGGAAATGCAGGGCGTGCTGGCCGAGTTCCGCACGGGCGGCACGACGTTCGACGGCCTCGTGGAAGCGACGACGCAGCTGCGCGACGCCGTCGGCCGCTGCCTCGCGGGCCACCTGGCGCGCGGCGTGGACATCTTCGACCAGACCTACCGGCCGATCGAAGGTTCGGATCCGCCGCGCTTCACGACGGGCTACGACCGCGCCGTCGAGCGCGACCTGCAGGCGCTGTACGACCGCGTCCTGTCCGACCTGCCGGGGTGCACGTATGCGCTGGCGGTCGACAACAAGGGTTATGCGCCCACGCACAACGGCAAGTTCTCGCAGACCCCGACGGGCCGGCGCGACCACGATCTCGTCTACTGCCGCAATAAACGCATCTTCGACGACCCGGTGGGCGCGAAGCTGGCCGCGAACCGCAAGCCGTTCCTGTTCCAGACCTATCTGCGCGATACGGGGGAGGTGATCAACGACCTGTCCATGCCGCTCGAGATCGGCGGCCGGCATTGGGGGGCGGTGCGGGTCGGGTTCGATTCGTCGAAACTCTAAACACGTCGTTCCCGCGCAGGCGGGAACCCAATTTGCACGCGCTATCGCTGCACATGCAGAACTTGGATCCCCGCCTGCGCGGGGATGACGTTTGGGGTGTGGGGTGCGGCGCGGGTCGGGTTCGATTCGTCGAAACTCTGGAATCCCGTCGTTCCCGCGCAGGCGGGAACCCATAATGAAGCACCGAAGTCACTCAGCATGGATTCCCGCGTGCGCGGGAATGACGGGTGGTCAGAACTTGTAGTTGTACGCCAGGCCAAGCAACTGCATGCGGGTCTTCCACGTGCCGCGGGTCGTCTCGCCGTTGCCGGTGCAGCCCGTCATCACCGGATTGCAGTTGTTCGTGTAGTTGCCGCTCGCGTCGTTGAAGTGCAGCCAGCTGTACGCCAGGTCCAGCGACGAGGCCGGGGTCAGCTTCCAGTTCGCGCCGAACGACAGTTGCAGGCGGTCGGCGTCCGGCAGCGCCGCGTGGCGGAGCAGGTCGCCGCGGACCGGGGCGTCGTCGTGCGCGATGCCGCCACGCAGGGTCACGGCGTCGTTCAGCGCATAGTTCGCGCCCAGCGCCACGCGCACGGTGTTCTTCCACTGCTGGCGGATCACGAGGTCGCCTTCGTTGGTGCCGACGAACTGGATGTCGATGTCCTGCATGCGCGAGTTGCGCGTCCACGTCACGTCGGCCATGCCGGCCCATTTCGCATCGAACTGGTGGAAGGCGTTCAGCGACAGCGTCTCCGGCGTGCTGACGTCCACGCGCGCCGCGGAATTCGCGTGGTGCGAGGCGCCCTGCAGCACCTTGTTGACGACGGCGTCGCTCGTCACCGTCGAGAAGTCCCACAGCGCGCCGCCTTTCAGTTCATGCTTGATCGACGAGCGGTAGGCGATGCCGAAACGGGTATCCGGCGTCGGCGCGTACAGATAGCCCACGTTGAAGCCATAGCCCCAGTCCTTGCCGTCCACGCCCGCGTGCGCGTCGCCGGCCGTCGGAAGCAGCGCCGGGTTGCCGCCCAGCGCAGCGATCTGGCGCACCAGCGCGGCGCTGCTGCCGGCGGCCTGCGCGGCGGCGATCGAGCCCGGCACGTCCACGCCCTGGCGCAGGCTCGCCTTCATGTGTTCGATGTCCATGCCGAAGCCGAAGCTGTGCTGCTCGGAGAGCTTGAACGCCACCGACGGGTTGATGTTGATCGATTCCAGCTTGATGTTGGTGAGCGAGTAGCGGCCCGACCAGTTGTCGTCGTAATCCAGCTTGGTGCCGTACGGGACGAACACGCCGACACCGGCCGTCCACTGGTTGTCGATCCTCTGGCTGTAGTACAGCGTCGGGGCGGCCACGACGCTCGGCGCGTAGTCGTCCTGCGCCTTCACGCCGCCCGTGGACGTCCTGGTGAAGCGGGTCGAGCCGGCATCCTGGAACGTCGAGTGCGGGACGACGGCGGTGATGCCGCCGACGATCTGGCGCCCTTCCAGGCGCGACATGCCGGCCGGGTTGGCGAAGATGGTGGATGCGTCGGCGGCTTCGGCGCCGTTGGCTTCCGCCGTGCCCTGGGCGGACACGCTCTGGGAGCCGAAGCGGTAGCCGGAAGCGGTCGCGTCGAGCGACGCGCCCAGGGCCAGGGCGACGAGCAGGGTCAGGTGTTTCTGGTTCATCGGTCTCACTCCAAGTATCGATTCTGAGCCCGCCCCCGGGCCGGAAAGGCCGGGGTCGGCGGGAGCCGAAGCATACACTATTTCGTACGACCGTTCTATTTTTGCTCGCTTCGGTTGCGTAACGGACACAGGTCAGGACCGCAGCAGGCGCAGGTCGACGATGCGGTAGCTGGCCTGTTCGCGCCCCTCGCCCGTCATGATGAACGCGCCGGCACCGAGACGGTACAACTGCCCGCCACCGGCCGGGATCATCACGTGCACGCGCGCGGCCACGCACGCGACGCGGCGCTCGCCCGCGCGCACGACCAGCACCTGGCCTTCTTCCGCCGGCACGTGGTTCGGCCGGCGCAGGTCGACGACGGGAATGGCCCGATCTCCCCAGCGCATCGTCGCGCCGGGCGTGTCGACCAGCGGCAGCACCCGCTCCAGCGCGTCGAGCGGCGTGGCGGCGAGGCCGTCCGCGTCGAACACGACGTAGGCGGTGTCGTTCCGCTTGCCGGCGCTCGGCTGCGCCGGGGCCGCGGCGTGCGCGGACCGCGACAGCCCCGCCTCGGGACGGCGCGCGAACAGCGCCGCCACGTCGACCAGCCGGACCTCGGCGCCATCGTCGTCGTAGACCGTCGCGGCCGGAGCGAAATCCGCCAGGCGCAGGGTCGCGCGCACGGGTACGCCGAGCGCGAGGCCGTCGTGTTCGAGCACGGCGAGCAGGCCCGCGCCGACGTCTCCGAGAACGGGATCGACCGCGGCCGGCGGCACGATCGCCAGGTGCCGGCCGCGCCACGTGCACCACGCGCCGTCGCCGATCGCGGCGCGTGACGGCATCGCGATCACTTCGGCGAGCGCTCCGGCCGGCACGCCCAGGCGCAGCGTGCCCGCATCGAGCACGGCATACGTGCGCCTGTCATGCGCGGCCGGCAGCGGCGGCGCGTCCGTCATCGTTACCGCGCCGCCGTGCCACGCGCAGGCCAGCGCGGCGAGCCTGCCGACGTCCAGGACGCTGAGGACGCGTCCCGTTTCCGGCGAGCGCGCGACGCTGTGGAACACCTCGTCCGCATCGTCGTCGTGATGCAGGCGCGTGATGCCGTCCGGCGCTACGTCCACCAGGCCGCCGACGGCCGATACGCGCAGGCCCAGCATGCGGTCGCCGTCGCGCAGGACCAGGATGCGTGTGTGCGGTCCGTCCCGCCGTTCGCCGGTGCCGACCCAGCGCGCGAGGTCGACGACGGGCACCAGCACGCCGCCGTGGTCCACGACGCCGGCCAGCGCGCCCGTGCGGCGGGGCGGTACTGCCAATGCATCCGGCTGCGGCAGCGCCTGCACGACGGCGTCCGCCGCGATGCCGACATCCACGGCGTCGATGCGCACTTCTGCGAGGCGCATGTCAGTGCTCCGTCGCGACGCGTTCCAGCTCGGCCAGCAGCGCGGACGCGTCGCGCGTCGCGTTGGCCTGCGCGCTCGTCGAGGCATGGATGCGGGCGATCGATTCGCTCGTCGCCGCGACCGAGCGCACGATGCGGCCGAACGCGTCTTCCACGTCGCCGGCGAGGCGCGTGCCTTCGCCCACGCGGGTGGCCGTCCCGTTGATCAGCTTCGCGATCTCGCGCGCCGCCAGCGCGGATTTCTCGGCCAGCTTGCGCACCTCGTTGGCGACGACGGAAAAGCCGGTGCCGTGCTCGCCCGCGCGCGCCGCCTCGATCGCCGCGTTGAACGCGAGGAGGTGCGTCTGGCTGGCGATGTCGCTGATCGTGTCGATGATCTCGTGCACGTCGTCGGAGGATTTCTGGATCGCGAGGATCGCATCCTTCGAGCGCGCCAGCAGGGTGCTGCCTTCGGCGGCCTGGTCGCGCGTCTGCACCGCCAGGCCGGCCGACTGCTGCGAACCCTGGGCGATGGAGGCGATCGATTGCGACAGCTCGGCCAGCACCGCGGACATCGCCTTGATCTTGGCGCCGAGCTGCTCTTCGCGGTGCACCTGTTCCGTCACGTCCATCGCGAACTTGATGACTTTATAGGGCTTGCCGTCGGCGTCGAGGATCGGGTTGTACGTGGCCTGGATCCAGATGTCGGCGCCGTGCTTGCCGCGGCGGCGGAAGCGGCCGGACTGGAACTGGCCGCGCGCCAGGTCGGACCAGAAGTTGCGGTATCCGGCGCTCTGGATGAGCGCCTCGTCGCAGAACATGCTGTGATGGCGGCCGACCACTTCGTCCGCGAGATAGCCCATCGTGCGCAGGAAGTTGTCGTTCGCGGCCAGCACGTTGCCGTGCAGGTCGAACTCGATCACGGCCTGCGAGCGGCCGATGGCGTCCAGCTTGCCGCGGCTCTCGGCGGCGAGCGCCTTGCGCGCCGTGATGTCGGTGGCGAACTTGACGATCTTGACCGGCTTGCCGTCGGCGTCGAAGACCGGGTTGTACGCGGCGAGGATCCACACGGTCCGGCCGTCCTTCGTCACGCGGCGGTACTCGCCGCTGTCGGCCTGGCCGCGCCCGAGCCGTTCCCAGAACGCGAGGTACCCGGCCGAGCGCGCGTGCTCCGGCAGGCAGAACATGCGGTGGTGGCGCCCGCGCACCTCGTCGAGCGTATAACCCGTCACGGCGAGGAAGTTGTCGTTCGCGTGCAGCACATTGCCCTGCAAATCGAATTCGATGACGGCCTGGGTGCGGTCGATCGCGGCCATCTTGCCCTCGAAGTCGATGTTGCGCAGCTTGGCCGCCGTGATGTCGGTGGCGAACTTGACGACCTTCGCGGGTTTGCCGTCCGCATCGAGGACCGGATTGTACGTGGCGTGGATCCACACCGGGCTGCCGTCGCGGGTCACGCGCTTGAACTCGCCCGCGTGGTATTCGCCCGCGGCCAAGTGCTTCCAGAAGTCGCGGTAAGCCTGCGAGCGCACGTACTCCGGTTCGCAGAACATCGCATGCGGCTGCCCGACGACTTCGTGCAGCTCGTAGCCGAGCGCGTCGAGGAAGTTCTGGTTGGCGTGCAGGATGCGGCCGTCGAGACCGAATTCGATCACGGCCTGGGCGCGGTTGATGGCATCCAGCGCGGCGTGGGCAAGGTCATCCCGGGAGGTGACCGGGGCAGGGGCGATCATATGCATGGCTTCTCGTGGTGGCGTCATGATGTTCATAATATTTCCATGTGGAAATCCATTTGGTGATTTAATCATTTTTCACATGAGAATGCGAGAGAATTTTGACGAATTCGATTATTTGTTGCGCCGTACTTACCGCACAAGGCGAGGTTTCCATTGACGGGTTGCCATATGGTCATTAGCATCGGGATGCATTCCATACCCACAACAAGGAGACACCATGCCACGCCCGACCCTGCCATCCCTGCTCGTGTTAGCGCTAACTACCATCGCCTCCGCCGCGCACGCCGCCAGCGGTCCCGTCGTGACGACGGACACCGGCAAGGTCCAGGGCGCCGTCGACAAGGGCGTGGCCAGCTGGAAGGGCATCCCGTTTGCGGCGCCGCCGGTCGGCGACCTGCGCTGGCGCGCGCCGCAGCCGGCGGCTGCGTGGTCCGGCGTGCGCGCGGCGACGGAATACGGCCATGACTGCATGCAGCTCCCATTCCCCAGCGACGCCGCGCCGCTCGGCACGCCGCCGGCCGAGGATTGCCTGTACGTGAACGTGTGGCGTCCCGCGAAGGCGAAAGCGTCCGCGAAGCTGCCGGTGATCGTGTGGATCTATGGCGGGGGCTTCGTCAACGGCGGGTCGTCGCCGCCGACGTATTCCGGTGCCGCGCTGGCGAAGCAGGGCGTCGTGCTGGTCAGCTTCAACTATCGCCTCGGCCGTTTCGGCTTCTTCGCCCATCCCCAGTTGACGCAGCATGCAAAGGACGAACCGCTCGGGAATTACGGGTACATGGACCAGCTGGCCGCGTTGCAGTGGGTCAAGCGCAACGTGGCGGCGTTCGGCGGCGATGCATCCAACGTGACGATCATCGGCGAATCGGCCGGCGGCATGTCCGTCAACGCGTTGCTGACATCACCGCAGACGCAGGGCCTGTTCGCGAAGGCGGTCGTGCTGTCCGGCGGCGACGGCAAGTCGGCCGATCCGGGGCTGGCTGCCGTCGAGCAGATCGGCGTGAATTTCGCGACGGCCAAGGGCATCGCGGCGGACGATCCGCAGGCGCTGGATAAACTGCGCGCGCTGCCGGCCGAGCAAATCGTCGACGGCATGAACCTGGCCAACCGTGCGCCGCAGAATCCGGCCACGTATGCGGGGCCGTTCGCGGACGGCAAGGTGGCCGTCGAGTCGGGCGCCGCGTTCGCGTCCGGCCGCTTTGCGAAAGTCCCCGTGATGATCGGCGCGACGAGTGCCGACATCGGCGGCAAGACTGGCTTCATGGTCGCGGGCGCGCGCAGCCTCGCGGGCCGCCTCGCCGCGCAGGGTGTGCCCGTGTACGCATACCGCTTCTCGTACGTGGCCGACAGCATCGGCAAGACGGGCGCGCAGCACGCGAGCGACATCCCGTATTTCTTCGACACGGTCGACGTCAAGTACGGCGACGCCGTCACGAAGAAGGACGTGGCGATGGGCCGCGCGATGAGCGCCTACCTCGTGAACTTCGCGAAGAAGGGCGACCCGAACGGCCGCAAGCTGCCCGCGTGGCCGCGCTATGCGGGCGACAAGGACGTGATCATGGATTTTGGCGCGGACGGCAAGCCGGTCGCGCTGCGCGATCCGTGGGGATCCGAGATCGACGCGACGACCGTGGCGGCAGGCGGTCAATAAACGTCGCGGCGGTAGCGGCCTTCGTTTGTCAGCCCGTCGAGCGCTTGCGCGCCGAGGATGCCTTGCAGCGCCTCGTGCACGCCGCCGGCCATGCCTTGCAGGCTGCCGCAGACATAGATCGCGGCGCCGCGCTCGACCCACTCGCGCAGCCGGTCGGCGCGGTCGCGCAGCACGTCCTGCACGTAGCGGCGCTCGGCCTGGTCGCGCGAGAACGCGAGGTCCAGGTACGCCAGGTCGCCGTCCTCGCGCCATGCCTGCAGTTCGGCGCGCAGCAGGAAATCGTGGATCTGGTTGCGCTCGCCGAACAGCAGCCAGTTATCGGTCCGGCCCGCGGCGATGCGCGCCTTGAGCAGGCCGCGCAGGCCGGCCAGGCCGCTGCCGTTGCCGATGGCGATCAGGGGCCGTCCCATGTTCGCGCCGAGACGGAAGCGCTCGTGCGCGCGCAGGCGCAGGCGCACGACGTCTGCCTGCCCACATAACCAGCCGGACGCCGCACCGGCACTTCCATCGTCGCGCCGCTGCAGGCGCACGAGCAGTTCGAGCCGGCCCTCCATCGGCAGCGATGCGATCGAGTATTCGCGCGGGTGCTCGGGATCCGCCGGCGGGCTGACCTGGGCGAGGTCGCCCGCTTCCCACGCCGGCAGCGCGCCGCCGACGGGTTCGAGCGCGACGCGGTACAACGGTGCGCCCGCGCTGCCGGGATTTTCCAGCGTGCGCGCGACGATGCGCCAGTTGCCGTACGCGGGCGCGTCCCAGTCCGGGGCGTCGTCCGTGCCGGCCAGGCGGCCCACGTGGTGCTGCCATTCCGCCAGCGCTTTGGCATCGCCGCGGTCGACGTCGATGCGGTCGAACAGGCGCGTCGCGCCCTGTTGCGCGAGCCAGGCGTCCAGCGCGCGGCCGAAGCCGCAGTAATTCGCGTAATTCCTGTCGCCCAGCGCGAGCACGGCGTAGTGCAGGTGGGACAGGTCGAGACCGGCCGCCATCAACCGGCCCGCGAACGGCGCGGCCGTGTCGGGCGCGTCGCCTTCGCCGTACGTGCTGGCGATGAACAGCACGCGCGTGGCGGAGGCGAGGCGGTCGCGGTCGAGCGCGGAGATGCAGACGGCGCGCGCGGCCAGGCCGCCCGTCGCCAGCAGTTCCGCGCTGCGTCTCGCGAGCATTTCCGCGCTGCCGGTCTGGCTGGCGTGGACGACGAGCCAGTCCGCGCCCTTGACGTCCATGGCGGCACTGTTGCGGTGGGTGCGCCACATGCGGTACGACAGCCCGAGCCAGCCCAGGGACAGGGCCAGCGCGCCGGCGAGGCGCAGCGGTTCCGCCGTCATTGCAGCAGCGCCTTCCAGGCCGGGGTCACGATTTCGTCCAGCGTGCCAGCGCGCCGCACGAGGACCCGAGCCGCCAGCGCGCGCGCCTCGGCGAACGCGACGCCGTCGTCCGGACCGAGTACGGCGAGGACGGTCGACAGCGCGTCGGCTTCCATGCACGTGGGCGCCAGCACGGTCACGGAAGCGACGTCGTTGGCGACGGGCCGGCCCGTGCGCGGGTCCAGCGTGTGCGACACGCGGCGCGCGCCGTGTTCGAAATACTGGCGGTAGTCGCCGGACGTCGCGATGGACAAGCCGTGCAGCGCGACGACGGCCTGCGGCGTGGCGCTATCGGGAACGCCTTCGATCTCCACCCACCACGGATGCCCGTCCGGCTTCACGCCCGCGCCGCGCAATTCGCCGCCCACCTCGACGAGGTAGTGGTGGAGCCCCCGCCGCTCGAGGCATTGCGCGAGGCGGTCGACGGCATGACCCTTCGCGATGGAGGACAGGTCGAGCCGGAGACCGCCCGGCTGCAGCAGCCGGCGCCCGTCGCGGTCGAACGACAGGCGCGCCGCGGCGCGTTGATCCAGCGTTTGCCCGATGGCGGCGTCGACCGGCGCATAGAACCCCGTGTGATCGTAGCGCCGCGCGGCGCCGAAGCCCCACAGGTCGACGAGGGCGCCCGCAGCCGGATCGTATGCGCCGCCGCTGGCCATGTGCGCCCACAGCGCGTAGTCGATCACGTCGAAGAATTGCGCGGGCAGGTCGACCCACGTGCCGGCCGGCGCGCGGTTGTAGCGCGACAGCAGCGAGTCGGGCTCCCAATGGCTCATCTGGGCGACGATCGCATCCAGTTCGGCCTGCAGCGCCGGGCGCGGATCGTCGATGCGGCCGGCGGCGACGCTGACCGTCCACGTCGTCCCCATGCTCGCGCCTTCGAACGTGTGGATCCGGCTGCCCGGCGGCGGCACGGCCGGGGCGAGGTCGAGCGGAATGAGGACGGCGCGTTCGGTCAAGGTCACTCCGGCAGGATCTCGAAGGTGGCCGAGTAGCTGTAGCGCTTCGCCGGGCCGTCCAGGCCGCGCGGCGCGTTGGCCGGATACGCGGCGCTCAGCCAGTACATGTTCGGCGCGGGCAGGGTAAAACTGGCGTCGCCGTTCGCGTCCGTCGTCAGGCGCACTTCGTTCAGCGTGCCGCGGTATTTCACGCCGCCCGGGATCAGGCTGAACGGGAAATTCGCGAGCGGCTTGCCGTCCAGCTGGAAGCGGAACTTCGCTGTTTCGCCGGCGCGCAGTTCGGTCGGATTCGTCAGCGCGACCAGTTCCAGGCCCGAACCCGTCGGCTTCAGCGCGGCCGCCGTCGGCTTGTTCAGCGTGACGAACGTGTCCTGGCGCTGCACCATCGTCATGCTGCGCACGTCCGTGGCGCCGGCCGGGATTTCATCCTTGACGGTCTGCTCGGTGGCGCGGAAGCGCTTCGTCTCGCCGTTCAGTTTATAGGCGCCCATCACGTTCACGGCGGCCAGGGTGACGCGGTAGGTGCCGTCCTTCGGCAACCGGATGTCGACGGTGGAGCGGTGCTTGCCGAGCGTCGCGGCCGGCGCCGGGGCCGTGTTGCCGTCCGGGTCGGTGACCGTGAGGCCGTCCAGCTTCTGCGGCATGAAGTCCGTCTCGAACAGGCCTTCCGAGATGGCGGCGTCGATGGTCGCCCACGCTTCGCCGCGGTCGGATTCGATGAGGCTCGTGTTCGGGATCATCCACGGACGGTGCGCCTGCGCGACGCAGGCGATGCCGGCCAGGGCGAGGGCGATGGCGATCTGCTTGATGTGCATGCTGGACTCCTTACTTGATGCTGAGCGACACGGCGCCCAGTTCTTCCTTGCCGGCGAAGGCGGCGGCCACGTTCGATTTCGGCTCCCAGTGGAACGGCACGCGCACGAGTTCGCGGCCGCCCGCTTCGCGCGCCGCTTCGACGACGAGCTTGTAGTCGCCGGCAGGCAGCTTGTCCAGGCCGGCGCGGGCGGCCGGGATGGTCAATGTCTGCACGCCCGCCGTGCGCGTCGCGCCGCTCACGCCGTCCATCGGCAGCGTGACGTCGCGGCCGGCCTTGCGCCACCACGTGCGCAGGTCCTTGACCCACTTGGTGCCCGCGTTGTCGCGCTTCTTGACGTCGTACAGCACCGCCAGCGTGTTGGCGACGCTCTGGTCCGCGCGCTCGATCCAGATCGCGACGTAGGGCTTGTGGTACTCCGCCACGTTCAGCTGCGGCAGTTCGAACTTGACGGTGAGGTCGGCGGCCATCGCCCAGCTCGAGGCGAGCGGCAGGGTCAGGGCGAGCGAGTGGGACAGTTTCATGTCGGCTTTCGATGGATGGATTAATGAACGAACAGCAGGGCCAGCACGATCGGCAGCACGATGCCGAGGCCGATCACGGGCCATGTCGACGGCCGGTTGGCCGCGTGGTATTTCAGGATCAGGAAACCGGTGACGCAGAACACGACGCAGGCGATGGCGAAGATGTCGATGAACCAGCCCCACACGGGACCGGCGTTGCGGCCCTTGTGCATGTCGTTCAGCCACGAGATCCAGCCGCGGTCGGTCGATTCGTATTCGGCATTGCCGTCCGCGCCGATGCGCAGCCACGCGTCGCCGCCGGGGCGGGGCAGGGCGACGTAGGCGTCTTCCTCGCTCCATTCGGCGCGCACGCCGCGCACCTGCACGGGGAACGTCTGCTCGGCCCAGTCCGCCAGGGGGGCGGGCAGGGGGACGTTGGCGTCGGCATGGCCGGCGGCGAATTCCTCGATCTGCGTGCGCAGCGCCGGGGGCAGGGTGGCCTTCTGGCGCGTGACGGCCGGCTTCGCTTCGATCTGGGACGCGTGGTTCAGGGTAAAACCCGTGATGGCGAACAGCAGCATGGCCATCAGGCACAGGGCGGAACTGATCCAGTGCCATTGATGCAACTGGCGCAGGAATGTGGCACGCCGCGCGGCGGGCAGCGCGGTGGAGGTGGGGGATGTGGAGCCGGTCGGGAGCATGCGCAAATGATAACGATTATCATTTAGATGGTCAACCGCTGGTTCATGATTTAGTTGACAAGGTGAAAAAAAGTAATATCGGAATGAATAAAATGTCGTTGCAGGGTCAGCGGCGGCCGAATCCTTGCGTTACAATGTCGTGCGCCAATGGGCAGGTCGGTTGCATTGATTTGCCTTTAGAGTCCTTCCCCCACAACTTGATATGAAGTAAGTGCGATCCGCTAACCGGTCAGGCCGTGTCGCGGAAGGTTAGATTAACCCGCCCTAAAATCGCGAAACGCGAAGAAAGGTGAGCAAGAATGATGCAACAATATAACGCCAACTCGTACCTGTTCGGCGGTAATGCGCCGTACGTGGAAGAGTTGTACGAAGCGTACCTGAACAATCCGGGCTCCGTGCCGGACAACTGGCGCGCCTATTTCGACGCGATGCAGCACATGCCCGCCGTCGACGGTACCGCCAAGCCGGACGTGGATCACTCGTCCGTGATCGCTTCGTTCGCCGAACGCGCCAAGCAGGGCCCGATCCGCACCGTGACCGCATCGCCGGACGCTGAACTCGGCCGCAAGCGCGTCGCCGTGACCCAGTTGATCGCCGCTTACCGCTACCTCGGCTCGCGCTGGGCCAACCTGGACCCGCTGCAGCGCCAGGAACGTCCGCCGATCCCGGAACTGGATCCGGCCTTCTACGGCTTCACCGAAGCCGACCTGGACACCAAGTTCAACATCAGCAACACCTATTTCGGCCAGGAAGACGCATCGCTGCGCGACCTGCTGAACATGTTGCGCGACACCTACTGCCGTTCCATCGGCGCAGAATTCATGTACGTCAGCGATCCGACCGAGAAGCGCTGGCTGCAGGAGAAGCTCGAGTCGATCCGTTCGACCCCGACCTTCACCGCTGAAAAGAAAAAACACATCCTCGAGCGCCTGACCGCGGCCGAAGGCCTGGAGCGCTACCTCCACACCAAGTACGTCGGCGCCAAGCGCTTCTCGCTGGAAGGCGGCGAATCGTTCATCGCCTCGATGGACGAAGTGATCCGCCGCGCCGGC
Source organism: Massilia sp. Masssp94 (assembly GCF_059491305.1). Taxonomy (NCBI): domain Bacteria; kingdom Pseudomonadati; phylum Pseudomonadota; class Betaproteobacteria; order Burkholderiales; family Oxalobacteraceae; genus Massilia; species Massilia sp. Masssp94. The sequence goes on from NZ_CP168501.1 coordinate 4,790,207, forward strand.
GAGCACGGCGTGCAGGAAATCGTCATCGGCATGGCCCACCGCGGCCGCCTGAACGTGCTGGTCAACACGCTGGGCAAGGCCCCGTCCGACCTGTTCGAGGAATTCGAAGGCAAGCACGCCGACGACCTGCCGGCCGGCGACGTCAAATACCACCAGGGCTTCTCGAGCGACATCTCGACCCCGGGCGGCCCGGTCCACCTGTCGCTGGCGTTCAACCCGTCGCACCTGGAAATCGTCAACCCGGTCGTGGAAGGTTCCGTCAAGGCACGCATGGAGCGCCGCGGCGACCGCCTCGGCAAGGAAGTCCTGCCGATCCTCGTGCACGGCGACGCCGCGTTCGCGGGCCAGGGCGTCGTGATGGAAACGCTGAACCTGGCGCAGACCCGCGGCTACGGCACGGGCGGCACGGTCCACATCGTCATCAACAACCAGATCGGCTTCACCACGTCCGACCCGCGCGACGCGCGCTCGACACTGTACTGCACCGACGTCGTCAAGATGATCGAGGCGCCGGTGCTGCACGTGAACGCGGACGATCCGGAAGCCGTCGTGCTGGCCTCGCAGCTGGCGATGGACTACCGCACCGAGTTCCATAAAGACATCGTCGTCGACGTGATCTGCTACCGCAAGCTGGGCCACAACGAGCAGGACACGCCGGCTCTCACCCAGCCGCTGATGTACAAGAAGATCGCCAAGCACCCGGGCACCCGCAAGCTGTACGCGGACAAGCTGGCCGCGCAGGGCACCATCGCCGCCGACGGCGGCGACCAGCTCGTGGCCGCGTACCGCAACGCGATGGACGCCGGCAAGCACACCGTCGACCCGGTCCTGACCGACTTCAAGAACAAGTACGCCGTCGACTGGGCGCCGTTCCTGAACAAGAAGTGGACGGACGCCGCCGACACCGCCGTGCCGCTGACCGAGCTGAAACGCCTGGCCCAGCGCATCACGACCGTGCCGGAAAACTTCAAGCTGCACTCGCTCGTCGAGAAAGTGCTGGCCGACCGCTCCAAGATGGGCCAGGGCGAGCTGAACCTCGACTGGGGCATGGGCGAACACCTGGCCTACGCGTCGCTGCTGGCCTCGGGTTACGCCGTCCGCCTGTCGGGTCAGGACGCCGGCCGCGGCACCTTCGTGCACCGTCACGCCGTGCTGCACGACCAGAACCGCGAGCGCTGGGACCAGGGCATCTACCTGCCGCTGGCGAACGTGTCGGACAACCAGGCCAACTTCACCGTCATCGACTCCGTGCTGTCGGAAGAAGCGGTGCTGGGCTTCGAATACGGCTATTCGACCGCCGAGCCGAACACGCTGACGATCTGGGAAGGCCAGTTCGGCGACTTCGTGAACGGTGCGCAGGTCGTAATCGACCAGTTCATCGCGTCGGGCGAAGTGAAGTGGGGCCGCGCGTCGGGTCTCGTCATGATGCTGCCGCACGGCTACGAAGGCCAGGGTCCGGAGCACTCGTCGGCCCGTATCGAGCGCTTCCTGCAACTGTCCGCCGACCACAACATGCAAGTCGTGCAGCCGACCACGGCCGCGCAGATCTTCCACCTGCTGCGCCGCCAGATGGTGCGCCAGTTCCGCAAGCCGCTCGTCATCTTCACGCCGAAGTCGCTGCTGCGTAACAAGGACGCCGGCTCGCCGCTGACCGACCTGGCCAAGGGCGGCTTCCAGACCGTCATCGGCGAACTGGACGACAAGATCGACGCCAACAAGGTCAAGCGCGTGATCGTCTGCTCGGGCAAGGTGTACTACGACCTGGTCAATGCACGCAAGACCCGCGGCACGACGGACACGGCCATCCTCCGCGTCGAGCAGCTGTACCCGTTCCCGCACAAGGCGTTCCAGGCTGAACTGAAGAAGTTCCCGAACGCTACCGAAGTGGTGTGGACGCAGGACGAGCCGCAGAACCAGGGCCCGTGGTTCCAGATCCAGCACAACGTGTTCGAAAGCATGGAAGCAGGCCAGCGCCTGGCATACGCCGGCCGTCCGGCTTCCGCGTCGCCGGCTGTCGGCTACACCGACAAGCACGTGGCGCAGCAGAAGGAACTGCTGGACACCGCGTTCTCGAAGTTGAAGGGTTTTGTCCTGACCAAATAAGCAGCGATCATTGACCCCGCGCCCGTGGCGCGGGGTTTTTTGCACAGAATACAAAAACGGAGTTTTCTAAATGGCACAAATCGAAGTCAAGGTCCCCCAATTGTCGGAATCGGTCGCCGAAGCGACCCTGCTGTCGTGGCACAAGAAAGTCGGCGAAGCCGTTTCGCGCGACGAGAACCTGATCGACATCGAGACCGACAAGGTGGTCCTGGAACTGCCGGCACCGGCTGCCGGCGTGATCGTGCAAATCATCAAGAACGACGGCGGTACCGTCGTCTCGGGTGAAGTCATCGCCATCATCGACACCGAAGCCTCGGCCGGCGTGAGCCCGCTGCAGGTGACCACTGCGCCGGCTGCCGCTGCCGAAGCCGCTGCCGCACCGGCTGCCGCCGCTGCCGCCACCGGCTCGAAAGGCGACGTCGCCATGCCGGCCGCCGCCAAGATCCTGGCCGATAACAACCTGACCGCCGCCGACGCCACCGGCACCGGCCGTGACGGCCGCGTGACCAAGGGCGATGCCCTGGCCGCCGTCGCCAACAAGCCTGCCGTCGCCGCACCGGCACCGCTGCAGCAGCAAGCACCGAAGGCAGCCCTGCCGCAAGTCGCAACCCCGGTCGCGAACCTGGGCGACCGTCCGGAAGAGCGCGTGCCGATGAGCCGCCTGCGCGCCCGTATCGCCGAGCGCCTGCTGCAGTCGCAGTCGACCAACGCCATCCTGACGACGTTCAACGAAGTCAACATGGCACCGGTCATGGAAATGCGCGCCAAGTACAAGGACAAGTTCGAGAAAGAGCACGGCGTCAAGCTGGGCTTCATGTCCTTCTTCGTCAAGGCCGCCGTCGCCGCGCTGAAGAAGTACCCGATCCTGAACGCGTCGGTCGACGGTAACGACATCATCTACCACGGCTACTTCGACATCGGTATCGCCGTCGGTTCGCCGCGCGGCCTGGTCGTCCCGATCCTGCGCAACGCCGACCAGATGTCGATCGCCGAGATCGAGAAGAAGATCGGCGAATTCGGCCAGAAAGCCAAGGACGGCAAGCTGACGCTGGAAGACCTGACCGGCGGTACGTTCTCGATCTCGAACGGCGGCACCTTCGGTTCGATGCTGTCGACCCCGATCATCAACCCGCCGCAGTCGGCGATCCTGGGCGTGCACGCGACCAAGGACCGCGCCGTCGTCGAGAATGGCCAGATCGTCATCCGCCCGATGAACTACCTGGCGATGTCGTACGACCACCGCATCATCGACGGCCGCGAAGCCGTCCTGGGCCTGGTCGCGATGAAGGACGCGCTGGAAGATCCGGCCCGCCTGCTGCTCGACCTGTAATTCACGAACGGGGGCGCGCCCGCCTGGTGCGCCCGTGCGTGTGTCTGATGGAAGGGAATGATCATGATCTCCGATGAAATCAAGCGTTTGCACGAACTGCACCAGGCCGGCGCATTGACCGACGCCGAATTCGAACAGGCGAAGGCGAAGGTATTGTCCGGCGCCTCGTCGACCGTGAACCTGAACAAGAGCGCGAATGCCGACGGTTCGTTCGCGTCCGAGCTGAACACCTTGCGCCGCTCGCGCACCGACCGCTGGCTGGGCGGTGTCTGCGGCGGCCTGGCGCAAGTGTCGGGCGTGGATGCGTGGGTATGGCGGCTCGTGTTCGCGCTGTTCACCATCACGTTCGGGTTCGGGATCGTGATTTACCTGTTGTTGTGGATTTTCGTCCCAGAAGAATAACGTGACATGGGCGGTGCGCCGTCCATGCCGCGACATCAAGGAATCGATTAATGAGCACTGAAAAACAATTCGACGTCGTCGTGATCGGCGGCGGTCCTGGCGGCTACGTGGCCGCGATCCGCGCAGCGCAGCTGGGCTTCAAGACCGCCTGCATCGACGAATGGCAGAACGCCAAGGGCGGCCCGGCACTGGGCGGCACCTGCACCAACGTCGGCTGCATCCCGTCGAAGGCACTGCTGCAATCGTCGGAACACTTCGAGCACGCCGGCCACGCGTTCGCCGAGCACGGCATCGACGTCGCCGGTCTCTCGCTGAACCTGGGCCAGATGCTCAAGCGCAAAGAGGGCGTCGTCAAGGCCAATAACGACGGCATCGTCTACCTGTTCAAGAAGAACAAGGTCACCTTCTTCCACGGCCGCGGCACGTTCGCCGGCAAGGCAGGCGAAGGCTACACCATCAACGTGTCGGGCCCGACCACCGATTCGATCACCGCGAAGAACGTGATCATCGCGACCGGCTCGAACGCCCGCGAACTGCCGGGCGCAGCGTTCGACGAGAAAGTCATCCTGTCGAACACCGGCGCGCTGACCGTCGACGCCGTCCCGGCCAGGCTGGGCGTCATCGGCGCCGGCGTGATCGGCCTGGAGATGGGTTCCGTGTGGCGCCGCCTGGGTGCCAAGGTCACCGTGCTGGAAGGCCTGCCGACGTTCCTGGGCGCGGTCGACGAGCAGATCGCCAAGGAAGCGCACAAGCTGTTCACCAAGCAGGGCCTGGACATCCAGCTGGGCGTGAAGATCAACAGCGTGACCAAGGGCGACAACAGCGTCACCGTGGACTACGCCGATGCAGCGGGCGCCGCGAAGAGCGAAACGTTCGACCGCCTGATCATCTCGATCGGCCGCGTGCCGAACACCAACGGCCTCGGCATCGAGACCGTCGGCGTGCAGCTGGACGAGCGCGGCTTCGTGGCCGTCGACGACGAATGTCGCACCAACGTCCCGGGCATCTGGGCCGTGGGCGACGTCGTGCGCGGCCCGATGCTGGCGCACAAGGCGGAAGAAGAGGGTGTTGCCGTTGCCGAGCGCATCGCCGGCCAGCACGGTCACGTCAACTTCAACACGATCCCGTGGGTCATCTACACCTCGCCGGAAATCGCGTGGGTCGGCAAGACCGAGCAGCAGCTCAAGAAGGAAGGCGTCGCGTACAAGGCCGGCACGTTCCCGTTCATGGCCAACGGCCGTGCACGCGCGCTGGGCGACACGTCGGGCATGGTGAAATTCCTGGCCGACGCGACGACCGACGAAATCCTGGGCGTCCACATCGTGGGCCCGGTCGCGTCGGAGCTGATCTCGGAAGCCGTCGTCGCGATGGAATTCCGCGCGTCGTCGGAAGACATCGCCCGCATCTGCCACGCCCACCCGTCGCTGTCCGAAGCGACCAAGGAAGCCGCGCTCGCCGTCGACAAGCGTTCGCTGAACTTCTAATACTTGTATGACCGGGCTCCGGCCCGATTGGGGGTGGACGGCATCGCTGTCCACCCCCATCTTTATGCGGCTCTTTTCATGAACGTCCAAGAGTACTACCAGCACGCGCTGACCGAGCGCGGATTCAAGTCCGATCCCGCGCAGCAGCGCGCCGTCGACCGCCTGCAGGAGGCGTACGACGACTGGGTCGCGTACAAGTCGCAGCGCTCGTCCGCGTTCAAGCGCCTGATCAACCGTCCCGACGTCCCGCAGGGCGTCTACATGTGGGGCGGCGTCGGCCGCGGCAAGTCCTTCCTCATGGACAGCTTCTACTCGGTGGTGCCGGTCGTGCGCAAGACGCGCCTGCACTTCCACGAATTCATGCGCGCCGTGCACCGCCAGCTCGACGAGCTGAAAGGCGTGGAAGACCCGCTGATCGAGGTCGCCAGGCGCATCTCGAAGAAATACCGCCTGATCTGCTTCGACGAATTCCACGTGAACGACGTGGCCGACGCGATGATCATGTACAACCTGCTGTCCGCGCTGTTCGCCAACGGCGTGTCGTTCGTGATGACGTCGAACTACGATCCGGACAAGCTGTACCCGGACGGCCTGCACCGCGACCGCATGCTGCCCACGATCGCGCTGATCAAGGACAAGCTGGACGTCATGAACGTCGACGCCGGCATCGATTACCGCCACCGCGCGCTGGAACAGGTGCAGGCCTATTACACGCCGCTGGGCGCGGCCTCCGACCACGCCTTACGCGAGACGTATGCGAAAGTCGCCGACACGGCCGACGAGGATCCGCGCGTGCACATCGAACAGCGCGAGCTGCGTGCGCTGCGGCGTGCCGGCGGCGTGATCTGGTTCGATTTCGCCACCTTGTGCGGCGGCCCGCGTTCGCAGAACGACTACCTGGAACTCTCCAGCCAGTTCCACACCGTGATCCTGTCGGGCGTGCCGCGCATGTCGGCCGCGATGTCGTCGGAGGCGCGCCGCTTCACGTGGCTGATCGACGTGTTCTACGATCACAAGGTCAAGCTGATCATGTCGGCCGAGGTCGAGCCGGAGCTGCTGTACACCGAGGGTGCGATGTCGAACGAGTTCCATCGCACGGTGTCGCGTATCATTGAGATGCAGTCGCGTGAATACATGCTCGCCGAGCGGCGCGGCGTGGCCGACTCGCTGGCCTGAACGATCAAAGGAACCGAATGAAAGCAGACTTCGTCACAGACACCCGTATCCGCATGCGCACGCTCGCCGTGGCGCTGTCCGCCGCGCTGCTGGCCGCGTGCGCCAGCCAGGACGTGGTGCCGCGCGAGGTGCCGCCGCCGCCCGTGACGTCCGTCGCGCAGGCCGACCAGCAACTGGCCGCCGTCGCGCGCGAGCGGGCCGCGATCGAGGCCCGCTTCGCGGAACGGGAACGCGTCTGCTACGACAAGTTTTTCGTGAATAATTGCCTCGACGAGGCGAAGGAACGCCGCCGCAGCGCACTCGCCGCCCAGCGCGCGATCGAGGTGCAGGCCGAACACTTCAAGCGCCAGGCGGTCGTCGAGGAGCGCGACCGCAACCTGGCCGAAGCGGAACGCCGCTTCAAGGAGCAGGAGGCGCGCATGGCGGCCGAACCGCCGAAGCCCGCAGCGGAGCCGACGCCGGCGCCGGCGCCGGCGCCGCGCAAGGCGGTCGCGCCCGAGCGCATGGCCGAGCGCGACGCCCGCCTGCGCGCGCAGAAGCAGCAGGAAGCGGCGAACGCCGGCAAGCGCGCGCAGAACGTGCGCGACTACGAGGAACGCAAAGCGCAGTCGGAAGAACGGCAGCGCAAGGTTGCGCAGCGCAAGGCGGAGAAGGCGGCGAAGGCCGCGCAAGAGGCCGAGGACGGCAAGAAGTAGGGTGGACGGCCCTCCGCCCACGCGTGACGTTCGCGTTACGTTGCCTTACGGCCGATCGAGCACAGGCTTGACCAGCTTCACGATGGCCATGCTGCAGTTCCCGCCCTTGCCCTGCGAGCGCTCGCCGGCCTTGTTGATCAGCATCTCCGACGCCTGACGGGGGCTCGACTTCGCGGTCACGGCACCCAGTTCGGCATCCGTGAAGAAATGCCACAGGCCGTCCGAGCACAGCAGGAAAACATCGTTCGCCGCGAGATCGAGGCGCTGGCCGAACGTGATGAACGGCTCCTTGCGGCTATTGCCCATCACATTCAGCAACAGCTTGGACTTGCGGTGGTTCTTCGCGGCGTCCGGCGGCAGGCGGTCGCTCGACACGAGGTGCTCGACATAGGCCGCGTCGCTCGTGCGCGCCAGGCACTTGCCGTCGTGAAAGTAATACAGGCGCGAATCGCCCACGTGGGCCCAGACGGCCTCGCCATGCGGCGTGAGGACCAGGCCGACGAAGCTGGCGTGCGCATGGGCCTGTGTCGCGACGACATTCATGTTGATGACCAGATGGGTTTCCTGCACGATGTCGCGCAACAATTGCTGCAGGCGCTCGACAGACGGGCGGTCGCCCGGCTTGAATTCGTCGAACACCTGTTTGGCGGTGTGCAGGACCTGTTCCGCGCCGGCCGCGCCGGCAATGCCGTCGGACAGCACGGCCAGGACGTAACCGGGCGCGCGGGCGCCCGTCATGAGCGCGACCCGGTCGTTCTGCTGGGGGCGGTTACCGATATGCTGCGCGGTTCCCGCTTCTAACTTGTATGAGGTCATAAACGTGGCTTTCCGATACCGCCATGCCGGACTTTGTTGGCGGCAACGGCGGTGTAGTTTAAACTATGCACCGGTTTGCACTGGAGTTGCAAGCCGTAACAATGAATAGCGCCGCCCCGAGCCAGCGGGCATGCGTCTTCCCACCCCTTTACGCTTAACTGTTCGGAAATGCCTAACATGATCGACGTCCAGGAGATCCACCGCCGTATCATTGAACTCGACGTGGAACATCGCGACCTCGACGCTGTCATCGACATGCTGACCCGCGACGGTCACGCCGACCAGTTGCAGTTGCGACGTCTGAAGAAACGCAAGCTGCAGTTGAAGGACCACATCACACTGCTGAAAATGCAGTTGGTGCCGGACGTTCCGGCATAAGCCCACGTTTTTTAAGCAGTCTCATTTTGACCGATCGCCTCCCCTTGTCCGAGTCCGACCTCGACGCCGACCTCGACGCCGCGCCCGCGCCTTCCGAACCTGCCGGCAAGTACGACGCCGAAGTCGACCGCATCTTCGGCGCCGGTGGCCCGCTCGCGCCCGCGGTCGGCACGTTCAAGCCGCGCCAGTCGCAGACCGAGATGGCGAAGGCGATCGCGCACGCGATCAGCGAGCAGGGCACGCTGATCGCCGAGGCCGGCACGGGCACGGGCAAGACGTTCGCCTACCTCGTTCCCGCGCTGCTGTGGGGCGGCAAGACGATCATCTCGACCGGCACCAAGAACCTGCAGGACCAGCTGTTTTCGCGCGACATCCCGACCGTGCGCGCGGCATTGCGCGCCCCCGTCTCGGTGGCGCTGCTGAAGGGCCGTTCGAACTACCTTTGCCACTACCATCTGGAACGCACGCTGTCGAACGGCCGCCTGACGTCGCGCGACGATGTCGGCCATCTGCGCGAGATCTCGCGTTTCATCAAGATGAGCCAGTCGGGCGACAAGGCCGAGTTGACGAAGGTCCCGGAAACGGCGTCCGTGTGGAACCTCGTGACGTCCACGCGCGAAAACTGCGTGGGCCAGGAGTGCCAGTACTACCAGGACTGTTTCGTGATGAAGGCGCGCCGCGAAGCGCAGCAGGCCGACGTCGTCGTCGTCAACCACCACCTGTTCTTCGCCGACGTGGCGCTGAAGGAAGGCGGCATGGCCGAACTGCTGCCGTCCGCCAACACGATCATCTTCGACGAGGCGCACCAGTTGCCGGAAGTGGCCACGCTGTTCTTCGGCACGACCGTGTCGACGGGCCAGGTGCTGGAACTGTGCCGCGACGTGCTGGCCGAAGGCCTCGCGCACGCGCGCGGCGGCGTGGACTGGGCGAAGGTCGTGACCGTCGTCGAGAAGGCCGCGCGCGACCTGCGCCTGACGTTCCCGGAAGGCGGCACGCGCTTGTCCCTGCCGCAGATCCCGCCCAGCTCGGAATTCTTCCCGGCGCTGGAAAAGCTGAAGGAAGAACTGGAAGGCCTGATCGACGTGCTGGAAGCACAGGCCGAGCGCGCCGAGACGATCGAGCAGTGCCGCGTGCGCGCCGTCGAGCTGCTGGAACAGTACAAGGCGTGGAAATCCGAGCCGAAGAAGGGGAAGGAAGTCGACGGGGCGCACCATGCGGGCGACGATGCCGTGCTGTGGGTCGAGGCGTTTTCCTCGTCGCTGCAATTGCACAAGACGCCGCTGTCGATCGCGCCGATCTTCGCCGGCCAGCGCGCCGGCACGCCGCGCAGCTGGATCTTCACGTCCGCCACGCTCGCGGTGAAGAACGATTTCAAGCATTTCACTGCCCAGCTCGGCATGACGGGCGAAC